>NZ_CP189591.1:0-4663887 GCF_050157025.1 Pseudarthrobacter sp. O4
GGGGCGGACAGGGAGCCCTTGAACTTGTCGGGGGCGATGACCACGCGCATGCTGGTTCCTCCTTCCATTGTTTGCGTTAGGCCAGCGAGGAGAGGATGGCGGTAGGAGCGTCCTCGCGGGTTTCGGCCAGGTCCTCGAACTCGTTGACGGCGTTGATTTCGGTGCCCATGGAGATGTTGGTGATTTTTTCCAGGATCACTTCCACCACGACGGGTACGTTGAACTCGCCCATGAGTGCCTTGGCCTTGCCGAATGCCGCGGGCAGGTCGTCCGGGTTTTGCACCCGGATGGCCTTGCAGCCCAGGCCCTCGGCCACCTTGACGTGGTCCACGCCGTAGCCGTTGGTCTCGGGGGAGTTGATGTTCTCGAAGGCCAGGGACACGTTCTGTTCCATCTTGAAGCCGCGCTGGGACTGCCGGATCAGGCCCAGATAGGAGTTGTTCACCACCACGTGGATGTAGGGGAGGTTGAACTGTGCGCCGACGGCCAGTTCCTCGATCATGAACTGGAAATCGTAGTCACCGGACAGGGCAACAACGGTCTCATCCGGCTTGCCGCGGACCACGCCCAGGGCGGCCGGACCGGTCCAGCCCAGGGGGCCGGCCTGGCCGGCGTTGATCCACTTCCGCGGGCCGAAGACGTGCAGCATCTGGGCGCCGGCGATCTGGGACAGGCCGATCGTGGACACGTAGGTGGTGTCCTTCCCGAAGGAGCGGTTCATTTCCTCGTAGACGCGCTGCGGCTTGATCGGGATGTTCTCGAAGTGGGTCTTGCGCTGCAGGGAACCCTTGCGTTCGGTGCATTCGGCGACCCAGCCGGAGTAGTCCGGCAGTGTGTCTGCCGTCTTGCGTTCCCGGGCCAGCTCAATCAGGCCCTCCAGTGCCGCGCCGGCGTCGGAGGCGATGCCCAGGTCCGGGGAGAATACCCGGCCGATCTGCGTGGGTTCGATGTCGATGTGCACGAACGTGCGGCCGGCAGTGTAGGTGTCCAGGCCGCCGGTGTGGCGGTTGGCCCAGCGGTTGCCGATCCCGATCACGAAGTCCGCGGCCAGCATGGTCTCGTTGCCGTAGCGGTGCGAGGTCTGCAGGCCCACCATGCCGGCCATCAGCGGGTGGTCATCCGCGATGGCGCCCCAGCCCATCAGGGTCGGGATGACCGGGACGTTCAGCAGCTCGGCGAGCTCCACCAGCTGCGCGGACGCGCCGGCGTTGATGATGCCGCCACCGGCGACGATCAGCGGGTGCTTCGCTGCGGTCAGCATGTCCAGGGCCTTTTCCAGCTGCTTGCGGCTGGCCTTGGGCTTCTCGACGGCCAGCGGCTCGTAGGTGTCGATGTCGAATTCGATCTCGGCCATCTGCACGTCGATGGGCAGGTCCAGCAGCACGGGGCCGGGGCGGCCGGAGCGCATCAGCTGGAACGCCTTCTGGAAGGCGCCCGGAACCTGGCCCGGTTCCAGGACGGTCATGGCCATCTTGGTGACCGGCTTGGCGATGGTTTCGATGTCCACGGCCTGGAAGTCTTCCTTGTGCAGCTTGGCCACGGGAGCCTGGCCGGTGATGCAGAGCATCGGGATGGAGTCCGCCCAGGCGGCGTAGAGTCCGGTGATCATGTCGGTGCCGGCGGGCCCGGAGGTGCCGACGCAGATGCCGATGTTGCCGTCCTTGGCCCGGGAGTAGCCGTCAGCCATGTGGCTGGCGCCTTCCACGTGCCGGGCGAGGGTGTGGCGGATCCCGCCGTGCTCCCGCATGGCCGAGTAGAACGGGTTGATCGCCGCGCCTGGCAGGCCGAACGCCTCGGTGGCGCCCTCCTTTTCCAGGATGGCGACGGCTGCGTCTACGGTGCGCATCTTCGTCATGGTGTACTCCTTGAAAGTCAGTGGGAAAGTCTGTTTTTGGGTGTGCTGATGGAGGCCCGCGAACCGTCGCGGGGCACTTTGGGGGAGTCGCCGTCGTAAATCACGACGGCGGCCGGCATGTTCGTGTCGAAGTGCCCCTTGGCGGGGCGGCCTGGCCGCTTAGTTGCGGCCGCTGAGCTTCAGGACCTGCTTGAAGAGTCCGGAGTGGTCCAGTCCGCCGTCGCCCTGGTTGACGGTCGCGGCGACGAGCTGGGCTGCGACGGCGCCGAGGGGGATGGAGACGTTGGCTTCGCGGGCTGCGGAGGTGACGATGCCCATATCCTTGTGGTGCAGGGCAAGGCGGAAGCCGGGCTCGAAGTCGCGGTCGAGCATCTTCTGGCCCTTCTGGTCCAGGACCTTGGAGCCGGCAAGCCCGCCGCCGAGGACCTTGAGGGCGGCGTCGGTGTCGACGCCGTAGGCCTCGAGGAAGGCGATGGCCTCGCCCAGGACCTGGATGTTGACGGCCACGATGAGCTGGTTGGCTGCCTTGACGGTCTGGCCGGAGCCGGACGGGCCGACGTGGACGATCGTTTTGCCGACAGCGTTGAGGACGTCCTGTGCTGCCTCGAAGTCGGCTGCCTCGCCGCCCACCATGATGGAGAGTGCGGCGTTGATGGCGCCCTGCTCGCCGCCGGACACGGGGGCGTCGAGGGCGCGGAGGCCGGCTGCCTTGGCGTCGTCGGCCAGCCGCTTGGCGACGTCCGGGCGGATGCTGCTGGCATCGATCCACAAGGTGCCCTGCTTGGCGTTGGCGAACAGTCCGTCCGGGCCGCCGACTACGCCTTCGACGTCCGGGGAGTCCGGCACCATGGTGATGACGACGTCGGCGTCCTTGACGGCGTCCGCGATGCTCGTGGCGCCCTGGCCGCCTTCGGAGACCAGCTTGTCGATCTTGTCCTGGCTGCGGTTGAAGCCGGTGACGGTGTGGCCCGCCTTGACGAGGTTGATGGCCATGGGCAGGCCCATGATTCCGAGTCCGATGACTGCAACGTTGCTCACGATGGTTCCTTATCTGAAGTCTGGTGGTGGTGCGTAGGGCGGGATCGAGGGGTTAGCTGGCGACGCGCTGGCGGATCGCCCAGTTGAAGGCGGTCTCGGCCGGTTCCTTGTATTCGAGGCCGATGTAGCCTTCGTAGCCGAGTTGGCGGCTGCGGGCGATCCATTCGCCGAGGGGAAGCTCACCGGTTCCGGGAGCCCCGCGGCCGGGGTTGTCGGCGATCTGGATGTGGCCGAAGGCCTTGGCGTGGTTCTCGATGACGGCGGCGACGTCGTCCCCGTTGACGGCCAGGTGGTAGAAGTCGGCGAGGAGCCGGATGTTCCCCGCACCGGATTCATCCCTGACCCGGGCGATCACTTTCAGAGCATCGGCGGCGGTGAGAAGCGGGTACTTGGGGGCGCCGCTGACCGGCTCGAGCAGGACGGTGCCGCCGATCCGGGCGACGCCGGCGGCCGCGGTCGCGAGGTTTTCGGCGCCGATGGCGTCCTGTTTTTCTGCGGACTCGCCGTCGATCCGGTTGCCGTAGAGGGCATTGAAGGCCTTGCAGCCGAGACGCTCGCCGATGCCGGCAACAACATCGATGTTGTCCAGGAACTCTGCGGAGCGGGCAGGCCAGGACACCAGGCCCCGGTCCCCGCCGGGCATGTTGCCCGCGTTAAAGTTCAGGCCGGTGAGCTGGACTCCGGCGTCGGTCACGGCGCGCTCAAACTTGGTGACGTCCGCGTCGCCGGGGACGGAGGTCTCAAAGGGCCACCAGAATTCGACGGCGTCAAAGCCGGCAGCCTTCGCCGCGGCGGGACGCTCCAGCAGGGGCAGCTCCGTCAGCAGAATGGAGCAGTTCACGGAATACGTCATTGTGGGTTCCTTCGGGCTCTGCACCGGATCGGGTCCGGTGTTTTCTTGCTTATTTCGTATGATGGAAACTATATCTTGCTCTGTGAAAAGTTTAGGTTGTCACGGGGGAGCAGTCAACCCCCGGAACGTCGAACAGCCGTTAAACACCTGCGCCCCGGCCAGGGGCCGGGGCGCAGGGGAGGCAACAACGGGCTCAGGTGAGGCGGATCTGCCTGTTCATGTCCTTGTACAGCAAGTAACGGAACTGGCCGGGACCACCGGCGTAGCAGGCCTGCGGGCAGAAGGCGCGCAGCCACATGAAGTCGCCTGCCTCCACCTCAACCCAGTCGTTGTTGAGCAGGTACATGGCCTTGCCCTCCAGGACGTACAGGCCGTGCTCCATGACGTGGGTCTCCGGGAACGGGATGACCCCGCCCGGCTGGAACGTCACAATGTTCACCTGCATGTCGTGGGCCAGGTCGCTGGAATCCGTGAAGCGGGTGGTCTTCCAGGCGCCGTCGGTATCCGGCATCGCGGTGGGTTCCACCTCGGCATCACTGGTGACGAAGGACTTTGCCTCGTAACCCTCGAGCCGCTCGTAGGCCTTGCGGATCCATTGGAAGGAGACAATGTCATCCGAGACGTTCTCCAGGCCCCAGGTGGCACCGGCGGCCATGTAGGCGTAGCCGCCTTCCTCAAGCTGGTGCAGTTCGCCGTCGAGGGTCAGGTTGACCTTGCCCTTAGTGACGAAGACAACGCCCTCAACACCGGGCTCAAACTCGGCCTTCGGAGCGCCGCCGCCGGGGCCGATCTCCACGATCAGCTGCGAGAACGTGGTGGCAAACCCGGAGATCGGGCGGGCCAGGATCCAGGAGCGGGTGTTGGAGAAACCCGGCAGGGTGCTGGTCACAATGTCGGTCATGACGCCCTTGGGGATGACCGTGTAGGCCTCCGTGACGATGGCCCGCTCCGTGGTGAGGTGGGTCTGCGGCGGCAGTCCGCCCTGGGGGTAGTAGTACTTGCCCATCATTGGATCCTTACTTCGAAGTGGAGTGTGCCAGCCGCGGGTGCGCCAGTGCGGTCAGCTGGGAAAGTTCGACGCCGGCAAGCGCCTGGAACTCTTCGGTCCCCACAGCACCGCACTGGACGCCGCGCAGGACGAATGCTGCCAGGGCCCGGGCAGTGGCGGGTTCGTCCATGACCCCGCCTTCGGTGCGCTCAACGTAGTTGCGCAGGCGCGCCGCTGCGGCGGGAAGGCCCTCACGGTAGAAGGCGTAGGTGGCGGCGAAGCGGCTGGGCAGCTGGGCCGGGTGCAGGTCCCAGCCTTGGTAGTAGCCACGCTCAAGCGAGCGGCGGACCAGCCGGCCGTGGATCCGCCAGGCATCCTCGACACCATCGCCCACCGGGATGATGTTCGTGGAACCGTCGGAGAGCCGGATCCCGGTGCCGGCCACGGCGAGCTGCATGACCTCCTTGGCGAAGTCCGCCACAGGGTGCTCCATGGACTGGTATTCCGCCGAGATCTGCAGGGACGCCGAGTAGTCGTAGGTGCCGTAGTGCAGGGCGCTGATCCGGCCGGGAACAGCGTGTGGCAGCTGCGCCACAGGGGAGGTGCCGTCTGGGCCCAGGATGAGCTGCGGCGTTTCCACCTGGACCTCAAAACGGAGCCGGCCGGCGGGAAGCCCGTGGACTTCCTCCAGCCGGGACACTGCGAAGTCCATCGCCTGCACCTGGGCCACCGTGGTGACCTTGGGCAGTGTCAGGATGAGCCCGGCAGGTAGTTCCCCGGCGGCCGCGAGGGTGGAGACGAACAGGTCCAGGGTCCGCAGGCCGCGGGCCCGGGTGGCTGCCTCGAAGCACTTGAAGCGGATACCGATGAACGGCGGGGCGGTGCCGGCGGCAACTGCCGCGGCCACCGCGTTGGCGGCAGCAACGGCGTCGGCGTCCTCCGCGTCGTCGCCGCGGTCACCGTAGCCATCCTCGAAGTCCAGGCGCAGGTCCTCGATCGGCTCGCTTGCGAGCTTCGCGGCAACCCGCTCCGCAACGGCGGAAGCGAGTCCGCTGTCCTGGCCGAGCAGGGAACCCAGGCGGGCCAGCCCACCGTGGGCTTCCGCCGTCGCGAGCGCCTGCGCGCCCCATTCGGCGGCGAGGGACGGCGTGAAACGGTCCGCCGGCACGTACACGGTGTGCACGGGCTGGCGGCTGCCGTCGTCGCCGGGGTAGCTCTGGTCAAGGAGCTGGTCGGTGGCGGCCAGCTGTTCCTCGATCCGAGCAAGATCGGCCGTGCTGAAGGATGACTCTGCCATGCCTCAGCCCACCAGTTCGTAGGCCGGGGTGGTGAGGAAATCGGTGTATTCCTCGGAGAGGCAGATCTCCCCGATCAGCTTGCTGGCCGGCTCGTAGTAGCGGCGGAAGGCTTCGTCGCCGAACTCGGTCCGCAGGCGCTCAGTTTCCTCGCCCAGGATGCGTTCCACCAGTTCGCGGGTCGCGGTATTGCCCGTGTCCGCGAGCACCGACTTGTTGCGGATCTGCTGCCAGACCTGGGAGCGGGAGATCTCGGCCGTAGCGGCGTCCTCCATGAGGTTGTGGATGGCCACCGCGCCGGTGCCGGACAGCCACACCGCGGTGTACGCGACGGCGACATACAGGTTCAGGCGCATTCCGCCTTCGGTGACCTGGCCTTTGGCCGAGGCAATGTCCAGCAGCTGGCCTGCGGTCACGGAGACCTCGGGGCGCTGTTTGTCCAGCTGGTTCGGGCGTTCGCCGAGGACTGCGTCGAACGCTTCCCGGCACGTGGGGACAAGGTCCGGGTGGGCCACCCACGAGCCGTCGAAGCCGTCGTTGGCCTCGCGGGTCTTGTCCGCGCGGACCTTCTCGAAGGCCGCCTCGGTGACCTCGGGGTGGCGCCGGTTGGGGATGACCGCGGCCATGCCTCCCATGGCAAAAGCGCCGCGGTGGTGGCACGTCTTGACGAGCAGCTCCGTGTAGGCACGCATGAACGGTGCAGTCATGGCCACCGTGGCACGGTCCGGCAGTACAAATTCCTCGCCGGCGTCGCGGAAGTACTTGATGATGCTGAACAGGTAGTCCCAGCGGCCGGCGTTCAGGCCTGCCGCATGGTCGCGCAGCTCATAGAGGATCTCGTCCATCTCAAAAGCGGCCGGGATGGTCTCGATCAGCACCGTGGCGCGGACCATGCCCTGCCCGAGGCCCAGGAAATCCTGCGCGAACACAAACACGTCGTTCCAGAGACGCGCTTCAAGGTGGCTCTCCAACTTGGGCAGGTAGTAGTACGGGCCCTGGCCATTCATGACCAGCTGCTTGGCGGTATGGAAGAAGTGCAGGCCGAAGTCCACCAGCGCCCCTACGGCGGGTTCGCCGTCGATCAGCAGGTGGGTTTCCGGCATGTGCCAGCCGCGGGGACGGGCCACCACAACGGCCAGCGGAGCGTCTGTGCGGAGCGTGTACTCCTTACCTTCCGGTGAGGTGTAGCTGAGTCTGCCCGTAGCGGCGTCACGAAGGTTCAGGAGGGCGTCGATGACGTTGGCCCACGTGGGGGTGCTGGCATCCTCCAGGTCGGCGAGCCAGACCTTGGCGCCAGAGTTCAGCGCGTTGATGGCCATCTTGGCCGGAGTGGCCGGGCCGGTCATTTCGACCCGGCGGTCCTGCAAAGCTGCCGGTGCCGGCGCAACTTTCCAGTCCCCGTTGCGCACGTCCTGCGTTTCCGGCAGGAAATCGAGCTTGCCGGTATCGGCGGCCCGCTGGCGTTTGACGACGCGGGCGGCCAGCAGCTCGTTGCGGGTGCCGGCGAAACGCTTGTGGAGTTCCTCCACAAAGGCCAGTGCCTTGGGGGTAAGTATCTCCTCCGCACGATCGATCGGCCGGGGGTCTGTGACGGTGATAGCCATTTTGAATCCTTTTCTTGGCTGCGGATCAGGCGGTGGCGCGGGCGGCGACTGCGGGCTCTGGGTTCGTTGCGCTCGCGCTAGCGGTAGCCGCGTGGGCTGCAGCAGCCACTGCGGATGCGACGTCGGCTGCAACATGCGGATCGAAGACGCTGGGGATAATGTAACTGGCATTGAGCTCGTCGTCACCTACCCGGTTGGCAATTGCCTCGGCAGCGGCCACCAGCATCTCGGGCGTGATGTCGGATGCACCGGCATCCAGGAGCCCGCGGAAGAAGCCCGGGAACGCCAGCACATTGTTGATCTGGTTCGGGAAGTCGCTGCGGCCGGTGGCCACCACCGCTGCGTGCTTGGACGCGATGGACGGATCGATTTCCGGCGTCGGGTTGGCCATGGCAAACACAATCGCTTTGTCTGCCATGGAGGCAACCTGCTCCTCGCCGATCACATTCGGGGCACTGACACCGATAAACACGTCTGCGCCCTTGAGCGCCTCGTGCAGCGTCCCGGAGAAACCCTCTTCATTGGTGTTCGCGGCGATCCAGCTGCGGTGCTCATCGGTGTATTCCTCGCCGGAGTGGATGGCGCCGGAGCGGCCGGCGGCCACGATGTGCCGTGCACCCTGGGCCTTGAGCAGCTGGATGATGGCCGAGCCTGCCGCGCCCACGCCGGACACCACAATGCGGACCTCGGAGAGCTTCTTGCCCACCACACGCAGGGCATTGACGAGGGCCGCGAGGGTGACGATCGCCGTGCCGTGCTGGTCATCGTGGAATACCGGGATGTCGAGTTCCGCACGGAGCCGGTTCTCGATTTCGAAGCAGCGCGGGGCCGCAATGTCCTCGAGGTTCACGCCGCCGTAGACGGGCGCCAGTGCCTTGACGATCATGATGATCTCCTCGGTGTCCTGCGTATCAAGGCAGACCGGCCAGGCATCGACGTTGGCGAACTGCTTGAACAGGGCAGCCTTGCCTTCCATCACGGGAAGCGCGGCAGCCGGGCCGATGTTGCCCAGGCCCAGGACCGCTGAACCGTCGGTGACGACGGCGATGGTGTTCCGCTTGACGGTCAGGTTCCGGGCGGCTGCCGGGTCCTCGGCGATGGCCATGCAGACACGGGCGACGCCGGGAGTGTAGGCGCGGGAGAGGTCGTCGCGGTTGCGCAGGGCTACTTTGGGGACCACCTCAAGCTTGCCGCCAAGGTGCATCAGGAAGGTGCGGTCCGAAACGTGCTGGACCTTGACGCCGTCAAGCGCATTGAGGGCGTCCTTGACGCGGACGGCGTGCTCGTCGTCGGTGGTGTTGCAGGTGACGTCCACAACCAGGGTTTCGTGGTGGGACTCGGTGACGTCCAGCGCGGTGATCGCCGCGCCGGCAGCTCCCACGGCAGCGGCAAGCTCGCTGGTGGCGGAGAAGCTGGACGGCGCCTCCACGCGCAAAGTGATCGAATTTCCGGGGCTCGGGTTCGCCATTGAATATTCCTCCTGGTAGGGCCCGTCCCCGGGCCTTCGGTCAAACCGAATGTTTTCGTATTATGGATATTATTATCTACGTTGTGGAAACACAACCCCTCGCTGGTCATCGCACCCAGGCCAGTTGTGCTGTATCTTGAGAGTTCTAAGCAATTCTTTCACGATGTGGATAAGAGTTGTCGGAATCTGAGTCATTGGAGACAACGGAATGGCTGAAAAGCCCTCGGGAGGCGTGCAGTCCGTCGAGCGCGTGTTCGAACTGCTGGAACTCATCACGGATGCCGGCGGAGACGTCACGCTGAGCGAGCTGTCGTCGTCGACCGATCTGCCGCTACCCACCATCCACCGGCTCCTGCGCACCCTGGTCACGCTGGGCTACATCCGCCAGTTGCCCAACCGCCGGTACGCTCTGGGACCCCGGCTGATTCGGCTTGGCGAAGGCGCCAACAAGCAGCTCGGTGCCTTGGCCCGGCCGCAGCTCAAGTCACTGGTGGACCGGCTGGGGGAGACCGCCAACATGGCGGTGCTGGACTCGGACATGGTCATCTATGTCGCGCAGGTGCCCTCCCTGCACTCCATGCGGATGTTCACCGAGGTGGGGCGCCGCGCCCACACCCATGCCACTGGCGTCGGCAAAGCCATCCTGGCGCAGCTGGACGACGAGACCGTCCGCGGGATCGTCAACCGCAGCGGGATGCCCGTCGCCACGCCCAAGAGCATCGGCGACATCGACTCCCTCCTGGCTGACCTGAAGCTGATCCGGGAACGCGGCTACTCCATTGACGAGGAAGAGCAGGAGATCGGCGTCCGCTGCTTCGCCATGGCGGTTCCCAATGCACCTACACCCTCGGCCATTTCCGTGTCCGGGCCGGTGTCCCGCGTGGACCAGTCCTTCGCGGACCGCGCTGTGCCGCTGCTGCGCGCAGCAGCGCTGGCGATTTCCGCGGAGCTGAACCAGAACTAGTAGTGCCCTATCCCTGCGCGAGCTGGCAGTTGTTGCCCCTTTTTCCGCGGAAATAGGGGCAACAACTGCCGGTTCGGTGGGAGATCAGCTCGGCGGTGAGATCAGTGGCTCAGCGTGCCGTCGTTGGCCTCGACGCCGTTCGGTTCCAGGTTGATCATCGGGGAGCTCTTCTCCAGGTACCAGAAGGTCGCCAGACCCAGCGCGCAGCCGAGGAACCAGCTGTAGTTGCCGATCCAGGTGGCGTTTACGTCGGTGGCGCCGGAATCCAGCAGCACCTTGGGGATCAGGACCGAAGCGATCGAGATGGCGCCGCTGATGGCCACGGCCTTGACCGCGTTGGGGTTGTAGCCGTTCCGGAACCAGTACTTTCCGGTGGTCTTCATGGTGTACATGTCCTCCACCCACACCTTCTGCTTGCCCACAAGGTAGTACCCGGCGATCAGGATGCCGAACAGCGGGCCGATCAGGGCGCCCAGCACTCCGAGGGTGTAGTGGATGGCGTCGTTGTTGGAGTACCAGTTCCACGGGGTCAGGATGACAGAGCCGACGGCGGCGATCATGCCGCCCATGCGCCAGCTGATCTTCTGCGGGCTGACGTTGGAGAAATCGAAAGCCGGCGAGATGAAGTTGGCCACGATGTTGATGCCCACGGTGGCGATGACGAAGGTCATCCCGCCCAGCAGCACCGCGAACACCGAGTCGATCTCCTGGACCGTCTTCACCGGGTCCGTGATGAGGTGCCCGAACACCGGGATGGTGGCCGACGCGGTGATGACGGTCAGCAGGGAGAAGAACAGGAAGTTGACTGGCAGGCCGAGCAGGTTTCCCTTCTTGACCGCCTTGAAGCTCTTGCCGTAGCGGGCGAAGTCGCCGAAGTTGAGCATGGGGCCGGAGAAGTAGGACACCACAAGGGCGATCGCCGAGATCATGACCGGGATGGAGGCACCAAAGTCGAGTGGTTCACCGGCGGACAGGTTGAGGCTGATGTTGCCGATGCCGGCCTTGGAGACCAGGTAGATGGCCAGTACAAGCATCACAACATAGACGGCGGGGCCGGCGAAGTCGATGAACTTGCGGATGCTTTCCATGCCGTTCCAGAAGAGCGCGGCCTGGGCCACCCAGAGGATGCCGTAGCAGATCCAGCCCAACGCAGACAGGCCCAGGAATCCGTATTGCTGGACGTCGTAGAGCGGCGCCATGGCCGGGAAGAACTTGAGGAACACGATCACGAGGGCTTCGGAGGCCAGGAAGGTCTGCACCCCGTACCAGGCGACGGCAATCAGGCCGCGGATGATGGCGGGGATGTTGGCGCCCTTGACGCCGAAGACTGCGCGGTTGATCACAGGATACGGAACGCCCGTCTGCTGGCTGGGCTTGGCCACGAGATTGCAGAAAACCTGCACGATCACGATGCCCACCAGCAGCGCCACGAGCACCTGCCAGCTGGCCAGGCCAAGGGCGAAAAGACTGCCCGCCGTGACGTAGCCGCCGATGCTGTGCACGTCCGACATCCAGAAGGCGAACAGGTTGTAGCTACTCCAACGCTGGTTCTTCAGCGGTTCCAGGTCCTCGTTGCTCAGCCGTGGATCACGTTCGACGGCTGTGCTGACGACGGCAGTCTGCCTCACGGCGCTGGCTTGAATCTCGCCCATGATTTTCCTCACTTCGGTTCGCGTCCACGGCCGGTCCAGCCGTTTCATGACCCTAAATGAATGGAACGTGTGTTTCAAGACTTTTTCGGCGGCGAGAAATTCTGGTTCAGGGTTTCGAATTTGACTCGGGGCTTAGGCTTCGATCTCTCCCAGTGCGTCGAAGACGCCCGTGATTTTCCTGATGCGGTCCCGTCCCGGCCGGCCCCGCTCGGCGAGCACCCCGTTGGCCAGGACACTCATGAGGCTCATCGCGCAGGCGTAGCTATCGAACGCTGCACTTCCCTCCACCGGGCATTCAATCCACGTTGAGGCCCCTGCAGCGAGCCAACGGGCGCTTGGATCGCCGATCAGGATTGTGGTTGCGCCGGTGGCCGTCGCGGCTTTGAGGACGTTATGGAAACCGTTGGGCCGACGGCGGAAGCCAAGCAGGACGACGACGTCGCCTTCTCCCAGCCCCGCGAGTTCTTCCCCCACGCTTTGCCCTGGCTGGGGCGCCAGATTGACCGCGGCACGGCACTGGACGAGTTGTTGCCTGAGGTGCAAAGCTACGGGGAAGCTGTTGCGGAAGCCGATCAGGAGGACATTCCGGGCGTCGGCCAGCTGCTGGGTAGCCTTCCGAAGCCGCGCGTCGTCGAGCGTCTCGAAGAGCCGCTGCAGGTTCTGCTGCTCCACTGCCAGGTGCAGCGGCAGGCCGCCGTCGGCATCCTGGGTGGCGAGCGGCACCCCGCTGGATCTCAAGGACCTGGTGTGTTCCTTGACCTCGTTGAAATCGGCGAATCCCAGGCGGCGGAAGAGCCTGCTCATGGTGGCCTTGGAGACGCCGCTCAGCTGGGCGAGTTCGGCGGCGTTGTACACGGCCAGGTCGCCCAGACGATCCAGCAAGGTGTCGGCGGCCTTCTGTTCCTGGGGCCCCAGCTCCGGATAGTGCCGTTCGATTCGTTCATCGATCCTCATGAAACAACCGTCTCACGCCGGGACCGGTGGAAAACACATTGGCGGCGCCCCGCCGCAGTACAAAGGCGCCGGACCCATGGTCCGGCGCCTTTGTGATCCAAGGGACGACGACGGCGTCAGTGGCCGTCCATCGTCAGTGCTCCATGGCTGCCTTGAGCGGCACTTCCTTGCCGTCGGCGTCGATCAGCTTGCCGTTCTCGAAGCGGTCGCCGTGTGCGAGGCAGGCGATGTCCGTCTCGCTGACAACACGGCCCGTGCCGGCCACGAACACCGACTGGTTGTCCGAGTTGCCCGCCTTGAAGTGGTTGAAGAGCACGTTCAGCACGATCGCCATGAGAGCGGCCGAGCTGATGCCCGAGTGGAAGATGGTGGAGAACCAGGCCGGGAACTGGTTGTAGAACGCCGGGGCGGCAATCGGAATCATGCCGAAGCCGATGGACGCTGCCACGATGATCAGGTTCATGTTGTTGCGGTATTCCACCTTGGACAGCGTCCGGATGCCGCTGGCAGCCACCGTTCCAAAGAGTACGACGCCGGCGCCGCCCAGGACGGGTGTCGGCACCGCTGCGACAACGCGGCCAAGCACGGGCAGCAGGCCCAGGACCACCAGGATGAGGCCGCCGGCACTGACCACGAAGCGGCTCTTGATCCCGGTGATGGCCACCAGCCCGACGTTCTGGGCGAAGGCGCTCTGGGTGAAGGAGTTGAAGATGGGGGAGATTGCACTGGAGAGCATGTCCGCGCGGAGGCCGTCACCGATGCGGCGGGAGTCCACCTTGGTGTCGACGATCTCGCCGACGGCGATGATGTCAGCGGAGGTCTCGGTAAGCGTGACCAGGATGACGATCAGCATGGAGATGATCGAGGCAATCTCAAAGGTGGGCATGCCGAACGCGAAAGGAGTGGGGAAGGCCAGGATGTCTCCCTGGCCCACTTTGGAGAAGTCTGCCATGCCGGCGACGAGGGCGATGACGGTGCCAACCACCATGGCGAGCAGGATGGACAGGCGCGAGATTGCGGCGTTGCCGACCTTGCTGAGCAGCAGAACCACCACAAACGTGGCTGCGGCCAGGCCGATGTTGGCCATGCTCCCGTAGTTGGGCGCCTTCGCGTTGCCGCCCATGGCCCAGTTGGCCGCGACGGGCATGAGGGTCAGGCCGATGGTGGTGATGACCGTTCCGGTGACCACCGGCGGGAAGAACCTGATGATCTTGGAGAAGAGCGGCGTGATGGCCAGCCCGATCAGCGATGCCACCATGACCGATCCGAAGACCGCCTGGATGCCTCCGCCGCCGTTGACGATCGCCACCATGGTGGAGACCCCGGCGAACGAGACGCCCTGGACCAGCGGGAGCTGCGATCCGAAGAACGGGATGCCGATGGTCTGCAGGATCGTGGCGAGGCCGCCGACGAACAGACACGCGGCGATCAGCAGGCCGATGTCCTGGGGCTTCATTCCTGCAGCGGCCCCGATGATGAGCGGCGGGGCGATGATGCCGCCGTACATGGTCAGGACGTGCTGGAACCCGTAGGCGAACGTGCTTCCGATCGAGAGTCGCTTGTCCTCGGGGCGGGTAGAGGGCTGGCGGCTTGCCCTGGCTTCCGAAGTGCGGGATTTTTTCTTAATGTTCATGGCAGACTTTCTTGGTTCATGGCAGACGCCTTCGTCTGGCTAACAATGTCTGGCTAACAATTTGAGGCTTTTGGGTACTTTGAGGGTGCCCCGGAGTTGCTGCGCCTGTGGGTGCAGCAACTCCGGGGTGTTGCGTGTTGATTTATTCGAGGATGCGGCGGTCTAGCAGAAACCGGCGATGCCGCTCCAGGCGATGTCCGCCGGGGTGGCGTCATCACGCTGGACGGTGGCCTCGATCAGGCCATAGGGGCGGTCGGCAGCGAAGAAGACCTCGTTCGGGTTGTCGAGGCCGAACGGCGAGAGGTCCACCAGGAAGTGATGCTTGTTGGGCATGGAGAACTTGATTTCGTCGATCTCCGTGTGTGCTTCGAGGACCTTGGTGCCCATGTCGAACAGGGTCTGCTGCAGGGCGTGGGAGTAGTTCTCTGTGAAGCCTTCGAGCAGGAGGCCCTTGACGTCTTCGTAGCTCTTGTTGAAGTCCAGCGAGCTGAAGTCAGTGCCGGCGTTGAAGCGCCAGCGCGCCGTGACGTCGGTGGCCAGGATGCGGTCCGTGGTCTCCGGGAGAGTGGTGTACTTGTCCTTGGGGTAGCCCACGAAGCCGGACTGGGTGGACTTCAGGACAGTAAGGTCGGTCAGCCCGGAGATGACGTGGGTGGCTGCGCCGTCCCGGACCACCACCGCGGTGCGGACTTCCTGGCCGCTGCGGACGAACGAGTGATTGTGCGCGCTGCCGTGGGCCTGGATCCGGTCCCAGCTATAGGACTCGGCTTCCCAGCGGCCGCCGGTCACCCAGTCAAAGCTGGACGTGAAGTGCTCGCCGAGACGCAGCAGGAAGGCTTCGGGAGACCCGATACCTTCCCGGGCGAAGGCGTAGACGGTGTTCTTCTGGGTGTCCGTGGCCACCACGTGGGCGTTATCGCCTTCGAGGTGGGCGGCGGCGAAATCGCCGCGCAGCTGCGAGGTGACGTTCAGGTCTTCGATCTCGTGGCGCTCCGTGTCGCGGGTGATCTTGACGACGCGGACCTCCGCTTTGCCGTACTGGTTGTGTCCAAGGACGATCTTGTTGCTCATGGTAGGTTCCCAACTTCCGGTATGTGGAATCAAACTCCCACATAGAAATTTCGTACGCGTTCCGCGTGCGTTTTCTTTTACCGTCGACCCAACAAAAAATGAGCCGACGTCGATTGACGCCAGCTCATTACGACCCTGCCTGCTGCTCCCAGGTTACGTGACCTGCGCCACGAGTTGTGTTAAAGCGTAGCGCGGGAATCCGGTGGTGTACATCACATTTCTGAAAAATCCGATTGTGACTGACGCGGAGCCTGTGCCGGCGCCCGCTCCAGAACAGACCCTTGACGACGCCAGCACAGGCGAACTATGATTTCCACACAACAATATTTCTTTTCCGCATAGCGAAAATATACACTGCGAAAAGATTCACTCCGAAAATTTGAAGTACCCGCGAAAGTCCAGATGAGGAGGATCAGATGACCCCGCAGGAGCAGGAACATGTCACGCCGGCCCGAGCCGCAGCACCAGCCCAGGAGTTCTACCTCCCCATCGGCGGCGGGACGGACCCGGACTTCTTCATCCCGGCCGACCGCGGGCATGGCCCCGGTCCGTTCTCGCGCTGGATGCACCGCCTCCCGCTTGTGGGCCGGCTGCGTTCCTAGGGCGCACCCCTTCCTGGCGTGACCCCTGGCGCGACACCGGAGCGGCGCGGGGTCACTTTGAGCCCATCCCACCGGGTTGGGCTCAAAGTGACACCGCGTTGCTTTGGTTACCCGGAGATCAGTTTCCTGGCCGCGGCCGAGTGTTCCGCGATCAGCCCGGCAACATCGAGGCCCGGGATCTGGCCATCCACGACGCGCCACGCCCCGCCCACCATGACCCGGTCGGCGCGGTCGGCAGCGCACAGGAGCAGCGCAGCAATGGGATCGTGGCTTCCGGAGAACCGCAAGTCATCGAGTTTGAACAGGGCCAGATCCGCCTGCATCCCCGGTGCCAGCTGGCCAAGATCTGGCCGGCCCAGCACGGCGGCGGAGCCGCGTGTTGCCCAGCCCAGCGCCCGCTCCACCGGGACCTGCGCCCCGTAGCGCAGCCGCTGCAGGTACAGCGCCTGCCGTGCCTCGAGGATCATGTTGGAGGCATCGTTCGACGCCGATCCGTCCACTCCCAGCCCCACCGGCACGCCTGCATCCTCCAGCTCCAGGATCCGCGCGGTGCCGGATCCCAGCCGCATGTTTGAGGTGGGGCAATGTGCGACGGCGGTGCCGGCGGCTCCCAGCCGGGCGATCTCGTCATCGCTGAAGTGAATGCCGTGGCCCAGCCAGGTCCGGTCCGTCAGCCAGCCGACGCTCTCCAGATAGTCCACGGTGCGCAGCCCGAACATTTCCCGGCAGAAATCTTCCTCGTCCAGGGTCTCGGCGAGGTGGGTGTGCAGCCTGACGTCCAGACGCCCTGCCATCAAAGCGCTCTCGGCCATGATCTCCTTGGTCACGGAAAAAGGCGAGCACGGGGCCAGTGCAATCTGGATCGTGGCCCCGTCGCCGCGCTCGTGGTATTCGCCGATCAGCCTCTCGCTGTCCGCCAGAATCACCTCAGGCGCCTGCACTGTGGACTGCGGCGGCAGGCCGCCGTCGTCCTCTCCCAGGGTCATGGAACCGCGGGTGAGTGTTGCCCGCATTCCCAGTCTGCGGACCGCCTCCACCTCGATGTCGATGGCATCTTCCATGCCGTCCGGGAAGAGGTAGTGGTGATCAGCGGCGGTGGTGCAGCCGGACAATAGAAGTTCGGCCAGGGCCACCGTGGTGGCCAGCTCGAGACCGCGCGGCGTGAGCCTGGCCCACACGGGGTACAGGTTCTGCAGCCAGGGGAAGAGCGGCGCGTTGGCCACCGGCCCCCAGGCCCGGGTGAGCGTCTGGTAAAAGTGGTGGTGGGTGTTGATCAGGCCGGGGAGCAGGACGTGATTTCCGGCGTCGAACGTCTTCTCACAGGGTGCGGAAGGCCGCTGTCCGGCGGCCAGCACCTCCGCTATTTTGCCGCCGCTGACCACGATGCCGCCCGAGGCGTCGAGGCCATTCGCGGTGAAGGCCGCCTGTGGATTTCTGATCCACAGTCGGGTTGCGGAGCGATGCGGATGAGTGGGGGCCATGTCTGGTTCCTTGTCTGATGGTTCCGGGTCTGCTCGTTCCGGTGTGACCCGGTGGCAAATGTTCCAGCTCAGTGAGGCCCTGTCTGCTGATCCAGGTTGGCCGGCACTGCGAACAGCGGCGGCCCGGGATCAGCGTAAGGTAGCCGGCAAATGCCCGTCAACGCCCGCGGAATGCGACCATGCGGAAAATCAGATTTCATACTGCGGAATTAAAATTCCAGAAAACTATGGCGCGCGCCACATCCCGGTGCTAGTCTCGATCTTGCCAAAGGCGGGCACCCGGACTCCGGGGAAGCTATCTACCAGGCGCAACTTAACCTTCAAAAGCACATGCTGAAGCCTGGTAACCGTCGCATCTGGCCCTTCCGTCTCACCTCGGTATACCGGCTTCCCAGCAAAGGGAGTCGCATCATGAGCAGCACCGTCACGGCCGAACAGTTTCTGGCCAGATCCATCCAGTTGGCCACGGCCAACGTCCTGAACAGCGGCGGGCCGTTCGGCGCCGTCGTTGTCACCGCGGACGGTCAAGCGTTCGACGGCGTCAACCGCGTCACCGCTACGAACGATCCCACGGCCCACGCCGAGGTCACGGCCATCCGGCGGGCCTGCGCCGAACTCGCAACGTTCGACCTGCGCGGATCCACCCTCTACAGCAGCTGCGAGCCATGCCCCATGTGCCTTGCTTCCGCGCTCTGGGCCCGCATTGACCGCGTGGTTTTCGCCGCAGACCGGCACGACGCCGCTTCGGTAGGCTTCGACGACGCCGTCTTCTACGAGTACTTCGAGAACGAGAACCGGGATGTCCTGATGCCGGTGTCCAAGCTGGAGCTGGGTGATCCCCAGGCCCCCGCAGTACTGGAACCGTTCAACACCTGGAACACGCTCGACTCCAGGATTGACTACTAGGTCCGGCGGCTGACATGACAATCCTCGATCAGTCCCACGAAGGACCGCAACCGGCAACGACGCCGGCCCCCAACGCCGCAGCCCACGCCAAGCGACAGGCCCGCAACACCCGGCCACCGGCGTCGAACGCATTCCTTGACCGCTTCTTCCAGATCACCGAGCGTGGTTCAACACTTGCCCGCGAATTCCGCGGCGGCCTGGTCACGTTCTTCACCATGGCCTACATCGTCATCCTGAATCCGCTGATCCTGGGCGGCTTCAGCGCGGACAACGCCCCCACCGATGTGGCCGGTGGCTGGCTGTCGGCCGCGCAGGTCGGCGCGGTCACCGGACTCACCGCCGGTGTGATGACCATTCTTTTCGGGCTGGTGGCCAATCTGCCGTTCGGCCTGGCAGCGGGGCTGGGCATCAACTCCTTCCTCGCGGTCTCAGTGATCCACGAGGTCACGTGGCCCGAGGCCATGGGCCTGGTGGTCGTCAACGGCATCCTGATCGTCCTGTTCGGCATCACCGGAGCCCGGACCGCGATTTTCCGGGCCGTCCCCAAGGAACTCAAGGCTGCCATCACCGTGGGCATCGGCCTGTTTATCGCATTCATCGGCTTTGTGGATTCCGGCTTCGTCCGTGCCACCAAGGGCGGCCCGCCGGTGCAGCTCGGCAATGACGGCTCCATTACGTCGATCCCGACCCTCGTCTTTGTTGTGGGCCTGCTGGCCATGGGCATCCTCGTGGCACGCAAGGTCCAGGGCGGTCTGCTGATCGGCATCGTAGCCACCACCGTGCTGGCAGCTGTTGTGGAAGCCATCCTGCACATCGGTCCTTCGAGCGCCACCAACCCCGGCGGCTGGCACCTGAACACGCCCGTGCTGTCGGGCCAGCTGGTCTCCGCACCGGATCTGGGCCTCGTGGGTCAGTTCGACATGTTCGGCGCCTTCGGCCGGATCGGCGGACTCGCGGCAACCATGCTGGTGTTCACACTGGTGTTCACGAACTTCTTCGACGCCATGGGTACCATGACCGGCCTCGCCAAGAGCGCCGGCCTGGCGCACAAGGACGGCACCTTCCCGCGGCTGAAATCCGCCTTCATCGTTGAGGGCTTCGGTGCAATTGCCGGCGGGGCCACCTCGGGATCCTCGAACACCGTATATATCGATTCCGCGGCGGGCATCGGCGAAGGTGCCCGCACCGGGCTGGCCTCCGTGGTCACCGGTGTCCTGTTCCTTGGCTCCATGTTCCTTACCCCGCTCACCAGCGTGGTCCCGCTGGAAGTGGCCGCCGCCGCCCTGGTGGTGGTGGGCGCCATGATGATGGCACAGATCCGCGAGATCAAGTTCACCAAGTTCGCCGTAGCCCTGCCGGCATTCCTGACCATCGTCACGATGCCGCTGAGCTACTCGATCGCCAACGGCATCGGCGTCGGCTTTGTCTCCTGGTCCATCATCGGGGCAGCGTCCGGCAAGGCCAAGAAGATCCATCCGCTGATGTGGGTGGTGAGCGTGGGTTTCCTGGTGTACTTCGCGCGCGGACCGATCAGCCTGCTGCTGGGCGGTTAGCCCGGTTCTCCGGGACGGAGTGCGGGCCCGGCGTGCGGCGGCCGGCGGCCGGATCCGCTTAGGACGCGGGCAGGAGCGTGAAGCCTGCCCGCGTCCATCACGCTGAAACGAAATTGACACAGGAAACCAAATTGACGCAGGTGCCACCCCTGCTGATGCTTCCCACTGCTCACGATAGGAACGAGAATATGGGCACGAGAGCACTCGGCCCGGACCTGGAAATCCGGCTGAAGAGTCAGAAGGACTGCCTCCCTGAAACCAGGGACAGGACCCCGCGGGAAAGGGCTGTGCCGCCATGCTGGACCTGATGCCTTCACTGAACGAATGGCGCCCCGCGGATTCCGGGCAGCAGTGCGCCGTGGCCACCATCGTTTCGGCGAGCGGGTCCGTGCCGCGGCCGTTGGGCACGTCCATGGTGGTGTCCGAATCCGGCGAGGTGCTGGGCAGCTTGTCCGGCGGCTGTGTTGAAGGCGCCGTGGTGGGGGCGGCGCTGGAAGCCATGCGCGACGGCGGTTCGCGCCTTGAAACTTTCGGGTACAGCGCCGAGGACGCATTCGCCGTCGGACTCACCTGCGGGGGAGAGCTTGTTGTGCACATCCAGCCACTCGGGTCCCGCTCCGGCGCCCTGCAGCTGGGGGCGCTCCGGGGTTTCCCGGCCAACGCTGACGGCGCGCTGGCGCTGATCCGGAGGGTGGATGCGCACGGCGGAGGCGCCATGGTAGTTCCCGATCCGGCCGCCTTTTCCGCGGCGCACTCCACCGAACTCGCGGCGCTGCTGGGACTCAGCGTGCACGGCGACGCTTCCGCAATGTTGGCTGCAGCGGCTCAGCTTGAACCCCTCCTGCGGGGAGGGGACACGGGCCTGGTGTGGCTGGCGCCTGCGGATGGTTGCGCCAGCCGGGTAGTTGGCATGGGGGAGCCGGATGCGGTGGCCCCGGTGTTCACCCTGCCGCACACCGAGCCCGTCACGTTACTGGTGGAAAGCCGTCTGCCGCCTGCGCGCCTGCTGGTTTTCGGCGCCAACGACTTCGGCGCCGCGTTGCTTCCCGCCGCGAAGCTGTTGGGCTACCGCGTGACCCTGTGCGATGCCCGGCCAGCCTTCGCGGCGCAGCAGCGGTTCAGTGTGGCAGACGAGGTGGTCACCGACTGGCCACACCGCTACCTTGCCGCCGAAGCTGCGGCCGGCCGGGTGGACGGCAGATCCGTGGTATGCGTCCTCACCCACGACCCCAAGTTCGACGTCCCCTTGCTCAGGACCGCCCTCGGCCTGGAGCTGGCGTACGTGGGGGCCATGGGATCCCGGCGGAGCCACCGCCAGCGGGTCGACTCGCTGCTCGAAGCGGGGGTTGTGCCGGAGCGGCTGGCACGGCTGCATTCGCCGATCGGCCTTGATCTCGGAGCCGTCACCCCCGCTGAAGTCGCCGTCTCCATCACGGCCGAGCTGATAGCCGGCCGCAACCAGAGGGCCGGCGGTTCACCTTCCGCCGCCTGCGCTCCGCTGAAAGACGGGAGCGGCCCCATCCACCGCTCCGCCGGACGCAGCACCGCTGCCAAGCACAAAGAAGCCAAGCGCAAAGAAGCCGGGCACTCAGAAGCCGGGCACTCAGAAGCCGGGCACTCAGAAACAGCACATCAGGAGATCGCATGGACATGAACACCATTGAGGCCGTTGTCCCCACCGCGGACCCGGCCGAATGGCGCGACGGCGATGCCTGGCTCGCCGGCGGCACGGTCCTGTTCTCCTACGGCAGCTACGCGTTCGGCCAGCAACCGCTGAAGCGCCTGCTGGACCTGGGCTCCACCGGATGGCCTGCCGTCACGGTCACCGGGGAGGGCCTCGAGCTCGCGGCAACGTGCACCGTCGCGGAACTGTATGCACTCCCGGATGATCCCGGGCTAGGGATTTACACCGGATCCTGGCCCGCCCTTGCCCTCATCCGCCCCTGCTGCGACTCGTTCGTGGCCTCCTTCAAGGTCTGGAACATGTCCACCGTCGGCGGCAACCTCTGCACCGCACTGCCCGCCGGACCCATGATTTCACTGTGCGCCGCGCTGGACGGCCGGGCCACCGTCCTGGGCCCGGGCGGCGCCAGCCGCACTGTTCCGGTGACGGAGTTCGTGACGGGGGACGGGCGGAACGCACTGGCTCCCGGCGAGCTGCTGCGCAGCGTGCACCTTCCGGCGTCGGCCCTCGCCTCGCGGGCGGCGTTCCGCCGGCTCTCCCTCAGCAACCTGGGACGGTCCGGGGTGCTGCTGATCGGAAGGCTCGACGCCGACGGAAACCTGACGCTCACCGTCACCGCAGCGACCAAGCGGCCGATTCAGCTGCGGTTCGATGCGCAACCGGACGCCGCCGCATTGGCCTCTGCCCTCGATACCGCGATCCCGGAGGCGCTCTATCACGACGACATCCACGGGCTCCCTGCCTGGCGGCGGGACATGACGTACCGGCTGGCCGAAGAAATCCGCGCCGAACTTTCAGCCCCGGCCGGCGACACGCCTCTGCACGTTTCCGGCGACTTCTGGCCTCCGCAGGCATCAATCCCTCAGGCTCCTGCCCTGAATTCGTTTGTGAATCCGACCCTGAATGCGTCCCCGGCCGCATCCCCGAAGGAAAGGGCCTGAGCATGGCCATCGAAATCAACGGCGCCCCGGCCCAGGCCGAACCCCGCCCGGGCCAATGCCTGCGCACGTTCCTGCGGGAGCAGGGCAACTTCGGCGTCAAAAAGGGCTGCGACGGCGGCGACTGCGGGGCGTGCACCGTCCACGTGGACGGCACCCCTGTGCACAGCTGCATCTATCCGGCCGTCCGGGCGGAAGGCCATGCCGTCACCACCGTGGAGGGACTGGCCAACACTGAAGCAGCCGCCGGTGCCGACCTCCATCCGATGCAGCAGCAGTTCCTGGACCGGCAAGGCTTCCAGTGCGGTTTCTGCACCGCGGGCATGGTGATGACGGTGGCCACCTTCGATGACGAACAGATGGCGAACCTGCCGCGGAACCTCAAGGGGAACCTGTGCCGCTGCACCGGCTACCGGGCTATCGAGGACGCCGTCTGCGGGGACTCCGTCTGCGGTCGTGAAGGGCACGGCGATTCCAGCCACCCGGACCCCAGGGGGCCGGGATCCAGGATCGTGGGTGGTGGGCAGCCCGATCCGCGTCCCGGCCAGCTCGGCGACGACGTCCAGGCTCCCGCCAGCCGGGCGATCGTCACCGGCACGGCGCGCTACACGCTCGACGTTCCCGCGGACGAGCTCCCCGGGCTTCTTCATCTGAAGCTGCTGCGCTCGCCGCACGCCCACGCCCGGGTGGTCTCCATCGACGCAACGGCTGCCCTGCAGATTCCCGGAGTGGAAGCCGTCTTCACCCACGAGGATGCCCCGGCTCAGCTCTTCTCCACGGCCCAGCACGAGCTCTACACGGACGACCCGGACGATACCCGCGTGCTGGATAACGTGGTGCGGTTCATCGGACAGCGGGTTGCCGCCGTCGTCGCCCAATCCGTGAGCGCAGCGGAAGCCGGCGTCCGCGCGCTGGCCGTTGAGTACGAGGTGCTGGACGCCGTCTTCACGCCGGAAGAGGCCCTGCGGCCCGGAGCCCCGGCCATTCACGGGGACAAGGATGCGGCAATGGCGCGCATCGGCCGGCCGGAGCGGAACGTCGTGGCGGAGCTGCATTCCGAGCTGGGGGACGTGGCCGCCGGCTTTGCCGGGTCGGATTTCGTCCACGAGCAGACGTACCGTACCCAGCGCGTGCAGCATGTGGCGCTGGAGACGCACGCCTCCATCGCGTCGATCGACGACGACGGCCGGCTGCAGGTCCGTACCTCCAGCCAGGTGCCGTTCCTGGTCCGCCGGACGCTGTGCAGGGTTTTTGGGCTGTCCGAGAACCAGGTCCACGTTGTGGCCGGCAGGGTTGGCGGCGGCTTCGGCGGCAAACAGGAGGTGCTCACAGAGGACATCGTGGCGCTCGCCGCGTTGAAACTGCGCCGTCCCGTGCAGCTGGAGTTCACCCGGACCGAACAGTTCACGGCGGCCACCACGCGGCATCCGTTCACCATCCGGCTCAAGGCCGGTGCCAGCCGGGACGGCCGGCTCACTGCCCTGCAGCTGGACGTGCTGACCAACACCGGCGCCTACGGCAACCACGCTGTGGGAGTGATGTTCCACGGCTGCGGCGAATCCCTGAGTGTGTATAAATGTGCCAACAAAAAGGTGGACGCCCATGCCGTCTACACCAACACTGTGCCGTCCGGGGCCTTCCGTGGCTACGGGCTGAGTCAGATGATCTTTGCCATCGAGTCAGCCATCGATGAGCTGGCTGCCGGACTCGGCCTTGACCCGATGGAGTTCCGGCGCCGCAACATGGTCCGCGAAGGCGATGACATGCTGTCCACGCATCCGGAACCCGAGGAGGACGTGCACTACGGCAGCTACGGGCTGGACCAGTGCCTGCGGCTCGTCGCGGACGCCCTGGACCGGGGCCGCGAACGCTACCGCGCGGCAGGTCTGGACGACCTTGGCCCGGACTGGGTCACCGGGGAGGGCTCGGCGCTGTCCATGATCGACACCGTCCCGCCGCGAGGTCATTTCGCCCATTCGAAGCTCCGGCTCCTGCCGGACGGCACGTATGCGGCCGACGTCGGGACCGCCGAATTCGGCAACGGCACCACCACGGTGCACGCCCAGCTCGCGGCGACGGCCCTGGCCACGACGGCCGGCCGGATCCGTGTCCGGCAGTCGGACACGGATCTGGTCGAGCACGATACCGGAGCCTTCGGCTCCGCCGGTACCGTGGTGGCCGGTAAGGCCACACTCGCTGCCGCCGAGGAACTTGCGGTGCGGATCCGGGCGTTCGCCGCCGGCGTCCGCAAGATCCAGGCTTCCGGCTGCACGCTGGACGGCGACGCGGTCCTCTGCGAGGGGACCAGGGTGCCGCTGACCGAAATCCATGACGCCGCCGCCCGCGCCGGCGTCGAACTCGCCGCCGAAGGGCGCTGGGGCGGGACGCCGCGTTCGGTGGCGTTCAACGTCCACGGTTTCCGGGTGGCCGTGAACACCGGGACGGGCGAGCTGCGGATCCTGCAGAGCGTCCAGGCTGCCGACGCCGGGGTGGTGGTCAACCCGCGGCAGTGCCGCGGGCAGATCGAAGGCGGCATCGCGCAGGCGCTGGGCGCCGCGCTGTATGAGGAGGTCAGGGTGGACGACGGCGGACGGGTCACCACGGACATCCTCCGGCAGTACCACATCCCGTCCTTCGCGGACGTGCCGCGCAGCGAGGTGTACTTCGCCGATACCAGCGACAAACTGGGCCCGCTGGGTGCGAAGTCCATGAGCGAAAGCCCGTTCAATCCGGTGGCGCCGGCACTGGCCAACGCCATCCGCAACGCCACGGGGGTCCGGTTCGCGGAGCTGCCGATCGCCCGGGACAAGATCTATCTGGGCCTGAAGGAAGCAGGGCTGGTCCGCTCCCGCTAAGGTGCTGCTGTCCCGGCAGGGATTCTTTGTGGGGCAGACAACGGGCTGCCTGGGGGTCGACCCAACCGTTTGTGACAGGCCGTGATCCGGCGATCCTTGACTGAGGCGTGACCCAGGTCATACCGTGATTTCACTACTCGATATCCATCTTCCGCATTGTGGAATAAATGCAATGACGCTCCTGCCGGTAGTTTCCGGCATGGATCCCAATGCGGAATGCATGGAAGACATCTTCAAGAAGCGAGATCACGATGCAGATGACCCCGTTGACCGAGGTCGACCCGGCTACCGAGACCGCAGTTGACTTGACCAAAGCAGCCCACCCCTCCATGGGTGTGGACGCGCTTTGCGATGCAGCCAGCGCCGCCTCCGGCCGAACGATCAGCCCCACCCTTTACAACATCGACCTTGCCCCGACGAGGCGGGAAGGTCGCCGCTGGACCAGTTACAGCATTTTCACCCTCTGGGCCAACGACGTCCACAGCCTCGGAAACTACGCCTTTGCCATCGGACTCTTCGCCCTCGGGCTGGGCGGCTGGCAGATCCTTCTCGCCCTGGGAGTCGGAGCCGTCCTCCTGTTTGCGCTTCTCAGCCTCTCCGGCTTCATGGGCGTAAAGACCGGCGTCCCGTTCCCTGTCATGAGCCGGATCAGCTTCGGCATCAGGGGAGCCCAGATCGCCAGCCTCCTGCGCGGGGCAGTGGCCGTGGCATGGTTCGGCATCCAGACCTACCTGGCGTCGGTTGTGCTCCGCGTCATGCTCGTGGCCATGGTTCCCTCGCTGCGGGAGCTGGACGCCGACTCCATCCTCGGCCTCTCCACGTTGGGCTGGGCCTCGTTCGTGTCCCTGTGGATCGTGCAGCTGGTCATCGTCAGTTTCGGCATGGAAATGATCCGCAAGTACGAGGCCTTCGCCGGGCCCATCATCCTGGTGACCATGGCGGCAATCGCCATCTGGATCTTCGTGGAAGCCGGGGGCTCCATCGCCTGGGCCGCGGACAACGCCCTCGAAGGCGCCGAAATGTGGCGCACCATCTTTGCCGGCGGTGCGCTGTGGGTGGCCATTTACGGAACGTTCGTGTTGAACTTCTGTGACTTCACCCGGTCCGCTGTTTCCAAGAAGGCCGTGGTGCGCGGCAACTTCTGGGGCATCCCCATCAACATGCTCCTCTTCGGCGCGATCGTGGTGGTGATGGCCGGTGGCCAGTTCAAGATCAACGGCACGGTCATCCAGAGCCCGTCGGATATTGTCCAGACCATCCCGAACACGCTGTTCCTTGTCCTGGCCTGCCTTGCGCTGTTGATCCTGACCGTCGCCGTGAACCTGATGGCCAACTTTGTGGCCCCCGTCTATGCCCTGACCAACCTCTTCCCGAAGCACCTGAATTTCCGCAAGGCGGCCTGGGTCAGCGGCACGATCGGCCTCATCATCCTGCCGTGGAACCTGTACAACAACCCGCTGGTGATCGTGTACTTCCTGGGTGGACTCGGAGCGCTGCTCGGCCCGCTGTTCGGCGTCGTGATGGCCGATTACTGGCTGCTGCGCCGCGGCAAGGTCAACGTGATTGAGCTCTACACCGAGGACCCGGCGGGAGCCTACTACTACAAGAAGGGCGTCAACCCCCGGGCGATCATCGCCATGGTGCCTGCCGCCTGCGTCGCGCTGCTGATCGCCTTTGTTCCGGCGCTGGAATCCGCCGCCCCGTTCGCGTGGTTCGTCGCGGCCGGCATCGCCGCGGTGGTCTACTACGCCGTCTCGGACCGGTCCCAGCGGCTCGACGACGTCGACGGCGAGGCAATCGCCGTCGTCAGCACGCACTGACCTACCCGTCCCGAAATACCCGTCCCGAAATACGTGTCCCGAAAGGGGAAAGCACCATGCGCATCCTTGTAGCCAACGTCAACACCACGCAGTCCATGACCGACTCCATTGCCGCGCAGGCACGCCAGGTTGCGCTTCCGGATACGGAGATCGTGGGACTCACTCCGCGCTTCGGCGCGGACTCCTGCGAGGGAAGCTTTGAAAGTTACCTCGCGGCGATCGCCGTTATGGACAAGGTCCTGTCCTATCCGGAGCCGTTCGATGCAGTGATCCAGGCCGGCTATGGCGAGCACGGCCGCGAAGGGCTCCAGGAGCTCCTCGACGTTCCGGTGGTGGACATCACCGAGGCGGCCGCGAGCACCGCGATGTTCCTGGGCCACAAGTACTCCGTGATCACCACCCTGGACCGTGCCGTTCCGCTGATCGAGGACCGGCTGAAGCTGGCCGGCCTCGACGCCCGGTGCGCCTCGGTCCGGGCCAGTGGAATGGCGGTCCTGGAACTGGAGGAGGAGCCGGAGCGCGCAGTGGAAGCCATCATCGAACAGGCGCTGCTGGCTGTCCGCGAGGACAAGGCGGAAGTCATTGTCCTTGGGTGCGGCGGCATGGCCGGTCTGGACGAGGAGATCCGGAAGCGTGCCGGCGTCCCCGTGGTGGACGGTGTGGCGGCTGCCGTCACCATCGCTGAAGCGCTGGTCCGGCTGCGGCTGAGCACCTCAAAGGTCCGGACCTATGCCACCCCGCGCCCCAAGACGGTCATCGGCTGGCCGCTGGCTGCTGCCCCCGCACCGGCCACCCCGTGAGCCGGACCTAACGGTTCCCGACGGCGTCGAGCGGCTTTCGTGTCCACCCTCCCACTGGGGAGGGTGGACATGCTCTTTGGCAGGGCACCCGGCCACGATTTCAGGCACACACCGGATGCTGGAAGGAGCGCCCTGAATGGCCGATCCAGCGATCCGGGCCTTCGTCGATCGGCTGGCGTCCGTGGAGACCGGGCCGGGTGCCACAACTTCTTTGATTCTGCCGTTGCCGGAAATGCCCAGCGCCGCCGGAACCTGGAGCTCTATCCGCAGGAAATGCTGGACTGGCGCCCGAAGGTGCTGCTGCTCGGCGAAGCGCCCGGTTTCCGGGGCATGGGCATCACCGGGATTCCCTTCACCAACCGCTCCATTCTCGAAGGCCCCGCCAACGAGTTTGGGTTGTTCGGGCCGGGGAAGGGCTACGTGCTTCCGCCCGGGTCCGAAGACATAGAGCGTCGGAACCGACGGCCACCGTGATGTGGCAGGTCCTGGCGGAGCTTGACTTCCTGCCGCTGCTGTGGAACGCCTGCCCCTTCCACACCCATGCCCCCGGGCGTCCGCTCTCCAACCGGACACCCACCCTCACGGAGACCGCCGTCGGAGTTCCGTTTTGGCAGGGCCTCCGGGAACTCTTCGATATCCGGACGGTGGTGGCGGTGGAAAACGTGGCGCACCGGAGCCTGCAGAGAACCGGCCTGGCGGCGCCGAAAATCAGGCATCCCGCTCACGGCGGCAGGGCCGGGTTCAAGCCCGGCCTGCAGGAGCTGTTGGCCCCCGGCCTGGAGCATTAGGCCGCGGCCCCGGACGCGGGCGAACCGGCGGGGCGGCTGAGCTTGACCCTAATCGAGGAGGTGCAGCTGTTCGGGGGAGTCGAGGTCCTCGCCGCCGGAGAGGTCGCTGCAGTCCACGAAGACGATCGGTCCCGGGTGGGCCCGGAGGAAAAGCGCGCTCCGGCGTCGCCCGTTGCCCTGGCGCGGACCGTTGCCGCGTCCGCGCCGGGCACCGTCACGACTTCCCGGCAGCCGCCCGCGAGCAGCACGTCTGCCAGCACTTCAACGAGTGTGCGGCCGTGGAACCGGAGCAAGGCCTTGGGCCCGAGCCCCAGCCGCGCCCCGGCGCCGGCAGCAAGGAGCACCGCCGTCGTGCGTCATGCTCCCGTATCGCGCCGGTCAGGAGTCGCCTCCCGCGCCGCCGGTGGTCCCGGCATTGACGTCCAGGAGCTTGTAGCGGTCCATCGCGTAGGCGGGCACTCCGCCGTCCACCTCTCCGCGCGAGGCCAGCAGCTGAAGGGTCTTCACCACAATCGAGTGGGTGTCGTTCTTGAAGAAGCGGCGGGCCGCGGCGCGGGTGTCGGAGAAGCCGAAGCCGTCGGCGCCGAGCGAGGCGAACTGGTGCGGGAGGAACTGGCGGATCTGGTCCGGCACGGCCTTCATGTAGTCGGTGACTGCCACGATCGGACCGGTCGCGGCGGAGAGCTGCTGGGTGACGAAGGGCACGCGGGCGGGCTGGCCCGGGTTCAGGAAGGCGTCCTCCTCTGCGGCGAGCCCGTCGCGGCGCAGTTCGTTCCAGGACGTCACGGACCAGACGTCGGCGGAGACGCCCCAGTCCTCGGCGAGGATCCGCTGGGCATCGAGGGCCCAGGGGACGGAGACGCCGGAGGCCAGGATCTGGCTCTTGGGCCCTTCAATGTCCGACGCCGACACCCGGTAGATGCCTTTCAGCACACCGTTGACGTCGAGGTTCTCAGGTTCGGCCGGCTGGAAGATCGGCTCGTTGTAGACCGTGAGGTAGTACATCAGGTTCCGGTCGGTGGAGTCCGGGCCGTACATCCGCTCCAGGCCGTCCCGGATGATGTGGCCGATCTCGTACCCAAACGCCGGGTCGTAGGTGAGGACGGCCGGGTTGGTGGAGGCCAGGATGGGCGAGTGGCCGTCGGCGTGCTGCAGGCCTTCGCCGGTCAGTGTGGTGCGGCCGGCGGTGGCGCCGATGATGAAGCCGCGGGTCATCTGGTCCGCCGCGGCCCAGAAGGAATCGCCGGTGCGCTGGAACCCGAACATGGAGTAGAAGACGTAGATCGGGATCAGCGGTTCGCCGTGCGTGGCGTAGGAGGTGCCCGCGGCGGTGAAGGCCGCTACCGCTCCGGCCTCATTGATGCCCGGGTGGATCAGTTGACCCTGCGCCGATTCCTTATAGGCGAGGACCAGGTCCCGGTCCACGGAGAGATAGCCCTGGCCGTCCGGGTTGTAGATCTTCGCCGAGGGGAAGAACGCGTCCATCCCGAAGGTGCGGGATTCATCCGGAACGATCGGGACAATGCGGTGTCCGAACTTCTTATCCCGGAGCAGGTCCTTGAGCAGGCGCACGAAAGTCATGGTGGTGGCTGCCTGCTGCTTCCCGGAACCGCGCTTGGCCACCTCATAGGTTTTGGGGTCTGGCAGCTCCACCGGAGCGTGGTCCGGCCGGCGCTCGGGGACGAAGCCGCCGAGTTCCTTCCGGCGGCCCATCAGGTACTGGATCTCCGGGGAGTCCATGCCGGGGTGGTAGTACGGCGGCCGGTAGAGGTCGGCTTCGAGCTGTTCGTCGGTGATCGGGATGCGCAGGTGGTCGCGGAAGGCCTTGAGGTCCGCGAGGGTGAGCTTCTTCATCTGGTGGGTCGCGTTGCGGCCCTCGAAGTGGGTGCCCAGGCCGTAGCCCTTGACCGTGTGGGCCAGGATGACGGTGGGTTTGCCCTTGAACTCGGTGGCGGCCTTGTACGCGGCGTAGACCTTGTTGTAGTCGTGGCCGCCGCGCTTGAGGTTCCAGATCTCGTCGTCGGTGAGGTCCTGGACCATTTCCTTGGTCTGCGGGGTCTGGCCGAAGAAGTGCTCGCGGACGAACGCGCCGGATTCGGCCTTGTACGTCTGGTAGTCGCCGTCGACGGTCTCGTTCATGATCTTGACGAGCGAGCCGTCCTCGTCCTTGGCCAGGAGCGTGTCCCACTCCCGGCCCCAGACGACCTTGATGACGTTCCAGCCGGCGCCGCGGAAGAAGGCCTCGAGTTCCTGCATGATCTTGCCGTTGCCGCGGACCGGTCCGTCGAGGCGCTGGAGGTTGCAGTTGATGACGAAGTTGAGGTTGTCCAGCTTGTCGTTCGCGGCGAGCTGGAGCAGGCCGCGGGACTCGGGCTCGTCCATTTCGCCGTCGCCCAGGAACGCCCAGACCTGCTGGTCCGAGGTGTCCTTGATGCCGCGGTTCTGCAGGTAGCGGTTGGACTGCGCCTGGTAGATCGCGTTCATCGGGCCGATGCCCATGGACACGGTGGGGAATTCCCAGAACTCCGGCATGAGGCGCGGGTGCGGGTAGGAGGAGAGGGCATGTCCTTCCTTGGACTTCTCCTGCCGGAAGCCGTCCAGGTCCTCCTCGGAGAGCCGGCCTTCCATGAAGGCCCGCGCGTACATGCCGGGGGAGGCGTGGCCCTGGAAGAAGACCTGGTCCCCGCCGCCGGGGTGGTCCTTGCCGCGGAAGAAGTGGTTGAAGCCGACCTCGTAGAGGGTCGCCGCGCCCGCGTAGGTCGAGATGTGGCCGCCGACGCCGATATCCGCGCGCTGCGCCCGGTGCACCATGACCGCGGCGTTCCAGCGCAGCCAGGCCCGGTACTTCCGCTCGATCTCCTCGTCGCCGGGGAACGGGGCTTCCTGGTCGACCGGGATCGTGTTGACGTAGTCCGTGGTGGTGACCATCGGAACGCCCACACTCTGTGCGCCGGCCCGCTGGAGCAGACTGCGCATGATGTACTGGGCACGCTCGGTGCCCTGTTCCTGAATCAGGTCATCCAGGGACTCCAGCCATTCGGCGGTCTCTTCCGGATCACGATCAGGCAGCTGGTTTGTCAACCCGCTGAGGATATGGGAGGTATCTTCTCCTGCAGCCACGTCCAACCTCGTTTCATCTTTGAATGTCTGGGCCAGTTGTTTTCATATTGTGAGAAAACATTCTTGCAGTTCGAGATTATCTGGGTGACGATCCGCACGTCAAGGCGGGCGGACGGTCACAATCGGCTGCCAGGTCCTCCGGGACCCGGCAGCCGACGGGGACTGCCTGAAGCGCCGGCTCAGGCAGAGGTGAGGAGCCTGCCCCAGCGCGGGTCCAGCCCCGGGGCGCCCGCCATCTTGAGGCAATGCCACAGCGTGACGGCCACCGAGTCCAGAACGGGAACGCCCGTCTCGGCCTCAATTTCCGCGGTGATGTTGGCGCCGTAGAGGTTGGTGCAGAGGTAGATGATGGCGTCCGGCCTGGACGCCGCAAGCTCCAGCGATCCCGGACGCATCTCGTCATCTGCCACGCGGGCGAACGACTCGTTGTCGCTCAGGCCCAGGAACCGGTGGTCGAGGGTCTTGATGCCGTCACGTTGGTAGGACGCCACGATCTGTTCGTTGACGTCCCCGGTGTACGGAGTGAAGAGCCCGATGCGTTCGGTGCCGAAGGTCTTGAACGCCTCCATGTACGCCAGGGTGGACGTGGTGGCCGGGATGCCCGTGGCGTTGGTGATTTCCTCGACGAGCTGGCGGTCATGATCGGCGCCGAGCCAGGAGCCTGAGGTGCCGTTCCAGGCGATGACGTCCACATCGGCGGTGGCGAGGAGTTCGGCGGCCGAGCGCATAACGGCGGCATCGAATTGCTTGTCCGAGGACTTGTCCAGGGCAATCCGCGTGACCGGTATCCGGGCGAAGTGGATGGTGACGTCGTCGCGGTCGCCAAGGATCCGGTAACTTTGCGGTTCGAGGCAGGTGTTGGAGGACGGCACGATCATGCCGATGCGGGTGGCGTGGGTTACGGAAGGCATGCTGGCTCCTAGCTGGTGGCCTGGGCGGCGGGAGTAAGGACGGAAGTGTTGGCGGCCTGGTGCTCGCGGAAACCGTCGCGCGGCACGAACCGGCCAACGGGGCCGGGGTCGTGGAAGCCGTCGCTGTCCAGCACCACGCGTCCGGCGGAGACGACGACGGCGGGCCAGCCCGTGAGTTTGCGGCCGTCGAACGGGGAGAAATCCGTGCCCATGTGCAGTGCGTTGCCTGCCACGGTGCGTGCCTCGGCCGGATCGAAGATGACCAGATCGGCGTCGAACCCGGGGGTGATGCTTCCCTTGCGGGGAAGGGCGTTGATGCGGGCCGGGCCGGCCGCGAACACCTCCACGAAGTCCTCCACCCGGGCCTCGCCGCCGCTGGCAGCATCCATCATGGCCGTGAACGTGACCGGCATACGGGTTTCGACCCCCGGCAGGCCGTGTGGCATGGCGCGGATGTCATCGGACCGTTCGCGCTTCTGCGAGAGGTCGTAGCAGGAATGGTCCGAGGCGACGGTGTGGATGGCGCCGTTGGCCAGCCGTTCCCGGAGCGCGGCCACCGTTTGTGGGCTCCGCATGGGCGGGCAGCAGGCATACCACTCCGGCATCGCCGAGCCGTAGACCGTGTCGTCAAGAGTGATGTAGTGGGGGCAGGTCTCGGAGTAGGCCTCCTGGCCTTGGCGGCGGGCCTCGGTGACCAGATCCACGGCTCCCGGCGTCGACTGATGCACAAAGTAGACCGGCGCATTGGTGTATGCCGCCATGGCCAGGGTTTCCCCGACCGAGATTTCCTCCGCAAGCTCCGGCCGGGTCTGGTGCAGGTGTTGAATGCCAATCCGGCCGTCGTCGGCGTGCTGCTGGGTGCAGTCCGCGATGATGGGGTCGTGCTCGGCGTGGATGTAGGTGAGTCCGTCCAGCCGGACCATCTCGCGCATGACCTTCAGGATAGTGTCCCCGTCCGCCATGGTGCTGCCGCGGTTGGTGGTGTACATCTTCACGGACCGGACACCCTCAGCGGCGAGCTGTTCCAGCTGCCAGGGAACGGTTTCATCCCAGCTGACCACGGACCCGTGCAGTGCCACGTCGCAGCGTGAGTCCTGGGCGAGTTCCTTCTTATGGAGGACTGCCGCCAGCGGAGTTTCCTGGGCGTCGCGGGGGATGCCGAAATCGATGATGGTGGTGGTACCGCCCCAAAGGGCGGCAGTGGAAGTGGTCCGGTAGTCGTCCAGGGTGCGGAAGCGCCCGGTTACCTGGGCCACGTGGCAGTGTCCGTCGACGCCGCCGGGGATGACCAGCTTGCCGGCGGCATCGATGACGCGAGTGGCGGGGGGAACCGGTTCGGAGGCGTCAACAAGCTGGTCGATACGGCCCTCCCGGACCACAATGTGGGCGTGCCGCCGGCCGAAGCTGTTGACCACGGTGCCGTAGGTGATGACGAGTTCTGGGGTGTCGGACATCGGTGTCCTCCTCAAGTAGAAGTAATTAGTTGGACGGCGCGGGCGAGACAGGCTGGCCGGCGGCGCCGCGGGTTGCGTCCTGAGCGGCCGTCAGGGCGGCGTCGAGGTTCTCGGAGAGGCCGCGCCGGGCCTTGAGCGGCGGCGGCGCGAAGGCGCCGGCGCGGTGCCGGCCGGATTGGAGCCCGACCACGGCTTCTGCCATCCGGATGCCGGCGGAGATGCCGTCCACCACGGGGACCGAGATCTGCCCTCGAAGTTCGCGCGCCAGCCCGGCGAGGGGTGCGCCGGCGAGGATCACGACGTCGGCCCCGTCCTCGGTGACGGCCTGCTGGCTGAGTGCCAGCAGGGTTGCCTTGAAGTCCTGCTGCACGGAGGCGATGCCGTTGAGGCTCTCGTTGATGGAACGGATGGAAGCCAGCCGGCCGCCGAGGCCGAACCTCTCGACGCAGTCCTGGTACCAGGGCCGGATCCGGTCCGAGATCGCGATGATGGAGAACCGGTGGCCCTGCAGGGCAGCTGCGCAGAGGGCCGCCTCGGTGATGCCGATGACGGGGACGTCGGTGAGTTCCTTCAGTGCGGGCATTCCGGGGTCGCCGAATGCGGCCACCACAACGCCGTCGACGCTGGCGCCGTCGCGGGTATACTCGGCGACGATTTCGGCGACGGCTCCCGCCGCGATCAGGGACTCAAAGCGGGTTTCGATGTACTCGACGCCATACCCGGCGGTCCGGACCACGAGTTCGGTTCCGGGGGAAGCGGAGCGGAGCGCCTCCGCTTCGATCACGGCTGTAACCTCGTCGCTGATATTGGGGTTGATGACAAGAAGTTTCATGAGTTCTTCCGATGAAGGGCGGGTTCTGTCCGGCTGAAATCCTCCGGAAACTGTTCGCGGTATTTGCCGATGTGCGACGCCGACTGGGCGGCTGCCCGTTCCGGGTCGCCGCTGGCGATCGCGGCGTAGAGGGCGCGGTGTTCTTCGATGAGCTCCGGCAGGTCGCTGACGTGGCGGAAGAGCCAGTGCATGCGGCCCTGGAGCGGTTCCAGCGCGGACTTGAGGAAACCGTTGTCCGCGATCCGGGTGATGGCATCGTGGAATTCGCTGTTGGCCCGGTGGGCTTCCATGACGGCACCCTTGACCAGGCACCGGTCTGCCTCGTCCAGCAGCCCTTTGAGGCTGCTGCGGTCTGCAGGGGTGGCGCGGGTGGCGGCCAGGCGGCAGGCAAGCACCTCGAGGGACTGCCTGACGTCGAACAGATCCTCGACGTCTTCCGGACTCAGTGTGCTGACCTCGGCTCCGCGGGCGCCGCGGTCGCTGATGAGGCCTTCCTGGCGTAGCATGCGGAGCGCTTCGCGGACGGGAAGGCGGGACACATTGAATTCAGCGGCGAGGTCGCGTTCCACCAGCTGGTGCCGGGAACGTAGTGCCCTTCAAAGATCCTGTTGCGGAGGGTGTCCCGGACAGCCTCCCGAAGGGGGCGTTCCTTGTCCTGGGTCTCTTCTGCGTTATGCATGGTTCTCCACTTTCGGTTCTTGTCTGGCATTGCGTTCCCGGCTTCAGGAACAGGTGCGTGGCTAGCTTAGACAGGTAGCCGCTTGTTGTAGTTCAGGGTCAGCACGGATACGCCCATGATGACGGCGGATCCGACGAAGTACAGCAGCGCCCAGGTGTAGGAGCCGGTGGCACCCACGATCAGGCCGACAGCAATCGGGGTGACGAAGCCGGAGATATTGCCGCTGAAGTTCATCGCGCCGCCCAGGACGCCGGCATTGGTCCGGCCGCCCAGGATGGAGGGGATGCTCCAGAAGAGGCCCACCCAGCGGAGGAAGAACATGACCACGGACAGGAGCACCACGGCGGTGGTGGGATCGGCCACGACCGTGACGCCGATCAGGCCGCCGATCACAACAACACTGGACGTGCCCAGGAGCGTGCGCATCACGCGGTTGGCGGAGGCGCCGGTGGACTGCCACTTGTCGGCGATCGTGCCGCCGAGGATTTCCCCGACAAAGCCGGCGCCGAAGATGACGAACGTGGACCAGCCGATGGTCTTGAGGTCGAAGCCCTTGGCCTGGGCCAGGTAGAGCGGGCCCCAGGTCAGCAGTCCGTAGAAGACGCCGTTGAAGCCCAGCCAGCCGAAGCACATGGCCCAGAAGGAACGGAATTTCAGGTAGGGGAGGAGCGCACGCTTGCCCTTGCTGCCGTCGAGCTGCGCCTCGGCGTCTTCTGCAGCGTGGGAGGCTTCGATGTAATCGGCCTCGGCATCGTTGACGCCGCGGTGCTGGCGGGGGTTGTCGCGGACGTACCACCAGACGGCCAGGCCCATCAGTACTGTGGCGGCCCCGGCGATCATGAACGAGAGGCGCCAGCTGCCGGTGGAAGCGATGAGACCGGCGATGAGGATACCGCCAAGGCCTGCACCCAGCGGTGCCCCGGCGTCGAGGATGGTGGCACCGCGTCCGCGCTCTGACTTGTGCATCCAGATCGCGTTGAGCTTGCCGCCGGCCGGCATGACTCCGGCCTCCGTGACGCCGATGCCCAGGCGGGCGATGAACATGCTGAGGAAGCCGCCAGCCAGGCCGGAAGCGGCAGTCGCAGCCCCCCAGCCGACGCAGGAGGCCGTCATGACCTTGCGGGGACCGAACTTATCGATCAGGAGGCCCACCGGGACCTGCATCAGCGCGTAGGTCCAGAAGAACGCGGAGAGCAGCAGGCCCACGAGCTCGGGGGCGAGGTTGAATTCTTTCTGGATGATCGGGAGGGCCACCGAGATGGAGCCCCTGTCGATGTAGTTGACGGCGACGAGGACCAGCAGGAGCAGGAACATTTTCCAGCGGACGTTGGTGCGACGTTGCACGCCGTCCTTGCCGGTCTTGTCGTCGGGGAGCGGTACTGCGGTTTCAGTATTTTGAAGAGACACAACTTCTCCTTTACAGAGAGGAAGATTGCAGACGGGGAAAAGACGTGGGTGTTCGCGGGGCAGGAGGCCGGCTGGTGGGGCGAAGCGCCCCCCAGGAACCAATCCGGAGGAGCCGGGCAATGAACTACGGCGGCCGAATCCGTAACGCGGACTTTTGGGATCCCAATTTGGGATCCCAAAATTGAGAATAGAAGTGACCCGTGCCACTGTCAATAGGTTTCCGCGCGTTGTGGCTCTCGAGCGTCAAAAAACCGATTGTGACTGCTTCGCGATGTGGTTAATACACCGGGAGACATGGCTGCGGGCCCCGGCTATCCCGCCGGAACTGCTGACAGGCACAGGAAAGGCCCGCGGGTTTGAACCGCGAGCCCTGGCCTGTCTATTCAGTTCTTGGCGGCTTAGCTGCCCCGGTAGGTCGAGTAGGCGAAGGGGCTCAGCAGCAGCGGAACATGGTAGTGCGCCTGCGCCGCGTCCACCAGGAACGTGAGAGTCACCTCGGGAAAGAAGGTCCCGGTTTCGGTCGCAGCGAAGTATGCCCCGGTGTTAAAGCCCAGCCGGTAGGTTCCGGAGGGAAGCCTGTCGGGGCCGAGTTCTTTGATCCGCCCGTCAGCATCCGTGGAGCCGGTGGCGATCCGGACCCATTGCTCGCCGTCCAGGAGGTGAAGTGTTACGGCGATTCCGGCGGCAGGCTTACCGGAGCCGGTATCCAGTACATGGGTGGTTACGTGGGAGACGCTCACTTCAGCAGTCCTTCGAGTCGGAGCACTGCGATCTCGCGCAGTTGCTCGCCGATGATTAGTTCTTCCTGCTCGGGCGTGTGGTCGAGCCTGGAGTTGAGGGCCGCCAGGATCTCCTCCCGGCTGCGGCCCGCCGCGCGGATCAGGAACACCTGGCCGAACTTCGCCTCGTAGGCGCGGTTACCGTCTGCCAGGGCTTTGTCAACGGCTACGTCCGGTGCACCGAGTCCCGCCTGTTCCGACTGGGATAGCCGGGCCTCCGTACTGTTGCCCGCCGCGCGTTCCCCGATCCGGGGGTGGTGGGCCAGGGCAGATTCCAGCTCCGCTGACGTGAACGGGGCGGCTGCCCGGCGGCCGGCATCGAGGAGGGAGCCGACGTCGGAATACGGGCGCGCGTTGGCGAGGCTGTCAATCCAGCGCTGGATGTCCAGGCAAGGCCGCAGTAGCGCAACAGCCTCCGGTCGCTTGGCCGCGTTAAACTGTTCGATTTGCATGGGACGGGTCCTCATGTGTCAATGCTGGCATCCACGGTGTAGGGCTATACGGAGCATGTTACAGAGCACTGTTCCGTATCGTGGAACTGTTATTTCAGCATGTGCAAAAGTCAACCCTACGGTCTTGCGGGTGTCAACTACCCGCCGGTAGGCGACAGCTCTTACAGTTCCTGTACAAGGAAGGCCAACCATTGGAGCCTACGAAACGGGGAACGCCACATCTGTCAGGTTAACCGACGATCGCGGCCAAGCGCGCGATTTCTTCGACGAACGCTGAACAACAGTGGCCGGCGTGGAGCTGCGGGGCCCTATGTGACTAGGGCGTGCAGATCGACCCCAAAGATGGCCACAAGCGGCCATAGCACAATCGCCGCGAGGCCTTCCAGAATGTTGCCGGGAACGTTCCACGCCACGAGATAGCCGTGGGTGGCTGCGACAACTATGCCGATCGCCAGATACACGGCCCCGATCAGACCAATTCCGCGCCTGCCCGTTTGGCGCCTGTCAAATCCGCGTATCATCGCTCATCTCCCGATGTGGGGTGTCAACCACATTATAGTAGCGTCCGGGCCATTCGGGGAGGCATACACTCCGTTCAGTTGGTTGCCCCGGGGACGGCTCGAGCCGGCCCGGTCCATGGGAAGCAGCGGCCGTGCGGGAGCGTTTAACCAGGTAGGGAGCCTTATTCATAAGGGGAGGCGCGGCTTCATGCTTAATATCGCTGTCGTGCTCGGAAGCACCCGACCGGGCCGCAGAGGGAAGGCCGTCGCAGACTGGGTCTTTGAGCAGGCGGCAAATCGTACCGATGCGACGTTCGAACTTGTCGATGTGGCCGACTTCGATCTCCCGCTGCTCGATGAACCCCTCCCGCCGTCACTGGGGCACTACCGTCACGAACACACGAAGGCCTGGGCGAAAGCCATCGGGTCCTTCGACGGATACATCATTGTCACCGCAGAGTACAACCACTCCGTGCCCGGAGCACTGAAAAATGCCCTGGATTTTCTCTACGGGGAGTGGAACAACAAAGCGGTGGGCTTCGTCAGTTACGGCAGCACCGGCGGGACCCGTGCGGTGGAACATCTACGGCTCATCGCCGCGGAACTGCAGATGGCCGACGTCCGTGCGCAGGTCACCTTGCCTTGGGCCACGGAGTTTGAAAATTACACCACCTTCACACCGTCGGACCGGGCCGTGAAGGGCCTGGGTACGGTCTTCGATCAAGTCATCGCCTGGGCCGGGGCCCTCAGACCACTGCGCCAGTGACACGGCGCAGCGCGTCGTCAATCCGGCCCGACGACGGGCCGCCGGAGCCGGCGCGGGCGGGAGGCGCCATCAAGCCTGACCGTTTTCATCGGCGGCCGGCAGGAGCTGGCGGTTCCTGATCCGTGATTCGCCGAAAACGACCGGCAGCGCTCCAATCTCCCAGGGTCCGCGGTCCCTGGTCTTCGGGCGACCCACGGCAATGTGGGGTGTCCAGCGGGGGTAGCGGAAGCCGAGGGCGCGTGAGCCGAGAATGAAGTCGTCGACGTTGTCCACGAGGAGCTCGTCGAGCAGTTCGTGCAACGACTGCACGAGGCCGACCTGAAAGTCGTGAACCCGCTGCGGGACGTCCACTTCAAGTCCGCACACGCTTCCGCCGCCCAGCACGATCAGCCTTTCGGCGCTTCCGGAAAAGCCTTCCAGCACTGGCAGCGCCTGAAGCCAGGCAACCGTCGTGCGGGAGGCTTCCGCGGTACCGGTGATGCCTTTGGTCCAATCCGCGACGTCCCGGGAGAAGTCCTCCAAGACGCCGATGTGCAGCAGGGTCAGGTGCAGTCCTTGTCGCCTGCGCAGCGCATGGGCGTAGCTGCCCAGTTCCTCGTAGTCCGTGGGCTCTGATCCGATGCTGAGGACCGGCACTTCCACCGTGATGCGCGGAAGCGTATGCATCCGGACCCCCTCTTGTTGCCGAACCTTGACGCCGGAGACCCTATTTCGCGTGACGCGAATACGCCTGGGCGCTGTCACGGGGCACGCCGGACGGCCAAACCCGACCTCCTGTCAGCCCTCGGGCTTGGGCTCAGTGGTCCCTTCACCCACCCAGACGACCTGAACCCACCGTTGGCCCTCGTCATCCCACGACTCGGAGTGCCCCAGCCGGGCGATGTCTTCAAAGGCGACGTCGATGCCCTGGCTCTGCAGGGTTTCGCTCAGCTCTTTGGTGGCGGCCCGGACTGCGCCGGCGATGTCATCGGGAGTATCGGACGAGACGGGACGGGATGCTTCATATGTTGAACTCATGGGCACCATACTTCACGTTCGGTCCGTCGATTGGAACAGCCCGTGGTCCAATTTCGCCTGCCTCGATGATCCGGGCTGGCGAATCCAGGTTCACCGGCAGCCGCCGGCGGCCGGCGGCCGGCGGTCACGGCGCCGGACGGGGCGGCAGGTTCTTGGTGGCCGGGCCCTGGATGACGGCGCCGTCGGGCGCGAAGCGGGAACCGTGACAGGGGCAATCCCAGGTGAGGTCGGCGGGATTGAAGCCGACGGTGCAGCCAAGGTGGGTGCAGACGGCAGAGACGGCGTGGACCTGACCATCTGCGTCTTTGTAGACGGCAGTGCTCTCCCCGTTCACGTCGATGACCGTTCCGTCTCCCGGGGCCAGGGCCGGGGCCACATGGCCGGGGCGGCCGCCGAGCTTGCCGGCCAGAAGGGTTGCCGCAGTTTTCATGTTCTCCTGTACGAACCGCCGGGCGCTGGCTACGGGAGTGATCCTGTTGCTGTTGAAGACGGGGGCCCAGCGGTTCGGCCGGCCGTTGAGGGTGTCGGTCAGAATGAGGGCGGCGGCGGTTCCGTTGGACAGGCCCCATTTGCGCAGGCCGGTGATCACGAAGACATGCTTGGCGGCGGGGGACATGCGTCCGACGTAAGGTAGCCCGTCAAGCGGGATGCCGTCCTGCGTTGACCAGCGGTAGGCGACCTCGCCGACGCCGAGGCGGTCTTGGGCGAAGGCGGCGAGTCTGCGGTAACGTCCCGCTGTGTCGAAGGCCTCGGACGCGCGATGGCCTTCGCCGCCGACAAGCACGTAACTCGCGCCGCCGGCGTCCGCGGTCAGGATGGAGCGCACGGGTTCATCGGCGCTGATAAACGTGGCGTCCAGCGGCTGGGTGCCCACCCGTCCGGCCACGAGGTAGGAGCGGTGCGGATGACACCGCAGCTCGAACAGGCCCTGACCGCCGAAGGGTACATTCGTGGCGACGATGATGTCCCGGGCACGGACTGTTCCACTCCCGGCGTCGACCACGCACGGTGAGCCGTCGTGGATCCTTTGGGCACGCGTCTCCTCGTACACAAAACTACCGTTGCCATCGACCGCCCGGGCGAGGCCCTGCAGGTATTTCACGGTATGAATTTGGGCCTGTCCGTCGAACCGGACGGCTCCTTTGACGGCGAATGGAAGCGGCACATCGGTGGTGAAGGCGGCGGGAAGACCGAGCCGGGAGGCAAGAGCGGCTTCAGCGCGGACGAGGCCCAGCGCGTCGTCGCTCTCGGCGTAGGTGTAGTTGTCCACGCGGCGGAAATCACAGTCGATGCCTTCCCGAGCCACCACTTCCGCAACGTGTTCGAGCCCGGCCTGGTTGGCCTGCCCGTAGGCGCGGGCAGTGTCGGCGTTGTGGCGGCCTTGGAGTTCGGTATAGGCGAGGCGGTGCAGGGATGTGACCTTTCCTGTCGTGTGGCCGGTGACGCCGGTTCCGACGCGTCCGGTCTCGATCACCGCGACGGTTCGGCCCGCGCGTTTGAGTGCCAGTGCGGCGGTCAGCCCGGCAATGCCGCCGCCGACGACGGCGACGTCCACCTCCACATCCCCGCGCAGAGCCGGGTAGCCTGTGGTCCCGGCGCTGGCCACCCAGAGGGACATGGGCTCGCCCTCGAGCCGTCCACCCGGCGGCCCGGCCGTCACGGCGTCACCTCAGCACCCCGCAGTTGCATGCGGGCGCTCCCGCCGGTACGTCCGAATGGCGCCGTCTAGTCGCAAGCATGTGCTGATCATCCCGCCTTGTGGGTGGTTTATCAACGCCCCCGAGGTTGTTCCAGGGCCCTCGGCATCCCACAAATACACGTCACGACCCAGGTTGCGAGTTGGACGGCGACCGTGCTGTCGGCAGCGACAGGACACGTCTTAGTGCCCTGCTGTAGGGTCGGTTGGCCGCGGTGCGTTGGGCCGCCTGGCGCTGCGACGGACCGCCGACGACTGCCGTAACGAATCCGGCCGGGGCAGGCCGCCGTCGGGTTTCTTGTCCGAAGTTCCGGTGTTCCTCGAGGGTCAGGCCGAAAGCCCCGACGAATTCCGCGGCGCGCGCCCGGGCCGGGGGAGTGTTGTCGATCCCGAAGGTGAGCGGCTCGCCGGCGAATTTCGTCGCGGCCCGGGCGTAGCGCATATACGGCGACCGGGACGCGATGATCTCCGCGGAGAAGTAGTCGAAGGCGACGACGCTGCCGGGGGCCGTCCCCGCGATCCGCCGAAGCGTTCTCTCGACCGAATCGCGGTCCAGGTACATGGTCACCGCTTCCCAGAGGAAGAACGCGGGCCGGGCCGGGTCGAAGCCAGAGGCCACGAGCTTCTCGAACCAGTCTTCCGCCTGGAAATCGGCGGCCACGTACGTGGCGAGATGCGCGGCGAGACCTGCGTCCCTCAACATCCGGAGCTTGAAGGCCTGGGTCCGGGGCTGATCGATCTCGAAGCACCGCACGTTCGCTTCCGGGGGCAGCCGGTAGGCGCGGGTGTCGAACCCGGCGCCGAGGATCACCAGCTGCTCGATGCCGGGGAGGTGCCGGTGGAGGGCGGCGTCGTAGAAGCTTGTCCGTGCGGTCTGCTGATGGCGCATCGGGGGCACGCCCTCGTACGGATAGCGGTAGATCCAGGGAACACGGCCCGTCACGAGATGGGCCGTCATCGTCGGGATGGTCTCCAGGCGGAACCCCTCCCGGGAGACATTGGGCATAACCATCATGAGCCGCGCAGCGGGCTCATCGGGCCGGGTCCCCAGCCGGTGCTGCATGTAGCGGGTGTAGAGCGAAGCGAGCAGGGTCGCCGATATGCCTGTCCGCCGGCTGTAGAGGAGCAGCTGCGGTACGGCCCGCAGATAACCGACCATTCCCACCGGGAGGAGCGCCACCTGGATCACGCGAAACAAACCAGCCGCCGCCATTCCTCGCATTCGCCGCATCTCGCCCGACTCCTCCTGCCACGCCCTTGCCCGTCCATGCTCCTCCGGCGGGTACCGGGGGTCAACACGTCTCCGGCCGGCAGCGGGGAAGCCTCTCCGATGAGGGCCCGGGGCTGGTGCCTGGCCGCCAGCCGATGCGCCACGGGGCGCCCTGCCATGGAACCGTCATGTCCTTGACCGCGGGGCCCGTGGCGATCATGCTGGGTTCCTGTTCGCTCCGCCCGACGGGAAGGCCGGCCATGTCCGCCATCAACTCAGCCACCCCCGCTGCGCGTTTCCGGCATGTGTTGGCCGCAGCCGCCGCAGCAGCCGTTGCCCTGCTGATGCTCCTTGCCCCAGCGGCTGAGGCAGCCACCACTGCCGCCCCCGGCAACGATGTGTCCTGGCCCCAGTGCGGTCAGGCCTTGCCGAAAGGCCAGACCTTCGCCATCATCGGCGTGAACAACGGCCTGGCGAACGCCACAAACCCCTGTCTGGACACCCAGCTGACGTGGGCCCGCACATCCAAGGGCGGGACGGGCCAGGCGCCGGTCGCCCTGTATGTGAACACCGCCAACCCGGGCAAAGCCGGATCGTGGTGGCCCACCAGCAACACATACGGCGGGACTACCGTGCACTCCCCGTATGGCGAGTGCACCAGTGGTTCCTACGGCGCGGCCTGCTCATACATGTACGGGTACGCCAAGGCTTATGACGATGCGAACATCCGCGGCGTGAGCAACCCCGCGTCCTACACCTGGTGGCTTGATGTGGAGACCGGCAACAGCTGGTCAACGGACACGGTGGCGAACAGGGCCGATCTCGAGGGCATGACAGCCTACTTCGCGAGCATCGGAGCCCGCACGGGCCTTTACTCCACCAGAACGCAGTGGGCCCAGATAGTGGGGACTGTGCCGTCTTCAAGCAATCTGTACGCGCTGCCCAGCTGGTTGGCCGGAGCAAACTCTCTCGCCCTGGCGAAACGCAAATGCTCGGACGCCGCACTGACCGGCGGCGGCAAGGTCACGCTGGGCCAGTACGTTTCGGGCGGATTCGACTACGACTATTCCTGCATCTGAGGCACGCGCCCCGTCAACCGCAACGGGTTCCGCGCTGGCGTCAGCGACACCCTGACACGTTGGCCGGAGGTCCCAGGTGTAGGGTTTGCCTCAACTGACGAAGGGGTCAACATGAGCTACAAATATCGCACCGTCCGGGTTCGCGGCACCGAGCTGATCGGAACCATTGCGCGCAAACACGGCGGTGCTCCGGAGATCTACGAAACCTCGAAGGACCCAAGCACCTCAGTGGTTCCGGTGTTCTTCCAGGCAACGGGCGAGCTCCGGTTTTTCGATAGGGCAATGCTGGAAGACGTCGTGGCACCCGCCGGTTAGCCGCGATGACGCATCCTCGGACCTGACACGAGGACGGGTCAGGGCCGCTTTGCCCCACCCCGGACAGCTGCTCATTCTGTACCGCGCTGGAGGTCTGGCATGGACAATAGATTCATGAGGATTGAATTGCTCCATATCGATGATTGTCCAAACTCGGCCGTAGCACGTGAGCGTCTGGAAGCAGCCCTGATCGCCCGGGGGCACAACGACATGGAAGTACACATGCGGCTTCTGAAGTCCGCATCCGATACAAAAGACACCGGATTCGCCGGATCTCCGACGATCACCGTCAACGGAACCGATATCTTCCCAACCGGAGCGCCGGCGGGCGAGCTGGCGTGCCGGATCTACATGACTCCCAGCGGTCTTTCGGGCCTGCCTACCGTTGATCAGTTGACGGAAGCACTCAAGAGCAATGGACTCTGACGTCGACTACACCTGCTGGAACACCTCCTCGGCGATGAGGCCGCCCAGGTTGCGGTACTTAGCCAGCCGACGCGGCAGCAGTTCGTTGATCCCGGCGCAGGACAGGGTGGCCAGTTCGTATTCGATGGCCTGCCCCATGCGCTGGCAGAAGGCCTTTGCCTCCCGGGCGGCGTCGCCGCGTTCGTCCACGATGTGTTCCACAAGTCCGTTGGCGTAGAGCGAGGCCACGTTGACGCCTTGGGCCTCGGACATGGCCGGTGCAAGGTCGGTGCTTCGGTGGACGATGGCACTGGCGCCCTCCGGCGGCAGCGGGGACAGCCATGCATGCTGAGCGGCGATCGTGCGGTCCGCGGGCAGAAGGGCCAGCGCCCCGCCGCCGGCGCCCTGTCCGAGCAATACGGACACTGTGGGCGAGTTCAGCCCGATCAGGTCGTGCAGCGACCGGGCGATCTCGCCGGCCAGTCCGCCTTCCTCGGCCTCTTTGGAGAGGGCGGCGCCGCCTGTGTCGATGACGGTGAGCAGCGGCAGGCCAAGTTCCTCGGCCAGGCGCATGCCGCGCCGGGCCTCGCGGAGCGACGCGGGGCCCATTGCCGTCTGCTGCGAGGGCCGGGGACGGGTGTGGCCGATGACCACGCAGGATTCCTGCCCGAAGCGGGCCAGGGCAAGCTGAAGGCCGGGGTCTTTTTCCCCCTGGCCGGTGCCGTTGAGCGGCAGCACGTCCCGGGCCCCGTGCGCCAGCAGTTGGCGCAGGTCCGGCCGGCGCGGATTGCGGGACATTCCGATCGATTCCCAGGCGCCGGCGTCGGACGGTCTGACGGAAAGTGTCCTGGGCGGGTCGAGCCGGGAATGCGGACCGGTGACCAGGATGCTGAGGGCGCGGTCGACGACGCCGGACAGTTGCCAGGGCGGCACCACGGCGTCCACGAGCCCCTTGTCGAAGAGGTTTTCGGCCACCTGGACGTTCTCGGGGAACTGGGTGCCGTGGAGGGCCTCGAAGACCCGTGGTCCGAGGAATCCGAGCAGGGCGCCGGGCTCGGCCACAGTGATATGGCCCAGTGAACCCCAGGACGCCATCACTCCGCCCGTGGTGGGATGCCGCAGGTAGACCAGGTAGGGCAGCCCGGCCTGGCGGTGTGCCCGGACGGCCGCGGTGATTTTCACCATGGACAGGAACGCGATGGTCCCCTCCTGCATCCGGGTGCCACCCGACGCCGGGCCCGCGAGGAGGGGAAGCCCTTCCCGGGTGGCCCGCTCGACGGCGCTGACGATGCGTTCCGCTGCCGCGAGCCCGATGGAACCGGCCAGGAAGCGGAACTCGCTGACAATGACCGCAACCCGGCGGCCGCGGATAAGGCCCTCGCCGGTGAGGACGGATTCGTCCACACCGGTTTTTGCGCGGGCCGCCGCCAGTTCCTGCCGGTACTCGGGTCCCGGATCTGGGTCCACCACCGGGAAGTCCCAGCTCCGGTACGATCCGGGATCGAGCACGGCGTCGAGGAGTTCGGTAGCGTCCAGGTGCCGGACTTTCTGCTCCGTCAGCATGCCTGGTGACCTTCCGGGTCCGTAACTGCCTGCTCTGTGCCGCCTCGACCGGCGGGCACCAGCCCAAGCCACTGCCGGATCTGGTCCCCGTCCTGGTCCAGCAGCGGCGGGGCGGTGTGCGCCTTCAGCGTCGTTTCTGCGGTGTCGGCCGGGCTGAAGAACCGCAGCGGCGGACCCGGGAGGCTCACGTTGCCGAGGATTTTGTGGTCGACGTCGATCACGAGCCCCTGCGAGTGGACCTGTTCCCATTCGTACACCTCGTCCAAGGTTCTGACCTTGCCGGCCGGGATGCCGGCCTCGTTCAGTTTGGCGAGCAGCGGTTCGGCCACGAAATCGGAGAACACCCGCTCCACTTCCTCGATGACTTTCTCGCGGTTGCGTACGCGGTCCGCGTTGCTGGCGAATTCCGGCCGCGTGGTGTCGATCCCGAATGTGGAAGCGAACGTACCCCAGAGCTTCTCGCTCCCCACGCTGATCTGTACCCGGCCCCGCCTGCAGTGGAACAGGCCGTAGGGGGCGATGGAGGGATGGTGGTTGCCCTGGGCCTTCGGAACCTCGCCGGCGACCGTGGCCCTGGTGCCCTGGAAGGCGTGGACCCCGATAATCGCCGCGAGCAGTGACGTGCGGACGATCTGTCCCTGACCGGTCCGCTCACGCTGCAGCAAGGCGGCGAGGGTGCCGAACGCCCCGTACATGCCCGAGAGGAGGTCCGCGATGGGCACGCCCACCCGCTGCGGATCGTCCGGCCCGGACCCGGTCAGGGACATCAGCCCGGCCTCACCCTGCAGGATCTGGTCGTAACCGCTCCGCTGGGATTCCGGCCCGTCGTGTCCGAAACCCGTGATTGACAGGACCACGAGTGCCGGATTGAGGGCATGCATCTCCGCGGCCGGGAATCCCAGACGGTCCAGTACCCCGGGGCGGAAGTTCTCGATCACGACGTCCGCGCGCCCCAGCAGTTCGCGCAGAACTGTCCGCCCGTCGTCGCTCTTCAGGTCCAGGGCAATGGATTCCTTGTTGCGGTTGCAGGACAGGAAGTAGGTGGCCTGGGGATCGTCCTCGGGGCCCACGAAGGGGGGACCCCAGCCGCGGGTATCGTCTCCGGTGCCGGGGTTCTCTATCTTGATCACCCGCGCGCCCAGGTCAGCCAGCATCATCCCGGCGTGCGGGCCGGCGAGGGCACGGCTCAGGTCCACCACGAGGTAGCCCGTGAGGGGACCCTCGGTTTGCGGCGTGGATTCAGTGCTCATCGTGATGTTCCTTCTCTTGCTTGTCGTTGCTGCTGCACGTTGGTGATGCGGCTGTTCGCCGCCTTGCCGGCTACATCCAGCCCGGGACCACCATGACCAGCCAGGCGATGGCGGGTCCGACGGCGACGACGATGCCGCTGTAGGCGAGGATCTGTTTGTAGAACCTTTCCTTGTCCACGTCTTCCGGCGCGTTGGCCAGCACCAGGGCGCCGTTGGTGGAGAAGGGGGAAACATCCACGATCGTGGAGGCCACGGCCAGTGCGGCGATAACCCCGACGGCGCCGATCTCTCCGGTGGCCAGGAACGGCACCGCCAGGGGAATGAGGGCCGCGAGAATTGCGGTGGAGGAGGCGAAGGCCGAGACGATGGCGCCGATGTAGCAGATCAGCAGGGCGGCCAGCAGCGGCATGCCCAGGTGGGCCACGCCGTCGGACACAAACTTGATGGTGCCGGCTTCCTCGAGGACGCCCACGAACGTGAGCATGCCGCAGATGAGCAGGACAGTGGACCAGCTGATCTTGTTGACGGCGCCCTTCTGGGCTGCCGGGGACACGAGGGCCAGGACGATGGCGATGGTGATGGAGACGAAGCCGACGTCCACCTTGAAGCCCAGCGAGATGACGGCGAGGGCGATCAGGCCCAGGATGGTCACGAGCTGGGGCACGGAGGCGCGGGCACCGTTGCCTGCCTGCCCTCCGGCCGCGGAGGAACCGGTTGCCGATGCCCCGGAGGCGGCCGAGGTGCCTTTCGAGGAGACGCCGGCGGAGGAAATGTCGGATCCGGAGCCCTGCAGCGTCACGCCGGCCACGCGGGCACCCACACTGACGGACATGCGCTTTTCAGCGGCCTGCTCCACCAGGCGCCCGCCCGGGGTGGACAGCAGCTTGCTGCCGCCGAGGACGATGAACAGCACCAGCGCAATGGCGAGGTTGAAGAAGAAGCTGGCCAGGAAGATCGCCATGGGGCTGGCTTCCAGTTCCGTCTTGGCGATGATGCCGTTGACGGTGACGCCGTAGACGGCGATGGGGGAGAAGCCGCCGGCCTGCGCGCCGTGGACCACCATCATGCCCATCATGAGCGGATTGATCTTGTGCTTGGCGGCGAAGCTCAGCGCGATCGGCGCGATGATGGCGACGGCGGCCGGGGAGAGGGCGCCGACGGCGGTAATCACCGCAGTGATGGCGAACATGACCCAGGGGATGAGGGCCACCTTGCTGCCCACCATCCGGACGGCACCCCGGACCAGGAGGTCAATGGTGCCGTTGTTCTGCGCGATGGCGAACAGGTAGGTGACCCCGACGATCGTCAGGAACAGGCCGCCGGGGAAGTTGGCGAGGATGTCGTTGGTGGACATTCCCAGCACGACCGAGCCCAGCAGGAATGCACCCACGAAGGCCAGGGCTCCCATGTTGAGGGGCAGCACCGTGGCCAGCAGGAACATCACCGCCAGGATGACGATTGACAGGACAGGAGCGGACATCTTTGTTCCTCCGGAATAGAAGTAGGGTGATGAACTGGCTTAGTGGCCTAGCCTCCTAGACACTAGGTGACTTTGTCAATAGTTCTCCGGTAGGCTGACTGCCAAGGACGTCGCCGGAAGGACGCGCATGGCAAAGCAGGCAGCAACGCATCAGATTTCCCGCGTCTCGCGGCCCCGGCTCTATGAGCAGCTCGTGGAGCAGCTCATGGACTTCATCGAGTCCGCCCAGCTGGGCCCGGGAGACACTTTGCCGGCTGAACGGGAACTTGCCGAACGGCTGGGAGTTTCGCGGGCAACCCTTGCCCAGGCCCTCGTGGCCCTGGAAGTGCTCGGCGTGATAGACGTCCAGCACGGCACCGGCGCGGTGCTGGTCTACCGGCCCAACGTTCCGTCCGTGATCAAGGGCCTCCGCGAGCACCGCAGCCGGCTGCCCGAGATCGTGGAGGCGCGAAGCACGCTCGAGGTAAAACTTGCCGAGCTCGCTGCCGCCCGGCGCACCGACGACGACATGAAAGCCATCGACAAGGCACTCGACGCGATGGCTGAAGAGGTTGCCTCGGGAGCCAGGGGAGCACGCGGCGACGAGCTGTTCCACCAGGCCGTGACGGCCGCGGCGCACTCGGCGGTACTGGCCCAGCTGATGACGTTCATTGCCGGCATGGTCCTGGAAACGCGTTTGGAATCGCTGGGGCAGCCCGGCCGCCCGGAGCAGTCGCTCGCTTCGCACCGCAAGATCGCCGCCGCGATCCGGGCCCAGGATTCCGTGGCGGCAGCCTCGGCAATGCTGGAGCACATCGACCTTGTCTCCGACGTCGCCCTCCTGAAGAACGGCTGATTAGAAGGTCCAGCTACGCCGGTCCTGCCAGCCGGACGCTCCTGCGCTCGGGCGTTGTTGATCGGGGAGCGGGGTGTGTCCCGCCGGAATAACAACGGCGACGGATGCCCGCCAGCTAGAATTCAGGTGTGAAAGCAGACGTGTTGGCGGTGGCGGCGTGAGCGAGAACGCCGCGAAAGAGTTTAGGCGCCCTCCCACCGCCCAGGCTTTCGTCCTTACCGAGCTGCGGCGCGGAATTATCGCAGGGGAGTTCCTGCCCGGCCAGCCGCTTCGTCAAAACACTCTCGCCGAGCGGTTCGGCGTCAGCCGCGTTCCAGTCCGCGAAGCATTCAAGGTCCTCGAAAGCGAGGGCCAGGTGGTCTACGAGCCTCACCGTGGGCACAAAGTCGCCACCCTATCGCTCACGGACCTCTTGGAGGTCTACCGGCTCAGGCAGCTGCTGGAAGCCGAAGCCGCCCGGGTTGCGGTCGGGAAACGGAGCGAGGGTGTCCTCGCCGCGATGAGGGCGGCCGCCAGGGACGTTGAAACGGCCAGTGCCGCCGGTGATCTGCTCAAGATGACCGAGGCGAACCGGCGGTTCCACTTCGCACTGTTGACAGCGGCCCGCATGCCGCGCCTGGAACGGATCGTGCAGGTCCTGTGGGACGCGACTGAGGCCTACCGGTTCGTGTACTACGGCGCGGAGGACAACCGGGCCAGAGTGGAGCGGGAACATACCCGCATCATCGAGGCCTACGCGGAGGGGGACGCGGAGCTGCTGATCACCCTGCTGGACGAGCACCGGGAGCATGCCGTGGATGCCCTGCGAACCTTCCTGGACGTCCCCTAACCGCCGGATAACATAACGATTGTGTGACACGGGTTACTGCGGGCCACAATATTGGATACATTATCCAAATGGTCTTCCCAGCAACCCGCAATGATGCGGCCTTCAACACAGGCGTGGCACAACCGCCCACCGGAACGTCGTGGCGCCCGTGAACGACTGGCTCGGGTTGAGCGGTGCCCGAGTACTGGTTGCAGGCGCCGGAGGAATCGGGAGCGCCTGCATTGAGGAATTCGTGGCAGCCGGGGCGAGGGTGCTCGCGGTTGACCGCGATGACTCCCGGCTGGCTGCCCTTGATCAGGGGGTGGCCACCGAACAGGCCGACCTCACGTCGACCCAGGGCTGCGAGGATGCCGTTGCCGCAGCCCAGGAAGGGCTCGGCGGGCTGGACGTTCTGGTGCACTCCATTGGCGTGAACCACCGGGTGCCGATTCTCGAAACTGCGGATGAGGACTGGAACCGCATCCTGGAGCTCAACCTCACCAGCGCCTTCCGGCTGGGCCGCGCAGCCGGTCGCGTCATGGTGGAAGCCGGCTTCGGGCGCCAGATCTACTGCTCGTCGGTCTCCGGCATCCTGGCCCATCCTGACCACGGTCCCTACGCAGCCAGCAAAGGCGGCATCAACCAGCTGGTCCGGGTCATGGCCCGCGAGTGGGCCTCCCGCGGAGTAACGGTTAACGCCATCGCCCCCGGATACGTGGATACGGACCTGACCAGGACGCACCTGGACCGCCCCGGAGTGCGCGACCACTACACCTCGATGGTCCCGGCCGGACGGCTCGGTACAGTCAACGACCTGACCGGCCCAGTTCTCTACCTGGCCTCCCGCCAGGCGGCCTTCGTCACCGGACATGTCATGTATGTGGACGGGGGCAGGACCCTTGTCTAGGACCTCCCACGGAGAAGCGGGGCCCGCAGGAGCCCCCCGGGGAGGCCGCTTTCCGCTCCTCGCTCCGGACGAGCTCTCGGATCAGCAGCATGATCTGTATGGCGCCATCGCAGGCCCGCCGCGGGGAAACGGGCCGTTTTCCATTGTCGACGGATCCGGCCGCCTGGCCGGCCCCTTCAATGCGCTGCTGCACTCGCCCGCGATCGGCAACGCGGTGCAGGCCTTGGGAGCCGTCCTGCGCTTTGGCGGATCGCTGCCGGACCGCACGCGGGAACTGGTCATCTGCGCCGTCGCCGCGGAACTGGAGTCCGCCTACGAGTGGTACGCGCACAGCCGGGTCGCCACGAGCATGGGCATCAGCGGCACCGAGCTGAAGAAGCTGCACGACGGCGAAATCCCGGACACCCTGACCGCGGACGAGAGCGCGGCGCTGGGCCTGACGCGTGCCCTGCTGCGCGGCACCGTTGTCGGCCAGGAAATACATGCGACCGCCCTTGAACACTTTGGACACGGAGGGATTACGGAGCTTTCGGTGCTGGTGGGCTACTACCGCCTGCTGGCAGGCATCCTCGCCGCCGGAGATGTTCCCGTTCCCCCAACCGCCACCGGAGAACCCGCACACCGGGCCGACTGACGCCCAACCAGCCATCGCTACACCATCATCACCACTTAGGGAGATTAACCATGACCGCTATGACCATCCCTGCCCGGAGGCGCATGCAGCGTCTGTGTGCAGCAGCAATCCTTGTACCGGCCGTTTTTCTTTCCGCGTGCGGCAGCCCCGCTGTCAGCGGCAGTGACGGGGCCGGGAGTGCGGCAGGCCAGGGCGGCACGTTGTCTATCGCCACGGGCGGCACCGGCGGGGTCTACTATCCGCTGGGCGGAGGCTTCTCCACCGTGATCCGGGACAACGTCAAGGGCTATGACGCCACCGTCCAGGAAACGAACGCGTCCGTGGACAACATGCTGCTGCTCGAAAACGGGTCGGCCCAGATCGCCTTCGGTGTGGGCGACGTGGTTTCCGATGCTGTCGAAGGCGCAGGCGAATTCAAGGGAAAGCCCCTGGCTCTCTGCTCCCTCGGCAACATCTACAACAATTTCATGCAGGCAGTCACCGTCGACGGCCCGGGGATCCACAATGTGAAGGACATGGCGGGCAAAGTCATCTCGGTCGGCGCGCCCAGCTCCGCCACCGAGGTCGCGGCGCTGCGCATCCTCGAGGCCGCCGGAATTGACCCGAAGACGGGCATCGAGCGCCGCCAGCTCGGCGCGGCGGAGACCGTCGCAGCGCTGCGCGACGGAACGATCGACGCCGGATTCTGGTCCGGAGGGCTGCCCACCGGCGCGTTGATTGACCTGGCGAGCGACGGCGACATGAAGCTGCTTTCGATCGGCGAGTACGCGGACCCGCTCGCGCAGAAATACGGCGCGTACTACGTGAAGCAGGACATCCCGGCCAACACCTACGAAGGGCAGGGCGAGGCCGTCTCCGCGATCGCTTCGCCGAACATCCTGGTTGCCAGCAAGAAGATGGGAACACAGCTTCAGCAGGACATCACCACCGCCCTCTTTGACCACAAGGACGCCTTGGTCAAGGTGCATCCCGCAGCCGGCGAGATGGATCGGGCCACCGCCGGTGACGTTTCCTTCGTGGAGACGTGCCCCGGGTCGAAGGCCTACTTCGACAAGTCCGGAAGCTAGGCCCCATGCCTAGGCCAGCCGCCGCCGTCGTCGGCCTCGTATGCCTCGGCATGCTGGGAGCGGGTGGAATTGCCGTGGCCGGCGCGCCGGCGGAATCTCACCGTAGCCGCGCCATTGTGATCAGCAATGACGGCGGCGAACTGGCGAGCGTTCCCCTTGCCGGGGACACGTTCGCGGTGAGCTACCGCAACTCGATTTACGGCACTGTCGCTGAAGAGCGGTACACCGCCCAGGACGATGGAAGCTACCGCCTGGCGCAGCTGGCCGCCGACCAGCTGGCGGTGCTTGAAGAGTACTACGCCGTTCCCGGACCGCCGTCCGCGGCCGGGGACACCGACCGCAGGGAATGGGTGACCGACCCTGATCCGGGGCACCCTGCGGAGTTTAGCCGGCTGTCGCTGGCAGCAACGGATCTAGGCCGCCGCACCGTGTACGTCCCGGGTGCCCCGCCGCTTGAACTATGGAAGTTAGTCGAAGACAGCGACCCGTTCGTTGTGCTATCCCTCAAGGAGACCCCATGACCGAGATACCCAACGGCAACGGCGCCGTTCAGGCACGTACCTCACCTGTTTCCCCGGGACGCTCCGTGCGGACGGACGCGGACGGTGATGTCGCCGTCAACCCCACGGATAAGGACGGGGTGATTGATGAAGAGGCGCTGATCGCGGAGTTCGAGGCGGAGAAACCTGCCCGCCACTTGAGCGGGATCCCCGGCACCGTGGTGAAGGCCATCGGTGTGGCATTGTCCCTGTTTGCGCTGTATTGGGTCTTCAACCCGATGCCCACCCAGTTCTACCTGCCCGCGTTCCTGATGATCGGGCTGTCCATGACGTTCCTGGTCTACCGGGGGTGGGGCCGCTCGGCCGGGGCCAAGGAGTCCGGACGCTCGGACAACCCGCACATACTGGACTGGCTGCTCGCCGCAATTGCCGTGGTTCCGTTCGCCTACATCATCTCGGACTGGGACGGCTTTTTCCGCCGCGCGATCACGCCGACCTACCTTGACCTGATCATGGGCGTGATCGCGATCCTAGTCACGCTTGAGGCATCCCGCCGGACGGTGGGCATCCTCGTCCCGCTGGTGGTGATGGGCTTCTTCGCGTATGCGGCGTTCGGTTCCTTCGTCCCTGCTCCGTTCAACACGTCGTCCTTTAACTGGATCCGGCTCGTTGGCCACAACGTCATGGGGACGCAAGGGCTGTTTGGAGTTCCCACCGACGTCGCGGCGTCGTACATCATTCTTTTCACCATCTACGGCGCCGTTCTGGGCGCCTCCGGCGCCACCAAGTTCTTCATCGACCTCTCGTTCTCCGCCTTCGGACAGTCGAAGTCGGGTCCCGGCCGTACCGTGACCCTTGCCGGCTTCCTGCTGGGCACCGTGTCGGGTTCCGGCGTAGCCACCACCGTGACCCTGGGCGGCATCTCCTGGCCGCTGCTGCGCAAGGCAGGCTACCCGAAGGAACACGGCGGCGCCATCCTGGCGGCTGCCGGTATCGGCGCCATCATGTCCCCGCCCACGCTCGGTGCCGCAGCCTTCATCATCGCCGCGCTGCTTGGAGTCTCGTACCTTCAGGTGCTCATCTGGGCCACCATCCCCACGGTCCTGTACTACTTCGGCATCATCCTCGCGATCGAAATGGATGCCCGGCGGTTCAAGACCAAGGCCGTGGACTTCGACGTCAAGCCGGTCGGGAAACTGCTGCTGCGGTTCGGGTACCACTTCAGTTCCCTCATCGCGATCGTGGTGTTCATGGCCATGGGTATGACACCTTTCCGCGCCGTGGTGTTCGCCACCGGTCTCGCATTTGTGCTCAGTTTCCTGGACCGCCAGTCCTGGCTGACGCCCAAGCGCATCTGGGACGCGCTTGCCACCGGCGCCATGGGCGCCCTGTCCGTGATCCCCGTCATGGCGGCCGCCGGGCTCATCGTCGGAATCATGACCCTCACCGGCCTGGGCCTGAAGCTAGCGAACATCATCGTGGACTTTGCCGGCGGGAACCTGCTGCTGACCGCCATCTTCTCCGCCATCTCCGTCACCCTCCTGGGACTTGCGGTGCCGGTAACGGCAAGCTTCATCATTTCGTGGGTGATTATCGGACCCGCCCTGCAGGATGTCGGTGTTCCGGCATTCGCGGCCGCGATGTTCATCTTCTACTACTCGGTGCTCAGCGAGGTGTCACCGCCGACCGCACTGTCGCCGTTCGCGGCGTCGGCCATTACCGGCGGAAAACCCATCAAGACGATGTGGCTGACCTGGCGGTACACGCTGTCGGCCTTCCTGGTCCCGTTCATCTTTGTGCTGTCCGATGACGGCGTCGGGCTGCTCCTGCAGGGCGGTCCAGGGTCGATCGCACTGGCGTTCACCGTCTCGCTCCTGGCTGTGGCCTCCCTTGCCGTGGCAACCGGGGCTTGGCTCTTCGGCCCGGCCCGCTGGCCCGAACGGGTTCTGCTGGGCGCCGGGTCACTGCCCATGCTGGTCATGGAGCCCCTCTACATCGGCATCGGGGCAGTCATCATTGCCCTGGGCGTCCTGGTACATGTCCTCGGGCTGCGCCGGTATCGCCGGGACGAAGCGGTGGGAGCCCCCGCCGTGTCCGCGTCCCGGGAGAAGAGGGCAGCGCGGACGTGACCTCCGCAGGCGCCGGACCCGGCGTCCGCAAAGCCCCGGCCGCAACATCGTCGCTGGCCAGCGCTGAACACGTAGTTTCCATGGCCCTTGGCCGAATTGGCCCTTGACCGAAAGGACAGCATCACTATGACGACACCGATCCCGCACCTCGCCGCCGGCCTCTGGGGAGTTCTGGCCACACCGTTCAGCGGAACGCATTTTGCCGTGGACACCGATTCCCTGCGCCGCGAAGTGCAGCTTTACACCGCAATACCGGCCACCGGAATGGTGGTGCTTGGCGTCTTCGGCGAGGGGGCATCCCTGGATGCCGGGGAGCAGGCCCTGATTGTGCGGACCGTCTCAGAGGAGGGGGAAGACGCACCTCTCGTGGTGGGCCTTTCGGCCCGGTCAACGGCAGTGGCGCTGGAACAAGCCCGTGCCGCGGTTAAAGCGGCGGGCAGCAACCTTGCAGCCCTCATGGTGCAGGCCAACAGCTCCGATCCGGAGGTGCTCGCGGCCCACCTGACCGCCGTGCACCGGGCAACGGGCGCGGGAATCGTGCTGCAGGACTACCCCGTGGCGTCCGGCGTGAACATCAGTGCGGTGCAGATCCTTGAGGTGCTGGCGCGGTGCCCGTTCATCGTGGCCGTCAAGTCGGAGGCACCGCCGACCGCCTCCGCCATTGCCAGGCTGACGGGCGCCACGTCCGTGCCCGTGTACGGCGGACTCGGGGGAGTGGGGCTGCTGGATGAGCTGGCCGCCGGCGCGGCCGGTGCCATGACCGGATTCTCGCATCCCGAGGGTCTTCAGGCCGCGTTGACAGCATGGGCCGACGGCGGCTTCCGCGCCGCCCGCGAGGCCTTCGCCCCGTGGCTGCCCCTGGTGAACTTCGAGGCCCAGCCCGGCGTAGGACTGGCCCTGCGCAAGGAAGTGCTGCGCCGCCGCGGCATCATCTCTGAATCCATCGTGAGGCCGCCCGCTCCGAAACTGCCGCCAGCGCTGGCGGACCTGATCGATGCCCACCTCGAAGCTGTTCGGATGGTGATTGCCTGATGGAGACCGGTTTGAAGGGAAAGAACGTTCTGGTTCCGGGCGCAAGCTCGGGGATAGGCCTCGCCATCGCCCGGGCGTTGGCCGAGGAAGGCGCCAACGTGGTGCTGGCTGCGCGACGCGGGGACCTGGTCCGGGCGGAAGCTGCGCGTCTGGATTCCGCCGTCGGCATCGGCATCGACCTCACGGACGGCGGCGCCCCGTCGGCCCTGGTGGAGGCGGCGGTGGAGGCCTTTGGCCCCATCGATGTGCTCATCCTCAACAGCGGCGGACCGCCTCCCGGTGGCGCCGCGGATGTCTCGGATGAACAGGCCCTTGACGCCGTGCACCAGCTGCTGCTGCAACACATTCGACTCACCGCCCTGGTGCTTCCCGGCATGCGGGACCGCGGCTGGGGGCGCGTAGTGGCAGTGGGCTCCAGCGGGGTGCAGCAGCCGCTGCCCAACCTGGCGTTGTCCAACATCGGGCGGGCCGGGCTCGCCGGTTACCTCAAGACCCTGGCGGCGGAGGTGGCAAAGGACGGCGTGACCGTCAATATGGTGCTCCCAGGCCGCATCGACACCGACCGCGTCGGATCACTTGACGCAGCGGCGGCCAAACGCACCGGCCGCTCGCCGGAGGAAACGAGGGCGGACTCGGAAGCCTCGATCCCTGCCGGCCGGTACGGCAAGCCCGAGGAATTCGCCGCAGTCGTGGCCTTCCTGGCGAGCGGACCTGCATCCTACGTGACCGGGGAACAGATCCGCTGCGACGGCGGACTCGTCCGTTCCTACTAACCGAAAGAACAATTCCATGACTTCCCGAATCCTTCATCTCTGCTCCATCCGCGACGGTTCCGTTCCCGCCGGAGCCAACCCCGACGGATCCGTTCCCGGGCAGGCCCGCGAAGAGGCGGCCGTCGTCCACCCGCGACGCGGAGCCGCGCTGGTCCGCGACTTGCTCCCGGGCTTTACCGGCGACATCCTCGACGTCCTCACCGGGGACCTGCTCGGGGAACTGGAAACGGCCGCAGCCAACGCCGACGACGCCGTCTTCCGCGATCCGGAGCACGTCACCTACGGCGCCCCGTACCGTCGCCCCCGCATGCTGTGGGGGATCGGCCTGAACTACGTGGAGCACGCCTCCGACCTCACCGAGGCGGTGCCCGACGAGCCGGCCTCGTTCATCAAAGGCGACCACACGGTCATCGGCCCGGACGAGAACATTCCGATCCCGGAACAGAGCCAGCGCACCACCACCGAAGCGGAGATCGCCGTCGTGATCGGCCGATACTGCCGCAATGTCGAACCTGAGGATGCGCTGTCCTATCTGGCCGGAGTTGTACCGGTACTGGACCAGACGGCGGAGGACATCCTGCAGCGCAATCCGCGGTTCCTCACCCGCTCCAAGAACTTTCCGGGATTCTTTTCCTTCGGCCCCCGGATCGTGCCCCTCGCCGAGGTGGAGGATGCCGCCGGCTCCCTGGCCGAGGTCACGGTATCCACCGTGGTCAATGGGGAGGTGCGCCGCAGCAATACGGTGTCGCACATGCGCTACGACCCGGCATACCTGATCAGTTTCCACAGCAAGGTAATGCCGCTCTTCCCCGGTGACATTATCTCCACGGGAACGCCCGGAGCAGTGCATATCGAACCGGGGGACATCGCCCAATGCCGCGTGACGGGGCTCGGAACCCTCAGTAATCCCGTGACCTCCTCCAGCTGAGACTGCAGAACCATAACCAAAGGAGGCTGACTCTCGTTGAACAGCACACAATCTTTCCCTACTGGCCCTCCCGCCGCCGCACCCTTGGACGGAATCAAGGTGGCGGATTTCTCCCGGGTCCTCGCCGGACCCTTTGCAACCATGATGCTCGCTGATTTCGGCGCCGATGTGATCAAGGTGGAGAGCCCGGCCGGCGACGACACCCGAGCCTGGGTGCCGCCCGTGGACGAACACGGCGCGGGCACGTACTTCTCCAGCGTCAACCGGAACAAGCGCTCGGTGGTGTGCGACCTGCGCACCGAGGAAGGGCTCGCGCGGGCGCTGGACATAGCGCTGACCGCCGACGTCGTTATTGAAAATTTCCGGCCCGGCGTCATGCAGCGGTTCGGCCTGGACTATGAAACGCTCCGGGCGGAGCGCCCGGACCTGGTCTACTGCTCCATCACGGGATTCGGAAGCAAGGGTGGGGCGCACCTGCCCGGATACGACCTCCTGGTCCAGGCCGTGGGGGGACTGATGAGCGTCACCGGATCCCCGGAGTCGGAACCGAGCAAGGTGGGGGTGGCACTGGTGGACGTGGTGACCGGCCAAAACGCGGTGGTAGGCATCCTTGCCGCGCTGCGAAGCCGCGACCAGACCGGCAGGGGCCAGCGGGTTGACGTCAACCTGCTGTCCTCGCTGCTTGCCGGGCTCGTCAACCAGGCATCCAGCACCCTGGCCACCGGCGAATCCCCGCAGCGCATGGGCAACGCTCATCCCAGCATTGCGCCGTACGAGACGCTGCACACCGCGGACGGGCCCCTAGCCCTGGCGGTCGGAACGGACAAGCAGTTTGCCGCCCTGACACGGGTGCTGGGCGTTCCCGAACTGTCGGACGACAGCAGGTTCCGCGGCAACGCGAACAGGGTAGCCCACCGGGTCGAGCTGAAGACGTTGCTTGAGGAGCAGCTTCGGAAAAAGCCGGCGTTGGAATGGTCGGGCCGGCTGAGCGAGGCGGGCGTACCCGCCGGCAAGGTCAACTCCATCGTGGAAGCGATCCAGCTGGCCGCCGATCTGGGGCTGGAGCCCGTGGTGGAGATTGCGGACGGGTCCAGCCCCCGAACCTCCCGACAGGTCGCCAACCCCATCCAGCTCTCGGAAACGCCCGCCACGTACCGGCGGCTGCCGCCGCTGCTCGGCGAACACAGCGGCGCGACCTTCCCGGAGCGGAACAACCGGGCAGCCCTCCAACCCACACCCACCGGAAAGTAGAACCATGACTGACACTTCAGACCTCATCGGCATCGACACACTGCTCACGCCGGAGGAACTCACCCTGCGGGAGAAAGTCCGCGGATTCGTGGACTCCGTCATCAAACCAAATATCGCCGACTGGTACGAGCGCGCGGAGTTCCCGCTGGAGATTGTGCCGCGCATGGCGGAACTGGGCCTGCTCGGCATGCACATCAAGGGCTACGGATGCCCCGGCCGGACCTCGGTGGAGTATGGTCTGGCCGCCCTGGAGCTGGAAGCCGGCGACTCGGGTCTGCGGACGTTTGTCAGCGTCCAGGGTTCGCTGGCCATGAGCGCCATAGCCAAGCACGGATCGGAAGAGCAGAAGAACGAGTGGCTTCCGCGCATGGCCGCCGGAACAGCCATCGGCTGCTTCGGCCTCACCGAGCCCTCCGCCGGGTCCGACCCCGGAAACATGCTGACCTTCGCAAAGCGCGACGGCGACGACTGGATCCTCAACGGCAGCAAGCGCTGGATCGGGCTGGCCTCGGTGGCGCAGGTGGCCATCATCTGGGCCATGACCGACGACGGCGTCCGCGGATTCGTCGTCCCCACCGGCACTCCCGGCTTCAAGGCCACGCCCATCCAGCAGAAACTCTCCATGCGCGCGTCCATTCAGTGCGATATCGAACTGACGGACATCCGGTTGCCGGCGAGTGCCATGCTGCCCAACGCCAAGGGCCTCCGCGGCCCGTTCGAGTGCCTCAACGAGGCCCGGTACGGCATCATCTGGGGCGCTATGGGAGCGGCACGTGACAGCTACCTCACCGCCCGGGACTACTCGCAGCAGCGCCTGCAGTTCGGCAAGCCGCTCGCCGGCTACCAGCTGACCCAGGAGAAGCTGGTCAACATGGCACTGGAGATCAACAAGGGCACGCTCCTGGCATTGCAGCTGGGTCGGTTGAAGGACGCCGGAGTCCTCCAGCCGCACCAAATCTCCGTGGGCAAGCTGAACAACTGCCGCGAAGCGATCAAGATCTGCCGCGATGCCCGCGCCATGCTCGGCGGCAACGGCATTACCCTGGACTATTCCCCGCTGCGCCACGCCAACAACCTCGAGAGCGTGCGCACCTACGAGGGAACGGACGAGGTGCACACGCTGATACTGGGCAACCACATCACCGGGATTCCGGCCTTCCGATGAGGAGCCCGTGACTGAACCGGCGGCCGAGCCGACGCGCGGCATCCGGCGGGGGCTGACGGACTACGGAGATGCGGGATTCTCCCTGTTTCTGCGGAAGCCCTTCGTCATCGGGATCATCAACACCGGCAGCGGCCACTGGATACGGTGCCGTTGCCGGTGCTGGGCGAGCTCCCGGGCCCGGGATCTGGCCCAAGGGCGCCTGCACAGGCCGCGGACAGGTCAGAGGATACCCACTACGACCGCTATTGCATTCAGCGCGGTTCAAAGCCGACGATGGCTGTTCATTCGCGGAATATCCGGGCGGTTTCTTTCTGCCGTGGATCAGCGTACGGGAGTGGCTAACCGTGCAGCGAATCGAATGAGATACCCATCGGGGTCCTGGACCAGGAATTGTGAAACTCCGGCCTCTGTGTCGCCCGTTTGGTACCACTTGTTTTCCGGGGCCATGAAGAGCGGCCAGCCGGCCGCCGAAAGACGTTCCACCAAAGGTGTTATCGCAGGTACACCGACTTGGAAATTAACACCGCGGCCCAGCGGACTCTCAAGAGTGCCAGGGACCCAATTTCGACCGACCCCGATCTGCTCGAGCATGACGTGCGCCGTTCCCGAGTGAAGATACGCGAACCCCTCCTCCGGTCGGTCGTAGAGAATCTCGAAACCGCAGAGTGTAACCCAAAAGTGGAGGCTCGTGACGAGATCGGTGATCAGGAGTTCTGGCACAAGGCCTGGGGATATGGGGGCTCCTTCGCCCGATGCGGATGTCATGTCCCCCATTATGGTGCCGTTCCGTCCCTCGGTCCGGCCCGCAAGGGTGTGACTATTCGCGGACGATTGGGGGTTATATATCGCAGGATTGGTTGGCCGTTTAGGCGCCCGCAGGGAACCCCCGTCGGGCACCTAGCTGGACTCCGAGCACCGTACGGACGGCGATGGCGCCGCCGTGGTCGTCCCTGATACGTTGCATGCCGATCTTTTCGGCCACCCGACGTGAAGAAACGTTTTCTGGATGGATGATTGCGATGAGCTGTTGAACGTGCAGTTCATCGCGCGCAAAATCCTTGCAGGCTGCGGCGGCTTCGGTCGCGTATCCGCGTCCCTGGACGTCGGTGCGCATGTGGTAGCCGACCTCCAGCTCGGAGCGGCCGTTGACTTCCTGCCAGGTCAGGCCACAGTCACCCAGAAACATGCCGTCGTGGGTTTCCACGATCCATAGCCCGTAGCCGTGCTCGGCGTAGTTGGCTTCATTCCACGCTATCCACAACGCAGCTTCGTCCCTGGACTTGGGCGCGGGGTAATACGTCATCACCGCCGGATCACCCAGCAGCTCGCTCATGCTGTCGAGGTCCGCTGAAGTCATCTGACGGAATCGTAGTCGAGCAGTCTCGGTGGGAAGCACTCACAAAGCTTACAGATTCCCGTAAGCCGGTCCCTTCAACAGGCATCCCGGCGAGGCCTTTGAGTGGAACAACCGGTATCAATGACCGTAAGGAAGGGGACCGGGCCGCGTGTTTGCGGCGCGAACCATGGCTTGCGGGTCGGCCAGCCGTTCACCACCCGAAGCAGCGTTGTGCGTCAGACGGCGGCCCGTTCAGGGGTTCGGAGGAAACAGCTGACCAGAACGGCGGCGACAAGGCAGAGGGCTGCGTTGACGCCGATGGCCGGAAGAACGCCGTCGAGAACCTGTGCCGGGGAGTGTTCGGCAGTCCGGTGGGAGAGGGATGCGGCGATGATGCTGCTCATGGCGGGGATGCCCATGGTGATGCCGACCTGTTGGCTCATGGTGGTGAGTCCGGTGGCGAGGCCTTGTTCGGTGTCGGGAAGCCCGGTGGTGGCGGTGACCATGAAGCCGACGATGGCGGCGAGGTTGGCCACCCCGCCGATGAAGGTTCCAATCAGCACGATGATGAGCGAGGCCGGGCTGGTGTTGATGAAGAGCAGGGACCCGGTGGCTGCTGCCTGGATGCCGAGTCCGGTGATGATGGTGGTCTTGGCGCCGAGCCTGCCGATGAGTTTCGGCGCGATGAGGCCGCCGACGACGGTGCCGACGCCGAGCACGGCAAACGCCAGTCCTGCCCCCAGCGGGGTGTAGCCGAGGACCTGCTGGAGGTAGAGGGTGAGGACAAAGACCAGTGAGGTTTCGGTGGCGAACGCTAGGATCCCCGCGATGTTGCCCCAGGCGATGTTGTTCCGCCGCAGGATGGTCACGGGGACGAGGGCGTAGGCAGTGCGCTTCTCGATGAAGAAGAACACGAGGAGCAGCACCGCGCCGGCGGCCAGTGGTCCCCAGGCCAGCGGGTCGGACCACCCCTTTTGGCCGGCGGTAGTCAGGCCGAAGACCAGCAGGAGCAGGGCGAGGGTGACGGTGACCGCGCCGGGGGCATCGAGTTTCGTCCTGGTCCCTCGGGAGGATTCGGTCAGGAGTTTCGGGGCGAGGACTAGGACGAACACGGCGACGGGAATGTTGATGAAGAATGCCCACCGCCAGCTGAGCAGGTCGGTCAGCAGGCCGCCGAGGATCGCACCGGCGGTGAAGCCGGCGGCCATCAGGGATCCGTTCAGGCCCAGGGCCTTGTCCCGTTGCGGCCCTTCGGGGAAGGAAGTCGTGAGCAGTGACAGTGCGGCCGGTGTGACGGCGGCGGTGGCGATGCCCTGGGCGACGCGGGCCGCCAGCAGCAGGCCCGGTTCCGTGGCGAATCCGCCAACGAAGGAGCCGATTCCCAGCAGTGCCATGCCGGCGATGAAGAGGCGTTTGCGTCCGAACAGGTCAGCGACCCGGCCGAAAAAGAGGGTGAAGCCCGCCGCGCACAGCGCAAAGGATGTTGCGATCCACTGCAGGTGTTCCAGGGAGAAGCCGACGTCGGCGCCGATCCGGGGCAGGGCCACGTTGAGAATGGAGAAGTCCACCGCCAGAGTGAAGCTGGCTGTCAGCAGCAGGGCCATGATCAGCCGCTGCCGGCCCGTCATCCGGGCAGGCTGCTTTGGGTGCGTGAACTGCGGTTGAAGTGAGGTGTCCTGGGCTGTCATGACAGGGCTTCCAATCGTTAACGTGCGGTACGGGTTTCCTGTCCACCGTGCAGGTGTCGGCTACGAACAGCCACGCCGTGTCGTGGGTAGCACTGGCAGTGCTACCCCTGTTCGGCGGCGATCGGGAATACTCGGGGGTATGAACCAACCAGCCGCCATGGGCGACTTCCTCCGCAAACGGCGTGCGTCGCTGGCCCCCAGCGACGTCGGACTGATGGACTACGGGACCCGGCGGGTTCCCGGGCTGCGGCGCGAGGAAGTGGCGATGATGGCAGGGATGAGCGTGACCTACTACGCCCGGCTGGAGCAGGGTCAGGACGTCAACGCCTCCGACTCCGTCATCAACTCCCTCTCCCGGGCCCTCGCCCTGACCGAAGTGGAAAGAAAACACCTCTCGGACCTGTCCGGGATCAGGCGGCAGACCACGAAGTCAGCCCGCAGCCGGCCCGACCACGTCAGACCCGGGACAAAGCGGTTGATAGAAAGCATGCACACAGTGCCGGCAGTGGTTCTCGGCAAGCGCACGGAAGTGCTCGCCTGGAATGCGGCCGGCCACGGCCTGGTCGCCCCGCATCTGGACTTCGAGTCCCCGGAAGCTCCGTCCCTGCGCCCGAACATGACCCGGATGCTGTTCCTGGACGGACCCACCCGCAGCCTTTATCCGCATTGGCGGTCCGAGGCAGGAAGGGCCGTAGCCTCACTCCGGCTGCTCTCCGGACGGTTCGCCGACGACACCGACCTCGCAGCACTCGTGGGGGAGCTGACCCTCAAAAGCCCCGAGTTCGCCGTGATGTGGTCCGAACACCCCGTGGCGAACTGCATGACAGGCCACAAGACCATGCACCACCCCGATCTCGGCATACTGGAACTGGGGTTTGAGGTCCTGACCGTGCCGGACGATTCGGGCCACAGGATCCTCACCTACACTGCCGAGCCCGGCAGCAGCTCCGCCGGCGCACTGGCCCGTCTTGGATGAAACCCACTGTCGCATTGCGCTGGGACCAGCTTTATCCGGCGATCGCTCGCGGAACCCACTCCGGCGAAGCCTCGATGCTGGTCGAGCCCTGCAGGATCAGACCGCGCACCAGGTGCGGATGCCGCGCCGCGAAAGTCCTAGCAGTTCAGAGTGGCGTTCGTCCGTAACCGGGCCGTGGCGGTTGGAGCACAGGCCAACCGGCATCGACGAACAATTCCTGCCCCATCTGGAGGTCGGCGCGCTTATGTCCGCCGTGGAAGATGATGAGATGCTCGTCGCCGGAGCGAAAGAGAATTTCAAGATCGGCTCCGCCAACCGTTCGGATTTCGGCCATTCCCCCCACCTACCCGTATAGAGAACCTTTTGTTTCTTGTCGCGGCGCTCTACGCTTTAGAGAACAGTTTGTTTCTGTGAACGGGGCGGCCGTGAAGAACACGCAGGTCCAAGGTGGGCAGGTCCGGCCGCCTATCCAGGCCGCGCTCCCGGGCGTCCTGCTGGTCATGTTCCTCGGTGCCCTGGATCAGACGGTCATGGCCGCGGCGCTGCCCGCGGTGGCAGGTGACCTCAACGGCCTGGACCAGATGCCGGTCATCATCACCGGATACCTCGCCGCTGCGACGGCGGCCATGCCGCTGACAGGCAAACTCGGCGATGTCCTGGGCCGGAAGCCGGTGCTGCAGGGCTCGCTGTTGCTGTTCATCCTCGGTGCCGTGCTGTGCGGGACGGCACAAACGGTTCCCGAGCTCGTCGTCTACCGGGCCGTGCAGGGGCTCGGCGGCGGCGGGCTGATGATCGGCGCACAGTCGATCATTGGTGAACTGGTCAGCCCCCGCGAGCGCGGGCGCTATCTGGGCTATATCGGGGCGGCCTATGTCCTGGCCGTCGTCGCGGGGCCCCTGGCCGGGGGCGCCGTGGTCGACCGGCTATCGTGGCGCTGGATCTTCTATTCCTACGTCCCGCTGGGCCTGGCGGCCCTGGCCGTGGTGTCGCTGACCCTGCACCTGCCCCGGGTCGGGCGCGGCCGCCGGGCTGATTATGCCGGCGCCGCTTTCCTATCTCTGGTCATTGTCACGGTGATCATGCTGTGCAGCGCGGCCGTCTATACCGGGCCGGCATGGCTGGCCCCGCTTCTGGCTCTCACCGCGTCCGGTTCACTGACAGGATGGCTCATCACCGCGCTGAAGGCCCCCGACCCGGTTTTCGATCTGCGGCTGTTCCGCGACGCGGCATTCGCCCTGCCCGTCGCGATCAGTTTCCTGATCGGCTTTGCCATGTTCGCGGCCCTGAGCTATCTTCCGGCTTTCCTGCAGATCGGCATGGGCATGCCCGCGACCGCGTCCGGGTCCGTGCTGATCGCCCTTATGGGCGGGATCCTGCTGACCACGGTGCTTTCCGGGCAACTGATTCGCCGCAGCGGCCGCTACAAGCCGTACCCGGTCATCGGGACGGCGCTGGCGGCGGCGGGGATGTGGATGTTCAGCACTGTCACCGTCTCCGGCGGGCCCGGCCCCGTCCTGGTTGCCATGCTCCTGCTCGGACTCGGGATCGGTCTGGTCATGCAGGTGATGATCCTTATCGTGCAGAACACGGTGGATGTCCGGAATCTTGGATCAGCCACGGCGGCGGTCACGTTCCTTCGACAGTTCGGCAGTTCCCTCGGTGTGGCCCTCCTCGGCTCCCTTATTGCCGCACGGTTCCGCCGTGCGGTGCCTCCGGGCCTGGCGGGAGGCCTGGGCGACAGGCTCAACGCCCTCACACCGCAGGGACTCGCTGCCCTGCCACCGGCTGACAGGGCTGCGGTCAGGGACGCATTCGCCGCGGCCCTGCCGCCGGTCTTCGGTTACGCGGCCCTCCTGCTCGCCGGAGCTTTCCTGTTGGCCCTGTTTCTGCCCGAGCGTGAACTGCGCACGACGGCGCCCGCGGACCGGCCAGCGCCCGGCCCCGATGCTTCAACGGGCCAAACAAATACCCGAAATACACGAGGAGCCCCGAATGACCGAAGAACGCACCCACACCGGCCCCGCCAGTTCCGCGAAGCCATTGGTTGCCGCCATCACTGACTTCGGTTCGGCGGACGTCGGCCTGGCCGGCGGCAAGGGCGCGAACCTGGGCGAACTGCTCCGGGCCGGGTTCCCGGTGCCGGAAGGCTTTATCGTCACTACCGCCGCCTACGCCTCGATGCTGGAGGACACCGGCCCGGGCGGCACACTCGCCGGGCTGCTTCAGACCGGGGCCGACGGCGCGCGGATCCGGGAGGCGATTGGCTCGGTCCGCCTGCCGGAGCAGCTGCGCCGCACGATCACCGACGCCTACCGGCGGCTCGGCGCGGGCCCGGTGGCGGTCCGTTCCAGTGGCACCGCCGAAGACCTGCCCGGCGCTGCCTTTGCCGGGCAGCACGACACCTTCCTGAACATTTTGGGCGAGGACGCACTGATCCGGGCAATCACCGGCTGCTGGGCCTCGCTGTGGACGGACCGGGCCATCTCCTACCGCCACCGCCAGAAGATCCGGCCCGAGGATGTGGCGATTGCCGTCGTGGTCCAGACCATGGTCTCCGCCGATGCGGCCGGAGTAATGTTCAGCGCCGATCCGCTCACCGGACGGCGGGACAGGATCCTCATCGATGCCGGTGCGGGCCTGGGCGAGGCCGTGGTCTCAGGACGGGTCACGCCCGAACACTACGTCCTCGATTCCCACGCCCGGGTCAGGCAATGGACGCCGGGAGGGCACGAGACGGTCATCCGTGCGACACCAAAAGGCGGGACCGTCGAAACAGCCGGCGAGCCTGGCACCGGTCAGCTTCTTAGTAAGAGGCAGCTGGCCCGCCTGGCCGGAATCGCCCGCCAGGTCACGGCCCACTTCGGGACGCCGCAGGACATGGAATGGGCCGTGGCCGGAGGCCGGACGTATCTTCTGCAGGCCCGCCCGATGACGGCGCTGCCGCAGGAGCCCCAGAAACTCAACGTTTTCCAGAAGGGGATGGGGCCGTTCTTCGTCGAAATGTTCCAGGAGCGCCCTTACCCCTTGGACGTCTCCGGGTGGCTGCAACAAGGCATCGTCGCCATGCTCCAGCGTATGGCCGGCAGCATCGGCGTCGCATTTCCGTCCGTCGCGGAGGTGCTACCCGAAGAAGACGGTGTGGTTCTCAGGCTGATCCCGCCCGTGCCCCGCCCGACCATCAGGGTCCTTGCCGCACCGGTATCGATCGCTGCGAGGGCACGCCGCTTCCGGCTCTCGAACTGGACCCATGACGAGCGGTTCGCCGCGTTCCTCACCGAAGTGGACCGGCTCAACAGCCAGGATCCACGGCAGCTGAACTGGCAGCAGCTCCTCGGGCACGTGCGGGCGACGTACGAGGCACTGGGGCCGATCGGGGAATTACGGGTGTCCTACCTTCCCGGCGTGTTGATATCGCAGCTGAAGCTGCGGCCGATGCTGCTCCTCATGGGGAAACGGCACCTGGCACCGGCGCTGATCGCCGGCGCCCCCACCCGCACCAGCCAGGCAAACCGGGAACTGGAGCGCCTCGCCGACCTCGTGCGGGCGGATGAGAGCCTGCGCACATCCTTTGACCGACTCGAGGCGGCGGAGCTGGTCCACCGTGTCTCCGGTGATCCCCGGTACGCGGATTTCAACCAAAGCCTCCGTGGCTTCCTCACCGAGTACGGTCACCGGGAAACCTCCAGCGCAGTCCTGAGCAGCGCACCCACCTGGTCCGAGGCCCCGGAGGTGGTTCTGGGTCTGGTGAAAGTCCTGACCGGGAACCCGGGCCAGACGACGGACCAGACCGGTGACGCGCTGCGCGAACTTTCCGCGCACCCGGCCTTGACGAACCCCGGGCTCCGGCGCCGCGTGCTGGACACCGTAGACACGGCCAGGGCCGGGATGGCTTTCCGGGAAGATACGCACTTCTACGCCACGATGCTGTTGCCCCCGCTGCGGCGGGCCCTGCGCGAACTCGGTGAACGGCTGCGGAGCGCCGGAGTGCTCGATGAGGCCCACGACGTCTTCCATCTGCGCGACGAAGAACTCCGCACCATCAGCGACCCCGGCACCCTGCCGGCCACCGACCGGGACCGCTACCGGCAAACAGTGCTCGCCCGCGCCGCCAAACGGGCGGACCTGGCGGGCACGCCGCTCTTGGACCTCAACGCCCTCTTCCCCGAACATCCAGCCGATAGCAGCGCGCTGGTCACGGGTTCGGCCGCCAGCCGGGGCTCCGCGACCGGTGTCGTGCGCATCATCGGCAGCCCGGCCGCGTTCGGCACCCTCCAGAGTGGGGAAATCCTGGTCTGCCCCTACACCAACCCCTCCTGGACCCCGCTGTTCCAGCGGGCCGCCGCAGTGGTTGTCGATACGGGCGGGATCGGCTCGCACGCGGCCATCGTCGCCCGCGAATACGGGATACCTGCGGTGATGGGAACCCGCAACGGCACCACCACTCTCACCGACGGGCAACAGGTCGCCGTCAACGGCACCACCGGGACCGTCACCGCGGCCGGAAACGGGAGCTGATATGGCCCGCGTGTCCCCGGCGGAAGCCCGCGGCGCCGCCGGGACCATTGACAGCCCCGAACGGCATGAGGATCACCGGAAACACCCCCGCCGCCGCGGCGCCGCCCTGAATGCGGCAATCTTCGACGCGGCCCTGGCCGAAATCGCCGAAGCAGGCTACGGCGCGCTGACCATGGATCGCGTCGCGGAGCGCGCCAGGGCCAGCAAAGCCTCACTCTATCGGCGCTGGCCCGGACGGGTGCGGTTGGTCATGGACGCCGTCTATCACGCACTGCCCGGCGAAACGCCGCTCCCCGACACGGGCAGCCTGCGTGACGATCTCCTGGCCGTGATGCACCAGACCGCCCGTCAACTGGACGGCCCGGCAGGCCTCGCGCTCCGCGGGCTGCTCGGCGAGACTCTGCAGAACCCTGCCGTGGGCGCCGAGGTCAGGGAATACAGCCGGGGCAACAGCACCGAGATCATCCGCGAGCTGGTCAACAGGGCCATAGCACGCGGCGAATGCGACCCCGCCGTCGCCACTGACCGGCGGATCGAGACCGGACCGGCCCTGCTGAGGCAGCGGTTCATCTTCACGGACGAACCGATCAGCGACCAGTACCTGGAGGAAATCGTGGACCAGGTCCTGCTTCCCCTTTTCGGCATCGCCGACAGCGGGAGACTTCGGAACGCGCCCGGTTGACCGGTCACGGCTGCTCCCGGCCGGGTCAGACGGAGAAACCTTGCGGTCCAAGGATTTCCCACGCTGACCGGATTAGCGTCGGAGTTATTACACCGGTCTGGGCCCTATGGGAGGAGGCACAGATGGATCTTCGCGACAATCTGCGCCTTTTCCGCTCGGCACTGATCACGGGCACGACGATGTCCCTGGCTGCCGCGGGGCATGTGCTCGGCGGCGGGACGCTTCCCGAACCGGCGGTCATGGCCGTCCTGGCCGGGCTCTTGCTGACACCGGTCACCTGGCTGGCGCGCCGGCAGCTGTCATTCCTGACCCTGCTGGGCATGCTGGGATCCGGCCAGCTGATGCTGCACGAAGCCTTCACGTCCCTGTCGCCCCGGGCCATTTGCCTCCCATCACTGACTGATCAGGTGTCTCATCACGACGGACGGGCCATGGGCCTGGACTGCTTCGCAGCCGTGCCGTCTTCCATGCCCGTGCATACCGGCGGTGCCGATTCACCGGTTCTGCTGGCCGGCCACGTCCTCGCCTTAGTCTCCACCGCGTGGCTGCTGCGCAAGGGCGAAGTGGCCCTGTGGCAACTCGTGGCATGGCTCTGCCCGCTCGTGAAGCTGCCCCGGCCCGCAGGAATCATTCCCGTCCGCCAACGGCCCATTGCCGCGGGCCCGGTCTTGGTGCCCTTGCCCCGGCGGAACCTGCGGGCTGACAGCCTGCGGGGGCCGCCCACCGCGGCCTCCCCGCGCGCCATGCCCTGACTGCCTGCTCGGTCTGCGGATGGGCGCACGGGGCGCTGATTGCCTTCCACCCATCACCGCGCTGTCCGCCGTCTGAAAGCGGCAGCACCCAGAAAGGCTTGCGTCATGAACATTTCAACCCCTCGCGCCCTGAAAACCGTCACCGTCCTCGCCACCGCAGCCGGCCTCATGGCCCTGGGCGTCGGTGCCGCATCCGCCCACGTCCGCGTGGACCCGGCCTCAACAACCGCCGGCGGCTTCTCCCAGCTGACGTTCAAGGTCCCCAACGAATCCGAAACGGCCAAAACCACTAAACTCACCGTCACCCTGCCCACCGGGACCCCGTTCACCTCGGTCTCGGTCAAGCCCATGGACGGCTGGACGGCCGAGATCACCGAAGCAAATCTCCCCGCCCCGGTCACCGTGGATGGAGCGACCATCACCAAGGCAGCGGCCTCGGTCACATGGACAGCGGACGCCGCCCACCAGATCGGGCAGCACGAATACCAGACCTTTTCGATCTCCGTCGGCCGGCTCCCCGCCGCGGACACGACCGTGTCGCTGCCGGCTGCGCAGACCTACTCCGACGGAACGGTCGTGAACTGGAACGAGGCCGAAACCCAGGGCCAGGCCCAACCCAAGTACCCGGTTCCTTCCTTCGTCACCACCGCAGCGGCCGACGCGAACCCCAAGGCGGCACCCGTCGCCGACACAACAGCAGCATCCTCTACCACGCCGCTCACGCCCGCGCCCGACAACACCTTCGGCGTCCTCGGACTCGCCGCTGGAGCACTCGGCCTGGCGGCCGGGGGTACGGCCCTGGTCCGGACACGCACGCTGCGGAAGAACTGACCCGGAGTAACCCTGGTCCCACCGCAGTCCGGCCTCCGGCGGGATGCGCAACGCATTCCACTGGTTGCCGGGCACCACGCCCTCCCACGTTCTCCAAGGAGGGACCCTTAGATACACGCAGTACAGCGCTTCCCGTGGCGGTGACCGCGGCCGAAGCGTTCGCCCTGGCGCGGACCGGAAGGAGAGCACAATGTCACGGATGTCGAGGGTCGGGGCCGCAGCGGCGATCGTGGTTGCCGGGGTGCTGGCGCTGGCATGGGCCTACAGCTATGGCGGAAGCGCGGATCCCGGCGTTCTTGACCGCACCGGCCCGGCCGTCACGTGGGGACTGCCGCTGGGGAAGTTGGTGTTCAACCTCGCCTGTGCCTGCACCATCGGGACACTGGTGCTCGCCGTCTTCGCACTGCCGCGCAACGCGCCCGTGCAGGCAGCGGCATTGCGGTTTGCCGGATGGTCGGCGACGGTCTGGGCTGCCGCTGCCGCGATATACACGGGTGCCAGCTTCCTGTTCATTGCCAACAGGCCGGTTTCCGCCGGATTCGGCCCGGAGTTCGTGTCTTTCCTGACCGACGTCGAGGCCGGGCGTGCCGGTACTCTCACCGCGGTGATGGCTGCCGCCGTCGCGCTGGCCTGCTTTTGCCTGGAGGGTCCGCACGTGGCGGCCATCGTGGCACTGCCGGCCTTCGCCGGTCTGGTGCCCCTGGTGCTGAGATCCCACGCGACCGGCGGAGCGGGCCACGCGGACGCCACCACTGCCCTCATCCTGCACACGGGCACCGCGGCCGTCTGGATCGGCGGCCTGCTGGCGCTGATCATGCTCCGGACCTCGCTGCCGGCACGCCGCCTGAGTCCGACAGTGCAGCGCTACTCCACCCTGGCACTGATTTGCTACACGGCCCTGACGGTTTCCGGGGTCCTGGCCGCCGTGGCGCGCATCCGCTCAGTCGACGACCTTCTCAGTCCCTACGGTGTGATCATTCTGGCCAAGGCTGCAGCGCTGATTGGCCTAGGCGTGTTCGGGGCGCTCCACCGGCGGTGGACTCTGAAACGCCTCGACAGGGACCCACACCGGGCCGCATGGCCCTTCCTTCGGCTGGCAGTTGCCGAACTGGCCGTAATGGGCGCTGCCTCAGGGATGGCCGCCGCCCTGGCCCGCACGGCACCGCCGGCCCCTGTGGGAGCCCCGACCGCCAATCCCGAGCTGCTACCAGAGCCCGGAATCTGGGCATACATCTCCCAGTGGGCCCCCGACGCGTTGTGGGTCCTTGTCTGCGGGTTCGCCGTCTTCTTCTACTTCGCCGGTGTCCGCAGGCTACGCGCCGCCGGGCGGTCCTGGCCCGCCCACCGCACCGTTCTCTGGCTGGCCGGGAACGCGGTCCTGTTCACCGTCACCAACGGCGGCCTCCACATCTACCAAGGCCTTCTGTTCGACACCCATGTCCTGACACAGATGATGCTCACCGCAGTGGTCCCCCTGCTGCTCGTCCCGGCAGCACCGCTGACCTTGGCCGAACTGGCCATCCGTCCAAGAACGGACGGCAGCACAGGGGCCCGGGAATTCCTGACCGGTACCCGGCGGCACTTCCTGACCCCGCTCGGCAGGGACCCCTACCTGGCAGTCCTGATCCTCACCGGATCCGTCTTCGCCATCTACTACAGCCCGCTGTCGGAATGGTCCGCGAGCAGCCAGCTTGGCTACAGCACCATGACGCTGCTGGCCCTGCTGGCCGGCTGCCTCTTCATGCAGGCAGTGACGGACCCGCGCAACTTGGATACCAACCCGGCCTCGCGTCTGGTCCTGGTGTTGGCTGCCGGGGTTCTCTACGAGGTCAACGGGTGGTGGCTTTCCACTCAGGCATTCACCACCGAGACCCCATGGAGCGCAGCTCTCAGCCCATCGTCGGGCACTCCGACCAGCCCTGTGGCCGGATCGGCTGGCACCATCATGTGGTCCACGGCGGCAATGACCCTGGGCGTCGTCGCTTCCATGGTGGTCGCCCGCCGGAACTCCGCCACCGAGACTCAGACGGCCAAGACGGGGCGACCCGGGAGCAAGGAAACGGTTGCCGCAGAGAGGCTTGAGTGAAGGGCGATTCCCGGCTTGGTGGCCCACTTCCGTGGAATTGCGCCCACGGCAAGACGCTGCGGGGTCGCCGCGGTGCGGGGCGTATACGGGACATGTTGGAGGCGCAGGTGCCGAAAATGATTTCTGCTGATTTTGTGGCTGCTTGGCGAGCCGGCCGTCTGCGAGTTGCCGTAACGACTCGGCCGCCCTCACAACCACCACACCCGACAACACATCCCGGCGACGGCACGTAAGAGGACGAAGTAGCGGTGCTGGGGACAGCACCGTTACCAGCACCCCGACAAGGCCCGAACGGGTCCTGGCGGACAAGGCCTACGCCTCAAAAGCTAGTCGCGACTAACTCATCGGGAATGTCCACGCGGCTGCGGGAGACTCCGGGAGGTTCATTTCCCATAAAGCCTGATAATTTGTGGCGGCCAGAATACCGTTGAAGCTATGTTGGAGTGCTGCTTCAGCGCTCCGCCCCGTTCCGGAAGCTGGCCGCCAGTTCGCTGCGGGAACGGATCCCGAGTTTTGAGTAGATCCTGGTGAGGTGGTACTGCACGGTTTTGACGGACACATAGAGTTCCGAGGCGGCCTCTTTGTTGCTTAAGCCGCCGGATACCAGTTTGGCCACGGCCTGTTCCTGGGCCGTGAGCCCGCTGAAGTCCAAACCTTCGCGCCGGGCGGAACTCAGGCCGCCGGCCCGCAGCTCGCGTTCACAGCGTTCAACATAGGCGTGTGCCCCTAGAACGGTGAACGCGTCTTTGGCATCCTGCATCTGTGCGGAAGCTTCGCGGCGTTTGCCGGCCCGCCGAAGTGTCTGCCCGTAGGCGAATTTCACCCTTGCCCGGCAGTAGGGCATGGGGAGTCCGTCCAGCTGCGCCAAACCGTGCTCGAAGGACATCTTCGCAGCCTCGATGTCCCCTTCGGCGCCGAATATGCGTCCCCGGACATACGCGAGACGGGCGATGGTCGAGCGGTGTCCGCGGAGCAGCGCGAGTTTCTCGTGCGGCACCAGGAACTCGTGCGCGTCCTGCATCCGGTCCGTCATGACCAGCGCATTGGCATACACATCGTGCCATTGCCAGAAGCCGGGTTCATCTATCCCCTGGCGTGGCTGGAGAAGCTCCAGCGGTTGCAGGGCGCGGACCACTGCTTCGTAGTCGCCCTGGACTTGGGCAAACTGGGCCCGCGCCAGGCAGGCCGGAATGAACATCATCTCGTAGTTGCCGGAGGTGGCCGATGCTCTGCGCAGATGTTCCGAGGCCGCTTCCCAGTCGCCCCGGAGGGCGTAGATTTCGGTGGCGGTCCAGTGCGCCAGGGGGCGCAGGAGTTCAATCCCCGAGCTCTCCGCGAGGGAGGCTGCGCGGGTGGACATATGCAGCGCCGCGTCCCAGTTGCCGAGCACAAATTCTGTTCGGGCAAGCCAGGACCGGGCAAAGAGGGAGATCCGCGCGGATCCCATCTGATACTCGGTGGGAACGGCGCTTTCCAGCTCTATTCGGGCGGACTCAGGCTTATCGAGGGCAAGGAGCAACCAGCCTCTGCCCATCCTAACGCGTTGGGACTGGGCGCCCGGATTGTCCTGGGAACAGTACCGGTCATACGTGTCCAGGGCCTCCTGGGTCTCGCCGGCGGCGCCCAGTCCAAGCCCCACGATGGCCTGGGACTCGGTCCTTGACGGATCGCCCGGTTTGGCCAGCTCCGTTGCCTGCTCCGCCCAGCGGACCATGGCCGGTCCGCGCCATTGAGCGAGGGAATGGAGTACGCGGCGCTGGGCAATGCGGGCGGAAACCTCCGGAGGGTCTGTTGGGCTGCGCAGCTGCCAGGCGCTGGTCAACAGCTGCTCGGCTTCGTTGGGGCGTCCGCGCAGAATAGCGAGATAGCCCAGCACGGCGTCGCGTAGCGGACTGGGATCGAAGCTTTCCACCTCCGGAATCAACGCACTGGCCGAGTCCAGGTCCCCGGCTCCAATCAAGGCATCGACGGCCAGCAGCAAGCGGGACTGACGGTCCTCTTTGGACAAGCTGAGCCGGCTGGCTTTGATGAGGGCATCGGCGACGGCGGACCACGCGCCGGAAGCTGCCTGCCGGGCAGCAAAAGCATCAAGGTCGCCGGCTAACCCCTGATCCGGTAGTGGAGTTGCGGCCACGCGATGCAAGAGCCTTTGGCCTTCGTCGTCCATGATGTCCGCAGCCCGGCGATGCAACAGCGCGCGCCGAAGCGGTCCCAGGCTCTCATAGATGGCCGCCCGCACCAGGGGATGCGGGAAACTCAGCGTGTAGAGGCCTCCGCTCTGTGAGCGGGCCAACAGACCCGCGGTGCAGGCCTCTTCGAACGCGCCCAGAGGCTCGTCGAGGTCCGCTAGGGCGGCAGCATCAGCAAGGCGTGCCGTCAGACCCAAGGTCGCCACGGCCTCAGTGAAGGCCCTCGTCGAGGGGCTGCAGGAGGCCAGGTTCTGCAGGACCGTCGCTGCGAACGCGCGGGGCGCCGGCAGCCCGGCCTGCCATTGCAGCCACATTGAGGCCGGACACTCCTGAAGAAGTTGCCGGATATACAGCGGATTGCCCTGGGTATGCTCCAGCAATTGCCGGGCGGCCGGCAGGGACAGGACGGGACCTGCGGTTGCCGCCATGCGCTGTATATCCGGCGCAGTGAGAGGGCCCAGCGTCATGACCTCTCCACCGAAGTCGGCCATGAACTCCGGAACTCCTGCGGGCAGTTCCCCGGGATGGTTTGTGTTGCCAAGGAGAATGAGCAGAACACGGCCGGTGGTCATCCGCCGCAGTGCCGAAGATACGGCCTGCAGGGATTCGATGTCCGCCCAGTGCACGTCGTCGACGATGATCACGAGCGGCGCCGTCTGCTGAACTTCGCCCAGCAGTTGCATGAAGTCGATGCCGGCGGTGAGCGGATCCTGCCAGGGTTCCGACGGCCCATCCGGTGCGAGCGGCGTCCCCTGCCCTGCGCTGGAGCGCAGCTGCTGCAGGACGCCGTACGCCTCGCCGGATTCCCAGTGGACCCCGCTGGCGCGCAGAACCAGTAGCTCGGGGTGCCGGGACAGGAAACCACTGATCAGGGCGGATTTTCCTATTCCGGATGGTCCGTCAACGAGCGCCGTCATGCGGCGCCCGGCCAGAGCCGCAGACAGGAACGTCTCCAGTGATGCGAGCTCCCGGCTGCGGCCTACGAGGCTTCGTTGCGGCTCCCAGTCATTCATTCCCATTGATGCTAGTGGATTTCTCGGCTACGGCTGCCGTCTGCCCGCTCCACGGTTCGCTAACGAAGCCTTCAGTAACTGCGCGGGATGGCGCAGCGTCACTTTCGGGGGTGGGTTCCATGGCCGCATCCGTGGGCTTCCCGGGTACGAAGAACGTCACCAGGCCCCCGAGGACGGCGATGCTGCCGAAGACGTAGAACGCGACGTGGGTTTCCACGCCGGCGCTGATCAGCAAGCCACCAATGAGCGGTCCGAAGATTCCACCCAGCCGTCCGAATCCGGCACACCAGGCCACGCCTGCAGCACGTGCCGAGGTGACGTAGTAATTGGATACGAATCCGTAAATGAGTACCTGGGTGCCCAGCGTGCCCACACCGGCGATGGCGACGCAGAGCAGAAGCACGGGCAGCGGGAAACCGAGCGTGAGCAGGACCAGGCTCAGTGCTGCCAGCCCGAACGTTGTGGCGATGACCCGCTGGGCGCCCAGCCTGTCCGCGCCCCGCGAGGCCAGGAGCCCGCCGATGATCGCCCCAAAGTTGAGTGTCAGGAGGAACATCAGCGAGTAGGTCTTGTCATAGCCGTATTGCGCCATGATCTGCGGCAGCCAGGTGTTCAGGCCATAGGTCAGCAGCAGTCCGCAGAAACTCATCATCCCCAGCAGTGTGGTGGGGAGCCGGTAGCGTTTGCCGGCGAGCGCCCGGAAGCCAACTCGTTCGCCCGCTGCCGGACGTCCGCGGGACAAGAGCCACAGCGGGGATTCGGGGAGCTTCACCAGGGCCAGGGGGAAGAGGAACAGGATGGGGAGCGCGCCGATCCAGAAGAGCCCGCGCCAGGTCACCGCGTCACTGAGGATGATGGCCAGGACAGACGCCAGCACGCCGCCGGCCGGCACGCCGCTGTAGACGACGGCGTTGTAGAAGTTGCGTTTGCCCGCCGGGGCGAACTCCGCGATCATCGCGCCGGCTGTCGCCACCAGCGCGCCGACGCCGAGGCCGGTCACAAAGCGCCAGACGCCGAACGTCGCCGCATCGTGGGCCATCGCGGTTGCGGCCATGCCGACGGAAAACCAGACGATGTTGATGAGCATCATGCGCCTGCGGCCCAGGCGGTCACCGATGGCGCCCGCGGTGAGGGCTCCCACCATCACACCCATCAGGGCGTAGCTGCCGAGTGCGCCGAGCTGCGCCGCGGAGAGCTGGCCGAGCTGGCTCGGATCCTGCATAAAAGTCGAGACGACCGTCCCGTAAACCACAAGATCGTAACCATCGAAAAGCAGCGCCAGGGCCGCAATGGCCACAACCCACCGGACGGTCCGTCGCTGCCGGTCAGGGGCGTCGCCGTTTTGTAAAGTGCTGTTCTGTAGGGTGCTGTTCGGGAAAGTTGGCATAGCTGTACTCCATTGCTTCGTCGAAATGGGAAGTGGTGCGTTCAAGCAGGATTGTCAGCCGAGATCTCCGCCAGCCACCGGCAGGATGGTGCCGGTGATGTAGGACGCCTCATCCGAGGCGAGGAAGACGATGGCGGCGGCCTGTTCATCGAGGGTTCCGTACCGCTTCAGCAGCGAGGATTCGACCGTCTGATCGACGACGCCCTGATACCACGCTTCCTCCCGCGCATCCTGGGCGGCCGGCCCCCTGGCAACTTTGCGCTGGGGTGCCTCGGTTCCGCCCGGGGCGGTGCCGACCACACGGATGCCGTGTGGAGCCGCTTCCATGGCCAGGGCAGCGGTCAGCGCGTTCACCCCACCCTTGGAAGCGGAGTACGGTACCCGGTGTACGCCGCGCGTGGCCACCGAAGAGACGTTGACAATCACGCCGTGCTGCTGTTCCACCAGGTACGGGAGAACCGCCCGGCAGCACCACAGGGTGGGGAACAACGACCGCTGCACCTCTGCCTGGATCTGTTCCGGTTCGAAATACTGGAAGGGCTTGGCCCAGATCGTGCCGCCCACGTTGTTGATCAGGACGTCGATCCGGCCAAAATGCTGCTTGGCTTCGGCCATCACAGCGTCGCAGTCCGCGTACTGTTCCAGGTCCGCCACCACGCCGTGGGCGTTGCCGCCGCCGTCGTTCAGTTCCTTGGCCACCTCGTACACCAGCTCGGAGCGGTCCACCAGGACGACGGCGGCCGACTCGGCTACCAGCCGTTTGGCGACGGTCAGGCCGATCCCCTGTACGGCTCCGGTGACCACAACATTTTTCCCGGCGAAACGGCCGGCCAGCACTGTACCGCTCATTCTGAGTGGCTCTGTTCGATGGAGGAGCGCATGGTGGCCTTGGCGCGCGCGGAGTGCGAGACGACGATGTTGCGCGCTGCGGACAGATCCTTGCGCTCGAAGGCCTGGACCAGCTCGAGGTGATCCAGGGGCACACTCTCGTCCACCCACTGGCCACTGCGCAGAACCCGGGTCATGTAGTTCTTCACATCGAGGCGCTGGTACGCCTGGAGCAGGAATTCATTGCCGGTGCAGTTGAACAGGTATTCGTGGAAGGCGGCGTTGGTATCGGTGAATGCCGCCGCGTCGAGGAACCGGTCGGCGCTGATCGTGGCGGAGGACAATTCGGCCAGGATCCGGTACTCGGTCAGCTGCTCCGGAGTCAGGCGGCCCATGGTCAGTTCGACGGCGCCCAGTTCCAGTGCCATCCGGGCGTCAAACTGCGCGTCTGAATCGGCCAGGGCGAGGTGTTCCTCCCCGATCTCATAGGTGCCGGAAGCAGCTGCTTCCGCAGGCTCGGCGGCGGCTGGCTCAGCGAGGACAGGCTCTGCGCCGGCGGGCTCAGCGAGGACAGGCTCTGCGCCGGCGGGCACGGCCAGCGCAAATTTCTCGTAGTAGAAATTTGTCGGCGTGATGTCCTTCGTCTTCAGCCACTGGCGCACTGCCTCCACCATGGCGGGCGGCCCGCAGAGATAGACGTCGACGTCGCCGTCGTTGACATGCTCCGGCCCGATCAGCCCGGTGACGTAACCCTTGTTCGGTGCGCTGCTGGCCTGGTCCGCCACGCAGTAGTCGAAGGTGAACCGGTCGATCACGGACGCGTAGTGTTCGAGCTTGTCCAGCTCCACCAGGTCCGTGTCCGTGGAGACGCCGTAGACCAGGTGCACCGGGTGCTCGAGCTCCACGGTGGTCAGTCTCTCCAGGATCGACAGCAGCGGGGCGAGCCCGGTGCCGCCGGCCAGAAGCAGTGCCGGCCGTTTCGGTTCGCGCAGGAAGAAGCTCCCCATGGGGCCGGTGAAATCGAGTTGGTCGCCCACCCGGGCGGTGTCCCGCAGGTAGGAGGACATGGCTCCCTGGTCCGTGATCCGGATCAGGAAGGAGACATCCTGGTCAGCGGGCCCTGAACTGAATGAGTAGGAGCGTGCGACCTCGGTGCCCGGTACGGCGATGTTGACGTACTGGCCGGGCAGAAACGCCAGCGCATCCCGGTCCGCCAGCTTCAGGGTGAAACCGAACGTGGTCCCGGAATGGCGCCGGATCTCCGTGATGGTGGAGGCATGGGTGCCGGCTTCGGTCTTGGCCACGTCCGAGGTCGTCGGGATCTGCAGGACCAGGTCGCTGAGCGGACGCATCTGGCAGGGCAGCGCGAAGCCGGCCGCGGCCTCGTCCTCGGTCAGCGCTTCGTCAATGTAGTCGCCCCCGTCGAACGTCCCGGACTCGCACAAGGACTTGCAGGTGCCGCACGCGCCGTCGCGGCAGTCCAGCGGAATGTTGATGCGGGCCCGGTAGGACGCGTCGGCAACCGTTTCATCGGGGGAGCACTTGATGAACCGGGTGACCCCGTCCTCAAAACTCAGGGCAATCTGATGACTCATGGAAACTCTCTTTTCAGGCTCAGGGCCGGACAAATCAGATGTGGTAGATGTCCACGATGTGGTGAATGTAGTCGTTCTTCAGAACGACCTTCTTTTTGGTGATCACCGGCTGAGTTCCGGAGTAATCGATGGTGTAGAACGACGTGCCGAAATACGGGTCGATGTTCTGATAGCGGTAGTACAACGTGAACCAGTTGAAGCGGATATCAACAACGTCACCGCGCTGCCCGATGATTTCCACGTTGGTGATGTTGTGCCCGGTGCGGGGTTCGGGCAGGCTGGTGGCGCTGGAGCGGTCCGTCTTGATGCGGAAGACGCGGTCCTCGAGGCCTCCGCGGTTGGAGTAGTAGATCAGCGAGATCTCGCGCTGCGGGTCCCCGGTGAGCCTGTCATCGTCTGCCCATGCCGGCATCCAGAATTCGGCGTCCGGGTGGTAGCAGTCCAGCCATTTGTCGAATTCCCTGTCATCCAGGAAACGGGCTTCGCGGTACAGGAAGTCTTCAACGGCGTGCCGGGTGATGACGGCGCTGATGGTGGCGGTGTTCATGGTCTTCTCCCGCTAGCCGCAGTTGCTGTGGTTGTGGTGGTCCGGGGCGTGGCCGTCTCCGGGCTGTCCGCTGGTGTTTGCCTGCTCGGCGGCGGCGCGCATGGTTTGCAGCCAGTAGCCGTGCTGGATGGGGTACAGACCCTCGTCCTCGGTCTTGGTGCCGCTGGAGATCGGCTTGAGGCCGATCTTGTCGGCGTTCTCGTCCGGGCCGGTCAGCTGATGGGTTGCACCGCGGCTCAGATCGTTCCACGGGGAGGCCGTAGCCAGGTAGGTCTTTTGGCAGGAACGGAATTCCTCCAGATCATCCGGGGTGGCCATGCCCGAGGCGTTGAAGAAGTCCTCGTACTGGCGGATGCGGTTGGTGCGGTTCGCGTCGCTTTCACCCTTGGGCGCGATGCAGTAGATGGTGACCTCCGTCTTGTCCACCGAGATGGGGCGGAAGTGGCGGATCTGGGAGCCGAACTGGTCCATTAGGTAGACATTGGGGTAGAGGCAGAGGTTGCGGGAGATATTGATCATCCAGTCCGCCTTGGCCTCGCCGTACTTTTCGACCAGCTCGTCGCGGCGGTCGAACAGGGGGCGATTGGACGGGTCCAGCCATTCCGTCCACAGCAGCAGGTGGCCGTGGTCGAACGAGTAGTAGCCGCCCTTCTGCTTGGCCCAGCCGCCGGCATCCATGGCCTTGGTCTCGTTGGTGGACTCGCCGGTGGTGCGCCGGGCGGTGGTGGCCGCATAGTTCCAGTGCGTCGCCGATACATGGTAGCCGTCCGCGCCGTTCTCGGCCTGCAGCTTCCAGTTGCCGTCATAGGTGTAGGTGGAGGCGCCGCGCAGGACTTCGAGTCCGTCCGGGGACTGGTCCACGATCATGTCGATGATCTTGGTGGTTTCGCCCAGGTGCTCTTCAAGCGTTTTGACGTCCGGGTTGATGCTGCCGAAGAGGAAGCCCCGGTAGCTCTCGAACCGGGCCACCTTGGTCAGGTCGTGGGAGCCGTCCTTGTTGAACTGTTCCGGGTAGCCGGCATCGCGGGGGTCCTTGACCTTGAGCAGTTTCCCGGAGTTGTTGAAGGTCCAGCCGTGGAAGGGGCAGGTGAAGGTGGTGCGGTTGTCCGTCTTGCGGCGGCACAGCATGGCGCCGCGGTGGCTGCACGCGTTGATGAGGGCGTTAAGGTCGCCTTCCTTGTTGCGGGAGATGACGATCGGCTGGCGGCCGATGTACGTGGTGAAGTAGTCGCCCACATTGGGGATCTGGCTGTCGTGCGCCAGGTACACCCAGTTGCCTTCGAAAATGTGCTTCATTTCGAGTTCGAAAATATCTTCGTCGGTGAAGATGCCCCTGTCTACACGGTAAATGCCGTTGATTTCGTCTTCCACCAGCGCGCCTTCGAGCCTGGTGTGGACGTTGTCCAGAGTTTTACTCACGGTTCCTCCAATAAGGGTTGAAATAGGCGCCGAATAGGATCGGCAATTCACGGGTCTCGTTTCAGTGTCACAGGGGGTGGCGTGCATCACACTGGGGTTATGCCTAGGGTCGACCAAGGGTTTTATTGAGATGCAGGAAGTATCAATTCTGCATTTATGAGTATTTGTTTAACCTCAATGACTGCTCGTACGCTGGGAGCCGGGCATGAGTGTGTCCCGTAGCACACAAGATTTGGGAGTGAGGCAATGGAGCTAAGGCATCTGCGTTATTTTGTTGCTGTCGCCGAGCTGCTCCACTTCGGCCAGGCCGCCGAGCGCCTGCACATGGCCCAGCCCCCGCTGTCACAGCAAATCCGGGCCCTTGAGGCGGAAATCGGTGTTGAGCTTCTGGCCCGCACCACCCGCAATGTCAGCCTCACCCCCGCCGGCGCCGTGTTTTACGACGACGCCCTGCGGATCCTGAAGTCCGTGGATGAGGCGGTAGACCGAGTCAAGAGGTTCGGCGACGGCCAGCTGGGCGGGCTCCGGGTCGGATTCACCGGCTCGGCGTCGTACCGGCAGCTGCCGGAGTTCGTCCGCATCGTCAAGGCCGAAATGCCGGGTGTTTCCCTGGACATCCACACCGAGATGCTCACACCGGAGCAGGAGGAGGCGCTGGCCAATTCCGAGCTGGACGTAGCCTTCCTCCGGCCGCCAACGCGGACCCCGGGGATTTCCTCCCGGCTCGTCGGCCGGGAGCCGCTGGTGCTGATCGTCTCTGCTCAGCACCGGTTGTCCCGGCGGGAATCCGTGAGCATGGCGGAGCTGAGGGACGAAGGTTTCATCATGTACCCCGCCGGTTCGGGGTCCGTGGTCAATGACGCGGTGGTGCACGCCTGCCTCAAAGCAGGGTTCGTTGTCCGCAGGGAGCATGAGGCGACCAAGACTTCCACTGTCCTGTCCCTGGTTGCCGGCGGTCTTGGGGTGGCGCTCGTGCCGGATTCCGTCCGCTCGTTCCGGCTCGACGGCGTCGCGTTCGTCGCTGTGGATGATGCACCCATGATTGACCTCGCGCTGGCCTGGCGGGAAAACGACCCCTTGCCGCTGCTGGCCAGACTCCTGGAAGTCCTGGCGTCAAGCAATGTTTTTATGTCCAACCACAGCATCGGGGAAACCGCGTGAAAATCACCAAAATTGAGGCGATTCCGTTCGCCATCCCATACAAGAAGCCGCTGCGCTTTGCCAGCGGTGAGGTCCGCGTAGCGGAGCATGTTCTGGTCCGCGTGCACACGGAGGACGGTCTGGTCGGCGAGGCCGAGGCACCGCCGAGGCCCTTCACCTACGGCGAAACACAGGCCTCCATCATCGACGTCGTCGGCAATATCATTGCGCCCGCCATCATCGGCTTGTCCTGCCTGCAGCGTGAAGTCATTCACGAGCGGATGAACCGCACGGTGGGCAACCCGACGGCAAAGTCCGCGGTAGACATGGCCATCTGGGACATCCTGGGCAAGTCCCTGAACCGTCCGGTCACGGAACTGCTGGGCGGTTACACGGACCACATGAGGGTTGCGCACATGGTCGGCTTTGCCCCGCCGGCGGAGATGGTGGCCGAAGCCGAGCGGATCCGCTCCGAGTACGGCATCACCACCTTCAAGGTCAAGGTCGGCCGCAAGCCGTTCATGCTCGACGTCGAGGTCTGCCGGGCGCTGCGTGCGGGGCTCGGGGACGACGTCGAACTGTATGTCGACGGCAACCGCGGCTGGACGGCATCCGAGGCTGCCCGGGCACTGCGGGCGATGGATGATCTGGACCTGACCCTGGCAGAGGAATTGTGCCCCGCCGATGATGTTCTGGGACGCCGCTGGCTGGTCACCCAGAGCCGTATCCCGTTTGTGGCCGATGAGAGCGCAGTGCGGCCGGGGGAGGTCACCAAGGAACTGCTGGGCGGATCCGCAACCGCGATCAGCATCAAAACGGCACGGACGGGATTCACCTATTCCCAGCGCGTCCTGTACCAGTGCGAGGGACTCGGCGTAGAAGTGGTTATCGGCAACCAGATTGACAGCCAGATCGGCACTGCGTGCGCGGTGGCCTTCGGCTCTGCGTTCAAACTGACCACCCAGCGTGCCGGCGAACTGTCCAACTTCCTGGACATGCAGGACGATCTGCTGGCCGAACCGCTTCAGATCACGGACGGAATCCTGGCCATCAGTCAAAAGCCCGGTCTGGGCATCGAAATTGACCCGGAAAAACTCACCAAATACCGCCAGGACACTTAGCCCTGGCGCCACCCAAATAATCCCGTCCCGACGGAACCGCCGGGAACAGCACAGAAATTAGGAGCAATGAAATGACACAGGAACTCAGCGAGCAGCAGGCAACCGCCGCGGCTTCGGGCGCGTCGGCGACTGAACGATTCAGGGAAAACAAGAAGGTCGGCGTTCAGGCCAGCAAGGAGCGTGTCAACCTGCTCGCCTCCGGGGTGATCAACGCCGTCAATGACACGATCCGGCGCCACAAGGTGACGTACGACGAATACAACGCCTTGAAGGCGTGGCTAATCCAGGTCGGCCAGGACGGGGAATGGCCGCTGTTCCTTGACGTCTGGATAGAACACTCCGTCGAGGAAGTCGCCAACGAGAACCGCCACGGCAGCAAGGGAACCATCGAAGGCCCGTACTACGTGCCGAACGCCCCCGAGCTGCCCGCGGTGGCGACCCTGCCGATGCGCGGGGACGAGGCCGGCACACCGCTGTCCTTCCAAGGCCAGGTCACGAACCTGTCCGGTCAGCCGCTGGCCGGAGCGCACGTGGAGATCTGGCACGCCGACGACGCCGGTTTCTACTCCCAGTACGCCCCGGGTCTGCCCGAATGGAACCTCCGCGGGACCGTTGTCGCCGACGGTCAGGGCAGCTTCAACATCCGCACGATGCAGCCCGCGCCATACCAGATCCCCACCGACGGCGCCTGCGGGCAGCTCATCGCCGCGGCCGGGTGGCACGCCTGGCGCCCAGCGCACCTGCACCTGATCGTGTCCGCGCCCGGCCACCTGCCCATCACCACACAGCTCTATTTCAAGGGCGACGAGCACATCTCTGACGACATCGCTTCCGCGGTGAAGCCCGAGCTCATCCTTGATCCGACGCCCGCCGCCGGCGGCGGGGGCAACGAGGTCACGTACAACTTCGTCCTGGACCCCGCCTAATCAAGCTGGCTGGCCCTGTACATACGCAGGGCCAGCCGCCTGGCTCCTGCCAACAAGAAAGTAAAAGGTACTCAAGTGCTCTTCGCTGTGAAAATGGATGTAAACATACCCGTGGAGATGGATCCACAGGTCAAAACCGACACCCTTGCGCGCGAGAAGGCCTACTCACAGGAGCTGCAACGCTCCGGCGTCTGGGTGCACATCTGGCGCTGCGTCGGCCAATACTCCAACCTGAGCATCTTCGACGCCAAGGACAACGAGCACCTGCATGAAATCCTCTGGCGGCTGCCGCTCTTCCCATACATGAAGATCGAGGTAACACCCCTGGCCATGCATCCCTCGGATATCGCCCTCGTCTAACGCCCCGGCTGCCGCCTCCGCCCGGTCATCGACCTTCGGGGCCGACGTGGCGGGGGCGAGTTCATCGGGGCATGTCAGCGGCGGGCGGGCTTCGGCGCTCGTCCCTTGACGCCCTTGAAACTACGGTCGGGGAAGCCCGTGAAGTGTGAGTCCCGCAGCAGCACGAGGCGAACGTGTGTCGATCAGCAGGAACATCGGGATGGCCCAGAGTGTTCAACAGAATGCGGCTTTCCCTAGCACCCTCCCATTGACAAGTGTACGCCGTACACCTACGGTTGGGCTCATAAGGTGTACGCCGTACATCACCGAAGCGGAGGGCCCGCCATGCCAACGGAATCCATCATCGTCCGCACGCCCGCAGGTCCTCGATCGAGGCGCCGGGCCCAGTGGCCGGTACCCACCGCGTTGATCCTCCTAAGCCTTATCCCGGTGATATTCGGGGCAATGCGTTTGACCGAGTTATCGGGCGGCGCCGCGATCACACCGCAGAACGCGCGGTTCTTCGCCTCTCCCGTCCCCGTGGTGACGCACATTGTCTGTGTCACCGTCTACAGCATGCTCGGGGCGTTCCAGTTCGTTCCCTCGCTTCGAGGCCGACGCGGCTGGCACCGCATCGCCGGAGGCATCCTCATCCCCGCCGGCCTGCTTGCCGCCCTCTCCGGCTTATGGATGGCGGTCTTCTACCCCCTCCCGGCCGGCGACGGCGTCATACTCCTGGTCCTGCGGCTGATCTTCGGTTCGGCAATGGTGGCGAGCATCGTTCTGGGGCTCGTTGCGATCCGGCGCCGGGACTTCGTGCGGCACAGCGCGTGGATGACCCGCGGCTATGCAATCGGCGTCGCGGCGGGGACGCAGGCCCTCGTGAGCATCCCCTGGCTGCTGCTTGTCGGCCCAACTGACGAGCTGACCCGGGCTGTCCTCCTGGGCACGGCCTGGTTGATCAATCTGGCAGTGGCCGAGTATGTCATCTACCGGCGCTCCCACCCGGCTTAGAGGGCGTCCCGCACCCGCGGTCTCCAACCGGGACTTCAGTCCGCGGTGCCCGGCGTCGGACATCGCGGGCCCTAAAACATTGGGGAAACGGATCAGGGGGCGAGCGGGGGATTCTTCCCTGAGTCAACGCGCCGCCCTTGAGTTCTTCGGCGACTGTTCATGGTTAGGGGCAGCCGAGAACCTGACCGCGGCTCTCCCCGGACACACGGCCGTCATTACTAACCGTGGTCATGGCGAAGGCCACGGGTCGCGCGGACTTTCAGGTAAACAAGGGAAAGCCTCCGCCCGCCGGAGGCGGCTGCGGGTGATCGACCGGAAACCGGCGCGGCACGAAATGCTGGACGCAACCAGCGGGATTGGCTATCGGCGACAGAGCCGGAACAGGAGGAGGCGGCCGAAGTGGACCGCAGATTCCAGCCGGCACGGACCGTTCCAGATGATGAAGTTGGAGAACCGGTGTGCGCCCGGCCGGTTGGCAACCGCGGCGGCCGCGTCCCTGATCGCGTGCAGATCCCGGACCGTCAGTGGCAGGGGAGCCTCGTCAGGGTGCCAGGTCGAGCCGAGCGGAAAGTCGCCGAACGGCTGGGTCGGCATTTCGATGTGTGCACCAAGGACAGCTTTCACCGGATGCTCCGCACTGAACGCGCAGAGGGTGTCGATGGAGGCCTCAAAGGACGGAAAGTCCCGGACATAGAGCCGGCCCGGGTAGACCGTGTCTCCGGTCAGTAGGGCTCCGGTTATCGGATCGTAGATGGTGACTGAGGAGGGATGGTGCCCCGGCGTCGGGATCACATCCAGTACGCGGCCGCCGAGGTCCAACTCCGCCGCCCCGTGCGGCCAGTCGTCCAGGCCGAAGAACCCGGCAACGTCCCCGACCGAATGGCCCACCACCCGGGTGCCAGGCCGATCAGCGAACTGCCCGTCCCCGGCGACATGATCACCGTGGGCGTGCGAGTGGGCGACGATGAGTTCGAAGGCCGCGTTGGGTTGGTCCAGAAGCCACGCCTCGATGAGCGCGTCGACTGTCTCCCGCAGCGGAAACGTCGTGGCGTCCGCCGTCGCACCGGTGTCCAGAAGCAAGGCACGGTCCTTGCCGAACAACAGGTAGAGGAACGGCGCTTCGTAATTGTCCGTGATGCTCTGCCGGAGAATGACGGTATCCGGCGCCGCCCTGTGGACCTGGATCGGGGAGGCGCCCCTGCCCCGGCGGGACCGGGCGCCGGCAAACCAGCGGACATCAAGGTCAAGATCAGTCACAACGCGATTCTCTCATTCGGAAGTGCTGCGGAATCATTCTCTGGGATCGGACTCTACGGGACGTCGGACAGTGACGATTTCGGTGGCGTGGTCGGCTATCCAAGTGACCAGCGGGAGCAGCAGGGCGACAAGTTCGTGGCCACGGCCGGTGAGGCTGTAGTCAACCCTGGGAGGGATGACGGGCTGGGCATCGCGGCGGATGAACCCGTCACCTTCCAGAGTCTTAAGGGTCTGGGCCAGCATCTTCTCGCTGATGCCCTCGGCCCGGCGGCGAAGCTCGCTCCAGCGGTGTGGGCCTTTCGACAGCGCCACCAGGATCAGCACGCCCCATTTGCTGGAAACGTGGTCAAGGACCGTCCGGCTGGGACAACCAGCGGGAAAGATCTCATCTAACCCCGGGCCAGCTGATGGGGTGGGCGCTGTACTTACTTTCATATCAGTACCTTACCTGAAAGTGCGTACTCTCTTTTGGGAAGCAAAGGGCTTGCGGTGCAGTTGCCATGGGTATCAGCCTCCCATCGGTGAAAGGACCACCATGACTATCGTTATCACCGGCGCCACCGGACAGCTCGGCCGCCTTATTGTTGAAGCACTCCTCGAGCGCAATGTTCCCGCGGACCAGCTCGTGGCCGCGGGCAGGAACATCGCCAAGCTCGCCGACCTCGCAGACCGCGGCGTCCAGGTCCGGCCGATCGATTTCGACCACCCGGCTTCCCTGCGCCAGGCGTTCGCCGGCGCGGACAAGGTACTGCTCGTTTCCGGCACCGCGGTCGGCCAGCGCGTTGAGCAGCACCGGAATGCGATCGAGGCCGCAAAGCAGGCCGGCGTGGGCCTGATCGCCTACACCAGCATCGCGAACGCCGACCGGGCCGGGATGAAGCTGGCAGCCGAGCATCAGGGCACGGAAATGGCCCTGCAGAATTCTGGTGTTCCGTTCACGTTGCTTCGCAACAGCTGGTACCTGGAGAACTACACCGGACAACTTGCCACCTACCTCCAGCACGGAGCCGTGCTCGGCAGCTCCGGGGACGGCCGGGTCAGTGCCGCTACCCGTGCCGACTACGCCCAGGCTGCCGCTGCTGTACTGCTGCTGGAGGACCAAGCCGGAAAGGTTTACGAGCTCGGAGGCGACCAGTCGTTCACCCTGACCGAGCTGGCCGCGGAAGTCAGTGCGGCCACCCAACGCCCAGTGCAGTACCAGGATCTGCCGGTGCAGCAGTACACGGAGGTGCTGGTAGGTGCCGGGCTGCCGGAGGCCTACGCAGCCATCCTGGCCGATAGCGACCTCGGCATCGGCCGCAGTGAGCTGCTGGTGACCAGTGGAGACCTCAGCAAGCTCATTGGCCGGCCAGCCACGACGGTGCGCGAAGCCGTGCGTGCGGCCGCCGCTGGGTGTTAAGTGTCCGGAGCGTCGGCCACTACGGAGGGAGCGGGATCCTGTTATCAGCTCACCGGTCAGGCTGGTGGTTGCGCTCGGTAGTGCGTCCGAATGAGGTCAGTGCCTCGACGACAAGATCGTGGTCCGCTTTCTGCGGCAGCCCGGAAACCGTAACTGTTGCCACGGGTCCTGTTCCCCTCACATAGAGGGGGAATGCTCCACCGTGTGCGGCATAGCGCGACTGATCGAACCAGCCGTTGTCCTCGATTCTCCCGCCGCCGAGTCGTCCTCGCAGGCCGACCAGAAGCGATGGCTCTGCGTACTGTTCCGCTGTTCGGCTTTTTCGTTCGACCCAGATCTCGTTGTCCGGGGTTGCTCCGGCCAGGGAAGCGTGGAAGAGAATGTGTGCACTTCTGCGGATGTCGATCGCTATCGCGAGGTTTCGTGCGGTGCCCAGCTCCACGAGGAGCAGTCCAAGGGCGAGCGCCTCGGTCTGGCTGAAGTTGCTGAACTGCAGGGTCGCCATTTCGTCTTCGATGCGGTCGATCAAGGACCTGAGGGAGGATTCCGGCTGTTCCGCGGGGGAGTCCGGATCGAATTCTGATTCCGGTCCGGACCTCGGCCCGGGCTGTTCCTGGATCATGAGTGGCGACTTTCATGTTGGTGGATGGGAGCGGTTGGGAACGGTACTGGGCATGCGGGGGTCCTCCTGCCGGAGGGACCCCCCGCTGCCCGCGGCGGGTGCTACTTCATGCCGTATTCCTCGTCGCTGACATGCTCGCCCCATTGGGTTTCCTGCCCCTGGCCCTCACCCAGGGCTTCCCACATCGCCAGGTGGGTCATGAAGTGATCCGGTGCGGCGCCGTGCCAGTGCCATTCACCTGGCGGGGTGTAGATGGTGTCGCCGGGCTTAATCACGACGACGTCGCCGCCGCGGGACTGGACCAGTCCGACGCCCTCGGTGACGTGCAGGGTCTGGCCGACAGCATGGGAGTGCCAGGCGGTGCGTGCGCACGGGGCGAAGTGCACCGCGTTGACGCGCATACGGGACGGTTCGGGCTGCGGAGCGGCAATGACGTCGAACCAGACATCGCCGGTGAACATTGCGGCCGGGCCGTTGACGCTCGGCTGCTTGGGCTCGATTTCCAATGTGTCTCCTTCTGGGTTGATATGCGGGCGGGTGTTTGCCGCTAGTTCAGCGTCGAGGCGTCGATCACGAAGCGGTACCGCACGTCGGAGGCTAGGACGCGTTCGTAGGCGTCGTTGATCTTGCTGGCCGGGATGACTTCGATTTCTGCGCCGAGGTGGTGTTCGGCGCAGAAATCGAGCATTTCCTGGGTTTCGCGGATGCCGCCGATCGCGGATCCGGCGAAGGACCGGCGGCCCATGATGAGGGAGAACACGTTCACCGGGAGGGGCTCCGCCGGCGCTCCCACGTTCACCAGGGCGCCGTCGAGGGTGAGCAGCTGCAGGTAGGAGCTGATGTCGATGGGGGCGCTGACGGTGTTCACGATGAGGTCGAAGGTTCCCGCGAGCGTCTCGAAGGTCCCGGCGTCGCTCGTGGCGTGGTAGTGGTCCGCGCCCAGGCGCAGTCCGTCTTCCTGCTTCTTCAGGGACTGGGACAGGACGGTGACCTCGGCGCCCATGGCGTGGGCGAGTTTGACGGCCATGTGCCCGAGGCCGCCGAGGCCGACGACGGCGACCTTCTTGCCGGGGCCGGCGCCCCAGTGGCGCAGCGGGGAGTAGGTGGTGATGCCCGCGCACAGCAGGGGTGCCGCGGCGTCGAGCTCGATTCCGTCGGGGATGGTGACCACGAAATCTTCGGTCACCACGGCGTGGGTGGAGTAGCCGCCCTGGGTGATCGTTCCGTCGCGGTCGACCGCCCCGTAGGTGCCGGTGTTCCCCGCGAGACAGTACTGTTCCTCGCCGGCCCGGCAGTTGGCGCATTCACGGCAGGAGTTGACCATGCAGCCGACGCCGACGCGGTCGCCGACCTTGTGCCTGGTGACCTTGGGGCCGACCTCGGTGATGATGCCGGCGATCTCGTGGCCGGGAACGAGCGGGTAGGACTGGGGACCCCAGTCGCCGCGGACGGTATGGATGTCCGAGTGGCAGATGCCGGCGAACTTGATCTCGATCAGGACGTCGCGCGGGCCGACGTCCCGGCGGTTGATGGTGGTCGGGACGAGGGGTCCGGTCGCGGAGGGGGCGGCGTAAGCGTTAACCGTAAACAATGATTCTCCAGTGTTGGTTGATTGGTTCATAGGTGATTCGGGGGCGCGGCTATTCCGGAAGGGTCAAGGGCGAACGAGGGCCTTGAGTGCCTCGCGGCTGGCCATGGCGCTGTAGCCAGCGCGCACGCCGTCGAGGTCGTGGCCCGCTTCCTTGATGGCCGCGCCGGGCACATCTTCCACGCGCACGTCTCCGGCGCCGTACATGACTGTCGCTCGCATGAGAATCCTTTGCATTGGTCTGAGTGGGAATCGGCGGACGTTGGTTCCAGCTGTAGTGGGCGGCCCGGGTGGCTTCCCATCCAGTAAACAGGCACAAGAGCGCGCGAGGGAGTCCCTGCTGATACGGGTACTGGCAGTACCCCCTCCCGAGCGGCAGCCGGTGTCCGCCCCGCCGTCGTGGCCGGTTACCCGGCTTTCGCGGGATGCTGCCGGGCAGGAATGATGAGCACGATGACGGGCAGGGCAGCCAGGGCGAGCATGACGCTGCCAACGGTGAACGCGGCCGGTATGCCCCGGGCCAGGGATGCGGCGGCCGTGGATGAAGAGCCGGCAGCGGCGGCGACGGCAACGAGGATGCCGAGGCCGAGGGAGCCGCCGAGCTGACGGGCGGCGTTCGGCGGGCTGAATCCTCTCACGTTCTGGAGGAACTGCCTGGTGCGCTAGGGCATGACTTTGTAGAGATCTATGACAGTCTCTTCGGGCGGAGAGGCGAAGCCGCCCTCGATGCCCTGCTGCATCCGGGGCACGAGGATCGTGTCGCGGAATTTCTCCCAGCTCTCCTTCGATTCATGGACGGCCATGATCGTCCATCCACCCGCGGACTCGCCGCCGGCGTGGAAGATCTGGCCCTCCGGCAGGAGCCCCTCGCCTGGATGGACGGCGGCAATTGACGCCTCGTACTGCTCCTTGGTGCCGCCAGGGAAGAAGTGCACAATTCCGTAGGCCGTGGTCTCCATAGCTGCTCCTAGGCTGGTGGTTGGACGCGACAAGGCAAGTCCTAGTCTCCGCCACCAAGGGTGTCAAGTGGCGGTGTAGTCTAACCGTTCCAGGACGGCGCTGCCTCGGCTGACCGATGCGCCGGTCACACGGTCGCGTCCGGCGAGGGGTTGATCGTCGCGCGGGCACTCCACAGAAAGTCAGGGACCCTGGTTGCCAGTATGGGGGCGGGATCAGTGCCGCCACCGGTGATGAGGGCGCCTTCGGGGCGTTTGGCGGTAAAAGACGTGAATTCGTTGCCCGGTGATATCCACCGACGTGGGGAGTTCGGAGGCGAAGTCCTCAGAATATGACGTGTCCGTGGCAGGGACTGCGTATGGGTCCTCATCGAACCGCGGCCAGCTATGCTCCCACGTGATGCCCGAGACAAACGTTTCCCGCCCCAGGACGTGGAAGCCGGGAACTACGCCGCGAGGGCGCATGCCCAGACAGACCCGCCCAGCCGCCGTCGCCGGTCTCAACGAGGTCGGCGTGGCCCACATTCTGAACTGGAGCAGCGGTGGCTGAAGGCCGGGCTATTCGGATGCGGCTCGAAGGGTCCGCCCGGCGTCCTGCTCCGACTGACGGAGACCGCATGGCCGCGTTCCGAATCGCCCGGTGTGAGGATGCGGCTCTCACCCGGAAGCCAGACGTGCAGGATGCCGTCGAAGACGTAGAGGGTCTTGTGTTCCACCGCGTGGCTGACAAACGGAGATTCCGCGCCCATACCGCCGGAAATGTAGGCGGCGCTGAAGATTCCAGCGGTGTCCGCCGCCCGCGCGATCACGGTGATCAGGTTGCCGTTGATCTCGTAGCGGGCACCCCCGCCCCGAGGCCATGTGGTAGGTGACCGCCTCGCCCGGCAGCGCATTCGCCACCGGGAGCTACTGCTTCTTTTCCTCAACACTGAGGGACATCGCTTCCTTCTTTCCTGTCAGTTCCATGTCTGGTCCACACAGGGTGCCGACTCAAGATTGCCGATGATTGCTGCGCAGCACGATGCCTGATTTCAATTGTTGAAACTAATCCGTGATCGATCAGGCGGGTGCCTCGCGGAGCCGGGACCGGCATCGCCTCAAGCAAGGGTGGATGCCCGGACTACCAGCTCCGGCGGGAACACCACCTGGCTGGGTTCAAACCCGGGCTCGGCGACGGCCTCCCGCAGCAGCAGCTCCAAAGCGGTGGAGCCAATCAGGGCGCTCGGCTGCCGGATGGACGAGAGCGGCACGACGGCGGCGGCCGCGAACTCGATGTCGTCGTAACCGATCAGGGCTATCTCCTCCGGAACGCGGACACCGCCCATGAGCATCAGGCCCTGGAGGACTCCTACGGCGAGGAGGTCGTTGGCCGCGAAGATCGCGTCCGGCCGGTCGGCCGCGGGCCGGTGGCGGATGGCCTCGCCCGCGGCCCGGCCCGAGAGCACCGTCAGCGATTCTGTTTCGACGACCTCCATGGTTGCGTCGCTGACCATTTCCATGGCTTTAAGTGCCCCGGACAGGCGGTCCGTCACCTGTCGGATGCTGACCGGTCCGCCGACGAACGCGATCCGCCGGCGGCCGAGGGAGAGCAGGTGTGCAACGGCCATTTCTCCACCGGCCAGATCATCCACAGCGACGGAGGAAAAGCTCAGGTTGTCAGTCTGGCGGTCCACGAGCACTGTGGGGATGCCCCTCCTCCGCATCTGTTCCAGCCGAGGGATCACGTTCCCCACGGGTGAGAGCAGGACTCCGCGGACGCGTTGCTGTTCAAAGAGATCCAGATAGGCAGATTCCCGTTCCACGTCCTCATTGCTGTTGCCCACCAGTACGGTGAAATGCTCCTGGGCGGCGCGGTCCTCGGCCCCCCTGGCCAGGTCCGTGAAGAAGGGGTTTGCGGCGTCGAGCACCACCAAGCCGATGCTGTGGCTCATCCCGGCCCGGAGCTGGCGGGCGGCGTCGTTTCGAACGAAGCCCAGTTTGTCGATGGCTGACTGGACCCGGACCATGACGTCGGCAGAGACCTTTTCCGGCCGGTTCAGGACGTTGGAGACCGTCCCGACGGAGACGCCGGCCAGTGCCGCGACGTCCTTGACGCTGGCTGAAACCATTTCGTGAGCTCCTGAAAGTGGACCCCGCCGCCGCGAAAGAGGGACGGGCGGGGCGGAAGTGCGCAAAATACTCTCTTCAGGATACCGTCCGAAGCCAGTTTTGAACCCTTTCAAATGAAACGAATCAAAATGATGCGATGCGGACGGTTGAGCCCTGTTGACGACACCGGTCCGAACCCCTATGATTCAAATCACAGCACGTTATGAAACGATTCATTGCGTTGTTCACTAAGCCCCAAAGGTGCGGTTAATCTATGCAGCAGACAAACAGTTCCCGATCCGGTCCCGCTGGGGATTCATCCGGGCCGGTCCTCTCCCTCTCCCACGCCGCCAAGACCTTCGGCCCCGTGGTCGCCCTGGCCGACGGGACCATTGAAATCCAGGCCGGCGAAGTCCACGCGCTGGTCGGGGAGAACGGCGCCGGGAAGTCCACCCTGGTCAAAATCCTGGCAGGCCTGCACCACCCGGACTCCGGGGACTTCCGGGTTGGCGGGGAGAGCGTCCAGTTCCGCAATGTCGGCGAGAGCAAGGCCGCCGGGATCTCCGTGATCTACCAGGAGCCCACGCTCTTTCCCGACCTCAGCGTCGCCGAGAACATTTTCATCGGCCGCCAGCCCAAGGGACGGTTTGGACTGATCAGCAAGGCCACCATGGTCAGGGAGGCGCACAAGCTGTTCGACCGGCTCGGTGTCCCCATCGACCCCACACGCATCGCCGAGGGCCTGTCCATCGCGGACCAGCAGATCATCGAAATTGCCAAGGCCATCTCGCTGGACGCGAAAGTCCTGGTCATGGACGAACCCACCGCCGCACTCAGCGGCGTGGAAGTGGAGCGGCTGTTTGCCGTAGCCCGCAGCCTCCGGGACAAGGGGACCGGGATCCTCTTCATCTCACACCGCTTCGACGAGGTTTTTGACTTGTGCGACCGGATCAGCGTCATGCGGGACGGCCGGTACATCTCCACCCACCGGACCGCAGACGTGACGGTGGAGCAGATCGTCCGGGAGATGGTTGGCCGCGACATCGGAGCCCTGTTCCCCAAGACAGCGGCGGAGATCGGGGATGTGGTCCTGAAGGTGGATAGGCTTAGCCGTGCCGGTGTCTTCCGGGACATCAGCTTCGAGGTCCGTGCAGGAGAGATCGTCGCGCTGGCCGGCCTCGTCGGAGCCGGGCGCACCGAGGTGGCGCGCGCCGTGTTCGGCATCGATCCCTACGACGCCGGCGAGATCAGCTTCGAGGGCCGGAAACTCAAGCCACGGGATCCGCAGGCGGCGATCACCGCTGGGATGGGCTTCGTTCCCGAGGACCGCCGCAAGCAGGGCCTCGTCATGAACCTGTCCGTGGCCCGGAACGTCACCCTCACCTTGCGCAACAAGTTTGCGACGGCGGGCCTGATCAACGGCGCAGCGGAGCGCCGTGCAGCGCAGGACTGGAGCAAGCGGCTCCAGGTCAAGACCGGCTCGCAGGAGCATGCCGTTTCCACGCTCTCCGGCGGAAACCAGCAAAAGGTAGTGCTTGCCAAATGGCTGGCCACCGACCCCCGGCTGCTCATCATCGACGAACCTACCCGCGGCATCGACGTCGGAACCAAGAGCGAAGTCCACCGGCTCATATCCGACCTCGCCGGCCGGGGCATCGCCATTCTGATGATCTCGTCCGAACTGCCGGAGGTCCTCGGCATGGCGGACCGGGTCCTGGTCATGCGTGAGGGCCGCATCACCGCGGAACTTGACCGGGCAGGCGCGACTCCCGAATCGGTCATGCACGCAGCAACGTCTTCAGCAGGAGGAACCCCGTGAGCTCAGCTCTGGACCATAAGAAAGCAACGACGACGGCGCCCGCCGCCGCCGGCGCGCGGGGCACCATGGCCTCGGTGCTGCGGCTGCGCGAACTGCCGGTGCTGATCGCGCTGGCGATCCTGGTGCTCGTCACCTACCTGATCAACCCGCTGTTCCTCACGCCCCAAGGTGTGAAGGACCTCCTCCTGAACGCCACCATCATCATGATCCTGGCAGCGGGGCAGACCCTGCTCATCATCACCCGGAACATCGACCTCTCCGTCGGCTCCATGCTGGGCCTGGTTGCCTTCGGCACCGGCTCCGTCTTCTCGGCCATGCCTGATCTGTCGATCGTCGCCGTCTTCGGCATCGGGACGGCCTTCGGGGCACTGCTGGGCGCCGTGAATGGCCTGCTGGTGACGGTGGCCAAGGTCCCCGCCCTCGTCATTAGCCTCGGCACCCTGTACGTGTTCCGCGGTCTGAACAACGCCTGGGCCGGCGGCAAGCAGTTCTTTGCCGGCGACCGGCCGGACGCCTTCGGCGCCCTCTCGGTGGACACCGTGCTCGGGTTCCCCATCATCACGCTCCTCGCCATCGTCGTCGTCATCGCCGTGGCGGTCTACATGGCCGGCACGCGTCCGGGCCGGGACCTGTACGCCATCGGCTCGGACCCGGATGCGGCTACCGCCTTCGGGATCAAGGTCTCCAAGCGGGTATTCCTGGCCTTCTTGGCCAACGGGGCGCTGGCCGGCCTGGCCGGCGTGCTGTACGCCAGCCGCTTCAACTCGGTCGGCGCCACCACGGGCACCGGCATGGAACTGACGGTAGTTGCCGCCGCCGTCGTCGGGGGCGTGGCCATCTTCGGCGGCAGCGGGTCCGTGGCGGGGGCCGCCCTCGGCGCCGTGCTCCTGACCACGATCACCAGCTCCCTGACCGCACTGCGGGTCGACAAGTTCTGGCAGCAGGCCATCGTCGGCGTGCTGATCCTCACCGCCATCATCATCGACCGCGTGGCCAGCCTGCGCACAGCCAAGAAACTGCGGATAAGCGAGGCTCGCAATGTCTGAGACCACATCGACCACCAGCGCGGCCCCGGCTCCCGTGGCTGACAGTACCAAGCCGCTGGCCAGCGAACCCAAGGGCCGGACAGGCGCCGCGCGGATCCTGACCGGCCGCGACGCCATCACCATCTACGCCCTGGCCGCGTTCCTGATCTACGCAGCTATCGCCATCCCGCGCTTCGCCTCACCGGTCACCACCGGATTCCTGCTCCTGGATGTGATCCCGGTCCTGCTGATAGCGATGCCCATGACGCTGATCATCATTACCGGCGAAATCGACCTTTCCGTCGCCAGCACCGCTGGCCTGACCAGCGCCCTGATGGGTGTCCTCTGGGCCGGCGGCATGGACATCTGGCTGGTGCTCGCCATCAGCCTGCTGGCCGGAATAGCGGCCGGAATGTTCAACGGTTTCCTGATCGCCGTCCTTGGCTTGCCGTCGCTGGCGGTCACCATCGGCACCCTGGCCTTGTTCCGGGGCCTGGCCCTCGTGATCATCGGAGACAACGCCGTGGCCAACTTCCCGAAGCCCCTCACGGCGTTCTTCACCTCCAAACTCGGCGGCACCGGCATCCCGACAGTCATGATCGGCGTCGTGCTGGTGATGATCTTCTTCGGGGTCCTGCTCCACTTCACGCCCTTCGGTCGCGGGCTCTTCGCGATGGGCTACAGCAAGGAAGCCGCCGGTTTTGTGGGCATCAACGTGGCCGGCAGCAAATTCTGGCTCTACGTAGCGTCCGGCGCCGTTTCGGCACTGGCGGGCATCTACTGGACGCTGCGCTACACCAGCGCGCGCAGCGACAACGCCTCCGGCCTGGAACTGGCCGTCATCGCCGCTGTGCTCCTTGGCGGCGTGTCGATCTTCGGCGGCAAGGGGTCTATCCCCGGTGTCATCGCCGGCGTTCTGCTGATCGGGACACTCAACTACGCCCTCCGGCTGGCCCGCGTGTCGGACGTTGTGCTGATCACCGTGACCGGGCTGCTCCTGATCCTCTCCGTGGTGGCCCCGAGCATCGGCTCGGCCATCAAACAATGGCGGCACACCCGGCGGGTCCGCCGAAGTTTCGCCCGCAAGACCCCCTAAAAACCTGCCCACCCGCAACCGTGCCCACCCGGGACCGGATTTACCTACCGATCGAGGAAAAGGGAAGAACAATGATGTTGAACCGCAAGAACACAGGCCGGACCGGCCGTTTGGCGACCTTGGCGGCCATTACCGCCGTGGCCGCGCTGGCGCTGACAGCCTGCAACAGCGGCTCGGGATCTGCCGGTGGCAGCAGCCCGGCAGCGGGCGGGGACCTGAAAATCACGTTCATCCCCAAGCAGCTGAACAACCCGTACACCGACGTTGTCCTGGGCGGCGGGAAGAAGGGCGCCACCGATGCGGGCTTCGCCTCCTCCCAGGTCGTCGGACCGCTCGAAGCGTCCGCGTCCAGCCAGGTGTCCTTCATCAATGCCGAGACGCAGGCCGGCACCAACGTCATTGTGATCGCGGCGAATGACCCGGACGCCGTCTGTACGGCCCTGGGGGAAGCCCGGACAGCCGGCGCCAAGATTGTCGCCTTCGACTCGGACGCCAACCCCGACTGCCGCGACGTGTTCATCAGCCAGGTGGTGGCCAAGGACGTGGCCCTGATCCAAACCAAACTGATTTCCGAGCAGATTGGCGGCAGCGGTGAAATCGCCATCCTGTCGGCTACTGCAAACGCCACGAATCAGAACGCGTGGATCAAGTTCATGGAGGAGGAGCTGGCATCCAACCCGGCGTACAAGGACATCAAACTCGTGGCCAAGGTCTACGGCGATGACAACGACACCAAGTCCTTCCAGGAGGCGCAGGGACTCATGCAGGCGCACCCGAACCTGAAGGGCATCATTTCCCCGACCACGGTCGGCATCGCGGCCACCGCCCGGTACCTCTCGACGTCCGCCTACAAGGGCAAGGTAGCCCTCACCGGACTGGGCCTGCCCAATGAAATGCGCCCGTTCGTCAAGGACGGAACCGTCAAGGAATTCGCACTGTGGGATCCCGCCCAGCTCGGCTATGTTGCGGCGTTCGCCGGCAAGGCTCTGCAGGACGGCAAGATGACCGGCGCCGAAGGAGACACCTTCACGGCCGGCGAACTCGGCGAACGCAAAGTCGAAAAAGGCGGACTCGTGATCGTCGGTCCGCCGACCGTCTTCAACACGGAGAACATCGACAAGTACAACTTCTAACCGAAACCAGGCAGCCGGGCGGGCCGCTGAAAGTCCGCCCGGCACCTCCACTCCTTCACTCCCCGCTTCAGAGACCAGAGTTCCCTTTTTCATGCCGGAAGGCCCCCTCACATGAACGCGAAACAATCGGCCGCCCGGCTGCTGCAGCCGCACCGGCGCCGCCCTACCCGCATCGGACTGGTCTCCGGCGGCCTGGGCGCCTACTGGCCGCAGTTCCCTGAACTGCTGCCGCAGCTGCAGGACTCCGTCCGGTACGTCACCGGCCGGTTCCAGGGGCTCGACGCCGACGTCATCGACACCGGCTTTATCTCCGACGCCGAGGAAGCGGCCGCGGCAGGCGAAAAACTGCGCGTGGCCGACTGCGACCTGATCGTCATCTTCCTGACGACGTACCTGACATCGTCCATGGTGCTGCCCATCGCCCAGCGCGCCAAGACCCCGGTCCTGGTGATCGACCTGCAGCCGACCGAGGCGATGGACCACACCAACTTCGACACCGGCAAGTGGCTGGCTTACTGCGGCCAATGCCCCGTACCGGAGGTCGCCAACGTCTTCCGCCGCGCCGGAATCGACTTCCGCTCCGTGTCCGGACACCTTAAGCAGGAATCCGCGTGGGAACGGATCACCCAGTGGGTCCACGCCGCCGGCGTCCGGGCCCGGCTGCGCAACGCCCGCCACGGGCTCATGGGCCACCTCTATCCCGGCATGCTGGATGTCGCCACTGACCTGACCACGGTCTCGACCACGTTCGGCTCCCATGTTGAGGTGCTGGAATTCGATGACCTGCGCGAACGCGTGAACGCAGTGACCGGGTCCGAGGTGGCCGAACGGCTTGACCTGGCCCGCGAACTGTTTGTGCTGGACGACTCCGTGAACGACGACGACTTCGCGTGGGGCGCAAAGGTCTCCGTCGGGCTGGACCGCCTGGTGGAGGACTTCGATCTCGATTCCGTGGCGTACTACCACCGAGGACTCGCCGGTGAACAGCACGAACGGCTCGGAGCCGGGATGATCCTGGGCTCCTCCATCCTCACGGCCCGGGGGATCCCGATGGCCGGGGAATTCGAACTGCGGACCTCCATCGCCATGCTGGCCTCGCAGGCCATCGGCGCCGGCGGGTCGTTCACCGAGATCCAGGCCCTGAACTTCTTCGACAACGTCGTCGAAATGGGCCACGACGGTCCGGCGCACCTGGCCGTCTCGGCGCAGGAACCCCTGCTGCGCGGGCTCGGAGTCTTCCACGGCAAACGCGGCTGGGGCGTCTCGGTGGAGTTCGATGTCCGGCAGGGGCCGGTCACCACGTTCGGCCTCGGCCAGGACCCGGACGGCAGCTACGTCTTCGTCACTTCCGAGGGCGCTGTGGTGCCCGGACCGCTCCTGGCGATCGGCAACACCACTTCCCGCGTGGACTTCGGCGGAGACCCGGGCGTCTGGGTGGACAAATGGAGCCAGACGGGCATCGGCCACCACTGGGCCCTGTGCATCGGCCACCGCGCCGCTGACATCAAAGCGGCAGCATCCCTGCTGGGCATCGAACACCGGCATGTGGTGCTGTCATGAGCACCCGGCGCGTCTGCTTCCAGCTCCAGGTGAAACCCGGCCTCATCCCGGAATACACCCGCCGGCACGCCGCCGTCTGGCCGGAGATGCTTCAGGCGTTGAAGTCCTCCGGCTGGTCCAACTACTCACTCTTCCTCCGCGCTGACGGCCTGCTGATCGGCTACTTCGAAACCGACAACCTGCCGGAAGCCCAGGCGCGGATGGCAGCCACGGACGTCAACGCCCGCTGGCAGAACGAAATGTCCGGCTTCTTCGAAGACCTCGACGGTGCCCCGGATACGGGCTTCCTCCAACTGACTGAAGTTTTCAACCTCGAGGACCAGCTGGCCGCCGCCGCGGCCGTCCTCACCCAGACCAACTCCAAAGGAGACTGACGTGTCCATCCCGACCGACGTTTTAACCACGCTCGAACATCAGAGCATCGAACTGCCTTCCTGGGCGTTCGGCAATTCCGGCACCCGCTTCAAGGTGTTCGCCACGCCGGGCACCCCGCGTACCATCGAGGAAAAACTCGCCGACGCCGCCAAGGTCAACGAACTGACCGGTCTGGCCCCTTCCGTGGCCCTGCACATCCCGTGGGACAAAGCCGATGACTACCAGGCACTGGCGGACTATGCGGCCGGGCTGGGCGTGAAACTCGGAACCATCAACAGCAATACCTTCCAGGACGATGACTACAAGTTCGGCAGCCTCACGCACAGCGACCCCGCCGTCCGCCAAAAGGCCGTGGACCACATGTATGAGTGCCTTGAAGTCATGAACATGACCGGCTCACAGGACCTGAAGATCTGGCTGGCTGACGGCACCAACTACCCGGGCCAGGGCAACATGCGTGCCCGCCAGGACTGGCTGGCGGAGTCTCTGCGCAAGGTCTACGACCGGCTCGGCGACGACCAGCGCCTGGTGCTCGAATACAAGTTCTTCGAACCGGCTTTTTACCACACAGACGTCCCGGACTGGGGCACCTCCTACGTGCACTGTGCGGCCCTGGGCGAGAAGGCCAAGGTCTGCCTGGACACCGGACACCACGCGCCCGGCACCAACATCGAGTTCATCGTTGCGCAGCTCCTGCGCCTCGGGAAGCTCGGCTCGTTCGACTTCAACTCCCGGTTCTACGCGGACGATGACCTGATTGTCGGCGCCGCGGACCCGTTCCAGTTGTTCCGGATCATGACCGAAGTGGTTCGGGGAGGCGGCCTGGAGCCGGCCGCCGGGGTGGCGTTCATGCTGGACCAGTGCCACAACATTGAGGGGAAGATCCCGGGCCAGATCCGCTCGGTGCTCAACGTCCAGGAAATGACGGCACGGGCGCTCCTCGTGGATACCGCGGCTTTGGACGCCGCGCAGAACGCCGGCGACGTTTTGGCAGCGAACGCGGTGCTGATGGACGCGTTCTATTCCGATGTCCGCCCCGGCCTGGCGGAATGGCGGGAATCCCGCGGACTGCCCGCGGATCCCATGGCCGCCTTCGCGGCCAGCGGATACCAGGAGAAAATCAATGCCGACCGCCAAGGCGGCCACCAGGCCGGATGGGGAGCCTAAGACCATGACAAACCCAACAGTTGAACAGCTCGTAGCCCGCTCCAACCGCCTCGGCGCGGACAAGCGGAACACCAACTACGCCGGCGGAAACACCTCCGCCAAAGGCACCGAACAAGATCCCGTCACGGGCGAGGACGTCCAGCTCCTGTGGGTCAAAGGCTCCGGGGGGGATCTCGGCACGCTGACCGAATCCGGGCTCGCGGTCCTCCGGCTGGACCGGCTGAACGCGCTGAAAAACGTCTACCCGGGCGTCGAGCGTGAAGACGAGATGGTGGCCGCCTTCGATTACTGCCTGCACGGGAAGGGCGGCGCCTCACCCTCGATCGACACCGCCTTGCACGGTCTGGTCGATGCAGCACACGTCGACCACCTGCACCCCGATTCCGGCATCGCGATCGCCACCGCCGCCGACGGTGAGGAACTGACGAGGAAGATTTTCGGCGGCAAGGTGGTCTGGGTCCCGTGGCGGCGCCCCGGCTTCCAGCTGGGCCTGGACATCGCCGCGATCAAGGACGCCAACCCGCACGCCATCGGCACTATCCTGGGCGGGCACGGCATCACCGCCTGGGGTGACACCAGTGAAGAAGCCGAGGCCAACTCGCTCTGGATCATCGAGGAAGCCGAGAAGTACATCGCCGAAAACGGCCGTCCGGAGCCTTTCGGCCCGAAGCTCCCGGGCTACGCCGCAATTCCGGAGGCAGAGCGGCTGGCGAAGGCCGCGGCCCTCGCCCCGGTGATCCGCGGTCTGGCGTCCTCGGACAAGCCGGTCGTCGGGCACTTTAGCGATGATGCCGTCGTCCTGGACTTCCTCGAAGGTGCCGAGCACCCGCGGCTCGGTGCGCTGGGCACGTCCTGTCCGGACCATTTCCTGCGCACCAAGGTCAAGCCTTTGGTCCTGGACCTGCCCGCGGACGCGTCCGTCGAGGACTCTATCACCCGGCTGAAGGAACTCCACGCCGCGTACCGGGAGGATTACCAGGCCTACTACGACCGCCACGCGGACGCGGACAGCCCGGCCCTGCGCGGCGCGGACCCGGCCATCATCCTCGTCCCGGGGGTGGGCATGTTCTCCTACGGCGCCACCAAGCAGACCGCCCGCGTAGCCGGGGAGTTCTACCTCAACGCCATCAACGTCATGCGCGGCGCCGAGGCCATCTCCAGCTACGCGCCGATCGAGGAATCCGAGAAATTCCGGATCGAATACTGGGCGCTCGAGGAAGCCAAGCTGGCCCGGCTGCCCAAGCCCAAGTCGCACGCCACCAGGATCGCCCTGGTGACCGGTGCCGCCTCCGGGATCGGCAAGGCCATTGCCACCCGGCTCGCCGCCGAAGGCGCCTGCGTTGTCATCGCAGACCTGAACCTCGGGAACGCCCAGGCCGTCGCCACTGAACTCGGCGGTAACGATGTCGCCCTCGGCGTCCAGGCCGACGTCACCGACGAGGCCCAGGTGCAGGCCGCCATCCAGGAAGCAGTGCTGGCTTTCGGCGGCCTGGACCTGGTGGTCAACAACGCCGGACTTTCCATCTCCAAACCGCTCCTGGAAACCACCGAGAAGGACTGGGACCTGCAGCACAACGTCATGGCCAAGGGCTCCTTCCTGGTCTCCAAGGCCGCCGCGAAGGTCATGATCGAACAGGAGATGGGCGGGGACATCGTGTACATCTCCTCCAAAAACTCCGTCTTCGCCGGACCGAACAACATCGCCTACTCCGCCACCAAGGCCGACCAGGCCCACCAGGTCCGGCTCCTCGCGGCCGAACTCGGCGAGTACGGCATCCGGGTCAACGGCATCAACCCCGACGGCGTGGTCCGCGGCTCCGGCATCTTCGCCGGCGGCTGGGGCGCCAAGCGCGCCGCCGTGTACGGCGTCGACGAGCAGGAGCTGGGCAAGTACTACGCCCAGCGCACCCTCCTCAAGCGCGAGGTCCTGCCGGAGAACGTGGCAAACGCCGCAGCCGTGCTCACCAGCGCCGAGCTCTCCCACACCACCGGCCTGCACATCCCCGTGGACGCCGGCGTCGCGGCGGCATTCCTGCGATGACCGGGGAAGCAGCATCGGCGCCTGCCGGGGATACGGCCGCCGCCAGTGTCTTCGCCGCGGTTGATATTGGCGCGTCCTCCGGCCGGGTCGTCCTCGGCAGGATGACCCGCCGCGGTGAGGGCGGCGTCGCCGGTGGTGTGGCGCTGGAGGTCATGCACCGCTTTCCGAACGGTGTGGTGGAGTCCGACGGCGGCCTGCGCTGGGACTTCGACGCCCTCTTCGCCGAAGTGCTCACCGGACTCGCGGCCGCCGCGGCGGCTGCCGCGAGTCGGGGCGAGCGGATCGAGAGCATCGGGATTGACACCTGGGCCGTGGACTACGGGCTCGTCGACGCCGCCGGGGAGCTGGCGGGACAGCCTTACAGTTACCGGGATGACCGCAGCCGGGCCGCGGTTTCCCGGGTTCACGCGCTGCTGGATCCCGCCAGGCTCTACGCCACCTCCGGGCTGCAGTTCCTGCAGTTCAACACGATCTACCAGCTCGCCAGCGAACGGGACCTGGACGGCCTCCAGGCACTCCTGATTCCCGATCTGATCGCGTTCTTCCTGACCGGACATCGCCGCACGGAGGCCACCAATGCCTCCACCACGGGGCTGTTCGACGCTGTGGCGGGGGAGTGGGCAACCGAGTTCCTGGCGGTCCTGGGCCTGCCCGACACGTTGTTTCCGCCGCTGGTGCAGCCGGGTGAGACCGTGGGCACTCTGCTCCCGGCCGTTGCGGATCGGACCGGGCTGCCGGAGGCTACGAAGGTGGTCGCCGTCGGCTCGCATGACACCGCCTCGGCCGTCGTCGCCGTCCCGGCGGACCAGGAAAACTTCGCCTACATCTCCTCGGGCACCTGGTCCCTCGTCGGCGTCGAACTGAACCATCCCGTTCTCACCGAAGCCAGCCGGCAGGCCAACTTCACCAACGAACGCGGCGTGGACTCGACCATCCGCTACCTTCGCAATGCGGGCGGGCTGTGGCTGCTCAGCGAATGTCAGCGCGCCTGGGCCGAGCAAGGGTGGACGGTCTCCTTGGCCGAGTTGCTCGACGCAGCCGAGGCCTTGCCGGGCGGCGGACCGCGAATCAACGCCGATGACCCATCGTTCACGGCACCCGGGAACATGCCCGAACGGATCCGCGCCGCCGTGGGCAACACAGGTGAACTCCTCCCTGCCCAGCCCGCCGCAGTGGTCCGGTGCATCCTCGACAGCCTCGCTGCCGGGTATGCCCGCACCCTCGCCGACGCGGAGCGGCTCGCGGACCGAAGCATCGACGTTGTCCATATTGTGGGCGGCGGCTCGCAGAATCGGCTCCTGTGCCAGCTCACGGCGGATGCCACGGGCAGGCGCATCGTGGCCGGCCCGGTGGAGGCCACGGCCCTGGGCAATGTCCTGGTCCAGGCCCGCGCAGCAGGCACCGTCACGGGAACCCTTGCGGACCTGCGCCGGAACCTGGCGGCGAGCCAGGCAACCCGCAGCTACGTACCCGGGGCGCGTGTTCCGGCGCAGCCGGCGGGTTGAAAGGGCAGGTACCCGCGACCCATCGACAAGCACATTGGCCAGGAATACCCTTAGTTCGTTTGAGACTGACCCGACATCGATGACGGAGAGGTGGCCCAAATGGCAACCGTGGAAAATGCTGAACTGGTCCGCAGGGGATATGAGGCGTTCAGTGCGGGTGATATGCCGACCCTTAGCGAAATAATCGCTGAGGACGCGGTCTGGCATGTCGCAGGAAACGGCGTGCTTTCAGGCAGGAAACAGGGGCGCGACGCCATCCTGGCGTACTTCGGTGAACTGGCTACGCGCTCGGAAGGCACCTTGAAGGTGACCGTGCAGGAGATCGTCGGCGGCGAAAACCACACCGTCGCCCTGCAGCACAACGATGGTGAGACTAACGGCAGGACCCTGGACACGGACGGCGCCATCGCCTTCCAGGTTCGCGACGGAAAGATCACCGAGGGCCGCGAGTTCTTTGCCGACACGGCGCAGGGCGACGCATTCTGGGGCTAGCCCGGCGGCTACTTTGACACGAGGAGTTCCGCGGCGGGCTCGACGGCGGCAGCCGCGGATTCGCGTTCGGTTCTGCGTTCCTTCAGGAAGTAGACGAGGCTGGCGGCAATGGTGGACGCCGCTGCAAGGGCGAAGAGCCCCGGGGTGACGCTTCCGGTTTGTTCCTTGATGAGGCCGAATCCGAACGGTGCCACGAAGCCGCCCAGGTTTCCCAGCGAGTTGATGATGGCGATGGCCGGGGCGAGGACCAAGGGGTGCAGGCCCGACTGGGGGAAGGACCAGAACAACGGGGATGCGCTCTTGAAACCCATGGCCGCGACGGCCAGGAAGACGAGGCAAGCACCGGCGAGGCGACGGCGGCCGCGAACGTGCCGGTGGCGGCGACCAGCAGCGCCACTACCAGCAGCGCTTCGACTTCGCCTTGTCCTGCCACTTGGCGGCAAACAGGAACCCGACGCTCAGATCGGTGGTGCCCGGAATCTGCTTGACGATGCTGGGCAGCCAGAAGGTGTTGGCGTAGATGGACAGCTGCACGGAGAAGTAGATGCCGCAGAGCAGCAGGATCTGCGGGTTCAGGAGCATTGTCCAGCGGTTGAGCTTTCCCTCGCTTTCCGTGGTGTGCTGGGCGTCCTCGGCCTCGATCGCCGCTCCCAGTGCGGACTTCTCCCGGCCGGTGAGCCACTTGGCGTCCTGGATCCTGGCATCGAGCAGGAAGAACACCGCGATGCCGACGGCGACGGACAGCAGTCCTTCAAAGCCGAAGAGCCACTGCCAGCCGCGGAGGCCCAGCACATCGTGGAGGCTGAGCAGCATTCCGGCGATTGGTCCGGAGAGGGCGGCGGCAATCGAAGAGCCGGCGATGAAGATCGCTGTGGCCCTGCCCCGCTGGCCGGCGGGCACCCAGCGGGCGAAGTAGAAGATGACGGCAGGGAAGAACCCGGCTTCCGCGGCGCCCAGCAGGAACCGCAGGACGTAGAACATGGTCTCGTTCTGCACGAACGCCATGAGGAAGGAGACGATGCCCCAGCTGCCCATGATGCGGGCCAGCCAGATCTTGGCGCCGAATTTCTCCATCATGACGTTGCTGGGAAGTTCGAAGATGGCGTAGGCGATGAAGAACAGTCCGGCACCAAATCCATAGGCTGCGGCGCCGATGCCCACATCCGCCTGCAGATGCTCCTGCGCGTAGCCGATATTGGACCGGTTCAGCTGGTTGCACACGAGCATGACCAGCATGATGGGCAGCACTCGCTTGAAGAATTTCATGGTAGCAAGAGCCACGTCCGTGACGGCGGTGTCTACAGACTGCATGGGAAAACCCTTTGGATAGGGAAGGCAGGAAGGACTACCGCGATGTCGCCGGGCTGCGCAGCCGGCGTCGCGAGTTTGCGAGGTGGCAGCGCATGGCGGCCGACGACGTCGACTCGTCGCCGTCCGCGATGGCGGCGTAGACGGATGCGTGCTCGAGGGCGACCTGCTCGAAATGCTCCCGCGCCTCGTGCTCTCCGCCGGTCATGAGGCGGGTGCGGGGCATCGCGATCATCGTCTGGCCCAGCGACGCCAGGCAGTCTGAAAAGAAAGGGTTTCCCGAGGCCGCGGCGATGGCCCGGTGAAACTCGAAGTCCGCCCTCATGGCGTGGGCCGGGTGTTCCCCGCTGGACGTGAAATCGTCGAGCGCTTTCTTGACCGCATGCAACTGCCGTTCCGAGCGGTTCCGGGCGGCCAGGGCCGCGGCCTCGGACTCCACCCCGATGCGGAACTCGAGCAGCTGGACACGGTCTTCCATGTTGGCCACCGGCCGGCTGCCGGGCATCGTCCGGCTGCCGTCCGGGGCAGGGGTCAGCGCGAAGCTGCCCCGCCCCCGTTCGGTTTCCACGAGGCCCTCGGCCTGCAGATGCGTGAGCGCCGCCCGGACCACGGTCCGGCTGACGCCGAACTCGCTGATCAGGGTGTTTTCACTGGGGAGCTTGGCTCCCGGCTGGATGACGCCGTCGACGATGCGCATGCGAAGATCGGCGGCGAGGTCCGCGGTCAGGTTCCGGCTCATGGGTTCAAGGTTACTGGCCGAACTCCACGGACTCCGTCGTCCACGCGCGTGCCTGCTCGCTGAGGGTGATGCCCAGGCCGGGGCGGTCCGGGACAAGCATGCGGCCGTTCTTGGTTTCGAGGCGTTCGTTGAAGAGCGGGTCCAGCCAGTCGAAGTGCTCAACCCACGGTTCGCGCGGGTAGGCGGCGGCTAGGTGGAGGTGGATCTCCATGGCGAAGTGCGGGGCGAGGCCCAGGCCGCGTTCATCCGCCAGCGCGGCCAGGCGAAGGAACGCGGTGATGCCGCCGACGCGGGGCGCGTCCGGCTGGATGATGTCGCAGCCGTTGGCGTTGATCAGGCCCTTGTGCTCCGCCACGGAAGCCAGCATCTCACCGGTGGCAATCGGGGTGTCCAGGACCTGGGCCAGGTGGGCGTGGCCCTCGAAGTCGTAGGCGTCGAGCGGCTCCTCGATCCAGATGAGATTGAATTCCTCCAGCCGGCGGCCCATCCGGAGGGCGGTGGCGCGGTCCCACTGCTGGTTCGCATCGACCATGAGGGGCACGTCCCAGCCGATATGCTCGCGGATGCCGGCAACGCGGCGCAGGTCCTCGGCCGTGTCCGGCAGGCCCACCTTGATCTTGATGCCGCCGATTCCTTCATCCAGGAGGACAGTGGCGCGGGCCTTGACCTCGTCCAGCGAGGCGTTCAGGAAGCCGCCGGACGTGTTGTAGGTCTGCACGGAGTCCCGGTAGGAGCCCAGGAACTTGGCAAGGGGGAGGCCTGCGCGCTTGGCCTTGAGGTCGTAGAGTGCGATGTCGATCGCGGCGAGGGCCTGGGTGGCCACTCCCGAGCGTCCGACGGAGGCCCCGGCCCACAGCAGCTTGGTATAGAGCCTGCCGATGTCGTTGGGGTCCTCACCGATGATCCCTTCCGCCACTTCCTTGGCGTGGGCGTACTGGGCCGGGCCGCCGGCACGCTTGGAGTAGCTGAAGCCGATGCCGCTGTGGCCCTGTTCGGTGGTGATTTCTGCGAAGAGGAAGACCACCTCGGTCATGGGCTTCTGGCGTCCGGTGAACACTTTCGCGTCGCTGATCGGGACGGCGAGCGGAAGCCTGGCCGTGGACAGCTTTACGTGGCGGATCAGATCAACGCTGGTCATGGTTCTCCCTGAAGGTGACGGCGGGGCAACACCGCCCGGCACACTTAGGCTACAAGTTTTAAACTTGTATAACAAGTAAATCCCGGAAGAACCTCAGGAGAGCAGCCAGGCGACGGCCAGGAGCGCACCGACGCTGAGAATAGTGGTGCAGAGGATCACGTCGCGGGCCACGGTCACACCGCGGCCGTAAGGGGAGGCGAAGAGGAACACGTTCTGGGCCGTGGGCAGGGCTCCCATGATCACGCTGGCGAGGAGGTGCTGGCCCTCGAGGCCGAAGACGAAGCGGCCCAGGACCCACACGACGAGGGGCATTCCGGAAATTTTCAGCACGGTGGCCACGAACGTTTCGGTTCTTCCGTCGCCTTTTTGCAGGGGCGCCTTGCCCGCGAGCGAGAGTCCGAAGGCCAGCAGGACCATGGGCACTGCTCCGCCGGCGAGCATGTCGATCGGTTTCTGGAGCAGGTCCGGGACTGTCCAGCCGGTCAGCGCGACGGCGGCGCCCAGCCCGGAGGCGATGATCATCGGATTGGCGAACGGCTGGACCAGCAGCTTCTTCCAGGAAACCCTGGACCCTGACGCGAGTCCCAGGACGGTGAGGTAGAACGGGGCCAGCACGAGGATCTGGACCAACAGCACGGGAGCCACGTGCTGGGCCGTCCCGACGGCGTAGAGGGAGACGGGGATGCCGATGTTATTGGCGTTGGCGTAGCTGCTGGCCATCGCGCCCACGGCCGTCTCGGCGACGGGCCGGCGGAAGAACAGGAAGCTGAGCAGGCAGTACAGAAGCCCCACTGCCGCGGCTGAAAGCAGCGCCAGCGGCGTATCCGTGCCGAGGGCGGCCCGGATGTCACTCCCCGCCACGACCGTAAACAGCAGTGCCGGGTTGGTGACGTAGAACGCGGTGCGGGTCAGGGCGCCCTGGACCTCCGGTCCCAGGATCCGAAGCCGGGCGGCGACATAGCCGACGGCGATGACGGCGGAGACAATGAGTATTCCGGAGACAACGCCGACCAAGATTCGCCCTTCAATTCATGAGTCTGCCGCCAGTTGGCCGGGTGGGATTCCGCACGGCCGTCTCCTGGTTGCGGTAGGAGGGCCTGCCAGGCTGAAGTCTGGGATCCACTAGCGGACGAGGCAGGGCCGCTTCGGGTCGAAGGACCAGCCGTCAATGAAGTATTGCATGCCGATGCTGTCGTCGCGGGCGTCGAGCCCGTGTTCCAGATACAGCCGGTGGGCCGCGTCCAGGGCATCGCGGTCCAGTTCGATCCCCAGCCCGGGAGCGTCCGGAACCTCGATGGCCCCGTCCTTGATCTGCAGCGGGCGGCGGGTGAGTCCCTGGCCGTCCTGCCAGATCCAGTGCGTGTCCAGGGCTGTGATCTCGCCGGGGGCGGCGGCGCCCGTGTGCGTGAACATGGCCAGCGAGATGTCGAAGTGGTTGTTCGAGTGGGACCCCCAAGTGAGGCCGAACTCGTCGCACAACTGCGCCACCCGGACGGAACCGTGCATGGTCCAGAAATGCGGGTCCGCCAGCGGAATGTCGACGGCGTTGCTGCGGATGGCGTGGGACATCTCGCGCCAGTCGGTGGCGATCATATTGGTGGCCGTCCTGAGCCCCGTGGCGCGGCGGAATTCCGCCATGACCTCGCGCCCGGAGAAGCGGCCTTCGGCCCCACAGGGATCTTCGGCGTAGGCCACGATGCCCTGCATCCGCTTGCCGAGCCGGATGGCGTCGTCCAGGAGCCAGCCGCCGTTGGGGTCCAAGGTGATCCGCGCCTCGGGGAAGCGCTCGGCCAGGGCGGTGACCACGTCCACCTCGGCGTCGCCGGAGAGGACGCCGCCCTTGAGCTTGAAGTCGCTGAAGCCGTACCGCTCCTGCGCTGCTTCGGCCAAGGCCACCACGGCTTCGGGGGTCATCGCTTCCTGGCGGCGTAGCTTTTCCCACCGGTCCTTCGGTGCTTCCTCCACGAGGTACGGCAGCCCGGTCCGGGCTTGGTCGCCGATGAAGAAGAGGTAGCCGAGCATGGGCACTGAGCTGCGCTGCTGGCCATCGCCTAGCAATTCCGCGACGGGAACCCCGAGGAACTGCCCGTGCAGGTCAAGGAGCGCGGATTCGACCGCCGTGACCGCGTGCACGGTGGTACGCAGGTCGAAGGTCTGCAGGCCGCGGCCGCCGGCGTCGCGGTCGGCGAATTTCGCCGCGACGTCCCGCAGCAGGGAGCGGTAGCGGGCCACCGGCTGGCCTGCCAGGAAAGCGCCGGCCTCCTCGATGGTGGCGCGGATCTTCTCCCCGCCCGGCACTTCGCCGAGGCCGGTGCGGCCGTCCGAATCGGTGATGATCACGATGTTGCGGGTAAAGAACGGGCCGTGCGCGCCGCTGAGGTTCATCAGCATGCTGTCGTGCCCGGCGACCGGGACCACTTCAACGTGGGCAATGGTGGGCTGCATGCTCACGCGTTGACCTCTGCTTTCTGTGTTACTGCCCCAATTTCCACGATGCCGTCGATCCGGCGGTTCAGCTGCCAGGGATTGCGGTCCTGCAGCGGCAGCGGCAGCAGCTCCTGCGGCAGGTTCTGGTAGGCAACGGGCCGCAGGAAGCGGTTGATGGCCAGCGTACCCACGGACGTGGTCCGGGTGTCAGATGTTGCGGGGAACGGGCCGCCGTGGACCATGGCGTGGCCGACTTCGACTCCCGTGGGCCAGCCGTTGACGATGATCCGCCCGACTTTCCGCTCCAGTACCGGAAGCAGTCGTGCCGCCGCCGGGTAGTCCTCTTCGGTGAGCTGCAGGGAAGCGGTGAGTTGACCCTCAAGCCTGTTGGTGGCGTCGATGAGCTCCTCGGTGGTCGAGTAGCGGATCACCAGGCTGGCGGCGCCGAAGACCTCCGCGTGCAGCACGTGGTTGCGGACGAACTCGGCGACGGTGGTGCCGTAGATGGCGGGAGCCGGGGCGCTATCCGTGGCACCTTCAGTGCCTTGCCCGACGACACTGACGTTGTCGGCGGAGCCCAGGGCTTCAGCGCCCGAGTTCCAGGCTCCGGCGATGCCTTCAGTCAGCATGGTCTGGCCGGTGCAGGCGGAAACTGCCCGGCCGATGGCGGCGGCGAGTCTGTCGCCGGCCTCGCCTTCCGGGGCAAAGAGCAGGCCCGGAGAGGTGCAGAGCTGCCCGGAGCTGCCCGTGACCGCGGCAACGTACTGCCGGGCGAGCGCGTCCACGTCGCCTGTGAGGGCGCCGGGGAATACGAAGACCGGGTTGAGCGAGGACATCTCCGCATAGACCGGGATGGGTTCGGGCCGGGCGGCGGCGGTTCGCATCAGTGCGATGCCGGCGGACTGAGAGCCGGTGAAGCCGACGGCCTTGATTGCCGGATCGGCGACGAGCGCCTGGCCGATGCTGCTCCCCGGACCGTAGACGAGCGAGAAAACGCCCGGGTGGAGCCCGAAGTCCCTGACGGCCTTCACGATGGCCTGACCCACGAGTTCGCCGGTGCCGGGGTGGGCGTTATGGGCCTTGAAGACCACGGGGCAGCCGGCGGCGAGGGCGGAGGCCGTGTCTCCGCCCGCCGTCGAGAAGGCCAGCGGGAAGTTGCTGGCACCGAAGACTGCGACGGGGCCGAGGGGGATCTGTCGCTGGCGGATGTCGGCGCGCGGCAGGGGAGCGCGGTCCGGCAACGCCGGGTCGATCCGGACCCCGCGGAAATCGCCCTGGCGGACCACGTCCGCGAAGAGCCGGAGCTGGCCGGTGGTGCGTGCCCGCTCGCCCTGCAGCCGCGCGGCGGGCAGCCCGGTTTCCAGGCCCGCACGGGTGATGAGTTCATCGCCGATCGCCTCGATGTTGTCCGCAATGGCGTCGAGGAATCCGGCGTGGGTTTCCGGGTCCAGGGTGCTGAAGGATTCAAAGGCCTCGGCAGCGGCCGCGGTCGCCGGCGACAGCTGATCCAAGGCCAGCAGCGTGTAGGCGGGTTCGAGCTGCTCGTTCGTGGCGGGGTTGAAGCCGAAGGCTGTCTTGCCCTCGCCGGCGACAGGCAGTCCGGCGATCAGGGAATGTCCGGTGAGTGTCATGGTTGCTCCTAGGAGACGGTGGAGATGAGTGCTTTGAGGTCCGCGAGATCCTGGGGCGCCAGGTTCTGCAGGGGAGGCCTGACTCCGCCGGCGGAGCGGCCGATCGCGTCGAGGCCGCCCTTGACGATCGAGACGGAATAGCCCTTCACCCGGTCGCGGATGTCCAGGTACGGGATCACGAACTCGTTGAGCTTCTTGTTCACGGCGACCCGGTCGTGATTGCGGACGTCCTGGTAGAAGTCCAGGGCAAACTGGGGCACGAAGTTGTACATGGCACTGGAGTAGGTGCTCATGCCGAGCTGAAGCAGCGGAAGGGCAAAGGTTTCGGCCGTGGGCAGGCCGCCAAGGTAGAACAGGCGGTCGCCGAGCTTGGCGTAGACGCGGGCGTCATGCTCGAGGTCGCCCACGCCGTCCTTGAAGCCGATCAGGTTCTCGTGGCGGCCCGCCAGGGTGGCTACCGTGGTGTCCTTGTAGATGGCGTTGGCGCGGTTGTAGATGATGACGCCGAGGGACGTGGCCCGGCAGATGGCGCTGACGTGGTCAATCAGACCGCCCTGGTCCGCCTCGGTCAGGTACGGCGGGAGCAGCAGGATGCCGTCGGCGCCGGCGGCCTCGGCGGCGCGGGCGTTGTCGATGGCCTGGGCGGTGGATCCGCCGGCTGAGGCCAGGACCGGGACGAGGTTGCCGACTTCCTGGACGGCGGCACGGACAACACGCTCGGACTCGGCCGGGGTGAGGGAGAATCCCTCACCGGTTCCGCCCGCCGCGAAAAGGCCGGCCACCGGGAAGCTGGCCTGCCAGGCAAGGTGCTTGCGGTAGTTCTCCTCGTCAAACTGCAGCTCGGCATCGAACGATGTGACGGGGAAGGACAGCAGGCCGTCCTTGAGGGCGTTTGCCAGTTCCTGGGGTGTGTATTTTGCCACGATATGGTCCTCCGGGTGGGCGCCGTGATCGGCGGGGAAGTGCGGTTCCTCTTCAGACTAGGTGTGGGCCCAATGCCTGTCTAAGTGCATTTTGGAATGCATTGATACCCTGTGGGCATCGTGGGGCGGTCAGTCCATCTGGAAGTCGAGACTCCGCAGCAACCGGGACAGGGCGGGGTTTTCAACTTTGCGGTTCCAGATTGCGTGAAGTTCCACCGGATCGCCGTGGCTGCTGGCCAGCGGCAGGAACTCGACGCCCTGAATGCCCAGTGCGGTTGCGGAGTGGGGCACAAAGGCCACGCCGCGTTTGGCGGCCACCAGCGAGACCATGGTCAAAATCTGGCTGACGGTGTGGACCACGTTTCCGTGCTGCACTGGCAGCATGCGGATCACGAGGTCGTAGAAGTACCTCGCCTGCATCGGGGAATGCATGACCAGGGCTTCGTCCTTGAGGTCGTCGTTCTCGATGACCCGGCCAAGCGTGGCCAGCCGGTGGTCCGCGGGAACTGCCAACATCATCGACTCGCGGTACAGCAGGCGCGAGTCGAAGACGTTGTTGTCAAAGGGCGGCCTGGCCAGGCCGAGGTCCAGTTCCCCGGTCCCCAGGGCCCGGATCTGCTCGCCGGTGACCAGTTCCTGGAGGTCTACGTCAACATCCGGAAGGATTGTGGAAATCTCCTCCAGCAACGGCCCCAGAATGCTGAACCCGCTGGCGGCGGTAAAGCCGATGCGCAGCACGCCGGAGCGGCCGGAGGCGATGCGGCGGGCAGTGACCGGCGCACGCTCCGCGAGTGCCAACAGCCGCCGCGCTTCGTCCAGGAAGGCCTTTCCGGCGTGCGTCAGCTGGACTTTCCGGTTGTCCCGTTCCAGCAGTTCTGCCCCGACGGTCTTCTCCAGTTTCTGGATCTGGCGGCTCAGCGGCGGCTGGGTCATGTTCAGGCGTTCCGCGGCGCGGCCGAAGTGGAGCTCTTCCGCCACGGCAATGAATCCTGCCAGCTGGTCAAAGGTAAACATGATGCCTTCCTGGTATCACTCGATGCATATTTGGGCTTAGACATGCATCATAATGGCTCCCTACACTCGATTCAGCGAACCGAGAGTGATCCGGTTCACCTGCTTCCGGGGCTGTTGCCCTGCCTGTCAACGAGGAGTTCCAATGATGCACTTCCCCACGCGCCGCACCTTGCTCGGAGCGGCATCCGCCGCCACCCTTCTGGCCCTGACCGCCTGCGGCAATGTCGCCGGCGGCAGCAGCGATTCCTCCAAGTATCCGAACGGGCCGGTCAGCCTCACCGTAGGCCAGGCCGCCGGCGGGAGCACGGACCTGATTGCCCGCGCCATCTCGGAGGGCGCCGCCAAGACGCTGGGCGCCCCGATGCCCGTGGTGAACAAGCCCGGCGCCAACGGCGCCCTGGCCACCAAGGAAGTGGCCGGCAAGCCGGCCGACGGCCAGAACCTGCTGCTTGTCACCGCTTCGCTCATCACCATCACTCCGCTGGCTGTGACGGCCGATGAGGCCGTCAACATCGATGATCTGGACATCATCGCAGGGCTGTCCCAGGACGACTACGTACTAGTGGCCAGCAAAGCCTCCGGGCTCAACACGATCAAGGATCTGACCGGGGCAGGCCGCAACATCACCTTTGGCACCACCGGAGTCGGCACCGGCAGCCAGTTGGCCCAGAAAGTGCTCTTCAAGCAGGCCAACGTGAACGGAACGGACGTGCCTTTCGACAGCGGCAAGCCGGCGCTCACAGCGGTCCTCGGCAACCAGGTCGAGGTGTCCACCATCCAGCTCGGTGAAGCCATGCCGCAGATCCAGGCCGGGAAGGTCACTCCGCTGCTCGTCTTCTCCGAACAGCGGAACTCCTTCCTCCCGGACGTCCCGACAGCCAAGGAATCCGGCTACGACGTGCCCGTGGCGCAGTACCGCGCCGTCGCTGCCCCGAAGGGGACTCCCAAGGACGTGAAGGACAAGCTGCTGGCAGCCATCCAGGAGACCTTCAAGTCTGACTCCTACAAGGAGTTCAACAAGAAGAACATGCTGACCCCGAAGGAAATCTCGGGCGAGGAAGTTGTCACCCAGTGGAAGGACTACGCAGCCAAGTACAAGTCGCTGGTTGAGAAGTACGACATCAGCCTCAGCGGGACGAAGTGACCCGAGCGAAGTCATCCGACCCGGTGTCCGGCGGAGGGGCCAGCGTCAGCGCGGTTCCCTCCGCCGGGCCCGGCCCGGACGGCCTTCCGGACGGATTTGCGGATGACGTGCTGGAGGAGCTCACCCCGGAACAGCTCGCCGCCCAGTGGGAAGACGAAAAGCCGCCCGCGGCCGGAGCACTCGCCAATGCGGCGTCTTCCCTCGTGGTTCTCGGCGTCGGGGCCGGCGCCCTCGTCCTGTCCCTCGCAATGGGGCTGGGCACTCCGGCAGCACCGCAGCCCGGACTGTGGCCGTTCATCATCAGCTGCGTGATGGTGGCCCTGGGCCTTTTCCAGCTGATCGCCGGCCGGCACAACCGGGATGCGGAGAAGTTCACCCGCATGTCAACGGCTCCCCTCACCGGCCTGGTCACCCTCGCCGCCATGGTGGCACTGATGCCGGCCATCGGCTTCGAACTGCCCGCTCTCGTCCTGAGCGTCATCTGGATGAGGTTCCTCGGCGGCGAAACCTGGCGCTCCACGCTGCTGGTCAGCGCCATCGTCGTCGCGGCGTTCTACGGGATCTTCGTCCTGGCGCTCAACACCTCCGTTCCCCACCTCTTCTAGGAGAACCCCGTGGATTTTCTGAATCCCGTGATCAACGGATTTGCCGTTGTCCTGGAGCCGACCAACCTCCTGTACTGCCTGATCGGCGTCGTCATCGGCATGTTGATCGGTGTCCTGCCGGGACTGGGGCCCGCGGCCACCATTGCCATCCTGCTCCCGCTCACCTACAACGTTGAGCCCGTCACCGCCATCATCATGCTGGCGGGCATCTTCTATGGCGCGCAGTACGGCGGAACCATCACGTCCGTGCTCCTCCGGCTACCCGGCGAAGCATCGTCCGTGGTCACCGTCTTTGACGGCTACCAGATGGCCAAGCAGGGCAAGGCCGGCACCGCACTGGGCCTCGCGTCCATCGGCTCCTTCATCGGAGGAACCGCCTCCATTATCGGCCTGACCTTCCTGGCGCCGGTCGTGGCCAGTTTTGCCCTCGACTTCGGCCCGGCCGAATACTCGGCACTCGCGCTGCTCGGCATCCTGCTGGTGGCAACCATCAGCAACGGCGCCAAAACAAAGGCACTAATTGCCGCTGCCTTCGGCTTGCTGCTGGCAACAGTGGGGCGGGACATCTTCACCGGCGAAAGCCGCTTCACCTTTGGCAGCCTGGAGCTCGCCGACGGCATCGACTTCGTGCCGATCGCCATGGGCGTCTTCGGGCTTGGCGAAATCCTGTACAACCTCGAGGAACGGCACCGTGCCGCCAAGGCCCCCTCGAAGGTCACCAACGTCTGGCCATCCCGGGCAGATCTCAAGCAGGCCTCGGGTGCGATCGGACGCGGCTCTGTCCTCGGCTTCTTCCTGGGCATTCTGCCCGGTGGCGGCGCCACGATTGCCTCGATGGCGTCCTACGCCATGGAGAAAAAGCGCGCCAAACAGCCCGAACGGTTCGGCAAGGGCGCCCCGGAAGGCGTGGCTGGTCCGGAAACTGCCAACAACGCCGCCGCAACGTCCTCCTTCATCCCACTGCTCACGCTCGGGATCCCGGCGAACGCCACCATGGCGCTCATGTTCGGCGCTCTCCTGATCCAGGGGGTGACGCCCGGTCCGCAGCTCGTGGATCAGGACCCGGAGCTGTTCTGGGGCGTGGTGAACTCGATGTACATCGGCAACATCCTGTTGCTGATCATGAGCCTGCCCCTCGTGGGAATCTTCGTGAAGATCCTTCGCGTCCGGGCCGCGATTCTGGCCCCGGTCACCGCCCTGATCACCCTGCTCGGCGCCTACACCATCAACAACAGCATGTTCGACGTCACGCTCGTCGTCGTCTTCGGCATCATCGGCTACCTCATGAAGAAGTTCGGGTTCGAACCGGGGCCGCTGGTCCTGGCGTTCGTCCTGGGCTCGCTTCTCGAGAGCTCGCTTCGACGTTCGCTGCTGGTCTTCGGCGGGGACCCCACGGGCTTCTTCAGCCGCCCGATTTCGGCGACCCTGCTGACCGTCTTCGTGCTGGTGGCAGTGCTCCCGGGCATCCGGAGCATGCTGGCCAAGCGCAAGGCCTCCGACTCCGGGGTGCCCGCACCGGAAAAAATCAAGGAGAAGGTATGAGCATCATCGTCGGTTTCGTCCCCACACCCGCGGGGGAGGCCGCCCTCACCGCGGGCATCGCCGAAGCGAAACTCCGGAACGAGGACCTCGTGATCGTCAACTCCGCGCGCGAAGGCGCACTGGCAGACAATGCAGTGGCTCCCCGCGACGTTCTCGAGCAGGCATCTCGTCGGGCCACGGAGGCCGGCGTCCGCACGTCCGTGCTGCAGCCGCCCTACCAGCACGACCTGGCCGACGAGTTCCTGGATCTCGCCCGGGAAATCGACGCATCGCTGATCGTGATTGGTCTGCGCCACCGCTCGCAGGTCGGCAAGTTCATCCTCGGCAGCCATGCCCAGCGCATCCTCATGCAGGCGGACCGTCCGGTGCTGGCCGTGAAACCGGCCGGAGCACCCTTCTAGGCGCCCGCGGCACCGTCATACGTAGACAGTCGGGATAGCGGGTTCGCCCCGCTGCAGCCTGTTCACGACGGGCGGCAGTTCCGCCATCGTATCGGCGTGCCTCCGGCGGGCCCGCGCCACGGCCTCCGGGCCGGTCCAGCCCGGCAGCACTCCGCCATCCTTCATGAACTGCTGGAGCAGCGGCCGCCCGTTCGGCTCGGCGGGAAGGTGTCCGACCCCCACCACCTCGTGCGTGGCGACGCCGTTCCCGTCGAGCCTCCGCACCGCGTACTTCCGGCCGCCCGGGTTGATCTTGTTCCTGGAGGCCTTGGCCACGGGAACTAATTCGCCTGCGTCATTGGTCCGGCTCACCAGTTTGTAGACCATGCCGGCGGTTGGGGCGCCGGAACCGGTCACCAGGGAGGTGCCGATCCCGTACGAATCGGCCGGGGCGGAGCGGAGCGCGGCGAGGGAGTACTCGTCCAGATCGGAGGTCACCACGATCTTGGTATGGATGTTGCCCAGCTGGTCCAGCAGTTCCCGCACGCGCGTGGCCTGCGCCACGAGGTCGCCGGAATCGAGCCGGACCGCTCCTAACTTGTCGCCCGCCAGTTCGACTGCCGTCCGGACGGCCGCTTCGACGTCGTAAGTGTCCACGAGCAGTGTGGTGCCCGGTCCTTGCGAGTCCAGCTGCGCCCGGAACGCGTCGCGCTCCGAATCATGGAGGAGTGTAAAGGAATGTGCGGCCGTGCCGACGGTCCTCAGGCCGAAGCGCCGGCCGGCCGCCAGGTTCGACGTCGCTGCGAAGCCCGCGATGACGGCGGCCCGGGCGGCAGCCGGAGCCGCTTCCTCGTGCGCGCGGCGCGAGCCCATTTCGATGCAGGGCCTGCCGGCGGCGGCGCTGGTCATCCGGGATGCCGCCGAGGCAATGGCACTGTCGTGATTCAGGACGGACAGGACATACGTCTCCAGGATGCAGGCTTCGGCAAAGCTCGACTCCACCATCAGGACAGGGGAGTGCGGGAAGTACGCCTCGCCCTCGGGATAGCCCCAGATATCACCGGAAAACCGGTAGCCTTCGAGCCGGGTCAACGTCGCGTCGTTGACAACCCCGGTGTCGGCGATGAAGTCCAGCTCGACCTGGCCGAAACGGAACTGCGCGATGCCCTCCAGCAGGCGGCCGGTCCCGGCCACGATGCCGTACCGCCGGCCGTCCGGCAGGGCCCGGGCGAAGGCCTCGAAGATGGTTCTGCGGTGCGCCGCGCCGGACTGCAGGGCCGCCTGGAACATGGTGAGTTCATAGTGGTCGGTGTAGAGGGATGTCCGTGGACGTTCCCAGCCGGCGGGGGTATCCATAATTCACTCTAGACCGCATCCGCTGCGCGGTACGGTGTGCGGTACCGTGCGCTTTCGGAGCACCCTGCCTGGGGCGAAGCGGCGGCCCCGGACGGTGCAGGCATGACTTTGTCGGCACAATGGAGTGGTGCCTTCTTCCCCGTTCGTCCCCCTTGACCCCGCCGTCGCCCGCGGGCCCTTCGATCTGGGTGCGATCGGAGCCGGGCTGACTTTTGCGGAGTCACTGGCGGAGCTCGCTGCCGCGCTTCTGGCTGCAGGCCCGGCGGGCACCGCGGTGGTGCAGGCCCCGCCGGGCACGGGCAAGACGACGCTGGTACCCCCGCTGCTCGCCAATATCGGCTCCGCCATGAAGGAAGGACGGGATAACGCCGCCGCACCGCGCGTGGTGGTGACCCAGCCGCGGCGCGTCGCCGCCCGCTCGGCAGCCCGCCGCCTGGCCGCCCTGGACGGCAGCCGGCTCGGGGACAGGGTCGGCTACACGGTCCGCGGGGAACGACAGACGGGCCCCGGGACCCTGATCGAGTTCGTTACTCCGGGGATCCTGCTGCGCCGGCTGCTCGCGGACCCGGGGCTGGAGACCACCGGCGTCGTCATCCTCGACGAGGTGCACGAACGCGGGCTGGAGACCGATCTGCTCGTCGGCCTGCTCGGTGAAGTCCGGCAACTGCGCGGTGACCTTACCCTCGTCGCCATGTCCGCCACCCTGGATGCGCCGCGCTTCGCCGCCCTGATCGGGGGCGGGATCGGGGCCGGCGGGGAGCCCGACGGCGGCGGGCCGGCTCCCGTCGTCGACTGCCCGTCCGCGCTTTACCCGCTGGACGTCGAATGGGCGCCCGCGGCGGGGGCACGGCTGGATCATCGGGGAGTGACGCGGGCGTTCCTGGACCACGTGGCGGACACGGCCGCGGCGTCGCACGCCAAAGCCTGTGCATCCGGACAGGACCTCGACGCCCTGGTGTTCGTCCCGGGAGCGTGGGAAGTCTCCTACGTCGCGGCCCGAATACGCGGCCGGACCGGTGCGGAAGTATTGGAACTTCACGGCCAGATCGGCCCTGCGGAGCAGGACCGTGTGGTTTCGGGGCGGGAACCGGGCGGGCCCGCCCGGATCATTGTGTCCACGGGCCTGGCCGAATCCTCGCTGACGGTTCCGGGAGTCCGGCTCGTCATTGACTCCGGGCTGTCCCGTGAACCGCGCCGGGACGCCAGCCGCGGCATGTCCGGCCTGGTCACTGTGTCCTGCTCCCGGGCGTCGGCCGAACAGCGCGCCGGACGTGCGGCCCGCCAGGGGCCCGGGAAGGTGGTGCGCTGTTACGACCAGAAAACCTTCGGCGCCGCCCCGGCCCACCAAACCCCGGAGATCGTGGTGGCGGACTTGACGGCCGCCGCCCTGATCCTGGCGTGCTGGGGCTCGCCCGGCGGCCAGGGGCTGGCTCTTCCGGACGCTCCGCCCCGGGCGGCGATGGCGGAGGCCGTGGAGGTACTGCGGGAACTCGGCGCGGTCCAACCGGACGGCCTCGCCACGGATCTGGGCCGGACCCTTGCCCGGGTGCCCGCCGACCCGCGCCTGGCCCGCGCCCTGCTGGACGGCGCCGCGGCCGTCGGCCACCGCACCGCGGCGGAGGCCGTCGCCCTCGTGGCCGGGGACCAGCGTGCCCCCGGCGCCGATCTCACAAGACTTTTGGCCGGGCTGCGGACGGGCGGGGAACTGGCGTCCCGGCGCTGGAACGAGGACGTCCGGCGGATGGAGGCGATCGCGCGCCAGGAGAAGTCCGGCGTCGTGGCCGCTTCACTGGCTGCCCCGCCGGCGCCCGCGGCGGCGGTTGGTTTCGTCGTCGCCCTCGCGTTCCCGGACCGCGTGGCTCGCCGGGTCTCCGGTGAGGGGCCGGAGCGCTACCTCCTCTCGTCCGGTACCCGGGCAGGGCTGCCTGCCGGCAGCTCACTGTCCGGTCATGAGTGGCTGGCCGTCGCCGAAGTCTCCCGCGCCCAGGGGCGGGATGCGGCGGGGACCGGTGCCGTGATCCGTTCCGCGGCGCCACTGACGGCGGATACCGCGGAGGCCGCCGCCGGGCAGTTGCTGACTGACACTGTGGAGGCGCGGTTCAGCCAGGGCCGCGTCACGGCCCGGCGGGAACGGCGGCTGGGCGCGATCGTGCTGTCCTCCACACCCGTTCGGCCGTCCGCCGCGGAAGGACGTGCGGCGGTGGCCCTCGCGCTGGAGCAGGAAGGACTCGGGATGATCGGGTGGTCTCCGGCGGCGGACGCGTTGCGCCGGCGCCTTGCCCTGCTGCACCGGGAATTGGGCAGCCCCTGGCCGGATGTTTCCGATCCGGCGCTGCTGGCCCGCCTGCAAGAGTGGCTGGAACCCGAACTGGACCGCCTGGCCGGCGGCGCCGCGACGAGCGGCATCGACCTGGCGGATCCCTTGCGGAGGCTGCTGCCATGGCCCGAGGCGTCGCGGCTGGGTGAGCTGGTGCCGGAGCGACTGGAAGTACCCAGCGGTTCCTGGGTGAAAATCGATTACCCGGACGTGGATGACGACGGCGGCCGCCCGGTGGTGGCGGTCAAACTGCAGGAGTGCTTCGGCTGGGACCAGACGCCGCGGCTGGTGCGCGGAAGGGTTCCGGTGCTTTTCCATCTGCTCTCGCCGGCCCGCCGGCCGCTGGCCGTGACGGACGACCTGGCGTCCTTCTGGTCGGGACCCTATGCGCAGGTCCGTGCGGAGATGCGGGGCCGCTATCCCAGGCACCCGTGGCCGGAGGACCCGTGGACGGCACCGGCGACGGCGCGGACGAAGGGCAGGATGTGAGTCCGGTTGCCGGAGCCCTGGCCCGGAAGTCTTATTTCGACACGTTTATCTTCGACGATGCAGTCCCCTCCGTAACATTGAAGCAAGTACAGGCGCCAGCTTGCCAAGTTCACTGAAAAGGACTAAGACGTTGCCACTCGAATCATTGCCCATCCTTGACTTTTCCCGTTTGAACGCAGGTGCGGAAGAAGCGGCGCAATTCCGGAACGAGCTTCGTGAGGCGATGCATGAAGTCGGGTTCTTCTATCTGGCGGGGCACGGGGTTCCTGAGCAGCTGACCGAGGCGATTCTGGAGGTCTCACGCAGGTTCTTTGACCTGCCGGAGGAGCAGAAGCTCGCCGTCGAAAACGTTTTCAGCCCTCAGTTCCGGGGCTACACCCGGGTAGGCGGCGAACTCACGGACGGCGCCGTCGACTGGCGCGAGCAGATCGACGTCGGCGTCGAGCGCGGCGCTGTGCAGCCGGGCCCCGGAGTTGCGGATTACTGGCGCCTGGAGGGGCCCAACCTGTGGCCGGAGGCGTTGCCCGAGATGCGGGAGATTGTCTCGGAATGGACCGAGCGGCTGAGTGCCATCTCGCTCACACTCCTGCGGGCCGTGGCTGTGTCGCTGGGGGCGGCCGAGGACACCTTCGACGACGCATTCGCCGCACGCGCTTTCCCCTTGCTGAAGATCGTGCGGTATCCCGGGGAGTCCAACCCGGAACCCAGGCAGGGTGTGGGCTCCCACCGCGACGGCGGGGTGCTGACCCTGCTTCTGGTGGAGCCCGGAAAAGGCGGCCTCCAGGTTGAACATGAGGGCCGCTGGATCGACGCGCCGCAGGTACCGGGAACCTTCGTGGTCAACATCGGCGAGATGCTTGAACTGGCCACGAACGGTTACCTTAAAGCGACCCTGCACCGGGTGATCTCGCCGCTCCGCGGCACTGACCGGATCTCGCTGCCGTTCTTCTACAACCCGGCCTTGGATGCGACCATGCCACAGCTGGCCGTGGCCCCCGAATTCCAGGCGAAGGCCCGCGGCCTGTCGGTTGACCCAACGAACAGCCCCATCCTGGAAACCTATGGAGACAACGCCCTCCGCTACCGGCTGCGGGCGCACCCGAACGTCGTCGCGGAGCACCACGCGGACCTGCTGAAACGTTGACGCCGGCGGCCTGATCCGACGGGGGGGCTGATCGGCCGGTGGGGGCCACGATTCCGCTACGCAAATAGCCGTATGACGCGGAAACGGCCCGGCGCTACGGGTATCCCATGCTCGGGCTGCATTTCTACTACCCGGCGCAATAGAGACACTCCGCTGGTCCCACCGGCCACACAGACATCTGGTTCGGTTGCAACCGGACAGCGCCGCAGACTGACTTCCTGGCCGGTGATCTCCTCGCCGCGCCCCCTGAGGGGTGTCCGTAGTACTCGCCGAAAATCGGGCGGATATGGCTGGGTAGACTTCTGAGCGGGGATCTGTGGGGCTGGTTGGAGGTCGTATTGGCGACGCGGGTGTTCGCGGACGGGGAGTTGGAGGGTCTGCGGGGGTTCCTGGAGATCGGCCGGGACGAGTTGTTCCGGTTCTTCACCCTGTCCCCGGCCGATGTCGCGTTCGTCGATCCTGGCCGGGGGCGTGGGCCGGCGGATCGGCTCGGCCTGGCGGTGGCGCTGTGCACGTTGCCGTGGTTGGGGTTCGTGCCGGACAAGGTGTCGGGGGCATTGTCGGTGGCGGTGGCCAGGCTGGCCGATCGGTTGGGCGTCGATCCGGGCGGGTTGCGGGGCACCGAGCCCAGGGGCCGGACACAGCACCACGAGTGTGCTGTGTCCGGCCCCTGGCCACCGTTAAGAGCAGGGCAGCTTGTTACTCGACCGGCTCGAGCTCGGCCTCCAGTTCTGCCGGGATAACGACGGGCTTTGTGGACCCACCCATTGCGAAGAAGTAGCCAACCCCCGCGGTCACCAGCCCTGCAGGCCAGGCAAACGCTGCCACCGATTCAAGTCCCGGCACAAGCGCCATGATGGCGGCGAGGATGGCTGTCGGGACAAAGACGGTGATGGCCTTAGGGTTGAATCCCTTCCGAAAGAAGTACTCACCCGTTTCATCTGAGCGGTACAGGTCCTTGATGTTGATGACTCCGCGGTTGATCAAGAAGTAGTCGGCGGCCATGATTCCGAACAGCGGGCCGAGGAAGGCTCCCAGGCCGCCCAGGAAGTAGTTGACCACGACGGGGTTCGAATACAGGTTCCAAGGCATGACGAGCAGTGCCAGCACAGCGCTGATGATGCCGCCGCGGCGGAAGTTTATGTGCTTGGGCCACACATTGGCGAGGTCGTATGCGGGTGAGACGAAGTTCAGGACCACGTTCACCCCAATGGTGGCGACGATGAACATGACTGCGCCGATGACAAGGACGGTGGTGTCGGGGACCCTGGCCAGGATCAGCGCGGGGTCGGTGATGGCTTCCCCGAACACGACAACGGTGCCGATGGTCATGGTGATGCTGATTGCGGCGAATGCCGCGAAGTTGACCGGGATGCCCCAGAAATTACCGCGCACCACGGACCGTGCCGACTTGGCGAAGCGTGTGAAGTCGCAGTAGTTCAGCAGCATGGTGGCGTAGGTGGCGACGAGGAGGAAAGCTCCAGTCAGCACGCCACGGAACGCATCTCCGCCGGCCATCGGCTTGATCGACAGGTCCATCGGGATGTTCCAGCCAGCCATGGCGAAGAGCCATACGGCCATCCCCAGCATGACGGCCCAGACAATGGGCCCGGCCCAGTCTTGGAAGCGGCGCACGGCTTCCATTCCACGGGTGATGACCAGAAGCTGCAGAATCCACAGCAGAATGAAGCAGGCCCAGCCCAGCAGGGACAAGCCCAGGAAACTCTGGTTCTGCCATTGCTGCAGGTCCGGGTCGATCCGCAGTAGGAGGACGACGACGGCCATCGAGGCGAGATAGGTCTGGATGCCGTACCAGCAAATGGCGATGACCGCGCGGATCAGGGCGGGGATGTTGGCTCCCCAGATGCCGAAGCTGATTCTGGCCATGACCGGGAAGGGAACGCCGGTGCGCTGGCCCATCTTGCCGGCCCAGTTCATGCCGAAGAAGAGAATCCCGGTACCGATCAATATCGCCGCAAGGACCTGCCAGCCCGTGAGGCCGATGACGAACAGGCCAGCAACGAAGGTGTAGGTGCCGATGTTGTGGATTGCCGACATCCATACGGCGAAGAAACTGTACGAGGTCCATTTCCGCTCCGTGGCGGGAGCTAGGTCTTCGTTGTAGAGCCGGCCCGTTGGGTCGAGCGCGGCCAAGGACTTATGGTCCGTATCCATGGTGACTCCTTTGTCATTCTTTCGGGGTGGGGTGGGGTGGAGCTGGGATCGAGGGTTGGGATGGCGTTAGGAACTAGGACTTGCTGCCTGCTGTCTCCAGCTCCGCAGGCAGGCCTGCTCCTTCCCGGAATCCGTGGCGCTCAATGAAGCGGCCAACTGGTCCCGGGTCGTGGAAGCCGTTTCCGTCCAGGACGATCCGGCCGGCGGAGACCACCAGCTGCGGCCATCCACGCAGGTTTTTGCCGTCGAACGGAGAGAAGTCCGTGCCCATGTGCAGCCCGGCACCGGACACCGTTCGAACCTCGGCCGGGTCCACAAGAACCAAGTCGGCGTCGTATCCGGGTGCGATGACGCCCTTCCCAGGAACGGCGTTGATTCGGGCAGGGCCTGCAGCGAAGACCTCCGCGAAACGTTCGGCACCGCGGCCGTCGGGCGAGACCATTTCCGTAAATGTGACCGGCATCCGGGTCTCAACACCGGGGAGCCCGTGCGGCATCTGGCGGATGTCGTCGCTCCGTTCGAGCTTTTGCGAAAGGTCATAGCAAGAGTGGTCCGAAGAAATGGTGTGAACTGCGCCGGAGAGCATGCGTTCCCGCAACGCTGAAACCGTCTCCGGGCTGCGCATCGGCGGACAGCAGGCGTACCATTCGGGGAACCGCTCGCCGTATACGGACTCATCCAGGGCCAGGTAGTGCGGGCACGTCTCCGAGTACGCAGCGATTCCCCTCAACCGGGCTGCAGTAACCAAGTCCACTGCGCCGGGGGTGGACTGATGGACGAAGTACACCGGAGCGCCTGTGTATTCGGCCATGGCCAGCGCTTCCTTGACCGAAACTTCTTCGGCAAGTTCAGGCCGGGTCTCGTGCAAGTGCCGGATGCCGATAGCTCCCGAAGTGGCGTGGGCCTCGGTGCAGTCGACGATGATCGCATCATGCTCGGCATGAATGTAGGTAAGTCCGTCCAGGCGGACCATCTGCTTCATCACCTGCAGGATTGTGTCGTTGTCCGCCAGGGTGGATCCACGATTGGTCGTGTACATCTTCACCGAGCGGATTCCCAGCGATGCGAGTTCCTCGAGCTGGGCGGGTATTGTCTCATCCCAGTTGACGACCGATCCGTGCAGTCCGACGCCGCAGCGCGATTCGCGTGCCAGCGCGATCTTGTTATGGGTTGCCTCCAGCGGCGTTTCCGAGCTGTCCCTGGGGATGCCGAAGTCCAGGATTGTAGTGGTGCCGCCCCACAGCGCAGCCATCGACGTCACAGCGTAGTCATCAATGGTGCGGAACTTGCCGGTCACCTGCGCCACGTGGCAGTGACCGTCCACGCCGCCCGGAAGCAGCAGGCGCCCGCCGGCGTCGACGGTGACGTCCGCTGGCGGCACTGGGTGATCGACGTCAACCAGGTCCGCTATTTTGCCGTCATGGATGACCACATGGGCGTTGCGGCGGCCGTCTGCGTTGACGACCACGGCATTGGAGATAACAAGGTCTGGAAGATTCTCCATTGAAATTCCTGTTCCTGGTACACGGTTTCTCCTTGCACCTATCGGATTTTGGGTGCACTGACGGAAGGGCTCCGTCCGCCGATGGCAGCAGACAGTCCCAGGCCGTTTGGCTGAGGTCAGTGCGTTTGGTAGTAGTCCTTGCGGTACTTCTGAATGTGGCTGCTGGACGCGAGTCCTGCGTGCTCCGGGTCACCACTGGCGATGGCCATGTATAGCCGGCGGTGTTCCCTGATCAGTTCCGGCAGATCGGACACATGACGAAAGAGCCAGTGCATCCTGCCCTGCAGCGGTTCCAAGGCCGCACGGAGGAAATCATTTCTCGCAATGGTTGTGATGGCGTCGTGGAATTCATTGTTGGCTGCGTGCGCCTCAAAGATCGACCCGTTCTCGAGGCAGCTCTGCGCCCGTTCCAGAAGGGCATCGAGGCCTTTGAGGTCGGCAGGCGTCGCCCTCGCCGCCGCCAGCTGGCTGGCAAGCACCTCCAGAGCCAGGCGCACATCGAAAAGGTCGGCAACGTCCTCCGGGGTCAGGCTACTGACAATCGTGCCCCGCGACTTCGCTTTGTCGCTGACCAGGCCTTCCTGCCGCAGCATGCGCAGTGCTTCCCGGACCGGCAATCTGGAAACGCCGAACTCGTCTGCGAGATCACGTTCCACCAGGCGGACACCTGGAGCATAGTGACCCTCGAAGATCCTGTTGCGGATCGTGTCGCGCACGCTCTCCCGCAGAGGACGGTCGTCGGTCTTCACTGAACTCTCCACGATGGGTCCTTTGTTTGGAGTCCGTTCAAAGTCTCGTTGGGGATACTTTGCGGGATCCCGGTTTGGGATCCCAAAAAGAGTGTGCGGGATCACACTGGCAAAAGTCAACAGTTTTTCGAGTCGCCACTTTATGGGGTCCAGTCCGGGCCGCCGGAGGAGGTCTACAACCACCCGCTGACCGACTGGGTGGCCAGTTTCCTGGGCGACACCAACCTCATCCCCTGCAGCATTGTTGAGCGAAACGGGGACGAGGCTGTGGTGGATCTCGGCGGCCTGGGCCTGGCCAGGGTCCGGGACCGCGGAGCCGACGGCGAGAACTACGCCGTCTCCATCCGTCCGGAGCACCTCAAATTCAGCACACAGGCCGCGGGCAACGGCTGCGCCGCAACGCTGGTGTCCTCCACGAATCTGGGGGCCACGGCGCGTCACCGGCTCCGGGCCGGCGGCCATGAGCTCCAGCTGCGTGAGCTCAGTTCTGACCGGGCCGCCGGTTTCCTGCCGGATGAGGAGCTGTGGGTGGGCTGGGACGCGGACAAGGCCCAGCTGCTGGTTCTCGAGTCCTGAGCGGCACCGCCGGGGGATAAGAGCCACACCTTGGCGTGGGGGCAGGCTATTCTTTGCGACTGCTGCAGAGTAGCTTGTCCCCATGGCCAAGGAAGAAGCCCACGTCTCTGTCAGCTCCCCGCACGGCACCCGGGAGATCCGGATTTCGAGTCCCGGGAGGGTGCTGTGGCCGAAGCTCGGGCTGACGAAGCTTGATCTCGCCCACTATATGGTCGCCGTCGGGGATGCGTTCCTGGCCGCGAACGGGGACCGTCCGGTGACGCTCCAGCGGTTTTCGGACAACATCGACGGCGAACAGTTCTTCTCGAAGAATCCGCCCAAGGGCGCCCCGGACTATGTGCGGTCGGTGACCGTGGTCTATCCGAGCGGCCGTTCGCATCCGCAGCTGGTGTTTGACGAAATCGCGGCCGCGGTCTGGGCCGTCCAGATGAACACCATCGTGTTCCATCCCTGGCCGTCGCGGGCCGGCAATTCGGACAACCCGGACCAGCTGCGCATCGATCTGGACCCTCAGCCCGGCACCGGGTTCGAGGACGCCATCCCGGCAGCCCAGGAGCTGCGGTCCGTGCTGGCCGAGGCGGGGCTGACGCCGTTCATCAAGACGTCCGGAAACCGCGGGCTGCACGTTTTCGCCCCTATCGAGCCCGGCCACGAATTCCTGGAGGTCCGGCACGCCGTGATCGCCGCCGCCCGCGAACTTGAACGGCGGATGCCCGAGAAGGTCACCACGGCCTGGTGGAAGGAGGAACGCGGCACGCGGATCTTCGTTGACTTCAACCAGGCCAACCGCGACCGCACCATGGCAGGGGCCTACAGCCCACGCGCCCTGGAGAACGCCACTGTGTGCTGCCCCATCGGCTGGGAAGAACTCGAGAGTACCGAGCCAACGGATTTCACCATCGCCACTGTGCCGGACCGGCTCAAGACCACCGGGGACCCGTGGGCGGAGATGCACGCCACGGCCGGCACCATCGACGTCCTCATGGGCTGGTGGGAACGGGACGTCGCCGCCGGACTGGGGGAGCTGCCCTTCCCGCCGGACTACCCGAAGATGCCGGGCGAACCGCCGCGGGTACAACCGAGCCGGGCCCGCAGCAAGGGCTAGGGACGCCCGTGCCGGCTACACGCCGAGCAGCCGTTCACCGTTGAACCAGCAGACGGCGCGCAACCAGTCGTCGTCGAGCCGCGGTTCCTTGCCGCGCAGGCGTTCGAGAGCCTCAAGCTGGTGGGCATAGGGATAGGGGATGTTGGGGAAGTCGCTGCCGAGCACAACCCGGTCTGCTAGATCCGCGAGCCGCGGCAGCAGCTCGGGCGGGAACGGGGCGGCCGCCTCAAAGAAGTCCGTGAAGGCCATCGTGGTGTCCAGGTGAACGCGAGGGTACGTCTCGGCCAGGGCCAGGAACTCCGCATACTCCGGTGCCCCCAGATGGGCGACGACGGCGGTCAGCCCGGGATGCCGGCGCATCACGCCCTCAAGCTTACCGGGCCCGGTGAAGCCCGCCCGCGGAACCGGCCCGCTGCCCACGTGTAGGACCACCGGAACCTCTGCGTCCGCCAGCAGCCCCCAGACCGGGTCGAGGACCGGCTCGCGGAGGTCAAACCCGCCGACCTGCGCGTGGACCTTGAACACCCGGGCGCCGCGCTCGAGGGCTGATTGGACCTGGTCCAGGACGCCGTCCTCGGGGTAGAACGTCGCGCTGGGGACGCAGTCCGCTTCGGCTGCTGCCAGCTTCAGGGCGTAGTCGGTGAGGTCCGCCGCCATGCCCGGCCGGTGCGCATAAGTCAGCGCGGTGAAGCGCCGGATTCCCAGTTCACGCAGCCGGGCCAGCCGGCTCGCTTCGTCCCAGCGGTAGGTGATCGGCCACGGCCGGCCGACCAGCGGGCCGGCCTCGTCGAAGTGCGCCCAGACCCGCTTCATCATCCGTTCCGGCAGGAAATGTGTGTGGATATCGATCAGGCCCGGCAGACCCAGCCGTTCCCACCACCGGGGCACGTCACTATCGCTCAGCGGTTCCGCACGGCTTCTTCCGTGGCGTGCGTCCAGCTCGGGCGTCTCTTCATCCATCCCTGCAAACTACCATCACCGGATTCGCCGAGGAGGTGGCGGGCGGCTGAAGAGCAGCACCTCAAGGCGCGGGGATCCCGAGGGCAGTGACTCACAGGGAATACTGAGCAACTATGGGGGCAGCCCTGATCCGCGTGTGGGAGAGTTCCAGCACTGGGCTGTTTGCCCCCGCCGGGTCGGTCAACGAGAAAGCCGGAAACAATGAGCCGGAATGCCGCAAAAACTCTGGGGTTCAATGTCACGGGACGTGCCGCGTGGCTGACTTTCGCCGTGATCCTCGCCCTGGCAACAGCCGCCTGTACCCCGACACCGCCGGACGGTGGTGGCCCGCCCGGCACGGGCTCGGCGACGGCCGCCCCCAGTACCGGCGCTCCTAGTACCGGCACCCCCAGCAACGGCGCCTCCGCCCGGCCACAGTCCCCGACGGCGGCGCCAGGGACCGGGAAGCCCGGGCATGTGTTCGTGATCAACCTGGAGAACAAGGGCTACGAGAAGGTCTGGGGTGCGGGCTCGGAAGCGCCGTACCTTGCCAAGACTCTTCGCGCCAACGGCGTGCTGCTGTCCGATTACTACGGGATCGCCCACCACTCCAACGCGAACTACCTGGCGCAGATTTCGGGACAGGCATCAAACGCCATGACCCGGGACGATTGCCCGACGTACGCCCCGTTCACGCAGACCGGGAGCGCCGGCCAGGGGCAAGTGCAGGGCACGGGCTGCGTCTATCCGGCGTCGGTTCCCACCGTGGCGGGCCAACTCAGTTCGGCAGGAAAGACCTGGAAAGGCTACATGGAGGACATGAAAACCCCCTGCCGCCATCCCGAGCTCGGTGCCAAAGATGATGACCAGAAGGCGAAGGTGGATGACCAATACGCAACCCGCCACAACCCGTTTGTGTATTTTGAAGAGATCACGTCGTCCCCGGAGTGCCAGAACAATGTCGTCGACTTCACCGAGCTCGCCGGGGACCTGCAGTCCATCGCGACGACGCCGGCCCTGTCCTATATCACGCCCAACTTGTGTAACGACGGGCACGACGCCCCGTGCGTCGATGGAAGTCCTGGTGGCCTTGCCAGCGCCGACAGCTGGCTCCGACAGCAGATTCCGACCATCCTGGAATCGCCCGCCTTCAAGAAAGACGGGGTGCTGGTCATCACGTTCGACGAATCTGAAGGCAACACCGGCGGGCCTTCGGGAATACCGGGTGGAACGGCAGGGGGCAAGATCGGCGCACTGGTGCTCTCGCCTTTCACCAAGGGGGGCACGACGTCGGATAAGCCCTACAACCACTTCAGCCTCCTCGGCAGCATAGAAGACATCTTTTCCCTGCCGCATCTCGGATATGCCGGGGCGCCGGGGCTGAACCGTTTCGGGGCCGACGTCTTCAACGCCCGGTCCTGATCGAACCTGAGCGGACCCTGAGGGAGGCTCCGAGCGGGACTCTTCTACTACCCGCCGCCATGCAATAAATTGGGACTCATACGCCGGTACGGCAGCCTACCTACCAGTCGAAGACTGCAGCGAGCACCGGCTGGAGTCCAGGATGACGACACCGCTTGCCCACACGAAGCGCACGACGCTCACGCGCCGCTCACTCACCACCCTCTGTACGGCCGCTGCGGCCCTGCTGCCGGCAACAGCGTGCGCCGCACTTGTCCCTCCCCAATCCGAATCAACGGCAACGGCAAGCGCGACGCCAAGCGCAACGGCGGCGGCAACCGTGAATTCCGCAGCTTCGACAGCTCTCCTGCCGCTGGACAAGGCAAGGTTGCGGGAGACCTTTGAAACCCAGGCGGACCAGTTGCTCGTGCCCGGCGCCGTGATGTTCTTGCGCACGCCCGAGGGGGACTTCAGCCTCAGCTATGGCGTCAAGAGACTGGGAGGAAGCAGCCCCGTATCGTTGGCCGACCACATCAGGATCGGTTCCATCACGAAGACCTGGACCGGCGCCGTCATCCTGCAGCTCGTGCAGGAAGGCCGGCTGAAGCTCGGTGACCCGGTGTCGAAATACCGGCCGGACGTTCCTAACGGGGACAGCATCACCATCGAACAAATGCTTAGCATGCGCAGCGGCCTGTACAACTACTCTGAATCGTACGAGCTCAACCTGGCCATGGACACGAGGCCGCAACGGGTCTGGACGCCCGAGGACCTGGTGGCAATCGCCCTTCCTCTTCCGGTGTACTTCGCCCCGGGTGAGGGATTCCACTACTCGAACACGAACACCGTTCTGCTGGGGCTCATAGCGGAGAAGCTCGAAGGCAAACCGCTGGGCGAGATCATCCGGAAGCGGATACTCCGGCCGCTGGGCCTGACGCAGACATCGTTCCCGCCGTCGGAATCGAATGAGCTGCCCGCGCCGCATCCGCGCGGCTACATGTTCATGAACAACGTCCTGACGATCGCCACGGCAAAGCTGCCGGCCGACTTGATCGCCCGGGCCCAGGCCGGAACCCTGTTGCCGAACGACTACACGAATTCGAACCCGTCGTGGACCTGGGCGGCCGGCCAGGGCATCTCGACCGCCGGCGACCTCGCCAGCTGGGCCGAGGCCATCACCGCCGGCAAAGTCCTGAACCCGGAGATGCAGAAGATCTGGCTGGACAGCCCCCGGCCGGTCAACCCAGGCGACCCCGGCGGGGCGCTGTACGGACTGGCCCTGGCGAAGTTCGGAAACCTCTACGGACACACGGGCGAACTGCCCGGTTTCAACACTTTCATGGGCAGCGACCCGGTCAACAAGGTGACGCTCGTGGTGTGGACGAACCTCGCGCCCTCGGCCGACGGACGCGACCCCGCGGCGACGATCTCCAAGGCACTGCTTGGGGAGCTTTACGCCCCGGCGGCCGCACCACCGCCCACGCCGTCGCAATCTCCTGGGCCTGCGGCAATGGCGGAGAGCGGACCCTAAAGGTTTCCCCCTCGTGGGGTCAACGGCGCAGCGTGCGGATCACGCCGCGTACGGAGAAGCCAACGGCGCAGACCAAGGGCGCCAGCCCGGCGAGCAGCGCAATGGTGTTGGGCCGGAACACCACGTGTCCGCTCCCGCCACGGCAATAGACGCCGAGCGGGAGCACGAAGCCGCCGCCCCCGCCACCGGACGCGCCGCCGTCGGCAGCAGCAGTGCCGCCGGCTTCGGAACCGCCACCGAAACCGAAGGACACCAGCGCCACCGGGACCAGTTCTTCGCCGTCCACCTGTACGGCAGCCCCGTAGGCCCTGGCCACACCCAAATTCTTGAACGTCTCTGCGAGAGACGGGAGAGCATCTGTCATGACAACCACCGTAGGCATCCCGCCGGGGGAGCACCAGAGGCGCCGGGATCCCGTCCCGGGCCGCGCCGAGGATTCAGGGCCGTCCGGCCCCTGTTCGAACGCGCGGACTGCGCATAGATTTGGCCAAGGAAACCACTGGACGAGAGGTTAGGGACATGACGACAACGACGGGTGTGGCAGCACGGCTGGCCGGAGCGTTGGCCATTATCCTTGGCACCCAGGAGATCCCGCTGCGGCTGCAGGCTTGGGACGGCTCGGAAGCGGGGCCAGCAGACGCCCCGCTGATTGTATTCCGGTCACGGCGGGCCTTGCGCCGGATGCTGTGGTCGCCCGGGCAGTTGGGCCTCAGCCGTGCGTACGTTTCCGGAGATATCGATGCTCCCGGCGATGTCTTTGCCAGCTTCGCCGCGCTGAGCTCCGGCGGCAAATTCGCCGAACCCGGCCCCTTCCGACGACCCACTCTCGGCGAGCTCGGAACGATTCTCAGAACCGCCGTGCGGCTCGGCGCGCTCGGGCCGAATCCGGCGCCCCCGCCGGAGGAGGCAAAGATCGTCCGGGCCGGCCGCCGGCACTCGAAGAAGCGCGACGCCGCCGCGATCTCACACCACTACGACGTGGGCAACGACTTCTACGCCCTCGTCCTTGGCCCGTCGATGGTTTACTCCTGCGCGGTCTGGGATGACCGGCGCACCGGCCTGTACGCCGCCCAGGAAGCCAAGATCGACCTCGTCTGCCGCAAACTGGGACTCCAGCCGGGCATGAAGGTGCTGGATGTCGGCTGCGGCTGGGGCAGCTTTGCCCTGCATGCCGCCCAGCGTTACGGGGTCGACGTCGTCGGTGTCACCCTCTCCACGGAACAGGCGGCGCTCGCCGGCAAACGGGTGGCCGACGCCGGGCTGACCGAGCGGGTGGACATCCGGGTCCAGGACTACCGCGACGTCGGCGACGGGCCGTTCGACGCGATCAGCTCCATCGGGATGTCCGAGCATGTCGGCCGCGAGCAGATGCCAACATACGTCTCACAGCTGTATGGGCTCCTGCGTCCGGGCGGCCGGCTGCTCAACCACGCCATCTCCTGGAACGCCGGCCCCACGGACCCCGACCCGGATTCCTTCATTCCCCGCTACGTCTTTCCCGACGGCGAGATGCTCAGCCTCGCGGAGACAATCGGCGCGCTGGAAGCCGGCGGCCTTGAGGTGCTCGACGTGGAGGCGCTGCGCCGGCACTACGCGCTGACGCTGCGGGCGTGGGTCCGGAACCTGGAGGAACACTGGAGCGAGGCCGTGCAGTCCGCCGGCGAAGGGCGGGCCAGGGTGTGGCGCCTCTACATGGCCGCGAGCGCCTTGGGCTTCGAGGCCGGTATTACGGGCGTGAACCAGGTGCTCGTCCAGCGCCCAGGGGGCACCGAACCGCCACTGCGCCGGACTGCCTGGACCTAGGCCCGCCCTTTCATGAATGCCACGACCGGGCCCGCCAGCGATGCCCCCACCTCCTCCGTGCTGCGCTTCCTGCCCGCGACGTCGAAGGTGTGACCGCCGCCCTCGCACCACTCCAGGGTTGCGGACGGTCCGATCCGGGCAACCACGGCCTCGAGCAGCTCCGGGGTCGCAAACGGGTCGCGCGTGCCCTGCAGGAAGAGCATCGGCAGGGTCAGCCCGTAGAGGTGCTCATCGCGGAGCTTGTCCGGCTTCCCCGGCGGATGGAGCGGGTAGCCGAGGTAGACGAGCCCGGCGGCAGGCATTCCCTCAGCCACCGCCATCGAGGCCATGCGCCCGCCGAAGGATTTGCCGGCGGCCCATAGTGGTTCCCCGTCCGAGCGTGCAGCGGCCTCATCCAGGGCGGCCCGCCACGCAGCGGTGGCCGCCGGCGGCCTGTCCGGGAACTTCCGCCCGGCCTCGCGGTACGGGAAGTTGAAGCGCAGCGTCGCCACAGACTCCTCGTTCAGGGCCCGGGTGAAGCCGGCGAGGAACGGATGCTCCATCCCGGCCCCTGCGCCATGGGCGACCACGAGCGTGGCGAAGGGGTTGCCGGGCCGGGCGTAGACACCGGACACGGACGACTCGCCGACGGTGATGGTGACGGGGGACTCGGGAGTGGGCATGACTCCATGATGCCGCCTGTGTGGACCGGGCGGTAATCACTAGGCTGTCCTCATGAGCAATACCGAGGTTGCGCCTCAGGAAATCCTCTGCGAAGCCGACACGAGCTGGGCAGGGGTGGAAATACTGGTCCCGCGGGACGTCCCGCTGGGCGGGCCCCGGGCGATGGACGTCCGGCGGACCCTTCCCCAACGCCAGCGCAGCCTCATCGGCGCCTGGTGCTTCCTGGACCACTACGGCCCGGACCGCGTGGCCGAAAGCGGTGGGATGAGGGTTCCACGGCACCCTCACACCGGGCTGCAGACCGTCAGCTGGCTGTTCGCCGGCGAGATCGACCACCGCGACTCGGCGGGCTTCCACGCCGCCGTGCGGCCGGGCGAAGTCAACCTGATGACCGCCGGCCGCGGAATCAGCCACTCGGAGTTCTCCATGCCCGGCACCGATGTCCTGCACGGCGCGCAGCTCCGGATCGCCCTGCCGGACAGCGCCCGCCGCATGGAACCCACCTTCGAGCATTACCGCCCCGAGCCGATCAGGGGCGACGGCTCGGCACTGCGGGTCTTCCTGGGATCACTCGCCGGCTCAACCTCGCCGGTCACCACCCATACGCCCCTGCTGGGCGCGGAGATCGTCCTCGACGCCGGGGCGACGTTGTCGCTCCACATTGACCCGGGCTTCGAACACGGACTGCTGGTGGATGAGGGAACCCTCGGCCTGGACGGGCGCCCCGTCCCGAAGGACCACCTGTCCTACCTGCCGACCGGACGCGCATCGCTGACACTGACCGCCGGCCCGGAACCGCTGCGCGTCCTGATGATCGGCGGCCAACCGCTGGGCGAAAAAATCGTGATGTGGTGGAATTTCGTGGGCCGAAGCCACGAGGAAATCGTCGGGTACCGGGCCCAATGGCAGGCCGAGATCGGCGCCGAAATCCGGGCCGAAGCCGGCGGGGGAGACGAACGCCCGCGCTTCGGCGCCTTCCCCGCCGGGGAACCCGCACCGCTGCCGGCCCCGGTTCTGCCGGCCACCCGCATGCGCCCCCGCGGCTGACCGACCCCACGCGACGAGAAGCGAGAGAGCGATGAGCCCGATCATCATCCGCCAGAATCCGGAGCGCAGCCGCTTTGAAGTGCTCGACGCCGGCACCGTGATCGGGCGGGCATACTATGTGGATCGCGAGGACGACGGGCTGCGGATCTTTTATCACACCGTCATTGATGACGAATATTCGGGCAGGGGCCTCGCGGGCAGGCTGGCAGCCCAAGCCCTCAACGAGACCGTGGCTGCCGGCCTCACGATCGTCCCTGTCTGCCCGTACATCAAGAAGTATCTCGAAAAACACCCCGGCTACTCGGCAAATGTTAAGAGGCCGAACCCTGCCATCCGGGAGTTTCTGGGCGGGTACCTGGCGCAGCGCACCGGGCGCTGAGCAGGGCCGCTAGCCCCTGGATTCAGGGCTGCTGGAATCGGGGCTGTTGGGTTCGGGGCTGGTGGGTTCGGGGCTGGTGGATTGCCCGTGGGGCTCAGAGCCGTGTGTGAGGAAGCGCTCGACGCGGCGGTCCGGGATGAGCCACATTGCCGCCACGCCTGAGTACACGCCGAGGCCCAGGGCGGGGTGTACGAGGCTGAGGCCCATTCCCAGAAGATAGAGGATAGGGGAGCCCTTCCCCTTCCAGTCCCTGCCCAGAGCTACGTCGAGGGGGCCGCCCCGTCCCTGCCGGCGGATCAGTGCTGACTTGAGAACGTAGAAGGCGATGGCGGCGAGGAGCAGATTCAGTCCGTACACCAGCACCGGGACCTCCGCCAGGTCCGCGCTGTTCATCCAGCGGGTGGTGAAAGGGAACAGCGACAACCAGAACAGCAGATGCAGGTTGGCCCAGAGTATCCCGCCGCTGATCCTTCCGGCCAGGTGAAGCATGTGGTGGTGGTTGTTCCAGTAGATCCCCACGTAGACAAAGCTCAGTACATAGCTGAGGAGTGTCGGCATCTCCTCGAGGAGCGCGTGCCAGGTCGGTTCCGCGGGGACGTGGAGCTCCAGGACCATGATGGTGATGATGATGGCCAGCACGCCGTCGCTGAAGGCCTCGAGCCGGTTCTTGTTCATCAGGTGGCTTTCATCGAGCGTATGTGCGAGGAGTCTATGCCCGGGGAACGACGGCGGCCAGATCGTCGCGGCGCAGCCGTTCCAGTTCAACGATGTCGCGGCCGAAGGAAAAGCCGAGCAACATGAAGGCTACCGCGACCGCTGTCCTGCCCAGGGCAGGCGGGACACCGGGGATCAGGGCCAACAGCAGCGCGGCTGGCTGGAAGGCACCGATGACTTTGCGGGCCATATTCGGTGGCAGGGGTTCCCTCAGCGACGGCCGGAACCAGCCGGCGGCGAGGAAGGCGTAGTACATGAGCCCGAGGCCCAGGGTCCAGGGGCCGGTGGTTCCCGCGGTGGCGCAGGAGAGCACGAGGACGAGGGCGCCGTCGGTGTCTGTATCCAGGCGCGAACCCGCCGCGGACGCGGTGCCGGTGAACCGGGCTACCCGCCCGTCGACGGCGTCGAGCAGAAAAGCGGTAGTGCCGAGCACGGCGATGATGCCGCCCGGAACGGAACCGGCCATCAATCCGGCGACGGTCAGTGCCGCGCAGCATGCCACCAGCACGGCCCGGACCAGCGTGACGCGGTCCGCGGGGGTGCACAGCGGGGGATCGCGACGGAGAACGGACGCGGCCGCGCCCCCGATCACGCCCGCGCCGGCGGCAAGGCCGGCGGCGAGGGTCAGGTGCTGCGGAGCGGCGTCGGGGAGGGTGGTCACGCAGAGCCAGGTGCCGGCGGCCAGGAATGCACCCATCGCAGCCGTCACGTCAGCCACCGCCCGATGCGCCGTCCTGCCGTCCATGAACCACCTCGCCGCCATGTTAGCAAGAAGCGCAGGCCCCTGCTTCAGCACGCCGGCGGGACACGCCGGGACACTGTGGCTCCGCTGGCGGAGTCAGGCCGTCGGCCGCGGGGCGCGGGTCCCGTCAGCGCGCACGGTCCGTCCGGCCCGGATGAATCCAATGCCGGCCAGCACTGCCCCGGCCGCTTCAGCCACCGCGCTGAGTGACTTTTCGAAGAACCAGGTGGGGTCGTACATGGCGGGGAACGGTCCGAACGCCGGGATGTCGACATAGCGGTACAGGACCACGGCCGCAAAGGCACTCAGGGCCACCAGCAGGGCTACCGAATAGGCTGCCCGGCTCCCGCGCAGCAGGACGTACAGCGCGGCCAGAATGGCCGCGGCGGCCTCGAGCAGGAAGAGGGTGCCCTGGCCGATTCCGGCCGAACTCCCGGCCTGGTAGCCGGGTGCCACGTGAATATGGACGCCCGCGTCGATGACGAGGGCGAGGGCGATCAGCCCCCGCAGGGGCAGGTCGTTTCCCCGTACTCGGGCGGCACTGCCGGTCCTACTTGGCGCGCTCACTTGACCGTCAGCGTCCCGTGCATGGCCGGATGGAAGGTGCAGTGGTAGGCGTAGCTTCCAGGCTGCATTGGGGCGGTAAAGGTGCCGGCCCCGCCGCTGCCCTTGACGTCCACATCAAACGCGGACCCCTCGTCTGCCGTCACCGTATGCGCGGCGCTGTCCATATTGGTAACCGCCACCGTGGCACCCGGGGAGACGGTGACCGGCGCGCCGTACCCGAAGTCCTTGATGGTGATGGACACCGCCGCATTCGCCGGACTGCCCGTGCCCTGGCTCACCGTTGCGGTGGCACCCGGGGGCGCCGACGACGCCGGGGCCGGGCTCCCGCCACCGCCGGCGCAACCTGCTGTGCCGGCCAGGATCAGGGCCAGCACCGGGACCAGCAAGCCAGCCCGGACCTTGCGAGTATTCATGGCGCACCATCCGCTGCGGTGGAATGACAGTTACAGGAGGACTTACTACGCTCCATTGTGCGCCCGCCGCGACGAAATAGCACCGGAGTTCCGATGTTGTCCGGCCGGGTCGGCGGGGACGACCTCGCTTTCAGTCGCCTCCGGCCATGTGCCGGCGGGCGCCGCATCATCAAAGAAGAGGAGCCTATCGAACCGCGCCGCGCACAGCATGCCCGGCGCGGTCCTGGCGCCATTTTGAAGCGGTCAGGCTAGCTGAGGCAGTCTGCGCAGTACGCGTGACCCGCTTTTTCGCGCGCGAGCTGTGAGCGGTGCCGGACGAGGAAGCATGAGTAGCAGGTGAACTCGTCTTCCTTCTGCGGGATGACCGTGACGGTCAGTTCCTCGCCTGAGAGGTCGGCGCCGGGCAGTTCCACACCCTCTGAGGTGTCGGCCTCATCGAGGTCACGGGCTACGCTGCGTGCATCCGGAGCATTTGCAGAGCGAAGGGCCTCCAGAGAGGCGTTGCGTGATTCCGCGACGTCGGATCGTACTTCGTCATAATCGGTTGCCACCTGGTTGATACTCGATTCTGTTGTTCGGGGTTTCCCGGGATTGAACCGTACAGCATCCAACCGTTAATTAGCTGGCTGTATTGGGCGTCCGTGCAGTGACCCTCGCGACACCGGCTGCCGGGACAGGATTGCCAGCCCTGCCAAGTCTCCTGACACTATCCCCACCGGAGGCCTATTCTACCGGTACTTCACTGCGCCGAAGCAGTGACGGGAGGTTGTGGAAGGTCGCGGTCACCGTGGTCAAGCTACCGTTCGGGTATTCCGAGAATGCCCACGAGACTACTCCAAAGGCCCACGAGCACCGAACGACTGCGTGGCTGAAAAGGGAGAGCCAGAGGACCAGCCAGAGGATGGGCGGATTGTTCATCGGCTCCCATGAGGCTCCCTTGCCGCCAAGCGTGACGTGTCTCCAGGGGCATGAGGTCCGCTCCGACGAAACCACATGCGACCACGGGCACCCTGTCGGCTGACAGCGCTGCGCGGGAGCGCTGAGGCTTTCTTTGCCACGGTCCCAATTGTGACATCCTGCTCTGTTCGCTGATCGTCGCCCGGATTTCACGTGCCGTTAATTCTGGAGTCTTAGGCTGGATTCCTGAAGCACCATCCGCCAGAAGGGATTCATCATGGCCGACATTGCTGCGGTGCTGGGACGGCTCACACCTGAGGAACTGGACGGACTCCGATCCCTCGGCCCCCGAGGGCACCTGAGCAGGCAGCTCACCGATGCCTTGGACCGTGCGGCCGGCGGCCCGGGTGCGGGACGCGGCTACTACGTTCCGAGCGGCAGCGTGAGTCCCACCGGCGGACCCCATCTTGTCCTGCGCAGCGACGTCTCCGGCTGGCTTTTCGGAGCCGCATCGCAGCTACCGCTGAAGGAACCTCCCAGCTGAGGGTTCCTCCCGTTAGGCCGCTGCGCCGCGCCTCGGGTTGGGCGAACAGGAGACCGCAGGATCGCTGGCCCTTCAGTGTGGAGGTGGGCGATTCCAGGTCAGGCGCCGATCAGGCTGCGGGCTGCGGCAACGATGTGGTGTGCGGAGATGCCGGCGGCGTCGAGCAGGTCCTGGGGTTCTCCGGAGGTGGGCAGCCCCTTCACTGCGAGCAATGCGATGTGGAGTTCTGGGGTGTTTGTGCTGGCGAGGGCTTCGAGTACGGCTGAGCCGATGCCGCCTTCGGGGTAGTGGTCTTCGGCGACGACGATCCTGCCCCCGGTCTCGAGGCAGGTCCGGCGCAGGGTGTCGACGTCGATGGGTTTGATGGAGTAGAGGTCGATGACGCGGGCCTTGATTCCGGCGTCGGCCAGGTGCCCGGCGGCGGTGAGGCATTCGTGCAGGGTCACGCCGGCGCCGATGAGTGCCACCTCGTCGTCGGGGCCGGCGTTGTGGATTTTGCACCCGCCGAGCGGGAACGTCTCGTCGGGCCCGTAGATCACCGGGTAGGCTCCGCGGGTGGCGCGCAGGTAGGAGATTCCGGCGGTGTCGGCCATGGTGTGAACGAGCCGGGCGGTGGCGGGGGCGTCGGCCGGATACAGCACGGTGGAGGTGTGCACGGCGCGCATGGCGGCAATGTCCTCCAGCGCCATTTGCGAGGGGCCGTCCTGGCCGATTTCGACGCCGGCGTGGGTGCCGACGAGCCGGATGCTGGCCTCCGATACTCCTGCCATCCGGATGAAGTCGAAGGGCCGCGAAATCAGGAAGGCGGCGAAACTTGAGGCGAAGGCCACGTAGCCGCGGACCGAGAGCCCCACGGCGGAGGCGATGAGCTGCTGTTCGGCGATGAACATTTCGAAGTATCGTTCCGGGGCGGCGTTTTTGAATTCTCCGGCGTGGGTCGAGTTTCCCACTTCGCCGTCCAGAACGACGACTTCGGGGCGGGCGGCCAGCGCGGACACGGCGGCGCCAAAGGCGGCCCGGGTCGCCACCTTGTCGCCCACCTCCCAGCGGGGCAGGGTGACCGCAGCCTGGGGGTCGGGTGTGATCGCGGGTGTGCCGGGTTCGGGGAGAGCCGTGGTGATCTGCAGGCTGCCGGGCCCGCCGAGGCCGGCCACGGCGCGTTCGGCCATATCCGGGGGGAGGGCTTTGCCGTGCCAGCCGTTTTTGTCCTCCACTTCGGGCACACCCTTGCCCTTGATGGTTTTGGCCAGAATGACCGTCGGTTGGTCGGGATCGGACCGCGCCCGGGTGAGCGCCTCATCGATGGCGGCAAGGTCGTGGCCGTCGATGACAAGGGCGTGGGCGCCGAAGGCCTCCACACGCCTGGCGTAGCGGTCCATGTCCCATTGGAGTTCGGTGGGCCCGTCCTGTCCGAGCCGGTTGACGTCCACGACGGCGGTGAGGTTGCCGAGCCTGTAGTAGGCGGCCTTGTCCAGGGCTTCCCAGATGGAGCCTTCGGCCAGTTCGCTGTCCCCGCACAGCACCCACGTGTGATAGGGCAGCCGGTCCAGGTACCGTCCGGCCAGGCATACTCCCACCGCGTCAGGAAGTCCCTGGCCCAGCGATCCGGTGGCCACATCGACCCAGGGGAGGGCGGGCGTGGGGTGGCCTTCGAGCCGGCTGCCGAACTGCCGGTAGGTATTGATCAGTTCGTCCTCCCCGACCACGCCGACGGCCCGGTACATGGAGTACAGCAGCGGGGAGGCATGGCCCTTGGAAAAAATGAGGTGGTCATTGTTAGGCAGTGACGGCCGGTCCCAGTCGTAGCGGAGGTGCCGCTCGAGCAGGACGGCCATGAGATCCGCAGCCGACAGTGACGAGGTGGGGTGTCCGGATCCGGCCCGGGTGCTGCACCGAATGGAGTCCACCCGCAGCTGTGTGGCCAGCGTGCTGATGACACCGGCCTGTCCTGTGGTCATCGGCACCGGGGTTTGTCGCTGATGATCGGTCATGTCAAGTGCCTTTCATGCGCTGGAGACTCGTCCTGTCCGGGCCGGTCTACCCCTGCCATGCCCGCACTTTTCGGAGTTCCGGAAGATTCACCTGGGAACAGCCCCCAAAGGCTCGGAGCACTTGTGCGGTCGACTTATAGGCCGGTGAACCGTTCAAACGTGTCTTCGGTGCCGCGGCCTGTCCTGAGCCGGGTATTACACCCGTACAGCCGCCGGCGGCGACCGGAACCAAGACCCGCGCACCGGCCACACCGATCTGTCGGCCCCAGTCAGCCCGTCGTTCTTCCCCAACAGACCTGATGCGGGGTTACTCCTTGTCGGTTCCGGCCTTGCGTTTGGGATCCACCGTTCCGCCCTTACCGTAGTCACCCTCGGAGTACTGGCCGATTTCCGACTCGGCGGTACGGCCCGGAACCATCCCGGCATCGCCGACGTCGCCCTTAACATAGCGCCCGGACTCCTTGGCCTTGTCGCCCAGCGGTTCGGGCACACCGCCCTCGCTGCCAGCCGCACCGTAATCACCTTCGATGTACTGGCCTTCCTCATCGTCCGTGTGGCGGCCGCCCTGCCTGCCGGCCTTGCCGTAGCTGCCTTCGACATACCTGCCCCGGAGCTCGGGTTCCTCGCGATTTTCCGCACCGCCCGCGTCCTCCGCGGGCTCTTCGAACTTGCTGCTGTCGGTCATGATCTTGCCTTTCCCGCGACGAACTGATGCGTCTGCTCCGGCGCATTTCAAGTCTAGCGAGGGCAGCTGCGCCGCAACAGGGCAACCGCGTCAGTACGGACGGCCGGCCTCGACCTCCCCGACCTTGTCGTGGACGGCTGCATAGTGAAGAGGGCGACGGCGTAAGGGTGTAACGCCGTCGCCGCACCTATGCTGGTACCCGGGGCGCCATACTGTCTCTCAGGAGAGGAGGCGGGCAATGAGGATCCTGCTGGTCGAGGACGAGAAGGTGCTGGCCGACACGGTGCGCCGCGGACTGTCGAATGAGGGCTTCGTCGTGGACGTCACCCACGACGGCGTCAGCGGGCTGTCAGCCGCGACGGAGAACGCCTACGACGTGATCCTGCTCGATCTTATGCTGCCGCTCAAGAACGGCTATGACGTCCTGCGCGAACTGCGGCAGCGCCGGATCTGGACTCCGGTGCTGATGCTGACGGCGAAGGACGGCGAGTACGACCAAACCGATGCCTTCGACCTGGGTGCCGATGACTATCTGACCAAACCGTTCAGTTTCCTGGTGCTGGTCGCCCGGATCAGGGCATTGATCCGCAGGGGAGCGCCGGAGCGGCCTGTCGTCCTGACGCTCGGGACCCTGACGATGGACCCGGTCAACCGCCGTGTCCGGCGGGGCGAAACGCTCATCAGCCTCACGCCAAGGGAGTATGGGCTCCTGCACTACCTCATGCGCCGCCATGACCAGATCGTGTCAAAGGCGGACATTCTCGACAACGTCTGGGATTCTGCCTTCGAAGGCAGAGACAACGTCGTGGAGGTCTACATCGGTTACCTGAGGCGGAAGATCGATGCCCCGTTCGGCGTCCAGACCCTGGCCACGGTGCGCGGCATGGGCTACCTGCTCAGCGCCGACCGGATCCCTGAGTCCGCGTCCGCACCACCGCCCCGGGAGTGACCGGAGCAGGAGCCGAGGGGTCCGCTTGCGGGAAGAGAATTTCAAAGCGGCATTCTCCAGTGGGGCTCTCCGTGGCACGGATGGAGCCGTGGTGCGCCGCCATGATGCCGGCGGCTATGGCCAGGCCGAGGCCGCTGCCGCCGCCCTCCCGGGACCGGCTTTCATCCAGCCGGACAAACCGCTCGAAGATCCGTTGCCGGTCCGCTTCAGCTACCGGCTCTCCGTCATTGTCGACCCACACCACGGCCCCGTCGCCGTCGGAGTGCAGGCTGATCCGGATCCGGGACACGGCATGCCGGTCCGCGTTGTCCAGTACGTTCCGCAGCACCTGCGCCAGCCGCCGGGCATCGCCCTGGATCCGGACGGGAGTGAGATTGGCCGTGACCTTGTGCCGGCTGACCGCGCGCAGCCGGCGGACTTCCTGATCCACCACATCGTCAAGGTCCACATCGGCGTCCTCCGGAGCGAGGCCGCCGTCGTTCGTCCGGGCCAGGGTCAGCAGGTCATCCACCAGGTAGCGCATCCGGACAGTTTCGCCAGCCAGATCATCCTTCAGTTGAAGCCACATCGCGCCGGACGGATCCGACGCCGCGATCTCCACGCCGGCGCTCAGGGTCGCAAGGGGACTGCGCAGCTCGTGGCTGGCGTCGGAGACGAACTGCCGCTGCTCACGGTCCGAGGCCTGCAGACGGTCCAGCATGGTGTTCATGGTCAGCGCGAGGGCCTCAAGCTCGTCCCTTGTGGGCGGGACGTCGACGCGACCGTCCAGGCGTTGGGCGTTGATCCGGGCCACCTGCCCCCGGATTCTTTCAACCTGGCGGAGCGATCGACCAACCAGAAGCCACACGGAAACAGCCACGACGGCCAGCAGCGGTGGCGTCGCCCCCAACATGAGCCACGCCACCGTGGAGACGGTGTCCGCTTGGACCTGCACGGACGAGGCGACGACGACCACCACTTCCTGGCTGCCCACCCGCGCGCCGGTCGCGACTATGTGGAAGTCGTCGTCGTTGCCGATGTTCGGCAGGCTGGAGACGTCCTGGATCACCGTGTGGCCGGGTGCTGGCCGAAGTGCCGACAAGGGCTGGTCGACGGCCTTGGGCTCCGAGCCGGCCAGCACAGTACCGGCGGCATCGACGAGCTGCACGTACTGGCCAGCGTATCCGGTTGAAGTGACGTATTCGATCGCGTCCTCGATGTCCTGGTCCACAGCCAGTTGTGCGATGACATCCTGGGTTTTCTGCCGTGCCGCCGACTCCGTCGCGGCGGTCAGGGTCGTCTCCAGCAGCGCGAGTAGGACCAGCCCGCCGACCAGCAGCGCCATGGCCACGACGGCGACGGCGGCCGCGGTGGACCGCTTGCGCACTCCCCAGCGGGTCCGGCGACGGCGGGAGCGGCTGGCCCTGGAATCGGACGGGACCTGTTCCATGTTCCAAGAATGGGGCAACCGAGCGCCCCGGACAACCACAAGCCAACTTTTCTCCGGGCCCGGCGCCCCGGGATGCGACTTCTCAGCGTCCTCTCAGGTGCTTTGAGGGACAGTGGGAGCAGGACGAAATTCAATAGGGGAGGGACGGGGAAGGACCCGCTCCCGAACCACCGCCCGGGCCACGAGCCGCGGGCCCCGACAGGCTACCGGCCGCACGCTCTCCTCAACCAGTGTGCGGCCGGTCATCGTGTGCAGTTGCTGCAAATCAGGCAGCCGGTCCCGGCCACCCCCGCGGTGCTGGAACGGACCGAAATCATCCTCTGGACGTACCCTTATGCGGCGACCCGGATGAACAGCGGGTCCATCGGCTGCCCGGAGGCGTACTGGCCGTCGAAGAGTTCCGATCCTTCGGGCGAAATCACGACGTCAACGTGTTCCCAGAAGAGCGACCCGCCCACGTTCCTGGGCGCCCCGGACCGCAGTAGTGCCACTGCGGTGCGGTCCTGCCCGTCGTCGTCGCCCGTACTGATGGAGAGGATCCCGCGTCCGCCGGTGAATGCTATCCACGGGTCCAGCAGCCGGACAAACATCATGCCATGGTGGCCGGCGAGACGGACGTCGCCCCTGAATCGCAGGATGCCGGTGCCACGGACGGCGTCGTAGTCGGCAGCGCCGGGGGCGAAGCGGAACAGACCGGCTTCGTCAACGGTTGCGCCGTTGACCGCCGATACCGCGCCGTCCGGCAGGCTGTTGATGTAGTCGATGAAGCTGCGTTTGATGCCCCAGCTAAGGCCCAGCGGGGGCAGCGGATCGGGCGAAGCGGTCGCTGGACTCACGAAGTTCTCCTGTGGCTGAGAGGCTGGTCTGCTTCTGAGCCTAGCGGCGGATCGCCGGGTGCATGAACTGCTGGCCTTCGACCGCGACGCGCCGCGTAGTCCGCAGCGGATTTCTCTGACGGCGTACGGTGCCCAGGACTATGGGCACGGTGCCGGTGGTTGACTTAGATAAGCACGAGTCACGGGAGGTGCGCCGTGGCAACTGCGATCAGAAGGGTTGGTCCTGGACCGGAGGCGTCCGAGGACCCGCTGGATTCCTATTCAGCGACCGTGGTCCGGGTGGCCGCGACCGTCACTCCGCACGTTGCCGCGATCGAAATGACCGGCAACGGACGCGGTGGCAGGTTCCGGGTGGGGGCCGGCTCGGCCGTCCTGTTCACCTCCGACGGTTTTCTCGTCACAAACGCCCACGTGGTGGCCGGCACCCAGGGCGGACACGCTGTTTTTGCCGACGGTACCCGGACGGCCGTGGACGTAGTGGGCGCCGATCCGCTCTCGGATCTCGCCGTCGTCCATGGCAAGGCCCCCACTGCAGCGCCAGCAGAGTTGGGCGACGCGGAGACGCTCAGGGTCGGGCAATTGGTCATCGCCGTAGGCAATCCGCTCGGACTGTCGGGCTCGGTGACGGCCGGCGTGGTCAGCGGGCTGGGCCGTTCCATTCCGGTGTGGTCCGGGCGCAACCGTCGCATGATCGAGGATGTTATCCAGACCGATGCCGCACTGAACGCGGGCAGCTCCGGTGGCGCGCTCGCGGACGCCCGGGGTCGGATCGTCGGCATCAATACCGCCGTGGCCGGCGCCGGACTTGGCCTGGCGGTCCCGGTCAACGCCACCTCGCGCAGGATCATCGCCTCGCTGCTCAAGGACGGGCGGGTCAGGCGCGCCTACCTCGGCCTCGTCAACACGCCTGTCCGGCTGCAGGCCAGCGCCGTGGTCCGCACCGGGCGCAGGGAGGGCCTGCTCGTCGTCGAAGTCCTCACGGGGTCACCCGCCGAGCGTGCCGGACTCCGTGCCGGAGACATCCTCCTGAGCGTCGGCCTGAAAGCCGTCTCGAACGCCGAGAGCCTGCAGAAGCTGCTCTTCGCGGAGGCCATCGGGGCGCCGCTGGAGCTGGCGCTGATGCGCGATGGCACCGAAATGCGTGTCATTGCGGTTCCCGAGGAGATGACGGAAAAAAACTAAGCAGGAGGGAGGTCCGGTAATTGCGGCAAATTGCGGCCGTGGCGTCCCTGCAGTGGACAATTTGATGGCTTTGAATTCCTGCTTTGCTATTGGCGGCAATGGATGCAGGAAACTCCGCGGCGTTCACTCGCTGTCAGGCCGCTGCCGTGAAGGGTCCCCGGGCTCCGGCCCGACGCCCCACACGCATCCGCCCGCCACCGCGCCCCAGCCCTGCCGACGGATCAGACAGTGGGAACATAAGATGAGTTGCCCGTAGGTCGACTCGAGGGGGTCGGCGTCCGTGACCGACTCGAAAGCGCGGGCTGGAGCGTGCGTCATTCCAATACCTCGCACTCGCATGCACACCCGGACGCTCCGACCGTAGGAGCAGGAACTTCCGAAAATCTTGTGCTGCGGAAACCGGCAAGGACCCGCGCTTGACTCGGCTCGGCGGATGCCGGCGCCCACCCGCGCGCCTGGGCTGTCCGGTGTCCAGGAAGTACCGCCACTGGGTACCGGACACCTGCACTACGCACGAGATACTTGGAAAAACCTTTAAGCGATTACTTGGCCATACTTACCGTGGTACTCGACTTTCTCCGGGCGCCAAGTCGGGTAGCTTCGTTGCTTGTTGTGGCAGGTTGGGCGTGTCACGGTTTTCTTAGAAAGCCGGAAGGAACACAGTCTCGTCACTTCATTGTTCCGCGTTTATTCCGATCTTTCGAAGAGTGGTTGAGATCTTCACAGCTGGGGAAATCGGAGAACATCGTGGAAAATTCAGCGGGACCTTCACCGTCAATTTCTGTTCGTCTATTCGGAACCTTTGAAATACGCCGTAACGGTGCAACGCTCACAGCGACTGACCTGGGCGGATGCAAGCCGCGGCACATTCTGGAAATACTTCTGCTGAACCTGGGGACGCCGGTCTCGAAGACCCGCTTGATCGAAATTCTCTGGGGCGCGAGTGCCAGCGAAGGGGCCGTGGCCACCTTGGAAAGCTACGTCAGCGGCATCCGCCGGGCCATCCAGCCTGGGCAGACCAAGACGGGGCCGCTGCGGACCGCCAACAGTGGCTATGTGCTGGATCCGCAGCTCGTGGATCTGGACCTTTGGGACTTCCGGCAGCTGGTCCGTTCCGCCGGCCAGGCCTCGCCTGCCGACGCCTACCCCCTGTTGCTCAAGGCGCTGGAGGTGTCCGCCGAGCCGCTGCTGGGGTTCGAGCTCGTCGCCGATTGGGCCGACGAGGCAAGGACGCGCCATTCAGCCGAAAAGGTAGCGGCGCAAATCTTCGCAGCAGAAACCGCCGCAGTCCTGGACAAGACGGACGAGGCCATCCACTGGGCGCAGGCAGCCATCCGCTCCGAGCCGCTCAACGAAAGGGCCTGGACCGTCCTCGTGACGGCGTACGAACGGGCTGGGCTGCCGGTTGAAGGCCTGTCAGCGTATGACCGGTGCCGTCGCCTCTTCGACCACGATCTGGGATGTGCACCCGGCCCCGCCCTGCAGGCCGCACACCTGAGGCTCCTCCGCCAGCGCGCCGAAGGAAACGCCGAGCTCTCGGAAGTCCTGGCAGCGCTGCTCTACCTCGGCGAACGGCTCGATGGACCCAAGCGCCAGCCGCACGCTGCGGCGGAGTCCCGGCGGATGCACGAGAACGCCGGCAGGGTCCTTGATTCATTCCTGCAGCGGGTCCGCGCCGCCGTCTGACCCACGAACGCGCCGCCGTCTGACCCACGAACGCGCCGCCGTCTGACCCACGAACGCTGACCGCAGCACCTGCGCAGTTAGCTTGATCACGTGGCGTGCGTTCTTCGTAAATCCGGGCGTGTCTGGCCCCATACTTGGAAGGACCCCGGCGGACTTCCCCGACCGCCAGGCATGAGGAGGGTCGGTGAAAACCTTGAGAAACGTCGCCAACAACGAGTATTTCCTCGCGGCGAAAAATGTCGTCACCAACGAATACTTTCCCGCTGCGGCGGTGCTGTTCGGCGTGGTCCTGTTCTGGATCCTCGGACTGTTCGGCGGGTTGTCGCTGTTGAGCAGCAACCAGACACTCTTGACCACGCTCAGCTGGTTGCTGTTCGTCTACACTGCAGCGGTGCTCTCGCCCCTCGCGGGACTTCTGGCCGTCCTCGATTTGGCCCGCCGGTGGCGGCGGAACCGACAGCACGAAGCGGAGCATACCGGCGGCGAGGCCTCAGTCTAAGCGGCTGCCGCCAGCGGTTGCCGGACCGAGACCCGCCGCGCGTGCGGCCCCAAGGCAGGCCTATTCGAACCGGGAAGGGTCACCCATTCCGCGACGGACGATTTCCGCGGCGCCGCTGGAGTAGTCGATGACCGTCGTCGGCTCGGCCCCGCAGTCGCCGGAATCGATCACGGCGTCCACCACATGGTCCAGCCTCTCCTTGATCTCCCAGCCCTGGGTCAGCGGCTCTTCCTCGTCCGGCAGGAGCAGCGTGCTGGACAGCAGGGGTTCGCCGAGCTCGGTCAGCAGCGCCTGGACCACCCTGTTGTCCGGGATGCGCACGCCCACGGTCTTCTTCTTCGGGTGCAGCAGCCGCCGCGGAACCTCTTTGGTGGCAGGCAGGATGAAGGTGTAGCTACCCGGCGTGACGGCCTTGATGCTGCGGAACACGTCGTTGTCGATCTGGACCAACTGGCCCAGCTGCCCGAAGTCCTTGCAGACCAGTGTGAAGTGGTGCTTGCTATCGAGGTGGCGGATCATCCGGATCCGGTCCAGAGCGTCCTTGTTCCCCAACTGCGCGCCAAGGGCGTAACAGGAGTCCGTGGGATAGGCGATCAAGCCGCCGGAACGCACGATTTCAACCGCCTGCTGAACCGAACGCTGCTGGGGGTTTTCGGGGTGCACATCGAAGTATCTCGCCATGCCACGAGCTTACGCCCGGCCGCGGCCCGGCCGCCTGCGGCGCGAACAGGAGTCCGCTCATCTGCTGGAGCCGGCCATCGTCGAATTCTGCCTCAAAGTCTGCCCGAAGGCGCCGTGTTCCTAACGCACGTGCCCCTCACGCTGGATGCGTAGTGGATCAGGACCTTTCGCCCGAGAACCACAACGGGCGGACCGTTTACGAACGGAGCAGGACGCAATATGGGTACCCGACGTCGAGGCACTGCCTGCCTCGTTTTGGTCCTCCTGCTCGGCGTTGCAGCCTGTGGCCCCGGTATCCCCGGGCCCACTGAATCCCCTTCGTCGCCCACCCCCACGTCCGCTCCGCAGACGTCCGGAACCCCGTCGCCCACCCAGTCCACTGAGTCGCCCGGTCCGTCGCCCACCCAGTCCACTGAGTCGCCCGGTCCGTCGCCCACCCAGTCCAGCGAGTCACCCGGTCCGTCGCCCACCCAGTCCAGCGAGTCACCAAGTCCGTCGCCCGATACGTCTCCAAAACCTCCGGGACCGACCTGTACGTCGTCCCCGGGACCGGGATCGGGTGCGACGCCGTCGCCGTGCGTGATCTGTGTTTCGACGTCGCCGGCGGGACCGGGTGCGACGCCGTCGCCGTGCGTGACATGTGCGCCGGCGGGACCGGGCGCGTCGCCGTCGCCGTGCGTGATCTGTGTTTCGACGTCGCCGGCGGGATCGGGTGCGACGCCGTCGCCGTGCGTGACGCCCGTCGAATTGCAGGCGGGGACATGCGACCCCACAGGCACGGCGGTGACGCCGACAATGATGGCGACACCGGGTGTGACTCCGTCGCAGGCTCAGCCGTCATGCCCGTCCCTGGCCGCCGCCACTCCCTCGCCATGAGTGTCCGGGGCGGATCAGTCATCCGCCGATGATGACGGTGGGACACCCGGGGCCCGGCGCGATGGGTGTGCCGTGGAGACTCAGGTCACCCACCCGGGCGGCAGGAAAACCGCCGATCAGGACGGTCAGGCTGCCGCTCGCGATTCCGTTCGGTGCCGGCGAGACGCAGACGATGCCACCGGGCATGGAATTGGCGACGGCCGCCGGCATCCCGCCGATGAGAACGGTGACCACGGCCGCGGCGGCTGTGACGGGCCCACCGCCATGGGGTTTGGGGCCGTCGAACATTGGACACATCGCCGTGTCTCCGGCGCGAAGGGCAGGCCCGGTGGGCATGGGGAACCTATGACCGAGCCTGCACGGGGACGACGTAGTGGCTTCCGGGGACGGCAGCCGGCGCTGTGGGTTCCGCTGCAAACCTGAGCACCAGGAACCAAAGGGCCGCCAGGCCGAGGACCAGGAGCACGAGCAGGAGGACGGCTTTGAAGATCCAGGCAGGCAGTACCGGCTCCTGTACGTGGGTTCCGTCGAGCACCACCGGAGGTCCGTCCAGGGGTTGCGCAGCCACCGCGAAGGCGTGCGTCTCGGACCTGCCGCGCCAGATGGCTCTGAGCGCGCGCACCCGCACACGGGCAAATTCCACTGTTCCGGGCTGCACGGTAAGGACCGGCTCCCGCGAGGATATGTCCAACAGATCGCCGGGATCGGAACCCGTGAAGGTGACGGTGATGGGCACATTGCCGCGGTTGTCCACTGCCACCCGATGACTGGCGCCAAGCCGGCCCCGAGACGAACGGGGCATCAGCTCCGCCGCCGTCTCGTAGAACGGCAGAAGCTGGAGAACCCCTTCGGGCACAACGGCGTCTTCCGGATGTTCGGTCGGCACCACCTGAACCCCGTAGGGGAACTCGCCGGCCGGGACGGCGGCGGACCGCGGGGGCCGGAACTCCACCGAGGCGGTGGCTGCCTGGCCGGGGTAGATCGACACGAAGCCGGGCACGACTTCGGTCCATGAGCCGCTCGGGCCCACCACCCGGAGCCTGTACTCCTCCACGATTTCGCCGTCATTGCGGATGTGCAACGGGACGAACGCCTCACCGCCGGCCTCGAGGCTCACCACGCGCGAATCCAGCGTTGCAGTGGTGCTCACTGATCCTCCTCGCGAAACTGCGCTGCGTCCACCGGTGCACGGCGCCGTCGTCCAGCGCCGGTCGGTACTCCGAGGCTACGGCGGAAACCCACTGGCACAGCACAGCGGTGGGCCGGACTTCCGGGCACCGCTGCTGCCCGTTGAGCCTGTGTTGACTGCACGAAGAGCACCGTTCGCTATGGTCATCGCAGTGGGACAGAACGGGCAGACACGGCACCACCGTGCAGCCGCCCATGGCAGTCCCGGAGCCTAGATGGGAGGATTCATGGAACCAATAACTGTCCGCGTGCACGCACGTGACCCGATCTCCGAAGCCGGTGTCGCCAGCGAGTTGCGCGCCCGCCCAGAAGTCCGCGTAGTCAGGGCAGCCGAGGACGAGCATGCGCGGGTCGTCGTCGTCGTGTCGGACTCTGTGGACGACGACGCGCTGACGCTGCTCCGCATTGTGCAGCGGCGCGGCTTGTCCCGGGCCGTCCTCGTGGCGGGGCGTCTCGACGACGGCGATCTCGTCAAGGCTGTGGAAACCGGCGTGGTGGGCCTGGTCCGTCGCAGCGAAGCGACGCCGGACCGCCTGGTGTCCGTCATCATGGCCGCCGCTTCCGGTGAAGGCAGCGTGCCTCCGGATCTGCTCGGCAGGCTCCTGGACCAGGTCGGCAAACTCCAGCGGCATGTCCTGGGTCCGCGCGGAATCATGTTCACCGGACTGGCCCCGCGGGAAGTGGAGGTACTGCGGCTGCTGGCGGACGGGCTGGATACGTCCGAGATTGCGCACCAGCTCGCGTACTCGGAGCGAACGGTGAAAAACGTGGTCCACGATGTGACGACGCGTCTCCAGCTTCGCAACCGCTCCCACGCCGTTGCCTATGCACTCCGGGAGGGGCTGATTTAGGCCGTTGCCCCAAGAGCCCGCATCCGGTTCCCCTACCTGTGCCCGGCCCCGGCTGCGGGCGGCGCCTCCTGCCACCACAGTGGAAAGTGTCGTGTGCCGTGAGGCCCGCCGTGGTCCCTTGACGCCGGCGCCCAGGGGGAGGCCCAGTGCACCGACCAATAGGGCAGTACCGCTTAGGCAGGGAGACAGGCAGTGATAGCTCAGATTGACGACGCCCTGCGCGCCCTGGTCAGGAACGAAGCCCTGGGCGCCTCCGAAGTGGAAGTGGTCTTCGACGCGCCCACCAAGGACTGGGCCGCCCGGCGCAACGCGCCCACGGTCAACCTGTACCTCTATGACATCCGCGAGGACGTCCGCCGCCGGGAGCGCGGCTTTTCCGAACAGCGCGGAGACAACGGGTACGTCCGGACCCGGCGGCCCGCCCCGCGCCATTTCAAGCTGTCCTATCTCGTCACGGCCTGGACGCAGCGCCCGGAAGACGAGCACCGGCTGCTCGACCAGCTGCTGCGCTGCTTCCTCAAGCACGACGCGCTTCCGGATGACCTCGTGGTGGGTCCGCTCGCGGAGACCGGGCTCGTGGTGCCCGTGACTGTGGGACTTCCCCCGCCCGAAGACCGCGCATTCGCCGACGTCTGGTCCGCCCTGGGCGGAGAGCTGAAGCCGTCCCTGGACATCGTGGTCATCGCCCCGGTGGACACCGGCATTGTCTACGAGGCCGGGCCGCCGGCCTCGAAGGGCACCCATGTTGACATGGCGGACCTGACGGGCGGCGCTGCCGATGTGGGCCGCCACCAGCACACCGCTCCGTCTTCCCCGGTCCGCGGCCCGCTCCACCGGCCGGCACGGTGAAATTCCGGTGACAGTCCGGTGACGGCAAGATGACGGCGAACCCCAGCCTCGCGCACCTGCTCGGACGCGTCGGCGTGGTGGAGGAACGCATCCGCCTCCTGGTGGCGGCCCGGCGGGCCGAAGACCCCCAGCCCGATGATCCGTTCCGCGGGCTCTACCTCAGCGACGAGGCCGTGGACCGCCTGCTCGGCAGGGAACGTCTGTCCCCGGAGGGGGACGGGCAGGGAGACGGACTCGACGGGGCATCGCCCCGACAGCTGCGCTGCGAAGACCTTGCGGACACGGCGCAGACTGCAGGGCAACGGCTCCGGCTCCGGGAGCTGGCGTCCACGTTTGGCCTGACGCCCCTCGATATCGATCTGCTGCTGGTAGCGCTCGCGGCCGATCTCGACCCGCGCTTCGAGCAGCTCTTCGGCTACCTGAACGACGACGTCACGCGGCACCGCCCGTCGGCCGCCGTCGCGCTGGCGCTCTGCGGCACACCGCTGTCCGCGGCGGACGGCAGGGCCCGGCTGCTGTCCGGCCCGCTCATCAGCGGTGGCCTGCTGGCGGTGGAGGATCCCGACCGCCCGCTGCCCGGACGGGCGCTGCGGGTGCCGGACCGCGTCGTCGGACATCTCCTGGGCGACGACACCCCCGAGCCTGCCCTCCTGGCCGTTCTGGCCGAGCCTCCAGCCGTGATCTGGGGAGATGCTGCGCCGCTGGCCCGGGCCCTCGGGACGGGTATCCTGCTGGCCTATCTGAGGGAACCTGCCACGGGTTCGGGCCGTGTGCTGGCCGCTGGTGCGTTGCGCTCCGCGGGCTATGAGGCCGTATTTGTGGACCTGACCCGCCTGGCCGCCGAACGGGAACCGCTCCGGCTGGTGGAACTTGCGGTGCGGGAAGCAAGGCTCCGGGGCGCCGGGCTGGTGGCTGGGCCGATTGCCGCGGTGCCGGACCGTCCCGCGGTGCTGGCGGCACTGCACGCCGAACCGTTGCCTGTGCTGCTCACCGGCGAGGCCGCGTGGGATCCGGCGTGGACCAAGCGGCCGCCCCTGCTGGTGGACGTCCCGGCCAGCTCATCAGCCGAGAGATCGGAGCTGTGGCGGACAGCGCTCGGGCCCCTCAACGGGTTCGACGTCGGGGCAGCCACTTCGGCGTTCCGCCTGCGTCCGGAGCAGGTTGCCCGGGCTGCGGGCTCCGCGCAGGTGCAGGCCACCCTCAGCGCAGACGGCCGGATCACCGCCGCGCATCTCGCGGCGGGGGCGCGCGCCGAAAACGGTTCCGCGCTTGACCGCCTGGCCCGGCGGGTGGAACCGGTGGTGGGCTGGGATGACCTGGTCCTGCCCGATGCCGTGCTGCTGGCCCTGAAGGAGGTGGCACTGCGGGCCAGGCACCGGGAGCGGGTCCTCGGCGACTGGGCCATGCGTCCGGGGGCCGGCCGCGGACACGGGGTGGCGGCCCTCTTCGCCGGGGACTCGGGAACCGGCAAAACGATGTCCGCCGAAGTCGTGGCGCGGGAACTTGGACTGGACCTTTACGTGGTGGACCTGGCCACGGTCGTCGACAAATACGTGGGGGAGACGGAGAAGAATTTGGAGCGGATCTTCACCGCCGCTGCCGGCGTCAACGGGGTGCTGCTCTTCGACGAGGCCGACGCCGTCTTCGGGCGCCGCTCCGAGGTCAAGGACGCCCACGACCGCTACGCCAACATTGAGAGCGCCTACCTGTTGCAGCGGATGGAGACCTTCGACGGCCTGGCCATCCTGGCGACCAACCTGAGGGCGAACATCGACGAGGCCTTCACCCGGCGGCTGGACGTCGTCGTGGATTTCCCGCTGCCTGATGCCGAGCACCGGACCGTGCTGTGGGACCGGTGCCTCGGCCGGACACTGGAACGCGCCGGTGACATTGACCTTGCGTTCCTGGGCCGCGCCTTTGAACTGGCCGGCGGGGCCATCCGCTCTGCCGCAGTCACCGCCGCCTATCTCGCCGCGGACGACGGCGGGACGGTGACCATGGCGCACCTTGTCACCGCCGTGCAGCGCGAGTACCGCAAGCTCGGGCGCCTGACGCTCGAAAGTGAGTTCGGCCCGTACTGGGGAATGCTGGCCGCGTCGCGCCGGTTGAGCGGCTAGCACCGTGGCTGAGCCGGCGCAGTGCCCATTCGGGCAGGAGCGGCTGCCCTTTCCGGCGCCGGGCCGGCGCTTGCGGGGCGGCACCGCGGAGCGCATCGTCGGTGTAGGTCTGATGAAAGGGGTGCACCTTGCACAGCCACGACCACGACCAGTTCGACGCCGACAGACTGAGCTCCAAGCCAGCCCGGCCCGAAGCCAACGACACCGCCGTGCTGTACCGGGCGGCCGCGGCCGGCCGCACCGACGTCGTCGGATCCCGCGGCCTCCTGGCGCTGCAGCGCGCGGTCGGCAACAGCGGCGCCCGCGGTCTCGCCGAGGAGGAACGGTCGCCCGTGCTCGACGTCGTCTCTTCCGGCGGCGGCCAGCGGCTGGAGGAGCCGGTGCGGGCCGATATGGAGGGCCGCCTGGGCCACAGTTTCGCGGATGTACGCGTCCATACCGGGGAATCGGCGCACAATTCCGCAGCATCGGTGAACGCCCACGCCTACACGGTCGGATCCAACATCGTCTTCCAGCGAGGCAGGTATGATCCCGGATCGGACAGCGGCCGGACGATGCTCGCCCACGAACTCACCCATGTGGTCCAGCAGCGGAGCGGGCCGGTGGACGGGACCGCGACGGGAACCGGCGTGCGGGTCAGCGATCCGTCCGACCGGTTTGAACGTGAGGCAGCGGCCACGGCCGAGCGGGCCATGTCCGAACCCGCGGCTCCGGTAACCGCGCAGCGCTCCCCGGCGGGCGCCGTCGTCGTCCAGCGCGATGCTGGCGAGGACACCGCGCCGGGGACTTTCGTGGAAGGCGCCGCCGTCCAGCGCGCCGAGGCGGAAGAGGAGGAAACCGCCCAAGGGTCCTTCGTTGACGGGCAGGCGGTGCAGCGCGCAGAGGCGGAAGAGGAAGAGCCGGGCTGATCCCGGCCGGTGCGGCCCATGGCCACGACTTTCCAGAGCGGACCCGGTAAGGTTCCGGCGCAACGCGCCGGGCCCGCCGTAGCGCGCCAGGCTGCTGCCTGGAGTGACGTCACCGACGTCCTCGCCGCGGGCAGGCGGCGGGCCGGCGGCTATCCGCGGGCCGGCGTCGATCCTCGTGCCATGCTGGCGTTGCAGCGGCAGGCCGGCAACGCCGCCGTCGGTGCACTCATGGCGGCGAAGCTGAAATCCCCCGGGGAGCAGGCCGGCGCCGAGCTCGATGCAGCCCTGAAGGAGATCCGCAAGGACGAGCCCGCCGTCGCCACGGTCGAGAAGGGGCTCAAGGCCGCCCAAGCGGCCGGCGTGCCCGTTGACCTCGAGGGTCCCAAGCCCTCAGCCTCGGCACTGGCGGTTGCGAAGACGGGATTCGGACCCGGGCAGGTAGCCGGGAAGAAGCCGGTTCCACCCGCCAAGCCCGTCCCTGCCGTCAGCCCCCTGGGGAAAGCTGCAGGGGCGAAAATCGGCGGGCCGGGCAGGGGCTCCGTGGGAGGGAAGATTCCCGCTGCCGCGCACGCCGGGGCCAGCGGGGGAGCGGCCACCCTGGCCCCCGGTGCCCTGCCCGCCGACAAACTCTTACAGCCCCCGGTGGCACCCGTTACGGTGCGGCCCGAGGATGATCCGGCCTTCCGTCAGGTCACGGGCACCATCACGGGCTTCGCGCAGTCACGAAGGGCCCACCCTCCGGCTGCCGCCAAGGCCAAGGAAGCCCAGGCGGCCGCGCTTCCGCCGTCCGATGACGTCGCCGGTCAGGCGAAGGCGGCCAAGGTCGACACGATGGACGCCCAGCAGGCCGGTGCCTTCGACAAGAAGGCGTTCATCGCAGCCGTCAAGACGGCGATCGAGGCGAAGTCGCCAAAGACCCTTCAAGAGGCCGACGACTACAAGAAGTCCGGCAAGGCCGGTGAAGCCAAGGGAGAAGTCAAGGGCCTGGTCGGCCAGGGCAAGGAGGGCCAGGCCAAGGACATCGAGGCCGCCACCAGTGCCCCGCCGGACCAGTCCAAGGCCGTCCCGAAGCCGGTCACCCCGATGGCCCAGGAGCAGCCGGGTCAGGCGATGCCGGTCCCAGCCGCAGGCGCCGTGCCCAAGCCGGCTCCGGCCGAGCAGGTCAACCTCGCTGCCGGACAGCATCAGGCCAACCAGGAGATGGCCGACGCCGAGGTCAGCGAACAGCAATTGGCGCAGTCAAACGAACCTGAGTTCCAGCAGGGACTGGCCGGCAAGCACGCCGCCGCCGAGCATGCCCAGACCGCACCCGCGGAGTTCCGCCAGCAGGAGCAGCAGGTCCTTCAGCAGGGCAAAGCCGAGGCCGGGGCGGAGACCACGGCGGGGGTGACGGGGATGCAAAGCGCCAAGGCGACGGCGCTGGCCAACCTGGTCGCGGACAAGGGCAAGGCCAAGTCCAAGGACGAATCAAAACGCGCCGAGGTCACGGCGAAAGTGCAGGGCATCTTCGCCGCAACCGAGGCCGACGTAAAAAAGACCCTCGACGGAATCGACCCGAAGGTGGATGCTGCCTTCACCGAGGGCGAGGCCCGGGCGCGGTCGGTGTTCGAAGCCTACGTCGAGGCAAAGATGTCGGCGTACAAGAAGGACCGGTACGGCGGCTGGCTCGGAGGGTACCGCTGGCTCCGGGACAAGATCGCGGGCATGCCCGCGAAGGTCAACGAGTTTTACGAGGCCGGCCGCGAGCTTTATCTCCAGCAGATGGACGGCGTCATCTCGAACGTGGCGAACATTGTCGGGACCGAGCTGGACAAGGCCAAGCAGCGCATCGCCAGGGGCAGGGCCGAGATCGCCTCGTACGTCAAGAGCCTGCCCGCCGACCTCCAGAAGGTCGGCTCCGAGGCGACGAAGGAAATCGGTGACAAGTTCGAGGCGCTCGAGGGCGACGTCAACGCCAAGCAGGAGTCTGTGGTGGACGCCCTCGCCACGAAGTACGTCGAGGCGCGCAAGGGCCTCGACGAGCGGATCGAGGCACTGCAGGCGGAGAACAAGGGGTTGGTGGACAAGGCGATCGGCGCGATCAAGGCGATCATCAACACCATCCGCGAGCTCGCCACGATGCTCAAGAACGTGCTCTCCCGCGCCGCGGGCGTCGTGGGGGACATTATCAAGAACCCCGTCGCTTTCCTGGGCAACCTGATCGAGGGTGTGAAGGGCGGCATCCTCAAGTTCAAGGACAACATCCTTGGCCACCTCAAGAAGGGCCTGATGGGCTGGCTGTTCGGCGCCCTGGCGGAGGGCGGCGTCGAGCTCCCGGACACCTTCGATATCAAGGGCATCATCAAACTGCTCGCCTCGATCTTCGGGCTGACATGGGCCAACATCCGCAACCGGCTCGTCAAGCAGATCGGCGAAAAGGCGATGGCCGCCGTGGAGAAGGGCGTCGAGATCTTCCAGGTCATCGCCAGCCAGGGCGTTGCGGGCCTGTGGCAGATGCTCCTGGAGAAACTCGGCAACATCAAGGACATGATCCTCGAGCAGGTCAAGGACTTCGTGATCACCAAGGTAATCACCGCCGGCATCACCTGGCTCATCGGCCTGCTCAACCCTGCCGCGGCGTTCATCAAGGCCTGCAAGCTGATCTACGACGTCGTGATGTTCTTCGTGAACAACGCCGAGCGGATCATGAAGTTCGTCAACACCATCATCGACTCGGTTGCCGACATCGTGCGCGGCAACGTCAGCAGCGTGGTGAACAAGATCAACGATGTCCTGGGCCAGATGGTCCCGATCCTCATCGGCTTCCTCGCCAGCGTGATCGGCATCGGCGGCATCGGCCACAAGATCCGGCAGATCATCGAGACGCTGCAGAAGCCGGTCAACAAGGCCCTCGACTTCGTGATCAAGACCGGCCTCAAGCTGGCAGGGCCGATCATCCGGGGGATCAAGGGTTTCGCCGGGAAGGTGAAGGCGAAGGTCGCCGCGGGGAAGGCGTGGGTGAAGGGGAAGGCGGCGGCTGGAAAGGCCAAAGTCCTGGCCGGAGCGAGGGCAGTGGGCGAAAAGCTAAAGCTCATTCGGCGACCGTTCCGTCTCGGCTCCGAAGTGCACACGCTGACCCTTCGCCCGGGGCCGCAACCGTCACTCATGATGGCTTCCAGCACCGAACATCTCGTCACGAAGCTGCGTCGCGAGATCGCGCTTACCGCCGGGCACCCCGAGCAGACGACTGCTGCAGGGACTCTGCTCGCCCAGGCCGAGAGTCATGTCGAGCTCAGCAAGAGTGCTCAGCCAGAAGATCTGACCCTCCAGACTGGACTCGACTCATTAGTACGCAATCTGGGTACCTACGGCCGGACCTACGGTGTGTCTGATATCGGAAGTCGCGTGACTCCGGCGACGGCCCAGGCGGTCGACGAGGCGTCGATCAAGGCCGCGATAGCGACCGCCGAGTCCGAGAAACGGAAGGCCGTGGCACGTCACAAGAAGGAGGGCGGAGACCGCGGGGAGGTCTGGGCCAGCGGCGGGGGCGACCTCGTTCCACAGGGCGCGGGCGAGGCACCTGCGGAAGGGGAGACAGTGGGACGCATGACTCCGTACGTCGCAGCGGAGATGGCGAAGTTCACCGAACTAGCGCCCGCCCACGACATTGACGCGATGACCATCCTGACACCGGCTGCCCAGAAAGAACTAAAGAGCCTGGAGGCGCGAGCCGAGGCTGCTAAGACGGACAAGACACGCGAGAAGCGGGAGACGGAGATTAAGAGCCTGCTGCGCCGCACGGGAAGCTACGTCCACGGGCAAAGCTACGAGGGGCGTAACAAGGAGCTGCGGGAGGCACACAGCCTAGAGACCAATGAGTGGCTGCCTCGTCGAAGTCCTCGCGACCAAGGCATCCCAGGCCGTGCCGACCTGGTGCACGCAGAGAAGAACATCTACCGCATGAACGGCGCACAGGCCATCGGGGTCTCCACCCTGCCTCAATGCGCTCAGTGCATCTTGTGGTTCAAGGACCAGGCTGTCAGCGGCAAGAAGTTCATAGTCGTGGCCTCAGACCACGTGCGCGTGTTCATGCCCGATGGAGCCATCAAGAGCACGAAAGACTTCAAGTAGACCCACTGAATGGGACGTCAGGCCACGCTGTTCTACGTCGAGGATGTCGACGCCGGAGCTCGCGCCGGCACCGGAGGCGGTCATCGGTTCGCCAGCACTTGAGGGCGAGGCGCCCCCGACTGCCGTGCGACCAATAATTGCCTAACGGAAGGCGACCAGTTCCGCCACGAGGTCCACTTTGAATGGGCGACGCGGATTCCTGCCGGCTCCAAAGCCGAAACGCCGCTGGCCAAATGCGGCTTCGTCAACGGCTTCCTCAAGGACGTCGAAGACATCCAGGGCGTCGACCGGTCCAAGATTGTCGCCGTCGCAGTGGAGGTCCTCACGGGTCTGGCTGACTCCATGCCGGACCGGGACATGCACCGCCTCCGCGGCGGACTCCCGGGGCGTCCAACTTCATCGAGCATGCCGTCTATGGAACGGCCTGGCGGGTCGCCCTGAAGATCAAGACCGGATCCGCGCGCCGCATGCACTTCTGGCGCGCCACGGACGGGATGATCCGTTTCGCCACCGTCGGCGTCCACGACGACATGGGCATTTGATGGCTTCGGCAGAAGGCTACCCGGCCTGTGAAAGTCGCCCCGGGCGGAGATACAAAGCTCGGGTCGGATTGGCCAGCTCACCCGCATCGCCTCTGGCGTAGTCCGCGCAATTCCAGAAATGGAATTACTTCAGCATGGACAAAGCTCCGCTCACGGGTCCACCATTAGTTTCCAACAGGTGTAGTGAGCGAAGAACACGATGCCAGGAGGCGAATCCAATGGCGGACTCCGCTGAGAAAAAGCCAAACCACAAGCTCGAACCGCAAACTCATGCCGAGGCCGTGAGTAAACTCCACGGAGGCGGGCGCTTTGAGGAACTCAAAGAAATTCAACCGAATAGTCAATCCGAGGAGACGGCCGGCACATTTTCTCCCAAGGGCAAAGGCGAGAAGGGCAGATAGATGCCTTTCGTCCACATACCCGCCGTCTACGCGGCTGACCCGGGGGACATATGGACACCCAAGGAGTCCTTTGTCTCATCTGATCCATTCGCAATAGTCATACGGGCCCAAGTGTCCAGTGACCTAGTAAAGGCGGGACTGTCGTACGACGCTGTCTTCCAAATGGTCAATCCGAGACAGGACCCCTACCGGGGAAGCTGGTTTACATATACGGGCAACTCCATATTTGACATGGTGACCCGGGATTACCACTGGAACGGTGTGCCCTTCCAATGGACCGACTTCGCTGCATGGGTATCGTGGGGGCACTACGCGGACGCGGTGAGTCAAGTCCTCGGCGGGGAGAAGCTGAAGGGGCTCTTCATCGTTCGCGGCACCATCGATGTCGTGGGCAGCAGTCTATTCGCCCACTCTGAGGGCTCCTGGTACAAAGTCGTCCCGTAGCCCGGGGTTTTCATCGTGGGTGGCCTGAACTGGTGTGTTTAAACGATGAATGGGTGCTCTTTTGGTGACGCTTTCGGCGAGTGAGGGCACAAGGGATAGGTTACCCAGCGCGGCGCCTCTATCTCCTCAGGACCGTGCGGGTTAGCCGCGTTGCTCAGAACGGCGGTAACGCCCCAGGGCGGACGAACGACGCGACTGACGACGCATACGCGACCGCCGACCGACGTCGGCGGCGCCGCGTGAAAGGTCGGCCAGCATTGAGGCCCAGGCAGTGTCGTCGCCTCGTTCTTGGCGGCGCTAGTGTCGTTGTCGACGTACTCGCGGGCGCCGATCCGGCCCTAGCCTCGACCAGGGCGCGGCACCTGGCGATCTTACGCTGGACACTCTCAAGGACGTCCTCGGACTGACGGGCGTATATGGCGACATTGTGTAAACGGGTCATACATTTAATGTCCGTTTCAGCCACAAGAATCGCTCTGTGGCCCGCGCTGCTGGGTTCACCTGACATTGTCACGCGTGCGTCAGTTTCCAGGCCGTCATCAGCGTCTATGAGCAGTCATTTCATTTCCTGCCCCTTCGTGCACACCATCCTTCCCGTCAGCGCATCCGCATAGCCGTGCCGCCCCACTCCACCCCGCGGGACCCTTGAACCACGTTTTGGGTTCAACGAGGAGACAAAATGCCAAGCTATCTTTCGCCAGGAGTCTACGTAAACGAGGTCGCGGCGGGCACTCGTCCCATCGAGGGTGTAGGCACAGCAGTCGCTGCCTTCGTAGGGCTGGCCTCGAAGGGTCCGGATAACCAGCCGACTCTCGTGTCCAACTGGACCCAATTCTCCGAAACCTTTGGAGACTTCGTGCCAGGTTCGTATCTTGCCCACGCGGTCTACGGCTACTTCCTCAACGGGGGAGGGAACTGCTACGTGGTGCGCATCGGCGCCGACGGAGCACGGGAAGATAAGCCGAAGCAACAGCAGAAAGCCGTGACGGCCGCCCCGACGGCTGAACTCGGCGGATACCGGCTGACGGCTAAATCCACTGCGGCTAACCCCAAGCCCGTGACGGTCGAAATCGCCGACCCGGGCGGCGAGAATCCATCCGAGGACCAGTTCAGGATTGTCATCACGGCAGAGGGCAAGCCGCCTGAGGTGTGGGACAACGTCACCACCAAGCGCGGCAACAATAACGCTGCCACCAAGATCAGTGCTGAATCCAAGATCGTCACCATCGAGGAGGTCGCCACTGGCGGTGCCCTGGTCAAACCCGACAAGGGGACGGTCCAGCTGGTCGCCCCGGAGCCGGAGCCTGAGCCGCCAACCACGGACGAGCTGAACGTGAACGATTACGTGGGCGACGCAGCGGACCGCACCGGGTTCAGCGGCCTCGAAGCCGTCGACGAAGTAACGATGGTCGCGGTGCCGGACCTGATGGCCGCCTTTGAGCAGGGCTCCATCGATCTTGAAACCGTCAAGGCCGTGCAACTGGCCGCCATTGCCCATTGCGAGCTGATGGGGGACCGGATCGCCATCATCGACCCGCCGCCCAACCTCAACGCCCAGCAGATCAAGAACTGGCGTATGGACGGCGGCGGCTACGACTCGAAGTTCGCCGCCCTCTACTGGCCGTGGGTGAAGGCCTTCGACCCCAGCACCGGAACGAACAGGTTCATCCCGCCGTCGGGTCACATGGCCGGTGTTTGGGCGCGGAACGACGACACCCGCGGCGTCCACAAGGCGCCCGCCAACGAGGTGATCCGCGGCGTCACCAGCCTGCAGACCCAGATCACGAAAACGGAACAGGAACTGCTGAACCCCATCGGCGTCAACTGCATCCGTACCTTCCCGGGCCGCGGCATCCGCGTCTGGGGGGCGCGCACCATGTCCAGCGACGCCGAATGGCGCTACCTGAACGTCCGCCGCCTCTTCAACTATCTGGAGGAGTCCATCCTGCAGGGAACCCAGTGGGCGGTCTTCGAACCGAACGACCCTGCCCTGTGGGCGCGCATCCGCCGCACCATCAGTGCCTTCCTGACCAACGAATGGCGCAAGGGGGCGCTCTTCGGGCTCACGCCCGAACAGGCATTCTTCGTCAAGTGTGATTCGGAGACCAACCCGGCCGAGGGTATCGACGCCGGCCAGGTGGTCTGCCAGATCGGTGTTGCTCCGGTGAAGCCGGCCGAGTTCGTCATTTTCCAGCTGTCCCAGTTCTCCGGCGGCACCAGCCTCGTGAGCGAGTAATCCCAGTTCAAAAGGAGCAAGACCATGGCCCTCGGCGATTTTGACAATTCACCGGCCAATGCGTTCACGGTCACGATCGACGGCATTGAAGTGCCGAGGGTGATCGAAGTGAGCGGCCTCAAGTCCGAGGTCGACAAGATCGAGCTGAAGCAGCAGACCAAGGACGGAAAATATGTTGTCCGCCAGCTGATTGGCCGGCCGAAACCTGGGGAGCTGACTGTCACCAGGGGACTTACCGAGAGCAAGACCGTGACGGACTGGCTCAAGACGGTCATGGAGGGCGACGTCGCCGGGGCACGCAAGACAGCCGCCGTCTCGCTCCTTGACTACAAGGGGGACACGCTGAAGACCTACAACTTCGTCAATTGCTGGGTGAAGAGCATCGAACTGAATTCCCTGAAGGCCGGTGCCACGGAGCAGGCCACGGAGAAGTTCGTCATCTGCTACGACGAAGCCACCATCTCGTGATGCAGCGGACCCATGGCGGGGCGGTGCTGCCGGAGCCGGAAGCGGATGCCTCCGGGGCTCCGGCCGGCCGGGGGCCGGAGAATGGGCGTCAGCCGCTCCGCACCGAGTTCAGCTTTGAGCTTCCACGCGGCTACGTGGACCAGGACGGGACCGTGCACAAATCTGGAGTCATGCGTTTGGCAACGGCCCGGGACGAACTGCTGCCGCTCTATGACGCACGGGTCCAGGAGAACGCTGCCTACACGACCGTGGTCCTGCTCGGCAGGGTCATCACCTCCCTCGGCACGCTGGGAGCCGTCACGTCCGCCGTCGTGGAAAACATGTTCGCCTCCGACGTTGCCTTCCTGCAGGACTTCTACCGGCGGATCAACGCCGAGGGCCACACCCGGATTGCCGTAACGTGCCCGGAATGCTCCCACCGCTTCACCGCCGACCTCGCCGGTGGCCGCCTGGGGGAATCATGACGTACGCGCCGGACCGGATCTACGAGGAGGTGTCGTACGTGGCTTATCACTTCCACTGGCCACTCGATGACATCCTGGATCTGGAACACGGGCAGCGGCTTCGCTATGTCCGTGAAATCGCGGCCATCAACACGCGCCTCTCCCAGGAGCGGTGAACCATGCGGTGGCCGTGGCAGCGCGGGGCGCCCGAGGCCCGGGCGGATGAGGCACCGCGCGAGCCGGTGACATCGGCAACGGTTGAGGACCGGGTTCCCCCCAGCGGCTGGGCCTTCCTGCCGCCGCTGCAACGCACTATCGGTAGCGTTCGACTCACCTCGGATCCTGAACATTTCGCCGGTGCGCTCTCCTCCTGGGGCGACCCCTCCTTCACCGGCCCCATGGCCCACCTGATCAGCGCACAGGCGCCACCGGGCGTCATCGACGTCGACGGCGGCGGCCCGGCCCCGGGCAACGACGGGTACACCACGGCACCCATGGAGATGACGCTGCTGCCGCCTCCGGCGCCCCTTGTCCGTCCGATGCCGGACAGGCACAGCGGCGCGCCGGAGACCGCTCAACGCGTCGAGTCCGACGGCGGCGGCTCCCTGCTCGCGGCGGAAGCCGGCTCCTTTCAGGTGCTGTACGTCGATGCTCTGCCGCTGGAGCCTTCTGCTTCACTGCCCGCGGAGCTGCAGTCTTCTGATTCCTCCCCGCGTGCCGGGGTGTCCGCCCCGGCTTCGGGCGTGGATTTCTCCGGGCCGGGACGGTCCCGGCATACCGACGGCAGCACGTCCGACGGAAGCGCCACGTATGTCCCGCTGCCCTCCGCACCGGCTGTGCAGCGGGCAGCGGCCGGGCCGGCGGACTTCTCGCCGGGCTTCCGGCAGGCGCCCCCCATGTCCAAGCTGGGAATCGGTATGCCCCTGTCTTTTTCGGAAGCTGCCTTTTCGGAACCGGCATCTTCGGAAGCTGCCTTTTCGAAGCCGGCGGCGCCGGCGGGACCGTCCGCCGGAACGTCTCCCGGATCCTTCCCATTACCGGTGCAGCGGGCGTCCGCCCCCGAATCTTCCGGCTCGCTCCGGCCTCTCCCGGCGGTTGACGAGGGCGACCGTGACGCCGACGATGCAGCCGTTCCGGACGCCGGAGCGGGGAGCGCCAACGAGTCATCCGAGGGGCAAACCGTTCCATCAACAGGGTCTTCGGATCCGTCGCGGCCGGATCCCGCACCGGCGATGGATGCCGGGGTGGACGAGCCAGTCCACGCGGTTGCCGCCTGGCCCGCGGAAGCCAGGCTTTCCCCGACTCCCGAGGATCGGACGGCGCCGCTGCCCTCGGCCGTTGTTCCTGCCGCGCGTCCAGAGCAGCCAGGCCGCGACGGGTCCGCGGCGGAGAGTCCCTCGCTCTCCACCCACGATGGCGGCACACCCAATATGTCCGTCGTTTCCCGCTCCGGCCCAGACGTCACCCCGCTGTCCGACGTCGCGTATTCCGGTGACGGTCCAGATGTCCACGGTCCAGAACTCCACGGTGCAGATGTCGACGGTCCAGATGTCGCGGCGGCAATCACCGAACAGCCGGGAATTGCAGGCTCCTTAGCGGCCATTGCCACGCCCACCCGGACGGCACAACCGGACACCGGGCCGGCTGGTGAATGGCCTGCCGTCGAAGCCACGCCATTTCCGCCACTGGTCCTTGGCCACGCTTCCATAGGCCAATCCCCGCCGGCGGTAAACCCGCAGGGCAGCAATCCGCAGGACAGCACGCCGCAGCACAGCACCGGGGTCGGCAGCCAAAGCTCAAGCAGTCCAGTCGCGAGCAGCCGAAGCAGCGGGGAGAGCCCGGGGGTTGGCGGGCCCGCGTTTGCGCCCGCCGCCCTCCAGCTCCAGCGAGCCTCCCGGTCATTAGCTGACGTGCCGGCCCGGGCAATCCCCAAACCAGTCGGTCCGGTTGTCATGCGGGTTGTCCGGACTGCCACGGCAGGTACAACTCCGGAGACCTGGCAGCGGCTGACGGCGTTGCCACCGGCGGCGGCTCGGCCGCCGGTCCCGGCGCGCGAGCCACCTTTGGCGGCCGTTCCGTTGCTCCTTGAGTCTGCCTCGGCTCCGGCAGCACAGGCAGCGTACTCCGACGTCACTCAGGTCAGTCCTACTGCCGGCACTACTGCCGGGATTGAGGGCCATGCAGTGCCAGCACCAACGTCAGCTCCAGCGCCACACCCAGTGATCGGCGGAATCGACAGCATTTTAGGCGGTGACTTCGGCTTCGCCGCTGGCTTTAAAACTGAAGCCGGCGCGGGAACCAGCACCCCCTTCGACGGGGGGCCCGGCGCCCCGCCAGAACCGACTGCCGCCGTCGGAAGGGTCATTCAGCGGACAATTTCTGTACAGGGTGCTGGCCCAGTGGACAGCGCAGACCGGGTGGCCGGCGCATCATCAGGGTCCCCCGTGCGCATGTCCAACCTCCCGGGCACGTCTGCGCCTCAATCTGTCGGACCCCCATCCGCCGGCCTGCAACGCTGGGGCGCGTCCCCGGCCTCGGCCCGAGGGCCGGCCCTGCCGGCTCAGGTGCATGCGGCGGCTGGGTCGAGCCTCGCAACCGCAGCCTCACCCGGATTCGCCGCGGGGCCAAGGGTCCCGTCCGGAACGGGGTCTCTGTCGGAGGCCCCGCCTCCCTTCCTGAGCCTCGCCGCCGCGTCCTCGGATCCAGGGAAAAGCGATGATGTCATTCAGCGGGAGGACGGGTTCTCCGCTGCTGATTTTGCAGCGGCTGCCCGCGCGCCGGCTGCCCCGGGTCCTTCCGCACCGTCCACCGCCATGCCGGAGGCGGCTGATGGAGGTTCTTCTGTTCAGCCCGGCGCGGAGCCTGCTGCGGCCGGGCCAGCGCCGCAGGGGCCGGCAGCGAGGGGGGCAGCGGCGCCGGGCGGCGCAACCGCGGCGACTCCGGAACAGCTTGAGGATCTGGCCAAACGGCTCGCGGGGCCGCTGATCCGCCGGATCAAGGCCGAAATGCTGCTGGACCGCGAGCGCCGCGGTCTGCGGACCGACGCGAACTGAGGAAGATCATGCTGGAGGATGTGGAGACTGCGGTCAGCGTCCGCTACACCGTGGCTCTGGACAATCTGGATCTGGGGACGTTCACCACGTGCGAGGGGCTCGGCTGTGAGGTGGTGATCGAATCCCGCGAGGAGGGCGGCAACAACGCCTTCATCTGGCAGCTGCCCACACGGCTCAAATATCCCAACATCACGTTGAGCCGGCCGCTGGGGCGGGACACCGAGAAGATCGCCAAGTGGTTTGCGGACATGGCCTCCGGATACACCCGCTGCACGGGAATTATCGAGGCAATGACAGCAAGTGGACGCAAGATCGCCGGCTGGGAACTTTACGACGTCGTCCCGGTGCGGTGGAAGGGACCGTCCCTCAACCCGGACCAGCCGAAGGTCATCATGGAGACGCTCGAGATCGCCCATCACGGGTTTGTCTCGAAGACGCGGTAGCTGGAGGAACCGGATATGACCACGAACGCAGTGGCGGCCCGTCCGCCGAGCGCGGCCAGCGCGGCCGGCCCGGCGGCAGCCGCCGCCAGTGCCGGCGGCGAGGCGGCACTGAAACTGTCCCACGCGTACCTGGAATTGTACGAGCCGTCCAAGGACGGCTCCTTGGACAAGGCCGGACCGCAGCTGGGACGGATTGACTTCCAGTTCAACCCGAAGGAGCTGACCCTGGGCAAGACGGCTTCGTGGACCCGGCAGACCGCCAAGGCCAACAAGAAGGCGGGCCCGCCGCAATACAACGGCCCGATGCCGTCCAAACTCGCCCTGGAGATGTTCTTTGACGCATCCGGGAAGCAGGATGATGCCGTGGTCCAGCGGGTGGAAAAGTTGTTCTCCTGCTGCGCCCCCACCGCGGCGTCCCTGAAGCAGAACAAGGGCTCGCCGCCGTGGGTGCTGTTCCGGTGGGGGAAGCTGACGGGGTTCCTGGCCTATGTGGCCAGCGTGCAGGTCAAGTACACCCTGTTCACGGCCGCCGGAGTCCCGGTGCGCGCTACATGCACCGTCTCGCTTGAAGAGATAGCAGGGGATCCGCCGAAGCAGAACCCGACGTCCGGCGGCCTCGTGCCGCGGCGGGTGCACGTCGTTGTGGAAGGGGACACCCTTGCGGGAATCGCCTACAACGAATACGGCAACGCTTCCCTGTGGCGGGCGGTGGCGGCAGCGAACCGGATTGATGATCCGATGCGTCTGCGCTCCGGCACATCCGTGCTGTTGCCGGCAGTGAATGAGCTGCCATCCGTGGCACTGCAGGATGACCCGGCACGGGGCCGGGAGGTGATCCGTGGCTCACGGTGAAGAGTTCAGCAACATGCTGCTGGTGGAAGTCGCCGGACAGCCGCTTCCGCCGGACACCGCCGCACGGCTCGTGTCCGGCTACGTCGATGACAGCATCAACGTTCCGGACCTGTTTGTGCTCCGCTTCAGCGATGAATATTCCTCCGTCCTGGACAAGGCAGGGATCAGCATCGGCGTGCCCGTCAAGCTGCTCGTCCAACAGAGCGGACCCGGAGGCCCGGAGCCGCTGCTGTCCGGCGAAGTCACCGCCCTCGAGACGGAGATGGACCACGACGGCCTGTATACGATCGTCCGCGGCCTGGATCATTCCCACCGCCTGTTCCGCGGGCGCCGGGTTGAAGCATATCTGCAGAGCACCGCGGCGGACATCGTCCGGAAGGTGGCCCAGCGCGCCGGAATCAAGGCCGGGACCATCGATGCGAAAGGCCCCGTGATGCAGCACGTGGCACAGGACGGCATCAGCGACTGGGACTTCCTGCACAGGCTGGCCATAGAAGCCGGCGTGGTCCTGTCCGTGTCCGGCGGCGCCCTGCACTTCACAGCCTCCACGGATGCGGCGACGGCACCGCCGGATGCCGGCGGGGCGAGAACCGAGCCCCTGGTGATCCAACGGGGCGTGAACCTCGTGTCCCTGCGGGGAACAGTCACCTCCGCTGACCAAGTGCCTGACGTCGAGGTCAGGGGCTGGGACGTCAATGCGAAGCGCGCCATTGTCGCCGTCGCACCGGCCAAGACGCGCAGCGCCAAGCTGTCCGAGGTGAATCCCGCGGCGCTTGCCAAGAAGTTTGACAGCCCGCGGTACATCGCGCCGGGAACGGCCTTTGACCAAGCGGCCCAATGCGAGGCCACCGCAGCTGCCCTCGCGTCCCGCCTGAGCGGGGCGTTTGCGGAGCTGGAGGGGGTGGCCCGCGGAAATCCCAAACTTCGGTCCGGTGCCGCCGTGTCGCTGAAAGGGGCCGGGAAGCCCTTTGACGGAAGCTACACGCTGAGCGCGTCCCGGCACGATTTCAGCCCGGACAGCGGCTACCTCACAACGTTTTCCGTGAGCCATGAATCCGAGCGGTCACTTTACGGAGTCGCAGCCGGCGCGAACGGCAGGGCCGCCGCCGTGCCCGGCGTTGTCAACGCCGTGGTGACTGCTGCGAAGGATCCGGAGAACCAGGGCAGGGTCAAGGTCAAGTTTCCGGTCCTGTCCGACAATTACGAAAGCTGGTGGGCGCGCACGGTCCAGGCGGGTGCAGGCGCCTCCCGTGGCGCCGTCGTACTCCCCGAGGTCGGGGACGAGGTCCTCGTCGCCTTCGGGCACGGCAGCTTCCAGCAGCCGTTCGTCCTGGGCGGCCTCTTCAATGGCAAGGACAAGCCCGACAAACCCTGGGCGGACCACATCGGTTCCACCGACGGCGCCGTGCAGCGGCGCGCGTTCGTCTCCCGTTCGGGCATGTTGGTTGAGTTCCTGGAATCGCCCGACGGCGAACAACTCACCGTCAGCACGCACGCCGGCAAGCAAAAGATCTCGCTCAGACAGAAACCGGACGCGGGAATCGAGATCCTTTCCGAAGGCCCCGTGAACATTACGGCCAAGAAGGATGTTTCGGTCACAACGCAGACGGGCGAGGTGGTCATCAAGGGCAAGAACGTGACAGTGGAAGCGGCCTCCGGCCTGGAGCTGAAGGGCGTCACCGTGAAGATCACGGGCAGCGGCTCAGCCGAAGTGAAGGCACCGAACGTCTTGGTGGCCGGAGACGCGACGGCTGAACTGTCCGGCGGAGCCACGACCACGGTCAAGGGCGGTCTGGTCCGCATCAACTGAGCCGGGAAGCAAAGGGCAGTCCACCGGGCGAGAGGAGGCAGTGACGTGGGTCAGGAGTTCATTGGTGCCGGCTGGGCGTTCCCGCTGCGCACCGACCGGACGGGCAGCATCGCGCTGGTTCACGATCAGCGAGAGATCGAGGAGAGCATCCACCTCATCCTGGCGACGTCTCCGGGCGAGCGGCCCATGCGGCCGGAATTCGGCTGCGCCGTCCACGACTATGTCTTCGCCCCTGCCGACGCGGCAACAGGAGGCGACATCGCCTACGCCGTCCGGGTGGCGCTCGACCGCTGGGAGCCCCGGATCGACGTCGAAAACGTGCTGGTCCATTTTGACGGGGCCGCCGATGGAATGCTGCTGATCGATGTGCAGTACACGATCAGGGGTACTAACGACCCCCGGAACCTCGTCTTCCCCTTCTACGTCATTCCGCGCAGCGGCGAGGAGGCTGCTTACTAATGCTCCCATCACCCAACCTCGATGACCGGCGGTTCCAGGACCTTGTGGACGACGCGAAACGCATGGTCGCGAACTATTGCCCGGAGTGGACCGACCACAACGTCTCCGATCCGGGCGTGACCCTCATCGAAACGTTCGCGTTCATGGTGGACCAGCTTTTCTACCGGCTGAACCGGGTACCGGACCGGCTGTACATCGCTTTCCTGGAGCTGCTCGGAGTGACCCTGCACCCGCCGACAGCCGCCTCCGTCGAGCTCCTGATGTGGTTGTCCGCTCCGCAGCCCGACGCCGTCGTCATTCCGCAGGGAACGGAGGCCTCGACGCGGCGCACGGAGGAGGAGGAGGCGGTGGTTTTCGCCACGACGAGGGAGCTGACAGTGCCGCCCCGCAGGCTGGCGCACGTCATGACGCAGGCGGGCGGCGGAGCCCCGGTGCGGCATACCGAGTTCTTGCACGGGGACGGCGGCTTCGCCTGCTTCGGGACGCCGCCGGTGCCCGGGGACGCGCTGCTGCTCGGCTTGAACGATCAGGCACCCTCCTGCGCGGTGGCCCTGCGGTTCGAGTGCGAGGTCAGGGGAGTGGGAGTGAACCCCAGCAACCCACCGCTGGTGTGGGAGGCGTGGAACGGCGCCGGGTGGGCATCATGCGAGCTCGACTCCGACGGGACGGGCGGGCTGAACCGGCCCGGCGACGTCGTGATCCATGTGCCGCACACCCACACGGCCTCGCTTCTTGGAGGAGTCCGGGCGGGCTGGCTGCGATGCCGTGTGGTGGACCCGGTTGCCGGTTACCCGCCCTACAGCGCGTCCCCCACGGTGCACTTGGCGAGCGCCTTCACGATCGGCGGGTCCGTTCCGGCCGTCCACGCCGAAACGATATCCGGTGAGGTGATCGGAATGTCCGAGGGCGTCCCGGGGCAGTCGTTTGAATTGGGTCGCCGCCCCGTGGTGCCCGGCGGCGAGGACTTCGTGGTTGAGATCGCCGCCGGCTCCGGCTGGGATTCCTGGACCGAAGTGGACTCGTTCGCGGGATGCAGCCCGGACGACCGGGTCATCGCGATCGACCGCACAGCGGGCATCGTCCACTTCCCGCCCGCAGTACGCGAGCCCGACGGGTCCCTGCACCACTACGGGGCCGTGCCGCCGGCCGGCAGCCCCGTCCGCGTTCCGCGGTACCGCACCGGCGGGGGGCCCAACGGAAACGTTGCAGCCCGGGCCCTGTCGGTGCTGCGGTCCAGCATTCCCTTCGTCAACAGCGTTGAGAACCGCCGCGCTGCCCACGGCGGGGTAGCTCCGGAGACCATTGAACAGGCCAAGGAGCGCGGGCCGCTGGCATTGCGAACCCGTGACCGCGCGATCACGGCCGAGGACTACGAACAGCTTGCGAAGCGCGCCGCGCCTGCCATTGCCCGGGTCCGCTGCATCCCGGCCACGGGGCCCGATGAGGCTGGCGGGGTCAGGGTGCTGGTGGTTCCGGCGGCCGTCCCGGACAAAGAGCAGCGGCTGAAGTTCGAGGATCTGGTGCCGGATGACGTAACGCTCTCGGTGGTTGCGGAGTACCTTGACGCACGCCGTCCGGTGGGTGCCCGGGTCCTGGTTGAGCCGCCCTTCTACCGCGGCGTGACAGTCGTCGCCCAGCTCACCGCACGCCCCAGGACGTCGCGTGAGGCGCTGAAGCGCGATGCCCTGCGGGCGCTCTATCAGTACTTTGATCCGATCCGTGGCGGCCCGGACGGCGAAGGATGGCCGTTCGGCCGTCCCGTGCACGCCGGCGAGGTGCATGCGGTGCTGCAGAGGCTGGCCGGAACCGAGATCGTCGACGAGGTGCTGGTGTTCGCTGCCGATCCCATCACGGGACGGCGTGGTGAGCCGCTGCAGCGGGTCGAAGTGGAACGGAACGCACTGGTTTTTTCCTTTGACCACAGAGTCCGTGTGACGGAAGGGAGCTGAGATGCGCGGCATGGTGCCGGGGCTCAGCAGCGCGGTGCCCCTGGGCGTCCGGTTGCCGGCAGTCCTGCAGGAGGACGCGTTCCTCCAACGGTTCCTGCTGGCGTTCGACGACGCCCTCGCGCCGGTCTTCACGACGCTGGACGGGCTCGCCTCTTACCTTGACCCACGGTTGGCACCCGAGGATTTCCTGGACTGGCTGGCGGAGTGGGTGGGCGTGCGGCTGGACGAATCGTGGTCCGCCGCCCGGCGCCGTGACGTGGTTGCGCACGCGGCAACGATCCACCGGCGCCGCGGCACCGTCCCGGGACTGGCCGACGCCGTAAAGCTCGCCGTCGGCGGTGTCGTGGACGTCGAGGTTGCAGACAGCGGTGGCGCCGCATGGTCCTCGAGCCCGGGCGCGGAACTGCCGGGCCGGGCCGACGCGATGCTGCACATCCGCGTATCCGCCGCGGCGAGAGAGGACGTCGACCTCCGTCGCCTGGAGGGCATTATCAATTCCGTGAAGCCGGCCCACGTTCCCCACACCCTGGAGATAGTGCCCGGAGTTGCCCCTCGCGTTGATGATCCCTGAGGAGTCAAGGTGCTGATTTGTGGAGATTGCAGTGCCCGCAACAATGACGGCGAAAGCTTCTGCAGCAACTGTGGAGCGTATCTGGTCTGGCAGCGGCCAGCCGCCGCGGCGGAGGCAAAACGCCCGCCGCTGACGGCAGGCTCGGGCTCGGGAGCCAGCCCAGCCGTGACAACGGCACCCCTTCCCGTAATCCCTGGTCCGCCGGGGCTCGCGCCGGGTCCGCCGTCCGGTGTCCGGTCAGGTTCGGCGCCGGGCACGCCGTCCGGGGCTTCCACGGTCCGGCGCGGCGCCGGACCGGCCGAGGTCAGGCCCGGCCAGCCGGAAGTTCGGGCGCCGAGCCAGGTCCCGTTGCCCGATGAACGTCCGCCGCTTCCGGGAGAGCTGATCTGCGGCCGGTGCGGGGCCGGCAACAAGCGGGACCGGAGCTTCTGCCGGCGTTGCGCGGCCAGCCTCAAGGAGGCCGCCGCTGTGCCTGCGCCGCCATGGTGGCGGCGGTTGCTGAGCCGCCCCCAGCGGCAGGCGCTGCCGGCAGGAAGCCGGCCCAAGTGGCGGAAGCCATGGCGCTTCCCGGTGCGCTCGGTGTCGCTCCTCGCGGTTGTCGGGCTTTTTGGCGGCGCCGCCTACTTTGGCAGGGACGTGATCGCGGCGGGCGTGGCCCGCGTCCAGGATGAACTCGGAGATTCGGAAGAGCCGGCCCAGAGGATGACAGCGACGAGTAAGGCGATGAACCGGGGTCCGGAACTGGCCATAGACCATTTCTCCAACCGCTCGTGGGCTGCGGGAGCTCCGGGTAATGTCAGTGCTGCACTTGAGGCAGGCTTCGACAGGCCGTTCCGCCTGTCATACGTGGTCATCAGCGCCGGCGCGTCGAACGTGCGGGAAGTCTTCCTCAAGGAGCGGCGGCCGGTCAGGGTGGAGATCACCGCGATCCGCCCGGACGGGGGACAGGCTTCCCGGACCGTAGACCTCAAGGACGACTCCGCTCCCCAGAGCTTCTATATCGGGGCGGACCAGGCCTCCGCGGTGCGGTTTAAGATCCTGGACTCGACCGGTCCGGAGGGGGCACCCGTGTCCGTCGCCGAGGTCCAGTTCGCCGGCCGGCGGTAGCCGAGCCGTCCGGGACGGAAAGCCCGGCTGCGGCCGGTACGCCCAGGGAGTGCAGTATGAGGTGGTAGCGCCGTTGCGCGCGTTCCGCGGCCGCCGGATCCCCGAGGCGCCGGAAGGTCTCCACCAGGGTCCGCCAGGATTCGTCCCGCCAGGGATCAATCTCGACACTCCGGGTGGCGGCGGCGGCGGCATCGGCCGGGTTTCCCAGGACCAGCTCCAGGCTTGCCAGCGACGCCGCAGCTTCGGCTGCCCGCAGCCGGTACCTCTCACGGGTGTCGGTCACCCACTCCGCCGGACCGTCTTCCGGGAGCACCTCGCCGGTATACAGCTGGACGGCGCGGCGCAGCTCTTCGGCCGCGCCGCGGTGGTCTCCGGCCGACCGTGCCAGCGACGCATCATGCAGGGTCCGGTCGAAATCCGCCAGATCGAAGGCCGAGCCTTCGCCAAGCACCAGGGCGTAGGCCTCGCCCTGCCGGACGAGGAGCTGTTGGCCCTCGGGTTGGCCCGGAGGCTGGAGGGCTCCGCGCAGGCTGGACACGCTCACCTGCAGGGCATGCAGTGCCGAGGCAGTGTCCAGATCTGCCCACAACAACCCCGCCAGCCGTTCCCGGTGAACCGGGCGGCCAGCATTCAGGGAAAGAATCCGGAGTACAGTCCTGGCCTGGGGCCGCACTCTGGTCAGATCAACGCCAACACCGTCGCTGTGCAGTTCAAAACCACCGAAACAGCCCACCTTCAGCGATGGCGGCGGCGCGCCGTCCGCTACCTCGACGGCGCGGCTAGCCGGTGCGAGGCCGGCAGCGCCCGCCGGGCCGGTCACTGACCGGCGCTTCGGAGTATGGTGAGCGCCCGGGGCCTGGGGTTCCGCCGCGACCCACGTCCAAGGCCGGCACACCAAACCCGCCGAGGTTCCGGTCTCTTGAGCCACCTGCATCAGTTCGCCATAGTGCACAGGCCATTGCAGGGCCATGGCCGCAAAAGCGATTGCAAGTGCTCCGGGAACTCCCGCCGCCCGCGCGAACGCCTCCGCTGACCGGGCCTCTTCGGCGGCTCCAGGCAAGTCCACAGCGGCACTCACGAGGGCCTGCGCGGAATGAGCCCACGCTTCCAGGGCACCTGCCTCGAGTCTGCGGAAACGGACCGCCAATGCGCCGAACTCCCGGGCATCCGGGCGGCCCGCACGCAGCCGCACGAGGGCGGCGGAGGCTGCGACAAGCGCCGCTCCCCACTCGTCGCCCCGCTGCTCACAGCTGTCAATGATGGACCGAACGGACTCCTGACAGCCTGAGGTTCCGGGGAGGGCGGCCTGGACACCCTGGGCCAGGCGGGCCAGCCAGGTGAAACCGCGCCGTTCAGCCTGCCGCTGCACGGCGTCCAATTCCGCGGCCGCACCGTCAGGGTTGGACACCGAGGATTCCGGACCAAAAACAGCGAGTACAAGCTGGGCCGCGAGTGCAGCGGCCGGTTCCTCGTCCAGTAGCTCCGCACACCGCCGCAGCGCCGGCATGGAGGAGCGCTGATCTCCAGAAAGCAGACGCGACAAGCCATTGGCGAGGAATTCCCGGGGGCGGTGAGGATCGCCCATCGAGCGGGCGACGCCGGCGGGGTTCCCCTGGGTGGCCTCCCGAAGGCGGCCCGCCGGGCCCGGCCCCTGGGCGGCCGCGTCCCCGGCCCACACAGCCGCTTCCAGTTGAAGGTCTCTGGCCAATGCGAGCCACTCGGGATCGCTGGTCAGCGCGGGGACCCCGGCGGCGGTTCTGCAGGCGGCCGCGACGCATCCGTCATCGAGCAGTTGCCGCGACGCGGCCACGGCGCAACCGGCGTCATCCTGCAGCGCAGGCCCTGGAATCAGGGCAGCCCACCCGCAGGCACCCGGTTGCACGGCGTGCTTCCCCGCCCGTTCCAGAAGGCTCCGCACCTTGTCCCAGTCCTGGCCTTCGGCCAGCACCCCCAAGGCGGCGCCGAAGTCTCCCTCCTGTTCAAGGACAGTCGCTGTGCACTCACGGGTGCCACCGGCTCGGCTGTGCTGCGTGGCATCCAGCGTGCTAGCAAAGTAGTGTCGAAGCACCTCCGGGGCCCGCAGCGATGCGCCGTCCCCCTCACGCGAGATGACGCCGAGCTGTTCGAGGCGGTGCAGCAATTGCCGGCTGTCACGGCCCTCCAGGAGCGCGTCGCAGCGGGACGGTGTCAGTACGTCGAAAAGGCAGCTGCGGCGAAGCAGCAATTCCATGTCCTCGGAGGCTCCGGCGAGGACATGGTGCGTCAGGTAGTCCTGGACGTGGCGGGACGTCGGGCTGGGGGACTCAGCTGCCCGACGCCGTTCCACTGTGGAACGGCTTGTCGTCGCGAGGTGGAAGAGGTGCAGGGCCGCGGCCCAGCCGTCCGTCCTGGACGTCAGATTCAAAGTGCCGGCGGGACTCAGGGGCTGCCTATATGTGTTCCGGAAGAGCTGATCAACCTCATTCGCGCGAAAACGCAGGTCGTCACCGCCCACGGTAACGGCAGCAGGCAGCTCGGACCTGGCCAGATTAAAGTGCGGGGGGCGGCGGCTGCCCACGAGGAAATGCAGCTGCGGTGAATTGAGTGCAAGAAGACGCTCGAGTTCGGACTCCGCACACGAATGCGCCATCGCATGCAGGTCATCCACGACAAAAACGAACGGCTTTTCAAGCCGCCCCGCCAGGCTCTCCAGCTCGGCGAAGGAGCGGGGGGATTCCTGGTCGGCAGCCGTGCCGAGCGCCGCGGCAAAGCTGGTGAGCATTCGGCCGGGCTTTGCGTCCCCCGGAACGGACCGGTACCAGGCCACGGCGGTGGACCGTTGGGCCGCCCATTGCGCCAGGAGAGTCGTTTTGCCGGTCCCGGGCGGTGCGACTACGAGGCCAAGCCGCGCGTTGGAAGTGCCGTCAGAGCGGGGGATCAGGCGGGGCCGAAGGAGGCCTTTGACTTCCGGACCCCTCAGGGAATTCCCATGCCGTGTGGCTGCCATACCGTCCTGCTTCCCCCGGAAGGATTGCGTCCCAGCCTGGCTTAAAGTGTAGGGCTCATTCGTGCAGCGAATCGAGCATTTGCCGGCCTTCTTCCAAAAATCGACGGACTCTTGGTCACAACTCCAGACCAGACGGCTTCGGCCCGATGCTCAAGCACTACGGCCTGGACCGGGGTTCCGATTCCGGGGTGCCGGAGCGCAACATCGGCCTGTACGACGTCGGGGCCGTCTACAGTGCCACGGACAACGGTGTGTGTACCCTCGGCGAGGTTTTCGCCACGGACGGCCGGATCGACGCGTTGGGCCTGACGGTGCTCACCGATGACAAGAAGTTCTTCCCCGCCTACAACGTGGCGCCGGTGTTCTATTCCAGGACCCTGGCTGCCCACCCGGAGCTTGAAGGGATTTTCGCGCAAATTTCTCCGCTGCTGACGGATACGACGATGCGCGGACTCAACTTGAAGGTCGACGTCGACGGCAAGGAGCCCGCGGATGTCGCCTTCGAATGGATGAAGGAACAAGGGTTCCTCACTGGGGCGCCATAGGCCGGGATCATTGCCGCGGGAACGTCACGTATCGGCCGTCTTCAGAGCCTGCACCTCATCCCTCAGGCAGTCTCCACCCCGCAGACACCGCTGGGTCCGTTCCGTGAGTAGGCACCGGAGCGGGCCCCGGTGAGTGCCCTGGCAAGGGCCTCGAGGGACACATCCTGCAACACGCCAATCAATCACGCGAAGTTGAAGTACCGCTCCGTAGTGTCACACCGCGAGCGCCGCGAACATGACTGCCATCGATGCCGCGCCTACGAGTTCCAGGACTGCGTCGCCGCGGCCCCGGTTGGTGTGGGGGCGGAGCCGCCGGACCAGGAGCAAGCCCCACACGGCTCCGGCCACCCCGAAGGCAACCGCCAGGACGAGGGCGGGCCGGGTGCTCCAGTCCGGCAGGGAGTCCGGCAAGGAGTCCGGCCAGGACCGGGGCAGCAGCAGCCCCGCAGCGGGCCCGCCGTGGTGCGCCGTCTGGCCCGGAAGCCCCGCGGCCCCCAGACCGGCCAGCGCGCCGTGGTTCCCGCGGACGTCCATCGCCGCCAGCATGTACGCCATGGCGGCCATCGTCAGCGCGTTGTAGAGCAAACTACCGAGGCCGTCTCGTCCCGGAAGTCGACCGTTCCCCGGCCCTGTGAATGGCACAGGCAGCCGGGAGACGGCGCGGAGGACGAACCACCACGCGGCCAGGCCGAAGAAGAAGATCTGGGGGAGTGCGGGCCACTGGAGCCCGGGGGAAGCATCAGCACCATGGCCGTCATCATGGCGGCGTGGAGTCCGAAACCGACCCGGGTGGCCGCTGGCGACTTGCGGCTGGCGCGGAACGCCGCGTACAGCGACGCTGCCAGCAGCAGTGCCGTCAGCCCCCAGCGCAGGAAATCGTTCTCGATCAACGGTGCCCTGTCAATGCTGCTCGTCGTGGTGGATCCGCTCGTCGAGCCGGTGGAGCGGCTCCCCGCTGCCGCTCCACTGCTTCGCGATAATCTCGGCGGCGATGGACACTGCAGTCTCCTCCGGTGTGCGGGCACCCAGATCCAGCCCCACCGGGCTGTGCAGCCGCGCCAGCTCTTCCTCGCCCAGGCCCGCCTCGCGCAGCCGGGCGATCCGGTCAGCGTGGGTCCGACGGGAACCCATGGCTCCGATGAAGGCAACGGGGCTTCCGCGCAGGGCTACCTCCAGCAGTGGTATATCGAATTTCGGGTCATGCGTGAGGACACAGATGACCGTCCGCTGGTCCACCAGACCCTTCTCCAGCTGCTCGGCCAGATAGCGGTGCGGCCACGCGTTGACGACTTCGGCCGCATCGGGGAACCGGGCGGGGGTGGCGAAGATGGCCCGGGCATCGCACACGGTGACTCGGTAGCCCAGGAAGGCTCCCAGCCGGGCCAGTGCCGAGGCGAAGTCGATCGCCCCGAAAACCAGCATCCGCGGCGGCGGGGCGTAGCTTGAGAAGAACACCCGCATGCCGGAGTCAAGCCGTTCGCCGTCGGGGCCGTAGGTCAGGATGCCGGAGCGGCCGGCGGCGAGCAGGCCTTGGGTGTCATCGCCGACGGCGTGATTGGCCCGCTCGGACCCAAGGTCGCCCTCGAACCCCCTGGGCCGCACGATCAGGTGCCGTCCCAGCCGGCTGCTGTCCGGGTGCTCGATGACGGTGGCGACCCCCACCCGGCGCTCGGCGGCGATGTCCCGCCCGACGGCGTCGAGCTCGGCGAAGCTCTGCCGTGAAACCGGCTCGACGAAAATGTCGATGATTCCGCCGCAGGTCAGGCCCACAGCGTAGGCGTCGTCGTCGCTGATCCCGTAGCGCACCAGGACCGGCGTGCCGTCCTCCCTGACCTGCGTGGCCAGCTCATAGACGGCGCCCTCGACGCAACCTCCGGAGACGGAGCCGACGGCCTCCCCCTCGGCTGTGACCAGCATGGACGCGCCCGGGAGCCGCGGGGCCGACTTGAAGGTGCTCACGACGGTGGCCAGACCGGCGATACGGCCCTTCTGCCAGCCCGGCATCATGGCTGCCAGCACATCACGCACGGAACTCCCTCAGCCTCCCGTACATCCGGATCATCCGGAACGCTGACCGCCGGCCGGCCCAGTAGGCGATACAAGCCACGACGGCCAGCAGCGCCAGGACCTTCCCGGGGCTGGCGAGCTGGTCCGCCACCACGCCTTTCGCGAGGCTCAGAGCGTCCAGGCTGCCGGTCCCGGGTGCGATTGGCGCCGCTGCTGCGGGTGCGGCTGGTGTGGGCGGATTGGGTGCGGTGGGCGCGGCTGCTGCGGGTGCGGAGGCAGCGGCCATGGCGCTCGACGGCAGGCCCGGAAGCTCCGAGGACTGTGCCGGGGCCGCCGGGGCAGCGACTTGGCCGGCGGCGGATTCGGCGGCGGCTTCAGCCGCGGGGACTGGGCCCGGCACCTTGGTTCCGGCGGCGGACGCCTGCGCCGTCACAGGCTCGGCGAGCATGGCTTGCAGATTGCTGGCGAAGAGGCGCATCATCTGCTCCGTGACGCTGCCGATCACCGCCTTGCCCATCGCGGCCGCCTTGCCCGAGAGCGCCAGGTCGGCGTCAACGGTGCCCCGAGTAGTGCCGCCGGGCTCTTCGGTCAGGATCATGGTCACGGTGGCCTCGGCGGTGCCCTGCCCCCGGATCTCCTGCGCCTTTCCGCCAAGAACGGCGCGGTGCTCGGCCGCATTGCGCTCGACGACGTTCAGCAGACCCTTGTACTGCATGTTCACCGGCCCCAACTTGACCGTCATGCCGACCTGATAGGCGTCGTCAGAGAGTTTGTTCAAGATCTTGGCCCCGGGCAGGCAGCCCGCGACCCGTTCGAAATCCATCAGGGTGTCCCAGACCTCGTCGATGGGTGCGACCACCGAGAATGTGCTGTCGATCTGCATTAGCTCGTCCTTCTCTCGAGTGATGACCGGCCGTCGCCGCGGATGGCAGCCGCCATCTCTGCCAAAGCCGTGAAGCTGTGTCCGCTGACGAAGGCATCGCAGTACGGCAGGGCAGCCGCCATTCCGCCCGCCAGCGGCCGGTAGCCGGGGGCCGCCTTCCGGGGATTGACCCACACCATCCGGTAAGCCAGCCTACGCAGCCTCGCCATCTGGGCTGCGACCTGAGCGGGATCCTCCTGGGCCCAGCCGTCCGAGAAGATCACCACGACGGCGCCGCGGGCCAGCCCGCGGCGGCCGTGTTCGTCGACGAACCGGCGGAGGCTATCGGCGATCCTGGTGCCCCCGGCCCAATCGGGCGCCGTGGCGGCGGCCCGGGCCAGCGCCACGTCGGGATCGCGCAGCGATAGCTGCCGCGTCAGCCGAGTCAGGCGTGTGGAGAACACGAACGCCTCGGCCCCGGCAGAGGCCACCGCCCCCTGCAGCAGCGACACGAAGACCCGCGCATAGGGTTCCATCGAGCCGGAGACGTCGCACAGCAGCACCAGTTTGCGCCGCTGTTCACGCCGCCGGGCGTACAGCAGCCGGGTGGTGTCGGAGCCGGAACGCCGTGCCGCGCGGACCGTGGCGCGCACGTCCAGCCGGGCGCTGCTGTGGGCGGATTTGCGGGAGCGGCGGCTCAGGCGCGACGGAGTTGCGAGCAGCATCCGGAACGCCAACCGCCGGATGTCCTGGACTTCCTCGGAGGACAGCTCGGCGAAGGACATCCCGTGCAGGTGTTCCTCGGTTGAGGCCATGGCCAGGACGGCTTCATGGGCGGCCGCGTCGTGGTCCCCGGAACTGGTGGGCGCGGCCGAGGCTACGGCGGAACGGGGCTGCTTACGGGGCGGCGCACTCCGGGTAGACCGGTTGTCGGCCGCGGCGGGTCGGGTGCGGGCTTCTTCCGGGCCGGCCGACGGCGGGCTTCCTGGCCCACGCGGGCCGGCAAGCCGCGCGGCGGGGTCGAAGTCGCTGCGGAACACGGTGGTGAAGACGGCGTCGAAGACCGGGAGCTGTTCGCGCGCGGTCACCAGCACCACCCGGGACGTCCAGTAGAGCCTTTCGACGTCGTCTGGCGGTACCAGCCGGAGGGCTTCGGCCAGCCGGACCGCCCGGTCCGGGGAGCAGGAGAGACCGGCCCGGCGCAGGGCGGTGACGAAGGCAGCGGACAGGGCGGCCGCCTCCACCGTCGGGAGAGTGATGGCCTCAACCATCGGTGCCGTCCACGAGCCAAGCCGCCCCGCGGGCGCCGACCAACTCCAGGTCGTCACGGTTCTTGACGATCGAGCCCCAGGTCTGTTCCGCCGTCGCGGCGTCGATGCGTTCGATGCCCAGCACGGCGAGGGCGGACACCCAGTCGATGGCCTCCGAGATCCCCGGAGGCTTGGCAAGATCCAGGCTGCGCAGCTTCGTGATGACGGCTGCCGCCTGCAGCGCCAGCGGGCCGCTGCTCGCCGGCACCCGGCGGCGCACGATTTCCGCGATCCGGTCCGGTCCCGGGTAGTCGATCCAGTGGTAGAGGCAGCGGCGCGTGAGGGCATCGTGCAGGTCCCTGGTCCGGTTTGAGGTCAGGATCACGATCGGGGGATGGGTGGCCCGTATGGTGCCGAGCTCCGGGATGGTGACCGCGGCCTCGGCGAGCAGCTCAAAGGTGAACGCCTCGAATTCGGCGTCGGCGCGGTCGATCTCGTCCAGCAGCAGCACCGCCGGGCGCGGGCCGGGATGCTCGATCGCCTGCAGCAGGGGGCGCCGCAGCAGGTACTCCGGGCTGAAGAGGTCGGCTTCTGTGACGGAGGCGTCCCGCACCTCGGCCAGGCGGATCCCGAGGAGCTGCCGCTGGTGGTTCCACTCGTAGAGGGCCTCGCCGGCGTCGATCCCCTCGTAGCACTGCAGCCGGTACAGCGGCGTGTCCAGCAGCTCCGCCAGGGCCTTCGCCGCCTCCGTCTTGCCCACCCCGGCCTCACCCTCCAGCAGGATCGGCTGCGGCAGCCGGACGGCGAGGAACAGCGCCGTGGCCAGGCCGACATCGGCCAGGTAATCGCCCCGGTCCAGCGCCGCCATCAGCGACGGGACATCGGGCACCCTGCGCTGCACGTCTTCCTCCGCGCCGGTTCGCGCCGCCGTGTTCACCGGGAGCCTCCGGCTGCCAGGATCAGCCCGGCGGTCCTGCGGTGAGTGGGGGAGGGCTCAGGTAGTAAGGGCATAGCGCTCCGGATCCTTGCGGAAGGCGGCACGGCAGCCGGGTGAGCAGAAGTACACGGTGACGCCGTTGTGTTCAAGATGCAATGACGTCTCCACCGCTGCGACGGTCATGCCACAGACCGGATCGATCGCGGTTCCCGGGGCCGCGTCCGGCATCCCTGCGGGCGTGGCAGCGGGTGCGACGGGCGGCGGGTGATGCCGGGCCCTGGACCGTTCCTGGATGAGCTGGGCGAGAATCGACAGGGCGATCTCGCCAGGGGAGCGGGCCCCTAGCTGCAGCCCGGCCGGCGTGAAGACCCGCGCGCGCTGCTCTGCGTTGATCTCGAGGGAGTCCAGCACGGCGGCGCCCCGCGTCTCGCTGGCCACCAGCGCGACGTAGGGCACGCCGGCGCGCAGGGCCGCCTCGAGGGCTACTTCCTCCGCCTTGCCGTGCGAGGCCACGATCAGCGCCGCGTCGTCTGCCCGGGGTTCCGCGGACTCCCCGTCCGTGAGCTCCATGGCCAGGCCGACGCCGGAGCCGAGCGTCGCGAGGGCCTGGGCTACCGGCGTCGTGCCCACCACCAGGACCCGGGGCTCCGGGATGCGCGGCTGCAGGAAGATCTCGATGGCGCCGCCGCTGAGGCAGAGGTTGGAGACCTCGACGGCGCCCTCTTCAGCGCTGCGCGACGGCTCGCCGGGGAGCACGCGCAGCAGCAGAGGCTCCCCGGACGCCAGGACCTGAAGGCCGTACTCCCGTACCGAGGACTCGACGCAGTTTCCGCCCACGAAGCCCTGGATTTCACCGGTGGGCAGTACCAGCGCGGTGTCCCCGGCGTGGGCGCTGGTAGGCCGCTGGGCGCGTACCACCGTGGCGTGGACGAACGGCTCACGGCGGGAGGCGAGATCATTCGCCCGGGCCGTAAGGGACTCCGCGGCCGTGGTCATGTCAGATCGGTGGCCTTGCGCGGCCCTGCATCGCGGCCCAGACCCGGGCCGGCGTGCACGGCATGTCCATGTGCACCACCCCGTAAGGCGCGAGGGCATCGACGACGGCGTTCACGATCGCCGGCGGCGAGCCGACTGTGGCGGACTCTCCGATGCCTTTCGCGCCGATCGGGTGGTGCGGGGACGGGGTGACGGTGAAACCGGTCTCCCAGTCCGGCACTTCCATGGCAGTGGGGATCAGGTAGTCCATGAAGGACCCGCCGAGGCAGTTGCCGTCGGCGTCGAACTCGATGATCTCCATCAGCGCCATCCCGACGCCGTCGGTCAGTCCGCCGTGCACCTGGCCTTCGATGATCATCGGGTTGATCCGGGTGCCGCAGTCGTCCACCGCGATGAAGCGGCGCACCTTGACGTGGCCGGTGCCCGGATCGACGTCGACGACGCAGATGTAGGCGCCGAACGGGAACGTCAGGTTCGGGGGATCGTAGGTGACCTCGGCGTCGAGGTTGCCGTCAACGCCCTCCGGCAGGGCCACTGTGCCGTGCGCGCCCATGGCAATTTCGGCGATGGTCTTTCCGGCGCTGGGATCGCCCTTCACGAACCAGCGCCCTTTCTCCCATTCCAGGTCTTCCGGCCGGGTTTCCAGCATGGCGGCGGCGACGAGCTTCGCCTTCTCGCGCACCTTTCGGGCCACGAGGGCGACGGCGCCGCCGCTGACCGGCGTCGAGCGGCTGCCGTAAGTGCCCAGCCCGAACGGTGTCTGGTCCGTGTCGCCGTGGACCACATCGATGTCTTCCGGCGGGATGCCGAGTTCCTCGGCGACGATCTGCGCGAAGGTCGTCTCGTGGCCCTGGCCCTGGCTCTGCACCGAGATCCGGACCACGGCCTTGCCGGTGGGGTGGACGCGCAGTTCCGCGCCGTCCGCCATGCCCAGGCCCACGATGTCGAAGTGCTTGCGGGGTCCGGCGCCCACCGTTTCGGTGAAGAAGGAGACCCCAATCCCCATCAGCTCACCGCGCTCGCGTTTCTCCTTCTGCTCGCGCCGGAGCTCGTCGTAGCCGGCCATCTGCATGGACAGCCGCATGGCGGGTTCGTAGTTGCCGGAGTCATAGACCCAGCCGGTCTTGTTGGCATACGGGAACTGTTCCGGCTTGATGAAGTTCTTCAGCCGCAGCTCGGCCGGATCCATTTCCAGCTTACGGGCCAGGATGTCCACCATCCGTTCGACCAGGTAGACCGCCTCCGTGACGCGGAAAGAACACGCGTAGGCGACACCGCCCGGCGCCTTGTTCGTGTAGACGCCGGTGACACTGCAGTACGCGGCCTTGAGGTCGTAGCTGCCGGTGAAGATGGAGAAGAAGCCGGCCGGGGTCTTGGTGGGCTGGGCGGTGGCGTTGAACGCGCCGTGGTCCGCGAGCACATTGGTCCGAACGGCGAGGATCTTGCCGTCCTTGGTGGCCGCGATCTCGCCCTGCATGATGTAGTCACGGGCGAAGGAGGTGGACATCAGGTTCTCGGAGCGGTCCTCCACCCACTTCACCGGCCGGCCGGTGACGATCGAGCCGACCACGGCCAGGACGTACCCGGGGTAGATGCCCACCTTGTTGCCGAAGCCACCGCCGATGTCCGGGGACACCACCCGGATCTTGTGCTCGGGAATCCCGGCGACGATCGCGAAGAGGGTGCGGTGGGCGTGAGGGGCCTGGGTTGTCTCGTAGAGGGTCAGCTTCCCGTTGACGGCGTCGAAGTCCGCGACGGCGCCGCAGGTTTCCATAGGGGCCGGGTGCACCCGCGGGTAGACGATCTCCTGCGACACGACGACGTCGGCGGAGGCGAACACCGCCTCGGTTTCCGCCCTGTCGCCGATTTCCCAGTCGAAGATCCGGTTGTCCTTCCGGCCCTCAATGTCGTCACGGATCACGGGGGCGTCCGCATCGAGGGCCTTGCGGGCGTCAATGACCGGGGGGAGGACGTCGTATTCAACCTCGATCAGTTCCAGTGCGTCCCGGGCCGCGTAGCGGTCCTCGGCCACGACGAACGCGACCTCCTGCCCCTGGAAGCGGACCTTGTCGGTCACCAGTACGGCCTGGACGTCCGCGGAGAGCGTCGGGGCCCAGGCCAGCTTGAGTCCCAGGAGATCCTTTCCGGTGATGACGGCCAGGACCTTGGGATGGGCCAGGGCATTGGTGGTGTCGATGGAGACCAGCCGGGCGTGCGCTACCGGGGCGCGCAGAATGGCGCCGTGGAGCATTCCGGGCAGGACGATGTCGTCGAGGTAGTGGCCCTTGCCGCGCACGAAGCGTGGATCTTCCTTGCGCTGGATACGGCCAAAGCCGATGGGGCGGTCCTCATCGCCGGCCGCGGGGTTGCCGGGCCGCTCGTGGATGACGGTCATGCCTTCACCTCCGTGTCCTCTAGCTCCGTCGCACTTTCCGGGACTGCTGTGTCCGTGCCGTCGACTTCGTCTGCTGCGGCGTCGCTGTCGGCGCCTGCCGGGTGGGCCGCGGCCCACTGCACTGAACGGACGATCGTGGCGTAACCGGTGCACCGGCAGATTTGGCCCGAAATGGCCTGCCGGATCTCGGTGGGGTCCGGATGCGGATTCTTGTCCAGCAGGGCACGGGCGGTGAGCATCATGCCGGGGGTGCAGAAGCCGCACTGCAGCCCGTGCTCCTCCATGAAGCCTTGCTGGACGGGGTCCAGGGTTCCGCCGCTCGCGAGCCCCTCGACGGTGCGGATGTCGTGCCCGGCGGCCATGGCGGCCAGGACGGTGCAGGATTTCACGGGCTGCCCGTCCATGAGGACCACGCAGGTCCCGCAGTTGCTGGTGTCGCAGCCCCAATGCGTGCCGGTCAGGCCGAGGACCTCGCGGATGTAGTGGACAAGGAGCACCCGGGGTTCAATGTCGCTCGTGACTTCGCTGCCGTTCACGGTCATGCTGATCTGCATCCGCTTCAGCCTTCCTGGGTCCGGGCGGCGCGGGTGCAGGCAAGCCGCAACACCCGCCGCGTGAGTTCGTCGGCGAGGTGCCGCTTGTAGTCGATCGGGCCGCGCTGGTCATCCACCGGATCACAGGCCGCCGCAGCGAGGCGTCCGGCCTCGGCGAACAGTTCCTCCGTGGGCCGCTGGCCCCGCAACACCGCGGCGGCCTCCGCAACGGTATGGTCCAGGCCGAGGGCGGTAAGTCCGACGGCGGCGTCGGCGATGCTGCCGTCCGCCGCGAGCGTGACGGCGGCACCGGCCGCTCCCACGGCCCAGTCGCCCACCCGGCGTTCGACCTTCTCGTAGGCGCTGCCCGAGCCCGGGCGGATGGGGAAGCGGAGCTCGCACAGCAGCTCATCCTGGCCCACGGCCGTTTCGTAGGGGCCGCGGTGGAAGTCGGCCATGGTCAGGATGCGCTCGCCGCCTGGTCCGCGGATGACTGCTTCCGCGGCCAGGACATTGCACACTGTGGACAGGTCCTCCGCCGGGTCTGCCTGGCAGAGTGAGCCGCCGATGGTGCCGCGGTTGCGCACCACCGGATCGGCGATGACGGACTCGGCGTCCCGGACGATGGGGAAGAGCCCGTTAATTTCATCGGACTCGAACAGCGTGGTGTGGCGGGTCAGGGCGCCGATCCGCAGCTTGTCGCCGTCGCGGAGGATGAAGTCGAGCTCGTAGAGGTCGTTGATGTCGATGAGCCAATCCGGCCGGGACAGCCGGAGCTTCATCATCGGCAGGAGGCTGTGACCCCCGGCGACCACCCGTGACTCCGGGCCGTGGCGCGAGAGGAGTGCCAGCGCGTGGTCCACCGAGGTGGCCCGCACATAGTCGAACGGAGCCGGAATCTGCATAGTCCCTACCTCACTCCCGGGCGCTGGCAAACGTCGCGCAGCACCGATTTGAGGAAAGTGTTGCTCCGGCTGATACGGAGTGTCAATATCGTCATAAGCGAAAGGTTATGACGCCGTGTCGATGACATTGAGCCAACTCCGCGCGTTCGCCCTCGTGGCCCGGCTGGGCTCGCTTCATGCTGCGGCGGAAACCCTGGAGGTCAGCGAACCGGCCGTGTCCTCCGCCCTGGCCGCGCTCCGGCAGGACCTCGGCGACCCGCTCTTCGTGCGCGCCGGAGGCGGGATTGCCTTGACGCCCGGCGGCCGGGCCTTGGCCGACTACGCCCAGGACATCATCGGTCTGGCGGATCAGGCCCGGTGGGAGGTCTCCAACGCCAAGAACGACGCCGGGCGGCTCAAGATCGTTGCGACCGCACCTTTTGCCGAGCATGCGGCCGGCCGGCTGCTCGACGTCTTCACGAAACGGGTGCCGGGCGCGTCGGTCGACGTGGTGGTCGAGTCCGCGGAGGACCTTTGCTCTCTTCTGAAGGAGCGTGCGTACGACATCGCCCTGGGCGCACGGCCGACGGCGCCCGCCGGCACCGCGGTGACGGAGCTCGGCCTGGAGTCGGTTGCGTTCCTGCGCTACCAGCGCGCTGTTATTGCCGCGCCATCCCATCCTCTGGGCCGGCTGCACGGACCGGTTTCCGTGCAGCAGCTGATGGGCCGGCCGTGGTTTGCCGGCCCGGCCGGGATCCAGGACAGCACGGAGGAAGGACGCTGGCTGGCCTCCACGGGCGTGGGGCCGGACATCATCCGGCTCAGCAGCGAGACTGACGCCCTCGCCGCCGTCCGGGCGGGGGAGGGCATCATGCTGGCGCTTGGCCACATTGTCCGGGCTGAACTCCACAGCGGGACGCTGGTTCGCGTGCCCGTCGTCGGGACCCCGGTCTCTGGCCTCTGGTGGGCCAGCACGCTGGACCACCGACGGACCACAACGGTGGCGCAGACGCTGCAGCGATTCGTCGGTACCGCGGATGCGACCGCCGCGATGGTCGCCCCGGGAGGTTCGCGCGGACTTGAGCGCCGGGGGTCGAAGTTCCACGTCGCCTTGTGGAGTTAGTGGCAGTGAGCCGGCCGAAAATGCCCTGTGCAGCATTGCACATGGCCGGTGTCGGTGCTAACCCTTGAGGCGTAGCCGTTCGACTCACGCAGTTTACGAAGGGAAGTACCAATGACTCTGACCCGAGATGAAGACAGCTCGCTGCGGCATTGGAGCGGCCGCCTGATCCAGGCACTGCAGATACTCGATCTGGAAGTCGACCACGAGAAGATCATCCAGGTCGCGGAGGAATCGGCGAAGGCCGTCGGACCGCACGCGGACGCCATCAGCGCGTTCATCGTGGGCTATGCGGCCGGCACCGCGTCCACTAGCGGTCGCAAGAGCACCCAGGCGGCTGTTCACGCCGCCTCCAACAAGGTCCTTGAGCTGTGCGAGCACGGCGAGTCCGGCGGCCCCGACGAAAAGGGCTGGGCCAAGAGGGCCCAATAACGGCCGGTGACTCGTTCGGGCTGGTTGTCGACATGACTCTTGGCGCCGGCGACGCCTCCTGACGGGCCCCCGGGCCCCCGGGACCGTGGAACAGAGGGCCCGGGGGTTTCTGCAGGGGCGTCGCCTGTACGCGGTTGTTTACGCGGTTACCGGCACCAGCGCCGCCCGCTCCTTCTTTGACTTGGCGAAGCGGAGATAGAGCGACGGAACAATGAACAGGTTAAGCAGGGTGGATGTGACGAGACCGCCCAGGATGACGACGGCCATGGGGTGCTCGATCTCGTGGCCCGGGACTGTGCCCATGACGACTAGGGGCACCAGGGCCAGTCCGGTGGCCAGCGTGGTCATGAGGATCGGCGAGAGCCGTTCCCCCGCTCCGCGCAGCACGAGGGCTCGGCCGAAGGTGTCGCCCTCATTTTTTTCCAGGTGCTGGCAGTGGTTGATGAGCAGGATGCCGTTACGCGCCGCGATCCCCATGACCGTGAGGAACCCGACGACCGACCCCAAGGACAGGACCCCGCCGGAGATGTACGCGGCAATGACCCCACCGACCAGGGCGATCGGCAGCGTCAACAGCGAGAGTATTGCCAGCCGCCAGCTCCGGAAGGAGGTCTGCAGCAGCAGCAGGATCAGGGCAAGGGCCGCCACCGCGAAGATCATGAGGCGGTTCGTCGCGGCCTCGCGCTCGGTGTACTCACCCAGCAGCTGGACGCTGTAGCCGGGCGGCAGCACCAGCGCGTCCAGCCGATTTTGCAATTGGCCAACCACGACCCCCAGATCGGCGCCCTTGTCGAGGAACGATCCCACTTCAACCCGGCGGGACCCGTTCGTGCGGTCGATCTGGTTCGGCGTCGCCTGCAGTTTGACGGCCGCGACGTCGGCGAGGCGGACTTGCTGGCCGCTGGGGGTGTCGATCGGCAGATCCTCGATGCTGGTCACGCTGGAGCGGGTTGCCGGGGTGCTCCAGACCTGGACGTCATAGGCCCGTCCGTCCCGGAAGACGTCGCCGACCTCTTCCCCGGCGACCAGCGTCGCGGCGGCGCGCCGCACGTCGCCGGGTTTGAGCCCGTATTTTTGTGCCGCGGGAAGATCCACAGTGACGGTAATCTGCGGCACCTCCACCTCGAGGGACACATGGGCGTCATCGGTGCCCTGAATGTCATCGAGGATCGTCTTGACCCTTTGGGCCTGTTCCCGCAGCACGTTGAGATCATCACCGTAGACACGGACCACAATGGGCTCGCTGGCCCCTGTCAGGACTTCCTCGATCCGCTCCTTCAGATAGGTCTGGACGTCGCGGTGAAGGCCCGGGTAGCCGTCCACCACTTCCTGGACCGCGGCCAGTGTCTGGTCATAGTCGGCGTGGCGGTCGATGCTGATCCAGTGCTCGCCGGCATTGACACCCACGATCTCGTCCGCCGCGAACGCCTGCCCGATGTGCGTCCCGCAGTTCAGCACGCCTGGCACCTTGAGGAATTCCTCGCAGCCGCGCTGCGAGATCCGGTACTCCTCCTCCGCCGAGGTTCCCGGCTGCGAGATCCAGTGCATCAGGAAGTCCCGTTCCTTGAACGTGGGGAACAGCGACGAGCCCATCAGGGGGGTGATCGCCAGGCCCACGACGGCGAGGACGCCGAAGCCGGCATAGCCGTAGCGGGGACGGTTCATGATCCGGGACAGCACGGCGTGGTAGCCGCGCTTGAGCACCCTGACCAGCGGCGGGTCCCGCTCCTCAAGCTTCGCATTACCCAGCAGGATCAGAGCCAGGGCCGGCGTGACAGTCAGTGCTACCAGCATGGAGGCGAGGACTGCCAGGGTGTAGGTGATGGCCAGCGGCCGGAAGAAGACGCCGGTCAGTCCGTCCAGGAAGAAGATCGGCACGGCGGCGACCACAATGATCAGGGTCGCGTACACGATCGGACTTCGCATCTCGAGCGAGGCCTTCAGGACCACCGAGGCCGCCGATTCGTCGCTGCCCCGGGCGCGGTGCTGCCTCAGCCGGCGCATGATGTTTTCGACGTCGATGATGGCGTCATCCACCACCACGCCCACAGCGATGACCAGCCCCGCGAGGACCATCGTGTTGATCGAACTGGACGTGAAATAGAGGACCAGCGCGGCAGTGAGCAGCGAGAGCGGAATCGCAATCAGGCTGATCAGGGCCGTGCGCCATTGGAAGAGGAAGGCGCCGAGGATCATGACGACGAGCAGGCAGCCCAGCAGCAGGGCGATGCTGAGGTTGGAGATGGACTCCTCGACAAAGCTTGCCGGGCGGAAGATCGTGGTGTCAAAGCTGATCCCGCTCATCCCCGGCTGGAGCTCGTGCAGGGCTTCCTCAACGCCCTTGGTCACGTCCAGGGTGTTGCCCCAGGGCAGCTTCTCGACGATCAGCATGAGCCCGTGCCCGTTGTTGATGACGGCATCACCAATGAGCGGCTGGTGGTCCTCCACGACCTGGGCGATGTCGCCCAGGTGCAGTGCCACACCGTCCTTTTCCCGGATGGTCACCTGGGCCAGATCCGCAGGCGTCTGGATAGGCTGGACGTGCCGGACACCCATTCTCTGGGTCGGACTGTCGATGAAGCCGCCCGTGCCGATGAACCTTCCCGGCGAGTACTTCAGCAGCCCGGCGTCGAGGGCTCCGGCGGTGACCTCCATGACCTGGTTGAGCGACACGTTTTGGGCCTTGAGCTTGTCCGGCTCCACCTGGACCTGCAGCATCTGAAGCCGTTCGCCCCAGATGGCTACATTGGCCACGCCCGGCACGCGGAGTAGCCGGGCCCGGATGGTCCAGTAGGACAGCATGGACATCTCGATCAGGGACCGGTTGGGCGAGGTCATCCCGATCTTCATGACCCGGCTCGTCGCGGACAGCGGCTGCAGCATCACGGGCGGGGCCGCCCAGGTAGGCAGCGCCGCAGTCACGGCCGCCATCCGCTCTGACACCAGCTGGCGGGCGTCGAGCAGTTCGGTACCCTGATGGAATATCAGCACGATCGAGGACAACTGCGGCACGGACTTCGACCGCAGCTCGTCCAGGCCCGGCATGCCGCCCACCGCCGCCTCGATCGGGACGCTGACCAGCTCTTCGACTTCCTGCGCGGTCAAACCCAGGCAGGCGGTTTGGATTTCCACACGGGGCGGCGCGAATTCGGGGAAGACGTCCACGGACGCGGAGCCCAGCTGCAGGGAACCGAGCAGCATTACCGCGCACGCGAGGGCGACGACGATGGTTCTGAACTTCAGGCTGATGCCTATGAGCCAGCGCATGTCAGCGCGCCGTATCGAATTCGGCGCCGTACAGTTCCTCGGCCCCCGTGGTGACCACAACGGTGCCGGGTGGCGGCCCGTCCGTCAGGAAGGCGACGGCGCCGCTGATGCGTTCGACGGTGACGGCCTGGCGGACGAAGACCCGGGGCTCGGGATTCGTGTAGACCCAGGTCTTGCCCGTGCTGTCGTACAGGATGGCCCAGTAGGGCACGGTCAACTTCTGGGTCTGCGGATCCGTGGCCGTGACGTCGGTCTGGAGCCCGGTCCGTTCGACGGCGTGCTCCGTCAGGGTGATGCGGTGGAGATCCGTTCCCGGGACCTCGGCAAGGACCGCAGGGTCGGCCCCGGACGGGGCCGCTTCCGGCGTCGGGCCGCAGCCCGCAACGCACAGGGCCAGGAAGGCCGCGATGATGAGGGCCATGGTCCTGCTGCCCCGCAAAGATGTCGCGTTCATGATGCATCCTGACTTTCCGGCCGGGCCAGGGGATGATCCTTGACCGCATGGTTCATCGCTGCTTCCGGTCCGAATCGGAGCAACACGGCGGGTACAACGAACAGAATGAAGAGGGTCGAGGTGAGCAGTCCACCCCAGATGATCACCGCGAGCGGCTGAATGATTTCCGTTCCGATAACGCCGCCGAACAGCACGAGCGGCAGCAGCGCCAGTGCCGTCATCACAGCCGAGATCAGGACCGGCCCCACCCGCTCCCTCGCGCCGCGGATTACCCGGGCGGACCCGGAGGCGGTGCTGTCCTCTGCCCGCAGGCTCCGGACATGGCTGACCAGCAGGATGGCACCGCGGGCGGCGATGCCGAGGATGACGGCGAATGCGACAAAGGAAATCAGCGAGTTGACCGCGCCGGTAGCCATGGCAGCCAGCACGCCGCCGGACAGGGCTACGGCCAGGCCCAGGAAGACCGGGGCGGCGAGCCGCCAGCTTCCCAGGGCCGTCTGCAACAGGACCAGGATGCCTGCTGCGGCGATCGCCGCCAGCACCCACAGCCACTGGAAGTTGCTCTGCTGCTGCGCATACTGGGTGAGGATCTCCGCGTGGTAGGCCAGCGGGAACTGAATCTGCTGAAGTTTCATGTCGATTTCCTGCTGGACGTCGCTCAGCGCGCGGCCCTGGATTTCGGCCTTCACATCGATGCGGCGGGACGTGTCGTCGTGCAGGATCACCGCCTCATTCCCGACCATGGTGACCTGGGCGACGTCGCCGAGGCGCACGTGCCCTCCGTTGGGAGTGTCGATGATCAGGTTCCGGACGCTGTCCAGGCTGTTCCGGGTGGACGCCGCACCCTTCACGATCACCGAGAAGACCTTCTGTTGTTCGTAGAGGTTGCCGACTTCGATGCCCTGCAGCAGGGCTGCCGCCGCGCGTCGGATGTCGCCGGGTACGACGCCGGCCTTCTGGGCTAAGGCCAGATCCACCTTGACCTCCGCGATGGGTTGTTCATTGGGTGCATCGACCCGGGGATTCACGACGCCGGCCGTGTGTTCCAGTATCTGCTGCACCTCGCCGGCTTTCTGCCGCAGGGTTGCCATGTCCAGCCCGTAGACCCGGACCGCGAATCCGCTGTCGCCGGCCTCCCGGATCTCGTCGATCTGCTGCTGCGGATAGGTGGATACTTTGCTGGACAGGCCGGGATACCCGTGGACCACCTGCTCGATAGCAGCGGCAGTGTCGCTGTACGAGGCGTCCGGGGCCACCGTGATCCACAGTTCGCCCGAACTGACGTCACCGAGCTGGTCCGAGGTGACTGCGCGTCCCACGTGCCCGCCCACGTTGGCTACACCGGACACAGTTCGGAGTTCGTCGGCGGCCGCCTCAGTAATGCGGCTCATTTCCTGGTCCGAGGTGCCGGCTACCGCGCTCCAGTGCACCACGAGGGTCTTGTCGGCCAGTACCGGCACGATCGGATGGTTGCTGGCCAACTGGGGCACCAGTGCAAGTCCGGCCAGGGCGATCACTGCCGAGGCGGCGAAGACCAAGCGGGTCTTCCCGGTCAAACGCGAGACGAGCCGGCCGTATCCACTTTCCAGCCGCTTGGCGGCGCGGACGTCCCGCCGCGGCGCTGAGCCGCCGGGGAGGACAGATGCCAGCGCCGTGGTAACGGTCAGTCCCACGATCATCGAGACGACCATGGCGAGCAGGTAGGAGAGCACGAGGGGCCCGAACAGCGCACCGTTTTCGCCTGCGACGAAGAGCGCGGGCACGAGGGCCAGCGCCATGATGAGCAGGGAATAGAGAATGGGGGTGCGAACCGCCCGCAGGGCTCCGGTGATCAGGCCTTCCCGTGCTTCCCTCGCCTCCTGGGCCGTGGCCCCGGCGTCGGTAGTCTCCTTGCCTCCGGTTGCGGTGGAGGCCCGGACTGCCCGGGCGGCCCCCGTGAGGTCTTCGGCGACGTCGCCCACGATGACGGCGAAGGCAAGGACCATTCCGGCCAGGACCATGGTGTTCATGCCGGTCCCGCGCACGTAGAGCACCAGAGCGGCCGCGGTCAGCGATACCGGGATGGTGATCAGGCTGATGAGAGCCGCGCGCCAGGACCGGAAGAACGCCCCGAACAGTGCCACGATGAGCAGCAAGGTGATGAGCAGCGCTGCGCCGACCGTGCCGACCTCTTCCTCGATGAAGGACGCCTGCCGGTAGACGGTGGTGTCTACCTTGACCCCCGGCAAACCGGGCTGGAGTGCGCGCAGGGCCTCGTCGACGCCCTTCGTCACGTCCATGGTGTTGGTCTCGGGGAACTTCTCAATGACCAGCAAAAGCTCGGCTTCCTTGCTCAGGAGGGCATCGCCGATCAACGGCTGGTGGTCAGTCTCAACCGTGGCGACATCCTTCAGGAGTAGGTTCCCGGCCGGCCCCTCGATCGGAACCTGACCCAGATCCTGGGGAGTGGTGATCGGCAGGACGTGCTGGACACCGATCCGCTGGTGTCCCGTCTCGAAGAAGCCGCCGGTGCCCGGGGTAGAAGCTTCGAGGTAGCTCAGCGGGGAGACCCAGACCGAATTTCCGGTGGTCTTGATGACCTGGTCAAGCGTCACACCTTTGGCCTGGAGCTGTCCCGGATCAACCAGGACCTGCAGTTGCTGGTCGCGCTGGCCCCAAATGGCGACGTTCGCAACGCCGGGCACCGCCAGGAGCCCGGGCTTCATGGTCCATCGTGCCAGGACGGACATGTCGATGGCCGACATGTCTTTCGAGGTGAGCCTGATCATCATCACCCGGCTGGTCGATGACAGCGGTTGCATGAGCACCGGTGCCGCCGAAACATTCGGCAGCGCGCGCGCCTGGGTCAGGCGCTCCGCGACAAGCTGGCGGGCCCGGAAAAGATCGGTTCCCGGCTTGAAGACCATTTGGATCGAGGAAAGACCCGGGACGGACTTGGAGCGGATGGCCTCCACCCAGGCAACGCCGTTCAGCAGATCGGCCTCCATCGGGGAGGTGATCAGCTGTTCGACTTCAGCGGCGGACAGCCCCAGTGCCTCAGTCTGGATCTCGACCTGGGGCGGAGCGAATTCCGGGAACGCATCCACCGGCATGTTGGGCAGGCTAGTGAGTCCAAAGCCCAGGACCCCGACCGCCAGGGCCAGCACCAATAGCCTGAACTGCAGGACCCAATGGAGTGCCGCGCTCATCATGGCCGGTACCCCGCCGGCGCCGGAGCCGCAGCCGATACGGGGATGCCATTGTGGCGCCGTCGGTGTCGTCGGTGGCGGGGCCCTTCGGGGTTGCCGGCCGCCTCCGGGGTACTGTGGCGAGGATGTGCCTGGGAATTATTTTCCGGAAAATGAACGGGCCTGCTGAATTCCTGTGCTGCTGAGTAGCTATCCACGGCGCGGCTCCTTGGTTGCCTTAGCGCCCCCCAGCCGTCAAGGGCAATAATGATCTCCGAGGACACGCGCGTCAATCCTTCGCCGGGCACTTCTTTCCGCCGCTGCCGGAGGGGAAGAACATGACGTCAAGTACATGTCCTCAAGAGCCCTCTGGTTTGCCTGGCTATCAGTTCGGCCGGGAGTGACGCATGAACCCGCACAGTCCCTTCGTTTCCGGCTACTGGTACGGCTCTGACGCGCGGCTCCACCCCCCCATCCTCCCCGGCCGCGCGCGCTGCGGTGCGCTGCAGTCGGGGTCCATCGCTCTTGACGGCCTGGCCGGCAGGGCTCAGGATGGCGGGGTCCAGGTTGCCCGGGCATTGACTCCCGCGGCTGGAAGCCGATGATGCACATCAGCACCCTTTGGAGAAGGAGACGTTCGATGTCTATCGCCGATGTTGAGCGAATTGATGACCAGGGAATGGCGGCATGGGACAGCCATGATGCGGCCGGGTTCGTCGCCCTACTGGCAGACGTTTTTACGTTTTCTGATATATCACTACCGGAGCCAATGAATTCACCTGACCAGGTAAAGGCATATATGGAGACGTGGTTTACGGCATTCCCGGACATGCGCGTCACCACGACCAACCGGGTCCTCAGCGAGAGCCAGGTTGCAGCCGAAGTGGCGTTCACAGGAATCCACACCGGGCCGCTGGCGATGGGGGGCCAGCAGATCCCGGCGACCGGACGGGCGATTACCGGAACCGGTACCTATTTCGCCTCGATCAGGGACGGAAAGATCATCTCGTTCAGGGCGCACCCTGATGCCGCGAACCTGATGGGGCAACTGGGACTGCTCCCCGGAACATGAGCGCACTGCAGCCGCGAAGGCTGGTGGCGAAGCAGGATCCGGGCGGGCCGGAATTCCGGCGCCAGCCGTCAGCGGGCACCACAAACGTCTTCGCTGGCGCGGCTTCCTGATCCGTCCTGCTCCAGCTCAGCGGGTCGTACAGGCGGGAGAGATGTGGGCATACCGGCATGCCAATGAAGCGATATCCGACCGGCAGTACTGTGTCGGCTGAGAGAGGGGAGATCTGATGATCGCTGTTCGTTTCTTGGTGCGGTCCCAGGCTGGCATGGCGGAAGAGATCATGGCCGCGCTGAAAGATGTGGTCCCGCCCAGCCGCGCTCTGGCCGGTGTCATCAGCTTCGACATCGGCCGCGACGTGACCGATCCTGACGTGTTCATCGCGACTGAGGTGTTCGAGGACCGCGAAGCGCTCGACCGCCAGGAGTCGCTTCCCGAAGTCGTGAGGGCGCTCGGGGTCCTTGAGCAGGCCATCAACGGGGAACCCGAAGCAACGATCTTCCGCATCTCATCCACGGAGCCATACGGGGACTGAGCAACGCCACGTCCCGACCGGTTCCGGCCCCTTCAACAATGGGCCAAGAACATTTGAACTGTTCAACCGCCCGGGACACCTGCTCCATATGAAGACATCCCGCCTGCAGAAGCGCAAAGTCTTACAAATACTCCGAGTCACAGGTTCAAATAGCCGTTGCCCTGGTCCATACGTCGTTGGTGATCTCGCAATGCCTTGGCCACATCGGGATTCCGATGCTCCATGGCGTCCGCGCGCCTCTCCAAGTTGCGGAAGAACGCTGTCAAAACTCCAAGCCCGCACAGTGCCGCAGCGACAATGCCGATGAAACCAATATCCATGGCCACGACCTCTTCCGAGTAGCTGGCTACAGCAAAATTGTAGTCCCGCGGGCACGGACCGGAGCCTCGCTTTCGTTGCAGGCTGCCGCGCGCAGCATCGCGTCTGTGCAGGGTACCGGACCACTTGGGGGCTTCTTTGGGACTGCCTTCTCCGACCGGCGGTTTCCGGTATCAGCCATCCTGACATTCCCCGGGATGGCCGGCCCGCGCCAGCCCTCTCCTTTCACCCGTGCAGATATTCCGTCGGCCGAGCATGGCAGGCATTGGGGGACCGGCGTGGTGCCGTCGGAAACTTCAAGGAGTTTGCCCGGCCTATTGCCCACGATCGGGCAGGCTCCTAGCATTGGGCTATTCGGGGCGCGACCCGAAGCCCCGCCCGGCCTGCAAAGGGGGTCCGCTATGAAACAACGATCAAAACGAATTGCACTCACCGCCACTGTGCTTGGCATATTGCTGCTCCCCTTGAGTGCTGCGCCGGCGACGGCCGCACCGACAGGCTGCTGGGCGAATGATGGCGTCTGGTTCCCCTACGCCACTGCTTACTGTTCCGGCGGGACGGGCTCCTACCAAGCCTGGGCCGTGTGCAAGCAGAATTTCTGGCCGTACAACCGTGCGTTCGTCGAGAGCGACTGGATGCGCGCCGGGAGTCAGCAGACGGCATGGGTTTGGTGCCAACCCGGCTTTACAGTGGTGAACTACGGCGTGGGGCTCAGAAGCTGAAACGGCAAGGTGCCAGTACAAGCTACCCAAAACCGTTATTTACATAATCTCGGCAATCGGCTCGTCATCCTGCACGCCTTTCCGGGTGCCCGCCGGCCTGATCATTGTTCATGTCAGCAGGGCATGGCGGCTGACCGCCAACGAGACGGCACTGCTAATTTGCCCAGCGCTTGGAGCCAGGCCGACTTGTGCGACGACGCATCCAATATCTGGCCCCCAGATACCCGGAGTAGCTTATGGGCCGATTCTTGGAGTCGTTTTGTGAAAGGGGCCGCATCGGGCTCGGGTTGATCGGCGGCGTGCTCCACCGAGCCGTTCACGAGAGGCTTCCCAAATATGCTCCCTAGTGGGTATCCGGTTAGCTCAGGTAGACTGCGTAAATGTCGAGACCGGACTTTCCGAAGACGATTCTGGAGTTCCAGGCGAGATTCGGCGACGAGCAGGCTTGCCTGGGCTATCTGTTTGAGTGCCGCTGGCCGGATGGCTATTCGTGTCCCCGGTGCAAGGGGAAGTCCGCCTGGCCCGTGGCGGCGCGGGGGCTGTGGGAATGCGCCGCATGGGGTGGCTTGTGAAAAAGTGAAATATCCGACGCTAAGGGTTTTGCGGATCGTCGTTGTGGCCTGTATTTGCCGGGTTTGATGTGGTGGGCGCGCGGCCAGGTGTAGTCGCCGGTGAGGTTGATGTGTTCCCAGCCCAGGGGCGAGGAACCGCAGGAGGTCCCGGTCCGTGGCACCGCCATCGCTGTTCAGGGTTGTGATGGTCCGGTCGGGGTAGACCGTGTTCCAGGGCACGATGGCTGCGGTGAGGAGGGTTCAGCCCGCTGGCCCGGCGCTAGGGGTGGTGGATTCTAGCGCTCGTCGCAACACTCGGTAGCCCAGTAGTGAACTTTGCACCCCCATCTTAGTGGGCGGGGTGTCCTGGCCGTCAGGCCGGTGTGATCGCGCCGAGACCGGCGAGGTATTCCTCGGCGTCGAAACCCGGGATTAGCGCGGATTGGACGATGAAGCCCTGGCACACCCCCAGCATCACCGCAGCGTACTTCCCCGCGCGGGTCGAAGCCTCCGCGGGAGTGAGGCCGCGGGACTGGGTGTACCAGGTGATGAGGTAACCGGCGAAGAGTTCCTTGAGTCCGGTGACCGTTCCGGCCGCGATACGGCCCAAGGCCGGATCGGTCATTGCCTCTGCCCAGACCTGAAGGAGAAGACCGCGCTCGACGATGTCCTCCCCGATACCCTGCAGGAATGCCTTGAGGACCTCGCGGGGTTCGGGCAACGGATCGGAGGTACGGACCGCATCGATCTCACCCAGCAGGTGGTCCAGTATTTCGCGGACTGACACCTCGATGAGTTCGTCCTTGCTCTTGAAGTGCCCGTAGATGGCACCGGCCGACAGCCCGGACTCGACAATGATGTCCGCCATCGCGGTCCCTTGGAAACCCTTGCGGCCAAAGCACCGCAACGCAGCCCCCGCGATCTCCAGACGGCGGGCCTGGCGGTAGGCATCTGTCACTCTCGGCATGCGGCCACCTCAAAAAGAATGCTTGTTCTTTGACAGGATCCCCTGCAGTCACTCACTATAGAGAATAATCATTCTTTTTACTAGTCGGGAGACACCCATGTCCGTCGTTCCCGCGGCTGCGCCGCACACTAAATGGTCGCGTGTCGTATTGATCGCCATAGCGGCTGCGTCCATTGTCGGGGTGGTCCTGCTCGCCTTCACGTGGGCAGGCATCACGTCCTCGGCGAAGAACATCCCCTTGGCCGTCACCGGTCCGGACGCGCAGGTCCAGGCACTTGAAAAGGCGTTGGAAGATAAGGCCGCCGGAACCTTCACGATCACCACGGTGGCGACCAGGGATGCGGCCACGGCCCTCATCCGTTCCAGGGATGCCTACGGTGCGGTGGTGCTGGGGCAGGCCCCCGAGGTGCTCACCGCCTCCGCGAACGGCACCGTGGTGAGCCAGGTCCTCACCGGTGTCGCCCAGCAGCTCCAGCTCCAGATCAACCAGGCCGCCCCGGCGGCGGCAGTGGCACCAAAAGTCGCCGTGACCGACGTCGTGCCGCTGGCCGCGTCCGATGCGAAGGGAACCGGCCTGGCGCTGGCGGGCTTCCCGATGGCCTTCGGCGGGATGATCGGCGGCATCCTCGTCTCGCTCGTGGTAGTGGGTAACCGGCGCCGGTTGGGCGCCCTGGCGCTGTACTCGATCTTGGCCGGCGGCATCATTGTGCTGGTGATGCAGGGGCTCTACGGCGTACTGCAGGGCAACGTCGCGCTCAACGGGCTGGGCGCCGCGCTGGCGCTGCTCGGGACCAGCTCGCTCATTGTCGGCCTCAACGCCCTGATCGGCACGGCCGGCATCCCGGTTGGTGCCGTGACCACGATGCTGATCGCCAACCCGATCTCTGCCGCAACCACACCCATGCAGTTCCTGCCCGACCCTTGGGGCACGATAGGCCAATGGTTCGTCCCCGGCGCCTCCACCACTTTGCTACGGGACTTGTCCTATTTTCCGGACGCCAACGCGTTGTTTCCCTGGTTGGTTCTGGCCGGATGGACCAGCGCCGGGGTTGTGTTTGCCATGATCGGGCACTTCCGCAACCAGGAGGTCGTCCACGTCGAGGGCTCCCTCGACCCCGAGTCCGTGCCGGCCGCGGCAACAACACGGTCCTAGCTGATAGGCGGGCGCGGACGGCGCATGGGCAGACCGGAGCGGCAGAGCGATAAGTTGAGGGGGGCAACCCATGAAGGTGACGGTCAGTGGAGGGAGTGGCGGCGTCATCGTCCCAGTCGTGCTCCAGCGTTTGAGGCTGGGCATAAGGTGCCGGCAATGCTCGGCGTGACCTCTATCCCGCCCCGCTCAGGCGATCAAGGATTGTCCTCGGTACGGCCTTGTCTCCAGCCCGCAGCTTGCTCAGAAAATGACGCTCGACGGCACTGCGAAGGGGGCCCTATGCTGTCGCCTGCATCTGACATCACAACCTCCATCCCGGGCCTGGACTCTCGGCGTGTGATGTACAACCAGACCGGAGCGAGTGTTATCCGTCATGCGCAGTCATGCTGGTACTGGGCATCCGTGTGTCGGTATCGGAGACCCTTGGTGCACGAAGACCTCGCAGGTCATGCCCACGCGACGAACTCGCCTTCCAGGTATTAAAACGATCGTTGACGAGACACTGTTCACCTGCCTTTCGGATCCGCGGAATCACGGACAGCGTTTTGTAATGCTTGACGTGTACTCGCCTACGTAACGTACTGCCCCGTTGGTGATACGTTTTTGGCATGCGAATCGGATACGGCAGGGTCTCGACCCAGGAGCAGCATCCTGAGGCCCAGCATGATGCGCTGGCCGTGGCCGGCTGTGAGCAGATCTTCATCGACACCGCCTCTGGAAAACTGGCCCGCAGGCCGGAGCTCGACAAAGCCCTGCTCTCCGCGAACCGGGCCGGTGATCAGCTTGTCGTCACCAAACTCGACCGGCTCGGCCGGTCGTTGGAAAACCTCATCGAACTCTCCAACACCCTGCAGGGGCGCGGCGTGGATTTGGTGGTTCTTGACCAGGGCATCGACACGTCCACCTCCATTGGGCGGATGTTCTTCCAGATCCTGGGATCAATCGCTGAATTCGAGCACGCCCTGATGTCCGAACGGACCCGGGACGGGCTGGCCGCGGCCCGTGCACGGGGCAGGACCGGCGGCCAGAAACCAAAACTCGGTCCCCGGCAGGTCAAGCTTGCCCGCGAAATGTATGACGAGAAGCGTCCCGACGGGAAACGTGCCCATACCGTCGAGCACATCGCCCAGGAATTCGGCGTCACCCGGCCCACCATCTACCGGCACCTGACGAAATCATGAACGCCGGCACCTGACGAAATCATGAACGCCGGCACCTGTCGCAGCCCATCGGCGGCGCGGCGGTTTAGCAGATAGGGATCTCTGACGTGGCTCTACGGTCTTTGCTCACCGCCGCCGAGCGTGGCCAGATCCTGGCAATACCCACCGACTCAGAGGAGCTCGCGGCCCGCTACACGCTCAGTGATGCTGATATGTCCTTGATCCGGCAGCGTCGCGGGGAATCGAACAGGCTGGGTTTCGCCGTTCAGCTCTGCCTTCTGCGATACCCAGGAATGGTGCTGACCGACGATGCGACGCCGCCGACGGAGATGGTTTCATGGCTGGCATCGCATCTTGCCGTGTCATCTGAAGCCTGGGGCGAGTACGGTTCCCGGGAAGAAACGCGCCAGGAACATGGGCGGGAGATCCGTACCTACCTGGGCATGTCTGCGTTCGGAATCACGGACTTCCGCGGACTCGTCGATCATGTCAGCGAGGTTGCCGCGCAAACAGACAAAGGCCTGGTCCTGGTCGAAAGCGCGAGAGACTTCCTGCAAACCAGGAAAGTCGCCTTGCCTGGAGTCGGGATTCTTGAGAGGGCATGTGCACAGGCCCTGACCAGGGCAAACCGGAGAATCTACTCCACGCTGGGCGACCACCTCATGACAGAGCATCGGAAAGCCCTAGACGGGTTGCTTCTCCGTCGTCCCGACAGTTCACTGACTGAAATCGGCTGGCTGCGTCAGGCGCCGCTGCGCGCCAACGCGCGGGCGATGCGTGAGCACATCGACCGTCTGACGGCCTGGCGCGGGCTCGGGCTTCCGTGGCCTGCGGCCCGGCTGGTTCACCGGAACAGGCTGCTAAAGCTTGCCCGCGAAGGGGCATCCATGACCGCCGCCGATCTGGCCAGGTTTGAGCCCAACCGCCGGCACGCAACACTGTTCGCGATGGCTGTGGAAAGCATGGCAACCGTCACCGACGAAATCATCGATCTCCACGACCGGATCATTGGCCGGCTTATCCGGACCGCCCAGAACAAACAGAACAAGAACACTCTGGCATCCCGCTCCACCGTCGCGGCCATGATGCGTCTTCATTCGAAACTGGGCGATACCCTCCTTGATGCCAAGGAAAACGGTGAGGATCCGTTCGCTGCTATCGAATCGGCCATCGGCTGGGAATCCTTGGCCGATAGCACCGCCCAGGCCAAAGAACTGTCCCGGCCGGCCTTCGATGATCACCTCACGCTCGTCAGCGCCCAATTCGGCACGCTGCGCAGATACACACCGGCGTTCCTTGCCGTCCTTGACCTCCACGCGGCCCCCGCGGCGCAGGACCTGCTGGCCGCCATCAACGTCATCCGTGCCCTGAACAACACTGGCATCAGGAAGATCCCGGAGACTGCACCCACGTCGTTCATCCGACCCCGCTGGAAGCCGCTGGTCTTCACCGACAACGGTCTGGACCGGGGCTTCTACGAATTCTGCGCCCTCACGGAGCTCAAGAACGCGCTTCGTTCCGGGGACATGTGGGTCATCGGATCACGCCAGTTCCGTGATTTCGATGACTACCTTCTCGCCGGCGTCGACTACACCGGGATGAAGAACACCGGAACCTTGCCTCTGATCACCTCCGATGGCAGCTCCCGTTACCTCAACGACAGGCTTGCCCTGCTCCAGGAACGCCTGCAACAAGTCAACGAGCTTGCCTCCCGGGATGAACTGCCCGGGGTGCTGATCACGGAGAAGGGTGTGAGAATCACGCCCTTGGAGACCATCGTGCCCAAGCACGCACAACCACTAGTCGACCAGGCAAGCGCCATGTTCCCGCGGATCCGGATCACCGATCTGCTGATGGAAGTAGATGCATGGACCGGATTTACCCGCCACTTCACCAGCATCAAATCCGGCCAGCCCTCCAAGGATAAACAGCTGCTCCTCACAACCATCCTGGCGGACGGGATCAACCTGGGACTGACGAAAATGGCCGAAGCGTGCACCGGCGTCACCTATGCTCAGCTGGACCGTCACCAGGCCTCCTACATCCGCGATGAAACATACGGCGCGGCCCTGGCGGAACTCGTGAACACCCAGCACGATCACCCTTTTGCCGCGCACTGGGGAGACGGGACAACCTCTTCTTCTGACGGGCAAAGGTTCCGCGCCGGGAGCAAAGCCGAATCCACCGGGCACGTGAACCCCAAGTACGGTAACGAGCCCGGAAGGCTTGTCTACACGCACGTCTCGGACCAGTACTCGCCCTTCCACAGCAAACTCATCAATGTCGGTGACCGCGACGCGACCTACGTCCTGGACGGACTGCTCTACCACGAGTCCGAACTGCAGATCCAGGAGCACTACACCGACACCGCCGGATTCACCGACCATCTCTTCGCCCTCATGAACCTGCTCGGCTACCGGTTCGCACCACGGATCCGCAATATCGGCGACACCCGCCTCTACACACCCACCAATGACCCGGAGTGTTCGACCTTGACGCCCCTGATCGGCGGAACCATCAACACCAAAACAATCGCCCTGCACTGGGACGAGATCCTCCGACTCGCCGCGTCGATCAAAACGGGCACGGCGACAGCTTCCCTGATGATGCGCAAACTCGGCGCCTACCCCCGCCAGAACGGGCTAGCCATCGCGCTGCGGGAACTGGGAAGAATGGAACGAACCCTCTTCCTTCTGGACTGGCTCCAAAATCCTGACCTGCGCCGCAAAGTCACCGCCGGCCTCAACAAGGGCGAGGCCCGTAACACCCTGGCCCGGGCGGTGTTCTTCAACCGACTCGGCGAGATCCGCGACCGCTCCTTCGAGCAACAGCGCTACCGGGCCAGCGGGCTGAATCTCCTCACGGCAACCATCGTGCTCTGGAACACGGTCTACCTCGACCGGACCATCACAACCCTGGACAGCGATGGCGGTGCCACGGACCCGGACCTCTTGCGGTTCCTCTCGCCCCTGGGCTGGGAACACATCAACCTCACCGGGGACTACACCTGGCCGCGCGCCCACCACATCAAACCCGGCAAATACAGGCCACTACGACGCCCGACAAAACCTTAGCGTCGGATATTTCACTTTTTCACAAGCCACCCCCGCATGCCGTTACCAGGTTTCGCTGACAGCCGGTACCGTGCTCCACAAGACCCACACTGCACTGCATTTGTGGTTCTGGGCGGCCTACCTGATGACGACGGGAACTCCGGGGATCTCGGCCAGGCAGCTGCAGCGCCAGCTCGGACTCAGCCGCTACGAGACGGCCTGGACCATGCTCCACAAACTGCGCCGCGCCATGGTCAACCCCGAACGCACCCTGCTGACCGGCGAGGTAGAGGTGGACGAATGCGAAGTCGGCGGCCCGGAGGTGGGCCGGCGCGGCGGCAGAAATCTCACGGCCCGGGCCGCGCAGATAGTCGTGGCGGTGGAGGTGCGTGGTCAGGGCTCCGGACGCGTCCGGATGAATGATCCCCAACGCGTCCGGCGACACCTTGGGCACTTTCGTGACAGACACTGTGGCTCCCGGCGCCATCGTGCACACCGACGGCTGGATGGGGTACGTCCCGTTGAGGAACAAAGGCTACGACCACCGCCCGCGATCCCAGCGGGCCGCCAAAAGAGCCGGCGACCCCGACCCTGTCCTTCCCCGCGTGCACCGCGCCATCAGCAACTTCAAGACATGGCTGCGGGGAACCCACCGCTCCGTGGGCAATGAACACCTGCAGGTGTACCTCGACGAGTTCACGTTCCGCTACAACCGGCGCAGCACACCCATGGCGGCCTTCCAATCCCTGCTCGGTCTCGGCGCGCAGCAGGCGCCAGCCACCTATCGCCAAATCGTCGCCCACGGTCCGGGATCGAACAGCACAACCTGAGCTAACCGGATACCCACTTGCTCCCTTATGGTAAATAACGGCATAGTGCACAGGAGTGCTTTTCACCTGCGCGACGAAACCGGTCCCAGCCTCCTGATCGAAGGGCGGCGAACACCATTGGATATTCTCCACTCGCTCAAAGCCGGGCTGGGGGTAATGACAACGTTCGTCCCCCAGCTTCTGATCGTCCTGGCCGTTCGGCTGCCGGCCGCGAAGGCGGACTCCAGGGCTCGGACCCAGCTGCTGCACAGAGTGGGCCTTGACCGTCCGATGAGGCGCGGCGGCATCAACAAAGCAATCGACAAATCCTCACCGATGGCGAGTGCCACCAGTTCCAAAATCCTCTATTACACGCAAGTCCTAGTCCTAGTCCTGTCAGTGCCGCGGTTCGTCCCCCGCGTCTTCGGCCCAAACCGGTCAGCCTGCCGCTGGCCGCGATCATCGCGTTTCTGCCAAGGATCGTCGAGTCCGTGATGACCCCGATATGCGGTTCCCCCGGTGTCCGTCCTCCCCCTGGGCGGTTCGCACCGCTACGAACTCACAAAACACCGGTCAGCATCAAAGGCGGTCTGCCCGGTACCGGTCAGGTAGTCCATCACAGGCTCCCGATCGGACGCACGATTCCAACATTCAAAGGATCCAAGGAGTCACAATGCTCACCAAGGAACAAATTGACCGTCTGCTCAGCCACGGCGGAAGTATCCTTTCGCAGGACGGCGAAAAGATCGGATCCATTGGCCAGGCCTTCGTGGACAACGAGAACGAACAGCCCAGCTGGGTGACCGTCAGGACCGGACTGTTCGGAATGTCCGAATCCTTCGTGCCCCTTGAAGGCGCTCGGACAGAGGGCAATGACATCGTCGTCCCTTACAGCAAAGACCAAGTCAAGGACGCCCCCCGGATCGATTCCGATCGGCCCCTGGAGCCGGCAGAGGAAGACCGGCTCTACCAGCACTACCAGCTCGGAAGCGGACGCACCTACACCGAAGCCACCAAAGGTAACGCCGGCGTCACCGACGCCACCGGCACGGACCGCTCCCCAACGGACACCGCCGGCACCGCCGGCGCCGCCGGCGCCGCCGGGTACGACACCTCAGGGCGCACCACCGACGACACCACGACCCGCGCCGAGGAACGCCCGAATGTGGGTGCTGAACAGCAAGCCACCGGCGCCGCCGGGTACGGCACCTCAGGGCGCACCACCGACGACACCATGGCCCGCTCCGGCGAGCGGGATGCCACCGGCGCCGCCGGTGGCGACTCCTCAGGGCGGACCACGGACGACGCCATGACCCGTTCCGGGGAGCGGGACGCCGCCGGCACCGCTGGGTACGACACCTCAGCGCGCACCACCGACGACACCATGGCCCGCTCCGGCGAGCGGGATGCCACCAGCGCCGCCAGCGCCGCCGGCGCCGCCGGCGCCGCCGGGTACGACTCCTCAAGGCGCACCACGGACGACACCATGGCCCGCGCCGGGGAGCCGGACGCCGGCGCCGCCGGATACGATACCTCCGGGCGCACCACGGACGACACCATGGCCCGCGCCGGGGAGCCGGACGCCGGCGCCGCCGGATACGATACCTCCGGGCGCACCACCGACGACACCACGACCCGCGCCGAGGAGCGGGACGCCACCGGGTATGACACCTCAGCGCGGACCACGGACGACGCCGAGACCCGTTCCGGGGAGCGGGACGCCGGCGCCGCCGGGTATGACACCTCAGCGCGGACCACGGACGACGCCGAGACCCGTTCCGGGGAGCGGGACGCCGCCGGCACCCCTGGGTACGACACCTCCGGGCGCACCACAGACGACACCATGGCCCGCACCGGGGAACGCCCGAACGTGGGCGCTGAACAGCAAGCCACTGGCGCCACCGGCGCCGCCGGGTACGACACCTCCGGGCGCACCACCGACGACACCATGGCCCGCGCCGGGGAACGCCCGAACGTGGGTGCCGAACAGCAAGCCACTGGCCGGGCACGCCTGCGCAAATACGTCACCACGGAAACCATCACCAAGACGGTGCCGGTGCAGCGGGAAGAAGTCCGGATCGAGCGAGAGCCGATCACGGAAGAAAACCGCGGCGAGGCATTGAGCGGCCCGGACAGCGACGACGAGCACGAGGTCACCCTCCACGAGGAACGACTCATAGTCCACAAGGAGACCGTCCCGGTCGAACGGGTCCGCATCGGCACGGAAACAGTCACCGATGAGGTCACCGTCGATGAGGAAATCCGCAAGGAACATATCGACACCGACGGCCCCGACGAGAGCCGCGGCTAACCCGTAGAACCCACAATGCCGGGGTAAGGGCCAGCCGCCCTTACCCCGGCATTTTGTTTCCCTGGCCCCGGCAACGAGTACGAGAAATGACAGACAGGTGGTCATCGTCCGGCAGGGGAGTCACTCGGTAAGACATGGTGCCGACACAGGTTTGGGGACAGCACGCTTGACCAGAGGGTCCTGCTAGTTCAAGGGGCAAAGTCGGCGGAGATCAACGGATGCCGCGGAACTTCACGGCGCTGCACAGGGCGATGATGCTGACGAAGGACAATACCGCCAGATAGTAGCCCGGGGCCATGGCGCTGCCGGTAGTGGCGATCAGGAAAGACGCAACCATAGGAGTAAATCCGCCAAACACTGCCACTGCAGTGTTGTAGCTGAAAGACAAACCGGTCGCCCTGGACCGCGCCGGGAAGATGTCCGACATAACGGAGGGCAGTGCGCCGTAATAGATGGCCTTGAGGAATCCCAGAATGACCATGACGGAAGCCAGAACCAGGAACGACCGGCCTGCGATGAGCCAGATGAATAGCGGAATGACGCTGAGACCGATTATGGCGGCGGCGGGGATCATGATTTTCATGCGTCCGTATTTATCGGCGAGGTGGCCGACGATCGGGGTTCCGAAAGTCAAGATAATGCCTGTTAGGACGAGCGATGCAAAGGATGCCGACGTTCCAATGCCTAATTGCTTGATCCCGAATGTCGGCATGTACTGCATCACGAAGTTCAGCGACGTGGAGATGACCAGGGCGCCACCGGCGACGAGAATGCCTACTTTTTGGGTCAGGAAAACGTCTCGCACGGGCGAGACCTTGTCCACCTCAGGGTCCCGGCTGGAGGGAACTTCGTTGACGTGTTTGCGGATGAAATATCCGGCCGGCCCCACCAGCAGCCCGAAGATGAACGGGAGCCGCCATCCCCACCCGGTCATTTGATCGTGTGACAAGACGGTGGTCAGTATGGTGACAAACAAGGCGGCGAGCAGCATGCCCAGGCCTTGGCTGGCAAATTGAAAGCTGCCCAAGAATGCGCGGCGTTTGGTATTCTGGGCGATGAGGAACGTCGTCGCGGCACCGAATTCCCCGCCTGCGGAAAACCCCTGGATAAGACGTCCCACTATGATCCCGACCGGGGCGAGAATGCCGATTGTGTCAAAGCCCGGCATGAATGCGATCAACGCCGTCCCAATGACCATGAGCCGAATGGTGAGCATGAGCCCGGTCTTCATGCCTTTCCTGTCGGCATATGATCCGAGGATCAGCCCGCCCAAGGGTCGGACAAGATATGAAACTCCGAAGACTGCAAAAGCTTGGATAATCTCAACGGCCGGGTTGGCTGCGGGGAAGAAGTTGTGGCCGATGTAGATGGCCAGCAGCGCATAAATGGTCATGTCGTACCATTCCAGCGCATTGCCGATGGTCGCCGCGACGATGCCGCGAGCTGCCGAGCTTTTCTTCGTTCCGGCGTTGCGCTGGGGGTCTGTTGCTTGCCGAGTGGCTGCAATTGTCCCTGTTGAGGCATTGTTCGGGTGCGGTGAGGTGCTCATGATCGCTCCAATGGGGGCAAGGCGTTAGACGCTGGTGAGTGGTGCTTGTGCCGCAAATGGCGTGGTGTTGTGTTGTCCGAGGTCGTGGAAAAGCCCACAGGCAATCTGGAGTCCCTGCTCGGCGACCGCTGAAAGCATGTGTTCGTTCGGGGCATGCTGCAGGCAGCCAGGGTAGGAATGGGGTATCCACAGCGTGGGCAATCCCAAGATTTTCTCAAAGACGTGATTTGGCAGTGAGCCCCCAATGTTGGGTAGCACGACAGGGGAGGTTCCGGTAGTTTCCTGAATGGACGCCCGGGCCCAGTCGACCCAAGGATTATCCGGATCCAGGCGGCTGGCTGGAAACGTCGTTGTGACCTTCACCTTGACCATCGAAAAGCCGTTTTGGTCCAGATGTGATTGAAGCACGGCCTCAAGCCCGTCGACATCGGTGCCGACGACGTAGCGGAGCTGCAAAACGGCCTTTGCGGACCCCGGGATGGCGTTTACCGGTTTGGAGGGATCGGCCGCGCCAAGGGCAAGAACCTCCAATGTGTTCCATCCGTAGAGCTTTTCTGCAGGGCTGAGTGTTGTGTCGCCCCAGTTCCCGTCGATTTGCGGGTCATCCTTGGCTTTGCCAACAGGGATGCCGGCCAACACACTGCGAACGGACTCGGGAAGTTCATTCGGCAGCAGTTCCGGAATGAGGATCCGGCCATGTCCGTCAACGAAGAGGCCGATTGCGGCGGCCACTGTTGTGGCAGGGTTGCGCAGCAGTCCACCCCAATTGCCCGAATGATAGCTGTCTGGCCGCAGGTCGGCCGTTAGCTCGAAGGTAATACCGCCGCGCGCGCCCAGAAAAATTGTGGGGGTTGTGGCATTCAACCGCGGTCCGTCGGATGCGATGAAAACGTTGGCTGCCAGTTCCCGCTGGTGGGTGACGGCAAATTCGGCCAACGCGGGGGAGCCGATTTCCTCGCCGCACTCAAACAGGAACTTTATGTTGAAGCCCAAGTGCCCTTGTTCTTCCAGCAGTAGCCGCAGGGCCGACATGTTGACCCAGTGCTGGCCTTTGTTGTCGGCTGCCCCCCTGCCATACCACCGCTCGCCGTCGTCGTCCAAAACCCACGGGCTTCGTCCGTCCGCCCACTGGCCTTCGTGTCCGTCCACCACGTCGGCATGTCCATAGCAGAGGACAGTGGGAAGGCCTTCGCCTTCGAAACGGGTTCCAATCAGGAACGAGTTTGGGCTGTCGTTCCATGCCTCATGGAGTTCCACGGTGAACCCCAGGTTCGATAGTTCAGCAGTGATTACTTCATCCAGATATGACTTCAGTGCAATCCGGCCAGTAGGAGAGGTGCTCTCCGTGCGGTAGGCCACCGTGCGCTTGAGATCTTGAAAGAGTGCGCCGGATGTTGCGTAGCCGTTGGCGCTTTGCAGTAATTTGCTTCGTAGTTCCATGTTTTAGTCCTTGGGTAAGCCGTGAGTGAAGTTGACTCTATTGGTGTCCTGGGTCACAAGCCAGTATCGTTTTGTCGACAACCATTGAGAAAAACGCAAGCAGTCGAAGCAACGCCAAGGATTCCCATGAGAATGTTGCCCACCGGAATGATCTACTTCCATGAAGTTGCACGCACCGGTTCGATCACCGAGGCGGCCGTCGCCCAGCATGTATCAGCGTCCGCCATAAGCCGCCAAATAACGCAGTTGGAAAGCGGGATAGGCGTGGCCTTGTTCGAACGCCATCCCCGGGGGATGACGCTCACTGACGCGGGCCTGCTGTTGTTGTCCCACGCCCGGCGCAGCGCAGCTGAAGCGGATGCCCTGGTAACGGAGCTTCGGGACCTTCATTCACGGTCGAACCGCGTGGTCAAGGTTGTGAGCACCGAGGGGCTGGCTCGATGCCGTGTTCCCGAAGCCATTGCGAAGTTCAGCGCTATGCATGCCGACGTGGTGTTTGATCTTGACGTTGTCTCCTCCGCCGAGGCGAGTAGAAGGGTTGTCGAAGGCACTGCAGATGTCGGCGTTGTCTATGCGCTGGGGATGCAGCGTGACGTGACTGTTGAATTCAGCACCGCGTCGCCCGCGCATGCGGTCTTGGGGGCCGGCAGCCACCTTGCCGATCGCCGATTCATTGGGGTCCGCGAGCTGTGCGGTTTTCCCCTGGCGTTGCCGCCTAAAGGCGTTGGTCAGAGGGAATTCTTTGACATTGCCGCCCAGATGGAAAATGTCCGGCCGTCCATTCGGCTCGTGACAGTCCATGTCAGTCCAGCCCTGGAGTTTGTGCGGGCGGGCGCCGGGGCAACCTTGTTGAGCCATTTGGCGGTCCATGCCGACACCGAGGTGGGGTTGGCGTTTATTCCCGTGGATCATCCATTGTTCCAGCAACGCCAAGCGCAGATTCAAACGATGATTGGTCGGCGGAGGTCATCGGCCGTTGCGGCATTTATTGATGTCCTCCGCGACTCGCTCTCGGAACCGTGACCCCCGCCCGCGATCAGCCTGCGTCGGGCTTTTCCGTCCCCAGTGAGAGCCAGTTTTCGCGGCTGGCCAGTGCCGCGCCGTCGGCGTCTCCCATGCCGGCGAGCCGGATGATCTCCGCATGCACTGTCACTGAGTGCCGCCCGGAACGCGAGCCGAACCGCTGACGTTCCACGCGGCGCAGCAGGGGAAGGGCCTGCTCAAGGACGTCCGGGATCATTTCATTGCCGCACGCGCCGATGAAGACTGAGTGAAAGTCGTCGTCGGCAGCCAGGGCGAGCTCGACGTTGTCGTCCCCCAGGGCAGTCTCAAACCTGCTGTTGGCCTCGGCCATGGCGGCTAGCTGATGGCCCGTCACCGAGGGCACGGCGAGCCGGGCCGCCAGTTCATGCATGGCCGCCACCACTTGCTGGGCGCTGATGGTCGATGCCGGGTCCACGGGTGTCACGATGGTGGCCCGTCCGGGCTGGGCAATAATCAGTCCCGCCCGCTCCAGCCGCAGCAGGGCCTCGCGGATGGGGGTCCGGCTCACGCCAAGCCACGCCTCGAGCTCCGGGTCCTTCAGACGCTCCCCGGGCCCAAAGGTGCCGTCGACTATTGCGTCCCGAATGGATTCGTATACGTCGTCGCGCAGCAGGGAGCGCTTGTGGATGCCATCGGGGGCAGGTGTGGGCATGCAACTGATCGTATCCCGCCGGGAGGTCCAGTTCGGAAGGCTTGACACCACGCGTCAATGGCATGCAATATATTGCATAACGGCACGCGGTGTGATCCGCGGCACTCCCACCAAAGTTGAGGACCAGCAAAATGGCAATCACCGATTTTGAGCGTTACCCGCTGACCTTTGGCCCCAGCCCCATCCACGACCTGCCCCGCGTTACCGAGCACCTTGGCGGCGCCAAGATCTGGGCCAAGCGCGAGGACTGCAACAGCGGCCTGGCCTTTGGCGGCAACAAGACCCGCAAGCTTGAATACATCATCCCGGATGCAATTGCCCAGGGTGCGGACACGCTGGTATCCATCGGCGGGCACCAGTCCAACCACACCCGCCAGGTGGCTGCCGTCGCCGCCAAGATCGGCATGAAGGCCCGCCTGGTCCAGGAAAACTGGGTTGATTGGCCGGACCCGCTGAGCGACCGCGTGGGCAACATCCAGCTTTCACGCATCATGGGCGCTGACGTCCGCATGGACAAGGCCGGCTTTGACATTGGCATCCGCAGCAGCTGGGAACAGGCCATCAAGGACGTGGAGGACGCAGGCGGCAAGCCCTACCCCATCCCGGCCGGCGCCTCCGAGCACCATCTGGGCGGCCTGGGCTTTGCCAACTGGGCCTACGAGGTGGAGCAGCAGGAAAAGGAAATGGGCGTCTTCTTCGACACCATTGTGGTCTGCACCGTCACCGGATCCACGCACGCCGGCATGATCGCCGGGTTTGCCGGGCAGGAGCGTCCCCGCCGTGTGATCGGCATCGACGCCTCCGCCACGATCGAGAAAACCCGCGACCAGGTGGCAAGGATCGCCCGCCACACCGCGGACCTGATCGGTCTGGGCCGCGAGCTGCGCGACGACGAGATCAACGTCATGGAAGGCTGGGCCGGCGACTTCTACGGCATCCCCGTGGAATCCACGATGGAGGCCATCCGCCTCTCGGGCTCCCTGGAGGGCATGATCATTGACCCGGTTTACGAGGGCAAGTCCATGGCCGGGCTCATCGACCTGGTGCGCACCAAGGAGATTCCCGAGACCAGCAACGTCCTGTACGCCCACCTTGGCGGCCAACTGGCCTTGAACGCCTACAGCGGCCTGTTCCGCTAAAGCAAACCTGCCCCGTGCCGACGGCGCCGCGGGGCAAACGACCACAACAGCACCTGCTGGAGGGATGGATCATGACTGCACTGACCGACGTCGAACCCGGGGCCGAAGAACCCACGGTGAACGGCCGCCCGCTTTCGGCCGCGGCCACCTTGGACGGGGACGTCCTTGATTCCATCGCCCAGCGGGTTCTCTGGCTCTCCTCCGCCATGATCGATGCCGCCAACCGCGGCCGGGCCAACACGTCCGGTGTGAAGGTGGGAGGCCACCAGTCCTCCAGTGCGTCCATGGTGGGCATCATGACCTCGCTGTGGTTTTCCGAACTGACTGCCCTGGACCGGGTGTCGGTGAAGCCGCACGCCTCGCCCGTATTGCACTCCATCAACTACCTCCTGGGGAAGCTGGATGAGAAGTACATGGGCACCCTGCGCGCCAAGGGCGGCCTGCAAAGCTACCCGAGCCGCGCGAAGGACCCGGACGCCATCGACTTTTCCACCGGAAGCGTGGGCATTGGCGCCACCGCACCCCTGTGGGCTGCCATGTCGCACCGCTACCTGCGCGACACTTTCCCGGAAACGCCTAAGGCCGGCCGCTTCATCAGCCTGCTTGGGGACGCGGAACTGGACGAGGGCGCCATCTGGGAGGCCATCACCGACCCCGGCGCACGCCAGCTCGGCGAGCTGCTGTGGATCGTTGACCTGAACCGCCAGTCCCTGGACCGTGTGATCCCCGACGTCCAGATTGAGCGGCTCCAGGGCATGTTTGCGGCCGCCGATTGGCAGGTCCTCACTTGCAAGTGGGGCCGCCGCCTGCAATCGCTGTTCCTGCAGCCCGGCGGGGAACAGTTGCGCGGGCGCCTTGAGGACATGCCCAATGAGGAATTCCAGCGCCTTTTGCGCACCCCTCCCCAGGATGTACGACGCCGGCTGCTCGGGGAAGCGCCGGACCCCCGCCTTGACCCGTTGGTCGCCACCCTGGGCGACCGCGAACTCTCGGCCGCCATCCGCGACCTCGGCGGACACGACATCGGCATGCTGCTGGAAACGTACAAGCAGATCGACCCGGGCCGGCCCACTGTCCTGTTTGCCTATACCGTCAAGGGCCGCGGCCTGGCCACCGAGGGCCATCCCAACAACCATTCCGCCCAACTGACACGCTTGCAGATGGAGGAGCTGGCCGAGCTTTCCGGCATGGGCCTGGATGCGCCGTGGCAGCGCTTTGCCAAGGGCACCGAGGAAGCCGCTGCGTGCACCGCCGCAGCAAAGAGGCTGGAACGCGGGGAACCGGCGACTAACACCATCAAGAAGCTGCCGGACTCGCTGCCGTGGGCGTACAAGGCACAACTGTCCACCCAGGCGGCGCTCGGCCGGTTCCTTTCCGACATCAAGCGCGGCGCCCCGGAAGCGGCCGAACGCATTGTCACACTCAGCCCGGACGTAGCCTCCTCCACGAACCTGGGCGGCTGGATCAACAAGTCGGGCGTGTGGAGCGTAGGGGAGCGCCGCGACTGGTTTGCCGACGACGCCGACCGGCTCCTGAAGTGGACCGAAGGGTCTCAGGGCCAGCACATTGAACTGGGCATCGCCGAGGTGAACCTGGTGTGCCTGGCCGGCGAGCTGGGCGCAACTTGGAGCCGGTGGGGCCAGCCGCTGATCCCCATCGCCACCATCTACGACCCCTTCGTCAGCCGCGCCCTGGAGCCGTGGTCGTACGGAATTTACGCCGGCGGCCAGTCGATCCTCATCGGCACCCCGTCCGGTGTCACGCTCGCCCCGGAGGGCGGCGCGCACCAGTCCATCACGACGCCGTCGATCGGCCTGGAGCAGCCTGGCTGCACGGCCTGGGAGCCGGCCTTTGCGCAGGACCTTGAATGGTGCCTGCTGCACGCCATGAACCAGATCGGGCGCCCCGGCGGCCGCAGCGCGTACTTCCGGCTTTCCACCAAGCCGGTGGACCAGTCTCTGGCCGCCCTGCCGGCGGACCCGCTTTTGTTGGAACGACGCCGGCAGCAGGCTCTGGCGGGCGGCTACCGGATCACCTCGCACCAGGCCGGCACGGAGCAGGTGACGCTGGTGGGCGTGGGCGCCATGATGCCCGAGGTGCTGACCGCAGCCGCAAAGCTGGAAGGTCTGGGCATCGCGGCCGGCGTGGTGTGCCTGACCAGCCCTGAACTGGTCTTTGCGTCAATGCAGGAGCGGCACTCCGTGGGGGATTCAACACGCAGCGCCATTGTGGACACCTTGTTCCCAGCCGCGCACCCCGCCCCGCTGGTCACTGTCCTGGACGGGCACCCGCACACGCTGGCCTTCCTGGCCGGCGCCCGAGGGGACCGGACCCGCAACCTGGGCGTGACCGAATTTGGCCAATCCTCCAGCCTTGAGGAGGCGTACGGGATCCACGGGATCGACGTCGACTCCATCGCGTCTGCCGCCCTGGACCTCCTCGACAGGTAATGCCACCTTGGACCAGCGGGGAACACCATCGGCCCTGAGCAACCTAAAAACGGCCTCAGCACGTCCGGATGGGTCCCTACCGCACGAACGGCAGGCAGCGCGGTCCTGGGCTACATGTTCGTTCTGATGATTCCGGCGTGGTAGGCGTCCACGAATGGGCTGAAGGTCTGGCCTGTTCCCATCAGCCCTGCAGCCGGGCGGCAGGAGGTTAGTCCGACTCATGAGCAAACATCGCTCGTCGTCGCTTCGCTGGCGGCGCAGTATTCCGGGTCCACCTTCAGGACCCACTGGATGCCGCTGCCGTTGGTTGCCGGTGGGTGTCTTCGGGGCGGCCGGATCCAGGATCGGCAGCCTCTGGATGATCGCCGTTGCGGGAGTGTTTGCGGCCGTCCGGGTCGCCCAGTTACTGAGCCGGAGGGGGCGGCAGGGAGGGATGCGAGTCGACCGGGGTTACGTCTCGGTGAGTGTGTCTTTTCCGGCACTGTGCAGGTCAGGAGCTGAAGATGGCGCTGTGACTCCGGGTGTGGCCCCCTCCGCGGGTTTTCTGTTGCTGTTTGGAAGGCAGAGTTCACCGGCGAGAAGACCGTTCCGCCGCCGCTTTAGCACTGATGACATCAGGCTGGGGCGTTGACAAGGCAGAAAGTGGGCTGTTTAGCTTGCCGCTTGAAGACAACCGCCGCGGAAGGAATGGTGTGGCGTGAACTCTGCATTGCAGCCCGGGCGTGACATCCGTCCGCTCTCCGAGTCCGATGCAGAGGTGTATGTTGCCTCCGTGTGCTTTAAGACTGGGCCGCCGGGTGCTGCCGGGGTGGAGGTCGAGCGATTGGTCCACGACGTCTCGAATCCTCAGTTTCCGGTTCCGGTTGCACGGGTCAGCGACGCCATGGCGTCATCGGAGGGACCGCTGCCCGGCGGGGGAGTGATCACCTTTGAGCCGGGCGGTCAGCTGGAGGTAAGCTCAGCCTGCGCGCCTGGTCTACCCGCTCTCGTCACGGCGACCCGCGCAGACCTTGCAGCCGTTGAGACCTTACTGTCGGCCGCCGGCCTTTGCTTCGGCCAGGTGGCTCTGGACCCTGGTCGGCCACCCGTGAGGTCATTGGATCATCCACGGTATGCCGCCATGGAGCAACATTTCGACCGCTTCGGCCCCGCCGGACGAACGATGATGTGTTCCACGGCTTCTCTGCAGATTTCACTGGATGCCGGATTCGACAATCCCGGGTCCAGCGGCGCAGCGCAACGTTGGGCGCGGCTGAACAATCTCCTGCCGGTCCTCGTTGGCCCCCAACAAAATTGGGGCGTTGACACCGAGGGCAGCGAGGGACTTCAATGTTGTCCGCAGGGGATTCGTGGTTGCCGGCAGCACCGATACGAGGAAGTGGATCATGGCGGAAGATGCGGTCAAGGTTGCACCGGAGATCTACAAGGTCGTGCTCGAGAACGACCAGGTCCGGGTGCTGGAGGTGAGGATGGCGCCCGGGGCCAAGACCGATGTTCACGGGCACCCGGCGCTCGTGGCCATCATGCTTGAGGCGGGCAAGGTCCGGTTCTCGGAAACGGGCGGCGAAACGACGGAGATGGAACTACCCGCCGGGCAGCCGATGTACCTGCCGGCGACCGACCACACAACAGAGAACACCGGCGACGGCGAACTGCACGGCTATCTCGTCGAGCTTAAACCGTAGAACGCCAACCCACGGACTCCACCCCGCAGAATCTGCACGAGGATTACTGTTCAGCTTGTCATAGTCATCACTATCGGCAGGCGGGAGGGTGTCGAGCCTACGCCCGGCGCCAGGCGGAGTGTCGACGGCGTCGGAGGTTTGTAAATAGGTTCACTCGGTCGGGGAGCTCGGCACCGATGACCGTGAATGCGCGACGGCCGTCCTGGTGTTTGACGGCCAGCCCTGCATCAACGAGCGGCTGGCAGGCCTGCGCGATGTGCTCATCGGGGGCGCCAGAGCCGATGGCCTCGCGCCATAGATGGGGATCCGAGCGAACAGTTGCGCCAGAACCTGAGCGAGTCCATCGGAAGCCGGCTACGGCGGACACACCTGTTACCTGTTTGGTTTGTCCGTGTCTCGCGGGCGCCGACGGCTTACGCCAGCGGGGGCGTCCGTGGGGGCGTCCGTGCGGGAGCTGTTCGGCGAGAACCTGTCGCCTCAAACGCGGCGGCCAGTGTCAGCAGTGAGGTGTCCGTCGTAGGCCCGGCCCGCGATGGTGAGCCCGACGGGCATGCGGATATCGGACATGGTTCCCATCGGCAAGGTGACGGTCGGGATGCCCAGGTGACGCGGCACCAGGTTGCCGTTGGCGACCCACACACCGTTGCGTCAGCCGAGATCTGCAGTAGCCTCGTTTACGTCCATGTCCGACGGCCCGACGTCGGCGGAAGCGGGGAACAGCACAGCATCCAGTCTTAGTTTGTCCATCCACTCCTCCAGGTCCACGCGGCGGGTCTCCTCCAGGCCTCGTAGCCCGCCTTCAAGATGCGCGATCTCGGTGAGCGATGAAACGCCGTGCTCGCGGACGTATGCCGGGTAGCTGGCGATGCCGTCGTCAAATCCTGCATAGCGGTCCGGGAGCGCGCCTTCCGGGCCCGGTACTCCTGTCGGTGTCCCTACCCGACAAGTAAGTATTGAGGGGCTTGTGCTACGAGATTTGGGAGTTGTTAGTCCTGGGTGCTGATCCAGTGTTGTGCTTCGATCGATGCGATGCGCCGGTGCAGGGTGGCTCTGGACATGCCCAGGTCGCGCGCGACATGGGTGGCTGGTTCGCCGGCTGCGATGAGGCGGCGGGCGTTTTCGATCTGGCTGTTGGTGAATCGTTCCCGGCGTCCGCCGAGATCTTTGCCGGCGGCCCTGCGTTTGCTGACGCTGTCGGTGATCCGTTCCCGCTTGATCTCCAGTTCCATTTGGGCGAGTGCTGCCATGACGGTGAACACCATGCCGCCCATGGGGGTGCCGGTGTCAACGTTGCCGCCGCCCAGATTCAGCACTCGCAGATTGATGTGCCGTGTCCGTAGTTCTTCGGAGAGTCCGAGCATGTTGGCGGTGGAGCGGCCGAGGCGGTCCAAGGTGGTGATGACCAGGGTGTCGCCCTCGTGTAGGGCTTGAAGTGCCGTATCGAATGCCGGTCGGCTGCTCCGGGCGCCGCTTACCCCGTGGTCGGTATACAGGTCGTCGCGCCGGACGCCGGCGGCCAGCAGGTCCGCTGTCTGCCGGTCGGTGGCCTGTGATTTGGTTGATACCCGGGCGTATCCGATTAGTTTGCCCATACCTGGCCTCGCTTGTGTCTTGCAACAGTGTTTGCCTATGGTCCTTCTGGCCCGAGCTTATGATACATAGTAGCGAGACGCCGGGGGCCCATGTGTTTCCTGGGACGCATTTCTGTCTCGTCGGCTGTCTTGCATCCCTCGGCTTGCAAGACGAAAGAATCGGACGGATTCATACCAGGGATCGTGGCAAGGACGTCTGTGGTTCGGCTGGCGGGGTCTCACCGCCATTCTCGGCAGCATCCTTGGATAGCGGCTCCATCTGCATAAGCATCTCCGTTTGCCACGGGCATCCCACCCATCCGGCATACTCCGCCCGGGACTCGTGACCGCGGCCGACATCCCGGGGCCGGGCATCTCGAGTGTCAATGCACCTTCGAAAACACGGGAACCGTTCGGCTGGCAAGCAACAGTGTCTTTACGCCCCCGGACAACGAGCCAGAGCCGTTAGCGCCGGATCCTGTTCCATTGTTCGTGACGGGCCTAGTAGATGACGGTGCCGGTGGTCGCCACGGTGGTGCCGGAAACGGCATTGCGGCCGCTGACCTCGAGCTGGATTCCTGTCCGCCGCAGCGGTGTCTCCAAGGCCGTGGAGAGGTCCGGAATGACCCTGGTGTTGATGCTGCGGAGGACGTCCTGGATGTCGGCGCGGCTGTTAACCGTGACTTTCATCGTGAGATCCGGTTCCATGGCGGTGCCGCGCAGCAGCGCCGAGGAACCCACCACCCCGGGCAGGGTATTGATCTGGTTTTCCACCGCGGCGCCCAGCACCGAGGCATCACATAGCGTGGTTCCGGAGGCAGGGTCCTGATGCAGCCGGTACCTGTCGGCGGGATTCCTTCGTGGAATCTGTGCCAGAATCCACAACAACCCCAGGGCGCCCATGAGAACCCCGGCCACCAGGACAATGGCCGTAACAGAGGCCGGCTCGAAGACCGTGTGCAGGTCACCTGTCACGACGGGACCCTCTGCAGCGACCGTTGCAGGGCTCATGGCGTGCAACGTACCGCTGGCCACCAGCAGTATCAGGACGCCGCCGGCCAGGGCGAGAATGCCAAGGATGAGGAGCCAGGTGCGGTTCAGCGCTCCGGCGTGTTGTCGCATGGGGTGCCTTCTTTCCGGAATACGGGAGGATGGTTGCCGCGGTCATTCCCTGGACCGGACGGACGCGGTGACCTTTGGGACCGGGTTGAGCCCGGTACCGGCAAGGCGTTCCCTGACCACGGCAATGACACGCCCGCGCAGCTCCCGTGTTTCGTGCAGGGCCGTGGTCACCTTCAGGTGGACCGCGTGTGCGGAGGCCGTGGCCGATGCTGAACGGACGCCGTCGATATATTCACAGTGCGCCGCCGCGTACCGCGCAACGGCCCGCCGCGTCATGACAATCTCCTGCGCGCCCGCTTCCGGGGCTTGCCCCCCGTCCCCGGGCGCCTGCACCCGCAAGGCGTTGAAGCGGCCCGGAACCAGTGCTGCCGCCAGCAGGACGACTCCCACGACCGCCGCCGCAGCCCCGACGGCCCAGACTCCCGGATCGTTCCAGGTCAAACCGGCCAGCCAGTCCAGGGCGCCGGCCAGATACACCGGCCACGAACCCGTGATCAGCCGGGCCACTGCCGCCCATACCAGTGCCACGCCGGCGGCCAGAAGCAGCGTTCCCAGGATCAGGGCAGGAACAGCCCGGCTGGGACGGTGCCGCAGGGGTGTGGCTTTCCCATCGTGCCGGCTCATAACAGCCTCCGGCGGCCGGTGGTTTCATCGGCAGGTTTCAGCCAGGACACTGTGATGTCGATCTGGCGTACCTCCACCCCGGTCAGGGCGTTGACGCGTTCGCTGATCCGGCGGCGCAACTGTTCGGTTACCTGGCGCAGCGGTACCGGGTAGAGCAGCCCTATTTCCACGCTGAGGGCGGCGATATTGCCCGCAAGCTCCACCGTGACTTTGGGCCGGGCGGAAAAGTCCGAATGTGCTCCGATGCCCAGAAACCCTCCGGAGGACCCGCCGGCAAAGGACTCTTCGCTCGCGACCTGACCGGCGATCTTCTCCACCACCTTCCGGTCAAGGACAGTGCGCCCCCGCGATTCCAGGTCCCGGGAACCGGCAAGTGCTGCGGGGGTATTCATCGGCTGGATGCTTTGCCGAACAGGGCCTGCAGATCCAGTTTCCCTTCCGCAATACGGCCCACTAGCAGCCCAATCAGGCCAAAGAGGACCGCTATCACCAGGGCTGTAAAACCTCCGAAGGCCAAGACGATTCCTAATACCAGACCAATGGCCAGACACCATCGTGTAGTGGACATGCGGCACTCCTTCCAAAATCGGTTACCGCCCGAAAACAGGGCGGAGCGGGTGAGGTGGTTACTCCAGAGGCTTCCTGGCGTCCTCTTCGGGCCGCTCATCCTCGGGCAGATGAACATCGGTGACGTGGACATTCACTTCCAGCACCTCCAGACCGGTCGCGCGCTCCACCGACTGGATGACATTGCGCCGGATACCTTGGCTCACCTCGACAATGGACGTTCCGTACTCGACGACGATGCTCAAGTCGATGGCGGTCTGGCGTTCGCCCTTCTCCACGCTCACCCCGCCGCTGACATTCGTCTGGGAACCGGGAATCCGCTCGGTCATCGCGCCGAACGCGCGCCGGGCAGCGCTGCCCATCGCATACACGCCGGGAACCTCACGCGTGGCCATGCCGGCCAGCTTCTGGACCACGGTTTCCTCAATGGTGGTATCCCCCCGGTCCGTGTGCAGCGGGTCAGTCGTTCTGCGCGTCTCAAGGGGGGCGTTCCGTTTCTGCTCCTCCTGGGTTGCCACCATGCCTCCGGACTGTCCTGGGAGCTGCGGGGCTTCTGTCACGGGAACCATCTCCTCAATCAACCGATGCGATTTTGCCTACATGGTTAAAGACGTACGTCACCACCAAACGTCACGCGGAAAGGCAAACTGTTTTGTCCCTGCTTCCCCCGCACCGGGCATTCCCATTACCGGCTCCGTCTGAAAATATTGGTCTTAATCGCCGGAACCCGGGTGGCGCGGTTCGGCAAAGGGGATAGCGGTGACGATGGATGAGCGTGGACCCGTTGTCCTGACCCGGCCAGAGGATCTGGACGAGGCGACCGTCGTCGCCCGGGCCCAGGACGGCAACCTGGACGCCTTCGAATACCTCGTCGAGGCGTATCAGGGCAGACTTTTCCGTCTCGCTTTCCGGATGCTCCATGACCGGGGAGAGGCCGAAGACGTCGTGCAGGACACCCTGGTGGCCTGCTGGAGAAAGCTGCCGCTGCTGACAAGCGTGCAGGCTTTCAGCGGGTGGCTTTACCAGATGGCCACCAACCGCTGCCTGGACAGTCTGCGTCGACGGTCCAGTCAGGCGGAGGTCGTCCAGGAACCGGTAACTCTGCAAGCAACCGCGGATTCCTTCACCGGACCGGGAGCCGGAGGCGATCCCGCCCGCGAAGCGGAAATCTCCTGCGAGATCGACGGCCTGGCCACAGCGCTGCTAACCCTCCCGCCAGGGCAGCGCGCCTGCTGGCTCCTGCGGGAAATCCACGAACGCAGCTACGCTGAAATAGCCGCAACGCTGAAGGTCAGTGAACAGACGGTCAGAGGCCGCCTCGCCAGAGCACGCGCACAACTCGCGGAAAGGATGAGTCAATGGCAATAGACGAAACCATCCCCCGCCTGGGCTGTGGCCGCAGCATCGACGAGGTCTGGGCAACCATCAGCCAGCCCCCCACCGCCCATGAAAACGGCTGCGCCCAGTGCCGGACGGCACGGGCCAGCCTGGCAAAGCTCGCGGAGGCCGCCCGCACGCTTCGGGACAACGATGCAGAAGACCCCTCCCTGCAGCCCCATCACGCCGTCAAGGACGCCATCATGAACCTGGCCCGCGCCGAAGTCCGAAGGGGCAACCGGCTCCCCGTCTACCGGTCTGGCCAGGGGGGCATCACGATCAGCGAACAAGCCATCACTTCAGTCATCTGGTTCGGCGCCGATGCCCTTGCGGGAGTACGGGCCCGTCGCTGCCGCGTCCATCCTGACCCGGATACCGCGGACGACACCCGCCCGGCCGGGACCGCCGACATCTCGGTGAACCTTCGAATCGCCGTGGCCTCCGACACCGACATCCCCGGAACCGCCGAGCTGCTGCGTCAGCGGATCATCAGCATGATCACAGCACACGTCGGACTCAACGCCGGAGCCGTCAACATCACCGTGGAGGATTTCTACGATGCCTGAGCATCCCCTCGAAGCCCGGCTGATCAGCAGCCACCTCATTGCCGACCTTGCTGCCCGCACCGCCCTCGATACACCAGGTGTCCTCCGGCTCGAACCGACCCTGAAAAACCTCCTCACCCACCTGGGAAAAGGAACAATCCAAAATCTCCGCAGGACAGACACCCGTACCACTCCCGCCCGGCACGACGGCGTCTTCGTCACCGTCCACAACGGCATCGCCGACGTCCAGCTCGACATCGCCACCGATATCGCCTTCGCAGCCCTGAACGTCGCCCAGGCCGTGCGGGAGCAGATCACCCGGACCATCAGCCACACCGGCCTCACCCCCGGGCGCATCGACATCTCGGTCCTGGCCATAGAGCACCCACCCACCGCCACAGCGGCCCGTCCTCCCAAGCCCCTCTGATCCAGAACACCTGCATGAACTCTGAACCCAACAACCAGGAAATTCCGGCCGAAGGAAACACGAACGGAAACGGCCGCCACCAAAGCAAGACTTTCTGGGCAACGGCCATCCTCCTCCCGCCGGCGCTGCTGCTGTGCGGCATCTGGATGCTGATGATTGCCAACTACCTTCCCGCCACCGTGTTCGCCTTCGCCGCCATGGCCTCTCTGGCCTACTTCGCAGCGAGACGCCGGCGCGGCCGCAAACCGAAATAGACGCCGGAACGGCCTTCCGGCCGTCAGGCCAACTTTCCCCGTTGGAGCAGGTCTCAGCTTTAAGCATCGGGTGCCGTCTGCCTGTTTTTACCTCCGGGGTGTGTGGAATGCTTCAGCCATGCCGTTCTACATCGAATACACCGTTAATCAGAAATGCCGACATCCGTTCTGCGCTGGACGGCGCTGACCGGGAGGAAGCTCTGAGCAGGGCCACCGATGCGGTGAGGGAGGCCGGGTGCCGGGCCGCCCTGCTGCGCTTCGAGGCCACAGCGAGTACCTCCTTCGGCCAGGGTGTCTTGGTTGCCCGATGTTCGGAAACCGTTGGCTGGGAAACGCTTTAGGACAGGCCTCGGGTGCCGTGCCCCGGGCCGGGGCTCCGGAGGGCCCCGGGGAGCGTTAGGGTCAGTCTCTGGAGTCGTACCCGGCAAAGGCGCTGGTCTGCCCCGCCCCGTCAACGGCGCTGATTCAGGGCCCGGGCCGAACTGCTCAGTTAGGCGAACCGCTGAAGCGGCACCGTCGTCAGGGCTGCCCGGCGGCGTGGTGGGCGGCTATCTGGGTGGGGGTGAGGGCGGTGGTGTAGGCCATGGTTCAGGGTCATGATTGTTGCGCCTGGTTGTCTTGGGTGAGGTCGAGGCGGGTGTTCATGTCGAGGTGGAATTTGCCGTAGGGGTTGATGTGGGTCCAGAACAGCGGGGAGAGCCCGCGGCGTTCGTGGGGGCCGACGCTGTCGTGAAATTCCGGTGCTTCCAGGACGGTTTGCAGCAGCAGGGTGTTGACGTGCACGAGGGCCGACTGCAGCAGGTGCAGGGTCAGCATGGATACTTCTGCATTTTCGCGGTCGGGGCCGGTAAGGTCGCCGTCTTTGCCGTAGAAGATGACGGTGTTACCGCTGTTCCAGTTCTCCACGACCTGCAGTCCGCCGTGGATTTCCCTGCGTAGTTCCGGGTCAGCGAGGTAGTCGCAGGCGAAGATCGTGCGCACGGCGCGGCCGAGTTCCTCCAGCCCCTGGTAGGTGGGGTGTTTGGGGCCTCCGCGGGTGAAGCGGCGCAGGATTGATTCGGATTCGGCGGTTCCGAGCCGGAGAGCGGTTGCGTATTTGACCATCTGGTCGTACTGCTGGGCAATCAGGTCCCACCGGATGGGCCGGGTCAGCACCGGGACCAGCTCGCCGTAGACGGTGGTGTCGTCGGGGCGGTAGAGGCGGATGGAGCCGATGTTTTTCAGCCGCGGCAGGAGTTTGAATCCCAGCAGCTCGGTGAAGGCGAAGCCGACGATGGAGGCTCCGTGGGTATCGACGTAGTTCGCTTCGATGTCCGCGTCCGTGCAGTGCCTCAGCAGGCCTTCGATCATGGCCGCTACCTCGGAGGATGAACAGTTTTTGAGCTGGCTGTAGATGCAGGTGGAGCGCCGTTCGACATGCCAGTAGATCATCACCCCGGGTCCGCCGTAACGGTTGTGCCATTCAGTCATGAGGTTTGATTCCCAGGACCCGAATTTCTTTGAATCCGAGGCACAGGCGGTCCCGGTACCCCACCAGCCGGGATCACGGGCTTCGAAGGTGGCATTGACGAGTTTGGCGATGGCCCGGCGCAGGTTGTCACGGGTGATGAAGTGCCGGCGTACGTGCCGCAGCTCGCGTTCAGTTTCGCCGTGGCCGCCGGTGTCCACGATGGCTTTGATGCCCATGTTTGTCCCCAAGGCGAAGAGACACAGCAGCAGGCGGCGGCGCAGCGTGTCACGGTCAAGGATTTCCCGGGAGGCGACAGAGGTGAATTCCGCGGTGAAGTCCGCGAGGAAGTCCGAGTCTTTGAGTACGTCGAGGAGATCCATGGTCCCCCAGCGGCGGATGACCTCGTCCTTGAGGGCCTGGAGGTTCTGCGGTTCGGGGAGCGGTTCAATTTTCGGCACACCGATCCAGGGCTCCCCGCGGCGGGTGGTGATTTTCACCCCGCCCGCCGTGTCATTGACCAGGGCAGAATCCAGGCGTTCCAACGCCGCCGCCATGCGTTCGCGCAGGTCAGTGATGAACTCCGTTGAGTCCACCGGCTGGCGTAGCGCGGTGTAGTGAACTTCACGGTTGGCCTCGAAGTCCTGGGGCACGTCATCTTCCGGGTTCCGCCATTTGCTGGCGCCATCGACGAAGATTTCCCGGCGGCGGATTGCATCCCGCAGCGCTACCAGCACGCACAGTTCGTACGGAATACGTTCGATGCGGCCGCGTTCATCGACCACCGCCGAACGCCAGGCCTTGGGAACGACACCTTCACCCGGGACGGAAGCGTTGTCGGCGTAATACCGGACTTTCCCATCCACACCGGCGTAGCGGTTGAGCAGCTCCAGAGCCTGCATGACAGGCCGGTATGCCGTGTTGTTACAGCGAAAAGACAACGCCGCCAGCAGGGCAGGGAGCATCCGGCGGTAATGGTTGGAATAGGAACTCCTCAACACAGTTCGGACCCGGCCCTGGAATGCGGCTTCGTTGGCCTTGGCCTCACGGACCAGTTCCCTCAACGTCTTTTCCCCGACCACCGGATACAGTGCAGCCCGGACAGTATCGTCGGGGTGGCCGATCGCGGCCTCGGCAATCCGGAACAGGATCCCTTCCTTGCCCCGAACCCGGCGCAGATCCTCCGTCAGCTCGCGCTCGACCCGCCGATCAGCCCGGGTATTGATTTTCAACACCAAGGCGATCAGCAAGTCGACCAGGGCGTCTGTGATCTCCGAAGACCGCTGCCAGCACAACGCTGCCAACAGCGTTAAGCGGACAGGTGCCGGCATCGCCCTCAGGTCCGAGGGGTAGGCCCGGGCCGCCCGGGACCGCCAGGCCTCCACAAGCTTGTCCGGCGTATGCGCGAACAGCCCGGCAGGCAACCCCAGCGCACGTATCGCGGCGAGCTTGCCGACCTCCTTCAACAGGGTTTCCAACCCCACCTGGCCCGGGTCAGACTTCAGCTCTGCCAGCAACGCGATATCGGCACCGTCAGCAGCCAGGCCCTCCAGCCGAGCCGCGCACGCCGCACCCAGACGGGCGACGGTGGACTCGCAGAACTCCTTCTCGAAAGCTGCGCGGGCGGAACCAATGATGCGCTCAATCCGCCCTGGCGGCTCAATCTGCTCGGAGCGGCACCGGACAAGTACGGCCTCGCGCAACTGTTCGTGCCGCTGCTCAACCGGGCACACCTCGCGGGCCAGCCCATCAGCAACCTTCTCCTCATCACCGCGGGAAAATTCCCTGAAACCGAACGCCGACCGGATCTGAGCACGGTGACGTTCGATTGCCCGGCCAGACCATTCGTATGCATCGAACAGCACAGGATCCACCTCAACCTGCGCCCCGACATAGGCAACTACCTCAGGAGAAAAATCGGAAGCAGCACGAGGAAAGCAAGCATCCGATTCAAAGAACTTCAGCAGGAGCGCAAAACCCAGCCTCGTCACGCCTGACTTATTGGCCAGCAAATCCCAGTCATTGCCCACCAAGGTCCACGAAACGACAAGCTCATCAGACAAGGAATCCCCAGATACGCCCATTTCGGAACCCTAGCGCCGCTCCAGAAGCCCAGCAAGTTACCCGTCAGTTACTTGTCGGGTAGGGACACTGACAGGAGTACCAGGCCTTCCGGGCGGGGCGAGATATCTCCGCCATCAACGGCAGCCAAGCTGTTCAGCGCCGGGTCGCCGTTGGCCGCGAGGAAGTCGTCCCATGCCCAGGCCGAGAGATCCATGATTTCCCGCTGCAGGTATTCCGGGCTCACCAAGCCGCGCGTGGCGATGGTCGGTGCGCCGGGGCGGTCTCCTTCATAGTTGGAAACCACAGGAAAATCGACCAGTACAACCTCGGCGCCGGCCGCCTCAAGGGCGCGCCGTGCCGCAGCCCACAGTTCCATCACCGAATCGCGGGTTTGGATGCGCTGGCCGGTGGATCCGCCGATACCGGGCTTCTCGCTGCTGCCGGCTTCGGGATCGGCGTTGACGTACATGCGGGGCACTCCCAAGCGCTTGCCCTTCAAAGCCGCCCGGGCGGCGTCGGCATCTTCTGGCGCCAGCGCGGGGTAGGAGGCCGGGCGGATCGAGGAAGCGGCCGGGATCTCAACCCACGGCTGCACCTGCCAAAAGTCGCCCCGCGTTTCGGCGTCGTCCGCCACTATCACATCCAGCACTTCCAGCAGGTCCGCCATGGAACGCGTGTGCGGCACCACCACATCCATAGTCGGCGCCAGCGGCCAGTTGCCGCGCACCGAGATGACCCCGCGCGATGGCGTGTACGCGCACAACGCGTTGTTCGACGCCGGTGCCCGCCCGCTGGACCACGTCTCCTCCCCGAGGCCGAATGCCGCGAAGCTTGCCGCCGTCGCGCTACCCGAGCCGTTGGAGGAGCCGGAGCCGAAGGCCGCGGTGAGAAAATCGGCGTTGTAGGGGCTCTCGGCGCGGCCGTAGACCCCGCGCTGCATGCCGCCGTTGGCCATGGGCGGCATGTTCGTGAGGCCGATCAGCACCGCGCCTGACGCCCGCAGGCGTTCAATGGTGAACGCGTCGCGGTGTGCCACGAGGTGCTCGAAGGCGGGAGAACCGGCGGCGGCGGTGAGGCCCTTCGCCAGATAGCTGTCCTTGGCCGTGTACGGGATGCCGTCCAGCGGGCCGAGCGTCGTGCCCCTGGCCCGGCGCTCGTCAGAAGCCCGGGCGTCCGCCAAGGCATCGGGGTTCATGACGACGAGCGCGTTCAGCTTAACGCCGTTGCTGTCGTAGGCTTCGATGCGCTCAATGTGGGCCTGTGTGAGTTCCTCACTGCTGACTTGTCCGGACTCCAAGGTGGATCGCAGCTGGGCGATGGACGCCTCGACGACGTCGAAACCGGCCATCACGCCACCATCGGCTCGAGCTTGGGCTGCTGCTGGGTGATGCAGTGGATTCCCCCACCACGGGCCAGAATCGGGCGGGCGTCCACGGTGACCACTCGGCGGCCAGGGTAGGCCTCCCCGAGGATTTCCGCGGCCATCGCGTCCGCCCGCGCTTCGCCGTAGCCGCAGGCGATCACACCGCCGTTGACCACAAGATGGTTGACGTAGCTCCAATCCACGTAGCCTTCCTCGTCGCGAAGTGTCTCCGGCGCCGACAGCTGGACAATTTCGAAGGGCCTGCCTGCGGCGTCCGTCTGGGTTTCGAAGAACGCGTGCAGCGTGCGGCTGACCTCGTAATCGGGATGCTCGGGATTGGTCTGGGTATGCAGCAGGACTCGGCCGGGGGAGGACAGCGTGGCCACCATGTCGATGTGGCCGCGGGTGCCCAGGTCCTCGTAGTCGCGGGTCAGGCCACGGGGCACCCAAACGGTCTTGCTGGCACCGATGGTGCGTGCCAGCTCCGCCTCGACGCGCTGCTCGATGCCGCTGCCGAGCAGTCGGCGGGCGCGCTGCCGCTCGGTCGGGTCGACCACCATAGTGACTGGCTCGAACTCGGCAACCGCGAGTGCGACGGCGGTCCAGGCCCTGTAGCTTCCTCAGCCGAACCGGCGTCCTCGCCAAGAGTCAGGCCTGCTGGACGGCAGCCGCCTCGACGTAACGGCGATCTGGGTGGATGCGTGGACTCTGGGGCGCCGGAACGAGGCCCTCGCCGTGAGCGAATGGATGCATGGCAGGGGGTGCTGCAGGGCGTCGTCGAGGCTGGCGTTGCGGCCGGGGAGTTCGAGACTTCAGACTCCGCGTCCGTCGCCTGGCAGATCCTGGGGATGATCGACGGGCTGAACGCCCAGTCGCTGGTGCGCTGGGACGGCGTCAACGACCGCGGCACGCACCTGGCCCGCGCTGTCGAAGGCATGGTGGGCGCCGCGCGCGGTTCGCTGCGGCAGCAGCGTTCTTCCCAGGGCTGACGCCCTTCTGCCTTAGCCGCCTTGGCCGTCTCATTGGGCGAACTGCACGCCAGTGCCGTCGAAGCGGCGGTGCACCGCAGAATGTCGGAGAATCACGTTCGGCAGTCGCGCTGTTCCGTGTAGCCGAAGGGGACGAGCTCGCTCAGCCCGACGCGGAAGAGCCTGTTATCGAGGCGGGTCACCAGGATGCCATGGGTGGCAAGCCGGACCGCGACTTCCGTCATTTGTTCCACGGCGGCATTGAGGCCGCGGTCCATCGACTCCCGATCCTGGGCCACGACATCAATGCTCAGCGTGGTTTCGGCATCGGCTAAGAGGTTCACGGCGCCGCCTCGCATACCGGTTTGGCAGAATAGCCGTCCGCTTTTTGATAGAGCGCCCGCCCTTCCACGCCGTGGCCTTCGAGCCAGAGGGCACCGGCAGCCTGGGCGACGTCGTCCACGTGGCCGGTCCGGATGAGGTGCCCGTTCTTCCACACCTGCACCGGCCGGCCGATCAGGTTGTTCCACTCGTGCTCTGTGCCGCCGTTCATGATGTCGCCTTTCTTGGAGCGATACGTAGGTTTTCAGTGCTAGGACAAGCACGATGATGCCTGTCCCCGGGGCGTTGGCGTGCCTTGCAGCCAACGCATTGTCGCCGTTGATGGGGCTCTGGCTCTGACGGAAAGACCGCGACGCCGTTTGCGGGTACCGTCATGAGAGCAGCGTCACAGTAAATGAATAGCATTCATTATTGGTTGAGGACCATAGGATTGTCAATCGGAGTGTGTACAGAAACGCCGCACATCAGGTACGACTGGAGGACGAGGCATAGCGGCAGGGGCACTTTTTTGACGCCGCGCATGTCTGCAGGGCCGCGTCCAGAGCAGGGCCTATACGGGGGCACAGGGGACGAATTCGCAAAGTTTGAACATTTTCGAGGTCTTCATGAACGGGACAGGTTCTCGAACCACGTGAGGAGTCGCTGGTGTATTTGAGCTTATCGGCGGTTTCCCGACCCTGGGTCAGCATGTCTGACCGACACCCAAGAACGGAGATGACCGCGCTGCCCCCTCTTCCCGCAGGTTACTGCCGCAGTGCCCCGAGTCCAGAGATCAGCGCCTCGAGCCCGAGAGTGAACGCCACATTGGCCGGATTCTCGTGGCCCTGCGTGGCCAGGCTGCGCACCGCGCCGGTGAAGCTTGGGGTCGCCTCTGCCATGGAGCCGGAGTCAAAGATGTCCGCGGGCGCGGTCACGTCGTAGGCCGAGCCGAAGATGAACGACTCCAGTGCCACGATGGAGGAGACGATCCGCCCTGCCGGGAAGCCTGCCTCGCGGAAGCCTGCGCTAACGGTCTCGTACATCGCGAGTGTTTGCGGGGCGTCGGTTACGGGCAGTACGGCGATGACCGGAATCAGCGGGGTGTGCCGCGAAAACACGTCGCGGTAGCTCCACGCCCATTTCCGCACAGCTTCCTCCCAGGGCCCGGAGCCGAAGGCTGAGACATCAACTAGTGCGGTGAGGTGGTCCTCCACGAGGAGTAGCACGTCGCGTTTGGATTCCACATGGTTATAAAGGGCCGACGGCGCCACATTCAGTGAGCGGGCCAGCGCGGCCATCGTGAGACCGTCATAGCCCTTCCTTTCAATGAGCTGCAGTGCGGCGGCGGTGATGCCCGCCTTGTCAAGGACCGCCGCCATTGGCCGGCCCGCGCGGCGTTTCCCCCCGGCCTCGGCTTTCGGCACCCGCTCGGCTTTCGGCACCCGCTCGGCGGCGTCGTCCCGCTGGGCGGCGTTCGCCGGGGCAGGGCCTCCCAGAGTGTTACCGAGGGTGGAGCTTCCGGAAGCGACGGGTGGTGCCGGCATGGCTGGCCTTTCTGCGAGCGGTCTCCATCAGTATTCCATCAGCATCTTCCGGCACTCCGGCAAACAGCCATAGTTCTCGTAAATGAATAGCGTTCATTTAGCGGTCCGCCTCACTCGGCGGCCACAGAGAGAGGACATCATGCTGGAACTTGACCGCGACGTCGTCATCGTCGGAGCAGGCCCCGCGGGGCTCACTGCCGCCCGCGAACTGAAGAAAGCCGGCCTGAGTGTGGCCGTAGTGGAGGCGCGGGTCCGTGTCGGCGGCCGGACCTGGACCGACACCATTGACGGCGCCATGCTCGAAATCGGCGGCCAGTGGGTTTCCCCGGACCAGACCGCCCTGCTGGCGCTCCTGGGCGAGCTCGGCCTGCAGACCTACTCGCGATACCGCGACGGCCAGTCCGTCTACATCGGCGCCGACGGAAAGCGCACGCTGTACACCGGCGAGACCTTCCCGGCCAGCGAGACAACCGCCGCAGAAATGGACAAGCTCACCGGACTGCTTGACGCCTGGGCCGCCAAGATGGGGCCCACCGAACCGTGGGCACACCCGAAGGCCCGCGAGCTGGACACCATCTCCTTCCACCACTGGCTGCGCCAGCACTCCCCGGACGAGGAAGCCTGCAACAACATCGGCCTCTTCATCGCCGGCGGCATCCTCACCAAGCCCGCCCACGCCTTCTCCGCCCTGCAGGCGGTGCTGATGGCGGCGTCCGCAGGATCCTTCACCCACCTGACCGATGAGGACTTCATCCTGGACAAGCGGGTTGTCGGCGGCATGCAGCAGGTCTCCCTGCTGCGGGCAGCGGAACTGGGGGACGACGTCGTCCTAAATAGCCCGGGGCGCACCATCAAAGGGGAGGAAGATGCGGACGGCGGCCACCGCGTCACCGCTGTTGCCGAGCGGGCCACCGTGAACGCCCGCTTCGGGATCATGGCCGTGCCGCCCAATCTGTACTCGCGCGTTTCTTCAACCCGCCGCTGCCGCGCCGCCAGCACCAGATGCACCAGCACCAGTCGCTCGGCCTGGTCATCAAGGTGCACGCCGTGTACAGCGCGCCGCCCCTCGGAGGAATGGACCCGCGGCGCCTACGCCGCCAGCTACGACCTCGGCGGACTGCACCGCTACGGCAAGGACCAACACACGGGCCTGGCCATTCATGGGAAATCAGTCACCTCTCTGACCTGTACGGACTTAGGACTGCCCCTAAAGAAACGGCCAGCTAATCGAAGGGCCCGGTGGGCAGCCGCGACCAGCCCCGATCGCAATACACCTCGGCCTCCGTGGGTAAGACACCTACAGAGGCCCAGACGCGGCCGCGGCGGACCGTCGGCCGGGTGGGCGCCGGGGCGCAGCCGCTACAGGGCCAGCACGACCATCTCCTCGAAGCACATGGCGCTCCGCCAACCGTCGAGCCCCTCCCGGCTGCCGGCGGGCGCCATCCATCTGGCTGTTGCCGCCATTTCACAGGGAATAGGGGCCGTGCCGTCAGTGGCGGCTACAGGGAACTCATCTCGGCCTGAAGACCACGTCCTGAACTCCCAGGCCATCCGGCTTCTGGGTAGGCGGAGCCGGGACCTTCACCGCAAAATATGAATAATGTTGGTTTCCCCCTTGCGTAGGTGTTGGTGCAGACCCCATACTAAATGAATTCCATTCATTTTGTGATCCACAACTCACCTAGTCCTCACACTTGAACTGACAAAACTGGATCCGCCGATAACGTGCCCAGGTCCGGGAATCGGGTCCATCTGCTGGATCCCGGACGCGGCCGCGCTGGACCCCGGGCCGCCCGAGGGGACGAGGAAGGATATGTGGACTACAGCTCATTAACCACCTCGTCGTCACCAAGGACGTCATCGCCTGCAGCTTCGAAGATCCAAAGGATGACAGGTACTTGCCATTCCCGCCGAGCCCAGCCGGGCCGCCGCGCAGTCCGTATGGACGAATGCAAACTATTTGCCCGCGGCGGAGGCATCCGCTGTACCACCCAGCAGGAACCGCTGCTGGATTCACCGCCTGCCTAGAAAGGCCCGATCATGAGTCGAATGACCAGCCAAGATCAGCCGCGGGACGCTCCCGTCGCGGACCAGTTCACGCCGGACCGGCGTGCTCCGGCGGGGCGCCACCATCAGCCCGAGCCGCACGACCCGGCCGACACCAAACACGGCATCACAGGGAAGGGACTCAAGGGTGGCCAACTGGGTCTGCTCGCCGTCGTCGTCCTGGGCATCTCCTCGGTGGCGCCCGCCTACAGCCTGACCAGCTCCCTGGGCCCAACCGTCAACGCTGTCGGCCTGCAGCTGCCGGCCATCTTCATCGTCGCGTTCATCCCCATGATCCTGGTGGCCTTCGCCTACCGCGAACTGAACGCCGATTCACCGGACAGCGGCACCACCTTCACCTGGACCACCAAGGCCTTCGGCCCGTTCCTCGGCTGGATGGGCGGCTGGGGACTGCTGGCGGCGAACATCATTGTGCTCTCCAACCTGGCCGGCGTCGCGGTGGACTTCTTCTACCTCTTCCTGGCCCAGGTGTTCAACGATCCCGCGCTGGCTGACCTGACCGGCAACAAGGCGCTGAACATCGCCACGTGTCTGGCCTTCGTGGCGCTGGCGGTCTGGGTCAGCTACCGCGGCCTGCACGCGACCAAGCTGGTGCAGTACTCCATGGTGGGCTTCCAGGTGCTGGTGCTGGGCCTGTTCATTGTCATGGCCCTCACTCACGCGGTCTCTGGCGACACCCCCACGGCCATCGGCTTCAGCTGGGACTGGTTCAATCCGGCCAAGATCTCCGGGTTCGACCAGTTTGCCGCCGGCATGTCGCTGGCGGTCTTCGTGTACTGGGGCTGGGACGTGTGCCTGACGGTCAATGAGGAGACCAAGGGCGGCAAGGGCACAGCAGGCAAGGCTGGGACGACGACGGCAGTCGCTGTCCTGGGCCTGTATATCGCCGTAATTGTGGCCACCATGATGGTGGCCGGTGTGGGCGGGACCGGCATCGGCCTGAACAACCCGGACAACCAGTCGAACGCCTTCGCTGCCCTCGCCTCGCCGGTGATGGGTCCGCTGGCCATCCTGATGTCCCTAGCGGTGCTCGCCGGCACGGCGTCCTCGCTACAGTCCACCATGGCTTCCCCGGCCCGCAGTCTGCTGGCCATGGGCCACTACGGCGCACTGCCGCCGCGCTTTGCGACGGTGAGCAAGAAGTTCGGCTCCCCTGGTTACGCAACCATCATGGCCGGCGCCATCTCCGGCGGCTTCTACGCGATCATGAAGGTGGCCAGCGAGAACGTGCTCAATGACACCATCCTGGCGCTGGGACTGATGATCTGCTTCTACTACGCGATGACGGCCTTCGCCTGCACTTGGTACTTCCGGCACAGCCTTTTTGCCAGCGTCCGGAACTTCTTCATGCGGATGCTCTTCCCGGTGCTCGGGGGCCTGGTCCTCACTGTGGTCTTCATCCAGACCGCGGTGGACAGCTGGAGCCCGGAGTTCGGCAGCGGCTCTGAGCTGTTCGGGATCGGGCTGGTGTTCCTGATCGGGATTGGTCTGCTGGCGTTGGGCCTGGTGGTCATGGCCATCACGTACTTGCGCCGGCCGGGCTTCTTCCGGGGCGAAACGCTGCGCAAGGACACCCCGGCGCTGGTGGTCCCGGAGTAGGCCGGCCCCCACCCGACGGATCCTTGGACGCTGTTCCGCAACTAAGAGACGTCGAAGATTCGACATCGTCGGAAAGTCTTGAGGCGGCAACAATGGCCTGGCTTGGCCATGCCGCGGCTGGTCCGCCGCCGGTGCGTCGTAGATTTCCATGGCGTGGGTGAAGTGGTTGAACTGGTCGTACCAGCGCCAGTTGATGACGCTGGACGTGTGGAATGCCCTGCGAACGCGGGAGTGGCCATGCCGGGAGATGAGGTTCCTGTGGTGATGTCCGGACAGGCCATCATCGAGAACTGGTCCAAGAAGCCGTGGGCGCCGTGCCGATCCCTAGCCCGTGGCGGGGGCAGATGACACGTTCGTGGGTTGTGTAGATTTCCACATACATGCCCGCGTCCCTGCTGAGGGTGCATCGATGGCAGGCGGTGCCGCTCGTGTGACGGTCGGGGCGGCCTGCCAACCTGTCGTGGCGTCGGCCGAGCCGAGCTGCACGCCGGATACCGGCGCCCCGGCATTCACCTCACAGCTGTTGGTGCCGGTGTAAAGAGGCGCTCGAATCAGTGTTTTCTCGGAGAGTCTTTGGCTGCAGAGGCGATGGCTTCCTTGAGAGCCCCCAGCACCAGAGTCACTGACGCGGCATTTGCGTTGGGGCCCATCATTCCGATCCGCCAGACGCTGGAAGCATAGCTGCCCGCCCCAGAGCCAATCTCGATGCTGAAATGCTCCAGAAGATAACGCCGTACGGCCGCTGAGTCGACACCGTATGGGACCTTGACGGTGGTAAGGCTGGGCAGCCGGTGGCCCTCGGCCGCGAACAGCTCAAGACCCATCTCCTGGAGCCCCGCCTGCAACGCAGCCCCTGCCGCGCGGTGGCGCGCCTGGACCGCATCCATTCCCTCGGCCAGGATCCTGCGCAAGCCCGCCTCGAGACCGGCGATCATGGTAACCGGCGCCGTGTGATGGTAGGTCCGACCGCTGCCGCTGGCGGCCCCAACGTAACCGCCCAGCAGACCGATATCCAAGTACCAGGAGCGGGGATTCTCAATCCTTCGCTCGAAGGCTCTACCCGACACTGTGAAGGGCGATAACCCCGGCGGCACGCCGAGGCATTTCTGAGTGCAGGCGTAGCCGACGTCGATTCCCCAGTCGTCCGCAAGGAGTTCCAGCCCGCCGATGGACGTCACGGCGTCTACTATTGGCAGCGCATCTCCCTTGTTCTGCCCGAGCGATGCGACGTCGGACAGTACTCCAGTTGAGGTTTCGGCGTGGACGGCCGCAATCACCTTCGGTCGCGGGTGAGCCGTCAGAACGCGTTCGACGTCGATGGGCGTGCCCCAGTCATGGTCTACACGAACCACGGTCGCGCCGCAGCGGCGGGCCACCTCACACATGCGCTCACCGAACAGGCCGTTGACGGCGATCACTGCCACATCGCCGTCAACCACTGTGTTCACGAAAGCCGCCTCCATACCGCCGGAACCGGTGGCGCTCAATGGCAGCGTGCAGGCATTCTTAGTCCCCCAGACCGTGCGGAGGCCCTCGCAGGTGTTGTCCAGCCGTTCGAAGAAGACCGGATCCAGGTGCCCAATCACCGGATGCGCCAACGCGGCGGTCACTTCCGGGTAGCAGTTGCTCGGTCCCGGACCCAACAGGAACCGGGAGGTCAAAATGTCTGGCATTGGAACTCCTTCGTTGCGGCTGACCTGCCGGCTTCCCGGCTCAACCCACTACCCGAATAGAGGTCGATGAAATTTCCGCGCAGGATCATGATGATGTCATTCTCGTCCCACCCCGCGCCATCAGCTCACGCGTGATGTTGGGAAAACCGTCGTAGCCGATGCGAATCCGCCCAGGCGCGCAGGCTGTACTCTCTGCAGCCGGAGCGGCGGAAGTGGGCGGTTGAGCAGTTGAGCCGGGACACGGTACAAGGATCCGGAGAATTTGAAGCACCATCAGCCGTATTTGGCAGATTTCATAACGCCGACAACCGGCGTTCTGTCGCGTTGCTTAACCAATCTTGGGGTACGCCGTCTTGCATGTCCGGTCTCAACATAGTTGTCAGTTTTCTCATTGAATCGGTCAGCCTACGTGTCCTGTCTCATCTAAAGTGACGCAATCTCAACTTAGTTGAAGCATTAGGGCACTTCGTCTCAAGATAGATGAAGCATTCAAGTGGTTCGTCTCAAGATAGTTGACGCACCACCGCCAGGTACTACAGTCTCGACAAGCGGAAGGAGCCCCGTGCTGAGGCAGGTCGCGGAGGGTGTGCTGATCCACGAGAGCGAGTTCTGCCAGAGCAACGCCGTTGTCGTGCAAGGCCGGGCTGGCGTGTTGCTCATCGACCCCGGGGTGCACGGCTACGAAATGGCCTGCCTCGCGAACGACCTGTCCGATTCGGGCCAGACCGTTGTGGCAGGCTTCTCGACGCATCCTCATTGGGATCACCTGCTCTGGCACGCCGGGCTCGGCGCGGCGCCCCGTTACGGCACCGCGCGCTCCGCGGCTACTGCCCGGGATCGGCTGTCGGACGGGCTCGATTCACGCCGGCTCGGCATCCCCGAGCAGGTACCACTGGACCTGCTCGGCCTCATTACCGGCCTGCCCGCCGAGATGGCGCAGATTCCTTGGGATGGCCCTCATGTCCGGATTGTCGAGCATCAAGCGCATGCCCCGGGTCATGCGGCGCTGTTGATTGAGGAACGCGGGGTTCTCGTCGCCGGCGACATGCTTTCTGATGTCTTGATTCCGATGCTCGACTTGAACGACACCGCTGACCCGATCGAGGACTACCTCGCCGCGCTGCGGCTGCTCGAGGGCGTGGCGGGCGACGTCGATGTCCTGGTCCCCGGCCACGGGTCCATCGGAGGAGCTGATCAGGTACGCGCACGGATCGACCAGGATCGGGCGTACGTGCACGCCTTGCGTGACGCCCATGTTCCCAGCGACCCGCGGGTCGGCCCGTCGGCCATGCCCGGCTGGGACTGGGTGGGCGGCGTGCACGCACGGCAACTCCAGCTCCTCGCCCGAAGAAGCGAGCGCGACGGAACGCCCGGCTAGCGATCGCATACCGGGCACTGCGGGCTGTCCCGTACAAGGTTCCCTTACGGGACAGTCCCGAAGCCCGATCATAGGCAGCTAGATCGCTTGGTACCCCGGCTGACGCCGGATTCTCCGATTTGCGTCAACTAGAGTGAGACAACCGGGCCAAATGTGCCAACCATTAGTTGGCGCAACCCGCTAGATTCCGCGGTTTTTGTGCTTCAACTTAGATGAGACAGGACACTACGGGACTCTTCCCTCTGTCTCAGTTGACCTGTCAGTTCAGGGTGGTCTGAGGTCGTTGCCTATGAACGCGACAGGATCCGAGCGCGTGCTGGGCGCGGTCGGAGCAAGGCCCATCCGGCAAGCCCGAGTTGGGTGCGTTAGCTCTGGCCCCGGCGCAGGAGTTTGCCGGTGGGCGTTTTGCCGTCCACGATGGTGCCGCGCAGGTAGGTTTTGCGGACCACACCGGAGAGGGCTTTGCCGTCGTAGGGCGTGATGGGGTTTTTGTGCTTGAGCTTGGAGACGTCCACCACGTAGGCCTCGTCCGGCGCAAAGACCGAGAAGTCCGCGTCGTAGCCCAAGGCCAGCTGGCCCTTACGCACCAGCCGCGCCAGTTGCGCCGGCCGGGTGGACATCCACTCCAGTACCTGCTCCAGCGGGATGCCGCGGTGCCGGGCCTCGGTCCAGATCAGGGACAGGCCCAGCTGGAGCGAGGAGACGCCGCCCCAGGCGACGGCGAAGTCGCCGTTTTCCAGGTCCTTCAGGTCAAGGGTGCTGGGGGAGTGGTCCGAGACGATGCAGTCGATGGTCCCGTCCTGGAGTCCCTTCCACAGCAGTTCCCGGTTGGAGGCCTCGCGGATGGGCGGGCAGCACTTGTAGGCGGTGGCGCCGTTGGGGATTTCCTCGGCCATGAGCGTGAGGTAGTGCGGGCAGGTTTCCACGGTGAGGTGGACGCCGTCGCGCTTGGCGGTGGCGATCATGGGCAGGGCGTCGGAGGAGCTGAGGTGCAGGATGTGGGCACGGGCGCCGGTCCAGCGGGCGCGTTCGATGACCTCGGCGATGGCCTTGTTCTCGGCGCCGCGGGGGCGGGAGGCCAGGAACCTGTCGTAGTGATCGCCCCCGGCGGAGGGGGCGCGGTCGATGGCGCGCGAGTCCTCGGCGTGGACGATCATGAGCGAGTCGAAGGACTTGAGCTCGGCCATGTCCTTTTCCATTTCCTCGGCGTCCAGGTGCGGGAACTCGTCCACGCCGGAGTGCAGCAGGAAGCACTTGAAGCCGAATACGCCCTCATCGTGCAGACCGCGCAGATCTCCGGTATTTCCCGGGATCGCTCCGCCCCAGAACCCCACATCGACGAACGCCTGATCGCGGGCCACGCCGCGCTTGAGATCCAGCGCCTGAACGGTGGTGGTGGGCGGGATGCTGTTCAGCGGCATGTCGATGATGGTGGTAACGCCGCCGGCTGCGGCGGCCCGGGTGGCGGAGGCGAAGCCCTCCCATTCGGTGCGGCCTGGTTCGTTGACGTGGACGTGGGTGTCCACCAGGCCCGGGATCAGGGTTTCGTCGTCCGCGAGTTCTATGACCTCGGTGCCGGTGAGTCTGTTGCCTAGGGGCTCGATGGCCACGATCACGCCGTCCCGCACGCCCACTTCACGCGCGGCGATGCCGGCGGTGGTGAGGACGCGCTGGCCGCGGATGACCAGATCATAACGTGCGCCGGTTTGAATCGATGTCGTTGGTTCTTCAATCATGGAGATTCTCCTAGTCTTCGGATTCAGGCGTCTTCGTCTGAAACTGACCATCGTGTTGCAGTATTTTTGCCCAATAATTCGAGAAGCGGTCCTGCTTCGGCTATACATTTGTCTACATCGGCTTCCAGATCCGTCAAGGCATAGACCTGGGCGAAGCCGGATTCGCTGAGCCGTTTGCGGCTCAGTGTAGTGCGCCCGCAAACGGCGATCACCGGAATGTTCGCCCGGGCGGCCGCCCGGGCAACGCCCATGGGTGTCTTGCCGAGGAGGCTTTGTTCGTCCAGGCTGCCTTCCCCGGTGATCACCAAGTCCGCGCCCGCCAGCCGGTCCGCCAGTTCGGTGAATTCAAGTACGACGTCGATGCCCGGCCTGCGCGTCGCGGCCAGCACCGCGATGGCAGCGTAGCCAACACCGCCGGCCGCTCCGGCTCCCGGCGCGTCCGCGGCTTTCACCGCGCGGGGGCCGATTTCGTTGGCGAGGACCTGCACGAAGTTGGCCAGGGCGTTGTCCAGCGTGCTGACGTCCCGTCCGTCGGCGTCGAGGAGTTTGGCGCCGAGTCCCTGGAGGACTCCTGCGCCGCCGTCAGTGTTTGCGCTGCCGCCGATGCCCAGGATGATCTGGCGGCAGCCGGCGTCGAGTGCTGCCCGGATCAGTTCCCCGGTGCCCAGGCTGGTGGCTCTGTTGGCGCTTGTGGAGTCCGGGCCGCCGCCCGGGAGGACGGCGAGCCCGGACGCGGCGGCCATTTCAATCACGGCTTCGCGTCCGCGGACCGCGAACTCGGCCCGGAGCGGCTGCCCGGTGGGTCCGCTGACCACAGCGCTGCGGCGGGTGAAGCCGGAGCCGACGGCGGCGTCGAGGGTGCCCTCGCCGCTGTCGGCCACGGGAATCCGGATTACCTCGAGATCGGTGCCGGTCGGGACTTCGGTGTGGACCGCGTAGCCAGCCTGCAGCCCGGCTTCCAAGTGCCAGGCAACGTTCGGGGCGGAGAGTGAGCCCTTGAACTTGTCGGGGGCAATGACAACGCGCATTCCGGAGCCTCCTAGAAATGGACTAGTCCAGCAGCGCGATGATCGCTGTGGGGGCGTCCTCGCCGTGTTCGGCCAGGTCCTCGAACTCGGTTACGGCGTTGATTTCGGTGCCCATGGAGATGTTGGTGATTTTTTCCAGGATCACTTCCACCACGACGGGTACGTTGAACTCGCCCATGAGCGCCTTGGCCGTGTCGAACGCTGCGGGCAGGTCGTTGGGGTCCTCCACGCGGAGGGCCTTGCAGCCCAGGCCTTCGGCGACCTTGATGTGGTCCACGCCGTAGCCGTTGGTCTCGGGGGAGTTGATGTTCTCGAAGGCCAGGGACACGTTCTGTTCCATCTTGAAGCCGCGCTGGGACTGCCGGATCAGGCCCAGATAGGAGTTGTTCACCACCACGTGGATGTAGGGCAGGTTGAACTGTGCGCCGACGGCCAGTTCCTCGATCATGAACTGGAAATCGTAGTCACCGGACAGGGCAACAACGGTCTCGTCCGGCTTGCCGCGGACCACGCCCAGCGCGGCCGGACCGGTCCAGCCCAGCGGGCCGGCCTGGCCGGCGTTGATCCACTTCCGCGGGCCGAAGACGTGCAGCAGCTGGGCGCCGGCGATCTGGGACAGGCCGATCGTGGACACGTAGGTGGTGTCCTGCCCGAAGGAGCGGTTCATTTCCTCGTACACGCGCTGCGGCTTGATGGGGATGTTCTCGAAGTGGGTCTTGCGCTGCAGGGAACCCTTGCGCTTGGCGCATTCGGCGACCCAGCCGGAGTAGTCCGGCAGGGAACCGGCGCTCTGCCGCTCGCGGGCCAGTTCAACCAACCCGTCCAGCGCAGCGCCGGCGTCGGAGGCGATGCCCAGGTCCGGGGAGAAAACCCGGCCGATCTGGGTGGGTTCGATGTCGATGTGCACGAACGTGCGGCCGGCCGTGTAGGTGTCCAGTCCGCCGGTGTGGCGGTTGGCCCAGCGGTTGCCGATCCCGATCACGAAGTCCGCGGCCAGCATGGTCTCGTTGCCGTAGCGGTGCGAGGTCTGCAGGCCCACCATGCCGGCCATCAGCGGGTGGTCATCCGCGATGGCGCCCCAGCCCATCAGGGTCGGGATGACCGGGACGTTCAGCAGCTCGGCGAGCTCCACCAGCTGCGCGGAGGCGCCGGCGTTGATGATGCCGCCGCCGGCGACGATCAGCGGGTGCTGGGCGGCGGTCAGCATGTCCAGGGCCTTTTCCAGCTGCTTGCGGCTGGCCTTGGGCTTTTCGACGGCCAGCGGCTCGTAGGTGTCGATGTCGAATTCGATCTCGGCCATCTGCACGTCGAACGGCAGGTCCAGCAGCACGGGGCCGGGGCGGCCGGAGCGCATCAGCTGGAAGGCCTTCTGGAAGGCGCCCGGAACCTGGCCCGGTTCCAGGATGGTCATGGCCATCTTGGTGACCGGCTTGGCGATGGTTTCGATGTCCACGGCCTGGAAGTCTTCCTTGTGCAGCTTGGCCACGGGAGCCTGGCCGGTGATGCAGAGCATCGGGATGGAGTCCGCCCAGGCGGCGTACAGTCCGGTGATCATGTCGGTGCCGGCGGGGCCGGAGGTGCCGACGCAGATGCCGATGTTGCCGTCCTTGGCCCGGGAGTAGCCGTCAGCCATGTGGCTGGCGCCTTCCACGTGCCGGGCGAGGGTGTGGCGGATGCCGCCGTGCTCCCGCATGGCCGAGTAGAAGGGGTTGATCGCCGCGCCTGGCAGGCCGAACGCCTCGGTGGCGCCCTCCTTTTCTAGGATGGCGGTAGCAGCGTCTACGGTGCGCATCTTGGTCATTCTGTGCTCCTTGAAAGTCTGCTGTGGTGCCCGGCGCGGGGCTCTGAATGCCCTGTGACGAGGGGTGTTTGGCTGCGCGTTAGCTTGTTCCCGGCAGCTGGCTGGCCTGCCCGTCAGCTTACTTGCGGCCGGAAAGTTGGAGAACCTGCTTGAAGAGTCCGGAGTGGTCCAGTCCGCCGTCGCCCTGGTTGACGGTCGCGGCGACGAGCTGTGCTGCGATGGCGCCGAGGGGGATGGAGACGTTGGCTTCGCGGGCTGCGGAGGTGACGATGCCCAGGTCCTTGTGGTGCAGGGCAAGGCGGAAGCCGGGCTCGAAGTCGCGGTCGAGCATCTTCTGGCCCTTCTGGTCCAGGACCTTGGAGCCGGCAAGCCCGCCGCCGAGGACCTTGAGGGCGGCGTCGGTGTCCACGCCGTAGGCCTCGAGGAAGGCGATGGCCTCGCCCAGGACCTGGATGTTGACGGCCACGATGAGCTGGTTGGCTGCCTTGACGGTCTGGCCGGAGCCGGACGGGCCGACGTGGACGATGGTCTTGCCGACAGCGGTCAGGACCGGCTGTGCTGCCTCGAAGTCGGTGGCCTCGCCGCCCACCATGATGGAGAGTGCGGCATCGATGGCACCCTGCTCGCCGCCGGACACCGGAGCGTCCAGGGCGCGGATCCCGGCCGCCGCGGCGTCCCCGGCAAGGCGCTTGGCGACGTCCGGGCGGATGCTGCTGGCATCGATCCACAAGGTGCCCTGCTTGGCGTTGGCGAACAGTCCGTCCGGGCCGCCGACTACGCCCTCGACGTCCGGGGAGTCCGGCACCATGGTGATGACGACGTCGGCGTCCGTGACGGCGTCGGCGATGCTCGTGGCGCCCTGGCCGCCTTCGGCGATGAGCGCGTCGATCCGGTCCTGGCTGCGGTTGAAGCCGGTGACGGTGTGGCCGGCCTTGACGAGGTTGATGGCCATGGGCAGGCCCATGATTCCGAGTCCGATGACTGCAACATTGCTCATTGTGGTTCCTTTACTGAAGTCCCGTTAGCTCAGGAGCTGTGGGGTTTGGCGGGTCGTTAGTGGGCGGCGGGGCGTTCGGGGAGGGCCCAGGCGAAGGCGGTTTCCGCCGGTTCCTTGTATTCGAGGCCGATGTAGCCCCCGTAGCCGAGTTCGCGGCTGCGGGTGATCCATTGGCCGAGGGGGAGCTCACCGGTTCCGGGAGCCCCGCGGCCGGGGTTGTCGGCGATCTGGATGTGGCCGAAGTCCTTGGCGTGGTTCTCGATGACGGCCGCGACGTCGTCCCCGTTGACCGCCAGATGGTAGAAGTCCGCGAGGAGCCGGATGTTCCCCGCACCGGATTCATCCCTGACCCGGGCGATCACTTTCAGAGCATCGGCGGCGGTGAGAAGCGGGTACTTGGGGGCGCCGCTGACCGGCTCGAGCAGGACGGTGCCGCCGATCCTGGCGACGCCGGCGGCCGCGGTCGCGAGGTTTTCGGCGCCGATGGCGTCCTGTTTTTCTGCGGACTCGCCGTCGATCCGGTTGCCGTAGAGGGCATTGAAGGCCTTGCAGCCGAGACGCTCGCCGATGCCGGCAACAACATCGATGTTGTCCAGGAACTCTGCGGAGCGGGCAGGCCAGGACACCAGGCCCCGGTCCCCGCCGGGCATGTTGCCCGCGTTAAAGTTCAGGCCGGTGAGCTGGACTCCGGCGTCGGTCACGGCGCGCTCAAACTTGGTGACGTCCGCGTCGCCGGGGACGGAAGTTTCAAAGGGCCACCAGAATTCGACGGCGTCAAAGCCGGCAGCCTTCGCTGCGGCGGCGCGCTCCAGGATCGGCAGTTCCGTCAGCAGGATGGAGCAGTTCACTGTATAGGTCATTGCGTTTTTCTCCTGGGTTCATTCAGTTTCATAGTGCGGATGCAAACGTATGGATCTGAACGTGAAGGCGGATTGGGTTGAGCTGCCGCCAACTGCACATCACGATTGCACTGACTCTAGCCAGTCATTGCGTGGATATCGACGGCCTCCGTCAAAGTTCTCCGGGGCCCAGGATGAGCTGCGGCGTTTCCACCTGCACCTCAAAACGCAGCCGGCTGGCGGGAATGGCATGGCGCTGTCCGGGTAAGCCGGGTAAGTACGCAAGACCTATCTGCGGGGCGGGGTGGACTTCGACTCACCCCGGGGCAGGCTCATCCGGCGCGGGGAGAGTTGAGCGACCCCCGGGACAGCGAACGGCGCACTGCGAAGTCGAACCCCGCACGCCTGGAACTCTTGACTGTGACCTGCACCACAGCTACATTTGTTTCACGAAACGAAAGCTGTTTTCCGCAATGCGAAATTCAGCGTTCGTGAGCGCCACTCCGACAAGGTCGGCGTTCCCGCAGCGGCAGCACGGTTCCCGTCCAACACCAGCCCAAACCCGGGCAACGCTCTTTTCCGCCACACGGAGGTCTGCACCATGTCCCACCAGCACGGTCCCAGCTCGCGCGACGAGCACGGACATCCGCATCTGATTGACCCGGAGCCGTGGGGCACCGGTGACCCCGAGGTCGAGGAGATCGCCAGGGGAGGGCCAGCGGTCCCGGACCAAATGCCTGCGGGCGTGAGCCCCCGACTCTACAACGAGGACCTAGCGCCCACCATGCGCAAGGGCCGCACGTGGCACGCCTACAGCATCTTCACGCTCTGGGCGAACGACGTGCACTCGCTGGGTAACTACGTGTTCGCCATGGGACTGTTCGCCCTGGGACTGGGCGCCTGGCAGATCATGCTCGCCTTCCTGCTCGGCGCCGTCCTGCTGTTCCTGCTCCTGAACCTCTCCGGGTTCATGGGCGAGCGGACGGGTGTGCCGTTCCCGGTCATGAGCCGGATCGCGTTCGGCATCCGGGGCTCCAACATCCCCGCCATCGTCCGCGGCGCCGTGGCCGTGGCCTGGTTCGGCATCCAGACCTACCTGGCCTCGGTTGTGCTCCGGGTGCTCATCTTGGCCCTCGCGCCGTCCCTGGCGCCGCTCGATACGAACTCGTTCCTCGGACTCTCGACGCTGGGCTGGATCTCGTTCCTTGCGCTGTGGGCGGTGCAGACGGTGATCGTAAGCTTCGGCATGGAGATGATCCGCAAGTACGAGGCCTTCGCCGGCCCCATCATCCTGGTCACCATGCTCGCGCTGGCCGTCTGGATGTTGTTGGAGGCCGGCGGGTCCATCGCCTGGTCCACCGCCGATTCGCTGACCGGCACCGAGATGTGGGTGCGGATTTTCCAGTCCGCGGCGCTATGGGTGGTCGTCTACGGGACGTTCGTGCTGAACTTCTGCGACTTCACCCGGGGCGCGCCCTCAGAGCGGTCGGTGGTGCGCGGCAACTTCTTCGGCATCCCTATCAACATGCTATTCTTCGCCGCCATCGTCGTCGTCCTCTCCGGCGCCCGGTACAAGATCGACGGGACGGTCATCGAGTCGCCCACCGACGTCGTCAACGCCATCCCGAACACATTCCTGCTGGTGCTGGCCTGCCTGGCCCTGATCATCCTGACGGTGGCCGTGAATCTCATGGCCAACTTCGTGGCGCCCATCTACACGCTGGCCCATCTTTTTCCGCGGACCCTGGACTTCCGCAGGGCAGCCATCATCTCCGCGGCGATCGGCCTGGTGATCCTGCCGTGGAACCTGTACAACTCGCCCGTGGTCATCGTCTACTTCCTCGGCGGGCTGGGTGCCCTCCTGGGGCCGCTGTTCGGCGTGATCATGGCCGACTACTGGCTGGTCCGGAAGGGCAGGGTCAACATTCCGGACCTGTACTCGGAGTCCCCCGACGGGGAGTATGCGTACACCCGTGGCATCAACCGGAAGGCTGTCATCGCAGGTACACCGGCTGCGATCGTCGCCCTGGTGCTGGCTCTCGTCCCTGCGTTCACCTACATCTCCGGCTTCTCCTGGTTCGTCGGCGCGATCCTGGCCGCCGTCATCTACCTGCTGATCATGGACCGCCACGCGCCGTTTCTCGCCGTCGACGGCGAGGAGATCGCCGTCGCCCCCAGGCACTGACCGGCCCGACGATCTGCTGGCCGTCGCGGCTTTGGAGGTGGGCCCAGACATGGTGTCCTCTCATCTAAGGTGACCCACGAAAACCCCGGAATCTAGCGGATTGGGGCAACTAACCTGAGGCAGATTTCTTGCGTATTTATCACTTGAGTTGACTCAAACCGTCGAATCCGTCCGTCGGTTGGGTGCAAACGGCAGACTTACAGAGGCCGCGTCACCTTGTCCCGTTTGAGCAACGCTCAGGCGTGCGCCGGGACGTACGTTGCGAGAATCGCTCCCGTGGATGTTTGCTGGCTTTCGATGAGTCGCAGTGGCCTGGCCTGGCCGTCAGTGGGGAAGAGTCGCTTGCCGCTGCCGAGAAGTAGCGGGTCGATCATCAGCCGGAACTCATCGACCAGGTCCTCTTCGAGTAGGCTTTGCACGAGGTCAGGGCTCCCGATCACCAGCAGTTCGCCGTTCCCCGTTTGCTTCAAAGTGCGCACCGAAGTGCCGAGATCACCGCGCAGCAGGGTCGAGTTCCGCCACCCGAGTGGTTCGGTGAGAGTGGTAGAGGCCACGTACTTGGGACGTGAGTTCAGCGGTTGCGCTAGCGTCTGTTCCTCGGCGGATGCGTGTGGCCAGTGGGCGGCGAACACTTCATAAGTCCGGCGGCCGAGCAGGTAGCTGTCGGCCGTCGTCACGCTCGCGACGACGCGGCTCATCGACACGTCGTCGAAATATTGCGCGTGCCATCCGTCGTGTGCGAAACCGCCCTCGGTGTCTTCGTTTGCGTAGATGGGGGACTGGACGACGCCGTCGAGTGTCATCCATTCAGTCACGATCAGAGTGCGCATATTCGACTCCTTCTTGTTGCGTGCCCACCAGCCGGCGTCAACGAGCGTGGCGAGCTTGTCGAGAACATCGGTCCAGCCTGGACTGGCGTTGTCAGCGACGTCGGGCATCGCTGCGTAGAGGTCATCGAGGTGTTCGTGGACGAGCGTCAACGCTGTTGTGCCATCCCGTTCTTCGGTGAACGTGAGCGTGCGTCGCGAATCGAAGGTGGGGCCGTCGAGCCGATCCGGCCCGACGAAACCCCAGTTGAAAACGATTCGTGTATAGGGATCGAGCTCGAGGATCTCGCATTCGGATCCAGCTGCATCTCCTTTGCACGGTGATCTCACCCGCATCCCTCACCGGGCGATCTGGGACTGTCCCAGGTAATCCCCCAGGGAAAAGAGCACCTCCTGCCATCCGTCGTAGAAATACCCATCGCCCTTGCTCCCGTCGACGCCGCGCAGATCGAATGTCATGCGCGTGCCTTCGTGAACCGGCTCGAGGGTGACGGTAATGATTGGAGTGTCATCTGGGTCGCCGTTCGGGTGGCCCCAGGTGAACACGAGGCGCTCGAACGGCGCGACTTCGCGGTATACACCGCCGGTGATTACCTTGTCGCCGGTGGCGTCGTTCACCATCGTGTACGTGTAGCGGCCACCCACCCGTGCGTCGATTTCTACTTTTTCTCGAGGTGTGCTCGCTCCCCGTGGATGCCACCACTGCGCTGCGGAGTCTGGGTCGGTCCACGCCTTCCAGATCTCCTCGGGGGTCGCTTCGGACGAGGGTGAAGCCCTTGGACGCGTCGATCATCGTTATTCTCCTTCGCTATGGTTGTCGGTCGCGCGGCCGTGTTCACGGCGGTTCCTGAGATGCTCGTCGAGCAGGTCGAACCGTTCAATCCAGTCAGCGCGCTGCTGTTCGATCCACGCGGCCGCCTCATCCAAGCTGGCAGTCGCGAGCGAGCAGTCGTTCCACTGCGCCCTCCGATCTCGTGCCACGAGCCCCGCCTTCTCGAGCACCGTCAGATGCTGAGAAACGGCGGGTCTGCTCATCGGATAGTGCACCGCCAGATCGCTCACGGTGAGGGGGCCGCTTCGAAGTCGCATGAGGATGTCGCGGCGCGTCGGATCCGCCAAAGCGGCGAACGCCGTACTGAGTCGGTCCTGCGCGACCATGTAAGCACCTTCTTACGTAAGCGATAACTTACACGCTAGATCGATGAGTGGGGCCTGTCAAGAGGCGGCCCGTTTTTCGCGTAGCGGTCTGCCGACGCTGAATTCGGCGTAAGGCCCTTGGTTGCCTGGAAAGTTCTGATCTGCTGGCTTCACGCGGGTGTCCGGGCGGACGTCGAGCACAACAGCGGACCCGTCGCCACGGCGGACGAAATAATCCGGGACGTGCGAATCCCGGGGGAGCGGTGCAGGCCAGGCGATGCGGAAGGGCTGGGATGAGATACCGACAACGTCCGGGTCAAAGTCCATGCACATCAGGTGATCACGTTCGCACCAGGATTCGAACGTTGCGTTGCCCTTGAATGATGCCGGCGAACGGATGGGCCGGACAAGCTCAAACGGAACCATCCGGCAATCCGCCAGGAAGGCGGTTATTGGGGCGCCGTTGACAGTGCTGCCCGGCAAGAGTGTCAGACGCCGCCGTCGAGCGTCCCATAGCCCGGAGTCTAGCCATCCCAGCGGCCAGGATGCGTCACCTAAAGTGAGGCACGCCGGGGCAAATGCTCCAACTAACTCGAGACAGACCGGCCGGATGCGTCACCTAAAGTGAGACGCGTCGGGCCATTGGTTCAACTAACTTGAGACAAGGCAGTGTCCGGTCTCAGTGAAGTTGGCAACCTTGACGTGGGGTTTTGCCAAGCTTACTGAGACAGAGCTAGCCATGTCCGTCTCATTTAAGTTGGCAACTCCGTAAAGGAGCGGGTGGTCCGCTGGCCCGACGCGGCTGGTAGTTCCCGACGGGCGGCTGGCGACAACGGTGTGGTGTCCTTGGTACGGCTGTTGATCAGGTCTTCGGCAGTACTATTACGGCCGCCGTCGGCGTTTTCTGAGCCACCGGCGAGATTGCCGGCATCACCGGCCGCGTTCGTAGCGTCTATCGCCGGGACCTTCATCAGACGAGATGTTGCCCTTTCCGGTGCCGAACTTGACCGGCGGCACCGGCGTGTCCGTCGGTTCAGTCGAATACTGAGCCGTAGAAGCTCCGTGCGGTATCCGGGTCGGCCGAGCCGACCTCGAAGTAGTTCGCTGTGGCGGACATCGCGGTCTCCTTTCCATATCGGCTACAACGCAGGGGAGGCCGCCCTCCAGACCCCTCGGCGGCGGTCTCCCGAATCGCTAGGGCATGATCTTGTACAGATCGATGACGGTCTCTTCGGGCGGCGATGCGAATCCGCCCTCGATGCCGTGCTGCATCCGCGGAAGTAGGATGCTGTCGCGGAATTTCTCCCAGCTCTCCTTCGAGTCATGGACGGCCATGATCGTCCAACCCCCGGCGGAAGAGCCTCCGGCGTGGAAGATCTGACCGTCGGGCAGGCGCCCCTCGCCCGGGTGAACCGCGGCAATTGATGCCTCGTACTGTTCCTTGGTGCCTCCTGGGAAGAAGTGCACAATTCCGTATGGCGTGGCTTCCATATCTGCTCCTGGATAGTCGGAATGTGTTGGACATTGCCAACCATGAGACTCTGCCAGTCGGGATGTCAAGCAGTTGGCGTACAGAATGAAGGTTTCGGCTTCATTCTGACTTCCTACCAAGGCGTCAACGAGGGCGCTTAAGCCGTAGCAGCGGGAACCTCGTTCGGATTCCGTCAGGGCCTTCGGTCCCCGGGCCATCTGTCGAGACTGCCACGCGCCGCCGCCGTCGTCGTCCGTGAGGAGAATCCGCTGGCACCCAGGTCTGCGATCACGGGCCCGCCGGTGATTGTCTAGATTGTCCGGTTCGCAGGAGTTCCTTCGTGTTAGATTGCAGAACAGAGGCCCAGCAGGATGACACCACGCGCCGCGATTGTTGAAGGAAACTGCGGCAACACGACGGCGGCAAACGTGCTGTGCTGCGGGGCGATGTACCCCTTCCCGCACCTTGTGTGAACTCGTTGACTCCAAACATCAAGAGGACGACGCGGTCAGGTCTCGGTCAGGTCTCGGGCCCCTGTGTGAAGTAGTTGTAGGCGTCGTGGTAGGTGATCTTGGGCGGCCCCGGTATCCCGGCCTCTTCGCTGAAGGGGCCGATCTGATCCCGCGCGAAGGCGTCGTAGAGTTCGCGGGATTTCCAAAGGTCCGTGACGAGTATTCCGTTGTCCGTGGCCGCCACCCAGTGAGACAAGGCGCCGGCCGGGGCCGGCCCCTCCTTGGCGAGGCCCATTTTTACGATGACCTGGTCGTATTGCTCCAGGGTGGCGCCGTTGAACTCCATAATGACTGCAACAGCCATGTCCCTCTCCTCACAACCGGCAGACCGGCAGGAACCGGCCCTGCAAAATGAACGGATACGGTTTGTTCTACGCCCCGCAGGGAGGTTCGTCAACGTCCGGCCAAGGCCTGTGGACACAAGGATTGGGCGGCGCGTGACGCCGTTGGCCGCGCCGCGCGCCGCGCCATTCGGCCGCGATGGTGTCGCTTAGGATTTCGCCGACCAAGGCAGTGGTCGCATCCTAGCCCTCACGGTCGATCTGCAGATAGCTGAGTCCGCTCACATCGAGCCAGTAGCTGGTAGGAGTTTCCACGAGGCGCAGGAGGACGCCGTCGCATGATTTGCAGCGCACAACGATTCCGGGGGCATCGGTATAGACAGTCGCCTCACCGAAAGCCCATACGGCGCCGCAGTGCTTGCATCGTCCGATCGCTGCGATGATGTCGATGCGGAACAGTTCCCACAGCGGTCCTGCCGCCGCGTTTCCGTCGAGGTGAGGTATTGGATTGCCCGAGATTCCGCCGATGTCCTGATCCCCGAGGCGCGGGTCCTCGGCGCCCGGAGAAGCGGAGCCGTTGTTGCCAGTCACCGGGTTCCTCCCGTTCCGCCGAAGCGTTCGGTCTTGATTGAGGCGGCCGGGTAGCCCGCCTCCACGAGCCATTCCGCGACCGTTTCGACAAATATTGTCTGACCACAGATGAAGGTGTCCGGGGTGGCGTCCGGCGGCTGGATGTTCGCCAGCAGTGTTTCTGCCGTGAGCCGTTTCGGGGCAGTTGGCCAGCCCTGTGGCACGCTGCGGGTGTAGACGTAGTCGACGGTGAGCTTGGGGGATTGCTGGCCCAACGTGAGCAGCTCCTCCCGATAGAACCCAGCCTGGGGTGACTTGAGTGTGTACAGCAGCCGGAACGGTGAAGGATTCTCGGACGCCTCATGCGCCCGGATCATGGACATGAGCGGCACGACGCCGGACCCTCCTGCGATCAACTGAACCGGGTTCGTGTCCGTCGGCCGCCAGACGAACCAGCCGCCTACCGGGCCTCGGATCTCCAACTGATCGCCGACCGTCAGGTCCCTGACCAGATAGGGGGAGACCTCCCCGTTGACCAATTCGTCGACCGTGATCTCAATGATTTCGTCCATGCTGGCCGTCGCAACGGAGTAGGAGCGCACTGCCGTGTAACCGTCGTCGGCCGTAAGTCGGATATCGAGGTGCTGGCCGGCGAGGTTGCCCATCAAGCCGTCCACCCGTAGCCCGATGGTTCTGGAAGTTTCCGTTTCAGGAACGCCGCTGACGACGTCGGCGACGCGCCACAGGGTGCTCATTGGGCCTGCCTCATGAGTACCGCTCTTCACGCCAGGGGTCGCCGTGGATGTGGTAGCCGTTGGATTCCCAGAAGCCGGGAAGATCGTCCTGCGTCAGCTCGATGCCGTTGATCCACTTGGCGCTCTTCCAAAAATACAGATGCGGCACGAGGAGCCGGGCAGGTCCGCCGTGGGCTCGCTCCAATGGCTCGCCGTCGAATTCCCAGGCCACCCACGCCCGGCCGTCCAGAAGGTCCCCCAACGGTACGTTGGTGGTGTAGCCGCCGTAGGAGTGGGCCGTGCTGAACTCGCAGCTTGTTTCAACGTCCTCGAACAAGGTGTCTAGGGATACTCCGCGCCACGACGTGCCCGGCTTGGACCAGCTCGTCACGCAGTGGATGTCGGTCCGTATATCAACTTGCGGTAACGCCATAAACGCATCCCATGACCAGGTGTGGCGCCGCCCGTCCTCAGCCGCAATAAAGAATTCCCAGTCCTCGGTGGGGATATACGGTGCGGGCCCCGCCGTCAGCACGGGAAAGCTTCCCGTCTCGTATTGGCCCGGGGGTAACGCTGGATTGCCGGTCTGCCGTCTTCCATGAAAACCAGACGAGATGATGCCCATCATGTACCTCCGATGCCGAGCTACGCCCCATCGACTGTGATCGGTTCCCCAACGATATGGCAACCGCCGGACCGGGTCCAGACATTCACCGTTGCCTCAACGGCTCAGCTCCAGCCGCCGGTGGTGGGGCGGCCGCCTGCCCAGCCGTCACGCCCCACCCTAGACCGCGCTGCTCGCCCCGTCAGCCCCGTGCGCTGGCGGCGTTGACCGGCTTCGTCCCCTAGCGGTGTATCAGCTTAGCCAGTAGGAGTCGGATGTGAGGCGCAGGCCCGGAGCGCAATGATCCTAAGAGTAGTGACGGCAAGAGTTACTACAACTATGGTCCACAAGATGGTGCCTCCCAGTTACGCGGCTGCGGCCGGCAATGGTCCCCAGAGCTGGCCGACGGAAATGCACCAGGTGTCGGATACACCTTCGACCTGGCAGACCTGATCCAGGGCGAAGAGGTCCTGGACCTGGGCTCCGGCTCCGGAATGGACGCCCTCGTCGCAGCCCTCACCGTGGGCCCCAGCGGGCGGGTGGTCGGCCTGGACATGACCGAGGAACAGAACGCGAAGGCCGAAGGCCTCCGGAAGTCGGCGGACTTTCCCCAGGTCACGTTCACCCAGGGCCACATCGAAGAACTCCCCTTCAGAGACGCAAGCTTCCACTGCGTCATCTCCAACGGCGTCATCAACCTCTCCCCGGACAAACCAGCCGTCTTCCGCGAGGCGGCACGCGTCCTGCGGCCGGGCGGACGCCTGGCCATCACCGATATCGTCACCGAAAACAACTCACCCCTCAGACCGTCTGCAACGCCGACCTGTGGGCCGCCTGCATCAGTCAACGCCAGACCGGTGTCATCACCGGCGAGGTCGGCGCTGGCAAGACCGTCGCCGTCAGGGCCGCGCTGGCCCAGCTCGAAGCCTCCCGGCACCAGATCATCTATATCGCTGACCCCACGATCACGATGCGCGGGATCCACACGGCGATCGTGACCGCCCTGGGCGGGTCCCCGGCGTTCTACTCAGGGGTCCTGGCTTCCCAGACCGCGTCCTTGCTTGCCGGGGAACTGGACGAACGATCCCGCCTGCCCGTCGTTGTGATCGACGAGGCCCATCTGCTGGGCAACGCCGACCTGGAAGCCCTGAGGATGCTCACGAATTCCGAGATGGACACCGGCTCACACTTCGCGCTGCTGCTCATCGGCCAGCCGACCCTGCGTCGCAGACTCAAACTCGCGGTCCTGGCAGCCTTGGACCAACGAATCTCCACCCGCTTCGCGATCACCGGCATGGACCCGGCCAACACCGCGGACTACATCCGCCATCACCTCAAGTTCGCCGGCAGATCCGACACCCTGTTCTCCGATGACGCCGTCGCCGCGATCCACCAGGGATCGCGCGGCTATCCGAGGGCCGTGAACAACCTCGCTGTCTCCGCCCTGATCGCGACCTATGCCTCCGGCAAAGCCATCGTGGACCTCTCCGCGGCCCAGTCCGCGATCACCGAGAACAGCGAGTAGGAAAAAACCGCCGTCACCGATGACGGCCGCCACGTCAAACCGACGATGAATGCCCCGCCGACCTGGCGGGGCATTTTCATGCCCGGCCCGTCGTCACAGAGCCCGACTCCGTCATCGGCAAATAACGCGAAGCCTAACACACAAGCCGATCAACCCAAGACCAGCATCGCGTCCGCGGACGCGCCGGCCAACGACCGCGTCTTTGTAGCCGTACCTCGACCCACTACACGCAGCGCCTCCCAGCCTGCCCTGGACCGCGTAGCCGTAGAGGACAAGAGAGACATCCGTTGCTACTACGTGGCGGATCTGACCACCGAATACCAGGTTGCGGGATCCTCGGAGTCGCCAAGGCCCCCTTTCATGGGGGCCGGGATTGAGGAAGTCGGGTTCGACGCCAAAACCAATACAACCCCCGGAGATCCCAGCTCCGGGCTAATGCAGGTCAGCGATCCCATCAACCAGTGCCGCCGCGTGTGGGACATGGGAGGGATGATCCTGAAAGGAATCAACGACGACCTGGTTCCTGACGACTTCGTCTTACCGCCCCCCGGCGTCCCGGCCGAACACACCTCCGTTCCGGGAACGGGCAAAGACCAGAACGGGAACCCTCTCTACGCTGATCCCAACATCAGGACCTTCGGCAACTACATCCCGTTCCTCACCGAATGCGTCGTCGACGGAAAAGTGAGCGTTATTCCAGGTACAGCCGAGGTCTGCAACGAACTCGGCGTCCCTTCACTCGCCCTATAGCCGTTGCGAGGAAGCCTAGCGCCGCGGCAAGTTTCCTCGCCGCGGCGCCGGGCCCACCAAACGTCAGCCCCAAAAAACATGCGACCACGCCTTTGTGCCCGGTGAGGGATCCGGAACGGGAACCCTTACCGGGACGAACGAATCCGTCTCAGTTGCGGTCTAGAGAACCGCCATCATGAGCCGCGTAGCTTTTTCGGCGTGAAACACTAGCTCTCCAGTGGCTCCGGCGGGATGAGCCCCCGAAAAGGCTCAATACGGGACTCGAATTCGCTGCGGTCTTCCGCTGCCAAAAGACCGTTAGCCCCGTAACTCAACGCCAGCGTATTCATCTGCCACTGTGATCCTTCTGGCGGCCGGAGCCGCTCCTCGAAGGGGCCGTTAGTGTCCTTTGAAAGATCCTGGAACCTGAAGGATAGCCACTGACCTGCCCGACCCAGCGCGACCCCGGAAACAATAACTTGCTTGTCCGGAGTGAGCCCGCCTAGGTCTCGGATGCGGTCCTCGGCAGACCAGCTTTCCAGGCCGCCGATTGTCGGCGCCTCGTAGCCGTATCGGCGGGTAACCTCCCCGATGATGCTAATTGCCCGCTGCTTTTCTTCCCACGTCTGCGGCACGGTAGTGCTCTGGGATTCGGGACCGTTGACATTTGTGAGGAGTGACTCGCCTCCGTAGTGGTTCTCGCTTGGTCTATGAAACGGGCTGCCACCTGTGTCGCCCACCGGGGCCCATTCGAGCTGGAATTCCTCCGACAGAGCCGCCTTGATCTCGGCAACCATGGTGTGGCCCGCGTCGTAGCCCTGCTGCGGCGTCGGGCCTTCCAGGATCTGTGGGGATCGATCCCGGCGACACCTGGGTATTCGCGCCAGTACACGATGTGTTCTGTTCCATCGGAGTTTGTGGCCACGGTTGTCCGCCCAACAGCGTTGTCAAACATGTGGTGAACGATGCTGGCAACGGGAACCGCAGCTATCCCGACAACAATGAGGATTGCCGCTAGGATCCACCATCGACGGTAACCGCGCAACGTGAACTTTGACATCTACCAGCACCCCCATACTGTCGTTGCCACGACACTACAGGGGACCGGCGTGCAAGAGGTACGGTCGGTGGATGAAAGCAGAACTCGGATCCATCCCCTACGTGTCAGGCTGAGTTGAGGCCAGCGGCTCATAGCAACTCCGCAAAATCGTAGGGCGAGAATCAGGAACAGCATCAATGTCTATCTCCACAATTTCCCCGGTGCGGGAAGATGGGTCCATGAGTAATTCTGGCCCTCGCGCCGGCGGTCCAAGGCCTCGGCGGTCATTCACCCCGGCACAAAAGCTGGCCCATTTGGATGCCTACGAGACCGCCTGCGGGGACGGCTCCGGCGGCGGGGCCTACCTGCGGCGCGAAGGGATCTATTCCTCCCAGATCACCGAGTGGCGCAAACTCCGCGACGCCGGAGTGCTCGAGGGCAAGAAGCCCGGTGAGAAGATCGGCAAGCTCACTGCCGAGCAGGTCGAAATCGCCCGTCTACGCCGGCAGCTGGAGGTGAGTGAACGCAAGCTGGTACGGACGGAGGCCGCGTTGTCCATCATGGAAAAAGCACGGCAGCTTTTGGAGGATATCTCCGAAAGCGCGGAGCAGCAGCCCTGGTACAGGAAACCCTGATGGGCATCTACACGGACCTCACAGGGGCGGACATTCCGACCAGGGAAGCGGCCGTCCTGGCCGGCGTCCCGCGGGCGACCGCGACCCGCAAGCCCCGGATCCCGGTGGCCGTTTCGGCGCCTGTGCCGGCGAACAAAATCGGCCCCGCCGAACGGGCCCGCATCCTGGCCACCGTGAACTCGGAGCGTTTCGTGGACCTGGCCCCGGTACAGATCTACGCCCAGCTCCTGGACGAGGGGACCTACCTGTGTTCCATCTCAACGTTCTACCGGGTCCTGGCCGAGAACAGGCAGGTCAAGGAACGCCGCCGGCAGGCCCGCCATCCACCCCGGGCAATCCCGGAACTGCTCGCGACCGGCCCCGGCCAGGTCTACAGCTGGGACATCACCAAGCTGGCCGGCCCGGTCAAGGGCAAGTACTTCGATTGCTACGTGATGATCGACATCTACTCCCGCTACATTGTCGGCGTCTACGTCCACGCCCACGAGTCAGGGGAGCTGGCGGTGGAAATGATGAAGGAAATCTTCGGCATCCACGGCATCCCGCAGATCGTGCACGCGGACCGCGGCACCTCCATGACGAGCAAAACCGTTGCCGCACTGCTGTCCGATCTGGAGGTGACCAGGTCACATTCGCGGCCCCGGGTAAGCAACGATAACCCGTTCAGCGAGGCGTGGTTCAAGACATTGAAGTTCGCACCCGTCTTCCCTGAACGCTTCGGCTCCCTGGCCGACGCGAGGACCTTCACGGCCGCCTTTGTTGAGCAATACAACCATCGCCATTGCCACACGGGGATCGGCCTAAATACCCCGGCAGACGTCCACTACGGCCTTGCCGCCGCGAAAGCCACCGAACGTTCCCTGACGCTGGCCGCAGCCCGGGAGAGAAGCCCCGAACGATTCAGCACCAGACGGGATCCGAAAATCCTGGCCATCCCCGACGCGGCATGGATCAATAACCCATCCAACAGAATGGCTACGGCAGTAGCCGCCTAACTCCCGCTGGCCTCAATCGCCTTGACAAATTCCGATCCGCCAGCCGGATGAAGTAGTCCGGCACATGTGAACGCTGGGGGAGTGAGGTGGACAATGCGATGCGGAAGGGTTGGGACGCGATCCCGGTTACGTTGGGGTCGAAGTCCAACGACATCAAATTATCGCGTTCGCACCAGGACTCGAAGCCGACGTGGCGCTGGTTCGTGGCGCACCACCAGAGGCCGGCAAAGTTGTGTTGTCCCTTGAAGGCAGCCGGGCGCCGGATCGGCAGGGCGTTCTCAAACGGGACCATCCAAGACTCGGCAAGAAGGCCGGTCGTGGGCGCAGGGGAATACTGCCCCCTGAAGGTCAGGGTGCCTGGAGCAATGTCGCGTCCGGCACAAGCCTCGGACGCCGCCGCAGCGTGTCCATGCCTTAACTGTAGTGAGACGGAACCGGCTGATGCCTTAAGTGAAGAGAGACACGCCGCGCCAATGCCTTAAGTGTGGTGAGACAGAAACCGCCAATGCATCATCTGTAGTGAGATTGCCTCAACTTAGATGAGACAGGACAACGGCAGCGGGCCAGGCCCAAATGATTCATCAGATGAGATACGCAGAGTACTACTTTACATAATGTTGATTATCGGCGTAGTGGGTATCCGGTTAGCTCAGGTTGTGCTTTTCGATCCCGGACCGTGGGCGACGATTTGGCGATAGGTGGCTGGCGCCTGCTGTGCGCCGAGACCGAGCAGGGATTGGAAGGCCGCCATGGGTGTGCTGCGCCGGTTGTAGCGGAACGTGAACTCGTCGAGGTACACCTGCAGGTGTTCATTGCCCACGGAGCGGTGGGTTCCCCGCAGCCATGTCTTGAAGTTGCTGATGGCGCGGTGCACGCGGGGAAGGACAGGGTCGGGGTCGCCGGCTCTTTTGGCGGCCCGCTGGGATCGCGGGCGGTGGTCGTAGCCTTTGTTCCTCAACGGGACGTACCCCATCCAGCCGTCGGTGTGCACGATGGCGCCGGGAGCCACAGTGTCTGTCACGAAAGTGCCCAAGGTGTCGCCGGACGCGTTGGGGATCACCTTCATCCGGACGCATCCGGAGCCCTGACCACGCACCTCCACCGCCACGACTATCTGCGCGGCCCGGGCCGTGAGATTTCTGCCGCCGCGCCGGCCCACCTCCGGGCCGCCGACTTCGCATTCGTCCACCTCTACCTCGCCGGTCAGCAGGGTGCGTTCGGGGTTGACCATGGCGCGGCGCAGTTTGTGGAGCATGGTCCAGGCCGTCTCGTAGCGGCTGAGTCCGAGCTGGCGCTGCAGCTGCCTGGCCGAGATCCCCGGAGTTCCCGTCGTCATCAGGTAGGCCGCCCAGAACCACAAATGCAGTGCAGTGTGGGTCTTGTGGAGCACGGTACCGGCTGTCAGCGAAACCTGGTAACGGCATGCGGCGCATTCCCACAGCCCCCGCGCCGCCACGGGCCAGGCGGACTCCCCCTTGCACCGGGGACACGAATAGCCATCCGGCCAGCGGCACTCAAACAGATAGCCCAGGCAAGCCTGCTCGTCGCCGAATCTCGCCTGGAACTCCAGAATCGTCTTCGGAAAGTCCGGTCTCGACATTTACGCAGTCTACCTGAGCTAACCGGATACCCACTATCGGCGTTATGGGAGCGTGCGCGGGCGGGGCTGGACAACCGGGGCGGATCCTGATGGTCCGATGCGGATTGTCCCGGCCTTTGCCTCGGCGATTCCATTGTCTTAAGCGCTGGCCTCACTGAGAATGAACCATGACGGTCTACCTGAGGTCCCTGGAAACTGCTGTTCCGCCAACTGTCCTGATCCAAACCGAAGCCCGCGACGTGTTTGCGGCCCAGCCCGGGCTGACCCGACTCGGCACCCGGCTTGTCAGCACCTGTTTTGACTCGGCAGCCATTGACACCCGGTATACGGCCGTTGCGGAAATGACCCTCGACAGCCGGGCGGAGAATCCCCGGTTTTTTGATTCCGCCACCGGCCTGCTCCTCAGTCCCAGCACCAAGGTGCGGAACGATATTTTCGCTACCGAGGCCACGAAACTCTTTGTTGAGGCGGCGCAAAAGGCCCTGGACGCCTGCCCGGGAATAGATCTACTTGACATAACTCACCTGGTCACGGTTTCCTGCACCGGATTCTTCAACCCAGGTCCCGACTACAAGATCGTCCGCGCCCTCGGGCTGAACCCGGCCGTGCAGCGGTACCACCTCGGCTTCATGGGCTGCTACGCGGCGTTTCCCGCGCTGCGGGCCGCCAAGTCCTTCTGCGAGGCGGCCCCGGACGCCGTGGTGCTCGTGGTCTGCGCGGAACTTTGCTCACTCCATGTCCGGACATCCAACGATCCGGACACCATCATGGGATCTGCCCTGTTTGCCGACGGTGCGGCTGCGGCAATCGTCAGCGCGCGGGACATCCCCGGCGAAGCTCCGCTCCTGCAGCTGGACCACTTCGAAACGGTCCTGACGCCCGTCGGTGAGGAATCCATGGCCTGGAACATCGGCGACGAAGGGTTCGAGATGGTCCTCGGCAACTACGTCCCGCACATCATCGACGACCACATCATCGGCGCCCTGGAACCGCTGCTGTCCCGGGAGAGTTCCCTGCTCGGACTCCCCTACCGCGACATCCGGCACTGGGCCATCCACCCCGGCGGCCGCAGCATCCTGGACAAGGTGCAGTCCCGGCTGGACCTCAGCGACGAGCAGCTGGTGCCGGCCCGTGAAACGCTCCGGAACTTCGGCAATATGAGCAGCGCGACGGTGCTGTTCGTGATCAAGCACATCCTGGATCTTCCGGCCGAAGACGGCGACGGGCGGATTTGTTCAATGGCGTTCGGGCCCGGGCTGACGGTGGAGACGGCGCTGTTCACGAAGCTCCGCGACCACCGCTCGGCGGAGTCCTGCCGGCCGGAGCGAAGCGCCGCCTCCGCGCAGCCGGAATCCGCGCTGGCCTGAGGGGCGCCACGTGCAGCTCCTGCGGGAACGTGCGGCTGACGCCGTCGAGGAAATGGATCTGCCTGGCTGCGACCCGGCACGGCTGGACCGCACCTACGCGCAGTTCGCGCTGGTCAACCGGGCCGTCTCCGGCTGGCGGGACATCTACCTGCGCCAGCTCAGGCCACGGCTCCGTGCCGGCTCGGCCACCACGCTGCTGGACATCGGCTGCGGCGGCGGCGACGTGCCGGTGATGCTGTCCCGCTGGGCCACCCGGGACGGCCTCAGACTCGAGATCACCGCCATTGACCCGGATCCGCGCGCCAGCCGATTCGCCATGGAACGGCACCGGACCGCCCGCGTGACGTTCCGGCAGGCGACGGCATCCGGACTGGCCCGCGAGGGCTGCAGCTATGACTTTGTTGTGTCCAATCACGTGCTCCACCATCTGGCCGCAGACGAGCTGCCCGATTTCCTGGCAGAGTCGGCGAAGCTGTGCCACGGACAGGTGATCCACAACGACCTTCGCCGCAGCGCCCTCGCCTATGCGCTGTTCTTTGCCGGCTCCTGGCCCTTCACCGGCTCCTACATCCGGAAGGACGGCCTGACCTCCATCCGGCGGAGCTATACCGCGGCGGAGCTGCGCGCCGCCGCTCCCCCGGGCTGGAACGTGGCCCGCCACTCCCCCTACCGGAATCTGCTGATCCTCGAGAAAAACGCCGACACCAGCACCGACAAAGGCGCCGCGGGTGGCTGAGGTCCTGATCGTCGGCGCCGGGCCGGTGGGATTGTTCATGGCCGCCCTGCTGCTGCAAAGCGGCGTGCGGGTCCGGGTGCTCGAACAGCGAACGGAGCGGGACCAGCACTCCCGGGCCATCGGCATCCATCCCCCGGCGCTGGACGTGCTGCGGCGGATCGGCGTCGCGCAGGAGCTGGTGGCACAGGGGGTCCCGATCCGTCGCGGCATCGCCCTAGGCGGCGGCCGGCAACTCGCCCAGATGAGCTTTGCCGGCGTGTCGTACAGATTCCCTTTCGTCCTGTCCCTGCCGCAGAGCCGTACCGAGGCTGTCCTCGAACAGCGCGTCAGGGAGCTCGATCCCGGCGCCCTGCACCGCGGTGTCCGGCTCACCGGCCTGCACGACGACGGCGGACGGGTCGGGGTGGAGGGCAGCTCACCCGCCGGTCCGGTGCGGCATTCGGCGGCCCTCGTGATCGCCGCCGACGGCGTCCGCTCTGCGGTGCGGACCCTGCAGGGAACGGCCGTGAGGGCCAAGCACTATCCCGACAGCTACCTGATGGGCGACTTTGCCGACAGCACATGCTTCGGCCCGGATGCGGCCCTCTTCCTGGCCCCGGAGGGGATCGTCGAGTCCTTTCCCCTGCCCGGCGGGCTGCGCCGCTGGGTCATCCGGCTGGACCGTACGATGCCCGCCTGGAACCCCGAAACGAACCCCGGACCTAACAACCTGCCTGGCGCCTGCTGGCTGGCGGAGCAGGTCCGGGAACGGACAGGCATCGACGTCGACGCCGGCAGCAACAGCATGCTCAGCAGCTTCGGAGTGCGGTCCAGGCTGGCCCGCCGGATGGTGACCGGCCGGACGGTGCTGATCGGCGATGCCGCCCATGAGGTCAGCCCCATCGGAGGCCAGGGCATGAACCTGGGCTGGCTCGACGCGGTGGCGCTGGCCCCGCTCGTGCTCGCCGCCCTGCAGGGTGACGGCGTGGGAGCGCAGCTGCGCAGTTTCGAACGGAGCCGGATGACGGCAGCAGCCAGGGCGGTACGGCAGTCCGAGTTCAACATGGCGCTGGGCAGGCCCTTCGGCGGCGGACTCCTCAACATCCGCAGTCACGCCATCGCGGCGGCCGCCGCCGTTCCTGCCGTGAATTCGTTTGTGGCCCGCCGGTTCACGATGCAGTGAGCAGGGAGGGCGCGGTCAGGGGGTCTGCTCAGTCATAGAAAAGGCCAGCCGAACGGTCCCGGCCGGGCACCCGGTGGCACCATTGGGGAGGATTAGACTGACCGCATGGCTTGCCTCCCCGCGAAGCACCGGCGCACAGCAATTCCAGCAACACTGCCAACAGCCCTCCGAACTGCGCTCCCAGCAACCGCGTTGGCGGCAGTGCTGGCCGTCATGACGGCGTGCAGCGCGGGAGGCGGAAGTGCAGCCGGCACCGGCGAGACACCGCAGGCCTTCCCTATTAGTGCCGAGATCAACCAGCTCCGCGACAACTACAGCAAGCAGATCGTCTCGATCCAGCTCACCAACAACTCCGAAGGCGTGTTGACCGTGTTGGGTGCCCGGCTGGGGAGTGCCCTGTTCACGGCGGAGATCGGCTGGCAGGCGCCGCCCGGCGGGATCGAGCTCCCGCCGGGCCAGACCAAGAGTCTCCCGGCCCAGTTGCCGGCGCCGGTCTGCGGCCCGGCGGACGGCCCGGCGGACGACGCCCCGACAGTATCCCTCCGGATGGCCCGGGCCCCGCAAACGACGCCGGTGGCCGCCTCGCCCGGCGAAACGGTAGCGGTGGCCGCGGCCGACCCCTTCGGCGTCCTGAGCCGGAACAACACCGAAATGTGTCTCGCGCAGGCGGCAGCCGCGGTCGCCGGATTCCAGCTGGATCCGGCACTGGAGGTCGCCGCGGACGGCCGGACCGCCGTCGTGCGCCTCCTCATTACACCCCGCGACGCCGGCCCGGCGGCTGACCCGGCTTCCTTGACGATCGACCGGATTGAAGGCACCACGCTGCTGGCAGAGGACCAGTCCGCCCCGTGGCCCCGCGCCATTCCGGTGCCCGCCGGCGGGGAGCGCCGGGAGCTCCGGCTGCGTATCAGGCCAGCCCGCTGCGACCCGCACGCGGTGGCGGAGGACAAAATCGGGACGCTGCTTCCGCTCCGGGTGACCGTGGGAGGACGGGACGGGCTGCTGAAGGTCGACGCCGGCGCCCTCCTGCGGGGACGCATCTACGACTTTGTGACGACGGCATGCGGACGCCAGTAGTCTGTTGCCATGTCACCAGACGCCAAGCCCACGGACTTCAGCGCCGCACGTATTCACGAAACCGTCCAGCAGATTCTTACCGCCGGGATGCTTCCGACGATTGTCCAGGCGGGCCACCCGGTTCTCCGGCACGTGGCCGCGCCCTTCGACGGCCAATTGACTTCGGCGGAACTGGGCCAGCTGATCGACCTCATGCGCAGCGTCATGCACAAAGCACCAGGCGTCGGCCTCGCCGCCCCACAGCTCGGCATTCCGCTGCAGCTGGCTGTTCTCGAGGACCAGTTCGACGTTGACCCCGAGGTCGCCGCCGTCCGCGGGCGGGAGCCGTTGCCATTCTTCGCCATGCTGAACCCTTCCTACCGCCCGCTCGGCGCCTCGACAGTGGCGTTTTACGAAGGATGCCTGTCCCTCAACGGCCTGCAGGCCGCCGTGTCCCGGCCCGCATCCGTCCGGCTTGACTTCATGGCGCCGGACGGAACCGCCCGGCAGCGGGACTTCAGCGGCTGGCAAGCGCGGATCGTCCAGCACGAGACTGACCACGTACACGGGATCCTGTACTTGGACAGGGCGGAGCTCCGATCCATCAGCAACAATGCCGAGTACTCCGCCCGGTGGGCCCAGCCGGACATCGGCCTCGCCCGGCAGGAACTCGGGTTTCTGCCGGACGCGCCGGCTGCAGCCAGCGCCTCGTCCGCCAGCGCCTCGTCCGCCGGAGCCGGGTCCGCCGGAGCTGGGTTTGCGGCCGTCGGGAGGTGACGGGCCCACCACCGCAGGATCTCCTCGAAGCGCTGCTTCCGGTGGTGCGGCGTTCCGGAGCGTGAGAGGCCAGTACGTCCTGCATGTCCAGCCTGCCCATCTTTTCCTCGATGGCCCGCCCGTGCGCAGCGCCGCAGAGAAGGCCGCAGAGAAGTCAGTCAGCAGCCGCCGCTCGCCCGGCGCCCGCACGCCGGCACGGGGCCGCCCTAGGATGGACAGTATGCTTCCCGCGTCCGTTGCCTCCGCCTTGCTGTGCCCGGTCTGCCGGAACAGCCTGAAGTTCGGTGACGGCTCCGGCCAGACCCTGGTATGCCCGGCGGGCCACAGTTTCGACGCCGCCAAACAGGGCTACTTCAACTTCCTGGTCGGCAAGGGCACCGTCTTCGAAGCGGACGCGGCTGACATGGTGGCAGCCCGCTTTGAGTTCCTCTCCGCCGGGCACTACCGGCCGCTCGCCGATGCGGTGGCTGAACTGTCCGCTCCGGTCCTCGCAGGCGGTCCCGGCGGCAGGCCGGCCACGGTGCTCGACGCCGGAACCGGGACCGGCCACTACCTTCGGGCCGTGCTGGACAGGATGCTGCTGGACGGAGCACCCGCCACCGCCATCGGAGTGGACATTTCGAAATTTGCGCTCCGCCGTGCGGCCAAATTGAACCCGGAAGCGGTGAACCTGGTCAGCGATGTGTGGCAGCCGCTGCCGGTCGCGGACGACGCCGTCGACGTCGTCACCGTAGTCTTCGCGCCGCGCAACGCGGCAGAGTTCGCCCGAGTACTGCGCCCCGGCGGACGTCTTGTGGTGGTGACGCCCCGGCCCGGTCATCTCGCGGAGGTCGCCGGGCAGACCGGCATGCTCGGCATCGAACCGGCGAAAGATGAACGTCTCGCGGCCTCGCTGGAGGGGCATTTCTCCGCCTCTACCTCCCAGGACCTGGACGTGCCGCTGGCCCTTTCCCCTGCCGACGCTGCGAGACTGGCCCTGATGGGCCCGGCCGGACACCATCTGGACCGCGTCGCCCTCGCCACGCTTTCTGCGGGGCTTCCGCCGGTGACCGCGGTGTCCGCCCGGTTCAGGATCAGCGTCTTCACACCCCGGTCCTGAGCCCGGTTCCTTACCCCTGCCGGGAGAAGCCAAAGTAACGAGTTGGCCACGTTGCCGAACAGTCTTCCGCTGCCCCCCGCTGCCCGCAACCTTCGGCTTAGGATGGAATGACAGTTACTGAGGGTCTGCGCCGGCAGCCCCCGGGGCGAAGGGGGAAAAGATGTTTGACTGGCTGGCCGAAAACTGGTGGGCATTGTGGCTCACCGGCTTCCTGGCGTTCGCCGTCGTGGAGATGATCACTCTCGACCTTTTCTTCATCATGCTCGGCGGTGGCGCCCTGGCCGGGCTGCTGGCCGACTTCGCCGGCGCAGACTTCTGGCTCCAGATCGTGGCCTTCTGCGTGGTCTCCCTTCTCATGATCGGCTTCGTGCGGCCCGTCGCCCTCAAGCATCTCCACCGGGGCCCGGCGGAGCAGCGCAGCAATATCGAACGCCTGATCGGCGAATCCGCGCTGGTCATGGAACCCGTCAGCGAGAGCGGCGGACTGGTCAAGATCGGCGGGGACGTCTGGAGCGCCCGCTCCGAGACCGGTGTCCTCGCGCCCGGCCAGCACGCCGTCGTGAGCGCCATTGACGGTGCAACGGCCGTCGTGGCCCCGCAGCCGGAAATTTCAAGTCAGTAGGCGCAGGTCAGTACACGCTGGTCGGCGGACGCTGGTCGGCAGACGCAATGCAGCGGGCGTCCCGTTGGCCGGGAAACAGACTTCCAGCCGCCGTCACCGGCGGCAGGACACGCGGCAGGCAGCCGGCCGCAGCCATAGCAGGAACACATAACTGGGGAAAAGGTGATGTATGGATATCGCAGTCGCAATCGTGCTGCTGGTTCTCGTTGCGTTCGTAATAATTGTGCTGGTGCGTTCGGTGCGGATTGTCCCGCAGGCCCGGGCCGGCGTCGTCGAACGGCTTGGCAAGTACCAGCGCACGCTCAACCCCGGCCTCACCATCCTGATCCCCTTCGTGGACCGGCTGCTCCCGCTGCTGGACCTTCGTGAACAGGTGGTCTCGTTCCCGCCGCAGCCTGTCATCACCGAAGACAACCTAGTGGTCTCGATCGACACCGTAGTCTACTTCCAGGTCACCGATGCCCGCGCCGCGACCTACGAGATCGCCAACTACATCCAGGCCGTCGAGCAGCTCACCACCACCACACTGCGCAACGTCGTCGGCGGCCTGAACCTCGAAGAAGCGTTGACGTCCCGCGACCAGATCAACGGGCAGCTCCGCGGCGTGCTGGATGAAGCGACGGGCCGCTGGGGGATCCGCGTCTCCCGGGTGGAGCTCAAGGCGATCGATCCGCCCCATTCGATCCAGGACTCGATGGAAAAGCAAATGCGCGCCGAGCGTGACCGTCGCGCCGCCATCCTGACCGCGGAAGGGACCAAGCAGTCCGCCATCCTCACCGCCGAAGGCCAGCGCCAGTCCTCCATCCTGAAGGCGGAAGGCGACGCCAAGGCCGCGATCCTCCGGGCCGACGGCGAGGCCCAGGCGATCCAGAAGGTGTTCGACGCCATCCACAAGGGGAACCCGGACCAGAAGCTGCTTGCCTACCAGTACCTGCAGGTACTCCCGAAGATCGCGGAGGGCTCGGCGAACAAGCTCTGGATCATTCCGAGTGAGGTCGGCGAAGCGCTCAAGGGAATCGGCAACGCCCTGGGTGGGGCGGTTTCCGGCCAGGCATCCGTTGGCCTGTTCGGCCCGGACGCGGACGGCAGGGCTCCCGCAGCCCCGGCATCGGGCACAGCGGCGGGCGCCGTGGGCACGGAAGCCGTCGCTCCGTCTGCCGGCCCGACTCCACATGCACGGCCGCCGATCTAGGCGCACACGGGACAATGGAGGCATCCGCCTGGGCGGGTGCCTCCTTGTTTGTGCTGCGGGCTTTGTGTTGCGGGCTTTGTGTTGCCCGATGGCCCCTGCCGGCCGCGCGGAACCGCCGCAAAGACTTTACCCCAGGCGTGTCCTTCCCGTATACTTGAATATTTGTCCGGCTGGTTCAGCCCGTCGGAACAATTATGCTTCGCAAAGCGTTGAATCCAGTGACGATTTAGCCAGTATTTGTCCAGTGGTTGGCCACTCAAAGCAACGCAATGCACCCAGTAGTCCGGCGAGGCCCCTGGCCCCCGGATCACGCAGGGCACGATCCTGCGAACCGAATAGAGGGAGAAAAGATGAGCGATCGCAGCCTGCGGGGTATGCGCCTTGGCGCACAGAGCATGGAGACCGAATCCGGCGTCGAACCGGCTCCGCGGCAGCGGGTTGAGTACCGCTGCGCGGACGGCGAGCAGGTATTCGTGACCTTCTCCTCCGAAGCGGAGATCCCCCCGGTCTGGGTTTCGAAGACGGGCAAGGAAGCCTTGCTGGTCAACGGCGAACGTCCCGTGAACAGCAACGAGAAGGCAGTCCGCACGCACTGGGACATGCTGCTGGAACGCCGCTCCCTCCCCGAGCTCGAGCAGATCCTCGACGACCGCCTCACGATCCTGCGTGAACGCCGGGGCGAACGCCGCTCGGCCTAGGCAGCCGGCGCACCAGCCATAGCAAAGGGCCGGGCCCGCACCATCAGGAATGATGGTGCGGGCCCGGCCCTTTGCTTTACGGCGGCAATCTGCCGGCGCATCCGGCCTGTGGACGGGCTACTAGAGGGCCTTCTTGCCGGTGAGCTTGTTCCAGCGGGCCGTGAGGCCCCATTTGGTGACGTTGATCATGGCTTCGACAACAATGTTGCCGCTCATCTTGGAGGCTCCAAGTTCACGCTCAACGAAGGTGATCGGCCGTTCCACAATGGTCAGTCCGAGCTTCGCCACCCGCCAGGCGAGATCCACCTGGAAGCCATAGCCGACAGAGTCGACGGCGTCGAGGTTGAGTTTCTCCAGGGTGCCGCGGCGGAACGCCCGGAAGCCTCCGGTCACGTCCCTGATCTTGACGCCGAGCATGATCCGCGCGTAGGTGCTGCCGACCCGGGAGATCGCCTGACGGTAGAGCGGCCAGTTGACCACGCTGCCCCCGGGGACCCAGCGCGAACCCATCGCAAGGTCGGCGCCCTGGTCCACGGCCTCAAGCAGCTGGGGAAGCTGCTCCGGCTGATGCGAACCGTCGGCGTCCATTTCCACGAGGACGTCATAGCCGGCGTCGAGGCCCCACCTGAAGCCGGCGATGTAGGCGGCTCCGAGACCCGCCTTGCCTTCCCGGTGCAGCACGTGGACCTGGCTGTCCTCGGCCGCGAAACGGTCCGCGAGCTGCCCGGTCCCGTCCGGGCTGTTGTCGTCGACCACCAGGACGTCGGAGGCTGGCACAGCGGTGCGCAGGCGCCCGAGGGTCTTGGGCAACGATTCCAGCTCGTTGTAGGTCGGGATGATCGTGAGGACACGCACAGCGAGGCCTTTCCTTGGAGGGAGCGGTCGGTGCGCCGCGGAGTCTGCTGATAGCTGGCAGTAGGCGCAACTCTCCATTATAGGGAATCGCCGGAGCCTCGAAGGCCGGGTCCCCTCCCCGGGGCAGGTCCACCCTGAGCTGTCAACCGGACGGTGACCTGCCGTTTCGTTCTTCGCCGCAGGTCAGGAGCATCTGGCGGCGTTCTATCTTTCCGGCCGGATGCCTCGTCGGTCAGCCGCCGAGGGTCCCGTTCGAGAACAGTTCGCGTCCGTCGCGGACGGTCAGCAGGCAGTCCGGCTCGGAGCCCGTGTCCAGTGCAGGCAGCAGAGGGGTGCGGGCCCGGGGATCCGTGCTCCATGACTGCACCCTGCCGTCGGCCACCTGGACCATGAGTTCCTCGATCTCCCACACGGCGAAGCTGGCCGGAGCGCCCGGGACCAGCTGGCCGGCCATCGGGTTCCGGTAGCGGGCTGCCCGCCAGCCGGCCCGGGTGTGCCCGAGGAACGCGGCGCGGGCCGAGATCTGTTCGGCGGGGTTGCTGTGCTCGAGGCAGGCGCGGACGCTGGACCAGGGCCGCAGCGGCGTAACCGGGCTATCACTGCCGAAGCAGATCGGGACCCCGGCAGCGTATAAGGAGGCGAAGGGGTTCATCCCGACGTGCCGTGACCCGAGCCGCTGCTCATAGAGCTTGCCAGCCCCTCCCCAGAGGGCGTCGAAGACCGGCTGGGCACTGACTGTCACCGAATACTTGGCCAGCCTGCCGATGGCGTCGGCGTCTGCCAGCTCGACATGTTCAAAGCGGTGCCCGGCGGCCCGGACCTTCTGTTCACCGACCTCCGCCGCGGCCGCGTCCAGGGCGTTCAGTGCCGCGTCCAGTCCTGCGTCGCCGATGACGTGGAAGCCGGCCTGGATGCCCAGCAGCGAGCAGGCGGCCAGATGCGCGGCGGCTTCCTCCACCGAGAGGTACAGGCTTCCCCGCTCCCCCGCGGCGTCGCCGTAGTCCGAGCGCAGGGCCGCGGTCCGCGAACCGATCGAGCCGTCGATGTTGAGATCGCCGGCGAGGCCCAGCACGGACACGCCCAGGCCGTCGAGGATGGACTGGGCATGTTCCGCGGAACGTGCCAGCTGGCCCCAGTACGGCAGGACCTCGGGGACGGCGGGACCGTCGTGGGTCCCGTCGTTCCAGGCCACCGCGAACTGCAGGTCCTCAACGCTGCCGATATGTGGTGCCGCCATCTCAGCCAGGGCCACGTAGCCGTTGGCTGCCGCTTCGGTCAGGGCCTTTTGCTGGTAGCCCCGGAGCGCGGCGGCGGGCATCTGCCGCGTTGCCAGCCGGGCGGCTGTGTGCGCGGCGCGTTTCACTTGGCTGCCGGCGGACAGGCCATCGAGACCCGCCAAGCCGGCCGACGCCGCCAGAGCAGGGGAAACCAGTGCCGAGTGCACATCGACCCGGGACAGGTAGACCTTGCGGCCGCCGGCTGCCCGTTCGAGTTCCGACAGGGACGGCAGGGTGGGATCGGCCCACAGGGTCTCGTCCCAGCCGTGGCCCAGCACGGTGCCTTCCGCGTCGGAGCCGGCCACGGCGTCGAGCAGTTCCCGCGCGGAGCTGACGCCGCCGAGCTGCACCGAGTCCAGCGCAATCCCCGTTTCGGTCAGGTGGACGTGGGAGTCGACGAAGCCGGGGGCCAGGAGCGCCCCTCGCAGGTCCACGACGTCCATCGAGGAATCAGCGATGGACGTGGCGGCCTGTTCGGAGCCAACCCAGGCGACGGTGTCGCCGTCGACCAGCATCGCCGTCGCAAAGGGATCGGCGGCCGTGTAGACGGAACCGTTGCGGTACATCGTCACCTTGCGGGGCGCGGGGGTGGCCGGTGAATCGGTCATGGTGCGGGAGCTCCTTGCAGCTGGTGGCCGGCGCGCCGGTCGTGTTCAAAGAAGGTGTCGTGTTCGAAGAAGGTGTCGTGTTCGAAGAAGGTGTCGTGTTCAAAGAAGGTGTCGTGTTCGAAAGAAGGATCGTGCTCGAAGGAAGGGCGGTCAAAGGTGCAGGGAAGGGTGTGCCGGCGGGAATCATCGGGTCAGGCGCGCACTACGCCACCGAGGAATACGCGACGACGCCGCGCTTGATGAGTTTGATCGCGTCCCCGCACAGCCGGGAAATACGCGGGTCCAGGCCGGGGATTTTGGCCAGCTGGTCCAGCAGGTCAATGACCTGCTTCACCCAGCGGACAAAGTCCCCCGCGGCGAGGTCCGTGCCGCTGAGGACTTCCTGAAGGTGCCGGCCCTTGGCCCATTTGAAGATCGGCCAGACGAGTCCCAGCTCGGGTTCGCCGGTCAGCGGCAGTTTGCTGGCTTCCTCCACGTCTTCGAGGGCAGACCACTCTCGCACCACCGTGTCGACGGCGGATTCCAGCGAGACGCTGGGCATCTTGGGCCGCAGCCCCCGGTCTTCGCGCTTGGCCTGGTACACCAGGACGCTGGCGATGGCCGCGACTTCCGCGGCGTCGAGGTCGCTGAAGGCGCCCATCCGGAGGGCCTGGGAAATGAGCAGGTCCTTCTCCCCATAGATCCGGCGCAGCCGCTGACCGTCCCGGCTGATGGTGAGCACGCCGGAGTCGGAGGTTTCCAGATACCCGTAGCTGGCCAGCACGCCGCATACCCGGTCGAAGGTCTTGGCGATGGTGTTCGTGCGGCCCTGGATCTGGCGGACCAGCCCGTCCGTCTCCTGGCGAAGCTTCCACCAGCGTTCGGACCAGCGCGCGTGGTCTTCGCGTTCACTGCAGCCGTGGCACGGGTGGGCGCGCAGTTCGCGCCGCAGTTCCGCGATCCGCTTTTCCTGGTTCGGCAGGGCTGCGGCGCGGCCGAAGTCGTCGTTCCGGCTCGGCGGCGCCGGCGGCCGGTTCTCCCGGATGGCGTTGCGGACGGAGGACGCCAGGTCGCGCCGCGATTTGGGCACTTTGGCGTTGAAGGACTTCGGGATCCGGATCCGTGTGATCGGCGAGAGCGGGCCCTCGACGTCGTGGAGGCCGATCCTGCGCAGCTGGTTGTCCAGGGTCATGACGGCCGGGCGGGGTTCCCGGGCGTCGTGGTCCGAGCTGAGGACGACGGCGAGGCCAGGCGACCTGCCGCTGGGCACGTCCACCACGTCGCCGGGCAGCAACCGGCTCAGGGAGTCCTCGGTGAGAGATTTTTTCGCCCGCGAGCCGCTCTTGGAGGCGTTCTTCTCCGCGTCTGAGAGCGCCCGCAGCAGCCGGGAGTACTCGGTGAAGTCGCCCAGGTGGCAAGTCATCGCCTTGCTGAACCCGGCGAGGGATTCTTCCCGGCCCCGGACCTGCTTGGCCAGCCCGACGACGGAACGGTCCGCCTGGAACTGGGCAAAGGAAGACTCGAGGATCTCACGGGCCCGTGGCCTGCCGAACTGGGCCAGCAGGTTGATGGACATGTTGTAGGTGGGCCGGAAGCTTGAGTTCAGCGGGTAGGTCCGCCTCGACGCGAGGCCGGCGACGGCGGCCGGATCGGTGCCGGGCTGCCACAGGACGACGGCGTGGCCCTCGACGTCGATCCCGCGCCGGCCCGCGCGGCCGGTCAGCTGGGTGTACTCCCCCGCCGTGATGTTGACGTGCGCCTCGCCGTTGAACTTGTCGAGCTTCTCCAGCACGACGCAGCGGGCGGGCATGTTGATGCCGAGCGCGAGGGTTTCGGTGGCGAAGACGGCCTTGACCAAGCCGTCGACGAAGAGCTTTTCCACCACTTCCTTGAAGGTGGGCAGCATGCCGGCGTGGTGGGCGGCGAGGCCCCGGAGCAGCCCGTCGCGCCAGCTCCAGAACCCGAGGACGTCGAGGTCATCCGAGGGTATGTCCTGGGTGGATTCATCGACCCGCTGGGCGATGATCAGCTGTTCCCGCTCCGTCGTCAGCCAGAGCCCGGCGGAGACGCACTGCGCCACGGCGGCGTCGCAGCCAGCGCGGGAGAAGATGAAAGTGATCGCGGGCAGCAGGTCCTGCCGATCCAGGCTGGCAATGACCTGCGGGCGGCCGGCCTTGCGGACCGGGCTGCGCGCCTCGCCCTGCGGGGCGTCGTCGCGCTGGCTCTGTTGGTCGCGCTGCCGCCGCTGGCTGCGGCCGCCGTGGCCGAAGCGTCCGCGGAAGTTCATCTGGCTTTCGGCCCGCGCCATGGAGAGCAGCTCGGGATTGACTTCGAAGCCCGGGCGGGTGCCGGGGTCGGCAGTTACCGCGGTGGCGGAGACATCGGCCTCCCCGGCGGGGGCGATCTCATCGAAGCTCGTGTCGCCGGCGAAGAGATCCACGATCTTCCGGCCCACCATGACGTGCTGCCAGAGCGGCACTGGGCGGTGTTCGGAGACGATCACGTCGGTCTGACCGCGCACGGTGTCCAGCCAGGCGCCGAACTCTTCGGCGTTGGAGACGGTGGCGCTGAGCGAGGCCACCTGGACCTCGCTGGGCAGGTGGATGATCACTTCTTCCCAGACGGCGCCGCGGAAGCGGTCGGCGAGATAGTGGACCTCGTCCATGATGACGAAGCCCAGATCGTCGAGTGTGTCGGAGTCCGAGTACAGCATGTTGCGGAGCACCTCGGTGGTCATCACCACAACTGGCGCGTCACCGTTGATGCTGGTGTCGCCCGTCAGCAGGCCCACCTGGGCCGCACCGTACTTTGCGGCCAGTTCGGAGTACTTCTGGTTGCTGAGTGCCTTGATCGGGGTGGTGTAGAACGCTTTGAGGCCACGCTGGAGGGCGAGGTAGATGGCGAACTCCCCCACGATTGTTTTGCCCGCCCCCGTGGGCGCCGCCACCAGCACGCCGCGGCCGGCCTGAAGCGTCAGGCATGCCTCACGTTGAAAGTCATCGAGTTCGAATTCCAGCGTCCGGATGAACCCGCCCAGATAGGTTTTGGCTTCTGCGGCCCGTTCGGCGCTGGCGCGGTAGCGGTCAGCCGGCGACTCCGGCCCGGGTAGTGAGGACATGATTCCAGCCTAGTGCGCGAACGGCTAGAGATTCTCCAGCTCGGAGCTGGGAGTTGCCTGGTCCGCGGTGGCCTCGGTTTCAGCGGCGCGCTTGACGGCGCGCCGTTCCCGGCGGCGGTCGTTGAGCAGGCAGAGCCCGATGGCGGCGAAGAAGAGGGCCAGCATGGGCCCGGCCAGATAGAACATGCTCATGGCGTCGGCCCCGGGTGCGGCCATGGCGGCGAACAGGCAGACCAGGAACACGGTGATGCGCCAGCTCTTGACGAGCTGCTTGCCCTTCACCAGCCCGGCGAGGTTCAGGCCGAACAGGATCACCGGCAACAGGAAGGCGATGCCGAAAGCCAGCAGCAGGCGCAGCACAAAGGACAGGTAGATCTGGGCGCTGATGAAGTTTGACCCCCCGGACGGGGTGAAATCGGTCAGCACGCGGACGGCGTTCGGGAGCACGAGCCAGGCCAGCAGCACGCCGCCGACAAACAGCGGCACGGCGGCGGCGACGAAGGACAAGGCCAGCCGGCGTTCCTTCTTGTGCAGGCCGGGCACAATGAACGCCCAGAGTTGGTACAGCCAGACGGGACTGGCCACGATGAGGCCCAGGAAGACGGACACCTGGATCATCAGGTCGAAGGAGCTCGCCACGCCGTCGAAATTCAAGGTGGCTTGCCGGCCCTCATGTTCGTTCAGGTCGCGGATCGGTTTGATCAGCGCCGCCAGCATCGGCTGGTAGACGAGGAATCCGACGACGGTTCCCAGCACGACGGCGATCGCTGACTTGAAGAGGCGGTTCCGCAGCTCTTTCAGGTGATCGAGCAGCGCCATCCGCCCCTCGGGGTTGGATCGACGGCCCATGATTACTGCCATGTGGACTTAGGCGCGGTTCGGGGGCGGAACGTCGGTTCCTTCGGCCGGGTGGCTTTCCGTGCCGGCAGTCCGCGGGTGGTTTACGACCCGGCCCTCGACGGCGTCGGGATCATCCTTGGCGTCGGTGTTGCCGTCCTTCTTCATTTCGCGGACTTCCGACTTGAAGATGCGCATCGACTGGCCCAGGCTGCGGGCCATGCCGGGGAGCTTCGGCGCGGCGAAAAGCACCAATGCCAGAACGATGATGATGATGAGATGCCAGCCTTCAAGCCTCATGACAAGAGGTCCTTTCGTTTGAGTACATCCTATGTCTAACTGAGTCCGATGTCGTGCAGCCGCTGGGGCTGGCCGCGGTCCGTCTTACGCCGGACGCGGCGCAGGCGGCGTCCCTCCTGCCGGGACAGTTTGGATGCGTGGTAATCGTGGCGCATCCGGGCGGGCGAGGCAAAAACGGCGGAGCCGGGCTCCGCGGGCGGACCGGATGCTGCCGCCGCCTCGGCACCGTTGGAGTCTACGGCGTCACGATGAACGGCGGCTGAACCGGGGGCAACGGGGCTGGACGGCAGGTGGCTGAACCGCGCGCCCGCTTCGCCAGCTTCCCTGGCTGTCGTCATGAACTGCCGGAACAAGCGCACGCCGAGCACGACGAAGAACAACAGGGAGAGCGCGACAAGCGCTATCCAGATTACGATCCAGGACCACCAAGGCATGCTGAGTAGTCTAGCTGGCGTACTGCTCAGTCTTCATATTGGGCCCGTGCGGCATCGACCCAGTCCCGTGCACTGTCCGCCAGAGCCTCCGGTTGGAGGATCCGGGCGGTCCCGCCGTGCTGGGCCTCGAACATCGGCAGCCAGTCGGGACTCCCGAAGCGGATCTCGGCCAGCAGGCCGCCGTCCGGCAGCGGCGCGGTTCGTTCGGCGTAGTAGTCATCGGCGAGGCCGACGCCCCGGCGGGTCAGTTCCACGACGACCACCGTGTCGTCGTCGTTCGGGGTGAAAAGCTTCACCGGGAAACTGCCGGCCGGCTTGGCCGTCGCTGACACCGGGCTGCCGTTGGGGTGCAGTTCCTCGATCCGGTCCAGCCGGAAGTTGCGCAGGCCCCGGGCGGAGTGGCAGTAGGCCTCGAGATACCAGGTGTTGTCCAGCGAATAGAGCCGCAGCGGATCCACATCGCGTTCCGAGACCGAATCGTTCTGCGGGGAAAAATACCGGAGCCGCAGCTGTGCGCCCGTCCTGATGGCTTCCCGCGCCGTATCAAGGGTCGCCGCGTTGTCCGGGCCCACCTCGGGGCCGGACAGTGACGCTGCCTTCAGCCCCTCCTCCCCTGCCGCGGCCATGAGCTTGACCGTCACGGACTCCAGGGCACTGCCCTCGGCGAGCTCGGGCAGTCCGTTGAGAGTCTCCAGGCCGGTCAGCAGCGCACAGGCTTCCTCCACGGTGAAGCGCACAGGCCTGTTGAGGTCCAGGTCCTGGGTGATGAAGACGTGGTCGTCGTCCCACTGGATATCCAGCAGATCGTCCGGATACCCCTCCGGCAGGCCGGAGCAGATCAGGATCCGCAGGTCCTCCTCGAGTTCCTTGCGGGTGATGCCGAAGCGTGCAGCAACCTCGCTGATGTGCAGGCCCTGGTTGTGCACCAGGAACGGGACCAGCTGGAGCATCCGCTTGAGCTGGTCCTCGGAGGTGCGTTTGCGTCGGTGCTTGGCGTTACCGGCGCCGGCGGCCGGGAAGATGACCGGCGGGACGGGTGCGGCGGCGAAGTCCGCGGCGGCGGACAGGCGGCGCCGCACGGCGGTGACAAGCTCGGGCGGGGACACAACCTTCACCCGGGGGCCATAGGAGGCGAGTTCCTCGCCGAGGGTCTCAGCGTCCCGGAACGGCACCATGAGCCGGTCCCTCGCCCCGGGCTGCTGCGCACCGGCCACGGCCGACGGCGTGTCGGACGAACCGGCCACGGCCCGTTTGCGCAGTCCCAGCAGCCTGCCGTGCTGGACGTCGACGACGGCGGTGCGGACCGGCAGCTCCGCCAGCCCCGCAAGTTCGGCGCGGACGTTGAATCCGGACGGCGGGGTGAAGGCTTCCTTCTCGAGCACGGTCACAGCCGAGGCCAGTCGGGAGAGCCGGAAGAAGCGCTTGTCCCCGCGGGTCCTGTCGTGTCCGACGAGATACCACTGGCCGAAGCGGCTGCCGATTCCCCAGGGCTCCACCAGCCGTTCCTCTTCCTTGCCGGTGCTGCCGGCGAGGTAGCGGAAGCCGACCGGGTGCTGGGCATGCATGGCGGCAACGAGGTCCTCGAAGGCCTGCCCGGCGGGACGGATGCGTGGCTGGACCCCGGCCGGAAGTTCGGCGTAGAGCAGTCCGCCGGCTGCCTGGAGTTTGCGCACCGCGTCCAGGGCGGCGGAGCCGAGGGCGGCGTGTTCCCAGAGCTGGGCCGCCAGGATCAGGACCGTGCACTCTTCGGGCGTGAGGCTGACGTCCGGCAGGCGGTTGGATTCCTTGCCGATCCGGTACCGGGTGGTGGCCGGGTCGTCCGAGCCCCAGCCCCTGTCCGTCAACGTCTCGACCTCGAAGCCGAACTGGCGCAGCTCGCCCTTGTCGCGCTCGAACATCCGACCGAAGGCGACGTCGCTGCTCGTGGTGTCGTGGTAGACCTTTTCGCGCAGCTCCCTGCGGCGCAGCCCGTACTCGGTGTTGAGCAGGGCGATGAGCAGGTTCAGGAGGCGTTCTGTACGTGAGGCGGACACCCCGCAAGGCTACTAAAGTCCCTGCGGGAAAATGACAAAAGCGCGGTAACAGCCGGAAAGTGGATTCCGATTGTTACCGCGCTCTGTTGTTTTATTGCGGTCCGGTTCCCCGGACCGGCGCTGCCTGGCTAGCGGACGGCGACGAGGTCGACGACGAAGATCAGGGCTTCGTTCGGGCCGATCGCCCCGCCGGCGCCCCGGGAACCGTAGGCCAGTTCGGAGGGGATTTCCAGCCGGCGGCGGCCGCCGACTTTCATGCCCAGCAGGCCCTGGTCCCAGCCCTGGATGACCTGGCCGACGCCGACGCGGAAGTCCAGCGGTGCGCCGCGGCCCCAGGAGGCGTCGAATTCTTCGCCGGTGGACCAGGCCACCCCGACGTAGTGGGCGGAGACGGTGTCGCCGGACTTGGCCTCGGCGCCGTCGCCCTCGATCAGGTCGGTGATGACGAGTTCGGTGGGAACGTCGCCCTGGGGGAAGTCGATTTCCGGCTTCTGGCGGTCGATGTTGCGCTGTCCAAATGACATGGGTGCTCCTTCTTGCGTGGCTTGGGCTGGAGTGTTGTGGGGAAGGCGGCGGGTTACTTGACGCCGAGGATGTCGACGACGAAGACGAGGTCGCCCTTGGCGTCGCCCTGGCCTTCGTCGCCGTAGGCGAGGTCCTTGGGGATGACCAGGAGGACGCGGGAGCCCACGGTCTTGCCGCTCAGGCCCTGGGTCCAACCCTTGATGACGCCCGTGAGCGGGAAGGTGGCCTTCTCACCGCGGTCGAAGCTCGAATCGAACACCTTGCCCTCGGTAAGGGTCACACCAACGTAGTTGACGGTGAGGGTATCGGATTCCTTGACCTCGGGGCCGGTGCCCTTGATGAGCTCCTGGGAAATGAGGGCGGTCGGGGCGGCGACGCCGGCGACCGAGATCTCCGGGGTGCCCTTGTCGTTGTCCTTCACGGTCGGCAGTCCTGCCGGCGGGGTCACGGCTTCGCCCTCGGGCTTGTCCAGCACCTTCGGAGCCTCCTTGGCGGAGAGCACCTTGACGACGAGGAGCTGGCTGGGCTGGGCTTCGGCACCCTCGGCGGCGGCCTTGCCCGGGACGGCCAGGGCCAGGTGGGAGCCGATCTTCGCGCCGACAAAGGCGTTGTAGATGACGGCGCTGCTGGTCTTGAGCTCGTCGTTCAGTTCGAGCGGCTCCGGGTCACCGGCATAGGTGTCTTCCAGGGTGCTGCCATCCGTGCCGTTGAGGGCGAGGATGGAGATTTCCGCGATCTGGTTGGCCTTGACCCGCTCGCCGCTGCCCTCCGTGATCACCTTGACGGTGGGTTCGGCGACTTCCAGGGGCTTGGTGAACTCAACACCAGGCGCCTCCTTGTCGCCCTTCTCTGTCACCTTGACGGAGTCGAGCTTTGCGGTCTCGCCAGCGGACTGGCTGGTGGGCTCCGGCGCGGGAGGCTCGCCGCCGCCGCAAGCGGTCAGCATCAGCAGTCCGGGCAGAAGAATTGCTAGTAGTCGGCGCACTTAAAAACTTTCGTCGAGGCAGGGTGGACGCGATGCCGCATGGTTTCCCGCGGCAAAGAAAGCACTGGCCGCCTGGCGGCCTCTACCAGAATAACGTGGAAAGCTGGATATCAGCCCATAGAGTCCAACAAGGCATCCACCCGCTCGTCCACGCTGCGGAACGGGTCCTTGCAGAGAATGGTCTGGTGGGCGCGGTCGTTGAGCTTCAGGTGCACCCAGTCCACCGTATAGTCACGGCCGAGTTCCTGCGCCCTCCGGACGAAGTCGCCGCGGAGTTTGGCCCGGGTGGTCTGAGGCGGGGCATCCACCGCATCCTTGACCGCAGTGTCATCCACCACCCGGCGCACCGCGCCCCGGGACTGCAGCAGGTAATAGAGCCCGCGGGTGCGGGAGATGTCGTGATACGTCAGGTCCAGCTGCGCGATCCGTGGCGCGTCGAGCCCCAGTCCGTGCCGTTCGCGGTAGTTATCCATCAGCTTCTTCTTGATGGCCCAGTCCACCTCGGTGTCGATGGTGCTGGTGTTGCCGCTTTCGATGGCGTCCAGGGTGCGTTCCCACAGGTCCAGGATCAGCGGCACATGCGCATTGTGGGCACCCTGCTCGGCGACGAACGCCGTGACCTTGTTCAGGTATTCGCGCTGGATCTCCAGGGCGGTGAGCTGCCTGCCGTTGGCGAGCCGGACCAGGGCACGGCCGGTCAGGTCGTGGGATATTTCGCGGATGCTGCGGATCGGGTTCTCCATCCGCATGTCGCGCATGATCACCCCGGCCTCGATCATTCGCAGGATCAGGTCCACGGTGCCCACCTTGAGCAGCGCCGTCGTCTCGGACATGTTGGAATCGCCCACAATAACGTGCAGCCGCCGGTAGAACTCGGCGTCGGCATGCGGCTCGTCCCGGGTGTTGATGATGGGCCGGGACCGGGTGGTGGCCGAGGAGACGCCCTCCCAGATGTGGTCGGCGCGCTGCGAGAAGGCGAACGTGGCGCCATGCGGGGTCTTCAGGATCTTCCCTGCCCCCGCGATGAGCTGGCGCGTCACCAGGAACGGGATCAGGATTTCCGCAAGCCGGGAGAATTCCCCGCGGCGCGGTATCAGGTAGTTCTCGTGGCTGCCATAGGAGTTGCCCGCGGAGTCCGTGTTGTTTTTGAAGAGGTACACGGTGCCGTTGAAGCCTTCGGCCGCAAGCCGTTCCTGCGCCTCGTCCACGAGGTCGTCCAGGATCAGTTCGCCGGCCCGGTCGTGCGCTATCAGCTGGGCGAGGTCGTCACACTCGGCCGTGGCATACTCCGGATGGGAACCGACGTCGAGGTACAGGCGTGAGCCGTTGGTCAGGAACACATTGGAGGACCTCCCCCAGCTGACCACCTTCCGGAAGAGGTAGCGGGCCACTTCCTCGGGAGCCAGCGGACGTGACTCCGGGCTCGAATAGGAAATCCCGAACTCGGTTTCGATCCCGAAAATACGCTTGTCCATCTCAGTCCTCCTCAGCGAGCAATGCCACGATGTCGGCGTCCTCAAGGCGGCGGAATGCGCGGCGGGTGCCGCGGCTGCTTTCCGAACCGCGGTCCAGTACGGCAACTTCCACAGCCGACGCCGGCAGGGTGGTGGTTTCCTTGTCCGCCACGAGTCCCGCCAGGGCGAGCCGGATGGCGGCGGCGAAGTCGAGCTCGCCCTGCCAGCCGGCCGCGACGGCCTCGGCTACCTTGTCCGCCTGGCCACCCATCACCACGAATCCCTTTTCGTCGGCGATGGACCCGTCGAAGGTCAGCCGGTACAGGTGGTCCTGGTCCTGGCTGGAGCCAACCTCGGCCACGGCGAGTTCGACTTCGAACGGCTTCTGTTCAGCGGTGAAGACGGCGCCCAGGCTTTGCGCATACACGCTGGCCAGTCCCCTCGCCGTGACATCCTCGCGGTCGTAGGAGTAGCCGCGCACATCGGCATACCGCACCCCGGCCTGGCGCAGGCTTTCAAACTCGTTGTACTTGCCGACGGCGGCAAAGGCGATCTTGTCGTAGATCTCGCCGATCTTGTGCAGTGACGGAGAGGGGTTTTCCGCCACGAGGGCGATCCCGTCCCGGCAGCTGACCACCACCACCGAGCGGCCCCGTGCGATGCCTTTCCGTGCGAAATCCGCACGGTCCTTCATCAGCTGTTCTGGAGATACATAGAACTGCTGGGTCATCTCAGGCCTCCCGCTGGGCTGCGGCCCGGGATTCTATGATCGCGCCGGCCACCGCGGCGAGTTCCCGGTCCGGGACCCGGACGGCGCCGGAACGGTTGACGGTGTAGACCACCGGCCAGAGCCGCCGGACCGGGTCCGGGCCGCCGGTGGCGGAGTCGTCGTCGGCGGCGTCATAGAGGGCCTCGACGGCGATGGCGACGGCTTCATGTTCGGAGAGGTTGGGCCGCCACAGCTTTTTCAGCGCGCCGCGGGCGAACATGGAGCCGGAGCCCACCGTGTGGTGTTCCTGTTCCTCGTAGCGGCCGCCGGTGACGTCGTAGGAGAAGAGGCGACCGACTCCGGCCGGCAGGTCGAAGCCGGCGAACAGCGGGATGACGGCCAGTCCCTGCATGGCCATCGGCAGGTTTCCGCGGATCATCGCGCCGAGCCGGTTGGCTTTGCCCTCGAGGCTCAGCAGGGTCCCTTCAATTTTTTCGTAGTGCTCAAGCTCCACCTGGAACAGCCGGGTGAGGTCGAGGGCGATCCCGGCGGTCCCGGCGATGCCCAGCACCGAGTACTGGTCCGCCGGGAAAACCTTTTCGATGTGCCTGCTGGCGATCACGTTGCCCATCGTGGCACGCCGATCGCCAGCCATCAGCACTCCCCCGGCGTAGCTGAGGGCGACGATCGTGGTCCCGTGGGGCACCTGAAGCGGTGCGGCGTTCGCCGCCAGGGTTCCGGGCTGCGGTTGGCCGAAGGGGAGTTGGCCGAAGTGCAGTTGGCCGAGAGGCAGTAAACCCGGCCGCTCGCGCTGCAGGTGCTCGGTGAAGGAGGACGTCGCGTTGGCTGCTACCTGGTTGGCTGTGGTTTCCTGCACTGGTGCACTCCCTCAACGTGGTGGATCAACGACTTCCTCAAGCCCGGTCCCGCCCTCATCCGGCGGCCGGCCGCGGCCTTATTGGCCGCCCTTTTGGACGAAGGCGCGGACGAATTCCTCGGCGTTGGATTCAAGCACGCCGTCGATCTCATCGAGCAGATCGTCCACGCCCTGCGTGGCGGCTGATGCCTGCCCTTCCGCGGGTGCCGGCGGGGCGGCGGGGACGTCCTCGTCAACCTCGGTGTCGCGCGACTGCGGCTGCTGCTGCTCCTGGCCTGCCATTGTTTTCTCCTTCTGTCCGTCCCTATTTTTTCGAAGGGACATCCTGTAGCAATACTGCCACGCCCGGGGCGTCGGCGGGGGCCTTTGCTCCTACGAACCGGGGCTGAGCCCGAGGAGCTCGGCGAGGAACGGTCCGGCCTCCCGGTGCCGGGCAAACAGGCCGCCGGTGAGGGCCTCCGTACCCCGCAGCGGCTCACGGGTGGGGACGCGCTGGAGCCTGCCGCGGCCGGGCACATCGAAGATCACGGAGTCCCAGCTGGCACCGACGAGGTCGGATCCGAAGCGGCTGACGCAGCGTCCCCGGAAGAAGGCCCGGGTGTCCGACGGCGGTTCGGTCACCGCCCGGGCGATGGTGGCGTCGTCGACGATCCGCTTCATCCGGTCGCGGGCGAGCAGGCGGTAGTACAGCCCCTTCTCCGGCCGGATATCCGCCCACTGCAGGTCCACCAGACCCAGCCGGGCGTTGTCCCAGTCCAGCCCGTCGCGGTCCCGGTAACCCTCCAGCAGGGAAAGTTTGGCCAGCCACTCCACGGAGGAGGCGGCGGCAGCCCGGTCGCTGCCCAGTTCGGTCAGGGTGGCGGACCAGCGCTCCAGCACGGCGTGGGTGTGTCCGTCGCCGTCCACGGCATCGGCGACGCCGGTGTCCTGGGCGTGCTTTGCGGCCGCCTCATAGTAGATCCACTGCAGGTCCAGGGCGGTGATCCGGCGGCCGTCGAGCAGGCGCAGGGTGGCCGTGAGGGAGGTGTCGTGGCTGACGGCCTGGAGTGCACCGACCGGCTCGTGGACCTCCAGCCGGGGGGCCAGTCCGGCCTCGATCAGGCTCAGGACCATCGCGGTGGTGCCGAACTTGAGGTAGTTGGACGTCTGGCTCAGGTTGGCGTCGCCGATGATGACGTGGAGCCGGCGGTACTTGTCGGCGGTGGCGTGCGGTTCGTCACGGGTGTTGATGATGGGACGGCGGATCGTGGTCTCGAGGCCGACTTCGGTCTCGAAGAAGTCCGCGCGCTGGCTGATCTGGTAGCCGTGCCGGGAGCTGTCCTGCCCCCGGCCTACCCTGCCGGAGCCACAGATAATCTGGCGGGTGACAAAAAACGGGGTCAGGCCGCGGACGATGTCACCGAAGGGGACGGTGCGGGGCATGAGGTAGTTCTCATGGGAGCCGTAGGACACCGACTTGTTGTCCGTGTTGTTCTTGTAGAGGTTGATCGGCGGCAGTTCCGGGTCGCCCGCCAGCCGCCGCACCGCGGCCAGGGCCACAAGGTCGCCGGCGGCGTCCCAGGCGACGGCGTCGCGCGGGTTGGTGACCTCCGGGCTGGAGTACTCGGGATGGGCGTGGTCGACGTAGAGCCGGGCACCGTTTCCCAGCACCATGTTCATCAGCAGTGTGCCGGCTTCGTCCTCGCCGTCGTGGTCCAGTTCGGCCCGGCCGTAGGCCAACGCAACCGCCTCGGCGTCCAGGACCGGCGGCTGGTCCGTCAGCTGCTCCGGGTCGGCGGCACTCCGCTCCAGGGTCCAGCCCCGGGCGTCGTGCAGCGGCTCTTCGTCGGTGTAGTCCCAGCGGGTTTCCGCTCCGCCGGCGGCACGCTGCCGCGTCACCTGGGCGTAGGCCTGGATCACCCGGGCCGACATCATGGTGGCGTTGGCCCCCGGCGCGGAGGGCGCGTGGATGCCGTATTCCGTCTCCGAGCCCATCACCCGCATGGCGCCGCCCGCGGGCAGGCCGCCGGAAACGTCCGCCGGACGGCCGGTCGCAGGTGCCGTCACAGGTACTGGCCCGTGCTGGGCATCGTCTCGATGGACTTCCCGGGCTCCTGGCCCGCCTTGCCCTGGACGATGGTGCGGATGTACGTGATGCGCTCGCCCTTCTTGCCCGAGATCCGTGCCCAGTCGTCCGGGTTGGTGGTGTTCGGCATGTCCTCGTGCTCGCGGAACTCGTCGACGACGGCCCGCAGCAGGTGGTCGATGCGGATGCCCTTCTGGCCGACGGTGAGCAGGTCCTTGATCGCGTACTTCTTGGCCCGGTCCACGACGTTTTGCACCACGGCGCCGGAGTTGAAGTCCTTGAAGTAGAGCATTTCGGTGTCGCCGTTGGCGTACGTCACTTCGAGGTACTCGTTGGACTTGTCGGTCGAATACATCGCCTCGACGGTCCGCTGGACCATCGCGTCCACGGTGGCCTGCACGTCGCCGTCGTGTTCGGCGAGGTCGGACTGGTGGAAGGGCAGGTCGACGGTGATGTACTTCTGGAAGATGTCCGCCGCGGCTTCGGCGTCGGGTCGCTGGATCTTTACCTTCACGTCCAGCCGGCCCGGCCGCAGGATGGCCGGATCGATCATGTCCTCCCGGTTGGAGGCCCCGATCACGATCACGTTGTCGAGCCGCTCCACGCCGTCGATCTCGCTCAGGAGCTGCGGGACAATGGTGGTTTCGACATCCGAGGAGATGCCGGTGCCGCGGGTGCGAAACAGGGAGTCCATTTCGTCGAAAAACACGACGACGGGGCTGCCCTCGGAGGCCTTCTCCCGGGCGCGGGCGAAGATCAGCCGGATGTGCCGTTCAGTTTCGCCGACGTACTTGTCGAGCAGCTCCGGGCCCTTGATGTTCAGGAAGTAGCTCTTCATGTCCGTCTTGCCGGTGCGCTCGGCTGCCCGGGCCGCCAGGGAGTTGGCGACGGCCTTGGCGATCAGCGTCTTGCCGCAGCCCGGCGGGCCGTAAAGCAAAATGCCCTTGGGGGCCTTCAGCCCGTGCTCACGGTACAGATCCGGATGCAGGAACGGGAGCTCGACGGCGTCGCGGATCTGCTCGATCTGGGGTCCCAGGCCGCCGATATCCTGGTACGTGATGTCCGGAACTTCTTCGAGGACAAGGTTCTCCACCTCGGAGCGCGGTATTTTCTCGAGCGCGTAGCCGGTGCGGGAGTCGATGGAGAGGGCGTCGCCGACCCGGAGATTCTGGGCCAGCAGGGCGCCGGAGAGCCGGATGACACGTTCCTCGTCCGCGCGGCCCACCACGAGGGCGCGGTCCGGGCCCAGCATTTCCTTGAGCGTGACAAGGTCCCCGGCCCGCTCGTAGCCCAGACCGGCCACTACGAGCAGCGCCTCGTTAAGCAGCACTTCCTGGCCGACCGCGAGCTGGTTCATGTTCACCAGCGGACTGATCCCCACCCGCATCTTGCGGCCGGCATTGAAGATGTCCACCGATTCCTCGGTGGCTGCCTGGCCGCTGTTACCTGCCGTGGGCTGGCGTTTCGGGTTCAGCTGCAGCACCGTGCCGAAACTGTAAGGCGGCTGGCCCTCCTGGTCGAGGGCGTTCTTAAGCCGAAGGATCTCAGCCTTCGCCGCCTCCAGCATGCCCACGAGTTTAGAGTTGTTTTGCGTCGCGGCGGCGAGCTGGCGGTCAATATGCCGGAGTTTGTCCCGGAGGATATTGACCTGCCGCTCGGCCACGGACAGCTCGTTGGCGGCGTAGCGGTCACCATCGGCACCTTGTACCGCCGATCGTGCTGCCGTTTCCGCTGCATCGTCTGCCGATGTGCGGCCCGGGTCGGTGTTCGGAGTCTCCATCGTCTTCAGCCCCTTCCTGCGCTTCTATTAAGACATTAGCCCCAAGACGCCGGGTGCTGCTGAAGACTTCCGGAATTCGGACTAGTTTGTCGCGTCGGGGTCATCCTTGACGTTGGTACCGGCGATGGCGTCCCGGGCTGCCCGGCGCAGTTTCTTGTCCGAGACGGCACGCTCCCCGACGGCGCCGGGGGTCCAGGCGTTGACGTCCTCTTCGTTGAAGCCGGTCTTGGAGGGGCGGCGCTTGACGGAGATGCCGGTGACGCCGTCGGCCAGCCTGCGCGTGACGAGCAGGAATCCGGTGTGGGCAACCATGCGGTGGTCCGGGCGGACCGCCAGGCCCTCCAGGTGCCAGCCACGGACCATGGACTCCCAGGCGTCCGGCTCGGTGAAGCGGCCGTCTGCGCGGATGGCCTCGGCGGTCCGGGACAGCTGCGTCACAGTCGCGACATAATTGATCCACACGCCTCCGGGAGCGAGCACCGTGGCGACGGCATCCAGGCACTCCCAGGGCGCGAGCATGTCCAGGACCACGCGGTCCACGGAGCCCGGCGCCTCGGTGCGGACCACTTCCTCCTGAAAGTCACCGAGGGAGATCTTCCAGGCCGGGTGCGGGCCGCCGAAAATCGTTTCGACGTTGCCGCGGGCAATGTCGGCGAATTCCTCCCGGCGTTCGAAGGAGTGCAGGTAGCCGTTGTCCCCCACCGCGCGCAGCAGCGAAATGGACAGCGCCCCGGAACCGACCCCGGCCTCCACTACGCGTGCGCCGGGGAAGATGTCCGCCATGGTCACGATCTGGCCGGCGTCCTTGGGGTAGACCACTGCCGCGCCGCGGGGCATCGAGAGCACGAAGTCCGAGAGGAGGGGGCGCAGGGTCTGGTACTGCTGGCCGACGTTGTTCACCACGACGGAGCCGTCCGGCTTGCCGATGATCTCGTCATGGTTCAGGAAACCGCGGTGCGTGTGGAAGGCGCCGCCCGCTTCCAGGCTGATCGTGTTCATCCGTCCGCGCTCGTCCGTGAGCTGCACGCGCTCCCCTTCACGGAACGGGCCGCGCCTGCGGGCGGCACCGACCGGCCCCGTCGAGATGGCACCCAGGCTGCCGGCCGGGCCCGCCGCGGTGCTGGTAGCCGCGGTGCTGGTAGCTGCGGTCTTGGCTGCGCCGGTGTCGGCCGGGCTGGCGTTGGCGGCGGTGTCGCTGCTCATGAAGAATTCCTCGCTCCTGTAAAGCTGTGTGGCCGCGGATCTGCCGGCGGTCCGGCTGCTTGTGCTTGGGGTCTGTGCCTGGGGACTTTGCGCCCAGGGCCGGAAATTCACAGCCGGCAGGTAACTCTACCCGTTCCGGCCGTAGATCCGTCCGCCGCCCCGGGGATTCTTGCCGGTGATGGCGTCCAGGACGGTTGATTGCCGGAGCAGCCCGGTGACGGTTCCGTCCCCGTTGACAACGGCGTACTCCTGGCCGTCGAGCTGGGCCAGGTACTCGATCAGCTCCTGGCCTTTTGACCATTCGGGAACATAGGCCCCGACGCCGAGGGCGTACGAGACGGCCGTGAGCGGCGTGGTGGCCGCGGCTGCGGGCGGCACCGTGGCGACAGCGCCGGCGTCGACCACCGCCACGGGGCGGCCGTCCTGGGCACACAGCACGACGGCGGGCGCTGCGCCCGGGGCGGAGTCCCGTGCCAGGTCCTGCAACTCTGCGACCGTGGCGGTTTCGGGAAGGCCGACGGCGGGCTCGGCGAGGGCGCGCGCGTCCACGAGATGCAGCCGCCCGCGCAGACGCGCCTGCTGGATCGACGCGGTCGCGCCCATCCAGAGGAAACTGCCCACAAGGACCGTGATGAGCATGAGCGAAATGTCCGGGCGCTCACCGCCGAGCAAGGGCAGGGCGACGAACCACACCACGAGTGCGATCACGATGATCCTGCCGGCCCAGCCGGCTGCCACGGTGCCTTTCTCCTGGCTGCCGGTCGCCTTCCAGACGGCGGATTCCACCAGCCGGCCACCGTCCAGCGGAAGTCCGGGCAGGACGTTGAAGATGCCGATCAGCAGGTTGGCCCAGACAAAGATGTTGGCCAGGATGCCCGCTACGCCGCTGAGGTTTCCGCTGGTGAGCAGCACCCAGCCGCCCGCGGCCAGGACGAAGTTGGCGGCGGGTCCGGCCAGGGCCACCAGGACGGACCGGCCCGGCGAGGCCGTGAAACTCTCGAACTGGGTGTGGCCGCCCCACAGATTGAGGACGATCTTCTCGGTGGGCCAATGATAGATCTTGGCGGTCAGGGCATGCGCGAGTTCGTGCACCAGCACCGAGATCAGCAACAGCACGGCGTAGGCAAAGGCCACGAAGAAAGCGGCGAGGCCCAGATCGGGATTGTTGCGCTGGAGCACTGGCCCGTAGACGATCACGGTGAAGGCGCCGATGATGAACCAGGAGTAGGAAAGGACGACGGGGATACCGGCGATCCGGCCCAGCGGGATCCCGTCCTTGCGCGTATCCGCGGCCTTGCCCGGCTGTCCCTGGGTGCCGGTGTCCGTCATGGGGCCAGGCTCCCGCTGGCGCTTTCCAGCCCGAACGTCGCGTCCGGAAACTCGTGGCGGAGCGCCACGAGCTCTTCGAGGTCGGACACGGTGCGCCCTGCCAGGGTGTCCCAGATGGCGTGGCGGGGATCAGGCGGGAGCGGGACGATGTGCGGAATCGCCACGGTCAGGACACCGGAGGCCACCGCCGCGGCTACTCCGGGTGCCGAGTCCTCGAGCGCCACGCAGTGCTGCAGGCCGAGCTCCGGATCTGCCTGCTGGAGGAGTTCGACGGCCAACAGGTAGGCCTCGGGGTGGGGCTTCCCCTGCGTGACGGTGTCTCCCGTGACGAGGAAGTCGAAGTAGGGCTTGGGCAGGCTGGCCACTATTTCCCGGGCCAGCGGGGCCTCGGACATGGTCACGAGGGCGCAGCGGACGCCCGCGGTGTGGAGCTCATCGAGCAGTTCCCGGGCCCCCGGCCGCCAGGGCACCGAGGTACGGACGCGGCTGATGACGTGCTCCGTGAGGGTGTCGATGATTTCGCGGCGCTCCAGCTTGACGCCGGCCTCCTGCAGGATCCCGGCGGAGAACGTGAGGGACTGGCCCACGAGCTGCGTGGCCTTCTCATGCGACCACTGCCCGCCGTGGGCGGCGACGAGGGTGTGTTCGGCTTCAATCCAGTACGGCTCGGTGTCGACAATGGTGCCGTCCATGTCCCATAGCGCGGCTTTGAGAAGGGGCTGGGAAGCTGAGGATCGCATGCCCTCAAGTCTACGGTGCGGCGTTGTTTCGCCGCCCGGTACTACGCCCACGGCGAATACCAGGTACCGCGTGGCCCGCTCCGGAGCGGGTTTCACCCGCCGGAGCAAGATTTCCGGCGCTTCATTCCATGCGTGTGCCGGGTCCTTGGACGTAGGGTGAGGAAATGAATAGCTTCGAGGGAGACACCACGGAAGCGGGCGGCGTGCCGGAGCCGGAGCGGCTTCTGCAGCCGGTGCCCGAGGGCCAGCGCATCACGGTGATGCTTGCCGCCTTCGAAGGCTGGAACGATGCCGGCGAGGCTGCAAGCGATGCCCTGCGGTATCTGAACAAGTTGTGGGGCGGCAAGAAGGTCGGTTCGATCGACGCCGATGAGTATTACGACTTCCAGTTCACCCGGCCGACCATCCGCCGGACCTCCTCTGGCGACCGGAAGATCAAGTGGCCGTCCACCCGGATCTTCAAGGCCAGCGTTCCGGACTCCAAGGTGGACGTCATCTTCGTCCAGGGCACGGAGCCGTCCTACAAATGGCGTGCCTACACCGCCGAACTGCTGGTCCATGCGGAGGCGCTCCATGTGGACTACGTGATCCTGGTGGGTGCCCTGCTCGCTGACGTGCCCCACAGCCGGCCGATCCCGGTGAGCGCGTCCACGGACGACGGCGCCCTGCGCGAACGGATGGACCTGGAGGCCTCGCAGTACGAGGGGCCGGTAGGGATCGTCGGGGTGCTGGCCGAGGTGGCGCTGCTGGCCGGGTTGCCCACGGTCTCCCTCTGGGCCGCCGTGCCGCACTACGTGGCCCAGGCGCCTTCGCCCAAGGCCCAGCTGGCCCTGCTGCACCGGATTGAGGAGCTGTTGCAGGTTCCGCTGGACACCACGGAGCTCGTCGAGGAGTCGGACGCGTGGGAGCGCGGCGTCGACGAGCTCGCCACCGAGGACCCTGAGATTGCGGCCTACGTCCGCCAGCTGGAGGAAGCGAAGGATACCGCCGACCTCCCTGAGGCGAGCGGCGAGTCGATCGCGCGGGAGTTCGAGCGCTACCTCAAGCGCCGCGGCAAGGACAAGCCCTAAGCGGAGCCCGGCAGGCAGCCGGAGCCGGCCCGGAGATTCAGCCGGCCCGGCGGCTCAGACGGCCCGCGGCTCAGGCGGTCAGAGTTCGACGCCGAGGAGCGCGTTGACGGCGTCGCTGACCAAGGCAGCGTCTCCGGCCGCGCCGGTACCGCCGCCGTTGAGGGCAGTCCGGGCCCATTCGTCCACGGCGTCGAGTGCGCCGGGGGCATCGAGGTCGTTGGACAGTTCGGCGCGCATGCGGGCCACGAGCGCGGCCGCCGAGCCCGCGGGGGCCACGGCAAGGGCCTCACGCCAGGCGCGGAGACGGTCCTTGGCCGCAGCGAAGCCGGCGCCGGTCCAGGACCAGTCCGTGCGGTAGTGGTGCGCCAGGATGGCCAGGCGGATCGCGGCCGGGTCCTCTCCGTCGGCGCGGAGCCGGGAGACCAGCACGAGGTTTCCCTTGGACTTGCTCATCTTTTCGCCGTCGAGGCCCACCATGCCGGCATGGGCGAAGTGCCGTGCCAGCGGCACCCCCGCCAGGGAATAGGCGTGGCCGGCACCCATCTCATGATGGGGGAAGATCAGGTCCGAGCCGCCGCCCTGCACGGTGAACGGCGCGGGCAGGTACTTCTGGGCGATGACGGTGCATTCGATGTGCCAGCCGGGACGCCCCTCCCCCAGCGCGCCGCCGGGCCAGCGCGGTTCGCCCGGGCGGGCAACCCGCCAGAGCAGCGGGTCCAGTGCCTGGCGCTTGCCGGCACGGCCGGGATCGCCGCCGCGCTCGGCGAAGAGCTCAAGCATCTGGGCGTCTGACAGGCCGGAGATGGCACCCAGCGTCCAGGCGTCTTGGGTTTCCGGGGCGTGCTTGCCGGCGGCTTCGACGTCGTAGTAGACGTCACCGTCGGGCTCGCCGTCGCCGCCGCCGCCGCCGGCCACGCGGTACGCCAGGCCCCGCTCCACGAGCCGTTCGATCGCGGGAACAATCATCGGAATCGCTTCGACGGCGCCCACGTAGTGGTCCGGAGCGAGCACGTTGAGGGCTGCCATGTCTGTCTGGAAGAGTTCGATCTGGCTCGCGGCCAGCTCGCGCCAGTCCACGCCAGTCGCCGTCGCACGCTCCAGCAGCGGGTCGTCGACGTCGGTCACGTTCTGGACGTAGGAGACCTCCTGCCCGCCGTCGCGCCAGGCGCGGTTGAGCAGGTCAAAGGCCACGTAGCTGGCGGCGTGGCCCATATGGGTGGCGTCATACGGGGTGATCCCGCAGACGTACATCGACTGTTCGCCGGTGGCCGCCAAGGTGGCCATGCCGCCCTTGGCGGTGTCGAAAAGGCGCAGGGCAGGCATGCTGCCCGGGAGCTGGGGAACAGGGCGGGAGGTCCAGGATTTCACAGACCAAGCCTAGTGCTAGGCGCTGATGACATTGAAACCGAGCAGCAGATATAGCGCCATGCCCAGGAAGATCCGGTACCAGACGAACACGCGGTAGCTCCGGGTCGAGACATACTTCAGGAACCAGCCGATGATGACGTAGCCGACCACCAGGGCGATGACGGTGGCGAGGGCGGTTTCCGGGAGGCCGTAAGGTCCCGTGATGCCCTCCTTGGAGAGCACCTTGTAGAGCTGGTACAGCCCGCTGCCGAACACGGCGGGGATGGCCAGCAGGAAGGAGTAGCGGGCCGCGGCCTCCCGGGTGTAGCCCATCAGCAGGCCGGCGGTGATGGTTCCGCCGGAGCGGGAGACACCCGGGATCAGCGCCATGGCCTGCGCGAGCCCATAGTAGAGGCCGTGTTTATAGGTGAGCTGCGTGAGGTCGCGGTCCTGGCGCCCGACGGCGTCCGCTACGGCCAGGAACAGGCCGAAGACGATCAAGGTGGTGGCAACGATCCAGAGGCTGCGGAGCACGGACTCGATCTGGTCCTGGAACAGCAGGCCGAGGAAGATGATCGGCAGGCTGCCGAGGATCACCAGCCAGCCCATCCGTGCGTCCGGGTCCTGCCGCGAGACCTCGCCGCGGAGCGATCCGAACCAGGCTTTCACGATCCGCACGATGTCGCGCCAGAAGTACACGATCACGGCGGTTTCCGTGCCCAGCTGGGTGATGGCGGTGAACGCCGCGCCGGGATCGGCCGCATGTGGCAGGAAGGAGCCGACAATCCGCAGGTGGGCGCTGGAAGAAATCGGGAGGAATTCTGTCAGGCCTTGCACAAGGCCCAGCAGGGCCGCTTCAAACCAGTTCACGTTTATAGACCCTACGTCATGAACCTTTCCGAATCCCCGTAAGCTTGCTGACATGCAGCAGCGTTATGTCGGCAACAGTGGGTTGCGCGTGTCCGCCCTCTCCCTTGGCACTATGTCCTGGGCCCGGGAGACCGATGAGCAGGATGCCTCCGGGCTGCTCCGCACGTTCGTGGACGCGGGCGGCACCCTGATCGACACGGCCGCCTCCTACGCCGGCGGCCAGGCCGAGGCCATGCTGGGCGGCATGCTGGGCGATGTGGTGGCCCGGTCAGAAGTGGTCATTTCCACGAAGGCAGGACTTTCGTCGGACGAGCGGCGCAGCGTTGACACCTCCCGGAATGCGATGCTCTCCGGTCTGGACGCGAGCCTTGCCAGGCTCGGCACCGACTACGTGGACATCTGGTTTGCCCAGGCCTGGGATCCCAACGTCCCGCTTGAGGAAACCCTGTCCGCGCTTGAGTTTGCCCTCCGCTCCGGCCGGGCCCGGTACGCAGGCGTCTCCAACTTCAATGGCTGGCAGACGGCAAAGGCAGCCGCGGTGGCGGGCTTCCCGCTCATCGCAAACCAGTCCGAGTACTCACTGGTGCACCGTACCCCGGAGGCCGAGCTGATTCCGGCAATCGAGGACGCGGGACTCGGTCTGTTGGCGTGGGGGCCGGTAGGCCGCGGGGTGCTGACCGGAAAGTACCGCGGGCACATCCCGGCGGATTCGCGGGCGGCGCACTCGCGGCTGGCCAGCTACGTCGAACCGTACCTCGAGAGTGCCGCCTCCAGCGTGGTGGAAGCCGTGGCGATGGCGGCGAAAGGACTCGGCCGGACGGCCCTGGATGTCTCCCTCGGCTGGCTGCTGTCACAGCACGGAGTTGCCGCCGCCATCGTGGGCGCACGGACCCCCGTGCAGCTCAAGGAACTGCTGGATGCGACGCTGGCACCGCTGCCGCCGGAGATTGCGCAGGCGCTGGAGGACGTGTCCAGCCCGGCCTGAGCAGACACTGCCGATCCGGCCGGGGTCAGTCCTCGTCAGCCGGGTCAGTCCGCGAGGATCTCGAGGTCTTCCTCGTCGTCGACGTCTTCCTCATCGTCCTCTTCGCCGTCGTCGTCGATCACCTCAAGTGGAGTAACTTCGCCATACGCTTCATAGAGTGAATCGTCGTAGACTTCAAAGGCGTCAGCAACGGCAAAAAACGCCGCCTCGACCGCGGGGTCCCCGTCGCCCCGGCGCGCCGAAGCGGCGGCCAGGTGTTCTTCCAGGGCGGCGGTCAGGGACTGCAGCGCGACACGCGGATCGATGCTCATGACTTCACGTTAGCCGGAAAAGGACGAAAATGGAGAGCAATGAAGGAACATTTTCTGAGCAGTTCGGTCCGGCGGGAGCGGGACTACCTGAAGCAGTACGAGTACCTCGTACTGACCGTCAGTCCTGAGGATTCCCTGTCCGAGGCCCGCCGCCGCCTCGTGGAGCATTCCGAGTACGGCAAGTGGGAACTGGAGCGCAGCATCCTCTATCTGGGCGGCGGACGGCGCTTCTGGCTCCGCCGTAAGGTCATCCAGGTCCAGCGGACCGTGTGATACTCAGGGGTCGGGCGCCCGCACTGCGCAGCCCGCACAAGGCGAGACCGCAGCGCCGTCGACCGCGGTGCCGCACACCTGCTTCTTCGAACACCTGGCCGAGAAAGGCCTGCACTTCGTCGGATCCCTGCCGCCCTCGGACCACCCCGGCCTGAGAGCGGTCGACGCGCTCGGCGCTAACCGGCGCGCCGTACTGACGGGTTCACCGAACCTGCACGCCAAACAATCAGCAGGGTTCGACCAGACCTGGCCAAAGCCACCCGCCAACTGACCGAACTGGCCGCGACCCTGGCCCGCGGCAGGGACCAGGTCCAGACCGCGGTCGACAAAATCCTCCGCCCCACCGGGACAGCCGGGCCATCACCACGACCCCTGGCCGGGAACACCCCTGCCGAATTCCGCCTGGCCTGGACCATGGACGATCAGGCCCGGCAGGAGTTGGAGGCCGAACTTCTCGGCAAACGCATCTTGGTCACGGACCACCAGGACTGGCCGGTCGCCGAGGTCGTGGCCGCCTACCGCCCCCAGCCCGAGGTCGTGACCGGCTCACCGCCAGCTCAAGGACACCAAAACCGTCTCCTTCTCGCCGATTCCACTGGTCCGAACCGAAGCTCCGCGTCCACGCCTTCTACTGCGTCCTCGCCCTGGCCATAGCGCACCTGATGCGCCGCCAAGCCGGACTCCACCTGAGCGTCCGGGAACTGCTCTCGTCGCTGGTGTCCATTCAGGAGACCGTGCTGCTCTCCACCGGCCGCCGCCCCAAAGCCCGCCGCATGCTCACCGACCACGACGAAACCGCCGCCAACCAGCCACGCTCTTCGGCATTGAAGCCTACGCTCTCAGGGGACCCGCCTGCTGACCAGGATAAACGTCACTGCCCCCGCATTAGCCCCGAATCTCCCGCTGGACGGCGAGTTCTAGGGGTCGATGGACGCGTTGGAGCCGCCGGCGGCGGCTGCCAGCACGATCCGTGCCCCGGATCAAGTCCCGTTACTCGGTCCGGGCGGAACCCGCACGGCCCTCAGTGCCGCTTCCTCAGTGGCGGACAGGACAATCTGGAACGGAGAAGAGAGAACCATGGAACCGTTGTCCACCCGCCAGGGCCCGGCGTCGAAAGCGACACGCCGCCTGCCTGGAAACCAGCGGGCAAAATGGACCCATGGCCAAGATCCCCGACTCGACGAAAAACTCCCTGCACCAGCGCTTGACCGACCGCGCCAGGGGCCGCTGGCCGCAGATCGAACGGATCAACACCCGCTACCGGGCCGGCTTCGCCTACGTCGACGCCGTCCTGCCCTGCGGAGAAATCCAGCAGCTGTGCCGGCTGCGCTACGCCGGCTACGCCAACCAGTGGGGCTTCGCCATCTACCGTGCCAGCCACGACGACTACGAGGACTCCTGGCTGCCCGCCGGGGACCTGGCCTGCACTGCCGAGCAAGCCCTCGACACCGCCTGCGGCCTGTATCTCGCCGACCCCACCGCCTGGACCTGAACCCCGACGAATAAACGAACATGACCACTAGCACGAGCCGACGGCGACGACCAGCTGCCGCCGGCGCCGCCCGAAAATGTCGGTGCCTCCTGAGATGCTTTCGGTATGGATAGCAGAACAGCCTGGAGTGCGGAAAGCAGGGAGGCCCTGGCGGCCGTCGCCGCGTCCGCTGCTGTGCTTGCTGCCTTCACCGGCGCCGGCGCGGACCGCACTGATCCGCCCGGGGCCGATCCGCTGCGAAACGCCGATCCGCTGCGGAATCTGGCGGATGCCTGCCTGGACGGTCTCGCCGAGGTGGCCCGGCTGGAAGCCCGGACCGCCGCGCTGAAGGTGAGGCTGGCCGCCGAATACGTGCAGGCAGCCAGGGCCCTGGCCTCACCGGCGGCGTCCCCGCAGGAACGCACCGCCCAGGAGATGGCCCTGGTCGCCGAGGTCGCCTGTGTCCTGACCGTCAGCGAACGGACCGCCGGAGCCCTCCTGTCCGAATGCCAGGCCCTGACGACGGCGCTGCCGCTGACCCTGACGGCCCTTCAGGCCGGGACGATCTCCTGGCAGCACGCCCGGATCATCGTCGACGAAACCAGCAGCCTGGATCCCGCCGGAGCGGCCGCGCTGGAAGCGCACTTCCTGGACCCCGGCGCCTCCAACCCCGCCCGCGGGTGCCGGGCCGGGGACCTCGTCCCGTCCCGGTTCCGCGCCAAAGCACGCGCCTGGCGGGAACGCCACCACCTGGTCAGCATCGAAAAACGCCACACCAAAAGCGCCGAGGACCGGCGCGTCGAATACATCCCGGACCGGGACGGCATGGCCTGGCTCTCCGCCTACCTCCCGGCAGCTACCGCCGCAGGGATCTGGGAACGGACCACCGCCGCCGCCCGCGCCCTCCAGGGCCCGGCCGAGGCCCGGCCGCTGGCCCAGCTCCGCGCCGACATCACCGCCACCTGGCTCCTCACCAGCCACACCACCGGCACCGGCACCACCAGCGGCGGAACGGCCGGCGGCGGAACCGGCACGGGCGCGGGTGTGGCCGGGGGCGTGGCCGGGGGTGTCCCGTCCCCGCGGGCGCAGGTCCTGATCACCGTCCCGGTCCTGTCCCTCCTGGGCGCCACCGACGAACCCGCCACCCTCGACGGGTACGGGCCGATCCCGCCGTCGATGGCCCGCCGCCTGATCGCCGACGGCGCCGACTCCTTCCACCGCGTCCTGACCGACCCCCGCGACGGCGCACCCCTGGAAATCGGACGGACCAGCTACCGCGTCACGAAGGCCCAGCGTCAATGGCTCCGGCTCCGCGACGGCAAGTGCCCCTTCCCCGGCTGCAGCAACCACTCCCTGGACAACGAAGCAGACCACCTCCTGGCCTGGGCCGACGGAGGCAACACCGGCATCTCCAACCTCGGCCAGCCCTGCCCCAGACACCACCGCCTCAAACACAGCTCCGCCTGGACACCAACCGAAGCCAGCAAAGACAACCCACCAGGGTGGACCTCACCCTCAGGCCGGCACTACCCCAGCGAACACCAGGACTGGGAACCACCCCACTGGCCACACCACACCCTGACCACGGACACAGGCCCGGACCCCGGCCGGGATCCCGAACCGGGACTGCCCCCGGACCCCTTCCCGGACTGGCACCAATTCACGGCTTGGGACTCATTCACAGCCTGGCACCCATTCCCCGCCGCAGACCCAGACGATCCAGGCTGGCCAGCGCCCTTCGACGACCCCTTCCCGGAATGCCTCCTGTTCCTCACGGCTTCAGGCAGCGCGTAGCTAGCTACGGCGTTTCCAGCGGGCCCAGCCAGGCGTTCGCCACCGTGTTGTGCGCCGATTCGTCGTCGGACGGGTGGAACATGCCCGCCAGGACGTCGCGGTACAGCCGCTCCAGCTCCGAACCGCGGAAGTAGCTTGAGCCGCCCGATACCCGGATGGCCAGGTCCACCACGGCGCGTGCCGTCTCCGTCGCCCGTACCTTCAGTCCCACCAGCTGCGGGAACCACTGGCTGCCGTGCTCCGCGAGTTCATCCACGTCCGTAGTGACCCGAGACAGCTGAGGGTACAGCGCGTCCATGGCCATCGCCGCCTCGGCCACCTTCCAGCGGATGTCCGGGTCCTGGGCGTAACTGCGCCCGCCGTTCTTGAACGAGGTGCGGCGCTTGACCGCCTCGACGCCGAGCAGCAGCGCGCGTTCGCCGATGCCGGTGTACATGGCGGCGAGCAACGTCTCGAAGCAGGCGAAGATCGCGAAAATCAGCGGATCGGCGTTCGGGCCCACCGGCAGCTTCCGGAAGATCCGCTCCGCCGGCACGACGGCGCCGTCCAGCACCGTGGTGTTCGACTGGCTGGCCCGCATGCCCAGGGTGTCCCAGTCGTCCAGGATACGGTAGCCGGGGGTGTCCCGCGTGATGAAGCCGTGCACCAGCTCCCCTTCGCCGTCCCGGGCGCCCGTGTCCTTTCCGAAGATCCCGAGCCGGGTCCACACCGGCGAAAGGCTCGTGAAGATCTTGCGGCCGGTGAAGGAGTAGCCGCCGTCCGGCTGCGGCACGGCGTCGGTGCGGGAGTCGAAGAGCACCGAGTCATTGCCGGCTTCCGAGTTCCCGAAGGCGAACAGTTCCCCCTGCGCCGCTTCCTTCAGGACGAAATCCAGCGAGGAGTCACCCCGGGTGGCCAGGACGTGGGCGACGCCGGTCCAGACCAGGTGCATGTTGATCGCCAGCGCCGTGGCCGGGGCCGCCGTCGCGAGCCGCCGCTGGAGCTGCGCCGCCGCCGCGAGCCCCAGTCCCAGGCCGCCGTCGGAGGCTGGAACGAAGATCTTCAAGTACCCCGCGGCGGCGAGCTCCTCGAGGTCCTCCTGGCAGAACGCATTGTCGCGGTCGTAGCCGGCGGCGCGGCCGCGGATCCGCTCCAGCAGGGCATCGGGTAGGACGTCTTCGGGGGTCATGGTGTGCCGTCGTTTCAGGCTCAGTAGTTGGTGAGCAGGGTGTCCAGCACCCGCGCGCCGAATTTCAGCGACTCGGCCGGGACTCGTTCGTCGACGCCGTGGAACATTCCGGTGAAGTCCAGCTCGTCCGGCAGCTGGAGCGGGGCGAAGCCGTAGCCGGTGATGCCGAGCCGGCTCAGCGCTTTGTTGTCCGTGCCCCCGGAGAGCGTGTACGGCAGGACCTTGGCGCCAGGGTCCTCGGAGTGCAGGGCATCGATCATCGAATCGACGAGGTTCCCGGCGAAGGGGACCTCCAGGGAGACGTCGTTGTGGACATAGCTCACCTCCACGCCGGTGCCCGCCAATTCGCGGACGATCTCCAGGACCTGCTGTTCCTGGCCGGGCAGCGTCCGGCAGTCCACAAGGGCCTCGGCCGACTCGGGGATCACGTTGTGCTTGTAGCCGCCCTTCAGGAGTGTCGGGTTGGTGGTGTTCTGCAGCGTCGCGCCGACGAAGCGGGCGACGGTGCCGAGCTCCTTAAGGATCTTGTCCGGATCATCGGGATCGAACTCAACCCCCGTGAGTTCCGTCACGCCGTCCAGGAACTGCCGGGTGGTGGGCGTCAGTTCCACGGGCCACTTGTATTCACCGATCCGCGAGACGGCACCGGCGAGCCGCGTCACGGCGTTGTCCGTGTTGATCTGGGAGCCATGGCCGGCGCGGCCGTGGGCCACGAGACGAAGCCAAGACAGGCCCTTTTCGGCGGTCTGCAGCAGGTAGGTGCGCTGGCCGCCGATGGTGGCGGAGAAGCCGCCCACTTCGGAGATCGCCTCGGTGGCGCCCTCAAAAAGCTCCGGGCGTTTGTCGACGGCGTAGCCGGCACCGTATTTGCCGCCGGCTTCCTCATCGGCGAAGAACGCGAAGATGAGGTCCCGCTTGGGTTTGCGGCCGGTGCGGGCGAAGTTGCGCAGCACCGACAGGATCATGGCGTCCATGTCCTTCATGTCGACGGCGCCGCGGCCCCAGATCAGCCCATCCTTGAGTTCCGCACCGAAGGGGTCAACGGACCACTGGTCACGGAGCGCGGGAACTACGTCCAGGTGCCCGTGGACCACGAGGGCGCTGGCGGACGGGTCCTCCCCTGCCAGCCTGGTGACCACACTGGCCCGGCCGGGAGCAGACTCGAAGATCTCGGCGTCCAGCCCGACCTCAGTCATAAGTCCCGCCGTGTATTCGGCGGCCGCACGTTCCCCCGGTCCTGACCCGTCGCCGTAGTTGGAGGTGTCGATCCGGATCAGTTCCTGGCAGATCCTGACAACTTCGTCCTCGGGCCGGATTTCAGTCATGGGGCACTCCTTGTGGCGGGGGCTGATTGCTGGCTTCAGCCTACCCACAAGCCCCGATTATTTGTTTCCGGAAACTTCATGCTAGAGTCTTTCTCGCTGCTTCGGAGAAAAGCGAAACGCCGAAAGGCGGAAATCGCCTCCGAATTACCACCTGCGCGGGTGGCGGAATGGCAGACGCGCTAGCTTGAGGTGCTAGTCCTCGAAAGGGGGTGGGGGTTCAAGTCCCCCTCCGCGCACAACAGGAAAAGCCCTGGAATCCAAGGATTTCAGGGCTTTTTCGTGTCTCCCCCACGCGAGGCCCAGTTCCACCCCGGATTCCACCCAGTGCCGCCCTGGAGTTGAGGAAGATCGCCGCCGGGATCGCCCGGGCACCGGGAACACGCCGCACTGAATGGAGCACCGCAATCCGTCCGGACCGCGGCCTAAGCTGGTCCCGTGAACCCGACCCCTACTCCGAGCCCCATCGATGTCTTCGTGCATACAGGGCCCGCTGAGTGGTGGCAGCTTCTTGCTGCCTTGGGCCCACTGGCGGTCCTCCTGGGTGCCGCCCTCGCCGCGCTCATCGGCTGGAACACGCTGCGGCAGCGGACTGCCGCCGACGCACGCGCCCTGACCCAAAAGTCCGAGGCTGACAACCGCTCCGAGTGGTGGAAGCGGACCCAATGGGCACTGGACGCCATCCTGTCCGGGGACAAAAAGCGGGGTACCGTCGGGCTGAAAGTCCTCGGCGTACTTGGGGAAAGCCCCCTGGCAGGATTCGGTGAGCTGGCCGTCCTGGAAGCTGCGTGGAAGAAGCCCCTCGCCGGCGCTGAGCAAAAACTCGTCGCACAGCAGCGCCAGGACGAAGAGCCCTCGCACAGCTCTGCTGAATCGGCCCAAGGGGAGCTTGTTTGGAACGAGCCTGCCGGGGCCCCCGACGTCGACGAGGACGAGCGGGCCATGCAGATCGCCGCGGCCCAGCTTCGCATTGTTACCGACCGCCGCCTCGGCAAGCCCACACCTGAATGGGTGACGGAACTCGCGAGCGACGAGCCGCGCCACACTTCCTGACCCCTCTGCGCCGTCCAGGTGATGGGCGCGGCCGTCGAAAGAGGCGACGGCGTCGATCTCAGGGCGGAGAGTGTTGAACCTCGCGGTGGCCAGGGCGCGTGTCGTCGAGATGAGCTACTGCACCTGCCCGCCGAGCCACGGCTGGCTGTTGGGTCCGGACAGGTCCGGAGCCACCACGGAGATCTCATCGGACTGGGTGTAGGCCCCACGGCCGGAACCACACCCGCTACGCCGGCGTCCGTGGCCCAGGAACTCCGCACCACCTTCGGCTCCGGAGCAGGGCGTAACGAAACCGGGCGATCAGCGTCTTCCGGCCCGCCATGCCGCACAATGAGTTCCGGACCGGCCGACGTTGACGGCTCCGCCCAGGGTGCGACAACCGTACGATCAGCACTCTTTGCCACCAATTTGGGGGAAACATGAGCAACGAATACCGCCTTGCCGACGGCTCGCCGCGGTACGGATCACGCACTGAAAGCTACACCCCGTATCAAGAAGTGCCAGCGCCCGTCGTCCGCGTCGAAGAAGCAGCCGAGGCGGCGGCCCGCCTGGGACTGGATGACATGGCCGCAGCCATCAGCCGCCGGCTGACAAGCTCCTGGGCCGACAAGACCGATCCGCTCGTGACGGGCTGAGGAAAGCCCACCCTGAGGAGCTGGCCGCCGCCCGCGCCCTGGTCAAGCTGCACCTCGGCTCCCAGCGGCAGTGGCGGCTGAAGGCACAGGCCGTGCGGGACAAGCACCTGGCCGGGACCATGCGCCGGCGCCGCGCCTCGGGTAGCGCCCGTGAAATCCTTCTGCTGCGGCTCGTCCTGATGGGCACCCTGATTGCATTGCCGTCCTCCATCGTGGCAACCGGCCGGGAGGACCTGCTGAAGCTCGTCCTCGTCGGCGTGGCGTGCATTGCCCTGGCGTTTATCGGCGGGCACTTCATCACCGTCCATTCACGGGTGCCGGTCATGCCGAACATCCGGAACGCCTGGCAGAGCGGGCTGCGCGAGGACATCGTCGACGCGACCCTGGTCGCCATCTTGCAGAACAAGGGTGTGGATCTCGACAGTCGGACCGCGGACGCCGGCCGCCGCGGATGGATGAGTATCCAGGTTGCATCCAAAACTGTGGAGGCCCTGCACTGCTGAACCGCTCCATGGGCAACGAAGCCCGGAACGGTGAACGCCTTCGGGGCTCGGTGTTGCTGGTTCAGGAGATTTTCCCGGCCCGGGCTCTGCCGTTTGTCTGGATGAATAATCTGAAATACGACGGGTCCTCATCAACACCGTCATCCAGCATGACGAGGCCCGTCCCAACACTGTGCTCAGGGCGGGTCCCCTTCGTCGCCCGCTACGCCAGGCGGGCGCGGACGATCTCGCTGACGGTCTTGCCGTCGAAGCGTCCCGCCACCTTCACCGTGACCGGCTTCATCACGGCGCCGATGGAACGCATGGAGAGCTCCTGGCCGTCGGCCCTGAGCGCGGCGACCGCGTCGTCGACGATGGCCTCGACCTCGTCACGGGTCAGTGCCTTCGGAAGGTACGCCTCGATGATCTCTGCCTCGGTGACCTCCGCAGCGGCGCGCTCGGCCTCGCCGGCTTCGTTGTAGATGCGGGCGGTGTCGCGGCGTTTGGCCGCTTCTTTCTGCAACAGCGACGTCACCTGGGCGTCGTCCAGCTCGACGGGCGTCTTGCCGGACTTCTCGCGCGTGCTGATCTCGCCCAGGACGTTGCGGACAGTCGTCAGTGCGGTCTTATTGCCGGCCTTCATGTGGCCGACAACGTCTTGCTTCAGGCGCTCTTTCAGCGTCATGGTGTTCCTCGTTTCGTTGGGTACCCGCCGGGTACCCACGGCTGGTGTTGGGTTCGGCAGCGGCGGGCGCCCTTCCCGTTTACTCTTTCATAACTGTGAACCGGGCATCAGCCCCCTTGGAGGTGAGTTTGTGGGTAGTCCCGGCGGCAGCTGATGCCCGTGGCAAGGTTTTCCCAAGCCGCCAGGGGCTACGGTACCGTGATGCGGCTATGGCGGCACGAGTGGCCGCACTTGTGGTCCTCTCATTGTGCCGCTGCGGGAACAACCCCGTCATGGCGGGCCCCGGCAAGCGTTGATGGAGCGTCTCAAGTCAGAGCGGGGGCAGATCAATGGTTCGGCTGCAATGGGCCCGAAGAATCGCGGCACTGAATCTCGTTCTGCTGGCGGGTCTCGCAATCGGTGTCGCGCCGGCCCAAGCCGCTGTCAGCTGCGATCCCGCCGCACCGGCACCGTCCAACAACTATCCGGGCACAACAGTGGTGGCGACCAACTTCGAGTCGGGAAGCATCACCGGTGCCGGCTTCAATGCCCCCACGACCGGGGGCACCGGAACAGCGACGGTCGTCTCGACAGCCGCGCACTCGGGCCGGTGTTCCGCCCACCTGCATGTGACGACGGACCCGAGCTCCCTCGCCAATTTCTCCGCCTCCCTGCCGGCAGCGAGCAACGAGGTCTACGCCGACGGTTGGTTTGACGTCACCCGTGCCGGAGTCTCCGGAAACGACGTTCCCTATTTCCGGTTTTTCAAGGGCAGCACCAGGATCCTGGATGTCTTCCGGAGCAACGACAACGGCGACCTGGTGCTTCGGGTTACGTCGCCCACCGTCGCCGGACAATTCGGTTACACGACCCTGGCGGGGAGCGTCGCGCTCGGGACCTGGCATCACCTGACAATGCATGCCATAGCCAACGGCGCGTCCACAACGGTGGAGATCTCGTTTGATAACAAGTCGGTCTTGTCCAGCAACCAGGTCAAGATCGACGTCGACACGCTGTCCGCAGTGCAGTTGGGCGCCGAACACCGGAGGCAAGCGGGGGACGTCTACATCGACGACGTGATCATCAAGGCTTCGGCAAACGGAGCCGGCCTTCCCGGTACGTTTGCTCCGATCACGCCCACCCGGCTGCTTGACACCCGGACCGGGTCCCCGGTCGGTGCGGATTCCGCCGTGTCCTTCCAGGTCGCGGGAGTCAACGGAATCCCGGCCAAGGTGGCATCTGTCGTGTTCAACCTGACGGTCACCTCGCCCAAGGCCGCAGGCTTCGCCACCGCCTATGCCTCCGGTTCCCCCCGCCCGAACGCGTCCAACCTGAACTTCAACGCCGGCCAGACCGTGCCGAACCTGGTCACGGTCCCGGTGGGGGCCGACGGGAAGGTCACGCTCTTCAACCGCTCCTCCGGCAGTTCCCACCTGATAGCGGACGTCACCGGCTACTACGCCCCGGGCACCCCGGCCACCCCGGGCGCCTTCAAGTCGCTCGCGCCCTCCCGGATCCTGGACACCAGGAATGCCTCAGCCGTGGCCTCCGACACGCCGTTGTCCTTCCAGGTCGCGGGCGTCAACGGGATCCCCGCCTCGGTGGCAGCGGTGGTCTTCAACCTCACCGTGACCGAGCCGAAGTCCTTCGGATTCGTCACCGCCTACGCCTCAGGCACGGCGCGGCCCAACGCGTCCAACCTGAACTTCAACACCGGCCAAAACGTGCCTAACCTGGTCACGGTCCCGGTCGGGGCCGACGGGAAGGTCACCGTGTTCAACCGCTCCGCCGGGACAACCCAGCTCATCGCCGACGTCGCCGGCTACTACCTCCCCGGCACACCGACCGCATCGGGTGCCTTCAAAGCCATCGGACCCACCCGGGCACTGGACACCAGGACCGGCTCCGCCGTCGGCGCGGACTCCGCCGTTTCCTTCCGGGTCTCCGGAGCCAACGGCATCCCCGCCAACGTGTCCGCCGTCGTCTTCAACCTGACCGTCACCTCGCCCAAGTCCTTCGGTTTCGTCACCGCGTTTGCTTCCGGTACGGCGCGTCCCAATGCGTCCAACCTGAACTTCAACACCGGCCAGACCATTCCGAACCTGGTCGCTGTCCCGGTAGGCTCCGACGGCCGGGTGTCGCTGTTCAACCGCTCCTCGGGCAGCTCCCAGCTCATCGCGGACATCGCAGGGTACTTCCTGAGGTAGGTGCACGGGCAGCACACCGATGTCTGGCGACGGGGGTCCGTCCCAGGCCGTGGATCGGCCAAGTCAGGTACCTGGCTGCAATGCCGTGCGGACAGTCCTGATCAGGGAACGGAACCCCGGATCGTCCGGCAGCCCGTCGAGGATGACAGGGCCGTGGGGACCGGCCAGTGGTATGCGCCAGTTTGGATATTGCGTGCTGGTCCCGGGCTGGTTCTGCGTCCGGGTTTCGCCGACCGCATCCACGAGGGCCACCCCCAGCAGCGACGACGGCGCCAGCGCGGTGAACGCGTACAGGGCCTCGACCGTCGCCTGTATGTCCTGCCGGACGCCTGTGGGTCCGTCAGCCGGCAACAGCCCGCGCTCCCGGACGAGGGCCAGCACGGCCTCCTGCTCGGCGGCGGCCTCGGCGCGTTCCTCGTCGACCGGACGCTGCAGCAACCCCAAAGACTCGCGGAGGTTGACGTGTTCGCCGGCCAGGTAGCCCGCCGTCGGCGGCAGATCGTGGGTATTCACGCTGGTCAGGCACTGCTGGCGGTACTTTTCCGGCGGGATCGGCCCGTCCGCGTCGTGCTCAAACCAGAGGATCGACGTTCCGAAGATCCCCCGCTCGGCCAGATAGTCCCGGACCCTGGGTTCGAACACGCCCAGGTCCTCGCCGATCACGATCGCCCCGGCCCGCTGAGCCTCCAGGGCCAGGATGCCGATGAGGGCCTCATGGTCGTAGTAGACGTAAGTCCCCTGCTCCGGCCCTGCCCCCGCCGGGATCCACCACAGTCGGAACAGGCCCAGGATGTGGTCCACCCGGATCCCGCCGGCATGGCGCAGCACGGTCCTGAGCATGTCGCGGTAGGCGGCATAACCTGATTCCGCGAGCCGGACCGGGTGCCATGCCGGCTGGGTCCAGTCCTGGCCCTGCTGATTGAACATGTCCGGTGGCGCGCCGACCGTGACGTCCCGGGCCAGCACTCCGGCGAGGGACCAGGCGTCGGCACCGCCTCGTTTCACCCCCACCGCAAGATCGTGAATGACGCCGATTTCCATACCCGACTGCGTGGCCGAACGCTGCGCCGCTTCCAGCTGCCGGTCGCAGCACCACTGCATCCAGCGGTGGAATGCGATCCGGTCGGCGAGCAGAATCCGCTGCTCCTTGCAGTAGGGGGTGTCCGGTGCTGAGGCGGCCGCGGTCCACTCCGGAGACTCCGGGCGTAGCTTCTCGGCCAGTGCGCACCATAGCGCGAAGTCATCGAGTCCTTGCCCCTCCGCGGTGCAGAAATCCTCGAACGCGCGGGCGCCGGCGGGGCCGGGCTGGACCCGGAAGACCAGTTCAAGGGCAGCAAGTTTTGCGGCGTAGCTGGAGTTGCGGTCCAGCAGCCCGGCGGAGCTGTTTGCGGGGTGCTGTTCTTCGGCCAGCCGCTGGACCTCGGCCCGGCCGGCGGGCTCCAGGTAGCCGTATTCGGGAATCTCCTCCACCCGGAGGTACAGCGGGTTGAAGAAACGCCTGGTGGCGGGCAAGTACGGAGAGTCTTCCACCGGCGGCCGCGGCTCCGCGGCGTGCAACGGGTTGACCAGCACAAAACCTGCGCCCTGCTGCCCGGAAATTGCCGCAAGGTCGGCCAGATCGGCGAAATCGCCGATCCCCCAGGACCGGGAGGACCGGACGGAATAGAGTTGCGCGGTCAGTCCCCAGTTCCGTCGGCCCGCGAGCGCCTCGGTAGTGCGGAGCCTGCGCGGGGTGACCACGAGCGGGCACTGGACCACGGTGCCTTCGGAGTCGGCCAGCAGGGTGTGCCACCCAAGGGGAAGGTGATCCGGCACGGCGAACGTCGCGCGTCCCGTCAGGACGCCGTCGACGTCGACGGGCGCGTCCCAGTTGTCCCGCTGGGCAGCCTCCTGCCGGCCACCGTCCTCGGCCTCAATCCAGACGCTGACGTCGCTTCCGTGCGGAACATGGACGTCGACGTGGGTCTCCTGCCCTTCGCGCACGACGACGGCGGCCGGCAGGACGCGCCGCCACGGCGCCAGCCGGGCGTCGTGCAGCGCCCGCTGCATTTCCTCGGCTCCGTGGGCCGGGACGCCCAGCGCTGCCAGGACGGCCTGCAGGGTGCTGTCCGGTACTGAACGTTCGACGCCGTCCCAGCCCCGGAACGTTGTCCCTACTCCGTGCGCCGCCGCGAGCTCCCGCAGCAGCCCGCCTTCGATGTGAGTGTTGTCGTGGTGCGTACCGTCCGCCATGGGGCCACTCTAGACGGTGCCCCCGCGGCCGGCGCGTGATCGACGCACGTGGGCGTCGCCGACCAGTTCGGAAAGGCCCCCCACGGCCTGCGCAAGCGAGAGCCCGGGGGACGCCACGATGAGCGGCAGGAGGAGACGGTTCGCTTTGTCCACGTGCACGGCGAAGATCTGCCGGATGGCACCGGCGGCCACCGCGGCATCGACCCCACTGGCCCCGCGCAGGTCCTCGGCCAGCCCCGCGAGCACCTGATGCTCGGCCAGCATTCCTTCCACGAGCAGTTTGCCCTCGGGTGCATCCCCGGCACCTCCGTAGAGGGCGCCTTCTTCGGCGAGCGAATGCGGGACCAGTTCGGTTTCGCACCATTCCACCAGCACTTCATGGGCATCGTGCTCGGCCACCGCATCCCCCGCCTTGACGGCGTGAGTGAGCGTGAAGACGAGGGCATTGAGCCGCTTGAGCATGCTGCCATGATGCTGCTCCACGGCCTCAAGGGCGCCGGCTTCCTCGCCGGTGTCTTTGGCGGCAGTGTTCAGCGTCCCGGGGTTCCGAGGCCCGGAGTTCAGCGTCCCGGGGTTCCGTGGCCCGGTGTCACGTGGCACCGACTCATCCATGAAGCTGCCCTCCTAACGTGACCCGGTACAGGGGTCAGCCCGCGATTTCCTGCTCTTTTCTTTTCCCACTGTAGGGCCGGGCTGTCCGCGGCGAACGGGCCTTTTGGCCCGTCTACTGACCCCTCGTTGCCGGCTCCCGCTTTTCGACGCGGGGATTCGTTCCGCGCTAGCCTTGCAGCCTATGGTCGACGTCGAACGGTTCCGGATGCTCCTCCAGGAGGAGCGCCGCCGGAAAATAGCCCTCCTTCCCGCGCTCCAGCGGGACATCACCTCGGTGAACGCCGCCCGGCAGGACTCTAACGTGGACGATGAACACGATCCGGAGGGGACGACGATCGCGTTCGAGCTGTCCCAGGCCTCGGCATTGCTGGAGCAAAGCAAGGCCGGGCTGGCCCAGATAGACGCAGCCCTGGCCCGCATCGATGAAGGCACCTACGGCCTCTGCGAGGTCTGCGGCGACGAGATCGCGGAAGGGCGCCTTGAGGCGAGGCCCTGGACTCCGTACTGCATCCGTCACACCTCGGGAAGGGCATGACGAACCCCGTCGGGGACAACCCTGCCGGGACCTGGTGGGACCGGATCGTCTCCGGCTTCAGCCAGTCGCAGCTTCCCCACGTCACCGGCACCGAGCTCGCCGTCGTGATGCTCCTGGCCGTCGCCCTGTCCCTGCCAAGCGCCACCTGGCGATACTTCGGCCTGCTGGCCACCGTGACCCACGAACTCGGCCACGCCTTCGCGGCCCTCATGACGGGCCAGCGGCTCGGCGGTATCCGGTTGCGCCTGGACCACTCCGGCACCACCACCACGTACAGCCGGGGCCGCCTGCCCACTGTCTGGTCCACGTTTTGGGGCTATCCGGTGCCGGCCGTCGTCGGGGCCGCCATGGTCTGGTGCGGTTTCAACGGCTGGGGTCCCGCGGCGATGTCGGTGGGGACCCTGCTGCTGCTGGCATCGTTGGTGTTCATCCGCAACGGGGCGGGCCTGCTGATCACGACGGCTGCGGTGCTGGCCGCCGCGCTCCTCGTGTTGTTCGTGCCGCCGGAATTCAACGGCCACGTCATGATCGTGCTCGGCCTCGCCCTGCTGGTTGCCGCCGTCCGGGACCTCGGAAAGCTGGCGAACGTTCATCTGCGACGCCGGGACAGGCTGCCGACGTCGGATGCGTACCTGCTGTTCCGGGCCACCTCCATCCCCGCAGTCGTGTGGATTGTGCTCTTCGCCGCCGTGGTGGCGGGCGCCTGGTGGTTTGCCTGGCAGCCGATGGCGCGGGTAGTGACCGCCCTGCTGGGTCACAGCGATTCCCCGTCATAGGCTGGGTCCATGAGCCAGACATCCACGAGCAAGAGCCCCTCCAGTGCGGACCACGGCGGCACCGCCCACACGGATGACGCCGGATTCAGCACCCGGGGCGCCTATGTCACCGGCGGAGCCGAGTTCAGCAGGGACACCAACTACATCGAGGACCGGATCACGCGGGACGGCACCCCGGGCAGCAACGGCCAACCCGGCTGGCCCGTGGAACCGGGGCGGTACCGGCTGATCGCGGCCCGTGCCTGCCCCTGGGCCAACCGGACGGTAATCGTGCGGCGGCTGCTGGGCCTGGAGGACGTGATCTCGCTCGGGCAGCCCGGCCCCACCCACGATGCACGCTCCTGGACCTTCGACCTGGACCCCGGCGGCAAGGACCCCGTGCTGGGAATCGAAAGGATCCAGGACGCCTACTTCCGCCGGTTCCCGGACTATCCACGCGGCATCACGGTGCCGGCCATGGTGGATGTCCCCAGCGGGCAGGTGGTCACCAACAACTTTCCCCAGATCACGCTGGACTTTTCCACCGAGTGGACCGCGTACCATCGCCCCGGCGCCCCGGAACTGTACCCCGAGCACCTGCGGGAAGAGATCGACGCGGTCAACAAGCGCGTCTTCACCGAGATCAACAACGGCGTGTACCGCTGTGGCTTCGCCGGCTCCCAAGAGGCGTACGACGCCGCCTACGACAGGCTGTGGACAGCCCTGGACTGGCTGGAGGAGCGGCTCGCCGGCCGGCGGTACCTCGTGGGCGACACCATCACCGAGGCCGACGTCCGCCTCTTCACCACCCTGGCCCGCTTCGACGCCGTCTACCACGGCCATTTCAAGTGCAACCGGCAGAAACTCAGCGAAATGCCGGTGCTCTGGGCCTACGCGAGGGACCTGTTCCAGACGCCCGGTTTCGGCGACACGACGGACTTCGTGCAGATCAAGCAGCACTACTACATCGTCCATGAGGACATCAACCCCACCGGGATTGTCCCGAAGGGACCCGCGCTGGGCAACTGGCTCACCGACCACGGCCGCGAAGCGCTCGGCGGCCGGCCCTTCGGCGACGGTACGCCGCCCGGACCCGTCCGGGCGGGCGAAGAAGTCATCCCGGGGCACGGGGCGGCCTGAACGGTGCGGCCCTCAACGACATCGCTGTCCACCGGGTTCGCCACAGCGGAATTCTCTGCCGTCCGTGCGCTGTTCGACACCTTCCTGGCCGAGGATCCGGACTACAGCGCCCAGCTGGCGGTGTACCGCGACGGCGCGAAGGTGCTCGAGCTCAGCGGCGGTCCGCAGCTGGCCCCCGGTGACATCACCGGCACGTTCTCCTGCTCAAAGGGGGTGGCAGCCTTCGTGATCGCCCTGCTCGTGCAGGACGGGACACTGGACCTGGACCGGACCATGTCCTCCTACTGGCCGGAATTCGGTGCCCAGGGCAAGGACCGGCTCAGCGTCCGGCAGGCACTCTCGCACCAGGCCGGCGTGCCCGGCGTCGTCGGCGGGTTCGCCCTGGACGAGTTCACCACTGCGGCCGCAGCAGCCAGGCTCGCCGCCGCGGTGCCGCTCTGGCGCCCGGGTACCGCGTTCGGCTACCACGCGCTGACCATGGGGATCCTGATGGAGGAGCTGTGCCGCAGGGTGGCCGGCACCACCCTGCAGGAGCTGTACGAGGCACGCATCCGCCGGCCGTTCGGGATCGACTTCTTCCTCGGACTGCCCGAGGACCAGGAACCGCGTTACCGGGACGTCCTGTATGCGGCAGACCCGGACCGCTCGTGGCTTGACCCGCTCAGCATGGCCGGTCTGAACAGCAACGCACCGGTCAGCACCATCATGGAGCTCCCCAACCACCGCGCCATCCGGGCCGCCGGGATGAGCAGTGCCGGCGGCGTGGGGTCCGCCGACGGCCTCGCCCGGCTCTATGCCGCCGCCACAACGGGACTCGACAGCGGCGCGCCGTTCCTGACACCGCGGACCGTAGGGACCATGTCCGAGGAACAGGTGTGGGGGCTGGACCGGGCCTCCGGCCAGGACAACGCCTTCGCCATCGTGTTCATGAAACCGCAGCCGGGCCGCGACTTCGGCAGCCACCGCGCCTTCGGCCACGAGGGGGCCAGCGCCGCGCTTGGCTTCGCGGACCCGGCCTACGGGCTCGGCTTCGGATACGTTCCCCGCCGGAGCGAAGAGGGCCGCACCAACGGGCGCGCGCAGCGACTTTCCGCCGCCGTCCGGAAGGCCGCCCACGCTGCCGGCGGAAAGTTCCTCCATTTGTAGCAGCAATGCCCCCCGCCTAGGGTGAGCCGGGATGCGTACGACACCAGAGGCGACAGACACCAGACACCCCCCGCCGTTCCGAAGGCTCTGGCGGAGCGTCAGCGGCGGCGTGGTTTCGGCGCCTCTCTGGCCCCGGCTGCAGCTGGCCCTGAAGGCGGCGCTCGCCGCGGGCCTTGCCTTTTTCATTGCCCCCTTTATGCCCGGTTCCGCTGCCGATTACCCCTACTACGCGCCGCTCGGCGCGTTGGTGGCGATGTACGAGAATGTTTCCGGCTCCCTGCGCCAGGGCGTGCAGACGCTGGTGGGTCTGGCGTTAGGGATCGGCCTGGCCTTCATGCTCTTCAGCCTCGGGGAACCGACCCCGGTGACGGTCGCCATCGTCATGGGGCTGGGTGTCATCCTCGCGGGGCTGCCCCGAATCGGCTCCGGCAGCGACTGGATTCCGACGGCGGCGCTCCTGGTCCTGCTGGTCGGCGGCCACAACCCGGACGAATTCTCCTTTGGCTACCTGGTCCAGATGGGAACCGGCGTCACGGTAGGCATCCTGGTCAATCTCCTGGTGTTCCCGCCGCTGCACTTCAAAGCCGCGGCCCTCAGCATCGCGGAGCTGCGGCTGGCTCTCGCCCGGCAGCTCTGGGACATGAGCAAGGCCCTGAATGAGAACTGGCCGCCCGAGCACGAGGACTGGTCACGCCGCTCAGATGCGCTCGCAGCCTCGGCCCGCTCCGTGCGCCTGGCCGTGGAAAAGGCGGACGCCAGCCGCCGGGCGAATCCTCGGCGGCGGCTCCATCCGCGGGACATGGAGCTGGACTACCGCAACCTGCGGGATCTGGAACGGGTGACGTTCCATGTGCAGGACGTGACGCAGGTGTTGTCGGATGTCATCTGGGCCGAGGACACACCGTTCGTTGTGCCGGACGAGTACTTCGCGCAGCTGGCTGAGGCGATGTCAGCGGTGGGTGACGTGCTGCACTCCATCGAAGAGGAGAGCACGGAACGGCAGCTGGAGCTGGTCGAGACGGCCGACGCCGCCGTCAAGGACCTCACCCGGCGCATCGGTGCGGAGGAAGCGGCCACTGACGCGCCCAGTGCTGTCGAATCAATCCTGTTGAGCCTGCACCGGGTGCTTCGTATCGTGAAGACCACGGGGGCCTAATACTACAGTCGCGTTTATGGGTGTGCCCGCGGGCCTTGTAATGACAGTATCGTGCACGCTGCTGATGTTTCCGCCGCCAGATCGAATGCCCCAGGATCCGATCCGGGTGAAGTGTCCGGTACCAGATCAGCCGGACCAGCAGGTGCCTGGTCTCCGGCAGGGAGAGCCGGATCAGTTCCCCGTCCCCGGCGGCAGGGCCCCTTTTTTAGAGCGGTTGACGGTCAGGGAGGCGTGGGCGAACATGGAGAGGGTGACGTGCAGGTACCAGCCGGCGTATTGCCGCACCTGGTAGTGGTCCAGTCCGGTTTCACCCTTGGAGGTTTGGAAGGTTTCCTCAATCGCCCAGCGGGCACCGGCGATCTGACCAGCTCGGCCAGCGAGACCCGGTTTGGGCCGGGGCAGATGTAGTAGGCCAGGTCGGCGGGGTCCATCGGGGACCGGCGGGCCAGCAGCCAGTGTTCCCCGGTTTCGGCGGGTCCGTTGATGCGGGTCCGAGCCCAGGAATACCGGCGGTCGGGCCTTCCCACCCAGCTGGGCCCCGCCCAGCTGGTGGGGCTGCTGACCTGGCTGGCCGCCGCAATCGTGCTGCACGACGGCGTCATCGTGCCGCTGTCCAGCCTGGCCGGCGCGGGACTGACGCGCCTGGGCTCCGGATGGCGGCCCGCCTCCGCAGCGGTGCTGCGCGGGGCCCTCATGACAGGTGCCGTGGTGACCCTGATCACCGGAATCCTGCTCAAGGCACAGTCCGAGGCCCGCAACACCAGCGTCCTTGAGGCCGACTACGCCGGGCACTTCCTCTGGTTCTGGACGGTTCTCGCCCTGGCCGCAGCGGCCGCAATCGTCGGCTACCTCCGCTACGACACCACCACCGAGCTGGCGAAGCTCAACGAGATCTGGGAACTGGACCGCGTCTTACCAACTACTTGCTGCCACAAGGAGAAACTCATTGAAAAGCAGCGCCACGGGGCGAAAGTCAGCAAGAAGCACGACGACCCGGCCACACCCCACCAACGCGCGATCCGGCACGGGAAGATGCACAAACGCCCGGTCATCCAGATGAACTCCGCCTTCAAGCAGTTCAAACCCGGCGCCCTCTCACGCCGAATCCTGGCGCTCACCGCCCAGCTGGAAACACTGGCCCTGGCGAAGAAACCGGCACAACCCAAACCTGTCAACAGGGCCTGGAACAACTGAACTCCCGAAGGTTTTTCAATGAGGCAACGAAACACCCAGGCGGAGGTTTTCAGATGAGGCAACGAATCACTCTTCCCGGAGGTATTGCAATGAGGCAACAGGGATAGATGCGCCTGTGCTGTGGTCGCAACCGAGACTGTCCGCGGACTGATGGAACAGCGGAGCGGCCGCGTTCCGCGCTCAAGAGTCGCGGCCGCTCCGTGGCGCCGCGATGCTCCGACCGTCCTCCCCGGATGAGGTCCATCGGGATTGGCAGCGACGGCTGAACCGCCGGCACCGGACAGGCCGGCCCGAATTCGACTCGGCACCCGCATCTGATCCTGTGGCCGAGGGATAATCTATCGCCCTGGCGCAGCCACACACAGGCCGCCGGTGTTGGATCCGAAGCGCGGCTCGTCATCGGGCAGCGTCGATGCCGCCATCGTCAACAAAAACGGTGGAACCGGGCAGCGCCATTTGTCGGTCGGGGAAGCGCCACGTATTGATGGGCTCCGGGGCGGCCGCAGCGACCGTCGGTGCCGCGGTGCCGGCGCAGATCTCGGTGTAGAGGGCAAGATGCGCGGCGACCATTCGATCGGCACTGAAATTCTGCTCCACGGCCCGGCGGCAGGCCGTCCGGTCCAGCCGTTCGCAGTCCGGCAGGGCACGCACCAGCCCCATGGTCGTGGACCTGAGGAAGCCGCTGACCGCGTCTTCGACAATTTCGGGGGCCGAACCGTTGGGAGTGGCCAGCACCGGGGTTCCCGCCGCCAGCGACTCGATCATGACCATCCCGAAAGGTTCCGGCCATTGGATCGGATTGATCAGGGCAAGTGCTCCGCCCAGCAGCTCGTATTTCTCCAGGCCGCCCACCTCGCCGAGAAACTCCTCATTGGAACTTAGCCTTGGCCGGATCTGCGTGTTGAAGTACTCATGTTCCTGCTGATTCTGCATCTTTGCGGCAATGCGGAGCGGAACCCCGCCCGCCCGCGCGATCTCGATGGCCTGCGTGACTCCCTTGTGCGGGTGCATTCGGCCCAGAAAGCACGCATAGCCCCCGTCTCCCCGGCCGACGGGGATCCCGTCCATCGCCAGGCCATGATGGATGACGGCCGCGATCGGAATGTCCGCTGCCGTGCCGGCCTGGTGCTCCGATATCGCCACGATGGCCACATCGGCGTCGAAGGCCCGACAGAGTGACCGGACCTTTGCCGCAAAGGGGCTATGCACCGTGGTCACGACCGGAACGCCGGCAGGCCGGTGGCGGTACACGGGGCCGGCGAGCGTGTGGTCGTGGATGATATCGGTGTCCGCCATGGCGGCGTACGCACGAACGACGTGTTCCAACTCGTCCAGGGTGTTGCCCATGGTGACGCCCTTCGCGGACCCGGTCCCGGGAACCGTCCGGACCGGACACGTGCTCTCCTGCGGCGCGGCGAGCAACACCTCGTGTCCCGCCCGGACCAGGCCACGGGCCAAGGTGTCTATCACCGATTCAATTCCCCCGTATCCCGGCGGCGGCACGGGAATCCAGGGCGGGGCCACGATGCCGATCCGCATAGCGCAAGGCTAGCCCGGTTCCGCCGCGCCGCCAAGCGCTTCTGATCGGTTCCGCCACGCTGGGGCACGGCGCGTGATGACCCGAACCCCGGGGGCCCGCCAACTCCGCGCCGGAAGATGACGGGAGGATGGCCGTCGCCGAAGAGCTTGCCGGTGACGGCGCCGATCAGGGCTTCGAGCTCAAGCTGTCCGGCGGCGCGCCGGTCCTTGCGTACAGCGGGTTGAGCGGGCCAAGCGACGCGACTTGCGCACCGATCCAGGCAAAGGGCTTTTTGTAGGCCAGGATGCTCAGGCCAATATCGTCGGTAATGCCCTGACGGGCTGCCGTGTCGGCGCCGACTTCCCTCGAGAGCCGGCCGAGAGTTTCGCCGTGGGCGAGCCCTTCCAGGTCCTGGCCGCCTGCCCGAAGAGACGCTCACCGGCCGCCGCGGCTATCAGGTTACGGTGCAGGTACGCAGCCAACGAGCGTTCGCCGATTGTGTCGCTCCCATGCCGTCCCGCATTCATGTTCAGGCCCGTTCGTAGTTGTGGCGTCCTGGCCGATGGCAGACCGCTTGCATCCTCCCCGGTTCATCCGGAGCCGCCCCCGTGTCCGAGGCCGGGGCGCTAGGGCAGTCAAACCCCGAATCGGGGCCTGCCATCACCCACAAAATTGATGCAGCAAGGCACTTACTATCTGATAGTAATCAAGCTTACGATTTTATCGCCAGTAATTTCTGGATCTTGATCAGCAGCCAACCGTTTGGAAAGAGCGCGAAGATGACAGAGAGCCAATGGCCGCAGGACGGGAGCTACGGCACCCTTGGGGCCAGCCAGCAAACGTCCGTCCCGAACGATGCCGCTTATCCGGCGGCGCCGGGTACACCGGGTTCGCCGTCGAAGACGGAGACAGCCAAGCATGAGGCCGGGGATGTTGCCCACCAGGTAACCGACTCCGCGCAGCACGTGGGGGAAACCGCTATGGCCGAGGCCACCAAGGTCGCCGGTGAGGTCAAAGCCAATGCCAAGGATCTGCTCTACATGGCAAAGACGGACCTCACGGACCAGGCCGGGATGCAGCAGCAAAAGGTGGCCCAGGGCATGCATTCCATCTCCGGCGAGCTCCGCACGATGGCTGACGCTTCCGTGCAGCCCGGCGTGGCCACGGATCTGGTTCGACAGGCGGCGGACCGGTCTGCCTCCGTGGCGTCGTGGCTGGAGGGCCGGGACCCTGGCTCGCTGCTCAACGAGGTGAAGACCTTTGCACGGCAGCGCCCGGGCACGTTCCTGCTCCTGGCGGCCGGGGCGGGAATCCTGGCCGGCCGGTTGACGCGCAGCCTCAGCGAGGGAGCCCCGGACAACCAGGCCGCTACGGCAGGAAGCGGGAGTGCCGAACGGGCACCGATCTCCGGCGCTCCCGATGACCGCACCTCCGGCTCCTACCAGGCCGGAGCCGGAACGGCCGTTCCCCCGCCTCCGGTTCAGCTGCCGGGCCCGGATGTCACGACCGCTGGAATGGCAGGCGTAGACGGCCGTGCGGGCTCGTATGCGGGCGCTCCCAGTACGCATCCGGCGGACATCTATCCGCCCAACCCGCTTGCGGACGAAGGAACGCAGCAGGACGAGCGGTCCGGCGATACCATGGCCGGCCACGGCGTCCCGGAAGCCCCGCCGGCCGGCGACCGTGCGGACGACGTCCCGTACCGTGACGATCCCCTCGGTGGCGGTCGGCGATGAGCAGCCAATTTCCGGAAACACCTCCCTCGGCTGCGCAAGCGAAGGCGGAGACGACGTCCCTCGGTGACCTGCTCGGAGACGTGACCCGGGACATGTCCACGCTGATGCGCCAGGAGGTGGAACTCGCCAAAGCCGAGCTGAAGCAGTCGGCCACCCGCGCCGGGAAGGGCAGCGGAATGCTGGCCGGGGCCGGCGTGGCCGGTCACTTCGTGCTCCTGTTCCTTTCCCTGGCGCTCTGGTGGGCGCTGGGAACGGTGACGGGGCTGGGCTGGTCCGCCGTCGTCCTCGCTGTGATCTGGGGCATTATCGCCGCTGTTCTGGCCGCCGTCGGCCGCAAGCAGCTCAACGCGATCAAGGGCATGCCCCGGACCGCGGAGACGCTCCAGGAAATACCACCCACCCTCAAACCCAGCCACTAGAGCAGGTACACACGATGACTGAAAACCCGGACGCCATCCGCGCCGACATCGAAGCAACCCGTGCACGGCTCGGCACCGACGTCGACGCCGTGGCCGACAAAGTCACCCCGTCGCACATAGTCCAGCGGCAAACGGACAAGGTTAAAGACGCCGTGTTCGGCATGAAGGAGAAAGTCATGGGAGCAGCCGAGCACACCTCCACAGACCGGGTCCATTCAGGCGCCCATGCGGTCACCGGAAGTGCCGGCGCGCACCTGGCCGACGCCGGCGCGGCGATCGGTGACGCGCCGCACCAGCTCAAAGCGAAGACCCAGGGCAACCCGATCGCTGCCGGCCTGATCGCCTTCGGTGCCGGAATGCTGCTCTCGTCCCTGATCCCGGCCAGTGAGAAGGAACGGGCGGCCGCCGAAACACTCAAGGCCAATGCCGAGCCCCTCACGACCGAACTGACCGAAGCGGCGAAGGACGTCGCCGAAGGGCTGAAGGCGCCCACGCAGGAAGCAATGGAAAACGTCAAGGCAACCGCTCGGGAAGCCACCGACCACGTCAAAGCAGAAGGCCAAACCGCCGTTGACGACGTGAAATACCGCGCCGAGGACGCCAAGGACAACGTCCGGGAGGTGTAGCCACACCGGTACCGGGCAGGCCTGTCCTCGCTGCGGCGGGGCAAGCCTGTCCGGCAGATTTGAGGATGTTTCCCATGGCCAACAACCCCGCCACCGAGAACGGCACCACCGCGAATACCGGTGCTGAAACCGATGAAAGCAGCACCGCCAAGGCCCGGACGGCACCCGACCCGGACGATTCCCGCAAACCGGACAGCCCCACCGAAGTCACCAGGCCCTCATGGAAATACATCGCCAAGAAGACACTCCGTGAATTCACCAAGGACCAGTGCCCGGACCTCGCCGCCGCCCTGACCTACTACGGCGTCCTTTCCATGTTCCCTGCACTGCTGGCCCTCGTTTCGCTGCTCGGCATCTTCGGGCAGGCCGAGAAGACCACCGAGGCAATACTGGAAATCGCCCAGCGCATCGCGCCCGGCACCACGCTGGAGATCATCAAACAGCCCATCCAGGAGCTGACCAGCTCATCGGCCGCCGGCATCACACTGATCGTCGGTGTCCTGACGGGCCTATGGTCCGCGTCAGGCTACGTCGGTGCCTTTGGCCGGGCAATGAACCGCATCTACGAAGTCGATGAAGGCCGCCCCTTTTTCAAGCTGCGGAGCACCATGCTGGCAGTCACCCTCACCACCGTAGTCATTGTGGCACTGACGGCCGCCATGCTGGTGCTCAGCGGTCCTGTGGCCGAGGCCGTGGGCGGCGCGATTGGACTGGGCGGAGTCTTCCTGACTACCTGGAATATCCTCAAATGGCCCGTGATCGTGCTGCTCGTGGTGGCAGTCATCGCCACCCTGTATTACGCCACACCCAACGTGAAGCAGCCGAAGTTCCGCTGGATGAGCATGGGTTCCTTCATTGCCCTGATGATTTTCGTGATCGCTTCGCTGGGTTTCGGCTTCTATGTCGCCAACTTCGGGAACTACAACAAGACCTACGGCACGATCGGCGGCGTCATCGTGATGCTGCTGTGGCTGTGGATCCTCAATATGTCCCTGCTCTTCGGCGCCGAGTTCGACGCCGAGATGGAGCGCGGGCGCCAGCTCCAAGCCGGCATCAAGGCCGAGGAAACCATCCAGCTGCCGCCCCGGGACATAAAGCAGAGCGACAAGCTCCAGGCCCGCGAGAAAGCGGACATCCGGCGGGGTCGCGACCTGCGCGAACGTCACGACCGCGAGCGGCGGGACCAAAGCCCCTAGCGTAAACCGCCGGCCCGGCGGTCAGAGTTTCCGGGGCAGGTGAAGCCCTTTCGACCGGTCGGGTTCGTCCCGAAAATCTGGAGGCACGCATGGGAGCTGGCGGGCAGAGACGAACGACCTGCCGTTGCCGCGCGGCCCTTCCACTGGCCTTTTCGTTGTTGCTTGGTGGTTGTGCCGCCGGCGGCGTTACGGAGTCTGTGTCTCAGGCAGTCGATGAGAGCATTTCGGCTGTCGGACGGCACATCTGGCTGCCGCCATGGATGCATCCGGACAATTAACCGACGTCGCTGCGTCAACTGCGCTCGAGGATGCCCGGCAGCAGCTGGGAAAGGCGCGGACAACAGTCCTGGAGCTCTCCCCCATGGTGCAGGAGGACCGCGACGTGCGCGGCGCGGCGCTGTCGGTCATGAATGAGTGCATGGCCGCTATGGTCGCAGTCATCGAATCCGCGTCCGGTGCTGACGGTGCCCCGTCAATCGCCGAAACGGACAGTCTTCTGGAGTCCGCGGCGGACAGGCTGTCGGAACTGAAGAAGCGGCTGGGCGGGAAATGAAGCGGCTGCTGGGAGTCGCCCTGGGCGTTCTGACCGCCATCGGAGGCTTTGTCGACATCGGCGACCTGGTGACCAACGCCGTCGTCGGTTCCCGCTTTGGCCTGTCCCTTGTCTGGGTGGTGATGGTCGGAGCTGGGCATCTGCCTGTTCGCGAACATGTCCGGGCGGGTAGCTGCAGCGTCCGGCCGTGCGACGTTTGAGGTGATCAGGGAGCGGCTCGGCGCCCGTGCCGGCCTGGCGAACCTCGGGGCATCGTTTTTCATTAACCTGATGACGGTTGGAACTCGGCGGGATCTCCCTGGCGCTCCAACTGGCCAGCAGTGTCCACTATCTGTTGTGGATCCCCGTGGCCGTCCTGGCGGTCTGGCTGGTCATCTGGCGGGTGAAATTCTCCATCATGGAAAACGTCACCGGCCTGCTCGGGCTGAGCCTGATAGTTTTCGCCGTCGCACTCTTCCTCCTCAAACCTGACTGGGGTTCCCTGGCCGGGCAGGCCCTCACCGCGGCCGTCCCCGAATCGGAAAACGTCTCCTCATACTGGTACAGGGGCGAGCCGGCTCCCGCTTGTATCCAAGAGAAGTGGTTCCAGGTCGCGGATCTGTCCCACTGCGCGATCGAGGAGACGCTGTATCCGGTTCTGGTCGATTTCCAGGTCGGTGCTGGTCAGAACGATGAGGGTCTTCCAGAGCAGCACTTTGCCGGAGACTGCTGCAATGAGCGCTTCCAGTTCCAGCTGTCCGGCGGCCCCATCAGGGGAATGCATCGGATTCAGCGGGTCCAAGGCGGCCAGGTGCGCCCCGATCCATGCCAGAGGTTTCTTATACGCGGGCATGTCCACATGCATCTGTTCACAGATTTCCTGGAGCGCTGCTTTATCCTCGCTTACCTCCACGGCAAGCCGGCTCAGTTCGGTCCCGAGAGGTGAACCTGCCCAGGACTTGGCCGCCTGCTCGAACAGCCGTTCGCCCGCGGACGCAGCCATCAGATGGCTATGCAGGTACGCCGAGAAAGAGTTGCTGTTCCCCTTGTCATCTGCCCGCGTGTTTCCGCCCATCGGCTTTCCTTCCGGTTACGTGTTTCACCTCATCGACCCCGCCGGGGCCTCTTGTTGGGTTGCGTTCGTGATTTCCTCCGGCGCGGAGCGCCGTTCCCTTACCGTCGACAGTCATCGGCCGTCGGCCGTCGGCCGTCGTCCGTCGTCCGGATCAGTCCGTCGATTTTGTCCGGCTTCGCGCTTGTGGTGTTTCGAGCTTCTCTCGGAATCCCGGCGGCGTTGACGCCACGGTGCGCATCTGCTGCGTGGATCGCTTCTCTGGGTGGGTATGCCCGTGTTCCTCTTCGCGAGGAGCAGAACGGTCGGAACGGTGCGTCGTATTCTCGCTCATACATGCATCGTCCCACCGTGACCGGCAGGACACCAGAGCGGCCTCCCGTCTATCCAGACCGTCCATGGGACTGCTGGAGGTCTACCTACAAACGAAAGTCCTGCAGTGCCGCTGCGGCCTCCAGGTGGAAATCCCATCCCTTCTCGCCCACATTCTCGGCGTCATAGCGTTTGGCGTTGCTCACCTTGAGTTCGAGCATGACCGATCCACACGCCGACCTCCTTGTCCCGGTTGATGACCACCATCAGGAACGCCACCATGGTGGTGCTCGTGTTGGTAACCAGTTGCCAGGTATCGGAACAGCCAAGAATCGGCCGGTGACCCCTTGTGGCCGGGTTGATATCATTCCGGTATTTCCAGGGAATCCGCAACCGCAGGCCAAGAGTTTAGTGCGCAGATATACCTCCAGTGGCACAGTCGGGGAAGGATCGGTAGACGCTGGCGCGTAGATGCTGCGGTGCTGGGAGCCGGCCGTCCTCATCGGTTCCCCGCAATGAAGATACACGCCGCCGAACTTCAGCACTCCAGCCCCTTGGCCTGGACCGTTCAAGATCGCGGCAACGAGCGCCCCAAATGCCGGATGCTCATAGAAGAAGCCGCGGTCACTGCACGAGTGCGCGGCATGGACGAGCCCTGTTCTTGGCGGTTCCAGAGGCTGGATGGACTCGATGATCAGGTGCTCGGCGCTGTCGCATTGAGTGCACCAGAGCCGCTGTCTGTGCGGGCCCTTGGCACGAGCGGGTTTGCGGGGAGGGGAGATGGGAGACATTGACTGACTCTTTTGTTCGGAAGGGCACTGTCCGGGACCCGCCGACCGTGGCCTCATCAGGGTGGCGGCCCCGATGGATCAGCGTAACTCCGGCCTAAGTGCTGACAAAGACACCAGAGCCCGGGCTGACAACACCCTCTGGAGATCGGCCTCGAGGACAGGCCTGGGAAGTCCGGTCGACCGCGAGTCTCTTCGAGGTCGTCTGCAGGGAGAAAATGTGGTCACTTTTACTTGCGGAAATGCTGTGGGACGATTTCTCCATGAGCGATCACCCCGAACATGGCCCCGCCGCTGGCGCTCCCGGCGGAGCCGGGCGCGCACGCCACTCCGGACACCAAGTCCGGCGCGAAAACCTGACCACGCAGCAGATGCGCACCATCGGGAAACGGCGCGCGGACGCTGAAGAAAAGCTCGCGCACCATCTCGAACAGGCCCGCCATCCAGCCGGCGAGGAACACCCGGCCAAGAAAAATACTACTGATCACTAAGCGGGCAAACCGGCCACAAGCAGCTCAACCTCACCTCAGAACCTTCGGAGTACCGGCACAAAGACGCCGCTGGAGGTCAGGTTCCCGCGGACTATTCAGAAGCGGCCCCGGGCGCTGGTCAGCCGGCAGTGGCTCCTGGCCCTGGTTCCCCGGTCATCCCAGGTTCCCCGATCAGGTCGGGCTTCGTCCAGGTGGCCACCACGCTGACCCCGCCGCTTTCATCACGATCAGTCACGACCTTGATCTCGGACGGCGCTGCCCCCATTCCCAGAAGTTCGCGCCGATACGCGGCCACAGTCGCAGAAAGGCTTTCCTCCGTCCATTCTCCAGGGCGGATCCGGGTGGAGATCTCCACTGGTTCAGGCTGATATAGCGTCAAATAGTGCCTCCTTAAGCGGTTCCCGGCCACGCATGCCCCGGCGCCGGATGCTCCGCCGGCTCATGTAGCCCCCCGCACCACGGTAGAGCCGTCAGCGCCACCCGACAAGACCTTGCGCCGGAGGACACCCGAAAGGAGGTCAGGACACGACCCAGCCGGCACCTACGCAGACCGCTGGCAACAGGACATATCTCCCCCGGTCGGGCATCAGACTGTCGCGGGAATTGGACTCTCCAAGCCGAAACCGGCGGTGCAGGGGCGCCTTCCGGCCACCGCCTGTGCCGGGCAACCCCTCCGCGTGGGGCTCCACCTGTGTCCCGGGCGCCGGTCCCACCCGTCGCGCTGAAGCATCCGGTAGCATCAATCCCTGTTCAGCAGCAGCGACAAGGTAGCGGCGCTTGATTTCTGGCTGGGGTCCCTTGACAGCACCCTGTCCTGGGCTGAATGAGAAAACCACACTTCAGTTCCCAATGAAGCAGATGCCGGGGACCCGGAGTCGGCGGTCGGTGCGCGGCCCCGCGCAAGGCAATCTGAATGAAGTCCGTGCCGCGGAGGTATACGACAATCCGCGGCACCTGTTGGAGAACCTTGAGAGCAGCGCTATTGGAAAGCTGAGCGCCGGAGAGTTCAGCGCCTGATCGCAGGGCGCCTAGAGCTGCTCGTCGCGGACTTCCTTGTCCATCCGCGTCCACGGACTGTGCGATGACAATGATCGGGGCTGCTCGACGTCCTGAGCGGCGACACAGCCGGAAGCAGCGGCGGTGATGGCCTGGCGGTAGGTCGGGTCGATGACGTCACCGGCGGCGAAGACACTGGACTTGGAGGTCGTTGAGGTCCGGCCGATCACGGAGATTGTGCCCTGGTCGGTCTCCGCCCGGAGAATCCAATCAGCCGAAGGCCTCCTGCACGTGGGCCCGGATGGCGCCGATCACGGGCGCCGATCCCTGAATGCGGTAAACATCGATTGGTCTGGAGCCCAGCTGCACGTTGGGGCTGCACATCCAGACCATGGCCTGGGCCGGCGTGAAAGCACAGTGGAGGTGCCCTACAAGGGCGTCCAGGTCCGCAAGCTGGAGCCGGCCAGCCGCATTCGGCGCATCCTGGCCCGATGTCCAGCGATCCAGAAGTTCCACATTGACGCCCAGCAGGGGTGCCGCAGCATCCATGCCCAGCGAGTTTATTAGCCGTTCGGCTATTGCCGTTGGGCTACAGCCAGGGGCGTCCCTCAACTCCGCGAGACTGGCGAAAACCGTGGTGGCAGACAACGCCGGTTCTTCAGCACTCGTGTCCTGCAGCTGTTCCATGACGCAATTCTATTTATTGGCGTCCCCTTAGAGTAGGGCCAACGACCTCCGGGGCGCTGGTCATCCACGCGGCCTGCCGGGAGAGAGGACTGCAGTCATCAGGCTGGGAGGTCTGTCACTACCGCAGTCTATGAGTCCGCCCCCGCAAGGGGTTACAAAGACGTGCTGTGGAAACAGGCAATGGATTCACTGGGCGCCGCCATCGCAGCAGCCAAAGAAGACCCTGTCGTAGCGAAACATCTCTTCGACTTCGCACGGTACGGATGCCGGAGTAAAGAATCCGTGCGCGGTCTCCGGGAAACCTTCGCCGAGCTTCAAATACCCCTCGACTTTCTGTCACATATAGAGGATCAGCCCAACACCCCCGTGAACCTCGTATCCTCAGCCTTAGCTGGAACCTCCACACCTTCAAATGTGGCTCTACCGTTGGCAAGACCACGGTCCCGCATGGCAACCCACGGATCAACTTGAACCGGAGGTTCCAGCCCCAAACCGGGGCCCCCTCATGTCGTCTAGAGTGGTGGGCATTGCAGAGCCGTAAGCATGCTGATTAACTCATGGGTACGGCCGCTTAACACGCGACGGTCCTACCGAAAGGAAGTACAGCCATGGGAATTCTCGGATTTCTCCTGCTCGGGCTTATCGCAGGAGCAATCGCTAAAGCCATCCTTCCCGGCCCGCAGGGCGGGGGCTGGGTGATCACCCTCGTTCTGGGCGTCGTGGGAGCAATACTCGGCGGCTGGATCGGTTCATTGATTTTCGGCGGAGGCCTGGGTGACTTCTTCGACCTGAGGACCTGGCTTCTCTCAATCCTCGGCGCCGTCATCGTGCTGCTGATATATGGCGCCGTTGCCAGCCGCAGAAGCAGGGTATGAGACCATACGACCAATGTTTTCCCCAGGGGTCAGACCGCCTCGGGCTGACCGGCCTCCCTCGGTCCAAGCGTGCTCCATTTCATATGGCGACGGCCCGCTCTCTACAGTGGGCCGCCGCTGACCGTCACCATGCCGACACCGCAGACACGCAAACGTTCAATTGTGTAGCCCTTAGCTAAGCGCCGGGGAACGCCGACGGCGGCCGCCCACGGTGGTTCCCGCGGACGGCCGCCGTGGTCGTCGATCCAGGCGAGGAAACCCTACAGTGCCGCCACTGCTCCGCTGAAGTGCTTGCGGCCGGAACGCGGACTCCAGGCGACATAGTCCGAGCGCTGCCAGCCGCCGTCGTCGTCCTGGACGGTGCTGATGTCCAGCGCCACGCGGGCGGGCAGGAAAACCGGAGCCTCAAAGGCCACATCCCAGCGGAAGGCCTCCCCTTTCACGGCGCCCACATCCGCCAGTGCCCGCGAGGCGAGGTACATTCCATGCGCGATGGACCGCCGCAGCCCCAGGGCCCTGGCCGAGAGGACGCTCAAGTGGATCGGGTTGAAGTCGCCGGAAACGGCGGCGTAGGCGCGTCCCGTATCCACGCCCAGCTGCCACAGCGCCGTCGGATCCGGGGCCCTGAAGTCCACCTGCACCGGCGGCGCCGAGAGCTTGTCGATTCCGGGCAGGAACACGCCCTTGGCCAGATAGGTGGACACGCCGCGCCAGCGGAGGTCGCCATCCCCTGCGCCGCGCACCTCGGCCACGAGATCCAGCTGGGTACCGGAGCGGTGGCCACGCAGGTTCTCCGCCCGGGCCCGGATGTCCACGGCCTCGGTGAAGCGCACCGGCGCGGACTGCACCACCTGGTTGCCCAGGTGGATCATGCCGAGCAGGGGCAGCGGGAAGTCGTCGCGGTTCATCACGCTCATGGCCAGCGGAAACGCCAGCGCATGGATGAAGCCGGCCGGGAGGATGTCGCTCGCGGTCTCGCCGATCAGGTGTTGGTACGCGGTGAGATTCGCGACCCCTGCCTTCACGCCGCGGACCTCATGGCTGCCGTCGGGGAGGGCGGTGCCCGCATGGGTGCCAAGCACGCGGCGCCGGGCCGCGGTGGCTGCCGCGTTCACATACATTTTGGAGAGCGAGGGCATCTCGCCCAGAATGACGGGCTGGGAGCCGGTCATGCTCCCACCAGGTTCTGCCCGCAGACGCGCAGCACGTCGCCGGAGATCCCGGCGGCCGCGTCGCTGGCCAGGAACGCGATGGCCTCGGCCACGTCTCCCGGCTGGCCGCCCTGCTGCAGCGAGTTGAGCCGCCGGGCCACCTCGCGCGTGGCGAAAGGGATCCGGGCCGTCATCTCGGTCTCGATGAAGCCCGGGGCCACGGCGTTGATGGAGCCGCCGTGCACGGCGATCAGCGGAGCCGTGGCCCGGACCATGCCCATCACGCCGCCCTTGGACGCCGCATAGTTGGTCTGGCCGCGGTTGCCCGCGATCCCGCTCGTCGAGGCAACGGACACGATCCGCGGAGAGCTCCGGAAGTGCTCGGACGCCAGCAGTGCCTCGTTGATGCGCAGCTGTGCGGCGATGTTGACGGCGATCACCGAGTTCCAGCGGCCCTGGTCCATATTGGCCAGCAGCTTGTCCCGCGTGATCCCGGCGTTGTGGATCACGATGTCGAGCCGGCCGTGGCGTTGGACTGCGTGGTCAATGATCCGTTGCCCCGCGTCCTCGCGGCTGATGTCCAGCTGCAGAGCCGTGCCGTGCACCTCATTGGCGACCCTGGCGAGGTGGTCCCCGGCGGCCGGGATGTCCACGACCACCAGGGTGGCGCCGTCCCGGTGCAGGGTGCGCGCAATCGCGGCGCCGATGCCCCGGGCGGCACCGGTCACGACGGCGACCTTGCCGGCCAGCGGTTTCCCGACGTCGGCAGGCAGCTGCCCGGCACCTGAGGTGACCGTCAGGAACTGCCCGTCAACGTACGCGGAGCGGCCCGAGAGGAAGAAGCGCAGTGCGCCCAGGGTGCTCGGACTCGTGGTACCGGCCCCGTCGGCGAGCAGGATGCCGTTGCCGGTGGCACCGGCGCGGAGTTCCTTGGCCAGCGAACGGAGCAGCCCGTCGACGCCCTGGCGTGCCGCGGCGACGGCGGGTTCGGTGGTGTCCCAGGCGGCGCGGGACACGGTGATGACGCGGGCGTTGGCGGCCAGGTCGCGCAGTGAGGTGGCGGCCGAGAGGACGGGCTTCTCCAGGTCCTCGGGCCCGGTGAGCTCGTCCAGGACCAGGATGATGGCGCCGAGCTTTTCCTTCGGCACCGCATGCCGCCGGACATCCAGGTTCCAGGCCAGGAGGGTCGACGCCAGTTCCTCGGCGCCGGTTCCGGCGCCCTGGACCAGCACCGGCCCGTCAATGAGCGGCTGGCCCGGCTTATGGCGCCGGAGCTCCACGGGCTGCGGCAGGCCGAGCTTCCGCGCGATGTCCTTGCCCAGGCCCCGGCTCACCAGCTGCGTGTATTTGTCGGTCATCGGATCCCCCTAGGGTGCTTCAAGAATAGCGACTACGCCCTGGCCGCCCGCGGCGCAGATCGAGATGAGCCCCCGCGCCGGGCGTCCGTCCACCCGGCCCTTGGTGTGCAGCATCTTCGCCAGTGAGGCCACGATCCGTCCGCCCGTGGCAGCGAAGGGGTGGCCGGCGGCGAGCGAGGAGCCGTTGACGTTGAGCCGGGACCGGTCGATGCTGCCGAAGGCACCCTTGAGTCCGAGCCGGGTGCGGCCGAATTCCTCGTCCTCCCAGGCAGCCAGGGTGCTGAGTACGGTGCCGGCAAAGGCCTCGTGGATCTCGAAGAAATCGATGTCATCGAGGGTCAGGCCGTTGCGGGCAAGCAGCCGCGGCACGGCGAAGGCTGGTGCCATCAGGAGGCCATCCTTGCCGTGCACAAAGTCCACGGCCGCCGCTTCGCCGTCGACGACGGCGGCCAGCTTGGGCAGATCGTGGGCGTCAGCCCATTCCTCGGAGGCGAGCAGCACGGTGGAGGCGCCGTCGGTGAGGGGTGTGGAGTTCCCGGCGGTCATGGTGGCCGCGGCGCCCAGGTTCTTGCCGAAGACGGGCTTGAGTGTGGCCAGTTTCTCCAGGCTTGTGTCGGCGCGCAGGTTCGAGTCCTTGGTGAGACCGCGGTACGGGGTGAGCAGGTCGTCGAAGAAGCCTGCGTCATAGGCGGCGGCGAGGTTCCGGTGGCTGTGGTACGCCAGCTCGTCCTGCGCCTCGCGGGTGATCTTCCACTGGGCGGTGGTGAGCGCCTGGTGCTCGCCCATGGAGAGCCCGGTGCGCGGTTCGCCGGTGTTCGGCGCATCGGGGACGAGGTCCTTGGGCCGGAGGCGGCTGAGGACCTGGAGCCGCTGGGGCAGCGTCTTGGCACGGTTCAGATCCAGCAGGACCTCGCGCAGGCCCTCGCTCACGGCGATGGGGGCGTCCGAGGCGGAATCGACGCCGCCGGCGATGGCTGAATCGATCTGGCCGAGCTTGATCTTGTTGGCGAGTCCCAGGACCGTTTCCAGCCCGGTGGCGCAGGCCTGCTGCAGGTCATAGGCCGGGGTCTCGGCGGAGAGCGCGGAGCCAAGCACGGTTTCGCGCGTCAGGTTGAAGTCGCGGGAGTGCTTGAGCACGGCGCCCGCGGCGACTTCGCCGATGCGTTCGTCCTGCAGGCCGAACCGGGCGATCAGGCCGTCCAGGGCCGCGGTGAGCATGTCCTGGTTGGAGGACTTGGTGTAGGCGCCCCCCGTCCGGGCGAAGGGAATCCGGTTGCCGCCCACCACCACTGCCCTGCGGAGCTGCGGCACTGCTGCCGGGGCGGCGGACGGGGTCGAATCCTGGAGTCCGGGTGCGGACTGTCCGTGGACGGACATGGCTGTCTCCTTAGATCAAAGCGGTTACCGGTACCCAGCGTACCTGATACGCTGGGTATCGTGAACAATCCCGTGGATCTTCCGGACTCCGGTGCTGCCCCGGACGTTTCGTCCTCCGTGGACGGCCGTGCCTCCCGCTGGCAGCAGCACCGCGAGGATCGACGGCGGGAGCTGATCAAGTCAGCCCGCAGGGCCGTGCACGCGCTGGGCAGCGACGCCTCCATGGAGGAGATCGCCGCAGCGGCAGGAACCTCCAAATCTGTGTTCTACCGGTACTTCGGGGACAAGGCCGGGCTCCAGCAGGCGGTGGGCGAAGTGGTGCTCAGCCAGATGCAGCGGCGCATCCAGGAAGCCGCCCAGGGCGCCCAGACGCCCCGCCAGGGGCTGTTCGCCATGGTCTCCGCGTACCTGCAGATGGCCGAGACAAGCCCCAACGTCTATGCCTTCGTGACCCGCTATGCGCCCGGCGAAGCGGGAACGGCGAACGGTCCGATCGCCACGGCCGGGGCCCTGGGCCACTTCTTCGCCGCCATCAGCGACATGATTGCCCGGCCCATGCGCAGCCACCTGGCCCCGTCCGCCGGACGGGAAGCGGTGATCGGCTACTGGCCGAACGCCGCGATCGGCCTGGTCCGGAATGCCGGCGAGCAATGGCTCGCGAGTCCGGCCTCTCCCGGCAAACCGGATCAAGAGGCGATGGCGCGCCAGATCACCGACTGGCTGTGCCTCGGGCTCGCGCCCGAGCTCCGGAACCTCGAATCCAAGACTTCAGAACCGACCTTGTCAGAACCAAAGAAGGAATCGACATGACTGAACTAACGGACCGAACCGCCGGAATTCCCACCGGCAACGGCAGCAGGACCACCCAGTCCACCCCGGCCCCGACGCCGCAGGCAGCCACACCGGCAGCGGTGGCCGGAGCCGCCGCCGTCGACGTTGCGGCGCTTGGTGAGCTGCTGCTGGGAAAGTGGGCCGACACACGGCTGAAGTCCAGGGCCCTGGCCGGCCGGCCGGAACTGTACAAGACCGAGGGCCTGACCCACACTGAACACCGCAAACGCGCCTTCGGCCAGCTGAAGATCCTGGTGGACAACGGCGCCGTGCACCGCGCCTTCCCGAAGTCCGTGGGCGGCTCGGATGATCACGGCGGCAACGTGGCCGGTTTCCAGGAGCTGGTCATCGCCGACCCGTCGCTGCAGATCAAGGCCGGTGTCCAGTGGGGACTGTTCGGCTCCGCCGTGAACCACCTGGGCACCGCGGAACACCACAAGAAGTGGCTGCCCGGCATCATGAGCCTGGACATACCGGGCTGCTTCGCCATGACCGAGACCGGGCACGGATCCGATGTGGCCAGCATCGCCACTACCGCCACCTACGACCCCGCCACGGAGGAATTCGTGGTGCACACGCCCTTCCGGGCTGCCTGGAAGGACTACATCGGCAACGCCGCGGCCGACGGCCTGGCCGCCGTCGTGTTCGCCCAGCTGGTGACCAACGGCGTGAACCACGGCGTCCACGCCTTCTACATGGACCTCCGGGACCCCGGGACGAAGGAATTCCTGCCGGGCATCGGCGGCGACGACGACGGCGTCAAGGGCGGCCTGAACGGCATCGACAACGGCCGGCTGCACTTCACCCACGTCCGGATCCCCCGCACGAACCTGCTGAACCGCTACGGAACCGTGGACGCCGCCGGCAGCTACAGCTCCCCCATCTCCAGCCCGGGCCGCCGCTTCTTCACGATGCTCGGCACCCTGGTCCAGGGCCGCGTATCGCTCGACGGCGCCGCGGTGACGGCCTCGAAACTGGCCCTGAAAACCGCCATCCAGTACGCCACCGAACGCCGCCAGTTCAACGCCTCCTCCCGGACGGACGAGGAGGTCCTGCTGGACTACCAGCGGCACCAGCGCAGGCTCTTCACCCGGCTGGCCACCACCTATGCCGCGAGCTTCGCCAGTGAACAGCTGCTGCAGAAATTCGACGACGTGTTCTCCGGCAGGAACGACACCGACGAGGACCGCCAGGACCTTGAGACCCTCGCCGCGGCCCTCAAGCCGCTCAGCACCTGGCATGCCCTGGACACCCTGCAGGAATGCCGCGAGGCCTGCGGCGGCGCCGGCTTCCTGATCGAGAACCGCTTCGCCTCGCTGCGCGCCGACCTCGACGTCTACGCCACCTTCGAAGGCGACAACACGGTCCTGCTGCAGCTCGTCGCCAAGCGCCTGCTGGCCGACTACGCCAGGGAATTCCGCACCGTGAACTTCGGGGTGCTGGCCCGCTACGTCGTCGGGCAGGCCACCGGTGTCGCGATCCACCGCACCGGCCTGCGCGGCGTTGCCCAGTTCGTGGCCGACTCGGGTTCGGTGCAGAAGGCGGCCCTCGCGATCAAGGACGAAGCCAGCCAGCGGGCCCTGCTGACGGACCGGGTCCAGACCATGGTGGCCGAGGTGGCCGCTGGCCTGAAGGGGGCGAACAAGCTGCCGCAGCAGCAGGGAGCCGCGCTGTTCAACCAGCACCAGAACGAACTCATCGAAGCCGCCCATGCGCACGCCGAACTGCTGCAGTGGGAGGCGTTCACCGACGCCCTCGGCAAGGTCACGGACCCGGGCACCAAGGTGGTCCTGACCTGGCTCCGGGACCTCTTCGGCCTGTCCCTGATCGAGAAGAACCTGGCCTGGTACCTCATGAACGGCCGGCTGTCCATGCAGCGTGGCCGCACCGTGGGCGAATACATCAACCGTCTCCTGGTGAAAATCCGCCCGCACGCCCTGGACCTGGTGGACGCCTTCGGCTTCGGCCCGGAACACCTCCGCGCCGAGATCGCCACCGGCGCGGAAAAGCTCCGCCAGGACGAGGCGCGGGAGTACTTCCGCCGGCAACGCGCCAGCGGCCAGGCGCCCGTGGACGAGAAGATCCTGTTGGCCCGCACGGCCTTCGACAAGAAGGCGTCCCGGAGCTGACGGGCCTGCCGGACCACGACAGGCCGAACGACGACGGCGCCGCCCCCACAGCCGGGGCGGCGCCGTCGCCGTCTGTTCTTCAGAAGGGGACGTCAGGAGCCGCCTGGGAGCACCGAGCGGTACACCTCGAGGGTGGTCTCGGTAATGGATTCCCAGGAGAAGTGCTCCTCCGCGCGGCGCCGGCCGGCCTGGCCCATGGCGCGGGCCCGCTCGGGATCGGACACCACCTCGATGAGCGCGGCGGCAAAGTCGGTGACGAATTTCTCCGGGTCCAGCGGGATGCCCGTGCCGTCCGTGACCTGCTCGATCGGGACCAGCAGCCCGGTCTCGCCGTGCTGGACCACCTCGGGGATGCCGCCGGTGGCGCTGGCCACGACGGCGGCGCCACAGGCCATTGCCTCAAGGTTCACGATGCCCAGCGGCTCGTAGATGGACGGGCACGCGAACGCGGTCGCGTGGCTGAGCACCTGGATCACCTCGTTGCGCGGCAACATCCGCTCAATCAGGATGACGCCGCTGCGCTGGCTCTGCAGCTCCTCGATCAGGCGGGCCGTTTCGGCCGCCAGCTCCGGAGTGTCCGCAGCACCCAGGCACAGGACCAGCTGGACGTCGGCCGGGAGCTTCGCGGCGGCCCGCAGCAGGTACGGGACGCCCTTCTGCCGGGTGTTGCGGCCCACGAAGACCACGCTCGGCCGCTCCGGATCGATGCCGAGGGCACGGATGATGTCGTCGCCCTCGTCCCGGTTCCACTGGCTCACATCGATGCCGTTGTGGACCACCTTGACCTTGGCGGGGTCGACGTCGGGGTAGCTGCGCAGGATGTCCTGCCGCATGCCTTCGGACACTGCGATGATCGCGGCGGCGGACTCGTAGGCGGTCTTTTCCACCCAGGAAGACACGGCGTAACCGCCACCGAGCTGCTCGGCCTTCCATGGCCGCAGCGGCTCCAGGCTGTGGGCGCTGAGCACATGGGGAATCCCGTGCAGAAGCGCGGCGATGTGCCCGGCCATGTTGGCGTACCAGGTGTGCGAGTGCACCAGATCCGCGCCGGCAATGTCCGGGACGATCCGCAAATCCACCCCCAGCGTCTGCACGGCAGCATTCGCCCCGCCCAGGTCCCCGGGCACCGGGTAGGACGTGACCGTCGCTCCGTGGTACTCGGGTTCACGGGGCGCACCGAAGGCGCGCACCTGCAGATCCACGTGCTGGGCCAGCACCCTGCTGAGTTCGGCCACGTGGACCCCGGCGCCGCCATAGATTTCGGGCGGGAATTCTTTGGTCACAATGTCTATACGCACAAACCCCAAGGTAGTCGTTACGGTGTAACTGATCTAGTGTGAAGAACGTTCGGGCGTGCCGGACCGTTGGGGAGTTACGAAGGCGTACAGGAGCGACCACCATGCCGCATAAGAAAGTTCTGGCCATTGTCCTTGCAGGTGGCGAGGGCAACCGGCTGATGCCGTTGACGGCGGACCGGGCCAAACCCGGCGTACCCTTTGCCGGAAGCTACCGGCTCATAGACTTTGCCCTGTCCAACCTGGTGAATTCCCGGTACCTGCAGATCGTTGTCCTCACGCAGTACAAGTCGCACAGCCTGGACCGCCACATTTCCGAGACCTGGCGGATGTCCACGCAGCTGGGCAACTACGTCGCCTCGGTCCCCGCGCAGCAGCGCGTGGGCAAGAGCTGGTTCCTCGGCAGCGCCAACGCCATCTACCAGTCACTGAACCTCATCCACGACGCCAACCCGGACATTGTGGTGGTTGTCGGTGCCGACCACGTCTACCGCATGGACTTCGCCCAGATGGTGGAACAGCATGTTGCCAGCGGCGCCAAGGCAACTGTCGCCGCCGTGCGCCAGCCGCTGAACATGGCCGACCAGTTCGGCGTCATCGAGGTGGACCAGGACAATCCGCAGAAGATCGCCGCCTTCGTCGAGAAGCCCTCCTCCACGCCCGGCCTGGCCGCCGATCCCAGCCAGTTCCTCGCGTCCATGGGCAACTATGTCTTCAACGCCGACGCCCTCGTTGAAGCCCTGCACGTCGACGCGGAGCGGCTCGACACCAAGCACGACATGGGCGGCGACATCATTCCCTACTTCGTCAACCAGGGCGAGGCCGGCGTCTACGACTTCACCCTCAACGACATCCCCGGCTCCACCGAACGTGACCGCACCTACTGGCGCGACGTCGGCACCATCGACTCGTTCTACGACGCGCACATGGACCTCATCTCCCCCGTGCCGGTATTCAACCTGTACAACTCGGAATGGCCCATCTACACCCGGCAGAGCATCTCCCCGCCGGCGAAGTTTGTCCGCGGCCAGGGCGGCACCGTCGGCACGGCCCTGGACTCGATCGTAGCCAGCGGCGTCGTAGTCTCCGGCGGCATCGTGGAGGGCTCCGTGCTGTCCAACGACGTCTATGTCAGTACCTCCAGCCGGGTGCTCGACTCCGTGCTGATGGACAAGGTCAACATCGGCGAAGGCGCCGTCGTCAAACGCGCCATCATCGACAAGAACGTCAGGGTGCCCGCGGGGGCGGCCATCGGCCTGGACCACGAGCTGGACCGGGCCCGCGGGTTCAAGGTCACGGACTCCGGCATCACGGTCCTGTCCAAGGGTCAGTTCGTCCCGGAACCGGACGACGCCGAGCGGGCCTTGTCGGCCGCAAACCTGCACCTCGTGCCGGATGCTGTCAGGACCGCCACGGAAAAGTGGCCCGCCATCCGGGACTCCGTGGACAAGGTCCGCGAAGTCCAGGCCGCGGCCGTGGGTGTCGGCGTGCCCGGCACGCAGTCACCCAAAACGCCCTGAGCCGGATCTGCTGGAGCGGGAGCCCGGCGACAACGGCTGGCCGGGCTCCCTGCAGGCTGTAAAATTGGGGCAATGAGCTCCCCCGATCTGCCTTCCGAACTGATCTCTGCTGACTTGACCCCCGCCGACTTGGCGCCTGCTGACCTGGCGGCCGCCGACTTGACGGCCGAGGAAATCCAGGCCTGCCTCAAGGTCCTGAACAGCATCCACGTCTACGACGAGGAGCACCCGGACTACGTCTCGGTGCGCCGCGCCACCGGCAAAATGTTCAAGGCGGTCAAGCGGCACCGGCGCGTCAGCAAGCGGGATCTGATTGCCGACGCGGACCGGGCCGTGATCGCCCAGACCGCGACGGCGGCCCCGGACCGGATCGACGACGAAACCCGCGGCAACAAACTCGCGCCGTCCGCCACAGGCGAGATCGCCGGGCACCTGATCAAGTCGCGCCCCTGCTACATCTGCAAGCAGCATTTCACCCAGGTTGATGCCTTCTACCATCAGCTCTGTCCCGAGTGCGCCGCCTTCAGCCACAGCAAGAGGGATGCCCGCACGGACCTGAGCGGCCGCCGCGCGCTCCTGACCGGCGGCCGGGCGAAGATCGGCATGTACATTGCGCTCCGGCTGCTCCGCGACGGCGCCCACACCACCATCACTACCCGCTTCCCCAAGGACGCTGCCCGCCGCTTCGCTGCCATGGAGGACAGCAGCGAGTGGCTGCACCGGCTCCGGATCGTCGGGATCGACCTCCGCGATCCCTCCCAGGTGCTGGCGCTGACGGACACCCTGGATGCGGCCGGCCCGCTGGACATCATCATCAACAACGCGGCCCAGACCGTTCGCCGGTCCGGGAACGCCTACAAGCCCCTCGTCGACGCCGAGGACGAGCCGCTGCCCGCTGCACTCGAGGCGGCCAACGGCGGGCCCGAACTCGTCACCTTCGGCCACGCCCACGACAAGCACCCGCTTGCACTGGCCAGCACCGTGCTGGAGCATCCCGTCCTCGCCGGCGATGCCATCACCTCGCTCGCTCTGTCCACCGGCTCCGCGTCGCTGGAGCGCATCTCAGCGGGCACCGCCATCGACGCCGGCGGCCTGGTACCGGACCTGGCCACCATCAACAGCTGGACCCAGGTGGTGGACGAGGTGGATCCGCTCGAGCTGCTGGAGGTGCAGTTGTGCAACGTCACCGCTCCGTTCCTGCTGGTCAGCCGCCTGCGCGGCGCCATGAAGCGCTCCACCGCGAGGCGCAAGTACATCGTGAATGTCAGCGCCATGGAGGGCCAGTTCTCCCGCGCCTACAAGGGCCCCGGCCACCCGCACACCAACATGGCCAAAGCCGCGCTGAACATGATGACGCGCACCAGCGCCCAGGAAATGCTCGACGCCGACGGCATCCTGATGACCGCCGTCGACACCGGCTGGATCACGGATGAACGCCCGCACTACACGAAGGTCCGGCTCATGGAGGAGGGCTTCCACGCTCCCCTGGACCTCGTCGACGGTGCGGCCCGGGTCTACGATCCGATCGTTATGGGCGAGGCAGGCGCGGACCAGTACGGCGTCTTCCTCAAGGATTACAAGCCCAGCCCCTGGTAACCGTCCGCCGGGAGCTCCCGGGCCGTCTGAGGCTTGGGGTACAGGCCTTACGGCCCTAATGGACCTGCCGGGAGGTCCGTGTAACGTGGGTCTCTATGAACACGAGCGCAACGCCGCCTGACGGCCAACTGTCCATGGACCAATGCTGGATGCTGCTGGACACCGGAGTCGTCGGGCGGATCGCCTTGATCGTGGACGGCCATCCGGAGATCTTCCCGGTCAATTTCGTGCTGGAGCGCCGGGCGATTGTGTTCCGCTCCGCCGGGGGCATCAAGCTCTGGGGTGCCATGACCGCCAAGCCCGTCGCCTTTGAAATCGACGGCTATGACGTGCACGAACAGACGGCGTGGAGCGTCGTGGCCCGCGGCGAGATCGAACTGATCGAGAACCTGGCGGAAAAGCAGGCAGTCGATGCCCTTCTCCTTGAGCCATGGCAGCCGGGCGACAAGGACTACTACGTACGGCTCTCGCCGAAGGCGCTGACCGGCCGCCGGTTCAAAGTGAACAAGCCGGATCTTTGGACCACGCGTCTCTCGGATCCGCGCCGGGCTTCCTTCGAATAGACCCTGGGCCTCCTTCGAGTAGACCGGAGTCTGAGGGGCTGCTGCGGTGTCCTTGCCTATTTGGCTTCCGGGGTGTGGACGACGAGCACCGGGCAATGGGCATGCGCCACCAGGGCCGAACTCACCGAGCCCAGCAGCAGTCCCCCGAAGCCGCCATGCCCGCGCCGGCCCACGATGAGCAGGTCCGCGTCACGGCTGGCCTCGATCAGGGTGTGCCGTGGGTGGCCCTGCACGAGACGGGTGTCCAGGTTGGCCGGCGTCTCGGGGCCGAACGCCTTTCCGACGGCCTCCTGCAGGATTTCACCGGCCCGCACGTCGAAGTCGTCGATCCCCATCGCAACATAGCCGTCGTAGACCGCCGGGATGTCCCAGCACGCCAGCGCGGTCACTGAGGCCGAGAGCGGGACGGCCAGGTTCTGCGCGTAGCGGAGCGCCGCAATGGAGGCATCGGACCCGTCAACGCCGACCACGATGTTCTTGACACCCCTGGCGTCGCTCATGGCGCATCCCATTCCCTTGCTGATAGCGCGTCCTGCCCCAGCATCCCGCCCACGCCGGGGTAGGACTAGGGCCGAAAGTCACGGACCGCAGTCCGGTGGCGGTACCCGCTGAAGCGGGGGCGGCGCCGCCCGTCTGGGTCCAACGGCCCTTGTCCGGCATCAGGGTGGGGAGAAGAATTGCAGAGTCCGCTGACGGAAAACGCCGTCGGACCGTGACAATAGATTCAGTGACAATGGAGTCAGTGACAATTCAGACGGCGACACTTCAGACGGCGACAATCATTCGGCAGGCAAAGTTATCAGCACGCGCAGTCCGCTGACACGATCGGCACGGCAGGCTGGGGAGCACCGCATCACACGAGGCAGCGTCAGCGGCCGGACGGGAGAATCATGATTGCCTGGGCAGACGCAGGTCTCTCTGCACACGACGGCTTTCCGGCCGTCATCCGCGTCTTCATTCTCGACGACCATGAACTCGTCAGGCGGGGGCTGCAGGAACTCCTGGAGGGCGAAGGCTTCCTCGTCGTGGGCAGCTCCGGGTCCGCGGTAGAAGCGACACGGCGCATCCCCGCATTGCATCCGGACGTCTGTGTCCTGGACGCCCGGCTGCCGGACGGGACCGGCATCGAGGTCTGCCGGGACGTCCGTTCTGTGGACCCCTCGCTCAACTGCATCATTCTCACGAGTTTCGACGACGAACAAGCCCTGCGCGGCGCGGTGCTGGCGGGTGCGAGTGGCTACGTGTTGAAGGAAATCGGCGGCACGGACCTGATTGGGGCGCTGCGGCGGGCGGCCCGCGGAGAATCGCTGTTCGAGGACGGCGTCGCGGCGGGCATCGTCGACAGCCTGGTCGAAGCCGAAGAGGTGGACCCCCGGACGGCGTCCCTGACACCGCAGGAGCGCCGCGTGCTTGAACTCGTCGGCGGCGGATTGACGAACCGGCAGATAGCGGCCGAGATGTTCCTCGCGGAGAAGACGGTCAAGAACTACGTTTCCTCGCTGCTGGCCAAGCTTGGCTTCGAGCGGCGCACCCAGGCCGCCGTCTTCATCGCGAGCCCCGCCTCGCCCGTGACCCCCGGAAGCCACGCCGGCGAGGGAAGCCGCCACAGTATTCGCTAGGCAGCGTCCGCTAAAGGCAGCGTCCGTTAAAGACAGCGTCCGCTAAAGCGGGACGGACCACTCCAGGCTGGTTCCGGCGTCGGGCGCGCTGGTGATGGTGCACTCGCCGTCGAGCATCCGCGCCCGGTCTTCGAGGTTGGCCAGTCCATTTCGTTTTCCCGGATCAGCAAAGCCCGAGCCGTTGTCCGTGATGACGACTGTCACGCGGCCCTTGATCACGGCAACAGACACCGAGATGGCATCGGCGCCGGAATGCCGGATGGCGTTGCTGAGTCCTTCAGACACGACGGCCACCACGTTGTCCGCCTTGTCCGGCGTGACCGCGTCCACCGGGCCGGTGATGGTCAGCCGTGGCGTGAACGGCATGGACTTGGCGGAACTACGGGCCACGCGGCGGATCCGTCCGCTCAGCAGCTCGGTTTCTCCGCTGCTGCTCTTGAGCGAGTAGATGGTGTCGCGGAGGCTGCGGATCGCTTCATCGAGCTCGCCTGTGATGTTGCGGATCCGCTCCAGGGCGAGCTCGTCCCTGGTGAAGCGGGTCAGGCTCTGCACACTCAGTCCTGCCGCGAATATCCGCTGGATGACGAGGTCGTGCAGGTCCCGGGCGATCCGGTCGCGGTCCGTGAAGACCAGCAGTTCCTCGCGGAGCCTGTGGACGCGGGCCAGCTCCAGTGCCAGGGCCACATGGGAGCCGAAGACGGCGCCCATTTCGATGTCCGTCCGGGCGAACTGGACCTCGCCCGGTTCCCGGACCAGCAGCAGGAGGCCGTGGTGCGCACCCTGCGTACTCAGCGCCACCGCCAGGAGCGGGCCCGAGATCCCGCCGTCGATCTCACCGAAGAGCGCCGCGGCGTCGTCCAGCAGTACCGGCTCCCCGCCGTCGAGGACGTCCTGGAGCTGCGGCGCGTCCAACGTCAAGGACCGGCCGGAGAAGACGGAGCGGTGCTCACCTGCGACGCCGGCGACAATGTAGCCGGGGCCGTTGACGGCGGGCGCCACCAGCAGGGCGAGCTGCGATCCAGACTCCTGCAGCGCCCTGCTCGCTATCGGGTCGAGACCGCCGGCGGTGTAGTCCCGGTGGCTGCTGAGCATCAGCCCGGAGACGTCCATGCACGCTTCCAGCCAGCGCGCCCGGCGGCGTGCGTCGTCGTAGAGTCGGGCGTTTTCGATGGCGACGCCGGCAGCGGCGGCCAGCGCGACGGCCAGGCCTTCGTCTTCGGCGGTGAAGTCGCTGCCGTCTTCCTTCTCCGTAAGGTACAGGTTGCCGAACACCACGTCCCGGACGCGGACGGGGACGCCGAGGAAAGTCTGCATCGGCGGGTGGTGGGCAGGAAAGCCATAGGATTCCCGGTGTTTGCGCAGATCATGCAGGCGCAGCGGCCTGGGTTCGGAAATCAGCAGCCCCAATACGCCGTGGCCGGTGGGCAGCGGGCCGATCTGATGGGATAGCTCGTTGTCGATGCCGACGGTGATGAAGTGGCTGAGCGCGTGGTCGTCACCGATGACACCAAGAGCCCCGTAGCGCGCATGCAGCAGCCGGCAGGCTGACTGGACGACGCGCTCCAGGACGGCGTCCAGGCTGAGGTCCTCGGCCACCGCCACAACGGCCTCGAGCAGACCTGCCATCCGCTCCTGGGACTGCAGCAACTCCTCGCCGCGGGAGACGAATCCCTTCAACACACCATCGATCCTGGGTTGTGGCTCGGCTTCGGCCTGCTCCGGACTTTCACCCATTGAATGCATGTTCCTGGCCCCAATTCACTACCCCGCGCATCGGCGCTGACGACGTGATGCCAGAATACCCCGCGCCGGTGCCGAAAGCCCCGTGATGCCGGAGCCTGTCGCCTCCTTGTGACATTGGGCCCTAGTTCCGCGGCGCAGCCGGGCCGTAGGCTCGGCGCCATGAGTACTGATCCCAGCCAGGCCGGCAAGCCCCTCCCAGGCCAGAACCCCCATGACGTCGAGAACCTGGACCACCACGAATGCTGGCGGCTGTTGCGCAGCGTCAGCATCGGCAGGCTGGCCGTCTGGGTGGACGACCACCCGGACATCTTCCCGATCACCTACACAGTGGACCACGGGACCCTCGTCTTCCGGACGGCCGAGGGAACCAAGCTTCAGGCCGCCACCGGTGACACGCCGGTGGCAGTCGAAGCGGACGGCATCGATGCGGACAGCGGCGTCGCGTGGAGCGTGGTGGTCAAGGGCCTGGCGGCACCGGTCGCGAACCAGCAGGAGCTCCTGGACACCGTGGGGCTGCTGCTGTTCCCCTGGCAGGGCGGCAAGAAGGAGCACTTCGTGAGGGTCACCCCGGACACGGTCAGCGGCCGGCGCTTCAAGGTGGTCCCGCCCCTGACCTGGTGGACGCCGCTGGACGACGCTACCCGCTCCGGACTCGAATAGCCCCCGAGACCCTGCATGCATTGGATGCGCTATCAGACGGAGCTGTTCTAAGGACTTCAGAGCAGCGGCAACTGATAGCGCATCCCGGCTCTGGATGCCTGCCTAGGCGAGCCGGGTGATCTCGACGCTCACGCTGAGGGCTGAGCCGCCGCCGCCGGAGAGGATGCCCTTGAGCGGCGGCACATCGCGGTAGTCGCGGCCCCTCGCTACAGTCACGTGGAAGTCACCGGCCGGCTTGTGGTTCGTGGGGTCCCAGCTCCGCCATTCGCCGTCCCACCACTCGAGCCAGGCGTGCGACTGCCCGGCCACCGTCTCACCGAGTTCCGCCGTCGCTCGCGGGTGCAGGTATCCGGACACGTACCGGGCGGGAATCCCGCAGCTGCGCAGCGCACCGATGGCGAGGTGCGCGAGGTCCTGGCAGACGCCCTGCCGCTGGGTCCAGGCTTCCTCGGCGTTGGTAGTGACGCCGGTGCTGCCTTTCATGTAGGTCATCTCACCGCGCATCCACTCGACGACGGCGAGGGCCGCCTCGTGCGGGTTGCGGCCCTCGACGACGCCGGGAATGATGCTCAGCACCTCGGTGCCCGGCCCGGTGAGCTGCGACTGCGGAATCCAGTCGCTGAACTGGTTCTGGGTTTCCGGCGCGGCCAGCACGTCCCAGCCGACGATGTCCGCCTCGGACGGGATCTTCTCCACCCGGTGCACCTCGACGGTGGTCGTGGACAGCACTTCCAGGTGCTCGTGCGGCATCTGCATGTCAAAGGCCGTCACCCGGGTGCCCCAGAAGTCGCGGTAGCTGCTCAGCGCGGCCTGCGACGGCGAGACCTTCATCGAGGACTCGAGCACCACCTGCTGGGGATCCGTCAGCGGCGTCATGCGCGCCTCGTTGTAGGAGAGCGTGACGCGCTTGTTGTACTGGTAGGCGGTCTTATGGATGATGCTCAGCCGGGTCATGAAACTTCTCCCACCCAGGCCAGTTCGTCTGCCTGATTGAAGTACTTACGGGAAATGGCGTCGGAGGCCTGCGAGACGGCCTTCTGCACCCGTTCCATGTGTTCCGGCAGTTCCGACATGAGGTCATCCGTGCGGTGGAACTCCAGGAAGGTGCGGGCCTGGCCCACAATGCGGCGGGCGTCGTTGATGAACCCGACGCGCTGCGCCGAGGGGTCCAGCTTGGCGAGGCACTCGTCGGCGTCACGCAGCGCGTACACGATGGAACGCGGGAACAACCGGTCCAGGAGCAGGAACTCGGCGGCGTGCTGGTCCCCGAAGGCCGCGCGCCGGGTCCGCAGGAAGGACTCGTAGGCACCGGCGCAGCGGAGCATGTTCACCCAGGACATGCCGGCGGAGAGCACGTCCCGCGTGGAGAGCATCCGCGCCGTCATGTCGGCGCGTTCCAGCGAGCGGCCCAGGACCAGGAACAGCCAGCTCTCGTCGTGGCTGACCGTGGTGTCCGCGAGCCCGCTGACCATGGCGGTGCGTTCCAGCACCCAGTTGCAGAAGCGGTAGGTTCCTACGACGTCCTTGCGGTGCTGGTTGAGCCCGTAGTAGGTCGTGTTCAGGCTCTCCCAGAGCCCCGAGGACACCGTCTCGCGGGCGCGGCGGGCGTTCTCCCGCGCCGCGCCGAGCGAGCCGGCGATCGACGTCGCACTGTGCTTGTCATAGGCCAGCGCGTTCAGCAGCTCAGGGAGGCCGAATTCCTCGCTTTGCGGGCGGGCGCCCATGACGGCGAGCAGTTCCTGCGCGACGCTGCGCTGCTCCTCCATGGGCAGGTGGTTGAGCCGCTCGAGGTGGACGTCGAGGATCCGGGCGGTGCCGTCGGCCCGTTCCACATAGCGGCCGATCCAGAATAGGGACTCGGCGATACGGCTAAGCATTCGCGGTTACCTCCTGCGCATCCAAAATCTGCTGCTGTTGCTGCTCCGTCTGGCGGTCGCGCCAGTTGCTCTCCACGGGCCAGACCGAGACCCGCTCGCGGACCGCGGTGGAAGGCCGTGGGAGCGTCTCCACCGGAACCTGCGGGGAATCCGCCAGCACCCAGGTGTCCTTGGAGCCGCCGCCCTGGCTGGAGTTCACGATCAGCGAGCCCTCCTTGAGCGCCACGCGTGTCAGCCCGCCGGGCAGGACCCAGACGTCGTCGCCGTCGTTCACGGCAAAGGGCCGCAGGTCAACGTGGCGGGGGCCGAACTTGTCGCCGCTGAGCGTGGGGACGGTGGAGAGCTGCAGCACGGGCTGCGCGATCCAGCCGCGGGGGTCGGCAATGATTCGCTTGCGCAGGGCAACGAGTTCGTCCTTGGATGCGTCCGGGCCGATCACCAGGCCCTTGCCGCCGGAGCCGTCCACGGGCTTGACGACGAGTTCGGCCAGGCGGTCCAGGACGTGTTCCCGGGCCTCCTTCTCTTCCAGCCGGAAGGTGTCCACATTGGCGATCACGGGCTCTTCGTTCAGGTAGTACCGGATCAGGTCCGGCACGTAGCTGTAGACCAGCTTGTCGTCCGCGACGCCGTTGCCCACGGCGTTGGCGATGGTGACGCCGCCGGCGCGGGCCGCGTTGACCAGGCCTGGGCAGCCGAGCATGGAATCGGCACGGAACTGCAGCGGGTCCAAGAATTCATCGTCGATGCGCTTATAGATGACGTCCACGCGCTGCTCGCCCGCCGTGGTGCGCATGTAGACACGGTTGGCGCGGCAGATGAGGTCCCTGCCCTCGACGAGTTCGACGCCCATCAGGCCGGCGAGCAGGGTGTGCTCGAAGTAGGCGCTGTTGAACACGCCGGGGGTCAGGACCACCACAGTGGGATCATCGACCCCGGACGGCGCCGTCTTCCGCAGGGCCGACAGCAGCCGGCGGGGGTACTCCTCCACCGGCCGGATCAGCTGCTGGCCGAAGGCCTCGGGGAGGCCCTTGGCCATGGCGCGGCGGTTCTCCAAGACGTAGCTGACGCCGGAGGGTACGCGCACGTTGTCCTCCAGCACACGGAAGGTCCCCTCGGCGTCGCGGACAACGTCGATGCCGGAAATGTGGACCCGCACGCCGCCGGCGGGCTCGAAGCCGTGCACCTGGCGGTGGAAGTGGGCGCTGGTGGTGACGAGCTGGCGCGGGATGACGCCGTCGGTCACCACGGTCATCTTGTCGTAGACATCGTTGAGGAAAGCCTCGAGGGCCCGCACACGCTGGGCCACGCCGCCCTCCAGGACGGCCCACTCATCGGCCGGGATCACCCGGGGCACGATGTCCAGCGGGAAGGGCCGCTCCTCCCCCGCGAAGTCGAAGGTGACGCCGCGGTCCAGGAAGGTCCGGGCCATGGAGTCGGCGCGGGCGGTGACGTCCGCCAGCGAGAGTTCGCTCAGGGCGCCGGACACCTGCCCGTAGGACTTCCTGGCCAGCTGGCCGGGGGTAAACATCTCGTCGTAGGCGCCGGTGCGTGCGGCGGCCTCGGCGTAATCCTGGAAAAGGTCAGACATGGCCACTAGCCAACCACCTTTTTGTTACGAAATCATTTCCGGGGTGCGTGGCGAGTTCGCCTGCCGGGCGGAGTCGGCGCGGCGTGCGGGCCGGAGCGGCAGCCGTGGCGGTTGCGGTTGCGGTTGGGTTGCGGGATTCCGGGGGCCATCCGGCATGGTTGAGTGCGTGCCCCTGTTCAGCCCGAAGTCCCCAGCAGCGATTTATGAAACAGCCCTGTACCGAGCAGCGCCCGGCCTGCTGGCGGCCGCGGCCGCCGTCGGGGTGGCCCTTGCCATCCATGCCCTTGTTCCCGTGCTCCCGGCGATGACCCTGGCCGTGGTGCTCGGTCTGCTGTCGGCGAACCTGCCGGGCGTGGCCGTCTGGAGCGCCGGGCGTGCCCGGCCGGGGCTGGACTTCGCCGGCAAACACCTCATGCGCAGCGGGATCGTGGTGCTGGGCCTGAAGGTCAGCCTCGTCGACGTGCTGGGCCTGGGCGGGCCCGCGCTGCTCCTGATCACCGGCGTGGTCCTGGCCGCCTTCGCGGGAACTTACGGCATCAGCCGGCTCTTCCGGCTGCCGCCCCCGGTGTCGCTCCTGATCGCCACCGGCTTTTCCATCTGCGGCGCATCGGCCATCGGTGCCATGGCGGCGGTGCGCCGGATCCGGCAGCAGGACACCGTGCTGCCGATCGCGCTCGTGACGTTGTGCGGCACGCTGGCCATCGGCGTGCTGCCGCTGCTGATGCAGCCGCTGGGACTGGGCCCGGATGAATTCGGGGCGTGGGCGGGGGCATCGGTGCACGACGTCGGCCAGGTGGTGGCCACCGCGCAGACGGCCGGGGCCTCGGCGCTCGCGGTCGCCGTCGTCGTCAAACTCACTAGGGTGGTCCTGCTGGCGCCGATGGTGGCCGCCGCGGGCCTGCACCACCGCAACGGCCAGCATCGCAACGGCTCTGCCGTTTCCGGGGGCAGGCGGCCCCCGATCGTCCCGCTGTTCGTCATCGGCTTCCTGGCGCTGGCCGCCCTGCGCTCGACGGGCTGGCTGTCCCCGGCCGTTCTGGACGCTGCCGCCGTACTCCAGGACCTGCTGCTGGGCATGGCACTCTTCGGCCTCGGTTCTGCTGTGCGGGTCGCCCAGCTGCTGCATACCGGGGTCCGGCCGTTGCTGGCCGCGCTGGCTTCCTGGCTGCTGATTGCCCTGCTGGGGCTGGGCGCTGCCGTCATCATGATTAGATAGCTGGGTGTCGAACCAGAACCTGCGCCGCGATGAAGCGGCAACACGCTCAGCCCTGATCACCACGCACAGCTATGACGTGTCCCTGGACGTGCGGCAGGCGGCGGATCCGAACGTTGCCGGCTACACCAGCCGCAGCGTCATCAACTTTTCCGCGAGCGAGCCCGGGGCTTCCACCTTCCTGGACTTCATCAGCAGCGACGTGCACAGCGTCTTCCTCAACGGCACGGGGCTGGCCGTTGCCGACATCACGGACGGCGCCCGGATCCGGCTCGACAACCTGCAGGCCGAAAACCAGGTTTCGGTCACCGGCACGGCGCTGTTCAGCACCTCCGGCGAGGGCATGCACCGTTTCTTCGACCCGGCAGACGGGCAGTGCTACCTCTATACCCAGTACGAACCCGCCGACGCGCGCCGGGTCTTCGCGAACTTCGAGCAGCCCGACCTCAAGGCCGAATTCACCTTCCACGTCATGGCCCCTTCGGAGTGGCAGGTCGCCTCCAACGGCATCGAAACCCAGCGCACCCAGCTGACCAGCGACCCCGTCACGAGCCGCTGGGACTTCGCCCCGACCAAGGCGATGTCCACCTACATCACCACCGTGCTCGCCGGTCCGTACTTCAAAGCCGCAGACTCCTGGCACGGGGTACTCGGGGACGGGACGGTCCTGGAGGTGCCGCTGGCGCTGTACTGCAGGGCATCCATGGCGTCCTCCTTCGACACCGAGGCGCTCTTCACGCTCACCCGGAACGGCCTCGACTTCTTCAACGGGCTCTTCGACTTCCCGTACCCCTGGGGCAAGTACGATCAGGCCTTCGTGCCGGAGTACAACCTGGGTGCGATGGAGAACCCCGGGCTCGTGACTTTCACCGAAAGCTACGTGTTCACCTCGCGGGCCGCCGATTCGCAGTACCAGGCCCGCGCCAACACTCTGCTGCACGAGATGGCGCACATGTGGTTCGGCGACCTCGTCACCATGCAGTGGTGGGACGATCTGTGGCTCAAGGAGTCCTTCGCGGACTACATGGGGACCCTCGGAGTGGACCGGACCACGGATTGGGACACGGCGTGGGTGAACTTCGCCAACAACCGCAAGGCCTGGGCGTATGTACAGGACCAGCTGCCGACCACGCACCCGATCGTCGCCGATATCCCCGACCTCGAGGCGGCCAAGCAGAACTTCGACGGGATCACCTACGCCAAGGGTGCCTCCGTGCTGAAGCAGCTCGTCGCCTATGTGGGCTTCGAGGCCTTCATCGCCGGTTCACGCCAGTACTTCAAGGACCACGCCTATGGCAACACCACCCTGGCCGAGCTGCTGGCTGCGCTCGGCGCCGCCTCCGGCCGCGACCTCGGGGACTGGGCCCGCCGGTGGCTCCAGACCTCGGGCATCTCGACCCTCTCCAGCGAGATCGACGAGCACGACGGCGTCCTGGCCGCAGTGACGCTCGTGCAGGACGCCGAGGATCCGATCACCGGCCGGCAGGAACCCCGGCCGCACCGGCTGCGGATCGGATTCTACGACGTGGACGACGCCGGCGCCCTCGTCCGCGGGGACAGTGTGGAGACCGATGTCAGCGGCCCCCGCACGCAGGTGGCTGAGCTGGCCGGCAGGCGTCGGCCGGCCCTGCTGCTGGTGAACGACGACGACCTCAGCTACGCCAAGGTGCGGCTGGACGCGCACTCCGAAGCCACCGTGCGGAGCTCCCTCGACAAGCTCAGCGACCCGATGGCCCGGGCCCTGTGCTGGACCGCGCTGTGGGATTCCGCCCGCGACGCCGTCACGCCGTCGACGCTGTATGTCCAGGCCGTGCAGCGCTTCGGCCCGGCCGAGACCGGCATCGGGGTGCTGCTCAACGTGCTGGGCAATGCCGCGACCGCGATCGAACGCTATGTGCCGAGAGCGCAGCGCGACGACGTGCGCCACGAATTCCTCACCGTGGCAGCCACCGAACTGCTCAAGGCCGAACCGGGCTCCGACCAGCAGCTGGCCTGGGCCCGCACCCTGGCCGCGACCAGCCGCTACGACGCCGGCCGGCTGGACCTGCTCCGCGGTATCCTGGCCGGCAGCACCGTAGTCGAAGGCCTCGCCGTCGACGCCGAACTGCGCTGGAATTTCTGGCACGCCCTGGCGGCCAACGGACAGGCGACCCCCGCCCAGCTCGATGAAGAGCTGGTCCGGGACAACACCGCCGCGGGCAAGTCCGGCCACGCCACGGCCATGGCAGCCCGCCCCGAAGCGGCCGTCAAGGAAGCGGCCTGGAATGCGGCAGTCCACGGCACCGCACTGTCCAACCAGCTGCTGAGCGCCACCATCGCCGGCTTCAACTCCGGGCCGGCGGCACTGCTCGCGTACTTCACCGACCGCTACTTCGAATGCCTGGAACAGGTGTGGGCCGGCCGCAGCATCGAGATCGCCGGCCGGATCGTCCGTGGCCTCTACCCGGCCGCGCAGGACCTCGACGGGCATGGCGGCACCCCGGAGACCCACGCCGTGATTGTCCGGAGCGACAACTGGCTGGCCGAACACGCGGACGCGCCCCGTGCGCTGCGCCGCATCATCATTGAACAGCGCAGCCAGCTGCACCGTTCCCTAACGGCACAAGCACTGACGCCACAGGCCCTGATAGCACAGCCGCTCGCGCAGGGCCGGTCTTAGCGGCGCTTCAGAAAGGGATCCGCCGGGTTGCTTTTCCAGGTTTGGGCTTGCGGTCCAGCACGAGGGCCGCGGCGATGCCGAGCATCCAGATGTCCTTTGCCAGCGCAGTTCCCTGCGGGCTGGGACGGATGCCATCCTCCAGCGTCATGCCGGGTGTCCTCAGGTACATGGTGAACAGGGACCCGGAGAAGATCCCGAGACCGATCCCGGCCAGGCGGCTGGGCAGGAAGGGTGTCAGCAGTGCCGCACCCAGGGTCATTTCCGCGTAGCTAAGCATTTTGCCGAACTTTTCGGCGTCGATTCTGCTGACCGGCGGAATGACCTTGGCTGCCATGGCCTGAAGCCCGGCCGCGCTGTCTTTGTCCAGCTTGCGTTTGCCCCAACCGGCATTCAGGATGAATGCTCCTGTGGTCAGGCGGAGAGGGATGTGGGTGAGTCTCACGGTCGGCACCTTTCATGATATTTCGTGATAATTCGGCCCGGCGTGGCGCAGCGGGTCATGTCTTCACGCGTTCCCCTGATGCCGCGGACTTCTCGATGGCGGCAATGGTCTCGTGGCGGGCGACGGCGTCGGCGAAGTCCGGCACGGCGTGGGTGCCGTTGTCGATGTCTGCCGCGAACGCCGCGTAGGCGCGCGCGACGTTATATGCCGGCGATCCTTCCAGGCTGCTGAGCGCGGGCCATTTCTGTGCCGGCGCCGGGACGTCAAGTTCGGTGGGCTCGTTCCGCCCTTGCGCTCCCCGGACGGACAGGGGGTAGATTTCGGGGTATGCGGCGTCGGCGGTGATCCGGAGTGTTCCGTCGGTGCCGTTGATTTCCCAGAGGAACCCGGTGCCGCCGGCCACTCCCTCACGGATGTGGACACTGGCGGTCGCTCCGGACGTGAGAGTGCCGATCACCGCGATTTGGTCGGGCGCCGTTTTGACGATCTGTTCCCCGGTCTCATCGATGGTGATGAGCGGCCTGCGAAGATCCGACACGGCCGACAGGTCGGCGAACTCGCCCAGTACGTAGTTGAGTGTGTCCAGGCTGTGCCCGACTGCGATGGTGAGCAGGTTGGCCCCGTTTGTCTTGTCGAGCATGTAGGCGTTGGGCCGGCCCACGACGTTGCCCGGGACCGACAGGCCCACCATGGTCGTTGAGAGGACCTCGCCGACGTATCCGCCGCTGAGCAGCTCCTGGACGAACCCGATCGCGCGGGCCTGGCGGGCCTGCAACCCGACGCCCGTATGCACCCCGTACTCCGCGGCGAGTCCGGCCATCGCCCGCGCGTCGTCGACGTCGCGGCCAAGCGGCCACTCGCAGTAGACGGCCTTGCCCGCGGCGAGGGCGGCGGAGACGAGCTCTCGATGGTGCGGGACCTTGACCGTCACAGCGACTACGTCGATGTCTCGTTGGGCCAGCAGTTGCTCGTGGTCTGAGAACACCGCGCGCACCCCGAAGGCTTCGCCTGCTGCGTGCGCGGACTCCGCGCTGTGCGCGCTGATCGCCCGGATCTCATAGTTCGGCAGTGCCCGCAGTGCCGGGATGTGGGCCGTGGCGGCCCAGCCCCGGGCGGGGCTGACCCCAAGAATCCCCACACCCAGCGTCGATGCAGGCATGGCTAGAACCCCAGTGCCTCATCGCAGAGGACAACGGTGATGCGGTCCGGTGTCCACTCGCGATTGATGATGAGAACTTTGTTCACGCCGCTGTGCACGCCGTACGCTGCCTGGGCGCGCGCGTCCTCGAGCGGGAAGGCGTATTCGTCAATGCGCCGGAGTGCTTCCTTCAGGTCGGGCACGATCTTCTGCGTCCCAACCACAAGGATGACCTTCCCGGCGCCGGATGCGTAGGGGCCGAGCTGGCTGCCACTCGCCGACGCGGTGACCAGGGACCCGGTCTCGGTGACGGCGTGGACACTACCAAGCATGACGTCGGGCGAGGCGGTCAGGCGGCGGATCTCGTCGGCCTGCGTCGCACGGTCCATGCCGAAAACCCGTGACCGGAGGGACTCATACCGGCCGGAGCTCTCTATCTCCTCGGCGATGCCCGAAGCCTCCAGGGACTGCGACGCGCCGTGGTGCACCTGCGACCCCGCCGGGATGAGATCGAGGACGGTGCGTTTCGCTTCTGCGCTGTTTGGGGCGCGGAGCACGGTGATCCCGTTCGATTCCAGCGCGGCAGCGGTCCGCGTCACGCGGACCTCCTCCGCCGGGGCCGAGAATCCACGGCCAAGTGTGCTGTTGAGGGGCTGGACTTCACTCATGAGACGGTCCTCCTCACCGCTCCAAGGTACTTGCGATTGCAAATACCTATGGAGTTAACTGGTGGATATGCACGAAAATTCCCCACCTGGTGATGTGGCTGCTTTCTTCGGCCGGCTTGTTGAGGACTCGCTGCCGGGTCGGCGCGGAGAGCCGGCGTGGCGCGCTTTACTGCAGGCGCACGCGACGCTGATGCGCCAGCTCGACACCGATCTCCGGGCGGACACGGGGCTCCGCCTCACCGACTTCGACGTCTTGGCTCAGCTGGCCGAGACAGGCGGGCAGCTGAGGATGACTGACCTGGCCGCCCGCACGCTCCTCTCGCGCTCGGGGTTGACGCGCCGCGTCGCGAGGCTGGTCGATGAGGGTCTGGTACGTCGAGGAAACACCGCTGAGGACGGGCGCGGCGTAGTGGTCGCCCTGACCGACGCCGGTATCGCCCGGTTGACCGAAACCGTGCCGGTCCATCTTCGCGATGTTTCGAAACTGTTCGTCGAGCGGCTCGACGATCAGGAACTCGCCGTTCTCGAGACCGCCCTGAGAAAAGTCATCGTCCACTGCACGTTCGGCTGAGCATACGAGGGTGCGACGTGCGCAGCTGGGCGCGGGGTCCAGGTGCTAGGGCACCCGGTGCAGCCACTCCGCCGTGCCGAACTTGTCGTCGACGCGCCGGCGGGCGGCGTCGAGTTCGGCGTCGGTGAGTTCCGACGGCGTCGCGGCGTAGCGTTCGGTGAAGACCTCCATCATCGCCGCGACGATCTCGCTGCGGGCCAGGCCGGTCTGGCGCCGGAGCGGGTCCACCCGTTTCTTGGCGCTCGTGGTGCCCTTATCGGAGAGCTTTTCCTTGCCGATGCGCAGTACCTCAACCATCTTGTCGGCGTCGATGTCGTAGCTCATGGTCACGTGGTGCAGCATCCCGCCGTTGGCGAGCCGTTTCTGGGCCGCGCCGCCAATCTTGCCCTGGTCCGTGGCGATGTCGTTGAGCGGGACGTAGAAAGCGCTGATGCCCACTTTTTCGAGTGCCGCCATCACCCAGGCGTCCAGGAAGCCGTAGGAATCGGCGAAGCTGATCCCGTCCACGAGGGTCTGCGGGAGGTACAGCGAGTAGGTGATGCAGTTTCCGGCCTCCATGAACATCGCTCCCCCGCCGCTGATCCGGCGGACCACGCTGATGCCGTGCCGGGCCACTCCTTCAGGGTGGAGTTCGTTGCGGACGGACTGGAAGCTGCCGATGATGACGGAGGGCTCTTCCCAGTCCCAGAAGCGCAGCGTCGGGTTGCGGCGCCCGGCGCCGACCTCTTCGGTGAGGACCTCGTCCAGGGCGACGTTGACGTGGGTGGGCAGCACGGAGGGGCCGATGATGTTCCAGTGGTGGTCCGCCCAGCCGGTGGCCTTCGCGAGGGCGCGGCGTACGGTGACCGCCACGGCGTCGGCGGAGAAGCCGAACAGGACCGCGTCGGCCGGGAGGGCAGCGTCCACCGCCGCGGCGGTGTCCGCGGCGCCGGCGTCCGCCGGCAGACCGGTCAGGGCCCGGTTGATCTCCAGCAGCGCTTCGTCCGGCTCCAGGAAGAAGTCCCCGCTCACCGAGACATTCGCGAGCATGCCGTCGACGACATCGAAGTCGGCGACCACGAGCTTTCCGCCGGGCACCTTGTACTCCCCGTGGTGGCGGCCGCCGCCGTCGTCGGCCTTGCCGGAAGCGGGACCCAAGGGGATCGTTGTCATGTGCTTAATCCTGCCACGACGCCGCTGCGTCAAGTGCACTCGGCCGGACGCAAAAAGCCCGCACCGTAAGCGGTGCGGGCTTTTCCAATAGACCTTGGGGAGAAGTTATTACTTCTTGCCGCCGAAGCCCTTGAAGCGAGCGTTGAAGCGCTCGACGCGGCCAGCAGAGTCCATGATGCGCTGCTTGCCCGTGTAGAACGGGTGGGACTCCGAGGAGATTTCGACGTCGATAACCGGGTAGGTGTTTCCGTCTTCCCACTCGATGGTCTTCTTGGAAGACACGGTGGACTTGGTCAGGAACTTGACGCCGGAAGCCAGGTCGTTGAAAACAACAGCTTCGTACTTCGGGTGAGTATCAGACTTCATAATTGGACCTTTGTTCGCACAACTGGATTTTGCCAGCTGCCAGGTATGAATGGGATGGCTTGCGGAATGCACCGGACGGCCAGCTATCAATCATAGCGGAAAGTCAGCGTCACTGCCGAACACTTAGTCCCGGGGCCGCAGCTCCCAGAACGCGACGGCGGATGCCGCCGCGACGTTAAGGGAGTCGACGCCGGCGCGCATCGGGATCTTCACGGCGAGGTCGACGGCGGCGAGCGTGCCTTCGCTCATGCCGGCGCCCTCCGTTCCGAGCACGAGCGCCAGCCGTTCCGGGTTCCGGACCGCCAGGTCCTCGAGGGAGACGGCATCCTCGGTGAGCTCCATGGCCGCCACGGTGAAGCCCAGGTCCCGGAGCATGGCCAGGTCCCCCGGCCAGTCCTCCAGCCGCGCCCACGGGACCTGGAACACCGTCCCCATGCTGACCCGGACGCTGCGGCGGTAGAGCGGGTCCCCGCAGCGCGGCGAGACGAGTACGGCGTCCACGCCCAGTGCGGCCGCGGAACGGAAGATCGCGCCGACGTTGGTGTGGTCCACGATGTCCTCCAGCACGGCAACCCGGCGGGCACCGGCGAGCAGTTCGGGCAACGGGACCGGAGCCGGCCGGTGCATGGCCGCCATGGCTCCGCGGTGCAGGTGGAAGCCGGTGATGTCCTCGAGGAGCCCGGCGGAGCCGATATAGGCCGGCACATCCGGGTACTCCTCGAAGACATCCGCGAGGTCCTGGATCCATTTCTCGGCGAGGAAGAAGGAGCGCGGCCGGTGCCCTGCCGCCAGCGCCCGGCGCAACACGCGCGAGGACTCCGCGATGTACATGCCCTCGGCGGGTTCGCGCAGCTTCCGCAGGTGGACGTCCGTCAGCTGGGTGTAATCGGAGACGCGCGGGTCGTCGGCCGATTCAAGATAGTGGAAGGTCACGGGCGGTCACTTCGGCAGGTCATTTCAGCAGGTTGGCGATCATGAAGCCCAGGGCGACGAGGCCGAGGACGAAGATGACCCCGCGCAGGACCCCCGGCGACAAGCGGCGGCCCACCTTGGAGCCGATCACGCCGCCGATCAGCGAGCTGACGGCGATCAGCCCCACGACGGCCCAGTTGATCCGGCCGAAGGCAAAGAGCAGGTACGAGGCGGCCGCGACGACGTTCACACCCAGGACCAGGATGTTCTTCATGGCATTGGCGTTCTGGATGGTCCCGGTCATGAAGACGCCGAGGATGCCGACCAGCAGGATGCCCTGGGCCGCGACGAAGTACCCGCCGTAGACGCCGGCCAGATACACCAGGACCACGAGCAGGATGCTGTGGCGCCGGTCCCGGATGGCGTGTTCGGGGTTCTCTTCCCGGTTCCGCACCCATTGCTGGAGCTTGGGCTGGAACACCACCATCAGCAGGGCCACCACAATGAGGGCCGGGGCGGCGTAGTGGAAGACCTTCTCGGGCAGGTGCAGCAGCAGGTAGGCTCCGCTGACGCCGCCCAGGAGCGAGGCGGGCAGGAGCCGGAGCAACTGCCTGCCCCGGCCGGTGAGTTCCTTCCGGTAGCCCCAGGCCCCGGCGGCGCTGCCGGCCACTAGCCCCATCGCGTTGCTGATGGACGCCGTGACGGGCGCGTAGCCGAGGGCGATCAGCACCGGGAACGTGACGAGGGTTCCGGACCCGACAACGCTGTTGATGGTGCCTGCCCAGAGCCCGGCGAAGAAGATGAGGACGCTACTGAGGAACTCCACGCGCTGTCAGGGGCCCGTCAGCGGCGGGCTGCGGCGGTGTAGCGTCCCGCTGTGACGCTGACGTCCAGCGGCAGCCCGAACGTCTCGCTCAGGTTTTCCGCGGTGAGGACCTCCGCCAGCGGACCCTGGGCCACCACGCCGCCGTCGCGCATCAGCATGGCGTGGGTGAATCCCGGCGGGACCTCTTCGAGGTGGTGCGTGACGAGGACGATCGCCGGGGCGGCCGCGTCGCGGGCGAGTTCGCTGAGACGGTGGACGAGGTCTTCGCGGCCGCCGAGGTCGAGTCCGGCGGCGGGTTCGTCGAGGAGCAGCAGTTCCGGGTCCGTCATGAGGGCCCGGGCGATCTGGACGCGCTTCCGCTCCCCCTCGGACAGCGAGGCGAAAGGACGGTTGAGCAGCGGGCCCATGCCCCATTCGTTGAGCAGGCCGAAGGCGCGGCGCTCGTCGTCCCTCTCATAGCCTTCGCGCCAGCGGCCGGTGACACCGTAGGCGGCCGTCACGACGACGTTGAGGACCTTCTCTTGCTCGGGGATCTGGTTGGCCAGGGCTGCCGAGGACAGGCCGATCCTGGGCCGGAGCTCGAAGACATCGACGGCGCCGAGGATTTCCTCCAGGATGCCGGCCATGCCGCTCGTGGGGTGGATCCGGGCGGCGGCGATCTGCAGCAGTGTGGTCTTACCGGCACCGTTGGGGCCCAGGATCACCCAACGCTCGCCTTCCTTGACCTGCCAGTCCACCTTGTCCAGGAGCGTTTTCGCCCCACGTACAACGCTGACGGCGGCCATTTCAAGAACATCACTCATAGGAGTAGACACTAGGACAAAAAAGCGGACTACTGATAACCGGAGGCGCGCCCGCGTGCGGGTGCGCGCCGTGTCCGCGCGTCGCGTCCGGCGCGGGGCGGTCGAAGCTCGGACTCTAGCCGCCAACTTTGTGGTTTCCTGCTGTGATTGTAGCGAGGTCATGGCGGAATGTTTCGGGCTCATTGGTGACCGGCAGATTCACATCGTCTTCGGCCGCGTCGAGGGATTCGCCCGAGTCTGGCGTGAGTGAGTCAAAGACTGCGGTGAGGTCGTCTTGTTCGGGTCCGTGGTCGGCGATGAGTTCGAGTGTTTTGTGGTTGGCTGCGTCGATGCGCAGGCTGTCGATGAGGACGCGGGCGATCTGGTCCCGGGCGATGACGCCGTCTGCGGGTGAACCGGCCTGGCGTTTGTCGCCTTGGAGCATGACGATGGTGCGCTGGTCGGGTTGGTTGTAGTCGAACCAGCCCGGGCGCACGATCGTGTGCGGGTTGCCGCTCGCCCGGACAAGCCGCTCGCTGCGGAGCTTCCAGGTAGCATAGGCGACTCCCGGGCGGGTAGTGCCGATGGCTGTCATCAGGGCGATACGGACCCGCCGGCCACGCAGAGCCTTGAGGACGTTGGCGACGCCGGCATAGTCGTTATCCCGGACGTCGCGTTCGCTGGTGGTGGACCCGTGGGTGAAGACAATCGCGTCCACCTCCTGGACAGCCGCGGCAAGGGTTTCGGGACGGGTCAGGTCGCCGACGACGAGTTCGACGCCGTCGGGAAGGATTTTGGCGGCGCGGGCCTTGTCGCGGACGAGGGCCCGCACGGTGTAGCCCTGCCGCAGCGCTTCGGCCGCGGCGTAGCGGCCGATGCTGCCGGTGGCACCGGCAATCAATACCGTTGACGGACGATTGGTCATCGTTTCTCCTTGACTGAGGCTTCTGTTGTTTCACGCTGGGTGGCGGCCCAGCTGGCGAGGACTTTCAGTGCGTCCTCTGAGGGTGTGTTGGGGTCGGCCGTGTAGACGTTGATGCGCAGTCCCGGATCGGCGGGAAGTTCCATTGCCTCGTAGCTCAGGTCCATGTCTCCGACGATCGGGTGGTGCAGGCGCTTGCGGCCGGCGCGGTGGTACTTCACATCGTGGCGGGCCCACCGGGTGCGGAACTCTTCGCTGCGGGTCGAGAGTTCACCGACCAGGTCGGTGAGGTCTCTGTCGTAGGGGTTTTTCCCGGCGGCGGACCGCAGGACAGCGACGACGTCGTCAGCGGCCCGCTCCCAGTCGATGAAGAATTCGCGTGCTTTCGGGTTCAGGAAGGTGAACCGCGCGCTGTTCGGCGGAGCGGCCCCTCTTTCATCATGTCCAGATATAATGCCCGGCCCAGCTCATTGGCAGCGAGGACATCCCCGCGGTCGTTGCGTACCCAGGCGGGCGCCGTCGTGATGGCATCGATGACGCGTTGCACGCTCGGCCGAACTGTGTGCGGGCTACGCTTGCGCCGGACCCGGGGGGAAGCGGTCGCGGCGCGGGCCAGGTCGAAAAGGTGGGCCGTTTCGGCGTCGTCAAGTTTCAAGGCGCGGGCGAGGGCTTCGAGGACACTGTCGGAGGCGCCGGAGAGGTTTCCGCGTTCAAGGCGGATGTAGTAGTCGATGTCATCCCGGCGAGCATGGCAACTTCCTCGCGGCGCAGCCCGGTGACGCGGCGGTTGCCGCCATAGGCCGGAAGCCCGGCTTCCTCGGGCGTGATCCTTGCACGGCGGGAGCTGAGGAACTTCCGCACGTCATCGCTGTGTGTCATGGCAGCCACGCTACGCCGCCGTCCCGAGGGCGAGGGAGGGACTGTCATTACCCGGAACGTCAGTGACTCCCGGACCGTAAGAATTCGCGGTTGCATGGAAAGCATGAAACCGGCACCTACCACCGCCCCTCATCCGGGAGCGATCCTGGCGATCATCCTCGCCAGCTACTTCATGATCCTGCTGGACAACTCGGTCATCTTCACCGCGCTGCCCAGCCTTCAAGCCGACCTGCAGCTGAGCACCAGTGAGCTCTCCTGGGTCCAGGATGCCTACACGCTGGTCTTCGGCGGCCTGCTGCTCCTCGGCGCCCGGGCCGGTGACCTGCTGGGCCGGCGGCGCGTGTTCGTGTTCGGCTGGTGGTGTTCTCACTCGCGTCGCTGCTGATCGGACTGGCCCCGGCGGGCTGGTGGGCGATCGCCGGCCGGGCCGTGCAGGGTATCGGGGCTGCGATCGTGGCCCCCGCGTCCCTGTCCTTGCTCACGGCGAGCTTCCCGGAAGGCCGTGAGCGCACCCGGGCGGTGTCCCTCTACGGTGCGACCGCAGGGATCGGTGCCAGCCTCGGCCTGGTCATCGGCGGCGCACTGGCGCACTGGATTTCCTGGCGCGCCGGGTTCTTCGTCAACGTACCCATCGGCGCGGCGATGATCGCGCTTGCTCCCCGATTCCTCCCGGAAAGCGGACGTGCCAGCGGCCGCTTCGACGTTTCCGGGGCGCTGACTGCGACCCTCGGGGTGGGTGCATTGGTATTTGGGATCATCAATACCGCTGAAGTGGGCTGGACCTCGCCGGTCACCGTTACGGCCGTGGGCGCCGGCGTCGTACTCCTGGTCCTGTTCGTGATGATCGAACGCAAGGCGGCCCAGCCGATCATGCCGTTGCGGCTGTTCAAGAGCCGCCGGCGCACCGGCGCCTATGTGGCACGCTTCCTCTACCTCGGTGCGATGATCGGGTTCTTCTTCTTCACCACACAGTTCATGCAGGAAGTCCTTGGCTTCGACCCGCTGCAGGCCGGTCTCGGATTCCTGCCCATGACCGCCGTAAACTTCGCCGTCGCGATGAGCATTCCGCCGTTGGTCAGGCGGATGCCGGGCTCGGTTGCCCTGCTGGCCGGTATCCTGATCACCCTCGCCGGGATGTTCTGGCTCAGCCGCGCCGGTGTCGACTCCAGCTATTCGACGGGAGTCGCCCTGCCGATGGTCCTCATTGGCGCCGGCCAGGGCTTCGCCTTCGCGCCGCTGACCTCATTCGGCATCATTGGTGCCCCTGCGGCCGACGCCGGCGCGGCTTCGGGCCTGGTGAACACCTTCCACCAGGTTGGTACCTGCCTGGGGCTCGGCATCGCGGTCGCGGCCGCCGCCACCGTCCCCACCGGAGACCCTGCTGCGGAGCACCTGGCCGCACAGGTCAGTGCCGCACTCACCACGGGCAGCGTCCTCCTTCTCCTGGCCCTGGTCACCACAGCGGCCCTCATCCTGCCCGCAGATCTCGCGGTCCGGCGAGCCGGGAAAACAAGGTCGACCGTGCCCGCACCGGAGGCTGAGCCCGCCCGCTGAACTGTCTGAGACCCGATCCCCTGGGGCTCCCCGGACAACAACACCTATCTACTTTCCCTGCCTCCTTCATTCCCCCCCAATCCACACGCGTTCAACACCACAAAGGAAAAATGCGATGAAAACACGTAAGCTCGGCGACGGCCTTGAAACATCGGCCATCGGCCTCGGTTGCATGGGACTGAGCTTTGGCCTTGGCCCCGCTACCGACCGGACCGAAGCCCTTGCCGTCATCCGCTCCGCCGCCGAACGCGGCGTCACCTTGTTCGACACCGCCGAGGGCTACGGCCCCTACGTCAACGAAGAGCTGGTCGGCGAAGCGCTGCAGCCCATCCGCGACGGCGTTCAAGTGGCCACCAAGTTCGGGTTCGACATCAACGCCGACGGGGAAACGGTCGGACTCAACAGCCGCCCCGGGCACATTCGGGACGTGGTTGAGGCGTCACTGCGCCGGCTGCGCACCGATCACATCGACGTGCTGTACCAGCACCGGGTCGACCCTAACGTCCCGATGGAGGACGTCGCAGGCACCGTCAAGGAACTCATCGCCGAGGGCAAGGTACGTCACTTCGGACTGTCCGAGGCGAGCGAGACAAGCATCCGCCGCGCCCACGCCGTCCAACCCATCGCCGTCATCCAGGACCACTACTCACTGTGGATGCGGGAACCGGAAACCACGAAGTTCGGGGTCTGCGAAGAACTGGGGATCGGGCTGGTCGCCTGGGGCCCGCTCGGACAGGGATTCCTCACCGGCGGCATCACCCGGGACATGAAGTTCGACAACCCAAATGATCTCCGGGCGGACTTCCCGCGCTTCACGCCTGAGGCACTTGAGGCGAACTTCGCCCTCGTCGACTTCCTCAAGAATTTCGGAGCCGAAAAAGGCGCCTCCCCGGCGCAACTGGCACTGGCCTGGCTCCTGGCCCAGAAACCGTGGGTCGTTCCGATCCCCGGCGGCACCCGCCTGACCCACCTGGACGACAACCTGCCCGCAGCCGACCTCGAACTCAGTGCGAACGACCTGCAGCGGATCGACGAAGCCCTCGCCGCGCTCGACCTCGTCGGCGCACCGCTTTCGGCAGGGCTGGACGCCGCCATCGACCGCGACCACTAACCACAGGGTCAACTGCTGGCCAATCATCGGTACCCCCCGGGGCGCCGACAATTGGCCAGCCCCGCCCCCTCACCAAAACCGCCCGGCTGAACCAACACACCTGCACTTCATGGGGGTACTGACATGCACTCCCAAGCGGTCCGTGACCGGTGTTGACTGGAAGCCGGCAACAACCACTAAGGAACCCTCACCATGCGAGCAACACTGATGTACGGCGCCGGAGACGTGCGCGTCGAAACCGTTCCCAACCCCACCATCCAGGAGCCCACTGACGCTATCGTGCGCATCCTCGCCGGCTGCATCTGCGGCAGCGATCTGTGGCCCTACGCCTCCAAGCCGGAAACCTCCGAAGGCGCCCGGATGGGTCACGAGTTCGTAGGCGTCGTCGAAGAACTCGGCTCCGAGGTGACAGGCCTGTCCGTGGGTGACTTTGTCATCGCACCATTCGTGGCCTCCGACGGCACCTGCGATTTCTGCAAGGAAGGACTGCAGACCTCCTGCCGCCACGGTGCCCACTGGGGCGGTCACGACGACGGCGGCCAGGGCGAATTCGCCCGGGTCCCGCAGGCGTCGGGCACCCTCGTCGTGGTGCCGGGGGGCTTCGACGAGAAGCTGATCCCGTCCCTGCTGAGCCTCTCCGATGTCATGTCCACCGGATACCACGCGGCCAAGAAGGCCGGTATCCAGCCCGGCCAGACGGTCACCGTGATCGGTGACGGCGCTGTGGGACTCTCAGCGGTTCTCTCCGCCAAGCTCATGGGCGCCTCGCGCATCATCCTCATGGGCCGGCACGAGGCCCGCACCGACCTCGGCCGCGAATTCGGCGCCACCGACGTGGTGGCCGAGCGCGGTGAGGAAGGCATCGCCAAGGTCAAGGAACTCACCAACGGCGACGGAACCCATGCCGTGCTCGAAGCCGTGGGCCTCAAGCCAGCGATCGAGATGGCGATCGGTGTCGTGCGCGACGGCGGCGTGATCAGCCGCGTCGGAGCACCCCAGTTTCCTGAGGTGCCGTTCGGCTTCCCCGAGTTCATGCGCAACATCACGCTCACCGGCGGCGTCGCACCGGCCAGGGCCTACATCGAGGAGCTGCTGCCGCTCGTGCTCGACGGCACCATCGAACCCGGCAAGGTCTTCGACCGCACCATCGGCCTGGACGACGTCCCGGCCGGCTACAAGGCCATGGCCGACCGCGAAGCACTCAAAGTGCTCGTCCGCCCGTAACGAAAGGACCAGGACCTTATGGACATCAGACTCAACAACGGGGTCGTCATGCCCGCCCTTGGGCTCGGCGTCTTCCAAAGCCCACCGGAAGAAACAACGGCCGCGGTCGAGGCCGCCCTTGCTGCCGGTTACCGGCACATTGACACTGCCGCCGCCTACGGAAATGAGCGGGAGGTCGGCGACGGCATCCGCAGCTCCGGGCTCGACCGGTCCGACGTGTTCATCGAGACCAAGGTCTGGGTCAGCGACTACGGCTACGACCAGACGCTGCATGCCTGGGACAAGGCGACCGGCAAGCTCGGGGTGGACTACCTGGATCTGCTGATCCTGCACCAGCCGGTCCCGGGCCGCTTCGAGAAGACCATCGCCGCGTACAAGGCGTTGGAGACCCTGCTCGCCGACGGGCGGGTGCGGGCCATCGGTGTCAGCAACTTCATGCCGCATCACCTCAAGCGACTGCTCGCGGAAAGCGATGTGATCCCGGCCGTGAACCAGGTGGAGCTGCACCCGTACTTCAGCCAACCGGGTGTCCGGGCAGCCGACGCCGAACACGGCATCACCACCCAGGCGTGGTCGCCGATCGGCGGCATCACCTTCTACCCCGGCTGGGGCGAGGACCGGAAGAACGTCATGCAGGACCCGGCCATCGCCGCGATCGCTGAAGAGCACGGCAAGACGCCCGCGCAGGTCATGCTCCGCTGGCACCTGCAGCAGGGCCGCTCAGCCATCCCGAAATCGACAAACCCGGCACGCATCGCCGAGAACTTCGACATCTTCGACTTCGAACTCACGGGCAAGGAACTGGCATCCATCGACGCGTTGGACACCGGCGTGCGCAACGGCCCGGACCCGGACCTCTCCCGCGACCAGTGGTTCGATGTGTCCATCCCCGAAGCCTAAGCACGACAGAACCAGACCGGAGAGAAGGAACCAGCATGGAATACCGCTCGCTTGGCCGCACCGGAGTCAAAGTCAGTCCCCTGTGCCTGGGTGCGATGATGTTCGGCCCCTGGGGTAACGAGGACCGCGCTGACAGCATCCGCATCATCCACCGTGCCCTTGATGCAGGGATCAATTTCGTCGACACCGCGGACGTCTACTCCGGCGGGGTATCCGAGGAGATCGTCGGGCAAGCGCTGGAAGGCCGGCGCGATGACGTCTTCCTCGCCACCAAGTTCTTCATGCCCATGAACCAGGATGACCCCAACCAGCGTGGCGGCTCCCGCCGGTGGATCATCCGGGAGGTGGAGAACTCCTTGCGTCGGCTGAACACCGACTACATCGACCTCTACCAGGTCCACCGGCCCAGCCCGGACACGGACGTCGAGGAAACCCTCGGCGCGCTCACCGACCTGGTCCGCCAGGGCAAGGTCCGGTACATCGGATCCTCGTCCTACTCCGGATCCCAGATCGTCGAAGCCCAATGGGCGTCACGGGAACGGAACCTGGAACGGTTCGTCACAGAACAGCCGCCCTACTCGATCCTCGTCCGCGGCATCGAGGAAGACATCCTCCCCACGGTCCAACGGCACGGAATGGGCACCCTCACCTACAGCCCGCTGGCCGGCGGCTGGCTCTCCGGCCGCTGGCGCAAGGACTCCGCATCCGCACCCACGTCAAGTGCCCGCCCGAGCGCCCGGTTCGACCTGACCAGCCCCGCGAATCAGCGCAAGCTCGACGTCGTGGAGGACCTGGCTCTTCTGGCCGAAGAGGCCGGGCTGACACTGATTGAACTGGCGATCGCGTTCGTGATCAACCACCCCGGCGTCACCTCCGCCATCGTGGGACCACGCACCATGGAACAGCTCGAGTCTTACCTGCCGGCGGCCGACATCACTTTGTCCAGCGACGTTCTGGACCGCATCGACAAGCTCGTCGCCCCCGGTGTGACCGTCAACCCGGACGACAACAGCTACGGCGCGCACGAACTAACAGCGCAGGCACGACGACAGACACGACCATGACCAATGAGGCCATTGAAGCCCTTCATGAGGCCATGTTCGAGGCGATGGTAGCCGGGGACCTGGCAGAACTGGGCTCCATCCTTGCCAGCGGATTCACCCTCACCCACATGACCGGATATGTGCAGTCGAGGTCGGAATGGCTGGAAGCGATTGAATCCGGCGAGATGCAGTACCACCGGATGGAAACGGTCGAGGCCACCCGAAGCAGGGATGGGACCGTGCCCGCGCTGAGCGCCCGAACGCTTACCGACGCCACGATCTGGGGTTCCAGAGCCACCTGGCGCCTCACGTTGCGCTCCTGGTTCGAGCCCCGCGGAGACACTTGGGTCATCACACGCACGGTCGCATCAACCTGGTAACAGGACACACCCGCGTTCAGACGCGGGCAATAGACCACCATATTGAAAAGAGATGCCATGGAGGGCCTGGAAACCGTCGTACTCCTGGGCATGACCGTGCTGGCCGGCGCGATCCTGGCTCCCCGGCTCAGAGTCGCCGCACCGTTACTGCTGCTGGTCTTCGGCCTCCTCCTCGGCCTGGTTCCGCAGGTGCGGCAGATTGAGCTGCCACCGGAGACGGTGCTGCTGGTCTTCTTGCCGGTGATGCTGTTCTGGGAAAGCCTGACCACCTCGCTCCGGTCCATCCGGCGTGACCTCCGTGGCATCGTGTTGCTCAGCACGCTGCTGGTTGTCGCCTCCGCCCTCGCCGTCGCGGGAGTGGCACACCTCCTCGGCCTGCCATGGAACACTGCCCTTATCCTCGGTGCCGCCCTCGCTCCTCCGGACGCGACAGCCGTTGCGGCTTTGGGCCGGATGCTGCCACGCCGGAATTTTATGCTGCTTAAGGCAGAGAGCCTGACTAATGACGGCACAGCCTTGGTGCTCTACGCAATTGCCGTTGGCGCGACCCTTGGCGGTAGCTACACCCCGGTCAATATCGCTGGCCTATTCGCCCTCTCCTATGTTGGAGGGGCGGTCGCGGGCATCCTGGTGGCGACTGCGGCCTACCTGCTCCTGGTCCGGGTACGCGACCCGCTCATTACTAACATCGCCCTGCTGATCACCCCTTTTGCCTCTTTCCTGCTCGCCGAAGCCGTTCACGCTTCCGGAGTGCTAGCCGTTGTTGCTGCGGGGCTGATCATCTCCTATACCTCCGGCCGGATCAGCACGGCAGCATCGCGCCGCCAAACCGAATCTGCATGGCCTCTGGGCTCCTACCTCCTCAACGGTGCCCTGTTCGTCCTCATCGGCCTCGAGGTGCAGGCCGCCATGCACGAGATCGATGCCCGCGATGTGGGCCGGCTTCTGCTGACCACAGTTGCCGTGTGGCTGGCGCTCATCATCATCCGGTTCGTGTTCCAAACCGTGAGCGTCGCCGTCATCCGGGTCCTGGACCGGCGCCCATCCCAACGCGGACGCAGGATGACCTACCGGGCACGAATCGTCAGCTCCATCGCCGGCTTCCGCGGAGCAGTCTCGCTGGCAATAGCCCTGTCCGTGCCCTTGGCACTCGATGACGGCACTCCACTCCCGGGCCGCGACGACATCATCTTCATCAGCGCCGGCGTGATCGTGCTGACCATGCTCGTCCAAGGCCCCCTGCTTCCCATAGTCGTCCGGTGGGCCAAGCTTCCCGACGAACCCGAGGAGGAAGAGCTCCGCGTGGCCGAACTTGCCATTGCCTCCGCCGCCGTTACCGCCGTCGATCAAATCGCCCAGGAACTGGGGACCAGCGCGGACATCCACGGCCGCGTGGCGGCCGAGTATCGGTCCCACCTATCGGTCACGCAGGCGCTGAAGGAAGGATCCGATCCGCTGGGGACTACACAGTCGCGCCAGGAAGAAACAGCCCTCCGCCAAGCCGTCCTCGAGCGGAAGCGGGAGGTACTTCTCGAACTCCGGCTGGCGGGCACGGTCGATGACACCGTCGCCCGGAGAATCCAGACCAGGCTCGATGTCGAAGAACAACGCCTCACCGGAGTCGAAATGGTGGACTGATCATTCCGAAGATTCTTGTTCTTGCAAACGACGGATCGCAAGAAGGTTGTATCGAGAACTGCACCGACTGAAACGGCCGAGGAAGGGACCTGCGACGGCCCGGGCAAGATTCCGGCGCCGTCTTCAATCGGTTATCTCTATTTTCAGCCTCTGGACCCGTCTCGAAACTTCACTGCCTCGGAACCCTAGCCTTCCAAGACTGCCCTCCTGGCGGGGAGGGTCGATGTGTCTGCCGGCTCAGCCACATTCTGCACCCGTGGAGGGTCATCTAACTTGGCCGCGGCGGCATGATAAGCCGCGAACTTTGCGGACGCGCTTGACCAATCCAGGACAGCCCGTGGCCGGCTGTTGATCTCCTGAGCGGCGAACAAGACATCTGCCGGTTCAACCGTGCTTAGGTCATCTCCCTTCCGGAAGTACTGACGGAGCAAGCCATTGGCGTTTTCGTTCGATGCACGCTGCCACGGGCTGGCCGGATCGCAAAAGTACACGAGCGTCCCCAGGGCGGCGGTGACCTCGGCGTGTTTGGCCATCTCTGATCCCCGGTCCCAGGTCAACGTCCTTCGCAAGGTGACCGGCATAACCCCGAGCGCCTCAATGAGCTGGTCACGCATGTTATCGGACCTGTTTCCCGGGCGGAGGGCAAAGGCGACGAGGAGTCGGGAAGAGCGTTCAACGAGCGTCACTATCGCTGATTTGTTGCCCTTCCCCATGATGAGGTCACCTTCCCAGTGGCCGGCTTCTTCCCTGGTAGCGATGTGGGCTGGGCGGTCACCGATTTTTAAAGCATCGGTAATGTACTGGCGTGGCTTGACCTTGGTCCGGGACCTCGGCCGCCTGCTGAACTTGCCCGAACGCAGCAGCCGGGCAGATCCAGTTGGAACTGGACGGATGCTCAAATGGTAAAGCGCCCGGTAGATCGTTTCATGGGCGAGATGCCGGTGCTTTTGCTCTGGGAACCTTTGCTTCAGGGCTCGGCAGACCTGCTGAGGGCTCCAGCGCTTCGACAGACACCCCACAACGTAATGCCGCAGCTCGTTATCTATAGCAAGCTTGGCCAGCCTTGGCCTGGGCTTTCTCTTTTGTGCCATTCTCTGGGCTCGGAACGGATGATAGCGACGTGAGTCGGGGCGGTTCCGGGCCAACTCCCTGCTGATTGTGGACGGCGACCGCCCAAGATCACGAGCGATGGATTGAAGACTCGCCCGCACCAGCAACCGGTCGGCAATGTAGATGCGTTCGTCCTGGTTACGTCCCGCTGAGTGGTGGAGTTTGCCTCGACACCGTGCGGGTCAGTTCTCTGATTATGCTGCAGTGAGTTCGGGGAGCAAAATCGCCTCCTCGACCGGTTCGGCGGGTGCCGTGTTCATTGCCTTGAGTTCGGCCATGGAGGCCTCGGAAAGGTAGCGGCGGTCCCCGGCTTCCCACTCGTCGTGTTGCTCGACGAGGACCGCGCCGGCGAGCCGGAGGAGGGCCGCGGGGTTGGGGAAGACCCCGACGACGTCGGTCCGCCTCTTGATTTCCTTGTTGACCCGTTCCATGGGATTCGTGGACCAGATCTGGCGCCAGTGCCTGGCCGGGAACCCGGTGAACGCGAGCACGTCGTCCCGGGCGTCGCCGAGCATCGCGGCGACCTTCGGGTGGGATTTGAGAAGCATCCGGGTGACTTCGTCGAACTGGGTGTTGACGTGCCCGGCATCGGGCTGGGCGAAGGCGGTGCGGATGATCGAGGCGACCATGTCCTGGGATCCCTTGGCCACGGTCGAGAGCACGTTGCGCATGAAATGCACCCGGCAGCGCTGCCAGGCCGCGCCCTGGAACACCGTCCCGATGGCTTTCTTCAAGCCGCTGTGGGCGTGTCGGAGATCACCAGCTTCACTCCGTCCAGCCCGCGGGTCTTCAGCGACCGCAGGAACGCGGTCCAGAATCCCTCGTTCTCGCTGTCGCCGACGTCGAAGCCCAGGACTTCCCGGCGTCCGTCGGCGGCCACCCCGAAGGCGACCACGACCGCCTGGGACACCACCCGGTGCCCGACGCGGGCCTTGCAGTAGGTGGCGTCCAGGAACACATACGGGTAGTCCATGGCCGAGAGGTCGCGGTCCCGGAACGCGCCGACTTCGTGGTCCAGGTCCTCGCAGATCCGGGACACTTCGGACTTGGAGATCCCGGTATCGGCCCCGAGCGCTTTGACCAGGTCGTCGACCTTGCGGGTGGAGACCCCGTGCAGGTAGGCCTCCATCACGACCGCGTAGAGGGCCTGGTCGACGCGGCGGCGGCGCTCAAGCAGGGCCGGGAAGAACGACCCGTTCCGCAGCTTGGGGATCTTCAGGTTCAGGTCCCCGGCGGTGGTCGTCAACGTCCTGGGCCGGGACCCGTTGCGTTGGGTGGTCCGTGCCTCGGTGCGTTCGAACGGGGCGGCGCCTATGAACGCGGTCGCCTCGGCCTCGATGAGCTGCTGGTACAGCGTTTCGGTCGCGGCACGGATCCGGTCCGAGACGTCGGTGAGCTTCAGTTGTCCAAGCAGGTCGAGCAGGGCAGACTGGTCTAGAGCCATCGTGTGTTTGTGTCCTTTGTGAGTTCTTTGATCGGTACTCACTGACCATCGCACGATGGCTCTTCACGTCGGGAATCCGATACTCAGAAGCCGGGAACTACACCACTCCACGGGACGTAACCAGCAATAGAAGAATCAGGGCCGGAACCTCGATGAGTTCCTCCCCTGGTTCTGCATTTCGTGGCTGCGCTTTTGCCGGTCCTGCGCTGAAGGGAGCCGGTGTCAGCCGGTCGGAATCATCAGCCTCCTGGCTGACATCGGTCTATGGTCTGAGGCCGTGGGAATGCAGGAACTTTCGCCAGATACCCATGCAGCTCGTGGCAAGTTCCAAGGCGTCACGGGTTTCCGTGCCACTGCTTGTTGAAATCTCGATAGTCACCTGCCCTTGCGGCTGTGTCACTACCGAGCTAACGCGGGCACTCATGGCGTTGGCGCGGTCGAGGGTGTGATGCTTAGACGTGTTTGCGAAGGCATTGCATATCTGCAGGTCAGGTTCGCTCTGCAACAAGGTGCCTATGTCTTCATGTTTGACACTGATCTCCGGGTCTTTTTTGAGCCAGTCGCCGAGATGCCAGCTGTGGATGAAAAAATCCTTTACCGTCGTCAGCGCTTCTTGATTGTCGACGGTGCCCGCATAGAGATTCTGAACCTTCTTATAGGAGCGTTCGACCTGACCCCATTGTTCCAGCCAGGACTTTTGAACTCCGTAGCCCACTTCCACTTTCGCAACATCGGGCATGCCCACGCCCTCAAGTGGCACACCCGCCCAGGCATGACCGCAGTGGGGACACCGCCCGGACTTGCTATCCTCCGGCAGGTCCCGCTGACAATTCGGACACGTTGCCATGTTTCGCTCCTAGCGCTCAGCTGCGTGGTACTTCTCCACGATGTCGGCCTGAATCCGGCCGCGGCTATTGACCTGAAGGCCCTGGCTAAGCGCCCACTGCCGGATGTCACTGGCACTGGAGGCGCCGGGCCGGGAGGTGCGGACCCGTCCACCAGTTTTACGGGCAGCCTTGGTGAAGCGGCTGAGGGCTTCACGCAGTTCGTCCGCGTGAGCCTCATTGAGGTCGATGGCGTATTCAACGCCGTCCAGGGCGAATAAAACCGTTGCACTTCCCTCGGAGCCGTCGAGGTCATCTTCAAGGACTGTAATTGTGCGACGCATTTCACAAGTCTACTGCCCAGTAGAAACGATCACCTACCTGTTTATTGCCGCGGCTATCCCGACGAATATGAGGATTAGAACCACGCCGGGGCCAGCGAATGAGGTTACTGGCGGCAGGCCCTTCGTGTAGTTGGAGAAGCCCTTACCGTCGACGCGGATCACGGCGCAGCTCCTGGCCGGCAGGACCGTGCGGTACTGCTTCGCCAGGTCCTTCATGGTCAGTGGGGGCTCGTCCCGGAGCGCGGTGTCAGTAGTCATGCCCCACCTGGGTGCGGAATCGAGCCGCTACCTGCCCGGTTAGGTCGGTGGCCAGAGTTTCGGGTCGAAGCCGAAGCGGTTGGGCCCGCCACCTGTCGTCCGGCCGGTCTGGCCGTGACGCGGCTCGAGCTCGCCTGAGGCGGCTGGTTCCGTTGATTCGGGCATGGGGCGGGCTCCAATCTGGACACTGGAGAACGGGGCTCCCTGAATGTCGCCCGGTCCGGAATGCGCCGCACTATGACGTCCCCGCCGGCCCCTGCCCACAATATGCTCTTCTGGCGGCCATGCACTCAGGACTTTCGGCCCTTCAGACCGCAGATGATACCAGGGCCGCCTCGGCAACTTCCGCTTTTGACGCCAACTGTTGCCCCTGCAAACGATCGCACATAGGCTCGTGAATGTGAGTGGCGGGGACGGTATTCCGAAAAGCGGAACCGCCCAGCGACCCGTGAAGGAAATCAAGCATGGCAACAGGTACTGTCAAGTGGTTCAACTCCGAAAAGGGCTTCGGTTTCATTGCCCCTGACGACGGAAGCGCTGACGTGTTCGCACACTATTCGGCAATCGCATCCAGCGGTTACCGCTCGCTCGACGAGAACCAGAAGGTTCAGTTCGACATCACCCAGGGCCCCAAGGGCCCCCAGGCTGAGAACATCCAGCCGCTCTAGCAGTCCACGAGAGACTGGCCAGCCGATGCGGCCGGCCAGTCTCTTGCTGTGTCCGCGGGTCCACCCGCTAAGCCTCGATCCGCCGACCGGGTTGAGGTTGCAGCGGCGTTTAAACGGAGAATGCCTGTCGGATCGGGAAAAACGGGGTTTGTCTGAACCCCGTTTGGCCGATCCGAGAGGCGTTTCCGACATTCGGTGCAAACGACTTCTGAAAACGACGGGCATACCCCAACCGGACGTCAGGGCGGCGGCGGGCAATCGAGTCAGGCTAGGGTCGCTTTTCTGGTTTCTTGACACCCGGCGGCAGGGGTCTCAGGGTTCAATCTGACACTCTTCGTATAGCCTCCCAGCTCGACTGTACAGTTTCGAGAACTATTTATGAGAACCAGGGCCTTTGGCTGGCGATTGTCGTCGCAAGGATGGTTTCCCACGGAACGGCGCCGGTGTGCAGCTGTGCGCGGCAGGCACCACGATTCTTGAATCAACCTGTTCTTGAAATCCTTCGTTTCCAAGCAAGCAGCGATGCAGACTGTTCTAGTTCCCAGGTTCCGGGCCCGGACTACCCATTCGCGAATTGCACTCGCGTACGGGCTCCCGCTCGCCAGATTCCCCAAGCTCGTTCGATCTGGGACCTCATGGTCGAGACAGTAGCCTGCCCTTCTTCCTCCGTGAGATATGTGCAGGATCCCAGACGGAGCGCGTCTGCTTGGGTCTTGGCATTGATTTCGGTGTAGATGGCGCGGTAGACGGCATCCTTGAGTGATGTTCCGACGGCCACTGAACCGTGGCCACGCATCAGCAGGACGGGTGATTGTGCCAGGGACGTCGCCAGGGCCTGGCCGGATTCGGCCGTTCGAATGAGCAGATCTGATGCGTCGCCGATTACGTCCCGGATTTCGAATACCGGTGTTGGCTTGGCGAGGAAGCCGGCCATGTGCATAACTGCCAGCAGCGGGGTGTCTACGACGCTAAATGGAACCACGGCCGGTGAGTGGCTGTGGACGATGGCCAGCACGTCAGGACGGGCCTTGTAGATTTCGCCGTGGATGAAGCGTTCCAGGTATACCGGTCGCGGATCCAGGGTTTCGCCGTCGAGATTGAACTCGAGGATGTCGTCTTCACTGACGAGCGCCGGGGCGAGGTTTCGGGAAAGAAGAAACCTGTCGGGCCTGTCCGCGGCGCGTGTGCTGACATGACCGAACGCGTCCAGTACGCCCTGGTCGAACAATATGTGATTGGCGTCAACGAGGTCGGCCAGCTGCACGGCCCGGCTCGTGTTTTCCTGCTTCATTGCAGTTCCGCTGTTCATCTTCCAGTTTCTCCTCAGTGAGTTGGCTTCTACCCTCGGCCGCTGTCTGTCAGGCTGCACTTTGCTTCGATCAAGAATGCGCCGCCCGCTTCTTCTATTCGAGAGGATTCTTCTATGAGGAACAGATCAGGTAGGAGCCTTCCTGTGAGTCAGACTTCCCCGGCTCAAGTCTCCCGATACCCGGAAAGGCCGGTGGTGGCCCGTTGGGCGACGGCCAACAAATCGGCGCCCAACTTCTCGATCGTTCCGCTGTTCATGCGGCTCGTGGGCCCCGCGATGGAGAGGGCACCCACCGCGTCCCCGATCTCGTTGTGCAGGGCCACACTCACAGCTCGCACCCCAGGTTCCGTGTCCGGGAGGCTGACGGCATATCCCTTCATCCGTATCAGTGCCAGTGAGTGGGCCAGCGCGTTCCACTCCCCCTGCGAAAGTCGGGCCTCATCGTCCGGTGCCGCGTCGGCCTCTTCGCCGACGTAGTAGAGGTCGCGCAGCTGCTGGTCGGCTAGTTCTGCCAGCAGGGCCCTGCCTCCCGAGGCGGCACGTGCAGGCAACACAGTTCCCCGGCGGTCCCCGACCCGAAGATATTGCGTGCATTCGACAGTCGCGATGAACCGCGTCCACCGTCCGCTGCGGATGGACAACTGGACAGACTCATCGCTGCGATCACGCAAAGCGTGCATGTGGGGCAACATGATTCTGGTCAGTTCCGACGTGGGCCTGTGCTCAACAGCCGATACGAAGAGTGACGGGCCGGGTCGGTACTTGTGTGACTCATCGCGAATGGCGAAGTCGCGGTAGACGAGCATGGAAAGCAGCCGGTGAGCGGTCGACCGCACCACGCCCAGCGCCTCAGCGGCCTCTGTGACACCCAGCTGACCCTGGTCGCGCAGCAGATGCAGAAGCACCAGCGCGTTATCCACCGAGGACAGAGCATACGGCGGTTTGTTCTTCATAGAAGAATCATAGAGCCTCTGTGGTTGCGGTCACATAGCGTTGAAACACAGGTTGACGAAGCAATGGCGAGGGAAATCCGGCCACAAATTTCAGCGGTTGTAGCGCAAACTGTCGCTGAAAACACCCCCTTGCGTTCTGCCGACGAAGGCCACCGTGGAGGGAAATAATTTGGAAAGGCTCCATCAATGATGATGACCACACACACAGACGAATTGATACCGTCCAAGGTTGAGGCCGTGCTCAACCGCCAATTCCGGCTTCTGGTCGGCGGCCGGCTGGTTCCAGCCCTGTCGGGCGCCTCATATGAGGTTCTGAGCCCGGTGACCGAAACTGTAATCGCGCAGGTTCCGGACGCCGGAACTGATGACGTGGAAGCGGCTGTCACTGCCGCAGAAGCGGCGAGAAAGGCCTGGCGCAGGACAATACCGGCCGATCGCGCGGCCATGGTGCAGCGCCTTGCCGACGCCATCGAGGCACATGCGGAAGAACTTGCTCTCCTGGATGCGATTGATGCGGGTTCTCCTATCAACAATGCCCGCAACGACGTTGCCATGGCGGTAGCTAACCTGCGGATGTTCGCATCGTTTGCCCTGGAGATGAAGGGGACGACCATTCCTGCCAGCAGCAACATCCATATGACCCTCCGTGAGCCCATCGGGATCGTGGCACGCATCGTGCCCTTCAATCACCCGCTGATGTTTGCGTGCAAGGTTGCTGCACCGCTCGTCGCGGGAAACTGTGTGATCCTCAAAGCCCCCGACGTCGCACCACTGTCTTCCCTGCGCCTGGGAGAGCTCGCTGCTGACATATTTCCCGAGGGCGTATTGTCCATTCTGGTCGGCAACGGCCCCGAGGTCCCGCGTGCGATCGTACGGCATCCAAAGGTGCGCCGGATCGGTTTTATCGGCAGCGAGGCCACGGGCCGGGCGATCCAGCGCGATGCCGCAGAGGCGGGCGTCAAGGAGGTCACACTCGAACTCGGCGGAAAGAACGCCATGCTGGTCTTCCCCGACGCCGATCTGGAGAAGGCCGCTGCCGGCGCCGTCGCTGGAATGAACTTCACCTGGTCAGGGCAATCCTGCGGGTCAAATTCCCGGCTCCTCCTGCACGAGAGCGTGGCCGATGAGGTGACCGCCAAGGTGGTCAGGATCGTCAACGCGCTCACGATCGGCAACCCGCTGGACGAAACATGCGACCAAGGCACGATGATTTCCCGCGCCCAGTACCAAAAAGCACTCGACTTCATCGAGATCGCAAAGTCCGAGGGTGCGACCGTACTGACGGGCGGGGGCCGGCCAGACGGGTTCGAACGGGGCTTCTATGTCTCCCCCACTGTTCTCGCTGACGTGGGCCCGGAAACCCGGATAGCCCGCGAGGAAGTCTTCGGCCCGGTGCTGTCCATCATGACTTTCCGCACCGAGGAAGAAGCCATTGCAATCGCCAACAGCGTCGAATATGGCCTGACGGCCAGCGTCTGGACCGAAAATATCACCCGCGCGCACCGCGTCATAGGTGAACTGGAAGCCGGATTCACGTGGATCAACGGATCCTCCCGCCACTTCCCGAATGTTCCCTACGGCGGGTACAAGGCTTCTGGAATCGGCCGTGAAGAAAGCATCGAAGAACTGCTGAGCTACACCGAGCTTAAGACCGTAAACATCATGCTGTAACCCTGCACCAGACCCCCGCGTCAGAGCACCCTCCGGGCTTCGCCTGCAGGCCGGCGTCAGCGGCGCCAGCACCAGTACAGCTACACCTGATCACCCTTCGCCGTGACTGAGTTCACGGCATTCATCTATCGTTTCGGGAGAATTCACATGACATATGTCATCGGCATCGACACCGGCGGAACCTTCACCGACGCTTTTGTCGCCGACCACCAGGACAGGATCGCGGCAGCCAAGACGCCTTCAACACCACCGGATTTTGCTCAGGGGTTCCTCAACTCCATTGACGATCTCGCGGTGGAATTGGATTTGACGACGTCCCAGCTCCTTGGCGACACCGACTACATCGTGCACGGGACGACCTCGACGCTGAACGCGCTCGTGACCGGAGACGTCGCCAAGGTCGGATTCCTGACTACCCGGGGTCACGGCGATTCGATTTCGATCATGAATCTGGAGGGACGGTACGCGGGTCTGGGTACCGACGAGGTCCAGGATATGGCGCGAACGGCCAAGCCGGCACCACTTGTTCCTTCCGAGTTGATCCATGAGATCAACGAACGGATTGACTACAAGGGTGAGGTGCTCGTTCCCCTGGACGAGTCCGGGGTCCGGACGGCGGTCCGTCAGATGCTTTCCGACGGTGTCGAAGCCATTGCCGTCTCCCTGCTCTGGTCCTTCCGCAACCCCGCGCACGAACTGCGGATCCGCGAAATCGTCCACGAGGAACAGCCCGATATGTACGTTGCGCTCTCCAGCGAGGTTAGCCCGCGGATCCGCGAGTACGCCCGCAGCGCGACCACCATCATGAATACCCAGGTCGGTCCAAGGCTGGGTGCCTACCTGCGCCCCCTCGAACAGGAGCTGAAAAACCGCGGGTTCGCAGGCTCCCTGCTCGTCATGCAGGGATCCGGTGGCTGCGTGTCCTCGCATGAGGCACCCAAACACGCCGTATCCACGATCGGCTCGGTCCTTACCGGCGGCATCGTTGGCTGTACCCGTATGGCTGCAGCTCTGGGACACCGGAACGTCATCTCCACCGACATGGGCGGCACCACGTTCCTGGTCGGGCTGGTTTCGGACGGCAAGCCCGTCTCGACAACGAGCACCGTCCTGAACCAGTACACCATCAGCACCCCCATGGTGGACGTGCACACGATCGGTGCAGGCGGCGGGGCGATTGCCTGGGTCGACGCCGGCGGCAACCTCCGCGTCGGGCCCCGCAGCGCCGGCGCACGGCCCGGACCGGCCTGCTACGGCGAAGGCGGATTCGAACCGACCGTCACGGATGCGGACGTGGTGCTCGGCATCGTCAACCCGAACAACTTCCTCGGCGGCCGTAAGAAGCTGGACAGGGAGCTCTCGGCCGAGGCCATCCGGAAGCACATCGCGGAGCCGCTGGGCCTGTCGGTGACCGACGCGGCCCAGGCCATCTATGCCATTCAAAATGCCCAGACCGCAGACCTCGTCCGCAAGGTCGTGGTCAACTCCGGTCAGGATCCCCGAGACTTTGTCCTGTATTCCTTTGGTGGAGCGGGACCGGTCCATGCCGCCAGCTACTCGGCAGACCTTGGCGTCAAGGAAGTCGTGGTTCCCCTGGGCTCGACGGCGGCGGTGTTCTCCGCCTACGGCCTCGCCGCGTCGGACATCGTTCTGACCATTGAACGCTCGCAGCCGCACAATTTCCCGCCGGATGTCGACCTCGTCAACGAAACGTTCGCCGGGCTCGAGGAGGAGCTCCGCTTACGCCTGATCGACCAGGGGCTGGAATTCTCCGAAATCAACTACGAACGAGAGGCCGACATCCGATACACGATGCAGATGGCCGAGGTCTCAACGCCCGTCCCCTCCGGGACCCTTGACGCAGGCCAGATCGAAGCGGTCGGGGAACGGTTCGAACAGCTCTACGAAAACATCTACGGAAAGGGCTCCGGCTTCCGCGACGCCGGACTGCAGGTCATCACGTACCGGGTCCGGGCCGTCGGCTCACTGCACATCCGGCCGGAACTTCCCGAACATCCGGTCCTGAACACTCCGCCGGCGCCAACAGGGACACGGGACGTTTTCCTGGACATCGTCAACGGCCTCGAACCGGCCGCCATCTACGACTACCGCGATCTGGGCGCGAGCCACGAAATCTCCGGACCGGCCGTCGTGGAAGCAGCGACCACCACGGTTGCCCTGCCCCGAGGCACGACCGCAACCGTCGACCGTCTGGGCAATCTCGTCATCCGCTACGCCACCGCTTCGACAACTGACAAGGAGAACTGATTATGCCTATCGTTCCCATTTCCGGGTCTGAAAAGTTCGCACTTCAGCCCGCCCCGCTCCGCGCCGATCAGCGCAGCATCGGCTCGCTGCCCCTCCACATCGTCGACGACGAGACGGTGGACGGCCTGGATCCCCTCACCTACGAAGTCGTACGCCACCGCCTGGCGGCCATCACCGAGGAGATGGGCGATGCGATCAAGCGGATGAGCGGATCGGTCGTCGTGACCGACTGCAACGACTTCGGTGCCGCCATCATGGACGAGGCCGGAGACACCGTCCAGGTCGGCCTGTACAACATGCAGCTGGCAGCCTCACTGGACATGGCAGCGAAGTGGACGCTGGAGAACCGCAGCGCCAACCCGGGCATCAAGCCCGGCGACATGTTCCTGTGCAACGATCCCTGGGTCGGCGGCGGTCTGCACCAGAACGACGTCACGGTCCTCGCACCGCTCTTCCACGACGGCGAGCTCTTCGGCTGGACCGGCGCAGTGGCGCACCAGGTCGACCTCGGCGGCGTCTCTCCGGGCAGCTGGTCGGTCGACGGCATGGATGTGTTCTGGGAGTCGTTGCCCACACCGCCGGTCAAGATCGTCGAAAACGGAGCCGTCCGCGCCGATGTCGAAGACGTCTACCTGCGCCGCTCCCGCGTCCCCAAACTCGTGGCATTGGATCTGCGCGCCAAGATCGGGGCCAATAACGTCGCACACGACCGGCTGACCGCGCTCATCAACAAATACGGGCCCGACACCGTCAAAGCCGTCATGAAACGCATGATGAATGATGCCGAGTCAAGGCTCCGCGCCAAACTCCTGGATCTCCCGGACGGCACCTGGGGCGCCGTGGCCCACCAGGACGGCGGGCGCGCGGGAGACCGGAACGTCTACAAGATTGTCCTGAATATGACCAAGACGGGTGACCGGCTGATTTTCGACTTCACCGGCACCGATCCGCAGGTAGAGGGCATCATCAACTGCACGCTGGCCGGCCTGCGCGGAGGGATCATGCCGGTCATGCTGACCATGCTCTGCCCGGACATCCCTTGGGCACCCGGCGGGATCTATCGCACCATCGAGATCATCAGCGAACCCGGCACCATCAACAACTGCACCTTCCCGGCGGGAATCGGAAAGGGTTCGGTCGCCTCCGCCTGGTCGACTCAAAACGCAGTCTCCGAAACCATCGCGGGCATGCTCTCCACGCACCCGGAGCATTCCGAACACCTGATGAGCGTGTGCTGCGGATCCTGGGACCTGACCGTTCTCGCAGGCGTCGACCAACGCGGCGGCGGCTTTGTCACCATGCTCTGCGACGCGATGGCCGGGGGTCTGGGCGCCAAGGTCGACGGCGACGGTGTCGACACCGGCGGCGTGAACTGCATCCCCATGGGCAGGGTCGCGGACGTCGAAATCAACGAGTTCAGCTTCCCGATTCTGTACCTCTGGCGCCGCGAAGAAGAAGACTCCGGTGGACCAGGCAAATACCGCGGCGGTGTAGGTGGCTCAAGCTGCTTCATCCCCCATGACTCACCAGTCGGAGCGGTCCATATGGTTGTATCAGCCCCCGGCAAGGCGGTGCCCCAGGCGCCGGGCCTGGCCGGCGGATACCCCGCGGCCACCCAGTACGACGTTCTCGTGCGCGGATCCCATGTTCTGGAACAACTCAAAGCCGGTGAAATGCCCTCATCCCTGGAAGACCTTGGAGGTGAAGCCCACACGGTGCCGCCGCACCTCGAGACCGATCTGGGCGTCCGGGACGTGTACTACACACACTGGCAGGGCGGCGGCGGCCTCGGCGACCCGCTGCTGCGCGAACCGGAGAATGTGGCAGCCGACGTGCTCAAGGGCAAGGTTTCACAACGGGCCGCCATCGGAGTCTACGGCGTGGCCGTCGACGAAACCGGCACCGTTGACTTTGACGCCACCACCCGCCAACGGCAAACACTTCGGCTCGAACGCGCCGGCTTGTCCCACCACGAAGCAAAGACTGGAGCACCGGCATGAACATCGATACGAACCTGGAAGTGACCGACGCAGGCACCGTCGGATGCCGCCACTGCGGGGCCACGGTCGGCGACTCGGTCCAAGCACCCATGACCCGCGCAATCCGGAATGAACGCCCCTCAAGCGCCGCCGGCCCTGGCGTGAAGGCGGACCCGGCACTCTTCACCGACCGACCGATCGTCATCAGGCAGAGCTTCTGCCCCGGCTGCCTCGTGTGCCTCTCCACCGAGATTGCCCCCGCAGACGAAAAAACATACAGGGAATGGATGCTTTCATGAGCTACACAGATTTGGCCAGCAAGGTCATCGTCGTAACCGGCGCGGCACAAGGCATCGGTCTGGCCTACGCGCGCCGGCTAGTGGACGAAGGCGCAACGGTCGTCCTCGCCGACCGTGCGACGGACAGCGTAGAAAAGGCAGCAGCGGCCCTCAACGAGAACGGCAACCAAGGAAAAGCCATCGCCCACGCAATCGACGTCGCCTCAGCCAACAGCTGCGCTGAACTTGCCGAGTCGCTGACCAAGGAATTCGGCCGCGTCGACGGCCTCGTCAACAACGCCGCCATCTTCTCGACCATCACCATGAAGCCGTTCTGGGAAATATCCACAGACGAATGGGACCGGCTCATGGACGTCAACCTCAAGGGCCCCTGGCTGCTGACCACTGCACTCCTGCCGCTGCTGCGTGCCTCAGCCGGGGCGAGCATCATCAACATCGGATCCGATGCCGTCGCGATGGGACGACAGGGCTATCTGCATTACGTCGCAAGCAAGGGCGGGGTAGCAGGCATGACCTTCTCCATGTCCCATGAGCTGGGCGAATTCGGCATCAGGGTCAATACCCTGTCACCGGGGCCGGTCTACACAGAAGTATCACGGGACACCGTCTCCGCGCCCCAGAAAGAGGCAATGATGGCTCGCCAGGCTCTGCACCGCACAGCCGGTCCCGACGACATGACCAGCCTTGCCGCTTTCCTCCTCTCTGATGACAGCAGCTACATCACGGGCCAGACCATCTCCGTCAACGGAGGACTGGTCCACCGCTAGGCCGTGGCAACCTGCGAATGCAGGTCAATCCCGCTACAGCGTCATCCCGCCATCAGCCGCGCCCTGATTCAGAACGGGCATCGCCCCCATCACAAGTCTGAAGTCCAGTGATGAAGGGCCCTCCAGAAAGAAGCAATACCGTGTTATCTCAAGCCCCAAGCCGAGAAACTCACAGATCCCGGTCCAGCACGGCTGTCATCGCTGCCTGCGCCCTTGTCGTCATCCTCGAAGGCTACGATCAATCGGTGTACGGTTCAGTGCTGCCCGTTCTTCTGCGCGATCCGGGATGGGATCTGTCGCCCCAGAATGCCGGCTACGTAGGCGGTGCTGCCTTCGTCGGAATGTTGCTGGGTGCCTTGGGCGCCAGCGGTCTAACCATGAAGTACTCACGCCGTGCAGTTGTCGTCGGGTGCTTGCTCCTGTTCGGCGTCTTCGGCTCCCTCTGCGCCTTTGTGGACAATGCAGGGATGCTGGCGCTACTGCGGGTTTTCATGGGTGTTGGTCTCGGCGGTGTCCTCCCGGTCTGCACGACCCTGACTTTGAGCGTTGCCCCCGTTAAGCGGCGGACGCTCACCTACGCGGCCATGTTCACCGCTGTTCCCCTTGGCGGCATGCTCGCCGCCCTGCTCTCTAAATGGCTCATCCCGATCATCGGTGCCGAAATGATGTTCCTGGTACCGGCGCCGTTGGTTGTCCTGGCCATCATTGTGTCCTGGCTGGTTCTACCCGACACGAAGGCGGCGACGGTACCCCAGGAACAACTAGCCGCGAGGTCTTCAGGCTTGTATGGACGCCGCCGGCGCATGACCGTCCTGTTCATCACCGCGACGCTTCTGGGCCTGCTGCTGTGGTATGGGCTGGGTACGTGGCTACCGGAAATCATGCGCAGCAGCGGGTTTGACCTTGGATCGTCTCTGACATTCCAGGTGACGATGTTCGCCGGCGCGGCCATCGGGTCGCTTCTTTTCGCCCTGATAGCCGACCGGATGGACGGACGTAAAGCCGTCTTGGGGATTTACGCGGTGGGAGCCGTTGTCCTAGCCGTAATGCTGACCTCTCCCTCGCAGCCCGTCCTACTCGCGCTTACGTTCCTGGCCGGTGGCGTTGCCCAGGGCGGACTCATCGCCATCAACACAACGGTGGACCAGACCTACCCGCTCTGGCTCCGCGCGAGGGCGCTGGGCGCCACGCTGGGATGGGGAAGAATCGGGGCAATCGTTGGCCCCGTAATCATCGGCTACATCGTCGGAGGAAGCGCGGTCTGGAGCTTCCTGCTGTTTGCTGCCTGTTCATTGTTCGCCGGAATCTTCACCTACACCGCCAAGACAACCGAACAGGATGATTCCCGGAATTACGCGGAACCGGCGCTGGACTCCTCGACGCACTAAGGCGTCGTTGGTTGCGGCCTAATACCGTTGTGATACTGGCCTGATATCAAATTGATAGTACTGACTCCTTGCACTCCCTAACGGCACAGCCCCCGCGGTATAGCCCTGCATAGCTTTTTGGCTATGCAGGGCTTCCGTGTGCCGGGAGATGATTCAGCGCCCGTACTCGGCTTGTTGCCGGCGCTGTTCGGGTGTCCGCTGCCGGGCGATTGTGGTCGTGGCGGCCGCCGTGACCGGCTGTTGAGGGAATGACGCTCTTTGCAGTCGTTCCATCTTTTCCAGCCGTGGGTCGGTCTCGGCTGCGGGTTCGGCCTGTGGCTGTTCCTCTGGTTTTGCGGCGTCGGCCATGAGCCGGTCGATGCGTGCGGATTCCCCCTGGGCGGCTTTGAGGGCGTCGGCGTGCTTGAAGGGTTCCGCGAGGGCCTTCTCTGCCTGTTCGACGCGGGAGAGGGCTTCCTGGCGTCGTCCTTCGACGTCGGCCGCCAGCTTGAGCAGTGAGGAAACCCTGTTTTCGAGCTGCCGGATGGTGCCGATATCAGCGGAGAGCAGGCTCCTGCGGGCGATGTGTGTGGTTGCCCTGGGCACTCCTTCGATGCGCACTTCGACGGTGGCCCGGTCAAGGTCCCGGGCTGGCATGAGGCGGGCGCGGAGTTCGTGGCCGCCAAGGTGTGCGATGGTGCCGAGCTCGTCATGGCCGTAGAGGTTCATGAGCCGGTGACCGTGCCGCCCGGCCCACGCGCGGAGCGCTTCGGCGGCGTCTCCCCGGTTGTCCAGAGTCCTGCCGTCGATGCGGGCGGTGAAGGCGTCCGCGCTGGTGTCTACGGTGTGCGCCGCTGCTGCCTGGATCAGGGGCAGGTCCTGGGCGGCGGCGTCGGCCGCCGATTGTTCGCCGCGTTTGGTGTGGGCGACAGCGACCATGTTGCGGTGGTAGGCCCGGTCCAGCCGGCTCAGGCGGGCCAGTTCCTGGTCCGCGACGGCTTTTTCCAGCACGAGAGGGTTGCCGCTGGTGATGGCTTTGGCCTGGGCGAAGTTCAGGGTGTTGTCCCCGATGTCCTCGATTTCGCGCACGTCCAGGCGGCCGCGCATGATCTGGTTAATAAACCGGGACTTCCTTTCAAGCCCTTGCCACATGAAGGAGTCGAAGGATTCCTTCGTCACGACCTGGGAGATGCGGACCTCGGGGTTCTGGTTGCCCTGGCGCAGGATGCGGCCGTGGCGTTGCTCGACGTCGGCCGGCCGCCAGGGGGCGTCCAGGTCCACCAGGTGCACGGCTCGCTTTTGAATGTTCGTGCCGACGCCCATTTTCGAGGTCGACCCGACCAGCACGGCGATCTGCCCGGAGCGGGCGGCGGCGAAGAGCCGGCCCTTCTCGGTGTCGTTTTTGGCTTCGTGGATGAACCGGACCAGGTGTTCGGGTACGCCCCGGCGGCGTAGCTGGTCTTTGAGTTCGCCGTAGACGTTCCACTTCTCCGAGGGTGTGCCGAAGTCGCAGAAGACCAGCTGCAGCGCACCGGGCACCGGGTCCGGTTCGCCGGTTCCCGGGTCGGTGTAGATGCGGTCCTTGTGTTCCTCGTACACGCCGGCCAGCAGGTCCGCGGTGGCGCTGATCTTGGTGGGCCCGCCCTGGAACAGCGCGGGGTCCACAAGTCTCATGTCCAGGGCGGCTTTGCGGCCGTCCGAGGAGACTTTGAGCATGTTGTCTTCCTCGGAGTCCACCAGCCGTTGCTGGATGCGGTCCACCCGCTGACCGATGTCCTGGATATACCCGCGCAGTTCAGGGCCGGGTTCCACGGCCAGCATGTTCGGCTGCCGCAGCCCGTCCCCGTCCCGCGCGGCAAGGGCCGGGATGGGGAGCTTCAGGTCCTCGGCGGTTTTCACGTCCGCGAAGGTGTGGAACATCTCCATTCAGGGAAGTCGCCGCAGCGAAACGAATTCGGGCGCCGGCCGGGCGCTGGCTAGGATTGCAGCCATGAGTTCGAACGTGACTGCGGTCAGCTATGCCCCGAAATTGCGCCTTTCCGACGTGCAGCGCCTCCGGGCCGCGCTCACCGCAGCCGGCGTGAGCGTCGACGCGGAAAGCCGCACCGGGGACGGCCGCTTCGAGGTGTACTCGGCGGACTGCTCACTGGAGTCCGGGACGGCCGCGGAGCTCGCGGAACTCCGCCGGGTGGCGGCCGGCGCAATCGAGGGCGTGGATACGGCGATCGTGCCGGCCTCGCTCCGGAATGCCCCGCGGAAGTTCCTGATCATGGATGTGGACTCCACCCTGATCCAGCAGGAGGTCATTGAACTCCTGGCAGCCCACGCCGGAAAACGCGAAGAAGTCACGGCTGTCACCGAGGCCGCCATGCGCGGCGAACTGGACTTCGCCCAGAGCCTCCACGCCCGGGTGGCGGTGCTCGCCGGACTGCCGGCCGACGTCGTCGATTCGGTCCGGGCCGAAGTGAAACTCAGCGACGGCGCGGCGGAGCTGGTGGCCGCCTTCAAGGCCGCCGGCCACGTCGTGGCAGTGGTCTCCGGCGGGTTCAACCAGATCCTGCAACCCATCGCCGAAGGCCTGGGGCTGGACTACTGGATCGCCAATGAACTCGAAATCGTGGACGGCGCCCTGACGGGGAAGGTGCTCGGCGATGTGATCGACCGGGCGGCCAAGGAAAAGTACCTGCGTGAATGGGCCGCCGCGGAAGGAATCCCGCTGGAGCACACCATTGCCGTGGGCGACGGCGCCAATGACCTGGACATGCTGGGGGCCGCCGGGATCGGCGTCGCGTTCAACGCCAAGCCGGCCGTCCGCGCCGTCGCGGACGCCGTCGTGAACATGCCGTATCTCGACGCAGTGCGGTACATCGCCGGGGTCTGAACCGGGCAAAGTCAAGGGCCGGGGCAGGGCGAAATCCACGGGTTGTTGCAACACTCACGGATGACCCCGGGCCTAGGCTGCAGAAGACTCCCGTCCAGGTCCATCCGGGCGAGGGTCTTTCTGCGTCTCTGCCTGATTTCTAGGGCCTGTTGCTTTCGATTGACCGGCCGATGATGCGCGCGCCTTCCGGGAAGGCGCCGGGGTTGGGTCCGGCGTAGTTGAGCCGGATGAACGGGCCGGCCGGTTCGGCCGGGAACCATTCGGTGCCGGCGGCGATGATGACCCCGGCACTCTCGCAGTCGCGGGTGAGCTGTTCGAGGTCGGTCCCGTCGGGCAGCCGGGCCCAGAGGTTCAGCCCTCCCTTGGGGATGTGGCTGATGTGAGCCTGCGGGGCGTGCTCCCGCAGGCTGGTCACCAGGAGGTCGCGGCGCGATTGGAGCTGGTGCCGGAGGCTTCGCAGATGCGTCTGCCAGGCAGGCTGGGTGACGACATCGAGTGCTGCGGCCTGGAGAAGGCCGCTGACATACATCGACTCGGCTCCGCGGTCGGCAAGGATGCGTTCACGCGCCGGACCGCGGGCGATGACCGCGGCGACCCGGACGGCCGGGGATACGCTTTTCGTCAGTGAGCGAAGGTAGACGACGTGGCCGGAATCATCCCTGGCGGCCACGGGGACGGGGGTTGAGGTAATGCCGAAGTCGTGTGCCCAGTCGTCCTCAACGAGGAACGCGCCGTGCTCTCGCACGACGTCCAGGACTTGTTCGCCGCGCCGGGCCGGCCATTGCGCTCCGGTGGGGTTCGCGTAGTTCGGCTGCGCGTAGAACATCCGTGCGCCGGTCTCCGCGAAAGCCCGGGCCAACTCTTCCGGGCCGGGACCGTCCGGTCCGCTGGGCAGAGGGACGACACGGACGCCGGCCTGCGCTGCAGCGAGGATGGCGCCCCAGTAGGTCGGGGATTCCATCAGCAGGGTCTGCCCATGGCCCACCAGGGCCCTGAAAATGGAGCTGAGTCCGCTCTGGCTTCCCGGCAGCACGATGACGTCGCTCGGCGTCGGCGGGGTGACCCCTGCCGGGGTCGAGGTGCCGAGTTCGTGGGCGAACCAGGACTGCAGTTCGGGAAGCCCCGCGGCCGGTGGGCGAGCCAAGGCGGCGTCGCCCCGGGCTGCCCTGGTGAGTGCTGCACGCACCAGGCGTTCCGGCAGGAGTTCCCGGTCCGGATAGCCGGAATGGAATGCGATGACATCGTTCGACGCGCTGCGCATCGCGGTGGAGGCCGAGCGAAGAGGCGCCTGGGGCGAACGAAGCGCCGCCGTCTGCCAGCCGTAGTCCGACGGTCGGGCGGTCCGGACGGCGCGCACGAAGGTCCCGACCCCTGGCCGGCTCTCGATCAGGCCCTGTGTGGTGAGGGTCTCCAGGGCCTTCTGCACCGTCACGGGGCTGGCGTGGTATTCGGCAACCAGCGACCGCGTGGACGGCAGCCGGGATCCCGGTGCCGCTCCGGCGATCCATTCCCTGAGTCGCGCGGCAATTCGGGAACTGCTATCGTTGTTCATGAGAGACAATAGTAGCGCTACTACACTTATTCGCCCAGTGATACTGCACAGACAGCCTAACGGTCTGCGGTGGGGCCTCCTCGGAGTAGCGGCGTTCTCGTTCACTGTCCCGTTCACGAGGCTGGCCGTCGCGGGGCTCTCGCCGCTGTTCATCGGGTCCGCCCGCGCCGTGATAGCCGCAGTCCTGGCCGCCTTCGCCCTCTCCCTCACCCGGCAGCGTTTTCCTCGCGGCGCACAGTGGACGCGGCTCGCGGTGGTCGCCGGCGGGATCGTCGTCGGCTTCCCGCTGCTCACCTCCTTCGCCCTCACGACAGCGCCCGCCACCCACGGCGCCGTCGTCATCGCGCTGCTTCCGGCCGCGACGGCAACGGCCGCAGTCCTCCGCGCCCGCGAGCGTCCACGGACAGCCTTCTGGGTCGCGACAGCCATTGGTGCGCTGGCGGCGATAGCTTTCGCCTTTGCGCAGTCCGGGGGCCTCGGGCAGCTGCACTGGGCGGATCTGCTGCTCCTCGGCGCAGTAGTGGCCGCTGCCATCGGCTACGCGGAAGGCGGCCTGCTCGCACGCGAACTCGGCGCGTGGCAGACGGTGTCCTGGGCCCTTGTCCTCGCATCCCCGCTCATGGTCTTCCTGGCGGCGCTCTCCGCGGCCCAGCAGCCGCCGTCGGGCACGCCGGTCCAGTGGGCTGCCCTCGCCTACCTCGGCATCGTCAGCATGTTCCTCGGCTTCTTCGCCTGGTACCGCGGCCTGGCCATCGGCCCGATGGCCCAAGTGAGCCAGATCCAACTCGTCCAGCCCGTACTGACCATCTGCTGGGCCGGACTCCTGCTGGGCGAGACACTGACCTGGACCACCATCTTCGGCGGCCTCGCCGTCATCCTCTGCGCCGGCATCGCCGTCCGCGTCCGGCTCAACCCGCCGCCCACGCCGCGGAATCGCTCATGACCCCCGGACCACGAAGTTCCTCGACCAAACAAAGGAAGAACCGCATGTACACCCCAGCGCACTTCGCAGCCGGCCCCGACGCGATCCATGACCTCCTCACCCGGCCGGCCGCCGCCAACCTTGTCACCATGACCTTGCAGGGCCTGCTCGCCACCCTGCTGCCGTTCGTCTACGATTCCTCGGTCGGTGAACATGGCGCCCTGCACGGGCACCTCGCCCGGAACAACGCCCAGTGGTCGGAACCCGCGATCGGAGAATCACTCGTCATCATCCAGGGCGCGGACGCCTACATTTCGCCCTCCTGGTACGCCTCGAAAGCCGAACACGGACGCGTCGTGCCAACCTGGAACTACTCCACAGCCCATGTGTACGGCCAACTGGTCATCCACGACGACCCGGCCTGGCTCGGAAATCACGTTCGACGGCTGACGGACCTCAACGAAGCCAACTCAGACCGCCCGTGGACCGTGGACGACGCCCCCGAGGGCTACATTTCCGGCCAGCTGCGCGCCATCGTGGGCGTCGAACTGCTGATCACAAGGATCGAAGCGAAGACCAAACTCAGCCAAAACCGGACCGGCACCGACATCGACGGCGTTGTGGCCGGACTTACTGCCCGGGGGCTGGCGGAGAGCGCCGCCGACGTTGAACGAGCAAGACGAAACCGGGGCGCTGGCCGCCCGTTGGACGCGGGGCCCTCCCTATGAAACCTGGCCGGTCGCTCGGCCGGGCCGCCGATGATGATGCCTAAGGAGAGGGGCAGCCCCATCCCCTCAGCTCGGGCCGGGGCGCTGCCGGGAGATGGGGCTGCCCCGACCCCTGCTGGTTCTTTGCCCGTGCCGGACGTTTAGCTGTTGCTCTTGTCCGTTGTTGCTTTGTCGAAGTAATCGGCGCCGCCGACGTACTCGGTGTGGCCTGTTTCGACGTCGGCCGTCACCATCTTGGCCACCTCGGCGGCGAACTCGGAGACCGAGTACAGCTTTCCGGCCTCGGCGCGGCGGGCCTCGATGGCGCCCGGGTTGGAGCGGTCCAGCAGGGTGGCCGTGACGGTGCCCTCGATCATGTCGCCGGACACGACGACGAGCGAGATGCCCTTCTCGGCGAGGCTCGGGACGAGTTCACGGAGGGCATCCTCGCCGGCGCGCTTGCTGCGGGCCACCGGCTCGTAATCCGGCATGGTGGGCACGGTGTCGATGAAGTGGGCCTGGTGGCTCGTCACAAAGACGACGCGGGAGCCCTCGGGCATCAGGGGCACGGCGGCGTTCAGCATGTTCACTTGGGCATCGCGGTTGAGCTTGAGGGCATATCCCTCCTCCATGCCCGACTCCATGCCGCCGGAGGCATTCAGCACCAGCACGTCGAGTGAGCCGAAGTTTTCCATGGCCGCGCTGGCCAAAGCCTGAACACCTGCCTGGGTGGTGAGGTCCGCACCGACGGCGGCTGCGCGGCCGCCGGCGGCCTCGATCTCTGCGACCACCTTATTGGCGCGCGGTGCCTTCTGGCGGTAGTTCACAACGACGGCGGCACCCTCGGCCGCCAGGTACTTGGCGACTTCGGCGCCGATTCCCCGCGATGAGCCGGTCACAATTGCGGTCTTATTGTCCAGCAGTCCCATATACGAGCTCCTTTGTTCCAAACGTCCAAAAACGGTGAGTCTGCAGTCCATCATGCCAGCGTTGCAGGGCTTTTCCGTTGTTCAGGATCCACAAAGAAGCCACAGCGGGCTAGTTCCGGGTCGGATCGGGCCGTGCCCGGGCTGCCGGGCGGTCCCGTCAGCTGTGGTCGATCCTGATCTTCTTCGTGGTCGACTCCGGTGGTGCCGCCGGCACGGGCGCCCGGACTTCAAGGACGCCGTCCTTGTAGGTGGCGGTGATGTCTTCATCCTTCGCGCCGGGTGGCAGCGCGATGCTGCGCTGGAAGGAGCCGTAGCGGAACTCCGAACGGTACCCCATCTTGCTCTTGTGCTCGGACCTCTCCACGCGCTCAGCCCTGATATGGAGCATGCCCTCGCTCACGGAGACGTCGACGTCCTGGTCGGGATCGATCCCGGGCACCTCCGCCCGGACCACCAGGGTGTCGCCGTCCTGGAACTGCTCCACCTTGATGGACGACGTCATCGGGAGGTCACCGTCGAGGAACCGCTTGATCGGCTCCAGCACGTCCGACGGCGCCCATTTGCTGATATCAGCCATGATATTTCTCCTGATTCCATGCCCCTGCCTTGGCATAGTGAGGGGCTGTAGCCCCATTAGACACCCGGGAAGGGGCGCTGTTAAGGGCAAAAAGTCCTATCGTGGCGGCTCCGGCTGCCTCAGTGGCCCATGCCGAGGCCGCCGTCTACCGGGATGACCGCGCCGGAAATGTAGGCGGCTTCGTCGCTCGCGATCCAGCGGACGACGTCGGCCACCTCGGACGCTTCGGCGAAGCGGCCGGCGGGGACCTTTGACAGGTAGTCCTTCTGGGTCGCCTCGGGCAGTTCCGCCGTCATGTCCGTATTGATGAAGCCGGGCGCGACGACGTTCGCTGTGATGCCGCGGCCGCCGAGTTCACGGGTCAGCGAACGGGCGATCCCGACGAGGCCGGCCTTGGAGGCCGAGTAGTTGATCTGGCCCGGGGCGCCGTAGAGGCCGGAGACGGAGGAGATGAGGACGACGCGGCCCTTGCGCGCCCGGATCATGCCCCTGGAGGCCCGCTTGATGACACGGAAGGCGCCGGTGAGGTTCGTGTCGATCACCGAGGTGAAGTCGTCCTCGCTCATGCGCATCAGCAGGGTGTCCTTGGTGATGCCGGCGTTGGCCACGAGCACCTCGACGGGTCCGTGCGCGGCCTCAACTTCGGCGAAGGCGGCGTCCACGGAAGCTTCGTCCGTGACGTCTGCCGTGACGCCGAGGATGCCCTCGGGGAGCTTTGACTCGGTGCGGTAGGTGACAGCCACCTTATCCCCGTTGGCCAGGAAGGATTCGGCGATGGCGAGGCCGATCCCGCGGTTGCCGCCGGTGATCAGGACGCTGCGGCCGGTGGTTGCTGCTTCAGGCATGGTGGGGGCTCCGGAATTCTGCGGCGTGACGGCGCCGCGTAGGGGTGGATTTTCCTGCCTCCGATCTTAGCGCCCGGGCGGCGCGCGTTTGGGCGGCTCCTCCGATGGTGAGAGAATTGAAGTAAGCCTTGGGAGCGTGATCTGACAGCCTTGACCCTCAAAAACCGACCCGGTGGACCGTTGCCTGGGGACCCGGGTGAGTTACCGGGTGACACCGAGGTCCACAGCATCACGGACGCCGCCACCGCACACTCGGAAGAGATGCGCCAGCGGATGATCAAGTATGCCGTGGCCATGGGAATCCGCATGGTGTGCCTGATCCTGATATTCGTGGTGGACGGCTGGTTCAAGTTTATTCCCGCGATCGGTGCGGTGTTCCTGCCGTGGGTCGCCGTTATCATCGCCAACGGCGGCGACAAGGCGGAGATCCACAGTGACTCACTGCTGGACTACGTTCCGCTGGGTGAACTGGATGCGCCGGGAAGCGCCGGGCGGGCAGCTGCTGCGTCTGAAGACCCCTCGGTGACGTTGTTGCAGGGCGAACTGATCGAAGACGAGGATGGACTTGCTGAAGATGAAGGCGACCACGGACGGGCTGCTTCATGAACCTGTTTGACCTTGCCGGGAACGGCGGCCCGACGGCGGGCCCCGCCGAAGCGGTGTGCTCACGGAAGGCATGCCGGGCCGGTGCCGAGTGGCAGCTGCTGTGGAATAACCCGAAGATCCATACTCCGGAACGGCGCAAGATCTGGCTCGCCTGCGGCGAGCACCGGCCCTGGCTTGAGGACTACCTCCAGACCCGGGGTCTGTGGAAAGAAACCGTGGCCCTTGAGCCGGCAGGCGGGGCCGGCTGAATGTATCGCTTTCTCTTTTCCAGCAAGTGGCTGGGATACCTTTTGCTGGCTGCCATCTTCGCCACCGCCTGTGTCTTCCTGGGCCGCTGGCAGATGGACCGCCGCGCCGAGACGCTGGCCGAAATCAACGGCGTGACCTCCAACTACTCCGCAACGCCCATTCCGTTTGCCGATGTCAAGGACCAGTTCAGCAGCCTGGACGCTCACCGGGAGTGGACCCAGGTGGAGCTGAAGGGCAGCTACGACGCCGCCGGTCAGCGCATCGTCCGCAACCGGCCGCTCAACGGCCAGCCCGGCTACGAAGTCGTGGTCCCCTTCAGGCTGGGGACCGGCGAGACCGTGGTAATTGACCGTGGCTGGCTGCCCATCGGCAACAACAATCCGGGCCGGCCCGACTCGGTGCCCGCACCGCCGTCGGGCAACGTGAGCGTCGTCGCCCGCCTCAAGCACGCCGAGCCCGAGCTCCAGCGCGGTGCGCCGGATGGGCAGCTGGCGTCCATCGACCTGGCCGCCTACTCCGCGCAGTTGGGTTACCCGCTGCTCACCGGCGCCTATGGACAACTGGCCTCGGAGACACCATCCGTTGCGGACATGCCCATCGCCTTCCCCAAGCCCACGACCGAGGAAGGCACGCACCTGTCGTACTCACTGCAGTGGTTTGCCTTCGGGGTGCTGATGTTCATCGGCTTCGGCTACGCGGCCCGTCAGCAGGCCCGGAACGCGGCCATCGACGCCGAGGACGCGGAAGCCCAGGGCACAGACACGGGCGGCGGGTTCCTGCACTCCAGCGGTCCGGTGGCGCGGCGTCGTCCTGCCCCCCGGAAGCGGAAGAATGCGACGGCGGAGGAAGAGGAAGACGCCATCCTGGACGCCCAGGGTTACTGAGGGAGCCCCGCATGGATCCGAAACCGGTGGCGAACGTGAAGCATGCCCTGACCGCGGCAGGAGCCGAGGACACGGTGACGGTCTTCGATTCTAAAGTCCCGACGGCGGCAGCGGCGGCAGCCGTCCTGGGCTGCGACGTCGCGGCGATCACCAACAGCCTCGTCTTCGACGTCGGGGGCACTCCCCTGCTGATCCTTGCCAGCGGCGCCGCCAAGGTCGACCTCCGGAAGGTCGCCGCGCAACTGGGCACGGGCAAAATCCGCCGCGCCACCCCAGAGTTCGTGTTGGAACACACGGGCCAGGAAGTAGGCGGAGTAGCCCCGCTGGGCCACCCCGAGAAGATCCGCACCCTGCTGGACCGCTCCCTGGAAATCCACGAAGTCCTCTGGGCCGGCGCCGGCGATCACAACTCGATGTTCTCCATCGGCTATGCCGAGCTCCAGCGCATCACCGACGCCGAGATCGTGCCCGTCCGTTAGCCCAACTGACCCGCAATAGTTGTCGTTTTGACCGGTCAAAACGACTGGTCAAAACGACAACAACTGCGAGTTAGTTGGGGTGCCGACGCTACGCGAGGGTGATGAGGTCCAGGTAGTCCTCGTTCCAGTGGTCCTCGATGCCGTCGGGCAGCAGCACGACGCGCTCCGGGTTCAGGGCTTCGACGGCACCTTCATCGTGGCTGACCAGCACGACGGCGCCGGTGTAGTTGCTCAGGGCCCCGAGGATCTCGGCGCGGCTGGCCGGGTCGAGGTTGTTGGTGGGCTCGTCAAGGAGCAGCACGTTCGCGCTCGAGGCCACGATGGTGGCCAGCGCGAGACGGGTCTTCTCGCCGCCGGACAGCACACCGGCGGGCTTGTCGACGTCGTCGCCGGAGAACAGGAACGAGCCCAGGATGTTTCGTACTTCCGCGTCGTTCATGTCCGGGGCGGAGGAGCGCATGTTCTGCAGGACGGTACGGTCCACGTCGAGCGTCTCGTGCTCCTGGGCGTAGTAGCCCACTTTCAGGCCGTGGCCCGCAACGACTTCGCCGGTGTCCGGCTTGTCGACGCCGGCGAGCATCCGCAGGAGGGTGGTCTTGCCGGCGCCGTTGAGGCCCAGGATGACCACCTTGGAGCCGCGGTCGATGGCGAGGTCCACGTCGGTGAAGATCTCCAGAGAGCCGTAAGACTTGCTGAGGCCGTCCGCGGTGAGCGGCGTCTTGCCGCACGGTGACGGATCCGGGAAGCGCAGGGCTGCCACGCGGTCGGTCGCGCGCACGGCTTCGAGGCCGCCCAGCAGACGTTCGGCGCGCTTGGCCATGTTCTGCGCGGCGACGGCCTTGGTGGCCTTGGCGCGCATCTTATTGGCCTGGTCGATGAGGACCTGGGCCTTCTTCTCCGCGTTGGCGCGCTCACGCTTGCGGGCGCGCTCGTCCGTTTCGCGCTGCTGGAGGTAGCGCTTCCAGTCCATGTTGTAGAAGTCGATCTGGGCGCGGTTGGGATCCAGCAGGAACACCTTGTTGACGGTGGCTTCGAGCAGCTCGGTGTCGTGGCTGATCACGATCAGCCCGCCCTGGTGGTTCTTCAGGAACTCGCGGAGCCAGGAGATGGAGTCGGCGTCGAGGTGGTTGGTGGGCTCATCGAGGAGCATCGTTTCGGCGCCCGAGTACAGGATCCGGGCGAGTTCCACACGGCGGCGCTGGCCACCGGACAGGGTCTTGAGCGGCTGGTTCAGCAGCCGGTCCGGGAGCGCCAGGTTGGAGCAGATCGCGGCGGCCTCGGCCTCGGCCGCGTAACCGCCGGCGGCGAGGAATTCGGATTCCAGCCGGTCATAGCGGTTCATCGCCTTGCGCTGGACCTCGGCGTCCTCGCTGGCCATGTCCTCATGGGTCTGCCGGAGCTTGCCGACGGCGATGTCCAGGCCGCGGGCGGAGAGGATCCGGTCGCGGGCCAGCTGCTCCATGTCCGGGGTGCGGGGATCCTGCGGCAGGTAGCCGATCTCGCCGCTGCGGGTAACCTTGCCGCCGGCCGGCAGGCCTTCGCCCGCGAGCACCCGGGTCAGTGTGGTCTTGCCTGCACCGTTACGGCCGACGAGGCCGATCTTGTCTCCCTTGTCGATCCGGAAGCTCACCTGGTCCATAAGGAGGCGCGCGCCGGCGCGCAGTTCGAGATCCTGGACGGTAATCAATGCAGCTAAGGCCTTTCACAACAGGGAACGCCGCGGCACAACGGATGGAATCTGGAGGGGGCCGGGGCAGTGCGGCCGAGAGAACGGCCTCCACCAGTCTACCGGCCCCGCCTCCGCCCGAAGACAAGAGCCCCGGATCCCGGCCGGACCCGGCCTTTGGCGGCGCCCTCCAGCATCCGGGCCGCCGGTTAGTGGAGCACCTACAAAATAGGGACCGCGCCGCCGCCGTAGGGTCGGAAGTAAGAACCGCCCCCTTTTTGATGCGAGGAAATCCGATGCCCGAGACACACCGCACCGCCACCGCCGTCACCCCGGTGCCCGTGCGACGCCACCGCTGGAACGCCACCGACCTCGGCCTGATCGCCGTCTTCGCCGCCCTCGTGGCCGGTTCCGCGCTGATCGCCGCCATTCCCGTGGGCGGACTCGGCGTCCCCATCACGCTGCAGACCCTTGCCGTCATGCTCACGGGGCTGGCCCTCGGCCCCGGGCGGGCCTTCGCCGCCGTCGGGCTGTACGTTCTCCTGGGCCTCGCCGGGCTGCCGATCTTCAGCGGCGGGCGCAGCGGACTCGGTGTCCTGGCCGGTCCCTCGGCGGGCTACATCGTCGGCTTCGTGTTTGCGGCCGCGGCGGTGGGCTGGCTGACCGTCGTCGTGCTGCGCCGCACCGCGGGACGTCCCGGCAGGCTTCGTGCGGTCCTCCTTTTCGCCGCCGCGATGGTGGGCAGCATCATCTTTGTCCATGGCCTCGGCATCCTTGGCATGATGGTCAACGCGAAGCTGGACTTCCCCAAGGCGTTCCTGGCCGACCTGGTCTTTTACCCCGGAGATGTGATCAAGAACGCACTGGCCGTGACCATCGCGCTGTCCCTGCACAAGGCCTTCCCTGACCTGCTCATCCGCCGCGTCCGGACCGCCGGCGCCGCGAAGGCGGAAGTCCGCCCGTGAGCATTGTCCTGGACCGGGTGGCGGTACGGGTCCAGGTTGACGGCCGCGCCGCACCCAAGACCCTGCTCGAAGGGGTGTCACTCGACCTCTCGGAGCAGCGGATCGGCATCATCGGCGCCAACGGCTCCGGCAAGTCCACCCTGCTGCGGCTCCTGAACGGACTCGTGGCACCGAGCAGCGGTTCCGTGCTGGTGGGCGGTGCGGATACCGTCCGCGCGGTGCGGGAAGTCCGACGCCGCGTGGGGTTTGTCTTCACGGACCCGTTGTCCCAGCTGGTGATGCCCACCGGCCGCGAGGACGTCGAACTGTCGCTCCGGCGCTCGGTCCGGAACGCCGCGGAGCGGCGCAGGCAGGCCGAAGCGACCCTGGGCCGCTTCGGGCTGCTGCAGCTGGCGGACCAGAGCATCTACGAACTCTCCGGCGGGGAACGCCAGCTGCTGGCCCTCGCCGCGGTCCTCGCGGTGGACCCGGAAGTCCTCGTCCTGGACGAACCCTCCACCCTGCTGGACCTGCGCAACCGGGAACTGCTCCGCCGGACCCTGGCCGGGCTTGGCCAGCAGGTCATCCTGTCCACCCACGACCTTGAGCTCGCCCGCGACATGGACCGGGTCCTCGTGGTGCATGCCGGCCGGGTCGTGTTCGACGGCGGGCCGGCGGCCGCCGTCGACCAATACCGGGCGCTGAGCGCGGCTGGCCTGGAGTCGCCGGCAGTGGAGCAGCCGTGAGCGGGCACGGATTCCTGCTGGCGAACTACGTGCCCGGCCGCTCCGTGGTCCACCGCTCGCCGCTGTGGCTGAAATTCCTGCTGGTCCTCGGCTGCGGCATGGCGTCCTTCCTGATCGTGGACTGGGCGGTTGCGGCCGGAGTGCTGGCGCTGATGTGCGGGGTGTTCCTGCTCAGTGGGGCGGGGGCGGACCGCCTGTGGCGCGCTGTCCGGCCGGTACTGCCGGTCCTCGCGGCGATCGGGCTCTTCCAGTGGTGGCAGCTGGGCGGTCCCACGGCGGCACGGATCGTGCTGAACGTCCTGGTCTGCGTCGTGGCGGCGTCGATCCTCACGGCGACGACGCCGGTCCAGGGGTTGCTCGACGGGGTGGCGTCTCTGGCCACGCCGTTCCGGCGCATCGGGGCGGATCCGGAACGGTTCGCCCTGACGATCGCCATCATGTTGCGCAGCATCCCGTTCATCGCGGGCGCATACTCCGACGTCAGGGATTCCGCCCGTGCCCGCGGCCTGGAACGCAACCCCAGGGCCCTCGTGCTCCCGGTATTCATCACCACCGTGGCCTTCGCGCGGCAGACCGGTGAAGCACTCGCGGCACGGGGTCTGGGCGAAGCCGAGGACCTGGACGGCTGACAGCCCTCCCAGGCGCCCACCCGCGGGACATGCCCTCCCCTGCCCGCAGCCACCGGACATATGCCCACTCTGCTCGCTGCCCGAGCCAAAAAATGGGCATGTCCCCCGGCTGGTGCACGCGGAAGGCCCTCCCCGCAGCCCTAACCGCGGGACATGCCCTCCCCTGCCCGCAGCCACAGCACATATGCCCACTCTGCCCGATGCCCGAGCCCAAAAATGGGCATGTCCCCCGGCTGGTGCACGCGGAACGCCCTCCCCGCGGCCGTGACCGCGGGACATGCCCTCCCCTGCCCGCAGCCACAGCACATATGCCCGCAATGCCCATTCCTCAAGCCCAAGAATGGGCATGTCCCCTCAGACTAGGACAAGCTGCGGTATTCCAGCAGCGCCGCCGTGCCCATGCCCCCGGCGATGCTGATCAGTGCCAGCGCCAGCTGCCCCTCCAGCGGGGTGCGGCGCGCCTGGCCGAGCAGCCGCGTGACGAGCACCGCGCCGGAGGCCCCGTAGGCGTGGCCCAAGGCCAGGGCACCGCCGTCGAGGTTTGCACGTTCCGGGTCGATCCCGAGCTGCTCGAGGCAGGCAATGGCCTGCGCCGCGAACGCCTCATTGAATTCAATCAGCCCAATCGCGCCCGCCCTCAGGCCGTGGGCCGCGAGCAGCCGTCTCCCCGCTGCGGCCGCGCCGATCCCCAGCAGCTGCGGGTCCACGCCCGCCGTGTCCGTGCCCAGCACCAGCAGCCCGTCGCGGGCACCGAGTTCGCGGGCACGCTCCAGCGATGTGATCACGACGGCGGCCGCACCGTCCGCATCAAAGCAGGAGTTCCCGGCGGTGACGGTACCGCCCGCCACGAACGCCGGCGGGAACCGGGCCACCACCGCTGCGGTCAACCCGCGGCGGGGGCCGTCGTCGGCGGCGACTGCCAGGGGGCCGCCGGGGTCCGGGCCTCCCGGGAGCGGGACGATTTCGGCGTCGAACGCGCCGGCAGCGGCGGCGGCCAGGGCGCGCCGGTGGCTGCGCAGCGCCGCGGAGTCCTGCCGTGCCCGGCTGATCCCGAACCGGGCAGCCACGTTTTCGGCAGCCACCCCCATGTCCGGATCGCCGTAGCCGCTCGGCGCAAACTGCGCCCGCGAGAAGAATTCCGGGCCGCCGTCGCTGTTCCGGTTGGCGCGGAGCGGTGCCGTGCTGATGCTTTCCACCCCGCCGGCCAGGTACACGCCGCCACCGCCGGCGGCCACGAGACGGGAGGCGAGGGCGATCGCGTCGAGTCCGGACCCGCACTGCCGGTCCACCGTGAGGCCGGGGACGCTGACCGGCAGGCCGGCTTCGAGGGCCGCGAGCCTGGCCACGTTCCCGCCGCCGCCCACGGCATTGCCGATCACAACATCCGTCACCGACTCCGCGGCCACGCCGGCGTCGGTGAGCAGGCTGCGCAGCACGGGGGCCAGCAGCTCATGGGCGCGCAGTGTCTTCAGGGCGCCATTGGCGCGGCAGATCGGCGTCCGGCGGGCGGCAATGATGACGGGCTGCCGGTCCGCGGGGAGCGGCGGCACGGCCGGCACGGCCGGCACGACGGACCTGACCGGCGGCTCAGCCAAGGCGGCGGGCCCTGGGGTCATGTCCGGTGATCCAGTCGAGCAGGAGCTGCCGGCTGAGCTTGCCCCGGTCCGTCAGCGGGAGCTCGGTCAGCGCGAAGTACTCCAACGGACGCTTGTCTCGGGCCAGCACGTCTTCCACCCCGGCCCTTAACTGCATCGCTGTCACGCCGCCGTGGGACGGCACCACCGCGGCCACCACACGCTGTCCGCGGAGATCATCGGCGAGGCCGGCGGCCACCGCCGAGGCGACACCGGGCACGGAGGCGAGGGCCAGCTCCACCTCGTGCGGGTACACGTTGGTGCCGGCGGTGATGATCATGTCCGAGCGGCGGCCCAGCAGGTGCAGCGTCCCGCCGGACAGGTAGCCCTGGTCCCCCACGGTGTACCAGCCGTCGAAGCACTGCAGCGCCTGGCCGTCGTCTCCCCAGAGGTAGCCCTCGCTGACCATGCCGCTGCGGACGCAGATGTTGCCGTCGCTTCCTTCCGGAACCGCCGCGCCGGCACCGTCCAGGATCCGGATCTCGACGCCGGGGAACGGCTTCCCGATCCCGGTCCCGCCCAGCCGGGGCCGCTGCCCGGGCTGCAGGCCGGCACCGGCGACGAAGCTCAGTTCCGAGGCGCCGTAGTACTCAAAAATGGTGGCATTGGGCGCCCAGCGGCGTGCCGCGTCCAGAGTGCGGGCGTCCAGTTTGGAGCCGGCACAGATGATGCTGCGGATCCCGGAGGCGTCCACGCCGCCCGCAAGGCCCCGCTCGCTGAGCAGCCGCAGCATGGTGGGGATAAGGACCAGCCGGGTAATGCCGTCGTGGCTGACCGCGGCGTGGACGTCGCCCACGTCAAACTTCGGCAGGGTGTGGAACTCCGACCCCGCGTACAGGCATTCGGCCAGGGCGTAGAGGTTCAGGCTCGCGGCGAGCGGCCCGGGCGCAAGGGTCCTGTCCTCCGGGGTCAGGCCGAAGAACTCGATCGAGGCGTCGAAGGACACCTGCCAGGACCGACGGGTGCGGGTGAAGGCCTTGGGGACAGACGTGGTGCCGGAGGTCAAACCGATCAGGAACGGCGCGTCGGGCGGGCCGTCGATGAGCTCGTCAGTGCGCCCGTGCCCGGTGACCGGAGCCGCACGCCGGACCGTTTCCGCTATCCGTTCGGTGATGCTGTCCTGCAGCTGCTGCGGCCAGGTCGGGTCCAGCACGGCGCATTGCCGCTCCCCCGCCACCGACGCGGCAAAGGACACGGCGAAGTGCAGCGAGTTCGCTTCGGACACGACAGTGACGGCGGGCGCCGCGGGCACCAGCGCCGCGGCGGCATCCCGCAGCTGCTCCCAGCTGAGACCCTGACCGGCGACCACGACGGCGGTGCTGTCGGGGCGCTCGCCGGCCCAGCGCTGGAGTCTGTCGAGGAAAGGCATCGGATCAACTTTACCGAGCGCAGGCGCCCCCGCCACCGGTAAACGATATTGTGACAGCATGAGTTTCAATGACAACGTCGAGCTGGACCCCTCGCAGGTGCAGGACCGGCGGGGCATGGGCCGCGGCGCCAAGGTCGGGGGCGGGATCGGCGGCGGCATCGTCCTGCTGATCGCGGCCCTGTTCGGCATCAACCCGGCGCTGCTGGAAGGCCTGACCGGAACCACCCAGGACTCCGGCGCGCAGGGCCAGGGCACCGAGCTGGCCTGCGCCAGCGGCGCCGACGCCGATGCCCGCCTCGATTGCCGCATCCTTGGCACGGTCAACAGCCTGAACGCCTTCTGGCCTGCCTACCTGGCCCAGTACAACGAGCAGTACCCCCAGCCGAAGACAGTCATCTTCACGGGCGGAACCGGCACCGGCTGCGGCGCCGCCACCTCGGAGGTGGGCCCGTTCTACTGCCCCGCCGACACCACTGCCTACTTCGACCCGGGCTTCTTCCAGGAGCTCGTGGACCGCTTCGGGTCCTCCGGCGGGCCGCTGGCACAGGAGTATGTGGTGGCCCACGAGTTCGGCCACCACGTCCAGAATCTGCTCGGCAACCTGGACCGCGCCCAGCAGGATCCCCAGGGTCCGGAATCCGGTGCCGTCCGCGTCGAACTGCAGGCCGACTGCTATGCCGGGCTGTGGGCCCGCTACGCCACCACGCAGCCGGATCCCAAATCCGGGCAGCCGTACCTGGAACCGCTGAAGGAACAGGACCTCAAGGACGCCCTCTCCGCCGCGTCGGCCGTCGGCGATGACCGGATCCAGAAAGCCGCCACCGGCCGGGTCTCGCCGGAGGCCTGGACCCACGGCTCCAGCGCGCAACGGCAGAAGTGGTTCTACCAGGGCTACAGCACGGGCGACATAAACCGGTGCGACACCTTCGGCGTCGCCACACCGTAGCGCACACAACCGGCTAACGACGACGGCGGGCCCACCTCTGGGAGGTGGGCCCGCCGTTCGTTTCGCGCGGGGAGCGCGGGGAGGCGGTGTGGATTTAGATGTTGAAGCCGAGGGCCCGCATCTGGTCGCGGCCGTCCTCGGTGATCCGTTCCGGACCCCACGGCGGCATCCAGACCCAGTTGAGGCGCCATTCGTCGACGACCCCGTCCAGGGCCTTGCCGACCTGCTCCTCGATCACATCGGTGAGCGGGCAGGCGGCCGTGGTGAGCGTCATGTCGATCAGCAGGGCGCCGTCGTCGTCTGAGTACTTCAGACCGTAGAGCAGGCCCAGATCAACGATGTTGACCCCGAGTTCCGGGTCGATCACATCCTTGAGTGCCTCTTCGACATCCTCGAGGCCCGTGCGGGCCACATTGAGTTCGGTCATTGCGGAGTCCTAACTACGCCTGAGCTGCAGCCGAGGCGGCAGCGATGGTGGCCGCCCCTGCGCCGGTGGCGTAGCGGTCGTAGCCTTCTTCTTCGAGGCGGTCGGCGAGCTCCGGGCCGCCCTCTTCCACAACCTGGCCATCGACGAACACGTGCACGAATTCCGGCTTGATGTAGCGCAGGATCCGGGTGTAGTGCGTGATGAGCAGGGTGCCCATGTTGCCTTCGGCGTGAGCGCGGTTGACGCCCTCGGAGACAACCTTCAGCGCGTCGACGTCGAGGCCGGAGTCGGTCTCGTCGAGGATGGCGAACTTCGGCTTGAAGAGCTCCAGCTGAAGGATCTCGACGCGCTTCTTTTCGCCGCCGGAGAAGCCTTCGTTGACATTGCGCTGGGTGAAGTCCGCGTCGATGCGCAGCTGCGCCATGGCAGCCTTGACGTCCTTCGTCCACGTGCGCAGCTTGGGTGCTTCGCCGTCGATGGCCGTCTTGGCGGTGCGCAGGAAGTTCGTCATGCTCACGCCGGGAACCTCGACCGGGTACTGCATGGCCAGGAACAGGCCGGCGCGGGCGCGGGCGTCAACGGTCATCGCGAGGACGTCTTCGCCGTCGAGGGTGATCGAGCCGGAGGTGACGTTGTAGCGCGGGTGGCCGGCGATCGTGGACGCCAGCGTGGACTTGCCGGAGCCGTTGGGGCCCATGATGGCGTGGGTCTCGCCGGTCCTGATGGTCAGGCTGACGCCCTTCAGGATTTCCTTTGTGCCCTGCTCGGTGTCAATGCTGACGTGCAGGTCCTTGATCTCAAGAGTAGACATGTGCCTTGTTCTCCTCTGCACCGTGCGCTCCGGCACTGTGCGGTTTCTGGTCGATAAGTATTCTGGTGCGGGTTGCCGGCTGCAGGCAGCTAGCTGAAGGTCGGAGCCTCGGCACCGTTCAGGACGTTGGTGAAGTCCACATAGACCTCGTCATCCAGGACGGTGACGGCAAAGACGGGAACGGGATCATAGGCCGGCAGCTGGAGCGGCTCGCCGCTGCGCAGGTCGAACTGGGAACCGTGGCCCCAGCACTCGATCTTGCAGCCTTCAACCTCTCCTTCGGAGAGGGAGATGTCCGCGTGCGAGCAGGTGTCGCCGATGGCGTGGATCTCCCCCATCGAGTCCTTCACGATCGCTACGGGGTAGTCGTCGATCAGGATCCGCAGCGCCTGCTTGAGTTGGATCTCGCTGGCGTTGCAGACCAGCTCGCCCCTTGGCTGTTCAGTCATTGATGGTTTCCTGTGCTGTCTAGTGGTTCGTTGCCGCGAGTTCGCGCTCGACAGCGGCCGTGAGGCGCTCTTCGATGGCCGGAACCTTGATCTGCTGGATGATCTCGTTCAGGAAGCCGCGGACCACCAGGCGGCGGGCCACGTCTTCTGGAATGCCGCGGGCCATCAGGTAGAACAGGTGCTGGTCGTCGAAACGTCCGGTGGCGCTGGCGTGGCCGGCGCCGGCGATCAAGCCGGTCTCGATCTCAAGGTTCGGCACGGAATCCGCGCGGGCGCCGTCGGTCAGGACCAGGTTGCGGTTGGCCTCGTAGGTGTCGGTGCCTTCTGCTTCCTTGCGGATCAGAACGTCACCCACCCACACGGTGTGCGCATTGCGGCCCTGCAGGGCGCCCTTGTACAGGACGTTGGACTTGCAGTTGGCGACGGCGTGGTCCACGAACAGGCGCTGCTCGAGGTGTTGGCCGGCGTCGGCGAAATACAGGCCGAACAGTTCCACTTCGGCGCCCGGGGCGGTGAAGCGGGCCGAAGGCGTGACCCGCACCAGGTCGCCGCCGAGGCTGACGACGATGTGCTTGAACCTGGCGTCGCGGCCGAGCTTCACCTGCTGCGAGGAGGCGTGCACGGCGTCGTCGTTCCATTCCTGGAGCGAGATGACAGTCAGCTGCGCGCCGTCCCCAACCACGATCTCGACGTTTTCCGACACGACGGCGGTGCCCTGGTGGTCCAGGACCACGACGGACCTGGAGAGCTCTTCCGCGACGATCACGACGTGCTGCGCGGAAGCCTCGGTGCCCTGGCCGGTCAGCAGGACGGTGACCTCGCCGTCAACCTGGACCTCGGCCGGAACGGTGATGACGGTGGCCTCGGAGAAGTTCTCCCAGGCGTTCGCGGAGACGCGGTCCTCGGGGATGGCGGCGGAGCCGATCCGGCGGTCGTCACGGCCGACGGTCTCCACCGTGACGCTGTCCGGAGCGGTGACGCTCACGGACGGTGCGGCACCGTTGAGGACGTCGGTGTGCAGGCCGCGGAGGCGCTTGAGCGGGGTGAACCGCCAGTCTTCCTCCATGCCGGTCAGCGGCTTGAAGTCCGCCAGCTTGTAGGAGGTCAGGCGGCCGGCACGTGAGCTGTCCGGGATGCCGACGCCGCCACCGTGCGAATGGCGCTTGACGGCGTCGCCCGCCAGCGGTGACTTCGACTCCGCGGCGTTCACGGGTGAAAGGCTTTCGCCTTCCTCGGTGAAACCGTTGATGAACGGCTGGGATGAGGGCGCGCCGACGCGGGCCTTTTCAGTAGTGATGTCAGTCATTAACCGACCGATCCTTCCATCTGCAGTTCAATCAGTCGGTTCAGCTCAAGGGCGTATTCCATCGGGAGCTCGCGGGCAATCGGCTCGATGAAGCCGCGGACGATCATCGCCATGGCCTCGTCTTCGCGCATGCCGCGGGACATCAGGTAGAACAGCTGCTCTTCGCTGACACGCGAGACCGTGGCCTCGTGCCCCATGGTCACGTCGTCCTCGCGGATGTCGATGTACGGGTAGGTGTCCGACCGGCTGATGGTGTCCACCAGGAGCGCGTCGCAGCGGACCGTGTTGGCCGAGTGCTTGGCGCCTTCGCGGACCTGGACCAGGCCGCGGTACGCAGCACGGCCGCCGCCGCGGGCCACCGACTTGGACACGATCGAACTCTTGGTGTTCGGCGCGATGTGGACCATCTTGGAGCCGGTGTCCTGGTGCTGGCCTTCACCCGCGAACGCGATGGACAGGGTCTCGCCCTTGGCGCCTTCGCCCACGAGGTAGACGGCCGGGTACTTCATGGTGACCTTGGAGCCGATGTTGCCATCGATCCACTCCATGGTGGCGTTCTCTTCGCAGATGGCGCGCTTGGTGACCAGGTTGTACACGTTGGTGGACCAGTTCTGGATGGTCGTGTAGCGGACGCGGGCGCCCTTCTTCACGATGATTTCCACGACGGCGGAGTGCAGCGAGTCCGAGGTGTAGATCGGTGCGGTGCAGCCTTCGATGTAGTGGACGTAGGAGTCCTCGTCCGCGATGATCAGCGTGCGTTCGAACTGGCCCATGTTTTCCGTGTTGATGCGGAAGTAGGCCTGCAAGGGGATGTCCACGTGGACGCCCTTGGGCACGTACACGAAGGAACCGCCGGACCACACGGCAGTGTTCAGCGACGCGAACTTGTTGTCGCCCACCGGGATGATGGTGCCGAAGTACTCCTGGAAGATCTCCGGGTGTTCGCGCAGCGCGGTGTCGGTGTCCAGGAAGATGACACCCTGTTGTTCCAGGTCCTCGCGGATCTGGTGGTAAACAACCTCGGACTCGTACTGGGCTGCGACGCCGGAGACGAGGCGGCTGCGCTCCGCTTCCGGGATGCCCAGCTTCTCGTAGGTGTTCCGGATGTCCTCGGGGAGGTCTTCCCAGGTTGCGGCCTGCTTCTCGGTGGACCGCACGAAGTACTTGATGTTGTCGAAGTCGATGCCGGAGAGGTCTGCACCCCACGTGGGCATGGGCTTGCGGTCGAAGTACTTCAGGCCCTTGAGCCGAAGGTCGAGCATCCATTCCGGCTCGTTCTTCTTGGCCGAAATGTCGCGGACGACGTCTTCATTGATACCGCGGCGGGCATTGGCCCCGACATCGTTCTTGTCGGACCAGCCGTACTCATAGGTGCCGATTCCGTGGAGCTCGGGATTCTTTTCCAGAATCTCCGAAATCACAGTGGATTCAGCAACCTTCTTCTCTGATAGTTGGTCCGTCATCACGGCCTTTCTTGCAGATGGTTGGATACTTCGTCCAGGTTGCCCGGGGTGGTCGCGGGGCTGTAAAGCCCCCTGGCCGCCGGACGGCCTGTGGGTATGTGGGTGGTGCAGACGTGGCCGCCGCGCGCCAGCGTGGAGAGCCGGCGGACGTCGACGCCGACCAGCCGGGAGAACACTTCGGTCTCCACATCGCAGAACACGGGGAACTGCGCGGCCAGCTGCTGGATGGGGCAGTGCCCCTGGCACAGCTGGACGCTGGAGAGCGCCGCCGGCAGGGGCGCCTTGGCTTCAAGGGAGGCCGCGGACGCGACGAAGCCGTCGCGGCTCAGGGCCTCGGACAGCGCCTGCGCGCGGGCTGTGATGTCCGGTCCGGCGGCGTCGATCTCGGGTGCGTAGCGGCTTTCCATTTCGCCGAAGCGTTCGACGGCGAACTGCCGCACGGCTTCGGGGCCGGCCATCTCGCCGAGGCGCTGCAGCGCCAGGGTGGCGATGTCGAGGTAGTCGTTGCCGAGCGTGGACTGGCCCTGGGAACTGAGGACATAGCGGCGTGCGGGGCGTCCCGCTCCGGCGCCGGCACGGGCAACCCGCTTGACCTCGATCACGCCGTGGCGTGCGAGGTGGTCCAGGTGGCGGCGCACCGCGGCGGGAGTGAAGCCGAGCAGGTCGCCGAGTTCGGCGGCGCTGATGGGTCCGTGTTCCAGTACCGCGTTCAGCACGCGGTCCCGGGTCCGCTCATCGGCGTCGGCCGCCTGCGCCACCGCCACGGGCGGATGAGGTGCCACAGCCGCATGAGGCGCGTGTGGCGCCTGGGGCGCGTGTGACGCACCATGCCCGGCAAGGGCAGCAGAAGAAGAGGGGCTCATGGAATACACAACACAATCATGTCGTAATTTAGTCCCGCGATCCAGTAAGGCAGGGCTTCCCTCCGGTCCGCGTCCGTGCCGTCGGCTTCCGTGCTGTCGGGATCCGGCACCGCACCCGGCCGCGCGTACTACTTCGCGTAGAATGCTCTGGTGCGATCTCCCGAATCCCCCGTCCTGTCCATCAGCGGGCTAGTCAAGGATGTTGGTCCGCTGCCCACCCTTGACGGCAAGATGCTGCGGGTGGTCAGCGGCCTCTCCCTTGTCGCCGAACGAGGACAGGTCACGGCACTGCTGGGCGCCAACGGTGCCGGCAAGACCACCACCATCGAATGCGCCCAGGGACTCCAGAAGCGTACCGCGGGAAGCATCAGTCTGCTAGGCCAGGACCCGGACACGGCCGGGGCCGGACTGCGCGCGCGCGTCGGCGTGATGCTCCAGGACGGTGGGCTGCCGCCGTCGGCCCGGCCCATTCCGCTGCTCAAGCACATCGCAGGCATGTACCAGGAACCGTGGCCCGTCGAGGAGCTCATTGCACGCCTTGGCATCGACGGCTTCAGCCGGACTTCGGTGCGGCGGCTCTCCGGCGGACAGAAGCAACGCCTCGCCCTCGCCGCAGCCCTCGTCGGGAATCCCGAGGTGCTCTTCCTGGATGAGCCGAGCGCCGGCCTGGACCCGCAGTCCCGCCAGCTGGTCTTTGAGCTCATCTCCGAACTCCGCAACCGCGGGATGGGGATCATCCTGACCACGCACCTCATGGACGATGCCCAGCGCCTCGCCGACTATGTCTACATCATCGATGGGGGCCGCAATGTCGCCGAGGGAACCGTCGCCCAGCTCCTGCAGCACAAGCTTCCGGCCGGCGCCGGGGAGCAGCACATCCGCACCCTGCTGTTCGAGACAGAACCCGGGCTGGATTTCACCGGGGTGCTGCCCGACGCCGTCGACGTCACCGAAGCGCGGGCCGGCAGCTACGCCGCCACCGGCGCCCTCACCCCCGCCGATCTGGCCGCGATCACCGCGTGGTGGTCCGCGCGCGGGATCATGCCCAGCTCCCTCAGCCTTGAAGCACGCAGCCTCGAGGATGTCTTCCTGGACATCTCCGGAAGGGAGATCCGATGACCCGCGTTTCCGGCAGTTCGGCTCGCGGCGGCGCGGCGCCTGGCCGTGCGCCCGCTCCGTTGTTGCGGCGGATCGCGCTGCAGGGCAGGTACGAAACGATCACCATGCTCCGGAACGGCGAGCAGCTGATCCTCGCGATTGTGCTGCCGCTGCTGGCGATGGTGGGCCTGACCGTCACGCCGCTGCTTGACGGGCTCGGTTCGAGCCGGATCAATATCGCCGTCCCGGGCATCCTGGCGCTGTGCGCCATGTCCACCGCCTTCACCGGCCAGGGCATCTCCACCGGTTTCGACCGCCGCTACGGAGTCCTGCGCTTTCTCTCCACGACCCCTCTGGGCCGCACCGGGCTGATTGCCGGCAAGGGCCTGGCCGTCCTGGCTGTGCTGCTGCTGCAAGTGCTCGTCGTAACGGCCGTGGCCTTGATACTGGGCTGGCAGCCCGAGCCGGCGGGCTGGCTGCCCGGCCTGGCCCTGCTGGTCCTCGGGGCCGCGTCCTTCACGGCACTGGGCCTGCTCGTCGCCGGAACGGTCCGGCCGGAGGCGACCCTTGCCATCACCAACCTGCTGTGGATCCTGCTCGGGGCGCTGGGCGGGATTGTTATCCCGGCCGAACGGCTCCCTGCGCTGGCGCAGGCCGTGGTGCATGTCCTTCCCTCGGGTGCGCTGGGCCAGGCGCTGAGGGACGCTTTCCTGCACGGCAGCATCAATGCTGGTGCCGTGCTTGTCCTGCTGCTCTGGACGGCACTTGCCGGCGGCGCAGCCACCCGTTGGTTCAAGTGGAATTGAGAAAACTGTGAGTACGGCGTCACGCCCACCCCGGATCATCTCCGGGATCACCTCCCGGCTGCCCGTCACCGTTGACAAGACGGTCAAGCGGCTGGCCGTTTTGTCCCTGATAGGCCAGACAGTGCTGGTGGTGACCGGCGGCGCTGTCCGGCTCACCGCCTCGGGACTTGGCTGCCCCACCTGGCCGCGCTGCACGGACGCCTCGCTCGTGAACACCCCGGAAATGGGGATCCACGGCATCATCGAGTTCGGCAACCGGCTCCTGACCTTCGCGCTGGCCGCCGTCGCCGTGATGATGCTCGTGTACCTGTGGAACCTGCGCAAGGAACGCCGCGACCTCTTCCTGCCGGCCCTCGGCCTGCTCGCCAGCATCCCGGCGCAGGCCGTGATCGGCGGCATCACGGTACTGACCCGGCTGAACCCCTGGGTGGTGGGCCTGCACTTCCTCGTCTCCATGGGCCTCGTGGTCCTCGCGACCCTGCTGGTGAACCGCGCCTACGGCCGCACGGGCAAGGCCCGGGTTGCCGGGCTCGCCGCGCTCCCGGGCGCCGCACGCCCGGTGATGACCGCCGTCGCGCTCATCTCCGCCGTGGCGGTCTGCCTGGGCGTGGTGGTGACCGGAGCGGGCCCGCATGCGGGCGACGCCGATGCCCCGCGGAATGAACTCGACTGGGACCTGTTCTCGCACATCCACGCCGTGCCCGCCTACCTGGTGACCGCCGGCGCACTCTTCGGGCTGGTCCTGGTGCTCCGCGGCCGGATCTCCGGGCCGTTCCGCACCGCCGTGCTCCTGCTCCTGGGCGTCACCGTGCTGCAGGCCATCATCGGCTTCACCCAGTACTACAACGGCATCCCGGCGCTGCTTGTCGGTGCACACATGCTGGGGGCCGCGCTGCTGATGAGCGCCGCCACGAACGCCGCCGACCTCGCCCGCCACAGCCCGGTCAAGTAGGCATCCGAGGTAGGCGCGCAGCGGCCTGCCTCGTCGCTGAGAAGCACCCCTTTCCGTCCGAGGCTGGCACGCAGCCAGCCTGGCACATCAGCGCCCGACAGTGCAGCCGCCAGGGATATGGCCTCAACGATTCTCGGAGCTGGTAGGGATCACCGGTTCCGCCGTTGAAACAGTGCCGTGGGCTTTGGCCTGCCCGGCGGCAGACCGTCGTTCGTTTTCATGACCGCGCGGACGCGTCAGGATCCGTCAACGACTCGAAGGCGTGCGCGGGGATGCTCCAGCTGTCCCAGTCCTGAGGCCGGGTGGATGGCCGGCCCAGGAAGTAACCCTGCCCGGCTGTTAATCCGAGCCCGGTGACGGCCGCGAGTTCAGCACTGGTTTCGATTCCTTCCGCGGTAACCGACGCACCGATCTGACCGGCGATGCCGGTCATGGCCTCGCTGAAGGCGTGGCGCAGCGGGTCGGTGCAGATTCCCTCGATGAGGTTCCGGTCAAGTTTGATGATGTCTGGTTCGAGCTGCCAGACGTGGCGGATCGAGGCAAAGTACGAGCCCACATGGTCAATCGCCAGGCGGACTCCCCGCCGTCGCAGGGGTTCCAGCGCTGCAGCAAGGGCAGCGGGCTCCTCGTCGGTCAGCGCCTCGGTGAGCTGGAGTACCGTCCGGCCGGGGGACAGCCCCGATTCCTGAAGAAATTCCGGCAGGAGCGGGTCCAGGCAGATGGCCGGGGAGAGTTTCAGCGCCACGTACAGGTGGGCAGGCAGGTGCTGCGCGGCAGTAAGGGCGGACTCCAGCGCCGCGAATTCAAGTTCGCTACCGAGCTGTGCGTTGGCGGCCTCGGTAAACCAGTAGTCGGCGCTGTCGCTCCCGTCGCTGACGAACCGTGTGAACGCTTCGACACCGACGGCTGCGGCAGTGGAGAGATCGAAAATCGGCTGGAAAGCCGTCAACAGCGTCCGATGTGCCAGGACCGCCTGAATGCGCGAAGCACTCTCGGTTGTCGCCGTGGCCGTCGTTTCGACGGCGTCTTTCCCCTCTGACGGGACGGGCGGGCGCTGCACTTGATGCACGCCACCCGTGTAATCGGCCAGGGATCCGAGGGAGACCAGATGCTCCGCGAGTGCTATTTCCGGGCGTCCTGGGTTGGAGGCAAGGTGTTTGCGAAGTTGATCCCGCATGGGGGCGTTCTCTGGTGAAGTCTGTGACAGCACCGCCTCGACGATCTCCGCGGCCTGTCGGCGTATCCCCGAAGCCTCATCCTCAGGCTTCCCGTTTACCGCGGGTGCCTCCGGGTGTTGGCTGTCGCTGCAGGATGGAAAGGACGACGGCTCCGGCGACATTGGCTATTCCTTTGTTCCGTGTCCCGGGTGAGTCCGGAACCGGCCTGCACACGTCCGGCGTCTCCAGCGCTGGAACGAGGAAGTCCGTGACAGGACTGTACAACGGGATCAACCGGCCTGTCACGCTGCTGGTTCAGCCCGGCAATGTTCCTTACATGCAGAAAACGGACTTGACAATTAGGTGCTCACTTGATTCCAGTTCTTGTTACATGGGTCGTTGCCAGCCAGCCCTCCGGCGTTTACCCTGTGGTTGGGACGTGGTCCGGCAAGTAGTTTTTGGGGGCAGGCTGCGCGGCATTCTCTCCAGATGCCGATTCCCGCAAAGGCTGGCTCCATGGTCTCAGAGCGATGGAGCCAGCTTGCGGGGCGATAGCGCACCGGCGCCATGTGCCTCCGCAGTTCGGTGCTGCCTGTGTCGGTCGCCCGCAGATGAACCTCCATCCAGGAGCAGCCTGCGATGGTGGCCAGGGGAAAAGTGCTAGCCGCCGACGATGGCGGAACCGACGAACGGATCTACGGCCAGGGCGATGAAGAGCAGGCTCAGGTAGCTGATCGAGCCGTGGAAGACCTTCATGGCGCCCTTGTTGGAAACGTCCCCGCCCTGCGCCCGCTTGTACAGCGCGTGCGATTCGTACAGGAACCAGGCACCCGCGACGACGGCGGTGACGGTGTAGACCCAGCCTGCGCCACCGGCCGGAACCATCAGCAGCGAACAGACGACCATGGCCCACGCGTACAGGACAACCTGCACCGAGACCACCTTGGCGCCGGCGATGGCACCGAGCATCGGCACGTTGGCGTTACGGTAGTCCTCGCCGTAGCGCATGGACAGCGGCCAGTAGTGCGGCGGGGTCCAGAGGAAGATCACCATGAAGAGGACGACGGCGGGCCACTCCACCGTGTTGGTCACGGCGGCCCAGGCAATCAGCACCGGGAAACAGCCCGCAGCCCCGCCCCAGACGATGTTCTGCGCGGTGCGGCGCTTGAGGATCATCGTGTAGATGACCACATAGAAGACGATGGCGCCAAGGCCGAGCCACGCAGCGAGGGGGTTGGCTCCGAACCAGAGAATGGCAATCGCCGCCGCGCCCAGGAGCCAGGAGAAGACGAGCGCCTCGCGCGGCGTCACTTCGCCCGTGACCAGCGGCCGTTTCTCCGTGCGGTGCATGAGCTTGTCAATGTCGCGGTCGATGTAACAGTTGAAGGCACCGGCACTGCCTGCCGCGAAGGCGCCGCCCACGAGCGTTGCCAGGATCAGACCGATTGACGGGAACCCGCGTTGGGCGTAGATCATGGTCGGCAGCGTGCTCACGAGCAGAAGCTCGATGACGCGGGGCTTCGTGAGCGCCAAGTATGCCTTGGCTTTGCGGGAGAAGCCGATCTTTCCGGGGATCGTGGAGGCGTTCAGCGGCGTATCGATTGTGCTCACGGTGGCAGTCACTCTGTTCTGTCTGGCTGTTCAGTCGGGCTGGTTTTCGCAGTGCGCCTTGAATCCGGCGCGTTGCTGGAGGGGGTCCGCGCACCGCGTACGGGCGTGTCCTCGCCCCCCGTTGGTAGCCACGCACCATCATACCGTGACCCGCCGACGTCGGGGTCCCGGGTTGCCGTCATGAAGTTGCCGTGATGAAGCCGCCGGAACACCGCCGTGATTCGAACAGGTTAACGCGGGCTCACCGCCGCGGCGCCGGGCGGTGATTCATATAAGCGACAAATCCGGTCCAATTGGTGAGATATACGCCACCCGACAGGTGGAATAGGGCTAAGCTATCTGCAGATCAGCGCGCACGGGCGATAGCCGCCAGAGACGTAACTGTGTCCGGACACGTGCAGTTGCCGGCGCGACTGAAGATAGATCAACGTTTCGATGGTGAACGGCTGGGACGTACCGCAGCGGGCACCGAACTGTGCCCGGACGGGACTGACCATTCCACCCGCCGTCAGCACAGAGAGGGGCCCGGTTTTCGTGCCACATTTGGAAGAGCAAGAACTGTCATGGACCAGCTTGGACCAGCGTGCGGTGGACACTGTCCGCGTTCTCGCTGCGGACGCCGTGGAGAAGGTCGGTAACGGCCACCCGGGGACCGCGATGAGTCTGGCTCCGGCCGCGTACCTGCTGTTCCAGAAGCTGATGCGGCACGACCCGAAGAACCCGGACTGGCTGGGACGGGACCGTTTCGTCCTCTCCCCCGGCCACACCTCCCTGACCCTGTACATCCAGCTGTTCCTCTCCGGCTACGGCCTGGAGCTGAAGGACCTGCAGGCGCTGCGGACCTGGGGCTCGCTGACCCCGGGCCACCCGGAATACAAGCACACCGCCGGCGTCGAGATCACCACCGGCCCGCTGGGCCAGGGCCTCGCGTCCGCGGTCGGTTTCGCGTACTCCCAGCGCCGGATGCGCGGCCTCTTCGACGCCGACGCCGCCGAGGGCGCCAGCCCGTTCGACCACACGATCTGGGTGATCGCGTCCGACGGCGACCTGCAGGAAGGTGTCACCTCCGAGGCGTCCTCGCTGGCCGGGCACCAGGAACTCGGCAGCCTCGTGGTGATCTACGACGAGAACCACATCTCCATTGAGGACGACACCGATGTGGCGTTCACCGAGGACGTCCTGAAGCGTTACGAGGCCTACGGCTGGCACGTCCAGCGCGTCGACTGGACCCGGACCGGCGAATACGTCGAGGACGTGCAGGAACTCCACGCCGCGCTGCTCGCCGCGAAGTCCGAGACCTCCAAGCCGTCCATCATCTCGCTGCGCACCATCATCGGCTACCCGGCCCCCAAGAAGCAGAACACCGGCAAGATCCACGGCTCCGCCCTGGGCGCCGAGGAAGTCGCAGGCCTGAAAAAGGTCCTCGGCTTCGATCCGGAGCGTTCCTTCCAGGTCGACGACGACGTCCTCGCCCACACCCGGAAAGCTGCCGACCGCGGCGCCGCGGCCCGCAACGCATGGCAGGACGCGTTCGAGGCCTGGCAGGCCGGCAACCCCGAGGGCGCCGCGCTCCTGGAGCGCATCGAGGCCCGCAAGCTTCCGGCCGAACTCGACGCGGCCCTCCCGGTCTTCGAAGCAGGCAAGGACGTCTCCACCCGCGCCGCGTCCGGCAAGGTCCTGAACGCGATCGGCCCGGTCATGCCGGAACTGTGGGGCGGCTCCGCGGACCTCGCGGAGTCGAACAACACCACAATCGAAGGCTCGCCCTCGTTCATCCCCTCCTCCCGGCAGACCGAGGCGTGGAAGGGCAACCCCTACGGCCGGGTCCTGCACTTCGGCATCCGCGAGCACGCCGCCGCGTCGATCGTGAACGGCATTTCCCTGCACGGGCGCACCCGGGCGTTCTCGGGCACCTTCCTGATCTTCAGCGACTACCAGCGCCCGGCGATCCGGCTCGGTGCCCTGATGGGCGTCCCGTCGCTCTACGTCTGGACCCACGACTCGATCGGCCTGGGCGAAGACGGACCCACCCACCAGCCGGTGGAGCAGCTCGCCTCGCTCCGGGCCATCCCGGGCCTGGACGTCGTCCGCCCGGGAGATGCGAACGAGGTCGCAGCGGCCTGGAAGATCATGCTGGAAAACCACGGGAACCCCGCCGGGATCGTGTTGACCCGGCAGAACATCCCGACCTACGCCCGCGGCACCGGCGAAGCGGAGGGCGACACCTTCGGCTCCACCGCCGGCGTCGCCAAGGGCGGCTACGTGCTGGCCGAAGCTTCCGCCAACGGCGCCACCGCGGCGCCGAAGGTCATCCTGATCGGCACCGGCTCCGAGGTCCAGCTCGCTGTCAATGCCCGCGAAGCCCTCCAGGCCGAAGGCATCCCCACCCGCGTCGTCTCCATGCCCTGCGTGGAATGGTTCAACCAGCAGGACGCCGCGTACCGTGAAGCGGTCCTGCCCGCTGCAGTCAAGGCACGCGTCTCGGTCGAAGCCGGACTCGCGCTGGGCTGGAAGGAATTCGTCGGCGACGCCGGCCGTTCCATCTCCCTCGAGCACTTCGGCGCCTCCGCCGACTACAAGCGCCTCTTCCAGGAATTCGGCATCACTGCCGAAGCCGTCACCGCGGCCGCCAGGGATTCCCTGGCCGGCCTCACCGCCTGATTCAAAACCACGCTTTCCGGGCCGCAGCAATCCGGCCCCAGACTTTCAGGAGTTAAACATGACTACCAGCCCCAGCTCCACCCCCACCCAGCAGCTCTCCGACGCCGGCGTCTCCATCTGGCTCGACGACCTCTCCCGCAGTCGCCTCGCCACCGGCAGCCTGCGCCAGCTCATCGAAGAGAAGAACGTCGTCGGGGTCACCACGAACCCGAGCATCTTCCACGCCGCCATCACCACCGGCCACGACTACGACGCCGTCATCGCCGCCCAGGCGGCAGCCGGCGCCAGCGTCGAGGAGACCGTCTTCGCGATCACCACGACCGACGTCGCCGACGCCTGTGACCTCTTCGCACCGGTGGCCGCCGCCACCAAGGGCGTCGACGGCCGCGTCTCCATCGAGGTGGATCCCCGCCTGGCCTGGGACACCGCCGGCACCATCGTTGAGGCCAAGGAGCTCTACGGCCAGGTCAACAAGGAAAACGTCTTCATCAAGATCCCCGCCACGCTCGAAGGCCTGGAGGCCATCACGGCAACCCTCGCGGCCGGCATCAGCGTGAACGTGACCTTGATCTTCTCCCTCGAGCGCTACCGCGCCGTCATCAACGCCTTCCAGAGCGGCCTCGAGCAGGCCAAGGAGAACGGCCACGACCTCTCCAAGATCCACTCCGTGGCATCCTTCTTCGTCTCCCGAGTGGACACCGAAATCGACAAGCGCCTCGACGCGATCGGCACCGACGAAGCGCGCGCCCTGAAGGGCAAGGCCGGCGTGGCCAACGCCCGCCTTGCCTACCAGGTCTACGAGGAACTCTTCTCCACCGAACGCTGGGCGCTCCTGGCCGACGCCGGCGCCCTCCCCCAGCGCCCGCTGTGGGCCTCCACCGGCGTGAAGGACCCGGCCTACCCGGACACCCTCTACGTCACGGAGCTCGTCGCTCCCGGCGTCGTGAACACCATGCCGGAGAAGACGCTCAACGCCACCTTCGACCACGGCGTGGTTACCGGAGACACCGTCACCGGCACCTACCAGGAAGCGAACGCGACACTCGACGCCCTGGAAGCGCTCGGCGTCTCCTACAACGAGGTTGTCGCGTTGCTCGAGTCCGAAGGCCTCGACAAGTTCGTGGCCAGCTGGAAGGAACTGCTTGGCGACGTCGAGGCGGCCCTGGCCGCTGCACGGAAAGACGCATAGTCCACCATGACGACTCTCAGCTACGACGCCACGGGCGCTGCCCGTCAGGCCCACGAACAGCACCTCCCGGCCCTGCTGGAAGACAAGATCGCCACCCGGATCTTCGCCAAGGACGCCACCCTGTGGGGTCCCGACGCCGAGGCCGAGGCTTCCGTCCGGCTCGGCTGGGTTGAGGCGGCCACCGTCTCGCAGCCGCTCGTCGCGGACATCCTTGCGCTCCGCGACGCGCTCCGCGCCGAGGGCGTCAGCCGGATCGTGCTGTGCGGCATGGGCGGTTCCTCGTTGGCCCCCGAGGTCATCGCCGGGACCGCCGGCGTCGAGCTGACCGTGCTGGACAGCACCGATCCCGAACAGGTTTCGGCCGCCCTGGCGGACCGTTTGGGCGAAACCGCGATCGTGGTGTCCTCGAAGTCCGGCTCCACCCTGGAAACAGACTCGCAGCGCCGGATTTTCGAACACGCCTTCACCGAGGCCGGCATCGACGCCAAGAGCCGGATCATCATCGTCACCGATCCCGGATCCCCGCTGGACAAATCCGCCCGCGAGGCCGGCTACCGCGCCGTCTTCAATGCGGATCCGAACGTCGGCGGACGCTACTCGGCCCTCACCGCGTTCGGACTGGTGCCCTGCGGCCTGGCCGGCGTGGACATCCAGGCATTCCTGGACGAGGCCGAGGAAGCCGCGGAAGTCCTGAACGATGACTCGGAGGAGAACATGGGCCTCGCCCTCGCCGCGGCGCTGGGCGGCACCAACCCGCTGCGCAACAAGATCGTCATCGCCGAGGACGGTTCCGGGATCGCTGGTTTCGCCGACTGGGCCGAACAGCTCATCGCCGAATCCACCGGCAAGCTCGGCACCGGCGTGCTGCCGGTCGTGGCAGGACCGAAGTCGCCCGAGGCCACCCTCGGTGCCCCGGATGTCCTGGTGATCCGCCTTGTTGCGGTGGATGCCGACGTCGAACTCGGCGAAAATGAAGTGGCCATCGCGGGCGGGCTCCCGACCCAGATGATGGCCTGGGAATTCGCCACCGCCGTGGCAGGCCGCCTGCTCGGCATCAACCCCTTTGACCAGCCCGACGTCGAAACCGCGAAGGTGGCTGCCCGCGGCCTCCTGGATGCCCAGCCGGAACCGACGCCGGCCAGCTTCACCGACGGTGCCATCGAGGTCCGCGGCGGGGAATGGCTTGGCGGTGCCGGCACGGCGGCCGAAGCGGTCAGCGCGCTGCTCGACGAGCTTGGCCCGGACGGCTACTTGAGCGTCCAGGCCTACTTCGACCGGCTCGCCTACGCGCCTCTCGAGGGTGTCCGGGACCAGCTGGCGGCGCTCAGCGGCCGTCCCGTCACTTTCGGCTGGGGCCCGCGGTTCCTGCACTCCACCGGCCAGTTCCACAAGGGCGGACCCGCCATCGGTGTGTTCCTCCAGGTGACGGCGGCGTCCGCCACCGACCTCGCCATCCCGGACCGTCCCTTCACCTTCGGTGAGCTGATCTCCGCGCAGGCCGCCGGGGACGCCCAGGTCCTGTCCGGACACGGCCGCCCGGTCCTGCGCCTCCACCTCACGGACCGCGCCGCGGGCGTCCGGCAGCTGCAGGACCTGGTTTCGGCCCTGGCCGGCCAGGCAGCCCCCTCCACCAAAAGCTAAGGCACCCACACAACCATGCCAGAAACAATGACCGACGGCCGGAGGTCCACGGGCCGGGGGCGCAACCCGCTCCGGGACCCGCGGGACCGCCGGCTGAACCGTATTGCCGGACCGTCGTCGCTGGTCCTTTTCGGTGTCACGGGGGACCTCGCCCGCAAGAAGCTCATGCCGGCCGTGTACGATCTGGCCAACCGCGGGCTGCTCCCGCCGAGCTTCGCCCTCGTCGGCTTCGCCCGGCGCCAGTGGGACAACGAGGACTTCGCTGCGGAGGTCAAGGCCGCGGTCAAGGCCTACGCCCGGACGCCGTTCGATGAGATCGTGTGGAAGCAGCTCTCCGAGGGGATCCGCTTCGTGCAGGGCGAGTTCGACGACGACGAGGCGTTCGAGCGGCTCAGCGCCACGATCGATGAGCTGGATGAGCAGCGCGGCACGCGGGGAAACCATGCGTTCTACCTGTCGATTCCGCCCAAAGCTTTCGAACTGGTCTGCCGGCAGCTGTCCAAGCACGGCCTGGCCGAGGCCGAGGGTGACAACTGGCGCCGCGTCGTGATCGAGAAGCCGTTCGGGCATGACCTCGAATCGGCCCGGCAGCTGAACGACATCGTCGAGTCGGTCTTTCCGCCGGACGCGGTCTTCCGGATCGACCACTACCTGGGCAAGGAGACGGTGCAGAACATCCTGGCGCTGCGCTTCGCCAACCAGCTGTTCGAGCCGCTGTGGAACGCCAACTACGTGGACCACGTCCAGATCACCATGGCCGAGGACATCGGCACCGGCGGCCGGGCAGGCTACTACGACGGCGTCGGCGCGGCCCGTGACGTCATCCAGAACCACCTGCTGCAGCTGCTGGCCCTGACCGCGATGGAGGAGCCGATCTCCTTCAACGCCGACGACCTCCGCGCCGAGAAGGAAAAGGTCCTCGCCGCAGTCCGGCTGCCGGAGGACCTCTCCACGCACTCGGCCCGCGGGCAGTTCACCGGCGGCTGGCAGGGCGGCGAGAAGGTCGTCGGCTACCTGGCGGAGGACGGGATCCCGGAAGACTCCAAGACGGAGACCTTCGCCGCGATCCGGGTGGACATCAACACCCGCCGCTGGTCCGGCGTGCCGTTCTACCTGCGGGCCGGCAAGCGGCTGGGGCGCCGGGTGACCGAGATCGCCGTCGTGCTCAAGCGGGCCCCGAACCTGCTGTTCACCGACCACGGCGAGGACGACTTCGGCCAGAACGCCGTCGTGATCCGGGTCCAGCCGGACGAGGGCGCCACCATCCGCTTCGGTTCCAAGGTCCCCGGCACACAGATGGAAGTCCGCGACGTCACGATGGACTTCGGCTACGGCCACTCCTTCACGGAATCCAGCCCGGAGGCCTACGAGCGGCTCATCCTCGATGTGCTGCTCGGTGAACCGCCGCTGTTCCCCCGGCACCAGGAAGTCGAGCTGTCCTGGAAGATCCTGGACCCGTTCGAGGACTACTGGGCCAGCCTCGATGAACAGCCCGAGCCCTACGCGCCCGGAAGCTGGGGCCCCGCCTCGGCCGATGAGCTGCTTGCCCGCGACGGACGAACCTGGAGAAGGCCATGATCGTAGATCTTCCCGACACCACCACCTCCAAGATCTCCAAGAAGATCATGGCCTTGCGCGAGCAGGGCGGCGTGATTGCCCTGGGCCGCGTGCTCACCCTCGTGGTCGTCACCAAGTCCGGGCTGGAGGAGGAGGCGATCGAGGCCGCCAACGAGGCCAGCCGGGAGCACCCCTGCCGGATCATCGTGCTGGCGGACGCCGGGGCCTCCGCGCCGACGAGGCTTGATGCGCAGATCCGGGTCGGCGGCGACGCGGGCGCCTCCGAGGTGATCCTGCTCCGCGGCTACGGCGAACTCGCCGAGGAAAGCGAGTCGCTCGTGGCGGCCCTGCTGCTGCCGGACGCGCCGATTGTGGCCTGGTGGCCGCACGGTGCCCCGAAGAACGCCTGCGAGACGTCCATCGGGCGGATCGCGCACCGCCGGATCACGGACTCGGCCAACGAGGCCGATCCGCAGCGTGCCCTGGACAACATCCGCCGGACCTACAAGGCCGGCGACACGGACCTTGCCTGGACCCGCCTCACCAACTGGCGGATCCAGCTGGCCGCGGTGCTGGACCAGGTCGACGATTCCCCCGTGACGGCTGTCGCCGTCGAGGGTGCCTCGGACTCCCCCAGCACCATCCTGCTCGCCGCGTGGCTTACCCTCGCGCTGGACGCACCGGTCACGATCGTGGCGGATCCTGCAGGCACCGGCATCCGGCGGGTCCGGCTGACCCGGACCGGCGGCGATGTCCAGTTATTCCGGCCCGGCCTCACCATCGCCGAACTGACCCAGCCCGGCCAGCCCGCGCAGCGCATCTCGCTGCCGCGCCGGAACCTCAAGGACTGCCTGGCCGAAGAGCTCCGCCGCCTCGATCCGGACGAAGTATTCGGCGAAGTGATTACTATTGGACTGCCACGTACCAATCTAAGGAGTGTCCGTCCCAGTGAGCGCTGACCCCAGAGTAAGCATCCATCCCGACTCGACCGTCCTGATGGCTGCGATCGCGGCCCGCCTGATCACCAAGCTTGTGGATATCCAGGACAAACACGGCGAGGCGACGGTGGTGCTTACCGGGGGCTCGATGGGGATCGGTTCACTCAAGGCTGTCGCGGAGTCGCCCGCGGCCCCGGCCGTCGACTGGTCCAAGGTCAATTTCTGGTGGGGTGACGAACGCTTCGTCGCCGCCGACGACGCCGAGCGCAACGCGCGCCAGGCGCATGAGGCGCTGCTCTCGCACATTCCGGTGGACCCGGCCCGGGTGCACGTTCCGGGCGCCGCGGGGGACTTCGGCACCCCCGAGGAGGCCGCTGAAGACTACGCCCGGCGGCTGGCCGAGGCGGCGGCGGCCGAACATGCCGCCGACATGTCGGATGAGCGCCCGGACGACCCCCGCATGCTCCCCCGCTTCGACGTCGTCCTGCTCGGTGTGGGGCCTGATGCCCATGTGGCGTCGCTGTTCCCGGAGCAGGCAGGCATCCGTGAGAAGGAGCTCTCGGTGGTGGGGGTGCGCAATTCGCCCAAGCCGCCGCCGGCCAGGGTTTCCCTCACCTTGCCGGCGATCAATACGGCCTCGGAGGTGTGGATGGTGGTGGCGGGCGAGGACAAGGCCGGAGCCGTGGGACTGGCACTCGCCGGCGCCAACCCGGTCCAGGTTCCGGCGGCCGGCCCCCGGGGACGCGAGAAGACTCTGTGGCTGATCGACGAAAACGCGGCGGCCCGGGTCCCGGAGCAGCTAATCCGGAAGGGCCTGTCCGGCTCGTAGCCTCTCGAGCGCTCCGGCCAGCACGTCTTCGGCGTCCTGGCTGGAGCGCCGTTCCTTAACGTATTCCAAGTGGCTTTTGAAGCCTTCGACTGGGGTGTCCTCGAGCGCGAACTGCGCCTCGTCCCGGGTCGACGTGCCGCCGCAGCGGCGGCAGTCCCAGACCCCGGGGATCTGGTCTTCGGGAAGCTGGGCGAACACCAGGGCGGTCTCGTGTCCCTTGGCGCACACATAGGAGACGCGGATACGGGGCTGGCGTACGCCAGCCCCGTCCAGTGGCTCGTGGCGGGGTGTGGCCCCTTCGGTGGCTCCTACACGGATGCCCTTGAATCCGGAAGCAGAATGCAGCATCGGGAACTCCTGGCTACTGGACTGTTGGAACGTGCATACAACCAGCGACAGTGTAGTTCGGAGTTCCCGATGCCGGGAGGGCCATAAGGGCCCCATATGAAGATTTTCCGCGGAGTCCTAGGAGTCGGCTCCGGTGCTGAACCGCATCAACAGCCCGAGGGCGATGATCACGACGCCCCAGGTGACACCCAGGATGATCGTGAAGCGGTTGAGGTTCCGCTCGGCAACGCCGGAGGAGCTGAGTCCCGAGCTCATGCCGCCACCGAACATGTCGGACAGACCGCCTCCACGTCCCTTATGGAGCAGGATGAGCAAGGTCAGCAGGAGGCTGGTGATGCCCAGAAGCACCTGCAGAATGACATGAAGAACGTCCACGACGGCCTTTCAGAAGAATTGGATTGCGGGGGCCAAACCTGTGTCCGGACTAATCCGTCAGCAGGTGACTCTCGAACCTCACAATATTAGCAAACTCGGCAGCATCCAGGCTGGCACCGCCGACAAGCAATCCGTCCACGTCGCGTTCCTTGAGGATGGACGCCGCGTTGTTGGCCTTGACCGAGCCGCCGTAGAGCAGCCGGGCCTTGGCGGCGACGTCCGCACCGAAGAGGGTGGACAGCTCGGCCCGGATGGCGGCGCACAATTCCTGGGCATCCCCGGGTCCGGCGACCTCGCCGGTTCCGATGGCCCAGACCGGCTCATAGGCGACCACGAGCTCGGCGGCCTGCTCCGGCGTGAGGCCTTCGACGCCGGCGCGGAGCTGGGTGAGGCTGTGCTCGACGTGGGTGCCCGCCTGCCGGACTTCGAGGCCTTCGCCGACGCAGAGCACGGGCGTGAGGCCGTGGCGGAAGGCGGCCTTGGTCTTGGCGTTGAGCAGCTCATCGGACTCGTGGTGGTGGGTGCGGCGTTCGCTGTGGCCGACGAGGACGTACTGGCAGCCGAGCTTGGCGAGGAACTGCCCGGAGATGTCTCCGGTGTACGCGCCGGAGTCGGACGGGGAGAGATCCTGGCCGCCGTAGACAAGCTCCAGCTCATCGCCCTGGACGAGGGTCTGGACGCCGCGGAGGTCCGTGAACGGCGGGAAGACGGCAACCTCCACCCGGCTGTAGTCGTGCTTGGCGTCGGACAAGGTCCAGGCCAGCTTCTGCAGGAGGGTGATGCCCTGGACATGGTCCATGTTCATCTTCCAGTTGCCGGCGATGAGGGGCGTGCGGTCAAACGTGCCGTTGGTTGACGTTGTCACATGGTCTCCAAAGAGGTGCGGATCGAAAGAGGCGGATCGAAAGAATCAGTCAGGGAAGCAGCCGGCAGCGCGCCCGAATAGTTGCGGACCCGCGTTGTGCGGGACGGGCGCGCCGCCGGCTGGATTGCTTAGCGGTCCAGGACGGTCAGTCCGGGGAGTTCCTTGCCTTCAAGGTATTCCAGGCTGGCGCCGCCACCGGTGGAAATGTGGCCGAACTGGTCATCGGCGAAGCCGAGGGTCCGGACTGCCGCGGCGGAGTCGCCGCCGCCGACGACCGTGAACGCCTCCGTCTCCGTCAGCGACCGGGCAATCGCCCGGGTGCCGGCCGCGAACGCCGGGAACTCGAAGACGCCCATCGGACCGTTCCAGAACACCGTCCTGGCGCCCTTGATCCGTTCCGCGAAGGCGGCTGCCGACTCGGGTCCGATGTCCAGGCCGATGCCCTGGGCGCCGAAGCTGCTGTCCTCGATCGCCTCCGCGCGGACCGTCTCGTGCTCGGCGTCGGCGGCGAACTTGCTGGCCACCACAACGTCGGTGGGGACCACGAAATCGGTTCCGGCGTCCGCGGCGCGCTTGAGGTAGTCCTGGACGACCGGGATCTGGTCCTCTTCCAGCAGGCTGCCGGCCACCTTGTGGCCCGCCGCGGCGAGGAAGGTGAACAGCATGCCGCCGCCGACCAGGATGGTGTCCGCCTTGCCGATCAGGTTGTCGATCACGGCGAGCTTGTCCGAGACCTTGGAGCCGCCGAGCACCACCACGTAGGGGCGCTGGGTGTCGGTGGTGAGCTTGCGAAGCACCTCGACCTCCGTGCGGACCAGGTCGCCCTGGTAGGACGGGAGCCGGGCCGCGACGTCGTACACGCTGGCATGCTTGCGGTGCACGGCGCCGAAGGCATCGTCCACGAAGGCGCCACTGGCTCCGGTGAGGGCCACCAGCTCGTCCGCGAAGGCGCCGCGCCCGGCGTCGTCCTTGGACGTTTCGCGGGCGTCGAAGCGCACGTTCTCCAGCACGAGGGCTTCGCCGTCCTGCAGCGCCGCGGCGAGTTCCTTCGCCGAGCCGCCGACCGTGTCTTGCGCGAGGGAGACCTTGAACGAGGCAAGCTCGGCCAGGCGCGACACGGCGGGCTTCAGCGAGTACTTCTCTTCCGGGGCGCCCTTGGGGCGGCCGAGGTGTGCCGTGACCAGCACGCGGGCACCGGCGTCCGTGAGCTTCTCCAGCACTGGCAGGGAGGCCTTGATGCGGCCGTCGTCAGTCACTGTAGAGCCGTCGAGCGGCACGTTCAGGTCACTTCTGACCAGAACGTACCGCCCGCGGACACCATCAGCGATCAGTTCGTTGAGGGTGTGGAATGTCATGTGTCTTACCCTAGCCCAGCTTGGCTGCGACAAGCTCCGTGAGGTCCACGAGGCGGTTCGAGTAGCCCCATTCGTTGTCATACCAGGCAACAACCTTGACCTGGTTGCCGATCACCTTGGTCAGGCCGGAGTCGAAGATCGACGACGCCGGGTCGCCGACGATGTCCGAGGAGACGATCGGCTCGTCGGTGTAGGTCAGCAGGCCCTGGAGCGCCTCGGATTCGGAAGCGGCCTTGAGGGCGGCGTTGACTTCCGCGACCGTGGTTTCGCGGGACACGGTGACTGTCAGGTCCGTGGCCGAACCGGTCGGGACCGGGACTCGGATGGCGTAGCCGTCGAGTTTGCCCTTGAGCTCCGGCAGGACCAGGCCGATTGCCTTGGCCGCACCCGTCGAGGTGGGGACCATGTTGATGGCGGCGGCGCGGGCGCGGCGGAGGTCCTTGTGCGGGCCGTCCTGCAGGTTCTGGTCGGCGGTGTAGGCGTGGATGGTGGTCATCAGGCCGCGTTCGATGCCGAACGAGTCGTTGATGACCTTGGCCAGCGGGCCGAGGCAGTTGGTGGTGCAGGACGCGTTGGAGATGATGTGGTGCGCTGCCGGGTCGTAGAGCTCGTGGTTGACGCCCATCACGATCGTGATGTCCTCATCCGAGGCGGGAGCGGAGATCAGGACCTTCCTGGCGCCGGCGTCGATGTGCTTCTGCGCGTCCGAGGCCTTGGTGAAGAAGCCGGTGGACTCGATGACGATGTCGACGCCCAGCTCGCCCCAGGGCAGCTTCGCCGGATCGCGCTCGGCGAGGACCTTGATGATGTTGCCGTCGACGACGATGTTGCCGTCCTTGACCTCGATGGTCTCCTGCAGGCGCCCGCCGACGGAGTCGTACTTGAGCAGGTGGGCGAGGGCTTCCGGGCTGGTGAGGTCGTTGACGGCAACGATCTCCAGGTCTGCCCCCTGGGCCAGGGCGGCGCGGAAGTAGTTGCGGCCGATGCGGCCGAAGCCGTTGATACCAATACGGGTGGTCACGTTTTCAGTCTCCTTGGTGCTTTTGCAAGCACGACTAGTTGAGTCGGGCGTTCAAGCCAACTAACAGATCCCGCACGCCATTGGGCAGAGATGATTACCAGATCGGAGGGCGACCAGCCACATTGCTGAAGGCTAACCGCCTTCCGTGACCTATCTTACGTTTAACTAAGCCTGCCCCCGCAAGTGCGGGGGCAGGCCGTCCACGATTCGGCCCCAACGGCGCGAAATGTGAGCTTTGTTACAAACGGATGTGCACTACAACACCCTTAGAGGGTAATGAGCCCGGTGGCGTTCCTGCGGGCCGCATCGAAGCGCTTGGCGACGTCGGCCCAGTTGACGATGTTCCAGAAGGCCTTGACATAGTCGGCCTTGACGTTGACGTAGTCCAGGTAGAAGGCGTGCTCCCACATGTCCAGCATCAGCAGCGGGGTGGTGCCCAGCGCGACGTTGCCCTGCTGGTCGTAGAGCTGCTCGATCACGAGGTTGCCGCCGATCGGCTCGTAGGCGAGGAAACCCCAGCCGGAGCCCTGCAGGCCAAGGGCCGCCGCGCTGAACTGGGCGCGGAAGGCGTCAAAGGAGCCGAACGCGTCGTCGATGGCGGCCGCGAGCTCGCCCTCGGGCTTGTCGCCGCCGTCGGGTGAGAGGTTGTTCCAGAACACGGAGTGGTTGATGTGGCCGCCGGTGTGGAAGGCGAGGTCCTTGGACAGCCGGTTGATGTTGGCGAAGTCGCCCTTCTCGCGCGCTTCGGCGAGCTGGGCCAGGGCGTTGTTGGCGCCCGTCACGTAGGCGGCATGGTGCTTGCTGTGGTGCAGCTCCATGATCCTCGCGGAAATGTGGGGCTCCAGCGCTGCATAGTCATAGCTGAGTTCGGGCAGTACGTACTCGGTCACAAAAATCCTCCAATGTCGTGGACGGGTTGTCCGGTTCGGTAACTCTCGGATGGTGCACCCGGATGGTATGGCACCCGGACGGTTGTGGTGAATCCGGAATCCGGTGCGCATAACCTCCGGCGTCGCTGAGGTATTTCCACCGTCTGGATCTGATTCGGCAATTGTTTCTGGGGAGAGGCTACTCGTCCAGCATGTCCGGAGTCACATTGGCCTCCGTACCGGGGATGCCAAGGTCCTGGGCCCGTTTGTCCGCCATGGCCAGGAGCCGCCGGATCCGGCCGGCCATGGCGTCCTTCGTCATCACGGGATCGGCAATCCTGCCGAGCTCGTCCAGGCTGGCCTGTTTGTGCGCCACGCGCAGTTCGCCCGCGTACTTGAGATGCTCCGGGACGTCGTCGCCAAGGATCTCCAGGGCACGGTCCACGCGGGCTCCCGCGGCCACGGCGGCCTGCGCCGAGCGGCGCAAGTTGGCGTCGTCGAAGTTGGCCAGCCTGTTGGCGGTGGCCCGGACTTCCTTGCGCATCCGGCGTTCCTCCCAGACCATCAGGGCGTCGTGCGCGCCCATCCGGGTCAGCAGCGCGGCGATGGTGTCGCCGTCGCGGATCACGACGCGGTCCACTCCCCTGACCTCGCGGGCCTTGGCCTGGATGCCGAGGCGGCGCGCCGCGCCGACGAGGGCCAGTGCCGATTCCGGTCCGGGGCAGGTGACCTCCATGGCGGAGGAGCGTCCGGGTTCGGTGAGGGAACCATGGACGAGGAACGCCCCGCGCCACACTGCCTCGGCGTCGGAGGCGGAACCGTTCACCACCACCGAGGGGAGGCCGCGGACCGGGCGTCCGCGGGCGTCAAGGAGGCCGGTCTGGCGGGCCAGGGCCTCGCCGTCGCGCACCACCCGGACCACGTAGCGGCTGCCGCGGCGCAGTCCCCCGCCGGAGACGACGATGATTTCACTCTGATGCCCGTAGACCTCGGCGATGGCCGCGCGCAGCCGCCGGGCGGTTGAGGCGAGGTCGACTTCAGCCTCGATCACGATCCGGCCGGAGATGATGTGCAGTCCGCCGGCGAAGCGGAGCATAGCCGACACTTCAGCCTTACGGACCGAGGACTTCTTGATGTCCAGCCGGGAAAGTTCTTCCTTGACTGATGCTGTCAGTGCCATGGCACCTTTCCTAACTGTTCCCGAAAATGTCGTGGTACGCCGTTGCCAGACGCAGCGGGTCGTGGATCGGCCGGCGGCTCGACGCCCCCACTTTACCCAACACCACCTCGGCACCCAGCATCCCGGCCGCCCGTTCGAACGCGCGGAGGTCCGGGACCGACGCCGGATCGGCCAGGACGACGTCGATCGTGAACTCCGGGGCGTACTGGCGCAGCACGCGCAGGTGGTCGGCGGCGGTCATCCCCAGGGTTTCCTTGGTGTCCGTGGCCAGGTTCATGGTGAGGCAGCGGCGGGCCGCGGTGTCGCACAGCGCTTCCCGCATTTCCGGCAGCAGCAGGTGCGGCAGCACCGAGGTGTACCAGGACCCCGGGCCCAGGATCACCCAGTCCGCCAGTTCAATGGCGGTGAGGGCCTCGATGCAGGCCGGGGCGTCCTCGGGCAGCAGGCGGACCCGCTCCAGCGACCCGGCCACAGCGCATTTCGCCTGCCCGGTGAGGGTCTGCAACACCGAGGTGCCGTCCGGCGCGGTGACGCGGACCTGGCCTTCGATGGTGAGCGGCACGCTCGACATCGGCAGGACCTCGCCGCGGGCGCCCAGCAGGGCACCCGCCCACTTGAGGCCGGCCACCGTATCGCCGAGGAGCTCCCAGAGAGTCACGATCAGCAGGTTGCCCATGGCGTGTTCGTCGAGCGAACCGCCGCGGCCCTTGCCCGGCACGAAGCGGTGCTGCATGACGTCACGCCAGGTGCGGCCCCAGTCGGTGTCGTCGCACAGCGCCGACAGTGCCATCCGGAGGTCTCCGGGCGGGAGGACGCCGTACTCCTCGCGCAGCCGCCCCGAGGAGCCGCCGTCGTCCGCCACTGTGACGATGGCGGTCAGTTCGGAGGTGAGCAGGCGCAGGGCGGACAGCGAAGCGGACAGGCCATGGCCGCCGCCGAGGGCCACCACAGAGGGGCCCTTGTCCTGCTGGCTGGCGAAGGCGGCGCTGGCCGGCGGGACGAGCGGCAGGGGCCCGGTGAGCAGCGCCATTATTCTCGGCCCAGGTCCCGGTGCGTCGTGGTCACGGTGACGCGCGGATACTGCGCGAGCCGGCGGGAGAGCTCGACGGCGACCGCGACCGAGCGGTGCTTCCCGCCGGTGCAGCCGATGGCGATCGTTGCGTAGTGCTTGTTCTCTCGCCGGTAGCCGTCCAGGACCGGTTCCAGGGCCAGGACGTAGCGCTCGACGAAGCTGCTGACCCCCTGGGCCTCGAGCACGTAGTCGCTCACGTCCTGATCCAGGCCGGTGTGCGGGCGCAGCGCCGGGACCCAGTGCGGGTTGGGGATGAAGCGGGCATCCGCGACGAAGTTGGCGTCCACGGGAAGGCCGTACTTGAAACCGAAGCTCATGACGTTCAGGCGCAGCGCGACGGGGCCGGTTTCGCTGAACAGCTCCGTGATCGCGGTGGCCAGTCCGTGCACGTTCAGGGCCGAGGTGTCCAGCACGATGTCCGAGGAGGTCCGGAGCTCGTGCAGCAGCTCGCGTTCGGCGGCGATCCCGTCGAGGATCCTGCCGCCGCCCTGCAGCGGGTGCGGCCGCCGGCCCTGTTCGAAACGGCGCACCAGGACGTCGTCGTTCGCGTCGAGGAAGAGTACGCGGAAGGTGACGCCGCTGGCCTCAAGGTTGCGGAGGGCGGCGCGGATGTCCGCGAAGAGATCCTTGCTGCGGACATCCATCACGACGGCGAGCTTGGAAATGGAGCCGGGCGCATGGGAGACGAGTTCGGCCAGGGTGCCGAGCATCTGCGGGGGAAGGTTCTCCACGACGTACCAGCCGTGGTCCTCCAGCGCGTCCGATGCTGTGCTCCGGCCTGCACCCGACATCCCGGTCACCACGAGCAGTTCCGCCTCGACGGGTTTGACCGGCGTCATGCCGTCCGTCTCCGTGCCGGATCCTGCCGTTGACTCTGCCATCTGTGAAGCCCCGTTCTGCTGCGCAGTTCTTTGTTGTCACGTCTGTTGTCACGTCCCTGCGGCGTTCGCTGCAACCGAATGTGCCGTTTCCCAAGTCCTTACCCTAGCTAAGTTTGCCGGGGCTAGCTAAGTTTCGAGGATTTCCCCCGTTGTCATATTGATGGCGGGTACGGTGGCGGCCTCGGACCCGTCCTCCGGGTTGAAGTGCCGCACGATCGCCGCGGCCAGGGACGGCCCGATCCCCTTTGCGACCGTGAGTTCATCCGCCGTCGCCGCCTTGATGCTCTTGACCGAGCCGAACTGCGCCAGAAGCACCTTGCGCTTGGAGTCGCCGAGGCCGGGCACTCCGTCGAGCGCGGACACGGTCATGGCCTTGCCGCGTTTCTGCCGGTGGAAGGAGATCGCGAAGCGGTGTGCCTCGTCGCGGACGCGCTGCAGCAGGTACAGCCCGGCCGAGGCGCGCGGCAGGATCACGGGGAAGTCGCTGTCCGGCAGCCAGACCTCTTCGAGCCGCTTCGCCAGGCCGACGACGTACACGTCCTCGACCCCAAGTTCGGCCAGCGCTCGGGCCGCCGCGTTGACCTGGGGCTGGCCGCCGTCGACCACCACGAGGTTCGGCGGGTAGGCGAACTTGGTCCGCGGCGCCGGTGTCGTGGTGTCCGCAAGCGCGACCGCCACGGCAGCCTCCAGGGCGGCCTGGTGGCCCGGCTGGTGGCCCGTCATCCGGGCCGCCTCCGCCTGATCGGCCTTCTCCTGGAGATAATGCCGGAACCGCCGGGTCAGCACGTCATGCATGGCAGCCGTGTCGTCATTCGCGGCGGCGCCGGTGACGGAGAACTTCCGGTAGTCGGATTTCTTCGGCAGACCGTCCTCGACCACCACCATGGAACCGACCACATTGGTGCCCTGGACGTGCGAGATGTCGAAGCATTCGATCCGCATCAGCGCCACGGGCAGGTCCAGGGCCTCCTGCAGCTCCTGGAGTGCCTGGGACCTCATGGTCAGGTCGCCGGCGCGCCGGGACTTGTGGAGCTTCAGTGCGTGTTCGGCGTTCTCCCGGACGGTGGACATGAGGGCGGCTTTGTCGCCGCGCTGCGGGACGCGGACGTCCACCCTCGCCCCGCGCAGTCCGCTGAGCCACTCCGCGAGCTGCGCGGCGTTGCTGGGTTCCGCCGGGACCAGGACCTCGCGGGGCAGCCGGCCCTGGCTGCCGGCTTCGTCCCCGTACACCTGCTGGAGGAGATGCTCGACCAGGTCCGGGGTGGTGGAGTCCTCGACCTTTTCCACGACCCAGCCGCGCTGGCCGCGGATCCGGCCGCCGCGGACATGGAACACCTGCACGGCGGCTTCGAGCTCGTCCTCGTGCAGGGCGAAGATGTCGGCGTCCGTGCCCTCCGCCAGCACCACGGCGTTGCGCTCGAAGACCTTCTTGAGTGCCACGATGTCGTCCCGGAGGCGGGCGGCACGCTCGTAGTCCAGTTCGGCGACGGCGGCGGCCATTTCCTTTTCCAGCCTCGCGACGAAGGGTTTGGCTTCGCCGCCCATGAAGGTGCAGAGGTCCTCGGCCAGGGCGCGGTGGTCCTCGGCCGAGATGCGGCCCACACAGGGGGCCGCGCACTTGTCGATGTAGCCGAGCAGGCACGGCCTGCCGCTGGCCTCGGCCCGCTTCAAGACACCGGGGCTGCAGCTGCGGACGGGGAAGACGCGCAGCAGGGTGTCCAGGGTGTCCCGGATGGCCCCGGCGGTGAACGGGCCAAAGTAACGGGTGCCTTTCTTGCGTTCGCCGCGCAGCACCTGGACGCGGGGGTACTTCTCCCCCATGGTGACCGCGAGGTACGGGTAGCTCTTGTCATCCCGGAACATGACGTTGAAACGCGGCGTGAATTCCTTGATCCACGTGTATTCCAGCTGGAGGGATTCGAGCTCGCTCCCGACGACGGTCCATTCGACGCTGCTGGCCGCGTGGACCATCGCATGCGTCTTCGGCAGCAGTCCGGCGGGGTTGGCAAAGTAGGAATTCAGCCGGGAACGGAGGTTCTTGGCTTTGCCGACGTAGATGACCCGGCCGTGCGGGTCGCGGAAGCGGTACACGCCCGGATTGCTCGGGATCTCACCCGTCTGGGGTCGGTAACTCGCTGGATCTGCCACACTTCAAGTCTACTGAGGCACCGGGGGTGCCGGGGACGGCGGCTACTCCGCGACTTTGCTCTGGTTGTAGCTCGTGGAGCGCTCCTGGCCGCTGAGCTCCGCAATCGCGTCCATGATGCGGTCCGTGACCTGGCGGCGTGCCGGCAGCGAATGGTCCGGTCCGGTCTTATCGAAGTAGAGCGGCTCGCCGACCTTCATGGTGAAGTGCTGCGGCTTGACGGATTTGCTGTCCGCCGGCTGCAGGTTCTCGGTGCCGATCAGGCCGACCGGGACCACCGGGGCGCCTGTGGTCAGGGCGAGCCAGCCGACGCCGGTGCGGCCGCGGTACAGGAGGCCGTCACGGGAGCGGGTCCCTTCGGGGTAGATGCCGATGCCCTTGCCCTCGTCCAGGATCGCCAGCAGCGTCTTGAGCGCCTGCACGCTGGCGGCCTGCTCGCCGCGCTCAACCGGGATCGAGCCCACGGCCTCGAAGAAGGACTTCATGACCTTGCCCTTGACACCGCCGGTGGTGAAGTACTCGGCCTTGGCGAAGAACGCCACGGGGCGCGGCATGAGGGCCTGGACAATCACGCTGTCCAGGAACGAGAGGTGGTTCGGCGCCACGATGAACGGGCCCTCCCTGGGCACGTTGTCAAGTCCGATGACCGTGGGCCGGCAGGTCGAGGTGACAAGTCCCCGCGTGGTCCAGCGGATTGCATCAAACATTGCCATCGGTGGGCACCTCGTTCAGGGCTTCAGTCATCAGGGCGGCGGCGCGAACGGAGTCCAGCTTGCTAATGGTGTCATGCAGCGCTGACGTGCTGTGCACAATCTCGACGGCGCCCGCCTCGCGCAGTTCGCCGTCGAGCGCAAAGCCCCAGGCGACGCCGATGCAGTCCAGGCCGTTGGCGGCGGCGCCGGCCACGTCCTGGGCCCGGTCCCCCACCATGACCGCGTATGGCGTGCGGAGCTCGGCCAGGGCGGCGGCAACGATGCCGGCCTTCCCGGACGGTCCGGTGGCGGCGCCTGCCTCGTCGGCGGCCGAGCCGCGGATGACGTGGAAGAGGGCCGCGATGCCGTGGTGCTCCAGGACGATGCGGGCCAGGTGCTCGGGCTTCTGGGTGGCGACGGCGATCGGCCGCCCGGCGTCGACAAAGGAGTCCAGCAGGGCCCGGATGCCGGGGTAGAGCCGGCTCCGGGCGATCCCGGTGGAAAGGTAGTGTGCCCGGTAGATCCGGATGGCCTCTTCCAGTTGCTCCGGCGGGACGCCCGCGATGTCCACGAGCGAGTGGCTGAGTTTCGGGCCGATCATCGCGTCCAGCCGGGCCTTGCCGGGGACGGCGATTCCGAGTTCCGTGAGGGCCGCCGCGATTCCGTCCGATATCCCCCCGGCGGGATCGACAAGAGTGCCGTCAAGGTCAAAGATCACGGGCACTGTTGAATGGGTCACCGGCCTAGTTTCTCACGAGTGCCGGAATGCCAGAAACTCGCATACCCCGAAGGGAATACATCTATCCCCTGTCGGCCTCAGGCCAGGATGTCGGCGAGGAAGGCCGCCGTGTGGCTCTCTGTCGACTTGGCCACCTGCTCCGGCGTGCCGGAGGCGATGATGCGGCCGCCGCCGGACCCGCCGTCGGGCCCGAGATCCACGATCCAGTCGGCGCTCTTGATGACGTCGAGGTTGTGCTCGATCGTGATGACGGTGTTGCCCTTCTCTACGAGGCCCTGGAGCACCAGGAGGAGCTTCCGGATGTCCTCGAAGTGCAGGCCCGTGGTGGGTTCGTCCAGCACGTAGATGCTGCGCCCGTTGGAGCGCTTCTGCAGTTCCGCCGCGAGCTTCACGCGCTGGGCCTCGCCGCCGGAGAGCGTGGTGGCGGGCTGGCCCAGCCGGACATAGCCGAGCCCGACGTCGACGAGGGTGCTGAGGTGCCGGGCGATCGGCGAGAACGCCGCGAAGAACACGGCGCCTTCCTCGATCGGCATGTTCAGGACATCGGCGATGGTCTTGCCCTTGTAGTGGACTTCCAGGGTTTCCCGGTTGTAGCGGGCCCCGTGGCAGACCTCGCAAGGCACGTAGACGTCCGGCAGGAAGTTCATTTCGATCTTCAGCGTGCCGTCACCGGAGCAGGCCTCGCAGCGGCCGCCCTTGACGTTGAAGGAGAACCGGCCCGGCTGGTAGCCGCGGACCTTGGCCTCGGTGGTCTCGGCGAAGAGTTTGCGGATGTTGTCGAAGACTCCCGTATAGGTCGCCGGGTTGGAGCGTGGCGTGCGGCCGATGGGACTCTGGTCGACGTGCACCACCTTGTCCAGGTGCTCGAGGCCCTGGATGGACTTGTGCCGCCCGGCCACCTGCTTCGCGCCGTTCAGCTTGTTGGCCAGCACCTTGTAGAGGATCTCGTTGACCAGGGTCGATTTGCCGGAGCCGCTGACGCCGGTGACGGCCGTGAAGAGGCCCAGCGGGAAGGTTGCATCCACGTTCAGGAGGTTGTTCTCCTTGGCGCCGATGACCTTCAGTTCCCGCTTCTTGTCGTACTTGCGGCGCTTCTTCGGGATCTCGATCCGTCTGCGGCCGGAGAGGTAATCGCCGGTGAGCGATTCCGTGTTTTCCAGCAGTTCCTTGTAGGACCCGGAGTGCACCACCATGCCGCCGTGTTCGCCGGCGCCAGGTCCGATGTCCACCACCCAGTCGGCTTCCTGGATGGTGTCCTCGTCGTGTTCCACCACGATCAGCGTGTTGCCGAGGTCCCGCAGCCGGGTGAGCGTCTCGATGAGGCGGCGGTTGTCCCGCTGGTGCAGCCCGATGGACGGCTCGTCCAGGACGTATAGCACGCCCACGAGGCCGGAACCGATCTGGGTGGCGAGCCGGATGCGCTGGGCCTCGCCGCCGGACAGCGTGCCGGAGGGCCGCTCCAGGTTCAGGTATTCCAGGCCGACGTCGAGGAGGAAGGTCAGCCGGGCCTGGATTTCCTTCAGGACCTGGTGCCCGATCTGGGCTTCGCGGTCCGTCAGCACGAGGTTGTCCAGGAAGTGCGCGCATTCGCGCATCGGCAGCGCTGCGACCTCGGCGATGTTCTTGCGGTTGATCAGCACGGACAGCGACGCCGGGTTCAGCCGGGCGCCGTTGCAGGCCGGGCACGGGATCTGCCGCATGTATTCCTCGTAGCGGTCCCGGGCCGTGTCCGAGTCGGTTTCGAGGTGTTTGCGGTGCACGTACTGGATGACGCCTTCGAAGCCGGTGCTGTACTTGCGTTCCCGGCCGAAGCGGTTGCGGTACTGCACCACGACCTTGTGGTCCTTACCGTGCAGCACGGTCTGGCGGGTGTCCTCGGAGAGCTTGTCCCACGGCGTCTTCATCGAGAAGCCGAGTTCCTGGGCGAGTCCGCCGAGCAGCCGGCCCCAGTATTCCGAGGTCGCCGTCCCGAGCGACCAGGGCGCGATGGCCCCCTCCGCCAGGGAGAGTTCCCCGTTCGGGATGATGAGTTCCTCATCGACTTCCAGCTTTGTGCCGATGCCGCTGCAGGCGGAGCAGGCGCCGAAGGGGTTGTTGAACGAGAAGGAGCGCGGCTCGATCTCGTCAATCGCGAGGGGGTGCTCGTTGGGGCAGGCGAGGTGTTCGGAAAACGCCCTGACCCGCTCCGGGTCGTCCTCGTCGAGGTCGACGAATTCGGCCAGGATCCGGCCCTCGGCCAGCCCGAGCGCGGTTTCCACCGAGTCGGTGAGGCGCTGGCTGATGCCTTCCTTGACCACCAGACGGTCCACCACAACCTCGATGGTGTGCTTGAACTGCTTGCCGAGCTTGGGCGGATCGCTCAGCTGGATCAGCTTGTCGTCGACCCGGGCGCGTGAGTAACCCTTGGCCGTGAGCTCCTTGAACAGCTCGACGAATTCACCCTTGCGGCCGCGGACCACGGGGGCCAGGACCTGGAAGCGGGTGCCCTCCGGCAGTTCCAGCAGCTGGTCCACGATCTGTTGAGGGGTCTGCTTCGTGACAGGCTCCCCGCAGACAGGGCAATACGGGCGGCCCACGCGGGCCCACAGGAGGCGCATGTAGTCGTAAATCTCGGTGATGGTGCCCACGGTGGAGCGGGGGTTCTTGCTGGTGGACTTCTGGTCGATCGACACCGCGGGCGAGAGGCCTTCGATGAAGTCGACGTCGGGCTTGTCCACCTGTCCCAGGAACTGCCGGGCGTAGGCGGAGAGCGACTCGACATAGCGGCGCTGGCCCTCGGCGAAGATCGTGTCGAAGGCGAGGGACGATTTACCGGAGCCGGAGAGCCCGGTGAAGACGATCATGGAGTCCCGCGGCAGGTCGAGGTCCACGTTGCGCAGGTTGTGTTCGCGCGCGCCCTTGACGACGAGCCGGGACATGTCCGGACGCTTCACCTCGGGGCGGGATTCGACCGCGCGGCCCTGTTTTGCGGAGCCCATCGGAACGGAGCCCATCGGAACGGAGGTCTGGGAATCAACGGCTGGATCTTCAGCTACGGCTTTAGGCACGCTACCAATGCTAATCGAAAACTTCTTCGAATATCTATTCCCAGCTGTGTCCCAGGCCGGAGAATCAGCGCCGGTGTGCTAGCGGTGTGCTATTCGCGGTCGTACGCGGCGGCGAGCAGTTGAACGGCTGCGGCAAAGCTGGCGCCCTGGGCCTTCGCAGCGGCGGCGAAGTCGGCGGCGGCGGCGGAGAGCGAGCCCCAGGCCTCGTCGCGGGCGCAGACCACCGTCCCGTTCCGGCCCCGCGTGATCACGACGCCGGCGGCCTCGAGTTCCTTGTAGGCCCGCGCCACGGTGTGGGGGGCTACGCCCAGTTCGGCGGCGAGGCTGCGGACGGCCGGCAGCCGGGTTCCCGGTGCCAGGGTGCCGTTGTCCGCCCGTTCGATGACGTTGAGCCGGAGCTGTTCGAACAGCGGCACCGAGCTGGCCTGGTTGGGCTTCCAGGTGCCGGGGAATCGGTCCGCCACGTTCTCGGTCTGGCTCACTGTTCCGGCTTCCTCAGGCCGCGCCGCTGTTCGCGGCCGGCGAACTGGGCCTGGTAGAGATCCGTGTAAAGCGCGCCCCTGGCCATCAGCTGCTGATGGGTCCCGTGTTCAACGATCCGTCCGTGGTCCATGACGAGAATTAGATCAGCGTCCCGGACTGTGGACAAGCGGTGGGCAATCACGAAGCTGGTCCGGCCGTGACGGAGGCGCTGCATCGCCTGGCGGATTTGCACCTCCGTGCGGCTGTCCACCGAGCTCGTGGCCTCGTCCAGGACCAGGATGCTGCGGCCTGCCAGTTGCGCCCTCGCGATCGAGACAAGCTGGCGCTGCCCCCTGCTGAGCGAGTCGCCGTCGTCGCCGAGCACGGTGGCGTAGCCGTCCGGCAGCGAGCGGACGAACTGGTCCACGTGGCTGGCCTGCGCCGCGGCGACGATGTCGTCCTCGCTGGCGCCGGGCCTGCCGTATTCGATGTTCTCCCGGATGCTGCCCGTGAACAGCCACGCGTCCTGCAGCACGGTGCCGAAGGCGGAGCGCAGCTCGTCCCGGGGCATCTCCGCGATGTCCATGCCGTCGACGGTGATCCGGCCGGAGTCCAGTTCGTAGAACCGCATCAGGAGGTTCACCACTGTGGTTTTGCCGGCGCCGGTGTGGCCCACGATCGCCACCGTCTGCCCCGGCTCCACGGCAAAGGACAGATCCTGGACCACGGGGGATCCGGGGCTGTAGCTGAAGCTGACGTGTTCGAAGGCGATGCGGCCTTCGGCCACTGGCGTCGTCCCGCCGGCCGGTGACTTCCCCGCCCCGGCCTTGGCCGGCGACTTCCCCGCCCACGCCTTCGCCGGATCCCCCGCCCTGGCCGCCTGGTCGGGGGAAATCTCCGGGGCGTCCAGCAGGGCAAAGACCCGCTCAGCCGAAGCCAGGCAGGACTGCATGAGGGTCAGCATCCCGCCGATCTGGCCCATCGGCTGGCTGAAGAGGCGGCTGAACTGGATGAAGGCCTGGATGCCGCCGATCGTCATGGCGCCCGCCGTGACCTGGAGGGCCCCCACCACGGCGACGGCGACGTAGTTGAGGTTCGAAACGAAGACCATCAGCGGCTGCACCACGCCAGACACGTACTGGGCGCGGGCACTGGCACGGCTGAGTTTCCCGTTGCTCTCCCTGAAGCTGGCCGCCGAGGCTTCCTGCCAGCCGAAGGCCTTGATCACCTCGTGCCCGGTGAAAAACTCCTCCAGCTGTGCGTGCAGCTCGCCGGTGCTCCCCCACTGCTCGGTGAAGTAGGCCTGCGACTTCCGGGCTACCAGGACGGTGATCAGGGCCGAAACGGGCACGGACACCAGCGCGATCACCGCCAGGACCGGCGAGATCCACAGCATCATGGCCAGTGCCCCGGAGAGCATCAGCAGGGACATGATCAACTGGTTCAGCAGTTGGTTCAGGGCCTGCGAGATGTTGTCGACGTCGTTGGTGGCGCGGCTCAGGACTTCACCCCGGTGCTGTTCGTCGAAGTGGCTGGACGGCAGCACGTGCAGTTTCTCCTCGACGGAGGAGCGGAGATCAAAGCCCAGACGCTGGACGGCCGTGGCGGCCAGGGCGCCCTGGATCCAGCTGAAGACCGAGGCACCCAGGTACATGAGGGAGACAGCCGTGAGCAGCGCCGCCAGCTTCCCCACGTTGAAGGTGCCCCGCAAGACGCCGTCAACCACGACGTCGGTGGCGTCCCCCAGTGCCTTGGGGGCCGCCACATTGAGGATCACGAAGGCGCAGGTGGCCGCGATGACGCCGGTCATCCGCCACTTCGACGGCCGGAGCAATCCGAGCAGCCGGCCAATGGCCCGGCGGCCGGACAGGGTGGCCCCGGGTGCCGCCGTCGGGCCGGCCGGCCGGGCGCCGCCGTCCGTGGAGGCCGGGGAATCCTTCGGGGATACGGGGGCATCGCAGGCCTCGGCCTTGTCTTCGTCCTCGTCTTCGAGGCCAGGTTTGCGGCTCACGGAGTCTCCTCCAGCACAAGCTGCGAGGCTGCGATCTCCTGGTAGCTCGGTGAGGCGTCCATCAGTTCCTGGTGGGTGCCCTGCGCCACGATCCGGCCGTCTTCCAGCACCAGGATCAGCCCGGCGTCCACGATCGTGGCCACCCGCTCGGCCACGATCAGCACCGTTGCAGAGCGCAGCAGCGGTTTCATGGCCTCCCGCAGCCGGTAATCGGTGCCATAGTCCAGGGCCGAGAAGCTGTCGTCGAAGAGGTAGACGGGGGCACGCCGGAGCAGTGCGCGGGCAATGCAGAGCCGCTGCCGCTGGCCGCCGGAGAAGTTCGTGCCGCCCTGGCTCACCGGGGACTGCAGTCCGTGCGGCAGCTGGCGGACGAAGCCCGCGGCCTGGGCCGTTGTGAGCACCGCCCAGAGTTCCTCATCGGTGGCCGCGGGGGACCCCATCCTCAGATTGTCTGCGAGCGTCCCGGAAAACAGGTAGGAGTGTTGTGGCACCAGGGCGATGAGACCGCGGAGCACGTCCAGCGGCAGGGAACGGACCGCGTGGCCCCCGATCGTGATGTTCCCGGCAGTGGTGTTCAGGAAGCGCGGCAGCAGGTTCAGCAGCGTGCTTTTGCCGCTGCCGGTGGCGCCGATGATGGCCGTCGTGGTGCCGGGCGTTGCCTTGAAGCTGATGCCGGCGAGGACCGGCGCTTCGGCGCCCGGGTAGGCGAACTCGACGTCGCGGAACTCCACGGTGTTGTCCGCCGGGCCGTGGCCGTCCGCAGCGGAACCGTCCACCGCACCTGAACCGTCCGCCACACCGGGCCCGTCCGCGATGGCCGGAACCGTATCCAGAACCGCCTGGATCCGTTCCGCGCAGGCAGCCGCGCGCGGAGCCGTCATGAAGACGTACATGGCCATCATGATGGCGATCAGGATCTGCAGGATGTAGGCGATGAACGCCGTCAGTGCTCCCAGCCGCATCTCGCCGGCGTGGATCCGGTGCCCGCCGAACCAGACGACGCCGACCGAGGACAGATTGACCACGAGCATGATCATCGGCATCATCCCGGCGACGAGCAGTGCTGAGCGCAGGTTGTTCCGGGTGAGGTCCTTGTTCGCGCCGTTGAACCGCCGGATCTCGTGACCCTGCCGGACGAAGCCACGGATCACGTTGGCGCCGATGATCTGCTCACGCAGTACCCGGCTGATCCGGTCGATCAGCCCCTGGCCCTCCCGGTACAGCGGAACGAGGCGCCGCACGATCATGGCCATGATGACGGCGAGCAGCGGCACCACGGCGATAACGATGCCTGACAGGGCCAGGTCCTGGTGGACGGCCAGGGCAATCCCGCCGAGGAAGATGGCGGGGGCGGCGACCAGCATGGTGAACACCAGGACGGCCAGGTTCTGGATCTGGGCCACGTCGTTGGTGGCCCGCGTGACCAGGCTGGCGGCGCCGAACGCGGCCACCTCCTGGGAGGACAAGGACTGGACCTTGGCGAAGAGCTCTTCGCGCAGCTGCCGGCCCACGTCCATGGCCACGACGGCGCCCAGGTAGCCGGCGATGATCGCCGCCACGACCTGGACTGCGGCGATCACGGCCATCCAGACACCGAGGTCCAGGATTTCCGCCGTATTGCCGCCGACAATCCCGTCGTCGATGATGGCGGCGTTGAGGGTGGGCAGAAGCAGGTTGGCGGTGGACTGCACCAGTTGGAGGAGAACGATGGCCAGCACGGTCACCTTATGGGCGGACAGCAGGCGCCCCATCAGGCCAATTAGCACCGAACCTCCATCCCTGGATCAGGGCCCCGATCCAGAATCAGTGTGGCGGCCGCCCCGAGCCGCTTCGTCATTGTAGGCCCGGCCGCAGAGTGCTCTTTTGTATACTCTTCCGGGTCCGGAGACGGGGGTCCGGAAGCCCCCGGCGCCGCTCATTCCCGTTTGCGGGCCACGGCAAATATCCGGCGGAACGGGAAGACCGTCCCGTGCGCGCCGGACGGGTACGCCTCAGCCAGCCGTGCGGAATATTCGCTCTCAAATTCGCCGGCCTCCCCGGCGGACAGTGCGGCCAGCACAGGCCGGAGCCCGGTGCCCCGGACCCACTCCAGCACCGGGTTTTTGCCCGGGAGCAGCTGCAGGTACGTGGTTTCCCAGGCATCGGCGTCGCAGCCGGCGTCGAGCATGATGTCGAGGTATTCGGCGGCGTCGCCGACGACGTCGTCATGGCGGAGCACACCGCTGAGCCGGCCGGCCCAGGCCCCGGACTCCGCCAGTCCACGCATCAGGGTGTGGGAGGGCGAGTTGAAGTTTCCGGGCACCTGCAGGGCGAACCACGCCCCGGGCCTGAGGGCTGCGAGCCAGCGCGGCAGCAGCTCGCGGTGGCCGGGAACCCACTGCAGGGCAGCGTTGGTGACCACAACGTCCGTCTGTTCAGAGGGCATCCAGGCGGCGATGTCGGCCAGGCCGAAGGAGAGATTGGCGAACTTGTCCGCGTAGGCCTCTGCTTTCGCCAGCATCTCCTCGGAGGAATCCAGGCCCACCACCCTGGCGCCGGGCCAGCGCTCCGCGAGCGTGGCGGTGAGGTTCCCGGGGCCGCAGCCGAGGTCCACCACCAGCTGGGGATCGTCCGCGTGGATCCGGGACGTCAGGTCAAAGTAGGGCCTGTCACGGTAGTCCCCGAACTGCACGTACTTGACGGGATCCCATTTCATTATTTCCTCCAGTCACCGGCACGGATGCGACTTCCGAAGCGTAACCCCGGCCGGGGGCGGGACCAAGGAGGCGCGCGCCCTGCCGGCCGGCTGCCGAGCCCTCCGGCAGGTCCCCCCCTCAGGGTCCGGCCCACTAAGCTGGGGAGTAATGAAACTTGTTGATCAGCTCCCCGCCCCGGCCGCCCGAGTCCCAGGCAGGACCGGACTGGATCCGGACGAGCTGTACACGCGGTTCGTCGAGTGGACCGAAAGCCGCGGACTGGCCCTGTACACCGCCCAGGACGAGGCCATCATGGAACTGGCCGCCGGCTCCAACGTGATCCTGGCGACCCCCACGGGTTCCGGAAAGTCCCTCGTTGCCATCGCCGCGCATTTCCAGGCCGTGGCCCGGGGGCAGCGCAGCTATTACACCGCCCCGATCAAGGCCCTCGTGTCCGAGAAGTTCTTTGCCTTGTGCGAGATCTTCGGCGCGGAAAACGTGGGCATGATCACCGGCGACTCGGGCGTGAACCAGGACGCCCCGATTATCTGCTGCACCGCCGAGATCCTGGCCAACACGGCTTTGCGGGAAGGTGCTGCCGCGGACCTGGGCTCCGTCGTCATGGACGAGTTCCACTTCTACTCCGACCCGCAGCGCGGCTGGGCGTGGCAGGTTCCTCTGCTGGAACTCCCCCAGGCCCAGTTCCTGCTGATGTCCGCGACCCTCGGCGACGTCAGCCGGTTCGAGGAGGGCATCAGCGAACTGACCGGGCGTCCGACGACGACTGTCAGTTCCGTCGAACGCCCCATCCCGCTGCACTACTACTACGAGCAGACGCCCGTCCACGAGACCCTCGAAGAGCTCCTCGCCACCAAGCAGGTGCCCGTCTACGTGGTGCACTTCAGCCAGGTGGAGGCCATCGACCGGGCGCAGAACCTGATGAGCATCAACGTCTGCACCCGCGAGGAGAAGGACAGGATCGCTGAGCTGATCGCCGGCTTCCGCTTCGCCGCCGGCTTCGGCAAGACCCTGAACCGGCTGGTCCGCCACGGTATCGGCGTCCACCACGCCGGGATGCTGCCGAAGTACCGCCGGCTCGTGGAACAGCTGGCCCAGGCCGGGCTGCTCAAGGTCATCTGCGGCACGGACACCCTCGGCGTCGGCATCAACGTGCCGATCCGCACGGTGCTGCTGACCGCCCTGAGCAAGTACGACGGCGTCCGCACCCGGCTGCTGAACTCCCGCGAGTTCCACCAGATCGCCGGCCGGGCCGGACGGGCCGGCTACGACACGGCCGGGACCGTCGTCGTGCAGGCCCCCGAGCACGTCACCGAAAACGTCAAGGCGATGGCGAAAGCCACGGCAAAGTTCGGCGACGACCAGAAGAAGCTGCGCCAGGTGGTCAAGAAGAAGCCGCCCGAGGGTTTTGTGTCCTGGGGCGAGCCCACCTACAAACGCCTCGTGGAGTCCGTCCCGGACCCGCTCACGTCCAGCTTCACCGTGACCCATGCGATGCTGATGAACCTGATGGAACGGCCGGGGGACCCGTTCAAGGCCGCCCGCCGGCTGCTCACCGAGAACCACGAGCCGCGCTCCTCCCAGCTGCAGCTCATGAAGAAGGCCCTCGGCATCTACCGCGAGCTGCTGGCAGCCGGCGTCGTGGAGCGGATCCCGCCCGAGGAGCAGGGACGGGACGGCCGCACCGTCCGGCTGACGGTCCATCTCCAGGCCAACTTCGCCCTGAACCAGCCGTTGTCCCCCTTCGCCCTCGCGGCGCTGGACCTGCTGGACCCGGAGTCGCCGTCGTACGCCCTGGATGTGGTGTCCGTGATCGAATCCACCCTGGAGAAGCCGCGGCAGATCCTCTCTGCCCAGCAGAAGAAGGCCCGCGGCGAGGCGATCGCGGCGATGAAGGCCGACGGCATCGACTACGACCAGCGCATGGCCATGCTCGAGGACGTCACGTACCCGCAGCCGCTGGCTGAAATCCTCGGCGAGGCGTTCGACGTCTACCGCAAGGCCGCCCCGTGGATCGGCGACTTCGAGCTCGCGCCCAAGTCAATCGTCCGGGACATGTACGAACGGGCCATGAACTTCGGCGAGTTCGTCCAGTTCTACGGCCTGGCCCGTTCCGAAGGCATCGTGCTGCGCTACCTCGCCGACGGCTTCAAGGCGCTGCGCCAGACCGTCCCGCAGGACGCCCTGCGCGAGGACCTCGAGGACCTCATCGCCTGGCTCGGCGAACTGGTCCGCCAGGTGGACTCGAGCCTGCTCGACGAATGGGAGGAGCTCACCTCCGGCAAGGCGCCGACGCCGCACGACGCTCCGCCGCCCCCGCCGCCCTCGCTGACGTCCAACGTCCGGGCCTTCCGGGTGATGGTGCGCAATGAGATGTTCCGCCGCGTGGAACTGTTCGCGGATGAGGCGGCCACCGCCCTCGGCGAGCTCGACGGCGGATCCGGCTGGGACGCCGAACGCTGGGAAGACGCCCTGGACGACTACTTCGACGAACACGACGACATCGGCACCGGCCCCGACGCCCGGGGCCCCGGGCTGCTGATCATCACCGAGGAACCCGGCACGTGGAAGGTCCGGCAGATCTTCGAGGACCCGGCCGGCAACCACGACTGGGGCATCTCGGCCGAGGTGGACCTCGCGGCCTCCGACGAGACCGGCACCGCCGTCGTGCGGGTGACCAACGCCAACCGGCTGTAGGTAAACTCGAATAATGAGTGTAATCCGGCCCGCGACCGCGAACGATGTCCCCGCAATCCTGCAGATGATCCATGATCTGGCCATCTACGAAAAGGAACCCGATGCCGTCCGGAACACCCAGGAGATGCTCGCCGACGTGCTGTTCGGCGCAAACCCGCGGGTCTTCGCCACGATGGCCGAGAACGAATCCGGCTGCGTCCAGGGCTTCGCGCTCTGGTTCCTGAACTACTCCACCTGGGAAGGCGTCCACGGGATCTACCTCGAGGACCTGTACGTTATGCCCGAGGCCCGGGGTGCCGGCCACGGCAAGGCGCTCCTGCAGCACCTGGCCGCGACCGCCGTCGAACGCGGTTACGCGCGCGTCGAGTGGAGTGTCCTGGACTGGAACGAGCCTTCCATTGACTTCTACAAGAACCTCGGCGCCGCCCCGATGGAGGAATGGTCCACTTTCCGGCTCACCGGCGACGCGCTCGAAGCCTTCGGCACCGCACGCCAGGCCCACACCCGTGGCTGACCGCCCCCTGGCTGACCTGCCGGTGGCAGGCCTGCCGGCGGCAGGTCAGGCCGCAGCCGATCTGCTCGAGGCAGCTGCGGAAGCCGGGGGCACCGTCCACCACACCGTCAAGGCACGGCACGAGTACCGCGGCCTGCGCACCGCGGAACACTATTTCGAGGTGCCCCTGGACCATTTCCGCGGCGACGGGACGGGACAGAGCCGCGGCGAGACGATTACCGTGTTCGCCCGCGAGTACGTCTCGGAAGAGCACAGTGCGGAAACGGCGGCAGAGCTGCCCTGGCTGCTGTACCTGCAGGGGGGTCCCGGCGGGCGCGGCAACCGTCTCCCGTCCCTCGGCGGCTGGAGCAAGGCGGCTGCCAAGGATTTCCGCATCCTCATGCTGGACCAGCGCGGCACCGGGCTGTCCTCCGCCGTCGACCGCAACACGCTGCCGCTGCGCGGCAGCGACGCGGACCAGGCGGAGTACCTGTCGCACTTCCGGGCGGACTCCATCGTCGCCGACGCCGAGGCCATCCGGCACGCCCTGGGCTCGGATCCCTGGACCATCTACGGCCAGAGCTACGGCGGCTTCTGTGCGCTCAGTTACCTCTCCTTCGCCCCCGAGGGCCTGCGCGAAGCCCTCATTACGGGCGGGCTGGCTCCGCTGGCGGGCCCCGCGGACCGGGTGTACCGGGCCACGTTCCAGCGCGTCGCCGCCCGGAACACCGAATACTTCAGCTGGTACCCCGGCGACCGGAACACGGTCAACAGGATCGCCAAGCATTTGAGGGACACCGAGGAATTCCTGCCCGACGGCGAACGGCTGACGGTGGAGCGCTTCCAGATGGTGGGCTCGTTCCTGGGCGGGAACACCCGCGTGGACGCCCTGCACCACCTGCTGGAGGACGCCTTTGTCAGCACAGCCGACGGCGGCCGGCTCTCCGATCCTTTCCTCGAACAGGTCCGCAGCCTCGTGTCCCGGTCCGTCAACCCGCTGTACGCCCTGATGCACGAGTCCATCTACGGGCAGGGCGAGGCCACCGGCTGGGCTGCCTGGCGCGTCCTCCAGGAGTTTCCGGGGTTCCGCCCGGACGTCCCGGAGCCGCTGCTGACCGGGGAGATGGTCTACCCCTGGTACTTCGAGCAGGATCCGGCCCTCCGCCCGCTGCGGAACGTGGCGCAGCTGCTGGCGGAGAAGGCCGACTGGGCGCCGCTCTACGATCCGGACCGGCTGGCCCTCAACAGCGTTCCCGTGGCCGCCGCCGTCTACCGCGACGACATCTACGTGGACCGGGAACTGTCACTAGAGACCGCGGCCGCGGTCCGCGGCCTGCAGGTCTGGGAGTCCGCGGACTTCCACCACGACGGCATCGCGGACGACGGCGAAGGGATCTTCGCCCGGCTGCTGGGCATGACCCGCTCCGTCCGGGACTGACCCGGCCGCACGGGTATGGCCGCTGCCCGGCCGGGGTTTCAGCTGGCCACGTCACTAACCTCCGTGGGTAATACAGCTAGCCGGCCTGGGCGGCTGCGTGTGAGGTGCTGCGGCTCCGGACCACGGCAGGGACGGCGACGGCCAACACGGCCGTGGCGAGGGCTGCGGCTGCCAGGTTGAGGCCCTGATAGCCCACACCGCTCATCACGACTCCGGAGAACCCCGCACCGACTGCGCCGGCAGCTCCCATCAGGGTGTCGGCCACACCCTGGACCAGGACCCGGTCCTCGGCGCCGACGCTTTCGGCGAGCAGAGTGGAAGCGGCGATGGTGGCCGCGGACCAGCCGAGTCCCAGCAGGACGAGGCCCGCGGTCACCAGAACGGGCTGCTGCTGCCCGAAGCCGGCAACACAGACCGCGAGCAGGATCAGCCCGTGCCCCAGGATGATCACGGGCCGGCGCCCCGCCTTGTCCGTGAGCCAGCCCATCACCGGGGACAGCGCGAACATGCCGGCGATGTGCAGCGAGATGGTGAAGCCGATCAGGACCAGGACATCGGTGCTGGCGGCATGGGCATGGCCGGCCGGCATGCCGGCCAGGGACCCTTCGCTCAGCAGCTGGAGATGCAGCGGAGTCATCGACATGACAGCGACCATGCAGCCGTGCGCGGACACAATGGCCAGCAGGGCCAGACGGGCTCGCGGCGACGCCCCGACCGCCCGCAGGCCGTTGCGGAGGGCGTGCCGCCGTCGGACTCCCGTGGTTCCCTTCGCGGCCGGCACGGCTCCGGCAGCCCTGATCCGGGCGGCCAGCAGCAGCGGATCCGGCCGCAGGCCGACCACCAGCAGCAGGGCTGCGAGGGCCAGGCCGCCGGTCGAAAACACGAACGGACCGGCCAGGGCCGGCAACCCCAGCGCCTCCCCTACAACAGCTCCCGGACGGATCAGGTTGGGCCCGGCGACGGCACCGATGGTGACCGACCACACGACGATGGCGAGGGAGCGGCCGCGGTGCCCGGCGTCGGCCAGGTCGACGGCGGCGAAGCGGGCCTGGAGGTTGGCGGCGGTCCCCAACCCGAGCAGGGCGGCCCCGAGCAGCAGCACCGGAAAGGCTCCGGTCACGGTCGCGAGGATGATGAGCAGGGACCCGGCCATCGCGGCCAGCTGCCCGGTCACGAGGGCGGCCCGACGGCCCCGGCGGCCTGCCAGCCCGGCCAGAGGGAGAGCTGCGACGGCGGCAGCAAGCGTCACGGCCGTCGTCACCGAACCGGCCCAGGCGTTGGAGCCGGAAAGCTGCACGGCGAGCAGGGACCCGACGGAGAGGCTGGCACCGCTGCCCACGCCGCTGAGGAGCTGGGCTGCGCTCAACACGGAAACGGTACGGCGCTGGACCCGTTGGGGATCCAGCGCCGTACCGCCGGGTGCTGCTGCTTCAATCATTTTCACAGTCCGAGCTTAGCCGGACCAGGGGACTACTCGACGTCGCTGAGGCTCTTGCGGGAGTCCTCTTCGAGCCTGACGTCGAGCTTGGCCTTCGATGCCCTGGAGCTGGCCAGGCTGGCGATGACGGCGACAATGATGGTGCCGATGATCACCCCGAGGGAAACGTAGGTGGGGATCTCGGGAGCCCACTCGATGTGCTGGCCGCCGTTGATGAAGGGCAGTTCGTTGACGTGCATTGCATGCAGGACCAGCTTGACGCCGATGAAGGCGAGAATCACGGACAGCGCGTGCTTCAGGTAGACGAGCCGGTTCATCAGGCCGCCGAGCAGGAAGTACAGCTGCCGCAGTCCCATCAGGGCGAAGATGTTCGCGGTGAAGACGATGAAGGCGCTCTGGGTGAGGCCGAAGATGGCCGGGATGGAGTCGACGGCGAAGAGCAGGTCCGTCATGCCGATGGTCACGAAGACGATCAGCATCGGGGTGAAGACCTTCTTGCCGTTCACGTCGGTGCGCAGCTTGCCGCCGTCGAACTTCTCGGACATCGGCAGGATCTTGCGGATCCGGGCGATCAGCGGGTTTTCCTTGTCTTCCTCGTCCTCGCCCTCGTCCTGGGCCTGCTTCCAGGCGGTCCAGAGCAGGAAGGCACCGAAGATGTAGAAGACCCAGCTGAACTGTTCGATCACGATGGCGCCGAGCATGATGAAGATGCCGCGGAGGATGAGCGCGATGATGATGCCCACCATGAGGACTTCCTGCTGGTACTTACGCGGTACCGAGAAGCGCGCCATGATGATGATGAACACGAACAGGTTGTCGATGCTGAGGCTGTATTCCGTCACCCAGCCGGCGAGGAACTGCCCGCCGTACTCCGGGCCGGTGAAGGCGAACATGGCGCCGGCGAAGACCAGGGCGAGGGCCACGTAGAAGGAAACCCACAGTCCGGCCTCCTTCATGGAGGGCTCGTGCGGGCGCTTCAGGACCAGCAGCAGGTCGATGGCGAGGATGATGCCGAGAACGACAAAGGAGCCGATCTCAAACCAAAGGGGAAGTTCGGGCACGAAGATACCTTTCGCAGGGTGTGACTGTGCGGTGTAAGTCTCTCCGACCGCCCTGAATGTCCGGTACTACGTACCTGGTACTGCCTGGCTGCCCGCTACGCCCGGCAAGGCATCTGTGCCGTGCGTGTTGACGATCGTAGCGCTTGGGATACTCCCCTACGTTCGAACAACTTTACCCTAGGCGTGCCCGGCGGACTGCATCTGGCGCAGTTCCTTCTTCAGCTCGCCCACCTCGTCGCGGAGCCGGGCCGCGAGCTCGAACTGCAGTTCCCCGGCCGCGGCGTGCATCTGCTCCGTGAGCTGTTCGATCAGGCCCACGAGGTCCTCGGCCGGCGCGGCGGCAAGCCCGTCCGCCCGGACCTTCGCAGCGCCCTTGCCCTTGCCGCGCGCCTTGCCCGCGCTGGCCAGCAGTTCGCGGGTGTCCGCGTCCTCCTTGGCAATCTGGTCCGTGATGTCGGCGATCTTCTTCCGCAGCGGCTGCGGGTCGATCCCCTTTTCGGTGTTGTATGCCACCTGGATTTCGCGGCGCCGGTTGGTCTCGTCGATGGCCTTGGCCATCGAGTCCGTAATCCGGTCCGCGTACATGTGGACCTCGCCGGAGACGTTTCGGGCGGCACGGCCGATGGTCTGGATCAGCGAGGTCGCCGAGCGCAGGAAGCCTTCCTTGTCCGCGTCGAGGATGCTGACGAGGGACACCTCCGGCAGGTCAAGGCCTTCGCGGAGCAGGTTGATGCCCACGAGCACGTCGAAGACGCCCATCCGGAGTTCGCGGAGCAGTTCCACCCGGCGCAGGGTGTCGACGTCCGAGTGCAGATACTCCACCTTGACGCCGTGGCCCAGCAGATAGTCGGTGAGGTCCTCGGCCATCCGCTTGGTCAAGGTGGTGACCAGGACGCGTTCGTTCTTCTCGGTACGGGTCCGGATCTCGCCAAGCAGGTCATCGATCTGGCCCCTGGTCGGCTTGACGATCACCTCGGGGTCGATCAGGCCGGTGGGACGGATGATCTGCTGGACGAAACCGTCGGACTTGCCGAGCTCGTACTTGCCCGGCGTCGCCGAGAGGTAGACCGTCTGGCCCACCCGCTCGAGGAACTCGTCCCACTTCAGCGGGCGGTTGTCCGTCGCCGAGGGCAGCCGGAAGCCGTGGTCCACGAGCGTGCGTTTGCGGGACATGTCGCCCTCATACATGGCGCCGATCTGCGGCACGGTGACGTGGGATTCATCAATCACCAGGAGGAAGTCGTCCGGGAAGTAGTCGATGAGGCAGTGCGGCGCCGTGCCGCCGGCGCGGCCGTCGATGTGCCGGGAGTAGTTCTCGATGCCGTTGCAGAAGCCCATCTGCTGCATCATTTCGAGGTCATAGGTGGTGCGCATCCGGAGCCGCTGCGCCTCCACGAGCTTGTTCTGGCTTTCGAGGACCTGGAGCCGCTCGGCGAGTTCGTCCTCGATTTTCGTGATCGCCCGGCCCATGCGTTCCGGACCGGCCACGTAGTGCGAGGCGGGGAAGACGTACATCTCGTTCTCATCCCGGAGTATCTCCCCGGTGAGCGGGTGAAGGGTGTAGATGTTCTCGATCTCGTCCCCGAAGAACTCGATCTTAATCGCCAGCTCCTCGTACATCGGGATGATTTCCACGGTGTCGCCGCGGACGCGGAACGTGCCGCGGTGGAAGTCCATGTCGTTGCGGGTGTACTGCATGGCGACGAACTTCCGGAGGAGATCGTCCCTGTTCATTTCCGCACCCTTGCGGAGCGTGACCATGCCGGCGATGTATTCTTCCGGCGTGCCCAGGCCGTAGATGCAGGAGACGGTGGCCACCACAATCACGTCGCGGCGGGTCAGCAGCGCGTTCGTTGCGGAGTGGCGGAGCCGTTCCACTTCCTCATTCACGGATGAGTCCTTCTCGATGAAGGTGTCCGTCTGGGGCACGTAGGCCTCGGGCTGGTAATAGTCGTAGTAGGAGACGAAGTACTCCACCGCATTGTTCGGAAGCAGTTCGCGGAATTCGTTGGCGAGTTGCGCGGCGAGGGTCTTGTTCTGGACCATCACCAGGGTGGGCCGCTGGACCTGCTCGATCAGCCACGCCGTCGTCGCGCTTTTACCGGTACCGGTGGCGCCGAGCAGCACCACGTCCTTCTCGCCGTTCTTGATGCGTTCGGTCAGTTCCGCGATCGCGGCGGGCTGGTCGCCGGCAGGCTGGAAGTCGCTGATGACCTCGAAGGGGGCCACGACGCGGTTGATTTCCTGGGCAAGACTCATGCATCTAATCTACCGCCGGCCACCGACAGGAACTCCTTGTTTCAGCTTTGGGCCGTACCGGGGGCGGCATCCTGCGCGCTGCCGCCCGCCTGATCGGCGGCGTACGACGGCGGCTGCCAACCGCTGCGGCTCACCCACTCTTCCATCTGCGGCGCGGCGTAGTCGGTGAACCACGCCTCCTTGTCGGCGGCGTAGCCCGCGGTGGATTTGTCCACGCCGTGCCGCCGTGCCACCCGCCGTTTTTCGGCGAGGTAGTCCGTGCGGGCTGCGGCGTCGTCGCGCAGCCAGTCCCGGAAGCACAGCGCGTACCGCCAGCCCGGTGACCCGGCGGAACGGACGTGGAGGTTCACGGCGCGGCCGGGGTCCGCGTTGCCGTGCAGGCGCTTGTCCCAGTCGACGGGGTCCGGGTGCGAGGGCTTGGGGTTGTCCGTGACGATGCCGGGCCAGCGCGGGAACCCTGCCGCGGCCAGCAGCGGCTCGAGCCGGTCCGCCGTCGCCAGGTCCGTGACACTGAGCTGCAGGTCGATCACGTCTTTGGCGTCGAGGCCGGGAACTGCCGTGGAGCCGATGTGTTCGACGGACAGGATGTCCTGCGGCGCCGCCGCCTGCAGACGGGCAATCAGCCGGCTGGCCTGGGCCGGCCACGCGGGATTCGCGGGGTTGAGCACCGGGCCGCCGGTGCGCGGGGCAATGCGGTGTTTGGCCAGGTTTTCCGCGAATGGCGCGAGCCGGTGCCGCCAGAGGAGATCCACCGCATCCCGGGCTTCTTCCTTTGACCCGGAGTTGTCCAGGACGACGTCGGCCGCGGCGAGGCGTTCCTCACGCGTGGCCTGGGCGGCCATCCTGGACGCGGCGTCCTCGGCGGTCATTTTCCGGTGTTCGATCATCCGCTGGACGCGGACGGCGTCCGGGGCGTCCACCACCACGACCAGGTGGAAGTTTGCGCCCTGCCCGGTTTCGACGAGGAGCGGGATGTCCTGGACCACGACGGCGCCCCGCGGGGCGGCTGCCACCAGCGCGGCGGCACACTCCCGGACGAGGGGATGGATGATGCCGTTCAGGACGCCAAGGCGTTCCGGGTTGCCGAACACCAGGACGCCCAACCGGGCGCGGTCCAGGCCTCCGTCGGGTGTCAGGATCGCAGCGCTGAAGGCATCGACGACCTGCGCGAGCCCGGGAGTCCCCGGCTCCACCACCTCCCGCGCCAGGGCGTCGGCGTCGACCAGCACCGCGCCGAGTTCGCGCAGGCGCGAGGCGACCACTGACTTCCCTGAGGCGATGCCGCCCGTCAACCCGATCTTCAGCACCCCTCCAGACTAAACTGATCGGGTGGCAGATGATGCGGTGTCCCCGGAGAGCAGGGCCACGGCGTACACCACTCTGGCCGGACCGGAGTTCCGCCACGAGATCGACGTCAAGCGGTCCCGGTTCATCACCGTGCTGCACCGCACCGCCGACGAGGACAGCGCCCGGTCCGTGCTCGCCGGGCTGCGCCGGGAATTCCACGACGCGCGGCACCATTGCTCCGCCTTCGTGCTCGGTCCCGACCGCGACGTGCAGCGATCCAATGACGACGGCGAACCCTCCGGGACGGCCGGCATCCCGATGCTCGAAGCACTGCTGAAACGGGAGACCGCCCCCGGTGTGACCGATCTCAGCGACACGACCGCCGTCGTCGTCCGTTATTTCGGCGGGATCCTGCTCGGCGCCGGCGGGCTGGTGCGGGCCTACTCCGAATCGGTGTCGTCTGCTTTGGACCGGGCGCCGCGGGTGCAGCGGCGCCGGCTGCGGATCTGCGCTGTTCCGGTGCCGCATACGGCGGCCGGGCGGCTGGAAAACGAGCTGCGCGCCGCGGGCTACGTCATGGCGGAAACCAGCTACGAGGCGCAGACTACTGTTCTCAGGCTTGCCCTGCCGGACGATCCGGCCGGGCTGGCCGAGGCCGGTGAGCGGCTCGCCGCCCTCTCAGCCGGAAGAGCAGTGCTGCTGCCCGGAGAAACGGAGTGGACCGATGTCCCCATCAGCTGAGTTGTCCGTTGCCGTGGCGCTTGTGGATGTCAGCGAGGAGGTGCTGGAGCATCTCCTGACCGTCGCCATCCAGGATGCCGACGCCGACGAAGTGACGCCTCCGCTGGGCAGCGCCGAGGGCTGGAACTCGGAACGGATCAGCTGGTTCCGCGAGTACCACCATGACGCGGCGTCCGGGCTCGACGGTCCCGCGCGGCAGAAGAGCTGGGCGATCAGCTGCAACGGCGAGCTCGCCGGGTCCATCCGGCTCCGGCGGGCCGGTCCCGGGACGCTGGAAACCGGGATTTGGCTGGCGCGGAGCTTCCGCGGCCGGGGAATCGGCAGCGAGGCACTCCGGCTGGTCAAGGCGCAGGCCGCGGCGTCAGGAGCCACGGCCCTGGAAGCAGATACCACGGCTGGCAACGCCGGTGCGCTGGCACTCCTGCGAGCAGCGGGCGCCGAACTGGTGGCCGGGGATGCCTCCGGCGAAGCGGCTGTTCCGGTGAAGGCCCGCATCTTGCTGGGCTGACCCCCACCACGCCCCCCCACGGGACATGCCCCGCCCGCCCCGCGACCACTGGACATATGCCCCCTGTGCCCACTCCCCGGGCCCAGGACTGGACATGTCCTTCCGGATCCGACACTAGGACTGGACATGTCCCATCAATGCCCGCGGGGACTGGACATGTCCTCCGGAACTGCGGACGGATCGTTCCTGCTACCCGGCAATCTTCCAGATAGGTCCAAGCCGCTCCTACGGCAGGACGACGGTGGCTTCGATTTCGATCAGCAACCCTTCCACGGCCAATCCGGTGACACCCACAATCGTCTGGGCAGGGTGGTCCGTCGACCCCTGGACCTCCTCGATGGCGGCGGTGATCACTTGATAGTCGGTGGGCCGGAGGGTGTAAATGGTCCGCCGGTACACGTCTTCCCAGGACGCCCCGATGGCATCGAGGGCAGTCTTGATATTGCGCATGGCTGCCTTGGTCTGCTCTCCGAGATCGTCACCGCCGAGGAGGGCGAAGTTGGGGTCGAGCGCCACCTGGCCGGACAAGAAGGCCAGGCCGGCTCCCGGAGCAACGACTACATGGGTGAAACCGGGGGCGGCGTGCATCTCGGGCGGGTTCAATAACTTTCGGCTTGACATCGGAATCCTACTCTCTGTCGGGGGCGCACAGTCAGGGGCGCACAGTGCCCGTACGGGACTGGCCCGTCGCCCGCCAGGGATGGTTGGGACCATCATGGGATAACCATGCTGACAGAGCATCCGCGGGTGCGTTTGGCGGTCAGGGCTCCGGGTCTCAAGGCGCCCGTGGGCTCATCGTACGCTCGGGCGCGCTGCCCCGGAATGGGGCGCGGTCACACCGGGACTGCCCTTCAGCGGCGGTTGCTTTCAGTGCGCGATCTCCCAGATGTGACCGGCCGGATCGCGGAAGCTGGCAGTGCGGATCCCCCATGGCCGGTGCATCGGGCCGTTCAGCAGTTCGACGCCGCGGCTCGCCAGTTCGGCGCACATGGCGTCGACGTCGTCGACCTCGATGGTGAACTGCATCCGGGCCCCGGCCGTGGGAGGGGCCACAGCCGCGGGCTGAATCAGCTCGGGTGCCGCACTGGTCTTCAGCAGGTTGATCATGGTGTTCTCGAATGTGAATACGGCCGAGGCATCGTCCTCAAAGGCGATCGGCAGGCCGAAGACCTCCTGATAGAAGTGCTTGGTGGCCGCCAGGTCCTCGACGAACAAGGTGATGGCGCCGATCCCCCGCGGCCACGGGCCGGGGCCGTCGGGTGCTGCTGCGGGTTGTGCCGTTCGTGATGCTTCACTCATGAATAGTCCCCCGGGTAAGACGCGGTGTGCACCTGCAAAGTGTGGACTCGGGGCCGCTCCGCCGTCAAGGATCTGCCCGGTTTGACGGCCCTCCACGGGACATGCCCCACGCTTGCCGCAGCCACCGGACATAATCCCGAAGTGCCCACTCGCTGGGTCCAGGACTGGACATGTCCCACTGGATCCTTACCGGACACTGGACATGTCCCACTGGATCAACGGCCAAGGACGCGCCGCGGATTAACGAAAGGTGGCCGCCCCTACGGGACGGCCACCTTCACGGTGCTACTTCTAAGCTAGCAACTGCCAGGTCTCAGGGAGCGGACTCCCTGAGCATCAGTGGCAATTAGTTGCCGGTCAGCTTCTCGCGCAGTGCTGCAAGAGCCTCGTCCGAAGCAAGCGTGCCTGCACCGGTCTCGGCTGCAGCCGGCTCGGAGGAGTAGCTGGTGGTGCCGGAGTCGCTCTCGCCGGACGTTGCAGCTGCAGCGTCGTCGGCAGCGTGCTGGGCAACCTGCTTCTTGTGGGCTTCCCAGCGGGTCTGGGCGTCAGCGTACTGCTGCTCCCAGGCAGTGCGCTGCGTCTCGTAGCCTTCAAGCCACTCGTTGGACTCCGGATCGAAGCCCTCCGGGTACTTGTAGTTGCCCTCTTCGTCGTACTCTGCGGCCATGCCGTAGAGAGCCGGATCGAATTCGGTGGACTCGGCGTCAACGCCCTCGTTAGCCTGCTTGAGGGAGAGGGAGATGCGGCGACGCTCGAGGTCGATGTCGATGACCTTGACGAATAGCTCGTCCCCTACGGAGACAACCTGCTCGGCCAGCTCAACGTGGCGGACTGCGAGCTCGGAGATGTGGACCAGGCCTTCGATGCCGTCTTCAACGCGAACGAACGCGCCGAACGGAACCAGCTTGGTGACCTTACCCGGAACAACCTGCCCGAGGGCGTGGGTGCGGGCGAAGGTCTGCCACGGATCTTCCTGCGTGGCCTTGAGCGACAGGGAAACACGCTCGCGGTCCAGGTCCACCTCGAGAACCTCGACGGTGACTTCCTGGCCAACTTCGACAACCTCGGACGGGTGGTCGATGTGCTTCCAGGACAGCTCGGAAACGTGGACCAGGCCGTCTACGCCGCCCAGGTCCACGAAGGCACCGAAGTTGACGATGGAGGAAACGACGCCGGGACGGACCTGGCCCTTTTCCAGCTTGTTGAGGAACGTGGAGCGGACCTCGGACTGGGTCTGTTCGAGCCATGCACGGCGGGACAGCACAACGTTGTTGCGGTTCTTGTCCAGCTCGATGATCTTGGCTTCGATCTTCTGACCGATGTACGGAGCAAGGTCGCGCACACGGCGCATCTCGACGAGGGATGCGGGCAGGAAGCCGCGCAGACCGATGTCGAGGATAAGACCACCCTTGACAACCTCGATGACGGTACCGGTGACGACACCGTCTTCTTCCTTGACCTTCTCGATGTCGCCCCAGGCACGCTCGTACTGAGCACGCTTCTTGGAGAGGATCAGGCGGCCTTCTTTGTCTTCCTTGGTGAGCACCAGGGCTTCGACGAGATCCCCAACGGAGACGACGTCTCCGGGATCAACATCGTGCTTGATGGACAGCTCGCGGGAGGGAATGACACCTTCGGTCTTGTAACCGATGTCGAGCAGAACTTCGTCGCGGTCGACCTTCACGACGGTACCTTCGACGAGGTCTCCGTCGTTGAAGTACTTGATGGTGGCGTCGACTGCTGCGAGGAAGTCCTCGGCGGTACCGATGTCGTTAATCGCGACTACGGGGGTACCGGGCTTCTCGGTGGAGGTGATGGTCATGTAGTAGGGGCTCCGTTGTGGATAGTGAGTCGGTCAGGCAAACCGCTGCGCCCGCATTAAGGAATGCAGGCGAAGCACACGGCACCTCAATTGAGATCAGCCGGGTCATCCTGATTTGTGGATTGTAGATGCGCGCACGTAGTACGCGCCCGTTTAGTCTAGTCGTTTACGTCAACGCCGGTCAAAGCGCGCAACGAGGCCCGTCGAGGCTCTCCCGGCGCCGCATCCGCCTAGAAGTGCGTGAGGCAGTGCGGGGCGCGTTCGACGCCGAACATCTGCCGTGCGGTCAGCGCTGCTCCGGCGGTGGGCTGGCTGATCCGGCCGGCCGCGGCCAGCGTGACCGGGCAGACGCCGCCGAGGTAAATAGAGCCCAGCGCCGCGACCTCCATGACAAGGTCCGCTGCACGGTCCCCTTCCACGCGGCTGACGGTGGCGCCGCCGTCGTACACGGCCAGCTCAAACGTTCCGCCGGCAAGGTCCAGGCCGTCCAGGATCCGCAGGACGAGGGTGCCGTCCGCGGCATAGTGGCGTGCCGCCAGGGCCGCCTCCGTGTCCAGGATCCTGAGCCAGAGCATGTCCCGGTGGTCCGAGGACTCAACGCAGCGCGGGTCATCCAGCGCCCAGCCCAGGGGATCGTCAACCGGCGCCTCCTGCCAGGTGACCCGCTCCACGAGGTCAATGCTGCCCAGGAACTGCCACAGCTCCAGCTGGGCGGCGTCGGTGGCGGCCAGCAGGTCGACAATTTTTACCGTGGGAGGTTTGGCCTCCCAGCCGGCAAACTTGTAGGAGACGTAGCCGTCCACCGTACCGTCGGCGTCGTAGTGCAGGGCGCACTTGACCCCGTCATCCTCGGTGCCGTCCTTGGACAGTGCGCCGGAAACCCTTTGCCGGTACGCCTCCTGACGGCCCAGCGAACCCGGGGTAAGCCGGTGGACGCGGGCGAACACCTCGGGGGCAAGGTCCAGCAGGACCCTTGGGTCGGCGATTTCCACCCGGCCGGTGGCGCTGTGCCGAAGCTGGAAGCGCGGCCCGGTGTCCACCGTGATGCTGCGCTCGAAGGTGGCGACGCCGTAGCCGAACCGGCCGTAGATCGACGCTTCCGAGGCGGTCAGGGCCGCTATGGCCATCCCGTCCGCCCGGCCGGCCGTCAGGTCCTCCGTCATCATCCGGCGCACCAGCCCCTGGCGACGGTGCGTGCCGCGCACCGTGACCGCGGTGACCATGTGGGCCGGCAACTGCCGGCCGTAGCCGATGTTCAGTTCCTTGCGCAGCGTGGCGAAGGTGGCCACCGGGACGTCGGAGGCCAGGGAGTGGGCCGCGACGTCGCCGGTCTGGTAGACCCCCGTCATCTCGCGGTTGTCCACGCGGTACATGGCCATGACCTTGTCCACGAACTCGTCCTTGTGCCGTTCGTCGTAGAACCCGACGCCCACGCCGCGCAGCCAGGCTGCACCCAAGGCGTAGCCGGCTCCGCCTTTTTCTGCCGCGCGGAACCGCCTGATCTCATACTTCTCTGCCACGTACGTCTCCCACTGTGAAAAGACCTGCCGCTGAAACCTGTTGCCCGGCAAGCCGGAGCCGTAAAACCTAGTGCCCGGCGTCGTACCAGGTGGGACCGACGCCGATCTGGACTTCCAGCGGGACGCTGAGCTCGGCCGCAGCGCCCATCTGTTCCGTGACCAGCTTCTCCACGGCCTCCCGTTCGCCGGTGGCCACCTCGAGGACCAGTTCGTCATGGACCTGCAGGAGCATCCGCGATTTCAGTCCCTGCTCGGCCAGCGCGCCGGCGACGCCCAGCATGGCCCGCTTGATGATGTCCGCAGCCGATCCCTGGATGGGTGAGTTCAACGCGATGCGCTCCGCGTTCTCGCGAAGCTGCCGGTCCGTGCTGGTGAGGTCCGGCAGGTAGCGCCGGCGGCCTTCGATGGTGGCCGTATAGCCGTCGATGCGGGCCTGGTCCACGACGCCGCGCAGGTAGTCGCGGACAGCGCCGAACCGGTCGAAGTATTCCTTCATGAGGGTACGTGCCTCGTCCACGGAAATCTCCAGCTGCTTGGAGAGCCCGAACGAGGTCAGTCCGTAGGCGAGGCCATAGGACATGGCCTTGACCTTGGAGCGCATCGCGCTGGTCACCTGGTCGGTGGGCACATGGAAGATGTTGGAGCCCACGAACCGGTGCAGGTCTTCGCCGTCCTTGTAGGCCTGGATCAGGCCGGCGTCCCCCGAGAGGTGGGCCATGATGCGCATCTCGATCTGCGAGTAGTCCGCGGACAGCAGGCAGTCATAGCCTTCGCTGACGACAAAGATGCCGCGGACGCGCCGGCCTTCCTCGCTGCGGATGGGGATGTTCTGCAGGTTGGGGTTGTTGGAGGAGATCCGGCCCGTGGCTGCGACGTTTTGCGCGTAGGTGGTGTGGATCCGGCCGTCGTCGGTGACGGACTTCTTGAGCGACTCCAGCATCTGGCGCAGCTTCGACGACTCGCGGTGCGCCATCAGCTGGACCAGGAATTCATGCCCGGTCTTTTCCAGGAGGTTCTTCAGCGAGGCGGCATCGGTGGTGTAGCCGGACTTGATCTTTTTGGTCTTGGGCAGCTGGAGCTCGTCGAAGAGGACCGTCTGCAGCTGCTTGGGCGATCCCAGGTTCACCTCGTGTCCGATTGCGGCGAAGGCAAGCTCCTGCGCGTTGTCGATCACTTTGGAAAGATCCGCCAGCTGCTCGTCCATACGCCGCATATCGATGGAGATCCCGGCACGTTCCATGTCGGCCAGGACGCGGCTGACCGGAAGCTCGAGGGTGGACAGGAGCTCCTGCGCCTGGCGCTCCCTCAGCTCCGCCTCGAAGTAGCGGCTCAGGGCGTGGACGACGGCGGCGACCTGGACGAGTGCGCTGGCGGCGGCTTCATCGCCATCAAGGTCCAGCTCCAACTGTCCAGCCTTCGCTGCGGCGGTGGCGATGCCGATGTTGAGGTGGTGCTGCGCCAGCTCCGCGAGCTCGTAGCTGCGGCGGTCGGGCTCGATCAGGTAGCCGGAGATCGAGGTGTCATCCACGACGCCCTCGAGTTCCAAACCACGGGCGTCCAGTGCCTTCACGGCAGCCTTGTACCCGTGCATCACCTTGGGCGATTCGGGGTCCCGCAGCCACGCTGCCAGGACGTTCTCGGCAGCGGCGTCCTGGCCGGCGAGGTCGATGTATGCGGCGGCGCCGTCGCGGACGATCGCCAGCGCGGCGGCGTCCTCGCCGATCCGCCCGGGGACCAGATCGACGGCTACTGCGGATCGCTGCGTGGCGCCTGCCGCCAGGAAGGCGGCCAGCTCAGCTGCCCGGCCGGGGGTCACGAAATCCGGCGTGTCGACGCTTTCCCGCTCCGCGGTTTCCGGGGCCTCACTGCCGTAGAGGGCAAAGAGCCGGGTGCGGATGGTCTTGAATTCGAGGGTGTCGAACAGCTCCTCGAGGGCGGACTGGTCCGGCCGCGGTTCCGCGAGCTCGTCCAGCGTTACCGGGAGGTCGAGGTCGGTGTGCAGCCTGTTCAGCCGCCTGTTGCGCTTGACGTCCTCAACGTTTTCGCGGAGGGCGTCCCCCACCTTCCCGCCGATGGAATCCAGGTTCTCGAGGACCCCCTCCAGCCCGCCGTAGAGGTTGATCCACTTGGCGGCCGTTTTGGGGCCGACGCCGGGAACACCGGGGAGGTTGTCCGCGGACTCCCCCACCAGCGCGGCGAGGTCAGAATACTGTTCGGGGCTGACGAAGTACTTTTCCTGGATGGCTGCCGCGTCCAACCGGGGAATATCGCTCACGCCTTTTTTGGGGTACAGCACAAAGACGTTGTCCGTAATCAGCTGGAAGGCGTCACGGTCGCCCGATACGAGAAGGACCTCGAAACCGGCCTTGTCTCCCATGGTGGCAAGAGTGGCCAGGATGTCGTCAGCCTCATAACCGGGCATCTTGATGGTCTTGATGCCCCACGCGCCCATGACCTTGTCGATGAGGTCGATCTGGCCGCTCATCTCCCGGGGGGTCTCGTTGCGGCCACCCTTGTAGTCGCTGTATTCGGCCTTGCGGTGCGTGGTCTCATCCGAGACATCGAAGGCTACGGCAATGTGGGTGGGCTTCTGTTCCTTGATGAGGTTGATGAGCATGGAAGTAAACCCATGGATCGCGTTGGTGTGCTGCCCATTGGCAGTGGAGAACTTGTCCGCCGGTAGGGCGAAGAAGGCACGGAAGGCCATGGAGTGGCCGTCGAGGACCATCAGCCGGGGCTGGTCCGTGATGGGAATCACGGGTGCCTCAGTGGCGGAAACCGGCCCCGCGGCCCGGCTGGACTTCCGGGCGGGCCTGGCCGCAGTCACTGATTCGGTCTCAGTTGCCGGGAGGATGTCTGCTGCGGATGGGGCAAGGGCCGGTTTGGTAGTTTCGCTCACAGGTGCCAGCCTAGTTCCCATGATGGACAATTTCACGCCGGCCCCGTTCGCGGCCGAACTGGCGGCTGCCGGAGTGCCCGAGGAAATGCATGACTGGCTCGGACAGTACGGCGTGGGGGCGCTGGTGGTGAAGATGGGGATCCATTTCCTGGAGATGAGTCCCGAGCGCACGGTAGGCACCATGCCGGTGGAAGGCAACACCCAGGTGGCCGGGATTCTGCACGGCGGCGCCCATGTGGTCCTGGCCGAGACTCTTGGTTCCTTTGCCGCCGGAATGCACGCCGGGCCCAAGAGGCAGGCACTGGGAATCGACGTCAGCGCGACGCATCACCGGGCCATCACCAAGGGCACCGTGACCGGGACGTGCACGGCCATCCACCTCGGCCGGACCATCACCACGCATGAGATTGTTATGACGGACGAGCAGGGCCGCCGGCTGTCCACGGCGCGGATCACGAACCTGATCCGCAACATCGCAGAGTAGGTCGTCGCACGCCCGCTAGGGCCGCTGTCCGCCGAAGCGGTAGCGCAGCTCCACGATGCCCCGGCCCATGGTCTGGGAGGAGATCAGCTCCAGCGGCGCCGTCGGGCCGGCCAGCGGAAGCACGCCTTTGCCGTTCCCGAGCACCACCGGGATGATTGAGATGATGAGTTCGTCCAGCACGCCGGCGTCCGCGAACTGCGCTGCCAACACACCGCCGCCTACGATCCAGACGTTACGCCCGCCCGCCTCCTCCTTGAGGTCCTCGACGAACTCCCCCGCGGGGCCACGGACAAAGGTGATGTCCGTTCCCTTGGGAGCCGAGAGTTCGTGGTGGGTGAAGACCCAGCACGGCGTGGACGGGTAGGGCCAGTTGCCGGGTTCGTGTTCCATGAGCCAGGCGTAAGTTTCGCCGCCCATCACGATGCAGCCGACGTCGGCCATGAACGCATCGTAACTTTCCTTGCCCCCGGCGAAGCCGTCGAACTGCAACAGCCAGTCCAGTTTGTCATCGGCTGTCGCGATGTATCCATCCAGGGATGAGGCCACGAAGTACTGGAGACTCGACATGGCCCCAGCCTAGCGATTACCGTCCGGGGTTCCCATAGCCCGCGGCGACCGCGGGCAGCGGTGACCGCGGGCAGCCGGGCCGGCAGACGGTGCCGTGCCGCGGGCTACTTGCTGAAGTAGGGAATGATCAGGTATAGCCCAAACAGGACGGCGATGCCACACAGGCCGAAGCACGCGATAGCGAGCGGACGGACCCATACCGGCTTGTTTTCACGTACGTCGCCGGCGATGGCCGTGAGCCGGACTCCGAGGGCGTAGAGGACGACGACGGTTACCGCGGCAACGAGGGTTGCTCCGGCGACCTGCAACAGTTCCAGCCACTTCATTACTGGCCACCCTTCGTCTTGTTGTTGCCGCGCCTGACGGCAATCGCCTTCTTCTTGCGGAACTGCACGGCCTGCCCGGCTTCCTCGACCTCGACGGCGTTGTGGTGGCCCACGTGCGATTTCCGCGACTGGAAAAACATGTACAGGACGGCGGCGGTTCCGGCGACGGCGGCGATGACAACGCCCACCACCCCGATCCCTACCAGCATCGCCGTGAGGGCGCCCATGATGCCGGCGGCCGGGAGGGTGAAGAGCCAGCCGACGGCGATCCGTCCGGCGGTGCCCCAGCGCACTGTTGTGCCGCGGCGGCCCAGTCCGGAACCGATCACGGAGCCGGAGGCCACCTGGGTGGTGGACAATGCGAAGCCCAGATGGGAGGAGGCCAGGATCGCGGAGGCGGTGCTGGTCTCGGCGGCGAAGCCCTGGGCGGGCTTGACGTCGGTGAGGCCGGACCCCATGGTCCGGATGATGCGCCAGCCTCCCGCGTAGGTGCCGACCGCGATGGCCAGGGCGCAGGCGGTGATGACCCAAAGCTGCGGTCCGGTGCCGGCCTGCTGGGTTCCCGCTGCGATCAGCACGAGGGTGATGATGCCCATGGTCTTCTGGGCGTCGTTTGTTCCGTGGGCGAGGGCAACGAGGCTGGAGGTGAAGATCTGGCCAGTGCGGAATCCGCCGCGCTTCTGGGTGAGCTTGCTGCCGGTTTCCGGGTCGTGCCGGGACGTAAGGGCGTAAGCCAGCCTGGTGCACAGGTACGCCACTCCGCCGGCAATGATGGGCGCGAAGATGGCCGGCAGGATCACCTTCTGGAGCAGGGATTCGAAGTTCACCGAGTGGATGCCGATGCCCGCTATGGCGGCGCCGATCAGGCCCCCGAAGAGCGCGTGCGAGGAACTCGACGGCAGGCCCTTGAGCCAGGTGATCATGTTCCAGAGGATGGCGCCCATCAGTCCCGCGAAGATGATCTCCGGGGTGATCTGGATCCCGTCCGAGCCTTCCTTGATGATGCCGCCGGACACGGTCTTGGCCACTTCCGTCGAAAGGAAAGCGCCCACCAGGTTCAGCACCGCCGCGAGGGCGACTGCCGTTTTGGGTTTGATGGCACCGGTCGCGATGGGGGTGGCCATCGCGTTGGCAGTGTCATGAAATCCGTTGGTGAAGTCGAAGAAAAGCGCCAGCGATATCACCAGCGCAACCATTACGGTGATTTCCACTTGTTGCCCAATCTGCAGAGTCGACGGTCAGCATTTTCATTCCCGTCGCCGCGCAACGTTCATCCGGGATTGACCGGGACGACGTGCGGCGTCCAGCAAAGTAGCTTGAAACCCTATAGATCGTACGTGGGAAAGGCATCAGGGCAAAACAAGCTTCGGGGACGGCGAACGCCGGACATCCCGTCGGTCAGCATCCCGGCGATCTTCCCCTGACCTCGTCATGGGCCGTCATCAGCGCCTCGCCGGGTGTCAGTCCTCGTGCTTGACCTTGCGCACCCGGGTGACAATGGTTGGGCACGGCACGTGCAGCAGGACAGCGTGGGCTGTGGAGCCGAGCACCAGCCGGGAGAAGCCTCCACGCCCCCGGCTGCCGACTACCAGCAGGCGTGCCTCCGCAGCGATGTCGACGAGGGCTTTGGCCGGCTCGGTGTCCTTTTCGAGGCGCTGATGGACCACCAGGTCGGGGTACTTGTCGCCCAGGCCGGCCACGGATTCGCTAAGGACGATCCGGTTCTCCGCGACCATGGTTTCGGCGAGTCCGCTCGACGGCAACCGGTTCTCGACCCAGCGCGCAGGGCTCCGGAACCCGAGCACCACGGTCAGCTCATCGCGGCCGCGGTCGGCTTCGGCGGCAGCGAACTGGACGGCCTGGCTAGACTCTTCGGAGCCGTCGACGCCGACGACGACGCCCCCGGCAGCGGCCCCCTGCTTGAGCGGGATGACGGCTACCGGGCTGTCCGAGGCGGAGACGATCTGCAGAGCGCGGTCCGTCAGGGGACCGCCGTCCATCCAATGCCTGTCATGTACGCCGACAACCACCATGGACGCCTGTTTGGACGCCTCCCGCAGTGCCGCGCCCGCGCTGCCATGACGAAGCTGGATCTCCACCTTCACGTCGGGCGCCTGCCGGCTGGCGCTGGCCGCTGCCTTATGCAACAGTTCCATGCCCGATTCCCTGATGAGCTCCTGATACTGGAAATCAGGAGACATCCAACGGTCGTCCACTGCATGAATAGCGATGACCGGGAGCTGGAGTCGGGCCGCCCGCTGAAGTGCCCAGGTGAGTGCGGCCTCGCTTCCGGCAGACCCATTGATGCCGACGACGATTGGTTTAATCATTGCGAATCCTGCTCTTCTCGTGGCGTGACGGCTCCGCCAGCCCACGACCCGAGCAGCAGTGCCCAACGGTCCGCTGACACTTCAGTGTGCGCCGCCTGCCAGGAGCCCGGTTAGGGCCTTAAGCCCCCCACATGCCTTCCCGAGCCACAGTTTCGTCGCTGCTGTCCCGTCAGCGGCCTGATGCCAGCGGTCGGCGCTCCTCGTTCCCTTGCGTCAACCTCTGCGCGTCTCAATGCGGGGAAGTTCTCACCGATTCTTCCCCCGGGCTTCCCGGGTTGTCGAACGAGGCCAGCCCGGTTCCGGCGAGTCCCAGGACGCTGACGGCGATCGCCGCCACAACCGGGAGCGAGCGGATGTGGGCTGAGGCCGGTGGGCGTTTGGGGAGCCGGCCTTTTTCGCGGAGTAGGACGACGGCGGCCACCAACGTGCTCAGCTCCAGGACGCCGGCAGCCCAGTCCGGCAGTCCCGACGGTTCGGGTACGCCGGCTGCGGGTCCGAAGGGCAGTCCGACCGTGCGGGAGTACAGCCACAGCGCCAGCGGCACGATCGAGACTGCCGCGACGGCCCGGAGCATGGTGCGGTGCCGCCGTCCGAGGGACAAGAGTCCAAGGGCAAGCTGTGCTGCGGTGAGAACAATGAAGAAGGCACCGGCGGCGGCCCACTCGCTGAGATGCTGGGGTACGACGGCGGCGTGGATGGCAGCGCTGCCGAACAGAGCAGTAGCCAGATACAGCCGCCGGTGGTCAATTCGGCCGCCGCGGGCCGTTCGCCGTCGGGGCCTGCTGACGTCCAGTCGGCCGCCCCGGATCGCCACCGCCCAGCCGACGAGGACGAGGTTGGTGAGCAGGATTATCCCGCTACCATAGCCCACGGCGCGCATCTGTAGCCCTAGCGTCGCCTGCTGTTGCAGCGCCAGGCAGTTCCCTTCCGTGCAGGTATGGCTCATCGAGTCCATCAGCTGCAGCTGGCTTGACTGCAGGTCATAGTCGTAGGCCGAACTGACCGAAATTTCTGCGATGCCGACGGCGGTGCCGGCCGCAACGACCAGCAGCGCCGCCAGGACCGTCCTCGACGGGCGCAGCACCGGCCCGAATAGACGGAGCGCCAACGTCAGGGCCCCGAGCACCGCGACGACGAAAACCGGCAGGACCAAGGTGGACTCCCGCAGCCAGCTCGCGAATGGCTCCTGCGTGCGTTCAATGGCCCCAACGGCACCCCGCAGCGACATCATCCAGAAACCGTCGGCGTAGGCCATCACGACAGCCAGCGATAGAACCGTCAGCCACGGGACGGCTGGGCCGGGGATCGCGCCGCTGCGCTCGTTGACGGAGTTGCCGAGTTTGGTGTCGATCATCTCCCGTTACCTCGCATATCCGTTGTCGGAACCGGGGCCTGTCTGGTGCGACAAACCCCGGCCCCTTGGTTCATCAGGGGAGGCGGGAGGCTATCACGGTGTGATCTCCCAGCCGAACATCATGGCGTGGTCTTCGTGTGCCAGGTTGTGGCAGTGCGCCACGTAGGGCCCGACGAAGTCCCTGAATCCCCGGTAGATGATCACCGACTCGTTCGGATCGAGCGCCACCAGGTCTTCCTTGGAGACGTCGTCGGGATGCCCCGGATCTCCTGCACCGGTCACGTCCTTCCCATTGCGCATGACGGTGCGGTGCTCCTCCATGTGGAGGTGGAAGGGGTGCACCCAGCCGCCGCCGCCGTTGCGGATCTCCCAGAGGCTGAAGCTGTTCTTCTTCTGCCGGGCCAGCGGCGTCGCGCCGGCCGGGTTTTTCAGGCACTTCACCACCGTCGTCGGGTCGAAGGGCTTGCCATTGATGAGCCACTCGGTCTCGCCGCCCAGGGCGCCGCGCTTCACCTCGAAGATCAGGCGGTTGTCCAGCAGGTTCCGCCAGTTGTTCGGCAGCGGCGGTAGCGGACGCAGGGGCATTTGGGGCGCCGGGATCTGGCTGTCGTCCGGCGCGTTGTCGCCGATCACGAACTTCAGCACCGGCACCTTGTACTTCGGATCGGGGAAGAAGCGGGACGAGTTGGACCACATCCGCCCGTTGGGCATCTTCATAACGTTGGTGAGGTAGATGACATCGCCCTTGGTAGTCGGCGTGCCGTCCTGGTACCTGGTGAAGTCGACGATGACCTCGCGCCGCTTGGCCGGCCACAGTTCGAACGAGTCCCGCTTGATCGGGAACGGCAGGAGCCCACCGTCCGAGGCGATCTGGGTGAACTGCATGCACTGCTGGCCATCCTCGATGCGGTACTGACCCTCAAGCTCGTCATCCACGTAGCCGAGCGACGCCGACGACTTCGGGCCCAGCGTCGAGCTCATCAGCTTGAACTCGTAGATCCTCGAGACTGAGGCGTCAAGGAACCGGAAGCGGTACTTGCGCCGCTTTACTTCCAGCACCGGGGAGGCCGTGCCGTTGACCGTGCAGATGTCGCCCACAAAGCCGTGGTTGGGAAAGTGCTTGTAGAACGTCTTGCCCCACCACTCGGGGTGCTTGGCCGGGTTCTTGGCGGCCGGGAACTCGCCCTGCCCGTCGTGGATGTCCTTGTGCACCGTGTCGCCGTCGTCAAGGCGGAAGTCGGAGAAGGCCAGCGGGATGTCGTATTTGACGTCGAAGGACCCGTCCGGGTTGTCAGTGCGGACGCCGGGCAGCCGGAGGCCCTGCCGCTCGTCTCCCATGTCCAGACCGTACTTCGGGTCGTAGATGGGGTACAGGCCGACCAAGCCCTTGTAGACGTTCGAGCCGGTGTGATCCATCCGGTGGTCATGGAACCAGAAGAAGCTCTGCTTCTCCCGGTCGTCTCCACCGGCCGGCCAGTTCAGGTACAGGTTGTCGACCCACATCTGCGGCAGGAACCCCATGCGCCTCGGCCCGGACACCATCGAGTAGTGCGGGTTGCCGTCGCTCTCGGGCGCGGTGTGACCGTTGTGCAGGTGGGTGAGGAAGGACCAGTCCGGAGAGCCGAAGTCCTGGCGATCGAGGTTGAGCGGGTTCTCGTCCAGGTGGTTCTCGAAGCGGACGAGCGCCGGCTTGCCGTATTCGGCGTTGATCATCGGCCCGGGGAAGGTGCCGTTGAAACCGTAGATCGTGCTGAGAGGCAAGGTCCGCTTCGTGCCCGGGGAATAAGCCTTGCCGGATGAGTCGAACGAGACAGTCGGCTTACCGTCTGCGTCGATCGGCAGCACCTGAGACGTGGTGAAGGCGTGGGTCCGAAGCAGTACGTCGATCTTGTAGACGATCGGGTCTGGATAGCCGATTTGACCGGGCCAGATCTGGTGCCGCTCGTTGCGCAGCGAGTTCTGCTGGCCCGTCCCGGGTCCCGGCGGATTCCGCCAGGCGCTGTACACCGACCTCGGGACCGGGGCGAGCGCCCTCGGGATCGGTAGGGGATCGGTAAACGGCGAGATGATCAGCGGGCTCGTCGGGAACTTCTCAAGGTAGAAAAAGCCATCACTAAGCGCTGTGGATGTGGCGGCAAAAGCGCCGTCGGCCGAGAGCAGTCCCCTCTGAGCCAGAAACGGGGCGCCCCACCCCTGCGCGGCGACCAGCGCGGCTCCGGCTCCCCCGGCCGCCCCCAACCTCAAGAGCGTGCGGCGGGACACCGGGCCGGCGTTTGCAGAATCCTCCGGCATCAGTCTGCGTCCGTTTCGCACGGGGCCGATAGGTAGCCCTGCGGCACCGGTTCGCCGTCGATTGCAAGGCGTTCCCCAGTTTGAGGTTTGATCATGACGAAACTCCTTGCTTTGTCCACTCAGCTTCGTGATGCGGTTCCCCCGCGATCAGTGTGAGTCGCAGACCTTGGGAAAAACACTGGGACTTTTCCGGGCCCGGATTCTTCCATGACACCGGATCGCGGCCGCGTCCGGGCGCATGTCCGGGCCCCTCCTAGCTAACAGGGGGCCCCGGAGCACCAGCATGAGCCCTGGCCGACGCACCGATAGGATTTTTCCGGCAGGCTTTTCGGCTCGCGAACCGCACCGGCGCATTCCAGTGGCAAGGACACATGATGAACAAGAAATCCAAGCGGTCACCGATCAGCCCGGATCAGCCCTGGACGGACCGCCCCTGGACGGGGCACTACGGACCGGGGGTCCCAGCGAACCCTAAGCTTCCCAAGGGGTCGCTCGTGGACCTCATGGATTCCTCCGTGCGGCGCTTCGGCTCCAAGACGGCCCTGGAGTTCTTCGGGGCACGCACCAGCTACCGAGAATTGGGCACGCTCATCAGCCGGGCCGCCGCCGGACTCAAGAAACTTGGCGTCAAGGCCGGTGACCGGGTGGCCCTCGTCCTGCCGAACTGTCCTCAGCACATCATTGCCTTCCATGCCGTGCTGCGGCTGGGCGCGATCGTTGTGGAGCACAATCCCCTATATACGGACCGGGAGCTGCGCCACCAGTTCGAAGACCACGGCGCCACCGTGGCGATCGTCTGGGACAAGGCGGTGCAGCGGGTGAGTCAGTTGCCGCCCGACGTCGGGCTCCGGACCATCATCTCGGTCGAGCTGATCCCGGCGATGCCGCTGCTCCAGCGGTTGGCACTCCGGCTCCCCGTGCCCGAGGCGCGGAAAGCCCGCGCAGCCTTGGCCGCCGGGAAGAACACCACCCAGAAGCGGTTGCGCACTCCGGTCCTGCCTTGGCGGAAGCTCCTGGAGGCCGGCGAGTTGAAGAAGAAGCACCCGCGTCCTGCACCCCAGGACCTCGGGTCCTGCAGTACACGAGCGGCACGACGGGCCTGCCCAAGGGCGCCATGCTCACGCACGCCAATCTGCAGGCCAACGCCGCCCAGGGCCGGGCGTGGGTTCCGGGGCTCCGGGACGGCCGGGAAACCGTGTACGCGGTGCTGCCCATGTTCCACGCCTACGGGCTGACTCTCTGCATGACCTTCGCCCTCAGCATCGGCGCGAAGTTGGTGCTGTTCCCGAAGTTCGACGTCGAGCTGGTGCTAAAGGCCCTCAGGAAGTCGCCGGCCACCTTCCTGCCGGCGGTCCCGCCGATCTACGACCGGATCGCCGCTGCGGCGGCGGAGCGCGGCGTCGGGCTGGAGAGCATTCGCTTCTCCATCTCCGGGGCCATGAACCTGCCGACGGCGACAGTGGAGACCTGGGAGAAGGCCACCGGCGGGTACCTGATCGAGGGCTACGGCCTGACCGAAACGTCCCCTATCGCACTAGGCAATCCCTTCGGGCCCAGCCGGAAACCGGGCACCGTGGGCGTGCCGTTCCCGCTGACCGACATCCGGGTGGTGGACCCGAAGAATGTCGCGATCGACCGTGCCCCCGGCGACGAGGGGGAACTGCTCGTCCGCGGGCCCCAGGTGTTCGCCGGCTACTGGAACCGGCCGGAAGAAACCGAAGAAGCGCTGCTCGAAGGCGGCTGGTTCCGCACCGGCGACAGCGTCTCCTTAGATAAGGACTACTTCGTGACGATCCGGGACCGGATGAAGGAACTGATCATCACGGGAGGGTTCAACGTCTCGCCCAGCGAGGTCGAAGACGTGCTGGTCCCCTCCCGGGCCTTGAGGCGGCTTCCGGCGTCGGGTGCTGCGCCGGGAAATCCGGGACAGGCTCGTGGCCGGCCGGTAGGGGAATACTCCCTCCGGCCGGCCACGAACGCGGTCAATGCCCGGAATCGTCGCGGCCCGAAGCGTGCGCGCCCTCGGTCTCCGCCGGCTCCGGCTCCGCGGACAGGTCCACTCCTTCCCCGGTGGCCGAACGCGGGGCGAGCTCGACCTCCCCGGGGCCAACACCCGCGCCGCGGGCCATGCCCTCCCGGACCGCCTCCACCAACTCGTCGCTGAGCAAGGGTCCGGTGTAGCCCACGGTCAATGCGCCGCCGTCAAGCGACGTGGAATAGTTTCCGAGCGCGTCCGAGAGGATCCCTTCGCTGGCGATCGTCTCCGCCAGCGCGGCCGGGTCCGCGGACCCGATCCTGAACTGCAGGTCGTGGACGAGCACTGACCCGACATGGACATGCTCGACGCCGGTAAACGAACCCACAGGTCCGAAGGCAAGCCCGGCCAGTGCATCAGCCTCCTCATGCGTGCCTTCGGGTGGGAGTGCCACAATCACCTCCGGGACGACGTGTTCCAGGACGACGGGATCGAGTACATCCGGAGAGATATCGGACAGGAGCACGCCACGCTCCGCGGCGACGCGGTCAAGTTGCCGACGCAGGGCCCCCAGATCTGCGTCCGGGGTGGGATGGACGGCGATGACCATGCGGCGCCGCACCATCAGCCCGTCGTGGCTGCTGGCCGGGCGCCCGTTCCCGACGTCGGTACCGGTCTCGAGGGAGACAGCCTCGCCGCTCACCTGCCCGGCCGGGTCCGTTGCGGCGGCCGGTGCCGCGCCGGTGGCGGGGGGCGCCGCCGTCGGGCCGGGAGATGACGCCGGGTCCGGCGTCCCGCCCGTGCAGGCACTGAGTGCCAGCACGAGCAGGGCGGCCGCTGCCGTTTTTCCGATGCGGCCCATCTCAGGTCCCGGGCGGCAGGCCAGGCCGGTAAACCGGCGGATAGGAGTCGGCCGGGGACGTATCCAGGACGGGCGGGTCGGAGGTAACGGGGTCGTTGGTCCTGTAGTCGCCCACGGAGAACTGGACCATCATGTCGTGGTCCTCGTGCACCAGGTTGTGGCAGTGGACCATGTACCGCCCGCCGGCGTGGGCCCCGGTATCGAATTGCATCAGCACCGTGATGGACTCGTTTTCGCCTGCGTAGAAAACATCCTTCGGCCCGGTCTCCCAGGCGAAGGGTTTGCCCCCGTTGGTGTTACGGCCGATGATCTTGCCGTCGATCAGGTGGATGTGCACTGGATGGAACCAGCCTCCGGACCCGTTCGTAATGGTCCATTCTTCGACCTGGTACGGCTGGGGATTGCCAAACAGCCGGCTAAAGCCCGACTTTTCCACATCCGCCCACGTGACCCCGTTGATCGTCCATTCGCCATTCTCCCGGACCACCCTCAGATTTCGCTTGGCCACCGCCATGTCCCTTGTCAGCTTCATCGTGGGGATCCCGCCGCGGGCTGCGTTTGGCGCTCCGCCGTCCTCGAGCGTTGTGGGGATGCTCGTGAAACTTGTTGCTGGGCCCGAATCCTCTATGACCTGGAAGCGCATGATCTTGTTGGTGTTCGCAAAGTTGATGTTGTTTTTGTTGCTCAGATTGCGCAGCTCAACATTCTGCCCCGGCCGGTACTTTCGGAAGTCGATCAGGACTTCATATCGCTCAGCGGTTCCTTGCCGCCACGATTTAACTGGTTGCACCACCGGTACCATGCCGGCATCGGTTCCCACGACGTATATTGGCTCACCGGTGGAGAGGGTGGGGCGGTAGGAACGCGAGATTGAGCCGATCAGGACACGGAACCGGTAGATCCGGGGCTTGACCTTCATGGTCGGCCAGGGCACCCCGTTGACCATGATGACGTCGCCCCACAGTCCGGAGTGGCCGTTGTCGTTGTAGCCCAGGGAGCCGTCGGCTTTAAACATGGCATCCGAAATCAGCAGCGGCACGTCGTATTCCCCCTGTGGCAGCTGGGCCTGCTCGTAGACGTCGGACAAAGGGTAAATTCCGGCCAGACCTGAATACACCCCTTGGGCGGTAACGAGGTGGTTGTGATCGTGGTACCACAGCGTCCGGGCCGGCTGCCAGTTGGGGTAATGGTAATTCTTGACCTCCCCAGGTTTCGTGGAGTCATTGGCATAGCCGTCGTACTGTGGCAGCGACGCCGAACCATGAAGGTGGGTTACGGTCTTGAAAGCGCCCGGATGGAGAAACGACGTGGCGGGCAAGGCATTGCGAATCCGTACCTCTGTCCGGGTCCCCTGGCTGACCCGGATGGTGGGACCGGGGAAGATTCCGTTATAGCCGGCCACGGTGGTGTTCAGTCCGGGGACGAACTGCGCCTGGCCAAGCTTCTGGGTGAGCGCATAGCGCGCGTAGGGCCGCGCCGGATCGCCGTCGTCGAAGCCCGTTTCAAAGGGCGTCAGCTCCGGCGGCCGCCGGAAGACTCCCATATAGGGAACAGGCATGTTCTGGGGTGCCAGCAGACTGGCCGTCACCGGGGCGGCGGCCGGGGCCGTCGAGGGGGCGTCGTCGTCGCCACCCTTCATTCCTGCCAGGCCGAGTGCGCCCACAGCACCCAGTTTCAAGAGTTCTCGTCGTGTCGTCATGGCCCCTCCAATGTGGGGAATAGGACTGAATAACGTGCCGAAGATGAACCTTCGGACAAGTGAGGATGCCGGCTGGCGGGTCGTTGGGGACCCGCCAGCCGGCAATCTCTTACTGCTGGTGTCAGAGCGCCGATCCGGTGGTGATGGTCCACGTCCGGGTGACCAGCGGGTTACCGGCCAGATCCCGTACAGCGGCCGTACCACCTATGATCTGGACGCGGTACTGCGTGTTCGCGACCAGGGTTGTGGAGGGATTAATCGTCAGCACCCGTGTCAGGGGGTTGAACCCGATCGTGGTGGGGATGACGTTGTTCGTGGTCAGATTGGTGACCCGAACCGTGGTCGCCGAGAACCCGGTGATGATCTCACTGAAGGTAGCCGTCACGTTGCTGTTCCGGAGGACCCCGGTCAAGGCCGACTGGGCCGTGATCGTTGGCGCCGGGCCGGTGAGGAACGACCAACTGCTCGCCGTCATCGTGTTGCCCGCAACGTCACGGACTCCGGACATAGTGGCCGTGTACGTCCGGTCGGCAAGCAGCGTCGCGGTCGGGTTCAACGTTGCAACCCGGGTCGTGGCGTTGTAGGTGACGACGGCGGGGATCACCGTCGTCGTCGTCGGCGACGTGACGAGCCGGAGTACGAAGTTGCTGCCATTGACTGGGGTGACCGGTTCGCTGAAGGTTGCCGTGAGGTCGGCTACCTGGCTTACCGAACGTTGACCCGTTGCCGGAGTCCGTGCCGTAATCGTAGGAAGCACAAACTCGGTGCGGGGGGTTACGGCCGTAGCCGTCCGCGCCGAGGCGGCTCCCGTTCCGACGCCGTTGGTGGCCGCCACGTCGAACGTGTACGCCGTGCCATTGGTGAGCCCGGTGACGACGACGGTGCCGACGTTCCCGGTGACCGTCTGGGTCCTGGCCAGCGTTGTGCCGGCGAAGGCCCGCACCCGGTAGCCGGTGATCGCCGAACCGCCGTTGGAGGCCGGAGCGGTCCAGGTCAGGGCTGCCGAAGCATTCCCGGCCGTGGCCGTCCCGATGGTCGGGGTCCCGGCGATGGTCGCCGGTGTCGCAACGTTGGAAGCAGCCGAGGCGGCTCCCGTTCCGACGCCGTTGGTGGCTGCCACATTGAACGTGTACGCCGTGCCATTGGTGAGCCCGGTGACCACGACGGTGCCGACGTTCCCGGTGACCGTCTGGGTCCTGGCCAGCGTTGTGCCGGCGAAGGCCTGCACGCGGTAGCCGGTGATCGCCGAACCGCCGTTGGAGGCCGGGGCGGTCCAGGTCAGGGTTGCCGAAGCGCCCCCGGCCGTGGCCGTACCGATGGTCGGGGCCCCGGCGATGGTCGCCGGTGTCGCAAGGTTGGAAGCAGCCGAGGCGGCTCCCGTCCCGACGGCGTTGATGGCCGCGACGTCGAACGTGTACGCCGTGCCGTTGGTGAGCCCGGTGACCACGACAGTGCCGACGTTGCCGGTGACCGTCTGGGTAGCGGCCACCGTTGTTCCGGCGAAGGCCTGCACGCGGTAGCCGGTGATCGGGGATCCGCCGTCAGAGGCGGGAGCCGTCCACGTCAGGGTTGCCGAAGCATCCCCGGCCGTTGCCGTTCCGATAGCCGGGGCCCCGGGCGCCGTCGCCTCGGCCAGCAGGGACGGAGTCACTGCGTTGGAAGCGGCGGAGAAGGGGCTGGTTCCCAAGTCGTTGGTAGCGGATACCTGGAACTTGTAGGTGGAGCCATTGTTCAGTCCGTCTACCAGCAGGCTGGTGGCACCTGCCGGCGCGGTCCGCGGCGTGCCAACTTCGACACCGGCCGGGTTCGTCGTGACGTCCAACACCTTCACGGAGAAGCTGTTGGCGATGCCGACGGTCGGAGCCGTCCAGTTGACGGTTGCCCGGCCGTTGCCGGCCGTTGCGGTGCCGATGGCCGGTGCGCTGGGAACAACGCTGTCGGCGAACACCAGGCGTTCGACGTTGCGGAGGGTATCCGTACCATCGATGCCTGCCCCGTTGTGGACCACCGTGGTGACCGACCCGGGTGCGCCGAGTGTGGCGCCGACAGGGGTCGTGGTGACCGTGTAGTTCGCCTGGACATCCGAGAAGACCGCTGAATCGGTTCCGCCGGATCCGGTCAGGATCTCCCGGACGGCCACGATGTTTCCGGGGTTGACGATGCCGGCAAAGACAGCTTCCTGAAGCGTCCGCCCGGTCAGCGCACCGTTTGCGTCCCGAAGGTACTGACTGGCCATGGCGCTCTGCCCTGGTCCGGTCACTGCTGCACTGCCGATTTCACTCAGCGGGTCAGCCGCGTTCGTCCGAACGCTCAGGCGGACGTTGAAGTACGCGTCGCCGTCGATGATGTCGTCACCGCCGCGTCCCTCGATCACGTCGCTCCCGCCGCCGCCCAGGAGGATGTTGCCGTCGCCCCAGACGTTTGTGTCGGGAATCAGCAGCGGACACTTCGACGCCGAAGCCGCAATGACCGTGTTCGCCGGAGTGTTCAACGGCGGCACCAGCGCGTCGAGGCCGGCAACCCGGTCAAGGCCCGCCTGGTCCAGCACGTCGCAGCCGATGAAACCGGCGCCACCCACGGCGCTTGGTACGAGGCTGTCACCGCGGAGGGTGTCGTTGAGGTCCCCGCCGGACAACGCCTCGACTTCGTTGAACTTGTCCCTGACGCCAACCTGGAGGATACCCAGCGGCGGGATCGGGAGGGCCAGGTCAGCGTCCTGCGGCTGTGGATCGCCGACGCCGATTTCCCAGTCATAACCTGAAGCGCCGGCAACCTTCTCGATGCCCGGGCCGGCGACACCGACATCGTCGCCACCTTCCATGTCGTAGTCGTCGTCACCGCCCTGTCCGATCAGGATGTCGTGACCTGGTGTTTGGGAGTCGTCGAGGAAGAACAGGTTGCCGCTGTCCCCCTGCAGGAGGTCCGGCTGGTCGCCGCCCTCTTCCCAGTCATTGCCGCTGTCACCGAAGACAGCGTCTTCACCCTGCCCGGCGATGACGAAGTCGTCACCGGCGCCGGCGAAGGTCTCGTTGATGTTGGCTCCGCCGTTGGTGAAGTCGTTGCCGTCGCCGCCCATCACGATGTCCAGTCCGGGTCCGGCGTCGATGGCATCGTTACCGGGGCCACCCTTGGGGACATCGTCGCCGGCGAGATCGGTGATGATGTCGTCGCCTTCCCCGCCGAGGGCGATATCGGCTCCGTCACCACCTTCGATGATGTCGTTGCCGGCGCCACCCCAGAAGGTGTCGTTGTCGTTGCCGCCGTAAATCCGGTCGACGCCGTCAGTGCCGTTGTAGACGCTCTGGCCGTTAATGCCTGTTGGGTCCACAGTGTTCCGCGCGCGGTACTTGATGGTGCCGTCGGGCTGGCGGAGCAGCAGATCCGGCTCGCTGCATTCCGAGTCCGGGTCGTTCGCTACCGTGTTGCCGAAGTCCCTAAAGCCCTGGGCAGTCCCGGCCAGCTTCTTCAGCTCGAATTTGCAGTCCGCCGTGGCGAACGCATCCGCCTTGAGCGACTTGACATTCGTGTTACGCATCATCAACTCGGAGAACGAGTTGCCCTCAAGCTGGGCCCGGAGGTTCATGCCCGGTGTCCGCGCGAGATAGTAGAGGCGGTCGCCGTTCTGAAGGTCCGTGAGTTGCTTCTCGAACACGTAGTTGAAGGTGCTGCCAAGCAGTCCGCCGAAGAGGTTCGTCCTCTCGGCAAGTCCACCGACCCAGAGGTCGATGTCGTCAAGGCCGGTGGTCGACTGGGTACCGGTGTTGGCCCAAGCGTCCGTGCTGTTCATGAACGCCGCGGCGTCAGCAGGGGCGACGTCGCCGGCAAGGGCGTTGGGGTTGACGATCAACCTGGCAGCCTCCCGCCGGGAGGCCAGGGTTACCGGAACGTCGTCGGGAGTCCCCAAGGTAGCATCCGGACCAGCGCCGGTGATCGATGGATGCCGGCCATAGGCCGCGACGAAGTTGATTAGTGACTCCGGGTGCTTGAGGTTCTCGCCGAAATCAACCCAGTTGACGTAGGGCTTGAGCTGGCCGTCGTTGGTTGCGTTGAAGATTTCCTTGCGGAGCGGGTTCAGCCGCGGGATGCCCTCGGACCGCGCCCTGGTCATGTTGATGGTCGGGAGGTCCAGGGGGAGGCCCAACAGGTTGTTGCGGAGCGTATCCGTCACGAACTCATCCAGCTCGTTGCCGACCTGGTCCGACATGCCCGCGATAACGCTGCCGGCAGCCTCTTCGGAGGTCAGTGGGCCTGCGGGGCCGCCATTGGTGTACTCCGGCGGATTGAGGAAGCCGTGGAGCAGCGAGATGTCGTTCGTGCTCCCGCGGACGTCATCGGCGTTACCGAAGATTGTGTCGGGGCCGGCCGTGTCCTCGTTTCTGCGGGAGATCGTCTCGGTCAGCATGGAGTGACCGAAGCGGTAGACGGCATGCGCGAACTCGGCCTTGACCGCCGGGTTGAGTTCCGTCTGGGTGAACGCGAACGGCTGGAAGGGGTTGATCGCCGGCTGGATCTTCCGGGCGAACTCCTCGAACACGAGGTGCTGGTATTCCATCTCGGTGATGAACCGTGCGGCCTGGAAAAGACGTTCTCCGTTCCAGTTGGCCGCGCCCGATGCCGACTGCCATTCGGCCAGGGCAGCAACCCCGCTTGTGGAGGTGTCGGTGGTCAGCACCCTCTTGATGTCGTCGACGAGCCGGTCGTGCTCCGAGTGGAACACCTGGTGGATAGTCGTCAGCCCGATGTTCTCGTTGACACGGCCGTCACCGGCGGCGAAGTGGGCGTCGAGCATCTCGTCGTCGTAGGTGCCTGCGGGCTGGTGGGCGAAGTCTGCCGAGGCCGTTGTATCGGTATCGGGATACAGGCAACCCGACGGGACCCGAGGCTCGGTACCGATATCAGTGACACAGGGCGTGCCCGGTTGCGCGTTGTGCGCGATGTCGGTCAGGAAGGGGGTGTCGAAGTGCTTCACGTCGGCGGGAACCTTCACGGGGACGGCAAGGTTGCCCTCCACCAATCCGGACGCCGTGACGTACTGCGGCAGTCCGTTGGCGCCGGGGATGAACTTGCCGTAAGGGTCTGCGGCGATCATGGGGATGTTCGTGACGTCCTTGTCCTCGAGCTGGAGGCCGAGAAGGGTTCGGGCCTGTTCCTTCACGATGGCCCATGTGGCCATTCCACCGTCGGTCTTCTTACCGTCGATGATTCCGGCCGGGCCGCCGAGCAGCTTGCCGGTGGAGACCGGGTTGCCGGCGGGGTTGTTGGCGTACTGCCGCAGGAACACCTGGTGGGAGGGGTGGGACGTGTAGGTCTGGCTCTGATCAACGAACGGCGTGTCCGTGTTGGTCGCATTCTGGATATCGTCGGCGCTTTCGTCGACAGTGGTGGTCGCGGGATTGTCGCCAGCGATGCCGTCCGGGCCGGGCTGGTTCTGGCCGCGGGTCAGCACCATGAAGCGCAGCTGCTCCGGCAGATTGTCAGCGGACTCGTCCACTGGCGTTGCCGGGTCGTCCAGGAGGATGTGGTCCGGGCCAGGGATCAGCGGATCATCGGCCTTGAGGGGAACAAATACCGTTCCGCCGCTCTTGACGGTCTGGTCCACTCCATGGTCGAAGAACTGGCCGAACAGGGTGAACAAGGAGTTGTAGGGCGGGGAGAGTCCGACGTCGGTGGTGACGTTCGGGATGAAGAGGGTGTCCCCCGCCGGGACGCATTCGGTGGCCGGCGGGGTTGCGGGGCACGGGACAACGCCGGTGTTGCCCTGGGTCCGCACCGGATTGCCGGCGGCTGCCACTGCGGCAGGATTGCTCGCGGTCTGGTCGACAATCAGGTTACTGATCGTGCGGGGCTCGGAATCGAAGACCAAGCCCTTCTTTTGCGCATAGCTCGTCGGATGACTGGGCCCGAATGCTGCGGGAGAGTCCTCGGCGGCCTTAAATACGGGCGTCGTCAGGCGCGGGAACGTCTGATCGGCAGCGCCGAACGTTTCCTGGCCGGGCTGGAGGTTGTTGCACGAGCCGTCCACCGTCCGCAGCCCCTGGGAGACGAGGGGGCTGGGCATCTGATTGGGTCCGGTGCCGATGAGGGCGCCGCACGGGCCGGTAGCGGACGTGGTGTTGGCCACGTGGGCTTCGGCGATCTTGATTTGCTTGAGGATAAATGCCAGATCAGACGGGCTGACGGTGAACCCCTGGCCAGCCGGCGCCACTACGGCGCCCGCTGTCACCGCCGTCGTCGTGAGTCCGAGGAAACTGAGCAGCGCCATTGCTGTCCCTGCCGCGACTATCCTGGTCGGCTTGCCAAAGACGCGTCTTTGGCCCTCGACCTTCATGCTTGCGAACACATTCATTACGCACCTGCCTCTTGAAGTGAATGATGGGGCAACAGTGCAGGGCATTTCTTCGGGAAAACTTGAACCGGGTGTTAACTATCTCTCCTGACCGCGGTCCGGAAATCTGGACGCAGGTAAGCGGAATGAACGCGTTTCTGGGTTCCTACTCGGGAATGCTTTGCCGAGACTCCCCCGTGCCTGGCCGGGAAGGCTCACCCTCCGTTGGGCACGAGTAGCCGCTACCCGAATACAGCGCCGGGGACCCTGCCGGCTACTTGGAGCATGCGGCCCGGCCACGCGGGAAATTTAACTGCCGCGGGGGTGTCCGGTTTCACGAGCTCGGTGCTGAAATCGGGCGTACGTGCCGGCGCGGCGGGCGTCGGATGGCCGGGGTTTTCCACGCCCGGAATCCCGGCGCGGTGCTGCCCTTGCGTTCCACGGTCCCCGGTTGCGAAACCAGACATCCTTACGGAACCGCCGGGACGCCGTCGACGGCGGTTTCCTTGCGGCGCTCCGGACAAGCTGGTAGGCCTGTAATAGCCGTGAAGGTAGGGTGCGTAGTGGCAGATGAGCGCACCATCCAAACCCATGATGTTTGCAGAAGGGAAGTTCGACGTGACGCGCAAGAATTCTCCAGTGGAGGAAACTGACGAAAAGGACCTGGAAGTCGGCCATGGCCCGAAGGACTGGGCCGCGGGAATCCCGGGCGTCCTGCACTCCATGAAACCCGCAATCGAACACATGGGTCTGAACCGCACCCGCAAGACCGTGATGGCGATGAACCAGAAGGACGGCTTCGACTGCCCCAGCTGCGCCTGGCCGGATCCGCACCACCGCAAGGCGTTCGAGTTCTGCGAGAACGGCGCCAAGGCCGTCACCTGGGAGGCAACACCGGTGGTCGTCGCCTCAGACTTCTGGGCGGAGCACTCCGTCACCGAACTGCGCAGCCGCTCGGAGTACTGGCTCGGCATGCAGGGCCGGCTCACCGAACCGGTCCACAAGCCCGCCGGCGAGGACCACTACAAGCCGGTCAGCTGGGACGAGGCGATCCGGATCATCGCGGACAAACTCACCAGCCTGGACTCCCCCGACGAAGCCGCCTTCTACACGAGCGGGAGGACCTCCAACGAGGCCGCGTTCCTCTACCAGCTGTTCGTCCGCGGCTACGGCACCAACAACCTGCCGGACTGCTCCAACATGTGCCACGAATCCTCAGGCTGGGCAATGGGGCAGACCATCGGGATCGGCAAGGCCACGGTCTCCTTTGACGACTACGCCAAAGCGGACCTGATCATCATCATGGGCCAGAACCCGGGTACCAACCACCCGCGCATGCTCACCGAGCTGGAGGCGTGCAAGGAAAACGGCGGCGAGATTGTCGCCGTCAATCCCCTGCCGGAGGCCGGCCTCCGCCGGTACAAGAACCCCCAGAAGGTCAAGGGCATCATTGGCCGCGGCACCGAGATCGCGGACCAGTTCCTGCACATCCGCATCGGCGGGGACATGGCTCTGCTGCAGGCCATCTCCAAGCGCGTGCTCGACGCCGAAGACCGGAATCCGGGGACCGTCCTGGACCACGCCTTCCTCTCCGAACACTGCGAGGGCTTGGCAGAGCTCAAGGAGCACCTCAGCGCGCTGGACGAGCAGGCGGTGCTGGAAGCGACGGGGCTTCGCACCGAGGAAATCGATGAGCTCGCCGCCCGGTATCTGAAGGCCGAGAAGGTGATCATCACCTGGGCCATGGGCATCACGCAGCAGAAGAAGGCCGTGGCCACGATCAAGGAGATGATCAACCTGCTCCTGCTGCGCGGCAATATGGGCAAGCCCGGGGCGGGTGCCTCCCCCATTCGAGGCCACAGCAATGTCCAGGGCGACCGCACCATGGGCATCTGGGAGCAGATGCCGCAGTCGTTCATGGAGGCCCTGGGCCAGGAGTTCGGTTTCGATCCGCCGCGCGAACACGGCGTGGACGCGGTGGAAACCATCAACAAAATGGCCGACGGCGGGATCAAGGCCTTCGTGGCGCTCGGCGGCAACTTCGTCGGTGCCATCTCGGACACCAACGCGGCTTGGTCGGCCATGCAGAACACCGAGCTCTCCGTCCAGATCTCCACGAAACTCAACAGGTCCCATACCGTGACCGGTGCGGAAGCACTGATCCTGCCCACGATGGGCCGCACCGAGATCGATATCCAGGAGTCGGGGGAGCAGTTCGTGTCCGTCGAGGACACCGTCTGCGCCGTTCACGCTTCCAGGGGCAGCGTGGAGCCGGTGTCCCACCATCTGTTGTCCGAGCCAGCGATCGTCAGCCGCCTCGGCAATGCGGTTGTCGGCAGCCGGATCAAGGCCGACTGGGATGGCTTTGAGAAGAACTACGACCTCATCCGGGACCACATCTCGCGCGTCGTGGGCGGCTGTGAGAACTACAACGAGCGGATCCGGCAGGAAGGCGGCTTCATCCTGGCGAACGGGCCGCGCGATTCCCGTACGTTCCCGACGCCCACCGGCAAGGCCGTGCTCACCGTCAACGAACTCGAGCACGTGGCGAGGCCGGAGGGCACGCTGATTCTGCAGAGCATGCGCTCACACGACCAGTTCAACACCACGATTTACGGCCACAACGACCGCTACCGCGGCATCAAGAAGGGCCGCCACGTGGTGTTTGTGAATCCGGACGACATTGCCGAGCTGGGCGTGGCCGACGGAATGTTCGTGGACATCCGCGGCGAGTACAAGGACGGCGTGGAACGCATACTCCGCAAGTTCCGGGTGGTCTCCTATCCCACCGCCCGTGGCTGCGCGGCCACTTACTACCCCGAAGCCAACGTGCTGGTGCCGCTGAACCATACGGCCGAAGGCAGCAACACCCCGGTTTCCAAAGCGGTGATTGTCCGGCTCGAGCCCAGCGAGGACCAGACCCCGGACGGTTCGGCCACCGTAACCGCCGGGACGGCGCCGGCGTCGTCCTGACGCTCCGCGGGACATGCCCAGTCCCGGCCGCCGGCACCGGACATAATGCCAACATGTCCATCCCCTCACCCTAGGGAAGGGCATGTCCCACCTGGCCAGTCTGCGGCTCCGCGGGACATGCCCAGCCGCGGCCACCGGCACCGGACATAATGCCAACATGCCCGTCCCCTCACCCGAGGGGAGGGCATGTCCCACCTGGCCAGCCTGCGGCGCCGCGGCGTGATTCGGATCGACTTCTCTAGTGCCCGGCTTCGCTCGCCGGAATGCCGGGTTCAGGCCTTCGCGGCGGCACGGGCTGTGGTTGCTGGCACCGGTTCGTGCCGCAGGTAGCTCCGGCTGAAGCGGCCGCTCCCGGACGTCAGGGCGCGTAACTCGATCGAGTACCGCAAGAGTTCCTGGTCCGGAACTTCGGCTCCGATCTCGGTGACGTCTCCCCCGGCGGACGTCGTCCCGGTCAGGCGGGCACGGTGGGAGGACAAATCACTCATCACGGCACCCACGTGCTCGTCCGAAACGCTGATTGTCACGGCGGAGACGGGTTCCAGCAATTGGATGCGCGCGGCCGCTGCGGCCTCCCGCAGGGCCAGCGCCCCGGCAGCCTGAAAGGCCGCATCCGAGGAGTCCACACTGTGTGTCTTGCCGCTGACCAGCGTCACCCGGATGTCGACGACCGGAAAGCCCGCGGAGACCCCTTTCTGCATCTGGGTCCGCACACCCTTTTCCACCGAGGTGATGAACGGTCCCGGAATCACCCCTCCCACGGTCTTGTCGACGAACTCGAAGCCGGCGCCGCGTTCGAGCGGTTCGACTTCGATGTCGCAGACGGCATACTGGCCGTGGCCGCCGGATTGCTTGACGTACCGGCCGTGGCCCGCCGCCGGCGCGGCAAACGTCTCCCGCAGCGGTGTCACCACCTCGACCGTCTGCAGGTTGACACCCTGGTCCCGCAGCCTGCCGAGGACCACCTCCGCGTGCGCCTCGCCCATGCACCACAGGATCAGTTGATGGGTCTCGGAGTTGCGCTCCACCCGGAGCGTCGGGTCGCCGGCCGCGACCTTGCCCAGACTCTTGGCCAGGGCATCCTCGTCGCCGTGCGAGGCCGCCTCGACGGCAACGGGCAGCAACGGTGCGGGCATCTCCCACGGCTGGACCAGGAGCGGCATCTCCTTGCCCGAAATGGTGTCGCCGGTCTCGGCGACACCCAGCTTGGTGAGCGCGCAGATGTCTCCGGCCACGCAGTACGGCACCGGACGCAGGCTCGAACCCAGCGGAGAGTACAGGTGCGTGACGCGCTCGTCGCTGTCGTGGTCCTCGTGTCCCCGGTCCGCCAGGCCGCGCCCGCCCACATGGACGGCAGAATCTTCCCGCAGCGTGCCGGAGAAGAGGCGGACGAGGCAGACCCGGCCCAGGAACGCATCGGTGGTGGTGCGCACCACCTCGCCGGCCAATGGCCCCGCAGGGTCACAGGCCAGGGGTCCCGCCGGGGCGCCGGCAAGCTCCGTCACCGCCGGCAGTTCCCGCTCAGCCGGGGACGGAAACGCCCGCGTCACCACCTCCAGCACCTCTGCCAGCCCGACGCCGGTCTCTGCGGAGGTCGGCAGCACCGGGTGGAACGAGCCTCGGGCCACGGCCGTCTCCAAATCGCTGACTAGGGTTTCCGGAGGGATGTCCTCGCCCCCGAGATACCGGTCCATCAGAGTCTCATCCTCGCTCTCGGCGATGATGCCCTCAATGAGCGCGCTCCGCGCAGCCTCTGCGGCGGCGCGTTCGGCGTCGTCGACGTTCCGGAATGCCGGCATCGGATTGTCCGGCCGCTGCTCCGACACGGTGCCGGAGAGCAGCCCCAGCAATCCGGTAACGGCAGCTCCGGTGCGGACCGGCAGGTAGAGGGGCACCACTGAGTCGCCGAAGGCTCTCCGGCACCGGGCGAGGGCAGCGTCGAAGTCCGCCCGGGGATGGTCGAGGCGGCTGATCACGACCGCCCGTGGCATCCGCGCCCGCTGGCATTCGGCCCAGAGCGCGGTGGTGGCCGCCTCGATATCGTCCAGCGCCGAGACGACAAAAAGCGCCGCGTCGGCGGCCCGCAGTCCGGCGCGCAACTCGCCGAGGAACTCCACATACCCGGGGGTGTCGAGCAGGTTCACTTTGACGCCGCCGGCCCCGACGGGCACCACGGAAAGCGCCACCGAGCGTTGCTGGTGGATCGCGGCCGGCTCCGAGTCGCTGACGGTGGTGCCGTCCGCAATCGAGCCCTTGCGTGAGATGGCACCGGTGGCGGCGAGCAGCGCCTCGGTCAGCATGGTCTTGCCTGATCCTGAGCGACCTACAAGGGCGACGTTCCGGATTTGTTCGGGCCGGTCCGGTGGGAGGCCCTCGGATGCGTCGGCCCGCCGGAGGTCGGCGCTGCGGCCGGGATTCTTCGCCGGGACCTTTACGTCTTTCGTCGGCATGAGTACCTCCTGGCGTTGTATCCAGCGTCTGCGGGGTGGGGCCCCTCTAAAGGATTTGACACCCTGCGGGGCGCGGACAGCAAGATGCGCGGCCAATTTCCGGCCGCGGAACCCCGGAAGTCCCGGTCCACCCGCGGCTCAGCGCCCGTCGTAGGCCTTCTGCAGCGCGGCGATGTCAAGTTTCCCCATCGCGAGCATGGCCTGCATTGCCCGTTGGGAGCCCTCCGGATCGGGGCCGCCGATGAGCTGACCCAGCACAGACGGTATGACCTGCCACGAGACCCCGTACTTGTCCTTGAGCCAGCCGCATTGGCTTTCGGAGCCGCCCTGGCTCAGCTCCGCCCAGTAGCGGTCCACTTCCTCCTGCGAGGAACAATCGACGACGAATGACACAGCCTCGCTGGAGGTGAAGGCCGGCCCTCCGTTCAGTGCCGTGAACGTGCGGCCCTCGATCTCGAAGCGCACGGTTATCGCCTGGCCAGCCGGTCCCGGACCACCTTCGCCGTAGCGTGCCACGTCAAGGACCTTGCCGCCCTCGAAGACGGAAGCGTAGAACTCGGCGGCTTCCTCGGCCTGGTTGTCGAACCAGAGGCAGGTGGTGATTTTTTCGCTCACTGCACACTTCTTCCGTTCTGCCCGTGCCGCGAGGCGGTGTCCGGCGGCGATGCGGGTTTGAGCCCGAGCCTAGACCTGCCGGATTAACGGCACAACGGTTGCCCCATCCGGACGCCGCCCCTCCTGGTTTTTGCCGCGAAGATTGCGACGACGAAGAGCTGATCCATTCAACCCTCCCTGCCGGGCTAGGGTTGAACCATGACGTCGCCAACTCCCCCGCTCCCCCGTCCCGCCGCCAGGAACTCAAGCGTCAAACGGGTGGCCGTGCTGGCCGCTGTTGCCGACGTGGCGCTGATCCTCCTCTTTGCCGCCATCGGCCGGGACGCGCACCAGCGCGGCGGGATCATCACGGGGCTCCTTGCCACGGCCTGGCCGTTCCTCGCCGGTGCCGCCGCAAGCTGGGCGGCGCTGCGCGTCTGGCGCGCGCCCCTGGCGGTGTGGCCGGCCGGCGTCGGCATCTGGCTCGGCACTGTGGCCGTGGGCATGCTGCTGCGCGCCCTCACCGGCCAGACGGTGGTCCTGCCGTTTGTGATCGTGGCCCTGCTTGCCCTGGGTGTTTTCCTGCTGGGATACCGGCTTCTGGCAGCAGGGGTACGCCGGTTGCGGGCACGCCGCCGGCAGGGCTGATGTACTAGGCTTGCAGGGATATGGCAGGGTCCGCACGGGCCATAAAACCGGCCCGCAACGGCGCAACAGATCCGGAAAGGAACAGATGTGGTCACCGCTTTCGTCCTGATCAAGACAGACGCTTCCCGCATCCCGGAAACCGCGGAAGAAATTTCCGCCATCCAAGGCATCAGCGAGGTCTATTCCGTGACCGGTGAATGGGATCTCATTGCCATCGCCAGGGTGCCGAAGCATGAGGACCTCGCCGACGCCATCGCGGACAAGCTGTCCAAGGTTCCCGGGGTTGTGCACACCACCACCCAGATCGCCTTCCGCGCCTACTCCCAGCACGACCTCGACGCGGCGTTCGCCCTCGGCTTCGAACAGTAGCCGCGGCCACAGCCCCGCGCCCGGCCTGCGGGTCCCGGCGCGTTAACGTCAGCTCTGCGAGAGGGCGACCCACCTGTCCAGCACGGCGGCCGCCGCACCGGACACGATGGACTCCTCGGCCCGCTTCAGCGCCGCGGCCATCCGGTCCTTGAGCGGGCCCACGGCGTCGAGGTCGAACGCCACCAGACCGGCGGCAGCGTTCAGCAGCGCGGCGTCGCGGGCCGGCCCCGGGGCTCCTGACAGGACAGCACGGACGACGGCGGCATTGGCCGCTGCGTCACCGCCGCGCAGCTCTTCCAGCGTCGCCTGACGGATGCCCAGCTCACGCGGATCGAACATCACCTCAGTAACCCCGCCGCTCCGGATTTCCCAGACGTGGGAAGGGCCGGTGGTGGTCAGTTCGTCCAGCCCGTCGCTGCCGCGGAACACCAGTCCGCGGCTGCCGCGCTTGGCCAGCACTCCGGCCACGAGGGGCGCCATCCGCTCATTGGCGACGCCGACGGCCGAGGCCTGGACGTGTGCGGGATTGATCATGGGGCCGAGGAAGTTGAAGGCCGTCGGCACGCCGAGTTCCCGGCGGGCGACGGCGGCATGCCGCATCGAGGGATGGAACACCTGGGCAAAGCAGAAGGTGATTCCGGCCTCGTCGGCGTTGAGCGCAACGCGCGGAATCGGCAGGTCCAGGCGGACGCCGAGGGCTTCCAGGACATCGGCGGACCCCGACGTCGAGGACGCCGCGCGGTTGCCGTGCTTGACCACCTTCGCACCGGCGCCGGCGGCGATCAGGGCAGCCATGGTCGAGATGTTGACAGTGTCCTGCTGGTCCCCGCCGGTACCGACGATGTCCAGCTTCTCGCCGGCAATGTCGATCGGGTTGGCGTTGGAGATCATCGCCTCAACGAGCCCGGCCAGCTCATCCACGGTCTCCCCTTTGGACCGCAGCGCAACGAGGAATCCCGCTACCTGCGCCGGCGTGGCCTCCCCGGACATGATCGAGTTCATCGCCCACTGCGTGCTGCCGGTCGTGAGGTCAGCGCCGTCTATGAGTGCGCCGATGAGCCGCGGCCAGGTGTTGCCTGCCGCCTGTGCGGATGCCTGAGAAGTCACCTGCTGATGCTATCGAGGTGCGTACTGCAATGACCAATGTGAACGGGCCGGGAACTTTTCCGCGCGAATTCGCGTCTTTGTAGAAAAAGTCCTCCGAAAACGCGGTTTGCGTTGGGCAGGACGGACTTTTATAGACATAATGTCTATGTGACATCTGCGACCCATGCCCCCAGTACCCCGGCGCACCCGACGCTGAATCGCCCGAATATGGTTTCCGTAGGAACCGTAGTCTGGCTGTCCAGTGAGTTGATGTTCTTCGCCGGTCTCTTTGCCATGTACTTCACGCTCCGTTCGACTTCCGGACAGATGTGGGCCGAGGAGACAGCCAAGCTCAACTTCCCCTTTGCGCTCGTTAACACGATCGTCCTCGTGGCAAGTTCCTTTACTTGCCAGATGGGCGTCTTCGCCGCTGAGCGGCTCCAGCCGCGCCGAAGCGGCGGACCCCTCAGCTTCACCCGCTGGGGAATGAACCAATGGTTCACCCTGACCTTCATCATGGGTGCCTTCTTCGTTGCCGGCCAGGCGACCGAGTACGCCATGCTCGTTTCCGAGCATGTCTCCCTCTCGTCCAACGCCTACGGTTCGGCTTTCTACATGACCACAGGCTTCCACGGCCTGCACGTCATCGGCGGCCTGGTTGCCTTCCTGCTCATCATCGGCCGCTCCTTCGCAGCGAAGAAGTTCGGCCACTTTGAGGCAACGTCCGCGATCGTCACCTCGTACTACTGGCACTTCGTCGACGTCGTGTGGATCGGCCTCTTCCTGGTCATCTACGTCCTCCAGTAGCCGCGACTTGACTGTTTTTATACAAAATCTTGGTCTACAAGAGGCAGAATTTCTAGAAGTGGCTCCCCGAGCCAACGCAGGATCGAATAAAGGAACCACCACGTGAAGGCACTCTCGCAGAAGCGACGTCACCCACTGGCAGCAATTGCACTGCTGCTGTTGGGCCTCCTGGTCACTGGTGGGCTGTACGCCGTTGCCACCACCGTCAATCAGGCCAAGGCCGACACCACAAGCTTCAGCGCAAGCGACGCAGAAGAAGGCGGCAAACTGTTCGCCGCCAACTGCGCCACCTGCCACGGCATGGGTGCCAGCGGGTCGCAGGCCGGACCGTCGCTCGTCGGCGTCGGCGCTGCCGCCGTTGACTTCCAGGTTGGCACCGGCCGTATGCCCATGCAGATGAACGGCCCGCAGGCCTACAAGAAGCCCGCCCAGTTCAACGACGAGCAGACCCGCCAGCTGGCTGCGTACGTTGCCTCCCTCGGCCCCGGCCCGTCCATCCCCGAGGAGGGTCTCCTCGATGAAAAGGGCGACGCCGCCAAGGGTGGCGAGCTGTTCCGGGTGAACTGCGCCATGTGCCACAACGCTGCCGCAGCCGGCGGTGCACTGACCCGGGGCAAGTTCGCCCCGGCCCTCGCCGACGTCTCCAGCAAGCACATCTACGAAGCGATGGTCACCGGCCCGCAGAACATGCCGGTCTTCAATGATGCCAATGTGTCTCCTGAGGGCAAGCGCGACATCATCACCTTCCTGAAGCAGATTGAGGCCAACGGTTCACCCGGTGGCGCCGACCTTGGCGCAATCGGTCCGGTTTCGGAAGGCCTGTTCGTCTGGATCGCCGGCCTGGGCGTCATCATCGCCTTCACCATCTGGCTGACGTCCCGGACGTCCTAGCCGGACCTGTTGTACCTGTAAGAATTTTCTGCTGACCCGTCAGCAGTTTGAATTGAAAGCTAACCCGGCATTCGCCGGAACGAGAGAAGGATGAGGCGAATTATGGGCAACCATAGTGACGGCAGTCCGAGCCACTCGGGCACCGTAGCTACGGCTGGTCAGAATGAGGTGGAGAAGTTCCAGGATCCTGGAATTCCCCCGCATCGTTTGCGCCTGGCTGACACGGACCCGAGGGCCGCCAAGCGAGCAGAACGGCAGGTAGCCCTTCTTTTCGGGAGCTCGGTCGTTGGCACCCTGATATTCCTGGTGGCGTATTTCGCCATCGATCTTGGAGATGACTCCTCGATCGCCACCATCCGGCTGCAGAACGCGCTGCTGGGCATCGGCACCGCCTTCGCGATGCTGGGCATCGGCACCGGGATCGTCCACTGGGCGAAGGCCCTCATGCCGGACCATGAAGTCTCGGAAGAGCGCCATGCCATCCGCACCGAGGAAGACCGCCTGGCTGCCGTCCGCATTGTCGACGACATCGTGGAGGAAACCGGCATCAAGCGCCGTCCGCTGATCCGCAACACCCTGCTCGGCGCCGTCGCGCTGGCTCCCCTGCCGGCGCTGGCCGTCTTCGGTGATCTCGGTCCCCGTCCGGACGACAAGCTGGCACACACCATGTGGGCGCCGCAGGAGGGCAAGCTCAAGCGGCTTACCCGCGATCCTGATGGCACCCCCATCAAGGCCTCGGATGTCACCATCGGCTCCGCCTTCCATGTGATCCCGGAGGGCCTGAACGAGCTGCATGAAGGCAAACTGAACGAGAAGGCCAAGGCCGTCGTTCTGCTCATGCGCCTGAACCCCGAGTCCCTCAAGCCCTCCGCGGGCCGCGAGGACTGGAGCTACAACGGGATCGTCGCCTATTCAAAGATCTGCACCCACGTCGGTTGCCCTGTTGCCCTGTACGAGCAGCAGACCCACCACCTGCTGTGCCCGTGCCACCAGTCAACCTTCGACCTGACCCAGGAATGCAAGGTTATCTTCGGCCCGGCCAGCCGCCCTCTCCCCCAGCTGCCGATCGCGGTCGACGCCGAGGGCTACCTGGTCGCTACCAGCGACTTCCATGAACCTGTTGGACCTAGCTACTGGGAGCGTGATGAGCATGAGCGCAACAACAACGCCTAATGCCCCCACCTTCGTCGCCAAGACCAAGGGCGGCCGCATCACCGACTTCGTTGACGAGCGCGTTGGCGGATCCGGAATCCTTCGTGAATTTGGCCGCAAGGTCTTCCCGGACCATTGGTCATTCATGTTCGGCGAAGTAGCGCTCTACTCCTTCGTCATCCTGCTCCTGACAGGCACCTTCCTCACCTTCTTCTTCGATCCGTCCATGGTGGAGACTCACTATGCGGGCTCCTACACGCCGCTGAACAACGTCGAAATGTCTGCCGCGTTCAGCTCATCGCTGAACATCTCCTTTGATGTCCGTGGCGGGCTGTTCATGCGCCAGGTCCACCACTGGGCAGCTCTGCTCTTCGTGGCGTCCATCGGTGTTCACATGCTCCGTGTCTTCTTCACCGGCGCCTTCCGCAAACCCCGCGAAATGAACTGGGTAGTCGGCGGCGTCCTGCTGATCCTGGCCATGGCTGAAGGATTCACCGGCTACTCCCTTCCCGATGACCTGCTGTCGGGCAACGGCCTGCGCATCATCGACGGTGTCATCAAGGCCATTCCGGTCATCGGAACGTACATCTCCTTCTTCCTCTTCGGCGGAGAGTTCCCCGGAACCGCCATCATCGGCCGCCTCTACATGCTTCACATCCTGCTGGTTCCGGCGCTCATCCTGCTGATGATCGTGCTCCACCTGTTCATGGTGGTGGTGCACAAGCACACCCAGTACCCCGGCCCGGGACGCAATGACGGCAACGTCGTCGGCTACCCCCTGGGCCCGGTCTACGCGGCGAAGGCCGGCGGCTTCTTCTTTATCGTGTTCGGTGTCATTGCCCTCATGGCGGGCTTCTTCACCATCAACCCGATCTGGAACTACGGGCCTTACGACCCCTCCCCCGTGTCCGCAGGCACCCAGCCTGACTGGTACATCGGCTTCGTGGACGGTGCCCTGCGCCTGATGCCCGGTGTGATCGGCAACTTCCACTTCGAGTACGTGATCTTTGGCCACGTGCTGACGCTGAACGTGCTGCTGCCCGCGCTTGTCCCGGCCGGCATCATCTTCACCGTGCTGTTCATGTACCCGTGGCTCGAGCGCTGGATCACCAAAGACAACCGCGAGCACCACGTGTTGGACCGTCCCCGGAACGCTCCCACGCGCACTGCAATAGGTGCAGCCGGCTTCACCTGGTACTGCGTCATGTGGGCAGCCGCCGGCTCGGACCTCATCGCCACGCACTTCCATGTCGCCCTGAACGATGTCACCTACTGGCTCCGCGCACTGTTCTTCCTCGGCCCGGTCATCGCGTTCGCGGTAACGAAGCGCATCGCTCTGGCCCTGCAGCGCAAGGACCGCGAGATCGCCCTTCACGGCCGCGAAACCGGCCGCATCGTCCGGCTGCCGCACGGTGAGTTCATAGAGGTTCACGCCCCGCTGGACGAGTACAAGCGGTACAAGCTGGTCGGCTTCGAATCTCCGTCCCCGCTCCCCGCTGTGCCGAACGCCCACGGCGTCGTCGACGGCAAGGAGAAGCGCCGTGCGAAGCTCTCCCAGTGGTTCTTCGAGGACCGGGTTGCCCCGGCCACCCCAGCTGAGCTCGAGGCGGCCCACGGCCACCACGGCGGGCACGAGGCAATCGAAGCGGCGGAGTCGCAGAAGACCCTCAGCCACTAGATCCACGGCATGACGCAGAAAGGCCCGGCCCGCCAGGACCGGGCCTTTCCTGTACCCCAAAACAGCACCCCGCAAACAGCAACGCTTAGTCACTTCCGGCCCATGATCCCTACCGGGATGGGCGCGACGTGACCCGCGTTGCACCTTTAGGGGCGGTACCCCGAGGCGTAGTTGCGCGTCGGCCGGACCCCGGGCCGCTGCAAGGGCACCCAGAGCTTGTAGCGGTCGGCCCGGTAGTAGGACACCGAGTAGTCCACCATGGCCCGTGCCACAAAGGCGTGGCGCTGGATCTTCAGCAACGGTGAACCCACTTCGACATTCAGCAGCCTTGCCGTGGACGGTGAGGCCGCGGTTGCCTCGATCATGTCCTCGCCCCACTCCATCACGAGGCCGTAGCGCTCGCTCAGGACGTTGTAGAGCGAGGTGGGCGGTTCGCCGTCGAGCAGGCCGGGAACCCGGTGTGCCGGGATGAAGTTCTCGTCGACGCTCATCGGCTCGTTGTCGGCCAGCAGCAGGCGGCGGAACCGTACCAGCGGCGTCCCCTCCTCCAGCTGCAGTTCGCGGGCCAGGAAGGCGCTGGCCCCGATCTGTTCAAAGCTGAGCACCCTGGCCGCCGGGACCATGCCGCGGCGCTGCATTTCCTCGCTGTAGGAGGTCAGCTTGACCTGCAGGTCCAGCTTGGGCTTTCGGACAAAGGTACCCAGGCCCACGACGCGCTCAATGACCTCTTCCCCCACGAGGGCATCGATGGCCTGGCGCACCGTCATCCGGGCCAGCCCGAAGCGTTCGGCGAGGTCGCGCTCCGACGGCAACGCCGAGCCGGGCGGACACGCCTTCGCGATGTGGGCCCGGAGGATTTCCCGGAGCTGGACATAGATCGGGGAGCCGCTGTGACGGTCAATCTCACCGGCCATGGCCGATGCGTTAGATCCCATGGCTCAGCCGTCTGGTGCGTTCGTACATGCATTAAGCGTAGGCCACGCCGGTAGCAGGTCTAGACCACCGCACTCCCGGTTCGCCCGCTGCGGCACCCCCGGCTAGGCTTAAATCACACCCGCCAGAAACGAAGGAGTCCCGTTGCCAGTACGAAAGGCAATCGTCCAGGCGGCCATTGGCCTGCACGCCCGGCCGGCGGCAGTGTTTGTCCGGGCCGTGACGGAAACGGGGCTTCCGGTCACGATCAGCAAGAACGGCAAGCCGGGCGTGGATGCCCGCTCACTGCTGGAGGTCATGACCGAGGATTTCTCCTGCGGCTGCGAAGTCGAACTCGCCGTTGCCGCGGAAGCGATCCCTGCCCGTTACAGCCTCGCCGAGGCCGAGGATGCCTTGGAGGGCTTGCGGCTCCTGCTCGAGTCTGCACAGGCGCGCTGAGCGCCTGCGGGACGCTCCATGCCCCTCGACCAGGCTGCCGGTCCCCCACCGGCCCGGCAGAGTCCCCCGCTGAACGCAAACGACGTGAACGCAAACGACGGCGGGCCCCACCAAAAGGTGGGGCCCGCCGTCGTTGTTCGCGGCAGTGCCTACACGGCGTTAGTGCGCGTGGTCACCGCGGCTGTACTCGTAGACCCAGCCGATCAGGGCCACGACTGCCATGCCTCCGGCGATGAACACGAGCCAAAACCCCAAGGCCAAGCCGAGGAAGCCGGTGGCGCAGGACAGGCCCAGGACCATCGGCCACCAGCTCCACGGGCTGAAGTGACCCTGTTCGCCGGCGCCCTCGTGGATCTCGGCGTCGCTGCGGTCTTCGGGGCGCATCCCGACACGTTTGCCGGTGAAGCCGAGGTACGCGCCGATCATGCCGGCGAGGCCGCCGACAAGCAACACACCGAGGATTCCAACCCATTCAGACCAGTGCGTCAGAAAGCCGTAAATCAGGGAGACCGGTACGAAGAAGAAGGCTCCGGCTCCAAAAATCCATGATTCGATCTTCACTGGGCAGCGTCCTTCTGATCGGCGTTGCCGAGCACGGCTGCTGCCGGTGCCGGTGACTCAACGGTGTGCGACTGGGCAAGCTCCGGATGGTGCAGATCCAGCGCAGGACGCTCCGAACGGATCCGGGGCAGGGACGTGAAGTTGTGGCGCGGCGGCGGGCAGGACGTAGCCCACTCGAGCGAGGCGCCGAAGCCCCACGGGTCATCGACTTCCACTCGTTCGTTGCTGCGCCAGGTGATATAGACGTTCCAGAAGAACGGGATCAGCGAAGCGCCCAGGAGGAATGAACCGTAGGTGGAGAACTGGTTCATCCAGGTGAAGTTGTCCTGCGGCATGTAGTCCGCGTAGCGGCGGGGCATGCCGCTGACGCCGAGCCAGTGCTGGATCAGGAACGTGGCGTGGAAGCCCAGGAACAGCATCCAGAAGTGGATCTTGCCGAGGCGCTCGTTGAGCATCTTGCCGGTCCATTTGGGCCACCAGAAGTAGAAGCCTGCGAACATCGCGAACACCACGGTGCCGAACACGACGTAGTGGAAGTGGGCGACCACGAAGTAGGAGTCCGATACGTGGAAGTCCAGAGGCGGGGAGGCCAGGATGATGCCGGTCAGGCCGCCGAAGAGGAACGTCGCCAGGAAGCCGATGCTCCACAGCATCGGGGTTTCGAACGTGATTGAACCCCCCCACAGCGTACCGATCCAGTTGAAGAACTTCACACCGGTAGGAACGGCAATGAGCATGGTCATGAAGGAGAAGAACGGCAGCAGGACCGAACCGGTCACGTACATGTGGTGCGCCCATACGGTCACAGACAGCGCGGCAATGGCGATGGTCGCGTAGACGAGGCCCTTGTAGCCGAAGATCGGCTTGCGGCTGAAGACCGGGAAGATCTCGGACACGATGCCGAAGAACGGCAGGGCGATGATGTAGACCTCGGGGTGGCCGAAGAACCAGAAAAGGTGCTGCCACAGGACGGCGCCGCCGTTTTCGGGGTCGAAGATGTGCGCGCCGAAGCGGCGGTCCGCGCCGAGGGCGAAGAGGGCGGCGGCAAACGGCGGGAACGCCATCAGGACCAGAATGGACGTCACCAGCGCGTTCCAGGTGAAGATCGGCATCCGCCACATGGTCATGCCCGGGGCACGCATGCAGATGATCGTGGTGATGAAGTTGACCGCGCCGAGGATGGTGCCGAAACCGGAGAGCGCGAGGCCGAAGGTCCAGAGGTCACCGCCCACGCCGGGGCTGAAGGTCGTGTTGGACAGTGGCGCGTAGGCGGTCCAGCCGAACGACGCCGCACCCTGAGGGGTGATGAAGCCGGAGACGGCGATGGTGGAGCCGAAGAGGAAGAACCAGAAGGCCAGCGCGTTCAGCCGCGGGAAGGCGACGTCCGGTGCGCCGATCTGCAGCGGCATGATCACGTTGGTGAAGCCGGCGAACAGCGGCGTTGCGAACATGAGCAGCATGACGGTGCCGTGCATGGTGAAAAGCTGGTTGTACTGCTCCTTGGTCTGCAGGATCTGCATGCCGGGCTCGAACAGCTCGGCGCGGATCAGCAGTGCCATGACACCGCCGAAGCAGAAGAACACGAAGGACGCAATCAGGTACATGTACCCGATGGTCTTGTGGTCGGTGGAAGTGATCCAGTTGACGACGATGCGCCCCTTGGACTTCGGTACCACGGGAGCACCAAGGATCCCGGTGGGCTGAGAATAGGTGGTTGCCACGTCGCTCCCCTTACTTGGTTTCGGCCGGGGCCGGGTTGCGGTCGTACTCGTCACCGAGCAGGCCGGTGTTGCCGTCCTGGCGCAGCTTGACCAGATGCCCATTGAACTCCGACTCGGAGACAACCTTGACGCGGAACAGCATTTCGGAGTGGTATTCGCCACAGAGTTCGGCGCACTTGCCGTCGTAGGTCCCCTCCTTGGTGGGGGTGAACCTGATGTAGTTGGTCTTGCCGGGGATGATGTCCCGCTTCTGCAGGAAGGCAGGAACCCAGAAGGAGTGGATGACATCGCGTGCGTTGAGCTCGAGGTCAACCGACTTGTTCACCGGAAGGTACAGCGTGGGCAGCTTTTCCTTGTCCACATCGTTGCCCGTGAGGTGCGCCTGGACGCCGGCCTCGTGGACGTCTCCGGTGATGACGTCGCCCTTTTTGTAGTTGAAGTCCCACGCCCACTGCTTGCCGCGGACGTCCACTACGACGTCGGCGGGCTGGGCGCGGTTGTCGATCGCCTGCTGGTCGCGGTCGGTGAAGTAGAAGAACACCAGGACCATGAACAGCGGGATCGTCAGATAGAAGACCTCAAGCGGCAGGTTGAAGCTGGTCTGGCGGGGGAACCCTACGGTGCCCTTGCGCCGCCGGTAAGCGACGATGCACCAGATCATCAAACCCCAGGTAATGATGCCGACGACCAGCGCGGCAATCCATGAGTTGACCCAGAGGTCCATGATGCGGTCAGTGTGATTGGTGGTGCCACGCTCGGTGGGCAACCACCCTTTCTGTACCTCTGGTGAACATCCAGTCAAAGCCAACGCGCCGGCTAGTGCCAAGCCAGTGATCGTAGTGATCTGTTTGCGTCGGCTGCCGGTTCGGTTCTGCGAACTCACAGACGGCCCTTCCTACTTGTTGCTGTCGCCCGTCCGCCGATGGCGTTCCGGGCACACTAAAAGTTTTACTACTCGGTGTAGAGCTTACCGCTCCCCAGGAGTTTTCGCCCACATGCACGCGCCGTGCGTCGGGACCGTTTTTGCCGGCCCGGCCCACCACCATTGCGGCGGCATTAAGGCCGGGCAGATTGCCGGCCTTAGTGGAAGGAATCACCGCAGGCGCAGGAGCCGCCGGCATTCGGGTTGTCGATCGTGAAGCCCTGCTTGGAGATGGTGTCCTCGAAGTCGATGCTGGCCCCGCTGAGGTAGGGGACGCTCATTTTGTCCACGACAACTTCGACGCCGTCATAGTCACGGACGGCGTCTCCGTCCAGGAGCCGCTCGTCGAAGTAGAGCTGGTAGATCAGGCCGGAGCAACCGCCCGGCTGCACGGCAACGCGGAGGCGCAGATCGGTGCGGCCTTCCTGCTCGAGCAGGCTGCGGACCTTGCCGGCGGCAACGTCGGTCAGCTTGACCTCGTGGGCGGCCAGTTCCTGTCCCGCAATAGCGGTGGTGTCGGCGCTGTTTTCATTGGTTGTAGTGCTCATGGCCTACCTTCTTACGACGGTGGTGGCGGCTCCGCGTGCGCGGTGCCCGCCCCTAACTGAAACGGTACGGGCTATAGCTACATGCTACGTCGGTCAGACGTGTAGCTCTAACTCCTGACGTAACCGTCGGGGCTGGATGGATGTTCCCCGTGAGGGCTGAGAGGGCGGGCCGGTCAGGCCAGTCCCTCCTCATTCAGTCGGGCCAGCATGAACGCTTCGGCGATGACCGCGTTCCGGAAGTCTCCGAGGTGGAGGGATTCGTTGGCGCTGTGGGCGCGTGAGTCGGGATCCTCCACACCGGTGACCAGGATCTGCACGTCCGGGAAGAGCTCGGTCAGGTCCGCGATAAAGGGAATGGAGCCACCGATCCCCATTTCGACCGCCGGTACGCCCCAGGCCTCGCCAAGAGCCCACATGGCGACGCTGGCAGCCTTGGAGGAGGTGTCCGTCAGGAAGGCGTTGCCGCTCTCCCCCGGGGTGAAAACCACGTGGGCGCCGAAAGGCGCGTTGGCCTCAACGTGCTTCCGTACGGCGTCCATGGCTTCCGCGGGATCCTGGCCGGGGGCGAGCCGGAGGCTGAACTTGGCGCGGGCCCGCGGCAACAGGGTGTTGGAGGCGATGTCCACCGCGGGCGCATCGAAGCCGATGATGGACAGGGCGGGTTTGGTCCACATCCGGGAGGCGATACTGCCGGTACCGGCAAGCCTAACGCCGTCGAGCACGGAGGCGTCGGCACGGTATTCGGCTTCGGTAAGGTCCACGGTGACGTCGTCGCGGCTGACCAGGCCGGCGACCGCGACGGTCCCGTCGGCGTCGTGCAGGGTGGCGATCAGGCGGGCGAGCAGGGTCGGGGCGTCCAGCACGGGGCCGCCGAACATACCGGAGTGGACCGCGTGGTCCAGGACCTTGACCTCGATAGTGCCGTCCACCAGTCCACGCAGGCTCGTGGTGAGGGCGGGGATACCCACCTTCCAGTTGCTGGAGTCGGCCACGACGATCACGTCGGCCCGCAGCAGTTCGCGGTGGGTCTCAAGGAAGGACCGGAACGTCGGGGAGCCGGCTTCCTCCTCGCCTTCAAAGAAGAACGTCACGCCCAGGCCCAGATCGTCACCCAGTACCCGGGTCACGGCCGAGTAGGCCGCGATGTGGGCCTGGATCCCGGCCTTGTCGTCCGCCGCGCCCCGGCCGTACAGCCGGCCCTCGCGTTCGACGGCGATGAACGGCTCCGTTTCCCACAGCGCCAGATCGCCCGTGGGCTGTACATCGTGGTGCGCGTACAGCAGGATGGTCGGCTTGCCCTCGGCGGCAGGACGGCGGGCGACGACCGCGGGGCCGCCGGGGGTGCCGTCCTCCTTGTCGCAGCGCAGGATCCGGACGTCGTCGAAGCCGGCCGCCCGGACCAGAGCGGCGACAGCGTCGGCGCTGGCGTTCAGCGGGGCCGGATCAAAACCGGGCCACGCGATGCCCGGGATGGCAACGAGTTCCTTCAGTTGGGTGATCGTGGCCTCGAACGATTCCGTGACGGCCTGACGGAGGGCCTCGGCGTCGAAGTTTCCGAGCGGGCCGATGGCGGTTTGCGGGTTCCCCGCGGGTGATGAAGTCATGGCGGAAACACTACCGGTGCCAAGGATCACCATAAACTGCGCCTCAGCCGTTCAGGGGCGTGTGGGCTGGGTCTCGCGCCTGCAACCGCGGGGTATTCTGTAGGGGTGTTTGGACGTAAAAAGGAAGCGCCTTCGGCGCAGCAGATAGTTGACCAGCAGGCGGCCGCGGCAACAGCCCGGGACGCCGCCATTGGCAAGGGCGCACCCACGCCCAAGCGCAGCGCGCAGGTGGCCGCCCGGAAGCGGCCGCTCGTGCCTGAGGACCGAAAGGCATCCAAGGCCGCCGAACGCGCGGCCATCCAGGACCAGCGGCTCAAGATGCGGCAGGCAATGGACACCGGCGACGAAAAGTTCCTGCCGCTGCGGGACAAGGGCCCGCAGAAGCGTTTTGCCCGCGACTACGTGGACGCGCGCTTCAGCCTCGGCGAGTACCTCATGTTCGGTGCCCTCGTGTTCGTTGTCGTCTCACTCCTCGTGCCCGCGTCCAGCGAGCAGATGATCTACGTCCTGGGCGGTTTTTGGGTGATGTTCCTGGCGGTCTTCGTGGACGTCTTCATCCTCTCCAGGAAGCTCAAGAAGCGGCTGTCCGAGAAGTTCGGCGAGGTCGAACGCGGCACGGTCTGGTACGGCTCCATGCGCTCCCTGCAGTTCCGCCGCCTGCGGCTGCCCAAGCCCCAGGTCAAGCGCGGCGAGTTCCCCGCCTGATATTCCTCAACAAGAAGCCCCGGCAGCCGGACTGCCGGGGCTTCTTCATGTCCGGACTCCGGACCACGACGTGCCAGGCGCCTAGCGCCGGGACGGATGCTTTGCAAGAAGCCGGTTGATGTGGGCGGCCCAGAAAGGACCTTCGTAGAGGAAGGCCGTGTAACCCTGGACGAGGGTGGCCCCGGCGTCGAGCCGCTGCTGGACGTCCTGCGCCGTTTCGACGCCGCCGACCGACACCAGGGTCAGCGCCCCGCCGGTTGCTGCCTTGAGCCGTGCCAGCACTTCGAGCGAACGCGTCTTCAGCGGCGCCCCGGAGAGTCCGCCGGCTCCGCAGGCCCCGACCTTGTCGGGGCTCGAGGCCAGCCCGGTGCGGGCGATGGTCGTATTGGTGGCGATGATGCCGTCCAGGTTCAGGTCCAGCGCCAGCCGGGCGACGTCGTCGATGTCCTCGTTGCTGAGGTCCGGCGCGATCTTGACGAGCAGCGGCACGTGGCGGCCGGCCGCCTTGTCCGCCTCCTCCCCCACCGCCGTCAGCAGCGGGCGCAGCGTCTCCACATCCTGCAGCAGGCGGAGGCCGGGGGTGTTCGGGGAACTGACGTTGACCACGAGGTAGTCCGCGGCGGGGGCGAGGCTGCGGGCGCTGACGAGGTAGTCGGCCACCGCATCCTCCAGCTCCACGGCCTTGCTCTTGCCGATGTTCACACCGATCACCGGGCGGGTGCCGGGATGGCGGCGCTGCAGGGCGGCCCGGGCGGACTTCAGGCGGGGCGCCACCGCGGCGGCGCCGTCGTTGTTGAAGCCCATCCGGTTGATCACCGCCCGGTCCTCGACGAGGCGGAAGAGCCGCGGAGCGGGGTTGCCGGGCTGGGGCTGGCCGGTGATGGTGCCGACTTCAATGTGGCCGAAGCCGAGCTCGGTGAGGGCCTCGATGCCGTGGCCTTCCTTGTCGAAGCCGGCGGCCAGCCCGAACGGCGAGGGGAAGGTCAGGCCGAACGCCTGGGTCCGCAGGGACGATGCCGGGGCGGTGAACTTCTGCAGCACCCGCCCGGCTCCGCAGCTGTGGACGAGGCGTATGGCCCGGAACCCGATTTTGTGGGCGCGTTCGGCGTCCATCCATGAGAAGGCCAGCCGGAAGAATGTCGGATATACGCGCATGGCTCTAGTTTTCCGGTTCCGGCGGTCCAGACCAAACCAGCACGCTTCCGGGCGCTAGCATGAAGCCATGACCAGCAACCATGACTGGCAAGCGGACATCCTCGGAGACGATTTCGAGGCCTGCACCTTCCAGACGGCAGGCGCGGACGGCGTCGAACGGACCGCCACGCTCGTGCGGCACGTCCCCCGCTGCGCCGTCGAACCCTGCGCCGGCCAGACCCGGCCCGGCCAGCCCCGGCAGGCCGGTCCAAAGCAGGCCGGACAGCAGATAACGGAGCCGCTGCAACCGGGCCGCCGTCCTGCACGGGCTGTGCTGTTCCTGCATGGCTGGAGCGACTACTTCTTCAACGAGGAGCTCGCTGAATTCTGGACCGGCAAAGGCTTCCAGTTTTTCGCGCTCGATATGCACAACCACGGACGGAGCCTGCGCCCGGACGCCCCTGGCGGCTATGTCGCCGACCTCGCGGACTACGACGCCGAGATCACCGCGGCGATCGGCATCATCGGATCGCTCCAGCCCGAGGGCGCGGACCCGCCGTCCGTGACGCTGATGGGGCACTCGACCGGCGGCCTGATTGCCGCGCTCTGGGCGAACCGTCACCCGGGACTGGCTTCGCAGTTGATCCTGGACAGCCCGTGGCTGGAGATGCATGGCAGCCCTGCCGTCCGGCGTGCGACCCGGACCATGGTGGGCCCGCTTGCCAGGTTCCGGCCGGAGTCCGTGATCCGGCTCCCCGAGCGGGCATTCTATTGGCGCAGCATCAGCAGCGCGGCCGAGGGCGAGTGGAGCCTGGATGACAAATACCGGCCTCCGCATGCTTTTCCCGTCCGCGCCGGCTGGCTCAGCGCCGTGCTCGCCGGCCAGGCCCGCGTGGCACGAGGCCTGAAGATCGAAATCCCCATCCTGGTTTTGATCTCCGGTGCCAGCGCCAACGGGATGTTCTGGAAAGAGTCCATGCGGAGCACCGATGCGGTCCTGGATGTCAACATGATCGCCCTCCGCGCGCTGGGCCTGGGCCGCACCGTGACGCTGGAGCGGATCGACGGGGCGCTGCACGATGTATTCCTCTCCGCGCCACGCGTCCGCAAGGATGCGTACGCCCGGCTGGCCCGGTGGATCCAGGCCTACGTCCTGGACGACGGCCGGGCGGAATGATCGCACCGCGGGCTGCGGTCCGCTCCTGTCATTAAGGTGCCGACCGGGTCATTAAGGTGCCGACCCGGTCATTAAGGTGCCGACCGGGCTCCCGTCCCGGGCCGACCACGTCGTTAGGCGCCGGGGCCGCCCGGGCCGCCCGCCGCCGGGGCCGCGGCGTCGACCGCTCCGCCGTAGCGGCGGTCCCGCTGCGCGTAGATCTCGACGGCGTCCCACAGCGTGCGCCGGTCCACGTCGGGCCAGAGCGTGTCCAGGAAGACGAACTCGGCGTAGGCCGACTGCCAGAGCATGAAGTTGGACAGCCGCTGTTCGCCGGAGCTGCGCAGGAACAGGTCGACGTCCGGGAGGTCGGGCTCATCGAGGTACTTCTGGATGGTCTTCTCGGTAATGGCTCCCGGCCTGAGGCGTCCGGCGGCGACCTCCTCGGCAATGGCGGAAACGGCGTCGGCGATCTCGGCACGGCCGCCGTAGTTAACACACATGTTCAAAGTGCAGGTGCTGTTGCCGCGGGTGTAATCCTCGGCCTCCTCAAGCTCCCGGATGACCGAGCCCCAGAGCCTCGGACGCCTGCCGGACCAGCGGATCCGGACGCCCCATTCATCCAGCTGGTTCCGCTGCCGTCGTAGCACGTCCTTGTTAAATCCCATCAGGAAGCGGACTTCCTCCGGGGAACGGCGCCAGTTTTCGGTGGAGAAGGCGTAGACGCTGACATGTTCGATGCCGAGCTCGATGGCCCCCGCCATCACGTCCAGCAGGGCCGGTTCCCCCGCCTTGTGGCCTTCGATCCGCGGCAGCCCACGCTGGTTCGCCCAGCGGCCGTTGCCGTCCATCACGATCGCGACGTGCCGCGGTATGAATTCCGCCGGGATGGCGGGAGGCGCAGCGCCCGAGGGGTGCGGGTACGGCGCCACCACCGGGGTGCTCCGCGGCCGGACCGGTCCGTTCTTCTTCGCCGCGTTCTTTCCGGCGCTCCTGCCCAACACCACAGTTAACTTCGCTCCACATGTTTGAGGGATTTCAGGACACGTTCCAGATGCCATTGCAGGTAGCCCGCCACCAGGCCGGCGGCTTCACGGCGGTGCAGCGGCAGGGATGCGTCCGCCGTCGTCCAGTCCCCGGTCAGCAGAGCGCCGAGCAGCAGGACAGTCTCCGCGGCGGGAGCCGGGGAACCCGGCGGCCGGCACTCGGCGCAGACCATGCCGCCGAGCGGTGCGGAGAACGCATTGTGCGGCCCGGGGGCGCCGCACCGTGCGCAGCCGGTGAAGCTCGGCGCCCAGCCGCCGGTGGACAGGGCGCGCAGCAGGTACGAATCCAGGATCAGTTCAGGGGTGTGGTCGCCGCGGCTCAGCGAGGCCAGGGCACCCACCAGCAGGTTGTACTGGGCGGTGCCGGATTCGCCGTCGACGTCGGTGAGCTTTTCCGCCGTCTCCGTCATCGCGGCGGCCACCGTGTAACGGCCGTAGTCCGCGGCGATGTTGCTGCCATACGCGCCCTTCGCGACGGCCTGGGTGACGATGTCCAGGCTGCGGCCGGAAATCAGCTGCAGGTCCGCCACCATGAAGGGCTCGAGCCGGGCACCGAAGCGGCTGCTGGTGCGGCGGACCCCCTTGGCCACAGCGCGGATCTGGCCGTGGTGCTTGGTCAGCAGGGTGATGATGCGGTCCGCCTCGCCCAGCTTGTGGGTACGCAGCACGACGGCGTCATCGCGGTAGGCGCGGGCTGCAAAGGAAGATGGTTGGGCCACGGTTAATCTTCGCACTCTATTTTGGTACCCGCCGACTTTCGGAAATGGCTGCTTTCGGCAATGACTGCCTTCGGTAACCGCCCACTTTCGGCAGTGACTGCTTTCGGTCACAACGGACTTTCGCCAAACACGGCACCAAATACGGTACCAAACACTCCCCGGCACGCCCTGCGCCGCCGGACGGATCCGGCGGCGCAGGGTGGAACGGCGTGCAGAACCGTGCAGAACAGCCTAGGCGCGGGCGTCCCGGATGGCCCGGTTCACGGCCGAGATGACGGCCTTGAGCGAGGACGTGCTCGTGTTGGCGTCGATCCCGACGCCCCACAGCACGCGCTCCCCCACAGCGCACTCGACGTAGGCTGCGGCGAGGGCGCTGCCGCCTTCGGACAGCGCATGCTCGGTGTAGTCCAGCACGCGGACGTCGACGCCGTCTTCGCGCAGGATACTCAGCAGGGCCGCGATCGGTCCGTTGCCGGTGCCCGTCCGGCGGACCGGGGTGCCGTCCACCTTCAACGAAGCGTGCAGGGCCATGGTGCCGTCCTCGTCCGTCTCGGTGCTGAACGAGCCGAGAGCGTAGCGTCCCCACTGCGTGTCGGCAGCCGCGGAGGGCAGGTATTCGTCCTGGAAGACCTGCCACAGCTGGGCGCCGCTGACTTCTCCGCCGACGGTGTCCGTCTGCTTCTGGATGACACCGGAGAATTCGATCTGGGCGCGGCGCGGCAGGTCCAGATTGTGCTCATTCTTCAACAGATAGGCCACGCCGCCCTTGCCGGACTGGGAGTTGACCCGGATCACGGCTTCATAGCTGCGGCCGAGGTCCTTCGGATCGACCGGCAGGTACGGGACCTGCCAGGCGAAGTCGGCGACCTCCTTGCCGGCGGCGGCGGCATCCTTCTCGAGGGCTTCCAGGCCCTTCTTGATCGCGTCCTGGTGCGAGCCGGAGAAGGCCGTGAAGACGAGGTCGCCGCCGTAGGGGGCGCGCTCGGCCACCGGCAGCTGGTTGCAGTACTCCACGGTGCGGCGGATGTCGTCGATGTCGGAGAAATCGATCATCGGGTCGATGCCCTGGACGAACATGTTCAGGCCCAGCGTCACCAGGTCCACGTTGCCGGTCCGTTCGCCGTTGCCGAAGAGGCAGCCTTCGATCCGGTCGGCCCCGGCCAGGTAGCCCAGTTCGGCGGCCGCGACGCCGGTGCCGCGGTCATTGTGCGGGTGCAGTGACAGGATGATCCCCTCACGCGGGTGCAGGTTGCGGCTCATCCACTCGATGGAGTCGGCGTAGACGTTCGGTGTTGCCATTTCGACGGTGGCCGGCAGGTTGATGATGACCTGGCTGTCGGCGGACGCCTCAAACACGTCGGCGATGGCGTTGCACACGCGGACGGCGTATTCGAGTTCGGTCCCGGTGAAGGATTCCGGCGAGTACTCATAGGTGATGCGCGTGTCGGCGAGGGTTTCCTCGTACTTCTTGCACAGCCGGGCCCCCTGCACGGCGATGTCGAGGATGCCGTCCTCGTCCTGGTTGAAGACCACCCGGCGCTGCAGGACCGACGTCGAGTTGTACAGGTGCACGATGGCCTGCTTTGCACCGACCAGGGACTCGTAGGTCCGTTCGATCAGGTGCTCGCGGGCCTGGGTCAGCACCTGGATGGTGACGTCATCGGGGATGTGGTTGCCCTCGATTAGCTGCCGGACGAAATCGAAGTCGGTCTGCGAGGCGGACGGGAATCCGACTTCGATCTCCTTGTAGCCCATGCGGACCAGCAGGTCGAACATCTTCATCTTGCGGGCGGGGCTCATGGGGTCGATCAGGGCCTGGTTGCCGTCACGCAGGTCAACCGCGCACCAGCGGGGGGCCTTCGTGATGACCTTGTCAGGCCAGGTGCGGTCCGGCAGTTCGACCGTGATCAGGTCCTGGAAGGGGACGTAGCGGTGGACCGGCATTCCTGAGGGTTTCTGTGCGTTTCGCATTACTATCGGGGCCTTTTCTGTGATTCCTGGTGAAAGGGTGGCCGGGCAACACAAACTCCGCAGCGAGGGTGGGCCTTGCGCTAGATAGCGTCTGAAGCCTCGCCGCGGCAGCTAAGAAGGAGCAGTTCTGCGCGCACCATTTCACAGTAACACGCGTGCGTAAGATGAAGGAGCCATACCTCCGCAACGTCCACCATGCAGACCCTGTACCGGTGCCACCCCCGGTCAGGCTGCCTCTCAAAGGAGCATCCGTGCCACTTTCGGGGATCGCCCTGTCCGATATCGACTCCACCGTACGGCCGCAGGACGACCTGTACCTGCACGTCAACGGCACTTGGCTGAAGAACACGGCTATTCCGGATGACCGGCCGCTGGAGGGCACATTCACGGCCCTGCGTGACGGTTCGGAGCTTGCAGTGAAGGAGATCATTGAGGATGCCGCCGCCCGCGGCGGGGAAGCCGCCGGGATCGAGCGGAAGATCGGCGGGCTGTACAACAGCTTCATGGACGAGGCCACGGTGGAGGCCAAAGGCCTGGACCCGATCCGGCAGCGGCTTGCCGGGGTGTTTGCCACGGAGTCCGTCGCCGGCCTGGTGGCGCTGGCCGGACGCCTGTTCCGCGCCGATGTGGGCGGCCTCTTCTACATCTATCCCGCTCCCGACGCCGGCAACCCCGACCGGGTCCTGCTGTACACCGGCCAGGGCGGGCTGGGCCTGCCGGACGAGTCCTACTACCGCGAAGAGAAGTTCGCGCCGATGGTCCAGGCCTACCGCGGGCACGTGAAAACCATGTTCGATCTGGCCGGCGTCGCCGATCCGGAGGCTGCGTCCGGCCGGGTGGTGGAGCTGGAAACCGCCCTGGCGTCACACCACTGGGACAACGTCACCGTGCGCGATCCGCAAAAGACGTACAACCTGAAGTCGGCCGAAGAGGCTGCACGGCTCTTCCCGCTGCTCGGGGACTGGTTCGATGCCGCCGGCATCGCGCCGGACAAGCGCGCCGAACTCGTGGTGAGCACCCCGGACTTTTTCGCCGGGGCGGCCTCCCTGCTGGAGACGGTGCCGTTGGCCAGCTGGCAGGAATGGCTCGCGCTGCGGGTCGTCAGCGCCGCCGCTCCGTTCCTGTCATCCGCGTTCGTCGACGCCAGCTTCGCCTTCTATGGGACCACCCTGAGCGGCACGCCGCGCAACAAGGACCGCTGGAAGCGCGGCGTCGCCGTCGTCGAGGCCGGACTCGGCGAGGCTGTCGGCCAGATCTACGTCGCCCGGCACTTCCCGGAGGCCCACAAGGCCCGCATGCAGTCGCTCGTCGCGAACCTGATCGAGGCGTACCGGCAGTCCATCACCGGGCTGGCCTGGATGGGCGAGGAAACGAAGCAGGAGGCACTCAAGAAGCTCGATTCCTTCCGGGCCAAGATCGGCTACCCGGACAAGTGGATCGACTACTCGGCGGTGGAAATCGATCCGTCCGACCTGCTGGGCAATGTGGAGCGCGCCCACAGCGCCGACGTCGACCGCCACCTGGACGAAGTGGGCCAACCCGTGGACCGCGAGAAGTGGCTCATGACGCCGCAGACGGTCAACGCCTACTACCACCCGCTGCTCAACGAGATCGTGTTCCCGGCCGCCATCCTGCAGCCGCCGTTCTTCACCGCCGAGGCCGACGACGCCGTCAATTACGGCGGCATCGGGGCGGTGATCGGCCACGAGATCGGCCACGGTTTCGATGACCAGGGCTCCCAGTACGACGGCAGCGGACTGCTCCGGAACTGGTGGACCGAGGATGACCGCAGCGCGTTCGAGGCGCTGACCTCGAAGCTCGTGGCCCAGTTCGAGGCGCTCTCCCCGGGCGCCGCTCCCGGCCACAACGTCAACGGAAAACTGACCCTGGGCGAGAACATCGGCGACCTGGGCGGCCTGACGATCGCCTACAAGGCGTACCTGATCAGCCTCGACGGCCAGGATCCGCCCGTGCTGGACGGCTTCACCGGGGCCCAGCGGTTCTTTGCGTCCTGGGCTGCGGGCTGGCGGCAGGTCATGCGGACCGAGGAAGCGATCCGCCGGCTCGCCACAGACCCGCACTCCCCCAACGAGTTCCGCACCAACCAGATCAGCAAGAACCTCGACGCGTTCCACGAGGCCTTCGGCACCGCGGAGCAGGACGGCATGTGGATGCCGCCGGCGGAGCGCGTCAGCATCTGGTGATGTCAGTTGCTGATTCGTGTCGGGGGCGTTCAGGCGCAGGGAAACCATTGGCTGGCGGCGTAGGCGCGGGCCCGCTGGTCTGCGTACCGCCGGCGCACCTCGTCGATCGCCGTGGCCAAGGGGAAGATCTCCGCAGTGACCAGCTGGTCTGAGTCGTCGGCTCCGATCGGGTGCCAATAGACGCCCTCGGCGGTCACAGTGACTTCGGGGATCAACGATTCAACCGTTAACTCGATGCCCGCGTCGGCGTTGCCGCGGTGGGCCAGCGCCCGGATGACCTGGTCAAAGGGGTCGATACCGAGCGAGTCGAGGAACTCGTGGAACGGCTCGAGTTCGTGGCTTTGAGCGGCAGGCAGCGTCGCCGCGACCTTCACCCGGAAGCCCTCGTCCTGGGCAATCCGGATCCCGGCAACGGCGCGCTCCCACGATCCTTTGCCGCGGTGGCTATCGTGACCCTCCGGAGTGGCGGAGTCAAGGCTGATTTGCAGCGTGAGCCTGCTGCGGTCCATCCGGCGCAGCCGTTCGAGACGGTGCCCGCGGAAGAGCATCCCGTTCGTCAGTAACGTGGTCGGGAGCGCCGCCGTGCAGACGGCGACGAGCTCGTCGAGGTCCGGCAGCAGGAATGGCTCACCGCCGGTCAGGATGAGCTCGCTCACGCCCGATTCAACAGCCTCCGCCGCCAGCCGGCGGATGCGGTCGATACCGAGGGCGCGCCGGGCGGTCTGTGGTGAGGACCTGGCGCAACAGTAGTCGCAGGCCAAGTTGCAATCGAAGTTCGTGTACATCCACAGCCGGGTCCCGGGCAGCCGCCCGTCCTGCACTCCTGCGAGCGGGTCGGGGGCGCGGCCGCGCCGGACAGTGACATTACCGTCGCGGACGTCAACGAGTTCGTTGCCGGTCCGGGCGCACCAGGCGGCCACTGTATGCGTTGCCTCGTTTTGGTCACCCGGCCCAAGCGGCACGGTGACAGTGGAGCCGCCGGGCACGCCGGCGATCCGTTCCAGGAGTTCCAGTATGACGACGGGATTTACCATCGGGGCCCGATCCTTTGCTCGTGGACGGCGTCGAACAATACCTCGTAGCCTTCCAACCGGGGGACCACCCAGCGACGGAGTCCTTCCAATTCCAGGATCGGACGGTGCGACGGGTTATCCCAGTCCATCGCGAACAGGTGCTCGACCCAGGCCGAGGCACGTTCCTCCGAGAGCGCGGGCAGCGCCGTGAAGTTGCAGTGGCTGTAAACGGGCGACGCCCACAACACCTCGAAGGCCCCGGGCATCAACTCGTCGCGTCCAATTGCCTCCCAGGTGTTGATGCCGATCGCGGCGGCGTCGGCGCTGTCATCCAACACGGCCCGCAGGGCATCCAGTTCGCTGCGGCCCGTGTCTCCGTGCTTTCCGACATCGCTGTCCAGGCGCAACAGGTCCACCGTTCCATCGCCGAGCCCGGCCTGGGTTAGGAAATGGACTGGCAGGATCGCAGCCTGGGCGGAGTCCCGCGAGCCCAGTGCCAGCCGCCGCCCTCGCAGGTCCGCCAGCCCTGACATGCCGGAACCGGCACGGGTCACGAAGACGGTCCGGAAGACGGCGTCAGTGTCCCGCATGGCCAACGCGCGGCACCCGCCCTGGGTCTGTGCGACGGTACGCACCCACGCCAGGTTGGTGTTCCAGGCGATGTCGATGGTGCCCTCCAGCAGTGCGTCCACCTGGCGTCCGTAGTTGGAGAACAGCACGAAATCCATCTCGGCCGGCGTCCCGGCGAAGTAGTCCCGGATCCCCTCCCAGACGGTGACCACGGTAGGTGTGTAGGCCACCGAGCCCACCATCATTGGGGCGCTCACGCCGGCTCCTTCACCGCGGCGGAGGGACTGTCGAACAGCGGCTGGCCGGTAATCGCCCTCCCGTAGAAGTCGTACAGCACGTCGGCCGTCGGGGCCATCACGTGGCCGGCCCTGGCATCGCGGAAGTAACGGTCAATCTGAAGATGCTCGGAGAACGCCGCACCGCCGCAGACGCGCATCGCGGCATCGGTGATACTGAGGGCCGCGTCGTTGGCCGCTGCCTTGACGCCCAGCACATGCAGCATCGTGTCCTCCTGTGGCTCGGCAATCCGGCCCGCCGTCTGATGCAGGTAGGCCGTTGTGACGGCCAGTTCGATCGACATTTTCGCCAGCCGGGCGCGGATGGTCGGGAGCGCGGACAAGCTTTCGTCAAGGTGTTCGAGGCGGGCGGCGCTGGTGTGCCGGATCGCTGCTTCGACGGCGGCGCGCGCCAGCCCCACCGACACGGATGCGTTGCCCAGGTTGAACCACGGCAGCACCGTCTGCAGCATCAGGTCCATTCCGCCGCCCGCGACGCCCAGCCGCGTGTCCTCCGGCACTTCGACCACAAAGGTCATCGGCGTCGAGGCATTGCCCCGCAATCCCATGCCCCGCCACGCGCCGGCCACCTCGACGCCCGGATAGCCGGCCGGGATCGCGAACAGGTCCACGGTGTCCGCGGCGGCGGTCCGGGTGGAGACGATGTAGACGTCAGCGTGTCCTGCCGAGGTCACCCAGCTCTTACGCGCGTTGAGCACTATGCCTGCACCGTTCTGGCCTGCCTGCGAAACGGGCGCCCAGAAATGCGACCGGGACCCTGCTTCGGAGAATGCCAGCGACCCGAGGACCCGGCCGCTGGCCATGTCGGCCACCAGACCGGGCGACCCCGGTGGCGGTGCGGCCGCCACGGGCATCGCGGCGCTAATGTGCATGAGGTAGATCATGGCTGTTGAACCGCAGGCACCGGCGAGGGCGCTCAGGACTTCGACCAGGTCGTGCGGGCCGCCGCCAAGGCCACCGGCTTCCTGCGGCAGGGTCAGGCCGAGTAACCCGGATTCGCGCAGGGCCACCACGGCCTCGGCGGGGAACCGGGCGGCCGCGTCAACGTCGTGGGCGTTGGCGCCGGCAATGGCGATTACCGGTTCAAGCCGCTCGGTCAGATTGATCATTCGTAGTCCTGTCCTAGGCAGTAGAGGGATGCGCGGCAGATGAAGGGCGCGGCGTCAGCGTCACGGCAAGCAGTCCGATCCCCAGGCCTCCCATAAGTGCCACGGTGGAACCGTCGCCGGCGAGCCAGTTGACGCTCTGGCCAGCCTGCAGCAGCTGAAGCAACGCAGCCGCCACGAATCCTGCCCCGGACGCGACCGCCAGGACGCCCACGCGCAGGATCCCGGCGATCACCGCGGCAACTCCGAGGATAAGGAGCAGGACAAGTCCCGCCCCCCGGATGTGGATGAACTCGACCTGAGCCGGTCCACCGCTGGAGAAGGTGAACGCAGAGCTCAGGAGTGCGGCCTCGCCCAGGGCGAGCACGGGTTGATCGAAGTGGCGCCCGGTCATGAGAGCCTCGCGAGGAGTTTTTCGAAGCGTCCGGTGGATTCCACCCAGCGGGGCCGGAGGACTCCGTCGACCCCGTAGGCGCGCCCGGCCGCAGTGGCAAAAATGGCTGTGTGGGCCAGGATCATCAGATAGTACGCCCAGTGCCATTCATTCGGGGCATTGAGGACGGACAGGGTGATCGCCAGCGACTGGACCACTCCGACGACCGCCCAGAAGCGGGTGGCGAGACCGATGAGCAGGAACGCGCCCAGGCCCGCTTCGACAAGAAGGGTCATCCACCCGAACAACGGGAAAGCGGGCAGCACTATCTGTTCAATGAACCATGTGAAAGGGGGAAACACGGGGTAGTCAACGGCGAAGCGGGTGAATAGATAGAGTCCGGTGTTCTCGCGTTCGCCGAAATCCGGCGGTACTTTCCAGGCGACGTTTTGGATCCACAGCAACGCCACCCCTGCCCGGAGCGCGAAGATCCCTCCGCGGGCCAGCCGGCCGTCCACCGTCTCAAATGGGGCAGACAATGCAGCCGTCGCAGAACGATCCCTGCTCATGGAACCCATTAAGGACCCATGGGCGGAGCGGCGCAAGACGAGAGTCCTTACATTTCCGGAACGGTCCGGGGCACCTGCCGGCGGGATGACTGGCGCAGTCCGGGCCTTCGAGCGGGTGGGGATTAGCGGGTGATCAGCTCCGGATTGGCCTGCTGGCACACGGTGTCCCCGGCCGTCTGGTTGACGATGTCCGGCGGCAGTGCCACCTGTGCGTCCCCGGTGGCCGTGCCGCCGACGAGGTCACTGCCCAGGTAGACCTGGACACCCGTGACGCCGGCAGCCGGCAGCACCTGGCTGGCCGGAATCCCCAGCAGCGCGGCAACGTCCGCGGCCACATCGGCGAACCCCGCGCCGTAGTAGACGCCGGTGGTGGCGACGGGCTTGGCCGCGAGCTGAGCCAGCTGGGTGAAACCGCCGGCCGTCAGAGACTGCAGGATCTCCTGGGTCCGGGCCGGAACCCCCGAGCCGTTGGCTACCGCGACGGGCTGCAGAGTCTTGTCGTAAGCGGGCGCCGTCTCGGCGGGGGCCGGCGCTGGGCTGGCGCTGGGATCCGCGGAACCGCCGGGCGTCGCCGTCGGGTCGGTGAGGTCCACGTTCTTGCGCATCGCGGCAAAGAGCTGGGACGCGCCAGGCTCCGCCAGCTGAAGCCGGTTCGGGTCGGCCGCCGCCGGGACGGTCGGCACGGCAACAAACGCGACCTTCCCGACGTCGATGTCCTTCAGGCGGTTGCCCACGGTCAGCAGCGTCGGGATGGAGGCCAGCCCGTCGTCGATCGTGAGGTTCTTGGTGATCGCATCGGCGATGCCCAGCATCCGGGAAGGGTTCGTGAGCGTGCCGTCCGCCTTGATCTTCCGGGTCAGCGAGGACAGGAAGCTCTGCTGCGCCTGAACGCGGCCGAGGTCGCCGCCGTCGCCAAAGGCGTGCCGGGTCCGCACGAAGGCCAGTGCCTGCTCGCCCTGCACCTTGGACGTTCCCTTGGGGAGCCGGAGCTTCGAATCGGGGTCGTACACCGGGTCGCTGATGCAGACATCGACGCCGCCGACGGCGTTGGAGAGTTCTTTGACCGCGTTGAAGTCGGCCATCATGAAGTGGTCAATCTCCAGGCCGGTGATCTTGTTGACCGTGTCCACGGCGCAGCCGATTCCGGCTTCCGACATCGCCGCGTTGATCATGACGTTCTTCTGCGCGGGATACACGGTCTTGGTCTTCTGGTCGGTGCATTTGGGGATGTCGACCAGCAGGTCTCGGGGGAAGCTGACGACGTTCACGCGTTTGTTGTCGGCCGAGATGTCCATCAGCATCATGACGTCCGAGTGCCCGTAGCCCGTGGAGTCATCGGCGGTGCCGTACTGTGCGTTCTTGCCGTCGCGTGTGTCCGAGCCAAGGATCAGGATCTGCATCCTGTCGTTGGAATCGTTCACCGCTCCCTCGGTCTTGGAACTCCCCGCGCTAAGCGAGGCCTTCGAGATGTTTCCCTGCAACCGGATGACCCAGTAGGCGCCGAAGGCCAGGACACCGACCAGCAGGACCGAGACGACGGCGGTGCCGATTTTCAGCCAGGCCGGCAGCCGCCGGGGGGCACCGAGGTGCCGGGCCGGGCCGACGGCGGGATCGTCCGAGTGCCGGGCAGCACCGGCTGACCGAACCGGCGGTTGGATGCCGTCTGCACGGTCTGGGCGGGGTCGAGCCACTTGTTGAGCCTTCCTTCACGAACGGGAGTCCGCCTATTTTAGTGTCCGTATCTGGGAAAACCCCGATGGCCGATGCCATGGGAGTGGCGGGCCCGGCAGGAGGCCCCCTCGGAAGCGCGGCTCAGAAACCGAGTTTCACCAGCTGCTTGGGATCCCGCTGCCAGTCTTTTGCGACCTTGACGTGCAGGTCGAGGTAGATCCGGGTACCCAGCAACGCCTCGATCCCCTTGCGCGCGGTGGTCCCCACTTCGCGCAGCCGGGCCCCGCCCTTGCCGATGATGATGGCCTTCTGCGACGGCCGTTCGACGTACAGGTTGACGCGGACGTCCAGGAACGGGCTGTCCTCGGGCCGGCCTTCACGGGGCACGATTTCGTCGACGACGACAGCCAGCGAGTGCGGCAGCTCGTCCCGGACGCCTTCGAGCGCGGCTTCGCGGATGAGTTCGGCAACCATGACCGCTTCCGGCTCGTCCGTCAGGTGCCCGTCGGGGTACAGCGGGGGCGACGGCGGCATGTGGCTGATCAGTACGTCGGCCACGGTTCCGACCTGGAAGCCGTCCGTCGCGGAGACCGGAACAATGTCCTTCCAGCCCTCCTCGCCCAGGACCTCACGGCCCAGGGCGGCGACTGCCAGCAGCTGCTCGGTGAGGCCCTGGCGGTCCACCGTGTCTGCCTTCGTCACAATCGCAATGATCGGCTTGTTGCCGACGGCGGCCAGCTGCGCGGCGATGAACTTGTCACCGGGGCCGATCTTCTCGTTGGCCGGAAGGCAGAAGCCGATCGCGTCGACCTCGGCGAGGGTGTCGGCGACGAGCTCGTTGAGGCGCTTGCCGAGCAGTGTGCGCGGCCGGTGCAGGCCCGGGGTGTCCACGAGGATCAGCTGGGCGTCATCCCGGTGGACGATGCCGCGGATGGTGTGGCGCGTCGTCTGAGGCTTGGCCGAGGTGATGGCGACCTTCTTGCCGACGAGGGCGTTCGTGAGCGTGGATTTGCCGGCGTTGGGCCGGCCGACCAGCACCGAGAAACCGGCGCGATAGCCGCCGTAAGCCGCTTCGCCGTCGGATTTATTCTGCTTGCTCACGTGGTACTCCCTGTTGGTTTGGTGCGGCCTTGTCGAGAAGCTCTTCAAGGTCAGTTTCTTCCTTTGGAACGGCGGCCGCAATGATGTGGCTGACCCGGTTCCGCCGGCCCTCGAGCCGGTCGGCGCGGAGGGACAGCCCGTGGACCTGGACGGTGCTGCCGACGATCGGCACCCGGCCGAGCGCCTTCGCGAGCAGCCCGCCCACGGTGTCCACCTCGTCGTCGTCGAGCTCGAGGTCGAACAGTTCGCCGAGGGCATCAATGCTCATGCGCGCGCTGACCCGGAAGCTGCCGTCGCCCAGCTCCACGGCCTCCGCGGCCTCGGTGTCGTACTCGTCCACGATCTCGCCGACGATCTCCTCGATGAGGTCCTCGAGCGTGACCAGACCTGCGGTTCCGCCGTATTCGTCGATCACGATCGCCACGTGCGTTGACTCCTTCTGGAGTTCGCGCAGCAGTTCGCTGACCGGCTTGGAATCCGGAACGTAGCGGACCTCGCGGGCGAGTCCGTCCACGAACGGGGGTTCCTCACCCGGGCCGAGGTTGTGGAGCACCGCGGCGACGTCCTTGAGATACACGATGCCGAGGATCTGGTCCGTGTTCCCGCCGATGACGGGGATCCGGGAATACCCCGACCGCAGGAACAACGACATTGCCCGGTGCAGGGTGGAGCCGGAGTCGATGCAGAGGATGTCGGTCCGCGGGACCATGACCGAGCGGACCAGGGTGTCGCCGAAGTCGAAGACCGACTGGATCAGTTCGGCCTCGTTGTCCTCGATGACGTCGGACTCGGAGGCGCGATCCACGAGTTCACGGAATTCCTCTTCGCTGAAGAAGGCCTCGTTGTCGGCCGGCGCCCCAGGGGCCACCGCGCTGCCCAGCGTGACCAGCCACCCCGGAATGGGGCCGAGCACACCGCAGAGCCAGCGGATCAGCGGGGCCGTGAAGCGGACCAGTGCGGCGGGGTGCACGCGTCCGAGCTGCCGCGGCGACACCCCGACGATCACGAAGCCGATGAGCGCCATGATGCCGGTGGCCGCCAGGCCGGACAGCCAGACGTCGCCCAGCAGGCTGTGCAGCAGCACGGTCACGGCGACGGCGGAGGCCATTTCGAACCAGATCCGCCAGAACCTGAGGGCACGCATGTGCGCCACCGGCTGTGCCATTATGCGTCTCAGCGCCGTGCCGCGGCTCTGCAGGATGGCCGCTTCGGCGTCGTGCCGGGGGAGGTAACTGAAGGCAGACTCGGCGGCGGTGAGCAGAGCGGCAAAGCTGAGGAACGCCAGCGCCATGCCGGCAAGGATCAGTGGGGTCACTGAATCGTCTCTGACGGGGCCTCTTTGCCGGTGAAGGCGGAGAGCAGTTCGCGCTGGAGGCCGAACATTTCTTCCTTCTCCTCCGGTTCGGCGTGGTCATAGCCGAGCAGGTGCAGGATGCCGTGCGTAGTGAGCAGCAGCATTTCGTCCTGGGTGGAGTGGCCGGCGTCTTTCGCCTGGATCTCGGCCACCTGCGGGCAAATGGCAATGTCGCCGAGCATGCCCTGCGGCGTCGGCTTGTCCGGGGTGCCCGGGGTGAGTTCGTCCATGGGGACGGACAGCACGTCCGTGGGGCCGGATTCGTCCATCAGCTCGATGTGCAGCTTCTCCATGGCGGGCTCATCCACCAGCAGGATGGACAGCTCCGCCTGCGGGTGGATGAAGAGCCGTTCGAAGATGAATCGGGAGAGCGAGACCAGCTGGGATTCGTCGACGGCCACGCCGGATTCGTTGTTGACTTCGATGCTCATGCGTTCCCTCCCCGCTTTTCCCGGGCGACGGACTGCTTGACCCGGTGTCTCTGGATGTCGTCCCAGATGCTGTACGCATTGACGATGTCGCCCACCAGACGGTGGCGGACGACGTCGGACGCGTCCAGGACCGTGAAGTTGACGTCCTCGATGCCCTGCAGGATCTCTTCGACGATCCGCAGGCCGGAACGGGTCCCGAACGGCAGGTCCACCTGGGTGACGTCACCGGTGACCACCATCTTGGAGCCGAAGCCAAGCCGGGTGAGGAACATCTTCATCTGTTCGGGCGTCGTGTTTTGCGCCTCGTCCAGGATGATGAAGGCGTCGTTGAGGGTGCGCCCGCGCATGTAGGCCAGCGGGGCGACCTCGATGGTGCCGGCGGCCATCAGACGCGGGATGGACTCGGGGTCCATCATGTCGTGCAGGGCGTCGTAGAGCGGGCGCAGGTAAGGGTCGATCTTGTCACTGAGGGTGCCGGGCAGGAAGCCGAGCCTTTCCCCGGCCTCGACGGCCGGACGCGTCAGGATGATGCGGCTGACTTCCTTCTGCTGCAGCGCCTGGACGGCCTTGGCCATGGCCAGGTACGTCTTGCCGGTGCCGGCGGGACCGATCCCGAAGATCACAGTGTTCGCGTCGATGGCGTCCACGTAGTTCTTCTGGTTCAGGGTCTTCGGGCGGATGGTCTTTCCGCGGCTGGAGAGGATGTTGTGCGTGAGGACGTCAACCGGGTTCTGCAGGGACTGGCTCCGGAGCAGCGACACGAGCTGCTGCAGCACGGCGGGGGTGATAACCGTGCCCCGGGCGACGAGGCCGCGCACCTCGTTGAGCAGACGCATGATCCGGGGCACATCAGCGGACGACCCGCTGATCGAGAGCTCGTTGCCACGGACGTGGAAGTCCACGGCCGGGAACTGGCTCTCGATGAAACGCAGGGCTTCGTCATGACTGCCGAGGGACTGAACCATCTGGTCGGAGTTGTCGAACAGGACCACCTCCGTCCGCAACCCTGGGAGGGAGTGTGGAAATTCGCCTGCGGAGCGCCCTGCGGCGCTGATCCGGGCTTTGCCGTTCGCTGCTTCAGTCATGGTGTTGGCCCGCGGGCCTCTGGTCCCCTCCAGTTCGGAATTGATCTGTCCCGCTGATCCGGCCCGACGGCGGTGCTCGCCTTCTGGTTCCGTCTCTCCGGGTCCTTCCATCTTACGCCAGCGCGCGCCGCCATCGCGGGCCGCCGTCGGGCCGCCCTCGGGCCGCCATGGCGCCGCAGTCAGGCCGCAGTCAGGCCGCCGTCGGGCCGCGATCGGGCCGCGATTTCCGACATTAGGTATCAACTTTGTATCGGCCTCATATCGTTCCCGTTGCAGTTCCGGCGCCCGGGCCCAAACCCCGGTCCTGCGCGCGGACCATATGCCATGCTGGGAATCGGCCGCCCCGGGAGCAGTGCTTCCGGCGGCATGGCGGACATGGCGAGGACGGGCCCCGGAGGCCACGAAACAGGAAAGGAAAGCAGCTATCAGGCAGCGCGGAACCAGCCAGAGGTCGACAACCGGGCGCATTCGCCCCGGCATGTTGCTGCTGGTGCTGCCCGCGGCGCTTGTCCTTTCCGGCTGCGTAGCCACTCCCCAACCCGGTATCACCAACTCGAATACCCCCTCGCAGCTGCTGTCCAGTCCGGCCTCCCCCGGCGCCCCAGCCACCAGCGCCCCGCTGGAGACAAGCCAGGCTTCCAACAAGGCTCCGGTCTACTGGATCGGCCGCAGCAATGACAACATGTTCCTTTACCGTGAGTTCCGTGACGTTCCGGACCAGGACAACCCCGTGACCCGTGCGCTCCGGGTGATGATGTCCGAGAAGCCGCTCGATCCGGACTTCTTCACCCCCTGGCAGAACCCGAAGAAACTGGCCACCTCCATTTCCGGGAAGAACGTCATCACCGTGGACCTCTCGGACGACGCCTTCAACAGCAACGTGGATGCGGCGATGGCCGAACGCGCCATCCAGCAGCTTGTCTACACCGCGACGGCAGCCGGTGCCAGCGCGGGCCTGATCGATTCCGGGCAGCAGATCCAGGTCGTGGTGCTCGTGGACGGCCACACCGACTATGTCGCCTTCAACCATGTCCGCCTCGGTTCCCCTACGTCCCGCAGCTCCGGCATGGTTGCCCCGGTGTGGATCATCAATCCCCAGGAGGGCACCTCGATGGAGGACGGCGCGGTCAAGGTCAGCGGCCGGAGCACCGTTCCGGGCGGGAAGCTCCGCTGGGAGATCCTGCGGATCGACGGCAGCGTCAAGACGACTTACCTGAACGGGAACACCCCAGCCTCCGCGGACGCCGGCCAGTCCGGACTGTTCAGCCTTTCGGTGAACCTGGGCCCCGGGAACTACGAGGTCAGGGTCTCCCAGCTGCAGGACGGCAACCCGTCCCAGGACCTGAATGTGGACACGCGCGGCTTCACAGTCAAATAAGAACGGTCAAATAAGAAGCAAATAGGAACACAGTCAAATAGGAAACAGCCAAGGAAGTCAGGCAGCCCGCCTGGCAGCCTGCCGCTACCAGCGGCCCAGGATGTCGCTCGCCAGCACGGTCGCGGCGGGGCCGGCGGTGGAGGATCGCAGCACGTGGTGGCCGAGCAGGGCGGTGACGGCGCCGGCGCCGCACAGCCTCGTCACTTCACGGGGGCTGATGCCGCCTTCCGGGCCTACGATCAGCAGCACTTCACGGGCGGCGTCCGGCGCGTCTGGAGCCGGCTGGCTGTCCAGCGTGCCCTGCGTGCCCAGCGTCGCCTGCCAGGACTCCAGCACCTGCCGCAGGGGACGCACGGCGTCCTCGTGCAGGATGATGGCGAGACCTGCTGCGGCGACAGCCGCCTGAAGTCCGGCGCTGTCGACGGCGGAGCGGACCTCCGGAATCCAGGCGCGGCGTGCCTGCTTGGCGGCTGCCGTCACGACGGACTGCCACTTTGCATGCGCCTTCGCCGCCCGCTCCGCCTTCCAGCGCACGATCGAGCGTTCCGCCTGCCAGGGGATGACAGCGTCGATCCCCAGCTCCGTGGCGGTTTCGGCCGCCAGCTCGTCCCGGTCGCCCTTGGCGAGGGCCTGCACCAGGACCAGCCGGATGTCCGGCCGCGCTTCCGCGGTCAGTTCGGCGCACTCCACGGTCAGTTCGCCGGGCGCGACGGCTGTCACTGTTCCCGTGAGCCGCTTCCCGGCGCCGTCGGCGATGTCCACCGGCTCGCCGAGGCTGAGGCGCTTCACCGTGACCGCGTGGCGGGCCTCGGCGCCGTCAAGGACGAAGGTGGAACCGGGGACCTGCTGGTCCAGTGTTCCCGGGGCGGTGAAGAAGACCGGATTGCTCACCGCTACAGGTTACCGAGCCGGTCCCGGAGCTTGGCGAAGACCCCGCCGCTCGCCGCGAGCTTCCCTTCGGTGAACTGTTCCCCGCGCAGCTTCGCGAGCTGACGGAGCAGGTCCTCCTGGGCGGCGTCGAGCTTGCCCGGGGTCTCCACCTGCAGGTGGACCTTGAGGTCCCCGCGGCCGTAGCCGCGCAGATGGGTGACGCCGAGTCCGCGCAGGGTGATGACCTCGCCCGACTGGGTGCCGGCCTTGACGTCGATCTCCTGCTGCCCGTCAAAGGTATCGAGGGTGAGCTCGGTGCCGAGCGCGGCGGCGGTCATCGGGATATTCAGGCTTGCGTGCAGGTCGTCGCCGTCGCGCACGTAGGTGGCGTCGTTGTTGACCCGGATCTCCACGTAGAGATCGCCCGCGGGGCCGCCGGCGGGACCCGCCTCGCCCTGGCCGGAGAGCTGGATGCGGGTGCCGGTGGCGACTCCGGCCGGGACCTTGACGGTCAGGGTCCGGCGGCTGCGGATCCGGCCCTGGCCGGCGCATTCGTTGCAGGGATCCTTGATCACTGTGCCGAAGCCTTCGCAGCTGCCGCAGGGAGCCGTGGTCATGACCTGGCCCAGGATGGACCGGACGGCGCGCTGGACCTGGCCGCTGCCGCCGCAGATGTCACAGCGCTCCGGGCGGGTGCCTGGCCGGCAGCAGGAGCCTTCACAGGTGGGGCAGGTGACGGCCGTGTCGACCTCGAGCTTCTTGTTCACGCCGAACACGGCGTCGCGGAGCTCGATCCGGACGCTGATCAGGGCGTCCTGGCCGCGGCGGACCCGGGACGCGGGACCGGCCTGGCCGCCGGCGCCGAAGAAGGTGTCGAAGATGTCCTGGAACGCGAAGCCCTGGCCGGCGTAGCTGCCGCCGCCGAAGCCGTTGTCGGTGCCGTTCTCATTGCCGGTGGTGTCGTAGACCCGGCGTTTCTGCGGGTCGGAGAGCACCTCGTAGGCGTGCGTGACGGCCTTGAAACGGTCTGACGCGTCATCGCCCGGGTTGACGTCCGGGTGCAGGGTCCGCGCAAGCTTGCGGTAGGCCTTCTTGATCTCTTCTCCCGTTGCTTCGCGGGAGACTCCAAGAACGTCGTAGTGGCTGCTCAAAGTTCGTATCTCTTCCTGGTTGTACTGCCTGTTAGGGGCATGAAGTCTGGTCAACAGCGGCGCGGCGGCCTGCCGCCCGGGCGGTCAGGGCCCGAGGATTCTGGAAAGGTAGCGGGCCACCGCACGGACGGCGGCCATGGTGGTCGGATAGTCCATCCGGGTGGGACCGAGCACACCGACCTTGGCCGTGGCGTCCGGGCCGTAGCCGGTAGCCACCACCGACGCCTCCGCGAGCCCGTCGTACGGGTTCTCCCGGCCGATGCTGACAGTCACTCCGCGCGGGTCCGCCGCCATGTCGCTGAGCAGGCGCAGCATGACCACCTGCTCTTCGAGTGCTTCCAGCACGGGACCGATGCTCAGCGGGAAGTCCACGTTGGACCGGGCGAGGTTGGCTGTCCCGGCCATGACCATGCGCTCTTCGCGGCTGCTTGCGGCGAGGGCTTCGAGCCCCCTGGCCAGTGCCTGCGCGGCGCTGCGCCGCGCAGGCGGGCAGCTGACGACCACGGCCTGCAGCGACTGCGGCAGCAGGTTCAGCGGCGTCCCGGAGAGGCTGCCCAGGAACCGCGACCGCAGTTCCGCGACGGCCTCCTCCGGAAGGTCCTGGACGACGTCGATCACCCGCTGCTCCACCTTGCCGGTGTCCGCGATCAGGACCGCCAGCACCTTCCGGGGCGCCAGCAGGACAAATTCGATATGCCGCACCTTGGCCCGGCTCAGATGCGGATACTGCACGACGGCGACCTGGTTGGTGAGCTGCGACAGGAGCCGCACCGTCCGGTCCAGGACGTCGTCGAGGTCATCGGACCCCTCCAGCAGTGCCTGAATGGCCCGGCGTTCCGCCGGGGAGAGCGGCTTGACGGCGGAGATCTGGTCCACGAACAGGCGGTAGCCCTTGTCCGTGGGAATCCTTCCGGAGCTCGTGTGCGGCGCCGTGATGAGGCCTTCATCTTCCAGTGCGGCCATGTCATTGCGGATGGTGGCGCTGGACACGCCCAGATGGTGCCGTTCCACGAGGGCTTTGGAGCCGACGGGTTCACGCGAATGGACGTAGTCCTCCACGATGGCGCGCAGCACTTCGAGTTTGCGTGGTTCGCTCACGCCCCACCTCCAATCGACTGTCCCGCATCCGGTGCCGCCCCTCCGGCCGCGCCGGGCAGGCGGTCCGCACTGGGCGTGGCTAGCACTCGACATGCCTAAGTGCTAACCAGTCTAATATGAGTCGCCGCGTTGTTAGCATTGGATTCGCTCCAGGCGTCGTTCCCGGGGCTGGTGTTTTCGGGCACAGCCCGCCGTATCATTCCGAGCGCAAAGCAGTGTGAACAGATGTCATACCAGAACTGGGGCCCGCAGGACCTGTCCGCCCCCGCCAAGCCCCAGCTGCCCGAAGTCCCCGTGGAACGCGGAATGGTGCTCGAGGACGTACAGTCCGGCTGGGTGGGGGCCGTCACCCGAGTGGAGAAGTCCGGCGGGATGCATGTGGTGGCCCTGGAGGACCGCCGCGGCAAGTCGAGGTCCTTCCGGCTCGGCTTCGGCTTCCTCCTGGCGGGCCAGCCGATCCGGCTGATGCCGCCGGCCCCGCGGCCCGCCCTTGCACCGGCGGGAGCCAGCCGCACCGCGTCCGGCTCGATCCGGGTCGAGGGCCAGCGCGCGCAGGTGGCCAAGGCCAGCCGGATCTGGGTGGAAGGCAAGCACGACGCCGAGCTGGTGGAGAAGGTCTGGGGTGACGATCTCCGGGTGGAGGGCATCGTCGTCGAGCCGCTGCACGGCATCGATGACCTCTCGGCCGCCGTCGCCGCGTTCCGGCCCGGCCCAGGACGCCGCCTCGGCGTCCTGGTGGACCACCTGGTGCCGGAGTCCAAGGAGTCCAGGATCGCCGACGCCGTGATGGCCTCCCCCGGCGCGGCTGGGAACGTGCTGATTGTCGGGCATCCGTACGTGGACGTGTGGCAGGCCATCCGTCCCTCGGTCCTGGGCATCGAGACGTGGCCGGTCATCCCCCGGGGCGTGGACTGGAAGACCGGCATCCTGATGGCCTTCGGCTGGCCGCACAGCACCAAGGAGGATATCGGCCTGGGCTGGCAGAAGCTCCTCGGCGCCGTCCGCAACTACGCCGATCTGGAAGCTTCACTGCTGGGCCGCGTGGAAGAGGTCATCGATTTCCTCACGGTTCCCTGAGGGCCCGATCCTCGATTCGGCGTCCGAGCAAGTATTCTTGGATCGGCGGCTGCGCACCCTGCGCGGCTCCGGCACTACTGGTAACAACTTCCAGCAACAACGCATCACAGCAATCCGAAGGACTAAACCGTGGCAGAAGACGCACGCGAACACACGGGCAATCAGGCCGGCCATGGCCAGCCCCCGTATCATGGCGTTCCCGCCAATGCGCTGCCCCTGACGGCCAGCGAGGACCGGCAGTGGGCCACGCTGGCGCATTTTGGCGGCATCCTCGGCTGCGTTCCTTCGTTGCTGATCTACCTGATCTTCAAGGACCGCGGCCCGTTCACGGCGCAGGAGTCCAAGGAAGCCCTCAACTTCACGCTGCCCCCGACGATCGCCGCTGTGGTCGCGAACCTGTTGGTCTTTGTGCCGGTGGTGGGAAACCTGTTCGCCGTGCTCGCCACCGTGATCTGGATTGCCGTCACGTGCTTCTCTGTCGCCGCAGGCATCCATGTCAACCGTGGCCAGCCGCACCGCTATGAGTTCAACCTGCGCTGGATCAAGTAGGGGCATCCCAGCCGGCTGGGCGTCAGGCTGTCAGGCCCGGCTGGGCCTCAGCTAGTCTGCTCAGTCCGGCAGGATCCGGCGGACCACGGCGTCGGCGAGCAGCCGTCCTTTGAGCGTCAACACCAGCCGGCCCTTGAAGGCCGCCACCGGATCAACCAGGCCGTCGGCAATCAGCCCCGCCACGGCGTGCCGCCCGGTGTCCCCCAGGCCGCCCAGGCTCGGGATGTCCAGCCCGGTACTCAGCCGGGCTTCCAGCATGATGCGCTCCACGTTCCGGGTCTCGGAGTCGAGGGTTTCCCGCCCGGCAGCAGGCGAGAGCCCTGAACCCAGCCGGTTCGCGTAGGCCGCGGGGTGCTTCACGTTCCACCAGCGGACGCCACCCACATGCGAGTGCGCCCCGGGACCGATCCCCCACCAGTCGTCCCCCCGCCAGTAGGCGAGGTTGTGGCGGCACGCCTGCTCCGGCGTGCGCGCCCAGTTGCTGACCTCGTACCAACCCAGGCCGGCAGCGGAGATGAGCTCGTCCGCGAGCTCGTACTTGGCGGCGTGGTCGTCGTCGTCGATTCCGGGCACCTCGCCACGGCGGATCTGGGCGGCGAGCTTGGTGCCTTCCTCGACGATCAGCGCATAGGCGCTGATGTGGTCGGGTCCGTAGGACAGCGCAGTCTCCAGCGAGTAGCGCCAGTCGTCGAGCGATTCCCCCGGGGTGCCGTAGATCAGGTCAAGGCTCACGGCGAGCCCCGCCTCCCGGGCCCACTGGACCACCTGCGGGACACGGCTGGGCGTGTGGGTGCGGTCCAGAACCTTCAGGACATGCGGGACGGCCGACTGCATGCCGAAGGAAACCCGGGTGAACCCGGCGTCGGCCAGGAGCTGCAGGGATTCGGGCGTGACGGAGTCCGGGTTCGCTTCGGTGGTGACCTCCGCCCCGGGCTGCAGTCCCCACGCCGCGACGGCGGCGGTCAGGATCCGGCCCAGATCCACGGCGGGGAGCAGCGTCGGTGTTCCGCCGCCAAAAAAGACGGTCCCGAGGGTCCTTGCCGGCAGGCCACTGTTCTGGAGCGCCGCGGCGGCGAATTCGACCTCCGAGATGGCCGTGCTGGCGTAGGCGTCCTGCGAGGCCCCGCCGCCGAGCTCGGTGGCGGTGTAGGTGTTGAAGTCGCAGTAACCGCAGCGGACGGCGCAGAACGGGATGTGCACGTAGAGCCCGAAGGCCCGGCCGGCGGCGCCCTCCAGTGCCTGGGCAGGGAGGAGGCCGTCCGGCGGAGCCGGGTCGCCCAGGGGAAGAACGCTAGGCACGGGCCGGGCCCGCCTGCGTGGGGACAGTCATATCCGGCACCGCTACTTCTTGGCCTTGTCCTTGGACTCGTCCGTGGTCAGGGCGGCGATGAACGCTTCCTGCGGCACTTCCACACGGCCCACCATCTTCATGCGCTTCTTGCCTTCTTTCTGCTTTTCCAGCAGCTTGCGCTTTCGGGTGATGTCACCGCCGTAGCACTTGGCAAGGACGTCCTTGCGGATGGCGCGGATGCTTTCGCGGGCAATGATCCGCGAGCCGATAGCGGCCTGGATGGGCACCTCGAACTGCTGGCGCGGAATGAGTTCGCGCAGCTTGCCCGTCATCATCACACCGTAGGCGTAGGCCTTGTCACGGTGCGTGATGGCGGAGAAGGCATCCACCTGCTCGCCCTGGAGCATGATGTCCACCTTGACCAGATCGGCCACCTGCTCGCCGTCGGCCTTCCAGTCCAGCGACCCGTAGCCACGGGTCCTGGACTTGAGGATGTCGAAGAAATCGAAGACGATTTCGGCCAGCGGCAGGCGGTACCGGATTTCCACCCGGTCCTCGGAGAGATAGTCCATGCCGCCCATCACGCCGCGCCTGCTCTGGCACAGCTCCATGATGGCGCCGACAAACTCGTTCGGCGCAAGGATGGTGGCGGAAACCATCGGCTCGCGGACTTCAGCGATCTTGCCGCTCGGATACTCGCTGGGGTTCGTGACGTGGATGATCTTCTTGTCCTCCAGCGTCACCTCGTATTCCACGTTGGGGGCGGTGGAGATCAGGTCCAGGTTATATTCGCGTTCCAGGCGCTCACGGGTGATTTCCAGGTGCAGCAGGCCGAGGAATCCCACCCGGAAGCCGAATCCCAGCGCGGCAGACGTCTCAGGCTCATACACGAGCGCGGCATCGTTGAGCATCAGCTTCTCCAGCGCATCGCGGAGCGCAGGATAGTCCGTTCCGTCCAACGGATACAGGCCGGAGAAGACCATGGGCTTGGCATCCGCATAGCCGGCAAGGGATTCCGTGGCCGGCTTGGCCAGGTTGGTGACGGTGTCGCCGACCTTGGACAGGCGGACGTCCTTTACACCGGTGATGAGGTAGCCGACTTCGCCGACGCCGAGGCCCTTGGAAGGGGTGGGCTCCGGAGAGCTGACACCGATCTCGAGGAGTTCGTGGGTGGCGCGGGTGGACATCATCTGGATGCGTTCGCGGGGGTGCAGCATGCCGTCGACCACACGCACGTAAGTGACCACGCCGCGGTAGGTGTCATAGACCGAGTCGAAGATCATGGCACGTGCGGGGGCGTTGGGGTCGCCCACCGGGGCGGGCAGGTCGCGGACGATCTTGTCCAGCAGGACCTCGACTCCCGCGCCGGTCTTGCCGGAGACGCGCAGCACGTCCTCCGGATCGCCGCCGATCAGGCTGGCCAGTTCCGCCGCGTACTTCTCCGGCTGGGCGGCAGGGAGGTCGATCTTGTTCAGCACAGGGATGATCGTGAGGTTGTTTTCCATCGCCAGGTAGAGATTGGCGAGGGTCTGGGCCTCGATGCCCTGGGCCGCATCCACGAGCAGCACCGCGCCTTCGCAGGCCGCGAGCGAGCGGGAGACCTCATAGGTGAAGTCCACGTGTCCGGGGGTGTCGATCATGTTCAGTGCGTAACTGGTGCCGTCGAGTTCCCAGGGCATGCGGACAGCCTGGGACTTGATGGTGATGCCGCGTTCGCGCTCAATGTCCATGCGGTCCAGGTACTGGGCCTTCATGTCGCGGGACTGTACGACGCCGGTGTACTGGAGCATCCGGTCGGCCAGTGTGGATTTGCCGTGGTCAATGTGCGCAATGATGCAGAAGTTCCGGATGATGGCCGGATCTGTTGCGGCGGGCACCGGGGCGGTGCGGGCCATGGGAGACACGCAGGGTCCTTACTGTTGGCATTACGGTTGGCTTTACTGCTGGCCGTTCGCGGACCCGTGCGGATGGTGGTGCCATCCCGCGAGGTGCCGCATATCTGAACCTATAGTCTCCCACGTCCGGGGCCGTCGGAGCGCATTCCTGCCGTCGGCGAGCACCCCGCCGCGCCGGGCGCTGCCGGTATGGTTTCCCTATGGCCTTGAACTTTCGCTCGATCGGCAACGCGGTCCGTACCACCCTGCGCCTCCTGGACCGGCTTGGCGGCGCCGCGCCGCGGAGTCCGGGCAGGCCGGCGACGAAGGTGCGGCCGGAACGGCATGGCACCGGTCGCCCGTCTTCCGCCCGCACCGCCGTCGGCCTCTCCGGCACCTACCCCGGTGATTTCCGCGGAACCACGGCGGTCCGCTACGCCCCGTCCCCTAACGGACTTCCCGAGCCCGGCGAGATCGTCTGGACCTGGGTTCCGTATGAAGAGGACTATTCGCAGGGCAAAGACCGCCCGGTGCTGCTGGTGGGCAACACCGGCCGGTATTTGCTGGGACTCATGCTGACCAGCAAGGACCACGACGACGATGCGCGCCGCGCGGACGACTACGTGGACATCGGCACGGGACCGTGGGACCGCCAGTGGCGCCCCAGTGAGGCGAAACTGGACCGCATCCTGCAGATCAATCCCAAGGATGTCCGGCGGGAAGGAGCCATCCTCGACGCCGGGCGGTTCGCGTTGATCGCCACGGCCCTGCGGACCCGGCACGGCTGGTCCTAGGCACTGAGCCATTGGATCGCCACGGCGGCGGCGTCTCTTCTGCTATTATTGACAGCTGTGTGTCCGTGCAGGTCGACGGCCACATATGGTTGGTCGCCATAGGTATCCCCACGCCGCTCAGTCAATGGCCAATCTGAAAGCCCTCTAGACCATTTTCCGCATTGAAAAAGAGAGTTCACACGTGGCTAATATCAAGTCCCAGAAGAAGCGCATCCTCACCAACGAGAAGGCTCGCCTGCGCAACAATGCAGTCAAGTCAGAGCTGAAGACGGCCATCCGCGCCGTCAACACCGCCGTTGAGTCCACCGACAAGGATGCCGCCGCTGCCGCACTGGTTGCTGCCGGCCGCAAGCTGGACAAGGCTGTCAGCAAGGGTGTTCTTCACAAGAACAACGCAGCAAACCGCAAGTCCGCGATCTCCAAGAAGGTCAACGCGCTCTAAGGTTTCCAGTTCAACTGAACTGATGATTGTGGCCGGCACCCCAGGGTGCCGGCCACTTCCAGTTAAGCCCATTTCCGGTCAAGCACATTTCCGTTAGGGGCCCTGGCGGCCAGCGCCCAGTGACTTTCCCCGGCCAGCTGCCTGACGGGGATCGTCGCCGTGAATGAAGCGTCAGCGCCGGACCGACGTCGCTATCACCGTGACAGCGTGTTCCACGGCGTAGACCGGGTCCCGCGAGAGTCCCTTGACCTGAGCGTCCGCCTCGGCCGTGACCTGGATGGACCGGACCAGTCCCCCGGGGGTCCAGCGCCTGACCTCGCGCTGCGCCTGCTCGATCAGCCACGGCTGCATGCCCAGCTGCTTGGCAATCTGTGACGACGAGCCCTGGGCGCCGGCAACCTTGGCCAGGGTGCGCAGCTTTGACGCCAGCGCTGCCACGAGCGGAACGGGATCCGCACCGGTGGCCAGGGCATGCCGGAGCGTGGACAGCGCCAGCGGGGCATTCCCGGCAAGGGCAGCATCGGCAACTTTGAAGGCGGTGGCCTCGACGCGGCCTCCGTAGTAACGGTCCACCATGGCCGAGTCCACTCCCGTGGCGGCGTCGGCAATCAGCTGGCTGCAGGCTGCCGCCAGCTCCGCCAGGTGCGCTCCGACAGCATTGACCAGGGCGTGCACGGCATCGGGATCAATGCGTCGGGCCGCTGCCCTGAACTCACCGGTGACGAAGGCGACCTTGTCGGCGTCTTTCTTCAACGGCTGGCAGTCAACCACCGGCCAGCCGCCTGCCTTGATGGCGTCCAGCAGTTTCTTGCCGCGCACCCCGCCGCCATGCCGGAGGACCAGTACAGCGTCAGGCTCGGGCCGCGCCAGGTATTTCAGCGCGTCGGCCAGGAAGGCATCGTTCATGGCCTCGAGCCCCTCGACCTCGATCAGCTTCTGCTCCCCGAACAGGGACGGACTGACGTTCATGGCCAGGGAGCCCGGCTCGTAGCTGCCGGCGTTGAGCCGGGTGACTTCGACGTCGGGCGCGGCAGCGCGGACCTGTGACCGGATGCGGTCCATCGCACGGGCGCCCAGATAGTCCTCCGGACCGCCGACCAGCACCACGGCGGCCGGCTTCACATCGCGCCAGGTGGCGGTCCTCGACGCAGCGGTCGTGGTGCGTTGGGTCTGGGCAGCAGCCACTGAAGTTTCCTCCCGGAAGTTTGTTTGCAGACTCTAAGCGTGCCACGGCCTGACCGGTGCGCCAAGCCGCGGCGGCCCGGTGCGGACGGCCCCCGCCGGCGGCGCTGACCGGCCTGCCGCCGGGCGAGGACTGCCACAGTCCGCGCGTGCGCCGCCACTGCCAGCGTGACGACTGTTGCGGGATGCAGGACAAGCCAGACCGAGGTGAGGACGGCCGCGGAGAACATCACCATCGTCGTCATGCCAAAGAGACCTTCCGGCCACGGCAGGACGGCCCCGGGGAGTCCCGCGAAGAATCGGGCTATGCCGGCAACCCCGGCCGCGAAGGCCGCCGCAACCGCCAGCGGTACAGCTGCGAGCCCCGGGGCCAGCGGGACGAGCGGGACGGCGGCGGTGCCCAGCAGCGTAACCGGCGCCACCAACGCCGCGGCTGCCACATTGGCGGCAAACGCATAGCTGGAGAACTGTGGCTGCAGCAGCACGATCACCGGACCGCAGAACGTCTGCGCCGACAGCGGCACGGCAAGGCCGGCAGCCGCCCAGGGCGGCACGGCACGCGGCAGCCACGTCATGATAGGCCTGCCGGCCACCACAATGCCGAGCGTGGCAAGCACGGAAAGCAGGAACCCGAAACTCGTGGACAAGGCGGGGTCCGCCAGTAACAGGCCAATGATGGCGAGGCACAGGAAGCTGAGGCCGCGTCCGGACCTGCCGCCTGCCAGAGAAACGAGGCCGATGGCCCCCATCAAGGCGGCACGCAGGACGCTGGCGTCCGGCCCCACCATCAGGACGAACATTCCCAGTCCGGCCAGGCACACTACCGCGGCCGCAACCCTGCCAAGGCGGAGGCTGCGGGCACCCAGCAGGAGCGCACCCAGAATGAGGCTGCAGTTGGCCCCGCTGACGGCAGTGAGGTGGGTCATCCCGACCGTCTTCATCGCGATGTCCAGCTGAGGGTCGAGCCTGCTGGTGTCGCCCGTGACCATCCCGGGCAGCAGGCCGCGGGCATCCCCGCCGAAATGGCCGGCTGCGCTGGCCAGGCCTTCGCGGAGCGATCGGGCACCCTGCTGCAATGACCCCGGGACCTGTTGCGTGCGCGGGGCGGAGGAGGCCGAAAGTACGGCGGCCTCCGTCTGGCCCGGTCCGGCCGGCTTGAGTTTTCCGGTCGTCCTGATCCGCTGGCCCGGCGTGGCGTGTTCCCACTCCGGGCCGCCCATCACGAGCAGACTGGCGGCGGCCCGGACCCTGCGGGAATCGAAATTAATCGCGAGCAGCGTGGCCGGTACCGCCCACCGGTCGGCGAGTCCCGACCTCCCCGGCGTCTGGAGCCGCCGCGGAGCGCCGCTGACAACGAGCTCTGCCACGACAGCGGTGCGCGCGGCGACAGCTCCGGCCATGTCGGCGGCGTGGCGCTGGGCGGAAGCGACAGCAGAGTGGGCGCCCGCCACGGTGGAAAGCAGCAGCGCCACGGCGGCCGTCGCCAGCAAACTCCGTGGCGCGGTTCTGCCGTGGCCGGACGATTTCGGGGAGTTATCCCGGCGCCTGGTCTGTTCGGCAGCCCGGAACAGTAGCGCTCCGGAGGTTGCCAGCAGGACGCTGCAGAGGGCCGCCAGCGCGGCGGGGTCCAGCCAGCCTGCGGCAGCCGCGGTGGCCCAGACCAGCAGCGCCGCCGGAACCAGGCGGAGATCTGTCCGGCGCACCGCCGCCCCGGAACGGCCAGATCCAGAACGGCCCGGTCCGGACCGGACCGGAGCCGTGGCCGTGGCCGTGGCCGTGGCCGCAGAATACCGGTCCCTGAGCCGGGCGCGGTGTTCCGCCCGCCGGTCGGTCCGTGCCCGTGCCCGCGCCACCGCCGGAGCAGATCCGGGCGTTCCCGGAGCAGATCCGGGCGTTCCCGGAGCAGGTCCGGGCGTGTCAAAGGCAGACTCCGGCAGGACGCTCCCGCCGGCCGGAGCCGGGCCGGCGACGGCCGCGTCAATGTAGCGTTGCCAGCGGCCCGGCCGCGCCACGTCCGGGTCTTCCTGCTTATCCGCCCTTCCCATGTCAGACCCTGACCAGCGGTAGCAGGGTCTCCAGCAGCTTGGGTCCCACTCCGTCGACGGCGTCCAGCTCCTCGACCGTCTGGAAGCGGCCGTGCTGCTTGCGCCAGTCCACAATCCGCTGGGCCAAGACCGGCCCGACCCGAGGGAGTGTTCCGAGTTCCTCGGCGCCTGCGGTGTTGAGGTTGATCTTGCCGCCGCCTGTTCCGGCACTCCCGTCGGCACTGTCTGCTCCGGCACTCCCGGACCCTTCCGGACCGGCGGCTTGGCCGGACGAAGCATCGGGCTGTCCCACTTCGGGCACGACGATTTTCTGGCCGTCTTCCAGCACAGCTGCGAGATTGAGCCGGTCCGGAGCCGCAGCCCCGGTGGGGCCACCCGCCGCGGCGATGGCTTCGTGCAGGCGGCTTCCCGCCGGCAGCTCGACCACGCCCGGTCTCGCCACGGCACCGGCCACATGGACCGTAATTCCTTTCGCTTCCCCGCCCGTTTCATTCTGTGACGGCGAAACCTCGATGCCGGGGCCGGTGTCCGGCTGTTGGACCCCGGCCGACGAGACCTCGCTGAGCGGGACCACCTCCGGCGCGCCGGTGGCCGCGCGCCACCAGAACCAGCCGCCGAGCACGGCAGCAACCGCGCCCAGCAGGGCAGCTGCCCTCAGCCCGGTCCGGCGCCGCAACCCGCTTCCGGCCGAAGGCATTTCGCCGCGCGGATCTTCGAAGGCGCCGTCCGCCGGTGGAAGGTTCAGCAGACCCGCCGGGCGCCCGGCGGCCTCAGGGCCGCCGAGCGTCGCGGACAGCCTGTGCCGGGCAGCCGTGACGCCTGCGGGCAGTTCAGCTCCCGGCTTCCGGCGTGGCAGGCTCCGGCGTGACATAGGAACAACGGTAGGAAGTCCCCGGTCGGGTGCCCACACCCTGCCGGCTCTATGTGGAAAGTGCCGGGGATATCGCCGGAGGAAGCGCCGGGGTGCTGCTCTCCCCCACGATCACGGCCAGCACACCGAGTCCCGCGTGGGCGGCCAGCACGGCCGGGAGGTCGCTGGCCTGCGCCGCCGGACAACCGGGCAGCGAGACGGCGAGGCGTGCCGCGAGCCGTTCGGCCTCGGCCTTGTTGCCGAAATAGTGGACGGCGATGCGGGCCTGCCCCTCCGGCCTGGCGGCAGCGTCGGCTGCGACGATTTCCTCCAGCCGGGCCACGGCTTTGGCCGCGGACCGGACCTTTTCCAGCGGAACGATCTTCCCGTCCTCGACCCCCAGGATGGGCTTGATCGAGAACACGGTGCCCCACAGCGAGGCCGCCGCGCCGATCCGCCCGCCATGGCGCAGCTGCTCCAGGCTGGGAACGTAGAAGTAGACCTTGGTGCGGGCCAGCCGTTCCTCGGCGAATACCCGGACCTCCGCCGCGTTCCTGCCGTCCGCAGCCGCGACGACGGCGCTCTGGACCCCCATCCCCTGGGCCATTCCGACCGTGCGCGAGTCCAGGACCTCCACCGGTATTCCGACCCGGGCGGCCGCGAGCCGGGCGGACTCGGCCGTGCCGGACAGCTCGCCGGAAATATGGATCGACACGACGGAGTCGTAGCCACGTTTCTGTGCGGCCAAGTACGCCTGTTCAAACTGTCCGGGGGACGGGCGTGAAGTTTTGACGGGCCTGCCGCTGGCCATGGCCACGGCGATGGTGTCGGCGATGTCGTCCTCGCCCTCACCGTAGATTTCCGCGCCCACCATGACGGGCATCGGGACAACCGTCAGCCGGCCGTCGGCGGTGAAGGCCCGCACCCAGTCGACTGGCAGCGCGGCGGCGGAGTCCGTGACCACGGCGGTCCGCACGACGGCGGCCGGCGCAGTTTCGGGGGCAGCTCCGGGCCGCGTGGCCTGGCGGAGCCGGTGAAGGCGCTCCCGCAGCCACGGCCAGCCTGCCGGCTCACGGTCGGGCACGAAGCACCTCCTGCTGTGCTGGTGGGAGTTTGCACCGGCCGCCGGCTTGCACCGGCGGCCGGTTTACTTACAGTGGCCCGTCCGGCTATGCGGGCACGATATTGACCAGCTTAGGCGCCCGCACGATGACGGTGCGGATGCCGCGCCCTTCGAGGGCGCGCTGGACGTTCTCCGAGGCCAGCGCCAGTTCGCGCAGCTGGTCCTCACCGATGCCCGGCGGAACCTCCAGGCGGTCGCGCACCTTCCCCTGGACCTGGACGACGGCGGTGACAGTGTCATGCACGAGGAGTGCGTCGTCGTGGGTAGGCCAGCCGGCGTTGGCTACGGAAGCAGGGTGTCCCAGCATGTTCCACAGGTCCTCGGCCGTGTACGGCGCGAACAGGCTCAGGACCACCGCGACGGCCTCCACGGCCTCGCGCACTGCCGGGTCCGCCCCGCCCGCACCGGTGTCGATGGTCTTGCGGGTCGCGTTGACCAGCTCCATCAACTTCGCCACGACCACGTTGAACTTGTTGTGGTCCAGCAGTGCTGCGGCGTCGGCGATGGTGCGGTGGGTGACGGTGCGCAGGGCGCGGTCACCGGCGGAGAAGTCGACGCCGGGCTCGCTCGCGACGTCCTGCCCCAGCCGCCAGGCCCGGGCCAGGAACTTCGCCGAACCCGACGGCGAGACATCCGCCCAGTCGACGTCGTCCTCCGGCGGTGAGGCGAAAATCATGGTCAGGCGAACCGCGTCGACGCCGAACTTGTCCAGCTGTTCACTCAGGTCCACGCCGTTGCCGAGGGATTTGCTCATGGCCTTGCCGCCGTTGAGCACCTGTCCCTGGTTCAGCAGCGCGCTGAAGGGCTCGTCGGCCGCGATCAGGCCCAGGTCGTGGATGACCTTGGTGAAGAACCGCGCGTACAGCAGGTGCAGGATGGCGTGTTCGACGCCGCCGACGTACTGGCCGACCGGCATCCAGTCGTTGATCCTCGCGGGATCGAAGGGGCCTTCGGTGTACTCCGGGGAGACGAAGCGCAGGAAGTACCACGAGGAATCCACGAAGGTGTCCATGGTGTCCGTGTCCCGCTTGGCCGGGCCGTGGCAGTTGGGGCACTCTACGTTGACCCAGCTTTCGACGGCGGCCAACGGCGACGTGCCCTTCGGGGACAGGTCTTCGCCGCGCAGGTGGGCCGGCAGCGTGACGGGCAGCTGCTCGTCGGGAACCGGGACCTCGCCGCAGGCCGGGCAGTGAATGATCGGGATCGGCGTGCCCCAGAATCGCTGTCGGCTCAGCAGCCAGTCGCGCAGGCGGAAGTTCACGAACTTCTCGCCCGTGCCCTGCTCCTGCAGGATTTCGATGGCGGCCGGAATCGCCTCTGCCTTGGGCAGTCCGTCCAGTGCGCCGGAGTTGATCAGCGTGCCCTCGCCGGTGGTCGCCGTGCCGGTGACGGCGGGATCTTCCTCACCGGTATCCAGGACCGCCCGGACCGTCAGGCCAAAGGTGCGGGCGAAGTCGAGGTCGCGCTGGTCATGGGCCGGAACCGCCATGATGGCTCCGGTGCCGTAGTCGGCCAGCACGTAGTCGGCCGCCCAGACGGGCAGCTTTTCGCCGTTCAGCGGGTTGGTGGCGTAGCGGCCGGTGAAGACGCCGGTCTTCTCCCGCTCGGTGGACTGACGCTCGATTTCGGAGAGGGCCGTGACCTGCTCGCGGTACGAGGCCAGGGCCGCTGCGTGCTCCTCGGTCACCAGTTCGACGGCCAGCGGCGCATCGGCGGCGACGACGAAGAACGTGGCGCCGTACAGGGTGTCCGGACGGGTGGTGAAGACCGTGACGTCCTTGGCGGGCTTGCCGCCGTCCGCCTCGATCTCGAAGCGGACGTGCGCGCCCTCGGAGCGGCCGATCCAGTTTTTCTGCATCGCCAGGACCCGCTCGGGCCAGTGGCCGCGCAGTTCGTCCATGTCATCCAGCAGGCGGTCGGCGTACTCGGTGATCTTGAAGTACCACTGGTTCAAGGACTTCTTGGTGACGGGGGTGCCGCACCGTTCGCAGGCTCCGTTCACCACCTGTTCGTTGGCCAGCACGGTCTGGTCCTTGGGGCACCAGTTGACGGGCGAATCCTTGCGGTACGCCAGGCCGCGCTCATAGAAGCGCTTGAACAGCCACTGCGTCCAGCGGTAGTACTCCGGGTCCGAGGTGTGGATCCGGCGGGACCAGTCGGCGGAGATGGCGTAGCGCTTGAACGACGCCGCCTGGGTCTCGATATTGGCGTAGGTCCACTCGCTCGGGTGGGCGTTGCGCTTGATCGCGGCGTTTTCCGCGGGCAGCCCGAAGGAGTCCCAGCCGATCGGGTGCAGCACGTCGTAGCCCTGCTGGCGCAGGTAACGCGCGACGACGTCGCCCATCGCGAACGCTTCGGCGTGGCCCATGTGGAGGTCACCGGAAGGGTAGGGAAACATGTCCAGCACGTAGCGGCGTTCCTTGGAACCGTCGTCGACGGGCGTGAAGACCTTGAGGTCCTCCCAAACCTGCGGCCACTTGGCTTCCATCGTCGCAAAGCTGTAGGCACCCTCGCCGGGACCTTCCGCTCCGACTTCTGCTGTTCCGGTCTCTGTCTCCGGCTGAACGCTCACTGCTGGCCTCTTCTGTTCTTCACGCCTGATTACCGTCAAGTCTGTACTGCTCTTCAAGTCTGTACTGCTCTGTTGTGCTGCTGCCGATTGTCCCGCTCTGGCCCCTGATCCCTGTTGCCGGCCCGGAAAGGGCCCAGACACACAAAAGCCCCTCGACATGGAGGGGCTGCCGCTCGACAATCCGAGTTCTCCTCGGGATGCCGGGCGGCTAGCTAAGCAGAAGGATCGCACGCATAGAACTACTTTAGCGCCTCCGGCTGGTTCGCGGGCGGAATGCGCCGCCCCAGGGTGCCGCTCCCGCCGCCTGTGCCGTGGGACAGCGGCCCGCCGGGAGGCCCTGATGCGCCGGCGGCGGGTCCCGGACCTGACGCGAATTCAAATTGTTACAAATGCATCACGTGGAAATTACCGTACTTACTCTATTATCCCCGAAAAGTCGGGCGAGTAATTATGTGGCCTTCCAAGTAGTCACCTCACATTAGCAGGTATTAATTTGCAAGTAGCAATTAGCGTCGGCGTGAGTATCCGCCTGCTTCCCTTCGCGTAGTCCGCGGAGGGCCGAAAAAAAACAACACTTTGATGGATTCGGTGGCCCGAAAACCTGCCGGACACAACAATTCCGGACGTCTTGCCAAAAGGGGGCGAAGAGGAACACTATTCTCCCAAGATCCCTGGGGGGATTCGCAAAAGGTCTCTGGTTGAGGAGCCTGACATGTATCTCTTGCGCATTTCTGTCCTGCAACAAATCACCCAGCTGCCGGTGTGCAATTATGCCGCCGGCAGCCACCAGGAAAAGGGTTAGCCATGTTTGGCTGGGTAACCCGGTTCAGTATGCAGTTCCGTATCCTGGTTCTCGCGCTCGCGGCCGGACTCATTGCCTTCGGCGTGGTAAACGTTCCACATATTGCTGTGGACACCATGCCCGAGTTCGCACCCGCGCAGATCGAGATCCAGACCGAGGCCCTGGGCCTCTCTGCTGTCGAAGTTGAACAGCTCATCACCTCCCCGATGGAAGCCGATCTCCTTAACGGAGTGGCCTGGCTGGACGAGATCCGGTCGAAATCCGTACCGGGGCTCTCGTCAATCCAACTCGTTTTTGAGCCCGGCACGGATCTGCTGCGCGCCCGGCAACTCGTGGCGGAAAGGATGACCCAGGCCGTGGCGCTGCCGAACGTATCGGCTCCGCCGCTGATCATGCAGCCGACGTCCTCCACCAGCCGCGTGCTGATGGTCAAGATGAACTCAAAGCAGCTCTCCGGCATCGAGATGTCGGTCCTGGCCCGCTGGAAGCTCAAGCCGCGGCTGATCGGCATTCCGGGTGTGGCCAATGTATCCATCTGGGGTCAGCGCGAGCAGCAGCTCCAGGTGGAGGTCACCCCGACGCAGCTGCGAGACAAGGGAATCACCCTGGAACAGGTCATCAAGACGACCGGCAACGCCGTCTGGGTCTCGCCCTTGAGCTTCCTCGAGTCGTCCACTCCGGGCACCGGCGGCTTCGTCGAGTCGCCGAGCCAGCGGCTGGGCATCCAGCATGTCCTTCCGATCCGCACCCCCGCGGACCTCGCAAAGGTCAGTGTTGAGGACACCAATCCCAAATTGGTCCTGGGCGATATAGCGCAGGTCAAGGAGGACCACCAGCCCCTGATCGGCGACGCCATCGTCGGCCAGGACGCCGGACTCATGCTGGTCATAGAAAAGTTCCCCGGGACGAGCGCCCTGCAGGTCACCAAGGACATTGAGGCCGCCCTCAAGGATATGGAACCAGGCTTGACCGGGATCCAGTTGGACACGTCCGTCTTCCGTCCGGCCTCCGCCATCCAGGACTCCGTGGACGGGCTCGGCGTGGCACTGCTGCTCAGTCTCTTGATTGCCGTAGCGCTGTTCTGGCTCCTGTTCCGTTCCTGGCGGGTGGCCCTGATTGCCCTTGTGGCCATCACGACCACCGTCATGACGGCGGCAGTGGTGCTTTTCTCGCAAAACGCGACACTCAATGTCACGGTCGTGGCCGGCATCATTCTCGGCATTTCCGTGATCGTCGGTGACATCGTGGAAGACGTGCAGGCCCAACGGCGCCGCCCGCTCGTCGCCGAGCCCACGGAAACCGCGGCAACGCTCCGGTCCCGTGTCAGCAACATCGCCCGGAGCATCCGCACTCCGCTGTTCCACGCGTCGCTTGTCATGCTCATCGTCCTCATTCCGACGCTCTTCGTGACCGGAATCGGCGGATCGTTCTTCCAGCCGCTTGTCTGGTCGCTGGCGCTGGCCCTCGCGGCGGCGTTGCTGGTCGGACTCTCGGTCACTCCGGTGCTCGCGCACCTGCTGCTCCCCCGGGAGACGGCCGCCGGGACAGAATCTGCCGTGCTCGGCCGGGCACGGGCGTACTACGACCGCGCGCTGGAAGGTGCCCGTTCCCGGAGGGCGCTCGGCCTGGCCGCTGTAGCCGTCATCGGGGTGCTGGGTCTTGCCGCCGGATCCCAGTTGCTAGGGAACCGGCCGGTGGTTCCCACGCTGCCGGACAGAACCCTGCTGGTTCAGTGGGACTCCATGGCCGGCACCTCCAATGACGAGGTCCGCAGGGTCGCCTCCAAGGCCTCCGACGAGCTTCGCGCCTTGCCTGGAGTCTCGGGTGTCGGCGGCCATATCGGCCGTGCCATCACCTCGGACCAGATCGTCGGCAACAGCTCGGCTGAGCTGTGGGTGTCGATTGCACCGGACGCCAACTTCGGCGAGACGGAGCAATCGGTCCGCAATGTGGTCCAGGGCTACCCCGGCATCGCCCACAACGTCCTGAACTACTCGCAGCAAAAGATCGGCGAGATGCGCAACAGCCTGGAGCCGGGATTCGCCGTCCGGGTCTACGGCACGGACTTGCCGATTCTGCGTGAAAAAGCCGAAGAGGTCCGCAAGGCACTCGAAAACGTCAGTGGTGTCCAGAACCCGAGGATCAACGCCACGACCACGACACCCATCGTTGAGGTCGAGGTCAATCTGGAGGCAGCCCACAAGTACGGCATCAAGCCCGGCGACGCACGCCGCGCAGCAGCCACACTGATGCAGGGAATCGTCGTCGGCAACCTCTTTGAACAGCAGAAGGTGTTCGAAGTCGTGGTCCGGGGCGCAGTCGACGTCAGGGATGACCTGACGAGCATCCGCGAACTGCTGCTCGACACCCCGGACGGAAGTCACGTCCAGCTGGGTGAGATCGCCGCGGTCCGGTTGGTCCCCAACGAGGTTGTCATCCAGCACGATGACACGTCGCGGCGGATCGACGTCGTGGCTGACATCAGCGGACGTCCGCTGGCCGATGTCCAGCGCGATATCGAGGCGGCCGTGAAGCAGATCCAGTTCCCGCTTGAGTACCACGCGGAAATCCCCACGAAATACAGCGAAATCCGGGCCGCCGACGCTCTCGTGCTCTGGATCGGGGCCGCAGCCCTGATTGGCGTGCTGCTGCTGCTCCAGACGGCTGTACGGAGCTGGAAGCTGGCGCTCGCCGTCTTCCTGTCCCTGCCTGCCGCCTTGGCCGGAGCCGCGGTTGCGGCCTGGATCGGCGGCGGCTCGATGTCGTGGATGGCGCTGACAGCTTTTGCAGCCGTCGTGGCCATCGCGGTCCGGAACGCAGGCCTGCTCTCGGCCCGCGTTGACGAACTGTGGCGGACCGCCCCGCAGACCTCGCATGCGAAGGTCGTCCTGATGGCCGCTGCGGATCGGGTGTCGCCGATCCTGAAGGCGGCCCTCACCACGGTGCTGGTGCTGCTGCCGCCGGCCCTGTTCGGCGGCACCGTCGGCCAAGGAGTGATCGGCCCGATGGTGCTGGTCATCGCGTGCGGCCTCGTGACCACAACGCTCGTGGGGCTCTTTGTGCTCCCTCTCCTGACGCTCTGGTTCGGTCCCCGTACCGCCCCGGAAGAGTGGCAGGAAGTCTACGAATCGGAAATTCCCGTTCAGCCCGTTATGCAGGAAAAGGTGGAAGCAAAATGACCAGCCAAAAGCCCCAACGGCGCCTGCCCCTGGCGGCCGCTGTCTGTGCAGCAATTATTTTCGCCCTCCCGGCCTGCGCACAACCCGCAGCCGTCGGCCCGGTGGTCTCGCTCGACGATCCCGCCAAGGTGGAGAAGAACGCCACCACCGGCATCGCCCGGCTCACCCTGACCGAACGAGGTCTGGACCGTTTGGACCTGAAGATCGAGACGGTCAAGCCGGGCGCCGGTGGAACCGAGGTGCTCCTGCCGTATGCTTCCTTGCTGTACGACTCCAGCGGGAAGACCTGGGTCTACACCAACCCTGCCGCCAGGGTGTACCAACGCCAGGCGGTCACCGTCAGCAAGGTCGAAGCCGGAGTGGTCACGGCCACTGACGGGCCGGCGGCGGGGACCAATGTGGTGACGGTAGGCGCGGCTGAGCTGTTCGGCGCCGAGTTCGATACGGCGCACTGACATGCGCCGGATAGTCGCGGCAAGTCTGAGGTTCCGATCGATCATCATTGCGATGGCGGCGGCACTGATGGTTGTAGGCGGCGCGCAGCTCAGCAGCGCTTCGGTCGATGTGTTTCCGGAGTTTGCGCCGCCGCGGGTAGAGGTCCAGACCGCCTGTCTGGGGCTCACGGCCTCCGAAGTCGAGGAGCTCGTCTCCGTCCCGATGGAAGAGGCGTTCAACGGCATTGACGGACTGGAGCAGATGCGGTCCAAATCCGTGTCGCAGCTCTCCTCGATCGTCCTGGAGTTCAAGAACGGCACGGATCTGCTCACCGCCAGGCAGCTGGTGTCCGAGCGGATGGCTACGGTCATTCCGACCCTGCCCACCTGGGCGGCGCCGCCGCTGATGCTGCAGCCCTTGTCCTCCACCAGCCGTGTCATGAAGATCGGGCTGTCCTCGGACACCCGCTCCCTCATCGAAATGTCCATGATTTCCTACTGGAACATCAGGGCCCACCTGTTGAGGGTCCCGGGTGTAGCCAACGTCGCGATCTGGGGCGAGCGGCTCCAGATGCTGCAGGTGCAGGTGGATCCGGCGAAGCTGGCCGCCAACAACGTGACGCTGGACAGCGTGATGAGCTCCACCTCTGACGCGCTTGACGCCGGGCTGCTCAAGTATTCGCCGGGTGCCCTGATCGGCACCGGTGGTGCGCTTGAAACGCCCAGCCAGAGCATGGGTATCAGGCACGTGCAGCCCATCACGTCGCCGGAAGAGCTGGCGAAGGTGTCCCTGGAGGACCGGGGAGACCAGCCCCCGCTGCGGCTCTCCGATGTGGCGAACGTTGTGGAAGACCACCAGCAGCTGATCGGTGACGCCGTCATCAACGGCGGCCCCGGGCTCATGCTGATCGTGGAGAAGCTGCCTTGGGGCAACACTCTCGAGGTGACGCGGGGCGTTGAGGAGGCCTTGAAGGAACTGCAGCCCGGGCTGACCGGGATTGCTGTGGACACCACCTTGTTCCGGCCGGCCAGCTTCATCGAGGAATCGCTCGGCAACCTGGGCGTCGCCCTCCTGCTGGGATGCCTGCTCGTCATCCTGGTGCTGAGCGTCTTCCTCTTCCAGTGGCGCACGGCGCTGGTCAGCGTGATGGCCATCCCGTTGTCCCTTGTAGCCGCCGCCCTCGTGCTGTACTGGACCGGAGGCACGGTAAATACCATGGTGCTTGCGGGATTGGTGATCGCCGTCGGGGTGGTGGTTGACGACGCCATCATCGACGTCGAAAACATCGTGCGCAGGCTGCGTCACCACCGGGCGAACGGAAGTACTGAAAGCACGGCCAGAGTGGTCGTCAACGCCTCGCTGGAGGTCCGCGGCCCGATTGTGTATGCCACGCTGATCATCGTCGCTGCTACAGTGCCGATCTTCTTCCTGGACGGGCTGACCGGGGCCTTCTTCCGCCCGCTGGCCACGTCCTACACCCTGGCGGTGATGGCGTCCATGCTCGTAGCGCTCACCGTTACTCCGGCGATGGCGTATATCGTCCTTCGGAATGCCAAGCTGGAAGACCGGGACCCTCCGCTGGTCAGGGTGCTCAAGCGCTGGTATGCCAACGCGCTTCGGCCGATTGTCCGCCGGCCCGTCCCGGGCTACCTGGCCCTGGCCGCGTTCGGTGTCGTGGGAATCGTGGCGGCACCGCTCCTGGGCCAGTCACTGTTGCCGTCATTCAAGGAACGTGACTTCCTGATGCACTGGGTCACACAGCCTGGCACGTCCAACTCCGAGGAAGTGCGGGTCAGCCAGCTCGCGTGCCGGGAACTCATGACCATCCCTGGCGTGAACAACTGCGGTTCCCACATCGGGCAGGCCTTCGCGGCCGACGAAGTGGTGGGCGTCAACTTCGGTGAGAACTGGATCAGCGTCGACCCCGCCGTGGATTACGACGAAACACTGGCCTCGATCCAGTCGGTCGTTGACGGATACCCCGGCATCCACCGGGATGTCCAGACCTACCTGAAGGAACGCGTCCGCGAAGTGCTGACCGGTACAGGCTACGCCGTCGTTGTCCGCGTGTACGGCGACGACCTTGCCACACTGCGCAAGCAGGCCGACAAGGTCAAGACTGTCCTGGGCGGCATCGAGGGCGCCATCGGCACCAAGCTCGCCCTCCAGGTCAATGTCCCGCAGGTGGACGTCGAAGTGGATCTTGACGCCGCCAACCGTTACGGGCTGAAACCGGGTGATGTCCGCCGCGCCGCGGCTACCCTGATCGCCGGGGAAGAGGTCGGTGACGTCTACCGGGGCGGGAAGGCTTACGACGTGCAGGTGTGGAGCCCGCCGGAGATCCGGACGAGCGTCACGAGCATCGAAAACCTTCCGCTGGACACGCCAAGCGGCGAGAGGATCCGGATGGCCGACGTCGCCAAAATCTCCGTCAAACCGACGCCGAACGTGATTGAACGCTCCGAGGGGTCACGGCGCCTGGACGTCAGCGCGAACGTCAAGGAAGGCGACCTGGCCAAGGTTGTCGAGAAGCTGGAGAACGACCTCAAGTCCGTCGAATTCCCCGTCGGCTACAGCGCCGACATTCTCGGGGAATACGCGGAACGGCAGGCCGCCTCCCAGCGACTGCTGACCTTCTCGATCGGTGCGGTGATCGTTGTTTTCCTGCTGCTGCAGGCGGCATTCCGGAGCTGGCGGCTGGCGATCCTTGCGATCCTCACGCTGCCGGTCGCCCTCGTCGGCGGGGTGATCGCCGCGCACCTTGGCGGCGGAATCCTGTCCCTGGGGTCATTGGTGGGCTTCCTGACCGTGATGGGTATCGCTGCCCGTAACGGCATCCTGCTCATCAACCACTGCCAGCACCTCGAGCAGTACGAAGGCATGCCCTTCGGCCGCGACCTGGTGCTGCGTGGAGCTGCCGAGCGGTTGTCCCCGATCCTGATGACCACCCTCGCCACCGCTCTGGCCCTCGTGCCACTGGTGGTCATGGGGAACATCCCGGGCCATGAGATCGAACACCCCATGGCGGTGGTGATTCTGGGCGGCCTCGTCACGTCGACGCTGGTCAACCTGTTCATCGTCCCCTCGCTGTACCTGCGGTTTGCCAAGAAGGGCCCGGCACGTGAGCGCCGGCCCCGTCAGCCCGAGCCGGCCCCGGCCGTCTAGCCGCAACCAACCCACCACTAGGAAAGGCCAGACAGATGTCGAAGCGAAGAACACGATTCACGGCGTACGGTTCAGCAGTTCTGCTCGTGCTGGGTACGCTGACGGTGACGTCCGCAGCCACGGCGACGGCGGCGGCGGCGCCCAATCCCCAGGACCTCTGCGGACGGGGCACGGCGATCAAATTCGACCGCACGGCCTTCCCAACGAAACCGGAGATTGAGAACAAGTGGTTCCCGCTCGAGCCCGGCATGCAGTTCACCACGACCGGGAAAGTCGTCTCCACGGCGGAGGGCGAGCGCAAGCGAACGGTCATCTCGACCGTGACCGGGCTGACCAAGAAGATCGACGGGGTCAACACCCTGGTGGTGTGGGACCGGGACTTCACCGACGGTGAGCTCGCGGAATCAGAACTGGCCTTCTTCGCCGAGACGAAGAAAGGAACCGTATGGCTGTTCGGCGAGTATCCCGAAGAGTATGAAAACGGGAAGCTCGCAGGCGCGCCCAGCACCTTCATCAGTGGAATCGACAAGGCCCAGGCAGGAATCGCCATGCAGGACCACCCGCACAAGAAGACACCCGCCTACCCCCAGGCCTACGCACCCAGTGTGGACTTCCTGGACTGCGCGAAGGTTCTGGACAGGGATCGACGCGTCTGCGTCCCGACGGGTTGCTACCACGACGTGCTGGAAATCGTTGAATCCAACCCGCTGGAGGGGGACAGCGCCGGCCGCCAGCACAAGTTCTATTCGAAGAAGACGGGTCTGATCAAGGTCACGCCCGAGGGCGGGGATGACCAGGAGACTATGGACCTGGTCAAGATCAAGAAACTCAGCAGCTCGGAGCTGAAGAGCATCAACAAGCAGGCGTTGGCGCAGGACAGCCGCGGCTACACGGTCAGCAAGGACGTCTACGCCAAGACGCCCCGCGCGGTCGTGGCGAAATCCTCGAGCCACAGCGGCCGGTCTCCGCGCAACGACTCGTAGGCGGGGAAGCGCCGAAAGGCGCCCAGCAAAAGAAGAGCTCCGGCCGGGTTTCCCCGGCCGGAGCTCTTCTTTGGGCGGCCTTACTTCACGTCGTCGTCGACCCAGTCCATGGACTTGGTGATGGCCTTCTTCCAGAGGCGCATCTGACGTTCCCGCTCTGCCTGCTCCATCTTCGGTTCCCAGCGCTTGTCCTCGGACCAGTTTGCCGAGCACTCGCCCAGGTCCTTCCAGAAGCCGACGGCGAGGCCGGCGGCGTAGGCGGCGCCCAGGGCGGTGGTCTCGACGACCTTCGGCCGGATCACCGGCACGCCGAGGATGTCCGCCTGGAACTGCATGAGCGCGTCGTTGGCGACCATGCCGCCGTCGACCTTGAGCTCCGTGAGCGGCACGCCGGAGTCTGCGTTGACGGCGTCGAGGACTTCACGGGTCTGGAAGGCGGTCGCCTCCAGCGCGGCACGGGCGATGTGGCTCTTGTTCACGAAGCGGGTCAGGCCGACGATCGCACCGCGGGCGTCGGAACGCCAGTACGGGGCAAAGAGGCCGGAGAACGCCGGGACGATGTACACGCCGCCGTTGTCCTTCACGGAAGCCGCCAGGGTCTCCACTTCCGGGGCGCTGCTGATCATGCCGAGGTTGTCACGCAGCCACTGCACGAGCGAGCCGGTAACAGCAATCGAGCCCTCCAGCGCGTAGTGCGGCTTGGCGTCACCCAGCTTGTAGCCGAGGGTGGTCAGCAGCCCGTTCTTCGAGTGGACGATTTCCTCCCCCGTGTTGAAGATCAGGAAGCAGCCCGTGCCGTAGGTGTTCTTGGCTTCCCCGGCCTCGAACGCCGCCTGGCCGAACGTCGCCGCCTGCTGGTCGCCCAGGATGCCGGCGACCGGAACTTCACGCAGCAGCTGGGAAGTGTGGACCGTGCCGTAGACCTCGGAGGAGGACTTGATGGCCGGCATCATCGAGGCCGGCACCCCGAAGGCAGCCAGGATCTCCTGGTCCCAGGACAGCGTCTCCAGGTCCATGAACATGGTCCGGGAGGCGTTGGTCACGTCGGTGACGTGCACGCCGCCGTCGGTCCCTCCGGTCAGGTTCCAGAGCACCCAGCAGTCGGTGTTGCCGAAGACCAGGTCGCCGGCCTCCGCCTTGGCGCGTGCGCCCTCGACGTTGTCCAGGATCCACTTGATCTTGGTGCCGGAGAAGTAGGTCGCGAGTGGCAGGCCCACCTTCTGCTTGAAGCGCTCCGGTCCCCCGTCCTTGGCCAGCTCATCCACGATCGGCTGGGTGCGGGTGTCCTGCCAGACGATCGCGTTGTAGATGGCCTTGCCGGTGGTCTTGTCCCAGACGACGGCGGTTTCGCGCTGGTTGGTGATGCCGACGGCGGCGATGTCGTGCCGGGTCAGGTTCGCCTTGGACAGGGCGGAGGCGATGACCTCGCGGGTGTTGTCCCAGATCTCTGCGGGGTCGTGCTCCACCCAGCCGGCCTGCGGGAAGATCTGCTCGTGCTCCATCTGCCCGGAGGAGACAATGTGGCCGCTGTGGTCAAACACGATGGCGCGGGTGCTGGTGGTGCCCTGGTCAATGGCGATTACGTACTGGTTCATGTTGACGTCCTTGTCTTTTGGCCTTGTTGGGTTTGCTCTGGCTGGGGTGGAAACTACTTGGCGACTGTGACAACGATCGGCACGACAGCTGCCACGAGACCGGCGAGTCCGCCGCCGATCAGGGGTCCCACGACCGGGATCCACGAGTAGCTCCAGTCGCTGGAACCCTTGCCCTTGATCGGAAGCAGGGCGTGGGCGATGCGCGGGCCGAGGTCACGGGCCGGGTTGATGGCGTAACCGGTGGGGCCGCCGAGTGAGGCACCGATGCCGACAACCAGCAGGGCGACGGCCAGCGGGCCCAGTCCCGAAGGAATGCCGCCGAACATCAGGATGACGAAGACGAGGACAAAGGTGCCGATTATTTCCGTGATCAGGTTCCACGGGGTGGAGCGGATGGCCGGGCCGGTGGAGAAGACGGCCAGCTTGCTGGCGGGCTCGGGCTCGACATCAAAGTGCTGCTTATGGGCCAGCCACATCACGACGGCGCCCAGGAAGGCACCCAGCAGTTCACCGCCGAAGTAGGTCAATGTGGACGCAAATTCGACCTTGACGCCGGGAGCGTACTCCGCCTTGCCGTTGAGCAGCAGGCCCAGGGTGACAGCGGGGTTCAGGTGGGACCCGGACCTGGCGGCGACGTACACACCGGCGAAGACGGCGATGCCCCATCCCCAGGTGACCATCAGGAACCCGCCGTTGTTGCCCTTCGTGCCTTTGAGTGCGACGTTGGCCACAACGCCGCAACCCAGCAGGGTCAGCATCCCGGTGCCGAATACTTCGGACAGGAAAACTATTCCAAGAGACATCTTTGACTCCTCTTTTTTCTGTTGTCAGCCCTTCGCGAGTTTGAAGGGCCGTTGGGCCGGCAGCGTGTTCGCGCTGCCGGCCGGCCACTGCGCCGGCCGCCGGGGCGGACCGCGCAGTCTTTGCGCCCGGGCATCCCTGCCCGGGCACGCAAGTATTTTTCAGGAGACCAGGCTGTGGACCCGGACGCCGTGGAACCGCTTGAGCACCTCCTGAGCGTGGCTGAACTCGGAGGACCGCGTTGCCGCGTCCCAGCCCAGCGGGCCGGACAGGATTTCGACAACCTCGTTGAGGAGCTCGCCGGTCACCAGGCCCCGGAAGGCGAGGGAGGTGCGGCGGATCAGTACGTCGACCAGGTGCCCGATCTGTTCGTTCTGCGCCATGAACTCCAGTTCACGGACGCTGAGTTCGCGGGTGGATTGCAGCAGCCGGTCGGGGGCGCCGGCCGCGGATGCGTCCAGGAAGTTGATGACTTCCTCGGCGCGGGTTCCGTAGCGGGTCAGGAGTCCTGCGACCCGGTCGGCGTCGCGGCCGGCCGACATGTGGGCCTTGATCCACCGTTGGACGCCGTCTTCACTGTCCGGGAAGCCGGCGCCGCCGCCGATGGCGAGCTGCGCCGTCGACACCTTCCGTTCCAGTCCGAGTTCCGCGAGAACGCGGTCGCTCAGGTGTTCCGCGAGGGCCCGGAAGGTGGTCCACTTTCCGCCCACCAGGCTGAGGACGACGGCGCCGCTGCCGCCGGCTCCACCGGCTGCCGGCACCGAGCCGCCGCGGCGCTCGATCCGGTAGTCGCGGCTGACGAAGCCCGGCTGGGTGGCGTCGTGCTTCGGAAGCGGACGCACACCGGAGAAGGTGTAGACGATCCGTTCCCGGTCCACGGCAATGTCGGGGAAAACGTGGCCGATCAGCTCAAGGAAGTAGTCAATCTCGGCCTCGGTGCAGACGGCGTCCTCGGTCATGTCCGCGTCGACGTCCGTGGTTCCAACGAGGACCCTGTCCCCCATGGGGTAGATCAGCACGATCCGGCCGTCGGTGTGCTCGAAGAAGATTTCCCTCCCGTTGCAGGCCGCGAGCAGCTCCGGGTGGTCCAGGACAATGTGCGAACCCTTGGTGCCGCCCATGAAGGAGGACGCCGCGCCCATGGCTTCGTTGGTCAGATCGACCCAGGCGCCGGTGGTATTGACGATCACGTCGGCGGTGAAGTCGAAGAGCTCCCCGGTGAGTTCGTCGCGGAGCCGTACCCGGCTGCCGGTCCCGGAGCCCGCCGTTCCTTCCATCGAGACGAGCGAGACGTAGTTGCTGGCGCGGGCGGTGCCGCCCGGAGCGCCGGCTTTTTCGCCGTCCTGCAGCACGTCGAGGGTCAGCCGCTCCGGGTTATGGACCGACGCGTCGAAGTAGGTTGCCGCATATTTGATGCCCGGGTGCAGGCGCGGGAGCTCCGCCAGGGCGCGCTTGCGGCCGCGGAACTGGTGGCGCGGCACGCTGCCGCCGTCGCGGGAGAAGAAGTCATACATGCTCAGGCCAAGCTTGATCAGGAAGGCGCCGCGCTCCTGGGGGGCGCCCCGCTGTTTGTGGGTCAGGAAACGAAGCGGCGCCGCTAGGACGCCGGAAAAGGTGCTGAAGATAGGGATAGTGGTCTGCAGCGGTTTGACGTAGTGCGGAGCGATGCGCAGGAGCCGGTTGCGCTCGACCACGGACTCCTGGACGAGCCGGAACTCGCCGTTTTCGAGGTACCGGATTCCGCCGTGGATCATATGCGAGGAAGCCCCGCTGGCGCCCTGGCAGTAGTCGCCGCGTTCCACGAGGGCAACATCGACACCCTGCAGTGCCAGGTCCCGGAAAGTACCCACTCCATTGATTCCGCCGCCGATGATCAGCACCTGTGCGTTCCGCCGCGACCGCAGCTTCTGCACGGGTAAACGAGTGCCGGCCGGCTCCTGGTTGCGGGCTGATTCCTTAGATCCCAAAACTGCTCCCTGGGGTTTGGTTCTGTGCGGCGCGCCACGGGGCGCGTCGCCGTTCAACACTATTGTTTGGAATAATGGAAAATGGTGTCAAGCACTATGCACAAACGTGCAGAACGGAATGTGGGAATTGCCTTCACGCCAGTCCGACGCCCTCCGCGCGGCCCAGTTGTATTACCTCCAGGACCTGACCATGGACGCGATTGCCCGTGAACTCCGGACCTCCCGGTCGACCGTCTCCCGGCTGCTGTCCTCGGCACGGGAATCCGGCCTCGTGCAGATCCAGATCCGCAGCCCTCTCGATACCGGCCCCGAGCTGGAAAGCATGATCCGCGCCGAATACAAGGTGGACGTTCATGTCGTTCCCGTAGTGGACACGCTGAATGAAGCGGAAACACTGGACAGAGTGGCCATGCAGGCCGCCCGCACCATCGGCCCGCTGGTGGATTCCAACGCCATCATCGGCGTCGCCTGGGGCTCGACCCTCAGCGCCGTCAGCCGGCACCTGACCCGGAAGATCACCCATGACAGCGTGATCGTCCAGCTCAACGGCGCCGGAAACATGCAGACCACCGGCATCACCTACGCCTCGGACATCATGCGCCGCTTCGGAAGCGCGTACGGGGCGCGGGTGGAGCAGTTCCCGGTGCCCGCGTTTTTTGATCACGCAGCGACCAAGAAGGCGATGTGGAATGAGCGTAGTGTGCAGCGCGTCCTCGAGCTTCAGGCCCGGATGAGCATTGCCATTTTCGGGGTCGGATCGGTCGACGCCGACTACCCCAGCCACGTCTATGCCGGCGGCTACCTCGATGAGGACGATCTGAGCATCCTGGCCAGCTCGGACGTGGTCGGTGACGTGGCCACCGTGTTCTTCCGGGCGGACGGTTCCTCGGACGGAATCATCCTCAACGAGCGTTCCACCGGGCCGGACCTCGCGCAGCTGCGCCAGGTCCGGCGGCGGATCTGCGTGGTGTCCGGCGCGTCCAAGATCAACGGCCTGCGCGGTGCGCTCGCCTCCGGCCTGGCCACGGACCTGATCCTCGACGAGGCCAGTGCCCGGCGGCTGGTCCGGTTCGACGGCCTGTCCTGAGCGGTCCCAGGGGACCGGCAGGTGGCCGGCCGTCCCGGACGGCCTGCGCCGCGCGGCCTGTGCTGCGCGGCCTGACCGGCAGGTGCCGCGGCAATGGGTAAAGTCGTTGCTATGAGAATCTCCCCCCGGACGTCCCTGAACAACGGCGTGATGATCGACCGGCTGGGATTCGGGCTGTACAAAGTCCCTCCTGACGATGCCGCCTCGCTCGTAACCATGGCGCTGGAAGCCGGCTACCGCCACTTCGACACGGCAGCCATGTACGGGAACGAAACGGGCGTGGGCAAGGGCATCGGTGCCCTTGCCGGGTTCGAAGGCGCCGGCAGCGGGTCCGGTGAGCTGTCTCCCGCCCTGTCCCGCCAGGACCTCTTCGTCACAACCAAGGTCTGGAACGATGATCACGGCTACGACGCGACCATGCGGGCATTTCACACCTCGATGTCCAACCTGGGCCTGGAGTACATCGACCTCTACCTGATCCATTGGCCCTGCCCCAAGAAGGGCCTGTACGCGGAAAGCTACCGGGCCATGGAGACGCTCTACCGCGAGGGCAAGGTCCGGGCGATCGGAGTGTCGAATTTCCAGCCCGACCACCTGGACCGGCTCATGGAGACGGCCGAGGTGGTGCCGGCCGTCAACCAGATTGAACTCCACCCCTGGCTTCAGCAGGCCGAGCTGCGCAAGAAGCACGACGCGCTGGGCATCCGCACGGAGGCGTGGAGCCCGCTGGGCCGGGGACAGGTGCTGCGTGACCCGGTGATTCTGGCCCTGGCCGCGGAACACGAACGCACCCCGGCCCAGATCATCCTCCGCTGGCAGCTCCAGCTGGGCAACATCACCATCCCCAAGGCCAGCTCCTCGGACCGGATCCGGGAAAACCGGACGGTGTTCGACTTCGAACTCTCCGCCACGGACCTTGCCGACATTGCGGCGCTGGACCGCGGTTTCCGGACCGGCTCCCACCCCGACAACGTCAGCTAGGACCCGAACGAATGGAAAACGTGGACACCGAGTCCTCCCCCACGCCCCTGTTCAGCCATGAACTCGAGGCGCGGACCGTACCCGCCGAGGTGGTCCTGGCCGGCGTGAAAGTGGCCTACTGGACCTACGAGCCGGTCCGGGTCACGCCGGAAACCCGCACGGTCCTGGTGATGCACGGCTTCCGCGGCGACCACCACGGCCTGCTCCGGGTGGCCGACCAGCTCCCCGGCCTGCGCCTCATCATGCCTGACCTCCCGGGTTTCGGCGGCTCCGCCGCCTTCACGGCAGACGAGCACAGTGTGGAACGCTACGGACGCTTCATCGCCGAATTCATGGCTGCCCTGGGCCTGGGCCGGGACACGGTCCTGCTCGGCCACTCCTTCGGCTCGATCGTGGCGAGCCACTTCGTCGCAGCCAACCCGGGCACGGTTGCCGAGCTGATCCTCATCAACCCCATCGCCGCCCCCGCCCTCGAAGGCAACAAGGGGCTCATGACGAAGCTCGCAATCCTGTACTACGAGGCCGCCGCCCGTCTCCCCCGTACACTCGGACACGCCCTGCTGCGCAGCCAGCTGATCGTCCGCGTGATGAGCGAAGCCATGGCCAAGACCCCGGACAAGGCGCTGCGGCGGTTCGTCCACGCCCAGCACAGCGCCTATTTCTCCGCCTTCGCGGACCGCGAGAGCCTGCTCGAGGCGTTCAAGGCCTCCGTCGGGAACAACGTCTCCGAGGTGGCGTGCCGGCTGACCCTGCCGGTCCTCCTCATCGCCGGCGAAAAGGACCAAATCGCCGCCCTGCCGGACCAGTACAAACTCCTCGCCCTGTTGCCTGACGGACACCTGGACGTGATTCCCGGCGTCGGGCACCTGATCCACTACGAAACCCCGGAGTCCGCCGCCGGCTTCATCCTCCGCTTCCTGAAGGACCACACCGCGTGAAAATCCTCATCGATGCCCGCTTCACCCGGCTGGACCACCACGACGGGATCAGCCGCTACGGGGCGAGCCTCATCGCGGCCACGGCCAGGCTCGCCGACGTCTCCATGTTGATCAGTGACGTCCGGCAACTGGCCCTGCTGCCGGATGTGCCGTACACCCTGATCAACAGCCCGCTGTCCCCGGCCGAACTGTTTGTCGCTGCGAAGGTCAACAGGCTCGGCGCCGACGCCGTCGTGTGCCCCATGCAGACGATGGGCAGCTGGGGCCGGAAATACGCCCTCGTGTTGACCCTGCACGACCTCATCTACTACGAGCACCCTGCCCCGCCCGGCTTCCTGCCCGCCCCGGTCCGGATCCTCTGGCGCCTGTACCACAAGGCGTACTGGCCGCAGCGGCTCCTGCTCAACCGGGCCGACGTCGTCGCGACCATCAGCTCCACGACGGCGGCCCTGATCTCGAAGTACCGGCTCACCAGCCGCCCCGTACGGATCGTGGGCAACGCCCCGCAACCCGGCCTCAGCCCCCGGGACCCCGGGGCCGGGGCGGACAAGACGCTTCTCTACATGGGATCGTTCATGCCCTACAAGAACGTGGAGACCATGATCCGGGGCATGGCGGAACTGCCCGATATGACCTTGCATCTGCTCAGCCGAATCACCCCGCAGCGCAAGGCGGAACTGGAAGCCCTGGCGCCGGCGGGCGCGGACATCGTCTTCCACAATGGCGTGACCGACGCCGAGTATGAGTCCATGCTGGCCCGCACGACGGCCTTGGTCAGCCTCTCCCGGGCCGAAGGTTATGGCCTCCCCCTCGTGGAGGCCATGTCCCACGGCACGCCGGTGATCGCCAGCGACATCCCGATCTTCCGCGAAGTCGGCGGCGACGCGGTCAGCTATGTCCATCCGGAGTCTCCGGCCGAGTTCGCCGAGGCCGTTCGGAAGCTCGAGGAACCGGAGCTATGGAAGGAACGCTCGCGCCGTTCGGTGGAGCGTGCCGCCGAGTTCAGCTGGGACGAGTCCGCGCGCAGGCTGCTGGAAGTTGCCGAGCAGGCCGTCGCACTTCGCCGAGGCCGGCCTGGTAACTCGAAATAGCCGGGACGGAGCTGGCCAGCCCCGAACCAATCCGTGCCGCACCCGCCGCGAGGCCGGATGACGCCGGACCACAGGTTGCGGAGCACCCATTTGCCACAGAGTACCGCAACAGGAGCCGCCATTCCGGCCGTCTGTGGCGAATGGCCGCCGGTGAGGGAGCCCGACCAGCCCAAGCCGACAGGTCCCGGTTTATCTCAGTGACGGGAAGACACAGATCAGGGTGTTCCAGCTCGGCTGAACTTAGATAACTCGACGTGCTGCGCCAACGCCGGAAAGAACCAGCCCGGAAGCAATGCTGACCGGCCGGGAACGTTCGCTAGAGGACGTCGACGCCGTCGAGGCGCAGCTGGACGGGGTCGTCACTGCGTTTCGCGGCAGCAGCGGCCTTGACCGCCCTCATCACCTTGGTGGCTTCCGCGGCCTGGGCGTACGGAATGAACAGCAGGGTCCGGACGTCGCCGGCCGCGCTCCGGGCCGGAGCTTTCCCGCCCGCGGTTCCTGGTCCCGGGGCGGCACCGGGCGCCAGCATCAGAGGCGCGGGCCCGGCGGTCCTCAGCACGGCACCCTCCGCGCCCAGCCGCTGCTCGACGGCCTGTGTGAAGTGTCCGACGGCGGTCCGGCCGCCCGTGACGGAGGCGATCCGGACGGCCGGCGGCAGCTGCAGCTCCTGCCGCAGTGCGAGCTCGCGATACGCGTAGCCGGCGGGATCCCAACGCAGCAGGGCGCCCACGCCGGCCGTGTCGTCGGCGGTGATGACCACCAGGCCCCGGTCGGCGGCCGGGCGCACGAGGGCCGCGGCGTTGAACCAGCGGCGGACGGCGTCCTCCCCGGCCCGGAGGTTTTCGCGGCGCAGCAGCGAGTCGCCATCGAGCAGCAGCGCGGCAGCGTAACCGCCGGCGGCGACGGGTTCCGCCCCGACGGTCGCCACCACGAGCGCCTTGGCGTCCGGAACGGTGGCCAGCACCCTGTCGCCGGAGGAGGTGATGACCGGCTTGCCGGGAAAGGCGCGGCCGAGTTCTTCTGCCGTGCGCAGCGCCCCCGTGGCGCCCCGCCGGAGCCGGACACCGTTGCAGGTGCTGCAGCGCCAGGCGGGAGCCGGCGTCGAACACCAGCGGCATTGCGGCACGGCGGAACTCCCGGTAGACCCGGCAACGGCGAGCGGCCCGCTGCACGCGGCACAGCGGGCCGGTTCACGGCAGTTCTCGCAGGCCAGGGAGGGGGCGTAGCCGGCCCGGGCCACCTGCACCAGGACCGGGCCCCGTTCGAGGCCTTCCTTGGCGGCGCGCCAGGCCGCGGCGGGCAGCCGGGCCACCCTGGCCAGCGGATCGTGCTCCAGCTCGAAGCTGTCGGCGGTGTTCAGCACGCGCGGAACGGTCCGCCGCACCACGGTACGGTCCGCTTCGACGGGCCAGGCCCAGCCTGATTCGACCAGCCGCTGCGTCTCGGTGCTGCGCGCGTGTCCTGCGAGCAGGCAGGCTGCACGCTCCTGGCCGGCGCGGAGCAGCAGGACCTCGCGGGAGTGCGCATACGGGGAGCGCTGCTCGATGTGCAGGTCATCGCCGTCGTCCCAGCAGACCACGAGTCCGAGGTTGCGGACCGGAGCGTACGCGGCGGAGCGGGTGCCGACGGCGACGCCGGCTGCGCCGCTGAGGATCCGCAGGAAGCTCCGGTAGCGCGGTGTCTGGCCGTCGTCCGCAGTGAGCCGGGCGATGTCACCGGCTGGAAGGAGTTGAAGCAGGGCCGCCTCCACCCGGTCCAGGTCCCGGTAGTCAGGCACCACCACGACGGCGCCGCGGCCGGACAGGCGGACCGCGGCGACGGCTTCGGCGATCATCCGGGGCCAGCCTCCGGGACCGTAGCCCTGGAGCGCGCTGAGCACGGCCCGGGGCGCCTCCCCCGCACTGAGATGCTGGAGGAAGGCCGGACCGTTGCGGTAGCCCGACCAGCTTGAGGACTCCAGCCCGGCAGGAAGAGCCGCACCCGCATCGTCGTCGGCCCCGGCCTCCGCAAACAGGGCCGGATCCAGGTGCCCGTCCGGAGCGGCTTCTTTTTCCAGTTTCGCCATCCGCGGCGGCACCGCGACGCGCAGGACGTCGCTGACGGTTCCGGCATAGCGTGCCGCCACGCGCCCGGCGAGCTCCAGGACGGCAGGGGTGAGTACGGGAACCGGAGAAACGATCTTGTGCAGCGGCACGAGGGCGTGGCCGGCGTCGGAGTCGGCCACCCGCGCCACGAGGTAGCCGGGCAGTTCCTGGCCGTTGAACTTCACCTTCACGCGGGCGCCGGGCTGTGCCGCGGCGTCGAGGTCCGCGGGGACGCTGTAGTCGAACGGCCTGTCCAGGTGCGGGAGGGACGATTCAAGCTGGACCCGTGCCACCGGCAGCTCGGCCGCGAGGACAGGACCTGATGCCGCAGACGCAGCTGAGGAAGTGGGGAAGCCCTGGAGCAGCGAGAGCTGGCGGGGCCCGTCCGGCGCTGGCGCGCCGCCATGGACCGCGGTCATGGCGTTTCCCTCCCTTCAGCTCAACAAAAAAGTAGCCAGGCCCCCGGGACGGCGGCCTGGCTACAGCACATCACACGGCAGTGACATTTAACGGCACTGACATTTAAGCGTTGAAGAATGCCTTCAGCTCATCGACGCGGTCCAGCCGCTCCCAGGTGAAGTCCGGATCCTCGCGGCCGAAGTGGCCGTGGGCTGCAGTCTTGGCGTAGATCGGGCGCTTGAGGTCCAGGGCATCGATGATGGCGCGCGGGCGCAGGTCGAAGATCTCGGCGATCGCGGCGCTGATCCTGGCCGGATCCACCGTCTCGGTGCCGAAGGTCTCCACATAGGTGCCGACCGGACGGGCCTGTCCGATCGCGTAGGCGATCTGGATCTCGGCTCGCTTCGCGAGTCCGGCAGCCACCACGTTCTTCGCCACCCAGCGCATCGCGTAGGCCGCCGAGCGGTCCACCTTGGACGGATCCTTGCCGGAGAAGGCACCGCCGCCGTGGCGGGCCATGCCGCCGTAGGTGTCGACGATGATCTTTCGTCCCGTGAGGCCGGCGTCGCCGACCGGGCCGCCGATGACGAAGGCGCCGGCCGGGTTCAGGATGTTCTTGGTCCGCGAGATGTCCAAGTTGGACATCGCCATGACCGGATCGACCACATACGCGGCCAGGTCGGCGCGGAGCTGGTCCAGGCTGGCGCCTTCGGCGTGCTGGCTGGAGATGACGACCGTTTCGACCGAGACCGGGAGCTCGCCGTCGTAGCCCACGGTGACCTGGGTCTTGCCGTCGGGGCGGAGGTAGGACAGTTCGCCGTTCTTGCGGACCTCGGTGAGCCGCTCAGAGAGGCGGTGCGCGAGCCAGATCGGGACCGGCATGTAGGAGGGGGTCTCGTCGCTGGCGTAGCCGAACATGAGGCCCTGGTCGCCGGCGCCCTGGAGGTCGTAGTCGTCCTCCTGGCGTCCCTCGCGGGCTTCGAGCGAGTTGAACACGCCGCCCGCGATGTCGTTGGACTGCTGGCCGATCGAGACGGACACACCGCAGCGGGCGCCGTCGAAGCCGTTGGCCGAGGAGTCGTAGCCGATGCCGAGGATGGTCTCGCGGACGATCTGCGGGATCTCGACGTAGGCGTCGGTGGTGACCTCGCCGGCCACGTGGACCAGGCCGGTGGTGGCCAGTGTTTCCACGGCAACCCGGGACTCGGGGTCCTTGGCGAGCAGGGCGTCGAGGATCGCATCGCTGATCTGGTCACAGATCTTGTCTGGGTGCCCCTCGGTCACCGACTCGGACGTGAACAGCCGGAGCGAGGCGGGCGTGGACCCGTGGAAATCAGGGATGTGCAGCGGTAAAGTCACTCAACTACCTTACTGGTTGGAAAACGGACGTCCGGCGGCGTGTGTCCCCATGCTAAGGAGACCTTGATGACGCCAGGGCTCAGGCCGGCGGGACAACCCGGCTCAACTCGGCGCTGATGCGGTCAATGACGGCAGCCGCGACGTCGGATTTGGAACCCGACGCCTCTTGGGGTTCGGAGCCGGAGCGGGAAAGGATGACTACGGAGTTGGTGTCCTCGCCGAAGACCCGGTCCTTGCCCACCTGGTTGACCACGAGCAGGTCGCAGGCCTTGCGGCGCAGCTTGGCTTCGGCGTACTCCAGCACGTCGCCTTCGGCGTCCCCGGTCTCCGCCGCGAAGCCGACGATCAGCTGGTTCCGGGAGGCCGCGTAGCGGACTTCCACGAGTTCCTGCAGGATGTCCGGGTTGCGGACCAGGGAGATGACGGGATCGGCGACGTCGTCGCGCTTTTTGATTTTGGTGCCGGAGACGTCCGCCGGGCGGAAGTCGGCGACGGCGGCGGCCATGATGACGACGTCGGAGTCGGCGGCCGCGTGCAGGGCCGCCTTCCGCAACTCCAGGGCAGTCTCGACTTGGACAAGTTCGACGCCGGCGGGCGCCGGTACCTCCATGTGGGCGGCCAGCAGCCGTACCCTGGCGCCGGCGTCGCGGGCCGCGGCGGCCAGCGCCACGCCCTGCTTGCCGGAGGAACGGTTGCCGAGGAAACGTACCGGGTCCAGCGGTTCGCGGGTGCCGCCGGCGCTGATGGTAACGGTCAGTCCGGCCAGTGGCCTGGTGGCCGTAGGCCGGGAAGCCAACGCAGGCTCCGTCGGGGGCTCCGATACCAGCACGGCGTCCGGCGTCAGCGGGGCGGTGCCGGAAATCGCCGGCGCACCGGCGAGGGCCAGGGCCGCTTCGAAAATGGCCTCGGGTTCGGGCAGCCGGCCCGGTCCGGAGTCTGATCCGGTCAGCCTGCCGGAGGCGGGCTCCAGCACGGTGACGCCCCGGCTGCGGAGCGTCTCGACGTTGGCCTGGGTCGCCGGGTGCTGCCACATCTCGGTGTGCATGGCCGGGGCCATCAGCACCGGGCAGCCGCCGGCCACAAGCAGGGTGTTGGTGAGGAGGTCATTGGCCTGGCCGGTGGCGGCACGTGCCAGCAGGTCGGCGGTGGCGGGGGCGACGACGATCAGCTCGGCTTCGTGGCCGAGGCGGACGTGGTTGACGGTGTGCACCTCGTCGAAGACGCTGTTGCTGACCGGGTGCCCGGAGAGGGCTTCCCAGGTGGCGACGCCGACGAAGCGCGTGGCGGCCTCCGTGGGGATGACCGTGACGTCATGGCCGGCTTCAGTAAAAAGCCGGAGGAGCGACGCCACCTTGTAGGCGGCTATCCCTCCCCCGACTCCGAGGACTATGCGCACGTGGCCTCCGTCTGCGTCTGCGGAATTACTCTGCAGGTTCGATCGGCGTGGAAACGAGCTTGCCTTCGTTGATTTCGCGCAGCGCGATGGAGAGCGACTTCTCGTTCAGCTTGGTGTCGACCAGCGGGCCGACGTACTCGAACAGGCCCTCGTGCAGCTGGGCGTAGTAGGCGTTGATCTGACGTGCGCGCTTGGCGCCGAAGATCACCAGTCCGTACTTCGAATCGGCGGCCTTCAGCAGCTCGTCGATCGGCGGGTTGATGATGCCTTCAAGGTTCGTGGACACGAATTCTCCAAATTCTAACGGGCCGATACGTCCCGGCGCCTAGCGTGGGTTCGGGGTCAGCCCCATGAGTGAAACAAGCTCGTCCGCTGCCCGTCGAACGTCATCATTGATGACGGTGTGGTCAAACTCCGGTTCAGCGGCAAGTTCTAGTTTAGCGGTTTCCAGCCTCTGCTGCTGTTCTTCGGCTGTTTCCGTGCCGCGGCCCACCAGCCGGCGGACCATTTCGTCCCAGCTCGGCGGCGCCAGGAAGACGAACTGGGCCTCCGGTACGGCCCGCTTGACCTGCCGTGCGCCCTGCAGATCGATTTCCAGCAGCACGGACCGGCCATCGGTGATCGCGGCGTCCACGGTGCTGCGGAGGGTGCCGTAGCGGTTGCGTCCATGGACCACGGCCCACTCGAGGAGGTCACCGTTCTCGACCAGGCAGTCGAATTCCTCGGCGGACTTGAAGAAGTAGTGGACGCCGTCGACCTCGCCGGGACGCGGCGGGCGGGTGGTCGCTGATACGGAGAGCCAGACGCCGGGATAGTTGTCCCGGATGTAGGTGGACACGGTTCCTTTACCAACAGCCGTCGGGCCGGCGAGGACTGTCAGTCCCGGTTTCTTGCTCACATATTCCTTCGGGCGGTGTTTGGCATAGCTGGTGGAACGAGCTATTTGTCGTCTATGAAATCTACCAGCGCCCGGCGCTGGTGGATGCCCAGGCCGCGGACCCGGCGCGAGGCGGCAATGCCGAGCTGTTCCATGATCGCGGCGGCACGGACCCGCCCGATCCCCGGCAGGGCCTCGAGCAGTTCAATGATCCGCATCCGGGCGATGGCGTCGTCGGTATCCCCGGCGCTGAGGAGCTGCGCGATGGTGAGCTCCCCGGACTTAAGCCGCTCCTTGGCCGCGGCCCTGGTGGTCCTGGCGGCGGCAGCCTTGCCCAGGGCGTCGGCCCGCTCCTGCGGGGTGAGGGGTCGCAAACTCACTGAAGTCCTCCCTGCATTGTCTGCCGGGCCGCAGAAACGGCCCGGCCGGACGGGCCGAACAGCGCCCGGACCGGTGCCGCGGACGTGTCCTGAACCTACCGTCTGGATGAGGCAGAAATCAATGGACCAGTACAGCGGCGCTGCCCGCAGGGAAGCCTGCGCGATGCCTAGGCCGCGCGCAGTTCCTCCAGAGTGCGCCGGGCCGCGTCCTGCAGGTCCTGGATCCGCGGTCCGGCGGAGAGGATGTCCCGGCTGGACGTGCCCAGCACCTGGCCATAGGCGTCCCCGAAAGTGCGCCGCAGATCCGCGGCCGTGGCGCCCTGCGCGCCCAGGCCGGGGGCCAGGATCGGGCCCCGGACTGCGGCCAGATCCAGCCCCAGCTCGCCCAGTGCGGAACCGACCGTCGCGCCGACCACGAGGCCCACGGAGCCCAGCCAAACGGCCCGCTCCCCCGCGCCCTGAGCAGCCCAGTAGCGGCGGTTCTCCTCCGCTGCGGCCTGCACGATCCGGCGGGCCACGGAATCCGTACCGCCGACGTGCTGCACGGAGGCGCCCTCCGGGTTGGAGGTCAGGGCCAGGACGAATACGCCCCGTCCGGACTGCGCGGCGAGGTCCAGGGCCGGCCGGAGCGATTCGAAGCCGAGGTACGGGCTCAGCGTCACCGAATCCGCCGCCAGGGCGGAGCCGTCCCGGAGCCAGGCGTCGGCGTAGGCGGCCATGGTGGAGCCGATGTCGCCGCGTTTGGCGTCGGCGATGGTCAGCACAGAGGCCTCCGCGGCTGCTGCGAGGGTGCGTTCCAGCACCGCCATCCCGGCGGAGCCGTGGCGCTCGTACAGTGCCACCTGCGGCTTCACCGCGGCAGCGAGGGAACCCACGGCCTCCAGCACGGTGAGCGAGAAGCGCTCCAGCCCGGCGGCGTCGTCGTTCAGCCCCCAGCGCTGAAGCAGCGACGGGTGCGGATCGATCCCGACGCAGAGCGGACCACGCTCGGCCATGGCCCGGCCGAGCCGGGAGCCGAACGACTCCCGGCCGACACCGGCCGTGTCAGGGGTCCCGGCGCGAGACTCAGGCATTCTGAGAGATTGCATTCTGCGAAGCTGTGTTTTGCGAGACCGCGAGAGCAGCGGCATGCTCCTGCAGGCTCGTGACGGACCATTCATAGGTGCGCAGCGCCTCGATGGCCTGGACGGCGGCGTTGAACTCCGCCACGGTCGTGATGCACGGGATCCCGATCGACGTCGCCGCGGCACGCAGTTCGTAACCGTCGCTGCGGGCCTCGCCACCGGAGGGGGTGTTGAAGACCATGTCGATCTCACCGGCGATGATGAGGTCGGCGATAGTGCCCTCCCCTTCGGCGCTGGAGCCTTCGGCGACCTTCCGGACCGGGGTGGCCTGGATGCCGTTGCGGCGCAGCACATCCGCCGTGCCGCCGGTGGAGACAATCTCGAAGCCGAGGTCGGAGAGCCGCTTGACGCCCATGATGACCGAGCGCTTGTCCCGGTTGGCCACCGAGACGAAGATCTTGCCCTCGGTGGGCAGCGCGTTGTTGGCGGCCGCCTGGCTCTTGGCGAAGGCGGTGTCGAAGTGCTTGTCGATGCCCATGACCTCGCCCGTGGAGCGCATCTCGGGGCCGAGCAGGGAGTCCACCACCTTGCCCTCCGGGGTGCGGAAGCGGCTGAACGGCAGCACGGCTTCCTTGACCGAGACCGGGGCGTCCAGCGGCAGCGTGGAGCCGTCGCCGGTTTCCGGCAGCATCTTGTAGGCCGTGCGGAGCTGGTTGATGGTCACGCCGGTGCCGATCAGGGCCGCCGCCTTGGCCATCTGGACGCCGGTCGCCTTGGAGACGAACGGCACGGTGCGGGAGGCCCGCGGGTTGGCTTCCAGGACGTAGAGCACGTCGGAGGCAAGGGCGAACTGGATGTTGATCAGGCCGCGGACGCCCACGCCCTCGGCGATCGCCAGGGTGGCGGTCCGGACGCGGTCCAGCACGTTGTTGCCCAGGGTGATGGGCGGCAGCACGCAGGCGGAGTCGCCGGAGTGGATGCCGGCCTCCTCGATGTGCTCCATGATGCCGCCGAGGTACATCTCGGTGCCGTCGTAGAGGGCGTCGACGTCGATTTCGACGGCGTCCTCCAGGAACCGGTCGATCAGCACCGGGTGGTCCGGGGTGATCTCGGTGGCGTTGGCGATGTAGCGGGAGAGGTTGGGCTCGTCGTAGACGATCTCCATGCCGCGGCCGCCGAGCACGTAGGACGGGCGGACCAGGACCGGGTAGCCGATCTCGTCGGCGATCTTCTTGGCGTCCTCGAAGGACACGGCGGTGCCGTTCTTCGGCGAGATGAGGCCGGCCTTGTCGAGCACCCGGGAGAAGGCGCCGCGGTGCTCGGCGAGGTCGATAGCTTCCGGGGAGGTGCCGAGGATCGGCACGCCGGCGTCGGCGAGCTGCTGGGCGAGTTTGAGCGGGGTCTGGCCGCCGAGCTGGACGAAGACGCCCATCACGCCGCCGGTGCGCTCCTCGGCCGCGATGACCTCGAGGACGTCCTCGAGCGTGAGCGGCTCGAAGTACAGGCGGGTGGAGACGTCGTAGTCCGTGGAGACGGTTTCCGGGTTGCAGTTGACCATCACGGTCTCGTAGCCGGCCTTGCGCAGCGCCATCGAGGCGTGGACGCAGGAGTAGTCGAACTCGATGCCCTGGCCGATCCGGTTGGGTCCGGAGCCGAGGATGATGATGGACGGCTTGGCGTGCAGCGCAACCTCGTCCTCCTCGTCGTAGGAGGAGTAGTGGTACGGCGTATACGCGGCGAATTCCGCGGCGCAGGTGTCCACGGTCTTGTAGACCGGGCGGATGCCGAGGGCCTGCCGGACGCCGCGGACGACGTCCTCGGAATTGTGCGTCAGGGCACCGATCTGCTCGTCGGAGAAGCCGTGGCGCTTGGCGCGCTTCAGCATCTCCGGGGTCAGGGCGGCGGCCTGGCGGATTTCGAGCGAGATCTCGTTGAGCAGCTGGAGCTGGTCCAGGTACCAGGGGTCGATCTTAGTGGCTTCGAAGAGCTGTTCCAGGGTGGCGCCGCCGAGCAGCGCGCGCTGGACCTGGTGCAGGCGGTCCGTGGTGGGCCGCTTGGACTTCTCGATCAGCTCGGGGACTTCCCATTCCGGGACGTGGCTGAAGTCCAGCTGGGAGCCCTTCTGCTCGAGGGACCGCAGGGCCTTCTGCAGGGCCTCGGTGAAGTTGCGGCCCATGGCCATGGCCTCGCCCACCGACTTCATGGTGGTGGTCAGGGTGGGGTCCGCGGCCGGGAACTTCTCGAAGGCGAAGCGCGGGACCTTCACGACGACGTAGTCCAGGGTCGGCTCGAAAGAGGCCGGCGTCTTCTGCGTGATGTCGTTGGGGATCTCGTCCAGGGTGTAGCCCAGGGAGAGCTTGGTGGCGATTTTGGCGATCGCGAAGCCGGTGGCCTTGGAGGCGAGGGCGGAGGAGCGGGAGACGCGCGGGTTCATCTCGATCACGACGACGCGTCCCGTGTCAGGTTCGACGGCGAACTGGATGTTGCAGCCGCCGGTGTCGACGCCGACCTCGCGGATGACGGCGATGGAGATGTCGCGCAGCCGCTGGTATTCGCGGTCCGTCAGGGTCAGGGCCGGCGCGACGGTGATCGAGTCGCCGGTGTGCACGCCGACCGGGTCGAAGTTCTCGATGGAGCAGACGACCACGACGTTGTCGTTCTTGTCGCGCATCATCTCGAGCTCGTATTCCTTCCAGCCGAGGATGCTCTCTTCGAGCAGCACCTCGCTGGTGGGGCTGTACTGCAGGCCCTGGCCGACGATCCGGCGGAGGTCGTTTTCGTCGTAGGCGAGGCCGGAGCCGAGGCCGCCCATGGTGAAGGAGGGCCGGACCACCATCGGGTAGCCCAGGTCCTCGGCCGCGGTGAGGGCCTCGTCGATGGTGTGGATGATGTGGCTGCGGGCCGATTCGGCGCCGCAGCGCTCCACGACGCCCTTGAACTTCTCCCGGTCCTCGCCGAGTTCGATCGCGGCGATGTTGGCGCCGATCAGTTCGACGTTGTACTTCTCCAGCACGCCGTTCTTGTCCAGCGCGATGGCCGTGTTGAGTGCGGTCTGCCCGCCGAGGGTGGGCAGGATCGCGTCGGGGCGTTCCTTGGCGATGATCTTTTCGACCACTTCGGGGGTGATCGGCTCGATGTAGGTGGCGTCGGCGAACTCCGGGTCGGTCATGATGGTGGCCGGGTTGGAGTTGACGAGGATGACGCGGAGGCCTTCCTCCTTGAGGACGCGCAGTGCCTGGGTGCCGGAGTAGTCGAATTCGGCGGCCTGGCCGATCACGATCGGGCCGGAACCGATGACCAGGACGCTCTTAAGGTCAGTTCTCTTGGGCATTACTTCTTGTCCTCAGTCTTGGATTCGGTGGAAGTCTTCGTGTCGGACGCAGCAGCGGCCGCGGAGCCCGCGTTCTTCGTGTCCGTCATCAGCTCGATGAAACGGTCAAAGAGGTAGGCGGCGTCGTGCGGGCCGGCGGCGGCCTCGGGGTGGTACTGCACCGAGAAGGCCGGGATGTCGAGGCAGGCCAGGCCCTCCACGACGTCGTCGTTGAGGCTCACGTGGCTGACCTCGACGCGGCCGAAGCGCTCCTCGGGGGCCTGGGTGGCGCCGTTGAGCGGGGCGTCTACGGCGAAGCCGTGGTTCTGCGAGGTGATTTCCACCTTGCCGGTGCGCCGGTCCAGCACGGGCTGGTTGATGCCGCGGTGGCCGTAGCGGAGCTTGTAGGTGCCGAAGCCCAGGGCGCGGCCCAGGATCTGGTTGCCGAAGCAGATGCCGAAGTACGGGATCTTCTCGTCGAGCACCGAGCGGAGCAGTGTGACCTGGGTGTCGGCGGTGGCGGGGTCGCCCGGGCCGTTGGACATGAAGACGCCGTCCGGGTTGAGGGCGGTGATGTCTTCAATGGTCGCGGTGGCCGGCAGCACGTGCACGCGGACGCCGCGCTCGGCGAAGCGGATCGGGGTCATCCGCTTGATGCCGAGGTCGATCGCGGCGATGCTGAACCGCGGCTCGCCGTCCCAGCCCCAGTCCTTGGGGTCGACCGTGTAGGCCTTGTCCACACTGACTTCCTCGGCCAGGCGGGCACCTTCCATCGGGGCACTGGCCAGGACGGCGTCCAGGAGTTCCTTGTCCGTGCCACGGATGGCTTCGCCGGAAAAGATCCCGGCGCGCATGGTCTTGTGTTCGCGCAGGTGGCGGGTGATGGCGCGGGTGTCCACGCCCTGGATGCCCACGATGCCCTGCTCGACGAGCTCGTCATCCAGGGAACGCTCAGAGCGCCAGTTGGAGGGGCGCCGGGCGGCGTCGCGGACGATGTAGCCGGCCACCCAGATCCGCCGGGACTCGGCGTCGTCCGTGTTCACGCCGGTGTTGCCGATGTGCGGTGCCGTCTGGACCACGAGCTGGCGGGCGTACGAGGGGTCCGTGATGGTCTCCTGGTAGCCGGTCATGCCGGTGGCGAACACCGCCTCGCCGAGGGCGGTGCCGGTGGCGCCGTAGCTGGTGCCGCGGAAGATCCGGCCATCCTCGAGCACGAGGGCCGCGGGCGTGGATGCAGCTGCAGCGGATTCTGTCACTGCTGTTACTGTTTCTGTCACTTCGTTAGTGTCCGTCACGTTGTTACTTTCCACTATCGGCATTGGCCTGGGGGGCCGCGGAGATCAAATCTTGCAGGGCGTTGAGGAGGGTTGTCTTGTCGCCGGCGTTCCGGGTGCGGAACCCGGAGTCCAGCTCACGGGTGCCCAGCATCCAGCTGATGACCAGCAGTCCGTCCTTTTCGACGAACTTCCCGGCCATGCCGCTTTCCTGCCGGACGCCGGTGAGCCGGGCGGCGGGGATGAAGACCGGGCCGGCGCCGGAGCGGTCGAAGAGCACACCTTCGGGGTGGACGCTGAGTCCGGCGTTGGTCCGGAGCCCGAGGTTGTGGACCGCGATGCGGTCCAGCCAGTCACCGGCGGTGGTGGAGGCCACGTACTGGCCGTCGGCCGCCGCCAGCGCAGCACCGAGTTCGGCGGGGACCGCGGGCAGGGGGTCGACGTCGGCCTGGCGGCGCAGGCGGTTCCGCCAGCCGAGCGCCAGAAGGGCGATGACGATGACGGCGAGCGAAAGCATCAACAGTCCGGGAAGCAGCCGGTCCATCAGTTGCGGCCCGCCGCTGCAGTCTCCGGTGCGTCTGCCGGATACCGGTACGGGGTGTTGAGCTTGCCGTCCAGGACGGTGGGGTGGCCCTTGAAGAACGTCGCCACCACCTTGCCGGGGAGTTCCCGGCCGGCAAACGGAGAGTTACGGCCCATGGTTGCCATCTTAGAAGGGTCCACGGTCCAGCGCGCAGCCGGATCCACCAGTATGACGTTGGCGGGTTCGCCGGCGTCGAGCGGGCGGCCCTGGTCTTCCAGTCGGCCGATGGCGGCGGGGAGGGTGGAGGTGACGCGGGCGAAGTCCGCCCAGCCCATCAGGCCGGTTTCGATCATGGTGTGCTGCACCACGGAGAGCGCCGTTTCCAGCCCGGTCATGCCCATCGCTGCCTGCGCCCACTCGCATTCCTTGTGTTCGCTCGGGTGCGGGGCGTGGTCGGTGCCGACGACGTCGATCGTGCCGTCGGCCAGGGCGGCGCGCAGGGCCTGGACGTCGGCGTCGGTGCGCAGCGGGGGGTTGACCTTGTAGACCGGGTCGTAGCTGCGTGCCAGCTCGTCCGTGAGCCAGAGGTGGTGCGGGGTGACCTCTGCGGTGACGTTGACGCCGCGGGACTTGGCCCAGCGGACGATTTCCACCGAGCCGGCGGTCGAGACGTGACAGACGTGCAGCCGGGAGCCGACGTGCTGGGCGAGCAGGACGTCGCGGGCGATGATGCTTTCCTCGGCGACGGCGGGCCAGCCGGTGAGGCCGAGGACGGCGGAGACTTCGCCCTCGTTCATCTGGGCGCCGGCGGTGAGCCGGGGTTCCTGCGCGTGCTGGGCCACGACGCCGTCGAACGCCTTGACGTATTCGAGGGCGCGGCGCATCAGGACGGGATCGTGGACGCAGATGCCGTCGTCGGAGAAGACCCGGACCCGGGCGCGGGAATCGGCCATCGCGCCGAGTTCGGCCAGCTGCTCCCCCGCGAGGCCTACCGTGACGGCACCGACCGGGCGGACGTCCACCCAGCCGGCGGTGCGGCCCAGGGTCAGGACCTGTTCGACGACGCCGGCGGTGTCCGCCACCGGGGTGCTGTTGGCCATCGCGTGCACGGCCGTGTAGCCGCCCAGGGCCGCGGCGCGGGTGCCGGTCTCGACCGTTTCGGCGTCCTCGCGGCCGGGTTCGCGCAGGTGGGTGTGAATGTCCACCATGCCGGGCAGGGCCACGAGCCCGGCGGCCTCGATGACGGTGGCGCCGTCGGCGGCGAGACTCTGGCCGCGTTCGGCGATGATCCCGTCGCGGATCAGGAGGTCTTCGGGGGCTCCGCCGAGGATGGCGGCGCCGCGGATCAGGTAGGCGCCGGTGGTGTCTGCGTTCTGCTGCTGTTCAGCCATCAGTGGCTCTCCTGGTGGGAATAAGTGAGGTTCGGATTGGCGGCGTGGGACGCGGCCGCGGATACAGACACAGGTGCGGCAGCCGGTGCGGCGGCTGGTTCGCGGGTGTCGCCGGAGAGCAGCAGGTACAGGGCTGCCATGCGGACGGAGACGCCGTTGCGCACCTGGGCGAGCACGGTGGAGCGTGGCGAGTCCGCGGCGGCGGCGGAAATTTCCAGCCCGCGGTTCATCGGGCCGGGGTGCATGATGATGGTGTCCTTGAGGCCCAGGCTGTCCAGGGCGCGGAGCCGGTTGTCGTCGAATCCCCAGCGGCGGGAGTATTCGCGGGTGGTGGGGAAGAACGAGGCGTTCATCCGTTCACCCTGCACCCGGAGCATCATCATCGCGTCCACGCCCCGGGCGAGGGTCTCGTCCAGGTCATAGCTGACCGTGCAGGGCCACTTCTCGACGCCGATCGGCAGCAGGGTGGGCGGCGCGACGAGGGTGACGTCGGCGCCCAGGGTGCGCAGCAGCCAGACGTTGGAGCGGGCCACCCTCGAGTGCAGCACGTCCCCGGCGATCGCGACGCGCATGCCTTTCAGGTCTGCGCCGGCGGACGGCGTTCCAGCGAGATTCGACCAGTGCCGGCGCATCGTGAAGGCATCGAGCAGGGCCTGGGTGGGGTGTTCGTGGGTGCCGTCGCCGGCGTTGATGACGGCGGCGTCGATCCAGTCGGTGGCGGCCAGCCGGTGCGGGGCGCCCGAGGCCCAGTGCCGGATGACGACGGCGTCCGCCCCCATGGCGGCCAGGGTCTGGGCGGTGTCCTTGAGGGACTCGCCCTTGGAGACGGAGGAGCCCTTCGCGGCGAAGTTGATGACGTCCGCCGAGAGCCGCTTGGCCGCGGCTTCGAAGGAGATCCGGGTGCGGGTGGAGTCTTCGAAGAACAGGTTCACCACCGTGCGGCCGCGCAGCGCGGGGAGCTTCTTGACTTCGCGCTCCCCCACCGCCGCCATTTCCTCGGCGGTGTCAAGGATGCGGATGGCGTCGTGCAGGCTGAGGTCTTCGGTGGAGAGCAGGTGCCTCATGCGCTGGCCTCGATGACGACCTCGTTGACGGGGGTGCCGTCGACGGCGTCGGTTTCCTCGAGCCGGACGCGGACCTTTTCGGACGAGGAGGTGGGCAGGTTCTTGCCGACGTGGTCCGCGCGGATGGGCAGTTCCCGGTGGCCGCGGTCGATCAGCACGGCGAGGCGGACAATCCGCGGGCGGCCGAGGTCGATGATGGCGTCGAGGGCTGCCCGGATAGTGCGTCCGGAGTAGAGGACGTCGTCGATCAGCACAACGACTTTGTTGTCGATCCCGGTGCGCGGAAGCTGCGTGGGGTACGGCGGCCGCGTCGGTTGGTGGGAGAGGTCGTCGCGGAACATGGTCACATCCAGCTGGCCCACGATCGCGGCGGCGTCCACGGTGGGATCTGCGGCGGCGATCTTCTCGGCGAGCCGGACGGCGAGGGGGTAGCCCCGCCGCGGGATGCCCAGCAGGACCAGGTCCTGGGAGCCTTTGTTGGACTCGAGAATCTCATGGGCGATACGAGTGAGTGCACGGTCGATGTCCGCCTGGCTGAGTACCACTCGGGTAAGAACAACCTTGGCCGGAACCGGTGCTTCTGGAACAGAAGTCAACGCTCGTCTCCCCTTTCCCCGCCTCACGGGACGGAATTAAAAAAGGATCATTTGCCCTTTCAAATTACCACACGGGCCGCCGCGGACCTGCCCCGGTGCGGCCGTTGAGAGGCGGTGTGCGTCACAGCCGGAGCGCCTGGGGGCGGCGATGATCGACGTCGGGCCGCGGCGGCGGACGCTTCGGGGTCGGTGGGCACGTATCTGGCGCTGGCGGCGCTGAACCGTTTCGTCGCGCCGTGTTCGAAGCTGGCCTTCGGCAAATGGGGGCCGCCACCGCGGCGGACCGGTGGGTGAAACTCCCGGCCGGCCAAGGCCCTGGACCACCGCCGCTTCCGGGAAACGGAACCCCCTTGCTGACCAGGGCAAACGTCGCTGCCCCTGCCGCAACCCGGAAACTCGCGCTGGTCCTGGCCAGCGTGAACGGACGGCGACGACTAGTTGCCGCCGGCGCCGCCCTAAAATGTCGGTGCCTCCTGAGATGCTTTGGGTATGGAAAGCAGAACAGCCTGGAGTGCGGAAAGCAGGGAGGCCGTGGCGGCCGTCGCCGCGTCCGCTGCTGTGCTTGCTGCCTTCACCGGCGCCGGCGCGGACCGCCCTGATCCGCCCTGCGCCGATCCGCTGCGGAATCTGGCGGATGCTTGCCTGGACGGTCTCGCCGAGGTGGCCCGGCTGGAAGCCCGGACCGCCGCGCTGAAGGTGAGGCTGGCCGCCGAATACGTGCAGGCAACCAGGGCCCTGGCCTCACCGGCGGCGTCCCCGCAGGAACACACCGCCCAGGAGATGGCCCTGGTCGCCGAGGTCGCCTGTGGCCTGACCGTCAGCGAACGGACCGCCGGAGCCCTCCTGTCCGAATGCCAGGCCCTGACGACGGCGCTGCCGCTGACCCTGACGGCCCTTCAGGCCGGGACGATCTCCTGGCAGCACGCCCGGATCATCGTCGACGAAACCACCAGCCTGGATCCCGCCGGAGCGGCCGCGCTGGAAGCCCACTTCCTGGACCCCGGCGCCCCGAACCCCGCCCGCGGGTGCCAGGCCGGGGACCTCGTCCCGTCCCGGTTCCGCGCCAAAGCACGCGCCTGGCGGGAACGCCACCACCCGGTCAGCATCGAAAAACGCCACACCAAAAGCGCCGAGGACCGCCGGGTCGACTACATCCGGACCGGGACGGCATGGCCTGGCTCTCCGCCTACCTCCCGGCAGCTACCGCCGCAGGGATCTGGGAACGGACCACCGCCGCCGCCCGCGCCCTCCAGGGCCCGGCCGAGGCCCGGCCCCTGGCCCAGCTCCGCGCCGACATCACCGCCACCTGGCTCCTCACCAGCCACACCACCGGCACCGGCACCACCAGCGGCGGAACGGCCGGCGGCGGAACGGCCGGCGGCGGAACCGGCACGGGCGCGGGTGTGGCCGGGGGCGTGGCCGGGGGTGTCCCGTCCCCGCGGGCGCAGGTCCTGATCACCGTGCCGGTCCTGTCCCTCCTGGGCGCCACCGACGAACCAGCCACCCTCGACGGGTACGGGCCGATCCCGCCGTCGATGGCCCGCCGCCTGATCGCCGACGGCGCCGACTCCTTCCACCGCGTCCTGACCGACCCCCGCGACGGCGCACCCCTGGAAATCGGACGGACCAGCTACCGCGTCACGAAGGCCCAGCGTCAATGGCTCCGGCTCCGCGACGGCAAGTGCCCCTTCCCCGGCTGCAGCAACCACTCCCTGGACAACGAAGCAGACCACCTCCTGGCCTGGGCCGACGGAGGCAACACCGGCATCTCCAACCTCGGCCAGCCCTGCCCCAGACACCACCGCCTCAAACACAGCTCCGCCTGGACACCAACCGAAGCCAGCAAGGACAACCCACCAGGGTGGACCTCACCCTCAGGCCGGCACTACCCCAGCGAACACCAGGACTGGGAACCACCCCACTGGCCACACCACACCCTGACCACGGACACAGGCACGGACACCGGCCCGGACCAAGGCCTGCCCGCGGATCCGGGACATCATCCGGACCCGGCGCCAACCGGGCACCCCGGCCCGGATCCCGAACCGGAACTGCCCCCGGACCCCTTCCCGGACTGGCACCAATTCACGGCCTGGGACTCATTGCCCGCGGCAGACACGGACGATCCGGCGGGCTGGCCAGCGCCCCTCGACGACCCCGTCCCGGAATGGCTCCCGTTCCTGACGGCTTCGGTCAGCGCCTAGCCCGCCCATGCCGGGAAACGCCTGGGCAGGGGCAGGGCGGAATTGCACCCCCCGCACGTTCCGGAAGCCTTTGGCGAATCCCACCGCGGCTGGCGGCGTGGCGGATGTTTGTTTGGCCGGAATACTGCATGACCTAAAGTCATGGCTGGTTTGTATGAAGACGATCAACGGGAAGCCGTACTGGTACCTGCGTGAGATGGCACGGGTGGTGGCAAGCCGAATATGGTCCGGGAACGGTATCTGGGCACCGGGGCTGACATTGAGAAGCTGCCCGACGCCCACGAATCGGCCGTTTTACCGGCGCAGGCCCGGCCTCTGGGGGCCCGGCTGGCGGCGGAGGTCCTGGGCAAACGCATCCTTGTCACCACCCACGACCAGTGGCCAATCGCAGACGTCGTGGCCGCCTACCGGTCCCAGTCCGACGCCGAGTCAGCTTCCGCCAGCTCAAAGATCCCCACGTCGTCTCGTTCTCGCCCGCCGGGCCTAGCATGCCGGCCTCCACCTCTCCGTCCGCAAACTGCCTAGACCCCCACCAAGACAGCCCCTGGCCAGCACGTTTAGAAGCCTCACCCACGGAGGCCAGGGCAACCCGGCTTTGATCCGCCTCTTGGGTGCCGGGGCGCAGGCACCCTAGGCTCGTGTCCATGACAGGCCAAGATCCCCGTACCGGCGCGCCCGCGCCGTTGCCGCAACAGGCCAACCCCAGCTGGATGGGGCAAGTCCCGGAACAGCATTACCGCCCGGCGCCGGCCAATCACCGGGGCCAGCCCCAGGCCGCACTGCCTGCCGCGCTTCCGGCGGTCCGCGGCGGCCGACGCGCCCCCGGCAGAAGCGCTGCCGGCGTGGCCGGGCTCGTGGCGGCCGGTTGGGTGCTCGGCTTCATCGGCCTGTTCATGGTGCTGCCCTTTGTCCTGGGCAACACAGGCGTCGCGGGCTTTGTCATCGGCTTCGTGGCGTCGCTGCTGCCGCTGGGGGCCGTCCTGCTCGCCGTGCGCGTCATCGACCGCTGGGAGCCAGAGCCCCAGCGGCTGCTGCTCTTCGCCTTCATATGGGGTGCGGTCGTCTCGATTTCGGTGACCCTGCTGGTCCAGCCGGCCTTCTCGCTCGCCGTCGGGCCGGCTTCGGGCCTGGACTACCGGACTTTCGCCGTCACGGTCCAGGCCCCGGTGGTTGAGGAGTTCGCCAAGTCCCTCGGCCTGCTGCTGCTCCTGCTCTTCGCCCGCAGGCACTTCGACGGCCCGGTCGACGGCGTCGTGTTCGCCTTCACGATCGCCGGCGGCTTCGCCTTCACCGAGAACATCCTGTACTTCGGCCGCGCCATCGCCGAATCCAGCAGCCCGGGAACGGATCTCGCGGTGGTCATCTTCCTGCGCGGTGTCATGTCGCCCTTCGCCCACGCCATCTTCACCGGGACCACGGGACTCATCATGGGCTTCGCCGCGCGGCGCTGGCACACCGGCCTGTCCGTGGCCGCGTTCGCCGTGGGGCTGATCCCCGCGATGCTGCTGCACAGCGGGTGGAACAGCATGGGACAGGACTTCCTGGCCCGGTACATCCTGGTCCAGGTGCCGATCTTCCTGCTGGCGGTCGTGGTCATTGTGCTGCTGCGGGTGGCGGAGCGGAGGCTCACCCGCCAGCGGCTCAAGGAGTACGCGGCGGCTGGCTGGTTCACGCCCGCGGAAGTGGCAATGCTGTCCACCGGGGCCGGTCGTCGTGCGGCCCTGCGCTGGGCCGCGTCCATCGGCCGGGGACCGCAGATGAAGGCCTTCCTGCACGCCGCCACGCAGCTTGCCTTCACCCGGCAGCGGATCCTCAGCGGCCGGGACGTGCCGGCACACCAACTCGAGGAACAACGGCAGCTGGCCGACGTCGTCGCCCTCCGCGCCGCCGTCCTCCGCTAGCGGAAGGGACGGCGGAAAGTGAAGCTTCCAACAAAAAGAACCCCGTCCGGTGTGCGCCGGACGGGGTTTCCTCTTGCCTGATTCAGGCGAGCAGCGAAGGCTTCAGCTGCTGCAGGCGGCCGAGCAGGCCGTTGATGAACGACGGCGACTCGTCCGTGGAGAGGGTCTTGGCCAGCGCCACGGCCTCGCTCACCGCGACTCCGTCCGGGACGTCGTCGTTGTAGATCAGCTCCCAGGTGCCGATCCGCAGGATGATGCGGTCCACCGAAGGCATCCGCTCCAGGGTCCAGCCCTGCGAATAGGTTTCCAGGAACTCGTCGATCGCAAGCTGGTGCGACACGACGCCCTCGACGATTTCGAGGGTGTACGGGTTGACGATCTGGTCCGTCTGTTCGCGACGGGACTTCAGCACATCGAACGCCGAGACGGAGCGCTGCTCTGCCTCGAAGAGTACCTCCAGGGCCCGGTTCCGGGCCTTACCGCGGGCACTCACTAGTCGTTGACCCGGCCGAGGTAGCTGCCGTCGCGGGTGTCGACCTTGACCTTGGTGTTGTTCTCGACGAACAGTGGCACCTGGATCTCGTAACCGGTCTCGAGGGTGGCGGGCTTGGTGCCGGCCGAGGAGCGGTCGCCCTGCAGGCCCGGCTCCGTGTAGGTGATCTCGAGCACGACGCTCGGGGGCAGCTCGATGTAGAGCGGGTTGCCCTCGTGGATGGCGATGTTGACCATCTGGTTTTCGAGCATGAAGTTGGTGGCGTCGCCCACCGTGGGACCGGGGACTGTGAGCTGGTCGAAGTCCTGCGTGTCCATGAACACGAAGTCGGCACCGTCCTGGTACAGGTACTGGTAGTCGCGGCGGTCAACCGTGGCGGTCTCGATCTTGAGCCCGGCGTTGAAGGTCTTGTCGACGACCTTGCCGGACATCACGTTGCGCATCTTGGTGCGCACGAACGCGCCACCCTTGCCGGGCTTGACGTGCTGGAACTCAATGATGTTCCACAGCTGGCCCTCAAGCTTAAGGACGGTTCCGTTCTTGATGTCGTTAGTGGTTGCCACTGTATCCTCTGGTTTCCTTTGTGACTGGTTCTAGCTGCCAGCCGCTTATGCCAGGCAGGCATGCCAAACGGCCCGCCAGCGCGTATTTATCAAAAATCCAAGATCCATTCTACCGGTTCCCGCGGCTGGCTGCCGGACGGGGTATCAGGAGGCCTCGGGGACGGCCCCTAGGAGGCGAGATCCAGCACGTCCCGGGCGCGCTGAAGTGCCACTGTGGACGCGTAGATCAGGGCCGCGTCGGCGGAGCCGGCCACGCGCAGGTCCAGGGCGTTGGCGAAGGATTCGACGGCGGCGGCAATGTTGCCGCCGGCGAAGTAGGAGCGCCCCAGGTGCTGGCGGATGACGGCCTCGTCCGGGGTGCCCCTGGTTTCAGCCAGCAGCTGGCGGAACAGCTCCACGGCCCGGTCGGCGCGGTGGGTCACCCTGAGCACGTCAGCCTCGAAGATGCGCAGGCGCAGGGAATCCGGGTTCTTGTACCGGGCCTCGGCGAGCAGTTCGGCGGCTTCCGCGGCGTGCCCTTCGACGAGGCGCACGAAGATCAGGTCGCCGGGATCCTGCGAGCCGGCAAGCGCCGCGGCGCAGGCGTCCTCGTTGACGATCTCCGGCATCAGGCTGACCGGGTTGATCTTGATCCCGAGGAAGCCGCCGTCAGGCCAGTCGCTGGTGCCGCCCCTGGTGCCGTTCATCAGGAGGCGATCTCCTGGTAGGCGGCGAACAGCAGCGAGGTGTCCGGGACGTCGAGGATGCCGGGACGCCCGACGCCGTCGAGCACCACGAAACGCAGCAGGTCGCCGCGCGATTTCTTGTCCCTGCGCATGCCGTCCAGCAGCGCCTGCCAGCGGTCCCGGCGGTAGGTGATGGGAAGCCCGAGGCTCTCCAGGATGGTGCGGTGCCTGTCGGCGTCGGCGTCGCTGAGCCGGCCGACGCTGCGGGCGAGCTCCGCCGCGAACATCATGCCGACGGAGACGGCCGCGCCGTGGCGCCAGGAGTAGCGCTCGGCCAGTTCGATCGCGTGCCCCAAGGTGTGGCCGTAGTTGAGGATCTCGCGCTGTCCGGTTTCCTTGAGGTCCGCCGATACCACCCTGGCCTTGACGGTGATGGCGCGTTCGATCAGTTCGCGCAGTACGTCCGAGCGGGGATCGGAGACGGCGGCAGGGTCCTGTTCGATCAGCTCGAGGATGGCAGGGTCGGCGATGAACCCGCACTTGATGACCTCGGCCATGCCGGAGATGATCTCGTTCTTCGGCAGGGTGTCCAGGGTGTCCAGGTCGGCGAGGACGCCGGCGGGCGGGTGGAATGCCCCGACGAGGTTCTTGCCCTCGGCGGTGTTGATGCCGGTCTTCCCGCCGACGGCGGCGTCCACCATGCCCAGCAGGCTGGTGGGCATGTGGATGACCTTGACCCCGCGCAGCCAGGTGGCTGCCACGAAGCCGGCGAGGTCGGTGACGGCTCCGCCGCCGACGGCGACGACGGCATCCGAGCGGGTGAAGTCGTTCTGTCCCAGCACCTGCCAGCAGAAGGACGCCACCTCGATATGCTTGCCTTCTTCGGCGTCCGGGATTTCGGCGGTCAGCGCGGTGAAGCCCGCCGAGGCGAGTTCCTCACGGACGGTGTCGCCGGTGAGCCGCAGGGCGCGGGGGTGGATGACCAGGACCCGTTTGACGCGCTCCCCCAGCAGGGCCGGGAGGCCCGACAGCAGGCCGCGGCCCACCACGACGTCGTAGTTCTCGCCGGGCGTCTGGCCGGTTACCTTGATGACGGTTGATTCGGTAATCACTTTTCAACTTCCTTTGTCGCTGCCGGCATGGATCCTGCCGCGGTTTTCGCGGTGACGGGCCCACCCAGCGCATCTTCCAGCCGGTGTGCGATGTCCGGAACTGATCCGCTCCGGACGTCGATGACAAGGTCGGCCAGCCGCTCGTAGACGGGCCGGCGGGTGGCGAACAGTGCCTTCCAGCGTTCCATGGCGTCGCCTGCCAGCAGCGGCCGGCCGGAGTTCCTGGCAATGCGCTCTGCTACCGTCTCCGCATCGCATTCGAGGTACACCACGGTGCAATGTTCGAGCAGCTGCTGCGTTCCGGAGTCCAGCACGGCACCGCCGCCAAGTGAGATGACAGTGTTGGTGCCCTGGGCGTCCTCGATGGCCTGCCCCACGGCCCGGGCTTCCAGTTCACGGAAGGCGTGCTCGCCCCGGCCCGCGAAGATTTCGGCGATGGACCCGTGGTTCGCGACAATCACGGCGTCGGTGTCCACGAACGCTGCCCCCAGCTGCTGGGCGAGCTGTTGTCCGATCGCCGATTTACCCACGGCCATCGGCCCGATCAGCGCAATGGGCCGGCCAGTCTGCATGGCCGGCACGGCACTGTTTCCGGCCGGCACTACTGGCCGATCGAGTCCAGGGACGCCGGAATATTGTCCAGGTAACCCTTGATGTTGCGGGCGGTTTCCTGCACCGAATCGCCGCCGAACTTTTCCGTGACCGCTTCGGCGAGGACGAGGGCCACCATGGCCTCGGCGACGACGCCGGCGGCCGGGACCGCACACACATCGGAGCGCTGGTGGTGCGCCTTGGCGGGCTCCCCCGTGCTGACGTCCACGGTCCTGAGGGCGCGCGGCACCGTGGCAATCGGCTTCATGGCCGCGCGGACGCGCAGCACGTCGCCGATGCTCATGCCGCCTTCGATGCCGCCGGCACGGTTGGACGTGCGGATGATCCTGCCGTCCGCATCCTTGACGATCTCGTCGTGGGCGGCCGAGCCGCGCCGGGAGGCTGTGAGGAAGCCGTCGCCGACCTCGACGCCCTTGATCGCCTGGATGCCCATCAGCGCGCCGGCAAGGCGCGAATCGAGGCGGCGGTCCCAGTGGACGTAGCTGCCCAGTCCCGGCGGCAGCCCATAGGCGAGCACCTCGACCACGCCGCCAAGGGTTTCGCCCTCCTTGTGGGCGACGTCAACCTCGGCCACCATGGCGTCCGAGGTTTCACGGTCGAAGCAGCGCAACGGGTCGGCGTCGAGGGCCAGGACGTTGCCCGGGACCGGCAGTGGACGGCCCTCGGGAACGGCGGTGCTGGCGATCGACACTGTGTGGGAGACCAGCTCGATGCCGAGTTGCTTGAGGAAGGCCGAAGCGACAGTGCCGAGGGCTACGCGGGTGGCGGTTTCACGGGCGCTGGCGCGCTCCAGGACCGGTCGCGCCTCATCGAAGCCGTACTTCTGCATGCCGGTGAAGTCCGCGTGTCCGGGCCGGGGGCGGGTCAGCGGGGCATTGCGCGCCTGGTCGGCGAGGATTTCGGGGTCCACGGGATCGGCAGACATGATCTGCTCCCACTTGGGCCATTCGGTGTTGCCGATCTGGATCGCGACCGGTCCGCCCTGGGTCAGGCCGTGCCGGACGCCGCCGAGGATGGTGACCACGTCCTGCTCGAATTTCATCCGGGCGCCGCGGCCGTAACCGAGCCGCCGGCGGGCCAGCGCATCGGCGATCCCGGCGCTGGTGAGTTCAACACCGGCGGGGACGCCTTCGATAATTCCGACCAGGGCCGGACCATGGGATTCTCCGGCAGTCAACCAACGCAACATAGATTCCATCCTGCCATGTAAGGAGCTCAGAACACCCGTCGGGGCGCCCCCACTGCGTCACACATCACATCTATGACTTCCTCCGGGACGGCGTCGCCGAGCCGGGTGAAATGGCGTACCTGTTCCAGCGCCTGGTAGATCAGCATCTCGAGTCCGGGGACCACGGTGCCGCCGGCATCCTGCCAGACCGCCGCGATCCGGCTGGGCCAGGGATCATAGGCCACGTCCAGCAGCACGCCGGGGCGGTTCCGGCCGGTTTCCGGGCTACGCTCCCCCGCCTGTGCCTGTCCAAATTCCGGCCCGAATTCCTGCCCAAATGACTCCGCCAGCTCCTCGGCCAGCTCCGCGGCCAGCGTGTCCGCGGCCCGCGGCGGCAGGGTGGAAATGACGACGTCTGCGGCGGCGACGGCGGCTGCCGCGCCGGCGATCGGAAGCACACGGACGGGCAGCCCGACGGCGGCGGAAGCGGCGCGTGCTTCGGCGGCGCGGCCCACGTCGCGCACGAAGACGTCTACGGCGGCGGCCCCCAGTTCCTTCAGCGCTGCGATTGCCGCTGCCGCTGTTCCGCCGCCGCCGAGGATGGCGGCAGCGGGTGCGGAGGCCGCGCCCGCGTGACGCAGGGCGTTAACAATGCCGGCGACGTCCGTGTTGTAGCCGATCAGCCGGGGGGATCCCGTGCTCTCCCGGAAAGGGCCGACGCCGGAAGGGTCTCCGCCGGGGGCGCCGGGTTCGAAGGCGACCGTATTGATGACGCCCAGGGCGCGGGCCACGCCGCGGACCTCATCCACCTCTGCGACCATTGCGGTCTTCAGCGGCATGGTGACCGACAGACCCCGCCAGCCAACGCCGCGCCGAACATCGTCCCGTAACCGGGCCATGAAGGCCGGCAGCTCCGCCTCCGTCACGTCGATCGCCGAGTAGCCGAGCTCAACCCCCAGATGGGCATAGGCAGCCCGGTGCAGCGCGGGCGACTTCGAATGGCTGATGGGATGCCCAAGGACGGCGGCCCGGAGCGTCATACGCAGCGGCCCGGGTTGGCCTCGCACCAGGCGTTGTACTTTTCCACGTAGCCGTTGTGCTCGGCGAGGGTCTTCGAGAACTTGGTCTCTTTGGTGTCCAGGTTGATGGTCACCCAGTAGAGGTAATCGTTGGACTTGGGCTTCGCAGCGGCGTCAATGGCCGTCTTCCCTGGTGAACCGATGGGCCCGGCCGGCAAGCCGGTGTTGGCGTAGGTGTTGTACGGGTTGGACTTGTCGGTCTTCTGCGCCTCATCGATGTGGAAGCTCCGGATCCCCAGCCCGTAGGTGACCGTCGCATCGGACTGGATCAGCCCGTTGGTTTCGGTGTTGTCGGGCTTGAGCCGGTTATAGACCGCACCGGCCACGTCCCCGTATTCAGCCTGGCCGCCTTCCGCCTGGACGATGCTGGCCACCGTGACGGCGTCGTACTGCTTGGCCTGGTCCGTGACGCCCTGTACCTTGAGTTCGTCCAGGGTGGCGGACACGAGCTTCTGCAGGATGTCCTTGGCGGGGGTGCCGAGCGGGAACCGGTATTCACCGGGGGCGAGGAAGCCTTCGAGGTTCTTTGACTTCGCCGGAAGGCCGAACTGGGCCGGGGAATCGCTGAGTTCCTTCAGCTGCGGGGCGGGAACTCCGGTGCCCTCGGAAATCGCCTGCAGGGATTCGCCGATCCTGAGGCCGGCGCTGAGGGCGAAGTACATGACCTTGCCCTTGTCCTTGTTCAACAGCACGTCCACGGCGTCGGAATTCTTCATTTCGGTGCGCAGGGAGAAGTCTCCCGGGCTCAGCGCGCCGCCGGAGGCCGCAAACTCCTTGAGGAAGGCGTCTGCGTTGGCGACGACCTTCTTGTCCTGGAGTTCCGTGGCGACGGATTTGGGGCCGGCACCTGGGGGCACGGTGATGGTCACCTCGCCGGTTCCCGGTCCCGGGTAGTCGGCCACCGTATCGCCGCCGAGGAGGGGTTTGACTAACTGTGCCCCCACGACGATCGCCACCACGAAGACCGTCAGGCTCAGCACGAGGGCGAGGAAACGGCGCCGGCGGCGGATCTTCTTGGAAGGGCCCTTGGCGGTCCGGATGGCGGAAGCTCCGGCCATCACCTCATGCCCGGCTTCCTCGTGGTGATAATCAGGGTCGCGGACAGCTTCATCGGCGTAGACAACATGGGCCTCGTCGTCGGGGTGGGCCTCGTAGCCGTGGTGTTCAGCCCCGTGGTGGGTCTGGTAGAAGTGCTGCTGATCAGCTGCGCGGTGCGGTTCAGCCTCAGGGGAGATGCCGCCGGCATACTCGTGCCCGGCGTCTTCGTCCACGGCGTCTTCAGGCACGGCGTCTTCGTGCCCGGCGTCTTCGTCCACGGCGTCTTCGTGGGCCGCCTCTTCGTGCACGGTGGGCTCAGCGGCGGGGAGCTCCGGGGCGTCGGCCGTCGCAATAGGCTCGGAATGCCGGGGAGGGCCGGGCGGCTGCGTTTGGGGCCGGGCTGCTTCCGGCTGCGGTTCGGGGCGGTTCGGGGCGGATTCGGCGTCCGGCGCCGGACGGGGCGGCGGCGCCGTCGGGCTGTCCTGCCCGGTCTCAAAGGCCTGCGGCGGGATGGCTTCGTGACCCTGGGTCAGAAGAGACTTTTCCCGGGCCCTGAGCTCTTTGCGCGTCAGCGGTCGGCCGGAGCCGCCGAAAGCGTCACCAGAGGAGTCGTCACTGTTGACCGGGCTCACTGTAGCCTTCCATTTGGTGCTGATTGCGTTGGGCAGATTGCGTGTGTACGTCCGGGGCGGCGTTCGCGCCATGCCCGGTTGGCCCCGGAGCGGTCTCCGCGTAGACGCGGCTTCCGATCTCCGTTCCCCTGGCCTTTTGCATATCGATCGCGTGTTGCAGGATACCTGCGGCCGCAACCTGATCAACTACCTTACGGTGATTCCTGCTGCCCACGCCAGCTTCGTGCAGGTTGCGGTGCGCGGTGACCGTGCTCAGCCGCTCGTCGACGAGCCGGACCGGGACCTCGGAACCGCGGTCCCGGAGGGCACCTGCCAGCAGCTTTGCGTAGTCCGTGGCCATCCGCGCGGAGGCGTGCTCTTCGCCTTTCATCGTCCGCGGCAGGCCCACGAAGATCTCGACGGCATGGAGCTCTTCGGCCAGGGCCGCGAGGATCCGCACGTCGGTGTTCTTCTTCGAGTTCCGTTCCAGCGTGCGCAACGGCGTCGCCAGGATGGCGTCGCGGTCACAGACCGCGACGCCGACCCTGACAGTGCCGACGTCCACCCCGAGTTTCACGCCCTGGGGGTAGACGCCGGGCACTGCAGCTCCAGTCACTGGTATTTCCGCTAGCGCCGGGTGATGGCGTCCACGACGGCGGCGAGGGCCGCGCCGACCGTGGACGCGTCCGTGCCGCCGCCCTGGGCGACGTCGTCCTTGCCGCCGCCGCCGCCGCCGAGGATGCCGGCGGCGAGGCGCACCAGGGCGCCCGCCTTGACACCGGCTGCGCGGGCGGCTTCGTTGGTGGCGACCAGGATGACGGGACGGTCGTTGCTGACACCGGCCACCGCGACGGCGGCAGGCGCGGAACCGAGTCGGGTCCGCAGGTCCAGGGCCAGGCCGCGCAGATCATCCGCGCCGCTGACCTGGCCGGCGTCGTGGGCGATGACCTTAACGCCGGCGGCGTCCCTGGCGGTGCCGGCAAGCTGTGCGGCGGCCGCCGTGAGCTGCTCCCTGCGCAGCCGCTCAAGTTCCTTCTCGGCCGTCTTGAGCTTGGTCAGGGTGGTGGCGATCCGGTCCGCGAGCAGTCCGGAGGGAACCTTGAGCATTTCCGTGAGCTCTGTGACGAGTGCGCGTTCGGCGGCGAGGTGCCGGAAGGCGTCCATGCCCACGAAGGCCTCGACGCGGCGGTTTCCTGAACCGACGGACTGTTCCCCGAGCAGGGACAGGCTGCCGATCAGAGAGGTGTTCTCGACGTGGGTGCCACCGCAAAGCTCGCGGGACCAGGCGCCGTCGATCTCCACGACGCGGACCTCGTTGCCGTAGTTCTCACCGAAGAGCGCCATGGCGCCGAGGGCCTTGGCCTCGGCGAGGCCCATGACCTTGGTATCCACCCGGAAGTTGTTCCTGATGGCGATGTTGGAGACTTCCTCGATCTCGGAGCGGGTGGCGGCGCTGAGGCCCTCGCCCCAGGCGAAGTCGAAGCGCAGGTAGCCGGCTCTGTTGAAGGAGCCGCGCTGCAACGCGTCCGGGCCGAGGATCTGGTGCAGGGCCGCGTGCACGATGTGCGTTCCGGTGTGGGCCTGCTCGGCGGCGTGGCGGCGTTCCCGGTCCACCGCAGCCTGGACCAACGAGTCGGCACCGATTTCACCCTCACGGACGATGGCCTTGTGCACGCTGAGGCCCTTGATCGGGCGCTGGACGTCCAGGACCTCGACGACGAAGCCGTCACCGGTGATCAGGCCGGTGTCGGCTGCCTGCCCGCCGGCCTCGGCGTAGAACGGGGTTTCGGCGAGGACGAGTTCGATTTCATCGCCCGTGGAGGCCTGCGGGACCTTCCGGCCGCCAGCCAGGATGCCCCGGACCTTGGATTCGCCGGTGAGTTCGGCGTAGCCGGTGAAGACGGTCTCGCCGGCGGACAGCAGCTCCTGGAACGCGCTGAGATCGGCGTGGGAGCCCTTCTTGCCCTTGGCGTCGGCCTGGGCGCGTTGGCGCTGTTCGAGCATGAGCTTGCGGAACTCGGGCTCGTCGACCTTCAGCCCGGCCTCCTCGGCCATTTCGAGCGTGAGGTCGATCGGGAAGCCGTAGGTGTCGTGCAGGGCGAAGGCGTCCGCGCCGGAGAGCGGCCGGCCGGCGGCCTTGGACTCCTGGACGGCGTCCTCGAGCCGGGCCGTGCCGGACGCGATGGTGCGCAGGAACGCCCTCTCTTCGGCGTAGGCGATCCGGCTGATCCGGTCGAAGTCCGTCTCCACGATCGGGTAGACGCCCTTCATGGCGTCGCGGGAGGCGGGCAGCAACTCCGGCAGGCAGGCCTTTTCGACGCCGAGCAGGCGCATGGAGCGCACGGCGCGGCGGATCAGGCGGCGCAGCACGTAGCCGCGGCCCTCGTTGGAGGGGGTGACGCCGTCGGCGATCAGCATCAGGGCCGAGCGGATGTGGTCGGCAACGACGCGCATCCGGACGTCGTCGGTGTGGTGCGGGTCCTCGGCGGACTCGGCAGAGGTGTACTCCCGGCCGGAGAGGGCGGCAGCCCTATCGATCACGGGGCGGACCTGGTCCGTCTCGTACATGTTCTCGACGCCCTGCAGGATCATCGCCAGGCGCTCCATGCCGAGGCCGGTGTCGATGTTCTTCTTGGGCAGTTCGCCGGTGATGTCGAAATCCACCTTGGAGCGGACGTTATCGATCTGGTACTGCATGAACACGAGGTTCCAGATCTCGACGTAGCGGTTCTCGTCAGCGATCGGGCCGCCCTCGACGCCATACGACGGCCCGCGGTCGTAGTAGATCTCGGAGCAGGGGCCGGCCGGTCCGGGCTGGCCGGTGGACCAGTAGTTGTCCGCCTTGCCCATCCGCTGGATCCGCCCGGCCGGCATGCCGGTGTTCTTCAGCCACAGCTGCTCGGCCTCGTCGTCCTCTTCGTAGACGGTGACCCAGAGTAGCTCCGGCGCCAGGCCGTAGCCGCCGTCGTCAACGCTGCTGGTGAGCAGCTCCCAGGCGAACTTGATGGCGTCTTCCTTGAAGTAGTCGCCGAAGGAGAAGTTGCCGCACATCTGGAAGAAGGTACCGTGCCGGGCTGTCTTGCCGACTTCCTCGATGTCGCCGGTCCGGATGCACTTCTGCACGCTGGTTGCCCGCTTGTAGGGGGCTTCCTCCCGCGCGGTCAGGTACGGAATGAACGGAACCATGCCGGCCACCGTGAACAGCAGGGAAGGGTCGCTGGAGACCAGGGAGGCGGAGGGAACCGCCGTGTGGCCTTTGCTGACAAAAAAGTCGATCCAGCGCTTCGTGATCTCCTGCGACTTCATGAGCTGATTACTTACCCTTCATATTCACTGCGTTCGTGGTCCACGCGTGTACTCCGCGGAACAATGTGGTTCCGGTCCGCGGACCGGCCTGGCCGCCCGTGGCAGGGTGCGGCCCTTACTAATTCTCTCCCGGCTAGCGCCGGACTGCATCCCGGCGGTCGGCGCCCTTGTCGGCGCCCTTGCCAACGAAACTGTCGGCGTCTCCGTCAATGCCAGTGTCAACGCCCAGGGCGCGGCGCAGCTCGGTCTCCCGTTCGTGCATGCCTTCACGCACGGCGCCGGCGAAGTCGTACAAGCCGTCGGCGAGCCGTCCGACGGCGCGGTTCAGGCCTGCGGGGCCGAGATTGGACTGGGCCTCGGTGACCTTGCGGAAGGCGATGACGCCGATGGCGACGCCGATTCCCATCCAGATGATTCTGTTCATGTCAGTTTCTCCAGCTGGGCTTAGCGGCTGCGGCGGCCGGTGGCGGGCTTTTTGCGGGCGGTGAAGGCGGAACGTACGCCGTAGCTGAAGGCCGCAACCTTGATCAGCGGCGACCCCACCGTGGCGGCCACGAGGGAGGACAGCGCCGAGATGTTGGCAGAGGCGTCCGAGACGTTGGAGGCGATCCCGTCGACCTTCTTCAGCTGCTCATTCGTGGTGGAGACGGTGGCGGTGACTTCGTCCATCAGCGGGGTGGCGCCGTCGCTGATCGAGCGGATGGACGTCCGCACCTCGTCAAACACTCCCCCGAGCTTCAGAATCGGCACGGCGAGCAGCAGGACCAGCAGTGCAAACACTCCGGCCGCGATCAGGCCGGCAATATCGCCACCAGACATAGACGTTCATCTCCTTGTTGCGTCGTATTCCTGCAGCGTGCTCCGACTGACACAGCCGGCAACCGCAGAACTCCCCCAAGTACCTTACATACAAAGAAGCCCGCGGCGCTTGCCACGGGCTTCCTTGTAAGGTGTTGCGTTGGATCTAGCGTGCGTAGAATTCCACGACGAGCTGCTCTTCGCAGGTCACGGGGATTTCGGTGCGCTTGGGGCGGCGCACGAGGCGGGCCTGCAGGGCGTCAAGCTTGACGTCCAGGTAGGCCGGAACCATCGGCAGGACGTCGCGGTGCGCGCCGGCCGCCGCAACCTGGAGCGGGACCATGGTTTCGCTGCGGCTGTGGACGTGGACCAGCTGGCCCTCGGAGACGCGGAAAGACGGGCGGTCAACGCGGATGCCGTCAACCAGGATGTGGCGGTGGACAACCAGCTGGCGGGCCTGGGCGATGGTGCGGGCGAAGCCTGCACGCAGCACGAGGGCGTCGAGACGCATTTCGAGCAGTTCGATCAGGTTTTCACCGGTCAGGCCCTTGGTGCGGCGTGCTTCTTCGAAGGCACGCGTCATCTGGGCTTCGCGGATGCCGTACTGGGCGCGCAGACGCTGCTTTTCGCGCAGACGTACGGCGTAGTCGGAGTCCTGCTTCTTGCGGGCACGGCCATGCTCACCGGGGCCGTACGGGCGGCGCTCCATGTACTTGGCGGCCTTGGGGGTCAGAGCGATGCCGAGCGCACGCGAAAGGCGGGCGGTACGGCGAGCACGAGTGTTGTTAGCCACTTGTGTCCTTCCAATATCTGCGGTGTGTCAGTGTTACTGGCCTCCACGATGGAGAGCATCGGCCAACCGCTGCCTTTTGCTACTGGGCACAGGGCAAACCCCATCAAATCAGCATCAGATACTGAATTCGGTGGGATTGTGCGTCCGTGCCTTGCCAGACAACGAATAAGCCTACCATGGCGGGGCTGGCGGGCCGTCAGGTCCTGGCGTGCACGCCCCGGCTGCTGCGCCGCCCGAACGAGGCCGCTCCGAGGAATTCCACGGCCACGAAGGATGTGGCCCCCACCACCCACTCATCATGGCCGGGCGGGATCGCGAACGTATCGTTGGCATGGATTGTGGAGCGCAGCCCGTCGGAGGACTCCACTTCCATCGCCCCGGAGACGCAGAATCCGAGATGGTGATGCTGGCACAGTTCGGTCTGTTCGAAGGGTTTGATGCATTCGGACCACCGCCAGCCCGGACCGAGAATCAGCCGGGCCACGGAATAGTCATTCACGGTAACAAGATCGAATTCGGCTTTCTCCGGGCACCGCTTCTTGTCCGGGGCATCAAAGGACTTAACAGCCATGGTTGTGACGAAATTTACGGGCATTGGATACGACCTGTGAACTGGGACGGAGCAACCCGGCGTGGAACCAGGCGACTGACGTGCCGGCCGCCGACCTGAGGTCCGGGAAAGCGAAGAACCGGCAATATGTGCCGCTGTCCCCCCAGCAAGGCACGCACGTGCAGCAGATCCTTGCTCACGTAATTCCACGTTAGACCTCCCGGAGGGGAAGTCAACGGGCAGTTTCCGTGCCCGCCGGTCATTTGCCGCGGATGATCTTCCGCAGCCGCTCCAGCCGGGTGGAGATGTCGCGTTCCGCGCCGTTGGCGGTCGGCTCGTAGTAGTTGCGTCCCACCAGGTCGTCCGGCGGGTACTGCTGGGTGGCCACCGAGTGCGGTGCGTCATGGGCGTACTTGTAGCCCTTCCCGTGGCCCAGCTGTTTCGACCCCGGATAGTGGGCGTCGCGCAGGTGCGCAGGGATGCCGTTGCCCAGCCCGGCCCGGACATCGGCGATCGCCTGGTTGATGCCCAGATAGGCGGCATTGGACTTGGGCGCCGTGGCGAGGTGCACCACGGCCTCGGCCAGGATGATGCGGCCTTCCGGCATGCCGATCAGCTGCACGGCCTGCGCCGCGGCGACGGCGGTCTGCAGCGCCGTCGGATCGGCCATGCCGACGTCCTCGGCCGCAGAGATGACAATGCGCCGGGCCACGAACCGCGGGTCCTCCCCGGCTTCGAGCATCCGGGCCAGGTAGTGCAGGGCGGCGTCGACGTCGGAGCCCCGGATGGACTTGATGAAGGCGCTGGCGACGTCATAGTGCTGGTCGCCGGCGCGGTCGTAGCGCACGGAGGCGACGTCAAGGGCCCGTTCCGTGTGCTTGAGCTCGATCGTGACCGGAGCCGGTTCTCCCGTACCGGCCGTGCCGTCGGCGTCGTCCGCGTCGCCGAACGCGACGCCGGCGGCCGCCTCAAGCGATGTCAGCGCCCGGCGGGCGTCCCCGCCGGAGAGCCGGACAAGATGTCCCAGGGCCTCGGCGCTGAGTTCGACCTTGCCGCCCAGCCCGCGGAGATCCGCTGCGGCCCGCAGCAGCAGCCCCTCGACGTCGGCGTCGGTGAGTGGCTTGAGGGTCAAGAGCAGGGACCGGGAGAGCAGCGGGGAGACGACGGAGAAGGACGGGTTTTCGGTGGTCGCGGCCACCAGCACCACCCAGCGGTTTTCGACGCCGGGCAGCAGCGCGTCCTGCTGGGCCTTGTTGAAGCGGTGGATCTCGTCCAGGAACAGCACGGTGGTGGTCTTGAAGAGGTCCCGGGCGGTCAGGGCCTCCTCCATGACACGCCGGACGTCCTTGACGCCGGCGGTGATGGCGGAGAGCTCCACGAACTTCCGGCCCGGACCCTTGGCGATCACGTGCGCGAGAGTGGTCTTGCCGGTGCCCGGGGGTCCCCAGAGGATCAGCGAGCTGGGGCCGGCGGGGCCGGTGGCGTCCGTGCCGGCAGCGAGCTGCCGCAGCGGTGATCCCTGGCCGAGGAGATGCTGCTGGCCCACCACGTCATCCAGCGTCCGGGGCCGCATCCGGACCGCGAGCGGGCTGCGCGGCGAGGAGGGGCCGCCTGCGGACTGCCCGTCGCCGGACTCCTCGGCATCGCCGTCGTTGTTTCCGCCGGCACTGTCCTGCCCTGCGCCAAAGAGATCATCCACATAGATAGGCTACTTCTAGTTCCCGACCGCACTGCACCCACGACCCTGAACGGAGTCCCGAGCCATGGCCACCACCGACACCCGCCTGGCGTTCGTGTCCGGCACCCGCCTGCCTGGCTGGGTGGAGCGCTTCGCCGCGAGCCACGGCGCGGTGAACGGGGAAGAGCTCGACGGCGGCCTCCAGCTGCGCGCCGCGGACGGGGCCGCGGCCCTGCTGCAGGCACCGTGGCCGGTGGACGGGCGGCCCGGCCGCGGCAGCGACGCCGTCTCCCGGCTGGCTTCCCTCGCCGGGCAGCCGAGGAGCATCGGGGCCGTGCTGGTCCGCCGGGGCGGTTACTCCGTGGCCGTTATCAGCGCCGGCGCCGTGCTGGCGTCCAAGACCGGCACGCGCCATGTCCAGTCCCGGACAGCGGCCGGCGGCTGGTCCCAGCAGCGGTTTGCCCGGCGCCGGGCCAACCAGGCCGATGCTCTGGTGGAGGCCGTCGCCGATCATGCCGCCCGGATCTTCGGGGCGCACCCCATCGAATACATCGCGCCGGGCGGCGACCGGACCCTCGCCGAACAGGTGCTCGACGAGCCGGTGCTGAAGCAGTACGGTGCGCTGGCGAGGCTGGCGTTCCTGGACGTCCCGGACCCGCGCGCTGCGGTGCTGAAGAAGGCGGCCGCGGACCTGTGCGCGGTGCGGATCCTGGTGACCGACCCGCCCGCTTGAAAGACCCGCGCCCCGCAGTCGGGGAACCGCCGGAATGGCGCGCGGGCGGCGCCCATGGCGGCAATCCTCAGCAGCCGGTCAGGTGCCGCTTCGGCCGCTCCTGCCGGTAGAGGTACCGGCAGGCTTCGCGGAAGCCGGCCCGGGCATAGAGGTCCCTGGCCCCGGCGTTGGAGGCCATCACCAGCAGCCAGCAGCCTTCCACGCCGCGGGATGCCCCGGCAGCCAGCAGCGCCCGCAGGATCCTGGCGGCGTAGCCCCGCCGCCGGGCGTCCGGGCGGGTTGCCATGCAGTACAGGCCAGCCCAGCCGCCTGCCCCGACTGCCCCGCCGGGAGGAGGAGGAACGGCGAGCCGTCCGACGGCGGCCGGCACGCCGTCGTCGTCCCGCAGCAGCGCGTACAGCGACGGGCAACCTTCGAGGATTTCGCGGGCGGCGTCGAGCGCCGCCTCGTCTCCCCGGCCGTCAACGCTCCACCAGAGACGCATCCATTCCGCAGTGGGCTCAGCGGAGAGCTCGACGCCGGAGCCTGGCTCCGGCGACTCCGTGCCGCCGTCCCGGACCAGCACCAACGTTTCGGACTGCCGGGTGAAGCCCTCCTCGTCGAGCACGGCGTGCAGGCCGGCATGACGCGGGCCTTCGAACATCTGGAAAATCAGCGGCAGGCGGCGGCTCCGGTACCAGAGCCGCGCCTCCCGCAGCGCAGGGAGCTGCCGGTGCGGGTCTTCGCCAGGGTTCCGGGGCCAGACGGAGTTGGCACGCTGCGTCACGCCGGACGCGGCGCGGAGCACCCAGCCGCCGGACTCCTCCCGCTCGGCGGCGGGCCAGGCGGCATCCATCAGCGCCTCCAGATCGGGCAACTCGGCCGGCTCCGTCATTTCTTCCCTTCAACACCTTCAATGAGACGGCAGAGGCCCCCCGGTTTCCCGGGGAGCCTCTGCCGTTGAACCATTCAGGTTATTCGGCCTTCTTGGCTTCCGGCTTGAAGTCAACGCCGGCTTCCTTGCGCTGCAGCGCCGTGATCGGCGCGGGCGCCTGGGTCAGCGGGTCGAAGCCGCCGCCGGACTTCGGGAAGGCGATGACGTCGCGGATGGACTCAACGCCGGCCAGCAGTGCGACCACGCGGTCCCAGCCGAAGGCGATGCCGCCGTGCGGAGGCGCACCGAACTTGAAGCCCTCGAGGAGGAAGCCAAACTTGGTCTGGGCATCTGCCTTGTCCAGGCCCATGAGTTCGAAGACCCGTTCCTGGATGTCGCGCTCATGGATACGGATGGAGCCGCCACCGATTTCGTTGCCGTTGCAGACAATGTCGTACGCGTAGGACAATGCCGCTTCGGGATCCTTGTCGAAGCTGTCCATGAATTCGGGCTTGGGCGAGGTGAACGCGTGGTGCACGGCGGTCCACTGGCCGGCACCGACGGCGACGTCGCCGGAGGCGACGGCGGCTGCGGCCGGTTCGAACATCGGGGCGTCGACAACCCACACGAACGCCCAGTCCGACGGGTTGATCAGGCCGGTGCGGTGGCCGATCTCGACGCGGGCGGCACCCAGCAGGGCACGGGCCGCGGACTTCTCCCCTGCGGCGAAGAAGATGCAGTCGCCGGGCTTGGCACCGACGGCACCGGCCAGGCCGGCACGCTCAGTCTCAGTCAGGTTCTTGGCCACGGGGCCGGCCAGTTCACCGTCCTCCTTGAAGAGGACGTAGGCCAGTCCCTTGTGCCCGCGCTGCTTGGCGAACTCCTGCCAGCCGTCCAGGGTGCGGCGCGGCTGGGAGGCCCCGCCCGGCATGACGACGGCGCCGACGTAGGGGGCCTTGAAGACGCCGAAGCCGGTGTCCTTGAAGAACCCGGTCAGCTCGGTGAGCTCCACGCCGAAACGCAGGTCCGGCTTGTCCGAGCCGTAGCGGGCCATCGCGTCGTGGTAGGTGATGCGCTGGATCGGCGTCGGGATCTCGACGTCGATCAGCTTCCACAGTGCCTTCACGATGGATTCGCCGAGGCGGATGATGTCATCCTGCTCCACGAAGCTGGCTTCGATGTCGAGCTGGGTGAATTCCGGCTGGCGGTCCGCGCGGAAGTCCTCGTCGCGGTAGCAGCGGGCAATCTGGTAGTACTTTTCGAAACCGCCCACCTGCAGGAGCTGCTTGAACAGCTGCGGGGACTGCGGCAGCGCATACCAGGAACCGGGCGCGAGGCGGGCGGGGACCACGAAGTCGCGGGCGCCTTCCGGCGTCGAGCGCGTCAGCGTGGGGGTTTCGATCTCGACGAAGCCGTCCTGGTGCAGCAGTTCGCGGGCCACGCGGTTGGCCTCCGAGCGCAGCCGCAGGTTCCGGGCGGGGCCGGGGCGGCGCAGGTCCAGGTACCGGTGCTTGAGGCGAGCTTCCTCGCCCACTTCGACGTGCTCATCGATCTGGAACGGCAGCGGCTCGGAGGTGTTGAGGACGGTGACCTTCTCGGCCATGACCTCGATCTCGCCGGTGCCGAGCGCGGGGTTCTCGTTGCCCTCGGGGCGCCTGGACACGGTGCCCACGATCTGCAGCACGTACTCGTTGCGCAGACCGTGGAAAACCTCTTCCTCACGGACGACAACCTGGGCGACGCCCGAAGCGTCACGCAGGTCAACGAATGCGACACCACCGTGATCACGACGCCGGCCGACCCAGCCGGCCAGGGTTACGGTTTGTCCAATGTGCTCGGAGCGAAGTGATCCGAGGTCATGTGTGCGCAGCACAGCATACCTTTCAGAGGGAAGACAGAATCAAGTAAGTGAGGCCCGCTACTGGAACGGTCCCGTCCGAGTTTACCCGCTGGCCGGGGTTGTCCCGGAATGACAGCCGCCAGGCATGACTGCTGTCATTCCGGGACCAGCCCGGCCAGCGGGCAGGGGGTCCTAGGCTTTGGTGACCCGGACGTGCAGGTCGTCCTCGGCGGGGGCCCAGCTGGCCGGATCGGCGTCGGACTGTTCGCCGGAGCGGATGTCCTTGACCTGGTGCTTGCCGTCGTCATCGGTGAACCAGACAAACGGGATGCCGCGGTGGTCGGCAAACTTGATTTGCTTGCCGAATTTCTCGGCCTTCGCGGCGACCTCGGTGGCGATCCCCCGGCTGCGCAGCTGCGCGGCGACGTCCTGGGCCGCGCCCCAGCTGTCGTCGTTGGTGAGCGCCACGAGTACAGCGGTGGGCACGGAGCGCGAGGCTTTCGCGAGATCCTGGCTGAGGATCCGGGAGACCAGCCGGGTCACACCGATTGACAGTCCGACGCCGGGGAACTTGCGGTTGCCCTTGCTGGCCAGTGCGTCGTACCGGCCGCCGGAGCAGATCGAGCCGAGCTGTTCGTGGCCCACAAGGATGGTTTCCACCACGGTGCCGGTGTAATAGTCCAGGCCGCGGGCGATGCTGAGGTCCGCGACGACCCGGCCGGGGGCATGCTGAACGGCGGCCGCAATGACCTGTTCCAGCTCGTTCAGTCCTTCCTCCAGCAGTTCGCTGCTCACGCCCAGAGCCCGGACCTGCTCCACGAAGGACGTGTCCTCGGTGCGGATCGAGGCGAGCTTGAGCGCCAACTGTGCCTGCTCCTCGCTGGCGCCGAGTTCGGATTGCAGCAGCTCCGCCACCTTGGCGGGACCGATCTTCTCGAGCTTGTCGATGCTGCGCAGTACCCCGGCTGTGTCCATGAGCCCGATGCCGCTATAGAAGCCTTCGGCGAGCTTGCGGTTGTTGATCCGGAGCAGGAAATCCGGAATCGGCAGGGCGCCCAGGGCCTCGGCGATGACCAGGGCAATCTCGACGTCGTAGCGGAACGGCAGTTCGCCGTCGCCGACGATGTCGATGTCCGCCTGGGTGAACTCGCGGGCCCGGCCCTCCTGCGGGCGTTCGCCGCGCCAGACCTTCTGGATCTGGTAACGGCGGAAGGGGAAGGCGAGGTAGCCGGCGTTCTCCACGACGTAGCGGGCGAACGGCACCGTCAGGTCAAAGTGCAGGGCCAAGGCATGCGGATCACCCTTGCCCGCCCGGCTGTCCTGGTCCGCTTCGCCTTCCTCGTCCTGGAGCCGCCTCAGCCCGTAGACCTCTTTGTCGATCTCGCCCTTGCGCAGCAGCTGGCCCACCGTCTCCACGGCCCGGGTCTCGATCGAGGAGAAGCCATGGAGCTCAAAAGTCCGGCGCAGGGTATCCAACACATGGAGCTCCACCAGCCGTTCCTCGGGAAGCCACTCGGGGAATCCGGACAGGGAGGCGGTGCGTGCCATGGTGGAATTTTCTCCTCAGGTATCACCGGCCGGTTCGCTGGCGCCGCATCCCGGCCGAGACGGGTTGTCCGAAACGGCGAACAGATGGGCGGCAGACCGGCCAGTCGTGCATAAACTGTGTGCGGCAGTCAGTTTATGCTTTCGGCGCCGGCAACTCTAATGCGGCCGGGCACCACCGGGACTGCCGGCAGCTTTGCAGCTGAAACCGCGACGGCGCCACGGCCCGTCAAGGTTCCGGCCCGACAACCAGGAGGACTTTTGGCGGCCAGTTCACGGAGCGCCCGCGATGCCAAGCGGCGCGTCCAGCAGATGGAGGCGAAGCGCGGGCTTCGCCGGGAACAGGACAAGCGCCGGAAGCGCGACAACGTCCTCGCCGTTGGCGCGGGCACCGCGGCGGTGGCCCTCGCCCTCGTGCTCCAGCTGACGGTCTTCTCCTCCAACCCGACCGAGGAGGAATTCGCCGCCGCGCAGGCCGAACTGGCCTCACCGACCGCGACGCCGTCGGCCTCGGCCCCGGCCCCCGCCGGCAACGGCGAGAACATCCCCAAACCGGAGACCGCGGCCGGCAAGATCTTCACGGGCGAGCTCAAGCTCAATGCCGGGACGATGGGCGTCGAACTGGACGGCACCAAGGCACCGCAGGCTGCCGCCGTCTTCAAGTCCCTGGCGGACCAGAACTTCTACGCCGGCCTCAGCTGCCACCGGCTCACCACGGGCGAGACCTTCGGCGTGCTGCAGTGCGGCTCCAAATCCGGCGACGGCAGCGGAGATCCGGCCTACACCTGGGGTCCGCTGGAAAACACCCCGCCGGACAATGACTACCCGGCAGGCACCATCGCCGTGGCCAGGACGGGCGGGAACGCCAACGGCAACGGCACCCAGTTCTTCATTGTGTACAAAGACACCGTCATTCCGGCCGATGCTGCCGGTGGCTATACCGTCGTCGGCAAGGTGACGTCCGGACTCGACGTGGTTGCCGGGATCGCTGCCGCCGGCCTTAAACCGGGTGATAACGCCACCGACGGCGCACCTGTGGAACCAGTCACGATAGACTCGTTCTCACTGAAGTAACCAGCCGGGGCCCTTGCGGCCACGGTCCCGGTATTTCCCTCCAAGCGAAAGACTTCTAGCGGTGACAGACAGTCAGAAATCCGACGAAACAGTGTCAGCAGCAGCTGCCAACGAGACCGATGCCGAGGCAACGTCCGTAGGCCACGCCACTGGACACACCACAGCACAGGCGACAGACACTCCCCCGGACCCGGCAGCGGACACGGCAACAGAACCGCAGGTAACAGAGCCGCAGGCCGAGGTTCAGTCCGCCCCGGAAGCTCCCGAGGCAGCAGCACCAGCCGGGGAATCCGCCCCGGTCGCCGAAGCACCCGCCGCGGAAGCCGCCCCGGCTGCTGCGTCGCGCCCCGCGCCGTCCCCGGCGTCCTTCGCGGCCCGGCCCAAGGCAAAGCCTTCCCCGGCCGCTCCGGCCGCCGCACCGGCGTCGGTCTCCTCGGCGGCCTCGCTCGCCGAAGCCGCCCGCTGGGGCCGTGTCGAAGGCGACGGCCATGTCTTCCTGACCGTCGCCGGTGAGGAACACCCCGTCGGCCAGTACCCGGGCGTCAGCGATGACGAGGCCCTGGGCTATTTCGCCCGGAAGTACGACGACGTCGTCGCGCAGATTGTCCTGTTGGAACAGCGCGTCAGCTCCAAGGCGACCACCACGGACATGCAGAAGACCGTCACGCACCTGCGCGAGCAGCTTGCCGAGCGCAACATGGTGGGCGATCTCCGCGCCGCCGAGGCCCGCCTGGACGCCCTCGCCACGCAGATCAGCGAGCTCGAGAAGGCCGAGAAGGCCGAACACGACGCCGTCCGCGCCGCCGAACTGGCCGCCCGCGAAGCCATCGTGGCCGAAGCCGAGGAGATCGCCGGACACGACCCGGCGCAGATCCAGTGGAAGACTTCCAGCGCCCGGATGAACGAACTCTTCGAGGGCTGGAAGACGGCTCAGAAGAGCGGCGTCCGGCTCGGCCGGAGCAACGAGGACGCACTCTGGAAGCGCTTCCGGGCTGCCCGTACCGTCTTTGACCGGCACCGCCGCGCCTACTTCTCGCAGCTGGACAGCAACAACTCGGCAGCCAAGGCTGCCAAGGAGAACCTGATCGCCGAGGCGGAAGCTTTGTCCTCCTCGACCGACTGGGGCTTCGCAGCCGGCGAGTACCGCCGCCTCATGGACCAGTGGAAGGCCTCGCCCCGCGCCAGCCGCAAGGACGACGACGCCCTCTGGGCACGTTTCCGGGCCGCGCAGGATGTCTTCTTCACCCACCGCCAGGCAGCCAACGATGAGATCGATCAGGAATACGGCACGAACCTCGTGGTGAAGGAAGCCCTGCTGGTGGAAGCCAACGGGCTGCTGCCCGTCAAGGACCTCGCCGCCGCCAAGAAGGCACTCCAGTCCATCCGTGACCGCTGGGAAGAGGCCGGCAAGGTGCCGCGCGCCGATATGGGCCGCGTCGAAGCCGGGCTGCGGAAGGTGGAGGACGCCGTCCGCCAAGCCGAGGATGAGAACTGGAAGCGGTCCAACCCGGAAACGAAGGCCCGCACCAACAGCGCGCTGAGCCAGCTTGAGTCCGCCATCGCCGGCCTCAAGGATGACCTTGCCAAGGCCGAGAAGGCAGGCGACGAGCGTAGGATCACGGTAGCCAAGGAAGCTCTCGAAGCCCGCCAGGCGTGGCTGGAACAGCTCGAGCGTTCAGCGAGCGAACTCTCCTAGCACCCCGGCTGGAATCTCGTCCAGGCCCCGTTTCGGTTATCCACATGACCGGGACGGGGCCTGTTTCGTGACCCGGACACCCGGCACGATTGCTGAATGGTCCACCCGCCCGGCGCTGATCCGGTTGCCCCTGTTGCTCTTCCGGCCGAACTGTACTCCCCCGGCACGCTCTTCTCGTGGCCGGAGCTGCAGGCCATGGCGGCCGACGGCGTCCTGACGCAGCTGTACCAGCGCGGCTACCTGCCGCCGGGCACCCGTTCGACCCCGCGGCTCCGGGCCCGCGCTCTCGCCACGATGATCCCGCCGCAGATCAGGCAGCGCGTGGTCGCAGGCAGGATGACGGCGGCCTGGGTTTACGGCTGCGCGCGGGAACCGGACCGCCTGGCGCTGCTGGTGGACGCCAACCGGAGACTTTCCAGCCTGAGATCCACGCGAGGCTGCACTTTCCATGAGGTGCGCCTGGGTCCGTTCGACGTCGTCAGCCTCGGCGGGCTGATGGTCTCCAGCCCGCTACGGACTGGAGTGGACATCGCCCTCCATGTGGAACCGGAACGGGCGCTGCCGGCCCTGAACGCGCTCCTGGCCCGGACTGAGCTGGGCGTGCGGCTGCGCCTGCTCCGGCTCGCCGTGGAAGCCACCCCGCGCGTGCCGCACAAAAAGGGGGCACTGGAGAAACTCGCTGCCCTGGAGAACGGGAAACCGCCCTAGCTGCGCCGCCGGTTCCCGGTGGTGCGGTAGACGTCAAAGACACCGTCGATCCGCCGGACCGCACTGAGCACGTGGCTCAGGTACTTGGGATCGCCCATTTCAAAGGCAAACTTGGAAATGGCCACCCGGTCCGTGGAGGTATGCACGCTCGCCGCCAGGATATTGACGTGGTTTTCCGACAGGATCCGCGTCACGTCCGAGAGCAGGGACTTGCGGTCCAAGGCCTCGACCTGGATTTCCACCAGGAACACGCTCGACTGCGTGGGCGCCCAGTCGACGTCGACGATCCGGTCCGGCTGGTCCATCAGGCCCGCGACGTTGGTGCAGTCGGTCCGGTGCACCGACACGCCCGAACCGCGCGTAACAAAGCCCAGAATCGGATCCGGCGGCACGGGTGTGCAGCACCGTGCCAGCTTCACCCAGACGTCGTCCACGCCGCGGACAACGACGCCGGAATCGGAGTACTTGGCTTTGCTGACCTGGGTGGGGATGGAGACCTCGGAGAGGTTATCGTCGGGCGTTTCCTTCCCGCCGAGGCTCTCGACAAGGCGTTCCATGACGGACTGGGCCGAGGTGTGGCCGTCGCCCACCCCGGCGTAGAGCCCGGAGATGTCCGCGTACTTGAAGTCCTCGGCGATTGCGGCGAGGGCGTCGTGCGTCATGAGCCGCTGCAGCGGGAGGTTCTGCTTGCGCATGGCCTTGGTCAGCAGTTCCTTGCCGCGGTCGATCGCCTCTTCGCGGCGTTCCTTGCTGAACCACTGCCGGATCTTGTTGCGGGCCCGGGCGCTCTTGACGAAGTGCTGCCAGTCCTGGCTGGGCCCGGCCCCTTCGGCCTTCGAGGTGAAAATCTCCACCCAGTCGCCGTGGTTCAGTTCGCTGTTGAGCGGCACCAGCTTGCCGTTGACCCGGGCACCGATGGTCCGGTGGCCCACCTCGGTATGCACGGCGTAGGCGAAGTCCACGGGTGTGGAGCCGGCGGGCAGGGCCATGACCTCGCCCTTGGGGGTGAAGACAAAAACCTCACGGGCGTTGATTTCAAAGCGCAACGAGTCCAGGAATTCGCCCGGATCGGAGGTCTCCTGCTGCCAGTCGACCAGGGAGCGGAGCCAGCCCATGTCGCCTTCGCGGGGGCTGCCCGGACCGGCTGCCGTGCGGTTCGGCTGGTCCTTGTACTTCCAGTGCGCGGCGACGCCATATTCGGCGCGGCGGTGCATCTCGTGCGTGCGGATCTGGATTTCGACCGGCTTGCCGCCCGGACCTATCACCGTGGTGTGCAGTGATTGGTACATGTTGAATTTGGGCATCGCGATATAGTCCTTGAACCGCCCCGGCAGGGGATTCCAGCGCGAGTGCATCGCGCCCAGGGCCGCGTAGCAGTCCCGGACAGAGTCGACGAGGACCCGGACGCCCATGAGGTCGTTGATGTCGTCAAAGTCTTTGTCCCGGACGATCATCTTCTGGTAGATCGAGTAGTAGTGCTTCGGCCGTCCGGTGATGGTGGCCTTGATCTTGGCCGCGCGCAGGTCCTCGGTGATCTGGTTGCGGATGACGCTCAGGTTTTTCTCGCGCTCCGGGGTCCGGTCCCCCACCATGCGAACGATTTCCTCGTAGACCTTCGGGTAGAGGGCCGCGAAGGAGAGGTCCTCCAGTTCCCACTTGATCGTGTTCATGCCGAGCCGGTGGGCCAGCGGTGCAAAGATTTCCAGGGTTTCCCGGGCCTTCCGCGCCGAGGACTCGGCGGACACGAAGCGCCAGGTGCGGGCGTTGTGCAGCCGGTCAGCGAGTTTGATCATCAGCACCCGGATGTCTTTGGCCATCGCCACGACCATCTTGCGCACCGTTTCGGACTGGGCGGCCTCGCCGAAGCTGACCTTGTCCAGTTTCGTGACGCCATCAACCAGCATCGCGACTTCGGGCCCGAACTCGGCTTTGAGGTCCGCCAGGGTGTATGACGTGTCCTCGACCGTGTCATGCAGCAGTGCCGCGGCCAGCGTTGTGCCGCTGAGGCCCAGTTCGGCGAGGATCGTTGCCACCGCTACGGGGTGCGTGATGTACGGGTCGCCACTCTTACGTTTCTGCCCGCGATGGCAGCGCTCCGCCACGACGAAGGCACGCTGGATGAGGTCGAAGTCCTCTTTGGGGTTGTTGGCACGCACGGTGCGGAGCAGGGGCTCCAGGATGGGCGAGTAGGCCGGGGCACCGCGCCCTGTCAGCCGGGCGAGCCGGGAGCGGGTGCGTTCGCGGCGGCCGGGGAACGTGGGCCGCGCGCCCGAGCTGTCGACAGGGACAGACGGATCGGCGCGTACGGAAGCAACCACACCAGTCTGCGAACCCTGGCCGGTACCCTTGTCCGCTGGTGCTGCCGGCACCGGCGTCGAACGTTCTTCCAATGAAGCACCCCTCACAACCCGTTAATTATTCAAGTCTATTCCCGCGGCAGGATACTTCGATAACCGACCGGGATACGGCGACGGGCCGGAGAGCGTCACGGATGACGTTCTCCGGCCCGTCGGATCACACCGGGCGGACCGGCTGTAGGCTACGCCGTGGCCGGTGCGGAGGTTTTGGCCGCAGCCTCTGCCCGGCGCTGCTCCACGCGCTTGGCCTGCTTGACCAGCTCAGGTTCGTTCTGCCGCAGCCAGGCGTAGAGCGGCGCGGCGATGAAGATCGTCGCAGCCGTTCCGATCAGGATGCCAAAGAACAGCGCCAGCGAGAGGTCCCGCAGCGTTCCCGCCCCCAGCAGCCCGGCGCCGATGAAGAGGATTGCACCGACGGGAAGGATGGCCACCATCATCGTGTTGATGGAGCGGACCAGGGTCTGGTTGACGGCCAGGTTGACTTCCTCGCCGAAAGTCCGCCGGGTGGAAGCCTGCAGGTCCGCGGTGTTTTCACGGATCTTGTCGAATACCACCACGGTGTCGTAGAGCGAGTAGCTGAGCACAGTCAGGAAGCCGATGATGGCCGACGGCGTCACCTCGAAATCGCTGAGGGCGTAGACACCGGCGGTGATGAACATCGTCACGAGCATACCGGCGATGGCGGACAGTGACATCTTCCACGTGCGGAAGTACAGCGCCATCAGCACGGCGGCGAGGCCGACGAAGATCAGCAGTCCCAGCAGGGCCTGCTTGGTCACGTCTGCGCCCCAGGTGGGTCCGATGAACGTGGACGTCACCTCGTTCTCGGTCACGCCGTAGGCCTTCGTGAGGCCTTCCTTGATCTGCAGCGTCTCGTCGTCGGTGAGCTTATCCGTCTGGATGCGCATCGTGCTGCCGGCGACATTCGCCACCCGCGGGATGCTGCCGGGGACAACGCCCTGGACGGCCTGCTCACCGATAGTCGCGTCCGTGGTCTTCACATTGGAGACCGTGAATTCGGATCCGCCGCGGAACTCGATGCCGAGGTTGAATCCGCCCTTGGCGACCGGGAGAAGGATCGAGAGCGCGACGGCGACCGCCGCGATCAGGAACCAGATCTTCTTGGAGCCGACGAAGTCGTACGAGCGCTTGCCCGTGTAAAGCTCGTTGCCGAAATTGGCGAAGCTGGCCATTTACTTGCCCTCCTTTGAAGCGCTCTTGGAGGAACCGGCAAGCTGTCCCTGCTGTAGCTGTTCCTGACGTTCCGCGAGGCGGCGTTCTGCAATGGTCATGCGGCGTTCGGCTTCCGCCGCGGCGCCAGTGTTCTTGGCGCGGACCGCCACCGTGGGCCTGTCCTCCGGCGTGCGGATCCGGCCGGCTCCCCGATACAGGGGCACGGCGCCGAGGCGCTTGGGGTCAAGTCCCGAGAACCGGTGGCCTTCACCGAAGAACCTGGTGCGGGACAGCACCTGCAGGGTCGGGTGGGTGAACATGAAGACGACGATCAGGTCAGCGATGGCGGTCAGGCCGAGGGTGAACGCGAAGCCGCGGACGTTGCCCACCGCCACGAAGTACAGCACGAGGGCGGCCAGGAGGTTGACTGCCTTGGATGCCAGGACGGTGCGCTTGGCACGTTTCCAGCCGTTCTGGACGGCCGAGACCAGGCCGCGGCCTTCACGGAGCTCATCGCGGATGCGTTCGAAGTAGACGATGAACGAGTCCGCCGTCTGGCCGATGGCGACGATGAGGCCTGCGACGCCGGCAAGGGATAGACGGTAGTTCTCCGTCCAGCCCAGGATCGCGATGGCCAGGTAGGTCAGCGCACCGGCCACCACGAGGGAGGCTACGGTGACGAAGCCGAGCGCCCGGTACTGGAACAGCGAGTAGACGACCACCAGCAGCAGGCCAATCAGGCCTGCCAGCATGCCCATGCGGAGCTGCTCACCACCGAGGGTTGCCGAAATCTGCTGCTCGCTCTGGATCTCAAAGCTGATCGGCAGGGCGCCGAAACGCAGCTGGTCCGAGAGGGCCTTCGCGGACTTCTCCGTAAACCCGCCGGTGATCTGCGGGCGGCCGTCGGTAATGACGGCTAGGGAACGCGGCGCCGAAATGACCTGGTTATCGAGGACGATCGCGAACTGGGCCTTCGGATCCGAGCCACCCTGGCCACCGCCGGCGACGTAGAACTGGTACAGGCGCTCGGTGACTTCCTTGAACTTGGCCGTGCCCTGGTCGTCGAACTGGATGTTCACAGCCCACTCGTTGGTCACGGCGCCCTGGGCACCGCGCTGGAGCTGGAAGGTCGAACCCTTGATGTTCGAGCCCTTCACTTCAACCGGGCCAAGGACGTACTTGATGGCCGGCGAGTTGGCGGAGGCGGGCTCGCACGTGACCAGCGGCTTGGCCGGGTCGGAGCGTTCCTGCTTGTCCTGGGCGGGGTTGTCGCAGTCGAGCGCCTCGAATTGCTTGTAGACCTCGGGGGTGATCCAGTTCTCGTCACTGCTGTTGGCAGGCGCGGCCGTGGGCTGGGGCAGCTTGTCGTCCGGGGTCCTGGACTCCGGGGGAACTGCTGCGCCGGGGCCGGCCTGAAGGACCGGCCGGAAGTTCATGTCGGCGGAGGCCTGGATCAGCGCACGGGTTTCCTTGGAAGGCGTGCCAGGAAGGCTGACCACGACGTTGCGGCCGGACTGCGTGCTGATTTCAGCTTCCGCAACGCCCGAGCCGTCCACGCGCTGGCGGATGATCGCCACGGCCTGGTTGAGCTGTTCTTCGTTGATGTCCGAGCCGCCCTCCACCTTGGGCGCCAGGATCATCTGGGTGCCGCCTTCAAGGTCCAGGGCGAGCTTGGGAGCCCAGCTCGCCTGGCCGGCAATCGTGCCGCCCGCCAGGACGGCAGTCAGGACGGCGAGAATTACGCCAAGCCAGACCAGCACCCTGAGGGCTGTGTTTTTGGGGCCAGTACGTGCCATTGTCGATCTTTCTATTATTTACGGAGGAACCGCCGGTGCAGGCCCGGAGGCCCGCACCGGCGGATGCCCGCAACCGTTACTTCGCGGGATAGCTCAGATAGGCAGACTAGCTGTCTTTCTTGCCTTCGTCATTGAGGCGGCGCAGAGTTTCATCAGGAGTTTCATTGCGGGGCGCTTCATTGACAGGAGCGGCACTGTCCGCCTTTTCAGTGGTCAGCGAGGAAGCGTCGTCGGGAATAACCGCCGGCTCCTCGGTTGCGACAACCGGCTCAACAATCTTGGTGACGGCCTGACGGTGCACGGTGGCGGTGTTTCCCGGGGAGAGTTCGAGCAGGACCTTGTTCTCTTCCTCATCGATTTCGACGATGCGGCCGTACAGGCCGAAACTCGTCATCACCTCGACGCCGGGGCCGAATTTCGACTGGAGCTGCGCCTGCTGCTGCTGCGTCTTCTTGTTCCGGCGGAACATCATGAAGACGAAGACGCCGAGCATGACGAACAGGAGAATTGTCATTGGATCCAAGGGGAAATTCCATTCTTTTACTTGCCTAGCTGGGTTTCAGCAACGTCCGCTTCGCTCCGGGCCGCCTGGCAAAATGCCTGGCAGTGAACCTGCCAGAAAACCATACCCGGCCAGGAGCGGCCAGATGCGCGCCGCCCACAGAAACAAAGACCCGAACGTGCCGAGCGTCATTCCAGTCTAAAGGGAAAAGGTCACGGGGCGGTGTTATTGACTGTTACGGATCCATTCCGGATCCGCTTCCTCACCCAGTTCTTCAACGTTTTCATCACCGGGGTCGGTGGCCCGGAACAACTCCAGGGGGTCCTGCGCAAAGACTCCGGCCGGCACGGCAAAGCCGAGGTGGGTCCAGGCCGGTGCCAGGGCAATCCGGCCCCGGGGTGTCCGCCCCAGCAGCCCCTCCCGGACGAGGTACGGCTCGGCCACGGTTTCCACGGTCTCCGTTTCCTCACCGACGGCGATCGCGAGGGTGGACAGGCCTACCGGTCCGCCGCCGAACTTCGTGATGAGCGCTTCGAGGACGGCACGGTCCAGCCGGTCCAGGCCGCGCTTGTCCACCTCGTACATGTCCAGCGCGGCGGAGGCTGCCCGGGCATCGATCTGCTCGATACCGTGCACCAGTGCCCAGTCGCGCACACGCCGCAGGAGCCGGTTGGCGATGCGGGGGGTGCCCCGGGAGCGTCCGGCAATCTCGCTGAAACCGGCGGAATTGACCTTGAGGTCCAGCAGCCCGGCAGAGCGCCGCAGCACCAGTTCGAGTTCCTCGACGGAGTAGAACTCGAGGTGTCCGGTGAAGCCGAAGCGGTCGCGGAGCGGCCCGGGCAGGAGGCCGGCGCGGGTAGTGGCGCCCACCAGGGTGAAAGGCGGCAGTTCGAGCGGGATGGCAGTGGCGCCGGCACCCTTGCCGACGACGATGTCGACGCGGAAGTCTTCCATCGCCATATAGAGCATTTCCTCGGCCGGCCGGGACATCCGGTGGATCTCGTCGAGGAAAAGGACCTCGCCCTCCGAGAGGGAGGACAGGATCGCGGCGAGGTCGCCGGCGTGCTGGATGGCAGGACCGCTGCTGATCCGCAGCGGGGCGTTCATTTCGGCCGCGATGATCATCGAAAGCGTGGTCTTGCCCAGCCCGGGAGGTCCGGAGAGCAGCACGTGGTCGGCGCTGCGTCCGCGCATGCGGGAGGCCTCCAGCACCAGGGAGAGCTGCTTGCGGACCCGGTGCTGGCCGACGAAGTCGTGCAGGTTCTTGGGCCGGAGCGCGGCCTCGATGACCCGCTCCTCCGGCTCCTCTCCCCCGGCGACGAGCGACGGCTCAGCCACGGGCGCCTACCCTGTTCCCGGCGCGGGCGCCGTCCTGGCCCAGCCAGCGGAGGGTGGCGCGAAGGATTTCCGCCACGTTGCCCTTGTCTGCCAGCTCGGGGGAATCCGCCAGGGATTTGTCGATGCTGGCGGTGGCGTCCTTTTCGGACCAGCCGAGGCTCGTCATGGCAGCGACGACCTGCGGCTTCCAGACCGCTTCCGCGGATACTGCCGGGGCCGTGGCGCCTGCGGTCCCGTGCGGCACCAGCTTGCCGGCCAGTTCCAGCACGATGCGCCCGGCGACCTTAGGCCCGATCCCGGGCACCTTGGTGAAGGACTTGCCATCGCCGGAGTGGGCGGCGACGCGGATGGCCTCGGGTTCGTGCACGGCCAGCACCGCCAACGCCAGCCGGGGCCCGACGCCGCTGACACTGAGCAGGACGTCAAACACCTCGCGTTCGTCGTCGCTGCCGAAACCGAACAGGGTGAGGGAGTCCTCCCTGACGATCAACGACGTGAAGAGCTTCCCCTCCTCACCCACCCGCAGGCTGCTGAGGGTCTGCGGTGTGGCGTTCACGCTCATACCGGCGCCGTTGAGGTCGATCACTGCCGAGGACAGGCCGACGTGCGCTACGGTTCCGCGGAGAAAACTGATCAAAGCCGGGCTCCTGGGTTTACAGCGAAAATACAGCTGACAATATAGCTGACAATATAAACCGGAAGAACCGGCTATCCGAACATATCTACGAATACCCTACCAAGCTCCACGCCGGCACAGTCGGACATTCAACGCGCACGGCGCGCTTTGGCCTCGGCGTCCGCCCAGGCACGCTGGGCCGGGGTCAACGACTGGCCGCCCGGTCCTGTGCTGACTGCGCCCTTGTTGGAAGTTCCGCTGCCGGCCCGCCACGCATGGGTGATGGCAAGCGCCAGGGCGTCGGCGGCGTCGGCCGGCCGCGGAGGGGCGTCAAGGCGGAGAATCTTCGTGACCAGTTTGGTGACGGCGTCCTTGTTGGACGTGCCGCTGCCGGTAACCGCGGCCTTGACCTCCGACGGCGTGTGCAGCGCCACCGGGATGCCGCGGCGTGCGGCCGCGGCGATCACCACACCGGAGGCCTGCGCGACCCCCATCACGGTGCTGACGTTGAGTTGGGAGAAGACGCGCTCGACGGCGAGGACGTGCGGTTCGTACTTGTCCAGCCAGTCATCGATCGAGGTGGCGATGACCAGCAGCCGCTGGTCGAGGCTTTCCTCCGGAGAGGTTCCGACGACGCCGAAGGCCACCATGGTGGCACGGCGGTTCTTCTCAACGTCCACGACGCCGATCCCGCAGCGGGTGAGGCCCGGATCGACGCCGAGGACGCGAAGGGTCACTCGGCTTCCAGTGCGGCCTGCACTTCGTCGCTGAGGTCGGCGTTGCTGTAGACGTTCTGGACGTCGTCGAGTTCCTCGAGGGCGTCCACGAGCTTCATGAATTTCTTGGCGGCGTCGAGGTCCAGCGGCACCTCCATCGACGGCACGAACTCGGCCTCATCGGTGTCGTACTCGATCCCGGCTTCCTTGAGGGCATCCCGGATGGCCTGGAGGTCGGTCGGCTCGGAGTGGATCTCGAAGCTGTCGCCGTTGTCCTTGACTTCCTCAGCGCCGGCGTCGAGGACGGCCATCAGCACGTCGTCTTCGCTCAGGCCGTTCTTCGGCAGGGACACGACGCCCTTGCGGGAGAAGAGGTAGCTGACCGAACCGGGATCGGCGATGGTGCCGCCGTTGCGGGAGATGGCGAGGCGGACTTCCGAGGCGGCGCGGTTCTTGTTGTCCGTGAGGCACTCGATCAGCAGCGCCGAGCCCTGCGGGCCGCGGCATTCGTACATGATTTCGGTGTAGTCCACGACTTCGCCGGTGAGGCCGGCGCCGCGCTTGATGGCGCGGTCGATGTTGTCAGCGGGGACCGAGGTCTTCTTGGCCTTGGTGACCGCCAACTCCAGGCTGGGGTTGCCGGCGAGGTCCGGTCCGCCCATGCGCGCTGCAACTTCGATGTTCTTGATCAGCTTGGCGAACGACTTGGCCCGGCGGCTGTCGAGGATGGCCTTTTTATGCTTGGTCGTCGCCCATTTGGAGTGGCCTGACATGCTTTATGCTTCTCCTCTGATCATTCGGATAAACAGTTCATGCACGCGCTTCTCCCCCGTCACTTCGGGGTGGAAGGAGGTGGCCAGCAGCTGGCCGGAACGCACAGCAACAATTCTAGCCGTCCCGTCCAGCGACTCGGGGTGGCCCGCCCTGGACGGTTCCACCATGGCGAGGACCTCCACACCATCCCCCACCCGCTCAACCCAGGGTCCGCGGATGAAGACGGCATGGACGGGGGGCACGCCGTGCTCCGTGGCGCTGAATTCCAGTCCCTTGAAATCGAGGTCCGTCTCGAAGGATTCCCGCTGCCGGCCAAAGGCGTTGCGGCGGACCGTGATATCCAGGCCGCCGAAGGTCTGCTGCGGATTCCCGGCGAGGTCCCTGGCCGGGTCGGCGATCTCGTTCGCCAGCAGGATCATGCCGGCGCAGGAACCGTAGACCGGCAGCCCGCCCCGGATGCTGTCACACAGCGGTTCCCGGAGGCCGAAAATCCTCGACAGTTTGTCAATGGTGGTCGATTCGCCGCCCGGAATGATGAGGCCGTCGAGGCCGTCGAGTTCGGACGGGCGGCGTACTCCGATGCCGGTGGCGCCGGCATCCTCCACCGCGTGCAGGTGTTCGCGGAAATCGCCCTGGAGGGAAAGGACACCTATCCGCAGGCCTGCACCCGCGCGGGAAGGAAGCGCAGAAGGGGGGTTGGTCATTCGACCAGCATAGTGCGCCGGGCTTTCCCGAACTGCACCGGCTCCGCCGCCCGGCAGGCTTTCATGCCGCCGCTGGGATATATTACAAAGCATGTTTTACTTCAGTGTTCCGCTCGGCAAGCTCGTCCGCCGGGTCTCCCGGCTCTGGGGCGGAGGCTCTGCCCTTCCCGGTCTGGTGGTCGAGAAAATCGACCCCGCTTTCATGCGGAGGACACTGTCCACGCTGCCTCTCGGCGTCGCCGTCGTTAGCGGTACCAACGGCAAGACGACCACCACAAAGATGGTCGTGGAGCTGCTGGAAAGCCAGGGCCTGACGGTTTTCACCAACCGCACCGGCAGCAACTTCACCCGCGGCGTCGCCGCGGCGCTGCTCGGCGAGGTGGACTGGCGCGGCCGGCTCAGGGCGGACGTCGCGGTGCTGGAACTGGACGAGGCCCACGCCGTGCACTTCGTCAACCAGGTGCCACCCCGCTACAGCCTCCTGCTGAATGTCCTGCGCGACCAGCTGGACCGCTTCGGGGAGATCGACAAGACCGCGGAGCTCTTGCAGCATGTTGCCTCCAAGACCACAGGGACCGTTGTGCTGAACCGGGAAGACCCCCGCGTGGCCCGAATCGCGGAAACGCTTACCGCGGACACGCACAAAACAGGCACGCACAAAACAGACACGCACAAAACAGACACCCTGAACGGCCCCGACGTCCTCTACTTCGGCCTCGATGATTCGCTGCTGAGCACTTTCCCGAACGACGACGAGCTGCGGGCGGCCCCCGGCAGCCCGGTGCCTCCTGCCCCCGCGAAGCCGCACGCCGACGTCGTGCTGCGCCGGGTCGGTGCCGATAATGCGGACTTTGAGTACGACGGCGTCACCGTCACCACCGCGATGTTGTTGCGCGGTGTCTACAACATCTTCAACGCGGCCGCCGCGTTGACCCTGGCCCGGGCCATCGCGGTCAGGGACGCCGGTCAAGGAAAGACGGCTGTGGCAGATAACGACGGCCTGCTCAGGGCGCTGTCCCGTGTAGCGCCGGCGTTCGGCCGCGGCGAAAGCCTCGTGGTCGACGGCCTGCCGCTGGAACTGGTGCTGGTGAAGAACCCCAGCGGCTTCCGGCTCGGCCTGAAGTCCTTCCCTGCCGCGGGCTACGCCACCATGATCGCGATCAACGACAACTATGCAGACGGCCGGGACATGTCCTGGCTCTGGGACGTCGAATTCGACACCCTCCGTGAGGAGGGCGCGGACCAGCTGAGCGGCTCGCGGGCCTACGACATGGCCCTCCGGCTGCAGTATGACGACGTCCCCATCGGCGCCGTCGATACCGACATCGCGCCCGCACTGGCTGCCTTCATCCGCGGCGCGAAGGGCAAACCGAAACGGATCTTCTGCACCTACACAGCCATGCTGGCCATCCGCCGCGAGCTAGCCAAAATCACCACAGTGGAGGTGGTCTCATGACCCCCCAGCCTTCGTCCGGGCAGACCGGACGGCAGTCCGGACACGGGCTCTCCTACGGACACGAACTGCCGCCCGAGGAACTGGCTGCGCCCAGCAAGGGAACCATCCGGGTCCTGCAGCTCTATCCGCGCGACATGAATATCTACGGAGACTGGGGCAACGCCTTGGTCCTCGCCCAGCGCCTGCGCTGGCACGGCTATACGCCGGAACTGCTCGAATACAACGTCGGCGACGACTTCCCCGCACACGTGGACCTGATCCTCGGCGGCGGCGGCCAGGACAGCGGACAGCTCGTGATCAAGGACGATCTGCTGTCCCGGGAATCCACCTTGCGGGAGCTGGCCGAGGACGGCACCCCCATGCTCGTGATCTGCGGGCTGTACCAGTTGTTCGGGAAGTTCTTCAAGACCCGGCTGGGTTCGGTCATTCCGGGAATCGGCATCCTGGATGTGGAAACGCACGGTACCGAAGTGCGGTTGATCGGCAACGTCGCGGTGTCCTCCCCGGAATTCGGCAGCATCCTCGGGTACGAGAACCACAGCGGCCAGACCACGCTCGGGCCAGGCGTCTCACCGCTGGGATCCACGGCCAAGGGCACCGGCAACAACAGCAACGACGGCCAGGAAGGCGCCCGCTACCGGAACATCGTGGCGAGCTACCTGCACGGCTCGCTGCTGCCCAAGAACCCGGCACTGGCAGACTTCCTGATCCGGACCGCCGTCGAACGCAAGTACGGCAGCTTCTCCCCCGGCACCCCTGATGACTCCTACGCGGTCCTCGCCCGCGAACACGCGGCCCGCCGGCCGCGCTGACAGCGACTCAGGACGTGAGCGGTGATTCCGAAGGTGCCTTGCACCATGTCGAGCTGTGGGTGCCAGACCTGGTGCGCGCCAAGGCGGAATGGGGATGGATCCTGACCAGCCTGGGATATGAGACCTTCCAGACCTGGTCCCACGGAATCAGCTGGCGCCGGGGCCAGACCTACATAGTGGTCGAAGAGTCACCGGACCTGAGCAGCCGTGAGCATCAACGCACCGCGCCCGGGCTCAATCACCTGGCATTCCACGCCGGGAGCCGACAGCGGGTGGAATCGTTGGCGGGCGAGAGCCCGAAGCACGGCTGGAATCCGTTGTTTCCGGAGACGTTTCCGAATGCCGGCGGCCCCGGACATTATGCTGCCTACCTGGTGAATTCCGACGGGTTCGAAATAGAGCTCGTCGCCGCCCCTTGAGCTGGTCTCCGGCCCGGCCTTTCTGCGATCCGTGCCCGAAACTGGAATGGTATTTCCGCCTTGGGGGATTTCATGGAATTGCTGCAGGAGGGGCAGCATCAGAAATGCAGCGGTGGGCGCTCCGGTGCCCGGTTAGCCACAATTCGATTTCGACCGGGGTGCGGGCGCACTTGCGCACAGGTTAGCGTGGTGCTGTGAATCAAGAAGAAGAAGAAGTTCTGGCGGGCGGTAATTCCACGGCCGTGACACGCATTGGTCAGACAGTCCGCCGGGGCGCAGGGCCATGGACGCCCGCGGTGCACGCCTTGCTCAATACCTTACGATCCGCCGGAATCACAGAAGTCCCCGAGACCCTCGGAATGGACGGGCGTGGACGGGAAGTGCTCAGCTATCTTCCCGGCGACGCTGCGCACTACCCGCTTCCGGAATGGGTATGGAGTCCGTCTGTCTTGCACGACGCCGGAGCGCTCCTTCGACGCATCCACGAGGCAAGCGCGGAGCTTGCCGCGGCCGACGTCCATTGGCAATTGCCCACTCACGAGCCTGCAGAAGTCGTGTGCCACAACGACGTTTCGCCCTACAACATGGTGTTCCAGAAGGGCCATCTCGTCGGGCTCATCGACTTCGATACAGCCTCGCCTGGCCCCCGGGTCTGGGACTTTGCCTTCCTGGCCTACCGGCTCGTGCCTTTGGGAGAAAATGGGGGCGACGCAGCGCCGGACGAGAACGAACGACGGGGTCGTCTCGATGCCTTGATCGACGCTTACGGCATGCACTTTGAGCACCGGGACGTTTTTGAAATCCTCGCGGAAAGGCTTGGCGAGCTCGCCGATTTCACCGACGGCCACGTCACGGCAACCGGACGTGCCGAGTTCGCCGATCACGCCGCCATGTACCGCCGCGACCGGGCCAGCATGCTCGAGCTGGCACGTACGTAAGACTCCGCCGAATCGAAATCGATCTCCGTAACCAGGACCCACGCCCGGTCCTCGGGCCACAGGAGGCTTGGTGACTGCGGCCAGCGCGGATCGTGGTGCCACGGTGCGTCGAGGACCCACGAGGGATCCGCAAATTACGCCGCGGCGGCCGAGAACCGGCCGGCCGGACCCGGGCAGGATCATCGGCCGACGTGGCTTCCGCGGAGCAGTTCTGCGAACTCCGCAGGCCGGGAGGCGGGCCACCAGTGGCCGCCGTTCACCCGGATCACCGTAAGGTCGTCCACCCACGAATCCAGCCCCTCCACGAGGTCCGGCGACAGGAAGGGATCCTTGAGCGGCACCACCACCTGGACGGGAATGGTCACCCGGCTCCCGGCCGGCCAGTTCCCGCCCGACAAGAAATTGGTGCGGTAAAGTGCCAGCCCGCGGACGGGGTCACTGCCGACGTCGCGCTTGGCCGTCTGTTCGTACCGCCCGGTGAGGAACAGGCGCCAGGCGGCCTCCGGCAGCTTCGGCACGAGGAACGCGGCGATGTACCAGCTGCGGGCCAGTTGCCCGGCCAGCTGCGGCCAGGCGCGGGGACGCGAATACCGGCTCCGCATCCAGCGGGCAAAATGCCGCAGATCCGGGCCGGAGATGCTGGTGTATCGGCCGATCCGGCCCCCGGCCCGCGGATCCTGCACGGTGGCCCAGCCCTGATCGACCCCCAGTCATGGCCCACGAGATGCACGTCCGCAGCGCCCACGGCTGCCAGCACGGCGAACACGTCATCCACCAGCGTCTTCAGCGTGAAGTCACCTGGGGTCTCGACGACGACGGACGCGCCCGCGTTCCGGGTGTCGTAGGCAACCACATGGTGGGTCCGGGCGAGGTCCCGGATGGCCGGCAGGAACATCTGATGATTGTCCGGGTAGCCGTGTACCAGCAGCAGCGTCCGCACATCCGGGCCCGGTTCCGGGCCGTACTCAAACACTGCCAGTTCGGCTCGGTGCGTCGCGACGGTACGCCGTCGTTCTTTCAATGTCTCCATGCTGCCCAAGCTTAGGGCTCCATCACAAGAACGCCGCCGGCACCGTTGAGAACCCATCGCCCACATGAAAGAGTTATTTCATGACCAACCCCCTTTTGAGCCCCAGCACCCTGCCGTTCGGCCTGCCGCCGTTCGCGGTGATCGACGACGAGCACTACGCCGAAGCGGTCGAAGCCGGCCTCGCCGAGCACCTGGCGGAGATCCACGCGATCGTCGAGAGCCCCGGGCCGGCATCCTTCGAAAACACGGCCCTGGCGATGGAGCGGTCCGGCCAATTGCTGCAGCGGGCGGCGGCGTCGTTTTTCACTCTCGTTTCCGCCGACGCCTCGGACACGATCCGTGAGCTGGAGACCCGACTGTCCCCGCTCTTCTCGGCCCATCAGGACGCTGTCTACCTAAACCGGGGCCTATTCGAGCGCTTCGCCGCCATCAACACTGACAAGCTCGACCCCGAATCCAGCCGACTCGTCGACGAGTACCTCAAGGAGTTCCGCCAGTCCGGCATCCAACTGGACGCGGCGGGGCAGGAGCGCCTCAAGGCCGTCAACGCGGAGCTCTCCCGCCTTGGCACCGAGTTCGGCCAGCGCGTCAAGGAAGGAATGAAGTCCGCCTCCCTGCTCCTGGACGACGCGGCCGAGCTCGCCGGACTCCCTGCCGACGACGTCGCCAGCGCCGCGGAGGCAGCCCGGAACACCGGACACGAGGGCAAGTTCCTGCTTACCCTCATCCAGCCCAGCAACCAGCCGGCGCTGGCAGCCCTGGAAAACCGGGACGTCCGCCGGCGGCTCTACGAGGCCTCCATCGGCCGGGGCAGCGGCGGCGGCAGCCTCGATGTGCTGGACCTGGTCAAGGAGATGGTCAGGCTCCGCGCCGAGAAGGCCGCGCTCCTGGGCTTCGCCAACTATGCCGAGCTCACCGTGGACCGGCAGACCGCCCCCGATTTCGCGGCCGTGCAGGCCATGATAAACCGGCTGGCCCCCGCCGCCGTGCGGAACGCCGACGCCGAGGCCGAGGCACTGGCCGAGGTCGCCGGGCACCCGCTCGAGGCCTGGGACTGGGCCTTCTACTCGGCCAAGGTCAAGCGCGAACGGTATGCCGTGGACGAGCCGGCCCTGCGCCCCTACTTCGAGCTGGACCGCGTCCTTAACGACGGTGTGTTCTTCGCCGCCAACGCCCTCTACGGCATCACCTTCCACGAACGCAGCGACCTCACCGGCTACCACACGGACGTGCGGGTCTGGGAAGTCAGGAACTCGGACGGCACGGAACTGGGCCTGTTCCTGGGCGACTATTACACCCGCGAATCCAAGCGCGGCGGGGCCTGGATGAACTCCCTCGTGGAACAGTCCGGGCTGCTGAACGCCCGGCCCGTGGTGATCAACAACCTCAACATCTCCAAGCCGCCGGCCGGCGAGCCCACGCTCCTGACGCTCGACGAGCTCCGCACCACCTTCCACGAGTTCGGCCATGCCCTGCACGGGCTGTTCTCCTCCGTAACCTACCCGCGGTTCTCCGGCACGTCCGTGCCGCGGGACTTCGTGGAGTACCCCTCGCAGGTCAACGAGATGTGGATCATGTGGCCGGAGGTCCTGGCCAACTACGCGCGCCACTACGCCACCGGTGAAGCACTGCCGGAGGAGCTCGTGGACAAACTCGACGCCGCCCGGCTCTGGGGCGAGGGCTTCGGCACCACCGAATACCTGGGTGCGGCCCTGCTGGATCTCGCCTGGCATGTCCTGGACGGCTCCGAGGTTCCCGAAGACGCACTGGAATTCGAGGCTAAGGCGCTGGCAGCGGCCGGAGTGGCGCACAGCCTGATCCCGCCGCGCTACCGCACCGGCTACTTCCAGCACATCTTCGCCGGAGCCGGCTACGCCGCGGGCTACTACTCCTACATCTGGAGCGAAGTGCTGGACGCCGATACGGTGGAGTGGTTCAAGGAAAACGGCGGGCTCAGCCGGGCCAACGGTGATTTCTTCCGCGCCGAGCTGCTCTCCCGCGGCAACAGCCGCGACCCGCTGGAATCCTTCCGCACCTTCCGCGGCCGGGACGCGGATCTCGGGCCGCTGCTGAAGCGCCGCGGCCTCGACTGACCCAAAAAACGACGCCGGCCCGCCACCTGGAGAGGTGACGGGCCGGACTCGTTCAATCAGGAGCGCAAGGCGAAGGACGGTGTGATCCGGCAGCGTGCGTAAAAAGGGGCTCCGCGCCCCGAGCAGCCTCTCAGCTGCCAACAAGGCGCGGGGAATAGCACGCAGAGGATCAGCGCCGTCCGGCGCCCCCAAAGGCGCGAACTACCAGCCGCGCTCGGCGAGGCGGTGCGGCTGCGGGATCTCGTCCACGTTGATGCCGACCATGGCCTCGCCCAGGCCGCGGGAGGCCTTGGCGATCTCGTCCGGGTCGTCGAAGAAGGTGGTGGCCTTCACGACGGCGGCGGCACGCTGGGCCGGGTTGCCGGACTTGAAGATGCCGGAGCCGACGAACACACCGTCGGCGCCGAGCTGCATCATCATCGCGGCGTCGGCCGGGGTGGCGATGCCGCCCGCGGTGAACAGGACCACGGGGAGCTTGCCGGTGGCGGCAACTTCCTTGACCAGTTCGTACGGGGCCTGCAGTTCCTTGGCGGCAACGTAGAGCTCGTCCTCGGCCAGTCCGGCCAGCCTCTTGATCTCGGCGCGGATCTGGCGCATGTGGGTGGTGGCGTTGGAGACGTCACCGGTGCCCGCCTCGCCCTTGGAGCGGATCATGGCCGCGCCCTCGTTGATGCGGCGCAGGGCCTCACCGAGGTTGGTGGCGCCGCAGACGAAGGGAACCGTGAAGTTCCACTTGTCGATGTGGTTGGTGTAGTCAGCCGGGGTCAATACCTCGGACTCATCGATGTAGTCCACACCGAGCGACTGCAGGATCTGGGCCTCGACGAAGTGGCCGATCCTGGCCTTCGCCATGACCGGCACGGAGACGGCCGCGATGATCGCCTCGATCATGTCCGGATCGGACATGCGGGACACGCCGCCCTGGGCGCGGATATCGGCGGGAACGCGTTCCAGCGCCATGACGGCCACGGCACCGGCATCCTCGGCGATGCGGGCCTGCTCGACGTTGACGACGTCCATGATGACGCCGCCCTTGAGCATCTCAGCCATACCGCGCTTGACGCGGTTGCTGCCCGTGACGTTCTTGGCGGACGCGCCGGCTTCGCTGCTTACATCAGGTGTAGACACAAAAACCCCTATGGGTAGATAGATGACCTCGCCGGGGTGCAGGCGGCACACAGATGCCGTTCTCGCACACACCGGATTACCGGATCCATTGGCCGGTAGTGCTAATACTAGCCCCCGGCTGCGACACGTCTGAATTCCGGTTACACGCGCCGCGGCCGGGGCACAGAGGCCGTCAGGCGGCCTGTTCGGTGGCGGTGCCTTCGGTTTCGTCGAGCGACTGGCGGTGTACGGCAACGATCCGCTGCACCACCGTCATCAGGCTGGCCAATGCCAGCAGGCACAGCGTCACGAAGAGCACCACGCTTGGCAGGCCAAGGCCGGTGAACCCGGTGACCACGAGCACGGAGACGAGCCGCTCGGCGCGCTCGGCGACGCCGACGTTGGCGTGGAAGCCCAGGGCTTCGGCCTTGGCCCGGGCGTAGGAGACCACCATCCCCAGCACGAGGCAGACGAGGGCGGCAACCGCGATCGGCGTGTCCGCGCCGCCGGTGAAGAACCAGACGGCGACGCCGGCGAACAGCGCGCCGTCCGCCACCCGGTCCAGGGTGGAGTCCAGGAAGTTGCCCCAGCGCCCTTCGCGCTGCTGCATCCGCGCCATGATGCCGTCAATGACGTCGGAAAAGATGAACGCCGTGATGAAGAGGGTCCCCCACCAGAGCTGCCCCAGCGGGTAGAACACGAGGGCACCGACGACGACGCCGAGGGTGCCGACGACGGTGACGGCGTCCGGGGAGACACCGATCCTCAGCAGCCAGCGGGCGAGCGGGGAGAACAGCGCGGTGAAGAAGCCGCGCGCGTGCCTATTCAGCATCTGGCTCCCTGGCGGAAGTCTCCCGCGCGCTGTCAGTTGCCTGCGGATCCGACTCCTGGGGCCACGCCTCCGCCACCTGCTGGCGGACCTCGCCCAGAGTCTGCGTGATGGCCTTCGTCTGGGCAATGATGGGGAAGAAATTGCCGTCCCCGCCCCAGCGCGGCACCACGTGCTGGTGCAGGTGGCCTGCGATCCCGGCCCCGCCGGTCACGCCCTGGTTCATGCCGATGTTGAAGCCGGAAGGGTTGGCGACCTTGCGCAGCACGCGCATGGCCGTCTGGGTCAGCTCGGCAAATTCCGCCGTTTCCTCCACGGTCAGGTCCGTGTAGTCCGGCACGTGCCGGTACGGGCAGATGAGCAGGTGGCCGGGGTTGTATGGGAACAGGTTCAGCACCACGTAGCTGGTCCGGCCCCGGTACACGATCAGCGATTCATCATCGCTGCGCCCGGGCGCGACGCAGAACGGGCAATCGTCCGGGTTCTTGAACTGGTGCTGGCCGCCCTTGATGTACGCCATCCGGTGCGGGGTCCACAGGCGCTGGAAAGCGTCCGGAACTCCGGCCAGGCCGAAGTCGTCCGTCACTGCGTCGTCGCCCGGATATTCCGGACCGGCCCCTGTGGTCTCCTGCACGCCTTGCCCTTCCGTTTCCGCTAGCTGGTCCGGTTGCGGACGGCGTCGACGATCCGCTGGACAGCTTCGGCCACCGGCACGCCGTTGTCCTGGCTGCCGTCGCGGAAGCGGAAGGACACGGCGCCCGCCTCGGCGTCGTCTCCCCCGGCAATCAGCACGAACGGGATCTTGTCCTTGCTGGCCGTGCGGATCTTCTTCGGGAAACGGTCCGAGGAAATGTCCACCTCGGCGCGGATGCCCGCGGCCTTGAGCTGGTCCACGACGTCGAACATGTAATCGTTGAACGCCTCGGCCACCGGAATGCCGACCACCTGCACCGGGGACAGCCACGCCGGGAAGGCGCCGGCGTAGTGCTCGGTCAGGACCCCCATAAAACGTTCGATCGATCCGAACAGCGCGCGGTGGATCATGACCGGGCGCTGGCGGGTGCCGTCGGCGGCCTGGAACTCGAGTTCGAAGCGCTCGGGCAGGTTGAAGTCCAGCTGGATCGTCGACATCTGCCAAGTGCGTCCCAAGGCGTCTTTCGTCTGCACGGAGATCTTGGGGCCGTAGAACGCCGCTCCGCCCGGATCCGCCACCAGTTCCAGGCCCGAGGCTTCGGCCACCTCGGCCAGGGTGCGTGTGGCTTCGTCCCAGGCGGCATCCTCGCCTACGAACTTGTCCTCGTTCTTGGTGGACAGTTCCAGGTAGAAGTCGTCCAGGCCGTAGTCCTTGAGCAGGCCGAGGACAAAGTTCAGCGTGGTGGTGAGCTCATCCTTCATCTGCTCGCGGGTGCAGTAGATGTGGGCGTCGTCCTGTGTCATGCCCCGCACGCGCGTGAGGCCGTGCACCACGCCGGACTTTTCGTAGCGGTACACGGAGCCGAATTCGAAGAGGCGCAGCGGCAGCTCGCGGTAGGACCGTCCGCGGGCGCGGAAGATGAGGTTGTGCATGGGGCAGTTCATCGGCTTCAGGTAGTAGTCCTGGCCGGGCTTGCGGACCGTGCCGTCCTCGTTCAGTTCCGCATCGATGTGCATCGGCGGGAACATGCCGTCCCGGTACCAGTCCAGGTGGCCGGAGACCTCGTAGAGGTGGCCCTTGGTGATGTGCGGGGTGTAGACGAACTCATACCCGGCGTCGACGTGCCGCTGGCGGGAGTAGTCCTCCATGGCCTTGCGGATGATGCCGCCCTTGGGGTGGAACACTGGCAGGCCGGAGCCCAGTTCGTCCGGGAAGGAGAACAGGTCCAGTTCGGCGCCAAGCTTGCGGTGGTCGCGGCGCTCAGCCTCGGCGATCCGCTCCTGGTAGGCCTTGAGGGCTTCCTTGGTGGGCCAGGCAGTGCCGTAGATTCGCTGCAGCTGCTGGTTGCTCTGGTTGCCCAGCCAGTAGGCGGCCGATGACCGGGTCAGGGCGAAGGCGTTGGAGATGAGCTTGGTGTTGGGCAGGTGCGGGCCTCGGCACAGATCGCACCAGACGCTGTCGCCGCTCTTGCGGTCCACATTGTCGTAGATGGTGATGTCGCCGGCGCCCACCTCGACGTTGACGCCCTCCCCGGCATCGGCGGCGTTGTTCTTCTTGCCCAGCAGTTCGAGCTTGTAGGGCTCGTCCTTCATCGCCTCGCGGGCCTCGTCCTCGCTCACCACCCGGCGGACGAACTTCTGGTTCTGGTTGATGATCTTCTGCATCATCTTTTCCAGCTGGCGCAGGTCCTCCGGCGTGAACGGCTCCTCGACGTCGAAGTCGAAGTAGAAGCCGTCCGTGATGTAGGGGCCGATGCCGAGCTTGGCGTCGGGGCGCAGCTGCTGCACGGCTTGGGCCATGACGTGCGCCGTGGAGTGGCGCAGGACGTTGAGTCCGTCCGGGGAGCCGATGGTGACGCCCTCGATCGTGGCGTCTTCGGGCAGCGGCTGGTCCAGATCCAACAGAGCGCCGTTCACGCGGGCCACAACGACGTCGCGGCGCTCAAAAAAGAGTTCCGCGCCGGTGGTCCCGGTAGCCACCTTGGTCTCTTCGCCATCGACGAGAAGGGTGATCTGCTGGGCATCTGACACGGGTGTCTCCTATTCAAGGTTAAGGCTTCGTAGCTTGTGGCGTACGGGGACCACAGCCAGCCTCGTCCATGTTATCGGGTTCCGGATGGGCCAACCAACGCACGACGGCGGCGCGGCGCCGGGTGCAGCAGCCCGCCCGGCGCCAGCGGCGCGGTGCTCAGCCTCCCCGCGCGGCGCCAGCGGCGCGGTGCTCAGCCTCCCCGCGCGGCGCCAGCGGCGCCGCGCTTCAGCCACCCAGCCCGGTGATTTCAAGATTCCGGCTGATTCCGTCCAGCGGGCCCGGCAGTTCCGGCCCGGTGTAGGCGGGGGCGCCGGAAACAGGCTCGGGGAACGGCAGCGTCCCGGTGCGGCTGAGGTCCCACGCCATGCTGGCACTGATGCTGATCCCCCGCGGCCCGGTCCGCCGGGTGGTGCCCCGGATCAGCAGCAGCCGGGTGCCGAACAGCAGCGGTCCTGCCAGCTCCTGGGCCTCATGGAAGAAGACCGAATCCACGCAGCCCGTGCCGTCGTCGACACTGATGAAGACCACCCGGCGGCCGCCCCGCATGGGCGGAGTCTGGGTGGCGACCCGGACACCGGCGACCAGCACCTCGGTGCCGTTGCGCAGCCCCAGCAGCTTGTCCGCGGTGGTGACCCCGAGGCGGTCCAGCAGGGGACGGTGGCTGGTCATCAGGTGTTCGCTGACGTCAACGGCCATCAGGTCCAGCTCCGCCCGGACGTTATCCACCATGCTGGGCGCGGGCAGCTCCGCCTTCAGGTTTTTCAGCTCAATGTCCCCCAGCGGCAGCGCCAGCTGGCCCTCGATGATCTCCATGCCCTTCCGCTGGGGGCGGTGCTGCAGGTTCTGCAGGTGCCGCACCAGGTCGGCACGGTTGGCTGCTCCCCCGGAGGCCCGGTGCAGGGAATCGAAGGCACCCAGCTGGGCCAGCCGCTGGATGCTCGGCTTGCTGAGCCGGGACCGGGCGCGCAGGTCCGCCAGCGAGTCATACGGCTGTCCTGCCACGATCCGCTTCAGCTCGGTGCCGGAGAGCCCGAAGATGCCGTTCAGGCTCAGCCGGATGCCCAGCTTGCCGCGGTCCGGCCCCGCAGCCACGCGTTCCACCCGGTACTCGGCCTGGCTGCGGTTGATGTCCAGGGGCAGGATGGGGATCCCCAGCCGCCGGGCTTCGGCCACCAGGAGCCGCTTGGGATACATGCCCGGATCGTGCTCCCAGAGTCCGGCGAGGAATGCCTCCGGGTGGTGGGTCTTGAGCCAGGCGGACTGGTAGGTGGGCACGGCAAAGGCGGCACCGTGGGCCTTGCAGAAGCCGAAGCTGCCGAAGGCCTTCAGCGTCCCCCAGACCTTGTCCACCACCTCGGGGCTGTACCCCCGGGCACGGGCCTCCTTTCGGAAGAACTCCTCCACCTTGCCTTCCAGAACCTCGTTGCCGAGGGCGCGGCGGAATTCATCGGCCCGCGCCAGCCCGCATTCCGTCATGACGTCGAAGGTCTTCAGGATCTGCTCATGGAACACGGTGACCCCGTGCGTCTCCTTGAGGACCGGCTTGAGCTTCGGGTGCGGATAGACCTCCGGCGCGAAGCCGTGCCGGTGCTCCAGGAAGGGCCGCACCATGTCCGATTTCATCGGCCCCGGCCGGAAGAGGGAGATGTCGATGATGAGGTCGTTGAAATCCCGGGGCGCCAGTTTACCGATGAGTTCGCGCTGGCCCGGGGATTCGATCTGGAAACACCCCAGGGTGTGGGTGCTGCGGATCAGCTCGTAGGTGGGTTCGTCGTCGAGCGGGACAGCGTTGAGGTCGATGCGCCCGTCCGCGGCGATGTAGTCCGGGCCGCTGCCGTCCGGGCCGGCCGGGTGCGCCCCTGCTGCCACCACCTCGGCCTTGGAGGGGTGCAGCCGGATGACCTCACGGACGGCGAAGGCCATGGCGCTCTGCATCCGGACCCCCAGCACATCGAGTTTGAGCATCCCCATGGGGTCCATGTCGTGTTTGTCGAACTGGCTCATCGGCAGCCCCAGGCCGCTGGGCTGAACGGGCGTGCGGTCCAGCAGGGTGGCGTCGCCCAGGATAACGCCGCACGGGTGCATGGAGATGTGGCGCGGCAGCCGGTCCAGCCGTTCCGTGAGGTCCACCAGCAGGTCCAGCTGCTGGTTCTCGGTGAAGTCGCGCTGCTCCACCCTCCCCGCGAATTCCCGCAGCTCCGGTTTCTCCACGAGGGCTTCCCGGAAGTTCCGGGCCGAGAACCGCCACAGCTGCTTGGCGATGTCCCCGATCTCGCCGTCGTCCATGCCCAGCGCCAGCCCGGCGTCCCGCACGGCGCCGCGAGCGCGGTAGCCGTTCTGCATGCTCATCAGCGTGACGCGTTCGGACCCGAAGCGCTCAAAGATTTTCCGGTAGACGTTGTGCCGTTCGGCGCTTTCGACGTCGATGTCGATGTCCGGCAAGGTGGCGCGGTCACGGGAGAGGAAGCGTTCGAAGATGAGGTCGTGCTCGAGGGGGTTCACCTGGCTGACGTCGATCAGGTAATTGACCAGGCTGGACGCGCCCGAGCCGCGGGCGGCGGCACGGACGCCCATGTCCAGGATCATCCGTGAGACTTCGGCGACGGTCAGGAAGTAGGCGGCGAAGCCCAGGCTGTCGATGATCCGCAGCTCATGCCCCAGCCTGGCGCGCAGCTCCTCGGCGGGCTTACCGGCGATCCCGGGGAAGCGGCGGCTGATGCCTGCCTCGCAACGCTGGCTGAGCTCCACGAGGGGATCCCCGGCGATTCCGATCACGGAGGCTTCGGGGACCACGGGCTGCTTCCATCCCATGTCCGTGACCGGGTCCACCCGGCAGCGGTCCGCGAGCGCCTCTGTCTGGGCCATCAGCCGTTTCAGGTCCGCGGCGCCGTACCCGGCGGCATGCATGATCTCTTTGCCCAGCTGCAGCATCTGCGCCGACGACTTGAGCCAGCCCTGCCCGTTGGGCTGGAGCAGCGGGGCAGCCGAGAGTTCGGGCAGGGATTTCAGCGCCCGGGCGGAGTCCAGCACATCCGCGGTGGCCGCGCCGTCCTCGGCGACGTACCGCACGGCATTGCTCAGCACGGCGGGCACGCCATGTTCCGCGGCGAGTTTGAGCATCCGCACAGCGTGGGCTGTGCTGAGCGGCTCACCGGGAGTGCTGAGTTGCGTGACCACCTCGGCGGCGAGGGTCCCCGGCGGCATGGCATCCAGCCAGCGCTTGAACAGGGTGCGGGGGCGCAGGTAGCGCCGCCCGCCCACCGCACGGCCGACGTCGGAATCCGGACCGATCAGTACCGTCAGCACCGGCTGCAGGGTCTCCGGATGCAGGGTCCGGGAGGCGAGCTCCGCCCGGGTCACGGCCACGGGCACCGCTCCCCCGGCCTTACCGGTGGTGCGGGCGTGGGCGTCCGAGATCAGCCGGCAGAGCGCCCGGTAACCGGCGCCGTTGTTGTGTCCGTGGGCCAGGGCGACGACGCGTCCGCCCACCTGGGTGCGGAGGTCGCCGTCGTCGTCAAGGACCGCAAGGTCAACCCCGACAATCGGATCGAGTCCGGCAGCCATGCAGGCCAACAGGTGCTTGACCGTCCCGTAGAGGCCGTCGCGGTCAGTGCAGGCGAGCGCGGTGGCATCGTCGGCCGCGGCCGCGGCGGCCAGTTCATCCGGCCAGGAGACCCCGTAGTGGGCGCTGAAGGCGGTGGAGACGTGGAGATGGGTGAAGCTCATGCCGTTTTCTGGGGACGGAGGGCGTCATGGATCCTCAGCAGCCGCCAGCGGCCGCTGCCGACGTGCCGGCTCAGGTCAAGGGTGAGGGTTTCCGCCGGGGCTCCATCAACCGGGGACGGATCAGCCGGGCGCACCTGGACCCGCCAGATCTCGTGGTCCACCAGCCCGGGGCCGCTCCCCAGCGGGGCCCGCGGTTCCTCCGCCCACCATTGGCGCCGCTCATACCAGCGGACCGGTTCGGCGCCGACGGTGTAGTGCCGGCCGGCCCAGTCAAGCTTCAGAGGCACGCCAGAGGGTGTGCAGACGACGTCTACCGACTCGCTGAACATGCCCACAGTGCCTCCCGGGAAACCCCGACCGAATCCTTGTTCGAATATATCTTCGAATGATTCCAGTCTACGCCCGGCCCGGGACAAAACCTAGATCAGGGGTGGACGGACGCTGGCACACGTAGCAGGATTGAGCCATGAGCTCCCATAACGCACTCCTGAAGCATGTAAGCATCGCCGCCAAGGATCCAACCTTGGTGGCGACGTTCGATATAGACGGAAATATCCCGGGGCAAGGCGCCTACGTGGTGGGCCTCCTGGCGGCCGGGCCGGACTATTCCCATCAGCGCAGGCTGGGTATTGAGTTCGTGAACGGCGAGGCCGTTTCCTTCTACTACTTCAACCATGACGGCACGGAAGAGAATTTCGACCTCAAGGGCGTGGAACACTCGGGGAACACCATCACCGGAAACTTCCCCATTGCGACTGTGCTTGGCCTCCCCAAGGGCCACCTCATGACGGCCTTCAGCGATTGTGACGGCCGGGACTACCAGGCCAACGTGCCTGTCGAAGAGTCCCTCTAGGCCCCTGCTAGGAGCTGGCTTTGTACACTTCCAGCTCAAGGGTGATGAAGGCATCGATCATGGCCTGGTAGGTCTTTTCGACGAGGTCGACGTCGATGTCCTTTTGTTTCGCAGTGGCGCGGACGTGTTCGATCACCCGCTCCACCCGGCCGGGAGCACGCACCTCGGCGCTGTCCGCCTTGAGGGTTCCGGCGATCCGGATCAGCCGTTCGCGGCGGCCGATCAGGGACACAATCTGCTCGTCCACCTCGTCAACAGCCACCCGCACGGCGGCGAGCTGTTCCCTGTCGGCCTGGGCGGTCTTGTCGTCTGCGTGATTTGTGGACATGTGCATGACAGTATCGAATGATGCAGCCACGAGTCGACTTAATTTCACTGGGTGTCCGCAGTGTTGACGCCGCCCGCAGCTTCTACGTTGACGGCCTCGGATGGCCGGTCCAGCGGGAAGTCCCCGGCGAGGTGCTCTTCATCCAGGCCAACCACGGCCTGGTCCTCTCGCTCTGGGACGCCGGGCAGATGCAGGCCGAAGCAGCCACCGATCCCCCTGCCGGCATTCCGTGCATCACGCTGAGCCACAATCTGGGCAGCGCGGCGGAAGTCGACTGGGTGATGGCCGAAGCGGAGTCTGCGGGGGCCACCATCGTCGCGGCGCCGCAGACCCAGCCCTGGGGCGGCTACACCGGCTATTTCGCCGATCCCGACGGCTACCGCTGGGAGGTCGCCTTCAACCCCAGCTGGGCGGTCGACGGCGGCGGCAAGGTGACGCTCTGACGCCCACCGTCACCACGGGAGTCCGCGCAGATCGATGGTTCCTTCCGGCCACGCCCCTACGGGCTGCGTTCCTGCGCTCCAGCGGCGCGCTAGAACAGGCTTCCCACCGGCTGGATGAGTTCCGGGGAGTCATTCTTCACGTTCCCGACGGCGGTGCCCACGGCGTCGATCGTCCAGCCCTCCGCGACGTCGTGCGCCCCGGCCCGGACCAGGTCCACGAGGGTGGCAGCGTCATCGGCCTGCGGATCCAGCCATGTCTCCATGGTCTGGCGGCCCATCGGCAGCGGGACCCTGTCGTGCAGCGCGGTCAGCTCGGCCAGCATTCCCCCGGCGTAGCCCTCCGGCGGCGAGTCAGTGGTCATGATCGACGTCGAAAGCATCCAGCGCTCCGGGTCCCCCTCGGCCTTGGAAGGGTCTTTCCACCACTCGAAGAGTCCGGCGAACACAATGGGGCGCCCGTCCCGGGGGTGAACGTAATAGGGCTGCTTGTTGCGGCCCTCGCCCTTCCATTCGTAGTAGCCGTCCGCCGGGACGGCGCAGCGCCGGGACCGGGTGGCCTTCCGGAACGCGGGCTTCTCGAGGACGCTCTCGCTGCGTGCATTGATCATCTTCGAACCGATGCCCGGGTCCTTGGCCCAGGACGGCACCAGCCCCCAGCGCGCGATATGCAGCTGCCGGACCGGGCTTCCGTCCACGAGCCGTTCCAGGATGATCGGCACGTCCGCGGTCGGGGCAACATTCCACGACGGCGGAATCGCGAACTCCTCCTCCAGCCCGGCATCGAATTCGGCCAGCAGGTCTCCGACGGCCCGGGCCATCACGTAGCGTCCACACATGGCACCAGCATGCCACCGCACGGATTCCGTGTCATCCGCCTGGCCGTCAGTCCGGGACACCCGCCGGCTGGCCGTATCCCCTAGACTCCCCGCATGGTCAAAACGTCAACGGTGGTCCTGATGTGCGGCGTGGCCGGCTCGGGAAAAACAAGCTACGCCAAGGCCCTTGAGGCCGAAGGTTACGTGCGGCTCTCGGTCGACGAGGAGATGTGGCGTCAGGACCGGGAGCTGGCGGCACGCTTCGGCACCCCCGAATACTTCGATTTCACCGTGGCGGTGGAACGGCAGCTCCGGATCCGGCTCGTGGAGCTCATGGCAGAGGGCCGGGACATCGTCGTCGATCTGTCCTTCTGGTCCAGACAGCGGCGCGAGGAATACAAAGAGCTCGTCACCGCCCACGGCGCTGCATGGCAGCTCGTGTATCTTGACGTGCCCAGGGATGAGCTCCTCCGGCGGCTGGAGCTGCGCCGGCTGCACGCGGGACCGAACTCGGCGCCGGTGGGACCTGCATACCTGGACAAGTTCCTCGCCGGCTTCGAGGCACCTGCTGATGAGGGCGAGACGGTAATACGCCCGTAGCGGCCGCCACCTCTGCGGGAATACCGGCCCCCGGGTTACGGTTAGTGACAATGACGTCCGACTTTTGTCGGCAACCGGCGCTGTCACCCGGCACCGTCAACCAGCTTTGAGGAGAACTTCGTGGACTTCACCCCCGAATCCGGCACCATCACCATGTTTTCGACCACCTGGTGCGGCTACTGCAACCGCCTGAAGAAGCAGTTGGACGCCCAGGGTATCGGCTACACCGAGATCAACATCGAAGAAGTTGAAGGCACCGCAGATCTCGTGGAGAAGCTCAACGGAGGCAACCGCACCGTCCCCACCGTGCTGTTCCCGGACGGCACCGCGGCCACCAACCCTTCCGCGGCACAGGTCAAGAGCAGGCTCGCCGCCTGAGTCTCGCCCGAGGGCCGTTTGTGCAACCTGTTGTACATTGCGCAACAACTTCTGGAATTTGGACCTGGCTGTGTGATAGACAGATCACAGTCACAAATAGCGCTGCCTCCATTTCCCGCACTGTACTCAAGGGAGCTTTTCCGTGGTCCACAAAGTCAAAGGTGTAGTAGCCCGCTCCAAGGGAGCGCCCGTCACGGTGGAGACCATCCTGGTCCCCGATCCCGGCCCGGGTGAGGCGCTGGTGGACATCCTCACCAGCGGTGTCTGCCACACCGATCTGCACTACAAGCTTGGTGCCATCAACGACGGCTTCCCGTTCCTGCTGGGCCATGAGGCCACCGGCGTCGTCAGCGCCGTGGGACCGGACGTCACCTCGGTGGCCCCCGGCGACCGAGTGGTCCTGAACTGGCGTGCCGTCTGCGGCGAGTGCCGGGCCTGCCGCCGCGGCGAGCCGCAGTACTGCTTCAACACCCACAACGCCACGCAGAAGATGACCCTCGAGGACGGCACCGAGCTCACCGCCGCCCTGGGCATCGGCGCGTTCGCCGCGAAGACCCTTGTGGCCGCCGGCCAGTGCACCAAGGTGGACCCTGAGGCCGACCCCGCCGCCATCGGGCTGCTGGGCTGTGGCGTCATGGCCGGCCTGGGTGCCGCCATCAACACCGGAAACGTCAAGCTGGGCGATTCCGTCGCCGTCATCGGCTGCGGCGGAGTGGGCATGGCGGCCGTCGCCGGCGCCGCGCTCGCGGGTGCCACCACGGTCATCGCCGTCGACATCGACGCCAAGAAGCTCGAACGCGCCAGGGAATTCGGTGCCACCCACACCGTGGATTCCTCCGCCCTCGATCCGGTCGAGGCGATCCGCGAACTCACCGGCGGTTTCGGCGCCGACGTCGTGATCGACGCCGTCGGACGCCCCGAGACGTACAAGCAGGCGTTCTACGCCCGCGACCTCGCCGGCACGGTGGTCCTGGTGGGCGTTCCCAGCCCGGAGATGACCCTGGAGCTGCCGCTGCTGGATGTCTTCGGCCGGGGCGGCTCGCTGAAATCCTCCTGGTACGGCGACTGCCTGCCCTCGCGCGACTTCCCGATGCTCATCAGCCTCTACCGGCAGGGCAAGCTGGACCTCGACGCCTTCGTCACGGAGCGGATCACGATCGACCAGATCGAGGAAGCCTTCGACAAGATGCACGCCGGCGCGGTACTGCGCTCGGTCGTTGAACTGTGAGCGCCGGAACCGGGGGCACACTGAAGATCGAGCAGCTGGTAACCTCGGGCACGTTCTCGCTCGACGGCGGCACCTGGGACGTCGACAACAACGTCTGGATCGTCGGCGACGACCAGGAATGCCTGATCATCGACCCGGCGCACGACCCGGCTGCCGTCGAGGCCGCCGTCGCGGGCCGGAAGGTCACCGCCATCCTGCTGACACACGGGCACGATGACCACATCGGCGCCGTCGGCGAGGTCCGCGACCGCGTCGGCGCAGCGGTCCATCTGAACCGTGAGGACTGGATGCTTTGGGAGCGCGTGTTCCCGGGCACCGAACCTGACCACGCGATCGCGGACGGGGATACTTTCGACGTCGCCGGTGCGCGGCTGCTGGCCCTGCACACGCCGGGCCACTCGCCGGGTTCGACGTGCTTCTACCTGGCAAGCGAGGGCACCGTCTTCAGCGGCGACACGCTGTTCCAGGGCGGCCCGGGAGCCACCGGCCGGTCCTTCAGCGACTTCCCCACCATCATCGAGTCCATCCGGAGCCGCCTGCTGACGCTCCCGGCGGACACCGTGGTGAGGACCGGACACGGGGATACGACGACGGTCGGCGCCGAGGCGCCGCAGCTCGAGGAATGGATCGCGCGGGGGCACTGAGCCCGGACGGCCGGCCTGCGCGGTCAGCCGCGCAGGCTGGCGAAGTCTCCGAAGCCGAGCTGCGCGTAGCGGGCGTAGGTGTCGATCACGGCCGCCTCGATGGCGTCCACGTCCAGGTGCGGGACGAGGTCGTTGACGGCGCCGGCCGTGGCAGGGTCCCAGTCCAGGCCGAGCGCCGCGTAGCTGGCTTCCAGCACGGCGCGGATCGGGGCGGAGTTCTCCACCACGATCACCGAGCTGAACAGCCAGCCGCCGGCCACGACGCGCTGGGCGGTGCCGATCAGCTTCACCTGTTGGGCCGGATGCTCCGGATCCTGGCCGTGGACGCTGAATTCGCCGGGGCAGTACTCGCCGGGAATCTCGCCGACGGCGGCGTCGACTCCGGCGCTGCGCAGCGCCTGCGCCAGCAGTTCGCCGAAGAAGGAGAAGCGTCCTTTGGCGCCGGCGATCGCGTCCCGGTGCGGTTCCAGATGGTCGATCACGAGGGTGCCCTGGTGGTAGGCAGCGGCACGCCCGCCGGCCTTGCGGACCAGCGGCTCAAAGCCCAGCTCGCGGCATGCCTGAGCGGCGGCGTCGAAGCCCGGAAGGTGTGTGTCCCGCTGCCCGAAGGCGACAGTGGGCACCGGGCGGTAGAGCCGCAGCATGGGTCCCACCTCGCCGGCCTTGACCTTCTGCAGCAGTTCGATCGCGAAGTCGAGATCCCCGGCGGCACCGAGGGACTCCTCCTGCCGGACGATCGTCAGCGTGCGTGGTCCGCCCGGGGCCTCCGACATCTTGTTATGCTCCCTTATGGTCATCTTGCAGTTCCTCGTCGTGGCCGCAGCGTTCGCCGTCATCGACGCCGTCTGGCTCAAGTCAATGAGCAAGTTCTACCGGCGGAGTCTGGGGCACCTCCTGGCGGACAAGCCCCATCTAGGGTACGCCGTTGTTTTCTACGTCTTGTACATCATCGGGATCGTCTTCTTCGCCCTCCAGCCGGCGCTCGACGGCGGAAGCTGGCTCACCGCGCTGGGCTACGGCGCCGCGCTGGGAACGTTCGCCTACGCCACCTATGACCTGACCAACGCCGCGACCCTGAAGAGCTGGCCGCTCGTCATCGTCGTGGTGGACATCGTCTGGGGTGCCTTCCTGACCGGCCTGGCCACGCTGGTCGGCTGGCTCGTCTTCCACTAGCATTTCCCGGCGAGCGGCGTCGGCGGCGGCCCCGGCCCCCAACTGACCCGCAGTTGTTGTCGTTTTGAGCACTGAAAACGACAACTATTGCGAGCCACTTGGGTGGTCAGGACTTCCGCAGCGTCAGGATCTGTTCCGCGCGGCCGAACGGACCGGTGAGGTCATGCAGCACCGTCGAGGTGAGGCCGATTCCGTCCGTGCCGAAGGACACCTCGTTGTCCAGCCCCAGCCACTCCCCTTCGGGGCGCCGGTACATGTGGATCTGCAGGTCAAGGTTGGGGAAGGCGTAGCTGCCATGGCCCGGCGGGACGCGCGCGGCGATCCCGTTGGCCGTGTCCACGAGGCCGATCAGCCGGGCCAGGTCGCTGCTGTCCGCCTGGTCCGTCAACGGGTGTGTGGTGTGCAGCCAGACCGTGCCGGAGCCGGCGCGGTGCCCCTCGGCAATCCGCATCTGCAGCGAGGCGATGTACCCGCCCGGCCAGATGCTCGCGGCGTCGTAGGGTTCGCATCCTTCCGGCGCGGGGATCCGGGGATCCTCAAAGGCGGCGATGGCGGCGGTGTCGGACATGATCATCCGCCAGGCCGTGGCGCGGATCGCGACCCGCCCCTCCGCCACCAGCTCGGCCTGCAGCAGCTCGATGGTCCGGCCCGGGCGGAGCGTGGTGGTGGTGACTTCGAATTCGCCGCCGGGGATCAGTCCGAGGATCTCGTAGCTCAGGCGCGCCATCCGCATGTCGTCCCGCGGCTCGTGCCGGGCCAGGCAGTCCGCCATGATGCCGGACGCGGGTGCCATGTGCTGCTCCTGTTCGTTCCAGGCGCCCTGGGCGTGGATAGTGGAGCGGAAGCGCCCCTCCCCCAGCACCTCGTAATAGAAGTCGCCCTCGGCAAGCACCGGTAGTTCAGCAGTCAACGTCCGCCCTTTCGCAGCATCAATCGTAGAGAATCCCAAACCACCCTATCCCCTGCTGCGGCGTGCCTCAGGCCTCTACGCGGACGCCCGCCAGAAGGCCACATGGTCCTTGATGTGCTCGGCCTCGGACGTCGGCTCGGCGTAGAACCAGGCCGCATCCTGGTTCCGCTGGCCGTCCACCAGGAGGCTGTAATAGCCGGCCTGGCCCTTCCAGACGCAGACGCTGCTATGGCTGCTGTCCTCCAGGTACTCGGAGTCTGCAGGCATCCGGAGGAACCCGCGGACCCGCGCGGCCGGTGCTCCCACTCGTTCCGCCGGACTGGGTAGACTCGGAATCAGGTTTTTCACGACTATCCTCCGAAGAGGTGCTCCCCTGATTCGAGTCATCAGCTACAACCTCCGCAAGCACAAGGCCAGTGGTGAGCTGGTTGATCTGGCCCGCGATTTCGAGATTGATGCTTTGTGCCTCCAGGAGTGCGACACCAACGATCTCCCGGAAACCATCGGCAACCTGCACCTTGCCGACGCCACCAAGGGCAACCGGCTGGGCTTGGCGATCTATTACCGGATGGACCGGTTCACGGCCTATGAGACCAAGACATTCGCCCTGAAGAAGTCTCTGCATGACCGCGTCCTGTCGCCCGCGCACGAGCGCCTGATCGGCACCCGGGTGATCGACAAGGAGACGGACCATGATCTTGTCATCGCGTCCTTCCATGCGGCACCCCTGACCGCGTCGAACTCGCTGCGGCGGAACCAGATCCACGCCGCCCACGCGGAGCTGCTCAGCATGGGCGGGGGCCTGTCGCTGATGGTGGGCGACTTCAACTACCCGTTCTTCACCAAGTACCTGACCGCCCAGATGAAGGACGCCGGTTACGACCTGACGCTCAGCGACCGGCGGACGTACACGCGGTACAAGGTCTTCAAGGGCCACTTCGACTTCGCGACGTCGCAGGGGCTCGAGATCGAAAGCGTGGAAACCCTCCCGCGCGGCGCCTCGGACCACCTGCCCATCCTGATTTCGGCGGAATACGGTCAGGACGCACCGGAAGCTGACGACCCGGCGTCACCCACCGCAGAGTAGCCGTCGAAGCCGCAACAACTCCCGGTGAACAGGCCGTGAACGGACTGCCGAAAGCACCGTTGCCGTTGCCTTCCCGTGATCTACCTCTGGGCGTGACCCACTCCAGACGTACGTTCATGACCGCCGCAGGAACGGCCACCGCCACCGCGCTCCGCCGCCGGGAGCAGCTGGAGGGCCGCCGGCGCGCCCGCCACCCACGATGCCCTGTCCCTCAAGTTATTCGCCATGATTTCAAAGGAGCATTAAATGACAGACGCCGCATCCGGCCAATTCGGATACGGCATTCGAAAAAGGCCACGAAAATTAAGGATCAATAGAATCCCGCCAGCGGCCAAGAGGCGGGCAGGCCAGGCCACTGGGTCGGCAAACCCCTTGGTTCGGCCGATAACCACGGGCTTTGAAAACCTGACGGCCTAAAGGTCCAGCACCAGCCTCTCGCTTCGGCAGCGCGAAACACAAATCATCATTGTTTCATTTGCGGCCCGTTCCTCATCGTTGAGAATTTCATCACGGTGATCCGGAATCCCGCCTAAGACAACCGTTTGGCATGTTCCGCATGTGCCTTTCCGGCAGGAATTCAACGCGGGAATTCCGGCACCTTGCAGGGCGTCCAGAATTGTCTCATTTGCCTTAACATCGATTTCCATTCCATCGGCGGTTTCCACTACGAACGGGGCATCGTCGCCAGCCGGGCCGCCGCCTGGCTCCGCGCCGCCGTCGTCTTCCGAACCGAAGTCCTCAAACAGCAGGTGCGGCACCAGACCGTCCGTGTGTGCCGCGCGAAGTTCGGCGAGCATCCGTTCCGGGCCGCACGTGAAGACAGTGGCATCCCCGGCCAGCCCCGCCCCGCGCAGATACTCCGTCAGGTCCGTGCGGCCGGATTCCTCCAGGGCACGGATGCGGACCTTCTCTCCGGCAGGGTCAAGGACGGCCAACTCGTCTTCGAAAGCCATGGAGTGCAAGCCGCGCCCGAGGTACAGCAGACGCCAGGACTCCCCCTTTTGGTGCGCCGCCCGGATCATGGGCAGCAGCGGTGTGATTCCGATGCCGCCGGCAATGAACACCTTCTCCCCGGAGCCCGGGGTGCCGCGGAAGTTGTTCTTCGGGCCGCGGATGTCGAGGACATCGCCCGCCTTCAGCGACTCGTGGACGTAGCGTGAGCCGCCCCGGCTGGACTGCTCCCGCAGCACCGCGATGCGCCATTCGTAGCGTTCGGCCGGATCGGAGCACAGCGAGTACTGACGCAGGATCCCATTGGCGAACAGGACATCGATGTGGGCACCCGGTTCCCATGCCGGCAGCGCACCACCGTCGGGATCCGACAGAATCAATGAAAGGACGCCGTCAGCTTCCCGCCGGACCTCGCTGACGGTGAGGCGGACGAAGCCTTTTCCGGCCGGCGCGGGCACGCTGAGCCTGGCAGTGTCAGCGGCCTGGAGCGTCATCGCTGCCTCCGCTAAGCACAGCGTTCACGGCGGTGACCACCGCTCCGTCGTGGACCAGTTCGCCGGCTTTGCGCAGCCGTGGGTACAGGACCACATCCTGCTTGAGGTGGTCGATGGGGCGGCCATCGGCGGCGGCCGTGGAGCGCAGCAGAGCCAGTGCGGCCAGGCTCGCGGCCCCCGGCATGGCGCCGGCCGTGGCAGGAAGGCGCATGCGCAATTCCAAGGCCTGCGCGGCCATGAGGAGTTCGACCGCCACCACGGACTCGATGTTGGTGACGATCTGACGCGCGTGCCGGCCGGCGTTGTTGGCCATCGACACATGGTCTTCCTGGTTCGCGCAGGTGGGGATGGAGTCCACGCTGTCCGGATGGGCGAGCGTCTTACAGTCGGAGACCAGGGCAGCCGCGAGGTACTGCGGCAGCATGTACCCGCAGTCCATCCCGATCTGTTCGCTGGCCACCAGCATGTCCGGCAGGCCGCGGTTCAGCGTGCCGTCGTCGAGCCGGAACAGCCGGCGTTCGGTGATGTTGCCGATTTCCGTGACCACAATCGAAATGAAGTCCGCTACGAAGGCGACATATTCGGCGTGGAAGTTGCCGCCGGAGACGGCTTTGAGCGTGCGGGTGGACGGCAGTGACGGGAAGATCAGCGGGTTGTCGGTGGCGGCGTTGATCTCGTTGTCGATGATCCCGGCGGCGAACTCCAGCGTGTCCTTGACCGGGCCGAAGACCTGCGGGATGCAGCGCAGCGAGTAGGCGTCCTGGGGCGGCTGGCGCACGGGGTCGGTGCCGGCGTCGCCGTCCACCAGCCCACTGCCGGCGAGGAGTTCGCGGAGCCGTGCGGCCACCTCGATCTGGCCGCGCTGGCCCCGGGCCTGGTGGAGTTCATCGATAAAGGCATCACCAAAGCCCATGAGGGCCTCGATGGTCATGGCCGCCGTGATCTGCGCCGTTTCCAGCAGGTTCTGCGCGTCGTAGAGTGCAAGGGCCGCCTGGGCGCAGGAGAAAGACGTGCCGTTCAGGAGTGCCAGTCCGTCCTTGGCGCCGAGCGGAAGGCGCGCTATCCCCGCGTTGGCCATGGCGGCGATGCCGGACACCACTGCTCCGTCCACGAAGGCCTCACCGGAGTCCAGTTCTTCGTCCTCACCGGCATGGGAGCGGGACATAACGATGGCCACGTGGGCCAACGGGATGAGGTCGCCGGAGGCGCCGAGGGAACCGTATTCCGGGATGGCGGGGTACACGCCCCGGTTAAGCATCTGCGTCAGCGTCGTCACAATGTCCGCCCGAACGCCCGAATGGCCTTGGGTGAGGCTGACAATGCGGATGAACATGGTCGCCCGCACCACTTCCTCGTCCACGTACCGGCCCACGCCTGCCGCGTTGGAGAGAACCAGGCGGCGGGACAGCTCCGCGGCGTCAGACGGCTCATCGAAGGCCTGGCGGCCGGCGAGGGAACCGAACCCGGTGTTGATGCTGTAGATGGGTGCGGTCTTTTTACCGGCTTTCATTTCGTCCATGACGCCGTCCAACCACTCCTGGCTGGGCTTCATCCGTGCCAGTGCCTGCTCATCCACCACTACGGGGCGCCGGTGGCGGGCCACGTCGATCAGGTCCTGCAAGGTTGTGCGGTGCGTTCCAAGGACCACCGGCGCGGTATCAAGCAGAGTTTCGAGCGTCATCGCGTACCTCTCGGGTTGTTCGGCGGCTAGCGAGGGAACCCAGCGATGCCGCCAGGTTCTCCGCCGCCTCATTCATTGTTTTTAGCGTCGAGTTCAGCCAGGCACGGGAGCCGCAGCGGCTCTCCGGTCCGGCCACGTTCAGGGCGCAGACAGCTTCACCGTCGAGCATCACCGGCACGGCGACGGAGACGGCACCCGGATCCAGTTCGCCGCGGGATACCACCCAGCCGTTGGCCCGGATCTGGGCGAGACTGAGCTGGATCTGCGCCGCCGAGGGTGAGTTGTCCGTAAAGCGCGGAAGATCGCCGTCGAGCACCTGGCGCACGACGTCGGCCGGCGCCCAGGCGAGCAGGGTCCGGGGGCCGGCCCCTGCGGTCAGCGGCAGGAGCTCATTGACGGCGAACGTGTACTTGAAGGCCTTGTCCGGTTCCGCACGGCGCAGGCACATGGCCTGCGTTCCGACCCGGATCACCATGACCGCGGTTTCGCCCACGGCGTCCACAATGCCCTTCAGCACAGCTGTGCCGACTTCCGCAAGATGGCTCTGCGTCAGGTGCCGGCCCGACAACGCCAGCAGGGCGGGACCTGGCCGGTAGATGCCGGAGCCCTCCTGGACGAAGCCGTGTTCACGCAGTTGATGGAAGTAGCGGTAGGTGGTGCTGACCGGAATCCCGAGCTTCAGGGCCACACTCTCCACGGTGGAATCGCCGGCTTCCGCGACTTCGGAAAGGATCATGAGTCCCCTCTCGAAGGATGTATGGGTTGCCATGGCGTTGCCTCCTGTCTGATTCGGGCGCCGTGTGTCGCCGGTCACGGAGTGATCGTGCAGGGCGCCCGGCCGGATGTACAAAACCCATTCTCACAGAGTGAGAACGGTATTTATCGGGTGCTTCCGTTTCTCGATACTTTGATGCCACGAATTGGCTGCCCGCAGCAAAGCACTCCGACGGTTTCGAGGCCCACGATGTCAGTAAGCACTCCCCGGAAGAACGTTCCCGTGTTGTCGGACGATCCCTACACGGACGAGAACCTCACCAACCCGTACCCCTTGTTCGATCGGATGCGGGCCGCAGGGCCGGCCGTGTGGCTCGAGAAGTACGGTGTCCTGGCCTTTGCCGGTTTCGAGGAATGCAAGGAGATCCTTGAGGACTACGCAACGTTCATCTCCAGCGCCGGCGTCGGCCCCAAGAACCTCCATCACGAGCCCGCGTGGCGCCCGCAAGGGATCCTGGAATCGGACCCGCCAGTCCATGGCCCCATGCGCGCCGCGATGGCCGGGGTCATCTCCCCCCGCGGTGTCCGGTCCCTGCGGGCACAGTTCGAGGTCTTCGCCGATGAACTGGTGGAACAGCTCATCGGCCGTGGAAAGTTCGACGGCGTCAAGGACCTCGCTGAGCTGTTCCCCATCCGCGTCTTCGGCGACGCCGTCGGGATCCCGCGGGAGGGCCGCGAAGCAAACCTGCTGCCGCACGGAGCCATGAACTTCAGCGCCTTCGGCCCCGACGACGAGCGCTCCCGGGCATTCTTCGACCAGGGCGCCGGAACGCATGAATGGGTCATGAACAATTGCGCCCGCGAAAACCTGTCCGCGGACGGCATGGGTGCCCAGATCTGGGAGTACGCCGACCGCGGCGAAATCACGGCCGAGCAGGCCGCGTTGCTGGTCAGGGCCATGCTGTCCGCAGGCCTCGACACCACCGTTTTCTCTATCGGCAATACCCTTCAGGCACTGGCCTCCCACCCCCAGGAGTGGGCCAGGCTTCACGCCAATCCGCGTCTGGCCAAGTTCGCCATTGATGAAGCACTCCGCTACGAGTCACCCTTCCAGTCATTCTTCCGGACCGTTGCGACTGACACGGTTTTTCGGGACATTCCGCTGCCGGCCGGGTCAAAGGTGCTGTTGTTCATGGGTTCGGCCAACCGCGACGCCAGCCAGTGGGGACCAACCGCGGACCAGTTCATGATCGGCCGGAACGCCGGGGGACATCTGGCCTTCGGCATGGGCATCCACCACTGCGTGGGCCAGCCTATATCCCGGCTTGAGATGGACGTCCTCTTCACAGCCCTGGCCAAGCGCATCAAATGCCTGGAGCTGGTGGGCGAGCCCGTGCCGTACCTGCACAACACCCTCCGCGGCTGGCGCTCCGTCCCGCTCAAAATCGTGGCCGCCTGACCTGTGCTTTCCGTAAGGAGGTCTTGTCCAGCTTCGTTTCGCTCCCCGTGTTGACCAGTTATCGGTTATGAGACGGCTAGCCGGGTCAAAAAGACTGAACCATGCTGGTCGAGGACAGCACGGCATCGGGATCCTCAAACGGCGCTGGCTAGGTGATGAGCTCGGCACGGAGCAGCTGGGGCTGTCCATGAACGTGCACGGCTGCCGTCCTCCGGCTCAGGCCCTGCGCTGCCTGACAGCGCCAGCGAGGGCGGCCAGGCCCTTTTCGAAGTCCGTACCGACCATTTTGTCCATGCTCATGAACAGGGCGAAGAGCTTGCCGACACCCTTGTTCTCTCCGGTCATGGTCCAGGTGACCTGTGTTCCGCTACCGGACGGCGTAAACGTAAAGCTGGTCGGGTTAATGGCCTTGAAGGGCTTGGTGAATTCCAGGCGGATCTTGATGCTGTTCGGCTCGGAAGCTTCGACAATCTCCATGGTGCCGGAGCCCGCCTTGCGGTTGCCGCTCCAGGCGTACTTGGCGCCGACGCCGGAATCGCTCCCGGAGTAGCTGCGCTGCATTGCGGGATCCACGGACTCCCACGGCGACCATTTGGTCCATTCATGGAAGCTGTTGACCAGTGGGAAGATGGCTTCGGCCGGGGCCGGGATGACTGCATTTCGGGTGACTTCATAGGTGGACATGGGGCAATCCTAGACGGTTGCGGTCCGCCGGACCCCGGGCCGGCCGTCGCGGCGCGCTGGATTTCTGCGATGACCGTTTTCAGTTCCTTGAGCTGGGCAACTTCTGCCTGCATCGTGGCCACGAGGAGACCGAGCGGGGCGCGGATCCGGTCCACGAGGCTCGCGCCCGTGACGTCGTTCAGGAAGTACTCGAAGACCCTGAACCCGATCACCAGCAGCGTGATGACAGCGACCACCGCGCTGAGGCCGAACACCACTATCAGGTAGACGCGGCGGGCGTTCAGCACGTTCCCGGATCCACCTGTGCCGGCCGCGGTATTCCAGCCGCGGGGTTGCCCGACGAGCCACCAGACCGGGCCGCCGGCCAGGAGCGAACTGATCCCCGCCAGCAGGAGCGTGCGGACCCCGGAACCGGTCAGCGGCGTCGCCGCCATGGCGAGGGCAGCGTTGACGATCACCCCGATACCGGAGGCGGCCGCCACGAGGGCGACGCCGGTGGTCACGAGTCTGCCTCCTTGCCGGGTCGACTCAGCACGCCCCCGGGCCAGTCCTCGGTGGTAGACCCAGACAAGCGAGCCGACGGCGGCGGCGGCGAGCGCCGGGGCGAGCGGCTCCAGCAGGACGTCCACCGCTTCGGTGCGGTCAAACGCCAGCTGCAGCAGCACGAAGAGCGCCACTCCGGCGCCGCCCAGCGTGAGGATTCCCGCACCCAGGACGCCGGCGGTGATGAGGGCGACGTCGGCGAGCCCGGTGCGCAGCCGCTGCCCGCCGTCGTGCTTCCAGTGCCACCACCAGACCAGCCCGCCGCCCGCAGCCCAGACGAGGGACTGCAGGGCGGACAGCCACCACGGCCTGCCCACCGACCCCGCCTCGACAGCCCCCGCAGGGCCGCATCGAACAGGGTGGACATGGCTCCGACGGTGCCGCCGACGCCAATCACCAGCCCCAGAATGGCACCGAGCACGGTGGGGGCGTCGGCCAGATCCGTGGGTCGCTTCCGGGCGTTCCCCGACATCCATCGGTGCCAGAGCCACACCGCCGCCCAGACCACACCTGTCGCGAGGGAGAGGCGCCACTGCAGCGACCGCCCGCCGATCAGGCTGGTGAGCGTGCCCAGCAGGTTGCTCGTGCGATGACCAATGCCAGCATGTAGGCGCCGGCGAGGTACAGGCCCCAGCCGACGGAGGCGCGCTCCGGCTCCTCCCCCAGCCTCCGCCACACGGCCCACCACAGGACCGCCGCGAGCGGGCCGCCGATCACGGCAAAGGCCAGCGAGCGCGCCAGTCCGGCCACATCCCCGGTTGCCAGGGCGGTACCGGCCACCAGCAGCCGCGCCAGCAGCCCGCTGAGGCCGACGGCGGCGACCACCACGAGCGCGAACAGCAAGGCATACACGATCAGGCGGCGCACGGTGCGCGGCGCGGAACCGACAGCGATGCCGGCACTCATTACTTCACCGCCGGGTTGGGGCAGACCGTCAGTTGCCAGGGGGCGTTGTCGATCAGCCACGTGTCTCCCGTCTTGACGAGGTCAAAGACGTCCGCCACCTGGTACTAGGCGCTGCCGAACGGGCCGCCGCCCTCCGAGACTGTGATCAGCACCCTCACATCCGCGGACCCGGCGCGTACCGTCGTGGAGACGAGGGTGACGCGGAGGTTGTCTGCCGTCGTCCGTCCCACGTTGCTGCACCTGGTCCTGGCAGCCTCGCTCAGGTGGGCCGCCGCGGCGGCCTCATCGCCGGCGATGACGGCGGCGGAATACCGCTGCACCGCCCCGGCCGGCGTGGACTCGTCCAGCGGCGCCGGTTCTCCGCGGGTAAATACGACGGCCAGGGCCACGATCACGAGGACGGCGATCGCGGCCAGTATGGCGAGGAGGTCCGGTCCGGCTTCCGCGGCGGCGTTTCGGCTGGTGCCGCGGGGGGTTGGTCCTCGCTCGCCTCTGCGCTCATGCCGCCAGTATGGACGAGCAGGATTGGCCCGTCACGGTGTCTTTAGGCCCCATTCCGCCCGGACGTCCGGTTGCACTACGCTCAGCAAATGGGAGTCATGCGGAAATTCTTTGGCGTCCTGGCCTTGGTCCTGATCGGGCTGGTAGGCACCGGGCCGGCCGCGCTCGCCGTCCGGCCCGTCGACGTCGTCGTGGAGGACCGGGCGGGGGTGCTGGACCGAAACACCCTCCTGCCCGCAGTGCAGTCCATTGATTTCTACCAGCCCACGAAAGTGGCCGTGTACACCTACAACGGAACGGCCTCGGCCAACCTCAATGAGGAAGTCCTGCGCTTTGCCCGCGCCGAGCACCCCGAATGGATCAGCGCGGACGGGCAGAAGTGGGCGGACGGGCTGTTCATCTTCGCGCTGGATCCGGTGGGCAGGCATGTCGGGACCTACCTGGGCGAGGACCGCAAGGTCTCCCCGGAGCAGCGCGATGACATCCAGAACGCGTCCAAGGAGCTGCTCCGTGACGCCCAGTGGACGGACGGCACGATTGCCGGCATCAGGCGCGGGGCCGAGCTGATCAACCAGCCGTGGTACCGGTCTGCAGCCTTCCTCATCACGGCCTGGGCGACGGCGGCGGCGGCCGTCGCCGGGGCTGGCACGTGGCTGATGGTGACCTGGCGGACCCGGTTGAGCAGCCGGAAGGAACTCGCCCGCGGGGACGCCAGTTATGCGAACGTCAGCATGGACCTGCAGGTCACCGAGCTCAACGCCGGCACCATTCCGGAGGCCTCGCGCTATGGAAGCACAGTGCTGGAGAAGCACCGCAGCTTCATGGCCAAGTACAACACCGCCACCGGACTCTCGAACCAGGCGCACGCGTTCTCTGCCAAGGAGCTGAGCCGGCGTCCGAACCTGGCGCTGGTGCGGAGCTACGCCGATGCCGCCGCCGAACTCGACGCCCTGGACGACGTGATTGCCGACACCAACGCCCTGCTCAACCGCGGATCGTCCTGGGCCCCGGCCTGGGACCGGCAGCTGGCCCCGTTCCGCAACGACCTCGCCGCCGTCGAGCAGATGCTCAGCAAACGCCACGCCCAGGGTGACTCCGCGACGGCCGCCGCCCTCCGGTCCTTCCGCGAGCAGAGTCATCGCGAGCTGGAGCGCTGGACCTCTGAACTGGCTGATGGCACCACCACGCCGGAGACGGCGCTCGACCGCCTGCGCGACGCCCGCACGCAGCTTTCCGAACTGCTGAAGAACCACGCCGACACCGTGATTAGTGGCTTCGCCAAGAGCGAGAAGGAAGCCAGCCTCATGCGCAAGGAAATGGAGAGTGCCCAAGCCGGGTCCAAGGCCAGGTACGGCCGCAGTTACGAGCCCAGCATCCTCGGCACGGTCTACCCGTCCTATTACTTTTTCTCGGTGCCCACCTTCAACTCCGGCTTCAACACAGGCGTCAGCAGTGTCAGCAGCGCCCGCGGCGGGAGCAGGACCACCGGCTACGGCAGCAGCGGGGGGAGCTTTTCCGGCTCCGGCAGTTCATCGAGTTTCTAGGGGCGGCTTCCAGTCGACGGCGTCAGCCTTTCTGGCTGCTTTCGACGACGAAGTCACCGCCCGGAAACAGGATCGTCTCGTGGCCGTCGTCGAACCTGACATGGTACGGCGGTGCCCCGTCGGCGCCCCTGACCTCGAGAATCTCACCGTGCCGGTCCGAAGACTCCACGGTGTGGCCCCGGATGATGATGCGGTCCCCTTGGGTTGCTTTCATTCCATTCACCTCCCTTGTCCAGCCTACGGTTGTCCGCCCCTCCATGGAACGGTCATCAGATCGGATCGGTCGTCAGAACAGTCCGGCCGTGACGGCCTGCGTCAGCTCGTGGATGATCCGGGTTCGGGCCGCCATGTCCGACGTATTCTTGCCGAGGGTGTACACCACGAAAACGTAGGCCCTGTCCCCCTGGACGAGGATGCTGGCGTCATGCAGATTCCCGAAGAGCAGACCGTACTTGTGGAAGACATTAATGCCCGGCGGCACCGCGGCTGGGATGAGCGTTTCGTAGTTGGTGTGCTGCATGTATGAGAGCAGCTGGGCGGTGTGCTGCGGATTGAGCAGCTGGCCGGAGTAGAGCAAGGACAGCGTCTTTCCTGTTTCCGCCGGGGACAGGAGGTTTACGGTGCGGTCATAGCTGATGCCCAACGACGCCGCGTAGGCGGTCATCCCCTGGTTCCCGACGGCGCCCAGGATCAGCGCCCATGAGTCGTTGTTGCTCTGCTGGACCATCTGACGGATCTGGACTGCGGCGGTGGACGAGCCCATCCGGGCCGTCAGGGAGGCACGATCGGTTTCCACCAGGTGGTAGTAGGCCGCCGCGGCCAGGATCTTGGCCGTGCTGGCGGCGACGAACTTGGTCTTATCCCCGTATTCGTGGACCACGCCGTCTTTCACATTGATGAGGGCCACCCCCACCTGGTACCGGCTGTTGGCCTCGATGATGGCGTTGATCGGGGCGTCGAAGGCGGGGCTGAAGGGCAGCGGACCCCGGTCCGGAGCCTCGACGACGAGCGGAGGCTCGCCGGCGGACGGAGCCTCGACGGACGGAGCCTCGACGTCGGGCGGGGCCGCCGGGGAGACGGGCGCCTCCGCGGCCGGCGCCGGGGACGGCGCCGCAGCTGAAGCAGGGGCGGAAGGTGCCTGTTTTGCCGTAGCGGCCTCATTGGTCGCGGCGCTGGCCGTGCCCGGCGTGCCCGGGGCTGCGGTCACTGATGTTTCGGGCCGCGCGACCGCATCAGCGGGCACGCTGGACTGGATGGACACGTAGACGGCGGTCGCTGCAATCAGGGCCAGGGCCGCTGCGGCCGCCGTCAGGACCCGCGGACGGAGCCTGCGGAAGTAACCGGGCGCAGGACTCTCTTCACCCTCGCTGCGGCGGGCTGAGCGGTAGTGCCGGCGCGGTTCCGTCGAATCCACCGCGTCTCATTCCCGGCACATGGAGGTTTGTCGGATATCGGGAAAGGGCCCCGTATCGGCTGACGCCACAAGTACGTTCGCAGGCATGCGTTCCCCCGAATGTAAAAGAATCTGCGGTGGACTTTAGATTTCCTGAATTGTGATGCAGGCTGGGCGGGAGCGCAAGGCGCAAACCTTGGAAAACCCTTGGGTCCGGCGGCTCACGCTCTGGACCGTTGCGGGGGTCAGCGGCGTACGCTGGGTCGGTGAACACGGAGGTCCGTAATGCGAAAAATCATCCTGATGATGCAGGTTTCCTTGGACGGGTACATGGAAGGGCCGGGCCGGGACATCAGCTGGCATATGGTCGACGACGAACTGCACCGCCACTTCAACGACGAGCTCCGCACCATGGGTGCGTTCCTGAGCGGGCGGGTCACCCACGAGCTGATGGCCGGTTTCTGGCCGACGGCGGACAGTGACCCCGCAAACAGCGGCCCGATGAGCGAATTCGCCAGCATCTGGCGCGAAATGCCGAAAATCGTGTACTCCCGGACCCTGGAAACGGCGGGCTGGAACACCACGGTGGTGCATGACGTCGTCGTCGACGAGGTAAGGGAGCTCAAGGCACAGCCCGGCGGTGACCTGGCGCTCGGCGGGGCGGACCTCGCCGCGACCTTCCGGCGCCTTGGCCTGATCGATGAGTACAGAATCTACGTGCACCCCGTGCTGATCGGGCGCGGCAAGCCCCTGTTCGGGCCCGCCGACGGCACCACCCGGCTCCGCCTGGACGAGAACCGCGGCTTCAGCAACGGCGTCGTGCTGCTTCGCTACACGGCAACTTGAGGCCGAAAGGCCACGGTGCTCGCTAGATTTGGAACGCGCGGCCCGCTGGGCGGTCCGCCGTCGTCGTCCTCCAGGAAGGCCCCAGCGTTGAGTTCCCACCCCCGTCTTGCCCGCAGGCTGAACACCTTCGATGCGGTCGTCATAGGCCTCGGGTCGATGATCGGCGCGGGCGTGTTCGCCGCTTTCACGCCCGCGGCCCAGGCGGCCGGGTCCGGACTGCTGATCGGCCTGCTGCTCGCCGCCGTCGTCGCGTACTGCAACGCTACGGCCTCGGCCCAGCTTGCGGCGGAATACCCGACCTCCGGCGGGACATATGTCTACGGTCGGGAGCGGCTCGGCCCCTGGCCGGGGTTCCTGGCCGGGTGGGGTTTCGTTATCGGGAAGACGGCCAGCAGCGCAGCCATGGCCCTGACGTTTGCCGCCTATGCCGCGCCGGCCGGGTGGGAGCGGCCGGTGGCGATCGCCGCCGTCGTGTTGCTGGTTGCCGTGAATTACCGGGGCGTGACGCGCACGGCGGCCCTGACCCGGTTCATTGTGGTGGCTGTGCTGTTGGTCCTGGCTATCGTGGTGGCCGCCTGCTGGATCCCCGGCGCGGCTGATCCCCCGAAGCTGTTCGACGGCGGCGTCCTCACCCACGGCTGGTACGGAATCCTCCAGTCCGCAGGTCTGCTGTTCTTCGCCTTCGCCGGCTATGCCCGCATTGCCACGATGGGGGAGGAAGTCATCAACCCGCGCAGGACAATCCCGCGCGCCATCGTGATCGCGCTGGGGATCGCCGTCGCGGTTTATGCCGCCATCGCCGTCAGCATCCTCGCGGTCCTCGGCGCTGACGGAATTGCCGGCACGCCGGCCCCGCTTGCCGCCGCCGTCGCCGCCGGTTCCTGGCACTGGGCATCGCCGATCGTGCGGTTGGGTGCCGCACTGGCAGCGCTGGGCGCCTTGCTGGCCCTGATCGCGGGACTGGGCCGGACCAGCCTGGCCATGGCCCGCGAGGCCGATCTGCCCCGGTGGCTGGCCGCCGTCCACCCCCGCTTCAAAGTCCCGCACCGGGCCGAACTGGTCCTGGCGGCCGTTATCTGCGTCATCATCGGCGTCGCCGAGCTGCGCGGAGCCATCGGCTTCTCTTCCTTCGGCGTCCTCATCTACTACCTCGTAGCCAACGTCTCCGCCTACACCCAGAGCGGCGAAAACCGCCGGTACCCCAAGGCCCTGCAGCTCATCGGCGCCGTCGCGTGCGTGGTCCTGGTGGCAACCCTGCCGGTGGAGTCCGTGATCGCGGGGGTGCTGATGTTCGCGGCCGGCGTCGTGTACCGCGTGGTGCGCCTGCGCCTTGCGACAACCCGGAATCCCTGACCACGCTGCGATGATGAGTCGGTGACTATCGCAAAAACCGTCCTGTTGTTCGTGCTGGCCGCCGCAGCGGAGATCGGCGGCGCCTGGCTGGTGTGGCAGTCGGTGCGGGAGGGCAAGGACTGGTGGTGGGCCGGGCTCGGGGTGCTCGCATTGGGAATTTACGGTTTCGCCGCGACGCTCCAGCCCGACGCGCACTTCGGCCGGATCCTGGCCGCCTACGGAGGCGTGTTCGTCGCAGGGTCGCTGGCCTGGGGAATGGTTTTCGACGGCTTCCGGCCGGACCGCTGGGACATCGCGGGATCGGCGATCTGCCTGGTTGGAGTAGCGGTCATCATGTTCGCACCGCGCAACTCTGGTTAGGCGTGGTGCCGGGCCTGCAGCGCGGGTGCTGGTCTTACAGCGCGGGTGCTGGTCTTGCAGCGCGGTCGGGCGCGCAGAAGGCCGGTGATCCGCTGCCCCCAAGGCAACTGATCACCGGCCGCTTAAGCCGCTGGGCTCGTTATCCTACTGCGTAAAACCCTGCACGTTAGCCGTGCGTCAGACTCCGGCGCGGACGAACGTCACGGGGCCGGTGGCGGTGAGCCACGACATCGGGTGTGCCACGGTTGTATTGCCGTTGATGCCACCGCTGACGGCCTGTCCGTTGCCGGCGTAGATGGCAACGTGGCCGGCCTGGACGATCATGTCGCCCGGCTCCGGAGTCGCCACAACCTTGCCGTACTTGAGGAACGCCGCTGGGCCGATGTCGCCTACCGGAATGCCGGCTGCGCCGAGCGCCTTTTCGACCATCGCAGTGCAGTCCTGCGTGATTCCAACCTGGCCGTAGGCGGCCGAAAGCAGCGTGGCGTTGACGCCGCCGGCTGCCGGGGCAGCGGCGGGGGCGGGGGCAGCGGCCTGGACCTGCACGGTAGCCTTAGGAGCTGCGGCAAGCTCCGGGGCGGCGGTGGGGACAGCTGCAGCCGGCTTGGGCTGTTCGACGACGGGCGCGGGAGTCGAGACCACGGCCGGACGCTCGAAGGCGATCTGGACAGTGGAATCCGCGTTGACCGGAGCGGAGACCTGATCCTTGACGTCAACGGACGACGCCGGTGCGGAGTTGCGCTCGACGGGTGCCTCCGCCGCGTTGGCGGCCATGGCGCTGCTGAGTACCAGACCTGATGCTGCGGCGATCACGGCGGCCTGGCGGCCGATGGTGCCTGCATTGCCCGCAAATGCGGAGGAAATTGCCGAAAGCGGGCTCGTGGTGGCGCCACGATGGCGCGCGGAAGTATTGCTTGAAGTCATGAATGTAGCCTCTCCCAATGCCTGCGAGGTGAGCTGTCGGATTCGGATGGGAGGCACCCGGCCGCACTCGGGGCCCGCGTGGCGGGCCGTGCGGCTTCACCCCAAGACCTGCATATCAGCTGGTCAAAAAGTGGTTTCCCCGTCTCTGCCGGACGTTGATGCGAGTTACCCCCGGGCCGCGGCAGAGTTAGGCAATCGGCTGGGGAGCGCCCGTATCGGAGACAACAGGCACCTAACAACGGTAACGGGATGATCACGGAATGTCACATTGAGGTAACGGGTGCGGGGTCCATCCGGGGCTTTTTCCCTCGGCATCGCCGGGCTCAGGCATAGGATGATGCCAGCAGCGATCCCTGAAGCGGAGGCCCGAAATGAACAGCCACTCTGTCGCCATCTGCCAGCTGAGCGATCAGCCTCAGGAGGATTTTGACGTCAACACCGAGCTGCTGATCCTCGAAGGCCAGGAAGTCCGCGTCTCAACCTGGGACGCTGAGCCCCGCGACGGCGGTTTCGACGTCCATGTCCTGAACGACCGTGTGGATGCACTCGGCTTTATGGTGGTCACGGACTGGCAGTTCCTGGATGGCAAGGCCTACGCGGTTGTGGAGCGACGGTCCGACAGCTGATGCGGGACGCTTCCGTCACGTCCCGGTGGCCGTGAATTCCAGCTCTGGCCGGTGTTTCGCGACGTCGTCGAGCACCACGGCGACTGCCTCCCGGAGGAGGTCGGCGTCGGCATCGGCGTCCGCGTCCGCGTCCGCGTCGTGCCCCGGTGAGACGGCCAGCGCCGCCTTCGCATGGCCGACAAACTTGCGCCAGTCTCCCCCGCCGGCCCGGAGCGCCCGGAGCGGCGAGAGCAGGGCGGCGCGGCGTAGCCAGACGTCAGGTTCCCGGGCCCAGCGGTCCAGCACGCTGTCCGCTCGCACCCTGCCCAGCAGGTCCAGTCCCGAAACCAGCGGGCCGACGACGTCGACGGCGAGCGGATCGGCCAGCTCCCGCAATTGCGCGGTTCTCAGGAAGCCTTCAATCCGGGTCAGGTCCGCGTTGTCCAGCATGCGGACCTTGGACTGCAGCAGGACCACGGCCGCCAGCCGTCGCTCGAAAACCGGTACGGACCAAAGTTCTGAGCTCAGCGCGGTGATGTCATCATGCAGCAACTCGCGGTGGCGACGCAGCGCGTCGCGGACAGTTCCGCGCACCGCTCCGACCGAGGCGCCATAGAAGCGCAGATCGCCGCCCACGCGTGCCTGCAACTCGTCCGCCCGGGACCAGGACCCTTCGCGTTGCAGCGAGGAATCGATAAACTCGCCGGCGTCGCTCATGGGACCATTCTTTCGCATTGTTGTGGGGTCGCCGCGCCGGTTTCTCGGTGGCCTATCTCGCGGCTCATTCTGCCGGGTCTTTTTGTCTGACCCCGCTGGAAGACTGGGTTCATGGACGGCAAGCGGGAGCCCGAAGTGGTGGTTCCGGGAGGACATGGCGGCGCTGGAAGCGGCGTTACGGTCACGGATGTCGCCCGCCTGCTCGGTACTGTCCGCCCCTGTCACGCCCGCGCATCCGACGACGACGGCGGTGCCGGGCTGATCGACCAGCTCCGGCAGCTGGAGGATCTGAAGTCCGCCGCGGCCGCGCTGCAGGCCCGGATCACGGTCGCGTTCGACGCCGCCCAACGCCGCACCCGGCGCGCGCAGGGCGTTCCGGCGGCGGAGCTCGGCGCCGGGGTCGCGGCGCAGATCGCCCTGGCCCGGCGCGAATCCCCCGCCCGCGGCGGACGGCTCCTGGGCCTGGCGAAAGCCCTCGTCACCGAAATGCCGCACACCCTCACCGCCCTGCACACCGGCCAGCTCAACGAATGGCGCGCCACCCTCCTCGTGAAGGAAACCGCCTGCCTGTCCGCCGCGGACCGCTGCGCCGTCGACGCCCGGCTCGCCGCCGACACCGGCACCTTCGCCGGCGCCGGCGACCGGGAGATCATCGCCGCGGCCAAGGCATGCGCCTACCGGCTGGACCCCCGCTCCACCACCCAACGCGCCAGCCACGCCGCCACCGAACGGCACGTCAGCCTCCGCCCCGCACCCGACACCATGGCCTACCTCACCGCCCTGCTCCCCGTCGCCGAAGGCGTCGCCGCGTACGCCGCCCTCACCCGGCACGCCGATTCGCTCCGCGCCGCCGGGGACCCCAGGGGCCGGGGTCAGCTCATGGCCGACGGCCTCGTCGAACGGACCACCGGCACCCCCGGCGGGATCACCGGCATCGAAATCCAGCTCATCATGACCGACCGCACCCTCCTCCAGTCCGACAGCGAACCCGCCCGGCTCCCCGGCTACGGCATCGTCCCCGCCGGCTGGACCCGGAACCTGATCAACGACACACGTGCCCAAAACGCCCCCGCCGGGGACGCCGGCACGCGGGACGGCGCAGGCGGAGGCCCGGCCGGTGACGGCACGAGGTCCGGCCGTCGCCGCGGGGACAGCGCAGGCGGCGACACAGAAGCAGGCGGAGACAAAGAAATGGACATCTGGCTCCGCCGGCTCTACACCGCACCGGCAACCGGCAGCCTCATCGCGATGGACTCCCGCGCCCGGCTCTTCCCCGCCGGACTCCGCCGCTACATCCAGGCCCGCGACGACACCTGCCGCACCCCCTACTGCGACGCCCCGATACGCCACCTGGACCACATCATCCCCTGGCATCAAGGCGGCCCCACCACCAACATCAACGGCGCCGGAACCTGCGAAGCCTGCAACCACACCAAAGAAACCCCCGGCTGGACCGCCAAACCGGCTCAAGGACCCGACGGCACCAACAGGCACAGGCACACCCTCGAACTCCGCACCCCCACCGGCCACAGCTACCACTCCACCGCACCACCCCTGCCCGGGCACGGCGTTAGCTGATGCCTGGCAACGGCGCGAGCTCCGCCACGACGCCAAGGCCCTCAAAAACGCGCCCGTGCGAATGAGCCGACAGCGGCGTGCAGCATACCCCGGTCATCTTCATTCTGCCCGCACTTCGGTTTTACAATGAGGCCGTCTCCGCGACCCGATCCCGCTCCGGCGCGACCAGCTGCTGGACCCGACGTCGGCAACTTGCGGGCAAAGGTTACGATCAGGTAACGTTGGCGCCTGGCCCTCAAGGTCTGGCCCGCACGCAGGGCCCCGGATGCCCGCATGTCGGGCGCCGCTGCGCCGATCGGTGCCTGCTCGCTCCCGCCCAGTGCTGGGGGCTGAATGAAGCTTCGCGCATTCGTCATCGCCTTAGTTGCAGCTGTCGTTTGCGTCAGTCCTAAGCCCGGAGGGTTCCCTTGTTCAAGAAAATAGCCATCACGCTCACGATGGGCGCGCTGTCCCTGACGGGGTGCAGCATCGCTCCCGCAACAGATGGGGCTGGTGCTCCGCCAGCGGCTGGGCATGCTTCGGCGCCGGCCACCGCGCCGGCGAAGTCCGCCACTGCAGAGGCAAAGCCAGCGGCAACAACCCCAGCCCCGACGCAGACCGCTCCGGCCACCGACGCCGCCGTCGCACCCGGCACGGCCACCGCGGACGCGCCTGCTGCTGCTACGGTCCCGGATGCGGCGCCAGCCGCGGCAGCGCCAGCTGTCGGTGCACCGGCCGCAGCAGCCCCGGCCGTGGCGGCGCCCGCCGTTCCTGCCGCCCCAGCGCCCGTCATTCCTGCCGCCAACCAGGCAGCAGCTGCCACGCCGGGTAGCGGCACGCAGGCAGCCACCAACTTTGGTTGGGGCCCGGTTCTGGCTGGAGACGAGTTCTCCAACACCGGCGCCCCGGACTCCGCAAAGTGGAGTGTCTTCAAGGGTGCAGGACATTCGGGCAAGGGCGTCCGCAGCCCGCAGGCCTGGTCCGTCGCCAACGGCTTGGCCACGGTAAATGGTGACGCCGCAGGTACCACAGGCGGCATGTCGGCGAAGTTTGCCCAGCAGAAGTACGGTCGCTGGGAAACGCGCATGAAGACCAACGCCCGGGACCCGAAGTACCATCCGGTCCTGATCCTTTGGCCCAACAACAACACGTCCGCTAACTGTGCCGAGATCGACTACGCCGAAGGCAGCACGGACACCGCCATGATGAAGTTCTTCCTGCATTACGCCTGTGGCGGCAAGGATTTCCAGACCTACGCGGCTAAGCCGGTTGATAGCACGCAGTGGCACAACTATGCAGTCGAGTGGACCCCTGCCGGCATCACCGGATACGTCGACGGCGTGAAGACCTTCAGCGACACGAACCCGGCGCACCAGCCCACCGTGGGCATGCACCAGACCCTGCAGCTCGACTGGTTCCCTGACGGATCCGCCACCAAGGCTTCCCAGATGCAGGTCGACTGGGTCCGCGTTTACAAGTAACCCCAGCTTCGCCCCGCGCGAATTCCGGCTGCCCACCCCGTGAGTCCAACTTGCGGAGTGGGCAGCCGGTGGCGCTTCTTCTGGCCAGGCCAGTATTGCCCGACGGCAATTTCGCCCAGGGCACCCTTGTACCAGGGACGACTCTCCTCGCTCCGCGGGGGCTGTCGTCTTGAGGTCGGAAGGGGTGCTTTTGGGGCCGGTCCGTCCCTACAATTAATTGTCGGTTACTGCGGTGTTCACGCTGCGGGGCCGCTTACTAGGGAGGACATCATGGGTTGGGGTGACAAGATCCATAACGCTGCCGGGAAACTCCACGGTAGGGGCAAGGAAGCAGCCGGCGCGGCCACCGGTAATGACAGGCTCAAGGCCGAGGGCAAGGCCCGCCACTTCCGGGCCGATCTGAAGCAGGCCGGAGAAAAGATCAAGGACACGTTCAGGAAGCACTGATTCTTGAGCCGGAAAAGGGGTGCAGCCCGGACGGACTGCACCCTCCGCTGTGCTGCCGTCAACGCTGTGCTACCGACAACGCTGTGCTGCCGCCAACAGCGGGTTCAATCCGCGGCCTGTTGTGCAGCCCGCGCTCCCCGCTCGCGCAGCCACGGGATCAGGCCACCGGCAAGGAGCATCTCAACCTGACGCGTTGAGAGGGAATGCCGGACGGCGTATTGCTCGTCCCGGGTCTCGTTACGCACTTGGATCTCCGTACCGGTCAGGAGCGCGTCGCGCAGGCCTGTCAGCAGGAGCACATCTCCTTTCCGAATGCGGTGGCGATCGGCTGCGTCGGCGAACTCAAGCGCCAGCACCCCGAAATTGGCCAGGTTCTGCCAGTGGATTCGCGCGAAAGATACGGCCACCACCACGCGCAGCCCGAGGAACCGTGGGGTGATTGCGGCGTGCTCCCGCGAGGACCCCTGGCCGTAGTTCGTGCCGGCAACCACAATATGGCCGGAAGTCTCCCGGGTTTCCGCGGCCCGCGCAGGATAGGTTTCGTCTATTTGGGCAAAGGTGAATTCGGCTAGCTTCGGGATGTTGCTGCGATATGGCAATGCGCGCGCCCCGGCCTGCAGGATCTCATCCGTGGAGACATCATCACCCAGGACCAGGGCGACCGGTGCCTCTATGCGGTCGGCGAGCGGCCCGAACACCGGAAGCGAGGAGATGTTTTCGCCCTTGACCAGGGTCACTCCGGAGGCCTGCTCCGGAGGCAACGGCTCCTCCAGCATCGAGGTGTTCACGCTCGACACCGCGGGTATTTCGAGCCTGGGATACTCGAGACCGAACAGCCCCGTCAGGTCCCGCGGGTCGGTGATCGTTCCTGTCAATGCGGCCGCTGCCGCCGTCTCGGGCGAACACAGGTAGACCGAGTCTTCCTTGGTACCGGAACGGCCCGGAAAATTGCGCGGCATGGTGCGCAGGCTGTTGCTCCCATTCGCCGGCGCCTGGCCCATGCCTATGCAGCCCATGCATCCGGTCTGATGCAGCCGGGCGCCCGCGCGGATCAGATCCAAGGTGGCACCCATTTTCGTCAGGTCCTGCAGAATCTGACGCGAGCTCGGATTGACGTCGAAGGACAGGGCGGGCGGCGACTGGCGTCCCTTGACGATTGCGGCCACAATCGCGAAGTCCCGCAGCCCGGGATTCGCAGACGACCCGATCACCACCTGCGCCACCGGCCTCCCTGCGACCTCCCGCACAGGAACCACGTTGCCCGGCGAACTGGGGAGCGCTATGAGCGGCTCGATCGTGGCGAGGTCGATCTCCTCGGTCACGTCGTAGGTGGCATCGGCGTCGGCGAGGAGCTCGGTGAAATCGCCCTCCCGCTGCTCGGAACGCAGGAAGGCCCGAACCTGTTCATCGGCCGGGAAGACCGTGGTGGTCGCCCCCAGTTCAGCGCCCATATTGGCGATCACATGCCGGTCCATTGCGGTCAGCGTCGCCAGGCCGGGGCCGAAGTACTCAATGATCCGGTTGACGCCACCGTGGACCCCGTGCCGGCGCAGCATTTCGAGGATGACGTCCTTGGCGCTGGTCCACGGCGGCAGATTACCGGTGAGCTGCACACCCCAGATCTCCGGCATCTTGAGGTACAGCGGCTCACCCGCAATGGCCATGGCAACCTCGGTGCCCCCGACGCCGATGGCGAGCATCCCGAGCGATCCTGCGGCCGGGGTGTGGCTGTCCGAGCCGACCATGGTCTTGCCCGGGACGCCGAACCGCTGCATGTGGGTTGGATGTGACACCCCGTTGCCGGCTTTCGAGAACCACAGGCCAAACCGGCGGCAGGCCGAACGGAGAAAATCATGATCCTCGGCATTCTTGCTGTCGGCCTGCAAGAGGTTGTGGTCAACGTACTGCACGGACACTTCCGTGCGTGCCCTGTCGAGCGCCAGCGCCTCCAGCTCCAGCATCACCATGGTCCCTGTCGCGTCCTGAGTCAGGGTCTGATCTATATGCAGACCAATCTCGGACCCGGGAATCATCTCCCCCGCAACCAAATGGGAGGCGATGAGCTTCTGAGCCACACTGTATGCCACCGTGAGTTTCCTACTCGACTTCAGTGCCCGCCGGCGTCCGTCGGCAACGAGCCCACTAGGGCACTCCGCTCATTCCAAAGTAACCCACTCCGGGGACCGGGACCAGAGGCAAGAACGGACCCGATTACCCGGCGCCGCACCTTCTGGACGGCGGGCCTGCACCGTCTCTGGCGGGCACCAGAAAATGCCAAGGGCGCAGGCGCACAGTGGAAGCATGAAATCACTACTCAGCGACGAAGTGGTGGCCGTACGTGGGGTCCTGACTGATACACATCCGGTCGATTTCCACACGCTCGGTGTCGCCGGAGCGATTGACCGAATTGCGCTTCCGCTGCGTGAACGCGGCACCGTGGTGCGCCTGGAGACTCCGCACCATGGGATGGAAGTGGACCGGAGGTCGGCAGTACTGCTGTACCGGGCGGCCCAGGAGCTCCTCAGCAACATCTACAAATTCGCAGATGCATCAGCGGTGACGGTCCGGCTGGGCTGCGTCAGCCACGCCGTGCAGCTGAAAGTGACCGACGACGGCGGCGGTTTCGATGTGCCGGCAGCCACCAGTGGAAGGCACTCCGGCATGGGGCTGCGCCTCATGCGCCTCGCCGTCGGCCTTGCCGGCGGTGAGATGACTATCGACTCGTCCGCCGCCACAGGAACGTGCGTGGTGATAACGCTGCCGCTGGATTAGCCTCGCCGCCATGGTGTCAGCCGCGGCACCCACCGCGGGACATTTTTACAGTAGACCTCATAGTCGACGCCGAATTTACGTGCCAGCGTCGGCTCCTCATACAACCTGACGAAGGCCACCACAGGAACGGCGCCCAGCGCCGCCAGGCCGAACAGCTTCGGCTGTCCCAGCAGGAGGCCCTGTCCGGTGACCACGGCCCCAATGGCCACGTACATGGGGTTCCGCACGAACCTGCAAAACCCGCCAACCACTAAGTGTTTCGGCGGGGCAAAAGGGGCCGGGGTTCCGATTCCCTCAAGGGCGAACCGCACAAAGGAATTGGTGATCACCGCTGCGCCGGCGCCGATCAGAAGGACGCCTGCGCACTGGGCCACCAGTCCGCCCGGCACAGGCTGCTGCACTTTCCAGCGCGTCACCACCCACGGCAGCAGACCCGCAACGGTTGCGGGGGCGGCGGCGGACACAGCCGTGCCGATGGCCGCAAGCTTCTTGTCACGCGCTGCATCTCCGGACGCTGTCATGGTGACCATTCTGAACCGCCCAACGGTCGGCGACAAGGTAACCCGGAGCTGGGTATTGAGGGCGGACCGGTCGTGCATCCACCGAACGAGTGGGACACTCGGTTCCATGCGCGAACTCGTCGTCCTCGGCACCGCATCCCAGGTCCCGACGCGGACCCGCAACCACAACGGATACCTGCTTCGTTGGGACGGTGAGGGCCTGCTCTTCGACCCGGGGGAAGGCACCCAGCGGCAGATGATCCACGCCGGCGTCGCGGCCTCGGAGATCACGCGTATCTGCGTCACCCATGTCCACGGTGACCACTGCTTTGGGCTGCCCGGCGTGCTTTCGCGGATGGCCCTCGACCGTGTGACGCATCCCGTCCGTCTGCACTATCCCGCCTCCGGGGAGGACATCATCTGGGCGCTAGTTGCCGTCGCCTCCCCCGGAATTGACCTGCGACTCTATCCGCACGGGGAGGCCGGCCCAATCGCGCCCGGCCTGGAAGTGCGGCCCCTGCACCACCGCATCGAGACATACGGCTATCGGCTCGTCGAGCCCGACGGCCGCACCCTCCTGCCGGACCGGCTGGCGGCCGCCGGGATCGCGGGGCCCGACGTCGGCCGCCTTCAGCACGAGGGAAGCCTGCGCGGCGTGCGCCTTGAGGACGTGAGCGTGCCGCGGCCCGGCCAGCGCTTCGCCTTCGTCATGGACACGGCGCCATGTCCCGGCGCCGAGGAACTCGCCGACGGCGTCGACCTGCTCGTGGCCGAGTCCACCTTCGGTGACGAGGACGCCCACCTCGCGGCGCAGTTCCGTCACCTGACGGCCGGACAGGCCGGCGCCATGGCGGCCGACGGCGGTGTGGGCACCCTCGTCCTCACCCACTTCTCGTCGCGCTATCCGGACGTGGGCCCTCTCGCCGAACAGGCCAGGGCCCGCGCCGGCGGGGCGGCCGTCGTGGCCGCGAACGACCTTGACCGGATCGCGTTCCCCAACCGGCGGCCAGGTTCCCAGCCTGGGGGCGAAGCCATTGGATAGTCGCCCCGTCCCTCAGTAGATGAAGATGTTGATCCAAGCCCGGTTGTGGGCGTGAATCAGGACCAGGAAAAGCACCAGGTCGAAGAGCAAGTGGACGCACACAATGTAGGACACGGATTTCGTCCGCGTGAAAAGGAGCGCCTGGACGAGGGCGAAGGGGAAGATGAACAACGGCGCCCACACGTGGAAACCCAGTTCCCACAGAAACGAGGTGAATAGCACGGCCTGCAGCACGTTGGCCTGTGCCGCGGGCAGATGCCGGCGCAGGAGCACAAAGACGGTGCAGACGAAAAACAGCTCGTCCCAGATCCCCAGCACATTGGTACCCAGAAAGAGCCGGATGATTCCTTCCGGGTCCGAGACCGCGGGCCAGTTGCGGTAGACGCCCGTATTGACCATGTACGCCGGAAGCAGCGCGTAGCCGATGACGACGACGGCCGGCAGGTACCATTTCTCCGCCCGCGTCCACGCCTGCCCGGTACGCACGGGGAACCTGACCGCACGGTCCTTGAAAACAAAGCGTGAAACCGAGTACGGAACTCCCACGGCCAGGATCATGGCCGAACCCATGACCAACATGTGCCCCGTGCTGATATCGGTTGTGATCGGGACAAGGCTGATCGCCACGAGCCCGGCCGCGATGAGGGCCAGATCCCGCAGGAGCCCCCAACTGCTGAACCCTGCCAGCAAGAGCGCCACGGCGAGAAGGCCAAAGCCGGCGATGTCCTGTTCCAGCACGAACAGGACAAAACCCGAGAACGACACCAGCGCCGAGGAAATCAGCTCCAGGGTATTTCCGTGCCGCATTTGAGGGCCGTCCTGCCAGTCCGTGACGCTGCCAGTATGAGTGCCGATCCGGCAACAGGCAAGGAGCCCGGGAGCCCTGACCATGGAGGATCCTGGCGACTAGAATTTTGTTATGTCCCGGCACGCCTTGCGTAGGACTCTGCTGCTGATAGCCCTGGTCGCCGCATTCACGGCGCTGCCGTCAGCCGCCCACGGCGCAGCCCAGGAAACCTCACCGTGCGCAAAGCTGACGGCCCGCGAGGTGAAGTTTTCTGCCGGTGACGCCAGCCGGGTTGTCTTCGTTACCGCCACGGACTTCACGCAGAACGCCGTACTGATCACAGGGTGTGTCAGGGGCACCGACGGGTACGCGCCGGAGTGGCAGGCGACGGGCTTTATCGGCGAGAACGGATTCGCCCCTGAGGGCATGCTGAGGGAACGTGAGTACCGGTCACCGACAGGCTCGTTCACGGCGACGGAGGCGCTCGGTCTTGCCGATCCGGGGACCAGGCTGACGTATCACGTGGTCAATCCGACGTCCCGCTGGGGTGGCCCGGGAAGCCCCACCTACAACGACTACCTGGAGGGCGGGTCGCCCGCGGACGAGAACCTCTGGTACTGGGCGAATCAGGGCACCTACGCCCAGGCCGCCGTCATCAACTACAACCGCCTCCCGGACTCTCCTCCCGTGCCCGGTGCCGACTACGCAATCTTCTTCGGCGCGGGAAACAGGGTTTCGGCAGGGTGTGTGTCGACCACACTGGAAACGTCCACGCAGGTCGTGAAAACGCTGGTGCCGGGAGACAGATTCATCATGGGCGTGGTCAGCGACGTCTTCCTTCCTGCCGCGCCCAGCGTTGCGGCACCTCCCACATCTTCAACAGCCACACCGGTTGTTCCCTCCCCCGCGGCGTCCGAGGCCAGGAGCGCCCCGACGTCAGAAACGAGCGGCGCAGACCTCCTCCCCTTGGGGATACTGCTGGTCGCCGCTGGCGGCACTGCCGTGTTCGTCTTCTTCGTGCTGAGACGGCAGGAGAAAGGCCGGCGGTCGTAGGGCGCCCTCAGACGTACTGTCCGAACCAGGCCAGTGTGTCGTTCCAGGCTGCCGTGGCCTGCGCCTCAACGTAGCGGTCTCCAGTGTCATTGTGGAACGCGTGGTCGACGCCGGGATAAACGGTGAGCTGGTGGCGGACATTGGCGGCGGCCAGGGCCGCCTCGAGGGCCGGCATGGCGCTGGTGATCCGCTGGTCGAGTTCGGCGTACACGCCCAGGACCGCCGCTTTGATGGCCGGGACCTTGGACAGGTCGGGAGAGGGTCCGTAAAACGCCGATGTGGCCTTCAGCCCGGGCAGTTCCGTCGCCGCCTGCCAGGTGATGCCGCCGCCAAAGCAGTAGCCGTTCATCGCGATCCGCCCGGAGTCAACAAAGTCCTGGGACTTCAAGTAGTCGAAAGCAGCGGCGAAATCGGAAACGTGGCGGTCCGCTCCGGCCTTGGTCAGCGCCCCGGGGACGGCATCCCGGTCCAGGGCCTCCGTGCCGCCCTCCCTGCTCAGCAGGTCCAGCGCGAGGGCCGAATATCCTCTCTCGGCGAAGCGGCGTGCCACGTCCTTGATGTGCAGGGTCAGCCCGCGGTTCTCGTGGCAGACCAGCACGGCGGGGCCCTTGGTACTCCCCTCCGACCGGGCCAGGTAGGCGCTGATGTCGGCGCCGCCGGCGGGGAACTTTACCGTGGAAGTCACCAGCCCTGATGCGCCCTCGGGAATGGAAAGCGGGCTCTTGGCCCCCGGTACGGCGCCGCCGGTGGCCGCGGCGGTTGCGGCGGGCGAGGACGGATTGGCGGTCGGCATGGGTTCGGTGCCGCGCGGAACTTCATCCGGCGTGCAGCCGACCAGCAGCATCGCGGTCGCGGCTGCCGCCATGCTGCCGGTGATGAACGCGACGCGCCGCGTGAACGTGCGCTGGGTCATGGCGCCGGCGCGGTAATCGTCGAAGAATTCCTCGATCAGGTACTTCTCAAACTTGCCAAGCTGGGTCACGATGCCTCCTGGAGTTTGCCGCATATCCTCCTCCGAAGTCCGGCGAGCGGCAAGAGGCGCCGTGCGATCGCAGACCCTGATTCAAACCAGGGTCTGTGTTGCCGCGCCCTGTGCTTCCTGGTAATTCTCCTCGTACCTTTCTTCGCGCAGTTCGTCGTACGGCAGCCCTCCCGGGAGTGAGCCTTTGTCCAGCCCGAGCAGGATGAGGTGGCGCAACGGCGGCCGCCCGTCTGCAGCGGCAGCCGCCGCGGCCGGTGCCGGCTGCGTGATCCGGGCACTCGCCATCTCGTCAATCCCGGACGCGCCGGCCGCCCCAAGGAGGGCAATGGCCATGACCGCGAGGCCCGGCACCAGGAACTTGTTCCACATTTGCATCGATCTCCTCCCAACCTTCATCGACCAATCGTGGTCCACCCGCATTGGTACAGGGTCGGAGACTTCCAAGGATTGGCTGTGAAAGCCCGGCGGTGCCGGCTACATCTGGCTGAACGCGGCGACGGCGGGATCGGCGCCGACGCGGGCGCCGGACTCCAGGGCCGTGATTTCGGCGACTTCGGCCGGCGTGAGCGAGACGGCCACGGCGCCCAGGTTTTCCCGCATGCGTGCGGAGTCGGCCGACTTCGGGATGACGATGGTGTCCTGGGCGAGATGCCACGCGAGCACAATCTGGGCCGGTGTCGCACCGTACCTGGCGGCGAGGGATGCCACGGTGGCCGCACCCAGGTCGGCGCCCTGGCCCAGCGGGCTGTACGCCTCCACGGCAATGCCCACGGCCCGGCTCTTGGCGGCCAGCAGTTTGCTCGGGTTGGTCTGCTTGGAACATACCTGCACGGGTCAGAACGGGTTCAGCAGCCGGTCCACGAACTGCCGGGTGCGTTCCTCCCGCGGGTCGCGCAGCACGGTGTCAGGGTGGCCGCGTTCGACGACGACGCCTCCGTCCATGAAGATGACCTCGTCGGCAACCTGCCGGGCGAATGCAAGCTCATGGGTGACCACCACCATGGTCCAGTCTTCGTCCGCCAGCTCCTTGATGACCGTCAGGACGTCACCCACCAACTCCGGGTCCAGTGCCGACGTCGGCTCGTCAAAAAGCAACAGCTGAGGGCGCAGGGCAAGTGCACGTACGATGCCGACACGCTGCTGTTGCCCACCCGAGAGCTCGAAGGGATAGCTGTTCTCCTTGTCGGCCAGGCCGACGCGGGCCAGCAGCTCCCTGGCCTCTTTCATAGCCTCCGCCTTGGGCCGCTTCTGCACCTGGACCGGGCCCTCGATGACGTTCTCCAGGGCGGTCTTGTGCGGAAAGAGATTGTAATGCTGAAATACCATGGCGCTGCGGTCCCTCAGTGCGGCCAGCTGCTTCTTCGACACCGGTGCGGAGAAGTCGGCGGTGAGTTCGCCTGCGAACGCCACCACGCCGGCGTCGGGCACTTCCAGCCCGTTGAGGCACCGCAGGACCGTCGTCTTGCCTGACCCCGACGGCCCGATCAGGGTGACGACCTCGCCCCGACGGACGTCCATGTCGATGGATTTCAGCACTTCATGCCGGCCAAACGCCTTGCGCAATCCCCGTACGGTGAGTATCGCGGCGGCGTCCGGGAGCGTGGAGTCAGTGAGCGACATAGCGGTCCAATCTCTTCTCCAGGACGGATTGTCCGCCGGCGAGGACCAGGCAGATTATCCAGTAAATGACGGCTGCCTCCAGATACAGCAGCATGAACTCCTGGCTGAAGGCGGCCACCTGCTGCGCCTGGCGGAACAGTTCGGTCACGAGGATCAGGGAAGCCAGCGACGTGTCCTTGACCAGGCTGATGAAGGTGTTGGACAGGGGCGGGACCGAGACGCGCGCGGCCTGCGGCAGGATGATCCGGACCAGTGACTGCCGGCGCGACATGCCGATGGTGTGTCCCGCCTCCCACTGCCCCTTGGGCACAGACAAGATGGCCGCCCGAATGACCTCTGCCGCGTAACCGCCCACGTTCAGCGAGAACGCGATGATCGCACTGGGCCAGGGGCTGATGGTCAGTCCGATGGAAGGCAGTCCATAGAAAATGACGAACAGTTGGACCAGGAGAGGTGTGCCGCGGATGACTGATATATACGTGCGGGCGACCGCGGCGAAGACGGGATTACGGCTCAGCCGCATGAGGGCTATCAGCAGGGCCAGCAGCAGGCCAATTCCAAAGGACGCCAGCGCCAAGGGAACTGTGCCCGTGACCGCGCCAATCAGGATGGGTCCCAGCGACCCCCACACCAGATCCCAGTTGATGGTCATCTAAGGCAGCCTTCTCCGACGGCCCGCATTCCCGCTACTTCGTGACGTCCGCGTCGAAGTACTTCTGGGAAATTTTGGTCAGGGTGCCGTCGGTCTGCAACTCGCTGAGGGCCTTGTTGACGGCCTCCGCCAGGCTGGTTGATCCCTTGCGGAAGGCGAAGGCGCTCAGGGACTTGTCCGTGGTTTCGGCGGCAATCTTGATGCTGCTGTCATGTTCGGCCTTCTGGTGGTCCAGGTACGTCAGTTTGTCGTTGACGGTGGCGTCGACGCGCCCCTGCTTGAGCAGCGTGATCGCCTGCGCCCATCCCTCCACGGCCTCGACATTGGCGCCGCTTTGTTGCGCCAGCTTGTACCAGTTGCTGGTCAGCGACTGCGCAGTGGTCTTGCCCTTGAGGCTGTCGAAGGAGCTGACGCTGTTGTTGTCTGCCTTGGTGACAATCACGCCTGTGCTCACGGTGTAGGGCGCCGAGAATTGGTACTTCGCTTTGCGTTCGTCCGTGATCGAAACCTGGTTGGCGACGACGTCGAACCTCTTGGCGTCCAGACCGGCAAAGATGGCGTCGAACTGGGTTTCCTGGAAGGCCGGCTTGACGCCCAGCTTGTCAGCGACGGCCGTGATGATCTCCACGTCATATCCGGTCAGTTCACCGCTGCCGTTGGCGTGGAATGTAAAAGGTTTGTAGGTGCCCTCCGTGCCGATCTTGAGCGTGCCTGCGCTCGTGACGTCACTCAAAGACGTGTCCGCGCCGGCCGCCGGAGCCGAGGTGGACGGAGCGGTTGACCCCGACCCGCAGCCGGCCAGGGCCAGTGCTGCAGCTGCAATAAGACCGATAGCGGAAAGTCGTGTGCGCTTCATGATGGTCCTTCGTCGTGGAGCCGGAAGGGGCTCGCCCGCTGCGCCGCATGGCGGCAGTCCACTAGCGACGATAGCAAGATCTCCCCTCGGCGAATACTGCACGGTGCCTGCCCTTGTCCGTGGCTGGCATTCACCGGGTCCTGGCAGGCACTTCTTCGTAGGTAATGTAACCGGTCCGGTCCGGCAGGAACCGGTGCCTGCGGCGCCTCACCGGGCGGTAGGTGTGGCCGAGGGGGTCCTTTACCCGGATGTCGTCCAGCTGGGCCTCGGCGGCCAGACGCTGATCAACGTCCCGCAGGCTTGACCGGCGGACGGTGATGCCGCCGATGTCAAAGGTCCACGGTCCGGGGGCCGGGCTGTAGCCCTGACTGAGTTCGAGGGTTTCGAACAGGCCGGACACCAACGCGTTGAGTGTAGCGGGGTACAGGCGCCTCAGCCGGTGGTCTTCCGGATGGATCTCCCACGCGTCCGTCAACGCCCGGAGCAGCCAGTGAAACTCGACCGGACCGTGGTCCTCCCCAAGAATCAGGTGACGGTTCCGGTCCAGGGCGAGATCATAGGACTTGCCGCTGCGGTCGAGGATGCACGCCGCTTCCGCCACGTACTCGAAGGCCGCAACGAGGACTTGTTCGGACGGATAGTACGAAAACGCGCCGCTGTCGTCGACGGCGACGAAATCCCGGGGAGCGTTGACAGGTGCCGGGCCGCCGGGCTGGTCCGGTTGCGATCGAGACGTGGCATCCATGACGGTTCCTGCTTCACTTCCGCGGGCGGCTCAGCCGACGTGGACCCAGGGCCGTTTGGTGACATCGGGTTCGGCTTCGCGCAGCACTTCGCGGGTGACGGGTGCGATCTCGCCTTCGCCCAGGAACAGGAAACGCAGCAGGTTGGTGACTGGGTTTCCCTCGGTCCAGCGGAAGTAGATGTGCGGCATCAGCCCGGTCACGTCCCGGATGTGCAGCAGTACCGAGGCGATCGTGTTCGGCACCACGGGTCCGTGCACCTCCAGGATCTGGTAGCCGTGCCGGTGGATGCCGTGGACCTCCAGTGCCGTTTCAAAATCGGAGGAATCGTCCACGATGACTTCCAGGAACAGCGTCCGGTAATCCAGGGGCAGGTGGCCCACCTCGATGGCGGACGTCAGCTTGTCCCGGTAGGCCTGGGGACTCAGGCGCAGGGGTTCGTGAGCGATGATGGCGATGGGTCCGTCCAGGTTGGAGGACATGAATTCCAGCGCCTGCCGGTCGAGGTGGACGTGGGTGGCGTGCAGCTCGAAGGAACGCAGGATCCGGGAGAGCAGTGAGATCACAATGATGCCCACAATGAAGAATGAGGCGATCCGGATGCCTTCGGGCCGTTCAAAGATGTTGGCCACGGTGGTGTAGATGAACACCACGGCTATCACCCCGAATCCGACCGTCCGCTTGGGTTGTTGCTGGCGGCGCGCCGAGAGGGTTACGGCCACTGCAGCCGAAGTCATGAGCACCAGGACGCCGGTGGCGTACGCGCCGCCCTGGGCATCGACGTCGGCGTTGAACAGGTAGGTGATCAGGAACCCGACGGCGGTGAACACGAGCACCAGAGGGCGCACTGCTCTGGCCCATTCAGGGGCCATGCCGTAACGGGGCAGGTACCGCGGGACGAGGTTCAGCAGTCCGGCCATCGCGGAGGCACCGGCGAACCAGAGAATGGCGATGGTGCTGATGTCATAGGCGGTGCCGAAACCGGGCCCAAGGTATTCGTGGGCCAGGAACGCCAGGGCGCGGCCGTTGGCTTGTCCGCCGGGCTGGAATTCCTGCTCCGGGATGAGCACCACGGTGGTGAAGCTGGTGGTTATCAGGAAGGCACTCATGATGACGGCCGCCGTCGTCAGCAGCCTGCGGGCCCCGTGGATCCGGCCGGCCGGATTCTCCTCGGTGTCGCTGGGCCATCCCTTGATCTGCGGCATCACGGCCACGCCGGTCTCGAAGCCGGACAGGCCCAGGGCCAGCTTGGGGAAGACGAGCAGCGCGATGCCGACCACCATGAACGGATTCCCGTGCGAGGTGGACAGTGCGTGCCACCAGTCCCCCACGGCAAGCGGGTGGGCGAACACTTCAACGATGGTCGCGACGACCACCACCACATTCAACCCCAGGTAGATGCCGACCAGGACCACCGCTACCCCGATGGCCTCCTTGAATCCGCGGAGGAAAACGGCGGCAAGCATGGCGAGCAGGAACAGCGTAATCAGGACGTTCTGACCTTGCAGCCAGGCCGGGGCAAAGGGGTTCTGGATCGCGTGTGCCGTGGCGTCTGCGGCTGACAAGGTCATGGTGATCATAAAGTCCGTGGCGGCGAACCCCAGCAGGACCAGTACAAAGAGCTTGCCGCTCCAGCGCGGCAGGAGACGCTCAAGCATGGCGATGGACCCCTCGCCACGGTTGCTTTCGCCGGCAACCCTGCGGTAGACCGGCAGGGCGCCCAAAAGCGTGACGGCAACCAGCACCATGGTGGCCAGAGGGGAGATCACCCCCGCAGCGAGGGCCGCGATGGCCGGCTGGTACCCCAGAGTGGAGAAATAGTCGACGCCGGTCAGGCACATCACTTGCCACCACGAATGCCTCTTCAGATGGGCGTCGCCCACGGCACCGGGGCCTTGATGAATCCCCTTGGCGTCCTGCAGGCCGAACAGGAGCCAGCTCCTGAACTTGTCCGCCGTCCCGGGGCGTGGTGCCGAGGGATCGGCCGGCGGCCTGCTGAGCGTGGTCATGAGTGCCTTTCACGCGCGGTGTCCGCCACCGCGATCACTACCCAAGGTAACAACGGCCAGCCGCTTTGCTCCCGCCCCCGCATCAATCCTTACGGATCCTTAACGGCGCCACCGTGGCCGCGTCCAGCCGCGACAGCGCGGCGCGGCGACTGTGCTGTACGTAGGGTCTGCATGTTTCAGCGCTCCTGTGCCTGTGAGGGGGCGGGCAGCAGGCCGAGTTCCGCGGACCACGGTGGACTTGCACCCTGCCGGGAGCAGGTGATGGCCGCGGCACGGTTGGCGTAGGCGGCGAGAGCGTACAGCTGGTCCAGTGTCAGGGTCTGTAATCGTTGCCTGCCCGTGGCCCCGAGGCCACCAAGTTGGGCCAGCCCGGAGATGAGCCCGGCCATGTACGAATCGCCCGCCCCCACGGTATCTGCAACCGTGATGGGTTCGGCTGCCATCTCCACCCGGCCCCTGGCGGAGAGGATGATCGGGCCGGCGTCTCCCCGTGTCAAGGCAACCATCGCCGGCCCGAGACCGAGCCAGGCTTCCAGGGTTTCGTCCGGTGTCCGGTTCGGGTAGAGCCAGTGCAGATCTTCGTCGCTGGCTTTGACGATGTCGCTGGCAGCCACGAAGAGTTCAACCTGCCTGCGTGCGGCGACCGAATCCGGGCTGATCGCCGGCCGGCAGTTAGGGTCGTAGCTGACGGTCGCGTGCCCATGGGCTGCCTTCACGAGGGCAAGAGTGACCTGATCGCCCGGCCCGAGCACGGTGGCGATTGATCCCGTGTGCACGTGCGTGGACCCTTCGACGGCGGCCAGGGCAGGAAGTGAGGCCCCATTGATATCCCACCTGATGGCGAAGGTGTACTCAGCAGCGCCGTCGGCATTCAGCGTAGCGACGGCAGTTGACGTCGGCGCGGTCCCGCCGTTGATCACGTCGACGCCGTTCGACTGCAGATGGTCTTCGATCATGAGGCCGTACGGATCTGCGGCGTAGTGGGTCACGAGGGTGGTCCGGAGGTCCAGGCGCGCGGCCCCGACAGCCAGGTTAAGGGGGCTCCCGCCGGGGTGGGCCTGGGTTGCCGCCGCCCGCTGGCCATCAATGATGATATCGACTAGGGATTCGCCGATCACGGTCAGGACGGTGTTCCCGACAGCCCGGCTGGATGCGGATGTGGTGTCATGTGATGGCATGGCTGCTTCCTTGCAGTATGTCTTCGTGCCCGGCTGCCCGGTGTCCGTGACGTGCATCAGCGGCCGGGGTAAACAACGGTTTTCAGCTGTCCGGCCCGCTTGCCAGCCTTGAGCGCCTCCTCGGCGTCAGCAAGCGCAAATTTGCCGGTGACTAGGACGTCCAGATCCACCTTGCCGTCAGCGATCAGCTGGATGGCCAAAGGCCACGTGTTGGTATAGCGGAAGACGCCGGAGAGCCAGATTTCGCGGTTTTGGATGAAGGAGACCGGGAGTTCGACGTCGTCGGCCCCGAGGCCGACCAGAATGACCCGGCCCGCTGGCCCCACGGCCCTAATCCCCGCGCGGACGGCCTGTGGGGCGCCGGAGGCGTCGATGAAGGCGTCGACATCCAGCCCGTCCACGGAATCCGTCCTGGCGTTGAGGGCGTGGGTTGCGCCATGTTCCAGGGCGAAGGCCAGGCGGTCTTCGGCGATGTCCGTGATGTAGATTTCGGTTGCCCCAAAGGCCCGGGCGGCCTGGGCGGCGATGATGCCGATCGGGCCTGCGCCGGCAATCAGCACCCGGCTGCCAGGCTTGATGTCGGCGCGTTCACAGGCCCAGAGCCCGACCGAGAGCGGCTCGATGAGGGCCGCGGCCTCGTCGCTGACGCCGTCCGGGATGTCGTAGGCAAAGTCACTCTGGATGGTCACGTATTCGGCGAAGGCGCCGTCGACCGGCGGGGTGGCGTAGAACTCGATGTCGGGGCAAAGGTTGTAGCGTCCTGCCTTGCACTGCTTGCACTTGCGGCAGGGCCGCTGGGGTTCGACGGCGACCCGGTTGCCGATGCGGGACGGGTCAACGGAGCTTCCGACGGCGGCGATCCTCCCGGAGAGTTCGTGGCCCAGGATCAGCGGGTGGTCCACCATGTACTCGCCGATCCGGCCGTGCTCGTAGTAGTGAACGTCGCTGCCGCAGACTCCGACGGCGGCGACCTGTACGAGAACCTGGTCGGTCTCAAGCTGCGGGACAGGCAGGGTTTCCATGGCCATCTCCCCCTGGCGTTGGAGGACGGAGGCACGCATTGTCGTGGGGGGCGCGGAGAAGGCCGCGGTGGTCTGAGCGGTTGGTGTTGTCATCGGAGTGCTCCTCTGGGAAATGGTTGCTTGGTTGGTGACGGGTTACTTCACGGCGCCGAGGGAGAGACCCTGAACGAGTTTGTCCTGTGCGGCGAACCCGGCGAACAGCACGGGCAGGGAGATGACTACGGCAGCAGCGCAGACCTTCGCGAGGAACAGGCCCTGACTGCTCACGAAGCCGGTCAGGAATACCGGCGCGGTGCCGGCCATGACGCCGGTGAGGACCCGGGCCAGGAGCAGTTCGTTCCAGCTGAAGATGAAGCAGATCAGGGCGGTGGCGGCGATGCCGGGCATCGCCACGGGTGCGATGATCGCGCGGAGGGTCAGGAGCAGACCTGCTCCGTCGATCTCGGCAGCTTCGAGCATTTCCACCGGCACTTCGGCAAGGAACGAGCGCATCATCCAGACGGCGATGGGCAGGTTCATCGAGGTGTACATCAGGATCAGGAACCAGATGTTGTCCAGAGCGCCCACCGTCTTGGCGAAGAGGAAGAGGGGCAGGATCGCGGCGACCACAGGCATCATCTTCGTGGAGAGGAAGAAGAACATGACGTCGGTCCACTTCCGGACCGGCCGGATCGACAGCGCATAGGCGGCCGGGATGGCCAGCAGGAGGACCAGTACGGTGGAGAAGATCGAGGCTGTGGCGGAGTTGATCAGCGGTGGCCACGGGCTGACCCCGGAGCTTGCCCCGAAGAACTCCTTGTAAGCGTCCAGGGTGAGGCCGGCGGAGAGGGACGGCGGGTTCGTGGCGGCGTCCGTTTCCGAGTGGAGCGACGTGAGGATCATCCACAGGACCGGCGTTGCGAAAAGCAGGGCAAGGAGCCAGGCCGCGATTCCGGCTGCGGTGTTGTTACGGGTGGGGTCCATGCGGGACTTGCCGCGCCGCCGTGAACCGGTGTTGACGGCGGCCGGTCGGGCTGCGGACTTGCGGTGTGCGGCAGCGGTGAGGGTGCTCATCGTGCTGCCTCCTTCTTGAAGAGCGAGAATACGGTGCGGAGGGCGAACGTGGCCACGATGATCGTGCCGATGACCACCACGACGCCGGCGGCGGACGCCAGGCCGTATTCGTTGGCGAAGTAGAACGTCTGGTAGATGGCATACGGCAGGTTGGCCGTGCCGAGGCCTCCTGAGGTGAGAGTGAAGACTGCGTCGAAGTTCTGCACGATGTAGATAGCGCCGAGCAGGCCGCCGAGTTCCAGGTACTGGCGCAGGTGCGGCAGGGTGAGGTGGCGGAAGATTTGCCATGGGCTGGCCCCGTCCATCTGGGCGGCTTCGACAGTGTCCATCGGCCGTGACTGCAGACCGGCGAGCAGGATGAGCATCATGAACGGTGTCCACTGCCAGACGAGCGAGACGACGACGGCCATCAGCGGTGCCTGGGACAGGAGGTCCGGCTGGGGCGGGGCGTCGCTGCCGAAGAGTGACCAGACCCAAGTCAGGGTGCCGTTGATCAGGCCGTAGGTGGGGTTGAGGAGGGCGTGCTTCCAGATGAGGGCCGCGGCAACGGGGACCACGAGGAACGGTGCGATCAGAAGCGTCCGGGCCAGTCCGCGGCCGAGGAACTTCTTGTCCAGGAGCAGGGCCAGTCCGAGGCCGATCACCAAGCTGGCCAGGACCACGGAGACGGTGAGGATGATGGTGGTGAAGATCGCCTGGCGAAGGTCGGCGTTGGTGAGGACTTGGATGTAGTTGTCGAAGCCAGCGAATCCGGTCTGGTCCGGGCGCAGGCTGTTCCAGTTCAGGAACGAAATAATCAGTGTCACCACGAACGGGAGCTGGGTGACGATGATGAGGAAAATCAGCGCCGGCAGCAGCGGCGCACGCCGCACCCAGGCGAAAGCACGTTCACGGGCCTTGGCATTCTTGGAAGACTTTGGTGCGCTCAGCCCGGTACGGGCGGTGCGCGCTGTTGCTGTAGTCATGATGGTCTCCTTCGGTCCGGTGGCCCGCCCGGAAGCGGGCCACCGGACCGATTGGTGGGTTGTTACTTCTTGTACTTGTCGCCGATTTTTTGTGCGGCTACCTGCCCTTTGGCCAGCGCATCGGGTACTGAGCCCTGTCCGGCGATAGCGGAACTCACTCCTTGCGAGACAGTGGTGCCCAGATCGGCGAACTCGGGGATTCCAACGAACTGAATACCGATCACCGGGCGCTCCTGGACGCCGGGGTTCTTCGGATCAGCGTTTTCAATGGCCGAGCGTTCGGCCTTGAAGAACGGCGCGGCTTTCTGGAACTCGGCGTTCTCATAAGTGGAGATGCGTTTGCCGGACGGAACCTTGGCCCAGCCGAGCTTGGACGCCACCAGTTCTTCGTACTTCTTCGAACTGGCCCAGGCGATGAACTTCCCCGCAGCGTCCTGCTTCTTGGAGGCAGCCTGAACGCCCCAGGACCAAGTCCATAGCCAACCGGCGGATTTGGTTTCCTTCACCGGAGCCTGGGCGTAGCCGATTTTCCCCTTCACCGGGGAAGCGTCGGCTTCCAACGCACCCGCTGCGGAGGTGGCGTCGTACCACATGGCGACCTTGCTCTGGCTCATGTTGTTGAGGCATTCGGTGAACCCGGCCTGGGCGGCGCCCGCTTCACCGTGCTCGCGTACCAGCTTGGTGTAGAACTCGGTCGCTGCGGTGAATTCGGGCGCGTTGACCTTGGCGTTCCAGTCCTTGTCGAACCAGGTCCCGCCGAAGGTGTTGACCACGGTAGTAAGCGGGGCGAAAACCTGACCCCAACCCGGCTGTCCGCGCAGGCAGATGCCCTTCATGCCCGGAGCTGCACCGTCGGCCTTGCCGGCAAGGTCGGCGACCTCGTCCCAGGTGGGCTGCTCCGGCATGGTCAGTCCCTTGGCGTCGAGAATGTCCTTGCGGTACATCAGGAAGGACGATTCGCCGTAAAACGGTTCGCCGTAGAGCTTGCCGTCCTTGCCCGTCAGCGACGCCGTGTAGGCCGGCAGGATGTCCGACTGCTTGAATTCGGCATCCTTGGCCACATTGTCCAGCGGTGCCAGCCAGCCGTTCGCGGAATAGAAGGGGATCTCGTAATTAGATAGCGATGCAATGTCGTACTGGCCAGCCTGGCTCGAGAACTCCTGGCTGATCTTGGCGCGGACATCGTTTTCCGGCAGGACCGTGTAGTTGACCTTGATGCCGGTGTCCTTGGTGAAGTTATCCGCCGTCAGCCTCTGCAGGTCTTCCATTTGCGGGTTGTTCACCATCAGGACGTTGATGCTGTTCGGGTCTCCTGCGGAATTGCCTCCGCCGGCACCTGAACAGGCCGAGGCGCTGAGGGCCACGCACAGGGCACCTGCGGCCAACGAGGCGACGCGTATTTTTGCGCGCATTAAGGACTCCTTTGTTCTTCATGGGGGGTGCAAAGCTGCCCTGCACCGGCTGCGGTGCCGAGGCGGGGCTGAAAGCGTGACGTGGGCTGGATGCCGGGGTGCCTCGCTGATGTGTTCCTCAAGATTAGGCCTGTGGGGTGGGGCACAACTAGCACGCTGCTTGCGTAGTTTTGATACTAATTTGCCGTGCGCACGGGATTGCAGGCGCTAACCTAAGGGAAAGCGCCAGGAGCGCTGTCCCGATTTCATAACCTCCGACGATGTGGAGAATCGCATGAGCACAGCGGACCTGAGCGAAGGCGCCGCGGCCAGGCTAGCCGAACGGCTTGTCGGCATGCGGGCCAACCGAGAAGTCATCCCTGCCGACCCCAACCATTCGGTGCGGTGGAACGAGCATGACTATCCCAGCCCACTGGCCCGGTGGAACTACCATCCGGAATACGAGATCCATCTGATCCGGAAGGGCACCGGCAAATTCATTGTGGGAGACCACATCGGCACGTTCGAGGCCGGACACGTTTCGTTGGTGGGCTCGGGGCTTCCGCACGACTGGGTCAGCGACCTTGAACCCGGTGAAGTGCTGGAGCGGCGTGATGCCGTGGTTCAGTTCGACGGGAAATGGGTTCAGCAAGCAGCTTCCATGGTTCCGGAAATGGCTGAAATCGAACCCCTATTGGCACAGTCCGCGCGCGGCATCGAGTTTCTCGGGAGGTCAGCCGAGTTGGCCGCCGCGGCCATCGAGGCGATGGGCTCATCCACCGGACTGGAACGGCTGCACCACATGTTTCAACTCTTTGCCGTTCTTGCGCACGCACCGGAGGACGAACGGCGTTACCTGGCGGAAGAATGGTTCAGGCCTCAGCTGGATGGCCAGGCAGCCGCCGTGGTGGACATTGTCCTGGAATACGTGTTCAGCAACCATGCCGGCACCGTCAAGATGTCCGAGGCAGCAGCACTTGTCGGGATGTCAGAGCCGACGTTTTCGAAGTACTTTAAGCGCGCAACCGGCCAGAACTTCAGCGATTTGGTCCGCAAACTGCGACTCGCACATGCCAGACGGCTGCTGGAGCGCAGCGACAAAGCCATCTCCGACATCTGCTATGAAGTGGGTTTTTCCAACCTGTCGAATTTCAATCGGCATTTCCTCAGCGACGCCGGCGAAACGCCGCGGCACTACCGGCAACGGGTAAAGGGCTGATCGGCGCGTGACTTTGGACGCTCCCCGAATTCCACGAGCTGACGAAGGCCAGGCCCGCAGCCAATCCCGCACTCAGCACAACTGCCCCCAGCCACATCGACACAGGCCATGCAATCCCTGACGTCACGGCGATGCCGACCAGCTGGCCCGTCCAGATAAGCGCCGCCAGTAGTGCGGTGACCGCCGCCAGCCGGCGCCCCAGCCACGGCCGCGCCCAGCGGGCGAGCAGCAGGTCCGCCACGACCGCGGCTATCGTGGCCCCTGCGGCCCCGGCAGCCGCCGCAGGGCGGAGCCCCGACATGGCCAGGGGCAGCCACGCAACCACAACGACCAGGATGGTGGCGATGCCGTGAGGCGGCCGTCGGGCTCCGGAGAGGGTGTATAGGAAGGGTGCGATGATCAGCGCTGTGGTCACGAGGTAGCTGGCCATTCCGAGTGCCGCGGGCATCTCCGCCTGGGTGCGGCCGGGGCTCCCGATCGGCGTCGGTATATATGGGACTGCCGGCGGGGTCCGGACGAACGCCGAGCAGTAGATGAGGAAGAAGGCGCCCAGCCCGGCCATCAGGACCACAGCGAGTACCGCCGGGGGTGTCCATTCGAAGGCGTCTGATCGGCCGGCGGCCCGTGCACTGCGGATGCCGGTTCCGAGGATGAGGAAGAGACTGAACCCCAGCAGCAGATGGGTAGGGCTCACCAAGGCGTCGAGCGAGGTTTCGATGCCCAGTATCTCGTGCCATGCCAGATCCAGAACGCCCGCGAGGGCGAAGAGGACGAGTCCAATGACCGTGCCCTTGTAGCCGGCTGGTATCGCCCGGGCCAGCGGCTGCCCGGGCTCACGGTTCGTCCAGATCACGCTGGCCGTCCACGCGGCTGAGGCCACGAGACCGGAATAAAGGGCGGCATGCCAGGGGGTGAAGAAGGTTTCCAGCCCGAGAAGGTGCAGGTGTGCCCAGCCGTCCAGGAAGACGGCCAGGAGGAGCCAGATACCCAGCAGTTCTGTCACCAGATCGCGTCCTGCGCCGGCCCTGCGAGTCCGTGCCGCCGTGTCAACCATGCTCGTTCTCCTCGCACTCCAGATGCCGCCGTCGGCGCTGCCGTACAGCCGGTACCGGCCGGGCGCCGACTAGTTAAAGCTTGGACCTCTGGGTGTTCAACCGCCAGTGCAACGCCTCGGAACCATCCACCCTGCCGTCTGGCCCATGGGGGTCTTCCGGCGTATTCTGAACACACGTTTCGAGCGTGATAGCTGGACAGAAAATGGCGTCGAAGAACCGAATAGGATCTCGTCTGGTCGCGGCCTTTTGGAGGGTCATCGGATTCTTTACGGTGAGCGCGATCTGCGGCGTTCTGGCCGCCAGCCTAGTGGTCCCCGGTGTGGCTGCTGCCGGCGTCGCCGTCCGTAATTCGATCATATTCTTCAACAGCCTCCCCTCTGAGCTGACGGTTGGTACGCCGTCACAGTCAACCAAGGTGCTGAGCGCGGACGGGAAGCCGATCGCCACCTTTTACGCGGAGAACCGCGTGAAAGTCGGGTTGGACCAGATGTCCCCGTTCATCAAGGACGCGATAGTCGCCATCGAGGACAGCCGCTTCTACGAGCACGGCGGTGTGGACCCGCAGGGGATTCTCCGGGCGCTGACGTCGAACCTGACCAGCGGCGGCCGGCAGGGCGCATCCACGCTGACCCAGCAATACGTCACCAATGTGCTCAACGAGTCGCTGCTGTCGGCGGACAGGGGCGATCAGGTCATCCTCAGCGGGCAGAAGAGTATCGGCGACAAAGTGCGCGAGATGAAGCTCGCCATCGAACTGGAGAAGAAGTACACCAAGGAGCAGATCCTCGAGGGCTACCTCAACATCGTGTTTTTCAACCGGGACGCCTACGGCATTGAGGCCGCGGCGCGCCACTTCTTCAGCACAACCGCCAAGGACCTCACCCTGCCGCAGGCTGCCCTGCTTGCCGGCTTGGTGAACAGCCCCAGCTTCTACGATCCCGCCGTCCACCCGGAAAACTCCATCCAGCGACGCAACCAGGTCCTGGACAATATGCTCAGCCAGGGCAAGATTCCGCAAGCTGAACATGACGCCGCCGTCGCCACCGGAGTGGACCTCAAGATCACCCAGGGGCAACAGGGTTGCGCCGCTGCGGAAATAGCACCGTATTTCTGCGACTATGTCTCGCACCTCTTCCTCAACAACCCGGCGTACGGCGTCGACCTGGCCGACCGCGAGAAGAAGCTGTACCGCGGCGGCCTGACCATCACCACCACGCTGGACAGTCGACTGCAGGTGGCCGCGCAGGCGCAGGTCGACGCCACGGCCGGGGCCAACCCGGACAAATGGGGTGCGTCGCTGGTGTCCATCGGGCCGGGAACGGGCAAGATTCTCGCGATGGCGCAAAACACCGTGTATCTCACCGAACCCGGGAAATTCGATACCCAGTTGAACTTCAACGTCGATTCCAAGGACGCCAACGGCAATGACCTGAACGGCGCCGGCGGGTTCCAGCCCGGGTCCACCATGAAACCGTTCACGTTCGCGGAATGGCTCAATGAGGGCAAGTCCCTGACCACTGAAGTGGACGCCTCCCGGCGGTCGTATCCCCTCGATTTTCCATGGAAATCCAGCTGCGGCAAGGTGCTCGGTGCCTACGACTCGGCGCAAAAGAATCTCGGCGCCGCGGACGACCTCCAGAACAACGATGAGGGATACTACCGCCCCATGCCCGTCAACTACGGGCTCTACAACTCCATCAACACCGCAACCTTCGCTGAGGCCGCCCAACTGGATTTCTGCGGCATCCAGAAAATGGTGGACGCCGTGGGGCTCCACAGCGGCGTGGATAACGCCCCGGTGAACATGCACCAGCTGGGCAACCTGCTGGGTGCCATCGGCGTCGCGCCGCTCCACCTGGCCAACGCGTTTGCCACGTTCGCCAACGACGGCAGATACTGCGCGCCGATCGCCATTGTGGACGTGACCGATGCGGCGGGGCGAAAGCTTCCGGCCGAGACCAGCAACTGCCACACCGCCGTCAAGCCCGAGGTTGCCCGCGGCGTGAACTCCGTGCTCCAGGACGTGCTGAAACGGGGGTCCGGCGTCTACATCGACCCCAAGGTCCAGAGTAAGTTCCCGGTGGCGGCTAAGACCGGCACCTCCAACAACAACGGCGCGACCTGGGTGGTCGGCTACACCTCCGGACTCGCGACCGCTTCCTTCTTCGGGGACACCCTGGAAGGTCAGACACGGCCCGGCCAGAATGTCACCATCAACGGCAAGTTCTACAAGGGGATTGACGGTTACATGCTCGCGGGCCCGCAGTGGGCGAACTACATGCAGCAGGTCGCCGAACTCTACCCGGCCGCAGCGTTCCCGCCGCCGCCCGAGTCCATGACCAAGCCCTGATCCATCCGATGGTGACCGGGGGCGACGGCGGCAAGATTTCAGCAGTTGGGCGAGTCGTACTCGTAGGCCCCCGAATCGGCAGCGGCCGTTCCGGTGCAGTCCCCGTTCTGGGGCACTGCCCGTCCGTCAAGGTCCAGAGTGGAAAAGCTGGTTCCGGCGCGGTCGATTGCCGGGCTGCTGCCGGTTAAGTGGAGATCGGTGGGCGCGTTCACGAAAGCTGCCGGCGCGGTGGTGGACGTGCTGTTCGGCACGAAGTTGATCGGACCGTTGAGAACATTCTGCTTTTCGGTCCAGCCGGAGCCGTTGATCCACAGGGAGTTCTTGACGCCTGCCAGGATGTTGGCCCGGATCACCGTCGATGAAGGGCAGCTCGCATGGCAGACAATGGCCTGGGACTGCGGACCGTTCAGATACACGGTGTTGAACTCAAAAATGGTGCCGTTCGTGGGTCCGAATGAGGTCCCTGTCCCGCGGGCGATCAAGCCCTTGGCCTGGGTGCAGTTGGCACCACAGGTTGAACGGACCAGGTTGTAGCGGTACGTGTTGCCGTCCGCAGTTCCCGAGGACTTTCCGATCTCGGAGAAGTTGTTGTTGTCCAGGGCCACATTGTGATGAATGTTGTTCCGGTTGCCGTTGTAGATTTCGAACGAGCCGCCGTCGCGGTTGTAATCATAGGAAAACGCGTTGGATCCGCTGACCGTATTACCGGAAAGCTCATTGTCGTTGCCGTTGATCAGCACGCCGGAAGCACCAGAGTCGTCATTGCAGTTCACTGCCTGAGGCGTTCCGCAATTCGTGCCTTGCGTTAAGACATTCATGATGTTGTTGTTGGTCAGTACATTGCCGGTGTATTTCCCGAAGTCAGACCCGGAACCTGCCTTGATGCCCACAGCATTGTTGGAGGCGCTGGAGTTCCGGACCGTATTGCGGTCCCCTGTGATGCTGATGCCTGCATAGCCGCAGGAAACACCGCGTAGTCCGTCAACAATGGTGTAGTTGCCGTTAATCCTGATGCAGTTTCCCGACTTACCGCCGGTGATCGTCGGAGCGTTGCCGCTGCCGTAGCCATTCAAGGTGATCGGAGCGGCGTCTGTCCCGCTCTGGTTGGCCACAAGGCCTCCGGTCCAAGTATCGCCCCTGCGGAAACTGACGGTGTCGCCGGGTGTAAGGACGATGGAATTAACCTTTGACAAAGACTTCCACGGCGCCGAGCTTGAGGTTCCCGAATTGCTGTCGCTCCCCGCGGCACTGACGTAGTACGTGGTACCCGCAGCCGAGGCCGGAGCCGAGATTCCTGCAACCAACCCGCTGACCAAGAGGAACGTCATGAGTACGGCTGCGGTGGGCGACTTGATCAACATGTTATTCCTTGAGGTTGATGGTGAACGGAGGAGCCCCGCGACGTTGAGCTGTGCCTGCCTCCACTTCTGCGTAGCCGTTCGACGCACTCCACAGTTGGCGCACCGGCCGACAGGACCGCCCTGTCAAGGAGAAGGGCGATCAGTTTCCGTTTCTCCATCGCCAATGCTCCTTGAGTTGGAAGACCTGCGTTCAGTCCCGGCTTGTCGGCTGAATCTAGTGCGGGCCGGTTTCCATGTCCAGACCCAGGTCAAAGCTGCCGCGTCATTTTGGTTTCGCCCCTGCCGCCGTGGCGCCCGCGTCAATCCCATCCCAAGGAGGGGCGGAGGTCGCGAGAAATCGACTCGAGAAGCCGGACGTTGAAGTCCACGCCAAGCTGATTCGGGACGGTTACCAGCAATGTGTCCGCCGCGGCCACGGCCGCGTCCCGGGCGAGCTCCTCAACGAGCCGGTCGGGTTCACCGACGTAGCTACGCCCGAACCGGGCCAGCCCGCCGTCGATATAGCCCACCTGGTCCCGGGCGTCGGCCTGGGCGCGCAGTCCGAAGTAGCGACGGGAGTCGTCATCGATCAGCGGAACGATGCTTCGCGACACGGACACCCGGGGAGTGTGCCGGTGGCCGGCCGCTGCCCAGGCCTCCCGGTACCCGGCGATCTGTTCGGCCTGCAGCCGGTCGAAGGGGACCCCGGTGTCCTCTGTCAGCAGGGTCGAAGACATGAGGTTCATGCCCTGCTGTCCCGCCCAGCGGGCGCTGGCCCGATTTCCGGCACCCCACCAGATTCGCTCGGGGAGCGTTGGTGACAGGGGCTGAATCGGGACCAGTCCGGTGCGCCCGCCCATCTGCGGATTGGCGCCGGCTATGCCTGCGCCGGAGATGGCGGACCGGAAGCGCGCAGTGTGCCGGCGGGCCATGTCGGCGTCGGACTCGCCCTCGGCCGGGAGGTGCCCGAACGCCTCGTAGCCAGCCACCACTGACTCGGGGGAACCGCGGCTGACCCCCAACTGCAGACGGCCTCCGCTGATGAGGTCGACGGCGGCGGCCTCCTCAGCCATGTAGAGCGGGTTCTCATAGCGCATGTCAATAACGCCGGTGCCAATCTCGATACGAGAGGTGCGGGCGGCAATCGCCGCGAGCAGTGGGAACGGCGAGGTCTGCTGCTCGGCGAAGTGATGAACGCGGAAGTAAGCTCCGTCGACGCCGACTTCCTCCGCGGCCACGGCCAGCTCAATCGCCTGCAGGAGGGAGTCCTGGGCGGAGCGCACGAGCGAACCGGGGACGTTGCGCCAGTGGCCGAAGGAGAGAAAACCGATCCGTTTCATAAGAACTCACACTTTCTCATAAGAACTCACACTTTTTCGTACGACACCATTGCCGCGCCGTCGTAAGCATCCACGTCGCTGCCGTCGCAGTTCGGCGGGGTTCAAGTCCGGACTCTATGCCATCGGGCTCGGAGCCTCTATTCTCTTGCCATGAGAGATGGGGGCAGTTTTTGGCGAGGGGAAGCGCGTTACCGCGTGCGAGTGGCTCATGACTACCAATAGCGCCCCTCCCCATGACAACTACGACGCATTCCTGGCGAGGCTGGACGCCGCCACGACAAGCCTGAGCACGCGGGCGGGGTCGCTGGATAAGGCGCTGGCGGCCGTCTCGTTGCTCTTAGGACCATACGAATCCGCCGTCCGGAAATGGGAACAACGGCGTCTCCACGTCAGCGAGCAGCTCGCCGGGCACTCCGGGTCGCCGCAGACGTACACCGCCCTCAGCGAACTCCACGACGTGGCACTAAAGATGGAATCGATGCTCCGCGGCCGTGCCCAGCGCGTCACGGAAAAGTTGTCGGTCATGCAGGGACGCCGGGAGGCAATCGACAAGTCACTGCTGGAGCTTGAGCTGAGCCGAGTCAAACTGAATTCGTCCCGGATGCTGTCACAGGACCGCGAAAAGCTGAGCGGCATCTTTTCTGAACTCGCCGGCTCCACCGTTGCCACCGGAGCCATTCCCGACATGGGTCTGCTGAGCGATCTCAAGGAAGCACGCGAGGCCATCATCTTGGCTGAAGCGCTCATGGAAGTGAAGGGGTACTAATCATGGAAATTTCAAGGCGCGATCAGCCCCGTAAGGACACCGTCGCTCTTGTTCGTTGGTCAAAGAAACCAGGCGAAAACCCCGTTATCAAGTTCATCATGTCCAGTCTCTTTGGATTGATCCTGTGCCTGATCCTGATGATCATCCTGCCCAGCCTCAGAAGTTTCGGCGCCGTGGTTTTGTTCACTTTCTTCTTCGCCGCGCTTCTCACGGCGCCCACGGTCTCGGCCCAGAGAAGATTCAGGCGGGGGCTGACCAAGAGGATAAATGACACCATCGCCGAGGTAACGAGTCGCCCTGGCGACCAATTGTCGGTCAAGCAATTTCGGCACATGGCCAAGAGCGGCGAGAAGCTTCCGCTCCTTGTCAGCGGGGTGCCCGGGTTGAACCTGCATGTGGCTCGGGCTTCAACACTGGAGAAAAATGCACCCGAGAAATGGATTGCGGTCTTTACCGTCGTCCCTCCAGAGAACGGGACCGCCAGCTTCGACCGCTTGGTCGCCGCGGCAATTAATGCAGGCCCCGGTACCACCAACACAAACGTAGCCTAACCTCCGGCCGGCGGAGCACTAGACAAGCAGAACGGCCCCGCACACGTCAGTCTGCCGGTGCGGGGTTCAAGCCCTTGGCATACGCGGCCTGCCCCACGTGCTGGAGACAATCAGCAATGGTGCTGATAAGCCGCACCCCGAGCGTGACGGGCGGGTCCCAACGGGTGTCGACGATGCGGTCGAAGTCCTCATCGCCGAGGGTTATCAGGAACGCCACGGTCTGCCGGTGAACGGCGTCGTAGTATTCGAGCAAGAGCTCCGGCGGTGCCTTCACGGCGTCGACCTGGCCGGTCGAATGGCCGTAGCCGGTGTCGCGTATGGGCAGCGGCAGGTCGAAGCGGCCGACAAACCCCTGCGAGGTCCAGACCTGTTCCAGGCCGGCGGCGGAGGCCAGTTGCGCGTCCTCCACCCGGCTGAGGTGCCAGATCAGCCACGCAATCGAGTTTCCGTTACCGGAGGGCCTACGGACCAGAGCCTCGCCGTCGGTTCCTTCAAGAGTGGTGCCCACGGTGTCTCGGATCCGGCCGAAGGCGTCCAGCAGCAGTTCGTTGGATTTCATCGGGTCCCCTCACGGTGCTTTGTCGGTGAGTCCCCATGCTTGCACGGGGGCAACACGCCCGGATAGAAAGTGACGAAGCTCTCACTGTGCCGTGGATGCCGGCGGGCTTCCCGATTGGCCGGGCACTTCCGGCTCAGGGGCGACGGCGGTGCGGGCGCTTGACGATGTCTAGCTGTCCGTCGGCCGCGGCGAGGTTTTCGGCGTCGTTGGCCAGAGCGGCGCCGGTAAGAGCACGCTGATCCGCACGATCAATTCACTGGAGCGTCCCGATTCGGGAAGCGTCAGCGTCGACGGCCGCGAGATGACCACGCTGTCCGGCACAGAGCTGCGCGAGGCACGCCACAACATCGGCATGATCTTCCAGCACTTCAACCTGCTCAGCAGCAGGACCGTGCAGGCCAATGTGGAGCTCTCCCTGGAGATCACCGGCGCGGGGCGCGCAGCGAGGCGGGCCCGGACTCTCGAGATCCTCGAGCTCGTGGGCCTCCACGGCAAGGCCACCGCCTATCCCGCCCAATTGTCCGGCGGACAGAAACAGCGCGTCGGCATTGCCCGTGCACTGGCATCCAACCCTTCAGTCCTGCTCAGTGACGAGGCAACGTCGGCGCTGGATCCCGAATCGACCCGGCAGATTCTTGATCTCATCCGCCGGCTCAGCAAGGACCTGGGACTGACGGTCCTGCTCATCACGCATGAGATGGACGTCGTCAAACGGATTTGCGACTCCGCCGCCGTCATGAGCGGCGGGCGGATCCTTGAGCAGGGGCGCGTGGAACAGCTGCTCACAACGGAGAAATCCCTGTTGGGCCAGGCACTGTTCCCCCTGGGCGAGATCCCGGAGACGTCCAGCGCAATCGTTGAAATCACGTTCAACGGAGTCAAGACGGACCGGCCCGTGATCGCCCAGCTGGCGCGCAAGCACGGTATCGACGTCGGAATCCTGGGTGCTGCGGTCGAAACCATCCACGGGCACCAGACCGGACGCACCCGGCTGGAGCTGCCCGGTGACGAGCGGACCGTGGCCGCCGCCGTCGCCGATCTCCGTTCCCAGGGACTCTTCGTGGAGGTAATTAAGTGATCGACCGCAATGACCCGTACTTCTGGTCGGACCTCCTGGACACGATCCTCAAAGGTACGGGCGAGACGTTCTACACCGTGGGCCTGAGCCTGCTGTTCACGGTGGTTTTCGGCCTGGCCGCCGGCGTCCTGCTTGTGACCACCGAGTCCGACGGCCTGCTGTCAAAGCTTTTCGGCAGCCGGGCGCTGGGGCTCGTTGTGAACCGGGTGCTGGACGTTGTGGTGAACTTCGGCAGGTCCATCCCGTTCATCATCCTCATGATCCTGCTCATTCCATTCACCCGCCTGCTGGTCGGGTCCTTTATCGGACCGACGGCGGCCATTGTCCCGCTGACCATCGCCGGTATTCCCTTCTTCGCCCGGCTGGTGGAGATCGGCATCCGCGAAGTGCCGGTGGGACTGGTCGAAGCCGCCCAGTCCCTGGGCGCCACCCGGTGGACCATCCTGCCCAAGGTCATGGTTGCCGAGGCAGTACCGGCCCTGGCCCTGGGGCTATCCACCACCGTTGTCGGACTCATCGGCTACTCGGCCATGGTGGGCGCCGTGGGCGGCGGCGGACTCGGGGATGTCGCCTTCCGCTACGGCTACCAGCGTTACAGCCCCGAATACATGTTCGGCGTGGTCATCCTCCTGGTCCTGCTGGTGCAGGTGTTCCAGTCCCTTGGCAACTTCGCGGCGCGGCGCCTGTCCCACCGGTAGCCGCCGCCCCGCACCAGATTCCTTTCCTCCACACATTCCATTCTGCGAAAGAGTTCCAATGTTCCGTTCACACATCCTGAAGGCCGCCGTCACCGGAGTGGCCGCCGTCCTCGCCCTGTCCGCCTGCGGCGCGAGCACCTCCAGCAGCCCGGCCGAGACCATCAAGGTGGGCGCCCTGGCCGTGCCGGCCGGGGACATGCTGAAGCAAGTCCAGCGGGAGCTCGCCCCCAAGGAGGGCCTCACCGTGGAGTACAAGGAGTTCAGCGACTACAACACGCCGAACCCGGCCGTGAGTGACGGCGACATCGACGCCAACCTGTTCCAGAACACCACCTTCATGGAGACCTACAACAAGGCGTCCGGCAAGAACCTCGTCAGCGTGGGCAAGGTGTACCTGCCGCCGATGGCCCTGTACTCCAATGACGTGGCCACCCTGGAGGCCCTTCCCGACGGCGCGTCGGTCGCCATCCCGAACGACCCCACCAATGAGTCCCGCGCCCTGAAGCTGCTGGCATCCAAGGGACTCATCGAAGTCACCGACAACCCGATCACGCTCAAGGATGTCAAGGCCAACCCGAAGAACCTCGAGTTCACGGAGATCGAGAACGCCAGCCTGCCGCAGGCCCTCAACGACAAGGACGCGGCCATCGTGACGCTGGCGTTTGCCCTTCCCGCCGGCCTGAGCGCTGAAAAGCAGCTGCTGGTCGAGGGCAAGGACAGCGCCTACTACAACGTCCTGGCTGTGAAGGCCGAGATGAAGGATGATCCGCGCGTGCAGAAGCTGTACAAGATCCTGACCTCGCAGGACATGAAGGATTTCATTGAAACCAAGTTCAAGGGCCTGGTGATCCCGGCCAGCTGACCGGGCACCGCGGGGGCGTTATCGGCGCGTAACACTCGTCTGTCCACCGGCGTGGTGGGCCATGATTGCATCATGGCTATCCCCGCCCCCGCTGTTCCACGCACTCTCACCTGCCGTGCTGTCCTGTTTGATATGGACGGCACGCTGGTGGATTCCACGCCTGTTGTGGAGCAGGTGTGGAGTGAGTTCGCGGCCCGATACGGGCTGGACTCCGCCGAGATCCTGCGCACGTCCCATGGTGTGCAGGCCATCGACACTGTTCGCCGGTTCGCCCCGCCGGGCGCCGACGTCGAGGTGCTTGCTGCCGAGCTCGGTGCCATGGAACGCGTCCGGACCGAGGGGATCGTGCCGCTGCCCGGGGCCGCGGAACTCCTGAGCATTCTTCCCGGCGACGCCGTTGCCCTGGTGACGTCGGCCGATCGGGCCCTGGCTGACATCCGCATGGACGCGGCCGGCCTGGCAATGCCCGCGACGGTCGTCACCGCTGACCTGATCACCCACGGCAAGCCGCATCCCGAGGGGTATCTGCGGGCGGCCGAACTGCTGGGTGTGGAGCCTGCGGAGGCCCTCGTGTTCGAGGATGCGCCCGCCGGGATCGCGGCCGGCCTGGCTGCCGGCATCCGCACGGTGGCAGTAGGCCCGAATACCGGCCCGCTCCCCAACGGTGTGCTGCACATCAATGACTACTCTTCGGTCTCCGCCACGATGGAAACGGACGCCGCTGGCTCCCGGACCATTTCCTTCCTGCTATAGGATCGCCCACTACCTGCAGCGGGATGAGCGTACGAGGGCCATGTGCCCCGCACCTACGGCGAATACGGCTATCACGCCCACACCGGACAGAAACAGAGGATTGTGCGCACACGCCCGACTAAACTTTCCAGCCGTCCCGCGCACGATCGTCATCGACGCCTCACACGTGCTGCAAAGCAGTACGTGTGCACGGTAGGGGACGGGGATGTCAGCGCCAGTCGTCGATCACGTAGGCGCCGGGGTGGCTGTAGCCGGGCTCGTTGGGCCGGTGCATGGTCACGCCCTGCAACCCGGTACGGAAACCGCGGGCGACCATGCGCTGATAGGCATCCGGGCGGCCCAGGTTCATCCCGGCGTCGAGCTGGCCCAGTCCGCGCTCGGCGGCCAGTTGCTCGCAGGCGTCGAGTAGTCGTTCGAATCTGTCACCGGCCTGCCGGCCGGGGCGTACGGCGCCGAACTTGACGAAGCATACACCCGCGCCGGCCTCCGATCCCGGTCCACAGTGACACACGGCCAGCCCGTCGAGCCCCGACTCCCCCGGCAGCAGCACGGTGTCGCCGAGTCCCTGCGCGTGCGCGGCCACGATCTCGCGTTCCAGGTCCAGACCCTCGTACACGGCGTCGGTCAGGGCGCGACAGGCACTGAGGTAGTCGGGCCGCTCGGCGGCGGACAGCCCGGCATACGTCACATTGGCGGGCACCGCGCCACGGGCCGCGACCTGCTTATGCATGACGGCGGTCAGGAATCGGGGCCAGAAGCCGTACCGGCGGTAGAGCTCGAGGTGTTTAGGGCTGTGCGAGAAGGTGAACAGGCCGAGGTGGCTATTCCCCCAGGTCTCGAAGCAGCCCATGATCGGCTCCATCAGGCTTTTGCCGACGCCGTGGTCCCACAGGTCCGGACGTACCGTCAGCGGTCCGAAGAACCCGACGCTGCCCCAGTTGGCTGCGAAGTTTGATCCGGCAAGCTCGCCGTCGACCGTCGCGGCGAAGGCGGCGTGCGGATCGGCGGCAAAGCGGGTACGGACATAGTCGGCGGTCCCGAACGGATCGGGGACCCCGAGGAACGTCCCGAACGCCACCCTGACGATCTCGTCAGCGCGATCGAGGTCCGCCTCGCGCAGCGGGCGGACGGACACCGGCCCCCCAACACTCTTTCGCCCGGTTTCCTGTGCGGTCATGAGTCTCTCCCTCCACTTGCATCCAACCACAAGACGCAACCCCATGGCGAAGCGAATCCGACACCCCCGACGATAGAGTCCCGTGGGGTGGTGTAAATCGTTGTGCCCGTTGCTTTGTGGTGGTGTGCATTATGGCGTGAGTTGGGTGGTTTCGTCCAGCACTCGCGTGAACGAAGGTCTGCCTCGAAGACGATCGCTACCCGCTAAGCGCTGTCGGACAGGGCGGCGAAGAAGCTGATCCTGGACGAGCTACCCTTGAGCTCGTCTGGCGGCACCGGTCCCAGCCTGGGCACGTTCGGCCCGTAAAGTGCTCAGGGATTGGGGTGCAGAGGCCCTGGTCGAGTTTCTGGCGGATGCCGAGACCTTCCATGGGCACTTCGGACGGCCACGGGGCGCCGTGAACCGGTTTACGTAGCCACAGGCCCCCGTTGGCTTGCGGCCCAACGACCGACCATGATGATCAGCTCGACGTCCTCACCGCTTGTCGCGCCCGGCGCTGGAACTCATCGCCGTGTGGCGTGGCCACCACTCGACCAAAGGCAGGAAGCCGCCACGATGCAGGGATTCTCCTTCTCAATGACGTAGGTCGAGCGCTTCGAGCAGTCGCCTGACCGAGCCGCCGAGATTCCACTCCGTGGCGAGACGCTCGAGTTCGGCGCGCGCATCGCCGGCCACAGGGTGCAGCTGCGCGCCCGCCTCCTCCAGCGTCGGCAGCTGGAGGTCGCGCACGATCTTCACGACGGTGGGCGCGACCGCGAGGTAATCCGCGGCCGCGGCGAGCCTCGACCGCGCGGATGCAGACAGCCCGCTTCCCGCATCCGATGCCGCCGCGAGCAGCCCGTCGAGCGTGCCGTACTCTCCGAGCAGCGACGCGGCGGTCTTCTCGCCGATGCCGGCGACGCCCGGGAGCCCGTCGGAGGCGTCGCCGCGGAGCGTCGCGTAGTCGGCATACTGCTCGGGCAGCACGCGGTACTTGCCGACGACGACGACGTCGGTAACGACTTCGAGGTTCTTCATGCCGCGCGCGGTGTAGATCACCCGCACCTGGCGGGCGTCGTCGACGACCTGGAAGAGATCGCGGTCGCCCGTCACCACGTCGACCGGAAGCTCGGCGTGGCTGGCGTAGGTGCCGACGACATCGTCGGCCTCATGGTCCGCAGCCCCCACAACGGCGATGCCGGCGAGGCTGAGCACCCGGCGGATCATCGGAATCTGCGCCTCGAGCGCGTCCGGCACAACCTCCACGTCGGGGGCGCCCGCCACCACCTCCGCGACTCGATGCGACTTGTAGCTCGGGATGAGGTCGACTCGCCACTGCGGACGCCAGTCGTCGTCCCAGCACGCAACGAGATGGGTCGCGTCGTAGTCGGTGGTGAGCCGCGCGATCATGTCGAGCAGCCCGCGAACGGCGTTCACCGGCGTGCCGTCGGCGCGGCGGATCGTGTCCGGTATGCCGTAGAAGGCGCGAAAGTACAGCGACGCAGTGTCGAGCAGCATCAGGCGGTGGGTCATGACTGATCCCGACAATTACATCTGCGCTTGCTGTGCGGCGAATGTAACCGCGTAGTAGATCGTGGTGGCCAGGGCAAACGTAGCAATGGCGTAGCCAATGGACACAGCGGCTACCGCTAAGACCCTGCCGCGTTCGCCTCGCAGCTTGATCTGGTTGAGGGCAACATGCCCTGCACCTACGGCGAAGACTGCTATCACGGCAACACTGGAAAGGACCAGGGCGGCCGCTGCCACGACTGCCATCACCAGTGACCCGACGGCCAACCGATTGAACGGCCTCACGGGTGTTTTACTGTGAGTGCTTTGCACGGACATGTTCTCCCCCAACTCTTGTTCGTGCCACCGAGTCTATAGCCGGGCTTTTGCTCCGCCCCTCGGGCCATGGTCTCTGTCGCTCAGAAAAGATCTGCCAGGTCCCCGTTGGCCTGGTCCACATCAAAGGCCTTGGGGTCCACCCTCTCACCCGGCTGCAATCCCAGCCACTCCCGGTATTCCTCGTGCTCCTCGTGGCCCGGATCGTTGACGGCCTGGACAATGTTCGCCCAGCCCCATGTGCCGCCGCTGTCCTCCGCCGGCGCGGCACCGCGCCCAGCGGTGCACCGCGGCAGCTGCCCGCCGCCGTCGTCCGCTAGGATTTTCTCCACCGTGATGGCGTGCTCCCAGTCGTCGCCGAAGTCATACGTATAGGTCATCGTGCTGCCGACGGCCGGCAGCAGTTCACCGACTGTCACCTTCGATTCGTCGCTGGAAGGTTCGCCGTAGGAATCATCTTCGCCGTCCGCGCTCACCGGCGCATACGTGGGGCCGCGGAATCCCCCGGTCTGGAACTGGTGCAGGTGGTAGTCGAGCCAGCCGAACAGTGCCTGGATCGCCTGGTGCAACTGAGTGAGCGGCATCCCGCCCGGAACCAGGACACGCCGCCAGATGGGCGGTTTCGACCCTTTGAGCATGATTTTCAGCTGCAGAGTTGATGTGGCAGCCGGCCGCGCCGCTGTCACGGGCGACTGAAGAGCGGCCGGCTCAGCAACTGTCGGCTCAATATCCGCATCGTCGGGGTCCTCCCCGAGGCCCAGGTCTGCCAGCACCCAGTCATGGTCGAACACTTCCGCCACGCAGCCGATGAGCGCCGGCGGCACCCGGAAGTGAGAGTCGATGGTCAGCAGCCCCAGCTCGGCGAGCGCTTCCAGTCGGCCCACGGCCAGGCTGGTCATCAGGGCTGCCGTCTTCTTCTCGGCTTCCGGCGCAAAATCCGCGGCGGCCAGCACGCGTTCCAGCAAGGGCGGATCCGCCGTTGCCGCCGCGATCAGGATCGACGTCTGCAGCCCGGCGATCGGCCGTTCCCACGGCTGGTCCTGGTCGAACCCGAGCACAGCCTGCTCCAGGAAACACGCAGTGAAAGTGAAGAACTCCTCCAGCCGCTCAGAAGCACCGCCGGTCAGGAAGCCTTCGGCATCCTCGAACGGCACCACCTTGGTTGACTTGAGCTCAATCAGCTCGGAGGCTTCGAGCGCGGCCCACATCTGGGCCAGCAGCGGCACCTCATACATGCTCCGGACCGTCGGCACAGAATCCGCCGAAGCTGCAGTGCCCGGCAACGCGGATTCCGCCCGCTTGGTGCCACCCCTGACCGTCACCCCGACGCAGGCGGCTGCCGCTTCGATGTCCCGCAGGCGAAGCGCACCGGTTCCGGTGACGGGCCTCCCCTCTCCGATCCACTGCAGCAGCGCCGTGGCGCGCTGGATCAGCGGCAGCTCGGAGAATACCTCCAGGGTCTGTTCTTCGGAAATGTCCGGCACATCGATGTAACCCCGTCCGTCAGCCTCCTCCGCGATGGTGTCGAAGAAGTCCATGACTCCGGCCAGCTGCTCCGCGGATCCGCTCCATCGGCCCGTCTCGGAGAGAAAGTCGACGAAGGTGTGAACAGCATCGACGACGAAGACAGCGTTCTCGACGGCCGCCATCTCGCTGACAGCCATCTCACCCCCAGAAGCGTGGACCGTGGCAGCGACTTCGTCCGAGATCGCGATCGCCAAGGGAATAGGCTCGAAGCCTGTCACCTCCGCCGCGGCCGTGCTGTCCATATACCGGCCGGCGACGGTTTTGACCTGCTCCAGGCATCGCAAGGCGGCAGCGGCGGCCCCGGGCGCGCCGTCGTCCAACCACTGGACAAATGCCGGCGTGAGAGCGTCCATGGCACGTTCGGCACGGAAAGTGCTCAAGGAAACGGAGCCAGTGGCCGGGGAACCGGGGCCGCTTTTCCCCGCGGGACCCGTGTTCTTGTGCCTGTTCTTGTTGTTCTTGCTCATGCCGCACCTGCCTGCTTGCGAATGTGTTGTTACGACGACGGTACTGACCTTGCGGGCAGCATGCCAGTTCTGCATGTGGCTGAGGCGGACACCGGACCGAATGAACGGCACCTTCCGCGGCAAGGAGAAAAGGTAGCGATTATGCCCAAGCGATAGCAAAAAAGCCCCGCACCCCGAAGGGCGGGTTCTAGCGGTCGTTGCAACACCCAGAATTTTTGGGAGTTGCAACGACCGTGTCGTCTTTAACGAAGGAAGCTGCCAGCCGGAGGAAATACACGCCGGAGCAGAAGGCTCAGTTCTTTTCGGTGTTGGACCGGTGTGGGAGTGTGAGCGCGGCCGCGGCGGAGCTCGGCTTCAATCAGATGACGTGCTACCAATGGGTCCATAAATCTCGGCTCCCTGAGCGGGTCCCACGGAATCGGGAAGCTGGGCAGAGGAAATACACGCCTGCGCAGAAGGCTGAGTTCTTCGTCGTGTTCGACCGCGTCAAGAGCACGACGCAGGCCGCACGGGAGTTGGGACTGAATCCCGCAACTTGCGCCGGTTGGGTCCGTAAAGCCGGGCTGAAAAGCCATGGCAAAACGGGGACGGGTCCTCACCCAGGCCGGGATGAGTACTTCCGGCTGCGCAAGACCGGCGTGAGTCGGCGCAAAGCTGCCGCAGCGGTCGGGATACATCTCCGGACCGCCGAAGAGTGGGACCAGGGAATCCGTAAGTCCGGCGGCCGACGCATTTACCCGGATGGCCGAATCGTCGACTACAAACGTGGTGTGACCACCATGACCCCTCCCGCCGGCACGACCGGAACGACCCTGGTCCCCGTACCGGTATCAGCGTTGGAGAAATCTATCGATCCGCGGTTCCTGACCGTGCAGGAACGGGAGCTGATCCGGGACCTGCAGGCCGCCGGCACTTCGATCAGGGCGATCGCCCACGCCCTGGGACGATCGCCTTCAACGATCAGCCGCGAGCTGGCCAGGAATACCGATTCCCGGATGGGCTACCTGCCGCACGGGGCGCATCGGAAGGCCGCTGCCCGGCGGGCCCGGCCCAAGACGGCCAAGCTCGCTGGCGAGTCGGACCTGCGCGACTACGTGAAGGACAAGCTGCTCCTACGCTGGTCTCCGGAGCAGATCAGCCACACGCTGGTCGAAGAGTTCCCCGACAACCCGGAGATGCGTGTGAGCCCAGAGACGATCTATCAAGCCCTCTACGTCCAGGCCAGAGGCGGCCTCAAACGCGAGATACAGGCAGCGCTGCGCACCGGCCGGACCCGCCGCAAACCGCACCGCACCGGCGAGCAACGCACCCCCAGGTTCGTGGACCCGATGGTCATGATTTCCGAGCGCCCGCCCGAGATCGAGGACCGCGCCGTGCCAGGCCATTGGGAAGGGGACCTCATTACCGGCGCCTATAACCAGTCAGCGATCGCGACCCTGGTCGAACGGACCACCCGCTACGTGATGCTCGTCCACCTGCCACATGACCACACCGCCGAAACCGTCCGCGACGGCCTCGTCAAGACCATGGCCACCCTGCCCGCGCACCTGCGAGGATCCCTGACCTGGGACCAGGGCGCGGAAATGGCCACCCACAAATCCTTCACCCTTGCCACCGACATGCCCGTCTATTTCTGCGATCCCGCCAGCCCCTGGCAACGCGGCTCGAACGAGAACACCAACGGGCTGCTGCGCCAGTACTTCCCGAAGGGCACCGACCTGTCCGTCTACGGGCCTGAAGACCTCGAACACGTCGCGCAGGAACTCAACGGACGCCCACGCAAAACGCTCGGCTGGAATACTCCAGCCGAGCGTTTACGTGATTTACTACTAACCACCTAACCAACAGGTGTTGCAACGATCCCTAGAATCCAAGAAGGGTGCAGGGCCGTTCCGCTTAGGCGTAGACGGTCTTTTCGACCTTCCACTGCATCAGCCGCGGGTAGACCCAGAACGTGTAGATGCCCAGTGTGATGATGCTCAGGAGCAGCCACGTGATCCACAGTCCGAAGATGCCCCACCCGGTGCCGACAAACTGAAGCTGCCTACCGTGCAGGTAGGTGTTCTTGGCACGCCACCGTTCAACCAGAACGACGGCGAACGGGTAGCAGATCCCGATCGTGCAGATCGTGATCAAAACTCCGAGGATCTGGGTGCCGAACCACGTCGCGGCCCCACCGCGGAACTGGTAAATCTGGACAACGGGAACGGTTCCGACGCCGGCGGTCACCATGGTGCCGGGGCCTGCGGCAGGCGCCTGCCCATACGCCGAAACTTGCTCGTTGTTGATGCTCAAGGAATCCCCCAATTGATAATGCGATGCGTGAACAGTTGAACTGTAAAGCTTCACAATGGAGCCGGACGTTCCGACACGGCGCCGATGAAGCCCTACCCCGGGATCTGGATCCGTGCGGCTTCCTGCATCAGCGGGGTGGAGATCATCACGGTCGAAGCACCGGGCGCGATATCGAAAGCAATGAATCCTCGAGCCTTGTCACCCGGCAGAACGTCGCCGGAGCCAAGCTGGTTGTCCGCGAAGAGGCTCAGATCGGCTTTGCGCCCATTGGAGTCCTTGGCCGAGAAGTAGAACGGGTTGGAGCTGGTCTTCCCCGTCTCCGTTTCCCACAGGACGTCCAGGAGCAGGTAGCTGCCGTTCTTCGCAGGGGTCGCGAAGGCCGTGGTGGTGACAGCGTCCGTGCGAACTGCGGATACGACGGTGATCCGTGCGACGTCGCCGTTGCGCATCTTGGCGCTGAACGGAGCGCCGACGGCGGGTCCGGCCGGTGCCGCCGGTGAAGCAGCCGGCGCAGCGGCCGGTAGAGCAGTTGCCGAAGAGGCAGGTGCTGCTGCCGCAGGAGCCGAGGCCGCCGCCGGGCTCGCATCGCTGGCCTGCTTGGACCCGCCGGAGCAGGAGCCGAGGGCGATTCCCAGCACCAGGACTCCGGCCGGAATGAGAAAGCGCTTCTTCTTGAAGAACGGCCGCGGCTGAGGCGCTGCAATCGCAGCGGTCAAGGGCTGTCCGGAGTTCTCATGTGACATGTGGTGCCTTTCTAAAGGTGGATGAATTGTGTGTGCGTGCGGCTGCTACTGCTTTTCCCATTTGCCGCACCGGCTGGACTTGAAGTCCTGCCCGCCGGACAGCGCAACTGAGGGCCGGCCACCGCCGGGGAGATCGTTGTCGATGATGTTGCTGCCGTTGCTTCCGGTCGCGTAGATGCCCCAGTAGCAGGAGGAGCCGACGTCGGCTGCGGCCCGGTAGGTGCCGGCCTCGATGTCCTTGCCGACTGTCCAGGTGCCGTCGGCGATGGTGTTGGCTGCCTTGGTCTTCTCGGCGCCGGTCACCACCTCTTCGCGCTTCTTGACGGCCGCATCAGCAGTCTTCACGGCTGCATCTGCCTTGCCGACCTCTGCTTCGCGTGCCGTGACCTTCGCTTCGCGGGCGGCGATGCCGTTCTGGAAGGTGTCGTACTTCGATTTCATCGACTCGTAGCTGGACTTAGCCGAGTCGCGGTCCGACTCCACGGACGCTTTCTCCCCCGCCAGCGCCACGTAGGCGTCGCTGGACTTCGGGTCAGGCAGCGTCGTGCCGATGCCGAGTGCGCCGACCAACAGCGCCAGTACGGCGACGGCAGCGAAGATCCGCCTCTTTCGTCCCGGCTTTGCCTTTTCCCTGGCCGGCTGCGCCTCCTCCAGTACTTCTTTGATCTGCGTTCCCGCCGGCTCGTTGGTTTCGGTGTTCAACATGTTCTCTTCCTCTGTTCACGGATAGCTGCTGAGCGGCGGCGGGATACCGATCCCCCAATGCGTGGTTCCCCGCCGCCGTCGCAGCTCCGGAGGATTCCTTCGTAGCTGCAGAACGAAGCTATGGCTCCCTTGGGTGCCGCAGGTCAAAGAACACTGATAACCCCCGTTATCAGCACCTCACGCGAAAAGACGCCCCACACCGTTAGGCTGGGGGTCGACGTCGTCAGGAGGCGCAAAATGAACGAAACAGAAGCCCTGCGCATGACCCTTTCGGACGTCGCCGCCCTGGCACAGGTCCAGCGCCCCGTCGTTTCCATGTGGCGCCAACGCAGCGCCGGGTCTGCCCACCCGTTTCCGGAGCCGGCCGCGATCGAAGGCGGCCGCGAACTCTTCGACGCCGACCACATCGCCGCCTGGCTGGCCGCCACTCGACGGGGCAACAACCCGGAGGCGGCTAACGACGTCGCCGCCTTCGCCCGGATGCCCGGCACCGCCGCCGGCAGCGCCCAGAGAAACACACTCGACGCCCTCACAGCCCTGCTGACGCTCAAGACACTGACCGGCAAGGCGCTGGCGCAGCTGGGCCCGGCTGAGCTGCTGGACATCGCGGACGAGTGCGATCCCGATGACCTGTTCCTTTATTCGGAGCTGGAGGCCGCGGGAACGTCGCTTGCTTCCACGGCGGCGTTCGCCGACCGGCTGGTGGACAGTGCGTACAACGCGGCCGCCGCTTTCGAGCAACTGCTGGCGGCCCGGTTCCGGGCGGGGCTCCGGGAGCACGCAGATACCGCGCTCACCGACCCTGCCGTGGGGCTGGTTGCCGCGGCAGCTGTCGAACTGGCCGCGACGCTCGGCGGGAACCCCGTGTTTGCCGACTCCACACGCGGCGGCAGCGACCTCCTGATGGGCGTCGTGCACGCTTCCGGCGAAAGTGCTCCCGTCACCTTTCTGACAGCGGACGACGACGGCGGTGCAGGCCGCCTGGTGCGTCGCCGCCTGCGGGTTCATGGCGTGGACGGCGGACAGATCCGTGTCGATGCAAACGGTGAGTTTTCCGTCCGTGGAGCCGTGGTCCATGTGGCGCAGTATCCGTCCCCCGGCGAACCGGGCATGGACGCATCCCAGATCCTGTCCGCGGTGGAGCACCTTGCCCTGCAGATGGACGATCAGCAGCGGGCAGTCATCATCGCGCCGGCACGGGTTCTCTGCGATCTGCCGCTGGCCGCCGGGGCCGCCGGCCTGCGATCCGGGCTTCTGCGCACCGGCCGGGTGCGCGCCATCGTGCGGCTGCCCCAGGGACTGCTGCGTTCCAAGCCACGCGAGGCCCAGGCACTGTGGATACTGGGACCGTCGTTCGCAGAAGTGCCCATTGCCGAGCGTTGGACCATGGTGGCGGACCTCAGCACCCGTGCCCTCGCAGAAGACGTCAGCCAGGACCTCATCAGCGATATCGTCGCGTCGATGGGTGACCGCGCCACCATCCGCGCCCACTCCTTCCGCTTCGCCCGGCTGGTGCAGACCCGCCTCCTGCTGGCCAGCAGGAAGTCGTTGGTGGCAGCGCCTTCCCACGGCTTTACTCCGAGTTCCAGCGGCGCGGAGGCTGCCCTTCGGGTGGAAAAACTTGTACGCATGTTGCAGACCGGCGGACCTCAACAATCCGCCGAGGTGGCAGTACTCCCGGGAGATCCGAACGCGAAGGCTCAGCCCACCTCCGTCCAGGAACTCATCGCCGCCGGCAACCTCAAATACATCAAAGGGAACCGACTCGAGGATGCGGATCTGGCGCCACGCGGCGGGACTCGAGTCCTGGGGCCGGCCGAGCTGATCCACCCGCATACCGCCCCGTCCCGCCACCTCAGCCTCCTGGACTTCGCCGCCAGCAATCCGTCCGGGCGCCTCACCGAACCCGGCGACGTCGTCTTCTGCACCAGCCCCCGTCCCGCGGCGCTGGTGGACACGCAAGGCGGATCCGCCGTCGTCTTCCCCGCCCGCGTGCTGCGGATCGACGCCGGGGACCCCGGCGGGCTGCTGCCCGACGTCGTCGTCGCGGACATCAACAGCCTCCCGGCGGCGGACAAGTCCTGGCGCCAGTGGCGCCTGCGCAGCACGCCGGATGCCCAGCGTAAGAATCTGGGCGAATGGCTCGCCCAGCTGCAACACGAACAGCAAGAAGCCCGCGAACGCCTCGGGCGGCTGGAAGAACTCGCTACCCTGATTACGGACGGCGTCGCGGGCGGAAGCCTCACCCTGACAGACCCCAGCAGTAAGCTCGCCGAACCACAGACCGAAGGAACCCAGTAATGCCCGCCGCAAAGAGAAGTACAGCATTGAAGGTGGACCTCGCCCCGTCCACCATGAAGGAACTCAAGGACACCCTCTGGAAGGCCGCGGACAAACTGCGCGGTTCCATGGATGCCTCCCAGTACAAGGACGTGATCCTGGGCCTGGTGTTCCTGAAGTACGTCTCGGATGCCTTCGAGGAGCGCCGCGGGCAGATCCAGGCCGAGCTGGAGGCCGACGGGCTCAACGAGGAGCAGATAGCCCAGCTGATCGACGACGTGGACGAGTACACCGGCCGCGGCGTTTTCTGGGTCTCCGAACGGGCCCGCTGGACCTACCTGGCCGACAACGCGAAGGGCCTGCCGGCGATGGACGGCGCCGAGCCCAAGCAGAACGGCCAGCTCATCGACGAGGCCATGGACATGATCATGGCCGCCAACCCGACGCTGGCCGCCACGCTCCCCCGCATCTTCAACCGCGACAACGTGGACCAGCGCCGATTGGGCGAACTGCTGGACCTGCTGAACTCGGCCCGCTTCACCGGCCAGGGCGTCAGCAAGGCCCGCGACCTGCTCGGCGAGGTCTACGAGTACTTCCTGGAGAAGTTCGCCCGGGCCGAGGGCAAGCGCGGCGGCGAGTTCTACACCCCGGCCGGCGTCGTCCGGGTGCTCGTGGAGGTGCTCGAACCGAACCGCGGGCGGGTTTACGATCCCTGCTGCGGCTCCGGCGGCATGTTCGTCCAGACCGAGAAGTTCCTGGAGCACCACCAGAAGGAGGGCTCGGACATCTCCGTCTACGGCCAGGAGCTCAACGAGCGCACCTGGCGGATGGCCAAAATGAACCTCGCCATCCACGGCCTCAACGCCAACCTGGCCTCCCGCTGGGGCGACACCTTCGCCCGCGACCAGCACCCGGAGCTGACCGGCAACAACGGCGCGGACTTCATCATGGCCAACCCGCCGTTCAACATCAAGGACTGGGCCCGCTCCGAGTCCGACCCCCGCTGGAAGTACGGCATCCCGCCGGCCGGGAACGCCAACTACGCCTGGATCCAGCACATCATCTCCAAGCTCGCCCCGGGCGGCAGCGCCGGCGTGGTGATGGCCAACGGCTCCATGTCCTCCAACTCCGGCGGCGAGGGCGAGATCCGCGCCCAGCTCGTGGAAGCGGACCTTGTCTCCTGCATGGTGGCGCTGCCCACCCAGCTATTCCGCAGTACCGGCATCCCCGTCTGCACCTGGTTCTTCGCCAAGGACAAGTCGGCGGGCTCGCGGGGGTCCGTCGACCGGACCGGCCAGGTGCTCTTCATCGACGCCCGCAACCTCGGCTACATGGTGGACCGCGCCGAGCGCGCCCTGTCCGATGAGGACATCGCCAAGATCGCGGGGACTTACCACGCGTGGCGCGGCACCACATCGGCGGTTGAGGAAGGTCTGGCGTACGACGACGAAGCCGGCTTCTGCTATTCGGCCAGCCTCGCCGAGGTCAAGGCTGCGGATTACGCGCTGACGCCCGGCCGGTATGTCGGGGCGGCTGAGGTAGAGGACGACGGCGAGCCGATCGAAGAGAAGATCGCACGGCTGTCAAAGGAGCTATTCGAGCAGTTCGAGGAGTCCGAGCGCCTGGCGGCGGTTGTTCGGGAGCAGCTGGGGAGGGTCTTGTGAGGGCTGACATCAAATTCGGACAGCTATTCGCTGTCCCTCTTAGAAACGGCGTCAGCTATGCCTCGAGCCAACGAGGCTCAGGAATTCCGATGATCAATATGAAGGAGATATTTGCGTTTGACCGTATCTCTGATCAGAAATGCGAACTGGCGCCCCTCACCGAAAAGGAGCGTGGCCACAGTCTGCTGACGAGCTGGGACCTTCTCTTTGCCCGTCAGTCTCTGACCTATGAGGGAGCGGGCAAGTGTTCGATGGTGCTGCCGTTCGAGGGCGAACGCACATTTGAGAGTCACCTCATGCGAGTTCGAATATCTCGCGAGATTGCTTCTCCAGCTTTCTACTACTATTACTTTCGATCATCTCAGGGCCGCAGGAACATTGAAACAATCGTCCAACAGGTCGCAGCGGCCGGCATCCGCGGCTCCGATCTGGCAAGGCTGACCGTACCGTTTCCTCCACTTTCGGAGCAGCGGGCGATCGCGGAGATCCTGGGAGCGCTCGACGACAAGATCGCCGCCAACACCAATCTGGCTTCGACTGCGGAACAACTTGCGGCCGTCGAATTTCAACAACGAGTCCGGGCCCTGCCGTTTTCGGAGCAAACGTTTGGTGACGTAGCAAAGGTGAGCGGTGGTGGCACTCCGAGTACTTCCGTCCCGGAATTCTGGAACGGCGATGTGTTGTGGGCGACGCCGACCGATGTGACTGCTCTCCAAGGACCCTATCTGTCCGCCACTTCGCGCCGGATCTCGGAAGACGGGCTAGCAGCCTGCGCTTCCGACCTCTACCCGGCCGGCGCAATTCTCATGACATCTCGGGCAACTATTGGTGCATTCGCGCTGGCGCAGCAACCGATGGCCGTCAACCAGGGGTTCATCGTTGTTCAACCTCAAGACCCGGAGTTGCGTCTTTGGTTTTTTCACGAAATGCGGAGCCGGGTGGATGAATTCATTTCACTGGCCAACGGGGCAACCTTTCTTGAATTGAGCCGCGGCAACTTCAAAAAATTCAAAGTCAGGCTTGCTGAGCCACAGGTGATGAAGGAATTTGTCGCTGTGGCGGAACCGCTTCACGCCGCAGCCTCAAACGGCCTCTCGGAAAACACGAAGCTGGCAACCACCCGCGACACCCTCCTCCCTCAGCTCATGTCCGGCAAGCTTCGCGTGAAGGAAGCCGAGAGAGTCCTGGAGGAAGCCGGCGTATGAATCCGGACCAGGGTGCCATTGAGCCGGGATTGCGGAAGCACGCGAATGCTGCGTCGTTTCCGTCGACACCGGCCAAGAGCGCCATGCCCGCTTGGTACCCGCAGCTCTTGGATGCAATCGCCCAGCGAATCACGCTAGGTCGTCTCCGCGCCACCGCTGCCATCAACCGGGAGCTCTCGGCGACGAACTGGGCCATTGGCAAGCTGATTCTTGAGCGGCAGAACGACGAAGGGTGGGGCACCCGGGTCATTGACCGCCTTGCCGCGGACCTTAAAACCGAGTTCCCGGGCGCCAGGGGCTTCTCGCCTCGCAACCTGAAGTACATGCGAGCATTCGCCGAAGCGTGGCCCGAACAGGCAATTGTGCAACGCGTTGCACAATTGCCGTGGGGCCACAACGTGATACTGCTCGACAAGCTCAGCGATACCGAATCCCGCCTTTGGTACGCCGCGGCCGCCGTCGAGAACGGCTGGTCACGGGCGGTGCTGGTCCATAACATCGAGACCCGGCTCAACGAACGCTCCGGCAAGGCAGTCACCAATTTCACGGCGACGCTGCCGCCGTCGGACTCCGACCTTGCCCAGCAAGCCACCAAGGATCCGTATGTCTTCGATTTCCTCGCGCTGACGGACCGGCGCCACGAACGCGAGCTCGAGACGCAGCTGGTTCAGCACATCGAGAAGTTCCTACTGGAGCTGGGCCAAGGCTTCGCTTTCGTCGGCGAACAGGTGCGGCTGGAGATCGACGGTGACGAATTCTTCGCCGACCTCCTCTTCTACCACCTCAAGCTCCGCTGCTACGTGGTGATTGAACTCAAAGCGGTGAAGTTCGATCCGGGCTTCCTCGGGCAGCTTGGCATGTACATGGCCGCGGTCGATGACCTGCTGGCCTACCCGGACGACAAGCCCACCATCGGGCTCCTGCTGTGCAAGTCCAAGAACAACCTGGTGGCCGAATACGCGCTCCGCAGCTCATCCATGCCCATCGGAGTGTCCGAATGGAAGTCAGAAATCGTTAAGTCGCTACCGGAAGAATTCGCCTCCAGCCTTCCGAGTATCGAAGAGCTTGAGGCCGAACTGGCACAAGAGAATTCCATTACCGATCCGGCCAACCAGGGGGAGAAACCGTGATACAGAAGCAAATAGTTGTCAGTTCGGCGTGGGCATCATGATGAGGAGCCTGGCACCAGGCACCACCGTCGCCGGCCTAGTCGCCGACGGCAATCCGGACACATCGTGGGTCGTTGCAACCCTGTCGAATGATCCTAATCGAGGGCTTGAGGTGGAAATCCCGTACATTCGCTCGTCGGGCGATTCGCAGTTCACAACCCCCGAGCAGTGGTTCACGGATCACGACATCCCTTCTAATCTTCTGTTTCAATCAGAAGATGGCGACATTACGCTATTCGACTGCCATTTCACCGGGCGAACCGAGAACTTGGGCCGAGGCACCGCGTTCGGTCGACTGGGCGTTCGAGAGGCAGTCTTCCACAGACGGGACGGCGACCCGCAAAGCCCCTTAGAAGTGACCGAGGTGCGGTCAACGCTCGATGGGTTGAAGGAGTGGACTCAATTTTCCTCCATCTCCAAGACCGTCCACAGAACCGCAGAAAATCGCGCACAGAAGATGGTCATCGAAGTAGAAGCCTTGGACGTGGAGTCGTGGACTCACGGTGATGCGACCATGTTGCTAGAAACAACGTGGCGGGACTCCGATGACCCTAGCGGGCTCAAGGTAGTCGACTCGGTTGTTCTGACTAGCTCATTCGCCATACCGAAGCCAGTCAGCCGGCATTTAGCCGAGCAACGACAACTGGTCGCTCTTCTCAAGGTCATGTTCGAATGTGGCGTTCGCTTTCGCAGCCATGAGATAAGAGACTCGCGTTACACATCAAGACTGCTTTCGGGAGAGGTTTACGACAGACCTTATGTAGCTCTCGTGAGCCGCGCAACGGCTGGCGACTATCAAGAGCCGGTTCCGGACAAAAATTCGCTGCAGCATCCAATTGGGAGACTCGCCGATGTTGGAAACGATGGCCTTCATTTATGGAACCGTCTCTACTCAAAGTGGGAGCGCGTCATATTGCCAATTACCGCCGTGATTGGACGGTCGGCGCTTGTAGAAGACCGAATGACCAGCTCTGGAATTGCCATTGAAGCCGCTGGCGTGCTTTTAGAAATAGCCGCGGGTGAGGAGGTCACGTGGAGAGGGAAGAATCCGACTACAGCCACATACGCCCTCCGATGCATCTCAACTCTCGGCCTTGATTGGAGCCAGATTGCTGCATCCGAGGTCGGACTGGCCCGGGGCATCGCCAAGCGATACAACTCCATCAAGCATCCCAAACCGGGGCCCTTCCCCGATGCTCTGCAGAGCTACTTGATCTCGAACATTGCGGTCATGCTCGTACGCCTAGTCATCACGGCCAACATAGATGGCGCAGGAAGCCTGGTTGGCCGATATGCAGATGGGCATCTATTTGCGCAAAGGCTTCGAGAGTTCGAAGACAACAACTTGTACTTGGACGACGACGGTGAGTTCGTTGAACACCCCACAGCAGGAAAGTTGACCCCGTGAGCACAGCACCCGTCAAGATACCCGCGCTCGGCTTTTCGGAGGCCGACTGGGAAGGTATCGCACTTGACCGGCTGGCCGAGCCGCTGGGCTGGCAGCCCAAAGCCGGCCAGGACATCGCACCCGGCACGGACGAGCGCGATTCCTGGGATGAGCTGCTGATCAGGCCGCGCCTGCTCGCGGCCCTGCAGCGGTTCAACCCGGCGGTTCCCGTGCAGTACCTGCAGCAGGCGGTCGCGGAGATCGCCTCGCCGAAGTCCAACGACGCCCTCGCCGAGAACCACCGCATCCACGGCTACCTGGTGGACGGCTTCCGGCTCAGCTACATCGACGCCGACGGCACCGAGACCAACCCCACCATCCGGCTGCTCAGCACGGACCCGGATCAGAACCACTGGCTCGCCGTCAACCAGGTCACCCTCGTCCAGGGCGACTACAAACGCCGCTTCGACCTCGTGCTCTACTGCAACGGCATGCCCGTCAGCATCATCGAACTCAAGAAGGCCGGCAGCTCCCACGCCGACGTCGCCGCCGCGCACGCACAGCTCCAGACCTACCTGCGCGAGTTCCCCCTGGCCTTCCGCTTCTGCGTCTTCACGCTCGCCTCGGACGGCATCGAGGCCAAATACGGCACGCCGTTCACTCCCCTGAACCACTTCTCCCCCTGGAACGTCGACGACGACGGCGTGCCGGTGGCCCCCGGCTACATGGAAGCCGGCGAAGCCGTCACCCCGCTGGAGACAGCCCTGTACGGACTCTACGAACCGGAACGGTTCCTGCAGTTGCTGCGCAACTTCACCGCGTTCGACGGCGGCTCCGACGGGCTCACTAAGCGCATCGCCAAGCCGCACCAGTACTTCGCCGTGACCAAGGCCGTGGGCAGCACCGTCCACGCCGTCGAGAGCAACGGCAAGGCCGGCGTCGTCTGGCACACGCAGGGCTCGGGAAAGTCGATGGAAATGGAGCTCTACACCAACCTGGTGGCCCGGCACCCCAGGCTGAAGAACCCGACCGTCGTCGTCATCACGGACCGCAACGAACTCGACGGGCAGCTGTTCGAGGGCTTTTCCCGCAGCCTTCTGCTGGCCGAGTCGCCCAAGCAGATCAAGAAGCGCTCCGAACTGCGCGACGAACTCTCCAACCGCACCACCGGCGGCATCTACTTCACCACGCTGCAGAAGTTCGGCCGCAGCAAGGCCGAGAAGGACGCCGGCACCGACCACCCGCTGCTGTCCGACCGACGGAACATCATCGTGGTGGTGGACGAGGCGCACCGCAGCCACTACGACGACCTCGACGGCTACGCCCGGCACCTTCGAGATGCCCTGCCGCACGCCACACTGATCGCCTTCACCGGCACGCCGATCTCCTTCGACGACCGCAACACCCAGGACGTCTTCGGCGACTACATCGACATCTACGATCTCTCCCGGGCCGTGGAGGACGGCGCCACCGTGCCCGTCTACTTCGAGCCCCGGCTGATCAAGGTGGGGCTGGCCTCGGAGGTCACGGAGGAAATCCTGGACCGGGCAGCGGACGAATACACAACCGGCCTGGATGATACCGAGCGGGCGCGCATCGAGGCGAGCGTCGCCGTCGTCAACGCCGTCTACGGTGCGCCGCAGCGGATCGCGGCGCTGGCCGCGGACCTGGTGACGCACTGGGAGAACCGCAGCGCCCGGATGCACAAGTTCATCGAGGCGCCGGGCAAGGCCATGATCGTGGGCGGGACGCGGGAAATCTGCGCGAAGCTGTACACGGCGATCGTGGAGCTGCGGCCGGACTGGCACTCGGACGATCTGGGCAAGGGCAGGATCAAGGTGGTGTACTCGGGCAACGCGACCGACGTGCCGCCGGTCTCCGACCACGTGCGCCGCGATTCGTTGAACGCTCAGATCAAGGAGCGGCTCAAGGATGTGGACGACGAGCTGGAGCTGGTGATCGTCAAGGACATGATGCTCACCGGCTACGACTCCCCTCCGCTACATACGCTGTACCTGGACCGGCCGCTCAAGGGTGCGCTGTTGATGCAGACCCTGGCACGGGTGAACCGCACCTTCCGCGGCAAGGAGGACGGGCTGCTGGTGGCGTACGCTCCGTTGGCGGAGAACCTGGCCAAGGCGCTGGGCGAGTACACGCGCTCGGACCAGGAGAAGAAGCCGGTCGGCAAGAACATCGACGACGCGATCACGGTGGCGATGGAGCTGGTTTCGAAGATCTCCGCCCTGCTCTCTGGGTACGACTGGCGGGCGGTCCTGATGAAGGGCGGGCCGAAGGCGTTCCTGAACGCGGTCACCGGGGCTGTGAACTACCTGCGCGCACCGGAGACCCCGGGCAATCAGTCCTCCGATGGGGAGACGACGGCGGCGGCTTACCGCCGGCTGTCCAGCCAGCTCTCCCGTGTCTGGGCACTCTGCTCCGGCTCTGAGACGATGGCTGAATTGTTGCCGCAGATCAAAGTGTACGAGGAGATCCGGGTCTGGATGGCGAAGTACGACGCCGCCGACCGGCAGGCTTCCGGCGAGCCGGTGCCTGAGGACATCCAACGTCTGCTGGGCGAGCTGATTGCCACGGCCACATCTTCTGGTGAGATCCTCGACATTTACGAGGCTGCGGGTATGCCCAAGCCTTCCCTGGATGACCTGACCCCGGAGTTCATCGCCAAGACCCAGCAGGCCCGCAACCCGCAGCTGGCCATCGAGGCCCTGCGAAAGCTGATTGCCGACGAGTCGGCCGCAACGACGCGGAACAATGTGATCCGCCAGCGCGCGTTTTCCGAGCGCATCACCGAGCTGATGCAAAAATACACCAACCAGCAGCTGACGTCGGCAGAGGTCATTGCGGAGTTGGTGGAGCTGGCCCGTGAAGTGGCCGCCGAAGGCACCCGCGGAGCCCGGTTCACTCCCCCGCTGAACTCCGATGAGTTGGCGTTCTACGATGCGGTGGCCCAGAACGAGTCTGCGGTGGAGGTCCAGGGCGAAGGCGTCCTGGCCGATATTGCCCGGGAGTTGGTGTCCGTTATGCGGCGGGACGTCCGGACCGACTGGACCGTGCGCGATGATGTGCGGGCCAAACTGCGATCCTCGATCAAGCGGCTCTTGGTCCGCTTCGGCTACCCACCGGACAAACAGCCCGAGGCGATCAAATTGGTCATGGAGCAGATGGAATCCATGGCACCGCGGTTCGCAGAGGCACGGGGATAACACAAAGGAATGCTCCGCCGACGCCGGACCCCGCACCTCAACTCAAGGCTAAGCCGCGCAAGGTAGCAAGGGTCGGAGCGGCCAACGCCGCCCGCATCGTTCTAGGACTGTGTTGGCCTTGCTGCTTGCTCTGACGTGGATGGGAAGCAATCCCACTGGGAAACGAAGCCGGCAGTCCTTCCGATTGGAAGTCCCGGCTCAGAGCAGCCGCCGTAAAGAACGAACTCAATAATGGCGATACAAACGGCGACCCCCAGCAGTCGACCTCGGAGTTGCAGGCGAGCTAGTCATCCGCGGTGCGGAGGGTGCACGCAGGCGCCGCGCTGCTTATTTGCTGTAGACGTCGCGGCGATGGCCAAGGGTCACCACGACCACCAGCAGGACATCGTCGTGGATTGTATAAATGATCCAATAGTCGCCAACACGCACCCGAAAGCCCGGACGGCCACGCAAGGCGATGGCCTTGGGTGGCCTGGGATCGGATCCAAGGAGTGCGATAGCGCCTTGGATCCGATCGCGGTCGCTCGGGTGGACCTGTTTGAGGGCCCGAATTGCCGCAGGACGGACCTCAATCCGGTAGGTGGTCATGCCCAGCCAAGATCGGCTTTCACTTGGGCCCAGGGGATGTTTCCGCCCTCTTCGGCCATAGCCGCGTCGAACGCTGCGATGTCCTCGACTTCTTCCAGGGCATCGAGCATCTGCTCGTAGCGCTCCGGTGATACCAGAACGGCTGCCCGGCGCCCCCGGCGCTCAATGAATACCGGCTCGGATTCAGCCATGCTGAGGAGCTCGGGCAGATGAGCTCGCGCATCCGTGATGTTGATGGTCGACATTCGTTAAACGTACACCTAAGTGCACAAAGTGTACATGGGAGCCTTCGTGGAATAAAGAAGTGCCCGGAACCTCAACAGATGCCGGGAACTTCTTCGCCCGCAGCCGCCGTCCTTCATAAGTTATTCAGAAGCTGTGAGATGTAGATCTATTTGGAAGACCTTCCAACAGTTGACCGGGTAGAAATCTGCGACCAGCCGTCAAGCGAACTGGATCATGGTGGCCCGACTAATTGGAAGTTTGTGTCACCACTCCGTCGACCCGATCAGCAAGGGGCCGCGCTTAGCCGGACAGAGCCTAGTTCTCCTCTCGTTTGCGACCAAACGTCACCTCAACACCGCCAAGGCATCCTCAAGGTCCAGGCCGCCGGCCTGCCGCCCGCAGACCCTGTCCGTCACACCCGCGCAGGACTACGATTTTGCCTGTTGACCAAGCACACGGTGACCAGCACAGACGGGGGCAGACGCAGAGTGAGGAAAACGCTGTGACCGGAGGGACGAGGCTGAGCGGACCGCACTGGCGGCGAGTGGTGGCAGCCCTCGCCAACAACGACGCGCGGACCGCCTACGCGCAAATCGTGCTGGGCGCCAAGCCCCCCGACGTGGTTGCTGATCTGAATGACCAACGGCGAAACCGGGCCATCGCCGCTCTTCTTGAGTCAGGGCTCGTCGAACGGAATGCTGCCAACGAACTGGAGGCGTCTGAGTCGATCTTCCGCGACCTGCTCACGCAGCAACCCCGCCGACAGGCGCAGACCGGATTGGCTCGCTTCATGCGCCTGGGCAGGATCGAGAGGTATCCAGCCAACATGGCGGAACGGCGGGAGCTCCTGGCCTGGATTGTCAGCGAAGCCATCGAGCCGGGCGAACACCTAACGGAAAAGCAGGTAAATCAACGGCTCCTCAGTTATACCGATGATGTCATTATGCTGCGCCGCTACATGATCGACTTCGGACTATTGGAACGGACGCCCTCCGGCTCCTCCTACTCGCGGCACGACGAACCATAGGCTTCGAACTTGGCGTTCTCATAGCGTCAAAACCTGTCCGAGCGCAACAGCTTGGAAGAAGGTTGTATCCGGGCCCACGACGATGCACCGATCCCGTATGCTTCCACGCCCTGACCTACCCGCGCTGAACGACGATTCAGCCCCGGCGACCCGACCTCGCCAGCCTCCCCGCCTGTCGGGAAGACCGGGATTACTACCGCCGTCTCCGAGCCGCGCGGGAGTCCTGCGCCAACTGCTGTCGAGTCAGCAAGCGCCACATTCCCGGACCCACTGGCCGCCGAAGGTCACCGGCCGCGGGAGTGTCTAACGGTGGATCCAGAGTGGCCTGACACGCCGGCCGGTGCCTGGCAGGAAGGACTGATCGTGAGCGGAACCATGGATCCCATGACGACTGAAGTGGATCAGCAAGAGTTGGCGGGCCGGGGACGGCGGCGAAGACTGGCAGGCGTCCATCGCGAAAGCGTCCGGCACAATATGGGGGGCCTGGATGACTGAAGCCTCAACATTCGCCAAGGTTCTGCCAAGCATCGGCGCTTCCGGTTGAACAGCGCTCTGCTTCCACTTTAGGCTGACGGCAACCGGCGAGCCGGATCCCCGCCCGCACTGCCCGGGCCACACATGATTGGAGCATTACGCATGTCGATTGCAAAGAAGCTGGGCGCTGTCGTCCTGACCGCCGCCGTTCTCACCGGAGCAGGTGCCGGTGTGGCCAACGCGGCCCCGACCAAGTCCGCACACTCGGTCTCCGCGAAGGCGTCCGCAAAGGCCATCGAGGCGAAGGCCAAGGCGGAGTTGAAGAAGCAGGCGGCCGCCGCGAAGCTTGCCGCGGTGAAGGCCAAGGTCACCGCCCTGAAGGCTGCCGCCGAGGCGAAGAAGGCTGCCACCGTTGCGGATGCCGCGCAGAAGCGCGCCGCCCAGGAGGCCAAGAAGATCACCAAGAAGGCCACCCAGGCGCAGAAGCGTGAAACCGCAGCAGCGAAGTCGGCAGCCGCAAAGGCAGCCGCTGACGCGAAGGCTGCAGAGGAAGCCGCCGCCGAAGCTGCGGAGGCCGCCGCCGAGGCTGACGCGGAAGCTGCCGAAAAGGCGGCAGAAGCCGCGGCAGAGACCTCTGTCGAGCCGGTGGAGGAGTCCGCCGACGCCTGATTCGTACACCACTGGTAACACCCCCTTCCGATGCACCGGCCGCCAGCAGGTGGCCTTCGGGAAGGGGGTGTTGCCGTGTCCCGACACTTTCGCCGCATCGCCACACACAGCGATTTGGAAGACCTTCCACGTGGCAGCACAGCAACTCCTGGGCTTGACCCTGCAGGAGCGTCGAGTAGGGGCCAGTACCTGGCACGAGTGGTTCTCCGGGCTCGAACTCGCGTCGCCGGGCGAGTGGCAAGAGATCGCAGCCTGGCTGGTGGAAACTGGACACCTCGATTCCGACCAAGGGATGCTCTTCATGGGGCCCGAAGCTGAGCGAAAGTACGGCGGCATCCACTACCGGGACCTCATGGCCGTTTTCACTGCGGACCCACAGGTAGCAATACTGCACGGTCGCGAGGAAATCGGCTCCGTTGACCCAATGGTGCTCCAGCGCAAAGTTGACGGTCCGCGGCTTCTTCCGCTCGGACGCATGGCCTGGCAGGTGAACTACGTCGATTGAAAGCGCCACCGCGCCTACGTTGAACCGTCTGCAAAGTCCGCCGACTCCAAATGGTCAAGCATGCCGCAGCCCGCGTCCTATGCCCTGAGCGATGCAACGCGGCGGGTGCTGCTCGGGGCCACTCCCGCCGGCGTGCTGCCGTCCAAAAGGGCCGTGACCAAGTTGGGCGAGCTGCGGGAAGAATGTGCACACCGGGTTTCCGGTAATTCCACTGTCATGATCCGTGAGCCGAACGGGAGGCTTCGCTGGTGGACATGGGCTGGAGCTCGTGCCAACGCCGTGCTAGTAGATCGACACCGCCCGGGTCGGCGAGGAATCCCCGGCACCCGAGGCGCAATAACCAGTCTGAAGCTCGTTAGTCAATCCCCGCGGCTAGGCTGTCCATATGAACGACACGGCTGCTCCGATCGCTATCCTCGAAGCATCAGCTGAGGGAGCTCGACGCGGATGCCGATTCGGTCAGGCAACACGAGCAGGAAGATGGCTACATGGCTGGAAGCTCACAAAGCGGGCCCTGCACGACTTCCCGTGCAGGGCCCGCTTTGGTGGCAGCCAAAGGACCAAAAGCCCAAATACGTTTGCCAAAGACTAAGTAATTGGCAGAAGGACCATGCGTTTGGCGATCTAAACCTCTGGTCGACCAGCCGTCCATTTGGAAGACATCCAACCAGCCGTCCATATGGAAGACATCCAACTAGACGATGCGTTTCTTCCAACTAGGTAGAGGTTCTTCCAACTAGGTCGACATCTCACAGAAGCTGTGAGATGTAGATCTAATTGGAAGCACTTGCAACAACGAATCCGCGGAATGCCGCGGGGCGCTTGCCCGATGGTCTGGTCATAGTGGGCCGTTTAGTTGAAAGTTTGTAGCGCCGGTGCGTAGTTCGCCGAGTTGGTCTGCTGTGCCAACTTTCTGGCCTATTTCGGCGCACAAACTCCGGCACGGCGCAGCGGCGGGGCTAGAGACCCCGTAATCCTTACTGCGCAGATCTTGGTGATCCCTTCAGGGACGAGTACGAAGAGTCGGGCATGCGGCCGGGTCTGGCGGCGTGTGTATGAGGGCTGGCGGGAATACTGGCCGGTATCCATGAGGCACGGGCGAAGGTCCTGAGCCGGGTCGAGGCCCTTGTGGAGGCCCGCCCTCTTCATCCCGTCCTGACATCCAGCACCCGCGGCTTGACGAAAGACAACTGCGAAATCAGCGCCAGTCCCGCGCTCCAACGCCGTCCGCTGAGGAATTTTACTGATGCTGACCGGCTCGGTAAGCTCTGAGCGCATCTTCTCTGATCCACTTTCTGGTCAAGAAGACATCCAGAACACAAGACACGGCGAAGGCGATCCAAAAAATCCACGCAGGTGCGAGGACCGCAAAAACCAATGCCATGACTACAAGGATCACGGCACCAGAGGCATAGTTGTAGATCCGCCGCCCGGGAGTAGCTCCCAGCGCTTCTTGCCGCTCGCGAAAGTAGTTCAGCATGGCGCCCCCAAAAATCCATTCGGAATATTCCATCAGCGTATCGTGCACCGGCCGTGGTTCTACTGGCAGCTGCACAGGGGAAGCGGCCGTCGGAGTCGGGACTCCGACGACGGCCGCTAGTCTAGTCAGTAGGCTTTGACGCGCTGTTCGACGATGAGGTGGATGAGGGCAAACACCCCGTCCTGGTCGATGGCCTGAAGCGCTGCGTCGAGGGCGGCCGGCACGTCCTTGTCCCGGGTGACCGTGATGCCGAAACCGCCGAAGGCCTGGGCCATGAGGCCGAAATCAGGGTTCTTCAGCTGCGTACCCGAAACCCGGGACGGGTAGTGGCGTTCCTGGTGGGTGCGGATGGTGCCGTACTCCTGGTTGTCCATCACGATGATGAGCGGCGTGGCTCCGTACTGGGCGGCGGTGGCCAGCTCCTGGCCGTTCATGAGGAATTCCCCGTCGCCGGCGATGGTGACCACCCGGCGCTGCGGGCTGGCCAGCGAGGAGGCGATGGCGGAGGGCACGGAGTAGCCCATGGATCCGTTTCTGGCGCTGATCATGGAGGCGTAGCGCCGGGTGGGGAAGTACCGGTGCGCCCAGTTGGTGTGCTCGCCGGCCCCGAACGTCACCATGGCGTCCTCGGGCAGCCGCGGGACGAGGTTCGCCATCAGGGTGTCCATCTTTGCGGGCCCTACGCCCGGTGTGGCCGGGGGCAGGCTTGCGAAGGACGTCTGCTCGGCGCGCATCCGGGCCGTCCATGCTTTCCACTCGTCTTTCACGGGCAGGTCGATTTCAAGGAGATCCCGGACGAAGGCGTCCGGTTTTGCCACAATCTGCCGTGAGACCGGGCCGGAGCGGCCGCGCAAAGAGGGATCTATGGTGACCAGGAAGTTCTGCTTGTTCCAGTCCTGCCTGCAGACAAAACCGTCCGTGATCACATCGCCCGGGACCGTTCCGACGAAAACGAGCAGGTCGGTTTCCTCAAGCAGGTCGTACGTGGGGCGGGGGCGGCCGTAGCCGATCGGGCCCACATAGGACGGGGAGTCGAAGGGTACTGTTCCCTGCGTGCGCCATTCCGCGGCGGCCGGGATATGGTGCTTTTCGAGCCATCCGGTGAGCTGATCGGCCGCGTCCTGGGTCCAGTCGTTGCCGCCCGTCACAAAAAGGGGCTTCGAGGACTTTGCAAGGGCTGCGGCCAGTGCTGCGGCATCGGTGGTGCTCATGCCGCCCGTGGCCACCGGGATGGTGGGGTGCAGGGCAGGATCCACCAGTTGGCGGATGATGTCTTCCGGCAAGCCCACCACAACCGGGCCGGGCCGACCGCTCATTGCCGCGAACATGGCTTCGGCAACGATCTCGGACGCCCGCTCGGCGTGATCGAGGACCATGACGCGCTTGGCTCCTGTGTCGAACCAAGCCTTGATATCAAATTCCTGGAACGCTTCCCGGTCCCGGTGCGCAAACGGGATCAGCCCGACGAAGAGCAGCATCGGGGTGGAGTCCTGCCAGGCCGTGTGCAGGCCAACGTGGGCGTTTGCCGCGCCAGGCCCGCGGGTGACCATGGCCACGCCCGGACGCTGGTTCATCTTGCCGTCCGCTTCGGCCATGTAGGCGGCGCCGCCCTCATGGCGGCAGACCACGGTCTCGATGTCGGAACCGTGCATCCCGTCGAGGACGTCCAGGAAGCTCTCGCCGGGAACAACGAAGGTGCGTTCGACGCCGTGGGCCACGAGGGAGTCAACAATTACGTGCCCGGCGGATTTCAGGGTACCGCCGCCATTCAGGTTCGCCGGGATAGTCGATGGGACGGGCTGTACGGGGCCTTGGTTGATGGTGTCGCCTTCGAACGGCTGCGTGTCGGTTGCGGTCATGGTTGCTGCGGACTCCGTTGTCATCACTTCTTGTCTTCTCGGATTGGGTTGGGTTGGTTGCGTTGGGTGAGGGTGCAGGGCAGTTCCGCTGGAACCAGCGGAACGATTGGTGGTGCCTAGTCTGTTTCCGGTCCGGTGCAGAAGAAGCAGCCGTCCTCGCAACTGTCTGTCGCCTGGCTTTCCGTAGGCGAAGTGTTGGGACTCAGCGGATTTAGTAGCTTCATGGGGGCTTTCAGTCCTTTGGTGAGGGGATTGGGCAGCCGAACCGGGGGCGGTGGCAGGGTAATCGCTTAGCGGATTGGAGTCCGGTTGGCCACCACGGGGGCGGCGCCCGTATAGCCCTTCCGGGTCTCGGCGATCTCGTGGATCCGCTTCCGACAGGCATACCAGCCGGCCACCATCAGGGCAGAGGCCACGAGGGTCACCAGCAGCGTGAGCGGCGAATCGATGAAGACCATGATCAGCACGCCGAGCAGGAACAGAAGCGACAGATAGCCGGTGTAGGGCGCACCGAACATCCGGAAGGAGGGGCGTTCCACCCAGCCCCTGTCCGCCCAGCGCTTGAGCTGGATCTGGCACACCACGATGGTGGCCCACGTGACGATGATTCCCACCGAGGCCACGTTCAGCACGATCTCGAAGGCCTGCGCGGGCACCAGATAGTTCAGCGGCACACCCAGCAGCGAGACCACCGCCGTGAGGGCGATGCCGCCGTAAGGGACGCCTGCCCTGTTCATGCGCTGGGCGAACTTCGGCGCCGAGCCGGCCATGGACATGGAGCGGAGGATGCGGCCCGTGGAGTAGAGGCCCGCGTTGAGCGAAGACAGGGCGGCGGTGAGGACCACCAGGTTCATGATGACGTCCACGCCCTGGATCCCCAGCGAGCCGAAGAACGTCACGAAGGGACTCACACCCTTCTCGTAGGACGTGTACGGCAGCAGCAGCGCCAGCAGGATGACGGAGCCCACGTAGAACACGGCGATGCGGAGCACCACCGAGTTGATGGCCTTGGGCATGATCTTTTCCGGGTTCTCGGTCTCACCCGCGGCCGTGCCCACCAGCTCAATCGAGGCGTAGGCGAACAGCACACCCTGCATCAGGATGATCATCGGAAGCAGGCCGTTGGGGAAGATGCCGCCGTTGTCGGAGAGCAGGCTCAGCCCGACATCCTGGCCGTCCACCGGCGTGCCGAAGATGACAAAGTACGTGCCGATGATGAGGAACGCCCCCAGCGCCGCCACCTTGATCAGGGCGAACCAGAACTCGAGTTCGCCGAAGACCTTGACCGAGACGAGGTTGAGGCAAAGAACCACCACCAGCGCGATCAGGGCCCAGGCCCACTGCGGCACCGCCCCCATCCAGGGGACGTACTTGCCGAAGAAGTTCATGTAGAGCGCGGCGGCCGTGATGTCCACAATGGTGGTGGTGGCCCAGTTGATCCAGTAGAACCAGCCGGAGATATAAGCCGCCTTCTCCCCGAAGAACTCACGGGCGTAGGACACGAACGAGCCCGACGACGGCCGGTGCAGCACCAGTTCGCCCAGCGCGCGGAGGATCAGGAAAGCGAAAAAGCCGCAGACGGCATAGGCGATCACCAGGGACGGCCCGGCGGCGTTGAGCCGGCCGCCGGCACCGAGGAACAGGCCGGTGCCGATCGCGCCGCCGATGGCGATCATCTGGATCTGCCGCGCCTTGAGGCCCTTGTGGTAGCCGGCGTCTTCGGCATGGATCAGGGCATCCGGGGCATGGGCGTGGCCGCCGTCGGCCTCGTACAAACCAACCTCGTCATTGGGGTTGCTGGGCATGGGTGTTCCTTTCGACCTGTCAAAGATCTAAATGGGGGTACTAGCGGGAAATTGTGGGGACAGCTGGGGTCAGGTCAGAAGACTGACCACCCGGTGCGGTCGGACAGATCAGCGAGGGCCGCTGTCCCGGCCAGGGAATTGCCTTTGGAATCCAGCCGGGGGCTCCAGACGCAGATGGCGCACTCGCCGGGGACGATGGCCAGGATGCCGCCGCCCACACCGCTTTTCCCCGGAAGGCCGACGCGGTAGGCAAACTCGCCGGCCGCGTCATACATGCCGCAGGTCAGCATGATGGAGCTGATGCGTTTCGCCTCGCTCCTGGAGACGACGGTTCCCTGTGCTCCGCGGCCGTCCTGTGCGAGGAAGAGGCCGGCCTTGGCCATCTCCACGCAGGTCATCATGATGGAGCACTGCCTGACGTAGTTCTCCACGACCGATTCGGCGGGCCGCCGCAGGTTGCCGAAGTCCTTCAGGAAGTGGGCGAGGGCCAGGTTGCGGCTGCTGTTGGCGAGCTCACTCTTTGCGGCCACCTCGTCGATGAACGGACTCTGTCTTCCATTCTGGTGACCCACCTGACCGGCGAGGAAGCGCAGGACCTGACCAGCGGCGTCGGGAAATCTTTCCATCAGGTGGTCCGTGACCACCAGAGCGCCCGAATTGATGAACGGGTTCCGCGGAATCCCGTGCTCCACTTCAAGCTGCACAAGGGAGTTGAAGGACGTTCCTGACGGTTCGCGGAGCACCCGTGACCAGAGCGCATCGGGGTCATTGGCGCTGAGCGCCATGGCCAGGGTGAAGACCTTCGAGATGCTCTGGATGGAGAAGGGAAGATCGGCGTCACCGGAGCTGAACACGTCCCCGGACGTGGTGGCCACCGCAATTCCGAAACCGTCGAACGGCGGCGATGACAGGTGGGGGATGCTGGCGGGAACCGACCCTGCTTCACTCCGGGGCCGGTGGCTGCGGACAATGTCATCCAGGACCAGGCCAAGAGGCGGCGAATCGAGTGCTGTCATCATTTCTTGCCCAGATGCTCCTTATGCGTGCCGGCCCACTCCTGTATGTGAAGGAGGGCGACCAATGAATGGCGGGGATCGCTGAAGTTCAGGCCGGTAACCCGGCTGACCTTGCTGATCCTGTAGTAGACGGTATTCTTGTGCAGCTTCATCCGCTGGGCGCATGCGGCCACATCCAGCGACGCCTCGAAATAAGCCCGAAGGGTTTCGGCCAGCTCGCCATCGTCGCGGAGGAGAGCCCAGAGGCTGCGATGACGGAAGGCCGAGGCCGTGAAGTTCTCAACTGCTTCGTGGAAAAGGATGTCCGTTTCGAAATCGTCCACAGTGGCCACAGAGACGTCCCCGGACCGCCGCATGCAGCCGAGCAATGCCTCCGTTTTGCGGGTCACCGAATGAATCGACAGCAGATCGGGGGCGATTGGTCCCACTGCTGCGAATGGAGTGATGCCAAGATGCTTGCTGGCGTCCCTGACGATGGCCTCGGCAACGCTTCGAAGTCCGGCCTCGGCGTTGGTGGACTGGAGCGCCGGGATGATCACGGCGGTGTCGCCGTTGAACTGTCCCACTATGGCTGACGGTTTGTAGGCTGCCGCATGTATGGACGCGAGGTTGGCGAGCTCCCCATGTTTGAGGGCTGCATCGTCTGCCTGCGCTTCAGCGGCTGACATTCCTATCAGCATCAGCGCTGTTGGGCGGTCCGCGGGGATTTTCTCGCTGTGGGCGCTCGCCGCGGCTTCTGCCGGACCCGAAAGGATACGGACAATCCTGTCCTCGCGCATGTGCACCGACTGCTGGTTGCGGTAGCGGATGAGCTCGGCTGACACTCGCGCAGCTGATCCGGTCAATACATAGTCAACGTCCGCGCCGAAGCCATCCCCTGTTTCCTGGAGCCAGATGTACCCCATAACGCGATCGCCTGCGAACAAGGCGGTCGCGACGCGCTCCCTCAGACCGTCCTGGGGCCTGGCCGGAACTCTGACAGGCAGGCGGGTTCGATGCAGTTCGCGGTAGGCACCAAGATCCTTGAGGAGAAGTTCGTATTTGCGCGGACCACGCCGGGCCAGAATCGATGCCTTACGCAGCTCGTCGATGTCGTTCGACACCGTGGAGTAGGCCAGGACCTTGTTGGCAGCGTCCTCTATGACAACGTGGCTCGACGTCAGGCGGGCCGTCGTCTGAGCAATGGCGAACAGGTCTTCTTCCAACAGCGTCAGCACTTCGCTCTGGTAGCTGCGTGGCTGAATCCGGTCCTTGGCAATTGACAGGAGCCGGTCCCAGTCCGCGGCCGGGTCCACCAGAAAGAGACCCGTTCCGGCAGCCCGGAGCAGCTCTTCAGCTTCCCCTAATTCCTCGGGACTGCCCTTGACAGCCAGCACCAGGGGAGGATTCGTCAGAAGACGCCGCAGCGCCGGCAACGCAGAGCGTCCGCGAACCCCGATAAGCAGGACGAACGCAGCCCCGCCGTCGGAAGTCTCGTCGTCGGCGTCAACGATCAGGAAGCGCTCGATCGGAGAATCGGCGCGGGACGGTCGAAGAATGAGACTGGCGAAACCCAGAGGGAGATCCGACAGGATGTCGTCCACTGTAGCTGCGGCCATGTGCTTCCTTCTGACATTTGACACCCGTCCGGACGGCTCTGTCCGTACACCCAATGCTATCCAGAGCAAAGCCCGGAAAGTATGTATACGGGCCTAAAACCAGCGGTGCCTTTTCGGTCCCGGAACCAATGCCAACCCGCTGAGGACGACGGCGGGAGCTTCCCGCCGTCGTCCTCATCAGTTGCAGCCTTCCGCGGCCAGTCGGGCCGCCTTACCCCGTGTCGGTTATCAAGCGGTGAGCGCGGATTCCTGGACCAAGCGCTGGTCATGCAGATAATCGAACAGCTGCCGCAGGCCGAACGACCATTCCGGCAGCTCTTCCGCAGAGCCCACCCAGTTGACGAGAGCTCCGAGATGGCTGCTGCGGATGGTCACAACGTCGCCCAACTGCTGCGTGAACCCCTGCCCCGGCTCGTCCCTGTCCTGGGTCGGGGCGAAAAGGGTGCCTGTGAACAGCGCGAACCCGTCCGGGTACTGGTGGTGCTTTCCGAACGTCGCCGCCACGAGCTCTTCGAACGGCCGGCTGATCCTGGCGGTGGGGAAGCTCAGCTCGGCCGATGCACTCAGCGCACTCAACCAGATCGTGGATGTTGTGCGCGAGTCGATCCAGATCCACCAGACGGAGAGCACGAAGCGCGAGAAACTCAAGACGTATCGAGAGATCGAGGTCGCGCGGATCAAGGCATCCGAGAAGAATCTGCGGGAGTGAACCGTGCCGGGTTTGATGCCGCTTCCTTTTTTGTGAAGGATAGCGATTATGCCCAAGCGATACCCCCAGGATCAGCGTGAGCGTGCCGTGCGGATGGTCCTGGACCACCTCGGTGAGTACGACTCCGTTTTTGCCGCCTGTTCTGCCATCGGCCCGAAGCTGAACATCGGCAGGGAGTCCCTGCGCCGGTGGGTTCTCCAGGCCCAGGTCGACGCGGACGAACGCCCCGGCGTCAGCAGTGCCGATCAGGCCCGGATCAGGGAGCTGGAGAGTGAGAACCGTGAGCTGCGGGAGGCAAACGAGATCATGAAGAAGGCCTCGATTTTCTTCGCGAGGGAGCTCGACCCTCGCCGCCGCAAATAGCCGGATTCATCGACGAACTGCGTGCCGATGGCCACGGGGTCGAGCCGGCCTGCAAGGTCCTGCGTGAGCACGGCGTGCAGGTCGCCCCGCGGACCTACCGGTCGTGGAAAGCCAAAGCACCCGCCGCCCGGACCGTCACGGACGCCGCCATCGTCAAGGCGCTAAAGGACACGGCGTAGACACCGGAATCCCTGTACGGACGGCGGAAAATGACCGCCTGGTGAGAATGTCAATCAGACACGAGCCCAATTTGCCCTGGTATCGCAGTCTGATCGGGGACCAGCAGTGGCCTCATTCCCGCGTGGGTCAGGAACGTCAAACGGCCCTGGCCACAACTGGCCAGGCTTCAGCAGCCGATGAGCGACCGCGATTTCGAACAGTGACGGAGCGTTCCGGGAGCACCGCAGCTGAGGATTCCTAGCCAGGATTCCCGGGGGGCCCAGCGCGCAGGAGGGGGATAAAATTATCTCGCGATCGTGGTTGAAACCCATCCGAGGCAGTATCCGGCGAAGACCAACAGGAAGGGTTGCTCACCGGACGGTCCGCGAATGCTGAGAACCAGCATCAGGACCATAGCCCAAGTGATGGCCAGCGCGGTGCTGCAGTACCAGTAGCTCTTGACGCGGCTCATGAAGTTCTTCGTTCCGGTATCGATGGCCTGCTGGTGGTCCGGTGTTCTCAGGCCGGGGGACGTGGCTGGAAGTGGAGTGTTTCAAGATAGTTTTCGTCGTACTTGTCTTCCCGGGGTTCATCATTCGGGAAACCACCGGGAAGTGTGCCCTGGTTCAGGCCAGCCAGAAGGACATGCTCAAGCCCCGGCTCGGTGTTCATGGTCGTTGTCTGGACGGTTCCGGTGGCCAGACCCGGTATTTTGGCGTTGGCCATTTCATCGATTCCGGCCACGCCGGCTGCGACCAGGAGAAACCCCGCGACGGCTGCCAGCCCGGGAACTATTTTTCTTCTCCATGCGCTCATACCCTGATCATGGGCTCCCCACATGGGAACAGGGCACCGATTGCCTATGGGGAGGCTGTGAAAGCCAGTCCGCCCCGATGCTCATCCAGTGCCAGACACCGGCGGTGAGATCCACCGACCTCTGCGTTGTGCCCTGCGCACGGTGAAGTGCGCGGATATTGGGAGGGTAACGGCGTGTCAGGTGCCCGGGCTGCGGTCCAGGTCAAGGCCTTCCGCGGTCGCCAGCCTTCTTAGCTCGTGCAGGATTTCCAGTTGCTGGTTGTTGATGTCCATCAAAAGCTCGATCTCTTCTTTTGCTTTCACGTTGGTGTCGTAGTCGTGCTGCGCCATCGCCGCGGCGATCGCATCCTGGCGCTTGGCGGCGATAAGCAGGATGGCGCCTTGGAGCCCGGCCAGCATGGAGAGCAAGAGGTTCAAAAGAATATAGGGATACGGGTCCCAGGCGTTGTTCGCCAGCGCCCAGGTGTTGATGGCGGCCCAAATCAGCATGAAACCGATGAAGCTTCCCACGAAGGGCCAGCTTCCCATGCCGTTGCGCATGACATCGGCGGCCCGCTGGCCTCGTGTCAGGGATGCTTTGTGCTTGTCGTGCCAGGTCTGTACTCGATTATTCATGCCTCAGAGTAGTCCCGGCGGTTCAGGAATCTACGAGGGACTGAGACAGGCACTCTCAGGAACCGGTTGCCCAACCCGGTGTCAGCGACCGCCCAGTCGGCCAGCCCGACAAGGAGCTGACGGGCCCTACTACCGGGCGAAGCCAGCAGGGATGCCAGGAAGCGGATCCGGCTGCTGGAGCAGGAGAACGAGATCCTGCGCCGGGCCCCGTTTGTCGCATCAAAGCTTCATCGCGTGTTGTCAGCGAAACCCAGTAGGCAGCCCGGAGCACTTGTCCGGTCGGCCGGCCAACCAGCGGCACATTTTCACCACCGAATTCAGATTGGCGGGCTCAGCTTTTTGGGAATCGATGAATTCATACTTGCTCACTGCCGCTGCTCCCGCGCGAAGTAAGCGCTGGCCTTTTTCAAGAAGGCAGTCTCCGCCCGCAGCTCTTGAACTTCGCGCTCGAGCTCCTTCAGCCGGGCCCGTTCCGTCACCGTCAGCTCCGTCTCCGTGCCGCCGTTGGCCTCGCGGTACTTGATCAGCCAGTTGCGGAGCGTCTCGGGGCCGACACCGTACGCGGTGGCCACGTCCTTGATCGGCTTGGACGTGTTGATCACCTCGCGGCACAGCTCGTCCTTGAACTCCTGGGTAAATCGTCTGCGTGATGCTGTCATGCTGATCTCTACTTTCGGTAGACCCTCATTTTAAGAGGGCCCACTGTCCGAGATCTCCGCGGCAGCTCATACCGTGCAGGGGCGCCTTTAGTGACAGCTACTTGGAAGACTTCCAACTAGACGATGCGTTTCTTCCAAATAGGAAGCGATTCTTCCAAATAGGTCAACATCTCACAAAAGAACTAGAAGTCCCAGTCGTCATCCTCGGTATTAACAGCCTTGCCAATCACGTAAGAAGACCCGGACCCCGAGAAGAAGTCGTGGTTCTCGTCGGCATTGGGCGACAGCGCCGAGAGGATCGCCGGGTTCACGTCGGTGACGGATGCCGGGAACATGGCCTCGTAGCCCAGGTTCATCAGCGCCTTGTTGGCGTTGTAGTGCAGGAACTTCTTGACGTCCTCAGCCAGGCCGACGGAGTCGTAGAGGTCGTGCGTGTACTGGACTTCGTTCTCGTACAGCTCAAAGAGCAGCTCGAACGTGTAGTCCTTGATCTCCTGCTTGCGCTCCTCGGACAGGCCCTCGAGGCCCTTCTGGAACTTGTAGCCGATGTAGTAGCCGTGCACGGCCTCATCGCGGATGATCAGGCGGATCAGGTCGGCCGTGTTCGTCAGCTTGGCCCGTGAGGACCAGTACATCGGCAGGTAGAAGCCCGAGTAGAAGAGGAAGCTCTCCAGCAGCGTGGAGGCCACCTTGCGCTTCAGGGGATCGTCGCCCTGGTAGTAGTCCATGACGATCTGGGCCTTCTTCTGAAGGTTTACGTTTTCGGTGGACCAGCGGAACGCCTCGTCGATCTCCTTGGTGGATGCCAGTGTGGAGAAGATGGAGGAGTAGCTCTTCGCGTGCACGGACTCCATGAAGGCAATGTTCGTGTAGACAGCCTCTTCGTGCGGGGTGATCGCATCCGGAATCAACGAGACGGCGCCGACGGTGCCCTGGATGGTGTCCAGCAGGGTCAGACCGGTGAACACGCGCATGGTGAGCTGCTGCTCGTCCGGGGTCAGCGTCGCCCACGACTGCACGTCGTTGGACAGCGGGATCTTCTCCGGCAGCCAGAAGTTGTTGACCAGGCGGTTCCAGACGTCCACGTCCTTGTCATCCTGAATGCGGTTCCAGTTGATCGCTTCAACGTGGCTAAGCAGCTTGACCTTCTCGGTCATGTCATCCCCTAAAAGTTGGGTTCTTCGTGAAGTTAAGCGTACGACGGCGGGCGGGCTCCCGCCGTCGTACTTCAGCAGATATCAACCGATATCGGTTACAACATACAGCTGACGCAGTTGTCCACCTCAGTCCCTTCCAGCGCGAGCTGGCGGAGACGGATGTAGTAGATGGTCTTGATGCCCTTCTTCCAGGCGTAGATCTGGGCCTTGTTGATGTCGCGCGTGGTGGCGGTGTCCTTGAAGAACAGCGTCAGGGACAGGCCCTGGTCCACGTGCTGCGTGGCGGCGGCGTAGGTGTCGATGACCTTCTCGTAGCCGATCTCGTACGCGTCCTGGTAGTACTCCAGGTTGTCGTTCGTCAGGTACGGCGCCGGGTAGTACACGCGGCCCAGCTTGCCTTCCTTGCGGATCTCGATCTTGGACGCCACCGGGTGGATCGAGGAGGTGGAGTTGTTGATGTAGCTGATCGAGCCGGTGGGCGGGACGGCCTGCAGGTTCTGGTTGTAGATGCCGTGCTGCATGACGGAAGCCTTGAGCTGGCGCCAGTCATCCTGGGTGGGGATGTGGATGTTCTTGAACAGCTCCGCGACCTTCTCGGTCTGCGGGACCCATTCCTGCTCGGTGTACTTGTCGAAGAACTCGCCGGAGGCGTACTTGGACTTCTCGAAGCCGCCGAAGGTCTGGCCGGTCTGGATGGACAGCCTGTTGGAGGCCCGGATGGCGTGGTACACCACCGAGTAGAAGTACATGTTGGTGAAGTCCAGACCCTCTTCGGAGCCGTAGTGGACCCGCTCGCGGGCCAGGTAGCCGTGCAGGTTCATCTGGCCAAGGCCGATGGCGTGGCTCTGGTCATTGCCGCGGGCGATCGAGGGCACCGAGGTGATGTTGGACATGTCCGAAACGGCCGAGAGGGCGCGGATGGCGGTCTCGATGGTCAGGCCGAAGTCCGGCGAGTCCATGGCCTTGGCGATGTTCAGCGAACCCAGGTTGCAGGAGATGTCCTTGCCGGTCTGGTCGTAGGACAGGTCATCGTGGTACGTCGTGGGCTGGCTGACCTGGAGGATCTCGGAGCACAGGTTGGACATGATGATCTTGCCGTCGATCGGGTTTTCCCGGTTCACCGTGTCCTCGAACATGATGTACGGGTAGCCGGATTCGAACTGGATCTCGGCGAGCGTCTGGAAGAACTCGCGCGCCTTGATCTTGGTCTTCTTGATCCGGGAATCGTCCACCATCTCGTAGTACTTCTCGGTGACCGAGACGTCGGAGAACGGCATCCCATAGACGCGTTCGACGTCGTACGGGGAGAACAGGTACATGTCCTCGTCGCGCTTGGCCAGCTCGAAGGTGATGTCCGGGATGACGACGCCGAGCGAGAGGGTCTTGATGCGGATCTTCTCGTCCGCGTTCTCGCGCTTGGTGTCCAGGAAGCGGTAGATGTCCGGGTGGTGCGCGTGCAGGTACACGGCACCGGCTCCCTGTCGGGCACCGAGCTGGTTGGCGTACGAGAAGCTGTCCTCAAGGAGCTTCATCACGGGGATGACGCCGGAGGACTGGTTCTCGATCTGCTTGATCGGCGCGCCGACCTCGCGGATGTTGGTCAGCGCGAAGGCCACGCCCCCGCCGCGCTTGGACAGCTGCAGTGCGGAGTTGATGGAACGGCCGATCGACTCCATGTTGTCTTCGATGCGGAGCAGGAAGCAGGAGACCAGCTCGCCGCGCTGGCGCTTGCCGGCGTTGAGGAAGGTGGGCGTGGCCGGCTGGAAGCGGCCTTCGATGATCTCGTCCACCATCTGCAGCGCGAGCTGCTCGTCGCCGCGGGCCAGGTGCAGGGCCACCATGCAGACGCGGTCCTCGTAGCGCTCCAGGAAGCGCTTTCCGTCGAACGTCTTCAGCGTGTAGGAGGTGTAGAACTTGAAGGCGCCCAGGAAGGTCTCGAAGCGGAACTTCTTCTTGTATGCGCGGTTGTAGAGCTCGCGGATGAAGTTCATCGTGTACTGGTCGAGGGTTTCACGCTCGTAGTACTCGTTCTTGACGAGGTAGTCGAGCTTTTCCTCGAGGTCGTGGAAGAACACGGTGTTGTTGTTCACGTGCTGCAGGAAGTACTGGTGCGCAGCCTCGCGGTCGGCCTCGAACTGGATCTCCCCGTTGGGGCCGTAGAGGTTCAGCATGGCGTTGAGCTCGTGGTAGCCCAGGCCCTTGTACGCGGCCGGCATCTCGTGCTTCTCGTGCTTCTCGACGGCGGTGGGCGCGTGCGAGCCCGGGCCCTCAGTTACTGCTGTGTCTGCGACAGTCGTGTCCAAAACTCTTCCAATCCTTCTAGTACCCGCTGGACGTCCTCTGGAGTGCCCATGAGTTCGAATCGATATAGATGGGGGACGTTGCACTTCGCGGCGATGATGTCCCCCGCCATGCAGTAGTTGTCCCCGAAATTCGTGTTTCCCGCGCCGACCACTCCGCGGAGCTGTTGCCGGTTCCTCGGATCGTTCAGGAAGCGGATCACCTGCTTCGGAACGGAGCCCTCTCCCCCGGTGCCTCCGTACGTGGGAAGCACCAGCACGTAGGGTTCGGCTGCCACGAGCGCCGATTCCCTCGCGTGGAGGGGGATCCGGGCGGCGTCGATGCCCAGCTTCCTGACGAAGCGTGCGGTGTTCTCCGAGGTGGAGGAGAAGTAGATGAGGTGGCTGTGGGTGGTCCGCGCAGCGTCCGACGCCGGTACGGCGGCGGGTGCGGTTGCAACCGGTACCATGGGAGTCACCTCATTTTCAAGCAGTGCTCAGGCTACTGCGACGGCGGTGGCCTGCGCCAGTTCTTCGATCTTGTCCGGGCGGAAACCGGACCAGTGGTCCTGGTCCGTGACGACAACCGGGGCCTGCAGGTAGCCCAGGGCCTTCAGGCGCTCGAGGGCATCCGCATCCTGCGAGATGTCGACGCTCTGGTAGGTGATGCCCTTCTTGTCCAGCGCGCGGTATGTCGCGTTGCACTGAACACAGGCCGGCTTCGTGTAAACCGTAACGGTCATGGTTCCTGTCCCCTTAGTTGAAGTCTTTTTACTGCGAGATGTGTACTGCGTTTTGAGCTGAGTCGTTTTGAGCTGAGTCTCTGGTGCGGGGCCTCTTGCTGGAGCCCCTGGTAAGCGTCTGGTGCCAGTAGTCCGGGCGGGCCGATCCGGGACAGGAATCCTTATCCGTTACTGGCCTTGCCTGGCGAGCACTGCTGCTCCGCTGGAACTGTATGTCGATACTACATGTAGTGCACGAGCCCGATATGGACCCCAAGATGATGTATTACAAGTATGTCATTTTATGCACCGCCAGTCCACAGGCAGGGGCCCTCAAAATGTCCGTATTTCCGCCATTTTGCAGGACGAAATCCACAGGCTGTGGAGTACCTATGCACAATTAATCCCCCCGCGTGTCGCGTTGTGGACGGCGTGTCGCGGGCGTGGGACACGGCGGCCAACCGTGCCGTACAACACTGGATCTGGTGTCCGGGAACACGAAAAAGGCGGGCACCGTGGGGTGTCCGCCTTCCGTCAGCCTGAGGCGTCCAACAGCTGCTGCTAGCTGCTGGCCTCGCCCGCTGTCCGGCTGTCCAGCACGATCTGCTGCACGTCGAGGTAGCCGGTCTCGAAGCCGGCGCGGGAGTAGCAGAGGTAGAACAGCCACATGCGCTGGAAGATCTCATCGAAGCCCAGGCCGCGGACTTCCTCGGCGCGGGCCATGAAGCGCTCCTCCCAGAGCCGCAGGGTCTGCGCGTAGTGCTCCCCCATCGCGAGGCGTTCGCGGACCCGGAGGCCGGTCTGCTTTTCGGTGATGTCCTCGATGGCGCGCACTGAGGGGATTACGCCGCCCGGGAAGATGTACTTGTGCACCCAGGTGTAGCTGGAGCGGGTGGCCAGTAGCCGGTCGTGCGCGATCGTGATGGCCTGGATGGCCACCTTCCCGCCCGGGGCCAGGACGCGTTCGATCGTCTGGAAGTAGGTGGCCCAGTACTCGAAGCCCACGGCCTCGATCATCTCCACGGAGAGGACGGCGTCGTACTCGCCTTCGACCGCGCGGTAGTCCTTGAGCTCGATCGTGACGGCGTCGGCGTAGCCGGCGTCCGCGACGCGCTTGCGGGCCAGTTCCTGCTGTTCGCTGGAGAGGGTCACGGAGTAGACCGTGGCGCCGCGCTGGGCGGCCCGGAGGGCGAGTTCGCCCCAGCCGGTGCCGATTTCCAGCACGCGGGACCCCTTGGTGACCCCGGCCTTGTCCAGCAGCCGGTCGATCTTGGCCTGCTGCGCGGCGGCGAAGCCGTCCCAGGCGACGTTCTTCAGGGCCGGTCCCGATTCGGGGAAGAGCGCGCTGGAATAGGTCATGGTGTCATCCAGGAAGGTGGCAAAGAGCTCATTGGAGAGGTCGTAGTGCCGCGAGATGTTGGAGCGCGTGTTCTGCTCGGTGTTGCGTTCCTTGCGCGGCTGGCGCGGCAGGTACAGCGCCCGCAGCTTCTGCAGCGGTTCCGGAACGAGCGATCCGACGCGGGCGGCAAAGACCTCCATGACGGCGGTGAGGTCGTCAGCGTCCCAGTCACCGGCCATGTAGGACTCGCCCAGGCCGATCAGGCCGCCGTCGCCGAGCCGGGCCGCGAAGGCCGCCGGACGGTTCATGGTCATGACGGGGTACGTGTGCCCCGGCATGGCGGCCTTGCCGAGGACGGTGCCGTCGGGGTACCGGACTTCGAGCGGAAGCCGGCGGACGGCGGCCTTGAAGATGGCGTCCGCGGCCCTGCCGGCCACCCGGGCCTTAAGACTTGAGGGCACCGTGGCGATGCTTGGCCAGATGGCGGCGTCGACGGTGCTGGGGGCCTGGGGAACGGTGTACGGCACAGGGCCCGCGGGGACAGCGACGGGGCGCGCAGCCGGTGTGGCCTCGTGTCCCCGTCCTGCGGCGGATCCGGTCGCTTCGGTAATAGTCACTGAACTGCCTCCTGTGAGGGGTCGTGTGGTTTTTTGATGACGGGCAGCCCACGCGCCCAAAGCTTGATGCCCTGCCAGCGGATCTGGGCGCTCACCCGCAGGGGCGCCAGCGGAACCGCGAGCGCGGCGGCGAGGATGTTCCGCACGGTCGCTTCCCGGCGTTCGCCGTCCACTGTGGCGATGAAGGGCTGGTGCCCTTCCCGCTCGAGGACGATCGACACTACGAGCAGTTCGGCGGGTTCCGGAAGTTTCATCCGGTACTCGCCCGCGAGGTCGTTGAACGGTGAGACGTAGAAGGCCTTGGGCACGCTGGCCCGGCCGGCGTCGTCGGTTTCCAGCACGTAGCAGTGCCGTTCGCCGTAGGTGTTGTGGACCTCGGCGATGACGCAGCGCAGCTCCCCGGCCGCGTCATGGCACCAGAACAGGCTCAGCGGGTTGAAGACGTGCCCGAATACGCGGGCGCTGGCCAGCATGGTGATCCGGCCGCCGTCGAGCTCGATCCCCCGGGTGGAAAGGAACCGTTCAACGTTGCCCCGGAGGGTGCCGGCCGGGTCGCCCAGGTGGTCCGCAACGGAGAAGCCGGCGAGCGGCTTGAGGAACCGGGGCACCGGAGGGAGCCGGTCGACGTCGACGTACCAGCTGTAGCTGCGGTAGGTGAAGGCGTTGCGCAGCGGGGTGCGCCGCACATGCGCGATGGAGGTGCGGTAGATGGCTGCCGGCGCACTCATGCGCGCTCCGCGGAGACGGCGTGCAGATCCGGGTCGATGGCGACGGCACGGTACTGCCCGTTGAGCCCGGCTGCAGTCTCGGCTGCAGTATCGTCCGAGGACGCGTCCCAGTCGCGTCCGAGCCTTGCTGCGGCCCGGACACCGGACAGGGCGCCGTCCTCATGGAAACCCCAGCCGTGGTAGGCGCCGGCGAAGGCCAGCCGGCTGTCACCGAGCTCGAGGATCTGCTGCTGGGCCCTGAGGGACTCCGGGGTGTACTGCGGGTGCTCATAGACCATCCGGTCCAGCACGGTGCCGTCGGCGATGAGCCCGGATTCGCCCAGGCTCACGATGTAGGGCCGGCCGTCCGCCGGTTCCAGCCGCTGCAGCCGCGTCATGTCATAGCTGACCAAGACCTTGTCCGGCCGGGCGTCGCAGGACGGCAGCCGGTAGTTCCACGAGGCCTTGGCATTGTCGCTGGAGGGCAGCACGGCGGCGTCGCGGTGGAAGACGGTGTGGTTGACCGAGTACGGCATCCCGCCCAGGGCTGCCTGCTCCGCGGGCGAGGCATCGGAGAGCATGCGCAGCGCCTGCCCAGGGTGTGTGGCGATCACGACGGCGTCGAAGCTGCCGGTGTTGGATGTGCCGGGGCCGTGCCCCGTGGTCAGCTCCACTCCCCCCGGATGGCGGCGGACTGCCGTGACCGGGCTCGCGAGCCGGATGTCCGGCAAGGTGGCGGCGAGCTTGTCCACGTAGCTGCGGGACCCCCCGGTGACCGTGCGCCACTGGGGTGAACCCGCGACGCCGAGCAGTCCGTGGTGGCCCAGGAAGGTGAACAGGTAGCGGGCCGGGTAGGCCAGCGCGGTGGCGGGGTCGCAGGACCAGACGGCGCTCACGATCGGGGTCATGAAGTGCGAGATGAAGTAGCCGCTGAACTTTTCACGGGACAGGAACTCGCCCAGGGTCGGTTCCGGACCGGTCGGTTCCGGACCGGCCAGTGCGGCCCGGTCCGTCTCCGTTGCGGCCATCCCCGTCTCCGCGAGCAGGGCACGGGCCCGGCGGTAGAAGCGCATGACCTCCACCAGCATCAACAGGTACCGGCCGCGCAGCAGGGTGGACGGCCGGGGAATGATGCCGCGGCCCTTGGCCCGGGCACCGGCGTATTCGAGGCCGCAGCCGTCGCAGCGGATGGACATGCTCATTTCCGAGTCCTGGGTTTCGACGCCCAGCTCGGCGAAGAGCCGCAGCAGCGTGGGGTAAGTCCGCTCGTTGTGGACGATGAAGCCGGTGTCGACGCCGAGGAAGGAGCCGTCGGCCTGCGGCATGTCGTGGGTGTGGGCGTGGCCGCCGAGCCGGGTATCAGCCTCGAAGAGGGTGACGCTGTCCTGCTGGTTCAGGACGTAGGCGGCGGTCAGTCCTGCCACGCCGCTGCCAATGACGGCGACGCGCCGGCCCTCCGGGATCCCTGCTGCTTGCGACACTGATCTGCTCCTGTTGGCTTGCCGAAAGTTGGCTTGCCGAATGTTGGCTTGCCGAAATCGTCCTGGTGAATCGTCTTATGGGCAATTCGTAACCAAGGGGCAGCCGGATGAGTGTGAATTCCCAGCGGCCGCCCTCCCAGGGATTCTCCGGCATGAACCGCGCCGCGCCGTGGAGGCATTCCGCACGTGTCCCGGCGCGGCCGGGCAGCGGCGGCGCACGGGACGGGTCCCGGCCCGGCCGGATCGGCACGGATATGCCAGAATGAAGCGGGATTCCAGCTCCCGCCTCACTGCAACCACTGAAGGGCAGCCCTTGATCAACCCCGTCCATCTGCGGACCCTCGTTGAAGTGATCCGGCTGGGCTCCTTCGCGGCGGCCGCCGGCAGGCTCGGCTACACGGCGTCGGCCGTCTCGCAGCAGATGTCCGCCCTCGAACGCGACACCGGGGTCACCCTGTTCCAGCGCTCGGCGCGCAGCATCCAGCCCACCGAAGCCGCCGTCGTCATGACGCGGCATGCGGCCAAGGTGCTCACCGACATCGAAGCGCTCATGGCCGCGGCCTCCCGGACCCAGGACTCCACGAGCCAGGAGCTCCGGCTCGGCATCTTCCCCAGCCTCGCCACCTATGTGCTGCCGCGTATCCTGCAGAACCCGGCGTGGAAGAAGCTCGGGATCGATCTCCGGGTCTCCGTGGCTGAACCCGCCCAGACCATCCAGGGCCTGCGCACCGGCGGCGAACTCGATGTGGCCCTGGTCTACCAGGTGGGCCAGTCCGGACTCGCCTGGCCGCACACCGTGAACCGGCAGTGGATCGGCGACGACGACTTCCGGGTGGTGCTGCCCGCGGCGTGGGGCATCGGCACGGATTCGAAGGTCGCCGCGGACCACCTGTCCGACATGCCCTGGATTGTGCACCACCCGGGCACGTCCGACGCGACCGTGATCGAGCGGCTCTTCGCCAGCTGCAATCTGCACCCGCGGGTGGTGGCCTACAGCGACGATTTCCACGCCAGCCTGGAGATGTCGGCGGCCGGGCTGGGCGCCGCCCTGGTTCCCGAACTTGCCCTGCTGCACCGCCCGGCCGGGGTGGTGGTCCTGGACGTCCCGGAGATCCGGCTGGCCCGCAACGTCTTCGCCCTGCTGATCAACGAGAAGCAGACGGCGAAGGTTCAGCTGTTTGTTGAGCTGCTCGCGGACACCATGCACAAGTTCGGACCAACTAGCGCTTCTTGAACAGCTTCCCCGCCGGCGCCACGAGGGCGCTGATGATGCTGATGATCCTTTGCTTCGTCTTGTTGTACGGCGGGTAGATCAGTTCCAGGGTGTCCGGCCAGTATGGTTTGGCCAGGCTGGCCCGCTCGTGTGAGAAGGTGCGCACCGAGTGCTCGCCGTGATAGGCGCCCGTGCCGCTGCCGCCCACGCCGCCGAACGGCAGGCCCGGAACCATCAGGTGCGCCGCGGGCACGTCGAAGCACAGTGCCCCCGAGCTCGTCCCCTCTGCGAACGCCCGGCGGGTTTCGGCGTCATTGCTGAACACGTACAGTGCCAGCGGCTTGGCCCGGCCGTTGATGATCCGGATCGCCTCCTCGCGGCCGCTGACCGGCACCAGCGGCAGCAGCGGGCCGAAGATCTCCTCGTCCATCACGGTGTCCCCCGGCGCCGGCCGCAGCAGCGTCGGGGCAAAGTACAGGCTGGCGGCGTCGCGCTGCCCGCCGTGGACCACGGTGCTGCCGTCCGCGAGCGCGGCGAGCCGTTCGAAGTGGCGGTCGTCGACGATCCGGCCGTAGGACGCGCTCAGGGCGGAGTCCGGCCCGAACAGGGAACGGATGGCCTTGACCAGCTCGCGCTGCAGGGGCTCCAGCACCTCGTCCGTGGCCAGCACGTAGTCCGGCGCCACGCAGGTTTGCCCGGCATTCATGAACCGCCCCCACGCAATCCGTTTGGCGGCCTTGGACAGGTCCGTGGACGAATCCACATACGCCGGAGACTTCCCGCCCAGCTCCAGGGTCACCGGGGTGAGGTTCTCGGCCGCCGCGCGCAGCACCACCCTGGCCGCGGCCTCACCCCCCGTGAAGAAGATGTGGTCAAAGCGTTCCGCCAGCAGGGCGGTGGTCTCGGGGATGCCTCCCTGCACCACCTCGGCCGCGCCGGGCAGATACTCCGGAAGCCAGCGCGCCAGCGCCGCGGAGGTAGCCGGAGCGTGTTCGCTGGGTTTGAGCACCACCGTGTTGCCCGCGGCGAGGGCACCGGCCAGCGGGGCGAGCAGCAGCTGCAGCGGGTAGTTCCACGTACCGATGACCAGCACCACGCCGAGCGGGGTGAGCTCGGTCCACGCCCGGGCGGGCCGGACCGCCAACGGCACCGGCACGGGCCGGGGCCGCAGCCAGGATGCCAGGTTCTTCTCCAAATGCGCGGCTTCGGCTGTGACAAACCCGATTTCCGTCAGCAGCGCCTCGGTGCCGTGCTTGCCAAGATCACTGCCGAGGGCCGCCACGATGTCCGCCCGCCGCTCGGTCAGCATCCGGCGCAGATTGCGGAGCTGCACCAGCCGCCAGGCCAGCGGGCGGGTGGCGCCGCTGTCAAAAAAGTTCCGGGCGCGGGCGGCGGCAGGGGCAACGGTTTGCATCCGCTCAATGTACCCGCCACGGGCCGCGGGGCCGGTCCGGTACCGGATAAAACCTTGGGGATGCTGGAACGGAGCGGTTTTCAGGACTATGTTGAAGATATGAACAAGGTAGCGAGCAAGCACTTCGGAGACGTCGAGCTCAACCACGGAAGGGACCACAACTTCACCGCCAAGCACGAACTGGCGGGTCATCCCGTGGAACTTGACCTGAATGTCAACGCGCATGACCGCTTCGACGAAGCAGCCATGCACAAGGTTGACTACCGGCTGCGCTTCCTGCCTGAACTCGTGGACCAGGTCCGCGAAATGATCGCCGAGGAACTCGAGCAGGAGGGCACCAGCCCGCAGGAGTACCGGCACTTCCATTGCAACGCGATCAAGGACGAGCACCTGAAGAAGGTGTTCGGCGTCCAGGACAAGAGCCAGCTCACCGACGAGGTCTTCCTCAAGGCGCTGAAGCTGGGCCACGTGGGCATCTTCCCCGGCCAGCCGGAACGCTATTTCGTGCTGGACTTCACCCTCGGAGTGCATTTCACCGATGAGGTCCTGGTGGCCTCGGCGGACGAGGACGGCGTCGTGGACGACGAGATCCTCTGGGAGTCCTGACTCCGCCGCCGTCGCAGGACACAGCGGAACGTACGACGCCGGCCGGTCACCTTGCGAGGTGACCGGCCGGCGTCGTACGTGGTTGAGCGTGCTACTTAGCCGCCTCCAGCAGTTGCGCGCGGACCGTCCGGGTGGCGTGGACCAGGTTGCGCAGGGACTCCTCAGTCTCGGCGTAGCCGCGGGTCTTCAGGCCGCAGTCCGGGTTGACCCAGAGCTGGCGGGACGGAACGTGTTTGACGGCGGTGCCGAGCAGTTCGGTGACTTCCTGCTCGCCCGGGACGCGCGGCGAGTGGATGTCGTAGACGCCCGGGCCCACGCCGCGGCCGAAACCGTGGGACTCGAGGTCGTGGACGACCTCCATGCGGGAGCGGGCGGCCTCGATCGAGGTGACGTCGGCGTCGAGGCCGTCGATCGCGTCGATGATGGCGCCGAACTCGGAGTAGCACAGGTGGGTGTGGATCTGGGTGCTGTCCCCGGCGCCGGCCGTGGACAGGCGGAAGGACTTCACGGACCAGTCCAGGTACGCGGCCTGGTCCGCCTGGCGCAGCGGCAGGAGTTCGCGCAGGGCGGGCTCGTCCACCTGGATGACCTGGATGCCGGCGGCTTCCAGGTCCGCGATCTCGTCCCGGAGGGCGAGGGCGACCTGGTTGGCGGTCTCGCCGAGCGGCTGGTCATCGCGGACGAAGGACCACGCCAGGATGGTGACCGGACCGGTGAGCATGCCCTTCATCGGCTTGTTCGTCAGGGACTGCGCGTATCTGGCCCATTCCACCGTGATCGGGGCGCTGCGGGTGACGTCGCCCCACAGGATGGAGGGACGGGTGCAGCGTGAGCCGTAGGACTGGACCCAGCCGTGCACGGTGACGTCGAAGCCTTCGAGGTTCTCGGCGAAGTACTGGACCATGTCGTTGCGCTCGGGCTCGCCGTGGACCAGGACGTCGAAGCCGAGCTCTTCCTGCAGCTCCACGACGCGCTTGATCTCGTCCTTCATGAGCTGCTTGTACTGCTCCGTGCTGAGCTCGCCCTTGTTGGCGCGGGCCCGTGCGGTGCGGATTTCGCCGGTCTGCGGGAAGGAGCCGATGGTGGTGGTGGGCAGCGGCGGCAGGTGCAGGGCCTCGGTCTGCGCGGTCTCGCGGACGCCGTACTCGGAGCGGCTGAAGTCGGCGTCGGTCAGCGCGCCGATGCGGGCCCGGACCTCGGCGCGGCGGACGCCCTCGGCGCCGGCGCGGTCGGCGATGATGCGGGTGGCTTCATCGATGGCCGGCTGGACATCTGCTTCGTCACTCAGCAGGCCGGCGAGGGTGACAACCTCGGTGGCCTTCTGGTCGGCGAAGGCCAGCCAGCTGCGCAGCTGCGCGGACAGCTGGACTTCCTCGTCGACGTCGTGCGGGACGTGCTGGGTGGAGGTGGAGGTGCTGACGGCCAGCCTGGCGACGGACTTCTTGAGCTCCGCGATCTTGTCCGCGGAGGCCTGGAGGTCGTTGCGCCAGATGTTGTGGCCGTCCACGACGCCGGCGACGAGGGTCTTGTTGCCCAGCGCGGCCAGGGCAGCGGCGGAGGGGACCTCGCCCTTGAAGACGTCAAGGTGCAGGGCGTCGATGCCGGTGGCGGCGAGGGTGCCGAGCTGGCCGTTGAGCGCGCCGTAGGGGGTGGAGACGAACAGCTGAGGGCGGCTCGCGACGGCGGAGAGGACCTCGTAGGAACGGGCGACGGCGGCCTGGATCTCGACTGCGGGGATGTCCTGGTCCACCACGAGGGCGGGTTCGTCCAGCTGGACCCAGCTGGCGCCGGCGGCGGCGAGCTTCTCGAGCAGGGCGGCGTAGACGGGCAGGACGTCCTCGAGGCGGGACAGCGGGCTGAAGCCGGCCGGGGCGTCGTCGGAGGCCTTGCTCAGCAGCAGGAACGTGACCGGGCCGACGAGGTACGGGCGGGTCTCCACACCGTTGGCGAGGGCGTAGGCGAACTCCTCGACGATCCGGTTGGAGGTCAGCGCGAAGCTGGTCTCCGGACCGATCTCGGGGACGAGGTAGTGGTAGTTGGTGTCGAACCACTTGGTCATTTCGAGCGGCTGCTGATCCTTGGTGCCGCGGGCGAGGGTGAAGTAGCCGTCGATGTCGAGCTGGCCCTCGGCGTTGAGGAGCTTGCCGAAGCGGGCCGGCACGGCGCCGAGGTGGGCGGCGGCGTCGAGCACCTGGTCGTAGTAGGAGAAGGTGCCGGGAACGGCGGCGGCCTCGGTGAGGCCGAGTCCCTGGAGGCGCTTGGCGGTGCCGAGCTGGATTTCCTTGGCGGCGGCGTCCAGGGCTGCGGCGTCGATCTTGCCCGCCCAGTAGGCCTCGACGGCCTTCTTGAGTTCGCGGCGGCGGCCGATGCGCGGGTAGCCGAGGATCGAGGCGGAGGGGAAGGGGGTGTTCTCTTCAGTCATGGAAAGTCCTTGGTGTTGGTGGTTCGGTGCGGAGGGAAGCTGGTGGTGCCTAGCTGGCGAGCAGGCGGCTGGCAGTGCGCCGCGCGCTGTTGTGGCGTGATGCGCTTTGCCGGTGACCGCGGTGCGGGCGGGGCAGCGCGAGTTTGTCCAGCACCTCGAGGGCGCTGGCGTGTTCGTTGAAGGTGTAGAGGTGGATGCCGGGGGCGCCGGCCGCCAGGGCCGCGTTGGCCAGGTCCACGGTGGCGCTGACCCCGATCCGGTTGCGTTCGGCGTCCGTGTCCGCGGCGGCGAGGCGTTCGAGCAGTTCCGGAGCCGGTTCCACCCCGGTCAGTTCGCCCAGCCGGGTGAGCCGGCGGATGCTGGTGAGCGGCATGACGCCGGGAATGATCGGGATGGTGACGCCGGCCCGGCGGGCACGGGTCAGGAGATCCGCGTACTGCTCGGTGTGGAAAAAGACCTGGGTGATGGCGAAGTCGGCGCCGGAGCGCTGCTTGGCGAGCAGCACCTCGACGTCGTGGGCCTCACTCGGGGATTCCGGATGCCGGGTGGGGTACGCGGCCACACCGACGGCCACCTTGCCGGCGCACAGCAGCGCCGATCGGCGCTGCTCCACGCGGCGGATGAGCTCGATCAGGTCCTGGGCGTAGCGCAGTGAGCCCTCCGGCGGCGTGCCGCCGTCCTTGGGCTGGTCGCCGCGGAGGGCAAGGATGCCGCGCACGCCCACGTCCAGCAGCTCGCCGATGATCTCGGCAAGCTCCTGCGGGGAGTTGCCCACGCAGGTCAGGTGGGCCAAAGGCCGGAGCGTGGTTTCCTGCACGAGCCTGTTGATCAGTTCGACGGCGTTGTTGCGGTTGGAGCCGCTGGCGCCGTAGGTCACGGAGACGTAGTCCGGGTCCGTGGACTCCAGTTCGCCGATGGTGGTCCAGAGCGATTCCGCAGCCGCGGGCGACCGCGGCGGGAAGAGTTCGTAGGACAGCGCGACGGGTGCTGCGCCCGCCAGATTGGGATGGGTGTCGATAAGGCTTGGTGGAGACATTTGCGTCCTTGGCTGTGGACACTGACGCCAGGACGCCGAAAAACCGGATAACCGGAAGTCCGGAAAACACTGCCGTCAGTGAATTGAGTTTGGGGAACACGGAGAAAACTTCGGCAGGACGCAGCCGCGACTGTTACGCCTGACACGAAGTTGTCCGTGAGCAAATGTCAGGCCCACATGGGGGCACCCACACCCTCCTTGGCCGCCGTGGGGCTGGCCTTCAGCGGAGGATCGCTGACACGTTACCTCGGTAACTTGTCTACAACTGTAGGGGCCCCCGCGGGGGCATTCAAGTCGACTGCCGAATTAAGACGCGGCTTTACGCGACATCGCGGGTCCGGACAGAATTTTGTTCGCAGTTTGGGCCGATTGTGTGGTTCCTCGCGGGGGCTGGACACGAGTGAACTCTCGATATACGACCGAAGTCACGGACGACTGTTTGACCAACCTGTTTGACCAACCCGGAGGGCAGCTCAATGAAACAGCTACAAAGACTGGGGCTTATCGGCCTGCTTCTGGCGCCACTGCTGGGGGCCGGAATGGCCACCGCGGGGATCGCGTCTGCGGCCACCACAAGCTGCCAGCCCGCCACACCCGCACCGACTGACCCCTACCCCGGCACCACGGTCGTGGCCGACAACTTCGAATCAGGAAGCCTGGTTCCGTTCATCGTCCACAGCGCCGGAACCGGAACCGCCACGGTCTCGTCAGCACTGGCACACTCAGGCGGCTGCGCCGGCTACCTGCACGTAACCTCCGACCCCGGCGCCCTGGCTTACCGCTCCGCCCCTCTTCCCGCGGGCACCCCGGCCGCCTACGCAGATGGCTGGTTCAACATCACCACGGCCGGCCTGGCAGGCAGCAACGTACCCTATTTCCGGTTCTTCTCCGGAACCACCCGGGTCGCGGACGTCTACCGGTACAACAGCAACGGCCAGCTCTGGCTGCGCGTGACATCACCAACCGGCGCCTCCGTCTACACACGCCTGCTGGCCTCCAGCATCCCCCTCAGCTCCTGGCATCACGTCGTCACGCACGTCATTGCCAACACGAGCGCCACAACGATAGAGGTCTGGTTTGACAGCGTCATCGTCTATTCCAGCAACCAGGTCAGCACCGGATTCACCACCTTGTCGGCCGTGCAGCTCGGCGCCGAACACACCAGGCAGATGGGTGACAACTACCTCGACGACATCATCATCAAAAGCGGCTCGTAAAAGCAGGGCCGGGCCGGAGACTGCTGTGGAAGCGGAAACCGGGCCGATGGGAGCCCTCCCCATTGCGCGTGTGCGGGACTATCCTGTTGCCATGATCCAGCTTCCAGCCAGCTACCAGGAATATCTCGTCGGCAAGAGCGAGAGCTTCGTCAACACCGTACGGCCCATTCTGATGCAGTCCGCAGCGGACAAGTCACATGGCGTCCGCGTCTCCTACAACCGCGGCCCGACCGGCCACCAGGCGCACCTCGACGAATCCATCCCTTTCGGCACTGTCATCGAGGACATCGACTGATACCTACCCGGGAGGACGCCGGCCCCGGGAGGAGGCCTGCCCCGGCCTACCCCTCGAGCACCTACCCCTCGAGCAGGAGTCGCTGGGATCGCGGAGCGAGCGTGTGCTCGAGCACGAGGCAGGCCGCGCCGACTGCGCCGACGTCTTCGCCGACGCCGGTGCCCACCACCTCGATGGCGTGGATCTTCCGGGTGGCGCTGTTCTCCTCGACAAGCCCCGGGACCAGCGCCAGGTATGCCTGGGAGAGGCCGGTCCAGAACGGGCCGCCGAAGACCACACGGTCCACGTCCAGGGTATTAGTGACGGCCGAGACGGCGCGCGCAACAAGCACGGCGGATCGTTCGATGATGTCCGTGGCCAACTGATTCCCGGCGTAGGCGGCGGCGCAGAGTTCCGCGAAGCTCTCCTGGACCGCGGGGGCACTCCTGTCCTGCCGTGAGCCGTCCAGGACTCCGGCCGCTTCGGCCTGGGCCACCAGCACCTGCGGAATGCAGGAGGACTTGACGCAGCCGCGCTTGCCGCAATCGCAGGGCGGGCCGTCGGGGTCCACGGTGATGTGGCCGATCTCGCCGGCATTTCCGGAGGTGCCGCGCACTACTTCGTCGTTGAGGACGATGCCGCAGCCGATGCCTGTTCCCATGTACATGAACACGAAGCTGCCGGTACCGCTCGGGCCGCCTGCCCAGGTCTCGGCGACGGCCGCGCTGGTCACATCCTTATCCACCAGCGTGGACAGGCCGGTGGCCTCGGCCAGGGCGTCCCGCAGCGGGACCCGGTGCCAGCCAAGCAGGAGCGGCGGGTCAACGACGGTGCCCTCCTCAAGGTCAATGGGGCCGGGCGATGCGACGCCGAGCCCGGCGATCTTGGAGGGGTCCACGCCGGAGTCCTCGACGAGCTGCTTGATCTCCGCAGCAATGGTCTCAATGACGGCACCGGGGTCCGTGCCGGACGGCGTCGTGATCCTGGAGTGCTTGACCACGGCCCCCACCAGGTCCAACACAACGAACGTCACCACGGCAGGGTCAAGGTGCACGCCCACGGCGTACATGCCGGCCGGATTGAGCCGGAGCATGGTCCGGGGCTTCCCCGGGCCGGTGCCCTCCTTTCCGGCCTCGACGATCAGGCTCTGGTCCAGCAGCCGGCGGGAGATGTTGGAAATGGTCTGCGGCGACAGGCCGACGATCCGGGCCAGCTCCACGCGGCTCAGACCACCCGGGGAACGGCGGATGGCGTCGAGGATGACGGTGAGGTTGAAGTCGCCCATGCGGGGCAAATTTGTTCCGCGCCGTGGCGAGGTCTGGCGGATCTCAGTCACTGATTCCCCTCAACGTCTTCGGCTAAGCACTGCTTATCTCAGAATCGTACGTCACGCACCTGTTGCCGCCCACGCACCGGCTTCACACTCCGGCAGATTTCCGGACGCTCACCGTCACCGTGAATTTCGGGTTCCGCCCGACCTCGCGGGTGGGACCGATCAGCCGCTCCAGCGCGGGCCGGTAATGCAGATGGCTGTTGTACACCGTCCACAGCTCCCCGCCCGGCGCGAGGACCCGGCCCGCGGCCTCGATCAGCTTGATACCCGCACCGGCATGGATCGCGGCTCCGATGTGGAACGGCGGGTTCAACAGGACCAGTTCGGCGCTCCCGGCCGGGAGGGAACTCATGGCGTCGTCCTGGAGCGCCTCGATCTGCTGCTGGAGTCCGTTGGCACGGGCCGTGGCCCGGGCGGACTCGACGGCGGCCGCGGACTGGTCGGTGGCGATGACCCGGGCGCCTGGGTTGGCCCGGGCGTAAGTGGCCGCCAGGATCCCCGTGCCGCAGCCAAGATCAATGGCGTGAGCGGCGGACGGCATCCGGGGCAGGAAGTCCAACAGGAACCGGGTCCCGATATCCAGCCCCGTCCCGGCAAAGACGGCCCCGTGGGCGCAGACCGTCAGTCCCAGCTCCGCGTTGCCCGCGGTGACGGGGAAGGGCGGGCCGGCAGTGACCGGCCTCGGGCCGCTGGCCCGCAGGATGCGTGACTTCTGCCGGGCGAGCTGGGGCTGGACCTCGCCGAAATAGCGCTCCAGCACCGCGTTCATGCCCAGGCTCATGTGTTTGACGCGGCCGCCGGCCAGCAGCACGACGTCGGGAGCGGCGTACCGGGCCACGGCGTCGACGATTTCCTCGAGCTCGGCCAGGGACCTGGGCAGCTGGAGCAGCACGGCGGTGGCCCCTTCCAAGAGCGCGGCGCCGAGCGGGAGTTGTTCGAAGCCAGCCGTGATGCCCAGGGCATCGGCGTTGTTGCGCAGCGCGCGTTCGCCGGTGACGAGGTCCTGGTGGACGCGGACCGGCCAGGTTCCGGCTGAAGCGGCGACGGCGTCCAGGCCGAGCGCCCCAAGGGTCAGCGCACCGTAGCGGTCCCCCACGACCGCGAGCCGACTGCCGGGCGTCAGCATTCCTGCCACGGTGTCCAGCAGGAGCTTGTCCGTCGCGTCCCAGGCCTGGAGGCTGGCTGCCTCAACGTCCGGGAACCTCCGCAGCTGAGAAAAGAGCGATTCGAGATTGTTGTCCGCCACGCGCGGGCTGCCGCCTTGTCTGTTCAGGATTGTCTGTTCAGGATTGTCTGTTCAGGATTGTCTGTTCAGGCCTGGGTCTTGAGGGCCCCAAGGGTTCAGGGCCTGTACCAAACTTATCCTGCTCCGTCAGCATATTGAGGATGCCGGCCACGGCGGCCCGGCCTGCCCGGTTGGCGCCGATCGTGGAGGATGAGGGGCCGTAGCCGACCAGATGGACCCGCGGCTCCGAAGCCACCTGGGTGCCGTCCATCGCGATGCCGCCGCCCGGACCCCGCAGGTGCAGCGGCGCCAGGTGATCGAGCTCGGCGCGGAAGCCGGTGGCCCACAGGATCACGTCGGCGGCCAGGAAGCTTCCGTCGGCCAGCCGCACGCCGTCGGGTTCGATCGCGGTGAACATGGGACGCCGTTCCAGCGCGCCCCGGGCGGCCGCGGCGCGAAGGGCCGGGGTCAGGATCAGTCCGGTCACCGAGACGACGCTCTGCGGCGGGAGGCCCTGGCGGACGCGCTCTTCGACGAGGGCGACGGCGTCGCGGCCGGCCTGCCGGTCGAACCCGGCGTCCCGCCACACCGGTTCGCGCCGCGTGAACCACGTCGTCGCGGTGAGTTGCGAGATCTCGTCCAGCAAGCCGACGGCTGAAATGCCGCCGCCGACCACGATCACATGCTGTCCCCGGAACTCTTCGGCAGAAACGTAGTCCGCGACGTGCAGCTGACGTCCGCGAAAGCCGGAGCGCCCAGGGTAGATGGGCCAGAACGGCCGGGTCCAGGTGCCGGTGGCGTTGATCACTGCCCGAGCGGACCAGTCACCCCGGGAGGTTGAAATCCTGAGGCGTCCGGCCGGGTCGCCGTCCTCCCGGCGGACGGCATGCACCTTGACGGGCCGCAGGATGGCCAGTCCGAGCTCGTCCTCGTAGCCGCCGAAGTAGCGGCTCAGGAAGCTCGAGCTCGCCTCCTCCGGGTCGACGGACGGCTGCGGAATGCCGGGCAGGTCGCTGATGCTGTTGACGGTCGCCATCCGGAGGCTTTTCCAGCGGTGGCGCCACGCCCCGCCGGGGCCGTCCTCAGCGTCGAGCACGAGGTACGTCCGGGCCGGCGCTGCCAGTTCCCCAGCGGCGTCAATACCCGGGGCTTCCGTTCCCGCGGGGACGAAGCCGCGGCGCTGCAGGTGGTACGCAGCCGAGAGCCCGGCCTGGCCGGCGCCGATCACGACGACGTCGGCGGGCCGCGGCATTACTTCCGGCTGCTCAGGAATGGTGGGCCCCGCTCAGATTTTCTTGACGACGCTGGACTTGAGCTGCATGGGGCCGACGCCGTCGACCTTGCAGTCGATGTCGTGGTCCCCCACGCCGCTGGCGAGGCGGAGGCCGCGGACCTTCGTGCCGACCAGGAGCGCCCCCGGCTCGTAGGTGTAGTCGCTGGAGCATTCGGGGCACGGCGGCAGGGTCTCGTTCACGTGCCCAATATTAGCCGTTGCTACCGGGCCGGTCTGGCGGCGGGTCTGGCGGCGCGACGGCCGGAAAACGGTTGAGGCCCTACTCAATGAGTAGGGCCTCTTCGGTGGAGCTGAGGGGACTCGAACCCCTGACCCCCTGCATGCCATGCAGGTGCGCTACCAGCTGCGCCACAGCCCCGAAGTGTGCTGGGAAGAACCGTCTTCCCGGAAGCAACCTGATTATCTTAAACCACATTTCCCGCTGACGCGAATCGGCGCGCCGGACTGCCAGAAAAGCCCGGACCGGCCGGAACTATCCGGATCCGGGCACAAAAATATCCGCCGGAATCTTTACGATTCCGGCGGATCATCTTGTGGAGCTGAGGGGACTCGAACCCCTGACCCCCTGCATGCCATGCAGGTGCGCTACCAGCTGCGCCACAGCCCCGAATTTTCGCTGCTCCGACTCCGTCAGCTTACGCTGCCGGCTCCGGCTTTTCGTCCGGATCTCTCCGAAGCAACTCAAATATCTTAGAACAGCCTCTCGGAAAATTCCAAATCGGGCATATTCACGCTTTGGTCTGAAGGCTGCGCCAAACTGTTACTCCGTTTCGGAGGCGGCAGTGGCTTTGGCTGACGCGTCGTCGCCCAGCTGCAGGTCCACGACGGGGCAGTCCTTCCAGAGTCGCTCCAGGGCGTAGAACACGCGGTCTTCCTCGTGCTGGACGTGGATGACGATGTCGCCGTAGTCCAGCAGGACCCAGCGGCCACCGGAGCGGCCTTCGCGGCGGGTCGGCTTGAGGTCGAACTTGGTGAGTTCTTCTTCGATGCCGTCAACGATGGCGTTGACCTGGCGTTCGGACGGTGCCGAGGCGATCAGGAAGACGTCGGCCAGGGCCAGCCGCTCGCTGACGTCAAGGGCGACAATGTCGTCGGCGAGTTTCTCCGAGGCAGCTCGGGCTGCGTGGCGGGCTGTGGCGATGGATGATTCTGTTGCAGTCACGGGACTCCTTGTTGGGGTGAAAAAGCTCTTGAGAAAATGCTTGGGGGTGAGGCTGAGCGGCCGCAGCTTGCGGGACTAGCTTGCGGGACTAGCTTGCGAGGCCGGAGATGATCAGCGTGATTCCGACGATCAGCGCGAGAACGCCCAGGGCCAGCACGCCCAGCTGCAGCATGCGGAGGCGCCGGGCCCGGCCAAGGCCGGCCGTGGCCGCGTCGAGGGGATCGAGGCCGTAGGCAGTGTTTGCGGCCACCGGGGCCCTGCCGGCGAACTCCTCCTCCGACGCCGGCGGGACCGGACTGGCTGCGGCCGGATTCGCCCGCGGAGCTGCTCCGGACGCGGCCCTCGCGGCAGCCTCTGCACGGGCCAGCACACCGGCGCGGCCGGTCGCCGGGACTGAGCGCTGCCGGGACGAACCGGGACGGCGGCTGCCGGACTTCCGGCGATCTTCAACCCGGGGGCCCGGATTCGTGACGACCGGAACGTAGGACGTGGCAGGGCGTTTCATGATGGGCCGCTCCACGCCGGGGACCTGCTCAAATTCCAAGGGTGTGACCATGGCCAGGTTGCTGGCGGTCGAGGGATCGTTCCGCGGCGGTGCCGGCTGGTTGTTCTGTTCGGCCAGCTTCTGCTTGGCGGCGGCCCGGCGGTTGAGCACCGCGGCCCGCTCGGCCAGGGCGATCTGCTCAGCCAGCACATCAGGATCGACCGCCCCCGGGTCAGTGGCCTCGATGTGCTCCATCTTGGCCAGCTGGTTCTGAGCCTGCTGGGCCAGGAGTTCGCGAGCGGCCAAGGCCTGCTCGACGGTCATCCCCTGAGGCAGCTGGTCCGCGGCACCGGGCCCGCCGGTGCCGTCCTTCTTGCCGGTGTCCTTCTTACCGGTGTCCTTCTTACCGGTGTCCTTCGCGCCCTTGGCGGGGGCCGGTGGGGCTGCCTGGTCTGTGGCTGCCTGCTCCTTGGCTCCGGCAGCCTCGGCGGCGGCGGGCTTGGACGCAGGCTGGCCGACTACCGGGGTGGCCCGGGTCCGCGGTGACGCGGGGACAATCAGGTTGGCCGCGGTGGCGGGCGCGGTTTCGGCTGCCAGCTGCAGAAGCCTCAGCTGGCGCCGGGTGGGCGGACCGCCGCCGGCGAGGTGACCCTCTTTTTCGGCGAGCTCCTTGATCGTGCGGAGCGCGGCGCGGTCCCGCGCGCGGGCCTGCGAGGACCGTTCGGAGCCGCCGGGGTTCCGCACCGAATCCACGGGCCCGTCAGCTACCCTCCGGCTCCGTCCCGCGACGTCGGCCGGCGTCGGTTCGCCGGGGTCAACTGGGGTAGCCGGTCTGGGCGTTGCAGCCTTCGCGGCCGGCTTTTTTGTGGCAGGGTCAACCTCGCCGGGAGCCGCGGTACCCGGCTCCTGGCCCGCTTCCGGGCGTTCATCTCTAGCCTGTCGCAATTCGCGACGGCTGCGGACGGGAGGCTGTTCCTGACTCATTGCAAACTCATTCAGTGCTGGCTGGTTGGCTTATTTCGATAGCCCGGCTGTACCGGGCGGCTTCGTTCTCCGCTTCGATGCCGGCAGCACTTCCCTCCGGGTCCGCCGCTGCGTCGGCCACGGGGTCCGTGTCGCCGTAGTACAGTCCATATTTGGCGATGTACTGGACCACGCCGTCGGGCACGAGGTACCAGACCGGATTTCCGGCCGCCACCCTCGTGCGGCAGTCCGTGGAGGAGATGGCCATGGCCGGGACTTCGAGCAGGCTGACGTCCTTCCGGCCCATGCCGTCCAGCACGTGCCCGGGCCGGGTGACCCCGACGAAGTGCGCGAGCGACCACAGCTCGTCGATGTCTTTCCAGGAAAGAATCTGGGCCAGGGCGTCCGCGCCGGTGATGAAGAAGAGATCGGCGTCGGGGCGGAGCGTACGCAGGTCTCGCAGCGTATCGATCGTGTAGGTGGGTCCGGGCCGGTCCACGTCCACCCTGCTGACGGTGAAGCGGGGGTTCGAAGCCGTGGCGATGACGGTCATGAGGTACCTGTGCTCGGCCTCGCTGACCTTTCTCGCCGTCTTCTGCCACGGCTGGCCGGTCGGCACAAACACCACTTCGTCCAGGTTGAACTTGGCCGCGACCTCACTGGCCGCGACAAGGTGGCCGTGATGGATCGGATCGAACGTGCCGCCCATCACACCCAGACGCAGGCGGCGTTTGGCGCCGCGCTGCTTCACGGTGGCGGAAATATCAGTGGCCTTGGCCGTGATCGTGCTTGTTCGGGTGCTGGCGGTGCGGATCCGAGTGCTCGTCGACGGCCTCGTGGCGCCTGCCCAGACTGGAGTAGGACAGCGTGATGAACATCAGCACGAGGAGGATAGCGAACATCGAGCCGCCGATGACGAACGGCGGTGCAATGAGCGGCGCGAGTTCCTCGTGCCCGGATTCGCCAGCGGCGGCGATGATTGTGGCGATCTGCTGCGACAGCATGTTCTCCCCTAGACATTAAAATTTGACGACGGCGCTTGTCCCCGCCGTTCCGGACTTCTGTTCCATGTTACAGCGTTGCTACGCCCTGATCTGGCCCTCGCCCTGCACGATCCACTTGGTGGTGGTCAGTTCGGTCAATCCCATCGGGCCGCGTGCGTGCAGCTTCTGGGTGGATATCCCCACCTCGGCCCCCAGGCCCAGCTCGCCGCCGTCGGTGAAGCGGGTGGAAGCATTCACGATCACGGCGGCCGAATCGACCTCCGCGATGAAACGCTCGGCGTTGGCGAGGTCGTTGGTCAGGATGGCCTCAGTGTGTCCGGTGGACCACGCGCGGATGTGCCTGACGGCGTCGTCCAGGCTGTCCACCATGGCCACGGCCAGGTCCAGGTCCATGTATTCGGTGGCCCAGTCCACGTCCGTGGCGGGCACTGAGTCGACGGACGCCGGCAGCGCCGCGCGGATCCGCTCGTCGGTGTGCAGGGTGACGCCCGCGGCGCGCAGGGCGGCGGCCACGGCGGGCAGCGCGGTGGAGCCGGAGTGCACCAGCAGGGTTTCCACGGTGTTGCAGACGCTGGGCCGCTGGGTCTTGGCGTTCAGCAGGATCTCCACGGCCATGTCCTCGTTCGCTGAGGCGTCCAGGAAGATGTGGACATTGCCCTCCCCCGTCTCGATGACCGGCACCGAGGCATTCATCACAACGGACTGGATCAGTTCGCGGCCGCCGCGGGGAATCAGGACGTCCACCCTGCCCCGGGCGCGCATCAGGACGTTCGCGCCTTCGCGGCCGTACTGGTCCACCGTCTGCACGGCGTCGGCCGGCAGGCCCACGGATTCCAGCGCGTCGCGGAGGATGGTGACCAGGGCGGCGTTGGTGGCGGCCGCGGCGGTTCCGCCGCGCAGGATGACGGCGTTGCCGCTCTTGAGGCCCAGCCCGGCGATATCCACCGTCACGTTGGGCCGCGCCTCATAGATGGCGGCGACGACGCCCATCGGCACGTTGATCTGGCGCAGCCGCAGCCCGTTGGGCAGCGTCTGGCCGCGCACCACATTCCCTACCGGATCCGGAAGGGTGGCGAGGTTCTCCAGGGCGGCGGCGAGGGCCTTAACCCGGGCGTCGGTGAGGGTAAGCCGGTCCAGCAGGGCAGCGGAGGTGCCGTTGGCCCGCCCCGCGGCAACGTCCTTGGCGTTGGCGGCCAGGACCTGGCTCGTGCGCTCCAGCAGCGCGGTGGCGATTGCCCGCAAGCCACGGTCCTTCCAGGCGCGGTTGGCGCGGGCCATCCGGCGGGCGGCGTGGCGGGAGCGGTCGGCGATTGCGTGGACGGCGGCCTCGACGTCGGCTGCCCCGCCTGCACCAGAAGTCTGCTCCGAAGTCGCCTCCAGGGCTGCCGGAACCTCGCGGGCGCCTGCCGACGGTCCGTCCGCAGGGATCAGACCTTCGGCAAACAGCTTCTCGGCGAGCACGGCAGATCGGGGGGTCAGGGCCTCAGTCATGCTTCCAGTTTAGGCGAGCGGGAGGCTTAGACCAGCACCAGATCGTCAACATGAACAACTACGCGGTCATATCCGCGGCCCAGGGTCTTGCCAAGTTCCCTGGTGGACCGGCCGAGCATCTGCGGAAGCTCGTCGGCGGCGTAGTTGACCAGCCCGCGGGCGATCACGGTGCCGTCCGGGGATACCATCTCGACGGCGTCGCCGGCTTCGAAGGAGCCCTGGACGGCGGTGATGCCAGCTGGCAGCAGGGACGTGCGGCGGTCGCGCACGGCCCTGACGGCGCCGTCGTCGAGCACGAGGGTGCCCTGCACCGACGCCAGGTGCGCCAGCCAGAGGAGGCGGATCGGCTTACGGGAGCCGTTGACCGAGAACCAGGTTCCCACATCCTGGCCCGCCAACGCGGCGGCCGCATTGGACGTGGAGGTCACGAGGGCATGGATTCCGGAGCCTGCGGCGATCATGGCCGCCTCCACCTTGGTGACCATTCCGCCGGTGCCCACCCCGGCCTTGCCGGGGCTGCCGATGGAGACGCCGTCGAGGTCGTGCGGGCCCGTGACGTGCGGGATCCGCTTGGCGCCGTGCGAGGGTGGACCGTCGTAGAGCGAGTCGACGTCTGAGAGGAGCACCAGCGCGTCGGCGCGCACGAGGTGCGCCACGAGGGCTGCGAGGCGGTCGTTGTCGCCGAACCGGATCTCGTGGGTGGCCACGGTGTCGTTTTCGTTGACCACGGGCACGACGCCGAGGTTCAGCAGCCGGTTCAGGGCCCGGAAGGCGTTGGTGTGCTGGCTGCGGCGCATGAAGTCGTCGGCCGTCAGCAGCACCTGGCTGACCGTGACGCCGTGGGCGCCGAAGGCGTGCGTGTACCGGGCCATCAGGAGACCCTGGCCCACGCTCGCCGCGGCCTGCTGGGTGGCGAGGTCGCGGGGGCGCTTGTCCAGCCCGAGCGGGGCGAGCCCGGCGGCGATCGCACCGGAGGACACCAGGATGATCTCCGCGCCTTCGTTGTGTTTGTGCGCCAGGGCATCGGCGAGGTCCGTCAGGGCCTCTTCCGAGATGCCGCCCTTGATGCTGGTCAGCGAGGAGGAACCGACCTTGACCACGATCCGGCAGGCTCCGGACAGCACTGCACGGTCCGGAGCCGGACGGTCCGGGGCTGAACGGTCCGGAGCCGGACGGTCCGGGGCTGCACGCTCCGGGGTGACGGATGAACCGGGCACGATGACGGTCTTACTCGTCATCTGCTGCGCCCAGTCCACTCTCCTTGAGCGGCTTGGCGGCCCGGCGTCCGCTGACGGATTCGGTCCAGATGCCGGCCTTGCGCTCGGCTTCGAGCTCGGCGCGGGCTGCGGCCTTGGCCTCGCGGCGTTCGACCTGCTCGTCGCGCTTCTGCCCACGGGTCGGGCGGTCACCGATATCGGCGAAACGTACGTCCGTGCCGCGCGGGGATGCCAGCAGTTCGGCACCGGCCATCATGGTCGGCTCCCAGTCGAAGACGACGCCGTCGTCCTCGCCGATGACCACGGTGTCGCCGGGCAGGGCGCCCTGCTTGAACAGTTCGTTTTCGACGCCCAGCTTGGCAAGGCGGTCGGCGAGGTAGCCGATCGCTTCCTCGTTGGTGAAGTCGGTCTGCTTGACCCAGCGCACGGGCTTGTCGCCGAGCACGCGGAACAGCGGTTCCAGGTTCTTCTCCTCGCGGCGGATCTTGAAGCCGGATTCGTTCACCGCGCGGGGCTTGAGCACAGGGGCATGTACCTTCGGCGGCGCTGCGGCGAGAGCGTCGCGGGCGGCCTGGACGATTTCCGCCATGGCGAAGCCGAGCTGGCGCAGGCCCTCGTGGCTCGTGGCCGAGATCTCGAAGACGCTGTAGCCGCGGGATTCGAGTTCCGGGCGGACGAACTCGGCCATGTCCTTGCCGTCCGGCAGGTCCACCTTGTTCAGGGCGACGAGGCGGGGGCGGTGGTTCAGCGGAACGACTTCGCCGTCGGCTCCGCTGTAGCTCATGTCCACGGCGTACTTCTCAAGCTCCGCTTCGATGATGGCGAGGTCGGACAGCGGATCGCGGTCCGATTCGAGCGTGCCGCAGTCCAGCACGTGGACGAGGGCGGCACAGCGCTCAACGTGGCGGAGGAAGTGGTGGCCGAGGCCCTTGCCCTCGCTGGCACCCTCGATCAGGCCCGGGACGTCTGCGATGGTAAAGCGGACCTCGCCGGCCTGCACGACGCCCAGGTTCGGGATCAGGGTGGTGAAGGGGTAGTCGGCGATCTTGGGCCGGGCCGCGGACATGGCGGCGATCAGGCTGGATTTGCCGGCGGAGGGGAAGCCGACGAGCGCGATGTCAGCAATGGACTTCAGTTCCAGGACGACGTCGCTGGATTCGCCTTCGATGCCGAGCAGCGCGAAGCCGGGGGCGCGGCGCTTCTGGGAGGAGAGCGAGGCATTGCCGAGGCCCCCGATGCCGCCGGCGGCAGCGATGTATTCGGCGCCTTCGCCCACGAGGTCGGCGAGGACTTCGCCGGACTTGGACTTCACCACGGTGCCCACGGGCACCGGCAGGATCAGGGTTTCGCCGTTCTTGCCGCCGCGCCAGTCGCCCATGCCGGGGCCGCCGTTGGTGGCGTGCCGGTGCGGGGCGTGGTGGTAGTCGAGCAGGGTGGTCGTCTGGGGGTCAACGCGCAGGATGACGTCGCCGCCGTTGCCGCCGTTGCCGCCGTCGGGACCGCCGAGGGGCTTGAACTTCTCGCGGTGAACGGAGACACAGCCGTGGCCGCCGGTACCGCCGGATACGTGCAGTACTACCCGGTCTACAAAGCTCGCCACGTGGATCTCCTCAGTGCTGTTTCCTGGACGTCCAAAGACACCAAGATGATTGTAATGCGGTTAAAAGAACAGTGGAGCGGACCAAATGGCCCGCCCCACCGATTTAGAACTTGTAGCTACTCTGCAGCTGCAGCAGTCACGATGTTCACAACGCGACGACCACGGCGGGTGCCGAACTGGACTGCACCGGGGGCCAGGGCGAACAGGGTGTCGTCCCCGCCGCGGCCGACGCCGGCGCCCGGGTGGAAGTGGGTGCCGCGCTGGCGGACGATGATCTCGCCTGCGGAAACTACCTGGCCGCCGAAGCGCTTGACGCCGAGGTACTGGGCGTTGGAGTCACGACCGTTGCGAGTGGAACTCGCGCCTTTTTTATGTGCCATCTGAAATGCCTGCCTTCAAAAATTCTGGGGAATCTGCTGGAACCTGAACAGTAACGAAGAGTTACTTGATACCGGTGATCTTGACCTTGGTCAATTCCTGACGGTGGCCCTGGCGCTTCTTGTAACCGGTCTTGTTCTTGAACTTCTGGATGACGATCTTCGGACCACGAAGGTCTTCGAGGATCTCAGCCGTAACCGTTACCTTGGCCAGGTCCGCAGCAGCAGACGTGACCTTGTCACCGTCTACCAGGAGCAGTGCGGGCAACTCAAAGGTGCTGCCGGCTCCACCGGGGACGCGGTTCAGGGTAACGAAGTCTCCAACGGAAACCTTCTCTTGGCGGCCGCCTGCGCGGACAATCGCGTACACCACTGGGGAACTCACTTCTCTCGACGTTTATTACTAGATTTGCGTGCGGAACCTGGTCCAAATTGTTTGGCTGGCTCACGCTGTGCCTCTACGCCGGTGGATTCCCCGGGGGAACCCATGAGCTATCCCGTGGACAATGCCATTCGATATCGAATGACGTGATCCTCAAGGTCATAACCCAAGTGTTGGCGTAAGCACCGAAGACCTAGACTACGCTAATTTTGCCTTCGGCCGCAAATGAGGCTGGTTCCGGAGGGGCCGTGCGTGATGAACGCAACTCGATCAAGACTTCATTCAATCAAGACTTCATTCAATCAGGACAGAGCGGTCCTGCAACGACTCCCGGAACCGTGCCTCACCATCGTACAGGCTGGCCGGGGAGGCCGTGCTCAGGCGTGCAGCCTCGGCGCGTCGAAGAACTCGACCTCGTAGCGGGCCGACTGCCTGAAGGCCACCGCCATGGCGTCCCGCTCGCTGGCGGAAGCGCGCCGCGCCGCCTGATCCGTCAGGGCGATGGCCTGCCGCGTCGCCGCGGCAAAGTCCTCGTCGGCGTAGGTCCGCAGCCATTCGGCGTAGGGATGACCTTCCGGGGCGCCGGCCGCCAGGAACTGCGCATGGAGTGTTGCGCCGACCTCGGCATACAGCCAGAAGCACGGCAGGGCGGCTGCGACCAGGACGCCGTAGCTGCCGGAGACCGTGGCGGCCAGCAGATGGTCCACGTAGGATTTCGTGACGGGGCCCAGCTTCACCTCCACGGCCCGTGTGCTGAGCCAGTTCCGGTGCAGCTCCGATTCGACTTCAAGGCACTGCTGCGCGGAGCGGGCCCAGAAAAGCTGTTCGGCTTCGGAAGGTGCGATGGCTGCCGCCCGGGCCAGCACCCGCGAGTAGCCATTGAGATAGAGGGCGTCCTGGGCCAGATAGTAGGCGAAATCCTTCTCGGCCAGCGTGCCGTCGGCCAGGCCCTGGATGAACGCCAGGCCATAGATCGCGTCAAGGTCCGCCGCGGCACTGTTCCCGAGGGCAGCGGCGAACTCCCCCTCGTCCGGAACGCGGTGCCCGGTATTCATCTGGTCTGTGCCGCCCTGGTCTTCGGTCAGATGCTGCACGTGGTGGAAATGGTGCACCGGACCGTTGCCCGTTCCGACGTCGAGGCGGTCCGAGGCACGCAGCGCACCCGTCAGCCAGGGCTTGACCTCGCGCAGCGCCGCCTCCCAGTCCCCCACCCGGGCCTGCACCGTGGCCAGCGCCGAGGACAAGGAGCATCCGGTGCCGTGGCTGTTGCCGGTGGGCACGCGTGCGCCGGTCACCACCACCGTCTCCTGGTCCAGGAGCCCCACGGTGTTGACGAGCGCATCGGGGCAGCCGTCGTCGTCGTTGTGGTCATCTCCACCGGCGCTGCGGCCCAGATGGCCGCCCTTCACGAGTACCGTCGTGCCGGTCAGGGCGGCGAGCCGTTTGCCCTGGTCAAGGGCCTCGGCCCAGTCGGCTGCGACGGGTTCCCGGAGGAGGATGGCCAGTTCGGCGAGATTGGGTGTGACCAGGTCCGCGAGGGGCAGCAGCGCGTGCAGGGCGGCCTCCGCCGTTTCCTGCAGGAGCCGGTCGCCGCTCGTCGCCACCATCACCGGATCCAGGACCACGACGCCGGGCCGGGCCTGTTCAAGCCAGCCGCGGACGGCAGCGATCACGGTGGCGTCCCCCAGCATGCCGATTTTGACGGCGTCGATGCCGATGTCCCCGCTCAGCGCGTCCAGCTGGGCGGTCAGGAACGACGCCGGCGGAACGTGGACGGCGCTGACGCCGCGGGTGTTCTGGGCCGTGAGGGCCGTGATCGCGGCCATGCCGTAGCCGCCGTGCGCGGCAATGCTTTTCAGGTCGGCCTGGATCCCGGCGCCGCCGGAGGGGTCCGAACCTGCAATAGCCAGCACCCGCGGGATCCGGCGCCCGGCGGGACGCGGCACGGAGGGCAGAAACGGTGAAGTCAGAACAGGTGAAGCCACGAGAGACATCCCTTCGCCGGTGCTAACCGGACAGGTTCGACGGGTTTGGATCTCAGCCGGCTCGATGCGCGGCACCCCGTGTCAGTCCTACAGCCTAGTCCGAATCGCTTAACGAAGTCACGGGGGCGGCCCGGGCCTCAGCGTATTGCTACGCCGAGTCCCGGACCGCCCCCGCGGTCACGCGGAACTGTCCCGTACTGCCGGGTTGTCAGAGCTCCGAAGCCGGGACGCCGACGCCGAGGATGATCGGCTCGTTCGCTGCCGGCCTGGCTGCTGCCTTGCCCACTGGCTTGCCCGCGGACGCGGCCGGGGCGGGCGCTTTGGCCACGTGCACCGATCCGGCCGCGGCGGAGGCCGCTGCCTCACGGTGTTCAGCCGCCTCGTGGTGTTCAATGGTCGTCTCGTTCGCTGCACCCTGGGCGCGGCTGGCGCTCCGGTTGCGGCGGACTCGGCGGCCCCGGGAGGTGCCGGCTTCGAGCTCCGTCCTTGCCGGGACCACGGCCGGGGCAGGGGCCTTGGCAGCCTGAGTCCGGTCCACGGCGGGCCTGGCTCCATCGGCTTCGCCCAGGTTGGCGAAGGCCTCGGTCAGCAGGTCGAGGGTGAGGGCAGGAGACGGTGTCTCGTCGGCGTGCTCAACGAACGGCAGGGCGACCTGCTCGCCGCCGAAGGTCAGCACGGCCGCGGGACGTCCGGCTGCCTCCTCTGTCGCGGCAAGCCGCGCGGCTGCCTCGACGGCGGCCTGGCGGGCCTCCGCCGCGTGAGCGGATACCGTCTCGCCGTCGTGGAGGTGCGCGGCATGCGCGGCGGCTGCGATGTTTGCCAGTGCGGCACGGGTCGCCTCTGCCTTGGCATGACGCTCGGCCTCGGTAGGCTCCGGATGGACGGCTGAGGCTGCCGATGGGGCGGACTCCGGCATTCCCTGGCCGCCCTTGCCGCGGCGGCGGCTCTTGCGTTCGGTCCGGGGTGCCGGCAGGTTCTCGGTCCGCGGGACATGGTGCTCGGCGGCCACGACGTTGGCGCGGCGGTGCTCCACCGGCTCGTCGTGCGTGACGATGCCGCGGCCGTCGCAGGCTTCACACTGCTCGCCGAAGACTTCCAGAAGCCCGGTGCCCATCCGCTTGCGGGTCATCTGCACCAGACCCAGGGAGGTCACCTCGGCCACCTGGTGCTTGGTACGGTCGCGGCCCAGGCACTCCACCATGCGGCGCAGCACGAGGTCTCGGTTCGATTCCAGCACCATGTCGATGAAGTCGATCACGATAATGCCGCCGATATCGCGCAGCCGGAGCTGCCGGACGACTTCCTCTGCCGCTTCCAGGTTGTTCTTGGTGACGGTTTCCTCGAGGTTCCCGCCGCTGCCGGTGAACTTGCCGGTGTTGACGTCCACCACGGTCATGGCCTCGGTCCGGTCGATGACGAGGGAGCCGCCGGAAGGCAGGAACACTTTGCGGTCCAGCGCCTTGTGGATCTGCTCGTCGATGCGCCAGGCCGAGAAGATGTCCGCGTCTTTGGTCCACTTCTCGAGCCGGCCCACCAGGTCGGGTGCCACGTAGGTGACGTAGGCCTCGATGGTGTCCCAGGCTTCCTCGCCGGAGACGATCAGCTTCGAGAAGTCCTCGTTGAAGACGTCACGGACCACCTTGATGGTCAGGTCCGGTTCGCCGTAGAGCACCTCGGGGGCGAGGACCTTGGTCGACGTCGACTGGCTCTCGATTCCTTCCCACTGCGCGCGCAGCCGGTTGATATCGTGCGTCAGCTCCTCCTCCGAGGCGCCTTCCGCCGCGGTGCGGACAATGACGCCGGCATTCTCCGGCAGGCGGTCCTTGAGGATCCGCTTAAGGCGGTTGCGTTCGACGTCGGGCAGCTTGCGCGAGATGCCCGTCATGGAACCGCCGGGCACGTACACAAGGTAGCGGCCGGGCAGCGAGATCTGGCTGGTGAGGCGGGCGCCCTTGTGGCCGACCGGGTCCTTCGTGACCTGGACCAGGACGGAGTCGCCGGACTTCAGTGCATTCTCGATCCGGCGCTGCTTGCCTTCAAGGTTGACGGATTCCCAGTTCACTTCACCGGCGTAGAGCACGGCGTTGCGGCCGCGTCCGATATCCACGAAGGCAGCTTCCATGGAGGGCAGCACGTTCTGGACCTTGCCCAGGTAGACGTTGCCGATCAGGGAATCCTGCTGGGTCTTGGACACGAAGTGCTCGGCCAGGACCCCGTCTTCGAGGACGCCGATCTGGATTCTGTCGTCGCGCTGGCGGACGATCATCTGGCGGTCCACGGATTCACGGCGGGCCAGGAACTCGGCCTCGGTGATGACGGTGCGGCGCCGGCCGGTGTCGCGGGACTCACGGCGGCGCTGCTTCTTGGCCTCAAGGCGGGTGGAACCCTTGAGGGACGTGACGCGGTTGTTGACCGGCGCCTCGGTCTGGGCACGCGGTGCACGGACGCGGGTCACTGTGTTGGGCGGATCGTCGCCTTCCCCGCCGGTCAGCTCCAGGTCCTGGTCACCGCGACGGCGGCGGCGGCGGCGCCGCGAGGTCACACCGTCCTCCAGCGTCCCCTCGGAGCCTTCGTCTGTTTCCTGGGCTTCCTCGGCTGCCTCGCCGGAGACCTCGGTTTCGGTCTCGGCACCCGGCTCGCTGTCGGCTCCCCGGCTGCTCCGTCCGCGGCGTCCGCGGCTGCGGCGGCGACGGCGGCCGCTGGCGTCTTCGCCCTCGCCCTCTTCGCCTTCTTCATCTTCGGACTCTGCGGGCGCGGCGGCAGCCGGAACCGGGCGCACGACGGCGCTCAAATCCGGAGCCTGGAAGATCATCGAGGTGACCGCTCCCGGCTCAAGGAAGAGCGAGGAGGCTGCGGACGATGCTTCGGCAGGGGTTTCCGCGGCGGGGGCTGCTTCGGCAGGGGTTTCCGCGGCGGCCGGCGTGCCGGCGGGCTCTGCCGGGGACGCGGCAACTGCTTCGGGGGCCGTGGCGGGGGCCTCGGCTACTGGCCCTGCTTCGGCCACCGGGGCGGCGGCCTTGGCTCGGCTGGCACGACGCCGGACGGGCTTTTCTGCAGGCGCTTCGGCGGCGGGCGTTTCCGCCGCGGCCGTCTCAACTACTGCGGGGACGTCCGCCACCGCAGCGCCGACTGCGCCAGATGTTTCGGTCTCTTCGGCGAAGGCCGGCAGTGGCTCGGGCACCTCGGCGACCTTGCGGGCGCGGCTCCGGCGGGCGGGTGCCTTGGCCTTGGTTTCGGGGGCCGGCGCTTCCGGAGCCTGCTCGGCGGCCGCGGCATCAGTTGCCACGACAGCGGTCTCCATGGCCTCTGCCTTGGTAGGGGCCTTGCGTCGGGTCCGGACGGGCCTCTTGGGCGGTGCTGCTGCGGTCTCTACTGCTTCCGCTGCTTCCGCAGTTTCCGCTTTTTCTTCCGCAACGATCGGTTCTTCGTTACCGGTTACAACCTGGTCATTATCCATATGTGGTGACACTCCTGCCCCTGCGTACCGCCACATCCGGCACCCGTTGGGGCAATTATTTGTCAACACCCGCAGGCATTGACAGAAGTCAATTGGATACCCTCAGGTTCGCACCGGCAGTGGGGTGCGGCAGCCCTGGAGGGCCGGCGAGATTGTTCTGGAACCCGTTGATCTACACGCCACAACCAGGTGCCGTCCAATGGCATTGCGGGACAGCCTGGATCAGAGGATCCGCAGCTCCCTGCTCATCATTGGCGGTCTTGGGAACAAAGTCGCCGGACCGGGACCCGGATGTGGATCGGGTTCCAGCCACGATCATTGTCTCACAGGAGCCGTCAAAGCAGGCGTAGGTCCGGGTTCCAATCGCAGGGCGTGCGCCCGGTCCGGGCCGCTGAAGGCAATTCCCCGGCTTCCCCCAGCCGCCGGCGATACAATCAGGGCCAGAAGCACCCGACGCAAAGGACCGACATTCCATGCCCAGCATCTCCAGTGCCACCGGCAGTTCAACCCAGCAGCAGCGATCCGGCCCGGCGGTAGCGGAACGGCCGTTGCCGCCCATGACCCGTGACCGTCCGTTCGCCTGGCTCCTGCTGATCACCGGCGTCGTCGGCTGGCTTGCCTCCGGGACCCTGGTGCTGGAGAAACTGGAGGTCCTCAAGGATCCCAGCCACGTGACCGTCTGCGACGTGAACCCGTGGATCTCCTGCGGCCAGGTGATGCAGACCTGGCAGAGTTCGCTCTTCGGCTTCCCCAACATGTTCGTCGGCATCGTGGCGTTCGCCGTCATCATCACCACCGCCATGGGCATTCTGGCGGGCGCCCGGTTCGCCCGCTGGTACTGGCTCGGGCTGCAGGCCGGTGTGACACTGGGTTTCATCTTCGTGGTGTGGCTCTGGTCCCAGGCGCTGTATTCCATCCACATCCTGTGCCCGTTCTGCATGATCGTCTGGGCCGCCATGATTCCGCTGTTCGTCTGGGTCACCGTCCGCAACGTGTCCCAGGGCGTGATCCGGCTGCCCGCCCGCCCCACCCGCATCCTGGGCGACTCGGGCTGGATCCTCACGGCACTGCTCTACGTCGCCGTGATCGCGACGATCTTCTTCGCCTTCATCCAGGTCTTCATCGGAACCTCCGGCTACTGAGCCCGGACCTACAGGCAGCGCAAACTACGAGGAGCCCGAACGTACACTTGAGGCCCCAAATCGGCATGATTTGGGGCCTCAAGTGTACGTTCGCGCTAGTAAGGGACGCTGGTCAGAACCAGATCTTGATCTCGCGCTCGGCGGACTCCACCGAGTCCGAGCCGTGGACCAGGTTCTGCTGCACCTTCAGGCCCCAGTCGCGGCCAAAGTCGCCGCGGATGGTGCCGGGGGCCGCCGTCGTCGGGTCCGTGGTGCCGGCGAGCAAGCGGAAGCCCTCGATCACCCGGTGGCCCTCGAAGATCGCGGCGACCACGGGGCCGCTGAGCATGAATTCGACCAGCGGCTCGTAGAACGGCTTGCCCACGTGCTCCTCATAGTGCTGCTCCAGCAGCTCTCGGCTCGCATCGACCTTCTTGAGCTCGGCCAGGGTGTAGCCCTTGGCTTCGATCCGGCCGAGGATGCTGCCGCTCAGGTTGCGGGCGACGCCGTCGGGCTTGATCAGGACGAGGGTGCGCTCAATGCTCACAGTTGCTCCAATGATGTGGGGTGGGGTTTGGAATAAGTCTACGGGTTCTGGTCGCCGGTATCCGGCGCCGGTTCCGGGCCGGGGCCCCTCGGATGCGCCGCCTCCCAGGCGGCCTGTTCGCGTTCCCGCTTGGCTGCCTCACGGTCGATCCGGATGCCGGTGCGGATGCCGTACCACCAGGAAATCGCGAAGAGCAAGCCCACCACGTACATCGTGGGCTCCACGATTCCGCCCAGGATCAGCACCAGCTGCAGGATCCAGCCCAAGCCCACTCCCCACGGCTTGGAGAGGACCGCGCAGGTGAACACAAACACGAGGAACAGTGCGATCCCCACCGAGAAGATCAGAACCGGAGGGAACTCGTTCCGGCGGAGGCCGAAGACCGCCAGCACGCCGAAGAGCACCACAAAGGCTTCCAGCAGCAGGACCGTGGAAGCGAACATGACCTTGGTGGAGCGGCGTTTTTTGGGCATGCCCGGGCGCCATTCGCGCTGGGCTTTGGTGAGTCTGGCCATCGCTTAGGCATCCGCCTTGCCGAGCAGGATGCGGGCTTCCGCCACGAGCGTGATGGAGCCGGTGACGAGGACGCCGCCGGCGAGGTCGTCGTTGGCCTCGGCGCGTTCCACGGCCCACTCCAGGGCGTCGTCGAGCTTGTCGGCCACGTGCAGATTGTCCTCACCGAAGCCCAGGTCCAGCGCGATTTCCGCAAGGTCCTCGGCCGGGACGGCCCGGGGCGAATTGGACTGGGTGAAGCAGTATTCGGCCGCGAGATCGCCCAGGGATTCCTTGAGCTGCCGAAGGATCTCCTCGGCGTCCTTTTCACGCAGGACGCCCACCACCACCACGAGCTTCGTGAAGCTGAAGGCCTCGTGGATGGCCTCGGCCGAGACCCGGACCCCCTCGGGGTTGTGGGCCGCATCCACGATGATTGTCGGCGCGGTGCGGACCACTTCGAGCCGCCCCGGGGAGGTGACAGAGGCGAACGCCTCCTGCAGGATCCCGGCGTCGAGCGGCTTCTCCCCGCCGAAGAACGCCTCCAGGGCGGCAATCGCGACGGCGGCATTCTCGGCCTGGTGCGCACCGTGCAGGGGAACCAGCAGCTCCTCGTAGCGGCCGGCGATGCCCTGGATACTCACCACCTGGCCGCCGACGGCGACGGTGCGGGATTCGACGCCGAACTCGACGCCTTCAAAGCGGAACGGGACGTTGACTTCCTTGGCCTTCTCCAGCAGCACCTGCGCCGCGTCACGGGGTTGCTCGGCGCTGATCAGGAAACCGCCGGGCTTGATGATTCCCGCCTTCTCGTGGGCGATGTCCTCGGTGGTGTCGCCCAGCAGATCCGTGTGGTCCAGCGAGATCGGGGTGACCACGAAAACCTGCCCGTCGCCGACGTTGGTCGCGTCCGTGATGCCGCCCAGGCCCACCTCGATGACGGCGACGTTGACGGGCTGGTCCGCGAAGACTGCGAAGCCGAGGATGGTCAGGCACTCGAAGTAGGTCAGCCGGGGCTGGCCCTCCGCCTCGAGTTCGCCGTCCACGATGGCCAGGTACGGGCGGATCTCGTCCCAGATCCGGACGAAGGTCTCGTCCGACACGGGCTCGCCGTCTATGCTGATGCGCTCGGTGACTTTGGACAGGTGCGGGCTTGTGTACCGCCCGGTGCTCAGCCCGTGGGCGCGCAGCCCGGCCTCGATCATGCGGGCCGTGGAGGTCTTGCCGTTGGTGCCGGTGACGTGGATGATCGGGAAGGCCTTGTTCGGCTCCCCGAGGATGTCCATCGCCCGGTACAGGGGAGCCAGCCGGGGCTCCATCTTGTTTTCCGGGGCGCGGCCCAGCAGCTCGGCGTAGACGCTTTCTACGGAGAATTCGTCGGTCATGGCTTAGGCCTCTACTTCTGCGGTTACTTTTGCAACGCTGATTTGGGGTTCCTTGACGTCGGCCGCAACGGTGTCCAGCTGGACCGTGAGGGTTTCGGTCTTGACGAGCCCGGCGTTGGCCAGCAGCGCGTCAATGATGTCCTGCTTCGCGGTGACGGTGGTGCGGATCCGGTCGCTGACGTTGAGTCCGGCGTCCTTGCGGGCCTGCTGGATGGCGCGGACCATGTCGCGGGCCGCGCCTTCGGCTTCGAGTTCCGGGGTGACCTCGGTGTTGAGGACCACGAAACCGCCGCCGGGCAGGACGGCCGCGGCGCGGGATCCCTCACCTTCCGCGGCTTCCGCCACGACGGTTTCCAGGGTGTATTCCTGCGGCTCCAGGGCGAGCCCGCCCGCGGTGACCACACCGGCGTCGTCGACACTCCAGTCGCCGGACTTGGCTCCCTTGATGGCCTGCTGGACGTTTTTGCCCAAGCGCGGGCCGGCGGCGCGGGCGTTGACCACGAGCTTCTGTTCGATGCCGAACTCCTCCGGGGAGGCGCTTTCGGCGTCGAGCAGGCGTACTGAGCGCAAGTTCAGTTCATCGGCGACGACGGCGGCGAAGCCTTCCAGCACATCCGCGCCGGGTGCCACGACGGTGAGTTCCTGCAGCGGCAGGCGCACCCGGAGGTTGGCGGCCTTGCGCAGCGAGGATCCGGTGGAGCAGATCTGCTGGATGCGTTCCATTGCCTCGACGAGTTCGGCATTGGCCGGGAACAGTTCCGCGTCCGGCCAGTCGGCCAGGTGCACGGAGCGCCCGCCGGTGAGGCCGCGCCAGATCTCCTCGGAGACCAGCGGCAGCAGCGAGGCGGCCACACGGGAGACGGTCTCCAGCGCGGTGTAGAGCGCGTCAAAGGCATCGACGTTCTCGTCGAAGAAGCGCTGGCGGCTGCGCCGGACGTACCAGTTGGTCAGCATGTCCAGGTAGCTGCGGAGCTCGTCGCACGCGCCGGAGATGTCGTAGCCGTCCAGCTGCGCGGTCATGTTCCGGACCAGGGCGCCGGTGTTGGCCATCAGGTACTGGTCCAGGGTGTCGGCGTAGCCGTCGTAACGGAGCTTCGCGTCATAGCCCCGCGCTGTCCCTCCGACTGCGTTGGCTGCGTTCGTGTACAGCGTGAAGAAGCTGTACACGTTCCACAGCGGCAGGATGACCTGCCGGACGCCGTCGCGGATGCCCTGCTCGGTGACCACAAGGTTGCCGCCGCGCAGGATCGGGCTGGACATCAGGAACCAGCGCATCGCGTCGGAGCCGTCGCGGTCCAGGACCTCGGAGACGTCCGGGTAGTTGCGCAGGCTCTTGGACATCTTCTGCCCGTCCGAGCCCAGCACGATGCCGTGGCTGATGACGTTGCGGAAGGCCGGACGGTCGAACAGGGCGGTGGAGAGGATGTGCAGCATGTAGAACCAGCCGCGGGTCTGCCCGATGTACTCGACGATGAAGTCCGCCGGGTTGTGCGTCTCGAACCATTCCTCGTTCTCGAACGGGTAGTGGACCTGGCCATAGGGCATGGAGCCGGAGTCGAACCAGACGTCCAGCACGTCCTCGACGCGGCGCATGACCGACTGCCCTTCCGCCGGGGTGCGCGGGTCGTCCGGGTTCGGGCGGGTGAGTTCGTCGATGAAGGGCCGGTGCAGGTCCACCTTGCCGGCCTTGTTCAGCGGCAGGCGGCCGAAGTCGGCCTCGATCTCGGCGAGTGAGCCGTAGACGTCGGTGCGCGGGTATTCCGGGTCGCTGGACTGCCAGACCGGGATGGGGCTGCCCCAGTAACGGTTCCGGCTGATGGACCAGTCGCGGGCGTTGGCCAGCCACTTGCCGAACTGGCCGTCTTTGACGTTGCCCGGGATCCAGTTGATCTCCTGGTTCAGCTCGGACATCCGGTCCTTGAACTTGGTGACCTCCACGTACCAGGAGGACACGGCGCGGTAGATCAGCGGGTTGCGGCAGCGCCAGCAGTGCGGATAGCTGTGCTCGTAGCTCGCCTGCCGGACCATGCGGCCCTGGGCGCGGAGCACCTGGGTGATGGGCTTGTTGGCCTCGAAGACCTGCAGGCCGGCGATCCCGGCGAGGTCGCCGTGGCCGAACAGCGGGAGGAACTTCGCGCCCTCGTCCACGGAGAGGACCACGGGGATGCCGGCTTCTTCACAGACCTGCTGGTCGTCTTCACCGTAGGCGGGTGCCTGGTGGACGATGCCGGTGCCCTCGGTGGTGGTGACGTAGTCGGCCACCAGGAAGCGCCAGGCGTTTTCGGTGCCGTACTTCTCGGCGTCGTTGAAGTAGTCCCACAGCGGTTTGTACGTCAGGCCGGCAAGTTCGGTGCCGGTGTGGCTGGAGGTGACCGCGGCCTCGGCGGCGGCGGCACCCTCGGCGCCGTCGCCGTAGCCCAGGTCCTTGGCGTAAGTGCCCAGCAGCTCGGCGGCGAGCAGGAAGCTGCCGGTGACGGGTGCGTCCGTGGAGGCGGCCTTGATGCCGTGGGGCCCGGCCGGCAGGACGACGTAGTGGATGGCGGGCCCGACGGCGAGCGCCAGGTTGGTGGGCAGGGTCCAGGGTGTGGTGGTCCAGGCAAGGGCCTGCACGCCGGCGAGCTGCCTGGACAGCTCCGACTCCCCCGCCGTGATGGGGAAGGTCACCGTGACGGTCTGGTCCTGGCGGTTCTTGTAGACGTCGTCGTCCATGCGCAGTTCATGGTTGGACAGCGGCGTCTCGTCTTTCCAGCAGTACGGCAGGACGCGGTAGCCGTTGTACGTCAGGCCCTTTTCGTGCAGCTGCTTGAAGGCCCAGAGCACGGACTCCATGTACTCGACGTTGAGCGTCTTGTAGTCGTTCTCGAAGTCCACCCAGCGGGCCTGGCGGGTGACGTAGCTCTTCCACTCGTCGGCGTACTTCATCACGGAGGCGCGGCAGGCGTCGTTGAACTTGTCGATGCCCATGGCCTCGATCTGGGTCTTGTCCGTCATGCCCAGCTGCTTCATGGCTTCCAGCTCGGCGGGCAGTCCGTGGGTGTCCCAGCCGAAGCGGCGCTCCACCCGGCGGCCGCGCTGGGTCTGGTAACGGCCCACGAGGTCCTTGGCGTAGCCGGTCAGCAGGTGGCCGTAGTGCGGCAGGCCGTTGGCGAAGGGAGGGCCGTCGTAGAAGACGAACTCGTTGGACCCGTCTTTGCCCGCATCGCGCTGGTCGATGCTGGCCTGGAAAGTGCCGTCCTCATCCCAGTACTTGAGGATCCGCTCTTCGATTTCCGGGAACTTCACGGAGGCCGACACACCGGAGGTGTTGGACGCAGCGGTGAGGGCGCCTGCGCCGGAGAGCGCGGCGGAGGCCTTCGGGTAATAAGTCATCTCGACATCCTGGCTTGAGCTGGTGAACAACGGATCATTCAGGATGCGAGGACGGCCCGTGCACTGTTTCCAGCACCGGCACCGCGGTACCACCTCACTTACCGCCACCGGTCCTGCTCCTTCTTGGCAAAGAAGCTGCTCCGGCGTCGGCCGCTCATTACTGCTGTGACGGGCTTACCCGTCCGGTTCTACCGGCCCTGGCGCGTGCTGACGTTGCGCCGGGGCGTTCTTCCGGAAGCTCACCGGTGATGGCCGGGTCAAAGCTGATATGTCGATGTTACCGGAGAAGTCAGTGCGTTTCACTGCCAAGCCCACTCCGCCGGGCAGTGGAACGCAGCGACGGCGTCTTATCGCCCGCGCTGGAGTTCGAAGCTTTGCGGAAGTCTCATGCCGGCACCGGCCATGACCTCGCGGAGCCGGTCCGGGTAGTCGGTGATGATCCCGTCGACGCCGGCGTCGATCAGCGCCCGCATGGTCGGCTGGTCATCGACCGTCCACGGGATGACCTGCAGTCCGGCAGCGTGGGCACGCTGCACCATGTCCGCGGTGACGTAGGGGACGTAGCCGGGGTCCGTCACCTTGCCGTTCTGCGGAGTACCGTGCACGGGAGAGACGGCGTCGAAACCGAGGGAGGCCGCTGCCGCGATGAGGTCGCCGCCAAAGTCGTCGGCGTCAATGCCGCCCAGCCACGGAGAGCTGACCGGCAGGCCGGCCTGGAGGAAGTCCTTGTTGGTCAGGGCCACGGTGCGGATGTGCGGATCGCGCTGCTGGACGAGGCGCAAGGAGCCCCAGTCGAAGCTCTGGATGGAGACGCGGCTCTGCATGTGGGCGGCCTTGATTTCCCGGAGTGCGACGTCGACGAACTGCTCGCGCGGGGCGGTTTCCTCCGGCGCGCCGGCCTCGACCTTCGTTTCGATGTTGAACTTCACCTGGCTGGCCCGGTGGGAGTCGGCGAGCGCAAAGACTTCGGCAAGGGTCGGCATCTTGGCTCCGGGAGATGCCGTCTGGCCCGGGAACTGCGGCTGGGTGAGCGAACCGCAGTCCAGGCTGCGGACCTGCTCGAAGGTCAGGTCCTTGATGTATTTGCCCACATAGGGAAACTCCGGGTCGCTGGGCGTGACCGGCGCCGTATCGAGGCACTTCTTGTCGCTGACCTTGCGGTCGTGCGTAATGACTTCGCGGCCGTCCTTCGTGATCTGGAGGTCAAGCTCCAGGGTCGACACCCCGGTCTCGAGGCCCTTGGCGAAGGAAGCCAGTGTGGATTCGACGGTCAGGCCGATTCCGCCGCGGTGGGCTTCAAGATCGAAATGGTTGTCCGTGCCGTTGGCGTTCGTGTCGGCGGCCTGGGCCTGGGCAGAGGTGGCGAGGAGCAGGGCTGCGCTGAGTACGGCAGCGCCAAGCTTAGTCGGGGTTCGCATGGGAAAAGGGTCTCCACTCTGGTGGTGTGCAGTTGCGCCTGCCACGGTTCCGTTCCGCGGCCAACTGCCGGCCACCGCGGGCTGGCCGACGCACCACGGGATGGTGAATGTTGGGCGTCACGGCCACGGCGAATAAATCAACAACGACGCCGCGGGCGGGGACTGCCTAGACTCGTGCCATGACAGTCCCCCGGGCGATTCGGGCCGCTGCGTGACGGGCCGCCGTGCGCGCCGCCGCTGGCTGCTGTCGGCTGCCCTGGTTGCCGCACCCGTGGCGGTGCTGTCCTTCTTCCGGGCCGTTCCGGCACCGTGGCCGACCCCCGTGGTACAGCTGGTCGCCTTCACTCCCTGGCTTGTGTTCCCCGCCGCGGCGGGCCTGTTGCTGGCACTGCCGAGCCGCCGTTCCTGGGCTGTCCTGCCTGCGGCAGTTCTCCTGGCCGTCCAGCTCGTGTGGCTGTTCCCGCCGGACGTGCTCCTGGCGCGGCACACGGGCCAGCTCCAGGGACGGGGGCCGGATGCTTCAGCAGCGGCGCCGGCGGCGGAGCTGAAAGTCATGAGCCTCAACGCCGGAGTGGGGGGTGCGGATGCCGCCGCCATAGTCCGGCTGGTCCGGGACAACGGCGTGGCGTTGCTGGCGGTCCAGGAACTTTCGCCGGCCCTGGAGCAGCGGCTGGACGCCGAGGGGCTGGGCGGGCTGCTTCCGCACCGGATCAGCAACCCCCGGGACGGCGCAGGCGGCAGCGGCGTGTATTCCACCCGTCCGCTGGCTCCGATGGACGCCGTGCACGGTTCCGCTTTCCACATCCCGACCCTGCGGCTGAGCCTTGATGCGGGTGGCCGGCGGGTGGCGCTGGCGGTGACGAACGTGCACAGCCAGGCTCCCGTGGAGGGGCAGGCGCCGCGGTGGCGGAGCGATCTGGCCCTGCTGGGCAGCGTCGCTTCCCGTCCGGGAAACGTGCTGCTGCTGGGCGATTTCAATGCCACCTTCGACCACGCCGAGTTCCGCCAGTTGTTGGCCGGCGGCCCGGAGGAGGCTGCCGGCGCCGGCAGCCTTGTGGATGCGGGGGTCGCGGCACTGGGCCGTTTTGTTCCCACCTGGCCCAAGGACGGCCAATGGCTGCCCGGCGTGGTGATCGACCACGTCGTCACCAGCCCGCACGTGCGCAGCAGCGGCTATTCCGTGCAGTCCGTGGCCGGCACGGACCACGCGGCCGTCCTGGCCACGCTGTCCGTCCCGGCCGGAGGCTGAGCACCGCACTGGTGCGGGCCGCGCCGCGCCAGGCTCAGCCCTTGCGGATCGTCTTGTAGTTGGAGGCCTGTGCCACCGGGCGGATCACGATCTGGTCCAGGTTGACGTGGTGCGGTGCCACGACGGCGTAGCGGACCACGTCGGCGACGTCCGCGGCGGTCAGGGGTTTCTCGACACCGGCGTAGACCTTAGCGGCGGCATCGGAATTGCCGCCGAGCCGGTTCAGGGCGAACTCGTCCGTCTGGACCAGGCCGGGAGCCACCTCGATCACGCGGACGTTGTGCTCGGCCTCTTCCAGCCGCAGCGCGCCGGTCAGGGCATGCTGGGCGAACTTCGCAGCGTTGTAGCCGCCGCCGCCCTCATAGGCGGACAGTCCCGCCGTCGAGGTGAGGTTCAGGACGGTACCTTCACCGCAGGCGCGCAGCATGGGCAGGAAGGCCCGGGTCAGCTTCATGGTGCCCAGCACGTTGACCCGGTACATCCACTCCCAGTCCTCGGTCTTGGTCTCGCCCACCCTGTCGGCGCCGCGGGCGCCGCCGGCAACGTTGATGAGCGTGTCGATGCCGCCGCCGCGGGTCACCTCCTCGAGCAGCCGCGCGACGTCGGCATCCTCGGTCACGTCGGCCGGCAGCGCGACGGCGCCGGTTTCGGCGGCGAGCGCTTCCAGCCGGTCCGCGCGGCGGGCGACGGCGTAGACCGTCCAGCCCTCGGTCCGGAGTGCACGCACTGTGGCCTCGCCGATTCCGGTGCTGGCGCCGGTGACGACTGCTGCTTTGACTACTGTTGCCTTGTTGTCGATTCCCTCGGTCATGGCTCCACAGTAACGGCACGGCCACGCTCGCCGCGCCCGGCGGCCCGCAGGACGAACCACCCCGCAGGACGACGCCGGATGGATCAGCGCTGCAGGAACGCCAGCAGCACCCGGGCGTGGTTGACCTCGGGGTCACGCGCACCATAAAGCAGCGTCACTTTCCCGTGCTCGGCGGCTAGGTCCAGCAGCGTTTGTACGGCGGGGTTCGTGTCCAGCTCGGCTTCGTAGGCGGCGCGGAAACCGTCGAACCGCTCCAGCATGTGCGCGAATTCTTTCCGCAGCGGCGGCGACGGCGCCACCTCCTTGAGCCACAGCTCCAGTTGCGCGCGTTCCTTGCTGACCCCGCGTGGCCAGAGCCGGTCGACCAGGACCCGGCAGCCGTCGTCGTCGGCGGGTTCGTCATGGACGCGCTTGATGGCAAAATGTCCGGCAGACTTCTCCATGTGCGCATGCTACCGCAGGTCCCGAAACGGGGTGCCGGAGTGCGGCCTGCAGGACACCGTGCCGTGGGATGAAAGACGCCGTGAAAGAATTGCCCCATGGCTGAAGACACTCAGGGTACAGACACGCCCACCACCGCCCCCATCAACGTTCCGGACAAGCCCGCCCTGGAGGGGCTGGAAGACGCCCTCACCAAGCGCTGGCTTGACGAAGGAACCTACAAGTTCAACCGGGACACCACCCGGGAGCAGGTCTACTCGATCGACACTCCCCCGCCCACCGCGTCGGGATCCCTGCATGTGGGGCACATGTTCTCCTACACCCAGACCGACGTCCTGGCCCGCTACCAGCGCATGACCGGGAAAAACGTCTTCTACCCGATGGGCTGGGACGACAACGGCCTGCCCACCGAGCGCCGGGTGCAGAACTACTACGGCGTGCGCTGCGATCCCACCGTCCGCTACGACGCCGGCTACCGGCCTCCCGCCGAGCCCGCGAAGAACCAGCGCGACTTTGACGTCGTTTCACGCCGGAACTTCATTGAGCTGTGCGAGGAGCTCGCCGTCGAGGATGAGTTGGTCTTCGAGAACCTCTTCCAGAAGCTCGGCCTGTCCGTTGACTGGGATCTGACGTACCGCACCATCGACGACAAGTCGCGGGCCATCTCGCAGCGGGCCTTCCTGGCCAACCTCGCCGCGGGCGATGCCTACATGGCCGAGGCGCCCACCCTGTGGGACGTCACCTTCCGCACCGCGGTGGCCCAGGCCGAGCTGGAGGACCGTGAGGTCGCGGGTGCCTACTACCGCTACCCGTTCTTCACCGCCGAGGGCGAGAAGATCTACATCGAGACCACCCGCCCGGAGCTGCTGGCTGCCTGCGCCGCCCTCGTGGCGAATCCCGACGACGAACGGTACCAGCCGCTGTTCGGCAAGAAGCTCACCTCCCCGCTGTTCGGCGTCGAGGTGGAGGTCATGGCCCACCCGCTCGCGAAGGCGGACAAGGGATCCGGCGCCGCCATGGTCTGCACCTTCGGCGACCTCACCGACGTCACCTGGTGGCGCGAACTCCAGCTTCCGACGCGCGCGATCGTGGGCCGTGACGGCCGCATCATCGGCGAGACCCCGGACTGGATCACCACGGACGAGGGCCGGGCCAGCTTCGCGGCGATCGCCGGCAAAACGGTCTTCAGCGCCAAGGAAGCCGTGGTGGAGCTCCTGGCCTCCGCCGGGCTCCTCGACGGCGAGCCGAAGAAGATCATGCACCCGGTCAACTTCTTCGAGAAGGGCGACAAGCCCCTCGAAGTGGTCACCTCCCGCCAGTGGTACATCCGCAACGGCGGCCGCGACGCTGACCGCCGCGAGCGGCTGATCGGCCGCGGCAACGAAGTGGAATTCCACCCGGCCTTCATGCGCTCCCGGTATGAGAACTGGATCTCCGGACTGAACGGTGACTGGCTGGTCTCCCGCCAGCGCTTCTTCGGCGTGCCCGTGCCCGTCTGGTACCCGCTCGATTCCGACGGCAATCCCGAATACGGCGCACCGATCGTGCCCTCCGACGCGCAGCTCCCGGTGGACCCCGCCGCGGACGCGGCTCCCGGCTTCGAAGAAGGACAGCGCGATGTGCCGGGCGGTTTCACCGGCGACGCTGACGTGCTGGACACCTGGGCCACTTCCTCGCTGACGCCGCAGATTGTGGGCGGCTGGAGCACCGACGAGGCACTCTTCGCTAACGTCTTCCCGTTCGACGTGCGCCCGCAGGCCCATGACATAATCCGGACCTGGCTGTTCTCCACCGCCGTCCGCGCCGACGCCCTGCAGGACACCGCACCGTGGAAGCACGCCGCCATCTCCGGCTGGATCCTGGACCCGGACCGCAAGAAGATGTCCAAGTCCAAGGGCAATGTCATTGTGCCCACTGATGTCCTCGAGGAGTACGGCTCGGACGCCGTGCGCTACTGGGCAGCCTCGGCCAAGCTCGGCGCGGACACCGCCTACGAGATCGCGCAGATGAAAATCGGCCGCCGCCTGGCGATCAAGCTGCTCAACGCGTCCAAGTTTGTGTTGAACCTCGGCGCCACGGAGGACTCTGTGGTTTCCGAAGACCTTTCCGTGCTGATCAATCCCCTGGACCGGGCCGTGCTGGCCCAACTGTCGGACGTTGTCCTGCAGGCCACGAAGGCGTTCGAGAACTATGACTACGCCCGGGCCCTGCAGATCGCGGAGAGCTTCTTCTGGCACTTCACGGACGACTACGTGGAGCTCATCAAGGACCGCGCGTACGGCGCCGCCGGCGAGTCCCAGCAGGCGTCCGTGCTGGCCGCACTGGCGACCAGCCTGGACACGCTGCTGCGCCTGTTCGCCCCGTTCCTGCCGTTCGCCACGGAGGAAGTCTGGGGCTGGTGGCGTGCCGGATCCGTGCACCGTGCGCCGTGGCCCTCAGCCCTCGAGATCGACGGCGACACCACGCTCCTGTCCACCGTGGGGACCGCGCTGAGCGGCATCCGCAAGGCCAAGTCCGAGGCGAAGGTCAAGCAGCGCACCGAGGTGCTGTCCGCGACCATCACGGCCTCGGAATCGCTCACGACGCAGCTGAAGGCCGGCCTCGCCGATTTGAAGGCCGCGGCCAACGCGCGTGAGCTGGCGCTGGTAGCCGGCGACGGCGAACTGACCGTCAGCGACGTCGTCCTGGCACCTGCCGAGGCGTAACGCCCAGGCTCAGTCCGCCGCGTCGGCAAAGCGACACGACAGGAAAAGGGGCCCTCCGCCGGGCTGGCGGGTTCTAGCGGTCGTTGCAACACCCAGAATTTTTGGGAGTTGCAACGACCGTGTCGTCTTTAACGAAGGAAGCTGCCAGCCGGAGGAAATACACGCCGGAGCAGAAGGCTCAGTTCTTTTCGGTGTTGGACCGGTGTGGGAGTGTGAGCGCGGCCGCGGCGGAGCTCGGCTTCAATCAGATGACGTGCTACCAATGGGTCCATAAATCTCGGCTCCCTGAGCGGGTCCCACGGAATCGGGAAGCTGGGCAGAGGAAATACACGCCTGCGCAGAAGGCTGAGTTCTTCGTCGTGTTCGACCGCGTCAGGAGCACGACGCAGGCCGCACGGGAGTTGGGACTGAATCCCGCAACTTGCGCCGGTTGGGTCCGTAAAGCCGGGCTGAAAAGCCATGGCAAAACGGGGACGGGTCCTCACCCAGGCCGGGATGAGTACTTCCGGCTGCGCAAGACCGGCGTGAGTCGGCGCAAAGCTGCCGCAGCGGTCGGGATACATCTCCGGACCGCCGAAGAGTGGGACCAGGGAATCCGTAAGTCCGGCGGCCGACGCATTTACCCGGATGGCCGAATCGTCGACTACAAACGTGGTGTGACCACCATGACCCCTCCCGCCGGCACGACCGGAACGACCCTGGTCCCCGTACCGGTATCAGCGTTGGAGAAATCTATCGATCCGCGGTTCCTGACCGTGCAGGAACGGGAGCTGATCCGGGACCTGCAGGCCGCCGGCACTTCGATCAGGGCGATCGCCCACGCCCTGGGACGATCGCCTTCAACGATCAGCCGCGAGCTGGCCAGGAATACCGATTCCCGGATGGGCTACCTGCCGCACGGGGCGCATCGGAAGGCCGCTGCCCGGCGGGCCCGGCCCAAGACGGCCAAGCTCGCTGGCGACTCGGACCTGCGCGACTACGTGAAGGACAAGCTGCTCCTACGCTGGTCTCCGGAGCAGATCAGCCACACGCTGGTCGAAGAGTTCCCCGACAACCCGGAGATGCGTGTGAGCCCAGAGACGATCTATCAAGCCCTCTACGTCCAGGCCAGAGGCGGCCTCAAACGCGAGATACAGGCAGCGCTGCGCACCGGCCGGACCCGCCGCAAACCCCACCGCACCGGCGAGCAACGCACCCCCAGGTTCCTGGACCCGATGGTCATGATTTCCGAGCGCCCGCCCGAGATCGAGGACCGCGCCGTGCCAGGCCATTGGGAAGGGGACCTCATTACCGGCGCCTATAACCAGTCAGCGATCGCGACCCTGGTCGAACGGACCACCCGCTACGTGATGCTCGTCCACCTGCCACATGACCACACCGCCGAAACCGTCCGCGACGGCCTCGTCAAGACCATGGCCACCCTGCCCGCGCACCTGCGAGGATCCCTGACCTGGGACCAGGGCGCGGAAATGGCCACCCACAAATCCTTCACCCTTGCCACCGACATGCCCGTCTATTTCTGCGATCCCGCCAGCCCCTGGCAACGCGGCTCGAACGAGAACACCAACGGGCTGCTGCGCCAGTACTTCCCGAAGGGCACCGACCTGTCCGTCTACGGGCCTGAAGACCTCGAACACGTCGCGCAGGAACTCAACGGACGCCCACGCAAAACGCTCGGCTGGAATACTCCAGCCGAGCGTTTACGTGATTTACTACTAACCACCTAACCAACAGGTGTTGCAACGATCCCTAGAATCCAAGGCTTAGGCCGGCCGGAGGGCCCCTTCTTGCTTCCCGGAGGGGCCCCAGATCCCCAAGCCCGTCTCAAAATGCGTCAGCCGCCGGCAGCGTTCCTCGCCTCGACACCAGCGCCGGGACCTGCGCTACCGGCCCGGGCCTCCGCTTCGCTGATCGCCCAGGCGGCGTTGACGAGGCCGATGTGGCTGAACGCCTGCGGGAAGTTCCCCAGGAGCTCGCTGCTGTCCGGCGCGACTTCCTCCGCCATCAGGCCCAGGTCCGTGGCGAACCCGGCGGCCCGCTCGAAGACTGCCCGGGCGCGCTGTGTGCGTCCGGCCAAGGCCAGGGCATGGGCCAGCCAGAAGGTGCACAGGAGGAAAGTGCCCTCCTCCCCCGGAAGACCGTCGTCGGCGAGGTAGCGGTACACGAGGCCGCGCGAGTCCGTGAGACGCTCCTCGATGGCCTCGATTGTGGCGAGGATACCGGGATCGTCCGCCGGGAGGAAGCCCACGATCGCGAGCATCAGCGCCGAAGCGTCGAGGTCCTCGGAGCCGTACGCCTGGGTATAGGCATTCGCCGCTTCGCTCCAGCCGTAGGTCCGGATGGACGCGGCAATCTGGTCCCGCGCCTCCTCCCAGTGCCGGACCCGCTCGGGCGCCTGCAGGAGCTCGGCAAGGGTGATGGCCCGGTCGACGGCGACCCAGCACATGAGCTTGGAGTAGAGGAAGTGGCGCGGCTCCCCGCGAACCTCCCAGATGCCGTGGTCGGCGGAGCGCCAACGGGAGGCCGCGGCGTCCGCTGCGTCGGCGAGGAACCTTCTCGTTGCCGGTGCCAGCTCCGCGAGATACTCCGGCAGCGTGGCGGCGGCGTCGAGCAGTTCGCCGTAGACGTCGAGCTGCCGCTGGTTCCAGGCACCGTTGCCGACCCGGACCGGGGAGCTGGCACGCCAGCCCGGCAGGTGGGCAAGTTCGCGTTCGGGCAGCTCGCGTTCCCCGCCGATGCCGAACATGATCTGCAGTTCCTCGCCCGCGGCCAGCTGGCTTGCGGCTGCAGTCGCAAGGAACTGGAAGAAATTTCCCGCTTCGTCCGGGCAGGCCGCCACCCAGAGTGCCTGCAGGGTCATGCTCGCATCCCGGATCCAGCTGTACCGGTAGTCCCAGTTGCGCGTGCCGCCGGCCACTTCCGGCAGGGACGTCGTCGGGGCGGCCACGATGGCCCCGGATGGGTAGTACGTGAGGGCCTGCAGAATCCGTCCGCTGCCGGCGACGAGCTCCTGCCACGGGCCGTTGTAGGTCTGGTGCAGCTCCGACCAGCTGGTCCAGCCCTGCACGGTGTCCTCAAGCCGGCGCGCGATGTCCGCCTGGCCCCAGAAGACCGGTTCCCCGCTCCCGCTGGCCTGGAAGTGGAGAGCGAAGCCAAGGACGTCTCCGGCCTGGAGGGTCAGCCGGGCGTGCGCCGTGTCCGCGCCGAGCTGGAAGGCTGCCGCAGTCGAGAATGACAGCACCACTTCCCCCGCTCGGACCACGATACCGCCGTCCACCGCGCTCAGCACCGGCCGGCCCAGCCCGTATTCCGGGCGGGGGCTGAAGACCATGTCGACCTCGACCGGCCCCTCGGTACAGGACAGCTGGCGGAGCAAGGTGCCGGGGGAATCCGCGCCGAGGTCATGGCCCCTCCTGCCGTCACCGAGGACCAGGGCGTCCGTGACGGTCACGCAACCTGCAGGGGCCGTGTGGGTGGTTTCCAGAACCATCGTGGGTCCGAGGTAGCGCCGGGTTGAGGAGTATTCTCCGGCGGGACGGATCGACCAGAACCCCGCGTCCTGGCCCAAAAGGCGTCCGAACACGGAGGGGCTGTCAAAGCGCGGAAAGCACAGCCAGTCCACGGAGCCGGCGACACTGACCAGTGCGGCGGAGGCGCAGTCTGAGAGCAGTGCATAGTCCGCAATCGGCTTACTGCTCATTGGCACACCCTGACCGCGCTGTTTCGGACCCGTCTTCTGCAGGTCTTTCCGTACAGGTCTTTCCGGACTGGCCTTCCGGGCAAGTCTTGCCCGGCGTGTCTCTTAGGGCAAAGGGGAAGCCCCATCAGCGTTTTGCCGTCGGTGGGGCTTCGACTTTCGATTATCACGTGACGTCTTAGATAATCTGGCAAGATCCTTGGATTTTCAGGTCTTCCTACCTCGTCACTGGTAGCCATCATCTAACTTTGCCGAAGGCTGCGTCGGATGAGTGTCACTGAATCTTTGGTTCCTGCGTCCCACTTCTCGCGAAGTGGGTAAGTCCTATTGTTCTCCCCCTGGTTCCCCTGCACAAGGGCCCCGGGAGAACTACATCAGAGTAGTTCAGTTGAAGACCGGGCTTTCGGTCCGGCTGCGCTTGATTTCGAAGAAGTACGGGAAGGAAGCCAGCGTCACGGTGGCGTCCCACAGCCGTCCGGCATCCTCGCCGCGCGGGATGCGGGTCAGGACAGGGCCGAAGAAGGCGGTGCCGTTGAAGGCGACGACGGGCGTGCCCACGTCCTGGCCGACCAGGGAGATGCCCACCTCGTGGCTGGTGCGGAGCTGCGCATCGAATTCATCGCTCTGGCCGGCGGCAGCCAGTTCCGCCGGCAGGCCCACCTCGGCAAGGGACTTGGAGATGACTTCGGCGATGTCGCCGTTGCCCTCGTTGTGGATCTTGGTGCCCATGGCGTCGTAGAGCGGCTTGACGTACTCGGCGCCGTGCTTTTCTGCGGCAGCAACGATGACCCGCACCGGCGCCCACGCCTTGGCCATGAACTCCTTATACTGCTCCGGGAGCTCGTCGCGGCCCTCGTTGAGCACGGCGAGGCTCATGACGTGCCAGTCGGTGCTGATATCGCGGACGTCTTCCACTTCACCGATCCAGCGGGAGGTGACCCAGGCGAAGGGGCACATCGGGTCGAACCAGAAATCGGCTTTGGTGGTCATGGTTTCAGACACAGGTGTTCTCCTTAGGGAAGTCAGTGGGAAGTTGCACCGCGGCACATCAACCTTCAACGGCACCTCAATTGCACAGGCGCATCAACACATGACAGCGGCCCGTGGCGCTAAATTATTCCGAATCAGGCAGTGTGTTCAGGCAGGTATGTCAGGCGGACTTGCGGCGCTTGACGTCGTGGCCGATCATCGTGGGCGCGGCCTTCTTGGAGACGACCTCTTCAGTGATCACGACGCTCGCGACGTCGTCGCGGCTGGGCAGATCGAACATCACGGGCAGCAGGACTTCCTCCATGATGGCACGGAGCCCGCGTGCTCCGGTGCCGCGCTCGAGTGCCTGGTCGGCAATCGTGTTGAGCGCCTCGTCCTCAAAGACCAGCTCGACGCCGTCGAGCTGAAACATCTTCTGGTACTGCTTCACGAGGGCGTTCTTCGGCGTGGACAGGATCTGGATCAGCGCCGCACGGTCCAGGTTGGAGACTGTGGTGATCACCGGAAGGCGGCCGATGAATTCCGGAATGAGCCCAAACTTCAGCAGATCCTCCGGCATGACCTCGCCGTAGGAGTCCGCGTTGTTCTTGGCCTCGTGGAGCGGGGCGCCGAAGCCGATGCCCTTCCGTCCGGAGCGTGAACCGATGATCTCCTCGAGCCCGGCAAAGGCGCCGGCCACGATGAAGAGCACATTGGTGGTGTCGATCTGGATGAATTCCTGGTGCGGGTGCTTGCGTCCGCCCTGCGGCGGGACCGAGGCGACAGTGCCTTCGAGGATCTTCAGCAGCGCCTGCTGTACGCCCTCGCCCGAAACGTCCCGGGTGATGGAGGGGTTCTCGCTCTTGCGCGAGATCTTGTCGATCTCGTCGATGTAGATGATGCCCTGCTCGGCCTTCTTGACGTCGTAGTCGGCAGCCTGGATGAGTTTCAGGAGGATGTTCTCCACGTCCTCGCCCACGTAGCCGGCTTCGGTCAGGGCCGTCGCATCGGCGACGGCGAAGGGGACGTTGAGGCGCCGGGCCAGGGTCTGGGCCAGGTACGTCTTGCCGCAGCCGGTGGGGCCGATCAGGAGGATGTTGGACTTGGCGATCTCGACGTCGTCGTGGTGACCGCCCTCGGCGAGGCTTCCGCTTTTGGGGGCGTGCCCGGCCTGGATGCGCTTGTAGTGGTTGTAGACCGCCACGGCGAGCGAACGCTTGGCGGGCTCCTGGCCGATCACGTACTCCTGCAGGAAGTCAAAGATTTCGCGGGGCTTGGGCAGTTCGAAACTGCCCAGATCGGCGACTTCCGCGAGTTCTTCTTCAATGATCTCGTTGCAGAGTTCAATGCACTCATCGCAGATGTAGACGCCGGGCCCGGCAATGAGCTTCCGGACCTGCTTCTGGCTCTTCCCGCAGAAAGAACACTTCAGCAGATCGGTGCTCTCGCCAATCCGAGCCATATGTGAACCCCTTTAGTATCGTGCTGGTGCCTGTGACAGGTTCCACTCTAGGTCACTTTCGGCCTGTTGGGTGGATACCCGACGCCGGTGCGGCCATTTGTGGTGAGCCGCACCGGCGTCGTGGATTGGCTATTGCCTGGCGGTGATCGCCTGGGGCTTCATCTTGCGTGAATCGAGGACCTGGTCAATCAGGCCGTACTGCATGGCCTCGGCTGCGGTGAGGATCTTGTCCCGCTCGATGTCGTTATTGACCTGCTCGGGGGTCCGGCCGGAGTGCTTGGCCAGGGTGTCTTCGAGCCAGGACCGCATCCGCATGACCTCGGCGGCCTGGATCTCCAGGTCGGAGGCCTGTCCGCCCTGTCCGCCGGACAATGAGGGCTGGTGGATCAGCACACGGGCATTGGGCAGGGCCAGGCGCTTGCCCGGCGTGCCGGCCGCAAGGAGCACGGCGGCGGCGCTGGCGGCCTGGCCGAGGCACACGGTCTGGATCTCCGGCCGGATGTACGTCATGGTGTCGTAGATCGCTGTCATGGCGGTGAAGGAACCACCCGGGGAGTTGATGTAGAGCGTGATGTCGCGGTCCGGGTCCGTGGACTCGAGCACCAGCAGCTGCGCCATGACGTCGTCAGCCGAGGCGTCGTCGACCTGGACGCCCAGGAAGATGATGCGGTCCTCGAACAGCTTGGTGTACGGGTCCTGGCGCTTGAAGCCGTAGGGGGTGCGCTCTTCGAACTGCGGCAGCACGTAACGGCTGCTCGGCAGGTTACCGGCAGTCGATCCGAAATTGTAGTTCATGTTCATTGCTCCTGAATTCATTTCTGTCTACGTGCCGGTCAGTTCTCGGTGGCTGCGTCAATGCCCGTGGCAGTGTCAATGCCAGTGCCGGCGCCGGCGCTATTGCCGTTGGCGTTGGTTCCGCCGCCGCCGGCCACGGAGCCCGCGTGCGCGGCGATCTTGTCGAAGAAGCCGTAATCGAGGGCGTCCTTCGCGGTGAACCACTTGTCGCGGTCGTTGTCCTTGAGGATGGTCTCAACCGTCTGGCCGGTCTGGTCTGCGGTCAGTTCGGCCATGACCTTCTTCATGTGCAGGATCAGCTCGGCCTGAATCTTGATGTCCGAGGCCGTGCCGCCGATGCCGCCGGAGGGCTGGTGCATCAGGATGCGGGCATTGGGGGTGGCGTAGCGCTTGCCCTTGGTGCCGGAGGAGAGCAGGAACTGACCCATGGAGGCTGCGAGGCCGGTGGCTACGGTGACGACGTCATTCGGGATGAATTGCATGGTGTCGTAGATGGCCATGCCGGCGGTGACGGAGCCGCCGGGTGAGTTGATGTAAAGGTAGATGTCCTTTTCGGGATTCTCCGCCGAGAGCAGCAGCAGCTGCGAGCAGATCGCGTTGGCGTTCTCGTCGCGGACCTCGGAGCCGAGCCAGATGATGCGCTCTTTCAGCAGGCGGTTGTAAATGTAGTTATCCTGGGCTGCCGGATCGACGGTCGCCATCCGGGGTGCCCCTGCTTGCTGTGACATATGTACTTACCTCTCGCTGGCGACGGTGACGCCACTGGACGACGTCACTGAACTTTCCTACAGCGACACTAACCGTTTTCGCGCCCGCTTTGTTCGCAGGCGCAGGGCTGTTCGCTGACGGCGCACGATTGCCGGGGGCGGGTCCGCGGAGTCCCGCAGGCGTGAAGCGCAGGGCTTAAATGCGGCAGCCCCCGGATCGCTGATCCAGGGGCTGCCAGTACTGCCTGGCTGCTGTTAGAACTTCACAGCTGCCGGGTCGTCGTTCTTCGCGGTCTCGGTGGCCGCTGCTTCCTCGGAAGCCTCGTTCGCGACCTCGGCTTCGGCCTCTGCGTCAGTCCCGGCAGCTGCCTCAACAGGGACCTCCTCGCCGCCGGGGCGGACGAAGTCGCTGAGGTCAACCTTGTTGCCCTCGGAGTCGGTGACCTCGGCCTGGCCCAGGACCACGGCCAATGCCTTGCGGCGGCGGACCTCGGAAACCATCATGGGGACCTGGCCGCTCTGATCGATGATCTGGGCGAACTGGTTCGGGTCCATGCCGTACTGGCTGGCGGTGGTGACGATGTAGTCGATCAGCTCGTTCTGGCTGACATTGACTTCTTCCTTTTCGGCGATGGCGTCAAGGATGATCTCGTTCTGGAAGGCACGCTCGGTGTTGGCCTTGACCTCGGCGCGGTGCTCCTCGGTGTCGTGCTCGCCTTCACCGTGGGCGTTCTCGGCGTTGAAGTGCTGCTCGAGCTGCTCGTCGACGACGGAGGCCGGAACGGGGACCTCGACGAGCTCAACGAGCTTGTCCAGGACCTTGTCGCGGGCCTCTACGCCCTGCTCGACAACCTTCGATTCGGAGGCCTGCTTGGCGAGGTCTTCGCGGAGCTCGGCGAGCGTGTCGAACTCGGACGCCAGCTGGGCGAAGTCATCGTCAGCTTCGGGCAGCTCGCGCTCCTTGACGGACTTGACGACCACCTTCACCTGTGCGGACTCACCGGCGTGGTCGCCGCCGACGAGGGTGGTGTCGAAGATGGCGTCATCGTCGGCGCTCAGGCCGGTGACGGCCTCATCGAGGCCTTCCAGCATGGTGCCGGCGCCGACCTGGTAGGACAGGCCCGAGGCGGAGTCAACCTCGGCTCCGTCGATGGTGGCGGTGATGTCGATGGTGAGGAAGTCCTTGTCGGCCGCCGGGCGGTCGACGGACTTCAGCGTGCCGAAGCGGCCGCGGAGCTCGTCCAGGGCCGTGTCGACGTCGGAGTCGGTGGACTCGGCGGCGGCAACCTCAACCTTGATGCCGGCGTAGTCAGGCAGTTCGATCTCGGGGCGGATGTCGACCTCGGCGTGGAACTTGAGTTCACCGTCGGTGGCGGTGGGGTCCGGGACCTCGGTGATTTCAACCTCGGGACGGCTCAGCGGGCGGATGCCGGTTTCCTGCACGGCGGCCTGGTACCAGCCGTTGAGGCCTTCGTTGATGGCAGTCTCCAGCACATAGCCGCGGCCGACGCGCTGGTCGATGAGCTTGGAGGGGACCTTGCCCTTGCGGAAACCCGGGACCTGGATCTGGGAAGCAACAGTCTTGTATGCCTCTGCGATGCTGGGCTTCAATTCCTCAAAGGGGACCTCAACATTGAGCTTGACCCGCGTGGGGGTGAGGTTCTCGACAGCGCTCTTCACAGTCTAAGTACTCCTGGTTTTAGGGGGTGGGGATCTGCCTTTGCCACGTTCTGGCGGTTCCTGCAGAGTCGGGGTGACAGGATTTGAACCTGCGACTTCCTGCTCCCAAAGCAGGTGCTCTAGCCAAGCTGAGCTACACCCCGTAATGCACAGAACAGTCTACGGTCATACTGTGCTGATTTGCACATTTGACACCGGGGCCCTGAATTAGGTTTAGTTGTATCCGGCTTCAACAGCCGCCCGGAAAGTTGCAGGATGGCTCAGGCAAGTTCCCGGGGACGTAGCTTAGTGGTAAAGCCTCAGTCTTCCAAACTGATGATGCGGGTTCGATTCCCGTCGTCCCCTCCAATGCAGGACGCAAATCCACCGCAGGATCCTCAAGAGCCCCTCTCCGGAGGGGCTCTTTTGTGCCTGCTGGCCTGGCCTTCTGGCCCGGCTGCTGGTCACCTGCTGGTCAGGCCTGCTGGCAGCCGGGGCACCAGTAGAGTTTCCGGGCGCCGAGTTCCGTGAGTGCCACCGGGGTCCCGCAGTCGCGGCAGTCGAGGCCCTGCCGCCGGTAGACGAAGTGGGATTCCTCCGGGGCCGGCAGTCCGCCGGCCGCTTCTGTGGCGCCGCTCCCGCTCCAGCCGGTCCCGCCCCAATAGCGCGGCGGCGTGGTGATGATCCGGCCGTCGCGGACGCCGTCGGACATCATGGCGACGGTGTCATCCCAGAGCAGCTCCGCGGCCTCCGCGGGCAGCGCCTTTCCGGTCAGCCAGGGGTCAAGGCGCTGGCGGAAGAGCAGTTCGGCACGGTAGACGTTGCCGACGCCGGCAATCACCTTCTGGTCCATCAGCAGCGCCGCCAGGGGCGTGCGCCTGGCAAGAATCCCGGCGACGAAGGCGTCCCGGTCGCCTGACCGGTTGCGCAGCGGGTCCGGGCCCAGCCGCGCCATCACGGCCTCGGCCTCCGCCTCGATGATCGTCTCGCAGGTGGTCGCTCCCCGGAGGTCGGCCCAGCCATGGGTGCCGGCGAGCCGCACGCGCACGGCACCGACGGGGTCTGGGGGACCGTCGTAGCTGTCAGGCCCGGAGCCGGCGGGTGCGTCCGCACCGGCAGCGTCCCCACCGACGGCGGAGTAGACTTCCCGCTCCCCCACCTTCCGGGGTGCGCCGATGCTGGAGGCGCCGCGGAAGGTGGCGTCCCCGCCGAAGTCCCAGGCGCCGTAGAGGCCCAGATGGACGTGGAGCAGCAGACCGTGCTCGAACGCCAGGAAGAGGTGCTTCCCGTGCGCGACTGAACCGGTCAGGACGTGGCCGTCCAGCAGCGCCGCGCCCTGCACGAACCTTCCCTGCGGGCTCGAGACGGCGAGCCGCTCCCCCGTGAAGACGTCCCCGAACTGGCGCGCCAGCCGGTGGACGGAGTGCCCTTCCGGCACTACTCGAGGACCTCGCCCGTGCGCTCGTACGTGGCGATCTTGCCGATCCGGCGGACGTGGCGCTGGTCGTTGCTGAAGGGCTCCGCCAGGAAGGCCTCGATGATGGCGGTGGCCTCCTCGACGCTGTGCTGGCGGCCGCCGACGGCGACGACGTTGGCGTCGTTGTGTTCCCGGGCCAGTTTGGCGGTGGACAGGTTCCAGGCCAGCGCAGCCCGGACGCCCTTGACCTTGTTGGCGGCGATCTGCTCCCCGTTGCCGGATCCGCCGAGGACGATCCCGAGGGCGTTGTTCCCGGCTTCCTTGTCGGCCACGACGGCGAGCGCGGCGTTGATGCAGAAGGAGGGGTAGTCATCCTGGGCGTCGTAGGCCTCGGGACCGTGGTCGATCACGTCGTAGCCCTTGGCGCTGAGGTGGCTCACCAGGTGGGCGCTGAGTTCCATGCCGGCGTGGTCCGTGGCAATGTGCACACGCGGGAGATCAGTTGGGGTCACGGCGTATCCGTTCGGTTGGGGGCAGGTCGGTGAGGGAAAATGAGCTGCCGGAGCGGGTCTTGGGGCTGCTTCCTAGCCTACTAGGGCGCCGGAGGCCGGCAGGCCCGGCGGCCCGGCGGCCCGCAGGCCGGGAGACCGGTCTTCACAAACCGGTCATAGCTCGGCGGTTTCGCCACCGCGGCGCGCCCGTGCCGCCACCCTGGACAGGGCTTGCGCGACGTTATCCGCCGTCGCGGCGCTGCCGCCGCTGACCGTCAGTTTCCGTCCGTCGGAGCGGTCGACGACGACGGCGGGGCCGCTGCTGACCAGCAGTGCCGTGGTGGTGCCTTGGCTCCGGTAGCCCAGGCCGCCATAGTCGGCGGCCCTGACCTCTTTCGGCGTTGCTGCGTCGATGGCGGCGGCAGGAACGTCCATGACCCGCACGAATCCCGCGGCGAAGACCCGGAGGCCGCTGCGGTCCACCCGGATGCGGGCGAACAGGAATGCGGCGGCGAACAGGGCCAGCGCCACGAGAACCGCGGCCAGCCAAGGCACTGCGATGGTCAGGAGGGCGGCGGGCAGCAGGGTGGCAATCCCGAGCATCACGAAGACCGAACTGCGGGCGTGGACCCACAGGCTCAGGGAGTCCCGGGCCAATTCAGGGTCAACTTCACGCTGCAGGGCCTCCCGCATGGCACGGTCATCATCCGTGGACCAGCGCTCGTCCGCCTTGAAGACGAAGCCCATCACAAAGCCCAGGCCCAGGGCCGCACCGCTGCCCATGGCCAGCACGGCGACGTCCACCCGGGACTCCCTCGCGTCCGCCAGGCCAAGCTGGCCGACGAGCACGGCGGCGAGGACTGTGGTGACGAAGAGGCTCATCGACAGGCCAGCACCCATCATGATCCGGCGCATCACCGCCGGACGGGAGAGCGGCACCGCCTGCACCAGCACGGCCCAGCCGATCAGCACGATCATCGCCGCCCCGACCCCCACGACAGCTGCAAAGGGCGCAAAGTCCGCGGCGCCGCCCTGGTCCCAGCGGACGGCCAGCGGATCGGGCAAATCGGAGCGGATCAGGAAGGCGCAGACCACAAACGCGGCTGCGAGCATCAAGGGGAAGCCCACTGCGAAGCGCAGTGCCCTGGCGTCGACGGAATCCCGGAGCTTTCCCATATCCCCAACGCTACCGCTCCCCGAGGCTACCGCTCCCCAACGCTACCGCGGGGGCTGCAGGCAGACATGTGATTCACGCAACTTGCCAAGCGGCGCTGACGTGAAAGAATAATTTCACGTTAACGCTGATACTTTCTGGAGGCCCCACTTTGCCCGGTATGAACCTGACGCGCGCCGAAGCACGCGAGCGCGCCGAACTGATCGCCGTCGAATCCTACGAGGTCAGCCTTGACCTGACGCGCGGCGAGAAGTTCTTCGGCTCCACCACCGCCGTGAAGTTCTCGGCCACTCCAGGGTCCTCGACCTTCATCGACGCCGTGACGCACGCCGTGCACAGCGTGACCCTCAACGGGCGCGAGCTTGATCCGGCGGAGGTCTCGGACGGCATCCGGATCCAACTGCCCGAGCTGGCCGCCGAGAACAATCTGCTGGTCGTGGCGGACGCCCCGTACATGAACACCGGCGAGGGCCTGCACCGCTTCGTGGACCCGGTAGACAACGAGGTCTACCTCTACACCCAGTTCGAGGTCCCCGATTCCAGGCGGATGTTCGCCGTCTTCGAGCAGCCCGACCTCAAGGCAAGCTTCACCTTCACCGTTACAGCGCCCTCGCACTGGGACCTCATCTCCAACTCCCCCACCCCGGTGCCGGTCGAGACGATTCCCGGCGAGGACGGCGGCGCGCGGTCCGTCTGGGAATTCACCCCGACGCCGCCGCTCTCCTCCTACGTCACGGCCCTGATCGCCGGGCCGTACCAGTCGGTCCGCAGCGAGGTCACCTCCGCCAACGGCAAGGTCACCCCGCTGGGCATCTTCGCCCGCAAGTCCCTCATGAAGTACCTGGATGCGGACAACATCTTCGAGCTCACCCGCCAGGGCTTCGAGTTCTTCGAGGCGCAGTTCGGCTGCCCGTACCCGTTCGAGAAGTACGACCAGCTTTTCGTGCCGGAGTTCAACGCCGGGGCCATGGAGAACGCCGGAGCCGTCACCATCCTGGAGGGGTACGTGTTCCGCAGCAAGGTCACCGATGCGCAGGTGGAGCGACGCGCCATCACGGTGCTGCACGAGCTCGCGCACATGTGGTTCGGGGACCTCGTGACGATGCGCTGGTGGAACGACCTCTGGCTGAACGAATCCTTTGCCGAGTACATGTCCCACCTGGCCGCCGTCGAGAACACAACGTTCGACCACGCATGGACCACGTTCGCCTCGGTGGAGAAGTCCTGGGCCTACCGGCAGGACCAGCTGCCCACAACGCACCCGATCTTTGCCGAGATCAACGACCTGCAGGACGTCGAGGTGAACTTCGACGGCATCACCTACGCCAAGGGCGCGTCGGTGCTGCGCCAGCTCGTGGCCTGGGTGGGCCCGGAAGAATTCATGGCCGGCGTCCGCGAGTACTTCAGCAAGCACGCCTGGCAAAACACCGAGCTGAGCGACCTGATGACCGAACTCGAGAAGGCCAGCGGCCGGGATCTGGACCAGTGGGGCCGGCTCTGGCTGGAGACCGCCGGGGTCAACACCCTCGAGCCTGAACTGGCCGTGGGCGAGGACGGGAGGATCTCCTCCTTCACCATCGTGCAGTCCGCCACGGAAGACCAGCCCACCATCCGCCCGCACCGCCTCGCCGTCGGCTTCTACAACCTCACCGCCGCGGGGAAGCTGGAGCGCGTCCACCGCGAGGAGCTCGACGTCGACGGCGAACGCACTCTAGTCCCGGCGCTGGCCGGACTCTCGCAGCCGGACCTGATCCTGCTCAACGACGACGATCTCGCCTACGCCAAGGTCCGGCTGGACCCGAAGTCGCTCGCGACGGCCACGGCGCACCTCAAGGACTTCAGCCAGAGCCTCCCCCGCACCCTCGTGTGGGGCTCGGCCTGGGATGCGGCCCGGGACGGCGAAACCCCGGCCCGCGGCTACGTGGAACTGATCCTGGCCAACATTGCCGAGGAATCCGATTCCTCCGTGATCCTGGTCCAGCTCCGCCAGCTCGCCACCACACTGAACTTCTATGTGGCCGAGGCGCACAAGGAAGCCACCGCGGCCGCCGCGGCCGACCGGCTCTGGGAGCTCGCCTCCAGTGTCCCGGCCGGCTCCGACGCGCAGCTGCAGTTCGTGAAGTCTTACGCCCTGCTGGCCCGCAGCGCCGGGCAGCTGGACACCGTGTCCGGCCTGCTGGAGGGCACCCTGACCCTGGGTGGCCTCACCGTGGACCAGGACCTCCGCTGGGAACTGATCGCATCCCTCGTCACCGGGGGCCGTGCCGGCCGGGACCGGATCGACGCGGAACTGGAACACGACAACACCGCCACCGGACAGAACGCGGCCGCCCTTGCCAAGGCTGCCATCCCCACCGCCGAGGCCAAGGCCGCGGCCTGGGAGTCGATTGTGGTCAAGGGCGAGCTGTCCAACGCCCTCCAGGGCTCGGCCGTCACCGGCTTCACCCGGGTGCTGGACACCGCCCTGCTGGCGCCCTATGCCGAGAAGTACTTCGAGGCCGTCCCGGGCATCGTCAGGGGCCGCACGCACGCGCTGGCGCAGCAGATCGTCGTCGGGCTCTACCCGGCGCAGCTGACCACGCAGGCCACCGTGGACCGCACGGATGAGTTCCTGGCCTCGCTGCCGGAAGACAGCACGGCGCTGCGGCGGATGATGCTGGAGAACCGCGACGGCGTGGCCCGCGCCCTGCGGGCCCGCCAGGCGGACGTCGACGCATGAGCCTCGACGAGCACCGTTATGCGTTAACGGTCCGCTGGACCGGCAACCTGGGCAAGGGGACAGCGTCGTACCGGGGCTATTCCAGGGACCACGACGTCGAGATCCCGGGTCTCCCGGTCCTGCCGGGCTCCGCGGATCCGACGTTCCACGGCGACCGGAACCGCTATAACCCGGAGCAGCTGCTCCTGGCGGCGCTCTCCCAGTGCCACATGTTGTCCTTCCTGCATGTGGCGGTGAAGCACGGCGTGGTGGTCACCGCGTACGAGGACCGGGCCGAGGGGCTGATGCGGACCAGCCGGGACGGAAGCGGCCAGTTCGAGTCGGTCACGCTCAAGCCCCGGGTGACGACTGCCGCCCCGGTCTCCGATGAGCTGCTGGGGCAGCTGCACACCGAAGCCAACAAGGTCTGCTTCATCGCCAGGAGCGTGAACTTCCCGGTGCTCCATGAGCCCACCGCCGCGGTTCAGAACCCGGAGGGCTGAGCCCTTCAGCCGAACTCTGCCCGGTACTCGGTCAGGAGCCGGCGCTCGGCCTCCGGGCTGAGCCCGGCCCTGCGCTCCCGGCCGAGCCCGCGGCTGCGTTCATCCGCCAGGGTGTCCCGCAGGGTGTCCATCCACGGGCGGATTTGAAGCCCGGCCGCGCGGGCGGCGTCATTGCCGCGGGCCATAAAGCCGTCTTGTCCGGGCGGCAGCCAGAGGGGCAGCGAGTCCGGTCCGGCCCAGTAGTTGGCGCCGTGCTGGGCCAGCCACTCGCCCGGGACGGCCACTACCTCCGCTTCACCGTCGGTGAGCTGCCGGGCTTCTTCGAGGTACGCGGCAAACGGCACTATCTCGCCCACGGCGTTGAGCGCTCCGGTGACGCCGGTCTCCGCTGCAGCCAGGACCCAGCCTGCAAGGTCGCGGACGTCGATGATCTGGGTGGCGTCGGTGGGGATGTCCGGGACCAGGACGGGCTCCGCGTCCCGGGCGAAGCGGGCCGGCCAGTAGCCGTAGCGGTCCGAGCCGTCACCGGGTCCGCCGATCAGCCCGGCGCGGCAGATGTGGGCCTTGTCCCCGGCCAGTTCCTGGGTCCATTGTTCGATTGCGGACTTGGCTTCGCCGTAGGTGTCCATGGTCAGCACGGCGCCGGCAGCCAGCGGGGGCAATACCGCGGCGTCCTCCGCCGCGCCGGCCACCGAGTGGTCGGCATACACGGAGCAGCTGGAGATGAAGGTCCAGTGCCGGGCGGAGCCAGCCAGCACCTCAAGCGCCTCGCGCGCCTGCCCGGGATCCCGGGAGACCTCGACGACGGCGTCCCACCCCGCTGTATCCCTCCCAGCTGTGTCCCTCCCAGCGGCGGCCGCTGCCCCCGCATAGGCGGTCTTCCCCTGGGCGCGGTCTGCCCGCAGCCAGGCCGCGCCGTCCGGCGGCGCGGAAACAGTCCCGCGCGCCAGGCAGGTGACGTCGTGCCCGGCCACAAGGGCCTGCCGGGCTATTTCAGCAGAGAGGAAGGCCGTACCGCCAAGGACCAGAATGCGCATGCGGCTACGCTACGGCGCTAATGTTGAAAGTGAACAGAGCGTTATGCGCCCGGCGAACGCCGAACGGCAGCAGAGCGCCCCAGCGCAGCAGCAAGGAGCACCCCCAGACGATGTACGGCCTGTCCACGACCACCCCCATCACCCCTCCGGATATCTCGGCCATCAACCTGCCCGGAGTCCTCATCAGCATCGGGCTCGGCGTCGCCATCTGGCTGGGGGCGTCCTTTGTCATCGTGGGCATCACCAAACGCGTCGCCGCCGGAACCACTTTCTTCAAGAAACCGCACTTCCGCTGGGTGGCACCGGCACTGCGTGCCCTGGACCACGAACGCCGGGTCCAGCGGGCCAACACCATCGGCTCGCTGCTCAACAGTGTGGTCGGCGTCCTGGTCGCGGTCATCACCATCATGTACGTACTCAAGAACCTGAATGTGGACATCGCGCCGCTGCTCACCAGCGTCGGAATCCTTGGTATCGCCATCGGCTTCGGCGCCCAGCAGCTGATCCGCGACTTCCTGGCCGGCATCTTCATCACCCTTGAGGACCAGTACGGGATCGGCGACGTCATCGAGACCAGCGAAGTCGTCGGCGAGGTGGAGGCCATGGGCCTCCGGATCACCCGCGTCCGCGCGGAGGACGGCGCCATCTGGTACCTGCGCAACGGCGAGATCCTGCGTGTGGGCAACCGTTCCCAGGGCACCTATGTCCCTCCCGCCGAGGAACAGGCGGACGCTCCCGACGCCGGGGCGGCACCCCAGCAGAAAGCCGGAGAATGAAATGACGATCCCCATCGCCGGCGAACCCCGGCAGCCCAAGCAGCTGATGCAGAACGACCCGTTCAGCCAGCCCGGGTACACCGACAACTTCTATGACGCCGTCGGCGGGCACGAGACCTTCGTGAAGCTGATCGACGTGTTCTACGACGGCGTCGCGACGGATCCGCTGTTACGGGAAATGTACCCGGAAGAGGATCTCGGCCCCGCCAAGCGGCGGTTCCTGATGTTCCTCGAGCAATACTGGGGCGGGCCGACGACATACGGCGAGGAACGCGGGCACCCGCGGCTGCGGATGCGGCACCAGCCCTTCCGGGTGACGCCTGAGGCCAAGGAGCGCTGGCTGCATCATATGCGGACCGCGGTGGACGCGTTGGAACTCCCGCCGCTGTACGAGGGGACGCTCTGGGACTACATGGAGCGGGCTGCCCTTTCCATGGTGAACAGCCCGTCCGGCCCCTGACCAGGGCCCGCTGCCCGGCGGCGGGTTAACGCGATTCCGGGTCAGAGCCCGGAGCCGGTCCGGGCCAGGACGTGCCCGCGGCTGCCGCTGAGCCGGAACCAGCGTCCGGCACGGTACAGCTGCTGTTCGCCGTCGGCCAGGAAACCCAGGGTGAGCGCCGCGAACGCAGCACCTGCCGGGAGTCCGGCCCCGCCGGGGAGTTCCCTGCCCCAGACCGCGGCGCGGGCGTTGTTGACGATCAGTGCGCCGGGCTTGTCCGGCATGATGGCGGCGACCTCGGTGATGCCGGCCTCGGCCGACTGCCGCAGGGCCGAATCCTGCAGGGTGCCCACCAGCTCCCAGCCGCCCCGGGGTGCGCCCACGCCCGCCCAGGACTCGGTGACGGTCACCGGCGGCAGCGGCAGCTCGACGTCGTTCTCCCCCGCCCGCGCCAGCCGGTCCAGCACCGCCGACAGCGGCACCGTCATGTCGGTCTCGGCAGGCTGCGCCAGCGCCATGGTCCGCAGGCCAAGGATGGTGGGGGTGGATTCCCCCAGCAGCCGCGGCCGCAGCACACACACGTAGGCGGCCAGCACCGGGCCGGAAGCCTGGAGCCGGATGGCGCCGTCGTCGATCGACTTGGCACGGGCGGCGAAGGTGCGCAGGTCGGCAAGGTCTCGGGGATCGGTGAACTGCAGGGGCTGGGTTAGGACGTCAGACACAATATGGACTCTACCGGCTGTGCCTCTTTTGAGCGGTGCCGGGGTGACGTCTAGAGTCAGACCATGACTGACGCCGACGCCGGATTGCAGGGGCTGCCCACCCAGGACCCCACCTCCTCGCTCATCCAGCTCCTGGACCTTGGTGAGCTGGAGGGTGCCCGGACCGACGAGGACATCTTCATGGGACCCTCGCAGCAGCAGCCACGGCAGCGCGTCTTCGGCGGGCAGGTGCTGGCGCAGTCCCTGGTGGCAGGGAGCCGCACCGTTGAGCCGGGACGCGGCGTGCACTCCATGCACGGCTACTTCCTGCGCCCGGGCGATGCCAACAAACCGATCACCTTCGGTGTCCAGCGGTTGCGGGACGGGCGGTCCTTTTCGGCGCGGCGGGTCCACGCCTACCAGGAGGGCATGCCCATCCTGTCGATGATCGCGTCGTTCCAGACCGAGGACGAGGGCATCGAGCACCAGTCCGAAATGCCGTCGGGGATTCCGGACCCGGAGTCGCTGCCCAGCACGGCCGACCTGCTCGGCAAGTATGACCACCCGGTGGCCCGGCACTGGGCCTATGAGCGCCCCTTCGACATCCGCCACGTCGATCCGGCCCTCTACGTCTCGGCCAAGGGGGACAAGGAGCCGCGCAACGCCGTCTGGATGAAGACGTTCGGCCCGATGCCTGATGACCCGGAACTGCACCGCTCGGCCCTGGCCTACGCGAGCGACTACACCATCCTGGAGTCCGTCCTCCGCCAGCACGGCATGAGCTGGATTACGCCGGGGATGTCCGTGGCCAGCCTGGATCACGCCATGTGGTGGCACCGCCCCGTCCGCGTTGACGAGTGGCTGCTGTACGTCCAGGAGTCCCCCAGCGCCCAGGGTGCCCGCGGACTGGCGACGGGCAAAATCTTCAGCCGCGACGGCCGGCACGTGGCCACGGTGGCGCAGGAGGGCATGATCAGGGTCCCGACCGACCTGAAGAACAAGGTCAAGGGCGCCGTGCAGTCCAAGGTGCTGCAGCACCAGGTGCGGAAGGCCGAGCGCGGCTAAGGCGCACTGCTCCCCTGGGACCCAGGGATACACGAAAGGCCGGCTCCCCCGGGGAGCCGGCCTTTCTGCGTACTGCCGCGGCGCTTAGTCGCGGGTGAGGCGGCGGTGCGTCACGCGGTGCGGCTTGGCGGCATCCGGGCCGAGGCGCTCGACCTTGTTCTCCTCGTAGGACTCGAAGTTGCCCTCGAACCAGTACCACTTGGAGGGGTTCTCCTCGTCGCCTTCGTAGGAGAGGATGTGGGTGGCAACCCGGTCCAGGAACCAGCGGTCGTGCGAGACCACGACGGCGCAGCCCGGGAATTCGAGCAGGGCGTTTTCGAGGCTGCTGAGCGTCTCGACGTCGAGGTCGTTGGTCGGCTCATCGAGAAGCAGCAGGTTGCCACCCTGTTTGAGGGTCAGTGCCAGGTTCAGTCGGTTGCGCTCACCACCGGAAAGCACCCCGGCCTTCTTCTGCTGGTCCGGGCCCTTGAAGCCGAAAGCGGCCACGTAGGCGCGGGACGGCATTTCGACGTGGCCGACCTGGATGTAGTCGAGACCGTCGGAGACTACCTCCCACAGCGTCTTGTTCGGGTCGATGCCGCCGCGGCTCTGGTCGGCGTAAGAGATCTTGACGGAGTCACCGATCTTCAGCTCGCCGCCGTCGAGGGGCTCCAGCCCGACGATGGTCTTGAAGAGGGTGGTCTTGCCGACGCCGTTGGGGCCGATGACGCCCACGATGCCGTTGCGGGGCAGCGTGAAGGACAATCCGTCGATCAGAGTGCGGTCCTCGAAGCCCTTCTGCAGGTTCTTCGCCTCCAGCACGAGACCGCCCAGGCGCGGTCCCGGCGGGATCTGGATCTCTTCGAAGTCGAGCTTGCGGGTCCGGTCCGCCTCGGCAGCCATCTCCTCGTAGCGGGCCAAACGCGCCTTGGACTTGGTCTGGCGGCCCTTGGCGTTGGAGCGGACCCATTCGAGTTCCTCGGTGAGTCGCTTGGCCTGCTTGGCGTCCTTCTTGCCCTGGACTTCCAGGCGGGCGCGCTTCTTCTCCAGGTAGGTGGAGTAGTTGCCCTCGTACGGGTAGAGGTGGCCGCGGTCCACTTCGGCGATCCACTCGGCGACGTGGTCAAGGAAATACCGGTCGTGGGTGACGGCCAGGACTGCGCCGGCGTAGCTGGAGAGGTGCTGCTCAAGCCACAGCACGCTTTCGGCGTCCAGGTGGTTAGTGGGCTCGTCGAGCAGCAGCAGGTCCGGCTTCTGGAGCAGGAGCTTGCAGAGGGCGACGCGGCGGCGCTCACCACCGGAGAGCAGCGTGACATCCGCATCGGCCGGCGGGCAGCGGAGGGCGTCCATTGCCTGCTCGAGCTGGGAATCGAGGTCCCAGGCATCGGCGGCATCGATCGCCTCCTGCAGCTGGCCCATTTCCTCGAGGAGGGCATCGTAGTCAGCGTCCGGGCTGGCCATTTCCTCGGAGATCGCGTTGAAACGCTGGATCTTCCCGTAAATCTCGCCCACGCCTTCCTGGACGTTGCCAAGAACGGTCTTGTCTTCGTTCAGCGGCGGCTCCTGCAGCAGGATGCCGACCGTGTAACCGGGACTGAGCCGGGCTTCTCCGTTGGAGGGAGTGTCCAGGCCCGCCATGATCTTGAGAATGGTGGATTTACCGGCACCATTCGGGCCAACGACGCCAATTTTTGCCCCAGGGAAGAAGGACATGCTGACGTCGTCGAGGATAAGTTTTTCGCCAACAGCCTTACGGGCCTTGGTCATTGTGTAGATAAATTCCGCCATGCCTACAAATCTAGTGGCTCGGCTCGGATATCTCACATTCCGGGTACGCCCGCGCCGACAAGGCACCGTCCGTCCGCCAGTACGGGAAGGACGGTGACGTTGACTGTGCCGTTCCGGACCTGGCCGACGATGCAGTCATCGCCTTCCCTCACCGCGATTTCGACCGCGTCGGCGTCGAGACCCGTGGGCGTGCGGCTTGCGGTGACTTGAATGTCCCCGGCAGGGAAGCCCGCCGCAGTCACCGCGTCTCGGAGTTGTTCCGTGCCGGGTTTTCCGCCGCCGGCAACCTGTCGCAGGGCCGCCTCCAGCCTGGTCTTCGCAGCCGGCGTGGCCGGGGACATGGACCCGGCCATTGACCCAGCGCTGGGGTTTGGGGCGGACGCCGGCGCGCCGCCCACCGGGGCCGGCACCTCCGGCGCGGAGGCCGCCCCGGCCGCGGGCGGCGTGGCACTGCTCGTGCCTGCGCCCTTGCCCGCCGAGCAGCCGGCCGCTGACAGAAGGCACAGCGCGAAAATTCCGAGAGATGCCGCGAGCCGGTACCCGGGGATGCGTCCTAAGCGTCCGTCAGGGAGGATCGGCATCCCTCCCCTGGGCGCCGTCTCCCGCATGTTCACGCTGGCCCACATCACCCGGCAATTCTGCCATGCGGCCCGGGATCAGGCTGCGGCCGCTTTCAGTTCGCCGGTCTCCTCGTCCACCTCCTCCGCCTCGCCGCCCGCGTCGTCGATGAACATGGTGTGGGAGTCAGCCCCTTCATCAGCCCCGTGATCGTCCGCGCCGTCCTCCGGCAGATGCTGGTTGTGGCTCCCGTCATCGACTGCGGACGCTGCGACTGGGGCGGCGGCGGCTTGGACACTGGCCCCGGCCATACGGGTGAAGTTCGCGGATCCCCACATGAGGTCATGGCCGACGGATTCGGCGTCGATTTCCGCCACATGGTAGATCCGCCCATCTTTTTCCCAACTCCGCATCTTCAGCCGCCCCACAACGACGACGCGCTGGCCCTTCTTGATGCTGCAGCCGATGTTCCCCGCCAACTGCCGGTACCCCTGGACCGTAAACCAATTCGTGTTCCCGTCGATCCATGCGTTGGAGGCGCGGTCGTAGCGCCGCTCGGTGGAACCCAGCCGGAATGACGCTGTGGCCACGCCACCAGGCGTGGTCGAACTTCTGATCTCCGAGGCAACGAAGCCACGGACCGTGATGTTGTCACTCATTCTCATGTCCTGTCTCGAATTGTCGTGCCCTAGCGGGCAACTTCAGCTTCGGACAGCGGACGCCCGGCGGGGAGGCCGCACAGACGCTATGTGGAAAACCAGCGCCCCTCGAGGTTGTTGGGGACGAGCCGGGGCACGGTGGACAAGCCGCCCGGTGGACCTGACCACCTTCCGGGGCAGGGCACTGTAAACTTTTTGAGGCGCCCCCCGGCAGCAGCCGGACGGCGCCGACAGTGCCCCAGTAGCTCAGGGGATAGAGCAGCGGCCTTCTAATCCGCCGGTCGGGGGTTCGATTCCCTCCTGGGGCACCAGAGCGCGGCTCTGGCCTGCCGGATTTTTTCCGCACAGGTCAGGGCCGCGACACTAGATCCACTTGTTGTGCTTGAACGTCCAAAACAGCACCAGGCCCATCGCCACCATGAGTCCCAGCGCCATCGGGTAGCCGAAAACCCAGTCGAGTTCGGGCATGGCGCGGAAGTTCATTCCGTAGATGGTGCCGATCAGCGTCGGAGCGAACAGGATCGCCGCCCACGAGGAAATCCGCTTGACCTGCTCGTTCTGGGCGTAGCTGGACTCGGTCAGCAATCGCATTTCGTCATTCTGCCGCTGCGCCACCAGGGCCGCGTTGACGGCGAGCGCATTCTGAAGCAGTGCCCGGAAGGCCGTGATCCGTTCACTCAGCCGCAGGACGTGGTCCAGGACGTCCCGGAAGTGGTCCTGCAGCTCCGGGTCCGGATGATGGTCCGATGACTCCACCATCAATGACTGCAGGATCCCTGTCAGAGGGGCCGTCGCGCGCTGGAACATGATGACTTGGCGCGAGAGTTCGTAGATCCGGCGCGACACGCCCGGGTCTGCTGCGAAGAGGTCGTCTTCGATTTCATCGACGTCGTTCTCCAAGCCGGCAGCAACCGGCTCGTACTCATCGACCACCTGGTCCAGAATCGCGTAAAGCACAGCGTGCGGCCCGAGGGCCAGGAACTCCGGTTCGGATTCCATCCGCCGGCGCACCCGCGCGAGGTCCGGTGCTTCGGCACGGCGGACCGTGACAACAAAGTCCAGACCGGTAAAGACATGGATCTCGCCGAACTCAACCTTCTCCACGTCGTCGAGGTAACGCGCCGGCCGCAGCACCAGGAAGAGGGTCTCGCCGTAGTGTTCCAGCTTCGCCCGCTGGTGACCGGCGAGCGCATCCTCCACAGCCAGATGGCTGAGGTCGAATTCATCGGCGACCGAACGGAGTTCCTCCGCATCCGGCCGGTAGAGCCCGATCCAGGCCATTCCCTGGCGCTGCCGTAAGACGAAGAACGTCTCGTCCAAACCCTCCGGGTCCGCAGTCCGGTAACCGTCCACGTACACGGCGTTGTCCACGATGGTCACGGCCGCGCCTCTTCCGCCAGACATCCCTTGGCTGCGACGTTATACCGTGGCATCACGGGTGCCAACAGCTGCAAGATTCGCTACCGGTGCAGGCCGCCCGAGACTAAAATGCGCCATAGGCCGATCGGCCGAGTTCCTTCCACTATGGAGGCGAAAAATGTTGGGTGAATCCTTGGTCCATACGACCTTGCCAGCGCTGGATCTGGAACGGGCGAAACAGTGGTATCAGGAGAAGCTGGGATTAAAGCCAGTCGAGGAAACCAGCGGCGGATTCCGTTATGAGGCTGCCGGCGGGTCCGGCTTCGTCCTGTACGCCACCCCCAACCCGGACCGCGGCGGGCACACGCAGATGGGATTCCAGGTGTCCGACCTGACCGCGGAGATGGCGGCGCTCCGGGGCAACGGGCTCGTGTTCGAGGAATACGACCGTCCTGGGTTCAAAACCGTCGACGGGGTTGCCGAGGTTGATGGCCGGCAAGCGGCATTCTTCAAAGACAGCGAAGGCAACATCATTGGGATCGTGCAGTCCGCCTGATCCGGAGGCGCGCGAGGGTGCGGCAGGGGCCGGAGGAGCCCGGGCACCTTGTCACAACCGACGCCGCATCGGTGTCGAGCCGCTCTTCCCGCCAGGCGGGAAGACTCGTGAAAGGTAAGGCCGCCATGACCGAGACACCCCGGGGATTCGACCCCAATGAACCAGCGACGGCCCGGCAGCCTGAAACCGCCGGCGCCTCCGGATACCCCGAGGATGGCCACCCTACGCAGCCTCCGGCCGACGGCGCCCCGATGGTCCCGGACCGGTCGCCGGCCACCGTCGGAACGCCGCGCCCGGCCAGGGCAGGCAGGACGGCCAGGGCAGACAGGACTGACAGCGCGGACAGGGCAGCACCGGCGCGCCGTGCCGGCGGAACAGAACCCCGCCAGGTCACCCGCGCGGGAATGGTCTGGGCCGCCGTCGCCAGCGCCCTGGTGGTGCTGATCCTGCTGATCGCGTTCATCCTGCAGAACCAGGACTATGTCCAGGTGAGGTTCTTTGGCCTGCAGGGAGCTGTAGCGCTCGGCGTCGCCCTGTTCATCGCGGCGGTCGGCGGGGGCGTGCTTGTCGCCATTGCCGGCGCCGCCCGCATCATCCAGCTCCGGCTCGCCGCCCACCGCCGGCGCGTCAGGCCCAAGGGACGCCGCTGAGGCATCGCCGTGCGGCCGCCACTCCGACGGGCTGGCGGCCAGGCGCGGTGCCCTGGGCCGTCGGCAAACCCTACGGCAGGGTCAGGATGACCGGTCCGTCCGCCGTGATCGCCACGGTGTGCTCGCTGTGGGCGGCGCGGCGGCCGTTCGCCGAGCGGAGGGTCCACTCGTCGTCGTCGTGGAAGTAGTCGTCCTGGCCGCCCAGGATCAGCATCGGCTCGATCGCGATGACCAGCCCCTCGGTCAGCTTGATGCCCCGGCCCGGCCTGCCGTCGTTGGGAACGTGCGGTTCGGCGTGCATGGTCTTGCCGATCCCGTGGCCGCCGTGGTCGGCGAGCAGCCCGTAGCCTGCGCGGCGTGACGCCCCGCCGATCGCGTAGCCCAGGTCCCCCATCTTGTTCCCGGTCCGGGCGGCGTCAATGCCCCGCGCCAGGGCGGCGTCCGTGGCATCGATCAGGGCCTGGTCCACCGGATCGGCCGCGCCCACGATGAAACTGACGGCCGCGTCCCCGCACCAGCCCTCGAGGAAGGCGCCGCAGTCGACGCTGAGCAGGTCGCCGTCCTGCAGCCGGTAATCGTTGGGAATGCCGTGCACCACGGCATCATTGACGCTCGTGCAGATCACACCGGGAAACGGCACGGAGGCCCAGCGCGGCTTGTAGTTCAGGAACGCCGGGGTCGCTCCGGCACCGGCGATCGTCGCCGCGGCCACCGAATCCAGTTCCTTCAGGGACACTCCGACGGCGGCGGCTTCCCGGACCGTCGCCAGCGTGTTCGCCACCACCCGGCCGGCTTCGCGCATCAGGGCAATCTCGGCGGGACTCTTGATCATCGACATGGCTTCAACTCTAGAGCCACCGGGAACTCGAGAGCCACGGTGGCCGTGGCTAAAGTGGGCTCATGGCCAACGCTGAACTGACCGACGCCATCCGCTCCCGGCTGCGGGCCGCCGCCGATCCCGTCCGGGCCGCCGGGGCGCAGGCCTACATGAAATCGGAGATGCCTTCCCTCGGCGTGCGGGTGCCGGAAGTCCGCCGGATCGTCAAGGCCGCCGCCGCGGAGCTGCCGCCCGGCCCCCTTGGGGAGCTGAAATCGACGGTGCTGGAACTGTGGCGCGGCGCGAGCTGGCGTGAGGAACGGTATGCCGCCATCGACCTGACCGGGCTCAGGCTGGCCGCCGGCGAGCTCAGCATGTTGCCGGTGTACGAGGAAATCATCCGCAGCGGGGCGTGGTGGGATCTCGTGGACGGGGTTTCCCACCGGCTGTGCGCCCTGCTGCAGGCACACCGGGAAGACCTCACCCCGGTGCTCCGCCGCTGGAGTACGGACGAGGACTTCTGGATCCGGCGGGCGTCGATCACGGCGCAGCTGGGCGCGAAAGCCGCGACCGACGCCGCCCTGCTCCGGGACGTCATCGAGGCGAACCTGGTAGACCGGGAATTCTTCATCCGGAAGGCGATCGGCTGGGCGCTGCGCGACTACTCCGGAACGGAACCGGACTGGGTCCGAACGTTCGTTGAGCGGCACGGGCAGGAGCTCAGCGCACTCTCGCGCAAGGAAGCCCTCCGGAACCTGCCCTGAGGTAAGTTGCCGGCGGATTAGATGACGGGCCGGGTGGTGACAGGTTCCTCCTGCTTGCTGAACAGCATCTTGGTCTTCGGGTCCAGGAAGATCAGGTACAGGGCAAAGAGCAGCGCGATGATGGCCGCGGCGTTGCGTGCCAGTGCGAGGGCCAGTCCCAGGTCAGCGGTCTGCAGGTACGGGAAGACTTCCAGCTGGTCCGAGATCGCGTACACCATGAAGAAGGACACGATGAAGTACAGTGCCTTGACCTGCCAGTCATCCCGGATGCCGGTGACGGCAAACAGCGGAATGAGCCAGACGACATACCAGGACTGGATCATCGGGGCCAGGACGACGACGGCGGCGAACGCCAGCGTGAGCCGGCGCATCAGGCGGTCGTGGTCCCCGCGGAAGATCTGCCAGGCGACGATCCCGAGCGCAAGCAGTTTGCCGGCGTCGTACACCCACTTGGCCAGCCCCCAGCCATCGAGCCCGACAGCGTTGAAGATGGAGGCGACGACGAGGCCGAGCAGGCCGATCGGGGCGTACCAGATCCAGATGCTGCCCGGCGCGGACAGTCCGTTGATCCAGCCGAAGCCGAAGCCGTTGACCAGGCTCATGGCGTAGAGCAGCGCCAGGCTGATCCCGGCCGTGAGTCCCCAGAAGACGACCTTCCGCGGCCAGCTGGCGTTCTTACCCGCCCACAGCAGGCCGATGAACGGCAGGAAGACGATGGTGATCGGCTTGACCGAGATGGACAGCGTCACGAGGACCAGTCCGAAGATGACCCGTCGGGTGGCGCAGTAGTAGAGGCCTGCGAGGGCCAGGCCGATCATCAGGGCGTCGTTGTGGACGCTGGCGATGAAGTTGGTGAGGAACAGCGGGTTGGCGGCGGTCAACCACAGCGCACGGTGCGGGTTGACGCCATGAAGTTCCGCGAGCTTGGGCACGTAGATGATGCAGAGCACGATCCCGACCAGCGCCGCGAGCCGGAACAGCATGATGCTGGCTTCCGGGTGCACGTTCGTGGACCAGACGACGAACTGCTCGATCCAGAGGAAAAGCTGGCCGTACGGGACGGGCGCCTCGGTCCACATCCTGTCGGCACCGAGCTGGAAGTAGTTGGACAGCGCCGAGATGCCGTTTTCGTAGGGGTTGAAGCCCTCCACCATCAGGCGGCCCTGGCCGATGTAGGCGTACACGTCCCGGCTGAAGAGCGGCACGGAGAACATCAGGGGAAGCCCCCAGGCCACCACTGCCTGCAGCGTCGCCGTGCGGGCATCCGCCCCCCAGACGCGCACCCGCTGGCCCAGCCGCAGCCAGGCCCGGACCAGCAGCATCCCGCCGATGGCAAGGAGGACGATGCTCAGGGCGACGCCGACTGACTCCGTCCGCAGCCAGATGAACAGCGGAACCCTGCGGAGTTCGGAGGCCGGCGCGAGCCAGCCGACGCCGAGCGAACCGATCGCCATGAACACTGATCCGACGAATCCGGCCAGGAGGGGGGAACGGGCGTTGTCCACGTCGGCAACAGCTGCCGTTTGGGCGGTGCGGGACGTACCGGCGGCCGTTTTCCCCGCCGCAGGTACAGGCGCCGTCATCTCAGGATCGTCCAATCTCTTGTGGGGCTGAAATCCGCCCGCAGCCGGCCGTTTGAAATGGCCCGGGGCACGCCGCGATGACGAAAAAATTCGACGGCCGCGTACCCGAAATCCTAGCACCGGACGGCTCTACGGCGACGAAACGGTAGGCTGGGCGCGTGCCTATAACTAACGAACGCATCGTCTGGATCGACTGCGAAATGACCGGCCTGGACACCAGGAACGATGCCCTCATCGAGGTGGCCGCCCTGGTGACCGACTCCGAGCTCAACATCCTGGGGGACGGCGTCGACGTCGTCATCAAGCCGGACGACGCCGCGCTTGCCCAGATGAGCGACTTCGTGCGCGACATGCATACCCGCTCCGGGCTGCTGGAGGAGCTGCCGCACGGCAAGACGATGGCCGAAGCCCAGGCCATGGTGCTGGACTACATCAAGCAGTGGGTGCCGGACCCCAAGAAGGCGCCGCTGGGCGGCAACTCGGTGGGAACCGACCGCGTCTTCCTGGTCCGGGACATGCCGGAGCTGGTGGAACACCTGCATTACCGGGTCATCGACGTAAGCACCATCAAGGAGCTGTCCCGGCGCTGGTATGCGCGGTCCTACTTCCAGTCCCCCGCCAAGCTTGGCGGCCACCGCGCCCTCGGGGACATCCAGGATTCCATCGACGAGCTGCGCTACTACCGCGAGGCCGTCTTTGTTCCCGCCCCCGGACCGGACAGCGCCACCGCGCAGCGGATCGCCAGGAAGGTCATGGGAACGGCAGAATCAGCCGCCGCGGAGTAGCCCCGGAGTAATCTGCGCCACGTTTGACGGAAAATTTTGCCGAAAACCCCAAAAATGGCGAAAGCAGCCCCGAACAGCAGGTAAGCTATTTGTCGTTGCCTTTTCAGCCAGCCGGTTCGCCGGAGGGCATGGCCGGGCACATGGTGGGCGTAGCTCAGTTGGCAGAGCGCCTGGTTGTGGTCCAGGAGGTCGCGGGTTCAACCCCCGTCGCTCACCCTCATGAAGGACGGCAGAATTGTCCGACCTTAGACAAAGGCCGCACCGGATAACCGGTGCGGCCTTTGTCGTCTGTGCAGTTGTTTGCCTGTGCAGTTGTTTACTTGTGCAGTGGCATCCCAGGATCTGTCAACGGAAGGACCCGCAATGAGGCGCAAGCTCTTTGAAGAAGACCACGAGATGTTCCGGGAAATGGCCGCCGAATTCAACGCGCGCGCGGTCGCCCCGCACTACGCCCAGTGGGACAAGGACCACATGATGTCCCGGGAGCTGTGGACTGCGGCCGGCGAGCAGGGCCTGCTGGGCCTCGCGGTCCCGGAGGAATTCGGCGGCCTGGGCATGGACGACTACCGCTACCGGGCTGTACTCGACGAGGAATTCGCCAAGAGCAACCACCTCGCCGTGGGCCTGGCCTTCCACCTGCACGACGACATGGTCCTCCCCCATCTGCTGGCCTATGGTTCCGATGATCTCAAGGGCCGGTGGCTGCCCGGCATGGTGTCCGGCGAGATCATCACCTCCATCGCCTGGACCGAACCCGGCGCCGGCTCGGACCTGCGCGGCATCCGCACCAAGGCCGTGCGCGACGGCGGCGACTGGCTGATCAGCGGCCAGAAGACCTTCATCGGCAACGGCATTTCCGGCGACGCGTCCCTGGTCCTGGCCCGGACCGACGGCGGCACCGGACGGGGAAACCGCGACTCGTTCTCCCTGTTCATGGTCCAGAAGGGCGAGGGCTACAACACCGGCAAGCAGCTGGACAAGATGGGCCTCAAGGCCTCGGATACCGCGGAACTGTTCTTCGACAACGTCCGGGTCCCGCACGCGGATCTCGTGGGTGAGGAAGGCAAGGGCCTGCAGTACGCCGCCGAACAGCTCCCCCAGGGCCGGCTCGCCATCGCCACCGCCAGCTCCGCCGTCGTCCGCGCCATGTACGAGGCGACCGTCCGCTACACGAAGGAACGCAACGCCTTCGGTGAGCGGATCATCGACTTCCAGAACAGCCGCTTCGAGCTCGCCGATATCCTCACCGAGGTCGAGGTCACCGAAGCCTACGTCGACCAGGCGATCCTTGCCTTCAACGCCGGAGAACTCGACGCAGCTTCCGCCGCCCGCGCAAAGCTGTGGGCCTCCGAGCGCGCCAAGTCCATCACGGACCGCTGCCTCCAGCTGCACGGCGGGTACGGCTACATCCTGGAATACCCCGTGGCCCAGGCCTACCTCGCCGCCCGGCTGCTGACCATTTTCGGCGGCACCAACGAAATCATGCGCGACGTCGTCGGCCGCACCATCGCCGGCTGACGTTCCGGAAGCGACCAGCCAGCAAGCATTAGAGGAAAACACCTGAGATGACCGTTCTGCCAATCACGATCTGGGGCGAGCCCGTGCTGCACCGCCGGGCCGCGGAAGTCGCCGCCTTCGACGACGAACTCCGCACCCTGATCGCGGACATGTTCGAGACCAACGACGCCGCCAACGGCGTCGGTCTGGCTGCGCCCCAGGTCGGGGTGGGCAAGCGGCTCTTCGTGTACAGGTACGAGAACGACGACGGCGCGCCGCCATCCGGCGTCGTGGTCAACCCGGTGCTGACCCTCTCCAAGATCTCCGGCGCACTGCCGGACCCTGACGAGGAAGAAGAGGGCTGCCTGTCCTTTCCCGGCGGGCAGTACCCGCTGAAGCGCGCCGAGTGGGCCCGGGTGCAGGGCTTCGACGGCGACGGCAGACCGGTCGACTTCGAGGCAACAGGCTGGTTCGCCCGGCTGATCCAGCACGAGTACGACCACCTCGACGGCAAGCTGTATGTCAACCGGCTGATCGACCGCTACGCCCGCAAGGCCATGAAGCAGGCCAAGAAAAGCGGCTGGGGCGTCCCCGGGCTGATCTGGATGCCTGGCGTGGATCCGGACCCGTTCGGGCACTGAGAGCCGACGACGGCCGGCCAGCTAGCGCGGCCCTGCAGCTCCGTGGGTCTGAACCCCTTCACGACGAGCGGTCGACGGCGGCAAGAATCGCGGCGCCGAGCTCCGCCGGCCGGGTGAACTGGGGCCAGTGTCCCGTGGGCAGATCCACGTATTCGACGTCGCGGATCCTCCCGAGTTCAGCCACGTACGGGTGGCCCCCGGCGATCATTTCCGACAGCAGGGAGGACGGAAATTCGCAGGCGATGACGGTGGCCGGAACCTCGAAGCGGTGTTCATCCCTGAGCTGCTGCCGGTCCTGGGCTACGCCGCGAGGCTGCGGGATGGCGCGGGCGCGGAACATGGCCCGCAGCTCGTCGGTCAGGTCGACAAGGTCGTCGTCGTCGAACAGCTCCCACGGCGGCAGCGGAATTCCGTCGCCGTCGGCCGGCAGCTCGTCATTGATGAGACCGCCGTCGGCGAGCGGGCCGCTGTCCACGTAGATTGCCCGGGCCACCCGGTGCGGGCGGGCATCGACGGCGCCGTGGATGATGGCGCCGCCGCCGGAGTGGCCCACAAGGACCACAGGTGCATCGAAGGAATCGATCTTCGCCACGACGGCGTCGATGTGGGTGCGCAGGCCGATGCCGGCGCGCGGCGCATCGGCCGACTCCAGGCCCGGCAGCGTCAGCGGGTAGACCTTGTGCCCGGCCGCGGTGAGCGGCGGGGTGACCTCCTCCCACGACGAGGCGTCCAACCAGAATCCGGGTACGAGGATGATGTCCATGCCGGTACCCTACCGTTCGAGTACCAGCTCCACCACCTGATAGGGGTCCTCACCTGGGACGACGTTGTGCATGGTGAGGCGTCCGCCCCGGCCCTCCCCCGGGTGGATGTGGATCTGCCAGCCCCAGTCCGGGCCGGTCGGCGCCGCGTAGGAGCCGTTGAGCCGGAGGACACCGTCCCCGCCCACGGTCCCGGAGAACTGCATCAGTGCCCGGCCCGTGTGCCAGGAGTCCACCCACACGGCGGTGGCCGGCTCCGCGTCGGACGGTCCGCCGGCCAGGAGCAGCAGACCTTCCTGTGGGCTCTCACCGTCTGACCAGGTGTAGGCGGCGCTCGCGAAGTGCGCCGCGGTCACCCTCACTGTGGCGGTGGCCGCCGAGTCCTGTTAGTCGTCCGTCGGCATGATCCGGGAGCGGTTTTCTCCCTGCCAGGTGCCAAGCAACGGCGTAACGTATCTCACAATGTCCATGCTGCAGTCTACTGAGCAAGTCAATTGAGTACCGTCAACCCCGCTTCCCGGCCCCTCAGCGGACCCGGCGCGGAACGATCGTCTGTTGCTCAGGGCACGACGTGAGGATCCGTTTCATCGCCTCCTTCTCCGCCGGCGTGACCCACAGCCGGTAGGCCGCCTTGACCGAAATCTGCCGGGCGACGTAATGGCAGCGGATGGCCTTGTTCGGGGGCAGCCAGGTGGCGGCGTCGGACGCACTCTTGTCCTGGTTCGCCTGGCCGTCCACGGCGATGAGGTTCAGCGGATCATTCGCGAGGTGCTCGCGCTGCTGGGCCGTCAGCTGTTGCGCGCCTTTCTGCCAGGCGTCGCCAAGTGCCACGACATGGTCGATCTGCACGGCCTTGCTGCTCTCGGCGCCCCTGCGGAAGGCGATGAGCTGTCCGGTGTACGGTTCCTGCAATGTCCCGGCGGCCACCCGGCAGCGGGAGGCTTCGGTGAATTGAGCGTCCGGCAGGTCGCGGCGGAGGATGTCGTTGCGGGTATCGCAGCCGTTGCGGTCTACGTCCAGCCAGGCCTGGCCGAAGGCGGCGCGGTCGTAGTTGCCGCTCGCCGCCCGGCCCTTGACCGGCAGCGTGTCCAGCGCAGCAGCCGCAGCGCCCGGCGGAACAGGGTGCACGGAGTGCACGGCCGTCATCCAGCCCTTCGCCAGGACCGGCGCCTCGCTGGGTCCGGCGGCCGGCGGCTCCATGGCGGCGAACTGTCCGCTGGTGAAGAACCAGCCCAATCCACCGGCCAGAACGATAGCCACGGCGGCCAGCAGGGCCCAGGCCTGGCGGGACCGGCGTCGCGCCCGGCGGAAATCCGCCCAGGTGACCGTCATGACCCGGCGCGGTCATTGAGCTCCGGAGCGGTTCGTTCTGGCTGCACCCCAGAATCCTAGGGCAGACCCCCGACGCTCAGGGCGTTCTCCACAATGTGGAGGACAAGTGCCCTGCTAGTTCTCCTTCATCACCCGCACGAGGTCCTCGTTGGCCAGGTCCATCAGCTCCTCGAGCTGCTTGACCCTTGCGTCGTCGATCTCGCCGGCATTGTGCTTGGCGAGGGCATCATCAAGGAGACGCTTTGCTTCCTTGACGTTCCGGCGGGCGATATCCAGCGCGCGTTCCAGGGTGGTTTCGTGCTCCACAGCCGAGTTCTGTTCCATGGCTCCATTGTGGTTCCCTTTCCCGGCCGATTCCAGAGCATCGGCCGGGAAAGGAACAATAAGTCCCGGTCAGGGGCGTGCAGCGAAGCCGCCGGCGTCAGACGCCGGCAGGCAGACCGGCGGCGGCAAGGATCGAAGCCGCATCCTTGGCGGGGAACGACGGCGGGTTCACACCGGCCATTTCCTCCATGACGCGGACAACCTGGCAGCTGTAGCCGAACTCGTTGTCGTACCAGACGTAGACGACGAGGTTCTTGTCGTTGGAGATGGTGGCCAGTCCGTCGACGATGCCTGCCCGGCGGGAACCGACGAAGTCCGTGGAGACAACCTCAGGAGAATCGATGTAGTCGAGCTGCTTGCGCAGCCCCGAATGCAGCGACATTTCCCGCAGGTAGTCGTTGACCTCATCCTTGGTGGTGCCGTTTTCCAGGCTCAGGTTGAGGATGGCCAGGGACACGTCCGGGGTGGGGACGCGGATGGAGCTGCCCGTGAGCTTGCCGAGCAGTTCGGGCAGGGCCTTCGCAACGGCCTTGGCGGCACCGGTTTCGGTGATGACCATGTTCAGCGCGGCCGAGCGTCCGCGGCGGTCGCCCTTGTGGAAGTTGTCGATCAGGTTCTGGTCGTTGGTGAAGGAGTGGACAGTTTCCACGTGGCCGTGCACCACGCCGTAACGGTCGTTGATCGCCTTCAGGACCGGGGTGATGGCGTTGGTGGTGCAGGAAGCGGCCGAGACGATCCTGTCCGAGTCGGTGATGGTGCCCTGGTTGATGCCGTGCACGATGTTCTTCAGCTCGCCCTTGCCCGGAGCGGTGAGGAGCACGCGGGAGGCGCCTTTGCTCTGCAGGTGCTGGGACAGGCCCTCCGCGTCGCGCCAGCGTCCCGTGTTGTCGACGATGAGTGCGTCATGGATGCCGTAGGCGGTGTAGTCCACCGTGGCGGGGTTGTCCGAGTAAATGACTTGGATCTGGACGCCGTTGGCCGTGATGGTGTCGTTCTCGAGGTCCACCTTGATGGTGCCTTCGAAAGAGCCGTGGACGGAGTCTCGGCGCAGCAGGCTGGCGCGCTTGGCCAGGTCGTTGTCCGAACCGCGGCGGACCACGATCGCGCGCAGACGCAGGCCGTGCCCGCCGCCTGCCTTTTCGATCAGGAGGCGGGCCAGGAGCCGGCCGATGCGGCCGAATCCGTAGAGGACGACGTCGGTGCTGGTGCGGTCGTCGCCGCCGCGCTTCCCGACGACCTCGGCGAGTTCCTCGCGCAGGAACTCATCCAAGCTGACGCCATCGCCCTCGGCACGGTACTTCTCGGTGAGGCGGGCGATGTCGATAGCCGCCGCGCCGAGATCAAGCTTCGTCAGGGCGTCCAGCAGCGGGGCGGTCTCCTCGAGGCGGAGTTCTTCCTTGCTCATCCGGCGGGCGAAGCGGTGCGCCTTGAGGATATTCATGGTGGACTTGTTGATCAGGCTCCGACCATGGATGCTCGTCACCACGTTGTTCTCGCGGTACAGCCGGCCAATCACCGGGATCATGGCCTCGGCGAGCGCCTCGCGGCCCATCCACGTATCAAGACAAGAATCTGACGTCTGGCTCACAGAACTACCTTCCTAAAATCCACCACATACGTCCTCGTATGTGGAAGTCGGCCGCCGGAGGGTGTCCGGAACCTGGGTTTCGCCGGGGATTCGGTCCACCCCGGGCGCCTGCGTGTGGCGCAAAGAAAAACCACCGGCCGCAAACGCAGACCCGGTGGCAGAACTTCTACGTTCGCTATCCATTCTAAGTCGGCAACGCGGCGGCCGGTGCCCCGTTACGCGTGAAATCACTCACACGGGAAGGGCGCAACCCGCTACGCTGAGGCGATGGTCAAGCGTTGGGCCCTTTGGCTCGCGTTGCTGCTGTGTACCGGCTGCGCCGCGCAACAGCCGGCGGCAACGCCGTCGTCGTCCGCGGCTGCAGAGCCGACGCCGTCCGCCTCGTCGTCCTCCGCCCCAGCCTCTTCCGCCCCAGCCTCTTCCGCTAGGGACCAGGCCGCGGCCGGCTTCACGCTGGTGGCGCACCGCGGCGGCTCACTGGTGTATCCGGAATCGTCCGCGGAAGCCTTCGAAGCCGTCAGCAAGACGGCGTTCCCGATCGAGACGGATCTGCGGCCGCTGAGGGACGGGACCCTCGTGCCGCTGCATGACGACACCGTGGACCGGACCATGTCCGGCGTGACCGGCAGCCCGGCGGACATCACCCTGGAGCAATGGAAGGCGGCGCACATCAAGAACCCGCGGGGAGGCGCCGAGGGTTCTCCCACCACCTGGGAAGCCATGCTGGACGAGTACGGCGGACGCAGTGTCCTGGTGCCGGAAGTGAAGGATCCGGCTATCGACCTGGCAGCGTTTGCCGACTCGATCCTCAGGCGCGGCGTCCAGGACACAGTGATTGTCCAGTCGTTCAGCTACCCGGTTGCCCAGACCCTGGCCAAGTCCGGGCTGCAGGTCCTGTACCTGCTGCGCGAGGGCGAGGAGCCTGATCCGGCCGAGGTCCGCGCTGCCGGGATAGACCATGTGGGACCGAACAAAAGCATCAGGGCCGACTACCTGCGCAAGCTCAAGGATGCCGGGCTGACGGTGTGGCCCTATACGGTCAACGACGACGCCACCGCGTCCCGCCTGCGCAGCGACGGCGCCGACGGTGTCTTCACCGACGACCCCTGGGAGCTTTCGAAGCAGCTGCACCTGGGCTAGCCCTGCGGCGGTGGATGGATGGGTTGACCGATACGCCGGGTTCTGTGTTCCCGCGCTGTTACCGGCGCGGGAATAGCGGCCATCCATCTACGGACGCCGTTGCCGACGCCCTCCAGCAGCCTACCCGGACACTCGGGCGAGCAGCCCTCAAACGTGCCCTGTCTGGCCTTGCTCCGGGTGGGGTTTACCTAGCCTTCCCGGTCACCCGGGAAGCTGGTGGTCTCTTACACCACCGTTTCACCCTTACCTGCCCTGCCGCCTGTGCAGGCACACACGGCACGCAGGCGGTCTGTTCTCTGTGGCACTGGCCTGCGGGTTACCCCGAGTGGGCGTTACCCACCACCCTGCTCTGCGGAGCCCGGACGTTCCTCGAGCCACTTGCGTGACGCGCGGCCGCCTGGTCAACCCATCCGCTGTCCATTCTACTGGGACCGGGGACCGCTGATCGCCGGGGCTTGGGAGGACAGCCATGGTCCCGATTCCGGGGCCTTTTCCAAGCCGCGGTGGGACAATTGAACCAAGGTAAGCGACCTAGGGAAACTCCACAACGCAGGCACTTCAGGCAATCAGGAGGGGATCCGCATGGACCTCACCGGCATCGTCGTTCTCATCGTCGTCGTCGTGCTCGTGCTGACGCTGGCCCGGATGTCCATCCGGATTGTGCGCCAGTACGAGAAGGGCGTCCTCTTCCGGCTGGGCAGGGTCATCGGGGTGAGAATGCCCGGGCTGCGCTTCATCATTCCCGTGATCGACAAGCTCCAGCTCGTCAGCCTGCGGATCGTGACGATGCCGATCCAGTCGCAGGGCATCATCACCCAGGACAATGTGAGCGTCGATATCTCCGCGGTGGCGTACTACCGGGTGATCGACGCCGTGAAATCCGTGGTGGCGATCGAAAACGTGGCGGCGGCCATCAACCAGATCGCCCAGACCACGTTGCGGAAAGTTGTCGGCCGGCACAGCCTGGACCAGACGCTGTCCGAGACCGAGCGCATCAACAGCGATATCCGGGAAATCCTGGATGCCCTCACCCTGGAATGGGGCGTCCAAGTCACCCTGGTGGAGCTGAAGGACATCCAGCTCCCGGAGAGCATGAAGCGCGCCATGGCCCGCCAGGCGGAGGCTGAGCGGGAGAAGCGGGCGAAGATCATCGCCGCCGAGGGCGAGTCCATCGCCGCCGCCGCCCTCGGAGACGCCTCGGACACCATGATGGCCCACCCGCTTGCCCTGCAGCTGCGGAATCTGCAGTCCCTGGTGGAAATCGCGGTGGACAAGAATTCGACTGTAGTCTTCCCTGCACCCATGATGAGCACCATTGCAGAGCTCGCTGCTTTCCTGGCGCGCGAAAACAAGGCAGCCCAGGCGGCCCAAACCTCGGCATCTGCGTCCGCCACCCCGATTAAGGCGGCGTAGGAGGGTAGAACTACTCGTGTGCCGGGTAGCCTCCATGCCTATGATCAGACTATGGACTGGCCGTTGCTTGGACGCCGGCGGATGCTGGAGCTCGGAGCCGGCTTGCTGGGCGCCACCGCGCTGGCGTCATGCGCTGCTGCGGCCAAGCCTACGGCAGACCCGGCGACCGACGGGCTGACCGCAAAGCCGACGGCGGCCAATCCGGGAGACCCGGCGACGGCGACCGTCGACCCGCGTCCGCAGGTGGAGGTCACATCCGGTTCCTTCGTCTCAGGCTTCCGGCCGGGCACCTCCACCGGGTGGTCGGTGGCCGCGCCGGTGCCGTCCGGCTTGGCCGGGCAACAAAAGCTCCCCGTGGCCGTGTTCCTGCACGGCACCGGCAGCAGCAACCGTTTCATCTTCGATGTCCTCGGCGCCCAGGCGGTACTGCAGCGGCACCTCGCTGATGGCGGCCCGCCCTTCGCTATAGCCTCCGTGGATGGCGGCGACACCTGGTGGCACGCGCGCGCGGACGGTACGGATACCCAGGCGATGCTGCTGGCGGAGTTCATCCCGCTCCTGGCAAGCCAAGGGTTCGACACCGGCAAGCTCGGCCTTTTCGGCCTGTCCATGGGAGGACTCGGCGTGCTGCTCCTCGCCTCACAGGGGAAGGTCGCCGGACTCCGGGGCGTAGCCGCCATGAGCCCCGCCGTCTGGAGCGAGTACGACGTCGGCCTGGACGGTGCCTTCGACAGCCCGGAGGATTTCGCGGCAAATGACGTCTTCGCTCTCCGGCCGCAGCTGGAGGCATTGCCCAAGAGGATCGACTGCGGTACCGACGATGATCTTCTCCCCACAGTCCAGGCCTACGTCAGCGCCCTCCCCGGCCGGATCGAGGGCGGCTTCCAGCCCGGCGGGCACGACGAAGACTACTGGCGGTCCATCCTGCCGGACGTGGTCTCCTTCCTGGGCCGGCACCTCGGCTGAGCCGGCGCCTTTGGAGGGTCTGCGGACGTCCAGCCACCGGTAAGATTGGACGGTGCTGATTCTGCTGCCGCCCTCCGAAGGCAAGACCCCCGCCGTGGGCGGCGACGCCGTCGAGTGGGCCTCCCTGAGTTTTCCCGGACTCAATACGTACCGTGCGAAGGTCCTCGAAGCCCTCGGCACGGTCAGCGCTCACGAGGACGCCCTCGCGCTCCTGGGCGTCGGCGCCTCACTGCGGGCCGACGTCGAACGCAACACGCGGCTGCATGCCGAACCGGCGGCGCCGGCACACCAGGTCTATTCCGGGGTGCTGTACGACGCCTTGGGCTATGACTCCCTGACCGCGGCGCAGCGCCGCAAGGCGGACGAGTCCGTGCTGGTCATTTCAGCACTCTGGGGTGCCATCCGCTTCGCCGACCGGGTGCCCGCGTACCGTCTGTCGATGGGCACCGCACTTCCCGACGTCGGACGGCTGGCCTCGTTCTGGAAACCGCAGCTCAACGAGGCACTGCTGGCCGCAACGGAAGGTGAGCTGTTGGTGGATTGCCGCTCCAGCACCTACGCCGCCGCGTGGACTCCCCCGCCGCCGCAGACCGTCGCGGTCAACGTCTTCACCGAGGTCAACGGCGTGCGCAAGGTGGTCAGCCACTTCGCCAAGCACACCCGCGGGGAGCTGGCGCGGCACCTGCTGAGCCGCCGGGGCAAGGCTCCGGGGACGCCCGCGCAGCTGCAGAAGGCCGCGGCCGAGAAGTGGGCCGCGGAACTCGTCGAAGGCACGGCCCGGAAGCCGCATACCCTCAACATCGTCCTGCCCAACTAGTTCCATAAGCCCCAACTAGCTCGCATTTGTTGTCGTTTGGAGCGCTCCAAACGACAACAAATGCGGGTCAGTTGGGCTGACGAGGCGGCGGCTAGACCCACTCGGCGGAGCGGACCAGGATGCAGCCGGAATCGGGGCAGAACACGATGTCGTCCTCGGCCGCGGCTTTGATCTCGGCAAGGTCGCCCGGGCTGAGGTGCATGCCGGAGCCTTCCGAGGTGCCGTGGAAGAGCCGGGCGGCGCCGACACCCCGCTTGGCCAGGGTCTTCTCGTAAATCGCCAGCATCCCGGCGTCCAGTCCTTCGGCGAACTCGGCTCGCTTGGCGCGTACCACCGTGGCCTCGGTGGCGATCTCGGCCAGCTGCTCGTCCAGTTCGGCGCGGATGACGCCGAAGGAACCCTGGATGTCATCGACGATCTGCTGCTGCGTTGCCTGGCGGAGGCGCAGCGAGTCCAGGCGTTCCAGGACTTCCAGCTCGACATCTTCGAGGTCGGAGCGGCGCTTGTTGAGGGACACGAGGTCCTTCTGCAGGGCAACGAGGTCCTTGGAGAGGCCGGTGCCGCTGTTCAGCCTCGCCTCGTCGCGTTCAATCCGGGAGGCAACCTGCTCCACGTCGGCCTCGGCGCGCTTGAGCTCGAGTTCGGCGTCGTGGACGGCCACTTTCGCGGCACCGAGTTCGCCGTTGGCCACGCCGAGGGCAGCCTCGAGATCGGTGATCCGGGAGTCGCTTTCAAGGCTTCGGCGGCGGTTGGACAAGGACTTGAGCTTGGCGTCAAGTCCCTGCAATTCGAGCAACTTCAACTGTTCCGCCGGTGCTGCCTTGGCCACTATTACCTCCGCTTGTTCCCTTCCGGCCGGAGCCGGGCACCTTGTCGGCGCTCCCTAGACTCTAGTCCCCGCCCGGAGTCAGAATGAAGTCCCACGGGTCGCTGTTGGTGGTGCTGACCCGGATCTCAACGTCATGGCCCTGATCGTTCAGCACATTGCCGAGGGCTTCGGCGGCGGCCGGCAGCCACAGCCACTCGCTGGCGAAGTGCGAAACGTCGATCAGGTAGGGCCGGTCGTTGACTGCCGCCTCGCGGGCTTCCGACGCCGGATGATGCCGGAGATCGGCAGTCAGGTAGACGTCGGCGTTGCTGGCCCGCACCGCGCCGAACAGGGAGTCACCGGCCCCGCCGCAGAGGGCGACGCGCCGGACGAGTCCGTCCCGGTCCCCGGAAACCCGGACCCCACCGGCGACCGCCGGCAGGATGCCGAAGACGCGGGCGGCGAATTCACCCAGCGTGAGGACTTCCTTGAGGTCCCCGACCCGTCCTATCCCCTCTTCGGGCAAGCCATCCGCTGCCGGGGTCAGCGGGGCGACGTTTTGCAGGCCGAGTGCGTCCGCCAGGACATCGGACACCCCACCGACGGCGGAGTCACCGTTCGTGTGCACCGTCAGCAGCGCAGTTCCGGACTCGATCAGCCGGTGCACCGCCCGGCCCTTGGCGGTGGTCGCGGCGACCGAGGTCACGCCCTTGAGCAGCAGGGGATGGTGCGTAATCAACAGCTCCGCGCCCCATTCGATGGCCTCCTCGATCACCTCGAGGGTCGGATCGACGGCGAAGAGGATCCTGCTCACCTCAGCCGAAGGATGGCCTGCCACGAGGCCCACTTCGTCCCAGTCCTCGGCCAGCGATTCCGGCCAGAGCTCCTCGACGGCAAGCAGGATCATGCCCAGCATGGGCGGGCCGGACGCTTCTCCGGCCCCGGCTCCGGCATGTGAATCAGTGGTGATGGCAGCGTCGATTCCTTCGGAAGAGCCGGCTGAAACAACGGCGTTTACAGGTTCCATAACCTCATTTTTACCCTACTCGGCGCGCCGGGCCACCGGCGTCGGGAATCATCGGGGCTCTTCAACCATTGAAGAGGACATGAGAACTTTTGTCCTCGGCGGAGGCTGCTTCTGGTGCCTCGACGCCGTCTACCAGAAAACCAAGGGTGTCAGCTCTGTTGTTTCGGGCTACACCGGAGGCCATGACCGTGACCCCGACTACTACACCGTGTGCTCCGGAACCACCGGCCATGCGGAGGTGGTGGCGGTGACATTCGACGAGGACGTGGTTCCGGCGGAAGTCATCCTGGACATGTTCTTCGCGCTGCACGACCCCACCACGCTCAACCGCCAGGGCTACGACGTCGGCACGCAGTACCGCTCCTCGATGTTCTACGAGACCACGGAGGAGAAGGTCCTTTTCGAGGAGGCGATCGAACGGAACCAGCAACTGTGGGCCGACCCGATCGTGACCGAGGTCAGCCGGCTGCCGGTGTTCCACGTCGCGGAAGCGATGCACCAGGACTTCTACGCCAAGTACCCGGGAGAGGGCTACTGCCGGGTGATCATCAACCCGAAGCTCGCCAAGGCCAGGAAATATTACTCTGCATGGCTTAATGCTTAGCTAGGCCCTGCAGGCCCTCGTTAGGCTGACCTCAGTATTCCCCCTTCAACAGACAGGCGCTTATACCCATGGCACGGATCTATGACGATGTTACCCAGTTGGTTGGCGGCACCCCGCTGGTCCGGCTGAACCGGCTCACCGAAGGGCTGGACGCCACGGTTGCCGTCAAGCTGGAGTTCTACAACCCGGCCAACAGCGTCAAGGACCGGATCGGCGTCGCCATTATCGATGCAGCCGAGAAGTCCGGTGCCCTCAAGGCCGGCGGCACCATCGTCGAAGGCACCTCCGGCAACACCGGCATCGCCCTGGCCATGGTCGGCGCGGCGCGCGGGTACAAAGTCATCCTGACCATGCCGGAAACCATGTCCACGGAGCGCCGCGTCATGCTCCGTGCCTACGGTGCCGAGATCGTGCTGACCCCCGGTTCCGAGGGGATGCGCGGCGCCGTCGAGAAGGCCCAGGAGATCGTGGCCAACACGGAGAACTCCATCTGGGCGCAGCAGTTCGCCAACGAGGCCAACCCGGAGATCCACCGCCAGACCACCGCGGAGGAAATCTGGTCCGACACCGACGGCAAGGTGGACATCTTTGTCTCCGGCGTCGGCACCGGCGGCACCATCACCGGCGTCGGCCAGGTCCTCAAGGAGCGCAATCCCGGCGTCCAGATCGTTGCCGTCGAGCCCAAGGATTCAGCGATCCTCAACGGCGGAGCCCCGGGCCCGCACAAAATCCAGGGCCTCGGCGCCAACTTCGTCCCGGAAATCCTGGACATCAACGTCTACGACGAGGTCATTGACGCCACCCTGGAGGATTCCGTCCGCGTCGCGCGCGAGCTCGGCAACAAGGAAGGCATCCTGGGCGGCATTTCCTCCGGCGCGATCGTCTGGGCGGCCGTGGAGCTCGCCAAGCGCCCGGAGAACGCCGGTAAACTCATTGTTGCCGTAGTCTGCGACTTCGGTGAGCGCTACATCTCCACCGTGCTGTACGACGACATCCGCGGCTGAGTCCCAGCCCACTGTCCCACCATCGCTGTAGAAAGGTCTTTGTGAGCTTCTTCGCAAGACTTAAGGAAGACCTCGACGCCGCCCGGTCACACGACCCGGCGGCTCGGGGTTCTTTTGAGAACTTCTTTGCCTACTCCGGCCTGCACGCGATCTGGTTCCACCGCCTGACGCACCGGCTGTGGCAGAACCCCGCCCTGCGTTTCCCGGCGCGGCTGATTTCCCAGCTGGCCCGGTTCCTCACGGGCATCGAGATCCACCCGGGGGCGACCATCGGCCGGCGCTTCTTCATCGACCACGGCATGGGCGTCGTCATCGGCGAGACCGCCGAGATCGGCGAGGACGTCATGATCTATCACGGTGTGACCCTCGGCGGACGCTCGCTGGCGAAGGTCAAGCGGCACCCGACCATCGAGGACCGCGTCGTGATCGGCGCCGGGGCCAAGATCCTGGGACCCATCACCATCGGGCGGGACAGCGCCGTGGGCGCCAATGCCGTGGTGGTGAAGGACGCCCCGGCCGAATCGATCATCACGGGTGTGCCGGCCACCTGGCGCCACCGGGACGCGCAGCGGGAGACCAAGCCCGCCGTCGACCCGGCCGAATACCTCATCGATTACCACATCTAGCCAACCCTGAAGCCAACCGGCCGGCCGCTAGACGGGGAACCGCTTGTAGATGTTCCAGATCACGACGTCGAACACCCGGTCCGGCAGCAGGCGCCGCAGCAGCAGAAGAGCCCGCGCACTCCCGCCCACCGGATAACGGGTTTTGGGCCGCAGAGCGGTGGCGGCCTGAACGATCACGTCGGCAACCACCTCGGGCCGCGTGGAGAGCGCAGCCTTGTCTGTGGTGGCCAGCACCGCCGCCATGACCTTGGCCTGCGCCGCGTACGGCCCGTCCCCGGAGCTGGCCAGCAGGCCCTGCGCGGAAATGGCACCCCATTCGGTCTGGGTGCCTCCCGGCTCGATGATGGACACGCCGATGCCGTGCGGCTTGAGCTCCATCCGCAGGGAATCGCTGAGGCCCTCCACGGCGAACTTCGTGGCGTGGTACCAGGCGCCGAGCGGCTCATACATCTTCCCGCCCATGGAGGACACATTGATGATCCTCCCCCGGCCCGCGGCCCGCATGGCAGGAATCACCAGCTGCGTCATCCGGGCCAGGCCGAAAACGTTGACGTCGAACTGCCGCCTGCCTTCGGCGAGCTCCACCTCCTCGAGCGAGCCGTAGGACCCGTAGCCGGCGTTGTTCACCAGGACATCGATCCGCCCGTGCGCGGCAATCACCGCTCCGACGGCGGCGCCCATGGACGCCTCGTCCGTCACGTCCAGCGCCACGACCTTTACGCCGTAGGCCTTCAGCGGCTCCATCTTCTCCACCCGGCGGGCCCCGGCATAGACCGTGAACCCGGACGCCGCAAGCTTCCTGGCGGTTTCAAAGCCGATCCCGGTGGACGCACCGGTGACGAACGCTACGGGCTGGGGCATGAGCTGAACTCCTTGGACAGGTTGCGGCCGGAAACACGAACGACCGGCGCCCCCAGAGTATCGGGAAGCGCCGGCCGCTGTGTCAGACGGTGGCCGGGACTAGTGGGTGTCCACGGCCTCGATCTCGGACTTGTCTTCGCCCCAGAGGGTGTGGAAGGTGCCTTCGGCGTCGATGCGGCCATAGGTGTGGGCGCCGAAGAGGTCGCGCTGGCCCTGGATCACGGCGGCCGGGAGGCGCTTGCGGCGAAGGCCGTCGTAGTAGGCCAGCGAGGAGGAGAACACCGGCACCGGGATGCCGAGCTGGACAGCCGTGGAAACAACCCGGCGCCAGGCCGGAAGGACCTCGGCGATCGCCTTGGTGAAGGCGGGCGCGAAGAGCAGGTTGGCCGGCTTCTCCGTTGCGGCGTAGGCCTTGGTGATCTCCTTGAGCAGCTCCGCCCGGATGATGCAGCCGCCGCGCCACAGCGAGGCGATCTCGTCCAGCTTCAGGTCCCAGCCGTATTCCTTCGCGGCCGAGGTGAGCATGTCCAGTCCCTGCGCGTAGGAAACCAGCTTGGAGGCGTACAGCGCCTGGCGCACGTCTTCGACGAAGCCCTCGGGGACCTCGACTGCGGCTTCTCCGCCGGCCAGGAGTTCCTGGGCCAGCACACGCTGCTCCGACTGGGAGGACAGGGCCCGGGCGAAGACCGATTCGGCGATGCCCGACGTCGGCGATCCCAGTTCGAGCGCGGAGATGACCGTCCAGCGGCCGGTGCCCTTCTGGCCCGCGGCGTCCACCACGACGTCGACGAACGGCTTGCCGGTCCTGGCGTCGACGTGGCCGAGGACCTCGGCGGAGATTTCGATCAGGAAGGAGGCGAGCTCGCCCTGGTTCCACTCCTCGAAGATCTGCGCCTGCTCGGCCGGTTCGATCCCCGCGCCGGAGCGCAGCAGGTCGAAGGCTTCGCCGATGACCTGCATGTCCGCGTATTCGATGCCGTTGTGGACCATCTTGACGAAGTGGCCGGCGCCGTCGGTGCCGATCCAGGCGCAGCACGGCTTGCCGTCCACGTGGGCGGCAATTTTTTCCAGCAGCGGGCCGAGGGCGTCGTAGGACTCCCTGGAGCCGCCGGGCATGATCGAGGGGCCGTTCAGGGCGCCCTCCTCGCCGCCGGAGACGCCGATGCCGACGAAGTGCAGGTCCTTCTTGGCCAGCGCGGCCTCGCGGCGGCGGGTGTCCTCGTAGTGCGAGTTGCCGGCGTCGATGATGATGTCGCCCGCCTCCAGGAGCGGCTCGAGCTGCTCGATCACGGAGTCCACCGGCTTGCCGGCCTTGACCATGATCAGCACGCGGCGCGGCTTCTCCAGCGAGTCGACGAGTTCCTGGAGCGTCTCCGTGCGGACGAAGTCTCCGTCCTGGCCGTGCTTTTCCAGGAGCGCGTCGGTTTTCTCCACGGACCGGTTGTGCAGGGCAACGGTGAAGCCGTTCCGGGCCAGGTTGCGGGCGAGGTTGGCCCCCATCACCGCAAGGCCGGTGACACCGATGTGTGCTGACATCAAAACTCCAATTCATTTCTGTGCAACGAGTGCAGTTCGTCCCGCATTTCATGCGGAACACGCTTCTGGGAACAGTGGCTGTCAATAAACCATATGTATTTCCGCGGTCTACGGGAAAGCAGCGCCCACGTGGCGGAATAACGGCGCGTCATAAACAGTCTATGATTTCCGGCACCCGCTCCACCGGTCCGGACCGGAACGGCGGCTGGATGCCGCCGCTGGGTCCCCGTGCTGCGCACTATGCTTACGACTATGTCAACCAGCCTCCACCACCGTGCCATCGAGCATCTGGGCGCCCGCATCGTCGCGGGAGAACTCCCCGCCGGCCACGTCATGCTGGCCGAGCACCTTGAAGCCGAGCTCAAAGTCTCCCGCTCGGTAGTCCGTGAGGCCGTGCGCGTCCTGCAGTCCCTGGGCCTGGTCGAGACCATCAAGCGGGTGGGAATCCGGGTCCTGCCGGCCAACCGGTGGAACCCCTTCGATCCTCTCGTGATCCGCTGGCGGCTGGCCGGCGCCGGACGCGGAGCCCAGCTGCGCTCCCTCGCCGAGCTGCGCACCGCCGTCGAGCCCGTTGCCGCGGAACTGGCGGCGGTCAATGCCCCCGAAGAGCTGCGGCGCGAGCTGGTGGACATTTCCCTCGCCATGCGCGACGCCGGCCAGGCCGGCGACGTGCCGCGGTTCCTGGAGCTGGACATCCACTTCCACTCCCTGCTGCTGACCGGCTCCGGCAACGAGATGTTCGCCAACATGGTGGGCCAGGTGGCCGAAACCCTGACCGGGCGCACCGTGCACGGCCTGATGCCGGACCACCCGAGGGAAACGGCACTCCGGTGGCATGTCGAGCTGGCCGAAGCGATTGCCGCCGGAGAGGCCACCGCCGCCAGGGACGCTTCGAACCGGATCATGCGGGAGACCATCTCCGAGATGGAGCCCAGCTGGAAGAACCAGCCCCGGGTGTTCGTGCCGCTCCAGCGGCTTTAAGGCAAGCGGCCCCGCCACGGACGGGTGCCGTTCACTCCCCGCCGTTCACCCTTCAGCGGCCGGCCTGAAGTCCAGCAGCACCTTTCCGGAGACAGCCGAGTTTTTGGCGACCTCGAAGGCCTCCAGTCCTTGGTCCAGCGTGAAGGTGTGGGTGACCACCGGATCCACGAACAGCGATCCGTCGGCGAGTGCTGCAATGACCTCATCAATTTCGTTGTTGAAGCGGAACGAGCCCAGCAGCTCCAGCTCGCGGGTAATCGCCAGCGAGATCGGGACGGGCTGCGGGCCGGAGGGCAGGAGCCCAACCATCACGACTTTGCCGCCGCGCACCGCTCCCTTGATGGCCGAGGCCAGGCCGTGATGGCTGCCGGAGGACTCGATGACAACGTCTGCCTCCACCGCCGCGATGGCCTCGGCGTCGTCGCCCTGGAGGACCTCGTCCGCTCCCACGGCGCGGGCTATTTCCAGCGGCCTGGCGTGCATGTCCACGGCCACGATCCGCTGCGCGCCCGCTCGTTTGAGGACAGCCACCGCCAGCGCGCCGATGGGGCCGCTGCCGATCACCAGGGCCGTCTTTCCCGCGACGTCGCCGGCACGCGAGACGGCGTGCCAGGCGACACTGGCCGGTTCCACCAGCGCGGCGGTCCTTAGCGGCAGGCCTGCTGGCAAGGGCCGGAGCATCCGGGCCGGCAGCGTGGCGAAGCGGCTGAAGGCCCCGTCGGTGTGCGGGAAGCGTGCGGCGCTGCCCAGGTAGGTGCAGCCCGGTGACAGGTTCGGACGGTCTTCGGGGTACCGGGCCGCGCCCGGGCCGGGCGTGGCGGGATGCACCGTGACGGCCGTGCCGGCCGCAGGCCCGGTGCCGTCCGCGGCGGGCAGGAGCACGGTGCCCACGATTTCGTGGCCCAGGATCATGGGCGCCTTGAGGACCGACTCGCCGGCGGCACCGTGCATCCAGTAGTGCAGGTCCGAGCCGCAGATGCCGCCGAACGCCACTTCGACAACAGCTTCATCGGACGCCGGTGCGGACACTGGAATGTCCTCGATCCGGAGATCGCCCGCTGCGTGAGCCACCACCGCGGCCGCCGTGGCCGGCAGTTCTGTTACGGCGCCCATCAGACCACCACAGTCATTCCGCCGTCGATGAAGATCGTCTGGCCGTTGACGAAGTTCGAGCCGTCGGACGCGAGCCAGACCGCCGGGCCGGCCAGGTCCTGCACGGTCCCCCACCGGTGTGCCGGCGTCCGGCCGAGGATCCAGGAATTGAACTCCGCATCGTCCACGAGGTTCTGCGTCATTTCGGTGTGGATGTAGCCAGGTGCGATGCCGTTGATCTGCAGGCCGGAACCCGCCCATTCCGCCGTCATGGCCCGGGTCAGGTTCCGGAGTCCGCCCTTGGCCGCAACATAGGGAGCGATGGTGGGCCGGGCGAGGTCCGTCTGGACGGAGCAGATGTTGATGATCTTGCCCCGGCCGCGCGGGATCATGTGCCGCGCGGCCTCACGCCCCACGAGGAACGCGCTGGTCAGGTCGGTGGAGATCACCCGTTCCCAGTCGGCCACGTCCAGTTCCAGCATGGGGACACGGTGCTGGATGCCTGCGTTGTTCACCAGGATTTCCAGGGGTCCGACGTTTTCTTCCACCCAGGCGACGCCGCGGGCCGCCTCGGTGTCGCGCGTGACGTCGAAGGCGCAGCTGTGAACCCGCCCTGGTGGGTATTCCGCGGCCATTGCGGCTTCTGCGGCCTTCAGCCGTTCGGGGTTGATGCCGTTGAGCACCACCGTCGCGCCGGCGTCCGCCAGCGCGCGCGCCAGGGCATTGCCTATCCCCCGGCTGGAGCCCGTGATCAGTGCGGTCCGGCCTGTCAGGTCAAAAAGTGCACTCATGGTTTGCTGATCCTCAATTGGTCTTGGCTGCTGTGGTCGCTGAGATTCGAGATGGTCTGCCGGACGACGGCGAGGTCCTGGTCCCCCAGTCCCTGGCGCTCTAGTTCCGCGTAGAGTTCGACGCCGGCGCCCGCCATCGGCACGGCGGCGTTGACGGCGGCGGCGCTCTCGAGCACAAACGTAAGGTCCTTGTGCATGAACTTGGCGGGGCCGGTGGGAGCGTAGTCCTTGGCGGCGAGCCGTGGCCCCACGATGTCCAGGACCCGGCTTCCGGCCAGGCCGCCGGCGAGCACCTCGTAGAGCGCCGCGACGTCCATGCCGGAGCGTTCGGCGAGCTCGGCGGCTTCTGCGAGTGCCGCCGTCGTGGTTCCCACGATGAGCTGGTTGCACGCCTTGGCGAGGGATCCCGAACCGAGCGGTCCCAGCCTCCGCACCGTGGTGCCCATCGCGCTGAACAGCGGCAGGAGCCGCCGGAAGTCCTCGTCGCCTGCGCCCGCCATGATGGCCAGGGTCCCGTCCACGGCACCTTTGGTGCCGCCGCTCACGGGAGCATCGACGACGACGGCGTTACCGCCGCTCGCCCGGGCGACCCGGGCCCCAAATTCCTGCACCCCGGCCGGCGAGACGCTGCTCATGACCACAACGGCGGTTCCGGCGGCCGGCGGCTGCACGGACCAGCTGGCCAGGAGGCCCACGGCTGAGTCCTCGATGTAGGAGAGGTCAGGGAGCATGAAGATGATGACCGGCGCGTCCCGGAGGTCCTCCACCGCGGCCACGCGTCCGCCCCCGAGGGCGTCGAACGCGTCGAGTGCTGCCGGTGAGCGGTTCCAGGCGCTGACGGCCCAGCCTGCTTTGAGCAGGTTTGCCGCCATCGGCGCACCCATCAGCCCCAGGCCGACAAAGCCGGCTTCCTTCCGGTCCCTCTCCATGCTGCCTCACTTCGTCGTGACTGATCCTGGTCAATCTTCGAAATCTGTTCAATATCCTAACCTTCATTCAGTATGATGAACACCATGACGACTCAAACCACAGTCGCGATCGCCGTCCCGCTCGAAGCAGAGTTTGTGGAGCGCATCCGTGCAGTAGATCCTTCCGTTACTGTCCTTTACGAACCAGAGCTGTTGCCGCCGGAACGCTTTCCCGCGGACCACTCCGGAGATCCGGACTTCCGCCGGACGCCGGAGCAGGAGGAGCGCTACTGGGACATGCTGAACAGCGCGCAGGTCCTGTACGGATTCCCCAACGAAAGCCCGGCAGGCTTCGCCAGGATCGCCGGCAGCAACCCCCACCTTGAGTGGATCCATGCCATGGCGGCCGGCGCCGGCGGTGCCATGAAGGCATCGGGACTCGACGCCGGAACGCTGCAGAAGTTCAAGGTAACCACCTCGGCGGGCGTTCACGCCCTGCCGCTGGCGGAGTTCGCCGCCCTCGGCATCCTCAACGGCTTTAAGCGCAGCGCAGAACTGGCGCAGGACCAGGCGGCAAAGGTCTGGCCCGAGCTCCGCACCCCCACGCGCCTGGTCAACGGCTCCCGCCTGGCGATCACCGGACTGGGCGAGATCGGGCTTGAGACTGCTCGGATCGCCCGCGCCCTGGGCATGACCGTCAGCGGCACCAAGAGGACCGTGGAGCCCATCGACGGCATCGAGGAAGTCGCGGACAACGCCGGCCTCGCCGGCCTGCTGGCCACGGCGGACGCCGTCGTCAATACACTTCCCGGCACGCCGTACACCGAGCGGCTCTTCAACCGCGAAGTTTTCGCGGCCATGAAGCCCGGGACTGTCTTTGTGAATGTGGGCCGCGGCACCGTGGTGGACGAGGAGGCCCTGCTGGAGGCGCTCGGGAACGGCCAGGTCTCGTATGCGTGCCTCGATGTGTTTGCCGTGGAGCCGCTCCCCCAGGACAGCCCGCTGTGGAACCACCCCAGGGTGATGGTGTCCCCTCATACCTCTGCCCTCAGCGCAGCCGAAAACCGCCTGATCTCGGAGCGCTTCTGCACCAACCTGCGCACGTTCCTCGACGGCGGCGAACTCCCGCACCTCGTGGACACGGTCCACTTCTACTAAGCCCGGCAGCCTGTTCGGCACCAACCAAACAAGGCGGCCCGCCGGAAACGGAGGGCCGCCTTTTGCGTTGGTGCCGTGCCGCACAAACGGCCGCGGCCCCTTCCTGAAGGGAGGGGCCGCGGCCTCAGGTTGTGCCGACGTCGGGCTGGGAGCGAGGAGCGCCTAGCTCGCGTCTTCTGTGAGGAGGAGGTCGCGTCCCACCGTCTCGGGGGTGAAGAAGGTGGTCACAAACGAGATGAGCGCAAGAACCAGCGAGTAGATGGCGAGCACCAGCCAGGAGTGATCCGTGGCCGCCAGGAGCGCGGCACCCACCAGGGGAACGAGTCCGCCAGCCATGACGGCAGAGAGTTCACGGCTCATGGCCACGCCGGTGAACCGGTACTGCGAACCGAAGAGTTCGGGCAGGAGCGGGCACTGCGGGCCGAGCATGGACTGAACGCCGAGGGCGATGCCCACCACCATGACTATCCAGACGAGCGTGACGTTGCCGAGCGTCACCAGATAGAACGCCGGCAGCGCGATGATCGCTTGGAAGAGTGCACCGTAACGGTAGACGGGCACCCGGCCGAACCTGTCCGACAACGCACCAAAGGTGACCACCATAACGGCGGCGAAGCCGGCGGCAATGAGCAGGCCCACCGGACCAATGAACTTGTCGCCCGGGAAGACCCCGTCCTTTGACGCCAGGAAGGCGATGAGGAGGGCGGAATAGATCGAGGAATTCCCGTTCTCGCCCATCCGCAGGCCAATGCCGATCAGCACGTTCTTCTTCGAGTGCTTCCACAGCTGGCCGATGGGGTTCTTGACCACACTCTTGTGCTTCTCCAGCTCCTGGAATACGGGCGTTTCCCTCAGCCTCAGCCGGATGAAGATGGCCACCGCAATCAGGATCACACTCGCCAGGAACGGCACCCGCCACAGCCAGCCTTCCAGGACGGCCTTGTCAGCCATTGCAATCAGGGCGAAGGTTCCCGCACCGAGCAGGGTGCCCAGCTGGATACCGACAAACGGCAGCGAGGCGAAGAAGCCACGGCGCCGGCGCGGTGCGACTTCGGAAATCAATGTGGTGGCGCCTGCCTGCTCCGCGCCGGCGCCCAGACCCTGAAGAATGCGCAGGGTCACCAGGAGAACGGCGCCCAGCATGCCGGCCTGTTCAAACGTCGGCAGCAGACCGATGGCGAAGCTTGCTGTTCCCATCAGGCCGATAGTGAGGATCAGGACCATTTTGCGGCCGAACCTGTCGCCGATGTAGCCGAAGATCAGGCCGCCAAAAGGCCGGGCCGCGAAACCCACGCCGTACGTGGCAAACGATGCGATCAGGGCTCCATCCTCGCCGAGCGGCTTGAAGAAGAGCGGGCCGAAGATCAGGGCCGACGCCAGTCCGTAGATGTAGAAGTCGTAGTACTCCAGAGCGGAGCCCACGGAGCTGGCAAGAGTTGCCCTTCGCAGCTGTTCCGGATCGACGACGGCGCCGTCCGCTTCGGCCAGCGGTGTATTAGTACTAGTTGTCACAAGCACTCCCTCAAGATCACTCCAGACCCCCGTTGGCCTGGTGGGATAGGAGCAACCCCCTGAGGGGTTGATCACCATGTTGAACAGCGTACAACATGGTGATCAATGCGCCAATGTGTAATCAGATTTAGTTTTCGGGGAACCCACTTGCCTGGCTGACGCCGCCAGCCCTACCCCATGGGATTGCCCAGGGACCGGGCCAGTTCCTGCAGTTCTTTAACCATCATGGCGCCTTGTTCTTCCGAGTACGTGGCCTTCAGCGCGGTTACCGACAGGCCCAGGCTGGGCCCGTGCGCCCCCCGCGTTGGGACCGCGACGGCCAGGCAGACGACCCCCGTGGTCGATTCTTCATCCTCGAAAGCGAAACCCTTGTCCCGGATGACGGCGAGCTGGGCCTTGAGCTCGGCCCCGGTGCGCAGCGACTTCGGGGTGAGGACGGGCAGTTGGGCGTCGTCCGGGAACATCTCGGCGATGTCGTGGTCATGCAGCCGCGCCAGCAGCGCCTTGCCCACGGCACAGAGTGACACCGGCATCTTGTCCCCGACGTTGGAGGTCAGGCGAACTGCAGGGTGGCCTTCATAGCGGGCCAGATAGATGACGTTTGCTCCATCCAGCATGGCGATGCGGACGGTTTCCCCCGAAAGCGTTGGAGCCTGTTCACAGAACAGGTAGAACTCCTGGACCTCATCCAGGCGGCTGAGGTACGCCGCGCCGAGCTCAACCAACTTCCGTCCGAGAGTGAACTCGGCGCCTTTGCGATTGATGAGCCTGGCCTCCTCGAGCGCAAGCAGGAGGTTCGACGTCGAAGACTTCGGAATTCCCAGCTCCCTGGCGAGGTCACTCAGCGTGAGGCGCCCGGTCGCAGAGGCAGCCAGGGCCTCCAGCACAGCGGCGGCGCGGGTGACCGCCGGTGCGGGTGAGGCGCTCCCCAGCCCGTCGGAGATTCGGGGAACTCGGGAATCGGCCATGATTCTCCTTCAGGTTTCGCGCGTATGTCGCCGGCGCCATTCGAGTGCTGTTCATTCAGCTGAACAGTAACCATCATAATGGCTAGAGCCGGAAACCGTGCTGCCGCTGCCGTTGCCTCGTCGCATTGGTCCCCGAAGAGTGCTGCGTTGTGATTTCAGCGGTCAAGCCTGACACGCGATGCAAACGAACGCAGTCAGTCCGCGGCCACCACGGGATTCGTCAGCTCCCCGATGCCCTCGATGTGGCAGGTGACGGTGTCGCCGGGAACGATGCGCGCGCACTCGGCGGGGAAGCCCGTGAGCACCAGATCGCCAGGGTGAAGCGTCATGAAGGATGTCACGTAGACCAGGATTTCCTCCACTCCCCAGCCGAGATCAGCGGAGCCGGCCGCCCTGAGTTCCGTGCCGTTGTGTTTGATTCCGATCGCCAGGTTGGCGCCACTCAGCTCCGTGACGATCCACGGCCCCATCGGAGTGAACGTGTCCCGGCTCTTGGCGCTGATCCACAGCTCGTCGGTCATCTGCAAGTCCCGCGCGGAGACGTCATTTCCGATGGTGAACCCCAGAACTGCGGTCAGCGCGTTGCTGAGCGTCAGTCCGCGGACTTTGCTCCCGACGACGATCGTCAGTTCCGCTTCCGGGTCGACGCGGCCCACGTCTGGCCCCAGTTCTATGGCGTCTCCCGGACCGACCACGCTGGTCGCTGCCTTGTGGAAGGCCTGCGGCGGGAGATCGCGTCCCGCTTGGCCGGTGTTGTGCGCCATACCCAGGACATTGGCCGGGACACTTGGCGCCAGAAAGGTGAACGAGCTTTCTTCGACCGTGTCACCGCTTTCCCAACCACTGCGGGGTGCGCTGCCGGCGTTGGCCACGGATCCAGGGAAGGGCGTGTTGATCACCGTCCACGCCTTTCCTGCTTCACTGCCGAAGCCCGGGGCGTCGTTTGCGACGAAAAAATGCTCGGCCTCCGAAACATGGGCGAGGGGGCGGACTCGGGCGATTCGGCGGGCACTCGTGGCAGTCATGAAGACATCCTAGATCCCGGGCCGGCGTGTCCCGCGGCCGGAGTGTCGCAGGGCCGGGGCGTCGGCGGATGGAACCAGGCCCGATTCACCCCAGCGGCAGCAGGCCCTGCCGGAAGCCATCGACGATGGCCCCATTACGCCACCGAATGGGCCATTCCAGTGGCTGGCAACTGTGGCCTTGGGTTTAACATTTCCGGACTTTCACGGTATATTCGTAACAAGCCTTCCACCGCGGCATCCCCCAATAGTCGCGGTGGAAGGCTTTTCCATTGCCTCTTTCCCGCGCCTCCCTAGGCGGCGTCCGCGACGGCGTCCCGCAGCCGCCACCCACCGCCCAGCCCATCCCGGATGAGTTCCATTGTGGTCAGCGCCGAGCCCCGGTTGCGGCCAAGAGTCGCCTGGACCTGCCACACCTCCACGTCGACGCGGCTCAGCCCCTTCGGCATCCGCCGTTCGGACTCCCACCAGCTCACCCGCTCAAACCAGCGGACCGGCTCGGCGCCGACAATCCATTCCCGGCCGCCGCGGACCACCGCCCAGGGCTTCCCGTCCGGGCCTGATTTCACCATCACATGTTCCATGCCGACAAAGCTATTGCGAGGGTATGACACTCCCTCGCGCGGGTCCCGTGGCTGCTGCGCTGGAGACAAACCCGTGGATCGCTCTGGACTATATTTGATCCCTGGGCATGCCAGCAGCGACTCCGCGCCATACTACGGAGGATGATGTTCACAGCATGCAAAAAACAGGGAGCATCCGATTGAGAGCCACCGCCACTCGCGCGGCCATCGCCGTTGTAGCCATCGCAATCACCACCTTCATCTCGATCGTCAGACTCCCTAAAACTGCCTTGGATACCGTTTGGGCCGAAGATGGTCCGGTGTTCCTGCAGCAGGCAATGTCTGGCGGGGGACCCGGCGCAATCTTCGCTCCCTACGAGGGTTATCTGCACGTCCTTCCACGGCTCGCCGCAGAGGCGGTTGTGGACTTCGTTCCGGTCGAGAACTTCGCCGCAAGCCTGGCCTTTGTCTCCTGCCTTGTCGTCGCCGTGGTTGCCTACCTGACGTTCCACTGCGCCTCGGCCCTGACTGACAGTCTCTGGGTCAGACTCGCCTGGGCGGCAATCCCGATTTTGGTCAGCGTCGGGCCATACGAAATCCTCGGCAACACGGCCAACCTCCACTGGTATCTGCTGTGGCTCGTTCCGTGGCTGCTACTGAAGCCTGCGCAAAGCCGCCCCGAAGCTGTCATCCTCTGCCTCGCGACCGTTTCGTCCGGGCTCACCGAGGTGATTTCCGTGCTGTTCCTTCCCCTGGTTCTGCTGCACGTTCGTGACAAGGCGTACTGGCCGGCGCGCGCCGGCCTGGTGGCCGGCGCCGGCATCCAGATCTACACCACCCTTCTCTATCCCCGAGTTCCCAGCAGCGGGCAGGCCTGGGACCCGTTGTCAGTGGTGGCGGGCTGGTTCATCAACATGGCGGGCGTCATCTTCTTTGGTTCGTCGCGCAACATGGGGATCAACATCCTGAATTTCGGGGCGGCCCCGGTGATCCTCGGGTTTCTTCCGATCGCGGCCGCCCTGGTGTATCTCCTCGTCAGGGGCAAGCGCGAGCATCGTCTTCTGGCCCTGTTTTTTCTGGCCGCCTCGTTCGGGGTGTGGGCGGCCTGTCTCGTGGCAAATCCCCGGGCGCAGTTCGACTATCTCCACCTCACGGATGACCAGTGGGCGCACTTCACGCTCACCAGATATTCGGCGGCACCGGCCATGTTCATGCTGGCCTTGTTTCCGCTGCTGGCAATATCCATCCGTCGTGAGTCGGTCCGGGCACCTGCCGCAGTCCTGGCATCCTTCGCAGTCCTGTTGGCCGTCTCTTACTTTCCTACTCAAGTGGGCCGGGAACAGGGACCGTCCTGGAGTGCAGGCGTGGCCGGCGCCCGCGCGGCGTGCCTCGGGGCACGCGATGATGAGACTCGTCCTGTCCAGGTGGCACCCACCGGCTGGTCTATCTCAGGCGTAGCGATGCCCTGCTCCCGCTTAAGAGGATAGTTTCCCTCCAGACGACTAAAAAACCCCGTCGTTGCCGGCCTCTCGGCCTGCAATGACGGGGTTCTGCTGGTGGGTCCTACCGGGATCGAACCGATGACATCCACGGTGTAAACGTGGCGCTCTACCAGCTGAGCTAAAGACCCAAACCGTGGTCTTGGCGCTTCAGCGCTTCAACCAACGAACAGCTACTGTACCGGATGAAGCAGGCAGTACGCCAATCGTCCCACCACCCGAGGCCCGGCCGGCGATGGACCGGTCAGAGCGGCGGGAGCTCCTCGGCGAGCCAGGTCAGGGCCCCGCTGACACCGGCGTCGAACTTGATCGTGGCGAGGGCATCCCCCCGGGTCTGGCCCCTGTTGATGATGACGACGGGCTTGCCCTGCCTCGCCGCATGCCGGACGAACCGCAGCCCGCTCATCACCGACAGTGAAGAGCCCGCCACCACCAGCGCCCCGGCCTCGTCCACCATGGCATAGGAGCGCTCCACCCGGTCCTTGGGAACATTCTCGCCGAAGTAGACGAAGTCGGGCTTGAGCGTTCCGCCACAGGCCGGGCACTGCGCCACGACGAAACTCTCGATCAGGACGGAATCCTCCACCGTGGCGTCGGCGTCGGGCGCCATCTCCACCACACCAGCGGCCAGTGCCCGTTCCAGGAAGCCGGGGTTCAGCTCCTCCAGCACGCCAGCCAGCAGGCTGCGGCTGTAGCGGCGGTGGCAGTCCAGGCAGACCACCTGATCGAACCGTCCATGCAGGTCCACCACGTTGACGCTGCCGGCGTCCTCGTGCAGACGGTCCACATTCTGGGTGATGAGTCCTGTGAGCAGCCCGCGCTGTTCCAGCCGGGCGACGGCGGCGTGGCCGCCGTTGGGGTCCGCGCGCCGCAGATGCGACCAGCCGATGTGGTTCCGGGCCCAGTAGCGCCGCCGGTTTTCCGCTTCGCCGATGAATTCCTGGTACGTCATCGGCGCACGGGGCGCGGCGCCGGGTCCGCGGTAATCGGGTATTCCGGAGTCAGTGCTCAGGCCGGCGCCGGTCAACACGGCGAAGCGGCCGCCGGCAAGGATGCCGTGGATTTCCCGCAACACCTCGAGTTCATCCCGGGCGGGTTCGGCGGCGGCGACGGGCGGCAGACTGGCGAAGCCAGTCATGCCGATGCCGGGGCGCCGCTGCCTCACTGGATCAGCTCCCGGCGAGTCCCGACAGGGCGGCGCGGTATTCAGCAAAGTCCCTGGCCTGGCCGCGGGGATTCACCACCACATAGCGCACGATTCCACTCGCATCGACGATGAAGGTGCCGCGCTGGGCCATGCCGCTCCCGGCGTCGAACACCCCATACTGTGAGGCGACGGCGCCGTGCGGCCAGAAGTCGGCGAGGAGGTCGAAGGTGTAGCCCTCCTTCTCCGCGTAGGCCCGTTGGGCGAACTTGCTGTCCACAGATACGCCCAGCACAGCGGCGTCGGCATCCTCGAAAAGCGCCAGGTTGTCCCGGATTTCGCACAGCTCTCCGGTGCAGATGCCCGAGAACGCGAAGGGGAAGAACACCACAACCACGGTCCGGCCCCGTAGTCCGGAGAGCCTGATCGGTTCGCCGAACTGGTTAACCAGTTCGAAGTCGGGAGCCTGCTCCCCGACGGCGGGCACGGTGCCGGTTACAGTGCCGGTTACGGTGCCACTGGCTGAGGTCACTTGTTCTTCCGCGTGACCAACCGGGTGGCGCTCCAGTCCTGGGAAACGCCCGCGGAAGTTGTGACGTGGAGACCGGCAGTGGGGGCCGCGTCCTGGATGTCAGAGGGAGACACGTAGCCGCCCCGTCCGGACTTCGGCGTCAGGACCCAGACGACGCCGCCCTCGCTGAGGGTGGTCAGCGAGTCGACAAGCGTGTCAACGAGGTCGCCGTCGCCGGCCCTCCACCAGAGAATGGCGGCATCGACTACTTCGTGGTCGTCCTCATCAAAGAGTTCCGAGCCCGTGAGATCTTCGATGTCGTCACGCAAGTCGAAGTCGACGTCGTCGTCATAACCGAATTCCTGAATCAGATCCCCGGTTTTGAAACCCAGTTTTTCCGCCACATTTACCGAAGTGGCGGCGTCGGCCTCGCTCACGTGTTGCTCCTATGCTTAGTCATTTTATTGAACCTAGTGATTTCCATTACTCCAAGCCAACACCCTTTGAGCCTCCGCTTCAAGCTGTTGGCCCCGCGATCCGCCATATTCTGCGTCACACACGGCGATCCGAGCACCGCCGGGCGGCACTTCGTCACACAACCAGTATGCCGGTCAAATACGACGGGACCCCCACTCGACAGCTACGCATCCCCGAGCTGTCAGAGCTAGAGTGGCTGATGACGACTACGCCTGCGAGGGCGAACGCCCCGCTGACGCAGGCGGGCATAGTTGTGATTGGACCTTGCCCGGCGCACATGACCGGGCAGTTGTAACCGATACGTCGCACACGTCGCGTTCACGCCAGGCAGTTACCCTGCCGGAGCTGAGGGTGCCGATGAATGCGCTCAAAGAGAGGTTGGACGTGGCTGCAGGAGAAGATACCTCCCATATCCTCAGCGGGTTGACAAACCAGCTGCCTGATCGTGATCCGGAAGAGACCGCCGAATGGCTGGAGTCCCTGGATGACCTGATTCAGGAACAGGGCACCGAGCGTGCCCAGTACATCATGCGCAGTCTGCTCCAGCGGGCCGGCGCACAGAGTGTGGGCGTTCCGATGGTCACCACCACGGACTACGTCAACACGATCCCGGTCGACCAGGAAGCCCCGTTCCCCGGCGACGAGGAGATCGAGCGGAAGTACCGGGCCTGGCTGCGCTGGAACGCCGCGGTCATGGTGCACCGGGCGCAGCGCGCGGATATCGGCGTCGGCGGCCACATCTCGACCTACGCGGGCGCGGCGACCCTCTACGAGGTCGGCTTCAACCACTTCTTCCGCGGCAAGGACCACCCCGGCGGCGGGGACCAGGTCTTCTTCCAGGGCCACGCCTCCCCCGGCATGTACGCGCGGGCCTTCATGGAAGGCCGGCTCTCCGAGGAGGACCTGGACGGCTTCCGGCAGGAGAAGTCCAAGGAAGGACATGCCCTCTCCTCCTACCCGCACCCGCGCCTCATGCCGGAGTTCTGGGAATTCCCCACCGTGTCCATGGGCATCGGCCCGATGAACGCGATCTACCAGGCGCAGTCCAACCGCTACCTGCAGAACCGCGGCATCAAGGACACCTCGGACCAGCAGGTCTGGGCGTTCCTGGGCGACGGCGAAATGGACGAGCCCGAGTCCCGCGGCCTGCTCCAGCTCGCCGCGAACGACAAGCTGGACAACCTCAACTTCGTCATCAACTGCAACCTCCAGCGCCTCGACGGACCGGTCCGCGGCAACGGCAAGATCATGCAGGAACTCGAGGCCTTCTTCCGCGGCGCCGGCTGGAACGTCATCAAGGTCGTCTGGGGCCGGGAGTGGGACACGCTCCTGGCCAAGGACGAGGACGGCTCGCTCGTCAAGATCATGAACGAGACCGTCGACGGCGACTACCAGACGTACAAGGCCGAATCCGGCGCGTTCGTCCGCGAGCACTTCTTCGGCCAGACCCCGCAGACCAAGGAAATGGTCCAGGACCTCACCGACGACGAGATCTGGAACCTCAAGCGCGGCGGCCACGACTACAACAAGGTCTACGCCGCGTACAAGGCCGCCACCGAGTTCAAGGGCAAACCCACCGTCATCCTGGCCCACACGGTCAAGGGCTACGGCCTGGGCACCCACTTCGAGGGCCGCAACGCGACCCACCAGATGAAGAAGCTCACCCTCGCGGACCTCAAGGCCTTCCGCGACCACCTGCGCATCCCGATCACCGACGAACAGCTCGAAGCCGACCTCTACCGGCCGCCGTACTACCACCCCGGCATGGACTCCCCGGAGATCCAGTACCTGATGGGCCGCCGGAAGGAACTCGGCGGCTTCGTCCCCGAGCGCCGCTCCCGCCACACCGAGGTCACCCTGCCGGAGGAGAAGGTCTACGAGGTCGCCAACCGCGGCTCCGGCAAGCAGCAGGCAGCCACCACCATGGCCTTCGTCCGGCTGCTCAAGGACCTGATGCGGGACAAGGAGTTTGGCCAGCGGATCGTGCCGATCATCCCGGACGAGGCACGGACCTTCGGGATGGACGCGTTCTTCCCGACCGCGAAGATCTACAACCCGAACGGCCAGAACTACCTCTCCGTGGACCGCGAACTCGTCCTTGCCTACAAGGAGTCCATCTCCGGGCAGATCGTGCACGCCGGCATCAACGAGGCCGGTTCCGTAGCGGCCTTCACCGCCGCGGGCACCTCCTACGCCACGCACGGCGAACCGCTGATCCCGATCTACGTCTTCTACTCCATGTTCGGGTTCCAGCGCACCGGCGATTCCTTCTGGGCCGCGGCCGACCAGATGACCCGCGGCTTCATCATCGGCGCCACCGCCGGCCGCACCACGCTGACCGGCGAAGGCCTGCAGCACGCCGACGGGCACTCCCCCATCCTGGCCGCCACCAACCCGGCCGTTGTCTCCTACGACCCGGCGTACGGCTACGAGATCGGCGTCATCATGCGCGACGGCCTCAACCGCATGTACGGCCCCGGCCCCGCCGACAACGACCCGTCCCGGAACGTGATGTACTACCTCACCGTCTACAACGAGCCGATCGTGCAGCCGCCGGCGCCGGCGGAACTCGACACCGAGGGCATCATCAAGGGCATCTACCTGCTGGCACCGGCCAAGATCGACGGCCCGCGCACGCAGATCCTCGCCTCCGGCGTGTCCGTCCCCTGGGCCCTCGAAGCCCAGAAGGTCCTCGCCGAGGACTGGGGCGTCTCCGCCGACGTCTGGTCCGTGACGTCCTGGACCGAACTGCGCCGCGACGCCATGGCCGCCGAGGAGGACGCCTTCCTCAACCCGGGCCGGCCCGCCCGCGTGCCGTTCGTGACCGAACAGCTCGCCGGCGCCACCGGGCCGATCGTGGCAGTCACCGACTACATGAAGGCCGTCCCGGACCAGATCCGCCAGTTCCTCCCGAACGAGTTCGCCTCGCTCGGCGCCGACGGCTTCGGCTTCTCCGACACCCGCGCCGCCGCGCGCCGCTTCTTCAAGAACGACATCCACTCCATCGTGGTCCGCTCCCTGCAGATGCTGGCCCGCCGCGGCGAGGTGGACGCCCAGGCTCCGGCCCAGGCCATCGAGAAGTACAAGCTGCACAACGTGAACGCCGGCACCACCGGCAACGCCGGGGGCGACTCCTAGGCAGGGCCGCCAGGCCAGGCAACCCGTGTACGACGGCGGCTCCCACCGGACGGTGGGAGCCGCCGTCGGGCGTTTAACCCGGTGATCCAGAATTGTGATCTAGGGCGGTGATTTAGGGCTGTGATCCAGACAGGGCGCGTTGTAGCCTTTGCACAAATGGAGCTTGGGCGGCGGGCACCGTATGCTCGATGCATGGCAGAGCCGATCACCACTCCCGTAAAACGCAAGCCGGCTTCGAAGGCGATGACGCCGGAGAAGGCCGAGACCCTCAAAAAGCTGCGGGCGAGCGTGGGCCAGCTGTCCACCACGACGCTTCGCCAGCTGGAGAAGTCCCTGCCGTGGTACAGCCGGCTGAACTCCGACGAGCGCTCCGCCCTCGGCATGGTTGCCCAGAACGGCATCGCGGCGTTCGTTACCTGGTACGAGCGTCCCAGTTCGCCGTCGTGGATCCTTTCCGATGTCTTTGGCACCGCACCGACAGAGCTGACCCGCTCCATCAGCCTGCAGAAGGCGCTCCAACTCATCCGGATCGTGGTCGAGGTGGTCGAGGACCAGGTCCCCGTGATCGCCCCTGAAGCAGATCAGTCCGCCCTGCGCGAGGCCGTGCTGCGGTATTCACGCGAGGTCGCGTTCGCCGCCGCCGACGTCTATGCCCGGGCCGCGGAGTCCCGCGGCTCCTGGGACACGCGGCTGGAAGCCCTGATCGTGGACGCCATCCTGCGCGGCGAAAACACCGACGCCCTGCGCTCCCGGATCGCCGCCCTGGGCTGGAAGGCGCAGGAACGCTTCACCGTCATGGTGGGGAATTCACCGTCCGAGCCCAGCGCCAGCTACGTCAGCGAACTCCGCCGAACGGCCGGCCGCTTCGCCGAGGACGCGCTGGTGGGAATCCAGGGCGACCGGCTGATCCTGATTCTCGGCGGTGTCCATGACCAGGAGACGGCCTATCTGAAACTCAGCGAACTCTTCGCCCCGGGCCCCGTGGTCTACGGTGCCGAGGCGGGGTCACTGCTTGAGGCCAGCGGCTCCGCCCAGTCGGCCTTCGCCGGCCTGACCGCCGCCCGCGCCTGGCCCTCCGCCCCTCGCCCGGTGGCGGCCGACGACCTCCTGCCGGAACGGGTGATCTCGGGCGATGACGCCGCCCGGCGGTCCCTCGTCAAGAACATCTACCGCCCCCTGCTGGCGGCCTCCAACGGGCTCGTGGAGACCCTCGGCACCTATATCGAGCTGGGCCACTCACTCGAAGCCACAGCCCGGGAGCTCTTCGTCCACGCCAACACCGTCCGTTACCGGCTCAAGCGGGTCTGCGACGTCACCGGCTGGGATCCGCTCCTGCCGCGGGAGGCCTTCGTGCTGCAGACGGCCCTCGTCGTGGGCCGTCTTTCGGCCCCGCCGAAGCCCGCCACGGAACGCCAGCCGTCCCGCAACAACCCCTGACCCGTTGTAGACTTCCTACAAACTGACCCTGTGAGCTTGGTGCATGAAAACACCATTGATCACGCAGTAATTTGGAAAGCTGGATACGTGCTTGCAATCGTCTGCCCTGGACAGGGCTCCCAGACCCCTGGTTTTCTGGCCCCCTGGCTGGAACTGCCACCCGTCGCAGGCCAATTGGCCTCCCTCAGCGAGATAGCAGGTATCGACCTCACCGCCCACGGCACCACCTCTGATGAGGAGACCATCAAGGACACCGCCGTCGCGCAGCCCCTCATCGTTGCCGCCGGGCTGGTCGCCGCCAAGTCCCTGTTCGACGTCGAACTCGGCACTCTTCCGGTGATCCTCGCCGGTCACTCCGTCGGAGAAATCACGGCATCGGCCCTGGCCGGGGTCCTGACCGAAACCGAAGCCATGACGTTTGTCCGCGAACGCGCCAACGGCATGGCCGCCGCCGCTGCTGCCACTCCGACCGGCATGAGCGCCGTGGTGGGCGGAGACCCCGCCGAGGTCCTGACCGCCATCGAGGCCTGCGGCGCCACCGCTGCGAACGTCAACGGTGCCGGCCAGATTGTCGCCGCAGGCACCCTGGACCAGCTCAAAGCCCTCGCGGACAATCCACCGGCCAAGGCCCGGGTGATTCCGCTGAAGGTTGCCGGTGCCTTCCACACCTCGCACATGTCCCCGGCCGTCGCGGCGCTGCAGGCCCTGCGGCCCTCGCTCCACCCGCGGAATCCGCAGGTCCCCCTCCTGTCCAACTACGACGGCGCAGCAGTCACCGACGGCGGCGCCGCCGTCGACAGCCTCATCGCCCAGGTGTCCCGCCCGGTCCGCTGGGACCTGTGCATGGAGGCGATGGTGCAGCGCGGCGTGACCGGAGTCATTGAGCTGGCCCCGGCCGGAACGCTTGCCGGGCTCGCGAAGCGCGGCATGCCCGGCCTGAAGACCGTAGCTGTCAAGACCCCGGACGACCTCTCAGCCGCCCTGGCCCTATTCGCAGAACTGGAAGGACAGGCATGAGCGTTCCCGCCCTGAAGCAGTTGCCCGTGCACGAGAACACCCGCATCATGGGGGTCGGAGCCTACCGGCCGAGCGTGATCGTCACCAACGAGGATGTCTGCCAGTGGATCGACTCCTCCGATGAGTGGATCCGCCAGCGCACCGGCATCATCACCCGGCACCGCGCCCCGGCCGATGTCAGCGTGATCGACATGGCCGAAGGCGCCGCCCGCGAGGCGCTGGATAAGGCCGGGATCGCCGCCTCCCAGCTCGGCGCCGTGATCGTCTCCACCGTGACGCATCCCTACGCGACACCTTCCGCCGCCGCAAGCCTCGCCGACCGCCTGGGTGCGACGCCGGCACCGGCCTTCGACATCTCGGCCGCCTGCGCGGGCTACTGCTACGGCATCGCCCAGGGCGACGCCCTGGTCCGCTCCGGTACGGCCGACTACGTCCTCGTGGTCGGCGCGGAAAAGCTTTCCGACGTCATCGACAACACCGAGCGGACCATCTCCTTCCTGCTCGGCGACGGTGCCGGCGCCGTCGTGATCGGCCCCTCCGACACCCCCGGCATCGGCCCGTCGGTGTGGGGCTCGGACGGCAGCAAGTGGGATGCGATCGGCATGACCCACTCGATGCTGGACATCCGCGAACTGGCACTGACCGGCAAGCGGAGCACTGCCCTCAGCGAAGAAGAAGCCGCAGTCACGGACGCCGCGCTGTGGCCGACGCTGCGCCAGGACGGCCAGACGGTCTTCCGCTGGGCAGTCTGGGAGATGGCCAAAGTGGCCGAGCAGGCGCTGGAGGCTGCCGGCATCACGGCCGATGACCTCGCGGCCTTCATCCCGCACCAGGCCAACATGCGGATCATCGATGAGATGGCCAAGAAACTGAAACTTCCCGAGACGGTCACGATCGCCCGGGACATCGCCGAAGCGGGCAACACCTCGGCGGCCTCCATCCCCCTCGCCACCCACCGCCTGCTGCAGGAAAACCCTGAGCTGAGCGGCGGGCTTGCACTGCAGATCGGCTTCGGTGCCGGACTGGTGTTCGGTGCCCAAGTGATCGTGCTTCCGTAGGCGCCCGCGCCCTCCCCTGAACTGAATACGTTCTTCCACAGTACGGATTCCCACACCAAGCCGAATTCTCGGTTTGAATCATTTCCGTCCGAAGCAGCCGGAGCACCGGCTGCGGAGGGCAACTACAAGAAAAGGAGCCATCAATGGCTAGCAACGAAGAGATCCTGGCCGGCCTGGCTGAAATCGTCAACGAAGAGACCGGCCTGGCCACGGAAGCTGTCGAAATGGACAAGTCCTTCACCGAGGACCTGGACATCGACTCCATCTCCATGATGACGATCGTGGTCAACGCTGAAGAAAAGTTCGGCGTGCGCATCCCGGACGAAGAGGTCAAGAACCTCAAGACCGTCGGCGACGCCGTCAGCTTCATCGCCAACGCCCAGGCCTGATCCTGACCGTTTTGGCTCCTGCCGGCAACGGCTGAGATCCGTGGCCGGTCCGGGGCGCTGCAGCAGCACCCCGGACCGGACCACTTTGCCTGTTGCTTTTTTGAAGCACAGATTTTGCAGCACCATTTCGCATGACAAGTTCGCATAACAAGTTCGCATGACCACAGAGTTTTCCCCACGCAGGCCCCGGCAGTCCTTTCCAGAATCCGGACCCGGCAGGCGCACCGACAGAGAGTGATCCCATGGCACGCAAAGTAGTCATTACCGGTCTGGGTGCCACCACACCCATTGGCGGCGATGTCCCCACGATGTGGAAGAACGCGCTGAAGGGCGTCTCCGGCGCGCACACGCTCGAGGACGACTGGGTGGCCAAGTTCGAGCTGCCCGTGCATTTTGCAGCACGCGCCTCCACCCCCGCGCTTGAGGTCCTGGGCCGGGTCGAAGCCAAGCGGATGGACCCGTCCACGCAGTTCGCCGTTGTCGCCTCCCGCGAGGCCTGGGCCGACTCCGGCATCACGGAGATCGACCACGACCGCCTCGCCGTGGCCTTCGCCACCGGCATCGGCGGCGTCTGGACCCTGCTCGATGCCTGGGACACCCTGCGTGAAAAGGGCCCCCGCCGCGTCCTGCCCATGACCGTGCCGATGCTGATGCCCAACGGACCCGCGGCGGCGGTCAGCCTTGACCTGGGCGCCCGCGCCGGCGCCCACACCCCGGTCTCCGCCTGCGCCTCCGGTACCGAGGCCGTGCACATGGGCCTGGAACTGATCCGCTCCGGCAAGGCCGACGTCGTGGTCTGCGGCGGCGCCGAAGCCGCCATCCACCCGATGCCGATCGCAGCGTTCGCCTCCATGCAGGCCCTCTCACGCCGGAACGATGAGCCCGAGCGCGCCTCGCGCCCCTACGACCTCGGCCGCGACGGCTTCGTCATGGGTGAAGGCGCCGGCGCGCTGGTCCTCGAGGCCGAGGAACACGCCCTCGCCCGCGGCGCGCGGATCTACGCCGAGCTCGCAGGCACCTCGGTGACGGCCGACGCCTACCACATCACCGCGCCCGATCCCCAGGGCCTGGGCGCCACTCGCGCGCTCAAGGCTGCCATGTTCGACGGCCGGATCCAGGCCGAGGACGTGGTGCACGTCAACGCGCACGCCACCTCCACACCGGTGGGCGACAAGCCCGAGTACACGGCCCTCAAGGCCGCCCTGGGCGCCCAGCTGGACAGCGTGGCGGTCTCCGCGACGAAGTCCCAGATGGGCCATCTGCTGGGTGCCTCCGGTGCGGTGGAAGCCGTGCTGACCGTGCTGGCAGTGCACGAACGCAAGGCGCCGGTGACCATCAACCTGGAGAACCAGGATCCGGAGATCCCGCTCGACGTCGTCACTTCCGAGCGCGAGCTGCCCTCCGGCAGCATCGTGGCACTGAGCAACTCCTTCGGCTTCGGCGGCCACAACGCCGTCATCGCGGTGCGGAGCATCTAGCGGTCCCGTTCCTCCGCCGAGACGACAGATGGCGGCAATGTTCTTCGTGAACATTGCCGCCATCCGTCTCTTGGCATAGCTATGGGGTGTGTTGCGGTGATCCGCTGCGCCGGCGCTCAGTCCGAGCAGTTCCAGCCGAGGAGTTCTAGCCGACCTGGTGGAGCCAGCGCACCGGGGCGCCTTCGGCGGCGTGCCTGAAGGGTTCCAGTTCCTCGTCCCAGGCTTCGCCGAGGGCGAGGGAGAGCTCGTGGTAGACCGCAGAGGGGTCGCCGGCGCCGGATTCGTAGGCGTAGCGGATGCGGTCCTCGGAGACCATGATGTTGCCGTGCACGTCGGTGACGGCGTGGAAGATGCCGAGCTCGGGGGTGTGCGACCAACGTCCCCCGTCGACGCCCTGGCTGGGCTCCTCGGTGACTTCGTAGCGCAAGTGCGCCCAGCCCCGGAGAGCGGACGCCAATTGAGCCCCCGTGCCCGGATTCCCGGTCCACGACAGCTCGGCCCGGAACATTCCAGGCGCAGCCGGCTGAGCCGTCCACTCAAGGTCGGTCCGCTTGTCCACGACAGATCCTATGGCCCACTCAACGTGGGGGCACAGGGCCGTCGGGGCCGAGTGAACAAACAACACACCGCGGGTCAGTGCAACAGACATTCCATCCTCCATAGCTGTAGGTACGTCTTCCCCAACGACCTCTGCCTGGATGTCTGTCTGTTGCGCGGGTCCGTAGTTGTGCGGGTGGTCCCTGCCAGACTATTAAATTACTGCCCGGTTTCTGGGTGGAGCTAGAGGCGAAGAGCTTCAAGCAACACTTGAAAGTTGGTGGGCGTGGGTCTTATTCTGCCGTACCCCACCTAATTACGCCAGTGAAATTCGGCGCGTCTTTCCCGGCGCGCCGTGCGGGGTGGCGCAGGGAGCCATCCAAGGCGCCGGGTACGGCTTTATGACAAGCTGTCAGGCGCGCGGGTGGGCCTGCTGGTAGCTCTTCCGGAGCCGGTCCACGGAGACGTGGGTATAGATCTGCGTGGTGGCCAGGCTGCTGTGGCCGAGAATTTCCTGCACCGCGCGGAGGTCAGCACCACCGTCGAGCAGGTGCGTGGCGGCTGAGTGGCGCAGCGCGTGCGGCCCGGTGGCCGCGGTGTCCCCCAGCGCCCCCAGCAGCTCGTGGACCACGCTGCGGACCTGGCGCTGGTCCACCCGTTTGCCGCGGGCACCGAGGAACAGGGCTGGTCCCGAGGCGTTCGTGGCAAGGGCCGGCCGGCCGCGGCGGAGCCAGTCGTCCACGGCGAGTGCCGCCGGGAGCCCGTAGGGCACGGTGCGTTCCTTGTTGCCCTTGCCGAGCACGCGCAGGGTCCGGCGGTCCGGATCGAGGTCATCGACATCCAGGCCGGCAAGCTCGCCCACCCGCACGCCGGTGGCATACAGCAGTTCCACCATGGCCCGGTTGCGCAGCGGCATCGGCCCACCCTCGGCGGCGGCAGATTCGGCCCCTTCCACCAGCCGGAGGACCTGGCCCTGGTGCAGCACGCCGGGCAGGGAATTCTCCCGTTTGGGCGCTCTCAGCCGGAGGGCCGGGTCGGTTTCGATCAGTTCCTCGCGGACCGCCCAGGCGGTGAAGGCCCGGGCGGTGGCGGAGCGGCGGCCCAGGGTGGCGCGGGACATGCCCGCTTCGCTCTGGGCACCGAGCCAGCGCCGCAGGGTGCCGAGCTCCAGCCCGGCAAGGTCTTCCACGCCCTCGGACGCGGCATGGGCGAGCAGGCTGCCGACGTCGGAAAGGTAGGCGCGGACAGTGTGGATGGAGCGTCCCCGCTCCGCCACCAGATAGCGGCTGAAGCCGTCGGCGGCGGTGGCCAGCGCGGCCGGGATCTGCGGAGTAGACACTCCCCTACTCTCGCAGGATTCACACGGCAATCAAGAAGCCCGTCGGCGAGCCGCCGCCGAGCCTGACCGCCCACCGCTGCAGCCTGCCCGCCCGTCATCGCTCACCCCACCTTCCCCGAGCGTTTCCAGCCTCCCCGATGGGACTCGGCCAGACTCAGCAGCCCTCTTTCGCGCGCCAGGATCCGTGTCGGGATCGCAGGAGTCAAATTTGTGTCGATCTGCTGCGTCCTCGAGACCGTCTTGGACTTCACCGGCTACCAGCCCTATATCTTCAGCTTCTTGTGTGGTTCATAGTTCTGCCCTTGCCCTCTTCAGGCAACGACGACACGTTGCTACGCCGATTTCATCTCAGCCGGGGGCCGCTCCAAATATTAACGTCAACTCGGTGGAGGGGCTCTATTCGCCAGTGGCCGTAGTCAATTCGCCATATGCCACTCAGGACTGTCCGTCTATCCTAGGAAGTTCAGAAGGTTTCTTGCGGCTAGCAAACATGCACGCTTGCGCTTGACGTCGTCGGTCTCGGCGTCGAATTGCTTCCGCTCGTCAAGATGCTCGTAGACGGTTTAGAGGCCCGAACCGATGGCTTTGACCGATTGCCATCCGGAATATGACGGCTTGGCTCGGAGGACGCTACTTACGTCCGAACCAGTCATCCAGATCGAGCGGCGCCCCCGCAGACTAGATGGGCGACACGTCCGCGCATTGGGCGGATGACCGTCTATAGAAATTGGGAGAATGTTCATACTCCCAAAGCTGATGACGGCATCATCTGCTGCGCCTTGATACGTCCAAGCTGTCAACATCTAGATACCTTAGAGGCGGGATCATCGTTGATTCTTCAGTGTCGAACGTGCGTTCCCCCTTATGGCTGTCACATCACATGAGCCGCCACTCTCCGCCGTCCGACTTCGCCCTATTCGCAGCCTGACCTGTTGAGCCTGAGCGAACGCCTAGATCTATGCCGCAGAGTAGGCCGTCGGTATTTCATCATTAGGGGGTAACGTGTCCGCTGGGATTTCTAACGTTTTTCAGTCAACCAAGTTTTGGACTTTTACCGGCAACTTGGTTGCCGGAATCCTGGCTTCTGTGGTCGTCCTGTTCGGGCAATCCTTAGTCGAGGTTTTTAGAGATTACTTAGTTGGCAATCGGAACATCCTCAGCAACACTGGTTTTATTTGGGCACTGGTTCTCCCAATCCTTCCGATCGCAGGGATCATTTGGGGAATAAATGACGCACGGAAGCCGGAATCCGGTAAGTCTAATAGGAGCATTGGTTTATTTTTGGGTGCCATGGTCGTGATGCTCGTTAGTCTAATCTTTGTCGTAATAGCGTTCATGCTTCTCCAAGCTGCGGTAAACCAACAACGGGGCTAGACGGCAGCCTCTCGCGGACATCAAGTTGCCTTCCTGGCGAAGTCGTAATCTCATCGCTTCAACTTAGGTGGCGGCGGGTTTCACGCGCTGGCGCGGCACGTCCTTAGATTTAGGACACGGGCCCAGGTTGTAGAAACCCAGCCTAGTTCTCATCCTCCCTTCCCCGAGCGTTTCCAGCCTCCCCGATGGGACTCGGCCAGACCCAGCAGCCCGAGCCGGCCGAGTCCGGCACGGACCGAGTCCACACTCAGCCCCGCCACTGCAGTGAGCTTTTCGACGGAGCTGGTGGTCCGCAGCGGAAGGGCGTCAAGAAGGATGAGGTCCTCCAGGGTCAGGCCGTCCTGGACTTCCACCCTGCCCGTCTTTGTCTCCGGCAGCGATTCCCCGCTTGGGGCGGCGAGCTCCGCAATCTCCCCCGCGTCCGTGACGCAAACCGCGCCGCCTTCCCGGAGCAGACGGTGGCAGCCCGCTGAATTGGCGCTGTGCACCGACCCGGGCACGGCCCCGACGGCCCGGCCCAGGGTTTCGGCATGGTGTGCCGTGTTGAGGGCACCCGATCTCCAGCGGGCTTCGACGACCACCGTGACGGATGCCAGGGCCGCGATGAGCCTGTTCCGCTGGAGAAACCTAAACCGGGTGGGCGCGGAGCCTGGCGGAACCTCGGCGAGGACAGCGCCCTGGTTGGCGACCGCCCGAAGCAGGTCCTCATTGCCGGAGGGATAGAACCGGTCCACTCCTCCTGCCATCACGGCGATGGTGGGCATGCCCCCGGCGCCGCCGGCCAGAGCCGCCCGGTGAGCGTGCGCATCGATGCCGTAGGCGCCGCCCGAGATGATCGTGAAGCCCCGCTGCGCCAGCGAGTAGGCGAGATCGCCGGTCACGGCAGAGCCGTAGGCGGTGCTGTCACGGGAGCCCACCAGAGCAATGGATTTGGCGCCGGGAGGCAGCGGCTGCTCTACGCCGCGCCACCAGAGGCAGATCGGTTCCTGCAGGCCGAGATCCGCGAGCTGTCGGGGCCACAGTTCGTCCGACGGGATGATCAGGCGTCCGCCCAGTCGTTGCATCGTGGCCAGGTCCCTTGCGGGCGCCAGATCAGGGACGCGGGGCGCCCAGCGCTTCCGTGCGGCTGCCAGGCCTGTCCAGCCGCCACCGGAGCTGTTGTCTTCCAGTACCCGGGACATTTCCTGTTCCAGCTCCGGGCCTGCCGCGGCTTCGCCGGTAGCGATTCGCAACGCGTCCTCCGCCCCGGCGACGTGCACGAGCGCCAGGCCTGCGGCGTCCTGGGGCTCGAACAGGCGGGACAACGCCGCCCGGGCTGTCATTTCGTTCATCATCATGGTGTCCTTTCGCAGGCTCATCGATCGTTCGCCCGGCGTTTGGTGCTGTCCAGGTGTGGGGGCAGTGCGCGGCGCGGCGCCGACCCTTAGGCGGCAGCGGCTGCCTGCCGAAGGCCGAGGGCCTGGCCGATGTCGTCGGCACCGGGGGTGTCCCGCGCGGCTAGGTCTGCCAACGTCCAGGCCAGACGCAGCACGCGGTCGTAACCGCGGGCCGTAAGCACGCCACGCTCCAGGGCGAGATCCAGGATCCGCGTGGTGGGTGGCCCCAGCCGCAAGGCACCCCTGAGGAGCCGTCCGGGGACCTGTGCGTTGGTCTCGAATCCGAACGGCATGAGCCTCTCCGACTGACGGTTCCTTGCTGTCCGGACCCGTTCGGCGATCGTGGCGGTGTCCTCCTCAGAACCCGTCTGACCGAAATCGGCCAATGAAACCCGCTCGACTTCAAGCTGGATGTCTACCCGGTCCAGCAGCGGACCGGACAGACGGGAAAGATAGCGCCGCCGCATGGTGGGGGTGCAGGTGCAATCAACCCCCTTTCCTGACGCCTTGCCGCAAGGACACGGGTTGGCGGCGAGGACGAGCTGGAACCTGGCAGGATAAGCAGCCGTGCCCGCCGAACGATGGATCACCAGCTCCCCGCTCTCCAGCGGCTGCCGGAGTGCGTCCAGCACCCGGCGTTCGTATTCGGGTGCCTCGTCCAGGAACAGCACGCCGCGGTGTGCCCGGGAGGCGGCGCCCGGACGGGGCAGCCCTGACCCGCCGCCGATGATGGCGGCCGAGGTGGCAGTGTGGTGTGGATTCTCATAGGGCGGCCGGCGCAGCAGTTGCACGGACGCGGAGGTGAGGGCGCAGAGGGAGTGGATGGCGGTAACTTCCATCGCCTCTGTGTCTCCCAGGTCCGGCAGGAGTCCCGGAAGCCGCTCGGCCAGCATCGTTTTCCCCGCTCCTGGCGGTCCGGTCAGCAGGAGATGGTGGGCGCCGGCGGCCGCGACTTCCACGGCCTTGCGGGCATCGGCCTGCCCCGAGACGTCACGCATGTCGGGCGGGATGGCTGAACCTGCCTCCGGTCCGGTTTCCCCGTCACGGTCCTCAGGCCCGGGCTCGAAGCCGAGGGCCAGATCCTGCGGATCGGCACCGAAGTCAAAAGCCAGCCGCGCCAGCGTCGAGTAACCCTGCACACGCGCGCCGGGCACAAGCTCGGCTTCGGCGGCGTTGGAGTGCGCCACTACAATATCCGGGTATCCCGCCCGAACCGCAGCCATGACCGCGGGCAGGACGCCGCGGACCGGCCGCAGCCTGCCGTCGAGGCCCAGTTCGGCAATGAAGACGGTGCGCCCCGTGGATCTGATGTCGTTCGAAGCCAACAGCGCGGCCATCGCGATGGCCAGGTCGAAGCCGGAACCGCGTTTCGGCAGCGAAGCCGGGATGAGGTTGGCTGTGATCTTTCGGCGGCTCAGCGGGATACCCGAGTTCTGGGCCGCAGACCGGATCCGCTCCTTGGCCTCGTTGAGCGAGGCGTCCGGTAGACCCAGGATGATGAACGCCGGCAGCGTCTGGCCGATGTCAGCCTCGACTTCGACGATGTAACCGTTGAGTCCGACGAGGGCCACCGAGTAGGTCCGGCCCAACGCCATCTAGCCCACCCCTTTGAGGTGTTCCACCGCCGGGTCGCCGATGCCGTCGTCGAGCACGGCAATCACATCGACGCGGCGCAACGGCATTCTTAACTCGTGGTCGCGGCACCAGGCGGACGCCAGACGGTGCAGCCGGGCCAGCTTGTCCACGCCGACAGCCTCGAAGGGGTGCCCGTAGTCAAGGGATTTCCTGGTCTTCACTTCCGCAATGACCAGCGCGTCGCCGTCGAGCGCGACGATGTCTATTTCGCCTTCCGGGCACCGCCAGTTGCGGTCAACGATCCGCATGCCTTGGGCTTCAAGGTATTCGGCGGCGAGTTCTTCGCCGCGCCGGCCCAGCACATCTTTTGCTCTCATGACACCAGACTGGGGTGCCACGCAGAAGCGGCACAGGGCTCCCTGCCCCTATGTGGGAAACTCCGGGCTGTCGTCTATCGGTGGAGGACTAGGGCCTGTCTCAAAGTGAGGTCAGGAACCAGTCGTTGATGACGGCGATGTGGAGGATGGCTTCGTATCGGACGGCGAGTTTGTCGTATCTGGTGGCGACGGCGCGGTGGCGTTTGAGTCGGTTGATTCCGCATTCGACGGCGTGCCGGGCTCGGTAGTCGTCCGGGCTGAACCTGTGAGGGCGGCCGCGGTTCTAGCGGTGTTGTTGTTGGTCTGCTGGTTCGGGAATGGTGCAGGCGATGCCGTGTCGGCGCAGGTAAGCGCGGTTTGCGCGGGCGCTGTAGGCCTTGTCCGCCCGGACCTTGTCGGGCCGTGTGCGGGGACGGCCTGTCCACGCTGACGTCCCAGGTGATCAGTCCGGCCGCGTCCGCCCGGGTTTGCAGGGCGGTGACGATCTGCGCCCACGCCCCGGCCCGCTCCCACCGCCGGAACAGCGCATACACCGCCCGCCAGGAGCCGTAGCAGTCCGGGACGTCCCGCCAGGGCGCACCGACCCGCACCCGCCACCTGATCCCGTCGATGAGCTGCCGTTTCGTCCACTCCGACGGCCGACCCGACCGCGTGGGCACAGGCAACAGCGGTTCCAGCCGCGCCCACCGCTCATCGGTCAGGTCAAGCCGCCTCGTCACCGCTGGGGTTGCCACGAGGTCTCCGGTGTTCAGGTTCTTCTTGGTCGATGAACCTCTACGGGAGAACTCACTTACTTCACGATCACGACACGCCCGTCACACCGGACTTCGAGGCAGACCCCTAGGTACCTGATGTCGAGATGTGACCGATGAGCATCAGAGTGGGTCCAGGCGGGCCTTGAGCAGGCAGAACTCATTGCCTTCGGGGTCGGTCAGGACATGCCACTGCTCCTCCCCTGTCTGGCCGATGTCGGCCGGGCGCGCACCGAGCTTCAGAAGGCGTTCGAGCTCGGCGTCCTGATCGCGGTCGGTGGCGTTGACGTCGATGTGCAGCCGGGATTTCCCCTTCTCCGGCTCATCCCTGCGACTGAGGATGATCGTCGGCTGCGGACCGCCGAACCCTTCGCGCGGCCCGATCTCCACCGAGCCGTCGTCCTCGCGATCGAGCACGACGAAGTCCAGGACCTCGCACCAGAAACGCGCCAGCACCTCAGGGTCGCGGCAACCGAGCACGAGCTCACTGATACGACATGCCATTAACGAAACCTGCTCTCAGCCTGGGAACTGCCGGGGAGGCCACACGCGAACCTCATGGGCTCCCAGCAGTGAAAACAATCCCTCGATCATACCGGAGGAGGCGATGCACCGGCGAAATGATTTCAGGGCCGCCCCTGTCCTGGCAGCCGGGCAAGGCCGTTGGCCATGCAGTAGGGAAGCTGACTTTGAGACACGACCTAGACGAGTCCGCTGATTGTCGTAGCCAGGTATTGGGTATCTGCTTAGCTGAAGTAGGCTTTGTGGCACATTTGCAGCCCGGGCGGCCGGTCTCCAGCAATGACTGTCCGGCTACGTTCGGCCGGTTTCAGGACTGTTTTCCACGGACGAGGCCTGCCTGGAGTACCTGGCGAGGCTGTGGTGGCCGGGTGGTCTCGTGTGCCCGCGGTGCAGCGGTCTGGACTATTGGTCCACATGTGCCGGGTGCTCCCGTCGGACGTCAGCAACGGCGGGGACCATTTTTGATCGCACCGGCACGCCGATGCGGACGTGGTTCGCGGCCATCTGGTTTGTCACTGCGCAGAAGAACGGCGTCTCGGCGCTGGGTTTGCAGCTTGTACTGGGAACGGGCTCGTGCGAGACGGCGTAGGCCTGGATGCATAAGCTCCGTCGGGCCATGGGCTCGACCATCGCCGGACGGAACGCCGCGAGCGGCTCAGCGACGGATGCGGTAGCGGATATGGGTGGCCTCCGGGGTGTCGACCACCCGAACGACCTCCAGCTCGATGCGCGACGGCAACAGCTCGAACAGCCGGCGGCCACCACCGAACAGCACAGGGATCTGGTGAATCTGCAGCTCGTCCAGCACACCGGCCTCGACCGCCCGCTGCGCCGTGTACGCACCGTGCACCAACACGTTCCGGTCCCCGGCGGCGGCCTTCGCCTGAGCCATCGCGCTCTCGATCCCGTCGGTCGCATATGTCACCAACGGATAGTTCGCCACCGAGGGACCGGGCGGCCGGTGGCTGAGCACGAAGACCGGGACGCCGTGATGATCACCTTTCCAGTGATCGGCCTGCTCCGCGGTACGCCGACCCGACAGCACCGCACCGGTCGCGTTTATCTCGTCGAACAACTCCCCGGCCGGCCCGGACGGCCGGAAGAACTCCCCGTCCGGAGCGACGAACCACTCGTGCAGCCGGCCGAAGCCGTCGCCGCCGGGGTTGCCTGGTTCGTCGTTCGGACCCGCGATGTACCCGTCTAGGGACATCGACATGTAGAGCACCGATGAGGGCATAAGCCTGCTCCTTGTATTCGGCCGGCGCGGCTCCGTCAGCCACACCTCCAACTATTAGCTATGCCACGACTCGAGGATCCGCCGACCCTCGAGCTCACCGGCGGGACGGAGCATCGTCGGCGTGCTCTCGATAGACGGTGTCTCCTCGATGAAGGCCATAAGCCGACGTTAGTCACGCCCGCCGACATAGACAACAACTTCCTCCCACCGAGGACGAATCGTCACAGGTCAGGAGTCAACCAAACCGGGGGCAGTCCCGAGGGTGTCCAAGTTCGTGTAGACGGCGCATAATTTCGAGAGGCGCAAAGTCGAATCCTGTGACGCAGCGCTCCGCGACGGAATCGCCGCCGACCGAAGGGGATCTTCATGGGCAAGCTCACCGTCACCGCTTTTACCACTCTGGACAACGTCGCCGAGGAGCCCCAGCTGTGGTCGGGACAGTTCTTCAGCGACGCCACCGGCACGTTCAACAACGAAGTGCTGGCCGAGGCGGACTCGATGCTCCTCGGCCGGGTCACCTACGACGGCTTCGCCGCCGCCTGGCCGTCGCAGTCGGGCGACCCCATCGCGGACAAGTTCAACGCCATGCCCAAGTACGTCGTGTCGACGACCTTGGAACGGGCCGACTGGAACAACAGCACGATCATCGCCGAAGACATACCACGCCGTGTCCGGGCCCTGCGCGAGCGGGAGAACGTGATCGTCTGGGGGAGCCCGACGCTCGTCAAAACGCTCATGGAGGAGAATCTCGTCGACGAGTACGTGCTGCTGGTCTCGCCCATCGTGCTCGGGCACGGCAAGAAGATGCTGCCGGAGCACGGAACCCAGCACACGCTGCGGATCATCGAGCAGCGGCTCCTGGAAGGCGGGATGCTGGCCCTGCGGATGATGCCGGTGGCGGCCGAGAGCCGCGAGTCCTGATGGTTGTCAGCGGTGAGGGATCGCTTGGTGGGTGCTTCACCGGTACATGACTCGATGGGCATCCCGCCGGCGTACGTGTCGATCACGCGGGTCACGCCGAGGTGGGCCGGACTCAAGGCGACAGCGAACTCGACCCGCATGGCTGGGCGGTGATGAGCGCGTTCATGCGCGGCGAGCCGCTGCGCCTGGCGGATTGGGCGCACGTGACAGCCCCAACCCCGGGTGCTCTCCGGTGGCCGAAGCGAGCCAGTACTACGCACGGCGGCACGCGCGATCACCGAAGTCCTACCCAACGCAGAGCACCGCGAGCTGTACAAGCTGGCCCACAATCCGAAGGCTGGCCTCCTCGCGCCCGTCGCGGCGCAATTCCTCATGGAACACGCCGCACCCCGGTAACACCCGCGCTGACGAAATGAGCACACGAGGATGTCGCATCCACCTTCGGAGGCGGAGAAAGAGGCGATCCGGTTGATCAGATCACGAGGGTTTGAGCGGGTGTGGGCCGGTGTGGATTGCTTGGTCGAGGAGTCGGTAGAACAGCAGGCCGCGGCTCGTGGACGTGCGTCTGTTGAAGCGGAATGTGAACTCGTCGAGGTAGTAGGCGAACTGTTCCCGGAACGCCCCGTAGTGCATGGTCCCGATCATCCATCGCTTGAGGAGGGACGCCACTCGATGGACCGCCGGCAGGTCGATATGGGCCGGCACGTCAGAGCCGAGCTGGGTGAAGTACTGATGCCCGCCGAGACGCTCTTCTGAGAGGTGTCACGAACCAGATGGCCGCGAACCACGTGCGCAACGGGGTCCGGGTGCGATCGAAGAGCGTGCCCGCCGTCACCGACGTTGGGCGGGAACAGCCCGTGCACATCCACAAGTTGGCGCTCGTTCGCCACAACACGACCCGCCACATCGCGGGCAGACGAATCCGTCCGGCCAGCGCAATCGAGCGAGGTAGTCCAAGCACTTCTCGTCCGTCGAGAACCACTCTTGGAACTGTCCGAACGTCGCCGGATAGTCCAAACCGGGAACCGCCCGGGCTCCCCTAAAAAATCGCCACAATCTACTTCAGCTAAGTAGATACCCAGTACAGACCAACTAATTTGCCGGGCGTCAGTTCCCCAGGTCCTCGACCTTCGGCAGGGCCAGTTCCTCGCCGTGCGGGAGTTCTTCGACGTTGACGTCCTTGAAGGTGATGACGCGGACGCTCTTGACGAAGCGGGCGGAACGGTAGACGTCCCACACCCAGGCATCCTGAAGCGTCAGGTCGAAGTAGACCTCGCCGTCAGCGCTGCGGGCCTGCAGGTCCACGTGGTTGGCCAGATAGAAACGCCGCTCGGTCTCGACCACATAGCTGAACAGCCCGACGACGTCGCGGTATTCGCGGTAGAGCTGGAGCTCCATGTCGGTCTCATAGTTTTCAAGGTCCTCGGCACTCATGGTTCCATCTTGCACCATCCGGCGCCGGGCGCGCGCCACGAGGTGCGCCACAACGGTCCGCCACCGGGCCCGGACCGTCGAGGCCGGCCGCAGGCTAGAGCAGCCGCCAGCTGACCCGGTGGTACGGCGTGGGCCCGGCCGCGCGGAGGGCGTTCTTGTGCTCGGCGGTCCCGTAGCCCTTGTTCTCGTCCCAGCCGAAGGCCGGGTACTCCGTGTGCAGCTCGCGCATCAGCCCGTCGCGTTCCACCTTGGCCAGGATGCTGGCCGCGGCGACGCTCAGGCACTGCATGTCCGCTTTGACGAGGGTGTGCACCGGCGCGTCGCAGCCGGGCTCCGCCGGGCCGTCGTCAAACAGCGAGGGCTGGGCCTCCGGAGACAGCCAGTTGTGGCTGCCGTCCAGCAGCACCACGTCCGGGACCACGCCGCCGGCCAGGACCGAGAGCCAGGCCCGCGTTCCGGCGAGCCGGAGCGCCCCCACAATGCCGAGGGTGTCGATTTCGTTGGCCGAGGCATGTCCGACGGCCGAGGCAACGCTCCAGCTCCGGACGAGTGGCACCAGGCGTTCCCGGTCTGCCACCTTTAGCAGCTTGCTGTCCCGCACATCCGCCAGAAGCTGCTGCTGTTCGAGGTCGATGACGGCGATCCCCACGCTGACCGGCCCGGCCAGGGCGCCGCGGCCCACCTCGTCGATACCGGCGAGGAGCCGGGCGGAGCTGCGGAAGCGGCGTTCGTAGTCAAGAGTGGGTGCGTCAGACATCGCTGCCCGTTACTGTCCGGCCGGGGCGGGAACGCCGCGGAAGACGTCCGGGTAGTTATCCAGGGACGTGATCCGGTTCAGCGGCCAGGCGATGACGGCAGCCTTGCCCTCGATATCGGCCACGTCCACGAAGCCGCCGTTGCTCTCCAGATGGGCGCGGGAGTCGGCGGAATGGTTCCGGTTGTCTCCCATGACCCAGACCTTGCCCTCGGGGACCACAACGTCGAAGTCGCGCACCTGCGGCACTTCCGCGGCGTTGATGTACTTCTCGGCCAGGGGCGCGCCGTTGACGGTGAGCTGGCCGCCGGCGTCGCAACAGACGACATGGTCGCCGGGCAGCCCGATGACCCGCTTGACGAGGTGCTGTTCGGAGTTGTCCGGCAGCAGGCCGACAAAGGTCAGCCCGTCCTGCACCCAGGTGAAGGGGCCGTCGACCTTCTCCGCCGCGGGGACCAGCCAGCCCTTGGTGTCCTTAAACACCACGACGTCGCCGCGCTGAAGCGCGAACGGTTCGGGGACAAGGAGGTTCACGAAGATGCGGTCGTTCACGTCCAAGGTGTTGACCATGGATTCGGACGGGATGTAAAACGCGCGGAACAGGAATGTCTTGATCAGGAAGGACAGCACGATGGCGACGACCACCACTGTGGCCACTTCCTTTACCCAGAGGAAGAACGGGTTGCGTCCTTCTTTCGCCTTGGCCCTCCTGGCCCGCTTTGACGTGGGTCCGGCGTGAGACGGACCGGCGTGAGATGCCCCCGCCCCCGCACGCTGAGCACGCTGCGCCTGCGGCACCGCCGCCGTCGGGTCCTGCACCTGCGGCACAGCCGCCGTCGGGTCCTGCGCCTGCGGGAGCGCCGCGGTCGGGTACTGAGGTGCCACCGCGGGCTCCGGGTCAGCCCGGAAATCAGGGCTCACCGGCTGAACGGAGGTGGGGATCGCTGAGGAGGTAACCCGGGGCTGGTCCTGCCCCCGCGGATCAGGAATCCGGGGTCCGGTCTCGGGCATCTACTGTCCGTTCGTTGTTGTGTTGGCGGCCGCAGTGGGCCGTGTTACTGCTGTAAATCTATCAAGGGGCCAGATGATCTGTACCGGCCGGCCGACCACGCGGTCCAGCGGCACCATTCCCCCGCCGGGGGCGCCGAGCAGGCTCCGGGAATCGGCCGACATGGAGCGGTGGTCGCCCATCAGCCACAGCCGTCCGGCGGGCACGGTCACGCTGAACGTCTGCACGCTGGGGGCATCGCCGGCATTTAGGTATGGTTCCGCAACTTGCTGGCCATTGACTGTGAGTCCGGGCGCGTCGCAACATACCACGTGGTCACCCGGAAGCCCGATGACGCGTTTGACGTAGGTGTCTTCACTGCCGGCCAGGCCAAGCCAGCGCCCGGCGGCGGCGAGGAAATCGTGCACCGGGCCCTTGCCGCTGTTCAGCGGGGCGAAGGACCCACGGCCGTCGAAGACGACGACGTCGCCGTGCCGCACCGGCCCGGCCTGGAAGTCCGTCCGGGACACCACGATCCTGTCACCCTCGCGGAACAGCGGCTCCATCGAGGCGGAGGGGATGAAGTAGACGTCGAGCCAGACCGAACGGACCACCCCGCTGATGACGAAGGCGAGAGCCAGCGCCAGCAACGCAAAACGCCAGCCGAGTTTCCTGGGCTGGCGTTTTGTCTGTTCCATGATCCGTATCCTCTAACGCTTTTCTGAATTGAACGGCGCTGTTGCGGATGCTCCGGCGACAAGCCGGATACGGTCCGTGGACCCGCGGTGAAGTCCGGAAGGGACTTACTTTTTGGTCTGGAAGTCGCGCTTTTCCTTGATCTTCGCGGCCTTACCGCGCAGATCACGCATGTAGTACAGCTTGGCGCGGCGCACGTCACCCTTGGAGACAACCTCGATCTTGTCGATGATCGGGGAGTGCACCGGGAAGGTACGCTCCACGCCGACGCCGAAGGAGACCTTGCGGATGGTGAAGGTTTCGCGGAGACCGTCGCCGTGGCGGCCCAGGACGAAGCCCTGGAAGACCTGGACACGGGAGTTCTTGCCTTCGATGATGTTCACGTGAACCTTGAGGGTGTCACCCGCGCGGAAGACGGGAACATCGGTGCGCAGCGAGGCTGCATCTACGGAATCGAGGATATGCATTGATCCACTCCTGGTGAACGCCACAGGTCATTCACGTTGGGTCACGGCGGCGAAGCCCGGGCGCAAATGCGGTCCGGAAATTCCCGCCGAAAATTTTCAGTCCGGCTCCGCCAGGAATTGACAGGGCCGGGGTGCCGGGCTGTTGATAACGATCCCCACTGTGGCAGGTTCGTACCCAGCAGGCACAAGGACTAATTTTGCCACATCCGGGGGCTTCCGGCCAATCCCGCGCGACGCGGACTCTAGGACTGCTCCGCACCGGCGTCGGGGCGGCGCCTGAGGTGTCCGTCGACGACGTCGTACCCGAGGTCCGAGAAGGCCGTACGGTCCGCGCGCGGCAGCTTGGCGGCGTCGAACTCCGTGAGCAGGTCCGGGCGGCGTTCGGCAGTGCGCCGGTACTGCTGGTGCCGGCGCCATTGGGCGATTTTGCCGTGGTTGCCGCTCAGCAGCACCGCCGGCACCTCGCGGTCCCGCCAGCTGGAGGGCTTGGTGTAGACAGGGTATTCCAACAGCCCGTCCGAGTGGGATTCCTCGACCAGGGACTCGGGGTTGCCGACGACGCCGGGCAGCAGCCGCCCGATGGCCTCCACCATGGCCAGCACGGCCACCTCGCCGCCGTTGAGCACATAGTCCCCGAGGCTCATGGGCCGCACGGTGAAGTGTCCGGCCGCCCATTCCATCACGCGCTCGTCGATGCCTTCATAGCGTCCGCAGGCGAACACCAGCCGGTCCTCCTCGGCGAGTTCGTGGGCCGTGGCCTGGGTGAACCGCTCCCCCGCCGGCGACGGCACAATCAGGACCGGCCTGGCCGCCGCTTCAGACGCCTCGGTCTCCGCGCTGGCGGCTTCGGGTCGGGCGGCGGCCACGGCGGCCAGCGCCTGGGCCCACGGCTCCGGCTTCATGACCATGCCGGCACCGCCGCCGTACGGGGTGTCATCCACTGTCCGGTGCCGGTCCGTGGTGAAGTCCCGGAGGTCGTGGACGTTGAGCTCCAGCAGCCCGTCCTGGCGCGCCTTACCGATCAGCGAGAGTTCCAGCGGCGCCAGGTACTCGGGAAAGATGCTGACGACGTCGATCCTCATTTAGGCGTTTCTCCAGTGGCGTCGTCGGACTCGGCAGCGTCCTCGGACCCGGCGTCGTCGGACTCGGCGCCCTCTTCGGCGTTGACCTCAAAGAGTCCAGGCGGCGGGGTGACGAGGACAAAGCCTTCGCCGACGTTGACCTCGGGGACAATCTGCTCCACGAAGGGGATCAGGATTTCCCTGCCGTCCCGCGACGTGACCACGAGCAGGTCCTGGACCGGGAGGGTGTTCAGTCCGGAGACCTTGCCGACCACCTTGTCGCCGACGCGGACGTCCAGGCCGACGAGCTCGTGTTCGTACCAGCCCTCGTCGTCGTCGTCCTCGTCCAGTTCCTCGGTTTCGATGAACAGCTTGGCGCCGCGGACGGTTTCCGCCTCGTTGCGCGTCTCGATCTCCTCGAATGCGAGCAGCAGGATGTCCTTGTTCCAGCGGGCGCTGAGGATGGTGAGCGGGCCGGCCGAGGCGGGCTCCACCACGAACTGGGTGCCCGGGACGAAGCGGTCGCCGGGCGCGTCGGTGAGCACCTGGACGGTTACTTCGCCGCGGATGCCGTGGGGCTTGCCGATTCGTGCCACCTGAAGCTGCATCTGTTCCTCTGTTCGGGGTTGGTTTGCTCGGGGTTGGTGATTCTGTGGATCAAGGGAAAACAGTCCGGCCCCTCCACCATTATCTGGTGAAGGGGCCGGACTCAAAACAAGTGTTGCTGAAAGCGTTACCGGCGGCGGTCGGTGTCGACGACGTCGACCCTGACCGGTTCGCCATCCGCCAGCGCTGCAACCACAGTGCGCAGTGCGCGTGCGGTGCGGCCCTGCCGGCCGATCACCCGTCCGAGGTCGTCCTGATGAACACGCACTTCGAGGGTGTCCCCGCGGCGGTTGTTCTTCGCACTGACCTTGACATCCTCAGGGCTGTCAACGATCCCGCGGACGAGGTGTTCGAGCGCTTCTGCCAGCAATGTACTAAGCCTCAGTGGTCTCTGCTGCGGCGTCGGCGGGGGCCTCGGCTGCGTCGTCCTTCTTGGCCTTCTTGGTGATGGCTTCCGGGATGATCACGGAACCCTTTTCCGGGGTAACGAAGGCAGCCTTGGGAGCCTTGGTCTTCAAGGTGCCCTCCTGGCCCGGGAGGCCCTTGAACTTCTGCCAGTCACCGGTGATCTTGAGGATCGCGGCAACCTGCTCGGACGGCTGTGCGCCGACGCCGAGCCAGTACTGGGCACGGTCCGTGTCGACCTCGATGTACGAGGGCTCTTCGGTCGGGTGGTACTTGCCGATCTCTTCGATGGCACGGCCATCACGCTTGGAGCGTGCGTCCATGACGACGATGCGGTAGTACGGTGCGCGCATCTTACCGAAGCGCTTAAGGCGAATCTTTACGGCCACTTTTGTGGTCACTCCTGTTTCTGAAACGGGGTCGAGCCCGGCGTTCTGCACCCGTGGGGCGGGCCGTACTAGGGGGTTCTAAAAGGACAAGATCCGGACGCGGAGAGAGGGGCCACGCAGATCGAGTACCTGTTCATTGTGCCAGATCAACGCACGGATTTCGACTTGACACTCTCACTGCGGGAAAATAACAGTGCAAATAAGAGGGCAAATCTGCAGACAAATCACCGGGCCAGGCGGTTCCGGCCTGCGGCGTCAGCGGGTCCAGACGTAGAGCCCGGACCGGGTGGCGGGATCGACGCCGGCAGCCAGTTCCGCCAGCTGGCGGACATAACCGGCGGCCTGGTCCGCACCGAAGGGCATGTCCTCCTCGGCGGCCCAGCTGAGGGCCACCTCCGCCAGGACGTCGCCCTCCCCCTCGGTCTCATAGCTGAGCAGATCGGCGAGCGCCCTGACCATGGCCGGCGGGACGCCCAGCAGGGAGTCGCTGGCCACGTCCACCATGGCGAGCTCGTAGTCGGCGCCGGCGGAGTGCACGGCCGTCCCGGCCAGATCGCCGAGGCGTTCGACTTCGAAGTCGCTGATGTCCGGGATCCGGAGGGCCCCGGGGGCCGGGGCTCCGCCGCCCTCGAGCGCAGCTGCGCGCTTGAGGGCTTCATCGTGGGTGGAGACAAAGATTTCGGTGAATCCCATGGGTGATCCTTAGTGGCTCGGCGCTGATCGCGCGGCGGAAAGTCCGGCTCCAGCCTAGCCCAGCCGCGCGGTCCGGACGGCGTGCCGGCCAGCGCCGCAGCCGGCGTGCTGTCAGCGCCGCAGCGCACCGTCGGCGCCGCACCCAGCGTGCCGTCAGCGCACGGCGACGCGGATGCGGTTCCGCCACGGGTCGTCGAAGCGCAGTTCGGCTCCCGTGTGGTGCGAGGGGACGCCGGCGGTCTTGAGACGGTCGGCGAGGGCTCCGACGTCGTCGCCTGACGGTACTTCGATCAGCACCTCGCCCAGGCCGAGGGTGTCCCGGCGGGGGCCGGCGCCGCGGCTGTTCCAGACGTTCATCGCCATGTGGTGGTGGTAGCCGCCCGCGGACACGAACAGCGCCTGGCCGTGCCAGCCTGCCGTCTTCTCGAAGCCGAGGGTCCCGACGTAGAACTCCTGCGCGGAGTGCACGTCACCCACCTGCAGATGGACATGCCCGATGCCGGCCTCCGCCTCATGCTGTCCACTGACGGACTCCTCGGTGAGGAACTGTTCGAGGTAGCGCTGCGGCGGCAGGGCCAGGCTGTCCATCACAACGTTCTTGCCCTCCCAGGACCACGCCTCGCGCGGACGGTCCCAGTACAGCTCGATGCCGTTGCCCTCGGGATCGTTGAAGTAGAAGGCCTCGCTCACGAGGTGGTCCGCACTGCCGGTGAAGGACTGCGGCTCGAACTGGGCGGCGCTGGCCACGGTGGCGGCGAGGGACGGCTGGTCGTCGAACAGCAGGGCGGTGTGGAAGAGGCCGGCCTCACCGCGCGAGGGGAGGCTGAGTCCGGGCGCCGGGGCGAGGTGGACCAGCGGCTTCTGCCGGCGTCCAAGGTAGAGCCCGCCGTCCTGCTCGGCCACGATGTCGAGGCCGAGGGCGCGCTGGTAGTAGTCCGTCATGAGCTTCATATCGCCGACCTTGAGCATCACGGTGCCCATGGTGAGTGCGGCGGGAAGAAGATCCTGGGTGCTGGCTTCTGCAGTCATTTGATCGCTCCGGTGCTTCAGCGGCCACCGACCCTCGATGACCTTACATAGAGTAAATTACTTGAAGCTTCAATTTATTCCTAATGGCCTGGTTTGTCCCTGGCGGACCGGCTCTCCGCGCAGCACGATGTGTTTCAGCTGCCGCAGCGTGTCCAGACGGCTCCGCGGATCGTCGGCGCAGACCAGGACATCGGCGCTGGCACCTTCGCTGATCGCGTCGGCACCCAGCCAGGCGCGGGCGGCCCAGGCACCCGCGTCGAGGGCTGCCCGGGCCGGAAGACCGGCATCGTGCAGGGCCTGGATCTCGTCAACGATCCGCCCGTGCTTGATGACGCTGCCGGCGTCCGTGCCGGCATAGATGGCCACCCCTGCTTCGAAGGCCTCCAGGATGCGTTCGCCGCGGCGTTCCCAGAGTGAGCGCATGTGCGCGGCGTAGCGGGGGAACTTTGTGTCCGCCCGCTCCGCGATGGCCGGGAACGTCGCGATGTTGATGAGGGTGGGGACGATCGGCACGCCCTGTTCGACGAAACGAGGCAGGTGCCGCGGAAGCAGGCCGGTGCCGTGTTCGATGCAGTCGATCCCGGCGTCGAGCATGTCATCCAGGGTGTCCTCGGCGAAGCAGTGCGCCGTCACCCGGGCGCCTTCATCATGGGCGGCCTGCACGGCGTCCTTGAGCTCCCGGACCGGGAAGCCCGGGGCGAGGTCGCCGGCGTCGCGGTCAATCCAGTCCCCCACGAGCTTGACCCAGCCGTCGCCGGCGCGGGCCTGCTTGCGTACGGCCTCCACCAGACCCTCCGGCTCGACTTCGACGGCGAAGCCGTGCAGGTAGCGCCGTGTCCTCGCGATGTGCCGGCCGGAGCGGATGATGCGTGGCACGTCGGCACGCCGCTGCAGCCAGCGGGTGTCGTGCACGGCGCCGGCATCGCGCACCAGCAGGGCGCCGGCGTCTCGGTCGGTGATGGCCTGCGCCTCCGCCATCTGTTCCGCGACATCCCCGCCGGGGCCGAGACCGATGTGGCAGTGCGCGTCGACCAGCCCGGGGATGACCCACCCGTCCAGCACGAGGTCCGGCGTGTCGGCGGGCCGGCGGAAAGTCAGCAGACCGTCGACGGACCACAGGCCGTGGTGTTCCCGGTCCGGCCCGGTGAGGATGGGGCCGCTGAACTCGATGATGCTGGTCATGGCTTAAAGCCTAATCCTCATGGCGATCCGCCGGCCCAGGTGGTCCAGTCCGAGTTGCGCTTCGTGGGCGCGGGGGGCCGCCAACTCCGGTCCCCGTCAACACCTGTGGTAGCTTCGTCTACGACCACACGGGTGCCCTTGCAGGGGCTGAGATCGGGCTGATGCAGCCTGCGACCGTTGAACCTGTCCGGGTAATGCCGGCGAAGGAAGTGAGTATTCCCGTGAATACGCAAGAAACACAGTTGATCCCTGCCAAATATGAGACTGTCCAGGAAACACAGTCGCTGAAGTCCCATTCTTTGGCTTTCACCACGGACGAGGAACACGGCATCCGCGTTCCGGTGACCGAAATTGCCCTGGAGGATTCCCCCGGCGGGGTGAAGAATCCGCCGTTCACGATATACCGGACGGCCGGCCCCGGAAGCGATCCAGTGGTCGGCCTGGAGCCGTTCCGGTCCGAATGGATAGAATCCCGGGGCGATACCGAGCCCTACGGCGGCCGGGAACGAAACCTGCTCGACGACGGCAAGTCCGCGGTGCGCAGGGGCGCCGCGTCTGCTGAGTGGAAGGGTGCACAGCCGGTGCCCCGCCGCGCCGTCGACGGCAAGACGGTCACCCAGATGCACTACGCCCGCCAGGGGCACATCACGCCTGAGATGCGGTTCGTGGCTGTGCGGGAGAACTGCGATGTGGAGCTGGTCCGCAGCGAAGTGGCCGCAGGCCGCGCCATCATTCCCAACAGCATCAACCACCCCGAATCCGAGCCCATGATCATCGGCAAGGCCTTCCTCGTGAAGATCAACGCCAACATCGGCAACTCGGCGGTCACCAGCTCCATCGCCGAGGAAGTGGACAAGCTGCAGTGGGCCGCCCAGTGGGGCGCGGACACGGTGATGGACCTTTCCACCGGGGATGACATCCACACCACCCGTGAATGGATCATCCGCAACTCCCCCGTCCCGATCGGGACGGTGCCGATCTACCAGGCGCTGGAGAAGGTCAACGGCGAGGCCAATGACCTGACCTGGGAGATCTACCGGGACACGGTGATCGAGCAGTGTGAGCAAGGCGTGGACTACATGACCGTCCACGCCGGTGTGCTGCTGCGCTATGTGCCGTTGACCGCCAACCGGGTCACCGGGATCGTGTCCCGCGGCGGAGCGATCATGGCAGGCTGGTGCCTGGCCCACCACGAGGAAAACTTCCTGTATACGCACTTTGACGAGCTGTGCGAAATTTTCGCCAAGTACGACGTCGCGTTCTCCCTCGGTGACGGTCTGCGGCCAGGGTCGACGGCGGACGCCAACGACGCCGCCCAGTTCGCCGAACTGGACACCCTGGCCGAACTTACCAAGCGGGCGTGGAAATACGACGTGCAGGTCATGGTCGAAGGCCCGGGGCACATCCCCTTCCACCTGGTCCGTGAAAATGTGGAACGCCAGCAGGAGCTGTGCGACGGCGCCCCGTTCTACACGCTCGGGCCGCTGGTCACGGATATTGCGCCCGGGTATGACCACATCACCTCGGCGATCGGCGCCACGGAGATTGCCCGCTACGGCACCGCGATGCTCTGCTACGTCACACCCAAGGAACACCTCGGACTGCCCAACAAGGACGATGTGAAGACCGGCGTGATCACCTACAAGATCGCCGCCCATGCCGCCGACCTCGCCAAGGGCCATCCCGGAGCGCACGAACGCGACGACGCCCTGTCCAAGGCCCGGTTTGAGTTCCGCTGGCGGGACCAGTTCGCGCTGTCGCTGGACCCGGTCACGGCCGAGGCCTTCCACGATGAGACGCTCCCCGCGGAGCCGGCCAAGACGGCCCACTTCTGCTCGATGTGCGGGCCCAAGTTCTGCTCCATGCGCATCAGCCAGGACATCCGGGACGAGTACGGCTCCGCGGATTCACAGGCCGCACTCGCCGACATGGCGGCGGGAATGCGTGCGAAGAGCAGCGAGTTCCTGGCCTCGGGCGGCAAGGTCTACCTGCCTGAGCCGCAGCTTCCCGCTCAGCGCTAGCGGACCCGCCCAACTAGGTCGCAGTTAACGTCGTTTTGGGCGCCCATAACGACATTAACTGCGACCCAGTTGGGCCAGCGGGCTCAAGAGGCGTGGGCGTGCTGGCTCCGGCCGACGTCGGCGATGAAGGCCCGGATGACCCGGTCACCCTCTGCTGAATCCTGGGGCCGGTGCCCGCCCGCCGCAATGCGGTGCAGGGCGCCGGTCTCGCGGAGGTAGCCGGCGATTTCCTCGTAGAGCGGCTCCCAGCCACCGGTCAGCACCAGGGTGGGGACGCCGGGGACGATCTGCAGCGGGGCTTCCCAGGGCGGTGCCTGCAGCCGCAGCCTGCGGGCTTCACGCTGCTCTTCGGGTCCCGGGACTTCGGCCGTTCCGGCGCCGGGGCTGTGGGCGGCGAACGCCCGGCGGATGAACTCGCGCCGGAAGTCGTCATCGCTGAGGTGGTGCCGCACATCGAAGAGCGGCTGCATCAGGGCCCGGTGCGCCGCCGTCGCGGGCAGTTCCGCCGTCAGCGAGAGGCAGGCCGGTTCAACCAGGGTCAGGGACTGCACCAGGTCGGGGCGCTCGACGGCGGCCATCATCGCCGCTATGGCGCCCTGCGAATGCGCCACGACGTGGCCGCCCGACTCGCCGCGGCCGTCGTCGGCCAAGGCCCGCAGCACAATGACGGCGTCCGCGGCGAAGTCCGATTCAAGGGGTTCCGCGACGGCGTCGAAGCCGTGCCGGCGCAGGAACAGCGCGTCGTAGCCCAGCGCCATCCCGTGCTGTTTCGGCCACGCCGCGGCGCCGAAGCTGCCGGCCCCGTGGACGAAAACTACCCGCTGCTTGAACATGATCCAACCCTATGGCACCGGCCCGGCAATCAGCCCCGGCGACATAACGGTCCCGGCGTCTGGTTTGCCTGGTCGGCTACTTAATGCCGTTACTTGCTGCCGCCGAGGAACTTATCGAAGCCCTTGGGCAGGTTCAGCTGGGAGGGATCGAAATCCTCACCCTGCTGGCCGAAGGATGCCCCGGTGGGCAGTGGCTTGGGTCCGGCGGCACGCCGGGCCTCGGCCTCGCGGAGTTCCTGCGCGGCCTTGGCCGGGTTCCCGGAGCGGGCCTTTTTCTTGGGCGCGTTCTTGGCACCCTTGCGGGCACCGCCGCCGCCGCCCATGCCCGGCATACCGGGCATTCCGGGCATGCCGCCGCCGGCAGCCATCTTCTTCATCATCTTCTGCGCCTGGGCAAAGCGCTCCAGCAGGCCGTTCACCTCGGAGACGTGCACACCGGAACCACGGGCAATACGGGCGCGGCGGGAGCCATTGATGATCTTGGGCGCAACCCGTTCGTGAGGGGTCATGGACCGGACGATCGCCTCGACGCGGTCGATCTCCCGTTCATCGAACTGCTCGAGCTGCTGCCGGATGTTCTGCGCGCCGGGCATCATCATGAGCATTTTCTTCATGGAGCCCATGTTGCGGATCTGCTGCATCTGGGCGAGGAAGTCGTCCAGGGTGAAGTCTTCCTGGTCGGCGAACTTCTTCGCCATCCGGGCGGCCTCGTCCTTGTCCCAGTTCTGCTCGGCCTGCTCGATCAGGGTGAGCACGTCACCGAGGTCGAGGATACGCGAGGCCATCCGGTCCGGGTGGAAGAGCTCGAAGTCGTCCAGGCCTTCGCCGGTGGACGCGAACATGACGGGCTTGCCGGTTACGGACGCGACGGAGAGCGCGGCACCGCCGCGGGCGTCGCCGTCGAGCTTGGAGAGCACGATGCCGGTGAAGTTGACGCCTTCGTCGAAGGCCAAGGCCGTGTTGACGGCGTCCTGGCCGATCATCGAGTCGATCACGAACAGGACTTCATTCGGGACGATGGCCCGGCGGATCTGGCGCGCCTGTTCCATCATGTCCGCGTCGACGCCGGTCCGGCCGGCGGTGTCCACGATCACGACGTCGTGCAAGGTGCGGCGGGCTTCCTCGACGCCGGCGCGGGCGACGGCGACCGGGTCGCCGGCGGGGTGATCGAGCTCGGTGGAGGTGGCGCCCGGGTGCGGGGCAAACACCGGCACGCCAGCGCGCTGGCCGACGATCTGGAGCTGGTTGACGGCGTTGGGGCGCTGCAGGTCGGAGGCGACCAGCATGGGGCTGTGGCCCTGGGCCTTGAGGTACTTGGCGAGCTTGCCGGCGAGGGTGGTCTTGCCGGCACCCTGGAGGCCGGCGAGCATGATGACGGTGGGGCCGGTCTTGGCGAGGCGGATCCGGCGGGTTTCGCCGCCGAGGATCTCGACGAGTTCCTCGTTGACGATCTTCACGATCTGCTGGCCCGGATTCAGCGCGGCGTTGACCTCGGCGCCGAGGGCACGCTCGCGCACGCGGCCGGTGAATTCGCGGACCACGGGCACGGCAACGTCGGCGTCCAGCAGGGCACGCCGGATCTCGCGGACCGTGCCGTCAACGTCCGCCTCGGTCAGGCGGCCTTTGCCACGGAGGTTCTTGAAGGTTGCTGTCAACCGGTCAGAGAGTGAATTGAACACGCGCCGTGCACTTCTTTCAGTGGATCTACGGATGGCGGCCGGTCCGGCACGCCAGCGTCGCGACTGATGTTCGCCTGAACGAACCGCCTCGACAACGGGACTCGACTATCTAGGGTACCAAGACGCGCCTCCAAGATGGCATGCTGGCTTAGGTGACCAGCCAAACAACCGTGAAAACCCTGCTCATCCTCGGCGCCTCGGGCGACCTGACCGGAAGGCTGCTGCTGCCGGGGCTGGCCCGGCTGGTGGCCCGCGGGCATGCCGAGGGCCTGACGCTCGTGGGTGCAGGCTCCGATCCGTGGACGCCGGAACAGTGGCTGGACCGCGTCGAGGAGTCCTTTGCCGACGCCAATTCCCAGGCCGAGGCCCACGGCAGGCGGGAACTGAAGCGGATCCGCGAAACCACCAGCTACCACCAGCTGGACGTCACCGCCGAAGGGCAGCTCGCCGGGCTGCTGGCGCAGCTCAAGGGTCCCGTGGCCGTGTACTTCGCCCTGCCGCCGCGGATCAGCCAGCTGGCCTGCGAGGCCCTGACGCCGGAGCAGGTGCCGCCCGGAACCCGGCTGGTGATGGAGAAACCGTTCGGCTCCGATGAGGACTCTGCCCGCCACCTGAACAAGATCCTGGCCACCCTGGTCCCGGAGGACCACATCCACCGGGTGGACCACTTCCTGGGCAAGGCGACGGTGCTGAACATCCTGGGCCTGCGCTTCGCGAACACGTTCCTGGAACCCGTCTGGAACCGGCAGCACATCGAAAAAGTGGAAATCATCTTCGACGAGGACCTCGCACTGGAAGGGCGTGCGCGCTATTACGACGGCGCCGGCGCCCTCCGCGACATGATCCAGAGCCACCTGCTCCAGATCATGGCCCTGATGGCGATCGAGCCTCCGGCGTCCGTGGACGAGCGGGATCTCCGGGACGCGGTGGCCACCGTACTGCGCGCCAGCAGCATCAAGGCACCTTATGCCAAGAGCACACGCCGCGCCCGGTACACGGCAGGCACCACCGGCGGCCGCAAGGTCCCGGACTACGCCAAGGAGCACGGCGTGGGCCCCGCCCGGGGCACCGAAACCCTCGCCGAGGTCCAGGTGGAGATCGACAACTGGCGCTGGCAGGGCGTGCCGTTCATCCTCCGCTCGGGCAAGGCCCTGGGCGACAAGCGCAAGGAAGCCGTGGTCACCTTCCGGCCCGTGCCGCACCTGCCGCAAGGGTTCACCGGGGTGGACTCCCCCAACCAGCTGCGGATCGGATTCGGCCCGGACACGCTGCAGTTCGACGTCGATGTGAACGGCCCCGGCAACGTCCTCGCCCTGGACCGCGTCACCCTTGCGGCCGAGCTGAGCGCCTCCGAGCTGCTCCCCTACGGCGAAGTCCTGGAAGGCGTCCTCGCCGGCGATCCCCTGCTGTCCGTCCGTGCCGACACCGCGGAGGACTGCTGGCGGATGGTCGACCCCGTCCTGAAGTCGTGGGCCCGGGGAAGTGTCCCGCTGGAGGAGTACGCCGCCGGGACATCCGGTCCGGAGGGCTGGCCCACGTAAGCCATAAAATACCCGGGCACAGAAAAGCGGGCCGGCTACCTCTTCAGGCAGCCGGCCCGCTTTTGCTGGTGACGCTCTGCTAGATGGCGGCGCTAGAGCTAGATGGCGGCCGATCCGCGTTCCCCGGTGCGGACCCGCACGGCCTCAAACACATCCATCGTCCAGACCTTGCCGTCCCCGGCCCGGCCGGTGTTCGAACTGGCGATGATGACATCCAGGATGTCGTCCGCCTGTTCGTCCGTGGCCAGGACCTCTACCCGGATCTTGGGCAGCAGGTCCACGTTGTATTCGGCTCCGCGGTACACCTCGGTGTAGCCGCGCTGCCGGCCGTAGCCGCTGGCCGCGCTGACCGTGAGGCCCTGCACCCCGTAGGCCTCAAGGCCTTCCCGGATTGCATCGAGCTTTTCCGGCCGGACGATTGCTGTGATCAGTTTCATGCCCCCACACTTTCCTTGCCTGCTGCGGTCTTCTTGCCATTGGACGCCGGGTCCGCCGGGGCGGCGGCCGCGGCGGCTGTTTCTTCCGGGATCCCGGCTTCGCCCTGCGGCTTGCCGGTGATCAGTTCATGCAGCGGCTGGAAGCTTCCGCCGTGGCCGCCGACACCGAATTCGTAGGCCGTCTCTGCGTGCAGGCTGAGGTCCACGCCCACCACTTCCTGTTCCTGGGAAACCCGGAAGCCCATCGTCTTGTGGATGGCCAGGGCGATCACGGTGGTCAGGACTGCCGAGTAGGCGATGGCCGTGCCGGCCACTGCGAGCTGGGCCCACAGCTGGGTGAAGCCGCCGCCGTAGAAGAGGCCGCCGCCGACGCCCTCGACGGGGAGCGCGATGAAGCCCAGCGCGACGGTGCCGATGATGCCCGAGACCAGGTGGACGCCGACGACGTCGAGCGAGTCGTCAAAGCCCCAGCGGAACTTGAGTCCGACGGCGAGCGCGGAGGCCACACCGGCCACGACGCCGAGGCACAGTGCACCGACCGGGCTGACGTTGGCGCAGGCCGGGGTGATCGCCACGAGGCCAGCAACCACACCGGAAGCTGCACCGAGCGAGGTCGGGTGTCCGTCGCGGATGCGCTCCGTGACGAGCCAGCCGAGCATGGCCGCGGCGGGGGCCGCCAGGGTGTTGACCCAGATCAGGCCGCCCTGCTCCGCCGTCGTGGCTGCGCCGCCGTTGAAGCCGAACCAGCCGAACCAGAGGATGGCAGCGCCGAGCATCACGAACGGGATGTTGTGCGGGCGGTGGTTCGGGTCCTTCCCGAAGCCCTTGCGGTTGCCGATGATCAGCACGAGGATCAGTGCGGCGACGCCGGCGTTGATGTGCACCACCGTACCGCCGGCGAAGTCAATCGCGGGGCCCAGGGCCTTGCCGATGGCGCCTTCCGGGCCGAACAGCCCGCCGCCCCAGACCATGTAGGCCAGCGGGCAGTAGACCAGCGTGACCCAGACCGGCACGAAGACCGTCCACGCGCCGAACTTTGCGCGGTCCGCGATTGCTCCGCTGATCAGTGCCACGGTGATGATGGCGAAGGTGGCTGCGTAGCCGACCTTGATGAGTCCGTCAGGGGTGGTGACGCCCTCCAGCCCGAAGGTGGCGAACGGGTTCCCTACCATCTGGAGGAAGCCCTCGCCGGAGCTCATCGAGGCGCCCCAGAGCACCCACACGACACCGACCATGCCGATGGAGATGAAGCTCATCATCATCATGTTCAGTGCAGCCTTGGCGCGCGTCATGCCGCCGTAGAAAAATGCGAGTCCTGGTGTCATGAACAGCACGAGTGCCGCCGCCACCATCAGCCATACGTGACCTGCGGTAAGTTCCATGGTGCACGTCCTCCTTGCTTGGATGCGATCTAAGGTTTGTTCCTGCGGATTGCTCCGCCTGCCCCAACGCGTTTTGCGTTCTAAGAAGAGTTTTGCCGGGCAGTGTTTCACCGGCAGAGGATTTACATTGCCGGGTTGTTACAAGAACCTCCCGGAAGTAAATGGTGCGTCTCCGCCTTGTTACGGTTATGTTTCACGCCTTTAGTTCCGCCTTCCGCGTTCCGTGATCGAGGACCACAGCATCATGAGCAAGACCCCCCGCCCCGCCGGTGAAACCCGGTCCCAGGCCGCCGGCCGCCCATCGGGCCGCGCCCGGCTCCCCCGGGACATCAAGGTGATGTTGGTTGCCGCCTTCCTGATTGCGCTCGGCTTCGGGCTGGTGGCGCCGGTCCTTCCGCAGTTCGCCACCACGTTCGACGTCGGCGCGACGGCCGCCGCCGTGATTGTGAGCATCTTCGCGTTCATGCGGCTCGTGTTCGCCCCGGCCGGCGGGGCACTGATTGTGCGGCTGGGCGAACGGCCGGTGTATGTGGCCGGTCTGCTCATTGTGGCGGCCTCCACCGCGGCCTGCGCCTTCGCCCAGGACTACTGGCAGCTGCTGGTCTTCCGCGGCCTCGGCGGTGCGGGTTCGGTGATGTTCACGGTGGCATCGATGGCCCTCGTGATCCGGCTGGCGCCACCGGAAAGCCGCGGCCGTGTCTCCGGCGCCTATGCCTCGGCTTTCCTGATCGGAAACGTCTGCGGCCCGATTGTGGGTGGCCTTCTCGCCGGCTTTGGTCTCCGCGTCCCGTTCCTCGCGTACGCGGCAGCGCTGGTCCTGGCGGCCCTCGTGGTGCAGACCCAGCTCAGCCATGTTCCGGCCGCGTCCCGGCCGGAGGGCGGGGTGGCCCCGGCGATGGAACTCCGGGAAGCCCTGCGGGACAGCGCCTACCGCGCCGCCCTGGTCTCCAGCTTCGCGAACGGCTGGGCCACCTTCGGCGTGCGGATGGCCACCGTGCCCTTGTTCGCCGTCGCGGCACTAGGGGCGGGACCGGAGGCCGCCGGCTGGGCGCTGGCCGTGTTCGCGGCAGGAAACGCGGCGGCACTGACGTTTTCCGGCCGGCTCGCCGACAACCTGGGCCGGAAACCCCTGATGCTGGCTGGCCTGCTCGTCACCGGCACCGCCACGGCCGCCATCGGCTTCACCGAGCAGCTGCCCTGGTTCCTCGTGGCGTCCGCCGTCGCGGGCATCGGCTCCGGCCTGCTCGGCCCCGCCCAGCAGGCGGCCATTGCCGATGTGATCGGCAATGAACGTTCGAGCGGCCGCGTCCTCGCCGTGTTCCAGATGACCGCGGACAGCGGCGCCATCATCGGTCCCGTGTTCGCCGGGCTGCTGGCGGACCGTCTGGGCTACGGTTGGGCTTTCGGCGTCACCGGCGGCATCTTGGTCGCCGCAGCAGCCGGCTGGCTGGTGGCCCGGGAGAGCCTCCGGGCCCAGCCCGCGGCGAAGGCCTGAGGCCGGGGGCGGCGCCACGGTCAACCGGGCGCCCCGGCCTTGGCTAAGCTGGACGGGACTTGCCAAATCTTCCGGAGGTACTGCCTTATGGCGCCAATCGACCATTCACGCGGGTATTCAGCTGCCCCCGACCCCTCCGATGATGACGGCGCGCCCAAGGGCAACAAGAAGCGCTCGCGGCTGATCGCCGCCGCAGGGATCGTCGCCGTCGTGGCAGCTGCCGCGGTGGCCATCCCGCTGACCTTCGGCGCACCCGCGCCGGGGCCGCAGTCCGCTGTCTCGAGCCCGGCCGCAACGGCCGCAAGCAGCGAACCCGCAGAAATGGGTCCTGCCGTCACCTACTACGAGCAGGCCGGGCCACCGGCCGGTTCACCGCTGGAAAAGGTTGAACCCCTTAAGGTCGACGTGTCCAAGGACCTGGTGGGCACCTCCCTGAACAAGGGCCTGACAGGAATCTCGCTGGAGGCCACGGACCTGGCCGACCCCGATCTGAGCAGCGACAACGCCTCGATGGTGAAGCTCCTCAAGGAGATCGACCAGCCGGTCCTGCGGTTTGGCGGCAACGCCGTGGACCGCCGGTTCTTCTGGACATCCTCCAACGAGGCCCTCCCCTCCAACTACCGCGGAGACAAGGCGCATCCCGCAGAGGCTGTCGGTCCGGCGGAACTCACCCGGGTCAAGACGCTGCTGGACGCAACGGACGCCAGGGTCAGCCTCACCGTCGACCTCGGCCACTACGACCCGAACCGCGCGGCGGACATGGTCAAGCACGCCTCGGAAATCTTCGGTGACCGGCTGCTCAGCATCACCATCGGCAACGAGCCCAACGGCTTCGTCTTCAACGATGTGAAGACCGACGGCTACAGCCTGGACCAGTACATCCGGGAGCTCAAGGACTACGCCAAGGCGATCTATGCCGTGGCCCCGAATGTGCCCATTTCAGGTCCGGGCGCCTATGACCAGAAGTGGTGGCAGCCCTTCGTCGATGCGGACATCCCGCAGAAGAAGATCCTCACGTTCCACAACTACCCGCTCTACAGCTGTGATGGCAGCGACCCCAAGGGCTCGCCCACCATGTCCAACCTGATGAGCCGGCTCATGCACGACCGTGCGGCCGATTACCAGCAGGCGGCCCTCAAGGTGGGCCAGGCGGCGGGCCTGGAAACGTGGCTCCCGGAAACCGGGATCGCAGCCTGCCCCGGCTCCAACGAGACCTCCCGCACGCACGCATCGGCACTCTGGACCGCAGACTATGCCCTCAACGCCGCGCAGCTGGGGATCACCAGGATCGGGTTCCACAGCTCCATGCTCAGCTGCAAGGGCGGCCCGCCCATGTCCGCCATCTGCAGCGCCGGCGCCTACCCTCTGGGCAACGGCCAGATGTCCGGCCGGGCCAACTTCTTCGGCATTTCGATGGTGGCCGAGCTGGAGGCCGGAAAGTTCATGAAACTGGACAGCTCCGGAGGCGGGCTGGCGTACAGCTACGCGCTGCAGAACGCTGACGGCAGCACCAGCGTCGTCATCGTCAATGAGAACGATCCGGAAAAGGCCGCCCAGACCGATGTCACGCTGAACCTTCCGGGCAGGCCGCTGACCGGCACCATGACCCAGCTCACCGGCCCCAGCTACGGGGCCGAGGACAGCACCGTGATCGACGGGGTCACGTCCGAACCGACGCCGCTGGCGGACCGCGCCACGGTGCCGGGATTCCAGTACAAGTCCGGGACGCAGAACTTCAAGCTGACGGCCGGCACCGTGACGGTGCTGAACTTCAAGTACTGATCCTTCCCAACTGGCTCGCATTCGTTGTCGTTTCAGCGGTCAAAACGGCAACTACTGCGAGCCAGTTGGGTTGCGGACTCAGTTCAGCAGGGCGTCGACGAAGCCCTCCGCGTCGAACGGAGCGAGGTCGTCTGCGCCCTCGCCCAGGCCGATCAGCTTGACCGGGACGCCCAGCGATCTCTGGATCGCGACGACGATCCCGCCCTTGGCGGTGCCGTCCAGCTTGGTCAGGACGATGCCGGTGATGTTGACGACTTCGGCGAAGACCCTGGCCTGGTTCAGGCCGTTCTGGCCCGTCGTCGCGTCCAGGACCAGCAGCACCTCGTCCACTTCGGCGAGTTTTTCAATGACGCGCTTGACCTTGCTCAGCTCGTCCATCAGGCCCACCTTGTTCTGCAGGCGCCCGGCGGTGTCGATCATGACGACGTCGACTTCCTGATCGATGCCCGCCTGGACCGCCTCGTAGGCGACGGACGCCGGGTCCGCCCCGTGGACGTGGGACCTGACCGTGGGGACGCCCACGCGCGCACCCCAGGTGGCAAGCTGCTCGGAGGCAGCGGCGCGGAAGGTGTCCGCGGCGCCCAGCAGCACGTCCTTGTCCTCGGCCACGAGCACGCGGGCAAGCTTGCCCACGGTGGTGGTCTTGCCGACGCCGTTGACGCCGACCACCAGCACGACGGCGGGCTTGTCGGCATGGCGCTCCACCCGCAGGCTGCGGTCCATCGTGGGGTCCACGAGCTTGATCAGTTCCTCGCGCAGCAGGGCCTTGACGTGCTCCGGGGAACGCGTGCCCAGGACTTTCACCCGTTCGCGGAGCGCGTCCACGAGCTGCATGGTCGGTTCGGTGCCGAGATCGGCGAGCAGGAGGGTCTCCTCCACCTCGTCCCAGACGTTTTCGTCGATCTTGTCCGCGGAGAGCAGGGCCAGCAGGCCCTTGCCGAAGATGTTGTTGGACTTGACGAGGCGTTCGCGCAGGCGGGTCAGGCGGCCCGCCACCGGCAGCGGCGTCTCCACCGGGACGGTTTCCAGGCCGGCCACATCGTCCGGCACCTCGACCGTTTCGAGGCCCTCCAGGTCGGCGGTCTCCGGCGCCCCGCGTTCTCGCGTTGGCGAGGGCCGGTCCTCGACGAGGGTTCCTCCGGCGGAGCCTGACTGCACGGGATCGTTCTCGTCACGCGTGCCCGGGTAGCTCGTGATGTTCTTCCGGGTCTTCATGAGGACCGGAATCAGCGCACCGAGGACCACCAGGGCAGCGAGAATGGGCAGGATAATGGGGAGGATGTCGTTCACTCCCCTAGCTTCTCACAAACGCGAAAGCGGCCGCGGAGACGCCTGGGTCCGGGGAGCGGCCCGGGCCGCCGTCCGGGCAAAGCGGGTTTCAGACCTCCGCGCGGAGCCGCTGGCTGATGACCGTGGAGACGCCGTCGCCGCGCATGGTGACACCGTAGAGCGCGTCGGCGACCTCCATGGTCCGCTTCTGGTGCGTGATGACGATCAGCTGGCTGGATTCGCGCAGTTCCTCGAAGATGGTGATAAGCCGCCCCAGGTTGGTGTCGTCCAGGGCTGCCTCCACCTCATCCATGACGTAGAACGGTGAGGGCCTGGCCTTGAAGATCGCCACGAGCAGGGCCACGGCCGTCAGCGAGCGTTCGCCACCGGAAAGCAGCGAGAGCCGTTTGATCCTCTTGCCCGCCGGGCGGGCTTCGACCTCGATGCCGGTGGTGAGCATGTCCGACGGGTCCGTCAGGACCAGCCGCCCCTCCCCGCCCGGGAACAGCCGGGCGAACACGCGGACAAACTGGGCGGACGTGTCCGCGAAGGCTTCCGCGAAGACCTTCTGCACGCGCTCGTCGACTTCCTTGATGATGTCCAGCAGGTCCTTGCGGCTGGACTTGAGGTCCTCCAGCTGCGTGCTCAGGAACTGGTGGCGTTCCTCCAGGGCGGCGAACTCCTCGAGGGCCAGCGGATTGACGCGGCCCAGCGCGGAGAGGTCACGTTCGGCACGTTTGAGCCGTTTCTCCTGCTCTTCCCGGACAAAGGGCTTTCCTTCGACGATCTCGGCGCCGTCCTCACCGACGGGGGCTCGCAGGGCAGCCCATTTGTCCGCCGCTTCCCCGGCGGGCAGGGGCACGGGCTGGTCCGGACCGTAGTCGGCCACCAGCTGATCGGCCGTGAGCCCCAGTTCCTCGACGCTCCTGAGTTCCAGGCCCTCGATCCGCAGCCGCTGCTGGGCGCGGGCCAGTTCGTCGCGGTGCACGGAGTCGGTGAGTTCCGCGAGCTCGCGGGCCAGGGCGTCGGTACCGGTGCGGACCTCGGCGAGTTCGCGGTCCATCTGCTCCCGGCGCTCCTCGGCGCTGTCCCGCTCCTGCCGGGCGAGCTCAACGGAGACATCGATGAAGCCGAGCACCTGTTCGACGGCGGCGGAGACGGCGGCGGCGCGTTTCGCCTGGCGGCGGCGGCGGCGCGCGCGTTCGGCGGCTTCCTCGCGGGCGCGGCGTTCGGCGGCGGCAGCGCGTTCGAGCGAGGCCGCCCGGTTGGCGGTGGCCGTGAGTTGTTCCTCGGCGCTGCGCAGCGCGAGCCGCGCCTCCATCTCGGCGGCGCGGGCCTGCGAGGCCGCAAGGGCAAGGGCGTCGCGGTGCTCGGCGGACGGCTCTTCCTCGGCGGGCGTTTCCTGGGCGGCGGCCAGCCTCGCCGCCACCGCTTCGAGGGACGCCTGTTCCGTGCGGATGTTCGCCTCGGCCTTGGCGAGGGACGCGGCGAGCCGTTCACTTTCGCCGACGGCGCTGCGCAGCACGGAATTGAGGTGTCCCAGCCGCTCGGCCACGGCCGCGAGCCGGGCGTCCGAGTCGTGGAGTTTCTCCAGGGCGGCGTCCGCGCGGTCCTGCGCTTCGGCCCGCCGTGCCTGCGCTGCGGACAGCGCGAAGCGGTTTCGCTCCAGCCCTGCGGTCACCGCGGCCAGCCTTGCGGCGGCGTCGTCTACGGCGGCCTGGACCTCCAGCAGCGAGGGCGCCTTGGCGGAGCCGCCGCTGGCCGTCAAGGCGGTAAACACGTCCCCTGCCCGGGTGACGGCTGTCAGCTCCGGCCGTCCCGTGATCAGCTCCGCGGCGGCGTCGAGATCGTCGACGACGGCGATGCCCGCCAGGAGGCCGGACAGCGGCAGTTCGGCGATGGCCGTCGGGGACCCGGCGGAGGCGACAAGGCTTGAGGCCCAGCGAGCCCCGCCCGGCAGCCCGGCGTCCGGCAACCCGGCGTCCGGCAGCAAGATGTCCGGCTGAGCCGGGGCGTCCGGGGCCCCCGCTACCAGCAGCAGCGAGGCGCGGCCGGCGTCGTCGTTCTTCAATCGCTGGACCGCGGCGGCGGCGGCCTCCGCGTCCTGCACCACGACGGCGTCCGCGGAGGTACCGAGGGCGGCGGCGATGGCGGCCTCGAAACCGTTCTCCACCGTGATCATGGCCGCCAGGGACCCCAGCACGCCGGGCAGACCGGCGCCGAGCACATGGCCGGTGCCGTCCTTGCGGTTCAGGCCAAGCTGCAGGGCGTCGCGGCGCGCCACGAGGGCACCGCGTTCGCGCTCGCCCTCGCGCTCGGCCGCCTTGAGGGCGTCAATCTCGGCGATGACCGCGTCGAGGGCACCGTTGGCGTCCTCATAGTCGGCGTCGAGGGTTTCCTCGCCGTCCTCGACGCCGGCCACCTGGGATTCCAGGGCGGTGAATTCGCTCTGGGCGTGCCGGCGGCGCTCCTCCCCTGCCTTCTGGGACTCGCGGAGCCGGCCGAGTTCGGCCTGCGCCGACTCGACGCGGGACCGCGCCGCGCCGACCTGGCCGGCGAGTTTCGCCAGGCCCTCACGCCGGTCCGCGGCGGCACGGAGCAGGGCCGCGAGCCGCTTGTCCTCGGCGGCGGCCGCGTTCTCGGCGTCCTGCTTGGAGTCGGCAGCAGCGTCCAGCGCGCCGCGCCGGTCCAGGATCTGCCGCTCGAGGTCGGCCTGTTCCTCGCGTACCCGCGCGGCCTGCCGGTCCAGCTGGTCCGGGTCCCGGCCGGTGTCCGGGACCGAATCTGCCGCGCCCAGCAGCCGCCGGCGTTCCTCGGCGAGGGAGCCGAGGGACCGGAGCCTTTCGCGTCCGGCGGAGAGCTGGTACCAGTTGTCCCGGGCGGCGTTCAGCTTCGGCGTGGCCCCGGCCGCGAGCTGTTCCAGATCGGCCCGGCGCTGCCGGCCGTGTTCCAGCTCCCGCTCGACGACGGCGCGCCGGGCCTTGAGGGCTGACTCGTCGGCGACGTCCTGCTCCAGCGCGGACTGCAGCTGGACGAGATCGTCGGCGAGGAGGCGGGAACGTGCGTCGCGGACTTCGAACTGGACAGTCTGGGCCCGGCGGGCCACCGCCGCCTGCTTCCCCAGCGGGGTCAGCTGCCGCCGGATTTCCCCGGTGAGGTCGCTGAGCCGCTGCAGGTTGGCCTGCATGGCTTCGAGTTTGCGGACCGTTTTTTCCTTGCGCCGCCGGTGTTTGAGGATGCCGGCGGCTTCCTCGATGAAACCTCGCCTGTCCTCGGGCGTGGCATGCAGGACCTTGTCCAGCTGCCCCTGCCCGACGATGACGTGCATCTCCCGGCCCAGGCCGGAGTCGGAGAGGAGTTCCTGGATGTCCAGCAGCCGGCAGCCTGCGCCGTTGATGGCGTATTCCGAGCCGCCGGTCCGGAACAGGGTGCGGGAGATGGTGACTTCGCTGTAGTCGATCGGCAGGGCGCCGTCGCTGTTGTCGATGGTCAACGACACGTGGGCGCGTCCCAGCGGCGGCCGCCCGGACGTCCCGGCGAAGATGACGTCCTCCATCTTGCCGCCGCGGAGCGTCTTGGCCCCTTGCTCGCCCATGACCCATGCCAGGGCATCCACCACATTGGATTTGCCCGAGCCGTTGGGTCCGACCACGGCGGTGACGCCTGGCTCGAATTCGAAAGTCGTCGCCGAAGCGAAAGACTTGAATCCCCGGACGGTCAGGCTCTTGAGGTGCAAAGTGCTTCGGAACTCCTTCAGTGGCGGCAGTGCCGTGAATCTACGTGCCCAATCTACCCCGTGGACCACGGGAATCCGCGGATTTCCAGGGTTGCCGGTGCTGCTTGGCAGCCCGTCTACCAGCGGCCGTTGCGGGGCCTGGGCTGGCACACGGGGCAGGTGTAGGAGGACCGGTTCATGAACTGTTCCCGCTTGAGGATGCTCACCAGACCGGCGGCGGCGCAGCGCTTGCACTGCTGCCCTTCGCGGCCGTAGGCGTTGAGGGAACGGTCGAAGTAGCCGGAGGCGCCGTTGACGTTGACGTAGAGCGAATCGAAGCTTGTTCCGCCGGCGGCCAGGGCGTCCGTCATGACCTCCCGCGCGGCGTCCAGCACCCGCTCGGCGTCCGCCCGGCGCAGGGTGTCCGTGGGGCGTGCGTAATGCAGCCGCGCCTTCCAGAGAGCCTCGTCCGCGTAGATGTTGCCGATCCCCGAGACCAGCCCCTGGTCCAGCAGCGCCCGCTTGAGGCCGGTCTTCCGGGCCCGGAGGCGGCGGTAGAACTCGTCGAAGGAGAAGTACGGGTCCAGCGGGTCCCGGGCGATGTGCGAGGCTTCCTCGGCGATCAGCGGAAGCGGCGTTTCGGCGAGCCCGCCGGGACCGCCGTCGGACGTGGCGATCAGCGAGGTGAGGAACAGCCCGCCGAAAATTCGCTGGTCCACGAAGCGGAGCTGTTCCGGCATGCCCTCAGCCGGGCTCAGGCGCAGCCGGACCTTCAGGTGTTTCTCGTCCGGAACACCGGCGTCCTGCATCAGGAGCTGCCCGGACATGCCGAGGTGGGCCATGAGTGCCACGGCCGGCCGCGGGGGTCCCGATTCAGCGTCTCCCGATACGGCGGGTCCCGATACGGCGGTACCGTCCGGTGTATCGGCCAGCGGCAGCCACAGGAACTTCCCGCGCCGGACCACGTCCAGCACCCGGGCACCCTCGAGGTTGCCGGCGAAGTCCTCGGGACCGAGCGGGTGCCGGCGGACGGAGCGCGGATCCACCACGTCAACGGACGTGATGGTCCGGCCGCGTACCCAGCTCACCAGGCCGCGGCGGACAACTTCAACCTCCGGCAGTTCAGGCACAGCGCGCCTAGCTGTCGGTCTGGGTCAGCTGCCGCGTCTCCGAAGGCGTTTCGGGAACCGGTGCCGGGGGAACCGGTGCCGACGGTGCAGGGGGAACCGGTGCGGAGAGCCGGCGCCAGGCGTCCGCGGCGGCTTCCTGCTCGGCTTCCTTCTTCGAATTCCCCGAGCCGGTGCCGTAGTCCGTGCCGCCGATCCGCAGTATGGCCTCGAACGTCCGCGCGTGGTCCGGGCCGGAGCCCTCCACCGCGTAGTTGATGGTGCCCATCTGCCGGCTGGCGGCCAGCTCCTGGATGCTGGTCTTCCAGTCGGTGCCGGCGCCGAGGGCGGCAGCGTCCGCCAGCAGCGGCCCGATCAGCCGCATGACCAGCTGGCGTGCCGTCTCAATGTCGTTGGAGATGTAGGTGGCGCCGATCAGCGCCTCCATGGTGTCCGCCAGGATGGACGCCTTGTTCTTGCCCTCGGTGAGCTTCTCGCCCTGTCCGAGGAAGATGTATTCGCCCAGCCCGATGCTGCGGCCGATGCCGGCCAGTGCCCGGGTGCTGACGACGGCGGAGCGGCGCTTGGCGAGGTCCCCTTCCGGCAGCGTGGGGTTGTCACGGTACAGCGCGTCGGTGACGGAGAAGCCCAGGATGGAGTCACCCAGGAACTCGAGCCGTTCGTTGGTGGGAATGCCGCCATTTTCGTAGGCGTAGGAACGGTGTGTGAGCGCAAGACGAAGCGTCCCGGCGTCAATAGAGACACCGAGACGCTTCAGAAGCTCTTCAGTTGAAGACATCTTATTCAGCCTGTCGGCGGATTAGACGTCTGCGACCTTGCGGCCCTTGTATTCAAGGAACAGCGCGGTGCCAGCCGAGTCGGTAACGACCTTTGCCTGGTGCGGCAGGCTGTAGGTAACCTGGCCGTTCTCGACAGTCTTCACCAGGTGGGGGGCGGTTGCCTTCCACTGGGAGCGGCGGGCGCGGGTATTCGAGCGAGACATTTTCCGCTTCGGGACAGCCACGGCTAACTCATTTCTCTCTAGTCCAACACTTACAAATCAGTTTTGCCGGTCAGGCTTAGCCAAGTCGGCTAGGGCAGCCCAGCGAGGATCTACGATCTCGTGGTGATGCCCCGGCTCGTCTTCCAGGCGAACTCCACATTCGGAGCAAAGGCCCTGGCAGTCTTCCCGGCACACCGGCTGGAACGGCAGCATGGTTACAACTGCGTCCCGCAACACCGGCTCAAGATCGATAACATCGCGCTCGACTCGATATTGCTCTTCTTCGTCTTCTTCATCCGAGAATTCAGCATCCTCGTAGAAGAAAAGTTCTTGCACATTGACCTCGAGGTCATACGCAAGGGGATCCAGGCATCGGCCACATTCGCCGGTTACTTCGACGTTTGCGGTTCCTGATACCAGAATTCCTTCGTGTACGGCCTCCAGCCGCAGGTCCAGCCCGACATCCGAGCCTTCCTGCACGCCAATGAGCGCCACACCAAGATCACCTGGTGCGGGTACATGTTCCGTCAGCGTCCGCATGCTTCCCGGACTGCGTCCGAGGTCCTTGACGTCGAACGCCAGGGGCGAACTAGCATCTCGTTTAATGAGAACTCCTGTTGAACATATGACCGACGTACTATCTTAGCCTGATCTTCCGGACGGACTCAAACCGCGGATACGCCTGGGGCTCACACCGCAAACGGCTTTGGATTCGGGCCGCGCAACCGGCAGCAGGCCGCCGAGTACCGATCAAGCTTACCCTCTGTGCGCCTAATCCTGGACAGGCCCGCCCGCGTGCAGCCGTTTCAGCACGGATCGGGGCACAAACTCCGAGACATTGCCGCCCAGCGTGAAGACTTCCTTGATCAGGGTGGACGACAAATGAAGGTAATGGGCTTCCGCCGGAAGGAAGACCGTTTCGACGCCGGTGAGCTGCCGGTTCATGGTGGCCATCGGCAGTTCGTAGTCGAAGTCCGACGACGAACGCAGGCCCTTGACGATGGCGGACACACCCCGCTGGCGGCAGTACTCGGCCAGCAGCCCCTCCCCCACCGGCTCCACAACAATGCCGCGCAGGGACGCCAGGGTTTCCCTGGCCATCTCGATCCGCTCGTCCAGGCTGAAGCGGTACTTCTTCGCGTAGTTGGTGGATACTGCCACGATCACCTCGTCGAAGAGGCCGGCTGCTCTGGCGATCACTTCCAGGTGTCCATTGTGAATGGGGTCGAAGGAGCCAGGGCATACGGCGCGTCTCATGCTCCGAACCTACCGTATCCGCGCCGCCGAGCGGGATACCATGGCTGAATGTCAGCTTCCAGCAATCCTTTCGCCGTGGCCGGGGGCGTCGTGCTCGTCACGGGCGCCGCCAGGGGCATGGGCCGGCTCTACGCGCTCCGCGCTGGCTCCTGGTGACCGCCCCGCTGCGGTTCCCGTGGCAGCGGGCCGCCACCGGCGCCAACCTGCTCTCCGCCGAAGGCACCCTGGGTGTCACCATCTTTGAGGAAATGACCACGCTGGCGCTGCACACCGGCGCCATCAACCTGGGACAGGGGTTCCCGGACGAGGACGGCCCGGCGGAGATCAAGGCGGCCGCCCAGGCCGCGATCGCCGCCGGCTACAACCAGTACGCGCCGGGCAAAGGCATCATTGAACTCCGCGAGGCAATCTCCCTCCACCAGGAGCGCTTCTACGGCCTGACTCCGGACCCGCAGACTGAAATCATCGTCACCACCGGCGCCACCGAGGCCATTGCCGCCTCGCTGCTCGCCCTCGTGGGCCCCGGCGACGAGGTCCTCACCTTCGAACCCTTCTACGACTCCTACGGCGCCATCATCGGCCTCTCCGGCGCCCGCCACGTCACCGCGCCGCTGCTGGCACCGGACTTCATGCCGGATCTGGACGCCCTTGAAGCGGCATTCAGCCACCGCACCAAGGTGGTGCTGGTCAACAACCCGCACAACCCGACCGGAGCGGTGTTCCCGCGCGGGGTGCTGGAGCGCGTCGTCGAGCTGGCCGCGAAGTACGACGCCGTCATCATCACCGATGAAGTCTACGAACACCTCACCTTCGGCGTCCGCCACATCCCCCTGGCCAGCCTGCCCGGAGCGGCCGAGCGCACGCTCACCATTTCCTCGGCCGGGAAGACGTTCTCCTTCACCGGCTGGAAGATCGGCTGGCTCAGCGGCCCCGAACACCTCGTCGCGGCCGCCCGGACCGTGAAGCAGTTCCTCAGCTACAGCTCCGGCACACCGTTCCAGGGCGCCATCGCCGTCGGCCTCGGCCTGCCGGACGAGTTCTACGCCGGGATCGCCGACACGCTCCAGCTCAAGCGGGACATCCTCAGCGAGGGCCTCCGCGCCGCCGGGCTGGACGTCTTCACCCCGCAGGGGACGTACTTCGTGAACGTCGACACCGCGTCCCTGGGCATCTCGGATTCCGTGGACCTGGCCCGCCGGCTGCCGGCGCTCATCGGCGTCGCCGCGATCCCGGTGCCGGTTTTCTGCCACCCGGAAGGAGCCGAGCGCACCCGCAGCCTCCTGCGCTTTGCCTTCTGCAAGCGGATTGACGTCTTGCAGGAGGCCGCCGAACGGCTGGCAACCCTCCGGGACCGGCTCTAAAAGGGTGGCCGGAACACCGGCGGCGGCGTCGCGCTTTCTGCGGACCACGGGCCAGCACGCCACGATCGAGCCCGATGAATTCACCGAGGGCGGCTTCGTGCTCAGCATCGGCGGGGCCGAGCAGTCACACGTGAACCTCACCGACCCCTCGGACATCTTCTACGAGTACCTGCGCCGGATCGGGCACGTGGTGGACCTCGCGGCGCCGTGGGGTGGGCCCATCAGCGCCCTCCACCTCGGCGCCGGGGCCCTGACGCTGGCCCGCTACATCCAGGCCACCCGGCCCGGCTCCGTGCAGTACGCGGTGGAACTTGAGCGGGAACTGCTGGACTTCGTATTGCAGCAGCTGCCGCTGCCCGAAGGCATCCAGCTGCACACGCTGATCGGCGACGCCAGGGAGGCGCTGGCCGGGCTGCCTGCAGGACAGCGCTTCGACGTCGTGATCCTGGACATCTTTTCCGGCCCCGAGGCACCCGCGCATCTTGCCTGCACAGAGTTCTACCGCGAGGCCGCCGCGAAGCTGACCCCGCGCGGAGTGCTGATCGTCAACGTGGGTGACGAACCCGGGCTGACCCTGGTCCGGAGCCAGGTGGCCGCGCTGCGCCGGGCGATGACGGACGTGTCGGCAGTCGCCGAGGCCGGCATGTTTACCGGCCGGTATCCCGGCAACATCATCCTGACCGGCACGCAGACGCCGTGGCCGGAGGCGTGGACCGCGGCGCTGTTGGCCCGCGGCCCGCATCCGGCCAGGGTGCTGTCCGGCGTAGGGCTCGATGAACTCTCGGACCAGCCGGGCTGACCGGGCTGCTCCCCCGGGAGGACATGTCCAGTTCTCGCGCCCGGGACCGGACATAACCGGAATATGTCCATCCGCAGACCCCGGCGCGGGGCATGTCCGGGCTCGGGGGTGGCACGTCCGGACCAGGGGCGCGTCCGGTTCCAGGGCCCCCGAAGGACATGTCCAGGCCTCGCGCCCAGGACCGGGCATAACCGGTCTATGTCCATCCGCGAACCGCGGCGCGGGGCATGTCCAGGCTCCGGCGGCAGGTGCGGTGGCTCCGCCAGTGGCGGGCTACTGCCCGTCTTCCAGCACTACCTCCGGGACTTCCGGCACACTGGGCTCAGCGAACCAGAGCCGGGTCTCCCCGTACTTCCGTTCGGCAAACCGTTCCAAGCCGTCCGGCCAGGTGGGTTCGGGGCTCCGCGAGGAGCGTTCCACCACGACGACGGCACCTTCCGCCAGGTGCGGTGCGAGCTCGGCCAGCACGTCGGCCAGCGCGGGTTCCTCCAGCGGGTAGGGCGGATCCAGGAAGACAAGGTCCCAGCGGACAGCCTCCTGGGTCCGTTCGAGGAACGATTCGACCCTGGAGCGGTGCACCGAGACCACCTTGCGGCGCGCGACGGTGTTGACGAGGTCCGCGTTGCGCTGGCAGACCTCGCTGGCCTTGGCATCGAACTCCACGAGGTCCACCGTCCCGGCGCCCCGGCTGGCGCTCTCCACCCCCAGCGAACCGGAGCCGGCGTAGAGATCCAGCACGCGGGCGTCCGCCACGACCTCGAAGGCGTCCAGCCGGGAAAACAGCGCTTCCTTGACGCGGTCCGTGGTGGGGCGGGTCAGGGAGCCGGGCACGCTGACCAGCGTGGTTCCGCCCGCGGCGCCGGCGATGATGCGGCTCATCGCCGGGACCCCGTAGCTGCGTGGATTCTGCTAGCCGCGTTCAAGGAACGCCTCCTTCTCAGGGTTAAGGTATTCGTCGATTGCCTCGGCGAGCCCGGGGTGGCCCGCTAGCGACGGGTCGGCCGCCACGATCCGCTGGGCGTCCTGCCGGGCCCGGGCGATGATGTCCTCGTGTTCGAGCACCCGCAGGAGCTTCAGCGTGGACCGGCCGCCCGACTGGGAGGCACCCAGGATGTCGCCTTCACGGCGCAGCTTGAGGTCCTCCTGCGAGAGCTCGAACCCGTCCGTGGTGGCCGCAACGGCATCGAGCCGGCGGCGGCTGGGATGGCCGGGTTCCAGGGTGGTGACGAGCAGGCAGGTCCCGGGCAGGCCGCCACGGCCCACCCGGCCGCGGAGCTGGTGGAGCTGCGAGATGCCGAACCTGTCCGCGTCCAGGATCACCATGAGCGTGGCGTTGTGCACGTCCACGCCGACCTCAATGACGGTGGTGGAGACGAGGAGTTTGGTCTCGTTCGCGGTGAACGAGGCCATGGTCCCGGACTTGAGCGCAGGGTCCTGGCGGCCGTGCAGGGGCGCCACGGTCACCCCGGCGAGTGCCGGTTCGTCCCGCAACTGTTCGACGACGCCGGTCACGGACGCCAGCTCGCGCGCGCCGCCGTCGCCTGCGAGGTCGGCGGCGGACGGTTCGGCTTCCCCGGGACTGAAGTCGCCGTCGTCGTCGGTGCCGATCTTGGGACAGACGACGTAGACCTGGTGGCCGGCGTCGATCTCCTCGCGGGAGCGGGACCACAGCCGGGCGAGCCACGCGGGATGCTCGGCCAGCCCCACGACGTGCGTGGTGATGGGGGCGCGTCCCGCCGGGAGCTCGTCCAGCACGGAGGTTTCGAGGTCGCCGAACACGGTCATGGCCACGGTCCGCGGGATCGGGGTGGCGGTCATGACCAGCAGGTGCGGCGGCTTGCTGGCCTTGGACCGGAGCACGTCGCGCTGTTCCACGCCGAAGCGGTGCTGTTCGTCGACCACAATCAGGCCGAGGTCGTAGAAGGAGACGTTGTCGCTGAGCAGCGCGTGGGTTCCGATCACGATCCCGGCCGTTCCGGAGGCGGCATCCAGCATGGCCTGCTTCTGCGCCGCGGTGGGCATGGAGCCCGTCAGCAGGCTGACCTGGACGGCGTCGGCTCCGAGGCCGCCGAGCATCCCGTCCCGGGACAGCGGGCCGAGCGTGCGGCGGATCGACTCGAAGTGCTGGGCGGCGAGGACCTCGGTGGGTGCCAGCAGGGCCGCCTGTCCCCCGGCGTCGACCACCTGCAGCATGGCGCGCAGCGCCACGATCGTCTTGCCGGACCCCACCTCGCCCTGCAGCAGCCGGTTCATCGGGGAAGCCTGGCCGAGCTCTTCGGCGAGCGTCTTGCCGACGGCGGACTGGCCGGCTGTCAGCGTGAACGGCAGCTGGCGGTCGAAGGCGGGCAGCAGACCGCCGGCTGCCGGGCGGCGGGCGGTGGCCTCCTCGGCGGCGAGCTGGGCGCGGCGCCGTGCCAGTGCGGACTGGAGTACCAGGGCTTCCTGGTAGCGGAACCGGTCGCGGGCCCGCTGCCAGTCCGGCGGCGTCTGCGGGGCGTGGATCAGGCGGTAGGCCTCCGCGACGGGCAGGAATTTCTCCCGGGCGGCAATCTCCGCCGGCAGCGGGTCACCCAGGGCCTCGAGCTCGACGGTGTCCAGGAGCGTGGAAATCACCTTCTGGATGGACCAGCTGGTCAGCTTGGCCGTGGCCGGATACACCGGGATGGGCATGGCCGCGAGCTTTTCCGGATCCATCCCCGGCGTCTCAGGGTCCTCGTCGAGCAGCAGGAAATCAGGGTTGGTCAGCCCGAGCGCGCCGCCGTAGCGCGTGACCTTGCCGGAAAACATGGCGCGCCGGCCCGGCTGGAGTTCGGCTTTGGCCCGGAAGCCGTTGAAGAAGCTCACCTTCAGGGTGCCCGGCATCCTTGCTCCCGGGGGCCGGACGGCGCCGGCGGCTCCCCCGGCATCATCGGAGATCACGACGTCGGTCAGGGAGCCGCGGCGGGCGCGCATCTGGCGGGTGCTGTTGGAGATCACGCGGGCGATGAGCGTGACTTCCTCGTCGAGCGGGACCTCACTGATCGGGGTCAGCTCGCCGCGGCTGAGGTAGCGGCGCGGGAAGTAGTTCAGCAGCCCGCCCACGGTGGTGATGCCGAGGTGCTTCTCAATGACCGCCGCGGAGCGCTTGCCGATCCGGCGCTCCAGGCCGAGGTCCAGTTCAGCGTTCATGTCCGTCGGGGTCCCGCGGCTCAAATTCACGCGGGAGGGCGAGTTCGCTGACGGAAAAGTCCGAGGGCTCGCCGAGCGATCGGATCAGGGCCACGGCCGGGCCGGCGTCCAGAACATGGACGTGGACCCGCCAGCGGTACTGGCCGGAACTGTCGGCCGCGGCGCCCACCTGGCTCATGATGACCGAGTCGCCCATCTCATCGAGCCGCTGGCGCATCATCGCGGCATCCAGCGGCGAGAGCGTGATGGTGCACATGACTTCCACGCCCTCGTCCCGGGGCATGGCGGCGTGGATGTGCGGATCCTGGACGTCGTAGCCGTGCAGGCCGTCGAGGAGTTCGCTCTGCAGTTCCTCGCCCAGGACGGCGGAGCGCAGGCAGTCAAGGATCAGCAGCATTCCGACCCCGCCGGCGTCCACCACATGGGCGGCATGCAGGGCATCGAGCTGGTCCTCGGTGTGGATCACCGCAGCCAGGGCAGCCTCGACGGCGGCATCCAGTGCCAGTCCGAGCGTGTGGTTGCTGTCGTCGCCGTCGTGCGCTGAGTCCACGGCGGCGGCGGCGCGGGCGGCGGCTTCCATGACGGACAGCATGGTTCCCGGCACGGGATCGCTCAGCGCGGACCAGGCCCGGATCTGGGCCCGGTTGAGGGCGGCGGCCAAGAGCGGGGCGCTCAGCCGGGTGTGGCCGGCGAGTGGCTCGGCTGCGGCGCAGAGGAAAACAGCGAACAGCGTCCCGGAGTTACCGCGGGCCTGCTCCATGGCGGCCTGGCCGGCCCGTGCCAGGACCGCGCCGACGTCGTTCTGGGCCGGACCGGGGCTCCCGAAAGCGGTTTGGGCCAGGTCCCCGGCGACCAGCGGGATGGAGGCGGTGTCGGCGGTTAAGGAGGCCGTGTCCATGGCCGTGCCCGTGGCTGTGTTCGTGCTTTGCAGTGCGTGCACCGCGGCCCGGACCGTCAGGTAAAGGTTGGTGCCGGTATCGCCGTCGGCGACGGGGAAGATGTTGATGGCGTTCAGGCGGTCGCTGTGGTTCCCTAGCGTTGTTTCTGCCTTGCCCAACCACCGCTTCATCGCTTGCGCGTTGGCGGCAATTTTAGTCTGCAAAGTGATCCCATCCCACGGTGTCAGCGGGCCGGCCCGCGATCTTGACGCCCGCGCTGTCCAGAGGTGCAGGGGCTTCTATCGAGCCTATCGCAGTGAAACCGGGAGGCAGCTGAAGGCCTGCGGGGAATGTGGCGAGCAGTCCGTGGTCTTCCCCGCCGCCCAGGACCCAGGCCAGCGGGTCAGTGCCAAGCAGCGTCGACGCCGGCAGCAAGGGAACGGCGAGTTCCTTCAGTGCGGCGGCGTCCAGGTTGAGCACCGCGCGGCTGGCTGCCGCCATGCGGCCGCCGTCCCGCACCAGGCCGTCGGAGATGTCCATCATCGCCGTGGCCCCGGCTTCCCTGGCCAGCGGACCGGCGGCGAGCGGTGGCCGGGGCCGGCATTGGGTGTCCATCAGGGCCCGCTGCTCCCCGCTGAGCGAGTGGACGCCGGTGTCCGATTCGAGCAGGGCAAGCCCGGCGGCCGCCCGTCCCACGGTTCCCGCCAGCGCCAGTGTGTCCCCGGGGCGGGCTCCGGAGCGCAGCACCGGTTCCCTGCCGTCCAGGGTCCCCAGTATCGCGACGCTGACAGCCAGCTCCCGCCCGCGGCCCAGGTCTCCCCCGGCCACGGCGCAGTCCGGGGCGCCAAGTTCCCGGATGCCGGCGGTCAGTCCGTCCGCGAAGTCCTCCACCCAGGAGACGGCCGTTTCCGGCGGCATCGTCAGGCTCACCACCATGGCCGTGGCGCGGGCTCCCATGGCGTTGATGTCGCTGAGGTTTTGCGCGGCGGCCTTCCAGCCGACGTCGTATCCGCTGGTCCGGTAACCGTTCTTCCATTCGAGCCGGAAGTCCTGGTCCGCCACCTGGGTGTCGATGCTGATCACGGTCCGGCCGTCGGGCACCGCCACGATGGCGGCGTCGTCCCCCGGGCCAAGCAGGACCGCCAGGTTGCCGCCGGTGCCGCGGTTGAGCCGGGGGAAGATCCGTTCGAGGAGCTCGGACTCGGAGAGCGCGGCAACGGTCAGGGAAGCTTCGGGCACGGTGGAGTCGGGCACGGTGGAGTCGGGCACAGTCGATTCAGGCACAGCCCTACGCTACCGCGGGGGCCGGACAACAGACTCACGGGACGGGACGGGACGGCAGGACCCCCCGGCAGGCACCCCGGCAGGATCCCCGGCGGGGTGGGGTCGCCGCGGACGCAGATTCACACCGCGTTGAGGGCGTCCAGTACGATCGATGGGTCAGCGGCCTAAACTCTTTCGGGGGAATCACCATGCCTAGTGTCATGCCAATTTTCGGGACCCGTCCCGAAGCTATCAAGATGGCCCCTATAGTTGCCGCCCTTCAGGAATCTGAGCATTTCGACTGCGTCGTCACGGTCACGGGTCAGCATCGCGAGATGCTCGATCAAGTCAACCAGCTCTTCGGCATTGTGCCGGATCATGATCTGAATATTCTGCAGCAGCGCCAGTCACTCTCCGCCATCATGACCCGGACCATCGATGGGCTGGACAAACTCTTCGCAGCCAACAAGCCAGACGTCGTCATCGTTCAGGGTGACACGACGACGTCCACCGCCGGCGCCATCGCAGCGTTCTACCATGGCATCCCCGTGGTGCACGTTGAAGCAGGCCTTCGCAGCGGAGACCTGTTCTCCCCGTTTCCGGAGGAGGCAAACCGCAAAATCACCAGTCAAATCGCCAGCCTCCACCTTGCACCCACAAGCGTGAGCAAGGCCAACCTCGTCGCCGAGGGAATCGACCCTGCCAACATCGTCATTACCGGAAACTCTGTCATCGACGCCTTGCTCACCACGGTCGGCAAGCAGATCCCATTCACGGACCCGCAGCTTGAGGAACTCGCTGCCAGCGGCAGGAAGATCCTCCTGGTCACCACCCACCGGCGTGAAAACCAGGGAGGCGCCATGCAGGGCGTGGGCCGGGCCCTGGCCAGAATCGCGGAAGCCGAACCGGATCTGATGATCGTGCTGCCGGCCCACAAGAACCCGGTGGTCCGCGAAGCTGTGCTCCCGGCGGTGGCAGGCTTATCCAACGTCATTGTGACCGAGCCGCTGGCCTACGGTGAATTCACCCGGATGCTTTCCCTCGCCCACATCGTCCTGACGGACTCGGGAGGTGTGCAGGAAGAGGCCCCCAGCCTCGGAAAGCCCGTCCTCGTCATGCGGGACAACACTGAACGGCCCGAAGCGGTCGACGCCGGCACCGTGGCCTTGATCGGGACAGACGAAGAGGTCATCTTCAAGGAAGTCGACCGTCTCCTGCATGATCAGGAACATTTTGACTCCATGGCCAATGCGGTCAATCCTTACGGCGACGGCCGCGCATCCGAGCGGACAGTCGCGGCCGTGGCCGCCATGCTAAACCTCGGTCCACGCCTCCCCGAATTCGGCCAGTAGCTGCGGGCCGGCTGACGTATCTTGAGGGGTAGCCGAGCCCCCAAGAGCGTGGGTCGAAAGGGTCTCCGTGGCTCAGGCGCCCTTCCTTTAGGCTTCTGCGGTGGCCAGGATCCCGGTGGTTTCCCGGTATTTGAAGAGTTTGAGCAGGTTGTGGCAACCCGCCGGGAGCTCCCGTTCGCGGGCGGCTTGCTCGAGCCCGTGGCGGGTATGGATTGCCCGAAGACCGGTTCAACGATCGCCTTGCGCGGCGCCTAGACGGCCCGGCCCCTCTTGGTTTTGAGTTTCCTCGCCCTGCGTTCCTTGGGTGTGGCGTTGGCCGGAATCCGTCCCCTACTACGACCGGAAACGCGGCGAAGGCAAACGCCACAACCAGGCCCTCGTCGCCCTCGCCAGGAGACGCTGCGATACCCTCTACGCCATGCTTCTAGACGGAACCCTCTACCAGCCGAGAACCACCGCAGTGACCTGATAGAACCCCAAGGCTCTCCATACAGCAGCCACCGCCCGATTGGAAGATTCAGGAGGCCGGTGACGGGCTGGGCACGGAGCCGCTAGGATTCGCATACCCCAGACGCCCCTATGAGTCAGAAGGTGGGACCAATGCATCTTGACGAGGTCATCGACCAGTTTCATCAAGCGGTAAATCAGTTTGCTAAAGGCGACCCGGAACCCGTCAAGGCCATTTTCTCCCACAGCGGGGATGTCTCCCTTGCTAATCCCTGGGGCCCTCCGGTGGTGGGCTGGGAGCGAGTATCAGAGGCCCTCGATTCAGCGGCGGCACGATTCAAAGATGGACGCGTCACCGCTTTTGATGCCCTCACCAAGCACGTCACTACCGATCTCGCATGCTTCCTGGACATAGAACACTGGCAGGCAAAGGTCGGAGGAGGCGACAAAATATCGCCATTCGATCTACGGGTAACGAGCATTTATCGCCTTGAAGGCGACACCTGGGCACTCGTGCACCGCCACGCAGACCCGATCACGACACCGCAGGCCCCGGACGCGGTGCTGCGAAAATAGCGCACGGGATTCACGCCCTCCGTTTCCACCCTGGGATGCAATGGCATGTGACCGGCCGGGCCGCCCATCCGCTCAGGGTCGTCCCACTGTCCCGGCTAACGCGGCCTAAGCAACAGTTGACTAAAAACATAGGGGCACCCCGTGTTTGAGCCGCCCGGTCGCGATGAAGAACTCGGTCCCACCGGCAGTCTCGATTTCCGTGACCTATTCGAGCTTGGCTGCTGAACAATACCCGGCATCTGGTCCATTGGGAGGGCATCTGTCCCACGCGCCGGGTGGTGTGTTCGATCATCGGGGCCAGTGGCCGCCTCCGTGCGGGCCTTCCGTACGGCTTCGTCCTCCATGGGACTTGCGGGCAGCGGCCAGTGCCGCAAGCCGCGATTCCCTGTCCACCAGAGCCTCCAGCAGCTCGTCCCGCGCTTGTCCCGTACCGGCTGTCCTCGGCCTCGTCCACGGCCTGGGCCAGGAGATCGCTGACCTCGTCGGCAACGATCCTCTGCTTCTCCGACAGCCTCGCGTAGCTCATCACGTTGCGGGAGGCGTTGACCCGCACCTTCGTCCCGTCCAACCCAGAGAGACCATGCCGCGGCACGGCAGAGCTCCTGGGCCCGGAGGACCACATTGCCCAACGCGGCCAGGTGACGTTGGCGGAACCGTCCAATGGACCGGAAATCCGGAACCTGCTGTCCGGCGAGCCAACGGAACGCGACCACGTCCTCACAGGCCCGTCCAACTCCCGTGAGGAGCGCACCCCGACGCAGCATCCGTAGAGCAGGACCCGGACGATGAGCCGCGGTTCGCACGGCGGCTGTCCCTTCGCCTTCGCATACGAGTCGTAGAACCGGGCCAGATCCAGTTCCTCGGCGACGATTTCGGCAATGAACCGGGCCAAATGTTTATGCGGCAGCCACTCGTCCAGCGACGGCGGCACCAGCATCACCGCGTCCAGCTGAAACGCCCATCGACAAGCGACGAGTATTCTCAGAAAGCGCCCTCGCGAGCCACCTTCCCGCCACCACGCGCAATGTCCGCGTCTGCCGCCCAAGGTTTTCCCAAGCTGCTCGGCCTAGCGTCTGTCTTGTCACTTAAGACCAGTGCCGCCAGGAGGCGCAGATGGATCGCAGAACAGCACCGATCCCCCTCCCCGTGACCAGGTCCCTTGCGAGGCACTCTAGCCATGGGCGCACGCGTGCTTCTTTCTGGCGGCCCCGCACCGCACTGATTCGATCCCTCATTTTGGGGCCGACGGCCGGCAGGCATCTGGCTGGCCGCGGCGGGCCGCGGGGGCCAGTGATCCTGGGGGCGCCGCTTGTTGGAATTCTCCGCGCGTCCACACTTCTGGTGACAGTCCTGCTGATCATGGGGTACGTGGCGACGGCTCCGCAAACCTCCTCGGGCGCGGCCGGATCGCACGTTCACTCGGCGGCGCTGCCGGCTCCGCAAGACTCCGCAGGCGTGGCCGGACCGCACCTGCACGTCCCCGAGGTGCTGCCGGCTGCCGCGACGGAGGCACTTCCGGCTCCAATGCCACGGACCGGGTGGACGGCTTCGTCCAGCGACGAGGAGATCTCCGGCCAGAACGGCCGCGCCAGCAATGTGCTCGACGGGGACGCCGCCACCTTCTGGCACAGCAAGTGGACCGCTCCTGCCGGCCCGTTGCCGCACACCATCACGATCGACACTAAGGCGACGCAAAGCATCTCGGGGTTCCGCTATCTCCCGCGTTCCACCACCGCGAACGGGCGGGTCGGCAGCTTCGAGATCCTGGTGAGCACCGATGGCACCACCTGGAGTGCCCCGGTGGCTCAGGGGACCTGGGCGGACAGCAGTGCGGAGAAGACGGTGACCTTCACCGCGGTCAGCGCACGGTACGTCCGGCTGATCGCAACCGCTGAGGCCGGCGACCGCGGTCCGTGGAGCAGCGCCGCCGAGATAAACCTGGTCGCCGGGCAAACCGCACCCCCTACCACCGAGATCAACCTGCTCGCCGGGCAAACCGCACCCGCTGCCGCCGAGATCAACCTGCTCGCCGGGCAAACCGCACCCGCTGCCGCCGAGATCAACCTGCTCGCCGGGCAAACCGCACCGGCTGCCGCCGAGCTCGTCGGCCAGTCGCGGGGGTCCTGGGGTCCGACGATCAACTTCCCGATCGTCCCGGTCGCGGGGGCGCTATTGCCCGGCAACAAGCTGCTGACCTGGTCCGCCTATTCCCCCACCGCTCACGGTGGCGACAGGGGCTACACCCAAACGTCCATCCTGGACCTCGCCACGGGCAAGGTGACCCAGGCCCAGGTGGCCAACACCGGTCACGACATGTTCTGCCCGGGGACCTCGATGCTACCGGACGGCAGGATCATGGTCAGCGGCGGCAGCAGCAGCACGAAAACCAGCCTGTACAACCCTGCGACGAACAAATGGAGCCCGGGGCCGGACATGAAGATCGCCCGCGGCTACCAGAGCAACGTGACCACCTCCACCGGCGAGGTGTTCACCATCGGCGGCTCGTTTTCGGGCGGTATCGGCAACAAGGACGGCGAGGTGTGGTCCGCCGCCGGCGGCTGGCGCAAGCTGCCGAATGTCCTGGTGGACAAGATCCTGACCGCCGACCCCCGTGGCGGCTACCGTTCCGACAATCACACCTGGTTGTTTGCCGCCCCCGGTGGCCGCGTGTTCCAGGCGGGGCCGAGCCGCCAGATGAACTGGATCTCCACCACCGGCAAGGGCAGCATCACCTCGGCCGGTCCGCGCGCAGATAGCCAAGACGCGATGAACGGCGACGCCGTGATGTACGACGTCGGAAAGATCCTCACCGTGGGCGGGGCGACCGCCTACGAGAAAACCCCGGCCACGGCGCGGGCGTACACGATCGACATCAACAACGGGGTCAAAGTGGCCCGGACCGCAGACATGGCCGTGACCCGGTCGTTCGCGAACGGGGTCGCGCTGCCCGATGGCCAGGTGCTCGTGGTCGGCGGTCAGGCCACCCCGGTTACGTTCACGGACACAGCCGCCAGGATGGCCCCGGAAATCTGGAACCCGGCAACCGGAAAATGGACCACGCTGGCCCCGATGGCCATCCCCCGGACGTATCACAGCGTCGGCATGCTGCTTCCCGATGGCAAGGTCTTCGTCGGCGGTGGCGGGCTGTGCAACACCTGTACGACCAACCATCTGGATGGCGAGATTTTCACGCCGCCGTATCTGCTGAACGCCGACGGCAGTGCACGCACCCGGCCGAAGATTGTGACCGCACCGGCCAGCGCCGCGACCGGCAGCACGATCGCCGTGACCACCGGAGCGCCCGTCACCAACTTCTCCCTGATGCGGATGAGCACCGTGACCCACACCGTGAACACCGACCAGCGGCGGATCCCGCTGACCGCAACTTCGGTGTCGGGCAACACCGCGTCGCTGACGTTGCCGGCGGACAGCGGCGTGCTGGTGCCGGGCAGCTATATGCTTTTCGCAATGGACGCCAACGGGGTGCCCAGCGTCGCCTCGACGATCAGGATCACCGTTTCGGCAGGTTCTTCGGGAGGTTCTTCGGGAGGTTCTACGGCAGGTTCTGCGACTGAACCAGGGACACAAATTCCAATAACGCCGTTCCGGGCGTTGGATACCCGTAAAGGTGCCCCGGTCGGTGCTGACTCGTCGGTGTCCTTCCAGGTCGGCGGCGTGAGCGGGATCCCGGCGAATGTCTCTGCCGTGACGTTCAACCTCACTGTGACCGAGCCCCGGTCCTTCGGCTTCGCTGCCGCTTATGCCTCCGGCGCTGCGCGCCCGAACGCTTCCAACTTGAACTTCGCCAGGGGCCAGACTGTCCCGAACTCGGTGACCGTTCCCGTAGGTGCGGACGGGAAGGTCACGCTCTTCAACCGCTCCTCGGGTACCACCCACTTCATCGCCGACGTCTCCGGTTATTACATTGCGGGCACCCCGACGGCGGCTGGTGCGTTCAAGGCCACCGCGCCGTTCCGGGCGTTGGACACCCGCAGCCGCACCGCGGTCGGTGCTGACTCGTCGGTGTCCTTCCAGGTCGGCGGGGCGAACGGGATCCCGGCGAATGTCTCTGCCGTGACGTTCAACCTCACCGTGACCGATCCCCGGTCCTTCGGGTTCGCCGCCGCGTACGCCTCCGGCGCAGCGCGCCCGAACGCCTCCAACTTGAACTTCGCCACGGGCCAGACTGTCCCGAACTCGGTGACCGTTCCCGTAGGTGCGGACGGGAAGGTCACGCTCTTCAACCGCTCCTCGGGTACCACACACTTCATCGCCGACGTCTCCGGTTATTACATCGCGGGCACCCCGACCGTGGCTGGTGCGTTCAAGCCCACAGCACCGTTCCGGGCGTTGGATACCCGCAGCCGCGCCGCGGTCGGTGCTGACTCGACGGTGTCCTTCCAGGTCGGCGGGGCGAACGGGATCCCGGCGAAGGTCTCGGCCGTGACGTTCAACCTCACTGTGACCGAGCCCCGGTCCTTCGGCTTCGCTGCCGCTTACGCCGGCACTGCGCGCCCGAACGCTTCCAACTTGAACTTCGCCACGGGCCAGACTGTCCCGAACTCGGTGACCGTTCCCGTAGGTGCGGACGGAAAGGTCACGCTCTTCAACCGCTCCTCGGGAACGACCCACTTCATCGCCGACGTCTCCGGCTACTACATCGCCGGCCCCCCGAAATGACGTGACAGCGCCTACGACGCGAGCGGTTCGATGATAAGTGATGGAACAGCAAACGTGCGCCAACACGCATTTTGTCCCGAGATTCCCGGACCATCAGCAAAGCACGGATGATGACGAAAGCTGCCACCAGCTAATCGTGAGGTCGGGAGATCGAGCCTCCCCACCGCTACCAACTAAGCCTTGATCCACCGATGTTGATTGGGGCTACGTCGGCGTTTTAAACCGAGAATGGCCGCCTTTTCAAGGAAAATGAAGTTTGTCTAGAACTCATTTTTCACCGAAAAGAGGCCATCTCGTAGATGCAAGTTTCCCACAAACCATCCGCGGTGTCGGTTTCCTTTGACGAGCCCAATCTCGTGTCGGCTGCCGGGCTGCTGCCGGTCATGACGCTGGCCCGGGACGCCGGGCTGCACGAGCTCGCCCAGGACTGGCTGACGGTGCCGACGGATAAGGGCGCGAACGCCGGGCTGAAAGTCGCTTCCCTGGTCGCCGGGATGGTCGCCGGGGCAGACTCGATTGATGACATGGCCCTGTTGCGCCACGGCGGGATGAAGCGGCTCTTCAGCGCCTGCTACGCGCCCTCGACCCTGGGCTCGTTCCTGCGGTCCTTCACGTTCGGGCACGTGCGCCAACTGGACGCTGTCGCCTCCCGTTTCCTGGCCGGCCTGGGGACCCGGGCCCCGCTGCTCGGGAGCCCCAGGGCGGAGGACTTCGTGTTCGTCGATGTTGACGACACGATCATCGAGGTCCACGGCTACGCCAAGCAGGGTTCCGGCTACGGGTACTCCGGGGTCCGCGGCCTGAACGCCCTGCTGGCCACGGTCTCCACCAAAGACACCGCCCCGGTAATCGCAGCGCAGCGGCTGCGCAAGGGCGCGGCGAACTCGGCCCGCGGAGCCAAACGCCTGATCACCGATGCCCTGCCCACGCTCAAAGGCCTCCAGGCCGGCGGGCAGAGCCGCGGGCGGGTGCTCTGCCGGTTCGATTCGGCCTTCTACGGCCATGCAGCAGTTTCCGCCGCCCTGGCCGGCGGGGCCGAGGTCTCGGTGACCGTGCGCATGGACCCGGCCGTCAAACGGGCCATCGCCGGGATCCCTGAAACGGCGTGGGAAACGATCGAATACACCGACGCGGTCTTCGACGAGACCACCAACACCTGGGTGTCCCGGGCCGAGGTCGCCGAAACCGGGTTCACCGCGTTCTCCTCCCGCAAAAAGGCCGAGCAGATCACCGGCCGGCTGGTGGTGCGCCGCATCCCGGAACTGAACAAGAAAGCCAGCGACGGACAACCCACCTTGTTTGAAACACACCGGCACCACGCGTTCTTCACCACCGTGGACGCCAAGGTTCTGGACACCGTCGCGGCGGACAAGACCCACCGCAAACACGCTCAGATTGAGCAGGTGAACGCCGATCTGAAGGACAGTGCACTGGCTCATATGCCCTCAGGTGTTTTTTCCGCGAACTCGGCATGGCTGGTTACCGCGGTCATGGCCTACAACCTCACCCGAACCGCCGGAATCCTCGCCGCAGGACCCTTCAGCAAGGCCCGCACCGGCACGATCCGCCGCAAACTCATCCACGTCCCGGCCCGCATCGCCACCAGCGCCCGGAAAATCCGGCTTCATCTCCCCGAAGCCTGGCCCTGGAAAACCGCCTGGCAGGGCCTCTTCGAGCACCTCTACCCGCCGCCACAACCGGCCTGAACCCACACCAACCAGCCACACGGCGCAACCAGGACCACCAGTGGAACACCCCGACAGCGAGGCCGGATGATCCACCATGCCCAAACACCTCACCGCAGCCAGCCCGGAATTACGCCCGGGACCGGCTGCCGATCGGTGGATCAAGGCTAAGACCCCCGGAATCCTCGTGATTCCGGGGTCTTTTGTTTGTGGGCGGGATTGGGTCCGCGCGTTCCTCCCGGGATGCCCCTCCGACCAATAACCGCGTCACTGCGCGCAATCTCAGCGTCTACGCCGCCGCCCGCAGGTTTTCCCATGCTGCTCTGGCTAGCGTCTCCAATTACAGGGTACTCGTGCCGCAAGGAGGCGCAGATGGATAGCACATCTGGTCGCTTCCCCGTGGGCAGGGCGCCCGGCAGCAGCGCTCGTCATAGGCGTCCGCATGCTGGCCGGTCCCTGGCATCTGCCGCAAGTACTCCCGCTGGAACGCGACAAGCATCGCTGGCCTTCGCCCCTGATACTTTCCGGCCGCGCCGCACTTCGCTGATCTCCCTCCTCGCGGTGCCGGCCGGTGGCAGGCACCGGGCTGGCCGCAGCAGGCCGCCGGGTGCAGCGTTCCTGGTGGGGCGGCCTATGGGATTTCGTCTCTCGTCCACTTTTCTGGTCGTACTCCTGGTTATCGTGGGAGAGGGGGTCTCGGCTCCGCACGATTCCTCGAGTGCTGCCGGGTCGCACCTGCACGCGGGGTCGGTTACCTACGACTCCGCGGGCGCGGCCGGTTCGCACATTCACAATGCGGTTCTGCCGGCTGCCGCGATGGAGGCGGCTCCGGCTGCATTGCCGCGGACCGGGTGGACGGCTACGGCCAGCGATGAAGAGGTTACCCGCACGAACGGCCGCGCCGCCAATGTGCTTGACGGCAATGCTGCCACGATGTGGCACAGCAGGTGGTACCCGGCGCCGGCGGCACCGCTGCCGCACAGCATCACGATCGACACCAAGGCGACACGAAGCATCTCGGGGCTGCGCTATCTCCCGCGTACTGACCTCGCGAACGGACGGGTCGGCAGCTTCGAGATCCGGGTGAGCACCAACGGCACCACCTGGAGTGCCCCGGTGGCTCACGGGACCTGGCCGGACACCAATGCGGAAAAGACGGTGACCTTCACCACGGTCAGCGCCCGGTACGTCCGGCTGACCGCGACCACTGAGGCCGGCAACCGCGGCCCGTGGAGCAGTGCCGCCGAGATCAACCTGCTCGCCGGGCAAACCCTGTCTCCAACCGGCGTGCTGCCCCGCACCGGGTGGACGGCTTCGGCCAGCGATGAAGAAGTCACCCGCGTAAACGGCCGCGCGGGAAATGTTCTCGACGGCAGTGCGGCCACGATGTGGCACAGCCGGTGGTACCCGGCGCCGGCCGCGCCGCTGCCGCACAGCATCACGATCGACACCAAGGCCACGCGCAGCATCTCAGGTTTCCGCTACCTCCCGCGTTCTGAGGGAACGAACGGGCGGGTCGGCAAATACTCGATCGGAGTCAGCACGAACGGAATCACCTGGAGCGTGCTCGCCAGCGGCACCTGGCCGGACACCAGCGCGGAGAAGACCGTGACCTTCACCGCGGTCAGCGCCCGGTACGTCCGGCTGACCGCGACAACCGAGGCCGGCAACCGCGGCCCTTGGAGCAGCGCCGCGGAGATCAATCTCCTCGGCCCGTCGCAGGGGTCCTGGGGTCCGACGATCAGCTTCCCGATCGTCCCGGTCGCTGCGGCGCTATTGCCCGGCAACAAGCTGCTGACCTGGTCCGCCTATTCCCCCACCGCTTTCGGTGGCAACAGGGGCTACACCCAAACGTCCATCCTGGACCTCACCACCGGCAAGGTGACCCAGGCCCAGGTGGCCAACACCGGTCACGACATGTTCTGCCCCGGGACCTCGATGCTACCGGACGGCAGGATCATGGTCAGCGGCGGCAGCAGCAGCACGAAAACCAGCCTGTACAACCCTGCGACGAACAAATGGAGCCCGGGGCCGGACATGAAGATCGCCCGCGGCTACCACAGCAACGTGACCACCTCCACCGGCGAGGTGTTCACCATCGGCGGCTCGTGGTCCGGCGGTATCGGCAACAAGAACGGCGAGGTGTGGTCCGCCGCCGGCGGCTGGCGCAAGCTGCCGAATGTCCTCGTTGACAACATCCTGACCGCCGACCCCCGTGGCGGCTACCGTTCCGACAATCACCCCTGGTTGTTCGCCGCCCCCGGTGGCCGCGTGTTCCACGCCGGGCCGAGCCGCCAGATGAACTGGATCTCCACCACCGGCCAAGGCAGCATCACCTCGGCCGGTCCGCGCGCAGATAGCCAAGACGCGATGAACGGCGACGCCGTGATGTACGACGTCGGAAAGATCCTCACCGTGGGCGGGGCGACCGCCTACGAGAAAACCCCCGCAACGGCGCGGGCGTACACGATCGACATCAACAACGCGGTCAAAACGGCCCGGACCGCAGACATGGCCGTGACCCGGTCGTTCGCGAACGGGGTCGCGCTGCCCGATGGCCAGGTGCTCGTGGTCGGCGGTCAGGCCACCCCGGTTACGTTCACGGACACAGCCGCCAGGATGGCCCCGGAAATCTGGAACCCGGCAACCGGAAAATGGACCACGCTGGCCCCGATGGCCATCCCCCGGACGTATCACAGCGTCGGCATGCTGCTTCCCGATGGCAAGGTCTTCGTCGGCGGTGGCGGGCTGTGCAACACCTGTACGACCAACCATCTGGACGGCGAGATTTTCACGCCGCCCTACCTGCTGAACGCCGACGGCAGTGCACGCACCCGGCCGAAGATTGTGACCGCACCGGCCAGCGCCGCGACCGGCAGCACGATCGCCGTGACCACCGGAGCGCCCGTCACCAACTTCTCCCTGATGCGGATGAGCACCGTGACCCACACCGTGAACACCGACCAGCGGCGGATCCCGCTGACCGCAACCTCGGTGTCGGGCAACACCGCGTCGCTGACGTTGCCGGCGGACCGCGGCGTGCTGGTGCCGGGCAGCTATCTGCTCTTCGCAATGGACGCCAACGGGGTGCCCAGCGTCGCCTCGACGATCAACATCAAGTGATGACGACGACCGTCCGCATCAACCCATTGGCTGATGCGGACGGTCACTTTGTCACTTGACCCTCCGCATGGACCGGACGGGTGAGCCGTGAGTTCAGCTCCGAAAGATCTCCTCCAGCCACTGTTCGCCGGTGGATCGCATATCGAACCGCCGGACGTATTCGGCAGCCGCCAGGGACTCCTCCTCATGCGCTTCCGGAGAGCTGTTGAGGGCGGAGACGAACTCTCGAACCTGGGACGAGGTCTCGCGGGTCCAGCGTTTGCTGAATATTTGATCCACGCCGGGCCTTTGCCAGAACAGCGGTATGGAACCTGACGCCATTCCCTCAGCGGGGGCAAGGTGGAAGCTTTCGTCCGAGCTGGGCGAGAGAATGTATCCGATCTTGCGCATCCAGCTGGCCATATCCGGGCCGAACGGTTCGAAGACCACGGCGTCCCGCAGCGCCGGGGACTGTCCGATCCGGTCCAGGATTTCTAGGTATGCCTCCCTCTGAAGCGGCTTCTTCCACTCGTAGGGATACTCCCAGGGCATTCTTCCCCGTATGTGCAGGGTGTACCTGGAGTCTTCGTCCAGTAATTCCTCCAGCAAGTCCAGCGCCCTGTCCAGGCGCTTGCGCATCGGAACAATGCCCACGAGGCCCAGCCGGAATCTGTGATCCGCTGCTTTGGGCCTGCGGAGGTCCGCCAGGTCAATTGCATTCGGAATGACCCGGAACGGAGTGCTGGTCCAACCCGTACTTTCGAGGGTGCGCTCCACGAACAGCTGCGACACGCAGATGAGGGCGTCAATGTTTTCAGCGGCCACATTCGTCAGCCAAGGACCGTTGAGCTCGAACATGTGAAGACGCACAATGAGCTTCTGTCTCTGCCGTTTGTTATTCGAGTACCAAACGGCGTTGGGTCCACACCACTCACAAATGATGACGTCAGCCCAGTCCCTGAGCCGCTCGGACTCCTTGGCGTCATGGTGATGCAGTGTTTTCCAGTGGTCGAAAGCAAGTTCGATGTCGTCCCTCATTTCGAGGACGGAAACGAGCTCGCCTGCGAACTTAAGATCGTGACCGGCAATCAGCACGCGGGTCTTGTGCTTGGAGCGAGGACTGCGGACGTAGTCGCCCTCGGACCGCTCGAAGTAGGCTTTCAGCCGGCTTGCGGAGGATGAAATCGAATAGTGCCGGACCCGCGAACTTACGTCCTCTTTCAACTCTGCCAGGGTGTCCCTGGCATCCAGAAGGGTGTTTACAACGCTCTCCGTCGAATCGTCGTCGACATACAGCGGGTAGTCGGCGCCGAAGAGTTCGAGATGCTGGGCATTTCGGTTCACCATGGGCGGTACCCCCAGGGCAGCGTATTCGAGCACCTTGGTCGAAATTTCGAGACTGCCGTCCATGCTTGCATCACGCCAGCTCAACCCGACATCGTGCCGACTGACCTCCTTTGCCGCCTCATCACGCGACAGCCCTCCCGTCCAGTCGATGTAGGGCAAGGCCATGGCATCCTCCATCGTGACCGACCATGAGGGGTCTTGGGGATCATGCTGGAATTTGTCGCCGATCATTGTCAACGCAAGGGGAAGATCGTTCTCCTCGGCCGCAGCCGGGAGTGAGCACATCTCAAGAGTGCGCCACTTCTTGGCGAACTTACCGGAATAGACGGCGCTCAATTGCGTTCCGCTGCTCGGGTAGCTTCCCCGCAGATCAAAGTATTCATCGGGCACCATCGGCGTGAGGACAAGTGTCTTACCGGCAGCTTCGGGAATCGTCGCTTCAACGTACGAGCGCGCGGCCTCAGTCTGCACGAAGAATCGCCGGCATTGTCCGACGGTCCGCCTGAGCATCGCGAGATCGCCTTCAGAAAGTCGGGAGCTGGGATGTGCGATGTCGGTGATGTAAAGCCACGATTTGGGACCAAGGACTTTGGAGTTTGCGACGTGCGCCGCTACCTGGGTGCCGCGGGCGATCACGACGTCGAACGGCCTCTCGGCGTCGAGTTGGGCCATGCGCTGGGCTGCATTTCGAGGCTTCAGTGCCTCAACGTCCTCGGTTGCGTCTGGCTGCACGATTTCCACGCCAGGCAGGCCGGCAATCCGTTCAAGGAGCCGCGTGTTGGTGACCGCGGTCTTGAGCAGTACGCAGACCTCGGAGCCCGTCAGTGACAACGCTTCGGCCATGGAGACCAGCCAGACGGCTGAACCGTCGATGATGTTCAGGTCGACGTCTCCGTACAGGAGGACGGTCCGCGTGGACCCGGTTGTGTCAGTGCGAGTTGTGTCAGTGCGAGCCAATGAGTGCCTCATTTTTCATCTTGACAAAAGTTTCCAGCGAATTGATCAGGCCAAATTTGTAGTCTTCGGTCCACTCGTCCATGGATAAACGATCCGAAAACACAACGTCCGATGCAGCTTCGAAATCCCGGGTGTAGATCTCGGCCGCTCGTCGCGTTTTCACAAAATAGACCGGCACTCCTTGGGACCGGCATTCAGCCAGTGCCTGGAGGATTTCGTTTGCCAGCAAGGTCCCCGCCGCGGAATCGGCTCCGAACCAGATTCCCGATGCGAATGCGGTGTCGTCGACGATCAGCGCGGATCCACTCCCGTTCGCGATCTGGGCGGCTATGGTGCTCGGACCCAGAGCTTCAAGCGCGTGCGTATCGCCCAAGTACCGGGATAGGTCCCTGCCGAGGATCGAGTAAATGACCCGTCCGCCCCACGGCGCAGTCGGAGGCACCCCGAGATAGCCAAGAATTGTGGACTGACGCTGCCGGTCATCCGTCACAGCGGCCGCCAGCCGGCCGATTGCCCCGCCGGTCGATGGAACCGGGCCGGACGATGGAGCCGTGCCGGGAGACACGGGCGGCTTCGCCGACGCCGTGGCAACTCTCGTTACCGGAATCTGTTGAACCGACTTGGAAATTCCGCCCAACATGTCACGGAGTTCGCGGAAACGCGAGCGGGACTTCTTGGCTTCGGTTTCCTGGACCCACCGCATACTGACCAGTTGCGATTGGGCCGTCACCGCCATGAGGGTGAACAACCCGAGGGACAGAACCGCGAACGCCGGATGCCCGACTGAAAAGTAGAGAGATCCGGCCAGTAGCGCGGCGATCCCGCAGAGGGCCATCGCGATGACGCCCCGGCTCTTGACGGCTGTGCGCATACTCTCAAGGAACCGGCGGATCATGAGCTGAAGACCCCTCTGGTATCGACGAGGAGCTTCCCTGCAAGGGCCTCGGGGGGCAGAGCACGGACGGCGTCATGGTCAACAAGCACAACCACCAGTGAGGACCGGCTCACGGCTTCCTCCAGGTTCACCAGCCGGACGTTGTCCCGGCCCCGAAGGCGCGGGGGCAGCTCATCGATGTGGGACTCGGCGACGTTGATCTGCGTGGCTGGCATCGAATCGGCAATGGCTTGGGCTATTTCAACAGCGGGCGACTCACGAAGGTCGTCAATATTTGCCTTGAACGCAAGTCCCAGGACGGCGATCTCGGAATTCACGGGCAGCTTGGCAAATGCATCACGCACCTGGTGCCAGACCCAGCGCGGCTTGTCGTCGTTGACGGTCCGTGCCGTCCTGATCAAACGGGATTCTGCTGGTGCTGCAGCCACGATGAACCAAGGATCTACTGCGATGCAGTGCCCGCCCACACCAGGTCCGGGCTGCAGGATGTTGACGCGTGGGTGGTGATTTGCCAGTCTGATCAGCTCCCAGACGTTGATATCCAGCTTTTCACTGATGACCGAAAGTTCGTTGGCGAAGGCAATATTTACGTCGCGGTAGGCATTTTCCACTAGTTTGGCCATTTCCGCCGTTACGTCGTCGGTGACCAGTATCTCCCCCTGGCAGAACACCGAATATAGCTCCTTCGCGAGCTCGGCCGCTTCGCTGGTGATGCCTCCAACAATTCTGTCGTTGGTGACCAGCTCGATCATGACCTTGCCGGGCAGCACGCGCTCAGGGCAGTGGGCCAGCAGGATCGCAGCCCTGCCGTTGGCGCCGTCCAGCGACAAGTCCGGCCGGAGCGAGATAATGTACTCCGCCAGGTGGCGGGTTGCCCCGGGTGGTGACGTCGATTCCAGGATGATCAGTTCGCCGCCCTGCAGCAGGGGCGCGATGCCGCGTGCGGCTGCCTCGATGTAGCTCAGGTCAGCACTTTTGTCCGATCTGAACGGCGTTGGCACGGCGACAATGTACGCATCTGCGGCCGGCGTCTCGGTGGTGGCCTTGAGCCGGCCCTGGCTGACGGCTCCGGCAACGTGGATCTCAAGATCTGGTTCAACAAACGGAACGCGCCCGTTGTTCACGGCGTCCACGGTCCGCTGGCTGACGTCGACGCCGATGACGTCAAGCCCGTTGGTCGCCAGGATCGCGGCCGTGGGCAGGCCGATGTACCCAAGTCCGATCACGGCGATGGTCTGGATGTTTGTCAATCTATTGTCCCCAATCAAAGAGTGATGTGCTCACGTGGATTTCCGGAAATTTGGATATTGCCGCCCACTGCGGGTTCGTCATCCGGTCCGGCCCAGGGCTGCCCTGCTTCCAAGCGAATCTGGCAGTAATTGAACCTGTCGGCCGAGTAGATGGAGCCGTTGGCTGCCGTCACTGATGTCAGGAAGGCGGTGTCCTCGCCACGGCTCAGGGCCTCAAAGGGGTGCGCCTCGAAGACCTCCCGTCGTGCCGTAATGGTTGGTCCCACGACAAGCCGGCTGAACCGGTGCTCATGGTGCGCAGCACGGAGCACCGTCGCCTGGCTGGAACGGATGTGCCGGTAGTGGGCCTGTTTCCCCACCACATCCGCGCCGGAGTAACTCAGCGCATGCAGCAAATCAACGAGGTAGTTTGGCGCGTAATAGTCGCCGTCGTCCATCTTTGTGAGCACTGGCCCGGCCGACGCCTTAACGCACAAGTTGAGGCACTCCCCGCGGGTCAGGGTGTCCGGGGCGACGAGTACTTTGTACCTCGCCACGCCATGGGCGTGGGCCAGATCAGCCAGCTGGCCGTCGGCGGCCACAAAACCGTGAGTCAGCAAAACAAGCTCCAGGTCCACGCCGTCCTGGCTCCCTGCGGTCTGGAATACATGGCTCAGCTGTTGCGGACGGGTTGTGCTCACCAAAGCGCTGACCGAGGGGAGATCGACCGGCAGGTATCGCTGCGGCGCGATCGCCCGAACGATGGACTCGGCTCGGTGCGCGTAAGTGTGCTCCCGCCAGATCCGGCGCTGGGCCTTATGGACCACGCGTTCATTGAATTCCGCATTGGATGTCAGCATCCGCAGCATGTTCTCCGCCTCAGGCTTGGCTTTGGCAACCAGGACCTCATCGTCTTCGAAGAACCGCGGTATCGCCGCGCTGGGCGTGGAGACGACTGGTGTGCCCGAGGCCGTGATCTCAAAAATCCGTCGGGCACACATGCTGGGCGACTCGATCACGGAATTGACATTCAAAAAGGCCTTGTACGCCCGGTATGCGGTCAGCATCTGGGCGTAGCTCAATGAGCCCACTACATGTTTGTCAAACGGATCCGGGAACTGGTACTTCTTGGACCCTCCCAGCTGGCGGGAGAATATGTCCAGCTCGGCGCCGCCCGTTATTGCTTCGGCCATGGCCGCGCCCAGGAGCATGTCCATCTGGGTGCGCCGCTGGGGATACTTATGGGCAAAATACATCCCCGCGAAAGCCACGCCTCGCGAGTGCCGTCCGTGGCCCGTCCGGACAGGATTGTGAATGGCTGGCTGCGCGGCAAACGGAAGGGTGTCAACCCTGTCATGGCCCAAATCCCTCACATAGTCAGGAATGCGGTCCGAATCACTGGTAAAGACGTGGTCAAACAACTTGGCTGCCGGAAGAAAATCACCGTAGTGGGGCGGGTCTTCCTTATTCCAGAAGACTGTCGGAATTCCGTGAGCCTGGCACCACTCAAGGAGGCGGACAAACTCTATGCCCGGGCCGGCGGCACCCGTGAGCTGACCGTGCCAGGATCCGGAATTTCCGTTCCAGGCAGATTCCACGAACAAGAAATCGATCCGGGTTTGCCCCAGCTGATCACGCCACAGCTCGCTGCGCAGTTCGAGCAGGTTCCATTCGAACGAAAAGGCGGTACGCGTGAAATCGTCAAGAATCACGCCCACGTTCAGATCCGTGCGCCGCCGTCCCAGTCGGGAAGATTCGTAGGGCGCGAACTGCAGCTGCCGGTTTCGTCCTCGGTCCGACCATTCGCCCTCTGGAACCTTGGTGGCCTGCGGGACAGGGACGCGCGGTTCCGCATTCTGACGCCGTCTCCACTCCTGGAGCTGAGCCATGCCACCGGATCTCAAATGCCACACGGCCTTTCGCATGCCGCCGACGACGCCCGGCAGTCCCCGGCGCCCGAGTCCCTGGTCCTGCGGCGGCTGTGCGGCCGCATCCGGTACGACGTCGCATTCTGCACGCACTGCCCGGTTCTCCTCAACGTTCGTGCTGCAGTACAGCGTGGTGGCGGCGAGGGCCACTGCGTCACGGCAGCGCAGAGATCCCTCGGGCTAATCCGCCAAAAGGAAGTTGGGCACGGTTTGTACCTTCATCGAAGGTAGGGGTCTCAGGTAAAGAGAATGGCGGTCCGACGTGAACGCAGGACTAACGACGCCCGGAGAGCCGGTTACCTCCGCCCTGCCCGGCTGCAGTTCTCAATAGGTGATGGCTTTGCACCCGAGCTGGGATACGCCGGTGGTGAGCACCGTGATTCCCGGGCTGGAGGCACACACGGTGTATTTTCCCCGGCTCGAGATCGGCACAACCGTGCGGTAACCGTGGATTCCGCTGATTCTCAGCGCAGCGTTGACGTCGGGCCGGGCAACGTTCGTGGTGGACTTGAAGGTCTTCGACGTGCCGTTCGGAAACCTGACGCTGACGTTGACCGGCACGCTCCGGCTCGGGAAGCTGGGATCCACAGTCCAGCCGCTGGCCGTCACGGACCTGCTGGCGCTCGTGCCGGTCAGGCTCACGGTGTCCAGGTAACCCGTCGGGGCAGACGCTGCCGCCGCCGTGAGGTCCCTGCAGCCCAGCAACGTGTTGCCCTCGTTGAGGGGGCTCACCCAGATACCGTAGGCGCAGACGCGGTACTGGCCGGACCGGGTGATGGGGATGCTGACCTTGTAGCCATGGCGGCCGGACACGGACAGCGCCGCGTTGACATCGTCCCGGGCCTGGTTGGCGGTGAAGGCGTAGCCGGTGCTCTTGCCGTCCGGGCCCGTGACGTAGACGTGGACATCGTTCGACGCCGACGGCGTCGCCTGTTCGAGGCTCCAGCCGGACACCCGGACGACGGCGGACGGGTTGCTGGCATCGATGCGCGCGTCATCCACATAGCCGACCGGGGCCGCGGCCGCCGTCGTCCGGATGTCCTTGCAGCCGAGGAACGCATTGCCCTTCGTGAAGGCGGTCACCGCGATCCCGTAGGCGCAGACCCGGTGGTTCCCTGTCTGAGTCACCGGGATGCTGGTCCGGTAGCCGTGGGATCCGCTGATCTTCATGGCGGCGTTGACATCAGGCCTCGGCAGGTTGGCCGTGGTTGTCACCACCTTGGTGGAGCCGTCCGGTGATGTGACGTAGAGGTGGATGGGGATCGACTTTGCGGGCGTACCGACGTCGTAGGACCAGCCAGCCACCCGGAGGGCCGCTGACGGTTTGGCGTTCGTGAAGTCCGCTGAGTCCAGGTATCCGCGGGGATAATCGGCGGCGGCGGCCGTGACCGTCTGGCAGCCAAGCGGGGAATTGGGCGCTGCGGCAAAGGCCGAGACGGAAATGCCGTAGGCGCAGACCCTGTAGTCACCGGTCTGGGTGGCCGGGAGGGTAACGGCGAAACCATGGCGACCCGTGATGCCGAAGGCCCGGTTGACGTCGGTGCGGGTCTGGTCCGCGGTGAAAGCCCGTCCGGTGGTGACGCCGTCGGGAGTGGTCACGTAGACGTGGACGGGGATCGATGCCGCGGGAGTGCCGCGGTCGACGGCCCAGCCGCGGAGCTTGAGCTTGGGCTGGCCTGATTCCATCTCCGTGCTCACCGAGTCCAGAAAGCCTTCCGCGGCCGGCGTGCCGGTGAAGGTCGCCTTGCGGCAGCCCAGCGCGGTGTTGCCGGCGGCGCCGATGGCATAGGCGCACGCCTGGTAGGTGCCCGCCGCCTTGACGGCGATGGAGCTCCGGAAGCCGTGGTTTCCGCTGATGCCCAGGGCCGAGTTGACGTCCGGACGGGCCTCGTCCGCCGTCAGCGCGTAGCCCGTCTGCGTCCCGTTCGGGGCTGTGACATAGACGTGGGCCTGGGTGGAGGCGGAGCTTTTGGACGGGTCCACGGCCCAGCCGTCCACCTTCAAGTAGGCGCCGGAGGACGTGACGGAGGGGTTTGCGCGGTCAAAGGAACCCGTCGCGGGAGCGCCCGGCGGACGGATTGTCAGAGTGGCGGCGGAGTTGCTGACCGATTCGATCGAGACCTTTGTTCCGGCGTGCGTCGTGAAGGTCTGGCCTTCCTGCCACGCCTGTGTGTTGCTGTAGTAGCCGGCGAAGGGACGGGTGTTCGGCGGCAGCAGGATGGAGGAATTGCCGCCGCCCTGTTGCGTGATTTTCACGCCGCGGTTTCCGCCTGTGGCGATCCCGGCGTCGTAGCCCGCCGGGGCCCGCAGCTCCAGATAGTAGACCTCACCGGACTTCGGATCCGTGAACTTTGCGGCCCGGTTCGCTCCGGAACCCGCCCAGGGCTTGAGGGTGACGTTGCGGGGCGAGGAAATGGTGCCGAGGTTGGCGATTTCGTCGCCGTTCCCGAACCGTCCCATTTCCCAGAAGCTGGCGCTGATGACCGGCATGAGGTCCCAGTGCGAGATGCCCATCAGGTCCAGGTTGTCACCGTAGGGCCTGATGGTGCAGGTGGAGTCGGCGAATCCGGCGAAGGGTCCGGAGGCCACGTCGGCTGCCCCGCTGCCGCACTGGAGGCTGTTCGCGTGGTCCATGCCGAGGGCGTGGCCGAACTCATGGGTCAGCACGGGGGTGGTGAGCCTGCTGTTCTGCGGCATCACGATCCGGCCGCCGATGTTGCCGTTGCTGTAGGTCATGCCCGCGGCGCCGTTGTTCAGGTAGGCCCCGGGAATGAACATCACCAGCGCGGTGTACGGGTTCTGTTTCCAGCCCAGCTCGGCCGTGACGATGTCGGCGATTTCGCCGGGCGACTGGCTGGACCGGGCCGCCGATTTGTGGCGGGTCCTGGTCTCGACCAGGGAAATGTCCACCCTGCCTGATGTCGCACTCCGCCAGTAGCCCTTGGCGGCGCTGATGGACGCCTTTGCTGCGTCCATGGGCACGGCATCGTCGGTTGCCGCTGCCGACTTGTCGGCCAGCTGGACCGTCAACAATGTGGTTTTCATGGTCCCAGCGAGCGGTGCACTCACGTAGGTGTACTCGGATTTGGCCCTGCCGGCAGGCGGCTCCGGCCGGACAAAGTCGTCCACGTGTGGTGTGGGCGAAGGATCCGTGACCGAGGGCACGGCCACCGCTACTCCCGCATCAATCTGCGTCGCGGCGGAGGCTGCCGGTGGCAGCGCGGCTGCCAGCATCACGGCGGCAATGACGGTTGCCGCTACGTTCAGTTTTCGCAAGATTGCTCGCTTAAGGGTGAGACCTAAAGGTTGAGACCTGTTGGTGAGACCTACGTGGGTGCCTATAGCATAAGCGTCAAATCACATCTGTCACCCCACACACTTTCGTCACTTCCTCCACAAGGGCGCCGCGCCATTTTCTTTGTCAGTTTTGGCGCAGGAATTTCCCACCATTTCGCCCAGTCAACCGCGCGTGAAAGACTCGGACCCGTGCTTCCTTCCGTCCCCGCGGTGACTACCGCAACCCGCAGGGCGCTTGCCTTCACCGCCGGGGGCTTTCTGCTGTGGCTGATCGTCGCCGTCCAGCTCTTCGTCAACACCGACCCGCTGAGCGTGCACCGGACGGATGCCGTCATCATGCTCGGGGGCGCTGCCTCGGAACGCTTGCCCGCGGCGCAGCGCCTCCAGCAGGACCTCGGCATCCCCGTCCTGGTACTTTCCTCCACGGACACCTTCGGCAACAGGGCGGCCGACGGCGTCTGCCGCTCGGCCGCTTTCCCCAACCCGTCGCTGGTCTGTTTCCGGCCACCGGATCTGGACACCCGGGGCGAAGCGAGGGCGATTTCCCGGATCGTGGCGCTCAACGGCTGGAAGTCCGTCACCGTGGTCACCTCCAGCTACCACGTGACCCGCGCCGGACGGCTGATAGGCCAGTGCACGACGGCGGACGTACAGATGGTTGCCTCCCACCCGGATCTCGACCCAGGGCAGTGGTTGCGGCGTTTTGTCATCGAAACCGGGGGCCTCATCGACGCGTCCCTGCGGCCCGAATGCGTGGATCACCCGGCAGCAATGTAACAATTGATGGCACCGGGCTGAAGCCGTCAGCCTGATTTATGTTCCATTGGGGCGAGGAGGACGAGACCTTGGAAAACCCTGCCTACGGCGCTCCCCCGCTGGTCGCCGCCCCGCGGCACCTGCGCCGCCGCCGACTTCACGGGGACATCCCGGACTGGCTTCTGGTCCCCGGCGCACGGCCGCTTCCAAGGGCCCCAAAGCGCCCCCCGGCCGCTGAGCGCCCCGCGACGGCCAAGCGCGCCGCCGAGCTGGACATGGACGACGCGGAAGTGACGTACAGCCGCAAACGCCTCACGGCGCTGGTGGCCGTCATAGTGGTTGTCATCGCCGTCCCGGCCTTGGTCATCGCGCTGCTGCTGCTGGGCTGAACAGGCAGCAAGGCCTCCTATCGGCAGTCCCGTTCCAGTAGCCTTTACAAACCACCGCTCGCGCTTCTTGGGGGATAGTCCATGCTGGCGGATAGTCGCTGACCCGGCAACAGAAAAGGCCAGATAAAGAAGTGCAACGGCGGAGCAAGATGCAAGTATCACGACGGGACGCCATTCGGTGGGCGTCCACTGGCGCAATCGGGGCCAGCCTGCTGGGACTGACCGAATCCACGGGGGTGCGGTCGGCTGAACCGTTCCCCGCGCGGCCGTCGGAACCCGGCGGCCCGGCACGCGCGAAACTGCAGCCTGCTGCGCCGCTGACAACCTTGGACGCCTCTGTCATTTTCGGATCCCGGCGCGTGCAGCGTCTGCCGTACCGGCGGCTCGCACGGGGACCGGCTGTCGAGACACTCGTACGGGGAGACCTGCATGCTCGGGGCCGCACGTCAAACAGCCAACGAACGGGTCTGGCCACCTTCGGTCACCTCACTGATTCACATGTGCTCGACGCGGCAAATCCGGGAAGGCTCACCTTTCTTTGGCAGTACTCCGATTTCTCGGAAGAATTTCCCAGTTCAACGAGATTCCGGCCACAAGACCTGTTCACAGTCCATGTGTTGGACGCAACGATCCGGAAACTCAATGACGTCCGGCGCGGCCCCCATGGTCAACGCCTTCTGGACTGCCTGGTGATTACGGGCGATCTAACCAACGCATATGCTCTCAGTGAACTGTCAGCGGCGGTGGGCGTGTTCGAGGGCGTTCCAGTGACCTCGCACCCGGGCGGCGGCTACCAGGGGGTCCAGGATCACGGCCCGGCTCCTCTCGAACTGTCCAAGAGCATCTGGCATCCCGAACCGGAGTCTTCGTTGATACCCCCGGACAACTGGAAAACCCTGCACGGTTATCCCACGGTTCCAGGACTCCTCGCGGCCGCAGTCAAGCCGGTAGCAACGGAAGGTGCCGACTTCCCTTGGTACATCGGCTTTGGCAATCACGACGAATCAGGGCGTTCGGCGTCCGATTCACCGAAGAATGATTTTTTGGACACTCTGCGGATCGGTAGCCAGCTTCCGATCCGGCTGCCTCGTGGCATGGACACCTCGGACTTCTGGAAAACGGTCGAGGGTTCCAGCGACAGTGAACGCCAGAATCTCATCGCATCTATGCCTTCGCGAACAGTGCGCGCCTCCACGCTTCGCCGCCCATTCAGCAAGGCTGAGTTCATTGACGCCTTGCCGACGAATGCCGCCCAGGCTCCCTCCGTCTCCGGCCGAAGCTCCAAAGTGGCGCCTTACTACACCTTCGAGGTCTCGCCGGATGTTGTCGGGATCATGCTGAACACGGCGAGCCCGGACGGGGGCACGAAAGCCGTGCTGGACGCCGCTCAGGCGGAGTGGTTGGAGGAACAACTAGGGCGCGTTTCCCGAAAGGCCTACGACGCAAAGGGCAAGCCCACCACGTCAAAGGTTCAGGATCGTCTCGTGATCCTGTTTAGCCACCATCCCCTGTCCTCCTTTGACAAGGATGAGCGCTCCTCCGACGCCGGCCCACCGCCGCTGAACCGGTCAGGCCTCTTGGACCTCCTCTCCCGATTTCCCAATGTGATCGCCTGGATGAACGGCCACATCCACAAGCACAGGGTGACACCCCACAAGGGGAAATATGGAGACGGCGGCTTCTGGGAAATCACCACTGCGTCACTCATTGACTATCCGCAACAATCAAGAATTGTTGAACTCCTGGACAACGGAGACGGCACACTGTCCATCGCTGCGACCTTGGTAGACCACTCGGCCCCGGAGAGCGTGCTGCATGAAGGAACCCACACCCCGCAATCCCTGGCGGCGTTGAGCCTCGAACTCGCAGGCAATCGCCCGGGACTTGACCGCGATGAAAAGATGGGACGCGACGTAGACCGGAACGTCGAATTGATCCTGCGGAAACCCTTCTGATGCCTGCTCCCAGAAACGGCCGGCGAAACTGCCGGTCAGCCAGGTCCAGTCCGGGAGCCTCCGCCCGCAGTGCGGGGCCAGCCACGACGGCGCCAACGCAGAGTTAACACAGCATTAACGCCTGCTGACCAGCATTATTGGGCGCCTCGTTGCTCAACCATTATGCTTGGACGCGGGGGGAGGCACCCCTTGACCCGTCCATACGGTTCCGGGGTGATCTCGAGTGATGCCACGGCTCGCCGCTCCCGCCGTAAACATCGCTCGTCGAAGAGGAATAAACATATGAAAATCCAGGCCGTAATTCTTGCCGCCGGAATGGGCACGCGATTGGCGCGTCCGCACCCTAAGCCCATGACCGAGCTCAGTGATGGCCGGACCATCATGCACCAGCAGGTCCAGAACCTGCAGAACAAGTTCGGCAAGAAGCTGCGCCTCACCGTCGCCGTCGGTTTCAAGCTCGAGATGATCCTCGAACACGTACCCAACGCTTCGTTTGTGTACAACGAGAACTTTGACCAGACCAACACGTCCAAGAGTCTGTTGAAGGCCATCAGGAACTCCGCCAAGGGCGGCGTGCTGTGGATGAACGGCGATGTTGTGTTCGACCCGGACATCCTTGCGATGCTGGAGCCCTACATCAAGCGGGACGAATCATTCATCACAGTTGATGTTTCCTCGGTTTCCGATGAGGAAGTCAAGTACACCACCGACGCTGACGGCAAGATCCAGGAACTCTCCAAGAGGGTGCCCGCCGATGTGGCCCAGGGCGAAGCCGTCGGCATCAACTATGTCAGCTCGAAGGACAAGAAGAAGTTCCTCAAGCGCCTCATTGAAGTCGACGACCAGGACTACTTCGAGGGCGCGATCGAACTGACCATCAAGCAGGACGACGTCAAGTGGACCCCCGTGGACATCAGCGAGTTCTACGCCGTTGAGGTCGATTTCCCGGACGACCTGGTCCGCGCCAACGCCAGCATCTAAGAGAAGGCGTTCTCACCGCCTACGCAAAGCGCGCGAGCGCGCGTCGGTGTCTTGGAACCTAATACGGACCGTATGGCTGGGGTATCCAGCCATACGGTCCGTCGACTACCGAACTACCCAGCGAACTGTCAGCGCTGGAAAATACTACGGAGATGAATGAGTACCTGGGAAGCTGCGTTCGCTGCGGCGCGCCATTTTGAAAGCGTCGGTGACTGGCCGGCCGCACTCGACGGGTACAGAAACCTTTATCACAACGGGCATAGCGGAGATAGCGCGGTCGTGTTCCATTACGGCCTTGCTCATTTCCGACTCGGTACGCTTCAAGAAGCCCAACTGCTTCTTGAACAGGCTCTTTCCATGGAACCGGACAATGAGCAGTGGGCGGAGTGCCTCACCCTTGTGCGGGACAGCAGGGGGTCCAATACCGACGACGAGAATCCGGACCTACCGACATCAACCGGCGCAGTCGCGTCTACACGAGTTGACACAGCGAATGCCATACCGGCAGGCCACAGCGTTGCTCACGCTACGGCAGTAGGCCACTCGTCTCTCGCAGCTGAACACAAACTCACGGGTCAGCGCTGGCAGGAAATCCAGGCGCTGGAGGCGGGTCTTGAACACCACGGTGCCAGCGCGGCATGGCACCTTCGGCTTGGCGAGGCGCGCGAGGCCATGAACCGGTTCGAGCAGGCAGCGGAAGCATACGGCGAAGCCAACCGCCTTGATCCTGGCAAGGCCGAGATCCACTTCAGGGAGGCCTCCTGCAGATCACAGGCCGGAAATTCGGAGACAGCGGGGGTGCTGTTCACCAAGGCTGTGGCACTGGACAAGAAGCTCGGCGCCGCGTCCTTCGGGGTAGGGGTTTTCTACCAGCAGCTAGAAGACTGGCGCGGGGCCGCCACTGCGTACGTCCAAGAACTCACCCTTCAGCCCCACAACGCGGCACTTGCCTATCGAGCGGCTCTGGCACTCGAAAAATGCTATGAATGGGAAGCATCGGCGGACATGTACCGCAAAGCCACGGCCATGGACCCCACGCAGACCTCGTGGCATTTTCGCCGCGGCTTCGTCTACGAACGCCTGGAGCGGTGGGCTGATGCTGCCGAGGCATATGCGTTTGGCCTCGCGGAGAGTCCCAAACCGTCTGCCTACTGGGCCTACCGATGCGGATTCGTGCTCGAGCGCGCTGAACGCTATGAGGAAGCATGCGCGGCTCATCTGATAGCAAAACCTGGGCTGAACGGCGCCGGCGACGCCTTCGCGGGCCACGGAGAGTCGCCTTCCCGCTACGCCGAAAACTTCATCGACGACGCGCTACGGGCAGCGTTAAGAAATCCTTCATCCCTGGTAAGCGTGGCCGTGGCGGAGAAAGCGGCCTCACTTGGCCTCTACCGACAGGCCGCAATTGCCTATCAAGCAGCCATTGATCGCAGCAACGAAGTCCATTCGGATTGGTACTACCGGCTCGGCAATGCCCTGACCCTTGCTAACGACTTCAAGTCGGCGGCGGCAAGCTTCCGTATGAGCAGGGTGTTCGATGATGCCCATGGGGTTGATACAACAGGCTATCGAAAAGACAAAGGCCTCCTCGACGTCATGTACTACACATCGTGGCGGGAAAGTCTGCAGCTTCGGGAAGACGTCGTTCTTTACGAGAGCTTCCACGGCGATTCCATCAGCTGCAATCCCTTGGCCATTTTCGAGGAGCTTTCCCGGCGTGAGGCCTTCGATGGCTACCTGCATGTCTGGGTTGCCAATGACAACACCTATGTCCCGAGTGCCGTCAAGACGCACCCGAACGTGGCCATTATCAGACGAAATAGTGCGGGCTACAGACGCCACCTTGCCACAGCAAAATACCTCATTAACAACGTGACCTTTCCGGCATACTTCGCGGCCCGGCCCGGTCAGCAATACCTGAACACATGGCACGGTACTCCCCTGAAGACCCTCGGCAAAGACATCGGGACTGGCTTCCTGGAGCACAAAAACGTGGCGCGCAACTTCCTGCACGCCACTCACGTCCTGGCGGCGAATCAATTTACGGCCGACGTCTTAACGCGCCGCTACGATGTGGACACCATGATGTCCGGGAGCGTTGCGGTTACGGGCTACCCGAGAGTCGACCGGACCCTCAACGCCTCGGAGGCCACACGCATCAGCGTGAAGCGGACGCTCGGAATCCACGCGTCCGATCCGCGGCCGGTGGTTCTCTATGCCCCCACCTGGCGGGGCGGGTTGAGCACTACGCACTTCGATACGGAACAACTCACGTCTGACTTGGCACGGCTGGCAGCCTTGGACTGCAACGTGATCTTCCGCGCTCATCACAGGACGCAGGAGCTCCTGGCGGGAGCGAATCTGAGCGTAACTATCGCTCCGGATTCCGTCGAGACCAACGAGCTCCTCGCAGTCGTGGATGTCCTCATCACCGACTACTCGAGCATTGTTTTTGACTTCCTTCCCACCGGCAAACCCGTCACGATGTACACCTACGACCTCGACGAGTATCAGAATGAACGCGGCCTATACATTGATCCGAGCACGATGGGCCTACCAACTGCCAACACCATCGATGAACTTGTCGAGACCGTCTCCCAGCAAATAGCGAATGCCGATCAAGCCGGGATCCACGCCGACTTGGTCCAGCAATATTGCCCACGTGAAGATGGTAAAGCATCCGCTCGAGCCGTCGATTTCTTCTTCTTCGGTGATGATTCCCATGAACTGAAGAGAGACACCCCGGCCAAGACGTCCCTTCTCTTCCACCACAGCTTCATTCCGAACGGAATCACGTCGTCGCTGCTCAACCTGCTGAGCCACATAGACCCTGACGAATACGATGTCACAGTCGTGGTACCGGTTGATGACACTGCAGCCCATGCCGATAGAGTTGAAAAGTTCGAGGAGCTCCCCGCAAACGTGCGGGTCATCGGCAGGGTGGGACGGCAACTCTTCACGCCAGAAGAGAAATGGGTGGTAGACCGCCTGAACAAGCATCGGGTTTTGACAAATGAAGCCCAGATGAAGATTTATCGCAGAACATTCGCCAGGGAATTTGTCAGGATTTTCGGACCCCACAAATTTACGTCTGCGATAGAATTTGAAGGTTACTCCACATTCTGGACAGCGCTTATGGCGGCTGCCCTCAAACCTTCACGCCGGCTAGCCTTCTTGCACAATGACATGCGCAGCGAATGGCTGGGTAGATTTCCCCACCTAGAAGCTATCTTCCGCATCTATCCCTCGTACGACGCCCTTGTTTCAGTGTCCGAAGTCATAAGCGAAGAAAACCGCGATCATCTGGGATCACTTCTGTCCTTGGCGGACGATAAGTTCGTTCATGCCGTAAACCAAATAAACCCGACCAAAACGCTCGAATTATCGGACGGAGATTTGGACGAGGACCTATTGGACTGGTTCTCACCGCACTTCACGACGTTTATCACCATGGGCAGGATGTCGCCGGAAAAAGATCACGAAAAGCTGATCCGTGCCTTCCACGAGTTCCGGAGTATGACCCCGACCAGTCGTCTGGTGATACTGGGGGACGGACCACTCCGGCAGACCCTCGAACTGCTGATAGCTGACCTCGATCTGACTAACAACGTTTTGCTCGGCGGACTACGAAGTAATCCCTTCCCGGCTCTCGCCCGCGCGGATTGCTTCGTGCTTTCTTCCAACCACGAAGGGCAGCCGATGGTCCTCCTGGAAGCCCTGACGCTGAAGAAACCCATTATTTCTACGGAAATCATCGGGGCCAAGTACGTCCTTCAAGACGGCTACGGCCTCCTTGTTGAGAATTCGGTGGAGGGCTTGATTCAGGGCCTGAATCAGTACATGGACGGCAGCGTCCCTCAACGGGTCTTCAACATCTCGAAGTACCAGCAGAAGGCCCACGCGCAGTTCCTTGAATTGGCCCTCCCGGCCGACAACGACCACGTCCCGTCCGCGTCGGCTAGTGATCCTTTGGCCGTAGCATCTCCCTCTTCCCCTTCCTCTTAACGGCCGGACAATCTAGAAAATGGAAATATCATGAGTGATGCCGTCATAAAGATGTCCTACAACAGCCCGTGGGAAACCGTCGCCAATCAGATCACCGACAACACAAAATTTGTTCATGTGGCACTGGAAGAGGGTCACGGTGAGGACATGAACCTCATCCGTTTAGCGCGCAAAATTCCGGCCGCAAAGACGAATCTGGTTGGGCTTACGAAGCATGGATTTCATTCGTACCTCACGAAGGACAATGTCACCCGCCTGGTAAAGTACGACGTTGTCCGGGACCTGTGGTCGAAGGTGAAGGATGGCGAATACAGTATCACGGAAGACGGAGTCGTCTACACATACACGCCTCCAGCCTCCGGCGTTTATCCACAGCGCCTCTTCGTCGTTTTCTCGGCTATCCATGAAGACATGTACACGACTAGCCTCATGCGGCACTTCATGCAGAATTTTCCGTCGGTGCAGAAGTACTTGCCGAGCGACACGGCCGTGCTTCGAATTGCAGACCTTGGCGGGGTTGCCGGATCCTTTTACCTGAACTCGACCTATTTGCAGGACAACGTCTCGGCAATTCAGCGACTCCTAGCATCCGTCGCCAAGCTGCACGAGATCGGTCACGATTCAGTGGTCCTGTACGGAGTGTCCAAGGGCGGTACCGGCGCCCTGTATCACGCCCTTAAGGGCGGCTACCGCTGTGTTGCCGTGGATCCGGTTGTTTCCGACGCGTACTACGAGGAGCGCTACCGTGATTCGCATTTCACGTCGGGTGGCATTTTCCCTTCTTCAAAGCAGAATGCTTTCCGTGAGCTGATCCGTAGCGTTGTCGATGGCGCGGTTTCCGTCCCTGGCGCCTATAGCCGCTGGTCGGTTATTACTTCCGAGCGCTCTCCCCAATTCGTATACATATCCGACATTCTCGTCGGCCCTCTCCTGGACCGTATTTCCTTTTTCAATTCTCGGAATACTCAAATCAAGGATCATCCGGATGTTGGACCACGAACGGTCAACACGGCAACGATGCTCATGAACATGCACCTGTACGGCGTACCGCTCCGCTCAGGGATGAACCGGATCGACTAATTGTGCGCCGATAGGCCGAGAACGGGTCGATCTGCAGTAAGGGCCTGTGAGTAACCAACACGCTGTTATGCCGGTGTTGCGGGCCGGAGGGTGTAGTTCCACTCGCCATGAGAATCGTGACGGTTAATCGGCAGTGCCGCCATCTCGGTGTCGCTGATCTTGATCCCGGTCGGGTAGGTGTCTTTGTCGTGTTCAGCGTGGACTTTCAGCCCGGTCCTGGTGGTGGTCGCGCCGATGAGATCGACGATGACTTCATGGCTGGTCAATGGGCGTCCACGCCAGTTCATTGAGATGTGGCTAAAGGGTCGGTGCTCGATCTTGTTCCACATGCTGGTGCCGGGCGGTAGGTGGCAGACGGTGATTTCCATTCCGGTTTCAGCGGCCAGGGCAGCGAGTTCGTTCTTCCAGCGCGGAGCCGGTAGCCGTTGTAGCCGCCACCGTTGGCGCAGATCGGCAGACGGTCGGCATCCGGGTAGGCGACTTTGGCGACCTGGTCGAACCAGCGTCGGATTGTCTGCACGGCGAACGCGGCCGTATCGTGATCGGTCCCGACCGAGACTCATCCGGTTTTGGCCGTGACGTCGTAAACCGCGTAGGGGTTGGCCTTGCCCAGGTCCGGGTCGGGGAAATCGTGCACATTCACTCGGACCGGGTCTCCGGCCGGGCGCCATTGTTGCCCACCGTTCTTGAACAGACCGACGATCTCCTTCTTTTTTTGTATCCACGCTGATCACCGGCTGGCTGGCATTGATATGTGCCGCGCTTTGGGCATTGAGGTACTTGAACTGGGCGTCACGATCCTCGTGGACGGCTCACCTCGACCGGTTTCGCGTTGCCCTGCAGGCTGAATCCCTGCTCGTGCAGCAGGTTCGCCACCGTCCACGCCGACACCGGATTACCGCTCCGGGTCAGCTACTGTGCCAAGGTTCGCGTGGGCTTCGTCGTCCACCGCAACGGCGAACACGGGTGCCCCCGCTGATCGGGCTCAACCAGGCGCAGCAGCGCATCGAGCGGTCCCGGGTCTTTGACTGTCTGGGGTTTACGTCCGCCCCGGGCTGGCGCACCCGCTTCAAGGGATCGCTGCCGGATTCCAACTCCGCGCCCTTGGATACCGTGACTGCATTGACCCCAGCGGCCCGGGCGACAACCTTGATGCCACCATGGCCGAGCACCCGAGCTTCCGCACCCATCAACAGCCGACGCCGACGCTCATCCAAATGCGGCAACAACGAATCGAATTTCCCCGTCAACGCCGCCTCGACCTCGGATCCAAAACCCATAACACAACAATTGAACCCGAAACATGCAACCCATGCTTATTTACTCGCGAGCCCTAAGTCACCATCAGCTCGGAACGCTCACTGACTTCTCCCGGGGTCGTATGCTAACGGATCCGCGAATGCTGCCGATAGTGGCTGGTACGGGAATGTCTCCATTAGGCACTGATGGAGCTCGCACTTTATCGGAGGCGGGCAGGCAACGATATCCCAGGGCACAAGGGAAGGTTTCAGATGTTGATGCGCTTGCGAACAGGACGGCGCCCAAGGTCAGGCGCTGCAGCGATTATCATGACACTAGCCCTTGTGCTTGGGGTGGGTGCGCAGAACGCTGTAGCTGCACCGGCTCCGCCCACGGGGTTGAAGTCGACTTCGCAGACAACCTCTACCTACCTGAGCATGTCCTGGAACTCCGTTACTGGCGCGGTTGGATACCGCCTCATGTATTCGACCAAAGCCGACATGAGCACACCGTTCTATCGCAACATCGCCTCCGGCCTCACCGGGGGCTACGGAGGACTTACCCCGGCGACGACTTACTACGTCAAGATCAAGGCCTTGAACTCATCCGGCGCGGACCTCACCGCATATTCCGCCGCCGTAACGGCTAAGACCCTCCCCCCCATGCCGGCGCCACCTACAGGCCTTAAGTCCATTTCGCAGACCGCTAGTTACTTGACTATGGGCTGGAACTCCGTTTCCGGGGCGGTCGGATACCGGCTCATGTATTCAACCAACTCCGACATGAGCGCGCCCTTTTATCGCAACATCGCCTCCGGCCTCACCGGGGGCTACGGAGGACTGACCCCGGCAACGACTTACTACGTCAAGATCAAGGCCTTGAACTCGGCCGGCGCGGACCTCACCGCATATTCAGCCGCCGTGACGGCGAAAACTCTGGTGGCACCACCCGCTCCCCCGACAGGACTGAAATCCACGATCCAGAGCACTACGACCCTGACTTTCTCTTGGGGCGCCGTACCCAACGCGCCCCAGTATCGGCTGGCTTTGAGCAGCAAAGCTGACATGAGTGCCCCGACGTACGCGACATCATCAACCACTACAGGCGAGGTGCGTGGCTTGTTGCCCGCAACCCAGTACTACGCGCAGGTGCGGGCGCTCTCGGCAACCGGAGCCGGAATCACTACCTACTCCACCGTTGCCAAGGCAGCGACCGCGGCTATGCCCGTGCTGCCGGCTATCACCAACCCGCTGTCCGTTGCCTCTTACAACATTCGTTGCGCCACTTGTATCGAGGGGCTGCCAGAGGAAAAGTCCTGGGCGGATCGCCGAGGCGCCGTTGTACAGACAATCGTTTCCAAAATGCCAGACATCATTGGCATCCAGGAAGCCTCACAGACATGGCTGAACGATCCTAGACCAGGCGGATACACACAATTTGAGGATCTACGAGATCGCCTAACGGCCGCGGGTGCGCAGTACAAACTGACTAACTCGAACCGTAACAACTGTGTCGACTCACGGCTTCCCGCGAACTGTGTCTATGCCGACCAGGGTGCCTCAGCCGGGACGAGGATCTTCTACAACGCGAAAACTGTCAAGGCAGTGCGGTCAGGCTCGAAGTTACTCCCCGCAGCTTCGGGGGCGACCGTCCCCCGTTTCGTTGCTTGGGCCGAGGTAGTACAACTGTCCACTGGCAAGCACTTGATATTTGCCGACGCACACTTGGAGATCGGCAAGGACGCTACCTCCAACGACCTCCGCAAGCGGCAGGCCCAGGCTGTCCTGGACACCGTTGAGAGCCGGAATACGAGCAACCTGCCGGTCATTCTCGTAGGCGATATGAATTCCAATAAGTGGACGGAGCCGGCCAACGGCCCCTACGACGTGCTCACGAGCCAGGGACTAGTGGATTCCCTCGGTAATACGTACAAGAGCTGGTACCCGAGTGGTGCGGCGACGGCTGAGAAGGTTGTCAACCGGCGCGTCAACAGCTGGAACGGCTTTGAACGAACCGTCCGACAGGGGGCCGCTGGAACTAATGGAACCTACATCGACTACATTTTCACCTCCAAGATGCGGGTTCCCTATTACGAAAACGTCGCCAAAATCGATGCGCTAGGGAACTATGTCGGAACGATGCCCTCGGACCACAACATGCAGTTCGCTAGGGTTGGTCTGCCCTGATCCGAAAATGGAGGTGATCTGACGTACCGCCACGCCTCTCCCGCAGTCTGCCTGGCGATGGCCCGGCCGGCAGAATAGAACACCAGATTGCCCACACCTTGGGGCCCCTCGCGAAGCTGCTTGAGCAGTCGTATGGAGTAGTCGCGATGTGGATTCGCCTCCAGCTGGCGTCCGTCTTCGGTGGACCCGGCGGGTCACTCGAGTCGTATCCGATGAGCTGCCAGTCGATGCTGACCATGGACGTGTTGACGACGGCCTGGTCCCAAATGAGGCCGCGCAGCTGCAGGGGCGGCCTTCGTGCGTACAGCTGCGATGTGGTGGCGATAGGAGCGGCTACCCGTCGGTATCATCGAAGGCATGACTATCACTGCACTGGCACCCTACCGGGACGACAAAGGCAACACCATCATTTACTCGGGCACGGGTGGCCGTGACGTGACGGTTGAGTTCAGGGGATCCAACAACACTCTCGAAGTGGCGGAGACCGCGAACTTGCGCAAGGTGCACTTCAGCTTCGACTGCGACAACGGAGTGGCCCGCATCGGAGGTCACAAGACCGGGAACTTCGCGGCTTTCATACGCATCGGCCAAGACTCCACCGTAACCATCGGTGACGACGTGACCGCAACGCAAAGCGTCAGCATGACATGTGTTGAGGGACAGACGCTGACAATTGGCAATGATTGCATGTTCGCCGTCGGATGCCAGGTCCGGACCGATGACGCGCACGCCATCTTCGATGTACGGTCTGGGGAACGGGTAAACCCATCAAAGCCTGTGGTGGTTGGCAACCATGTTTGGCTCTCCAACGGCTCAGTCCTCCTCGGTGGAGCGACTGTTGGGGATGGATCAGTAATCGGCGTTGGTTCCCTCGTGAAGGGCCGAATCCCGAACAACTGCATAGCCGTCGGGGCCCCCGCCAAGGTCGTCCGCATGCACACGGCATGGGAGCGCCCGCACCTGTCCCTGTCCAAGCCCTACTATAAGCCTGACGCAAGTACCGTCAAGAAGTCCGCGTACTGGAATATGACTGTCATGGCGCCTGAATACCCCAGCTTCAAGTACCCCGACTACAGCAACGCGGCCCGATAATTCGGGCCACCACATCACTGGATATTCGTGATGGATGGTGTGAGTTACAAGTTGTTAACGCCAACCGAAAATGGGGCCAATAGTGCCAATTGAAAACGCTTCTCGGGCATGCTGCGATGGCGTCCTCTCAGGTCTCAGGACTCCGACACACTGGCGATTTAATGGCTGGGCGATGGGGTGTTGTTTTTGATGGCGAATTTGAGGGTCAGCGGGGTAGCGGGTTTCGGTGCTGGTGAGGTGCTCGCAGAGCTCGTCGATGGCCTGGGTGGCCCGCTTCGTTGGCAAGGGGCCCAGCCGGATCGTCAGGAATCCCGGGACGGTAGGGTCGATGTCGCCCGGCTGGTTGAAGGCTTGGCGCATGATCGCGTGGGCTTCGTCGGCGGCACGCTTGTAGCCGGTGTTCGTGCGGATCTCCCGTCCGATGGTCATTGCGGTGTTGTATGCGGCCATGCGGATAGCGTGGGTGATGAGCTTGACCTCGGTGTCCAGGACTTGCCGGCCCGGGGCCAGATCGCCGAGACGCACCCTGGCAGGGATTCCCGCATGCGCTGCTTGTGGCTGATCGAGAGCGGCTTCGGCCCCCCACAATGGCGCCATGATCGCGTTGTGCATGGCGCTGGTGACAGTGACTTCGGCGGTGCCGGCTGGAGGGTGCGTGCGGCCATCAACGCCGCGTCCGTCTCCGCCGCCACCTCGGCATGGTGCTTCCTGGCGGCCGGCATAATCCGAGTTGTGCCCACATCGGCACAACTGGGATATTGGCTCAGAGTTCATCAACTGGGAGCTGCTGACCTTGTGCGAACAGGAGAATCTGACGTTCACCCGGTCCCAGTCCGGGAACAAGAACGACGGCGCCCATGTGGAGCAGACGAACTGCATATCGTCCGCCAGACCGTCGGCTACCACCGCTACGACACCGCCGGGGAACTGGAGCTGCTCAACCGGATCTGGGCGCTCCAGCGGCCGCTGACCAACCACTTCGGGCCACAGCAGAAACTCCTCGCGAAGGTCCGCAACGGCGCGAAGATCAGCAAGAAATACGACCAGCCCGCGACCCACGAAACAGCCCAAACGGGCATCTTGACACGAATACTCGGGGCCCGCTACGCAACAAAAACACCGGAATGAAACGGAAGCCGCTCACGTAGCCACGGCCCGTGTCCAGAGTCCTGGGACTCAGGATCCGGCGGCGGGAGCTATTTGATCGCCAAGGGAACCGGCGGACGCGGCCACCGGGTCCGAGGGCCGGCGTCTGCCAATGCCGGACTCGTTGTCCCACAGCGGCCTGGACGGCACCACCTGCGCGTCCTGCAGCAGGGCCCTCATCCCGCCCAGAAGGTCCGGCGTCGTGCGGTAGGGCAGCATCCGTGCCTGGATGAAGCCCGAGAACGCTGATGTGTTACCAGCACCGGGGGCGTGTCGTTCTGACCTTCTCCGCGCGGCAGCGGTTCCTGGGGAACCAGAGGTCGCACTGGATCCGGAATCCCGGTTCGTGGACCAGACGGTCAGACGGGTCCGGCGCTGCGTATTCCGGCCGGATCGGGGCGACCTTCGCCAGGAACAGCGACGCGGAACCGGACCCGCCCACCCGCTCCGCCAGCGTCGCAGCCGGCATCGTCGGCGCCCTGACCAACAGCTCCCGCACCCTGGGAGCAAACGCATCAAAACTCGACACTCCCGCTGTCCTGCTGCCCGCCGGTACTTCGGCGCCCGTCCGACTCCGGCGCGCGCTCCACCGTTCCGCGGGAAACTCCTACGAGCCTGCCGATCTCACGCTTCGAGTGCTCGCCCGTCGAAAACAGGTGGCGCATCTCCGCCCAATCATCCAAATTGATCACCCTCCAGAATGGTCGGTGGCCCTGTTTTCAATTGCAGAAATCGTCATGTTTTTTGTTGGCGTTAACAGCTCACGCTAGCGCTTGAAAAATGATCCATGGATTAGCTCGTGGAATACTGTACCCGGACCCACTTCCGAGGGGTCTCGCTTGTACGACAACTTATGCACAATGCTGGCACCTACGATCTTTTCAGCATCGACTTCATCTGCGCGACGCTTGAGAACGCGACCGAAAGTCCGCGGATCGTACTTCGGCCTTGGAACTTTGGACCAGATCCGGTCCGATCGGTTATCCATGGTATGCAAGAGTTGGAAAATGAAGTGGAGATAGAAGTACGTCACGGGTCGGTCAAACACCCGCCAGTAAAGCCGCAAAGAGTCCCTAACAAGATGCGTCAAATAGTTGTCAGGACGACTCGCGAGGAACCAGCTGGAAATGGTTTTTTCCTTGGTCTCAAAGGCGAAAAACCCTGCCTCGCCGATCAGCTCGTCGAAGTGATCCAGAAGGCGAACCGTGGGAAGGCACGTGGCATCGATCCAGATACCACCGTACTTAGCGAGTAGCTCAAACCTCAGAACATCCGAGAACGCGGTTCGATTCTCCCCGATCATTTCCCGCAAGTCAGCCGGCAGCTCCACCCAGTCAGATAGGTTCTCGTCCGTGAGGACCACGATGTCATCGGCGTCGTGAAGACGATGAAGCTCCGCATGGCAGAACTTAACAATCTCTGGAGCATTCTCGAAACCCTGCCCCCAATAGACGAATACCTTTGGCTTCCAATCCTCAGGCATCACATACTCTGCATTGAAAACCTTGGCCGCACGGGTCATAGGAACCATTCGAAGACGAAGTAGATTCCTTAACTGCACGCGAGCCCGGAATGCCCGGGTCGATTCCGCGAGGAGGTCCCAGTCGTCCTGGCATGCATACACGTCCTTGCCCAACGCTTCGGCGAAGAGCTCCCGCGCTTTCGCTTCGTTGTTTTTTTCCCGCGCTGCGAGGGTTCCTGCACGATTAAGTCGGTCAGTTTCGCGGCGCAACTCAAGGCCAGGTATCACGATGTCTTTCCCCATTTGCTAGATGTCATCTCAAGATTCTACCGGCGACGAGCCTGGCGGGCATTGTCCTCCATCCTCACCTTCGCTGTGGGGGTGGGGCCGTTCGTCCGTTCGGACACAATGCGGGGCTAAACCCCTGACTGGGTGAGGAACGCCCTCCAGGCTGTGCCATATTCTGCGGCGATAACTATACCCCAGTACTCATGCCATAAGCTAACACAGTTAAAGCCACCCCAGGTCCCTGCGTGATCCACCCATAGCTGTCAACTTAGATCTCTGCTGGGTTTGCTCGGCCAGCCAGCTCCTGTATCCGTGGGCGAGGGCATCATCGCGGCTGAGTCCACTTTCGATGCAGGAAACGGGGCTCTTCAAGGTTCCCGGGGAATGTTCTGCTGAGATGATTGCCCATGCTGCCGTCCGGGCTGCACTCCTCAAGAGGATACGCGATTTGTAATTGTCCCGGTTTCGGTAGCCCCTCGCGGTTCGCTTGATGTGCTTGATCGCGGTGTTATTGGCCTCTACCTTGGCCGTTTGTTGCCGCGGTGACGATGAGGACTTCGATCTCGGGGCACCAGCGGCACACGGTCCGGTAGAGCCTGTTCGCTTCGGGCAGCGCGGCCTGCGCCACAAGTTCAGCCAGGGTGGTTTCGCGGCTGCGGCGTTTGCGGCTCAGTCCCCGCCGTGGCTGAGCCTGTGCCGGGTGGTTTTCCCCGATGATGCGGGGATCGGGGCCGTGCCTCTCAGGGGGCGAACCGGGCCTCGTTGCCGATGCGTTCCGGATCAGGCAGGTTGAAGATCATGCTGGCAGGATCATGGCCAGCCACAGTAGGCTGTAACAAAGCTCGTGGTTCCTGTTCAGGTTGAATGCGTAGACGACACTCATCCCCGCAGAACCACGGGAGTGCTCTGCTATCTACAACACGAACCTATTTCCCCAGGAAGTTGAACACCCGCCATAATCGGTTCCTGGTCATGCTGGCTGCGCGAGTGCAAGAAGGCCGCGTCGCTGGCCGATGTGCTCAAGGATCGGGTCCATGACCCGCCGGCGCTGATGCGCGGCTCCCTGACCTGGGACAGGACACCGAGATGGCCACCACGCCGCCCTGACCGTTACCACGGACTTGCCCGTGTACTTCGCCTACCCGCGCTCCCCCTGGGAGTGACCGACGAATGAGAACACTGTGCTCATCCGCGAATACCTCCCCAAGGGCATCGAGTTGACCGGTCATCAGCCCTTCCTTGACTCCATCGCAGAGGAGCTCAACGACCGTCCCCGGGCCTCCCTGGGCTACAAGCTACTCAACGAACATGTTGCTAAGACCGGTTGACACTGCCCGTTTGGGCGGAATGCCGGGACTGGCAAGGTCGTGGGAAATAGTGGCACCCCCCGGCGTCGACTGGTGTTTTGTCTGGCGGGCAGACCTGTGAGCACGGTACATCCAAAGGCGGCTACGGGGCCGCTCGTGTAGGCAACTGCTCCGGCGTCCTTCCCCCTTTGAAAACGTTCAAGTAGCTGGAAGCCAAATGGCCAATATCGATCGCATGATGGCCGCCACCTTCCTCGGATGACAGATATCCTGCTAGAACGGTTCCCGAAGGCCCCAACGCTATTAGGAACAGGTCGATATCGCTGACGGCCCGGAGCTTATGCTTAAGATCCGGAAGCGTCACATAAGCATCAGCGGGTTCAGAATCGATTCGTTCCACGCTTGCGACGTTGTCGAACAGATCGGGCAAGAGCTCGAATTTTGACCCGCGCCCAGCGATTATGCAGATCCGTCGATCATTCCAGACCCTTCGCCAAGCCTCGACCGCATCACGGCCGTGCCTTTGGAAAAACAGCGGCCGAGATACGTGAGTGTTGCCCCACTTGGACCGGGATTCCTCAAGAATTGGCCTCAGAAGGTGCCAGTTCTCAGCGAATATACCCATCCACAGGCGGCTCGAAAAAAACGTAGGCATAGCAAGAATAATTCTTGAGGAGTCGTCATCGTAGGAAGAAAGCATCTCCTTGAGCTCCGCTGCGAGTGCAGGAAATCCCTTTTGATACATGAGATCAAATTCGGGTTGCAGCATAAGCTTAATTTCGCCGTCACCCCAACGCGCGATGGACTTCCCCTCCGCCACCTGCTCCACAGTCTCCATCATGCCCATTTGCCTGGACTGAATTACCTCCCTAGCATCGGCAAGTATGTCCCGGAGCCCTATCCGCCCCAATACCTCGAGCATGCCCCTGTGTTCATCCGATCGAGCTTGAAGGGCATTCAGTGTCCTCGACTGCGCTTCGATAATGGTGTTCTGCTTCCGAATCAGCTCCACCATTTCTTCGGAGCTTCTGCTCATCCGAGAAAGTAAAGCTTCGTATGGAGATTCTCTTGTCATTTCGTCTTTCCTTGTCCTTGCCAGTCACAATTCCCTAGAATTGTTATCCGCCGGCTGCACCCAATGCCCCCTGCTAACCAGACGATCCTCGGTACTCGAGAGGACCGCTGCGCCGCCTCGGGCTGTGTTCGCCTTCCATGGGTGGGCATTCCCACAGACTACCCATAGGCAAAGCGATACTCGAAAGCTGCAACGGTTGTGTGCCTGCTCTGGCTTGCCGCATGGTTATTTGCCAATGTCCGGGCCAGCTGAACACGGGATGCAGACACTACATGTGCATGGCCCCACGACGTGGGCAAATGTGCCCTCTACACGGATTCCGCCCGAGTCCGGATTGGCAAGTTACCCTGTACGGAGGTAGAGATACAGCCACTCGGCTTCGGTGACCCCCGTCAGAACGGCGACGCCCTTGTTGCGAGGAGGCTCCCCTCGAAGCGGCCCGAAAATCGCTCCACGGTACAATTTGGAAGCGAACGACAACAGAACCTAACCAAAGGCGAACTTTCCCAAGATGAACAAGGAAGAAACAAAGGATGTCCTTCCCGCGAGGGCCGAGCTTCGCGCGGCTACCTGGACGGGCGCACGGACTTACACCATGAGACTCTGGGCCTACCTGCTGCCTGAAACCTCGAAGTCTGCGACGACGGAGGTTGAGGTCTGGCTGCAGGACGACAATGGGCGCCGGACGAATGCGTTGGTTCGCCCGTACACGGAGCCAGCAGCCAACGAGCGGAGCTCGAACACTTCGTTTGACGTTTCGACTTGTGCCTTTGAAGCAGTGTTCGACTTTGACAGTCATCTGGCGGCGGCCACTTCGCGGGGTAGCGTCTTGACCGCTCATGTCGCTATATCTGATGGCCGGCAGACACACGAATCGAAATTGACTCATCGCTATAGATGGGGTTCGGCAGGTGCACTGGATGCGTGCGGCTTCGACAATGGCGTACAAGTCGTTCCCAGTTGGACCGTGAACGGGTTGCAATTCAAGGTTGCCCAACGCATAGCAGTCGCCCATGCAGCCTCGCTCGTCGGAGAGGAACTTCGGCTTTGGGTCAAAAGCAGCGGACGCTTCACGCCGGACTTGGCCGTCCTCAAGGATGAGGCCGAGCGTGAGGTTGAAGCCTCATTCTTCAACCGCGAGGGAAGCTGGGTTGAAATCGCTTTCAACACCGCAAACCTTCCGGATTTTGCGGCAGACGCCCAGGAATGCTGGCGAATCTACCTCCAGGCCGGCGACCAAAGCAGACTCGTGCATTGGACCAATGCCCCCATACAGGCTAGTCAGCGTGAGGACGGGCTCGTCCTGACTACCGGTCCCAGCGGTGTACTGCGGTTGGACCGCCTCCAGCACAATATCGAGGCAAGTACTATCGATTTTTACCCTCTTCCCAGCCCGCACCTAACCGTCTCGGGATCCTACTCGGGCGAGCAGTCGAAGCCGGTAGGACTGTCCCTCGACGGACAACGTACGAGCGTTCCGGGGGCACTCGTAACCAACGAGGCCGGCCGCTTTATCTTTTCGGTTCCCCTCGTCAGTCCGCTGGAATCTGGCACATCTCCCGTACCGTCCGGCGGTTACCGGGTTACTGTCCAGTTCAATGATGAGTCATACGACCGTTTGCGCCCCGCGAAGTCATTAACGGCCGGGCTGTATAAGGCTCACTACTCAGACAGCCTCAACATTCGCTTGGAGCGTTCTCCGGCAAACGAGGTCTATGTGCATGTCAGTCCGCCAATGTTGCCTACTGAGTTGGGTGAGTACAACCAACGGAAAGTTAGTAAGGCAAGTCGTGATGCAGCCGAACTACGGAACGATTGTTTCTATTTTGAAAGTTGGTTTGGAAAGAACTTCTCCGACAGCCCGTTGGCTCTCTTCCATGAGGCGAGGCGGCGGCTTCCGGACGCCCGATTCTACGTCGGTGTGGCAGACCTGTCCGTTTCGCTGCCCGACGGTGCTACGCCGGTCGTACGCAACAGCTCACAGTCGTGGAAGGCCCTTGCTGAATCCAGATATGTCATCACGAACTGCTGGGTGCCTGATAAGTATCAGCGGCACCCGGAACAGATCCTAGTGCAAACATGGCACGGAACCCCCCTGAAGCTGCTCGGGTTGGACCGGCCAGGCTCACGGGAAAAGGCAAGTCGGGTTGCCAAATTGGAGAAGGATGCCAACCAATGGAGCCTCTTGCTCTCCCAGAACCGTCACAGCACAGACGTCTTCCGACAGGCGTACGCCTATGGTGGAGAAATTATGGAGTCTGGGTATCCCCGCAATGACGCGTTGTTTGACGCTGAGGCCCTCAGGAAAGATGTTCGCGACTCACTGACGATTCCGGACGGAAACACGGTCATTCTCTACGCGCCCACGTGGAGAGAGGACAGTGCTGGCTCACCTGATCTTCTGGATGCGGGCGCAATGGCCAGTGCACTGGGGCCGAACTTCACTATCCTCGTCCGCGGTCATTCCGTAAGCCTTCGACGCGGTCAGAATGTGCAAGCCACGGGAGTCATTGACGTCACCTCATACAACGATCCTGCTGGCCTCATGGCCGCCGCCGACGTGCTGGTGACAGACTATTCATCCATCATGTTTGACTTCAGCGTGACCGGAAAACCGCTGATCTTCTATGTTCCGGACTGGGATGACTACACAGGATCAGGCCGGGGAGTCTATTTCGACTTGGCCGAAAAGGCCCCGGGTCCCCTGTGCCATTCCCGGCAGGAGGTTATTGATAGCCTCCACGAGCTGCCTGCGTCCCGGAAGAAATACGAGACCGCATACGCTGCCTGGAACAAAGAGTTCAATCCGTGGGACAATCCAAGGTCGTCCGCGGCGGTAGTTTCCCGCATACTCGAACTTGGCGCGGAAGGCCCAAGGCAAAACTGAGGATGCCTTCAGCGCCCCTCGTTGCGGACCGAAACCACGACGACCGAAGCGACGACTGAGGATGAAGAGCGGCTAACGGATGAGGAATCCGTTAGCCGCTCTTGCGTCATCGGGTCAGTGCAACATCCGAACCCACGATGCGCTCGAACTTAGCAATGGCGCCGGACACATACTGTTCCGCGTCAAACTGGGACGGTTTCACAGTCCCGGCCAAATGCGCGCGCATGCCCTCGACAAGCCCTTCCACCGAGTTCGGCACTAGGAGCCCGTGCTCTCCATCCGGACCCGCGAGGACGCCCCGGGAGCCGTCGATATCTGTGGCAACGATCGGCATGCCCAGGACCATGGCTTCAAGTAAGACCATTGGCTGGCCCTCATGATTGGACGACAGGATGAAGCAGTCACTCCTTCGCAAAATTGCGAAGGGATTCTCCTGCATTCCGGCAAAGAAGACGGAATCCTCCAGCCCAAGGTCGCGGGACAATCTACGCAACTCCCCCGCCAAAACTCCGTCGCCGATTAGAATAAGTCGCGTTTCTGGAGATTCATCCACAATTTGCTTGAACGCGTGCAGCAACTTGGCATGGTCCTTTTCAGGGGAAAGCCGCGCGCTCATGGCAAGTACCTTTCCGGGGCCGGAAGTCCACTCGGAAATAGTAGAGTCCACTGGCTCGGATGCCCGAGCAAGGATTTTACCCGGAATGATGACGTTCGGCGTGAAACCAAACTTTTCATTCGGAATATCAAAAGTGTCCGACAACTTTGAGGAGTTGACCGCACTAAGCGCTTCCGATACCGAAATAACTCCGTCAAACTCCCGATACAGCGCAAACATTTCGCGAAGGTAGGGGTATTTCGACTGGTTCTCGGCCAGCATGTCGTTGTGCAAGAAAATCTCGCTCTTGTTTGTCCTGTCACGGCCACCAAGCAGGATTGAAGCCATAAAGGGAGAATAGCCATCGAACTCCACAAGAGCGTCGAACGCCGATTTACCAAAGAGCCGCCGGAATTCCCGGTTGAACGCATTGAAATATATCTGCTTTTGCTCATCAGTAGAAAAGCTGTTCAACCGATTGAAGGTCGAAATTATCCACCGCTCCTCCACGCTGGAGATCTGACGACCCACTCGACCCACGGTGCGTACGTTTTCCGGAAGCGACTTGAACGCGGCCAACCGCTGGGGATCGTTCTGCACCCCGGCTGCGTCAATTAGAAGGGTCAGGGCATGGCGGTCAGCATCGAGCGCCTGCAGCAGATTGAGCAGGGAGGCCGTCATGCCGTTAGGGTTCATTCCGTGCCTGAAGAGAAGCGAGCTTTCCTTCTTCTGCAGAGCGACTTCATGTTGGGCGTCGTCTTCGAAGAAGAACGCTATTGCCCTTTCTGCCGCGTTACCATCTTCTGCGGGCGTGAAGCGCGCCTGGTTCGCTGCGTACGTTGGATGCGTTTGGTCGGCGGCCAGTCCGCTGCGAACCCCCGCCAGAACCTCTTCGACAGTGCTGCACACGGGGCCGGGGAGGCTATCCATATCGAAGTACAGCCCACGTTCCGCAGCGTATTCCTCTTGGTCCGGAGCGTACAGCACCACAGGGCGACCGGTCGCCATGAAGTCGAAAACGACGCTCGAGTAGTCCGTGATAAGGACGTCGACAACGGAAAGCAAATCGTTAGTCGTCAGGGTCCGCGGGACGACTGCGATTGGCTGGTCGCTCCCGACCAAGAGGTCCTCGGTGTAGTGGTGGGCACGCACCACCAAGTGAAAATCAGACGACGAAGCCAAAGCTTCAATGTCGTGAGTCATCGCCTCTGCGTCCAATACCTTGGCGTTCATACTTCCTCGCCAGGTGGGTGCGTAGAACACGATTGGCTTGTGGTCCTCGGGATCTATACCCAGCACGCCGAATACGGCGTCACGGCGCGCAGCCGAAGATTTCACCGTCTTATCAATTCGGGGGTAGCCGGTGAGCGCTATGCGACCGGTGAAAAGCTGGTCCACTCCGAACGCACGGGTGAGCACATCGGTCGTGTGCTCGTTCGGGCTGAGAAGGTGGGTGGCCTGAAGCAGATTTCGAGTGACGTTGGCATGCTCAAGGGCAGCACCTTCTACGTCGGTGCCCATCTTCTTCAACGGTGTCCCGTGCCAGGTATTCAGATAAGACTGGCCGTCTTTCCGAACGAAGTAGGAGGGAAAGGTTGAGTTGTTGATGAGGTACTCGGCGGTCGCCAGGTACCTCAGATACAGGTCCGACTGCTTCACTACGATGCGGACGTTTTCCCTGCCCAAGAGGCTGGCAGGCAACGACACTTCCCCGTTTGCCACAGTCCAAATATGGACGTATCCGGAGTATTTTGGATCTTCGACGATTTTTTCGTAGATAGATAAGGGGTTGCAGTCAATAGACGTGCCCAAGTTGCTTTCGTACAGAATAGTGTTTTCAACGATCGGCAGGCTCTCGTAGTATTCCACGTATTCAATGACCGATTTAACGGCGGCCGACTTTGAGTAGCTCTGCTCGCTTACGCCATACGGACGTGCGAAAATCCGGCTCTGCCGAAAAGCATCGCAGGCTTTTTCTGCCTCTCCGGATTTAGCCAAGGCATGGCCGAGCCTGTTATACCACCCGGGTTTGTGATCGTTGCTCCGCAGAACGGCTTGGCTGTAGAGCTTGGCTGCAGCCGGCCAGTCCCCGAGCTTTTCTGCATCCGCACCGACGTCGAAATACGACTTCGCGTCCAACCTGCTCTTCACAGATCCGGCCAACTGCCTCACCAAACTTAGAAGCCTCTCATGCACCTCTGACGTTTGTGCTTCACCGGACTCATCGAAAATCTGATCCATCGGCGCCAGTCTTGCTGCCGCGACATAGGATTCAATAGCTTCCTCGTAGCGACCCATTTCGTGGAGCACATACGCCAGCCGAAATAGCCAATACGGTTTCTGCGGCTCACTGACTCGTATCGCCTCTCCATACGAATCAGCAGCTTCCTGCAAGTGGTGAAGGCGCTCCTGGGCAAAACCGAGCCGGTAGTGCCAATATGCTTCATCCGGCTTCAGGGCAACTGCAGCCTCATAGGAGGAAACCGCCTCAGACCACTTGTAGCAACGATCGCTGGCGAAGCCGTGGCGGTAGTGCAGCTCGGCATCCAGTGGCTTGACCTTGAGCTGTTCCAGATACGCGCCGGCAGCACCGTCCCAGTCCCTCAAGGCTTCAAAAAAGACGCCATGACCGAAGCGGGCCGCCCCCAGTTCCCGATCAGCGGCCACAGCACTGCTGAACCATTCTTGTGCCGCGGTTGGAGCACCTGTTCCTGCCTGCGCGAGACCTGTAGCGAACAGCAGTCGGGCATCCTTCGGCCGCAGCTGAAGTGCGCGCTCGTATAGCTCCGATGCCTCCGAGAAGCGTTCCATTTCAAAGTAGGCCCCGGCGAGCTTGACCAGCCAGTCTGCATCGTCCTGGTGGAGGGCCAAGCCGTCCTCCAGCGCCTCGACCTCCTCCCAGCGCGCAGCGCCCTGGCCCAATTGCTTTCCCAATACCTTATGGAACTTGGCGTTACTGGGGTCCAGATGCACGGCAGTGCGTAGGGACTCTTGGGCTGCCGTCTTTTCCCCCAGGGCCTGTTCGCACTGGGCCTTCCTGTAGAACCACTCGGCCCTCTGAGGCTCGAATTCTGTGGCCAAGGTGTAGGAGTGCAGCGCCTCGGCCCACAATTTCTGGCGTTCGTTAATGAATCCGAGCCGGTAATGCCAGGTGGCGACCTTCGGGTCTAGCTCGACCGCTGAGGAGATGTACTTCTGCGCCAGGTCGAGGTCGTCGAGCCGGAAGTATGCGTGGCCGAGTTTATAGGCAACCTTCGCGTTGCCAGATCCCCCCTGATCCCACAACTTCTGATAGACGGAGGCAGCCATCTTCCAGTTGCCCCGTTTCTCGAACTCGCGACCGCCCCAGTAACCGAATTGCCAACCAATCATTAATTTCCTCCATGTTGTAGAACCGCCGAGCAGACGCACTGTCGGCCCTGTCCATGCCTAAAGTTTAAGTTGCCAGCAGGCAGAGTGCAGGATCGCACTTTGCCGGTTTGGCGACCAGCCGGCTTTAGTCCGCGCATCATCCTCATTGGATCGGTGCTCCTGCGGAGGGCCAGATTTTTTCCATGACCCTGGCCGTTGCTCCGCCGTCATCCATGGCGGCATAACTCTCCTTGAATTGTCGATAAGCCACCTCATCAGATCTGTTTCCCGCTTCCTTGATGGCTTCACAGAGCAGGTCAGTATCTGAACAAAGCGGGCCAGGGGCTATCGCCTCCCAGTCCAGATAGAACCCGCGAGTCTCGTCCCGGTACTGGCCCAGATCGGGAACCAGGAAGTACATGGGCTTGTCAGTCACGCAGTAGTCGAAAGAGATCGAGGAGTAGTCAGTCACCAGGAGATCCGAAACCATGATCAGATCATTGATCTCGGGATACATCGAGACGTCTATCACGTTCGAACCAACGTGCGTGGAGGAGTTGTGGGCCACGTTGTGGTGCCCGCGAATCAGGAACACATAGTTTGATCCGAGGCTCTTCCGTGCCCTCGCGAAGTCCAAATGGCTCACGAGACTGTGCCGCTGCGACCCGTCCCGGGCATCATCACGCCAAGTAGGCGCATACAAGGCAACCGTCTTCCCTGGAGCTATCCCCAAAGATTGTCGAACCCGTTCTGCCTTGCTTTCGCGCCCCGCGTGCACCAACGCGTCGTTGCGGGGATAGCCCACAGTCAGGACACCGCCGGTGTAACCAAACGCCTCGGGTAAGACACCCGACGCAAACTCGTTTTGTGCAAGCATCAGGTCCCACATCTGCGCCTCACGTTCCATGATCCGTCGGTACGAGGCAGAGAGATAACGGCTGGGAGCATGCCGTGCCAATTTCTTCAGCGGTGTGCCATGCCACGTCTGGATGTATCGTTGTCCTGCAGATTTTCTGAAGTAAGACGGGAAATTATTGTTATTGACTACCGTCTTAGTGGTCCTAAGCCTGTTGAACCATTCCCGCGACCCTCGAAGGACCGGGATGGCGTACGCGGGATACTCCACCGAGAAGTCATTGATTGACCAATAAATGGGCACGTTGGCGAACTTCGCCTGCAGGGCGTCGGAGAGGGCACGTGGACTGTCGGTGCAGCTCTTGCCCGCAAAACTCTCAAACAAGACGCCGTCGGTGAGGGCCGGTCCCAACGCGCTTGCGTATTCATCTCGGAGCTGCCGCTGGTTGTACTTCCCGCGCTCCCCGCGTTCAAATGGCGGTGCGATTCCCACGGCGCAAGCTCCGGATTGAGCCCGAAACACCGTGACTGTCGCATGTGAAAACTCGTGTTCCAAGGGAAGATCGGTGGTCAATCGATCATCGGCCAGGACCGGCAGCGACGATTGGTTGAGGACCTCGCCCTCGTTCGCATAACGAAGTGTGTAGGCACCCGGAAATGGCGCAGCGACTTCCCTCCCCCACTTGACCTGTCTCAGCGGGAACTTGAATATCCGGGAATCCGGACCATGCTCGTCAACCGAGATCGGGCGGACCGTATTTCGGGCCGTGACCAAAGCGACGTCCAGCCACGGTGGCCCTGCCGTCGTTGATCGCGGGATCCTTACACAGACGCTGAACTGCTCCTGGCGTTCGTCAAACGTGACGTCCGTGACCGTGGGCCGGCGAGGTGCGGCACCGGCTGCGACGTCCCTCGAACCCGCAGGAGGAAGGCTGAGAACATGTCTTCGCTCATAGACCTCCTGAGCCACAGCAAATCTGACCACCAGTTCAACCGACGTCGTTCGGAGCTCGCGCAAGCGGTCTGCACCGATGCCGCAGGTGAAGGCGGCAGCCGAGTGACGGGCGTAGGGATCGGTGCCGAGCGTATCTATCTGCGAATCTTCAGAGCGTTTGACCTCCACGTCCCGGAGGTTGCCCGCGCCATCCCTCATCTGGACATTGATGTCCCCGGGATAGGCTGCAGAATCGAGTCCGGGCAGGTAGAAATGGCCACTGATCATGAGGGCGCCGTCGTTGGACCATCCCCGGCTGCTCATCTGAGAGACAGGCGTCAATGCAGAGGCTGGGAACTCCAGCAGGTCATCCGGGTAGGACGTGTTGAGCTGATCCAAATATTCAAGACGAGCAAGAAATCGATCACTACGAATCTGCGTTTCAAATCCTGTACCGTTTTCGAATCGATGGATGAGCGCGTCTTCGAGGTCAGCACGGGCTCCTAAGGCCGTCAGGCTGCACAGAATTTGCTCGTGAGGACCGATGTTCTTAAGCACAGCGGTCGAAAATTCCATGCCCACTCCCTGCACCGAAGCGAGGATTTGAGACAGGCCAATATGGAGCGTGTGCCAATAGTCCTCACCCGCGTACGGCACCTGCTCGAAGTACGGAACGAGGTCCGAGCCGAGAACCCTTGTGAACCAGGGCATAAGCACATCAGGCCCTCTCTCCGCCAGCAGCAGCTTGCTGACGGAGTCCACCACACCCAATCGGTCTTTCAGGTCGCGAATGGAATGCTTACCTTGTGTAATGGAGGAGCCGTCCTGACGAGAACGCCAGCTGTAGACGACATTCGGGATGATGTCGAACGCCTTGGCTCTTGCGTATGCCCGCGCCGTTGTCTCCTGATCCTCATAGAGGACATCCTGAGGAATAGCCGTGACCGCAGAATCCCAAAAATCCTTGCGGAACATCTTGTTCCACAAGAAGACGTCCGAAATGATCTCGGGATAATCTGACAGGCTGATTCCGTTTCGCGGGATTGCATGAAGCTTCTCCATCATCCGCACGCTGTTTCTCGTGCGCCCCACCAGCCGGTCTGAGGACCCCACAACGAACTCGGAGGATGTCGCATGCAGCTTCGTGATCATGACCCTGTAGGCGTCCGGGGCCACAATGTCGTCAGAATCCGCGAATGCGATGTATTTACCCGTCGCTCTTTCGAGGCCTGCGTTCCGTGCCCGGCCGTTGCCCCCGTGCGGGACATCGAGAATGTGGAACCTACGGTCGCGCCGGGCGAAACCCTCCACGATGGCCCGTGAACCGTCGGAGGAGCCATCGTCAACAACGATGATTTCCAAGAACGGGTAATTCTGGGCCACAATGCTGGCAAGACAGTCAGCCAGATAGGGCTCGACATTAAATACCGGCACGATCACGGACAGACGCCCCAGGTACTTTGGACGGCCACTGACGAGGCGTTGCAGGCGGGAATTGACGGCCGGATGCATACCGCCGCTGACACGCGAAGCCAGGCCTCTCAGCCGGGGAGCCAGTCCCAAGCGGGACCTTCCCGCGCCAATTAAGTCCATCGTAACGCAACGCCTTTCTTGCCAAATGTCAATGTTCGCATCCCCCTGGAAACGGAGTTCAGGGATGCAGCGCTCAGCGCCAGAAGCCGCGGGTATCGACAATCCGTTTGCCCTGCAGGGCGTCCGGCTCGATCTCCCGGAACTTGTCGTGATCGACCAGCAGCACCACCACGCCGGCGGCCTCAACCGCTTCATCCGTCTCGACGAGCCGGATGTTGGGTATCGCGGCCAGTTCCTGCGGCAGATGATCCTTGTGCGGTGCCGCCACCAGAATCTCGGCATCCGGGTGCTGTGTGGCCACACGCCGGACGATCTCCACCGCCGGCGACTCGCGGACGTCGTCGATGTTGGCCTTGAAGGCCAGGCCGAGGCAGGCAATAACCGGGCGGCTGACGCCTCCCACGGCCTTCCGGACCTGTTCCACGATGTAGCCGGGCTTGCCGTCGTTGACTTCCCGGGCGGTCCGGATCAGGACGGAATTCTCGGGATCGGCGGCCACGATGAACCACGGGTCCACCGCGATGCAGTGGCCGCCGACTCCGGGACCGGGCTGGAGGATGTTGACGCGGGGGTGGTGGTTGGCGAGGCGGATGAGTTCCCAGACGTCGATGTCCAGCTTGTCGCTGATGACGGAGAGCTCATTCGCAAACGCGATGTTAACATCGCGGTAGGCGTTCTCCACGAGCTTCGACATCTCCGCCGTTGCAGCGTCCGTCAGGTGGATCTCGCCCTGGCAGAACACCGCGTAGAGCGCCGCGGCGGCCTCGGCAGCCTCGGAGGTGAGGCCGCCCACCACGCGGTCGTTGGTGACCAGCTCAATCATGATCCGGCCAGGCAGCACCCGCTCGGGGCAGTGTGCCACCAGGAGCACCGGCTTGCCGTCCTTGCCATCGAGGCTGAGATCGGGGCGCAGTCCCAGAATCAGCTCGGCGAGCTGGCGCGTGCTCCCGGGAGGCGACGTCGATTCCAGAATCACCAGTTCGCCGCCACTCAAGGTGGGGGCGATGGCGCGCGCCGCCGCGGCGATGTAGGACATATCCGCGGACTTGTCCGCCTTGAACGGCGTCGGCACCGCCACGATGTAGGCATCCGCGCTGGGGGTCTCGAGCTGGGCCCGCAGCCTGCCCTGGCTGACCGCGCCCGCGACGTGGATGCTCAAGTCAGGTTCCACAAACGGCACGTCGCCGTTGTTGATGGCGGCCACGGTGCTCGGATTGACGTCGACGCCGATCACCTCGAGTCCGTTGGTGGCCAGGATGGCCGCCGTGGGCAGTCCGATGTAGCCGAGCCCGACGACGGCGACCGTCCTGATCGGGGCCTCCGTCGCCAGGGTGCTAGATGTCAACATGTTCATATAACTTTCCATAGAATTTGAGGTCGCCGGATGCAAGAAGTTCGGCATCCTCGACCTGCCAGGTGTGTCCATCGCCCGTGCGGACCTGAAAATAGTTGAAGCGGTCCGCAGAGTAGATGATCCTCCCGGCGGCGTGGGCGGCCCGGAGAAATCCGGTGTCCTCGCCGACGGTGACGTGTTGGAACGGGTGATCCGTAAAGACCTCCCTGCGAGCCATGATGGTGGGTCCCATCACGAAATCGGTAAAGCGGTGCTCCCTGACCGCGAACCGCAGGATCGCGGCGTTCGAGGTCTCAAGGTGCATGTAGTGCGCCTGCTTCCCCACGACGTCGGCGCCTGAGTAGGACAGCGCGTGCAGCTGGTCGCTGAGGTAGTGCGGCCCGTAGTGGTCGTCGTCGTCCATCTTGGTGAGCACGTCCCCGCTGGCGGCGGCGACGCACCTGTTCAGGCACTCCCCCAGCGAGACCTCCCGCGGTGCCTCCAGGAGCACCACGTTCCGGAGCCCGAACTCCTCGGAGAGTTCAGCCAGCCGTTCGGTGGAGAGCCGGAAGCCGTGCGTGAGCAGCACCAGCTCGGGGTCTACGCCGCGCTGACCGGCGAGGGTGCGGAAGACGCGTTCCAGGTTCTGCGGCCTGATGGTGGGCAGCAGCACCGAGACTGACGGCCGCGTGACGCCCGTGGCACTTCCCGGCACGGCGTGTTGCAGCACCGTCTCCGCCCGGTGGGCGTAGGTGTGGGCCGCCCAGATGGCGCGTTGGGCCAGGTGCGCCGTGCGGTCGTTCAGCTCCGGGTTGGCAACCAGGGCCCGGGCCAGGTGCTCGGCTTCCTTGCGGGTGGCCGCCACGGGCACCGCTGCCGGCGTGAAGAACTGTCCCATGGCCTGGCTGGGCGCCGTAACCACCGGTGTCCCGGACGCTGAGATCTCGAAGATCCGCCGGGCGCACATGCTGGGCGAGTCAACCACCGAGTTGACGTTGAGGAAAACCTTGTACGCCTTGTAGGCGGACAGCGTCTGGGCATAGCTCAGCGAACCGACCACGCGAGAATCCAGCGGCGCAGGGAACTGGTACTCGGCGTTGCCGCCCAGCTGGCGCGAGAATATTTCCAGGCCCGTCCCCATCCGGGCGGACGCGTCCAGCGCGCCGCCCAGGAGCAGGTCCATCTGGGCCCGGCGCTCGGGGTATTTGTGGGCGAAGTACATTCCCGCAAATGCGACGTCCCTCGTGTGCCGGCCATGTGCCGGCCGGACCGGGTTGTGAATGGCCGGCTGGGCCGCGAACGGAAGCACAGCGACGCGTTCGTGCCCCAGATCGGCTGTGTACTGCGCGATGCGGCCGGAATCGGAGGTGAAGACCTGGTCAAACAGCCGGGCAGCAGGCAGGAAGTCCTCATAGTGCGGCGGGTCTTCCTTGTTCCAGAAAACCGTGGGGATCCCTTGCTCCCGGCACCACTGGACCAGCTCGCGGAATTCCTTGCTGGGCCCGCCGGGACCGGTCAGCTTGCCGCGCCACAGGCCGCCGTTTCCGGCCCAGGCCGACTCGACAAACAGGAGGTCAACTGCCCCGGAGGCAAGGTCGCTGCGCCAGGTGTGCGGATGGACGGGGCTGGTTGCCCACTCGTAACCGAAAGCCAGCGCCGAAAAGTCGTCAAGGATCACCGCAGCACGGATGTCCGGCCGGGAGGGCTGCTGTTGCGGCAGGCTCGCCGGCATCAGCGAGAGCCGCCGCCTGCGCCCGCGGCCGGTCCAGGCCGCTTCCACGCCCTGCACGTTGCGCGGTGCGGCGAAACCCTGTTCGATCCGCTGGCGGGAACGCCACGAATTGAACTGCGCAGGCCCGCCCCTGCGCAGATGCCACAGCCCCGTCCGGAGCTCCCGGAGATCCGCCATCAGCCTCGGCTCCGGCGTGAGGACCGCCCGCGGACCTCGGTGGCCACGAGGTCCGCTTTGGCATCGTCGAGAATCTTGGCGGCTGAAATATTGTTGCCCTTGGAAAGGTGACGGGTGAACTCCTGATAAGCCTTGACCGCTACGTCCGTGTCCCCGTCCATGATCAGATCGCCCTTGTCCAGCCAGATCACCCGCGTGCACATGTCCTTGATGGTGTCCAGGCTGTGGCTGACCACGAAGACACAGCCCGCCTGCTCGCGGAGCTCATCCATCCGCAGCTTGCTGCGGTCGCCAAACTGGGCGTCACCGGTGTTGAGTGCCTCATCCACCAGGAGAATCTCGGGATCAACGCTCGCCGCAATGGCAAACCTGAGGCGCGAAGCCATGCCGGAGGAATAGGACTTCATCGGCAGGTGGATGGACTTCTCAAGTCCGGACAGTTCCACGATGCTGCTGAACTTTTCGTCCACCTCGGCCCGGCTCATGCCCATGGCCAGGCACCCGAGGATCACGTTCTGGTCGCCGGAGAGGTCCTGGACCAGGGCTGCGTTGACGCCGAGCATGATGGGGGTGCTGGAGGCATACACGGCCCCCGACGTCGGCTTGGACTGGCCGCTGATGATCTTCACCAGCGTGCTCTTTCCGGAGCCGTTCCTCCCGATGATCCCCACCGACTCGCCGCGTTCCACCACGAGCGAGAGCTCGTTGAGGGCGTGGACGGTCACCATGTTGGGCTTCCGTACCGCCCTGCGAAAAAGGCGGGGTGCTGAGCGGTCAGCGTCAGGATCCGAAGCCGCAGTGGAGGCCACGCGATAGCGCATCCGCACGCTGTCCACCACCACACACGGATGTCCTTCGATGAAAATCTCCCGTTCACCCTCGTCCATAGGATTCCTCCCCTTTCCAGAAATAGACCAGGCCGACGGCCAGCGCCCCCAGGGCCCAGGCGGCAAGAGTGGCCCAGGACTGCCACTGCGGAACCCGGGCATACAGCACGCAGTCCCGGATGATGTCGATCACGTTAAACAAGGGATTGAGCTTGATGACGGCAAGAATTTCGGGGTGGGTGACGAAGCGGTCATACGTGTAGAAGATGGCCGAGCCGTACATCCAGGCGCGGAGCATGAAGGGAAGCAGGTGGGTGACGTCGTGGACGCGGGAGATGATGCGGGCCAGGATGAGCCCCACCCCAAGGTTGAACAGTGACTGCAGGAGTACGGCTGGTATTACCAGGATCCACAGCCAGGTGATTTCCTCGCCGGGAGGCAGCACCACCACGATCAGCAGCATCGCAAGGATCAGCGGCACAGCAGACAACAGCTCGCGCACATTGGCACCGATGGGCAGCGCCGCCCGCGGGAAGTTGAATGCCTGCACCACGGACTTGTTGCTGCGGATGGAGCGCGCGCCGGAGGTGATGGCACCAGAGCTGAACTGGAAGACGAAGATCCCCACCACAAGGTAGCCGAGGAAGTTGTCGATGCCCCGGCTGGTTTTCAGCAGCAGCCCGAAGATCAGGTAATAGGTCAGGCCATTGAAGATCGGGTTCAGCAGCAGCCAGGCGCTGCCGAGGCGGTCCCTGCGCGTGCCGCTTTGAACGCGGGCACGGGCATCGTAAAAAATAAACTGCCGGAAGTCCCAGAGCTGGACAAGATAGTCCAGGAAACTTGGCCGCGAACCGACACGGGTCAGCCGCCGCATATCCACGGAGAGGGGCTGTACGGCCACCGGCTCCGGGTCAATTGCACTATCTGCGGACACTACTGATTCTCCTCATGTTCATGGTGCAGCTCGGCGTAACGTGTGGCCAGGGCATTGGCGTTGGCCGCCCAGGTCCTCTCGGCGAGAACTGCAGCCCGCCCAGTTTGCCCCATCGACGCCCTCCGGCTCCCATCCGAGAGCAGCGCCGAGATCGTGCTGGCAAGTTCGCCCGGGGACGCGGCAGGGGCCAGAAGCCCGTTACCGCCGTCGTCTATTATCTCCCGAAGTGCGGGCAGGTCAGTGCCAACCACCGGCCGGGCACTCGCCAGCGCCTCCACAGGCTTGAGTGGAGTTACCGCACGGGTCACGTCAAGGTCCTTGCGTGGGACCACGAACACGTCCAGGGACTGGTGGTAGAGCGGGGTCAGATCCCGCGGTACCCGCCCCGTGAAAATTGCCCTGTCAGCCAGTCCCAGGCCGCGGACCTGCTCCCGCAGCGCGGGGCCGGCCACGCCGTCGCCCACGATCAGCAGGCGCAGCTGTGGGAAGTCCGGTACCAGGAGCGCGAAGGCCCGAACCAGGTCATCCAGGCCTTCATACTCGACCAGGCTGCTGACCGTGCCGATGTAGAGTCCGTCCTCCGGCAGCCCCAGCTCGCGGCGCGCACTGGCTGTATCCAGCGGCTCCTCGAGGAAGGCACCGCCGACGGCGTTCGGGGCGATGAGGATCTTCTCCCCGGGGATGCCCGCCGCGACGATGTTGGCCTTCATGGCATGTCCCAGCGTCACCACCAGGCCGGCGTCCCGCATGACGTCGGTTTCCCGTTCCTGGAACAGCCGGTACTTCTCGCTGTCCCGGGCCTGAGGTCCCCGCGTGGCTGCCCAGGTGTCCGCCAACTGGCCGCGCACCTCATACACCCAGGGGATGCCCAAGGCCCCGGCCACCGCCCGGGCCACCATTCCGTTGACGAAGTGCGTGGTGGTGTGGAGGACGCTGGGTTTGAATTCCAGCGCCACGGCCAGCAATTCCTCGGCCTGTTGCTGCAGGCGTGCGTCCATGGTGGGCGCCAGCCGTGACGGAAGGAGACGCCGGTACTCCACCCCGTCCACGACGTCGCTGGCGTGTGCCAGGAGCTTCCCCACCTGCACCGGATACCCGAGCCGCGTGACGGCCAGGACCTTCCAGCCCGCTTCCTGCTGGGCCGCCATGATGGAGTGGGACCGCTGAGCGTAGCCGCTGGCGGTGTGGGGCAGGGAATTCGTCAGCAGATGCAGCACCCGGCCGGGAACCGGCGTGAACTCCTGCGGGGCCAGCGAGGGTGCCGTGCCCGTGTACAGCGCCGCCTCGCCGGCAAGCCGCGCCTGCTGCCGCCGTCCTGCCCGGCCGTAGCCCTCAAGGACTGCGACGGCTCCGCTGAGGTTGCCGTCATGCCACAGCCTGCGCGCCAGGGCCGACTTGAACCCGCGCGCCTTCCGTGCGCTGGCCAGCAGGGGGTCCGCGAGCTCCGGACGGTTGGCGGCCAGCGCGATGTCCGCCAGCTTCCTCGACCTGTCCGCTGTGAGGTTCCGCCCCGTGACGTTCCGGTCTGCGGCGAGCCGGAGACGGCGAGCGACGTCGCCGTCGTCCCCGAGCAGGAGCGCTGCGAGCAGCACGGGCACAGCCACGGAGCTTTTGGCTGCCACGGCGCAGGTGAGGCGGGCAAGCGGGCGGACCACCGCGGGCGGGAGCCGGCGGGACAGCTGGAGGAAAAGCACCATCGGATCGTCCGTGAGGTGTTGTCCCGCAGTGTGTGCGGCGAGCCGCGCATTTTTAAAGACTTGGATCATCGTGTGGTTACGGGCGCCTTGGCCAGGACTTGCTCAATGAGCTCCATGTAGCGGCCGGCCAGCTGCCCATACTCGGCGTGCGATTTGACCCACTGCCGGCTGTCACCGTTGCGGACCAGCCGGCCACGGTCGGCGGCAAGGTCACGCCACAAAGCGGCCAGGGCCTCAGGATCGCTGGCCACGATGTCCCCCGCCTCGGCGTCGGCGATGATTCGTGCCGCCTCGCCGCGCACCATGGCCGTCACGTGGCGGCCCACGGCCAGGACCTCATAGGTCTTGGAGGGAACGGTGGTTTCGAAGGATTTCCAGTCATCGCGGAGGGTGACGAGGCAGGTGTCCGCGGAAGCGTAGCGCTGCATCATGGCCTCGCCGTGAAGAGGCGCGTGGAAGGTTACCGGCGCCTTCAACTCGCGGGCGAGCTTCTCCAGCGCCGGGCGCTGGGTCCCGTGACCCACCATGTGCAGGTGCATCGAGTCACCCACCAGCGCACTGGCCCGGATGGCCACATCAAGCCGTTGGCTCTCGCCATGGTTTCCCAGGTACAGGGCCTCGAAGACGGGCCGTTCCATTTCGGGGGCATCCATCACCGGGATGGCGTCCAGATGCAGTCCGTTGCTGACGGTCGCCACCTGGCGGATCCCGCGGGCGCGCAGCGTGTCAGCGAAACCCTCGGTCACCGTCACCACGAGGTCCGCCCGCTGCTGCACGAACTCCACAACGTGTTCAATGACACTCTTGACTTGTCCCTGGACAAGGCGGGCGTCCCGGGCGAGGTCCGGCCAGGCGTCGCGCATTTCCACGATCAGCGGCACACCGCGCAGCTTGGCCAGGATGTAGCCGGCGGCGAGGGACGGCAGCGCCGGCGCGGTGACAATCACGACGTCGGGCTTCCGGAGGAGCATCCCGGCCGGAATGGAGAGCGCTGCCGAAAAGCACTGGTCCACCAGGCGGGCAGCGCGTGAGTTGCCGTGCCGGAGGTAGGGCACCCGGAGGACCTTCTCGGTGAATTGCCCTTTCTGCAGCTGGAACGGCTGGCCCGCCAGCTTTCGTGGCAACGCCCGCCGGCCAAAGGGATAGTGCGCAACCGGCGCCACGACGTCGACGTCCCAGCCGGAGCGGGAAAATTCCTTGATCATCGCCGTCCAACGGCGCTGGGGCGGGCTCTGCTCCGGCCAGTAGGAGTGGGTCAGCAGTGTGATCCGTACCGTTGGGGTATCGGTTCCAGTGCGGGCACGTTCAGTCCCGGCGTTAGTTTGCGTGGCCATTGCTTACTTGCTGGGCTTGGGGGCAATGCTGGGGCTCTTGCCAGCGAGGAAACGGAAGTAGAGGAGGCCGGCGCCCAGCAGAATCAGCACGGTGATCAGCTGGACCACCAGCGGGCTGCCGGTTGCGACAGCCACGGCGGCCTGGATTTCGGACTTCATCACGGCAGGCGGTTGCGCGACGGCGGCAATCGCCGCATGTGCCTTTGCCAGTTCGGGCACGGGGGAAGGTGAGGGTGAGGGCTCCGCGGTCGGTGCTGCGTCGACGGTACTCTCGTCGACTCCGGCGGGCACGACTGCCGGCGGCATCGGTGCAGGCACGAGCGCAGGCGCAAAGGATGGCGGGGCGACGACGGCGGTGGCGGCCGGCGACGCAGGAGGGGCCGGCGGCGTCTGGACGACCGGAGGACTGACGGCGGGAGGCACCTCGGCGGCAGGCGGGACCTCACCGCCCGGCGGGACCTCACCGCCCGGCGGGACCTCACCGCCCGGCGGGACCTCACCGCCCGGCGGGACCTCACCGCCCGGCGGGACCTCACCGCCCGGCGGGACCTCACCGCCCGGCGGGACCTCACCGCCCGGCGGGACCTCACCGCCCGGCGGCACCTCGCCGGGCGGGACCGCCGGTAAAACAACGATCGGGGGCGCCGTTGGACTCAGCGTCGGAGGAGGCGTGCCGATCACTGTCAGCAGATCATCAGCGCGCGCGGCGGTCGCGGGTCCGGCAAGGGCCAAACCCATCGCCAACGCCAGCATTCCGGCGCGTGCTGAATTGGCCATGCGGCAACGTACAGTCATAGCTAGTGCCTCCCCCTTGGGTGCGAGATTTTCCCAACCGTGCCTAGTTTCCGGCCAGAACTGACCTCGCTGTCGGCAGTGCCCCAGAATACACGATCCTTCCATTCTACTGGAAGGCACCAAGCGCACCCGCCAACGCCGTCCGGGCAGGGTGTCCGGCGCGTCCCGGCAGGGAGCCCGGGACGGGCGGTCCGGGCAGGGCGCCGGGCGCGTCGATTCGGCGCGTCGAGCCGGGATAGGCTGGAATAATGCACCAGTTCCGCCCCCCGGCTTCCGCACGCCTGTTCCGTACCCTGGCGATCGCCACAGCCTCCGCAGCGGTCCTTACGGCCTGTTCTCCCGCCGTGGACGTTTCCCCGGCGAAGGACAGCGCAAACGCCGCCTGTGCCCCCATGATGGTGGCCCTGCCGGATGCCCTGGGCGAGGCCAAACTCCGCAAGACGAACAGCCAGGGAACGGCTGCCTGGGGGGATCCGTCACTGGTAATCCTGCGCTGCGGCGTCAACGTCCCGGGACCCACCACGGACCGCTGCGTAACGGTGAACGGCGTCGACTGGGTCATCAAGGAAGGCAGCCCGGTGTGGACCTTGACAACGTTCGGGCGCGAACCAGCCACTGAAATCCTGATGGACCCGGACAAGATCAGTTCGGCCACCGTCCTGGCCGACCTTTCCGCCTCCGCCTCGAAAATCAAGGCGACCCGGGGCTGCGTAGGCCAGGAAGAGCTCCAGAACCTGCCGCCCAGCAAGTAGGGCACTGGCGCTTACCGGGCCGGTCCAGGAAGCACTACGGCTTAGAGGCAACGCCGGACTGTTGCAGATAGGTACCGAGGGTGTCGTTCTTCAGAGCGTCCCTGATATCAGCAATCGCCGCGTCATCGCGGAGGACGATGGACTGGCCGTCGGCCGAGGTCCCGATACCCAGCGTGGGCAGAGTGAAACTGGTGACATCGGACGCTCTGACATCGCGTAGCTCCACCGCGAGGCCCGCCACCTTTCCGGCGTCCAGGGATGCGTCCACACTGACATACGGCGAGACGGTGTCCACCAGTTTGCTGAGCGTCATGGGATTGGAGAGCGTCTCGGCCGTGAGGAACCGGGACAGGATGGCCTTCAGGAACACCTGCTGGTTCTTGACCCGCTGGTAGTCACCGTCGCTGAATGCCTTGCGTTCGCGGACGAAGGCCAGCGCCTGCTCCCCCGTCAGCTCCTGTTTGCCGGCAGGGAAGGCGAACTGCTGGGTATTGAACGCCACGGGGACATTCACGTCGACGCCGCCCAGGGCGTCGGTCATGGCTTTGAATCCCTCGAAGTCGATGTTGGCCACGTTGTCCAGCCGGGTATCGAACATGTTTTCCAGGGTCTGCACCGTCAGGGGTATGCCGCCGAAGGCCATCGCGGAGTTCATCTTGGACTCCCCGTGGCCGGGAACATCAACCCAGGTGTCGCGCAGAATGGACATGATGTAAATGTTCTTCCGGTCCGCCGGAATGTGGACCCACATCATGGTGTCTGACCGCTGGTCGGTCGGAGCGCCGGCTTCGGCCTCATCCACGCTTGCCGCACCGCTATCGCTTCCGAGAAGCAGCATATTGGTGGCACTGGGTCCCGCTGCTGCCTCGACCTTGTCCGGCCGAGTCGATTCGTCGGGGAACGCGTTGTCGATCTTCTGCGCCTTGGAATCGAAGCTCTGGGCGAGGTTGAAGGCGAACACCCCGGCCGCGGCGGCGGCGACGAGGACGAACGCTACGAAGCCCAGCAGCACGTTGCGGCCAGTGTGCCGTTTCCGGTTCTTCCGCCGCCGCGGCCGGAGCCTGTCTGAAGTCTGCTGCTCGGTTTCAAAACTCATGTGTTCTTTCCCAAAAGTGTGGATCCAGAGGACAAAAAAGCCGTGCTAGTGGGCATTTTCGTTAGTTCGTCGGGGGTCAGGTCCAAGCGGTGGGGTCGTTGAGGTAGACGCCACAGGCGGTGGCGCGACCGGCCATCACCGGCGGCGGTTTCAAGGTCCTCGACCAGCCTGCCGGGTCGACCGGAATACACCACCGGCCCAACGACTAGCTGCTACGCCTGAGCAGCCACGAGCACGCACCGGCAGCCTGACCCCGACGGCCTAAGCGAAAATGACAACCGGACAGGACATGCCCCGCGCCGGGGCCGGCCGATGGACATATTCCGGCTAGGCCCGGTCCCGGGCGCGAAGACTGGGCATGTCCTCCCGGGCGCGAAGACTGGGCCTCAACCCCCGACGAAGTAACGAAAATGACCACTAGCGCAGCCCGGTCCTGCGGTGCAGGGCAAGGTAGATCAGCTCGTCGATCAGCTCCGCGTAGCTCAGGCCTGAGGCCTTCCACATCTGCGGGTACATGCTCTTGGGCGTGAACCCCGGCATCGTGTTGATTTCGTTGATGATCAACTCGCCGTCAGGCGTGTAGAAGAAATCGACCCGGCTCAGTCCCTCGGCGCCGACGGAGTCGAAGGCGACGGCGGCCAGCTCGCGGACCCGGGCGATGGCCTCTTCGGGGAGATCGGCCGGGCAACTCAGCGCGGCGGCGTCGTCCTCCACATATTTGGCGTTGAAGTCGTAGAACTCGTGCCCTCCGCCGGCGACAGAGATCTCCCCGGGCATGGACGTGCGCGGAGCATCGGTTCCCCGGCCCTCCAGCACGGCGCATTCGATCTCGCGGCCCACGATGCCGGCCTCGATGACGAGCTTCGGATCATGCTTGCGGGCTTCCTGGATGGCGGCGTCGAGTCCCTCGAGTGAGTCGACCTTGGAGATGCCCATGGAGGATCCTGCCCGGGCCGGCTTGACGAACACCGGGAAGCCGAGCTGGTCCACGCGCTTGCGGACGGTCTCCGGATCCTTGCGCCACTGCCGGTCTGTGACGGCGATGTACGGCCCGACCTGTAGCCCGGCGGATTCGAACACCACCTTCATGAAATGCTTGTCCATGCCGACGGCGGAGGCCAGCACTCCTGCGCCGACATAACGGGTGTCGGACAGCTCAAGAAGGCCCTGGATGGTGCCGTCCTCGCCGAACGGCCCGTGCAGCAGCGGGAAGACGACGTCCACAGAACCCAGTTCCTGAGGGACCTCGTTCGGGGAGGCCACAATGAGCTGGTGTTCGCCGCCGATCTCGGCCAGCGCCACGGTCTGCTCCGAGGGAGCGACCTCCGGCAGCGAGGACGCCGATAGCGACCACTCGCGCGTGTCGCCGGAAACCAGCACCCATTGGCCGGTCTTGGCGATGCCGATGGGGATGACCTCGTACTTGGTCTGGTCGATGGCGCCGAGGACTCCCGCCGCGGTCACGCAGCTCACCGCGTGTTCGCTGGAGCGTCCGCCGAAAAGCACCGCCACCCTGGGCCGGGGCCGGGCGGGGCGGACCTCTGTGCTCACGTTATCTTCCGACACTGTCAGTGATCGCCTTCAGGTTTCAGGTCCCGGGACAGCAGCAGCGGTCCCAGTTCGTCTACGGTCAATTTTCCGGCCAGCACGGCGACGACGGCAGCGGTGATCGGCATCTCGACGCCGAGCTTTCCGGCCAGTTCGTGTACGGCCTGGCTGGACTTGATGCCCTCAGCCGTTTGCTTCATCTCGGCCGTGACCTGCTCGAGGGTGAGGCCCTTGCCCAGCAGCCGGCCGGCGGTGTGGTTCCGGGACAGCGGGGAGGAGCATGTGGCCACGAGGTCACCCAGACCCGCGAGCCCGGCCATGGTCCGTGCCTCGCCGCCCAGCGCGAGGGTCAGGCGGGAGGTCTCCGCAAGGCCGCGGGTGATGACGGAGGCCTTGGTGTTGTCCCCCATCCGCTTGCCTTCGCAGATTCCGACGGCCAAGGCAATGACGTTCTTGACGATGCCGCCAATTTCGACCCCGATCACATCGGTGGTGGTGTACGGGCGGAAGTAGGGCGCCGTGCAGCTGCGGGCGATCCAGCCGGCGGCCTCGGAGTCGGAGCACGCAACAACGGAGGCTGTGGGCTCTTCCCGCGCGATCTCCATGGCCAGATTGGGGCCGGAGACCACGGCCACCCGTTCGGCGGGAATCCCCAGCTCCGCGCAGATGACCTCGCTCATGCGCGCGTCGGAGTGCAGCTCGAGGCCCTTCATGAGGGACACCACGAATGCGCCCGGAGGCACGAGGTTCTTCCATTCGCGCAGCTGCGGCCGCAGGGTCTGGGCCGGAACGGCAAGAATGACCAGCTCGGCGCCGTCGAGGACCTCCGCGACGTCGGTCGAGGCGCTGATGCTGGGTGGAAGGACGATGTCCTTGAGGTACTGCTCGTTCCGGTGCTTGAGGTTGATTTGGTCCACCACTTCGGCGCGCCGGCCCCACAGCCGGATCCTGCGTTCGACGCCGGAGGCGGTGGCCGCGTCGGCGACGACCTTCGCGAAGGTGGTTCCCCACGAGCCTGCCCCGAGGACGGCTACGGTGCTGGCGGATGTTGTTCGTTCAAGATTGACCGTCATTCGGTGCTGTCCCCAATATTCTCGTTTGACGCGCCGCCCTCACGGGTGGCCTTGCCTGGACCGGATTCGCCACGTTCGATGAAGCGGCCGTGCGCGGACTGGTTGTGCGCCGAAGGATCCCAGCGTACCGTCGGCGGCTTTTCGCCGCGGAGTATGACAAGCAGTTCCGTGATGGCGTCCATGATGACGATTGTTACTTCGGTGAGGGTCGCCTTGTCCAACGGGCGTCCGGCGAAGGCACTGAGGTCCACCGGTTCACCGACGATCAGGCGCGAGGTCTTCCTCGGGAAGACGTGGAACCGCTTGGCGTAGCGGGGAAAGACCTCGTGGGCTCCCCAGTGGGCGATCGGCACCACGGGGATGCCACTCTCCAGCGCCATCCGGGCGGCGCCCGTGTGGCCCCTCATCGGCCACAGCCCGGGATCCCGGGTCAGCGTGCCCTCGGGGTAGATGACGATGGCACCGCCCTCGTCAACTACCTCCTTGGCGATCTGCAGCGCTCGGTTGGCGCCCGACGACAAGCGTTCCACCGGAACCTGCTTGGTGGCCCGCAACACCGCCCCCACGACCGGGACCTTGAACAACCCTGCCTTGGCGAGGAAGTGCGGCATCCGTTTCTGGTTGTAGAGCATGTGCCCGACTACGAGCGGATCGATTTCGGTGCAGTGATTGGGCGCGGCGATGAAGCCCCCTGCCGGGAGCTTCTCGAGGCCCTCCCATTTCTTCCTCATCAGGAGGTTCATCGCAGGCCGGACGATGCCGGCCACAATGACAAAGGTGATGTGGCTCTTCGCCGGTTCCTTCACAGGTCCCAACTACTCGGCTGAGGAGATGTCGAAATCGGCGCCAAGCCCGGCGAGCTTCTCGGTGAAGCGCTCATAACCGCGGTTGATGATGTCGATTCCGGTGACCCGCGAGGTGCCGGTGGCCGCGAGTGCCGCGATCAGGTGGCTGAAACCGCCGCGCAGATCGGGCACGTCGATGTCGGTGCCGGTCAGCTGCGTCGGGCCGGAGATCACGGCGGAATGCAGGAAGTTGCGCTGGCCGAAGCGGCACGGCACGCTGCCGAGGCATTCACGGTGCACTTGGATGTTGGCGCCCATCCGGATCAGGGCGTCGGTGAATCCGAAGCGGTTCTCGTAGACGGTCTCGTGAACGATCGAGACACCCTCGGCCTGTGTCAGGGCGACGATCAACGGCTGCTGCCAGTCGGTCATGAAGCCGGGGTGCACGTCCGTTTCGAGGACCAGCGGGTTGAGCTTGCCGCCGCGGTGGTAGAAGCGGATACCGTCGTCGCCGATGTCCATTCCGCCGCCGACCTTGCGGTAGGTGTTGAGGAAGGTCATCATGTCGCGCTGGGTGGCGCCCTGGACAAAGATGTCGCCGCGCGTGACGAGGGCCGCTGAGGCCCAGGAAGCGGATTCGTTGCGGTCCGAGAGCGCGCGGTGGTTGTAGCCGCCGAGGTCCTGGACGCCTTCGATCCGGATGGTGCGGTCCGTCTGGACGCTGATGATCGCGCCCATCTTCTGCAGCACGGCGATGAGGTCCACGATTTCCGGCTCTGTGGCCGCGCCGGAAAGCTCGGTGATGCCTTCGGCGCGGGTGGCGCTCAGCAGCACCTGCTCGGTGGCACCGACGGACGGGTACGGCAGGGAGATTTTGGCCCCCTTGAGGCCTTGGGGCGCAGAGATGTGGATGCCGCCGGGCCGCTTTTCCACGACGGCGCCGAACTGGCGGAGCACGTCCAGGTGGAAGTCGATCGGGCGGTCGCCAATCTTGCAGCCGCCGAGGTCAGGGATGAAGGCCTCGCCAATCGCATGGATCAGGGGCCCGCAGAGCAGGATCGGAATGCGGGAGTCTCCGGCGTGGGCATCGATTGCCGTGTGGGAGGCCGTCTTCGCGTTGGTCGGGTCCAGGGTCAGGTCCCCCGTGACGGGATCCTTCTCGACCGTGACACCATGGAGCTGGAGCAGGCTGGTGACAACCTCGACGTCCTTGATTTCAGGGACGTTGCGCAGCACGGACGGCTCGTTGCCCAGCAGGGCGGCGACCATTGCCTTGGGGACAAGATTCTTGGCCCCTCGGACGGTGACGCGGCCAGTCAGCGGGACGCCTCCGCGGATTGTCAGAACACTACTCATTTACCGGTTTCCTCACGACTACTCGCCCCCAAATCCTTACAAAGGCTCAAGCTAAGCATAGGAGCTTGCCTTACCGATCTGAAATATGGGTTGGTTTGACAGGGGCCACGCTGGCCCGGTCCGAGTGCTTACGACCCGCCGTCCCGGCTGCAGAACCGTATTGTGCACCGCGTGTTGGAATACGCGGGAGGCAGGCTGGGGTCTCACGCCCGCTACAATCACGAGGTCCGTCGTTCGTGGACGCAAGAATTGCGGCGGTCTCGCCGCGAGAGCCTGGGGACCCGTTGGTGACCACCAACATTAGATCTGGAACTGCCGTCGCCGTTTGTTTGGCGATCTTTACAATGCTTTCGCTTATCAAGGCGCCGGTCGCCAGCGCAGCTTCGGATGTGACTGGACCCGGCACTCAGTGACGACTCCTGACCCCTCTTGCCATCACGCGCAAGCCTGCGCGCAGGTAGCGCTGACCGGCTCACCTTCGGCGGGAACATCATTGAGACCATGATGCCTCAACTCCTGACAGCCCCAACATCATCTGCCCCTGGGGCAGTCGTCCGGGGCCCAAAACCCAGGACAGGATGCTGATCTGTACACATGTCTAAACGCCCTCGACATATCTATCCAATCGCAGAATACCGCCAGTGATGCAGGTCACGAATAATTGGATGATCAGCTTCCTAGCTCAGTGAGGGCATTCAGGGAGAGAACAAAGAGGTTTACATGAACTCCTGGAGCACATCATGAACACGAACACGCCCTCCCCCGCGGCAGAGGTGCCCCGGCTCGAGGATAAGACCATTCAGCCCATTCCTTTGAACGAACGACATGGAAAGGCCAGAGACCTTTTCACCATATGGTTCGGTTCCAACATCATGATCATGACCATCGTGACTGGTGGGCTTGCGACCACGGTGTTCGGACTCGACTTCGTCACCGCCGTTGTCGGCATCATCATCGGCAACGTCATCGGTGGCGTCTTTATGGCCCTGCATTCCGCGCAGGGACCACAACTGGGCGTCGCGCAGATGATACAGACCCGCGGCCAATTCGGTTCCTATGGAGCGCTGCTGATTGTTGTCATCGTCGTGATCATGTATGTCGGGTTTTTCGCCGCAAATCTGGTCTTTGGTGGCCAGGCGATGGCCGCGGTCACCCCCGGCATCAGTGTCGATGCCGGCATCATTATCCTCGGCGTGGTAAGTGTCGTAGCAACGATCTTCGGTTACCGTCTCATCCACGCCTATGCCCGCGTCTTAAGCATTGTCGCTGGCGTGGCCCTGCTGCTGGCGTTTGTTTGGATTCTCTTCGTTCATGGCTTGCCTGCCGGATTCCTGGACCAGGGAAATTTCAACTGGGTCGGGTTCATGGGAACCATCTCCGTTTCCGCCCTCTGGCAGTTGGCATACGCCCCGTACGTCTCGGACTACTCGCGCTATATGCCGCACGGGACCGGCTCGCGCCCGGCTTTCTGGGCCTCCTACTCGGGCTGCGTCCTGGGGACGCTCTTTCCGATGGTGCTGGGCGCGTTGGTGGGATCTCTTGCGATGGTGGTGGCCGAGGATGCCGCCAACGTGGATATCGTGGGGAGCCTGGGTGCCCAGCTGGAGCCATGGACACTGGTGATCATCGGCATTTTCTGTCTCGGTGTTGCCGCCTCGAACGCGATGAACCTCTACTGTGGGGTGCTGTGCACCCTCACTATTGGGCAGACTTTCAAGCCGAGCTGGCTGCCACGCGCCAAGACGCGAAGCGTGGCAGCAATCATTCTCTTCACACTGGCCCTGATGATCGCGTTGTTTGCACGCGAGAACTTCATGGTCTTCTACCAAAACTTCCTCTCGTTCCTGCTCTACGTCCTGGTCCCGTGGACGGCCATCAATTTGGTCGACTACTACCTCCTCCGCCACGGCGACTACAGGGTTGAAGACTTCTTTCGGCGCGATGGCGGAGTCTATGGCCGGTTCAACTGGGTTGCTATTGGGTGCTATGTTGCTGGCGCGCTTATCCAGGTCCCATTCTCATCAACGGCCATTTACACGGGACCCGCCGCCGCAGCCATGGGCGGTGTCGACCTGTCATGGATTGTCGGTCTGGTCGTCGTCGCCCCTCTCTACTACTTTGTCGCACGCCTGTTCCGGAAGACGGCGGACCCCGCACCCGTCCAGTCCCCAAATTTGGTGACTGACCTGATCTGAAACTGCGCGGGCACGATACGCCCGCGGCCACCGCTGAGAACCTCCCAACGCCGACTACGGCACAGAAAGCAAAGGCGAAATATTATGACACTCACTGACATCGAGCGGTTTACAGTCCGGCGCCCCTCCGCCGATCAGAGCTCTGCGGCAGACTTGCCGCCGGCGGGGCACTTCATCGGCGGTTCGTTTGTTCCGGGTTCCTCCACGGATGTCATCGACGTCCTGGACCCGGCTACGGAAAACGTCATTGCCTCGGTGCCGGCGGGAACCGCCGCGGACGTGGATTCGGCCGTTGAAGCCGCCGTGGCGGCTCAGAACGCCTGGGGTTCCACAACGCCCAAGGAACGGTCCGAGGTGCTGTCCCGGATTGCCAACATCATCGAAGCCAACCGCGAAGCACTTGAGCTGCTCGAGTCCGCAAATACCGGCAAGCCGCGCAGCGTCGCGGAAGATGATGTCTCCAGCACCATTGACACATTCCGTTTCATGGCCGGGGCATGCCGGACACTGACCTCGCTGGCAGGCGGAGACTACGCGACCGGACACACCTCGGTCATACTCAGGGAGCCGGTGGGGGTAGTCGGCGTCATTACCCCGTGGAACTATCCGCTGCTGATGGCGGCCTGGAAAATTGCACCCATCCTGGCCGCGGGAAACAGCGTCGTCCTGAAGCCCTCCGAACAGACCCCACTGTCGACCCTGAAACTGGCAGAACTCGTGGCCGGACACATTCCCGACGGAATCTTCAACGTCGTGACGGGACAGGGCAGAACCGTCGGGCAGCGTCTGGCGGAACACCCGGACATCGCACTCGTCGCGCTGACGGGGAGTGTCGTCAGCGGACAAGCCGTGGCAGAAACAGCGGCACGGTCCGTCAAACGTGTCCACCTGGAACTCGGCGGCAAAGCACCCGTGGTCATCTTCCCCGACGCTGACCTCGCCGCGGCCGCGGCCGGCGTGCGCAACGCGGGGTTCTGGAATGCGGGCCAGGACTGTGGCGCTGCCTGCCGGGTGCTGGTGCACGAATCCGTGGCCGAAGAATTCACCAACCTCCTGGTCAGGGAAGTCGGTACCCTCGTCGTCGGCGCGCCAGGAGCAGGGGACGACATTGAAATCGGTCCCATGATTTCGCGCCCGCACTTCGAGCGGGTACGGGACTCACTGGCAGAAGCAAAAGCAGCCGGGCTTAAGGCCGCTATCGGTGGCTCGGTCCTGGAAGGACCCGGCTACTTTATCGAACCCACCGTGTTCAGCAACGTGCCGGCCGGAGCGGAGATTGCCAGCCACGAAATCTTTGGTCCCGTGGTCAGCGTCGAGTCCTTCAGCACCACCGAAGAGGCAATTTCACGGGCGAACGAGACGCCTTACGGCCTGTCGGCGTCGGTCTGGACCAGGGACGCGGGACTTACCCTCAGTATTCCCAAGCAGCTGGATTTCGGTACGGTCTGGGTCAACTCGCACCTGGTGCTGGCGTGCGAGGTTCCGTGGGGCGGATTCAAGGGCTCCGGCTACGGTCGCGACCTCTCCCTGTACGCTCTAGACGATTTCTCCCGGACCAAACACGTCATGATCAACCACGGCGCATGAGCGTTGAGACCAGCACTGGAGCCTGACATGACAACGAATCTTCGACACTCCGCGCCGTCACGCCCGTTGACGGGTGCCGCAATCCCTTCCATCCCTTTTGATACGGAAGTGCCATGGACCAACTGGGGCCGGAACCAGTGCGCCACACCGGCGTTCACCGTCCGGCCGCGGACGGAACAGGAAGCGCTCGACGCGGTCCGCTTCGCCATCAAGGAAGGCCTCCCCGTTCGCGCCGCGGGTGCCGGTCATTCATCGTCACCGCTCGTCCAGACCGGCGGCGTCCTGATGGAAATGTCCGCGATGACGGGAATCACCGGAACCGACAAGATGCGCCGCCGCGCGCGGGCGTTGGCCGGCACGACCATCAGCGCCTTCGGCGATCCGCTGTGGGAGCGGGGGCTGGCTCTGGGCAACCAGGGCGACATCGACAAGCAGCAGATCGCCGGGGCGCTCTCGACCAGCACCCACGGCTCCGGGAAGGACCTGGGCAGCTTCTCCTCCAGCCTGCGCTGGGTCAAGCTCATCAACGGCTACGGCGAAATCGTCGAAATCGGTGAAGGGCAGCTGCGCGAGCTCAGGGCGGCGCAGGTCGCCCTGGGCACGCTGGGAATCTTCCTTGAGGTCGAGCTGGCCGTGGAGGAGCGCTACTACCTGCAGGAGCAGATCACCTATCCGACCTGGGCCGAGACCGCCTCGACATGGGAGGAAGATATCGCCGGCAACAGGCACTACTCCTTCCTCTGGTGCCCGGGAGAAGGGTCATCCGAACTCCTCGACCTGCCGGGCACGCCCGGACAGAGCATGACGAATCGCAGCTACACCAAGCGGTACAACATCGTCCAAGTCCAGGATGAGAGTGAAATTTCCTGCAGGGAGGGGTCACGGCTGGACCGGTCCTACCGCATCTACCCCGGCGGATTCACGACACCGTTCCATGAACTCGAGTACTTCGTTCCCACCGAGCACGGCCTGGCCGCCACCGAAGCTGTACAGGAGCTGATCCGCACCAAGCACGCAGACCAGAAGTACCCCGTTGAAGTCCGCTGGGTGAAAGCCGACGATGGCTACATGTCCCAGTTCCAGGGACGCGACACTACGGTCATCACGCTCACCACTGAGCCAGGGACGGACTACTGGCCGTTCTTCCGTGATGCGGATGCATTGCTGCAGGACTTCGAGCCCCGCGCACACTGGGGCAAGATCCATTTCATGACCAGGGAACGTCTGGAGCGGCTCTACCCGGATCTTGACACCTTCATCCAGATCCGCCGGGAATTCGATCCCCACGGGGTGTTCCTCAACGACCACACCCGCGCCCTGGTTGGCTGAACAGCCAAATCCCCGGAAGCTGCCCCCGACCCACGGGTCGGGGGCAGCTTCTCCGCCGCAGCCACTGCCCCAGGCCCGTGGGTCGGGGGCAGCTTCTCCGCCGCGGGGGCGCTACGGGCGGCACTGCCGGCCCCACGTCGGAGCGCCGGGCTCTCCGGCCGCCCGCTTGCTTGGCGGTGCAAGCAACCCCCGCCGCATTCGTTGACCGCCACATTGGCGTGCGCCGCCAGGCCGATGTCGACACCATGCTCAAGTCCGTCGGCTACGACACGCTGAAATCCTTGGTGGATACGGCCGCGCCCACCGACATTCGCCAGAATACTCCCCTGACCCTGCATCGGGCCCTCAGCGAGGTTGAGGTGCTGGCCGAGCTCCGCAAGCTCGCCACGAAGAACAAGTCCGCCGTGCAGATGATCGGCCAAGGCTACTACGACACCGTGACTCCCCCGGTGATCCGTCGCAACATCCTCGAATCCCCGGCCTGGTACACGGCCTACACCCCCTACCAGCCGGAGATCTCCCAGGGTCGGCTCGAAGCACTGCTGAACTTCCAGACCATGGTCCAGGACTTGGTGGGCCTGCCGATCGCCAACGCCTCCCTGCTGGACGAGGCCACCGCCGTGGCCGAGGCGGTCCTGCTGATGCGCCGCGCCAACAGGTCCACCGGACACAAAGCAGCCGTCGTCGACGGCAAGACTGTCCTGGCCGCCGCCGGCCTGGCCGAGGTCATGGGCGGCACGCCCGAGCAGGTGGAGAACGCCGCGGAGATCGCCATGGAACACAACCTGGGCTTGACCTGCGCCCCCATCGGCGGCCTGATGCAGATCCCCTGCATCGAGCGCAACGCCATTGCCGCAGCCAAGGCCATCAACGCCGCCAAGATGGCACCCTGGGGCGACGGCACCCACCGCGTCTCCCTCGACGAGGTCATTGTCACCATGCGCGAAACCGTCAGGGACTTGTCCTCCAAGTACAAGGAAACCGCCATCGGCGGCCTCGCCGTCAACGTGGTCGCATGCTAGCCCCAGCCCGGTCGGCACATGGGAAAGTCGTGGCTCGGCGGTTTGACCACAGAGCCACGACTTTTCCCGACGGGTTGTCTTAGACGGTTGCTACTTCCAAGGATGCATCGTCGGCGAGGGAAATTCCCTTGCTCCGGTTGACCATCAGACCCAGCAGGTCAAAGACGAGCGTCGCGGCGGCCACCGAAGTGATATCTGCGTGGTCATATGCGGGCGACACTTCGACGACGTCGGCACCAACGATGTTGATGCCGTTCAGCCCCCGCAGCAGGGCCAGCAGCTCGCGGGAGTGCAGCCCGCCCATCTCCGGAGTACCGGTGCCCGGAGCGTAGGCCGGGTCCAGCACGTCAATGTCGATGGAGACATACACGGGGGTGTCCCCGAGCCGGTCCTTGACGCGCTGGATCGCGGCCGGAACACCGATGACGTCCAGATCAGAGCACCGGATGATCTGGAAGCCGAATTGGTGGTCACGGAGGAAGTCGTCACGGTCGTAAACCGGGCCGCGGATTCCCACATGCATGGACTTGTCCTCGACCAGCAGGCCCTCCTCGAAGGCCCGGCGGAAGATGGTGCCGTGGGTGATCGGCTGGTCGAAGTAGGTGTCCCAGGTGTCCAGGTGCGCATCGAAGTGCAGCAGCGCGACGGGTCCGTGGACCTTGTTCAGGGCCCGCAGCATCGGCAGGGCGATGGTGTGGTCGCCGCCGATCGAGATCAGCTTCTTGTCCTGGCCGAGGAGCGGGAGGGCCTGTTCCTCGATTTCGCGGACTGCGCGGGTGATGTCGTAGGGGGTGCAGGCAATGTCGCCGGCGTCCACGACCTGCGCCTCGTAAACGGGCTCAACATCGAGTTCGGGGTGGTAGCCGGGGCGCAGCAGCCGAGACGCCTCACGGACGGATGCCGGACCGAACCGGGCACCGGGGCGGAAGGAGGTGCCGCCGTCGAACGGGACGCCGACGATGGCGATGTCGTAGTCCGGGACACGGTCGATCTGCGGAAGCCGGGCGAAGGTGCCCAGTCCGGCATAGCGGGGTACCTTCGTTGCGTCAACGGGGCCGATGGGCTTGTGCGTGGTCATGGCAGGGATCCTTCAGATACATCGGCCGCGGTCGCCCGGGCCTTTTTGCGGGTGGTCAGTTCGTGGAGGGTCTTGTTGGCGGTCTCGGTGGCCAGCGGCCCCGTCGGGTTCCGGCGAGAGGTCCCCGGCGGGGCATTATCAATGAGGTTCATCGTCACGTCCATCTAAATCCTCTCCCCGGATAGTCATCACCGAACACGGAACCCATTGAGTTAATGATCGTTGGCCCGCATCACGGCGAACATACTGCGATTGACTACATCTGTCCGCAGCATCTATACATGTGTACAGACCGTCCGGTTTCAAGCCGGCGGCTCCCGCAACGAAAGGAGCGGCGCGTGACAATTACCGTGGCAGAACTGCTGGCTGAACCCCAGCTTGGCCTGTCCCTGCTGGCAGGTTCCAGCGGCCTGGACCACCCGATAGCCTGGGCCCACACTTCGGACCTGCCGCGGCTGTGGGAATGGGTCACCGGCGGGGAACTCATGATGACCAACGGCCTGTCCCTGCCGGCCGATGCTGCCGGGCAGGTTGCCTTCGCCGAGGCTCTGGCCGGCGCGGGCGCCAGCGCCCTGGCCATCGGGGAGAAAATGCATGCTCCACCACTGTCACAGGAATTCCTGGATACCTGCGACCGGCTGTCCCTTCCGGTCCTGAACATCCCCTACCCTTTGCCGTTCATCGCCATCGCCCGCTCCGTTGCGGAATCCTCCCTGCTTGAGCAATCGCACAGGCTGCGCCAGACCGCCAGAATTTACGATCTGATCGGCCGCGCCGGGGCAGCCGAACAGCACTGGCAGAATCTCATCTCGGGGCTGGCTGCAGAGCTAAACACGACGTTGTTTGTCCTCGACCGGCACTGTCTGCATCCCTGGTATCCCGACGGCGAACCCTTGACCCCGGAGGTGGCGGCCGGGTTGGAACTGCTAGTCCGGATCCCAGCAACAGCCTCAAAGAGTTTTCAGTGGCACATTCTCCCAGACGGCCGGCACATTCTCCTGATGGATATCCCCACGCACCCCAACGCGCTGCTGGTCGTATTACCGAAGGCGGAAGCGCACCCGGACGCCGTCATCTTGCTGCATGCCGCTACGGTTTTGGGTTTGGAATTGTCCCGGACGACACTGGACCTTGAAAACCAGCGCCGGCTCGGGGCTGAATTCCTTAGCCAGGCCTTCGAGGGCGGCTACTCGACCGCCGACGTGGAGCGGAGGCTGCAGGAATTTGGCGTCACCGCGCGGCAGTTCCTCATTGTCACCATGGGTGCGGAGGATCTGCACGATCTTGACCCCATCCACATCGGACTCTGGCGCCATGGCTACCCCAACGCCTGCCTGCGGCGGTTCAACCGCCTCCACCTTGCCGTCGGCCCGGACTGTTCCGATGAAATTCTGCGCCATGTGGTTTCGGCCCGAGTCCGGATCGGAGTGAGCCAGCTGGCGGACGCGGCCGGCATCGGCCGGGCACTGCAGGAATCCCTCTGGGCATCAGGCACAGCGGCCAGCAACTCCGAGCAGCTTGCCCACTATGCGCAGGGACCCGCATGGCTCGGGCTGACCAGTTATGAGGAAGGCAACGCGTTGGTGCGGAGATTGCTCGGCCCGGTCTTTGACTATGAACGCGGCCGCCAGCCGGACCTGATGATCACCCTGAAGACATTCCTGACCCTCCAGCGGTCATGGCAGAAAACCGCTGCAGAGCTGTTCACGCACCGGCAAACGATCATCTACCGCATTCGAAAGATCAGCGAACTGACCGGGCTGGACCTTACCGAAACCTCCTCCATCGCTCAGCTGTGGTTTGCTCTGCAGATCCATGAAGCCATGGAAACGCACGGCCACCAACCCAATTTTCCGGCTGGTGGCCGGTAGGACTGCATGGTTGCTCATGCAGGCCCGGTTCGATCACCGGATCTTGCTGTGTGGCGGATCTCCCAGACGTGCAGTTTGGTATATTGGCGGACCCTGTCGGCCGACATTCCGTGCTGGGGGCAGCCGGTATGGCCACAACTTGCGCGACTGGCCGCGGGACACCATCAGCTCGCGTCGGGGTCCGGCCATCCCGGAGGTCTCCTTCGGCTGAGCATGTAGCCCCCTGCTGCGGGCGACGGGTACGACGGCCGCAGCAGGGGGCTACATGGCTGCCGCGGTCAGACGGCCGGCTGATGCTGGGTGATGCAATGGATGCCGCCGCCCCGGGCGAAGATGGGGCGGGCATCGACCATCACCACTTTGCGGCCCGGATAGGCCTGCTCCAGGATCCGGCGGGCTCCCGCATCCGCCGGGTCATCGAAACTGCAGGCAATGACGCCGCCGTTCACCACCAGATGGTTGATGTAGCTGTAGTCGACCCAGTCGAGCTCGTCGCGCAGCGTGTCCGGGGCCGGCACCTCCACGATGTCCCAGGCACGGCCCTGCGCATCCCGGGTCCCGGCGAGCATCGCGATGATGTCGGCGGTGATCTCGAAGTCCGGGTGCGAGGGGTTGCGCTGGGAGTGGACCAGCAGCACACCGGGTGACGGGATGGCGGCCACGATGTCCACGTGTCCGCGGGTTCCGAGTTCCTGCGTGTCACGGGTCAGCCCGCGCGGCAGCCAGATGACGTGCGTGGCGCCGATGGTGCGGGCCAGCTCGGCTTCGACGTCCGCCTTGGTCAGGTGCGGGTTCCGGAGCGTATCCAGCTGCACCGTCTCGGTGACCAGCACTGTGCCCAGGCCGTCCACCTGGATCCCGCCGCCTTCGTTGACCAGCGGGCTGTCCAGAAGCTCCGCCCCGGCCTGCCTCACCACTTCGGCACCGATCGCGGAGTCCTTGCCCCAGCTGGCCCAGTCCTGCTGCCCCCAGCCGTTGAAGACCCAGTCCACCCCGCCCAGCCGGCCGTCGTCGCCGGTCACGAATGTGGGCCCGATGTCCCGCATCCAGGCGTCGTCGAGGGGCGCTTCGACCAGGTCAATGCCGGCCGAAAGGTATGTCCTCGCGGCAGCCATGTCCGGTGGGTCCACCACCATGGTGACCGGCTCGAATTCCGCGACGGCGTGCGCCACCGCGGACCAGGCCGTGCGTGCCTCGTGGGTTTCCTCCGGGGTGTGCCCGATCGAGGAGCGCTCCGGCGGAAAGGCCATCCAGACCCTTTCCTGGCGGGCCGTTTCGCTTGGCATCATCCAGCTCATGGCTGGGCCGCGGTTTGCCGGGCGGACACCGCGCCGTACGGGCGGTCGACGTCGACGTCGCGGGTGAGCTCGGCGTAGGTGTCGGGGCGGCGCGTGGTCAGGAACGGGAACAGGTCCAGCCAGTCCTTGCGCTGGTCCAGGTCGAGGTCGGCCACCAGGACGGCTTCCCGGTCCCGTGGCGCCTGGACCAGGACGCGGCCGTAGGGGTCGGAGATGAATGAGGAACCGTAGAAGTTGATGTCGCCTTCGTCGCCCGTCCGGTTGGGGACCACCATGAACGTGCCGTTCGTGATGCCATGGCCGGTGATCACGTGCTGCCACAGCGGCTGGTGGTCGAACGTCGGGAAGCTCGGCTCCGAGCCGATGGCCGTGGGGTAAACCAGGATTTCCGCACCGGCCAGCGAATACAGCCGGGCGACCTCCGGGAACCATTCGTCCCAGCAGGTGGGGAGTCCGACGGCGGCCCCGTCCAGTTCCGCGGGGCGGTGCACGGGGTAGGCGTCGCCGGCCGGTCCGGCGCGGAAGTAGGTGTCCTCGTAGTAGCCGGCACTGACGGGAATGTGGGTCTTGCGGGTGCGTGCCAGCAGCTCGCCCTGGGGCGAGACGAGGATGGCGGTGTTGAAGCCCAGTCCGTCGTTTCCGTCTGAGCGCTCGTAGAGCGAGGCGTGGACGGTGACGCAGTGTTTCCGGGCCGCGTTGGCGGCGAACTCGAAGGAGGGGCCGTTGAGCAGGTCCTCGGCATCCTTGGCGGGGTTGATGCCGGCCCGGACGTTGGCAGGATATTTGGACAGCGTCAGTTCCGGCAGGAACACGGCCCTGGCTCCGGCGTCGGCGGCTTTGCCGATGGCCTCGGTCAGCACCGACCTCAGCTCGGCGGCGTTCTCCCGCCAGTGGTGCTGGACCAGTGCCACGCGGAGGGGCCGGCGGCTGCTGTCCCCGCTCCGGGCGAAGGATACGGGCGGAGTGGCGTTGGCAATGATGTCCATGGTGGTGCTTCCTAACGGGACCCTAGGGGTCCTTGCATGATCGCGGGATTCCGTTGGAATCACGTCGCTTGATAAGTGGGTGAGAGTTGGGTTGGTGGTTCATTTGCCCAGACCCTGTCCGGAAGGTTCCTGCAAGGTGGCCGGGCGTGCTGTGGTGAGTGAGCCGATGGCCGTCGTCAACAGGGAACGCGCGTGGTCTGTGGTGATGAAACCGTTGAGCCAGCGGCCGGAGATCCCTTCCACCAAACTGGTGAGGATCTCCGCAGTGACTGCGGCCTCGTCCTCGCTGGTGCCTTCGCTGGCGGCCACGATGGCCTGGGCGATCTCACGGTTCCATTCCGCCGTTGTCCGGGAAAGCGGTTCCGCCAGCTCCTGTTCGAAGATGGAGCAGGCCCGGAGCTCGTTCCAGGCCACCGAATTCCGGCGGACATCAGCGTCGTCCTTGATTTCGTCAAGGAGCAGGTGCCTGAAGTGCCGGGCGCGGTCTTCGGCGTCAGGGGAGGCGGGAGCGGCGTCGTCCTTGCTGACCTGCTTGTTGATGTGTTCAAGCGTTGCGGCAAGCAGGCCGGCCCGGTCGGTGAAGTGGTAGTACAGGAGGCCCGGCGAAACTCCGGCTTCTGCAGCCACATCGTTGACCCGCATTCCCCGGACGCCGTTCCTGGCGATGCAGGTGGTGGCGGCGGTGAGGATCTTGGCTAGTTTGTCAGTCATGGTTTGACAGTAATACGTGCTCACCCCGCTCCGGTGCGGCCTCGACCAGGGAGGCATGCGGTTCGGGCCAGAGCCGGAGCGCCGCGAGATAGCCGACGGCTCCGATGACTGTGGAGCCAAGGAAGCTGAGGTCGATTCCCCCGGCGAGTTGCGAGAGCGGGCCGGTGTAGAGGGACGTGTCCGTGGCCAGCAGGCCGAATACTGATCCGATGGCCCAGGGGATCACGGCCCTGAGGTTCCAGCCGTTGCTGAACCAGTACCGTCCGCGCGGTCCGTTGGCGCGAAAGAGCTGGAGGTCTGCGGCGTGGTATTTGCCGCGGCGGGCGACCAGGAAGCCCAGGACGTTGATGGCCACCCAGGGGCCGGCGAATCCGTTGAGCACCAGCGTCATGGCCGTGATCGAGTCCACCGCGTTGAACACGAAGACACCAAGGTAGAGGAGTCCGACGGCGATCACCGACGTGATCAGCGTGGTGTGGATGCGGCGCAGGCGCGGGAAGAGTGCTTCGAGGTCCAGGCCGCTGGCGTAAAGGTTGAGCACGCCCTGTCCGAGGCCGCCGGCAAGGGCGATGACGAGGATCGGCAGCAGGTACCAGGCCGGGGATGATTTCACGAGATCGGCGACGTACGAGCCGCCAAGCTCCGGCAAGGCCGAGGCCGTGAAGGCACCGAAAAGGGCAGTGACGAAGAGCCCGAGGAAGACGCCGAGGCATGCCGAGGTCACCACCGAACGGTCCGAGTGCCTGGTCCGCGAGATGCGCCGGCTGTAGTCGCCCAGCGTGGGCGCATAGGAGAGGGGGCCGCCGACGGAAATGACGGCCGAGAGGATCCACGTGGGCCAGAAGTCGCCCAGGAGGTAGTCGGCATGGACTGTTGTGGGGCTGAACGTCGGTGCGAAGGCGACGACGCCGATGAGCAGCAGAACGCCGACGACGGGTGCGACGAACTTCTGCATCGCCACCACGGTGCCGTGGCCGAAGAGCGCCACGAGAACGATTTCCACGGAGATCACGGCGTAGCCGATGGAGAGCGTGACGCCGTCGACGGGTATCCCGAGCAGCCGTTCGGCGGCGGCAACCAGTGCGTCGCCCGAAGTCCAGACCGCGATGGCGGCGTAGGCAAGGGCGAACAACAGGGTCAGGGCGGAACCGATCAAGCGCCCGCGGGTGCCGAAGTGTGCGGCGCTGGAAACGGTGTTGTTGGTGCCGGTCCGCGGTCCGAGGAGGGCCATCGGGCCGATCAAGGCCGTGCCAACAAGGAGCCCGGCGAGGCTGGCCGTGGCGGCGCCGACGAAGTTCAGGCCGAAGGTGATGGGAAGCCAGCCGAAAACGATGACAGAGAAAGCGAAGTTGCCGCCGAAGAACACGGTGAACAGGTTCCGGGGGCGGGAAGTGCGTTCCGCGTCGGGAATGAACTCAATGCCGGCCGACTCAATGCGGCCAAAGCGGTCCTTGTGCGCCGATGCGGCACCGGCGGAATCCGCGTCTTTGCGGAAGCGCGTGCTGATCATGGCAAGCCTTTCGTGAGATACATCACGGTGATGTATTGCCTTAACCATAATCCTGACTGAATTTTCAGTCAATAGTCCGACGGGACTCATCACAAATGCTCGCGAAATGGTGTCATTTTCCGAAGACGATTGCACGGACTGTCCAAAGCCGGCGGCACGACCGTCCGGTTGGGGGTATACCCCAACCCAACGTCAGGCAGGACTCCCTGTCACCTGTGACTGTTGGTTCGGAATGGCGGTTTTTCACAGTTCGGTTTGGCGGTTTTAGCTGATTCCGATGACGAGGGTGGAGCGTGCGGCCTCGATGACGTCGTCAGTGATGGTGCTGAGTTCGTTGATTTTCATGACGCTTTCCACTTGGGTGAAGAGCCTGTCGATGAGGCGGAAGTTGCCCCGGGTGGGGGTGGCGGGGTGAGTACGTGGCGGTTGCCCGAGTTGCATTGCTGCCATTCGCGGTAGACGTCGATCGCGGCGTCCCACGGCTGGTACTTCATCGGCAGCCGGCGTTCGGTCCAGTCCTTGTCGAACTCGGCGTAGAAGGTGGCCAGTTCGAAGTACTTGCGGTCGTCGACGTAGTGCGGTTCGTAGTCGTCGCGTTGGGTGAGGAAGACGACCTTCTCGGGGCTGCAGTAGTACAGCGAGCCCAGGCACATCGGGCAGGGATGGGCGAGCACGTAGATGGTGCACCCGGTCAGGTGCTCGGTACCGAGTCGGGTACAGGCCTCGCGGATCGCGAGGATCTCGGCGTGCGCGGTGGGGTCGTTCGTCTGGGACGCACGGTTGGGGCTCTCGGCGAGGATCTCGCCGTCGGTCGCAAAGGGTCGCCCACCTTCCTCGACGTTGGCACGGGCGATGTCGATGGTGCGTTGAATGAAGTCCGTGATGTTCCTTGGCTGAGAGGTAAGTTCGGGCACAACCGTGGCTGTGTCCTCACTTCGAGGACACAGCCACGGTGGGGATCAGAACGGTTTGGTGGGCAGGTATTTTCCGTCGAGGGTGATCACGGCACGTGAGCCGCCGTCGGGGTCTTCAACTTTCTTGATGTCCAGCTTGAAGTTGATGGCACTGATGATGCCGTCACCGAACTGTTCGTGGACCAAGGCCCTCAGGGTGGAGCCGTAGACCTGCAGCATTTCGTAGAACCGGTAGATGGTGGGGTCGGTCGGGATACCGCCGGGGATGCTGCCGCGCAGCGGAATGGTCTGCAGCAGCATTACGGCGTCCTCGCCCAGACCCAGGCGCTCAGCGACGATTTCCGCAGCGGTTTCAGGCAACGGATGCTGGCCGAGCAGGGCGGCGGTGACGAAGGCAAGGCTCAGACCAGTGCCATCGGTCAGTTCCTGCCAGGAGAGGTCCTTGCGCATCTTGGCGTCGATGATGGCGGCGGTCAGTTCCTCGCGCGGAGCCTGGGTGTTCTGGGAATGAATCATGGTGTTTTCCTATTCTTTCGGTGATATCAGGTGGTTAGGCGGCCAGGCCGGATGTGGCCGGCGTGGCACAGGTCTGCGGGTTGTCCGCAAGTGGGACAAAGAGGCCGGTGGCACCGTCCAGGGTGTCGATGGAACCGGTTTCGATGTCGTAGACCCAGCCGTGGAGGTTCAGCCGGTTCTGGTCCAGGGCCAGGGCGACGGAGGGATGGGTCCTGATGTTGGTCAGCTGGGCGATGACGTTCCCGCGGACCATGGCCTCCAGTCGCTCCTGGGCCGATCCGTGGGTGCGGGCGGCGTTGACGGCCTTCGCCGCGTCGGCATGGGCAAGCCAGCTGGCCACGGCCGGCAGGTGGTCCAGGTTCGTGTCGGTCGAGATGGCAGTCATCGCTCCGCAGTCGGAATGGCCACAGATGATGATGTCCGTGACGCCCAGGACGGCGACCGCGTACTCGACTGTCGCGGAGACACCGCCGGGCTCCGGGCCGTAGGCCGGCACGATGTTGCCGGCGTTGCGGATCACGAACAGGTCACCCGGTTCCCGCTGGGTCAGCAACTCCGGCACGACCCGGCTGTCCGAGCAGGCAATGAACAGAGCCCCAGGGTTCTGGGCGGTGGCCAGCTCCTTGAAGAGTCCAGAGCGCTCCGGAAAGGCTTCCCGTTGGAATTTCAGAAAGCCTTCGATGATGTCTTGCATGGGCCGTCTCCTTATGTTTTGGGGGATAACTCAAGGATGACGGAAATGAACTATAGTGTCCAAGACTTATTTACAATGAAATCAATAAGTAATTCCTATAGTTGGAGGTCGTAATGCTACGCCACATTCGTTACTTGACCGCGGTCGCGGAACACCAAAACTTCACCCGCGCGGCCGAGGCACTGCATGTCTCCCAACCGACGCTGTCGCAACAGATCAAGCAACTGGAGAACTCGCTGCACGTCCGGCTCTTGGACAGGTCCGGGCGGACCGTGCGGCTGACAGACGCCGGCGAGACCTACCTGCGCTATGCCCGCCGCGCCCTGCGGGAGCTTGACGCCGGAACCCGGGCCATCCACGACGTGCAGGATCTGAGCCGTGGATCGCTCCGGCTGGCGATGACGCCCACGTTCACCGCTTACCTGATCGGTCCACTGGTCGAACGCTTCAGCACCCGCCATCCCGGCATCACCTTGAGCGTGCAGGAGATGACCCAGGACCGCATCGAGGCGGCACTGGCCGAGGACACCCTCGATCTAGGCATCGCTTTCGCCGAGGGGCGTTCGTCCGAGATCGAGACCCAGGCATTGTTCGTCGAAACCCTTGGCCTGGTCGTCGGCAATAACCACCCCCGCGCCGGCGCGCAGGCACCCATGGCCCTGCGGGAGTTGGAACAAGAGGGGCTTGTGCTTCTCAGTAGCGACTTTGCAACCCGGCGCCACATCGACCTGCACTTCCGGGACCACGGCATTGCCCCCCGCATCGCGATTGAAGCCGACTCCATCAGCGCGATCGTGGAAATCATCCGCCGCGGCCAGCTCGCCACCGTGCTGCCCGAAGCCATTGCCCGCGAACAGCACGGGCTCCACCCAGTTGACCTGTCGCCGGCCATTCCACACCGCACCGCAGCCCTACTCAGAAGGAAAGGCGCCTACGTGAGCGCAGCCAGCCAGGCTTTCACCGAGCTGTCATCGACGTGGAGCTAGTCGCCTGACCCGGCCGTGGCCAACGCAGCCACCCTCAAAAGACTTGCCCAACGCCATCCATGCGTCACAGAGGAAACCAACGAGGGCGCTGGGTGGCGCGAATTGTCATCGCTGGGGTTCTGCTGGTGTTCCCGGCTTCCGCCTACTCGATAAGGAACCCGCGGAGGAAGGGCGCTGCATTCATGTCTGGGAAGAAAGCCAGGCCTTGGATCTGTCATTCCTGACGGCTTGCACAAGTAGCGGTAGCGGTATCGGCATCGGTGCTTAGTGGGTATCCGGTTAGCTCAGGTTGTGCTTTTCGATCCCGGACCGTGGGCGACGATTTGGCGATAGGTGGCTGGCGCCTGCTGTGCGCCGAGACCGAGCAGGGATTGGAAGGCCGCCATGGGTGTGCTGCGCCGGTTGTAGCGGAACGTGAACTCGTCGAGGTACACCTGCAGGTGTTCATTGCCCACGGAGCGGTGGGTTCCCCGCAGCCATGTCTTGAAGTTGCTGATGGCGCGGTGCACGCGGGGAAGGACAGGGTCGGGGTCGCCGGCTCTTTTGGCGGCCCGCTGGGATCGCGGGCGGTGGTCGTAGCCTTTGTTCCTCAACGGGACGTACCCCATCCAGCCGTCGGTGTGCACGATGGCGCCGGGAGCCACAGTGTCTGTCACGAAAGTGCCCAAGGTGTCGCCGGACGCGTTGGGGATCACCTTCATCCGGACGCGTCCGGAGCCCTGACCACGCACCTCCACCGCCACGACTATCTGCGCGGCCCGGGCCGTGAGATTTCTGCCGCCGCGCCGGCCCACCTCCGGGCCGCCGACTTCGCATTCGTCCACCTCTACCTCGCCGGTCAGCAGGGTGCGTTCGGGGTTGACCATGGCGCGGCGCAGTTTGTGGAGCATGGTCCAGGCCGTCTCGTAGCGGCTGAGTCCGAGCTGGCGCTGCAGCTGCCTGGCCGAGATCCCCGGAGTTCCCGTCGTCATCAGGTAGGCCGCCCAGAACCACAATTGCAGTGCAGTGTGGGTCTTGTGGAGCACGGTACCGGCTGTCAGCGAAACCTGGTAACGGCATGCGGCGCATTCCCACAGCCCCCGCGCCGCCACGGGCCAGGCGGACTCCCCCTTGCACCGGGGACACGAATAGCCATCCGGCCAGCGGCACTCAAACAGATAGCCCAGGCAAGCCTGCTCGTCGCCGAATCTCGCCTGGAACTCCAGAATCGTCTTCGGAAAGTCCGGTCTCGACATTTACGCAGTCTACCTGAGCTAACCGGATACCCACTGGTGCTTTTATGAGCCGCAGCCGGCTTGGTCACTCCCCGCGGCGCCGGAGACCGCTGGCATCCTCGCCAGTTCGATTCGTGCCGGTTTGGGAAGCACGCTTCATTGCAACATGTGTCCGGTTGGGGTATACGTCAACCGGACGTCAGGCAGGACGGCCAGGACAGTTCCGCGGTCGCCGAATTCGGGATGCAAGTCCAGAACGGCGTCAGGACCGGTCACCGGGGACATGAACGGGAGGACTTCCGGTCGGCCTGCCAGGGACCGGTGTTTTCCAGCCAGATTCGGGGTCCGATGCCTTGAAGTGCGATCCTGCAGCCGGGCGCTGAGGCGACCTAGAGCCGTCCGCTCAGCCAGCAGCATCCCTCGGCAAGGCCGGCCAGGGCGTGGCGGAAGCGTTCCGGGTCCAGGGGCCGCTCAATCCGGTGCACGACGGTGGTGAACAGTGAGGAGGATCCGGCGGGTATCCGGACGGAGCCGTGCCCGGCACCTATGGCCGCGCCGAACGCACCATCGCCGGCCTCGCCTCCGCCCGCACCCGAAAGGTGGACGCCCCTTCAAAATGACCCCCGCCAAAGTCCGGCTCGCTCCCGCCTCCATGGGCCGGCCCGGCACCACAGTCAGCGACCTCTGCCAGGATCCGGGAATCACCCAACAGACCCGGTACCGGCACGTATCACCCACCCGGGAACTCCGTCCGGACGGTACAAAGCTCCTCTCAATAAGTTAGGTCTGCGGATCCAACTTGGGAAGGGAGCTCGTCGAGCGGGTCCGCCGGCGGATGACCGCGCTGATCACGCGCATGTACAGTGCCCAGTACGCAACCCCGGCGGCGAGCGATGCTGCCACGGCCAGCAGTGGACTGATCGGGGCCAGCGGCGGGTAGACCAGCCAGTGGACCAGGTACGCGTAGAGGGAGGCGCTGGCCAGCAGTATCGTCAGGCGGCGGAACCCCTTCGGCACGGGAATAGCGGGCAGCCAGATGAGCAGCAGGATTCCGACGAGGAGCGTGTATTCCCGGTTTGCGTCCTCAAAGAACCCCTGGACCGTCAGGGCTGCGACGGCTGAGACGGCGCAGCGCTGGGCCACGTTCCGGGTCCGCGCAATGGCCCAGCCCAGCGCGAATAGCCAGAGGGCCGGCGCCGTGTGCGGCACGCCGGGATCAATCACGTCATAGCGCGTGAGGAGCCCGGCTCCCGTAAGGGCCAGCGGAAAGAGGAGGGGGAATCGCCGCTCAGCGCGGTCCGCCCAGGGAACCGCGAGCAGGGCAGTCATTCCCACGAGCAGGTAGACAAGTACTTCGATGAACCAGAAATGCCACTGAGTGGTCACCGCCTCCGGTCCGAGGACGGCATTGAGGAGCACGATGTTGGCAGGGGTGTAGTTATCCGTGATCAGATAGGCCACACCGATGAAGGCCACGCTCGGCACGACGACTCTGGCCAGGCTGGCCAGCTGCCGCCGGAGGCGCGGAAGCCGCTCCCCGGAAAGCTGGAAACGCGCGAAGTTGTAGCCCGCCACCGCCATGAGCACATGGGCCGCGCCCTGCCACCTGAAAAGGCCGACGTGGGTACTGACGATGAGGATGATCGACACGGCCCTCAACACAATGCCGGTTTCGATCGGTGCGAAGAACCGTCGCAGCTTCCGGACCGGCATATCCCGTCGGCGCGGTTCCAGATCCCGGACCGGCGTCACGTGCCAATCCCGCGGGAGATGCCCCAACGCCTGTTCCAGCCTTACGGACGCTGCCACGTAGGACAGCGAGTCCCCGCCGAGCGAGACGAAGGTGTCGTCGTCGGCGATGTCCGCGCGCTCCAGGGTGTCCTCGAAGATTTTTCGGACGTTGTCGGGACCGGCTGCAGGGTCAGTCCCGGGCGCGGGCTCTGCCGGGTCAGGCCGGGACAGCGCAAGGACCGCCGGGTAGTCCAGTTTGCCGGTGGCCAGCCTGGGGAGATGTTCGACGGCGTGCACCTCGAGTGCCGCACGCGGCAGGCCGACGCCCTGGGCCAGGACCTTGCCCAGCAGGTGCGGGTCGTGCCCGCCTTCGACGGCGACAACCAGCCCGTCGTCCGTACCTGCGCTGGCCGCGTGCACTCCGAGGTCGGCAAGGATCCTCTCGACCTGACCGAGGTCAACGCGCAGTCCCACGATCTTGACGAACCGGCTGCGGCGCCCCACAACTTCGTAGACTCCGGCGGGATGCTTCCGGGCGAGGTCGCCGGTGCGGAGCTCGGTGATGGTCCGGCCCTTTCCGAGGTCCTCAGGGCTTTCGGCGTAGCCGAGCATGACATTCTGGCCGGTGTACACGAGCTCCCCGTGCTCCAGCCCGGGGACGGGATCGATCCGGAATGCGCCGCCGGGCACCGGGATACCGACGGCGCCGGGGACTGCGGCTGCGAGTTCCGGCGGCAGATAGGCCATCCGGGCTGTGGCCTCCGTCTGGCCATACATCACGAAAAGTTCCCATCCCTGCCGGCGGCCGAGCTCGGCGTAGCCTCGCACCATCTCCGGTGCGAGCCGGCCTCCGGCTTGGGTGACGTAGCGAAGGTTGGGCAGCTCCATCTCGGGGAACCCCACCCGCTCCAACAGTTCGAACGTGTACGGGACGGCCGCGAACGACGTCGCACCCTCACGGCGGAACAGGTCCCAGAAACAGGGATCAACGACCGAAAGGTTGGTAAGGACCAGGCCTGCCCCGCGGAGCAGGTGACTGTTGATCACGGACAGCCCGTAGCAGTAGGACATCGGCAGGGTCGTAGCCGCCCTGTCGTCCGTGCCAATCCTCAGGTATTGGGCAATGGACTCCGCGTTGGTCTGCAGGTTGGCATGCGAGAGGCGCACGAGCTTGGGAGAGCCGGTGGAGCCGGACGTGCTGAGCAGCAGGGCAAGGTCCGGGTGCAGCTCGTGCCGTGTGCCGGGCCTGCGCTCCTCCAGGACAGTCTGCCCGTTCCCGGACCGCACAATGACGTCGGGATCGTACGCCGCCACCAGGGACTCCAGGGCTGCGGGTTTGTCTTCCGGCAGGAGGATCAGCGGGTGCCCGGACACCAGGGCCGCCAGGTAGGCGACCAGCGAGTCGACGTCGTTGGCGGCAGCCAGCGCTACGAGGCGCCGCCCGGTGCCGAGGCGGAGGGCGAGGGCATCGACGCGCTCCGCCAGCTCCCGGTAGGTCAGGGTGAGGCTGTCAGTGAGAATTGCGGGTCTGTCCCCGTAGCTCGCAAGATCCGAGGCAAAGGACACCCGCGCGAAATCAAGGTGCGTTGTCACTCGGACGATGTTATTAGATAAGCCTTACCTAAACAAAATTAGGGTATAAAAAGTTTGCGTAATCGTTTTGGATAAGTATCCTCCTTACTTAGGTGCGCCTAAGTAAGGGTTCCGTCAGCTCCTTCACCTAGGGACGTCCCCACGCGTCACGGTTCCGCAACCGCCGCCCTCCGCCGTTTCTACCAACCGACCAAAGGAAACACCCATGCCCGGCACCCCCTTGCCCAAAACAGCCCCCCGATTCCGGAAGTCGCTTGCCCTGGTAGCGGCGGCCGCTGCCGTTCCACTGGCTCTGGCCGGCTGCACGGACAACTCCAAGACCCGGGGCGCGGCCTCCGGGCCGATCCAGGTCACCAGCACCAAGACCGAATGCAAGGTCTCTGCGAACCATGTCTCCAGCGGCAACCTGACCTTCGCCGTCAGGAACGAAGGCGCCGAGGTCACCGAGTTCTACCTTCTGGCCCAGGACGGGCTGCGGATCATTGGCGAAGTCGAGAACATCGGCCCGGGCCTTACCCGCAACCTCGTGGTCACGGCGGCCGCCGGCAAGTACACCACGGCCTGCAAGCCCGGAATCCAGGGGGACGGCATCCGTGCAGCCTTCGACGTCACCGACTCCGGCACCAATCCCATCGTTGACGCCGACCTCCAGAAGGTCCTGGACACCGGCACCGGCCAGTACTCCGCGTATGTGAAGGATCAGACCGAACAACTGGTGACCGGCACGAAAGCGTTCGCCGAAGCCTACGCTGCCGGAGACGCAGCGAAGGCGCGCGGACTCTACGCTTCCACCCGCATGCACTGGGAGCGCATCGAGCCGGTCGCGGAGTCTTTCGGGGACCTTGACCCCAAGCTCGATGCCCGCGAAGCCGACCTTGAGCCCGGCCAGGAATGGACCGGCTGGCACCGCGCGGAGAAGGACCTGTTCCCGCCCGCTGGCTACACCCCGCTAACCGCGGAGGAGCGCACCGTCATCGCGAAGCGGCTCGTCGCCGACACCGAGGACCTGGGCCAGCGCACCGGTGAGGTAAAACTCACCGCCGATATGCTCGGCAACGGCGCCAAGGAACTGCTGGACGAAGTGGCCACCGGCAAGGTCACCGGGGAGGAAGAAGCATGGTCACACACGGATCTCTGGGACTTCCAGGCCAACGTGGACGGGGCCCGGATCGCCTTCGAGAGCCTGTTGCCCGTGCTGCAGCAGAAGGACCCAGCCCTGGCCGAAAGCCTCGACGAGAAGTTCTCGGCATTGCAGGCCGGGCTCAAGAAGCACGCCACAGGCGAGGGGTTCACCTACTACACCGAGCTCAGCCAGACCGAGATCCAGCAGCTCGCCTCCCTGGTTGATGCCCTTGGCGAGCCACTCTCCAAGCTCACCTCGGCAGTGGTCCTGTGAGCGGCTGCCCCTTCAACGGCCACACCGCCGAAACGCCCGACGGCGCCGCCCCGGATTCCGGCGCCGCCCCGGGTTCCGCCGACGATCCGGCACCTTCGCCGGCTGCCGCGGCAGCTCCCCTGCCCGGAAAGGGCCGGCTGTCCCGCCGCGGGCTGCTGTCCCTCGCAGGTGTGGGTGGCGCCGGGGCCGTGGCCGGCCTGGCCGCCGGCCTCCTGGGGCCGGACGCGCTGGCTGCGGCGGCAACCCCTGCCGCGTCCGGCAATATCATCCCTTTCCACGGTGGCCGCCAGGCCGGCATCATCACGCCGGCCCAGGACCGCCTGCACATTGCGGCCTTCGACGTCGTCACCGAGGATCGTGCAGCGCTCATCCGGCTCCTGAAGGCCTGGACCGCCGCTGCGGAGGCTATGACGGCAGGGCGCACGACGGGAAGCACGGGCGCCGTCGACGGTCCCTACGACGCCCCGCCAGAGGACACGGGCGAGGCCCTGGACCTTGGGGCCGGAAATCTGACCCTCACGTTCGGCTTCGGCTCCGGCCTGTTCGAGAACGACCGGAAGGCACGCTTCGGCCTGGAAGGACTGCGCCCGGATGCACTCATCGACCTGCCGCACTTCCCCGGCGATGACCTCCAGCCGGGGCGCACCGGCGGCGATCTTGTGGTCCAGGCGTGTGCCGACGACCCCCAGGTGGCTGTCCACGCGATCCGAAACCTCGCACGAATCGGATTCGGGCAGGCGCGGGTCCGCTGGTCGCAGCTGGGCTTCGGCCGGACCTCCTCCACGTCGCGGTCCCAGCCGACCCCGCGGAACCTCTTCGGCTTCAAGGACGGCACCAGCAACCTCAAAGCGGAGGACACCGCCCTGCTTGATGAGCACGTGTGGGCCGGAGCGGGAACCCGTCCGGGCGAGGCCTGGATGGCCGGCGGCACCTATCTGGTGTCCCGCCGGATCCGGATGCACATCGAAATCTGGGACCGGACCTCGCTGCGCGAGCAGGAAGGCCTGATCGGCCGCACCAAGGGCGCCGGCGCCCCGTTGTCCGGCGGCGGGGAATTCACCGCTCCTGACTTCGAGATCCAGGGGCGCGGCGGGGAACCGCTGATCCCGCTGGACGCCCATGTCCGCCTGGCGCACTCGAGCCGGAACGACGGCGTGAAGATGCTCCGGCGCGGCTACAACTACACGGACGGCTCGGACGGCCTGGGACACCTCGACGCCGGCCTGCTCTTCATCGCGTTCGTCAAGGACCCGCGGACCCACTACGTGCCCATGCAGCTGGCCATGGCGAAGGACGACACGCTGGCCCTGGAATATCTCAAGCACACCGGCTCGGGCCTGTTCGCCGTTCCGCCGGGAACCAGCGCCGGCGGCTTTATCGGTGAGGGGCTCTTCGCATGAAGCCTCCAGTCGCCGAGCCCGGTGGCGGCAGCGCGTCCGACAGTACGGCCGTCTGTGAACCGAACGGCAGCGGGCTGGCCAGGCCAACCGGCAGGCCCTCCCTGAAAACGGTGCTGCTGGCACTGTTGTGTTCGGCGGCGTGGCTGGCCTCGGTGCTGCTCGGCGGCTTCCTCGACTGCGGGACGGAGATCCACCGGATCGCCCTCGCATGCCATATTCTCGCGCTCGTGCTGTCCTTCGGAGCCATACTGGTGCTCGACTGGGTGGGCCTGCTGTGGCTCCTTGGCCGCCGGGACGTCGACGACACCCGCCGCCTCGAATCCGCCGCGCAGCCGCTGATCTGGGGCGGCCTGGCCCTGCTGCTCGCTTCCGGGGCGATGCTGCGTCCGGATCTGTCCAGCCCTCTGACGCAGATCAAACTTCTGTGCGTCCTGATGCTCATGCTCAACGGCTTGGCCCTGGCTCAAACCATGAAGCAACTGCATCTACTGCCACAGGGAACATTGTTCACGAAGGTGGCCACGGGGCTGCGCGTGCGCTTGCTGGTTGCCCTGTGCATCTCGCAAGGCTGCTGGTGGACGAGTGTGCTGGTCGGGCTGCTCAACAGCACACTGCGGCGCTGGGCCAACGGCTAAATGTACCAGTGCATGGCTGACCCGCCTCCGAACGCCAGGGACGGTGAACTCGCTGCTGGAAACAGGAACGGCAGGGCATTGACCGGCAGGGCAGCAGCGGAGGACTCTCGTAAATAGGCGAGCCCCCGCCAGTCCAGACCCGACCGCGCCCGGCCAGCCCGGTCCGCGACTTTGAACACCAACCCGAGGAGATCCAGATGAGCACCCCTAAATTCAACGAACTGCTGACCCGCCAAGTGGGCAACGAATTCGCCGCCTCCCACCAGTACATCGCTGTAGCCGCATGGTTTGACAGGCAGGACCTTCCCCAGCTGGCCAAGCACTTCTACCGCCAATCCCTGGAAGAACGAAACCACGCCATGATGATGGTCCGGTATGTCCTGGACCGCGGACTCAAAATCGCCATCCCCGGCATTGGGCCTGTCCGCAATGACTTCGCCAAGGTCGAGGAACCCCTGGCCCTAGCCCTCGCGCAGGAACAGGAAGTCACCGAGAACATTAAGGAACTCTTCGCCGCAGCCAGATCGGAAAACGATGCCCTGGGCGAGCAGTTCATGCTCTGGTTCCTCAAGGAACAGGTCGAAGAAGTGGCCTCGATGACCACTCTGCTGAACATCGCCCGCCGCGCGGACAACCTATTCGACATCGAAAACTTCCTCGCCCGCGAACGGGTCGGCGCCCACGGACATCCCGGTAGCCACGCCGGGGGCCACTCTGGCGGGCACCACACAGGCCAGGGCGGAGGAAGCCACGACTCCGGATCGCCGGAAGCCGCGGGAGGGTCACTCTGATCTCTTCGCCCGCCGCAGCGAACCGGGGAGACTGGCCCTGCTATCAGGACTCAAGGGATATAAGGCCGAGCAGCAGCACGGCGAGGGAAGCGAAGCCTCCGACAAGTAGCGCCCCCGGCATCCTGAACTTCCCGCCCGGCTGGGCCGAACCCATGGTCCGGCCCATTCGTTCCAGAGGAGCTCCATCTACGACAGGGGCAAAGCCCGGCGCGGCGGAGGCGATGAAAAACGCTACGGCACGGACCGGGGAAGAGTTGGGAGTTTCTGCTACGAGATCGGGCAAGTTGGCCAGGCCTCTGTGCGCAGCAGATGGTCAGGCCTCTCCTCTCACGGGACAGACCAATGGGGACCAGGAAGATCAGCCACTTCCAAGACTGCGGCCAGGAGAAGCCGACGCCGCACAGCAGGACGGTGAGCCTAAGGTAGTAGCGGATGTTGCGGTCGCCGTCTTCGAGGGTTAGCACGAAGCTGGCGCCGATCAGAGAGAACAGCAGCAGGATGAATCCGAAGAGCCAGGGGACCCATGCCGGCTGGCATGGACCAGAGCCGCTAGGGTCGGCAATATTCCCCAACTGAAGAACAACTTTTCTGAGCTCAACATCCCCAGAACAGATGCAGGACGTCCTGCCATGCTTCCTTCGAGAGCAGCGGGGGCATCTCACTCCCTTGGAACTAAGCCAGTCCAGCACCAGCCGCTCCCCGGCAATTGTCATTTTTCTCGTCTGCACGGATTGTCCGAAGTCGTCTGCGCGACTCCGGCTGGCACTATGGTCAGCTCAGAGTCGATCCAGTTGCTTGGACATGGGACATCCGTAGTGCGGCGCCCCGCTGCCGACATTTCAGCTGCTCAACTTAGATGTGGCTCATTGCTGACCTGGCGGCAGACTGCCATTCTGGGTGAATCCGCACTTCCGGCAGTGAACGAAAGGAAGAGACGATGCCGCTCTATCTGTCGAAATTCAGCTACACACCGGAGACCTGGGCGAGGCTGATCAGCAACCCCGAGGACCGCGGAAAGGCCGCCCAGGCATACATCGAATCGGTCGGAGGGAAACTCCATGGATTCTGGTACGCCTTCGGCGCCCACGACGGCTATAACTTATGGGAGGCTCCTGACAACGTGTCCATGGCCGCGGTTGCACTGGCGATCAGCGGAGGCGGCGCACTGAGCTCGTTCGATACGACAGTGCTCTTGACCATCGACGAAACGATGGAAGCCCTGCGGAAAGCCGAGCAGATTAAGTATCGGCCTCCCGGCACCTGACATTTCCGGCGAACCTGCACCGAATGTCCGAAGTCCTCTGCACTTAGGCCCGGATGGGAGTTCCCCGAGTGAGGAGGCCCGATGGTCGTCATTCGTTTCATGGTGCGGTCCCAGCCAGGCAGGGCGGAAGAGTCATGGCCGCGCTGAAAGATGTCGTTCCGCCGAGCCGGGCGCTGGATGGTCTTATCAGCTTCGACATCGGGCGGGACGTGACTGATCGGGTTCAGAACGGGAAGTGGGCAGTTTTCATGGCCGCCAAGCGACGTCAGCGAGGGCATGTTGCTAAGACTGATTGATCCGATTGTGTGGCTATTCTTTGGGGGCCATAATCATCTTGGGCCCTGCTGATGGAAGGGATCGGTCATGCAACGTTCTCCGGAATTGGAAGCTCTGGTGGCGAGCTGGTTCGAGGCGGCCACTCGTGGCGACGCGGCGGTGGTGGACACATTGATCTCGACGAACCCTGGTACGTGCCTGATTGGCAGTGACCCTGGCGAATGGCTTAGTGGTGGTGAGGCCGTGGCGAAGTTCCTGCGTGGTGAGCTGACCAACGCCGGGGGCCAGGCGCGGTTCTCCCCGGAAGGCACCGAAGCTTATGAGGAGGGCACTGTGGGGTGGGCGACCACTCGGCTCACGATCACCCTGCCCGACGGCGGGCATGTTTCGCCCCGATGAAGTTCCGTTTTCCACCGCGAAGGTGACACTTGGCGCTTCGTTCAAACACACGCCTCGATCGGGGTCGGCAACGATGACGTTGGGTGGATCTACTCCGGCTGAGGCCGATCATGAACGACACAGCGGATCCAAGGTCCGCGACTGCGGGGAGCTCTCGCTCAAGGACGAAGTTGGTGCAACGGCAGGTCTACCATCACGGGGCGCGATGCAGACGTTCCCGGGCATGGGCCTGTTCTGGATCATGGACGCCCGGACCGGCGCCCGCAGACTACTGGACGTGGAAGCCCTGGACATCGTCCGTCAGCTCCCTGTGACGTTGGACTCACCGCGGCCCAGACTCTCCAGCCCGGTACCGGTCAGCCGCCAGCCGGAGATCCGTCATTCTCACTTGCCTGCTCCTCCGACATCCTCCGCCACAGGACCGTGAGGACGAAACCGCCGCACGTCCGCCGGGCGGGTGGACATGGCCGGGCTGATCGGCGGAAAGCGTTCCCTAATGAAGACGATGCTTTCGGATAAGTACGTGGACCTGATCGCGGACCACGGCTGGGAGCTGTGCTCGGGCTATGCCGCGTTCGCCGGCACCCAGGAGGATCCAGTCCTGGAATCACCGGTCCGGGAATCCGTCAATGCCGCGCTCTGTCTGGTGGCCACCGGGTCCGCTCCAGGAACTCCATGGCGGCGAGGCGTGCATCGGTTTCGCTGATGATGGCCACCTAATGTGTGTCCGGTGGGTGTCGTTCCCGGCGATGACTTTCAGATGTTCGTTTGCCATGATGAAACTGTCCTGACCGCTCCATTGCGTGAGGTGGAACACGAAGGGGCGCGCCGGCCGGGTGGGCAGTCAAGACGGTAATGGGACTCTTCGAGCAGGCTCCCAATGAGGTCATGTCCGCCTGGCCGCCGCGTCCACTGCAGTTGTGGCGGAGGACAGTGCGTTCGTCAAGTTTTTGAGACAGTTTCGTAGTTGATTCGGGTTACGCGGCCACGGGTTCGTGGTCGGCGGTCTGATGATTTGCGAGAGCTCTGGCCGGTGGTATGCCGCCGGCCCGGCGGTTGGGCCTGCGGCGGTTGTACCAGCCTTCGATGTAGTCCATGACTGCGGTCCTGGCCGCGAGCCTGCTGGCGAAGGTGTGGAGGTGGTACATCTCCGTCTTCAGGTGCGAGAAGAAATTTTCGGCCACGGCATTGTCCCAGCACACGCCGACCTCGCCCATGGACTGGGTGACGCCGTTCCCGCCACACCATTTTTGGAATTCGGACGAGGTGTACTGCGAGCCTCTGTCGGAGTGAAAGACTGCTCCGTCGGCAGCGAGGCGGCCGTGATCGCGGGCCATGGCCAGGGCATCCGTGCACAGGCTGGCGCGCATGTGTCCGGCCATCGACCAGCCAATGACCATGCCGGTGCACAGATCGATCACGGTGGCCAGGTACAGCCATCCCTCGCCGGTGCGCAGGTACGTGATGTCCCCGCACAAGCGGGTCCCGGGCACCGTGGACGTGAAATCGCGTTGACCGTTTTCGTCGAGCATGTGGTTGCGGATGTGCGCGGTCTTCGCCTGCGGATCCTGCTCGGTGGTCTTCTTCCAGGCCCGGGTCCGGGCGGCCCGCAGACCGTGCTCACGCATGATGGCCCCGACCGTGGGCGCGGATACTGCCACGCCCTTCGCGTTGAGCATCAGGGCCAGTTGGTCCCTGCCGGCCCGGCCTTCTTCCTTCTTGAACAGGTCAGTGACCTCGGTGACCAGCTTCTGGTGACGCACCGCCCGAGGGGACGGGCCCTTGGGGTTGCGCCACCGGTAGAACGAGGCCCGGGAAACCTTCAGGGCACGGCACAACCAGGCAATCGGATGGTTCGCCTTCTGAGCTTCGATGAACTCGTAGAAATCCTCTACCGTTGCTTCGCTGCAAAGAAGGCGCTGACTTTTCCCAGGAAATCGTTCTCCTGCTTCAGCTTGGCGATCTCGGCCAACGCCTTCTGGTGCTCATCCCAGGACACCGGCGCCTTTTCCTCCCCGCTGAACCGCTCCGGATGATCCGCCCGGTACGTCCGCACCCAGTTCCCCAGCGTTCCCTCGTTGACGCCGATATCGACGCATACCTGAGCGATCGGCCGGCCCGAGGAGATCACCAGCTCGACGGCATCATCCTTGTACTGCTGCGTGTACTTCTTACGTTCGGTCATGCGAGAAAGGACTCCTAACAAGCTGTCTCACAAAACCATACGGCCGCACAGATCACAATGGCAGACAAACCAACTCCCGGGGCGTCAGTCGCATCCACAAGCACGCAGCAACACAACCACTTCCATCATTATTGTCGGTGGTGCCTGAAAGACTCTTCTTATGGACGGCAATCGGGAGCCCGAAGTGGTTCCGGGAGGACACGGTGGCGCTGTAAGCGGCGCGACGGTCCCGGATGTCGCCCGCCTGCTCGCTACCGTCCGCCTCTGCCACGCCACGGACGACGGCGACGGCGGCGACGGCGGCGCCGGGCTGATCGACCAGCTCCGGCAGCTGGAGGATCTGAAGTCCGCCGCGGCCGCGCTGCAGGCCCGGATCACGGTCGCCTTCGATGCCGCCCAGCGGCGCGTCCAGTGTGCGCAGGGGTTGCCGGCGGCAGAGCTCGGCGCCGGGGTCGCGGCGCAGCTCGCCCTGGCCCGGCGCGAATCCCCCGCCCGCGGCGGACGGCTCCTGGGCCTGGCGAAAGCCCTCGTCACCGAAATGCCGCACACCCTCGCCGCCCTGCACACCGGCCAGCTCAACGAATGGCGCGCCACCCTCCTCGTGAAGGAAACCGCCTGCCTGAGTGCCGCGGACCGCTGCGCCGTCGACGCCCGGCTCGCCGCCGACACCGGCACCTTCGCCGGCGCCGGCGACCGGGAGATCATCGCCGCGGCCAAGGCATGCGCATACCGGCTGGACCCCCGCTCCGTCACCCAACGCGCCAGCCACGCCGCCACCGAACGGCACGTCAGCCTCCGCCCCGCACCGGACACCATGGCCTACCTCACCGCCCTGCTCCCCGTCGCCGAAGGCGTCGCCGCGTACGCGGCGCTGAGCCGCCATGCCGATTCGTTGCGCGCCGCCGGGGATCCGAGGGGCCGGGGCCAGCTCATGGCCGACGGCCTCGTCGAACGCCTCACCGGCACCCCCGGCGGGTTCACCGGGATCGAGATCCAGCTCATCATGACCGACCGGACCCTGTTCCAGGGCGACAGTGAACCCGCCCGGCTCCCCGGCTACGGCATCGTCCCCGCCGGCTGGGCCCGGAACCTGATCAACGACACACGTGCCCAAAACGCCCACGCCGGGGACGCCGGCACGCGGGACGGCCGCCGCCGCGGGGACGGCACAGGCGGCGACACAGAAGCAGGCGGAGACAAAGAAATGGAGATCTGGCTCCGCCGGCTCTACACCGCCCCGGCAACCGGCGGCCTCATCGCGATGGACTCCCGCGCCCGGCTCTTCCCCGCCGGACTCCGCCGCTACATCCAGGCCCGCGACGACACCTGCCGCACCCCCTACTGCGACGCCCCGATACGCCACCTGGACCACATCATCCCCTGGCATCAAGGCGGCCCCACCACCAACATCAACGGCGCCGGAACCTGCGAAGCCTGCAACCACACCAAGGAAAAGCCCGGCTGGAAAGCCCAGCCACGACCCGGGCCCGCCGGCACGAACGAACTCAGACACAGACACGGCCTCGAACTCACCACCCCCACCGGCCACAGCTACCACTCCACCGCACCACCTCTGCCGGGCACGGCCATGACCCGGGACCCGGGCGGACCTCCGGACACGGCGGACCCCGCCGATGGACGCCACAGGAGGGAACTCAGACACAGCGCGAAAGCACAAAAACGGCCGCGCCCCGTGAGGCAGCCAGCCGCCTGATCCGGCCTTGCGCAGTGAGTGGCTCTTCAAATCGAGGGCCTCGTTTACGCACAGAAGTGCCGCCGTCGAACTCGACGGCGGCACTTCGACAATCGAGGCGGACCGGGGACAAGGGTGCAGGACGGGCGGAACCGTGACAGTGTCCTGGACAGCCGTGTCAGGACAGCCGTGTCAGGACAGCCGTGTCAGGACAGCTTGGCAGGCAACGTCTTGGGCATAAAGGCGGGCCGGGTGGCCTCGAAGGCGGTGATGTCTTCCTCGTGCTTAAGGGTCAGCCCGATGTCGTCCAGGCCTTCAAGCAGGCGCCAGCGCGTGTAGTCGTCGATCTCGAACGGCGCCACGATGTTGCCGCACTGAACTGTCTTGGACACGAGGTCCACGGTGACCGCCGTGCCGGGGGCGTTCTCCAGCTCTTTCCAGATGAGTTCGATGTCGTCCTGGGCCAATTCGGCCGCCAGGAGTCCTTGTTTCCCGGAGTTACCCCGGAAGATGTCCGCAAAGCGCGAGGAGAGGACAGCCTTGAAGCCGTAGTCCTTGAGCGCCCAGACGGCGTGTTCCCGGGACGAACCGGTGCCGAAGTCAGGGCCGGCAACCAGGACGGAACCTGCGTCGAAGGGCGCCTGGTTCAGGATGAAGGCCGGGTCCTTGCGCCACGCGGCGAAGAGGGCGTCCTCGAAGCCGGTGCGGGTGATGCGCTTGAGGTAGACGGCGGGGATGATCTGGTCCGTGTCGACGTTGCTCTGGCGCAGCGGTACACCGATTCCGGTGTGGGTGGTGAACTTTTCCATGGCGGATCCTTCTTCGGCTGTGTGGATCGGGGGCTGCCGGCAGCTATGCTGCGTCGACACGGACGGCGGCGGACTCCGGAGCGGGCTCCAGGTCCGACGGCGAGCTCAGGGTGCCGCGCACCGCCGTCGCCGCAGCCACCACCGGGGAGACGAGGTGGGTCCGGCCGCCCTTGCCCTGGCGACCCTCGAAGTTGCGGTTGGATGTGGAGGCGCAGCGCTCCCCCACCTCCAGCTGGTCCGGGTTCATGCCCAGGCACATGGAGCAGCCGGCGAAGCGCCATTCGGCACCGAAGTCCTTGAAGACCTTGTCCAGCCCTTCGGCCTCGGCCTCGAGGCGCACGCGGGCGGAGCCGGGAACCACGAGCATCCGGATATTGGGGTCCTTGGTACGGCCACGGATGATGTCCGCGGCCGCGCGGAGGTCCTCCATCCGGGAGTTGGTGCAGGAGCCCAGGAAGACGGTGTCCACCCGGATGTCCTTCATCGGGGTGCCGGCTTCCAGGCCCATGTACTGCAGCGCGCGTTCCGCCGCGGCCTTCGCGTTCTCGTCACCGAAGTCCTCGGGCGAGGGCACCTTCGCGGAGAGCGACACGCCCTGGCCGGGGTTGGTTCCCCAGGTCACAAACGGCTCCAGGGTATCGGCGTCGAGGTCCACCTCGACGTCGAACGTGGCGTCGTCGTCCGTGCGCAAGGTGTTCCAGTACTCGACGGCGGCGTCCCACTCGGCGCCCTGCGGCGCGTGCGGGCGGCCTTCCATGTAGTCGTACGTCGTCTGGTCCGGGGCAACGAGCCCGGCGCGGGCGCCGGCCTCGATGGACATGTTGCAGACCGTCATCCGGGCTTCCATGGACAGCGCCCGGATCGCGGAGCCGCGGTATTCAAGCACGTAGCCCTGCCCGCCGCCCGTGCCGATCTTGGCGATGACGGCCAGGATGATGTCCTTGGCGGAAACTCCCGGCCGCAGGGTGCCCTCGACGTTGATGGCCATGGTCTTGAACGGCTTCAGGGACAGCGTCTGGGTGGCCATGACGTGCTCCACTTCGGAGGTGCCGATGCCCATGGCCAGCGCGCCGAACGCCCCGTGCGTGGAGGTGTGCGAGTCGCCGCAGACCACGGTCATGCCCGGCTGGGTGAGGCCCAGCTGCGGGCCGACCACATGGACGATTCCCTGCTCGGCGTCACCGAGGGAGTGCAGGCGGACGCCGAACTCCTGGCAGTTGTTGCGCAGCGTCTGGATCTGGGTGCGGCTGGTCAGGTCGGCGATCGGCTTGTCGATGTCCAGCGTCGGCGTGTTGTGGTCCTCGGTGGCGATGGTGAGGTCCGGCCGGCGCAGCTTGCGCCCGGCCAGGCGCAGCCCTTCGAAAGCCTGCGGGGAGGTCACCTCGTGCACCAGGTGGAGGTCGATGAAGAGAAGATCGGGCTGGGCGTTGGCTCCTTCGCCGTCCCCCTTGCGCACCACATGGGCGTCCCAGACTTTCTCGGCCAGTGTCTTTGCCACGGCCTTCTCCCTTCAAAGCAATGTTTTCTGATGAATGTTCATTGATGCCTGCTGATTGTGTCCACTGAATCAGCAGTCCCCCGTAATACGCCAGCGCACTGACTTGCATCTCAGATAATGAGACGGCAATATCATTACATGGACAATTCTAGTGGAGTCGGCGTCATCGATAAAGCGGCCCATGTGCTTGACGCACTTGAGGCCGGCCCCACCACCCTGGCGCAGCTTGTTGCCGCTACGGGACTGGCGCGGCCCACCGTGCACCGGCTTGCGCTGGCGCTGGTCCACCACCGGCTGGTCAGCCGCGATATCCAGGGCCGGTTCGTCCTCGGCAGCCGGCTCGTGGAACTCGCCTCCGCCGCCGGCGAGGACCGCCTGATCGCCTCCGCCGGACCGGTGCTGATGCAGTTGCGCGATGCCACCGGGGAGAGCGCCCAGATCTTCCGCAGGCAAGGCGAATGGCGCGTGTGTGTCGCCTCCGCCGAACGTCCCATCGGCCTGCGCGACACTATTCCCGTCGGCACGCAGCTTTCCATGAAGGCCGGTTCCGCCGCCCAGGTGCTGCTCGCCTGGGAAGACCACGACCGCCTGTTGGAGGGGCTCCAGTCAGCCCGCTTCACGCCCACCGTCCTGGCCGGAGTCCGACGCCGGGGCTGGGGACAGAGCCTCGGTGAACGCGAGCCTGGGGTCGCCTCCGTGTCCGCCCCCGTCCGCGGACCGTCCGGCCGGGTGATCGCCGCCGTCTCGATTTCCGGGCCCATCGAGCGCCTGACGCGCCAGCCCGGCCGGCTGCACGCCGAAGTCGTGTGCACCGCCGCCCGCGTCCTGACCGAAGCGCTGCGCAAGACGAACGACTGACCGCCGCGCTTCGGCTGAGGCTTAGGCTGGCGCCGATAGCTGTGCTGACCGCAGCCCGGCGGAGAGCATAGGCTGTGCGCATGAACAGCTATGCGGTGTTCCTGCGCGGCATCAACGTGGGCGGGATCAGCATCAAGATGGCCGAGCTCAAGGAAGCCTTGAATGCCCGGCCTTTTTCCGGAGTGAAGACGCTCCTCGCCAGCGGCAACGTGGTGCTTGCCAGCGAACTGCCACCGGCTGGGGTCAAGCAGGAGTTCGAAGCCTGCCTCCGCGAGACGTTCGGCTACGACGCGTGGGTGGTGGTGCTGGACGCGGACCGGGTCGCGGAGCTCGTGACGGCGTGCCCCTACCCCGCCGACGATTCCTCCACCCACGCGTACCTCACCCTTGCCTCGGACCCGGACGTACTCACGGACCTCCACGACGCCGGAACAGCCTTGGACGGGGTGGAGCTGACCCGGCTGGGGCCGGAGGCCATGGCTTGGCTGGCTCCCGCAGGCGGTACGCTGGACAGCCCTTTCAGCAAGCTATCCGCAAAGCCGAAGTACAAAGCCGCCACCACCACCCGGAACCTGCGGACCATGATCAAAGTCCGCGACGCCGCCTGGGCCCTGTCCGGGTCCTAAAGCGCCGGGTCCTAAAGCGCAACGGCCTAACGCGCCGCGGCCTGCAGGGCCTTCCGGAAGGACCGCAGCCGGCCGGCCTCGGCCTCCACCGGCTCCACCACCAGATCCTGCGCCACAGCTGCGACGGCGGCCTTGAGCCGCTTCCGGGCCGCCGCCCCGCGGGCCCGCGCGGCGGCGCCCGCAATGAACTTCGCCGCGATCGCCAGGACGATGCCCAACAGCGCTCCCCCGGCGATCATCACCGTGGGAACCGGCCACCCCTGCACCAGCGGAACGTCCGGGACGGGCAGCTGCAGATACCCCAGTGCAGCCAGGACACCGAGCCAGGCAAACCCGCCCAGCGCCGTCAGCAGAGCCAGCCACTGGATGACGTTGAAGACCGTCCACCACCATGATTTCCTGCCCGCTTTGAGATCCGTGGCCGCGATCGCCTGGTCAAGGGCATCCGGCAGCTGTTCCCTGCCGTCGCGGGCCGCACCGCGGATGACCGCCCGCCACGGTCCCGGCGCGCCGTCGGATGCCGCGTCAGCGAATTCGCGGACCGCGGCATCGGTGCGGGCCCGCTCCGGAGCGCCGGCCGGCGGCAGTGAGGTCCGGTTCAGCTCCGGTTTGGCACCGTCCCGGCGGAGGTTCAGGCGTCTCAGTGGATCGGGGCGGAACCGGACCAGCCAGCGCGTCACCGGCCAGCCGGTGCGGCGGGTGGCTTCCTGCCGGTAGGAGCGGACCACGGCGTCGACCACGAGCGGGACGTTGGCGGCAACCGACAGTTCCTCCGCCAGCCGCGCCTTCGAGGCGCCGTTCACGCCTGCCGTTTCCCCCTCGCCCGAGGCTTCGGCGAGCCGGGCCGAGACGCGCGTGACATCCGCGGCCAGACGCCGGGAGAGGGCCTGGCGCTCCGTGGCCGCCTGGCGGATGGCGGCGCGGACCTTGTCCACCCCGGTGCCCACCACGGCCGAGGCGCAAAGGACCTGGACCTTGCCCAGGCCGTCGCGCACCAAGATGCCCTGCAGGGATTCCAGCACGGGCCGCACCTCGTGATCGGGCAGCCGGTCCACCTGGTTGAGCACCACGAGGGTGACTGCCCCGTGGGATGCCAGGGGCGCCAGGAAGTCATTGTGCACGGCGGCATCGGCGTACTTCTGCGGATCGAGGACCCAGACGAGGACATCCACGAGCCCCACCATCCGTTGCACGATCTCCCGGTTGGCTGCCCGTGTCGAGTCGAAGTCCGGCAGGTCCAGCAGGATGAGGCCCGTGCTCTCGTCGGCGAAGCCCGGCACCGCGGCTGCGAGGTGCCTGTTGCGGACCTCAAGCCAGTCCAGCAGGGGCTCGCTGCCGTCGGCGCCCCAGATGCCGGCGAGCGGTTCCGAGGTGGTGGGCCTCCGGGCCGCCGCCGTCGCAATCTCTTCGCCGCTGACGGCGTTGAAGAGGGAGGATTTTCCGCTGCCGGTCGCGCCGAAGAAACCCACCACGGTGTGCTCCGCCGAGAGCGAGCGCCGCGAGCTGGCACGCTCGATCACCTCCAGGGCTTCCTGCAGGATTTCCTCCGGGAGGGCGCCCGCTGCCAGCCCGCGTGCCTCGTCCAGGGCTTGGAGCCTGCGGTGCAGTTGGGAGGCCTCGCGGGCGGCACCGTGGCGGCTCATGCGGCGGCCGCCAGGCGGCGGAGCGCGGCGGCGCGGCCGGCGAGGACGTCCGGGGGAACCCCTTGTGGGACGTCCAGCCGGGAGAGGAAGCGCTGCTGTTCGGTGCGGAGCAGCTTCTGGCAGCGGGTGTGCAGGTCCTCGCGTGCCGTCCGGGCGAGCCGGCGGACCGCGTCCTCGCCGAACACTGCTTCCAGCAGCCGCTGCCCGACGACGGCGGTGCCGCCGGCGACGCCGATCTCAAGTCCGGTCAGGCCGGCGGTCATCGAAAACACCACGATCATGAGGGCCGCACCGAGGCCGTTGATGCCGAAGGACAGCCAGCGGGCCTGGGTGCGTTTGCCCTGGCCTTCGGTCCGGATGAGCTCCATGAGGCTCCCCTGCCATGCCCGGATCTCGGCAGCCACTGTCTCGGAAAAGCCCTCCGACGTCCCGGAGAGGTCGTCGCTGCCCAGCAGCTGGCGGCCGGCCGGGTCGGAACGCCAGCGCTGGTCCGCATCCTCCGCGGCGTTGGCGGCTTCATCGATGATGACGGCCTGCAGCCCGGTTTCGATGGCTGTCTCCACCCTGACCGCCGGGGTCGGCGCGCCGCGGAAGAAGGCACCCATCCGGTCCCGGAGCCTGCCGATGTTCTGCTCCATGGCCCGGAAGAACTCGCCGGTGCCGACGAAGTCCTGCCAGCGGGCCAGGACCTCACCGCGCAGCAGCGCTCCGTCCCGGGTGGCCTCGAGGATTCGCGCCACGGCATCCTGGTAGGCGCCGCGGGCATCTGCAGCGAGGATCCCGGCCGCACGCTGCTGGGCCCCGGCCGCCAGCGCCACCGCCTCCACGCGTCCGCCGAGCGCCTTGACGGTTCCGTTCAGGGTCCGCCGGGCGATGTCGGACCGCCCGGCGGCGTCCGCGGCGAGTTCCCGGAGCCAGGTCCGCAGCGGTTCCACGGCGTCGGCGGGCAGCATGCCCATCGGGTCCAACACCACCTCGGGCACCACGAACAGCCGGGCTTCGCCCAGTCCCTCCCTGCTGAGCATGGCCCGGAGGTCGGCCCGGACCTCCGCCTCGGCGGCCGGCGGCACCCGGTCCAGCACCACGGCCACCATGATGTCCCGCGACGCGGCATCGAGCAGCAGCCGCCAGGGGACGGCGTCGGCGTAGCGGTTGGCGGTGGTGACGAACACCCACAAATCGGCCGCGGCGAGCAGCTGGCCGGCCAGCTTGCGGTTGTCATCCGAGATGGAGTCGACGTCGGGGGCGTCCAGCAGCGCGATCCCCGGCGGCACAGCGCCGTCGGAGACGAGCACGAGGGAGGAGATCGCGGCGGCGTCGGGAGTTGGCCCGGCCTGGGTGGCGGGCAGGGGTCTGCTCACGAGGGTGCCTCGGATCCGGTGGAGGCTCGGCAGGACCCGCTGGTCCTCGAACCAGGCGGCGTCGGAGGGGTGGTGCAGCAGGATCGGCTGGCGGGTGGTGGGCCGGATGGCGCCGGCGCGGGTGACGGCGTGCCCCACCAGCCCGTTCACCAGCGTGGACTTCCCGGCACCGGTGGAGCCGCCCACCACGGCGAGCAGAGGCGCGTCGAGGCTGCGGTAGCGGGGCAGGATGTAGTCATCCAGCTGGGCCAAGGCGTTGCGGATGTCCTGCCGGGCCTGCTCGGCGTCCGGCAGAGCCAAGGGCAGGGCTACGGCGGCCAGCTCGGCGCGGACCGCCTCCAGCAGTTCGACGGCGGCGCCTGGCAGACCTGCCGGTACCTGGCTCCCGGTGTGACCGGGGATCTCTTCGGACGTCACTGCATCATCATGCCAGTTCTGCTCCGGTACCCGGGCTCCGGTCTCAGGGGAATGAAAAACGGCCCCGGGCTGATGCCCGGGACCGTTTGATCTGTGACCCCAGCGGGATTCGAACCCGCGTTACCGCCGTGAGAGGGCAGCGTACTAGGCCGCTATACGATGGGGCCGCGTACTCTCCAGAACAGCTTCGCAGCCGTTCGTGCTCAGTGATTATTTCATACACTCAGCAAGCTGGGATACCAGGACTCGAACCTAGAATGACGGTACCAGAAACCGTAGTGTTGCCAATTACACCATATCCCAATGGAACTTTCGGGCCGGTTTCACGGGTTCAAACCCGCGCTCCCGGCGCCTCAGCACGAGTAATTACTTTACCCGAGAGTTTTCCATCGCACAAATCGGCCTCGCCCGGCCGCCCGTCGGCCGCCCGTTTGGGGACTGTCAGGCCAGCAGTTCCAGCAGGTCCAGGAGTTCCAGCAGGGAGCCGACCTCGTGGCCGGTATAGCCCGGGGCAGGCTCCCCGCCGCGGTTCAGCCAGACTCCCAGCAGTCCCGCCGCCGTCGAACCTTCCGCGTCGAGCAGGCGGTTGTCCCCGACGTACAGGGTTTCGCCCGCCCCGGTACCGAGGCGCCGGACTCCCTCAAGGTAGATGGCAGGGTCCGGCTTCGGCACGCCGAGGGTGTCCGTCCCGACCAGCACGCCGATTCGTTCCAGCCCGGCGGCGTCGAGCTTGACGCGCTGGTAGTCGTGCACGTTGTTGCTCACGGCGCCGTACGGGATGCCGGCCGCGTCCAGGGCGTCCAGCAGCGGAGTGACGTCGTCGAAGGCCCGGATGTAGCCGTGCTGCTGGCTCGCGTAAGAGCTGACCCAGTGGTGGGACTGCTCGCCCTCCTCCAGCTCGACGCCGAAGTGCCCCAGGGCCGCCCGGCCGCGCAGCAGCCGCTGCTCGTTGAAACTCAGCTCGCCGGACAGGTAGCGGTCGTAGTAATGCGTGGTCTCGCGGGTGAAGATCCGTCCGAACTTCTCCCACCCGGCCTGGTCCAGACCGGGCAGGAGATGCTCGCTGGCGTCACGCACGGCGGCCGTCATCGCGAATTCCAGGTCCACCAGGGTGTCGTCGATGTCGAACAGGACCCCGCGGATGACGCCCAGTCCGCTCGCCAGGACGCCGTTCCTGGTCTCGGGCGCGGGCATCATCAGCCGCGGAAGGCCCGGAGGCGGGCCAGGGAGGAATCCCTGCCGAGGATCACCATGGATTCGAACAGCGGCGGGGAAATGCGGCGGCCGGAGATGGCCGTGCGGACCGGCCCGAAGGCCAGGCGCGGCTTGACCCCGAGCCCCTCCACGAGTGCCTCCTTCAGGGCAGTCTGGATGTTCTCCGCGGTCCAGTCGGCAACCGGCTCCAGGGCGGCGAGGGCGGCGTCGAGGACCTCTGCCAGGTTCTCCGGAAGCCCCTTGCGGGCGTCGTCCGCGACGTCGATCGCGTCGTCGTTCTTGAACAGGAAGGCGAGCATCTCGGGGGCTTCGCCCAGCAAGGAGATCCGCTCCTGGATCAGCGGCGCCGCTTCGGCGAGGATCCCTTCCTGGCGCGCGGTGAGGCTCTCGCCGACGAAACCGGCGGTGCGCAGGTACGGAACCAGCCGGGCACGGAAATCCTCCGGATCAAGCATCCGGATGTGGGTGCCGTTGATCGCCTCGGCCTTCTTGATGTCGAAGCGGGCCGGGTTGGCCAGCACGTCCTTGACGTCGAAGTGCTCGATCAGCTGCTCGACGGTGAAGATGTCCTCATCCGCGGAGAGGCTCCAGCCCAGCAGCGAGAGGTAGTTCAGCAGCCCCTCGGGGATGAAGCCGCGGTCGCGGAGCAGGAACAGGTTGGACTGCGGGTCTCGCTTGGAGAGCTTCTTGTTGCCCTCGCCCATGACATACGGCAGGTGGCCGAAGACGGGCATGTAGCTGGCGAAGCCGATGGCCATCAGCGCGCTGATGAGGACCACCTGGCGCGGGGTCGAGGAGAGCAGATCCTCGCCGCGGAGCACGTGGGTGATGCCCATCAAGGCGTCGTCCACCGGGTTGACGAGGGTGTACAGCGGGGAACCGTCCGCGCGGACAATCACGTAGTCCGGGATGCTGCCGGCCTTGAAGGTGATCTCGCCGCGGACGAGGTCGGTGAAGGTGACGTCCTCGTCCGGCATCCGCACGCGGAGCACGGGCTTGCGGCCCTCGGCCCGGAACGCGGCGAGCTGCTCCTCGGAGAGCTCGCGGTCGAAGTTGTCGTAGCCCAGCTTGGGGTCGCGGCCGGCGGCGCGGTGGCGGGCCTCGACTTCCTCCGGCGAGGAGTAGCACTCGTAGGCGTAGCCGGCATCCATCAGCTGGGAAACGACGTCCTTGTAGAGGTCCAGGCGCTGCGACTGGCGGTACGGTTCGTGCGGGCCGCCGACTTCCACGCCCTCTTCCCAGGTGATGCCGAGCCATTTGAGGGCCTCGAGCAGCTGCTGGTAGCTCTCCTCCGAGTCGCGCGCCGCGTCCGTGTCCTCGATGCGGAACACGAAGGTGCCCTTGGTGTGGCGGGCGTGGGCCCAGTTGAAAAGGGCCGTGCGGATCAGGCCGACGTGCGGGGTGCCGGTCGGCGAGGGGCAGAACCGGACACGGACCGGGGTGTCGGCGGTGACTTCACTGGTAACTTCACTGGTGACTTCACTGGTGACTTCACTGGGGGCGGAGCTGGAGACGGCGTCGGGCGCAGTAGGAGTAGTCATAGTGCCACCAACTTTACCGCCTGCCCGGCACGCATTACCGGCGGCCGGCGGGGTGTCCCCTCCGCGGCCCGCTCCCCCTGCGCTCTGGCTAGCGGCGGACGACGGGGTTGGAGAGGCGGCCGATGCCCTCGATCTCCACCTCGAAGCGGTCACCGGCCTGGACCAGGCCGACGCCGGCCGGGGTGCCGGTCATGATGACGTCGCCGGGCAGCAGGGTGAAGGCCTGCGAGACGATGGAGACGAGTTCGCGGACGCCGCGGATCATCTGGCTCGTGCTGCCGTCCTGGCGCAGCTCGCCGTTGAGCCGGCCCTGGATCTGGAGGTCTTCGGTGTCGAGTTCGGTCTCGATCCACGGCCCCAGCGGTGCGGAAGTGTCGAAGCCCTTGGCCCGGGCCCACTGCAGGTCCGTCTTCTGGACGTCGCGGGCGGTGAGGTCGTTGCCGCAGGTGTAGCCGAAAATGACGTCGTCGACGCGTTCTTCGGGCACGTCCTTGCAGATCCGGCCGATCACGACGCACAGCTCGGCTTCAAAGGACACGTCCTCGGAGAACTCCGGCAGGATGATCGGATCATTCGGGCCGATCACCGAGGTGTTCGGTTTCAGGAAGAGCAGCGGCTGCTTGGGGACCTCGTTGCCGAGTTCGTGGGCGTGCTCGGCGAAGTTCCGCCCCACGCCGACCACTTTGCTGCGCGGAATGATCGGGGCCAGGAGGCGCACGTCTTCCAGCTTGTGCCGGGCGGCGGTGCGTTCCACGCCGTGGAAGAAGGGGTCGCCGACGATCACAGTGACTTCCTCACTGCCGGGCTCACCTTCAACGATGCCGTAGAGGGGATCAGAATCGACTACAAACCGGGCGATACGCATGGGTCCAAGCGTACCTTGGCGGGTTCTAGCGGTCGTTGCAACACCCAGAATTTTTGGGAGTTGCAACGACCGTGTCGTCTTTAACGAAGGAAGCTGCCAGCCGGAGGAAATACACGCCGGAGCAGAAGGCTCAGTTCTTTTCGGTGTTGGACCGGTGTGGGAGTGTGAGCGCGGCCGCGGCGGAGCTCGGCTTCAATCAGATGACGTGCTACCAATGGGTCCATAAATCTCGGCTCCCTGAGCGGGTCCCACGGAATCGGGAAGCTGGGCAGAGGAAATACACGCCTGCGCAGAAGGCTGAGTTCTTCGTCGTGTTCGACCGCGTCAAGAGCACGACGCAGGCCGCACGGGAGTTGGGACTGAATCCCGCAACTTGCGCCGGTTGGGTCCGTAAAGCCGGGCTGAAAAGCCATGGCAAAACGGGGACGGGTCCTCACCCAGGCCGGGATGAGTACTTCCGGCTGCGCAAGACCGGCGTGAGTCGGCGCAAAGCTGCCGCAGCGGTCGGGATACATCTCCGGACCGCCGAAGAGTGGGACCAGGGAATCCGTAAGTCCGGCGGCCGACGCATTTACCCGGATGGCCGAATCGTCGACTACAAACGTGGTGTGACCACCATGACCCCTCCCGCCGGCACGACCGGAACGACCCTGGTCCCCGTACCGGTATCAGCGTTGGAGAAATCTATCGATCCGCGGTTCCTGACCGTGCAGGAACGGGAGCTGATCCGGGACCTGCAGGCCGCCGGCACTTCGATCAGGGCGATCGCCCACGCCCTGGGACGATCGCCTTCAACGATCAGCCGCGAGCTGGCCAGGAATACCGATTCCCGGATGGGCTACCTGCCGCACGGGGCGCATCGGAAGGCCGCTGCCCGGCGGGCCCGGCCCAAGACGGCCAAGCTCGCTGGCGACTCGGACCTGCGCGACTACGTGAAGGACAAGCTGCTCCTACGCTGGTCTCCGGAGCAGATCAGCCACACGCTGGTCGAAGAGTTCCCCGACAACCCGGAGATGCGTGTGAGCCCAGAGACGATCTATCAAGCCCTCTACGTCCAGGCCAGAGGCGGCCTCAAACGCGAGATACAGGCAGCGCTGCGCACCGGCCGGACCCGCCGCAAACCCCACCGCACCGGCGAGCAACGCACCCCCAGGTTCGTGGACCCGATGGTCATGATTTCCGAGCGTCCACCCGAGATCGAGGACCGCGCCGTGCCAGGCCATTGGGAAGGGGACCTCATTACCGGCGCCTATAACCAGTCAGCGATCGCGACCCTGGTCGAACGGACCACCCGCTACGTGATGCTCGTCCACCTGCCACATGACCACACCGCCGAAACCGTCCGCGACGGCCTCGTCAAGACCATGGCCACCCTGCCCGCGCACCTGCGAGGATCCCTGACCTGGGACCAGGGCGCGGAAATGGCCACCCACAAATCCTTCACCCTTGCCACCGACATGCCCGTCTATTTCTGCGATCCCGCCAGCCCCTGGCAACGCGGCTCGAACGAGAACACCAACGGGCTGCTGCGCCAGTACTTCCCGAAGGGCACCGACCTGTCCGTCTACGGGCCTGAAGACCTCGAACACGTCGCGCAGGAACTCAACGGACGCCCACGCAAAACGCTCGGCTGGAATACTCCAGCCGAGCGTTTACGTGATTTACTACTAACCACCTAACCAACAGGTGTTGCAACGATCCCTAGAATCCAAGCCTTCTCGCTAGCGGGCATTTTCGTTGGTTCGTCGGGGGTCAGGTCCAGGCGGTGGGGTCGTTGAGGTAGAGGCCGCAGGCGGTGTCGCGCCCGGCCATCACCGGCGGCGGTTTCAAGGTCCTCGACCAGCCGGCCGGGTCGACCAGAATACACCACCGGCCCAACGACCAGCTGCTACGCCTGGGCAGCCACGGGCACGCACCGGCAGCCCCGACGGCCTCAGCGAAAATGACCACCGGCGAGGACATGCCCCGCGCCGGGGCCGGCCGATGGACATATTCCGGTTATGCCCGGTCCCCGGGGCGAAGACTGGACACGTCCTCCCGGGGAAATGGCCCGACGCCCCCAGCGGAGCCACTGCACGTGCCCCCGGATCAGGACATGCCCCGCGCCGGGGCCGGCGGATGGACATATTCCGGTCATGCCCTGTCCCGGGGGCGAAGACTGGGCATGTCCTCCCGGGCGCGAAGACCGGGCCCCCCGACGAATTAACGAAAATGACCGCTAGCCCGTGATTCCGCCGGACCGGAGGTAGTGCAGCTGGGCCGCCACGGAGAGTTCCGCCGCCGGACGCACGGCAGGGTCGACGGCGGCGTAGACGGCGTCGGCCACGTCCGTCACCTCGGCACCTGCGCCCAGGTCCGCGAGGGCGGACCGGATCTGGGCGAGGCGGTCCTCGCGGTGGTCCCGGTAGGCGCGGACGATCTTGTCCAGGGCGGGCAGCATCGGCCCGTGGGCCGGCAGGACGGTCGCCGGGCCCAGCTGTTCCAGCCGGTCCAGCGAGGTCAGGTAGTCGCCCAGCGTACCGTCGGGGTAGTCCAGGACCGTGGTGCCCAGGCCCAGGATGGTGTCGCCGGTCAGGACCGAGCCTTGGGCGCCGTCGTGCGGAAGGTGGAAGCAGACCGAGTCCGAGGTGTGCCCCGGCGTCGCCAGTACCCTGATTTCAACCCCCGCGGCGTGCAGGACTTCGCCGTCCTGCAGAGGGCTGCCGCCGAGGCAGTGGGCGGGGTCGGCTGCACGCACCGGCGCGCCCGTCAGTTCGGCGAACCTCGCGGCGGCCGCGCTGTGGTCGGCATGGCGGTGCGTGATGAGGATGAGTTCCACCGCTCCGGCGTCCGCGAGCTCCTGCAGGTGCTGCTCGTCCAGGGGGCCGGGGTCGACGACCACCGTGGCCGCGGATCCGGGGGCACCGATGACGTAGGAATTGGTGCCGTGCAGGCTCATCGGCCCCGGATTGGGGGCGAGCCGGAACCGCGTCAGTGCTGTGCTGCGGACAACGTCGCGGGAGTCTTCGGGAATCACAGTTCCATCTTCCCAGAACGACGGCGGCCCCGCACCAAAGGTGGGAGGCCGCCGTCGAACGCTGATGGAACCGGACGCTGCTAGGCGAGGCGGGTCAGCCAGCCGTGGGTGTCCTCGACGGTGCCGGTCTGGATGCCCAGGAGCTGCTCGCGGATGGCCATGGTGGCCTCCCCCGCCGTCGCGTCCTCGGAGCCGATGAACTCCGTGGTGTCCTTGAGCACGCCGATGGGCGTGATGACGGCGGCGGTGCCGCAGGCGAAGACTTCGGCGATCTCGCCGGATGCCACGCCGTCGCGCCATTCATCGAGGGTGATCTTGCGTTCCGTGACTTCGCGGCCCATATCCCTGGCCACCTGCATCACGGACATCCGGGTGACGCCCTCAAGGATGGTTCCGCTCAGCGCCGGGGTGACGAGCGAGCCGTCCTTCATCACGAAGAAGACGTTCATCCCGCCGAGTTCCTCGACGGCGTTGTCGTTGAACTGGTCCAGGAAGAGGACCTGCTTGCAGCCGTGCGCTTCAGCTTCCTGCTGGGCGATGAGTGACGCGGCGTAGTTGCCCCCGCACTTGGCGGCACCGGTTCCGCCGCGGCCGGCGCGGGCGTACTCGCGGGAGATCCAGATGGAGACGGGCTTGAGCTCGCCGCCGAAGTAGTTGCCGGCCGGGGAAGCGATGACGCGGAAGGACACCTCACGGGCGGCCCGGACGCCGAGGAACGCCTCGGTGGCGATCATGAACGGCCGCAGGTACAGGGACTCGCCGTCGCCGGAGGGCACCCATTCCTTGTCCGCCGAGACGAGCTCGCGGATGGCGGCCAGGAAGTACTCCTCGGGGAGTTCGGGGAGGGCCAGCCGGCGGGCGGACCTGTTCAGCCGGGCGGCGTTCGCTTCGGGGCGGAAGGTCCAGATGGAACCGTCGGCGTGGCGGTAGGCCTTGAGGCCTTCGAAGATTTCCTGGCCGTAGTGCAGCACCGCGGCGGAGGGGTCCAGCGAGATCGGACCGTAGGGCTCAACCCGAGCACCGTGCCAGCCGCCCTTGCCCTCGGGGTCGACGCTGTAGTCGACGATCGCGGTGTGGTCAGTGAAATAGTTGCCGAAACCCGGGTTCGCCAGGATGGCTGCACGCTCTTCAGCGGACTTCGGGGTTGCCGAAAGCTGCTGGGTGAATTCGACGCCATGGGCAGTCTGAGTCATGGTTCCTCCACGGTCGGCTGCCTGGCGTGTGAACGTGGTTCATCCTCGGACCACGGCAGCAATGTTGGTGATTCGAAATAAGCTTACGCCCGAACGCGGGCCCCGAAGGGCGTCCCTACAGGGCTGCGGCGATGGCGTCGCCGACGGCGCTGGTGCTGCGGAAGCCGCCGTCGCGGTTGGCGACGTCGGCGGCCACTGCTGCCTCGATCTTCCGGGCCGCACCGGCATGGCCGAGGTGGTCCAGCAGCAGCGCGGCGGAGAGGATGGCTGCGGTGGGGTCGGCCTTCTGCTGCCCCGCGATGTCCGGTGCGGAACCGTGCACGGGTTCGAACATGGACGGCGCGGTGCGCTCCATGTTGATGTTGCCGGAGGCGGCCAGCCCGATCCCGCCGGTCACCGCGGCGGCGAGGTCGGTGAGGATGTCGCCGAAGAGGTTGTCGGTGACGATCACGTCGAAGCGTGCCGGGTCCGTCACCATGAAGATCGTGGCGGCGTCGACGTGCAGGTAGTCGTGGGTGACCTCGGGGAATTCCTGCGCCACGGCTTCCACGGTGCGCTTCCAGAGGTGGCCGGCGAACACCAGGACGTTGTGCTTGTGCACGAGGGTCAGGTGCTTGCGGGGGCGGTCGTTGGCGCGGCGGAAGGCGTCCCGGACCACGCGCTCCACACCGTGGGCGGTGTTCAGCGAGACCTCGGTGGCGACCTCGTGCGGGGTGCCGGCGCGCAGCGTGCCGCCGTTGCCCACGTAGGGTCCTTCGGTGCCTTCGCGGACCACGATGAAGTCGATGTCCCCAGGGTTGGCGAGCGGGCTGGCGACGCCGGGGTAGAGGCGCGAAGGCCGCAGATTGACGAAGTGGTCGAGGCTGAAACGCAGCTTGAGCAGCAGCTCACGCTCGATGATGCCGGAGGGGATCCGGGTGTCGCCCGGGGCCGCCCCGACGGCGCCGAAGAGGATGGCGTCGCGGGTGCGGAGGTCTGCGAGGGTCTCCTCCGGCAGCGTCTCCCCCGTCTCGAGCCAGTGCTGGGCACCGAGCTTGTAGTGGGTCTGCCGCAGCACGATCCCGTCGGCGGCGGCCGCCTTCGCCAGGACCTTCAACGCTTCGGCCGTGACTTCGGGCCCAATGCCGTCGCCGGGGATAACGGCCAGATCAATCGTGGATGCGCTCATGTTTTCAGCGTAGCCAAGACATCCACATGCTGGTCAAGTCGTCTCACTATTCGAACCTCAGCGTTCCCGCGTTAAAGCGTTCCCGCGTTAAGACGACGTCGAGGTGAGACTTCGCGCCCATGTTTGCCCGAAAATCATGGGCGCGAAGTCTCACCTCGGCGGGTTGCAAGGCAGTCAGGCCTTGGCGGGTTCCTCGTACTTGGGGAAGACCGGGGCGGGTGCGGGCAGCACGGTGCCCGCCACGATCGGTTCCGTCAGGGCCGCGAACTCGCGCGCCTCCCCCTCGGGCTGGCCGAGCGTGTCGAGGATGGCCGCGGCGGCAGTCGGCATCACCGGCTGGGCGAGGATCGCGACGATCCGGAGCACCTCGAGGGTGACGTAGAGGACCGTGTTCATGCGTTCGACGTCGGTCTTCCGCAGCACCCAGGGCGCCTGCTCGGCGAAGTAGGCGTTGGTGTCGCCCAGGACGCCCCAGATCGCTTCCAGCGCCCGGCTGAACTCCTGCTTCTCGAACGCGGCACGCGAGATGTCCAGCAGCCCGTTGGCCTGGCCCAGCAGCGCGGCGTCCTCGGCCGTGAACCCGGCCGGAACGGGGACGCGCCCGTCGCAGTTCTTGGCCACCATGGACAGCGAACGCTGCGCCAGGTTGCCGAAGTTGTTGGCCAGGTCCGCGTTCATCCGGCCCACGATTCCATCGTGGCTGTAGGAGCCGTCCGCGCCGAAGGGGACCTCGCGGAGCAGGAAGAAGCGGACCTGGTCCAGGCCGTACTGCGCAACCCAGTCAGCGGGCGCCACCACGTTGCCCAGCGATTTGGACATCTTGACGCCCTGGTTGTGCAGGAAGCCGTGGATCATGACGCGCTTGGGCAGTTCCAGCCCGGCGGACATCAGGAAGGCCGGCCAGTAGACCGCGTGGAAGCGCGAGATGTCCTTGCCGATCACATGGACGTCGGCCGGCCAGTACTTCTTAAAGGCCTCGGACTCGGTGGCGGGGAAGCCGACGCCGGTCAGGTAGTTGGTCAGCGCGTCCACCCAGACATACATGACGTGGTCCGGGTTGCCCGGGACCGGGACGCCCCACTTAAGGGAGGTGCGGCTGATGGACAGGTCCTCCAGGCCGCCCTTGACGAAGCTGACCACCTCGTTGAAGCGGTTGTGGGGCGCGCCGAAGCCGGGGTGGTCCGCATAGAGCGCCAGCAGCCTGTCCTGGAAGGAAGAGAGCTTGAAGAAATAGCTTTCCTCTTCGGTCCAGGTGACTTCGGTGCCGGTTTCGCGCGCGTAGCGCAGGCCGTCGGCCTGCACCTCGGTCTCGTCCTCCACGAAGTACCGCTCGTCCCGGACGGAGTACCAGCCGGTGTACTTGGACAGGTAGATGTCCCCGTTGGCTTCCATCCGCTGCCAGAGAGCCTTGGCCGCCTCGTAGTGGTCCGGATCGGTGGTGCGGATGAAGCGGCTCAGGGAGATGCCCAGGTCATCGCTCATCTGGCGGAACGCGGCCGAGTTGCGGTCGGCAAGCTCCTTGACCGGGATGCCTTCCTTCTCCGCTGTCTGCTGCATCTTGAGGCCGTGCTCGTCCGTGCCCGTCATGAAGAAGACGTCATAGCCGTCCAGCCGCTTGAAGCGCGCCATCGCGTCCGTGGCGATGACCTCATAGGCGTGGCCGATGTGCGGCACGCCGTTGGGGTAACAGATGGCCGTTGTGATGTAGAACGGGGTCTTTTCAGAAGTTGTCACGGGCTTAACCTAGATCAGTTCGGTCAGGGTATCGCTCTGGCGGACCAGTTCGTGGTCATGTGAAGCGACCAGGACGGCGATGCCGTCCGAGGTGGTGTCCTTGAGGATGCTGATGATGCGGTTGGCCGCGGAGCGGTCCAGGCTGGCCGTCGGTTCGTCCACCACGAGCACCCGGGTGCCGAGGATCAGGGCCCGGGCGATCGCCACGCGCTGGCGCTCACCGCCGGACAGCTGGGCCGGGCGGTGGCGCATGCGCCGTCCCAGTCCCACGAGGTCCAAAAGGTCCTTGGCCATGTCGCGGCGCTTGTCCACCTCGCCGTCAGGAACGGCCGGGAGCAGGACGTTCTCCAGGGCGCTCATCCCGTCGATGAGGGCACCGCCCTGGTCGACGTAGCCGATCAGGGCCCGGCGGCGGTCGGCGATTTCGTCGTCGCCCATGCTTTCGAGCGAGTCGCCTTCCCAGAACACCCGGCCCGACGTCGGCAGGGTCAGGCCCGCGCCGACCGTCAGGATGCTGGTCTTGCCGGAGCCGCTGCGGCCGGCGATGCAGTGCATCTCGCCGGCATGCAGCGTCATGTTGAAGTCGTCCACCACGTTGACCGCTTCCGCGCCGCCCTTGCCGCCGCCGTAGTGGATGGTGATGTTGCTCAGCTCCAGCGGCGTGGCGTGGTCCGTCGCCTTCACGATGGTGTTGGCGCGGGTCTTGTGGGCCCCGCGACGGGTGCTCGCCGTCATTCGGTCATGAGCCGCCCGGTCAAGGTTCAGGTCGTTATTCATCGGACCACTTTCGTTGCAATGGGAATCCAGCAGAGTACAGCCACGAGCCCGGCGATGGCGGCCCAGAGCGCGGCATAGGGAGCGAGGAGCAGGCCGATGCCCAGGGCGCCGACAACACCCAGCGGCAGTGCAACCGCACCCACCATGGCGTTTTCGAAGAACCGGACCTGGCCGAGCATGTCGGGGTTCCAGCCCATCGCCTGCAGCGTGCCGAGGTACTGGCGCTTGGCCTGCAGCTCGAACCGGCCAGTGACCATCGTCAACAGCAGACCCACGGCCACGCCCGAGAGTCCCAGGATGATGCTCGGCAGCGCGATGCTGGCCGCGGCCAGCCCGCCGAGCGCACTCGCGCCGGCCGCCCGGGGGATGTCGATCAGCAGCGCGATCAGCCCGCCCACCGCCGCCCCGAAGACGCCGACGGCGACGGCCAGGGAGATGGTGTTGAACTTGTTGGTGCTCAGCTGCCGGTTGGCAAAGGTGAGCGGCGAGTCAACGGCGATGAGGCGTTCGTCGTGCTGCGGTTCCTGGTCGATGACCTCACGGTGCCGCAGCTGCTGCGCCGCGAAGAAGGCAGCGCCCACGTAGAGCGCCACGACCGAGGCGGAGACAATCGCTGTTGCAAGGTTCCAGCTGATCAGGCTGAGGACAGTTCCGGCGATGGCCAGCAGGCCCGCTCCGACGCCGAATTCTGCCAGCACCCAGGAGCGGATCTTGCGCTGGGTCCAGCCCATGGCACGCAAGGTTCCGGCCTCGCTGCGGCGTTTGCGCACGTAGCTTACCGTGGAGGCACCGGTCAGCAGCGCGGCGCCGCAGAGTGTGATGAACAGCAACGTCAGGTTTGTCCCGGTCAGCGATCCGGACACGGCGTCAGCGGCGTTCTGCCGGACCCATGACTGTTGCACCGTGCCGAGCGGGGATTCCTTGCCGGCGTCGTCCTTGGAGTAGCCGGGAACGAAGATGCCGGCGTCCTCGCGGGCGGAACCGGCAACGACTGTCGCCTGCAGGCCCATGTCGCGGATCTCGTTGGCGAGCTTTTCAACCTCGGGTTGCGCCTGCTTCCAGCTGCCGGGCACCTTGGCGCGGACGCGCACGGCATCGATCACGCTGGCGTTCTGTTCGAAGCCGCGGGCTGCGGCCAGGCCGTAGTAGTCGGTGATGGCACCGGCGGACTGGCTTGCCAGGCCGGTCGCGCTCAGCGAGGGCTTGAGTTCGGTGTTCTGGACGTCCTTGCCGGACGCGTCCTTCGTCACGGTGAAGGGAGTCGGATCGTAGCCGCCGAGCGGGAGGCGGTTGACGTCGCCGGCAGCATCCTTGACCTGGCCGGCGTCGAAGGTCCCGTAGACCATGGCGAGCGGCGTGGCCAGCTTCTTGCCGGTTTCAAGGTTGTCCCGGTAGGAGCGCTCGTCAACAGGTTCGCGCTGCGTCTGGTCGACGGCGTCGCCGTTGGCGGCCTTCTCCGGCAGGCGGTTCACGGTGACCCACTCGCCGGGGGTGGCGCTCTTGTCCACGGCACCGTTGCCGGCGGTCTCGCCGTCCTTGTATTTGGGGGCGGAAGCGAAGTTGGTGCTCCAGGTGGCCGGATTGTAGAGGCCCTGACTGAAGGTACCGGTGTCGCCCATGAGCTGCGACAGGTCCTTGGAACCAGGCCATGCCAGGGAGAACGGGGACTTGGAGACGAACGGGAGGTAGTCCTTGTCCAGCGAGCGGGTGACCGTGCCGACGTCCTTGGTGACCTTCCCGGACGCGTCGATCTCCTCGATCTTGACCGTGTACTTCAGATCAAGCGAGGTGCCCGAGCGGACGATCAGCGGGATGGCCTGCGAATCGGCGGTCAGTTGTCCGCTGCGCTTCGCCTGCTGGTACTGGCTCATCAGCGGGGCCCAGTACTTGAGCTTGACGCCGAGGAAGTCCGGGCCTTCCTTCAGTTCGTCCATGCCGATGCCGCTGGTGAAAAGGCTTTCGAAGTGGCGCCCGATCGCGCCGGCGTTGCGGGCGTCTGCGGGCGGCGCCTTCTCCAGCGGGGCCAGGAAGTCACCTGCCGTGCCGAGCAGGGCGCGTTCCGAGACGGGGTCGACGGCGACGACGGATTCGCTCACCTGGGGCGCCTGCGGCAGCGCGACGGAGAGGTTGAAGAGGTTGTGCTCCGAGCCTCCGGCGGGGGCGGGGAACTTGATGCCGGTCTCCCCCGCCGGGCCGGCGATGCGGACGTTCTTGCCGCCGGCTACCTGCTCTTCGATGAGCTTGGCCTTGCCGAGTGAGCCCTCGGCCATCGTCTTGAACAGGGTCTGGTCGGAGTGTCCGTCCGAGCTGACGGCGCTGGCCGTGAGGCGGTACTTCTTGGGCGTATCGGACAGGACGGACTCGGCGGCCGGCCACTTGCTCGGGTCGGTGGCGCTCGGATCTCCGGCGGTGCCGGCCAGTCCGGCGTTGAAGCCCAGGTAGTCGGTGGCTTCCAGCCGCGGGGCTTCCAGGTTCTGGGTGACCCGGGAGACGAGGCTGATCGGGGCAGCCACGGAGGTGCCGGAGAGTTTCCGGATGGAATCCAGCTGCTCGAAGCTGACGCCGCCCTGGCCGGTGGCGATCTCCGGCTGCATCAGGCCGCCGTTGTCGTCGGCCTTCGCCTGGACGAGCACGTCGTAGAGCCCCCGGGAGTTCTGGTCAACGGTCCGGTTCAGCGCAGCCTGCGACTGCCCCTGGACGAGGACCGAAAGGCACATGGCCACGATCAAAATGGACGCGGTCAGCAGAAGCACTCTGCTTCTGATGAACCTTTGGACGGCGTTCATTGGGCTCCTGAAAGCTGGATTGCGTGCGCACACCGTAATTCATTCCGTGCGGAAGTGAAGGCGTCCCCTGCCGGGTGTGCAAAAGTAAAGGCCGGGCTGCCGGCCGGATCCGAAATTCGGACCTAGCCATTGTACGCAGACCGGCCGCTCCTTCGCGGACGCCGGAAGCGATCTGCCCGCCGCCGGCGCCCGCTGAGGGGGTGTCAGAGGGGGTGTCAGTCCTCGAGGTCGACCTCGCGGACCATGTCCGCGCCGATTCCGGCCTTGATCGCGTCAAGGACCTGCTGCGGAACGGCGGTGTCAATGGTCAGCAGGGCCAGCACCTGGCCGCCCTCCGCCTGGCGCGCCACCTGCATGCCGGCGATGTTGATGTTGTTCATGCCCAGGATGTGCCCGATGGTGCCGATCACGCCGGGGCGGTCCGAGTACGCGACCACCACGAGGTGCTCGCTGATCGGGATCTCCACCTCATAGCCGTTGACGCCCACGAGCTTCTGCACCTGCTTGGGCCCCGTCAGCGTCCCGGCTACCGAGATCTGGCTGCCGTCACTGAGCGCTCCGCGCAGGGTCAGGACGTTGCGGTAGGACTCCGTGTCCGGCGTCGTGATGAGGCGGACGTTGATGCCGCGCTGCTCGGCGATCACGGGGGCGTTGACGTAGGAGACGTGCTCGGTCACGACGTCGGCGAAGATGCCCTTGAGGGCCGCCAGCTCCAGCACCTTGACGTCGAGGGAGGAGATTTCGCCGGCCACCTCGACGTCGAACTGCGTGAGCGAGGCGTGGGTCAGCGCTGTGAAGATGCGGCCCAGCTTCTCGATCAGCGCGATGCCGGGGCGGACGTCCTCGTCGATGACGCCGCCGGCGACGTTGACGGCGTCGGGCACCAGCTCGCCGGCGAGGGCCAGGCGGACGGATTTCGCGACGGACACGCCGGCCTTCTCCTGGGCCTCGTCGGTGGAGGCGCCCAGGTGCGGGGTCACCACCACGTTGTCGAGCTTGAAGAACGGCAGGTCCGTGCTGGGCTCCTTGACGAAGACGTCGACGGCGGCCCCGGCGATCTCGCCCGACTCCAGCGCCGCGTAGAGGGCTTCTTCGTCCACCAGGCCGCCGCGGGCGACGTTGACGACGTAGGCGGTGCTCTTCATTTTCTTGAAGGCGTCGGCGCCGAGCATGCCGACGGTTTCCGGGGTCTTGGGCATGTGGATGGTGATGAAGTCGGACTGCGCGAGGAGCTCGTCCAGGGTCACCAGCTGCACGCCGAGCTGGGCGGCCCGGGCGGAGGTGATGTAGGGGTCATACGCGAGGATCTTGGTGTCGAAGCCCTTCAGGCGGGCCGCGACGAGGGCGCCGATCCGGCCGAGGCCGATGATGCCGATCTTCTTCTCGAACAGTTCGATGCCGGTGTACTTGGAGCGCTTCCACTCACCGTCCTTGAGCGCGGCGCTGGCCTGCGGAATGTGGCGGGCCAGGCTCAGGATGTGGCCGACGGTGAGTTCGGCGGCGGAGACGATGTTCGAGGTGGGCGCGTTGACCACCATGACCCCGGCCAGGGTGGCGGCTTTGATGTCCACGTTGTCCAGGCCCACGCCGGCGCGGGCGATGACCTTCAGGTTCTTCGCGGCGGCGATCGCCTCGGCGTCGAGCTGGGTGGCGGAGCGGACGAGGATCGCGTCGACGTCGGCGATCGCAGAGAGCAGCTGGGAACGGTCGGCGCCGTCGGTCTGCCGGATTTCGAAGTCCGGGCCGAGGGCCTCGATCGTGGCGGGCGAAAGTTCCTCAGCGAGGAGTACTACAGGTTTGGTGCTTGTCACCGGTGACCTCTTTAGCTCTCTTGTATTTCAGGTGGGGATTTTGGTGAAACGTCTGGTGCAAAAGGTGCTGCTGGACCGCAGGAAAGCCGGACCCCAGTCAATGGTGTCCGGCTCCCCTGCCGGTCGGTGCCTAGCGGGCTACCGAGCCTTCGGTGTAGTCGTCTTCATTCTTGATCCAGGAGAACAGCTTGCGCAGTTCGCGGCCGGTGGCCTCGATCGGGTGGTCTTCGCCCTTCTTGCGCAGGGCCTTGAACTCGGGGGCCCCGGCGTCCTGGTCGTCGATGAAGCGCTTGGCGAAGGTGCCGTCCTGGATGTCCTTGAGGACAGCCTTCATGTTTTCCTTCACCTCCGGGGTGATGACGCGCGGGCCGGAGACGTAGTCACCGTACTCGGCGGTGTCCGAGACGCTCCAGCGCTGCTTGGCGATGCCGCCTTCAACCATGAGGTCCACAATGAGCTTGAGCTCGTGCAGCACCTCGAAGTAGGCGACCTCGGGCTTGTAGCCGGCCTCGGTGAGGGTCTCGAAGCCGTACTGGATCAACTGCGAGGCGCCGCCGCACAGGACTGCCTGCTCGCCGAAGAGGTCGGTTTCGGTCTCTTCGGTGAAGGTGGTCTCGATGACACCCGCGCGGGTGCCGCCGATCGCCTTGGCGTAGGACAGGGCCAGTTCCTTGGCCTTGCCGGATGGGTTCTGCTCGACGGCGATCAGGTCCGGCACACCGCGGCCGGCTTCAAACTCGCGGCGTACGATGTGGCCCGGGCCCTTGGGGGCAACGAGGGCGACGTCCACGTCGGCCGGGGGCTTGATGTAGCCGTAGCGGATGTTGAAGCCGTGTCCGAAGAACAGCGCGTCGCCGGGCTGCAGGTTCGGGGCGATGTCCTCGGCGTAGACGTGGCGCTGGACCTGGTCCGGGGTGAGGACCATGATGAGGTCGGCTTCGGCAACGGCGTCGGCGACGTTCAGGACGCGCAGGCCCTCGGCCTCGGCCTTGGCGCGGGACTTGGAGCCGTCCTTGAGGCCGACGCGGACGTCAACACCGGAATCGCGCAGGCTGAGGGCGTGGGCGTGGCCCTGGGAGCCGTAACCGATAACGGCGACGGTGCGGCCCTGGATGATCGACAGGTCGGCGTCGTCGTCGTAAAACATTTCAGTCACTGGGGTGTCTCCTTTTAAGTGGATTCTTGTGTTGGCTTGTGTTGGCTTGTCTGTGGTGCTCGTGTGTGGTGAATATGTGTGGTGTTCGTGTGGTGCTTACGCGGCCCTACGCGCTGCGCAGGGCCCTGTCACTCATGGAGCGGGATCCCCGCCCGACGGCCAGGGTGCCGGACTGCACGATTTCGCGGATGCCGAACGGCTCGAGCACTGAAAGGAGTGCCCTGAGCTTGTCGGGGTGGCCCGTTGCCTCAATGACTACCGACTCTGTGGAGACGTCGACCACTGAAGCGCGGAACAGGTCTGCAGCCTGGGTGACCTGCAGACGTGTTGCGGCATCCGCACGTACCTTGACCAGGATGTGGTCGCGCTGTACGGAAGTTTCTGGGGTGAGCTCAACGATCTTGAGCACGTTGACCAGCTTGTTCAGCTGCTTGGTGACTTGTTCGATCAGCTCGCCGTCGGCGTCGACGACGACGGTCATCCGGGACATGCCGGGGACCTCCGTCGGGCCGACGGCCAGGGAATTGATGTTGAAGGCACGGCGGGCGAAGAGGCTGGCGACGCGGGTCAGTACACCGGGCTTGTCTTCGACCAGAACGGACAGTGTGTGGCGGGTCATGTTCAGTCCTCCTCTTCCCATTCCGGGGTCATGTTGCGGGCAACCTGGATCTGGTCATTGCTGACTCCGGCGGGGACCATCGGCCACACCATGGAGTTGGGGCTCACGACGAAATCGATGACCACGGGGCGGTCGTTGATCGCCAGGGCCTGCTGGATCGTGGCGTCGATGTCCTCGTCGCGTTCGCAGCGGAACGCGGCGCAGCCGTAGGCGTCTGCGAGCTTGACGAAGTCCGGGATCCGGACGGTGTCGTGGCCGGTGTTGAGGTCGGTGTTGGAATAGCGGCCCTCATAGAAGAGGGTCTGCCACTGCCGCACCATGCCCAGCGAGGAGTTGTTGATGATGGCCACCTTGATCGGGATCTTGTTGATCGCGCAGGTGGCCAGTTCCTGGTTGGTCATCTGGAAGCAGCCGTCGCCGTCGATCGCCCAGACCACACGGTCCGGTTCGCCCACCTTGGCGCCCATGGCGGCCGGCACGGCGTAGCCCATGGTGCCGGCCCCGCCGGAGTTCAGCCAGGCGTGCGGGCGCTCGTATTTGATGAACTGGGCGGCCCACATCTGGTGCTGGCCGACGCCGGCGACGTACACGCCCTCGGGGCCGGTGAGGGCACCGATGCGTTCGATCACGCGCTGCGGGGCGCTGAGGCCGTCCTCCGGTTCGGTCCAGCCGAGCGGGTAGGTCTCCTTAAGGTTGTTCAGGAAGGCCCACCAGTTGGTGAGGTCCGGCGTACCGGAAATCTCGAACTGGGCGCGGACCGCCTCGGTGAGCTCCGGAATGATCTCCTTGACCGAGCCGACGATCGGAACGTCGGCCGTGCGGTTCTTGGAGATTTCCGCCGGATCGATGTCCGCGTGGATGACCTTGGCGTTCGGCGCGAAGGATTTCAGGATGCCCGTCACCCGGTCATCGAAGCGTGCTCCCAGGGTGATGAGCAGATCGGACTGCTGCAGCGCCGTCACCGCGGACACCGTGCCGTGCATGCCCGGCATGCCGACGTGCTGGTGATGCGAATCCGGGAATGCGCCACGTGCTGTCAGAGTGGTGACCACAGGTGCACCTGTCAGTTCGGCCAGCTCGCGGAGCTCGGCAGAGGCGTGCGCCTTGACCACACCGCCGCCGACGTACAGGACCGGCTTGCTGGCTGCGGCAATGAGCTTGGCGGCTTCGCGGACCTGCTTGTTGTGGCCGCGGGTGACCGGCCGGTATCCCGGCAGATCGATTTTTGGCGGCCAGGAGAACGTCATCTGTCCCTGCTGGGCATCCTTGGCGATGTCCACCAGCACCGGGCCGGGGCGGCCCGAGGACGCGAGGTGGAAGGCCTCGGCCATGACATGCGGAATATCCTGGGCGTTGGTGACCAGGAAGGAGTGCTTCGTGATCGGCATGGTGATGCCCACGATGTCCGCTTCCTGGAAGGCATCCGTGCCGATCACGGCGCTGGACACCTGGCCGGTGATGGCAACGAGCGGCACGGAGTCCATGTGGGCATCCATGATGGCGGTAACGAGGTTTGTGGCACCCGGGCCCGAGGTGGCGATGCAGACGCCGACCCGTCCGGTGACCATGGCGTAGCCTTGCGCGGCGTGGCCGGCTCCCTGTTCATGACGGACCAGAATGTGGTTCATTCGGGAAGCCATCAAGGGGTCATAGGTGGGCAGGATCGCGCCACCGGGCAAACCAAAAATATCGTCGACGCCGAGTTCTTCGAGCGAGCGGACAATTGCTTGTGAGCCGGTCATCACCGTCGGGGGTACGACGTTGTTCGGCCCGAGGACAGGAGAGACGGCAGCAGCAGTGTCGACGCCGGCATCAGCCGGACGTTCGACGCGGTCCGGAGCCTTGGGGGCTCCAGCGGACTTCGTGGCCATCAGCGAGGGGCTGATCGGCGATCCTTTGCTCATCGGACTCTTCCTTTGGGGATCTGCTGTGGTGATCATCTCTGATCGTGGAACTGCGGGAAATCTCTGGTGCGGGTGATGCAGGTGGTGCGGAAATAAAAAAACCCCTCAGCCTGACGGCTCTTCGAGGGGTTGCGCGTGACGGTTCGTTACCAGTTGCGGCTATTGAGCCACGCGCTTGGCAAGGACGACGACTAGGCCGGCGGTAACGATCTCGATCATGCCCCCAGTTTTCCCTCTTAGTGAGACGGGTGTCAACGAGCCCCGCTCCCGTCTCACTATCTGGACAACACTGTCCACGTACTGGCCCTCTTTCGTTTCCTCTGGTCACCCTGCCGCACTGGCGGCAGGGCTTAATAAGGGAGATTCCGAGGGCCCCTGGCGATGCGGCGGCCGCGCCGCATCGCCAGGGTAGGAATCACCCGCTACCCGCAGTACGCGCCGGTGGAGGCGCTGTGGACGAGCTTGGCGTACTTGGCGAGGACACCCTTGGTGAACTTGGCCGGGAGCGGCTCCCAGCCGATCTTGCGGCCTTCGAGCTCCGCCTCGTCGACCAGGAGGTCGAAGGTGCGGGCAGCGATGTCCACGCGGATCTTGTCGCCGTCCTTGACGAAGGCGATGGGGCCGCCGTCGGCCGCTTCCGGTGCCACGTGGCCGATGCACAGGCCGGTTGTGCCGCCGGAGAAGCGGCCGTCGGTCAGCAGCAGGACGTCCTTGCCGAGGCCGGCGCCCTTGATGGCGCCGGTGATGGCGAGCATCTCGCGCATGCCGGGGCCGCCCTTGGGGCCTTCGTAGCGGATGACGACGACGTCGCCCGCCTTGATCCCGCCCTTGTCCAGGGCATCCAGGGCGCCCTGTTCGCGTTCGAACACGCGCGCGGTGCCCTCAAAGACGTCGGCGTCGAAGCCGGCGCTCTTGACCACGGCACCCTCGGGGGCCATGGACCCGTGCAGGATAGTGATGCCACCGGTCTTGTGGATCGGGTTGTCCAGGGCGCGCAGGATCTTGCCGTCCAGGTCCGGCGGGTTGATCGCGGCGAGGTTCTCGGCAACGGTCTTGCCGGTGACGGTGAGGCAGTCGCCGTGCAGCAGCCCGGCGTCGAGCAGTGCTCGCATGATGACCGGCACGCCGCCGATCTTGTCCACGTCCGTCATGACGTAGCGGCCGAAGGGCTTGAGGTCGCCGAGGTGCGGGATCTTGTCGCCGATGCGGTTGAAGTCCTCGAGGTTGAGCTCGACTTCGGCTTCGCGGGCGATGGCCAGCAGGTGCAGCACGGCGTTGGTGGAGCCGCCGAAGGCCATGGTGACGGCGATCGCGTTCTCGAAGGCCTTCTTGGTCATGATGTCGCGCGCGGTGATGCCCAGGCGCAGGAGGTTGACCACGGCTTCGCCGGACTTGTGCGCAAAGGCATCGCGGCGGCGGTCCGCGGAGGGCGGAGCTGCGGAGCCGGGCAGGGACATGCCCAGTGCCTCGCCGATGCAGGCCATAGTGTTGGCCGTGTACATACCGCCGCAGGCGCCTTCGCCGGGACAGATGGCCTTTTCGATGCGTTCCAGGTCCCCGAGGCTCATCTTGCCGGCGGCGCAGGCACCCACGGCCTCGAAAGCGTCAATGAGGGTGACTTCCTTTTCGGAGCCGTCCTCAAGCTTGACCCAGCCCGGCATGATGGACCCGGCGTAGAGGAAAACGCTGGCCAGGTCCAGGCGGGCGGCGGCCATGAGCATGCCGGGCAGGGACTTGTCACAGCCGGCCAGCAGGACCGAGCCGTCGATGCGCTCGGCCTGCATGACGGTTTCCACGGAGTCGGCGATCACTTCGCGGGACACGAGGGAGAAGTGCATGCCTTCGTGGCCCATGGAGATGCCGTCGGAGACGGAGATGGTGCCGAACTGCATCGGGAACCCGCCGCCTGCGTGGACGCCTTCCTTGGCGCCCTGGGCCAGCCGGTTCAGGGACAGGTTGCAGGGAGTGATTTCATTCCAGGAACTGGCGACGCCGATCTGCGGCTTTGCGAAGTCGTCGTCGCCCATGCCGACCGCCCGTAACATGCCACGCGAGGGCGCGGCGTGGATACCGTCGGTGACCACCCGGCTACGGGGTTTGATGTCAGGTTTGGCGTCTGTTGCTGTTTGGGTGTCCTCACTCATGGCTCAAAGTCTAGGGCTCCCCCGAGGACGGCAACGACCTGAACAGGCGGATTAAGCGGAAAACCGGGAATATTTCGATCAAATAGTGGACTCTCGTCTCACCTGATGGAATCAGTACTTTGCTCCGCGTCAGTTGAGGTGGGCAAGGTCAGTTGAGGTGGGCAGCGTCACGCAGTTCCGGGGCCTCGGCAACGGCCTGTGCCTCGGCTTTGAGCAGGGACAGCACCTGCTGGATGGTGGTCCGGGCCGCGACGTCGGGGCGCGCCAGGGCGACGATGCTGCGGCTGGCCTTGACCCCGGCCAGCGGCCGCAGGACGAAGCCCTTGCCCTGGTTCTTCAACGCCGTGTAGCGCGGCAGCAGGCTCAATCCGTGCCCCGCGCTGACGAGGGCCTCCAGCACGCGGAGATCGGGGTAGAGCTGGGCGCGGACGGCCGGTGAATCCGCCTGCACCTCGATCTGCCGCAGCACGGTATCGAACGGGAAGCCGTTGGGCACTCCCATCCAGGGATGTCCGATGACATCCTGCGCGCACAGCGTGTCCTTGCCGGCGAGGACATGGCCTGCCGGCATGGCGACGTCCAGCGGCTCGTCCAGCAAAGGCTCCACAACAAGTCCCAGCCGGGCAAAGACGTCCGGGCCGTCGACGCTGTGGGCCAGGACGATGTCGTAGTCCGCCGTCAGCCCCGCGAATCCGGCGACGTTCGGGTCCTCGAAGTGGGCCTCGAAGCGGAGCCCGTCGATCGCCTTGACCCGGTGCAACAGCCCCGGCAGGAACATCTCCGCGGCACTCGGGAAGAAGGCGGCCTTGACGTGCGTCTGCCAGCCCAGCCGGTAGGTGTCGATGGTGGCTTCCGCGCGCGCCATCGCAGTGGACACCTCTGCCGCTGCCGAGGCCATGGCCAGCCCCGCCTCGGTCAGGCGCACTCCCCTGCCGGACTTCTCCACGAGGACCACCCCCAGTTCCTCCTGCAGGGTCTTGAGCTGCTGGGAGACGGCCGAGGGCGTCACGTTCATCGCCTCGGCAGTGGCGCCAACCGTGCCGCGGTCGGCGAGCTCCCGGAGAATCCGCAGTCTCTTGAAATCCATGAACAGAGGCTACAGGCCGGGTGCCGGGAGGGTGGACAGCCGCCTAAGGCAGACGTACGGTCAAGCAACGGCAACCTTGCCTCCTGGACAGAAGGGTTCTGCTATGGATTGGATTATCTGGCTCATCGTCATCGTGGTGATTGTCGCCATCGTCTGGTGGCTGTTGAACCGCAATTCCCGTAGCGGCACGGGCACCTCGGATGCAGGGACAGGCGCGAATGCGGGGGCGGGAACGGCCGGCCGCCCAGGCGCCGACGCGTCACCGCAGGCTCCCCAGGGCAACGGCACGCACGACGGCGCCCTGTCCGGCGGAAGCGCCGCGGCGTCGGCCGTTGCGGCCGCCACCACCGGCATACCGACAGCTGCAGGATTCAGCAACGCCGAGCCCGCGGCGCCTACCACCGCACAGGACTCCGCGGCGGCCAGGCCGTCCGCCCAAGAGCCTGCCATGGAGACTTCCGACGGCGGCCGCGGAGCCGCCGGGACCGCGCCGGCCGAGTGGGAGACCCAGTGGTCGGAGACCCCGCCGGCCGAACCGCACGCCCCCGTCCATCACGAGCCCTTGTCCGGAGCGCACGCCGGCCAGGGAGAGCGTATGACGCCGACAGGAGCGGATGCCGCCGCGGCGGAAAACGCACCCGTGCATCACCCCGAATACACCCAAACGCATGCTCCTACCCTTCCCGGTGCGGAATCGGCCGCGGCCGAGGCTGGTCTCCTGGAGGAAGGAGACACATCCGCGCCCGCCCCATCCCGGGAACCGCAGGCGCAGGCTGAAACGCAGCAGACGGCGTCGTCGGCAGCCGCCTCTGAGGGATTCGCCAGCCACTCCGCGGAGCCGTCGGGGCACCTCGCCCTGGATCAGCCCTACGGGGAGGGATCGGCGGCACCCGCGGCGGACGGCAGCGGTCCGGCTGGCTTCACCGTCAAGGGCAATGCTTCCTCGATGATCTACCACGACGAGACCAGCCCCTTCTTCGAAGAAACCCGGGCGGAGGTGTGGTTCCTGTCCGCAGCCCATGCCGAAGCCGCCGGCTTCCGCCCGCCCCGCCGGTCACGGCAGTAGGGTCCGGCGGGCGGGCCGCGGTCACCGGCGCACAGGACTGGGAGAGCTGATGAACGGCACGGGGGCGGGACGCGGGCAAACACCCGTGTCCCGCCTTTTCTCGTACCCCGGGCACCTCCGGGGCAGTCGCCGTCCGGGCAGGCACGCCAGGGCGGCATTGGTGGCTGCGGCGACGATCCTGCTGGCTGCATGCACCCCGGGCGGCAGCGGAACGCCGGGCACCGCGTCCGCGGGCTCCCCGCAGCCGGCAAGCGGCAGCCCCGCCGCCGCGAGCAGTTCCGCAGCAGCTCCGGCCGGCCAGCCGACGGTCGCTGGCAGAATAAATGCTGGGCTCCAGGTGCCGTGGTCCACGGTTTTCCTGCCCGACGGCACGGCCATCATTTCCGAACGTGACAGTGCCCTGCTCAGAACGGTCAGTGCTGGTTCCGGGACCGCCGGCGCCGCCGGCGACAGCCCGGCCGGAACGCTGGGCAAGGTGCCCGGCGTCGTGCCCGGCGGCGAAGGCGGGCTGCTGGGACTGGCTCTCTCCCCGGACTTCGCTGCCGATCGCTACCTGTACGCCTACTTCACAGCCGCGGGGGACAACAGAATCGCCCGCCTCCGCGTCGACGAAGGCAACGGCCAACTGCAGCTCGGCGCCCCCGAGATCATCTTCACCGGGATCCCGAAGGCGTCGACGCACAACGGCGGAAGGATCCGGTTCGGACCCGACGGGTACCTCTACGTCGGGACGGGCGATTCGCAACGGCGCGAACAGCCCCAGGATCCGAAGGCACTGGGCGGGAAGATCCTGCGGATCACTCCCGAAGGCCGTCCCGCCCCGGGGAACCCGTTCGGCGACAACCCGGTCTACAGCTTCGGCCACCGCAACGTCCAAGGCCTGGCCTGGGACAGTGCGGGCAGGCTGTGGGCCAGCGAGTTCGGTCCCGACGTGGATGACGAGCTCAACCTGATTGTGCCCGGCGGCAACTACGGCTGGCCGGAGGTGACCGGGGCCCCGCACCGCGCCGGCTTCCTGGACGCCAAGGTCGTGTGGCCGTCGACGGCGGACTCCTCCCCCAGCGGACTCGAAATCGTCGGGGATACGGCGTATATGGGTGCCCTTCGCGGCCAGCGCGTCTGGACCGTGCCTCTCCGCGGCGAGTTCGCCGCCGACCCTGTGGGCTATTTCACGCGGACGTACGGGCGGATCCGGGACGTTTCACTGGCTCCGGACGGCCGTCTGTGGGTGCTCAGCAACAACCAAAACCCTGATTTTGTACTGATTTTGGAGCTCCCCGGCTAGGGCCACCCGTGGCACCCCTCGCCGATTTCACAGTGTGTCCAAACTCGTGTAGAGTTTCATGTCGTTGCGGAGAACAACGAGGGAAACAAAAAGCCCCCGATGAACGAAAACAACAGCTGCACCTCTAGCTCAACTGGCAGAGCAATTGACTCTTAATCAATGGGTTCCGGGTTCGAGTCCCGGGGGGTGCACCAAAGAAAACCCCGTCCTGACAGGCTGAAAAGCTCGTCGGGACGGGGTTTTTGTTGTGTCCTTGGTTCGTCAGGAGTGACTGGTTGCTGGCGTCACGGATTCCTGGCTGCCCAGGCTTTTAGGACACGCGGCGGCCTGCCACTTCCCAGGCGAAATGGATCGGCAGCGGCAGCTGGACCGGGACGGTGCCGATGGGATCGTCGAGCAGCTCGTTTATCGAGGTCTGCCCTTCCAGCTCCACAGGAGGGTTCGCGTCCATGACATGAGCCTAGGTGCCGCCGGCGGGCGGGCGGGTGAGGGACACGCCTAACGCCAAGGCGACGAACCGGCGCGGTGCGCGTCTTCGGCGTCGTAGGTCCATGTGGTGGTATTCGTTGAAGAAGGCGAGGCCGGTTCCGGGATAGACGCATCCGCGGATCGGGAACTCAGTTGAGCCGGGTCGCCTCGACGGCTATGCCGGGCTCCGTGACGGTGACGATGGCCTTGGCTTCTGGAGAGGAAATATGCGTGGCCAGCTCTCTGACGACGGCTTGGAGTTCCTGCCGCAGTACGTCTGGGTCAATCGAGGCGGCGGCCAGCACGGCGCGCTCCATGTCCGCGGCTTCGGCGACAGCCTCGCGGCCCCGGTCCGTCAGGGACACGACGTGACTGCGTCGGTCGGAAGTGCTGCGTTGCCGGGAAATGTGGCCGTGCGTTTCCAATCGGCTCAGCGTCTTCCCCATGGTCTGAGCTTGAACCCGAACCAGTTGGGCCAGTTGGGCCTGCGTCATGGGTCCGTTGACGGAGAGCACTTCAATGGCGATGACCCCGGCGTGCGTCAGGCCGATGGCCCCCAACTTTTCGTTCCAGGAGTGCTCAACAAGGCGTGCCGCCGTGGACAATAGGCGCCCAGTGGGCCAGCGATCCATATCAGGCATATCAATGAGTATAGCGAGCGGCGGATTCGCCGCCCGCACGAACGCTCATTAGGCTGGTGTACCCGCACCCTGCGAAGGAGAATAACTTGCCTCAACGACTCATTCCCGGAACCCCGGCACCGGACTTCACGCTGAAAAATTCGGACGGGGAGGATGTCAGCCTGCGCGACTTCCGGGGCCGCAGCACGGTGATCTACTTCTACCCGGCCGCTTCCACTCCCGGGTGCACCAAGCAGGCCTGCGATTTCCGGGACTCCCTGGCGTCCCTGCAGCAGGCCGGTTATGACGTGGTGGGGATCTCCCCCGACGCGGTCGGCAAGCTCGCCACGTTCGCCGCAACGGAGGGACTGACGTTTCCCTTGCTCTCCGACGAGGACCACGCCGTGGCCGAGGCCTACGCGGCCTGGGGTGAGAAAAAGAACTACGGCCGCACCTACGACGGGCTCATCCGGTCCACCGTCGTCGTCGATCCGGAGGGCAGGGTCGTCGTGGCGCAGTACAACGTGCGCGCCACCGGCCACGTAGCGAAGCTCCGCCGGGACTTGAAGGTGGACGCCTAAGCCGGCACTGGCCCGGGACGTCCGCTGCAGGTGAAGGCAACCGGCGAACTGTGCCGGTCAACGGTATGATGGAGCCTTGGCATCCGCCGTCGAGGGTCAACTGACCCGCAACGGCCGGCGCCGCGCGCGAGTGGTGAAATTGGCAGACACGCAGGATTTAGGTTCCTGTGCCTTCGGGCGTGGGGGTTCAAATCCCCCCTTGCGCACAGATCACAGAGAGAACCCCGGTCTTCGGACCGGGGTTCTCTCTGTTAAAAGCGGATATCAGGCTGCCGTCCGCCGTCCGAAAAAGAATTTCAACACTGCACCCATCCGTTTCCTCCGACCCCGCGAATACCCATTGAGACACCAACCACGGGTCGGTGCCCAACCAGTCGGAAAAGGGCCAGAGCGGCAAAGTACGCCGCAGGCAACGATCGGCACAACAAAGGAGAAACCAAAAATGCAGACCATCAAGCGCACGACTTTCGCCGTTGCAGGTATCGCTGCTTCGGCCATGCTCAGCCTCACTGCCTGTGGCGGTTCCAGCAGCACGGCGCCCAGCTCGTCGGCTCCGGCTTCCACGCCGTCGGCCTCCAGCATGGCGCCGTCGCCGTCCAAGAGCTCCTCCGCCGCCGCCATGGATCCGGCCGCCGACCTCGTCGGTGCCGGCTGTGCCGGCTACGCCGCCCAGGTTCCCAGCGGCGCCGGCTCGGTATCCGGGATGGCCCTCGATCCGGTAGCCACCGCCGCTTCCAACAACCCGATCCTGACCACCCTGACCGCCGCCGTCTCCGGCAAGCTCAACCCCAAGGTGGACCTGGTAGACACCCTGAACGGCAGCGAATTCACGGTCTTCGCCCCGACGGATGACGCGTTCAAGAAGATCGACGCCGCCACCATCGAGACTCTCAAGACCGACGACGCCCTCCTGAGCAAGATCCTGACCTACCACGTGGTTCCCGGCAAGATCAGCCCGGACAAGATCGTGGGCACGCACAAGACTGTTGAGGGCGGTTCCGTGACGGTCACCGGCACCAAGGACGCACTCAAGGTTGACGACGCCAACGTGGTCTGCGGCGGCGTCAAGACCGCCAACGCCACGGTCTACATGATCGACTCCGTCCTGATGCCCAAGTAGGCAACACGAAGCGCTCCTGCTGCGGTTCCAGCCTGACTCCCTGGACCAACTAGGAGAAACGAAGGCCCGCGCCGATGGTGCGGGCCTTCGCCTTTGCCCGGGGCTGACGGACCCGGCCGTCAATTAGACTGGGGCTGTTCCGCAGCCGGCGGGCCATCCAGACTCCCAGAGGTGATTCACGAGTGCCCAGCAGTTCAGTGGCCAGCAATACTTTGCGCCGCGTTGCAGCCGGTATCGGTGCCGTCCTACTCATGCTGCCGCTGGCATCCTGCACCGGAGCCCCTACGCCCGGCCCGGCTCCGTCGACTGCCGCGACAAGCACCGCCAGCCCCGACCCCAGTGCCGTGTTCACGTTCGGCACGGCCTCGCGGCCACTCGGCCTCGACCCGGCCCTCGTCTCGGACGTGGAGTCCTACAGGATCACCCGCCAGGTGCTGGAAGGACTCGTCGGAGTGGACCAGACCACGGGCCAGCCCACGCCGCTGCTCGCCACCGAATGGCAGAACGGCGATGAGGGCCGGAGCTACACCTTCAAGCTCCGCGACAAGGTGACCTTCCAGGACGGTTCCCCGTTCGACGCGGCCTCCGTCTGCAGCAACTTCAACCGCTGGTTCAACTTCCCGGAGGCCCTCCGGCAGCAGTCCACCGGGAGCACCTTCAAGGGCGTCTTCAAGGCGCACTCGGACCAGGCCGCGCTCTCCATCTACAAGGGCTGCACCGCACTGGCCCCGGACAACGTCCGGATCGAGCTCACCCAGCCCTTCACCGGGTTCATGCAGGCCCTGACACTCCCCGCCTTCGCCATGTCCTCGCCCCAGGCACTCGCCGCGCAAAATGCGGACGTCCTGAACCAGAGCCGCGACGGCCAGGCCGTCTCCTCCTACGCGCTGCACCCGGTGGGCACCGGACCCTACGTCTTCAGCTCCTGGGACGAGGGCAGCATCACGCTCTCCAGCAACACGGACTACTGGGGAGACAAGGGCCAGATCGGAACCATTAAGTTCGTCACGTACGATCACCCGCAAACGCGGATGCAGGCCCTGCTGGACGGCAAGATCGATGGCTATGACACCGTGACGGTGGGAAACTTCGACCCGTTGGTCAAGCGGGGCAAACAGATCATCCAGCGCGACCCCTTCTCCGTGATGTACCTGGGCATGAATCAGGAAGTACCCATCCTGCAGAACCTCAAGGTCCGGCAGGCCATCGAAATGGCGCTGGACAAGGACACCCTGATCCGGCGGTTCTTCATCGACAACACCGCCCAGGCCACCCAGTTCGTCCCGCCCAAGCTCAGCGGCTTCAACAACAACGCCCCGTCCCTGGGCCACAACCCGGCCAAGGCCAAGGAGCTGCTCGCCGAAGCCGGCTATCAGGGCGAGGAACTGAAGTTCTACTACCCGCTGAACGTCACCCGCCCCTACCTCCCGACGCCGGAAAAGGTGTACGCGGAGATCAGCAGTCAGCTGACCGCCGTCGGGCTGAACATCAAGCCGGTGCCGGTGGACTGGTCCGAGGGGTACCTGCAGAAGGTCACGTCCCCCGGCGACCATGCCCTCCATCTGCTGGGCTGGAACGGCTCCTACGCGGACCCGGACAACTTCGTGGGTCCGCTGTTCGGCGAGAAGACCGGTGAATTCGGCTACCAGGATCCCCAGGTCTTCTCCAAGATCGCCCGGGCCCGCGGCCTGCCTGACGGCAAGGAGCGGACCGAGCAGTACCAGACCATCAATGCGCAGATCGCGGCGACGGTTCCGGCCGTTCCGATTGCCTTCCCGATCTCGGCGCTGGCCCTGTCCGACCGAGTCCTGAAGTACCCGGCATCGCCGGTCCTGAACGAAGTTTTCACCAAGATCGAGCTAAAGCCTTGACGGACAGCCCCAATTTCAGTTAGTAGGCCACGCGGGGATATTCTGTGACAGCCAGACCCGCTGCTATCGGAGACTGATTGTGACCTTCATTTCCAAGACCCAACATGCCGACGTCGTCCTGATTGGCGGCGGCATCATGAGCGCCACGCTGGGCGCCTTCCTCAAGCAGCTCGAGCCGGACTGGACCATTTCCCTCTTCGAAAAGCTGGACGAACCGGGCCTGGAAAGCTCCGGACCGTGGAACAACGCAGGCACCGGGCACGCCGCACTGTGTGAGCTTAATTACTCACCCGCCGCCAAAGACGGCTCAGTGGATCCTTCCAAGGCCCTGCTCATCAACGAGCAGTTCCAGCTCTCCCGGCAGTTCTGGTCCCACCTGGTCACCAACGGGCTGATCGGCTCACCCAAGGGCTTCATCAACACGGTTCCGCACATGAGCTTCGTGATCGGCGAAGCCAACGCCAAGTTCCTGCGCACCCGCTACGAGGCGCTCAAGCCGAACCCGCTGTTCCGGTCCATGGAGTACTCCGATGACCACGCCCAGATCGCCAAGTGGGCCCCCCTCATCGTCAAGGGCCGCGACCCGAAGCAGCGCATCGCGGCAACCCGCGCGGCGGAGGGAACCGACGTCGACTTCGGTGCCCTGACCCGCGAGCTGACCGGCTACCTCGGCAACAACGGCGTGGAGGTCAACTACGGCCACGACGTCTCCGGCATCAAGCGCGCGTCCGACGGCGGCTGGGACCTCGCGCTCAAGCACCCGCAGTCCGGTGAGCACGGCTCGATCCACGCGAAGTTCGTCTTCGTGGGGGCCGGCGGCGGCGCACTGCACCTGCTGCAGGCCTCGGGCATCCCGGAAAGCAAGGGCTACGGCGGATTCCCCGTCTCCGGCCAGTTCTTCCGCTGCACCGACGAGACGCTCGCGGCGCAGCACAGCGCCAAGGTCTACGGCCAGGCCTCCGTCGGCGCCCCGCCGATGTCCGTGCCGCACCTGGACACCCGCTACGTCAACGGCAAGCGTTCGCTGCTGTTCGGCCCGTACGCCGGTTTCTCGACGAACTTCCTGAAGAACGGCTCGTACCTGGACCTGCCGCTGTCCATCCGGCCCTCCAACATCATTCCGATGCTGGCCGTGGGCAGGGACAACATGGACCTCACCGCATACCTGGTTAGGGAAGTTGCCAAGCGGCACGGCGCCAAGGTGGAGGCCCTGCGCGAGTATTACCCGGAAGCCCAGGACGGCGACTGGGAACTCATCACGGCCGGCCAGCGTGTCCAGATCATCAAGAAGGATCCGAAGAAGGGCGGCGTGCTGCAGTTCGGCACCGAGGTCATCGCCGGACGCGACGGCTCCATCGGCGCCCTGCTCGGGGCGTCCCCGGGCGCATCCACCGCAGTGCCGATCATGATCGAGCTGCTGCAGAAGTCCTTCCCGAAGAATTTCAAGGGCTGGCAGTCCAAGTTCAAGGAGATGATGCCCGGCTACGGCGTCAAGCTCAACGAGAACCCGGAACTCGCCGCCCGGCTGGAAGCCGGGACGGCCAAGGCCCTGCAGCTCGAACCGGTCGGCGCCGCACGGAGCTGATGCCCCCCCTCCGGGTTGCGGCAGGTTTGATCCCTTTTCAGGTTTAACCCCGTTGAAGTACCTCCGTCGACCCATCAGGAGACCATAAGATGTTCCGGCTGGCAAAGCTGTCCCTGGCAAACCGGGCACTGATCGCGCTGATCACCGTGTTCGCGTCGGTCTTCGGCGTGATCACGATGTCCTCGCTCAAGCAGGAGCTCATCCCGTCCATCGAGTTCCCGCAGATCACGGTCATCACCTCGATGCCGGGGGCCTCGCCGGAAGTCGTGGACAAGCAGATCAGCGGACCGCTGGAGACAGCGCTGAAGGGCGTCGAGGGCCTGGAGTCGACGTCGTCGACCTCGCGCAACGGCGTGTCCCAGATCAGCATGGTGTTCACCTACGGCTCCAATCTGGACCGTGCCCGGAACCAGATCGACCGCTCCATCTCCAACGCCAAGCGGTCCCTGCCGGAGGACGTCCAGCCGCAGGCCATCGCCGGCAGCATCAGCGATTTCCCGATCGTCTTCCTCGCCGTGTCCTCGGACAAACCGCTCAGCGAGCTGAACGCCGATCTCGCCCGGCTCAGCGTGCCGCGGCTGCAGAAGCTCGACGGCGTCCGCGGCGCCGAGGTGACCGGCGGCGCCACCCAGCACATCGGCATCCTCCCCCGCGCCGACGCCATGGCGGCGTCCGGGGCGAGCATCCAATCGATCAGCAATGCTCTGAAGAACAACGGCGCCCTCGTTCCGGCCGGCACCATCGAGGAACAGGGCAAGACGCTTTCGCTGCAGATCGGCAGCCCGGTGGACTCGCTCGACGCGATCAAGGCCCTCCCCTTGTCCGGCGCCAGGAACGCCGCCACGATCGGCAGCGTTGCTGACGTCAGCATCACCGAGGACGCCCGCACCTCGATCACCCGGACCAACGGCAAAGAAACCCTGGCCCTGTCCGTCACCAAAAAGCCCGAGGGCGACACGGTGGGCATTTCCCACGCGGTGAAGGACTCCATCCCCCAGCTGGAGGCCGAGCTGGGCTCCAACGCGAAGTTCACCCCGATCTTCGATCAGGCGCCGTTCATCGAGAAGTCCATCAAGGACCTCACCACCGAGGGCCTGCTGGGCCTGGGCTTCGCCGTCGCGGTGATCCTCGTGTTCCTGATGTCCGTCCGCTCCACCCTGGTGACCGCCGTGTCCATCCCGCTGTCCCTGCTGATCACGTTCATCGGGCTTTCGGCCACCGGCTACTCGCTGAACATCCTGACCCTGGGGGCACTCACCATCGCGATCGGCCGGGTGGTGGACGACTCGATCGTGGTCATTGAGAACATCAAACGCCACCTCAGTTACGGCGAGCAGAAGATCACCGCCATCCTGACCTCCATTCGCGAGGTCGCCGGCGCCATCACGGCGTCGACACTGACCACCGTGGCCGTGTTCCTGCCGATCGCCTTCGTCGCAGGCCTCGCCGGGGAGCTCTTCCGCCCCTTCGCGCTCACCGTGACCATCGCGCTGCTGTCCTCGCTGCTCGTCTCGCTGACGATCGTCCCGGTGCTGGCGTACTGGTTCCTGCGGACGCCCGCCGTGTCCGGCGCCTCGGAAACCGGCGGCGGGGGCGCCCCGGAAGCCTCCGCCCGGGAGATCGCGGCCAAGGCCCACGAGGCCGAGCAGCGCACCCTCCTGCAGCGCGGCTACCTGCCTGTCCTGACCAAGACCCAGAAACATCCGGTGGTCACCCTCGTCGCGGCCGTCCTGGTGCTGGGCGGCACCGCCGCCATGACCCCGCTGCTCGCCACCGATCTGCTGGGCCGCTCCGGCGAAAACAGCATGACCGTCCGGCAGGTCCTGCCGGCCGGCACCAGCCTGGCCGAGGCCAGTGCCGCCGCCGTCAAGCTCGAAGACGTGCTCCGTGACATCGACGGCATCAAGGACGTCCAGGTCACCACCGGAAACGCCCAGACCGGCTTCTCCGCGCTGCTTTCCGCCGGCGCCTCCTATTCCAGCTTTACCGTGGTGACCGACGGGAAGGCCAACCAGGGCAAGCTTCAGGACACCGTCCGCAACGAGCTCGCCAGGGTCCCCGACGCCGGCAAGATCACCGTCGGTTCCCAGCAGGGCGGCTTCGGCACGAGCTCGACGGTCGACATCACGCTCAAGGCCGCGACCACGGCCGATCTCCGCACCGCCAGCGATGCGCTGGTCAAGGCCCTGGACGGGGTGCCCGGCAGCAGCGAGGTCGCCACCAACCTGGCCGCCAGCCAGCCCGTGGTCCAGGTGAAGGTGGACCGTGTCAAGGCCGTTGCCGCAGGCCTCAACGAGGAACAGGTCGCCGGCGTGCTGGCTTCCACCATCAGCCCGATCCCGGCCGGAACCGTCCGCATCGACACCAACGACTTCCCGGTGCGGATCGGCGAAGGCACCCGCTTCACGAGCATCGATGCCGTCCGGGCCATCCCGCTGCCCGCGGCGGCAGGAACGGTTCCCTTGGGCAGCATCGCCTCCGTACAGCAGGTGGACGTGCCTGTCTCCATCACCGCCAGCAACGGCCAGCGGACCGCACGGGTGTCCGTCACGCCGTCGGGCTCCAACCTCGGCGCGGTGAGCACAGAAGTGCAGGCCCGGCTCAAGACCGTCGGGCTGCCGCCCGGCGTCACCGCCACGATCGGCGGCGCGACGACGCAGCAGGCCGAGTCCTTCGGACAGCTTGGACTGGCGCTGCTGGCAGCCATCGCCATTGTCTACGTGATCATGGTGGCAGCGTTCAAGTCCCTCGTGCAGCCGCTGATCCTGCTGGTCTCCGTCCCGTTCGCCGCCACCGGGGCCATCGCCCTGCTGCTCGTGACCGGTGTGCCGCTGGGCCTGCCGTCACTGATCGGGATGCTGATGCTCGTGGGCATCGTGGTGACGAACGCGATCGTGCTGATCGACCTCATCAACCAGTACCGCCAGCCGCGCAACGGCGCGCCAGGAATGAACGTGGCCGAGGCCATCACCCATGGCGCCCGCCAGCGGCTCCGGCCGATCCTGATGACGGCCCTGGCCACCGTGTTCGCGCTGACGCCGATGGCGCTGGGCCTGACCGGGGGCGGCGGTTTCATCTCGCAGCCGCTCGCGATCGTGGTGATCGGCGGACTCATCTCCTCCACCGCCCTGACGCTGGTTTTGGTGCCGGTGCTCTACCGGCTGGTGGAAGGACGGCGCGAGAAGCGGGCGCTGCAGAAGGCCGATGCTGCCCCGCCGGTCCCCGCCACCCGAGGCCGCCGGGCAAAGCCCACGCCGCCGGATGCGGAGGCCGGTTCTCACACCGACTTCGACCCTGATTCCGAAGAGCTTCCCCTCCCGACCGGCTCGCACTAGCCCCTCCGGCCCACCCAGCCCTGGCCCCTCCGTTGAGCTGGCACTTAACGTCGCCAAGATCGGCTCAGCACGACGTTTACTGCCAGCTCAACCGGCCCGGGCAGGGACGACGACGACGGGAGCCGGGTCGGAGTATGCCAGCCGCGGCACCAGGACCAGCGCCGCGGCTGCGGCCGCCGGGGGCAGTGTCGCGACCAGCGCTCCGGAGCCACCGCCATGTTCGCCAGCGCTTCGGCCAGGCTGCCGTGGTAAGGGCAGGAACAACAAGTAGCCCAGGCCCACAAGGGTCCAACGCGGTGGCGCCCACAAGGGTCCAGCGCGGCATGAGCCGCCGGGTCACGAGCGGGTAGAGCAGGGCACCCACCGGCAGGGCCGGCGCATAGACGCCGATGATGATCGAGACCTAGCCGGTGCGCAAGCCCAGGCCGTAGCCGTGCAGCGCCGGGCCGGGTTTCCCCGCGCCTGCCCACACGGTGGAACGGCGGCGGGAATATCCGGCCGTTGCGGGCGTTGTACAGGAGGATACATGCAAATGCATGTAAATCGGCTACACTGGAAACAGCTTCCGGATCAGACCGGCCACGGAAAGGCACATCATGCAGATCGGCGTATTCAGCGTCAGCGACATCACCACCGACCCCACCACGGGCCGCACCCCCACGGAGCACGAGCGCATCAAGGCGTCCGTGGCGATCGCCAAGAAGGTCGAAGAAATCGGCATGGATGTCTACGCCATCGGCGAGCACCACAACCGGCCGTTCTTCTCTTCCTCCCCCACCACCACCCTGGCCTACATCGCGGCCCAGACAGAGCGCATCATCCTGTCCACGGCCACCACGCTCATCACCACGAATGACCCGGTGAAGATCGCCGAGGACTTCGCGATGCTCCAGCACCTCTCCGACGGCCGCGTGGACCTGGTCCTGGGCCGCGGTAACACCGCCCCCGTCTACCCCTGGTTCGGCAAGAACATCCAGGACGGGATCGAACTCGCGATCGAGAACTACAGCCTGCTGCGCCGCCTCTGGGACGAGGACACCGTCAACTGGTCAGGCAAGTTCCGTACCCCGCTGCAGAACTTCACCTCGACACCGCGCCCGCTCGACGGCGTCGCCCCCTTCGTGTGGCACGGCTCCATCCGCACGCCGCAGATCGCCGAAGTGGCCGCCTACTACGGCGACGGCTTCTTCGCGAACAACATCTTCTGGCCCAAGGAGCACTACCAGCAGCTGATCAGCCTCTACCGCGAACGCTACGAGCACTACGGGCACGGCAAGGCAGACCAGGCGATCGTGGGCCTCGGCGGCCAGTTCTTCATGCGGAAAAACTCCCAGGACGCCGTCAAGGAGTTCCGCCCGTACTTCGACAACGCCCCGGTCTACGGCCACGGCCCGTCGCTCGAGGACTTCACCTCGCAGACCCCGCTGACCGTCGGCAGCCCGCAGGAGGTCATCGAGAAGACCCTCGCCTTCCGTGAGTACTTCGGCGACTACCAGCGCCAACTGTTCCTGGTGGACCACGCGGGCCTGCCGCTGAAGACAGTGCTGGAGCAGCTTGACCTGTTCGGCGAAGACGTGCTGCCGGTGCTGCGGAAGGAATACGCCGCCCTCACCCCGGCCCGTGTTCCGGAACCGCCCACCCATGCCGGACGCGTTGCAGCGTCGCTGCCCGCAGCATCCCTGCCCGCAGCCTCCCTGACCGGAGCCGGCCAGCCTTCCAGCGAAACCGCCAGCCAGGAAGCGTGATGTCCGCCAAGACCACAGAATCGCCGGTGCGCCTGGCCGCGGAGACCTGGGAATCCCTGTTCCGCGCCCAGGTGGCCGTGATGCGCAGGCTGCAGGCGGGCCCGGCGTTCAAGAACCTCGCCCTCAACGAGTACGACGTGCTGTTCACCCTCTCCCGCTGCCCGTCCGGGTGGCTCCGCCTGAACGAGCTCAACGACCACGTCCTGCTGAGCCAGTCCAGCCTGAGCCGGCTCGTGGAACGGCTCGAAAAGCGCGGATTCGTGGAGCGGATGCCGGCCCCCAACGACGGCCGCGGAGTCCTGATCAAGCTCACTGAAGCCGGCTGGGAGCTCCAGAAGCAGATCGGCCGGGAACATGTCCGCGACATCGCCGCGCTCGTGGTCCCGGCCCTCACGGCCGCCGAACAGCAGGAGCTGCTGCGGCTGACGGAGAAGCTGCGGGCCTCGGTGGCCACCCGCTGAGGACCGGAGATGGGACCGCGACGGCGCCTCCCGGCGCCGTCGCTAGTGGATGGCGACGAGCTCCGCCGGATCCTCCTCCGGCAGTTCGCCGTGGACGATCGCCGTGACCTTGAGTTCCTTGAGTACCAGGCTGCCGCCCACCGTGGACAGGAAGGCCGTGTCGGAGGAATCGCGGCCGGCCGTGATCCGGAGCATGCTCGCGCGCGGCGCCAGACCTGTGGGGTCAATGACGTGCCACGCCCCGTTAATGTGCGCCTCGGCGACGGCGTGGAAGTCCATCGGGCTCAGCCCGGGCGCATAAACCGCGGCCAGCCGGGCCGGGACGTTCTTGGACCGGAGCAGCGAAATCGCCAGGTGGGCGAAGTCCCGGCAGACCCCGCGGCGGTGCAGCAGGGTCTCGACGGCGCCGTCGGTCCCCCTCGAGGAACCGCTCACGTAGCGCAGCTCGCTGAAGACCCAGTTGCGAACGGCGTGCAGCAGCTCTACGCCCAGCAGCCCGCCGAATTCCGCGTAGGCGGTCGGCAGCAGCCTGTCCGACTCGGCGTAACGGCTGGGCCGCACGTAGCGGATGAGTTCCATCAGCCCCGGTTCTTCCGGCAGCGCAAAACCGGCGACCGTGGCGGAGTAGTCCACCAGCACCTCGGCGGGCCCAGCGAATTCCATGTAGTGGAACCGCCCGCCGTGGTGGTCCGAGAGCTCCGTCAGGGCGACATCCACGCCGCCGGCCGTCACGGATAGCGATTCCTCGAAGCCGCTGTAGCCGGCGTTGCGCGCCACCGACACCGCCAGGGCGACCTTGGTGTCGGCCACGGTCTTGAAGGCCAGACGTGCGGCGACAGAGCGTTCCATGGATCTCCGGGGTGTGAGGAAGCAACAGATTGGCAGAAGATTGGCAGAAGGTCGGCCGCGGTCGCCTGCCCGTCGGTGTGCGGGGCGTGCGGTACTAGTTTTTGACCTTCAGAGACATTAGCATCCGCTGGACATTGGCGAATTCAGAGCCCTGGTTGACGTATTTGTCTGCCTGGTCGAGGGTGTCGAAGGCCTTTGCCGGGGCCACCTTTTGGTCCGGGGCGAGGACCTTCAACACTGTCAGGTCGCCGAAGGAATAGTCGCCCTTGCCCTCGGGGCCCCGGACCACGTTCTGCAGCCCGCAGGACTTTTCCCCGGCGCCGCCCACCACGTTGGTGATGCCGTAGGAGCCGAAGAACTTGTAGCCCTGGATCACCCGGAACACGACGTGGGGGTCGATGGTCCCTTCGCCGCCGCGGTGCGGCAGTTCCACCGGCACGCTGCTCACGACGACGTACGGTTTGGCCGCGTCATCGGGGCAGGCCGGGACCGGCTGCGGCTGGAGTCCGGTCTGCAGCGTGGCGACGTAGCCTCCCTTGGCGTCCTTGACCTCGATCTTGAGCGCGCCAGGCATGCTTCCCTGCTCCGGTGTCACGGACTGGGCAACCCATTCCTGCGGGAGCTCGAAGCTCACGCTCCTTGCCGGATCCGTGAAGACTTTCCAGGCCGACGCCGTCGAGCCGGGCGCCGCCGTGCCGGACGCCGTCGAGCCGGTCCCGGAGGCCGTGGCCTCCGGCGACGCGCCGGGCGAGGCGGTGCCCGCGGACGGATCCGCCGACGCCGTGCTTGCGCCCGGGCTGCCGCCTGCCGTCCAGGCCGGCGTGCCCTTGCCGTCGCTGCTGCAGCCGGAAAGTGCGGCCGCGGCGACCGCCAGCACCGCAGCGATCCGGATCCCGAGGGAGATAGCCATCCCAGTCATGCTGCCAGCGTAGCCCGGTCCGGGACGGCTCAAAGTTTCCGGATCCGCGTTTCGTAGAATCTGACCCCACGGCCAGCGTCTCCAGCGAAATCCTCTCGTCCACGGCGTGGAGGCGCGGGCTTCGATGTCCGGCGGCGGTGGCACGGGTGGCGGTTTCTTGCATGCGCGAAAGTCCATGTCCCGGCGGCGTCCTTGCCAGGCCGTAGCCGGGCATTCGGCCCTAGAGAATGCCGCGGAGAAAGAGGGATACGCTGGGGGCATGGCGGAACAGCATTTTGACGGAACGCATTTTGGGGATCAGGACAGCGTGGCGGATATCTCCGCCGTCGACATCGCGGACTGGCGGCTCCGGACCTTTGCGCTCTATGCCAGCGTGCGGAAGCTCGCCGCGGAGGACCCGGCCGAGGCCCATACCTACTGGCGTCACGAGCGGGACCGGATGTTCGGCACGCACCCCGCTTCGCCGCTCACCGCCGAGGCCAGGTCAAGCTTCGGTGGGCTCAACACCGCCCACTACGATCCGATCTACCGGTTCCACATCCCGCTGACGAGCGAGGGCGCCGGGCGCGAAATGAACGTCGAGACGGGGACTGACGGCCTGGTCCGGTTCGTCCGGCTGGGTACCTTCGACCTTCCCGAGATGGGCCAGCTCGCCGTCTGGAAGCTGAACGGCTACGGCGGTGGCATCTTCGTGCCGTTCCGTGACGCCACGGCCGGGCAGCCCGGCGGCAGTTACGGCGCAGGGCGCTACCTGCTGGACACTATTAAGGGTGCCTTCCACGGCGTCCGCGGGTCCGGCCCGGAGGCCGAATTCGTGGTGGACTTCAACTTCGCCTACAACCCGTCCTGTGCCTACAACGAGGCGTGGGCATGCCCCCTCGCCGGCCCCTCCAACCGGCTTGCCGTGGAGATCCCGGTCGGCGAACTGTACTGACGAGCCTGCACCGACGGTTCCTGCACCGACGCCGTTCCGGGGGCCCGGTGTGATCCATTCGCGGCGGCGTCATTCGGGAACCGCGCCGTCGTGTGACAGGCTGGACGGATGGAATCCCCTGCTGCGCCCGCCACCGAGCTTGAGCAGCAGCCCCCTCCCGCTGGCACAGTCCGCGTCCGGCCCGACCGGCACCACCACCGACACCGCGGGATCCTCCGCTATCCGCTGGTCCGGCAACTGATCCGGTTCACCGGCGTCGGCATGGTCTGCACCGTCACGTCCCTGGCCCTGTATGCCTTCCTCCGGCCGTGGATCGGCGCCCAGCCGGCCAACGCGGCGGCCCTCATCCTCACCTCGCTGATGAACACCGCGCTGAACCGTCGCCTGACGTTCAAGATCACGGAGCGCCGGCGGATGAAACGCGACCATCTCAACGGGCTGATCGTGATCCTTGTGGCGCTGCTGATCACCGGCGGCAGCCTGGCCGTCCTGCACTGGTTCAACCCGGACGCCACCGTGGCCGATGAGCTGTGGACCACGACGCTTTCCGGTTTCGTGGCCACGGCCGTGCGCTTCACTATGCTGCGGCACTGGATCTTCCGGCGGGCCCGGCACCGTTGAGCCCGGCTCGAGCTACAACCCCGGCGTGAGCTATCAGTTGATGTCGCTATTCATGCCCGATAACGACCTCTGGTGATAGCTCAACCGCAAGAGGGGCTGCCCAGCGCCCGGACGCTGCCGACGGCGGTGCGGACCGCGGCCGCCGCTTCGTGCAGCTCGGCTGCCGTGATCGTTGAATCGAAGCTGAAGCGCACCGCTGTCTGCGCCACTGCGGCCTCGATGCCGAGAGCGAGCAGCACCGGGGACGGCTCGTCCGAACCCGCCGCGCAGGCGGAGCCGCTCGAGCAGATGACCCCCTGGCGCTCGAGTTCCAGCAGCACGGACTCGCCGCTGGTCCCGGGGAAGCAGAACGACGCCACTGAGGGAAGCCGTCCGGTGCGGTGCCCGGTGAGGACGGCGCCCGGGACCCCCGCCAGCACGCTGTCGATGAAGTCATCCCGCAGGGCGGCAACCCGGGCAGCCAGCTCAGGCTGGGACCCCCGGGCCAGAGTAAGGGCCGTGGCGAGGGCCATGGCTCCGGCGACGTTTTCGGTGCCCGAGCGGCGCCCGCGCTCCTGCCCGCCACCGTGGATTACCGGTTCCAGCCGGGTCCGGCTCCGGACAAACAGGGCGCCGTTTCCCTTCGGTGCGCCGAGCTTGTGGCCGGAAATACTCAGCGCGTCCACGCCGAGCGCAGCGGTATCCAGCGGCAGCCAGCCGGCGGCCTGGACGGCGTCGGTATGGAACGGGATGCCCTGCGCGCGGGCCAGTCCGGCAAGCCGGGCGATGGGCTGCACCGTGCCCACCTCGTTGTTGGCGTACATGATGCTGACCAGGGCGGTCTCCGGCCGGAGCACCGCGGCGAGGGCTTCCTCGGTGACGCGGCCGTAGCGGTCCACCGGGACCACGTCGACGGCGAAGCCGTGGACCCGCTCCAGATACCGGGCCGATTCCACCACCGCAGGGTGCTCGACGGCGCTGATCACCACCCGGTCCAGCCGCGGGTCCGCGGCGCGGCGTGCCAGGGCAAGGCCCTTGACCGCCAGGTTGTCCGCCTCCGTGCCGCCGGAAGTGAAGACCACCTCGCCCGGGCGGCATCCCAGGGCCTTGGCCGTGGCTGCCCGCGCCCCGGCGAGCGCCGTGGCGGCCGCATCACCGAGGGAATGGTGGCTTGAGGGGTTGCCGAACTCGCCGGTGAGGTACGGCCACATGGCCTCAAGTACCTCACGGCGGACCGGGGTGGTGGCGGCGGCGTCCAGGAAGATCATGACGACCCTCAGCCGGCCGTCTGTTCCGTGGCATAGCCGGGCTCGAGCTCGATGTCGAGCCCGAGGTCCAGGGCGGCGACGCTGTGCGTGAGCCCGCCGATCGAGATGACGTCCACCCCGGTGGCGGCGATGCCGGCCACGGTGGCCAGGTTGACGTTGCCGCTGGCTTCCACGCGCGCACGCCCGCCGACCAGCGCGACCCCTGCGGCGAGCTCCTCCAGGCTGAAGTTGTCCAGCATGATCGTGTCCACTCCGGCGGCCAGCACCGGTTCGATCTGCTCCATGTTGTCCACCTCCACCTCGAAGTGCGTGGTGTGGCCCAGGCGGGCCCTGGCATCCCGCAGCACCGCCGTGAGCTTCGAGGGGTCTCCCCCGGTGAGGACGGCCAGGTGGTTGTCCTTGGCGAGCACGGCGTCCGAGAGGCTGAAGCGGTGGTTTGCGCCGCCGCCGCAGCGGACGGCGTAGCGTTCCAGCACGCGCAGCCCGGGCGTCGTCTTCCGCGTGTCGGTGATCCGCGCGCCGGTGCCATCCACGAGGGCGACGAACTCCGCCGTCCTGGTGGCGATGGCGCTCATCCGCTGCACCAGGTTCAGGGCCACGCGTTCGGCCAGCAGCACGGCGCGGGCGTTCCCGCGGACCCTCGCCAGCGGCGTTCCGGCGGCAAAGGCCGCACCGTCCGCGACCAGGAGTTCGACGGCGGCGTCGGCGTCCGTGAGCTTCATGGCGGCGGCAAACACCTCGCCGCCGCTGAACACGCCGGGCACCCGGGCGGCCAGCACCGCCGTCGCGCGCGCGTCGGCGGGGATGAGCGTCTGGGAGGTGATGTCCCCGTACGGTGCGTCTTCCTGCAGGGCGGCGCGCAGCACGGCGTCGACGGCGGAGGCCGGCAGGGTGCCGGCGAGCGCCTGCACGGACAGCGCGTCCGGACGGGCAGCGGTGCTTGCAGCGGCAGCGGGTGCGCTCATGAGGAGATCCTTTGCTTGGAACGGGAGCCGGCGGCGTACCGGTGGCCGGACCTGCCTGCCGCCGACGTTGAGCGGGCAGGGGCAGCGAGCACGGCCGGGAGGGTGCCGTTGACGTTGGCGTCGGCACGGTAGTGGGCACCGACGGAGCCGCTCCGGTTCCGCGCCGCGTCCACGAGCAGTTGCGCGGCCAGCAGCAGGTTGCGGTCCTCGTGGGCGGACTGATTGAGGCTGGCCCCCTGATCCGCGGTGCGGGCGGCTGCCGCCCACTCCGCGAGCCGGGCCGCGGCGGCGTCGAGTTCGGCGCCGCTGCGCATCACCCCGGCGGCGCCGGTCATGAGGCGTCCCAGGGCTCCGCGGCTGAAGGGAACTGTTGCCTGCGCCGGCTCCGCGGCCGGAAGTACATTCCGGCTGCCGGAGCCGGATCTGCCGGAGCCGGATGCCGCCGGGGCCGGCTCCATGCCCGGTCCGCGCAGGAAGTCCTCCACCGCGCGGCGCCCGAAGACGAGGCCCTCCAGGAGTGAATTGCTCGCCAGCCGGTTGGCGCCCTGGACGCCGGTGCACGCCGCTTCACCGGCGGCGTACAGCCCCGGGACGGAGGTGCGTCCCCAGAGATCCGTGGCCACGCCGCCCATCCAGTAGTGGGCCGCAGGGGAGACCGGCAGCGGTTCCGTGGCCCAGTCGTAGCCGGCCGCGCGGGTGGCCGCGTTGATGGTGGGGAAGCGCCGGGCGAGGAAGCCCGGTCCTCGGGCCGCCTCGACGCCCCGGGCGTCCAGATAGACCGGGCTGTCCGCCGCCGCGCCTGTGGCGGCCAGATGCAGGGCGATGCTGCGGGAGACGACGTCGCGCGGGGCCAGTTCCGCGTCCGGGTGGTAGTCCGGCATGAAGCGGTACCCGGCCGCGTCCAGCAGCACGGCCCCCTCGCCGCGGACCGCCTCGGAGATCAGCAGCGCCGGGGGCCCGCCCGGGACCTCGGCCGCGGCCAGGGTGGTGGGGTGGAACTGGAAGAACTCAAGGTCCCGCACGGCCGCGCCCGCACGCCAGGCCAGGGCCAGGCCGTCGGCGGTGGCAACGGAGGGATTGCTGGTCCGGGCATACAGCCGTCCGGCGCCGCCGGTGGCGAGCAGCACCGCGTCCGCGGCGAGCCGCCTGGGCTGCGTGTTGGCGAGGTAGGCGACGCCGGTGACGCCCCCTGTCTCGCTCCCGGTCAGGAGGTCGGTGACGAAGGCGCCGGTCTCGACACGCAGCCTTCCCTCGGCTGCCCGCTTCAGGACGGCGGCAACGAGTCCGCGGGCGATGCAGGCACCGGTCGCGTCGCCGCCGGCGTGCAGGATGCGGGGGGCCGAGTGGGCGGCCTCGAGCCCCAGTGCGGGGCCGCTGCCGGGACCGGCGTCGAAGTGCACGCCGAAACGCCGGAGTCCCGCGATGTCCCGGACTGCTTCGGTGCACAGTATCCGCACGGCCTCCGGGTCATTCAGTCCGGCCCCTGCCGCAAGGGTGTCGGCGATGTGGGCAGCCACCGAATCGCCCGGGAAGGCGTTCCCGGGCTCCAGCACGGCCGAGACGCCGCCCTGGGCGTAGAAGGTGTTGCTCTGCTCGAGCGTGCCCTTGCTCAGGAGCACCACCTCGACGGCGGGGCTGCCGCCCGGGGCGCTCCCGGCGTCGGAGGCTACCGCGTCGGAGGCGAGCAACGCGGCGTAGAGCCCGGCGATCCCGCTGCCGACGACCACAAGCCGTCTGGTCATGGCCGTGCCGCCAGCATGCGCTCCAGGGCGACCTTTGCCGGGGCCGCGACGGCTTCTTCCACGGTGATGCGGTTGATGACCTCGCCCCGGACGAGTGCCTCCAGGACCCAGGCGAGGTAGCCGGGGTGGATGCGGTACATCGTGGAGCAGGGGCAGATCACCGGGTCCAGGCAGAAGATGGTGTGCTGCGGGTACTCGGCGGCGAGGCGGTTGACGAGGTTGATTTCCGTTCCGACGGCGAAGGTGGTCGGTTCGGTCGCGGCGGCGATGGCCTTGCGGATGAAGTCGGTGGAACCGGCGGCGTCTGCCGCGTCCACCACTTCCATGGGGCATTCGGGGTGGACGATCACCTGGACGCCCGGGAAATCGGCGCGGGCCTTTTCGATCTGGCCCACGTTGAAGCGCTTGTGCACCGAGCAGAAGCCGTGCCAGAGGATCACCCGGGACTCGAGCAGGGTCTGTTCCTCGTTGCCGCCGAGGTCCTTGCGCGGGTTCCACATCGGCATCTGCCCCAGCGGCACGCCCATGGCCTTGGCGGTGTTGCGGCCCAGGTGCTGGTCCGGGAAGAACAGCACACGCTGGCCGCGCTCGAAGGCCCACTCCAGCACGGTCGCGGCGTTGGAGGACGTGCAGACGATCCCGCCGCGCTCGCCGCAGAAGCCCTTGAGGGCGGCCGAGGAGTTCATGTAGGTGACCGGGATGACCGGGACCCGGCCGTCGGCGTCGGGCTCGGTGCCGAACAGTTCCTCGAGCTGTTCCCAGCACTCGGTCACGGAGTCGATGTCCGCCATGTCCGCCATCGAGCAGCCCGCGGCGAGGTTCGGCAGGATCACGGCCTGGTCCGGCCGGGACAGGATGTCCGCGGTCTCGGCCATGAAGTGCACGCCGCAGAAAATGATGGCCTCGGCGTCGGGCCGGGTCAGGGCGGCGTTTGCCAGCTGGAAGGAGTCGCCTACGAAGTCGGCGTATTCCACCACCTCGTCGCGCTGGTAGAAGTGGCCCAGGACAACGGCGCGGTCCCCGAGCGTCGCCTTGGCGGCCCGGATCCGGACGTCAAGTTCGGCGTCGCTGGCGAGCTTGTACTCCTCCGGGAGCTGGCCCTGCCGCGGAGTCGAGGCCGGGGCGACGTCGGCGACGGAGGCACCCGGTCCGTAGGCGGGCACGCCGGCGAGGGCCTCGGCGAGGTCGTAGTCCCAGGGACCGCGGGCCAGTGCCGGGCTGCAGGTGGAGGCGGCTGTTGCAATGCCCTTGGCGCTGCTGGCGGCCAGCGCGGCGGCCTGTTCGCGCGTGATCAGCTGGATGGCCGTGTTGACGCTGCTCATGGTGTGCTCCTGTTGTCTGGGTCAAGGCCTGGGCGGCCGGAAAAGCGGTAGAGGCGGGGCGGCCGGTGTTTACCGCCCTGCAGGTACTGGTCGGTCTCTTCGATCTCCGGTGTGGCTTTGACCTGGCGGCGGAAGTTTGCCGGGTCCAGTTCGCGGTCCAGGACGGCCTCGTAGACCTCCCGGACCTGGGCCAGGGTGAAGTATTCGCCCAGCAGGTGATACGCGATGGACCCGTAGGCCATCTTGTTGCGCAGCCGCCAGAGGGCGTAGTCGATGATCGCGTTGTGGTCGAAGGCCAGCCCGCCCAGCCGGTCCGCCCGGAACCACCGGACGTTTTCGGATTCGTCCGCGAGCGCGGCCTCGGTGGGCTGGACCAGCGCCCAATACACAATCGACACGACGCGCTGGGTGGGCGAGCGGTGCAGGCCGCCGAAGGCGTAGAGCTGTTCGAGGTAGCTCGGCGCCAGCCCGGTGGTCTCGCGCAGGTTCCGGGATGCGGCGTCCTGCAGCGACTCGGAGTGGGTCAGCGGGCCGCCGGGGAGCGCCCACAGGCCCTTGAACGGCTCGCGGATCCGGCGTACCAGCGGGATCCAGAGGGTGGGGCGTCCGGAGCGCTCGCTCGGGCGAAGCGCGAAGATCACGGTGGAGATGGCCAACGACGGCGGTGCAAGCTGACGCTCGGCGACATTGGCTGCTGCTGTGTAAACGGTGATTCACCCCGCATTCTTAGGTTCCGGGCGGATCCCCGGGGACTGCCCGGACGGTTCGGGCCCGACGCCGGAGTAGTTATAGTCAAATTGACTAGAACTAATTCTACGACCTGATGGCCCGGGCGCAAAATGTTTCAGCGCACACTTCGCGGGCATTGCCGTGAGCACGGGGGTTGAACGCACCCGCCGGCATCCGTATAACTCTTGGGTTATGGACACTGAAGCAATCAAATCCTGCTACCTCGCTGCGGCCTCTGCATTCCTGGAGCTCGTTGAGGCGGTACCGGAAACCGCCTGGACCGAACCCGCGCTGGGCGAATGGGACGTCCGCGGACTGACCGGCCACACGAGCCGTGCCCTGAGCACCGTCGAGAGTTACCTTTCGACGCCGGCGGCCGGGGAACGCGTGGACGGCCCGGTGGCGTATTTTCTCACTGTCCGAGGCGCCACATCGCCGGCGGCGATCGCGCAGCGCGGCCGCGAAACCGGGGGCACCCTGGGCGAGGACCCGGCCGCAGCCGTCAGGGAGCTCGTCCAGCGGGTCAGTGCACTTGTCAGGAACACTCCCGACGATGCGCCCGTCGCCACCCCGGCGGGAGCCATGACGTTGATCGACTACCTGCCGACCCGCACCTTCGAGCTGGCCGTACACGGCCTGGACCTCGCCCGGGCCCTGAAGCTCGAGGCGCCCGCTGCTTTGAACCCGGCTATCGCCGCGTCCCTGGAGCTTGCCGCAGCCATCGGCGCGCACCTGCCCTCGGCGCCGGATCTGCTGCTGCTGCTCACCGGCCGGACCGGACTGCCCGGAAACCTCAGCGTGCTCTAGCCCACCGGCCTTGGGCGGAGCTCACCGGCCTTGGGCGGCGGCTTCCAGCAGCGGCAGGGTGCGCCCCTGGAAATGGGTGTTGAGCACAATCACCGAGGAGGAGCGCAGCACCGTCCTCGTCGCGATCATGGCATCCAGCACCCGCTGCAGATCCGGGTTGGAGCGCGCTGCAATGCGCGCCATCAGGTCCGAGCTGCCGGAGACGGTGTGGATCTCGATCAGTTCCGGGATCTCCGCGAGGGCCTCGACGACGGCGTCGTGCCCCAGGTCCTGGTTGATCGTCAGGGAACAGAACGCCACGACGGGAAAGCCGAAGTGCGCCGGGTCCGGCTGCGGCACCCACGAGCCGATGACACCGCCGTGCTGCATCCGGTCCAGCCTGGACTGCACGGTGGCGCGGGCAACTTTCAGCACGCGCGAGGCTTCCAGGACAGAGGCCCGCGGCGAGTCCGTGAAGAATCGGACAATCTTCGCGTCCAGAGGATCAACGTCCATCGGATATCCCTCCCAAGGCGGCATCCGCCGCGCAAACCGCTGCCGATACTCCGTTTTCAGCTAACAAACTGCCACCATATTCTCACGCCGATGGTCTCCGGGCAGCCCACTGCTGCGGTTCAAAGGCGGTAAATTCAATACGTCCCACAAGGACTCACAAATCCAAACCACACGAAGGTTCGCCAGCATGACAATGAAGTCCGCCGCGCAGCACACCGCAGAGCCGGCCCAGAAACTGGGCCACAGCATGAAGCCACGCCAGCTCACCATGATGGGACTCGGCAGCGCCATAGGCGCCGGCCTGTTCCTCGGCTCGGGGGCAGGAATCCAGGCCGCCGGGCCGGCCGTCCTCATCTCCTACCTTGTCGCCGGAACACTCATCATCCTCGTCATGTGGGCCCTCGGTGAGATGGCCGCCGCCAACCCCAACAGCGGGGCCTTCTCGGTCTACGCGCAAAAGGCGATGGGCCCGACGGCAGGCGCCACCGTCGGCTGGCTCTGGTGGCTGCAGCTCGTCGTCGTGATTGCGGCCGAGGCGCTCGGTGCCGCCGGACTGCTGTTCACGGTGTGGCCGGTGATCCCGGTCTGGGCGCTGTCGCTGGTCTTCATGGTGCTGTTCACGGCCATCAACCTCGCCGGCGTGAAGAACTTCGGCGAGTTCGAGTTCTGGTTCGCCATCCTCAAGGTTGCGGCGATCGTGGTCTTCCTGGCCATCGGCGCGGCCCTGCTGCTGGGCTGGCTGCCGGACGTCCCCTCTCCCGGCCTGAGCAACATCACCTCCGATTTCGCCCCCGCAGGCCTCGGCGGCATCGCCCCCGCCCTGTTCGTCGTGATCTTTGCCTTCGGCGGCACCGAGATTGTCAGCGTGGCGGCCGCCGAGACCGAGAACCCGGAGCGCAGCGTCGCCCAGGCCATCCGCACCGTCGTCTGGCGGATCCTGGTCTTCTACATCGGCTCCGTATTCGTCATCGCCGCCGTCCTTCCCTACACCTCCGAGGCGCTGAAGTCCCCGTTCGCGGGCGTCCTCGACGTGGCCCGCATCCCCGGCGCCGGCGCCGCCATCACCCTCGTGGCCGTCGTCGCGCTGCTCTCGGCCCTCAACGCGAACCTGTACGGCGCGTCCCGCATGGTGTTCTCGCTCTCCGAACGCGGCGAGGCCCCGCGGATCCTGTCAAGGATCAACAATGCCCGGGTTCCCGTGGTGGCCGTCGGCGTCTCGGTGGCCTTCGGCTTCATCGCCACCGTGCTCGAACTGCTGTTCCCGGCGCAGATCCTGCCCGCGCTGTTCCAGCTGGTCGGCTCCACGTGCCTCGTGGTCTGGGGTACTGCCCTCGTGTCCCAGCTGATCCTCCGGCGCCGCGCGGACCGCGACGGCACCGCGCTGCCGCTGCGGATGAAGGGGTTCCCCGGACTGACGATCTTCGGGCTCGTGCTCCTGGCGCTGATCTTCGCGGTCGGCCTCAGCGGCCCGGACAGCAGCAAGCAGCTCTTCAGCACCATGGGCCTCGTCGCGGGGATCGCCGCAGCCTGCTGGATCGGCGCCCGGCTCACCCGCAATCGCGGCACCGAGCTATCCGATGCCGGCAGGGATGGCACCGGCGGCACCGAGCCGGCCGAGGTCGGCAGGGACGGCGCGGAGCTGCCCAAGTAGTCCCGGACGGACTGCACAAACTGTAATGCCCGACGGCGGTCCGACCGGCAGCATTGTGCAGTCTGGTCAGCGTCTACCGCGCTGATTGCCCAGCCGTGCGGGGGTGACTAGGGTCACAGGCATGGATACATTCCCTCCCGTGGCTTCCGGCGACGCTGCCGGGCCGCTCACCCCCTCCCAGCTCCGCGAGCTCTACTCGCTGATGGTGGCCGTCCGATACCTCGACATCTCCGCCGTTGCCTGGCAGCGGCAGGGCATCATCCCCGGCTACGCGCCCGAGCTCGGCCAGGAAGCGGCCCAGGTGGGCAGCGGCTATGCCGTGGACACCACCCGTGACTTCGTTTTCCCCACCTACCGCGAGATGGGCGTCGCCCGGACCATGGGCGTGGACATGGTGGCGTACATGTCGACCCACAAGGCCACGTGGCACGGCGGCCTCTACGACCCGATGGCATCGCGGCTCGCCCCGATCCAGGCCGTCGTGGCCGGTTCGGTACTGCACGCCGTCGGCTGGGCCCACGGCCAGAGGCTCGCCGGCACCGCTGACGGCAAGCTCGGCGTGGCCCTGACCTACTTCGGCGACGGCGCCTCCTCGCAGGGCGACGTCCACGAGGCCATGAACTTCGCCGCCGTGATGAAGGCCCCCGTGGTCTTCTTCGTCCAGAACAACGGCTGGGCCATCTCCGTCCCCACCGAACGCCAGGTGGCCGGCGGCTCCGTCGCCGCCCGCGCCGCCGGCTACGGGATCCCGGCGCTGCAGATCGACGGCGACGACGTCGCCGTCGTCGTCGAGGCCACCCGCCGGGCCTTCGCGCACGCCCGGGCCGGAAACGGCCCCGTGCTCATCGAGGCCATGACCTACCGCCGCGGCCCGCACTCCACCTCCGATGACCCGGGCCGCTACCGTTCCCTCGACGAGGAGCGCGACGGCGCCGGTGCGGACCCGCTGGAACGCTTCCGGACGCGGCTGCTCGCCGCCGGGATTGCGGACGAGGCGTTCTTCGCCGAAGCCCTCGCCGCGGCCAAGGCCGAAGAGGAGCAGATCCGCACCGGCATCCAGGCGCTCGGCCCGCGCCCCGGCACTGAAATGTTTGACCTGGTCTTCCAGGAAACCACCCCGGCCCTGCAGGCCCAGGCCGCCAACTGGCGCGAGGAGTCCGAACATGTCTAACTCGATTCTCGAAGGCGCAAGCTCCACCGGCGAGAGCACTGCCCTGGGCACTGCCCCCGCAGACACCACCGTGATGTCGATGCAGCAGGCGCTGAACCGGGCCCTCGACGAGGTCCTCGCAGACAACCCCAAGGCCGTCATCTTCGGCGAGGACTGCGGCCGGCTCGGCGGCGTCTTCCGCATCACCGACGGCCTGCAGGCCAAGCACGGCGAGCAGCGGGTCTTCGACACCCCGCTGGCGGAATCGGGCATCCTGGGCATGTCCGTGGGCCTGGCGATGGCCGGCTTCCACCCCATCCCCGAGGTCCAGTTCGACGGCTTCGCCTACCCCGCCATCAACCAGATCGTCTGCCAGATCGCCCGGATGAACTACCGCAGCCGCGGCACCATGCCGATGCCCATCACCCTGCGGGTGCCCAGCTTCGGCGGAATCCGCGCCCCCGAACACCACGGCGAAAGCCTGGAGGCGCTCTTCGCGCACGTCCCGGGCCTGAAGGTGGTCTCGCCGTCGAACCCGCATGAGGCCTACCACCTGCTCAAGTACGCCGCCACGCGGCCGGACCCGGTGATTTTCATGGAGCCGAAGTCGCGCTACTGGCAGAAAGGCGAGGTAGACGTAAACCACGCCGGCTCCCCCACCGGCGCCAAGGTGATGCGCGAGGGACGCCACCTCACGCTCGTCGCCTGGGGCGCCATGGTGGCGCGCTGCCTGCAGGTGGCCGAGCTCGCGGCCGAGGACGGGATCGACATCGAGGTCCTGGACCTGCGCTGGCTCAAGCCGATCGACGCCGAGGCGCTGGCCGCCTCCGTGCGCAAGACGCGCCGCGCCGTCGTCGTCCACGAAGCGCCGCTGACCTCCGGCCTCGGCGCCGAAGTGGCGCAGTTGATCACGCAGGGCTGCTTCGACACCCTCAAGGCGCCCGTGGAGCGCGTCACCGGCTTCGACGTCCCGTACCCCTCGGGCGATCTGGAAGACGAATACATCCCGAACATTGACCGGATCCTCTTTGGCATCCAGCGAGTATTGGAGTACAAACGTGGCTGAAATTTCCTTCCCGCTCCCCGATCTCGGCGAGGGCCTGATCGAGGCCACCGTGCTGGAATGGCTGGTTTCCCCGGGCGAGCAGGTGGAGCGCAACCAGCCGCTGGTGGAGGTCGAAACCACCAAGTCGGCCGTTGAATTGCCCAGCCCGCAGGCAGGTAAGGTAGTGCGTATCTACGGCGGGCCCGGCGACAAGATCAATGTCGGCGAGCCCCTGATTGTGTTTGAGGTGCCGGACAACACCGCCGGCATCGTGGGCACGGTCCCGAAGGAAGAGGCACCTAAGCGCCGGGTCCGCCTGAGCGCCGTACTTGATGAGGACTGAGAGCATGAGCGGCAGACACACCGGCGAACAGCATTCCCACACCGTGGAGGGCACCGACCCCCAGCTGTACGTGGGGGTGCACGATCCCAAGGACGACGCCGGGCTGCGTCCGGTGCTGCTGCTGCACGGCTTTTCCTCCTCCTCGAAGCTCAACTGGGAAGACTCCGGCTGGATCGCGGCCCTGCTTGAGGCCGGCCGCCGGGTCATCACCGTGGACCTCCCTGGCCACGGCCGCAGCGGCGCGCCCGAGGACATGGACTCCTACGCCCCCGGCCGGATCCGGGCGGACCTGCTCCAGATCGCGTTCGACGCCGGAGCCCGGCCCCTGCGCGACGGCGACCCGAGCAGCGGCCTGGATGTGATCGGGTACTCCCTGGGCTCCCGGCTGGCCTGGGAATTCGGTGCCACCCAGCATGAGCTGGTGCACCGCCTGGTCCTGGGCGGGCCGAACGTCGCCGATCCCCTGGCCGACTTCGATCTGGTGGCGGCGCAGCGCTACCTGGCCGACGGTACCCCGATCGCCGACGAATCGACCGCCGGGCTACTGAAGATGGCCATGCTGCTGCCCAGCAACAACATCTTCGCGCTGCTCTCCCTGGTCGAGGCGATCAAGAGCGAGCCGTTCGACCCCGCCGAAGCCGTGCCGCACATGCCGATGCTCCTGGTGGCGGGCGAAAACGACGAGCGCGCCGCCTCCATGCCGGAACTCGCCGCTCTCGGCGCCAAGGCCGGGGCCATGGTCGAACAGCTCGTCCTGCCGGGCCGGAACCACACCAACGCCGTCACCAGCCGCGCCTTCAAGCAGGGGGCGATCGGCTTCCTGGGCGTCTAGCAGCCGCCGTCCTGCCCCAGTTCCGCGGCCGGCCGGACACCCTGGTCCTGGGCCTGGCCCGCGGCGGCGTTCCCGCGCCGGCGGCCCTCGCCCAGGAGCTCGGGCTGCCGTTCGGCGCGCTGCCGGTCCGGAAGCTGGGGATCCCGGGCCACGAGGAAACAGCCTTCGGCGCCCTGGCCTGGTCCAGCGGACGGGTGGTGCGCATCCTCAACCGGTCCCTTGTGGCTCGGCTGCTGGAGATAGGCATCCGCCAGTCGTCCCTGGACGAGGTGGAACGCCGCGAGCGGGCGGAGCTGGAGCGCCGCGCGGAGAGCTATCCGGATTCCGGGCATGATCTCCGCGGCAAGACGGTCATCCTGGCCGACGACGGCGTGGCCACCGGCGCGAGCATGCGGGCCGCCGTCGAAGCGGTGCACGAAGCAGCCGCCGCGATGGTCGTCGTCGCGGTGCCGGTCGCCTCGCTGGAGGCGCAGACGTCGCTGCAGCAACCCGCCGATGCCGTCTTCGGCCTCCATACCCCCGGACAGTTCCGCGCCGTCGGAAGCTACTACCGGACGTTTGAGCAACTGATGGACGACGACGTCGTGCAGCTGCTCGGTGCCCGGCCGCCTGGGCCGCGCACTTAGCAGCGCGGGCCGCGCACGACTGGCCCGGGCGCGCCATGCGGGGGCACTTTGACACGGACGCGCCGGTGAATCCCGGTGCGGCCGCCGAAAAATCCCTCAAAGTGCCCCGGCACGGAGCCATAACAGCGGGTTAGTGCTTGCTGACTCCGAGCGGACGGCCCTTGGTTTCCTTGGCCAGGAGGACGCCGACGGCGGAAATGACGCACAGGATCATGATGTAGATCCCGATGGAACCGGTCCACTTGGTGCTCTGCAGCAGGGCCTCCGCGATGGTCGCCGCAAACGCGCCGCCGAGGATGGCGCCGAAGGCGTAGCCGATCGAGATGCCCGAGTAACGCACGTTCGCCGGGAACATCTCGGCGTACATCGCGGACATCGGGCCGTAAGACAAGCCCAGGCCGATCGTGAGGACGAACAGCGCGACGCCGTACAGCACGATGTCCTTGGTGTCGATCAGGGCGAACATCGGGATCATCCAGGCGAAGACGATGCCGTAGCCGATCAGGAAGGTCTTGACCCGGCCGATCTTGTCCGAGAGCCAGCCGCCGACCAGCGTGAAGATGAGCCAGCCGAAGGACGCCAGCGTGGTGGCCAGCAGGATCTGCGGGGTAGGCATCTTCAGGGCCCTGGTGGCGTAGGAGATGAAGAAGGCGATCAGCAGGTAGCCGGCAGCGTTGTTGCCGATGAAGATCATCGTCGAGTAGAGGACGGCCTTCTTGTGCTTCCGGATCAGCTCACCGAGGGGCGCCTTGCTTTCTTCCTTGCGGGCAGCCATCTCCTTGAAGACGGGGCTCTCGGCAACAGCGCGGCGGATCAGGTAGCCGACCACGATCAGGACGATAGAGAGCAGGAACGGCACACGCCAGCCCCAGGAAGCGAAGTCTTCCTTGGACATGCTGGTGTTGAGGAAATACAGCAGGCCGGTGGCGAGGATCATGCCGACCGGAACACCGATCTGCGGGTAGGCGCCGAACAGGCCGCGTTTGCTCTTGGGCGCGTGCTCGACGGCCATCAGGGCGGCGCCGCCCCATTCGCCGCCGGCGGAGAAGCCTTGGATGATGCGGAGGATGATCAGCAGGATCGGGGCCAGGACGCCGATCTGGGCGTACGTCGGCAGCATGCCGATCAGCGCCGTGGCGGCGCCCATCATGATGAGGGTGAAGACCAGCATGGCCTTGCGGCCGAGGCGGTCGCCCAGATGGCCGGCAATGATGGCGCCGAGCGGGCGGAACAGGAAGCTGATGCCGATGAGGGCGAACGACAGGATTTGCGCCAGGCCCGGGTTGGACGCGTTCAGCGGCGCCAGGAACAGCGGTGACAGCAGCGTTCCGGTCAACTGGGCGAAGATGAAGAAGTCGTACCACTCGATGGTGGTCCCGACCAGCGTCCCGGCCAGGACTTTGCGTTCCTCATGCTTGCTGCTGGGGCCCGTCTCGGAATCGACGGTTGAAGCTGCGGTCATTGAAACTCCGTTGCTGGGGGCAGAGGTACTGCCCAGGGTGGGTGCGAAGTGAATAACTGAATGACTCTGGATTTACTGATCGAACGGTCAGTTAGTATCCAAGATACTACTACGGATCGTGTGATGGAGCACACAACTTTCGAATAAACCTTCGCCGCCCCCAATAAATGAGGGCGAAGTGGGCCGGGGCCCAGCCTTCGCTGCGCCCCGACTCCGCGCCCTGACCCCTGCCCCGCGGCCGGCGGTGGAAGGGCGGCTGTGTCAGTCCTCGCGGTTGAGCAGTTCGCGGACCCTGGCCCGGACGGGTTCGCGGTCGTAGCTGTTCACCAGGGCACCGGCCATCCGGACCGGGTCACCGAAGAAGAAGTACTCGTACAGCGACTGGCGGCCGGAGAACCCGGAAATCGAGGCGTCGAAGGCCAGCTTGAACAGCCGGACACGCTCGGGTCCGGTGAGGGTCTTGCCCTGCAGGTACAGCTCGATGTCCGCCCGGGCCTCGCTGTTGACGTCCGCCTCGCCGGGCAGCGCCATGAGGCCCGAGGCGGAGAACTTCCGGATGATCTGCGGGAAGCGCTGGGCGATCTTCGGGTACCAGTTGCGGGCCGCGTTCAGCGTTGACCACTTCGGCAGCATGACACCCGCCTCGTTCAGCTCGGCGTCGGCCTCCGAGGCGCGGACCAGCGCCTTGCCGATTTCGACGTCGACGATTAGCTCCGCGATATCCTCCTGGATGTGCTGGAAGCCGTCGATGCCGATCGAATCGGCCAGCTCGGAGGCCAGGCCCAGGAAGAACTCGCTCTTGGCGATGGTGCGGGTGACCACCTGGTGCGTCATGAGCGCGCCGGCGCCGGTTTCGGCGTAGAAGCCGTTGCACAGCTGCGGGTTGCCGAGCATGAAGATTCGCTCGCTGGGCACGAACACGTTGTCGAAGATCGCGACGGCGTCCATCTCCTCGTAGCGCGAGGCCAGCGGCTCGTCGTGGGTGCTGCCGCCGTTGTACAGCGAGGTGCGGCAGAGGTAGCGCAGGCCCGGCGCGTCGTTCGGGATGGCGAACGCATACGAGTACGGGGCATCCTCCGGGGTTCCGCGGAGCACGGTGGAAGGGAAGACCAGCAGCTCGTCCGCGATCGGGGCGATGGTGGCGAGCATGCGGGCACCGCGGATGACAATACCGTCCTCGCGCTCCTCAACAATCCGGGCCGAGAGCTGGCCGCCGAGCTGTTCGGAGCCGGACACCGATCGGTTGACCTGCGGCGGGATCAGGGTGTGCGTGGCGAGGACGTCGTTTTCGCGGGCCCACTCGTAGTACTTGCGGATGTTCTCGGCGAACTTGGGGTCGGCCTGGGAGAACCACTTCTCGGCCGTGCTGAGTGCGGTGAGAGAGGAGTTCATGTAGTCGCCCGAGCGGCCCAGGAAGCCGTTGGAGGACTCGGCCCAGGTGGAGATGGCGCGGCGCCGGTGCTTGAGATCCTCGATGGTCTTCGGCACCAGGAACGAGGCATTCACCAGATCGCCGGTGGTGGGCGAGGTGTAGGTCAGCGCCTCCTGGTACTGCGGATCATGCTGCATGTCGAAGAGCTTCGCGTAGGAGCGCGCCACATTGCGGAATGCCGGGTGCTCGGCGATCTTTTCGCTGACCACCTCGCCGTCGATCACCACGTGCGGCGTCATTGAGTTGAGCTTGTCCAGGTACTGCTGTCCGGTACGGATACCCATTTTTGTTTCTCCAGTCGTCTTTGAGCGGTGTCTTTGAGCGGTGAGGTCTTAGAGCAGATCTTCCATGCCCAGCTGGCTTTCCGGGATGGTGGTGAAGGTGCTGTTGGCGAAGGCCAGGGCATCGCCGTTGCGGTAGTTGAAATCCACCACCTCGCCGATGTAGAGGGTGTGGTCGCCGCCGTCGTACGCCGCCCAGGGCTTGCATTCGAAATGCGCGAGGACATTGGAGAGCCGAGGCGCCGTTTCGCCTTCCACCCAAAGAGGTTCGGGGCCGGGACGCCCAGCGAAGTGCATGGCCAGCTGACGCTGTTCGGCGCCGAGGATGTTCACGGTGAAGGGCCGGCCGGCGAGTTCGTCGTGCGCCTTGGTGGTCCGGGCGATGCTCACCAGCACCAGCGGCGGGTCCATGGAGACCGAAGTGAAGGAGTTCACCGTGATGCCGTGGCGCTTCGTGACGCCGTCGAACGTGACGATCGCGACGCCGGTAGCGAACCGCCCCAGGCTGCCGCGGAAATGATGGAGACGGGGCGCGGAGATCCGGCCCGGAAGATCCGGAGCGGCTTCGGCCCGAGGCTTGGCAATCATCATTGATCCCTTTAATTCTTGGTGATGGTGGTTTCGGTGGACTGTTCCCGAAGGGGCTGTTCCAGAATCAGATTTGTTTCTATACTTTGTTCTATAATCGAACTCATAGTTCCCATATAGAACGCTAGCGCACTGTGACCGGGAACACAAGGGTCTGCTCACGGCGTCCCCGGCACCGCGACAGCCCGCCCCTAGGATGGACACCATGACCCCGAACGCCGGCAGCGCCCAGGCCTCCCCCTCCCAGACGCTGTCCCGCGGCATCCGGGCGCTTGAGATCCTCGCCGAGGCCCAGCGGCCGCTGACCATCGCCGAACTCGCCGACGCCATGGGCGTCCACCGCTCCGTGGCCTACCGCATCCTGCGCACCCTGGAGGACCACTCCCTGCTGGTGCGCGACGACGGCGGCCGGGTCCAGCCCGGTCCCGGGCTTGCCGTGCTGGCCAGGGGGGTATCGCGCAGCCTGCAGACGGCGGCCCTGCCGGAGCTGACCCAGCTTGCCAACGCACTGACCATGAGTGCCTTCGTGGCGGTCTGGGACCACGAGGACTGCGTCACGCTCGTCACGGTCGATCCGCGGCATACGGGGGCCACCGTGGTCCAGCACCCCGGCTCCCGGCATCCGATCAGCGCCGGCGCCCCCGGCATCGCCATACAGTCGGCACACTCCGAGCAGGAATGGAACGCCGCCGCGCCCGGGGTCCCCTACCGCGCCGAAGCCGCCGAGGCCCGCCGCCGGGGCTACGCCACCAGCCATGACGAGGTGATAGCCGGGGTATCGTCGCTCGCCGTGCCGATCCGGGTGCCGGGCGGACGGCCGGCAGCCCTCGCCGTCGTCTACATCCGCTCATCCCAGAACCCGGAGGAGGTTGCCGCGGCTCTGACCGCGAGCGCCGGGCGCATCGAGGGCCAGCTGGGCTGACGCCTCCGGGCGCCGTAACAGAAGATGCTTGACAAGCCGCCCGCTCTCGGGCAGTTTGTATCGTATACGATTTCATACTCAATGAGGAGATGCGATGGAGCAGCTTTCGCAGGACACCCTTGATGCCGCGGGCAAGGTCATCGCCGTCCACATCAACTACCCCAGCCGCGCCGCCCAGCGCGGCCGGACGCCGGAGCAGCCCTCCTACTTCCTGAAGCCCTCCTCCTCGCTGAGCTTCAGCGGCGGCACCGTCGAACGGCCCGAGGGCTGCGAACTCCTGGCGTTCGAAGGGGAGGTGGCGCTGGTGATCGGCACCCGGGCCCGCCGGGTCTCCCCCGGGGACGCCTGGAACCATGTCGGCGCCGTCACGGCCTCCAACGATCTCGGCGTCTACGATCTCCGCTACGCGGACAAGGGCTCGAACCTGCGGTCCAAGGGCGGCGACGGTTTCACCCCCGTGGGCCCGGCACTGCTCTCCGCCCGCGACGTGGACCCGGCCGGGCTGCGGATCCGTACCTGGCTGAACGGCACGCTGGTCCAGGAGGACACCACCGGCACCCTGCTCTTTCCGTTCGCCCGGCTGGTCGCGGACCTGTCCCAGCTGCTCACCCTCGAACCCGGTGACATCATCCTCACCGGGACTCCTGCCGGGGCCTCGGTGGCCCAGCCGGGAGACGTGATGGAGGTCGAAGTCGATGCCCCGGAGTCCGCCCTCAGCACCGGGCGGCTCGCCACCAGGGTGGTCCAGGGCACGGTTCCGCTCGCCGGCTTCGGCGCCCGGCCCCGCAGCGATGACACCCAGCGCGCCGAGGCCTACGGAACCCCTGCCCCCGCAACGGCCGCGCAGCCCGCGCTCAGCCCGGAGCTCAGGGCCAAACTGGAATCCGTCGGAACCGCCACCCTGAGTTCCCAGCTGCGCAAGCGCGGACTCAACAATGTCAGCATCGACGGCCTGCACTCCACCCGCCCGGACCGGAAGGTCGTCGGCGTCGCCCGCACGCTGCGGTACGTCCCCAACCGCGAGGACCTGTTCAAGTCCCACGGCGGCGGCTTCAACGCCCAGAAGCGCGCCATCGACTCCCTGCGGGACGGCGAGATCCTGGTGATGGAGGCCCGGGGCGAGAAGGGCACGGGTACGGTCGGGGACATCCTCGCCCTCCGCGCCGAGGTCAACGGGGCCGTGGCCATCATCACCGACGGCGGCGTCCGTGACGTCACCGCCGTCGGCGCCCTGGAGATGCCCACCTACTTCGCCAACGCGCACCCCGCCGTCCTTGGCAGGCGCCATATCCCCTGGGACATTGACCTGACGATTTCCTGCGGCGGTGCCACGGTGCAGCCCGGCGACATCATCGTGGGTGACGCCGATGGCATCCTCGTGATCCCGCCGGCCCTCGCCGAGGAGGTGGCCAGCGACTCTCTGGTCCAGGAGGCCGAGGAGGCCTACATCGCGGGGATGGTCGCGGCCGGACACAGCGTGGACGGGCTGTACCCGATGAATGCGCAGTGGCAGGAAAAATACCGCGAATGGTCCGCCGCCCGGGAGCGTGACGGGCGGTGACCAGCGCGGTGACCATCCCTGCAGCGGCCAGCAAATCGGAACAGGCCTACGCCGCGATCAAGGCCAGCATCCTCAGCGGCGAGTACTCCCCCGGTTACCGCCTCGTGCTGGCCAAGATCGCCGAGGACCTCGGCGTCAGCGTGGTGCCGGTCCGCGAAGCCATCCGCCGGCTGGAGGCGGAAAGCTTCGTCGTGTTTGAGCGGAACGTCGGCGCCACGGTGGCCGGGATCGAGCCCACGGAGTACCTCTACACCATGCAGACGTTGAGCATCGTGGAGGGTGCTGCCACGGCGCTCTCCGCCCCGCTGATCTCCGCCGAGGACATCGCCCGGGCCCGCACCGTCAACGCCCTGATGCGCGATTGCCTCGAGAACTTTGACCCGGTCCGGTTCACGAGCCTGAACCGGGACTTCCACAGCGTCCTCTTCGAGCACTGCCCGAACCCGCACATCCTGGACCTTGTGCACCGTGGCTGGAACCGGCTCCAGGCCCTGAGATCCTCCACCTTCAGCTACGTTCCGGGCCGTGCCAAGGAATCCGTGGCGGAACACGAGGCCCTGCTGGTGCTGCTCGAGACCGGCGCTCCGGCGGACGACGTCGAACGCGCCGCCCGCGCCCACCGCGCCGCCACCCTGGACGCCTACCTTGCCCACAGCCGCACGGACTCGGCACCTGCCCTGTCCTGACTGCATTCCCGAATGACACCACTCCCGGCCCGCCGCCGGACACACCGAACGATAAGGAAGAAACGATGAAGTTCCGTTCCGATCCCCAACTGCACCTCAAGGGCTCCCTCGCCGCGATGTTCACCCCGTTCACCGAGGCCGGGGACGTGGACTATGCCAGCCTGCGCAACATGGTCGAATGGCAGATCGCCAGCGGTTCCTCCGGGATCACGATCGGCGGCTCCACGGGCGAACCCAGCGCCCAGTCGGTCGAGGAGCGCGCCGAAGCCATCCGCGTCACCGCCGCCGCGATCGGCGACCGCGTCCCGTTCATGGCGGGCACCGGCACCGCGAAACTGGCCGAAACGCTGGAACTGACGCAGGCCGCCGTCGACGCCGGTGCTGACGCGTCGATGATCATCACGCCGTACTACTCCCGTCCCACGCAGGAGGCGCTGTACCGCTGGTACGCCACGATCGCCACCGAGTTCCCGCAGATGCCGTTCGTGATCTACAACGTGCCCTCCCGCACGGCAGTGGACATGGCCCCGGAGACGGTGGCGCGGCTGTTCCGGGATTTCGAGAACATCGTCGGGATCAAGGAGACCACCAAGGACTTCGAGCACTTCTCCCGTGTGATGCACCTCGCCGGCAGGGACCTGCTGGTGTGGTCAGGGATCGAGCTGCTCTGCCTGCCGCTGATGGCGATCGGCGGGGTCGGCTTCATCTCCGCGCTGGCCAACATCGCGCCGAAGGCATCCGCGGACATGTACAAGGCCTGGATCGAGGGCGACTTCGAGACCGCCCGCAGGATCCACTACGGCGTGCACCCGCTGGTGGATCTGCTCTTCGTCGAGACCAACCCGGCCCCCAGCAAGTGGCTGATGGCCGAGGCCGGCCTGATCACCTCCGGCTATGTGCGGCCGCCGCTCATCACGCCCACCGAAGCCGGGCTGAAGAAGATCAACGAACTGATGGAAGCGGGCCGGGACTACCTCACCCCCGTCGACGCCTTCCGGATCACTCAGTAACACCCTCCCACCCGAATTCCACGCAGAATTCCACGCAGAAACAAAGGATGATTCCCATGGCCGAGCACTACGTTCCGGACGATCTGCCCACGCGGATCCGCCACTACATCGACGGCGAGTTCGTCGACTCCGTCAGCGGCAAGACCTTCGACGTCCTGGACCCGGTGTCCAACGAAACGTACGCCACCGCCGCAGCCGGGCAGAAGGAGGACATCGATCTCGCCGTCGCCGCCGCCCGCAAGGCCTTCACCACCGGGCCGTGGCCGAAGATGAAGCCGCGCGAACGCGCCCGCGTGCTGAACCGGATCGCGGACGCCGTCGAGGCGCAGGAGACGCGGCTGGCCCAGCTGGAAACCTTTGACACCGGGCTGCCCATCACCCAGGCCAAGGGCCAGGCGCTGCGGGCGGCGGAAAACTTCCGGTTCTTCGCCGACCTCATCGTGGCCCAGTTCGACGACGCCATGAAGGTTCCGGGCGCGCAGATCAACTACGCCAACCGCAAGCCGATCGGCGTCGCGGGCCTGATCACGCCGTGGAACACCCCGTTCATGCTGGAGTCCTGGAAGCTGGCCCCGGCGCTGGCCACGGGCAACTGCGTGGTGCTCAAGCCGGCCGAGTTCACGCCGCTCTCGGCATCCCTGTGGGCGAAGATCTTCAAGGATGCCGGGCTGCCGGACGGCGTCTTCAACCTGGTCAACGGCCTCGGCGAGGAAGCCGGCGACGCGCTCGTGAAGCACCCCGATGTGCCGCTGATCTCCTTCACCGGCGAAACCACCACCGGAAAAACGATCTTCCGCAACGCCGCGGAGAACCTCAAGGGACTCTCCATGGAACTCGGCGGCAAGAGCCCGGCCATTATTTTCGCCGACGCCGATCTGGACGCCGCGATCGATTCCACCCTGTTCGGGGTGTTCTCGCTCAACGGCGAGCGCTGCACGGCCGGCTCCCGGATCCTGGTGCACCGGGACATCTACGAGGAGTTCTGCGAGAAGTACGCGGCGCGGGCCCGGAACATCGTGGTGGGCGACCCGCACGATCCTGCCACCGAGGTCGGCGCGCTGGTGCATCCCGAGCACTACGAGAAGGTCGCCAAGTACGTGGAGATCGGGAAGACCGAAGGCCGCCTGCTGGCCGGCGGCGGACGGCCCGAAGGCCTGCCCGAAGGCAACTACATCGCCCCGACGGTCTTCGCCGACGTCAAGCCGGACGCCCGGATCTTCCAGGAGGAGATCTTCGGGCCCGTCGTCGCGATCACGCCGTTCGAGGACGACGCCGAGGCGCTGGCGCTGGCGAACAACACCAGGTACGGTCTGGCCGCCTATGTCTGGACCAACGACCTGACCCGGGCGCACAACTTCTCCCACAGCCTGGAGGCCGGCATGGTCTGGCTCAACAGCCACAACGTCCGGGACCTCCGCACCCCGTTCGGCGGCGTCAAGGCCTCGGGCCTCGGCCACGAGGGCGGCTACCGCTCGATCGATTTCTACACCGACCAGCAGGCGGTCCACATCACCCTGGGCAGCGTCCACACGCCGAAATTCGGGGCTTCGGCCCCGCGCTAGCGCAACCGCCTGCCTGCTGGCTGCCACCTGCCCGCCACCTGCTTCGCCACCACTCAATGAGGAGTCCCGGCCATGGCCAATGACATCATCACCCCCACCGTCCCGGCACCGGACATCGTCCGCTGCGCCTACATGGACCTCGTGGTCACCGACCTGGAAAAGTCGCGCGCGTTTTACGTGGACCTGCTCGGCCTGCACGTCACCTACGAGGACGCGGACGCCATCTACCTGCGTTCCTTCGAGGAGTTCATCCACCACAACCTGGTCCTGCGCAAGGGGCCGGTACCGGCTGCCGCCGCGTTCGCCTACCGGGTGAAGTCCCCTGCCGAGGTGGACGCCGCGGAGGCCTACTACAAGGAACTGGGCTGCCGCACCGAGCGCCGCAAGGACGGCTTCACGAAGGGCATCGGCGACTCCGTGCGGGTCGAGGACCCGCTGGGGTTCCCCTACGAGTTCTTCTACGAGGTGGAGCACGTGGAACGCCTCACCCAGCGCTACGACATCTACAGCGCCGGCGAGCTCGTCCGGCTGGACCACTTCAACCAGGTCACCCCCGACGTCCCGCGCGGCCGCAAGTACCTGGAGGACCTCGGCTTCCGCGTCTCCGAGGACATCAAGGACTCCGACGGCGTGACCTACGCGGCCTGGCTGCACCGCAAGCAGACCGTCCACGACACTGCGCTGACCGGCGGCGACGGCCCGCGGCTTCACCACATCGCCTTCTCTACCCACGAGAAGCACAACATCATCCAGATCTGCGACAAGATGGGCGCCCTGCGCATCTCGGACCGGATCGAGCGCGGCCCCGGGCGGCACGGCGTGTCCAACGCCTTCTACCTGTACATCCTGGATCCGGACGGCCACCGGATCGAGATCTACACGCAGGACTACTACACCGGCGACCCGGACAACCCGACCATCACCTGGGACGTGCACGACAACCAGCGCCGCGACTGGTGGGGCAACCCCGTGGTCCCGAGCTGGTACACCGAGGCCTCGCTGGTCCTGGACCTCGACGGCAATCCGCAGCCGCTCGTGATCCGGACCGAGAGCAGCGAGATGGCCGTGACCGTCGGCGCCGACGGCTTCGCCTACACCCGCGAGCCGGGCGAGGAGCGCGGCTTCAAGCTCGGCGCCCAGCTCTAGCGCCGTCCCCCCGATGCGCTATCGCTCCACGTCGCTCTGAGGGCCCCGGAGCGACCACAGGTGATAGCGCAACCCGGGGTCGGGGATGCTAGGCCGGGACCGCCGTCGTCCTCTTGCTGTGCAGGACGACGGCGGCTGCCGCTCCCAGCAGGAACAGCGCCGAGGCGGCGCAGACTGGCACGAGGAAGGCCGTGGAGTAGCCGTAATTTTGAGCCAGCGGCCCGGCAATGGAGGATCCCAGCGCGGTGCCGGCGACGATGCCGCTGGCCAGCGCCGTCATGACCGTGCCGAGCTTGCCGGCCGGGGCGACGATTCCGCCAATCGCGAAGACGGTGACCATGAGCGGGCCCACGGGCAGCCCCAGGACCAGCAGCACGAGGATCATGGGCAGCGCCGTCGAGGGCAGCAGCAACAGCAAGGCGATGCCGGCCATGAGCGCCGCGCAGGCCAGCCAGCGGGCATTGGCCGTGAACCGCTGGGGCCAGTAGGCGACCGAGAGCGCGGTCACGGCCGAGCTCAGGCCCATCACCGCGTACAGCAGCCCGGCCAGTTCGGAGGTGGCAAAACTGGCGGAGAAGGAACTCAGCGAGGACTGCGTCGAGCCAAAGAAAGTGCCCATGCAGACCATCGCCAGCACGGGAAGGGCGACGGCGGCGAAGGCCCCCACCCGCTGGCGGACCGGCATGGCGCTGCGGCGCTGTTTCTCAAGTGCCGAAGCGGCCGGGGTGCGCGCCGGCGTCCGGATGACCGCGTGGTGGGTGGGGTGCACGGCGAACGCGGGGACCAGGGTGATCGTGAGCGCGGCGGCGAGGGCCAGCGGCAGCCAGGGCGCGATCAGGCTGGCCAGGATCCCGACCAGCGCCGGGCCCAACACGAAGGTCAGTTCGTCGGCGGTGCCTTCGTAGGAGAGGGCCGTGTCCAGGTCCGCGGTGTTGGCTTCGCGTCCGCCCCGGGAGGTCAGGGCCATCCAACGGACCCGGGCCAGCGGGCCGACCTGCGGGCAGCTCGCGCCGGCCACGAACGCGGCCGCAAGCACGGGGACGGCCGTGGCCATCTCCTGTCCGTCGGGGATCAGGTACGCGGCAAGGATCAGCGCGATGACGGCGACGGTGTTGAAGACCGCGGCAAACACCAGCACCGGGCGCTGGCCCAGCCGGTCTGCCAGCGCGCCGAGAACGGGAGCGCCCAGCGCGGAGCCGATGCCGACCGCGCCGGCCGATACACCGCCGACTGCATAGGAACCGGTCACGGCCGTGACCAGGGTGAGGGCGCCGACGGTCAGCATGGCGAGGGGAAGCCGGGCAAAGAGTCCCAGCGGGATGAAGCTGCGGCCTGCCAGCAGCGGGAGCCGGGCGAAGCGGCCGGTGCGGGGCGCGGACACAGGCGCGGGCTCAGAGTAAAGGGCGGCTTCGGGAGCTGGCGCTGTGGACTTTGGCGCTGTGGACATAGGCCTCGTGGAAAACGTTGAAGGGTTCATGATTCCGGGTTCGTTCAATGGTGCGCATCGTCCCTCCTCCCGATGCGCGCAACCCGGTAACCCTCCGATTATAGCCGAGCCGGAGGTCCTAGAGCTGGGAGGTCCTTAGAGCTGGGCGTCGTCGGAGATGTGGAGGGTGGAGCCGTTGCGTTGCTTGACCACCTGCAGCTGGGTGCTGATGCGCTGCTTCATCTCCGCCACGTGACTCACGAGCCCGACCACCCGGCCGCCGTCCCGGAGCCCTTCGAGGGCGTCCATCACCTGTTCCAGGGCCTGTTCGTCGAGGCTGCCGAAGCCCTCGTCCACGAAGAGGGTCTCGATGTCCACGCCGCCGGACTCCTGCTGGACCACGTCCGCCAGCCCGAGCGCCAGCGCGAGCGAGGCCATGAACGACTCGCCTCCGGAGAGCGTCGCAGTGTCGCGGCGCTGCCCGGTCCACTGGTCCACGACCTCCAGGCCAAGCCCAGATTTGGCCCCCCGGGCTGCCTTGGCGTCTGTGTGCTGCAGGGTGTAGCGGCCATCGCTCATGCCGATCAGCCGTTCCGAGGCGGTGACAGCCACCTGTTCGAGCCGGGCCGCGAGCACATAGCTGTTCAGGCTCATCCGGTAGTTGTTGTCCCCCGCACCGCGGGCCGCGTCGGCGACGGCGTTCAGCAGTGCCGCCCGCTCGCGCGGCTCCCGGCCTGCGGCGGCAAGCTCCGCATAGGCGGCGGCAATCCGCCCCACCGTCTGCAGAGACTTCTCCGCGAGACCCGAGGCGAGAACTGCCTGCCGTGTAGCGAATTCCGCGGTGGCTGCGCCGGAGCGGAGCTCTGCCAGGGCCTCTTCCCCGACGGGGCCGCCGGATTCCAGCTCACGGACGGCGAGCGCCAGTTCCTCGCCGGCGAAGAGTTCCTCGATCCGGGCAGCCTCGTCCTGGGTCGCCCGGATGGAGGCTTCGAGGCCTGCCGCATCGCCCGCAGGGAGCATGACGGCCCGGGCCGCCTCCGCGGACTCGAAACCGGACGCCGGCAGTGCCTGCTCCAGCTGCGTCCGGGCCTCCCCGGTGCGGGTCTCGGCCTGTTCCAGCCTACTCCGTGCCTCCTCCGCCCGCTCAAGGATGGCCGCGGTCCCTTTGAGCGCGGTGATGCGCTCCGCCAGGGTGGCATGCCCGGCACGCCGTTTATCGAGCGCGAGTTCGAGGGCGTCCGCCTGTTCTTGGACTTCGGCGATCATGGATTCTGTCTGGGCCGTCCCGGAGGCGGCGGCCACCAGTGCCGCTTCGGCGGCGGTGATTTCTTCTTCGAGCTCCGTCTGCCGGGCCCGGCTTGTTGAAAGCTCCTGTGCCGCGCGTCCTGCCGCGGCCGCGCGTTCCGTGGCCAGCGCGGCCTCGAACCGGGCGTCTTCGGGCGCCGTGTTGCCACCCTGGGCCGCCAGTACGGCAACTTCCTGCTGGGCGTCGGCCAGTTCGCGTTCGAGCGCGGCCAGGGTTGTTTCGGCGGCCTCGCACGCGTCCTGCGCCGCCTGTTCCGCTTCGGCGACGGCCAGGGCGGAGGCTGCGGCCGGGGCGGGGGCCGGGTGTTCGGGGCTGCCGCAGACTGCGCAGGGGATGCCGGGCTGCAGCTGGGACGCGAGCTCGGCGGCGGCGTTGGCGAGCCGTTCCTCGCGGAGATCAAGCCAGCGCTGGCGCCGGTCCTGGTGCTCGTCCCGCGCGAGGCGGTGGCGTTCCGTGACCGCGCCGCAGGCAGCCATGGCGGCGGCGTAGCGCCCGACCATAAGGACAAGTTCCTCGGCGGCGTCGGCTTCCTTGCTGCGCAGTTGGAGTTCTGCCGCGAGCTCTTCGAGCGGGCGCAGTCCGGCGAGCAAGGCGTCGGATTCAGCCCGGAGCGCCTGCAGAGCCAAAGCGCCGGCGCGGCGTCCTGCTTCCAGTTGCTGCAGCGTCGTGCGCAGCTGGGTGGTACGGGTCTCCAGCCCGGAAAGCCTGCCCTCGTCGGGCAGCCGTTCCTCCAGCACCGCCCGGACAGACCGGAGACCCGCAAGGGAGGTCCGCAGGCCTGCACTGTCGATGAGCCCGTCGATGAGCCCGCCGGCGAGACTGCCGCTGAGACCGCGGCCGGGGGTACGGCCGGCACCCTCGGGATTGTCCGTGGCTCCGCCCCGGAGGGAGGACAACTCGGGGTCGGTGAGGGCCGCGGTGCGCAGTTCTGCGGCCGCACCGGTCATGGCCGCGGCTGCGAGCTTCTCGGCCGCTTCGGCACTTTCCACGGCCTGCAGCTGTCCGCCGAGCACTTCCGCCTTGCGGTGCAGGCCGAGCTTCTCGATCTTGACCGTCAGCAGCGGGGCGGCGGACTCTGCTTCGGCCCGGCGGCGTTCTGCGGCGGTGAGTTTCGTGTGGCGGGCGGCGCGGGCGGTGGCTGCGTCCAGTTGGGCCGTGTGTTCGGCGCGCAGCCGTTCGGCCAGGGCTGCGGCCGCCTGGCGCTCTGCCGCCGCTGAGGCGGCATTGGCCTCGAGCCAGGCCAGGAGCGAGTCGGGATCGGCCCGGTCCGGCGCTTCCGCGGTGCAGAGCTCGAGGGCCGCCGTCTCCGCCTCGGCCTGGGCAAGGAGCAGGTCAAGCCGGCTGTTGAGGCTGGCGACCTCGGTGCCGGCGTCCTTCGCCTGCCGGGTGAGTTCCTGCTCCACGGACTCGAAGCGTTGGGTGCCGAACAGGCTCTGGAGCAGCTCGAGGCGGTCCGTCGGCTTGGACCGGAGAAAGGCCGCGAAGTCGCCCTGCGGGAGCATGACCACCCGGGTGAACTGTTCCCGCTTCATCCCCAGAATGTCCGCGATCTCGGCGCCGGCCTCGTCGTTGCGGCCCGATTTTTCGATCCATTCGCCGTTGACACGCTCGCGGAGCAGCGTGTTGGCCTGCTGCACGGTGAAACCGTTTCTGCCGCGGGCGCTGGGCTTGTCCCAGGCGGGAGAGCGCGAGACTTCGAAGTGCCGGCCCCGGGCGGAGAACTCACAGGTGACGCGGGGCTCGGCGGCGGCCTCGGCGTGGTCGCTGCGCAGCCGTTTGCCGTCTTGGCGGGCGCCGGGCACCGAGCCGTAGAGCGCGAAGCAGATGGCGTCCAGGACGCTGGTCTTTCCGGCGCCGGTAGGGCCGTTCAGGAGGAACAGCCCGTGCGTGCTGAGGCGGTCGAAATCGATGTGTTCGGTTCCGGCGAACGGGCCGAAGGCGGAGATTTCGAGTCGGTGGATCCTCACAGGGATGTTCCTTCCAGGCGCACGTTTTCCAGGGCTTCGGCGAGGACGGCGGATTCGGCGTCGTCGGCCCCACGGCCGCGGACGTGCTCGAGGAAGCCGCAGCAGATGGAGAGGTCGTCCTCGGCGTCGGCAAGCCTGCTGCTGTAGCTGGTCCTGGCGGCGGCGCCGGCGCCCTCCGGGTCGAACCCCAGCACCAGGGTGTCGGGGAAGCGGGCACGCAGCCGCTCCATGGCCTGAGCCGGGCGCTGCGCGTCGGTCAGGGTGGTCTGGCAGTAGGCGGTTTCGGCCCAGGCGAGGCCTTCGGCGGAGAGAAGTTCGTCCAGTTTGCCGCGCAGCACCGCCAGGGCCCGCGGCGGCTCCCAGAGCACTTCGCGGATTTCGCCGATTCCGGCGGCCTCCACCTCGACGAGCCAGCTGCCCTTCCTGTCCTTTGCCTCGGAGAAGGAGTAGGCGAGCGGCGACCCGGAGTAGCGCACGGCGGAGGACAGTTCCTGCCGGCCGTGCAGGTGGCCCAGCGCCGTGTAGCCGAAGCCGTCGAAGAGGTCCAGCGGGACGGCGCCCACGCCGCCGATGCTCAGGTCCCGTTCGCTGTCCGAGCTAATGCCGCCGCTCGCGAAGGTGTGCGCCAGGACCACCGAATGCACGGTCCGGGTCCCGGCCCGGGCGGCGAGATCGGTCCGGATGCGGGCGGTGGCGGCCCGCGTCACCTCGAAGTGGCTGGCGGTCTCGACCCCCAATTGCCCGGCCACGAGCCGCGGCTCCAGCCAGGGAATGCCGTAGACAGCCAGCACGGGCCCCGTGGCGTCGTCGGCGCCGTCGAGCGGGAACAGCACGGGTTTGTCCAGCTCGGCCAGGCGCGTGCGAAGGTGCACTCCGCCGCGTTCCAGCAGCCGGGAAGCGAAGCCTAGCCGGATGGCGGAATCGTGGTTGCCGCTGGTCAGCACCACCTGGGCGCCGGCACCGGTCAGGCGCACGAGGGCGTCGTCGAGGAGGCCGACCACGTCCACCCCGGGCAGGGCGCGGTCGTACACGTCGCCGGCGATGAGGACGACGTCGACCGATTCATCCTGCACGAAATTGACGAGCTGGTCGATGAACGCGCGCTGGCCGTCAAGCATCCCGACGCCATGGAACGACCGGCCCAAATGCCAGTCCGAGGTGTGCAATAACCGCATGTTCCTACGGTATCGGCTGCCACCGACAGTATTGCGCCACCGCTCCGGATGGGGACTACTCGCCGCGCTCGCCGCGATTTCCGCGCTTGCCGTCGAAGAAGTCACGCGCGTCGTCGCCGCCCTCCACATCCGCGGTCCCCACCCCGGCGGTGCGGCCAGTGGTACGGGCCTTGGCCGTGCGCGGCCGGGCAGCCGTGCCGCCCGGCTCAGTGATGTCGGCGTCCCCGGTGTCCAGCTCGTCGTCGTCGTCGCTTTCCGGCTCCGGCGCCGTGTCCGGCTCCGGTGCCGTGTCCGGCACCGACGCCATGGCGGGCCGCGTGGCCTGCGCGAAGCCGCGGAAGACCAGTCCCGCGAGGGCCGCGCCCACCAGCGGAGCCACCCAGAACAGCCACAGCTGGCCGAGTGCGTCCGCGTTGCTGAAGATCGCCGAGGCGGTGGCGCGGGCCGGATTGAAGGGGGTGTTGCCGATTGCCTGGCCGAGCTGCAGCAGCACGGCCATGGTCAGGCCGACTGCGAACGATGCCGCTGCCCGGGACGGGTTCCGCCCCGAGGCGGTGCCGAGGTAGACCGCCACCAGCAGGGCGGCGCCGAGGACCTCCACCAGCAGGGCGCCGGCCATCGGGGCCTGGATGATGGAGTGCCCACCGAACCCTGCGGTGACGGTGTCAAACGCGGCCCGGGTGTCGCTGATCTTGGGGATGGTGCGCAGGATGCCGAACAGCGTGACAACACCGAGCAGCGCGCCGAGCAGCTGGCCGCCCAGATAGGCCGCGGCGTCCGTGAGGCGGATGCGGCCGGCGACGGCGTTGCCCACGGTGACGGCGGGGTTGAAGTGGCCGCCGGAGAGGTAGCCGAAGGCCAGCATCGACGCGGTGACGGCCAGGCCCGCCGCCAGGGAGGCGGAGAGCGGGTTCGACTGCGGAATGGTGAACAGCGGAACGCCCAGGCCGGCAACCACCACGAACAAGGTCCCGAGGGCCTCGGCGGACACCCTGGCCAGCAGCCGGGGCCGCCGCGGATCCTCAGGGGTGGCGGCCGGCTCGGGGGCTGACGGCGTGCTCATGTTCAGGAAGTCCTTCGCTTGGGGTCTGCGGTGCGGTCTGCGGGCCTGCAGCCCGCACGCTGCCCGGCGCGCGGCAAGCCGGCGTCCGGGAGTATGGTCTGCGAGCAGTCTGCCAGCGGAGTCTGGACGTTGCCTGGACCTGGGCTTAACGTCCTCGGCCTAACGTCCCAGCGCAATCGCGGCGGGGGTCCGCCTCCGCCGGCCCGGCGGCGGAGGGCCTGTCCCCTGTTGCCTGATTGCAATACCTCCGGGCGGGTAAAATTGGAAGTCATGAGCAACGAGCCCCGCACCACCCCCGCAGCGGCCCCCGCCCCGCCACCCGCCCCGACCCAGGAATCCCGCATCCACGGCTGCCTGCTGGGCGGCGCCCTCGGTGATTCACTCGGCTACGCCGTCGAGTTCGACGACATCTCCACCATCCGTGCGAAGTTCGGCCCCGAAGGGCTGCAGGACTTTTCAGCGCTCGACGGCGGCAGCCACTTCTCCGACGACACCCAGCTCACGCTCTACACCGTGGACGGGCTGCTGGAGTCGCTGGAATGGGCGAACTCGGGCGTGGGCGCGGACACCAATGCCTGCCTGTGGCTCGCGTACCTGCGTTGGCTCGGCACCCAGGGCGTCCCGGTTCCGGAAGCGGCCCCGTTCCAGCCTCCCCGCTGGATCGATTCGCACGAGGTCCTCAAGCACCGCCGCGCCCCCGGAAACGCGTGCCTGAGCGGTCTGGCCACCGGTGAGATGGGAACGTTCTACCGGCCGGTCAATCCGGAGTCCAAGGGCTGCGGCACGGTGATGCGCTCGGCGCCGTTCGGCCTGGTCCCCTACATCGGCGCCGAGGCCGTCTACAAGCTCAGTGCCGATGCCGCCTCATTGACCCATGGGCACCCCGCGGCGCGGCAGAGCGCCGGCGTTTTCAGCCTGGTCATCCATGCCCTGACCGCCGGCCAGGGCCTCCGTGAAGCCGCCGACTTCGCGCTGGGACAGCTGGACGCAGGTCACCTGCGCAAGGGTGAAAAACCTGATCCGGACCTCATCGCCCGGCTCGAAGCGGCCGTGCGCCTGGCCGGGGCCGGGAAACTCCTGGACCCCGAGGAGCTGGTCCGGGAACTCGGCGCAGGCTGGGTGGCCGAGGAGGCACTCGCCGTCGCACTCTACGCTGTGCTCGCCACCGCACCTGATCCCACCGAGCCTTATCAAAGCGAGCCTTATCAAAGCGAGCCGGACCCGACGGCGGCGGCCGCCGGCCGCCCGGAGGCCCACTTCCGCGCGGCGATCGCCCTCGCGGTGAACCACAGCGGGGACAGCGATTCCACGGCGTCGATTGCCGGGAACATCCTGGGCGCGTTCTACGGCGAGGAGTGTCTGCCGGAAGCGTGGCTTGAGGCATTGGAAGCCCCGGACGTCATCCGGGGCATGGCCTCGCGGCTGGCAGCAGCCACCGGCCCCTGACCCGGCGCCGGTCGCACCGACGCACGGACGCACGGACGCACGGACGCGGCATGCTACCCGGCTGATGCCTGCGGCGTCTATGGTGAATGTGTCTAGGCGCGCCGGAGCGGGATGTTGTTGCAGGCCTCGCACACGTCGTCGGGGATCAGGCCGCGGCGCTGCAGGATGCCAAAGATGGCGCAGCCGAGGCAGAAGCCGACGAAGGATTCCAGCGAAGCGGCCACAATCAGGAGGCCCAGCAGGATCCAGGCGGCCGGCGCCAGGCCGGCGGCCAGCAGGATGGCGGCCGCGGTGGACAGGGCGGCACCGATCCCCTGCGCGAAGCGCTTCGGCGGCCCGGGAACCAGCCGGGTCTTCCCCAGCAACGGCGTCAGGACCTTGACCGAGAGGATCCCGAACGGCGAGATCCGCGGGCCGAACCCCAGGCGCAGCCAGAAGCCGACGGCGATCACTGCCAGTCCCCAGCCGAAGCCGGTCAGCAAGGTCACCACGGAGAGCAGCACCACGAGTCCGGCCGTGATGCGGGCGGAGTACTCATTCACCGGGTTGGGGAACGCGAAGACTTGTCCCCAGTCGATCCCGGTCTGTGCGGCAACGGCGGTCGCGGAAGCTGCAGTCGTCGGTGTAGCAGCCGGGGTCCCGGTCGGTTTGCTCATCACCCAAGGCTAGATATAGCCGCAGCCCGGGCGAAATGATTGTTGCGCCGCATGACGCTTCCCGCCATCCCCGACGGCGGCGTCAGCCGATCGTCGCTGGGGCCACGTGGCCTCCGACCATCTGCAGGAATTCGCCTTCGGAGAGGACTTCGATCCGCTGGCCCCGCTCGTGCAGTTCCAGGACCCGCCGGGCCTTGCCGGTGATCCGTCCGGAGCGCAGGTCGGCGGCCACGAAGCCGTCCCCCACCACCAGGACGGTGGTGCGGGCAGTGACCCGGCTCTCGGGCCTGGCTCCCAGCTCGGCGGAGCGGTTCTTCGCTTCCGGCCGGGGTATCGCCAGTTCGCCGGTGAACACCACGGTCTGGCCGAACAGCGGGTGGCCAGGTTCTGCCGCGGCGTTCGGGAGCGGGTTGGCGCCTTCTTCGGGCCAGCCGGCCTGGAAGGGCCGAATCACGGGAACCAGGCCCTGTCCGGCGGCAAGCGCCTCGAGGGCCGACTGGCTGGGCTTTGACAGCGGGTCCCGCAACGGGTCGAAGGCCGGCTGGCGGGACACGGTCAGGCCCAGGGACAGGTAGAGTTCCGCGATGCTGCCGGCGCCGTTCCGGGCGGCGATGTCAATCAGGATGCCGGCGCAGGCGCGGGCATCCTCGGCGGCGTCGTGGTGGTTGACCAGCGGGACGCCGGCTTCCTCGGCCGCGTAGGGCAGGGAGTTGGACACCAGCGAGTAGCAACGCCGGGACAGCATCACGGTGCAGACGTAGTCGTAGGCGGGGCCCGGCAGCCCGGAGACTTCCAGTCCGGAGCGGATCACGCCGAGATCGAAGGCGGCGTTGTGGGCCGCGAGCACGTCGCCGCCGATGAAGGCGCCGATCTCCGGGAACAACTCGCCGAAGCGCGGAAGCCCGGCCACCTGCTCCGGACGGATGCCGTGGATCCGGACGTTGTGGTGGTCGAAGCGGTCGTGGTTTTCCGGCGGCCGCATCAGCCAGGAAGCTTCCTCGACCACGACGCCGCCGCGGACTTTGCTCAGGCCAACGGCGCACGGTGAACCGCGGAAGCCGTTCGCGGTCTCAAAGTCGATCGCCGTAAAGTCCAAACCCACGCCCCGACTTTACCGCCCGCCGGCCCTCCCGCCCGCATCGACCGCTGGCCCGTCGCCCCGGCCGCCGGCGCCTGCAGAACGCCGGCGCAACGCCCGACGGCGGCCGTCCAGTAGGCTTGACGGGTGAACCTTTTAGCTATCAGCGACTTTGCCGTGTCCACGATCGGCGGGGCCGGTCCGGTACAGCCACACCTTTCCTCGCTCCTTCCCGACTGGCTCAACCCGCAGGTCTTCCTGGCCGATCCGGCCCTCGCGCCCTGGGTTGTGCTGCTGGTCTGCGGCATCATCTTCGCCGAAACGGGCCTGCTCGTCGGCTTTTTCCTGCCGGGCGACTCGATGCTGTTCACTGCCGGACTCCTCGTCGCGACAGACACGATCAAATTCAACATCTGGGCCTTCGCGGCCCTGATCATCGTGTCCGCCATCATCGGCAACCAGGCCGGCTACCTGATCGGTTCAAAGGCCGGCCCGGCCATCTTCAACAAGCCCGATTCCAAGCTCTTCAAGCGCGAGAACGTCGAGAGCGCCCACGCCTTTTTTGAGAAGCACGGCGGCAAGGCCCTGATCCTGGCCCGCTTTGTGCCGATCATCCGGACCTTCGTCCCGGTGATCGTGGGCGTCGCCCAGATGAGCAAGCGCAAGTTCCTCCTGTTCAACGTCATCGGCGCCGTGCTCTGGGGCGGCGGCGTCACCCTGCTGGGCTACCTGCTCGGCGACAAGGTGCCGTGGGTCCGCGAGAACCTGGACATCATTTTCATAGCCATTGTGCTGGTGTCCGTCATCCCGATCGGCATCGAAGTGATCCGCGGCTTCATCGCCAAGCGCCAGGCCGAAAAGTACGGCACGGATCCCGTGGAAGGGTTCATCGAAGAGCACGAGCCCGAAGAAGAACGCAAGACCCCGTAGCGCACTGCCGTGGCCAGGCTACTTCCCGGCCAGCGCCTCCACGATTGCCGGGAGCAGCGCCCGGAAGGCCTGGCCGCGGTGGCTGATGGCGTTCTTCTCCTCGGGGCTCAGTTCCGCGCAGCTGCGGTCCAGGCCGCTCGGCTGGAGCACCGGATCGTACCCGAACCCGCCGGCACCCCGGGGCGCGCGCAGCAGCGTCCCTTCCAGCTGCCCGTACTCCACGACCTCGCGGACCTCCTCGGGGGAGGATCCGGGCACGGCCAGCGCCGCCGCGCAGACGAACGCGGCGCCCCGGTACTCGTCCGGCACATCGGCCAGCTGGGCGAGCAGCAGCCGCAGGTTGGCGGCGTCGTCCCCGTGCCGGCCGGACCAGCGGGCCGAGAAGATGCCCGGCGCGCCGCCGAGCACGTCCACGGCGAGCCCGGAGTCGTCGGCGATCGCCACGAGTCCGGTGGCCTGCGCCACGGCACGCGCCTTCAGCAGCGAGTTTTCGGCGAAGGTCACGCCGGTCTCGGCGACGTCGGGGGCTCCGACGGCGCCGGCATCCACCACCTGGGTGTCGACGTCGAGCCCGGGCACCTGGCCGCGCAGCAGTTCGCGGAGCTCGCGCAGCTTGCCCTTGTTGTGCGTGGCCAGCACCAGAACCGGCGCCTGCCCCGGTTGGTCAGGACTTGCTGTCACGGGGCTTCCGCCAGCGTTTCGCGCTGGATGGCGGCGAGCTGTTCGGTGCCCAGCAGTGCCAGGTCCAGCAGCTTGTTCAGCTCGTCGCGGTCGAACGGGGCACCCTCGGCCGTGCCCTGGACCTCCACGAACTTGCCGGAGCCCGTGACCACGACGTTCATGTCGGTCTCGGCCCGGACGTCCTCGACGTACGGCAGGTCCAGCATCGGGATGCCGTCGATGATGCCGACGGAGACGGCGGCGATGGTGTCGATCAGGGGCTCGGCGTTGCGGGCGAGCATCTTGTTCTCGCGGGCAAAGCGGATGGCCTCCGCGAGGGCCACGTACGCGCCGGTGATGGCGGCGGTGCGCGTGCCGCCGTCGGCCTGCAGGACATCACAGTCCAGCACGATCGTGATCTCGCCCAGGGCCTTGGTGTCGATGATGGAGCGCAGCGAGCGTCCGATCAGCCGGGAGATCTCGTGGGTGCGGCCACCGATCTTGCCCTTGACGGACTCGCGGTCCGAGCGGGTGTTGGTGGCGCGGGGCAGCATGGCGTACTCGGCCGTGACCCAGCCCCGGCCCTCGCCCTTGAGCCAGCGAGGGACGCCTTGGGTCAGGGAAGCCGTGCACAGCACCCGGGTGTTGCCGAATTCGATCAGGGCCGAGCCTTCGGCCTGCTTGGACCAGCCGCGGGTGATGCTAATCGGCCGGAGTTGGTCGGGGGTGCGGCCATCGGCGCGGATGACGGGGGCAATAAGGGCTTCGGAAGTCATGCCTTTAGCTTATCGACTTGGCGAGACGCCGCCGTGCGGCTGCCTGTCCCGCAGCGATGCGGCTCAAATCGTGTAGTGCACGCCCGCGACGGCTACGGCCACGTCTTCGCCGAACACCGGCCTGGCCTCCGCCATGACAGTGCTCGGGGACGTCCAGACCGGAATGTGGGTCAGGAGCAGGCGGCGGGCACCGGCGGCCTTGGCGGCTTCCCCTGCGCGTTTGCCGGTCAGGTGGACGTCCTTGATGCCGTCGTCACGGCCCTCCTCGAAGGCTGCTTCGCACAGGAACAGGTCGGCGTCCCGCGCTGCGTCCTCAAGCCCGCTGCAGGAGTCCGTATCCCCGGAGTAGCTCAACACACGGCTGACCGGGGTGCCGTCCTTGCCGGGCTCGGTGACCTCGACACGGAGCGCATACGCCTCCTCGACGGGGTGGTTCACCGCGAAGGGTGTCACTGTGAACGGCCCCATCGTAACGGGCTTGCGCTCGGCCCAGTTGCTGAAATCGAACTCCTCGTGCATGCCCGGGTCCAGCTCCAGGCCATAGGCGGTGGCCATCCGGTCCGCTGTCGCTGCGGGTCCCCAGACCGGGATCCGGCCCCGGCCCCAGCCGCCCGGCTTCCAGCGCACCGCAACGTGCAGCCCGCACAGGTCCATGCAGTGGTCCGGGTGCAGGTGGGTGAGGAAGATCGCGTCGATGTCCTCGAGGTCCGTGTACCGCTGGATGGCGCCGAGCGCGCCGCTGCCGAGGTCCAGGACGATCTTCCAGTTCCGCTCGCCGTCGCTGGCGGTGAGCAGGTAGCACGACGCCGGCGAGCCGGGGCCCGGAAACGATCCGGTACAGCCAACGATGGTCAGCTTCACAGGCCCGGACCCCCAACGAAGTTGGAGATCCGCGGCCGGCCCGCGCCGGCCTGCGCGGCGGCGATCATTTCCGGGGTGATCCGGGCCAGGCTTCCGGTGGGGTACTGCGCCGCGACATGGTCCACGTGGCGGACGCTGAGGACTTCCGGGCCCAGGAAGCGGCGGGCGAGGTGCTCAAACTGCGCGGCGTCCCCGGTGGCGATGAAGGTGTGCCCGGGAGGGGTGGTGTCCTGCCGTTCGAGGCCGCGGGACGCCAGGGCCCGGTAGACGTCCTTGGCAGTTTCCTCGGCACTTGAGACCAGGGTGACGTCCTCGCCCAAGACGAAAGAGATGACGCCGGTGAGCAGCGGATAGTGGGTGCAGCCGAGGACCACGGTGTCCACTCCGGCGGCCCTGAGCGGTGCGAGGTATTCGCGGGCGACGGCGAGCAGCTCCGGACCGGTGGTGATGCCTGCCTCCACGTAGGGCACGAACGCCGGGCAGGCCACGGAAGTGATCTGCAGGTCCGGGGCGGCCGCGAAGGTGTCCTCGTAGGCGCGGGATCCGACCGTGGCCGAGGTGCCGATCACGCCGACGCGGCCGCTGCGGGTGGCCGCGACGGCGCGCCTTACAGCCGGCTGGATCACCTCGATCACGGGGATCCCGTACCGGGCGGTGTAGCGTTCGCGGGCGTCCCGCAACACGGCGGCGGAGGCGGAGTTGCAGGCGATCGTCAGCAGCTTGACGCCGGAGTCCACCAGTTCGTCCATCACGCCCAGGGCGTTGGCCCGCACCTCGGCGATGGGGAGCGGTCCGTAGGGGCCATGGGCTGTGTCGCCGACGTACAGGATGGATTCGTTCGGCAGCTGGTCGATGATGGAGCGGGCAACCGTGAGTCCGCCGACGCCTGAATCGAATACACCGATGGGCCGCGACCCCAGCTGGCTGGTTGCGGTGCTGCTCACCCGGGAGTCCGCAACAGCTTCCGCTGCCGGATCAATGTTCGATGCTGAAGTCATGATTATTCGAGGATAGGGCTTAGCCGGGGGTGCGGCCATCACATTGTGGCGTGCGACTCATGTCTAGTGAGTCACACGACGTGCGCAAACGCGCCCGTTCAGCCGCGCGGTTCGATCGACTGCAGCATGGCCTGGACCAGGGACTCCTGCAGCCACGTCGTGAAGTTGTAGACGAGGGCCAGGTAGCTTTCCACGTCCTCGGCCTGCGACCAGTCCTGCATGAGGTGGACATGCTCCGCGTCCGCGTCGTCGCGGATGTCGAGGCGTTCGGCCAGCACCAGCCGGACGTCGTTGAGCGCCGTGGACCAGTGCCGGGCATCGGCCGGGGTGAGGAGCAGTTCGTCCTTGTCCAGGCCCAGGGCCGCGGCCTTCAGGGCGCCGATCTTGTTCTCCCGCAGCGAGCGCTCGGTGTACCGGCGGAACTCGAGGGAGGCGTCGTCGTCGTTCTTCATGACGTTGGGAAGCAGCCGCTTCAGGGCGCGGTCCGAGGGTTCGCGGGCCTCGGTGTCCAGCCCCACCAGCGCGGCGAGGGGATCCTGGTTGGCGCGCTCTTCCGGCTCCAGCATGGAGATGACGTCGTCGAAGAGGCTGCGCAGCAGTTCCCGTTCGGCCGGCTCTAGGTAGCCGGTGATGCCCTTGAGTCCGTAGGTGAATGCCTTAGCCACGTTTTCCCTTGCCCTTGCCTGCTCCTGTGCCGTCGCCGCCGCCGGTCGCCTTTTCCACCGTGGCCCAGAGCCCGTAGCCGTGCATGGCGACCGCGTGCTGCTCCACCTGCTCCTTGCTGCCGTGCGCCACGATGGAGCGGCCCTTCTTATGGACCTCCATCATGAGCTTGTTGGCCTTGGACTCCGAATAGCCGAAATAGCTGCGGAAGACGTAGCTCACATAGCTCATCAGATTTACCGGATCGTTCCAGATCACGAGGTTCCAGGGGATGTCTGGGGCGGTCAGGACGTCGGTGGACGTCGCTGTTCCGGTCTGGGTGCCCGCCTGTGTATCAGGGCCGAGCGCAACGCTGAGGGTCATCTGTCCATTCTATGGGGATGCGCACTAGAGTGAATTTGTGAGTACCTCAGCTGGCCGGGACCGTCCCCGCACGTCCCTGTACACCGACCATTACGAGCTGACCATGCTGCAGGCCGCGCTGCATTCCGGCGCCGCCCACCGCAAGTCAGTGTTCGAGGCCTTCGCCCGGCGCCTGCCGGACGGCCGCCGCTACGGGATCGTCGCCGGCACCGGCCGCCTGCTGGAGGGCATCGCGGACTTCCGTTTCGGCGACGCCGAGATCGACTTCCTGCGCCGTACCAAGGTGGTCAACGAACAGACCCTGGACTTTCTGGCAGGCTTCTCCTTCTCGGGCGATATCTGGGGCTACGCGGAGGGCGAAGCGTACTTCCCCAACTCCCCCATCCTCATTGTCGAATCCACCTTCGCCGAGGCCTGCATCCTTGAGACATACATCCTCTCGATCCTCAACCACGACAGCGCTATCGCCTCCGCGGCCTCGCGCATGATCACCGCGGCCGGCGGCCGGCCCTGCGTGGAAATGGGCTCGCGCCGGACCCAGGAAGAGTCCGCCGTCTCGGCCGCCCGTGCCGCCATCATCGCGGGCTTCGACAGCACCTCCAACCTTGAGGCCGGCCTGCGCTTCGGGCTCAAGACGGTGGGCACGGCCGCGCACTCCTTCACCCTCCTGCACGACACCGAACGCGAGGCCTTCGAGGCACAGATCGCCTCGCTGGGAGCCGGCACCGCGCTGCTCGTGGACACCTACGACGTCGAGGCGGCCGTCCGCACCGCCGTCGAACTCGCCGGGGACAAACTCGGCGCGGTGCGCCTGGACTCCGGGGACCTCGTGACGCAGGCGCAATGGGTCCGCCAGCTCCTCGACGAACTCGGCAATGAACGCACCCGGATCATCGTCACCTCGGACCTGGACGAGTTTGCCATCGCGGCGCTGCAGTCCGCCCCGGTGGACTCCTACGGCGTCGGCACCTCGCTCGTGACCGGCTCCGGCGCCCCGACGGCGAGCATGGTCTACAAGCTGGTCAGCCGCACGGACGATGCCGGCGAGTTCGTCCCGGTGGCGAAGGCCGCCAAGAACAAAACCAGCAAGGGCGGACGCAAATACGCCCTGCGCAAACTCAACGAACGCGGCACAGCGACGCAGGAGATCGTGGGCGTCGGCCGCCGCCCGGAAGACGACGGCAACGACCGTCCGCTGCTCCAGCAGTTCATCAAGAACGGTGAGCTCCTGCCCGGCTGGACCGGCCCGGACGGCGTAGTGCGCGCCCGCCGCCGCCACGCGGACACCATGAAGGAGCTTCCAGCCGTAGTCAACCGGCTGCAGCGCGGCGAGCCAGCCATTCCCACCATCTACGAGGAGTACTGAATGTCCCGCGCCCTGATCATCGTTGACGTGCAGAATGATTTCTGCGAAGGAGGCTCGCTGCCGGTCGAGGGCGGGTCGGAGCTTGCCGCCGAGATCAGCGAATACGTCGACTCGCACCACGGCCAGTTCGACCACATTGTCGCGACCCAGGACTGGCATATCGATCCGGGTGCGCATTTCTCCGAGGAGCCGGACTTCGCGGACAGCTGGCCGCGGCACTGCGTGGCAGGAACCCGCGGGGCCGAGCTGCATCCGGATCTCGACACCGAATACATCCAGGCCTACTTCCGCAAGGGCCAGTACACGGCGGCCTACTCCGGCTTTGAGGGGCTGCTGGCCCCGGACGATGCCGTCCCCACCGGCGACCGTAAGCCCGGAGCCATGCCCGTCTCCGGAATCGGGGCCGGCACGGCCGACGCCGGGGACGCAGCGGCCTTCGCCGCCAATGACTTCGCCGCTGGCGAGGACGCGATCGGACTCGATGACTGGCTGCAGAGCCACGACGTCGAGGACGTCGTGGTGGTGGGGATCGCCACCGACCACTGCGTGAGGGCCACCGCGCTGGACGGCGTCCAGGCCGGATACTCGGTGACGGTGCTGCGCGGCCTGACCGTGGGGGTGGCCGAGGACCTTGACGATGCCGTCGCCGAAATGGAACTCGGCGGCGTCGACATCGCCTGAGGCCACCAGCAGTCCTTAGCGTGCAGCATTGTTGCGACGCCGGGCCGGAAGAAGCTGTCCCCCACAGTAGACTCGACAAACTGCCACTATCGTCTGACCCGTGAAACCCGGAGTACACCATGAAAAAGATCCTCACCGTCCTGATCGCTGCCGCGGCCCTGCTCGGCGCCGCCGGCTGCTCGGCCGCCCCGGCAACGAGCAACGAGGAGACCTGCACCCGGATCCAGTCCGTCGGCTCGGGCCCGACGTCCAACTCGGACAAGGCAGGCATGATCCGTCTCGCCAACCGGCTCAGGCCCGTCCATGCGACCGCCTCGGATGAGCTGAAGGCTCCGCTTAAGTCCATCATCGAGTACCTGGATGAGTCAGCGAAGGCCAACCCGGACTCCGCGAAGGTCCAGGATCTCCAGGCCCAGTACACCGCTGGCGGCCAGACCCTCGGCAAGGTCTGCGGCGGTGGCCAGTAGCAGCCGGAAAGCTGCCCTGACAAGCGCTGTTTATACTGACCGGGCCGCCGGTGAATTCCACGGTGGCTGCAACACCCTTGGTTAGGACACTCGGCGCGTTCCGTCAAAAGACCTATCATTCGACGGGCAGACGGTCGAACGAGGAACAGAAGGAGATACGAATGGGCGCCGACCAGTACCACGAGCCACCCGAGGAACTATCTGCAGAAACCCGCACCTTTGCGCGGATGTGTGCGTCGCTGAGTGAAGAAGCCGAAGCGATCGGCTGGTACGTGCAGCGAATCTCGGTTGAGCCTGATGCCGAAGCGCGCGCCATCATGGAGGACTCCATGGGAGAGGAGTTCAAGCACTTCAGCATGGAGCTCGAGTTCCTGCTGCGACGCACGCCGAAGTGGCGAGAAACAGCCAAGGGCATCTTGTTTAAGACTGGTGACATCGTGGAACGGGGCGAAGCCGCGGAAGAAGCTGCTTCGGACTGAATCGCTAGCGGCGACGCGGCTGGTCCTCCGAGGGATCTCCGTACAGCGATCCCCTCTGTGGGCTGATCAAAGGCTAGCCAGACGTATAACGGGTGTCCCGATCCGCGGATGCATTTCAACGCTAAGTAATGCCTTCCAAGCCGTGAGTTCCTGCCGGACACCACCTCAAGGAGGACGGGTCCTCGAGGTGAGCGAATTACCTTTGTCGCATGGTGAACCCCGCGCGGATCACGCAAAAGTGCGAACGTGGATGACGAGCTTCGCGATGAGATCGCCGAGCAACAGCCGCAGGTCGGGGTGAGTTGAGAACCGGATCTCTCGCCCCGCCCAACTGAACCAGCGTGCTGCAACCACGGAAATTCAGGAACAAGCGCCGATTCCGGGGAGCACGTTCGGAGGAATCCGGTCATTCCCGCCTGCGATGAACTCCGCCCGGCCGACTCCTCCTGAAATTCCGTGGTCGGGTTCGAGCTCATCCAGCTCAGGTAACGCATCGCCTGTGGACTGTGAAGGGCGCCTCCAGAGAGCGGCCAACCATCTGTTTCCGAAGCGATCCTGCCGTTCGCCGAGCATCGACGGGCAATCAACCCGCTTCGCAAGCCGGTCGCCCAAGGGCGCAAATTTCGTTGAAAGTTTCTGGATCTCGAACGCCGGGTTTCTGTAACTGTTGGTTGAGAATGGTTCTGGCATGAATTTCGTGAATGGTGCCGGATTGTCGCTGCGGTGGCATCGTTGCGACAGTGTGAGGATTTGCTGCGGGTGGTGTTCCCGCATTTAGACAGGGTGCTGGTGGAGCGGGTCCGCCGGGTGGGCGGGACGGTGCGGGTATCGGCCCGGACCCGTCCGGACAGTGCGTTCCCGTGCCCGGACTGCGGGGCGCTGTCGCGGCGGGCGCATAGCCGCTACTTGCGCCTGATCGCGGACACCGCTGTGGGCGGGCAACCGGTAGCCATCGAGGTGTCGGTGCGGCGCCTGTTCTGCGACGAGGCGGGCTGCCCCCGGTGTACCTTCTCCGAGCAGGTCAACGGCATGACTACCCGCTATGGGCGGCGCACCCCGGCGCTGGTGACGATGCTCCAGGCTGTCGGCCTGGCCCTGGCCGGGCGGGCCGGGTCCAGGCTCACCGCCGTCCTGGGTGCCACGGTGAGCAGGACAACCCTGCTCCGCCTGGTGATGCTGCTGGCCGCCCCCACTCCGGCCGGCGCGCCAAACGTGCTGGGGGTGGACGACTTCGCACTGCGCAAACGCGAGGTTTACGGAACGGTCCTGGTGGACTGCGGCTCCCGCCGTCCCATTGACCTGTTGCCGGACCGGCAGTCCAGCACCTTCGCCGGATGGCTGCGTGAGCACCCGGGCGCGCAGGTCATCTGCCGCGACCGGGCCGGGGCCTACGCGGAAGGCGCCCGCACCGGAGCGCCGGAAGGGTGCAGGTCGCCGACCGCTGGCACCTGTGGCACAACTTGGGCGAGCATGTGGAAAAGGAGGTCGCCCGGCACCGGTTGTGCCTGCCCGGGCCCGCCGCGCAGCACGTCCCCGATGACCGTCAAAGGCCTTCCGGGGAGGTCGGCAAGGCGGCCGCCGACGCCCACGCCGCCAGCCATGTCCTTTCCGGGCGGACGCACGAGCGCTACCGGCGCGTGCACGAGCTCCTCGGGCAGGGCGCCAGCATGCAGGCAGCCGCCCGGGAGCTTGGCCTGGCCTACAACACGGTGCGCAAGTATGCGCGCGCCGACAGTGCGGACACGCTGACCGCCACGTCCTGGGCCCACCGGAGGACCATCCTCGATGCCTACAAGCCCTACCTGCACCAGCGGCTGAGCGAGGGCCCGGCCAGCACCGCCGAGCTGCACCGGCAGATCACCGCGAGGGGTTACCGGGGCAGCCATGGCACGGTATTGGTCTACCTGCGCGCGCTCCGCGCCACCGGAATCGTCCCCTCGCCGGGTCCTGCGCCGCCGACAGCACGGCAAGTGGCTGGCTGGATCATGTCCGATCCCGACACTCTGGGCGAAGAAGAGCGGGCCAGGCTCAAGGCCGTGCTGGCAAACTGCCCGGAGCTGGAGTCCACCACCGCGCACGTACGCGGCTTCGCCGCCATGCTCACCGAGCTGCACGGTGACCGGCTCCGGGACTGGCTGGGCAAGGTCTACATCGACACCTTGCCGAATCTGCATTCCTTCGCCAACGGCATCGACCGTGACCGGGACGCGGTCATCGCCGGACTGACCCTGCCCTACAGCTCCGGCGTCGTTGAAGGACACATCAACCGGATCAAGATGATCAAACGCCAGATGTTCGGCCGGGCCGGCTTCCAGCTCCTCCGACAAAGAGTCCTTCTCTCATGACCGCAACCACAACCAATTCACGAAATTTATGCCAGAACCAACTCTGGCTAACAATCACAGAAAATCAAAGGCGTGTCGTGTTTCTTTCGAAGACGCCGACCGGCCGTCTCAGTTCCTAGGTTCTATAGGGGTCCGACCACCTGTGGTGGACTGTGGCACAAGTTGGATCGCTTGCTTGGTGGACGACGGGTTCTCTCCGTGTGTCGGTCAGGTGTTCGTCGTGATGGCGTTCATGATTGGCGTAGGAGATGACTATGCGAACTTTTCCGGTCCAGATGCCTTCTGGAATGCGCTACTGGACAGTGATCGGCGAGGACCTGCTGGTCATTTCTGTGGCGGATGCATATCTGCGGTATTTACGGTTCGGGCGTGATGCTGCCGAGTCGACGACTAAGACCTATGCGGGCGCGGTCGCACTTTATCTATCGTGGTGCGCGGCCACCGGGCAAGACTGGCGGGCCGCTGCGGGGAAGATGCCGGCGTTCGTGTTGTGGCTCCGCCACTCCCCGTCGCAGCCGGGGACAACAACCGGCGGCGCGGTCGAGACTGCGGTCCGAGGACCGCGGCGGATCAACTGCGTGCTCGCAGGGGTGCGGGGCTTCCTGGCCTTCGCGGTGGATCACGGCGACGCTCCGAGAGGAGTGCTGGGTCATCTTTATGAGCTTGCCAATAGCCAGGATCTGCCGGCTGAGGCGCGCGGCGAGGACGGCGTCTGGAGGCTGCGGATGAAGGCCCGGCACAGGGTTCCTGCTATCAGGCAACGGCCTGACCGGGCCCGCGATGAAGATGTCCTCGCGCTGCTGAGGGCATGCCTCTCGGCGCGTGACCGGCTGCTGGTGATGCTGCTCGCGCGGGCTGGATTGCGTCGCGGCGAGCTGGTTGGACTGCGGCGTGAGGACGTCCATTTCCTGGTCGACTCATCGTCCTTGGGCTGTCGCTTCCCCGGATCTCACCTGCACGTGGTGCGGAGGCAGAACACTAACGGCGCGTGGGCAAAATCGCGGCACTCCAGGATCGTCCCGGTGGATTCGCTGGTCGTGTATGCCCACGACCAGTACTTCACCGAGAGAGCCATGAATACCGCGGCAGGTGAGAGCGATTTCTTGTTCGTGAACCTGTTCCGGGCGCCCATCGGCGCGCCGATGACTCCCGCTGCGGTAAACGAATTGCTGGCCGCGGCCTCCCGCCGGGCGGGTCTGGATCCGGCCGTGCACCCGCATGCGCTGCGTCATGGGTTTGCCAGCAACGTCCTGGACGCCGGCGGGAGCATCGACGAGGTCCAAGAGCTCCTCGGCCATGCCTCGATCAGCTCGAGCCAGGTGTATGTCCATCCGGCACCGGAGCGGTTGCGCGCGGCGGTGGAGCGGGTAGCCCCGGGCCGCCACGTCACCGGGAACGTGACGAGGTGACCGCCGTGCCAGCCCGTGCTCTGGTCACGCCGACGCACGAGGACCCGTTGGAGGCAGAACAGGCCAAGGACATTTGGGCGATGTCCTTGTTTGGCCACAGCGGACGGTTGGACTTCACGGCGATAAGCCAACCGTGGTTACGCGAGGGTGCGAAACGGTGGGCGATACACGACCTGATACATCGTCGGGGCGAGGGCGCCACCACGGTGCTGAGAGCCCACGTGGCGGCATTGGCGGGGCTCTCAGAGAGCTTGCGCGCCCATCGAAGCGACCGCGGCCTGATCATCCGTGACCTCGGCCGCCCTGACATTGAGTTGTTTCTGCAGCGACTCACCTACCTGGAGCATTGCGAGAAGATCACCGCGTTGTCCCGATCCCTGAGCTGTCGAAAGGCTCATCATGCGCTGCGTCAGATGCGGCTGCTCGGCCTGACCCGTGCCGGTGACCCGCAGCGGGCTGCCTGACGACTTCGCGTTCCGGCGCGAGGACATTCCCCGGCGCCCCGACCGGCAAACTCCAAACCGGTCGCTGCCTCCCGAGATCCTCGCCCAGCTCTGCGATGCCCTGCCGCTGCTGCGCACGCGCATGCCCAAAGGGTTGGCTGTTGCGATCGAGTTGCTCATCGACACAGGCCGCCGTCCCGGCGAGATCCTGAACCTGCCTTGGGACTGCATAGACCGCGACCACGACGAGAACTATGTCCTGGTCTACGACGACCTCAAGAACAACAGGCCGGGCCGACGGCTTCCGATCACCCAGGCGACCGCCGAGCTAATCACCACCCAACAGAAAGCAATCCGGGAGCGGTTCCCCGACAGCAACCCGGCGTCCTTGGTTCTGCTGCCCTCTGACGAAGACCCGGACGGCCGGCGTCCGATGGCCCGGCATCGCATCGGCCGGGCCCACCGCGGCTGGATCGCTTCGCTGCCCTCTCCTCTCCGGCGCTCCGACGGCAGCAGCTACGACCTGACCACGATCACGCCCTACTCCTATCGGCACACCTACGCGCAACGGCACGCCGACGCCGGCGTCGCGCTCGATGTACTCGCCGAGCTGATGGGCCACGAGCTGTTGAGCTCGACTCAGACCTATTACCAGGTCGGCGAGAAACGCCGCCGTGCCGCGGTCGACCGGCTGGCCGACCACCGGTTTGACCGGCACGGCAACCACCTCTGGCGAGACGCCCAGGCTTTACTCGAAGACGAGCACGCGCGCCACACGCTCGGCCAGGTATCGGTGCCCTACGGCAACTGTCACGAACCCTCCAACGTCCAGGCAGGGGGTGGGTCCTGTCCATTCCGGTTTCGCTGCGTCGGCTGCGATCACTTCCACACCGATCCCTCGCACCTGCCCGAGTTGAAGGCATACCTGCATGACCTGCTCCGTGACCGCGAACGCGTGCTGGCCACCACCGATCTCGAAAACTGGGCCAGAACAGAAGCTTTACCCTCAGAGGAAGAAATCCGCCGGGTGAAAGAACTCGTGCACCGGGTCGGGGAACATCTTGAACAGCTCGCCCCCGCCGAACAAGCCGACATCGCCGCCGCCATTTCGGCCGTTCGGCGTACCCGCCAGGTCACCAGTCTGGGTATGCCTGCCATCAGGGGCAAGCCCGATACCAGCGCGGGACTGGAGAGACCGTGAACAATAACACCAACGGCATCGCCGCGGCCCGGCAAGCCCACAGCACACGATGCCGGCAACGTGTTCTCGCCGCGCTTGAGCAAGCTGTCCATCTGGGCACCGAAATAAGCATCTCCGCGATCGCCCGCCGCGCCGGGGTGGACCGCAGCTTCCTCTATCGCCACCGCGATCTTCACGCCGCGGTACTCCTCAAGGCCGCCGAACCAACCACCGCCAGCACCAGAGGCCCTTGCGTCAGCAGGCCATCCCTCGTAGCCGACCTGGCCAACGCTCATGACCGCATCACGCGCCTGACCCGCGAAAACCCAACTCCGCCAGCGCCTGTCCGAGCATCTCGGCGAACAGGTGTGGCGAGAGTCCGGCCTCGGAGCCCCCGACGATGTCGACCGTCTGCACCGCCGCGTCACCGAGCTGGAACAACACACCGCAGAACAACACCGGCAACTCTCAGAACGCGACGACGAGCTCGACGCGGCACGGGCAGCCAACCGCGAGCTCATGACCCGGCTTAACCGGCCACACCCCGACGGGTGCAATCACTAGGACCACACTCTTGTGGCCCCCGCCAGAGTGGCGCTCGACGACGCCTAACTTGCACAATCGAGGTCTCTTCCCTTGCCGGAGTCCCGTCGGACCCCGAGGTGACCTGGGATGTGGATAGGCCGTGGGACGTTGCCGGAGTCCCACAAGCCCTTGGCAATGTCCTACGGGTGGAGACGAACGCATGACTTCGTCTGTCTGGTGAAGGCGCGGCCGGGACCGGTATGGGGCGTTCGCGAAGACCAAGCCACACTCGTGTCAGCCGAGCGCGGCTGTGGCTACAACAGTCAGCGGATCCACCTCTGGTGACACGGCCTCTGGGCCAGCTTCAAGACAAAGCCGCTGCGTGCGTATAGGCTCCCAGCAGCGTCCACCTTCAAGGGAGCACAATGAAGCGCACTGGGGCCTGGAACTATGGTGTTCCTCTCGTCTTGATCGGCACACTAATGACATCTTGCGGAGCCCAGACTTCGGACGGACAAGGTCCTTCCGTATCGTCTCCTTCCTCGACCAGCCTCAGTCCCGCCCCGACCATCCCTGTGATTTCCGCTGCCTCCCCGACCAGCTCCACCCCGCCCCAGGAAACATGTGCGGCGTTCCTGCCATCGGCCCCGTGTGCCATCTATACGAGCACTTCCGGAACAGCGGGTGGAAGGAATCTGCCGTGGGTGGCGTCGGGCAGCCTCAGGGTCCAGCTGAACTCCGTAACTGGGGACCTTTACCTGAGCGTGAGGACCAACTGCGCGCCCATTAGCGGGCCAGTGGAAATCGCCGGGAACGCCATGACCGCCGGTGACCTTGCCATCGGCGCTATAGGGTGCCCGGAGGAGCTCGGCCGGCAAGACCAGTGGGTCCTGGAATTCCTGAAACGTCCGGTAGAAATGACCTTCAGCCAGGACACCCTTCAGTGGAAGAGCGGAGCAGACACACTCAGCTTCAAAAGCGCAGATTCCTGAACAGCCGGAGGTGCCGTTGTGGGACTGGCCGGCGGGACTGCCCCAGCGCGAGCTGATGACCCGGCTCAACCGGCCACACTCCGACGGGTGTGAACACTAGGACCACACCTGTGGCCCACGCCAGAGTGGCGCCCGACGACGCCTGACCTGCACAAACGAGGTATGTTCCCTGCCGCAGTCACGCAGGACCCCGAGAGAACCTAGGAATTGAGACACCCCCGAGCTCGTGGGCCCGGGCGGGCTGTTGAACCGGTTGACGAAGAACGTCCTGGAGACCGCTTTGGAAGCGGAGATGGACGAGCATCTGGGATACGGCACACACACGACGTGTCCGGGCGCGGGAGCGGGAACTCCTGCAACGGCACCCGCACGAAGACCGTACTGACCGAGATCGGGCCGGTGGAGATCGACGTGCCGCGGGACACGGGCTCGACGTTCGATCCGCAGATCGTCAGGAAACGGCAGCGCCGGCTGACGGGCATGGAGGAGATCGTTCTGGTGGGCCATGTCAGTGCTCCTTTCAAGCAGTGGGCTGTGAATGACCACTGGTCGGGTTCGTGGAATCATCGCAGGGTGGAATTTTCGTGGTGAGCGGGGCGCCGGCTGTTGTTCAGGATCATTGGCAGCAGAGCTGCAGGTGAGGAGGCAATGGCGGCCGCATGCGACGCTTCCTTTGCCTCTCCGTACCCCCAGGGCGCGAAGATAGTGGAGATTCCGTGTTCGGCTGCTCCCGCGACATCATGACTTCGGTCTCCGACCATTGCCGGATTGGAGGTGTCGATGCCTTGGGATTCGAGGCGGAGCAGCAGTTCGGCAATGACTTCCGCCTTGGTGGCTCGTCCCTCGCTGTCGGATGCCCCGCATACGTTGATGAAGTGGCCTTCTATTCCAAACCGTCGCGCGAGTCGTACTGCTTGATCTTCCACTTTGGAGGTGGCCACAGCCATGGGAATACCGGCTGACTGTAGCTGCTCCAGCAGTTCGATGATTCCGTCGTAAAGGCTGGACTGCTCAGCGCCATGATCCGCGTACGCTTTGCGATAGTGTTGGAGGGCTCTTTGGGCGGTTGGTTCATCCAGCCCTGAGACTGTTCTGAAGGACTCGATCATCGGCGGCCCGACGAACCGGCGCAGTTCATCCTGCGACGGGACTGGGGCGCCTACAGCTGCCAGGGCTTGGGCAGCACTTGATGTAACACCGGGTGCTGAGTCGAGGAGCGTTCCGTCCATGTCGAACAGGACGCAGGTGATGTCGATGAGCGTCGGGCGGGTTTGATGCGGAAGTATCATTTTTCTGGAGCTTTCGGTCTCGGGGTTGGTTCAGCTCGGGTTGTGCCCGGGGGTTGATTGCTGTGAAGGGTGGGCATGGATCGAGTGAGTCTTGATCAGATAGACCAGAGGATCTTTGCGGAGCTCACGAAGAACGCACGCATTAGTCACGCTGAGCTGGCCACGAAGGTTTTGCTTTCGCGGAATGCCGTGCGCCAGCGGATCGACCGGATGGAACGGCGAGGGTATATCCAGGGGTACACAGTTGTCTCCGGTGCACCCGGCCAGGGTCTCGTATCGGCCTTCCTGATGGTTTACAGGAAGGACCGTGTGCGGGGTTCGGACGTCATCACCGTTTTGCGGTCGATTCCGGAAGTGGTTTTGTGTGATGTCGTAAGCGGTGACTTTGATCTTTTGGTGAGGGTTGAAGCCCGGTCGTTGGAGAGAATTCAGGAGATCTGGGAGCAGATCGCCGCGCTTCCGGGCGTCACGGACACTGTGACGGCCATGACGCTTTCCAGTGTCATCCGGCGTGGTGCAGGAGGAGTCGGCGTGACGGAGTGACTGATCAGACCGCGGACATGTCCGTGTCTTTGACGGGCAGTACGGCGGATTCAAGGAGCGACTGAGCTGCGGCCCGGTCCAGGAGGTTCCTGCTGGTGACGATGTCGAGAATGGTTGATCCGTTTTGGAGGGCCTCCTTGGCAACCGCTGCTGCGGCTGTGTAACCGATGGCCGGAATCAACGCTGTTGCAAGGCCTACGGAGGCTGCCGTCTGGCGGGCGAGGCGTTCGGTGTTCGCTTCGATGCCTTCCATGCAGTGTGTACGGAGAATGCGTGTTCCTTGTTCGAGCCATGAAATGCTCTGAAGAAGTACGTGGGCAATAACAGGTTCAAAGGCATTGAGCTGGAGCTGGCCGTTGTCCGCCGCCATCGTTACTGTCGTGTCTGCTCCGGCGACCGCGAAGGCGATCTGGTTCATCGTCTCCGGAATCACTGGGTTGACCTTTCCCGGCATGATTGACGACCCGGCCTGACGGGGAGGCAGGATGATCTCACCAAATCCGTTCTGCGGTCCGCTGGACAGCAACCGGAGGTCACTGCTGATCTTGGACAGCTTTATCGCCGTCCGTTTCAGCATTCCCGACATGTGCATGAAAACGCCGACGTCGGACGTCGCCTCGACGAGGTCAGCGGCAGGAACGACCGGGACGCCGGAGACCTCGGACAGTGCCCGCAGTACAAGCTGCTGATATCCCGGTTCGGCGGTGATACCGGTGCCGATGGCGGTGGCGCCCAGACTGCACTCGAGCATTAGCCCTGTGGACTCCAGGAGCCTGGAGCGGTCTTCCTCCAATGTTGCGGCGAAGGCATTGAATTCCTGCCCGAGGGTCATCGGGACAGCGTCCTGAAGCTGGGTCCTGCCCATCTTCACGACGGCGGCGAATTCGGCGCCTTTGCTTCTGGCGGCTTCGGCAAGTTTGCCCAGTTCGTAGTTGAGTTCTGCGGTGGCGAAAATCAGGGCCAGCTTGATCGCGGTTGGATACGTATCGTTGGTGGATTGGCACCGGTTAACATGATCAATGGGATGCAGGTGCTCGTATTCTCCGCGGCGGTAGCCCAGTTTTTCCAGCGCAAGGTTCGCGATCACTTCGTTGGCATTCATGTTCGTGCTCGTGCCCGCTCCACCCTGAATGACGTCCACACAAAACTGCTCGTGGTGCTGTCCTTCCTGGATTTCCTGGCACGACTCGCGGATTGCTTGGGCTTGCGGAGGCGTGAGGACTCCGAGTTCGCAGTTGGCCTGGGCCGCGGCGTTCTTGATCATTGCCAAGGCGCGTACCAGGTGCGGGTGGCGGGAGACGGGAATGCCGCTGATGGTGAAGTTTTCCAACGCCCGGGCAGTGTGTGCTCCCCAGTAGGCAGCGGCCGGCACGGGAATGCTCCCGAGCGAATCAGTCTCGATGCGGGTGGTCATGGTTTTCCATTCTTTGTGTGGAATCGCTGCAGGGGCGAGGCCGATATTGCTGCTCCGAGAGGAATTGGGAGGGGCCCGGCATCCGGCCGGGCTGCTCCCAATCCATTAGTTCCTGATGCAGATGACCTTCGGCTGAGTCATCTCTTCATAGGCGAAATGGACGCCTTCCCTGCCCATGCTTCCGTATTTGGAACCTCCGAACGGCATGCCGTCGAAGCGGTAGTCCGAGGAATCATTGATCATGACGCCCCCTGCTTCGAGCCGACGGGCAGCGTCCATGGCGTTGCTCAGCGAGTCCGTGAAAATGCCTGCGTGGAGGCTGAACTCGATGGCATTCGCTACTTCGATGGCTTCTTCAAAGTTGTTGAAGGCCTGAAGCATGACAACGGGTCCGAATACTTCTTCCTTCCACAACCTGCTGTCCGCCGGGACGGCTTCCAGAACGGTCGGCTGAAGCACATTGCCAGCCGTGACGTTCCCAGCAAGAAGGACAGCACCGGCGCCGAGGGCCTCATCCAGCTTGGCCCGGAGTTCGTTCAACGCGGCGGGGCTGATCATCGGCCCCACATCCGTCCGCTCGTCCGACGGATCGCCGGCAAGCAAACGCGCCGTCGCTTCCAGGAAACGCTGGCGGAACTCGGCGTACAACGGTGTGGCTACGAGAATCCGCTGCACCCCCACGCAGTTCTGGCCGGCGGCCCAGAACGCCCCGGAGACGCAGGATTCCACGGCGTCGTCAAGGTCGGCGTCGTCCAGGACGATGACCGGCGCGTTCCCCCCGAGGTCCATGGAGAGCTTCTTCAGGCCGGCCGTGCGGGCGATGCTCTCCCCGGTGGAGAACCCGCCGGTGAAGGACACCATGCGTACGTTCCGGGACCTGATGATGGTTTCGGCCACCTCCCGGTCGCCGTGGACAACGGTGAGGACCTCTGGCGGGAGCCCGGCGTCCACGAGTGCGTCCGTGAGCAGCTGGGCTGACAGGGGAGTCAGGGCAGAGGGCTTGAGGATTACGGCGTTTCCGCCGGCGATGGCCGGGCCGATTTTGTGCGCCACCAGGTTGAGGGGGTCGTTGAAGGGCGTGATCGCTGCAATTATGCCCAGCGGTTCCCGCGAGTACCAACCGGTCCGGTCTTCGGAGCCCTCATAGGAGTCAAAGGGGATGACTTCGCCGGCGTTCCTTCGTGCTTCGGCTGCGGACAGGCGAAGTGTGTTGACCGCGCGCAGCACTTCCTTCCGTGCCTGGCGGATGGTCTTCCCGGACTCGGCCACAATTGTCTGAGCGAACTCTTCGTTTCGTTGTTCGATGTCCGCCGCGGCGGCATCAAGGATTTTCCCGCGTGCGTTGCGGGACAAAGCCTGTGCTTTCCGTGCACCGGAGCGGGCCACTTCGAGCACGGCGTCGACGGCGGTGTTTTTGGTCAGCGGAACCGCGCCGACGATCCTGCCGTCGTAGGGGCTTGTCACTTCACGGAACTGCGGCAGCGCCGTCTCCGTCGGGCACAGGGTGGACTCAGACATGTGCGGCTGCCCCTGTCTTGGCTGCGTGCATGGCGATGATGTCAGAGAGCAGAGCGTAGGCGGTCTCCACGCGGCCGGCTCCCGGTCCCGAGACGGTGACGGGGCCCAGGAGGTCGGTGTCGAAGGAGACGGCGTTGGTCGCGCCTGAAACCCCGGCGAGGCCGTGGTCGAGAGGGAGGGCGACCGGAGCTACGCCCGCTGTGACGGTCCCATCAGGATTCCGCTGTGCCGAACCAACGAGCTTCCAGCGGCGTCCCGCCCGGGACGCCTTCTGGATATCTTCCGGCGTCACCGTCGAGATCCCCTGCCGCTGAACGTCCTTGAGTTCGATGCCGGCGTCGAGCAGTTCGTTGGCCAGGATCAGGACCTTGAGCTGGACGTCGTAGCCCTCGATGTCTGCTGCGGGGTTTGCCTCGGCGTAGCCGAGTTCCTGTGCCTCCCTAATGGCCGCTTCGAAGTCAAGGCCGGCTTCCATCCGCCCGAGCACGTAGTTGCTGGTGCCGTTGAGGATGCCTTCGAAACCGTTCAGCTTGAGGCCCGCGAACATCTTCTTGGCCAAACGGATCACGGGCGTGCCGCTCATGACGGCGCCTTCGAATTCGAAGTAGACGCCGTTCTGCTCGGCCAGTGAAGTCAGCTCGGCCCCGCGGAGAGCAACCGGGCCCTTGTTCGTGGTGCAGACGCTCTTGCCGGATTCGAGTGCCCACCGTACGTGGGACACGGCGGGCTCGCCGTCTTCGGGGTTCGTGTAGGTGGCCTCGCAGATGATGTCTGCTGTACAGGTGCGGATGACCGATTCGTTATTGGTGTCCGCGGATCCGCCGTATTCGACAAAGGTTTCGCTACCGCCGCCCAGGTTCAGGGCCATGGGGAGGTCAATACCTTCGGGCTGGACCAGGGATCCGAGGCGAAGGTCGGTGATGGCCACGACCCGCAGGCCAAAGCCCAGTTCGGAACGAAGTGCCTCGCCGCGTGTTGCGATCAGTTCGGCCAGGGTCCTGTTGACGCCGCCGAAGCCGATCAGCGCAATGTCATAGGTGGTCATGGTGCTCCTTCAATCAGTTACATCGGTCCTCCAATGTTGATGGCATTCCATGTCAGTTGCGGCATGTGATTGTGACCGAAGAACAGGGCGATTTGACCATCCGCATGCCGATTCGACATGCACCACCCCAAGTAACATGCGTGCAACATGTGCATGCTTAAATGTTTTTAATGACCAAATAGGCCTTTTCGTGTTATCTTCATCACTATCCCGTTGCGCGGCTGCCCCACCCTGTGGCCCCTCGACCCGGGGCATCACGCGCACCCTTTCGCTTCTGACCTGACCATCCACCTGGGAGAAACCATGGAACCCTCAACACCCGTCACGCTAGACCCCCAGCCCACAGCGCCGCCGTCGGCTGAAACCGGACTTCGCCGGTCCATGGGGGCACGGCATCTGGTCATGATCGCGATGGGTGGGGTGATCGGGTCCGGACTCTTCTTGAGCTCGGGCTACACGATTTCCCAGGCCGGGCCGCTCGGAGCTGTCATCGCCTATCTGATCGGCTCCTTCGTGGTGTACCTGGTGATGGCGTGCCTCGGCGAGCTCGCCATCGCTTATCCGGTCTCGGGTGCCTTCCACATTTACGCCGCACGCTCGATAGGCCCCGCAACTGGTTTCACGACCGCCTGGCTTTACTGGCTCACCTGGGCTGTGGCGATCGGATCGGAGTTCACGGCCTCAGGTCTCCTGATGCAGCGCTGGTTCCCGGGTGTTGACGTCTGGGTCTGGTGCGTCATCTTCGCCGCAGTGCTTTTTGGCCTCAACGCTGTTTCGTCGAGGTTCTTCGGGGAATCGGAATTTTGGTTTGCCATCGTCAAGGTCGGCGCCATCATTGTCCTGATCGTGCTCGGCGGAGCTGCCCTCATTGGTTTCCATCCACTGAGCGGGACCGGCACGCACCCGTTCCTGTTTGAGAACTTCAACACCACCGGCGGCCTCTTCCCGAACGGCTTCACGGGTGTGCTCGTCACGGCACTGGCAGTGTTCTACGCCTTCTCCGGATCGGAGCTCATCGGCGTGGCAGCGGGCGAAACCGCTGACCCCGCCACCAGCATCCCGAAAGCGATGCGCAGCACCGTCGTGCGTCTGCTGATCTTCTTCGTCGGGGCGATCGCTGTCATCGCCGCTACCGTGCCGTTTGACCAGGTCGGACTGGACGAAAGCCCGTTTGTGACGGTCTTCTCATCCATCGGAATTCCTTTTGCTGCCGACATCATGAACTTCGTCATCATCACCGCACTTCTGTCAGCCGGAAACAGCGGGCTCTTCTCCTGCGCCCGGATGCTGTACTCCCTTGCCGACGAGGGGCACGCCCCCCGGGCACTGAAGAAGCTGACCCGTCGGGGCATCCCCATGGTCGCACTCTCCGTGAGCATGCTCGGTGGCCTGGCATCACTCATTAGCAGCGTGGTTGCACCGGAAACGGTGTACCTGGCCCTTGTCTCGGTGTCGGGCTTCGCCGTCGTCGGCGTCTGGATGTCCATCACCGCCTCACACTTCTTCCACAGGAGGGCCTTCGTCAAGAACGGCGGCAACGTCGCTGCCCTTCCCTACCGGGCCCCATTGTTCCCGCTGGTGCCGATCCTGGCCTTCTCGCTCTGCCTCATTTCGCTCATCGGTATCGCCTTTGACCCGAACCAGGTAGCAGCCCTCTATTTCGGAGTCTCGTTTGTTGGCGCTTGCTACGCCTTCTTTTACTTCAAATACGGACCCAAGGCGCGCACAAACCAACTGTCCTAACGCCATCATCATCAACCGTCGTATATTCAGCTTCGCGGCCGGGACCTTCCTACCCCCGGCCGCGAAGCTGCCCAGCGGATAAGACATGAAATCACAGCACCTGATGCAACATGTGGGCAGCTCGATCCAGAACGTCGGCAACTGGCTGGAGATTGACGCCGTCGCCTTCGAATCAAATGTCCGCGATGTCCTGTCGATGATCGAGGACCGGGCTCTTCTGTGCGCAGTGGTCAAGTCCGACGCCTACGGCCATGGAGCTGACCTGTTGCTCCCATCCCTCGTGCGACTGGACGTTCCGTTTGTCGGCGTCGGAAGCAACGAGGAAGCGGCCACCGCGCGCCACTGCGGCTTTAAGGGCCGAATCCTGCGCGTCCGTGCCGCCGCGCCACAGGAGATAAAGGCCGGGCTGGAGCATGACATCGAAGAACTTGTCGCCGACCCGCAGAGCGCATGGGAGATGCGCAACATCGCTGCCAAAGCGGGAAAAACGATCCGGATCCATCTCGACATCAATTCTTCCGGGATGAGCAGGCACAGCCTCGATGTCTCATCCACCCTCGGCCGGGCCTGCGCGGTAGGAATCGTCAGCCACCCGGGGCTTGAACTGGCCGGGATCATGACCCACTTCCCCAACGACAACAACCGGCATATCGAACAGGCCCTTCTGCGCTTTCAAAGCCAGGCGATGACCCTGCTCCACATCACCGGTACTCCCCGGGAAGATGTCCTGCTTCATTGCGCGGATTCCTATGCCGCACTGCACGTGCGCGGCTCCTGGCTGGACATGGTCCGTGCCGGGGCGGTCCTCTACGGTGATTCGGATCCGACAGCGGGGCAGTTTCAACGGTGCCTGACCTTCAAGTCCAGGATCGCCTCCGTCAACAGCTATGCCGCCGGCAGCAGGGTCGGCTACGGGCTCACGCGCACCCTGGCGCGGGACTCCAGACTGGCCTCGGTGACCGCAGGCTACGGCGACGGCTACCGGCGGGCGCTGGCACGCCAGGGCAACGTGCTTGTCCGCGGCCGCCGTGCCGCCATCGTCGACGTTGTCTCAATGAATTCCATGGTCGTCGACGTCACCGACATAGCGGACCTCTCTCCCGGGGACGAAGTCGTGCTTTTCGGGCGGCAGGGAAGCGCAGAAATCACCCCCGCAGGGCTGGAAACAGCGAACTCGGCAATCCTTGCGGATCTCTACACCGTGTGGGCGGGAGGACACCGCGTCCTGGCCACCAATGAAGGCATGTGAGAATAGGCGTGGCTATCGGACGGAAGGGGCATTGAGAGTGGATTCTTCCTCGGAATCGTCGTCCATGACACAAGGACTTCGGATTGTGCGGCTGGTCGCGGACCGGGAAAAGTGGGGCAGGCGGCTTCTGGGCGTTTCGCAGCTGGCCTCCGAGCTGGACATGGAACAAAGCCGGGTATCCCGGTTGACACGGGAATTGTGTGATCTGGGACTGCTGGAACGTGTCGAGCGGGGTCCGTTTCGAACGGGCCCGCGATTCTTCACTCTGGCGGCCTCGCTTAACACCGGCTGGGTCCGCGAAGCACGAACCGAGCTTGAGGCTTTGGTGGCCGCGCTCGGCCTCAGATGCAGGGTCTCCGTCCGTGACGGCTTCCGCGTCATTCTCCTGCGGTCGTCCACCAACGATGTACTCCCCGGCAGCTTCGTGAAGCCCGGCATGGTGACACCCGTATGGTGCACCGGATCGGGCCGGGCACTGCTGTGGGACCACGGGCAGGCAACCATTGAAGACCTGCTCAGCGATGTCAACTTCATCGGCGTCGGCGGCCCGGGCGCGGCCCATTCGCCGGCTGAAGTCTGCGAACTGATGGAGAGGGACAGGCCCCGCGGCTTCGTCGTGGCAGCCGAAGAATTCGAGCACGGCATCTACGAACTGGCCGTTCCCGTCCGCAACCTGGAGGGAACCATTCTTGCCTCGCTCAGCGTCCTGGGTGCCAGGGCCGAGATCGAACCCAGGGCCAAGGACATCGCCAAGGCCCTGACGGAAGCCGCCGAACGGCTCGGGTCCTGCGACTCCAGTACGCGGGACAATGCCGCTAAGAAGGGCCTTCCCAACTAGACCTGCTCCTGCGGCAACGAATGACCAAGCGCCGACTCAAGCCACTTTCCCCACGACACAAGAGCCGCGGCGCAGGGCTCACGCCGCGGCTCCAGACGCGTTTTGGGCCCTACGACCTGCAGCGCAGCCACCACGTCGCCCTTGAAATCCCGGATCGGAACGGCCAGGGAATACAGGCCGGGCTCGGCTTCCTCATCGACGATGGAGTACCCCCGCGCCCGCGCGTCACGCAGCCGGGTCAGGAAGTCCCCGACGTCCACAGGAGTGTTGGGGCCATGGCGAATGAATGCAGCAGCAGCAGCGAAAACGGTTCGGACCTCGGCGTCCGACGCCTCCCACAGCAGTGCCTGGCCGGCATCACTACAGTAGGCAGGGTAGGGCCGGCCCAGCCAGGAACCGACCATATTGCTGCTTGCCGGAACGCGTTCGCCGATGGTCACCGTACTGTCCCCGCTTAGCACTCCCAGGAAGCATCCTTCGTCCGTCTCGCCGGCAAGGCCTTCCAGGGCAGTCGCACCGTCGGTCTGCAGCCGTTGCTCTGTCAACAGTTGGGCATCCGTGAACAGCGACCAGTTCAGCGTGTAGGACCGCTGTTCTCTGCGTTCCAGAAAGCCTTCCTGTTGCGCTCCTCGCAGGCTCCGCGAAACCTGGCTGCGGTCTTTGCCCAGATCGGCTGCTATGTCGGCGACTGTTCCGCCGGGAAGGCCTTCTGCGTTGCGGGAGCCAACCGCAAGGACGGCCATGATGCCGCGCCCCATGCTGGATGTCTTAGACATGAATCCGATTCTAGCCGCCGGACGGACCCTTCCTAGTGGATGGCAAAGGCCCGGGCAGGAAAGCCGCTGCCCTGCAGAGGCTTCGGCCATGTCGCGACGAGGGCCGCACCATTTTCGGGAAGTCCATCCAGGTTCGCCAATAGCTCGATCTGCCAGCGGTTCTTCGCCAGAACGTAGGTCTCCAGGCTGAAATCCTGACGGGACGTAGCCAGTCCCGGATCGGTGTCCGTCTGTTCATGACCGACAGCCGCAACCGACCGCTGTTCAATCAGGAAGGTGAGAACTCCCTGCGACCAGCCCGGCGTGTGGCTGACGCCCTCGCCGTCCCTGTTCGCCATGGCGTCCGCGTCAGGCCAGCGACGGCTCCACCCGGTCCGCAAGGCCACAAAGGAGCCCGCCGGGACGGCGCCATTGCGGCTCTCCCACGCTTGAACGTCTTCCATCGTGGGGCTGGCATCGGCATCAGAGCTGACCCGATCGGTGATGTCCAGTACCACCAGCGGAAGGACCATGTCCTCGACCGGTATCTGGTCCAAGGTCCGCCCCCCGCGGATGAAGTGCGAGGGGGGATCAACATGCGTTCCCCACTGCCCGATGATCGAATAACGGTGGGCGGTGAAGCCATCGCCCTTCGCCAGGTCGAACACAGCCTCCCTGGTCTCGTCCGGGAAGGCCGGGAAATGCGGCTGGCCAGGGTGGAAAGCATGCGTCAGGTCGGTAAATGAACGACCGGCAAGCAGGGGTTTGAGACCGTCCCAAAGTCCGGTCGTGGTGGTTTCACTCATGATGCGGCCTCGCTCGCGTAGGCTGCCGCCGGCGCAGTGCTGGAGACGCTGACAGGGCCGGACAGCTCGATGACCGGCACCTCCCACGGGTGGATATCCACGATGTGCTGCAGGAAGCGTTCCACGGCAGTGTCAGGGAGCGCCGCATCGAAATACGTCGTGAAGACAAACGTTGGTGAAAGGGTCCGCTGGCCCACGTGCCCCAACGTTGGGTTGGCACCTTCAGTGCAGGTGAACCCTTCGAAGCCCAAACCGGATTCGAAGACATGCCTGTAGTTGCCAAAATCCCCTAGGTCAGGGGATTCTGCCAACGCCTCGAGCAGGGCCGCGATGCCCGCTTCATCCTCGAATGCTTCTACGTCGCCCGTGGCGAGCCGGGCGAAGGACTCCGACGCTATGGGCCAATGCACGCGCAGCTTACGTACTGACTTCATCTGAATGTTCAAGGGGATGCCTCTTCCTTGCGGTTCTCGCAGATTGCCTGACTGCCATCGTGACATATAGTAATGATCATTACAAGCATCTAAAAATGCGTATTAAGAACAACCTGGAGATCTGAACAATGCCCCGTAACACAACGCTGTCCCGCATGCTGAACGCCGGTGCAAACCTGGTGGCCGACGGTGCGCTCGCCACTGAGCTTGAAGCGCGTGGCTGCGATCTGGAAGACCCCCTGTGGTCGGCCAAAGTCCTTTTGGAACAGCCCAACTTGATCAGGCAGGTGCATCGCGATTACTTCGGCGCCGGCGCCACAGTCGCCATCACGGCGAGCTATCAGGCCACCCCCCAAGGATTTGTGCAGCGCGGTATTGGCGAGGCAAAAGCTTTGGAGTTGGTGGCGTTGAGTGTGCGCCTGGCCGACGAGGCGCGGCGCGAGCACTTGGCCGAAAAGCCGGATGCTGGCCCGTTGCTGATTGCCGGGTCTGTGGGCCCCTATGGCGCCTACCTCGCGGACGGATCGGAATACCGGGGCGACTACATCCTCGGAAGGAGCGAGTTCATGGAGTTCCACCGGCCCCGGATTGCGGCGTTGGTGGAGGCCGGAGTCGATTTTCTGGCGTGTGAGACGCTGCCTTCATTTTCGGAGGCCGAGGCCCTATTGGCCCTAGTGGAAGAGTTCGACGTCGAATCCTGGTTCTCCTTCACGCTCCGGGATGGTGGGCATATCAGTGACGGTACGCCCCTGGCCGACGTCGCCGGGCTCTGTGGAGCGCACCCGTACGTGGCAGCCATCGGTGTGAATTGTGTGCCGTTGGAGTTGGTCTCTCCATCCCTTGAGGCCCTGCGTAAAGCCACCCGCACGCCACTGATCGCGTATCCGAATTCGGGCGAATGTTATGACCCGGTTAGTAAGACGTGGGGGCCGGTCGTGGCGGTGGACGGCGCCGCGGAATCCGGTGGCAAACAGCCTCCAAGCCTTGCGGAAGGGACCGCCACCTGGCGTGAACTTGGTGCCCAGCTTGTTGGAGGGTGCTGCCGGACGACACCGCGGGATATTGCTGCCGTGGCCAGGCTGTCAGCGAATCGCTAGGGGGGCCGTCTCCCGGCCGGGCCGCGGTCAAACACTGGGGGTTTCCCGCGGCTGACGGGTGCGCTAAATGGGCAGTTCAGGAGAAGCAGCGATTTTCCCCATGTGCTACGGATGCGTAGCATTTCCGGCCGGTTCGGCCTTCGTTGCTTTAGGCGGCTTTGACGAGGGGAAGTTCGACCGGGGTGATGATGCGGAGGCGGAACGGCTGTTCCGTGAAGCCGCCGACGCCGGAGACGCGGCCGCCAAAAACAACCTAGGTCGTCTGCTAAGGGACCGTGATGATGCGGAGGCAGAACGGTTACTCCGTGAAGCTGGCGACGCCGACGGGGAAGAACAATGGCGCCCGCTTTAATCGTAATGACGGTTTACAAGCAGGCAACGACTTTGAGTCCCGTAAGGGCAAGTCCCCATCGACAACCCGAAATAGGGTGACACGCCATGCACCGGGCGCTGATCCCGGACCATAGTCCGCGCATATCGTTGGAAGGAGAATTCAAGGACAAATGATGGACGTTTCAACGGTCGCCCTCAACATGACCTTCCTCATGACCCTCGGCATCGGTTTCCTGATTTTCCTTGCCCACGTTCTCATGTTCACCACCATGCTGATGCTGGCCGGCGCCGCCCACTTGGCTGCCCTGACTTTCACAGAACTTTGGAACCGGCTCCGGATGGCAGAAATGACAAACCACCGATCCAGACCTGCTCGTGATCGGGAAACGCGGCCGGCCAGCGCTTTTCCTAAGTCTGGGTTACGACGCCTATCCGACACCGCAACCGCGGTCCCGGGGCTTGAGACCAATGCTCGGGAAAGTCACGCTAAGGCACCAAAGCCCGGCGCCCCGAGCGCGGGAGAACTAGGCGGAACGAGGGAGTTTGCCTAGCTGCAAGCACTTCCGCTCGTCAGCGAAAGGGCTGTCAGGGTGGGTGGACAGCCCAATCTGGGACATCCAGTGGTCGCCATCCACGCTCACCCTCTGGCGAGGGAAGCATCCAGGGTCAGGGGCCCGCATTCTCCCACCGCAATTGAACAGTCTCTGTCGCTTGGAACTGGAACAGGCCCGGTGGGACACTCTCTCGCTAAAGAAATCTGTAAGTTTCCGAAGTCATCTGCGCCGAATTTCGGAAGTCATTTGCGCGAGTAGGGGCTGCGGCTCGGGGCTCCGATTGGGGAACCTTGAACGGGGCGTTGTTACGGTGTGCTCTCTCGCAAGGCCCTGCTGTAGGTCGTCGGCTCATTCCGGGTTGCGGCGGATACTGCGAGGCGGCGAGCGGTGATGCGTTGGGCAAAGTACCCGGCGTACGGCAGCACTATCACGGTGTCGAGGCCGGTTTCCCACGCAGGGATCAGGTCTGGCAGGCTCTGACGTTCCGCGTCATTAGGAATGCTCGGGCTCAGATCCCGGTGCCAGCTATTGAAAGCGTCGCGATCCAGTCCGTCCCAATCGTATTCCGTGGTCCAGAACGGAGGGATGAGTGGATGCAGTTCCTGGCCCGGCTGTAAAACTTGCCGCATGATCTCCTGGGTCGGGTGCTTCGTCCCGTCCGGATCCTCAATTTTGTACCAGCCCCATGCCCGATTCCACGCGATCCGCCAGCGGTCAGTCCATTCGGCGATGCTGGCTGACTCTGGCATTTTGGAGGCCCCCGGGTCTGGGGGCGGGGTGAGTGCCGGTATATCGGCATCGGCCGCAATCGACCAGGCGTGCCGGATGAATAGGAGTAAATTCAGGGACAGGGGATGTTCATCTACGGTGATGACCATGTCATGTGGCCAGGGATCATCCCTGATGGGACTGCTCGCACGCATTTCACTACCCCCTGTTCGACCACAGCCCAAGCGACCATGGTGCGTTCAGCATCGCACCGACCCCATCCCCTGTAAACGGAGGATGTTCCATTTGAGGAACCCTAAACGCGTGCCAGATCAACCACCGAGAGGGGTAATGTCCCCGAATTCCACTTTGACGGGGCAGCCAACTGCCTCTGAGTACTTGCGCTCCAGGCTGGCAACGTCCGATGTAGCGTTGACTGATTCATCCAGGGTAAGCCTCAGGTGTGACCCATCTGGCGATACCGCAGCGATGTTTACTGCCGGGTCTGTGGTCAGCAGTTCGCTCGCATACTCGCTAAGCCTTCCAGGCGAACAAGAGGTTGCCGCGACTGAAATCTGAACGCCTGGGAACCGGTCCAGCAGGTCACGTAGCCTCGAGTCCACGGGGCCGTGCCAATGAACGACAATTCGGTTCCCCTCAAGAACTTCGACTGAGGCGAAGCGATCATCCCCTGCCAGCTCCCGGCTCAATTCGCTGGCCGCATGGGAGATGGCTCCATCCGCTGGGGAAGCTTCGGGAATGACTGAGAAGCTAGACGGCGGCGGCCCTGGCGTCGACTCTCGCGGGGACGGCTGGGCATCACCACCTCCCGGGGCCGCAGGCCCCACTGCAGCACAGTACGTAGCGAAAAGACCGAGACTCATCAGAACAACGCTTAGGCGCCTCATCAACTTTGAACCTCTATTTGCCGCGGCCATGCCTCATACTATTGATCCGTCCGGGATAGGGCTACGCTGGCCGCTCTGAGTGTGCCGTGTGGGGAACGGTCAGCGGGACATATTCAGCTGTATCTCGATCATTCTTCACAGTCCGCCATCCGATTTCGCTCCGTCATCAATCAACCCGGTCGTATGGAGGACCACGGATGACGTGGCGCCCCAGCGCCGAGGTGGGGCTCCGAAGCGGCGGCGGAAAGCACGACTGAATGCCGCTTCGGAGGTGTACCCAACCTGGGCGGCAATCTGCCCAACCGGCACGGCCGTCGATCTGAGCAGATACGCGGCCCTGCCCAGGCGACGTTCAGCGATGTAGGCGGCGGGTGAGATGCCGAGCAGACGGGTGAACCGGCCTGCGAAGGCTGACCGGGAGAGGTTTGCTCGCCGGGCAAGCTCATCGACGGTCCAAAGGTGCCCAGGAGTTCTGTGGATCGCGCTCAACACTGGGCCGAGCGAACTGTCCATGGCTGCGGTGAGCCAACCGGGGGATGCAACACCGTCGGCAGCCCATGCCCTGAGCGCATGGATGAAGAGGAGGTCCAGGATGCGGGAGACCATCACCTGGGCGCCCGGGCGCCCGTATGTGACCTCGACCAGGAGAAGGTCAAGGCTGAGGCGCAGCCAGCCGCTGCCGTTCTCGCCGCCCCGGATCAGGATGGCCGGGGGGAGCACTGATAGCAGGGGGTCGGCAACGGCGTCGTCCACAATGAAGGCCCCTGTCACCCAGGATGCCCTGCCACGGGGAAGCAGCACGTGGGCTTCGCCGTGCGGAACGAGAGCCAGATCGCCAGCATGGAGAGTATGCTCCGAAGCCTCCTTTTCCAGTCGCAACCCGACTGAACCGTGCTCAATGATGTGGATTAGACGGGCTCCGGCAGGGTGGGGGATTTCGAGGGGCTGCCCGCCGCTGTGGTGCACGACTGTGCCGCCACGGAGATGGATGACGTCCAGGATCTCCGACAAGGCATCAAGCTCATCGGGCATCTTCACCGCATGGGCAGCCATGAGCGGCGTTTCGGCAAAGTCTGGAGGTTCCACAGTCATAGTGTTTGACCCATCGTCCTCATAAGCTCATGGCGTGCCGCAATTTGACATCACCTGTAAAGGCGAACAGCAAAAACCGGCACGATCGAAACCCTAGCTGAATGGAGACTGAAATGAGTGAGAAACCGACAATCGTTCTGGTGCATGGCTTCTGGGGCGGAGCCGCGCATTGGGCAAAGGTCATCGTCGAACTGCGCAACCGTGGCTATGAATCGCTGTTTGCTGTCGAGAATCCACTGACGTCGCTGGCCGACGACGCGGAGCGCACGCGGAAGATGGTCAAGCAGGTCGACGGTCCGGTGTTGCTGGTTGGCCACTCATACGGCGGAGCCGTCATCACCGAGGCCGGTGACCTGCCGAACGTCGTCGGACTGGTCTACATCGCGGCATTTGCACCCGACGCCGGCGAGAGCCCCGGACAGATCAGCCAGGAACTGCCCCCTGCAGCCATCGCGAACCTCGCCCCCGATTCCGACGGGTACCTCTGGGCCAAGCAGGACAAGTTCCACGAGAGCTTCTGCCAGGATCTGACCGCGGACGAGGCGCTGGTCATGGCCGTCACGCAGAAGGCCCCACTCGCATCGACATTTGGGGACAATGTGACAGCGCCCGCCTGGAAGAACAAGCCCACCTGGTACCAGGTCTCCGCCCAGGACCGCATGATCCACCCGGACAACGAGCGCCGCATGGCCGCACGGATGGCACCCCGCAAGATCATCGAACTCGACGCCAGCCACGCATCACTGGCATCACAGCCCGGACCCGTGTGCGACCTCATCGACGAGGCTGTACAAGACCTCGCTGCTTCGTAGTCCATCTGACACTGCAGATGGCCAGTCACCGTACGACGGGCGCGCGTATGAAGAAGATCCGTGCGCCCGAGGGCCAGACGTTCAACCCGCAACCGCACACCATCATGTCGTGTGCGGTTGCGGCTGAGACTGAAGAGTAGCTGCTCGTCAGTCGGCTTGAATTCTAATTGCCAACAATTCGGCGGTTTCCTCAGTCGCGCTGGATATTCGCCGTAGAGCGCCAATCACGCTGATGCTGGCGAACAGCACGACGAGAATCAAGATAGCGAACGCTAGGTAGGATCAATCCGCACAATCTGTCAGCATCCCGAAAGGGGTGTCCCATATAGACCACCAAAATCGTCCCGTAAGAGGGTCGCTCAAGGGCGAGAATTTCGTTGAAGTTTCTGGATCTCGAACGCCGTGTTTCCACGGCCACTCAATTCCCATAGGACCGGCCCGAGAAAATGCCCGGTGATGCGGGGGATAAACGGTGCATTCAGAACCATGACCGGACTCATGATCGGATACGCCCGATATCCACCAACGACCCAGACCTCACCGCCCAGAAAAACGCCCTGGTGACTCCTGGGGTGACGCCGGAGAAGACGTTTACCGACCAGGGCCTGACCGGCGCCAACCGGGCACGACCGGGAATCAGGGAAGCACTGGCCGCCTGCCGGGCCGGGGACACCCTGGTCGCGACCGAACTAGACCGCCTGGCCCGGTCGCTCCGCGACGCGAAGGACCTTGTCGACGAACTCACCCGCCGCGAGGTCAAGCTCAGCATCGGGGCTCCGTCCACGACCCCACCGTTCCCGTAGGCCGGCTTCTCTTTGACGTACTGGCCATGGTCGCCGAATTCGAAGCAGACCTGATCCGCACACGAACCCTGGAGGGCATGGCGGTCGCCAAGGCGAAGGGCCGTCTCCGGGGGGACGCAGCCCAAGCTCTCCAAGACACAGGAAGCGCGCCTGGTCTCCGTTCACCGGGCGGGGGCACACACAACGGTGGAGATTGCCGAACTCTTCGCGGTAGCGCGCTCAACCGCCTACCGCGCCATCAAGCGCGCCAGCGACACCTCCGTCTAGAACCGAGAGATTCCGCCATCAGAAGCCGGAATTCGCACTGCCGCCCCTAAACGTGAATGTCCGTACCGATCCTCCTCAGACTCCGAGTTTGCCGCCGAGGCGTTCGCGCATGAGGATGCTGGCCTCGTTGAGGCCGATGATCAACACGACCCTGCCGTTGTGGTGGTACTTCTCGGTGATTGCGTCCAGTGCGGCGATGGTGGAGGCGTCCCAGAGGTGGGAGGCGTGCATGTCGATGACGACGTGCTCGGGGTCCTGTGCGTATTCGAACTGGGTGTAGAGGTCGTTGGAGGATGCGAAGAACAATTCGCCGTCCACCACGTAGGTCGCCGTTTCCTGGCCGTCGATCGTCTTGACGGAGCGTTCCACAGTGACGAAGTGGGCGACGCGGCGGGCGAACATGACCATGGCCACGAGCACGCCGACGCCGATGGCGAGGTTTCGGAACAGGATTGGAGACCCGAATGGCGGCAAAGACCAGCAGCAACACCATGCACATCGGTGAACTCGCTGACAGGACGGGGCTCTCGCTGCGGACTATCCGTCACTACGACGACGTCGGGCTGCTCCCTGCCACCGCCCGCACCGATGGCGGCTTCCGCGTGTACTCAGGGGACGACGTCGAACGTCTCATGGTCATCAAGCAGATGAAGCCCCTGGGATTCTCGCTGGAGGAAATGGCAGAGATCCTCAGCATCCTTGCCTCTCAGCACACAGAGGAACCGAACACAGCGGAACCGACGAGCGATGGGACGGACAGAATCGCCGAATTTCTCGAGAAGGCCGTTCACCAGCGGACCAAGATGGCCCGCAACCTGGCCCAGGCTGACGAATTCATCGAGAGGCTCAGCGTGCGGAGCTAAAGGACTGTGCGTGCGCTGCAAGGCCGCTCCTGGCCCTGGTGTGGCGGTTTTATCCGGTCAGGACCAGATCTTCGCCTTGGTTGCTGCCGGCGTTGGTGATGGCGAGCCTCAGCTCGGAGAGCACTTCGGCCGGTGTACCACCGGCAGCTAGTTCGGTGAATTGCGTGTATTCGGGAATCGATTGGTAGGCGGCACGGAATGAGTTGAGATCATCGAGGGTTTCCGCGTCCGTGCCGCGTGCCGACACTCTTCGGTGTGCCTGCTCAGGGTCAAGGACGAGGTGGAGGACCAGGTCAGGCTTTGGAAGCTTCCGGAGGAGGAAAGGAAGAAAACGTCCCCGGGGAAGGCCCCGGGCCTTGCGCAACGCCAGCTGGCAGTGCAGGTGCCGGTCCATGATGACCAGGCCCGGATACCTGTGGGCCCTGGCATGGGAAATCAGCACATTCGCAGTGCGGATAATTGTCTCCCAGGCATCCGCCAGGCGTGGATGGAACTGTACGCCGCACCTCGCGCTCAGCAGGGACATCCTGCGCCGGCCGGCATAGTTGCTGAGCAGGAGCGCGTCCCTGCCTGCCCGGCGGGAGGCAGCGACCGTCGCCCGTGCTGCCGTTGTTTTTCCTGAGCCATCAATTCCTGTCAAAACAATCAGCAAACAAACTCCTTCTCATGACGGGGCGTTCGAGCCCATCCGCCTACTACTTCAACGGTAGATGCCGCCGAATCGTCCCTAGAGCGTATTTATTCGGACAGCAGGCCCAGGACTTGGGCTACTTCCGGCCGATAAACCAGTCCTGGAGCTTCCGCAGCCGGGTCTGCAGCTGCTCCTCGTCGGCCTGCGCCACGGCCGGGCCGCCGCAGACCGTCCGGAGCTTGGTGTGGATGACCCCATGCGGCGTGCCGGTCCGGGCGGACCAGGCCGCCACGTTCTTGGCCAGCTCCGTGCGCAGGTCCATCAGTATCCGGTGGTCCGGGACGGCCGGCGCCGCGGCGGCAGCAGCACCAGCTGAAGCTGCCTGCGGGGCGCGGGCGTTCTTGCGGTTCAGCTGCTCGTGCTGGCGCTGGCGCAGCAGTGTGCCGACCTGTTCGGCGTCGAGCAGGCCGGGGATTCCGAGGAAGTCCAGCTCGTCCTCCGAGCCGACCTCGCCGCCGGTGCCGAACTCGCCGCCGTCGAACAGCACGCGGTCAAAGGAGGCCTGCGAGTCCAGGGCCTCAAACTTGCCCTTCGTGAGGCTGTCGGAGGCCTTCTCCTCCCGGTTCGCCTCGTCCATGAGCGAGTCTTCGGGATTGAACAGACCATCGCCGTCTTCCTTTTCCGGGCGGTCCAGGGCATGGTCCCGCTCGGCTTCCATTGAGTTCGCCAGCGCCATCAGTTGCGGCACCGAGGGCAGGAAGACCGACGCCGTCTCACCGCGCTTGCGGGCACGCACAAATCGTCCCACGGCCTGGGCGAAGAACAGCGGAGTGGACGTGGAGGTCGCATAGACCCCGACGGACAGCCGCGGGACGTCCACGCCTTCCGACACCATCCGGACGGCCACCATCCAGCGCTTCTCGCTGGCGGTGAATTCCTCGATCTTGCTGGAGGCCTTGGCGTCGTCGGAGAGGATGACGGTGGGCGATTCGCCGGTGATTTTCTTCAGCTGGCCGGCGTAGGCGCGCGCGTCGTCGTGGTCGGTCGCGATGACCAGACCGCCGGCGTCGGGAACGGTCCTGCGGACCTCACTGAGGCGTTTGTCGGCCCCGGCGAGCACCGCAGGGATCCATTCTCCCGTGGGATTCAGAGCAGTGCGCCAGGCCTGCGAGGTGACGTCCTTGGTGACCGCCGCTTCGCCGAGCGAGGCCGCCATTTCCTCGCCGCCGCTCGTGCGCCAGCGCATCTGGCCGGAGTAGGCCATGAACATGACCGGCCGGACCACATGGTCGCGGAGCGCCTTGCCGTAGCCGTAGGTGTAGTCGGCCTTGGAACGCCGGATGCCGTCGCGGTCCTCGGCATACTCCACGAACGGGATCGGCGAGGTGTCGGAGCGGAACGGCGTTCCTGTCAGGGAGAGCCGGCGGGCGGCGGGCTCGAAGGCCTCGCGGAGCCCGTCGCCCCAGGACAGGGCCTCGCCGCCGTGGTGGATTTCATCCAGGATGACCAGGGTGCGGGCCGCCTCGGTCTTGGCCCGGTGCAGCATCGGTTTGCTGGCCACCTGCGCGTAGGTGACCGCGACGCCGATGAAGCCGCGGCCATGCTGGCCGTCGGCGTTCTTGAAGTTCGGATCGATGGCGATGCCCACCTTGGCGGCGGCGTCGGCCCACTGGCGCTTCAGGTGGTCGGTCGGCGCCACGATGGTGATGCGGTTGACGACGCCGGCCTCGATCAGCATCGATGCCACCCGCAGCGCGAAAGTGGTCTTGCCGGCGCCCGGCGTAGCGACCGCGAGGAAGTCTTTCGGGTGGGTGCCGAAGTAGCTGTCGAGCGCTTCCTGCTGCCAGGCACGGAGCTTCGGCGCGGTGCCCCAGGCGGCCCGCTCCGGATACGCGGGAGGCAGTGTGGGGCCGCCAAAGAGTGTCTCTGTCACCTAGGTGCCCTCCATCCCGCGAATGTCTGCCGCTGCCGGAGAGACCCAATTAAGCACAAAAACACCAATCTTTTTCGGATGAACCGTAAGCATGTGCCGGGAGCGTGCCCCGGACACCGTGAACCACGCAGCACTTCACAACGCCGTGCGCAACTGCGCACGGAAGAATTAATGGCCCGCCGTGGGAGATCCCTCAGCCGGGGGCGGTCATGATGGTCACGCGCGGAAGCAGGGCGGCGGGCTGCGCCGCCCTGGGCGTGGTCCGCCTATTTGTCGCCGGAGCCCTTGCCGCCGTCGCTGCCCGGGCGGAGTCCGTCATAGACCTCTTTGCATTCCGGACAGACGGGGAACTTCTTCGGGTCACGGCCGGGGGTCCACACCTTGCCGCAGAGAGCGATGACAGGCTCCCCCGACAGTGCGGATTCCATGATCTTTTCCTTGCGCACGTAGTGCGAGAAGCGGTCCCGGTCACCCGGTTCCACCTCCTGGCGCAGTTCCTCGCGCTCGATCGTGGCCGTCGACGTTCCGGCTCCGGAGAGCTCGCGCATCGGGTCGTTTTCGAGAGGATCGGTCATGCTAGTCATGACACCCATCCTAGCCGCTGGAACGGACAGAATTGCGACGGTATTCCGACAACATCCCAACAACGGGGCCCTACAGGCCCTGCCAGGAGGGCTTGTTGTCATAGCTGTGCCGGTAATAATCGGCGAGCCGGAGCGAGGATGCGGCAGCCTCGTCCACCAGGATCGTGGCATGCGGATGAAGCTGCAGCACCGAGGCCGCGCAGATGGCAGCGACGGGGCCTTCGACCAGGTCGCGGACGGCCTGCGCCTTTTGCGCCCCGGTCGCAATGAGAATCACATGCCGGGCGTCCAGGATGGTGCCCAGCCCCTGCGTGACGACGTGGTGGGGCACCTCGGCGAGGCTTCCGAAGAACCGCGCGTTGTCCCGGCGCGTCTGCTCAACCAGCGTCTTGATCCTGGTCCGGGAAGCGAGTGAGGAACCCGGCTCATTGAAGCCGATGTGGCCGTCCGTGCCCACGCCGAGGAGCTGCAGATCCACTCCCCCGGCCTCCCGGATGGCATCCTCATAGGCCTGGCAGGCGGCGGGGATGTCCGCCGCCGCGCCGTCCGGCCCGTGCACGTTGGCCTCGCCGATGTTCACCCGCTCTGTGAATTCGCGCCTGATGACCTCGCGGTAGGACTCGGGATGCCCCGGAGGCAGGCCCACATATTCATCGAGGGCAAAGCCCCGTGCCTGGCTGAAGTCCAGGCCGTCCCGCTCATGCCGCAGCGCGAGCTCAGTGTAGACCGGAAGCGGGGAGGAACCGGTGGCCAGGCCCAGGACGGCACCTGGCTTGCGCCGGAGCAGCGCCTCGATCGCGTCCGCCGCGAGCATGGCGATCGCCTTGCTGCCGGGAAGGATGACGACTTCCATGGTCCGGGCCCCTCTCCTGGTGTAACGCTGCCGTGCAGCCATGGTTCGCTGCATCTCGGGTGCCTTGCGTTACTGGCAGGCTATCCCACAGCGGTTCGACGGCACAGCCGTCCAATATCGTCAACGGTTGACGGCCAGCTGTGCCAGCAGCTCCGGCCCCCGTGCGTCGAGCCACTTGCCGCCCAGCCGGACGCCGCCCGCAAACAGCGCCAGGCCCAGGACCGGCCCGAGGACCAGGTTGATCCAGCCAGGCACCGCGCTTCCCGTGACGAGCTGTGCAGCCACGAGTGCCGCTTCCGGTGCCACCAGGAGCAGGAGCGCCGCCATGCCGCCGAACTGCACCGCCATGGTCTGCGCCACGTTGCCCGGCGGCTTCTTGAAGGGGCTGTCGCCCGGGAGCGGAACGGTGACGGTGTAGCGCGCCGAGACCACCGAGGACAGGCCCATGCCGCTGAACAGGACGCCGAGGGAGAGCCCCAGCACTCCCGGCAGCAGGACCCAGTCCCCGCTGAACAGGAACGGCAGGATGCTGAACGCCAGCGCCACGGGCAGCGAGAAGACCAGGCACGCCACGGCCCGGCCGAGCCTGTCGTGGACTCCGCGCACGCCGGTGGACAGGTGCAGGGCAAAGGCCGTGCTGTCGTAGGACACGTCAGAGGAGATGGACCAGGCCAGCAGGAACGCGGTCAGCGGGCCGATGAAGACCAGCATCCCGTAGGACCCCGTCTGGCTGGCCTGGAACATCAGCAGCACCGGCAACAGCGGGACGACGACGAGGGCTCCGGCGTAGCGGGGGTCGCGCAGCCAGTAGCTCAGCGAGCGGGCAGCGACCGCTCCGGTCGGCGTCGCCGGGAACCGGGCGAAGAGTCCCAGCCCGCCCGCCCGTTTCTTGGCGCTGCCGGCGAAGGGCGGGGTAACGAGGGCGCGCTGCAGCAGGAGCTTCCAGCACAGGGCCAGCCCGGCGACGGTGGCCAGCGAGATGACGAACTTGCATGCCGCGGCCCCGTAACTGCCCGCGGCCAGCTCGCCGCCGAGCGACCAGGCAGCCCCAGCGGGAGTCCAGGACAGCGAGCCGGCCAGTTCTGCCAGGAAATCGCCGGAGCCCGCGATACCTTCGGCGACGCTGGCCACGATCGGCCCCGTCAGCACCAGCGGGATCAGGAAAACGATGGCGCTGACGTCCTTGAAGCGGCGGGAAGCGGCCAGTCCTGCCGTCGCCGTCGTGACCACCTTGGACAGCAGAACACAGCTCAGCACGCCGAGGACGGCCCCCGCGAGGGCGCCTCCCGCGGCCGGGATGCTCCGGGACCAGGTGCCCACGGTGGCCAACGCCACGAGCGAGGTGGCCACGCCCGGGATCCCGACCAGGCCGCCCAGTGCCAGACCGGCCAGCAGCTGCGGCATCGGCACGGCGGAGGTGGTGAACCGTGCCGGGTCCAGGGTCATGTCCGCGGCGGAAGCCGCCACCGGGATGATGGCCCAGCCCAGCAGTGCCGCCGCACCGCCGAGCACCACGACAGTCTGGGCCAGCGCGATGTCCGCCTGGCGAAGGAACAGCAGCACGGTGATGCCCAGCCCTACAATTCCCAGCGCATACAGGGCCCCGATGCCGAGGCCCACGAGCTGCCAGGGACTGCGCCGGACGCTGTTGCGCAGCAGGGTGAGCTTGAGCCTCAGAAGGTGCGCAACCATTCCAGCCCCTCTGTGTGGCTGCGGCCGCCGACCAGCTGGACGAATCGGTCCTCCAAGGACTCGCCGGCCCGGACCTCGTCCACCGTGCCGGCCGCGAGCAGCCGGCCCGCGGCCACGACGGCGACGTGGTCGCACATCCGCTGGACCAGGTCCATGACATGGCTCGAGACAATGACGGTGCCGCCGGACGCCACGTAACGGTCCAGGATGTCGCGGATGTTTGCTGCGGAGACGGGGTCCACGGATTCGAAAGGCTCATCGAGCACCAGCAGCCGCGGCGCGTGGATCAGGGCCGAGGCGAGGGCAATCTTCTTGGTCATGCCGGCGGAGTAGTCCACCACCAGCGTGGCGGCGTCCTGGCCCAGGTCCAGGGCGGAGAGCAACTCCTTGACCCGGGACGCCACCACGTTCTTGTCCATGCCGCGCAGCAGCCCGGCGTAGCTCACCAGCTGCTCGCCGGTCAGCCGGTCAAAGAGCCGGACGCCGTCCGGCAGGATGCCCATCAGCTTCTTGGCGTCCAGGGGCCGCTGCCAGACGTTCACTCCGTGCACGAGCGCCGTGCCGAACTCGGGCCGCAGCAGACCCGTGGCCATGGACAGCGTCGTGGTCTTGCCTGCCCCGTTGGGGCCTACGATTCCGTAGAACGAGCCGGCCGGAACGTCCAGGCTGATGCCGTCGACGGCGATCTTCTCGCCGAAGCGCTTGGCGAGCCCGCGCAGCGACAGGGCGGGAACCGGCGGGGCCGACAGATTCGACGCCGGCAGGTTCTCAGGGGCATGAGGATCCGGTTGCTGATAAGTCATGTCGTTAGACTAACTGCCGCCGGGCGGGAAAAGGATCGTCCGAAAGGCGTACTCCGGGCGGTCCTTACCGGGGCGTGCTCCCCTGCGGACGCAGACTCCGGAACCGGTCTCCCGGTCCCGGCCCTTAGAACGAGTGGCGCGGCCTGGCCCGCTCGTACTGCGGGGGCCAGGCCAGCTCGTGGCCCAGCTCAAACGCCGCCCGCAGCCACCAGTGCGGGTCCCGGAGCGCTGCCCGGGCGATGAAGACGCCGTCCGCCTGGCCGGTGGCCACGGCGTGCTCGGCCTGGCCGGCCGAGGTCAGCAGGCCGACGGTGCCGGTCCGGACACCGGTTTCGCGCCGGATCCGGGCGGCGAAGCCGGTCTGGTAGCCCGGGCCCACCGGAATCTGCTGGTGCGCCACGGCGCCGCCGCTGGAGACGTCAACGAGGTCCACGCCGTGTTCCGAGGCGGCCCTGGCCATCCGGACCGAGGCCTCGGCGTCGATCCCGCCCTCGGCCCAGTCGGAAGCGGAGATCCGCAGCAGCAGCGGCATGGAATCGGGAATGACCTTGCGCACGGCATCCACAACGGCGAGGGTGAGCCGGTTCCGGCGTTCCTCGTCGCCGCCCCAGGCGTCGGTCCTGTCGTTGACGAGCGGGCTCTGGAACTGGTGCAGCAGGTAGCCGTGCGCGCCGTGGATTTCGATGGTGTCGAAGCCCGCGTCGACGGCCCGGACGGCACTGGCGGCGAAATCGGCGATCACGCCGTCGATCTCCTCCGCCGTCATGGCCGAGGGCGCCGCATAGCCGTCAAAGGCACCGGTGCTGGGGGCCACGGTGTCCCAGCCGCCCTCGGCGGCGGGGACTGAGCCCTGCTTCCCGGAAAACGGCCAGTAGGAGGACGACTTCCGGCCGGCGTGCGCCAGCTGCGTGCCGATCTTGGTGTCCCCGGTTCCGTGGCGGTGCACGAAGGAAGTGATCCGCTCCCAGCCTGCAGCCTGCTCGTCGTTGTAGAGGCCGGCGTCCCGGGGACTGATCCGGCCTGCGGCGTTCACCGCTGCCGCTTCGGTGAGGATGAGGGCCGCGCCGCCGGTCGCGAAGGAGCCCAGATGCATGAGGTGCCAGTCGTTGGGGACGCCTTCCCCGGTCTCCGGCCCGCAGCTGTACTGGCACATCGGCGAGACCCAGCCGCGGTGCTGCAGCCGCAGGGAGCGCAGTTCCAGCGGCGTGAACAGGGCCGACGCCATCAGAAGAGCACGCGGGCAAGGTTCTGGCGGGCCTTTGCGACGCGGTCATCATGGATGCCCACGACGTCGAACAGCTCCAGCAGGCGGACCCGGGCGGTCTCGCGCTCGGGGCCGAAATTCCTGCCGATGAAGGAGACGATCCGGCCGAGGCCGTCCTCGACGTGGCCGCCGGCGACGTCCAGATCCGCCACGCCGAGCTGGGCGTCCAGGTTGTCCGGCTCGTCGGCGGCCAGGGCGCGCAGGGCGTCGGTGTCCGCGGCGGAGAGCGGCTGGAGGCGGCCCATCAGCTCCACCTGAGCCAGTCCGGCCTTGGCCTCTGCGTCCGCCGGCATCTCCAGCAGGGCCTGCCGGTAGGCAGCGGCCGCCGTTGCGTAGTCCCGGGCTTCGATGGCGTCGAACGCCTCCTGGTGCAGGGGCGGCAGGGGCGGAGCCTCGGCCTCGTCCGCCCCCGGGCCGCCGGCACCGATCCGCCCGGACACACCGTTGGCGGCGGCAACCTTGAGCAGTTCATCGAGCAGGCTGCGGATCTGCTGTTCCTCTGCGCCGCCCTGGAACAGGGGAACCGGCTGGCCCTTGACCACCGCGACGGCGGTCGGGACGGCCTGGACCTGGAAGGCCTGGGCGAGCTGCGGGAAGGCCTCAATGTCGGCGGCGCCCAGCACGAGCTGGCCGTCGTAGCTGTCCACGATCTGGGCCAGGTCGTCCACGAGCTGGCCGGAGCCCGGTGAATAGGGGGCCCATAGCGCGATCACCACGGGGACCTGGGCGGAGAGCTCCACGAGTTCCTGGAAGTTGGCCTCGGTGACGTCCACCCGCAGGGGGCGCACTGAGTTTTCCGTTCCGTCGGCCCCCGTGCCGTCGGCCCCCGTCGCGCCGGCTCCCGGGGCCGGGGAACCCGTCCCGCCTGGGGCGGCAGGACCGGCGGCGGGACCCCCGGCAGGGGGCGCTGGCGGCCGCTGCTTCAGCGAGGAGAGGTCGACGGCGCCCCGCAGGTTGAGCGGGTTGGCGGCAGCTGGCGGGACCGGGCGGGAAGCTGGCGAAGTCATAGCTCCACTCTAACCACTGCGGCCCCGCCCGTTAGCACCCCGACGCCCGTCACCACCCGAAAACGCAGCGGCACGGCGGCAGCGGCCCGGCCGCTGACGCTGTTACGGCTACTGCTACTGCTACTGCTACTGCTACTACTGCTACTGGCGCAGGGGCTACTTGAAGCTTGCCCCGACCAGGCCACGGGTGGCGGCAATGAGCTTCATCGGATCCGTGGACCCAGCCGGCGGAACGTAGACCGCCATGGACTCGGCAAAGTTCAGCACCATGCCGGTGCTCGTTTCCTTGCCGCCCGCGAGGGCAGCCGCGTCATCGCCGATCGTCAGCTTGTCACCGGAAGCCTTGGGAGTGCCGTCGAACCCAAAGTTCAGCCTCCCCAGCACAAGAGCGCCGCCGTCGGCGGTGCGGAACACGACGGTGCTCTCCGGGACCACCTTGTGCGTGAAGGCGAAGGTGCCGTTGACACCGGAGTTGACCGCGTCCGTCTGGTAGGCGAGCGTGTCCGCGATGTACGGGGAGGACTCTCCCTCCACGAGCTTGTCCTTGAACGCGGAATCGGCGCTGGTCAGGCGGTCGCCCAGCCCGGCCAGCGCTTCCTCACCGCTGTACAGAAGCCCCGACTTGTCGGACGGTGCAAGCGTCTCGGTGCCGTCCCTCGCGATGGCCGGGAACGTGGTGCCCGGCTGCAGCGGCGTGGTGGCAACGAGTTTGTAGTTCTCCCGCGGTGAAGGCTGGGTGAGCGTGAGCAACTGCGGGACGACATTGCCTTCGCCTTGTGTCACCGCCAGGACCGAGCGCGGCCAGCTTCGCTTGCTGGTGACGACCGTGGTCAGGAGCTTGGTCGCCCGGACCGGCATCCTCGCCTCGTAGGAGCCGACCTGGGAACGGATCTTGTAGTTCGCCGTGCGGACTTCGAGCTCTGTCTGCGCCACTCGCGGCTCGAGTTTGGAGGCGTCCTTCGCTGCATCGCCGGCGTCGACCGCCCCGGCAGCCTGCTCGAGGATCCGGCGGAACTGCACATCGATCAGCACCGGAGCGTCCGGAGCCGTGTCGGCAGCGGCGGACGACGGCGGCGCGGGAGCGGCGCTGGTCGAGGTGCCCGGGGCCTGCGCGGGGGTCTGGCTGGCCTGCGCGGCCACGCCGGTGCCGGCGACGGCGGAAGCCGTCAGTACGGCCAGGACCGCGCCGGACCGGCGTAGGCGCCGCCGCGCGGTGCGCGGACCGGCAGCGCTGTTTTCGGCCGGATCCTTGGGTTCCACCGTCGGGATGGCGGATGTTGTACCGGCTGCTGTATCCCCGGCCGGGGCGGCTGGCGTGCGTCCGGCGGCCTTTGCCCCCGGACGGTGACGGAACCGGTTGCCGCGAGAACCGCCCTTGCCGTTTCCGGCACCGGGCTTGGGCTTCGGGACCAGCAGCGCGGCACCGGCGACGATCAGCAGGCCGCCGAGCACCATGAACGGTATGGCCCATGGAGTGGAGGTGTCATTCGGGAACGTCATGGTGATCGACGTCGGGGCCGGTTTGGTGCCGTCCGTCGCGAGCAGGAGGGACCAGTCGCCATCGGCCGGGGGCGTCCACGAGTAGTTCATGTCGCCGCTGGCGTTCTCGGTGGTGACCCACAGGTCGGAACCGGCGGGCGACGGCGCGGTTGCTTCGCCGTCGGTATGCGTCAACTGCAGCGCCTTGCCGTCGTCGGAGACCCCCGAAACGGTGTTGTGAGCGGTCGGGCCGACCCACGCATCGACGTCGTCCGGCCGGCCGGCGGCCAGCATGAAGCTGCCCTCCCCCTTGACCTTGATCTTGACCGTGCCGCCGTGGAGTGTGCGCAGCTTCTCGTCGAAAACGGTCAGCGGCGCCGCGGCGGCGTCGGCAGGGGCGGTAGCCGTGACGGTCTCGGCCGGAGCCCAGAATGTCTTCTGGCCGATTCCCGCCAGCAGTGTCAGGAGGCCCAGCAGCACTAATGCAACTGCAGTCTTGAAACGCAAAATATTACCTATCATCAGCGGACACTTAACTTCAATAGTAACCATTTTGTTACCCGGGAGTCAGATCGGCAGATTTGTCAAGCCCTCCGGCTGCGAGCCCGCAAGCAACAGACCCGCGCGCTAGCAAGCCTGCTGATAGTCTTTGCGGTGATCATCACATCCGGCCCGCGACCGCGGCTCCGCAGGGGACAAACAGAGATAAAGGGCTTCAACGCAGTGAGTGAACACACGGATTCGTCCCCCGCAGGACAAGAACAAAGCCAAGAATCCGAATCCGACCGACGCGAACACGAACGCGGACCCAGGGAACACGGACGCGGACCCCAACAGCAGGTTTCGAACCGCCGGGCCGCTGTGGCTGGAGTGCTCATCACGCTGGCGCGCCGCCTGCGCCAACCCCTCCCGGGGGCCCAGCCGCGGCTCCGTTTCGAAATGCCGCCGGAGCATGAAGCGGAAGCCCCGACGCCGGAGATGGAGAGCAGCGCCCGCTTCGGCGACCCCGGACCGCGCATGTCCTCCCAGCACCCCCTCTACGTCGGGTTCATGGGGACCGTCGGCGTCGGCGTTGCCCTGCTGGTGTACTGGATCGGATCCAACACCACCCAGTTGCTGCTGTGGATCGTGGCCGCGCTGTTCATCGCCCTCGGCCTGGACCCCGTGGTGCGCTGGCTGGAGGGCAGGAAGGTCCCCCGGGCCGCCGGCATCGTGGTGGCCGTCTCTGCCCTGACCCTGGCCGTGGGCGGCTTCTTCGCCACCCTCATCCCGACGATCGTCCAGCAGGTGACCCAGATCGTGCAGCAGGCGCCGCGCTGGATCCAGGACTTCATCGACTCGGACTTCTTCCGAAGCGTCGACAACCAATTCGGCGTGCGGGAACGCATCACCCAGGAACTCGAAAAGTTCGTCAATAACCCGGAGGCGATGGGCGGCATCTTCGGCGGCGTCGTCGGCTTCGGCTCCACCGTGGCAAACGGCCTGTTCGGGGCGCTGATCGTCCTGGTCCTGAGCCTCTACTTCCTGGCCGCCCTGCCTGCCATGAAAAAATGGGGCTACCGGCTGGCGCCACGGTCCCGGCGGGCCCGGGTCGAGGCCCTCTCGGAGGAAATCACCGGCTCGGTCGGCAACTACGTGATCGGCCAGGCCGTCGTCGCCCTGCTGAACGCCACCTTCGCGTTCATCGTGATGTCGATCGTCGGCGTCCCGTTTGCCGTGCTGCTCGCGTTTGTCGTGGCCTTGCTGGCCTTCATCCCGCTGGTCGGCGGCATGATTGCCGGTGTGCTCGTGACGCTGATCGCCCTGACCGCGGGCTGGCAGACGGCCGTCGTGTACGCGATCTGCTACTTCGCCTACCTGCAGTTCGAGGCCTACTTCATCTCGCCGCGCGTCATGCAGAAGGCCGTCGCGGTGCCGGGCGCCGTGGCCGTCATCTCGGTGATCGCCGGCGGCAGCATTCTCGGCGTCCTTGGTGCGCTGATCGCCATCCCTACTGCCGCGGCGATCATGCTGCTGGTGAAGGAGCTCTTCATTGTGCGCCAGGACAATCACTGACGGGAAGTTGCCTCAGGCGTGCGCCGTGGCCACCGGGCCGTCCCATTCCTGCGGCAGCGCAGTACCCGATCCGCCGGCCCCGCCGGATCCACCGGGAAGGACCTCGTCCACGATCTCGTTCAGGACGCGGCCCGCGTACTTCTCGCCCACCCACAGGTGCTTGGCGCCGTCGACGCCTACCACACGGGCCTGCGGCACCAGGCTGAAGCGCTCCGCCGCGGCGGCCGGCTGCAGGTAGTCGTCGTGTTCCGGAACCAGGACCTTCAGCGGCTTGCCTGAGCCGGCCCATTCCTTGAGGTCCGCATCGGTGGCGCGGTGCAGCGGGGGCGAAAGCAGGATGGCGCCCTCGATCTTGGAAGCCACCGGCCCGGACGCCCCGTACATCAGGGCGAGCTCCGTCCCGAACGACCAGCCCACCAGCCAGCGGTTCGGCAGCCCGCGGTCCACGGCGAACTGTACGGCGGCCTCGACGTCGAGGCGTTCGCCGATGCCCTCTTCAAATGCCCCTGAGCTGGTGCCGCGGGGCGAGGCCGTGCCCCGGGTGTTGAACCGGAGCACGGCGATTCCGGCCAGGGCGGGCAGGCGGTAGGAGGCCTTCCGGTAGACGTGGGAGTCCATGAACCCGCCGTGCGTCGGCAGGGGGTGCAGGGTGATCAGGGTCGCCTTAATCTCGCCGGATTCGGGCACCGCCAGCTCGCCGACCAGCCGGTGGCCGTCCCCGGTGCGGAGCTCCACGTTTTCCCGATGCGCCGGGAGCACGGTGGAGGCGCGGATCGCGGTGGGTTCGGAAGGCTGGCTGAAAACGTACGACGCCGGGTCAAAAGTCATGCTGTCCAGCTTAGCGAAACCGGTTAGCGATACCGGTAGCTGCGCGAGGTCCAGCAGTTCGAGTGCCAGTGCCGGCGCTCGGCCAGACCGGCGGCCGCACCGAAGATATGGTCTTCGGACCAGACCACAAGATGCGCCACCCCCGGCAAAACAGCGGTGAAGCAGCCCGGGCAGATATAGCTCTTCTCGGCCCGCGCCGCCGTGATGGCGCGGACCATCCATTCCCCGTCCGGCGCACTCTCCCGGCGGGCAAATCCCGAGCGTGCGCGCTCCAGGTCCAGCTCCGGCACCGGCCCGCCCTTGGCCCCGGGCCTCGCGGTTTTTCCGGCGGCCGTTCTTCCGGCGGCTGTTCTTCCGGAGACGGCTCGGCGGGGTCGGTTGGAACGGGGCATGCTTCCATTCTGCCCCAGCCCGGATGCCTCCCGCTCCCTCCAGACGGTAGTGTTGACCGGGTGCGTTTAGTCATAGCCCGATGCTCTGTCGATTATGTCGGCCGGCTCAAAGCCCATCTTCCGCTGGCCACCCGCCTCCTGCTGGTCAAGGCCGACGGCTCCGTCCTTGTCCACTCGGACGGCGGATCCTATAAACCGCTGAACTGGATGAGCCCGCCGGCGTCCCTGCGCGTCTCCACCCCGGACGAGGTGGACGTCGAGGTCGGTGTGATCGAGCAGTGGACCGTCCAGTCCGCCAAGACCGACGACCGGCTGATCATCAACATCCATGAGCAGCTGCATGAGACTTCCCACGAACTGGGCCAGGACCCGGGCCTGATCAAGGACGGGGTCGAGGCAGACCTGCAGCGTCTCTTGGCCGACCAGATCGAGCTTCTCGGCACCGGCTTCTCCCTGATCCGCCGCGAGTACTTCACCGCGATCGGACCCGTGGACATCCTGGCCCGGGACGCCGACGGTGCCACCGTGGCCATCGAGCTAAAACGCCGAGGCGACATCGACGGCGTCGAGCAGCTCACGCGGTACCTGGAACTGCTGAACCGCGACCCGCTGCTGGCCCCGGTGCGCGGGATCTTCGCCGCCCAGCAGATCAAGCCGCAGGCCAAGGTCCTCGCGAAGGACCGCGGCATCGACTGCATCACCCTCGACTACGACGCCATGCGCGGTGTCGACGACGTCGAGTCCCGGCTCTTCTGAGGCCACGCCGCCAGCCCGTTCCCAGTAACCCAGCGGCCTTGACGTGGTCCCCGGGCATGGCGGAGCCGCAATTCTTACCAACGTTTTGTCATGCCGTCAGAAGGAAAAAATCTTGCGCACCCAGCGCGGAAAACTCCCATGCGCGCCAAGACAGGCAGTCCCATATTTCGAGTAGAGCAGGCCTTAGGTGTGCGTCGCGGCGTCGGCTTTGACCTGTTGGTGGACGATGTAGGAGCGCGCGGCAGGACTAAGGAGGTCTGCGCTGGACTCGTTGATCCGCTCGACGAGGTTCTCCGTCTCATCCAGCACGTCGCCGGCCGCCCAGGCTTGGGCGCGGGGGCCCTTGCCGATGTTGCGGAGCACGCCGGCCTCCTCCAGCTTCGCGATGGCGTTGTACGCCGCCTGTGGGGTGCAGTCCGCGCGTTCAGCGGCGAGCCCGGCGGTGAGGAGCGGCTGGCCGAGCAACGAGTCGATCAGCTTCAGGGCTGCGGAGCCAGAGCGGGGATTTACGGCGTCCCTCCACTGCTGGGGTAGCCCGGCCAGGGTGGTGGCCGATTCGGAGGCAGCCCGGCAGGCAGAGAGCGCGCAGCGGGCGATGTAGTCCACGAACAGGTCTGCCTCCCCGTCCCTGTAAGCGCCGAGGAGCGCGAAGTAGGTGTCGCGGCTGGCCATGAAGGCCGATGCGATGGGTACGATTGCGGCGGTCGTGACCCGCCGGTAGCGGAGAACCGCGTTCAAAAGGGCCCGCCCTAGGCGACCGTTGCCGTCGCTATAGGGGTGGATCGTCTCGAACTGGGCGTGCGCTATCGCGGCCTGTGCGAGAGCGGGCAGGTCCTTCCTGTCGCAAAAGTCATGGAGATCGGCCATCAGGGTCACGACGCGGCCCGGCTCCGGAGGAACGAACAAGGCACCACGAGGGGTATGGTCTGAGCCGCCGATCCAGTTCTGCTGATCGCGCAACCCCCCTGCGAACTTCTGGTTCAGCGCGTCCGGCCGCATCAGGATGGCGTGAGCGTGGTTGAGGTTCGCGGGATCAGCCGGATTGGTCCTCTCCCCGACGGAAATCAGGTCCTCGATGGCCGCGGCCGCCGCGAGGGTCGATATGGCGGCGTCCGAGCTCCTGATGCCAAGCGTCGCGCGTGCCAGGGCCAGCGGCGTGGACTGCACAAGCTCGATCTTCGAGGAAGACTCGGCCTCGTTGCGCAGCAGGAACCCGGATAGAGGGGCGAGCACCTGGCCAGCCGTCGCATCAAGCCGGACGATCTCCGCGATCGCCTCCTCGGCCACCGTGGCCGTCTTGGCCGAAGAGCGCCATTCCAGATCGGAAAGGAACGCAGGGATACTAGCGTCATATCGGCGGAAGTTTCGGTCAGCTTTCGGCCCTTGGTCGGAGGGCTCCCATGGCAGCGTTTCGTACGTTAGTGCGGGCCAGGTATCCATAGGAGTGCCTCCTGAGTGAAGTCGGCCAAACTTGAAAGTCTGTGACACAGTTCAAGTGTAGCTGTCAAAACTTTACGAAAGTGCCGGTAATTCCAGTTGACGGCTGCGCGGATTCGATGGCTGCCACCGGTCTGCCCGACGGCCCGTTCAGGCCTGGCCCCGCCGCTGTCCCTGTCAAAGACGGAGTCGCTTTCGAAGGTAATGCGCCGGGCAATGGCTGGCGCCGCTTTCCTGGCACCGCTTTCCTGACACCGGCACCGTTCCGGGAATTCGTTCCCGCTCGGGTTCGTCCGTTCTTTGTACAAAATTTATGGAATTCTCTGCCGCGCCCGTTGACCTGACGCAACTGGCATGAAATTCTTATACGAGTCTTTGTGTAGGTGTTTTTTCATGCTCGCAAGACATGTTGCGAGCGTGAAGCTCCTGCCGCCGAAGCCCGGTTGTCCCGGTCCGAAAGCCAAGGTTCTTCTCGCAGAGTGACCAAGTCCGGCGCGAAGTGTGCCGGACTTAAACAAGATCCACAATGAGGAGAAATACAATGGCACAGGGAACCGTCAAGTGGTTCAACGCTGAAAAGGGCTTCGGCTTCATCACCCCGGATGACTCCGATGGCGATGTCTTCGTTCACTACTCCGAGATCCAGACCGGTGGCTTCAAGACCCTCGACGAGAACGCTCGCGTTCAGTTCGAAATCGGCCAGGGCGCCAAGGGCCCCCAGGCTACCGGCGTTACGCTCGTCTAGTCACGCACTTCTAGTCGCGCACGGGGAACTGCCTGAGGCAGGCTCCGAGCGGAAATGATCCCCGGCATTAGTGCCGGGGATCATTTTTTGGCCTCTTTGAACACCTCGTTGAACGCCTGTTGAACGAAGTCTCAATTCGCATTCCCGCCGGACAGCGCGGAATGACCCGGCCCGCAATGGGGCCCGGTCGCGCAATTAGCGCACGAGGGTCCGGAGCAGCCGCGCGCTCTGCCGCACCGACAGGCCGGGAAGGTAGGCCCGGCTCAGGGCCCGTCCGATGGCAGGCAACTGCAGCGGGTCCTGGTAATAGAGGTAAAGGGTACGGTAGTCGGGTTTAAACCTTGATTTGAACGTGGCGAGGGAACGGAATCCATAGACCGGTTCCAGCGCCAAGCCCACCACGTCCAGGATCCCCGCCAGGCCTTCGGGTTTGCTGGCGGCCGCCTCCTTGGCGAGCGGCGATCCGGACAGCGAAATTACCTCCACCGAGCTCCGCAGCTCCTGCACGGCGGAGGCGATCAGGAACTCCATCACGCCGGGGAACGCCTCGCCGCGCCTGCGCATGAAGTCCAGGGTCCAGCTCACGAGGTTTCCGTCCTCATACACCGGCAACCAGCTGGTGACGCCCTGCACCTGCCCGTCGGCATCCACCGCAAGGCAGCAAAGCACATCGTCGTCGTCGAGTTCGTCAATTCCCCCCAGGGTGAAGCCCATCTCGGGGACTGACTTCTGCGCAGCCCATTCTTCGGAGACCTCGCTCAGCTGGGCGCGCAGCGGCACCGGGAAGTCGCTGTAGCGGCCCCAGACCGCCTGAACGCCCGTCTTTGCGGCCCGGTTCAGGGCGGTCCGGACGTTTTGCCATTCCTTGCCCTTGAACTCGAGTTCGCGCACGGCCAGCCTGGTTTCCTGGGCCACGGCCACCCGGCGGAAGCCGCGCGACTCAAGGGTCGGCCACAGCCCGTCCGTGCAGGAGTAGAAGCACGGAATGAGGGCGTGCTCCGCGCAATAGCGCATGAACCCGGTTGCCGTGTCCTGGTGCAGCGCGGCCGGGCCGAACGGGCCGGCAAGGGTCAGCGCGACATTGCCGTGTTGCTGGTAGGCGACCCCGCTGCGCCGGTCCGGAGCGAACCAGTACTTGTTCGGTTCCCAGAGAGCCATCCAGGACAGCGCGTCGCCACCCTGCCGGATCAGGCCGCGGGCCACGTCCCGGTCCCCCGAGCCTGCATCGGTGCGGTGCAGCCGGCGCAGCAGGACCAGCCACACCGCGGCCAGGGCAACAACCCAGAACATGATGCCGGAGTATGCGAAGAGGAAGGCCTCGAGGGCGTTGCGGTTCTGGAAGATGCGGTTGTAGGCACCGGGGATCGGAAGCGGCAGGTACTGCCGGGCCAGCTCGGCGGCCAGTCCCTGCAGGCCGCCGTCGCGGTCCATGCCTCCCGCGGCGAGCCAGGCCGCGGTGTAGCCGGCCGCCAGCAGCAGCCAGGTGCCGCCCACCACCACGCCGAGGGTGCGACGGGCCCGGGGGGTGGTCTCGACGCGGAACTGCCGGCGGTTGGCCCAGAGCAGCACAACCAGCAGCAGCGGGACCGCTACGAGTGGCAGCACGTGGACAAACCCGGACCCCATCACGGCGGTATGGGGCCGGCTGTTCGGGTAGTGCGGAATCCGGGCAAACAGGGCGAGGTACACCGCCGCCATCGCCGTCACCGCGAGCTGGACGATCACGGCGATCCGGAGGGCGACCCGGCGGCCGTGCCGCATGCCGTCCGCGCAGATGAGCAAAAGCACCACGGGCACTACCGCCAGCGCGAGGCCCAGCGGGCCGGCGAAGCCCGCCCGGCCGACCTCGAGGCATCCGACGTCGATGGTGCCGCCGCAGTTCTGCTCCAGCTGGCTCAGCGTGGGCAGGGGGTTCAGGACAACATCCCGCAACAGGGCCAGGGGCCCGGTGGGGCTCCTCACCGCGGCGGTGAGGATGGGTCCGACGGCGAAGATCGCCACGGTGAGGGCCAGCAGGTTGCGGGTCTCGCGCCCGGTCGAGCGGTGGCGGTGGAGAGTGCCCTTGTCGCCCTGGATCCACCAGCCCGCCGCCATCCCTGCCAGCGCACCCGCGAGCCCGACGATTGTTTCCGGGTGACCCACGTACAGCACCAGCAGGAGCGAGGCCGAGACCACGGCGGTCCGCAGCCGGCGCTGCCAGAGCGTGGGCAGCAGACCGCTGGAGGCCAGTGAGACGGCGAGGACCGCGGCATAGGGGCCGATCAGCCCGGCGTCGACCATGAGGCCCAGCCAGCCGTCGCCGGCATAGCGGGCGAGCTGGGTCAACAGCAGGAACAGGGTCACGGCGGCAAACTGGCCGGCAAAGAAAAACGCGGCCGTGCGCCTCGAACCGAGCCGCCGTTCGGCGAGGCCCAGCAGCAGCAGGATCATGAGCGCGGCCGAGAGATAGGCCAGCAGGTTGGTCGCGAAGAACAGCGAGGTGAACAAGGACCACCAATGGCCCGCCTTCAGGCCCGGGGCGCTGACGGAGGCCACGTTAAGCAGCGGCTCCGGCGGCCCGGAGAGGAAACTGCCCGTGACCGCCCCGGTGACGAGGAAGACGCCGAGGACCGCGAGCGTGAACGGTACGGCCCGGAAGTGCGCCAGGACCCCGCGCAGCCACTGCCGCGAAACTCCCCCGAGCGACGCCCCGCCCTGCCCCGCCCCCAGTTGCCCTCCGGTGGCAGCTACCGGCCTCATGGCTGGATTCCCCAACGCGCCGCCAGGAAATCGAGGCCGCCGGGCAGCCCGCTGGAGGCCGTCTGCCACGAATGCCCCGCGTTGGCGATCCTGCGGGTTTCCACGGTGAAGCCGGCTGTCCGCGCCGCATCTGAGAGCACGTCCATATAGCCGATGAACTCGGAATCGCGGGCACCGGCCGCAAAGTAGATGGCGTCCCCCTCGAAGCGGCGCTCCGCCATCAGGCGCAACGGCGTCAGGCGGTCGAAGGCTTCGGCATCGCCGCCGAAAGAGGCGCCGATTGTCTTGTCGCGCTCCTTGGCAATGGCCGGTTCCTTTTCGCTCGAGAAGGCCAGCGCGGCGCTGTAGATCTCCGGATGGCGGGTCACCATCTGCATGGCGCAGGTGCCTCCGAAGGAGAATCCGCCGACGGCCCACTGCCGGTGGTCCTGATCGACGTCGAGCGTCTGGCTGATCCAGGCCGGGACATCCTGGGACAGAAAGGTGTCAGCCTGGGCGATCCTGCTGTCCATGCACATCGTGTTGCCCGAGGCGGAGCCGTTCGGATCGACCACCACCACCACCGGCGACACGCCCTGGTGCGCAGCCGCGAAGCGGTCCATCCGGCTGCGGAGCGCGCCCCCGGTAAGCCAGTCGCCCGGAGCCCCCGGTTGCCCGGAAAAAAGCACCAGCACGGGCAATGCCGGCCGCGGGGACGCCTGATAGGCCGGCGGAAGATAGATGTACGCCGCGCGGCTCTGGAAGCCAGAGTCCGTACCGGGGATCGAGGCCCGCCAGAACCCGCCGCCGTCAGGAAGGCCTGCCGGCGCTTGCCAGCGGGACAGGCTCACGCCGGAGGGTGCCGCGGGGGCGCGCTTCAGGCTGTCCTCCAGCGGCTGGATCCGGGCCACGGCCGTGCCGGTCAGATCGCTGACGGTGTGGTTCAGCCCGAAATAGTCGTTGATCTGAACTGCGGAAAGCGACACGACGCCCAGGACGGCAGCCGTCGCGGCGGCGGTTTTCCGCCAGGGCCGCGCGGCGCGCTCCGCTCCCCAGGTCCTCCGGAGATGAAGGAGCAATAACAGCGCGGCAGCGACGGCGGGAACTGACCAGGCGAGGACATCCAGCGGAAGTACGTCGGGAAAGACCGAGAAAACGTAGATCAGCAGCCAGTGCACGCCGGCCACGAGGGCGGCAGCGAGCAGGGCGGAGACGAGGGCGGCGGCGCCTGCCCCGAGCGCGCGTCGAGTCCAGGACGCCTCTGAACGCCACCAGAGCAGATAGAGCAGGCCGGCAGCGCCGGCGGCCCAGGCAGACCACAGCACCGGGCCGTCAACAAGCCTGAGGTCTTCAATGAAGTCCACCGGGGCTAGCGCCAGGTGCCGACGCCAATGACCGGTCCCGCCTCGAGCCAGGAGGACAGGCCGGTGTAGGCGTCGAACTTCATCGCGAGCAGGACGTCCTGGCCTTCATGACGGAGTTCAACGATCACCGCGTCCGGCTGGACCTTCACGAGTTCGGACTCCGTGGGCCTGCGCCGTCCCAGCAGTTCAAGCGAGCTGCGGCGGAAGGTGTGCTTGGGCCGCGTGCTGAGCGAGGCCAGCCGGAACCACTCCAGCTCGTTGTCCTGATAACGACAAACCCCCATCTGCCAACTGTTTCCAGCCGTGCAAATGGAGGCGTCCACCGTGCCGAGGGCACGCCGCAGATTGAAGCGGCGCACCCCCGAAAGGCACAGTGCAAGTACCAGCAACGCAAAGATCGTTGCCAGGACGATGAACGGAAAACCAGGAACGTTCATCAGGTCGTGCTAGCGGATCCCCGCAGTAGCCGCGTCACCCATTTGGGCGTTGTCGGCAACAATGACGACCCGGTTGTTATCGACCGAGAAGAACCCGCCGTCGACAACTACGGCAATGCGGTCACCGGACACCGGCTGGATTGCCAGTTCACCTTCGGCCAGAATCGCCAGCAGGGGCGAGTGGCCGGGCAGGATTCCGATTTCACCATCGCTGGTGCGGGCCTTGACCATCTTGGCCGCTCCGGACCACACGAAGTGGTCCGCTGCGACAATCTCAACCTCAAGCTCAGCCATATTACTTGGTCTGTTCCTGGATCTTGGCCCACTGGCGCTCGACATCGTCCAGGCCGCCGATGTTGAAGAACGCCTGCTCTGCAACGTGGTCGAGGTCGCCGTCGCAGATCGCGGTGAAGCCTTCGACCGTGTCCTTGATGGAAACGGTGGAGCCCTCGACGCCGGTGAACTGCTTGGCGGTGTAGGTGTTCTGTGAGAGGAACTGCTGGATGCGGCGTGCACGCGACACGACGATCTTGTCCTCTTCGGAGAGTTCGTCAACGCCGAGGATGGCGATGATGTCCTGGAGTTCCTTGTTCTTCTGCAGGATCTGCTTCACGCGGACGGCCGTGTTGTAGTGGTCGTTGCCGATGTACTGCGGATCCAGGATGCGGGAGGTCGACGCCAGCGGGTCAACGGCCGGGTACAGACCACGGGAGGCGATTTCACGGGAAAGTTCCGTGGTCGCGTCGAGGTGTGCGAAGGTCGTGGCCGGAGCCGGGTCGGTGTAGTCATCTGCGGGGACGTAGATGGCCTGCATCGAAGTGATGGAGTGGCCCTTGGTGGACGTGATGCGCTCCTGGAGGAGACCCATCTCGTCTGCCAGGTTGGGCTGGTAGCCCACGGCCGACGGCATGCGGCCGAGGAGGGTGGAAACCTCGGAACCTGCCTGGGTGAAGCGGAAGATGTTGTCGATGAAGAGCAGCACGTCCTGGTTCTGCACATCGCGGAAGTACTCCGCCATGGTCAGTGCGGACAGTGCCACACGCAGACGCGTTCCCGGCGGCTCATCCATCTGGCCGAATACAAGGGCGGTGTCCTTGAGGACGCCTGCCTCTTCCATTTCAACCCAGAGGTCGTTGCCTTCACGGGTACGCTCGCCGACACCGGCGAACACCGAGGTGCCACCGAAGTTGCGGGCAACACGGGTGATCATTTCCTGGATCAGCACGGTCTTGCCGACACCGGCACCACCGAACAGACCGATCTTGCCACCCTTGATGTACGGGGTAAGAAGGTCGATCACCTTGATGCCGGTTTCCATCATCTCGGTGGAACCCTCGAGCGTCGCGAAGGCGGGAGCCTTGCGGTGGATCGGCCAGCGTTCGGTGATCTCGAGTTCGGACGCGGGCACGTCAAGCGGCTGTCCCAGGACGTTGAAGATGTGACCCTTGACGACGTCGCCGACGGGCACGGAGATGGGGGCTCCCGTGTCCACCACAGCGGTGCCGCGGACCAGGCCGTCGGTTGCCTGCAGGGCGATGGCGCGGATGACGTTGTCACCGAGGTGCAGGGCGACCTCGAACGTGATGGTCTTGGTCTCACCGTAGAGAGTAATCTCGGTGGTGAGGGCGTGGTAAATCGAGGGGATTGCGTCAGCCGGGAATTCGACGTCGACAACCGGGCCAATAACACGTGCAATACGGCCGGTAGCACCGGTCGTTGCGGCTACGTGTTCGGTAGCAGTGGCAGTCATCTCTCTCACTTCACTCAGTAGATGGCGTGGGGGTTAAATTCATTCTTTGGTGCAGGTACAGCTGGATCCGAACCGTGCTGGCTAGGACGCGTTCAAGGCGTCGGCGCCGGCCACGATTTCGGAAAGCTCCTGCGTAATTTCAGCCTGGCGGGCAGTGTTGCGCAGACGCGTGTACTTCTTGATGAGGTCCGTGGCGTTGTCGCCGGCGGACTTCATCGCCCGCTGGCGGGAAGCGAGCTCCGAAGCTGCTGCCTGCAACATGGCGGCGAAGATCCGTGATTCGATGTAGCGCGGCAACAGAGCATCGAGAACCTGCTCCGTTTCCGGCTCGAATTCGTAGAGCGGAAGGAGGTCCGATTCGGACGCCTTCTCTTCAACCACCTCGAGCGGGAGGAGACGGACAACCGTCGGCTCCTGGACAACCATCGACTTGAAGCGGGTGTACACGACATGGATCTCGTCGACGCCGCCCTCTTCATAGGCAGCCGCAAAATCAGCCAGCAGTGCCTCGCCGACTTCCTGCGCGGTAATGAACTCCGGGGAGTCCGTGCCGCCGGTCCATACCCGCTCGTAAGGACGGTTCCGGAAGTCGAAGTACGCCTGTGCCTTGCGGCCCACCAGGTACGTCTTGACTTCCTTGCCTTCCCCGTGAAGCAGCTCGTTGAGGCCTTCCGCCTGCTTGAGCACGCTCGCCGAGTAAGAACCTGCGAGGCCACGGTCCGAGGTGATTACCAGGACGGCGGCCCGGCGGATCTGCTCCGGCTCGGTGGTCAGCGGGTGGTCGATTTCGCTCTGGCTTGCGACAGCAGAAACGGCACGCGTGATCGCGTTTGCGTAAGGCAGTGAAGCTGCTACGCGTGCGCGGGCCTTGCCGATGCGCGAGGTAGCGATCAGTTCCATCGCCTTGAAGATCTTGCGCATCGACGTCGTCGAGCTGATCTTCTGGCGGTAGACCCGGATCTGGGCTCCCATACTTATCCTTTCCTAAGATCCCGATGGCCGGGACTGCCGGAACCCGGTGGGGCCCCGGCAGTCCCTGCCAGCGAAACTAGCGCTTCTGCTTGACGATTTTTTCCTGGTCGACCTGCGCCTCGTCGATGGGGGCGTGCTCCTCGTGCCCCGCACCTACCAGGTAGCTGTCCCCCTCGCCGAAGAAGCCCTTCTTGAAGTCCACGATCGCGGTCTTCAGTGCTTCCGCAGTGTCATCGTCCATGACGTTGGTCTGGGCCAGCGTCGTCAGGATGGAGGACTTGTGCTTGAGGTGCTCCAGGAACTCGGTCTCGAAGCGGTTGATGTCCTCAACCGGAACCTCGTCGAGGTGGCCGTTGGTGCCGGCCCAGATGGAGACGACCTGGTTCTCAACCGGGAACGGCGAGTACTGGCCCTGCTTGAGCAGTTCCATCAGGCGTGCTCCGCGGGTCAGCTGCTGGCGCGATGCGGCGTCGAGGTCCGACGCGAACATGGCGAACGCCTGCATGTCCCGGTACTGGGCCAGTTCCAGCTTCAAGGTACCGGAGACCTTCTTCATGGACTTGACCTGGGCGGCGCCACCAACACGGGAGACGGACACGCCCACGTCAACAGCGGGACGCTGGTTGGCGTTGAAGAGGTCCGACTGCAGGAAGATCTGGCCATCGGTAATGGAGATCACATTGGTCGGGATGTAGGCGGAAACGTCGTTTGCCTTGGTCTCGATGAGCGGCAGGCCGGTCATCGAACCTGCACCGAGTTCGTCGGAGAGCTTGGCACAACGCTCCAGCAGGCGGGAGTGCAAGTAGAAGACGTCACCCGGGTAGGCTTCGCGTCCCGGCGGGCGGCGGAGCAGCAGCGACACAGCGCGGTAGGCTTCGGCCTGCTTGGAGAGATCATCGAAGACGATGAGGACGTGCTTGCCGCCGTACATCCAGTGCTGGCCGATTGCCGAGCCGGCGTACGGTGCCAGGTACTTGAAGCCCGCGGGGTCGGACGCGGGGGAAGCCACGATGGTCGTGTACTCCAGTGCGCCGTTGTCCTCGAGGGTCTGCCGGACAGCTGCGATCGTGGATGCCTTCTGGCCGATGGCCACGTAGATGCAGCGCACCTGCTTCTTGACGTCTCCCGAAGCCCAGTTGGCCTTCTGGTTGATGATCGTGTCGATGGCAATTGCCGACTTGCCGGTCTGGCGGTCACCGATGATCAGCTGACGCTGGCCGCGGCCGATCGGGATCATGGCGTCGATAGCCTTGAGGCCGGTCTGCATCGGCTCGTGGACCGACTTGCGCTGGGTCACGCCGGGCGCCTGGAGTTCCAGTGCACGGGTTTCGGTGGTCTTGATTTCGCCGAGGTCGTCAATGGGCTCGCCCAGCGGGTCAACAACACGGCCGAGGAAGGCGTCGCCCACCGGCACAGACAGAACCTGTCCGGTGCGGTGAACTTCCTGGCCTTCTTCGATTCCGGTGAAGTCACCGAGGATGATGACGCCGATCTCGCGGACGTCGAGGTTCTGGGCCAGGCCCAGCGTGCCGTCTTCGAAGCGAAGCAGCTCGTTCGCCATGACCGAGGGAAGGCCCTCAACACGGGCGATGCCGTCACCTGCGGTTGTTACACGGCCGACCTCTACGCGCTCTGCGTTTCCGGGTTCGTAGGACGCCGCGAACTCGTTCAACGCAATACGGACGTCGTCGGCGTTGATGGTCAATTCGGCCATCTGCAGTCCCTGCTCTCCTGTTTTCGTGATCATCGTTGCTCACGATGACCGGGGTTTCGTTTCGTTAAGTTGTGCTTGTCCGGCTAGCTAAGCAAGCTGACGGTGAAGCTGGCCCAGGCGGGCAACAACCGAAGCGTCAACCACTTCGTCACCAACCTGGATCCGGATGCCACCGATCAGCTCCGGGTCAACGTTCATGTTGATCTTAAGCTCTCGCCCGTAAAGGGCGTTCAGAGCCGCGTGCAAGCGACTGGCCTGTGTCTCCGTCAGCGGACGGGTGACGCCGACCGTAGCAATCCAGCGCTGCTGGCGCTTTGCTGCAAGCTCAGCGAAACGACGCACGAGCTTGGTGACCTTGAGGCCGCGGGGCTGCGAGACTGCCTGTCCGATAAGGACTTTCGCTTCCTCGCTTGCACCGGGAACAAGCTTTTCGGCGAGGGAAATCTTGGCAGCCGGGCTCGCCTGCGGCTCTGACAGGGCACGCTGTACCTCGTGGTTTGACTCGACGGCCTGGCTGAAGGCGAACAGATCGTTCTCCAGCGCTTCCAGGCCGCTGATTCCCGAGGCAGAGATGGCCGACTTGTTTTCAGCAACGGCGATTACCACCGAAGCGGCAAGAGTCTCGAGTGCATCGCCGATATCCCGTGCCGCTGCCCAGCGTGAGCTGGCCAGTCCGCTCGCAATTTCCGCAGCATCCGCGGAGACTTTTCCGCCGAAGAGCTGCTTGACCAGCGCCGACTTTTCGTCACCGCTACGGGACGGGTCAGTCAGGGCGCGGCGCAAGCCAGCCGAGCTGTCCACCGTTCCCAGGATTCCGAAGAGGTCCTTAGCCAACTGCAGCGATGTGCCAGGAAGCTTGGCTTCCAGCGACACCAGGGCTGCGGCCAGCGATTCGCTCGATACACCTGCCATTACTTGGCTGCACCTGCGTTCTGGGTCTCCAGATCTGCCAGGAAGCGGTCAACCACACGGGCCGAACGCGCGTCATCGCTGAGCGCCTCGCCGACGATGCGACCTGCCAGGGTGGTGGCCAGCGTGCCTACCTCCGCGCGGAGGGACACTACGGCCGCCTGACGCTCGGACTGGATCGCCGCGTGTGCCTGCGCCGTGATACGGGCAGACTCTGCAGCTGCCTTCTCCTTCAGATCCGCCAGGATCTGAGCGCCTTCGGCACGGGCTTCCTCGCGGATGCGGTTGGCCTCGGCACGGGCATCAGTGAGCTGCTGCTTGTACTCTTCGAGGGCGGCGGATGCCTCTGCCTGGGCCTTTTCAGCCTTGGCAATGCCGCCTTCAATGGCCTCGGCACGCTCTGCGAAGGTCTTCTCGAACATCGGGACAACAAACTTGACCACGATGTAAAAGAGGACAACAAAGCCGGCGAGGACGACGCCCATTTCCCAGGGATTGGGAACGAGCGGGTTGGCCGCCTCGGCGCCTTCTGTGGCGGCTGAGATGATCATTTGATGCATAATTCACCCGTCCTTATCTACTCGGTTCTGGATGTTCGCTTGGTTCTGAAGGTTTACTTGAGAACGAAGGCGAAGACCAGGCCGAGGATGGCGAGGGCTTCAGTCAGCGCGAGGCCAAGGAATGCAATCGGCTGCAGTACGCGCTGCGCTTCCGGCTGGCGTGCCACACCGTTGATGTAGGCAGCGAATACGAGACCAACACCGATACCACCGCCGATGGCGGAGAGGCCGTAGCCGATGAGGTTGAGGGAGCCGTTGATGGAGCCTTCCATTTTTTTCCTTTCAAGATGCCATCTATGTGGCAGGTTGTTTGGTTGCTTCGTCCCCGCGAGGGGAAGTTTGTGGGTGCCTAGTGGCTGTCCGCGTGCAGGGCGCCTTCGATGTAGATGGCGGTCAGCAGCGTGAAGACGTAGGCCTGCAGCGCCATGATCAGCGCTTCCAGCATGTACATGGCGATCGAGCCGGCCAGTACGAGTACGGAGGCGCCCTTCAGGAGCACGCTCTCCTGCATGACGAGGAATTCGATTCCGGATCCCGCGATCATGACGATGAGGTGGCCGGCCAGCATGGTGGCGAACAGACGGAGGCTGTGCGTGACGGGACGGACCAGGAAGTTGGAGATGATCTCGATCGGGATCACAATCGGCAGGATGTACCACGGAACGCCGGAAGGAACGGTGGCCAGCTTGAAATACCTGAGGCCGTTCTTCTTGATGCCGATGCCGATCCAGGTGACATACACGATCGCTGCGAGCACATAGGCTCCGCCGACGTGCGAGAAGCTCGGCAGCTGGATCAAGGGGATCGCGCCGTAGATGTTGTTCACCAGGATGAAGAAGAAGAGGCTGAACAGCAGCGGGACGAACTTCATGAAGTCTTTGCCGCCGATGATGTCCTTGGCAATGCTGTTGCGGACGAAGCCATAGGCCATCTCGCCTGCGAACTGCAGTTTGCCGGGAACCAGCTGCTGCTTCCGCGCAGCTAGCAGAAAGAATGTGGCGATAATAACGACCGACAGGATTACCAGCAGCATCTGCTTGGAGAATCCGTCTGCCGCGCCCCACGGCAGGATTGCCGGCAGGTGCAGTTCTTCAATTCCAGGAGGAGTGAACTCTCCTGAATTTTGGGCCGGGAGCGCAAGCGCGATCAACGCGTTTCCTCTCTGCAGTGTCCATCATTGGGCGTTGGTCGGGGACCGGCGACATTCCTGTCAGCCATTCCCCCTGTGAAATTGTTTGGCATTACTGTTCCTCGTCCTTGGACGGGCCACGTGCAGCATTGTCCCCGCCAGCCGAATTAGCCGAACTGGTGAGGCCGTGCATATGAGAAAGATAGAACCCTCCCGCGGCTCCAAGCAGAGCGCCTGCGAGCACAATCCAGCGGGTTCCCCACAGATTATCCAGACCCCACCCTATCAAACTCCAGACGACGATTCCGCCAACAATGTAGCTGAAGACGGCTATCCCGGCGTTGTATCCGCCGTCCCTGCCGTTCTCGGATACACCGGGGGCGCCGGCCGTGGTTTTGGGGGCATCGGGCTTGGTTCCGGGCTTGGTTTTGCGTCCGGCTTTGCGGCTAAACATCGGTGCCGCCTTCTGTGTTTTCGGGGTCGTTATAGATCTGAAGCCGCGCCTTGCTGAAGCCATAGATCTCTGCCGCCTGCCAGAACACCACGGTCACGACGGCGCCGATCAGGAACCAGCGGCCGTGCAGCCACGCCGGCGCCCCAATGGCGAAAAGAACGACGGCAAACCCGACGACCTTGACGAAGTAGGTCGCGACGAAGAGGCCGATGGCTCCGGAGGGGTTGTTGCGCCCCGCTATGTGGCCGATCAGCAGACTGATGGCGAAAAACGCCATCACCAGGGCTCCCCCGAAAACGCACGACAACATGCCGGACGCGCCGTTGAACAGGAAGGCGGCATTTCCTGCCAGCACCAAGGCGCCGCCTGCAACGGCTGAACTCATGGCCAGCAACCGTAACCACAGGGACTTTGTGGGGCCGGAGACACCAACAGGTCCGGTGCCGGACGCGGGTCCGGGATCGGCGTCGGAGGTCATAAGATCCCAATCGTCGGGGGTGGGTGCTGGTCAGGATGGCGCGGCGACTGGCCGCTCCTGAATTCTACAGCAGATAGAAATTATTCGGAAAAGGGTGTCAGCATCCCGGTCCGCTGTACATTTCCGCGGTTCACTCCTGCGTCCCTGTCACCTGTCCGGGGGCGCGCTGGCGGAGGTAGGGCCAGGCCGTCACCACGGCCATGATGGCGGTGGCTGCCGCGTCGACGGCCACCACGATCTGCCAGGGGAAGATGGCAAAGGCCAGTCCCCCGAAGGCCAGGATGCAGGTCCACAGGTACATCAGTACCACCGCACCCCGGTGCGAGTACCCGATGTCCAGGAGTTTATGGTGCAGGTGTCCGCGGTCGGCAGACCACGGCGAACGGCCCAGGGCCGTGCGCCGCACCACCGCCAAGCTCAAGTCCAGCAGCGGCAGGAACAGCACGGCGAAGGGCAGGAGAATCGGGATGATGGTGGGGATACCGTTGGCACGGTCGTAGAGCCCGGAGCCGATCTGCCCGGTGGACACGACACCGGCCGAGGCCATCAGCAGGCCGATCAGCATGGCCCCGGAATCGCCCATGAAGATCTTCGACGGAAACCAGTTGTGCGGCAGGAAGCCGACGCAGCTGCCGACCAGCACGGCGGTCAGCAGTGTCGCAAGATCGGACTTGTCCAGCACGTCCGAGTTGCGGTGCACCCAGTAGGCCGTGAGGAAAAATGCCGCACCCCCGATGATCGCGACCCCTGCGGCCAGGCCGTCCAGGCCGTCGATGAAGTTGAAAGCGTTCATGGTGGTCACGATCAGCCCGGCTGTCAGGATGATGACCAGCGTCGGGTTCTCGACCACGATTGGCTCGGGGATGAAAGGGATGATTGTCATCCGGACACCCCAGATCGCCACGACGAGCGCTGCGGCGCTTTGGCCGATCAGCTTCACCCACCAGCGCAGGTCCAGCAGGTCATCTGCCACTCCCACCAGCACAATCACGGCCGCACCCGCCAGGATCCCCCAGGGCGCGTCGTTGTTCCGGAAGATGTCCTTGACGAAGAAGGACTTGCTGGCGATGAGCAGCGCGACGAGGAATCCGGCAAAGATGCCCAGGCCGCCGAGCCTGGAGATCGGGGTGGAATGCATGTCGCGGCTGCGGATGGGCGAGAACAGTTCCAGCTTGTTGCCGACCAGGCGGGCCCCCCACGTCGCCGCATAGCTCACGACCGCGGCTGTCAGGGCCATGAGCAGGTACATAATCACGGCAAAGCCACCTGCCCGGAGACGTCAGCGCACGCGGCACCCGGCTGCACATTTCGCAGCCACGGTGTCCGTAGCGGGTTTGGGGAGGGGGGTGACGCGAATGGCCGTGGGACTGTCTTTCGGTAAATGAAACTTCTCCGTCGCCGGGCTCAGGGCAGGCAGTGCGTAGTGCCTGACAGGGCTGTATTACAGTGGACTCTAGTCAAGATACTAATGCCAACGGCCACCTGTCTTCGCGTCACACGGCCCCTCGCCGGCGGGAAAAACACTGCCGGCCTGCTGAAAGGACCCCCGCGATGACCCTGTCGGTTGCAGTTGCCGCCGTGACGTTTGACCGTCCCCGGGAGCTGGCGGTTCTGCTGAACGCCATCAACAACCAGACGGCTCCGGTGCACTCCATTTGCCTCGTCGACAGCGGCACGGTGCCCGCCCGGGACGTCGCAGAAGCACACGGCAACGTGGATTATGTGCGGTCCGAAGCCAACCTCGGAGGGGCCGGCGGCTTCTCCCTCGCGGTTCTCAAGGCGGTTGCCAGCGGGGCGGACTGGATTTGGATGATGGACGACGACGCCGAACCGGCCGATGCCCAGTGCCTCGCCACCCTGCTACGGGAGGCTGAGGCCCGGAATCTCGACGCCGTGGTCCCGCTCGTGGTTGCCCCCGGGCACCCGGACCGGCTGTCTTTCTTCTTCCGTCTGGACGGCAAGGTCACCCATGAGCGGGCCGAACTGGAAAAGGTCGGGTTCCTCCCGGATGACGGACACTTCTTCAACGGCGCCCTCATCCGTTCCGACGTGTTCTTCAAGGTGGGGCTGCCTGATATGCGCCTCTTCATCCGCGGCGACGAAGTGGACTTCACGATCCGGTTGCGGAAGGCAGGCATCCGCTTTGGCACCGTGACGACGGCGGCGATCATGCACCCCCACGCGTTAGCTGAGACCAAGCATGTCTTCGGTGCCCGCTGGCACGTGATCGTTCCGGAAACCGCCTTCAAGCGCTACTACTACTACCGCAACCGCGGCTACCTCATCCGCCGCTATTTCCGCGTCAAGTCCCTTGTCGCGGATGTCGGCGGTTACCTCGGGTACTTCCTGCGCCGCGGTGATTTCCGCGGTCTGGCAGACTGGTTCCGGGCGTTTTCCACTGGCCTCCGCGGCAAGGGCTTCGGGCCCCTGGAGGACCAGAAGTTCTAGCGTTTGCCGCGTAGCCGCCGGCGACGCCGGATCAGCAGTCCCAGCAACACCCAGGGTTCGCCGAAAACGCGATACGCCACGCGCTTCGGGTGCAGCAGTAGCCGCCAGGCCCATTCCAGTCCGAGGCGTCCGATCCAGCGCGGTGCCAGTTTCTGGATCCCCGCAATCTGCTCGATGGCTCCGCCCACGGTGCAGTACACCGCCGGGGGCAGGGACGGGAGGCTGCGGTGGAGTACCTGCTCCTGCAGGGGCATTCCGAGTCCCAGCAGCACCAACTGTGGGCGGATGCCCTCCAGCCACGCGATGGCCTTCTCCTCCAGCTCTTCGTCCCAGCCCTCGCCGGGCATTCCGTCCACCTGCGCATGCGGGACGACGTCCTTGAGCCGCGCCACGGCCTGGGCGTTGGCCACGCTGCCGGCCCCGATGATGGCGATGCGTTCGAGTCCCTCGACGTGCGCCAGCGCAGGGATCCAGTCGGTAGAGCCCAGCCGGTAGTCCATGGCACGATCCTTGGCGCCGTCGCCTTCCAGGCTCTTGGCCCAGAGCCACAGCACGGGGGCGCCATCGATGAGCACCACGTCGCTCTGCTCGTAGAAGGAACGGAATATTGGATCGGAATGCAGCAACGTGACGCTGTGGAGGTTGTGGCCCACTACGGTCCTGGTGCTGCCCTCGGCGATGAACCGGTCGAGGACGTCCGTCAGTTCGACGACAGTCAAGGGTGTCGCGTCCACCTCGAGAACGGGGACGTGCTGCCGGTGCAGGGTCATGCGGTGCCGGGACCTTCGACGGATCGGGACGGGTCATTCTCCGGCCCGGCGGTGGCTCCGGTGTCGGGAGTCTCTTCAGGGGCGTTGCCGTCCACGTCCAGCAATCCGGGGACCACTTCGCGCAGGCGTTCCAGGCTGATCGCGCCCTGGCGGACCACCCGCAACGGCAGTGCGGTGGCGTCAACGATCGTGGAAGGCAGGGCATCGGCACCTTTGACAGGCCGGTGTCCGTCTTCAAGGTAGACCTCGACGGACTCCGCGAGCTGTTCCTCGGCCTCCGCGGCGGTCTGCGCTGCCGCGTGTCCCGTGCGGTTCGCGGAAGACACCGCCAGGGGTCCGGTGATCGTGAGGAGGTCCTGTGCGATGTCGTCGGCCGGGATCCGGAGCGCCACGGTACCCTTGGTCTCCCCGAGATCCCAGTCCAGCGAGGGCTGGGCATGCAGGATCAGGGTCAGCCCGCCGGGCCAGAAGGCCTCGGCGAGGCGCCGGGCCTCGGCCGGGACGTCGGTGGCGAGGCCGTCGAGGGCATTGAGCCTGGGGATGAGCACGGGCGGCGGCATCTTCCGGCTCCGGCCTTTGGACGCCAGCAAAAGGGTCACGGCCAGGGGCGAAAAAGCATCGGCGGCGATCCCGTACACGGTGTCCGTGGGAAAAACCACGCACTTGTGTTCCCGGATGGCCCGCTGCGCGTGCTCAAGTCCTGCGGCGCGCTGCTCAGCTGCCGTGCAATCGTAGCTAGTCGTCACTGCCCTATTCTTTCATCACTGCCGGGCCGCTCTGACCGCTGCGCCCCGGGCCGTCAGGACCGCGCTCGTTGCGCGTTCCTTGCCGTTGAGGTCCAGGTGCGTGGTCACCTCGGACCACACGCCGGAACTGTTCATCATCCCAGCTATCCAACGCGCCTGGACCTCCGCGTGTTCCATCACGAAGTAGCCGCCGACTTTCAGCAGCCGCGCGGCGGAGGCCGCCGCCGCCGTCGGAAGTTCCATGCCGTCCGCTCCCCCGCCGTAGAGCGCCTCGGGGGGGTCGTGCAGCGCCACTTCCGGCTCGTTCGGGATGGCTTCGGCGGGGATGTACGGAGGGTTGGAGACGACGACGTCGAAGCTGCCGTTGTGCTCGGGAAGGGCATCGCGCAAATCGCCACGCACCAGTGTGACCCCGAGCGGCAGCAGGTTCTTCGCCGCCCACGCGTGCGCGAACTCGCTGAATTCCACCGCGTGGACGTCGGCGCCGGGCACCTCGTGGGCGATCGAACCGGCAATGGCGCCGGATCCGGTGCCCAGGTCCACCACTTTGGGGTGCGCCAACCCGTCCCTGCCTTTGAGCCAGTCCAGCACCAGCTGCACCACGGATTCGGTTTCCGGCCGCGGGATAAACACGCCGGGACCGACGGCAAGTTCGAGGTAGCGGAAGTGCGCCACGCCCGTGATGTGTTGCAGCGGGATCCGCTGCGCCCGCTCGGCAACGAGATCGGCATAGCCCTCCGGCGCCGGGGAGTCGCCGAGCATCAGCGCGCGCAACCGGCCGAGCCCGACGCCGAGGAGGTGCTCGGCGAGGAGTTCGGCGTCGACCCGCGGGCTGGGCACCCCGGCGGCAGCCAACACGGCTGTCGCCTCGCGGACTGCTTCCGCAAGGCTCAGCCCCGGGCCATCTGTCATCAGCAACGGTACCTGGGGCTTATTCGCCGATGGCGTCGAGCCGGGACTGCTCGTCCAGCTCGATGGCCGACTGGATCACCGGTTCCAGATCGCCGTTCATGACCTGGTCCAGGTTGTAGGCCTTGTAGCCGGTGCGGTGGTCCGCAATCCGGTTTTCCGGATAGTTGTAGGTGCGGATGCGCTCGGAGCGGTCCATGGTGCGGATCTGGGACTTGCGCTGGGCCGAGTTCTCAGCGTCGATCTGTTCCTGCTGGTGCGCCAGGATGCGGGCGCGCAGCACGCGCATGCCGGCTTCGCGGTTCTGCAGCTGCGACTTCTCGTTCTGCATGGCCACCACGATTCCGGTGGGAAGGTGGGTGATGCGGACGGCCGAGTCGGTGGTGTTGACCGACTGCCCGCCCGGGCCGGACGAACGGTAGACGTCGATCTTGAGATCGTTCTGGTTGATCTCGAGTTCCTCGGGCTCATCCACTTCGGGGAGCACCAGCACGCCGGCAGCCGAGGTGTGGATACGGCCCTGGGATTCCGTCACGGGGACGCGCTGCACGCGGTGCACGCCGCCTTCAAACTTGAGCCGCGCGTAGACGCCCTCGGCGGGGTCGTTCGAGTTGCCCTTGATGGCCACCTGCACGTCCTTGTACCCGCCGAGGTCCGATTCGTTGGCCGAAATCATTTCAGTCTTCCAGCCGCGGGATTCCGCGTAACGGGTGTACATCCGCAGCAGGTCAGCGGCGAACAGGGCAGCCTCGTCACCGCCTTCACCGCCCTTGACCTCGAGGATGACGTTGCGGGCATCGTCCGGATCCCGCGGGATCAGCAGCCGCCGCAGTTTCGCGGCCGCCGTCTCCAGCGCAGCCTCCAGCTCGGGCACCTCCGCGGCAAACTCCGGGTCCTCGCCCGCCATTTCCTGAGCGGCCGCCAGGTCGTCCTGGATCCCGTGCCAGGCATGGTACGCCTCGACTATGCCGTTCAGCTGTGCAGAACGCCGCCCCAGTTTCCGGGCCAGCCGCTGGTCCGCATAAACAGCCGGATCCCCAAGCTGCGCCTGGATAGCATCATGCTCATCCAACAGCCCCTGTACGGACTCAAACATTTTCAAAACCTCTTTCGACTCTCTCAAGTCTAGTAACGCGACAGCGAAGGTGGGCAAACAGCGAAGCCGTTCGGTTTTCTGCCGCCCCGGGAGTGGCATCGGGCCTGCCGGAGCTGGGAGGCCTGCGATCGAAGATCGCAAGCCTCCCAGCGTAGGGGCGGGGGCGGCAAAAACCGAACGGCGAAGGCGGGGGCGGAATCCCGCACGGCTAACCGCGCGAGATTTCCGGCACCCCGCCTTGGACTCAGCTACTTGTCGTTATCGGACTTCGCACCAAGCGTCGTCTTCTGCACCTGCATGAGGAACTCGACGTTGCTCTGGGTCTCCCGGATCTTGTTGGTCAGCAGTTCAAGGCTCTGCTGCGTTTCGAGTCCGGACAGGACACGGCGCAGCTTCCACATGATCTTGACTTCCTCGGGGGAAAGCAGGTTTTCCTCACGGCGGGTACCGGACGCGTTGACGTCCACGGCCGGGAAGATGCGCTTGTCCGCGAGCTGGCGGGACAGTCGCAGTTCCATGTTGCCGGTGCCCTTGAACTCTTCGAAGATGACCTCGTCCATCTTGGAGCCGGTCTCGACGAGAGCGGTTGCCAGGATGGTCAGCGAGCCGCCGTTTTCGATGTTGCGGGCTGCACCGAAGAAGCGCTTCGGCGGGTACAGCGCTGCGGAGTCCACCCCACCGGACAGGATGCGGCCGGAGGCCGGCGCTGCCAGGTTGTAGGCGCGGCCCAGGCGGGTCATGGAGTCGAGGAGCACCACGACGTCCATGCCCATTTCCACGAGGCGCTTGGCACGCTCGATGGAGAGCTCGGCCACGGTGGTGTGGTCGTCGGCGGGACGGTCGAAGGTGGAGGCAATGACCTCGCCCTTGACGGTGCGCTGCATGTCCGTGACTTCTTCGGGACGTTCGTCAACGAGCACCATCATGAGGTGGACCTCAGGATTGTTGATGGTAATGGCGTTGGCGATGGACTGCAGGATGAGCGTCTTGCCGGCCTTCGGCGGCGAAACGATCAGGCCGCGCTGGCCCTTGCCGATCGGGGCAACCAGGTCGATGACGCGGGGGCCGATCTTCTTGGGGTCCGTCTCGAGGCGCAGGCGCTCGGACGGGTACAGCGGGACGAGCTTCGCGAATTCGACGCGGTCCTTGAGTTCCTCGGGCGTCTTGCCGTTGACCGAGGTGATACGGACCAGCGCGTTGAACTTCTGGCGGGCGGACTGCTGGCTGCGGTCTTCCCCTTCACGCGGTGCACGGATCGCACCGACGACGGCGTCGCCCTTGCGCAGGTTGTACTTCTTGACCTGGGCGAGGGACACGTAGACGTCGTTCGGGCCCGGCAGGTAACCGGAGGTGCGGATGAACGCGTAGTTCTCCAGCACGTCAAGGATGCCGGCGACGGGCAGCAGGACATCATCCTCGGTGACCTCGACGTCGTCGACGTCCGGTCCCTGGACGCGTCCCCGCCGGCGGTCGTTGCGGTCGCGGAAGCGGTCGTTGCGCGAGGTGTTGTCGCGGCTGTCCCGGCTGTCCTGGCCACTGGAGCGGTCATTACGGTCGTTGCGGTCCCGACGGTTACGGCGGTTACGGCGGCTTCCGCCGTCGCTGTCATCGTTGTCGCGGAGGTTTTCACGGCTGCCGGCGGTGTCGTCGCGGCCGCCACGGGTGCGGGTGTCGCGGCGCTGGCCGTCTTCGCTGGGCTCGCCCTGGCGCTGTTCACGCTGTTCGCGCTGCTCAGTGCGCTGTTCACGCTGCTCTGTGCGCTGTTCACGCTGTTCAGTGCGCTGTTCAGTGCGCTGTTCACGCTGTTCAGTGCGCTGCTCGGCGGCGGGCTGTTCGGCCTGGGCCTCGACGGCAACCTGGCCAGCGGCCTCGGTGGCCTGGCCTGCGGCTTCGCCACGGCGGCGATTGCGGGTGCGCGGCTGGCGGGTGCGGTCGGCGCCTTCGGTGGCCTGCCCGGCAGGGGCAGACTCGGCAGGGGCAGTCTGGGTCTCCGCCGGGGCTGCAGCGGCCGGAGCCGTGATGACGCCGTCGCTGCCGGCGCGGCGGCTGCGACCACGTCCGCGGGCACGGGTGATTTCCTGGGCAGTCGCTTCCGGTTCGGCGGCGACTGCAGGCGCAGCGGCCGGAGCCGCGGCGCGGGCAACGGTGCCGTTGTCGCTCGCCTTTTCAGAAGCACGGGCCGGAGCCTTGCTCACCGGAGTGCCCGCACGGTGGGCCGAAATGGCTGAGACCAGATCGCCCTTGCGCATGCGGGATCCGCCTGAAATACCAAGCTGGCTGGCAAGCGCCTGCAGCTGGGCGAGCTTGAGGCCTGCAAGGCCGCTGCTCTTGGCGGGTGCGGCCGTTGACGATCCGGCAGCAGAAGATGATGTTTCCACAGCTGAAGACAGCTCAGTGGTTTCGGTCACGAAGGATCCTTCCCCCTCGACGGCGTCCAGACTGGGAGCTGGACGCGATGATTTGATCTGGGCTGCAGTTCAGATCTGCAGCCGGGATTTCGGCCCTGCCGGATGGATATCGGCCAGCAAGGCCGGATACTGCGTTACACCTAGCGCGTTCCGAAATTAAGGAACGGCGGGCTGACATTTCAGGGGTGCAGAGAAAGTTTCCGCTGATTCCTGCGTCAGACCAAAAGCAGGTGGCACCGGAGAGCATTGCGCAGTAAAAGATGAGAGAGGCAACTTGGCCAACATCGCGGTCATATGCACAGTTGCTAATTTACCGCCTGCGTGATTACCGCCGGTGCACTTCCACTTTAGCACCTTCGACGTCCACGGCCAGCTTCATCACTCGCCAAGCGACCTCCGGCGTGTTGTCTGCGGCATGGGAGCCGATGAAGTCGACGATCGTCCCGGCTTCCGCTTCCCCGTCGGCAAGGACCAGCACCGTGGGTCCCGCTCCGGAGACGACGGCGGCGTGGCCGGCGTGGCGCAGGGCTGCGATCAGCTCTGCGCTGGGCCGCATCGCCTGGGCACGGTAGCTCTGGTGCAGGTAATCCTTCGTGCCGGGCAGCAGGAATTCGGGCTTTTGCGTCAGCGCATGGATCAGCAGGGCCGCCCGGCCCGAATTCATGGCCGCGGCGTGGTGGCCCACCGAGGCCGGCAACAACGCACGCGCCGCTTCCGTGGAGAGCTCAAAATCCGGAACGGCGACGACCGGAATCACCGAATCCGCGACGGTGGCACAAGTGCTGCTGTACTGGTCACTGTCCTGCCACGACAGCGCCAATCCGCCGAATATGGCAGGTGCGACGTTGTCCGGATGGCCTTCCATTTCACTCGTCAGCTGCAGGATCCAGTCCTTGCCGCGCCGGGACGCCCCGGGGACCAGCGCATTCGCAGCCGTCACCGCCGCGACCACGGCGGAAGCAGAAGAGCCCAGCCCGCGGCCGTGCGGATTGACATTGTCGGCTGTGATCCGCAGTCCGTCGTGCCGGTAGCCCAGGCGGTGCAGGGCCTCGGTGATGGCCTTGACCACGAGGTGGCTCGCGTCCCGCGGCAACGTTTCCGCGCCCTCGCCGCTGAGTTCGAACTCAAGCTCACCGCTGGCCAGGGTTTCCACCGTCAGCGTGTCGTGCAACGACAGCGCTAGTCCCAGGCTGTCGTAGCCGGGTCCCAGGTTCGCGCTGGTGGCCGGCACCCTCACGGTGACCAGTTGACCGGCCGGTACGGCCGGCGCGTCGGCGGGAGACTCGGCCGGGATCGTGAGCGTGGTTTCCAAGGCTATTTTTCTTCCAGTCCCAGTGCGGAGGCTACCGTGACGACGTCGTTGGAGACCTTTACGGGCTCAACGTCGCTGCCGTCCTCGGTCCGGAGGGCCCACTGCGGGTCCTTCAGGCCGTGCCCGGTGACGGTGATGACGATCGTCTTCCCGGCGGGAACTTCCCCGGCGGCGTGCTTCTTGATCAGTCCCGCAACCCCGGCAGCGGAGCCGGGCTCCACGAAGACGCCTTCGCGGGCGGACAGCCAGCGGTGCGCTGACAGGATTTCCTCGTCGGTCACGGCCTCGATCACGCCACCGGACTCGTCCCGTGCTGCAATAGCGGTATCCCAGGACGCGGGGTTGCCGATCCGGATCGCCGTCGCGATGGTGTCGGGTTCGGTGATGGGATGGCCGGCGACGAACGGTGCCGCGCCGGCGGCCTGGAAGCCCCACATCACCGGGGTCTTCGTGGCCACGGGGGCCAGGGTGCCGGCCGTAGCCGACTCGAACGGTGCCGAGTACTCCTTGTAACCCTTCCAGTACGCGCTGATGTTGCCAGCGTTGCCCACCGGGAGGATGTGGTAGTCGGGGGCGTCGCCGAGGCAGTCGACAACCTCGAAAGCGCCGGTCTTCTGCCCCTCGATCCGCGCTGGGTTGACGGAGTTGACCAGGAACACCGGGTAGGACTCCCCCAGCTTGCGGGCGATGTCCAGGCAGACGTCGAAGTTGCCGTCGACCTGCAGCAGCGTGGCTCCGTGCGCGATCGCCTGGCTCAGCTTGCCCATGGAGATCTTGCCTTCGGGCACGAGCACTGCGCACTGGAGTCCGGCCGCCGTCGCATAGGCCGCGGCGGACGCGGAGGTGTTTCCGGTCGAGGCGCACACGACGGCCTTGGCGCCGGCGGCGACGGCGGCCGTCATGGCCATGGTCATGCCGCGGTCCTTGAAGGAACCGGTCGGGTTCATGCCCTCGACCTTGAGGTAGACGTCGCTGCCGGTCAGCTCGGAGAGGTGCCGGGCGTGCACGAGCGGGGTGCCGCCCTCGCCCAGGGTGATGACCTTCGTTGCCTCGGTGACAGGCAGACGTTCAGCGTATTCGCGGATGACACCGCGCCATTGGTGAGCCACTTAGACTCCTTCTACCCGCAGTACGGATGTAACGGAATTGATAACGTCCAGGCCCTTCACGGCCTCGACGGTGGCTGCCAGTGCAGCCTCGCTTGCACGGTGCGTGACGATCCGCAGCTCCGCTGATTCGACCTTGGAATCGGCATCGCGGTGGATGGTCTGCCGCATGATTTCAATGGAGACGCCGTGCTCCGCGAAGAGCTGGGCGATTCTGGCCAGCACGCCGGGCTGGTCCGCGACGTCGAGGCCGATGTAGTAGCTCGTGACGGCGGCATCGATGGGCAGGGCGGGGACGTGGCCGGTGGTGGTTTCGGTGCGGCCGGGGCCGCCGAGGACCAGCCGTCGGGCGGCGGACACGAGGTCGCCCATCACCGCTGACGCCGTCGGGGTGCCGCCGGCGCCCTGGCCGTAGAACATCAGTTCACCGGCATTTTCGGCTTCGATGAAGACGGCGTTGAACGCGCCGCGGACGGCGGCGAGGGGGTGTTCGCGCGGCAGCAGGGTGGGATGCACGCGCACGGAGACGCCGGTGGCACCGCCTGCGGCAGTCAGTTTCTCGGCGATCGCGAGCAGCTTGATCACAAACCCGGCGTCCTTCGCGGCGGCAATGTCCGCCGCGCTGACCGAGCTGATGCCCTCGCAGTACACGTCCTCCAGGGCGAAGCGGGTGTGGAAGGACAGCGAGGCGAGGATGGCGGCCTTCGCGGCGGCGTCGTGGCCTTCGACGTCGGCCGTAGGATCCGCTTCCGCGTAGCCCAGGCGCTGGGCCTCGGCCAGGGCATCGGCGAACTGCGCGCCGGTGGAGTCCATCTGGTCCAGGATGAAGTTGGTGGTGCCGTTGACGATTCCGAGCACCCGGGTGATCCGGTCACCGGACAGGCTGTCCCGGATGGGGCGCAGGATGGGGATGGCCCCGGCCACGGCGGCCTCGTAGGACAGCTGGACGCCGGCCTTGTCCGCTTCCTCGTAGAGGGTCGGGCCGTCCTGTGCCAGCAGGGCCTTGTTGCCGGTGACCACGCTGGCTCCGTGGCGGATCGCGGTGAGGATCAGGGTGCGGGCGGGCTCGATGCCGCCCATCAGCTCGATCACCAGGTCGGCGTCCTTGACCAGGGTCTCGGCGTCGGTGGTGAACAGCTCGTGCGGCAGTTCGACGTCGCGGGGCGCATCGACATTCCGGACGGCGATGCCGCCCAGTTCCAGGCGGGCCCCGGTGCGGGAGGCCAGCGACTCGGCGTCGTCAATGAGAATCCGCGCAACCTGGGCCCCAACGTTGCCACAGCCCAGCAGGGCTACTTTCAGGGTTCGCAATTCGGTCATTCAGACTCCCATGTCGCGGTTCAGCAGATCTTGTTCGGTTTCCCCGCGGACAATGAGCCGGGCAGATCCATCGCGCACAGCGACAACGCCCGGCCGGGCCAGATAGTTGTAGTTGCTTGACAGGGCCCAGCAGTAGGCGCCGGTCCCCGGTACAGCGAGCAGATCACCGGCTGCCACGTCCTCGGGCAGATATACATCTCTAACAACTATGTCGCCGCTCTCGCAATGTTTGCCCACCACTCGGGACAGCTGTGGCGCCGCGCCGGAGGTCCGGGAGGCCAGAATTGCCGAGTAATCCGCGTCGTACAGCACCGGACGGGCGTTGTCGCTCATGCCGCCGTCCACTGACACATACCGGCGCGGGTACGTAACGTTTTCCGGTTGGGTTTCGAGCGTTTCTGCTGTTCCGGCGGACGGCGCGTCGACCCGCACGGTCTTGAGGGTGCCGACTTCGTACAGTGTGAAGGTGCTGCTGCCCACGATCGCGCGGCCCGGTTCGATCGAGATCCGCGGGGCGGTGATGCTGAGCTCGGCACATTTGGAGCGGACGACGGCGGCCATCGCCTGGGCGATCTCGGCGGCCGGTCGAGGCGTGTCCACGGGGGTGTAGGCGATGCCGTAGCCGCCGCCCAGGTCCAGTTCCGGGAGCACGATGGAGTACTTGGCCTGCATCGCGGCAAGGAAGTCCAGCAGCTTCTCCGCCGCGAGGGCGAAGCCGTCCGGCTCGAAGATCTGCGAGCCGATGTGGCAGTGCAGGCCCAGGAGTTCAACGCTCCCGTAGCCCGACGCCGCGGCCACGGCCTCCTCGGCCGCGGACAGGCCGGCCTGCTCCGTGGAGTCCCCGGCCATGGAAAGGCCGAATTTCTGGTCCTCATGCGCCGTGGCGATGAACTCGTGCGTATGGGCGTGCACGCCGGGGGTGAGCCGCAGCAGGACCTTGGCGGTTTCGCCCCGTGCTGCGGCGATCGTGGCAACGCGGTCGAGCTCCACGAGGCTGTCCACGACAATCCGGCCCAGTTTCATGTCCAGGGCACGGTGGATCTCGGCGTCGGACTTGTTGTTGCCGTGCAGCGCGACGTCGGCGCCGGGAATACCGGCACGTGCCGCGACGGCGAGTTCCCCGCCGGACGCGGTGTCCAGGCGCAGACCCTCTTCCTCCACCCAGCGGACCACTGCGGTGCACAGGAAGGATTTCCCGGCGTAGTAGACGTCCACTCCCCCGCAGATGTCGGCGAAGGCGTCGTTGAACGCGTCGGAGAAGGCGCGGGCCCGGGCCCGGAAGTCGTTCTCACTCATGACGAACAGCGGCGTCCCGAACTGGCGCTGGAGCTCGCTGACCGCAACGCCGTCGAGGGCGAGTTCGCCGTCGTCGTTCCGGGCAGCGCCGGCAGCCCACAGGGGCTCATGCAGGGCGTTGAGGTCCGTAGGGACCTGCAGCCAATCCGGCGCAAGCGGCGAGCCTGCAGTACCGGTGTTGCGTGAGCTGGCAGATTTTCCTGAAGCAGCGGCCATGGCAGTTACATCCGTTCCGGCGCCGAGACGCCCAGCAGTTCCAGTCCGTTGGCCAGCACCTGGCTCGTGGCGTCGTTGAGCCACAGCCGGGTACGGTTCACATCGGTGATGGGCTCGTCACCCTGCGGCGCCACGCGGCAGGCGTCGTACCAGCGGTGGTAGGCGCCGGCAATGACCTCGAGGTGGCGGGCGATCCGGTGCGGCTCGCGCAGCTCGGCAGCCCTGGCCACGATCGAGGGGTAGCTGCCCAGGTAGGAGAGCAGCTCGTTTTCCGTCGCGTGGTCCAGCAGCGAGGCGTCGAAGGCGCTCCGGTCAACCCCGGCCGCCACCGCGTTGCGGGCCGTGCCGCGGGACCGGGCGTGGGCGTACTGGACGTAGAACACCGGGTTCTCATTGCTGTGCTTCTTGAGCAGCTCGGGGTCCAGGGTCAGCGGCGAGTCGGCCGGGAAGCGTGCCAGCGAGTAGCGGACGGCGTCCTTGCCAAGCCAGGAGATGAGGTCCTTGAGCTCGATGATGTTGCCGGCCCGCTTGGACAGCTTGGCGCCGTTGACGGAGACCAGCTGGCCGATCAGGACCTCGATGTTGACCTCGGGATCGTCGCCGGCGGCGGCGGCGATGGCCTTGAGCCGGTTGATGTAGCCGTGGTGGTCGGCGCCGAGCAGATAGATCTTCTCGGTGTAGCCGCGGTCCTTCTTGGACAGGTAGTACGCGGCGTCGGCGGCAAAGTACGTCGGCTCACCGTTCGCGCGGATCATGACGCGGTCCTTGTCGTCGCCGAAGTCCGTGGTGCGCAGCCAGACCGCGCCGCCGTCGTCGTAGACGTGGCCTTGCTCGCGGAGCCGCGCCACGGCGTCCTCGATCGCGCCGGCATCGTGGAGTTCCTGCTCGGAGAAGTACACGTCGAAGTCGACGCCGAACTCGGCGAGCGTCCGCTTGATGTCGTGCAGCTGCGCCTTGTAGGCGGCGCCCCGGATGACCGGCAGCGCCGCCACGTCGGTCAGTTCGCGGATGTCCGGGTGCTGCGTCAGCACTTCATGGCCGAGGTCCGCGATGTACTCGCCCGGGTAGCCACCCTCCGGCACGCCGCGGCCGTGCAGCCTGGACAGCACGGAGTGGGCAAAGACGTCCATCTGCGAGCCGGCGTCGTTGACGTAGTACTCGGCCGTGACATCGGCGCCGGAGGCCCGGAGCACGCGGGCGATCGAGTCGCCCAGGGCCGCCCAGCGGGTGTGCCCGATGTGCAGCGGGCCCGTGGGGTTGGCGGAGACAAACTCCATGTTGACGGTGTGGCCTGCGAGCGCCGTGTTGGTGCCGTAGCCCGCTCCTGCTTCGACGATCGCCCTGGCGAGGGCGCCGGCGGCCCCGGCGTCCACCGTGATGTTCAGGAAGCCGGGGCCGGCGATGTCGACGGCGGACACGCCGTCGATGGACTTCAGCCGGGCGCTGAGAACGGCAGCGAACTCGCGCGGGCTGGTGCCGGCGGCCTTGGCCAGCTGCAGGGCGATGTTGGTGGCCCAGTCGCCGTGGTCCCGGTTCTTCGGCCGCTCCACGCGCACCTCATCCGGGATCTCGGATGCGGACAGCCCGATTTCGCCGGCGGCGACGGCGTCCTTCAGGCAGGCGGAAATGGCGAGGGAGAGTTCTTCTGGGGTCACAGTTCCAGCCTACCCGTGGCCCGCGGTGTGGCGGAATTTGGCGTGACAGCGGGGAGACGGCCCGGGGGCGGCCGGAAGAAGGCCAAGGTTTTCCCAGTGATGCCCCGCACTGAACGATTACGCTGGGGAGAACGTTGTCATCGGTGTCACCGCCTTGAGTCACCGCCCCATCCGATCAACACCTGAAACGAGCCGCGGCATGAATGTCCCTCTCCGTAAAAGCGTCCTTGTCGGCATTGCCGGCCTGTCCCTGGCCGGGACCGCAGCCGGCTGCGCACCGGGCGGCCAGGGCACGGCCGCCCAGGGCGCTGCCCCGGCCGCGACGTCCGCGCCCGCTGCCGGGACCGCCGGCTATAAGGACGGGATCTACTCCGCCGACGGCAACTACGTGTCGCCGAACGGCACCGAGACGGTGGGTGTGAAACTGACGCTGGCCGGCGGGACTGTGTCCGATGTCACGATCACCCCGCATCCCTCCAACTCCAACACCAAGAAGTTCCAGGGCGAGTTCGCCGGCGGCATCAAGTCCCAGATCGTCGGTAAGAAGCTCGATGAGATCAAGGTCTCCAAGGTGGCCGGTTCCTCGCTGACAAGCGGCGGCTTCAACCAGGCCGTGGAAAAGATCAAGGCCGATGCCAAGTAGAGGCCCGGCAGCCGGGCGGTAAGGGAGGCCATGTGCCGCATCCGGGCTGGACGGATTTCAGCTTCGACGGGATCGGTACCCGTTGGGAGATTTCCACGCCCTCCCCGCTCCCCGGCAGGCACCGCCGTCGCTTGCTTGAGGTCGTAGCGGACTACGACGCCGCCTGGTCCCGTTTCCGGCCGGACTCGCTCGTCGCCGGGGCAGCCCGGCAGCCGGGGAGCTATCGGCTGCCCGCGGGGGCCGCTGCCCTCGGCCCGCTCTACGGGACGCTGTACCGGCTCAGCAATGGCGCCATGACCCCACTGATCGGCGGCAGCCTCGAACAACTCGGCTACGACGCCGCGTACTCCCTCCGCCCCGCCGGACCTCCGGTCCCCGCCCCGCGCTGGGAAGACGTGCTGGACTGGGACGGGACGGTGCTGACCACCCGGGCGCCTGTGGTGATTGACGTCGGAGCGGCAGGCAAAGGGCAGCTGGCTGATCTGCTCTCTGCCGAGCTCCTCGCGGGCGGGATCGGTGACCATTTCATCGATGCCAGCGGGGACCTGTTGAACTCCGCTCCGGACCCCGGTACGGCCCCGGTCGAGGTGGCCCTGGAACATCCCTACGACTCGTCCCGGGCGATCGGCACCGTCAGCCTCGGTGCCGGCGCCCTGTGCGCGTCCGCCGCCAACCGGCGGGCCTGGGGCGACGGGCTGCACCACGTTCTGGACGGCAGCACCGGGGTCCCGGTGCGGACCGTCGTGGCCAGCTGGGCAATGGCCGGGACCGCAATGGTGGCTGACGCGCTGGCCACGGCCCTGTTTTTCGTCGAAGGAGCCCGGTTGCGGGAGGAGTTCGATTTTTCCTGGCTGACCGTCTACACGGACGGCCACGCCGAGTATTCGACCGATTTTGAAGGGGTGCTTTTCTCATGACTGCCGTTATCTCCACTCCCATCGGCTCGCGGCTGGACTCTGCGCTGGGCCGGTTCACGATGTATCGGCTGATGCTCTGGGTCCTGGCCGTGCTCGCGGTCTACAGCATGCTGCTGAACGTGCTCGGCTGGCTGAGCTTCGGGCTGCCGGAGATGCTGGCGCACCTCGCACTGTGCCTCGGACTGACGTACGGCTCCAACCGCGTGCTGGCCGCCCTCTTCCATGTGCAGCTGCATAGCGAGTCGTCCCTGATCACGGGCCTGCTGCTGTACTTCCTGTTCTGGCCGACGCAGTTCTCAGCCGGCTTGCAGCTGACGGATCTGGCCGGGGTGGCGCTGGCCTGTGTACTGGCCTCCGTGTCCAAGTACGCGCTGGCCTGGCGCGGCCGCCATATCTTCAATCCGGCGGCGGCCGGCGCCTTCATCAGCGGGCTGACCGGGCTCAACATCGCCACCTGGTGGGCCGCCACGCCTGCCATGCTCTGGCTCCTGCTGCCGGGCGTGCTCCTGGTGCTGTACCGGGTGCGGAAGCTGCTGATGGCCGCCGTGTTTACGGTGGTCGTCGTGTCCATCGTCTCGGCCGAACTGCTCCGGGCCGGTTCGGATATCGGCGAGGCGCTGTGGCAGCCGCTCGCCCAGCGCCCGGTGCTCTTCTTCGTCGGGTTCATGCTCAGCGAGCCGCTCACGCTGCCGCCGCGCCGCTGGCAGCAGCTGGCGCTGGCCACCGTCGTCGGGCTGCTGTTCGCTATCCCCTACAACCTCGGCTTCGTCGCCAACTCCCCCGAGCTGGCGCTGCTGGTGGGGAACGCACTCGCCTTCGCGGCAGGCCAGCGCGGCCGGGTCCGCCTCCACTTCCAGGGCTCCCGGCCGCTGACGCCGACGACGACGGAATTCCGCTTCCAGCCGGAGCGTCCCGTCCGCTACAGCCCCGGCCAGTACATGGAACTGCACCTGCCGCACGAAAAGTCCGACGGAAAAGGGCTGCGGCGCGTCTTTAGCCTCACCAGCCCCCCGGAGTCCCGTGTCCTGACGATCGGGGTGGGGACGGCCGAACCGCTGTCTTCGGCGAAGCGCACGCTGCTGGCCCTGGAACCCGGCGACGAACTGACCGGCACCGCCGTGGGCGGCGATTTTGTCCTGCCCCGGAAGTCAGGCGCGCCCGTCCTGCTGATAGCGGCCGGGATCGGCATCACGCCGTATCTGGCCCAGCTGGCCGCGGGCTCCGCCACGGACCGGGATGTCATCCTGCTGTATCTGGCAAGGAATGCAGCCGAGCTCGCCTACGCGCAGGAGCTCGAAGGCTCCGGCGCCCGCGTCGTGGCCAGGCTCGCGGACGGCTCCCCGCCCCCGGCCTTTATGCAGGATGCGGGCAGGGCCCGGATCGACAGCGCCATCCTGAAGGAACTGGTCCCGGACATCGCCGGCCGGGACGTTTTCGTGTCCGGTTCGCCGGCCAGCGTCCGCTCGCTCCGCGCCGCCGCGCGGGGTGCCGGGGCGCGGAGGATCCACGTGGACTCCTTTGCCGGCTACTGAGCCCGGCGCCCGCCACGGCGCCCGGCAGCGCGCGGGGCAACGCCGGGCAGGGCGGCGCATCAGGGATCGTGCGGCGCGTCGATTTTCCCTTGGAGCCCACCTTCCTGCTAAGCTCTAGGACGTCCCGCCGGTAACGGCAGGATCCCTGATTGCCCTCGTAGCTCAGGGGATAGAGCGTCTGCCTCCGGAGCAGAAGGTCGTTGGTTCGATTCCAATCGAGGGCACAGAATCCAGGCAACACAGCAAGAACCCCGTCGTTTCAGTGAAGCGGCGGGGTTCTTTGCATCCGGACATCAGGACCGGACCGTGCTTCCTTCCGTCCGGAAGCCGAGGGCCGGCTCATCAGGAGTGGCCAGGGTCAGCAGCGCTTCCTCGACCGTTTCATGATCTTCAAGTTCGCGTTCAATGCGGCGCAGGGCTACGGCAACTTCATGCTCGGGCCGGTCGCCCCGCAGGTCCACCGCCGCAACAAGGTACAGCTTGCGGGGCCCGACAAACTCCAGATGCAAGTACGTGATCCGTTCAATCCCGGGGTGTTCCAGCAGCCGCCGCCCCATCGACTGCTCGATGTCCGCAGTCACGCCCTGCCCCACCAGGAAGCGGCGGTTGCGGTCGATCAGCACGACGGCGACCACCGCCAGCAGGAAGCCGACGGCGATCGATCCCACCGCGTCCGGGACGGCCGAGCCGGTGAGCTGATGCAGCAGCACTCCCAGGAAGGCCAGGACGAGGCCTATCAACGCCGCCGCGTCCTCGGCAAAAACGGCGCGCAGGGTGGGGTCTGAGCTGATGAGCACCTGTTCGAGCGTGTGACGTTCCAGCTCGCGCGCGGTACGGCGCGTCTGCCGGAAGGCCTGCGCGAAGGAAATGCCTTCCAGCACGAAGGCAACGGCCAGGACAATGTAGGCGACGAGGAACTCCCCGGCCGGCTCCGGGGTGACGAGTTGTTGGATTCCGTGCATGATCGACACCACCGCGCCGGCCGTAAAAAGCCCGAAGGCGGCAAACATGGACCAGACGTAGGCCTCCCTGCCGTAGCCCAGGGGATGGCTCTTGTCCCGTTTCTTGGCCGATTTCCGTTCGGCCAGAAACAGGAAGACCTGGTTTCCGGTGTCCGCCCACGAGTGCGCCGCCTCAGCGGTCATGGACGCGGAGCCGGTGATCAGGGCGGCCACGGTCTTCGAACCGGCCACCAGAAAATTCGCCACAAAGGCGATGACGACCGTCAGCAGCGTCGAGCCGCTTTTCTTTTCCTCGCCTAATGGGTCCATGGAAGCCACGGTATAGGAAGCCACGGTATGGAAGTCTCGGTTCGATAGCCCGCTTTGGCCGGCAGAGAGTTGGTCCTGCCAAATGTCGGTGCCCCCTCGTAGGCTGTCAGCATCGGCAGCGGGGTTCCGGCGGCCGGCGGGCGGCGGGACTCCGTGCCGGTTGCCTTCCGCGTCAGGACTCCGCCGAAGCACAAAGGGGTCTCACATGTACTGTTCCATCGTCCCTCCCTACCTGCTCCGCCGCCTGGCGGCGCAGCGTGAACCACGGCTCTCCGAGGCTGCGCGTGCGGCCCGGGAAGCACTGCTGCACGTCCAGAGCTTCCAGGCGTCCAGGGCAGCCCCCTCCCCCGCAGCTCCCCCGGGCATGCGGGACCTCAAGCCCTCCCCGCCTGAGCGGACGGTCTACGACGCCAAGTTCGCCGAACAGCTGCCCGGCAGCGTGGTGCGCAAGGAGGGGGAACCACCCACCGGCGATCCGGCTGCCGATGAGGCCTATGACGGGCTGGGCCATACCCACCGGCTCTACGCCGAGGCGTTCGGCCGCAATTCCATTGACGGCAAGGGCCTCCACCTTGATGCCACGGTCCACTACGGCAACCTGTACGACAACGCATTCTGGGACGGCAGGCAGATGGTTTTCGGCGACGGTGACGGCCAGGTCTTCCAGCGGTTCACGAAGTCGCTGAGCGTGATCGGCCACGAACTCGCCCACGGCGTGACCCAGTATTCGGCCGGGCTGGCTTACCGGAACCAGGCGGGCGCCCTGAACGAATCGATGTCCGATGTCTTCGGAGCACTCGTTGAGCAGTATGTGAAGAAGCAGTCGACGGCTGAGGCCAGCTGGCTGATCGGTGAGGGTCTGTTCACGGACCAGGTCCAGGGCGCGGCCTTGCGTTCCATGAAGGCTCCGGGTACGGCGTACGACGACGATGTGCTCGGCAAGGACCCGCAGCCGGACTCGATGGACGGCTACGTTCAGGCGAGGGCCGACAACGGCGGCGTGCACATCAATTCGGGCATCCCCAACCGCGCGTTCTGCCTGACGGCCACGGAGCTGGGCGGCAACGCCTGGGACGCGCCCGCCCAGATCTGGTACGAGACGCTGACGGGAGGGACGCTGGCCGCGAATGCAACGTTTGGCGCCTTCGCGAGGGCCACCGCGGCGTCCGCCAGGGAACTCTTTGGAGCAGAATCCGCAGAGCATGACGCCGTGCTGTCTGCGTGGGAAACTGTGAAGGTAAAGCTCTCCGGAATCAGACGATGAAGCCAGTCTCAAGAAGATCCGAGTCGCATGAAAATCACCGTCCAGCGCAGCGGCGGCATTGCCGGAATGAAGCGGACCTGGTCGGTGCTGGCCACGCCCCCGGATGACAAGGACTTCTGGCAGCCGCTCGTTGAGGCCTGCCCCTGGGACGAAGCCCCGAAGGCCGCCGGGGCAGCCGCCGGCGCTCAGCCGGACCGTTTCCTGTACAGCATCCGTGCGGGCCAGCGACAGGCCACTTTGCCGGAGCAGGCCGTCACGGGTCCGTGGCGGGAACTCGTGGACCACGCCCGGGCGGCGGCGGAGTCAATACCCGACGAGTCAATACCCGAAGATCCGGGCGGCAGGACGCCGCCGGGCGGCCTCCCGCCGTCGGAGGGCTTGTCGGGACCGCTCCGCTAGACGGCTTGCCTAGACGGCTTGCCTAGACCGCTGCAGCCAGTTGGCCCCGGAAAGTTCGCCGGTACGACTGCGGACTCGTGTCAAGCACCTTGGTGAAATGGTGGCGAAGCAGCACCGAGTGGCCGAACCCGGCTTCCCGTGCGACCTCGTCGATGTTGAGTTCCGTGGTCTCGAGCAGTTCCTGGGCGCGCAGAACCCGCTGCGAGTTGAGCCAGGCAGCAGGGGTCGCACCGGTCTCGGAACGGAAGCGCCGGGCAAACGTGCGGGGCGACATATGGACCCGGGCTGCCAGTTCATTGACGGAATGCTCCTCCTCCAGGTGGCGCACCATCCACTGCAGCAGTTCCTCCATCGGTTCGGAGCCGCAGGCCGGGATCGGCCGGTCGATGAACTGGGCCTGGCCGCCGTCGCGGTGCGGCGGAACCACCATGTCGCGGGCGATACCCGCCGCCACGTTAGCCCCGAATTCAACCCGGATCAGATGCAGGCAGGCGTCGATGCCCGCTGCCGTGCCGGCGCTCGTGATGATCCGCCCGTCCTCGACGTAGAGGACGTTTTCGTCCACCAGCGCGGCGGGATACCGGCTGGCGAGTTCCTGGGAATAGTGCCAGTGCGTCGTGCAGCGCCGGCCGTCCAGCAGGCCTGCCCGGGCCAGGGCAAAAGCACCGGAGCAGATGGACATGACCCACGCACCGCGGGCGTGCGCCGCCCGCAGTGTGTCCAGGACGGATTCGGGAAGGTCCTCGTCCCGGCCGTAGGGACTCATGATGACGAGGTCGGCATCCGCCGCCGCCTCCAGCCCGAGCCCGACGTGCATCGACAGCCCGGACTTCATCGGGACATCGCCCGGATCCGGGGCGCAGACCCGGAAGTCGAAGGCAGGAACACCGTTTCCGCGCGCTGAACGGTCTATGCCGAAGACCTCGAACGCGGTCCCGAACTCGAAGACCGAGAAGTTGGGGACCACTATCATTGCCACTGATTTGATCATGCTTCCATTGTGGCAGAAATTATATCTTTTTGGGCATTTCTGCCACTTCTTTTGCTCCCCCGGCCGGAGAACCATAGACGTATGGAACTCATCGGAATTGCCCTCATCATCCTGATCATCGTCGGCCTTGCCGCCACCGCCTCGGTCCTGCGCAACGACGGCCGGGGCCACACCCCACACGTCCGCTCGGAGGACGCCTGGTCCGCCCTGGACCTCCCCAGCACCAGCTACACGCTGCGGATCTTCTGAGGCCCGCGTCCCGGAGTCGGATCCGGCCAAATCCCGTAGTCGCCAACAGTTGCCCGGCCCCCAGGGACCGGGCAACGTCACGTTCCCGGCAGTGGCCGAAGGGGCAGTGGGCAGCAGGACCCCCCGCAGGAGCCGTCCCGGGCAGCAAGCCCAGTAGACTGTCTCCAGCCATGACACTGCATATTTCCTACCCCGCCGAGCTGCCGGTTTCCGAGCGCCGCGATGACCTGATGGCCGCCATCGCGGCCAACCAGGTGACCATCATTGCCGGCGAGACCGGTTCCGGTAAGACCACGCAGATTCCCAAGATGTGCCTGGAGCTGGGCCTCGGCGAGGACGGCCTGATCGGCCACACCCAGCCGCGGCGGCTTGCCGCCCGGACCGTGGCCGAGCGCATCGCAGAGGAACTCGGCGTCGAGATCGGCCAGGAAGTCGGCTTCCAGGTCCGCTTTACCGGCGAGGTCAGCCGTAACACCAAGGTCAAGCTGATGACGGACGGCATCCTGCTGGCCGAGATCCGGCGCGACAAGCTGCTGCGCAAGTACAACGCCATCATCATCGATGAAGCCCACGAGCGCAGCCTCAACATCGACTTCATCATGGGCTACCTCAAGCGGATCCTGCCGCAGCGTCCGGACCTGAAGATCATCATCACCTCCGCCACCATCGATCCGCAGCGGTTCGCCAGGCACTTCGGCAGCGAGGAAGAACCGTCGCCGATCCTCGAGGTCACCGGACGCACCTACCCCGTCGAGATCCGCTACCGCCCGCTCTCCCAGCCGCCTGGCGGCTCCGCGGCCGGCGATGAGGGAATCCCCGCTTCCGACGACGAGCTCGAGGAGGACCGCGACCCGCTGGACGCGGTGTGCGACGCCGTCGACGAACTCGCGCTGGAAGCCCCCGGCGACATCCTCATCTTCTTCTCCGGCGAACGGGAGATCCGCGACGCCGCCGAGGCGCTCAACGCACGGATCCAGACGAACCGCCGGCTGGCCGGTGCGGAGATACTGCCCCTTTTTGCGCGGCTGAGCCTGCAGGAACAGCACAAGGTCTTCCATCCCGGGAGCAAGCGTCGGATCGTGCTGGCCACCAACGTCGCCGAAACCTCGCTGACCGTCCCGGGCATCAAATACGTCATCGACACCGGCACCGCCCGCATCTCGCGCTACTCGCACCGCACCAAGGTCCAGCGCCTGCCGATCGAGCGGGTCTCCCAGGCCTCGGCCAACCAGCGGTCCGGCCGCTGCGGCCGCGTGTCCGACGGCATCGCCATCCGGCTCTACTCGCAGGACGACTTCGAGTCCCGGCCGCCGTTTACAGACCCCGAGATCCTGCGCACCAACCTCGCCGCCGTCATCCTGCAAATGACCGCCATGGGCGTGGCCCGCGGACCCAAGGATGTGGAAAACTTCCCGTTTGTGGAACCGCCGGATTCGCGGGCCATCAACGACGGCGTCACCCTGCTGCGTGAACTCGGCGCCCTGAGCGCGGCGCGCCCACAGGAGCAGACCGGCGACGGCGACGGCCGCCCCGACGGCGGCAGACCGGGCCGCCGCCCGTCCGGCGCTGCTGCCGGAAGCAACGGCGGGCTGACCGCCGTCGGGCAGCAGCTTGCCCAGCTGCCGGTGGACCCGAGGCTGGGCCGGATGATCGTGGAATCCGGCAAGCGCGGCTGCGTCCGCGAGGTCATGATCCTGGCGGCGGCGCTGACGATCCAGGACCCGAGGGAACGACCGTCAGATAAGCAGCAGCTCGCCGCGGAAAAGCACGCGCGCTTCCGGGACGAGAACTCGGACTTCACCGGCTTCCTGAACCTCTGGAACTACATTCAGGAGAAGCAGCAGGAGCTCTCCTCCACCGCGTTCCGCCGGCTGTGCCGCAACGAGTTCATCAACTACCTCCGCGTCCGGGAATGGCAGGACCTGTTCGCCCAGCTGCGCCAGCTCGCCCGGCCGCTCGGCATCAGCCTGGACAACAAGCGGCTGGCGGACCCGGTGGGCAACCACGAGAGCATCCACATCAGCATGCTCTCGGGCCTCCTGAGCCACATCGGCATCCTCGACGAACGCAAGCGCGAGTACACCGGCGCCCGGGGCAGCCGCTTCGCGATCTTCCCCGGTTCGGCGCTGTTCAAGAAGAACCCGACCTTCGTCATGGCGGCCGAACTCGTGGAGACGAGCAGGCTGTGGGCCCGGGTGGTGGCGAAGTTTGATCCTCTGTGGGTAGAGCAGGTGGCGCCGGACCTGGTCAAGCGCAGCTACAGCGAACCGCACTGGTCCAAGAAGATGGGCTCGGTGATGGCCCACGAGAAGGTCACGCTGTATGGCGTGCCGATCATCCCGAGCCGGCGCATCAACTATGGAAAGGTGGATCCGGAGCTCAGCCGTGAGCTCTTCATCCGGCACGCCCTCGTCGAAGGCGACTGGCAGACCCACCACAAGTTCTTCCACCGCAACCGGGCCCTCCTCCACGAGGTGGAGGAGCTCGAGTCACGCATGCGGCGCCGGGACATCCTGGTAGACGACGAAACCCTGTTCGAGTTCTACGACGCCCGGATCGGCAAGGAGGTCGTCTCCGAACGGCACTTCGACAAGTGGTGGAAGGAAGCGCGGCAGCAGGATCCCGCACTGCTCGATTTCGACCAGGCGCTGCTGATCAGCGAGGACGCCGATGCGCTCGACGATTCCGCCTACCCGAAAACCTTGCTGCACAAGGGCTTCGACCTTCCACTGAGTTATGAGTTCCACCCTGTGGCCCCCGGCTCGCCGCCTCATCCGTCCGACGGCGTCACCGCCGAGATCCCCGTGCTCTTCCTCAATCAGCTAGACGACGCCGCCTTCCGCTGGCTCATTCCAGGCCAGCGGGTGGAAATGGTCACGGCCCTGATCAAGTCATTGCCCAAGCAGGTACGCAAGAACTTCGTTCCGGCACCCGACGTCGCACGCCAGGCCGTGGCGGCTCTGGAAGCCGACTTCGATCCGGCCACGGACGAGCTGGAGGCCTCGCTGGAACTGGTCCTGCGCCGGATCCGCGGTCAGGTCGTCCCGCCTAATTCCTGGAACTGGGACGCCGTGCCGCCGCACCTGCGGGTCAGCTTCCGCGTCGTCGACTCGCAGGGCAAGGTGCTGGACGAGGCCAAGGACCTCCCCGCGCTGCAGGAACGCCTGGCCCCGGCAACCCGCCGGGCGATCGCCGAGTCCCTGGGCGCCACGCCGCGCACGACGGCGCCGAAATCAGGTGGCAGGGCCGGCGGGCAGGGTGCCGGCCAGGGTGCCGGGATGGGCACCGCACCTGCCGCGGGCGCGGCCTCGACTTCCGCGGCCTCGACCGGTTTCACTCAGCAGTCCGGCTTCACTGAGGAGTCCGGCCTTACCGAGTGGTCCGTCGGGACGGTGCAGCGCCAGGTCCAGGGCACCGTGAAGGGGCATACCGTCACCGGCTATCCGGCGCTCGTGGACGAAGGCCGTTCCGTGGCCGTGCGGCTCTTCCAGACCAGTTCCGAACAGGAACAGGCCATGCGCGGCGGCGTCATCCGCCTGCTCGCACTCAAGGTGCCGCCGCCGGACCGCTACGTCCTGGAGCATCTGAACAACACCGAGAAGCTGACCTTCAGCCAGAACCCGCACGGTTCCGTATCGGCCCTGATCGCGGACTGCGCGCTTGCCGCCGTCGACAAGCTCACCCCCGCCGAGCTGCCCTGGGACGAGGCCTCGTTCAAAGCCCTGTACGAAAAGGTCCGCGCCGAGCTGATCGACACCGTCTTCACTGTCACCGCCGTCGTCGAACGCATCCTGGCGAGCACCCGGCGGATTGAAAAGCAGCTCAAGGGCACCACCAGCCTCGCCCTGATCAGCGCCCTCAATGACATCAAGAGCCAACTGGAGCAGCTGGTGTACCCCGGCTTTGTGGCACGCACGGGCTACGCCCGGCTGAGCCAGTTGCCGCGGTACCTCGCTGCGATCGAGAAGCGCCTCGAGAAGCTCCCCACTAATGTCCAGCGGGATGCGCAGCACATGGCGGCGATCCAGGCTTTGGAGGACGACTACGACGACGCCGTGTCGGCGCTGCTCCCCGGCCGCCGGGCCGGGGCCGAGTTAACCCAGGTCCGCTGGATGATCGAGGAGCTCAGGGTGAGCCTGTTCGCCGTCGAACTCGGCACGGCGTATTCGGTCTCGGAAAAGCGGATCCGGACGGTGCTTAACAAGGTGCTGGCGCCGGCCTAGCCTCTCAGGCGGCCGGGACGTGCTCCGCGTAGCCCGCCTTCCGCAGGCCTTCGCGGAGTTTCTCCGCGTTGGCGTCCAGTTTCACGGGTTCGGGGTGCTGGTCCGCCGAGCCGAAGTCGAAGTCAGCCATCGAGTTGGACGGCCAGACGTGCACGTGCAGGTGGTTGATTTCGTAGCCTGCCACAATCAGCCCGGCCCGGGCCGCATCAAAGATGTCGACCTGGACGGCGCCGATCTTGCGGGCCACCTCCATTACCCGCCCGAGCAGTTCCGGGGAAGCGTCCGTCCAGCGGTCCACTTCCTCGGTGGGTACTACGAGCGTGTGGCCATCGGCGAGCGGGCCCGCCGTCAGGAAGGCCACCACATCGTCCTCGCGCCAGACGAAGCGGCCGGGGATCTCGCCGTTGATGATCCTGGTGAAGAGAGTGCTCATACATCCGCCCTTTCCGAAGGTGACCCCAGGGTGCTGGCGTCCAAAACAAAACGGTACTTCACGTCGCCGGCCACCATGCGGTCATAGGCCTCGTTGAGCTGGTCCGCCCGGACCACTTCAACCTCGGACACCACGCCGTGTTCGGCGCAGAAGTCCAGCATCTCCTGGGTCTCGGCGATGCCGCCGATCAGCGAGCCGGCGTAGGCGATCCGGCGCGCGATCAGGGCCCCGGGGTTGACCGGCGGCATGTCCTCCGAGGGGAGTCCGAGCTGGAACAGGGCCCCGTCCAGGCGCAGGGTGCGGAAGTACGGGTTGAGGTCGTGGGGCGCGGCGACGGTGTCGATGATGACGTCGATGCTCCGGTTCGCGGCTTCCATCGCGGCCTCGTCGCGGGAGAGGATGACGTCATCCGCACCGAGTTCACGGGCGGCGGCGAATTTGGACTCCGAGGTGGTGAACACCTTCACTTCTGCGCCCATCGCCTTGGCGAGCTTCACGGCCATGTGTCCCAGGCCGCCCAGGCCGACGACGCCGACGACGTCGCCCTCCTCGACCTCGAAGTGGCGCAGCGGCGAGAAGGTGGTGATGCCCGCGCAGAGCAGCGGCGCCGCGGCGGCGGGGTCGAGGCTTTCCGGGACCCGCAACACGTAGCGGCGGTCCACCACGATGGAGCTGGCGTATCCGCCCTGCGTGACGGTGTCCCCGTTGCGGTGGTCCTTCGCGCCGTAGGTCCCCACCATGCCGTTCTGGCAATATTGCTCCAGGCCGTCCAGGCAGCTGCCGCATTCGCGGCAGGAATCGACCATGCAGCCGACGCCCACGCGCTCACCGGGGGTGAAGTCGTCGACGGCGGAGCCCACCCGGGCGACCCGGCCCACGATTTCGTGGCCAGGCACGAGCGGGTAGTTCTGGGCGCCCCATTCGCCGCGGGTGGCGTGGACGTCAGAGTGGCACAATCCGCAGAAATCGATGGCAATCTCGACGTCGTCTTCCTTCGGCGCGCGCCGGGCAACGGTCAAGGGGACGAGTCCGCTGTCGCTGGCGGTGGCGCCGTAAGCGGCTGCCCGGCGGGGCGCGTCAATGGCCTCGGACGGCGTGTCGAGAGTCGGGAGCGGCTGGGCAAAGGGCGGCGGTACGGGGCGTCCGGGAGTCATGTCTCGACGCTACCCCCGCGCGCCGGAACATGGCCAATCCCGAGCGCCCTTGGCGGACCGCGTTACCCACTCTTGGGCCGCTCCGTGGCCGATCCGATCCTTCCGGAATCCATACTCCGCCGCGACCACTCGTGTCAGGTGCTTCGGCGGTCCACATCGAAGGGCGTGAGGCCTGTTAATGTCACAGGTCACTGGAAGACTAATCCCATGGACGGCAATCGGGAGCCCGAAGTGGCTCGCAGCGCGGCAGCAGGAGGTGGAACTGTCACCGACGTGCTCCGTTCCCTGGGAGCCGTCCGCCTCTGCCACGCCGACGACGACGGCGGGGCCGGGCTGATCGACCAGCTCCGGCAGCTGGAGGATCTGAAGTCCGCCGCGGCCGCGCTGCAGGCCCGGATCACGGTCGCCTTCGCTGCCGCCCAGCGCCGCACCCGGCGCGCGCAGGGCGTTCCGGCGGCGGAGCTCGGCGCCGGGGTCGCGGCGCAGATCGCCCTGGCCCGGCGCGAATCCCCCGCCCGCGGCGGACGGCTCCTGGGCCTGGCGAAAGCCCTCGTCACCGAAATGCCGCACACCCTCACCGCCCTGCACACCGGCCAGCTCAACGAATGGCGCGCCACCCTCCTCGTGAAGGAAACCGCCTGCCTGTCCGCCGCGGACCGCTGCGCCGTCGACGCCCGGCTCGCCGCCGACACCGGCGCCTTCGCCGGCGCCGGCGACCGGGAGATCATCGCCGCCGCCCGGACCGCCGCCTACCGGCTGGACCCCCGCTCCGTCACCCAACGCGCCAGCCACGCCGCCACTGAACGGTACGTCAGCCTCCGCCCCGCACCGGACACCATGTGTTACCTCACCGCCCTGCTCCCCGTCGCTGAAGGCGTGGCCGCGTACGCGGCGCTGAGCCGGCATGCCGATTCGTTGCGCGCCGCCGGGGATCCGAGGGGCCGGGGCCAGCTCATGGCCGACGGCCTCGTCGAACGCCTCACCGGCACCCCCGGCGGGATCACCGGGATCGAGATCCAGCTCATCATGACCGACCGCACCCTCCTCCAGTCCGACAGCGAACCCGCCCGGCTCCCCGGCTACGGCATCGTCCCCGCCGGCTGGGCCCGGAACCTGATCAACGACACACGTGCCCAAAACGCCCACGCCGGGGACGCCGGCACGCGGGACGGCGCAGGCGGAGGCCCGGCCGGTGACGGCGCAGGCGGAGGCCCGGCCGGTGACGGCGCAGGCGGAGGTCCGGCCGGTGACGGCACGAGGTCCGGCCGTCGCCGCGGGGACGGCACAGGCGGCGACAAAGAAATGGACATCTGGCTCCGCCGGCTCTACACCGCACCGGCAACCGGCGGCCTCATCGCGATGGACTCCCGCGCCCGGCTCTTCCCCGCCGGACTCCGCCGCTACATCCAGGCCCGCGACGACACCTGCCGCACCCCCTACTGCGACGCCCCGATACGCCACCTGGACCACATCATCCCCTGGCATCAAGGCGGCCCCACCACCAACATCAACGGCGCCGGAACCTGCGAAGCGTGCAACCACACCAAGGAAAAGCCCGGCTGGAAAGCCCAGCCACGACCCGGGCCCGCCGGCACGAACGAACTCAGACACAGGCACACCCTCGAACTCACCACCCCCACCGGCCACAGCTACCACTCCACCGCACCACCTCTGCCGGGCACGGCCATGACCCGGGACCCGGGCGGACCTCCGGACACGGCGGACCCCGCCGATGGACGCCACAGGAGGGAACTCAGACACCGCGCGAAAGCACAAAAACGGCCGCGCCCCGTGAGGCAGCCAGCCGCATAGACGTTATCGCTTAGCCGTTATACCGAGTCCGCGGCGGTGCCGTCGGCGTAGGGCGCAGCGCCGGTCACGACGTCGTTCGAGGGATTGTTGGACCATTCGGAGAAGGAGCCCGGGTACAGGGCGGCCGGGAAACCGGCAATTTCCAGCGCCGCGATTTCGTGGGCCGCCGTCACCCCCGAACCGCAGTAGACCGCGGTGGAGACGTCCCGTGTCACACCGAGGCTGGTAAAGCGTTCGCGCAACCATTCGGCCGGCAGGAACCGGCCGTCCGCGCCGAGGTTGCCGGTGGTGGGCGCGCTCACGGCTCCCGGGATGTGGCCTGCGCGCGGGTCCACGGGTTCGATTTCCCCGCGGTACCGTTCCCCCGCCCGGGCGTCGAGCAGCAAGCCCTGCTGGCCCCAACTGGCCGCCCGCCCCGCGTCGATCGCGGGCATGGCACCGGCGGCCAGGACGACGTCGCCGGGCTCCGCTTGCCATTCGCCGCGTTCGACGTCGAATCCGGCGGCACGCCAGGCGGCCAGTCCGCCGTCGAGCAGGTAAACGTCCGCGAAACCCGCGTTCCGGAGCATCCACCAGAGCCTGGCGGCAGCCATGTTTCCGCTGTCGTCGTAGGCAACGACGACATCTCCACTGCGGACGCCCCAGGAGCGGACGGATGCCTGGAATTGCTCCAGGGAAGGGAGCGGGTGGCGGCCGCGGCTTGGATCCGCGGGGCCGGCCAGTTCGGTGGCGAGGTCCACGAAGACGGCGCCGGGGAGGTGCTCCGCCAGGTAATGTTCCCGGCCGTGCGGGTCACCGAGCGCCCAGCGCACATCCAGCAATACAGTGCGTCGGCCGGCATCCAGCCGGCCCTTCAGCGAATCTACATCCATGAGGGTCTGCATCCGCCAACTCTATCCGTGCGCGTCATCGTTGGCGCGCGGCCGCCGCGGGTAGGCTGGTGCGGTGATGAGAGAGCGCGCAAACGACCGGGCCTGGGCCGATGAAGCCATCCGCAGAATCAATGCCGAGAACAACCGCTCCGCCGACACCCACCTCTATTCCGTCCCGCTCCCGGAACATTGGGGAGTGCAGCTGTATCTCAAGGACGAGTCCACGCACCGTACCGGCAGCCTCAAGCACCGGCTGGCGCGCTCCCTGTTCCTTTTCGGCCTGGTCAACGGCTGGATCGCGGAAGGAACCACGATCGTGGAAGCGTCCAGCGGCAGTACGGCCGTCTCGGAAGCGTATTTTGCCCAGCTGCTGGGGCTGCCGTTCATCGCCGTGATGACCCGGACCACCAGCCGGGAAAAGATTGCCCTGATCGAGCAGTTCGGCGGGTCCTGCCTGCTGGTGGATCACGCGTCGGAGGTCTACGAGGCGGCCGCCGAACTGGCCAGGAGCAGCAACGGCCACTACATGGACCAGTTCACCTACGCCGAGCGGGCCACGGACTGGCGGGGGAACAACAACATCGCCGAGTCGATCTTCGGCCAGCTCGCCCTGGAAGAGCACCCGATCCCGCGCTGGATTGTCGTGGGCGCCGGGACCGGAGGAACGAGCGCCACGATCGGCCGGTACCTCCGCTATCACCGCCACGATACGGAGCTGGCGGTCGTGGACCCGGAGAACTCGGCGTTCCATCCCGCGTGGCTGGCCGGCGGCGATGTCGGCACCGGTGCAGCCGGCGTCGCCGGGCTCCCGTCGCGGATCGAGGGCATCGGCCGGCCCCGGATGGAACCAAGCTTTGTCCCCACAGTGATCGACCACATGATCCAGGTCCCGGACGCAGCGTCGGTGGCGGCGATGCGTCACCTTCGGCATTTCGCCGGGTTGCACGCGGGCCCGTCCACCGGCACGAACCTCTGGGGCGTGTGGCAGCTCATCGCCGGGATGATCGCCGAAGGACGGCGCGGCAGCGTTGTGTCCTTGATGTGCGACGGCGGTGACCGCTATGCCGGCAACTATTACAACCCGGACTGGCTGCAGGCCCAGGGGCTGGACCCCGAACCGTACGAGGCCGCCGTCCGCGAGTTCTTCGCGAGCGGGGTCTGGCCGGCCTAGACTTCCCCAGGGGGGCCTCCGTGCGGGTTAGACCTCCACCGTGTCCCCGCTGGAGAGGTGGCGATATTCGGTGCCGTACTTGGCGCCGATCCGCGTCACGTGTCCCTCAACGAGGCCCAGCCCGCTCTGGTTGAGCAGGGCGTCGTGGATCGGGAACGCCTTGGGTGCCCGGACGCCGATCACGAAGTCCACCACCTCGCCCACCTTGTTCCACGGCGCGTGGATCGGCACGAGCAGGGTCCGGACGTCCACGCCGTCGGGTATCGCGAAGGAGTCCCCCGGGTGATAGACGTTGGAATCCACCAGATAGCCCACATTCGCCACCACCGGAATCTGGGGATGGATCAGGGCGTGCTGGCCGCCGAAACTCCGGATGGCGAAGCCTGCGGCGTCAAACTCCTCGCCGGGGGCCACGGCATGGATCCGATCCGCAGCGCTGTCCGCTTTGCCGCGCAACTGCCCCGCGACCCCCGCCGGCGCGAAGAGCTGCAGCGAGTCGCTGCCCACCAGGGCGGCAACGACGGCGTCGACGTCGACGTGGTCCGCGTGCTCGTGCGTGATCAGCACGGCGTCCGCACCGGCCAGCGCCTGCTCCGTCTCCGAGAACGTCCCCGGGTCGAGCACCAGCACCTTGCCGTCCTTCTCGAGGCGGACACATGCGTGCGTGAATTTCGTCAGCTTCATCGGGCCAGCCTAGGGATCGGTCGTCGCGGTGTCCACGCCCCCGGCTGGTAATCTTGGACATTGCCAGCACCCCAAACGAAACCGACAGTGAAACGAGTTCCACAATGTCCCAGGGCGCCACAGCCGACGGCAACCGGACACCGGCCCCCGCTCCCGCCGCGGGTAAGGAACAGCGTGTCACCAAGCAGCGCCTCGCGGTCAGCGCCGCCCTGGACGAACTGGCAGACTTTGTCAGCACCCAGGAGCTGTACCGCATCCTGCAGGAGCGGGGCACCTCGGTTTCCCTTGCCACGTCGTACCGGATCCTGCAGTCCCTTGCCGATGACGGTCTGGTAGACGTCCTTCGGAGCGCCGATGGCGAGGCGGTCTACCGGCGCTGCGCTGTCACCGGCCACCACCACCACCTGCTCTGCCGCAATTGCGGGAAGGCCGTCGAGGTCGAGGCACCCGCGGTGGAAGCCTGGGCCGCGCGGATCGCCAAAGAGCACGGCTTCACCGCTGTGGAACACACCGTGGAGATCTTCGGGCTATGCCCGGAGTGCACGGCCCGGCAGTCCGGGATATAGCCAAGGTCTTACCGGCGGCGCGGCAACTCAGTCCCTGCTGAACCGGATGTGGCCAGCACCGACGCGGTCAACGGCGGGACAGGTCCGGCGGGACAGGTCCGTCGGGACAGAACACAGCAGCGAAACGTGCGCACCGCTCACCATGCCTTGACATGGCGCCCTAGAGTGGTGCCATCACGCAGTGGTTTCCCGTACCGGGATTGGAGATTTCATGACAGCAATAGCCCGCCTGGCCGCAGTTTCCGTCGATTGTGCAGACCCCGCCGTGCTGTCGGACTTCTACCGACGGCTGCTCGATGCGGAAGTGTTCTTCGAGTCTGACGATTTCGTTGCACTCAAAGGTGCGGGGGTGATGCTGACATTGCAGCGCGTGCAGAACTACCGTCCGCCTGAATGGCCCGGGGACGTTTCACCCAAGCAGCTCCATCTTGAGTTTGCTGTTGACGATCTTGACGCTGCTGAACAGCAGGTTATTTCGCTCGGCGCCCGTCGCGCTGGCGTCCAGCCCTCGCCGGACCGCTGGAGGGTCCTGCTTGATCCGGCTGGGCACCCTTTCTGCCTGATGCACCCGATTCCCGGCGCCTGACCCCGTTCGGCGCCTGACCCCGTTCACTGTCTCAGGCCGTCGGGACCGGGGCGCCCCGCAGCACCCGCCCGTTCATTCCACGCTTGGCCCGGATGCCGCCGATGGCACGGCAGACCACGTAGATCAGGAACGACAGCGTGGTGACATAGGGGCTGATGGGGAGCCGGCCGCCGAGGGCCAGCATGATGCCGCCCACCGTCGCCGTCACGGCGAACACCACGCTGAGGAGCACCACCAGCCGGGGCGATGACGTCACCCGCAAGGCCGCAGCCGCAGGCGTGATCAGCAGCGCCAGGACCAGCAGCGCGCCGACAATCTGGATGGAAAGCGCCACGCTGAAGCCCAACAGCAGCATGAATCCGAGGGCGAGGGCCCGGACCGGCACGCCCCGGGCCGCGGCGACGTCGGGATCGACACTTGCAAAGGTCAGCGGCCGCCAGATGGTGATCAGGGCCAGCATCACGACGACGGCGGCGACGGCCAGCACCTGCAGCTGGACGGTCCCGACAGACACGATCTGCCCGGTGAGCAGGCCGAACTTGTTGGCGGCGCGGCCTTCATACAGCGAAAGGAACAGGATGCCCAGGCCCAGGCCGAAGGGCATGAGCACGCCGATGGTCGAATTCTTGTCCCGGGCGCGGACCCCCATCAGGCCCAGCAGCAGGGCCGCCACCACCGACCCCAGCAAGGAACCGAGCACGACGTCCATGCCGATCAGCAGGGCGAAGGCCGCACCGGCAAAGGAGAGCTCGGAGATGCCGTGTACCGCGAACGCCAGGTCCCGCTTCATCACGAAGGTCCCGACCAGGCCTCCCAACAGTCCCAGGACAGCCCCGGCCCAGATCGAATTCTGGACCAGCGCGAGCAGTTCGCCGTAGTTCTCGAAATTGAAGATGGAATTGAGTATGTTCTCGAGGTCCATTAGCCGACCTCCCCTGCAACCGCGTGCGCATCCTCGTGGTGGTGCGTGGTGGCATCCGGAACGCCCATCACGACCATCCGGCCGTTGGCGAGGATGACTTCGACATGGCTGCCGTAAAGATCGGACAGGACCTCGGTGGTCATCACTTCCTCCGGCCTGCCCACGCGGAAGCGTCCGCCGGCCAGGTAAAGCACCGTGTCGACGTAGTCCACGATGGGGTTGATCTCATGCGTTACGAACACCACGGCGCTTTTCTGCTCGCGGCACTGGTTGTTGATCAGGCCGCTGACCGCCTGCTGGTGCTGCAGGTCGAGGGACAGCAAGGGCTCATCGCAGAGCAGTACTTTCGGGTCCGTGGCGAGGGCCTGGGCCACCCGCAGCCGCTGCTGCTCGCCGCCGGAGAGCTGCCCCACCGGCACCTTGGCATAGTCTTCGGCACCCACGAGCTCGAGCAGCCGGTCGATCTTCCGGTCCGCCCGGGCAGCACCGAGGCGCACTCCCCAGCGGTGGCCGTCGACGCCGAGGCCGACGAGGTCGCGGGCACGCAACGGGGTGTCCGCATCAAACGATTTCTGCTGCGGGATGTAGCCGATCCGCCGGCTGCCGCGTTCGACGGGGCGGCCGTCGAGTATGGCCGTTCCGGAGCTGAGCTCCTGCATTCCGAGGAGCACCTTGAGGAAGGTCGTTTTGCCGCTCCCATTGGGGCCGAGGACGGCGAAGAATTCACCCTGGTTGATGTCCAGGTCCAGGTTCTCCCAGAGGGTCCGTTTGCCGAACGTGAGGGACGCACCGCGGAGGCTCACTACGGGTGTCAACTTGGATTTCCTCGATTTCTGCGTGACTCGTTCTGCTCACGCTGTCCCGATAATCTTAGGCCCCGGCTTTCCGGGGCCCGGTCATTCCGACGGCGATGGTGGCCCGGGCTGTCCTCAGGACAGCGGCTTGCCGATGGCGTCCACGTTGTCCGCCATCCACTGCAGGTACGTCTTGCCGTCCGGCAGCGTCTCACTGAAGTTCAGCACCGGAACGCCCGACGCCGCAGCGGCATCCTTCAGCGCCACCGTCTGCGGGCCCTCGGTCTGCAGGTTGTAGGCCAGCAGCCTGATGCCGCCGGAGCGGACAAGGTCGACGGCGGACTTCAGCACGGCGGGCGGAACGTCCGAACCGGATTCAATGGCCGACATGTACTCGGCGGGGGTCTTGTTTTCCAGTCCGGCCGCCTCCAGCAGATACAACGGCACGGGCTCAGTGACGGCAACCGCCCCCGGGCCCGACGCCGCCTTGATCGTGGCCAGCTTGGCTTCAAGGCCGGCGAGCGAGTCCTTGAAGGCGGCCGCGTTGGTACGGAAGGTCCCGGCAGAGGACGGTTCCAGCTCGCCGAGCTTGGCGGCGACGGCGTCGGCGAGCCGTGCCATGGCCGGCAGGCTGTACCAGACGTGCTCGTTGAAGCCGGCGTGGTCGTGGCCGTCCGCGCTGGCGGTGCCTCCGCTGCCGGCGTCGGCGCTCTCCAGCCCGGAAAGCTCGACGGCGTTCAGCACGTTGGCCTGGTCCAGCCCGGTATCGTCCGCCAGCTTATGGATGAAATCGTCGTAGCCGCCGCCGTTCTCCACGACCAGTTCGGCCTTGGAAACCGCCAGCTTGTCCTGGGTGGTCGCCTCGTAGGAGTGCGGGTCCTGGCTGGTGCGGGTGATGACGGAGTTGACGCGCACCTTGTCGCCGCCGATGGTGCTGACGATGTCGCCGTACACGCTCGTGGACGCGACGACCTCAACGACCCCCTCCCCGGCGGTCCCCCGGGTGCTCCCCGCCGTCGGACTGCAGGCCGTCAGCATCACGCTGAGGCCGGCAACGGCGGTAACTATGGCACGGGCAGCAGGACGACGCACGGGGAACCTCGGATCTGTTATTGAGAATCAGGAGCATTAGCAACAGCCACGAGTCTATCCCTAAATGGGAATCATTCCCATTTAGGGTAATAGCACGCCGCTGCCTAGTCCTGGCCGAGCCGCCGGTAACCGGTGGCCTGGGTGGCGTCCCGGATCTCGCCGACGAGCTGCTCAATGACGTCCTCGAGGAACAGGACGCCCTGAGTGTGCCCGTCCGGCCCGATCACACGGGCGAGGTGCGAGCCCGTCCGCTGCATGACGGACATGGCCTTCTCGATCTCATCGTCCATTGAGAGGTTCGCCAGGGAACGGATGCGGCTTTCGGCGATCGGCTGGTGATAGGCCGCGTCGGGGATGGACAGCACGTCCTTGATGTGGAGGTAGCCCGAAAGCATGCCGTCGTCATCGAGCATCGGAAATCGGGAGAAACCCGTCCGGCTCACAGCCTTCTCGAACTCCACCGGCGTGGTGTTTGCCTTCAGCATCACGAGCTTGTCGAGTGGGACCATCACGCGGGACGCGGTGTGTTCCGAGAACTCCAGCGCGCCGGTGATCAGCCCGGCGTCGTCATCCACCAGGCCATGACGGGTGGATTCCTGCACAATCGACTGGACTTCCTCCAGCGTGAAGGAGGAGGTGACCTCGTCCTTCGGCTCGATCCGCATGAGCTTGAGGATGTGGTTCGCGGCCCAGTTCAGGGACACGATCACAGGCCTCACCGCCCGGGCGATGAACATCAGCGGCGGCGCGAGAAGCAGGGCCGCCTTGTCCGCGACGGAAACCGAGATGTTCTTCGGGACCATTTCGCCGAAGGTGACGTGCAGGAAAGTGACGGCCAGCAGCGCGATGGCAAAGGCCACGACGTCGGCGATTTCCACCGGGATGCCCACCGCCCCGAGCGGCACGGCCATCAGGTGGTGGATTGCCGGTTCCGCAACCTGCAGGATCAGCAGGGAGCAGACCGTGATGCCCAGCTGGGCGCAGGCCAGCATCAGGGAGACGTTTTCCATCGCCCGCAGGGTAGTCTGTGCGCGCTTGGACCCGGCCTCGGCCAGCGGCTCGATCTGGCTCCGCCGGGCGGACATGACCGCAAATTCCGCCGCCACGAAGAAGGCGTTGCCGACCAGCAGGACGACGAGCCAGAGAATTCCTACCCAGTCGCTCATGCGGCACCGACCTGGCCGGACTTCTGGTTCTCGCCATGATCCTCGCCATGGCCCTCGCCGTGGTCCTCGCCGTGGTCTTCGCCATGCTCCTGGCCGTGGGCGCGGGCGGGCTTGAAGCAGATCCGGTCGATCCTGCGCCCGTCCATGCGGGTCACGCTCAGCGTCCCGCCGCCGACCTCGACGGCGTCCCCCACGGACGCGATGCGGCCCAGCTGGGTCATGACGTACCCTCCCACCGTTTCGTAGGCAGCCTCGTCGGGCACGGTCAGGCCCGGGATCTGTTCGGAGAGTTCATCGGGACGCAGCAGTCCCGGGAAGTACCAGTCCCCCGAGGCGCTCTGCAACAGCCCCGGACGGACCTTGTCATGTTCATCGGCCACTTCCCCGACGATTTCCTCCACGAGATCCTCGAGCGTGGCAATGCCGGCGGTTCCGCCGTATTCGTCGAGGACCACGGCCAGCTGGAGGTTGCCTTCGCGCAGTTCCGCCAGCAGGGCATCCAGGTGGATGGTTTCCGGCACCCGGAGCACATCGGTCATGATGGCGCCGGCCTCCAGGTTGGCGCGCCGGTCAGACGGCACGGCGATGGCCTTCTTGATATGCACAACGCCACGGATGTCATCGGAGGAGTCCCCGATAACAGGGAAGCGCGAGTAGCCCGTGCGCCGGGCGGCTTCCACGATGTCCGAGACCGGCTGGTCGGCGTCGATCGTTTCGACGCGGATGCGGGGCGTCATCACGTCCGCCGCCGTCCGGCCCGAAAACTTCAGCGTCCTCGCGATGAAGTTGGCGGTCCCTGCGTCAAGGGTTCCCATCGCCGCCGAGCGGCGGACAAGGGATGCCAGTTCGGCCGGAGTGCGGGCGCCGGAGATTTCCTCCTTGGCCTCAAGTCCGAAGACGTTGAGGACCTTGTTGGAGAAGCCGTTGAGCACCACGATGGCGGGTTTGAAGATGGCTGTGAAGACCAACTGGGGTCGGGCGAGGGCCTTGCCGATCGGAAATGACAGCGCAATGGCCATGTTCTTCGGCACCAGTTCGCCGATCAGCATGGAGAGCAGGGTGGTCAGAGTCATCGCGACCACCAGCGAGATGGAAATGGCCGCGGCTTCGGGGACCCCGACGGCGGCCAGCGGCACTTCGAGCAGCTTGCCGACGGATGGCTGCATGACGAATCCGGTCAGCAGCGTGGTCATGGTGATGCCCAGCTGGCAGCTGGAGAGCTGTGTGGACAGGGACTTGAGGCATTTGAGCAGCGGTGCGGCAGCAGGATCCCCGTTTTCCACGGCCCGCTGGACGGTGGACTGATCGAGGGCGACCAGGGAGAATTCAACGGCAACGAAAAAGCCCGTGCCGAGGATGAGCAGCAGGCCTACTGCCAGAAGGAACCATTCCATTTAGCGGCCTGCTTCCGGAGCAGCGGCACAGTGTGGGTGCTCGTGGAATCGGCCCGGCGGAGGATGGTCGGCATGAGCCGACCCTGTTTCCTGGAAGGCTCCGGATGGGTGTGGGGCCGGAGAATGATGGGCACGTGTTCGGGGTTTGCCGGCTCTACGGGTGGACTGCGCGGTAACGTTTTCCGTTCTCCGCTGACAGCCCCCAGGCCGGCACCTAGATTTACTGTCCATGAGAAGTTCAGTCTACAGGAGCGGCTGCCGCCGGCCGTCACGTGACGGCCGGCGGCAGCTTCAGCCGGCAGTGCACATCACCAGCTTTGCGGAACCGGGCGGCCCTCCTCGTAGCCCGCAGCGGACTGGATCCCCGCGACGGCGCGTTCCCGGAACGCGGCCAGGTCTGCGGCACCGGCGTAGCTCATGGAGCTGCGGAGCCCGGCGGTGATCATGTCGAGCAGGTCTTCGACGCCGGGCCGGGCCGGGTCCACGTACATGCGCGAGGTGGAGATGCCCTCCTCGAACAGGGCCTTGCGGTCCTTTTCGAAGGCACCCTCGCGCTGGTTGCGGTTCTGTACAGCCCGGGCCGAGGCCATGCCGAAGCTTTCCTTGAACTGCCTGCCGCCGGCATCCAGCTGCAGGTCCCCCGGGCTCTCGTGCGTGCCGGCGAACCAGGAGCCGATCATGACCTGGCTGGCCCCAGCCGCCAGGGCCAGGGCGACGTCGCGCGGGTAGCGGACGCCGCCGTCGGCCCAGACCCGGCCGCCGGCCGCGCGGGCGGCGGCGGAACATTCCAGCACGGCGGAGAACTGCGGGCGGCCCACCGCCGTCATCATCCGGGTGGTGCACATGGCGCCGGGTCCGACGCCGACCTTGACGATGTCTGCCCCGGCCTCGATGAGCTCCCGGGTCGCGTCGGCGGTGACCACGTTGCCCGCCACCACCGGAACGCCGGGATTGAGGCCCTTGACCGCGGCCAGAGCGTCGAACATTTTCTGCTGGTGGCCGTGCGCGGTGTCGAGCACCAGGACGTTGACTCCGGCGGCGAGGAGCTCCGCCGCCCGTCCGGCGACGTCACCGTTGATCCCGACGGCGGCGGCCACCTTAAGCCTCCCGGAGTCATCCAGCGAGGGCCGGTACAGGGTGGAGCGCAGGGCTCCCTGCCGGGTCAGCACTCCGCTCAGGACACCGCCCTGCTGCACCGGCGCGTAGTCGGTGCCGGCGGCGTCCATCGCGTCAAAAGCGCGGCGGAGTGCCGTTTCCGGTCCGGAGCCACTCCCGCCGTCGAAGGCGCCTTCGAACAGCGCCGCGTCCAGCACGAGCGGCTGGTGCCGGACCACAGAGGCCAGCGACGCGAAACGGTCCTGGCCCTCGCAGTCGGCCGCGCGGATCACGCCGGCCACGGCGCCGGCCTCGTCCACTACGGTCACGGCGCCGTGCGGCCGCTTGCCCATCAGGTGCAGCGCGTCGATGACCGTGTCAGCGGGCGAGAGCGTGACGGGCGTCTCGAGGACCGGATGACGGGTCTTGATCCAGGCGGTGACGTCCCGGATCACATCAAGCGGCACGTCCTGCGGCAGGACGGCGAGTCCGCCGCGGCGGGCCATGGTTTCCGCCATCCGTTTGCCGGTCACCGCCGTCATATTCGCGGCCACGAGGGGAATCGCCGAACCTGTTCCGTCATCTGCGGCCAGGTCCACGTCCAGCCGCGAGGTGATATCGGAACGGGAGGGCACCAGGAAGATGTCCGAATACGTCAGGTCGGTGGTGGGCTCAGTCAGAAATCGCACGCTGCTCCTTGGTAGGCACTCTCAGTGCTTAGGGTTCTTCTTGCGATTCTAGGCGAGCATCCGCCTGCCTGCGGAACGGCTCCGGATGCTGCCCTGGGAGGCGACTTCGCGAACGTTCCCGATGACTTCATGATTTGAGTCGACCTTATTGGCGGTTTGGGAAGGATCGTCACTAGACTGGCAGGGGTCTGGGTTCACTGGACGCGGAGACTGGTTCAATCGTCGTGCTGATGCACCGTGGAAGCCAGTGGGAATCAAACTCATGGAAGAGGCGTATTTCAAGTGCCAGAGCAGCCTAGCCACCGTCTACCAGAGGAATTTGGCGGAAACGAGTGGCTCGTTGACGAACTGTACGAGCGTTACCAGCAGGACAAGAACACGGTTGATGCCAAGTGGTGGCCGCTGTTCGAATCCTTCGACGCCGGCGACGGTTCCTCCACCAACGGGACCTCGGGTGCAGCGCCTGTTGCGCACCCGGCCACTCGCGAACTTCCTGTTGTAGCTCCTGCTGCCGCATCGCCGGCGGTACCTGCGCCGGCGGCCCCGGTAGTACCTGCAACGGCGGCCCCGGCTCCCGCCGCCGCCCAGAGGTCCCCGGCCACTGTCGCCCGGGACGGCGCCAAGACCACTAAGACCACTGAGGCCGGACCCGGCACCCAGCCGATCCCGGCCCAGCTGCCCAAGAACATCAAGGCCCCGACCGCACCGGAAGAGGACGTCGTCTCCGTCCTCCGCGGCCCGGCCAAGGCCATCGCCACCAACATGATCACCAGCCTGGAAGTTCCGACCGCCACGAGCGTCCGGGCGATTCCGGCGAAGCTGCTGATCGACAACCGCGTGGTCATTAACTCCAACCTCGCCCGCGCCCGTGGCGGCAAGGTCTCCTTCACGCACCTGATCGGCTACGCCGTCATCCGTGCCCTGTCCCAGTTCCCCTCGATGAACGTCTATTACGACGAGATCGACGGCAAGCCGGTCGCGGTACAGCCCGCCCACGTGAACTTCGGCATCGCCATCGACATGCCGAAGCCGGACGGCACCCGCCTGCTCATGGTGCCCAACATCAAGAAGGCGGAGACGCTCAACTTCTCCGAGTTCTGGCACACCTACGAGGACCTGATCAAGCGTGCCCGTGCCGGCAAGCTGACTGCGGACGACCACTCCGGCACCACGGTCTCACTGACCAACCCGGGTGGAATCGGCACCGTGCACTCTGTGCCGCGACTGTCCAAGGGCCAGGCCGCCATCATCGGCGTCGGTGCACTGGATTACCCGGCGGAGTTCCAGGGCGCCAGCGAGAAGATCATCGCGCAGAACGCCATCAGCAAGGTCCTCACGCTGACCTCCACCTATGACCACCGCGTCATCCAGGGTGCCGGCAGCGGCGAGTTCCTCAAGCTCGTGCACCAGCTCCTGCTGGGTGCCCAGAACTTCTACGACGACATCTTCGAATCCCTGCGCATCCCGTACGAGCCCGTGCGCTGGAGCCCGGACCTGCAGGTGGACCCGGCGGACGAAATCAACAAGGTCGCCCGGATCCAGCAGCTGATCCACGCCTACCGCGTCCGCGGCCACCTCATGGCGGACACCGATCCGCTCGAGTACGTCCAGCGCAAGCACCCGGACCTCGACGTCCTGACCTACGGCCTGACCCTGTGGGACCTGGACCGCGAATGGCCCACCGGCGGCTTTGGCGGCAAGCCGATGCTCAAGTTCCGTGACATCCTCGGCGTCCTCCGCGACGCCTACTGCCGCACTGCGGGCATCGAGTACATGCACATCCAGGAACCGGCCGAGCGCAAGTGGTTCCAGGACCAGATCGAGCACAAGTACTCCAAGCCGAGCCGCGACGAGCAGCTGCGCATCGTCTCCAAGCTCAACGCCGCCGAGGCCTTCGAGACCTTCCTGCAGACGAAGTTCGTCGGCCAGAAGCGATTCTCCCTGGAGGGCGGCGAATCCCTGATTCCGCTGCTGGACGCCATCATCTCCGATGCGGCCGACGACCAACTCGACGAAGTGGCGATCGGCATGGCCCACCGCGGCCGGCTCAACGTGCTCACCAACATCGCCGGCAAGACCTACGCCCAGGTCTTCCGCGAATTCGAAGGCACCCAGGATCCGCGCTCCGTGCAGGGCTCCGGTGACGTGAAGTACCACCTCGGCACCGAGGGCACCTTCAGCTCGGACAACGGCAAGGAGACGAAGGTCTACCTCGCCGCCAACCCGTCCCACCTCGAAGCTGTGGACCCCGTCCTCGAAGGCATTGTCCGCGCCAAGCAGGACCGCCTGGACCAGGGCGAGGCCTTCCCTGTGCTGCCGATCATGGTGCACGGCGACGCCGCCTTCGCAGGCCAGGGCGTGGTGGCGGAAACGCTCAACCTCTCCCAGCTGCGCGGCTACCGCACCGGCGGCACCATCCACATCGTGGTCAACAACCAGGTCGGCTTCACCACCGCCCCGTCGTCGTCGCGCTCCTCCACCTACTCCACGGACGTCGCCAAGATGATCCAGGCACCGGTGTTCCACGTGAACGGCGATGACCCGGAGGCCGTGGTCCGGATCGGCCAACTCGCCTACGAGTTCCGCCAGCGCTTCCACAAGGACGTTGTCATCGACATGGTCTGCTACCGGCGCCGCGGGCACAACGAGGGCGACGACCCCTCGATGACGCAGCCGCTGATGTACAACCTGATCGAAGCCAAGCGTTCGGTGCGCAAGCTCTACACCGAATCCCTGATCGGCCGCGGTGACATCACCGAGGAAGAAGCCGAGCAGCTGCTGCGCGACTACCAGGAACGCCTGGAGCGCGTCTTCGCGGAAACCCACGCTGCCCAGACCTCCCCGATTCCGATCATCACGGCCGATTCCGCTGCGGTCTCGGACCTCGAGCGACCGATGGCCCAGCAGGCGGACACCGGGACCAACGCCCCGGCCTCAACCGCGATTTCCGCCGAGACGCTGGCCCGCATCGGCAAAGCCCACACCGAGATTCCCGGGGGCTTCACCGTCCACGCCAAACTCAAGCAGCTGCTGGAGAAGCGTGAGCAGATGTCCCGCGAGGGCGGCATTGACTGGGGCTTCGGCGAGATCGCGGCCTTCGGCTCGCTCATCATGGAAGGCGTCCCCGTCCGGCTCGCCGGCCAGGACTCGCGCCGCGGCACCTTCGTCCAGCGGCACGCAGTCTTCCATGACCGTGCCAACGGTGACGAGTGGCTGCCCCTGGCCCACCTGTCGGACAGCCAGGCCAAGCTCTGGATCTACGACTCGCTGCTTTCGGAATACGCCGCGATGGGCTTCGAATACGGGTACTCGGTGGAACGACCGGACGCCCTCGTGCTCTGGGAGGCTCAGTTTGGCGACTTCGTCAATGGTGCGCAGACCATCATCGACGAGTTCATCTCCTCGGCCGAACAGAAGTGGGGCCAGCGCTCCTCTCTCGTACTGATGCTGCCGCACGGCTACGAAGGCCAGGGGCCTGACCACTCCTCCGCCCGGATCGAACGCTTCCTGCTGATGTGCGCCGAAGAGAACATGATCGTGGCCAACCCCACGACGTCGGCCTCGCACTTCCACCTGTTGCGCCGCCAGGCGTACAGCCGGCCGCGCAAGCCGCTCATCATCTTCACCCCGAAGCAGCTGCTCCGCCTCAAGGCCGCAGCGTCTTCGGTGGAGGACTTCACCACGGGTTCCTTCCGGACGGTCATCCCCGAACACGAGCAGCTGCAGGCGGACGCCGTCGAGCGGGTGCTGCTCGTCTCCGGCCGCCTGTACTACGATCTGCTGTCCACCCGGCAGAAGACCGAGGACACGACGACGGCGATCGTCCGCGTCGAGCAGCTCTACCCGCTGCCCGCCGCCGAGATCGCCGCGGAGCTGGCCAAGTACCCGAACGCCGAAGTTGTCTGGGCACAGGACGAGCCGGCCAACCAGGGTCCGTGGCCGTTCATCGGGCTCAACCTGCCGGACGCCCTCGACCGCCAGGTGCGCCTCGTGTCCCGTCCTTCCTCGGCTTCCACCGCGGCGGGGTCGATGAAGCGTCACTCGGCCGAGCAGGACGCCCTGCTCAAGCAGGCATTCGCACGTAAGTAGGGTCATTGCTTGCCCGGCCGGAGATGGAAACACGCAACTCCGGCCGGGCAGCTTTGTTTAACCGTCTGTGTTTAATTGACGCCGTCTAAATGACGCTGATCAGTTGACGCTTTGGACTGAAGAGGTAGTCGTGGAAGATCGAAAGCTGCGGATCGCAGCCGTTGGCGATGAACTGCTGGCCGGGCTCGGTGATCCCCGCGCGCTGGGCTGGCTGGGCCGTGTGCTGGCCCGCACGCCGCAGGACGGCCTGGTCATGGAAAGCTACTCCCTGCCGTGCCCGCAGGAAGGCACCGAAGGGCTGGCCGCGCGCTGGCTCGAGGAGGCCGGCCGCCGCTTCAGCGCCCACCACGAGAACCGCCTGGTGATCGGGCTCTCCGGCCGCGACATTGAATTCGGGCTCTCCACGGCCCGCAGCCGGCTGAACCTGGCGAACATCCTGGACTCAGCCTCGCAGAACAAAATCGAGGTCTTCGTCGTCGGGCCGCCGCCCACGCTCGATCCGACGCAGAACCGCCGGCTGGGCGATCTGAACACCGCGTTCGCCGATGTCACCACGCGCCGCAAACACCTGTATGTGGACACCTTCTCGCCGCTCTTGAACCACGAACAGTGGCGCCAGGACCTTGCCGCCAACGGCGGCACCCCCGGCCAGGCCGGCTACGGGCTGATGGCGTGGCTCGTGCTGCACCGCGGCTGGTTCCAATGGCTGGGCATGGACGCGCCGGAGTAGACCAGCGCCGCCCCTCCTCCCCTCCAGGCAATCTTGCGATATATCTTGACCGTGACGAAGAGGCGATATAGCGTGGCATCCATAGACACGATATATCGTAAACGCCTCGCACGGCCCATTCCCGGAGGAACCATGGAAGAGAACACCTGGACCGTCACCGGCCCGCAGACCATCGACGTCGACGGCGTCAGCTCGCTCAAGCTCGGCATCGTCCGGGGGCGCTTCGACATCGTGACGCACGACGAGGACGTCGCCCGGCTCGAGGTATCCGAAATCTCCGGGGATCCGCTCTCCGTCACCCTGGTCAACGGCCGGCTGGAGGTTCGGCACCAGCTGCACGGCCCGCAAGGCTGGTTCAAGAACCTCATGGGCACCGTCAACAACAACAGCAGCAATTCCGTGGTCATCAGCATCGCCCTGCCGGCCGGCGTCGAGGTCGAGGCGGGCACCGTCAGCGGCGACGGCATGGTGTCCGGGATCAGCGGCCATACCCGTCTGAACACCGTCTCCGGCTCCGTCCTCGCCGACGGCACCTCCGGGAACCTGTCCGTCAATACGGTCAGCGGCGAGGTCATCGCGCGCAACCACCACGGTGTGCTGACCGCCAAGAGCGTCTCCGGCGAAGTCACGGCCTCCGGCGAGTTCAGCAACATCCGCGCCAACACCGTCAGCGGCGATCTCAGCTTCGATCTGCACGGTTTCACCCAGGACTTCGGCGCCAACTCCGTCTCGGGCGACGTCACCATCCGGCTCCCCCACGACGTCGGCGTGGACATCGTCGCGAAGTCCGCCAGCGGTGCCGTCATCATTGACGAGCAGAAGTACACGCAACCCGGCGGCACCGTGCAGACCATCGCCGGCCCCGACACCCACCTCATGCTGGTCCGGACCAACTCCGTCTCCGGAAAGACCTCGATCTTCCACGGCCAGCCGACCACGGATCCCGAAACGGGCCTCTGATGCCTCCCGTCTTCGCCCACGGCGCGTTGCGGCTGTATCTGCTGGCGCTGCTTGAGTCGGGCCCCAAACACGGCTACGAACTCATCAAGGCCCTCAGCGAACGCTTCGGCGGGACCTACTCCCCCAGCGCCGGGACCATCTACCCCCGGCTCGGCAAACTCGAGGAGGAAGGGCTCGTGGCCACTCAGCCTGAGGGCCGCAGGACCAACTACTCCATCACCCCCGCCGGGCTCGTGGAACTCAACAGCCGCCGGGGCGAACTCGCCGGCGTCGAGAACGACATCTCTGCCTCGGTCCGCCGGCTCGCCGACAATCTGCGGCAGGACATCCGCGTCAACATGCGGGGGCTCAGGGCGGACCTGGCCGCGACGGCAGAAGCCGCACGTTCCACCGCCCGCTCTGCGGGACCGGCATCCGGGGCCGCGGCAGGCCCGCGCTACTCCCAGGAGGGCGATCGCCGGCTGAGGGAAGCGGAGATGCTGGTCCAGGCCTTCCGCGACGACATCCGGGTAGAGCTGCGCCGCCACGGCAGCCGCAACCCCGTCTCTCCTGTCACCCTGGAGACAGTCAGGACCGTGCTGGACCAGGCACGGATCTCCATCCGCAATTCGCTGGACAGTTGAGCGGCAGTCTGCGGCCGGTTCGCAGCTCGTGTCCCGATGTGGGAGACTTGAGGGCAGCTCTTTTGAGTACCAATATTAAGGAGGCCAGCTATGAGCAAGCGTGCACGTAAACGTCGTGACCGTAAGCGTGGCGGCGCGAACCACGGCAAGCGCCCCAACGCCTAAGCAAAGCTTGGAATGACAGCTTTAGACAAATGACCCCGGAAACCTGACGGTTTCCGGGGTCATTTGTCTGTGGGCCATTCCTGGCCCCTCCGGTGGATCCGGTCTGGCGGCGACGAGGGCTCAGGCTTCGACCGGGCGGATCGAATGGATCCGGTCGAGAATCGAGTTCTTGAGGTTCTCGGGGGCAGCTTCGGTGCATGAACGCTTCACCATCACGCGGATGACACATTCGAGGTCGTACTGCTCAAAGCATTCCGGACACCCGTCCAGATGGTCCTTGATCTCAGCGATGTCATCGTGCGTGAGCGCCCCATCCAGATACTCGTAGATACGTTGCATCCGGGCGTCGTCGCAATCGCCCAGTCCCTGGCAGTCGCTCATTTCCTGTTCTCCTGTTTGTTGCTTCCGGCCGCTGTGGTGGGTTGTGCGGCCTTGAATCCCCGCTCGGAGGCGTAGTCGGCGAGCATATCCCGCAGCATCTTCCGGCCGCGGTGCAGCCGGGACATGACCGTCCCGATCGGGGTGTTCATGATGTCTGAAATTTCCTTGTACGCGAAGCCCTCCACATCGGCAAAGTAGACGGCCAGCCGAAACTCCTCCGGGATAGCCTGCAGGGCGCGCTTGACGTCCGAATCCGGCAGGTGGTCCAGGGCCTCTGCCTCAGCCGAACGCAACCCCGACGACGTGTGCGACTCGGCACGTGCCAGCTGCCAGTCCTCGATGGTGTCCGAATTCGACTGCAACGGCTCACGCTGCCGTTTGCGGTACAGGTTGATGTACGTGTTGGTGAGGATGCGGTACAGCCACGCCTTGAGGTTGGTTCCCGGCTTGTACTGGTGGAAGGCCGAGAACGCCTTCGTGTAGGCCTCCTGGACCAGGTCCTCGGCGTCCGCGGGGTTCCGCGCCATCCTCATGGCCGCGGAATACAGCTGGTCCACGTATTGCATCGCGTCGCGTTCAAAACGGACCCGGCGCTGTTCCACTGTTTCGGTCGAGGTATCCAGCGGCTGCCCGTCCACCAGCGTCTCCTGGGCAGGATCGGGAGATGCGCCAGCCGGGCTGGCTACAGGGGACTTGTTGGGCGTGGCGTCGTTTCCGGCAACCTCGTGCATGGCCGCAACGGCCGGATCCATGGTGCTCATTGCCTTCAAGTCTACTGTCACCTTCCTGAGGGCGCCTGTTACCGTGCCCGGGGCCTCAACCCTGCGGACCGGCCGGGCCCTGGTCCAAGGATTCCCCGGGCCCGCCTCCAGCTCTACGCTCTCCTTCACCAGCAACAAATTTCCGCCTCCTTTACCTTCCCGGCCCGCGGCCGATGCGCCAGTGTCATAGCACCGCCGTTACGGCGTTGCCGCCATGGCACCGCGACCACGCTTCTGCAGTGCACTACTTCTGCAGTGCACTACTGTCTTCGAGCCCGCAAATGTCTTCGAGCCGCAAACCGGGCCGATGTGGGTCTTAATCCGGCCACAGCAAGCGGCTGGAACCTGCAATTGACAACCACGCGCAACAGGCAAATATTCCGCAAAAGTGCAAGACTAGAACCGGTTCTCCCGCTTCATATCCGCGGTTCGTCCATCCAGGAGGAAATTCATGTCCCTTGTCCGTTTTCTCGCCCGGCCCATGCTCGCCTCCAGTTTCGTCCTCGCAGGCATGGACAAGCTGAAGAATGCGGATGACACTGCGACACAGCTCTCTCCCCTCTTGCGCCGCGCGGCTGAATCGCTGCCGTTCCAGACCAATGAGAAAGTCCTTGCCCGCGTCATCGGCGGCACTCAGGTCGGCGCCGGGGTTTGCCTCGCCCTGGGCAAATCGTCTCGTCTCGCAGCCACGGTGCTGGCCGTCATCTCGGCGCTCAACGGCTATGTTGAATGGCGCAGCGCGGACATCACCTCCAAGGCGGGCCGCGACGCACGCCGCAAGCAGCTGCTCAAGAACGTCTCGCTGACCGGAGGCGTCCTGCTGGCCTCCGTCGACACGAACGGAAAGCCCAGCCTGGCCTGGCGCGCCGAGCACCTCGCTGCGGACGCCAGGAAGAACGCCGGACACCTCGCCACCGACGTCAAGAAGACCACGGGCAAGCAGCTCAAGAAGGCCGACAAGGCCGTACGCAAAGCCATTGACCACACCGTCGGAGCATAAGAAGGCAATGACAGGCGCCACCCCCACAGCAGCCGCCACCCCCGTTCCGGCAGACTGCGCTCCGCACTGGCGGGCGCCGTTTGCCGAGCGGCCCGTCGACGCGACGGTTACCGTTCCGGGGTCCAAGTCCCTGACGAACAGATACCTCGTGCTGGCCGCCCTCGCCGACGGACCCTCGCGCTTGCGCGCCCCGCTGCACTCGCGGGACTCGGCGCTGATGATCGGGGCGCTCCGCCAGCTCGGCGCCACGATCACGGAGGTCCCGGGCGACGGCACCTTCGGCCCCGACCTGGAAATCCTGCCGATCGGCCTGGACGCCGCTGCGGAACGGACCGGGATCGACTGCGGCCTGGCGGGCACTGTCATGCGCTTCGTCCCGCCGGTGGCAGCGTTGCGCCGCGGAGCCACCCTGTTCGACGGCGACCCGCACGCCCGCAAGCGGCCGATGGGAACCATCATCGAGGCGCTGGCCGGCCTTGGCGTCGAGGTCCGCTCGCCCGACGGCGGTCCGGCGTCCGCGCTGCCGTTCACCGTCCAGGGTACCGGCGAGGTGCGCGGCGGCCACCTCGCCATCGACGCCAGCGCCTCTTCACAGTTCGTTTCCGCCCTGCTGCTCGCCGGCGCCAGGTTCAGCGAGGGGCTGCATCTGGAACACGCGAGCGTGGACCACCCCGGCGCCCCCGTCCCGAGCCTGGACCACATCAACATGACCGTCGCCGTCCTCCGCGGAGTCGGTGTGGCTGTCGACGATTCCCGTCCCAACCACTGGATCGTGTCCCCCGGGGCCATCAGCGCCTTTGATCTCAGGATCGAACAGGACCTGTCCAACGCCGGGCCCTTCCTCGCTGCCGCCCTGGCCACCCGCGGGACGGTCCGGATCCCCAACTGGCCCGCCGAGACCACCCAGGTGGGTGACCTCTGGCGCAGCATCCTTTCCACGATGGGCGCGACCGTCACGCTGGAGGAAGGCACCCTGACCGTGACCGGCGGCGAGGAGATCAAGGGCGGCGATTTCGACGAAACCAGCGAACTCGCCCCCACCGTGGCAGCACTCTGTGCCCTGGCCACCGGCCCTTCGCGGCTGAGCGGCATCGCCCACCTCCGGGGGCACGAAACGGACCGGCTGGCCGCGCTCATGGCCGAGATCAACCGCCTGGGCGGCGACGCCGAGGAGACCAGCGACGGCCTCATCATCCGGCCCGCTGCCCTGCACGGCGGCGTGGTCCGCAGCTATGCGGACCACCGCATGGCCACTGCGGGCGCCATCCTGGGCCTGGCCGTGCCGGGCATCGAGGTCGAGGACATCGCGACCACGGCCAAGACCATGCCGGACTTCCCGCAGCTGTGGACAGCCATGCTGGCACAGGGCCCTGGGGCAGAAGCCGCGGTTGGCCCGGCCGCAGAAAAGGACGCCCCCCATGGCCCGCAGCACTGATTCCTGGGACGAATCGGACGTCCGGATCCGTCCCAACAAGAAGGGCACGCGACCGCGCACCAAGGACCGGCCCAGCCATGACGAAGCCGTCACAGGCCGGATCATCACCGTCGACCGCGGACGCTACACTGCCGTCGTCGGCGAAGGCACCGGGCACGAACGCAAGATCATCGCCGCCCGCGCCCGGGAACTGCGCCGCAACCCCGTGGTGGCCGGCGACTTCGTCTCGCTCGTGGGGGATGTCACCGGCGAACCGGACACCCTGGCCCGGCTGGTCAGGATCCAGGACCGCAAGACCCTGCTGCGGCGCAGCGCCGACGACACGGACCCGATCGAGCGTGCCGTCGTCGCCAACGCAGACCAGCTCGTGATCGTGGTGGCCGCCGCCAACCCGGAGCCGCGGACCGGGTTCATCGACCGCGCCCTGGTGGCCGCGTACGACGCCGGCATTGAGCCGCTGCTGCTCGTCACCAAAGCCGACGTCAAGGATCCTGCCGAGCTCCTCTCCAACTACCAGCACCTGGATTTCCCGGTCATCATCAGCAAGACGGCGGATTCGGCCGCCTCCGGCATCGATGCCCGCTCGGATGACGGACTGTCCGCCCGGCTGGACAAGGACGCGGTGTCACAGCTGCGCGCGTACCTCGACGGGAAGGTCACGGTCATGCTGGGCCATTCCGGCGTCGGGAAGTCCACCATGGTCAACGCCCTGACCGGTGCCGAGCGCGCCACCGGCGGTGTCAACGCCGTCACCGGGCGCGGCCGCCACACCTCCTCCTCCGCGCTGGCGCTCAAGGTCAACGATGCCCCGGCGGGCAGCTGGATCATCGACACGCCGGGCATCCGGTCCTTCGGCCTGGCCCATGTGGATCCGGACCGGATCCTGCGTTCCTTCCCGGACCTCGAACCCGGCACCGACAACTGTGAGCGGGGCTGCAAGCATGACTCCAGCGCCGTCAACTGCGGCGTGGATGCGTGGGTGGCTGCGGGCCATGCGGGGCCATCCGGCCCGGCGAGGCTGTCCTCGCTGCGCCGGCTGCTGGGCACGGACCCACGGATGGAAGCGCAGGACGTCAAGGAACTCGGCACCGTTTCGTAGTTTTGTGCAGGCACGCCCGGTCCACCTCCTGTGGCCCGGCAACGTGGCCTCCCGGCGGGCCGCCCCCTTTGGCGGTAGTTTGGAACCATGAGTCAACCCGCTTCGAGCTATAACGATGACCTGCGCCTTGCCCATGTACTGGCAGACTCCGTAGATTCCCAGACCATGAGCCGCTTCAAGGCGCTGGACCTTCGGATCGAAACGAAGCCTGACCTGACGCCGGTGACGGATGCGGACAAGTCCGCAGAGGAAGCGATCCGCGGCCAACTGTCCCGCTCCCGCCCGCGCGATGCCGTCCTGGGCGAGGAATTCGGCAGCTCCGGCCACGGGTCCCGGCGCTGGATCATCGACCCGATCGACGGGACCAAGAACTTCGTCCGCGGTGTCCCCGTCTGGGCCACCCTGATCGCCCTCGTTGACGAGGGCGAGCCCGTCGTCGGCGTCGTCAGTGCACCGGCACTGGGCAAGCGCTGGTGGGCGGCCAAGGGTGCCGGCGCCTACATGGGCCGCTCGCTCGCCGCAGCCACCCGGCTGCGGGTCTCCAACGTCTCCCAGCTCTCGGACGCCTCGCTGTCCTACTCAAGCCTGGGCGGCTGGAAGGAACGCGGAAACCTCGACGAGTTCCTGGGCCTCACCGAGGAAGTATGGCGGACCCGCGCCTACGGTGACTTCTGGTCCTATTGCCTGGTGGCCGAGGGCGCCGTCGACATCGCCTGCGAGCCCGAACTGAACCTGTACGATATGGCGGCCCTGGTCCCGATCGTCACGGAAGCCGGCGGCCGCTTCACCTCCCTCGAGGGTGAGGACGGGCCGTTCGGTGGCAACGCCCTGGCCACGAACTCGATCCTGCACTCGGAGGTCCTCAAGCGCCTCAACCCGGGCCTCGACGACCTGCTGTAAGGTCCCGCTTGCGGACGACGGCGGACTCCCGTGCGGGGGCGTCCGCCGTCGTTCTGCTGTGCCGCGGGGCTCCCCGGGCGGCGGCGCTCAAGATATCCCGAAGGTCGATGCATCACTCTGGCCACGGCAGCGGGCCTGAGTGCCTGTCGCGACGCGGCCTGGACCTTTTCTGGGAGGAGAACAGCCATGTCCGGAACACATCCAACGGCGGATCCCGCATCCGGGGACTCCGGATCGGGGCCGGTGCTACTGGCGCTCATTGCGAGGTACCGGGATCTGGACCACGATTCGGCTGCGCGGCTGCATGCTGTCTCCACCGAGCTAGCCCCGGACCTCCTCGCCAGCAGTCCCGCCGTTTCCGGATCGCTGGTCTTGTCCACCTGCAACCGCTTCGAAATCTATTGCGAAGTCCCCTCGGCCCGGGACGTTGAGTCCGCGCGGTCCGATGCGCTGGCCGCCCTCTGCCGCTGCTCCGGCCTGCCGGCCGCCCTGCTCACGTCGCATTTCGAGTACGTCCAGGGCGCGTCGGTCCCCGCGCACCTCTTCGCGGTGGCGGCCGGACTGGATTCCGTTGTGGTCGGTGAGCGCCAGGTGTCCGGCCAGGTCCGCCGCGCCCTCGCCGACGCCCAGCTGGCGGGTACGGCCGGCGGACGGTTGAGTCGGCTGTTTCAAGCGGCCTCCCGCGTTTCCAAGGCGGTAGGGGCGCGGACAGCCCTCAGCGCCGCCGGACGATCCATCGCCACCGTCGCCCTGGATCTGGCAGCCATAGGATCCAGCCAGGGAAGCCTGGCCGGGGCATCCGTGGTCCTGGTAGGCACGGGTGCCTACGCCGCGCACGTGGCGGAACTCCTGAGAAGCAGGCAATGCATCAGTGTTGCCGTCTACTCCCACTCCGGGCGGGCCGCTGCATTTGCGGCCGCCCGGGGCGGAACGCCGCTGACAGAGCGGGAGCTGCCCGCCGCCGCCGCCGCGGCAGATGTCATCATCGGCAGCAGCGGCACCGGGGCTCGCATTGGCGCCGCCAGCTTGGCGCGCTGGAGGCAGGACGCAGCCCGTCCGCTTACCGTCATTGACTTGGCTCCCAGCCACGATTTCGACCCGCACGTGGCGGACCTGCCGGGCGTCGAACTGATCACGCTGGGATCCGTGCAGCTTGCCGCTCCCCCAGCGGACGCCGAAGCACTTCGCCTCGCCCATGCCCTGGTCAGGCAGGCTGCCCGGCAATTCGAGGAGCAGGAAGCGATCCGCGCCGTCGACGCCGCCGTCGTTGCCCTGCGCCGGTACATCCAGGACGTCCTCGACGCCGAAATGGAGCGGGTCAGACGGCAACACGGCGGTGGCGCCCCGGCTGAGGACGTGAACATCGCCCTGCGCCGCATCGTCCGGCGGCTGCTCCATACCCCGACCGTCCGGGCCAGGGAGCTGGCCACCGCCGGCCGCCAGGCCGACTACACGGCAGCCCTGGAGGCCTTGTTCGGCCTTGATGTCCAGCTCAGCAGCGCAGCCAGCGCCGCGCCGTAGGCCGCGACGCACCAAAGGCACCAGCCACTGCGGTGCGTAACAAAGCGCTTCACATTCCTGCCCTGCCTTTTCCGCGGCGGCCGGGATGTCCTAGGCTCGAAGCAGGTCACGAGTGCCAGCGCTAAACCCCGGTTTGCTGGCCGGCAACCCTCCATTCGCGGTGGGGTGCCCCGGGTGACGACCTGGCCGGTCCGGAACGGACGCGGCAAGCGCGGATCCCCGGTGCTTGGGGTCCTTTTTCGAGCGAGGTCCCATGACGACTGCCACTTTTCCCGCCACCTTTCCTGCCACTTTTCCTGCCTCCGGCGGGGTCCGCCCCGCCTCCGCAGCGGCGCTCCCCGACCGCTTCGCCGTCGCCGGCAGGCCGCTCGCCGCGGTCACCGGGGCGGAGATCCAGGCCCCGCTGATCCAGGGCGGACACGTCCGCTACGCCAACCTGGACTACGGAGCCTCCGCCCCCGCACTGTCCGTGGTGTCGGCCTACTTGAACGAGATCCTGCCGTTCTACGCCAGCGTCCACCGCGGCGCCGGCTACGCCTCCCAGATCAGCACCTCCGTGTACGAAAACGCCCGCACCATCGTTCGCGAGTTTGTTGGCGGCCGCCCGGGCGACTCCGTGATCTTCACCCGCAACACCACCGACTCGCTGAACCTGCTGGCCGGCTGCCTGCCGGTCAGCGACGGCAGGCACACCGGGGAGGTTCTCTACCTCGATATCGAGCACCACGCCAACCTGCTGCCCTGGCAGACCGTGCCGCACCGCAGCGTCGTGGCCGCCCCCACCCTTGCCGCGACCCTGGACAAGCTGCGCGAACAGCTGGCGCAAGGCGGCATCAGCCTGCTCGCCGTCACCGGCGCCTCCAACGTCACCGGCGAGATCCTGCCCATCCGCACCCTGGCCTCCCTTGCCCACGAGTACGGCGCCCGGATCGTCGTCGATGCCGCCCAGCTCGCCCCGCACCGGCGCATCGACATCACCGCGGACGACGTCGACTACCTCGCCTTCTCCGGCCACAAGCTCTACGCGCCGTTCGGTTCCGGCGTGCTGGTGGGGCGCCCGGACTGGCTCGACGCCGGCACCCCGCACCTGGCCGGCGGCGGAGCCGTCAGCGACGCCAGGCTGGACACGGTCAGCTGGACCACAGGCCCGGCCCGGCACGAGGGCGGCTCCCCCAATGTGTTGGGCGCGGCAACACTGGCCCGGGCCACCCAGGTGATTGCCGCCCTGGACCAGACGCAGTGGTACGCCCACGAGGACACCATCCGCTCCTTCGTCGTCGAGGGTCTCCAGCAGATCGACGGCGTGACGGTCCACCGGATCTTCGCGGACACGGACCCTGAAGGCGACGGGCAGGGCGCCGGCATGATCGGCGTCGTCAATTTTTCCGTCGAAGGCTACGACGCCGGCCTCGTTGCCGCCTACCTTTCCGCCGAACACGGCATCGGACTGCGTGACGGCCGGTTCTGCGCCCACCCGCTGCTCAAGCGGCTCGGCCTGCCCTCGGGCTCGCTGCGGGCCAGCTTCGGCCTCGGCTCGCGGCTCGAGGATGCGCAGCGGCTGCTCGCCGGTATCCAGGAGCTGCGGCGGACCGGCCTCGGCTGGGACTACGTGGTGGATGCCGGCCGCTGGGTGCCGTCCAACGACGCCCGCAGCTACCCTCACTGGGCACCGAACACGCCGGGGACCGCCGGCGCCGCGCCGTGCGCGGTGGCGGAGTAGGCCTCCGCGGTAACCCCACGTGCGGTAAATTCGAAGGGTACCAACCGGACCTGCCCGAAGGAGATCGCACGTGGCACGCGGCGGCCCCACCCTACACAGCGGCCCCAAACTGCAGGAGGACCGCCGCCAGGAACTCGGGCAGAGCTTCCGGGACGGCGGAGCCCACTATGAGCGGGTCCGGCCGGGATATCCCGGCGAGTCGGCCGACTGGCTGATCCCGGCCGGCGCGAGGGACGCCGCGGACATCGGCGCCGGAACCGGTAAGTTCACGGCCCTCCTGGCTGAACGCGGGCTGCACACCGTAGCGGTCGATCCTTCCGCCGATATGCTCGAACAGCTCCGGCGGACACTGCCCGGCGTGGCCGCCATCGAGGGCACCGCCGAAGACACCGGGCTGGCTCCGGCAGCCTACGATCTTGTCACGATCGCCCAAGCCTGGCACTGGTGCGATCCGTTCCGAGCCAGCACCGAGATCGCCAGGATCCTGCGCCCGCACGGCGTCCTGGGGCTGATCTGGAACCAGTTGGACACCTCCGTTCCCTGGGTCCACCGGCTCACGCGGATCATGCATGCCGGCGATGTGCACAAGCCCCACTTCAAACCGCTCCTCGGGCCCGAGTTCACCGGACTCGAGAGCCACCTGACCCGCTGGGAGGATCCGGTGACCACAGCGGACATTATAGAACTGGCAAAATCCCGGAGCTACTACCTTGCCGCGGGCGAGGCCACCAGGGCCAAGGTGCTCGCCAACCTGGACTGGTACCTGCACGAGCATCTGGGCCATGCCCCCGGCGAGGTGCTTCCGCTCCCCTACCTGACCCAGAGCTGGTGGGCCGTCCGGGCCTGAGGATGTCCGGCCGCGTTGCAGGCAGTGACCGCGGGGGTTTATGGTTTCGGTATGCCTAACAATCAGTTGTAGGCAGTCACAACTTTGGAACCGGCCCGCACCATCCGCCGGAACCGACCGTCGCGTCAATGTTGACGCCCCGAGCAATGGGAGCCCGCAGTGCTGGAAGTAACTGGACACCAACCGCCGGCGGCGGGAGCGCCCAACCGGCGGACACCGGGAGCGCGCAGGGCACTGATCGGATTGCTGGGTCCTGCCTTCGTGGCCTCCATCGCCTACGTGGACCCGGGCAACGTCGCCGCCAATCTCACGGCCGGGGCGCAGTACGGCTACCTCCTGGTCTGGGTCCTCGTCGCAGCCAACGTCATGGCCGTGCTGGTCCAGTACCAGTCCGCAAAACTCGGCATCGTGACCGGCAAGAGCCTCCCGGAGATCCTCGGCGAACGACTCAAGCCGTTCTGGCGGCGTGCCTTCTGGGTCCAGGCCGAAATCGTGGCCGCAGCCACCGACCTCGCGGAGGTCGTGGGCGGAGCGATCGCCCTGTACCTGCTCTTCGGGCTGCCCCTGCCCCTCGGCGCCGTGATCGTCGGCGGCGTGTCGATGCTCCTGCTCGCGGTACAGGCCAAGAACAAACAACGGCCATTTGAATTCGTCATCATCTTCCTGTTGGGCATCATCACCATCGGATTCCTGGCCGGCCTGTTCATCAGCCCGCCCAGCCCCGGCGGCGTCCTGGCCGGGCTCGTGCCGGGCTTCCAGGGCCCGGACACGGTCCTGCTGGCCGCCAGCATGCTTGGCGCGACAGTGATGCCGCACGCCATCTACGTCCACTCCGCCCTCTCCCGGGACCGGCACCGTCCGAATCCGCACCTGCATGTTCCGTTGCCCGCGATGGCCAGGCTCGTCAAGGCCACCCGGTGGGACGTCGTGGCGGCGCTCGCCATCGCCGGCATCGTGAACATCGGCATGCTGCTGCTGGCGGCGTCAACGCTGGGCGGAGAGGACGGGACGGACACCATTGAGGGGGCGCACGCCGCGATCACCGCCAACCTGGGCCCCGTCGTCGGCGTCATCTTCGCCGTGGGCCTGCTCGCCTCGGGCCTGGCCTCCACCTCGGTGGGCTGCTACGCCGGCGGAACCATCATGCAGGGCCTGCTCAAGATCCGCATCCCGCTGATGACCCGCCGCGTCATTACGCTGATCCCGGCCGTCGTGCTTCTGTCCGTGGGCTTCGACCCCACGTGGGGCCTCGTCCTCAGCCAGGTTGTGCTGAGTTTCGGCATTCCCTTCGTCCTGGTCCCGCTGGTGGTCCTGACCAGCAACAAGGCGCTCATGGGCCGCTTCGCGGACGGTATCCCGCTCCGGATTGCCGCCATCATCAGCGTGGTCCTCGTCGTTGCCCTGAACCTGGTCCTGCTGTGGCTTACGTTCTCCGGGGCTGCCTGACGGTAGGCTTGTGGCTGTGAAGACCAGCCCGCCATCCTCCTCCATTGAGGACTACGTCAAGGTCATCTACTCCTTCACGGAGTGGCAGGACAAGCCCATCACCTCCACACAGCTGGCCCAGCGGCTCGGGGTCGCCAACTCCTCGGTCTCCGAAATGGTCCGCAAGCTCAAGGACCAGGGCCTGGTGGATCACCAGCCGTACAGCGCGATCACGCTGACGGCCGACGGCGTCCGGCTGGCACTTTTGATGGTCCGGCGTCACCGGCTGATCGAAACCTTTCTCGTCCAGGAGCTCGACTACCGTTGGGACGAGGTACACGACGAAGCCGAGCTGCTGGAGCACGCGGTCTCGGACACCTTCATCGAGAGGATGGCGGCCAAGCTGGGCAACCCGGTCCGGGACCCGCACGGCGATCCGATCCCGGCCGTCGACGGCTCCGTGCTGATGCCCCCGGCCCACCGGATGAGCGATCTCGACGACGGCCACAGCGGCCGGATCATCCGGATCAGCGATGAAAACCCCGAGTTGCTCCGCTACCTTGCCGCCGAGGAAATCGACCTTGACGCCGCCGTCGAAGTCATCGGCCGGAGGCCTTTCGGCGGCGCTCTCGTCGTCCGCGTCGGCTCCGGCGCCAGCGGGCGCGAGGTCGACCTCGCCGAGGAAGTAGCCTCGGCGCTGTGGGTTCACAGCGAGGCGGCCCACGCAGGCTGCCGTATCGCAGGACGCTGAATGCCGGGCACGCTGAAGCAGGCCAGGGCAGGGAAACGCCCGGGCCTGCCGGGCTGGCGGGCGTGGGCGGCCGTGGCGGCCGGCGGGTTGCTTGGAACGGAGCTGCGCTACGCGGCTGGCATTGCCTTTCCGGAGGCGGCAGACGCGGTGCCGTGGACCACCCTGGCGATCAACGTCGTCGGCAGTTTTGTTCTCGCCACCCTCACCACCATCTGGATCGCTCGGCCGAAGACGGCCTTCTGGCTCCGGGCCGGTCTCGGCCCCGGGCTGCTGGGTTCCTTCACCACCTTCTCAGCGGTCGTCTTCTCGGTGGACCAGCAGCTCCGCAGTGGCTTCCACGGAACCTGGCTGGCCTATCTGGGGCTTTCCCTGGTGCTCGGGCTCGGGGCCGCCGCCGCCGGCTGGAAGTCCGGCAAGGCGTTGTCCGACCTGAGGGGAAGGGTCTCATGATCGCCGCGCTGCTCGTGGGCGTCTTCGGGGTGGCCGGCGCCCTGCTGCGGTTCGCCGTTGACTCCTGGTTTGCGCACCGCCCGGGGCCCCACCCGCACTGGCCCTGGGCGACCTTGACGGTGAACATCGTCGGATCTTTCATCATCGGCCTGTCCATCGGCGTGACGGACCGGCTTGGCCTGGGACCCGAGTGGCATGCCGGGCTCGCGACGGGCTTGGCCGGGGGCCTCACCACCTTCAGCTCCTGGACCACCGCCACGGTGCGGCTTGTCAGCGAGACGCGCTACCGCGCCGCCGCCTTCAATGTGGCCGCCAATCTGCTGGCCGGCCTGGCTGCCGCGGCGCTCGGCCTCAGCCTGGCTGGCTAGACGCGTCCGGCGCCTGCTTAGCCCCCGGCGGCCGGTTCCGGATGCCGACGGCGGAGGACACCGCCCCCACGACGAACAGCGCCGCGGTGACCGCCGCGGTGTTGCGCAGGCCCGACGTCGTGACGGCCGGTCCCGTGATCACCCCCGCGAAGGCGATTGCGACAAGGCCTGCGATACGGGCGACGGCGTTATTAACGGCCGAGCCGATGCCGGCTTCTTCGGGATCCACCGCTCCGAGGATGGCCGAGGTGAGCGGTGCGACGGTGACGGCCAGGCCCAGACCGAAGACCAGCAACCCCGGCAGGACCTGGCCGACGTAGTTCAGCGGCAGGCCGATGGTGAGCAGCAGCAGGAATCCGGAGGCGCACAGCAAGGGTCCCCCGGTCATGAACCAGCGCGGACCGAAGCGGCCGGCGAGGGCTCCGGCCCGGGAGGAGAGCAGCAACAGGATGAGCGTGGAGGGCAGCAGGGCGAAGCCGGCCGCGGTGGCACCCAGCCCGGCCACCTGCTGCAGGAACAGGCCCAGCACGAAGAAGCCAAGCGACAGGGCGCCGTAGATCGCCGTCGTCGCGATGTTGCCCCAGCCGAAGTTGCGGATGGCGAAAAGCCGCAGCGGCATCATCGGGGCCGGAGTCCGCGCCTCATGGATCAGGAATGCGGTCAGGCCCGCGGCTCCGGCGGCCAGCGGCAACCAGACCTGGGGAGAGCCCCAGCCCATGCTGCCGCGGGCAATGAGGGCATAGACGGTACCACCAAGCCCTACGACCGCCAGGATGGTCCCGATGACGTCGATCCGGCCGCCGGGAGTGCGCGCGAGGTCCAGTTCCCGCAGTTTGAGCAGGACCGGCCAGACGGCAATTGCCGGAACCACGTTGAGGAAGAAAATGATCCGCCACGTCCACAGGTCGACGGAGAGGCCGCCGAGCAGGGGCGCCGCGACGATCGCCCCGGACGTCCACGCCGACCATCGGCCGATCGCCAGGGACTGCGCCGGGCCGCTGAAAACGCTCACGATCAGCGCGAGCGAACTCGGCACGAGCAGTGCCCCGGCGACACCCTGCAGACCGCGGGTAAGGATCAGCGACTCCCCGCTCCAGGCGAGGCCGCAGAGCACGGAGGTGGCGGTGAAACCGGCGAGGCCCCATTGCAGGACCCGGACCCGGCCGAACAGGTCCGAGAGGGATCCGCCACCAGGATCAGCGCGCCGAGGGTCAGGAGGTACGCGTCCACCACCCATTGCTGGACCACGAGGCCGCCGCCCAGCTCCCGCCCGATCGCCGGGAGGGCAAGATTGACCACCGAGCCGTCCAAGAAGGCGATGAAGGAGGCGATGATCGCGACGAACAGTACGCGTTTTTCCAGGACGGACATGGCTGCGGCGGGCGTTCCGGACATGGCTGCTGCCTTCCTCACTGCCTCCCGCGGCAAGGCGGCACCGGGTTTGTGATGAGCCTAACATCGCGGCGCCCGGGCCGCCTGCAGGGCCTGCTGCCGCCCTGCCATCACGTATCGTTGATGGATGGTTACCCGTCGTGAAGCAGCCCAGATCCTCGATATTCCGCTGGAAATGGCTCACCGTCACGGTATCCCCCCACGTCTCTCCGATGCGGAGCTCGGCGAGCTCCTCGACAACCCCCCGGCATGGCTGGTCCAGTCCAGGGCGAACCGGACGGGCAAGCGCCCGGTCTGGGTCCAGTTGACATGTGCGGTCTGCGGGTTCTCCGAAGCGGCCCGGCCGAAGAAGTGGTGGCCTGAGTTCACCTATGTCATCTGCGCCGATCACGCGTCGTATGAGATCCCGCCGCTCGGTGAGGGGCTGGTCCGCAGCGAGTATGAGGGAGTCGGCAGCCGGTTCGTCGGCATCGTGGACGTCGCGGTGCCGGAGGCGTAACTTAAGAAGCACGGGGCCACGCGGGCCCCTCCGCCTCAGGGAGGGCGCAATGCCTGACAAAACGCCGCACCAGCACCAGGCCAAGAAGCCGGTGAAAACCATCAAGGAAAAACGGGCCGAGAAGAAGACCAAGAACATCGCGGAAACCCACGCGGACCCGGTAGCGCACATCAAGAAACGCTGAGCGGGAACGCTCGGGAACACGGAGCGAAAGCTCGGGACATCAAAAAGGCCGGAAGCATGAGCTTCCGGCCTTTTTATACGGGGTGGAGCACCGTTTCCGGCGCTCCCATGTGGAGATGGGGGGAATTGAACCCCCGTCCGATGTCGTGTTGTCAGGGCTTCTCCGGGCGCAGTTTGCGTCGGACTTTCTCGGCCCCGGCCACGCTGCAAACAGCTGGCTGATCCGGGCCCAGTCATCTAAGAGTCCCGTTCACCCCGATGACGGAGGTAAACAGCAGTGGCTATCTAAATGACGCCAGGATCCGGGGCAATAGCAACCTCGGGCTGACGGACTGTCTTACTGCTTAGGCAGCAAGAGCGAAGTCAGTGCGTTTTGATTCGGCACTTATTGGTTTGCAGACAGCGTTTACGAGATAATTCTGCATCCTCGGCCCGCTTCACCTGTCGCGACTAACATCGTCGAAACCGATCATCCCCGTATTTTTTTATCAAACCGGTCAGATCTGCAGCTGAACCGCTTCGCGGATTCCGCTCGATTCCTTCCCGGACTATCTAGCATAACGCACGCCCCCGCAGAATGATTCCCGCTAGCGGCGGTTCCGTTCGCGCATCACCCGCAGGGCCTCGCGCTTGTCCTGCTGCTCGCGCAGCGTCTGGCGCTTGTCGTATTCCTTCTTGCCGCGGGCCACGCCGATTTCCACCTTCGCGCGTCCGTCCAGGAAGTACAGCTGGAGCGGCACGATCGTGAAGCCTGACTCACGGATCTTGTGCGAGATCTTGGTGAGCTCGTCGCGGTGCAGCAGCAGCTTCCGCCGCCGGCGGGCCGCATGGTTGGTCCAGCTCCCCTGGTGGTACTCCGGGATGTGGATACCCTCCATCCACAACTCGTCGTTATAGAAGGTGCAGAAGCCGTCAACCATGGACGCGTGGCCCTCGCGAAGGGACTTCACCTCCGTGCCCATGAGCGCGATCCCGGCCTCGTAGGTGTCGAGGATGTGGTAGTCGTGCCGGGCCTTGCGGTTGGTGGCCACTACCTTACGGCCACTTTCTTTCGGCACGGTAGAACTCCTTGAATCGTGTGTTGGCTGGCTGCGCGCCAGGGGTCCGGGGGTCCGCAGCCACTCCGGCGCGGATTTCTTCCAGTTTACGGCAGAGCCGCTGCTCGGCCGCGAGGCTTCGCTCCGGGCGGATCAGAGCAGGTTCGTCGGATCAACGGCCCGGCCGTTGAGCCAGGTCTCGAAGTGCGAATGGCAGCCGGTGGAGTTTCCGGTGGTTCCGGAATAGGCGATCAGCTGCCCCTGGCTGACCTGCTGCCCGCGGGACACAACGACACTGGTGTTGTGATAAAAAATCGTGGTCAGCGAGTTGCCCTGGACAACACCGTGCGAGATTTTCACATTGTTGCCGCCGCCGTCGTTGGCCCAGCCGGCGGAGAAAACGGTACCCGCCGCCGGTGCGTAGACCGGGGTGCCGCAAGCGGCGCCGAAGTCGATGCCGGTGTGCATATAGCCACCCTGGCCGTAGAAGTCGATAGTGCCCGGCGGCGTCGCACGCCAGCCGAAGCCGGAGGTGATCGGGACGCCGTTGAAGGGACTCCGCAGGCCGAACGCCGACGGCGACCCCTGCGCCGGAGGGACGTACGGCTGGACTGCCTGGCCCCGGGCGCGGGCGGCTGCCGCGGCAGCTTCGGCAATGCGCCGCTGCTCGGCTTCCCAGGCCTCGCGCAGCTTCCGGTCGCGCTCGGCGATTTCCGCGGCGACGGCGTCCTGCTGGGCCTTGACCTGAGCCAGCTGGGTCTGGATGCCCGGCTTAGCCGCCTGCAGTTCGGCGTCGAGCCGGGTGGTGTCCGCGATGAGCTTGTCCACCTGGGCCTTCTTGGCCTCGGCCTCGTCGCGGGCCGCCTTTTCCCGCGCCAACGCTGCGTCTGCCTTGGCCTTGAGGTCCTTGATTTCAGCTTCCACCGCTTCGAGGCGGGCCTGGGCGTTGGTGTTCGTGGCGCTCTGCTGGGTGAGCTTGTCCATCGCCGCGTTCTGGCTGCGCATCGCCTGGTCGGCGAGGTCGATCGTGTCCGTCAGGCTGCCGTTGTTCGAGCCGAAGAACAGCGAGAGGTTGGAGGGGACGCCGCCGGACTTGTAAGCCTGGGTTGCGATCTGCCCGATCAGCTTCTTGGTGTCAGCGATCTTTTGCTTGTCGGTCTCCAGCTGCTGCGTGATCTTGGCTTTGTTCTGCTGCGCGAGATCCACCCGGGCCGCCAGGGCCTCGACCTCCTTGACGGCGCCGGCCACCCGGCCCTGGGCCTCGAGCAGTGCCTGCTGCGCCCCGGGAAGCTGACCCTGGTAGAGGACCAGGTCCCCCGCGGCCTGGGCAATGCGGGCATCCACGAATTCGAGGGAGTGCTGGACCCGGGCCGCCTCGTCCCGGAGCGCGGCCTGCTGGTCCTCAAGCTCGTCTGCGAACGCAACCGGGGTCGAGGTGCCCAGGCTGGCCGCCAGCACCAGCGCCAGTGCGGCGCTGATCACGCGGCTGCGGCGTCCGGCCAGGCGCTGTCCGGCCTGGCTGAACGGCCGTGCCCGTCGATCCGTCGGTGTCATGTGCCATCCCTTTTCGTTGCGCAAACTAGACCCTCAGATATCGGCGGAGGGTCAGCAGTGAGGAAATTCCGGCCAGGAGAACGCCCATCCCGATCAGGGCCGGGGCCAGGATCAGGGTCTGCCCGGGTGAGATGAAGGCCGTGTCCGGGTATTGCCGGGACAGATAGTCGCCGAGGAAGAAGTGGGCCACCGCCCAGAGCGTGCCCGAGGCCAGGGCGGCGCCGATCACGGCCGCAATCACGCCCTCCAGGATGAACGGCAGCTGGATGACCATCTTGGAGGCGCCGACGAGGCGCATGATCCCGGTTTCGCGGCGGCGGCTGAACGCGGACAGCCGGATGGTGGTCGCGATCAGCAGGATCGCGCAGACAATCATCACGCCGGCGATGCCGACCGCGACGAGCGAGGCGGCGTTCATCGCGGAGAACAGCCGCTCGAGCAGCTGGCGCTGGTCGATCACGGTCTCCACGCCGGCCTGCGAGGAAAAGGTCTCGCTGATGATCTGGTACTTCTCCGGGTCCTTCATGTTGATCCGGAACGACGCCGGCAGCTGGTCCGGCGTCACGGAGTCAACGATCGGGGAATTCGAGAACTGTTCCTTGAAGTGTCTGTAGGCGTCGTCCTTGGACTCGAACTGGAAGTCGTTGACGTACTGGGCCACCGCGGGTGACTGCAGGAGCGCGCGCAGGTTCTCCTGCTGCTCGGCGGTGGCGGGGCCGGTGGCGCAGCCGGCCGCCGTCGAACCGTCACTGCACAGGAAGATGGCCACCTGGACTTTGTCGTACCAGTACCCCTTCATCTGGTTGATCTGCAGCTGCAGCATGCCGGCGGCACCGACGAAGGTCAGGGACACAAAGGTCACCAGGATGACAGAGACCACCATGGACAGGTTGCGGCGCAGGCCGCTGCCGATCTCGGCGAGAACGAAAGCAAGCCTCACAGCTGGCCCTCCCCTGCGGCACGGGCGGCAGCGCGTGAGTCGGCGCGTACCTCGCTGCGGGTGGAGGAGGCTGATCCGGCAGCGGGCTCGGGGTCCCTGCCGCTGGCGTCCCTGAGCCGGCGCGACTGTCCCACGACCGGGATCATCGAGGTGTACAGGGCCCTGGCCTCATCGCGGATCACGACGCCGTTCTTCAGCTCGACGACGCGCTTGCGCATCTCGTTGACGATGTCGTCGTCGTGCGTGGCCATCACGACGGTGGTCCCGTTCTGGTTGATCTTGTCCAGCACGCCCATGATGCCCATGGAGGTTGTGGGGTCGAGGTTTCCGGTCGGCTCGTCGGCCAGCAGGATCCCGGGGCGGTTGACAACGGCGCGCGCGATCGCCACGCGTTGCTGCTCGCCGCCGGAAAGTTCGTGCGGCAGGCGGTTCTCCTTGCCCTCCAGACCGACGGTCTTCAGGACCTCGGGCACGGTGTCCCGGATGACGCTGCGGCTCTTGCCGATGACCTGCATCGCGAAAGCGACGTTGGCGAACACCGTCTTCTGCGGCAGCAGCCGGAAGTCCTGGAACACGACGCCGATCCCGCGGCGCAGCCGGGGAACCCGCCAGCTGGAAATCTTCGCCACGTTCTGGCCCGCGACATAGACGGCGCCGGAGGAGGCGTGGTCCTCCTTGAGGACCAGCCGGAGGAAGGTCGACTTGCCGGAGCCCGAGGCGCCGACCAGGAAGGCAAATTCGCCACGGTCGACCTCAAGGTTGATCGAATCCAGCGCGGGGCGCGCCTTCTGGTCATAGACCTTGGTGACATTTTCGAATCGGATCATGGCCCTAAGTACCCTGCAGGGCGTGGCTCATGGCCAGTCCTGCTGCCGGTGCGCGGGCTTTCGTTGGGGGAAGGTAAAGCTCCGGCTTCTCGACTATACGCACGGGTAACTGCCGTTGATCTGGAGCTGCTGGGTGTGTCGCGCGATTGCGGCCGTCAGCGCGCCGTGCGGGCAGGCTCGGTCCGCCAGGCCTGGCGCCGGCGCTGGCCTACTTCTCGGCGTTCCGGTTGTCGGTCCGCCAGCGGATACCCGCGTCGATGAAGTCGTCGATCTCGCCGTCGAACACCGCGGAGGTGTTGCCCACCTCGTGTTCGGTGCGGAGGTCCTTGACCATCTGGTACGGGTTGAGCACGTAGGAGCGCATCTGGTCACCCCAGGAGGCCTTCACATCGCCGGCGAAGGCCTTCTTTTCGGCGTCCTCCTGCTCCTTCTTGAGCAGCAGCAGGCGGGACTGCAGCACCCGGAGGGCAGCGGCACGGTTCTGCAGCTGGGATTTCTCGTTCTGCATGGACACCACGGTGCCGGTGGGGATGTGGGTCAGGCGCACGGCCGAGTCGGTGGTGTTGACCGACTGGCCGCCGGGGCCGGAGGAGCGGAACACGTCGACGCGGATTTCGTTGTCCGGGATGTCGATGGAGTCCGTCTGTTCAATCAGCGGGATCACTTCGACGGCGGCGAAGGAGGTCTGGCGGCGGCCCTGGTTGTCGAATGGGCTGATCCGGACCAGGCGGTGGGTGCCGGCCTCGACGCTCAGTGTGCCGTAGGCGTAGGGTGCTTTGACTTCGAAGGTGGCGGATTTCAGCCCGGCCTCTTCGGCGTAGGAGGTGTCCATGATGGTCGTCGGGTAGCCGTGGCGTTCGGCCCAGCGCAAGTACATCCGCATCAGCATCTCGGCGAAGTCGGCGGCGTCCACGCCGCCGGCGCCGGCGCGGATGGTGACCACGGCTTCGCGTTCATCGAATTCGCCGGACAGCAGCGTCACGACCTCGAGTTCCTTCAGCGCCTTCCGGATCGACTCCAGCTCCGTGGCGGCTTCCCCCATGGAGGCGGCGTCATCCTCGTCCTGGCCAAGCTCCACGAGGACTTCGAGGTCGTCGATCCGCGAGGTGAGCGAATCCAGGCGTGCCAGTTCGGACTGGCGGTGCGAGAGCCGGGAGGTGATCACCTGGGCGGCGGCGGGATCGTCCCACAGATTGGGTTCACCGGCCCGTTCGCTCAGTTCGGCGATGTCTTCCTTCAGCGCCTCGACATTCGAAACGTTTTCGATGGAGGCGTAGGTGGCGCGCAGCGCGCGGATTTCTGCGGGAAAATCAATGTTAGCCATGGTTTTTTAACCCTACGCTATCCGTGCTGGCCGGTCCGCCCGTTCTCCCGGCGGTGCACTCCGGCAGACTTGCCTGGTTATCAGCGGGTGAGCCGCGAGCGCGCCGTCGAACTCGCCTCGACTCTGATGCCGTCCGGGACCAGGAAATTGACCACCGGAGGGTGCACAGCGACGCTCAGGGTCACGACGGCGGTGGAACCGTCCGGGCTGCCGGTTTCGGGAGCCACGGCGAGGCCGCTGAACCGGGAGAAGGCACCGTTGCGCTCCAGGTAGTCGACGGCGGCGCCCCTGACCCTTCCGCCGTCCAGCACGGCGGTGGGCGTTCCGGTGAAATTCTCGAGCTGCCCCAGAGTGAAGCTGTCGGCCGCCGCCACCGAGGCGCCGTCGGCCAGCGAGAGCAGCTTCTTGTGCTCGATGTAGACGCTGGACACGGCCACCACGACGGTCGCGACGAGCAGGGCGAGCAGGACGTAGCCGATGATCAGCACCGTCATCTGGCCGCCTTCCCCGTGCATTGCACGCAGCCTTCTGCGCCGACCGCTGTGCCGCCTGTCGTGTCTCCAGTCGCTGGGGCCCGGCACGATCATGCGGCTCACCGGAAGCGTCCGACCAGCTGGGTCGCCGAGGCGCTGAGCCGGCTCGCGTTGAGGTGGAGGGCATCACTGAACGGAACAAACGGCAGCGGCACGGTGAGATTGACGGTGACGGTCACGGCGGAGCCGGCAGCCATACAGTCAGCCGGCTGGCAGCTCGTGTCCAGGCTCGCGTTTCCGGCCTCCTGCCCGTGGTCGGCGAGCGCCAGCAGGACGGCCTGCTCCGCGGCGGCCCTCCCGCTCACCGCATCCGGCTGGGAAACGAAGACCTTGGCGGCCTGGTCCGCGGCCCCGACGACGGCGAAAGAGCCTCCCTGGATCTGCCCTACGGTGATGACGAAGTAAACGAGCGGGACCATCAGCAGCAGGGACAGGAAGATGAATTCCACCACCGCGCTCCCCTGTTCGGAGCCATCAGCTCCGCTGGACTCCTGGCAGTCAGGACTGGATAGCCGCATGCCCCCGCACCTCCAGGAGTTCCCGCGGCCCGATCAGACCGATCACCGGCAGCGGGGCACGGACGATCACCTCCAGCGTACGGATGCCCTGATAGGTGGTTTCACTCGTGGTCACGTCTCTGGCAAAGTCAGGGTTGAGGGCCACGCCGATCAGCTGGGCCGTCCGGTCCCGGGCATCGCCGGAATTGCGGTCCGCGAGCGTGCCGTATCTCGCACCGGAGGCGGCCGCGTCGATCAAGGTGTTCCGGACGTGGAGGACCAGGGTGAGCTGGATGATGGCCAGAAAGAACAGCGTCAGCAGGCCGCCGACCAGGACGAAGTCCACCACGGCCGCGCCCCGGTCCGCTTCCTTGTCCGTTTCCCGGTCCGCGTGCAGACCTCGGCCCCAGCATTCGCCGGGTGCACCCACCGGTTACTGCCCGACCTTGTCCATCGCCTGGTTGAACAGTCCCTCGAGCGCCGGCCCCGCGATCGCCAGCAGGGCAGCGACAAGAACGGCCGACATCAGGGTGATCATCACCCACCCCGGCACGTCCCCGCGTTCAGGGTGGTCCTGGGCCGGCCGCCGTTCCAGCGCGGCCCGTGCCGATGGCCGCCGAAGCAGCGTATTCAAGGCGAAGATCGACATCGCTATGCGGATACCAATGAGTTTCAATGTGTCCCCTTTGTACTGGTGGTTGGAGCCTTGTCTACGCTATGGTCCTGTTCTTTTCCTGTTGGACCAGTTCTTTCCTGTTGGCTTGGTTGTCGTCCTGCTGGCCTGGTTGTCTTCCTGTTGGCCTGGCTGTCTTCCTGTTGGCCTAGAGTCCGAGACTGATGGCAGCCAGACCCGGGAAAACCGCAAATACGACAGTGAGCGGCAACACCCCAAAAACGAGCGGCACCATCATCCCGATTTCCTTCTTTCCGGCTGATTCCATCAGTTCGCGTTTCGCCGTGTCCCTGACATCCTGCGCCTGGGCCCTCAGCACGTCGGCCAGTGGCGTCCCGCGTTCGACGGCCACGATCATTCCGTCCACGAACCGGATCAGCGGGCCCAGGTCCGTCCTTGACGAGAACCCCTTCAGCGCGTCGACCAGGGGCGTCCCTGCCCTGGTCTCGGCGAGAACGCGGGTGAATTCCTTCGACAATTCGCCGCGAGCGCTTCGGCAGACCCGGTCCAGGGCGCCCGTGGCACTCTCGCCCGCACTGACAGCGAGCGCCATGAGTTCCGCAATGCTGGGGAATTCCGCCATCATGCGGGACTCCCGCCTCTTGATGTGCGCCGACAGCACGTAGTCCCGAAGCAGGTAACCGCCGCCGGCGCCGGCCAGTACGACCACCGCGGCAATCGTGGGACTGAACCGTCCGGAGGCGCCTAAGAGCATCACCGCGCCGACAGCCAGTACCAGGCCCCCGGCGCCCCATAGGAGTTGCTCGGCCCGGAAATCGACCGGCGACTTGGAGCTCCCCGACCGGGCCAACCGGCGCGTCAAGGCCGAGGTACCGGGGCTGATTTTGCCCAGAGTGGCGATTGCGTCCCGGAGCACCGGCCGGAGAATGCGTTCCAGCGGACCAAACGGGGTCACGTCCCCGGCTGCTGTGCGCAGCAGTCGCGATTCAAGGTTGTGGGACTTCAGTTGCGGCCCGATTCGCTCGGCAAAGCTGATGGGTCTCATGAACGGCAGCCCCACGAGCAGGAGCCAGAGTCCGCCGCCAAGGACCACACCGCACACGGTGGCGCTGGCCATGAGCCCGCTCAGCGGAGGACCCTTTCATCTTCCGGGAGGGCTCCGATGCGCAACATGATGGCGTAAGAGATCAGGGAGGTCGCGAGGCCGCCCAGCAGGACGCCCGCTCCGATCGGCGTGTTGTAGGCCGCTACAGCTTCGGGTCTGCTTGCCAGCAGGACGAGGACGATCCACGGTGCGGCGACCGCGAGGCGTGCTGCGTTGACGGTCCAGGATTGCCGGGCCTCCAGTTCGCTGCGGGTGCGGGCGCTCTCCCTCAGGAACTCGGCAAGGGTGCCCAGGAGGCGGCCCAAGTCCGACCCGCCCACTTCCCGGGTCAGCCGGAGCGCCTCGACAATTCTGTCGGCCACAGGGTCGGCCAGACGATCCTTCAACCTGGTCAGGGACGGATCGAACCGGCCTCCCGAACGGTAATCGGAACCGAAGTCGCGGAACACGTGACGGAGCTCCGGCGGACCGTTGTCCCCGAGCTGGATGAGAGCCTCGGGCAGCGAGAGGCCAGCCCGAATGGCGGATCGCAGGTGGTCGACGACGTCGGGCCAGAGCTGGCGGAGGACGGCGGCGCGTTTCCGGGCGCGCCACCTCACGACGGCCATCGGCAACCAGGCGCCGAACAATCCGAAGCAGCCCGAGATCGGCCAGGACGTGGTCAGTGCGAAGAACACGACGGTCGTAAAGGCCCCGACGCCGAGGCAGCTTGCCAACAAACCCGGTCCGCTGACCTTCTCTATGCCCGCAGTCCGCAGCAGGTCCTCCAGTCTGCGGCTTCGCGGCGCGCGCTGGGCAGCTTGCGGCTGCTCCCAGGCGGACCACCAGATCAGCAGAAGTCCGGCCCCTGCGAGCACCCCGAGCAGCGGGGCCATCAGCGTGGCTCCAGCAGCGCAGCGACGTCATACCCGGAGCGGGCGAATTTCTCCGCAGCGGGCATTGAATTGGCCTTTGGCTGAAGCTGTCCGTCGATCATGGCAAAGACCATGGAAGATTCGATGATGCCGTTTTCGACTCTGCGTCCGAGCGAAAGGATTTCCGTGACCTGCCGGCGCCCGTTGGCGTACCGGCTGCAGTGGACCACCAAGTCGATGCAGGAGGCGACAGTGGGAACGACGAAGGCGCTGGAGATATTCTCCCCGGCCAGCAACGGGAGGGTACACAGCTTCGTCACGGCGTCATGGGCCGAATTCGAGTGAATCGAGCACATTCCCGGCAGCCCGGAATTCAAGGCGATCAGCATGTCGAGGCTTTCGGCCTCCCTGACTTCGCCGACGACCAGCCGGTCCGGCCGCATTCGCAGTGCTTCCTTGACGAGCCGGCGCAGAGGGATCTCGCCCTCTCCTTCCAGATTCGCTTGCCGGCACTGGAGGCCCACCACGTCACGCAGCGGAAACTGCAGTTCGAAGATTTCCTCCACGGTGATGACACGCTCCCGGGTGCCGATGCCGGCTGCGAGGCAGTTGAGCATTGTGGTCTTGCCTGCCTGGGTCGCGCCGGACACCAGGATGTTGAGGCCGCTGGCCACAGCTGCCCCCAGGAACCGCGCAGCCTGCGGGGTGAGTGTTCCCAGCTCCACAAGGTGTTCGAGCCTGCTGGCCTTAACGACGAACTTCCGGATGTTGATGGCCCAATGCCGCCGGGTGATGTCCGGAATCACAACATGGAGCCGCGATCCATCGGGAAGGGCGGCATCAACGAACGGAGAGGACATGTCGAGGCGCCGCCCCGAGCTCTTCAGCATCCGCTCGACCAGATCCCGGACCTGCTGGTCGGAAAGTGAGATGGAGGTGAGCTCCGATTCGCCGTTGCGGGCCACATAGACCTCATGCGGCGCGTTGATCCAGATCTCCTCGATCCCGGGGTCGTCCAGCAGCGGCTGCAATGCGCCGAAGCCGGCCACGGCGTCGAAGACGAATCGTCTGGCCGGCTCCAAGGGTCCGATCGGAGGCAACGGCGCCAGGAGGGCCCGCTCGTCGTAGTCAGTGACGGCTGCCTCGACGAGTCGCCGGACTTCTCCGGCCTGCCGCAGCGGGTCCAGCCCGCGGCGTCGGATCAGCTCGCGGACTTCATCCTCAACAATGCGCACAGCCTCCACTTGGCCCCCGATATATGACTGCCGCCCTTCCGCCGAGGCAGGGCAATTGGGTTAAAGCTATGGGAGGGTGATCGGCGCGACAATAGCGCGCGAGGCGGTTTGTGGATAACTGCCAAGATTTCGACATGACAACTTTCCCGTGGGCAACACCAGAAACACTGGTTTCACAAATCCACCGATGTTAGGGTGGGCGCGATAACAAACCATCTCTGGCCCCGGACAGCCTTTTCGCAGTTCAACCGGGCACGAGACCTACGTGACGCGGCTCGGACAGCGTGTCATTGCTCCGGAGCGGAATATGAAGCGGACCCTACTTGCCCCAGCCAGTCAGTGCGGCCGCCGAATCGGGGCCACCATCCTCGCCGTCGCACTCCTGGCCGGTCCAGGTTTGGCCCAGCCGGCGGGCGCCGTCGAGCCGTCGCCCACCGTGTCGCCGGCTCCCGCCGCCACCATGGCTGCTACTGCCCCGCCTGCTCCGACGGCCACCGCCGGGCCCACGGCCGCCAAGACAGCGGCTCCGGCTCCATCCGCTTCCCGGGGCACAACCCAGGCGGCGGCGCCAGCCTCGCCCGGGCCCTCCACCGCCAGCCCTGCTCCGGCTCCCGGTGCACTCAAGGACCGGGCGGCGATGGCCGCGGCAATCGGTCCCGGCGGCGCAGAGATGGGCCAGCGCTCTGCCCGGGTCACCTCGTCCTCCCCGGCCCTCAAGAGGTCCACCCAGTCCGCGGCGATCGGAACGCTGACGACGCAGGGCACGTGGTCGCCGTCGTTTGGGGTCAAGGGTCTGGACGTGAGCGGCCACCAGCCCAGCGTCAACTGGCAGGACCAGTGGAACACGGGCGCCCGGTTCGCCTACGTCAAGGCCAGCGAAGGCAACTACTACGCCAGCGAGACCTTCGGCTCCCAATATCAGGGCTCCCGGAGCGTGGGGATGATCCGGGGCGCCTACCATTTCGCGATCCCGAACTGGTCGTCCGGGGCGGACCAGGCCCGGTACTTCGTCCAGAACGGCGGCGGATGGAGTGCGGATGGCTACACGCTCCCGCCAGTGCTTGACTTTGAGTTCAATCCTTATGCCGGCAGAACGATCAACGGCTTCTACTTCGGCAATACGTGCTACGGCATGTCACCCGCGCAGCTGACGTCCTGGGTGCGCGACTTCGGGAACACCATGTTGTCGCTGACCGGGCGACTTCCCGTTATCTACACCAACACCTCCTGGTGGAACCAGTGCACCGGCAACGCTTCCGGTTTCGGGAACTACCCCTTGTGGGTTGCCGCCTACCCGAGCGCCCCCACGAACAATGCGGGTGCCATTCCCTCGAGCTGGAGCAACTACAGCATCTGGCAGTACAGCAGCACGGGGCCGTTCGCGGGTGACTCGAACGTCTGGAACGGCACGTACTCCCAACTTTCCACGTTTGCCGCCAAGGGAAGTGCCGACACCCCTGCGCCGCCACTGCAGCTTTCGTCCACGTACAAGGCCTCGTGGGTCGGGGATTCCGACGGTGACGGCGAACCGGACCTGGTCACGCAGCATTCGGACGGTTCTCTGTGGTTCTATGCCGGCACAGGCGGCGGCGGATACCGGACCGGCCGCGTCATCGGCACCGGATGGAACATCTACGACAGGCTCGTGGGCGTCGGCGACTCCAACCGTGACGGCAAACCCGACATGGTGGCCCGGCGGCCCGACGGCAGCCTCTGGTTCTACGCCGGCGACGGAAAGGGAAACTACCAGTCCGCCCGCCAGATCGGCACCGGCTGGAACGTCTTTGACCAGCTGGTCGGGGCCCGCGATTCCAACGGCGACGGAATCCCCGACCTGGTGGCACGAGATTCGGTCGGCGGACTCTGGACCTACGCCGGCGACGGCAGCGGCGGCTACCGAACCGGATCGAAAATCGGTACGGGCTGGGGCATCTACAACCTGATCGTCGGTTCCGGCGATTTCGATTCCGACAGCATCCCCGACGTCCTGGCCCGACACCCCAACGGCACCCTCTGGTTCTACCCGGGTAACGGCAACGGCGGCTACCGGTCCGGCCGCCAAATCGGTACCGGCTGGTCCATCTACGACCAGATCCTCGGGGCCGGAGACAACAACGGCGACGGAAAGGCTGACCTCCTTGGGCGCCGCTCCGACGGCAGCCTGTGGTTCTACGCCGGCGACGGCATGCGCACCGACGGATACAACCTCGCTCAAAAGATCGGCACTGGCTGGAACATCTTCACCCGCGTCACCGGGGTGGGGGATTCCGACGGTGACGGCGAACCGGACCTGGTCACGCAGCATTCGGACGGTTCTCTGTGGTTCTATGCCGGCACAGGCGGCGGCGGATACCGGACCGGCCGCGTCATCGGCAGCGGATGGAACATCTACGACAGGCTCGTGGGCGTCGGCGACTCCAACCGTGACGGCAAACCCGACATGGTGGCCCGGCGGCCCGACGGCAGCCTCTGGTTCTACGCCGGCGACGGAAAGGGAAACTACCAATCCGCCCGCCAGATCGGCACCGGCTGGAACGTCTTTGACCAGCTGGTCGGGGCCCGCGATGCCAACGGCGACGGAATCCCGGACCTGGTGGCACGAGATTCGGTCGGCGGACTCTGGAGCTACGCCGGCGATGGCAGCGGCGGCTACCGAACCGGCTCGAAAATCGGTACGGGCTGGGGCATCTACAACCTGATCGTCGGTTCCGGCGATTTCGATTCCGACGGCATCCCCGACGTCCTGGCCCGACACTCCAACGGCAGCCTCTGGTTCTACCCGGGTGACGGCAACGGCGGCTACCGGTCCGGCCGCCAAATCGGTACCGGCTGGTCCATCTACGACCAGATCCTCGGGGCCGGAGACAACAACGGCGACGGAAAGGCTGACCTCCTTGGGCGCCGCTCCGACGGCAGCCTGTGGTTCTACGCCGGCGACGGCATGCGCACCGACGGATACAAGGGCAGCAAAGCCGCGGGGGGCCTGTAACCCCTCGAAGTCCTGCGGAGGCAACACGCGGCCACGCCAGGCTGCGACTGACAACACGGTCCAGGCCGGGGAAATAGGAGCTGTCAGGCGGAAATTTCTTCGGAGTCACTCGGCGCACTGCTGCCGGACCGGAAAATCCAGTGCTTATAGAGGAGAAAGTTCCACGCCGTGATCAGAGCAGTGGAAGCAATCTTCCCGATCTGATAGCCGAGCCCCATCCACTCAGCAAAATTGACGATGAAGTCAACGGCCGCGGTGTTAAAGGCAACGAGCAAGCAATACTTGAGCAAACTGACGCTTCGACCATTTTGCGCGCGGAAAGTAAAGACTCGTTGAAGGACGAAGTTGAAGACGAGACTCGTCAGGAACGCGATCGGAGTGGCCAACCACAGCTCAACACCGAAGACCTCGTGAAGCAGCGTGAGAAGGCCGAAATCTATGGCGAAGGATAAACCGCCGACGATCAAGAACCTGGCCACCTCATTGTTTAGCACGACTTTTGAATGCCTTCTGAGCACTTATCCTCTTAGCTTTCAGTGGATCCTGCGTTATCCACGCTAGTAATAACGCCGCCGAAACAATCAAACCGGATCAGGCTATTTTCAGCTCTAGAGAGGCCGCGCGCCGATCCAGCGTAGGCGCCGCCTGCATCGCCCGAGGGGCCGCATCACCCGAGGGTCCGCTGTCAGCGAGGTGCCCTGCTTTCGGTGGGTCCGCATGGAACCCTCCGCTATACGGTAGCATACTGAGGTCGCCGCGTCAGGCTGATGGCAACCACCAAACGTCCTCCATCTGCCTGCATGTTAGATTCGAAAGCGATTCCACGACGAGCCTTTTTAGGACTAATAGTTTGCCAACGACAGCGACATTTTCTTCACGTGTTTCACGATCTAAAGAGAAAATTCTTACGTGGATATGCCTCAATGACAATGCGTTAAAGGTTGCGGTTGTCCTTGCGTATTTGGTTGTTGTGGCCAGCGGAGCTACCACTTCATCCATTGGGATTTCCGTACTCAGGGAGGACTCAAGTCATCCCTTGGGTCTTCAACTCGGAGAGTCATCCCCGATTCGGGCGGACGAATACAATGCGTTCTCCCCCATTGTCCTTTCGATCATGGCGACCGGCGGCGCACCGACGACGAGCGTGCTTGCTGCCCCGGCGGATCTGGTTCACCGCTACTCTTCCGGTGGTTTTTTTGAATCCATTGTGTTCTTCGATTCCACCCTCCTGCACAGTGCATCGTTCTTGCCGGACGCCATGGTGTTCGCTGCCCACTGGTGGCTGCCGGCACTGCTGCTTTTCCTCTTCCTCCCCAAGTGGTTTGTCCAGGTAGGTGCCGGCGGCCGCTGGGGTTGGCTGGCAGCGATGCTGATAGTGCTGTCCCCGGCCGCATCGTGGTGGACGATGATGCCGATCCAGCTCATCGCTTACACAGTGGCAGGTTCGACTCTTCTGTTGTCCGCGTTCCAGCGGTTCACGCGTCAAGAGCGCCTCATTCCCACACTGCAAAGCATTGCGTCAGGAATTCTGATCGCCGGAATGCCCAGTTTTTACATCCCGTGGTCCCTTGTTCTTGGCCTGCCCATCCTTCTTGCGACCGTCGCCTGGATTTTCGCCGTCCGGGCGAACTGGAAGCCGAAAATCCTGGCTTTGGGCAGCGCGGGCCTGGTTGCCATGGTGTTTGCCGGGGGTGTCCTCTGGGAAAACCGTGCTGGAATAGCGGCGCTGCTGGAATCCGTGTACCCGGGTTCACGCAGGTCCGCGGGCGCAGCGCAGAGCTTCGGCATGCTCTTCGGCGCTCCGGCCCTGGGCGCGCTGCAGGAGATGACTCCGGTGGGAAGCAACGAAAGTGAGCTGTCTACAGCGTTCACCATCACGTTCGTCTGGGCAGCTTTCCTGCTCGTCGGTCTCAGAAAGTTTGGGCGCCCGCGGGACAACGTCGTCGTCCTGGTTCTGCTGGGATTCGGGCTGACGTGGCTCGCCTGGTGCACGATAAACCTCGGAGACCAGAGCGCAGCCATCCCCCTGCTGAACTACATTCAGCCCGCGCGGGCGGCCCAGGTCTGCGGGATAACTGGAGCCGTCCTGGTCTGCCTGCTGCTTTCCCGTCTGCCGGCCAGGCCCGGCTGGCGGCTGCCTGTTGTCTCGGCGGTCGTCTGCGGCCTGATTACTGCCTACGCCGCTTCGCTGCTTCAGCAGTCACAGCTTCCCGTGATCACGAACACGTTCATCGCTCTTGTGGCTATCGCCGTTGCCGTCGCGGTCTTTTGCGTGACGCGGTTTCCCCACAAGATCTGGCCGATGCTGCTCGTCTCTGCGTTGGCCGCGGTGCCTGTCATCAATGCAAACCCGCTGCTCTTCGGCATGGGCGATCTGCGCGTATCCGCAACGGCAGGCTACCTGCGCGATCAAGGAAAGACTGCACGGGCGACGGACGGGGTGTGGGTGTCCGACTCACCGGCATTTGACACCGTCATGCTGGCCAACGGTGTCCCGTCGCTGAGCGGGCTGCAGCGATCCGGGCCCGACAAGACGCAATGGGCCAAGTTGGATCCGGATCAGGCCCACGCCAACGAATGGAACCGCGGTGGCGGATTCATCTACTTCCAGTGGTTGCCTGGCCAACCCATCTCGTTCGGCAACAATGGCTCGGACTCTGCAATGGTCGGAGCGGACCCCTGCGACCTCAAGCTGCGCATCCCGAATCTGCAGGGAATCGCTTCCACCCACCCGCTGAATGATCCATGTCTCCGAGCGGACCGGGTCCTTAAGTGGTCCGATCAGGACATATTCACCTACAAGTTCTCCTAAGTGCCAGGCGGACGTTCCAGCAGCATCGAAGGTAGGCAGCGGCGCCGCCGTGCGGCGCCTGATTGCTGTTCCGTGCGGAGCATCGGAGGCCGCCGCAACCCGCCGAAATGGCAAGCCGCAAGGGCGGAGAGGCTAGGGTTGTAGGGATTAAGAACTCGGCACACTCCAGATTGGGAAAGGATTTTCGTTGCGCAATCGGTCCATAGGCGGGGCTGTCGCCTGCATTCTGCTCGCTGGCATAGGAGTGGCCGGTTGCTCCGGCGGGACGTCCGCAAACGGCGTCATAGGTTCTCTCACCGCGATCGGGACCCCCGTGCAAAAAGACCCGATCGGGGCATGGAGCAGCGCCTGGACCAAGAAGAACAACGCCACGTCCCTGAACTACTCCCCCGATGGTCACGACGTCGGGTTGTCTGCCCTGGCAACGGGGCAGGCCTACTTTGCGGCACTGGATGCGCCCCTTACGGTTGAGCAGCAGGATCGGACCAAGGCGGCCTGCGGGCCCTCGGGGGCTTTTTCCGTCCCGGTTTCCATCACGTCCATCGGCGTTGCGTTCAACATGCCCAGTATCCGGAGCCTGAAGCTGACGCCGGCTGTGCTGGCCGGCATCTTCTCCGGGGAAATCACCCGCTGGGACGCGAGTGAGATCGCCGGGCTGAATCCCGGCCTCACGCTTCCATCCACGAAGATCGTTCCGGTCACGGCGACGGCACCAAGTGCCGAAACGACAGCGTCCACCAAATATCTCAGCGGCGCCCCGGAGTGGACCGCCGGCGTTTCCGCCGTCTGGCCGAAATCTGAAGACGGGATCGAGGTCAAGAAACTCTCCGATGTCGGATCCAAGGTCGACGAGACGGAGGGGGCCATAGCGTTTATGGATCTCGGCTCGATCGGCGGCCGCTTCGACACGGCACTCCTTAGCTTCGGTGACGGTTTCATCCGCATCTCCAAGGACTCAGCGGCCGTCGCTGCCCAGGAAGGCGCCACCCGGACCGTCCCCACAGGCGTCGAGTTCACGCTTCCGGAAACAAGCGCCCAAGGCTACGCCCTGGGCGTTCTCAGCTACCAGGCATTCTGCCGTTCATACAAGAACGCGCAGCTGACCACGCTCGTGAAATCCTGGGGGAAATTCGTGCTCAGCCCCGATGGCCAGGTCGCCTCGACCTACTTCGCAAACGTGGCCTCGCCAAGCGAAGCCGCCCTGCGCGAGTCCAACAAACTGATTGAAACTATCGGGGAGGCGAGTTGATGCACGCAACCGAGACCGGCACCCAGCCGTCGTCCGTCACTACTGGCACAAAGAGCACACTCCGCGGCCGCTCCCGCAGGCGCGAGTTGTCCCCGGCCACCCGCAGCGGGCTGAGGTTCTTCCTGCCCGTCTTCGCTCTTCTGTCCCTCCTCACCACCCTGTGGATCCTGGCGACGCCGCTCATGGCGTATCCGGATGAACCCTCGCACGCCATCAAGGCGGCCGCAGTGGCCCGGGGCCAGTTCTTCCCCGCACCGGGAGAGTCCTACGGCCACGGCATCCATGTTCAGGTTCCGTCCTACATCGCCAACGTCGAATCCCAGATGTGCTTTTCGTTCCAGATGCAAAAACCCGCGGGTTGCGCTCCGGCCATACCGCCGGATGACAACTACCAAACCATCGGCGTAACCTCGGCAGGCTTGTACAACCCGTTCTATTACTGGCTGGTCGGGCTGCCCAGCCTCTTCATGTCAGGTGCCCCCGCACTGTTTGCCATGCGGATCGTCAGCGGCCTGATGTCGGCGGCGTTTTACGCGGCCGGCTTCACCGCACTGTCACGTCTCCGCCACCCGAAGTGGCCGCTGATCGCGGCCAGCATTTCGACGACACCGATGGTGCTGTTCCTGGCGAGCGGCATCAATCCCAACTCCCTGGAAGTGGCGGCCTCGATGGCCGCATTCTGTGGACTGGTTTCGGTGCTGGAGAACTCCCGGCACCTGGACCGTGCGGCCCCCGGCATCGTGACCGTCGGCGTCGCCGCCGCAACCCTGGCCAACACCCGAAACGTGTCGCTGCTGTGGCTGCTGTGCGGCGCGATCGTTGCATGCCTGGTCTTCAGGCGGGCCGACGTTGCAGCCATCTTCAGGAACCGGATCGTGCTGGCGGCCACAGCCCTGGCGAGCGTCGGAATTGTCCTGGGCGTGGCCTGGAACTTCATCATGCTGAAGGCGCCCGCTTCCGCAGGGGAAGCCCCGGCAGGCATTTCGAATCTCGGCGGAGAAGTGCGCCCTTACAACGCCTTCCTGACCATGATGGACAGATCGTTCGACTTTGTACACCAGTACGTCGGCGTAGCAGGGTGGCTCGATGCGCCGGTGCCCCAGGGAGTCCTCGCCTTCTGGAGCCTGCTGCTCGTCGGGCTGGTACTTATGGTGTTCCTCGTCCGGCCCTACCGGCTGCAAGGAGCCTTCTGGGTGGCGCTGGCATTCCTCGCGGTGGTGCCGGCAGCGCTCCAGGCAGCGCTGATCAACACCACCGGCTTCATCTGGCAGGGACGCTACAGCCTCCCGCTGTTCGCGATCGCGCTGATCTCAGCGGGCTTGGCCATGAGGTTCCGCCCGTTCCACCAGCGCCCCCAGAGCCGGACCATCACCAGGATTCTGCTGCTGGCAGCCTGGGTTGCACACATCTACGCCTTCCTGAACGTGCTGCGGCGCTACGTCGTCGGCCTGCAGGAGTGGGGCAATTGGCAGACCATGGTCACGGTTCCCGGCTGGCAGCCTCCCCTCTCCTGGGAGGTCCTCACCGTGGCATTCGCAGCAGTGCTGCTGGTCGCCGCTTCGAAACTGTTTTCCTACCTGCATCCAGGCTTCGAGCTGTTGCCGAGGCTGTCCCGCCGGGTCAGAAAACTGCGTTCCGCCCTGAACCGGCCATCCGGCAACCGCTAGGGCTGCCTCAGCCCTGTGAAAGTTCTGCGCCGAGGTACTCCTTGAGCCGTTGGGACACCTGCGGAGGCTGAAACCCGGTCGCCCGGATCTTGTCCAGCGCCAGGACGCTGTTCAGGGGCCGCGGCGCCGCCGGCTTGCCCTTGAAGTACTCCTCCGTGCTGACGCCCGAGACATGTGATGCCTGCCCGCCCGCCAGGCCAAAAACATCGGCTGCAATTGCGGCCCAGGACTGTGGTTCGCCGTCGTTGCTGAGGTTGTAGACGCCGTAGTCCGAGCCCGTCTCCAGCAGGTGCCTGATGCCGGCGGCGATGTCCTGCGTGAATGTCAGCCGTCCGATCTGGTCATCGACGACGGACGGCTCGATCCCCCGCTGCGCGAGCGAGGCCATGGTCCGGACAAAGTTGTTCCCCTCGCCGATCACCCAGCTCGTGCGGACGATGTAGTGGCGGGGAACAACGCTGACGACGGCGTCCCCCGCGGCTTTCGTCTGGCCGTAGACGCCCAGCGGCGCTACCGGTTCGGACTCCGCATGCGTCGTGCGGGCGCCGTCGAAGACGTAGTCCGACGAGACATGGACGAGGGTCAGGTCATGCTCGACGGCGGTGCGGGCCAGCCGCGCCACGGCCGTGACATTGATCGCCCAGGCGGCGGTCCGGCCTTCGGGCGACTCCGCCGCATCCACGGCCGTGTAGGCGGCCGCGTTGATAATCGTCGAGTAGTTCTTCCAGTTCCGGGACGCGAAGGAATCCTCGCTGGCCAGGTCGAACTCATTCCGGCCGGCGAACTCAACGCCGGTCTCGCCGTCGTACAGCTCCCGCAGGGCCTTGCCGAGCTGGCCGTCCGCGCCAACCACCAGGATCTTCTTCGCCGGCATCGGCGCCACATCCGCCAGGCGCGGGTGCGCCTTGTCCTTGTCGGAGAGTTCGGCCTGCTCCAGCGGGATCGGCCACGCGATGGCGGCAGTCTCGTCGGCCAGGTTCAGGAAGGTGTACTGGCCCTGGGCGTCCGCGGACCAGTGGTCGTTGACCAGGTAGGTGTAGGCGGTGTTGTCCGCCAGGGTCTGGAACGCGTTGCCCACGCCCCGGGGGATGAAGATGGCCTGGCTCGGGTCCAGCTCCGCCGTGAAGACCGCGCCGAACGACGGACCCTCGCGAAGGTCCACCCACGCGCCGAAAATCCGTCCGGTGGCGACCGAAATGAACTTATCCCAGGGTTCGGCGTGGATTCCGCGGGTGGTCCCGGCCTTTTCGTTGAACGAGATGTTGTTCTGCGCCGGGCGGAAGTCCGGCAGGCCGAGGGCCACCATCTTTTCGCGCTGCCAGTTCTCCTTGAACCAGCCGCGGTTGTCTCCGTGGACCGGGAGGTCGTAGAGGACGACGCCGGGGATGGGGGTTTCGTGCGCTGTGAGCTTCTTCGAGAACTCGATCGACATCGTCTACTGGCCCTGTTCCTTGTACTTGGCTTCCGTGGCCGCCTTCTGCGGGCGCCACCACTGCTCGTTGTCCCGGTACCAGGCGATGGTGTCCTCGATGCCGGCGTCGAAGTTGGAGAAGCGGGGCTCCCAGCCGAGCTCCCTGCGGAGCTTCGAGGAATCAATCGCGTACCGCATGTCGTGGCCCGGACGGTCAATCACGTGGTCGTAAGCGTCCGGGGCCTGGCCCATGTGCTTCAGGATCAGTTCGACGACGTCCTTGTTGTTCTTCTCGCCGTCGGCGCCGATCAGGTAGGTCTCGCCGATCCGGCCCTTGTCGATGATGGCCAGGACAGCCGAGGAGTGGTCGTTGGCGTGGATCCAATCACGGACGTTCTCGCCCTTGCCGTACAGCTTGGGGCGGATCCCGTCGATCACGTTGGTGATCTGGCGCGGGATGAACTTTTCCACGTGCTGGTAGGGCCCGTAGTTGTTCGAGCAGTTGCTGATGGTCGCCTGCAGGCCGAAGGACCGCACCCAGGCGCGCACCAGCAGGTCCGAGCCTGCTTTGGTGGACGAATAGGGGCTCGACGGGTTGTACGGGGTGTCCTCCGTGAAGCGTTCCGGATCGTCCAGTTCGAGGTCGCCGTAGACCTCGTCGGTGGAGATGTGGTGGAAGCGCTTGTTGTGCTTCCGCGCAGCCTCGATGAGGGTGTAGGTGCCGATGATGTTCGTGTCCAGGAACGGGCGCGGATCGTGCAGCGAGTTGTCGTTATGGGATTCCGCGGCGTAATGGACCACCACGTCCGCTTCGGCGACGAGCCCGTCAACGATGCCGGCATCGCAGATGTCGCCCTGGACCAGCCGGAAGCGGTCCCCGGGAAGGCCTTTCACGGACTCCACATTGCCGGCGTAAGTGAGCTTGTCGAGGACCGTGACGTGATGGCCCGTGTTCTCCAGTACGTAGTGGACAAAATTGGAACCGATGAAACCGGCGCCGCCGGTGACGAGGAGTTTCTGCATCCTGCCAGCTTACCGAATGCCCGCGGCCGGCTCAGAACCGATTGCGCCGCCTGCGGAGTGCTTCGACCATGAGCCGAAGCAGCATCATGCGTGCCGCCAGTATTTTGGGGAGCGACCGCCAGCCGGCAGGAGTCTGGTTTTCCTCGTGGAGGCGCCGGCAGATGGTCGACTCGTCCAGATGTGAAATAGACCCGGCAACGTTGCCGCATACGGCGAGCCAGAGGTCGTGGGATTCGCGCACGTACGGGGGAATCGGCAAGAAGTATTTGGCCGCGTCCCGGCGGAACGCCATTCCGCAACCATAGTAGGCACGGTATCCGACCAGGATGCCGGCCAGGTTGGCGAGGTGCCGGCGGGAGTCGGCGGAACGCAGCCGGGGTATCCACGGCCGGGGGCCGCCCCCCAGCATGTCAAAGTTGCTGGCAACCACCTGGGATTCCGCGAGGGCCTCGAGCATCAATTCGATCCGTCCGGGAATCCACACGTCGTCCTGATCTGACAGGAAGATGAAGTTCCCGCGGCTGAGCCGGACGGCCTCTTCGAAAGTGCGCACGTAGCCCCGGTTGCTGGCGGCCCGGACCAGGCGGATGCGGGGGTCCATGATCGCGGCGATGATGGTGGCCGTCTGGTCCGGGGACGCGTCGTCCACGATGACGAGCTCGTCGTCGGCGCCCAGCTCGGCGAGGATGGAGGCTACCTGCTCCTGGACGAACGCCGCTCCCTTGTAGGTCGCCATGCACACGCTCACCCGGATCTTCCGCCCGTCCGGCGTCGTCAAATCGTTCATGCAGACCACTCTAGGTGAACTCTTGCGGCGGAAGCCCGGACGGGGTGATCGCGTATCATCGTTAGGTCAAGCCCTCGAGCACTAGGACCGTACACCGCATGAGACCCGTATTGCTCCGGCTTGCGGGCTTTACCCTGCTGCCGCTGCTGGCACTGGTTCTGCCCTTCCTCCTGTTGCCGATCATTGCCCGCGTCGTGGGCGCGGCGGGCTGGTCCAGCATCACCTCAGGCCAGGCCATCGGTGTCTTTGGGGCGACGATCATTCTCTGGAGCTGGAACATCTCGGGTCCCGTGGAGATCGCCCGGGCCGGGGCCGCCCCCACCCGGGCCGCCCTGTACTCCAGCAGCATCCGCTCCAGGATCGTGATCGCGGCAGTGGTCCTGCCCCTCATGACTGCCTTGGTGACGTTCGTGGCACGTGACGGGTACCGGCTCGATGCCGTCACCATGGCCTGGGCGACTGTCCTCACCGGGTTTTCCCCCGCCTGGTACGGGATCGGGACAGGGCAACCCCGGATCCTGGCCGTCTACGACACGCTCCCCCGCTTCTTCGCGGCGCTCATCAGTGCGCCCCTGATCGTGGCCACCGGCCAGGTCTGGACCTACGGTGTCGTGTCAGTCGTTGCGACCCTGGCGGCGCTTGCGGCGTTCCACAAGCGCTTCGGCGAGGCTGGAACCTGGTTCCCGAAGAGTCCGCGGAGCGTGCTCCGGGAGATGATCGTCCCCCACGCCGGTACCGCGGGCATCAACCTCACGGGGAGCGCCTACGCTTCCTCGCCCGTGCCGATCGCCACCGCTACGGTGCCGTCCGCGACGGCCACCGCCGGGTTCGCCTCCGCCGACGCCATCTACCGGCTGGGACTCTTCAGTGTTGTTGCCCTCGGCAACACCTTCCAGGGATGGACGCTTGAGCGCGACGCCGCCGACCCCCGCCAGCGGCACCTCGTTGCCCTGGGCACGCACGCCGGGCTCGGCATTGCGGGCGGACTATTCCTCGCCTTCTTCGGTCCCTGGGTGTCCGGCCTCATGTTCGGTGACGACAAGCGCGCCGATACCCTGACGTGCATTTACTACGGGCTGTCCTTCTTCTTCCTCTCGGCGTCAACCCCCCTCATCAGGAATATCCTGATTCCGGCCCGGCGCCAGAAGTCGGTCCTGAAGTGGACCGGGGTCTCTGCCGTGGCCGGGGTTCTCCTCATGGTGGTTGCCGGCCTGACGTCGAACGTTCCGGGTGTCGCCCTGGGAATGGCGGTGAGTGAGGCCATTCTCTTCCTGGGCCTGCTGGCCCCCGCCCTGCGGGTCCTGCCCGCCGTTGCCCGCCCGTCAACAGTCGAAAGGTAGTATCAACAGCGTGACTGAAAGAGGCCAGCGGCGGATTGCCGCCGTAATTGCAGCGTTCAATCCCGACGACGACCTCCTGGCCAACGCTGCCGCCATCCGGGCACAGGTCGACGAGCTCGTCGTCGTGGACGACTGCAGCGCGGATCCTGCCGCGGCCGGCATCTTCGCCCGATTGCAGCAGCAGGGCGTGAAGGTCCTGGCGATGCCCCGCAACTCCGGCATCGCAGCCGCCCTCAACCGCGGCGTCGAGGAGCTGGAGGCAACAACAGCGCCGGAATTCATCCTCACCTTCGACCAGGACTCGCTGCCCGTTGCCGGCTACGTCGACAACGCCCTCGCGAGCTACGACCTGGCCACAGCCGCCGGCAGGAGGGTCGGCTTCGTGTCGGCGGAATCCTTCAGCGGACACCGCGTCCCCGCGCTCGGGAAGTCAGACGGCTTGGCTGAGGCCTTCGACCCGATGCAGTCCGGCTTCTTCATCCCGGTCTCCACCTTCGCCGCGATCGGCAGGTTTGAAAGCGGCTTTTTCATCGACTGCGTGGATTCCGAATTCACGGCCCGCGCCCGGGCCGCCGGGTACAGCGTGCTGATCGGTGCCGGCTGCGCTGTCGACCACCGGCTCGGGGCGCGCCTTCCGGCCACTTTGTTCGGCAGGCCGCTGCGGCTCAAGGGCAGCGCCCTGTCCTTTAACTACTACTCCCCGTTCAGGATGTACTACATCGTGCGCAACGGGACGACCCTCATTCGGCGGTACTGGCGGCGGAACCCTTCCTGGCTCCTCCGCCGTCTGGTGGAGGAATCCAAGGCGCAGCTCCTGCGGTTCGCGTTCAGCCCCGACCGCGGCAGCCTGGCGATCGCCGCCTGGCACGGATTTCTTGACTCCAGCCGCGGACGAGAGGGCCAGATCAGCAATGAACTCGTCAACCGCTTCCGGGCCCGTTGATATATTGGAGAACTATGAAAATTCATGACTCGACCCGTGTCCTGGTCATCATGCCGGCGTGGAACGAAGCCGAGTCGGTGGGCAATACCGTTCGCGAGGTGCTTGGCGTCGGACGCCCCTACGATGTTCTCGTCGTCAACGACGGATCGACTGATTCCACGGCGGACATCGCCAAGGAAGCCGGCGCGACCGTCCTGACCCTGCCGTTCAACCTGGGTGTCGGCGGCGCCATGCGGGCCGGATTCAAGTACGCGCAGCGTCTCGGCTACCGCCGGGTGATACAGGTGGACGCGGACGGCCAGCACGATCCCCGTAACATCGACGAGGTCCTGGCCGGCCTCGAATACGCCGATATCTCCATCGGTGCCCGTTTTGCCGACCGGGGCGACTACGAGGTCAGCGGACCGCGCAAGTGGGCCATGCAGTTTCTGGCCAAAGTGATTTCCGGACTTGCCAAGACCCGGCTCACCGACGTGACCTCCGGCTTCCGGGCGGCCAACGAACGGGCCATCAGCCAGTATCTGGACCACTACCCGGCAGAGTACCTGGGTGACACCATCGATTCCCTCGTGGTCGCTGTCCGGTCAGGCTGCAAAGTGACGCAGATCCCTGTCGCGATGCGCCCGCGCCAGGGCGGCACCCCCAGCCACAATCCGTTCAAGGCGGCCATCTACCTCGGACGCTCGATTTTCGCCCTGCTGCTCGCGCTGACCCGCAAGCCGTCACGGATTCCCGCGGCACCAGTCAACGCTCAGGGGAGGGCACAGTGACGAACCTGGCAGCATTCATTCTCTCGCTGGCGATCGTAGGGGTCGTCTTTGAAATGCTTCGGCGGAAGAAACTCCGTGAAAAGTACGCCGCGCTCTGGCTGATCGTCGGCGTCGGAACCCTCATCCTGGCCGCATTTCCCCGTCTTCTGACCATCGTCGCGGAAGCCGTGGGCGTGCAGCTGCCGTCGAACCTGCTGTTTATCATCAGCATCCTGCTGCTGTTGGGCGTCTGCCTGCACCTGTCGTGGGAAATCTCGGTCGTCGAGGACGAAACCCGCACGCTCGCCGAGGAAGTGGCTATTCTGCGCACCATGGTCGAGGCGATGCCCCAGGACTCCGGCGGCGACACGCCGGCGTCGCCGGTGTCGAAGTAGCGGGTACCGAAAACTTCCTATGGCACTCGATATCTTCATCCCCTACTGGGGCGACGCTAATTTCATGAAGCAGGCCGTCGACAGCGTCCTGGCTCAGAGCAACGGCGACTGGCGCCTGACGGTGGTGGACGACGCCTATCCCGGTGATGAGATCCGCCGGTACGTCGAGGCGATGGAGGACCCGCGGATCACCTACATCCGCAAGGAGACGAACCAGGGCATTACCGAGAACTTCCGGACCTGCGTCTCGCTGGCAACTCAGGACGTTCTGGTGGTCATGGGCTGCGACGACTTGTTGTTGCCCAACTATGTCGACGTGGTGCTCCGCGCCCAGGCGGCGTTCCCCCAGGCCTGGATCATCCAGCCCGGGGTCCAGGTCATCGACGAAACCGGTGAGGCCGCGGCCCCGCTGGCGGATATCGTCAAGCAGCGCCTCGTTAAGCCGCGCGGATCGGGCGCCCGCCTCGTGTCCGGCGAAGCGCTCGCGGTCAGCCTGCTCCACGGCGACTGGCTGTACTGGCCCTCCCTCGCCTTCCGCACGGACCGGATCCGGAACTACGAGTTCCGCGACGGCTTCCCGGTCATCCAGGACCTCGCCCTGGTCATGGACATGGTTCTGGGCGGCGCCGAGCTTCTGATCGAGCCGGAAACGTGTTTTGAGTACCGGCGGCACACGAACAGCGCTTCCTCGGCCAAGCTCGTGGACGGGTCCCGCTTCACCGGTGAGCGCGACTACTTCGAGGTTGCGGAGCGTCTCTGCGCGGCGAAGGGGTGGCACAAGGCCACCCGCGCGGCACGTTTGCGGCTGACGTCACGGGCCCACGCGGTCCTGTACGTTCCCAACGCCCTCCGGCAGGGCGGTACCGGGCCGCTGGGCACGCTCCTCCGGCATGCCTTCGGAAGGTGAGTGGCCGCACGATGCATGAAAATCCGAACGGGCACGTCAGCGGCGTCGCCGGCGTCGTGACGGCCTACCGGCCGGACGCCGGGCTGGTCAGCAACGTTGCATCCCTCCTGCGGCAAGTGCATGCCGTGGTGGTGGTGGACGACGGCGGCGGGCCCGGCTTTGAAGACATCTTCGCGGCCCTCGCCGGCGCCGGCGCCGTGGTGGTCCGGCTCGAGGAAAACTCGGGCATTGGCGCAGCCCTGAATGCGGGCATCAGCCGGGCACGGGAAGCCGGTAGGCCCGACTACATTCTCACCGTGGACCAGGACTCGTGCTTGCCCCAGGGCTACGTCCGTGCGCTTCACGATGCGGCTGTTGCCGCGCGGGCTGCCGGCATCGAGCCCGGCCTGGTGTCCCCCGCCCGGATTCAGGGAAACCCGGTCAAGCGCGCCGGGTCCCGCAACGGCATCGCCCTGGGCAGGGAACCCATCCAGTCCGGCCTCATGATTCCGGTGGCAACCCTCGATTCGATCGGCGGTTTTTGGGAAGAGCTGTTCATCGATCTTGTGGATACCGAATACTACTTCCGCGCCCTCGACGCCGGCCTGCCGACCGTCCTCGCCGATACGGAATTCAACCACTCCCTGGGGACCATGGTTGAATCCAGCGTTTTCGGACGGACCGTCAACGTGGGCGGGCGGCCGCTGAAGGTCCGCATCGCAGCCACGTGGCGGTACTACTACATCTTCAGGAACAGGGTCCTGGTGGGTCGTCGGTACGCCACCCGCAATCCGGCCTGGGTGGCCGCAGGGATCTGGACCGATCTCCGCCACCTGCTGGTCGTCACGCTGCTGGCGCCCGGGCGCTCCGTCAGGCTCAGTTGCGCTCTTAAAGGCATCACGGACGGCTTCCGGGGCCGCAGCGGCCGGGGACACGAGAACTGAATCCGGTGCGAAGGCGGCGTCCATCCGGCAGGGCGCGGGTTTGGTTCACCGCTGACCGGTAAGGGAGGATATAGTCCATGCGCGGAATTATTCTTGCCGGTGGGACCGGCTCTCGTCTTCATCCCATCACCCACGGCATCAGCAAACAGCTCGTCCCTGTCTACGACAAGCCGATGATCTATTACCCGCTCTCGACGCTGATCCTGGCCGGAATCCGCGACATCCTGATCATCACCACCCCGCATGACGCCGAGCAGTTCCACCGGCTCCTCGGAGACGGCTCACAGTTCGGCATCAACCTCAGCTACGTCCAGCAGGCTGCTCCGGACGGCCTGGCGCAGGCCTTCATCCTCGGGGAAGAGCATATCGGCAACGAGACCGTGGCCCTTGTCCTGGGCGACAACATCTTTTACGGCCAAGGCATGGGCACCCAGCTGCGCAAACATGCCGACATCGACGGCGGCGCCGTCTTCGGCTACTGGGTCAAGGACCCCAAAGCGTACGGCGTGGTTGAATTCGACGACGCGGGCCAGGCCATCTCGCTGGAGGAAAAGCCGGCGAAGCCCAGGTCCCACTATGCGGTTCCCGGGCTGTACTTCTACGACAACGACGTCGTGGAGATCGCCAAGAACCTCAAGCCCTCGCCACGCGGCGAACTGGAAATCACGGATGTCAACCGTACCTACCTTGAGAATGGCAAGCTCCGCGTGGAGATTCTGCCCCGCGGCACGGCCTGGCTCGACACCGGAACCTTCGATGACCTCAATGACGCCTCCAACTTCATCCGCACGGTGGAAAACCGTCAGGGACTTAAAATCGGGGCCCCCGAGGAGATCGCCTGGCGCCAAGGATTCCTGACGGATGACGAGCTGCGTCAACGTGCCGAACCGCTGACCAAGAGCGGTTATGGTGCCTACCTGCTCAGCCTCCTAGAGCCGTAACGGCCGGATGTGGTGGTCGGTTTTACCGCAGATCATCGGCGCTGCCGTCCTCCTGATCGCACCAGGACTACTGGTTGCCCTGGCGGCGCGGTTCAAGGGATTCGATGCCTGGGCGCTTGCTCCCCTGCTGTCGGTGGGCATCATCGTCGTCACATCGACGCTGGCCCCGCTGGTGAACGTCAGGTTCGGCCTCGTGCCAGTCGCCGTCGTCTCGCTGCTGGTGGCCGCCGTGGGGCTGTTCGCTGTACGTTTTCGCGCCGCCCGGCTGCCGGCCACCCCGCGGCCGCGGAGGCGGCCCTGGCCAGCGCCGTGGACGCCGGGCGGGATCGTGCCGTTTGCCGCCTTCGGTGGCGCTGCACTGCTGGTCGCTGCCAGCGTGGTCCGGGCCATCGGCTCCCCGGAGGCCTTCTCGCAGACGTATGACGCCGTCTTCCACCTGAACTCTGTAAAGTTTGCCCTCGAGACCGGCCAGGCGTCGTCGCTGACAATCGGCGGGATGACCGGGGGCGGGTTCTACCCGGCCGGCTGGAACGCCGTGGCCACGCTCGTGGCGTCGACCACGGGCGCGGAGGTGCCGGTCGCGGTCAACATCACCAGCATTGTCATTGCCGCCGTGTTCTGGCCCCTTGGCTGTCTCCTTCTGACCCGGTGGATCGTCGGCCCGCGGGCGTCGGCGACGGTGGCGGCGGCAATCGCCTGTGCGTCCCTGGGTGCCTTCCCGCTCCTGATGATGGATTTCGGTGTCCTGTACCCGAATCTGCTCGCCATCAGCCTCCTGCCGGCGGCCATTGCGCTGGCGGCCGCGCTGGCCGGCCTCGCACCGGGATCGGACCGGCGGGATCTGGCCACGGCGCTGGCCCTTCTGCTGGGACTCGCCGGGCTCGTCGTCGCGCACCCCACCACCTTCACGGCCTGGCTGACCTGGACGTTGCCCATGGCGGGTACCCTCGCGTGGCGGTGGTTCGGGACGGCCTGGCGGAACCGACGGACCGCGCGCGGCCGTTTCACAAAATACGTTTTGTCGGTGTGCGGGTACAGCGCCGCGTTCGTGGCTTTGTGGATCGTGTTGCGGCCGCCGGCGGATGCTTCCTTCTGGGGTCCGCGCGGCACCGTACCGCAGGCCTTTGGTGAAGCCCTGATGACGTCCCCCGTGGATCTATCCCCGGCCTGGCTGGTGGCGCCCCTGACGCTTTTTGGCCTCTGGGCATGTTTCAAGGTGCCGAAACGGTTCGCCTGGCCGGGGCTGGTCTTCATCCTGTTCGCGGGCCTCTACATCGTCGCCGCCGGCTTTCCGAAGTCTCCGACGCGGGACTTTCTGACCGGGGTCTGGTACAACGACAGCTTCCGCGTTGCTGCGCTCCTCCCGGTGGCCGCCGTGGTGCTCGTCGCCGTCGGCATCGATTGGGCGGCCGGGGCGCTCCCGGCAGCCCGGAAGCGGTATCGCCACGTCGACCGGGCCGTGGCGGGTCCTGCCGGCTGGAGCGCACCGGCGCGGCTGGCCTACCGCACCGCGGGAGGAATGGTCCTGGTCCTCGCAGGCGTTGTCCTGGGCCAGCAGGGCGGGCTCAAGGAGGAGGTGCGGCTGGCCGCGTCCCACTACCGGCTGGACGCCTCCTCGCTGCTGGTGTCCCCGGACGAACTGGCAGTCTTGAAGCGCCTCCCGCAGTCAGTGCCAGAGGACGCCGTTCTGATCGACAATCCGTATACGGGCGCCGCGTTGTCCTACGCCCTTGGCGACCGCAAATCCGCGCAGCTGCACATCCTCAGCTATGTCTCTCCGGAGCTCCAGACAATCTATGACGGCTTGGGGCAGGTTTCAACGGATCCGAGCGTCTGCCGGGCCGTGCGGGAAGAACACGGCTTCTACGTCCTGGACTTCGGCACGAAGGAAGTGCACCGTGAATACCACACGGCTCCCGGCCTGACCCGATTGGATCAGAACCCCGGCCTGCAGCTGATCGACAGCCAGGGCAAGGCGAAGCTTTACAAGATCACGGCCTGCGGCGCCTGACGGACCGCAGACCGGATCCGGAACCAGGCCGTTGCGGCGGCGTCCATGCCGTTACAGCGAGACGGACCTCCGCCGGAGTTCGCCGACGACGTCGTGCACTTCCCCGTCCATGATGACCTCGCCGTGCTCCAGCAGCACGCCGCGTTCACAGACCGTGGCGACCAGGTCCAGGTCGTGGCTGACCACGAACAGGGTCTTGCCTTTGTCCGAGAGTTCCTTGATCTTGGCAATGCACTTCCGCTGGAACGGCTCGTCGCCCACGGCAAGGATCTCGTCGATGAGGAAGACTTCGGGGTCGGTGTGCACCGCGATGGAGAATGCCAGCCGCAGGTACATGCCTGATGAGTAGAACTTCACTTCCGTGTCGATGAACTCGCCGATCTCGGAGAATTCCACGATGGAGTCGAACTTCTCGTCGATCTGCTTCTCGGTCATGCCGAGGATCGCGCCGTTGAGGTAGACGTTGTCCCGGCCGCTGAGGTCGTGGTGGAAGCCGGCCCCGACCTCAATCAGGCCTGCCACCCGGCCCCTCGTGCGCACGGTCCCGCCGTCGGGCTGCAGCACCCCCGAGATCAGCTTCAGGAGGGTGGACTTGCCGGAGCCGTTGAGCCCCAGCAGGGCAACGGTCTCCCCCTGCTTGACCTCAAGGGAGACGTCCTTGAGGGCCAGGAATTTCTTGGACAGATCCCCCTTGCGGCCCTTCACCAGCCACACGAGGGCTTCCTTCAGGGACCGGGTGTGGCGCAGGACGAACTGCTTCCTGAGGCCCTCACAGCTGATGGCGACATGGCCGTGCGAAGTCATCTCAGAGCTCCTGTGCGAAATGGATGGCGAGCCGGCGGAACGTGAGCTGTCCGAGGAACAGCACCACGAGCGTCACCAGCATGGCGACGGGGAGCCAGACGGTCAGCAGGTCAGGCGGCATGGTTCCGCCCACCAGCTGGTCGGCTTTGAGCGTCGGCTCCCAGAAGGCCCAGTGGAAGATTTCGACGGCGACCGTCATCGGGTTCAGCTGGTAGATCCAGAACCACGGTCCCATCACGCCTTCGACCATCGACCAGACGTACAGGACGGGGGACGCCCAGGTGACGATCATGACGATCATGTCCACGATGTTCTCGGAGTCGCGGAAGTAGACGTTGACTGCCCCGAACATCAGGCCCAGGCCGGTGGCGAGAACCGCGACCATCAGGAAGATCAGGACCACGGCGGCCAGCTGAAGGATCGACGGCGTCCATCCCACCACCAGGCAGGCGCCGATCAGCACCAGGAGCTGCGGCAGGAAATGGGCAGCCGAGACCCAGACCGTGGCGACCGGGAACAGTTCCCGCGGCAGGTAGATCTTCCGGATCAGATCGCGGTTGTCCACGACGGAGCGGGTGGCGTTCGACAGCGACTCCGTGAAGAAATTCACCAGCACGATGCCCGCGAAGAGATAGATGGCATAGTTCGGCGTGCCCCGCTGGAGATTCAGGAAGATGCCCAGCGCCACGAAATAGATCAGGAACTGCACCAGCGGTTTGACGTACGACCAGAGCAGGCCGAGCACCGAGCCGCGGTAGCGCACCTTGATTTCCTTGCGCACCAGCAGCTTCAGGAGGAACCGGTCCCCATAGACGTCGAGGAGGCCCCGACCGCTGCCGGGCCTGACGAGCTGGTCGGCCTGACCCGCCACCTAGCTGCCGTCCTTGGAGTGCGCCTCGAACGTCTTCTTCCAGGACTCGATCGAGCTGATGTCGGCCACGGCGCTCCGGTACTGCTCTGCAAGGCTGTCCCACTCGCGGAACAGCCGCAGGTGCAGCCGGGTCGCTTCGGTCAGCATCGACTTGAGCTTCTTGGGGTCCCGCTGGTACCAGGACGCGCCCGTACCCTCGGCGTTGGAAACCACCACGCTGTCGTAGTGCGCGACCCTGAACCAGCGGTTGTCCCGGTGCGCCAGGTAGCCCTGCGGCCTCTCGGCGCTTTCCGGACCGGGCGCCTTGATCAGCTGCCGCGCGACAGTCTTGATGCCCCAGGGAATCAGGTCCTTCTTGTTGGGCATCCCGACCACGGTGCCGCCCATGGGTCCACGTCCCAGCTTCGGGGCCGGGAAGTCGTCAACGTCGTCCTTCAACTGGGCGTCCGGATACTCGGACTTCAGGGCGTTGATCTCGGGCAGCTTCGAGGCCAGGATCTTGTGCAGCTCGTGGGGCCCCTCGAAGATGTCCTTCAGGGCTTCGATCCGGCCGTGTTCGGTGAAGTACTGCATCGAGACGAGGTGCTTGACGTCCGCCTGCACTGATTCGCGCAGCACGCGCCCGCCCTTCGGGTAGGGGCTGTGAATCAGCGTGGTGATCAGCCTGTTGCGCTCGTGGAAATAGGCCTGCCAGCCCACGAGGTCGTCCTTGTCGATCCAGGACACATGCCACACGGCAGCTCCCGGAAGCGACACCGTGGCGAAACCGGCCTCGCGGGCGCGCAGCCCGTACTCGGCGTCGTCCCACTTGATGAACAGCGGCAGCGACAAGCCGATTTCCTTGATCACCTTCGTGGGGATCAGGCACATCCACCAGCCGTTGTAGTCCACGTCCACCCGGCGGTGCAGCCAGGCGGTCTGGCGCAGGTTGGCGACGCTGAAGTCGTGACGGACCTCCATGTCGGCGTGCGGCGGGGCCGGCACGATCCGGTAGGGATCCACGACTTCGCCGAAAGTGTGCAGGACGCTGCGGTTGTAGAGATCGAACATGTGGCCGCCGACAATAGTGGGCCGGCGGCAATGGTCGGCGAAGGTGAGCAGCCGGACGATGCTTTCGGGCTCCACAACGATGTCGTCGTCGAGCAGCAGTACATAGTCGCTGCCGTTCTCCACGGCCTCGTACATGCCGCGGGCGAAGCCGCCGGATCCGCCGAGGTTGGCCTGGTTGATGATCCGGAGCTTGCCGCCAAGGGCGTCCCGGACAGCTGCGAAGCCCTCCTGGTCCTCGACCTTCTGCGTGCCCTGGTCCACGATCAGGATTTCCTTGACGTTCTCAAGGACATCCGGGTTTTCGGACAGGATGCGGGCGTTGTTGAGGCAGAAGTCGGGCTTGTTCATGGTCGTGATTTCGAGCGTGACCTGGCCGCTGTCGGCAAGCCCGCCGGTGGTCTCCCACTGGCCGCTCTCGAGCACGAGTCCGTCTGAACTCGCCGCCAGATCGAACCAGTACCAGCCGCCGTCGCCAAACGGCTTCAGGGTCAGCTCGAACACCGAGGTGGTGCCGCCGTCGACGTGTTTGCCGTCGACGCGCTGGACTGACCCGCGGGCGTTCGACTTGTAAACTGTGACCGTGCCGGTTCCGCTGGTCCTGACGACGAGCCGGATGTCCCGGACGGAGGTCCAGCGCCGCCAGTAGCTCGCCGGGAAGGCGTTGAAGTACGTCCCGAATGAAATCTGTTCACCGGAACGGACCCGCATGGAATGCCTCGTGAGGAGGTCTTCGAAGTGCGCCTCCCGGCCGCCCGAGCTGAACATCTGCAGCTTCTCTTCGGGAAGCTTCGGGGTGCGCGCCAGCTCGTCGTTCTCGCGCAGCCGGATGCCGCTGGCGCTGCCGGCGTCGGCGTACAGGGAAATCGTGTCCGGCTGGTCTGCCGAGGGAAGGATGACCCGCTGGATCGTCTTCCAGGGGTTTGTCACGTCTGCGGAGCTCATGCGTCCACTCCTCCGCTTTCCAGTGTGGCGCCGCCTTCGAAATGCGGGCGGATCTGATTGTCGAACATGGTCAGGGCCGAGCCGATGGCCATATGCATGTCCAGGTATTTGTACGTGCCGAGCCGTCCGCCGAAGAGGACATCCTTCTCGGCGGCCGCCAGGTCGCGGTACTTGAGCAGGCGTTCCCGGTCCGTGGCCGTGTTGATCGGATAGTAGGGTTCATCGCCTTTTTCCGCGGCGCGCGAGAATTCACGCATGATGACGGTCTTCTCCGTCTGGTAGTCGCGCTCCGGGTGGAAGTGGCGCGGCTCGATGATGCGCGTGTAGGCCACGTCGGCGTCGTTGTAGTTGACCACCGACGTTCCCTGGAAATCTTCGACGTCGAGCACTTCTTCCTCGAAGTCGATCGTGCGCCAGGAGAGGTCGCCCTCGGCGTAGTCGAAGTAGCGGTCGACGGGACCGGTGTAGATCACCGGGATGTTGCCGACAACCTTGTTCTTGCTGTAATCGTGTGATTCGTCGAAGAAATCGGTGTTCAGCCGGACTTCGATGTTCGGGTGTTCGGCCATCTTCTCGATCCAGGCGGTGTAGCCGTGGGTCGGCAGGCCTTCATACGTATCGTTGAAGTACCGGTTGTCGTAGTTGTAGCGCACGGGCAGCCGGGAGATGATGCCCGCCGGCAGGTCCTTGGGATCCGTCTGCCACTGTTTGCCCGTGTAGTGCTTGATGAACGCCTCGTAGAGCGGCCGCCCGATGAGCTGGATTCCCTTGTCGTTCAGGTTCTGGGGATCGGTGCCGGCAAGTTCCCCGGACTGTTCCTTGATCAGCTCGCGCGCCTGGCCAGGAGTGAGGTTGGCCCGGAAGAACTGGTTGATCGTCGCCAGGTTGATCGGCAGCGAATAGACCTCACCCTTGTGCACCCCGTACACCTTGTGCACGTAGTTCGTGAAGGTGGTGAAACGGTTCACGTACTCCCACACGCGCTCGTTGGACGTGTGGAAAAGGTGGGCACCGTAGCGGTGCACCTCGATGCCGGTCTGTCCTTCTTTTTCGCTGTAGGCGTTGCCGCCGATGTGGTGGCGCCGGTCGATGACGACCACCTTCAAGCCCAGCTCGGTGGCGGCCTGTTCTGCGATTGTCAGGCCAAAGAAGCCCGACCCTACGATGACGAGGTCAGCGGTCACAAACTCTCCTGATTCGAATGCGGGCAGCCCAATGTTGCGCATTGTCTGCTGCTCTAGCCTACCCGAGGCGGGATCGGAACCACGGACCAGCCTCCGGCGCCCGGGGGTTCCTGCGGCCGCAGCCCGGTGGTCATGGCGCCTCCGCAGCCGCTGCCGCGGCGTTCCCGCAGGGTCCCTTATCCACATGGCTGGACTTCCCCGGGACGCCATCCTGCCGCCGCTTCTAGCGTGGGCTACAGTCCGCTCCGGCAGAAAGGATCCTGCGGTGATGTTGCAGTGATTTTCCAGTGATGTTGCAGTGCACCCTGGTGCCGGCACCAGGTTCGGCGCTCGCGGGAGGCCCGGTCGAGCTGGCCGTCGAGGTGCCCGCGGAGTGCTCGGGCACGGACCTGGAGGAGGCCATCTCGCGGCGCTACGGAACGGGCGGGCTGACGGTGGACGGGGCTCCGGTCCGGGCCACGCGGGTTGGTGATCCGCCGCTGCGTGACGGAGCGGTCCTGGTGGACTGCGCCTCGCAGGCTCTGCCCGGCATCAGCCATCCGGCGGTTCCGCCGCTGCTCCTCGCCGTGCACAGCGGTCCCGGCGCGGGGACCATCGTCCCGCTTCGGCGGGCGCGGTTCCGGATCGGACGGAGCGGGACGGAGATCGTCCTTCCGGACGCCGAGCTGTCCCGTGAACACGCGCGGCTGGACGTCACGGACTCGGCTGTGACCATCGCCGATCTGCACAGCGCCAACGGGACCGCCGTCGACGGCAAGCGGGTGAGCGAAGCGGTGGTGACCACCGGCTCGGTGATCCGTTGCGGTAATTCCACGATGTCCCTCATCTTCGGCGGCGGTTCCGCGGATTCCGGCTTGTCGGAATCCGCGGGCTGCAGCGTTGCGGAGCCGCTGACCGTGGGCGGCCCCGCGAACAGCGCTCCGTTTAACAGCAGCCGCGCAACGGTGCTGCTCACGGCAGTGTTGCCGCTGGTCATCGGAGTTGGCCTGGCGCTCTTGACCGGGCTGTGGATGTTCCTGGCGTTCAGCCTGGTCTCTGCCGCGTCCATGCTGATCCCGGCGGTGTCCGGCCGGAGGCAGCGTCGCGGGCTGAAGGCAGCCCTCGCGGCAGCTGTGCGCGAGGATATGGAACGGCGACGGCGGTCCGCCCCGTCCGCGGCGGAACTGTGCGCCCACAACGCCTATGGCGATGCCGACGGCAAGGAACCGCGCGCCGGAACCGGCGCCCTCTGGCTGCGGCTTGGGCTCGCTGAGCAGCGGGCAAACATCAGGCTGGAACCGGCGGATCCCGGCTTCCTCCCACCCCCACTCGGCCTGACGCCGCTGACGCTCGACCCGGCCGCCGTCACCGCCGTCTCCGGCCCGCAGGCTGCTGTGGCCGGGCTGGTCCGCTCCTTCATCCTGCAGCTCGCCGGCTATCCTGCCGCCCGGCGGACCCGGGTCCTGATTCACGGCTCCCCGGCGTGCATCCCGCTCGCCGCGCGGTTCCTCCCCCGGGTGACGCTGTCCGGCCACGACGGCGCAACGGCCAGCCACCTGCGCGCCGGCCCGGGTCCGGGCTGCGACCGCGGAGTACTGATCATTGTCGATGACCCCGGCGGCGGGCTCATCCCCGCGACGACGCCGGGCACTGCCCGGGCCGCCGCACTCAGCGCCCTGGCCGCCGGCAAGGGCTGGCAGGTGATCGATTGCTCGCGTCCCGCGGACCCGCCCGAGGGCCCCGTCATTGCCCTCGGAGGGCGCACGGCCCGGCTGACACGGGGCCCCGATGCGATCCCGTTCCTGCCTGACCTCGTCCCTCCCCCGGTGTTTGACAGCTATTGCCGCCGGCTAGGGTCCGCCGGACGTCAGTGCCTGGATCGGCCGGCGACTATGGCGGCCGGCCGCGCCCTGGCCGGGATCCTTCCCCTCGAAGCCACTGATGTTGCCCGCCGCTGGGCACATTCCGGTCACACGGCCGGGCTGCCGGTTCCGGTCGGCACAGGCCGGAAGGGAACCCTCCACCTGGACCTGCAGCGCGACGGCCCCCATGTCCTGGTGGCGGGCACCACAGGCTCGGGCAAGTCGGAGTTCCTCCGGACGCTGGCTGCGGCCTTGGCTGCCACCTACCCGCCGGACCGCATCAACCTGCTCTTCGTGGACTTCAAAGGCGGCTCGGGGCTCGGCCCGCTGACCGGGCTTCCACACTGCGTGGGAATGCTGACCGATCTCGGGTTACAGGAAGTTGACCGTACCTTGGTCTCGCTCCGGGCTGAGGTGCGCCGCAGGGAACAACTGCTGGCGTCCGCCCAGGCCCGCGATCTCATCATGTACCGCTCGCTGGACCGGACTCTGCCCGTCCTCCCCCACCTCGTCATCGTCGTTGACGAATTCAGGATGCTGGTCGACGAGGCCCCGGGAGCGTTGACCGAGCTGATGAGGATTGCGGCCATCGGCCGGTCACTGGGAATCCACCTCGTCATGGCCACCCAGCGCCCGCAGGGCTCGATCACGGCCGACATCCGGGCGAACGTCACAAGCTGCGTGGCCCTGCGGGTCCAGTCCGGGATGGAATCGATCGACATCATGAACTCTGCGCTGGCGGCAGACATCCCCATCGCCAGTCCGGGGCGCGCCTTTCTGGCCAGGGGGACCGAAGCGCCGGAGGAGTTCCAGACGGCCACCCTCACTCCGGACCGGCCCCCGCCCGCCGCGCGAACCGTGACCGTGCTGACAGCGGGCGAGTGGCTCGGCCAGCCGCCCGCGGATGCGCGCAGCGGCGAAGCGGAGGAAGCCGGGAGGACGCGGGTGCAGGAGGCGGCAGCGCTTGCAGCGGAAAGCAGCGGGCTGTGGGCGGCCATGGGCGGCAGCCCTGTGCGCCGCCCGGTCGCCGCGCCGCTCCCGAGGCTGCTGCCGTTCCCGCGCGCCGTCTCCCCCGGCGGCCCGCCTCCCATCCAGGCAACGCCCACGGTCTCCGGGGACGGCGGCACGGTCCGGCTGGGTTGGCTGGATTTACCGGAAGAGCAACGCCTCGCGGAGCTGTGCTGGCGCCCGGACGATCACGGCCATCTGGGGCTGGTCGGCGGGGCGGCGGGCGGCGGGGACGCAGCCCTCGCCCTGGCGGTGGACCAGTTGTTGGCCGCGGAGCGGGAATCGCATCTCTACATCCTTGATGCTGCCGGTTCATTCAGCCGGACTGCCGCGTCGGCCAGGGTCGGGGCCGTGGCGGGTCTGCACGAACCCCGCCGCGCGGTCAGGGTACTGGAACGCCTGGCCGCAGACATGACGCGGAGGCTCAGCGCGCCGGCTGTTCCTGACCCGCCCCGGTTGGTCCTCGCCCTCTGCGGCTGGGGCTCCTGGGTTTCGGCATTCCGGTCAGGCCCGCTTGCCCGGGGCGAAGACCTGGTCCAGGACATCATCCGGGACGGTGCCAAGGCCGGAATCACCGTCATCGTCTCCGGCGAACGCGAGCTGGCCACCGCACGGTTTTTCGGCGGTATCGCCAACCGCATCTTCATGCCGGCCGGCTCAACGGAGGAAGGCCGGCTTGCCTGGCCTCGCCTGCCCGCGCTGGAGGCTCTTCCCGACCGGGTCGCCGTTTTCGGCGCTTTCACCGGAAACGCTTCGGCGGCGGGCCACGCCGGCCAGCTTTATGAGGCGCCGCCTCCCGGGCTGCTGACGAGTCCCGAGTTGTCCTTGCGGCAGGTGCCGTTCAGGGTCGAAGCCCTGCCGCAGCGGGTCAGCGTCTCCGAAGTGCTCGCCCGGCTCGGCGCCCCCGCACCGGCGGGACGTCGGTCCGCAGACCCGCCGGCGGACGAATCCGTTGAGGACCGCACCCGGGCGGGGTCCCGGGCGCCCGTCTCCCTCTGCCTCGGGGTGGGTGGAGACGATCTCAGGCCCGTCAGCCTCACGCTCCCGGCCGGCAGCGTCCTGGCTGTCCTGGGCGGTCCCGGCTCGGGGAAGACATCCTTGCTGGCTGCCCTCCCGGGCCTCAATCCGTCGGGTGGCGGCTGGCTGCACCCCCGGGCCGGCCAGGATCCGGCGGAATTTTGGGCCGGGACTCATGCCCAGGCCCGTGCCGGCACCCTGAATCGCGCGGCAGTGCTGGTGGCCGACGATCTCGACCTGCAGTCCGAGGAAACCAACCGTGAACTGCTCGGCCTCAACAGCCTCGGCTGGACGGTGATCCTTGCTGCCGGTTTCAGTCCGGCTCTTCAGCAGCGCGTCCCCCTCGCGCATTGCGCGCGCAGCCACGGAAAAGGAGTACTGATCTGCCCCGGAAGCCTCATGGATGGAGACCTTTTCGGGGTCCGGTTTGAGCTGGAGGCCAGCCCGCCGGCCGGACGCGCCGTCGTGATCTCCGACGGGCAGGCCATGGCAGTACAGTTGGCCGCGGATCCTGCCGCCGGCAGGGCCACGCCGGAAGCTGTGCCGTGACGGAAAGTGGCTACAGGGCCGGAGGGGCGCCGCCGGTCCGGGACGCGAAGGCGATGACTCTCTTGTCGAACAGCAGCACGATCGCGGCGGCGGCCGGCACGAGCATGGCCAGTCCCGCCAGAGGGTATCCGCCAGTCAGGGTGGGGAAGCCGATGGTGAGGGCGAAAAGCTGGGCCACCAGGGCTCCCGCCCTCGGCCAGCGGTATCCGCCGAACAGGAATCGGGCCACGGCAAAGAGCCAGATGGAAGACCCAAGGAGCAATCCCAGCGTGAATACCGCGCCCCAGAACGAGAGCACCGGGGCTCCCGTCAGCAGTTGGCTTCCGTACCAGCCGGCAGCAATCAGCAGGGCGGCCGCCTCGAGCGCCACAATTGCTGCGATGACCGTTATTCCGGCCGGCCGCACACCCCGCCCGGGAGGACCGCCCGCGCCGGGTCCGGCAGGTTCGGAAGGGTTCTCAGACGGTCTTGACACACTGGCACAGTACCGGACATAGTCGTCTGAATGTGAGGGCGCCGCCAGCCCATGTGATGCATCGCTCACGATCCGGTGGCATGTCGAACCCAATTACCCCTTGTTTACACAGCGTTAACGTGACACGCTTAATCCAGATGACCGAGGGGGCCCCAGAGGGCCCCTTTCTTATGAAGCCTCTAGTGAATAATTTCACAAAGGCATTTAACGAGTTCCCAGGAATGGAGTGACTGATCAGCATGGATTGGCGTAACCGCGCAGCGTGCCTTGAAAAGGACCCGGAGCTGTTCTTCCCGGTAGGAAACACCGGCCCTGCCCTCCTGCAGATCGAGGAAGCCAAAAGCGTCTGCCGGCGCTGCCCGGTAGTGGATACCTGCCTGCAGTGGGCGCTTGAATCCGGCCAGGATGCCGGCGTCTGGGGCGGCATGAGCGAGGACGAACGCCGCGCCTTGAAGCGCCGCGCAGCACGCGCCCGCCGCGCCTCCTGATTTTTCCGCCTTCGGGCGGCACGTTTCCGCCTGCGGGCGGGACTGCAGCAAGGGCCGCAGACCCCAGGGTCTGCGGCCCTTGCGCGGTTAACAGCGCCGGCTCAGCGGGTGGCCAGGCTCAGCACGATCTGCACCGCGGTGCCGCCGCCCTCCCGCGCTGACCACCGGATGCTGCCGCCCAGCTCACTGGTGACGAGGGTGCGCACGATCTGCAGTCCGAGGCCTTCCGCATAAGGCGTCTCGGGAATGCCGACGCCGTCATCCGCCACGGTCACCGTCAGCAGTTCCTCACCGTCCTCGCCTTCCGAGCGGTTGGCGATCAGCCAGACCGTGCCGGCCCGCCCCTCCAGCCCATGCTCGACGGCGTTGGTCACCAGCTCGTTGATGACCAGGGCCAGCGGGGTGGCGAAGTCGCTGGGCAGCTCGCCGAACAGCCCGGAGCGCTGCGTCTTCACCTGCTGCGACGGCGAGGCCACCTCCGCGGAGAGACGGAACTGGCGCCCGATCAGCTCATCGAAGTCGACGCTCTGGGTGAGGCCCTGGGACAGCGTTTCGTGCACGAGGGCGATTGTCGCGACCCGGCGCATGGCCTGTTCGAGCCCCTGCTTGGCCTCGTCACTGACCATGCGCCGGGACTGCATCCGCAGCAGCGCGGCCACGGTCTGCAGGTTGTTCTTGACCCGGTGGTGGATCTCGCGGATCGTGGCGTCCTTCGTGACGAGTTCCATCTCCCGCCGCCGCAGCTCCGAGACGTCGCGGCACAGGACGAGCGCCCCGAACCGTTGCTCTTCGTCGCGCAAAGGAATGGCCCGCAGCGACAGGCTGACACCCCGCGATTCGATTTCACTGCGCCACGGCATCCGTCCGGTGACAACCAGCGGCAGCGTTTCATCGACCAGGCGCCGGTCCTTCAGGAGCCCTGCAGTCACCTCGGCAAGGCTCCGGCCTTCGAGTGATTCGCCGTCGCCGAGGCGCCGGAAGGCAGACACCCCGTTGGGGCTCGCATACTGGACGATCCCCTCGGCGTCGAGCCGGATCAGGCCGTCCCCCACCCGGGGTGCGCCGCGGCGCGAGCCGGTGGGGGAGGCAAAGTCCGGCCACAGTCCCAGGGTGCCCATCCGGAGCAGGTCGTAGGCGCACTGCCGGTAGGTCAGCTCCAGCCGGGACGGCATGCGCGAGCTGGAAAGGTCCATGTGCGTCGTGACGATGGCCAGCGTCCGGCCGTTGCGGACCATCGGCACAGCCTCGACCCGCAGGGCCATGTCGCTGCTCCAGTTGGTCTCATTTGAGCGCTCGATGGTGCGGCTCTCCCAGGCCTTGTCGACCAGCGGCCTCAGGTCCGATCTGATCCCCTCCCCCACGAAGTCGGCGTGGAACACCGTATGCGTGGTGGAGGGGCGGACATGGGCCAGCGCCACATAGCCGAACTCGGGATGCGGAAACCACAGCGCCAGGTCTGCGAACGCCAGGTCGGCGACCATCTGCCAGTCGCCGACCAGGAGGTGAAGCCACTCGGCATCCCCCGGGCCGAAATCAGCATGCTCCCTGATAGGGTCCGTAAAGATTGCCACAGCACCTCCATTTGCGACGCGGCGAGCAGCAAGGCGCTCCTAGCGTCGAACGATTGACCTCAAGAGCCTCAATGCTACCGACAGGGAGGCCATGTCATCGGCCTCGAGGGCGTTGACCTCGTCGAACATGCGCCCCGCACGGTCCAGCTGTTCGACATTCTGGCTTTCCCACAGCTGCAGCCGTTCCTCCGCGGGGGTTCCGGGAGGCGTCGACTCCAGCACCGCGGTCGTCATGTCCGACACGGTCGAGTAGAGGTCATCGCGCAGGGCCGCGCGTGCCAGCGCCTGCCAACGGTCCTTCCTGGGCAGCTTGGTGATGCGTTCCAGCAGGGAATCCGCGTGGAAGCGGTCAAACACCGTGTAGTAGACATGCGCGATGCTCTCCACAGGCTCCGGGCTGACGTGGACGATCTTGGCGATGTCCAGCAGCACGAAACTCTCGAACAGCTCCGCCCAGCGGTGGGCCAGGTCTTCCGGCAGTTCCCAGCTGCGCGCCTTCTCCAGCCATGCAGACACCCGGGCACGGTCGTCGCCCCGCAGATAGTCGAGCAGCCGAGCACGCATCGGGTCCATCAGCGGCTTGAACTCTCCGACGATCTCGGCGATCGGCCGGGACGCGTTGCTCTGGCTCAGAACCCAGCGGACGGCCCGGTCCAGGAGCCGGCGGATGTCCAGGTGGACGGTACTCCAGTGCTCGGTCGGGAAGGAAGCCGGAAGCTCATTGAGCTCCCCGACCATGATGTCCAGCTCATAGACCTCGCGGAGCGCCACAAACGCCTTGGCGACGGCGGCCTCGGTGGCCGAGGTCTCCTCCATCGCCCGGAACACGAAGGTGATACCGCCCATGTTGATCATGTCGTTGGCCACCACCGTCGCGATGATTTCCCGGCGCAGCGGGTGGGTGTCCAGTTCGGCGTCGAACCTCTCCCGCAGCTGCTTCGGGAAGTATGCCCGGAGCGTTTCACGGAACCACGGATCCTCGGACAGCGAACTGTCCCGCAGCGCCGTCGCAAGTTCGATCTTGGCGTAGGCCGCCAGCACGGAAAGCTCCGGCGCCGTCAGCCCCTGGCCCTGTTCGAGGCGCTCCTGCAGCGTCTCCGTGGTGGGCAGTGCCTCCAGATCGCGCTTCAGGTCCGCCGACTTCTCCAGCCAGTCCATCAGGCGTTCGTAGCTGGGACTCCATTCGGAGACCCGCATGCGGTCGTTGAGCAGCAGGATGTTCTGGTCGATGTTGTCCTGGAGCACCAGCCGGCCGACTTCGTCCGTCATCGAGGCCAGGAATCCGGCTCGTTCGGCGGGGTCAAGCTTTCCCGCCGCCGCCATCCGATCGACGAAGATCTTGATGTTGACCTCGTGGTCCGAGCAGTCCACGCCGGCCGAGTTGTCGATCGCGTCGGTGTTCAGGATGACGCCCTGGAGCGCGGCCTCGATGCGTCCGCGTTGCGTCATGCCCAGGTTGCCGCCTTCGCCGACGACCTTCACCCGCAGATCGCGGCCGTCGACCCGGATGGAGTCGTTGGCCTTGTCGCCGACCTCGGCATTCGTTTCGGTGCTCGCCTTGACGTAGGTGCCGATTCCGCCGTTGTAGAGCAGATCGGCCGGGGCCAGCAGGATCGTGCGGAGCAGTTCGGGCGGGCTCAGCTGGGTCGTGCCGTCCGGCAGCCCCAGCGCCGCCCTCACCTGTGCCGAGACGGGAATCGTCTTGGCCTGGCGTGCGAACACGCCGCCGCCTGCGCTGATCAGTGACTTGTCGTAGTCGTCCCAGGAGGAGCGGGGCAGTTCGAAGAGCCGCTGACGCTCCGTGAACGACACGGCCTCGTCCGGGGTCGGATCCAGGAAGATGTGCCGGTGGTCGAAGGCCGCCAGCAGACGGATGTGCTTCGAGAGCAGCATGCCGTTGCCGAAAACGTCGCCGGACATGTCGCCGACGCCGACGACCGTGAACGCTTCGGACTGCGTGTCCAGGTCCAGCTCGCTGAAGTGGCGCTTGACGGACTCCCAGGCGCCGCGGGCGGTGATGCCCATGGCCTTGTGGTCGTAGCCGACCGAGCCGCCGGACGCGAAGGCGTCGCCGAGCCAGAAGCCGTATTCGGCGGCGAGGCCGTTGGCAATGTCTGAGAACGACGCCGTGCCCTTGTCGGCCGCCACCACGAGGTAGGAGTCGTCGTCGTCGTGGCGCACGACGCCGGCCGGCGGCACAAGCGCCTCGCCGTGCGGCGTCGTGATGAGGTTGTCCGTGATGTCCAGCAGGCCGCGGATGAAGGTCTTGTAGCAATCGATGCCTTCGGCCAGCCAGGCGCTCCGGTCCGACGCCGGGTCCGGGAGTTGCTTGGCGTAGAAGCCGCCCTTGGCTCCGGTGGGAACGATCACGGCGTTCTTGACGGTCTGCGCCTTGACGAGGCCGAGGATCTCCGTGCGGAAGTCCTCGCGGCGGTCCGACCAGCGCAGGCCGCCGCGGGCCACCTTGCCGAAGCGCAGGTGCACGCCTTCGACGCGGGGCGAGTAGACCCAGATCTCGAACATGGGCCGCGGGAACGGCAGCCCGTCGATGGCGGCGGGATTCAGTTTGAAGCTGACGTGGGTCTTGTTCTGGTAGTAGTTCGTCCGCAACGTGGCCTGGATCAGGTTCGCGAAGGTGCGCAGGACCCGGTCGGCGTCGAGAGTCGCCACCTGTTCGATGGCTGCGTCCAGTTCGGCCCGGACCTCGCCCTGCCTGATCCGGCGTTCGTCCTCACCCAGCGAAGGATCGAAACGGGCCTCGAACAGGGCGCTGAGCCCGCGGGTGACATCCGCGTTGGCCAGCAGCGTGTCCGACATGAACTCGAAGGAGTTGGTGTTGCCCATCTGCCGCATGTACTTCGCATAGGCACGCAACACGATGACCTGCCGCCAGTGCATCCGTTCACGCAGCACCAGACGGTCGAAGGTGTCCGATTCCACGGCACTCGACACGGCGGCGCCGAAAGACGCCGCGAGCAGCTGGCCCGTCGTCAGGGGGTCCACCCCGGCCGGGTATTTCAGGCCGAGGTCATAGAGGAAGAAGTCGCGGTGATCCGACGTCTCGATCTCGAAGGGTCGCTCGTCCAGCACCTCCAGGCCAAGGTTGTGGAAGTACGGCAGGATCTGGCTGAGGCTCTTGGGCTCCAGCATGTAGAGCTTGACCCGGGCGTCTTCCTCCAGCGTGGCGCCGGCACCTTCCGGCATGTACACGTGGACGCCGGGCTCTTCCTTGACGCCCTCGCCGGCCCGCTCGGCAGCAGCACCGTACTTCTCGAACCGGGCGATGTCCTCCAGGGCATCTTCCACTTCGTAGTCGACCCGGTAGCTGGCCGGGAAGGCCTCGGCCCAGATCGAAGCCAGTTCCTTGGTGGTGTTGTCCCCGGCGGTGGTTGCCCCCGCGGTTGCTGCCCTGCCGCCGTCGGCGGTGGCGCGGAGGACCTCGGAGATGCCTTCGCCCCAGGACCGTGCCGCCCGGACGAGGCGCTTCTCCAGCTCGTCGCTGCTGATGTTGCTGACATCAGCGCCCTTGGGGAGCCTGATACGGAAGAAGAGCCGCGCCAGCGCGGATTCGGTCATCCGGGCCTCGTAGTCGATGGACACCGCGTTGAATGTCTCCCGCAGTTCCTCCTCAATGCGCAGGCGCACGTTCGTGGTGTACCGGTCACGCGGAAGGTAGACGACGGCGGACATGAACCTGCCGTAGATGTCCGGCCGGAGGAACAGCCGGGTCCGGCGTCGTTCCTGCAGCCGCTGGATACCCGTGGCGATGGCGGCGAGGTCGGGGATTTCAATCTGGAAGAGCTCGTCGCGCGGGTAGGTTTCAAGGATGCCCAGCAGGTCTTTGCCGGAATGGGAGTCCGGCGGGAAGCCGGCGTCGCGCAGCACGGCGGCCACTTTTTCGCGGACCACCGGGATGTCGCGGACGGATCCGGCGTACGCCGTCGTGGCGAAGAGTCCGATGAAGCGGCGTTCACCGTTGACGCTGCCGGCCGCGTCGAAGCTCTTGACCCCGATGTAGTCCAAGTAGGCCGGGCGGTGCACGGTGGAGCGGGAGTTGGCCTTCGTGATCACGAGCGCGCGTTTTTCGCGGGCTTTCTTCCGGCCGGCTTCGGTGAGGTGCTGGATCTGGTGCGGGGTGTCGGCTGCGCCGCGCAGCAGGCCAAGGCCGCTCTCATCCCGCGGTTCCAGGACGTCCTCGCCCGATTCGTTCCTGAGGTCATATTCGCGGTAGCCAAGGAACGTGAAGTTCCCGTCGTCCAGCCAGCGGAGCAGCGCCTGCGCCTGGCGGAGTTCAGCGATCTGAGCCGGGTTGGCCACTTTGTCCAGGTCCCGGGCGATCTCCTGAGCCTTATTCCGCATCTTCGGCCAGTCCTCGACGGCGGCGCGGACATCACCCAGTACCCGGCCGAGACCTTCCACCAGTTCCCCGTGCTTGGTGTCGCCTGCGCGGTCGATTTCGACGGCGATCCACGATTCCATGTGGGATGCGTTGTCGCCCTCAGCGATCAGGTGGGACAGGTTGGGCATCGCGGCCGTATCACCGCTGGAGATGCCCAGGTGGGAAGGAACGCGCGCAATCTTGACGAGCTCGCCGGTGCCGCGGTTGCGAGTGACGACGAACAGCGGGTGCATCACCAGGTGGATCGGGGCCTTCTGGCGGACCAGTTCCGCGTTGACGGAGTCCACGAGGAAGGGCATGTCATCCGTGACGATGTAGACGACGCTGCAGTCCGGCTCGTCAACGACGGAGATGTTGGCAATGCCGGGGAGCCGCTGGGCCGCGACCTGGCGGTGCGTCTCGGCCCTGGCCGTCAGTACTTCGTGCGCATACCCGCGGGAGTCGTCCTCGGCAAGGTGCTCGTAATAGTCCCCGAGATACCCTTCCCCGGCACCGATCGAAACGGGTTGATCCTCCACGCTGGACCCAGACGACATCGACAAACGCCTCCATCAAAAAGTTCATGGCCGCCTCTTTGCGGCCCTTACGGCGAGCCTAGCCTTTTGACAGGAGCTTTGCTGTGGAAGAAAACACAGAGGATTTGCGATTTCGCTGGGCAGGTGCACAAACGAGATTGGCAATGGCCCTTCGGAGCATGGAGTCCGGCGCAGTTTCGAGCAGCAGCGAGCCAGCCAGCAGCGCCGCATCGGCGGCTGCGGTGTCCGCCGGAACGAAGCCGGAGAGCGCCAGCCCCGGTCCGTACCGCTCCCACGCCTCGCGCAATTGCCGCTCAGGGGACCGTCCCACAGCGGCGGCGCGGACCTTGTTCATCACGATCCGCGGTGACGCCTGCGGAACGGCGGCTTCCAGCTGGGCCAGCCCCCGGACCAGCCGAGGCACGCCGATAGAGTCCGCAGCGCCGACGGCAAAGACCGTGTCCGCCACTTCAAGGCTTCGCAGTGTCGCCGCGTTCCGGCGTGGAGCCATGGTGTCGAAGCTCAGCTCCTCATCGGCCTCCAGACAGAAACCGGTGTCAATGACCGTCACGTCGGCCACCTCCCGTGCCCGGTCCAGCACCAGGGAGAGCGCGGCGGCGCGGAGCTCCGTCCACCGGTCCGCGCGGGTGATCCCGGTGAGCACCCGGAAGGTCCCGGACTTGATGGCCACCGGGGTGGCGATCCTGCGCAGCGCGTCTCCATCCAACAGGCCCTGGTCTGCAAGCCTGCAGGCTTGCGCCAGCCCGGCCGCTTCATCCAGCAGCCCGAGCATGGCCGCGACGCTGGCGCCGTAACTATCGGCGTCAACCAGCAGCACTGATTTGCCTTCCGCGGCGATTTCCCCGGCGATGTTGGCAGCTATGAGGGTCCTGCCCGGCGAGCCTGCGGGGCCCCAGACGGCGATGATCTGCCCGTTCCCTGAACCATGCGGGGAACGGCCCGCACCGCCGTCGGACGGGCGGAGTGCGGTCCCGGCCCCGGTGAAGGCGAGGTCGGCTCCCAACGCCGGTCGGGGCCCCGCTCCGCTCAGCTGCGCCACTGCCCCGGTGATCAGGCTGGCAAGGGCGGCGGCGTCGACGCCAGGCAACTCGGCGACCACCCCTATCCCCCGCAGCCGGGTCATTTCCGCCGGATTGTCAGTCAGAGCCAGGACAGCTACCCCGACGGCTGACAGCCGGTCCACCAGCGACGCCGACAACTCCTCGCTGCCCTCCGCCACGACGGCAGCCCGGGCCAGTCCGCTCTGGCAGGCAGCCAGCAGTTCCGCGAGTTCACTGCATCGCCTGACGACGGACACCGGCCCATGGAGGCGCTCCAGCCCGCCCACCAGGTCTTCGCTCGAACGCCCGACGGTCACGACCGGAATGCTCATTGGGAGGTACCGCCCGGATTCCAGACGACCGATATTTTTGCCTTGTTGGCCTGCGCCCCCAGCAATTCCGGCATTTGGCTGTCCTTGACCAAAACCATCACAACAGTTGACCGCGCAGAACCGAGAGCGGTGCTGCCCGGAGTGATCTGGGCGATTTCCGCCCCCGGGAGCAGCAGGACGGGTTGGCTGAAGCCGTTGCGGGTATCCGGAAGGGCCACCCAGACATCCACCCTGGAGCCGGCCACAGCCTGTCCAGGAAGGACTTCGTCGATGGTGACGGAAACCGGCTTGCGGTCCAGGAGGTCGAGCCGCCCCATGCTGTCACGCGGCACCAGCTGATCCTTGCCGATCCTTTGAACTGCGACGAGCCCTTCGCCCAGGCCCGCCTCCGGAGTCAGGTAGTGCGGCTCGACGTCGCCGAGGCGGACCTTTACCCGGTTCAGCTTGTCCGCAGTTACTTTCTCACCGACGGCGATCGGTTCCCGTGCGGCGTACGCCTCCGTGGTTTGGTCGGCTGCCCCCACCAGCGAGATGACTCCTGTCATCGAGGCGAGCACGAGCAGGATTCCGACGACGAGACGGGGATCCTTCCATGAAGGCTTCTTCAGCCGCGCACCGCCGGCCACCGTGCTCACGCCCATGCGCCCGCTCCCTGTCTGTCACCCCGGCTGGTGGTGCCGGGAACCCTCATTGTGACGTCTTGCAGGCCCGGACGGGAAGATGCGGCGCCAAACAACTTCAATGTGTGGATAACGGCACCAGATGAACCCATCGGTGGCAAAATGGAGTTATGCCCCGATTCCTCACCCTGGCAGATGTTGCCGAGCAGCTCCAGATCAATGCTCCGGCCGCCTATGCGCTGGTGCGCAGCGGCGAGCTCAAAGCAATCCAGGTGGGCGGCCGCGGCCAGTGGCGTGTGGAGGAAAAGATGCTCGAGCAATACATCGAGGAGCGCTACGCCGAGGCTAGCCGCATGATCGCCGAGGCCAAGTCCAAGACCGTGTGAGCCTGCGGCCCTGCGGCGCCGCGCCGCTCTGGCGAGAGTTCCCGCTCGGGGCTTTTCCGCTGACACCAGCCCGCTATGCCTCCGCGGTCCGGGCCGATCTGAGTGCCGCCAACGCGGAAAATGGGATGGTCACCATCTGTCGCACGTTGGCCGCACGCCGGTCCTCCCCCTCCTCCGTCGCGGCGAGGTCCAGGTGGTCGCGCCCCACTCTGTCGATCACGCCATGGAGCGGGGTTTCTCCGGCCGCGCTCCGCACTGCCAGGACTGCCAGGCGCGTCCGGTCCCTCGCCAGCCCCCGTAACGCGCTGGCCAGGCCGAGCCGCTGACGGACTCTGGATGGTTCGCCAACCGCCAGGCTGGACAACCCGAGGTACTGGCCCACGGCCGCGTACGGGATCAAGACCTGGTGCAGTGGCTCATTGAGGACCAGCGCCTCACTGCCGGCGTGGCTCAGGGTGCCCCCGAACACCGTTCCGGAGGAGAGCTGGACGCTGACCGGCAGGCCGAGTGATCCGCGGAGCCTGTCTGCCAACTCCACGGCCGCCGCTTCCGCGCGCATCCGCTCCGCGATTTCAGCATCCAGATCAAGCCGCTCGCTGGCGGCCAGTTGTGCCTCCAGATCTGTGAACAGGGTGTCCCAACGCATGACGCCAGCGTAGGCGCGCGCTCATTCGGGGTCAATCCACACAATTCCGGCAGGTCCTAGACAAATCACCACGACGTGGATCACACTCTTATAAATGCATCAAAACGGATCAAACTGCATCAAACGACATTCAATGAAAACGAAAGTGGACGTCATGGACAGTGAAGAGTCTTCGCCTCGGAGATCGGGGCCCCGGCACCTCCCGGCGACCGACGCCGCACTGGCCGTTGTGATTCTGCTGCTGGGTTTCTTCCTGGCAGGAACCGGAAGCAGCCTCGTGCAGCGTTGGCGTTCCTCCTCGGCGCGTCAGCAGTCGCTGGCGTTCGAGGACCAGCTCGGCATCATCGCCAACACCACCGGCCTGATCGTGATCACGTGGTGGGTCATGTCGCTTACGGCCGCGGTGGCTGCGGCGCTGCTTGAGCGCAGCGGCAGGACCCGCGCCGCGACGGCCACAAGCAAATTCAGCCCCGCGTTCATGCGACGCCTCGCTCTGGCCGCCGTCGGATTCCAGCTCCTCGCGGCACCGTTGGCCACCGCGGCCACGGCGCCCCCGCGCCCCGACCCCGGTTCCTTCCCCCGGCCGGCCGTCTCCGCGCAGTGGACTCCGACCGCAGCGGCTGCCAAAGGCCTGGTTCTCCCCCGCCGCATGCTCGACCTTGCCGCCCCGGCTTCCCAGGCTGAAACAACCGCCCCTGCTCCCGCGACCGGTCCCGCGACGAGTCCCGCCGCTCCCGGGCCTGACGTCACCGCGCGATGGACGCCCCGCGCCCCCGCCGTGGAGCCCGGCCCACTGGCGGCGCGTCAGCTCCGCACGCAAGATCCCGCGGGATCACGCGCCGAGGTAACTGTCCGTTCCGGGGATTCACTCTGGAGCCTGGCCGCGGCCGGGCTCGGGCCGTTCGCGTCGGACGTCGACATTGCCCGGGAGTGGCCCCGGCTGTATCAGGCCAACCGGGCGATCATCGGAGAGAGCCCCCACCTCCTGCGTCCGGGCCAGGTCCTCAGACTTCCCCCTGGAGACTAAGGCCGACGCCGGGAACACGGCCACGACGCACCAGGCACCGCTCGGCGGGGCCTCGGCGCCAAAGACCTTCAGCAAAGAGAGAAACGCAGCAACACAGGAATCCAGCAACAGCCAACAGCAAAGGAACCACCATGAGCGCCAACACCGGGATCCGCGCACTCGCGGCAACCCCAGCATCACCCCGCACCCCTCTCCGCGTGGTCCCCGCTGGTGCTGCCCCGGCGCCGGGCCGCGCGGCAGCTCCGCACACTGCAACGGCGGAACATCGTGCACCCTTGCAAGTCGTGGATGAGGGTCGCGAAATCTGCACAATCTGCCGCGGCACGGTCCAGGCCGCGATCGAGGTCCTTGCCGGTACACGGCCGGTCCAGCAGCTGGCCCGGCGGCTCGACGAACGCTGCCTTGCGGCCCTGCAACACCGGGCGGCCCTGACGCGGCGGGTGGCGTCCGGGAACTCTCCGACCGCCGGACGGTTGCACCGAAACCCCTCCGTGCGCTCGGTCCGGGCCTGCAAGGTCTCCGAGGACGTCTATGAGGCCAGTGCCGTGGTGGTCGACGAGCTCCGCGTCCGCGCCGTCGCTCTCCGGCTGGAACGTAGCAGGCTTGTCTGGCGGGTCACGGCTCTGGAAATCGGCTGACACCGCAGGCCGCACAGTAAGGCCGCACAGTCAGGCCCAGAGACGGCCGGGGCTCCCGGAAGGACAGGGCTCACGGAAGGAGGAGAGAGAAGCCGAAGGGGACCGGAACAAGTGTTCCGGTCCCCTTCCATGGCCGTCGATGGTGCGTCAGCGGCTGGCTTAGCGCCGCTTCTTCTTGCTGGCGCGGCGCGGGGCGTCCTGGGCTGCGGCCTTGGCCGGGTTTCCGGAGCGGCCGGAGGCCTTGGCCTCGACCCGCGTCTGGGCCGCGCCGTCCTCGCCGGGAGCGGTGTACTGCAGCTGGGCAGGCTTCTCAGGGGCTTCGAGTCCGGCAGCGTGGATCTGCGGCTCGTGGTGCTCCGTGTGCTGGCCCGCGGCGTCGGCGATCACCACGTCCTCAGCGGGGGTCACCTCGACCTCAAGGTTGAACAGGAAGCCGACGCTTTCCTCGCGGATGGCCTCCATCATGGCCTGGAACATGATGAAGCCCTCGCGCTGGTACTCCACCAGGGGATCGCGCTGGGCCATCGCGCGCAGGCCGATGCCTTCCTTCAGGTAGTCCATCTCATAGAGGTGTTCCTGCCATTTGCGTCCGATCACCGACAGGACAACCCGGCGCTCGAGCTCGCGCATGCTCTCGGAGCCGATCGCCTCTTCGCGTGCCTGGTAGACCAGGCGGGCGTCGGAGAGGATCTCCTCCCTGAGGAAGTCCACCGTAATCCGCGACTTGCCGCCGGCCTCATCGATCAGGTCGCGCGGCGTGACGCTCACTGGGTACAGGGTCTTGAGGTTGGACCACAGCAGGTTGAAATCCCAGTCGTCGCCGGTGCCCTCGGCCGTGGCTTCCTCGATGAAGGCGTTGATGGTGTCTTCCAGGAAAAACTGGACCTTCTCATGGAGGTCATCGCCTTCCAGGATGCGCCGGCGGTCGCCGTAGATGGCTTCGCGCTGGCGGTTCAGGACGTCGTCGTACTTCAGGACGTTCTTGCGCTGTTCGGCGTTCCGGCCCTCCACCTGGCCCTGGGCCGAGGCGATGGCGCGGGAGACGAGCTTGGATTCCAGCGCGACGTCGTCCGGCACCGAGCTGTTCATCAGCCGCTCAGCCGCGCCGGAGTTGAACAGGCGCATCAGGTCATCGGTCAGGGAGAGGTAGAACCGGGACTCGCCGGGGTCGCCCTGGCGGCCGGAGCGTCCGCGCAGCTGGTTGTCGATGCGGCGTGACTCGTGACGCTCGGTCCCGAGCACGTACAGGCCGCCGAGGTCGAGGACTTCTTCATGCTCTTCCTTGACCGACTGCTTGGCGGCTTCAAAGGCGGCCGGCCAGGCGGCCTCGTATTCTTCGGAGTTCTCCTCCGGATCCAGCCCGCGCTTGGCGAGTTCGGCAACGGCGGTGAACTCGGCATTGCCGCCGAGCATGATGTCGGTACCGCGGCCGGCCATGTTCGTGGCCACGGTGACGGCGGCCTTGCGGCCTGCCTGCGCCACGATCGCGGCTTCCCGCGCGTGGTTCTTGGCATTCAGCACCTCGTGCCGGACACCTTCCTTGGCCAGCAGCCGGGACAGGTATTCGCTCTTCTCGACGCTAGTGGTGCCGACCAGGATCGGCTGTCCCTTTTCATGCCGTTCGGCGATGTCCTGGACCACGGCGTCGAACTTGACTGCCTCATTCTTGTAGACCAGGTCCGCCTGATCGATCCGCGTCATGTCGCGGTTGGTGGGGATGGCGACGACGCCGAGCTTGTACGTGCTCATGAACTCGGCGGCCTCGGTCTCGGCCGTGCCCGTCATGCCGGCGAGCTTTTCATACATGCGGAAGTAGTTCTGCAGCGTCACCGTGGCGAGGGTCTGGTTCTCGGCCTTGATCTCGACGCCTTCTTTGGCTTCGATGGCCTGGTGCATGCCCTCGTTGTACCGCCGGCCGGCAAGGATGCGTCCGGTGTGCTCGTCCACGATCAGCACTTCGCCGTCGAGGATGACGTAGTCCTTGTCCCGCTTGAACAGTTCCTTGGCCTTGATGGCGTTGTTCAGGAAGCCGATGAGCGGGGTGTTGGCGGACTCGTACAGGTTGTGGATGCCGAGGTAGTCCTCCACCTTTTCGATCCCGGCCTCGAGGACGCCGACGGTGCGCTTCTTCTCGTCGACCTCATAGTCGGCCTCGGGCTTCAGCCGCGTGACCACCTTGGCGAATTCGCTGTACCAGCGGTTGGTGTCGCCCTGGGCGGGTCCGGAGATGATGAGCGGAGTGCGGGCCTCGTCGATGAGGATGGAGTCCACTTCATCAACGATGGCGAAGTGGTGGCCACGCTGGACGAGTTCCGACTTGTCCCATGCCATGTTGTCACGCAGGTAGTCGAAGCCGAATTCGTTGTTGGTGCCATAGGTGATGTCCGCGGCGTACTGCTCGCGGCGCACGGCGGGGTCCTGGTTGGACAGGATGCAGCCGCTGCTCAGGCCCAGGAAGCGGTAGACGCGGCCCATGAGGTCGGACTGGTATTCGGCGAGGTAGTCGTTCACGGTGATGACGTGCACGCCGTTGCCGGCGAGGGCGTTGAGGTAGGCCGGAGCGGTGGCCACCAGGGTCTTGCCTTCACCGGTCTTCATCTCGGCGATGTTGCCCAGATGGAGGGCGGCGCCGCCCATCAGCTGGACATCGAAGTGGCGCATGCCGAGGGTGCGGGAGGACGCTTCACGGACGGCGGCGAACGCCTCGGGCAGCAGCTCGTCCAGCTTTTCGCCGTCGACGTGCCGGGCACGGAGGCGGTCAGTCTCTTCACGCAATTCGGCGTCGCTGAAGGTCTTGAAGGAGCTTTCCAGGGCGTTAATGGAATCGGCATAGTTCCGCAGTTGCCTCAGGGTTTTTTTGTCACCGGTGCGGAGAAGTTTTTCGATAAGTGATGCCACGTGAAGTTGCTCCCAGTCTCAAGCTGCCGAATTCTGGCGTGTTTAGTCTACGGGAGAGACGCAGGGCCGGTTACGCCTGTTCCCTCAGAGCGGATACACCGTTTTCCGGCCGGTGACGGCGTCCGCGAGCGCCGGTGCCAGATCCCCCGTGGGGGAAACAACAACCCGGTCCAGTTCCAGCCACTCTGCCATGAGCCGCAGCTCCGCGGCGAGTTCGACGGCGGTGTCCGCCGGCGCGTCCGGCTCGGCGTGCGCGGCCCTCGCCAGGAGGAGTCCGTTGGCACGGTCGGCTTTGAGGTCCACCCGGGCCACAATCCCGTCGCGCAGCAGGAACGGGAGCACGTAGTACCCGAAGCGCCGCTTCGCCTCCGGGGTGTAGATCTCGATCCGGTAGTGGAAGCCGAACAGTGCCTCGAGCCGGCGGCGCTCAAAGACAAGGGAGTCGAAGGGGCTCAGCAGCGCCCGGCCGGTGGCCGCACGCGGCAGCTTCGCCAGCACGTGCCGGTAGAGCGGCTTGTCCCAGCCGGCGACGGTGACCGGCTGCAGCCGCCCGGCCCCGACGAGGTGCTCCACGGACACGGCTGCCGCCCGCAGCGGGGTCCGGAAGTAATCCGCGAAGCAGCGGACCGTACCGATCCCGTGCGCCTGGGCGGCGGCTTCGATCAGCCGGTCCATCGAGGCAGCCCGATCCGGCTCGGACCCGCCAGGACCATCGGGCCCCGCAGGCAGGATTTTGGCGGTCAGGGTGTAGCGGCGTTCGAAGGATTCGGTGCGGGAAGCGGCGGAGACCAGGCCTTCCTCGAAGAGGTGTTCCAGGACCCTCTTGACGGCGTTCCAGTTCCAGCCCCAGTTTTCCTGTTGCTTGTCCTCGACGTGCCCAAGGCGGGCTGTGAGTTCCGCAGCGGTCATGGGCTTCCCGGTGGCGAGCGCCTCCAGCACCCGGGACGCGACGCCGTTCCGCAGTTCCGGGTCCATGGCGTGTGCTCCCACCCATTTCCGGCTCTGCCACTGGACGAGGTCCCGGAAATGGTCGGGGTGGATGAAGCTGGCCTCGTGGGCCCAATACTCCATCATGCGCCGCGGGTGGGTGCCGGCCATCCGGTTCAGGATCCCGCGGTCGTAGTTGCCCAGCCGGGAGAAGAACGGGAGGTAGTGGCTCCGGGACAGCACGTTGACGGAGTCGATCTGGACCAGGTGCAGGCGGGCAAAGGTGCGGCCCACCGCCCGTGCAGTCACGGGTCCGGCGGGCCGCATCTTGTCCAACCCCTGGGCTGCCAGTGCGATCCGCCGGGCCTGCTTAAGGCTCAGCGATTCGTGCATGCCAGTCCCTCCGTCGAAAAGTCAGCGCCAGCTTATGTGCTGGCCGGCTCCTCCTCGGAACGGTAGGCGAGGATCTTCTCTTCGGGCGGCGTCTCGCCCGGTTCGCAGGTCTGGTCGAGGGAAATCACACCGTAGGTCCAGCCGTCGCGGCGGTACACGACGGACGGCGCCTTGGTTTCCTTGTCCACGAACAGGTAGAAGGCGTGCCCGACGAGCTCCATATTGTCGACCGCATCGTCAAGTGTCAGGGAGGCCGCCGGGAAGACCTTGCGGCGGATCAGCACGGGCGAGTCGCCGGCGGGGATGTCGTTCTCGACCTCATAGGGAGACTTCTCCGCGGGAGCCTGCTTCGGTTCGTCCCAGTGGCTCGCTTCCTCGTAGAGGGGCTCAGTGGTGCTGGCCGGTTCCAGCGAGGCTGTCGCCTCGCGGACGGCCACGGGGGTGTGCCTGCCGTGATGGACCTTCTTGCGGTCCTTGGCCCTGCGCAGGCGTTCAAGAAGTTTGTTGTAGGCGAGATCGAACGCGGCGAACTTGTCTGCGGCGCTGGCTTCGGCCCGGATGACGGGGCCCCGGCCCAGGACTGTCAGCTCAACGGTGAGCATTTCATCGGCCTGACGGGCCTTGGTCTCTTTGGAGACCTTCGCGTCCACCCTCTGGACCCTGTCGCCAAGCGAGGTGATCTTCGAGATCTTCTCGTCGGCGTACTCGCGGAACCGGTCTGAGACCGTTAGATTTCGTCCGCTGATCATGAACTCCATGGTGCCCTCCAAATAACTTCGGTGACACGACGGCGGCACTTCCCGGGGCCGATCTGACTGACAGTCGAGCCCCTTTCCGAGCCGCTATCGACAGGTACATCTGTTCTTGGTACCCATCTTCGACGTTAGTTCATAGCCACCTCTTATTCATCCTTTCTTGGTTTATTTTTTTCCATGTCCGCCACCATCCCTTCCGGCTTGCCTGCCACCATGCCGTCAGCGGCTCCGATGTCGGACGCGACCGGCGGGCGTGTCGCAGCGAGCACGACAGCACCCCGGACAACGGCTCCTGCCAGCTGCAAGGCACGGGCAGCCTCTGCAAGGGTGGCGCCCGTAGTGAGCACGTCATCAACGATGATGCAGGGCCGTCCGCGCAGCTCCGGAGGCCACAGGCCGCCCTTGGCGCGCATGGATCCCCGCACCCGCTGCGCCCGGGCACCGCGCCCCAGCCCTTTCTGGCCGCCGGCCAGTCCCTGCAGAGCGTCACAGCCTTTTCCAGTCCCAAACTTCGGAGCGGCCCCCGGCCCCAGCAGACCGGACGCCGAAGCACGCGACTTCCGGGCCCACGCCAGGGGTCCCGCCTTCCGCAGGGCATCCACGACCACGGGACCGGCCCCCGTTGCGGCCTCCGAAAGCGCGTACCGGATGAACCTCCTGAGCAGCAGATGGACCGGGCTGAAGCCCCGCTTCCGGTAGGCGCTGTTGCTCGTGGGCACCGGCACCAGCCAAAGCGCCGCAGAATCCCCCGCTGCGGAGCTCACGGCCCCGGCGAGGGCCTTGGCCAGCACGTCACCGAGCTGCGTCTGGCCGTACCGCTTGAAAGACAGCACGGCCTGCGCCAGCTCACCGCGGTAGGCGCCGGCCGCCACAACCGGAAGCAGCACGGAGCCGTCCATGTCCATCAGCGCCGGCGCCTGCGCCTCGGCCCGGAACGGGTTCCGGGTCAGCAGCCGGACCTGCCGCGCGCAATCGCCGCAGAGAGCCAGGTCCTCCGCCCCGCAGCAGACGCAGTCCACCGGAGCGGCGAGTGACAGCAGTTCAGCCGCTGCGGCGCCTGTCCGGTCCGCCAGCCGCACCAGTCCGCGCGGGTAGTCGCCACGATGTCTTGCCGGCTGGACTTCCCGCAGGGCCAGGTCCGGGTCCGCCGGCCGCCTGCCGTACCACATGTACTTCGTCATCTTTCAAGGCTCGCGCGGCCCCGCTGGCGGCGACAGTTGCCGGCGCCGCTATGTGGACAGCCTGCGGAGACCGCAGGTCAGCCGGGGAAGGACGGATCGATCAATCCCTTGAGCTGGGGCGACCAGCCGTTGCCCAGCCGCTGGAAGATGCTTTCGGCGGACTGGGCGAAGATTTCCTCCGGGCCGTTGCCGGCGCTGAGAGCCGTGAGCCCCGGCCATGGCGCGAGCTGCTCCGGCAGTGCGGACGTCAGGGACAGCAGTTCAGGAGTCACGGCGCCGCTCGCGGAACCCTTCATGACGGCGACCGTAGTGTCGTCTACCCAGACCCCCTGGTCCGGGTCAGCGGCGGTCAGGAGGGTCATCGGTGCGGTGAGGTCCCGCGGAGTGCCGTCGGCCGCCCTGATGATGCCCGTCACCTGGACCTTGGTCTTGCCGTTCTGCTCCGAGACAACGAGCGCCCTCGCGCCTTCACGGGACACCCTGAACTCCTTGACGGTCCGTCCGGCAAGCCAGCCCGGCGCCAGTGACACCGTGGGCACGGCCGCACCTTCGACCACGCCGACGGGCCGGTAGGCAACGACTTCGCTGGCGCCGCCGGCTCCCGGACCGGCCGTCCACACCCAGTCATAGCGTCCGAAGGAGGGCCTGGACAGGCTGGCGCGCGTGGTCAGTGCCCTGGCTGGCTGGCCCGGCACGATGGAGTACAGGGTCGTGCGGCCGGCGTTGAGGAATGCCGCCGATTGCGAGACCGGAGACTCCGCCGGGGCCCGGGGCACGAGAGCGGCGACGGACTGGATGTCCGGAAGCGGCGAGATCCTGTTGTTCTCGTACCGGACCAGATCGTTGTTGCTGACGGCGATCTGCCGGGCCGGGACGTTCTTGTCGCGTATCGGCGGAAGCACCGATCCGTTGTCTTCGACACGCACCAGGTCCTGATTGGCCCGGAGTTCCACATTGATGACGTCCGGCTGGCTGCGGAACGTCAACGCGAGCTGCGTCTGCATCCGCAGCCTGTCCTCATTGGAGGCCTCCACCAGGTCCTTCGCCGTGAGATCCACCTGGGCTGCCCCGGAGACGACCGGAACAGATTCCCGGGCCAGCTTGATGCCCGAGGGAAAGGCGCTGACGACGGCGCCCTTGAGATAGGCGGCGGGTCCGCCCAGGAGCGCGCTGGTCATGGCCTTGACGGTCTTCTTCTTGATGAACCAGCGGACATCGGGGACTGCGTAGGTGAAGGTGGGGTCGTAGAAGTAGATCGGATAGGCGCCGTAGATCACCTTGAAGGTTTCTTCCGGGATAGCCGTCCCGTCCGGAAGCTCCGCTATCCTCCATTCGCCGTCCACCTGGGTCAGCGTGGCAGGAATGCTCTCCATCGTGCCTGCGGGAAGCTGGGTGGCGATGCCGTCGGCATCGACTGAGTAGGCCACATCCAGTTCGTAGTTGAACACGTTTTCGACGTCCGTGCGCACCACCCGGGCGGACCGGAAGACGAGTACCCGCTGGTCCGGTTTCCACGAAACTGAGGAGGCCTGGGTGAGGTACTGGCGGGCGACGGCGTAGTCGTCCTCGTAGCCGCTGCCGGCGAGGTAGAAATCCTCGATCACCGCTTCGGGTCCTGCGCCCGGGCGGGGCGCGGACGGGAAGAAAACGGGGGCATTCTTGGGGTTTCCGGCGCTCTCGTCCGTGCTCTTGCCGACCGGCCCCGAGCGTGGGATCTGGGCGCACGACGTCAGCACGAGAAGGACCGCTGCCAGCAGGGCGGCGCAGAAAACCGTGAGCTTCCTCGAGGAACCCCTCATGACTCCTCCTTCATTCCCGCGGCGGTGCCCGCGGTTGCGGTCCCGGTTCCGGTCCCGGTCCCGGTCCCGGTTCCGGTCCCGGTTCCGGTTCCGGCATCCCCGGTGCCGCCGGCCTGGCCCTCCTGGACCGGCGCCGGGTCGAGGAGCAGCATAGTCCGAAGAGGCCCGGAACCTGGGAGTCCGACGTCGGCCGGTTCCAGCTGGAGTGGCGACCTCGTGATGGTCGCGCCCTGGCGCAGCGGAAGGGTCAGCCGGAAGTTGGCCCCGTTGCCCTTCTTACCCCAGGCCTGCAGCCAGCCGTTGTGGAGCTTGGTGTCCTCCGCGGCAATGGAGAGCCCCAGGCCGCTGCCTCCCGTTGTCCGGGCCCTGGCCGGATCGGCGCGCCAGAACCGGTCGAAGACGCGGGCCGCTTCCGCCGCACTCATGCCGATTCCGTGGTCGCGGACCGCCACGGCCACGGCGGTGCCGTTGGCCGCCACGGATACGTTCACCGGCCGGCCCTCGCCGTGCTCCAGGGCGTTAAGGATGAGGTTGCGCAGGATCCTGTCGATCCTGCGGTCGTCCGTCTCGACGATGACGCTGCCCGCGGGGGCATTGAGGGTGACCTCGGACCCGTACTCGGCCGCGACGGGGGCGACTCCCTCGATCACGTGGGTGATGAGCTGGACGATGTCGGTGGGTTCGGCGTCGAGCGTGGCCACACCGGCGTCGAAGCGCGAGATCTCCAGCAGGTCCGCCAGCAGGGACTGGAACCGCTCCACCTGGTTGTACAGCAGTTCGGCCGAGCGCTTGTTGATGGGGTCGAAATCGTCGCGAGCATCGTAGAGCACCTCCGCGGCCATGCGCACGGTGGTGAGCGGGGTGCGCAGCTCATGGGAGACGTCGGAGACGAAGCGCTGCTGCATCTGGGACAAGGTGGCGAGCTGCGTGATCTGTTCCTGCAGGCTCGCGGCCATGTGGTTGAACGAGGCGCCCAGCCGGGCCACCTCGTCCTCGCCCTTGACCACCATGCGCTCCTGCAACTGCCCGGCGGCCAGCTTTTCTGACACGACGGCGGCATGGCTCACGGGGCTCACGACGTTGCGGGTCACGTACCAGGCGACGGCACCGATCATGAGCACAAGCACAGCACCGCCGGCAAGCAGGACGTTCTGGATCTCGTCGAGGGTCTTCTGCGCCGTGTTGAGGTCATAGATGAGGTAGAGCTCGTAGACGGTGCCGTTGAAGGTGACCTTGTTGCCGACGGCGATGCCGGGGCGGTCCTCTGTACCCACCGGGAATTCCGTGGACGCCCAGAACTGGTCCTTGCCGGAGTCCTGGACGGCCTTGCGCAGCTCGGGCGGGATGACGCTGATGGTCAGCTGGTCCGAGGCACGCGATTCCACCCAGCGGTTGCGGGGCTTGGTCTGTTCCGGCATCGCTTCAAAGACATAGCGGCGCTGGATCACCGAGCCGCGGCCCTCGACGGCGTTCAGGGTGTCGTAGACGAGCGTGATGACGCTGGACTGGTCGGTGACCTGGGCGCCATCGAACGTGTCCTGGACCTGCTTGACGTTGTACCGCGTCTCGGACTCCGCTTGGGCAAGGCGTTCCTGAAAAAGGTTGTTGGCAATCTGGTTGGAGAGGTAGGCGCCCACTATGGCAAAGGAACTGACAGCGAGCATCAGCGTCGTCAGCACCGTGCGGAACTGCAGCGAGCGGCGCCATTTCCGGTGGACGGAGCGCAGCAGAAAGCGGGTGCCGGGCAGTAGTCCGGAAACTCCGATCCGGACCAGTCGGGCGACCCGTACACCCATGATCAGTGCGCGCCGGAGCCAGATTCTGGTGCGGAAGCGTACGAGGGGCCAGCCGTCGGCCGGACCGTGTTGCTGCCCGCCAGGGGCGGGGGCCGGTTCCGTCGCGCCGGCGGGCCGGCCGTCCGAGGGCTCAGGAACCTGCTTTGTAGCCGACACCACGGACCGTCAATACAACTTCGGGGGCTTCCGGGTCACGTTCGATCTTTGACCTCAGCCGCTGGACGTGGACGTTGACCAGCCGCGTGTCCGCGGCGTGGCGGTAGCCCCAGACCTGCTCCAGCAGGAGCTCCCGGGTGAAGACCTGCCACGGTTTGCGGGCCAGGGCAACCAGCAGGTCGAATTCAAGCGGCGTGAGTGAGATCCGCTCGGTGCCGCGGCTGACGAGGTGGCCGGCGACGTCGATGGTGACGTCCGCGATGCGCAGGGTTTCCGGCGCCTTCTGGTCACCGGGTCGGAGCCGGGCCCGGACGCGGGCCACGAGCTCGGCAGGCTTGAACGGCTTCGGCACATAGTCATCGGCGCCGGACTCCAGCCCCCGGACCACGTCCGAAGTGTCTGATTTAGCCGTCAGCATGACGATCGGGACATCCGACTCGGCACGGACCTGGCGGCAGACTTCGATGCCGTCCATGCCCGGAAGCATCAGGTCGAGCAGCACGAGATCGGGCTTCGACGAACGGAACACTTCGAGCGCCTGCCCGCCGTCGGCGCAGAAGACGGGCTCAAAGCCGTCATTGCGCAGCACAATGCCGATCATCTCGGCGAGCGCCTCGTCATCGTCCACTACCAGAATGCGTGCCTTCATAGTTATATATTCCCTTATTGAAATGGCTTTGTCGTATTCAGCGTTTTCGCGGCATGGCGCGGGCACTCCCCGGGGGCCGAAACTTCCGCGCACGGGCAATGCGGTGGTGACAAGAGACTGCTCGTCCTGCATGCTGTGGACAGGCACCCCTCCGGCCAGGCGACCGGAATGACCAGGCGACCGGAATGACCAGGAGGCTCCCGTGAACACCCCGATCTATCAGCTCGCCCTCGGCCGCGACTTTGCCCGGCTGCAGCCGGAACTGCAGGACTACTTCTCGCTTGTCCCCGGCTCGGGCCACTACGGCGTCGGCGAGGGTGTGTTTGAAGTGGTGGGCTGCCGGCAGCCCTGGCTGCGTCCGCTGCTGCGCCTGACGAGCGGCGAGCAAGCCTTCTTCCCGGAGTACGGCGAGGGCATCCCGTTCCGGATCGAGAACCATGCCCATCTGGACCCGTTCGGACGCTCCAGCCTGACGGCCCGCCGCGAGCTCTACTTCCCCGGCACCACCCGGCTGTTCCACGACACCACGAGCTTCGAGGACTCCGGCAGCAGGAAGGGGCTCGTCGATTACGTCGGCCGGTACCGGCGGCTCGTCACCGACCTCCATCTCAGCGTCACCGCCGAGGGGCGGCTGCGCGGCGTCTCGGAAGCGTCGCGGCTGTTCCTGGGGCCGCTGCGGATTCCGTTGCCCCGCGCCTTCGATGCCACAGCCTACGCCGAGCAGTGGTGGGAGCCGCGGGAAGGCAGCCAGGGCAAACACCGGATCCAGGTCAAGGTGATCCAGCCGCAGATCGGCCTGGTGCTGGTCTACGCCGGGCACTTCGACTACCGGCTGGAGCCCTACTCCGGGGGCATCACCGCCCCCGGCTACCTGCCCGACGCCGCCAGGCCGGACCGCTGGGAGAGCCGGGTCTGAGCACTTCGGCCTGGCTGCAGTCTGTGCCGTTTGGCGGTTCAGCCGAGGGCCAGCTGGTTGAGTCCGTCCGCCACCTGGGTCAGCCGGGTCAACACGGCCGTCGCGGACGACGGCGAGTGCCGCGCCAGCCCTTCCGAGGGAGTGACGCGCAGCGCGCTCAGCGTGGACGCCGGCAGCCCGAGCTGGCGCCACGGGCGCCAGACCGTTTCGACGACGTCGGCGACGCGCGGCAACACCGCCGACGGCGCGGCCACGTCCAGCGCGCCGGCCCAGAGCCGCTTGCCGGCCTCCACGGCGCCGGCCAGCTGCTCCCATTGGCGGGAGGTCAGGGCCCGCAGCGGGACGGCGATCCCGTCCGCCCCGGAGGAAATGATCCGGTCAAAGGGTGCCTCGACTTCCGGGACCGCGACGACGATTTCAACAGCGCCCGCTGCCCGCAGCGCGTCAATCACCAACCGCCAGGAGTCGGCAGCCTCCTCGCCGGGGACGGAGCGCAGGGTCCGGTAACCGCTGGACGTCGGAATGGTACCCGCCAGCACGGAGGCGACCTCCGGCTCGTCGATCTGCACGATGATGCGGGCACCGGGCGCCGACGCAGCAACCCGGCTGAGGTAACCGCCGACTCCCGCCGCCAGCGAGGAGGCGATATCGCGCCTGGCGCCGTAATCGATGAGCGCCCGCTCACCATTGTGAAGATGCAGGCCGGCGGCGAGGCTGAGCGGGCCGCGCAGCTGGACCTTAAGGTCCGTGGCGGGCGTGTCCTCGGCGCCGATCACGTCGGCCAGGATGTTGACGTCTGTGGAAAGGGCAGAGCGTGCCCGTTTCAGGTCCTTGCCGGGACGGTCCACGATCCGCCAGCCATAGGGCTGCACATCCACGGACAGCTCCACCAGCAGGGAGGCGGTCCGGCCGAGGGCGTCGGAGCCGACGCCGCGGTCCGGGAGCTCGGCGAGGAAGGGCAGGTGCGGGCTGCCGAGTTCGCCCCGGATGATCCGTGCGGCCTCGGCCGGGTCTTCGCCGGGCCACGGGCCGAGCGCTGTGGCGGTGACCTGGCCCGGATCCGGAGCCTGAGTCGGAGCCTGAGTCTGAGTCTGAGGGGTACCCATCTCAGGCGTCTGCGGAGACGGCAGGGCCCGCGGGACCGGGACAGCCGGAGCCGTTTGCCTGGGCGGCGGCCTCATGGTCTTCGGCGATCGCTTCGTGGTGGCGGATGACCTCGCCGATGATGAAGTTCAGGAATTTTTCGGCGAATCCGGGGTCCAAATGCGCCTCGGCGGCGAGCCGGCGCAGGCGCGCGATCTGGGCCGTCTCCCGGCCGGGGTCCCCGGCGGGAAGCCTATGGGCGGCCTTGAGGAAGCCGACCTTCTGCGTCGCCTTGAAGCGTTCGGCCAGAAGGTACACGAGGGTCGCATCGATGTTGTCGATGCTGGAGCGGATCGACAACAGTTCAGCCATCACCGCGGGATCCACCTGGCCGGCCAGTGAACTGGCGCCAGGATCATAGGAATCGGCATCGGGATGAGTGTGGTTCTGCTCGGTCATTGACCCAGTCTAGGGGCACTGCTGCCAATCGTTCCTGCTGTTAAGCGGCGCCCTGCCGTACCTCACGCTGACCGCGTCCGGTCCCGGCAAAGGACATGCCCACCGTTCAATCTGAACGGTGGGCATGTCCTTCCGCTGACGCCGAAGGCTCTCAGCCGTGCAGGACGGCGCGGAATTCCTCCCGGCGCCGGGCCTGCTCATCCGGGTCCGGAACGGGCAGGGACGCGATGAGCTTCCGCGTATAGTCGTGCTGCGGATTGCCCATCACCTGGTTCCCGAGCCCCTGCTCCACCATCTTGCCCTTGTAGAGCACCCCGACCCAGTGGGACAGGATGTCCACCACGGCGAGGTCGTGGCTGATGAACAGGGCGGCGAACCCGAATTCGGCCTGGATCTCCTTGAACAGCTCCAGCACCTTCGCCTGGACCGAAACGTCGAGCGCCGACGTCGGCTCGTCGGCGATCAGCAGCTTCGGGTTCAGGATCAGCGCGCGCGCCAATGAGGCGCGCTGCCGCTGCCCGCCGGAGAGCTCGTGCGGGAACCGTTCCGCGTACGACGCCGGCAGCTGCACCGATTCCAGCAGCTCACGCGTCCGCTGGCGTGCCTGCGCCGGCGTCGGGTTGCTGTGGATGATGAGCGGTTCGGCGACGCAGTCGCCGATGGTCAGCTGCGGGTTGAAGGATGCGGCCGGATCCTGGAACACGAATCCGATGTCTTTCCGCAGTGGCTTGAAGGTGCGCTCCTTCAGATTGAGCATCTCGTAGTCGAGCACCTTCAGGCTGCCGCCCGTGGTCCGGTTCAACCCGGCGATGGCCCGGCCGATGGTGGTCTTACCCGAACCCGACTCGCCGACGAGCCCGAAGACCTCGCCCTCGGACAAGGTGAAGCTGACACCGTCCACCGCCTTGAACGCGGGGCTGCCCAGCCGGCCGGGGTACTCGATGGTCAGGTCCCTCGCCTCGACCAGCACCTTGCCGCCCTGGTGGGCGCGCTCGGTCAGGCCTTCCGAGGCCGAATTCCTGCCAAGGTGCGGGACCGCGGCCAGGAGCTTCTTGGTGTAGTCCTGCTTCGGCTCCGCAAAGAGGACCCGGGAGCTTGCCTCTTCGACGACGTCGCCCTCGTACATCACGACGACGCGGTCGGCGAGGTCCGCCACCACGCCCATGTTGTGGGTGATGAGCACGATCGAGGTGCCGTACTGGTCCCGGAGATCCCGCAGCAGTTCCAGGATCTCCGCCTGCACGGTGACGTCGAGGGCCGTGGTGGGCTCGTCGGCCACGATCAGTCCCGGGTTCAGCGCCAGCGCCGCGGCAATGACCACGCGCTGTTTCTGGCCGCCGGAGAACTGGTGCGGATAGTGGTTGACCCGGGTTTCCGGGTCCGGGATGCCCACCTTGCGGAGTGCCTCGATGGCACGCGACTTGGCTTCCTTGGCACTGATGCGTCCGGTTCCGCTGTGGCCGGCGTGGGCCCGGATGCCTTCGGCGATCTGCCAGCCCACGGTGAAGACAGGATTGAGCGCAGTCGACGGCTCCTGGAACACCATGGCCACGTCGCGGCCGCGGATCTGCCGGAGCGTGGCCGGGCTGACGCTGATCACGTTGTTGCCGTTGATCAGTACAGCTCCGGAGCTGATGGCGGTTTCCGGCAGCAGTCCGAGGATGGTCTTCGCGGTGACGGTCTTGCCCGAGCCGGATTCGCCGACGATTGCCACGACCTCGCCGGGGTTGACCTCGAGGCTGACGTCCTTGACGGCGTACACGTCCCCGGCGTCGGTCGCGAAGGTGACCTTGAGGTGGTCGATGTCGAGGACAGGCCCGGCGCCGCGGCCGTGCGGGTCGATGTTGGTGGTCATGGAAGTCTCGCTTCTGGTTCGAGTGCAGCCTGCGCGCCGGCAGTGGAATCGGGTCCGCCCTTGCCGGAGGCTGCCTTCTTGCGCCCGCGCAACCGGGGATCATTGAGGTCGTTGATGCTCTCGCCGACCAGCGTCAGTCCCAGGACGGTGAGTACCATCGCCAGGCCTGGGAACACACCCGTCCACCAGATGCCGGAGGTGGTGTCCGCGAGAGCTTTGTTGAGGTCGAAGCCCCATTCTGCGGCCGATGTGGGTTCAATGCCGAAGCCGAGGAAGCCCAGGCCTGCAAGGGTCAGGATGGCCTCGGAGGCATTGAGCGTGAAGATCAGCGGCAGGGTCCGGGTGGCGTTCTTGAAGATGTGGCGGCTCATGATACGGATGCTTGAGGCGCCTACGACCTTCGCCGATTCAACGAATGGTTCTGCCTTGAGCCGGATGGTCTCAGACCGGATGACGCGGAAGTACTGCGGGATGAAGACGACGGTGATGGAGATTGCCGCCGCCAGGATGCCGCCCCAGAGGTTGGATCTTCCGCCGCTGATGACGATCGCCATGACGATGGCGACGAGCAGGGACGGGAAGGCGTAGATGGCGTCGGCGATCACGACGAGGATGCGGTCCAGCCAACCGCCGAGGTAGCCGCTGACCAGGCCCAGGATCACACCGACGAAGATCGACATGACCACCGCCACAACGATCACCATGACGGCGGTCTGAGCCCCCCAGACGACCCGGGAGAAGACATCGTAGCCGCCGACCGTGGTGCCCATGAGGTGCTTGCCCCCGGGCGCCTGCTGCGCCGGGAAGCTGCCGTCGGCGTCGGAAATCTGGGAGAAGCCGTAGGGGGCGATCAGGGGCGCGAAGATCGCGGTCAGCAGGAAGATGCTGGTCAGCACGAGCCCGGCGACGAGCATGCCCCGCTGCAGGCCGACGCTCTTGTTGAAGTGTGAAACGACCGGCAGGCGCCGGAACCAAGGGGCACGCGGGTCCTTCACGGTGACAGAAATGTCAGGGGTGCTCATATCAGTACCTCACGCGGGGGTCGATCAGCGCGGCGACGATGTCCACGATGAAGTTAGTCACGGCCACGATCACGGCCAGAAGGACCACGATCCCCTGGACGGCCACGAAGTCGCGGGCCGTCAGGTAGGTGGCCAGCTGGAAGCCGAGGCCCTTCCATTCGAAGGTGGTCTCGGTCAGCACTGCGCCGCCGAGCAGGACGGCGATTTGCAGCCCCATCACGGTGATGATCGGGATCAGCGCCGGCTTGTAGGCGTGCTTCGTGACCAGGCGGAATTCGCTGACGCCGCGTGAACGGCCGGCTTCCACATAGTCCTTGCCCAGCGTGCCGATCACGTTGGTCCGCACGAGCCGCAGGAAGACCCCCGCCGTGAGCAGGCCCAGTGCGGTGGCGGGAAGCACGGCGTGCGCCACCACGTCACCCAAGGCGGCCATGTTGCCGCTGCGGATCGCATCCACCCAGTAGACGCCGGTCGGCGCTTCGAGCGCCGTGAGGGCCAGTTCGCTGGAGGTCTTGGCCCGTCCGGCCACGGGCAGCCAGCCCAGCCAGACGGAAAAAACCAGCTTGTACAGCAGCCCCGAGAAGAAGACCGGTGTGGCGTAGAAGAGGATGGCGAGGATCCTCAGCACGGCGTCCGGGGCCTTGTCGCGCCGGTGCGCGGCAAGCATGCCCAGCGGGATGCCGATGAGCAGCGCCACGAGCACGGCGTTAATGGCGAGTTCGAGGGTGGCCGAGCCGTAGGTCGTCAGCATCTCGGAGACCTTGCGGTTGTCCGAGAGCGTGGTGCCGAAGTTGCCGGTGAGGAGCTGTCCGAGATACTCGAAGTACTGCACGAAGATGGGCCGGTCGTAGCCGGCGTTATGGATGCGCTCCTGCAGCTGCTCCGGCGGAAGCCGGCCGCCCAGGGCTGCCGTAATCGGGTCGCCGGTGATCCGCATCAGGAAGAACACCAGGGTGACCAGGATGAGGATGGTCGGAAAAATCAGGAGGAACCTGATCAGGATGTATTGGCCCAGTCCCCCGCCGGACGACTTCTTCTTTGACGGCAGCAGGCCGTCGGCGTCGGTTGGCGGCGCCTCGATAAGTGTTGTCATTGGTACCTAAAAGTGTGTTTCCGTCTGCCTCGTGGGCTTCGGGAATCGGTTGTCCTCTACCGGCAGGAAAGGCGGGACGCCGTGCAGGCGCCCCGCCTCCTCGGCTGGAAAGAACCGGATGGGGATTGGACCTACTTGGAAATCACTCCAAGGCGGGTCTTGAAGGACGGATCCAGGGTCTTTTCAACACCCTTGATGTCCTTGCCGGCGACCATCAGCTGAGCGCCCTGCAACAGCGGCAGCGTGGAGAGGTCCTTGGCGACGGCCGTCTGGGCGTCGCTGAGCAACTTTTCACGCTCGGCTTTGTCACTGGCGACCAGTTGCTTGCTGATCTGGTCTGTGACGTCCGGGTTCTCATAGTGGTTCTTGAGGAAGTTGCCCGGGATGAAGAACGGCGTGAGGTAATTGTCCGCGTCCGAGTAGTCCGGGAACCAGCCGAGCTGGTAGACCGGGTAGACGTCTTTGGTGCGGTCCTTGGAGTAGGTAACCCACTCCGTGGACTGCAGCTCGACCTTGAACAGGCCCGATTTCTCCAGCTGTTCCTTGATCATGGCGTACTCATCGCCGGAGGACTTGCCGTAGTGGTCCGGGTTGTACTGCAGCTTCAGGGTGACCGGAGCGGTGACACCGGCATCACTGAAGGCCTTCGTGGCCTTGTCCAGGCTGGGCTTGCCGCTGCCGTCCCCGTACATGTCTTTGAGTGGCTTGGCTGCCCCGGGCAGTCCATCCGGGACAACGGAATAGGCCGGCAGGTAGGTGCCTTTGTAGACCTGGCTGGCGATCGCGTCGCGGTCGACGACGTTGGCCATCGCCTGGCGGACGGCAAGTGCCTTGGCGGAATCGGCGTCGGCAGTCTTGGCACCGAACGGCATGGTGTCGAAGTTGAAGACGATGTAGCGCAGTTCGCCACCCGGGCCCTTGTGGACGGTGACCTTGGAATCTTTCTCGAGGTCGGCGGCGTCCGTGGCTGTCAGCGTGCGCCCGGCGACGTCGATGTTGCCTTGCTGCACATCGAGCTTGAGGTTGTTGGAGTCCGCGTAGTACTTGATCGTGGCGCCGTCATTGGCTGGCTTTCCCAGCAGGCCCTGGTAGTCCGGGTTGACCTTGAGGCTGACGAGCTCGTTCTTCTTGTAGCTCTCGATCGTGTACTGGCCCGCGAACGGCTTGCCCTTGACGATTTCGTCGTCGCTCATCAGCGTGTCGGCCGGAAAGACCTCTTCGTCGATGATCGGCCCGGTGTTAGTCCCGAGCACGCTGGGGAAGACCTGGTCGTTGCCGGCCTTGAGCGTGAAGACCACCGTGGTGTCATCCTGGGCCTCCACCGAAGCGAGGTTGCTGAGGAGTGACGCCGGACCGTTGTCGTCGTTGATCTTGACTACGCGGTCAATCGAGTACTTCACGTCGGAGGACGTCAGAGCGTGGCCGTTGGCGAACTTCAGCCCGGACTTGAGCTTGACCGTGTACTCGGTCGGCGAAGTGAACGATGCGGATTCGGCAATGTCGGGGACGGCTTCTGCCGTGCCGGGCTTCGAGTTCATGAGGAACGGGTAGATCTGGTTCATCACCATGAAGGAGCCGGCGTCGTAGGAACCGGCCGGGTCGAGGGTGACGACCTTGTCCGTCGTGCCGTACGTAATGGCGCCCCCGCCGGCGGCGCTGCCGGATGCCGTGCCGCCACCGGAAGGGCCGGTGCAGGCAGTCAGTGCGAAGGCGGATACCCCGGCGAGCGCGATGGCGCTCTGCAGGGCCTTTTTGTTCATTGCCATCTGTGAACTTTCTGTTCGATGAGTACTAGTGCGCAGCCCCGAAGTGAAACGAACGACTCGGTGGGCGGCGCGCTGTCCTGATGCCTAGATTCAACCAGAGAACCATTTGGTGAATCGTTACATCATGTGAGATGAGACACAAAATTTACACGAACGGCAGGAAGTCATCACTTTCTTCAGGAATCCAGCCGGATTTTCGGCAGGCCCGCGGGCCTGGGCCGTCTGGAGTGGCAGCGCAGCGCGGAAGGAGCACCGCACATCGAATATGTGCGGTGCTCCTTCGAAGCCACCGGGGCCCGGTGCGCGGCTGTGTTAGAGGGCGGTGCGCTGCAGCGAACGCGCGGCGTCGATGGTGGCCTGCCCCAGCACGCGGCTGCCCTGGTACAGGACCACGGTCTGGCCGGGGGCGACGCCGCGCAGCGGCTCGGTGAGGGTGACCACAAGGTTGCCGTGCTCGACGGCGCCGGTGCCGTCGCCGGTGGCGTCGCCGCCGTCGGACGCCCCGGGGCCAGTGCGTTCCATGCGGGCCGTGGCGGGCACGGGGTCTCCATGGGCGCGGACCTGGGCGTAGCAGTCGAACTCCGCGCCGGCGTGCACCTCGGCGATCGGCAGCCCGGCCCAGGAGACCTTGATGCCGCGGATTTCGTCGATGGCCAGCAGGGCCTCGGGCCCGACGACCACCTTGTTCTCCTTCGGCCGGATTTCCAGGACGAACCGCGGCTTGCCGTCGGCCGCCGGGGTGCCCAGCTTCAGGCCGCGGCGCTGGCCAACCGTGAACGCGTTGGCGCCCGGGTGCTCGCCGACCTTCGCGCCGGATTCGTCGACGATGTCGCCCGTCGTCATTTCGATCTTCTCGGCGAGCCATCCGGCGGTGTCGCCGTCCGGGATGAAACAGATGTCGTGGCTGTCCGGCTTGTTCGCCACGGAAAGACCGCGGCGTTCGGCTTCGGCGCGGACCTCCGCCTTGGACGGCGTCTCCGCCAGCGGGAACATCGAGTGCTTGAGCTGCTCGTGCGTCAGCACGCCCAGCACGTAGCTCTGGTCCTTCGCCCAGTCGGCGGCGCGGTGCAGTTCGGGATTGCCCTCGGCGTCAGTGGTCACCTTGGCGTAGTGCCCGGTGCAGACGGCGTCGAAACCCAGCGCGATCGCCTTCTCCAGCAGCGCGGCGAACTTGATCCGTTCGTTGCAGCGCATGCAGGGGTTGGGCGTGCGCCCGGCGGCATATTCGTCAATGAAGTCCTGGACCACGTCCTCCTTGAAACGCTCGGAGAAGTCCCAGACGTAGTAGGGGATGCCGAGCACGTCGCAGGCGCGCCAGGCGTCTCGGGAGTCCTCGATGGTGCAGCAGCCGCGGCTGCCGGTGCGCAAGGTTCCCGGCATCCGGGACAGCGCCAGGTGGACACCGACGACGTCGTGTCCCGCCTCGACGGCGCGGGCTGCGGCAACGGCGGAATCAACGCCGCCGCTCATGGCTGCAAGAACTCGCATACTGGCTTTCTTTAGGGTTCGGGTGTCGCAGGCGGCAGCTTTCACTGCTGCACTGTTGATCACGGCTGCGTTGTTCACGGCTGCGTTGTTCACTGCTGGGTTGTTCCTGCTGGGGCCGCAGGACTAACACAACACCTGCCGCCCTATTCTATCGCCACGCCGAATCCTCACCCAAAAGCCTTGACTGAACCACACCGCGCTTCTAACGTCAGGATAGACGGTTTTAGAAACTGACTACGCACCAGCGGGAATCGAGCGGACATGGCTGTTGAGCGCATCGTCATCGTGGGCGGCGGGCTGGCCGGCGCCACCGCAGCCAAGACATTGCGGGCGGAGGGCTTCAGCGGCCCGGTCGTGGTGGTGGCCGAAGAGGCCCACCACCCGTACCTGCGTCCACCGCTGTCCAAGGAGTACTTGCTGGGCAAGGCCGGCGATGACGCGCTTCCCGTGGTTCCGGAGGGCTGGTACGCGGAGAACGGCGTCGAGCTGCGGCTGGGTGAGCCGGTCACGCACCTTGACCCCGGCGCCCGCACCCTGAGCCTCGGTGACGGCAGCCGGCTGGAGTACGCCTCGCTGCTGCTCGCCACCGGGGCACGTCCCCGGAGCATTCCCCTGCCGGGCAGCGGCCTGGACGGGGTCAGCACCTTCCGGACGGTGGAGAACAGCCTGCGTCTGCGCGCCGGCCTCGTCGATGGGGGCCGGAATGTTGTGATGATCGGCTCCGGCTGGATCGGGATGGAACTGGCCGCCGCCGCCAGCACCTATGGCAACACCGTCACCCTGCTGGGGCCGGCGAAGGTTCCGCTGGCCGCCGCGATCGGCTCCGAGCTGGGCGGCTTCTTCCGCTCGCTGCATGAGGCCAACGGCGTGCGATTCAGGCTTCCCGCCTCGGCGGCCGAGATAACCGGCCAGTCGGGACGCGTGACAGGGGTGGTCACCGACGCCGGCGACGTCCTACCCGCCGACCTGGTGATCATTGCGGTCGGCGTAGTACCGGAAGTCGCCCTGGCCGAATCCGCCGGCATCGGACTGCGGAACGGCGGCATCCTCACCGATGCCTCGCTGCGGACCGGAACCCCCGGGATCTACGCGGCCGGCGACGTCGCCAACGCCCTGCACCCCTTCACCGGGGAGCACCACCGCAGCGAACACTGGTCCAATGCGCTCAACGGCGGCAAGGTGGCGGCCAAGGCCATGCTCGGCCAGGACGCCGTGCTGGACACGATCCCGTATTTCTATACCGACCAGTTCGACGTCAGCATGGAGTATTCGGGCTTCCCGACGCTCATCTCCGGGCGGCCAACGATCCGTGGCTCGCTGGAGGGGAAGGAATTTCTCGCCTTCTGGCAGCGCGACGGCCAGGTGGTCGCGGGAATGAGCGTGAACTGGCCGCGGTCCGACAAGCCCCAAAAGACGATCAAGGCACTCATCACAGCGAAGGCCGCGCTGGCACCCGAGGTGCTGGCCGACCCCGCCGTCCCGCTGGATCAGCTCCTGGATCAGCTCCTTCCAGGGGATTGACGTGCAGACTCACGGGCGACTGTTCCCGCGGTCTGGATGCTGGACTCGTGGCCGGCCATGCCCGCCTGCCGGGCACGGGCGACGGCGCCCGGCAGCGCGGCCAGCAGCGCGTCGACGTCGGCCTCGGTGGAGGAATGCCCCAGGCTGAACCGCTGGGCGCCCCTGGCCGTGTCCTCATCCAGGCCCATCGCCAGCAGCACATGGGAGGGCCGCGGCACTCCTGCTGTACAGGCCGAACCGGTGGAGGATTCCACCCCGGCCAGGTCCAGCAGGAACAACAGGGAGTCCCCCTCGCAGCCGGCGAAGGTGAAGTGTGCGTTTCCCGGCAGCCGCCCGGCCCCGGGAGCCCCGCGCAGCACCGCCTCAGGCACCGCCGCAAGGACTCCGCCGATCAACCGGTCCCGAAGCCCCGCGATCCGCGCGGCCTCCTCCGGGAGCTTGGCGGTGGCGGCTGCGGCGGCTGCGGCGAAAGCGGCGATCGACGCAGTGTCCAGGGTCCCGGAGCGGACGTCGCGTTCCTGTCCCCCGCCGTGCTGGACCGGGGTCAGCTTCACCGCGCGGCCAAGAATGAGCGCCCCGACGCCGACCGGACCGCCGATCTTGTGGCCCGAGATGGACATGGCGTCCAGGCCGGTGCCGCGGAAGTCCACCGGCACGGAGCCGAAGGCCTGGACGGCGTCGGAGTGCACCGGAACGCCGGCGGCGTGCGCCAGCTCAACAATCCTGGCGACGGGCTGGATAGTGCCGACTTCGTTGTTGGCCCACATGACCGTGACGAGGGCGATCGAGGCCGGATCACGGGACAGTTCGGCCTCCAGCACGCCGAGGTCCAACGCGCCCTCGGCATCAACCGGCAGCCAGCACACTTCGGCGCCCTCGTGCCGTTCGAGCCACTCCACCGAGTCCAGCACCGCGTGGTGTTCGACGGCGGAGCACAGGATGCGCGTGCGCGCAGGGTCCTCGGCGCCACGGGCCCAATACAGTCCCTTGACCGCGAGGTTGTCAGCCTCGGTGCCGCCGGACGTAAAGATGACTTCCGAGGGATGCGCCCCGGCGGCGGCGGCCAGCACTTCCCTCGCATCCTCGACGGAGCGCCGGGCGCGGCGGCCGGACCCATGCAGCGAGGAAGGGTTGCCGGTCCGGGCCAGTTCGCGTGTCAGCGCGGCCAGCGCCTCCGGGGCGAGGGTGGTGGTGGCGGCATGATCGAGGTAAACAGGCACACGGCAATTCTACCCGCGGCGGCGCAAGGAGAAGCCGCCGGCGGCGCAGGGAGAGGTCTCCGGTCCGGACCCGACGCTGGTATAAATTCAAGCCGTGAAAGCGTCCCTGTACCTTGCCCCGGCAACCTGTTCTGGGTCGGGAAAAATCGTGGTCGGCCAGGCCGCCGTCGCCTCGATGACCCCTCTGGACCTGACCTTCTGGCGCTGGACCCTTGCCGCCGGGCCGCTGCTGCTCCTGGCCCGGTTCATAGAGAAGCCGGACTGGCGCTCGGTGCTGCGACGTTGGCCGGGGTGGACGGGCAGGCCAAGCTCAAAGTGGCCTGAGCCCGTGGAACTGCAGGCTCAGAGAGGCCTGATACGGGCGCAGCATTGCGCCGGCTGGGCGGCGCCCTGCGCCCTGAGGTCTGTGATGTCGAGCGCCTCCACCCGGTCCGGGTCGACGCCGCAGCCTGCGGCGGCCCCGCCCAGGAAAGCTCCGTTCATGGCGCAGACCACCTCCGTATGGCCTTCGGCGATCCGGTGGAAGGGGCAGTTCAGCAGCACAAAGCCGCCCGCGCCGTCAGCCTCCGGCCGATAACCTTCCGCCGCAAGCAGCCCCGCAAAGTCGGCTCCCTTGTCGCCGCTCGCCTGAGCCGTAGCCTGCCCCCGGGCGTAGGCAGCACGGACCAGCGCCTCCCGGGCGGAGACGCCCGCCGCCGTCGACTCCTCGATCGCGGAGACCAGCAGCTCGGCGGCCAGATCGTAGTTGCGGTCCGGCACCGAGGCGGCCACCTCCTGCACGGCGGCCTTGTACAACTTGGCGGGACGGCCCGATCCGGGACCTTCCCGCCCGCCGAGTTTCCGGAATTCCGTGCCGAGGAGCCCGTCATGCACGAGCCGGTCCAGATGGAAGGACGCTGTGCTCCGGGAAAGGCCAAGGGCTCCGGCGGCATCGTCACGGCTAACAGCGGCCTCCGCCGACGCGACAAAATCAAACAGCTTCCTGCGGTTCGCATCCCCAAGGGAGGCTACGGCCGCCATCCTGCGCTGCCACGGGAGTCTGCTCATGACGACATTCTATCTCTAAAAACAAGATCCATTGTTTAATATCTCCGAGAGTTCTAAAATCGAGCTATCCACTTTTAGAAGCTGCAGAAGGAGCCCCAGATGCAATCCCCCTCAACCCTTACGGCAGGACCCCGTCCGCTCGCAGCGGAACCGGCTCGGCAGGCCTTCCTGCTGCTACGGACGGTATTCACCATTGCGCCCGTGCTCTTCGGCCTGGACAAGTTTACGAACCTGCTGACCGACTGGACGGCCTACCTGGCCCCGGTTGCCACTACCGTGGTCCCGCTCCCGGCCCAGACCATCATGTATATCGTCGGCGTCGTCGAAATCATCGCCGGCCTCGCCGTGGCATTTAGGCCTCGGTTCGGATCGCTGCTGGTTGCCGTGTGGCTGCTCGGCATCATCATCAACCTCATCGTGCTGGGCAACTTCTACGACGTCGCGCTCCGCGACTTCGGCCTGCTGGTCGGAGCTCTTGCACTGAACCGGCTGTCGCCGAAGAAGGCCCGGTAGCGGTTCACCACGGGGGGCGGCTCAGCCTGGCGGAACGACGGCGAGCCGCCCTGCGGTGTCGGCCCTGCCGAGGCCAGGGCAGCAGGCCGCGGCGTCCGGGCAGGGTACGGAGCCGTACACCGAGGAACCCGGCCTTGCCGGACAGGCCGGCGTATACCGCGGTTGCCCCGGAGCCCACGGGAGGGCGGCGCCTTGCGGCCGCCTGTGGGGAGCATCGCCGCGCCAGGGCGTCAGGGCGTCAGGCGCCAGATGCGCGTGGCCGAGGCACTGTGCGGAGGGCGGGCTCCCCCGAGCCCAGCCGGCCGCCATTATCCAAGAACGGCCGGAATGAGAGCCCCAAGGCGGCCATATGTGCCAAATCGACGAGACCCGCCGCGCCGACTCGGGTCCGCGGAACCTGGGAGAGGGTCTGCCACGGCCGCGGCGACTACGCCAGGACCCGGACGGCTCCCGGGACCACCTCGATGGTGAGCGGCAGTGGTCCGATCCGCTCGCCGTCGGCGTACGCCACCACATTGTCTGCCGCCACCTCGATCCGGCGGACCCGCCGGATCTGCACCGCCGGGTGCCCGGTATGGCCGCCGGAAAAGACCCTCGGGAAGACCGCCAGAAGGCCCAGCCGGGACAGCGGCCCGGCGATGAAGAGGTTCAGATAGCCGTCGTCGAGGAAGGCATCGGGGCTTACTTTCATGCCTCCGCCGATCGATTGCCGTTCGCGAATTGTGCCAGCCGCCGGGAACCTTCCGGGCTTACGCGGTCGTTGTTCGTTCAGCCGGTTAAACTGGCCAGGCCGGACGTCCAGGATGGGCTGGCACCATCAACGTAAGGATTCTTGCTTGACGCAGGGCAACAGCTCGCATTACCAGGTCCTCCGCATCCCGGTGACGGCGACGGCGACGGAAATCAAGGTGGCCTACCGCAAGGCCGCCCGCAAGGCACACCCTGACCACGGCGGTGACCCCGCAGCGTTCCGGCGGGTGACCCTTGCCTACGAGACCCTCATTGACGCCAAGCGGCGCGCCGACTACGACCGCTCGTACGGGAGCCGCTCCCGCGGCTTCTCCGGAACCCCGGACCGCGAGGAAGGGGCGCACTTTGACGCGCCGGCCGCAGGCAGCCGCGCCTCGGCCCATGTACGCCGTCCCAACACACCGCGAAATACCGCGGCCGATGCCCCCCTTTATGTTCCGTCCTTTGAGGACGTGGCCCAGGCCGGCGAGGTGCCGCTGATCCCGGAGGATCTGGCACGGCAGCAGGTCCACGGGATGCCGCGCAAGCGCGGGATCTTCGGGGCCGAAGCGAGGATCCAGCGGGAAATGCGGACCGTCCAGCTGATCAGCCGCCAGATCCTCCCCGCCATTCCGGCCGCGCGCCTCATCAACGGCCTGCAGTCACCCGCGGACAACAGCCATATCGATCACGTGCTTTTCTCCGGCTACCGGATGGCTGTTATCGGCTCCATGCTGCTGCCCCCCGGCGCCTACGCCTGGAACGGCAGCACCCTGACCCATGGCGGGCGGTCGATCACTCCTCCGCAGCTGGCGCATGTGGTGCGCCGGATGCAGGACATTTTCCCGGAGCTGAACGTGACCGGCTGGACCGTGGTGCACAGCAGCGACGGCAATTTGCACGAGCCGGTCATTGACCAGCACCGCCGCGCAGCTGCCGGCCTGGGCAGCGACCGCGGCGACAGCCACGACACCGTCCGGGTGGTCAACGCTGCCGGCCTGGCGCGCGGCCTGAAGCAGTTCCTGAGCTCCGGCCCGGCACCGAACACAGTCAACGTCCCGGTGCTTGGCCGCCTGCTGCGCGGGATGCACTAGCCGCGGCTCGCTAGGATGGGAGCGTGTTCCGCATCCTCTTCCACGCCCCCGAGATTCCCGGCAATACGGGCAACGCCATTCGCCTGGCCGCGATCACCGGCGCCCAACTGCACCTCGTGGAACCCCTGGGCTTTGACTTTTCCGACGCCAAACTGCGGCGGGCCGGCCTGGATTACCACGACCTCGCCGTCGTGACTATCCACCCGGATATCGACGCGGCCTGGCAGGCGCTGAACCCGGAGCGCGTTTTTGCCTTCACGTCCGACGGCGAGGCCTCCTATGCGGACATCAAGTACCTCCCCGGGGATGTACTGCTGTTCGGCCGGGAATCGGTGGGACTACCCGAGGAGCTGAAGCACGACCCGCATGTGACGTCCCGCGTACGTCTGCCGATGCTGCCCGCCCTGCGCTCCCTGAACCTTGCCAACGCAGCCTCGATCGCCGTCTACGAGGCCTGGCGCCAGAACGGCTTCGCCGGCGCCCAGCTGTAGCCCGGGCGGCGGTTCCGCCGTGAATTTCCGGCTGTATCCGCCCATCCGGCTGCACTGCCGCGCCGAATCACAAGTGAAGCCCGGTTCAGGGCAACCGCAAGGAGCACGGGGAAGGGAGCGAGGAACGGCAGGTGACAACAGCGCAGGTGGACAGACACCCGGCCCGCCGGGTGGCGGGCGGCCACGCCTGTGGAGCGGCTCATCCTCACCCGGGATCGGCGCCACGCGCCTTATGCTTGAAGGTGATGGAAACTCCCAACGCCCCGAATCCCGAGGCCGCCGCTCCCCCGGACACCTCAGCCGATGTAAATCGTCGGCTGGGAATGTTGCTGGAACAGATCGCCCAGGGTAACCAAGCCGCCTTTGCCGAGTTCTATCAGCTCACGTCCCGGCGTGTTTTCGGCATGGCCCGGCGGGTCCTGATCGACACGGAACTCAGCGAGGACACCACGCAGGAAGTCTTCCTCCAGGTCTGGCAGAACGCGTCGAAGTTCAATCCCGAGGCGGGAAGCCCCCTCGCATGGCTTATGACCATCGCGCACCGCCGGGCCGTCGACAAGGTCCGGTCTTCCCAGTCGTCCACCGACAGGGAAGCGAAGTACGGCGCAAGCAGCCAGGAGATTGACCACGATTCCGTCTCCGATGAGGTCGGCAACCGGCTTGAGGCCGAAGCCGTGGTCCGTTGCCTCGAGACCCTGACCGATACGCAGCAGGAATCTGTGCGACTGGCCTACTACGGCGGCCTCACGTACCGGGAAGTCGCAGAAAAGCTCAACGCTGCGGTTCCCACCATCAAGTCCCGCATCCGCGACGGCCTGATCCGACTGAAGACCTGTCTGGGGGTGAGTTGAGATGACCGACATGAACGCGCAGAACAACGCTCGTGTTCCCGGCGCCTTTGCGGCCGACATCGCCACCGACCTCACTTCGGGCCGGGCCGTTGAACTGGCCGAGGTGTACGCGCTGAACGCCGTCGACGACGCCGAGCGCGCCGCCATTGAGCACTACTTCGCCGCGGCTACGCCCGCCGAGCGCAACGCGTTCAACGAACGGGTGCGCCAGGCGCAGGAAGCGCTCGCCGCAAGTTTCACCGCGGAAGCACAACCCCCGGCCGGGCTCCTTGACCGCATCATGGCCTCCCTGCCGGCACAGGACGCCGGAGGGGTGCAGCAGCATGCAGGCCACGCGCCGCCGTCGGTTCCGGCCGTCGTCGCCACACCGGTCCGGGAAACCGACGAGCGGCCAGTCACCGATGAACTCGGCGCAGCCCGCCGGCGCCGCGAAGAACGACGCCGGCCGCGGGGTATGCGTAGCTGGCTCGTGGGCGTCGCGGCCGCCGCCGCCATCGCCCTCGGCGGCGTCGGCGTCGGCGCCTATGTGGCGAACCAGAACGATCCGCTGAACCAGGTGCTCCAGGCCGGCGATGTCCGCCAGGCCACCGTCAAGGTGACGGGCGGCGGCACGGTCACCGTGTCCGTCTCCTCGTCGAAGGACGCCGTCGTGGTCAAGATGAACGGGGTCCCGGCGCCGCCTGCCGGCAAGGTCTACCAGATGTGGCTGATCCCGAAGGACGGCTCGGCCCCGGTGTCACAGGGCCTTATGGACGCGGAAGCGCTGTCCAAGCCCGCCGTCGTCAAAGGCATCCACACCGCCGCGGCACTTGGCATCACGGTGGAACCGGTCGGCGGCTCGCAGTCACCGACCCTGCCGACGGTGGCCGCCGCGCCGCTCAACGCCTGACCCTTTGCTTGGGGCCGGCCCCGCACCGGCCCCCAGCAAAAGCGGGAACAACAAACGGTGCTTTCGACTTTTGCCAGAAGCCCGCGTCGTTCACATGCGAGAGGAACAACGGGCCTGCGCCGATCGCGAGGGCCAGCAGGGCACCGACCAGGGTCTGTTTGAAGCCGCCGCCGGTGCCCGCCATCAGACAAGCGCCTGAGACCCTCGGCTGGCCTCGCTGTCACCAATGGCAGTCAGCGTGAGGCGTGCGGCCAGGGTCAGTTTTCGTTGGCGGTTGCGGTTGACGCGAGCCACTCGCCGATTCGTTCGTTGTGCTCGCCCAGCTTGGGTGCCGGGCGGGGCAGCACGGAACCGGTCAGCCTTATTGGCGATGCCAGGGTGGCGAACCCGTCGGGTTCGATGGCGACGAGTCCCCGTGCGCGGGCGTAGTCATTGGTGAGGGCATCTGTAACGGAGTAGACCTCCGACACGGGTACCTGGTGCTCCTGAAGCAGTGCCACTGCCTCCTCGGTGGTGCGGGTGCTGAGGGCGTCTTCCAAGGCTGCCCGGAATTCGGCGGGGTGCGTGTTCCGGCGTGTCTGTTCGCTGAACCTTTTATCGGTCAGCCAGTCTTCTCGTCCGAGGGCTTGGGTGAGCCGGGGGAACAGCCGGTCCCCTGCTATGGCGATAGCTACTGTCCTGTCCTTGGTCCGGTAGGTGCTGAATGGTGTGGACATGGCGTGGTCGTTGCCGCAGGCAGTGGGGTCTTCCCCGTGCAAGGCGCGCATTCCTACCGATTCCAGGATGGAGACCAGGCTGTCAAGCATGGCGATGTCGATGTGCTGGCCTTTTCCGGTCAGATGACGCTCCTGGAGGGCAGCCAGGGCGGCGGTTGCGCCGTAGAGCCCTGGGATGAGGTCGCCGAGGCTCACACCGACACGTGTGGGCTGGCCTCCAGGCCAACCTGTCACGGACATCAGGCCGCTCATTGCCTGGGCGATCAGGTCGTAGGCAGGGGCGTTGCGCAGGGGGCCGTCCTGCCCGAATCCGCTGATGCTGACCACTACGAGGCGGGGATTGACGTCAAGAAGGGTGCTGGCGGCGAGGCCAAGACGATCCATGACTCCTGGCCGGAAGTTCTCGATGACGACGTCGGAATTCCTGACGAGGTCCAGGAGCCTGGTCCGGTCCTCGGCGTCTTTGAAGTTCAGTGTGATGCCGTACTTGCTGCGATTGAAGAGCCGGTAATAGCCTGACTCTCCGTTCACGGTGGGGCCGAAGTGACGTGAGTTTCCGACCCGGATCTTCGGCTAGCTTCGAATCATGCCCCCGCGCCACAGACGGAAGAGTCCGCAGCCGGGGGCGTGGACAGGAACTCCCCTTCTCTGACAGCCCAGGAGGCCACCATGAGCCAGCACAAGACCCAGACAAACGATCTGCCGTATCCGACAGGTGACTTCTTCAACTTCGAAGGCCTGCTGCCCACTCACGAACGCGAACGGCTTCACGAAGTCAGAAGCTGGCTTGACGCCGAAGTGCGTCCCATCGCCACCGATTACTGGAACCGCAGCGAATTCCCGATGGAGCTGATTCCCAAGATTGCCGCACTGGACATCATCAGCCCTGTCCGCAGACAGGGCCACTCGCATCTTTTTGCCGGCCTTCTGACAGCTGAAATTCACAGGGCCGACGCCTCAGTGGGAACCTTCATGAGCGGACAGGATGGATTATTCACCGGCTCGATAGAGTTGCTGGCATCGGAAGAGCAGAAGGCCGCGTGGCTGCCGGACATCTACGCCCTCAGGAAGACAGGCGTCTTCGCGATCACTGAACCGCTGGCCGGTTCAGATGTGGCCGGCGGCACCCGCACGACCGCGGTCAGGGACGGCGACACATGGGTCCTCAATGGCGAAAAACGCTGGATCGGCAACTCCACGTTCTCCGACTACGTGATCATCTGGGCCAAGGACGTCGATGACGAGCAGGTCAAAGGCTTCCTGGTTGACACCAAGACACCGGGATTCTCCGACGCTCATCCAAAACAGGATCTCCCTGCGCAGCGTCCAGAACGCTGACATCAAACTCACGGACCTACGGATTTCAGACGAGTTCCACCTCGCCGGGGCCAACAGTTTCCGTGACACCAACAAGGTGCTCAAATCCACCAGGGCCACCGTGGGCTGGCAGGCCGTCGGACTCCAAATGGCCGCCTTCGACGTCGCCAGGAAGTACGCCGTCGAGCGCCACCAGTTTGGCAAACCCCTGGCCTCGTTCCAACTGATCCAGGAACAGCTCGTCACCATGCTCAGCAACTCCATGAGCTCCATGGGGATGATGGTCCGGCTCGCGCAGCTCGAGGACGCCGGAGAATCCAAAAACGAACACTCCGCAATGGCCAAGGCTTTCGCCACCAAGCGCATGCGCGAAACCGTCGCGCTGGGCCGTAGCATCCTTGGCGGCAACGGCATCGTCACCGAGTACGAGATGGCAAAAATCTTCTGCGACGCCGAAGCAATCTACACCTACGAAGGCACCTACGAGATCAACACACTTGTAGCCGGCCGAGCCATCACCGGCGTCGCAGCATTCGTCTAGGAAATGTGTGCTGGCTGGAGCGTTGACTACGGCCTGGCGGCGTCACCGGCGTCAAGACCCAGTCGGCCGATGATTTCCTGGGCTTCTTCCGCAGGCGTCGCGGAAACGCACAGGCTGATGAAGGTTTCGTCTTCCGTGGGCGCCTCGAGCGCGTCGAACTGGGACTCGAGCAGGGCCGGGGGCATGAAGTGCCCGTGCCGGGAGGCCAGCCGGTCCGAGATCCGGTCCTTGCTTCCCTCCAGGAAGACAAACACCACGCCCTCGCCCCGCAGGACGTCCCGGTAGCGCTTCTTCAGGGCCGAGCACGTGATGACGCCGGGAATCCCGGCCTCAGTGTGGGCCCGGATCCACTCGGCGATGATTTCGAGCCACGGCCACCGGTCCTCGTCAGTCAGCGGCTCGCCCGCCTGCATCTTGGCCACATTGGCCTGCGGGTGCAGGTCGTCGCCTTCCGCGAGATCCCAGCCGAGCCGGCCGGCCAGGAGACCGGCAACAGTTGACTTGCCCGATCCCGAGACCCCCATGATCACGAGAACGGGTTGCTGCGCAGTCTTCGCCATCAAAGTCTGCCTTTCATGAATAAATATGATTTAAACAGAGGCCAGCTTATGGCAGAGGTCAGCTCGGGGCAACTCTAGAAACCGGCGATGGTCCCCGGGCCATTGACTGTGACGACGTGGAACGCCTCGGCACTGCGGCCGGCGGGCAGCCCGCCGCGCTGGGCGGTCCGGAGCATCAATCCACGCACGGTGCGTTCCATCGCCCCGGCGTCGGGATGCTGGCTGACGTGGATGTGGACGGCGGCGAGCTTGCTGTCCACCTGCTCCGTGACGTCCACGAAATGGTTTTCGCGTTCCTCGGGTCCGGCGAAGAGCCACAGCCACGGCAGCTTGTAGGCCTCAAGGCCGGCCCCGGCGAGCTCCGGGTAGGCGAAGGGATTCTCCAGCGCGGGATACACCGCACGGGTCACGGCCTCCCCCACGGCCAGGTGGTCGGGGTGGCTCTTCTGGAGCCGGCTCCAGTTGCGCTCGGGGTGCATGGAAAGCACGACGTCGGGCCGGAGCTGACGGATCAGCCGCACCACCTCCCGCATGACGTCATGGGTGGGCTCGAGGTAGCCGTCGCGCTGGTGCAGGTAATGGATGTCCGTCACACCGACCAGAGCGGCGGCGCGGCGCTGCTCCTCATTCCGCAGCCGGACGATTTCTTCGCGCTGCTCCGGGTCGAAGCCGCCGGCGTCGCCGTCGGTCATGATGCAGTAGCTGACCTCCACCCCGGCGGCGGTCCAGGCGGCAATCGTGCCGGCGGCGCCGAAATCGATGTCGTCGGGGTGGGCGGTGAAACAAAGGACCCGCCCGATCCGGGGGCTTCCCGGGTCGAACGGGCTCTGCGCCGCGCTGGCATTGGTGCTCAAAGTATCAGCCTCTGCGCTTTTTGATTTCTTCGGTGGCCTGCGGCAGGACCTTGAAGAGGTCCCCGACAATGCCGAAGTCGGCGATTTCGAAGACCGGCGATTCGGCGTCCTTGTTCACCGCCACGATCACCTTGGCGGTCTGCATCCCGGCCTTCTGCTGGATGGCGCCGGAGATGCCGGCGGAGATGTAGAGCTGGGGCGAGACGGTCTTCCCGGTCTGGCCCACCTGGGCGTCGTGGCCGATCCAGCCGGCGTCCGTCGCGGCGCGGGAGGCGCCGACGGCGGCACCCAGTGCGTCCGCGAGGTCTTCCACGGGTCCGAAGTTCCCGTCGACGCCGCGGCCGCCTGCCACCACGATCCGCGCCTCGGCCAGGTCCGGGCGCCCGCTGGCGGCCTTTTCGTTGCGCGCCGTGATGCGGGCGGACGCGGCTGTGGCAGTCTCCGGAACCTCAACCGTGACGCTCTCCGGTGCCGTGCCGGTGACGGCGGGCTCCGGTGTGATGCTGTTGGACTTGACGGTGAGCACGGCCACCGGCGTCGTGGCTTTCGCCGTCGTGGTGTAGGAACCGGCAAGCACGGACTTGTGGGCCGTTCCGTCCGGCTCCACGGCGACGACGTCGGTGATCACGCCGGCTCCGAGCTTGATGCCCAGCCGGGCTGCGACTTCCTTGCCGTCGGCCGAGTTTTCCGTCAGGACGACGGCGGCCCCGGAGGCCTGCACCGCGGCGGCCAGGTAGGACGCCTTGGGGCCCACAAGATAGGCGTCGAGGTCCTCGGCGGAAGGTCGGTAGACCACCTGCGCCCCGTAGGCCGCGAGGGCCGCCGCGACCTCGTCGTGCAGTTCACCGTTGAACGCGACGGCCGGCTCGCCGAGGGATCGGGCGATGGTGAGCAGCTCCAGGCTGGACTTCTTCAGCGCCTTGCCGGGATTGTCAATGAATACGATTACTTTTGCCATGTCTGATGATCCCCTTAGAGCAGCTTCTGGGCAGCCAGGAACTCGACCAGCTTGATGCCGGCGTCGCCTTCGTCGGTGATGATGGTGCCGGCGGTGCGCGGCGGCCGGGCTTCGGCCGTTTCGACGGCGGTCCAGGAACCGGACGGCCCCACCTGTGCAGGGTCGACACCGATGTCGGCCAGGGCCAGCGTGGTGATGGTCTTCTTCTTGGCCGCCATGATGCCCTTGAAGTTGGGGTAACGGGGATCGTTGATCTGGTCCGTGACGGAGACGAGGGCAGGCAGGGTGGCCTCGATGGTGTCCGCATGGGAGTCGCCGTCACGGCGGGCGGTGAGCTTGCCGCCGTCGAGCTCCAGCGAGGAGGCGAAGGTCACCTGGGGAAGGCCCAGGCGCTCGGCGAGCTGGGCCGGGACCAGGGAGGTCTCGCCGTCGGTGGAGGCCATCCCGGTGAGGATGAGATCGGCCGGGGCATCCGCTTCGAGGTGCCGGATGGCCGCGGCCAGCGCCAGCGAGGTTGCGGCCGCGTCGGAGCCGGCGAGCGCCTCGTCGCTGAGGTGCACCCCTTCCGTCGCGCCGATCTGGAGCGATTTCTTCACCGCGTTGACGGCACCGGCAGGGCCCATGCTCAGGGCGATCACCTTGTTGCCGGCCGCCTCGCCGCCGCGGGCCTCGATCAGCTGCAGGGCCGCTTCAAGGGCATATTCGTCCAGCTCGGAGAGGATGCTCTCGGAACGGTCAGTCGTGTAGCCGGTGCCGGTCAGATGCCGGTCGAACTGGGCGTCAGGGACGTGCTTGACCAGCACGATGATCTTCAAAGTCTCTTCCACTGTGTGTACAGCAGCCTTCCATGCGGGTGGACAGCCAGCCGGGTGGGGTCGTGGCCACGGAACGCCCGGGATGCCGGGTTGCTCCTAGCTAACCATATAGCGGGACCCCGGCGCGGCCTGGGTTAACGTCCATGTCAGTGCGGTGGAGGAACCGAAAAGGCCGGGCGGCACCTGCTGGTGCCGCCCGGCCTCCGGGGCTGTCCTACTGCTCGGCTGCCGCCCCGAGCGTCACGTCGAGTTGCTGCTCCTGGCCGTTGCGGAGCACCGTTACCTTTACCGTGGCACCGGCGGGCTGTTCCCGGACCGCGGCGGTCAGTTGGTTCGGATCGCTGACGGAGAGGTCCTGGAACTTCGTCACGACGTCGCCGACCCTGATGCCGGCCTTGTCCGCGGCGGATCCGGACTCAACGGTGGCGACTTCCGCTCCGACCGAGAAAGCGGAGGCCGAGGAGCTTGCGGTCTTGGGCTTCACGCTGACGCCGAACTGCCCGTGGGTGGCCTTGCCGCTGCTGATGATCTCCTGTGCGACCCGCTTGGCATGGTTGATCGGGATGCTGAAGCCGACGCCGATATTGCCGCTGCTGGTGGCGTCGCCGCCGGCCGAGGCGATCGCGACATTGACGCCGATGATCTCGCCCTTGGTGTTGACCAGGGCGCCGCCGGAGTTGCCCGGGTTGATGGCCGCGTCGGTCTGGATCACGTTGATGGAGATGGATCCCTGGTTTGCCGTGCTCTGGTTCTGCCCGCCGCCGGGAGGGGCGAACTGGAAGCCCTGGTCGCCGCCCTCTGAACTGTCGGCGCCGTCCTTGGGTGCTGCGGAGGAGGCGACGCTGATGGTGCGGTTGAGGGTGGAGACGATGCCGTCGGTGACGGTTCCCGTGAGTCCCAGGGGCGAGCCGATCGCGACGGCGGTGTCGCCTACATTGAGCTTGCCGGAGTCACCCAGCGTTGCCGGGACGAGTCCGGAGCCGTTCTGGATCTGGACGACAGCCAGGTCCGACAGCGGATCGGTCCCGACGATCTTGGCGTTGTAGACCTTGCCGTTGCTCGTGCGGACCTCGATCGTGGCATTGGCGGCCTTGCCGTCGAGGGTGACGACGTGGGTGTTGGTGAGGACATGGCCTTCGCCGTCGAGGATGATGCCGGAGCCGGTGCCGCCGTCACTGCCACTGGTTGCCTTGATGGTCACCACACTGGGTGAGGCCTTCACAGCCGCGGCGGTGATGGTGTTGACATCGTCCTTGTTGTTCACGATGACCGGGCCCGCCTGGGTGCTGCTGCCACTGCTCGAGGACGTCAAGGCGCGATCACCCAGCAGCTGCGTTGTCCCGGCGACGACGCCGCCGCCGACCAGCCCGGCGGCCAGGATGCTGGCAACGAGGGTGGGTACGCCGAAGGCTGCCTTGCGCTTTGGCGCGTTGGACGGTGCAGCGTACGGGGACTGCCCGTAGGGGGCCGGGTTGTGCTGCGTCTGGCTGTGAGGGGGCTGGCCGTGCTGGGGCTGGCCGTGCTGGGGCTGGCCGTGCTGGGGCTGGCCGTTTTGGGCCTGGCCATACTGGTGGCCGTGCTGGGCCTGGCCGTGCTGGGAAGGATACTGCGGCTGGCCGTGCTGGGGCGGCCCGTAATGCTGGATCGGGGTGGGCGCAGCCTGTTCGCCGTAGAACGGCTGGCGCTGCGGATAGACCGGCGTTGGGGAGCCGTCTTCCGTCCGGTCGAGCGGGAGGGTCGGGTTCTCGTGCTCTGAGTCCGGCACCGGAGTGGCCGCCGGCTGCCCCGAAGAGCCCTCAGGCGGGGTCTCCGGTTCCCGGTTCTCTGGTGTTGCACCATGCGCTGGGTTCTCAGTCATAAGACTTCCTTTCATCCTCGTCTGCATTAACTATGGACGCTCTGACTGATACTAGAGCGGACATTTGCTGGGAGGTTCCTGAACGGTCGCAGGACAGACCGTGGTGGGCACGTTACAACCATTCAGCGCGTTTCGCTGGTGGCATATTCCCATCGGTGGACGGCCAATTGGGTGGACCATAGAATCAAATGGAATTGCCACAGCGACCTGCGGCTTTACTTCTGCGTGGGGGCGCTGCTGCATTCTATGACGACTGGTTCGGCCGAACCGGTCGCAGAAGTGCTGAAGGGTTGCACATGCGGTCTAAGTTGAAACGTTACCTCGCCGTTCTGGGCGTGGCCGGATTGCTGGCGCTTCCCGCCGCGCCGGCCCTCGCCGAAGATCCGGTGACCCTTGATCCGGTCACGAAGGTAGTTGACTCCGCGGGAGTCCTTGGCGGCAAGAAGGCGGACGTCGAAGCCGCCATCAAGAGACTCGGCACTGACCACGCGATGACCTTCCACGTCGTTTACGTCAAGAAGTTTGAGAACCCGAGCGACCGGGTCGCCTGGGCGAATGCGGTGGCCGACAAGGCAGGCCTGGGTGCGAACGCCATGCTGCTGACAGTTGCCACGGACACGCGCCAGTACCAGCTGAGCAAGCCGTCCAATAGCAAGATCACCAACGCGCAGCGCGACAACATCCGGGACAAAGCAGTGGACCCGCAACTCCGGAAGGGTGACTACGCGCAGGCCGCGATCGATGCCGCCGCGGCCATCGGCGATGCGGCCGGCGGCGGTGCCGGGAACGTTCCCTCGGATGGCGCAGGCAGCGCCGTATTTGTCGGCGTTGGCGTCGTTGCCGCAGGCGGCGCGGGCGCTTACCTCTACTTCCGCAACCGCCGCAAGAAGGCTGCCGCGGGAGCTGGGGCCGGCTACGGTCCGCAGGGCGCCGAGTTGGACCCGCTCGCCGGTCTCACTGTCGAGGACCTGCGCCGCAAGAGCGGTTCTCTCCTGATTGAAGCGGACGACGCCATCAAGTCCAGCGAACAGGAACTCGGCTTCGCGCAGGCACAGTACGGCGACGCGGCCGTCGGCAACTTCACCAAGGCGCTGCAGGATGCCAAGGGCCACATGTCGGAATCCTTCAAACTGCAGCAGCAGCTCGACGACCACATCCCCGACACCGAGGAGCAGCAGCGCACCTGGCTCGGCGAGATCATCCGCCGTTCCGAGGCTGCCCTGGCATCCCTGCAGGAGCAAAAGGCCGACTTCGATTCGCTCCGCGAACTGGAGAAAAACGCCCCGCAGGCGCTGGCCGCGGTCAGCGCAGGGGCGGAGCAAGCCGAAACCAAGATCGCCAGCGCGGAACAGTCGCTGACGGAGCTGCGTGCCAAGTATGCCGAGAGCGCGCTGGTTCAGGTAGCCGACAACATCAGCCAGGCCAAGGAGCGGCTGGAGTTCGTGAAGAACGCCTCGGCCACGGCCCGGGAGAAGCTCGGCGCCAGTGAGGGCAGCCTCGCGGCCGTGGCTGTCCGGGCGGCCGAAGAGAGCCTGCACCAGACCAATGTGTTGATTGACGCTATCAACAAGGTCGCCGGGAATCTGGACGAGGCCCGCACCGGACTGGAGTCCGCGGTCGTTGACACCTCGCAGGACCTGGCGCAGGCCCGCGCCATGATCCAGTCCGGGGCTCACGCGGAGCTCGCGGGCCCGGTCGCCGCGGTGGAAGCCGCACTGGCGAGGGTCAAGGCGGAGATCCAGGGCGGCAAGATCGATCCGATCGCCACCCTGGAGCGGGTGGAAGCGGCGCACCAGTCGCTGGATGCATCCCTTACAGGGATCCGCGACCAGCAGGAGCAGGCCCGCCGTGCGCAGTCCTCGCTGCAGCAGAGCATCATGTCCGCGCAGGCCCAAATCAGCGCGACCTCCGACTACATCACCGCCCGTCGTGGCGGTGTAGGCACCGAGGCGCGCACGCGCCTCGCGGAGGCCCAGCGGAATCTGGACTATGCCCTGTCCATCTCCCGTAACGACCCGGTCACGGCCCTGCAGTACGCGCAGCAGGCCCATTCCCTGGCGGCGCAGGCAGCCCAACAAGCACAGTCCGATGTCGACCAGTTCGGCGGCTACGCCAACCAAGGCCAGGGCTACGGCCGCGGGGGGATGTTCGGCGGCGGCGGAGGTGGCGGCCTGGGCGGCGCCATCCTCGGCGGCATCCTGATCAATTCCATTCTGCACGGCGGTGGCGGAGGCGGCGGCTGGGGCGGAGGCGGCGGCTCCGGCGGAGACTTCGGTGGCGGCGACTCCGGTGGAGGCTGGGGCGGCGACTTCGGCGGCGGCGGCGACTTTTAACGCTTAGACTACGCGCCGGCAGGGACGCTCTGGCCGGCGGATAGAAGCAGTACATTCACTGTTCACTGAATTCAGTGGGAACCACTGAGCAGGACGAAAGGTAACACCATGAAGCAGTCCATTTTCGGCCGCATGGCGCAGCTGGCGAAGGCCAACATCAACTCCTTGCTGGACCAGGCTGAGGACCCGCAGAAGATGCTGGATCAGATGGTCCGGGACTACACGAACAACATCGCTGAGGCCGAGTCCGCGGTGGCCCAGACCATCGGCAACCTGCGTATGCTCCAGGATGACTACCACGAGGACATCAAGAACGCCCAGGATTGGGGCAACAAGGCCCTCGCCGCGTCACGCAAGGCCGACGAGTACCGCGGCAAGGGTGACGCGACCGACGCCGAGAAGTTCGACAACCTCGCCAAGGTGGCACTGCAGCGCCAGATGTCCGCGGAAAACGAGGCAAAGTCCGCCGAGCCCAGCATCGCTTCCCAGACCGAGGTCGTGGACAAGCTCAAGCACGGCCTGGACCAGATGAAGGGCAAACTCAACGAGCTCACCAGCAAGCGCAACGAGCTGGTGGCCCGCTCGAAGACCGCTGCCGCCCAGACCCAGGTGCACGATGCCCTCAAGAGCGTCGACTTCATGGATCCCACCTCAGAGGTGGGCCGCTTCGAAGATAAGATCCGCCGCGAAGAAGCCAAGGTCCGTGGCCAGCAGGAACTCTCCGCCTCCAGCCTCGATGCGCAGTTTAATTCGCTCGAGGACCTCGGCGAGCAGACCGAAATCGAGGCGCGGCTCGCCGCCCTGAAGTCCGGCGGCTCCCCCGCAGCCATTGGCGCAGGCGAGCGCAAGGCGGCTGGCTCCACGGTCGACGAAGCCGACTTCGACAAGCTCTAGGCAGCTCGCCGGCGGACTTCCGCCGGCCGCTCCCGCCGGCCCCGAGGCCGGGTCCTCGCGTATCGTCAGCAGTTGTGGACGACTCGGGGGGCCCGGCCTCTGCTGTGCCATGTGCCGTGCCATGCCGGCGGCGGCGCGCGTACTGTCGATTCATGTCTGAGGGATCCACGTCTTCGACCCCTGTCTGGCTCCGCGATGACCTCCACCTGGATGACAATCCGGCCCGCTCCGAAGCGGCCTCGCTCGAAGGCCCCCTCACCGTTGTCTACGTGCTGGACGAAGCTTCCCCCGCCGCGCGCCCCTCGGCGGAGCACGGCATCAACGCGGTGAGCCTCCAGGCCAACCTCCTGTTCGAGCCGGGGACGGTGACGCCCTGCGCGGGCGGACCCTACAGGCTCTTTAGGACCCTACAGGCTCTTCACCCGGTTCTGGAGGGCGTGCCTGGCCACCATTGAGCCTAGGGTCCCACCGGACGCCCCGGCGGCTCCCCTCGCCCGCCCGGGGCACCACGGGGCAGCTGCCGGTCGGCGAGCGGCTGGAGAGCTGGGGGACTGCTCCCCCGAAGGCCGGACTGGAGCGCCGGATTGCCGCGACCTGGACCAGCGCGAGGCTGGCGCCCATAGGAGGCTCGAGGTTTTCATCGACGGACCGGCACCTCGCTGTACCGGGCAGCGAGAGCGGAGCGCAAGAAAGGCCCGGATCTCAGATCCGGGCCTTTCTCTTCTTCCTCAGTTGCGGGGACAGGATTTGAACCTGTGACCTCTGGGTTATGAGCCCAGCGAGCTACCGAACTGCTCCACCCCGCGTCGCTTGATCAACACTACCCTACTTTGCCGGGCCCCCGGACCACAGACCCGGACCTTCACGCTCCGGGCACACCATCCGGCGGGGGGCTGGAACCACGGCAAGGCGTTAAAGCAGAGGGTCCGGAGCACTGTTTCCAGCGTTCCGGACCTTCTCCTCAGTTGCGGGGACAGGATTTGAACCTGTGACCTCTGGGTTATGAGCCCAGCGAGCTACCGAACTGCTCCACCCCGCGTCGCAAGATCAACTCTACCTGCCGGTGAACTTGAGGCCAAATCGAGGCGACGTGATGTGCCTCTCGCGCGCCAGGGACGGTGCCCGGATCCCTGGCGCCGGCACGCGCCGGCAGGTTCGCGCGCCTGGCCCGGCTGCCATTGGCAGAACCAAAGAAGGCCGGGCCCGCGCCCCCGATGGAGCGCGAACCCGGCCGTCAAGCGTTAGCTGTCAGATCCTCGGCGTCAGCTGCTCGGCGTCGGCGCCGGCGTGGCCGAGGGAGCGACGGACGGCGCCGGAGCCGGCGTGGCGGCGAGCTTGCCCTCGGCGTCGAGCGCCTTCTGCAAGGCCGCCGCGAGCCGCTTCTGCTGGTCGCCGTAGGCGGCAAAGTCGCCCTTGGCGAGGGCATCCTGGCCGGCCTTGATGGCCGCGTTGGCGTCGTCCAGGGCAGCCTTCAGCTCCGCTTTCGCGTCCACCGTTCCCGTGGCCGGCGGCGTGGAACCGTCCGGAGCGGGAGTGGCCGGAGTCTGCCCCTTGTTGGCCGAGTCACCGGCCGTTGCCCCCGAGTTCCCGCCGAACAACTGGTTCAGCGCCTCATCCAGGGTGGGGGCGAACCCGATCTTGTCGCCGAACGCCACCAGGACGCGCTGCAGGGTGGGGTACGAGGTCTCACCCGTTGACCTCAGGTAGACGGGCTGGACGTAGAGCAGACCGCCACCGACCGGCAGCGTCAGCAGGTTGCCGTTGAGCACCGCCGACGCTCCCTGGCGCAGCAGGTTCAGCGCCTGCGAGACAGTGGGGTCGGAGTTGAACTTGTTCTGCGCCTGGCCGGGGCCAGGCACCTGGGCTTCCGGCGGAATCTGCAGGAGCCTGAGCTGGCCGTAACTGTCGGCCTTCACGCCCTTCTGGTTGCCGGCGTCGGAATCCGCAGCGAGGAAGCCGTACATCACGTTGCGGGCGGTGTTGTTGACCACCTGCGGAATGAACGAGGACGTCAGCTGGAAGGCCGGCTTGTCCTGGTCCGGCATCTTCAGCGACATGTAGAACGGCGGCTGCTTGACCTCCTCCTTGACCGTGGGGTCGTTCGGGACGGACCAGGCGTCAATATTGGTGTAGAAGCTGTCCGCCTGGGTGACGTGGTAGCGGCCCAGCAGCTCACGCTGGACCTTGAACAGGTCCTCCGGGTAGCGCACGTGGCTCATGAGCGCGCCGGACATTTCCGAGAACGGCTTCAGCGAGGTCGGGAAGATGTTCTGCCAGGCCTTCAGTACCGGATCCTGATCGTCCCAGGCGTAGAGCGTCACCGAGCCGTCATAGGCATCCACGGTGGCCTTGACCGAGTTGCGGATGTAGTTGACGGAGCTGTTCGGCAGGGCAACCGTGCGGTTCGCGGCGGTCTGCGAGTCGGCGGTAGCGGCGGAGAGCTGCTCCTGCTGCGAGTACGGGTAATACTGGCTGGTGGTGTACCCGTCCACGATCCACTTCACGCGGCCATCGACCACAGCCGGGTAGGCGTTGCCGTCAACCGTCAGGTAGGGGGCGACTTTCTCGACGCGGTCCCGCGGGTTGCGGTCGTAGAGGATCTGCGACTCGGCGTTCACCCCGTCGGAGAGCAAGAGGTCGGAGGACTGGAACTTGATCGCGTAGAGGATCTTGTTGAAGAAGCTGCCCACGTTCGGGCCGCCGTTGCCGGTGAAGGTGTACTGCGTTTCGCCGCCGCCTTCCTTGGCGGCCGGGCGGTCCTGTTCGCGGTGCGGGGCGCCGTCGGGAGCACCGACGATCGAGTACTCGGGCGAGTTTTCGCCGAAGTAGACCCGCGGCTGGTACGTCGAATCGTTGCCGAGCACACCCGTGGAGGGGATGCCGGCCTGCAGGAAGTCCGGCTTGCCGTCCACGGTGAACTTGTTGCCTTTGGCGGCGACGACACCGTAGCCGTGGGTGTAGACAACGTGGCGGTTCAGCCACGACTGCTGGTTGGTGGCGAGGCCCTCCGGGTTCAGCTCACGGACAGCGATCACCGTATCCTGGATCTTGCCGTCGACTTCGTAGCGGTCCACGTTCAGGGCACTCGGGAACTGGTAGTACGGCCGGAACTGCTCCAGCTGGGAGAACGCATCCGAAATCAGGTTCGGATCCAGCAGGCGGATGTTGGCCGTGGTCTGTGCGTCCGGGGCCAGGGCGCCCGTGGTGGCGGTGGTGGTGGCGTTGTACCGCTTCTCCTGGACCTTGTCCAGGCCGTAGGCGGCACGGGTCATGCTGATGTTCCGCTTGATGTATTCGTTTTCCAGCGTCTGCTCCGAGGGACGGACCTGGAACTGCTGAATCACCCAGGGGTAGACGCCGCCGGCGAGGATCGACGTGATGACGAGCATGGCGGTGCCGATCACGGGCAGCCGCCACTTGCCGATCACAGCGGCGACGATGAAGAGCACGGCGACGAGCACCGCGGCCACGGCCAGGATGGACTTGGTGGGGATGACTGCGTTGACGTCCGTGTACAGGGCGCCGGCCCAGCGTCCGCCGCTGTTCTGCACGGAGGAGTAACGGTCCAGCCAGAAGTTAACGCCGAGCAGCAGCAGGAAGGCCGCGCCGGTGACCGCCAGGTGGATCTGGGCGGCCCGGCTCGTGAAGATGCCGCGCTCCATGATCCGGATGCTGCCATAGAGGTAGTGCGTGAGGATGCCGGCGATACCGGCGACGATCGTGACGCTGATCAGGAAGCCGGTGACGAAGCCGAAGAACGGCAGGGTCATCAGGTAGAAGCTGATGTCCAGCCCGAACAGCGGATCGTTCTGGCCGAAGGGCTCCTGGTTCAGGAACAGCAGCACCTTCTGCCACTGGCTTGCGGCGGCGCTTCCGGCGAACAGGCCGAACAGGATGGGCAGCCCGATCATGACCACGCGGCGGACCGGTTCCAGCTGGACCTGGTAGCGGTTGAGGTTGTCCCGGATGTCCGAATCCGGGGCGTAGACGGGACGCGCGTGGTAGGCGATCCGGATGGCGAAAAATACCGCGGCGAACATGACGGCGAAGCCGGCCAGGAAGAGAATAATGCGCGCCAGATTCTCGGTCAGGAAGACTTCAAAGAAGCCGAGCTGCTGGTACCACAGGACGTCCGTCCAGACATTGGCGAAGAAGATGAACCCGACCACGATCAAGGCGACGACGATCAACGTCGGCGTCAGTGCGCCTCGTCGAGTCTGCGGTCTTTCGGGCGGGACGGTGCTGGCGGGACGGGACAAACTCGGTACCTCATAGCTGGTCGTGAGTTGCTGGTTTTAGTTATCAGTCGGTGCGGGTGATGGAGCGTTGCTGCATTGTATCGGCAGCGGGCACCGCCGGGGAGGGCGGAGACGGCCGTCATAGGTGCCACGAGTGGCGGCGGAGCTTAGTTCCGCGGCCAGTCTAGTTGCTGGAGCAGGCGGGAAGCGCGGATGTGTCGGTGCCCGACGCCGCCAGCTCGACGGCCTTCCGCGCCTCGGCCAGATTCTCCACCTTGACCACCTGCAGACCGGCCGGAATGTGCCCGAGGACCTCATCGCAGTTCGCGGAGGGCGCCAGGAACAAGGTGGCCCCGCCGGACCTGGCCCCTTGCATCTTCTGCCCGATGCCGCCGATCGGTCCCACGGCGCCGTCGGGGGTGATGGTTCCGGTTCCGGCGATGTGTTTGCCTCCGGTCAGATCCCCGGGGGTTACCGTGTCGACGATCCCGAGGGCGAACATCATTCCCGCACTGGGACCGCCCACCTTATCGAGCGAAATTTTGACCTCGAAGGGGAACGTGAACTTGTACTGCAGCAACACGCCCAGGATGAATTTACCCGTCGGGGCCTTGGTCGGCGTGATGGTGACCGGAACGCTGTTGCCGCCACGGTCGACGGCGACCGTCACCGGAGCCCCGTTGCCTGCAGCCAGTTCCGCCTGGACGACGCTCAGCGCAGTGATCGGCTTGTTGTTGATGGAAACCAGCACGTCGCCTTCCTGCAGGTTTCCGCTTGAGGCGGAGTCCTCCGGGATCCCGGCGATCTGCAGTTTCTGTTCGAACGGGATGTTGAGTTCCTTGAGGGCCGAAGCGACGGCGTTTTCCTGCGAGGTGGTCATCGCGACGGCACTCTCCTGCTGGGACTGCTCCTTGGTCACGCCGCGCGGGAAGATCAGTTCCTCGGGGTACACGGCCTTGGCACCGTCGAGCCAGGCGGAGAACGCCTCGAAGACGCTGACGGGCCCGTTCGGGCCGCCGTCGACGTAGACGGTGGTGAGGTCCAGGTTGCCCTTCGCGGGAAAGCTCTCGTGCCCGGTGACGCTGATGACGGGTTTGCCGTTCTCATCGCCGAGGGTATTGAACGTCGGTCCGGGAGATTCGACCACGTACGGGACGGGCAGGCTCACCGCAGTAATGCCCAGCGCCAGCGCCAGCAGGCCTGAGACCAGCATGGCCGAGGACCGCTTGTCCTTGTTCCGGGGTGGACGCGGCCCGCTGAGGAGGGCCCTGCGGCCCCGGGTGTTGCCGGCCGTTGGTTCGCTGGCGGGCTGCTCACCCTGGGTAATCGTCAATGAAGGACCTCTCCGTGCCGGCGCCCGGGACCTTGCGGCACCCGTGAACAGCGCGCCGCCGCCGCCGCCTCGGCCGCGGCTGCCGCCTGCAAATATTCCAGCCTCTAACACTACGCGCTCACCCGCCGGGACGGCTCTGCGACAGGAGTCTTTGCCTAGAGCGAACGGGGCACACTTTCGGCAGACAGCCCCTCTTGCCGCGGGGTACCGTGAAGTGGAGAAGCAGCCACACCGACGATCGGCGGGATCATGACCTCCAACCCACTCAATCCGTCCAATGGTGACGAGGAACCCAAGGATCCGCTGGCAGAGATGCTGAAGAACCTGATGGGCGGCCAGGGCATGGGGAATATCGACCCCGCGGAACTCGCCAAGGCCGCCGGGCTACCCGACGACCCGAACCTCCTCGCCCAGATGTTCTCGCAGGTCCAGGCGATGATGAGCGCCTCCTCGGACGGCCCGGTCAACTGGCAGCTCGCGCATGAGAATGCCCGGCGGGTGGCCGCGAGCGGCTCGGACCCCTCCGTCACCGCCCAGCAGACCCGCGAAGTGGATGAGGCCCTGCGCCTCGCCGAACTGTGGCTCGACCAGGTCACCGGGCTGCCGGCCACCGGACTGATCGGCCGGGCGTGGTCCCGCGCCGAGTGGGTCGAGGAGACCCTGGGGACCTGGAAACGGCTGACCGAGCCGGTCGCGAACAGCGTCGCGAACGCGCTCTCCTCCGCGATGACCGAACAGATGCCCGAAGAGATGAAGTCTATGATGGGCGGCGCCTCGTCGATGCTGCAAAACATGGGCGGCGCGATTTTCGGCATGCAGCTGGGCCAGGCCATCGGCGCCCTGTCCGCCGAAGTGGTCAGCTCCACGGACATCGGTGTGCCGCTGGCCGACCTGGAAATGGCGTTGCTGCCTTCCAACGTGGCAAAGTTCGGCGAAGGCCTCAGCCTGCCGGAGAACGACATCCGGCTGTTCCTCGCCGTCCGCGAAGCCGCCCATGCCCGGCTCTTCGTCCAGGTCCCCTGGCTGCGGGGACACCTGCTCGGCGCGATCGAGGCGTACGCCCGCGGCATCCACATCGACACGTCCAAAATCGAGGAACTCGCCCGGGAGCTGGACCCCAGCAATCCCGAGGGCATCCAGGAGGCCCTGTCCCAGGGCGTCTTCATGCCCCAGCGCACCCCCGCGCAGGATCAGGCACTGGAGAAGCTGGAGACGGCCCTCGCCCTCGTGGAGGGCTGGGTTGATGAACTGACCTGGGCCGCCACCCAGAAGCTGCTGCCCTCTGCCGGGGCACTCCGCGAGACCGTCCGGCGGCGCCGCGCCACCGGCGGCCCGGCCGAACATGCGTTCTCCTCCCTCGTGGGCCTGGAACTGCGTCCGCGCCGGCTGCGGGAAGCCGCCACACTGTGGGCCTCGCTCAAGGACGAACGCGGCATCGATGGCCGCGACGCGATCTGGCAGCACCCCGACCTGCTTCCCACCGCGGAAGACCTGGACGACCCGCAGGGCTTCAGCGGCCGCCGCAAGCTTGCCGAGGCGAGCGACACCGAGGTTGACGACGCACTGCAGAAACTGCTCAGCGGCGGCTTCGACGAGCCCGGGGAGAAACCGGCCGACGGTGATGACGGCGAACCTGGGACTCAGGAACACGGCCCGGGCGAATCCCCTGAAGACGGCCCAAGCCCCAAGTCCTAATATGTAGGACTGTTTGTCCGTCGCCCGTGGAGAAGCTGGCCCCGGCCGGAACTTCGGTTCCCGCCGGGGCTTTCTCATGCCCGCCGCTGTGCCGGTCAGGTCGGTGGACTCGCCGGTGTCCGCCAGTGTCCGGCGTCAATCGACGTCGTCGGTGTCGTCTGTGTCGTCTGTGTCGTCTGTGTCGTTTGTGTCGTCTGTTTCATCGGCGCCGCCGGGCGTCAGGCCGCGCGAGGTCGCGAAAGAGACGCCTTCCAGGAAGGCCTTGGCGCGCTGCGTTTCCGGGTACGCCTCCAGCAGCCGCCAGAACGCGGCATTGTGGCCAGCGACGAGCAGGTGCGCCAGTTCGTGGAGCAGCACGTAGTCAATGACCCACGGCGGCATGGCCTGGAGCTTGTCCGAGAGCCGGATGGACCCGTCCGACGGCGTCGCGGATCCCCAACGTGAGTTCTGGTTGCTGACCCAGCGGACCGAGGACGGGACGGCGCGGCCGCCGAAGTACTTCGCGGACAGCTCGGCGGCATGCGCGGCCAGGGCAGCATCACTGCGGGGGCGGCGCTTGCCCGCGCCGCGGTTCCCCCGCTCTCCCTGGAGCCGGAGCTTTTCGAGCATCCGGTGCACCCACTCCCGCTCCTGGGTACGGGTGAAGGAGGCCGGAATCGCGACCACGGCGGTGCCGTTCTCCCAGAAGGCGGCGACCGTCCGGCGCCGGCGGGCGGACCGGCGCACTTCCACCGGGGCGCCGTCGGCCGTGGTCAGCGGGACAGCCGCCGGGGTTGCGGGTGACGGCGCACGGTTACCGGACCGGCGGGCAGCATCGCCCGCCATCAGAGGCTGGTGCTTTCGACGAGCACTGCCAGCACGGCTTCGCCGTATTTCTCCAGCTTCGACGGGCCGATGCCGGCGAGCTTGGCCAGCTGTTCGAGGGATTCCGGCCGGGCCTCGGCGATCGCGGTCAGCGTGGCGTCGGTGAAGACCACGAAGGCGGGGACGTCCGCCTCGAGGGCCACGTCCTTGCGCCACTGCCGGAGCGCATCGAAGGTCTGCTCCTCGTACGTGGGAGGGCACTGGTTGCAGCGGCCCACCTTGCGTTCCGCACCGGAGGAGAGCATGGTCCCGCAGACCCGGCACGACGCCGGAACGGCGGCCTTCCGGCGCGGCGCCGCGCCCTTGCCACGGACGGAGGAGCTCGCCACGGAGTCCGGGCGCAGCCCGTCCAGGAAGCGCGAGGGCTTGCGGTTCGCCCGTCCGCCCGGCGTCCTCGCGGTGGACCAGGACAGGAACAGGTGCTCCCGGGCGCGGGTGATCCCGACGTACAGCAGGCGGCGTTCCTCGTCCACGGACTCCGGGCTGTCGGCGAAGGAGATCGGCATGAGCCCCTCGCTGAGCCCCACGAGGAAGACGGCATCCCACTCGAGGCCCTTGGCGGAGTGCAGCGAGGCCAGGGTCACGCCCTGGACGGTCGGGGCATGCTGGGCGAGGGAGCGTTCCTGGAGCTCGTTGACGAAGTCTGAGAGGCTGAACTGCTCCCCGCGGGTAACGACGAGCTCGTCGGCGAGCGCCACGAGGGCCGCGAGCGATTCCCAGCGTTCCCGGAGGGCGCCGCCGCTGTGCGGTGCGGCGTCCGTGTAGCCCAGCGAGGCGACGATGTCGCGGACCAGCTGGCCGAGCGGCTCGGGCGTGGCGGTCTCGGCGACGGCGCGGGTGGCTGCCCGGAGCTGGAGGATGGCGTCGCGGACTTCCTTGCGGGCGAAGAAGCGTTCCCCGCCGCGCAGCTGGTAGCCGATTCCCGCCGAGGCCAGGGCCTGTTCGTAGGCTTCGGACTGCCCGTTGGTGCGGAACAGCACGGCGACCTGGCTCGCCGGGGTACCGGCGTCGAGCAGCTCGCGGACCTTGAAGGCGACCGTGGCGGCCTCGGCCTCGTCGTCGGAGCATTCAGTGAACTGCGGGACGGGCCCGGCGGGGCGCTGCGCCACGAGCTGCAGGGGCGTGGCCCAGGCGGCATCCGCGGCGGGGCCGCCGCTGCGCCGGCCGGCCAGCAGATCGTTGGCCAGCTTCACCACCTGCGGGGTGGACCGGTAGTCGCGGATGAGCTTGACAACATTGGCTTCCGGGTACATCGCCTTGAAGCCGAGCAGGTGCTTCGGCGAGGCGCCGGTGAACGAGTAGATCGTCTGGCTGGCGTCGCCGACCACACACAGCTCGTCGCGGCCGCCCAGCCACAGTTCCAGCAGCCGCTGCTGCAGCGGCGAGACGTCCTGGTACTCGTCGACAACGAAATGCCGATACTGCTCACGGACGGTGGCCGCCACCTTGGGATCCTCCTGCAGGATGCCCACGGTGATCAGCAGCACGTCCTCGAAGTCGATCACGTTGCGGTCTGTCTTGACGTCCTCATAGGACTGGAATACGCGGGCGACGGCGGTCAGGTCGAAGCCGCCCGGATTCCCGCGGCCCTGGGCTTTTTCCAGGTAGTTGGCCGGTGTCAGCATGGACACCTTGGCCCACTCGATCTCGGAGGCCAGATCACGGATGGACGCGCGGTCGGTACTGAGCCGGAGCCGGCGGGCCGCCTCGGCGATCATCTGGGCCTTGTGGTCCAGCAGGTTGGGCAGCGCCCCGCCGATGGCCTGCGGCCAGAAGAACTGGAGCTGACGCAGTGCCGCGGCGTGGAAGGTGCGGGCCTGGACGTTTCCGACGCCGAGGTCCCGGAGCCTGCTGCGCATTTCGGCCGCGGCCCGTGAGGTGAAGGTGACGGCCAGGAGCCGCTGCGGGCTGTAGACGCCCGAGTGCACGCCGTAGGCGATGCGGTGGGTGATGGCGCGGGTCTTGCCGGTACCGGCTCCCGCCAGTACGCACATCGGCCCCTGCAGGGTGCTCGCCACCTCGCGCTGCTCGGCGTCGAGGCCGCCCAGGATGCGCTCCTCGAGGGAGCGGTTGTCCGGTGCGTGTGGTTCCGGAACGGGGCCGTCGCCGGGGTTCCCGGCGTCGGCCTGGAGGCCGGGGAAGGTGCTGGTGTTCACGTTCTCTGTCGTCACTTCTTTAGTAGATCGAGGGCGGGCGGTGCGGGGCAGCGCGCCCGCGGAGGGCGTTCGCCTCATTCGGGTTCCGGGCGGTCCCGGATGACGCCGCCGTACCAGTGCTCGATCAGGGCCCGGGCAATGGAGAGCCTGCTGGAAATGACGATTTCGCCACTGAGCACCGCGGCCTGCAGTTCGCTCCGGCTGAACCAGCGGGCCCTGGTGACCTCAACGCCGTCGGGCGTGGCCTCGGTGTCCTGGGTCATGGCGGTGAACCCGAGCATCAGCGAGGCCGGAAAGGGCCACGGCTGGGATCCGAGGTACTGGGACGCGGTGACCCGGACGCCGACCTCCTCGCCGATCTCCCGGACCACGGCCTGCTCCAGCGACTCCCCGGGTTCGACGAAGCCCGCGAGTGTGGAGTAGTTCCGGGCCTCGGGGGGACCGCCGCCGCCGAGCAGGAGGCGGCCGTCGGCGCCGACCACCGTCACGATGATGGCGGGATCGGTGCGCGGGTAGTGCTCGGAACTGTCCACGGGGCAGCGGCGCACCCAGCCGCCGGCTTCCGGCTGGGTAGCGGCGCCGCAGCGCGGGCAGTGGGCGTGGCTGGCATGCCAGTTGGCGATGGCACTGGCTTCGATGAAGAGGGCGGTGTCCGTCGGGTTCAGCCGGGCAGCAACGTCCCGGAAACCGGCCCACTGCGCGCCGCCGGGGATACCGGCGATGTGCGCTTCAAACTCCTCGGCCTGGACCTCGAACTGCCGTGGAAGGATAAAGAGGACCAGCTGGGTGCCCGCCTCGAGATCCGAACCGGACAGGGCCGAGCCAAGGTAGATCAGCTGCTCCGGGGCGTAGACGGTGTCCCGCAGGTGGTCCGCCAGCTCGGCCGCATCGAGGAGGACCAGGCTGTCGCCGTCGATGAGGGCCTGCCGGCCGGAGAGCACCACGGCCCGCGCGGTTCCGGCGGCGAGGAGGTCTTCGACCATTCCCGGCTTCATCCGGGCCGCGGATCCGCGGTCGATCAGCGCGGGTCGCACCGGCAGGACGGTGTCCTGCAAGTGGTTCGCGGGGATACCCGGTGCCGGCGCGGTTGGCGCGTCCACCTGTGGTTGGCTCCCGGACGGTTGGTTCCCGGACGGTTTGTTTCCGGACACCGGTGACTCCGCAAGACTCATGTACCCACCGTACTGACTCCCGCCGACAATTGACATTTTCCCGTGGCGTTTGCGGGCGCGGTCACGCCCCTCGGTGACCGCGGGCACGGAGTGGTTCGCCGGCTGAATTCCGGGCGCTGTTTTATTCCCGAATTTGTTCCCGATCTGGAGACTCGCCGTGGTGCATCGCCGTCTTGGGCGCTGCTCAATCTACCGTGGAAGCGTGAGAAGAAAACCAATCGAACTGGCAGCTGTGGCAACCGCGGCAGTCCCCGGGCTGACCCCGACCGCCGTTAGCTCTGCGCCCGACGATCCGGCAGACTTCGATTCGGCTCTCCTCCTGGACTCCGAAGGCAAACGCTGGCGCGTCCGCTCCCCCCGGCACGCCGAAGCCAGTGCACGGCTCGAAACGGAATTCATGGTGCTGCGGGCCTTTGTTCCCGCGATCCGGGCCGAACTCCCGTTCCTGATGCCCACCGTGGCGGGCACCGTCCGGCAGGGCCCTCTCAGCACCTTCGTGTACTCCCATTTGGGCGGGTCCACCCGGTCCGTCGAGGAACTCAGCGAGGGTTCCGCGGCCCTGGCAGGGGAAATCGGGGCGGCCATGGCTGCCATCCATGATCTGCCTCACTCCCTCGTCAGCAACGCCGATCTGCCGAGCTACACCCCCAACGAGTTCCGCCAGCGCCGCCTCAACGAACTCGACCAGGCCGCGACCACGGGCAAGATCCCGCCGCTTCTGCTGCGGCGTTGGGAACACGCGCTGGAGGACGTGTCGCTGTGGCGGTTCAACCCCTGCGTCGTCCATGGCGATCTGCACGAGGACAATCTGCTGGTCGACGGCGAGCGAGTGACCGCAGTGACGGGCTGGACGGACTTGCGCATCGGCGACCCTGCCGACGATATGGCCTGGCTGGTGGCCTCGAACGAGCAGGACTTTGTGGATGCGGTGCTGGAGCACTACACCTCCAGCCGGCGGGACGCGCCCGATGCCCACCTGCTCCGCCGCGCGGCGCTGTCCGCGGAATTTGCCCTGGCCCAGTACCTCGTCAAGGGACTCTCCGCCGGGAACCAGGACATGATTGACGAGGCTGATTCGATGCTCATGTCGCTGGCCGACGACGTCGCGGAACACGGCGGACAGCCGATCAGCGTGGAGCCGTTGCCCCAGCCGGCAGCCCCGCCCGGCCCCGGCCAGCCGGCGGATAAGGAGCCGGAGCGCATTCCGGGGCCGCAGAGCATTCCGGGGCCGGCCGTGAGCAAGGTGACGCTGCTCGCCCCGGATTCGGTGTCCGGCCTGGCTGCTGTTCCGACGGGCAGTGCGATGCCTGCCGTCCAGGTGACACCGATCCCTCTTGACGAGATCAACAACGACGAGATCAACAACGACGAGGACGGGAACAGCGGCGGCGAAGCGGCGGCAGGGATCAAGGTGGAGCCTGCCGGCACCAGCGAGGAGCCTGCCGACGCTAACGGCGAGACGGCCGACGAAGACGAGACGGCCCACGAAGACGAGGCCGCCAGCGACGACGACCCTGACCTGACGGCCACTGAAGCGGGCCAGGCCGAAGGCCAGACCAACGATGCGGGCGACGGGGCTCAGGATGGGGCTCCGAAGGGCCTGGCCGGCGCCGACTCCCCCGGGACGGCATCTGGCGGGGTCGAGTCCCCGCAGGCGGCCGTGGTCGCTGCAGCCGGCGACACCTCAACGCAGTCGATCGGCGTCGTCGGGTCGCCCGCGCCCGACGAGGACGTCTCGGCCACCGCGCTGACGGTCGTTGAGGCGAAGTCGCACTAGTGGGCATTTTCGTTGGTTCGTCGGGGGTTAGGTCCAGGCGCTGGGGTCGTTGAGGTAGAGGCCGCAGGCGGTGTCGCGCCAGGCCATCACCGGCGGCGGTTTCAAGGACCTCGACCAGCCGGCCGGTCGACCGGAATACACCACCGGCCTCAACCACTAGCTGCTACGCCTGAGCAGCCACGAGCACGCACCGGCAGCCTGACCCCGACGACCTCAGCGAAAATGACCACCGGACAGGACATGCCCCGCGCCGGGGCCGGCGTATGGACATATTCCGGTCATGCCCTGTCCCCGGGGCGAAGACTGGACATGTCCTCCCGGGGAAGTGGCCCGACGCCCCCAGTGGAGCCACCGCACGTGCCCCCGGGTCAGGACATGCCCCGCGCCGGGCCGGCGCATGGACATATTCCGGTCATGCCCTGTCCCCGGGGCGAAGACTGGACATGTCCTCCCGGGGAAGTGGCCCGACGCCCGACGAACTAACGAAAATGCGCACTAGCCGTGGCGGTCCGGACCCGCTGGGGCGCCTCCTGACGTGGAGCTCTGTCTCCGCTTGCCCTGCCCCAGGGCTGCGGCCACGATCTCCTCAAGCCGTTCCGCTGACCCCAGATCGTGCGGCCGGACCACTTGGTTGTCTGCCACGTAGTAGAACGCGGCGCGCACTTCGTCCAGCGGAACACCCTTGAGCCGGGACCAGGCCAGCCGGTAGACGGCGAGCTGGACGGCCTTGACTTTCAGCTGGGCCGCGGAGGGCCGGCGGCCGGTTTTCCAGTCCACGAGGTCCCAGCCGCCGTCGGCGTCCCGGAAAACGGCGTCGATCCGGCCACGCACCACGACGTCCCCGATGCGTGTCTCGACGGGAACCTCGACATAGGCCGGGGCACGGTGGGCCCACTCCGACTGGCGGAACGTCTCCACCATGGTGTCCAGCCCGTAGGCCTCGTCGATATGGTCATCCGAGCCGGCTGCCTCGCCGAGGTCGAGCATGCCGGCGGCGCCGAAGTATTCCTCAACCCAGGCGTGGAAGGCCGTGCCTTTGCGCGCGGACATCCCCGGCTCCCGGGGAACCGGCCGCCGCAGGCGTGCGACGACGGAGCCGGCGTCGTCCTCCAGATCCACCAGGGTCGACGCGGAGATGTGACCCGGAAGGTGGACATCCTGCACGGCGGTGCGCCGGGAGCGGCGTTCCAGCAACGTCGCGGCCTCGCGGGCCCAGCCGGCAGCAGGGCCGCGCAGCGGACGCCGGTGTTCCCCGCCGGCTGGGAGGGCCGGGCGTGGGGCATGCAAGGCCAAGTCAGCAGCGGCATTCAGGATCTCGGAGTCCAGCGACTGCAGCACCCGCGCCGCAGCTGATTCCATCGACGCCCGGCGCCCGGCGACGAGCCGCAGCCGGGAGCCGGTACGCGGGTCGATCGGACCCTCGAGGGGGTCGTAGGGCCACGCCGCCAACTCCAGCTCCGAGGTCAGCGGGCTCTCCTCCGGCAGCGATTCCTCGCCGACGGACAGGGGATGGATCTCGGCGCCCCCTCCGGCGGAGAGAACCTCGAGTTCCGCCAGGAAGGGGGACATCTCCGCCATGCCCGCCCGGGAGCCTACCCAGGCGGCACTGGAGACCCAGAGGACGTGTTTCGCCCGGGTGTATGCCACGTAGGCCAGGCGCCGTTCCTCGGCCTCGCCGTGCACCTGGACAGCAGACTTGAACTCTTTTTCGGCGTCGAGCCAGCCCTTCTGGTCCGGTTGCTCCAGATCCCATTGCGGCAGGTCCGCACGGTCCCCGCGCAGCGGCCAGGGCAGGGCGGCGCTGCCGCTGCTCCAGCGCGAGTCCCGGCTGCTGGGGAAGGCGCCCGCATTGAGTCCGGGCACGAACACGACATCCCATTCCAGGCCCTTGGACGCATGCACGGTCAGCAGCTGCACGGCCTCGTGATTCACTTCCGGTGCGGCGGCGTCGAGGCCGTTTTCCTCGGCGGCTGCGGCCTCCAGCCAGGCGAGGAAGGCCAGCACGCCGACCCGCTGGGAGGTGTGCAGGAATCCGGCCGCGGCGTCCTGGAAGGCGTCCAGGTTCCTCCGGGCCTGATGGATACTGATCCCCGGCCGGGCAGCCACCTCGATATCCAGGAGCGTCGCCCGCTCCACCTCGCCGAGCAGCGTGGTGAGGTCGTCGCCCATGAACCCGCGCAGCTGGCGGAGTTCCAGAGAGAGCCGGTGGAGCCGTTCCCGGGCCGCGGTGCTGAGCGCGCGGCCGTGCCGGGAAACCCAGCCGTCGCGCGGCAGCCAGTCCAGCGCTTCGACCAGGCTGGCGGCGTCCGTGAGGTCGCCCTCGATCACCGCTCCCTCGGAACCGGCATCGGCGTCCGTGTCGGCGTCCGCGTCGGCGTCGCCGGCCTCTGAGCCGCCCGGGCGTCCCCGGCGCCGGGCGAGGAAGCTGGACCAGTCCCGGAAGGCCATCAGGTCGGCCGGCCCGATCCGCCAGCGCGCTCCGGCCAACAAACGCATCAGGGAGTCGGAGCGGCCGGGATCGGCGAGGACCCGGAGCGTCGCGACCAGGTCCACAATTTCGGGGGTATCCAGCAGCCCGCCGAGGCCGACGATCTCGTACGGAATGCCGCGCAGCTCGAATTCGCGGCGGATGCATTCCATCTGGGCCCGTCGCCGGCACAGCACCGCCATCGCGGGAGGCTCGGGGTCCGTCGACGGGGTCGGGTTGAAGTCCGTCACCCGGAACTTCAGCACGTCGCCGGCGATGGCCGCGGCCTCGTCCTCGTCGGTGGCAAAGCGGCCCATCACGACCCGGCCCTGGACCGCGGCCGGGCTCGGCTGAAGGGGCGGCACTTCCACGGTTTCGGCCGTTTCCCGTGCACCGGCGGCACCGCTGTTGGCCGCGGCCTTGCTGAGCGGGGCGGAGATGACGTTGGCGGCGGAGAGGATGTTCCGGCCGTTGCGCCACGCGGTGGTCAGGTACGACGTCGGGGCGACGGCAAAGCGGGGAGCGGCGGCAGCCGCTGCGGCCCCTTCGTCGGCAGCGCCGTCATCGGAGGCGAGCCGCGCCGGGAATTCGCGGACGAAGTGGAAGAGCTGGCCGGCGGAGGCACCGCGGAAGCCGTAGATGGACTGGTTCGGGTCCCCCACCGCGGTGACGGCGTGGCCCTCGCCGAAGAGCCGGGAGAAGAGCACCAGCTGGGCGTGGGATGTGTCCTGGAACTCGTCCAGGAGCACCACCTTGTAGCGCTGGCGTTCGGTTTCCGCGGCGACCGGGATTTCGTTGGCCACCCGCGCCGCGAGGGCCACGAGGTCGCCGAAGTCCAGGGCGCCCCGGGCGCGCTTGGCGTCCGTGTAGCGGCCAACCATGTCCGCGACGCTGGCCCGGGTGCGGAGCAGGGCGCTGAGCTCACCCGCAGCCTGGCTGGGGTTCTTCCTGGCAGTGGCCAGGTAGGGCAGGGCCTCGAACTCGGCGACCCGCTCAAGCAGCCAGCCACGGACCCCGGCCGGGTCCTGGAGGTGCTCCGCGCATTCCCCGGCGAGCTGGATGACCGCCTTGACCAGGGTGGACTTGGCGGAGCGGAAGTGCTCGTAATCGCCGTCGAACGCTTCCACGACCTCGCTGGCGAGCTGGAAGGACTGGGCACCGCCGAGCAGCACAACATCGCGTTCCACGCCGAGCCGGAGGCCGTAGTCGGACACGATCCCGCTCGCGTAGGAGTGATAGGTGGAGACCTTGGGCTCGAGTGCATCCGTGCTCAGCAGCCCGGCCGGAAAGACCTGGTTCCCTGCGTCCGCCGCGGCGATGCGCGCCAGCGCGGCCAGCTTGGCGCGGATGCGGGTGGCGAGCTCCCCGGCGGCCTTCCGGGTGAAGGTCACGCCGAGCACTTCCTCGGGCCGGACCCAGCCGTTGGCGACGAGCCACACCACCCGGTCGGCCATGGTTGCCGTTTTTCCGGAGCCGGCTCCGGCGATCACGAGCCGGGGCGATAAGGGCGAAGAAACGATCAGGGACTGTTCCTGGGTGGGGCTGTTCTTCTCCCCCAGCATTGCGGACAGTTCCTCGGGGCTGAACCTGGGGACGGGCAGAGGGACGGGAAGAGGGACGGGAAGGGCCCCGGGAGGCGCCGCCGGGCGCGGTGCCGGTGTTGCTTGGGCGGTCATTCGGTAACCTGCTTTCCTCGCGCGCACAGTGGACAGACCTCGGGCAGCCGGCAGCCGTGGCCGCCGTGGCCGCCCTTGGCGGGGTCGTGGCGGGCCTCGAAGGTGTTGCCGGACATCACCCGGGCGGCGCCGCTGACCATGTCCAGCGCCCAGTTCTCGGCCGGGTCCAGCGCCTTCTGGGCCTGGACCCCGGGGCTCTTGGTGGCGGTCCCGAGCTGGGCCAGGACGGCGCCGCCCGGCAGCGGCGGCGGACCGTCGTCGGGGCCGGCAAAACCTCCGGCGAGTACGGCCGCCTGGTAGGCGCCGAGCTGCGGGTGGCGGTCGAGCTCGGCTTTCCCCGGCTGCCGCTTGCCGGTCTTGAGGTCCACGATCACCAGCCGCCCCTCGGCGTCGATCTCCAGCCGGTCGACCTGCCCGCGCAACACGGCCGGACGGGCCGGCCACGGCTCGCCGTTGGGGTCGCTGGCGGCGCCAGCGCCAGCGCCAGCGCCCCCGCTTCCGGCGACGCCGGGCGGGGCCTGTGGCGCAACGTCGGGGAGCTTCACCTCGAAGTCCTGCTCGACGCCGACCAGGCTGCGGCCCTCGCTGCGCATGAGCAACACGTATTGTGCCAGCTTCCGGACCATGGACTCGGCGCGCTGGAAGTCCAGCTTGCCTTCCCAGTTATCCTTCATCCCCAGTGCCGGCCAGCGGCGCACGAGTTCGGCCACGTATTCGCTGCCGGAGGCGTCCGGAAAGTCCTGGGCGATGGCGTGCACCAGGGTTCCCAGGCTGCGGGCAAAATCGGTGGCTGCCTCTCCGCCCGCGGCCTGGACGAACCAGTCCAGGGGCGATTTCTGCACGGTTTCAACCTTCGAGGGTGAGACGTAGACGGTGCCTCCCGGCGGAACCACAGGCTCATCCGAGGACAGCGGCGCCAGGCCCCACCAGGTTCCGGGATGCGCCCCGGGCACGGGAGGTTCTGCGGCGGCCAGGGCGCCCAGCACCGAACTCGCCTCGGCTGCCTCGGGCGCATCCAGCTGGGCATACTGGCGCAGTTCGGCCACGAGGGCGCGCAGGGTCAGGGGCCGTTCCACCGGGGTGAAGCCGCGCCGGTCCTGGTCCGGGTGCAGGGGTACGACGTAGTCCAGGAATGAGGAGGGCTGCTCGTCCTCGGAGGAGACGGCGGTGCAGATCAGCACCTGCCGGGCCCGCGACACGGCGGTGGAGAAGCTCCGGAGCTCGTCGTAGCGGATTTCCCGCAGCCGGCTGAGCGGGTCCAGCTGCAGGGCGTACTCCACTCCGTGTTCGACGGCGTCCGCGAACAGGGTGCTTCCGAGCAGTTCGCCACGGAGCCGCGTGTTTGGCCACACGCCCTCCTGCAGTCCCGGGACGATCACGACCGGCCATTCCCGTCCGGCGGCGCTGGCGGGGGTCATGAGTTCCACGGCGTCCTCCAGCTGCGCCCGCGCGGCCAGGGTGTCCATGGGCAGTTCCTGGCTGAGCAGGTACTCCAGGAACTGCTCGGGGCCGGATCCCGGAAGCTGGTCCACGAAGCGCTCGGCCGTGTGGAACAAGGCCATCATGGCATCGAGGTCGCGGTCCGCGCGGGCTCCGGCGGCGCCGCCGGCCAGGGCCGCCTCGGTCCAGCGCGAAGCGAGCCCGGTGGAGTTCCAGAGGGCCCAGAGCACGGTTTCGGCGTTGCCGCCGGGCGCCCGGGAGGCTTCCCGTCCGGCCAGGATCATCCGCGCGATCCGGCGCGCGGAGTGCCCCTCGATGCCGAGCGTGGCCAGCGCCCCCGGCTCCAGCAGGGCCTCGACCAGGAGCGCGTCACTGGTGCGCCCGCCACCGCCGAGGATTTCCTCGCGCCGCAACGATTGGCGCAGCCTGCGCAGCTCGATCGAGGTGGCGCCGCCGATCCGCGACGTCAGGAGCGATACCGCCGCCTCGGGCGTCAGCGTGGCGGGGTCCAGCACGACGGCGTAGGCATCGAGCAGGGGCCGGACCGCGACTTCGTCGCGCACGGCGGATTCGGCCACCGGAATCCGGACCGGGATGCCCTGGCCGGCGAGGTAGCGCTGCAGGTGGCTGAGCTGGCCGCCGTTGCGGACGATCACGGCGATCTCGCCCAGTTCCCGGCCGTCGTTAAGCTGCGCTTCGAGGATCCGCTGCGCCACGTAGCGCAGTTCGTGCACCGGGGACGGCAGCAGGTGCGCCTCGACGCTGCCGGCACTGCTATTTTCCGGGCTGCCGGCGGCCGCGCCGTCGGCAGCGATACCGTCCGCACCTGCGGGGGCTTCCCGGCGCGGCTGTTCGAGCCGGCGCGCCGTCTGACCGCCGGCGCGGCGGGAGATGCGCCCGGCCACCGAAAGCCAGGCTTCCGCCACGGCCGAAGTGTGACGGTGCGCCGTCCAGAGCGGGCGCTCGAGGACCGTGCCGCCGGCGGGGGCGAGCAGGTGTGGCAGTTCGGCCACGAGGTCCGGGCGGGCGCCGCGGAAGCCCTGGACCACCGTGTCCGGGGATGAGGTGACGAGGGCGTCCTTGCCCGCGGCGATGTCCGCGAGCAGTTCGAACACGGCAGGGTTCGCTTCCTGGATATCGTCCACCAGGACCAGCTGGAGCCGGTCGCGTTCGGCGGCCAGGAAGTCCGGGGCGTCCTGGAAGATCTGGCGGGCGGCCGTGATGATGCCGGCAGGGTCGAAGGCTTCGGGCATGCGCAGGTCCAGGACGTCGCGGTACTCGGCGTACAGTCCGGCCGCGGCGATCCAGTCGGGCCGATGGCAGCGGCGGGCCAGGACCACGAGGTCCTCGGGCGTCCGGCCGGATTCGATGATCCGGTCAAAAAGCTGGCGGACTTCCTGCCGGAACCCCCGGGTCTGCAGGGCGGCCCCAAGGTCCTCCGGCCAGGGCAGCTCGAGCCCCGGCTGCGCGTGGCCTTCGAGCAGTTCCTTGATGATCAGGTCCTGTTCCGGGCCGGAGAGCAGCTTCGGCGGCCGCGGCAGCGGCAGGATGCCCTCGGCCTTGGCGCGCCGGATCAGGTCGAAAGCGTACGACGCCCAGGTGCGGGCCGGCGTCGTACTCAGGCTCCGGTCCAGCCGTGCGGTGAACTGGTCCCGGAGCGAATCGGCGGCGAGCCGTCCGGGTGCCAGGATGAGCATCCGTTCCGGGTCCAAGCCGTCGCGCTGTGCCCGGCGGACGGCGGCCTCCACCAGCACCGTGGATTTGCCCGTCCCCGGCGCGCCCGGGACGAGGACGGGCCCGGAACCGTGCGGGACCTCGACGGCGGCGAGCTGGTCCGGCGAGAGCACCGGGACGGCGCTGTGCTGCTTGCGCGGCGGGAGGAGACGGAGGCCGGTTGTTTGGCTGGTTGTTTGATGGGGGCTGGGAGTGCTCACGCAGTCATTTCATCATCGGGGGCCGACAGTTTGTGCAAGGAGCGTTCCAGCCGCTCGGCGATGGCGTCGATCCGGTCGAACTCGGCGTCGGACGGCGTCCAGCGGGCGGACTGGAGGTCCACCCGCCAGCGTCCCCCACCGGTGCGAAGATATTCCGCGTAGTTTCCCAGCAGCGGAGTTCCTTCCAGCAGGTACAGCGTCAAGGCCTCGCGCTCATGTCCCGGCGGGGCGTCACCGCTGGCCTTCAGGACGCGCCACCAGGGGACCGAACTGCCGTGGTGGCTCATGACGGCGCCGATCTGCCGGGCGCCGCCGGATCCCAGGAGCTCGGCGACGTCGCCATAGGCCACCGCCGCACCTGCAGGAATCAATGCCACCACGTCCAGCACCGCCTCCGCATACTCCATCCGCATGACTCAAGGCTACCGTCGCGGCCCGGCCGGGGTTGGCGCATTACTGTCGGGGGCAGCAGGTAGCGTTATGGCATGAGCACCTGGAACACCCTCCCCCGCGCAGCCTTTGATCTGGAAACCACCGGCAGGGACTCCCGCGCTGCCCGGATCGTGACGGCGTCGGTCACCGTCGTGGATTCCGACGGCGGGATCATCGAGGAGCATGAGTGGCTCGCGGATCCCGGCGTGGAGATTCCGGCCGAGGCCAGCGACATCCACGGCGTCACCACCGAAAAAGCCCGCAGCGAAGGCCGTCCCGCCGCGGACGTGACACGGGAGCTCGCCGCCGTGCTTCAGGAGCTGTTCGACACCGGGGTGCCGGTCATCGCATTCAACGCCAGCTACGACTTCACCGTGCTCGCCGCGGAATCTGCCCGCTACGGCGTCCCGCAGCTGAGCCGCTTCCCGGTGCTGGACCCGTACATCATGAACAAGCAGGTGGACCGGTACCGCAAGGGCAAGCGCACGCTGACCGCACTGTGCGAGGAGTACGGCGTCAGCCTGGAAAACGCACACACTTCCGCGGCGGACGCGTTCGCGACCCTGCGCATGCTCGACGCCATGGCCGGAAAGTTCCCCAAGCTCAGGATGCCGGCCAGCCACCTGCACCAGCTCCAGGTCGAGTGGGCCTCCGCCCAGGCCGCGGACTTCCAGACGTACCTGCGCAAGACCAAGCCTGCCGCCGTGATCGAGGGCGACTGGCCGGTGCTGCCGCCCGAAGACGCCAGCCGCGGCGACTTCTGACCGGGACTCCCACCCGTCAGCGGCCTTCCAGCGCCGGCACGCTGCGCACGCTGGGACGGAGATCACAGGCCCAATACGGCGCTGCCCGGCAAAGATAGCCGGGCGGGGATTCCTCCGGCCCCGGCCCGGAGGGTGCTACGGCCGCAAGCAAGCCTGGAAGGCCGCACATTCCACATTGATCTGGGCCTTGCAGTGAACTTCCTGCGAAAGTGGATGCGAAATGGCACCGCTGACATAATTTAGTTCAGAACCGAGCTGTGTTATGCCGCGCCCAATCCCCAATCCCCGAACGCCAATCCCCAACGCCAGAGGATCAATGATCACAGTTACCGACCTTCGAAAGGTCTACCGGCAGGGCAAGAAGGAAGTGGTGGCCCTCGACGGCGTCACGCTTTCGGTGCCGAAGGGGTCCATCCACGGCATCATCGGGCATTCCGGTGCCGGCAAGTCCACCCTAGTGCGCTGCCTGACCCTGCTGGACCGTCCGACGTCCGGCTCCGTCAGTATCGACGGGACCGAACTCAGCTCTGTCAGGGACTCGGAAATCCGTGCTGCCCGCCGCCGCATCGGCATGGTGTTCCAGCACGCCAACCTGATGGACTCCAGGACCGCGGCCGGTAACGTGGCCCATCCGCTCGAACTCGTGAAGACCCCGAAGGACAAGGTCCGGAGCCGGGTCGCGGAACTCCTGAAGCTCGTGGGCCTGGAGGGCTTCGAGGACGCCTATCCCTCGCAGCTTTCCGGCGGCCAGCGCCAGCGCGTCGGCATCGCCCGCGCCTTGGCCTCGGACCCCGATGTACTGCTGTGTGACGAGCCCACCTCCGCCCTGGACCCCGCGACGACGAATGAGATCCTGGATCTGATCCAGGAGCTCACCAGCCGCCTGCAGTTGACCGTGCTGATCATCACGCACGAGATGAACGTCGTAAAGCGCGTCTGCGAATCGGTGTCACTGCTCTCGCACGGCCGGATCATCGAACACGGCCCGCTGCGGGACGTGGCCGGCGACCTGGACAGCAAGCTGGCACGGGCGCTGCTTCCGCTGCCTCCCTCGGAGCCACTCCCGGGCGCCCTGCAGGGCGGGCCGGTGCTGGAGATCCTGTTCTCCGGCGACAGTGCCAAGGAACCCGTGCTCACGGGCGTCGCACGGCACTTCGACATGGACATCAATGTCCTGGCCGGCAGTGTCGAGACGCTGGGCGGTCAGCAGTTCGGCCACCTGCGTGTGCAGCTGGCAGCGAACGCCGACTTCGACGCCGTGCTGCGCTACCTGCACGACCGCGGCATCGCCGCGAAGCGCTCGGCCCCCGCCCCGGCTGCAGACCCTGACTTTGTGGATTCTGCGCCACTGGACGCTGAGAAGCCGGACGCTGCGAACCCGGACGCTATTCTCCTCCGCGGGGAAGAGGGAGGTAACTAGTGAACGATATTTTCAGCAACCCCGTCCTGGTCAAGGCCCTGCCCGAAGCGATCGTGGAGACCCTCCAGATGGTCGGCATCTCCGCCTTCTTCACCGTGCTGATCGGCTTGCCGCTGGGCGTCTTCCTGCATGTCTCCGCTCCGGGCGGACTCCGGCCGATGCCCGTGACCAACAGGATCCTGAGCGACGTGATCGTCAACATCACCCGGTCCATCCCGTTCGCCATTCTGATGGTGGCCCTCATTCCGCTGGCCCGGGCCCTGACCGGCACCAGCCTCGGCCCGGTCGCCGCTTCGGTGTCCCTCTCGATCGGCACCATCCCCTTCTTCGCCCGGCTCGTGGAGACCTGCCTGCGCGATGTGCACCATGGCAAGATCGACGCGGCCCAGGTGATGGGCTCCACGAACATGCAGGTCATCAGCAAGGTGATGCTGCGTGAATCCCTGCCGGCCCTCGTCGCAGCGGCCACCACCACGGTGGTCACCCTCGTCGGCTATTCCGCCATGGCCGGGCTTGTGGGCGGCGGCGGCCTCGGCAAGCTGGCCTACAACTACGGCTTCCAGCGTTTCGACGTCACGGTCATGCTCGTCACCATCGTGCTGATCGTCGTCCTGGTCCAGATCATCCAGCTGGTGGGCGAGCGGATCTCCCGCAGCCTCGACCACCGCTGACCCGCCCTCTCCCATAGACCAACACCCCTGCAGCGGGTAGCCGCCCGCTGCATCTGCGCGGATCACGGCGCCGACGTCGTGATTCCGGCTATTTCGAAAGGAACGCATCCGATGCGTAAGTCACTCACCCTTCTGGCCACCGGCATTGTCACTGCCCTGGCGCTGACGGCTTGCGGTGGTTCGTCCACCCCCAGCGCCGAGGTCAAGACCCTGGACCCCGCCAACCCCGTCACCCTCAAGGTCGGAGCCAGCCCGGTCCCGCACGCGAAGATCCTGGAGTTCGTCAACCAGGAACTCGCTCCCAAGGCCGGCCTCAAGCTGGATATCAAGGAGATCGAGGATTACCAGACGCCCAACACCGCGCTGAGCGACGGCTCCCTGGACGCCAACTACTACCAGCACCTCCCGTGGTTCGAGGACCAGGTGAAGACCAAGGGCTACAAGTTCGGCCACGGCGAGGGCGTCCACATCGAGCCGTACGCCGCCTTCTCGGAAAAGGTCAAGGACATCAAGGACATTCAGGATGGCGCCAAGGTTGCCATCACGAACGACCCGTCCAACCAGGTCCGGGCCCTCAAGGTCCTCCAGGTCTCAGGCCTCGTGAAGGACATTAAAGAGGACTCCTCCGTGCTGACGCTCACGGACGAGCAGAACCCCAAGAAGCTGAAGTTCTCCGAGAACCAGCCGGAACTGCTGATCAACGATCTCAAGGATCCCTCCGTGGACCTGGCCATGATCAACGGCAACTTCATCCTCAAGGCCGGGCTCAGCACCGACAACGCCCTGGCCGTGGAATCCGTGGACAACAACCCCTACGCCAACTTCCTGGCCTGGCGCGAGGACTCCAAGGACGACGTCCGGGTCAAGAAGCTCGACGAGCTCCTGCACTCCCCCGAGGTCAAGGCCTTCATTGAGAAGGAATGGCCTAACGGAGACGTGACCGCGGCCTTCTAGGCAAGTCGGCCCCGAAGCGTTAACCACCTATGGCACCCGCCGCGGCGGGTGCCATAGGTAGTTAATAACGACGCCGGATCCGGCAGCGGTGTCTTTGCACCCTTCGGGACTAGGCCTTTGCTGAGGCCGCGGCCTTCGCGGCGGCGGGCAGGGCGTCGAAGATCCGGTTCATGGCGGCGTCGTCGTGCGCCGCGGAGAGGAACCAGGCCTCAAAGACCGACGGGGGCAGGTAGACGCCGGAGTCCAGCATGGAGTGGAAGAACGGCGCGTACCGGAAGACCTCCTGCCCCTGCGCATCGGCGTAGTTGTGGACCCCGTGGGCGGACGTGCCGAAGGCCACCGAGAACAGGTTCCCGGCGCGCTGGATCGAGTGGTCCACGCCGGCCGCGTCCAGCGCCGAGGACAGCGCCGCGGACAGCTCCAGTGAGCGGGCGTCCACGAAGGAGTAGACCTCCGGGGTTGCATGGGTCAGGGTTGCGACCCCTGCGGCCATGGCCACCGGGTTACCGGAGAGGGTGCCCGCCTGGTAGACGGGGCCCAGCGGGGCGAGGTAGTCCATCACGTCCGCGCGTCCGCCGAGTGCCGCCGTCGGCATGCCGCCGCCGATCACCTTGCCGAAGGTCAGCAGGTCCGGGGTCCACGGCTGGTCCGCGCCGGCCGCGCCGCCGGTGAGGCCCCAGTAGCCGGAGTAGCCGGTCCGGAAACCGGTCAGGACCTCGTCGAGGATCAGCAGGGCCCCGTGTTCGCTGGTGATGCGGGACAGGCCGGCGTTGAAGCCCTCGGCCGGGGTGACGACGCCCATGTTCGCAGGCGCGGCCTCGGTGATCACGGCGGCAATGTTCCCGCCGTGCTTGGCGAAGGCGGCCTCGACGGCGTCGAGGTCGTTGTAGGGCAGCACGAGGGTCTCCGCGGCGGTCGCGGCCGTGACACCGGCGGAACCCGGGAGCGCCAGGGTGGCGACGCCGGAGCCGGCCGCCGCGAGGAGCCCGTCAAGGTGGCCGTGGTAGCAGCCGGCGAACTTGATGATGAGGTCGCGGCCGGTGAAGCCGCGGGCCAGCCGGACGGCGGTCATGGTCGCCTCGGTGCCGGTGGACACCATCCGGACCCGCTCGGCGGCGGGGACGCGTTCCTTGACGATCGCGGCGAGGTTCGCCTCGTCCGGCGTCGAGGCGCCGAAGGACAGTCCGCGGTCGACGGCGGCGTGCACCGCCGCCAGTACGGCCGGGTGGGCGTGCCCCAGCAGCGCCGGGCCCCAGGAGCAGACGAGGTCCACATACTCGGCGCCGTCGGCGTCGGTCAGGTACGGACCCTTGGCGGAGACCATGAACCGCGGCGTCCCGCCGACGGAGCCGAAGGCGCGCACGGGCGAGTTGACGCCGCCCGGCATCAGCTGGCGGGCGCGGTCGAAGAGTTCCTCATTGCGAGGGTGGCTGGAAGTCATGGTTCCTATTCTTTCAGTTGCTGTCACTGGGCTGTTCTTACCGGGCCGGGGAAGCCGCGGCGAGCAGGGCAGCCACGCGGGGCGCCACCTCGGTGCCGAACAGTTCGATGGACCGCATCATGGCGGCGTGCGGCAGCGTGCCGTTGCTGTACTTGAGGTCGAAGCGGTCCACGCCCAGGTTCTTCTTGAGCAGGGCGATCTTCGCGGCGACGGTTTCCGGCGACCCGACGTACAGGGCGCCCTCCGGCGTGCACATCGCATCGAATTCGCCCCGGTTGCCCGGGCCCCAGCCGCGCTCGGAGCCGATCCGGTTCCGCTGCTGGAGCCAGTGCGGGAAGAACTCCTCCCGCGCTTCCTCGTCGGTGGCGGCAACGTGGCCCGGTGAATGGGTGGCCATCTGCTGCATCGGGTGGCCGTACTTGGCCATCGCCTCGCGGTAGAGGTTGGCAAGGGGCGCGAAGGACCGCGGTTGGCCGCCGATGATGGCGAAGATGATCGGGTAGCCGTACTCGGCGCAGCGCAGCACCGACTCCGGGGTCCCGCCGACGCCGATCCAGGCCGGCAGCAGATGGTGTTCCAGCGGCGGGTAGACACTCAGCCCGTTGATGGCGGGCCGGGTGCGGCCCTCCCACTGCACGGGTTCCTGCGCCCGGACCTTGTCGAAGAGCTCAAGCTTTTCCTCGAACAGGACCTCGTAGTCCGCCAGGTCGAGGCCGAACAGCGGGAAGGACTCGATGAAGGAGCCGCGGCCCAGCATGACCTCGGCCCGGCCGCTGGAGATGGCGTCCACGGTGGCGAAGCGCTGGAAGACCCGGATCGGGTCATCGGAGCTGAGCACGGTCACGGCCGAGCCGAGCCTGATGTTCTTGGTCCGGGCGGCCGCGGCGGCGAGGAAGACCTCGGGCGCGGAGACCGCGAAGTCGCGGCGGTGGTGCTCGCCCACGCCGAAGGCATGCAGCCCGGTCTCGTCCGCAAGCTCGGCCTGTTCCAGCAGCTGGCGCAGCACCTGGGCGTGCGGGACGGGGTGCCCGTCGGGAAAGACCCCGACGTCGCCGAAGCTGTTCAGTCCCAGCAGGATGCGCCCCGGACCTACGGGGGCGGTGGGGTTCGCCCCGGACGCCGTGTCAGTCGGAGTGCTCATCAGGACTCCTTAAGCCAGCCGGCGAGTTCGCTCGCCCAGTAGGTCAGCACCATGTTGGCCCCGGCGCGCTTGATGCCCAGCACGGATTCGGTGATCGCGGCCCGGCGGTCGATCCAGCCGTTGGCAGCGGCGGCCTCGATCATCGAGTACTCGCCGGAGATCTGGTACGCCGCGACCGGAACGGGGCTCATGGCGGCGACGTCGGCGAGGATGTCCAGGTAGCTCATGGCGGGCTTCACCATCACGATGTCGGCGCCTTCGGCGAGGTCCAGCTCGACCTCGAGGAGCGCTTCGCGGCGGTTGGCGGCGTCCATCTGGTAGGTGCGGCGGTCGCCCTTGAGCTGCGAGTCGACGGCCTCCCGGAAGGGACCGTAGAACGCGGAGGCGTACTTCGCGGCGTACGCGACGACGGCGGTGTTGGCGTGCCCGGCTTCCTCCAGCGCCTGCCGGATCACGGCGACCTGGCCGTCCATCATGCCGGAGGGGCCCAGGACGTGGGCGCCGGCCTCCGCCTGCGCCATCGCCATCCGGCCGTAGATCTCCAGGGTTGCATCGTTGTCCACGTAGCCGTTGGCATCGAGCACGCCGCAGTGGCCGTGGTCGGTGAATTCGTCGAGGCAGACATCGCTCATGATGACGAGCTCGTCGCCGACTTCGGCCCGGACGTCGCGGATGGCCTTGTTCAGCACGCCGTCGGGGTCCAGCGAGGCCGTGCCGGTGGCGTCCCGGACTGCGGGGATCCCGAACAGCATGATGCCGCCGACGCCCAGCTGAACGGCCTCGGCCGCGGCACGCTTGAGCGAATCGGTGGTGTGCTGCTGCACGCCGGGCATCGAGGCGATGGGGTTCGGCTCGGTGAGCCCTTCGCGGATGAAGGCGGGCAGGATGAGCTCCGCGGCTGAGAGGCGGTGTTCAGCCGTCAGCCGGCGCATGGCCGGGGTGGTGCGGAGCCGGCGTGGGCGGTGGGTCGGGAAGCTCATATGGTGTCCTTTGCTGAGGGCTCTGCGACTGACTGATGAGGTGGTGATGGCTGGGGGTCCAGGGACCGGACGACGGCGGCGACCAGGCCGGAGGCGGTCGGCTCCTCGGCGACGGCGGCGACGGCGAGCCCAAGGGACTCTGCCTCGGCCGCCGTCGAGCGTCCGATGGCGACGAAGCGGCAGCTGCCCAGCGGGGCGAGGTCCGTGTGGATGCGGCGGGCGGCGCTGGGCGAGGCGGCAACGACGGCGTGCAGGTGGCCGGCGGCTATTTCGGCTTTCGCTTCGGCGGCGGTGAGCACGGCGGCCGCCGGTGCGTCCGGCCCTGGTGGATCAGCCGGCTGCTGCAGTGCCGGCTCGTAGGAGGGCAGGCCGCGGCGCGGGTCGGCCGGGTAGTCGACGGTGTTGTAGGCGGTGACGGCCTGGACGGAGGCGCCGCGGGCTTCGAGGCCCCTGCGGAGCCGCGGGTCGGCAATGTCCGTCTGGGGCAGGAGCACGCTGCCCTGGTTCTCGGGCCAGATGTCGAGCAGGCCCGTTCCGGACTGCTGGCCCGTGGGCGCAAGGTCGACGCTGATGCCGCGGGATTCAAGCACACGGCGTGTCGCCGGGCCGATTGTGGCCACCAGGACGCTGCCGGGCAGCCAGCTGGCCAAATCCACACCCCGTTCGGCCGCCTTGGCTTCGAGGGCCTGGACGGCGGTCACGCTGCTGACCACGAGCCAGCTGTAGGCGCCGGCCCCCAGGGCATCGAAGGCGACATCGAGGGAATGCTGGTCGCGGGCCTGTTCGAAGTCGATCAGGGGCAGCAGCAACGGATCGGCGCCGACCTTGCGCAGGGCCGCGACAAGTTCCCCGGCACGGTCAGGGCTGCGGGCGACGAGAACCCTGGCGCCCTCGGGCACCCTCATGTGTTGTGGCACGTCCGGCATGTCTTGTGGCATGTCCGGGTGGTTGCGGTCGCTGTGCCGTCCCATGAATTGATGGATTCCGCGGTTCAGGAAGCGGTCAGGTCCGCGATGCCGGCGGCCCCGCGGGCCAGCAGGACCTCCGCCAGTTCGATCCCGAGCAGGGTTGCCCCGACCTCGGTGAGACCGTCGGTGGCCCTCTTGTCGCGGATGCTTGCCGTGCCGTCAACCGCGCAGACCACCGCTTCGAGATGCAGCATGCTGCCCTTGCGGTAGGCGCAGGCGCCCACCGGGGCGGCACACCCGGCCTCCAGCCGGGCCAGCAGCGCGCGTTCGGCCGTGACGGCGAGGCGGGTGTCCGGATCGTCGAGGGCTGCGAGGGCCTGCGCCAGCGCGCCCTGGGACCCTTCGGTGGACCCGGCCCGGCGGGGCGCATCGGCGGTGCGGCATTCGATCGCCAGCGCCCCCTGCCCCGCGGCAGGCAGCATGACATCGGTCTCGAGGTACTCGCTGACCGTGTCCAGCCGGCCGATCCGGTGCAGCCCGGCGGCGGCGAGCACGACGGCGTCGAGGTCGCAGGACTTGCCGTCCACGACGGCGTCGTTCGTGTTGCCCGGCAGACCGGGAACGCGGCCCAGGCGGGTGTCCACGTTGCCCCGGATGTCCCGGATGTCCAGGTCCGGCCGCACGGCGCGCAGCTGGGCTGCCCGGCGCGGGGAGCCGGTGCCCACAGTGGCCCCGGCGGGCAGGTCGGCGAGCGTGAGTCCGTCGCGGGCGCAGAGCACGTCCCGGACGTCGGCGCGTTTCGGCGTGGCCGCGAGGCTCAGTCCGAGGGCGGGACCGGTGGGGAGGTCCTTGAGCGAATGCACCGCAATGTCGCATTTGTCCTGCAGCAGGGCATCGCGCAGCGCGGCGACAAAGACGCCGGTGCCGCCCAGCTGGGACAGCGAGCCTTTGAGCACGTCGCCCTCGGTCCGGATGTGGACCAGCTCCACCGGGAACCCGCCGACGGCGGCCAGCTGGTCCGCGGTCTGCTGGGTCTGGGTGAGGGCCAGTTTGCTGGCGCGGGTGCCGATCCGGACGGTCACGGGGTGCCCTGGCCCGCTGCCGAAGCGGAGCTGCCGGCGGCGGCGGAGGATACGGCCGGGTAGGGGTCGTGGCCGGTGCCGACGGTGGTGTCGGCTCCGGCGATCGTCGGTTTCTCGCCGCGGAAGTTGGCGCAGCAGCCCGGGCGGCAGACGTCGTACCAGGGGCCGAGATTGGTCAGGTGCGGCCGTTCGGCGATGTTGTTCGCGGCGGTCCGCTCGCAGATCAGGTCGACGATCCCGGCGACAAACTTGCGGTGCGTCCCGGGGGTGGCGACGCGGGTGGCGGCGAGTCCGAGCTTGGCACAGGTCTCCAGCGCCTCCGTGTCCAGGTCCCAGACGACCTCCATGTGGTCGCTGACGAAGCCCAGCGGCACGATCACGATCCCCTTGACTCCCTGGCCCGCGAGTTCTTCGATGGCGTCGTTGATGTCGGGTTCGAGCCACGGCATGTGCGGGGCGCCGGAGCGGGACTGGTAGACGAGGGACCACGGCGCGGTGAGGCCCGTCTCGGCCTCCACCCGGCGGATGACCTCGCTGCCGGAGGCCAGGTGCTGCGCGATGTAGGCGGAGTCCTCGTCGAAGTGGCGGGGCTCGCCCTCGGAGCGCCCGGCGGCCTCGGCATCCCGGGTGGGGATGGAGTGCGTCGCGAACAGGATGTGCACCGGTGCGTCGGGGGTGCCGGCCGCGGCGAGCTGGGTGCGGACGTCGGCGAGGCCGGAAGCGGTGCCCTCGATGAAGGGCTCCACGAAACCGGGGTGGTCGAAGTACTGGCGCACCTTGTCGACCTCGAGTTGTCCGTCGAGTCCGGTTTCGGTCAATGCGATGCCGATGTCCTCACGGTACTGGCGGCAGCTGGAGTAGCAGGAGTAGGCACTCGTGGTGACCATGAGGATCTTGCGGTGCCCGGCGTCGAACATGTCCTGGAGGGTCTGCGGGAGGTAGGGATCCCAGTTGCGGTTGCCCCAGGACACCGGCAGTTTGATCCCGCGGGCGGCAAGTTCGGCTTCGATGCCGGTCTTGAGTTCGCGGTTCTGCTGGTTGATCGGGCTGATGCCGCCGTTGGCCCGGTAGTGGTGCGAGACCTCTTCGAGCCGCTCGTCCGGGATCCCGCGGCCGCGGGTGACATTGCGGAGGAACGGGATGACGTCCTCCTGGCCTTCGGGTCCGCCGAAGGAGGCGAGGAGCACGGCGTCGTACTCCTTGGGGGCCATCCGGCCGGCCTCGGTGACGGTGTTCACGGCGGTAACCCCGAGGACGGATTCCAAGGGATCCAGCGGGCTCATGCAAGGACCTCGGCAATCTCGGCGGCGGTGACCCGGCGGCCGGTGTAGAAGGGGATTTCTTCCCGGACATGGTGGCGGGCTTCGGTGGCCCGAAGGTGGCGCATCAGATCCACGAGGTCCACCAGCTCGGGCGCTTCCAGTCCGAGGATCCATTCCCAGTCACCCAGGGCGAAGGACGAGACCGTATTGGAGATGACCTGCGGGAAGTCGCGGCCCAGCATGCCGTGGTCGCGGAGCATGGCGCCCCGTTCGGCGTCCGGCAGCGTGTACCACTCGTAGGAGCGGACGAAGGGGTAGACGCAGAGCCACTCCGCCGGTTCGACGCCGCGGGAGAAGGCGGGGGTGTGGCTCTTGGCGAACTCAGCCTCGCGGTGCACGCCCATGGCGGACCAGACGATGTCGGTGCCGGCGAACAGCTTGCTGCGCCGGATGTCCCGGACTGCCCGCTGGAGGGCCTCCGGCTGGGGACCGTGCAGCCAGACCATGACGTCGGCGTCCGCCCGCATCGCGGAGACGTCGTAGCTGCCGCGGTGGACCACGCCGGCCTCGGAGAGGTGCCCGATGAGGGCCTCGAAATCCTCGGCAGCATCGCCGCTGCGCAGGACGTCGGCGGAGCGCTTGAACACCGTCCAGAGCGTAAAGAACTGCTCGGCTGATTCTTCGGTTGCTGTTTCGGTGACTGATCCGGTTTTAGTGACAGATTCGGCAGAAGTGTGGCTCATGGATACCAGTCTGCCCCTTCGCCGCAATGAAGTCGAAAAAGAGAACTTCTACAACGCGTAGAAGTGCTCGAATTCACAGTTTTTCGAATTTCGGCCGGCGGTGGCGCACGGCTCAGACCCTGCGCATCCTCACGACGACGACGCCGGCGATCACGGACAGCGCGACGAGGCAGATCCCCCAGCCGAGCAGCGGGGACGGCCCGGCTTCCTCCACGGCGGAGGTTGCCTGCATCGAGGTGCTGCCGGAGTGGCCCTTGGCCCCGGGCCGCGAAGCTGCCGGCGAAGAGCCTGGCTCCGCCGCCGGCGACGAGCCCGCACCCGCGGGCGCCGGCTCCGCGGCCGTTCCGGGGGTGGTGGACGCGGCGGGTGCCCCCGGAGCCTCAGCCCCGGCTGCGGCTTGGTCGGCACCGGCTGCGGCTTGGTCGGCACCGGAGGACGGCCCCTGCCCTGCCGCCGTGCCGTTGCCCGGCTGGGCGGCGGGCGTGCCGTCGGCGGCCGGGGCAGCGGGCGTGCCGTCGGCGGCCGGGGCAGCGGGCTGCGGGGCGGCCGGCTGGGTCCCGGCCGGAGGGTCCTGGGGGGCTGCCGGCTGCGCCGGGGACTGCCGCGGCGCGGCCGGCGACTGGCTCGGCGTCTCGGCGTCGTCAGGGTCGTCGCTGCGCTCAGGCTGCGGCGAGGGTGACGCGTGCTTCGTCGGCGTCGGCTGTGGTGAAGACGTGGGCTGTTCTGACGATGTCGGCTGCTGCGACGGCGTCGGCTGCGGGGACCCGAGCAGGCCGTCGAGGAGGTCGTCGAGACCGAGGGTAAGGGAGCGCCCCGCCGGCGTCACGGACGGCGCTGAAACCGGGACAGAAATTGAGGCTCCGGCGGCGGCGTGCGCGGCAGGAACTCCTGCGGATAGAGCCAGCACCGTTCCGAGCGCGGCAGTTGCCATGACGCGTCGAAGTCCCCCATGGTGACCGGCCTGCGTCTTGGAAACGTTGGACCTGAGTATAACCATGGTCATCGACCCTAACCGGTATCAGCTTCCGGGGGAATTTTGACGGACGTGCGGTGAACGTGCTCAACGCCGCCGGAAGCGCCGCTTAAGGCAGTAGACTGCGCAGCTGTTTCGGCGTGTCGGCGACTATCGCGGCAAGCCCGTTGCCGGACAGCCAGCCGCCCACCACGGCCAGGGTGCCGTCCGCCGCGCAGATCTCCCGGACTTCAGCCACGCGCCGTTTGTGCCCCAGGGATGCGAAGGGCAGGGCACCGGACCAGCGCACCACGTCCCAGCCCACGACGTCGCCGGCCGTGACGGGCACAGTGAGCAGGGCCGAGGCGTCTTTCAGGGCCGCTTCGAACAGCTCGTCGTCGGTTTCCGGCTCCGGGGCGCTCGCCGCGCCGTGCCGCGTGCCGCGTCGGCCGTAGGAGAGCCGGAGGACGTGGGTGCCGGGGCCGGTCCGCTCGGCGAGCCAGCCCCACTTCGCGGTGGCATGCGTGAGGGCCTTGGCCTGGATGCCGGGGCTCTGCGGCGCCACGAGGACGCCGGTGCCGCGCGGCGCGGCGTCGAGTTCCGGCAGGTCCACCACGAGGGTGACCAGGCTGACGTCCGGTCCGGCGGCGGGGCGTCGGGCGGCGAGCTCGGGCAGGGTGTCCGCGAGCAGTCCGACGGCGGCCGGGCCCTCCACGGCGACGACCAGCAGCCCGGCGTCGTACGCCGTGTCCCCTGAGGTGACGTGCCAGCCGTGCGGCGTGCGCGCCACGGCGTCTGCCGGGGTGGCGCTGAGCAGCGTGACGCCGCGACGGCGCAGATCGGCCACGAGCGCGGCAACCAGCGTGTTCATCCCGCCCCGCAGCCCGGCGACGGCGGAGCCCGCCTTCTGCAGCCCCGGTTGCTGGGGTCCTGTTTTCTGGGGAGCAGCCCCTCCCCTGCGCTGGGCCGCCACGGCGGCAGCGAGGGAGCCGTGCCGGCGGATTCCGGCGCGCAGGCCCGGCGCCACCATGTCGACGTCCAACAGCGCGGGATCGGCCGAGTGGACGCCGCCGACGACCGGCGCCACGAGGCGGTCCAGGACGCGCCTGCCCATCCGTGCCCGGACCAGCGCCGATACGCTGGTGACATCGGCGGTTGTGCCCAGCGAAGCGGGCAGCAGCGCATCCATTGAGGCCCGCAGTGAACCGAGCAGGCCCAGCGACCGCCGGACCTCCGGATCCCAGGGGTTGGCCGGAATGCCCAGCACTCCGGTCTTCGGCAGTTCCCGTGGCCCGTCAGGCAGCTGGACCCAGGCGCCGCCGGGATTCGGCGGAACAATGTCGGCCGCGAGGCCCAGCTCGGCGGCGAGGTCCGCCACGGCGGAGGATCGGGTGGCGAAGGACTCGGCGCCGCTGTCCAGGGTCAGGCCGGCCACGACGTGGCTGCCCACGCAGCCGCCCCAGTCCCCGGAGGCCTCCAGGACGGTGGTGTCCACGCCGGCCCGGGCCAGTTCACGGGCGGCGAGCAGGCCGGAGATCCCGCCGCCCACCACCACGGCGGTGGTGCCCGGTGCAGCCGCGCCTGCGTCTGTGCCTGCGCCTGCGCCTGCGCCCATGGCGTCTACTCCGGGGAAATCGAGTGGATCAGTTCGACGACGCGCGTCAGCACCGTCGGATCCGTGTCCGGCGGCACGCCGTGGCCGAGGTTCATGACGTGGCCCGGGGCCGCGGCGCCGGCCGCGATCACCTCGCGGACGTGGGCTTCAAGGACGTCCCAGGGCGCGGAGAGCAGCGCCGGGTCGATGTTGCCCTGCAGCGGCACCGTCCCGCCGAGGCGGCGGTTGGCTTCGTCCAGCGGCAGCCGGTAGTCCACCCCCACGACGTCGACGCCGACGTCGCGCATGGCCACGAGCAGTTCCGAGGTGCCGGTGCCGAAGTGGATCAGCGGTGCCCCAAGGTGCCGCACATGGTCCAGGGCGCGGGACGACGCCGGCGCAACAAAGCGTTGATAGTCGGCCAGGCCCAGCGATCCGGCCCAGGAGTCGAAGAGCTGCGCGGCGGAGGCGCCGGCTTCCAGCTGCGCCCGGAGGAACATGCCGGAGGCGTCCGCGGCCCAGTTGGCCAGGGCGGTCCAGGTTTCAGGGTCGGCGTGCATCATGGTGCGCGGGCCGAGGTGGTCGCGGGAGGGCTTGCCTTCCACCATGTAGGCCGCCAGGGTGAACGGAGCGCCCGCAAAGCCGATCAGCGGGGTGCTGCCCAGCCGGGCCACGGTCAGCCGGACGGCTTCCCGGATGGGCTCAAGGGCTTCCCACGTCAGCTGCGGGAGCGCGGCGACGTCCGCAGCGGTCCGCACCGGCTTGTCCAGGACCGGGCCCACGCCGGGAACGATGTCCACGCCGACGCCGGCCAGTTTGAGCGGAATCACGATGTCGGAGAAGAAGATGGCAGCATCGACGTCGTGGCGGCGGACCGGCTGCAGGGTGATCTCGGCGGCGAGCTCGGGGCGCAGGCAGGAGTCCAGCATGCCAACGCCCTCGCGCACCTTGAGATATTCGGGCAGCGAGCGGCCGGCCTGGCGCATGAACCAGACGGGGCGGCGGGAGGGCTTGCCGCCGCGGTAGGCGGTGATCAGCGGGGAGTCGGCGGTGCGGCCGTCCATCAGCGGGTGCCCGGCATCGAGGCCGCCGGTCTCGTGGGTGGACGTGCCGATTTCAGACGTGCTGGTGGTGCCGTCGGTTGCCGCAGCGCTAGGAGTCATGACTTCGATTGTGCCCAAATTCGGCCCCAAAAGATAACGACAGCCTGTCACCAGGGCCGGCGCGGGCGCCGCCGTGGCGGGAATCACAGGCCAGCATACGCGGTCCCACGCGTGATTGTTGTTCTACGCGGACGCGAAAAAGCTATGATTGACCTGCTGTGGTTCTTTTTTCATTGGTGGCGACTCACGCCGATATCGACCTCGAGACCGTTGCTCAACTGAGCACCGGCGCTTCAGAGCTCGCCACATCCGCCCTCGCCGGATCGCCGGCCGTGGCGGGTGCCATTGTCCTTGCCACGTGCAACCGCTTCGAAATCTACGGTGAGGCGCCCCGTCCCGACGACGTCGATGCAGCCCGCGCGGCCCTCATCTCCCAGATCAGCGGCTCCACCGGACTCAACGAACAGCTCGTCTCCCGCTCCTTCAACACCCGGACCGGCTCCGAAGTCAGCCAGCACCTGTTCTCCGTCAGCTCCGGCCTTGACTCCGCCGTCGTGGGCGAGCGCGAGATCGCAGGCCAGGTCCGCCGGGCCCTGATCACCGCCCAGCACGAGGGCACGGCAAGCTCCGGCCTCGTCCGGCTCTTCCAGGCTGCCTCCAAGACCGCCAAGGACGTCGGCGCGCAGACCGCGCTTGGCTCCCGGGGACTCTCGATTGTGTCCGTGGCCCTGGACCTCGCCACCGAGCTGTCCGAAAACCCGGACTGGGCCACCAAGAAGGCCGTGGTCTTCGGCACCGGCGCCTACGCCGGTGCCACCATGTCGCTGCTGCGCGAACGCGGCTGCACGGACGTTTCCGTCTTTTCGTCCTCGGGCCGCGCGGCAGGCTTCGTCGCCACCCGCGGGGGCACGGCCCTGGACAGCGCAAGCCTCCCCGCCGCCGTCGCGGCCGCGGACGTCATGATCGGCTGCAGCGGCTCGGACACCCGGGTTGAAGCGCCGGATCTTGCCCGGGTCCGGGCTGACTCGCAGCAGCCGCTGATCGCCATCGACCTCGCCCTCACCCACGACTTCGATCCTGCCGTGGGCGAGCTCGACGGCGTCGAGCTCCTCACCCTGGAGTCCGTGCGCCTCGCCGCCCCGCAGGAACAGTCCGAGTCGCTGGAGCAGGCGAGCAGCATAGTCGCCGGCGCTGCCAGCGCCTTCGAGCAGGAGCGTGAGGCACGCTCTGTGGACTCCGCGATCGTCGCGCTGCGCCGGCACACCATGAACGTCCTGGAGGCGGAAATGGAAAAGGTCCGTGCCCGCCACGGCTGCACTGCCGCGGCGGAGGAAGTCGAGTTCGCCCTGCGCCGGATGGTCAAGCAGCTGCTGCACGTGCCCACCGTCCGTGCCCGGGAGCTTGCCGCCAACGGCCAGCAGGAACATTACGTCGCGGGCCTCGAAGCGCTTTATGGCATCACGGTCGAGCAGCCCGCCGCCCGGGCGGCCGAAGCAGAGTGCCCGGTCGACCACAGCCAGCTGCCCGGGGCAGCAGGCAAGCGGGAAACGGCGTAGCTCGCGCTAACGGCCCCGGCCGAAGGCGTTGATTCCGGTCAGCTCCGCCGACAACGTCCACAGCCGGGCCGCATCCGCCCGGTCCACGGCGTGCGCGTCCACCCCCCTGATCCGTGCCTCCGGGGAGCCGGACTCCGTGGGTTCCGCGACGTCGCAGTCCTCGCAGTACACACCGCCCTTGCCTTCGAGCGCCGGGGAGGTTGCTGCCCACACGGACGTCGCGGCGCCCTGCTCCGGTGATTTGAACCGCGCGTCGACGTTTCCCTCTTCGTCCATCCAGCCGGAGGCGATCATTTCCTCGCGCGGGAGGTGACGCTGCAGCTCCGTCATGATGCCGCCCGGATGCACCGCGAAGGCCCGCACGCCGGAGTCCTGCCCGAGCTCGTCAAGCTGCACGGCGAAGAGCGAGTTGGCCGTCTTGGCCTGCCCGTACGCCTTCCACTTGTGATAGCCGGTGTCGAAGTTGATGTCATCGAAGCGGATCGGGGAGATCTTGTGCCCCGTCGAGGACAGCGAAACCACCCGGGCGCCGGGGCCTGCGGCCAGCGCGGGCCACAGCAGGTTCGCGAGGGCAAAATGGCCCAGGTGGTTGGTGGCGAACTGCGACTCCCAGCCGGGCCCCACCCGGCGTTCCGGGCTGGCCATGATGGCGGCGTTGTTGATCAGGATGTCCAGCCCGCGTCCGGCCGCCAGGAAGCCGGACGCCAGGAAGGTTCCAACAAATTCCTTGACGCTGGACTGGTCCGCGAGATCCAGCTCCGCCACGCCTACTTCCCCTTCAGCCGTTCCGGCAGCCAACCCGGCCGCGTCCAGGACCTCGCGGGCATGCTCCGGGCGCCGTGCCGGCACCATCACCCTGGCACCGGCGGAGCTCAGCGCCCGGACGGTCTCCAGGCCCAGCCCGGAGTACCCGCCGGTGACGATGGCGGTCTTCCCGGAGAGATCGATGCCCGCAATGACCTCGGCCGCCGTCGAGTCCCGGCCGAAGCCGGAGCCGATCTTGCGCTGACGGGTCCGGGTGCTTTCTTCGCTCATGTCATGCCTTTCCGGGAACGGCTCAGGCTCAATCGAGGCTTTTCAGTACACCGGCTTCCCGGGTTCCACGTCCCGCACCCAGGCCAGGATTCCGCCGTCGAGATGGCTGACCCGTTCGTAGCCGGCGGCGCGTGCCGCCGCGAGGACGGCGGCCGAACGGGTTCCGCCCTTGCAGTGGAACACGATGTCCATGTCCTGCGGCAGCTCGTTCCAGGCCTCCCCGGCCAGGATGCGGCCCTGCGGGATCAGCACGGCCCCGTCGATCCGGACGATCTCGTACTCCCCGCTCTCGCGCACATCCACGAGGTGGAAGTCCTTGAGCCCGGCCTTGCGGGCGGCCAGCATGGTGGCGAGCTGGGTGGCTGTGACGGTGTGTTCGGTACCGGCGTCGGCGGAGGGGGTGATGCCGCAGAAGGCCTCATAATCGGTGAGTTCCGTAATGCGATCCGCCTCCGGGTCCCGGGACACCTTGATTTCGCGCCAGGTTCCGCCCAGGGCGTCGAAGAGCGCCACCCGCCCCAGCAGGGACCGCCCGACGCCGGTGATGAGCTTGACGGCCTCCGTCACCATGAGCGATCCGACGGCGGCGCACAGCATGCCGAACACCCCGCCTTCCCCGCACGACGGCACGGAGCCGGCCGGCGGCGCCTCCGGGTACAGGTCCCGGTACGTCGGCCCGTGCTTCTCCCAGAAGACGCTGACCTGCCCGTCGAAGCGGAAGATCGACCCCCAGACGTAGGGCTTGCCGAGGATCGCGGCAGCATCGTTGACGAGGTAGCGGGTGGCGAAGTTGTCGGCGCCGTCGAGAATCAGGTCGTAGCCGGCGAACAGCTCCAGGGCGTTGGAAGCGTCGAGCCGGACGTTATGCAGCCGGACGTCGACGAGCGGGTTCAGCGCTGCAATGGAGTCGCGGGCGGACTCGATCTTGGGCCGCCCGACATCCGCGACGCCGTGGATCACCTGCCGCTGGAGGTTGCTCAGGTCCACGACGTCGTCGTCGATGATGCCCAGGGTCCCCACTCCGGCGGCGGCCAGGTATAACAGCGCTGGTGAACCGAGGCCGCCGGCGCCGATGACGAGCACCTTGGCGTTCTTCAGCCGGCGCTGACCGATGGACCCGATCTCCGGAATTATCAGGTGCCGGGAGTAGCGTTCCACCTCTCCCGGGCTGAGGTCTCCCGCCGGTTCCACGAGTGGACCGGGCACTCGATCAAGCAGCGGATCAGGCAGCGGTTCCGTGGTTGCGGGCGCGGGGTGTGCAGTGAACTTGGAAGCCATACTTCAATCTATGCCCGAAGATACCGCCAGGTCATATTACCCGCGCGTAAAGTGAACGTAACAGCAAGCGAAAGAAGGCCGACAGTGGTTCATCAGGCACCGGTTGAACATGGTCCTGCCGGGAAGCCGGCGTCCGGGCAGGCCCGGAGCGGCGGACACCGGTCGGCGCGTCTCCCCCGCGACGAACGCCGGGCGCAGTTGCTGGCTGCCGCCCAGGAAGTCTTCGTTGCCAACGGTTACCACGGTGCCGCGATGGATGAAATTGCCGAGACCGCGCATGTGAGCAAACCGGTGCTCTACCAGCACTTCCCCTCCAAGCGTGAGCTCTACCTGGCGCTGCTGGACAGCCATCTGAGCAAGCTCATCGATCTGCTGCTGGGGGCGCTGAACTCCACCACGGACAACGATGAGCGCGTCCAGGCCGTCATGCGGGCCTATTTCCGGTTCATCGCCAGCGACGACCAGGCCCACCGTCTCGTCTTCGAATCGGATCTGATCAACGATCCCGACGTGAGCGCCCGGCTGGAGGCGTTTAACAAGACTTTCGCCGACGCCGTCGCGGGGGTCATCGCCGAGGACACCAAGCTGCCCGAGCTGGAAGCCCAGCTGCTGGGCCGCGGACTCGCCGGAATGGCCCAGGTCAGCGCACGGTACTGGCTGGAAACTGACGGGAATCTCGATCTCGATGTGGCCAGCGACCTGATCTACCGTTTAGCTTGGCGCGGAATCTCCCGCTTCCCCAAGGAGTCCTAGGCTACAAATAGAGATGACCCTTTGATATTTATTGGACTTTGATTGGCTGGGAGGCCTTGCTGTGGAAGTAAAGATCGGCATTCAGAACATCGGCCGCGAAATTGTGCTGGAATCGGCGCAGGATGCTGACGCCGTGGCCAAGGTGGTTGCAGAGTCCCTCGCCAAGGGCACCGAGCTCCGCCTCACGGATGAGAAGGGCCGCCAGATCATCATCCCGGCGAATGTCCTGGGCTACGTTGAAATCGGCGCTGAAGAGCAACGCCGCGTCGGTTTCGGCGCCCTCTAGCCACCGCGGAGCGCGGCTGCCGTTCGCGGAACTGCCGTTTCCCACCAGAAGTAGGAGTCCGAATATGCTGTCCCTGATTGTGGTTGCCATGGTGACCGTGGCCGCGGGCTTCGTGGTCTGGGCCAACGACAAGCGGCACGCCAAGTACGGCATCAGCGTCCCGGCGGGTGTTGCCCTCGCCGCCGGGATGCTGAGCTGGATCATTTTTATGGCGGCCGGGCTCGGCTACCAGCCGGGCCTGACCTGGATTCCGTGGGTCCTGCCCATGGTCATCGGCACGGCGGCCGCCGCCGCAGCGGTGCTGTACCTCGGCCGGCACCGCACCCGCCAGGACACATCCCGGCTCACCGCCATCCTGCGTCTCTAGCGCGCCGCCGGCCGGGCTATCAGGCGGGCCGGCCGGGCTATCAGGCGGGCCCTCCGGCCTGCTATCAGGACCCCGGCTCGTGCGGCCCGTGGCCTTCCTCGGTGCAGAGGCACAGCCTGTTTCCCTGCGCATCCGTGACCACCACCCAGGCGGGTGCGTGGTCATGGTTCATTAGCGCCCCCGTGGCCGCTGTCTTCTCCAGCGCCGGCGCGGACTCGGCCTTACTGCGGTGGATATCGAGGTGAAGGCGGTTGGCGTTGGGCGTGGACGTCTCCTGGAACCAGAGTGCCGGGCCGCGCCCGTAGGGGTCCAGGAGGTCAGCGGAGCTGACCCTGCGGTAGCCCAGGGCCACCCGCCAGACCTCGGAAATCGCCGCCGGGTCCTCGGTATCGATGGCCACCTCGACGGTCCGGTGCAGGCCCGGCTCCGCGGTGGCGCCGAGCCGGGCTGCCGCCTCGCTGGCCGCCGCCGCGGCCGCGGTGTCCCGTGGCGTGACCTGGCTGCCGGCGTCGTGGGAGCTGTACCGAAGAAATACCCGGTTGTACCGCCAGTCCAAGTCCGGGTGGTGGTCTTGTTCTTCGGCCAGGCGGCCGAGCGCGGCCATCAGCTCAAGCGCCGCGGCCGATGTCGGCGCCTTGTAGACCGTCACCAGCCCGCCGAGCCGGTATCTCCAGTCCGGCAGTCCGGCCAGGGCGGCATCGACCTGGCTCTGGCTGAGGACGTCGTCGGTGGTTCCCATATCGGCTCCCTTGCTGGCTGAGTTGCGGGTCCGGGCCCGAAGCTGGGCCTAGAGGAATTCGGCCCGTCCTTCCAAGGCGGAGGATGCGAGCGCGTGCTCCCGGCGCGGGATTCGGCCCGCCTTTTTCGCCAGCCTACCCGCCATGACCGCATGCTTGAAGGCCTCCCCCATCAGCGCCGGATTCTGGGCCCGGGTCACCGCGGTGGCCAGCAGCACGGCATCGCAGCCGAGCTCCATGGCCAGGGCCGCGTCCGAGGCGGTGCCGATACCGGCGTCCAGGACCACGGGCACCGAAGCCCGGGAGACAATCAGCTCGATGTTGTGCGGGTTGAGAATGCCGAGCCCGGTCCCGATCGGTGAGCCCAGCGGCATCACGGCGGTGGCGCCAAGGTTCTCCAGCCGGAGGGCCAGGACCGGGTCGTCGTTGGTGTAGGCAAAGACCTTGAAGCCGCGTCCCACGAGCTGCTCGGTGGCGTCGACGAGTTCCACGGCGTCCGGCAGCAGGGTGTGCTCGTCGGCGATGACTTCCAGCTTCACCCAGTCGGTTTCGAGGGCCTCGCGGGCCAGTTCGGCGGTCAGCACGGCGTCCCTGGCGGTAAAGCAGCCGGCGGTGTTGGGCAGCACGCGGATGCCGTGGTCCACGAGAAGCTGGAACAAGGAGCCTGCCTCGGCGGGCGAGTAGCGGCGCATGGCGACGGTGGTCAGTTCCGTGCCCGACGCCACGAGGGCCGTCCCGAGGCCGTCCAGGCTCGGCGCTCCGCCGGTCCCCATGATCAGCCGCGAACCGAGCCGCACGCCGTCGACAACGAACGGATCGTGGGTGCCCGGCGATGCTTCCGGGGCTGCTGAACGTGTGGTTGCTTCCATGGCCGTCATCCTCCCTGTACTGCCGTGACCAGCTCGACGTCGTCGCCGTCGGCGAGCGCGGTGCCGTGCCATTGGCTGCGGGGCACCACCTCGGCGTTGCGGGCCACAGCGACGCCGAGCTTCTTTCCATCCGCGGACTGGCCGTTCGGGGCCAGCGTCCGCCCGGTGACCTGGCTGACCAGGGTGCTGACGGAGGCACCGTCGGGGACGGTGTGCTCCGAGCCGTTGAGGCTGATGTTCATAGCGTTTCCTTGCTGTGTTCTGGATTGCTGTGTTCTGGATTGCTGTGTTCTGGATTGCTGTGTTCTGGAGGGCTGTGTTCTGGATTGCTGTGTTCTGGAGGGGGGCGCGTGCCTGGGAGCCTGGGGTCTGGGGGCTGGGAACCGGCGGAGAATCTGTCCGGCCGGAAGTTCGCCCAGCGCGGGTCTGCCGTGCTGTCCAGCAGCTGCCGGCAGATCCGCGCGGCCGCCGGGGTCAGCAGGATGCCGTGCCGGAAGAAGCCGGTGGCGATGATCAGTCCCCCGACGTCCCCGTCGCGGCCCGGCGACCGGTCCGCGACGCGGCCCAGCAGCGGGGCGTTGTCCGGTGTTCCGGGCCGCGCCCTGGCGGTGGCCTCCAGCAGTTCCAGCTCGGCGACGGCGGGGAGCAGCTGCTGGGCGTCCCGCAGCAGCTGGTAGACGCCACCTGCGGAGACCGCGCCGGCCGAGACAGCACCGGTGCCGGGCGCATCGGGCTCCGAGAGCGTGTCCTCGCGCTGGGTCGCCCCGATCACCACGGTGCCGTCCTGCCGGGGGACGATGTACACCGGCACGCCGCGGACCAGGCCGCGCACCGTGGAGACCAGCAGCGGCCGCAGATGCGCGGGGACCCGGAGCCGGAGGATGTCGCCGTGGACCGGCCGCAGCGGCAGGTCCAGCCCCGCGGGCAGGCCCGCCAATCCCGCGGCGCCCAGCCCGTTGGCCACGATGGTCTCCCGGGCCCGGACCTTCCCGCCGCCGGCCAGGCTGACCCCGCTGACTCGTCCGTCCTCCCACCGCAGTCCGGCGGCGCGCCGGGGAACCAGGCAATACTGGCTGTCAGCCGCCAGCAGGGCTGCGATCCGGGCGAGCAGGCGGCGCGGATCCACCTGGTGGTCGGCGGGAATGTCGAAGGCGCAGGAGATGCCCGGACTCAGCAGTGGTTCACGTCCGCGTGCCTCGCGGACGGTCAGGGGCTGCACCGCGAGTCCGCAGGCCTGCTGCACGGTCCGGAGATCGGCGAGCGCCCGGCGGTCGGCCGCGTCGGCGCCGACCACGAGGGTCGGCGTCGTGAGGTATCCGGTCCCGGCGGCTGTTCCGCGGTCCGTCCCGCTATCTGTCCCGGCGGCTGTTCCGCGGTCCGTCCCGCTGTCCGCGGGGACGCCGTCGTCTCGCTCCAGATCGGCCGCAAAGTCAGGCCACAGCCGTGAGGATTCGAGCATGAGCTCCAGCAGGCCCTCCTCCTGGTAGTGGAGTTCACTCACGGGGGCGAGCATGCCGGCGGCTGCCCAGCTCGCGCCACTGCCGGGGGCGTCATCGATCAGGGCAACGGAACGGCCGGACTGCCTGGCGGCCCAGGCGATGCCATGGCCGACCACCCCGCCGCCGATCACGGCAACGTCGTAACATTCCCCGGCTGTGACGTCATCAGGTGCGTCGTCAGCGGCGTAACAGTTTGTAAGGTCAAAACTGGCTGGGGTGCCCATGGAGGTTTCCTTCCCTACGCCGGTACTAGCCGGATCAGGTCAAGCGGTCGGCTCTGACGCCCTCTCAGCCCTCCGGCGTCGAACGCCAGTGGCGAACGGCTGCAGCGGGCTCCCGCGGTATGGCCCCAGTTTAGAGGAACTAGGCTGGGGGCATGAGCCAGGATGACGTCCACACCACCGCCCGCCTGTACCTGTGCACCGACGCCCGCAAGGACCGCGGCGACTTCGAGGCCTTCGTGGACGCCGCCTTCGCCGGCGGCGTCGACATCATCCAGCTGCGCGACAAGTCCCTGGAGGCGGCCGAGGAACTCGAACTACTCACGGTCCTGCATCAGTCAGCCCACCGGCACGGTCGCCTGTGGGCGGTTAATGACCGCGCGGACCTCGCCTCACTGTCCGGCGCGCCGGTCTTCCACATCGGACAGAAGGACATCCCGCTCGATGCCGCCCGGGGCTTCCTCGGCAAGGACACCGTGATCGGGCTGTCCACCCACAGCCCGGAGCAGGTGGATGCCGCCATTGCGTCCTCCCCCGGCCGCAGCGGTCTGGACTACTTCTGTGTGGGGCCGGTGTGGGCCACACCCACCAAGCCCGGCCGCGCCGCCGTCGGTCTTGAACTGGTGCGTTACGCCGCTGAGGCGATCCGCCGCGCAGAGGCGGCAGCCCCCGGCAAGGTCGACGGCGCGGTTAACAGTAGGGTCAAAGGCGTGGTGCCCTGGTTCGCCATCGGCGGCATCGACTTGGGGAACGTGGAGCAGGTGGTGGAGGCCGGTGCACGCCGGATCGTGGTGGTCCGGGCCATCACCGAGGCTGATGATCCCGCCGACGCCGCCCGCGCCCTGCTCGCCTCCCTCGACGCCGCGGAGTCCTGAGACCGGAGGCTACCCGGCGCCTACCCGGCGAGCCCCAGCTGCAGCATCCGGTTTGAGTGATTGGCCGCGAGTTCGGCGGTCAGTTCGCGGACCAGCTCCCGGGACCGCTCCTCGTCCGCCGCGATCAGGCCGCCGAGGAACGCGTGCTCGAAGCTGACACGCCGGGCCTGGGTCAGGGTCTCCCCGAGCAGACGCCTCGCCCATAGCGCCAGCCGCGACGCCAGCCGCGGGTCGTCGGCCAGGGCCGTCTTGAGCCGCTCCCGGAGCACCGCGGTCGTCTCCTCATCGGCCTGGATCCGCTCCACCAGTTCGCGGGTCGAGGCGTCGACATGGCGGGCCACGGCCCGGTAGAAATCGGCGGAGACGGTGTCGATCACGTAGGCCTTCATGAGCGATTCGAACCAGTCGGCGGGGCGCGTGCGTTCGTGGAAGTGGTCCACGGAGGGCTGGAAGGGCAGCATGGCGGCCTCCGGGTCCAGGCCCATGTCCTCAAGCCTGGCACTGACCAGTTCATAGTGCTGGAACTCGATCACGGCAATCCTGCCCAGCACCGCACGGTCGTGCAGGGTGGGCGAGTAGCGGGCGTCGGAGGACAGTCGTTCGAAAGCCGAAAGCTCTCCATAGGCCATCACGCCCAGCAGATCCCTGAGAAAGCTGTTGTAGCGGGCAGGATCGGCCGGGGATGTGCTCATGATCCAAGACTAATCGCGGGAATCGGGCTAATCTGATTTTCGTGTCCCATCATCGCCTGACCCCCAGCGTCCACCGGCAAGAGAGCCAGCTTGCCCTGGCGCTGAACTCGCTGCGCACCACGCTGGAACTGCCGGGCGCCTTCCCCGAGGACGTCCTCCGGGAGGCCAAGGAGGCCGTGGGCGGGCACGAACTGCCGGAGCTGGATTTCACCCACATCGAGTTCGTGACCATCGATCCGGAATCCTCCACCGACCTGGACCAGGCCGTCCATATCGGCCGCACCGGTGCGGGCTACAAGGTGTACTACGCCATCGCCGACGTCCCCTCCTTCGTGACCCCCGGCGGGGCGCTGGACGCCGAGACCCGCCGCCGCGGCCAGACCTTCTACACCCCGGACGGCCGGATCCCGCTGCATCCGGAGGTCATCAGCGAGGAAGCCGGCAGCCTGCTCGCCGGCCAGCTGTGCGCCGCCTTCGTCTGGGAATTCGAGCTGGATGCCGCCGCCGAGGTCTCCTCGGTGCTGGTGCGCCGGGCCCAGGTCCGCAGCCGGGCCAAGCTCAATTACCAGGGGGTCCAGGCGGAGCTCGACGCCGGCACCGCGGCGCCCGTGCTGCAGCTGCTGAAGGAAGTCGGGATCAAGCGGGTGGAGCTCGAACGGCTCCGCGGCGGCGCCAGCCTGAACATGCCGGAACAGGAAATCGAGCAGCTGCCCGACGGCGGCTACCGGATCGTCGCGGCCCCGCCCCTGCCGGTGGAGGACTGGAACGCCCAGATTTCGCTCATGACAGGCATGGCGGCGGCCGGGATCATGCTCGAAGGCAAGGTCGGGATCCTGCGCACCATGCCCGCACCGGACGAGAACTCGCTGGCGCACTTCCACCGCCAGACCCGCGCCCTGGGCAAGCCCTGGGACGGCGAAATGAGCTACGGCGAATACCTGCGCACCCTTGACCCGACGGACCCGCAGCAGCTGGCGATCGTGCACTCGGCCGGCATGCTGTTCCGCGGGGCCGGCTACACGCCCTTCGACGGAACCGTTCCGGACGCCGCCATCCAGTCCGCCATCGGCGCCGCCTATGCGCATTCCACCGCGCCGCTGCGCCGGCTGATCGACCGCTTCGTGCTGGTCATCTGCGAGGCGCTCAGCAACGGCGCGGACGTTCCCGCCTGGGCCCGCGAGGCGCTGCCTTCGCTGCCCTCGATCATGGCGGCCTCGGACCAGCTCGCCGCCAAACTGGAGCGCTTGTCCCTGGACACGGTGGAGGCGGCCTTGCTGAGCAACCACATCGGCCAGGAGTTCGACGCCGTCGTCATCTCCGGTTCCAAGCCGGCCAAAAACGGGAACGGCAACGGAAACGGCAAGCACGGCAACGGGAACGGGAACGGCAACGGGCCGTCCGGGATCGTCCAGATCGCCGAGCCGGCCGTGACCGCACGGTGCCCCGGCGAGCTGGAATCAGGCACCCAGGTCCGGGTCAGGGTCCTGTCGGCCGACATCGCCAGCCGGGAGGTCCGGCTGGAACTGGTGGGCTGATCCCACGTTGTTCCGGCAGGCTTTCCGCGCTCCCTGCCAGCCACCGGCACGGTCAACGGCACGGTCAATTGCGCGGCCAGTCGAGGTTCCGGGCTGCGTACAGCTAGACTGAAAGGGTAGATATGGATGCCCGGTCGTTGATTTCCATGATTTTCGAATTCAACAAGCCCGCCCCTACGCGATCTTGAGATAGACCCGCTGGTCCCCAGTGCCAGCATTTAGATAGCCCGCGATCGGCTTCCACTGGATTTGCTTGCGCGCCTGAGCGTGCTCCGGAACGGCCTCCCGGCCGGCCCCGTTGAGCAAGCAGCGCAGCCCAAAATGAATAAGGAAACTCCCCTGTGAGTGAATTGCACACGCACCAGCTTCTGACCGACGAATCCGGAACGGAAACGCTCGAGCCGGAAGAGACCATCATCTCGGACGAAAAGCCGCACGAGATTGCCGAGAAAACCTTCGCCGACTTCAACGTCCGCGCCGACATCGTGGAGTCCCTTGCCGACGCCGGCATCACCCACCCCTTCCCGATCCAGGCCATGACCCTGCCGGTCGCCCTCAGCGGCCACGACATTATCGGACAGGCCAAGACCGGCACCGGCAAGACCCTCGGCTTCGGCATCCCGGCGCTGCAGCGCGTCGTCGGACCGGACGATGCCGGGTTCGACAAGCTCGCCGCCCCGGGTGCTCCGCAGGCCCTCGTGATCGTGCCCACCCGCGAGCTGGCCGTCCAGGTCGCCAATGACCTGCAGAACGCCGCCCGCAAGCGCAACGCCCGCATCACCACGATCTACGGCGGCCGAGCCTACGAGCCGCAGGTCGAAGCGCTGCAGAAGGGCGTCGAGGTCGTCGTCGGCACCCCGGGGCGCCTCATCGACCTTTACAAGCAGAAGCACCTCGTCCTGAAGAACGTCAAGATGGTCATCCTTGACGAGGCCGACGAAATGCTGGACCTCGGCTTCCTCCCGGACGTCGAAACCCTCATCGCCGGCACCCCGCCCGTGCGCCAGACGCTGCTGTTCTCGGCCACCATGCCCGGTCCGGTCGTCGCCATGGCCCGCCGCTACATGACCAAGCCGACGCACATCCGCGCCGCCGACCCGGACGACGAGGGCCTGACCAAGCGCGACATCCGCCAGCTGATCTACCGTGCGCACAGCATGGACAAGATCGAGGTCGTCGCCCGCATCCTGCAGGCCCGCGGCCGTGGCCGCACCATCATCTTCACCAAGACCAAGCGCACGGCCGCCAAGGTTGCCGAGGAACTGGTGGACCGCGGCTTCGCTGCCGCCGCCATCCACGGCGACCTCGGCCAGGGCGCCCGCGAGCAGGCGCTGCGCGCCTTCCGGAACAACAAGGTGGATGTCCTGGTGGCCACCGACGTCGCCGCCCGCGGCATCGACGTCGACGACGTCACGCACGTCATCAACTACCAGTGCGTCGAAGACGAAAAGATCTACCTGCACCGCGTCGGCCGCACCGGCCGTGCCGGCAACAAGGGCACGGCCGTGACCTTCGTCGACTGGGATGACATGCCCCGCTGGGGCCTGATCAACAAGGCCCTGGGCCTGAGCGTCCCGGAACCGGTGGAAACGTACTCCTCTTCCCCGCACCTCTTTGAGGAGCTGGACATCCCCGCGGGCACCAAGGGCCGCCTGCCCCGCGACAAACGCGTGCTGGCCGGCGTCGACGCCGAAGTCCTCGAGGACCTCGGCGAGACAGGCAAGAAGAACGCCCGCCCCAGCGGACGCGACAGCGGACGTGACAGTACCCGCAGCGGCGGACGGGACAGCGGGTCAACCGGCAGCGGCCGCGGAGCCGGTCGTGAGTCCGGCCGCGGTGCGGAACGTGACACCACCGCTGGCGGCGGCCGCAGCAGCAGCCGCCGCAGCGGCGGCGGCGAGTCGGCCGGGCGCTCCGGGGACCGCCGTCGTCGTCCGGCCGCCGAGGCCGAGGCAGCAACCGGCCAGGCTCCGGAGGCGGCAGCAACCGCGACGGCACCCGCCAGGGCCGCCGCGGCAACGACCGAGGTGGACCGCGCCACCCGTGCCCGCCGCCGCACCCGCACGCGCCGCCGCAACGGCGAAGTTGTCGGCGAGGCACAGCAGGGCAGCTCCCAGCCAAGCAACGCCGAGGCCTAAACCCCTTCATGACTGACACCGTCTGGGCGCCTGAAGGCAGCAACCTGGTGGTACACGCGGACAACGCGGAGTACCTCCCCACGCTGCCGGACGGCGCCTTCACCCTGATCTATGTGGACCCGCCGTTCAACACCGGCCGGGTCCAGAAGCGCCAGGAAACCAGGATGGTGCTCAACGCCGGCGGCGAGGGCGACCGGGTCGGTTTCAAGGGCAGATCCTACGACACGATCAAGGGCGCGCTGCACAAATACGACGACGCGTTCAGCGACTACTGGTCCTTCCTGGAGCCACGGCTCGTGGAGGCCTGGCGGCTGCTCGCGGACGACGGGACCCTGTACCTGCACCTGGACTACCGCGAGGTGCATTACGCCAAGGTCATGCTGGATGCCATCTTCGGCCGGGAGTGCTTCCTGAACGAGATCATCTGGGCCTACGACTACGGCGCCCGGGCCAAGTACCGCTGGCCCACCAAGCACGACAACATCCTCGTGTACGTCAAGAATCCGGCCAGGTACCACTTCGACAGCGCCGAGGTGGACCGGGAGCCATACATGGCGCCGGGCCTGGTCACACCGGCCAAACGCGAACTCGGCAAGCTGCCCACCGACGTCTGGTGGCACACCATCGTCTCCCCCACCGGCAAGGAGAAGACCGGCTACCCCACGCAGAAGCCCGAGGGCCTGATCCGCCGCGTCGTCGCGGCCTCCAGCAGGCCCGGCGACTGGTGCCTGGACTTCTTCGCCGGCTCCGGAACGCTCGGAGCCGTCGCCGCGAAGCTGGACCGCAGGTTTATCTGCGTGGACCAGAACCAGCCGGCCATCGACGTCATGGCCAAGCGCCTGGCGGCCCACGCCGAGTTCACCGCGTTCCCGGCCAACTGACGCGCAGCCCTCGTTGCGCTATCAGCTCCGGTGCTTATCCGGCCCTCACGGGGACGCTGACTGATAGCGCAACGTGCGGGGCGTCGGGGCGGCGGGGCGGCGGGGCGGGGCGTCGGGGCAAGGGCGCCAGTCAGCGCACCACGGCGGATCCGGTGCCCAGTTCCTCGATCCGGGCGAAGACTTCGGGCGAGGTCAGGTTCTCACCGAGCAGGTTCGGTTTCCCGGCGCCGTGGTAGTCCGAGGAACCCGTCACCAGCAGTCCGTGCCGCTCCGCGAGCCGGCGCAGGAACGTCCGGCCCTCCTCGGGATTGTCCCGGTGGTAGATCTCCAGCCCGGCCAGGCCGGCGTCGATCATTTCGCGGTAGGTGCGCTCCCCCACGATCCGTCCGCGGGCGGAGGCCACCGGGTGCGCGAAGACCGGGACCCCGCCGGCGTCGCGGACCAGTTCGACAGCAAGCGCAGGATCCGGCGCGTAGTGCTGCACGAAGTAGCGCGAGCGCGAGGTCAGGATCGAGCTGAACGCCTCGGACCTGTCTCCCACAACCCCCGCGGCCACGAGCGCGTCGGCGATGTGCGGCCGGCCCAGGGTTGCCCCGGGCGCTACGTGGTGGATGACGTCGTCCCACGTCAGGGGGTAGTCCTCGGCGAGCAGGCTGACCATCCGTTCGGCCCTCGTGTACCGCGCATCCTTGGCCTTGGTGATTTCCTCCAGCAGACCCGGATGGGCCGGGTCGTGAAGGTAGCTGAGCAGGTGGACGCTGATGCCCTCCGAAGTCCGGCAGGAGATCTCCATCCCGGGGACCAGGGCGATGCCGTGCTCGCGGGCCGCCTGCCCGGCCTCGGCCCAGCCGGCGGTGGAGTCGTGGTCGGTCAGGGCGACGACGTCGATTCCCGCCTCCGCGGCGGACGCCATCACGTCGGCCGGTGCCTGGGTACCGTCGGAAACATTCGAGTGGGCATGCAGATCAATCCTCACCCCACCAGCCTAGTAGATGGGCCACGGCAGCCTGTTGGCCTAAGCCGCGCCGCTGGTGAGACGATGGGACGGTGAACGATGCAGATAACACCCCAGTCTCCGCTTCCCAGCCCCTCGAAGAGCGCGCCAACAACCGCTCGCAGCGGCCCAGTTCCGACGCTTTCAAAGCGTTCATGGCCAGCAACTGGGCACCGTCCCAGCAGCAGCTCCCCGAACGGGACGTCGTCGCCGACCACGCCGCGGGCCGCCGCCGCGCCATCTCAGAGCAGTTCAAAGGTGAACGCCTGGTCATCCCGGCCGGCCCGCTGAAGGTCCGGTCTAACGACTGCGACTACCGCTTCCGCCCGCACTCGGCCTTCGCGCACCTCACCGGCCTGGGCCTGGACCATGAGCCGGACGCCGTCCTCATCCTGGAGCCCGCGGAAGAAGGAAAGGGCGACGACGGCGGCCACCACCACGCGACGCTCTACTTCCGCCCGCTGGCCGGCCGGGACACCGAACAGTTCTACGCGGACTCCCGTTCCGGCGAGTTCTGGATCGGCGCCCGCCCGACCCTCGCCGAGTTCAGGGCCCAGCTCGGCCTGGCGACCGCCGACCTCGGCGAATTCGAACTCGCCATCACCAAGAATGTCGGAGCCCCGGAAATCGGCGGCATCTCGATCCGGCTCGTGCGCAAAGTGGACGAAAACATCGACGCGCTCGTGGACACCGCCCGCTACAACACGGCCAAGGATCCGGAAAACCTGGACCTGGGAATCCTCGATGCCCTGGACGAGAAGCTCACCGAGGCCCTCTCGGAGCTGCGCCTGCTCAAGGACGAGTGGGAAGTCGAGCAGATGAAGCTCGCCGTGGCCGCCACCGTGGAGGGCTTCACCGAGGTGGTCAAGGCCATTCCGCGGGCCCTCACCCACCAGCGCGGCGAACGCGTCGTGGAAGGCGCGTTCTTCGCCCGGGCCCGGGAGGAAGGCAACGAGCTCGGCTATGACACCATCGCCGCCGCCGGCAACAATGCCACCGTCCTGCACTGGACCCGCAACACGGGCAAGGTCAACGCCGGGGAACTGCTGCTGCTCGACGCCGGGGTCGAAGCCGACTCGCTCTACACCGCGGACATCACCCGCACCCTGCCGGCCAACGGCACCTTCTCGGAGATCCAGCGCAAGGTCTATGAGGCAGTGCTCGACGCCGCCGACGCCGGTTTTGCCGCCGCGCAGCCCGGCACGAAGTTCCGCGACATCCACACGGCCGCCACCACCGTGCTGGCGGAGCGGCTGGCCGGGTGGGGTCTGCTGCCGGTGTCCGTGGAGGAAGCGATCAGCCCCGAGGGCCAGCAGCACCGCCGCTGGATGCCGCACGGCACCAGCCACCACCTGGGGCTGGACGTGCACGACTGCGCCCAGGCGAAGCGTGAGTTGTACCTGGACGGCGTCCTCACTCCCGGCATGGTGTTCACGATCGAACCCGGCCTGTACTTCAAGAACGAGGACCTCGGCATTCCCGAGGAATACCGAGGCATCGGCGTCCGCATCGAGGACGACATCCTGATGACCGCCGAGGGTCCCGTCAACCTCAGCGCCGCCCTGCCGCGCAAGGCGGACGACGTCGAGTCCTGGATGGCGGGCATCTACCAGGAAGCCGACGGCCAGCAGCCGTAGCCCACACCGCGCCCCACGACAGGGGGATGGCCCCGGCCCGGGGACGAGCCGGGCCGGGGCTCTCTGCTGTTGAAGCTCTCTGCTGTTGAAGCTCTGCTGTTGAAGCTCTCTGCTGTTGAAGCGCAGCTGGATGTGGGCAGGCCTCCGCCCTGACGGAATAGCCGCGACGGATCAGCAGCAGCTACGGCTTGGAGCCGTCGTGCCGGGGTTCATGCTTGGGAGAAACCCGCACACCGTACTGCGGCCGGCCGTCGGGCAGGTCGGGATACCGGACGGCCGCCGGCTTGGCCGGTTCCTGCTGGCCCTGGGGAGCCGCTTCGGCGGGCTGTCCGCCCGGGGCGCCTGGCTGCTGGGAGGGTTCGGCCGGCTGCTCTGCGTCCGGCCCGTGGCCGGCTTCCGTGCTGCGCTGGCCGTAAGGGTCGTTCCAGCCCGCGGGACGCTGCGGCGCATGGCCCTGCTGGCCGGGCTGCTGGCCGGGCTGCTGGGGGGCCTGCTGGCCCGGCTGCTGGCCGGGCTGCTGCGGGGCCTGCTGGTACGGCTGCTGCTGGTAGTCGTGCTGCGTGTAACCGGCCGGCGCGGAGGCGTCATGCTGGGTCATCGGCAGCTGGTGGAGCAGCCGCCGTGCCTCGTTGGCGGCCTCGAAGGACACCACGACGTCGTAGTTGGTCGCCACAACCTGGCTGGTCGACGTGAAGTCACGCTTTCCACGCTGCATCGCGTAGGTGACGATGCCAAAGAGCATGAAGAACGCTGCACCCATCAGCACTGACGTGATGATCGAGAAGTAACCGCCGGTCGGCGAGAAGAAGGACAGCATGACGCCGACGAAGAGGCCGAACCACATGCCGCTCAGGGCGCCGGACAGGGCCACGCGGGGGTAGCTGAGCCTGCCCGTGACCCGCTCCACCATCTTCAGGTCATTGCCCACGATCGAGACCATCTGCACCGGGAACTGCTGGTCGGCCAGGTAGTCCACCGCCTTCTGGGCATCCAGGTAGGAAGTGTAGGAACCGACAGTGTCGCCCTTGGGGACAGTGCGGGCCTCGTCCGGGCCGGTGGGGGCGCCAGCCCTGGGGGCACCAAAAATGTTTGACATATTCCCATTCTTACCTATCCGGCTGGGGTGCGCCTGTAAATTCAGCTAAAAGAGAGCAGACTCGGTAGCCTGTACAGGTGAGCACAAATCTTTCGCGGGTGTTTGTTGCGCGCCTCCTCGGACTGGATGTCTTCGACCCACTGGGCGACCGTCTGGGACGGCTGCGCGACGTCGTTGTGCTCTCCCGCGGCAACCGCGGCACCCCGCACGTGGTGGGCATCGTCGTCGAGGTCCCCGGGAAGAAGCGCGTCTTCGTACCGATGACCCGGATCACCTCGATCGACCCCACCCAGATCATCTGCACGGGGCTCGTGAACCTCCGCCGCTTCGAACAGCGCGGCGCGGAGACCCTGGTGGTGGCCGAGATGTTCGACCGCCGGGTGACCCTCGCCGACGGCAGCGGGGACGCGACCATCGAGGACATCGCGATGGACAAGCACCGCTCCGGCGACTGGTTCGTCAGCAAACTCTTTGTCCGCCGCGGCCACTCCCTCTCGCCGCTGAGCAGGCTGCGCCGCAACGAGACCATGATCATCGACTGGGCCGACGCGCAGCAGGGTGCCCGGACCGAGCCCCAGGCCGCCACCCAGTTCGTCGCCACGCATGAGGACCTGAAACCTGCCGACTTCGCCGAAGCCCTCCAGGAGATGAGCGACAAGCGCCGCTTCGAGGTCGCCAGCGAACTCCAGGACGAGCGGCTCGCCGATGTCCTCCAGGAAATGCGCGAAGGCGATCAGGTGGAGATCCTCTCCGCCCTGGACGTCAACCGCGCCGCCGATGTGCTGGAGGAAATGGATCCGGACGACGCCGCCGACCTCCTCGCCGAGCTCCCCAGCGCCCAGGCCGAGGAGCTGCTCCAGCTGATGGAGCCCGAGGGCGCCGAAGACGTCCGCCGCCTGCTCGAATACGACGAGGACACCGCCGGCGGCCTGATGACCCCGGTCCCGGTCATCCTGCCCCCGGAAGCGACCGTCGCCGAGGCCCTCGCCCATGTCCGCCGCGAGGAACTCTCCCCTGCGTTGGCGTCCTCGATTTTCATTGCCCGGCCCCCGCTGGAGACGCCCACCGGCCGTTTCCTCGGCGTCGTCCACATCCAGCAGCTGCTGCGCTTCCCGCCGCCCGAACCGCTGGGCAACCTCGTGGACAAGACCCTGGAGCCGGTCTCCGACCTGGCGCACATCAGTGAGGTGGCCCGGACCCTGGCCACCTACAACCTTAACTCGCTCCCCGTGGTCAACAGCGACGGACGGCTTGTGGGGGCGGTGACTGTTGACGACGTGCTGGATCACCTGTTGCCGGATGACTGGCGCGCCCACGAGGACGACGTCCCGATAAGGAAGCTCGGAGGCCGCATTGGCTGATAACGGCACCCCCAGAACCTCCACCGTCCGCCCGGGCAGCAAATCCACCGGCAAAGGCAGCCTCGACACACCCCTGAGCGGCCGTGCGCGGATCCTGCCCAAGTTCTCCCCCAACCCGGACGCCTTCGGCCACGCCACCGAGGGCTTCGCCCGGTTCATGGGCACGCCCCAGTTCCTGGTCTACATGACCGTGTTCTGCCTCTTCTGGCTGGTCTGGAACACCTTTGCCCCGGGGGAGTGGCAGTTCGACTCCCGGGATCTCGGCTACACCCTGCTGACCCTGATGCTCTCGCTGCAGGCCTCCTACGCCGCGCCGCTGCTGCTGCTTGCCCAGAACCGCCAGGACGACCGGGACCGCGTCTCGCTCCAGCAGGACCGGCAGCGCGCCGAACGCAATCTCTCGGACACGGAGTACCTGACCCGGGAACTGGCCTCGCTGCGCATTGCCCTGCGTGAAGTAGCGACCCGCGACTATGTCCGGGCCGAGCTGCGCAGCCTGCTGGAGGACATGCTGGAGGCGCAGGAGGAACTGCGCGCCCATGACCCGTCGGCCGGCGCCCACGAGACCCCGCGGGAGAAGGTCAAGGAGAAACTGAAGGATCGTCGCGACAAGCAGCGCAGCCCGCGGACCCAGCAGATCCCACGGGTCAAGGCCGAAGGCAAGCGGGACGGCAAGCGGGACGGCCCGCCGGAAAGCCCCGCCGACACCAAGCCGGAGAACACCGCTTCACCTGCACACCGCATCTTCCCCGAGAGCTGAGCATTCACCCCATGAGCACCACGCCGGACAGCGCCCCCCTGGACTCACCTCTGGACTCGCCTCTGGGCAGGGACGTGCACGCGGCCCTCGCCACTGTGATCGACCCGGAACTGCGCCGCCCCATCACCGAACTGGGCATGGTCGACGGAGTCGAGATCTCCGCCGCCGGCGGGGTACGGATCACCGTGCTGCTGACGATTGCGGGCTGCCCGCTGCGCGGCACCATCACGGCCGACTGCGAGGCGGCGCTGAGCGCCGTGCCCGGCGTCACCGCCGTCGACGTCGACCTGAAGGTGATGACCCAGGCGCAGCGCGACGCGCTCAAGGAGCAGCTGCGCGGCCCCGGCGGACAGCGCGGGATCCCCTTCAACCAGCCCGGCTCGCTGACCAAGGTCTACGCGGTCGCGAGCGGCAAGGGCGGGGTGGGGAAGTCCTCCGTGACGGTCAACCTGGCCTGCGCCCTGGCCGCCCAGGGGCTGCGGGTGGGCATCGTGGACGCGGATGTGTACGGTTTCTCCGTCCCGGCCCTGATGGGCATCACCCAGTCCCCCACCCGGGTGGATGACATGATCCTGCCGCCGGTTTCCTACGGGGTCAAAGTCATTTCCATCGGCATGTTCGTCACCGGGAACCAGCCGGTCGCATGGCGTGGACCGATGCTGCACCGCGCGCTTGAGCAGTTCCTGACGGACGTCTACTTCGGTGACCTCGACGTGTTGTTCCTGGACCTGCCGCCGGGCACCGGCGACATTGCGATTTCGGTGGCCCAGCTGCTGCCGAAGGCGCAGATCCTCGTCGTGACCACCCCGCAGGCCGCAGCCGCGGACGTGGCCGAACGGGCCGGCGCCATCGCCACCCAGACCGGCCAGTCCGTGGCCGGCGTGGTGGAGAACATGTCCTATCTGGAGCTGCCCGACGGCGGCCGGATGGAGCTGTTCGGCAGCGGCGGCGGCGCCGTCCTCGCCGAACGGCTGTCCGCCACGGTGGGCACGGACGTTCCGCTGCTGGGGCAGATTCCGCTGGACATCCTGCTGCGTGAGGGCGGGGACGCCGGGGTTCCGCTGGTGCTGGGAGGTCCGGAGACGCCCGCAGCCGTGGCCCTGTTGGAGATCGCGGGCAAGCTCGCCGCCGTCCCGCGCGGGCTGCCGGGGATGTCCCTGGGGCTGCAGCCGCGCTAGCTAGGTTGCTTCTGAGTCGAAGGGCGCAGGCTCGCCTTCGGACAGGCGCTCGATGACGCGGGCCGGCCGCTGCTCCGCGGCGGACACCGCGGCGGCCGCGACAGCCGAAACCGCGGCCGGCGCCCCGGCGCTCACGGGTTTGCTGTCGTCCTCCAGCAGGGCTTCCTTGATGATCCTGCGCGGATCGTACTGCCGCGGGTCGTACTTCTTCCAGTCGACGTCATCGATGTCGATGCCGACTTCTTCCTTGATCTGTTCCCGCGCGCCGGAGGCCATCCGGCGGACTTCCTTGACGATATTGGCAAGTTTCTGGGTGTATTCGGGCAGCCGGCTGGGACCGATCACGAGAAGTCCGATGATCAGCAGAAGTAAAAACTCCGGTCCGTTGATTCCAAGCACTTTAGGAAGATTACCCTCTCAATCGGAGCTGCGACGATTCCGCGGTGCCGAACGACGGCGGCTGCCGGCCGCGCCGCCGCTCACGTGGCCAGGAGCTCCAGAATCCTGCCCAGTCCGCGCTCGATCCGGGCCGTGATCCCGTCCGGGGTGGTTTCCTCCGCCGCCGGCGTTTCCGGCTGCGGCACGGCGGGCATCCGCACCAGGGCGGCCACTCCTTCGCCGGCCTGCTCGGCGGGCTGGTCTGACACATAGGTGAAGGTACCGGCAGAGCCCTGGTAGATGGCGCTGAAGGGTGCCGCCGGGTTGATCCAGAGCGTGCCGTTTCCGGCCGGAGAGGGCCGTTCGGGCGGCGTGCCTGCCGGCAGGCCCGTGCCCTGCCCGCCGGCCGCCGTGAAGCCGTCCGCCGTCGGGGTGTGGCCGGTGAGCACGTTGACCGGAGGGGAGGTAGCGGGCTGTTGCAGTCCGGACGCGCCTCGCTGCGATGGCAGTGCGACGTGCTGCTCCAGCACCGTGGCGAAATGGCGGCCGTCGGTGAGACGCAGTTCCACAACGTCCTCACCGGCCACCACGCCGCCCCGGGCCCAGACCAGGTGGAAGCCCAGCTCACGGAGTTCCGGACAGGCCCAGCCCTGGGTCCGCAGGGCAGTGAGCTGCTCCGCGGTGAGCGCGCCGGAAGGCGTCATGTCCGGTTCGCCGGTCATGCTCCAGCCTGGGGCCGTCCCGGCGCCAGGCGTCCCGGCGGCCGCCGCGGAGAGGCGCATGTCCTCCTGCAGGATGGCGGACGCGGTTTCCGCGGCCGCCACGGGGACCGGATGTCCGCCCAGCAGGTAGGCGGATCCTGCCATCAGGGCAACGGCAGCCGCTGCACCGCCGGCGGTCAGGGCCGCAAGCCGGATTGCCGGGCGCGATCCGCCATGCAGCGCTCCGCCGTGCGCCGCGCCGCCGTACAGGGCGCCGCCATGCAGCGCTCCGCCGTGCACCGGCCCGTGCACCGCTGACCGCACCTCAGTGTCCCGCAGCGTGGCCGGCGGGAGGTCGCGAGCCAGTTCCTCGGTGCGGGCGAGCAGGCGCGCGGTCAGCTCGTCGCTGGCAGCGGGGACGGCGGCGCCGCGCAGCCGCTCCAGGTACTGCCGTTCCCTGCGCTCCCGCAGCCGGCATTCCTCGCATGTCTCGCTATGTTTCCGGCGCCAGTTCCGGGCCCCGGCCGCCCGCGGCGCGCCGGAGCTGTTGCCCCGGCGGCCGGACCGGCCGGAGTAGCTGCACGGCAGGCCGCGCAGCAGTCGATTCAGCAGTCTCATCAACCTGTTCAGAGGAGACCGGCGATGCGCGGCATCTTGAGCCTCGGCTTGCGGGACTGCTGGGGGCGGGGGTCACGGTGCGCGAGTTTTTCCCGGAGCATGGTCCGGCCGCGGTGGATCCGGGACCGTACGGTTCCGAGCTTGACGCCGAGGGCGACGGCCACCTCGTCGTAGGACAGCCCTTCCAGGTCGCATAACACGACCGCCGCCCGGAAAGCCGGAGGCAGTTCCTCAAGGGCTGCTTGCACGTCGAGGTCAAGGTTGTTGAATTCGAAGCTTTGTTCCGGGCCTGGCTCGCGGCCGGGAAGCCGGGACTCAGCGTCCTCGGCCAGCGCGTCGAAGCGGATGCGGCTCTTGCGCCGCGCCTGGTCAAGGAAGAGGTTGGTGGTGATCCGGTGCAACCAGCCGTCCAGGGTGCCGGGCTTGAAATTTTCGAGCGAGCGGAAGACCCGGACGAACACTTCCTGGGTGAGGTCCTCGGCGTCGTACTTGTTACCGGTGAGCCGGTACGCGAGCCGGTAGACCTTGGCGGAGTGGTTGGTCACCACTTCTTCCCACGTCGGCCGGACCCACTCGGTTTCCGTGGCGGGCTGGGACTCTTCAGTTTCAGGGACAGCTGCCAGAACCGACATCGTCCGCTCCCCTCGTGATGGCACTTACGCCGTGGGTGGTGCTTGCCGGTGCAAGCTCCTGCACCCTTGATTCGGCGCCGATCACCACGCGGATGAGCGGATACCCATCATTTCAAATCAAGCTGGGAATTTCCTGACGCGGGCCGTCCTTCCGCCCAAGGCGGAAACGGCGGCTTTGGCCGCCGTCGCGGCCACGGCAGAGGTGCCTCCCGGCCCCGCCCGGCCCGACACAGTAGGCTGTAATGAACACCCCCCCTGCCGCCCAGAAAGCGATACCCATGAGCGCCGATAAGTCCACGAGCTGGTCCTACGCAGAAGATCTGCCTGCCGAGGATGAGGTCTTGATTCACGCGCGCGAACGGTCCTTCGAGCTGGGCGTCACCCCGATCGGCCCCGGCGTCGGCGCAGTCCTGACGGTGCTGGCCGCTGCCTCGAAGGCGCAGACTGCGGTGGAGATCGGAACCGGAGCGGGCGTCTCGGGCGTGTGCATCCTGCGCGGCCTGGGGCCGCACGCCGTGCTGACCACCATCGACGTCGACGTCGAACACCTCAAGGCAGCGCGGGAAGCATTCCAGGAGGCCGGCAGCCCGGCCAACCGGACCCGTACTATTTCCGGCCGGGCCGGCGATGTCCTCCCCCGGCTGACCGACAGCGCCTACGACCTGGTGTTCATTGACGCCGACAAGCCGAACTACCCGGGCTACGTCGAGCAGGCCATCCGGTTGCTCAAACGCGGCGGCCTGCTGGTCGTCAACGACGCTCTGGACAAGGACCGCGTCGCCAACCCCGCCGCCCGCGAGGCCACCACAGCGGTGCTCCGGCAGGTGGGCAAGTCCATCCGCGACGACGACCGCCTCGCGTCGGCCATGCTTCCCACCGGCGACGGCCTTTTGATCGCCGTCAAGAAATAGCCCGGGCGAGGCTGGCCCCGGCGCCGGGCCCCTGGAGTGGCGGGCCGGCCAAAAAGCGGTACAGAAAAAGGGCGGGACCTGCAGTCAACCGACTGCCGGCCCGCCCTCTCGAATTCTGGTGTGAAGCCGTCCGCGAAGCTACTCGGTAGCGCCGACGAGGCATTCCTTCAGGTTTGTTGCTTCGACCGAATTCAGCTCGACGACGAGCCGTCCCCCGCCTTCGAGCGGAACCCGCATGATCAGGCTTCGTCCCTCTTTGGTAACTTCCATCGGGCCGTCGCCGGTGCGTGGTTTCATAGCCGCCATAAGGAAAATCCCCTCCATTAGTCCAGTGACTTACCAGCCCGGCCGGGCTGCGTCCGCTTAGTCAATCAAGCTGCCCGGCGGCCGTGATGGGAGCCATCATGGCCATAAACTCAGTTTGCTTCTTGTCCTTGCTTATCATCTATTATCGCGTAACTACACGCCTGTAGCTAATCGTTGGACTTTCCTGTGCGCCGTGCGGAACCGGGCCGGCGCCGCGGAAAGGTGCGTTGTGTCACGGCGGATAGTCTCCTCCGCCGGGCAACGGCGCCCAGGCCCACAGCCAGACAACCCAGACGATTTGAAGCAGCAGGAACATCAGGACCACGGCGCCGCGGTAGGCCCGGGACCGTGAGATCAGCGCAACGCTGAGGGCCAGCGGGAAGAGCGGGAGCAACATCCGGAAGGTGCTGGTCTGGGGGTGCAGGAAGACCAGCAGATAGCCCATGTAGCAGCTGCACCACAACCGCAACTCGGTACCCAGCGCGGCTACGGGCCGGGACATCATGAACAGGGTGAAGAGCCCGCCAACGACGAAGGGCGCCAGGATCCCCAGCGCGGGGCCGAAGAGCAGGATGCCCGTGTCGAACCAGGGCTTGAAGGGCACGAGGTCATGGCCCCGCCAGACAGTTTCGGTCTTGGTGTAGGCCTGGATGTCTCCGGTGGCAACCCAGGCGATGACGGGCCACAGCAGGGCCCCGATCCCGCTGACTGCCGTCAGGCCGGCCAAGGACCACAGCTGGGAATGGCCGTGAGGGGTGGTGCCGTGCGGGGTGGTGCCGTGCGGGGTGGTGCCGTGCCCGGCCGCCGCCGCCGCCGCATATTCCGCCTGCCGTCCTGCCGCGCGCCGCTGCCAGAGGCGGTAGACGAAAAGAAGCCCCGCCATTGCCGCGAACGGCACCCCGGTGGGGCGCGAGAGACACATCAGCACGACGACGGGCATCGCCCACAGATAGCGGCGCCGCACCACCAGCAGCAGCGCCGTGGCGAGCAGAAGGAGGTTCAGCGACTCGGCATACGGCACCTGCAGCACGGGCGACACGGGAAACGTGGAGAAGAGCACAGTCCCCCACAGCGCCGTGGTGTGCGTGGCCTTCTGCCTGAAGAGGCTGTAGACCACAAGCGCCGCGCCGAGGCCGCACAGCACCGCGATGAGCGTCAGGGCAAAGGCGGGGTGCATCCCGGTCACGCCGGCAAGGATCCTGCCCAGCATCGGAAACAATGCGTAGAAGGCCCAGGCGTTTTCCTGGACGTTGCCGGCCGCATCCGTCGGCAGGACCTCCGGGTAGCCGTTCTGCAGGACCTCGCCGTACCAGCGGGCGTCCCAGATGTTGATGAAGGACCAGTAGTCGGGCCTGGGTGGAAACCAGGGATTGACGCCCTGATGCAGGGCAGCGGCCGTGAATATCCACGCACTGACCAGCCGGGCAGCCAGGTACAGCCCGCCCACCTGGACCCACCACGGCCACCCGGATACGCGGGCGCCGGCGGAAGTCATCCGAGCCCGCACGGCAGCGTTCAGGCCCGGCGGTGCAGCGGAATAAGCCGGTGCTACCGCCGTGTCCGCCCTGCCCGGTGACTCCGGGTTCAGCGGCCCGTCCGCCGGCTTGTTCACCGGCCCGGCCCCGAAGCCTGGCGCAGGCGTCCCAGTTCCTCCCCGAGCTCCGCAATCTTCCTGTCCTTGGCGGCAAGCTGATCCCGCAGTTCGTCCAGCACCTGGTCCACCTGGTCCATCCGGTAGCCGCGCAGTCCGACGGCGAAGCGGAGGTGGTCGACGTCGGACGGGACGGCATCCTCCGGCAGGAGCACGGGAGGCAGGGATGCCACCGGCTCGTCGAAGCCGTCGTCGTAGGGCTGCGCTTCTCCCTGGCCCCGGCCGCGGCGGGAGAGCCTCGACGCGGCACCGGTGCCCAGCAGGACGGCGACGCCGGTCAGCACGATCGCCAGGAAAATCAGGAAGAAGCTCACCACCCCATCGTGCCAGAAGCCGGCTGGGTAGGCCGCAGGCCGGCTTACCCAGCCGGCTTGCTTACGCCCGCGTGCCGCCTTTGTCGCTGCTGTTGGTGACCGGCGCGCCGCCGTTCGGGTTCCGGTGCCGGGCCGCCCCCTCCACTACGAGTTCCACGGCGTGCGCCGGATCGTCCACCACCTGAATCAGGTCAAGATCCTCCTCCGACACCATGCCCTCGGACACCAGCGTGTTCTCGATCCATCCGACCAGCGGGCTCCAGAATGCGGTTCCGACGAGCACGATCGGGAAGGATGTCACCTTCCGGGTCTGGACCAGGACCATCGCCTCGAAGAGCTCGTCAAGGGTTCCGAGCCCGCCCGGCAGCACGATGAAGCCTTGGGCGTATTTCACGAACATGGTTTTGCGGGCGAAGAAATAGCGGAAGTTGATGCCCAGGTCCACCCACTGGTTCATGCCCTGTTCGAAGGGCAGCTCGATGCCGAGCCCCACGGACACCCCGTTTCCCTGGACGGCGCCCTTGTTCGCGGCTTCCATGGACCCCGGGCCGCCGCCGGTGATCACGGCCAGGCCCGCTTCCGCGAGCTTCCGGCCCACCTCGACGCCGAGTTCGTAGTTGGGGCTGCCCGGCACGGTCCGGGCCGAGCCGAAGACACTGACCGCCGGCCCCAGGTCGGCGAGTGCGCCGAAACCTTCCACGAACTCGCTCTGGATCCTCAGGACGCGCCACGGGTCGGTGTGCACGAACTGCCCGGGACCTTTGGTGTCCAGCAGGGTCTGGTCGGACATCGTGACCTTGGCCTGCTTTCGCCGCAGCTCCAGCGGGCCTTTGTGGCGTATCCCGTTGACAGGCGGCGCGTCGCGCCTTTCGGATGCCGGCTTTCCACTGGGGTCCTGGCCTGGGTTGTGCTTCGGATCGGTACTCATGCCCACAGGGTAGCGCGGAATTCCGTGGGTTCCCCCGCGGCGCGTGGCGGGTCGCCGGACGCCGCTGCCGCGCGCTGGAGCCCGCCGCAGGGACTCTGACCTGCAGGTATCTCTTGAATCACGATCTGCAGGAACTGGGAGTGATTGCGGTCATGAGCCGCTAATGTTCGCTAGATTCTTCTTATGACTACTCAAGTGCCCGGCGATGCTCTCGTCTCCCTGAACGCCGTGAACAAGCATTACGGCCAGTTGCACGTATTGAAGGACATCAACCTGAACGTCCGCAAGGGCGAGGTAGTCGTGGTCATCGGGCCGTCGGGCTCGGGTAAATCGACGCTCTGCCGCGCCATCAACCGTCTCGAGACCATCGACGACGGCGTCATCAAGATCGACGGCAGAGAGCTGCCCGAAGAAGGCAAGGAACTTGCGAAGCTCCGGGCCGACGTCGGGATGGTGTTCCAGTCGTTCAACCTCTTCGCCCACAAAACGATCCTTGAGAACGTCACGCTCGGACCCATCAAGGTCAAGGGCGCCTCCAAGACCGAGGCGGACAAGGACGCCATGGCTCTCCTGGAGCGCGTCGGCGTCGGACATCAGGCCCCCAAGTTGCCGGCCCAGCTCTCCGGCGGCCAGCAGCAGCGCGTGGCCATTGCCCGCGCCCTGGCCATGAAGCCGAAGGTCATGCTCTTCGATGAGCCCACTTCCGCCCTGGACCCGGAAATGATCAACGAAGTCCTCGACGTCATGATCCAGCTGGCCAAGGAAGGCATGACCATGATCGTGGTCACCCATGAGATGGGCTTTGCCCGGAAGGCCGCCGACCGCGTCGTGTTCATGGCCGACGGCAAGATCGTGGAGGACGCAAAGCCTGAGGAGTTCTTCACCAATCCCAAGAGCAGCCGGGCGAAGGACTTCCTGTCCAAGTTGTTGACCCAGTGAGTCCCTTCGAGTTCGCACCCTGGCCGCCGCGAGGTGGCCATCCAATGAAAGGAATGTCATGAAGGCATTTTTGACCCGAAGGAAATCCCTTCTGGTTGCCGCATCCGCAGCTCTGGCCCTCAGCCTGAGCGCCTGCGGCGGCAGCGGTACCGGCACCACCAGCAACCCCCCCGTTGCCGAGAAGCCGTCGTTCGCTGCTGGCAGCACCATGGCTAAACTCTCCTCCGCCGGAACCATCAAGATCGGCACCAAGTACGACCAGCCGCTGTTCGGCCAAGTGGGCCTGGATGGCAAGCCTGTTGGCTTTGACGTCGAGATGGGCAAGCTCATCGCCGCCAAGCTCGGAATTGCCGCCGACAAGATCGAATGGTCTGAAACTGTTTCGGCCAACCGCGAACCGTTCATTGAGCAGGGCAAGGTGGACCTTGTCATCGCCACGTACACCATCAACGACAAGCGCAAGCAGGTTGTCAGCTTTGCCGGCCCGTACTACGAGGCTGGCCAGGCTCTGATGGTCAACAAGGACAACACTTCCATCACCAAGCCGGAAGACGTCAAGGGCAAGAAGGTCTGCTCAGTGACCGGCTCCACACCGGCAGCCACCATCGTGGAGAAGTACGGAGCAGAACTCGTTCCGGCGGCGACCTACTCCGCCTGCCTTGAGCCGCTCCGCAACAAGCAGGTTGAGGCGGTCACCACGGACAACGTGATCCTCGCCGGATTTGTGGACAAGGAGCCGGATGCCTTCAAGCTGGCATCCGACCAGACCTTCACCAAGGAGCCGTACGGCATCGGCCTGAAGAAGGACGACACCGCGTTCCGTAACTGGATCAATGACCAGCTGGAAGCGTTCAGCAAGGACGGGTCCTACAAGAAGGCCTGGGAAGCCACCGCCGGTGTCGTCATCAAGACAGCCCCGGATCTCCCTGCCATCAACCGTTACTGAGTAACGCCAGGCGGTTGCCGGACCCCGCTCACCGCGGCTCCGGCAACCGCCGCCCCCTCTTCGCTCCAGTCCACGACACCCAGCCGAAGGATCCTATGGACGCCGTCATCGAAAGCCTGCCACTCTACTGGAACGGCTTTCTCCGAACCCTTTTCCTGTCTGCCGTGTCCGGAGTGATCGCCCTCCTGCTGGGGACGCTGCTCGCCGCCGCCAGGGTCTCCCCCGTTGCAGCTCTCCGCGGCTTCAGCACGGCCTACGTGGAAATTCTGAGGAACACCCCCCTCACCATTGCCTTCTTTTTTGCCGCAATCGTGCTGCCGCGCATCGGAGTGAAGTTCGAGCAGTTCGAGGTGGCAGCCATCATCGCGTTGAGCGCCTACACCGCGGCCTTCATCGCTGAAGCTGTCCGCTCCGGTGTCAACAGCGTCCCTGTGGGCCAGGCCGAAGCCGCCCGAAGCATAGGGATGACGTTCAGCCAGGTACTGTCCCTGATCATTCTCCCGCAGGCACTCCGAACAGTCATTCCACCCCTTATCAACATCCTGATAGCACTCGTAAAGAACTCCTCAGTGGCCGGCGCGTTCTTCGTCCTTGAGCTTTTCGGCTACGGCAGGCAGCTCGCCAATGCCAACGGTGACCAGGTCATGGCAGTCCTGCTGGGTGTTGCCTTCTTCTACTTGCTCATCACCGTTCCCCTCGGCATCCTGGCCAGCACGGTCGAACGAAAGGTGGCGATCGCACGATGAGCTCAGTTCTCTATGACGTTCCAGGCCCCAAGGCCCGCCGGGTTTCCCTGATCGGATCCGTGGTCGGCTCCCTGCTGATCGCAGGCTTGCTGGCGTGGATCGTCAGCACACTGGCGCAGCAAGGCATCTTCGAAGGACGCCGCTGGGCCATCTTCACCCGCGCGGATGTCTGGTCCCTCATCGGCAACGGAGTCGGCGCCACCCTCAGTGCGGCCGCCGTCGCGGCAGTCATCGCCTTTCCGCTGGGCCTGCTGCTTTGCCTCCTGCGGATCTCTGATGTAGCCGCCATCCGGATTCCCATACGCATCGTGCTGGAATTCCTCCGCGGCATGCCTGTAGTCCTGATGATGCTCTTTGTTCTGCTGGTTTTCGGTACCAACCAGTTCATCGCCGTCGTGGCAGGCCTCGTCCTGTACAACGCTGCGGTGTTCGCGGAAATCATCCGCGCCGGCATCCAGTCGCTGCCCAAGGGCCAGCGCGAAGCCGGCCTGACCGTGGGACTGACGAGCTTCCAGTCCCGCATGATCATCGAACTTCCCCAGGCCATCCGCCGGATGATGCCATCCTTGGTGGCCCAGCTCGTGGTGCTCCTGAAGGACACCTCGCTTGGCTACATCGTCGCCTACGGTGAGCTGCTCCGGGCAGTGCAGGTCATGGCCGACTTCCTGGGAACCCAGTACCTGTTCCCGATCTTCTTCGTGGCGGCCGCAATCTACATCGCGATCAACCTCTGCGTTTCCCGCATTGCCATCTGGATCGAGCGCCGCGGGTCCAAGAAAGCCGCTGGCGGCGTGGCAAAGGCTGAAGCTGCAGCCGTGGAGGCCTCCGCGAAGTAGCCCTGGATATACAAAGGCCCGGATCCGCCAGGGCGGGTTCTAGCGGTCGTTGCAACACCCAGAATTTTTGGGAGTTGCAACGACCGTGTCGTCTTTAACGAAGGAAGCTGCCAGCCGGAGGAAATACACGCCGGAGCAGAAGGCTCAGTTCTTTTCGGTGTTGGACCGGTGTGGGAGTGTGAGCGCGGCCGCGGCGGAGCTCGGCTTCAATCAGATGACGTGCTACCAATGGGTCCATAAATCTCGGCTCCCTGAGCGGGTCCCACGGAATCGGGAAGCTGGGCAGAGGAAATACACGCCTGCGCAGAAGGCTGAGTTCTTCGTCGTGTTCGACCGCGTCAGGAGCACGACGCAGGCCGCACGGGAGTTGGGACTGAATCCCGCAACTTGCGCCGGTTGGGTCCGTAAAGCCGGGCTGAAAAGCCATGGCAAAACGGGGACGGGTCCTCACCCAGGCCGGGATGAGTACTTCCGGCTGCGCAAGACCGGCGTGAGTCGGCGCAAAGCTGCCGCAGCGGTCGGGATACATCTCCGGACCGCCGAAGAGTGGGACCAGGGAATCCGTAAGTCCGGCGGCCGACGCATTTACCCGGATGGCCGAATCGTCGACTACAAACGTGGTGTGACCACCATGACCCCTCCCGCCGGCACGACCGGAACGACCCTGGTCCCCGTACCGGTATCAGCGTTGGAGAAATCTATCGATCCGCGGTTCCTGACCGTGCAGGAACGGGAGCTGATCCGGGACCTGCAGGCCGCCGGCACTTCGATCAGGGCGATCGCCCACGCCCTGGGACGATCGCCTTCAACGATCAGCCGCGAGCTGGCCAGGAATACCGATTCCCGGATGGGCTACCTGCCGCACGGGGCGCATCGGAAGGCCGCTGCCCGGCGGGCCCGGCCCAAGACGGCCAAGCTCGCTGGCGACTCGGACCTGCGCGACTACGTGAAGGACAAGCTGCTCCTACGCTGGTCTCCGGAGCAGATCAGCCACACGCTGGTCGAAGAGTTCCCCGACAACCCGGAGATGCGTGTGAGCCCAGAGACGATCTATCAAGCCCTCTACGTCCAGGCCAGAGGCGGCCTCAAACGCGAGATACAGGCAGCGCTGCGCACCGGCCGGACCCGCCGCAAACCCCACCGCACCGGCGAGCAACGCACCCCCAGGTTCCTGGACCCGATGGTCATGATTTCCGAGCGCCCGCCCGAGATCGAGGACCGCGCCGTGCCCGGCCATTGGGAAGGGGACCTCATTACCGGCGCCTATAACCAGTCAGCGATCGCGACCCTGGTCGAACGGACCACCCGCTACGTGATGCTCGTCCACCTGCCACATGACCACACCGCCGAAACCGTCCGCGACGGCCTCGTCAAGACCATGGCCACCCTGCCCGCGCACCTGCGAGGATCCCTGACCTGGGACCAGGGCGCGGAAATGGCCACCCACAAATCCTTCACCCTTGCCACCGACATGCCCGTCTATTTCTGCGACCCCGCCAGCCCCTGGCAACGCGGCTCCAACGAGAACACCAACGGGCTGCTCCGCCAATACTTCCCCAAAGGCACCGACCTGTCCGTCTATGGGCCTGAAGACCTCGAACACGTCGCCCAGGAACTCAACGGACGCCCACGCAAAACGCTCGGCTGGAATACTCCAGCCGAGCGTTTACGTGATTTACTACTAACCACCTAACCAACAGGTGTTGCAACGATCCCTAGAATCCAAGCAGGATCCGGGCCTTTCGTTTTGGACAGCTTAAGCCGCGAGCCAGCTCCGCAGCGCCCGCAGGCACTCACGGACCGCATCGGCCTCGACATGCTCGTTGTCCTTGTGCGCCAGCAACGCATCTCCCGGTCCGAAGTTCACCGCCGGGATGCCCAGTTCGCTGAAGCGCGCGACGTCGGTCCAGCCGTATTTCGGTTTCGGCTCGGCCCCCACGGCGGCCACAAAGGACGCGGCGGCCGGGTGGTTCAGTCCCGGACGTGCGCCGGCGGCGCTGTCGGTACGGACGACGTCGAACCCTGCCAGTAGCTCCCGCACGTGGTTTTCTGCCTCATCCGGCGTCTTGTCCGGGGCGAAGCGGTAGTTGATTTCGACGACGCAGCGGTCCGGAATGACGTTGCCGGCGGTGCCGCCGTTGATCTTCACCGCATTGAGGCTTTCCCGGTAGTCCAGCCCGTCCACGTTGATGGTGCGCGGGACGTACGCGGCCAGCTTGGCCAGGATCGGTGCCGCGGCGTGGATCGCGTTGCTGCCCATCCAGGCGCGGGCGGAGTGGGCAGCTTCGCCGAGCGTGGTCGCCTCGAAACGGATGGTGCCGTTGCAGCCGCCCTCCACCGTTCCGTCCGTGGGCTCCAGCAGGATCGCGAAATCCCCGCCCAGCAGACCGCCGTGATTGCGGACCAGCCGGCCGAGCCCGCTCTTGACGGCCTCGACTTCCTCGTGGTCGTAGAAGACGAAGGTGACGTCCCTGGCCGGCTCCGCGCCGCCGTCGAACAGGCTGGCGGCCAGCGCCAGCTGCACCGCAACGCCGCCCTTCATGTCGGTGGCGCCCCGGCCGTAGAGGATGCCCTCGCCGGGCGCGCCGGAGGGCCAGTAGGAGGGAACGGTGCCAAGGGATCCTTCCGTGGTGGGCAACGGCACGGTGTCCAGATGTCCGGCCAGGATCACACGTTCGCGGCGGCCGAGGTTGGTGCGGGCGATGATCGAGTCGCCGTCACGGACCAGCTCCAGCAGCGGGACCGAGCGCAGGGCATGCTCCACGGCGTCAGCCAGCTCCGTTTCGTTGCCGGACACGCTGTTGATATCGATCAGTGCGGCGGTCAGCAGCGCAACATCCTGGCGGAGGTCAAGGCGGGCGGCAGCACGGGGACGGGGGTTCTGGGCGGTGGATTCCGGGGCAGTCACGGTTCCACTTTATCCGCTGCCCTCCCCAACTAGATCGCAGTTGTTGTCGTTTGGCGCCCTCCAAACGACAACAACTGCCGGTCACTTGGGCGTCTTGAGTTTCAGCCACTGCGGACGCCTTCTATAGACTTGGTGCATGACTGAGACCGCTTCTTCTGCTGTGCCCGCCGACTCCCGCTCCGACGCCCGTTCCGACGCCCGTTCCGCCTACGGATTCGGAGTTGCCACCGTTTCCACCCGCAACGGTGCGGCCACCGTACTTGACGTGTGGTTCCCGGCGCCGGCCCTCGGCATTGCGGCGGAGAATCTCCGCGACGTCGCCCACGCGGACCAGAGCCTCAGCGACATTGCGGCCAACGGCAGTGACGCGGACCGCGGCACGGAGCAGAAGGTCGTCTTCGTCCAGATCCACCTCGACGAGGCACCGGCTGATACGGCCGACGCCTATCTGCGCCTCCACCTGCTCTCCCACCGGCTCGTCCAGCCGAACAGCATCAACCTCGACGGCATCTTCGGCAAGCTCCCCAACGTGGTGTGGACCAACTTCGGCCCGGCCGCCGTCGAGGACTTCGAGCTGACCCGCGCGCGGCTGCGCAAGCGCGGCGCCGTGACGGTCTACGGGGTGGACAAGTTCCCGCGGATGGTCGACTACGTCATCCCCTCCGGCGTGCGGATTGCCGACGCCGACAGGGTCCGGCTCGGCGCGCACCTGGCCGAAGGCACCACGGTCATGCATGAGGGCTTCGTTAACTTCAATGCCGGGACGCTCGGCGCCTCCATGGTCGAAGGCCGTATCTCCGCCGGTGTCGTAGCCGGTGACGGGTCCGACGTCGGCGGCGGCGCCTCGATCATGGGCACCCTGTCTGGCGGCGGCAAGGAAAAAATCGCCCTCGGCGAGCGGGTGCTGCTGGGCGCCAACTCCGGCGTGGGCATCAGCATCGGCGACGACTCCGTCGTCGAAGCCGGCCTGTACGTCACGGCCGGCACCCGGGTCCGCGTCGTCGGGCCCAAGGACGCCGACGGTGAGGACACCAGCCGGATCGTCAAGGCCGTCGAGCTTTCCGCCGTCCCCAATCTGCTGTTCCGCCGCAACTCGTCCACCGGCGAGGTTGAGGTCCTGCCCCGCAAAGGACAGACTGTCGAACTCAATGAGGCCCTGCACGCCAACTAGGTGGTGACGGCAAGCCGAACGGCTCACGAATGGACTGGCCTGCGGGCCTGAGGGGAAGTTACGTGGCACGCAGAGGCAGTTGGCGGCGGCGGATAGTGCTGCTGCTGGCCCTTGCGATGGCCGCCGGCGGAGTCTACACGGCGGTGGCGTTCATCGACCGCTCGGAAACGCTGATCACCGAACGCTGCACCGCGGTGGGCGGCGGGGACACCGAACTTGCCACCGACCAGGCAGCCAACGCCGCCCTCATCACCGCGGTTGCCGTCCGGCGGGGGCTGCCCGCCCGGGCCGCCAGCATCGCGCTGGCCACGGCCATGCAGGAATCCAAGCTGCGGAACATCGGCCACGGCGACCAGGCCGGCCCCGACTCCCGTGGGCTGTTCCAGCAGCGGCCGTCGCAGGGCTGGGGCACCGCAGAGCAGGTCATCGACCCGTACCACGCGAGCAACGCTTTCTATGATGCGCTGGTGAAAGTCTCCGGCTACCAGTCGCTGGAGATCACCGATGCCGCACAGAAGGTCCAGCGCTCTGCCTACCCGGCCGCCTACGCCCAGCACGAGGTGATGGCCCGTGCCTTCGCCTCCGTGCTGAGCGGCCAGACCGCCGCCGGCCTGGACTGCACGCTGCGCGCTCCGGACGCGGCCGGAGACCCCGCTGCCGTGCAGGAGCGGCTGTCCGCGGCCTTCGGCAATCTCCCGGTATCCGTGGAGGGCGGCACATTGCTGGTCGAGGCCGGGGGCGCGCAGGCCTGGGCGGTGGCGCAGTGGGCCGTTGCCAACGCGAAAGGGTTGTCCATCGCCGAGGTCCGGGCAGACGGCCGCGGCTGGACCCGGGACGCCCGCAACGGCTGGCGGTCAGCCGATGTTCCGGCCGGACAGGTCAGGATCACGCTCGCCGGGGCTCCGCCGCCCTAGCCAGCCCAGACCCGCTCACACCAGCAGGTCCACCACGGGCTGCACGTAACTGCGGAACAGTTCAGGCTCGGACAGCAGCTCGCGGCTCATGATGATCTTGTCCGGCTCCAGGTACCACGCCCGCGGCTCGGCCAGCGGCAGCTCGATGATGGTCAGGCTGAAATCACGGGCGGCGCGGCCAACCTCCAGCAGCCTGTCCTCCACCATGTCGGCCAGTAACTGCACGCCGCCGCCGACTTCCCGTTCCGCCTCGAGGGCAACGTACTCGCCGCGCCGTTCCCTGGCCCAGGACAATGCCGCGCCGAAGTGCGCCTGCAGCACGCGCCGGAGTGCTGGGGAATTGCTGAAGGCACGGAAGCCGGGCGGCCCCAGTTCGGGCGACATCTCCGGATGCGCTTTGAGGAGCTGCTCCCACCATGCCTCCCACTCTGTCTTGAGTGCACTGAGACCGCCCGCTTCCGCGATGAGGTGGGTGTGGTCCGAAGGCCGGATTTTGGGTGCCACGTGGCAAAGTGCCGGCTGCCCAGCGCTGTTCAGGCCGGCGGCGTCGCGCACGTAAAGCGCAATGAGCATGGGTCCCGAAGTGTCCATGGTGATCCGCCAGCCAGGTCCGCCTGTGTGGTGCATCCGATTGCCTCCCTTGGCAAGACGTACTATTCCAGTGTATTCCTCAAGCTAACGCAGGTTAATGGCGGGCAACTTGCTTGCCAGGCCCGCCAGATGGGCCTCCAGAACGTCCCGGCACATCTGGGCAGTCATCCATTCGGGCTGCAACAGTGCGTGCATGGTAAGCCCGTCCAGCGTGGCGAGCAACCTTTCGGCCTCGATGACCAGCCTCTGCTGCACCGCTTCCGCCTCGCTTGGATTCTGCGGACCGTGCCCGCCAGCGGCGGTGGACAACTCCATCACGAGCCTGCCCACGACCGCGGCCACGGCACGGTGGCTGCGGTCTGCTTCCGGCGCCAGGAACGGCCTCGTCCTGGCTGCATTCTTGAAGGCCATCCAGACACACGCGTCGACGGCCCGCTCCTCGTCCAGCGGCAGGAATTCACCCAGAAGGGTTAATACGCCCTGGTGGTGGTCCGCCGTTCCCGGCATCAGCCCGCCAAGCCGTTCGTCGGCTGCCGTGAGCCGGCCGACGATCCGGTCCACGACGACGCCGAAGGAATGGGCGAGAAGGTCATCGCTGCTGGCGAAGTAGTGCCGGACCGATCCGACTGCGAGGTCCGCCGCGTCGGCAACTTCCCGCAGCGACGCCCGTTCGAGTCCGTCTGATGCAACGATCCGGAAAACCGCTTCGACCACTTCCTGGCGCCGTAATGCGGCGTCGACAAATTTGGGCATTAGTCCTTTTTAGCACCTATGTGCCCGCACGACGGCGGGGCACACCGGCCGCGGCAAGGCCTGCCTGCCTGCCTGCCTGCGCAAGAGGGCTACGGGACGTGGGATAGCCTAAGACACATGAGAATTCTGGTTACTGGCGGCACCGGTTACATCGGTTCGCACACTGTGCTGTCCCTGCAGGAAGCCGGCCACGAGGTGGTGGTGATCGACAACCTGGTGAACTCCAGCGAGGAAGCCCTGCGCCGGGTCGCGGAACTCAGCGGCACCGCCGCGGTCTTCCACCACGTGGACCTGGTGGACGAGGCCGCCGTCGACGCCGTCTTCACCGGGCACCCCATCGACGCCGTCATCCACTTCGCCGGGCTGAAGGCCGTCGGCGAGTCCGTCCGCGAACCCCTGCGCTACTACCACAACAACCTCACCGGCACGCTGAACCTGCTCCGCGTGATGGACCGGCACGAGGTCCGCTCGATCGTCTTCAGCTCCTCCGCCACCGTCTACGGCGAGCACAACCCCAGCCCGTACCTGGAGAAGATGGAGATCGGCGCGAACAACCCCTACGGCCGGACCAAGGAACAGATCGAGGACATCCTCGCGGACCTCGGCGCCGCCGACCCCCGCTGGCACATCGCGCTGCTGCGCTACTTCAACCCGGTCGGCGCGCACCCCTCGGGCCGGATCGGCGAGGACCCGCAGGGCATCCCGAACAACCTCGTCCCGTTCATCGCCCAGGTCGCCGTGGGCCGGCGCGAGAAGCTGATGGTCTTCGGCGGCGACTACGACACCCCGGACGGGACCTGCCAGCGCGACTACATCCACGTCGTCGACCTCGCCGAAGGCCACGTCGCCGCGCTGGGGCACATCGCCGGCCGGGCCGGGGTGTACCGCTGGAACCTCGGCTCCGGCACGGGCTCCTCCGTGCTGGAAGTGCTCCGCGCCTTCGAAAAAGCCGCCGGCAAGACCATCCCGTACGAGATCACCGCCCGCCGCCCCGGGGACCTGCCCGCCTTCTGGGCCGACGCCTCCTCGGCCCTGGCGGACCTCAGCTGGTCCGCCACCCGCACCGTCGACGAAATGTGCGAAGACCACTGGCGCTGGCAAAAAAACAACCCCCAGGGCTACAACGCCTGACCGGTACAACTGAGAAGAACGACGCCGGCCGCGCCCCTCTGCTGAGGTGCGCGGCCGGCGTCGTACTGCTGCTGTCGCTGGGGATTCCCGGGCTACAGCGCGGGGTAGTTGCGTTCCGGTTCCCCCACGTACAGCTGGCGCGGGCGGCCGATCTTGGTGTTGGGATCGCTGATCATTTCGCGCCACTGGGCAATCCAACCCGGCAGGCGGCCGATCGCGAAGAGCACGGTGAACATCTTCTCGGGGAAGCCCATGGCCTTGTAGATCAGGCCCGTGTAGAAGTCCACGTTCGGGTAGAGCTTGCGCTGGATGAAGTAGTCGTCGTTCAGGGCCTTCTCTTCGAGGCGCATGGCAATGTCCAACAGCTCGTCGTTGCCTCCGAGCTTGCTGAGGATCTCGTGGGCCGTGGCCTTGACGATCTTGGCGCGCGGGTCGTAGTTCTTGTAGACGCGGTGCCCGAAGCCCATAAGGCGCACGCCGTCTTCCTTGTTCTTGACCTTCTCCATGTAGTCCTCGGGCTTGGTGCCGTCGGCCTGGATCTGGCGCAGCATCTTGAGCACGGCCTCGTTGGCGCCGCCGTGGGCGGGGCCGAAGAGGGCGTTGATGCCGGCGGACACGGAGGCGAAAAGGTTGGCGTTGGAGGAACCGACCAGCCGGACCGTGGAGGTCGAACAGTTCTGCTCGTGGTCCGCGTGCAGGATGAGGAGGAGATCCAGGGCCTTGGCGATGACCGGGTCCACCTCGTACTGCTCGGCCGGCAGGCCGAAGCTCAGGCGCAGGAAGTTTTCCACAAGATTCATGGAGTTGTCCGGGTACAGCATGGGCTGGCCGATGCTCTTCTTCAGGGCATAGGCGGCGATGACCGGCATTTTGGCCAGCAGGCGGTACGTGGAGACTTCCACCTGCTCGGCGTTGAACGGGTCCAGCGAGTCCTGGTAGAACGTGGAGAGCGCGGACACGGCCGAGGACAGCACCGGCATCGGGTGGGCGTCGCGCGGGAAGCCGCTGAAGAAGCCCTTGAGCTCTTCGTGCAGCAGGGTGTGGTGGCGGATCCGCTGGTCAAAGGCGTCCAGCTCCGTGGGGGTCGGCAGGTTGCCGTAGATCAGCAGGTAGGAAACTTCCAGGAAGCTTGAGTGCTGGGCGAGCTGCTCGATCGGGTAGCCGCGGTAACGCAGGATGCCGGCGTCGCCGTCGATGTAGGTGATGGCCGATGTGGTGGCGGCGGTGTTCATGAACCCGGGGTCAAACGCAACCGCGCCGGTCTGCTTCAGCAGCTTGGAAACGTCGTAGCCTTCGTTTCCTTCTACAACCTTGATGCGCGGGAGTTCGAGCTCTCCGCCGGCATGGCGCAGGGTAGCGCTGGTGGTCTCAGTCATGGAGTCTCCTCATGAGGCGTCGGGGCCTCTGTAGAAAGCTGGTCCAACATCTGGTGAAGCCGCTTACGGAACCTGTACGGAGACGGATTCCAACGGCTGCGCTGCCTTCTTGTGGAAAGCCACCATTGATAGTCAGTTAAAAACTACCTTCAGATTCCGGGCGGCACCAATCCAAGGGCGCCCGGACCTGCCTAAAACGCGCCAGTTGTGGCACGTGTCACAGCATTGTTACGGCCGGTAGCCAGCCGTGCCACTGCGGCGTCGATCCGCTCATCCGTGGCGGTCAGCGCGACCCGGACGAACCCGTTGCCGGCGTCCCCGTAGAAGACTCCGGGCCCGACGACGATTCCCCGGTCCGCTAGCCGGCCCAAAGTGTGCCACGTGTCCTCGCCGGCGGTGGCCCACAGATACAGCCCGGCCCGGGACTCATGAATCGTCAGTCCGAAGCCTTCCAGCGCCGGTATGATCCGTTCGCGGCGCCCGCGGTAGAGGTCCTTCTGTGTCTGGACGTGCGCGTCGTCGCCGAGGGCCACCCGCATGGCCTCCTGCACCGGGTAGGGGACGATCATGCCGGCGTGTTTGCGACTGTTGACGAGGTTCGCCATGATGGCCGGATCTCCGGCGACAAAGGCGGCGCGGTAGCCTGCGACGTTGGACTGCTTGCTCAGTGAGTAAACCGCCAGCAGGCCTTCGTGCGAGCCGTCGGCGACTTCGGGATGGAGGATGCTGGGCACCGGGGTGCCGCCGCGCTGTACGTCCCATTCGCCCCAGCCGAGTTCGGCGTAGCATTCGTCCGAGGCCACCACGGCCCCGAGGTCACGGGCCTGGGCCACGATGCGCTTGAGTGATGCTTTGTCCCGCACACTTCCGGTGGGGTTGGCCGGCGAATTGACCCAGACCAGGCGCACACGTGCCCGGGTTGCGGCGTCGAGCTCGTCGAGGTCGTCCGCGGCCATCTGTTCGGCGCCGGCAAAGGTGGCGCCGATGTCGTAGGTGGGGTACGCGACAGTGGGCCGCACCACGACGTCGCCCGGTTTGAGACCGAGCAGAAACGGCAGCCAGGCGACGAGTTCCTTGGAGCCCACCGTGGGCATGACGTTCTGCGGATCCAGGCCGGGCACGCCGCGGCGGCGGTCAAACCACGCCGCGATGGCGTCGCGGAGGGCCGGGGTGCCGTGGACCGTGGGATAACCGGGGGCGTTGGCCGCGGCCCGGAGCGCGTCCTGCACGACCTCCGGCGTCGGATCCACCGGGGTCCCGATAGAGAGGTTGGCGAGTCCCCCGGGGTGTTCGGCTGCCCTGGCAAGGTACGGCGCCAGAGCCTCCCACGGGTAGTCGGGCAGGCTGAGCCCGAAGCTGCGCAACGCGGATGTCACCGGAGCGTCCGCCCTAGCTTTCTTGGTTCTGCGGCGGCAGGGCGGCAATCATGGGGTGGTCCGTGTGGGTGTTGCCGATCTTCGCGGCACCGCCCGGAGAACCCAGAACGTCAAAGAACTCGACGTTGGCCTTGTAGTAGTCCGCCCATTCCTCCGGCGTGTCGTCCTCGTAGTAGATTGCCTCCACGGGGCAGACCGGCTCACACGCACCGCAGTCCACGCACTCGTCCGGGTGGATGTACAGGGAACGCTCACCTTCGTAGATGCAATCGACGGGGCACTCTTCAATACATGCCTTGTCCTTGACATCTACACACGGCTGCGCGATTACGTACGTCACGTCCCTGGCCTCTCCACGTTGGTTCCGGCGACCGGCCGGAGGTTGCTCCGGCCTGAGCGCCGGACTGCTGACTTCTGAGCCTATTATCTCCCAGCCCGTTCCCGCGAACCTAGCCCGACGTCACACTGGACCGGGTCGTTGCGTGAACTGGTCCTAGTATGAACTGGTGAGTTCGCCAATGCCCGTACCGCAAAAGTTCCTTACGGGTGCCCGGCTGGGCACCCGCGTCGTGGTCCGGTACCGGATCGAGGGCGGCCTGACGGATGCGCTCGGCGAGCTGGTGGGACAGGCCGACGGCGAGTGCACCGTCCGCACCCGGCACGCCGACGTTGTGATTCAGCTGGCGCTGGTGGTGGCCGCGAAGGAAGTCCCGCCCGCCCCGCCGCGCCGCGCCCCGCGGAAGCCCGGCTCTGACCCTGCCCGCTGAGGCCCGACCGGCGGACATGCTCTCCCCTGGCCACACCCGGAGGCCCGACCGGCGGACATGCCCTCCCCTGGCCGCACCCGGAGGCCCGACCGGCGGACATGCCCTCCCCTGGCCGCACCCGGAGGCCCGACCGGCGGACATGCTCTCCCCTGGCCACAGGCGATGGACACTTCACCAATTTGTCCATCCCTGGCCACAAGAGTGGGACATGTCCAGTGGTCCTGGCCGCAAGAGTGGGACATGTCCATGGTGGGACTTGAGAACTGGAAGTGCACGGCGGGTTGGCACAGGGCTGCGGGAGGACATGTCCAGTACTACGCTGCGGCGGAGAGCCTGTTCAGCGTGTCCCGGACCAGGGCGATGAACTCCTGCGGATGATTCTTGAGCAGGGGATAGCTCACGACCAGGGTCGGGATTCCCAGCCTGGTGGTCACGTTCCATCGCCGGCGGTCTTCCTCGAAGCTTTCCTTGTCCATATGGAAGCCTGCACCGTCGGTCTCGATGCCGAGGCGCCCGTCGACCATGAGGTCAAGATGCCCCATGCCCGGGATATTGACCTGCGATTCGACGTGGAATCCAGCGCGCCGCAGCTGGAATCTTGCCAGGCACTCGATGATGGACTGCGACTGCGGGACAATCCCTGCCACGATCCGGCGCTCCCGCGCGTCGTTCCGCCCTCCCAGACGGCGGCGCAACGCCGCGAGAGGGAGCCCCTTGAGCACGACGGCGGATTCGGCGATGACCAGTCCGTCGAGTTCCGGCAGGCACCTCAGGCTCTGCACAACCGAGTCCAACAGGGTCGGCGGTGCGGGCGATCTGTGGCAGACGAAGCCCGGATAGCTACGGCTGTGCGGCAGCGCGACATGCGGCTGCGCCGGTGGCTCCAAGACCCACAGCCCCTGCAACTGGGCCGCGCTGATGCAGCCAGGCTCCGCCGGCAGGGAACGGATAGAGACCAGCCGGGCATCCGCGGCGGGAAGCGCGTACACTCCGCGGGCCACCCGGGAAACGGCACCGCTGGCCATGGCGGCCTTGACCTGGAAATCCGATACCCCCGCGGCAGCGAGGTGTTTGGCGCGGGCCACGCCGTCGTAATTCGAGAGCACCTCAACAATGTTGACCATACGCTATCGTGCGTGTGGAAGAGGCCGCGAAAACAGCGCACTCCCCCGCTATGTGCATAAACGCATGTGTCATTTGCCAAGCCTGCGGGAGCATGTCCAGCGGTCAGCGGAGCATGTCCAGCGGTCACGGGTGGACATGTCCCCTGGTCCCGGGCGAAGGCCGGACATATGGCCATCATGTCCATCCGCGCGGCCGGGGAATGGGCATGTCCCACCGGGGCGGCGGGAAAGCAGGCTCCGGACGCTACCCCTTCGCGGCGCGGTAACGCCGGCACCAGACGAGCACCGCGAGGGTGACCACGGCGGAGCCGAAGATCCAGAGATTCCCGGCTGTGTCGGCGACTACGAGGCGTTTTCCGTTCTCCAGGGTGGACCACCAACCGGTAAGGGCGTAGCAGAGAACCCCGCAGACCGCAGTCGGGACGCCCGAACGGTACGCGGCCCCGAGCCACAGCTGGACGGACCCCAGCAGCACCAGCGCGGCGGCGGCGCCCCAGGGAACGTCGATGCCGAAGATCAGGACGCCGTGCCCGTGCAGGGCGGTACCCGCCAGGGCAACAAAAAGAGCTGCCGGCACGGCGGCGGCAACACCGCCTGCCATGCCGGCAGCTCCCTTATTCACAGATTCTCCGTACCGAGGCCAGGAACGCCGCAGCTAGGACTTGGCGCGGGCCCGGTTGGACTTGGCACGCTGGTTGACGTCCAGGATGAGCTTCCGGATCCGGATGGATTCCGGGGTGACCTCGACGCACTCGTCTTCGCGGGCGAATTCGAGGGACTCTTCGAGGGTCAGGTCGCGCGGGGGCGTCAGGTTCTCGAAGGTGTCGGAGGAAGCGGCACGCATGTTGGTGAGCTTCTTTTCCTTGGTGATGTTCACGTCCATGTCGTCGGCGCGTGAGTTCTCGCCGACGATCTGGCCTTCGTAGACCTCGGAGGTGGGCCGGACGAAGAAGGAGCCACGTTCCTGCAGGTTGATCATGGCGAACGGCGTCACAACACCGGCCCGGTCGGCGATCATCGAACCGTTGGTGCGGTACTCGATCGGGCCGGCCCAGGGCTCGTAGCCCTCGGAAATGGAAGCTGCGATGCCGGCGCCGCGGGTGTCTGTGAGGAACTTGGTGCGGAAACCGATCAGGCCACGGGCCGGAACGATGAACTCCATGCGGCACCAGCCGGTGCCGTGGTTGGCCATGTTGGTCATGCGGCCCTTGCGGGCGGCCATGAGCTGGGTGACCGCGCCGAGGTATTCTTCGGGCACGTCGATGGTCATGTGTTCCATCGGCTCGTGGATCTTGCCGTCGATGGTCCTGGTGACAACCTGCGGCTTGCCGACGGTCAGCTCGAAGCCTTCGCGGCGCATCTGCTCAACCAGGATGGCCAGCGCGAGCTCGCCACGGCCCTGGACTTCCCAGGCATCCGGGCGCTCCGTGGGGAGCACCTTGATGGAGACGTTGCCGATCAGTTCCTTGTCCAGGCGGTCCTTGACCTGGCGGGCCGTGACCTTGGCGCCCTTGACCCGGCCGGCCAGCGGCGAGGTATTGATACCGATGGTCATGGAGATGGCCGGATCGTCAACAGTGATCAGCGGCAGCGGCTGCGGGTTGTCGACGTCGGTCAGGGTCTCACCGATGGTGATTTCATCAATGCCGGCGACGGCGACGATCTCGCCCGGTCCTGCGGAATCGGTCGGAACACGGTCCAGTGCCTTGGTGGCCAGCAGTTCGGTGATCTTGACGTTCTTCAGTTCGCCGTTGGCACGTGCCCAGGCGACGGTCTGGCCCTTGCGCAGGGTGCCGTTGTAGATACGCAGCAGCGCGAGGCGGCCGAGGAACGGGGAGGCGTCCAGGTTGGTGACGTGGGCCTGCAGGACGCCGTCCGGGTTGTAGGTCGGCGCCGGGATGTGCTCGATGATGGCCTGGAAGAGCGGCTCGAGGTCCTCGTTCTCCGGAGCCGAGCCGTCGGCCGGCTGCTCGAGGGACGCGCGGCCAACCTTGGCGGCGGCGTAGACGACGGGAACGTTGAGGATCTTGTCCAGGTCGAGGTCCGGAACTTCGTCCGCGAGGTCCGAAGCCAGGCCGAGGAGCAGGTCCATGGACTCGTGGACAACTTCTTCGATCCGCGCATCGGGACGGTCGGTCTTGTTGACCAGGAGGATCACCGGCAGGTGCGCGGCGAGGGCCTTGCGCAGCACGAAGCGGGTCTGGGGCAGCGGGCCCTCAGAAGCGTCGACGAGGAGGACGACGCCGTCGACCATGGACAGGCCGCGCTCGACCTCGCCACCGAAGTCGGCGTGGCCGGGGGTGTCGATGACATTGATGGTGATGGTCTCGCCCTTGGAGGACGGACCGTTGTAGGCCACGGTGGTGTTCTTGGCCAGAATGGTGATGCCCTTTTCGCGTTCCAGGTCACCGGAGTCCATGACACGGTCTTCGAGGTGGTTGTGCGCGGCAAAAGAGTTGGTCTGCTTGAGCATGGCGTCGACCAGCGTAGTCTTGCCGTGGTCAACGTGGGCCACAATCGCGACGTTGCGCAGATCACTGCGCGATGCAGTGGCTACCGCGGTGTTGGTGGTGGTTTCAGACATGCGTTATTGCTCGATTCAGTGGTGAAGTCAGCTGTTGTATCGCGACATTTCCAACCGGAACGCACGACGTATGAGTCCCTTTGACACAGGGCACCTTCTACAAGTCTAAACGCTAGGTCATTTATTGGCCTAAAATGCCCAGCCCAACCCCCAAACGGCGGGCGCCGGCAGGGGTGGTCGGCGCGAGGGCGTGAGCCGCCGGCTGTGAGCAAAATCACTGGATTTTCGGGCGTCCATGCCCCATGATGGCTGTGATAGCAGCAAGCCAGCCCGGAGATCTTTCATGCGGAACGCCACGGCTCTGTTCCGTTTCCTCGCACCGATGATCGCCGCAGGCGTACTTCTGGGCGGCTGCGGGCAGACACCATCCCAGCCCTACAACCCTGATGTGTGCGCCGCATCGACGCTCACCTCTCCCACCGCGGGACAGGATCCGGCCACCATGCCGCCGTGTTCGGTCTACCGGAATCCCGCCACTGGCCGGGAAGAAGTCGTCGTGAAGGACATCGGACACACCGCCCTGCTGATTGGCGACTCCCAGTCCGCCCCTGCGGTCGGGTGGCCACGGCAGGGGCTCACCGCGCTGGGCTACCACGTCTATTACTGCGGCGCGGGCGGCACCGGGTTCGTGGCGAATAACGGCAAGACCGGCAACTACATCAATGCGCTGGAACGCGGTGACTGGAGACTGCCCTATGGCTCGCCGCCGCTGGTGGTGATCCAGGGCGGCGGGAACGACGCCGGTACCGGAGCCAGTGACGACAAGATCACGGCCAACGCTGAGAAGCTGATCAGCGCGCTTCGGCAGCGCTACCCCGGGGCAACCCTCGCCATGATCGGCACTCTGGCCCTCGGCTCCGACCATGGCGGCGGGCGCCGCACCGAGGTGGACACCCTCTTGGGAACAGTTGCAGCGAAGCAGGGCATACCTTTTGTCAGCGTCGGCGACTGGATGACGAAATACGACCTGTTGAAGTTCGCGACGGACCGCGTGCACCTGGGCACCGAGGGCCACCACAAGCTGGGCGCCATCCTGGGCACGAAGCTCCGGGATCTGGGCCTGCAGGCCAAGAACGTTCAGACCCAGGCCCAGGCCAAGAACGGTTAGACACCGGGTGCCCGTTAGACACTGGGAGCCGGCGCCCGCCCCGCAGGGTAGGCGCCGGCTCCCGGTCCTACGGGCAGCCCGCAGGCTGCCGTTCCGGAACGGGCCGGATCAGGCAACTTCCGGGGGCAGCATGAGGCGCGCACCCGGGATGGCGTTGAGCAGCGCCTTCGTGTAGTCCTGCTGCGGCGAATCGAAGACCTCGTCCGTGGAGCCGGTCTCGACCAGTTTGCCCTGCTCCATCACACACACGTGGTCCGCGATCTGCCGGACCACGGCGAGGTCGTGGGTGATGAACAGATAGGTCAGGCCCAGGCGGGACTGCAGTTCGGCGAGCAGGTTCAGCACCTGCGCCTGCACCAGGACGTCCAGCGCGGAGACTGCCTCGTCACAGATGATCACCTCGGGATCCAGTGCCAGTGCCCGCGCAATGGCCACACGCTGGCGCTGGCCGCCCGAGAGCTCGTTCGGGTACCGCTGCATGGTCGACTGCGGCAGAGCCACCTGGTCCAGCAGCTCGCGGACCTTCTTCTCGCGGCTGGTCTTGTCCCCGATCTTGTGGGTCCGCAGCGGCTCCTCGATGGTCCGGAAGATGTTGTACATCGGGTCCAGGGAGCCGTAGGGGTCCTGGAAGATCGGCTGTACCCGCCGGCGGAAGGCGAAGATTTCCTTGCTGTTCAGCGTGGACGTGTCCACCCCGTCGAACACGATCCTGCCGGCGGTGGGCGTCAGGAGGTTCAGCACCATCTGTGCAACGGTGGACTTGCCGGAACCCGACTCGCCCACGATCGCCGTCGTCGTTCCCCGCCTGACGCTGAAGGAGACGTTGTCCACCGCGGTAAAGTCCGTGGACCGGCCGAATCCGGAGCGCAGCTTGAAGACCTTGCTCAGGTTCTCAATGTGCAGCACCTCTTCTGGCAGGGACGGCGCCACCACGACATCATCAGTGGGTGCGAGGAGATCCTCGCTTTCCACACCGAGTTCCTTGGCGACCTGGATACGCCGTGACGCCAGCGACGGCGCCGAGGAGACCAAGCGCCGGGTGTACGGGTGCTGCGGGTTCTGCAGCAGTTCAAGCGACGGTCCGGATTCGACAACCTGGCCGCGGTACATGACCACCACCTTGTCGGCGCGCTCGGCTGCCAGGCCCAGGTCGTGGGTGATGAGCAGCACGGCGGTTCCGAGTTCGGTGGTCATCGTGTCCAGATGATCGAGGATCTGCCGCTGGACCGTGACGTCCAGGGCGGACGTCGGCTCGTCGGCGATCAGCAGGCGGGGCTGGCAGGACAGCCCGATCGCGATCAGCGCACGCTGGCGCATGCCGCCGGAGAACTCATGCGGGTACTGCTTGGCCCGCCTCGCGGCGTCGGGCAGTCCCGCCTCGGACAGGACCTTTGCGACGTCGTCCGTTCCGCTCGGCAGTCCGTTGGCCTTCAATGTCTCGCGGACCTGGTAGCCGATCTTCCACACGGGGTTCAGGTTGGACATCGGGTCCTGCGGGACCATGCCGATGCTGTTGCCGCGGAGTTCGATCATCCGCTTCTCGCTGGCCTGGGAGATGTCCTCGCCGTCGAACAGGATCTGCCCCGCAGAGACGCGGCCGTTGCCCGGAAGCAGCCCGATGGCGGCCAAGGCCGTCGTCGACTTGCCGGAACCGGACTCGCCCACGATGGCCACCGTCTCGCCGGGCATGATGGTCAGGTGCGCGTTCCGCACGGCCTGGACCTCGCCGTTGCTGGTCGCGAAGCCGATCGCCAGGTCCTTGATTTCAAGCAGCGGGCGCTCAGTAAAGTCGTCCACTTCCAGGATTTCAACAGAGGCGTTCATGGCGTCCCCTTTCATCGCTTGCGCGCTTTGGGATCGAGAGCATCACGCAGGGCGTCGCCCAGCATGATAAAGCTCAGGACGGTGATGGACAGCGCGATAGCCGGGTAGAGCAGCGGCATCGGGTTGGACCGCAGCGAGGCCTGCGCCGCCTGGATGTCGTTGCCCCAGGACATGACGCTGGGCGGGAGCCCGATGCCGAGGAAGGACAGCGTGGATTCTGCCACGATGAACGTGCCCAGGGAGATCGTGGCGACGACGATGATTGGAGCCAGCGAGTTCGGCATGACGTGGCGCATGAGCGCACCGAACTTGGAGACGCCCAGGGACCGGGCCGCAGTGACGAAGTCGGCGTTGCGGACCTCGATCACGGCTCCGCGGGTGATGCGGGCGATCTGCGGCCAGCCGAAGGTGACCAGGATCAGCACCAGCGTCCACGCCGTCCGGTTGGTGCGGAACATCGGAAGCTGCATGAGCACAATGGCGCCCAGGATCAGCGGCAGGGCGAAGAAGATGTCATTGATGCGCGCCAGAATGGCATCCACCCAGCCGCCGTAGTAACCCGCCAGGGCACCCATAATGCCGCCGATCAGGAGCACTCCGATGGTGGTGAACAGGCCCACGGTCACCGAGGAACGCGTGCCGAAGATAACGCGCGCATAGACGTCGCAGCCCTGCTGGGTGAATCCGAGCGGGTGGCCGGCGGCCGGCCCCGCATCCGAGTTCGCCAGCTGGCAGGCCTCGGAGGTGGGATCGATCTGGGAGAACAGTCCCGGGAACAGCGACACCGCCACGACGACGAGGATCAGGAACGCCGAAACCAGGAACAGCGGCTGCTTGCGCAGGTTCCGCCAGGCCTCGCCCCAGAGGCTCAGGGGCGCCTTGTCCTCCTTGACCCGGTCGGTCGCCTGGAGGGGCGTCTCTGAGACGTCTGCAACGAAATGATCTTTGTGGCGCTGCACAGGAGCGGCGGCTCCGTGCTCTGAGGTGTTGTAATCAGGAGTCATAGCGGATCCTCGGGTCAAGCCAGGCGTACAGCAGGTCAACGAACAGGTTGGAGAGGCAGTAGATCAGCACCAACACGGTGACGATCGAGACCACCGTCGGGCCTTCCCCTGACAGGACGGCCCGGTAGAGCCGGTTGCCGACACCCGGCACATTGAAGATGCCTTCGGTGACGATCGCGCCGCCCATCAGGGCGCCGAGGTCCGCCCCGAGGAACGTGATGACGGGGATCAGGGAGTTGCGCAGGATGTGCACGCGGACCACCCGGAAGCGGGACAGGCCCTTGGCCGTGGCCGTGCGCACGTAGTCGGCGCTCATGTTCTCGATCACGCTTGTCCGGGTCAGCCGGAGAACATAGGCGAAGGAGCCCAGGCCCAGGACGATGGCCGGCAGGATCAGGTCCTGAACGGTCGCGGCCGAGCTGACCGTGGGTTTGGCCCAGCCGAGCTGGACGCCGATGGTGAACTGCAGCAGGAAGCCGAGGACGAAGATCGGAATACCGATGACGATCAGCGATGCCACCAGCACGGTCGAGTCGAAGAACTTGCCCTTGCGCAGACCCGCAATGAGGCCAAAGACGATGCCGAAGACAGCCTCGAAAATGAGGGCCATCACGGCCAACCGTGCCGTGACCGGGAAGACTTCGCCAAGCACCGCGGCGATGGGGCGCCCGGAGAAGTCCTGACCGAGGTCAAAGGTGAAGATGCTCTTAAGGTAAAGCAGGTATTGGATCCAGAAGGGCTGGTCCAGGTGGTACTGGGCCCGGAGCTTTGCCGCCACGGCCTCATTGACCGGCTTGTCGCCGAAGAGAGCCACGATGGGGTCGCCGGGGAGACTGAAGACCAGGAAATAGACCAGCAGCGTCGCGCCCAGGAAGACGGGAATCAGTTGGAGGAAACGCTTGAGGATATAAGTCGCCATCAGCGAAGCACACCCCCGTCAGCAGGCATCCTGTCCGGGGATGCGGTGGAGTTGTTCATCAAAGAACCTTTTCACTATTGATGCAGGGCGACGCCGGTACACTCACGGCGGGCGGCCTGCGAAAAGTTCGCCCGAAGACCCGGGCCATTAGAAATGTGTGGAGGCAAAACGACGGCGGAGGCCCCAATTCTGGGCAGCCCCCGCCGTCATTGTGTTGTTACTTGCCGGAGATGTTGTAGTACAGCGGAACGCCGTCCCAGCCGTAGTCAACGTTGGTTACCTTGTCGCTCCAGCCGCCCTGGGCGACCTGGTACCACAGGGGGATGGCAGGAAGGTCCTGAAGCAGGATTTCCTGGGCCTTGTTCATGGCCTTATTGCCGTCGCTGACTGACGAGGCGTTCAGGCCATCGGAGACGGCCTTGTCGAACGTCGGGTTCGCGTAGTCGGCGTCGTTGGAACCGGCACCGGTCTTGTAGATCGGGCCGAGGAAGTTGTACAGCGACGGGTAGTCCGCCTGCCAGCCGGCGCGGATGGCACCGGTCAGGGTCTTGGCGGTTGCGTCGTTGCGGACTTCCTTGAAGGTCGCGTACGGCTTGCCTTCAACCTTGATGCCGAGCGTGTTCTTGAGCTGGTTTACGACAGCCTCAACCCATGCCTTGTGTCCGCCCTTGTCGGCGTTGTAGGCAATGGTGAAGGTCTTCTCGGCATCCCATTTCTGGATACCGTCGGCCTTGGTCCAGGCTTCCTTGGCCTTGGCGGCATCGAACTTCAGGTTCTCCGAACCCGGGATCGAGTCGCTGTAGCCGTCAAGCACGGGGGCCGTGAAATCCTTGGCCGGCTGGCGGGCACCGCTGAAGATCACCTTGGTGATTTCGTCACGGTTGATTGCCATGGAGATTGCCTGGCGGCGGAGCTTGCCGGCCTCACCGCTCCATTCCGGCAGGTATTCCGGGATGGCAATGGTCTGGTTGCCGGCATACGGCTTGTTGATCGTGCGGTCGCCGAGGTCAGACTTGAAGTTCTTCAGTGCGCTGGTCGGGATGGTCTGCAGGATGTCCAGGTTGTTGGACAGCAGATCCTGGTACGCCGCGTCGTCGTTCTGGAAGATCTTGAACGTCACGCCGGCGTTCTTGGCCTTGCGGGGACCGTTGTAGTCCGGGTTCGGGACAAGCTGGATCTGCACATTGTGCTGCCAGCCGCCGTCGGCCATCTTGTACGGACCGTTGCCAACCGGCTTTTCGCCGAATCCCTTCGGGTCCGCGAGTGCACCGGACGGGACCGGAACGAAGGCGGTGTAACCGAGGCGCAGCGGCCAGTCGGACTCCGGCTGCTTCAGCTCGACCGTGAACGTCTGGTCGTCAACGACCTTCAGGCCGGACATGGTGTCAACGGTCGAGCCTTCTGCGCTGGCCTCGTCGTAGCCCTTGATGCTTTCGAAGAAGCCACCGCTGAGCTGCGCGTTCTTGGCTGCCGCGCCGAAGTTCCAGGAGTCAACGAAGGACTTGGCCGTGATGGCCTCGCCGTTCGTGAACTTCTGGTCCTTCTTGATCTTGATGGTGAAGTGCTGGCCATCCTTGCCTTCAATGGACTCAGCGAGTTCGTTGACGGGCTTGCCGCTGGGGTCGTAGCTGACGAGGCCCGCGAAGATCATGTCGATGACCTTGCCGCCGCCGACCTCGTTGGTGTCGGCCGGCATCAGGGGACGCTGGGGCTCGGAACCGTCGGCCAGAATGACTTTGCTGGTGTCGCCACCGGTGCTGCCGCTACCGGTCGCGGTGCCGCCACCGGCACCGCAGCCGGTCAGGGCGAGAGCGGCGATGGCCACCATGCCCAGTGCTTTGGAAGTGCGCGAAAAACGCATTCCGCCTCCTATGAGTTGTGGGAGTTCGTGAGGGAAAAACTTATGCTTCCCCGCAGGCAGGCACAGAGGTATCCCTGTGACGTGGCCTACATATGGAAGTAGCCTAGCCCCAAAACGTCCGAATGGTGGAACCCTGTTGCCAAACCGTGACCCGACAATAGTTTGACAGTTACAGTCAACCGCGATGTATTACAGGTCACACGTTACTGGCTGGTACTATTCGCCGCAATGGCGATCCCGGTTATTCCAGATTAACTCCGGTCAGCTGCATCTGCCGTGCACGCATTCACGGCGTTCCCGCTGCGCGAATCGAATGTCCGCTGTCGTAGCCGCCCCGGCATTCCCATGCCCATGCCCATGCAGGCCATGGCTCTCCGGCCTACTTGATCCGGCCTACTTGACCTGCCAGTCCCAGACGTTCCACCAGATGCCGCGCTCGCCGGGACTGGACTTCACGCCGGTGACGCGGTCGCTGAAGGAGGCCAGCCCTACGGCCTGGAACAACGGCAGGCCGTAGGCCGAGTCCCAAACCCTTTTGTCGACCTGGGCGATCAGGTCGTCCTGCTTGGCCTTGTCGGTGGTGACAATGAGTTCGTCCATCAGCCTGTCGGCCTCCGGATCGGTGAAGAGGTTATAGTTGCTGCCGGCAGTGGACTTGAAGACCTGCGGCACGCCGGTGACGCCGACGCCCGAATTGATCCAGCCGAAGATCGTGGCGTCGTAGCTGCCGTCACCCAGGGCGCTGCCCCAGTCCGCCTGGCCCAGACCGCCGTCGACAATCTTGAATCCGGCTTTGGCGGCTGATTCCCGGATCAGCGAGAAGGCGTCAACCCGGTTGGGGTTGTCCTTGTTGTACATGATCCGAACTTCCGGGGTGGCCCCGGCAAGGAGCTTCCTGGCGCCCTCGATGTCCGCTGTCTGGTACTTGGAGGAGCCGTTGGCCTTGGCCGCATCCCCATACTTGGCCTGGGAGGGGAGGAAGAGCTGCGAATCGAGCGGCATGGCGCCCGGGTCGAGCTTCTTGACGATCTTCTCGACGATGTCCTGCCGCGGAACGGTCATCATGAACGCCTCCCGGACGTTCTTGTCCGCAAACGGCCCGGTGTAGTTGAGATCCAGGTGGTCGTACGCTAGCTCACCGTACCTCTCGGTGGTGACCCCGTCGCTCTCCAAGGCCTTCAGCTGCTCGAGGGTGTCAGCGGACGGCTGCGGCGCGATGATGTCGGCTTCGCGGTTCTTGAGGGCCTGGACCTGGGCTGATGCGGAGCCGATGTAGCGGATGGTGATTTCATCCAGCTTCGCCTCGGGGCCCCAGTTGTAGTCCTTGTTCTTGACCAGGGTCATGGAAGCGTCCTGGACGATGTTCTTGACGATGTAGGGGCCGCTGGAGAGGTACAGTGACGGGTCGTTTGGCAGGGTCTTGGTGTCGAAGCCGGTGTTCCAGAAGTCGGCGACCTTCTTCAGCGCGTCGTTGACGGGCCCGGGTGCCCTGGAATCGCCCCGGGGCGTGCTCTTGAGCAGTTCGATGAGCGCCTTCTCGTCGGCGAGACCGGCCTTCGTGGCCACGACGTGTGCAGGCATGTCGACGTCGAAGGCTATTTCCCATTCAGCGTAGGGCTGGGCGTACTTCAGCGTGATGGACCGGCCGTCCGCGCCGACTTCAGGGAATTCCGTCGTGTTCAGACCGCTGGTGTCCGCGGCAGGGGTGAAATAAGTGGTGCCGGTTGACGCTCCGGCGTCGTCGTAGTGGGCGGAGTTCACGGCCCATGAAAGGAGCAGGTCGCCGGCGTCTATGGCCTCGCCGTCTGACCACTTGACCCCCTCGTTGACCGTGTACCGAACGGTCAATGGGTTGTCGGCGATCTTCTCATACTTGCCGAACTTGTCGTTGTGAATCACTTTGAGCTTGTCATCCACATAGTAGAAACCGGAGTGGGTGATGTAACCGACGTTGCCGTTGACATCAACGTTTCCTTCAGCGGTGAACTGGTTGAACGAGCTGAAGGCATTCACTTCGGCCACAGTGGCCTTGCCACCCGTCTTGCCTGCAGCATTCGTCGGGGTTGAACCGCCGTTGCCGCTTGCGCATGCGCTCAGAGCAAGAACAGCCGCTGCTGCCACGCCCATCGCTTTGGGAATACGGCCCAAGCGCATTGCGCCTCCTTGTTTCTGCGGTGGATGAGACCGAGGCCGTAGGCGCCCGACAGACGTCCACACTCGCCGGCGGCAGTCTGGCGCCCCCACATGGCATGAAGCGTAAACCCGAAAGCGAACCCCGAGTGGGGAAACATAACTCCCTTGTAAAGTTCGTTACCGAGCTGCAACATTTGACCGGCACGCCGGTCCTGATTCTCTACGGAATCCCCAAGAACTCCCGAAAACTTTGACAGCCGCTTCGCCCCGCGGTAAAGGCGGCGGACACGCGAGGAGCCCTGATTCAGAAAATGGTGGCTTCTCGCGTTAATCTTTAATTACTGGGATAATTCCAAGTCGCTCACACGTTGAAGCGGAACTCCACGACGTCGCCGTCGGCCATGACATATTCCTTGCCTTCGATCCGGACCTTGCCCCGGGCCTTCGCCTCGGACATCGAGCCGGCTTCGATCAGGTCGTCGAAGGACACGACTTCGGCCTTGATGAAGCCGCGCTGGAAGTCGGAGTGGATCACGCCGGCGGCCTGCGGGGCAGTATCGCCCTGATGGATGGTCCAGGCCCGGGTTTCCTTGGGCCCGGCCGTGAGGTACGTCTGGAGCCCGAGGGTGTGGAAGCCGACGCGGGCCAGCTGGTCGAGGCCGGATTCGTCCTGGCCGTTCATTTCCAGCATTTCGCGGGCCTCCTCCTCGTCCAGCTCGACGAGGTCGGATTCCAGCTTGGCATCGAGGAAGATGGCGTCCGCCGGGGCAACCATGGCCCGCAGTTCTTCCTGCTTCTCCGGACTGCCCAGAATGCCCTCGTCCGCGTTGAAGACGTAGATGAAGGGCTTGGCGGTCAGGAGGCTGAGCTCCTTGAGGTGCTCCATCTCCAGCTTGTCGCTCTTGACCGAGGCGAAAATGGTGTCGCCACGTTCCAGCACGGCCTGGGCCGCCTTGATGGCAGCGAGCTCGGCGGCTTCCCGCTTCTTGATCTTGACTTCTTTTTCGATCCGGGGAATCGCATTTTCGATCGTCTGGAGGTCAGCCAGGATCAGCTCGGTGTTGATGGTCTCCATATCCGAGCGGGGATCCACCTTGCCGTCAACGTGGATGACATCCGGGTCGTCGAAAACGCGGACAACCTGGACGATGGCCTCGGCCTCGCGGATGTTGGCAAGGAACTTGTTGCCGAGGCCTTCGCCCTCCGACGCACCTTTCACAATCCCGGCGATGTCCACGAAGGACACCGGAGCGGGCAGCAGTCGCTGGGATCCGAAGACGGCGGCCAGCTTCGCAAGCCGCGGATCCGGCAGGTTCACGACGCCGACGTTGGGCTCGATCGTGGCGAACGGGTAGTTCGCTGCGAGCACCTGGTTGCGGGTCAGTGCGTTGAAAAGAGTTGATTTGCCGACGTTGGGCAGTCCGACGATGCCAATAGTAAGAGCCACGAGCATATATTCTACCCGCTGCGGCCGGGGATCTCTCCGGGGCCGGATTTTCCGGGCCCGCGCCGGGCCCGATCGGGCGGCGGGCCAACTAAGGGGCACACTTGGTGTCATGGCTGATTCAGACGCGGTTACAACTCAAAGCTCGACGGTTGAGGATTGGACGCGAGCTTTGGCAGAGTCCATCGGTTCCCCAGGCGGCGGGGCTGGGACGGGAGTGGTGCTTGCCATCGCCGCGTCATTGACATCAATGGTTGCTGGATATACGGAAGCTGAGGACGGCCGGCGCGGGGAGCTCACTAATGTTCACGCGCGGGCGCGTTCTCTCCGAGAAGCCGCACTCCGACTGGCCGATGACGACGCGTCAGCATCTAAAGCTTTCGGGACAGCGTTTCGGCTGGAACCGGGGCCGGAACGCGAGGACGCCATACACCGAGCATCCGTCGACGCAGCCAGGGCATCCGCCGTGCTCGGCGAGCGAGCAATCGATGCCATTGAGGATCTGGAGTGGCTTGCTTCCAACGGTAACCCGGAGCTTATTGCCGATATCGTCGTCGCGTTCGGTGCCCTAAGGGCAGCGGTCACAGGGGCGCGCACAAACGTAAGTTTCGATCTCGCTTCGCTCACCTCAGCGGGAACCACCCTCGAACATATCCGGGAACAGCATCCAGCCCTGTGGGCGACGGTCGAGCATCTCAACGCCGCACTTGACCGGATCGACGACCTAACAACCGAGATAGATCACCGTGCCGCCCCAACGGACGTCCTCTGACACGGCGCACCAAACAGCGACGGAACTTGTTCCCACCCATAGCCTGGGAAATCGAGATCGTCACCACGGAGCCGAGTGTGTGGTGGACGTTCTGGTCGCCGGCACGCCCCGAACCGATCCTCCTCTCGATGGAAGAATGCGGCTACCCCGTGGATTGGACTCCGCACAATTGGGCAGGGATCCCTGTCGAGTGAGTGCCGGCTTCACCGGCACGACGGCAGTCGCCATGACCAGCAAGCCACAGCTGACACGCGGTCCAGCTCGAACCAGCCCGGCCTGCTCCTGCTAAAAACGCCCGAACTTGATACGCAGAGGTGCCAGTCAGCGCTCAGAAGGGGCTGGCTGGCGGCGCTATCGGACGTCTGCCCAAGGACGTGTCTCCTAACAGAATGACCTTGAAAGCGGTGCGCTACGGCGCGGTAGGCGGTCCGAACCAGGTGGTGAGCGCGTCAGCGAGCCCCAGCTGGGCCCGGTCTCCCACCCAGGCCACATATCCGTCGGGTCGAATCAGCACGGCCGTGGGAGCCGCCACCTCCCCGATTGCCGGAAGCTCCCAGGTACCACCGTATTGGGCGTCGATCAGCTGGACCCGGTCCGGCCGCGGAGCGGTGTCGAAGCCGCCGGGCTCACCGAGGTTGAGCAGGACGGGCCGGGCCTCGTGCAGCAGGGTGAAGACCCGCAGCGGGCCGTCCGCGGTGACCAGGTCGAGGTCGGGCATGCGTCGGCCGAGCAATGGATGTCCCTCGCCGACGTCGTAGTGGATGTCCAGACCGGACATCATCCCGGCGAACCGCTTGCGCGGCTCGTCCATGCTCAGCAGCTCGGCCACGGTCTCGCGCAAGGCCTCGAGGCGCGCATCGGCGGGACGCATGAGCGCGGTTTGCGCCATCGTGTTACGCAGCACGCGCGCAGCGATGGGGTGGCGTTCAGCTTGGTAGGTATCCAGCAGGCTGGCCGGGGATGTCTCGTTGACAACCTGGGCCAGCTTCCATCCCAGATTCACGGCATCCTGGACACCGATGTTGAGGCCCTGTCCACCCGCCGGGTAATGCACGTGTGCGGCGTCGCCGGCCAGCAGCACCCGTCCCTCCCGGTAGGACGCGGCCTGTCGGGTCATGTCTGTGAACCTCGTGATCCAAGTGGGACTGTGGATCCCGTAATCGGTTCCGTAGATGGTGATGAGCGCTTTGCTGAGATCGGCCAGGGTCGGTTCGCTGATGGCTCCGGGGTCCCGTTCGGTCACCACGACCCCCACCGGCCCCTCATCTGCGTAAACGATCTCGCCGTCGCGGATCTCGTACTCCACCCTGCCGAAGGAATGGGTGCCGAGGTCGTCTTGGCGGATGCCCAACTCCGGCTCCTCTGTCACCTCGACCTCGGCGAGCAGCGCGCTGGTCGTCGGATCCCACCCGGGGAAATCGATGCCGGCTGCTTTGCGGACGACGCTGCGCCCTCCGTCGCACCCGACGAGATATCCCGCCCGCAGAGACTCGCCGTCGGACAGCGCGACGTCGACGCCGGTGTCGTCCTGCGCGAAGCCCGTCACCTCGCGTCCGCGATAGACCGTCACGGGCAGCTCGTCGACCCAGCCGGCGAGGATGCGCTCGATGTACTTCTGCCACAGCCCGAGCCCGTATGGGTGCCGGGTGGGAAAGTCGCTGATGTCCAAGCGGTTGAAGGCGAAACCGGCGACCTGAGCCACCTGTCCCTGCGAGAGGAACCGATCGGCGATCCCGCGCTGATCGAGGACCTCGATGGTGCGTGAGTGCAGACCGCCTGCGCGCGCGCCGGCGAGGTCCTGGCTGGCGCGCCGCTCGACAATGGCGACGTCGACGCCCGCCAACGCCAACTCGCCCGCCAACATCAGCCCTGTCGGGCCTCCTCCGGCGATCACCACCGCATGCCCAGTCATCGCCACACTCCGGTCGGCGTCACGCCGGTCGCAACCAGCGCATCACATTCCTCGGCCCCCGCGCCGAGTGCCCGCGGCTGCACCGCGGGTCCCACCATGGGTTCGACGTCCCCGTGCGACCCATACGTCGAGAACAACACACGCATTTCGCTACTCCCGTTCTCCAGTCTCTGGCCTTCGGCGATTATGCGGCACGACCCGGGGCTTGCCGCAAGCCCCCTTGCGGGCGATAAATTGGAAATGGACAGGAGTGGGTTAGCCTCCTATCCATTGTCGTTCGCTGTTGTCGGGCAACGTCCTCGCGAGGAGGTTGCCCGCCACTCCATCCTCCACTCCGGCGACGACACGCTGTCGCTAGGACTGCCCCCGACCTACGCGCAACGGCCACGGAGTGGCTGAACAGGGGCCGCTGCGCCGCGTAGGGCCGAAGGGTCACTTGCGAGGCAGGGATGCAAGGCAACCGGGCCCAGAATTCCGAGCGCAGATGTCATTTTCCGAAGACGAGTGCACACGTCGCCGTTCTGTGTCCTGGAAAATCGTTGATTTCCTGCCGGCACGGGAGAAACATCCGCTATGGCCCGGCGTTCGGAGTCTTCCATGCCGCCGAATTAAGTCCGCCGATCGCCTTGTGTCCGATGGACAGGAATGGCAGTTAAACGCTGCCAGGGTTGGCAGTTTCTTAGTCCCGTTTGAGGAACCCTGACCGGGACGGTTCTGCTGGCCGTCGAACGCGGGACCCAAAAGTCCTTTCACGGCCCACCGAGGCACAGGTGTCGGCACAGCGCTCATATCAGCCTCATCGCCCTCGGACGCCTGCGCTCAATCCGGGCAATAAGCCTAAGCGTGGAAGACGGCAACAGGGCCAGAGTCCTGTACGAGCGGATCGGCTTCGCCAAAGTTGGGCGCAACGGCGGATCAGACACACTGCTACTGCAGTTCGAGACTTTCCTATAGGGCAGGGCCCAGAGACACCAGGGGATCAGAGCAGGACGTACCGATCCCGGTGGATGGCGTCCAAGGCCGGCTCCTGAACCACCCTTCTCGTAGTATCCGGAGGACAGATTCCGACTGACCATCACTGGACAGTTCAGCGGCAATACGGCTGTCTCCCCTCCTTGGGGCTGGGACGGCCTGCTGGATCAAGTTGCCGCTTCGTCGATCCCGTTTGAGGAACCTTTACCGGCCCGAAAACTGGCCGTCCCACACATCTCGCCCAAAGTGGCCAAGAACGAGCGGTCCACGGGAATGCAACCCTGACCGGGCGGAGAACTCGCCCGCTGGCGCCGGGGACTCGAGATCCGTCTGCCCATCGGTCCTGAAGGATTGCAACCTTTACCGGGCATGGATCGGCTTTCCTGCAAGTCAGAACCGAACCGATCAGAGCGAGGAGATGAGGCCCCAGAAGAGCCACGGAACCCGACCGCGTAGTCAACCTGGGGCAGTTGCCCCGAAACGTCAGCATGTAAGAATCGACCAGCCACCACATCAAAACGGGGTGGAAAACCGCGGGGGGGGACAAACAAGATGGACAATGACGAATACCGGACCGTCAGAGTGCCGGCAAACCCAAAGAAGCAAAGCCGCGAACTTAGCAAACTGGGCAAAGACGGGTGGGAGTTGGTCCAGGTGAAGCACGTTCTTGGTGCTGGGAGCGATCGAGCTACGCTCAGGCGCCCCGCATCCGCCATGGCCGCAAACCCGTTGGCAACGGGCACGCTCGGGCTGCTCGGCAAGCTGGGGAACAAACTAGAAGAAGGCAACCAGAAAATGCGCGCCGACAACATCCGAGCCAGCTACGAGCGTCGGAAAGCAAAGGAGCAGCGCCTGCAGGCCAAAGCAGAGGCTAAGGAAGCTCGCGTCCAAGCCAAACCCTAAAGAGCAGCCCAGCTCCAGTGAGGATCTGAAGGTCAGGAGGCCGCAGGCTCAGCGGCCAAGCTCGGTGGAGAGCCGATGCTTGCCAGGGATGTTTAGGGCAGACTGGTGGCGTGAGCGGAATCCGGTGGGTGCTGCACGTCGATCTCGACCAGTTCATTGCGGCGGTCGAAGTGCTCCGGCGGCCGGAGCTTGCGGGCAAGCCGATCATTGTCGGCGGTCGGGGCGACCCCACGGAACGAGCTGTGGTGTCGACCGCATCCTACGAAGCCAGGGCGTTCGGCGTGGGTTCCGGAATGCCCTTACGCATTGCGGCCCGGAAAGTGCCCGACGCTGTGATCCTGCCCGTCGATCAGGAGGCTTACCTCGCGGCGTCTGAAACGGTGATGGCTACCCTGCGCGCGCAGCCCGGCGCCACCGTGCAGGTGCTGGGTTGGGATGAAGCCTTTGTAGGCACTGAGACAGAGAATCCGGAAGCCTACGCCCGGCAGGTGCAGGCCGCTGTCCTGGAGCGAACGCAGCTGCATTGCAGCGTGGGCATCGGCGACACCTTGGTCCGAGCCAAGGTCGCCACCGGTTTCGGCAAGCCGGCCGGCGTCTTCCGTCTCACTGCCGGGAACTGGTTAGACGTCATGGGCAGTCGGCCCACCAAGGACCTGTGGGGCGTCGGAACCAAAGTGTCGGGCAGGCTGGCCAAACTCGGCATCAACACAGTCGCCGAGCTCGCCGCGTCCGACCCCCAAGACCTGGTCCCGGAGTTCGGTCCCAAGATGGGTCCTTGGTACGTGGAGCTCGGACGCGGGGACGGCGCCAGCGTTGTGGACGACACCCCGTGGGTTGCCCGCGGGCATAGCCGGGAGACCACCTTCCAGCGGGACCTGACCGAGCCCGCCCAGGTGGACGACGCCGTGAGGGAGCTGGCAGCGCGTGTCCTTGAGGATGTTGTGGCCGAAGGACGGCCCGTGGTTGGGCTGACCCTCAAGGTTCGGTACGCGCCGTTCTTCACCAAGACCCACGCGAGGAAGATTCCCGAGACATTCGACCGGAACGAAATCCTCGCGCGGGCCTTGGACCTCGCAGCCGGAATCGAAGCGGGCCGTCCGATCCGACTCCTAGGCCTGCGGGCCGAAATGGCAATGCCCGACGATGCCCGAAAGGGACATACGCCGACGCGCGGCGGTTGGTGACGGCGTCGCTCCCTTCCTTACCAGCGCGGATGAATCGCTTCGCGGAAGTAACGGTCGTAGATGTCCAGTGCGCCGGTGGCAAGCTCGGTGCCGACGTCGTACATCGCTCCCGCCGCAGCGTTTGCCCTAGCCTGCGCCGCGGAATGGGCACCGGGGATGGCCGTGGTGACGCCGTCCTGCGCGATCACCCACGCGAGGGCTGCCTGCGCAGTGGTGACGCCGTCGGGCACCGGGCCGCTGAACTCCTGGGCAGCTTTGACGCCGGTGGAAAAGTCGACACCGAGAAGGTTTCACCGACGTCGAACGCGGCCCCGTCGCGGTTGTAGTTCCGGTGATCGTCCTCGGGGAACTCGGCTATCCGGCGAGGACCCGGGAAGGCATGGCCAACACGGCGTTATCCGGTTGGGCCCGACTGTGCGGCGTAGGCACGGGCCCGGTCGTGTACCTGGGCCACGTAGAAATCCGACTGGTTGTAGGAGTAGATAGCGTCTGTCCAGCCCCTTGCGGTCGTGAGGTCACGGCCGTGGGCGCACAGGTACGAGGCGGCGCTTAGCGCGGCGTCGTCGATGCTAAACGGGTCGGCTGCTCCGTCTCCGTTCCCGTCCCGCCCTGCGAGCTGCCAGGTGGAGGGTATGAACTGCATCGGCCCGACGGCGTGGTCCCAAAGGGCGTCGCCGTCCAGGGCGCCGGCGTCAGTATCAGGGATTGCGGCGAAACCGTCCCCGTCGAGGCTCGGGCCAATAATTGGCCCGCTCGCCTGACCGGTGGCCGTCAGTCGTCCGCCACCGTACGATCCGTGGGCGGATTCGATGAAGCCGACGGCCGCCACCGTATTCCAGCCGATCCCGCACGCCGGAGCGGATTCGTTGGCCGCACCGGCCGCAGCCACGTAGGCCTGGAGCGCGCGGGCCGGGATGCCGGTCTGCGCGGCAGCCCGGATGAGCCACTCGGCGTCCGCGCTCCGGGTTATGTTCACGGCGGGGGTGATGCCGGTGGACAGCATTTCGAGTTTCGCCCCCGCTCGCGGCGGTGGCGGCAGGGTCCCGCGGGTCTCCGCGCCGGATTCTCGGAGTGCCCAAAATAGAAACCCGGTGATGACGCAAATCGCGAACAGGCCAAAAACCGCAAGTCGTTTCAGACGGAGCATGGACTACTCGGGCCTGCCGTGGACGTTAGCGATCCGCTGATCCCGACGCGTGCGGAACATCGCGCCGGTGCCGGGCACACGGGAGGCCATTGTCCTAGCCTTCACATTCGACGCAGTAGCCTTGGCCGTTCTTTTCACGTGCGACTTGGGACCGGTGCCGGACCAGGAAGCAGGAGTGGCAGGTGAATTCGTCCTGCGCCTGCGGGATGACCTGAACGACCAGTTCCTCGGCGACGAATTCCCCGCCGGGGGTCATGGCCCCATCCAGCGCGTCGGATTCGTCCAGCTCGCGGACGACGCTGCGGGCATCCGGGGCGTTGGCGGATTGCAGCGCCTGCAGGGAATTGTCCTGCGACTCCTTGACGTCGGGTCGGACTTCGTCGTAATCGGTTGCCACTGAGGTGACTCTCATTTCTAGGTTTTGTTCTAACGGGAAGCCAACGTACACCATTGCGCGCGCTTCCCTGCGTCAGGTGAGCTGAGGGTGCGTCGCCAGCGCGTCGTTGCCCGTCGTTCCGCTTTGCCGCGGAGCCGTGGCTAGTTGAGTGCCGGCACGGTTACCCGCTCGCCGTTGAAGTACTCGAGCTGCCAGCCGTCTACGGCATGGTGGTGGGCCAGGTTGAGCACTGCGTTGTCGATGCGTTGCAGGGTGCGGCCGATGGCGCGACTGAGGCTCTCGCGGATGAGCGTGCCGTGGGCGACGGCTAGGACGCGTCGGCCGCGGAATTCCTCGGTTAGGGCTGCCAGCGCGGCCAGCCCGCGACGCGCTGCCTCATCCTCACTTTCTGCGCCGCGGAAACCACCGGGGATGCGCAGTGCGTCTAGTTCAGGGCCGGCCTGCAGGCCTTCCGCGGCTCCGAAGCTACGCTCGCGTCCCACTCGTAGCCGGACAGGACGGCGACGGCGTCGCCCGCCTGGCCACGGCCGGCGTCGTTCAGCGGAATGTCGGTGGATCCCTGCAGCCGGCCCTGCGCATTCCAGTCCGTCTGGCCATGGCGGACAAGCGCGATCGTCGTAAAAGTCATGCATTCCATTCTGCCTTGACAGGGGGGCAAGGTGTTGGGCGTGGACAAGCGGCGGATCACGGCCCTGGGATACTCGCGGGCCGAGTAGCCTCCGTGCGTCGGGACCTAAAGTGTCAGAGGGGCATGCCAAAGTGAAGCTATGGATGCTTTCGCACTGATTCTCGCCCTGCTCATGTTGCTCGTGGGCGCCGTTGCCGGCGCCGGCGCCGCCTATGTGTTCCTCCGCCGCCGCTACCGGGCCGTGGAACAGGACTTCGACGGCGTTTCGGCCCGGCTCTCCGACGTCAGCGCCCAGTTTGCCGCGGCCGACGCCGAGAGGCGCCTTCTCGCGGCACAGAACCGGGAGCTGGGCGAATCGAGGACCCAGGACGGCAGCGTGCTGCGCGCCCTGGCCCCCGTGGCCGAAAAGCTCACGGCGGTGCAGCAGCAGGTTTCGCTGCTGGAACGGGACCGGCTCGAGCAGTACGGACAGCTCGCCCAGCAGCTGCAGGAGGCGCGGCTCTCCGACGAGCAGTTGCTGCGCTCGACGCATGCCCTCGAGTCGGCGCTGCGCTCCAACAGCGCCCGCGGACAGTGGGGTGAGGTCCAGCTGCGCCGCGTCGTGGAAGCGGCCGGGATGCTGCGGCATGTCGATTTCCATGAACAGCTGCACAGCGCCGCCACCGAAAACAGCGTCCGCCCCGACCTCGTCGTACAGCTTCCGGGGGCGAAGCAGCTGGTGGTTGACGCCAAGGTGCCGCTGGCGTCCTACCTTGAGGCACAGGAGCTCGGTTCCGCCCCGGGACAGCGAAGCCAGCAGCACGCACTGAACGGGCAGCAGGCGCTGCTCGTGGCCCATGCGAAGGCCCTGAAGGCGCACGTCGATGCGCTCAGCAACAAGAAGTATTGGGACATCCCGGGCAACTCCCCGGAGCTTGTGGTGTGCTTCCTGCCGGCGGAATCCATACTGGCGGCTGCTCTCTCGGCGGACCCGGCCCTGCTGGACTACGCGCTGTCCAAGAACGTGGTGCTGGCCTCGCCCGGAACCCTGCTGGCTGTCCTGAAGTCTGTCGCCTTCACCTGGCGCCAGGACGTGCTGACGGACAGCGCCCGCGAGCTCTTCGAACTCGCCCACCAGCTCTACGAGCGGATGGGAACGCTGGGCGAGAACGTCACCAAGCTGGGCACTTCGCTGAAAACTTCCGTGGACCGCTACAACTCAATGGTCGGCACGCTGGAAGCGAGGGTCCTGCCCACCGCGAGGAAGCTCAATGCCCTCGATGTCGCCGGGCTGACCACTCCGGTGTCCGTGGAAGCCACGCCCCGCGCGGTGGCGGCCCCGGAGCTACAGTCGGAAAACGACTCGGCGGAGTCCGCCGCCTAGGAGTGCCCGGCCGGGCGCGAGCCGCGGCCACCAAGGGCCCGGGAAACGTCCCCGGCCTGCTTGAGGGTTGCCCGGAGCTCCTTCGGCAGGGAGAAGAGCAGGTCTTCCTCGGCCGTGACGACTTCCTCCACCGAGCCGTAGCCGTAGTCGGCCAGAAGCCGCAGCACGTCCTTGACGAGGACTTCCGGGACGGATGCCCCCGAGGTCACGCCGACAGTGCCGACGCCCTCGAACCAGGCCTCGTCCACCTCGTTGGCGAAGTCCACACGGTAGGATGCCTTCGCACCGTATTCCAGCGCGACCTCCACGAGGCGGACGGAATTCGAGGAGTTGGCGGATCCGACCACAATCACCAGATCGGCCTGGGGCGAGATCTTCTTGATCGCCACCTGGCGGTTCGTGGTGGCATAGCAGATGTCATCGCTGGGCGGGTCCTGCAGAGTGGGGAACCGCTCCTTCAGGAGCCTGACGGTCTCCATCGTCTCGTCCACGCTAAGGGTGGTCTGCGAGAGCCAGATGACCTTTTCCGGGTCCCGGACCGTCACCTTGTCCACCTCGTGCGGGCCGTTGATGATCTGGATGTGTTCGGGCGCCTCACCGGCCGTTCCTTCGACCTCCTCATGGCCGTCGTGGCCGATCAGCAGGATGTCGAAGTCGTCTTTGGCGAAGCGGACCGCCTCTTTGTGCACCTTGGTCACGAGCGGGCAGGTCGCATCGATGGTCCGCAGGCCGCGGTCCTCGGCGGACTGGACCACGGCGGGTGAGACGCCGTGCGCGGAGAAGATGACCAGGGCGCCCTCGGGCACCTCATCGGTCTCGTCCACGAAGATTGCGCCCTTTTCCTCGAGCGAGCTGACCACGTGCACGTTGTGCACGATCTGCTTGCGCACGTAGACGGGCGGCCCGTAGTGCTCGAGGGCTTTTTCCACTGCGATGACTGCCCGGTCCACTCCGGCACAATAGCCGCGCGGTGCTGCGAGCAGCACCTTCTTCGGCCCGGAGACGGCGGCCGCCGCGAGCACGTCTTCCGGTGTGCGCCGCCGGCGCGGAACGGTTGGCATCGGAATGGAAACAGCGGTGGAGGTCATCCCTCAATGCTACCGGTGTTGGGTGCCCCCTGTTTTGGCCGGGATCGTGCCGCGCACACACCCGCCCGGGACCGGCCGGCCTCAGGCCCGGCGGCGTCCGCGGACGGTCCGGAGCACGAGCCCGAGTACCAGCAGAACAGCACCGGCCACCGCGGCGGACAGGATCCACTGGCCGAAGTTGGCGGCCGATGCCGCGACGAATTCCCGCTTGAAGATCTCGGCCACCGCGTTCCCGCTCGAAGTATCCTCCGCTGCCCGCCCGACGGCGTCGGAAGCGAGCTTCCAGACGCCGGCCAGAACAAGGGCACCGGCTCCCGTCCCGGCCAGGACCGTCCACCGCCGCCGGGCGGCAACGAATGCCAGGGCGAGTGCGATGGCTGCTCCGACCGCTACGGCGTAGCCCATCGGCGCATAGGCGGACACTTGTTCAATGACCTGGCGCTGGTTGGACTGACCGATGTTGATCAGCACCTGCTCCGGTGCTTCCAGGGGCAGGCCGGTGGCATCGGCGACGTGCGTCGCCACCAGTCCTACGAGCGGCGCAACATCCAGGGTCAGGGAACTGACACCGTCCACCTCCGCCGGGAGGGTGTTGGGATCGGCGAAACTCAGCCGGTGGCTCTTGCGGAGGGTTTCAGTCCAGGCCTCGGAGTAGCCGGGCAGCGTCGTCAGCGACTGGGCGGCGTTGTCGAGGACCGGACGGGCCAGTTCGGTGAGGGCTTCCGGGATCTGGTCCGCGCTGAGGCTGTTCACCGCGGCGGCGGCCAGCCGCTGCTGGAACGCGGGATCCTTCCCGAGCGGTCCGGTCAGGGCGACGAAGCCGTCTTCCTGGACGATGTTGCGGTCCACCCACATCGCCGGAACGGCAACAGCCGCCATCAATAGCCCGATGAGTACTGCCATGGCCGAGACAAAAGTGCGCAAGAGAGAGTCCTAGGAAGTTGTTGGGGGTAGTGCCATCCTACGGGGGCCGCCGTCGGGATGGACAAGCGGGCAATAACGTCAGGGCCCCGTGGTAGAGCTATGGATAGAGTTGAACCCGACCATGACAGGTTGCCGGGCGGTCACGCGCCCCGGCAAACGCCTGCCGACAGCACCGCGCCTGCAAAGGACCACCACGCACATGTACAAGGCCAGCCCCGCCACGGAGTCCAGGCATGTCTGAAGACCTCACGGCGGCCACGACGGTCCCGGCCACGGCCGCGGAAACCAGCCCGGACAACCCCTGGCCGCTGCAGCTGCTGTCCCAGAAACTGAAGCTGCACATCGACCGGGCCCCGTCCGCCTGGGTCGAGGGCCAGGTCATCGAGTTGAACCGGCGCGGCACCAACGCGTACCTGACCTTGCGGGACATCGATGCCGAGATATCGCTCCCGGCGTCGGTCTGGACCAATGTGCTCGACCGCCAGGACATCCCGCTGGAACGCGGTTCCCGAGTGGTGGCCCTGCTCAAGGCCGAGTTCTGGCTGAAGACAGGCCGGCTGAGCATGTCCGTCAAGGACATCCGGCCGGTGGGTCTCGGTGACCTGCTGGCCCGGATCGAGCGGCTGCGGCATGCCCTTGCCGTGGAGGGCCTGTTCTCCGACGCGCGCAAGAAGAGACTGCCTCTGCTCCCCCACCGGATCGGGCTGATCACCGGCCGGGACTCGGACGCCAAAAAAGACGTGCTGCGCAACGCGGCGCTGCGCTGGCCGGCGGTCGAATTCGAGATCCGCGAGGTGGCGGTCCAGGGCAATACCGCCGTCGCTCAGGTGATCGGCGCGCTGCGGGAACTGGACGCCCGCCCGGACGTGGACGTGATCGTCATCGCCCGCGGGGGCGGCGCCTTGGAGGACTTGCTGCCGTTCAGCAACGAGGAACTCATCCGCGCCGTAGCCGCTGCGGTCACCCCGGTGGTGAGCGCGATCGGCCACGAGGCGGACCGGCCGATCCTTGACGACGTTGCCGACCTCCGCGCCTCGACTCCCACCGACGCCGCCAAGCGGATCGTTCCGGACGTCGTCGAGGAACTCGCACGGGTCCGACAGGCACGGGACCATCTCCGGCGCGGAGTAACCCGGCTGGTGGAGCGGGAAACCGACCGGATGGCCTCGCTGCGCTCCCGCCCGGTGCTGGCGTCCCCCGAGGTCATGGTCGCCGCACGGCACGACGACGTCGAACGGCTCAAGGGCCGGGCACACGCCGCCATCACCACCGCCGTGGTCCGGGCGGCCGACCAGCTGGTCCACCTCAAGGCCCAGGTGCGCGCACTGTCGCCGCAGAAGACCCTGGACCGCGGCTACGCCGTCGTGCAGCTCGCCGGCGGCGGCTCCGCTCCCGGCACCCGGCGGGAGGTTGTACGTCATCCCTCCCAGGCACCTGCCGGCGCCGATCTGACGGTGCGCGTGGCCGGAGGCAGGTTCACCGCACAGTCCACCGGGCACGAGGAGCCCGCCGAGGGCTGATCCGGCGCCACCCCCGCCCGGCCACTTCCGCCCGGCCACTTCCGCCCGGGTACCCGTTTATCAGAGCAACGCGTCCCCCGCGGACCAAGCAAGGAGCATCACATGGCAGCAGAGACCAACGGATCACAGACCACTCCGAACGCCGACATCGAGGGCCTGAGCTACGAGGACGCCCGCGAGCAGCTGCTCGGCATCGTGGGCAGGCTGGAGGCCGGCGGCGCGAGCCTTGAGGAATCCCTGGCGCTGTGGGAACGGGGCGAAGCCCTGGCCAAACGTTGCGAGGAATGGCTCGAAGGGGCCCGCAAACGCCTGGCCGCCGCCAAGGACCGGGCCGGCCAGGAAAGCTGACCCGGTGCTCCGGCGTCAGGACCGCTCGACGAGGTCCCGTTCCAGCGAGACATCGAGGTCCGGAACCGGCCACTCCAGTTTCAGCCCTTCCAACGCTTCCAGCAGCAGCCGCTGGACAGCAATCCGGGCGTACCATTTCTTGTTGGCCGGCACGACGTACCAGGGAGCGATGTCAGTGGCCGTCTTCTCAAACGCCTTTTGGTAGGCGTCCATGTAGTCGCTCCAGAAGGCGCGTTCCTTGAGGTCGGTGCTGCTGTACTTCCACAGCTTTGCCGGGTCATCCAGACGGGCGAGGAGCCGTTCCTTCTGCTCGTCCCGGCTGATGTTCAGCATGACCTTGACGATCTTGGTGCCGGCGGCCGTCTGCCGGGACTCGAATTCGTTGATGGCCTTGTAGCGTCGCTCCAGTTCTTCCGGGCTTGCCCAGCGGTGGACCCGGTGGATCAGGACGTCCTCATAGTGTGACCGGTCAAAGACACCCACCATGCCGGCTGCCGGGACCGCCTTCTCAATCCGCCAGAGGAAGTCATAGGACTTCTCCGCCGGTGTGGGGGCCTTGAAAGACTTCAGCTGTACTCCCTGCGGGTTCATCGTCCCCATGACGTGGTTGACGATTCCGCCCTTGCCGGCGGTGTCCATCGCCTGCAGGATCAGCAGGATGCGTTTGGTCCCGCCGAAGCGCGACTCGGCGAAGAGCTGCTCCTGGAGCTGGGTGAGCTTTCCGTCCAGTTCGGCGAGCAGCGTCTCGCCGTCGGCCTTGTCCCCCGGATAGCCGGGAGTGGAGTCCGGATCCGAGTCCCGGAGCTTGAATCCTTTGCCGACCAGCAGGGTCTCGGACGGGTGACGTTCGAAGTTCACAGCCTCTGTCATGGAAAGCCTCTTTCCCGTTCGTGCAGCCTGTGCGCGGGAAAGTCGCCCGGGCTGCGCTGCTGCCCTCAGGCTAGTTCCCCTTGTACCTGCTCAGGAAGTCCGCCATGCGTCCGATCGCCTCTTCGATGTCCTTGACGAGCGGGAGCGTGACCATGCGGAAGTGGTCCGGACGGACCCAGTTGAAGGCGCGGCCATGGGATACCAGGATCTTCTGCTCGCGCAGCAGGTCCAGGACGAACTTCTCGTCGTCCCGGATGTGGTAGACCTCGGGGTCCAGCCGCGGGAAGAGGTACAGCGCGCCGCGTGCCTGCTGGGTGCTGACACCGGGGATCGCGTTCAGCAGGTCGTAGGCCTTGTTCCGCTGCTCGAGAAGCCTGCCCCCGGGCAGGATCAGGTCGTTGATGCTCTGGTAGCCGCCGAGCGCGGTCTGGATGGCGTGCTGGGCCGGAACGTTGGCGCACAGGCGCATGTTGGCCAGCAGGCTGATGCCTTCGAGATAGTCGGCGGCGTCGTGCTTGGGTCCCGAAATGGCCATCCAGCCGGCCCGGTATCCGCAGACCCGGTAGGCCTTGGACAGGCCGCTGAAAGTCAGGCACAGGACGTCGTCACCGGTAAGGCTCGCCATATTCACGTGGACGGCGTCCTCGTAGAGGATCTTTTCGTAGATCTCGTCGGCGAAGAGGACCAGGCCGTGCTTCTCGGCCAGGGCAACAATCTTCCGGAGCGTGCTTTCCGGATAGACCGCCCCGGTGGGATTGTTGGGGTTGATCACCACGATGCCCTTGGTCCGCGGGGTGATCTTGGCTTCGAGGTCTTCGAGATCGGGCTGCCAGCCGGACTCCTCGTCGCAGAGGTAATGCACCGGCCGGCCGCCGGCCAGGGCCACTGAAGCGGTCCATAGCGGGTAGTCAGGGGTGGGGATGAGCACCTCGTCGCCGTCATCGAGCAGCGCCATGAGCGACATGGTGATCAGTTCGCTGACGCCGTTGCCAAGGTAGATGTCATCGACGTGGATGTTCTGGATCCCGCGCGTCTGGTAGTACTGCGAGACGGCGGTTCGGGCGGAAAAGATGCCCCGGGAGTCGCTGTACCCCTGGGCATGCGGAAGGTGGCGGATCATGTCCACCAGGATCGCGTCCGGCGCTTCAAACCCGAAAGGGGCCGGGTTTCCGATGTTCAGTTTGAGGATCCGGTGACCCTCCGCCTCCATCTGCTGGGCGGCCTGAAGAATCGGTCCACGGATGTCGTAAAGGACATTATGAAGCTTGGTGGACTGCTTGAATTCTGCCATCCATCAAATATGCCATACGGGGGATGTACTTCCCGTGAGACGTGCCTCACAGGCGATTCACGCCGCCACAGGCACGGGACCCGGCACCGAACCCGGCACGGCAAGCGCGACGGCGGCCGCCGGCCCCCTGCGTGCCAAGGTGGGTCCGGCAGCCGCCGTCGTACGTCAGGAAGTCACGGCAGCGCGCCTTACTTGACCAGCCCCTTGTCCTTGAGCCACGCGGCCGCAGCGTCCTTGGGGTTCTGCTTCTGGCTGCCGCTGACGGCACGGTTGAGGTTGATCAGGTCCTCGGTGGTGAGGATCTTGGACACCGCGTTGAGGGCTTCTTTCGCCTTGTCCGTCATCTTGGACTTGTTGTAGAGGGGAAGCACCTGCTGGGCGATGAAGTTGTCCTTGGGGTCCTCCAGCACCACGAGGTCGTTGTCCGCGATAGACGGGGTGGTCGTGTAGATGTCAGCGACCTGGACCTGGTCCGAGAGCAGGGCCTTGAGCGTGACAGCCCCGCCGCCGTCGCTGAACGGCTCAAGCTTCTTGGGCTCGCAGCTGTAGTTCTTCTTCAGGCCCGGCAGACCGTAGGCGCGCTCGGCGAAGGTCGCCGGGGCGCCCACCACGATCTCGCTGCAGACTTTCGCCAGGTCAGCGATGGACTTCAGCTGGTACTTCTCCGCCGTGGCCTTGGTGACCACCATCGCGTCCTTGTCCTCGGCCTTGGAGGGTTCCAGCACGGCCAGTCCGTCCGGCAGCTTGCCCGGCAATGCCTTGTAGATGTCCTCGGCGGACACCTCCGTGGCGTCCTTGCTGACATGCAGGAGCAGGTTGCCGCTGTAGTCCGGGATGACGTCCACCGACCCGTCTTGCACGGCCTTGAAGTAGACCTCGCGCGAACCGATGTTCGGCTTGGTGCTCGCCGTGACGCCGGCACCGTTCAGCGCTCCGGCGTACACCTCGGCAATGATCTGGCTCTCCGGGAAATCTGCGGAACCGATGACCAGGGCCGCGCCCGAGCCGGACGTGGCTCCGCCCGTGGCGGGGGACGATGACAGCGGATTGGATGAGCCTCCGCAGGCGGACAGTGCCATGGCCAGGCCTACACCGGCGGCCAGGCCGCCGAATGCGCGCCTACCGAGTGCGCGCCTGCCGAGTGCTCGTTGGCGGGTTTCCTTCATGACGTACCTCCTTGAACAACAGTCTCCGCGGTTACGGGGTCTGTGAGATCAACCGCAGCCTGCTGGCTCCGGTTTGGCTGGGCAGAGGCGCCCCGTGACAGGAAGAGCCTCTGGAAAAGAGCAAGGACAAGGTCGACGGCGATCGCCAGCCCCGCGATGAGGAGGGAGCCGCCGAGCATCTGGGGGAAGTCGGAGAGGACGAGCCCGTCGAACAGGTAGCGGCCGAGGCCGCCAAGGTTGATGTAGGCCACCACCGAGACGGTGGCGATCACCTGCAGCACACCGGTCCGGAACCCGCCGAACATCACCGGCAGTGCGTTGGGGAATTCGGCCCGGAAGAGCACCTGGAGTTCCGTCATGCCCATGGCCCGGGCGGCGTCCACGACGTTCCGGTCGACGCTGGAGATCCCGGCATAGGTGCCGGCCAGCAGTGGCGGCACCGTCAGGATCACGAGCGCCCAGATCGGCGGCATGAGCCCGATGCCTGCGAGCAGGACAAAGAGCGTCAGCAGGCCGAGGGTGGGGAGGGCGCGGAGGGCGCCGGCGAGGGCCACCACGGCGACCCGCCCGCGTCCGGTGTGCCCCACGTAGAGGCCGATCGGGACCGCAATGGCGGTGGCGATCAGCATGACGAGGCCGGTGTACTGGAGGTGCTCAACCAGCCGTGCCGGGATTCCGGCGCTGCCGGACCAGTGTTCAGGATCCGCAATCCAGGCGAAGGTATCCGTGACGACGTTGCTCATGCGGGACCGCTCCCCGTGGGTGCCGCGGCGCCTGCCGGTGCTGCAGTCCCGGCCGGCGCTGCAGTCCCGGACGCGCGGCGGGCCGTGGCAGCCCGGCCGGCTTTGTCCGGGCCTGCCCCCGTTCCGCTTGCGGCCCGCGTCCACGGGGTCAGCAGCCGCTCCAGCACTACGAGCACGGCATCCATCAGCAACGCCAGGACGAGGATGGCGATAATGCCCACGATGACCTCGGTGACGAAGTCGCGCTGCAGGCCGGAGGTGAAGAGCATCCCGAGGTTCCCGATGCCCAGCAGCGCGGCGACGCTCACGAGCGAGATGTTGCTGACCGAGACCACCCGCAGCCCGGCAAAGAGCACGGGCAGGGAGAGCGGCAGATCGATCTGGAGGAAACGGGCGGCGGGCCTGAAGCCCATGGCCACGGCCGCCTGGCGGAGGTCTTCGTCCACGGAATCGAAGGCATCCAGCGCGGCGCGGACCAGCAGCGCGACGGCGTAGATGGTCAGGGCCACCACGACGTTGACCGGGTCCAGGATCCTGGTCTGGAGGATGGAGGGCAGGATGATGAAGAGTGCCAGCGACGGGATCGTGTAGAGCAGCGATGAGGCTGTCACCACTACGGAGCGCCGGGCTCGGTTCTGCCGCGCAAACTGGGCCAGCGGAATCGAGATCAGCAGCCCGAAGATCATCGGCAGCACGGCGAGGACGAGGTGCTGGCCGGCGAGGCTGTACACCTGCTCACTGTTGGCCAGGAACCATTCCATCAGAGCGCGCCCTGCCGGACCCGGCGGTCCGATTCAATCACGGCGAGTACCTCGTCGGCCTTGATGACGCCAGCCACCCGGCCGTCCGTGTCCACGGCTACGCCGAGACCGGAGGGCGAGGACAGTGCGGCGTCCAGCGCCCGCCGGAGGGTGTCGCCCTTGTGGAACAGGGACCCGCCGGGGACCATTTCGGCGCCCTTGCCGGGTCCGGCCCAGCCCAAGGGGCGGAGGCCGTCGTCGACCACGAGCCGCCATTCGTCCGAGGAGCTTCCGTCGTGCCGGAGCTCGTCGGGCGTCAGCGTGCTGGCCGGGTGGACCGTGACGCCGTCGGACGGGCTGAACCCGAGGTGCCGGAAGCCGCGGTCCCGGCCAACAAACGACGCAACGAAGTCGTTCGCCGGGGCCCGCAGGATTTCCTCGGGCGTGGCGTACTGCGCCAGTCTGCCGCCGATGCCGAACACCGCCACCTTGTCGCCGAGGACGGTGGCCTCGTCGATGTCATGCGTGACGAAGACGATGGTCTTCGCCAGGTCGCGCTGGAGCCGGAGGAGCTCCTGCTGGAGTTCTTCGCGGACCACCGGGTCCACGGCGCTGAAGGGCTCGTCCATGAGGAGCACGGGAGGGTCGGCGGCCAGCGCCCGGGCCACCCCGACGCGCTGCTGCTGGCCGCCGGAAAGCTGGGAGGGATAGCGCTTGCCCAGCGCGGAGTCCAGCCCGACGACGTCGAGAAGTTCCTGGGCGCGTTTCCGCGCGTCGGCCTTGGACACCCCGTTGAGCCGGGGGACGGTGGCGATGTTGTCCAGGACGGAACGGTGCGGCATCAGCCCGGAGGACTGCATGACGTAGCCCATGGACCGCCGAAGCCTCGCCGCCGGCACGGACGTGACGTCCTCCCCGCCCACCGTGATGATCCCCGACGTCGGCTCGACCATGCGGTTGATCATCCGCAGCGAGGTGGTCTTCCCGCAGCCGGAGGGTCCGACAAGGACCGTGATGGCGCCCTTGTCAATGGACATGGTCAGCCTTTCCACGGCGGCCTGACCGCTCTGGTACTGCTTGGTGACGCTCTGGAACACGATCATGGCTTCGGCCATTTCCGGGCTTACCTAACTGTTGGCGGCAATATCGGACGGTCCAGCGAACTGATCATATGCACGCTGATTTTTGGCTGTAAAGCGGTAAGACCCAGCGTAGCCAGCGGTACTGACAATTCCATAGAAATAGTCGGCGGCACCGAGGCTACCGTAAGGCTTCGGATCCGCGGCGGTTTCGGATGGGTGCCGCGCCGGAACGCCCTTCCGGCGCGGCCCTGGCCCTTCTCCGCGCGCCCGGTCAGCGCCCCCGCGGGCGGCCTCCGCCGCCCTTGTTCCCGCCCTTCGCGCCCTTGCCGCCCTTTCCGTCCTGTACTTCGGCTCTTTCATGGTGGTACCGCTCGGCGGCGCGCTGGCTCTGGCCGGCCGCCACAATCTTCTGGTGCCACTCGCGCGCGTAGGCGCGGCGCGCGGCCGCGTCGTGCCGCCGGGCCAGGGCCCAGAGTTCGCGCTGGAGTTTCAGGTAGCTGGCCCACCGCCGGTCATCGAGGGAGCCGTCCGCGAGCGCGGCCTGTACAGCGCATCCGGGTTCGCTGTTGTGGGCACAGTCGGAAAAGCGGCACTGGCCAAAGAGCTCCTCCAGGTCCCCGAAGATTTCCTCCATCCCGTCGTCGGCGTCGAACAGCCCGAAGCCGCGCACCCCCGGCGTGTCCATCAGCACCGCGCCGCCCGGCAGCGGCACGAGTTCCCGGGATGTGGTGGTGTGCTTGCCCTTGCCGTCGCCGGCCCGGACTTCCCCGGTTTCCTGCGCGTCGAAGCCGGCGAGGGCATTGATGAGCGTGGACTTCCCGGCCCCCGACGGCCCCAGCAGGACCAGTGTCCCGCCGGGCGGCAGGTGGGCCAGGAGTTCGTCGAGTCCGTCGCCGTGTTCGGCCGAGGTGGTCACGACGTCGACGCCGGCGGCCTGCAGCATCACCTGCCCGACGACGTCGTCCGCCACCTCCGAGAGGTCCGCTTTGGTGATGATCACAAGGGGTGTGGCGCCGGAGTCCCAGGCCGCGACGAGGGTGCGTTCCAGCCGGTTGTGCGTGAGCGGCCGGTCCACCGGAACGACGACGCCCACGATGTCCAGGTGGGCCGCGCCTTGCCCGACGGCGATGAGGATCCGGTTGCGGTCCACGCGGATGACCCGGCCCGGGCCGGCTCCGCCCGGAACGGGGTTGGCCGCGAAGCGGTCCGCGACGGCAGGGGTGTAGCCGTAGCGGAATGGACCTGCCGAAAGGATGCCGGTTTGGCTGGCGCCCGCGGCGCCTGGACGTGCAGAAGAAGTAGTCAACGAAAACCCTTTGATGGGGCCCCGGTGCACGTGCCGCGCTGCGGGTTGTTGAGAAACCGGGCAGCTGTTGAGGGCTAGGAGGTGCGAAAAGCCGGGGCAGGAATAATGACGTGGCCGTTGGCGCGCGTTGCGCGCAGGTCAATTGCAGTCATCGTCTCCACCTCCCCGCTCTTGCTACCGGTTCGCCGGTGCGCCCGGCGGCGTTCCCAGAATAACCGTGCCCGCCCGTGCCTGGCTAGGGAAAACGTCAGGAAAGTCTGCCGTCCAGCGGCCGTTCCCGGTAGAGCCGGAGCGCAACGTCCACGAGCGAGACCGTGTTCAGGTCCTCCAGCTCCGCCAGCGGGATCCAGGCCGCATGGGTGGTGCTGCCGTCCACCTCGTGCCGAAGCTCCCCGCCGGTGATCGTCGCCTCGTAGACGAGCCGCAGCGACTGGAAGTCCCGTTCGCCGCCGTCGATCCGGATCTCGGCGGGCCAGTGCCCGACGTCGACCCCCAGCATGGTGCCGATCTCCGCGCGGTAGCCGGTTTCCTCATAGACCTCCCGGCGGCACCCGTCCACCGGATGCTCGGCCAGGTCCAGACCGCCGCCCGGCAGGGTCCAGCCTTCCTTGCCGCCCTGTTTCCAGTACGCCAGCAGGATCGCGTCGTCACGCACAATGACGGCGTAGGCGGCGGGGCGTGTATCGAAATTCAGGCTCATCCCTCCAGCGTAGTGTCCGGCGCCGTGCCCTGCCGGATCGCGGGTTTCCGTCCTAGAGTTTGACTGTGACCAATCTTGAAGTGCGCCCGATGGAAGAAATCTGCCCGCCAGCCCACGGAGGCTTCGCTGTCGGTCCGTGCCTCCAGTTGTGGCCGGCCCGCGAGGTCCCGCTGGGTGGCGTCCGGGCCATGAATGTGTCCCGGACGCTGCCTCAGCGGGGGCTGCCCACCGTGGGGGCGTGGTGTTTCCTGGACAGTTTTGGGCCGGACCGGGTGGCGATGTCCGTGCTCCCGCACCCGCACACCGGGCTGCAGACGGTCACGTGGCCGCTTCTGGGGACCATCAGGCACCGCGACAGCGTGGGCAGCGACGTGATCGTCCGGCCGGGCGAACTCAACATCATGACCGCCGGTCGGGGCGTCTCGCACTCCGAATTTGCGGTCCTTACCGCGCCGCAGCCCGAACCGGCAGGCGGTGTCCCCGGGCAAGCCGCCGGGCAGCTCCCGCTGCAGCGCGGACTCCAGCTCTGGGTGGCCCTGCCGGACAGCGAACGGCACCGGGCCCCGGCTTTTGAACAGCACCGCGAGTTGCCTCAGGTCAGCGGCGACGGCTACACGGCCACCGTGATGGTGGGCAGTTTCGCCGGCACCACGTCCCCGGCGACGATGTATTCCCCCATCGTCGGGGCGGATATCAGTTGCAGCGGCCGGCTCAGCCTGCCGCTGGACCCGGACTTTGAACACGCCGTGCTGGTGCTCGACGGCGGCCTTACCCTCGACGGCCAGGAGGTCCCTCCCGGCCCCCTGGGCTACCTGGGTTCCGGCCGGGACACGCTTGATCTTGAGTCCCTCCCCGGCACCCGCTTTGTCCTGCTCGGCGGGGAGCCGTTCGAGGAAGAACTGCTGATGTGGTGGAACTTCGTCGGCCGCACCCACGCCGAAGTCGAGCAGTCCCGGCTGGACTGGGAGGATCAGGCCGGCCTTCCCGACGGCGCCGCCGCCGCCGCACGGTTCGGGCTGGTGCGTGGCCATGGCCCGGACGCCGGCCCCGAGGCGGGCCGCATTCCGGCGCCGCCGCTGCCCGGCGTGCAGCTGCGGCCCCGCCGCCGGTACTGACGGGTACTGGGCGGCTGCCGGCCGGTTCCGGAAGCGTTGGTTCAGCGCCCGGCACCGGGACGGATTCAGCCGTTTTCGGCCACGAGCCGGAGCACACCGAAGACAGGTTCCTGGTCCAGGACGCGGACATCGCTGATCCCCGCCGCGGCGAGCGCCGAGCGGAACGATTCCTGCAGCCGCGGCACATTCATGCCCAGTCCGCTGCCCAGGATCACGGGCCCGTCAAGGCCGAGCTGCCGGAGGGCCTGCTCGGCAAGCCCTGCCAGATCACGTCCTGCCTGGTCCACGAGTTCCTGGCTTGTGGCGTGGCCGGCATTGGCGGCATCGACCACGAGCCGTGCCTGCTGCGCCCAATACCGGCGACCCGTTTCCGCGGAGTGGAAGAGTGCGATCAGCTTGTTCGGGTGATCCACCCCGCACGATGCCAGCAGGGCGGTGGTCAGTTCGTCGGGCTCCAGCCCCTGGTTCATCCGGCGCAGGCTGTGGCGGACAGCCTCGCGGCCCAGCCAGTAGCCGCTGCCCTCATCACCCAGCAGATAGCCCCAGCCGCCGGCGCGGGCCTCCTCGCCCGCGCCGTTCCGGCCCCAGGCCGCCGAGCCCGTCCCGGCGATGACGGCAACACCGGTGCTGGCGCCGCCGGCGGCCAATAAAAGGCGGGAATCGTGGACCACGGTGATTCTGGCGCCGGGCACGAGCGGCGCAATCAGGGCGGCGAGCGCCGCGGCGTCGTCGTCGGTGTCGATGCCTCCGGCCCCGGCGTACACCTGGGCCACGGCGCCTCCGCCGATCCTGGCGAAGAGTTCCGCCAGATGGCGTGCCGCTTCCTCGCGGCTGACGTTCTGGACGTTCGAACTGCCCACCGACTCGTCCGCCACGGCGCGGCCGGCTTCGAACCGGACCCCGCGGGTCTTCGTGCCGCCGATGTCGAGACCGATCACGGCGCCGCCCGCCCCGTCCCCGGCTGCGGCGATGGAGTTTGAGGACGAAGGAGCAGAATCCGCCGCCGGCGGGATGTCAGTATTAGTCACGAGAACAGCCTACTGAATCGTCTCCAGGAGTGAGCCATGCCGCATCCCCTCTTCGGTACCCGCGTCATTGCCGCCCCCATGGCCGGCGGCACCTCCACCCCGGCCTTCGTGCAGGCTGTCCACGAGGCCGGCGGGCTTGGCTTCCTTGCCGCCGGATACAAGAGCGTGGCGGCAATGCAGGCGGACATCCGCACCGCCCGGGCGTCCGGGGCCAGATTCGGGATGAACGTCTTCGTCCCCGACCCCGGCCAGTTGCGGCCGTCCCCGGCGCTGGTGGCGCAACTTGAGGAGTACCGCTCCCGGCTCGAGGCGGACGTCCGCCGGTACGGGGCCGAGCTCCCGCCACTGCGGCTCGATGACGACGACGCCTGGCAGGGAAAGATCGACGTGCTGCTGGCGGATCCGGTGGAGCTGGTCAGTTTCGCGTTCGGGCTCCCGGGTCCCGCTGTGGTGCGCGCGCTCCGGCGGGCCGGCTCCGCGGTCCTCGCCACCGTCACCACGCCGGCCGAGGCGCTGGCCGCCGCCGAGCAGTGCGTGGATGCACTGGTGGTCCAGCATGCGGGAGCCGGCGGCCACAGCGCCGCCTTCCAGGACGCCGGCGGAGGCAGCGGCGCCCGGAAGTCTAGTCAGCCGCGCACGACGGCGGAGCTGGTTGCCCTGGTGCGGTCCGCCGTCGGGCTCCCCCTGGTCGCCGCCGGGAGCGTGATGGACCGGGACGGGCTGGCGGCCGTGCTGGCCGCCGGCGCAGAGGCTGCCCAGCTGGGCACCGCGTTGCTCCGCTCGGACGAAAGCGGCGCCCGGCAACTGCACAAGGATGCCCTCGCCAGCCCACATTTCACGCAGACCCGGCTCACGTCCGCTTTCACCGGGAAGCAGGCCCGGGCGCTGGTGAATGAGTTTGTCCGCGACCACACCGATGCCCCCGAGGTCTATCCGGCCGTCCATCACCTCACAGCCCCGCTGCGTGCGGCCGCGGCTGCCGCCGGGGACCCGGAGCGCCTGAACCTCTGGGCCGGCACCGGGTGGCAGCAGGCGAGGCCGGGACCGGTCGCGGACATCCTGGCCGGTCTGCTCGACGGCGACTGACCGGACCGGGCCGCGCTGACGGCTGCGACGCCGACGTCGCCGGAAACTTGCCGGATCGCCGTAATTTTTTCGGCGATTTCGCGGGCTTCCGGCGAACTCGCGGCAGAAGGGCGGCACCCGGCGCCTCAGCTGCCCGAGCGTTCCCGCACAAATCCTGCCAGGAGTGCCGGTCCCTCACTGAGCACGAGCTCGCGAAACAGCCGCACCGGGTCCGGCTCCGCGTCCGTTCCGCCGCGGCGCTGCCGCCAGGCCAGTCCGATCTCGCGGAACGCAAGGCGGGAACCCAAGGCAATCTCCACCCAGCCGAGGTCGCCGGATTCCGCAGCCGGGTGGCGGCCGGGGGCCCGGCCGCCGGGCGGGAGGATACTCACGCCCAGACCGGCCGAGACGAGTCCCCGGGCGGTGTGCGAGTCCTGGCTCTCGAAGGCGATCCGGGGCCGGAAGCCGGCTTCCCGGAACAGCGCGTCGGTCAGCGAGCGCATGCCGTAGCCCGGCCCCATGGCCACAAAGGGCTCCCGCCGGATCTCGTCGAGCCGGGCGCGCCGGCGCTTCGCCAGCCGGTGCCGGTGGTGCACCACGAGGCGCAGCGGCTCCCGGTACAGCGCGGCAGAGGCAATAGTCCGGCTTTGCGCCGCGAGAGGCGCGGTCAGGGCCACGTCGGCGTCACCCGCGGCGAGTTCGGCCAGGCAGCCGTGCCTCGAGCCCTGGCTCAGGTCGAACGCCGTCTGCGGATGCCGGGCCCGGAAAGCGCTGATGAGCAGCGGCAGCATTGCCTCGCCAAAGGTGTGCTGGAAAGTCACCGAGATCCGGCCGCGCACCACTTCGGACTCGTGGCGGACCAGGTCCAGCCCCGCCTGGAACTCGCCCAGCGCCGCCTCGATGTGCGGCATGAGCGCCTTGGCGGCTGGGGTGAGCCGCACCCCGCGGCCGTCGCGGATCAACAGTTCGGCGCCGACGATGGCGCTGGCCCGCGCGATCCCCCGGCTGACCGTCGACTGCGGCAGTCCCAGCACTTCAGCCGCCGCAGTGACGTGCTGGGTGCGCCCGAGCTCTGCCAGCAGCGGCAGCAGCGGCAGCAGCTGCACGAGTTGTTTGTGCTCCACGTCCATGGTCCCAACCTCCGGATTGTTCCACCCATGACATTGATTCTATGTAAATCATGCATTGGAAGCATGTCTTTATGAGGCCTATTCTGGGCAGATGCCACGATTTCGCCCGCGCCGCAGTTCCACCGCCGCCGCCCGGTCAGGGATGCCGGTCCCCGCCGCCATCGACGGGGCCGCCATCGACGGCGCCGGATCCGCCGGCGGCGGGACTGCGGCCGGCGCCGGGAACCCGCCCTGGCCGGGACACTCCAAGGGGTCCCGGGCCTACGGAAAAATCCTCGCCGGACTGGCCTTCGCCGGCGTCGCAACCTTCGCCCAGCTGTACTCCACCCAGGCCGTCCTGCCCATCCTCGCGGCGGACCTCCAGGTGACGGCGGCCGAGGCCGCGCTGACCATCTCGCTCGCCACCGTGGGGCTCGCGGTGACCGTGCTCCCGTGGTCCTTCCTCGCCGACCGCATCGGCCGGGTCCGCGCCATGACCTGGGGCATCCTGGCCGCCACAGTGCTGGGGCTCCTGGTGCCGCTGGCCTCAAGTTTCCCGATGCTCCTAGGCCTGCGGATGCTCGAGGGGATGGCGCTCGGCGGGATCCCGGCCATCGCGATCGCCTACCTCAACGAGGAGGTCAACAAGGCCCATGCCGCCCTCGCTGCCGGAAGCTATGTCGCCGGCACCACCCTGGGCGGACTCGCCGGGCGCCTCGTGGCCGGACCCGTGGGTGAACTGTGGGGCTGGCGGGCCGCCGCCCTGGCCGTGTCCGTGCTTGCCACGGCGGCCGCGGTCCTGTTCCTGGCCCTCGTGCCGAAGGCGCGGGGATTCACGGCCGCGGCGGCCAGCGGCTTCCGCGGTGCGGCCCGGACCCTGGCCGGCCACGGGCGTAACCCCCGGCTGCTGGCCCTCTACATCCAGGCGTTCCTGCTGATGGGCGGCTTCGTGGCCGTCTACAACTACCTCGGCTTCCGGCTTTCGGGCGAACCGTTCAGCCTGCCGGCCACGGCCATCAGCCTTATCTTCCTGGCCTACCTCTCCGGGACGGTCTCCGCCCGCTGGTCCGCGGGCCTGACCCTCCGCTTCGGCCGGCGCAACGTCCTGCTCGCGGGCACGGCCCTCATGGTGAGCGGGCTGGCACTGACCCTCACACAGCTGCTGCCGCTCATCCTGCTGGGACTTCTGGTCTTCACCGGCGGGTTCTTCGCGGCGCACAGCATCGGCGCAGGCTGGACCGGAGTGATCGCCACGACCGGCCGCGCCCAGGCCGCCTCGCTCTACAACCTCGCGTACTATCTCGGCTCCAGCATCATCGGCTGGGCCGGCGGACTGGTCTTCCAGTCCCTCGGCTGGGCCGCACTGGCCCTGACCGTCATCGGACTGGCAGGCACGACGGCGGTGATCACCGCCGTCGTGCACCCCGCACCGGTGAACCCGGCAGCCGGGGCGGCGCCGGCAACTGTCAGCGGGTAGCCTCGATGGCCTGCACGAGGTCGGCCACCACGTCCGAGGGATCTTCCAGCCCCACCGAGATGCGCAGCAGGCCCGCGTGCGGCTTGGCGTCGGCGGCCACCGGACGGTGCGTGAGCCCCGCCGGGTGCTGGATGAGCGTGTCGATGCCGCCCAGGGAGACGGCGTGCGTGATCATCCTGACGGCGGACGGAATCCGCTCGGCGTGCCCGGCCGTTGCCACCTCGAAGGCCAGGAGCGAACCGGGGCCGGCCATCTGCGTCCCCACCAGGCCCTGCGGATCGCATTCGGGCAGTCCCGGGTAGAAGACCCGCCCCACCAGCCCGTGCTCCATCAGCGCGACAGCGACCTTTTGGGCACTGGCCTGCTGGGCACGCACGCGCACCGGCAGCGTCGCCAGCCCGCGGTGGAGCAGGTAGGCCGGCCAGGGCGTCAGGATGCCGCCCGTCACGGCCCGGATCTGGCGCAGCCTCGTGGTCCACTCCGGAGCCGCGGCAACCACGCCGCCCATCGCGTCGCCGTGCCCGCCGAGGAACTTGGTGGCGCTGTGCAGCACCATGGCGGCGCCGTGCTTGAAGGGCCGCTGGAGGACCGGGCTGGCAAAGGTGTTGTCGACCAGGAGCGGCACACCGTCCGCCGCAGCGGCCACCCGGGCGATGTCCACGAGTTCCAGGCTGGGATTGGCCGGCGTCTCCAGGATCACCAGGCCGGTGTCCGGCCGGAGCGCGGCATGGACGCCCGCCGGGGTGGTAAACGTGACCTCGTTGCCCAGCACTCCCGAGGCCAGCAGGTAGTCGCTTCCGCCGTACAGCGGCCGAACTGCCACCACATGTTTCTTGCCGGTGGCCACTATGGCGAGCAGGACGGCGCTCAGCGCCGCCATGCCGGTGGCGAAGGCCACCGCCTCCGGGGTGTCCTCCAGCAGGGCGACACCTTCCTCGAACCGGGCCACGGTGGGATTCCAGAGGCGCTGGTAGACGGTGCTCTGGCCCTCCACATGGGTGCCGCCGGTGGCCATGTGCTCATAGGCCAGGCCGCCGTCGTGCACCGAGGGAAGGGGTGCCGTGGTGGACAGATCGATGGGCACTGCGTGGACGCCCAGTTCGGTGAGGCCGTTGCGGCCGGCGTGGACAGCCAGCGAGTCTTGAGAAAGCACCTTGCTCCTTATGAATATTCACCATTGAATGCGGCAAGTATCTGGCAATAATTCGGGCTTTTATAGGGCCTGCGAATGGAAGTGCCGGAATGTGCCGTTTATGATGAACTGACAACACTTCAAGGAGGATCCGTGAGTAGCAGCGCGAAGAATATTCGGCCGGGAGTGGGTGCCGGCGAGCCGCTGGACGCGATCGACGAGCGCCTGCTTGCGGCCCTGGTGGCGGATGCCCGCATTTCCAACAAGCAGCTGGCTGAACTCGTGGGCATCGCACCGTCGACGGCCTTGATGCGCACGCGGGCCCTCTCGGAGCGCGGGATAGTCCTCGGTTTCGAAGCCCAGTTGAGCCTGTCCGCCATCGGGCGCTCGGTGCAGGCGCTCATTGCCGTCCGGCTCAGGGCCCACGACCGCGAGCAGATCGACCGGTTCACCGCCAGGGTGCCCAAGCTCCCGGCAGTGCTTTCAACCTTCCACACCTCGGGCTCGGTGGACTACCTGCTGCACATCGCCGTGGCCACCACCGAGGATCTGCGCGACTGGGTGCTGGACAACCTGGCCACCGATCCGGTGGTGGGCCACACCGAGACCACCCTGGTGTTTGACCACATCCAGGGCAATCACGGACCGCTGCCGGATTAGCTCCGGAAGCCGCGACCGTCAGGCGCGGCGGAGCGCCGCGCGGAGGGTGATCAGCGCGAGGGCACCTGCCGCGATCGAGCACAGCACCACGAAGCCGGCCACGGCCGCCTGCAGGCCGACCACTCCCGCCGCGAGCCCCAGCCCGATGACCGGGATGGCGCTGCCCAGATAGGTGATGACATAGAGGGTGCTGATGACCTGGGCGTGGCGTGGCGCCTCCACTTTTCCGGCGACGTCGTTGAAGACCGTCCGGAAGGACACGCCCTGGCCGACGCCGGCGGCAATGCTCGCCAGGATCAGCAGCCAGGGGCTGCTCCAGGCGGCGGCCGCGGCGATCAGCAGCACGGACACCGCCAGCATGCCGAGCCCCACCGGAACCACAAAGCGTCCGCGCACGGCCAGCAGCTGGCTCAGCGCCGACGAGCCCAGCGTCAGTCCCGCCAGCAGGCCGATCAGCGGCCGCGAGTCGGCGTGGACGATCTGGGCAAAGTAGCCGGGCGCAAGGGAGAGGCAGAAGCCGAAGACCGTGAAGCTCAGGAAACCCACCGAAGAGGCCAGCCAGAAGGCGCCGCGGGCCTCGCTGGACACGGACGGCCGGCGCGGCGCCAGGACGCTCAGCGGCTGCGGGCCGGTGGCCGAACTGATGGCCGGCCGGGCCTTGAGCAGGTACAGCGGCACCAGCAGCGCGACCAGGGCCAGGGAATGCAGGTAGTACGGGGTGGACGTGGGGCCGGGCAGGAGCGAGAGCACCCCGCCGATCACCGGGCCGGCAGCGACTCCTCCGGCGGATGCCAGGAGTGTGAACCGCGAGGCCCAATCGGGACGGCTGGGCAGCAGCTCGCGCAGGGCGGCGGAACTGGCGCCGGTGGCGAGCGCCACCGCGACGCCCTGCAGCGCCCGGCCGGCGGAGAGCATGAACAGGCTGTCCGCCGTGGCGAAAACGGCACCCCCGGCGAGACCGACGAGCACCGCCAGGACGAGGGCGGCCCGGCGCCCGATGTGGTCCGACCAGTGCCCGGCGAGTACAAGAGTGGCCACCAGCGCCAGGACGTAGGCGGAGAAGGCAACCGTGACGTCCAGGGCGGTGATGCCGAGCTTGGCCTGCAGCAACGGATACAGCGGCGTTGCGAGATTTGCGCCGACCAGCAGCGTGAAGATCACGACGCCGGCCATCACCAGCCGTGCCGTGACGGAAGCATCCCAACCCCAGCGATCAGCTGTGGCCGGGCGCATGCGAAGTTCGCTGAAGACAGTCATGTCCGTGCCCTTGCGTGAAACCGGACCGCACAGCGCCCGTGGTGTGGGGTGCTGCCCGTCCGGAAAAAGTTTGATACCTAAAGAATGAGGCATTCATGATCTAACCGGCCAATTTCTGTGCCAAAATTGATCAAAACCGTCAATCACAGGCCACCGAAGTGAACCGGAGTGATGATTTGAACAGTCTGGACCCTACCGACCTGAAAATCCTGCTGGAACTGATCCGGGATCCCCGGATCCAGATCGGCGAGCTCAGTGAAACCCTGGGCATCGCTCGGAACACCGCGCAGTCGCGGGTGCGGCGGATGCAGCGTTCCGGTTTGCTGCACGACGGCGGCCGGGAGATCGACCTCGAGGCGGTGGGCTACGACGTCGTCGCGTTCGTGACGATCGAGGTGAACCACCGGGAACTCGACGGCGTCGTGGGCGCCTTGCGCCTGATCGCGCAGGTCCTTGAAGTGCACGAGATCTCCGGGCGGGGCGATGTCTGGTGCCGGGTGGTGGCGACCGACACGCACAACCTCCAGGCCGCACTGCGGTCCATCCTCAGGATCAAGGGCGTCATCCGGACAGAAACCGTGCTGGCCCTCCACACCCACATCCAGTACCGGACAGAGCCGCTCATCAGCCGCCTTGCCCAGGGCAGCTCGCTGGCCCCCGGCCGCGCCACGTGACACGCCGCGCGGGGCGGGGCGGGGCAGCGCGTTCGGCAGCCCTTGCCGCCCATCCGCGCCGCGAGACAGGATAATTGGCCCGTGACTATTATCGATAACGCCGTCTATGTTGACGGCGTCCGCAGTGCCGAGCCGCAGAGCCTCGAGCAGACCTTCGAGACCCTGACCCGGCACGGCGGCATGGCCTGGATCGGCCTGTACCGGCCGACCGCAGCGGAGATGGCTGCCGTCGCCGCGGAATTCGGCCTGCACGGGCTGGCCGTGGAGGACGCGATCTCGGCCCACCAGCGCCCCAAGCTGGAGCGCTACGAGGACAACCTCTTCACCGTGCTCCGCCCGGCCCGGTACCTCGACGAGACCGAAACCGTGGAGTTCGGCGAGCTGCATGTGTTTACCGGCAAGAACTTCGTGGTGACCATCCGGCACGCGGAGACCGGAAGCGTGGCGCAGGTGCGCCGCCGCCTGGAGCATCGTCCGGAGCTCCTGGCCCACGGCCCCGAGGCGGTGCTGTACGCGCTTATGGATCAGGTGGTGGATGACTACGTCCCCGTGGTTGCCGGCCTGGAAAACGACATCGACGAAATCGAGGATCAGCTCTTCAGCGGTGACCCCAGGGTGTCCCGCCGGATCTACGAGCTGGCCCGGGAGGTCATCCAGTTCCAGCGCGCCATCCATCCGCTTCCCGCCATGATGCAGCTGCTGCGTCGCGGCTTCGAGAAGTACGAGGTCGACACCGAGCTGCAGCACAACCTCCGCGATGTGGAGGACCATGTGGAGCGGCTGATCTCCCGCGCCGATTCCTTCCGGGACCTGCTGCAGAACGCGCTCACGCTGGACGGGACGCTGACCGCCAACCGGCAGAACGAGGCCAGCGCGGAACAAAACGAGCAGGTCAAGAAGATCTCCTCGTGGGCCGCCATTTTCTTCGCCCCCTCTTTTGTGGCCGGCGTCTACGGGATGAACTTTGACCACATGCCGGAACTGCACTGGACGTTCGGCTACCCGATGGCGATCGGGCTCATGGCCGGCACCGCGGGACTGATGTACGGCATCTTCAAGCGCAAGGGCTGGCTCTAGGCGCGCTGCTGGGTCAGCCGGCGGAGCCTGGATCAGCCGGCGGCGCGCCGGTTCCGCGCCTGGGCCAGCAAGCGGGTAAACGCCAGGACAAACAGTGCCTCGAACAGGACCATGAGTCCGAGCCACCACCACTGTCCCTGCTCGACGAAGACGACGGCCCCGATCACCACCAGCACGGTCCCGAGGCACAGGGCATAGACGGCAAAGCCGATGGCCACCTTCGCGCTCCGCACGCCCGTCCGGAAGCCGAAGCCCTGGGGCTCGCCGCCGGGGTAGCCCGCGACGCGGTCGGGACCCGCGGGCTTGAGTCGGTCGAACTCTTCCCAGGGGTCGCGGTCCTGATCCTGCTCGGTCATGTTCCCATTATCCCGCGGATCCGTCCGTCCGGGGCTGGCACCGGCGGCCTGCCGTCACATCCGCCCTCCGGGGCACGCCATTCCGGTACCGGCCGGATCGGACCCCGTTTGAGACCGGCCAGCGGCCCTACGCGGCGCGCACATCGATTTCACCGGGGACGGCGCCATCGCTGCCGAAGACGAGTTGCCGGTTGGCGATTTTCTCGCTGAAGAAGCGGTCGTGGCTGACCACCACCACTGCCCCTGGGAAGTGAACCAACGCCCGTTCCATGACCTGGGTGCTGGACATGTCCAGGTGGTTGGTCGGCTCGTCCAGCAGCAGCACCGAAGCGCCGGACAGCAGGCACTGCGCCATGGCCACGCGCGCTTTCTGGCCCCCGGAGAGGTTCCCGATCTTCTGCTTGAGGTCGGACTCGGAGAACTGGAACATCGCGAGGAACCTGTTGACGGACTTCTTCGTGGCGCTGAAGGCCAGGCTGTCCGGCAGCGCGTTGACCGCATGGGAGACGGTGTCGGCGTCGTCGAGGTCCTCAAGCATCTGGTTGTACGAGACAAAACCCGGCCCCTTGGCCCAGGCCACCTCGCCGGAGTCGGCCTGCTCCTCGCCCGTGAGCACCTTCAGCAGCGTGGACTTGCCGCTGCCGTTGGAGCCGAGGACCACGATCCGGTTGCCCCGGCGGATCTCAAAGCTCAGGTCCTCGAACAGCACCTTCCCGCCGTAGGACTTGCCCAGCCCCTCCACCCGGCAGAGCACATCCTTCACGTGCAGGCCGCCGTAGATCTCCGTGACGATCTGGTCCACGGGCCGCGGCGTGCGGGACTTCTTGATCTTGGCCAACTGGTTCCCCAGCCCGCGGCTGGCGGCCTTGGCAGCTTCGCGGCGGTCGGCTATGCCCTCGGCCTCAAAGGCCAGCAGCTCGGACTCGTGCACGAACTGCGACTCGAGCGTCTTGAGGCGGAACTGCTTCTGCACCACATACTCGGCAAAGTTGCCCGGGTACTCATGCAGATGGAAGTTCTCCACCTCGATGATTCGGGTGACCACCGAGTCGAGGAACTTCCGGTCGTGCGAGACGATGATCGCCGCGCCCTTGAAGTCCCGGAACCAGCTTTCTAGCCATTCGACGCCGGCCACGTCCAGAAAGTTGGTCGGCTCGTCGAGCAGCAGCACATCCGGGCCTTCGAGCAGGATCTTGGCCAGGGCGGCCCGGTTCCGCCAGCCGCCGGACAGCTCGTCGATCGCGCAGCCCCGGTGGGCCTCGTCGAAGCCGAGGGTGGTGAGCACGGTGTCGATGCGCCGCGGGTAGTCCCAGCCGTCGAGGCGGTCCATGTCCTCGAACAGCGCCGCCTGGCGCTGGATCAGCCGGTCCAGCTCCGCGCCGGCCGGGTCTGCGGCGATGGACGCGTCGATGGACGCCAGTTCCGCTTCGACGGCCTTGATCTCGACGAACAGTCCGTCGAGCACTTCCAGAATGGTGGCTTCGCCGTTGAGTTCGGAGAACTGGGAGAAGTAACCCACCTTGGTGCCCAGCTCCAGCGTGACTGTGCCGGTGTCCGGTGTCACCTGGTCGAGGACCAGCTTGAGGATGGTGGTCTTGCCCGAGCCGTTCTTGCCGATCAGGCCGACCCTGTCCCCGGCCTCGAGGCGGAAGAACGCCTCGCGCAGGATCTGGGTGTTGTCAAAGCGGACGCTGACGTCTTGCAGCCGGATCAGGCTCATTGGCTGTCCTCTCGAGGGGTGTTCCTGGGGCGCCAAAGGGAAAGCCCTCCAGGCCGGCGGGTACGCCGGTCAGAGAGCCGCGCTTGTGGAGCATGTGACGGATTCCTCCGATATTCACTCCATTTTAGTTCACGCTATGGCCCCGGCTGTCCGCGCCGCCGTCACCGGCGGAGACCCCCGCGAGGAGCCCCTCCCGAGGCCCGGGCGTCGATTGCGGGTTCATAACGCATCCCCGGAGTCATGGACACATTGAAGGCCCGCTCATATCCTTATGCCTTGGGGAACAGCTCTCACGAGTCACGTCGGACACGGCAATCACTTTGGTCTCATTGATAACCAAGGAGTGCCCCATGGCCCGCCAACTATCCGCCACCGTACCTCTGCTCCTGGCCGTGATGATGCTGTTGACATCGTGCGGCCCGCAGGGCGGCACCCCGCCGCCGGCGGCAGAAACCACCTCCAGCGCACCCGGGACCGCGTCCCCCAGCGACACAGCCAGCGCAACTTCAACCCCGACGGCGACGCCGGGCACCCTGGCCCCGGAGCCTCCCCCGACAACCTTGAAGGCGGCCGCCCCCGCGACCGCCGAGGAACTGGCGGCCTACCGGGATGCGCTCTACTGCCCGACAGGAACACCGGAAGGCTGCCACAGTTATGAGAGCATGGCGGGCTACTTCGGCCATTTGCTCGGGATAGTCGCCCCGATGTTCGACGAGCGGTACGGCACGGTCAGCCGCCCGGCCGCCTTTTACTATGTGGCAGCGGGCGTCACAGGCCCCACGGCCTGCCTCAAGGACGACGGCACCCCTGACCCGTACAGCAGCGCGGACTACTCGTATTGCCTGACGGACCGGGCGATCTACACCGGCCAGGACGCGCTGTGGGCCCTGTACAAGGGCGTCGGCTACGCGGCGCCCGCCGTGGCGTATGCCCACGAATGGGGACACCATATTCAGAACATCATGAAGGTGCCCGAGCCGGAGACGCCCGAGGAAAATGCCCTGCTCGAGAAGCAGGCTGATTGCATCGCCGGCGCCTGGGTGCAGCACGCTGCACAGTCCGGGAACCTGTTGTACCCCGCGGATCTGGGCGATCTGAATGCCCTGATGGCCGCCGTCGCTCCCCCGGATCCGGGCGAGGAGCCAACCCCGGTGCAGGAACGGATCGATGCGCTCCAGCTCGGGTACAACAGCGGCCTTCCGGGCTGCAACTCGTTCTTCCCGGAGACTCCGGTCTACGCGGGATAGCCGGCTACCTGGTTAGTACGACTCGAATGTCAGGTCCGGGCTGCCGGCCAGCACGTCAGTCTCGGCGCCGGTGAGCTTGTTATTGATCGAGTCGATGAGGAAGTCCGGGCCGCCGGCGGCCAGGTTCGGGTTCGGCACGTAGGTCATCTCGACCTTCAGCACACCCTTCATCACCCCTTCAGCGTTCCCCTTCTCGGTCAGGGACACTGGGACGACAACGTCGTAGTCAAAGGCGACCCGATTGGGAACCGACTGGTCCATGGTGGCTTCCTGGGCGCCCCCGGCCTGCTGCATGGCTCCGGTGTCGCCGTCGATCTCCTGGATGAACAGGCAGTGGGTCTCCGGGGCTGCGGCACAGGCGGGCGAGGCCTTGACGGCATCCTTGCTGTCCGGTCCGGGCAGGGCAAACACGGCCCAGTTGCCGAACGTGGAAACGTCGCCGTCCTTGCCAGCGGCAATCAGCTTGGCTTTGAGGTTGTCGCTGAAGCGGTTGTCCCAGAGCTTGGCTGTGATGGCGTGTGAGCCACCGTCCTCGACCCACTGACCGGAGAGGCTGTATTTGTTGGTCACCAGCTCGGTAATGAAGTTTTGCGCCAGGGCACTTTGGATGGCTGCGGGGTCGTCCACGTCGATGCCGCCCTGGGGCTGGGCGTAGGGAACCGGCTCGGGCCCGGCCGCCGTCGGCGGCGGTGTCGGCGCGGGAGCGGACGTTGCTGCTTCTGCTTCTGATGTTGCTGTTGCTTCTGTTGCTTCTGTTGAAGCTGCAGCGGTGGCTCCCGCTGGCTCCGGTGCAGCGGCCGGAGCCACGCAGGCCGAGAGCGAGAGCGCTCCGGCGATGGCTGCTGCCGCGATGAGGCGGCGCGTGGTGAATTCCACCATGAAGGGCATTCCTGACTGTAGATGAGACCTGTCGTGCGGGCCCACCACTTCGGCCGCACGAAGCGGCGCAGAGGCTCCCCGTCCGCACTCTAACATCCTGCCGGTCCCGGTATTCACGTTCTTTGCGGACGATGTGCCTGCATCCGTCTGGCCGCGGCCAGACGCAACGACTAGGCTCCTGGCATGGGCTACGGGGGGGAACAACCAGCAGGGGCGTGCCGTCCGGGTAGCGAGCGCAGGGCTCATGATCATTACGGCCTACGCTCTCACCGGCACACTCCAGATCCTGGTGTGGAATCCGCTGGCTGCCGTGCCTGGCGCAACACTGGACGAAATCCATGCCGGTCTCAACGAAGCTAACGAGTCCCTGGCCGCACCCGTAGTGATTGCATGGGCAATCAGCGGAGTGGTTCTGGCGGGTCTCGTGCTAATCCGTGCGCTGACGCAATCTGGTTCCCGGGTGAAGGATGTTCTCGTTCTCGATCTCCTGCTTCTTGTGCTTGCAGCGCCGTCACATTGGTACGCCGCGTTCCCGGCAGGAATGGGCATTGCCGATGCGTTCGCAACGAGCGGGGGCGATCACACGCCGTGGGGCATGGTGCTCTACGGCATTAGCGCGGTTGCACTTTCGGCGCTTGTGGCGATGGCGACGATAAAGTCAGGCAAAGCCCCCCGAGGGTAGATGGCCGTATCTATGCCCGCGAAACGGTCGGCTCGCTACAGTTGCCCAGGACCACAATCGGGAACCCAGCTCTGGCGCCAACGTATTGCTCCTGCCGCAGAAGTGCAGATCGGGGCTCAGCGGGAAAATGACGCTCAGAAGGCTCAGGCTGCGCCGGTCTACCGGGGCCCGGGGGCGGACCGGTGGAGTGCCCCGGCGCGGGTGCGGAGGTCACCTGCAGCTATGCGCTGGTCTTCACGGGCCTGCGGAACGGAACCTGCACAGGCCACCGCGGCCGAATGGTTCGGTCGGCTTGTCGGGGAACGGTCGACGATCAGCCCAGTGCCATTTCGCAGCGATATGTTTTACCGCGTTGGTTGTTCCACATCCAAGGGTCACACGTGGTCGGTACCGTGGTACAGTCCGTTCACGGCCTTCCGCCCTCCGGGATCCGGGATCCGGGATTCTGGATTCTGGAAGACGCGGGCCGGTTCCGGGCTCAGCCGGAACGGGAACAAAGGAGTAGCCCATGTCGATGGACCCGTCGTCCTTGCCAGCATCCTCCGAAAGCCAAGCTCCCGCAGACCCGGCACCCGGCGGCCTTTGCCGCAATGACACTTCGGGGATACGCCGCCAGGCCTCGGCCATTATCGACACAGTGCTCTCAGACCCCGCGCCGGAGCAAGGCCGTGTCAGGGATCAGCTTCGCGAACACTTTGCCGCCCATCCCGGGCACCCGGAAACGGCGCTGACCGAACACCTGATTTCCCTCAGGTCCCTGACCTGGCTCCCCGCCGGCACCTCGAAGGTGCGGCCCCCGGCCGCCTGGTCCGCCATTCAGCCGCAGACCGGAACCCCTGCTCCGTCAGCGGCGGAGCGCGCCTCGCGGATCGAGGCGGTCCTGAAAGGCGGGATGCTGCTGACCGCTTTTCAGCCGATCTACGAATTCTCCACCGGCTCCGTTGTCGGCGTCGAAGCGTTCACACGGTTCGTCTCCGACGGGAGCGACAACGCGGACTACTGGTTCGCGGAAGCCGCCGAGGCGCGGCTGGGAAGCGAGCTGGAATTCACGGCCTTGGAGTCTGCCCTCGCCGCCGCGCAGCACCTGCCGACCCACCTGTACGTGGCGCTGAAACTGTCCCCGGCCACCTGCTTGGACCCCCTGCTGCCGGGCTTGCTTGAGGAATCCATGCTGGCCCCTGACCGCATGGTCCTCCAGCTCACCGACGCCCTGACCGCGGAGCAGCCCGCCGCCCTGGGCGCCGCGCTGGCACCCCTGCGGCAACGCGGAGTCCGGCTCGCAATCGACCATGCCGGCTCGTACTTCGACTCGATCCGCCATATCAGGCATCTCCAACCCGACATCATCAAACTGGACCGCAACCTCATCGCCGGAATCGATACGGACACCCTCCGCCATGCCTTCGGCGAGGCCATGGTCGGCTTCGCCGAGCAGCTCGGAGCTGCGCTCATCGCCGAAGGGATCGAAACCAATGACGAACTGGCAGCTGTCGCCGGTCTCGGCGTGACAGCCGTGCAAGGCTACTTCCTCGGCCGGCCCACCACCCGCCCCCAGGACTGGGCCCACTGGAACCTCCCGGCTCCTTCAAAGACGGGATCGGACATTTCTCCCCCAATAGCTTCGATTTGGTTTTGACCACGGTCATACAGCGACGAACCGCCCTCGGACGACCTGGCAGGCCTTGTCCCGGGTTTTGGCTCGTAGGCGCCCTGGAAAGGGCTGACGCCCTCCAGGGTGGCCCGCGGCAGTCCTCGGCGCCGTCTCAATAGTGACGGTTGCCGGGTTTTTCGCCTTGGCATCGGCCATGGCCTCACTGCGATCGATTTCCAGCCGGCTGTAGTCGCCTCGGTACGGCATGGACGGCGGCCCGGCGCGTCTCCACGGTCCGCAGGCCTGGGTACGATGAGCCGATGACACACAGCTATGTCCCCTTCGGCTGCAATTTCCGGCCCAAAGTGTTACCAAAGTGTTTATTGCAAGCACTCAAGGGTTCAAAAACCCTTGCAACCGGTGGAGCTAAGGAGATTCGAACTCCTGACCTCTTCGATGCGAACGAAGCGCTCTACCAACTGAGCTATAGCCCCGAAGCAACGCCGGTCCAGGAGGAACGGCGTTGCCGGTGTCCCTAGGCTACAAAGTATCTGCGTTCTTTGCCAGCCAGCGCGCGAATGTCTCGCTGCCGTGTCGCTCCTCGGGGACCAGGTTCAGGCCCTCCCGCAGGTATTTTCCCATCGGACCGGGCAGCGGCAGCCGCACCAGGTGTCCCCGGGATCCACTCGCCTGCTGCCATTCCCGCGCCAGTTCTGCCATCGCCGCGATCTCCGGGCCCCCGATGGTCCGGACGCGGTGCCGCACGCCCGCCAGCGGCACCAGCGCGGCGTCGAGCAGGGCCGTGGCTACTTCGGAGGGCGAGATCGGCTGGAACCGGGCGCCCTGCACCACCGGGATCATCCGGACCCCTGAGCCCGCCGCAAACACCCTCGCCAGCAGCGAATGGAACTGCGTCGCCCGCAGCGCGACCGTCTCCAGACCGGACCGCTCGTAAACCTGCTCCTTGACCGCCTTCGAACGGTAGTACCCCAAACCGCTCTTGTCACAATTGATGATGGACAGCACCACAGCCTTGGGTACCCCGGCGTCCTGGGCAGCGGCCAGAAGCCGCGCCCCGCCGTCGGCGAAGTTCTTCAGCGCCTTGCCCGACCGGCCCTCAAGACAGTCAATGACGACGTCGGCTCCGGCGAGTGCCGCTGCCAGGCCCTCCCCCGTGGTGACGTCGCCGCGGAAATACGTCGCTCCGTCGGGCCGGGCGGACGCGCCGGACGACGGCGGATTGCGGCTGAGGACGGCCACCGCAAGTCCGCGGGCAACAGCCTGGCGCACTACCTGGCGGCCCACCTGGCCGGTTCCGCCGGCCACACAGATTCGAGTCATGCCCCGAGGCTACCGCCAGGTACGCTCCCTGGGGCAGTCCCCGGCCACGAGAAAGCCCCGGGCGGCCGTGACGGGCTGCCCCGGGGCTCGGAAGAAGAAGGATTCAGGCGCGGCGGCGCTGGAGGACGTCGTCCAGGTTGCTCAAGGCGCGTTGGCCCTTCCCGACGGGCTTCGAGTCGGTGTCGGCGCTGAGAGCCGCGGACGATGCTGCCTGCTCGAGGCCCTGCTTGAGCGACGGTTTGCCGACAGCTTTGGGGGCTTCCGGCAGGTCGAGCGGCTCGGGAGCTGCACGCTCCGCTTTGGCCGCTTCCACGTAGGTGGGCTTGGGAACTTCTACCGGCTCCCAGCTGACGGGTGCAGATGCCGGCAACGCGGGACCCTGGCCTGCGCGGACCGATTCGTCACCGGACGCTGCCGCCTCGGCCAGGGCGGCCTGCCGGAGTTCCAGGGCGGTCAGCGGTTTCGGGGCCGGCTCGGCCGACGCAGCGACGGCCTGGGCATCGAAGAGAGGACTCTCCGCCCGCTCCGCTGACTCGCGGTAAACTGCCCGCTGCTGGGCGGACGGCGCCGGGGCCGTTCTCGCAGGCTCGCTCATGGCGGACCGGAAGGCCGCTTTCACTTTACGTCGGCGGTCACGCACGGCGAGCCGCCGGAGCAATACGACGGCGCCGATGGCGCCCAGCAGAGTCACGGCGGGCAGCCAGGCGGAACCCAGGCCGAAGAGTCGCAGCGCTGCCGAGATGACACCTGTGAGCAGGGAGAGCAACCCTGCCAGCGCGAGGGCCAGGCGCCCGTAGCGGATCCTGAAGACCGGTCCCGGCGCCGCCGGCTGCCGGGCGCCGTGGAACTCCGTGGGGCCCGTGGCAGGGCCGGTGCGCTGTGTACTGGTCATGGGTTTCTCCTGCTGGGGCGTCATCATCATGACCTTCCCGGCTTGGGGGTCTGCTGCTGCTATGTCGACGACATCCGCCAGGAGCTCGCCCGCAGGCTGCAACTGGTGGCGTCCGTTCCGGAGCACGTAGGGGGCCACCCACACGATCCAGAGCGCAACAGCAATGACAAGGATCACAGAGCTGCTAAGAGGGAAGTCCACAATCAAAACGGTATGAGCAACACGGCTGGCGGGCCCGCATTGTCCCCGGTGTGTCGCGAGGCAACCGGCAAATGACTTGATTTATGACGTTCCGGCTGGTCAGCACGGGGGCCGTCCGTTCACGACGGGCGGCTCTTGAGCCATCTGGCAACAAGGCCCTCGGGCACTTCCTCGGAGGTCAGCGCGAAGGTGCGGTGATCAGCCCATTCGCCGTTGATGTGCAGGAAACGCGGCCTGTAGCCCTCGTCCCGGAACCCGAGTTTCTCGACTACTCGCAGGCTGGGCGCGTTCTCGGGCCTGATGTTGATTTCCATCCGGTGCAGCCCGAGGGTGCGGAAGCAGTAGTCCGTGGCCAGCGCCACTGCGGTGGGGGCAATGCCCTGGCCGGCCCGCTCCTGGTCCACCCAGTAGCCTAGGGTGGCCATCATCGCCGACCCCCAGACTATGGAGGACACCGTCAGCTGGCCCACCATCAGCGGCTCCCGGAAACCGGGCGTCCAGGCCGTGATGACGAACGGCAGTGCGGAGGCCTGGGCGGCCTGGGCCTTGAGGGAGCGCACCATCTGCCGGTAGTCTGGCAGACCGCCGCCCGGAATCGGATTCGACGCCTCCCAGGGGGCGAGCCACTCGCTGTTGCGGGAGCGGACTTCCGTCCACTCCTTGCGGTCCCGGTACCGGATCGGGCGCAGCACGATGTCGCCGCACTCCAGCGTCACCGGCCAGTTGAAGCTGCCCCCCACGGGAGTTACTTGGTCAGGCTGGAAGTGAGGCTGGAGGCGAACTCGGGCAGCCATTCACGCAGGCCGGGGCCCAGGTCCTCGCTGTCACAGGCGAGCTGAACGCAGGCCTTGAGGTAGCTCAGCTTGTCGCCGGTGTCGTAGCGGCGGCCGCGGAAGACGACGCCGTACACGCCATAGCCTTCGCCGTCACCGGCAGCGAGCTCCTGAAGTGCGTCGGTAAGCTGGATTTCCCCGCCACGGCCGGGCGCAGTGCGTTCCAGGACCTCAAACACCGCCGGGTGGAGGACGTAGCGGCCGATCACGGCGAGGTTGGACGGAGCGTCCTGAACGTCGGGCTTCTCCACGAGGTGGTTGATCCGGACGTACTCTTCACCCTGGATCGCATGGACGTCGGCACAGCCGTAGGCGCTGATCTGGGAGGGGTCCACCTCGATCAGCGCCACCACCGATCCGCCGGTCTTGGCCTGGACCTCGATCATGGTGCTGAGCAGCTCGTCTCGGGCGTCGATCAGGTCATCGCCCAGCAGGACAGCAAACGGTTCGTAGCCCACGTGCTGCTTCGCACGCAGGACGGCGTGGCCCAGGCCCAGCGGATCGCCCTGGCGCACGTAGTGGATGTCGCCGAGGTTGCTGGCGGCCTGGATGGACTCCAGCTTCGCGGTGTCCCCCTTGGCTTCGAGGGTGGCTTCCAGCGTGGGGACGCGGTCGAAGTGGTCTTCGAGCGCACGCTTGTTTCGGCCCGTGATCATCAGGATGTCGCTCAAACCGACGTTGACGGCTTCCTCGACGACGTACTGGATGGCCGGCTTGTCAACCACGGGAAGCATTTCCTTCGGCATGGCCTTGGTGGCCGGAAGGAACCTGGTGCCGAGGCCCGCAGCGGGGATGACGGCCTTGCGGACGGAAGCGATTGGTGTAGTCACTCGACTAATCTAACGGAGGTACTAAACATTCGGTAATTAGCTACAGCCGCAATGAGCCCGGACGACGCGCCGCGGCTCGGCACGGGACTGCAACAGGTGGAGGGCCGGGCATTGAAGGCATCAAAGGAAGAGATCCGCGCCAGCCACCGGACGCGGCGCGCCGGGCTTTCACCGACAGTGCTCGACGCCGCAGGCGCAGCCATTGCCAGGCACGGCCTGACGTGGGCAAACAAACTCGCCGGCGGCGGGACGGGAACTTTCGCGGCCTACCTGGGGGTGGGCAGCGAACCGCCAACCCTGCCGCTGCTGTCGGCCATGCACGACGCCGGACACGATATATTGCTGCCGGTCTGCGAGCCGGGCCTCGAACTGAGCTGGGTGTACTGGACTCCGGCGTCCGGTTTTGTCCGCAGCCGCTACGCACCGATCCCGGAACCCGTCGGGGAACGCCACGGGCCGGAGATCATGCAATCCGCCCTTGGCATCGTCCTGCCGGCCACCGCCGTGGACTTCTCCGGCAACCGCATCGGCCAGGGCGGCGGCTACTACGACAAGTTCCTCGCGCGGCTGGCGTCGATCCGGCCCGGCCACAAACAGCCGGACGACGGCGGAGGGCCTCCCCTTGCGCTGCCCACCGCTGCGGTCGTCTACGACGCCGAGGTGCTGCCCGCCGGGAGCATTCCGGCGGAGTCGTTCGACCGAAAGGTGTCCGCCGCGCTGACCCCGGGCGGGCTGATCCGCCTGCTCTGAAGCCACATTCCCGGGATGATAGAATTGGCACTCAGGCCCTGCGACTGCTAAGGGAAGGAACCCGTCGATAGACATATCGGCTGTGTTCCGGACCTCGGCGGCACGGGACCTGCTCGTTTGTCCCTGAGGAGGATTTCCAGTGCCCACGTATGCATACGCCTGCAAGGACTGCAGCCACGCCTTCGAGATCGTGCAGTCGTTCACCGACAACTCCCTGACGTCCTGTCCCGAGTGCCAGGGGAGCCTGCGCAAGAAGTTCAACAGCGTCGGCGTCGTCTTCAAGGGCTCCGGCTTCTACCGGAACGACTCCCGCGACACCAAGGGCAGCTCCGTGCCCCCGGCAGCGGCCCCTGTGACCCCGGCGGCAGCTCCTGCCCCCGCTGCCGCGGGCTAGGCAACCGCCGCCCGCTCCGGACGCCGCTTGTCCACATAGGACTGCACGCCCCGGACCTGCGTTACGCCTACGGCTAGCGTGGCAGTATGGTCACCGCCGGAACCTTCGTTTCCCCGTCCAGGATTCTGCTCCCTGCGCCATTCCTTAGTGCAGTCTTCCGTGCTCGCTCCGTGCTCGCGGGCGGCCGTTCCCCCCGCCCGCGCGTCTATCGGCCGCACTCCGGAAGCCCGCCGGGATCCAGGCCCCGGGGCGGACCGCTGAGGCGCCGCCGACTGACCGGCTGGCTGAACCGCAACCGGCGGCTTGCAGTGGCGCTCCTGCTCTGCGTCGCCGCCGGCATCGCCGTCCAACAACTCACGCCGCCGCCGGCCGACACCGTCGTCGCCCTCGCCGCTGCCCGGGATCTGCCGGCCGGCAAAGCCCTCGAGGCTGACGATCTGCGGGTTCTCAACATCCCTCACAACCTGCTGCCCAGCGGCAGTTTCAGCAACACCGCGGCGCTCCAAGGGAAGCAGTTGGCCGTAGCGCTGCGGCAGGGCCAGCTGATTTCCGATGCACAGCTCCTGGGTCCTGGCCTGCTCGCCGGCAGCCCGCCGGGCTCGGCTGCCGTGCCGCTCCGGATGGCGGACCCGGCCTCCATCCAACTGGTCTCCCCAGGACAACTGATCAACGTGGTGATGTCCACCGGCAACGGCTTTGACCAGCCGGCAACATCCGAGGTCCTGGCGGCCGCCGTGCCCGTACTGTGGACCTCCGCACAGGGCGGCAAGGCAGGCCCGTGGCTCGCGGCCGGAGAGACGGATGGCCTCATGGTCGTCGCGGCAGATGCCGATCAGGCGCGGCGGCTGGCCGGCGCCTCGACCCAAGGAAAGCTGTTCTTCGTCCTCGTAGCCGCTGCCCCCGGCTAGGCAACTTCAGGCTAGAGGCGGCGCAGCCGGCCCACCTGTTGCTAGCCCCAGTGCGGGGGCTTCTGTTCCTGCAGCCAGGAGTCGTGATCGTAGCCGTCGGGCTGGTCGCCCCAGCGGCGAGGGTCGTCCTCAGCCGCCTTGTTCGGCAAGACACCGTCCGGTAAGACACTGTCGGCAGTCGCGGAGTCGGGCACACCGTTCTGCAAACCGCCGACGGGCAAACCGCTGTCGGGCAAGAAACTGTTGGCGGTCGCGGCGGAATCGCCCGCGGCGCGCGGCGCGCCAGTCCCGGCTGCGTCCGGCTCAGCGGCAGAGTTGCCGCGGTGCTCGGCCGGGGAACTGCCGCCCTTGCCGGTGTCCGGGATGCTGTTGTTCTGGATTTCGCCGTCTGCACTCATGCCGTCGGCCTCCTTACTGCCCATTGTTGCTGCTGCTTGCTGTTGCGCGTTGTCCGACCAGCCGGACGTGGCCCGCTCGGACGTGGCCCGCTCGGATGTGGCCCGCTCTTCGGCGGCCTGTGCGTCGTTGACGGCCAGGTTCTCCACGTCATCGTCGAAGAAGCCTGGCGAGGTCCTGTTTCGGCTGGACACCGCCGGCTTCTCCAGCCCAAGGTATCCGCCGATCCGGTCGGCACAGGCGGAAGGGTCGGTGAAAACCTCTATGGTCCACAGCGGCATGTAGCGCCAGCCGAGCCGCTCCAGCTGCTGCGGCCGGAGCCTGCTGCGTTCGCGCACGGTCATCCGCCGGTACTGCTCGGTTCCGTCGGATTCGATGGCCACGGGGCGTGGGATCTCGGCGTCGTCCTGGCCGATGGTGTTCAGCGGGTCCGCTGCGGCCACCATGTTCAGGACTCCGTCGTACTGGTGCCAGACCCGTGCGCCGCGGGCCCGGAGCCGGTCGCCCAGGTCGGCCACCAACGGGTCGGCGCCAAGGGCCTGCTCGCTGGCGGCGGCCCGCGATGCGGGGCTGCCCAGATCGGAGTTGCCTGCAATCTCACGGTCCAGCAGCTCGTAGAAGTCCACCGCTCCGTGGCTGAGCCGCGTCACGTCCAGATCTTCGGGACGAAAGCAGCTGAGCACGTGCAGGGAGCGGCGGGCGCGTGTCATGGCGAGGGCAAACTTGGCCCGGCCGCCCTCCGCCGAGAGCGGGCCGAGGTTGTGCAGGGCACGCCCGTGCGGGGTCCGCCCATAGCCCGGGGAGAAGATCACGTGGTCGCGGACCAGGCCCTGGGCGCGGTCCAGGTCCACCACCCGGAAGGATTCGTCCCCTGCGGTGAAGAAGCTTGCCAGCAGCGGATAGTTGGGTAGCTGCAGCCGGATGGACTCACCGATTCGGGCGGCGTGGCGGAGGCTGCCGGTGACAACTGCCAAGGAGGTCCGGGGCCGGAGGCGGGCGTGCTCGAAGACGAGCTCGACGGCGCGGTTCACTTCGGCGACAACAGATTCGACGCCGTCCTGGTCCGCACTGGGCAGCCCGGTACCGTCCGGCAGGTATTCCAGGGTCAGGGCACGGTCCAGCCCGGTCGCGGACTGGCCCTCCGGAAGCCGGCGGAGCCCGCCGTCGTAGAAGCCCTTGCTCAACTGCCGGACGAGGTCTTCATCGACCGCGCGGTACACAGTCCGCAGCTTCCAGACCGGCAGCACAGCGGCGAGGGCCCGGTAGGCGCTTTCAACGCCCTGGTGGGAGCTTTCACCGGCGGCGAGCCGCTCCACGCTGACGGTAAACGTCCTGGGGCTGGCGATCCGGTCGTCACCAAAGGCAATGACCTGCTGGGCCCGGGCGATGGCAGGGAGGACGGCCTGCAGTGAGGTCGTCTCGGCGTCGAGGATGACCACGGCGTCGAACTTCTGCTCGATCGGCAGCAGGCCGGACATCAGGTACGGGCTGACCGACCACACCGGCACCAGCATGGGCAGCAGTTCCGGGGCCTGTCCGGTCAGGGCGGCGAGGGTTACGCGGCCGTCCTTGAGCAGGCTGCGCAAGAGGTCCGCCTGCCGCGGGTTCTCCGCGATGGCCGCCCGCCAACGTTCGGCAAGCTTCCAGCGCAGGCGGGCAGCGCCGCTGGCGATGTGGGCGTTGTCTGCGAGGCGGTACTCCGCCTCGAGCTGGCGCAGCGCGTCGCCGTCGGACATGGCGAGGTAGTCGTCGCCGCTGATCATGGCCTCCAGCGCGGACTGCCACCACGCCAGCTCGAGTTCCGCCGCCACCGATTCCGCCGGCACCTCGCGTTCGGCCAGGTCGGCAAGCAGTTCGCCCAGGCCGTGTTCGCGCATGTTTTCCACCAGCAGCGTGCGCTCCGGCAGCGTTTCCAGGGTGCCCGTGTCGGCGACCAGCCGTTCCAGGCGTGCCACGAGCTCGTCATAGGGCGTGGACAGCAGCTCGCCGCCGGCGTCTGTGTGCTTGACGGCCAGGCCCAGTTCGAACAGCTCCGCCCCGAGCTCACGGTAGAGCGCCGTGATCTCGGCGAGGCCCGAGGGGACCGCGGGGTGGCGCTGCGTCGTGGCGTAGCCGGACCAGGCGGCCCGCTGATCCTGGACGAGGACGAGCGAACTGTGGAGATCGGCGATGTGGACGCCCGGGCGGACGTATTCCTTGGCGACGCGGCGCAGCCGGGAGCGCTGCATGGACGGCATCTCGATGTTCCGTTCACGCCGCCAGGAGGAGGAGGCGGTCGCGGAAATGAGGTCGTGGACCGGCCGGTCGAAAATGTCCGGGGTGAACTTGTCGAGGCTTTCGCGCACAGCGACGAGGAGTTCGATCTGCTCGCCCCATTCGGCAAACGTGCTGCCGAGGCGGATCTCGGCGTGTTCGGCGACGCCGTTCATGCGCTCGCGCAGCAGCGGCAGCTTCTCTGCCACGGACCCGGCCACCTGCTGGGCTTCCTGGGTTTCCTTGCGGGTCAGGAGCCGGGCCCCGTGCCAGGGACTGGTGGTGGAGGCGCGGTTGAAACTGCCCAGTTCGGCAGCCCGGCGGAGCCGCCCGGCCAGCTCCTCGCGGTCCCGGATGCTGTCCAGCACGCTGCGCTTGAGCCGCACCGTGGTGGCCGGCGCCGGCTGGATCGACGTCAGCTCGGCCAGCGACTGCATCGCCTCGTACGGCGAGCACCCCCAGCGCTGGCGGACGTTGTGGAGCGACGCGACGTGGTCCATGAGGGCGTGGCGGTGCTCGGTCAGGGTGGTGTGAAGGTTGCTCAGCTGCGGCTCGAGGGACTTCTCGTTGCGCACAATCGCCCGGACCAGCTGGCCTTTGAGATGCAGCGGCGTCGCGTTGCCGGAAACCTGGAAGAGCACCGAATCGAGTCCGAGCGTCTCCAGCTGGGAGGAGAGCTCGCCCAGGCTGGCGCGCCGGTCCCCCACCACCAGGACGGTCTTGCCTTCATCAACGAGGGCGCCGACGGTGTTGATGGCGGTCTGGGTCTGGCCGGTCCCCGGCGGACTGCTCACGACGAGCGAGTCCCCCGCCCGGACCGCGTCCACGACGTACTGCTGCTCCGCGTCGGCGTCGAGCAGCAGCAGTTCCTCGGCGGGATTGCGTGCATCGGTGCTCGGGAAGCGGCCGGTCTTGAGTTCGGGCATCTTCAGTGGCACCCCCGCGGCGGCACGCGCCAGGGCCGAGACGAGCGCATTGTTCTCGTTGATCCAGGGATCCTCCAGGTTGCCGGACAGGTCCGAGAACGTGGAGACGAGGAGGTTGTGTTCAATGTCGGCACCATGGATGGGCTGGACGAGCGTGCCGAGGCGGTCCAGGACCGGCTGTGGATCGAAACGGGCGGTGCTGTAGGCCATCCGGGTCACGGCATTGACGTCGAAGACGATCCCGTGAATGGTCTTCAGATGGCGGATCAGGGCCGGGTTGATCCGGGCCTGTTCGGTCAGCTGCAGTTCGTAATCGTCCTCACCCGGCCGGACGGTGAGGGAAATGGCGATGAGCATGACGGGGGCTGAGACGCGCTGCGGCTTGCCCCCGACGGCGGAAGTCCAGACGACCGTACCGGCGGAGAAATAGCCCGCATCGATGCCGCGGTCGTTGGCCAGTTCGAAGATCTTCGAGCGCAGGTTCCGTGAGGCGCGGGCGGCGATGACATACTGCTGGCGGTCGCGGATCAGGGTGGAAAGCCGGGTACGCCGTCCCGCCATGAGCTGGGCCAGACCGGACGGGTGCGCGTTGGTCAGGTCGATGGAGCCTTCGGGCGTCTTGGTGAAGCGCAGCATCGTATCTGCTCCGGTGACGGGCTTGAGCCCCGACAGCCATTTCCTGAGCTCCTCGGAGCCGCCGGGGTGGCCTTGACCAACTGACACTGCTGCCTTCTTTTCTGTGCTCGCTTTTTCTGGGCTCGCGTTTACCGCGCTCGAGTTTTCGGTACTCGCGTTTTCGGTGCTCGCGTTTACCGTGCTCGCGCGCGGCGCCTTGGACCATACCGGCATGCCTTCGAGCGTAGCCCGAATCGGCCGCGAGGAAGAGCCCGCAACACTGGCGCCGGTCAAATTGGACCGGAAATGGCCCTATGAGACTACCCGGCTAAAAATACCCCACACACAAAATGACCGGCCCCGTCAGGAGGCCGGCCATTTCATACGCCTGTGTTCAGCAGGCTATTCCCACTCGATGGTTCCCGGCGGCTTGCTGGTCACGTCCAGCACTACACGGTTGACCCCGTCCACTTCGTTGGTGATCCGGTTGGAGATCCGGGCCAGCAGATCGTAGGGAAGCCGTGACCAGTCGGCCGTCATGGCGTCTTCGGAGGACACGGGGCGCAGCACGATCGGGTGGCCGTAGGTGCGGCCGTCGCCCATGACGCCGACGCTGCGGACATCTGCCAGCAGCACCACCGGCATCTGCCATACCTCGTTGTCCAGGCCGGCGGCGGTCAGTTCGGCGCGGGCAATGGCATCCGCCTTGCGCAGGAGGTCCAGGCGATCCTTGGTGACCTCGCCGACAATCCGGATGCCAAGGCCCGGGCCCGGGAACGGCTGGCGCCCGACGATCTCCTGCGGCAGGCCGAGCTGCGCGCCGACGGCACGGACTTCATCCTTGAACAGGGCCCGCAGCGGCTCCACGAGTTCGAACTGCAGATCCTCCGGCAGGCCGCCCACGTTGTGGTGGCTCTTGATGTTCGCCGAGCCTTCGCCGCCGCCGGATTCGACGACGTCGGGGTACAGGGTGCCCTGGACGAGGAACCTGATCTTCTCTCCGTGCGCGGCCGCCTCGGAGATGATCGCCAGCTCGGCTTCCTCGAAGGCGCGGATGAATTCGCGGCCGATGATCTTACGTTTGGCTTCCGGGTCGCTGACGCCGGCCAGGGCGGCCAGGAAGCGCTCCTGCTCGTTGGCAACGTAGAGCTTGACGCCCGTGGCGGCCACGAAGTCGCGTTCGACCTGTTCGGCTTCGCCCTCGCGCAGCAGTCCATGGTCCACGAAGACACAGGTCAGCTGGTCGCCTACGGCACGCTGGACCAAGGCTGCCGCGACAGCGGAATCGACGCCGCCGGACAGGCCGCAGATGACGCGGGCGTCGCCGATCTGTTTGCGGATCCGCTCGATCTGCTCCTCGAGGATGTTTCCCGTGGTCCAGTTCGGCTCCAGCTTTGCGCCCTTGAACAGGAAGTTCTCCAGGACCTCCTGGCCGTAGGCGGAGTGCTTCACCTCGGGGTGCCACTGAACGCCGTAGAGGCCCTTTTCTTCGTTGGCGAAGGCGGCAACGTCGGCGCCGGCCGTCGTCGCGAGGACCTCGAAGCCCTCCGGGGCCTCGTGGACGGAGTCGCCGTGGCTCATCCAGGTGCTCTGGTGCTGGGGCATGCCCTCCAGGATGGAGCGGGCCTCGCCGACGGTGGTGGTCTCGGTGGCGCCGTACTCGCGGAGCCCGGTCTGGGCCACCTTGCCGCCGAGCGCATTGGCCATGGCCTGGAAGCCGTAGCAGATGCCGAAGACCGGGATTCCGGCCTCAAAAAGGTCCGCGCCGACGCTGGGGGCGCCTTCGGCGTAGACGCTTGCGGGGCCGCCGGAGAGGATGATGGCGGCCGGATTCTTGGCCAGCAGCTGCTCGGTGCTGTAGGTATGCGGAACCACTTCCGAATACACATTCGCTTCCCGGACGCGGCGGGCGATCAGCTGCGCGTACTGGGCACCGTAGTCAACAACCAGCACGGGCTTGTGGGACGTCTGGGATGCAGGGGGAGTAGTCACCGTACTAGCGTACTTTGCACCGCCGCCCGGCCGCACCTTGAGAAGACGGTCCGGGCCCCGCAATGAGCCGCCGGGTGAGCGAACTCACACGGGGCCACGCTCCGGAAAGACAGGACCCGCCGCGGGGGCAGATCAGGGCGGATCGGACACTCGAAGCGCCCTGGTCTGCACCTCAGCGTCCCACGGCGTCCGGCGGGCGCCGGCGGGCTGCCGCGTCCGGCCCTGGGCAGCTCCCGTTCAGTAGCGCTGCTCAGTAGCGCTGCGGCGCCTGCGGGTTCGCGGCGAGCTCCGCGTCAACGTCGGCGTGGAATTTCTTCTCGACGAAGAAGGACAGGAACGGGACGACGCCGCCGAGCGCCAGGATGATGAGCTTGGCGAACGGCCAGCGCATGAGGGACCACAGGCGGAAGTTGGAGATGAGGTAGACGACGTACATCCAGCCGTGCACGATCAGGACCGCGACGGAGAGGTTCAGCCCGCCAATAACACCGGCCGGCTCGGCATCGGCAAACCCGAAGCCGTGGGGCTGGCCGGTCACGGCGTTGGTGCCGCCGGCGAACAGGTACTGGCCGAACGCGTACCGGGCGATCAGTTCGGCGCAGAGCAGCAGCAGCATGGATCCGGTGAGGTAGGCAAGCACCTTGTAGAACTTCAGGGCGGAGCGGATCTGTGCCTCGGTTCCGCCGAAGCGGCGCTTCTTGCCGTTGGCGCTTCCCGTTAAGTTGGACTGCTGCGGCTGGATGGCCGGCTGGGGCTCGATCATGATTGCACTTTCGGTTCTGTGGGACGTGCTTCGGTGGGGTGTGGTCCGGCGGGGTGCTCCTCGTCGGCGGCGGACGCCTGCGCGGCCTGCTCCTCGTCGAGTGCGTCTTCCAGCCCGCGGCGGTAGTCGTCCTTGACCAGGCGCCACCAGATGAAGAGCGCGAAGCCGGCGAAGACTACCCATTCGGCGGCGTAGAAGAGGTTCAGCCAGTTGACTTTCTGGGCAGGGGGCTGCGGCCCGATGTTCAGCGGCTTCAGATCGCCCCCGACGTCGGCCGCACCGACATCCGTGGTGCCGGCCAGCTCGGTGTCTGCGGCGATGAACCCGGGGTAGCTGCTGACCTCCCAGATGTTGATGAGCTCGGCGACGGAGACGGCGGTGGCCCGTCCGGGACCGGCATCGGTGTTGGGAAGCGGGGCCTCGGACGGGATGAGCCGGCCGGTGAGTTTAATGGTGCCCGACGGCGGCGCCACGACATCCGCAGGATCTGCCACCCAGCCGCGGGCAACCGGGATCCAGGTCTGCGGCGAGGCGCCCGCGCCGGCCAGGACTGGAGCATCCGTGACGGCGAACGCAGACACGATCCAGTAGCCCTTCGCGCCGTCGTGCAGGCGGCCCGGAACCAGGACCTGCTTCTGCCGGTCATAGCTGCCCGTGGCCGTCGTTTTCTGGTCCGCGACGGATCCCGGGAAGAAATTGCCCGGCTGCAGCGCCGAGGTCAGCGGCTTGGGTTCCTCGGTCGTCGTCGCGACCGGGACCTCCGCCTGCGTGGAGCGGCCGAACTGCCACTGGCTCAGCAGCACAAAAACCCCGGAAATGACGATCGCAAACAAGAGGCCTGCAATCCATCGGGGTCTAAGGGCAGTTTTCAGCACCCCTTAACCGTACTTCGTCCTCGTGTAGAACAACGAAACGGGCCGGTGGGACAGATCCTAGAGTGGGGCAGCCGGGTCCCTGCGTGGCGACGGAGTCGACACGAAAGGGCCTGCCCCAATCTCTAATGGTCGAAGAAGACCAGGCTGGAGTTGATGAGCTCCGCGATCACTTCGGGATCGTAGGCCCGGCGGAGCGACTCGCGGAACGATTCCTTGGACAGCGAGCGCGCCAGCGTGGCAAGTACTTCCAGGTGGTCTGAGAAGGAGCTGGCCGGCGTCGCGATCAGCAGGACCACCGTTGCCGGGCCGTCAGCGGCGCCGAAGTCGAGGGACCTGCCGTACTTCGTGATGCCGACGGCAATCGAGGTCCGGGAGACGAACTCGCTGCGGGCATGGGGCAGGCCGATGCCGCCCGGAAGCCCGGTGGCGAGCTGATGCTCGCGCGCGTTGACGTGCTTGAGGAAACCCTCCAGATCGGAGATCCGTCCGGCGGCATGCATCCTTTCGGCGAGCTGCGACGTGGCGTCGAGCTTGTCCGTGGCATCCATCTCGAGGACCACCATTTCGGGGGTGGTGAGTCCGGCGTCATACCTGTCCAGTGGTTCCGCCAAGAGGTGTCCCTTCGAAGTGGCGTGAGTGCGCGCCGTCCGGCAGCCTGGGGATCCGGGCTCCCGTCCGGCGTTGCCGGTCAGCGCAGCGGAACGATGTCCTCGACGCCCATTCGTGCGGCGTCGGCGGACTCATCATCCGGTTGCTCCTGGCTCAGCCGTTCGGCGTCAACCCGGGCCAGGTAATGCTTGATTTCACTCTCGCGCTGCGCATCGCTCCAGCCGAGAACATCCCCCATCAGTTTAGCGACTACCGGAGCGGCGGACACACCGCGGTCCCAGGCCTCGATGGAAATGCGGGTACGCCGGGTCAGCACGTCCTGAACGTGGCGGGCACCTTCGTGGGTGGCGGCATAGACGGCCTCGGCGGCGAGGTAGTCGTCCGCGCCCGGCAGCGGTTCGGCCAGTTCGGCGTGAGCGGCGATGAGGGCCAGCACTTCGGGGGCCATGGCACCGTAGCGGTTGAGCAGGTGCTCGATCCGTGCCACGTGCACGCCGGTCTCTTCCGCCATCCGGTTCCGTTTGTTCCAGGCGGCCTTGAAGCCGCTGGCGCCCAGCAGCGGTATGGATTCCGTGCAGCTTGGCGGGACGCGTTCGTCCATGCTGCGGGTCGCCTCGTCGACGGCGTCCTTGGCCATCACCCGGTAGGTGGTCCATTTGCCGCCGGCCACCACCACAAGTCCGGGCACGGGGTGCGCCACGACGTGCTCGCGGGAGAGCTTGGCGGTGGAATCGTTCTCCCCCGCCAGCAGCGGGCGCAGCCCGGCATAGACACCCTCGACGTCTTCGCGGGTGAGTGGCCGCTTCAGGACCTTGTTCACGTGCTCCAGGAGGTAGTCAATGTCCTTGCTGGAGGCCGCAGGGTGGGCCTTGTCCAGATGCCAGTCGGTATCGGTGGTCCCGATGATCCAGTGCCGGCCCCACGGGATGACGAAGAGCACGGACTTCTCGGTCCGCAGGATCAGCCCCACGGTGGACTGGACGCGGTCCCGGGGCACCACCAGGTGGATCCCCTTGGAGGCGCGGACCTTGAGCTGGCCGCGGTCGGTCACCATGGCCTGGGTCTCATCCGTCCAGACACCGGTGGCGTTGATGACCTGTTTGGCGTGGATGTTGAAGGTGGAGCCGTCCTCGTGGTTGATCACCTTGGCCCCGACCACGCGTTCGCCCTCGCGCAGGAAGTCCACGACCGACATCTGGGTCACCGCGTGGGCGCCGTAGTAGGCGGCGGTGCGGATGAGGTTGGCGACGTACTTGGCGTCGTCGACCTGGCCGTCGTAGTAGCGGATGGACCCGACGAAGGCGTCATCCTTGAGGCTCGGGGCGGCTCGCAGGGTCCCGCGGCGGCTCAGGTGTTTGTGGAAGGGGACACCGCGGCTATGCCCGCCGGTGATGGACATCACGTCATACAGGGCGATCCCGGCGCCGACATAGGGCCGCTCAAGGAACGGCTTGGTGAGCGGGTACAGGAAGGGGACCGGCCGGGCAAGGTGCGGCGCCAGCACGGAGAGAATGAGTCCGCGTTCGTGCAATGCCTCTTTGACCAGTGCAAAGTCGAGCATTTCGAGGTAGCGGAGGCCGCCGTGTATGAGCTTCGAGGACCGCGAGGAGGTCCCCGCGGCCCAGTCGTTGGCCTCCACGATCCCGACGCTCAGTCCGCGCGTGACGGCGTCCAGGGCGGCGCCGGTGCCGACGATGCCTCCGCCGACGATCAGGATGTCGAGTTCCTTGCCGGGGTCCGTGGTTCCCCTGAGCACCGCGAGTGAAGCTTCGCGTTCCGCGGGCCCAAGGGCGCCGCCGGCCACGGGAGAACCGCCGGGAAAACTGTTCATGTCACGCCTCCATCGGGATCAAACCTCGTAGGGCACCAGACTACGTCCAAGTTCTCCGGATGGGCAGGGGCACCTCAGTTGCCGGCGTAGGGCGAGACGACGACGTCGACGCGCTGGAATTCTTTGAGGTCCGAATAGCCTGTGGTTGCCATCGAACGGCGCAGCGCACCGATCAGGTTGGACGTTCCGTTGGTGTGGTGGCCCGGTCCGAACAGGACCTCTTCGAGGGGTCCGACCGTGCCGACGTTGACCCTGTCGCCACGGGGAAGCTCAAGGTGGTGGGCCTCCTGGCCCCAGTGCCAGCCCTTGCCGGGGGCTTCGTCGGCGCGGGCCAGGGCGCTGCCCAGCATCACGGCGTCGGCGCCCATGGCGATGGCCTTGACGATGTCGCCGGACGCGCCGACGCCTCCGTCGGCGATGACGTGGACGTAGCGGCCGCCGGACTCGTCCATGTAGTCCCGGCGCGCCGCGGCGACGTCGGAGATGGCGGAGGCCATCGGCGAGTGGATCCCCAGGGCGCGGCGGGTGGTGGAGGTCGCTCCCCCGCCGAAGCCGACCAGGACTCCGGCGGCGCCGGTGCGCATGAGGTGCAGCGCCGGGGTGTAGCCGGCGGCGCCGCCGACGATCACGGGGACGTCCAGTTCGTAGATGAACTGCTTGAGGTTCAGCGGCTTGTGGTCCTTGGAGACATGCTCGGCCGAGACGGTGGTTCCGCGGATCACGAAGATGTCGACGCCGGCGGCCACCACGGTCTTGTAGTGTTCCTGGGTCCTCTGCGGGGTCAGCGATCCTGCCACCGTCACGCCCGCGGCCCGGATCTCGGCGAGCCGGGACGTGATCAGCTCAGGCTGGATGGGCGCCCGGTAGAGCTCCTGCATGCGGCGTGTGACGGCCGGGCTGTTGGTCTCGTCCTGGAGCGCCGCGATCTGGTCCAGCACGGACTGCGGGTCCTCGTACCGGGTCCAGAGGCCTTCGAGGTCGAGGACGCCGAGTCCGCCGAGGCGGCCAAGGGCGATCACGGTTTCCGGGGACATGGCCGAATCCATCGGCGCCGCGATGACCGGCATGTCGAACTTGTAGGCATCGATCTGCCAGGAGACGGAGACGTCCTTGGGGTCACGCGTACGTCGGTTGGGGACAATCGCAATGTCGTCCAGGGAGTAGGCACGACGCCCACGCTTGCCACGGCCAATCTCAATCTCGTAAGTCACTGCTCTAGGTTATCCCAGCGGGCGGGCCTGGTACCGATGGCCCGCCCGGCTGCGCCGCAATGCCCTTGTCCCGGGGCCGGCTGCATCCTCTGCCGCGCCCCATTGCCACATCTGGCCGGAATGGGACGCGGCATAGCGGCCATCTCTGGCGAATCGCCGCTCACTCCCCTGGCCTGCGGGGCTGGGGACTTTCTCCGCACCCGCCCGGACGATAGGATGCACAGTTGAACGTTCAAATAATACGCAGCACGTAAGGGAGACCATCTTCATGAGCGGCAGCAAGGCGAAACAGGCGCGGGAGGACACGGCAGCCCGGCTTCAGGCCGTCAAAGCGGCCCAGGCCCGGCAATCACGGAAGCGTAAGCTGCTCTGGGCCGGCGGCGGTACCGTCGCCGTGGCGCTGGTGGGATCCCTGGTCACGGTCGCGCTGATCAAAGATCCGCCCCCGCCCTCGGCAGCGAGCATCCAGATCGCCGGCCTTCAGACGTTCGAGAACCTGACCTCCAAGCATGTGGCCACCCCGGTGTCGTACCCGCAGGCCCCGGCCGTCGGCGGGGACCATGCCAGCGCCTGGCTTAACTGCGGCGTCTACTCCCAGCCGGTTCCGGCCGAGAACGCGGTCCACGCGCTGGAGCACGGCGCCGTCTGGGCGAGCTATGACCCGGCCGCTGTCTCCGAGGCCGACGTTGAGACCCTGCGGAAGGCGTTGCCCGGCACCTACACCGTCCTCTCACCGCTGACAGGGACCGCCTCACCGATCATGCTGTCCGCCTGGGGCGCCCAGGTCGGCGTGGACTCCCCCGCCGACGAGCGGATCAAGGACTTCGTCGCCAAGTTCTGGCAGTCGTCGAATGCCCCCGAACCCGGTGCCGCCTGCACCGGAGGCATTAACGCGCCCGGCCGCATCGCGTGAACGCAGAGGCTGCCGGCAGTAGGGCCGGGAGCCGGGTGCGGCGGCCGCTGGCCGTCCTCGCCGCCGTCGTGCTCACCGTCCTCGCCGGCTGGGCCCTGGGCCGCCTAACCGCACCAGCCCCTGCTTTCCCCCCTGCTTTTCCCTCTGGGGGCACCGCCGAGGCCGGCTTCGCCCGGGACATGCAGGTCCATCACCTGCAGGCAGTGGAGATGAGCACGCTCGTCCGGGACCGCACGGACGACCCGGACATCCGCCGGCTCGCGTATGACATCGCCCGGTCGCAGCAGCAGCAGGCCGGACAAATGTTCGGCTGGCTCTCCGTCTGGGGGCTGCCGCAGGCGTCCACCGCGCCCGCCATGGCGTGGATGACCGACGGCGGCGGCCTCTCCGCGGACGACGGCGGCCACGCTGCGCACGGCAGCGGCGCGGACGCCTCCACCCCCAAAACGGAAACCCTGATGCCCGGCATGGCCACCCCTGCGGAGCTGGCGGCACTCGAAGCCTCCACCGGCGCGGCGGCCGAACGCCTCTATCTGGAGCTCATGATCCGGCACCACCAGGCCGGAGTGGCCATGGCCCGGGCGGTCGTGGACCGCAGCGACAACGTGGCCGTGACCTCTCTGGCGCGGTCAGTCGTGACCGCCCAGCAGTCCGAGGCCGACTACATGTTCCAGCTCCTCACGGCCCGGTAGTCGGGAAAGCGGGAAGATCCCTTCGCATAGACGGCGGTGGCTGCCGATTTGAGGGCTGCTGGAGGTGTTCCCCCATCCCCGCGTTACAAGCCGCCGCGCTCGCGTCACTCCCCGCTGACGTTTTCGGTATCCGGAACGGTCAGCTGGGACTCGAACATCCGGAAGTACCGGCCCCGCAGCGCCACGAGTTCCTTGTGGGTGCCCTGTTCCACCACGCGGCCGTCCTCGAGCATGTACACGATGTCCGCCTTCTCGATGGTCGCGAGCCGGTGGCTGATGGCAATGATCGTGCTGCTGCGGTCGGCGAAAAGCCGCGTGAAGATCCGGTGTTCGGCCAGCGCGTCGATGGCGGAGGTGGGCTCGTCCATCACCATGAAGGAGGCGTTCCGGTAGAAGTTCCGGGCCATCGCGAGACGCTGCCACTGGCCGCCGGACAGGCCGCTGCCCTTGCGCCCGCGGGGGTCCTCCATCCAGTTGCTGACGTGGTTGTCCAGTCCGTTGGGCAGCTTGTTGAGAAAGTCCAGCGCCTCGGCATCCGCGGCGGCCCGGCGGATCCGCCCGCCGTCCCGGGGCGAGTCGACGTCACCGAAGAAGATGTTCTCCGCGGCGGTGGCGAACTCGTACTTGAGGAATTCCTGGCTCAGCACCGCCAGATGGCGGTGCCAGGACGTGACGTCGACGGCGGCGAGGTCGACGCCGTCGAGCAGCACCTGCCCGGAATCGGGGCGGTAGAGCCCGGCGAGGATCCGGATCAGGGTGGACTTGCCGGCACCGTTCTCCCCCACGATGGCGATGTGCTGGCCTTCCCTGATGGTCAGAGAGATGCCCTTGATGACCTCCAGTTCGCTGCCGGTATAGGTGAAGCGGATGTCCCGCAGTTCCACGGTCTTCGGTGCCTGCAGCAGGGGCGGGGCATGGCTGGAGTGCACCGGCATCGCCATGAACAGCTCGTAGTCCTTGAGGTTGGCGAGGTCCTCGTCGATGGAGCTGAGCGAGGACACGAGGTTGTTGGCCGTGGACAGGGCGCGGCTGACAATCTGCTGCACATAGAGGAACTGCCCCACCGGCTGCGCCCGGGCGATGATCTGCCCCACCACCCAGATCAGGGACACCACCTCGGCGCCGTATTGCAGGGCGTCGGCGGCGAGCTGCCTCGGGATGTAGCGTTTCTGGAAATCCAGCCGCCGCTTCTCGTCCGCGTCCCGCAGCCGGGAGCGCAGGTCCATCAGGTAGCCGACGATCCCGTAGAGGCGCATCTCGGCAATGTGCTGCGGGCGAAGCAGGTTGGTCTCGATCATCCGGCGCCGCCGGCGCGAGTCGACCTGGGTGTTCCAGTGCGCGATCTGTTCGCGGGAGAGCTTGAACTGCAGGTAGACGCTGGGGACGATCGCGACCAGGACGATCACCGCTATCCACCAGCTGACCAGCAGCAGCGCGCCGATCGCCAGGACCACAGAGACGAGCTGGGTGAAGATCGCGGCGATCCGGTCCAGCACCCGGCCGTAGGAATCGGAAAAGCGCTTGGCGCGGTCGTAGAGGTCGATCGTTTCCTTGTCGTCGTAGCGCCAGAACTCAAGCGCCAGGAACCGCTCATACATGAGGTCGCCCACGATCGCTCCGACCCGGAAGCTCATGAGCTGCTGGATGTACCGGTCCACGCTGCTGAAGGAACCCCAGAACAGCCCCAGCGCGGCGGTGATAATGACGTAGACGATGGCCTGCTGGCCAGCCGCGGCGTTGCCCGAGTAGGCGGCCGCGAGCGCTGTGGTGGTCAGCGCGGCGAAGTAGGTGGTGACCAGCGGCAGCAGGGCCGAGATCAGCGAGCCCACGACCTTCATCAACACTGCGGCCGGCGAGGCCCGGAAACTGACCCGGAGCACCTGCGCGACGGCCCGCGCATAGGGCCTCAGCGCAAGCTTGCGCTTCGGCTCACGCGCGGGAAGGAGTTCGGACATGCCTTCAGCCTAGTTGCGGGCTCCGCCACAGGCACGGACCGCAGACACTGGCCGCTGACGAGAACAGGTCATGGGGAGCGTTCCCATGGCCCGTGTCCGGTGATCTCCGGCCGGCTTAGCGCGAACCGTAGTTCGGTGCCTCCACCGTCATCTGGATGTCGTGCGGGTGGGATTCCTTCAGCCCTGCCGGCGTGATCCGGACGAACTTCCCGCGGGCCTTGAGCTCGGGGATGGTCGGGGCGCCGGTGTAGAACATCGTCTGGCGGAGGCCGCCCACCAGCTGGTAGGCCACGGAGGCGAGCGGGCCACGGTAGGCCACGCGGCCTTCGATGCCTTCCGGGATGAGCTTGTCATCGCCGGAGACGTCGGCCTGGAAGTACCGGTCCTTGGAGTAGGAGGTGTTCTTGCCGCGGGTCTGCATCGCACCGAGCGAACCCATGCCGCGGTAGAGCTTGAACTGCTTGCCGTTGACGAAGATCAGGTCACCCGGGGACTCGTCGCAGCCCGCCAGCAGCGAGCCGAGCATGACGGTGTCCGCGCCGGCGACCAGCGCCTTGCCGATGTCGCCCGAGTACTGCAGGCCGCCGTCGGCGATCAGCGGCACGCCGGCGGGGATGGCTGCCTTGGCGGACTCGTAGATGGCGGTGATCTGCGGGACACCGACGCCGGCAACCACCCGGGTGGTGCAGATCGAGCCGGGGCCCACGCCGACCTTAATGCCGTCGGCACCGGCGTCGATCAGAGCCTGGGCTCCTTCGCGGGTGGCCGCCTGGCCGCCGATGATGTCCACGTGGGCGGCGACGGGATCCGATTTCAACCGGCGGATCATGTCCAGCACGCCCTGCGAGTGGCCGTTGGCGGTGTCGACAAAGAGGGCGTCGACGCCGGCGTCGATCAGGGTCATGGCGCGCTCCCAGCCGTCGCCGAAGAAGCCGATGGCGGCGCCGACGCGCAGCCTGCCCTCCTCGTCCTTGGTGGCCAGCGGGTACTGCTCGGCCTTGGTGAAGTCCTTGGTGGTGATGAGGCCCTTGAGCCGGCCCTGCTCGTCAACGAGCGGGAGCTTCTCGATCTTGTTGGTCGCGAGCTTGTGCGACGCCTCCTCGCGGCTGATGCCGACGTGCCCGGTGACGAGGGGCATCTTGGTCATGACGTCGCTGACGAGGCGGAGCGGGAAATCCGCTTCCGGCACGAACCGGGTGTCGCGGTTGGTGACGATGCCGAGCAGCCTCATGCCCTCGTCCACGACCGGCAGGCCGGAGACCCGGTAATGCGAGCAGATCTCGTCCAGTTCGGCCAGCGTGGCCTCGGGGCCGATGGTGAGCGGGTTGGTGATCATGCCGGACTCGCTGCGCTTGACCCGGTCAATCTGGTCGGCCTGGTCCGCGATCGAGAGGTTGCGGTGCACGACGCCGAGACCGCCCTGGCGGGCCATGGCGATGGCCATCCGGGACTCGGTGACGGTGTCCATGGCGGCGGACAGCAGCGGCGTCTGGACCGAGATGCGCTTGGAGATCCGCGAGGAGGTGTCCGCCTCGGAGGGGATGACGTCCGTGTGGCCGGGCAGGAGCAGGACGTCATCGTAGGTCAGGCCGATGAAGCCGAAGGGGTTGTGTTCGGGCTGGGTCATGAGTGCGCCTCTTACCTTGGTTACCGGGTTTCACGGGTAGGGGTTGCAGCAGATGACCAGCCAGTCATTACGGGCGTGGCCTGTGCAGAAGTGTTGAATAAATAATAGAACCTTGGCGGCGTCCGCCATATTCCGGAGCGGAAATGTGAGCAACGGCATCCGCTCCCGCCACGCCTTTTACCGTGTGGGACAGCCGGGCCGTCACGTCCAGCCGGTGGATGCCAACAGCCGCTGTTCGAACATGGGGATCATGCTCTGGACATAGGTCTTGGTCAGGTGGTTGTCGTCCTTGTAGACGTAGACATTGCCGACGACGGCGGGGCAGATGCCGCCGGCGCAGATGAAGTCGCTCAGGTCCATGAGGTGCAGCCCGGGGACTTTGCCCCGGTACGCGTCCAGCGGCGAGGACTCGGCCAGGGATTCCTGCAAGGGAACGTTGCACTCCGGTGCGCCCGGGCCGTTCTTCTGCACGCATTCGGGCATGTTCATGCTGAAGCGCGGGTTGTCGCGGACGCCCACCACTTCCATGCCCGCATCGGTGAAGGGCTTGATGCCCTCCAGATACTGGGGCACTTCGGTTTCGAACGGGGCGTCCTTGTACGTCTGCGAGGCGACGGTGAAGACTGCGTCCGGGCGGTGTTCCAGGACGTACTCGGCACTGGCCTTGTTGAAGGCGTTGCACTCTGCGTCACGGTCCGCGGATTCCCCGCCGAAGCGGCAGTTGCCTTTCAGGAGGGTGACGACTTCCCAGCCGTGGCTCCGGGCGATCGGTCCGAGGGCCGCCATGTACTGCTGGGCATGTGAGTCGCCCAGCACCACGATCCGCTTGGTGACGGTGTCCGGACGGCTGTTCTGCAGGCAACCGGCGAGCAGGGGGTCGCTCGGGACGTTCTCGTCCGTGCACAGCCCGTCGATGTCCGCCCACTCGTTTTTCATCGCGACGGGGGCAGGGATGATCTTGGCATCCGGCGTCGATTTGCCCGCATACCCGGGCGACAAGGCGGCGGCTCCCGGCGTCAGTTCCCTTGGCTGCGACGCCGCGGCGGCCTCCTCGGCCATCAGCTTGCTCTGCCACACGGACACGGGTCCCGCGAGCAGGGCGCCGCACGCCACGATCACGACGGCGTTCCGCCAGGCGCGGCGCTGCGGCCAGTGCCATTCACGCAAGGGCTTCTCCACGAACCGGGTGGTGAGCACGGCCAGCACCACGGACGTGGCCACGATGGCCAGGCCCTGCACGAGGTTCGGCGAGCTGATCCCCATCCCGGCGAGGGCCAGCACCAGGAGCGGCCAGTGCCACAGGTAGAGGGCGTAGGAGTTGTCGCCGAGGGCAACGAGCGGCTTCCAGGTGAGGAAGCGGTCCACACCGAAACGGCTGCCGCTCTGCCCTGCCACAATGATGGCGGCCGCGGCGAGGGTGGGCCACAGGGCAATGAAGCCGGGGAAGGAACGGTCCACGGTCAGCAGCAGCCCGCAGGACAGCATGGCGGCAAGGCCGGTCCAGCCCAGCGCCACCCGCAGGATCCTGCCGGGCTTGAGGTAGGGCACGGCGAGCGCCAGCAGGGAGCCGAGGGCGAATTCCCAGAGCCGGGCGCGAGTGTCGAAGTAGGCGTAGGCCTGGTTCGTGGCGGTCTGCTGAATCGAGTACAGCAGCGAGGCAACGAAGATTGCGCCGAAGACCACGGCCAGCAAAACCCGATAGTTCAGCCGGTCCTTCAAAGGAGTCCAGCGGCCGAGGCCGCGGCAGAGCAGCTTGCGGAGCAGCGCGGCACCGGCAAACACGAGCGGCCACAGCAGGAAGACCTGGCCCTGGATGGACAATGACCAGAAGTGCTGCAAGGGGCTGGCACCGGAATGGTCCTGCGCGTAGTAGTCGACGGCGGTGTCCGCCAGGAGCCAGTTCTGCCGGTACAGCAGGGAGGCCCAGGCCTGGTCCAGCACATCCGGCCACCGGCTTTCCGGGAGGATGGCCCAGGTGCCGGCCAGGACGCCGAGGATGACCACGACGACGGCGGGCAGCAGCCGCTTGAGCAGGTGGAGCCAGTGGCTCAGGAGCCGCAGCGGCTTCCCGCTTTCCACCTTCCCGGCGAAGCTGAGCGTCATCAGGAAGGCAGAGATCAGCAGGAAGATGTCCACCCCGCCGGAGACCCGGCCGAGCCACACGTGGTACGTGACCACCATGAGGACGGCGAGGGCCCGCAAGCCCTGGACTTCGGGGCGGTAGCTGGATTTTCGGCGCGCCGGAGAACCCGCGTCCGCGGTGTGCGGGCCGGCAATGGTTCGCTCGTTCGACACAAAGACCCTTCAAACCGGTTTCCCAAAGCATCAATGTTACCGAACCGTAATTTATCTGGCCAATCGTGGCGGGGGGCGCGGGGGTCGGGGGGATAACGGGGGCAGTGCGGGGTTTTCCGCGGCCCGAGGCCGCGCCGGCGGCTAGTCTGTTACGAGTCAGAGGAGGCGGCATTGTGATCGCGGAACTGCGAATTTGTGTGCCGGAAAAGCTGTCCGGCGTCGTGGTGGAGTGTTGCTCCGGCGAGCTCGGCGTGGCGGAAGTCGCCCGCCACCCCGGGGCGTCCGTGCTCCCTCCGGGGGACGTCATCCACGTCCTGCTGGCGAGGGAGTCGGTCGAGCGGCTGGTGGAGAAACTCCATGCGCTGAACGTCCGGGAACTCGGCTCCATTTCGGTCACGATGCCGGACCTCGTGCTCTCCGACCGCGCTGACCAGGCGGTGGCGGCAGCCCCGGGTGAGGGGGCCGACGCCGTGATCTGGGACGAGGTCTCCAGGCAGACGGGCGAAGACTCGCGGCTCACATGGAGCTATCTGGCCTTCCTGGTCCTGGCGACCCAACTGGCGGCCATCGGCATCGTGACCGACTCGACCATCGCCATCGTCGGCGCCATGGCGGTCGGGCCGGAGTTCGGCCCGCTGGCTGCCCTGGCAGTGGCTCTTGTGCGCCGGCAAGGGCCGCTGGGACGCGGCGCGGCGCTGGCTCTCGGCGTCGGCTTCCCGGTAGCGATGCTGGCGGCTGCCCTGACCGCGTGGCTGTCGGTGCCCCTCGGACTCTTCCCCGCCGATGCACTGGACCATGGCTCCGCCGTCGAATTCATCTACCACCCGGGCCCCTACTCGCTGATCGTCGCCGTCCTGGCCGGGACCGCAGGCATGCTCTCCGTGATCAGCCAGAGATCCTCGGCGCTGATCGGGGTGTTCATTTCGGTGACGACCGTTCCGGCCGCCGGCTTCGTCGCCGTCGCCCTGGTGCTGGGCGAATACGAGAAAGCCGCCGGCTCGGCGCTGCAGCTGTTCCTGAATCTGGTGGGCATTGTGGTTTCGGCGGCGGCCGTGCTGGTCTTCTACCGGCTCATCACCAAGCGGCTCCCCCGGGACGCCGCACTGCGCCTGCGGCGCAAGGCCCTGCGGTCCCAGCGCTAAGCCTCGTTTCCGGGCCGGACGGCATAGAAAAGGCCGGCCCGGGCGATGCCGGACCGGCCTTGACTACAGCGACTTGGAGCTAGTGCTGGTGGCCCGCGTGCTGGTCTTCATCGGCAGGCTTCTCGACCACGAGGGTTTCCGTGGTGAGAACCAGTGCCGCGATGGAGGCCGCGTTGCGGAGGGCCGCCCGCGTCACCTTCACGGGGTCGATCACGCCGGCCGCGATCAGGTCTTCGTATTCGCCGGTCTTGGCGTTGAAGCCCTGGTTGTCGGCGGATTCGGCCACCTTGGCGACGACGACGTAGCCGTCGAAGCCGGCGTTCTGGGCGATCCAGCGCAGCGGCTGGGTCAGTGCCCGGCGGACGATGCCGACAGCTGCTGCCGCGTCACCTTCGAGAGCCTGGACGGCCGGGTCCTCGTCGAGCGCCTTGAGGGCGTGGATGAGGGCGGCGCCGCCGCCGGCCACGATGCCTTCTTCGAGGGCAGCGCGGGTCGAGGACACGGCGTCTTCGATGCGGTGCTTCTTTTCCTTCAGCTCGACCTCGGTGGCAGCGCCGACCTTGATCACGCCGATGCCGCCGGCCAGCTTGGCCAGGCGTTCCTGGAGCTTTTCCTTGTCCCAGTCCGAATCCGTGCGGGTCAGCTCGGCGCGCAGCTGGGAAACACGGGCTGCGACATCCTCGGCCGAACCGGCGCCGTCGACGATGGTGGTGTTGTCCTTCGTGACGGTGATGCGCCGGGCGGTACCCAGCACCTCGAGGCCTACAGTGTCCAGGCTGAGGCCCAGTTCCGGCGAGACAACCTGTGCACCCGTGAGGGTGGCGATGTCCTGCAGCATGGCCTTGCGGCGGTCACCGAAGCCCGGAGCCTTGACGGCAACGACGTTCAGGGTGCCGCGGATGCGGTTGACGATCAGCGTGGAGAGGGCCTCGCCGTCGACGTCTTCGGCAATGATGAAGAGCGGCTTGGAGCTCTGCAGCGCCTTTTCCAGCAGCGGCAGGAAATCCTGCACGGAGGAGATCTTGCCCTGGTTGATCAGGATCAGGGCGTCTTCGAGGACGGCTTCCTGGCGTTCCGCGTCGGTGACGAAGTACGGGGACAGGTAGCCCTTGTCGAACTGCATGCCCTCGGTGAGGACCAGTTCGGTCTGCGTGGTGGAGGATTCCTCGATGGTGATCACACCATCCTTGCCGACCTTGCCGAATGCCTCGGCCAGGAGCTCGCCGACCTCGTCGCTCTGGGCGGAGATGGAGGCGACGTTGGCGACCTGGGTGCCTTCGACCGGGCGGGCGTTCTCGAGCAGGCGGGCGGCGACAGCCTCAACAGAGACCTCGATGCCGCGCTTGATCTGGCCCGGTGCGGCGCCTGCCGCAACGTTGCGGAGGCCTTCCTTGACGAGGGCCTGTGCCAGCACCGTGGCGGTGGTGGTGCCGTCACCGGCAACGTCGTTGGTCTTGGTGGCGACCTCCTTGGCGAGCTGCGCGCCAAGGTTCTCGAACGGGTCGTCCAGCTCGACTTCACGGGCGATGGTGACGCCATCGTTGGTGATCGTGGGGGCGCCCCACTTCTTGTCCAGCACGACGTTGCGGCCGCGCGGGCCAAGCGTCACCTTGACCGTGTTGGCGAGCTTATCGATGCCGGCTTCAAGCGACCGGCGGGCAGCGTCGTTAAACGCAAGCTGCTTTGCCATGGTTTTGTCCTTTCAAGACAGAACCCCGCGCAACTGACCCGTCTGAGAAGGATCGGCGGCGCGGGGGTCCAAGAGAGTTACTTTACGACGATCGCCAGAACGTCGCGGGCGGACAGCACGAGGTACTCGGTGCCGCCGGTCTTGACTTCAGTTCCGCCGTACTTGGAGTAGATGACAACATCGCCGGTGGCGACGTCGATCGGAACGCGGTTGCCGTTGTCGTCGAAGCGGCCGGGGCCTACTGCAACAACTTCGCCTTCCTGCGGCTTTTCCTGCGCGGAGTCCGGGATAACCAGGCCGGAGGCCGTGGTCTGCTCGGCTTCGAGCGGGCGGACAACAATACGATCCTCAAGAGGCTTAATAGAGACCGACAAGGACCTCTCCTATTCGTCAGCAAATTCATGGACTTTAAAGCTGTGGTGCCAAGGCGTGCAAACCGTCGTCGCGGTGCCGGCAGCAGCCTGGCTGTGAAGCTTCAGTTGTTAGCACCCTCCTAGGGAGAGTGCTAACAACGACTCTATGTAAATGGTTAGCACTCGGTCAAGGCGAGTGCCAGAAGTTCATCCGGGGTGAACGCCCGGGGCGGCCGGGATGCAGGCTGTCGGCTGCCGGTGCGAACGCCGGCGGGCGGCAGGATTACTGTCCCCCGAGGTCCTCGAAGTCCACTTCCTCGCCGTCGTCCGCCTCGTCGTTCCGGCCCGGTTCATTCCGCTGGCGGTACAGCAGGAATCCGCCCGCGGCGGCGAGTGCGAGGCCGATAACCAGGAAGATGGTGCCGCCGACCTTGGCGGCAGCGTAGCTCTCACGGATTGACCGGGCTTCGTCGGTGGCGTCCGTGACGTCCTTGCCGCCGACTGAATAGACGGTCGCGTTGAAGGAGTCCAGGAAGAAGATGATGACCAGGAGGGCCACGCAGACGACGGCGATGACGCCGCCGGCAATCAGCGCCGGCCTGGCGTACCGGGCAACGCCGTGTCCGGCAAGATGCTGACGGCCCGGGCGGCCCTCTTCGGCGTCCCGCCGGGCGGCGTCCGGGTCCGTGTAGGCGTCTTGGGTCCCGTTGTCTTCCGTACCGCTGTCGTCCATGCCGTCCAGCCTAGCGGGCGCATCGGGGCACCGGCGCCTGAACTAGGCTTGATTCCATGGCTGACGCACCGCAGGACCAGATCGCCCCGCTCCTCAACCCCGAGGGCTGGGAGCTGCTGGCATCGCTGGGGCCGTACGAGGAGGATGAGGCTTTCCGGCTCAACGCCTCGCTCCGGAAGTCCGGCCACTCCCCCGAACTCGTTTCGGCGGTGCTCACCCAGTCCCGGCTCCGGACCAGGGCCGAGGCCAAGTTCGGCGAATTTGCCCGGCAGATGATCTTCACGCAGGCGGGGCTGGAGCAGGCAACCCGACTCACCGTGGCGGCCCGGCACGCGCAGCGCTTCGCGGAGGCCGGCATCCGGCACGTAGCGGACCTGGGCTGCGGCCTGGGCGCCGACTCGATGGCACTGGCGTCCCTGGACATCCAGGTCACCGCGGTGGAGATGGATGAGACCACGGCCGCATGCGCCACCATGAACCTGATCCCCTTCCGGAACGCCACCGTGGTCCACTCCGATGCCATGGCGGTGCCGCTCGAGGGAATCGACGGCGTCTGGCTGGATCCCGCCCGCCGCACCACCTCCACCTCGGGGACCAAGCGGCTCTGGGACCCGGAGGACTTCTCCCCGCCGCTGTCCTTCGCCGAGTCCCTGGCCGACTCCGGGCGCGCCGTCGGTGTGAAGATGGGCCCCGGCATGCCGCACGACTCGGTCCCAGCAGCTTGTGAGGCGCAATGGGTCTCGGCCGGCGGCGACGTCACCGAGGTGGCGCTGTGGTTCAACGCCGTGCGGCGTCCCGGGGTACGGCGTGCCGCCCTCCTGCTCGGCCCGCAGGGTGCCGCGGAACTCACCAGCTCCGAGGAGTTCGACGGCGGCCCGGTTGCCCCGGTGGGACCCGTCGAGGGATATCTGTACGAGCCCGACGGCGCAGTCATCCGTGCCGGTCTGGTGGCCGACGTCGCGTTCCAGCTGGGCGGGCATCTGGTGGACGAGCATATCGCCTACATCTGCGCCCCGGAGCTGAAGGACACGCCGTTCGCACGGGCGTACCGGGTCCTGGAGGTGATGCCCTACAACGTCAAGGCGCTCAAGGCCTGGGTCAAGGACCGGGGCATCGGAGTGCTGGACATCAAGAAGCGCGGCACCTCGGTGACGCCGGAGGAGCTGCGGAAGCAGCTGCTCCCTGCTGGGAAGAACACTGCCGGGAAAAATAGGGGCAAGAAAACGGCCACCCTGGTCCTCACCAGGATTGGCGAGGAGCGGGTGGCCATTTCGGTGGAGCCGGTCCAGCACTAGCTCTACCGGCACCGCAGGGCTACTGTGCCCGCATGAACTCCTCGGCGGCCCGGACCTGCTCGTCGCTCGGCCGGACGCCGGTGTACAGCACGAACTGCTCCAGGGCCTGGATGGTGGCCACCTCGGCCCCGGTGATCACGGTCTTGCCGGCGGCGCGGCCGGCCCTGATGAGCGGCGTCTCGGCCGGCAGGGCGACGACGTCGAAGACCACCGTCGCGGCCTCCACCGCCTCCTGCGGGAAGGACAGCGAATCGGCGTCCGGGCCGCCGGCCATACTCCCTGCCATACCGATAGGTGTGACGTTGATGAGCATCTGCGCAGCTCCGGCCCCGTCAGCCAAGGGAACGGGGACCTCGGACAGCCACGCGAAGCCATAGAGTTTGGCGAGCGCCCGTCCCGGGGCCTCGTTGCGGGCTATCACGGTCACGTCCCGGAAACCGGCGTCGCGCAGCGCCGCCGCGGTGGCCTTGGCCATGCCGCCGGAGCCGCGGAGCCACACCGAGGAGCCAGTGGGGACGGCATTGCGTTGCAGCAGCTGCTCGATCGCCGTGTAGTCGGTGTTGTACGCGGTGAGCCGTCCGGCGTCGTTGACGATGGTGTTGACCGAATCGATCGCCTTGGCGGACGGGTCCATCACGTCCACGAGGGCAATGACATCCTCTTTGTACGGCATGGAGACGGCGCAGCCGCGGATTCCCAGGCCCCGCACGCCGGCGATCGCCTGGGCCAGGTCGGTGGGTGCGAAGGCCTTGTAGATCCAGTTCAGGCCAAGCTGTTCATACAGATGGTTGTGGAAGCGCGTCCCGTTGTTGCTCGGACGGGCCGAGAGGGAGATACACAGCGTCATGTCTTTGTTCAGTATGGGCACCCCTCCATTAAACGCCAGCGGCGCCGGCATCCCCGGAACTGCCGTCACTTCCGCTGCGGTCAGAGTCCTTTTGTGAACACTTTCACGTTCCCGCTGCAACTTGGCCACCGACCCGGCGCCACCCCTGCACTAGACTTGGACCACCGTTGCCCCCGCCAACTTCCCTGCCAGTACCGCTGCCAGATGGGTCACGGCAACGGACAGCAGAACAGTGAAGGGACCACATGAAGATTGATTTCGCTTCATCCAGGCAATCATCTCTTGGTGTGGAATGGGAGCTCGCCCTCGTCGATGCAGAAACCGGCGAACTGGCCTCCGTCGCCAACGAGGTGCTCCGCGGAGTTGCCGCCGCGCATCCCGAGCTGAACGAGGACGACGAACACCCACACATCAAGCAGGAGTTGCTGCTGAACACGGTGGAACTGGTCACCGGAATCTGCACCACGGTGGCGCAAGCGAAAGCCGACCTGGACAGTTCGCTCGCCGCGGTCCGCGACGTGACCGACCCCATGGGCGTCGAGATCTTCTGCGCCGGCAGCCACCCCTTCAGCCCGCCCCAGCTCCAACCCGTGACGGACAAGGCCCGCTACGCCAAGCTCATTGACCGCACCCAGTGGTGGGGCCGCCAGATGGTCATCTACGGCGTCCATGTGCACGTCGGACTCGACAGCCGGGACAAGGTCCTTCCCGTGCTGGACGGCCTGGTGAACTACTTCCCGCATTTCCAGGCCCTCTCCGCCTCCAGCCCGTTCTGGGGCGGCGAAGATACCGGCTACGCCTCGCACCGCGCCCTGATGTTCCAGCAGCTGCCCACCGCTGGCCTGCCCTTCCAGTTCTCCAGCTGGGAGGACTACGAGACCTACGTCCAGGACATGTTCACCACCGGCGTGATCGACACGCTGTCCGAGATCCGCTGGGACATCCGTCCCGTCCCCAACCTCGGCACCATCGAGATGCGGATCTGCGACGGCCTGGCCACCCTCGAGGAGGTCGGCGCCATCGCCGCCCTGACGCAGTGCCTCGTCGACGAGTTCTCCACCACCCTGGACAACGGCGGCACCATCCCGACCATGCCGCCGTGGCATGTGCAGGAAAACAAGTGGCGCGCCGCCCGCTACGGCCTGGACGCGATCATCATCCTCGACGCCGAAGGCAAAGAACAGCTCGTCACCGAACACCTCCGCGAGACGGTCAAGCGGCTCGAACCCGTCGCCGCGAAACTCGGCTGCACCGCCGAGCTGGCTGATGTCTTGAAGGTCATCGAGCGCGGCGCCGGCTACCAGCGGCAGCGCCGTGTCGCCGCCGAGCACGGCGGCGACCTGCGCGCCGTCGTCCTGGACCTCGTCAAGCAGATGCGCAAGGGCCCCGAAGCCTGACTCCGCTTCCCTGCCAGGGCGGCCGGGAAGGGCGGCCGGAGCGGCCGTCCTGTTCAGGCGGAAACGCTGGTGACCGGCATGGACGAATCCGGTGCGAAGCCGATGCCGCTCGGTGCAATCCCTGCCATTACCAGCTGGGCGCCGAGTGCTGCGACCATGGCGCCGTTGTCCGTGCACAGCGATAGCGGCGGGACCGTCAGCCGGATCCCGGCCGCGCTGCAGCGCTGCTCGGTGAGCTGGCGCAACCGGGAATTTGCGGCCACGCCGCCGCCCAGCAGGAGCTCGGTGATGCCGTTCTCCCGGCAGGCCAGCACTGCCTTGGCCGTGATCACGTCCACCACGGCCTCCTGGAAGGCTGCGGCGATATCCGCCACCGGCACCGTCTCGCCGCGAGCTTCGAACTGCTCGACGCAGCGGGCGACCGCGGTCTTGAGTCCGCTGAAGGACCAGTCGTAGCGGTGCGGGCCGGGTTCCTCCGCAGTTCCCATGTACTTGGGCTGGCTGAGCCCGCGCGGGAAACGGATGGCCTTGGCGTTGCCGGTGCGCGCCAGCGCGTCGATGGCCGGTCCGCCTGGGTAGCCCAGGCCGAGCAGCCGCGCCACCTTGTCGTACGCTTCTCCGGCGGCGTCATCGATCGTGGAACCGAGCAGTTCGACGTCGTCGGTGATGCTCCGGATCCGCAGGATTTCGGTGTGGCCGCCGGAAACCAGCAGCGCGCCCAGGTTTTCCGGCGGGGTCCCCGGCAGCGATCCCGGAGACGGCTCCGCTCCGCCGTCGGGCTGGAGCAGTCCGACGCCGACGTGCGCCACGAGATGGTTGATCGCGTACAGCGGCTTGCCGGTGGCGACGGCAAGCGCCTTCGCGGCACAGACTCCGACCATGAGGGCCCCCGCGAGTCCGGGCCCCGAGGTGACGGCGATGGCGTCGATCTCCTCCAGCGTCACACCCGCTTCCGCGAGCGACTCACGGAGAGTCGGCACGAAGGCGTCCAGATGGGCCCTGGAAGCGATCTCCGGGATGACGCCGCCGAACCGGACATGTTCCTCCATCGAGGACGCAACGGTGTTGGTCAGCAGCCGGGTTCCGCGGACAATCCCGACGCCGGTCTCGTCGCAGGAGGACTCGATGCCAAGGACCAGCGGCTGGTCGATGTGCTGGGTGCGGTTCATGGGCGGCCTGCTTCCCGGGGCTCAGGGGTGTCGGGGGTGTTGGCTGCGCCTGGCGCGTTCGCTGCGGCGTCCAGCCGGAGGCGCATGATCAGGGCGTCGACGCCGTCGCGGTAGTACCGGGGGCGGACGTGGATCTGTTCAAAACCGAAGCGGCGGTACAGCTGCTGGGCCCGGGGGTTGTCCGCGCGGACTTCCAGCAGCACGTCTTCGGCGTGCCGCAGCCGGCTTTCCCGGATGAGTTCGGTGAGGAGGGCAGAGCCGATGCCCTTGCCTTCCTGCTCCGGGACCACGGCGATGGTCTGGACATCCGCGATCGGCTCGATGCACATCAGTCCGGCGTAGCCCACAATGCGCCCGGCATGTTCGGCGACCAGGTAACGTCGCGTTTCCGCCTGCGCCAGCTCATCAAGGAACATCGGCAACGGCCAGGCGTCCACCGGAAACAGCCGCCGCTCGAGTTTGTGCACTGCCGGGATGTCAGCGGCGGTCATGTCCCGCAGCGCTATTCCGCCGGGCAACGACGCCGGCACAGCGTCCGACCCGCTCACAGCGCCCGCTTCCGGGGGCCGGGAACCTGGGCGTCGGACTCGCGCAGGTAGAGCGGGGTCGAGTCGAGCAGCTGCTCCCCGGCGGCGAGCCGGGCGAGCGCAAACTGGCCCAGCGAGAGCGCCTCCGGCTGGCGCGAGCTGAATTCGGGGACTGCCTTGACGGCGTCGGCGTAAATCCCGGCACCGGCACCGTAGACGGGGAGATCCGGAAGATCGGCGGCGAACCCCACATGCGGCCCGTCGAGCAGTGCGGGGAGCTGCCCTCCGGCCAAGGCGTAGCGGGCCCAGTAGACCTCCTTGCGCCGCGCGTCCGTGGCCACGATGAACTCCGGCGCGGCGTCGACGGACTCGGCGACCTCGAGGGCGACGGCGTCCAGGCTCATCAGCCCGTACAGGGGCTTGCCCCAGACGAAGGCGAGCGTACGGGCCGTGACAATGCCGGAGCGCAGTCCGGTGAAGGGGCCGGGGCCCACCCCCGTGACAATTGCGTCGACGTCGTCCCCGCTCAGTCCTGCCTCGGCGAGGAGCCTTTCGATTCCCGGGGCAAGGACCTCAGCGTGGCTCCGGGTGTCCTCGGTGGCAAAGCTGCCCACCACTGACTCCGGGGCATCATCGGAGACGAGTGCGGCACTCGCCACGGCCGAGGTGTCGATTGCGAGGATCAGCATCAGGAGTTCCGTTCCGTTGGCTCAGGCAGGGGTCCGGCCGCGGTCCCGGGCAGGGCCCCGGGCTCGGTCCCGGGCAGGGCCGGCGGGTTGACCCAGCGCGGACCGTAGCCGCGGATAACCACGGTGCGGGGCTCGTCGTCGTCCTCGGTGTCGAAATCAAGAGTCTCCGCGTGCGAGGCATCAGCGTGTCGGGTGGGGGCAGCCGGAGTGGGGCCGCCGAGGGCATCCCTGCTGGCGCAGCCGAGGGTGCGGACCAGGTCCACCTCGAGCCGGCTGTCGCTCAGGTGCTCCACCCGTCCGCGGCCCCACTCCACCACGGTCACGGCGCTGTCCATGGTGTTTTCCAGGTCGATGTCGTCGATCTCGGCGGCGGACCCGAGCCGGTAGGCGTCCACATGCACCAGGTCCGGGCCGCCCGGCCGAGGCCCGTCGGGCAGGTTCGGGTGGATGCGGACCAGCACGAAGGTGGGTGAAATGATCCCGGCGCGGACGCCCAGACCTTCCCCGAGCCCCTGCGCGAACGTGGTTTTCCCCGCTCCCAGTTCGCCGGTGAGAATCAGCAGATCCCCGGCCTCCAGCGTGGTGCCGAGGCCCGCGGCGAGGGCGTGCGTCTGGTCCGCGGTCCGGACTTCCAGCGTCCGCTCCCACTCCGGGGCGCTCACTGCCGCTGCTCCCCGCTGCGGCGGGGCGCCTCGTTCCGGGGCTCCTCGCTCACGGGCTCCTCGTTCACGGGCTCCTCGTTGATGTAGCGGCGCGGTACCCGTGGACTGATCCGGGTGACGATTTCGTAGTTGTTGGTGCCGGCGGCCCTGGCCCAGTCCTCTGCCGTCGGCCCGCCGTCGGCGCCGTTGCCGAACAGCACAGCCTCGGCGCCGAGCACGCTGCGGCCGCCGGCGGAGACTTTCAGGGGTCCCAGGTCGATCACCATCTGGTCCATCGCGATCCGGCCCACCACCGGGTAGGTCACGCCCTCCACCCGGACGGGCCCGCCGGTGGCGATGCGTGGAACGCCGTCGGCATAGCCCAGCGGAATGAGCGCGAGAGTGCTGGGGCCACCGGTGCGGTAGTTCAGTCCGTAGGAGACGCCCTGGCCGGCGGGCACGTCCTTGCAGTGCGAGACGACCGTGCGGAGCGTCATGGCGGGGCGCAGGCCCAGCTCTGCGGCGCTCTGCTCCTCGAAGGGTGACAGGCCGTACAGGCCCAGGCCCACCCGGACCAGGTCGAAATGCGTGTCGGGACGGGAAAGGGTGGCCGGAGTGTTTGCCAGGTGCCGCACCTCGGGGTCGACGCCCGCGTCCCGGGCGATCGCGAGAACCTCCCGGAAGGCCGCAAGCTGCTCATCGGTTTCGGGCCGCTCGGGTTCGTCTGCGACGGCGAGGTGGGAGAAGATGCCCACCACCCGCAGCAGGCCCTGGTCCTGGTACTCCATGGCTTCGCCGACGAGGCTGTCCCAGGCATCCAGGGTCGCGCCATTGCGGCCGAGTCCGGTGTCCACCTTCAAGTGGATCCGGGCCGGCCGCTCCTGCTCGCGGGCCGCCGTCACAATCCGCTGGAGCTCCCAGCCGGAGCAGCCGATGTCGATCCCGGCGGCCACGGCGGCGGCGAAGTTGCTCTCGGGGGTGTGCAGCCACGCCAGCAGCGGGGCCTCGATACCGGCCGCCCGCAGGGCCAGGGCCTCGGAGATGTGGGCCACGCCCAGCCAGCTGGCGCCGGCGCTGAGGGCTGCGCGGGCAACGGGGACGGCGCCATGGCCGTAGGCATCAGCCTTGACCACCGCCATGACCTGCGCGGGCGAGGCCACGGCGGCGAGGTGCCGTACATTGTGCCGGATGGCTTCGAGGTCTATTACTGCCGAGCGTTCCTCGGCGAAGGCCGGCGCGGCGTGTGAAACGGACCGGAAATCGCCTGTAGCTGCTGGGTAAGTCACTTAACGATTCTAGGGGCGGCAACGCATCCGGCTTAATTCGGGCGGTTGCACCTCGCCCGCGTCCCCCGCCGACAAGAGTGGACATGCCCTCCCCGCACTAAGGACATGCCCATTGTTCCCGCCAGGGACTGGGCACAATGGAATCATGTCCACGCCACGGCCCGGGCGGAGGGCATGTCCAGCGCTCGCGCGCCGAGTCCAGGTTCACGCACCGCGTCCCCCGCCGACAGTGGACATGCCCTCCCCGCGCTAAGGACATGCCAATTGTTCCCGCCAGGGACTGGGCACAACGGAATCATGTCCACGCCACGGCCCCTGGCGGAGAGCATGTCCAGCGCTCGCGCACCGAGTCCAGGTTCACGCACCGCGTCCCCCGCCGACAGTGGACATGCCCTCCCCGCGCTAAGGACATGCCCATTGTTCCCGCCAAGGACTGGGCACAACGGAACCATGTCCACGCCACGGCCCGGGCGGAGCGCATGTCCACCGGCACGGTGCGCGGCTGTGCGCGGCCGCAGCCGGCCGGTGGATTCAGGCTAAGCGTCGGAGAGGTGCGCGATGGTCGCCGTCGCCCGCCGCTGCGCCTCCGCCGGCACGTCGCGGACGATTTCGTCCAGGAAGCAGTAGCGGCGCAGCCATTGGCTGCTCTGGCGTTCCTTCCGGGCGTTGGCGCGTTGCCACCAGTCGGCGATGTCGCCCCAGCCGGGCGCGGCGAGCGAACCGCCGACTTCCTGCACGGCCAGCGCGGCGCACAGGTTGGCGAAGCGCAGCCTGTCGCCGAGGGGCCAGCCCGCGAGGCAGCCGACGATGAAGGCGGCGCCGAAGCAGTCCCCGGCACCAGTCGGATCGTAAGCGGAGACCGGCAGGGACGGCACCCATTCCTCTTCGCCCGTTTCGGAGTCGACGGCCATGGCACCCTGAGGGCCCAGTGTCACCACGGCCACCGGCACCTTGTCCGCCAGCGAGTACAACGCCGACCACGGATTGTCCCGCCCGGTGAACGCCATCGCCTCGTGCTGGTTGGGCATGAAAGCGTGGAAGTACTGCAGGTTGTCCAGCCGAGTCGATGACCAGGCCCCGGTGGGATCCCAGCCGACGTCTCCGAACATGCGGACTCCGGCCTTGTGGGCGTCGAGGGCCCAGGGCTCCATCTCCTCGTCGAGCTCCGCGACGGCGGCGAGCGCGGGCGGCGGGCAGCCGATCAGCTGGGTGGAGGTTACCGGGGCCGGATGGCCGTGCGTGACCATGGACCGGTCCTGCTCCACGCTCAGCGACACCGTCACGGGAGAGTGCCAGCCCGGTACCCGCCGGGAAAGGGACAGGTCCACGTGCTCCTGCGCGGCCAGAATCTTCCAGTTGTAGTCACCGTAGCCGTCGTCACCGAAGGCGGCCGCAAGGCCGGTCCGCAACCCCAGCCGGGCCGCGGCGATGGCCTGATTGGCGACCCCGCCGGGGCAGCTGCCCATCCCGTCACTCCAGATTTCGGTGCCGGCAACCGGTGCGTGCGGCAGCCCGGTGAAGATGATGTCCTGGAACACGGTACCGGTCAGGAGCAGGTCGAAACCCTCCGCCGCCGGGGTACGGACGGAGGAAAGCGGGTCGAAGCGCCGCGTCGGAGTCGCGTCCATGTATGGCACACTACGCCGTCCCGGTACGGGTGGAAAGGCGCCCCGACGCCGGCGGAGCAGACATGAATAAGCAGGCACTAAAAAGGCAGGCATGAACAGGCAGGTGTGAATAGACTGTCCGCATGCGGCTCATGATTGCCGGCGGCGGCGGATTCCGGGTACCGCTGGTCTACCGGGCGCTTTGCTCCGGGCCTTTCGCCGGGCTGGTCCGGGAACTCGTGCTGTACGACGTCGACCCCGGCCGGCTGGCCGCGATCGACGCAGTGCTGGCCTCGCTGGCGGCGCGGCAGGCATCCGCCGGCTTCTTCCCCGGGAGCTTCCCGGCCGTCCGCGCCACTACCTCGCTGCCGGAGGCCCTCGACGGCACGGACATGGTGTTTGCCGCCATCCGCCCCGGCGGCACTGCCGGCCGGACCGCCGACGAGCGGATCGCCCTGGACCTGGGGCTGCTCGGCCAGGAGACAACGGGCGCCGGCGGCATCTCCTACGCACTGCGGTCCATTCCCAAAATGCTGGGGCTCGCCACGGAAATGCGGGACCGCTGCCCGGAGGCCTGGCTGCTGAACTTCACGAACCCGGCCGGCATAGTCACCGAGGCCCTGGTCCCGGTGCTTGGCCGCAAAGTGGTCGGCATCTGCGATTCCGCCAGCGGGCTCGCGCACCGCGCGGCTCGGGCGGCCGGCGTCGCGCTGCCCGAAGGCCGGCTCGACGGCGTCGGCTACTACGGACTCAACCACCTCGGCTGGCTCTACCGGCTGGAATCCGGCGGCCGGGACGCCCTGCCCGGGCTGCTGGCGGACGCCGCCGCCCTCTCCGGCTTCGAGGAAGGCAGGCTGTTCCGGCAGCCGTTTCTCGCCGAGCTGGGGTGTCTGCCGAACGAATACCTCTATTACTACTATGAGACCGGGCGCGCCCTGGCCGGCGTCCGCTCAGCCGCCCAGACCCGGGGTGAGTCCATCGACCGGCAGCAGTCCGAGCTCTACCCGAGGCTTGCCGCCGCCGGGGCCGAGGCGTATCCGCTCTGGGAGGCCGCGCGCCGGTCCCGCGAGGAGGGGTACCTGGCCGAGGCCCGCCCGGCCGGCGAGCGCCGGGACGAGTCGGACCTCGCCGGCGGTGGCTACGAACGGGTGGCCCTGGCAGCGATGCGAGCCCTGTCCGGCGGCGGCGCGACGGACTTGATCCTGAACGCGCCCAACGCCGGGCCCGGCCCGGGCGATCTGGTCACTGCGATTCCGGGGCTGCCCGTGGACGCCGTCGTCGAGGTTCCCTGCAGGGTGACGCCCGACGGCGTGGTGCCGCTCCCGCAGCAGCCTCCGGCGCCCGCGCAGCTCGCTCTCATGCAACGGGTCAAGGACGTTGAACGGCACGTCGTGGAGGCCGTTTCGGACGGGCGACGGGAGGCCGCACTGGCAGCCTTCGCCCGGCATCCCCTCGTTGATTCGGACGCCCTCGGCGGCAAACTGCTCGCCGGCTATGAGGCCGCGTTCCCGGAGCTGCAGCAGCTCTGGCGCGGCGGCGGCAGTTGAAGCACCTGGCCGTTGCAGCGCCCGGCTGCCAAATCACCCGGCAGCTGATTCACCCGGCCGTCAGAGCCTGCGGTACATCACGTGCAGGCCAACGTAGCCAAGCCGCGGATGGTGGAAAGCTTCCGGAATCGTCGCGAGAACCTCGAAGCCCATGGACGTCCAGGCGGCGACGGCGCGGACGTTGCTTTCCACCACGGCGTTGAACTGCATGGCCCGGAAACCGGCGGCGCGGGCGGCGTCCAGCGAGTAGGCGCACAGGGCCCGGGCCACGCCTTTGCCCCCGTGGGCCGGGTGGACCATGTAGCCGGCGTTGGCGACGTGGCTTCCGCCGCCGCCCTGGTTGGCGTGCAGTTCGCCGGTGCCGAGGACCACGCCGTCGAGCCGGCCGCGGCCGACCGCCACAAAAGTCTGCCCCGGGGCCTGCTTGAACCACCGTTCATGGGCCTGGTCCTGAGTGGTGTCCAGGTCCCAGGTAAACGTCTCCCCCGCCCTGACGACGGGCTCCAGGATCTCCCAGATCGCCGGCCAGTCCTGGTCGGAGGCCTCCCGGATGTCCCACGCGGCCACGGTTGGTTCAGCTTCTGCGTTCGTACTCACAGCCGCCACGTTAGCAGCAGGCGGGGACCGGTGACCGGCGCCGCGAAAACGCCGGTGAATCCGCGGGAACTTCAGGAGTAGTGTTTTATCGAAACGCAGTTCCGGCAGCGCCGTTCAGGCTCTGGCCAAAGGCCCTGGTCAAAGACCCTGGCCAAAGGCACTGGGCGACAGAGGAGGGAAGAGGGATGTCACTGGTCCGCCGTGTCGCCTTCCTGTCCCTCCATACTTCACCCATGGAGCAGCCCGGTTCCGGCGACGCCGGGGGCATGAATGTGTACATCCGGGCGCTGGCCGCAGCCCTCGCGGAGACCGGCGTCGAGGTGGAGATCTTCACAAGGTCCACCGCCGCCGGGCAGGCCGCCGTCGAGCACCCGACCCCGGGAGTCTGCGTCCACAACGTCCTGGCCGGCCCGCCGCGGAAGCTGCCCAAGGAAGAGCTGCCCGAACTGCTGCACAGCATGGTGGCCGAGATCGACAGGATCCGCCAGCTCCAGCCGCACGGCCGCTACGACGTGATCCATTCGCACTACTGGGTCTCCGGCGTGGCCGGTCTCGAGCTCGCCCGGTTGTGGGGGGTGCCGCTGGTGCACACCATGCACACCATGGCCAAGGTGAAGAACCTGCTGCTGGAATCCGGTGAGCAGCCGGAACCGCGCCGGCGCGAGGACGGCGAGCACCGGATCGTCGACGGCGCCACCCGGCTCATCGCCAACACCGGCACCGAGGCCGCGGAGCTCGTCTCCCACTACAACGCGGACAACGACCACATCGATGTGGCCCCGCCGGGCGTGGACCTGGGCGTGTTCACCCCCGCCTTCCGGAGCCGGGCCCGGGCGGACCACGGTGTGCCGCCGGGCCGCTTCCATCTGTTGTTCGCCGGACGGATCCAGCGGCTCAAGGGGCCCCAGATCCTGATCAAGGCAGCCGCCGTGCTCCGGGCCCGCCGCCCGGACATCGAGCTGCAGCTGACCATCGTGGGCGCGGTGAGCGGGGCCAAGGATTTTGACCTGAAATCCTTGATCAGCTCCGCCGGGATGGACGACGCCGTCACCCACCATCCGCCGGTCAGCGCACCGGAGCTCGCCGGCTGGTACCGTTCGGCCGACGTCGTGGTGATGCCCTCCTACAGCGAATCCTTCGGCCTCGTGGCCCTCGAGGCCCAGGCCTGCGGGACGCCGGTGGCCGCCACCAAGGTGGGCGGACTCTCCCGGGCGATCTTCGACGGACGCACGGGCCTACTGGTGGAGGGCCACAAACCCGGTGACTGGGCGGACGCGCTCGAGTCGCTGTACGACGACCCTGCCACGCGCGAGGATATGGGCCGGGCCGCGGCCCTGCACGCCCAGGGCTTCGGCTGGCAGCGCACCGCCGCCATCACGCTGGAGAGCTATCACACCGCGTTGAGCCAGTATTTTGGAAACCTGACCATCCCGGTGGGCCACCCGCCCGCAGCCGGGGCAACCGGCCGGTAACTCCCGGCCCGCCACCACTGGCCGGAACACCCACCGATGCCACGAGCCGAAGGACAACGATGTCTGAAAACACCCTGCCGGAAGACCTCGCCGCCGCAGCCCCTGCCGTCCTGAGCGATCTGGAGATCGCCCGGCGGGCCACGATGCGGCCGATCGAGGAGATCGCAGCCGCGGCCGGCATCAACGCCGACGCACTGGAGTTCTACGGCCGCTACAAGGCCAAGATCGATCCGGCAAAGCTCCATGCGTCCCAGGGCGGCGGCCCGGCCCATGCTGCCGGCAAGGTGGTGCTGGTCTCCGCCATGTCCCCCACTCCTGCCGGCGAGGGCAAGTCCACCACCACCGTGGGGCTGGCGGACTCCCTGGCCAGGGCCGGCCACAAGGTCATGATCGCCCTGCGCGAGCCCTCTCTGGGGCCCATCCTGGGCATGAAGGGCGGCGCCGCGGGCGGCGGCTACTCCCAGGTGCTGCCGATGGATGAGATCAACCTGCACTTCACCGGCGACTTCCACGCGATCACCTCCGCGAACAACGCCCTGATGGCGCTCGTGGACAACCACATCTTCCAGGGCAACGAGCTGAACATCGACCCACGCCGGATGACCTTCAAGCGGGTGCTGGACATGAACGACCGGTCCCTCCGCGAGGTCGTGATCGGCCTCGGCGGCCCGGCGCAGGGCATACCGCGGCAGGACGGCTTCGACATCACCGTGGCGTCCGAAATCATGGCCGTGTTCTGCCTCGCCACGGACCTCGCCGACCTCCGGGAGCGGCTGGGCCGGATCACCTTCGGCTACACCTACGACCGGCAGCCGGTCACCGTGGCGGACCTCGGCGTCCAGGGCGCCCTGACCATGCTGCTCAAGGACGCGATCAAGCCCAACCTCGTGCAGACCATCGCCGGCACGCCCGCGCTGGTGCACGGCGGCCCGTTCGCCAACATCGCGCACGGGTGCAACTCCCTGATCGCCACGCAGACAGCGCGCAGCCTGGCGGACATCGTCGTCACCGAGGCCGGCTTCGGCGCGGACCTGGGTGCCGAGAAGTATATGGACATCAAGGCGAGGGTGGCCGACGTCGCGCCGTCCGCCGTCGTGGTGGTGGCGACCATCCGGGCGCTCAAGCTGCACGGGGGCATCGCCAGGGACCAGCTCAAGGAACCGAACGTCGAGGCGCTGGCCGCCGGCGTCGCCAACCTCCAGCGGCATGTCCGCAACGTGGAGAAGTTCGGTATCACGCCGGTGGTGGCGATCAACAAGTTTGCCACCGACACCCAGCAGGAGCTCGACTGGCTGCTCGACTGGTGCGCCGCGGAGGGCGTGCAGGCGGCCGTGGCCGATGTCTGGGGCCACGGCGGGGGCGGCGACGGCGGCGACGAACTCGCAGCCAAGGTGGCCGCAGCCATCGACGCGCCGCACACGTTCCGGCACCTGTACCCGCTGGGAATGTCGGTGGAGGACAAGATCCGGACCATCGTGCAGGAAGTCTACGGGGCCGACGGCGTGGACTTCTCCGTGCCGGCGCTCAAGCGGCTCGCCGAGATCGAGAAAAACGGCTGGTCCGGATTCCCCGTCTGCATGGCGAAGACCCAGTATTCCTTCAGCGACGATGCGAGCAGGCTCGGCGCCCCGAAGGGCTTCACCGTGCACGTCCGCGACCTCATCCCCAAGACTGGGGCCGGCTTCATCGTCGCGCTCACCGGCGCCGTCATGACCATGCCCGGGCTGCCCAAGGTCCCCGCGGCGATGCGGATGGACGTCGACGCCGACGGCAACCCCGTCGGCCTCTTCTAGCCCCGCCCGTCCCGCCCTGCCCCCGCCCCCTTTGCCCTATCACTTTGGGTTGCCATTCGGGGCGTTTGGCGACCACAACTGATAGCGCAACGGGTGAGGGAGCGGCCGGGGAGGACAGGTCGAGGGGCCGCTGTGGATAACGTCAGCGGTGCTGACGCAGTCGGACAAGAATGGGCCGCATGCACCCATCATCGACCCTGCCGCCCCACCTTTCCGCAGCCCCGTTCACTGTCTATGAGGCGAGGGCTTCGAGTCTAAGCAGTGCCCGGCTCCGTTCCTCCGACCTCACCTCGGCCGGCCGGTTGCTGTATCTGCCCACCGGTTGGGACTATGAGCTGCGGAGTCTGGCGAGAGCACTCTCGGCTGCGACGCCCGGCGCGTGGATTTCGCACCTGACCGCTGCGGCACTGCTTGGGCTATGGCTGCCCTCCCGGTACCGCGGCTGCCGGGAACTGCATCTCAGCAAGCCCAAAGCGTTGCCACCGGTCCGGCGTCAAGGCGTCGTGGGTCATACCGTCCTTGCCTTCGACGACGAGCTTATGGTCCTGGACGGCATCCGGATTTCAACTCCGGCCCGGACCTGGCTGGACCTTGCCCGCATCCTCCCTCTTGAGGATCTCGTGGCGGCGGGAGACCAACTGGTGCGTAGACCCCGCCCCGAGTTGGAGGGCCGCATGGAGCCGTGGGCAACGGTTCCCCGGCTGAAGGCGATGCTGACGCGGCACCCGAAGCTCAAGGGAATCGTGAAGGCACGCGAGGCGACGGCGCTGATCCGTGCCGGTGCCGACTCGGCGCCGGAGACGTTTCTGCGCCTGGCGTTGGCCACCGCCGGGCTGCCTGAGCCGGAGTTGCAGGTCCGGGTTGTGCCGGGTGATCCCTATTCCCCTGCTGCGGACCTCGGCTACCGCCAGCAGCGGGTTGCCATCCAGTACGACGGCGGCCACCACCTGACGCGCGAACAGCAGTCCCGGGACAACCGCCGCGACGAATCGTTCAACTCTGCCGGCTGGCGCTGCTTCAAGTTCAACGCCGACGATCTGGCCGATGACTTCCGCGGCGCGGCCCGAAGAGTCCGCCATGCCCTCCGTCCCCGTTAAACACCGGTTGCCCTATCACTTGCAGCGGCCAAGCCGAGGCTTTGGGGACCGCAAGTGATAGGGCAACCGGGGGGGAGGTGAGGTTTAGCGCTCCACGTCGCCGCGGATGAAGGCCTCGACCTTTTCGCGGGCGAGGTCGTCGTTGAACTGCTCCGGCGGGGATTTCATGAAGTAGCTCGAGGCCGAGAGCAGCGGGCCGCCGACGCCTCGGTCCAGGCCGATCTTGGCGGCGCGGATGGCGTCGATGATCACGCCGGCGGAGTTGGGTGAGTCCCAGACTTCCAGCTTGTACTCCAGCGAGACGGGGGCATCGCCGAAGTTGCGGCCCTCGAGGCGGACGAAGGCCCACTTGCGGTCGTCGAGCCACTGCACATAGTCCGACGGGCCGATGTGCACGTCGCGCGGCGCAATGTCGGCTTCCACGTTGGAGGTCACGGCCTGCGTCTTGGAGATCTTCTTGGACTCGAGGCGGTCGCGCTCCAGCATGTTCTTGAAGTCCATGTTGCCGCCGACGTTCAGCTGGTAGGTGCGGTCCAGCGTGACGCCGCGGTCTTCGAAGAGCTTGGCCATGACGCGGTGCGTAATGGTGGCACCGATCTGGCTCTTGATGTCGTCGCCCACGATCGGGACGCCGGCGGCGGTGAACTTGTCCGCCCATTCCTTGGTGCCGGCGATGAAGACCGGCAGGGCGTTGACGAAGCCCACACCGGCGTCGATCGCGGCCTGGGCGTAGAACTCGGCGGCTTCCTGGGATCCGACGGGCAGGTAGCAAACCATGACGTCGACCTTGGCGTCCTTGAGGACCTGGACGACGTCGACCGGTTCCTCGGCGGACTGCTCGATGGTTTCGAGGTAGTACTTGCCGAGCCCGTCGAGGGTCGGGCCGCGCTGGACGGTGACGCCGGTCGCGGGGACATCGGCGATCTTGATGGTGTTGTTTTCGCTGGCCCCGATGGCGTCGGCGAGGTCGAGGCCCACCTTCTTGCCGTCGACGTCGAAAGCGGCCACAAACTGCACATCGTTGACGTGGTACTTGCCGAACTCCACGTGCATCAGACCCGGGATCGTGGCCTGGGGATCAGCGTCCTGGTAGTACTGGACGCCCTGGACCAGCGAAGCGGCACAGTTACCTACGCCGACGATTGCAACACGAATCGGATTTGAAGACACGGAACTCCTTTGAGAACAAACTTCACGTGCCCCGGCGCGGACGCACTCTGATGTACGACGGCGGCAGGCGGGCACGGCGCCATACGGCGCCCTTAGCATTCTAAGTCAACGGCGCCGGGGCCGAAGTTGTTCCCGGCGGCCCCGGCGCCTCTGTTACGAGGGTCAGCCCGCTACTTCTGGGCCCAGAGGTTGATGTCTGACTCTACGGCGAACTCGTCGATCGACGTGAGTTCCTCGGCCGTGAAGCCGAGCGTGTTGATGGCGGACAGCGTGTCCTCGAGCTGCCGGACACTGGAGGCTCCGACGAGCGCGGACGTGACGGACGTGCCCTTGCTTTGTTCCCGCAGGATCCACGCGATGGCCATCTGCGCCAGTGACTGCCCCCGGCTCTCCGCGATCCGCTGCAGCCCGCGCACGCGGTTCAGTTTGTCCTCGGTGATCATCGCTTCGTCCAGGGACTTGTCCTGGGCGGCGCGGGAATCGGCCGGGATGCCGTTGAGGTACCGGTCGGTGAGCATGCCCTGCGCCAGCGGGGAGAACGCGATGGAGCCGGCGCCCACCTGCTCCAGTACCTCGTACAGGTTGGGGCTGCCGTTTTCGGTCCAGCGGTTCAGCATGGAGTAGCTGGGCTGGTGGATCAGCAGCGGGGTGCCGAGTTCCTTCAGGATCCGGGCCGCCTCCAGGGTCTGCTCCGGGGTGTAGGAGGAGATGCCGGCGTAGAGGGCCTTGCCGGAGCGGACGGCCTGGTCCAGGGCACCCATGGTCTCTTCCATCGGCGTCTCCGGGTCCGGGCGGTGGCTGTAGAAGATGTCCACGTAGTCCAGGCCCATCCGGTTCAGCGACTGGTCCAGGCTGGCGAGCAGGTATTTGCGGGAACCCCACTCTCCGAACGGGCCCGGCCACATGTTGTAGCCGGCCTTGGTCGAGATGATGAGCTCGTCCCGGTACGGGGCGAAGTCGTCGCGCAGGTGGCGGCCGAAATTGGTCTCGGCCGAGCCGGCCGCAGGGCCGTAGTTGTTGGCCAGGTCGAAGTGGTTGACGCCGAGGTCGAACGCGCGGCGCAGGATGGCCCGCTGCGTCCCGAAGGGCTTGTCATCGCCGAAGTTGTGCCACAGGCCCAGCGAGATGGCCGGGAGCTTCAGGCCGCTGCGTCCCACGCGGCGGTAGGGCATGGAGTCATATCGGCTATCAGCCGCAACATAAGTCATACGTACTATCCTGTCTTATTCGAACACTTATTCGGAACACTTAGTCGGAGACAACAGCGGCACTGTGGCCTGGAAGAACGAGCTGGCCGGCGGAGACGGCGTCGAGCACGGCGCCGTCGTCCGTGGCCAGCAGCAGGGAGGTCCCGCGGACGGCGACCCGGCGCGGCTCGGCGGAGAAGTTCATCGCCACCTGGACCCGGCCGCGCCGCAACAGGAGCCAGCCTTCGGTTTCACTGAAGTCCACCGCGGTGTCCCCGAAGCCGGGACCGGCGAGCTCCGGTGTCGAGCGGCGCAGCGCGATCAGGGCCCGGTAGAGCTCCAGCAGCCGGGCGTGGTCCCCGTCCGCGGCCTCGGACCAGTCGAGCTTGGAACGCTTGAACGTCTCAGGATCCTGGGGATCAGGCACGACGGCGGGGTCCCAGCCCATGCGCTCGAATTCCTTGATGCGGCCTTCGGCGGTGGCCTTGCCGAGTTCCGGCTCCGGGTGCGAGGTGAAGAACTGCCACGGTGTGCTGGCCCCGTATTCCTCGCCCATGAACAGCATCGGGGTGAAGGGCGAGGTCAGGGTGGCGACGGCGGCGAGCGCCAGCTGCCCGTAGCCCAGCGACTGGGACAGCCTGTCACCGGTGGCCCGGTTGCCGATCTGGTCGTGGTTCTGGCTGCACACCACGAGGGCCGCGGGATGGACCAGGGCCGTATCGATGGGCCGGCCGTGATGCCGCTCCCGGAAGCTGGAGTAGCTGCCGTCGTGGAAGAACCCCGAGCGCAGGACCTTGGCCAGCGCCCCGAGCGATTCGAAGTCTGCGTAGTAGCCCGTGGCCTCACCGCTGACGTTGACGTGGACGGCATGGTGGAAGTCATCGCTCCACTGCCCGGCCAGTCCGTAGCCGTTGACGTCCCTCGGGTAGAGCAGCCGCGGATTGTTCAGGTCGGATTCGGCGATCATGGTGGCCGGGCGCCCGGTCTCCGCGGACACTTTGTCCGCGAGGGTGCCGAACTCCTCCAGCAGGTGGACCGCCCGCTCGTCCTTGAAGGCGTGCACGGCATCGAGGCGCAGCCCGTCCACGTGGTAGTCCCGGAGCCACATGGCCGCGTTGTCCAGAATGTACTCACGCACGACGTCGGAGCCGGGGCCGTCCAGGTTGACGGAGTCGCCCCAGGTGTTGCCCTCCCCCGATTTGAGGTACGGCCCGAACCTCGGGAGGTAGTTCCCGCTGGGGCCGAGGTGGTTGTAGACCACGTCCTGGATGACGCCGAGGCCGGCAGCATGGGCCGCGTCGACGAAGCGCTGATACGCGGCGGGTCCGCCGTAGCCCTCGTGCACGGCATACCAGAGCACACCGTCGTAGCCCCAGTTGTGGGTGCCGTTGAAGCCGTTGACCGGCAGCAGTTCCACGAAGTCGACGCCGAGCCCGGCCAGGTAGCCCAGCTTCCCGGCGGCCGCGTCCAGGGTGCCCTCGGGGGTGAAGGTGCCCAGGTGCAGCTCGTAGATCACGGCGCCTTGCAGCCCGCGTCCCTGCCACTGACCGTCTGCCCACTGGTGGCCGGCGGCGTCGAAGGTCCGCGAGAGGGAGTGGACGCCTTCGGGCTGGCGCCGCGACCGCGGGTCCGGCAGCGGCGTGGTGTCCCCGTCGAGGAGGTAGCCGTAGTCCACCTCGCCGGCGGCGGGAGCGCCGGCGGCTGTCCACCAGCCGCCGCGCGCCCCGCCGCTGCGGTCCATGGGGTACTTCCGGCCGTCAGCGAGCAGCGTGACCGCCTGCGCTTCCGGCGCCCAGAGATCGAAGCGTACGCTTCCGTGTGCAGGCAAGGTCATGGCATTCTTCCGTTCCCCATGTCGGTGTTCAAGGAGTGCTTAGGCGCCGGGCACCAGCAGGGCGACCGGGTAGCTCGCCAGGATCTGTCCCACGTTCACCTGACCCGGACCGAAGGAACGGCCCGTCAGCTCGTCGGTCATGGCGGCGGCCAGGCTGATGGCGGTGTCCTGCCAGCCGCCCTTGTGCCCCAGCCCGCGGGGCAGCCGGGTCGCGAGCGTGAGCGCCCCTACAGTGCCGGCGCCCCGGTTGAAGGCCAGCAGGTGCTCTGCCGCCGCCCCGGTGGCCGTGACCGGCGCGTAGCCGGCGAACAGTTCCGGCCGGTCCCGGCGCAGGCGCAGCGCCCGCGAGGTCACCAGCAGCTTCGCCGTTTCGTCGAGGAACGACGCCGGCCGCTCGCCGGCGTCGAGCGCGGCAAGGGCGCGCTTCCGGGCGTCGAAGCTGAACGGCCTGCGGTTGTCCGGATCGGTCAGCGATCGGTCCCAGAATTCCGTGCCCTGGTAGACGTCCGGGACCCCGGGCATGGTCAGCTGCACCACCTTGGCGCCCAGGGAATTGGCGGCGCCGAAGGGTTCCAGCAGCGCCACCAGCGCCTCCAGTTCAGCGCGGACCCCGGCGTTGTCGAAGGCCGCGTCGACGGCGGCGGAGAGCTTTTCCTCGAAGTCCGTGTCCGGGTCCGTCCAGTTGGTCGAGTTGCCGGCCTCGCGGGCGGCCTTCCGCGCGTAGGACTGCAGCCGGTCCCGGTCCGCGGGCCATGCTCCGGCGATGGCCTGCCACAGCAGATTCGCGAGCGGGCCGTCCGGCAGCGGAGCGAGTTCCTGCAGCCGGGCCAGGGACGCTTTCCATTCCGGGGCCAGTTCCGCGAGCACCGAAATCCGGGCGCGGGTGTCCTCGCTGCGTTTCGTGTCGTGCGTGCTGAGGGTGGTCATGGACAGCGGCAGCTCCGCCTGGCGGCGGGCCATCCGGTTGTGGAACTCCTCCGGAGTCACGGCGAACTCCGTGGGATCCGCCCCGACTTCGGTCAGGGTGCCCAGCCGGGTGTAGCGGAAGAACGCGGTGTCTTCGACCCCCTTGGCCATCACCATCCCGGAGGTCTGCTGGAAGCGGCACCCCAGCTCCGCGCCGGCTTCAGGACCAGCATCCAGCAGCAGCGGCAGGAGGACACCGACGGCGCCTTCCAGGTCAGGGCGGCGGCGGACCGCGAGTTCGCAGGATTCCTTGAGGACGTCTGCACCCTCCGGCAGGTAGCTGCGGTAAACGGGGAACGCCGCGATGATTTCGGACAGCGCGTCGGCGGCCGCCTCGACCGTGAGGCCCGCATCGGCCGGCACCAGGCGCGCCAGCCGGAGCATCTCGGAGTGCAAGATCCCGTCCGTGATCCTTCGCTTGGTGCCGTGGATCATGGCCTCGTAGTCCGCGGCATGGCCGCCGCGCAGCTCGGTGTCCAGCGCATCGAGGGCGCCCTGGCCGGCGGGGTCGATGAAGACCCGGTCCACGTCCGCCAGGGCGTCGTAGCCGGTGGTGCCCTCGCACTCGAAGCCGGCCGGGAGCACCTCCCCGGGCTCGAGGATCTTCTCGACCAGCAGGTAGCTTCCGCCGGTGACGTCCCGGAGCCGGCGCAGGTACCCCGCCGGATCGGCCAGGCCGTCCGGGTGGTCGATCCGCAGCCCGTCCACCAGCCCCTCGCGGAACCAGCGCACAATCTCCTCGTGGGCCTCGTCGAAGACCTCCGGGACCTCGACCCGGATGCCGGCCAGGCTGCTGACCGCAAAGAACCGGCGGTAGTTCAGCTCGTTGTCCGCCCGGCGCCAGCCGATCAGCTCATAGTGCTGCCGGTCGTGGACCTCGCGGGGGTTGTCGCCCTCGGCGTGGCTGCCCTCGGCGAGCGGGAAACGGTGGTCGTAATACCGCAGCTCCCCGTCCCGTACCTCCAACGCGTCAAGGTCGGAGTCCTCGCCCAGCACGGGGATCCGGATGCGGCCGCCGCCAAAGTCCCAGTCGACGTCGAACGCCGGGGCGTAGCGGGACTGCTGTCCCTCCTTGAGGAGGGACCACCACCACGGGTTCTGGGCGGGCGTGGCCACCCCGACGTGGTTGGGCACGATGTCCACGAGCACGCCCATACCGGCCTCCCGGGCGGCCCGGGAGGCTGCGATGAGCCCCCCGGCGCCGCCACGGTCGGGGTCGACGGCGGAAGTGTCGGTGACGTCGTAGCCGTGGTCCGAGCCCTTCTCCGCCGTCAGGATCGGTGAGAGGTAGATCCAGTCCACGCCCAGCGATTTCAGGTAGGGCACTGTCTCGGCGGCATCCTGAAGCGTGAAGCCGGACCGTATCTGCAGCCTGTACGTCGAGACGGGCGTCCTCATGAAGCGGATCCCTTCCGGGCTTTCGGTCCCTTCGCGGTCGGCTTCTTGGCCGAGGTGCCTTTCGATGCGGAGTCCTTCGGGGCTGTCGATTTCTTAGCCGGGGCGCCCTCCAACGCGGATTCCGCTGCGGGTTCCTTCGCGGAACCTTCCTTCGCTGGCGGGGCCTCGGCGGGACCTCCGCTTGCGGGAACAGTCTCTGCGGGAACCTCGTCCTCCGAAGCCTCGGCCCTGGCGGCCAGGGACGCGGCTGCGGAGTAGTCCACCTCCACCTCGGGGCCCGAGTGGGCGCGAAGAACCACCAGGGACTTGGCCGCCAGCTTCAGCACGGATCCGGCCTTGAGCGGTTCATCGGTGTCGGCCTGGTCCGAGGTGTCCACCAGGACGTCCCAGAACCGCGAGTACTCGTCGGCCGGGAGCAGGAAGTCCACGTTGTCGTCGTGGGCGTTGAAGGTCAACAGGAAGCTGTCGTCCGTGATCCGGCGGCCGCGGGAGTCCTGTTCCTGGATGCCGTGGCCGTTGTAGAAGACTCCGATGGTCCGGCCAAAGCCGCCGTCCCAGTCCTCGGGGAGCATTTCCTTGCCGTCGGTGTTCAGCCAGACGATGTCCGGAAGTTTCTCGCCCTCGCCACGGCGGACCGGCCGGCCGTCAAAGAAGCGGCTGCGACGGAACGTGGGGTGGTCGTGGCGGATCTTATTGACCACAGCAGTGAACTCCACCAGGGGCTGGTCCACGGCGTCCCAGTGCACCCAGCTCAGTTCTGAGTCCTGGCAGTAGGTGTTGTTGTTGCCCTGCTGGGTGCGGCCCAGCTCGTCGCCGTGCAGGAGCATCGGGACGCCCTGCGAGAGCAGCAGCGTGGCGATGAAGTTGCGCTGCTGCCGGGCACGGAGGGTTAGCACCTTGTCGTCTTCGGTGTCGCCTTCAGCGCCGCAGTTCCAGGACCGGTTGTGTGACTCGCCGTCGTTGTTGCCTTCGCCATTGGCGTCGTTGTGCTTCTCGTGATAGGACACGAGGTCGCGCATGGTGAAGCCGTCGTGGGCGGTCACGAAGTTGATGGAGGCCACCGGGCGGCGGGCGGAGCTCTCGTACAGGTCCGCGGAGCCGGTGAGGCGGGAGGCGAACTCGCCCAGGGTCGAGGGTTCGCCGCGCCAGAAGTCGCGGACCGTGTCGCGGTATTTGCCGTTCCACTCGGTCCACTGCGGCGGGAAGTTGCCCACCTGGTAGCCGCCGGGGCCGACGTCCCAGGGCTCGGCGATGAGTTTGACCTGGGACACGATCGGGTCCTGCTGAATGAGTTCGAAGAAGGTGGACAGCTTGTCCACGTCGTAGAACTCGCGGGCCAGCGTGGACGCGAGGTCGAAGCGGAAACCATCGACGTGCATTTCCGTCACCCAGTAGCGCAGGGAGTCCATGAGCAGCTGCAGGGAGTGGGGGTGCCGGACGTTGAGCGAGTTTCCCGTCCCGGTGTAGTCCATGTAGTGCTTCAGGTCGTCGTCGACCAGCCGGTAATAGGCCGCGTTGTCGATGCCTTTGAAGGACAAGGTGGGGCCCAGGTGGTTTCCCTCGGCGGTGTGGTTGTAGACCACGTCCAGGATCACCTCGATGCCGGCCTTGTGCAGATCGCGGACCATGGCCTTGAATTCCTGGACCTGGTGCCCGACGTCGCCGGTGGAGCTGTAGGTGTTCTGCGGCGCGAAGAAGCCGATGGTGTTGTAGCCCCAGTAGTTGTTGAGGCCCTTCTCCACCAGGGTGCCGTCGTTGATGAACTGGTGGACGGGCATGAGCTCGATCGCGGTGATCCCGAGCTTCTTGAGGTGCTCGATCACGGCGGGGTGCGACACGCCGGCGTACGTGCCGCGCTGGTCTTCCGGGATCTCCGGGTGCAGCTCGGTGAGGCCCTTGACGTGGGCCTCATAAATGACCGACTCGTGGTACGGGATGCGCAACTGGCGGTCACCGTCCCAGTCGAAGAACGGGTTGATGACCACACCGTGCATGGCGTGCGGGGCAGAGTCGCTGTCATTGCGCGACGCGGGATCTCCGAAGTTGTAGGAGTAGAGCGCCGGGTCCCAGTCGATCTGTCCCTGGATTGCCTTGGCGTAGGGGTCCAGCAGCAGCTTGGTGGGGTTGAAGCGGTTGCCGTTCTCCGGCTCGTACGGGCCGTGGACGCGGTAGCCGTACTTCTGGCCGGGCTGGATCTGCGGCAGGTAGCAGTGCCAGACGTAGCCGTCGACCTCGGTCAGCTCGATCCGGGTCTCGCTCAGGTCGTCAGCCAGGAGACAGAGCTCCACCTTTTCAGCGCGTTCGCTGAACAGGGCAAAGTTCGTGCCTGTGCCGTCAAAAGTGGCTCCCAGCGGATAAGCCGTTCCGGGCCATACTTCCATGTGTTCTCCTCGTGCGGTGCGGACAATCTCTAGACAACACTACTGGTAAGTAGGGTTACCATCCCCGTCGGGGTGCTTGTCGGGGCGCTTCATGTGCCCCTGATTACCACTCCCGCAGCACCCCCGGGAGGGCCTGGGCGATGGCACTGGCGGTCACGGGTCCCCCGCAGGAGGCCCGGACTCCGGCGCGGCCGTGGAGGCTGGCGGCCATTGCGGCGATCGCCGCCCATCTTGCGTCGGGATCGATGCCACGTTCTCCGAAGTGCCCGACGTCGGCACCCAGTTGGGCAAGCAGCGCACCGATAACTCCTGCCATTACGTCGCCGCTGCCTGCCGTGGCGATCCAGGGCGTGCCCTCGGCCTGGCTGTAGAAGTCCTGGAAGGGGGAAGCAACGAGGGTGGTGGCTCCCTTGAGCAGCACCGTGGCTTCGGTCAGACCCGCAGCCCGCCGCACCGCGCTTAGCGTGGATGCTTCTACCGCCGAGCGGTCCAGGGCAACCCCGAGGCGCTGGAGCAGGGACGCCAGTTCGCCAGCGTGCGGTGTCAGGATCACTTGCGGGGCCAGCACATCAGGCAGGGCCGGCAATGCTCCGGCGTCGGCAATCGTCGGCAGGCCCGAGTCTGCGGCGTCGCGGGCGCGCTGAAACTGCTGCTCATCGGAGTCATCCAGCCCGGAGCCCACAAGCCAGGCCTGGACGTGCGTATCGGCCACGGTTCCGGCGCTGCACACAACCTCAGGGCACGCCTGGCGGACGAGATCTGCGACGTCCGGCGGCCCAAGGTAACGCACCATGCCGACGCCGGCTGCCAGGGCGCCCTTGCAGGCCAGCACAGCGGCGCCGGGATAAGCACCGGAGCCTGCGACCACCCCAAGCACTCCCCTGGAGTACTTGTGCGCCCGCCGTTCCGGGCGTGGCAGCAGGGCGGAAAGATCCTCGGCCTCAAGCCGTCGCAGGGCCGGCCACGGTAGCCCTGCTTCGATGCCGATGGGAATGACCTGTACGCGGCCGGCGAAGTCCGCTCCGGGGTCTGCCAGCAGACCGGCCTTGGCGGCGCCAAAGGTCACCGTGACATCGGCGGTGAGGACCGGGGCGTGCGCCTCTCCGGTGTCGGCGTCGACGCCGCTGGGAATGTCGCAGGCCACCACCAGCCCGGGACGGAACCGCTCCAGCTCTTCGATGAGGGCAGCCGCGGGTCCCGTGAGCCCGCCTTGGGCGCCCGTTCCGAGGACCGCGTCAATCACGACGCCGGTACGCGCGGCCGCCGCTGCAACTTCCGCGACGTTTGCGGGTGCCAGGCGAAGCACCCGCCCGCCGGCTCTTTCGAAGGCCGCGAGGCCTTCCGCGTGGGCGTCGCCCGCGGTGAGCACCGCCGTCGTCCGCATTCCACGGCCGGCCAGCAGCGCGGCGGCGAACAGTCCGTCGCCTCCGTTGTTGCCCTTGCCCGCGAGCACCGTCACGCCGGCGCCGTAAAGGCGCTCCCCGCGATGCCGCAGCTCACGGACCACGGCGTTGGCCAGCCCGTAGGCCGCCCGCTGCATCAGAACAGCGCCCGCACCTTTATCCAGGAAAGGCTGTTCAGCCTCGCGTATCTGGGTTCCGGTGTAGGCGCTGATCATGATTTCAATCCATTCACTGTCGCTGGGAAGTGCCTGGTTCTTCAGCCGGTTCTATGTCAACCTTCGGCGAGAACCGTCGCGGTGGCGATCCCGCCGTCGTGGCTCATCGAGAGGTGCCAGCGCTTGACGCCCTTCGACTCGGCCACGGCCAGCACGGTGCCCTTGACCTGGACCGTGGGGCCGTTCTGGTCCAGCCCGATCCAGCAGTCCTGCCAGTTCATGCCGGCAGGAGCCCCCAGGACCTTGGCCACGGCTTCCTTGGCGGCGAACCGGGCGGCCAGGGACCGCGTGTTCAGTTCGCGCTCGGCCGGCACGAACAGCCTGTCGCGCAGCCCGGGGGTGCGCTCCAGCTGCCGGCCGAACCGTTCAATGTCTACGACGTCTACGCCAATGCCAACAATCATGCGGCTATTCTACGGTCACGCTCTTGGCCAGGTTGCGCGGCTGGTCCACGTCGTAGCCCTTGGCGGAGGCGAGAGCGAGCGCGAAGATCTGCAGCGGGACGGTGCTGAGCAGCGGCGCCAGCAGCGTCGGCGTCTCCGGAATGTAGAAGACGTGCTCGGCGTAGGCCTTGACCGCCTCGTCGCCCTCTTCCGCGATCACGATGGTCTTGGCGCCGCGTGCCCGGACCTCCTGGATGTTGGAGACCACCTTCGCGTGCAGAGAATCCCGGCCACGCGGTGACGGGACCACCACAAAGACCGGCTGGCCCTCTTCGATCAAAGCGATGGGACCGTGCTTGAGTTCGCCGGCGGCGAAGCCTTCGGCGTGGATGTAGGCGAGCTCCTTGAGCTTGAGTGCACCTTCCATCGCGACAGGGAAGCCGACGTGGCGGCCCAGGAACAGTACGGACTTGGCGTCGGCCATGGAGCGGCCGAGTTCCTTGATCTGGCCCTCGTTGTCCAGGATCTGCTGGATCTTGGCCGGGATCTTTCGGAGGTCGGCCAGGATGTCCTTGATCTCGCCCTGGAACTTGTTGCCGCGCAACTGTGCCAGATACAGGCCCAGCAGGTAGGCGGCGGTGATCTGTGCAAGGAACGACTTGGTGGAGGCGACGGCGATTTCCGGTCCGGCGTGCGTGTAGAGGACGGCATCCGATTCACGCGGGATGGTGGACCCGTTGGTGTTGCAGATGGAGACCGTCTTGGCGCCTTGTTCCTTGGCGTAGCGGACGGCCATGAGCGTGTCCATGGTCTCGCCGGACTGGGAGATGGAGACGATCAGGGTGTTCTCGTCGACGATCGGATCCCGGTAACGGAATTCGTGCGAGAGCTCCACCTCGGTGGGGATCCGGCACCAGTGCTCGATCGCGTACTTCGCGACCTGCCCGGCGTAGGCGGAAGTGCCGCAGGCCAGGACGATGATCTTGTCTACGCTCTTGAGCAGCTGCGGGTCGATCCGGACTTCGTCCAGCGTCAGCTTGCCGTGGAGGTCGGAGCGGCCCAGCAGGGTCTGCAGCACGGCGTCCGGCTGGTCGTGGATTTCCTTTTCCATAAAGGACGGGAAGCCGCCCTTTTCCGCCGAGGCCGGGTCCCAGTCGACCTTGTATTCCTTGCCTTCGGCCGGTGCACCGTAGAAGTCGGTGATCTCCACGGAGTCGGCGGTGATGGTGACGATCTGGTCCTGGCCCAGCTCGACGGCGCGGCGCGTGTAGTCAATGAAACCGGAGACGTCGGAGCCCAGGAAGTTCTCCCCCTCGCCGAGGCCCACCACGAGCGGTGAGTTGCGGCGTGCCGCCACGACGACGTCGGGCTGGTCGGCGTGAACGGCGAGCAGGGTGAAGGCGCCGTCGAGGCGCTGGCAGGCAAGCTGCATGGCCTTGGTCAGGCCGCCCTTGGAGAGGTCGCCGTTCAGCTGGTTCCGGTAGATGTCGGCCAGCAGGGCGGCGGCAACCTCGGTGTCCGTCTCGGAGAGGAACTTCGCTCCCTTGCCCACGAGCTCCAGCTTGAGTTCGGCGAAGTTTTCGATGATGCCGTTGTGGATCAGCGCCAGCTTCCCGCCGTCGGCCAGGTGCGGGTGCGCGTTCTGGTCCGTCGGTCCGCCGTGGGTGGCCCAGCGGGTGTGACCGATGCCGGTCAAGGATTCAGGCAGCGGGTTGGCCTCGAGCTCTGCGATCAGGTTGCTCAGTTTGCCCGACTTCTTGCGCGAGGAAATGGTCCCGTCCGCCACGACGGCGATGCCCGCCGAGTCGTAGCCCCGGTACTCAAGGCGCCGCAAGCCCTCGAGGACAACGTCCAGGGCATTGTGTCCAGTATTTGTCCGGCCAGCGGAGTGGCCCACATATCCAACGATTCCACACATGGACTCAAGCCTAGCCGGTTTCCCGGACCGCCGACGTAGGATGAACCGGTTTGACAGCCATCCCGCTTCGGTCCGGCCGGGTGGTACGGACCCGTCCATTTCGCTCTCAGGCCGGTGAAGGGCAGAATCTCTAGGGTGACTTTGCAACGCAATGAAGCGAACGGCGACGGCGTCTCCCCGTTCGTGGAGCTGGACCGGCAGACCTGGTCCCGGCTCGCCGCCCAGATGGAGCAGCCCCTCAATGAAGAGGATGTGCTGCGCCTGCGGGGCCTCGGCGATCCGCTCGACATGAAGGAAGTCCGCGAGGTCTACCTCCCCCTGTCCCGGCTCCTGCACCTGTATGTGGAGGCGGCCGGCCAGCTGCACTCGGCAACCACCACATTCCTTGGCGAGCAGACCCAGCGCACGCCGTTCGTGATCGGCGTCGCCGGCTCGGTTGCTGTGGGCAAGTCCACCATCGCCCGGGTGCTCCGGGAAATGCTCCGGCGCTGGCCCGGCACGCCCAACGTGGAACTCATCACCACGGACGGTTTCCTCTACCCGCTGGCCGAACTGAAGCGCCGCCAGCTGCTGGAACGCAAGGGCTTTCCTGAGTCCTATGACCGCCGGGCGCTGCTCCGCTTTGTGAGCGAAATCAAAGGCGGCGCCGAGGAAGTCCGGGCGCCGTGGTACTCCCACGTGACGTATGACATTGTGCCGGGCAGGGAAGTCGTGGTCCGGCGCCCCGACGTGCTGATCGTGGAGGGACTCAATGTCCTGGCACCGGCCCGGCCCAGGCACGATGGCCGGCAGGGCCTGGCGCTGAGTGACTTCTTCGACTTTTCCATCTATGTTGATGCCAAAACGAGCTACATCGAGGAGTGGTACGTGGACCGTTTCCGCAAGTTGCGCACCACGGCCTTCGCGCAGCCGGAATCCTACTTCCACCGCTACGCCACGCTCTCGGACGCCGAGGCCGAGCAGACTGCCCGGGATATCTGGAAGCGCATCAATGAGCCGAACCTGGAGGAGAACGTCCTCCCCACCCGGGGTCGGGCACAGCTGGTCCTCACCAAGGACGCCGACCATTCCATCCGCCGCATGCTTCTGAGGAAGGTGTAGCACAGGTGTGCCACGACGGCGCCGTCGTCCCGGCAGCCGTGCCGGACTCCGGCCAGGCAATCCCCAGCCGGCGAGCCTTCAGCCGCTTGTTCCTGGCCGGTTCCGGCCTGACGGCCCTCGCCGCGTGCGCCCCCGGAGCGCCCCAGCCGCCGTCGTCCGCCCCGGCCTCCGGCCTGGTGTCCAGCACGGCAGGCACGACGGCGACGCCGGCCCCCGGTGCCAGCGTGCCCCCGCCCGCCTCGGCCTCCGCAGCGGCCACCGCCGGCGAGCCGGTCCCGGGCAGTACGCCGACCACGGAGACGGCCCCGGCGGTCCGGGTGCCCACCGCACCGGTGGCCGCGGCAGCGCCGCAGCACTCGCTCAGTGATCCGGCGAGTCCGTGGGTGGTCGTCAACAAGCACCGCCCGCTGTCACCCTCCACCTACAAGCCGGCAGACCTCGTCCGGCCCGCCGTTCGCCTCGCGGTCTCCGGCGAAGCCGCACAGCTGAACAGCACGACGGCGGCAGCTGCGGAGAAGATGTTTGCGGCTGCGGCCGGGGCTGGCGTCACCATGACGCTCGCCAGCGGATACCGTTCCTATGCCACGCAAGCGGCCACCTACAACGGCTATGTGAAATCGCAGGGACAGGCCGCGGCGGACACCGCCTCCGCCCGTCCGGGCCATTCCGAGCATCAGACAGGCTGGTCTTTCGATATCGGCGACGGCAGCGGGGCGTGCAGTTTCCAGCCGTGCTTCGCCGATCAGCCGGCAGCAGCCTGGGCCAAGGCCAATGCCCACCTGTTCGGATTCGTGGTGCGCTACCCCTGGATGCTCCAAGGCATCACCGGCTACTACTACGAGCCCTGGCATCTGCGTTATATCGGATCCGCGGAAGCCACCGAGATGAAGAACCGGGGCATCGAAACGCTGGAGGAGTACTTCGGCCTCGAGGCTGCGCCAGCCTACCTGTAGCGCCCCGCTCAGTCTGAAACGAGCGTCAGGGCCAGTTCGGTGCGGACCACCTGCGCCAGACGTTCAGCCACGGCCTGGGCGGTCTCCTGGTTCGCGGCCTCCACCATCACGCGCACCACCGGTTCGGTTCCGGAGGGACGCAACAGGACCCGCCCGGTGTCACCAAGTTCGGCTTCTGCGAGGGCCACAGCCTCAGCGACGGCTGCGTCGCCTTTCACCCGGGTGCGGTCGACGCCGTTGACGTTGATGAGGACCTGCGGGAGCTTGGTCATCACCGTGGCCAGCTCCTTCAGGGGACGTCCGGTGAGGGCCACCTGGGCGGCAAGCTGCAGACCTGTGAGGACACCGTCGCCCGTCGTCGCGTAGTCGGCAAAGATGACATGACCGGACTGTTCGCCGCCGAGGTTGAACCCGCCTGCGCGCATTTCCTCGAGTACGTAGCGGTCACCCACGCCGGTTTCGCGCAGGCTGATGCCGGCCTCGCGGAGCGCGATCTTGAGTCCGAGGTTGCTCATGACGGTGGCCACCAGGACATCGTCCGTGAGCTTCCCGGAAGCCTTCAGAGCGACGGCAAGGATGGCCATGATCTCGTCGCCATCAACCTCGTTGCCTTCGTGGTCCACGGCGAGGCAGCGGTCCGCGTCGCCGTCGTGCGCGATGCCCAGGTCTGCCCCGTATTCCAGGACGGCGCGCTTCAGCGGTCCCAAATGGGTTGAGCCGACGCCCTCATTGATATTGAGGCCGTCCGGTTCGGCGCCGATCACAATCACATCAGCGCCTGCGTACTTGAAGACGTGCGGGGAACAGCCGCTGGCTGCTCCGTGGGCGCAATCCAGGACGACCTTGAGCCCATCCAGGCGGTGCGGTAGGGTGCCCAACAGGTGCACGATATACCGGTCCTCGGCGTCCGAGAAGCGCTGGATGCGGCCCACTTCGCCGCCGACGGGCCGCATGGGCTCCCTGCCCAACTGCTCCTCGATGGCGTTCTCGACGTCGTCGGGAAGCTTCTGGCCACCGCGGGCGAAGAACTTAATGCCGTTGTCGGGGGCGGGGTTGTGGGAGGCGGAGATCATCACGCCGAAGTCTGCGTCCAGGTCGGCCACCAGGTAGGCCGCTGCCGGAGTGGGAAGCACGCCCGCGTCATAAACGTCGATCCCGGAGCTGGAAAGCCCCGCTTCCACGGCAGCCGCGAGGAACTCACCGCTCGCGCGGGGGTCACGGGCAACCACGGCGCGGGGGCGTGTTCCGGTGGTATTGCGGTCATGGCCCAGCACGACGGCGGCCGCCTGAGCCAGCTGCAACGCCAGCTCGGCGGTCAGCAGGCCGTTCGCCAAGCCTCGGACACCATCTGTTCCAAATAATCTAGACATCGGGTCAAGTTTAGACGATGGGACGGAAATTCCGGCCCCGGGGTCCGTCCGGGGGACCAAGTGGGCGGCTTAAAAGGCGAAAGCCCGCCCCGCCACAAGGGGCGGAACGGGCTTTCGTGCAAGCGGTCGCGTCAGCGGCCACCTGCTGGGCAGGCGTTTTTTAGCGCTTGGAGTACTGCTGGGCCTTGCGGGCCTTCTTGAGACCAGCCTTCTTACGCTCGATGACGCGTGCGTCGCGGCGGAGGTAGCCGGCCTTCTTCAGGGTGGCGCGGTTGTTCTCGGTGTCGATCTCGTTCAGTGAACGGGCGATGCCGAGGCGCAGGGCACCGGCCTGGCCGGAAATGCCGCCACCGTGGATGCGGGCAATGACGTCGTAGGCGCCATCAAGATCGAGGATCTTGAAGGGTTCGTTGACATCCTGCTGGTGCAGCTTGTTCGGGAAGTAGTTGGCCAGTTCGCGGCCGTTGATGATCCACTTGCCGGTACCGGGCACGATGCGGACGCGTGCGACGGCTTCCTTGCGACGGCCAACTGCCGCGCCGGCGACGGTCAGTGCCGGGCGTTCCTTCTTGGGCGCTTCTGCTTCCGCAGGACCGCTTTCCGAGGTGTAGCTGGTCAGGTTTTCCTCAGCCACGACGGCCTCGGTGGTCTCTTCGTTCTGAGCCACGATTCTCCTTGATTAAAAGTTGGTTGGTGGCCAGGACTACTGGGCGACCTGGGTGATTTCGAAAGTCTTGGGCTGCTGAGCGGCGTGCGGGTGCTCTGCACCGCGGTAGACCTTCAGCTTGCCCAGCTGCTGTGCAGCGAGGGAGTTCTTGGGGAGCATGCCCTTGATGGCCTTCTCCACAGCGCGGACCGGATTGGATTCCAGCAGCTCTGCGTAGTTGACTGAGGTCAGGCCGCCCGGGTAGCCGGAGTGGCGGTATGCGCGCTTCTGCTCCAGCTTGGCGCCGGTGAGGGCAACCTTTTCAGCGTTGATGATGATGACGAAGTCGCCCATGTCCATGTGGGACGCAAAGGTGGCCTTGTGCTTGCCGCGCAGCAGGATTGCGGTCTGGCTCGCGAGACGACCAAGGACAACGTCTGTGGCGTCAATGACGTGCCACTGGCGGTTGATATCGCCGGGCTTCGGGGTGTACGTACGCACGGTGTTTGCCTCGTTCTTGTTCTGGCGTTCTTGTTTTAGGCGTCACGCGGAGGTGAACCTACTATCTATGCGCTACCGGAACAGAGGTGAGGGCTCTATGTAACCAGTCATCCTGAGGTCTCGAATGTGTACGTTGAGTAGCTATCCTGCAACCGGATTCTCAAGCGGACACGCATCATCGAGAAAGGACACGCACAACGACTACCAAGAATAGCGGAAGTCGGGCGGCTGGGTCAAAATGGGGTGTCCGGATGCATCCCGCCCGCCGCCGGCCCGCCGCATCCCTGGAGGTACTGTGTCCGATCCCGTAGTAACAGGTTCCGCGACCACGCTGCTCCTGATAGCAGTCGGAGCCGCCGGACTGTGCCTGGGGCTGCTGGCCGAACTCCTCATCCGCCGCATCCTGCCCCAGCTGGCGGGCACACCGTCCACCCCGCTGAGAATCACGACGGCGGCCGTCACCTTTGTACTGTCCGCATTGCTCGCGTGGCGTTTTGGCGCCTCTCCGGAGCTGGCGGCTTATCTGGTCCTGGTAGTCACCGGCGTGCAGTTGTCCCGGATCGATGTTGTCCACCATCTGCTGCCCGACCGGCTCGTCCTGCCGCTGCTGGGGGCGGGATTGGTCCTGCTGACGGTCTCCGCCGGTGCACACGGAGCTTCGGAAAACCTGCTGCGGGGCGTGGCCGGCGCCGTAATATTGTTCGCTTTGTACCTCTTCATGGCCCTGACCAGCCGAAACGGTCTCGGAATGGGCGATGTGAAGCTCGCAGCACCCCTCGGGCTGTACTTAGGCTACCTAGGCTGGTCACAGCTGTTCTACGGAGCGGCCCTGGGCTTCGTGGCGGGCGGCATCGCCGCGCTGGTGCTCGTGCTGAAAAACCGCGGAAACAAGCCACAGGAAGTCGCCTACGGCCCGTCCATGCTGGCGGCCGGCCTCGCCGCGATTCTGCTGCTTCCATAGCTCGGGCTGCGCCCTGCGCGGCGGCACCAATTGCAAGCTGGCCGGCCCTGGAGGCACTCCGGCCGTAGTTGATTCGGCGTGCGACGACGGATCATCCGCCGGCCTTTCCCGTGGGCCTGAAGGCGTCGAGGGCCGGGAGGCCATGGCCCCGCCAGTCGAACAGGGTGAGGTTGCTGTGGGCGTTGCCGGTCCGGGCATCCGCGCCTACACCGGGCAGCCAGCCCGGCTCCCAGATGAAGTACCCCGCGCCGTGCCCGTTCGGCACTCCGCGAAGGACGCTGTTGAGCGCCGCGAAGAACTTCGCTTGTCCCTGCGGGGTCGGCGGGTAGGCCGTGGCGTCAGGCAGCGCCTCGTTTGTCGAGACAACGCTTGGGACGTTCCCGCTGCTGGAGAGCGTCCATGGGTATGCCGTCTCCGCCAAAATGATGTCTTTGCCGTATCGATAGGCGAGAGCGCGGAGGTTGCGGTCCAGGTCAGCGAGGGAACCGTTCCAGAACGGATAGTACGTCAGGCCGATCAGATCGAAGCTGACGCCGTGCTGCTGGAGCTGGTCGTAGAAGTGGACGGAGGCGTCTTGGTCGCCCCCGGTGTCGCTGTGGATCATGATCAGGGGCGTCTGGGCAGGATTTCCGTCCCTGGCACCCTTGGCCCCGGCGTTTATCAACTGGCTGGCCCCCGCCCAGTTTTCACCGGCCGGCGAGTAGATCTGACCGTATGGCCAGAGCAACCCGCGGGTGATCTCGTTGCCGATCTGGACGATGTCGGCAGGGGTGCCTTGCCGGGCGAAGTCACCCACCGCCCCGCGCGTGTAGCGCTCCACGGTGGAGGCCAGCTCTTCCTGGCTGAGTCCCTGCCATGCTGCGGGGGGTTGTTGGGTGGTCCGGTCCGCCCAGGAATCCGAATAGTGAAAATCCAGGAGTAACTTGAGCCCGGCGGCATGCGCCCGGCGGGCGAGTGCCAGGGCGGATTTCAAGTCGCTCGTACCGGGCGCAGGGTTCACCCACAGCCTGAGCCGGACGAAGTTCGATCCGTGGCTCGCCAGGATCTGCTCCATGGGAGCTTCCCGGCCGTTGTCGCTGACAAACTGCCGGATAGCTTCTTCCTGCAGCGTGAAGGAGATGTCTGCGCCGCGGATCCTGAGCGTTGGCGAAGGGATGGGGTGGTTTATGGCCGCCCCGACCAGCGCCACCGCAAGCACTCCGGAGAGGGCCAGGAGCAGCTTTACTCGCCAGCGCGAAGAGCGGAACGAGGATGCGCGCCCGCGGATAGTCAACTCTGTACCTGTCATGAGCCCCCGGCTAGGTTCCGTTCATGCGCTGGTCACAGCCTGCCAGATAGGGCCGGCCGCCGCGATAGCCGTGACGAGGAACAGCAGAATGAGCGAGCCGGATGCGGCCAGGGGCGCGACCCGTGCCCGGACCGTGCGGCTCCAGGCGACGCCCGCGTTGCTCAGGGTGCGGAGGTCCTGGGCCACGACGACGACGATGAGGAGGCAGAACAGCAGGGCACCCTGTAGGGCGAAGAACATCATGCCTTGGTTCGGGCTGTGCCCCACCCGGGCGATGAAGAACCAGCAGGCTGCAAGCGAGGCAAGGACCAGGAGGAAGTACGGTGCCAGCTGGGCAAACCGGAAACGGGGAATCCCGGCCTCGGTCATGCCCTTGACCGTGATCATGTAAGGCTTCTTGACGCGCAGGATGACCTGAATGAACGCGTTGAGGACTGTAACCCACCGCGATACGTGTAGCACCACCCCCCGCCAGCTGAGCCAGAGACCTCTGGGGTGTTGCCAGCGGAGGCTCCACAGCCAGATGCCCGTTGCGGTGCTGGCAACCGGCACGCTGTGGAGGAAGAAATCGATGAATCCCACCCGTGAGATGGGGGCGTCCACGGCCAGCGAGATCAGCGGAGCGAAGAACAGCAGGAGCGTCGTCAGCGACCATGCGGCGTACCAGGTCTGGACGAACAGGAACTGCAGCGCCTGGCGTGGCGAATACTTCCGGATGAGCCGCGGAGTGAAGGTGAAGAGGACCTGGATCATTGAATAGGCCCAGGCGAACTGCTGGGCGCAGTACGAGCTGAAGTTCTCCGGCCCGTCCCCGACGGCGATGACCTCCGGCAGGAAGACCCCTTCGTAGCCTTTGGAAGCGAGGACGACCGTGTCGAGGTGGTCTTCGGCCCTCGTCGGCTGGAATCCGCCGATGCCCCGGATGGCCTGCATGTCGTACGTGCAGTGGCTGCCGATGATGAAGGGGGTCCGGCAGAACCCGAAGAATCCCATCTGGAGCGGTCCCTGGAGCACCAGTTCCTGTTCCGCGGAGCCCCTCGCCGTCCAGTGCTCGTGGTTCCCGTAGACGCTGGGGGCCTGGACCCAGGCCACACGCCTGTTTCGGAAGTAGCCAAGGACCCGGTCCAGATAGTTGGGGGCGGGAACGTGGTCGATGTCCAGCTGCGTGAAGTGCGTGTAGCCGGCGCCGTATCTGTCGAGCCACGCGTTCACGTTGCCGGCTTTGGTTTTGGTCTGGAAGGGCGGCGCGGCCTGGTTCCAGGCTTCAACGCCGTCCGCACCCCAGGCCCGCTCGTCATGCCGGGAAAAGTAGGAGACACCGAGCTCGCGGGCCATCTTTTCGATGGCCGGCGAGGGTTCCTTGTCCACCAGGATCCAGCTGTCGTGCGGATAGGTGATGCCGCGCATCGCCAGCATCTGCCTGCGGACGATGCTGAGGGATTCAGATCCTGGCACCGTCAGGGTCACCACCGCCACCTTGCCAATCTGACCGGCGGGAACCTCATCGACGCCGACCGGGACGGGCCTGCGCATGTACCCCAGATAGAAGAGGTAGATCGAGGGGAGCAGTGTCAGCCCGTAGAAGAGCGCCCCGGAGACGAGCGTGAAGAGCAGCGGGTTTCCAAAGTGCCCCGGGTGCAGCCACCAGAGCCAGAAGTAGCCACTCAGGAGGACCCAGGCAACCACCAGTCCCGCGTACTGGAGCTGCTGTCCGGGCGTGAATACCTTCGCCGTTTCTGTGGAGGTCAGGAACCGTTGCGTGGTCCGGTCACGGCTGCCAATCAGATTGCTGGTCATCGCGAGCTCCCCATGGTGGTTATCAGGCCCTCGTAGCCGAGGGGATGCATTTGCTGGAACCGCCAGGCGTCCTGGCACATATCGGTGAGATTCCGGCGAGCGGTCCAACCGAGTTCGGCGTGGGCGAGGTCCGGCGAGGCGATCAGCGCGGGGACGTCGCCCGGCCTCCGATCGGCCAGCCGGTAGGGAATCGGACGCCCGATGACAGCGGCGAATTCCCGGACAAGTTCCAGCACGGACGTGCCCACGCCCGTGCCCAGGTTGTAGCGGCGGAACCCGGGGACCGGGCCGGTTTCGAGCGCCAGTCGGTGCCCTTCGACGACGTCCATCACGTGGATGTAGTCCCGGACAGCTGTTCCGTCCGGCGTGGGGTAGTCGGAACCAAAAATCTTGAGTTCTTCATGCCGTCCGGCTGCGAGCTGGGTGAGGTAGGGGACGACGTTGCCCGGCATCCCGCTGGGATCCTCGCCGATCTCCCCGCTCTCATGGGCGCCCGCAGGGTTGAAGTAGCGCAGCGCTGTCACGGACCAGTCCGGGTAGCGGGCGCAGATATCGGCCAGGATTTGCTCCGACATCCATTTGCTCTGGGCATAGGGATTGGTCGGACGCGGGGGCGAACCTTCCGTGATGGGACGTTCGGTGGCGTCCCCATAGATGGAACAGGAGGAGGAGAAGATCAGGTGCTTTACCTCCGCATTCCGCATGGCGTTCAGCAGGCTCAGCAAGCCCGTGAGGTTGTTGCCGTAGTACTCCAGTGGCCGGTTCATGGAATCGCCGACCGCTTTGTACGCGGCGAAATGGACCACCACGTCGACGTCGTGATTCTCGAAGACAGTGCCTAGGGCGGCTTGGTCGGCAATGTCGATTTCGTAGAAGGCCACGTCGCTGCCGCTTATCCGCTCAACACGGTCGACGGCGGCTGCAGAGCTGTTGACGAGGTTGTCGACCACAACGACGTCGTAGCCGTTGAGGAGAAGGTCCAGGCAGCAGTGACTTCCGATGAATCCGGCACCGCCGGTCACCAAAGCAATGGGTTTTGTCATGATGGTTCGCCTCCTCCGTGGGCGTCATTCACCGCGTGGGCCGGCCCATGGCGCGGACGGTCCAGCCGGCAGCACGCCAGTGGTCGATGTCCAGTGTGTTCCGGGCATCGAGGATGCAGGGACTCGTTACCAGGGTGGACAGGTGCGCGAGGTCAAGCTGACGGTACTCCTGCCATTCCGTGAGATGCACGGTGAGTTGGGCCCCTTCGAAGGCCTTGTCCACTTCGGTGGTGTAGTTCAGGCCCGGATAGCTGGCACGTGCGTTCTCTACGGCCTCGGGGTCGTGGACCCGGACGTTTGCCCCCTGGCTCTGCAGCGCATTTGCCACGCACAGCGCCGGTGAGTCCCGCACGTCGTCGCTGTTTGGTTTGAAGGCTGCGCCCAGCACGGCAATTCTCTTGTTCTCCAAAGAGCCGCCGAGCATGTCCCGGGCAAGGTTGACGGCGCGTTGGCGGCGGTTGACGTTGATGGAGTCTACATTCCTGAGGAAGGTGAGCGACTCCTCGATGCCGAGTTCTTCCGCCCGGGCAAGGAAGGCCCGGATGTCCTTGGGCAGGCATCCGCCGCCGAAGCCCAGGCCGGGTGACAGAAAGCGGTTTCCGATCCGGGCATCATGGCCGAGCGCGGCGGCCAGCGGCATGATGTCAGCCCCGACGGCCTCGCAGATTTCGGAGATGGCGTTGATGAACGAGATCTTCGTGGCGAGGAAGGCGTTGGCAGAGACCTTGACAAGCTCGGCGGTGGCCACATCCGTGGATATGTAGGGCGTCCCGGCCTCGAGAATGGTCCTGTACACCTCACGAAGCGTGTCATCGGCCTCGGCAGAAGTGACTCCGACCACCAGCCGGTCCGGATGCAGGGTGTCATTAACGGCGAAGCCTTCGCGGAGGAATTCGGGGTTCCAGGCGACCTCGACCTTGGCACCAACCGGCGCAAGTCCGGCAACCATGGTGGAAAGCCGTGCCGCCGTCCCCACCGGAACGGTTGATTTGCCGACGATCAGGGACGCGCGGTTGAGGTTGGGCACCAAACCCTCGATGACGGCGTCGACGTATTTCATGTCTGCTGCGGTCGATCCGGGACGTTGCGGCGTGCCGACGCAGATGAAGTGGACGTCGCCGAATTCAGCGGCCTCCTTCAAAGAGGTGGAGAACTTCAACCGGCCGGCCGCAATGTTATTGCGGAGAAGCTCGGGGAATCCTGGTTCGAAAAACGGGGCGTGGCCGCGGGACAGACTTTCGATCTTGTCGGCGTCGACGTCCACTCCGAGGACGTCGTGTCCCAGCTCAGCCATGCCTGCGGCGTGGACTGCCCCGAGATACCCTGTTCCAATAACGGTGATGCGCATGCTGGCCTCCTTCAGATGGCGACTGCTGGCCTGATGGTCCAGGCAGCCTGGAGAACTGTGGGTGTGGTCAGGCCAACCGGGCCATGGCCGGGGTGTTCTGCCGCGATACGTTCGAGCGGTTGCCCTCGAACTGGGCGCCGGCGATGCTGCCGGCGGCTGCCGAGACTTCCCCCTGATGGGACCGGAAGTAGTCGACGGTGCGATGCAGTCCCTCTTCGGTTGAGACCCTGGGGCGCCATCCCAGCAGGTCCTGGGCAAGGCTGATATCCGGCCGCCGCCGGGTCGGATCATCCGCGGGCAACTGATGGAACTCGATCTTGGACCGCGAGCCGGTGAACTCCAGGACGAGCTCCGCCAGTTCGAGCATGGTGCGTTCCACCGGATTGCCCAGATTGATCGGTCCGGTTTCGCGGCTGTCGATCATCGCCACGATTCCGCGCACGAGGTCGTCGACGAAGCAGAAGCTTCGTGTCTGCAGGCCGTCGCCGTAGATCGTCAGCGGATCATCGTTCAGCGCCTGGGCTACGAAGCTCGAGACCACCCGGCCGTCCTCGGCGCGCATCCGGGGGCCGAAGGTATTGAAAATCCGGACAATCCCGACATTTACGCCAAGGCTGCGGGCATAGGCCATGGAAATGGCTTCGGCAAAGCGTTTGGCTTCGTCGTAGACGCTGCGCGGCCCCACTGAACTGACGTTGCCCCAGTAGCTCTCCGTCTGGGGATGGACAATCGGATCGCCGTACACCTCGCTGGTGGAGGCAAGGACAAAGCGTGCGCCCTTTAATGCGGCAAGTTTCAGGGCATTCTCGGTGCCCCTGCTGCCCACGGCGAGGGTCTCGAGCGGCAGGCGATGGTAGTCAGGCGGCGAAGCGGGGCTGGCCAGGTGGGCAACCACATCCACCGGTCCCCGCACCCGCAGCGACGTGCTGACGTCGGTGCGCATAAACGTGAACCGCGGATGATTCGAAAAGGCGGCGATATTGTTGCGGCGACCGGTCGACAGGTTGTCGGCGCAAACTACCGAATCCCCGCGTTCCAATAACGCTTCGCATAAATGGGAGCCAAGAAACCCGGCCCCGCCCGTTACTAAAGCACGCATGGTACCCCTTACAACAGTCTGGAATAAGTCATTTAGACGTGTTGCAGCATCCGGCGTAGACAATACGCAGGACGTCCCGGAAATGAATCGAGACCGAATTGTAGGAGGGAAGCTGCAGGTCTTTGTACTGCCCCAACGACTTTGGCCGGCTGCCTACCGTCAAGCTACGTTGCAGTGGCAGAGGGGCACACGGGTGGTGAATACCTGCTTTTTTGGCACCGCGCGCGGGAAACTACTCGGACGTTTCTCGTCCGGTGGACGCTTCCCGAACCTTGCGAGGCCGAAATGAGAGCAGCAAAAAAGGCCATTCCGGCCGAATCGTACGGCGGTAATTTGGGGTACGGGATAACTCCCTGAGGGTCATCATGCCGCCCAAGCGACTCGCAATTGTTGCCGGTTTGGGTGCCCGAACCGCCCGCGCCAAACTTCAACTATTGTCAGCTGGTTGGGGGCTTAGTGGGCGCTTCGGATGCGCTGCGGTCAGTGCGCTTCCAAGCGGGTGGCTCGCAGCACGGCATCAGCGTCGAGTGCAGGAACTGGGCGGTGACCAGCTCGTACAGCCGTTCCGGCACCCACGTGGCAAGATCCTGCCACACCCACTCGATCTTTCCGGCCTGATCCCTCCCCCGGGCATGGGCCGCGGCCCGGCGGCAGCTCGGACGCCTCGACCAGCAGTTGCGGATCCGGCCGTCCGCTCCACACCTTCGCGCGGCTGCTGTACCTCTCATCCCACAGCTGCGCCGCTGTGCTTTCGTCCCTGCCTCCGTCGTAATGGTGCTCCGTCATGGTTCTCCTCCAGGTCGCTTCACACATCATGGCAGTCCGGCCCGGGCTGGCGACACAAGGAAATCACCGCGCGGAAATGCCGCCGAAATGTTCCGGATGCAGGCTGGAGGCGGATAACGGAACAGCTGGAACGCGGGGAAGGAGCAGCCATGGCTGCAGAGGAGGCCCGGCAGGTCCATTCGAGCTCAGAGCTGTCAGTCGGGGACGAGATCGAGGCATGGCACAACGGCAAGCTCTTCCACCGGGGACGAGTCTCCCAGACGGTGGCGTCCATCGATTTGTTCTGGATCGTGGACTCGAGGACCGGCGCCCGAAGGCTGATCGACGTCGAGGCGCTGGTCATCCTGCGCGCGGCGGCGCCCGCAGACACGTGTTCGCGCGGAACCCCTACGGGCGGAACCGCTTCGGCGAAGGCCGGCTCCAGGGCTCCTGACAAGGTGAGGTAATCCGTGTGGGGTGTCACGTGAGGTATTTGATTTCGTAGCGCAGGATGAGTCCGATGCCGGGGTAGCGGGTTTCATTCATCCCGGCCACGGACGGTATCGTCACGATCGAGGAATGCAGTCGAACTACAGCTCCCCCAGGACCATGTCGTGCGGCTCGAGACCCGCCGCAGAACATCGAGGGCAAGGGCGAGGTCTCCATCAGGGACCTCGTGCGGAACTCGCTGCGAATGCGATCGGACAGGATCGTGGTGGGCGAAGTCCGCGGCGGCGAGTGCCTGGACATGCTGCAGGCCATGATTACCCGCCACGACCGCTCCATCTCTACGGTGCACGCCAACTCGCCCCGGGACGCCATCGCCCGGCCCGATACCCTCGGAGTCGACGCGAGCGGGCGGTTCCTCGGGAAACCGGTGCCTAGTGGCGTCCGGCCGCGCTTCACGGATCGCTTTGCCGAACTCGGTATCCCGATTTCGGCAACTGTATTCGGCGCACAACCCGCCAGGGGGCGGTCGCCGTGCTTCCGGAGTCTTCGCTAATAAATGGCCTTGGCAGTCGCCGTGCAAAAGGGTGATGCGCAGGATCCACGCAGGGAACGCACAGGAAATGTGCAGTTTGGAAAGCCTTAGCACAAGATGCGTCAAAGTCGAATCGTCGGCGTGTCGGTGATTGCTAAGTTCCATTCAGTGCTGGTGCAGGGCCAGCCGCCGAACTCGCTCAGGAGTCCCAATGCGTTCGTTTTTCTCCAGTCTCGCAGCCCGTCTTCGCCGTGACCAGCGCGGTGCCACCGCCGTCGAATACGGCATCATGGTTTCGCTCATCGCCGTCGTAATCATCATCGCAGTCACCGCACTTGGCGGGGGTTTGAACGAGACCTTCGTCAAAGCACAGTGCTCGGTCACGGGCAAAACCTTTGCTGCAGGCACGGCCGCGGGAGTCACTCCCGTCCTCCAGCCGAGGTGCACGTAGCAGGCCAGCCCACGTTCATCTCACCGTTGTCGTAGAGCAGCTGCCCACCACACTCAGGAGTCCCCATGCGTTCCTTTTTCAGCCGCCTTTCAGTCCGTCTTCGCCGCGACCAGCGCGGCGCCACCGCCGTCGAATACGGAATCATGGTCTCCCTCATCGCCGTCGTGATCATCATCGCCGTGACGGCACTCGGTGGAGGACTGAACGAGACATTCAAGAACGTGTCCTGCAGCGTAAAGGGCGGCGTGTACACGGCAGGCGCGAGCCCTGCAGACGGCAGCTGCTCGCAGTAACACCATCCGAGATCGATAGGACTGGGTTGGGGAAGGCTTCGACCTTTCCCAACCCAGACTTTTCAGGCGCCGTCGAAGAGCTAACCAGGAAGGCGGTACCCTATGTCCTCGACCTCTGAACGGGGCGCCGTCGCGGTGGAGTTCGCTCTCCTCGCGCCCGTCCTGGTGATGCTGCTGCTGGGCATCACGGAATTCGGCCGGGCATACAACGTGCAGATCTCCCTTTCCAGCGCCGCCCGCGAAGGCGTCCGTGTCATGGCGATCGGGAACAACCCAACCGCCGCCCGAACTGCGGCCAAGAACGCAGCCGTTTCGCTGCAACCCGCGCTAAGCGACGCCAACATCACGTTCAGCCCCTCAACATGCGCCCCCGGCGCCCAGATGACACTCAAGATCGCCTACAACCTGTCCACCCTGACAGGCATCGCAGGTCCGTTTGCCATGGAAGGCAAGGGGGTGATGCTGTGCAACGGTTGAAAAGGTCGCCCCGGGAGGGGCCCGGCGAGCGCGGAGCCATCAGTGTCCTGGTGGCGATCCTGATGGTGACCCTACTGGGTTTCACGGCACTGGCCGTCGACGTCGGCATGCTGTACGCCGAGCGGACCCAGCTCCGCAATGGGGCTGACTCAGCAGCCTTCGCCATCGCCCAGAAGTGTGCGCGCAACCTCAACGACGCGGACTGCTCCACAACGTCGGCGCTAGCCCGCGACCTGGCCAGTAGCAATGCCGGCGACGGGAAAAGCAATATCTCCTCGCTGGTCCTGGACAAGGCTGCCGGCACCGTCACGGTCACGGCCGGCGCCCAGGAGGCAGGCAAGGAACCCAACAGGGTCTCGCTGTTTTTCGCGCGAGTGTTTGGCCTCAATGATGCGGAGGTCACCGCCGGCGCCAGCGTGCACTGGGGCCGGCCGGTGGCGGGCCCATTGCCGTTTCCCCTCGCCTTCTCCATTTGCCAGGTCAAGTACCACGTCGACGGCGACCTGCAGCAGCTGCAGAGCCACGGCGACGACGCAAATCCCGATTGTATGTATGGACCCTCTGGGGCCGCCGTTCCAGGCGGATTCGGCTGGCTCGCGAGCAATCCAGGTGTATGCGGAGGCCTGATCAACATCAACGCCGGGGACGCCAGCAATGCCCCTGGCAACAGCTACCCCGGAGTATGCGACAGTACCCTGCTCAAGTGGGCGGCCGACATCACGGCCGGCAAGGATGTTACTGCCCTGTTGCCGGTCTTCAACAAGGTGACCGGAACCGGGGCCGGCGCCAGCTACAAGCTCGTGTCCTTCGCCGCGTTCAAAGTCAAGGGCTGGAAATTCAGTGGCAACGACGAACTTCCGACATCGTTCCAGAACACGAATGCCTTTGTGCCGAGTTCCGTTGCTTGCACCAACAACTGCCGTGGGATCATCGGCAGCTTCATCGAGTACGTGTCGCTGGCAGATGGCTACACCTTCGGAGTGACCACCGAGGACTTCGGCACCGACATAGTGCGCCTCGTCCAATAGTTTTCAGCATGTCGTTCACTCATACGTTCAGGAGCAGTCTTTGAAGTCACGCTTATTGGCAGGGATAGCCGCCCTCGTATTGGCTATCCTCGGGGCGGTCCTGGTAGTCAGCTACGCGCAAGGAGCCGACACCCGGGCGGTGCAGAGCCTCGACCCGGTGGACGTCCTGGTGGTGGCCAAGGCCGTGCCTGCTGGAACCTCCGTGGAGAGCCTCCAGCCGTTCCTCGCCACCGAGAAGCTCCCCGGCACCGCGGCCGCAAAGTCCGCGGTCAAAAGCCTCGACGGCCTGGCCGGCAAAGTCACCGCCGTCGAACTGCTGCCGGGCGAACAGCTGCTGACGGAACGGCTGATCGCGCCGGAGGAACTCAAGGCGAGCGGATCCGTGGAGCTGCCCAAGGGGCTGCAGGAAATCTCCTTCCAGCTGGAGCCCCAGCGCGTTGTTGGTGGCCGGCTGGTAGCAGGTGACCACATCGGCATCTTCATTTCCTTGAAGGGCGGCGGGCTCGAAGCCAAGCCGGAGAAGGAAACGACGCAGCTGACCATCCACAAGGTCTTGGTGACCGCGGTGCAGCGCGCCCCCGTGGCTACCCCGGCTTCCCAGCCCTCAACGGACGGCACCACTGCACCCGCCGAAGACACCTCGCTTCCCACCGGATCCTTGCTGCTAACGGTCGCAGTCAACGATGTTGACGCCACAAAAATTGTCTACGCGTCGGAATACGCCAGCATCTGGCTGAGCAAGGAGCCGCTCGACGCGACGGACGCCGGGCGCCCTGGAATCATGACGAAACCGGAGGTCTACAAGTGAGCCGCTTCGTACTCATCACCCCCAACACCGACTTCGATTCCCGGGTCCGCCAAGCCCTGGCCGGCGGGCTCCCGGGCGGTCTGCAGACATTCGCGTTCGTCAATCCCGCCGATCCCGGCGAGCTGTTCACAAACCTGAACCAGGAACGTCCCGAGGTGCTGATCCTGGGCCCTGACATTCCGATGGAGGACGCCCTGCGGCTCGCCACAGTCTTCGACGTGCAACTGCCCGAGCTGAGCGTCATCCTCGTCGGCGAGGCGGATCCGGCCTTCGTCCTGCTCGCCATGCGTGCCGGCATCCGGGACATCCTCAGCCCGGCCGCTGACCCGGCGCAGATCCGGGTGCTCCTGGAACGCGCCTGCCAGTCCTTTGCCAGCCGCAACCGCAACACCAACACCAGCAGCGCGGACAAGAACCCGGAGGGCCGCAAAGGCCTGGTCATCGGCGTCTTCTCCCCCAAGGGCGGCGTCGGTAAGACCACGATTGCCACCAACATCGCCATCGGACTGGGCAAAGTGGCGCCGATGAGTGTGGTCATTGTGGACCTGGACCTCCAGTTCGGGGACGTGGCGTCCGGGCTCTACCTCGACCCGGAGCACACCGTGACGGATGCCGTATCCGCCTCGGCGAGCCAGGACTCCTTGGTCCTCAAGGCGTTCCTGACCGTCCACCCGGGGAGCATCTACGCCCTGTGCGCTCCAAGGACCCCGGAGGAAGCAGATAACATCACTCCGCACCAGGTCAGCCGGCTACTCGAGCAGCTAGCGGAACAGTTCCAGTACGTCATCGTGGACACCGCACCCGGGCTGCCGGAGATCGGGCTGGCAGCGCTGGAGCAATGCACGGACGTGGTCTGGGTGACCGCCATGGACGTTCCCAGCATCCGGGGGCTCCGGTCCGGGCTCAATATCCTGCGCAGGCTGGATCTGCTGCCGGAGACCCGGCACGTCGTGCTGAACATGGCCGACTCCAAATCCGGGCTGAGCGTCCAGGACGTTGAAGCGACCATCGGCGCGCCGGTGGATATCAGCATCCCCCGGTCCAAAGCCGTGGCGTTCTCGACCAACCGCGGGATCCCGGTGCTCCAGGACGGACGCAGGGACCCCGCCGTCAAAGGACTCCGGCAGCTCGTGGCACGGTTCGACCCCGCCTGGCGCGCCACGGCCCAGAAGAAGCTCCACCGCCGGGTGGTGGTCTAAGTGAAGCTTTCCGAACGTCTCCGTACTGCCGAAGGAGCTCCCGCCGACTCCCCACCGGCCGTTTCCACGTCCCGTAGCAGCGGGCCGACGGCGGCACCGCCGGCCGCCGTCGTCGTCGAACCGACCGTTCCAGTGCCCCACGCCGGCTTCGCGGACCCCCAGGATGTGCAGCGGTCAAAGACGCAGCATCCGGTCGATGCCTTCGCCGCCCTGAAGCAACGAGCGGCGACTGCCCTGTTTGAACGCATGGGCGCCCGCTTCAACGATTCAGCCGTCAAGGAAGACGAACTTCGCTCCTCGGCCCGGGAGGAACTCACCCGGATTATCGACGCCGAGCAGGTCCCGCTCTCCGCCGAGGAGCGTTCCCGCCTCGTCCGCGACGTGGCCGACGACGTGCTAGGCTACGGCCCGTTGCAGCGGCTGCTGGACGATCCTGCGGTCACCGAGATCATGGTCAACCGGATGGACCAGATCTATGTGGAACGGCAAGGCAAACTGACGCTGACCGGTTCACGTTTCAGCTCCGAAGACCACCTGCGCAAGGTGATCGAGCGCATTGTCTCCAAGGTGGGACGCCGGATCGATGAGTCATCCCCGCTGGTGGACGCGCGGCTCGAGGACGGTTCCCGCGTCAATGCCGTCATTCCCCCGCTCGCCGTGGGGGGTTCCTCACTGACCATCCGAAAGTTCAGCAAGGTGCCGCTGACGGTCCGGAACCTGATCGAGTTCGGCACGCTGACCCCGGAAATGGCCGAATTGCTGAACGCCTGCGTCCGGGCGAAGTTGAACATCATCGTGTCCGGCGGTACCGGGACCGGAAAGACGACGTTGCTGAACGTGCTCTCGTCCTTCCTGCCGGACACGGAGCGGATCGTGACGATCGAGGACGCCGTGGAACTCCAGATCCAGCAGCAGCACGTTGTCCGGCTGGAAAGCCGTCCCCCGAACACCGAGGGCAAGGGCGAGGTCACCATCCGCGAGCTGCTGCGGAACTCGCTCCGCATGCGGCCGGACCGGATTGTGGTGGGTGAGGTCCGCGGCGGAGAGTCCCTGGACATGCTGCAGGCTATGAATACCGGCCACGACGGCTCGCTGTCGACGGTGCACTCGAACTCGCCCCGCGACGCCGTCGCCCGCCTGGAGACCCTGGTCCTGATGGCGGGTATGGACTTGCCCTTGCGAGCCATCAGGGAGCAGATCGCCTCGGCGGTGAACCTGATTATCCAGATCTCCCGGCTCCGTGATGGAACCCGCCGGATCACCCACGTCACCGAAGTCCAGGGCATGGAGGGTGACATCGTCACGCTCCAGGACGCCTTCGTCTTCGACTACTCCGCAGGCGTTGACGCCCATGGACGTTTCCTCGGCAAGCCGGTCCCCACCGGGATCCGCCCCCGGTTCATCGACCGCTTCGAGGACCTCGGAATCCACGTCTCCCCCAGCGTGTTCGCGGCTCCCCTCACCGCGGCCGGAAAGCTGTGAGCCGGCCGTGACGCTCCTGCAGATTGGAGCAGGCCTGCTCTTCGCCGCGGTGCTGCTGCTCGGGATCGTTCTGATCGTCCCGGGCGGGGCCAGTGTGCCGCTGGACCGGCGAAGGCCCGTCCAGAACCAGCCCGACTCGCAGCTCACCCGGTTCGCCGGTTCTGCCGTGCATCTGGTGGACGGACTCTTCTCGCAACGGAAGGTCCGGCTCTTCAACCGGGACGCCCTCGAGAATGCAGGGCTGCGTCTGAGCCAGGCCGACTTCTTCGTGCTGGTGGCTGCCGGGGCGTTCGTAGGGGCGCTGGCAGGCCTGGTTGTCGCCGGACCCTTGCTGTCCCTCCTCCTCGTTCTGCTGGCACCGCTTGCCGGCCACCTCGTGCTCGGCTTTCTGGCGGGCAAACGGCGGAGCAAGTTCGATGAGCAGCTCGGCGACACGCTCCAGCTGCTCGCCGGCGGCCTGCGGGCAGGCCACAGCATCCTGCGCGCCATTGACGCGGCCGCCACCGAATCGCAAAGCCCGACGTCGGAAGAAATGCGCCGGGTGGTCACCGAAACCAGCCTGGGCCGCGATCTGCTGGCCTCGCTGACGGACACGGCCGAGCGGATGCGGAATGAGGACTTCACCTGGATAGCGCAGGCCATCCAGATCAATCGGGAGGTGGGCGGCAACCTCGCCGAGGTCCTGGACCAGGTCAACGAGACCATCCGCGAGCGCAGTGAGATCAAGGGGCACATCAAGTCGCTCGCGGCCGAGGGCAAGTTCTCCGCCTACATCCTGATGGCCATGCCGATCGGCATCGTCGCCATGCTCATGCTGGTCAATCCCGGCTACATGAACGTCATGTTCACCCATCCCCTGGGCTGGGGCATGATTGCGGCGTCGGTCGTCCTCATGACGATCGGCGGTCTGTGGATGCGCAAGATCATCGACCTGAAGTTCTGAGGCAGTGATGGGTCCTGTGGTGCTTCTTGCCCTCCTGCTGGTGTCCCTGCCGCTGGGCTATCTCGGATGGTCCCTGCTGTCCGTGGACCGGAAATCGCAGCGGGCCATCCGGGGGATGCTCGCGCTCGGCGCGGACACTGCCGGGCTCGGGGAGCGGAAACGCAGCAACCTGCTGGAGCGGATCGGCTACCGGCTGACGCCCGCCGGGTATGTCCGCAAACTCGACAAGCTGCTGTCCCTCGCCGGACGCCCCGCGTCGCTGCCGCTGGGACGGGTGCTCGCGGCCAAGCCGCTTCTTGGCCTGAGCGGCGCATTGCTGGGCTTTTACATCAGCGCCAACTCTCCGACGCCGATGCTCAAGCTGGTGGGGGTCTTTGTAGTACTGCTGGGCTACTTCATCCCTGACCTCCTGCTCTACAGCAAAGGCCAGGAGCGCCAAAAGATCATGCAGCTGGAGCTGGCCAACACCCTGGACCAGATGCTGATCTCGGTGGAGGCCGGCCTGGGCTTCGAAGGCGCGATGGCGAGGGCGGGCGAAAACGGCAAGGGCCCCCTCGCGGAGGAACTGGTCCGGACCCTGCAGGACATGCAGGTGGGCAGGAGCCGCCGCGAATCTTACCTGGCGCTGTCCGAGCGGACGAGCATCCCGGAGCTGCGCAGCTTCGTCCAGGCGGTGATCCAGGCGGACACCTACGGCATCGCCATCAGCCGGGTCCTCCGGATCCAGGCCAAAGTCATGCGGGTCAAGCGCCGGCAACGGGCCGAGGAAAAGGCGATGAAGCTGCCCGTCACCATCTTGTTCCCGCTGCTCTTCTTCATCTTCCCGGTGCTCTTCATCGCCATCCTTGGCCCTGCCGTGATCAACGCAATCGCCACCTTCAGTGGCCAGTAGGCCGGGACGCCCGGCGGCCGGGCGGCCGGGCGCGGATTGCCACAAGGAAAGCCGAAAGGTTTCCGCAGGAAAGCCCGGGGCGCGAAGCATCGTCCGGGGCAGGCAGTAGCGTGGTCGCATGTCCTTCTTAGGTGCCCCAGACGACGGAGACGCGAGCGCTGCCCTCTCCCCCGAGGCCTCTCCCGGCGGCGCGGGCCTTACTGCTCCGCCGGGTCCCACGACGGTGCCGGGTCCCACGACGGTGCCGGGTCCCACGACGGTGCCGGGTCCCACGACGGTGCCGGGGCCCGCGGCGGCGCCACTGCTCGTGGATCCGTCGGCGCTCCAGGAACTGGGTGTCCAGCTGGACAGCCCCGCCGTCGCCAAGGGCTTCGCCCGGGACTACGCGAAGATGTGGCAGCAGCGCTACGGTTCCCTGTCCTCGGCCCTGGCCCGCGGTGACCAGGCGGCAGCCCTTGACGCGGTGCTGAGCCTGAAGACGTCCTCCGTGATGGTGGGCGGTGTCCGCCTGGCCCAGCTCGCCGGGGAGCTTGAGGAAGCCGTCCGGGGAGACGACATGGACCGGGCACGGTCCCTCCTGGGGGACGTGGCGGAACGCGGCAGCGAGACCGTGGACGAACTGCAGTTCAGCTACGTGCTCTGGGAAAGCTAAACTCGCTCCGGCGCCAGCCGGTAACCCACACCGCGGACGGTCTGCAGCCAACGCGGGTCCAGCGGGTCCTCCCCCAGCTTCCGCCGGAGGTTTCCGATGTGGACCTCCACCGCCCGTTCATCGGATTCGCTGATGTACGCGTCCGCACGGTAGTAGTCACCCCGCACCACCCGGACCAGCTCGGTCTTGGACCGGACGGCACCGGCACCCTTCAACAAGGCGTGCAGAAGGTCGAATTCGCTTCGGGTCAGAGTCGCGGCCGAGCCGTCCACCGTTACCGAACGGGTGTCCGGATTCAAGGCCAGCCCGTTGTGCCGGAGCACTGAATCGTTCACCGCCGCGGCGCTGACGGCGGCTTCCAGGCCCGGAACGAGCGCGTCGCCGGGCGCAACGCCGGTGGCGTCCTGGCGTGGCCGCCGCATCATCGCCGCCACCCGGGCGCGCAGTTCGCGGGGCCGGAACGGTTTGCTGAGGAAATCATCCGCGCCGGTATGCAGCGCGGTCAGGGTATCGAGCTCATCGGTCCGGGCGGTCAGCATGACGACGTAGGCGTCGCTGAACTGCCGGATCTGGCGCAGCACTTCGTAGCCGTCGATGTCGGGCAGACCCACATCCAACGTCACGACGCTGGCGTCCCGGCTCCGAACGACGTCCACCCCTTCCCGCCCGCCGGCTGCAGAATGGACTTCGAATCCCGCCTGGCTCAGCACGGCTTCGACAAGATTGCGTACGTCTTCGTCGTCCTCGACTACGACGGCGACTCCCAGGTCAGTCATGGCCCCCCTCATGTCTGGTGCTCTTCGCTACCCAATGCCGGTGCACCAACTTCTCGGCCAGCCCGCATCGGTATCGTCAGAATACCCACCCCGGCGCACAAATATGGCTCTGGCGCAGAAACAGGAGCCACATTACTTAGTTTTATGTCAAGTTTGTGTGACACCGGGTGTAAAAATGAAGCAGCGAGGAAGGGGCGCTGCTTCATTGGGTGAACAACAACTGGTTCAGGGCGCAGGCAATGTGATGGCGGTTTTTCCCGTCGTCTTGATTTCGACCGCGGTTCTGCTGATCGCGCTGACACTGGCAGCGCTGTTCCTGCGGTGGCGGCTGCGCAGCCAGCGGAGACGGAGCCAGGCCCGGGAAGCCGGGCTGGAGTCGCTTCTCGCGGAAAGCCGGGAACGCGAACGCCTGCTCAGCATGATCCTGGACACGATCGACGTCGGCATCGTAGCCCTCGACGCAACCGGCCGCCGCATCCTGACGAACAGCTGGCAGTCTGAGCTGGAGGCCTCCGCGGCACCCGCAGGCTGTCCTTCCCCGGCGCCGGAAGCGGAACTGCTCCTCGCCGGTCACGCTCAGGCGGCACCACTCCCCCTCGACCGGCGTCCCATCCGGCGCGCGGCAGCCGGGGAGTCCTTTGCGGACTACCTCGTGTGCTTTGGCGAGGCGCCTGGGGGGAGGGTGGTCTCCACCGGGGCCCGGCCGCTGACGGACGGCCACGGCGGTCCCGGCGGCGCCGTGGTCCTGTTCAACGAGGTGACGGGGCTGATGGAGGCGCTGGCCGCCAAGGACGATGTTGTCTCCACCGTCTCGCACGAGTTCCGTACCCCGCTGACCTCGATCATTGGCAACCTGGACCTGGCCCTCAGTGACTCGGAGGAGCTGTCCGGGGCTGCCGTCCGCCGCATCGAGGTGGCGCAACGGAACGCTGAGCGGCTGCTGGCGCTCGTCTCCGATCTGCTGATGTCCGCCAACACTGCTGTCCACGTCCACCCCCGGCGGACGGATTTGGCCGGCCTCGTGGAAGCCAGCCTCGGCTCGGCCCACGCCCACGCCCAGTCCTCGCAGGTCTCGCTGTCTATGGACGTTCCGGAACCTCTGTGGGCACACGTGGATCCGCTGCGGATCAGCCAGGCGCTGGACAACCTCGTATCCAACGCCATCAAGTACTCGCCGGGCGGCGGCACCGTGAGGGTCTCCGCCAGCACCGAGGGGGGCAGGGTGCGCCTTCAGGTTCAAGATGACGGAATGGGCATGACCGTTACCGACGCCGAGAGGGTCTTCACCCGCTTCTACCGGAGCCCGGCGGTGCGGGAAGGATCCATTCCCGGGGCCGGACTCGGGCTCTCGATCACCAAGGCAATCGTCGAGCGTCACGGCGGAACCATTTCGTGCAGCACCTGCCCCGGCCGCGGGAGCACGTTCACGCTGGAGCTTCCCGCGCAGGCTGGCCCGCCCGCCTCCTAGCAGGAGCCAGTACCACCCAGCAGGACCCTACTGGCGCAATGCCCGGGTCAGCTCGGCCCGTGCCAGCAGCCCGGCGTCGGAGGGGTAGGCCACTTCCTCCAGCACCAGCGGGTGCGGGGCGGCCAGCACGGACTTGGCGTCCCGCTGGCGCGCCAGCAGCCTCTGCAGCAGCCATCCCGGGGCTTCCACGCCCTCGCCCACGAACAACGCCGAGCCCACCAGGGAGCGCACCATGTTGTGGCAGAACGCGTCGGCCTGGACGGTGGCAACGATGACCCCGTCGGAACCGCGGGCAAACTCAAAGCGCTGCAACTCCCGGATGGTGGTGGCGCCCTCCCGGGGCTTGCAATAGGATCGGAAATCCTGCAGCCCGAGCAGCTCGGAGGCTCCCTCATTCATCGGCTCGACGTCGAGCCGCTCCTTGTGCCACAGGGTCGAGGTGCGGCCCAGCGGATCCCACAGGGCCGGTCCGTCCGCGATCCGGTAGCTGTAGCGGCGCCAGAGTGCGGAGAACCGGGCGTCGAAGCCTTCCGGAGCCATACTCACGTTGTGGACCTCGATCGCCCCGGTAAGCTCCCCCAGCACCCGGCTGAGGGAGCCGCGCAGGCGGCGCAGCAGCGCAACAGCGGGATCCAGTTCAACGCCGCGGTTCAGGCCCATCCACTCGGTTTCGCTGAGCCCCAGATGGACCACCTGGCCGCGTGCGTGGACACCGGCGTCCGTCCGCCCCGCGACCGTGACCCGGATCGGGCGGCGGATCAGCATCGCCAGGGCCTCTTCCAGCGTGCCCTGGACGGTGCGCCGTCCGGGCTGGACGGCCCAGCCGCTGAACGGGCCGCCGTCGTACGCAAGATCAAGCCGGATACGCAAAAACCCGCCGCCCCCTCTAACGGGGGCAGCGGGTTTTCGGTCACTCATAGACACAAGTCTACTGCGACGAAACAGCCAGACCTATTCAGCTTCAACTTCCTGCGCAGCGTCGCCGCCGGCAGGTGCGAAGCCGGCAGCCTGTGCAGACTCAGCAGAGTCGAACCAGACTTCGGCGATCGTCGAGTCGTACCAGCGCGAGCCGGGAACGTGGAACTTCATGGAGTCCTCGTTGCCCTTGACCTCGAAGCCCTCAGGAGCAGCGTTGTCAGCAGTAGCAGGCTTGGAACCGGCGTACTTGGACTCTGCAACCTCAGCTTCGGCGGGAGCTTCCTCGGCAACCGGGGCAGCCTTTGCGGCAGCCTTCGTGGCCTCGGCTACAACGGCCTGCTTAGCGGAAACCGGCTCAAGAACCAGTTCGATGACAGCCATGGGAGCGTTGTCGCCCTTGCGGTTGCCGATCTTGGTGATGCGGGTGTAGCCGCCGTCGCGGTTCTCCACTGCCTGTGCAATGTCGGTGAACAGCTCGTGGACGATGCCCTTGTTGCTGATCAGGCCGAGTACACGGCGGCGGGAAGCCAGGTCGCCACGCTTGGCGAAAGTCACCAGGCGCTCGGCGTACGGCTTCAGTCGCTTGGCCTTGGTCACCGTGGTGGTGATCCGCTTGTGCTCGAACAGTGCGGCGGACAGGTTCGCGAGCATAAGACGCTCGTGAGCCGCTCCGCCTCCGAGGCGCGGACCCTTAGCGGGGGTAGGCATAATAGTTTCTCCTCATATGGAAGCCAGTGGGCTGCGCACACCGTGGTGCGTCCAGCCAGCCGGCCAAGATCTGTTTGTTAGAGTTCGTCGTCGCTGAACGCGGCGTCGTCCTCTTCAATTGCGGCGGCGCGTGCTGCGAGGTCAAAACCGGGAGGTGAGTCCTTGAGGGACAGGCCCAGTTCAACCAGCTTTGCCTTGACCTCATCAATGGACTTCGCACCGAAGTTACGGATGTCCATGAGGTCAGCCTCGGAGCGAGCCACGAGTTCACCCACGGTGTGGATGCCCTCACGCTTGAGGCAGTTGTAGGAACGGACGGTGAGGTCCAGATCCTCGATCGGCAGGGCCATGTCCGCTGCCAGGGCAGCATCCGTCGGCGACGGGCCAATCTCGATACCTTCAGCTGCGGTGTTCAGCTCGCGGGCCAGACCGAACAGTTCCACCAGGGTGGTACCTGCCGAAGCAACGGCATCGCGCGGGGCGATGGCCTGCTTGGTCTCGACGTCGACAATGAGCTTGTCGAAGTCAGTGCGCTGCTCAACACGGGTGGCTTCCACGCGGAAGGTGACCTTCAGGACCGGCGAGTAGATCGAGTCGACCGGAATGCGGCCGATCTCGGAATCGCCGGACTTGTTCTGGGCTGCCGAAACGTAGCCGCGGCCGCGCTCGATGGTCAGTTCGAGCTCGAACTTGCCCTTCGAGTTCAGCGTGGCAATGTGCAGATCCGGGTTGTGGAATTCGACGCCGGCCGGCGGAGCGATGTCCGCGGCGGTGACGACTCCCGGGCCCTGCTTGCGCAGGTACGCAACAACCGGCTCATCGTGCTCGGAGGAGACCGACAGGTTCTTGATGTTCAGGATGATCTCAGTGACATCTTCCTTGACACCCGGAACCGTGGTGAACTCGTGCAGCACGCCATCGATCCGGATGCTCGTGACAGAGGCACCGGGGATGGAGGAGAGCAGGGTACGGCGGAGGGAGTTTCCGAGGGTGTAACCAAAGCCCGGCTCCAGCGGTTCAATGATGAAACGGGAGCGGTTATCGGAGACGACCTCTTCGGAGAGGGTGGGGCGCTGTGCAATGAGCACTTAGGTTTCCTTTCGGCGAGCATCCGCTATATGACGCAACACAGGTGGTGGAAAGATCGGTCTGACGACTTAACGCGGCTGGGCCTGCCCGGACCGGTGAGGGTCCGGGCAAGCTCCTGAGCGCTGGAAAGCCTTAGACGCGGCGGCGCTTGGGCGGACGGCAGCCGTTGTGGGCGCTGGGGGTTACATCCTGGATGGATCCAACCTCGAGGCCAGCGGCCTGCAGTGAACGGATGGCGGTTTCGCGTCCGGAACCCGGTCCCTTGACGAATACGTCGACCTTGCGCATACCGTGCTCCTGTGCACGCTTTGCGGCGGCTTCGGCGGCCATCTGGGCAGCGAACGGGGTGGACTTACGCGAGCCCTTGAAGCCAACCTCGCCGGACGAAGCCCAGGAGATGACAGCACCGTTCGGATCCGTGATGGACACGATGGTGTTGTTAAAGGTGCTCTTGATGTGCGCCTGGCCCAGCGCGATATTCTTCTTGTCCTTCTTACGCGGCTTGCGAACCGCGCCACGAGTCTTCGGGGGCATTTTTTCTCCTACAGAAAGTTATCGGGGAAGACGAGCTAATCCCGGGGGATTAACGGGTCTTCTTCTTGCCGGCGACGGTACGCTTCGGGCCCTTGCGGGTACGTGCGTTGGTCTTCGTACGCTGTCCGCGTACGGGCAGGCCCTTGCGGTGGCGCAGGCCTTCGTAGCTGCCGATCTCAACCTTGCGGCGGATGTCGGCGGCTACCTCGCGGCGAAGGTCACCCTCAACCTTGTAGTTGCCTTCAATGTAGTCACGCAGCTGGACCAGCTCGGTGTCGGACAGGTCCTTGACCCGAACGTCGGCGCTGATGCCGGTGGCAGCCAGGGTTTCGTGTGCACGGGTCTTGCCCACGCCGTAGATGTAAGTAAGCGCAATTTCCAACCGCTTTTCGCGGGGAATGTCTACGCCAGCGAGACGAGCCATAGTGGCAGTGCTCCTTGAATAAACCGGAGGTCGTAGGCAGTACACCCGCACATTCCGTGCGGCCCCAGCCTCCGACCGGGGGTTAGCTGTACGGGCCCATATGTCCCAGATCAGCTTGTGCTGCCTTTATTTACTTGCGTGGGTTAGCAACCCAGGGTTTTCCCGAAAGGGAAATTAGCCCTGGCGCTGCTTGTGGCGCGGGTTCTCGCAGATCACCATGACCCGGCCATTACGGCGGATCACTTTGCACTTTTCGCAGATCTGCTTGACGCTCGGCTTGACCTTCATGGCATTCCTTTGCGTGTTGCAGTTGGTCAACTGGACCGGCCTTCGGCTGAATGCTCTGGCCGCCCAGTGTTTACTTGTAGCGGTAGACGATACGACCACGTGTCAGGTCGTACGGGCTCAGCTCCACCACTACCCGGTCCTCAGGGAGAATCCTGATGTAGTGCTGGCGCATCTTTCCAGAGATGTGTGCCAGAACGACGTGCTTGTTGGTGAGCTCAACGCGAAACATCGCGTTAGGCAGCGCCTCAGTCACAACGCCCTCGATCTCAATGACCCCGTCCTTCTTGGCCATACCCTCCGCTAACTGTTGTTTGCCACAGCCCTCCGGTTTGCACCGAAAATGACCGCGGACGTTTTTGATTGATTGGCTGATGCCTCCCGGCCCACAAAAGGGCACAACAGGGCAGACAACCAACAGACAACACTACGCCATTTCGGGACGGATGTTAAATCCAGCAATGTTAGCGCACAACGTCGCCGTATGCACGAAAATCGCCGTCCGGAGTGCTCACAGGCTCGGCGCTGGCGATCCCGTCGAGGATGGCCAGGCGTACGACGTCGGCTGCCGCACTCTGCAGGGTGATGAGACTCACCTGCCGGGCGGCTTCGCTGCTGCGGTCGAGCGCGATCGCGCCGGTGGCGAGGCAGAAGACCGTGTCCCCGTCCGCCAGGGTGTGGCTCGGGTCCAGGGCCCGGGCCAGCCCGGCATGCGCGGCCGACGCCGTCCGCTTGCACTCGGCCTTGTCCAAGACGGCGCTGGTGGCGACGACGACGAGGGTTGTGTTGAGGGGCGGCTGCTCCGAAACCCTCTGCGCACCGGTGGCGGCTTCCGCCGCAGCGGCCGAAACCCTCGGCGTGCTCGCTCGTTCCTCGCTTAGACGCACGCTGCCGGGTTCCACCCGTTGCGGCGATGTGCCATACGGGAGTCCCAGCGCGTTCACCACAGCGATCGCCCCCACTACAACCCCGTTCTCGAGGGTGATGGAGGCGGTGCCGACTCCCCCCTTGTACGTCCCCCGGCCGATTGCCGCTCCGGTGCCGGCACCGACGTTGCCGCGTTCGACGTCGTGCCCGTTCTCGCGAGAGGCGGCATCTGCGGTGGCGGCGTAGCCCATGGCGGCATCCGGCCGGGCAGTGAAGTCCCCTCCGCGGCCGAGATCGAAGATCGCGGCCGCCGGCACGATCGGGACCACGCCGCCCTTCACGGGGAAGCCACGGCCGTCCTCCTCGCACCAGCGCTGGGCGCCATGGGCCGCCACCAGTCCGTAAGCACTGCCGCCGGTGAGCACCACGGCATCGACCAGGGACGTCAACGTGGTGGGGTCCAGCGCGTCGGTCTCATGTGTTCCCGGGCCGCCGCCGCGCACATCCACGGAACCGACTGTCCCGGGCGGGGGCAGCACCACGGTCACTCCGCTCTGCCAGCCGCCCCCGGTTTTCGTGGCATGCCCCACCCGTACTCCCGGCACATCGGTAATCGCAGTCATGCTCCATTGTGCTCCCCCATCTGACCGTCGGAGCCCCCAACTGACCCGCAGTTGTTGTCGTTATGGGCGCTCATAACGACAACAAATGCGGGCTACTTAGGCGGATGGCGCGCCGTCAGGGAAGCGGGACCGGCACGACGCCGAGGGGTGCCAGCTGCGCGGCTCCCCCGTCCGGAGCCGAGAGTACCCAGATGCCCTTCTCGTGGACCGCCACGGAGTGCTCCCACTGGCAGGATCGTGTGCCGTCGGTGGTGACCACGGTCCAGTCATCATCCAGGACGGCCGTGTCGATGCTTCCGCGCACCAGCATGGGTTCGATCGCGAGGCACAAGCCGGGCCGGATCTTCGGTCCGCGGTGGCCGGTCCGGTAGTTCGGCACGTCCGGGGCCATGTGCATCTCCGAGCCGATCCCGTGGCCCACATAGTCCTCCAGGATCCCCAGCGGCTTCCCCGGGACGGAGGAGACGTAGTCATCCACGGCACAGCCGATGTCCCCGACAAACTTGCCGGTGGCGAGGGCGGCAATGCCGTGCCACATCGCCGCTTCCGTAACGTCGGAGAGCCGCTGGTCTTCCGGATCGGCGGTCCCGACGATCACAGTCCGGGCCGAGTCGGAGTGCCAGCCGTCCAGGATCGCCCCGCCGTCAATCGAGATGATGTCGCCGTCGTGCAGCACCCGGTCCCCCGGTATGCCGTGCACCACTTCCTCGTTGACCGAGGTGCAGATGGTGGCCGGAAAGCCGTGGTAGCCGAGGAAGTTGGACGTGGCCCCGGCATCCTGGAGGACGGCAGCGAACACGGAGTCGAGGTCCCGGGTGGTCTTTCCGGGCACGGCTGCCGCCACCGCAGCATCGAGGGCGCGGCTGAGCACCAGCCCGGACTCGTGCATGGTGCGCATCTGGGCGTTGGTCTTGTATTCGATGCGGGGCTGGCCGAAGGCCATCTGCTGCTTCCTTTCAGTGGAGCCGCGCTGCTTGCCGGCTGGGGCTGCGTGCGGCCAAATGGCTGAGGCCCCTCCCGGTGGTCCGGGAGGGGCCTCAAAGGTCGAATGCCTGGCTCAGGCCGACTGGGCCTCTTTGATGGCCTGCATGACGCGGTCGGTGACCTCATCCATGCCGCCGATGCCGTCGACCTGGGTGAGGATGCCGCGGTCGGCGTACTTGGCGACCACCGCTTCCGTCTGGCCGTGGTACAGGTCAAGGCGGTGGCGGATGACGGCCTCGTTGTCATCGCTGCGGCCGGTTTCCTTGGCACGGCCCAGGAGGCGGGCGACGAGTTCCTCGTCATCGGCCGTGAGCTGCAGGACGACGTCGAGCTTCTCGTCGCCGTCGGCAAGGATGTTGTCGAGGTAGTCCACCTGCGCGGTGGTGCGGGGGTAGCCGTCCAGCAGGAAGCCGTTTTCGACGTCGTCCTCGCTGAGGCGGTCGCGGACCATCTTGTTCGTCACGCTGTCCGGAACGAAGTCGCCCGCGTCCATGTACTTCTTGGCTTCGAGGCCCAACGGCGTCTCACCCTTGACGTTGGCACGGAAGATGTCGCCGGTGGAGATCGCAACGACGCCGAGGCGCTCCGAAATGCGTTCCGCCTGCGTTCCCTTGCCGGATCCGGGAGGTCCGATAATCAACATTCTCGTCATCGCAAAAGCCCTTCGTAGTGACGCTGCTGTAGCTGCGCGTCAATCTGCTTGACGGTCTCCAAACCTACGCCGACCATGATCAGGATCGAGGTGCCACCGAACGGGAAGTTCTGGTTGGCATTGATCAGCACCAGTGCGACCAGCGGGATCAGTGCCACAAAGCCCAGGTACATGGCACCGGGCAGGGTGATCCTGGAAAGCACATACTGCAGGTAGTCCGCGGTCGGCTTACCGGCACGGATACCCGGAATGAAGCCGCCGTACTTCTTCATGTTGTCAGAAACTTCTTCAGGGTTGAAAGTGATCGCAACATAGAAGTAAGTGAAGAACACAATCATGGCGAAGTAGAGCGCCATGTAGATCGGGTGGTCGCCGCGGGTCAGGTTGTTGTTGATCCACTCAACCCAGGGCGCGATCGGCTCGCCGGGCTTCGGCTGGTTGAACTGGGAGATCAGGCCCGGCAGGTACAGCATGGAGGAAGCGAAGATGACGGGCACGACGCCGGCCATGTTCACCTTGATCGGGATGTACGTGCTGGTGCCGCCCACGGTGCGGCGGCCGATCATCCGCTTGGCGTACTGCACCGGGATGCGGCGCTGGGACTGCTCCACGAAGACCACGAGGGCCACGGTAATCAGGCCGATAACAAGGACCATGAAGAAGGTGCCCGGGCCCTGCGAGGTCCAGATCGCGCCGAGCGATCCCGGGAACCCTGCGGCAATGGACGTGAAGATGAGCAGCGACATGCCGTTGCCCACGCCCTTTTCGGTGACGAGTTCGCCCATCCACATGATCAGGCCGGTGCCGGCCGTCAGCGTGATGATGATCAGGATCGTGGTGACGATGCTCGTGTCCGGGATGATCGGCAACTGGCAGTTCGGCAGCAACTGGCCGGAACGGGCCAGGGACACCAGTGTCGTCGCGTTCAGCAGGCCAAGGGCGATCGTGAGGTAGCGCGTGTACTGCGTCAGCTTCGACTGACCGGAGGCGCCTTCCTCATAGAGGATCTGGAACCGGGGAATGACCACCCGGAGCAGCTGCACGATGATGCTCGCCGTGATGTACGGCATGATCCCGAGGGCGAAGATCGAGACCTGCAGCAACGCACCGCCGCTGAACAGGTTGACGAGCTGGTAGATACCGCCTGTGGTCTGACCGTTCTGCAAGCATTGCTGGACATTCTGGTAGTTCACACCAGGCGAGGGGATGAAGGCACCCAAGCGGAAGATTGTGATGATTCCCAGCGTGAACAACAACTTGCGTCGCAGATCAGGCGTGCGAAAGGCCCGGCCAAATGCGCTAAGCAAGCGTCCTCCTGATGAATAAGTAAAGTCGTGTGAGACAGGTCAAATGAAGCCAACAACCGAGTCTAACGGGTGGATGCGCCCTGCGGGCAATCGGCAGGGCCCGAAAATCAAAAAAACTCCCGGCACCGGGGCCTGAGCCCCGGGTACCGGGAGTTTCAACAACGGGCTGTTGCCCCGCCGCCTCGTTAGAGGGCGGTGGTGCTTCCGCCTGCTGCGGCAATCTTTTCTGCGGCGCTGGCCGAGAATGCGTGGACGGTGACGTCAACCTTGACGGTGATGTCGCCGGTGCCCAGCACCTTGACGGGCTGGTTCTTACGAACGGCACCCTTTTCGACCAGGTTCTCCACGGTGACTGCGCCACCTTCCGGGAACAGCTCGTTGAGCTTGTCCAGGTTTACGACCTGGTACTCAACCCGGAACGGGTTCTTGAAGCCGCGCAGCTTCGGCAGGCGCATGTGCAGCGGCAGCTGGCCGCCGGCAAAGCCAGCCTTGATCTGGTAACGGGCCTTCGTACCCTTGGTACCGCGACCGGCGGTCTTACCCTTGGAACCTTCACCACGACCAACACGGGTCTTGGCGGTCTTGGCACCCGGGGCGGGACGCAGGTGGTGAACCTTCAGCGCGTTCTGCTTCTCAGCAGCGGCGCCCTGTGCCTTTTCGGCGGTGTTCTTCTCTGCCATTTACTTCGCCTCCTCTACCTTTACCAGGTGCGGAACCGTGTTGAGCATTCCGACGGTCACGGCGTCGGCGGTGCGGACAACGGTGTGCCCGATCCGCTTCAGGCCGAGGGACCGCAGGGTGTCGCGCTGGTTCTGCTTGCCGCCAATGGCGGACTTGATCTGAGTGATCTCCAACTGTGCGTCGGAGACAAGCACGTTCTTAGCCATAACTCAGACACCTGCCTTCTGGTTCAAAAGCGCTTTCACCATTGCCGGCGGAGCGATCTCGTCGAGCGGGAGGCCGCGGCGTGCTGCCACTGCTGCCGGCTCTTCGAGGCGCTTCAGCGCGTCAACGGTCGCGTGAACGATGTTGATGGCGTTGGAGGAACCGAGCGACTTGGAGAGGATGTCGTGGATGCCCACGCACTCCAGGACTGCACGGACCGGACCGCCGGCAATAACACCGGTACCGGCGGAAGCCGGACGCAGCATGACGACGCCTGCGGCGGCTTCACCCTGAACACGGTGCGGGATGGTGCTGCCGATGCGGGGAACGCGGAAGAAGGACTTCTTGGCCTCTTCGACGCCCTTCGCGATGGCGGCAGGAACTTCCTTGGCCTTGCCGTAGCCGACGCCGACCATACCGTTGCCGTCACCGACGACGACGAGGGCGGTGAAGCTGAAGCGACGACCACCCTTGACGACCTTGGAAACACGGTTGATGGTTACGACGCGCTCTACGAACTGGCTCTTTTCGGCTTCGCGGCCACCATCGCGGCCACCACGGCCACCACGGTCGCCACGGCCCTGGCCGCGGTCGCCACGCTCGCCACGACGAGCAGCGCCACCACGGCGGTCGTCAGTGGTAGCAGGCGCAGCGGTCTCAGTTGCCGGAGCAGCTACAGCTTCAGTCACCTGAATGTCCTTTTCGTTATTTTCGGTCACAGTGACAGCCCACCTTCACGTGCGCCGTCAGCGACGGCGGCGATCCGGCCGTGGTACTTGTTACCACCGCGGTCGAAGACAACTGCTTCGATACCAGCAGCCTTGGCACGCCCGGCAACCAGTTCGCCAACGCGCTTGGCCTTGGCGGTCTTGTCACCGTCGAAGGCACGAAGGTCGGCTTCCAAGGTGGAGGCGCTCGCTACAGTCAGGCCCTTGGTGTCATCGACAACCTGGACGAAGATGTGGCGTGCGGAACGGTTGACGACCAGACGAGGACGTACAGCCGTTCCGGAGATGCGCTTGCGGATACGAAGCTGGCGGCGGCTGCGCTGGGCAGACTTGCTCTTGTTCGTACGCTTCTTGTTAATTGCGATCGCCATGGTTACTTACCAGCCTTTCCGACCTTGCGGCGGATGACTTCGCCTGCGTAGCGGATGCCCTTGCCCTTGTAGGGGTCCGGCTTCCGCAGCTTGCGAATGTTGGCAGCAACCTCGCCGACCTGCTGCTTGGAGATACCTGAAACAGAGAGCTTGGTCGGGGTCTCAACTGCAAAGGTGATGCCGTTCGGTGCCGAGACGTTGACCGGGTGGCTGTAGCCCAGAGCGAACTCCAGGTCAGAACCCTTAGCCTGAACGCGGTAACCGGTACCGACGATTTCAAGCTTCTTCTCGTAGCCTGCGGTGACACCCTGGATCATGTTCGCGATCAGGGTGCGGGTCAGGCCGTGCAACGAACGTGAGGCGCGCTCGTCGTTCGGGCGGGCGACAGTCAGGGTGCCTTCTTCCAGGGATACCTCGATCGGGCTGGGCACAGTGTGGCTCAGCTCGCCTTTGGAACCCTTGACGCTGACGACAGAGCCGTCAACCTTGACCTCAACGCCGGCAGGAACGGTGATGGGGAGACGTCCAATACGTGACATTATTCTCTTCCTTTCCCGTTACCAGACGTAAGCGAGGACTTCGCCGCCCACGCCCTTCTTGCCGGCCTGCTTGTCAGTCAAGAGGCCGGAAGAGGTGGACAGGATTGCGACACCCAGGCCACCGAGCACGTGCGGCAGGTTGGTGGACTTTGCGTAAACGCGCAGTCCCGGCTTGGAAATACGACGAACACCAGCGATTGAACGCTCGCGGTTCGGACCGAACTTGAGCTCGAGAGTCAGCTTCTTGCCGACTTCAGCGTCTTCTTCTTTCCAGGAGGCGATGTAACCTTCAGCCTTCAGGATGTCGGCAACGCGTGCCTTGAGCTTGCTGTACGGCATAGACACGGAATCGTGGTATGCCGAGTTTGCGTTGCGCAGACGCGTAAGCATGTCTGCGACGGGATCTGTCATTGTCATGGTGGGCTCTTGCCCTTCCTCATAACGGTTTCCGCCGTGCTGCTTGTCCCGAAAATAATTCGGGCTCAGCGCGGACGGACCTTTTACGTAGCTAGATTAATCTTCGGTCTTGAACGGGAAGCCAAGCGCCTTGAGCAGCGCGCGGCCTTCGTCGTCGGTCTTGGCAGTGGTCACGACAGTGATGTCCATGCCGCGTACGCGGTCGATGGAATCCTGGTCGATCTCGTGGAACATAACCTGCTCGGTCAGACCGAAGGTGTAGTTGCCGTTGCCGTCGAACTGCTTGCCGCTGAGGCCACGGAAGTCACGGATACGCGGCAGAGCCAGCGTGACCAGACGGTCCAGGAATTCCCACATGCGGTCCCCACGCAGAGTTGCGTGTGCACCGATCGGCATGCCTTCGCGCAGCTTGAACTGTGCGATCGACTTGCGGGCCTTGGTTACCTGCGGCTTCTGGCCGGTGATCAGGGTCAGATCACGGACAGCGCCGTCGATCAGCTTGGAGTCCTTGGCGGCATCTCCAACACCCATGTTCACAACGACCTTCACCAGGCGGGGAACCTGGTTGACGTTCTGGTACTTGAATTCCTCAGTCAGCGTGTTCTTGATTGAATCCGCGTACTTGGTCTTCAGACGAGGAACGATCTTGCTTGCCGGAGTCTCGAGAGTCTCAGTCATTAGATGTCCTTCCCGGAGCTCTTGGCCACGCGGACACGCACTTCACGCTTCACGCCATCGCGCTCAACGGTCTCGGTGCGGAAACCGACGCGGGTGGGCTTCTTGGTGGACGGGTCAACCAGAGCCACGTTGGAGATGTGGATCGTAGCCTCGACGACCTCGATGCCACCGGTCTTGGTGCCGCGCTGCGACTGACCGACCTTGGTGTGCTTGGTTACGCGGTTAATGCCTTCAACCAACACGCGGTTGGTCTCCGGGAATACACGCAGAACCTTGCCCTGCTTGCCCTTGTCGCCGCCGCGCTCAGCCTTGGCGCCAGTGATGACCTGTACCAGGTCACCCTTTTTGATTTTAGCCATGGACTAGAGCACCTCCGGAGCCAGAGAAACGATCTTCATAAACTTCTTGTCACGAAGTTCACGACCAACCGGTCCGAAGATACGGGTACCGCGGGGGTCACCGTCAGCCTTCAGGATCACAGCTGCGTTCTCGTCAAACTTGATATAGGAACCATCCGCACGGCGGCGTTCCTTCTTGGTACGGACGATGACAGCCTTGACGACATCGCCCTTCTTTACGTTGCCGCCCGGAATTGCGTCCTTGACGGTAGCGACGATAACGTCGCCAATGCCTGCGTAGCGACGGCCAGATCCACCGAGAACGCGAATGGTAAGAATTTCCTTAGCACCCGTGTTGTCGGCGATCTTGAGTCGCGACTCCTGCTGAATCACTATTTACTCCTTGCGTCGCGCTGGTTCTCAGACCGAAAATCTTCCTACGGAATGAGCCTTGCGGAACGGTTGATCGGGGTGTCTCTTGACCTGCCTGGATTTTGCCAGACCAGGCCTAAACGCCCGTGCCAAAAACATTTGCTTCCCAGGCCAGTCCCGACAGGTCGGGACGCAAGGGGGCACTATGCCGTGGCACGATTGTTTACGAGGTATATGACGGCGCACGAAGGGCGCCATACAAACTCAATATCCTAGCATGGTTTGGGCGCAGTCCCATATCACAGCCCGGGGCGACTGCGGTGCCGGCCGGCCGCCGTCGTGCGTCACCCCGCTCCCCCGTCACCCGTCCCCCGCGTACGCCGATGGCGCGAACGGACACTTGGCGCCCGGAAAGTCGCTTTTTTGGGGCCCGAAGTGCCCGCTCGGGCGTGGGCTTGCGGCCAGCCCGCCGGCACATCCCTGGAAGACGCAGAAACCCCCGCTCCCAGAAGGGAACGGGGGTATCTGGACAGCATCCGCCGACAGCGGGGCTGCAGGTGTTACTTGGCCTTCTCGAGGATCTCCACCAGGCGCCACCGCTTGGTAGCGGAAAGCGGGCGGGTCTCGGCGAGGAGAACGAGGTCGCCGATGCCGGCGCTGTTCTCTTCGTCGTGAGCCTTGATCTTCGTGTTGCGGCGAAGGACCTTGCCGTAGAGGGCGTGCTTCACACGGTCCTCGACCTGGACAACGATGGTCTTTTCCATCTTGTCCGAGACCACATAGCCGCGCTTCGTCTTACGGTCACCGCGCTCGGCAGCCGTAGCTGCGCCGGAAACAGTTTCCGTCACGTTCTCGTCCTTTTCACTCACTTGGCGTCCTCCTCGGTCTCAGCCTCGGCCGGCTTTTCAGCCTTCTCAGCCTTGGCTGCGGACTTCTTGGACTTCTTTTCTTCCTTGGCTTCCACAACCGGTGCGGCAACCTCGGCACGAATGCCCAGCTCGCGCTCACGGAGAACGGTGTAGATGCGGGCGATGTCCTTCTTTACCGCGCGCAGCCGACCGTGGTTCTCCAGCTGACCGGTGGCGGACTGGAAACGCAGGTTGAACAGCTCTTCCTTGGCCTTGCGGAGTTCTTCAACGAGTCGCTCGTTGTCGAAACCGTCCAGCTGTGCGGATGCAAGTTCCTTGGATCCTACTGACATTTCTATTCACCACCTTCGCGACGCAGAATGCGTGCCTTCAACGGGAGCTTGTGGATTGCCAGGCGCAGGGCCTCGCGAGCTACCGATTCCTCGACACCGGAGATCTCAAAGAGAACCCGGCCCGGCTTGACGTTGGATACCCACCATTCCGGAGAACCCTTACCGGAACCCATGCGGGTTTCAGCAGGCTTCTTCGTCAGCGGACGGTCCGGGTAGATGTTGATCCAGACCTTGCCGCCACGCTTGATGTGGCGGGTCATCGCAATACGGGCAGATTCGATCTGACGGTTCGTGACGTATGCCGGGCTCAGAGCCTGGATGCCCCACTCACCGAAGGAGACCTTGGTGCCGCCCGTAGCAGCGCCGGAACGACCCGGGTGGTGCTGCTTACGGTGCTTGACTCGACGTGGGATAAGCATTTAAGCCTGTCCTCCTTCTACTGACTGCGCCGTGCCTGCGGCACCGGCTTCGACAGCCGGAGCTTCGGCAGCAACAGGTGCTGCTTCGGCCGGGCGGTCGTTACGACGACGGCGGTCACCACGGTCAGCGCCACCCGGGCGGCCCGGGCGGTCGCTGGCACCACGGCCGCGGGACGGAGCAGCAGCTGCCTGCTGAGCCAGTTCCTTGGCGGTGACGTCACCCTTGTAGATCCAGACCTTCACGCCGATGCGGCCGAAGGTGGTCTTGGCCTCGTAGAAGCCGTAGTCGATGTTCGCGCGGAGGGTGTGCAGGGGCACACGGCCTTCGCGGTAGAACTCCGAGCGGGACATTTCTGCGCCGCCCAGTCGACCCGAGCAAGCGATCCGGATGCCCTTGGCACCGGCACGCTGTGCGGACTGCATGGCCTTCTTCATCGCACGGCGGAAAGCCACGCGGGAAGTCAGCTGCTCAGCAACGCCCTGGGCAACAAGCTGAGCTTCCATCTCGGGGTTCTTGACCTCGAGGATGTTCAGCTGAACCTGCTTGCCGGTGAGCTTTTCGAGCTCGCCGCGGATGCGGTCTGCTTCTGCACCGCGGCGGCCGATGACGATGCCCGGACGTGCCGTGTGGATATCCACCCGGACACGGTCGCGGGTGCGCTCGATTTCAACCTTGGCGATACCGGCGCGCTCCATGCCCGTGGACATGAGCTGGCGGATACGGATGTCTTCGCGGACGAAGTCCTTGTACCGCTGGCCGGGCTTGGTGCTGTCAGCAAACCAGTGCGATACGTGATCGGTGGTGATGCCGAGTCGGAACCCGTGCGGGTTAACTTTCTGTCCCACTTAGCGAGCCTCCTCTTTCTCCGGGGTAGCAACTACCACGGTGATGTGGCTCGTGCGCTTCTTGATCTGAAATGCACGACCCTGGGCTCGCGGCTGGAACCGCTTCATGGTCGGGCCTTCATCAACATACATTTCGCTGATGATGAGGTCACCTTCGTCAAACGCCACACCGTCGCGGTCCGCGAGGACCCGGGCGTTGGAGATTGCTGACTGTACTACCTTGAATACCGGCTCCGAAGCTGCCTGGGGGGCAAACTTCAGAATTGCCAGAGCCTCATTCGCTTGCTTACCACGAACAAGGTTGACGACGCGCCGGGCCTTCATAGGCGTTACGCGGATATGACGCGCAATTGCCTTGGCTTCCATTGCTTTCCTTCTCTCGTCTATGACGTAAGTGCAGGCGCCTAGCGGCGCTTGCCCTTACGGTCGTCCTTGACATGGCCGCGGAATGTCCGCGTTTGAGCGAATTCGCCGAGCTTGTGCCCGACCATCGACTCGGTGACAAACACCGGGATGTGCTTGCGTCCGTCGTGCACGGCGATCGTGTGGCCGAGCATGTCGGGGACGATCATCGAGCGGCGGGACCAGGTCTTGATGACGTTCTTGGTGCCCTTTTCGTTTTCCCTTGCTACCTTCACAAAGAGGTGCTGGTCAACGAAAGGACCTTTTTTCAGGCTGCGTGGCATGTGTCCAGGCTCCTATCGCTTGTTCTTGCCAGTACGACGGCGACGAACAATAAGCTTGTCGCTCTCTTTGTTGGGACGGCGGGTGCGGCCTTCGCGCTTACCGTTCGGGTTGACGGGGTGACGTCCACCGGACGTCTTACCCTCGCCACCACCGTGGGGGTGGTCGACCGGGTTCATCGCGACACCACGGACGGTCGGGCGGACGCCCTTCCAGCGCATGCGGCCGGCCTTACCCCAGTTGATGTTCGACTGCTCGGCGTTGCCGACCTCGCCGACGGTTGCGCGGCAGCGCACGTCAACGTTGCGGATTTCGCCGGAAGGCAGACGCAGCTGGGCGAAACGGCCTTCCTTTGCCACGAGCTGGATCGATGCGCCGGCGGAGCGGCCCATCTTGGCGCCGCCACCCGGACGCAGTTCGACTGCGTGGATTACGGTACCGACCGGGATGTTGCGCAGCGGAAGGTTGTTGCCGGGCTTGATGTCAGCGTCGGCACCTGCCTCTACCGTGTCACCCTGGGCCAGCTTGTTCGGGGCAATGATGTAACGCTTGGTGCCATCAATGTAGTGCAGGAGGGCGATGCGAGCCGTGCGGTTCGGATCGTACTCGATTTCGGCAACGCGGGCGTTGACGCCGTCTTTGTCGTGGCGACGGAAGTCGATCAGACGGTACTGGCGCTTGTGGCCACCACCCTTGTGACGGGTCGTGATCTTGCCGGTGTTGTTACGTCCACCCTTTTTCGGGAGGGGACGAACCAACGACTTTTCCGGCGTCGACCGCGTGATTTCAGTGAAGTCCGCTACGCTCGAGCCGCGACGGCCCGGGGTAGTCGGCTTATATTTACGGATTCCCATAATTTATTTCCTCGTTAAAGTGGTCTCCGCTACGAGAGCGGACCGCCGAAGATGTCGATAGTGCCTTCTTTGAGGCTCACAATTGCACGCTTGGTGTTCTTGCGGGTACCCCATCCGAATTTGGTGCGCTTGCGCTTACCGGCACGGTTGATGGTGTTGATCGAGTCGACCTTGACGGAGAAAATCTTCTCCACAGCCAGCTTGATCTCGGTCTTGTTCGAGCGGGGGTCCACCAGGAAGGTGTACTTGCCCTCATCGATCAGGCCGTAGCTCTTTTCCGAGACGACAGGTGCAAGCACGACGTCGCGCGGGTCTTTGATGGTGGCTGCACTCACTTGGCATCCTCCTCGTTCTTTGCCACTGCCCGGTCAGCAACGAATGCTTCGTAGGCAGCCTTGGTGAAGACGACGTCATCGGAAACGAGTACGTCGTAGGTGTTCAGCTGGTCTGCGTACAGAACGTGAACATCCGTGAGGTTGCGCACGGAGAGTGCAGCAACATCGTTGGCGCGCTCGATGACGACGAGCAGGTTCTTACGCTCGGAGACACCTCGCAGAGTTGCCAGTGCGGCGCTGGAGGACGGCTTGGTGCCGGCCACCAGTTCAGCAATAACGTGGATGCGGCCGTTGCGTGCGCGGTCAGAGAGAGCGCCGCGCAGTGCAGCAGCAATCATCTTCTTGGGGGTGCGCTGGCTGTAGTCACGCGGCGTGGGGCCGTGGACAACGCCACCACCGGTCATGTGAGGAGCACGGATAGAACCCTGACGGGCGCGGCCGGTGCCCTTCTGCTTGAACGGCTTGCGACCTGCACCGGAAACCTCGGCGCGGGTCTTGGTCTTGTGGGTACCCTGGCGAGCAGCAGCGAGCTGGGCAACGACGACCTGGTGCAGCAGCGGCACGTTGGTCTGTACGTCGAAGATCTCTGCAGGCAGGTCAACCTTGACAGTGCTAGTCATTGAACTAGGCTCCCTTCACGGCGGTGCGTACGAGTACGACCTGGCCGCGGGCGCCGGGAACGGCGCCCTTGATCAGGAGCAGCGACTTCTCGACGTCAACCGCGTGGACCGTGAGGTTCAGCGTGGTGTGACGAACGGCGCCCATGCGGCCGGCCATTTTCATGCCCTTGAAGACGCGGCTCGGGGTGGATGCGCCACCGATAGAACCGGGCTTACGGTGGTTCTTGTGGGCACCGTGGGAAGCTCCAACGCCGTGGAAGCCGTGACGCTTCATAACACCGGCGAAGCCCTTACCCTTGGTGGTGCCAACGACGTCGATCTTCTGGCCGGCTTCGAAGAGCTCAACAGAGAGCTCCTGGCCCAGCTCGTAAGAGTCAGCATCTGCAGTGCGCAGTTCTACGACGTGGCGGCGAGGCGTGACGCCTGCCTTTTCAAAGTGACCAGCCAGCGGCTTGGTGACCTTGCGGGGATCGATCTGGCCGTAGCCGATCTGAACGGCGACATAGCCATCAGTCTCTGCATTGCGCAGCTGCGTGATGACGTTCGAGTCAGCCTGGACCACAGTGACGGGGATGAGCTTGTTGTTCTCGTCCCAGACCTGGGTCATGCCGAGCTTCGTGCCCAGCAGGCCCTTTACGTTACGGGTTGCGGTCATAGTCTCTCAGCACCTCCCTACAGCTTGATTTCGATGTTCACGTCGGCCGGCAGGTCGAGACGCATCAGCGAATCAACAGCCTTGGGCGTGGGGTCGATGATGTCGATCAGACGCTTGTGAGTACGCATTTCGAAGTGCTCACGGCTGTCCTTGTACTTGTGCGGAGAGCGGATAACGCAGTAGATGTTCTTCTCCGTCGGCAGCGGCACAGGGCCGACTACCGTGGCGCCTGCGCGCGTGACCGTCTCAACGATCTTCCGTGCTGAAGAGTCAATGACCTCGTGGTCGTATGACTTCAGCCGGATGCGGATTTTTTGTCCCGCCATGTCGCCTGACTCTCTTTCAGTTAGTGCTGCTCCAGTTCGGGCTGCTCTGTTTACTTGCGTGTTGCATGTGGCTGCCGAAGCAATTGAAGTCGTAACTACCACCCGCCGCACAAGCTGAATCCGGAAGAATCCGGGTTCCTCAACCTGCCGGCGTAACCGACCCCCGCGGTCGGGCGTGTCGCGGTTTGCACGCGTACTCGTCCGCAGTTCCATGGGGAGTGGGTTATGTTTGGTCTCCTACCTGGACCCTGACACCCGGCATTATCCGGATCGGGACGCGAAGGAGCGCTTGAACAACTCATCTAGTATGCCGGAATTATCGGACAGAAGCGAATCAGGCAGGGCTAGTCAAAGTCGGCGGCCCCCGGACCGCTGCGGAAATCGCGCGGCGAAAGTGCCCGCTCATTGCCTTCAGCAACTATCGAATGGATGATAGAGGCATGGCTGTGCAGGACTCTGTTGCAGTTCAGGCCCTTGCCGCGCGCCTGAGCCCCGATTTCAAACTCGGAGTGGCCTCCGCCGCCTTCCAGATCGAAGGCGCCCTCTCGGCAGGCGGCCGCGGCCCCTCCGGCTGGGACGCCTTTGCCGAGAAGCCCGGCAGCATCGTGGACGGGCACTCCCCCGCGGTGGCCTGTGACCACTACAACCGGTCGCCGGAAGACGTCAAGCTGATGCGTGACCTCGGCATCGACTCCTACCGCTTCTCCATCTCCTGGCCGCGGATCCAGCCGGATGGTACCGGTCCGTTCAACCAGGAGGGGCTCGATTTCTACGACCGGCTGATTGACCAGCTGCTCGAGGCGGGCATCTCCCCCATGGCTACCCTCTACCATTGGGACACGCCGCTCCCCCTGGAGCACCGCGGCGGCTGGCTGAACCGCACGACGGCGGAACGCTTCGCAGAGTACAGCGCCGCCGCCGGCCAACGCTACGGTGACCGCGTGGCGCAATGGGTTACGCTCAACGAACCTGTCTCCGTGACCCTCAACGGCTATGCCTTGGGGACCCACGCGCCGGGGAAGACCCTGATGTTCGACGCCGTCCCTTCAATCCACCATCAGCTTCTGGCCCACGGTCTGGCCGTACAGGCGCTGCGTGCTGCAGGAGTCAAGGGCGCCGTGGGGGTCACGAATCTGCACTCCCCCGTCCGCCCGGCCAGCCGAAAGCCCCGGGACAGGATCGTGGCAAAGCTTTATGACCTGCTCATGAACAGGATCTACGCGGATCCGGTGTTACTCGGGCGCTATCCCTCCTTGCCCGTAGTGGCCCGTCCGTGGCTCCGTTCACTCGGCAGGATTTCCGACGATGACCTGAGGACCATCCACCAGCCCCTGGACTTCTACGGCCTCAACTACTACTTCCCGGTCAAGGTCGCTTGGGGGCACGGAGCGATAGCCATCCCGGCGAATACCCACAAGGAAGTTGCGCGGTTGCCCTTCCACGAGGTGGGCTACCCTGAAAATGGAACCACCGGATTCGGTTGGCCGGTGGCCCCCGATCACTTGGGGATTCTGCTGCGGGAACTCAAAGACCGGTACCAGGAGGCCCTGCCTCCGGTGTACATCACGGAAAGCGGCGCCAGTTTCCCCGAACCGGACCATGTCACGGGGCCCATCCAGGACAACCAGCGGATCAGCTACATTGCGTCGCACCTCAGCCAGGCCCTCGAAGCGACAAGCCCCGGCGGCATCGCCGAGGACGTTGAACTGCTGGGCTACTACGTCTGGACCCTGATGGACAACTTCGAATGGGCAGCAGGCTACTCGCAGCGCTTCGGCCTGGTCCACGTGGACTTCGACACCCAGGAGCGCACGCCCAAGGATTCCTACTACTGGTATCAGGCGCTCAGCCGCGCCCGGAAGAGCTGAGCGGCAGCGCAGGGCCCTCCCGGGGGCGGGTGCTACTGGTTCTTATTCGCGCGGTTGATGCGCTTGGCACGCTCGATTTCCTGGCGGAAATGCTTTCTTGCCCAGAAGACACCTGCGACGACGGCCACCGCCAGCACGAGGAAAATTAGCCATTCCATGCCGGACTCCCTTCTTTCTCTAACACGGCTGATCCTGCAACCGTAACAAGAAAGCCAAGAATGAACCGGCAAGGGCACAACGAAAAAAGAACAGCCCCGCTGCAATGCAGCGGGGCTGTTCCACACTTCACGGCGACCGTCAGGCGGCCAAACCGATCGGAGATCTAAAAACAGATCAGCAAGTTGTTACTTGAGGATCTTGGTAACGCGTCCCGAACCAACGGTGCGGCCGCCTTCGCGGATAGCGAAGCCGAGGCCCTCTTCCATGGCGATGGGCTGGATGAGCGCAACGGTCATCTCAGTGTTGTCGCCAGGCATAACCATTTCCGTGCCTTCCGGCAGGGTGATAACGCCGGTTACGTCCGTGGTGCGGAAGTAGAACTGCGGGCGGTAGTTGGAGTAGAACGGGTTGTGACGCCCGCCTTCGTCCTTGGACAGGATGTAGACGTTGGCCTCGAAGTCGGTGTGCGGGGTAATGGAACCCGGCTTGACGACAACCTGGCCACGCTCTACGTCATCGCGCTTCAGACCGCGGAGCAGGAGGCCACAGTTCTCGCCGGCCCATGCTTCGTCGAGCTGCTTGTGAAACATCTCGATACCGGTAACCGTGGTCTTCTGGACCGGGCGGATGCCGACGATCTCGACCTCGGAGTTGATGGCGAGGGTTCCACGCTCGGCGCGGCCCGTTACAACGGTGCCGCGGCCGGTGATCGTGAAGACATCTTCGATCGGCATCAGGAACGGCTTGTCACGGTCACGCACGGGGTCCGGCACGGAGTTGTCGACAGCTTCCATGAGGTCCTCGACGGACTTGACCCACACCGGGTCGCCTTCGAGAGCCTTCAGACCGGAAACGCGTACAACGGGAGCCTCATCGCCATCGAAGCCCTGAGCCGTAAGCAGCTCGCGAACTTCCATTTCGACGAGGTCGAGGAGCTCTTCGTCATCGACCATGTCCGACTTGTTCAGCGCGACCAGCAGGTAGGGAACGCCAACCTGGCGGGCGAGCAGAACGTGCTCGCGGGTCTGAGCCATCGGGCCGTCAGTGGCGGCAACCACGAGGATTGCACCGTCCATCTGTGCAGCACCGGTGATCATGTTCTTGATGTAGTCAGCGTGACCCGGAGCGTCTACGTGTGCGTAGTGGCGCTTCTCGGTCTGGTACTCAACGTGGGAGATGTTGATGGTGATGCCGCGCTGACGCTCTTCGGGAGCAGAGTCAATAGACGCGAAGTCGCGCTGCTCGTTGAGAGTCGGGTACTTGTCGTACAGCACCTTGGAAATGGCGGCCGTCAACGTCGTCTTACCGTGGTCAACGTGACCAATGGTACCGATGTTAACGTGCGGCTTAGTCCGCTCGAACTTTGCCTTTGCCACAGGTTCCTCCTAGAACGTTTTCAAATGACTTACCCTTCGACCGCGCTTGTCGCGGCAGAAACTCCGGTAAGTCTACTTGGGGGGCTTTGGATTGGTGAAATTGCAGATTCAGGAACTAATACTAGTCCCTCGAGCCTGTCGGTGCAGGTGGCCGGCTCCGGTCGGGCCGGGGACCGGCCATCTGCACCAGGTGAATCTCCGGAATCTGAGACGCACCCGAGTTTGTCGCTGCGAGCGTCCTGGGGACTATTCGCCGCGGTTCTTCTGGATGATCTCGTCGGCAACTGCCTTCGGGACCTCGGCGTAGCTGTTGAACGTCATGGAGTACACAGCGCGGCCCTGGGTCTTCGAGCGCAGGTCACCGATGTAGCCGAACATGCCGGACAACGGGACGTGCGCGCGGATGACCTTGACGCCCTGGGCATCCTCCATGGACTGCATCTGGCCACGGCGGGAGTTGAGGTCACCGATAACTTCACCCATGTATTCCTCAGGGGTGCGGACCTCGACATCCATCAGCGGTTCCAGCAGGACAGGGTTCGCCTTGCGTGCGGCTTCCTTGAAAGCCATACGGCCGGCGATCTTGAACGCCATTTCCGAGGAGTCAACATCGTGGTACGCGCCGTCAATCAGCGTGGCCTTGATGCCGACAACCGGGTAACCGGCCAGGACGCCGTCGTTCAGCGCATCCTGGATGCCGGCGTCGACGGACGGGATGTATTCGCGCGGAATGCGGCCACCGGTGACCTTATTCTCGAACTCGTACATCTCGCCTTCGGACGTATCCAACGGCGCGATCGCAATCTGGATCTTTGCGAACTGGCCCGAACCACCGGTCTGCTTCTTGTGCGTGTAGTCGTGACGCTCTACAGCACGCTTGATGGTTTCGCGGTACGCAACCTGGGGCTTGCCCACGTTTGCCTCGACCTTGAATTCGCGGCGCATGCGGTCCACCAGGATGTCCAGGTGGAGCTCGCCCATGCCGGCGATGATGGTCTGACCGGTGTCCACGTTGAGGGAGACCTGGAAGGTCGGGTCCTCAGCGGAGAGCTTCTGGATGGCCGTGGAGAGCTTCTCCTGGTCACCCTTGGTGTTCGGCTCGATCGCAACCGAGATCACGGGCTCCGGGAAGCTCATGGACTCGAGGACGATCTGGTTGCTGGAATCACACAGGGTGTCGCCCGTGGTGGTGTCCTTCAGCCCGATCGCTGCGTAGATGTGGCCGGCGGTAGCGCCTTCGACAGGCATTTCCTTGTTGGCGTGCATCTGGAACAGCTTGCCGATGCGCTCCTTCTTGCCCTTGGTGGAGTTGACCACCTGAGCACCGGCTTCCACGTGACCGGAGTACACGCGGATGAAGGTGAGCTGACCGAAGAACGGGTGGGTCGCAATCTTGAACGCCAGGGCCGAGAACGGCTCCTCGGAGGAAGGCTTGCGCGTCAGTTCCTTCTCTTCGTCGCGGGGATCGTGACCGATCATCGGCGGGACGTCGAGCGGGTTCGGCAGGTAGTCGACAACAGCATCGAGCATCGGCTGGACACCACGGTTCTTGAAGGCGGAGCCACAGAAGACCGGGTAGAGCTCGGAGTTGATCGTCATCTTGCGGATGCCGGCCTTGAGCTCGTCTTCGGTGATTTCTTCACCCTCGAGGTACTTCTCCATGAGTTCCTCGGAGGACTCCGCAACGGTCTCAACGAGAGTTGCGCGGTACTCCTCGGCCTTGGCCTGGAGGTCAGCCGGGATCGCCTGGATCTCGTACTTGGCGCCCATGGTGACGTCACCCTTGGAGTCGCCGGGCCAGACCAGTGCGCGCATGTAGAGCAGGTCGACGACGCCGACGAAGTCGTTCTCGGCGCCGATCGGCAGCTGCATGACCAGCGGCTTGGCACCGAGGCGGCCGATGATGGTGTCGACGGTGAAGTAGAAGTCAGCGCCGAGCTTGTCCATCTTGTTGACGAAGCAGATGCGCGGAACGTTGTACTTGTCAGCCTGGCGCCAGACAGTCTCGGACTGCGGCTCCACGCCTTCCTTGCCGTCGAACACGGCAACCGCACCGTCGAGGACGCGCAGGGAGCGCTCAACCTCGACCGTGAAGTCGACGTGTCCGGGGGTGTCAATGATGTTGATCTGGTTGTTTTCCCAGAAGCAGGTCACGGCGGCAGACGTGATGGTGATGCCGCGTTCCTTTTCCTGTTCCATCCAGTCAGTCGTCGAAGCGCCGTCGTGCGTTTCGCCGATCTTGTGGTTCACACCCGTGTAGAACAGGATGCGCTCGGTAGTGGTGGTCTTGCCGGCATCGATGTGGGCCATGATGCCGATGTTGCGGACCTTGCTAAGGTCGGTAAGCACGTCCTGTGCCACGGTGTCTCCCTTTCGGATGGACTGCACGTTCGCCGCCGGCTCTGTTGAGCCGGCGGCGTCCGGGAAGTATTACCAGCGGTAGTGTGCGAAGGCCTTGTTGGACTCGGCCATCTTGTGGGTGTCTTCGCGACGCTTCACAGCGGCACCGAGACCGTTGGAGGCATCCAGGATCTCGTTCTGGAGGCGCTCGGTCATCGTCTTCTCGCGGCGGGCCTTGGAGTAGCCAACGAGCCAGCGGAGGGCGAGGGCGGTGGAGCGGCCCGGCTTTACTTCAACCGGAACCTGGTAGGTTGCGCCACCGACACGGCGGGAGCGGACCTCGAGGGAAGGCTTGACGTTCTCCATGGCCTTCTTGAGGGCTGCAACCGGGTCGCCGCCGGACTTGGCACGGGCGCCTTCGAGGGCACCGTAAACGATGCGCTCTGCGGTGGACTTCTTGCCGTCAACCAGCACCTTGTTGATGAGCTGGGTGACCAGCGGGGAGCCGTAAACGGGATCTAGAACTAGCGGCCGCTTGGGGGCCGGACCCTTGCGAGGCATATTACTTCTTCTCCATCTTTGCGCCGTAGCGGCTACGAGCCTGCTTACGGTTCTTGACACCCTGGGTATCGAGGGCACCACGGACGATCTTGTAGCGGACACCCGGAAGGTCCTTAACCCGGCCGCCACGTACGAGCACAATGGAGTGCTCCTGGAGGTTGTGGCCTACACCGGGGATGTAAGCGGTGACTTCAACGCCACCGTTGAGGCGCACACGTGCAACCTTACGAAGGGCCGAGTTCGGCTTCTTCGGGGTGGTGGTGTAGACGCGGGTGCAAACACCGCGGCGCATCGGGCTGCCGTTAAGCGCGGGGGCCTTGGTCTTCTTGACCTTAGGCGTGCGGCCCTTGCGGACCAGCTGGTTAATCGTAGGCACTCTCGTGTTCTCCGTTTTATCCGGAGCGGCCGTTGGCGGCCGCTCTCTTGTCGCTGCGCCCCGCCGCTCGAGCCTTGAAATTCTGTCCAGAGCAGCAGAGGCGAAGCCTTAATAGTCGGACCGCACGCCGGGACCAACGGACTTCCATCCTGGACTGCCCCTAGGCATGCGAAAATGTGGCATACGTTGCACAAGAACCCTGCAAACCGGAAACGGCGTCCTGGTCCAGCCTCTCGGCTGCAACCGGCGCACTCATCCACTGCCACAATAACAATTAGTCTCTACTCTAACACGGACGGGTCCCAGCCCTTAATCGGCGGGGTTTACAGCGGGAAGGGCCCCGCCTTAAACAGCCCGCCTTAAGCAGCCCCGCCTTAAACAACAACGGGGTCACCTTGAGCCCAATCCATCAGGTGGATTGGGCCGTAGGTGACCCCGCGTTGCTTCACGAAGGGTTAGCGGAAGTCGCTGCCCAGGTCGTAGTCATCCAGCGGGATGGCGTGGAACTCAGGAGCTCCGTCGCCGCCCAGGGAATCGTAGGAGAAGTCGCTGAAGGCGCTGGGGCCGGTGAAGAGATTGGCCTTTGCTTCCTCAGTCGGCTCCACCGTGATCTCGGTGTAGCGCGGGAGACCCGTGCCGGCCGGGATGAGCTTGCCGATGATGACGTTCTCCTTGAGGCCGAGCAGCGGATCGCTCTTGCCTTCCATGGCCGCCTGCGTCAGGACGCGGGTGGTCTCCTGGAAGGAAGCTGCGGACAGCCAGGACTCGGTCGCCAGGGACGCCTTCGTGATGCCCATGAGCTCGGGACGGCCGGAGGCCGGCGTCTTGCCCTCGGAGACAACGCGGCGGTTGGCATCCTCGAAGCGGCTGCGCTCGGCGAGCTCGCCGGGCAGCAGATCCGAATCGCCGGACTCGATGACCGTGACGCGGCGCAGCATCTGGCGGACGATAACCTCGACGTGCTTGTCGTGGATACCGATGCCCTGGCTGCGGTACACGCCCTGGACCTCGTCCACCAGGAACTTCTGCGCGGCGCGGGGGCCCATGATGCGCAGAACCTGCTTGGGGTCGACCGGGCCGTTGATGAGCTTCTGTCCGACGCTGACGTGCTCGCCGTCTTCGATCAGAAGACGTGAACGGCGCAGCACCGGGTAGGCGATCTCTTCGGATCCGTCATCCGGGGTGATGACCAGGCGCATCTGGCGCTCGGACTCTTCGATGGTGATGCGGCCGGCTGCTTCAGCAATCGGTGCGACACCCTTCGGAGTACGGGCTTCGAAGAGCTCCTGGATGCGGGGCAGACCCTGGGTGATGTCGTCGCCACCACTGGAGGAAACAGCACCACCGGTGTGGAACGTACGCATGGTCAGCTGGGTGCCCGGCTCACCGATGGACTGTGCGGCGATGATGCCCACTGCCTCACCGATGTCGACGGTCTTGCCGGTGGCCAGCGAACGGCCGTAGCACAGGGCGCAGGTGCCGACGCTGGACTCACAGGTGAGTACGGAGCGGACCTTGACCTCGGTGATGCCGGCTGCGAACAGTTCGGCAATGACGACGTCGCCGCAGTCGGTGCCGCCGGCAGCCAGGATCTTGCCCTTGGAGTCAACGACATCCACGGCCAGGGTACGGGCGTACGCGCTGTTCTCGACGTTCTCGTCCAGGACCAGTTCACCGTTGGCGTCAGCCACGGCGATGGCCGTGACCAGGCCGCGCTCGGTGCCGCAGTCCTCTTCACGGACAATGACGTCCTGCGAGACGTCCACCAGGCGACGGGTCAGGTAACCCGAGTTGGCGGTACGCAGCGCGGTGTCAGCCAGACCCTTACGGGCACCGTGCGTGGCGATGAAGTATTCCAGCACCGACAGGCCCTCACGGTAGGAGGACTTGATCGGACGCGGGATGATCTCACCCTTAGGGTTGGCCACCAGGCCACGGATACCCGCGATCTGCCGGACCTGCATCCAGTTACCACGGGCACCGGAGGACACCATGCGGTTGATGGTGTTCATCGGGGACAGGCTGTCACGCATCGCCTGGGCGATCTCGTTCGTTGCCTTGTTCCAGATCTCGATCAGTTCCTGGCGACGCTCGTCGTCGTCGATCAGGCCCTTGTCGTACTGGCCCTGGATCTTGGCAGCCATGGTCTCATAGCCGGCGAGGATCCGCGGCTTGTCCTTGGGCACCTCGATGTCGGAGATGGCGACGGTGACGCCGGACCGGGTGGCCCAGTAGAAACCGGCGTCCTTCAGGTTGTCCAGCGTTGCCGCTGTGATCACCTTCGGGTAGCGCTCGGCGAGGTCGTTGACGATCGTGGACAGCTCGCCCTTGTCCGCAACGTTCTCAACCCACGGGTAGTCTGCGGGCAGGGTCTCGTTGAACAGGACCTGGCCCAGGGAGGTCTGGACGAGCACGGTCTGACCCGGCTCGTAGCCTTCCGGGGCTTCCCAGCCGGGGTAAGGGACGAAGCCCTCAAGCCGGATCTTGACCTGGGAGTTCAGGTGCAGTTCGTGCAGGTCGTACGCCATGATGGCTTCCGCGACGGAGGAGAAGATCCGGCCCTCGCCAGCTGAACCGACACGCTTGGTGGTCAGGTGGTAGAGGCCGATGATCATATCCTGCGAAGGCAGCGTCACCGGGCGGCCGTCGGACGGCTTCAGGATGTTGTTCGAGGACAGCATCAGGATGCGGGCCTCAGCCTGGGCTTCGGGGCTCAGCGGCAGGTGGACTGCCATCTGGTCGCCGTCGAAGTCAGCGTTGAAGGCGCCACAGACCAGCGGGTGAAGCTGGATTGCCTTACCTTCAACAAGCTGGGGTTCGAACGCCTGGATGCCGAGACGGTGCAGGGTAGGTGCACGGTTCAGCAGCACGGGGTGCTCGGTGATGATCTCTTCGAGGACATCCCAGACCTGCGGGCGGTAACGCTCGACCATACGCTTGGCCGACTTGATGTTCTGTGCGTGGTTGAGGTCAACCAGGCGCTTCATCACGAACGGCTTGAAGAGCTCCAGGGCCATCTGCTTCGGCAGACCGCACTGGTGCAGCTTCAGCTGCGGGCCGACGACGATCACCGAACGGCCGGAGTAGTCAACGCGCTTACCCAGGAGGTTCTGGCGGAAACGTCCCTGCTTGCCCTTGAGCATGTCGCTCAGGGACTTCAGCGGACGGTTGCCCGGTCCGGTGACCGGACGGCCGCGGCGGCCGTTGTCGAAGAGGCTGTCAACAGCTTCCTGAAGCATGCGCTTCTCGTTGTTGACGATGATCTCCGGAGCACCCAGGTCAAGCAGGCGCTTGAGCCGGTTGTTGCGGTTGATCACGCGGCGGTAGAGGTCGTTGAGGTCGGAGGTCGCGAAGCGGCCACCGTCCAGCTGGACCATCGGGCGCAGTTCCGGCGGGATCACCGGGACGGCGTCCAGCACCATGCCGAGCGGGCTGTTGGTGGTCGTCAGGAAAGCGTTGACAACCTTGAGCCGCTTCAGGGCGCGGGTCTTGCGCTGGCCCTTGCCGTTGGCGATGATGTCGCGCAGCATGTCCGACTCGGCCTGCATGTCGAAGTTCTCAAGACGCTTCTTGATGGCCTCGGCACCCATGGAGCCTTCGAAGTACATGCCGTAGCGGTCGCGCAGTTCCCGGTACAGGCCTTCGTCACCTTCGAGGTCGGCGACCTTCAGGTTCTTGAAGCGGTCCCAGACCTGCTCGAGGCGCTCGATTTCCGCATCCGCGCGCTTGCGGACGTTGGCCATCTGGCGGTCAGCGGAGTCGCGGGCCTTCTTCTTGTCGGCAGCCTTGGCGCCTTCGCCTTCGAGACGGGCGAGCTCGTTCTCCAGGTCGCGGGCGATCGTGGCGATGTCCGAGTCGCGGTTGTCGATCAGCTGCTTCTTCTCGATGTCGTGCTCAACCTGGAGGTTGGGCAGTTCTTCGTGGCGGCTGTCGGCGTCGACGCTCGTGATCATGTAGGCGGCGAAGTAGATGACCTTTTCGAGGTCCTTCGGTGCCAGGTCAAGGAGGTAGCCCAGGCGGGACGGAACACCCTTGAAGTACCAGATGTGCGTGACCGGGGCGGCCAGCTCGATGTGGCCCATGCGCTCACGGCGGACCTTTGCACGGGTGACCTCAACGCCACACCGCTCGCAGATGATGCCCTTGAAGCGCACGCGCTTGTACTTACCGCAGTAGCATTCCCAGTCGCGGGACGGGCCGAAGATCTTCTCGCAGAAGAGGCCGTCCTTCTCAGGCTTGAGCGTGCGGTAGTTGATGGTTTCCGGCTTCTTAACCTCGCCGTAAGACCAGCCACGGATGTCTTCCGCGGTGGCGAGGCCGATCTGCATGAGGCCGAAGGAGGATTCGCTGGACATATGGTCCCTGTTCTCTCTTGTTCTCTAAATTCTGAAGTCTTGGGTTACGGGAAGAGGGAGGAATCCGGGAAAGGCAGCGCGGCGGCGCCGTCTGCCTTTCCCGGGCCCCTGCTAAACCTCTTCTACGGAACTGGGCTCTGCACGAGACAGATCGATGCCCAGTTCTTCCGCAGCCGTGAAGACTGCGTCATCAGAGTCACGCATTTCAATTGTGGTTCCGTCCGTGGAAAGCACTTCCACGTTCAGGCACAGCGACTGCATTTCCTTGATCAAGACCTTGAAGGACTCAGGAACGCCCGGCTCCGGGATGTTCTCGCCCTTGACTATGGCTTCGTAGACCTTCACACGACCATGGATGTCATCCGACTTGATCGTGAGGAGTTCCTGGAGCGTGTAGGCGGCGCCGTAAGCCTCTAGCGCCCACACTTCCATTTCACCGAAGCGCTGGCCACCGAACTGTGCCTTACCACCCAGCGGCTGCTGCGTGATCATGGAGTACGGGCCGGTGGAGCGTGCGTGGATCTTGTCGTCCACCAGGTGGTGGAGCTTCAGGATGTACATGTAGCCGACCGAGATCGGATCCGGGAACGGCTCGCCGGAGCGGCCGTCAAACAGGCGGGTCTTGCCTGAGGAGTTGATCAGGCGGACGCCGTCGCGGGTGACGTTGGTGGAATCGAGGAGACCAGTGATTTCCTCTTCACGCGCACCGTCGAAGACCGGCGTTGCAACAGTGGTCGAGCCACTCTCGCGCGGCAGGTTCGGCAGCTGCTTGACCCATTCGGGCTCGCCCTCGATCTTCCAGCCGGTCTTGGCAACCCAGCCGAGGTGCGTTTCCAGCACCTGGCCGACGTTCATACGGCCCGGAACACCCAGCGGGTTCAGGACGATATCAACGGGGGTACCGTCGGCAAGGAAGGGCATGTCCTCGATCGGAAGGATCTTGGAGATAACACCCTTGTTGCCGTGACGGCCGGCGAGCTTGTCGCCGTCGGTGATCTTGCGCTTGGCAGCGACGTACACGCGGACCAGCTGGTTGACGCCCGGGGGCAGCTCGTCGTCGTTGTCGCGGTCGAAGACGCGGACACCGATCACGGTGCCGGACTCGCCGTGCGGAACCTTCAGGGAGGTGTCGCGCACTTCGCGGGACTTCTCACCGAAGATGGCGCGCAGCAGGCGCTCTTCCGGGGTCAGCTCGGTCTCGCCCTTGGGAGTGACCTTGCCGACCAGGATGTCGCCGGCTTCAACCTCGGCGCCGATGTGGATGATGCCACGCTCGTCCAGGCCTGCCAGGACTTCCTCGGACACGTTCGGGATGTCACGGGTGATTTCCTCGGCACCAAGCTTGGTGTCGCGGGCATCGATCTCGTGCTCCTCGATGTGGATGGAGGAAAGAACGTCCTCAGCCACGATCCGCTGGGACAGGATGATGGCATCCTCGAAGTTGTGGCCTTCCCATGACATGAATGCCACGAGCAGGTTTTTACCGAGGGCAAGTTCGCCCTGGTCCGTTGCCGGGCCGTCAGCGATGATACCGCCGACCTCAAGGCGCTGGCCTTCGCTCACCAGAACGCGGTGGTTGTAGCAGTTGCCCTGGTTGGAACGGGCGAACTTGTTGATCCGGTAGTTGGTTTCCGTACCGTCGTCGTTGAGCATGATGACCAGCTCAGCGGAGACCTCGGTGACCACGCCTGCCTTCTTCGCGATGACAACGTCACCGGCGTCGACTGCAGCTGCGCGCTCCATGCCGGTACCGACGAACGGTGCCTCGGAGCGGACAAGCGGCACGGCCTGGCGCTGCATGTTGGCACCCATGAGGGCGCGGTTAGCATCGTCATGCTCGAGGAACGGGATCAGGGCGGTGGCCACGGACACCATCTGGCGCGGGGAAACGTCCATGAACTCGACCTCGGCGGCGGGAACCAGCACGGGCTCGCCTCCACCACCACGGGCACGGACGAGGACGGTCTCTTCGGCGAACTTCTTGTTCCCGTCCAGCGGAGCGTTGGCCTGCGCGATCAGGACCTCGGCCTCGTCGTCGGCCGTGAGGTACTGGACCTCATCGGACACGACGCCCTCGGACACGAGACGGTAAGGCGTCTCGATGAACCCGAACGGGTTGATGCGTCCGTAGGAAGCCAACGAACCGATCAGGCCAATGTTCGGGCCTTCAGGAGTTTCGATGGGGCACATACGTCCGTAGTGGGACGGGTGAACGTCCCGGACTTCCATGCCTGCACGGTCACGGGACAGACCACCCGGGCCCAGGGCAGACAGACGGCGCTTGTGGGTCAGACCCGAGAGCGGGTTGTTCTGGTCCATGAACTGTGACAGCTGGGACGTTCCGAAGAACTCCTTGATGGCTGCCACAACGGGACGGATGTTGATCAGCGTCTGCGGCGTGATGGCCTCGACGTCCTGGGTCGTCATACGCTCGCGGACGACGCGCTCCATGCGGGACAGGCCGGTGCGGACCTGGTTCTCGATGAGCTCGCCGACGGCGCGGATGCGGCGGTTGCCGAAGTGGTCGATGTCATCGATCTCAACGCGCAGCTCGTGATCCTGGCCGTCGCGCTTGCCCGTGAGGGTCTTCTCGCCGGCGTGCAGTGCAACCAGGAACTTGATCATGGCGACGATGTCTTCAACGTGCAGGACAGACGCTTCCTTGTCACCAAGGGAGCGGTCGATGCCGAGCTTGCGGTTGATCTTGTAACGGCCGACCTTGGCCAGATCGTAGCGCTTGGAGTTGAAGTACAGGTTGTCCAGCAGGGACTGGGCAGCCTCGACGGTGGGCGGCTCGCCCGGTCGCAGCTTCCGGTAGATGTCCAGCAAGGCGTCTTCGCGGGTTTCGGTGGCGTCCTTCTCCAGCGTTGCGCGCATGGAGTCGTACTGGCCGAACTCTTCGAGGATCTGGCCTTCGGTCCAGCCGAGGGCCTTCAGCAGTACCGTGACGGACTGCTTGCGCTTGCGGTCGAGGCGAACGCCGACCTGGTCGCGCTTGTCGATCTCAAGTTCGAACCAGGCGCCGCGGGACGGGATGATCTTCGCGGTGAAGATGTCCTTGTCACTGGTCTTGTCCGCGGTGCGCTCGAAATAAGCGCCCGGGGAACGGACCAGCTGGGAGACAACAACACGCTCGGTGCCGTTGACGACGAAGGTACCCTTTTCGGTCATCAGCGGGAAGTCACCCATGAACACGGTCTGCTGCTTGATTTCGCCCGTGTTGTTGTTCATGAATTCGGCCTTGACGTACAGCGGCGCCGAGTATGTAGCGTCCCGGTCCTTGCACTCAGCCATGGTGTACTTCGGATCAGCGAACTCCGGCTCGGAGAAGCTCAGGGACATGGTGCCCTGGAAGTCCTCGATCGGGGAGATCTCTTCAAAGATGTCAGAAAGACCGGAGGAGGTGGCGACGCTGAGGTCGCCTTCTTCGGTGGCCTTCGCTACGCGGGCCTGCCAGCGTTCATTTCCGACCAGCCAGTCGAAGCTGTCCGTTTGCAGGGCAAGCAGATTCGGAACATCAAGAGGTTCGTGAATCTTAGCGAATGAGAGCCGCCGGGTTGCACCGTCGGTGCTTTCGGCATTGATAGCGGTTGCAGCGTTGTTTACATTAGAGGTGCTCGAGGCGACCAAGAGGGATCCTTCCACAGACCTTCAGGCGTTTTCAGATCTCCCCCGCTATGCACGCTGCGGAATGACTCCGCAGTGCTACCAGTCCGGTTCCGCTATATGACCCGGGACCCGCGCTGTCCATATTGGTGCACGTGGTAGACGGCACATTGATGGCGCAGCTGCCAGGCTAAGCCCACCGCTATATGAAGGCTGAAGGTAAACAGGGAAGACGCAAATATCTACGATACGGCAAAGCAACCTACTTGTCTACCCCACTTCCGTTCCGATTGCAAGCACTGCCGTGCGGCTTCCTTGAGCTTGCTCGAGTTCGCCGGCTTTCGACGCCGCGCACGCCGGCGCCTGCCCGCGCCTGCCCGGCCAATGGCGGCAGGCTCAAGGCCGGGAATGGATCAGTGACGGGGCTCACGATAACCTAGGCATACATCGTTAATGATCGGAAGAGAAAACAATGAGCAACTCCGCGGACAACAATGATGTTGTCATCCTTGCCGCCGCCCGCACGCCCCAGGGCCGTCTCAACGGCCAGCTGGCGAGCTTCACGGCCGTAGAGCTCGGCGCCCACGCCATCCGGTCAGCCCTGGCGGCCAGCGGGGTGAAGGCCGACCAGGTGGACGCCGTGGTCATGGGCCAAGTGCTCCAGGCCGGAGCAGGCCAGAATCCTGCCCGCCAGAGCGCCATCGCGGCCGGCATCGGCTGGAACGTCCCCACCGTCACCATCAACAAGGTCTGCCTCTCGGGCCTCACCGCAGTGATTGACGCAGCCCGGATGATCCGCAGCGGCGACGCCACCGTCGTCGTCGCCGGCGGCCAGGAGTCCATGACCCGGGCCCCGCACATCCTGCCGGGTTCCCGGCAGGGCTGGACCTACGGCACTGTCCAGGCGCTGGACGTCGCCGCCCACGACGGCCTGACGGATGCCTTTGACGGCCAATCCATGGGTTTGTCGACGGAGAGCAAGAATCTCACCCTCGGCATCGACCGTGCCTCCCAGGACGAGGTCGCGGCCAGCTCGCACCAGCGCGCCGCCAGGGCAGCGAAGGACGGGCTGTTTGACGGCGAGATTGCGCCGATCAGCATCAAGCAGCGCAAGGGCGATCCGGTGGTCGTGGCCAAGGACGAGGGCATCCGCCCTGACACCACCGCCGAGTCCCTCGCGGGCCTGCGCGCCGCGTTCGTCACGGACGGAACGATCACCGCGGGCAACTCTTCTCCCCTCTCCGACGGTGCCGCTGCCCTCGTGCTCTCGTCGCGGAGATTCGCCGAGGACAACGGGCTGGAGTACCTTGCCGTGGTCGGCAAGCCCGGACAGGTGGCCGGGCCCGATAACTCGTTGCACTCCCAGCCCTCCACTGCGATCAGGAGCGCACTGGACAAGGCCGGCTGGTCCACCGCGGACCTGGACTTCATCGAGATCAACGAGGCGTTCGGCTCCGTGGCGGTCCAGTCACTCAAGGACCTGGACTACCCGTTGGAGAAGTGCAACATCCACGGCGGCGCCATCGCGCTGGGACACCCGATCGGCGCCTCCGGTGCCCGGCTCGCCCTGCACGCAGCGCACGAACTGAAGCGCCGGGGCAGCGGCAAGGCTGCCGTTTCGCTGTGCGGCGGAGGCGGCCAGGGCGAAGCCCTCCTGCTCTACCGCGACTGAGCCGGCCGTGACGGACAAAGAGCCGGCCGGCGCCGTCGAACTCCGGTCCGACGGCGGTGCTGGCGCGTCCGGTGTCGGCCGGGAGCGCTTCCTGGCCGACGCCGCGGCGCGCGGGCTTGAGGTCCGGGTGGTCGAGCGCCTCGCCGCAAACAGCCTCGAGGAGGCGGCGCAGATTCTGGGGATCCAGCCGGCGGACATCGTAAAATCGCTCGTCGTCAAACACAAGGACGGCAGCTTCCTGTTCGCCCTGATTCCCGGCGACCGGCAGATTTCCTGGCCCAAGCTCCGGGCCTTGGTGGGCGTCAACAAGTTGTCGCTGCCGACGGCGGACGTCGCCCTGGCGGCCACGGGCTACGCGCGCGGAACCATCACGCCGCTCGGCAGCACTGCAGCGTGGCCGGTATACGCCGACCGGACCATCACGGGCCGGCGCATTTCGATGGGTGCCGGGGAGCACGGCTACAGCGCCTTCGTCGACGCCGACGCCCTGACGGCGGCCCTGGGCGCCGTCGTCGCGGACATCTCCGAGCCTAACTAGTCCTCATTTTCGTTACTTCGTCGGGGGTTGAGGCCTAGTCTTCGCGCCCGGGAGGACATGTCCAGTCTTCGCCCCGGGGACAGGGCATGACCGGAATATGTCCATCCGCCGGCCCCGGCGCGGGGCATGTCCTGATCCGGGGGCACGTGCAGTGGCTCAGCTGGGGGCGTCGGGCCACTTCCCCGGGAGGACATGTCCAGTGTTCGCCCCGGGGACAGGGCATGACCGGAATATGTCCATCCGCCGGCCCCGGCGCGGGGCATGTCCTGATCCGGTGGTCATTTTCGCTTAGGCCGTCGGGGTCAGGCTGCCGGTGCGTGCTCGTGGCTGCTCAGGCGTAGCAGCTGGCCGCTTACAGTTGAGGCCGGTGGTGTATTCCGGTCGACCCGGCCGGCTGGTCGAGGACCTTGAAACCGCCGCCGGTGATGGCCTGGCGCGACACCGCCTGCGGCCTCTACCTCAACGACCCCACCGCCTGGACCTGACCCCCGATGAACTAACGAATAAGCCCACTGGCGCTGGCGGGCTAACTCCTCCGGCCCAACGGACAACGCGGGGTCACTTTGCGCCCATCCCGGTGCCGGGATGGGCGCAAAGTGACCCCGCGTTGCTGCCCGGAACGCAGGAAACCCCGCCCACCGGAGTGGACGGGGTTTCCCTGAACAGACTGGGAACGGGACGTTTCCGCCCACTCCCGGAGCAGCGTGTTACTTGAGGGTAACGCGGGCGCCAGCTTCTTCGAGCTGTGCAACAGCCTTCTCGGCAGCTTCCTTGGTGACGCCTTCGACAATAGCCTTGGGAGCGCTGTCAACCAGGTCCTTGGCTTCCTTGAGGCCCAGGGAAGTGATTGCGCGAACTTCCTTGATGACTGCAATCTTCTTGTCGCCCGGGTGTTCCAGGATGACGTCGAATGCCGTCTGCTCTTCTTCTTCTGCAGCACCACCGGCAGCGGGGCCAGCAACGGCAACGGCAGCGGCGGTAACTTCGAAGGTCTCTTCGAAGAGCTTTACGAACTCAGAGAGCTCGATGATGGTCAGTTCCTTGAAAGCTTCAATGAGCTCTTCGTTGGTGAGCTTCGCCATGGTGTGGCGTCCTTCCTATAGTGGTGTTCGGCGGCCCTGGGGCATGCCATCACACCGGAGTCTGATGTGAAAGAGAGTTAGTTCTCTTCGGGGGCTGCGGCTTCGGCCGGAGCCTCAGCTGCTGCATCTGCTGCCGGAGCGTCAGCGTCGGCCGGGGCTTCTTCAGCGGCAGGCGCCTCGGCTTCTGCCGGCGCGCCGTTCTCTTCTTCAAGCTTGAGGCGCAGGGCGTCGATGATGCGGACAGCGGCGGCAGCAGGAGCCTTGAGGATGCCTGCAACCTTGGCGAGCTGCAGCTCGCGGGACTCGAGTGCTGCCAGGGCAGCGACTTCGCTGGCGTTCAGTGCCTTGCCCTCGAAGTAACCGGTCTTGATAACCAGCTGCTTGTTGGTCTTGGCAAAATCCGTCAGGCTCTTGGCAGCGGCAACTGCGTCACCCTTGATGAACGCGATTGCAGTGGGGCCGGCGAGCTGACCGTCGAATGCTTCGACACCAGCTTCCTTGGCTGCAATGGCGGTCAGGGTGTTCTTGACGACCGAGAACTTGGTGTCCTGGCCGAGAGAGACACGCAGCTGCTTGAGCTGTGCAACGGTGAGCCCGCGGTATTCGGTCAGGACAGCGGCGTTCGATTCCTTGAAATCGTTAGTGATCTCAGCTACTGCTGAAACCTTGCTAGGCGTTGCCATAACCCTCCTTCCGGGGATAGTGCCGGTGATTCCCGGTCCCCGCTCAACAGAGCTAAAACTAAAAAACGCCCCGCGCAGATGCACGGGGCTTGTCTCGACGCGGTCAATGACTGCGGAGCTTTGCTTCGTTCACCTGCGCCGGCCGCCCTATGTTCAGGGTCCTTCGTCTGGAGATCCACTGGCTCTCCCCGGCGCGACTGCAGAAGTGAGTCTTGCTTGGGAGAGTGGATTTCCAACAACCGACGGTCTTTGGTCCTCCAAGCGTACGGGACGCGGTGCGTGTGCTGCAAATCGGGGCGCAACAGGTTCAGCCGCCCGGTGTTCAGCTGATGCTTGGCCCGAAGTCCGGCAGTTCTTTTTGCCAGATCCCCGTCACGCCCGCAGTGGTGAAGCCGAGCTGCTGGTTGACCTTGAGCAGGTACCGGTTTTCCGGGGCGTTCCAGGTGTAGAGGACCCTGGCGTCCGGGAATTGTTCGGTGAGCCGTTCCATGTTGGCAACCTTGATCAGCAGGCCGAGCTTATTGCCGCGGTGCTCCTGCAGGACCACCGTGTCATCCTGGAACACGACGTCGGGGCGCAGCCCGAGGACGCTGATGGTGGTCAGGCCAACGAGCTCACCGCTGGCGATGTGTTCGACGGCGGTGACTACCGTCCGGCGGCCCTGCGCGATGGCGACTTCTTCGGCCTCGCGGAGGATGCCGCCGTCGAACACCATGTCTTCAGCTTCGGCGCCCGGCACCCCGTCCTCGCCCGCCCGGTTTTCCAGCGCCGCCACGGCTTCGAGCCACTGGTCCGGGCACCGGTCCGTCCAGTGGTGCAGGCAGTAGCGGCCCCCGTTGGCTTCCTCGGCCTCGGCCTCCAGCTCGGCGACGAGCATGCTGTCCAGCGGAAGGGCGCAGGAACTGAACTGTTCGATGTGCTGCAGGGTGTAGCCGGTGTGCCGGGCGAACTCCACCTCGCGGCTGCCCAGCGGAACGAAGCCGAGGCCGCTGCCGGGCACGAGCTGCCCGGCCTCGCTGTCGCCCAGCGACGCACCCGGATGGTTGGTGTCGATCAGGATGGTGTGCCGGCCCTCGTCGCGGGCGAAGTGTTCCGCGGCCTCGAGCAGTTGCCGGCCCACGCCCTGGCCCTGGAACTCCGGCAGGATGTCGAGAGTGAATTCGGCGAGGTCGAGGTTGTCCGCAAGCGGCAGCGCGATGTCGACGGTCCCGACGATCTCGCCGCCGATCCTGGCCACGAGGATCACCTGGCGTTCATAGGGGTCCGCCATTTCGAGCAACTTTTCCTGCGGGGCGTACGCGAGGTCGTCGCTCCCCCAGGTCTGCATGCGCACCTTGCGGCCCACTTCGATGGCGGCCAGGAAGTCGGCCGCGTCCGGCCCGTCCACGGAGTCCGGGATCCACAGCTGCTCAATCCGCACATCGTTTGCCATAGAGGACATCATCTCAGCCGTTCTGCCATCCACTACGGGTGCCGGAAACCCGGCTTAGCCCGGGCTTCAACCGCCAGCATATGCCGGTTTGGTCCGCCGTTCCATGGGTTGCTTCCTGCGCCTCTGACCGGCGTCACTCGCGGGGCCCGCGGCCGTCCGGGCCGGCGGCCGCGACGACCCGCTGCCATTCGCCGTCGTACCCCGCGGGCCGGAAGCCGAGCGCGATGTTGATCGCCAGCATGTGGTCGTTTTCCTCGGCGTTGAACGTGATCACGCGTTCCACTCCCGGGTACTCGGACCGGAGCCGGCGCAGGTTACGGATCTTGACCAGCAGGCCCAGCCGGTGCCCGCGGTGGCTGGCTGCCACCAGGGTGTCGTCCTGATCGGCCAGCCACGGTTTCATCGGCGAGAGCTGCAGTACCGAGTACGCGGCCAGTTCCCCGCTGCCGCGGTGCCTCGCGGCCGCCACGAGGGTGGTCAGGCCGGCCCGCTTCCAGGTGTCTTCGACGTGACGGACCCGTGCCACGTCCCACCGCTCCGGGTCATAGCTGAGCTCTCCGGTGGGCGCGTCCGTGCTCATCTTGGACATCAGCACGGCCAGCTGCTCGGCACGACCGTCCGGGCAGCGGTCTGTCCAGGACTCCAGCTCATACTCGTCCCCCGCCCTGGTTAGCGCCTCCCGCTCCAGGCCATCCCAGGTGGCGGCGTGTTGCGGCACGTCCAAGGCACTGAAGCGCTCCACCTGCTCCAGGCGGTAGCCGGCCTTCACCGCAAAGCGGACGCCCCGCGCCTCAGCGGGCAGCGCTCCGGATCCGGTGGCGGGCCTCAGCACGGCCGGCCCGTCGACGTCGAAATCGGCGGGGTGCTCCGTGAAGCTCTGCAGGATAGTGCGTCCCTCCGCGAGGGCCAGTTCCTCTGCGTGCCGGAGTAAGGTCCTGCCGATCCCCCGGCCGCAAAACTCCTTGAGTACTTCGACGTGGATCAGGGCGCTGCCGAGGTTTTCCTGCTGTTCACACCGGACCCACGACCGGCCCACCATCCGGTCGTCCTGCCGCACGAAAAAGAGCCGGATCTGCCGGTAGGAGTGGTCCCGCCAGAAGTGGAGCCGGGCCGCGGGCGGTGTTGCGCGGTCCAGGTTGCCCCACGCGGCGAGCGTCATGGCGTCGCACAGTTCCCCGAGTTCCAGGAAATCGCCGGCGTCGGCGGAATCCACGGCGGCCGGGAGGACGAGGGGTTCGATGAGGTACGGCGCAGTCGTCACCGGGCCAGCCTAACCGGCTCACTGAATGCAAGAAAGACCGCCCCGCGGATGCGGGACGGTCTTTTCTGCTGCTTACTGTAAGACAGGTGAGGCTTAGACCTCGGTCAGGACCTTGGTGACGTTGGGGTCAACCGAGATGCCCGGGCCAAACGTGGTGGCGACGGTAGCCTTCTGGATGTAGCGTCCCTTGGAAGCGGACGGCTTGAGGCGAAGGACCTCTTCCAGAGCGGCTGCGTAGTTCTCGGCCAGCTTCATGGCGTCGAACGAAACCTTGCCGATGATGAAGTGCAGGTTCGAGTGCTTGTCGACGCGGAAGTCGATCTTGCCGCCCTTGATGTCGTTGACGGCCTTGGCGACGTCAGCGGTCACGGTGCCAGTCTTCGGGTTCGGCATCAGGTTACGAGGACCCAGGACCTTACCGAGGCGGCCAACCTTGCCCATGAGGTCAGGGGTGGCGACGGCAGCGTCGAAGTCGGTCCAGCCGGCTGCGATCTTTTCGATCAGGTCATCGGAACCAACGAAGTCGGCGCCGGCAGCGATTGCTGCCTCGGCCTTGTCGCCCGTCGCGAAGACGAGGACGCGGGCGACCTTACCCGTGCCGTGCGGCAGGATAACGGTGCCGCGGACCATCTGGTCGGCCTTGCGAGGGTCAACGCCCAGGCGGAAAGCAACCTCAACGGTGGCGTCGAACTTGGACGGGTTGGTGTCCTTGGCCAGCGTCACTGCCTCGAACGGCGCGTAGAACTTCTCCGCGTCGATCTTGGCGGCGGCTGCCTCATATGCTTTGCTGCGCTTTGCCATGCTGCTTATTCTCCTTGTGCAGTTGTGGTCTGCGGACCGCGCTGGGCCCTGCCACAGTCGGATTTCCGGCTGTTTTATCCGGACCGGATTTCCGACATTTCAATGTTTAGGTGGTGCCGGTTGCCCGGCGGTGCTGGACGGCGTCGACGCCGGTTGCCCGGTTCCGGTGCCGCATCAGCGGAAAGGCAATCAGCCTTCGACGGTGATACCCATGGAGCGGGCGGTGCCGGCGATGATCTTCGCGGCGCCTTCCAGGCTGGTGGCGTTGAGGTCTTCCATCTTGGTGGTGGCGATCTCGTTGACCTGGGCCTGGGTCAGCTTGGCAACCTTGACGGTGTGCGGGGTGGGTGAACCCTTGGCAACGCCTGCAGCCTTCTTGATGAGTTCCGCGGCTGGCGGGGTCTTGGTGATGAACGTGAATGAACGGTCCTCGTAGACCGTGATTTCAACCGGAATAACGTTGCCGCGCTGGGCTTCCGTCGCAGCGTTGTACGCCTTGCAGAATTCCATGATGTTGACACCGTGCTGGCCAAGCGCAGGACCGATCGGCGGGGCCGGGTTAGCGGCACCTGCCTGGATCTGCAGCTTGATGAGGCCGGTGACCTTCTTCTTGGGAGCCAATGTAGGGTCCTTCTCTCAATTACGTCCTGGGACACAGGAGCGTGCCTCAGGTTGGTGGCCGCCATGGCGAGGCGGCCGGCCGCCTCGGGCTGCTAAGCGGGCAGTCCGGTGCGAATTCTGTGCGGAAAGCTAGATCTTGCTGACCTGGTTGAACGCCAGGGTGACCGGGGTCTCGCGCTCGAAGATGGAGACCAGCACCACGAGGGTCTGGGAATCCACCTTGATCTCGGAGATCGTGGCAGGAAGGGTCTCGAAGGGGCCCTCCTTGACGATGACCGACTCGCCGACCTCGAAGTCGACGTCGACGTGCGCGGCGGCGTGCTTGACGGGTTTGCCCTTCTCGGCCTGCTCTTCTTCGAAGACCGGGGCGAGCATGGAGAAGACCTCGTCGAGGCGCAGCGGAACCGGGTTGTGGGCGTTCCCCACGAAGCCGGTAACACCGGGCGTGTGGCGGACGGCGCCCCAGGAGGCATCTGTCAGATCCATGCGGACCAGGACGTAGCCGGGGATGCGGACACGGTTGATAACCTTGCGCTGGGCGTTCTTGATCTCAACGACTTCCTCCATCGGAACCTGGATTTCGAAGATGTAATCTTCCATGTCCAGGGTCTGGATGCGGGTCTCAAGGTTTGCCTTGACGCGGTTTTCGTAACCTGCGTAGGAGTGGATGACGTACCAGTCACCCTCCTGGCGGCGCAGCTTGGCCTTGAACTCATCGGCCGGGTCCACCTCGGCGGCAGCAGCGGCGGCAACCAGAACGTCGCCGGACTCGTCTGCTTCTTCGTCGGTTGCTTCCGCGCCGGACTCGCCTGCTTCGTCGTCGGTCTCTGCGTCGCCGGACTCGTCTGCTTCTTCGTCGCCGGTTGCTTCCTCGCCGGACTCGCCGGCTTCTTCATCGGCTACAGCCTCGTCGGCGACGTCGGATTCGGGCGCAGCAGACACAGCCTCGGACTCTTCCCCGGCTTCCACCGCGGCGTCCTGGCTCTTATCCAGCTCAGTCTCGGTTACCTCGAGCTCCTGCTCAGACACTTGGTCTCCTGCTTCCTCATTGCCTAACATGCCTATTTAAATGACTCAATTCCGCACACTCCGCGGACGCTCCCGTTACCCGGGAAATTCCACGCAGTCTGCGGACCGGTCGCGTCAGCGGTCCGTGGCGCCCTTACCGCCGAAGACCCAGCTCACTCCGGTCCCGAAGGCCAGGTCCAGCAGGGTGACGATGAGCATCATGATGACCACGAACACCAGCACCACGAGCGTGTAGTTGATCAGTTCCTTGCGGGTCGGTGCGACGACCTTCTTCAGTTCGCCGATTACCTGGCGGACGAAGAGCGCAATGCGAGCGAAGAAGCCAGCCCTGGCGGCATTCTTGGCGGGGCGGCCCTTGGAGCTGCTGGCAGCTGTTTCGGTCACCTGGTCCTCACTCATCCTCGCAATGTCGGATACCCGGCTCTAAACTGAACCATGGTTGCTGCGCCTGCTCCGGTTCACCCGGAACAGCTTGCGCAGGGCAGACAGGACTCGAACCTGCAACCTGCGGTTTTGGAGACCGCTGCGCTACCAATTGCGCCACTACCCTATGGATCGAAAACCCATCCGACTGCGCTTACCCCAGACTTTCCTGAGGCGCAGACCATCATCGTGTTTTCAACACCGGAGAACCAGTCTACGCAACAACTGCGCCTACGTCGAACCGGGCTCTTCCGGACACCCTGGCGTGTCTGCGAAAAGCGCCTGACTCACCTGCAGTCACACTTCCACGCCGTCACCCCGGGCGATCCGCTGAACAGCATAGAGTAGATTTCGTCGAATCCCACAAGCAGCCCTCCAGCTCCAAGCGAAGAATGGACCCGCCATGCCTGCCGCCCGCATTTCACAGCGCATTTCCGCCATTGCCGAATCCGCCACACTGGCCGTCGATGCCAAGGCGAAGGCGCTGAAGGCGGCCGGCCGGCCGGTCATCGGCTTCGGCGCCGGGGAACCCGATTTCCCGACCCCCGGCTACATTGTGCAGGCCGCGATCGACGCCGCCAGCCAGCCGAAGTACCACCGCTACTCCCCTGCCGCCGGGTTGCCCGAGCTGAAGCAGGCCATCGCGGACAAGACCTTCCGGGATTCCGGCTACAAGGCCGAGGCTTCCCAGGTGCTGGTCACAAACGGCGGCAAACAGGCGGTCTACAACACCTTCGCTACCCTGCTGGATCCGGGCGACGAGGTCATTGTCCCGACGCCGTTCTGGACCACTTATCCGGAGGCGATCCGTCTTGCCGGCGGCGTGCCCGTCGAGGTGTTCGCCGGGCCGGAACAGGACTATCTGGTCACCGTGGAGCAGCTGGACGCCGCCCTCACGGACCGCACCAAGATCCTCCTCTTCGTCTCCCCGTCCAACCCCACCGGTGCCGTGTACTCGCCCGAGCAGGTCAGGGCAATCGGCCAGTGGGCTGCCTCCAAGGGACTGTGGGTGGTCACCGACGAGATCTACGAGCACCTGACCTACGACGGCGTGCCCTTCACCTCGATCGCCACTGCCGTCCCGGAACTGGGCGACAAGGTGGTCATCCTCAACGGCGTGGCCAAGACCTACGCCATGACCGGCTGGCGGGTGGGCTGGATGATCGGCCCGGCCGACGTCATCAAGGCCGCCACGAACCTGCAGTCGCACGCCACGTCCAACGTCTCGAACATCCCGCAGGTTGCGGCCCTCGCGGCGGTCTCCGGCCCGCTGACCGCCGTCGACGAGATGAAACTCGCTTTCGACCGCCGCCGCAAGGCTATTGTCGCGGGCCTGAACGCCATCGAGGGCGTTGAGTGTCCGACGCCGAAGGGTGCGTTCTACGTCTACGCGGACGTCCGCGCCCTGCTGGGCAAGGAATTCCCGTCCGCCAACGGACCGGTCCGGCCCGCGACGTCCGCCGAGCTGGCCGCGCTGATCCTGGACGAGGTCGAGGTTGCAGTGGTTCCGGGCGAGGCGTTCGGCCCCTCCGGCTACCTCCGCCTGTCCTACGCCCTGGGTGACGAGGACCTGGCCACCGGCGTCGCCCGTCTGCAGGACTTCCTCGGCAAGGCCAAATAGGATCCTCCGGGTCAGAGGAGGCGGCGTTCGGCCGCCCAGCGGGTCAGTTCGTGCCGGCTGGAGAGCTGGAGTTTGCGCAGCACCGCCGAGACGTGGGTTTCGACCGTCTTGATCGAGATGAACAGCTCCTTGGCGACTTCCTTGTAGCTGTAGCCGCGGGCAATCAGCCGCATCACCTCGAGTTCCCGGCCGGAGAGCCGGTCCAATTCGTCGTCGGCGATGTCCGCGGGTGCGGTGCCGAAGGCGTCCAGGACGAAGCCCGCGAGCCGGGGCGAAAAGACGGCGTCGCCCCCGGCGACCCGGCGGACGGCGTCGGAAATTTCCGCGCCGGAAATGGTCTTGGTGACATAGCCGCGCGCGCCCGCCCGGATGACCGAGACGACGTCTTCCGCCGCGTCGGAAACACTCAGGGCCAGGAACCGCGTGCTGCCCAGCAGCGGGACGGAGCCGGCAATCACCTCCCGGCCGCCGCCGCCGAGACCGCCGGGCAGGTGGACGTCCAGCAGCACGACGTCGGGGCGCACCGCGGCGATGACCGCAATGGCTTCGTCGACCGTTCCGGCTTCCCCCGCGACGACGATGGCGGTGTCCAGGTCGGCCTTGAGACCGGACCGGAAGATGGCGTGGTCATCCACGATGACGACACGGATTGCCCGGGGCGCCCCTCCTGTATCTGCGTTGCTCACAGTTTTACCTCTCCGTTGTCGGCGGTGGCCGTGCTGGCGGCCGTGGCGGCGGGCAGTGGCAGCCGGAGCCGGACCTCGGTGCCGTCCGGGTTGCTGCTGATGGCGGCGGTGCCGCCGTGCCTGATCATCCGGCCGATGATCGATTCGCGGACGCCGAGCCGGTCGGCGGGGACCGAATCCGGATCGAACCCGGGCCCGCGGTCCTTCACAAAGACTTCCGCGGCGCCGTCGGTCACTTCCAGGTAGACGGACACGGCGCCTCCGCCGTGGCGGGCAGCGTTGAGCATGGCCTCGCGGGCTGCCTGCACCAGGGCCTCGTGCCGTTCAGTCATGGCGCAGTCCCCCACACTCACGACTTCGACGGCGTGGCCCAGCGCATCTTCCACGTCCGCCGCGGCCACCTTGATGCCTTCCGACAGTTGCCCGGCTTCCTTGCCCGGGTCCCGGTACAGCCAGCCCCTCAGCTCGCGTTCCTGGGCGCGGGCGAGCCGCACGACGTCGTGCTCGTTGCCGGCGCGCCGCTGGATCAGCGCCAAAGTCTGGAGCACCGAGTCGTGCAGGTGGGCGGCGATCTCGGCCCGTTCCGTGGCTCGGACGCGGCCGGCGCGTTCCGCCTCGAGGTCGCGCCAGAACTTCAGCCCCCAGGGCAGTAGCACCAGGGCCACACCGCCGAGCACCGCGACGGAGGCCAGCAAAGCCAGCCAGGTCTGCTCCCACGAACCCGAGCCGGAGACCATCACCAGGACACCGGCCACTACCAGCGCGAGTCCGGCCGCGAGCCGGGCCCAGCCGCCGGCCTGGTCGGCCTTGGTCTTGTCCACGAGTCCCGCCCGGCGGGTCTCGTCCAATTGCATCCAGGCGATGGCGGCGCCGCCCAGAATGGCGGCCACCGGGATAAGGGTCCCCAGCGGAACATCCAGTCCGAGCAGCCGGGCGATCAGGATTCCCGCGGCCAGCAGCAGGCCGGATCCAAGCAGGATCTCCTTTCCGTACGGCATGCTCCGGACCCGGTTCGGCCAACGCCCCATAGCCGCAGTGGACGCAGCGGCCGCAGCGGCCGGGCCCCGGGTCGGTGCCGGAGCGTCCTGCGCCCCAGGGTCCCCCGCGAAGAAGGGGCCCGTGGACTGCGACGGCAAATCCGGGGGTGCCCCGTAGCCTGCAGGCGCGGGGCCCTGGTAAGCACCCGGGTAAGGGTCGACAAACGGCGCGCTCACCGCCGGGGCAATGGGCGACGCCGGAAGGCGGGCATTGCGCTTGGCGCTTTCGTCCGCCGTGGGGACCATGATCCAGAGCCAGGCGTAGAACGCGACGCCGGCGCCGCCGGCGAGCGCCGCGACCACCATGCCGATCCGGACCATCCGCACCGGCCAGCCCAAGTGATTGGCGAGGCCCGCGCACACGCCGGCAATCACACGGTCGCCGCCGCGGACCAGCGGCGGGCGGGGAACGGCGGTTGTCATGCATCAATCCAAGCACGGATCAGGGTTCCCCGGACCGGTTTTCGCCCCCGACCAGGGATGACTCAGGGACAGTTCAGGGTATCCCCCAGTAGAGCGGAAACGCCGCGAACGGGAGGATCGAAGTATGAATCCGCACACTCCGCACCCCGATGAAAGCCAGGACCCGTCCAGCCCCGCGGCGGGCAGTGGACCCTCCGAAGCCTCTTCCGCCGCCTCGGAGACTCCGGCCTCCCCTCCGGCCGGCACTTCCCCGACCATCCCGTTGGATTTTCCGGCGGACGCCGGCGCCCAGAGCGCACCGGACGTTCCGCGCAGCGGTCCCACTCCGGAGGCCCCGCCCTTGTATCCGCCCGGCGAGCCGGCCGGATCCGGCACCCTGCCCCCGCCCTACTACGGCGCCACACCTCCGCCGGCCGGTGCCCAGTCGCAGTCTTTTTTCGACTGGGTCCGGAGCCAGGGAATCCACCGCGGACGTGACCGCTGGGTAGGTGGCGTTGCCAGCGGCATCGCGCAGCGGCTCGGCGTCGACCCGCTGATCGTCCGCGGCATCTTCATTGTCCTGGCCATTTTCGCGGGCGTCGGCGTGCTCCTTTACGGTCTCGCCTGGGCGCTGCTGCCCGAGCCCGACGGACGGATCCACGTGCAGGAGGCCGCCGCGGGCCGGTGGAACGGCGGGATGACCGGCGCGTTGATCACCACCCTCATCGGCCTGCCCGGTCTGGGCAGCGGCGTCTGGGGCTGGGACCGCCACGGCTTCGGCGGTTTCATCTGGACCGTCGTCTGGCTGGGCGGCATCGGCTACCTCATCTACTACGTGGCCCGACGCCATAAGACCCGGAACGGAACAGACGGAATATCCTCGCGCGCCCATCCCGGCGGCCCGGCAAGCCATGCAGCCCCGGCCGGCCAGCCCAGCTACGGCCAGTCCGGGTATGACCAGTCATCGGTGCCCGGCCCGGCCTGGGACGCACCCCCGCCGTCCGGCCCGACGCCCCCACCCGGCGGCGGTTACCGCCCTGGCCCCGGCGGGGGTCCTGTCCTCCCGGCCAAGCCCCACAACCTTGGCCCCGGCGCCCCGGCCGTGGCAGTAACGGCCGGGCTCGCCCTCCTCGTCGGCGGCGGTCTCAAGGCGCTCGACGCCGCCCACGCGATCGGCCTCGGCGACTCAAGCAACGCCGTCGTGTGGGCAAGCGGGGCGGCTGTCCTGGGCCTCGGGATCCTCTTCGCCGGGCTCCGCGGACGCACCTCTGGCATCCTCGGGTTCTTCGCCGTGGTGGCCTTGATCATCGGCGGCATCTTCAACGTGGTCCCGAACGGCGACAGGTTCCGCTTCCAGAACGCCGACTGGTCCCCGGCCAGCATCGAGCAGGCGCGGGGCGGGTTTGAGATCACCGGCGGCAGGGGCACCGTTGACCTCACCAGGCTGGCACTCAACCCGCCGCTGGGCTCCGACGTCGTCGTCCCCGTCGACGTCACGGCGAGCAATGTGACCGTGATCATCCCGCAGACCGTGCCCGTGCAGATCCAGGCCGACATGACTATGGGCAACCTCAACGAGGGCGGCCGGAGCCACGGCGGCATGACCACCCAGCAGAACGACTACAACACGGGCCAGCCCGGGGCGCGGCTGATCCTCAGGATCTCCGGCACCGTGAGTAACGTGACGATCCAGGAAGGAAACTGACATGAGCAGCTATGAATCAGCGGCAGGCAAGTCGACAAGCAGCGCCGCGGGCAGCGTGCCGACCACTGCGCTGCAGCCGGCAGAGTCGGAACCGCGGAACGGTTCCCCGGCCCGCGTCGGGACCATCGTCTGGGGGCTGATCGTGCTGGCCCTCGCCGCGCTGATCATCGTCTCCAGGCTTGGTTTGGTGGCCCTGAACGGCACCTATGTCCTGATCGGCCTGATGATCGGAGCCGGGGCCGCACTCGTGATAGGCGGGCTGCTCTCAGCCCGCGGACGTGACAAAGATTCATCGACAGGGAAGTCTTGAACCATGGATAAATTCTTCAGCACCGTCAGGGGCCTTGGCCTGAAACGTGGTCCGCAGCGCTGGCTGGGCGGGGTCTGCGGCGGGATCGCCGCAAAGCTGAACGTCGACGTGGCGTTCGTCCGGATCGCGTTCCTGCTCTTCGCCCTGCTTCCCGGCCCCGCCTTCGTCTTCTATCTCGCGGCGTGGCTGATCCTTCCGGACCAGCGGAACGCAATCGTGCTCGAGTCCTTCCTCGAGAAGCGCTCGACCCGGCCCTGAGGCCGTCCGCTGAGCCGCCCTGGTAGCCGGACCCATCCCGAAGTGCCCCAGCCAGTGCCCCCGCCTTAACGGCGGGGGCACTTCGCCGTAGTAACCGTTTGTGTCCTGCCCCACATCCGCCATTAGACTCTAGGGTGAGCTCAGCGTGGCGCTCTGCCTGTACACCTTCGAACCAGGATTTGAGCCGAGACATGAAAATTGGAATCCTCACCAGCGGCGGAGACTGCCCCGGACTGAACGCCGTCATCCGTGGCGCCGTCCTGAAGGGCATCGCCGTCCACGGCCACGAATTCGTGGGATTCCTGGACGGCTGGCGCGGCGTCGTCGAGGGTGACATCATCGACATCCCCCGGACCTTGGTCCGCGGCATCGCCAAGCAGGGCGGGACCATCCTTGGCACCTCCCGCACCAACCCCTTCGAAAACAACGGCGGCCCCGAGGTCATCAAGGCCAACATGGACCGCCTCGGTATCGACGCCATCATCGCCATCGGCGGCGAAGGAACCCTTGCAGCGGCCAAGCGGCTCACGGATGCCGGGCTGAAGATCGTGGGAGTCCCCAAGACGGTCGACAACGACCTCGACGCCACGGACTACACCTTCGGCTTCGACACTGCCGTGGAGATCGCCACCGAGGCGATCGACCGCTTGCGCACCACGGGAGAATCCCACCACCGCTGCATGATCGCCGAGGTCATGGGCCGCCACGTGGGCTGGATCGCGCTGCACGCCGGCATGGCCTCCGGTGCCCACGCCATCCTGATCCCGGAGCAGAAAGCCTCGATGCAGCAGATCGCGGACTGGGTCCAATCTGCCCACGACCGTGGCCGCGCTCCCCTCGTGGTGGTGGCGGAGGGCTTCGTCCCGGACGGCCAGGAGACGCCGCACTCCGAACGCGGCATGGACACCTTCGGCCGGCCCCGCCTGGGCGGCATCGCCGAACGCCTCGCCCCCGAACTCGAGGCCCTGACGGGCATCGAGACCCGCGCCACCGTCCTCGGCCACATCCAGCGCGGCGGTGTCCCGACGGCGTTCGACCGCGTGCTGGCCACCCGCCTGGGCATGGCTGCCATCGACTCGGTAGTGGAAGGGCGCTGGGGAACCATGGTGTCCCTCAACGGCACCGACATCGTCCACGTGGCCTTCGATGCCGCCCTCGGCAACCTGAAGACCGTCCCGCAGGACCGTTATGACGAGGCTGCTGTCCTCTTCGGCTGAGCCGTGTCCGGCTGCGAGGGATTCGTGACGGCCTCCCGGCGGCCGCGCCGCCGGTGCTGCCGCCGGTAGGTAGGGTTGAGTCATGAGTCTTGAGCCCGGTTCCGCTGACATTATCCACCTCGCATGGGCGCGCCACCTGGGATTCGACGACGCCGACCTCGCCGCTTCCGCCGGCGAACGCCTCACCCGGGCGGACGAGTCCCGCCGCACGGTCGACTTCGTCCGCCTGTTCGGCACCTCCGCCCTGGTGGGGCCGCAATGGGTACTGGATGCCGCCGTCGGGATTTCCGATGAGGAACTCGCCCAGCACGTCACCCTCCTCACCCTTACCCGGCCGCATGGCGGCCACGGCCTGGGCGCGGCAGCACTCTTTTTCGCGGACGAATTGCCCCTGCTGCAGCCCGCCGAGGAGCTCACCGTCTCGCACGGGAACCCGGACGCCGTGGAGCTGGAAGGCCGCTGCCCGCCGGACGACGTCAACGAGGTGCGGTTGTCCGAGCTGCCGCACCGCTACACGATCATGCGCGACGACGACGGCCGGTCCGTTCCCGTGGCGTGCGGGGCGTACGCGGAGTGGGAGGGGATCCTCGCCGACGTCCGCGTCCTGGTGGATCCGGAGTGGCGCCGCCGGGGCCTGGGCTCGCTGGCGGCCTCGATCGCCGCCCACGAGGCGCTCGCCTCCGGCCTGACGCTCCAATGGCGCTCCGACGTCAGCAACAAGGGCTCCCTCGCCATCGCCCGGAGCGTGGGCTTTGCCGCCGGCGGCATCCAGACCAGCGTGCTGCTGGGCTGATCCGGATGCCGGCTGACGTCAGCGCCGCCTGGCCGCGGACTGCTCACCGGCTGAGGCCTGCGCCGGCGAGGAACCGGGGGCGCCGCCCCAGCCGTGCGTCGGCTGGGGTTTGGCAAAGAACAGCGCCACCGCGGCACCGAGCAGGATGACCGCCGCGGGCAGCAGGATGGACTGGCCCATCGCCGTCGAGAAGCCCTCGTGCAAAGCCGCCGGCAGGGTGCCGCCAAACGACATCGGGCTGGCCTCCCCGGACCCTCCCGGAGCTGCCGGGAGCTCCGCCGCGAGCCGGGCCTGGATCAGCACCGCGATGGCGGCGCTGCCAAGGACCGCGCCGATCTGGCGCGTGGTGTTGTAGACGCCGGCGCCGGCTCCCGCCTGCCGGGGCGGCAGGTTCCGGGTGGCGGTGGTGCTCAGCGGCGCCCAGATCCCGGCGTTGGCGAAGCCGAGCACTGCGCTGGGCAGCAGGAACAGCCAGATCGGCGTATACGGGTGCATCAGGGAGGCGTTCCAGAACAGCGCCACGGACATCAGCAGCAGGCCGGACGCGGTGATGTATTTCGGGTTGACCCGGTCGATGATCTTGCCGACGACGGGGGCGAGGCCGCCCGAGATCAGCGCCATCGGGACCATCATGAGCGCGGACTGGGTCGGGGTCAGGCCGCGGACGATCTGGTAGTAGAAGATCAGCGGCAGGGTGAAGGCCGTCACCGTGAAACCGACCGTGGTGATGCCGATGTTCGCCAGGGAGAAGTTGCGGTCCTTGAAGAGTGAGAGCGGCAGCAGCGGCTCACCCTTGTTGTACCGCTGCCACACCACGAAGGCCGCCAGGACCACCAGGCCGGCGATGATGAGCCCCCCGACCGTGATGGGTCCGGTGATGGTCCCCCAGTTGTAGGTCTCGCCCTCCTGGATCCCGAAAACCAGCAGGAAGAGCCCGACGGCGCTGAGCAGCACGCCGGGGATGTCGAACTTGTGCGGGTGGGTGCTGAGGGCCGGAACGTAGCGCAGGGCCAGGATGAAGCCGACGATGCCCACGGGGATGTTGATGAAGAAGATCCATTCCCAGCCGAGGCCGTCCACGAGGACACCGCCGAGGATCGGTCCCACCAGGGTGGCGACGCCGGCTGTGGCGCCCCAGATGCCCATCGCGGCCCCGCGGCGGTCCGGCGGGAAGATCCGGGTGATGACAGCCATGGTCTGCGGTGTCATCAGCGCTGCGCCGAAGCCCTGGAGCACCCGGGCCTCGATGAGGGTCTGGACGTCGCCGGACAGACCGCACCAGAGCGAGGCCAGCGTGAAGACCACGAGCCCCGTCAGGTAGAGCTTTTTCGGGCCGAAGCGGTCACCCAGCCGGCCGGTGATGAGCAGCGGCACGGCGTAGGCGAGCAGGTAGGCGCTGGTCACCCAGATCACCGCGTTGATGTCAGCGTTCAGGCCTTCCATGATCTTGGGGTTGGCCACCGAGACGATGGTCGTGTCGATCAGGATCATGAAGAAGCCGATCACCAGGGACCAGAGTGCCGGCCACGGCCTGGCTACGTTTTCCATGGAATTCCTTAAGTGCTGATGGGTGGGTTGATAAGAATGCGGAAGGGGCGGACCCGCTTCCGGAAGGGGCTACCAGGGCAACTGTCCGCCACCGAGCTGGTCCTGGAGGTTCCGGATCCAGCCGATCTCGGCGCGCAGCATGGTCTGCTGGTACGCCAGGTCGATCCAGTACTTGCGCTCGACGCCTTTCGCCTGGACCCGTTCCTCCGCGGCGACGAGGAAGTTCAACTGCCCCTGCAGGTCCGCCAGACGCAGGCCGAGCAGTTCAACCACGACGCCGGCCGGCAGGTTGTACGCCTCCGAGATGGCCAGCGGGAACGAAGGGTACTCGTTGACAGGCTTGGCGAGCATGTCCTGGAGCCTTTGGATCAGGGCTTCCCGGCCCGCCTCGGAGATCTCATAGGTGGTGCGTTCGGGACGGTTGCCCTCACGGTCGGTGCCCGTGGCCTCGACCAGCCCCTGCTCTTCCAGCCGTCCGACAGCATGGTAGAGCGTTCCCGGGCGGACCTTGACGAGCCGGTCTTCGTGCCGGGCCATCAGGAGCTGGTACATCTCGTAGGGATGCATCGGCTCCTCCACCAGCAGGGAGAGTGCGGCGACGCCCAGGGCCGTCAGAGGCGTGGCTCGGGCCATGGTGCAGGGTCCTTCAGTGCAGGGTCCATCAGCGCAGGGTCCATCAGCGCAGTCCTTCAAAGCAGCGGCTATTCCACAAGAACTATTCCACAGGGAGTATTAGGACGCAAGATGCCCCGGAAGCCGCCCGGCGCGTGCTCAGCCGAGCAGCGCGATAATGTCCGTGCGCGCGAACATCTGCGCGGCGGCCCGCGCGGAGGGCGTGCCCGCATCGGGATCGGCTCCCGCCTCCACGAGCGCCTCCACGACATCGGAGTAGCCCTTGAACACGGCTCCGGCGAGGGGCGTCTGGCCACGGTCGTTGGCGGCATTGGCGTCACCGCCGTGCTGCAGGATCAGCCGGACGGTGCCGGCATGGCCGTGGTAGGCCGCCAGCATCAGCAGGGAGTCCCCGCCGGAGTTGGTCAGTGTTGCGGGCGCCCCCGCGGCGAAGTAGCTGCCGAGGAGCGCATTGTCCCCGTCCCGGGCCGCATCGAAGAGCTTATGGGCCAGGGCGAGCGTCTCGTCATCCGGCGCGGCGGTCCCGCCTGTCACCGGGTCCCCCTCAGGAATCCGGTCTGCCGTCCGACGACCTGGCCGGCGTCCGGAGCCACTATGACTTCCTGCGCCGCGGTGTAGGGCTCATCGCCGTCGAGGACGGTCAGGACTTCCTCCGGTGCCACGGAGCGCTTGATGACGGCGAGGGCCACCGGCCCCATTTCGTAGTGCTGCGCCACGGAGGTCACGGTGCCGATCCTGCGGTCACCCACGCGGACCTCGCTGCCGGCGGCGGGCAGGGTGTGCTGCGAGCCGTCGAGTTGCAGGAAGACCAGCCGGCGCGGCGGGTGTCCCAGGTTGTGGACGCGGGCCACGGTTTCCTGGCCCTTGTAGCAGCCCTTGTTCAGGTGCACGGCGGTGCGGAGCAGGTCGAGTTCGTGCGGGATGGTCTTGTCATCGGTTTCGGCACCCCAGCGGGGCCGCCACGCGGCGATGCGCAGCGCCTCGGCTGCCCAGACGCCGGCAAGCGGCCGTTCTCCCACTGTGGCTCCGAGCTCCGTTGCGGGGACGAGGTATTCGAACCAGGGACGTTCCAGCCCGGGATGGGCGTCCTCGCCCACGACGGCGTAGGAGTAGCCGCCGGTGCCGACGTGCGGCCAGGGATCCTCCCAGACCTGCAGCCCGGACCACTCCGGGACCGGGCGGGTGGCGCCCAGCACGGCCCAGTCCGCCGAAACGTCCGTGATCTCGACCCGGAGCATGAACTTCATCCGGTTGAGCCATTCGGCCAGCGGCGCGGCCTCGGCCGCCTCCACGATCAGCCAGGTGGTCGCGCCGTCGTCCACCACGTGCGCGTCGAATTCAATCCTGCCCTGCACGCTGAGAAGCAGCAGTTCGGTGGACTGGCCGGCCGGCAGGCTGGTCACCTGTTGGGAGGACAGGGTGTTGAGCCAGCTCAGCCGGTCCGGCCCGCTCACCGTGACCACCCCGCGCTGGGAGAGATCGACGACGGCGGTGCCGGCGGCCAGCGCCCGCTGCTCGCGCAGCGGCTCACCGTAGTGGGAGGCGACGCCCGCGTCAGCGCCGCCGGCTTCGACCGCGCCCGGGCGCGACAACAATGGGCTCGTGTAAGTCATATCTAGTAGAAGTCCTCAGGGTCTAGCGGTATTCCGGATTTTCGAAGTCGTAACGGGTACCGGCCTTCCAGGCCTCGGGCAGGTTCCCGTAGGCCGGGATGCCGCCGGCGTCCTTGAGCATCCGGGCCAGGTGCAGCAGGTTCCACGTCATGAAGGTGGTGTTGCGGTTAGTGAAGTCGCTTTCCGGGCCGCCGGAGCCTTCGTCGAGGTAGCTCGGCCCGGGCCCGACGGCGCCGATCCAGCCGGCGTCGGCCTGCGGGGGAATGGTGAAGCCGATGTGCTGGAGGCTGTAGAGGACGTTCATGGCGCAGTGCTTGATGCCGTCCTCGTTGCCGGTGATGAGGCAGCCTCCCGCCTTGGGGTAGAAGGCCCACTGGCCCTTCTCGTTCAGCTGGCCCGAGTGCGCGTAGAGGCGTTCGATCAGCTTCTTGGTCTGCGAGGAGTTGTCGCCCAGCCAGATGGGTCCGGCTATGACGACGATGTCTGCTTCCCGGACGGCGGGGTAGAGCTCGGGCCATTCATCGCTCTGCCAGCCGTGCTCGCGCATGTCCGGATACACGCCGCTGGCGATGTCGTGATCCACCGTGCGGATCACCCGGGTGGTGACGCCCTGCTTCTCCATGATCCGGCGGCTGATGTCGATCAGGCCCTGGGTGTTGGAGGTCTCCGGCGACTTCTTGAGCGTGCCGTTGAAGTACACGGCTTTGAGATCGCCGTAGCTCTTCTTGCCCACGGGGGTGGCTACTTCTTCAGTCACTGCCTTGCTCCCTGCGTTCGTTGCGGACAACTGAAAATCAGTGAGACCTCAAACGCTCCCGGCAGAGCCGTCAGCTGAGTTTGTCGAGGATGGCGGAGGCGTGTGCCTCCAGCCCGCCACCCGGCGTCGAACCCTTGCCGGTCGCCACGTCCCAGCGCCACAGCAGCTTGCCGTCCACGAGTCCGAAGATCCGGGTGGCGGCAGTGTATTCCTTCGAATGGCTTCCGCGCATCACCATGTCGGTGCTCAGCTGGATCTGGGGGCCCTTGATCTGGCCGTAGTACAGCTCGGAGATCCCGCCGGGGTGGGCGACGGAGACTGAAATGTCGAAGCCTCCGTCGCTGTTGCGCAGGGCCTCGACCTCGTCGGCGCTCTTGAGGACCGGGACAATGTCACCCGGAGTCAGGCCTGGCCCGCTGTCCTCTTCGCGCTGCTTGCGCTCGAGGGCCCAAAAGCCGGTTTCCACAGCCAGCGGACGCAACCTGGTGCCCTCGTCGTCGGTCAGCCAGCTCTCGGCCCGGTACTGGAGGTACGGCAGGCCGTTGTGGGTGAAGGAGACGTGCTGCAGGAAGTGCTCGGAGTCCTCGTCCCCGGCGCCAAGGCGGCCGGGGCCCTCCCACTCACCAATGAGCCAGGACAGGGGAACGATTTCGGGTGTCAGATCTGTAGGTATTTCAATAGGCACGGTGGCTACCTCTGGAAACTACGGCTTCTGGACGGGTCTTAGCTTCTGGCTGTCTACTTCTGGCCTGTGAAGAGGCGGTACACCACAAAGCCGGCGAACCAAGCCATGGAAAGGCTGGCGATGCCAAGCAGAACAAGGAAAAAGATCTCAAATGCAAGTACGGACATGATGTCATCCTAACGCGTTAGTAGATGAGTAGTTTGTCTATGAAGTATGCCAGCGAGCCGACGGCGGAGACCGGCCCCAGACCCATCCCCAGGGCCGCCGGGAGGTTGAGCGCTTCGCCGCGGAGGACCACCAGGCGGCGGAAACTCACCAGCACGGACCCCACGACGACGCCGACGAGGGCAGCCGGCAGGACGGCGATATCGGAAAACACCAGCCCGGCGAGCGGGCCGGCCAGTCCCGCTCCGATGATACCCAGCGGCGCGACGATCCTGTCCGGCCAGCGGATCAGGCCCGCCATCAAGGCAATTGCGGCGCTGATGGCCGCGACGAGGAGCATTTCCCGGACCCCGTTGAAGCGGGAGCACGCGATCCAGCCCGCTCCGAGACAGGACAACAGGACGCCGGCACAGGAACCGAGCGTGGATTCAAGCCGCTGGGCCTGGCCGGTGCCGCGGAGCAGCTGCATCACGAAGATGGCCATGACGCCGGCGGCCAGGAAGGACGGGGTCCAGTTCAGGAAGCCCGGGGCGGGAAGGTAGGTGGCTGCGACGGCGGACCCCACGCCCGGCAGTCCTATCAGGGCGGCCAGGGTTTTCTTGGCGGGGATGCCCAGGAAGTGGGGCCAGCCGATGCCGACGCCGGCCGCGGTGAGCGATGCGACGGCGAGCAGGGCAACCGGTGAGGAGTAGGCGCCGCCGATGATGGCTGCGAGACCGGCCAGGCCGATGATTCCTATGCTCCATGTCTTCACTGACTACCCGCCAATGCCGTACCTTCGCTCACTGCGGACCCCAATTCGAGCTGATCGCCATCTTCAAGGCTGCGCGCCCTGACGGATCAATCCTGCCTTATGTGAACGTTTTATGTCGCAAAAGGACCCGCGCCAGGTGACGGGACCGTGTGTGGAAAGAGGCCGTTGGGTATACTCGATTTCAGCTACAGACGCCCAACGATGCGCGGACACCCCTTGGAGGAACCATGTCGCACATCCTGCTCCTGACGAACAGCACCGGCTCATCGGTGGACGTCCTGCCTGCGCTGGAACTACTGAACCACCGCGTCCACATCCTTCCGGCCGAACCCACCGCACTGCTGGATACCGACCCCTGTGACATCGTCCTGCTGGACGCCCGCAAGGACCTGGTCGGCGCCCGCTCCCTCACCCAGCTCCTCAAGGCCACCGGCTTGAGCGCGCCGCTGGTGTTGATTCTCACGGAGGGCGGCATGGCCGCTGTGTCCTCGGCCTGGGCCGTGGACGACATCCTGCTGGAGTCCGCCGGACCGGCCGAGGTGGAAGCCCGCATCCGGCTGGGCGTCGCACGCGCCGTGCCGGATCAGGACGACACCCCGACGGAGATCCGCGCCGCCGGCGTCGTGATTGATGAGGCCAGCTACACCGCCCGCGTCAACGGGGCGGCACTGAACCTGACGTTCAAGGAATTTGAGCTGCTCAAGTACCTCGCGCAGCACCCGGGCCGGGTCTTCACCCGGGCGCAGCTGCTGACCGAAGTGTGGGGCTACGACTACTACGGTGGCACCCGCACGGTGGACGTCCATGTCCGGCGGCTGAGGGCCAAGCTCGGCGCCGACCATGAGAACCTCATCAGCACCGTCCGCAACGTCGGCTACCGCCTGACCCTGGTCCGTCATCCGGAAGAGGAACTAAGCGAGGCCTGAGCACCGGCCGCGCAGTTCCACCGGACCTGACACGAGACAAATGGAAAGCCCCGGACTCTGTGGAGTCCGGGGCTTTCTGCTATGTGAGTGGAGGACATACGGGTCGAACGTATCGAGGCCACCCCAGTGGTGGATCCCCCTCGCAACCGGACTGGCTCTTTGTGCTGCGGACCGCCGGATGAGTTAACGACTATACGTAACAGGTCCGGAAACAACAAAATCGGCCCCGCCGAGGCCCAGCGTATAGCCTTGCACCATGAGTCCTGCGCATCCGGAAAACTGGCCCGTCTTCGTCGCCAAGGGAGCTGCGGAGGAGCAGCTTCTGAGGGACGTCAAAGCCCTCGCGGCTGCCGCAGAGGAATCCGACGGCAATCCGCCGCTGTCCGAACAAACGCTTGTGACGCTCAGTGCCGCGGACACCGGCAAGACCGCAGGTACAAATACAGTGCTGACGCTCGCCCTGTACGCCCCCGATGATTCGGGCGATGAAAAGCCCGACCCCGCAACAGCGCAGGACCTGGCGGGCTTCGCCGTCGTCGTCGAGGAGCCGGACGGCACCGGGGTGCTGGAAGTCGCCGTCCACCCGAGCTACCGCAATCAGGGCGTGGCGGACCGGCTCGTGCGCGAGCTCAGGAACACCCGCGGTTTTGCCGGCCTCAAGGCCTGGTCGCATGGAAACCATGAGGCGGCGGCGGAACTGGCGGCGCGCTATGGCTACGGGCCGTTCCGCGAACTGTGGAAGATGCGACTGACCACGGCGGCGGCGGAGCTGCCCGACGTCGCCCTGCCGGAAGGCGTCACGGTGCGGGCGTTCGTTCCGGGCCGGGACGAGGACGCCTGGCTGGCGGCGAACCGGGCCGCGTTCGCGCACCACCCGGAGCAGGGGAACATGACGCGCGCCGACCTGGACGCGCGGATGGCCGAAGCGTGGTTTGACCCCGCCGGCTTCCTGCTTGCCGAGGACTCCGGGGGGCGGCTGCTCGGCTTCCACTGGACCAAGGTGCACCCCCGGCACGGCGGGCATCCTGCGATCGGCGAGGTGTACGTCGTCGGCGTCACGCCGGCCGCGCAGGGCACCGGACTCGGCAAGGCTCTGACCGTCGCCGGCATCAGGCACCTGCAGCAGCAGGGCCTGCACGCGGTGATGCTCTATGTCGACGCCGACAACATCCCTGCCGTCTCGCTGTACCGGCGGCTGGGCTTCACCCGCTGGGACGTCGACGTCATGTATGCCCCGCTTGACGGGCGCTAGTTGCGCCGTTCCTCCAGCCGTTCCTCCCGCCCATAATCCAGTCGGCGGACATGCGGCCGGCCGGGGCCGAAATCTGGGCTCGGCGGAATCTGATTGCTTGTAAGGTTGAAGCTAAATCGCGCCAGTATTTAGGAGAGACCATGCAACGGGATTCTGCCCGGACCGCCACGTCTGAAGAAAAGGTGCGTCCCGTACGTGCCCGTTTCGGCTCCTCCGAAGTGCCGGCCTCCCGCGCCACCCAGGACCGGATCGATATTCCCGAGTTCGCACCGAACCTGGAACCGGAGGGCGACATCAGCCCCGACCGCTTCCTGGACCGCGAATTGAGCTGGCTCGCCTTCAACTCCCGTGTCCTGGAACTGGCCGAAGACCCGAATCTGTACCTGCTGGAGCGGGTCGGCTTCCTGTCCATCTTCGCGTCGAACCTGGACGAGTTCTTCATGGTCCGCGTCGCCGGCTTGAAGCGCCGGATCGCCACCGGACTCGCCGTGACCTCCCCCGCAGGGCTGAGCCCCATGCAGGTCCTGGAGCAGATCGGTGAAGCCGCCCACCGGCTGCAGCAGCGCCACGCCCGGGTCTACGCGGAACAGATCCGCCCCGCCCTGGCCTACGAACACATCCACCTCATGCACTGGGAGGAACTGGATTCCCAGGCCCAGGACCAGCTCAGCGCCATGTTCGCCGAGAAGGTCTTCCCGATCCTGACGCCGCTGGCTGTGGACCCGGCCCACCCCTTCCCCTACATTTCCGGACTCTCGCTCAACCTGGCCGTGGTGGTCCGCAACCCGGTCAGCGACAAGGAGCTCTTCGCCCGCGTCAAGGTCCCGGACCAGCTGCCCCGGCTGATCTCCATTGACGGTCCGCGCGCGGGTTCCATTCCCGGGCGGGTGGCCCGCTTCATCGCCCTCGAGGAAGTCATCGCCGTCCACCTGGACCAGCTGTTCGCCGGCATGGAGGTACTCGAGCACCACACCTTCCGCGTCACGCGCAACGAAGACGTCGAAGTGGAAGAGGACGACGCCGAGAACCTGCTACAGGCGCTGGAGAAGGAACTCCTGCGCCGCCGTTTCGGGCCTCCCGTCCGGCTCGAGGTCACCAACGACATCAACCCGAACATCCGGGCCCTGTTGATCCGCGAGCTGGGCGTCGAGGAATCCGAGGTCTACTCTGTTCCGGCCCCGCTGGACCTGCGCGGCCTCTCCGTCATTGCCGGAATCGACCGTGCGGACCTGCATTACCCGAAGCACGTCCCGCACACCTCGCGGTACCTCAACGAATCGGAGACCTCCAAGGCGGCCAATGTCTTCGCGGCCATGCGGCGCCGGGACATCCTCCTGCACCACCCGTACGATTCCTTCTCCACCTCCGTCCAGGCGTTCCTGGAGCAGGCCGCCTCGGACCCGAAGGTCCAGGCCATCAAGCAGACGCTGTACCGCACCTCGGGCGACTCCCCCATCGTCGATGCGCTGATCGACGCCGCCGAAGCCGGCAAGCAGGTCCTGGCCCTCGTGGAAATCAAGGCCCGTTTCGACGAACAGGCCAACATCTCCTGGGCCCGGAAACTGGAACAGGCCGGCGTCCATGTGGTCTACGGCATCGTGGGACTCAAGACGCACTGCAAGCTGTCCCTGGTGGTGCGCCAGGAAGTGGACGGCCTGCGCCGCTACTGCCACATCGGCACCGGCAACTACCACCCGCGCACTGCCCGCTACTACGAGGATCTGGGGCTGCTGACGGCAAACGAGCAGGTGGGCGAAGACCTTTCCAAGCTCTTCAACCAGCTCTCCGGCTACGCGCCCAAGTCCACCTTCAAGCGGCTCCTGGTGGCACCGCGTTCGGTGCGGTCCGGGCTCATTGACCGGATCGAAACCGAAATCCGCAATGCCAGGGCAGGCCTCCCTGCCCGCGTCCAGATCAAGGTCAACTCGATGGTGGACGAGGCCATCATCGATTCCCTGTACCGGGCGTCCCAGGCCGGTGTCCCGGTGGACGTCATTGTCCGCGGTATATGCTCGCTGCGCCCGGGCGTCCCCGGTCTCAGCGAGAACATCACGGTCCGCTCCATCCTCGGCCGGTTCCTCGAACACTCCCGCGTCTTTGCGTTCGCCAACGCCGGCGCCCCGGTGGTCTACATCGGTTCGGCCGACATGATGCACCGCAACCTGGACCGCCGCGTGGAGGCCCTCGTGCAGCTCACCAGCGGGGACGACACGACGTATGTCCTGGACATGCTCCGCCGCTACATGGATCCCGGGACGGCCGGCTGGCATCTGGACAGCCGGGGAGAGTGGGAGCGCCACCATCTCAGCGAGGACGGCCAAAATCTGGAGGACGTCCAGTCCTGGCTGCTCGCATCCCGCTCGCGGCAGCGCTCGGCAGGCCTTCGGTAGGGCTGTGGCGTTGAGTAGCGATTCACTGGTTGCGGACCAGACGGACCACCCGGGCGAAGCGATTGCGGTCACCGCCGCCGGCGCCATCCCCTGGCGCCTTAATTCGGCGACGAAGGACCAGCTCGAAGTCCTGCTGATCCACCGTCCACGGTATGACGACTGGTCCTGGCCCAAGGGCAAGATCGATCCCGGCGAGACGGTGCCGGAGTGCGCCAGCCGCGAGGTGCAGGAGGAAATCGGGCTCAGCGCCCCGCTGGGGATCCCGCTGCCTCCCATCCACTACCACGTGCCCGCCGGGCTGAAGGTGGTCCACTACTGGGCCGTCGACGTCGACGGCGCGAGGATCGTGCCCGACGGCAAGGAAGTGGACAGCGTGATGTGGTGCTCCCCGGAGAGGGCCGCGCGCCTGCTGAGCAATCCCAGCGACGTCACCCCGCTCGAACATCTGGTGGCGGCCCATGACCGCGGCGAACTGGCGACGTGGCCGCTGCTGGTGGTGCGCCATGCCAAGGCCAAACCGCGTTCCTCCTGGACCAAGGCCGAGGGAGAGCGCCCGCTGGCCGCCACCGGCTTGCGGCAGGCCCAGGCGGTGGGGCGGCTCCTGCAGGCGTGGAAACCCTCACGGATCGTCTCGAGCCCCTGGCTTCGGTGTGTGGCCACCATCGCGCCGTACGCCAAGGCCGCGGATGCCAAGGTGAAGCTCAACGAGTCGCTCACCGAACACCGGCACGGCCGCAGCCCGCACAAGACGGCCGCCGTCGTGGCAGCCCTGTTCGACAAACAGCGGCCCGTGGCCCTGTGCACCCACCGCCCGGCGCTGCCGACCGTCTTCAAGCAGCTCGAAAAACACATGAACTCGCGCCTCCGGGACAAGCTGCCGTCCGCGGACCCCTTTCTGGCCCCGGGCGAGATCATCGTGTGCCACGTGGCGCACGGCAGCAAGAACAAGATCGTGGCCGTGGAACGGTTCCGGCCCTTCGACGACTGAGGCCCCGATCCGTCGTGCGGACGAGACTTGGCGGGCAACACGAATGAGCGGAGCCCGGCGGATCAGTAGACTGGGACGGTGAGCATTCCAACGCCCTATGAAGACCTGCTGCGCGATGTCCTGGAACACGGCACGCACAAATCGGACCGTACCGGGACCGGCACGCTCAGCGTGTTCGGCCGCCAGCTCCGCTTCGATCTGAGCAAGAGCTTCCCCCTGATCACCACCAAACGTGTGCATTTCAAGTCCGTCGCCGTGGAACTGCTCTGGTTCCTGCGCGGGGACACGAACGTGAAATGGATGCAGGACCAGGGCGTCACCATCTGGAACGAATGGGCCGACGCCGACGGTGAACTCGGCCCGGTCTACGGCGTCCAGTGGCGGAGCTGGCCCACCCCCGACGGCGGCCACATCGACCAGATCGCCGCACTCATCGAGAACCTCAAGTCCAACCCGGACTCACGCCGGCACATCGTCTCGGCCTGGAATGTGGCCGAGCTCAAGGACATGGCCCTGCCGCCATGCCACGCCTTCTTCCAGTTCTACGTCGCCGACGGGAAACTCTCCTGCCAGCTGTACCAGCGCTCGGCGGACACCTTCCTGGGGGTGCCGTTCAACATCGCATCCTACGCCCTGCTGACCTGCATGATCGCCCAGCAGACCGGGCTGGAACCGGGCGAGTTCGTCTGGACCGGCGGCGATGTCCACATTTACGACAACCACATGGACCAGGTCCTCAAGCAGCTCGCCCGGGAACCCTACGACTCCCCGCAGCTCAAGATCACCCGTAAACCGGACTCCATCTTCGACTACACCCTCGATGACTTCGAAGTGGTCGGATACCAGCACCACCCGACGATTAAGGCCCCGATAGCCGTATGAGCAACGAAGCCAGCCCCGAGGCGCAGCCCACCAACTTCACCGAGGAACTCGCCGCCTCCCTCACCGGCCTCGGCGTGGTGTGGGCCCAGACCAGCACCGGAGCCATCGGCAGGGACGGCGGCATGCCGTGGCACCTGCCGGAGGATCTGAAGCACTTCAGCCGGCTCACCGCGGGCCACCCGGTCATCATGGGCCGCAAGACCTGGGAATCCTTCCCGGACAAGTACCGCCCGCTGCCCGGCAGGACCAACATCGTCATCACCCGGCAGGAAGGCTGGGGCGGCACAGCCGCGGCCGAGGGCGCCATCGCCGTCAAATCCCTCGACGACGCGCTGCTGGAATCGCAGTTCGCACCCGGCCACGAGATGGTCTGGATCATCGGCGGCGGGGAGATCTTCGCGCAGTCTGCGGACCTTGCGGACGTCGCCGTCGTGACCACGATCGACTCCGCCACCGAGGGAGATACTTTCGCCCCCGAGCTCGGCTACGACTGGACGGCCGGCGCGTCCTTGCCCGCCGACGGCTGGCTGACCGCGGACAACGGGACCCGCTACCGCGTCACCCTCTGGCGCCGGACGGAGGCCTAGGAATGCCGAAGAAACCCGAAACCCTCTTTGTCCTCGGCTACATGCTGCTGCCCCTGCTGGCGCTGCTCTCCGCCATCGTGGGACTGACCATGATCCTGGGCGGCAACAAGATCACAGGGGCGATCGTGCTCGTCGTGGTCACCCAGCTCTTCGCCTTCGGCGCGGTCTATGCCCTGCGGAAGCGAAAATCGGCTCTGCTGGCCGAGCCCGACGGCGAATAGCGGCCTCCGCGTCGATCGCGACGGCGTCCACGGCTTACCGGGTGACGTAACCGACTGCGCCCTGCCGGCCGCAAAGTCTAAACTGGGCCAATGACTACAGCAGCTACTCCGTCCGTTGGACTGGTCGGTTGGCGTGGCATGGTCGGTTCCGTCCTGATGCAGCGTATGCAGGACGAGGGCGACTTCGCCAACATCAACCCGGTATTTTTCTCCACCTCGAACGCCGGAGGTGCCGCCCCGGCTGTTGCCGGTGCTGCCGCGGGCGCGGCCGGCAAGCTCGAGGATGCGTTCGACGTCGAGACGCTGGCTAAGCTGCCGATTATCGTCACCGCCCAGGGCGGCGATTACACCAAGCAGGTCCACGGCGAGCTCCGCAGCCGCGGCTGGGACGGCCTCTGGATCGACGCCGCCTCCACCCTGCGGATGAACGACGACTCCATCATCGTGCTGGACCCGATCAACCGCGACGTGATCGACGCCGGCCTCTCCGGCGGCGTGAAGGACTACATCGGCGGCAACTGCACCGTCTCCTGCATGCTCATGGGCCTGGGCGGGCTGTTCAAGAACGGCCTCGTCGAATGGGGCACCTCGATGACCTACCAGGCGGCGTCCGGCGGCGGCGCCCGGCACATGCGCGAACTCCTCAGCCAGTTCGGCACGCTCAACGCCGAGGTCAGCAGCGAACTGGACGACCCGGCGTCGGCCATCCTGGAGATCGACCGCAAGGTCCTGGCACACCAGCGCACCGACATCGACGCCAGCCAGTTCGGCGTGCCGCTGGCCGGCTCGCTGATCCCGTGGATCGACGCGGACCTCGGCAACGGCCAGTCCAAGGAGGAGTGGAAGGCGGGGGTGGAGACCAACAAGATCCTCGGCACGTCCGGCGAGAACCACATCATCATGGACGGGCTGTGCATCCGGATCGGCGCCATGCGCTCACACTCGCAGGCCCTGACGCTCAAGCTCCGCGAGGACCTCTCCGTCGCCGAGATCGAGAAGCTCCTGGACGCTGACAATGAGTGGGCCACCGTGGTGCCGAACACCAAGGAAGCCTCGATGGCCGATCTCACTCCGGTGGCGGCGTCCGGCACCCTGGACATCCCGGTGGGCCGCATCCGCAAGCTCGAGATGGGTCCGCAGTACATCAGCGCCTTCACGGTCGGCGACCAGCTGCTGTGGGGCGCCGCCGAACCGCTGCGCCGCATGCTCAACATCGCCACCGGCACGCTCTAGCTCCGGTCAACTCCGAGAAATTTCCGGTACTTCGCGGCCTGCAGCTCAAAGGACTTTTGGACCGCAGGCCGCAGTCCGTTAATCCCGTCAAAGGGCTCAGGCACGACGCCGGCCCCCGCGCCGTTCCGTGCCGCCGCCCACGTGCCGACCACCTCGCCGCCTGCCACGATGGTCCGCTTGAACATCCCGTTGCCGCCGGGCACGATCTTGTTCGAATGCTCCGCCGGGAGCACCAGCGACCGGTCCGCGTAACCCAGCAGGAACTCATCAAAGCCCGGCAGCGCCAGCACCGAGCGTGCCCCGGGGACGGCGCCGTCGAGCAGCGCCGCCGTCTCCGGCGACAGCCAGTAGCTCTTCGCTTCAAACTCCAGCTCCACCAGCTCGTCCTTCACGGCGGCGAGGGCGGCGCGGACCTCGGTCAGCGGGACGCCCGCCCACCAGGAAAAATCACGTTCCGTGGCGGGTCCGTGGCTGCGCAGGTAACGCAGCAGCAGCTCGGCGATGCCCTCTTGGCGGCCCAGTGAACGCGACTCCTTGATCCACTCGTCGAAGGCGACCACCCGCTGCTGGTTGCCGGCCGGCGGCCCCTGCACCAGCCATCCCCGCTGGCAGAGGATCCCCAGCAGATGGATGCCCCGCTGGCCCGCCGCCGACTGGCCGGCATCTTCAAAGGCCTGGAACAGCTCGGCCCGGGTCGCGGAGCCGCCGCCGGACACGAGCCCAAGCGCGGCCTCACGCACCACCTCCGCGTCCGCTGCCGTGATCTCCAGCTCCCTGTGCCGTCCCGCCATCCCCCGGATGAGCCGCTCGGATGTGATCGCCAGCATCCACTTCAGGTCTTCGGGAGCCAGCAGGTGCAGGGTGCCGCGCATCGGCCAGGAGCGGACAATCTCACCCCGATCCAGCGCGCCGCGGACCTCGCCCAGGCGGGCACCGGGGACCCGCTGCCCGACGGCCCAGAGCGCGGCCGGCAGGTCCTGCGCCTGCATCGCGGTCATCCACCGGACGGCGTCCGGGACAGTTCCAAGCCCCGGGCCGGTCAGCCCCTGTGAGGCCAGGCGGAGCCGGCCCATGGTCCCCCGGCTCAGCCGGGCGCGCACCACTGCTGTCATGGACCCATCGTAGGCCGTTGCCTCCGCACCGGCCGTTCCCAGCCGCCTTCCAGCAGGACTGCCTACGCTTGGTACATGACCATGAGTGAGATGTGGCCGCTGTTGCGGCCCCTGTGCAGGAAGCTTGCCCTGCTGGGCTGGGCCTCTAGCGCGGCCGGAATGGCTGCCGGCCTGGCCGTCGCGATCGCCAGCGGCACCCGCCTCTCCCCCATGATGAGCACCATGCAGCTTGTCGCCAGCGTGTGTATGGCCGTCTCCGTGGCCGCCTTCGTCACGGCCGCCGCGCTGCAGCGGCGCGCCGAAGCCCGGCGCACCGCCGAGCCGCGGGACGCGGAACTCCGGCTCGAGACCGGGGCGGAGCTACCAGCCACGGTGCAGAGCTTCCTGCTGGGCTCCCTGGCCCTGCTCGCCGGGGCCGTCGTCTTCGCCTGCGCCGGTCTGCTGCTCCGGAGCGGACCCAGCGCGCAGTCCGTGGCGTTCTGCCAGGTTTTCCTGCTGGGCGCCGCGGCGTCGGGCTTCACCTTCATGCTGTTCAGCAAGGTTTCCCGGCTCAGCAAGGTTTCCCCGCGCGGCCGCCGGAGCTAAGCGGCAACTGTGCCGGCGGCAGACGCCGTTTCCTAGAGCTCCACGCCGATCAGCAGCGGTTCCGGGTGCAGTTCAATGCCGAAGCGTTCGACGACGCCGCGCCGCACCTCCCGCGCGATTGCCAGCATGTCCTCGGTCCGCGCGCCGCCCCGGTTGGTGATGGCCAGGGTGTGCTTCGTGGACAGCGAAGCACGGCCGCCCGAGACGCTGCCGGCGTCGAGCCCGAAGCCTTTGCCGTACCCGGCCTGGTCGATCAGCCAGGCAGCCGAGAGCTTCGTCAGCCCGTCCGTTCCGCCCGGATACCGGGGAGCGTCTGCCGGCAATTGCGCAGCCGACTCCGCCGGCACGATCGGGTTCGTGAAGAACGAACCGGTGGAATAGGTATCCCGGTCCGAAGGATCCGAGACCATGCCCTTGGAGGCCCTTAGCCGGAGCACCTCGCGCCGGACGTCATTCGAGTACGCCCGGCGGCCCGCCTCGACGCCGAGGGTCCGGGCGAGTTCGGCGTACCGGACCGGGGCGCTCATCCGGCCCAGCGGAAGCTGGAACTCCACCGTGAGAACCACGAAGCGCGGGGAGCCGTTGACGGTGGTCTGCTTGAGGACGGAATCGCGGTAGCCGAACTTCAGCTCCGAATTCGTGAAGGTCCGGACGGCGTTGCGTTCCCGGTCCCAGGTGCGCACGGCGGCGATCGTCTGGGAGACGTCGGAACCGTAGGCCCCGACATTCTGCACGGGCGTGGCGCCGGTGGCGCCCGGAATACCGGCCAGCGCCTCGATGCCGGACCAGGCGTGCAGCACGGCGTGCTCCACGAGCGCGTCCCAGTTGTGGCCGGCCTGGACCACGACGGCCACCCCGCCACAGGAATCCTCGGCGTTGACGGTGAACCCGTCCGAAGCGATCTTCAGGACGGTCCCGGGGAACCCGTCGTCGGACACGAGCAGGTTGGAACCCCCGCCGATGATCAGCAGCGGCTCGCCGGCGGCGTCGGCCGAGCGGACGGCGTCGATGATTTCGGCCTCAGTGCGGGCCTCGATGAAGTTGCCGGCGGGGCCGCCGACGGCAGCCGTGGTCAGGGCGGAAAGCAGTGTCTGGGTCACCTCACCAGCCTAGCCGGGAACGGCGGCTCCCCGGCAAGCGGGCCGGCGGTGCCCGGCAGGCTAACTGAGCTTTCGCGCCACCGGGGAGAGCAGGAAGCTGACCACGAGCATCACCATCACGGCCAGCAGCGAGTGAAGGATGCCGACGTGTTCCGCCAGCAGGCCCAGCAGCGGGGGCCCGCAGAGGAATGCTCCGTAGCCGATCGTGGACACGACCGAGACACGGGCGGCGGCCTTGACGGGATCGTCGGCTGCGGCGGACATGCCCACCGGGAATCCCAGCGAGGCGCCAAGTCCCCAGATCGCCAGGGCCACGTAGGCCAGCCACGGAACCGGGGCGAAGACGAACAGACCCAGGCCCAGCACGGCCAGGGCGGCGCACCAGCGCATCACCGGGACGCGGCCGAAGCGGTCCAGGACCAGCGTGCCGGCGAAGCGGCCCACGGTCATGAAGGTGACGAACAGCCCGTACCCGGCGGCGCCGGCGGCATCCGACTGGCCATGGCCGTCTGCGAGCGCCAGGGCCACCCAGTCGCCCGCCGCCCCTTCGGCAAGGGCCAGCCCCAGCACCAGCACGCCCAGCAGGAGGGTCCGGCGGTCCCGCCAGGCCTGGCCGATCTGGCGTCTGTTGTCCAGCGGCTGCTCGGGGGCCGCGTCCGTCTGCCGGACGATGGGGATGGGCCCGGTGGAGGGATCCTCGAACGTATCTGTCCCGGATGCCTTGAAGGGGCGTTCCGGCTCGACCGGAGTGATGTCTGCACGGAACCAGGCAGCGGCAGTTGCCACCGAGCCGGCCACCACGAGCCCGCCCGCTGCCAGATGCCAGAACACCGGGATGCCGGCACCGGCAGCCCAGGCACCCAGCCCGGCTCCTGCCACTGTTCCCAGGCTGAAGGAACCGTGCAGCCGGGGCATGATGTGCCGCCGGACAGCGCGTTCCACCGCGGCGCCTTCGACATTGGACGCGGTGTTCCAGCTGGCGGTGCCCAGCCCGATGATCGCCAGTCCCGCGGCGACCACCACCGGGCTGGCGAGCACGGAGGTGCCGAAGCCTGCCAGTATCAGCCCGAACCCGACCATGATGCTGCCGATCCGGATGGTGCGCTTGGAGCCGAGCCGAAGGACAATCAGGCCCGAGGCGGACACGGACAGGAAAGACCCCGCCGTCATGCAGAGCAGGAGCAGCCCAATAGTGCCTGGAGTCAGGTCCAGGCCGTCACGGATGGCCGGCAGCCGGGACACCCAGGTGGAAAACGCGATTCCGCTGGCCCCGTAGGCCACCACCACAGCGTTCCGCCAGTGCGTGATCTCGGCAGCCGGGACCAAGACATCCTTGGTCACGGCAGTATCTTGGTCACGATCTTGGTCACGCCAGCCTGACGACGGCCTGGGCCTTCACCAGCACCTTCTGGCCGCCCGAGACGACGGTGAGGTCCACGCGGGCGGTGCCCGCGCCGGCGTCGAGCGCTCCGATGGCGCCGCTGACCTCGATCACGGCACCGGGCTCCGGGGTCCCCGTGGTGTCGGCCACCGGGACGGGCTTGGTGAAGCGGGTCTGGAAATCGACGACGGCGGCGGGGTCGCCGGCCCAGTCGGTGACCAGCTGGACGGCCGCACCCATGGTGAACATGCCGTGCGCAATCACGCCGGGCAGCCCGACGCCGGTGGCGAAGGCCTCGTTCCAGTGGATCGGATTGAAGTCACCGGAGGCGCCGGCATACTTCACCAGGTCAGTGCGGGTGACCTCGATGCTGCGGCTGCCGATGCCCTGGCCGACCGTGAGGCTTGCAAGGGTGGGGGTGGTTGCCGTGCTCATGCCCTGTTTCTTGTTCGCTGGATTCTTGTTCACTATTGTCCCTCTCCGCGGACCAGGATGGACGAGGTGGCGGTGGCGACGGCCTCGCGGGAGTCATCGCCGGTCGCGACTGCGTCTGCACCTGCGGCAAGTGCGAAGATTTCCGAGCGGGTGGTGATCATGGCGCCGCCGCCCATGGCGCGGACGCCGTCGACGTGCAGTTCCGCGATCAGCCGGTCCCCGGCCACGATCGGACGGTGGTGGATGAAGCGCTGGTCCGCGTGGACCACACGGGAGAAGTCGATGCCGGAGTCGGGATCCTCGATCAGCTGGGCGTCGGCGCGCTGGGCGACGATGATCGCGAAGGTCGGCGGCGCCACGAGGTCGCTGTGGCCCAGCGCCGTGGCCGCGTCCACATCGAAGTGGGCGGGGTGGGTGGCTTTTACCGCACGCGCGAACTCGCGGATCTTCTCGCGGCCTACCTCGTACACCTCTGCGGCAGGGTAGCTGCGGCCCTGCAGATCCGGATTGATAGTCATGGATCCAGCCTAGCGCCACGCAGCCAGCCGGCCTCCCGTGTGACACCGGGCGGGCCGGGCCTCACCGTGCGGTATGATGAAAACATCAATTCATCAATCCGCGTACTGGCGCATGCCGGGCCGCGGTGCCGAGAGCGCAGGCCAGCCATGATTTCCGCAGCGCAGACCCCCTTGTACGAGATCAAGGCGAACCTGTTCAAAGCCCTCGCCCATCCGGCCCGGATCCGGGTGCTTGAACTGCTGGCGGCCGCCCCGGACACCGCGGCGCCGGTCAGCTACCTGCTCGCCGAGACCGGGCTGGAGGCCTCGCACCTCTCGCAGCATCTGGCCACGCTCCGCCGGCACGGCGTGGTGACCTCGGCCCGGTCCGCCAATGCGGTGACCTACCGGCTCGCCCATCCGAAGATCTCGGAACTGCTGGCCATTGCCCGGATCTTCCTGCTGGACAGCCTGGCCGATTCGAACGAACAGCTACGGCTGGCGCAGGAGCTTCCGGGCGGCCATCTCCAGGGTTCCGCGTCGTGAGCGCCGCCCGAGCGCTGCTCAGCAGGTTACTGCCCTCCCGCCGCGACTACGACGGGCTGCGTTCGACCTGGAAGACGGACCTGCTCGCCGGCAGCACGGTGGGCATCGTGGCGCTGCCGCTGGCGCTGGCCTTCGGCGTGAACTCCGGCGTGGGCGCCGAGGCCGGCCTGATCACCGCGGTGGTGGCCGGCCTCGTGGCCGCCGTCATGGGCGGTTCGAACGTCCAGGTCTCCGGGCCTACGGGCGCCATGGTGGTGGTGCTGGCCCCGGTGGTGGCCTCCCACGGCGCCAGCAGCATCGCCCTCGTATCGCTGATGGCCGGGCTGCTGGTGATCATGCTGGGGATCAGCGGGCTGGGCCGGGCCGTGGCCTTCATCCCGTGGCCGGTAGTTGAGGGCTTCACCCTTGGCATCGCCGCGATCATTTTCCTCCAGCAGGTCCCTCTGGCTACCGGAACCGAGGCGACGCCAGGCCGTAACACCCTGCTCGCGGCCATCGAGAGCGCGTCCCGGGCCACCGGGCCCACCGTCATCCAGACGCTGGCCGTGGTGGCGGGTGTCGCTGCCGTGATGTTCCTGCTGCCGAAGCTGAGCAAGTCCCTTCCTGCGAGCTTGATCGCCGTGCTGCTGGCCACCGTGGCCGCTGAAGTGCTGCAACTGGACATCCCGCGGATCGGCGCCCTACCGCATTCGCTGCCCGCGCCGTCGCCGCCCTCCTTCGATCCGGCGGCGCTTGGCGGACTGCTGATGCCCGCGGTCTCGATTGCGGCGCTGGCCGCGATCGAATCCCTGCTCTCGGCCCGGGTGGCCGCCGGCATGGTCGGCCCGGACGGCAGGCCTACCGGGGCGTACAGCCCGGACCGGGAGCTTACGGGACAGGGCCTTGCCTCCGTGGCGGCAGGATTCTTCGGTGGCATGCCCGCCACCGGCGCCATCGCGCGCACCGCCGTCAACGTCCGCTCCGGCGCCAAGACCCGGCTGTCCGCGATAGTGCACGCGTTGGTGCTGCTGGCCATCATCTATCTGGCGGCCGGGCTGGTCGGCCGGATCCCGCTGGCGGTCCTTGCCGGCATCCTGATGGTCACGGCGACACGCATGGTCTCACGGCACACCGTGACCGCCATCCTGCGCTCCACGCGCGCCGACGCCGCCGTCTTCGTCATCACCGCCCTCATCACCGTGGCCTTCGACCTGATCATCGCCATCCAGATCGGGCTCGCCGCCGCGGCAGTATTCACGCTGCGGAAATTCGCCTCGCTCAGCGGAGTGAAGCGCGAGGAGATTCCCGGGGCAGCCGAGGAAGGCGACGGGCACATCGCCATCTTCCGGCTGGACGGAGCCATGTTCTTCGGCGCCGCGGAACGGGTGCTGCAGGAGATCAGCCAGGTCAAGGACATCCAGGTGGCCATCATCCGGCTCTCCCAGGTGCGGATGCTGGACGCCACCGGCGCCCACACGCTCGTGGAGGTGATTTCGGCGCTGGAGCTGCGGGGCGTCACGGTGCTCCTGAAGGGCGTCCAGCCGGAGCACCTGGAGCTCGTGACCAACGTCGGCGTGATCCGCTCGCTGCGGCACCACAAGCACCTGTTCACGAGCCTGCCGGCGGCCGTGGACCACGCGCGCAGCCACGTCCGGCGGAACGCAGCCGTCAGCGCTTGAGGTTCTTCCGGATGGTCTGGCCGCGGACCACAATCCCCGCGATGTGCAGGATCAGGCCGAGGCCGATGACGGGCAGCGAGGCCACGGCCAGGCCCTGGTTATCGGAACTGTTGCCCACAATATTCAGGATGATGCCGAGGGCAATCAGGCCCATGGCGCTGAAAACGAGCATCTTGTAGGTGGTTGTCGCGGAGGCCCAGAATTCGTTCAGCACCGCCCCAGTCTACCGGGCAGGGGGCCCGGCGTTTCGAGCCGCAACCTCAGAACAAGGACTCCTGCACCGCCGGGACGTCCGAGCCGTGGTCACCGAGTTCGATCACCCGTGCCTTGAGCTGCCCCAGGTTCACCACGAATTCCAGCTCGCTGCCGTCCAGTGCCGCGACCGCAATACTGCCGCTCAGCGAGTCGATCCGGAACCCGTGGGCGTCCGCGCTGAGCTCATGCGGATAAGCGTGCCGGGCAGCCGGCGCGCATGCGGCGTCCGACAGCACCGGCCGCACCCACGTCTCGTCCACCACCTCGAAGCCGTCAATGCCGGCGCCGGTCAGCAGGAGGCGGGTTTCCGCGGCCAGCCGGTTGTTGAGCGCCTCGAGCTCGACGGCGGCTGCCGGCGCCACGAGCGCGGCGGCCTTGGCGGCCGAGCGGACCTGCTGCGGCAGTCCGGCGTCGCGGGTGACCAGATCCTCGAGGATCCGGACCACCCTTCCGTCCTCGGCGCGGGCCACATAGCGGGCGACGACGGCGCCCTGCTCGGCGAGCCGGTTCCATTTCCGCAGGTGCGAGGCGGTGCCGACCTTGCTGGCCCCGTTCGCGAAGGTGGCGACGTAGAGCCAGTGCTGCTGCATCAGGTACGCGCGCAGCCCCGGCGGGACCCGCCCGCCGCGGTGGAAGTCGTGGATGAGCCGCGAATCGTCCAGGACGAAGCAGCGCCCGCACTGGCTGCCTTTGACGGCGGCGGCGCGGGCGGGGCACAGGATGTGGTCCCGCTCCGCGGGACCGTGCACCAAGTGGTGCCCAAGGCAGGACTTCCCTGCGGCGGCGAGCCGGAAACCGAGGCGGGTGCCGGCGTCGAGCGCCAGCGCGGTGAAGGTGCCGGAGGGGTCCTGCAGCCGCAGCACCGGCTGTCCGCCGTCGGACTGTTCAGATCCCGGCCCGGGAACGGGCGGCGGACCATCCCAAAAGACCCCGTGGACCAGATAACGGGTATCGGTCACGGGGTCTCCCAGCTTGGTACGGGTGCGGCTACAGCGCCGGCTGCACCCCAAAGGCTACCGCGAGCTTCATGATCTTCTCGGCGCGGCCCAGGCGCGGCAGGTCGGAACCGTCGCGGATGACCCGGCCGCTGGCCTCGAAGTCGGCCATGAAGTCCGTGGCCCAGGCGACGTCGGACGGCGTCGGGCTGATGACCTCGTTGATGACGTTGGTCTGGTCGATGGCGAGGCAGAGCTTGCCGGTCATGCCCATCATCACGGTGATCCCGGTCTGTTCGCGCAGGATCGGGTGGTTTGTTCCCACCGTGGGGCCGTCGATGGGACCCGGCAGGTTGCCGACACGGCTGGCCACCACGAGCTTGGCGCGCGGGTAGGCCATGGCCTCGGGGGTGGCTGCCATGCCCGTGTCGCGGCGGAAGTCGCCGGAACCGAAGGCCAGCCGGAACGCGCCCTGGGCCTTGGCGATGCGGTTGGCTTCCTCGATCCCGACGGCGGACTCGACGAGCGGAATCACCGGGGTCTTGCCGTCCATGCGGTGAAAGCTTTCGGTGACCTGGTCCGCGGACTCGGTCTTCGCCAGCATGACCCCGAGCAGGCCGGGCGTGCCGCGGAGGCCGGCGAGGTCATCGGCCCAGAAAGCGCTCGTGGCGTCGTTGATCCGGACCCAGGCGTTGCCGCCGCCGGCGAGCCAGTCCACCACGTGCGCGCGGGCGGCGTCCTTCTGCGAAGGGTCCACGGCATCCTCGATATCAAGGATGATGGCGTCCGCACGGGAGACGGCGGACTGGTCGAAGAGCTCGGGTTTCATCGCGTTGACCAGGAGCCACGAGCGGGCGATTTCTGCTGGAACGTTGCGTTGAGGCCGGACGGTCCCGGCTGCGGTGGTAGAGGTCATGTCTCTACGCTATCCGCATCCGGGCCCCTCCAGCCAAGTATTCCGGCCCCGCGGGGTATCCATTACGACCAAAATCACAAACCTTACCCAAGTAGCTTGCAGTTGTTGTCGTTCTGGGCGCCCAAAACAACAACTGCGAGCTAGTCGGGAGGGCCGGATGGACCAGCCCGACGGCGTCCATTTAGGGGATGTTGCTGCCCCGCGCCGTGACCCACAGCCGGTACCACTCGGCCCGGCTCATGCCTGCGGCCACCTCCGCGGCGTCGGCGCAGGCCCGGATGCGGTCCGGCTTGGCGGTGCCGATCACCGGCGATATCCCCGCCGGGTGTTTCATCAGCCAGCCCAGCAGGATCGACTCCCCCGTAGTGTTCTTTTCCCCGGCCAGCTGCGCCACCAGGGCGGTGGTGGCGACCTCCGCTGCGGTCGGCATGGCGGCCGGCGCCCCGGTGTACAGGCCGCGGGCCAGCGCGCCGTAGGCCTGCAGGGTGACCCCCTGCCGGACGCAGTGCTCCACGGTGCCGTGCGGGAAGCTGTAGTCGGTGCCCTCCGCGTGGTTGACCAACACGGTGCTTTCCAGCCAGGCCCGTTTCAGCAGGCTCATTTCCAGCTGGTTGGCCACCACCGGGGCCTCCAGCCGGTCCTGCAGCACCTCGATCTGCGGCCCGGACATGTTGGACACGCCCACGGCGCGCACCTTGCCCTCGGCCATCAGCTGCCCGACGGCGGAGGCCACCTCGGCCGGGTCCATCAGCGGATCGGGGCGGTGCAGCATCAGTATGTCCACGTAGTCCGTGCGGAGCCGGGCCAGGCTTTCGTTGACCCGGGCCAGGATGCCGTCCCGGCTGAGGTCGTAGTGCGTCTCCAGGCCCCGTTCGTTGAGCCGGATCCCGCACTTGGTCTGCAGCCGGATGCGTTCCCGCAGCCCGGGCGTCCGGGCCAGCACCTCACCGAACACTGCCTCGGCCTTGCCGTTGCGGTAGATGTCGGCGTGGTCGAACAGTGTGATGCCGGCATTCAGGGCGGCGTCCACGGCGGCAGCAGCCTCGTCCACGTCCGCAGACGAGTACGGCTCCGCCGACCAGCTGCCGCCGAGGCCCATGCAGCCGTAGATCAGTTCCTGGAAAGGGACCGGCTCCTGGGCAGGGACCGGCTCCTGGGCGGGGACCGGCTCCTGGGCGGGCAACATGCTGTTTTCGGGGCCTCCGGACGCGTGGCTCACCGCAGCCAGACGGTGGTGCTGGCCGGCAGCAGGCCACCGTCGAGCGGTCCGCTGCTGAGCAGCACCTGGCCGGCCGGCAGTTCCACCGGTTCGTCGCCGAAGTTGGTCACCGTCTGCCAGCCGCCCGGGCGGCTGAAGTGCAGGACGTCGGCGTTGCCGGTTTCGAGCCATTCCAGTTCTTCCGAGGTATGCAGTTCGCGGCGCAGCTTGAGGGCCTTGCGGTAGAACTCCAGGGTGGATCCTTCCACGCCGTCCTCGGCAGCGACGGCGTAGCGGCCGAACCAGGCCGGCTGCGGCAGGTGCGCCCCGCCGTCGCCGAAGCCGAAGGAGCTGCCCTCCGCGGCCCAGGGCAGCGGCACGCGGCAGCCGTCACGGCCGATCTCGACTCCCTTGTTGCGGAAGAAGGTGGGGTCCTGGCGCTCGGAGTCGGGGATCTCGCCGACTTCCTGCAGGCCCAGTTCCTCGCCCTGGTACAGGTAGGCGGAGCCGGGCAGGGCGAGCATCAGCTGGGTCGCCGCGCGGGCGCGGCGGAGGCCGAGTTCGACGTCGAGCTCCTCGGCCGGGGCGCCGGCCAGCAGCCAGCCCTTGCCGTCCTGACCCTTGGCGTGCTTGCCGCCGGCCTTGGGCAGGCCGTAGCGGGTGGCGTGCCGGACGACGTCGTGGTTGGAGAAGACCCACGTGGATGATGCCCCGGACTCGGTGGCTTCGGCGAGGTTCCGGGTGATGATTTCGCGGAAGTCGTCGGGGTCGAAATCGGCCTGCAGGAGGTCGAAGTTGAAGGCCTGGCCCAGGCCCTGCGGGCTGGCGTAGCGGGCACGGCGGCTGGCGTGGACCCAGGCCTCGGCGACGGCGGTGCGCGGCGGGTTGTACTCGTTGAAGACCTCGCGCCATTCAACGTAGATCTCGTGGACTTCGTCGCGGTCCCAGAACGGGTGCGAGCCGTCGTCGAACCCGTCGGCGGCGCCACTCTCCGGGCCCAGCTCAATCCTGGACAGCAGCGGCTCGGTGAGGTCCTTGGTGAGGGCGTGCGCCACGTCCACGCGGAAGCCGTCCACGCCACGGTCGGACCAGAAGCGCAGGGTCTTGAGGAAGTCATCGCGGATCTCGCGGTTGGACCAGTTCAGGTCCGGCTGTTCCGTGGCGAAGATGTGCATGTACCACTGGCCGGGGGTGCCGTCCGGTTCCGTGATGCGTTCCCAGGCGGGCCCGCCGAAGACTGACTCCCAGTCCGAGGGCGCAACCTCGCCGTTCTGCCCAAGCCCATCCCGGAAGATGTAGCGGTCCCGGGCAGCAGAACCCTTGGGAGCCGCGAGGGCCTCCTGGAACCACACGTGCCGGTTGGAGGAGTGGTTCGGGACGATGTCCGCGATGAGCTTGATGCCGGCGGCGTGCAGCGCGGCGGACATCACATCTAAGTCCGCCAGCGTGCCGAGCTTGGGGTCCACGTCGCGGTAGTCGTCGACGTCATAGCCGCCGTCGGCGAGGGCGGAGGGGTAGAACGGGCTCAGCCAGACGGCGTCGATCCCGAGTTCCTTGAGGTACGGGACCTTGGCCGTGATGCCCTTGATGTCGCCCAGGCCGTCACCGTTGGAGTCGGAGAAGCTGCGCGGGTAGATCTGGTATACGGACGCCTGGCGCCACCAGTTGGGATCGGCAGCAAGGTCGGAACCGGACAGGGTTGCCAGCGTGGCGGTGGTGGTCAAGAGAGAGATTCCTTCGGGGCTCGGGACAGGATTCTGGTATTTTAGATACAAGGTAAATCTATTGCCTGAACAATTATGGGTCCGGATCCAGGGGAGGTCAAGATTTGATGCCGCAGGCAGCCGCCGCCACGCCCCAGCTCTTGCGCCGGGTCAACGCCCAGGCGGTACTGGGCTGTGTCCGCAGCATCGACGTGGCCACCGGCACCGAGCTGATGGCCCGGACCGGGCTCACCAGGGCGTCCGTGATTGCCGTCTGCGAGGACCTGATCCGGCGCGGCTGGATCCGCGAGCTGGACACCCCCCAGCGGGACGAGGTCTCGCCCGGCACCCCCAGGAAGGGCCGGCCGGCCCGGCGCTTCGAACTCAACCACCAGGCGGGCTACGTCCTCGGCATCGACATCGGCGCTGCCACCACGACGGCTGCCGTGGCGGACCTCCGCGGCACGGTCGTGGGGCGCTCCAGTGAGAGCTTCAGGGCCACAGACATCCCCGCGGAGGAGCGGATTGGCGTCGTGGACCGGGCCTGCCGGCAGGCGCTGGCGGCCGCGGGGACGGATCCCGCCAAGGTCCTGGCGGCCGGGGCCGGTATCGCGGCCCCAGTGGACCGCGACGGCAACGTCCTGGTGAACCAGCACTTCTGGAGCCTGTTCGACGTCGGGCTCCGCTCCGCCTTCAAGGAGCTGCACGGGTGGACTGTCCTGCTGGAGAACGACGCCAACCTCGCCGCGCTCGGCGAACGCTGGCGCGGTTCCGGCACGGGCGTGGACGACCTCGTGGTGCTCCTGGCTGGCGAGCGGCTCGGTGCGGGCGTGATGGAGTCCGGCCGGCTGCTGCATGGCCGGGGCGGCGCGGCCGGCGAAATGGGCTACCTGGACATGGTCGAGGGCGTGGGCTCCAGCGACGGCATCGCCAGCCTGGCACGGCAGTGGTCCGCGGCCGGCGGCGGGCCGTCAGCCGGAGGCACTCAGGGAGGCGCGGCCAGCGCCCGTCGGGTCTTCGAGGATGCCCGCGCCGGGGATCCCGCGGCGCTGCAGATCCTGGACCGGATCTCGGAGCGGATGGCGCGGGTCATTGCCTCGATAGCCAGCCTGATCAACCCGGAGCAGGTGGTGATCGGGGGTGCCGTAGCCGAGTCGGCCGGGGCGCTGCTGCCCGGCATCAACGCCCTGCTCCCCCGCTTCACCGCGACCCCGCCGCGCGTCACGGTCTCCCCGCTGGGCGATGCGATCGTCACGATGGGCGCCATCCGGCACGCCCTGGACTATGTGGAGGAGAATGCCCTGGAGCTGGAGTTTCCTGCGCCGGCGTGATCGCTCCAGGGCTCACGCCTGGTCTACTCCGGCCGGGGCGCGGGCCGGGACTACTCCGGCATGATCATGGTGCGCAGGTCCAGCTGGCGCAGCACCCGGTCCGCGACCTCAGGGTCCATGTCCGGCTCGTTGCGGGCTGCCACGACTTCCTGGCGGGCCGCATCGAGCGCAATGGTCTGCACGGCGATCGCGAGTTCGCGGCCACGCTTGCGTTTCTCCCCCACGCTTTCATTGCGGAGGCTGCCATCGAGCAGTTCAGCATGCAAGCGGGTCATTTTTTCCTTGACCAGCGCCACCTTTTCGGGTGGCAGCTCCTTCATGAGCTCGTTGTCCTTCAGCGCCGCGATAGCCGCCTGCTGCGCGCGTCCGGCCAGGACCCGGGCGGCGTCGCGTTCTTCCGAACCGTCCCCGGAAGCCTTGAGGACCCGCATCAGCCACGGAAGTGTCAGCCCCGGGAGCACCAGGGTGGCCAGCAGGACCGCGCAGGCGATCACGATCGGCTGGCCCTGGGCCGGGAACGGACTGCAGTCCTCCAGCGTCAGCGGGAGAGCCAGGGCCAGCGCCAGGGTGGCCAGGCCGCGCATACCGCACCAGGTGAGGATCAGGACTTCCTTGGCGGAGGTGGGGCGCAGCGAATCCCTCTTGGTGCGCGACAGGCCGGACATCATGGCCAGCCAGGCGAACCGGACCGCGAACGCCAGCACGCAGATCACGACGGCGGTGCCGATCATGTCGAATATGCCGGTGCCTTCGTCCCGGATAACCTGCCGCACTTCCAGTCCCACCAGGCCGAAGGCCAGCCCGGTGACCAGCAGTTCGACCACGTCCCAGAAGGCCGTCCGGGTGACCCTTTCGGCGGCATCCTGCGGCCTGGAGTGGCGCTGCATCTCCAGGGCGGTGATGACGACGGCGATCACACCGGAGGCGTGCACCTCTTCGGCCAGGATATAGGCGGCGAACGGCACCACGAGGGTGACGGCGCTGCGGGCCACCATGGACTGCACGAGCCGGGTGATCAGGCTGGTGAGCCAACCCATGCCGATGCCCACCACGACGGCGGTCGCGGCGCCAAGCGCAAACTGCAGGACAACGCCGGGGCCGATCTTCGTGCCGGAGACCGTGGCGGCCACCGCGGCCTGGAAGATGACGATGGCGGCCGCGTCGTTGAAGAGGCCTTCGCTTTGCAGCACGGTGATGAGCCGGCGCGGCATATGGACGCGCCCGGCGATCGATTCCACGGCCACCGGATCGGGCGGAGCCACCATGGCGCCCAGTGCGATGGCGGCGGGGATGCCGATACTCGGGATCATGAGCCAGGCCGCGCCGGCGACCACACCGTCGAGACAACACGAGGGCGACGGCCAGCATCAGCAGGCTGCGCCAGCGGACCCTGAAGACAGCCCACGAACTGCGCTGCGCGGTGGCGAAGAGCAGCGGGGGCAGGAAGATGGGGAGGATCAGCTCCGGCGAGATCTCCATCTCCGGAAACCCCGGAATGAAGGTCAGCGAAGCTGCCAGGATCAGCATCAGGACCGGGAATGGCAGCCGCAGCCTGTCCCCCACACCCACAGCCACCACCGTGGCCAGCAGCAGTCCTATGATGAGTGCCAGCTGGTCCATAAGCTCACTTTCCCCAGAAGTCATCGCGGCCGCCATGCGTTCCGGATGCGTCGACCGCCCCCGCCACTTTATCGGGAAGCAGGCCGGACCTTACCGGGGGCCGGAAGCAGCCCTGAGCTAGGCCAAGGCCTCCAAGGCCGCCGCGATGGGCAGGCTGCCGTCGCGGAATTCGATGGTGCGGCCAATGCTTACCTTCAGCCCGAGGACTGCGGCCGCGACGAGCGCGACATTGGCGCGCGCGGTGCCGGTGCCGTCGGAGGTGTCGGCCGGGTTGACGTCGATCAGGCCATTGCCGGGGCCGTCGGTGAGCGAGCCGGGGCCCAGGATGGTCCAGTCCAGGCTGGTGCCGCGGAGGTAGGCGTCCGCGGCGGCTTTGGCCTCGGCATAGGCGTAGAAACCGTTGTCCTGGGGGACACCGTGGTCCGGCCCTGCGCCGAGGTAGGACACCATGATGTAGCGTCCGACGCCGGACTGGCCCGCCGCGTCCATCGAACGGATAGCCGCGTCGCGGTCCACCGCGTAGGTTCGCTCCGGGCTTCCGCCGCCGGCGCCCGCGGACCACACCACGGCGTCGTGGTTCCGCAGGGCCTCGGCGATCTCAGCCGTCGTCGAGTTCTCAACGTCCAGGACAGCCGGCGTTGCGCCGGTGGCCGCGACGTCGGCCGTATGGTCCGGGTTGCGGAAGAAGGACGTGACGTCCTGCCCGTCCGCCGCGAGGATCCTGGACAGTTCCAAAGCCACTTTTCCGTGGCCGCCGATGATTGCGGTTCGTGTCATGGGCCCATTCTGTCCCACTTCGCCCACGCTTGACCGGCAAACTCCTTCGCGGGAGTCCTACATTGCCAGCCGTCCAGCCGTTCAGGCGGCAGTCCAGGGACTAGTCAGGAGCCGGGGCAACCCAGTATTTCTGCACCTTGGCTGCCGCCGTCCTCAACTGTTCACCGGTCACGATGATGGATTCCTCCTTCATGCCGATGTCATCCCATTGCGCAACCACGCGCGTGTCCCCGGCCAGGGGCAGCGGCCAGAGCCAGAACTTGGTTGACGCGGAGACCTCGTCGTCACTGCCCGTTCCGCCGCCGCCGCCCGACATCATCAAGACGGGCCCGGTCACCTGTTCCGTGCCGTCAAACATCCCCGGGTACAACTGGGTCGTCGTCGCCTTCCGTCCATCGGGAAAGGCGACACCGAATCGAAGGGCACCGCCGCGGCCGTTTTCCGAATCCAGTCTGTAGCGGCCCCGGTTGAAGCACTGATCAGTGACCATGCTCCAGTCGCGGTCCGACTCGGTCCCCCGGCGGACAGACCAGACAACCTCGATCAGACAGCCCGTGGAAAAGACCTCGACACTCTTCGCGGCCATGACCATTTCTGCGGACCGATGAATGAACTGCCCCAAGGAGACAACAACGGGTAGCTCATCCGATGGCGGGCCCGCCCAGACGGGCGGCACGTGCTTTGGCGGGCGTGGCCTGTCGGGCCGTTCCGGAAGATCATCAAAGAAGGACATTCCATCATCCTCGCACCACCGTCAACACCGGCCCCCTCCGCCGCAAGGGGCCTGAATGGTGCGCGGGCGGGGAAGGGCATACGTATGTGTCAGGCCCGGCGCCAGCAGTATGATGCGGCCATGAGGGAGAACGTCCTGGTGGCTGGAGCAGCGGCCCTTCTTATGCTCGCTTTGTCCTCGTGTGCGACGACGCCGCCGTCGACCGTGACAGCGGCGACGCCCGTGCCGACGGCTACAGCGGCAGTCGAGCGGGCGACACCGTGTCACGGCGCCTATGTTTCAGATGTCGACGCAAGCGTCCCGGGCATGGACACAAGCGTGCCGGGAGAGGCGACACCTGAAGCGGCTGCCGTGGCGTGGTCCACGTCGGTAGCCGCGCCTTCCGGCGCCCCCACCGTGGGATGGAAAGCAACCGACGAGTGGACGGTGCACAGTGGTGACTGGACCGTCGGTGTAAGCCGTACCGTTTCCGGCGGCTGGATTGTTTCAGGTTTGGGGTGCGGAGCCCCTCAGGGCTGACGCTATCCGGCATGACCCCTGCCGTGACCGGGCGCCCGGGGGTCAATGACGAAGAACTGCTGTGCCATGGTCCAGAGGTTGGTGGTGGTCCAGTAGATCAGGACGCCGATGGGGAAAATGATGCCACCGACGCCGAAGACCACCGGCAGGATGTAGAGCATCATCTTCTGCTGGCGCATGAACGGGCTGGCCGCGGCCTCCTCGGACAGGTTCCTGGCCATGATCTGCTTCTGCGTGATGAACTGCGATGCCGTCATGGCAACGACCATGAGGATGGTCAGCACCGTGACCGCAACAGAATCACCGCCGCCACCGTGGAGCAGGGACGCGGACAGCGGGGCGGCGAAAATGCTGGATTCGTTGAACTGCACCACTTGGTCGTGGCTCATCGCTCCGATGCCCTGGCCCCTATCGGCCGCCGTCGTAATTCCTGATAGCACGGTGAAGAGCGCGAAGAAGAACGGCGTCTGGATCAATATGGGCAGGCAGGCGGAGAACGGGTTGGTGCCGTGTTTCTTGTACAGGGCCATCTGTTCCTGCGCCATGGCCTGCCTGGACAGCTGGTCGGTCTTGTCCTTGTACTCGTCCTGGACCTTCTTCAGGTCAGGCTGCAGGAGCCGCATGCGGCGCTGGGCTTCGATCTGCTTCACGAACACGGGAATCAGGCCGGCACGGATGACCAGCACCAGCCCGATGATGGACAGGGTCCACGTCCAGCCGTTCGCCGCCGGCAAGCCGATGACGCCCAGACCCTCATGGAAGCCCACCATGATGGCGGACACAAGCCACCTGAACGGAAACATGACTGTTTCAAAGAACTCCATACGATATCGCCATTCGTCGGTGCCGCAAAGCTACGGCGAAACGAGGCACTTGTCACGCGCTGGTGTTGCGGGATGTGTGAACTCTCCTTGCCGGGCGTCTCATACCTGGTGCCTGGGGACCCGGATGATGCGGCGCTGGGTTGCAGCAGCGATAGCTGCGGTGCGGTTGTCCACGCCGAGCTTGCCGTAGATGTGCACCAGGTGGGTTTTCACGGTTGCCTCGGAGATGAAGATCTGTTTTGCGATGGCGCGGTTGGACAGCCCGGTCGCCAGCAATTCGAGCAATTGGACTTCCCGCGGGGTGAGCGAGGCGGCGGGATTGCTGATCCGGTTCATGAGCAGGGCCGCTATTTTGGGAGCCAGGGCAGTCTGGCCCGCGGCGGCTGCCAGCACGGCCTGCCGGATCTGTTCGGGCGGTGCGTCCTTAAGCATGTAGCCGCTGGCGCCTGCCTCCACGGCGGCCAGGATGTCCGCATCCGTGTCGTATGTGGTCAGGACCAGGACCGGCGGGGCCGCTTCCAGCAGCCTGATCTGCGAGGTCGCGGTGACTCCGTCCATGCCGGCGCCCATTTGCAGGTCCATGAGCACGACATCCACCGGGTCGCCAAGGGTTTGTAACCGCTTGAGTTCCTTGAGTGCTGCGTCGCCGTCGGCTGCTTCGGCTGCTACTGAGATGCCATCGAATTCGGTGAGCATGGCCCGCAGCCCGGCCCTGACCACGGGATGGTCATCAACCAGCAGAATGCGGATGTCGTTCATTGTTCTTCCCTCTCAGGCACGTCGTCCAGGGGCAGACGGATGGCCACCACCGTACCCTCCCCGGGGGCTGATTCGAGTTCGAGAGAGCCTTTGAGCGCCGTCACCCGTTCCTGCAATGACCGCAGCCCGAAACCGCTCCCGTCCGTCCGGGCATCCATCTGGGCGGCCAACCCGGCGGGGTCAAAGCCGACACCGTCATCATAGATATCCATGGTGACTTCACTGCCCAGGAAAGCGGCGGTCACGACGGCGTTGCTGGCGTTGGCGTGGTCTCTGACGTTGGCGAGGCTGGCCTGGGCGGCTCGGAGCAGGGTCACCCGGTACGGTTGCGGCAGCTCGGCGGGGTCGCCGTCGAGTTCAAACCGGCAGCGCAGCCGATGCCCCGGGGCGAGTGTGTCGTGGATTTCCCGGGCCAGCCGTTCGCGCTCGGCCAGCACGCCGGCGTCGTGCTGGGATTCTGCCAGCTCCGCACGGGTCCGGCGGAGTTCATCGGCTGCACGGCGCTGGTTCTCCGCCTCGCGGTAGAGCGCGAGGTAGGCAAGCCCGGTGACGACAGAGAAGGCCGCACCGAACAGGGGACCTAGGACCACCGCCAGATGCGGGACGGCCAGTCCGCTGGCAGCCCACTGGGCGGCAATCACCGCCGCCGTCATGAACGCGATGGTCAGCAGTGCAATCCGTCGCCGAAGCAAGTGCAGGTGCAGGAAGAAGAGGGGGAATGCCAGCCAGGCGAAGTCGGAACTTCCGGCCAGCAGGACGGCCCACAGGGCGGTGACGAGTCCCAGCCACAGGAAACCGTAGCGGCGCGGATCGAAACCCGTGCTGCCGGCGGCGAAGCGCTTTTCCAGGATGGTGCCGGTCAGGTAAACCCCGGCCAGAACAAGCGCGGTCCCGGCCAAGGCATACCGCAGTGGGTGCCCGCCACCGGATACCAGCAGCCTCAGAACAGCCACACCCAGCAGGGCGGCGAAGCCGACGTGCAGCGTCACTCTCAGGACGCGCAGGATCGCAACGGAGGGCGCAGCGTCCAGGCCGCTGAGCGCGTCGCCGGGTCCGTTGAGACCGGCCTCGTCCGGGGGTCGGAGTGGTTCCGTGGCAGGCATTGGATCAGCTTATGCGTGCCCGTCCCCGGCGGGATCAACCAATTGGTTGACCCGGGGATCAACCGTTCTTCCCCCGCGTATCAACCAACTGCGCGATGGCGCCGGCACCGGCCCGCGGAAGAGTGGACAAAAGAGCCTTTCGGCCGCCGCGCGTCACCCAATGAAAGAAGAACAAACGTGTTCCTTGCTATCCGCGATATCCGCTTTGCCAAGGGCAGGTTCGCCCTGATGGGCGGCGTCGTTGCCCTGATCACCCTGCTGCTCGTCATGCTCTCGGGGCTGACGGCCGGCCTGGGCGACCAGTCGACCTCGGCCATTGACAAACTCGGCGCCGTCAACGGCAGCGACGTCGACTCCAAGGCAGTGGACAGCATCGTCTTCGGCGCCCCCGGCGCCAACGAGCCCAAGGCCTCCTTCACCGAAAGCGAAATCACCGCCGCGCAGGTCCACAGCTGGAAGAACCGGGCCGGCGTACGAAACGCCGAAGCCCTGGGCATCAGCCAGACCCGCTTCCAGGCCGTGGCCGCAGGCAGCGGCGCGGCCACCGGCACCACCAACGTCGCGGTCTTCGGCGTCGCACCGGACGGCCAACTGGCACCCTCACACGTCACCGCCGACACCGTCGTGATCGGCAAAACGGTGGCCAAGGCCCTCTCCCTGAACACTGGAGACAGGGCCAGCGTCGGAGGAACCGAACTGACCGTCAGCGCCGTGGTCGAGGACCAGTGGTACTCCCACACCAGTGTCGTCTGGACCGCGCTTCCTACCTGGTCCAAACTCGCCCACCTGACCGACCCGGAGCAGCTCGGAACCGTCGCCGCCATCACCTACAAGGACAGCGCCACCGTTGACGAGGCCGCTGCCAACGTCGCAGCCCACACCGTGAGCGCTTCGCGCACCGGATCCTTCCAGGCACTGGGCTCCTATAAGAGCGAGAACGGTTCCCTGACGCTGATGCAGGCCTTCCTTTACGGCATCTCCGCCCTGGTCATCGTGGCCTTCCTTACCGTATGGACCGTCCAGCGGACCCGCGACATCGCTGTCCTGAAGGCCATGGGAGCCTCCGGCAGTTACGTCCTGCGCGACGCCATCACCCAGGCCGCGATCGTCCTGCTGGCCGGGGCTGGAATCGGCGGCGGGATCGGCATCCTCGGCGGCATCTTCGCAGCCCAGGCAGCCCCCTTCCTGGTCAACCCCGCAACGACAGTCCTGCCCATCCTCGGAATCATCGCCCTCGGCCTGGCCGGTGCGGCACTGGCCGTCCGCCGCGGCACCAAGGTCGACGCCCTGATCGCCCTGGGCGGGAACTAAAACCCACGGCAGCGAGCCGGTCCCGTCCGCGGCCGCGTCACAGATTCCGCCTGAGCACATTCTGAAAAGGAAGTAACACCATGTCCTCCACCCCCAGCCCCCTGAACCTCGTCAACGTCACCCTCGAATACCCGGACGGGGATGGAACCATCAAGGCCCTGGACGCCGTGAACCTCACCGTGCAGGCCGGCCAGATGATCTCCCTCGTCGGACCCTCCGGGTCCGGAAAATCCAGTCTTCTGGCCGCGGCCGCCACCCTCGTCCACCCCACCCATGGACTGGTGATCATCGACGGCACCGACGCCACCGGGCTCGGCGAGAAGGCCCTCACCGCGCTGCGGCGGGAGAAGATCGGCATCATCTTCCAGCAGCCCAACTTGCTCGCGTCCCTGACCGCCGCCGAACAACTCATCATCGGCGACCACCTGCGCGGAAAACCCCTCAAGGCTGCCCGGTCAAAGGCCGTCGAACTCCTCGACGTTGTCGGACTCAGCTCCAGCGCCGACAAACGCCCGCACCAGCTTTCCGGCGGCCAGCGCCAGCGGGTCAACATCGCCCGCGCCCTGATGGGCGATCCCAAGGTCCTGCTCGTGGACGAACCAACCGCAGCCCTGGACCACGAACGCAGCGACTCCATCGTCCGGCTCCTGCGCCGCGTCACCGACGACTTCATGGTCGCCACCGTCATGGTCACCCACGACACCGAATTCGTCCCACTGACCGACTCGGTCGCCACCATGCGCGACGGTAAACTCACCGCCCCCGTGCTGACGACGGTCTGATACCCAACATCCCCGCTGACGTCGTGCAGGAACGGGCCCGCCAACCCGGGGGCCCGTCCCTGAAGAATTCCGCCCCTCTCCCCCATTAACCCAAGGACCACCTCTCATGAAAAAGATCTATTACGCCTCCCTCTCCTACATGATCGCCGGCCTGGCGTCCGGGCTGTTCTACCGTGTATTCACCAAAGCCAACGACTTCACCGGCGACACCCAGCTTTCCCTGGTCCACACCCCACCTCCTGGCCATGGGCATGCTGTTCTTCCTCGCCGTCCTGGCACTGGACAAGCTCTTCAACCTCTCCGGCCTGCGCATGTTCAACGTGTTCTTCTGGACCTACAACGCCGGCCTGGCCCTCACCGCGGCCATGATGGTCCTCAGCGGCATCCTCACCGTCCAGGGCATCACCCCGTCAGCCGCGATCGCAGGCATCTCCGGGCTGGGCCACATCGGCCTCACCGCCGGCCTGATTCTCCTGTTCATCACCCTCGGCAAGCGCGTCTCCGGCAAAGAAACCGCCGAAGCCGAACTCACCCGGGCCAACTGACCCCACTGACCCTAAGTCGGCAGATATGATCCTGAACCTGGAAGCGCCGGCCGCCGGCACGCGGAAACGATGGATCGGCCCCGCTGTACTGGCCGCCGGGCTGTCCATGATCGTCAGCGACGGCACCATGGTCGGTGTTTCGCTGCCGGCCATCATCGCGGACCTGAAACTGGACCTCTCCGACGCCCAAAGGGTGAACAGCCTTTACTACGTGGTTTTCGCGGCCCTGCTGCTGACCGCGGGAAGGCTCGGGGACCGCATCGGCGATGGCGGTATTTTCCACCGCGTGTTCCAGGACGGCTTTCATGACACCCATCAGGTAGCCCTCATAGGCGGCGAAGAGTGGTTTGCCGTGGACGGTGAGCAGGGACGGGTGAGGACGCCGGCTACCAAGCCGGCGGGCCAACCCTGGCGAACACGGGCACGGGCGGCGGGGCAGTCAACTTCCCCAACGGATCGGTGTCATCGTCGTCCGCATTCGGGATGCTGCTCGCAAGCCCACTGGCAATACAGCTTGCCGCGCCAAGCATTCAGCTGAGCGGCCTTCCCGCCATCAGCGGAGCAACACCCAACCTCTATCTTGATGGATCGAGCAACCTGAAGCGGATCATCTAGCGGTCCGTGTTGAACTGCGTGCACAGGTTCCGGCTGGCGTAGGTGGCGGCCGCCGTTGCGTTGTCGATATCCACTAGGCCCGGACCCGCCGTAGTCCCAATTTCCGACCGATTCTTACCCTCTGCGAAGAGCGTGCAGGAAGCGCCGCCGTCCTCCAGAAGCACCTCGTCCGACGGTATGTCCCCACGCCAGACCTTCTTCACGCCTTCAAGGTATTTCCTCTGCGCGGACTCGTCATTGAATTCCGGAGCTACGGACGCAGCGGGGGAGGGTGCAACGAGCAGCGGGCCGATCGGTTCCGAGGCCTCGGCGCTCACGGTCTCTGCAGATGACGACTCGCTTGCTGCCGGGGCGGGCTCCGCGAGCAGCGGGCCGATCGGTTCCGAGGCCTCGGCGCTCGCGGTCTCTGCAGGCGCCGTTTCGCTTGTTGCCGGTTCGGTTGTTGCCGTTTCGGTTGCCGCCCGTTCGGTTGCCGCCGGTGCTGAGCACCCAGTGATTCCGAGCAGAGCAACAAGAACGAGTCCCCCAAGTTTTCCCATGCCGAGAGTGTAGCGGCTGGATCCACGAATTAACACATCACGCCCAGGAGGCACCCATGCCGATAATCTCTGGCACGCTGCGGGAGCATTGCCGTCAAGCACACTGGCGGCGCGGCCGTTCGTGCGGGTAAAACCTCTTCATCGCTGGCCGTAGCCGTCCACCCGGTCCGCGGCAATACAGCCGGAGCCTCCATCGCGGCGGCCGGCAGAACCGCATTGTGAATGTGCGAACCGGCCGCGCCCGCGGAGTCGTAGGTAACCGACCCCGCGTGCAGGTGCGACCCGGCAGCACCCGAGGAATCGTGGGGGAGCCGAGACCACCTCCCCCACGATAACCAGGAGTACGCCCAGAAAAGTGGACGAGAGACGAAATCCCATAGCCGCCCCACCAGGAACGCTGCACCCGGCGGCCTGCTGCGGCCAGCCCGGTGCCTGCCACCGGCCGGCACCGCGAGGAGGGAGATCAGCGAAGTGCGGCGCGGCCGGAAAGGAGCAACCGGGCGCCCATGACGCGAGTGCCTCCCCGGGGACCGGGTCACGGAGAGGGGGATCGGTGCTACGCAACGATCCATCTGCGCTCCTTGCGGCACTGGTCTTAGGTGACAAGACAGACGCTAGGCAAAGCAACTTGGGAAAACCTTGGATCGGCGGCGTCGACGCTGAGATTGCGCGCAGTGACGCGAAATTGGTCGTAGGGCATCCCGGAGGAACGCGCGGACCCAATCCCGCAGCTTTTTCACTGCTGTAACCAAAAGGCTCCGAGTGTCACTCCTGGTGCGAAAACTAGGCACTTTCCGAGCTCGGGTCGTCTTATCATCGCGTCCCGTATCCGCACGTGCTCTACGTTCAGTGCTCACATAGTGATCGCGTTCGGCTGAACACCCGTCGAAGTTCCGTATATTCCTCGACCCAGTTCTTCGGCGTCGCGAGCGCGATCTTCACCAATATTGCCAGCGGCGGTGAGTCCCTCATCGAACCGCTCGCGTCGTAGGCGCTGTCACGTCACTTCGGGGGGCCGGCAATGTAGTAGCCGGAGACATCGGCGATGAAGTGGGTCGTTCCCGAGGAGCGGTTGAAGAGCGTGACCTTTCCGTCCGCACCTACGGGAACGGTCACCGAGTTCGGGACAGTCTGGCCCGTGGCGAAGTTCAAGTTGGAAGCGTTCGGGCGCGCAGTGCCGGCGTAAGCGGCAGCGAAGCCGAAGGACCGGGGCTCGGTCACAGTGAGGTTGAACGTCACGGCCGAGACCTTCGCCGGGATCCCGTTCGCCCCGCCGACCTGGAAGGACACCGTCGAGTCAGCACCGACCGCGGCGCGGCTGCGGGTATCCAACGCCCGGAACGGTGCTGTGGGCTTGAACGCACCAGCCACGGTCGGGGTGCCCGCGATGTAATAACCGGAGACGTCGGCGATGAAGTGTGTGGTACCCGAGGAGCGGTTGAAGAGCGTGACCTTCCCGTCCGCACCTACGGGAACGGTCACCGAGTTCGGGACAGTCTGGCCCGTGGCGAAGTTCAAGTTGGAGGCGTTCGGGCGCGCTGCGCCGGAGGCGTACGCGGCGGCGAACCCGAAGGACCGGGGATCGGTCACGGTGAGGTTGAACGTCACGGCAGAGACATTCGCCGGGATCCCGTTCGCCCCGCCGACCTGGAAGGACACCGCCGAGTCAGCACCGACCGCGGTGCGGCTGCGGGTATCCAACGCCCGGAACGGCGCGGTGGGCTTGAACGCACCAGCCGCCGTCGGGGTGCCCGCAATGTAATAACCGGAGACGTCGGCGATGAAGTGGGTGGTGCCTGAGGAGCGGTTGAAGAGCGTGACCTTCCCGTCCGCACCTACGGGAACGGTCACCGAGTTCGGGACAGTCTGGCCCCTGGCGAAGTTCAAGTTGGAAGCGTTCGGGCGCGCAGCGCCGGAGGCGTAAGCGGCAGCGAAGCCGAAGGACCGGGGCTCGGTCACAGTGAGGTTGAACGTCACGGCAGAGACATTCGCCGGGATCCCGCTCACGCCGCCGACCTGGAAGGACACCGACGAGTCAGCACCGACCGCGGAACCGGTACGGGTATCCAACGCCCGGAACGGCGCTATTGGAATTTGTGTCCCTGGTTCAGCCTCAGAACCTGCCGTAATCCTGATCGTCGAGGCGACGCTAGGCACCCCGTTGGCGTCCATTGCGAAGAGCAGATAGCTGCCCGGCACCAGCACGCCGCGGTCCGCCGGCAACGTCAGCGACGCGGTGTTGCCCGACACCGAGGTTGCGGTCAGCGGGATCCGCCGCTGGTCGGTGTTCACGGTGTGGGTCACGGTGCTCATCCGCATCAGGGAGAAGTTGGTGACGGGCGCTTTGGTGGTCACCGCGATCCTGCTGCCGGTCGCGGCGGTGGCCGGTGCGGTCACAATCGTCGGCCGGGTGCGTGCACTGCCGTCGGCGTTCAGCAGGTAGGGCGGCGTGAAAATCTGTCCGTCCAGATGGTTTGTCGTGCAGGTGTTGCACAGCCCGCCACCGCCGACGAAGACCCGGCCATCGGGAAGCAGCATGCCGACGCTGTGATACGTCCGGGGGATAGCCATCGGGGCCAGCGTGGTCCACTTTCCGGTTGCCGGGTTCCAGATTTCCGGAGCCATCCTGGCGCCGGTGTCGGTGAACACAACTGGTGTGGCCTGTCCTCCGACCACGAGCACCTGCCCGTCGGGCAGCGCGACCCCGCTCGCGTACGACCGGGTGACGGCCATGTCTGCGGTCCGGGCCACCTTCACACCGTTGTTGATGTCGATAGTGTAAGCCCGAGCCGTAGCCGGGACTCTGTCGTAGGCGGTCGAGCCGCCTACGGTCATAATCTTTCCGACGTCGTACATCACGGCGTCGCCGTTCATCGCGTCCGGGCTATCTGCGCGCAGACCGGCCGAGGTGATGCTGCCCTTGCCGGTGGTGGAGATCCAGTTCATCTGGCGGCTCGGCCCGGCGTGGAACACCCGGCCACCGGGGGCGGCAAACAACCAAGCGTGATTGTCGGAACGGTATCCGCCGCGGGGATCGTCGGTCAGGATGTTGTCCACCAGGACATTCGGCAGCGTTCGCCAGCCGCCGGCGGCGGACCACACCTCGCCGTTCTTGTTGCCGATACCGCCCGACCACGACCCGCCGATAGTGAACACCTCACCGGTGGAGGTGGTCACGTTGCTCTGGTAGCCCCGGGCGATCTTCATGTCCGGCCCCGAGGTCCAGGCGTTCGTCGCAGGGTTGTACAGGGTAGTTTTGGCGCTGTCGCCGCCGCCGCTGATCAGGATCCTCCCGTCCGGCAGCAGCGAAACCCCGGGGCAGAACATGTCATGACCGGTGTTGACCCTTTGGGCCGGGCTCACCGCACCGGTGGTGAGGTCCATGATGGAAATCTGGGTATAGCCCTTGTCAACGCCGTAGGCGACCGGCGAATAGGCGGACCAGGCCAGCAGCCGGTTGCCGGGCAACAGCGCCGCCGCGACCGGGACGATCGGGAAGCCGATCGTGGGACCCCAGGACCCCAGCGACGGGCCGGACAGCTGGGCGGTAGGAGCCGCGGTTTGCCCGGCGAGCAGGTTGATCTCGGCGGCAGGGGGTGCGGTTTGCCCGGCGAGCAGGTTGATCTCGGCGGCACTGCTCCACGGACCGCGGTTGCCGGCCTCAGCGGTCGCGGTCAGCCGGACGTACCGGGCGCTGACCGCAGTGAAGGTCACCGTCTTCTCCGCACTGCTGTCCGCCCAGGTCCCGTGAGCCACCGGGGCACTCCAGGTGGTGCCGTCGGCGCTCACCAGGATCTCGAAGCTGCCGACCCGCCCGTTCGCGAGGTCAGTACGCGGGAGATAGCGCAGCCCCGAGATGCTTCGTGTCGCCTTGGTGTCGATCGTGATGCTGTGCGCCAGCGGTGCCGCCGGCGCCGGGGACCACCTGCTGTGCCACATCGTGGCAGCACTGCCGTCGAGTACATTACTGGCGCGGCCGTTCGTGCGGGTAACCTCTTCATCGCTGGCCGTAGCCGTCCACCCGGTCCGCGGCAATGCAGCCGGAGCGGCCTCCATCGCGGCGGCTGGCAGCGCCGCATTGTGAATGTGCGAACCGGCCTCGATGGCCGTGTCGTCTGGGATTGCCCCCCTGTGCAGGAGCGACCCGGCAGCACCCAAAGCATCGCGCGGAGCCGAGACTACCTCCCCTACGAAGACCAGGAGTATCACCAAAAATGTGAAGGAGAGACTAAATCCGAGGGGCCTCCTCACCCTGAACGCTCGGCCAGGCGGTCCGCCCCGGCCGGCCCGGTGCGCGCCAGCGGCCGGCACCTGGAGGAAGGACCTAATCAGCTGGGTGCAGCACAACCGAAAAATATCTGGAGCGAAGGCAAGCGATGATTGCCGCATTCCGGCGGGAGTTCTTGCGCCAGAAACCACCGACCAGCCAGTAGGCGGCAGCCTATGGCGAGCGCTGCCATGGTGGGCGCCGCTCATGGGGAAGTGACCCAATGTGCTATCCAACCAGCCATCTGCGTCTCCTTGCGGCAAGAGAACCCCGAATTAAGACAGACGCTAGGCCGAGCAGCATGGAGAAACCTTGGGCGGGCAAAAGCGGGTCTTGCGCCGAGTGCCGGGCACAAGGACGCTGCCGCCCGAACGCAGAAAAACCCCCGGAATCTCAAGGATTCCGGGGGTCTTGCCTGTAGCGGTGGGGAGGCTCGATCTCCCGACCTCACGATTATGAGTCGTGCGCTCTAACCAACTGAGCTACACCGCCACAAATGAGGAAAACCTGCGCTAAGCCGGTCAAAACCGCCTTGACACAGGCCCTCATTCAGAGCCCCCCACCGGAATCGATCCGGTGACCTCGTTCTTACCAAGAACGCGCTCTACCACTGAGCTAGGGGGGCAACGAGTAAATACTCTACCGGAAGATTGCCCGCTCAACAAATCGGCTCCCGGGCCGGACCGGACCCGCCGAAAACAGCGGATATCCGGGGCCCCAGGGGCCTCCGGTCGGCCTCCGGACGGCCCAGGAACGGACCCGGGAACGCCCTCCGGGGCGGATGTGACGAAGCGAACTTTTAAGCAAGGACGGGCCGGCTGGAAGCCGGCCCGTCCTCAGTTCACCTTAGAAGCAGTGCTTACCACTTGTTCCGGGGCTTGAAGCCACCTTCGGTACGCGGCTTGCGGGAGTCGGAGCCGACTCCACGTTCGGCGCGGTCGCTGAAGGAGCGTCCGCCACGGTCGGCGGAGGACCGCTCGCCGTCGGTCTTGCGGAATTCGCGCTTGAAGCCGCCGTTGCCCTTGAAGTTGCCGCCACGGTCGCTGCCGCCGGAGAAGCCACCGCGGTCGCCGCCGCGGCTGCCGCCCTGGTAGCCACCGCGGTCGCTCGCTGGTGAACGGCCCTTGTCCAGCTCGAGGTGGATCAGCTCGCCGCCGATCCGGGTGCGGGACAGTGCCTTCAGCTGGTCGGAGCTCAGGTCCGCCGGGAGCTCCACGAGGGAGTGGTCCGCACGGATGTCGATGCCGCCGATCTGGGCCGAGGAAATGCCGCCTTCGTTGGCAATGGCGCCAACGATGGAACCCGGCATGACGCGCTGGCGGCGTCCGACGGCGATCCGGTAGGTCGCGTTCCCCTCCGTCAGGGTGCGGGTCGGGCCACGTGAGCCGAAGCCGTCCTTGGCGCGCTCGCGCTTCTGGAATTCAGGAGCGGCGGGCAGTTCCTTGACCAGGAGCGGCTGACCGCCCTGGGCCATGACGGCCAGTGCGGCCGCGATCTCCGACGCCGGAACGTTGTGCTCTTCCTCGTAGGAGGAGATGAGGTCACGGAAGGCTGCGACATCCTCGGACTCGAGCGTCTCCGTGATGCGCTCGGCGAACTTGCCCAGGCGCAGCGTGTTGACGGTTTCGGCGGTGGGCAGGTGCATCTGCTCCACCGGCTGGCGGGTTGCCTTCTCGATGGAACGCAGCAGGTACTTCTCCCGCGGCGTCATGAACAGGATCGCGTCGCCGGAACGTCCTGCACGGCCGGTGCGGCCGATGCGGTGGACGTAGGACTCGGTGTCGTGCGGGATGTCGTAGTTGACCACGTGGCTGACGCGCTCAACGTCCAGGCCGCGGGCCGCGACGTCGGTAGCGACGAGGATGTCGATCTTGCCGTCGCGCAGGGCCTCGACCGTGCGCTCACGCTGCTGCTGCGGGATGTCGCCGTTGATGGCGGCAGCCTGGAAGCCGCGGGACCGCAGCTTGTCGGCGAGGTCCTCGGTGGCCATCTTGGTCCGCACGAAGGCGATGACGCCCTCGAACTCTTCGACCTCAAGGATGCGGGTCAGCGCGTCCAGCTTGTGCGGGCCCATGACCTGCAGGTAGCGCTGGCGGGTGTTGGCGCCCGTAGTGGTCTTGGACTTGACCTGGACCTCGGCCGGGTTGTTCAGGTACTGCTTGGACAGCCGGCGGATCTGGCTCGGCATCGTGGCGGAGAACAGCGCAACCTGGCGGCCCTCGGGGGTCTGCTGGAAGATCTGCTCGACGTCTTCGGCGAAGCCCATGCGGAGCATCTCGTCAGCCTCATCCAGCACCAGGTACTGGAGTTCGGACAGGTCGAGGGAACCCTTGGCGATGTGGTCGATGACGCGGCCGGGGGTACCGACAACAACCTGGGCGCCGCGGCGCAGACCGGCCAGCTGGGGACCGTAAGCGGAGCCGCCGTACACCGGGAGGACGGTGAAGTCATCGATGTGCTTGGCATAGGAAGTGAAGGCCTCGGCAACCTGGAGCGCGAGCTCGCGGGTGGGAGCCAGCACCAGGGCCTGGGTCTTGCGGGACGGGCCGTTGAGGTCGTGGAGCTCGGCCAGGCGGGAGAGTGCCGGTACTGCGAATGCTGCAGTCTTACCGGTACCGGTCTGGGCCAGGCCCACGACGTCGCGGCCTTCGAGCAGCAGCGGGATGGTTGCTGCCTGGATCGGGGACGGCTTCTCGTAGCCGACGTCCTGCAGGGCAGCGAGGACACGGCCGTCGATGCCGAGATCGACGAACTTGACGCCTTCATCTTCGGTGTCTTCGTCCCTGGCCGGAGCGGCCTTGGTCTCGGTGGCCTCTTCGGCAACAGGAGCCTCGGCGACAGCAGCTTCGGCAACAGGAGCTTCGGTGAAGGCAGGAGCCTCGGCAACAGCCGGAGCCTCCGTGAAGGCAGGAGCCTCGGTGAATACCGGGGACTCGGCTGCGGGGGCAGCCGTTTCAGAAGTCTCGACGTCGCTCTGAACGGTTTCGGTGTCGACGGAGTTGTTCTGATTTTCGGGCATAGGTGAAATTTCCTCATCCATAGGGGCCAGGCGGCACAACCCGAGGTGAGCGGAGCCGCAGTACGCGTGACCAAAAGCGTGCCGGGCATACTTTGACCGGCCGGTCACATAGAAGTCCGGCGCTTTCGCAATCCCGTGGCAGGACTTCCCGCTGCATCTCTTGGCTGCTATCCCAGCAGTCTGTACAGCGTTTTCTTTAGCCGGCTCTCCCTATGAAAATGCCCGCATCACAATTTGCGGGCCCCAACACTTGCCAGTCCTGCCTCAAGAATTGGGCAGGAATAAGGGATTTCCGGAGTGGGGGATATTTCAAGTGTAGGGCATTGATCCGCGCAAGGGTAACCCGGGAGGCCGACGGCGGCGGTGAGCTTGCCCACATAGGCCGCCTGGCGCGGGCGTCCGGGACGGTCCGTCAGACGCCCAGCCGGCGCTGCAGCCGTTCAAATTCCTCGTGGTACTCGGGCTGGAGCCGGATCTGGCGGTCGGCGTCCGCGTCCCGCAGGGCCTCCATGTCCTCCACCGTAGGATCGCTGAACCACTTGCCGATCGTCACCCCGTGCGTCGGGACGAAGATCCGGTGGATGTGGTCCCCGGCCTGGATGCTCCCGGTGCGGACCACCCGGAGATAGGTGCCCACCCTGCCGGCCTCGCCGAATCTCTTGACCCACTCAGGCTCGTGCATCCGCCGCTGGAAGGTCGCGCAGGGCACGCGGGGCGAGGTCACCTCCACCTCGACGTCCAGTCCGATCTTCCAGCGTTCGCCGATGATGGCGTTGGTTGCATCGATTCCGGCGATGCGGAGATTCTCGCCAAAGATACCCGGCGGCAGCTCGCGCTGTAGCTCCTCCGCCCAGTAGTCTGCATCCTCCTGGGAGTAGGCGTAGAGCGCCTGATCCTCGCCGCCGTGGTGGACCCGGCTGGCCTGGATATCCCCGTGCAGGCCGAGCTTGTGCACCCGGACAGGCCCGTCCACGGGTCGTTTGTCGATCGCGGTCACGCCGACGCTGCCGGGGTCAGTCAGCAGCTGGTGTACCCGGCAGACGGCAAGCAGAGATGCGGTGTCCATGCCACCAGTGTAGGCCTGCGCCCAGTGGCCGGTCCCGATCGCAGACAAGGGCAGCACTTTCCGTCGCCCCGGATCGGGAAGCCGGTTAGGCTGACGTCGGGAAGTCTTCCGCGGACAGGTACGTCCTGCGGGCATACGTAAGGGGGACGATTTGGGCAGGGATGAGCACCCGGACGAGCCGCGGCAGGACCGGAAGCAGCCCCCGTGGCAGGTCCCGCAGCCGGAACTGCGGCCCGAGCTGCAGAACCCTCCCGGTCAGCCCGCGCAGCCGGGACTTCCCGAGGACCCAACCCCGCCCGGCGCCGTCTTTGACCCCTTCGCCCGGGAACGGGAACGGGAACGCGAGCTGGCGGGCGCGGCGGCGCGGAAGAAACGATCGCAGCGCCGCACCGTCGTCGTCGGGCTGGGCGTCACGGCGCTCCTGGCCGGCACGATCACCGCCATGGTGGCCAGCAACGAGGCCGAGGCCGAGTACGCCCAGGTGTGCTTCAACGATGACACCGGCGAGCGCGTCGATGACACGCAGTGCGACAACAGCAGCACGGACGGCCGCAGCTCCGGCATCTATGCCTGGTACTTTTACTCCCGTGGCGCCAGCGTCCCCGGTGTGGGCCAGAACCGGGCAGGCTACCCCAGTTACACGAGGACTGTCCCGTCCGGGGCGAAGACGTCCACGGGGTACAGCTCCAAGGGCGGCACCGTCAGCCGGGGCGGCTTCGGCAGCAGCTCCAAGGGCGGAAGCACGGGAGGCTAGGGATGGAACGACTGATCTCCGCGCCGAGGCCGGACTGGAAAGAGCGGATCGAACAGCAGGGCCTGGTCTTTTCCACCACCGCGCTGCCCGACGGCACAAATGTCGAGTACTGGCACGAGGCCGCCTACTACGAATTCACCATGGACGAGGTGGAAACCCTGGAACAGACCGCCGAGGACATGCACCGCATGTGCCTTGAAGCCGCGAAGTTCCTCGCCACCGGGGCCATGGGCACCATTGGGATCGGGCCGCAGGCACTGGAATTGGCGGCCGAATCGCTGCAGGCCGGTGACGTGGACGTCTACGGCCGCTTCGACTTCGTCTACGACGGCCAGGGCGGGCCGGCCAAGATGCTCGAATACAACGCAGATACCCCCACGGGGCTCATCGAGGCCGCCGTCGCCCAGTGGTTCTGGCTGCAGGACGTCTTTCCCGAAAAGGACCAGTGGAACGGCATCCATGAGGCTCTGATCCGGCAATGGAAGAAGCTGCAGTACCGCACGGGCATGAGCACTCTCCACGTCGCCATTCCGAGGCCGAGCAATCCGGTGAGGACTGGATGACGGCGGCCTACATGCGGGACGTCGCGAGCCAGGCCGGCTGGACCACCATCGGGATCAACATGTCCGACATCGGCTGGGACCCTAACCTCAACCGCTTCGTGGACCTGGACAACTTTATGATCAGCACCTTGTTCAAGCTCTACCCCTGGGAACTAATGATGAAGGAGCCGTTCGGGCACCGGCTGCTCCAGCGCGCCCACAATCCGCGCTGGGTGGAACCGGCCTGGAAGATGCTCCTCTCCAACAAGGCCCTGCTCGCGGCGCTCTGGCACCTCTACCCGGACCACCCCAACCTGCTGCCGGCATACCTGGACGGCCCCGGCCCGCTCAAGGAATGGGTGGCCAAACCGCTGCACGGCCGGGAAGGGGACAACATCAAAATCCACGCCGCAGGCATCAACCTGGAACAGCCCGGCGGCTACGGCCGGGAAGGCTGGTGCTACCAGCAGTTCCACGCCCTGCCCGATTTCGAAGGCAACCGCCCGGTGCTGGGGCTGTGGGTGGTCGACGGCGAATCCGTCGGCTGCGGCATCCGCGAATCCGACGGCCCCATTACCGACTACTTCTGCCGCTTCGTGCCGAACACCATCGACGCTCCGGCCCCCCTCTCCCCGGCCTCGAACCAGACTCACTCCAGCAAGGCAGGTATCGCCCTATGAACCCGGTGACACTATGAACACAGAGACGACGACGGCGGCCGGCGGCCCCGGGGGTCCGGCGGCCGTTCCCGCCAAGGGACTGCGCGCCGGGATCCTGGACCTCGGAGACTCCGTCATGCTGGGGCTGGCCTCCACCGCGCCGGTCTATTCGCTCGCGGCGACCCTGGGCCTGATCGTGGCCGTGAACGGCAATTACACTCCCTTGATCCTGCTGCTGGGCTTCGTGCCCGTGCTCTTCATCGCCTACGCCTTCCGTGAGCTCAACAGCGCCATGCCGGACTGCGGGACCACGTTCATCTGGGCCCGCCGGGCCTTCGGTCCGTGGGCCGGCTGGCTGGGCGGCTGGGGCGTGGCCCTGGCCGGCGTCGTGGTCCTGGCGAACCTTGCCCAGGTCGCCGGGCAGTACCTGTGGCTGCTGATCGGCGACGGTTCCCTGGCCGGAAACAGCCTCGTGGTCACCGCCACCGGCGTACTGTTCATCGTCTTCATGACCCTCGTGAACTACCGCGGCATCCGCCTGGGGGAGCATGTCCAGCGGGTTCTGACCTACGTGCAGTATGTCCCGCTGGGCATCTTCGCTGCCGCGATAATTTTTCGGATCGCGGGCGGCGCGCCCGGCGGGGCCACAACCGGCCAGGCCTTCGACCCCGAGTGGTTCAACCCGGCGGGCGCCTTTGCCGATCCGGGCGCCGTGGTGCACGGCGCCCTGCTGGCACTTTTCATCTACTGGGGCTGGGACACCTGCCTCGCGGTGAACGAGGAGACGGAGAACCCCTCCACGACGCCCGGCCGCGGCGCCGTCATTTCGGCGTTTGTCCTCGTGGCGATCTACGTCTCCGTGGCCCTGCTGGTGATGATGTATGCCTCGGTGGGCACGGACGGGATCGGGCTGGGCAACGAGGCCAACCAGAGCGACGTCTTCCTCGCGATGAAGGACGTGGTGCTCGGTCCCTGGGGCTGGCTGATCGTCGTCGCCGTCCTGGCGTCGGTGCTGTCCTCGACGCAGACCACCATCCTTCCCACGGCCCGCGGCACCCTGTCCATGGGCGTGCACGGGGCACTGCCGCCGAAGTTCGGCGACGTCCACCCGCGCAACCAGACACCCGGATTCTCCACCCAGGTCATGGGCGCCGCGGCCGTTGCCTACTACGTGCTGATGAGCATCCTGAGCGAGAACCTGCTTGCCGACTCGATCAGCTCGATCAGCTTGTTCATCGCCTTCTACTACGCCCTGACCGGCTTCGCCTGCGTGTGGTACTTCCGCGCGACGCTGCGCAGTTCGGTCCGCAATCTCGGGTTCCGCGGCATCCTGCCCCTGCTCGGCGCACTCATGCTGACCGCGGCATTCTTCGTCTCGGCCGTGCAGATGTGGGATCCGGGGTACGGCGACACGCAGATCTTCGGCGTCGGCGGGGCCTTCGTCAGCGGCGTGGCTCTGCTGGCGCTGGGCGTCGTGCTGGCGGCCGTGTGCCGTTTCGCCCCGTCCACGCGGGACTACTTCCTGCAGCAGATGCCCGCGCCGGCCCGGATGTAGTCCGGGAGTACGGCTGCGGCCGTAGGATGCTGGCATGAGCCGTCCTTCTGAAGTTCCCGACGTTTCCGATGTCCTGGCGATCGATTCCCTGCTGAGCGCCGGGGAACTGGCGGTACGGGAGAAGGTCCGTGATTTCACCAACCAGCGGATCCGTCCGGGCATCGCGCGCTGGTATGACGAGGGTGTCTTCCCGCTGGAGCTGGCCCCGGAACTGGGCGAACTCGGCGTCCTCGGCATGCATCTGGAGGGTTACGGCTGCCCCGGCCGCACCGCCGTCGAATACGGCCTGGCCGCAATGGAACTGGAAGCGGGCGATTCCGGCATCCGCACCTTCGTGTCCGTGCAGGGTTCCCTCGCCATGACCGCCATCCACAAGTGGGGTTCCGAGGAGCAGAAGCAGGAGTGGCTCCCCCGGATGGCCGCCGGCGAACTGATCGGCAGCTTCGCACTGACCGAACCCGCCGCCGGCTCGGACCCCGCCTCGATGACGACTTTCGCCCGACGGGACAGCACGGGCGAGGACGCCGGCTGGATCGTGGACGGGGCCAAACGCTGGATCGGGCTCGCCTCAGTGGCGGACGTGCTGGTGGTCTGGGCGATGACAGACGACGGCGTCCGCGGCTTCCTGGTCCCTTCCGGAACCCCCGGCGTCACCGCGACACCGATCGGACAGAAGCTCTCGATGCGGGCCTCCATCCAGTGCGATATCACGTTCGACGGCGTCCGGCTGGGCCCGGAGGCGCTGCTGCCGGCGGCCCGCGGCCTTCGCGGCCCGTTCACCTGCCTCAACGAGGCGCGGTACGGGATCGCGTGGGGCGCGATGGGCGCGGCCCGGGATTCCTACGAGGCGGCGCTGAAGTATTCGCAGGAGCGGCTGCAGTTCGGCAAGCCCCTCGCCGGCTACCAGCTGACGCAGGAGAAGCTGGTCAATATGCTGCTGGAAATCCAGAAGGGCACGCTGCTGGCGCTGCAGCTCGGCCGGCTCAAGGACGGCGGACAGCTGCGGCCCGAGCAGATCTCACTGGGCAAACTGAACAATGTGCGCGAGGCGATAGCGATTGCCCGCGAGGCCCGCACCATTCTGGGCGCGAACGGGATCACCCTGGACTACTCCCCGCTGCGGCACGCCGCGAACCTCGAGTCGGTGCGCACCTACGAGGGCACCGACGAGGTCCACACCCTGGTCCTGGGCCAGCACATCACCGGGCTCGCCGCCTTCCGCTAGGACTGCCCGCGAGGGTCAAGCGCGTCTAGGCCGGGACCAGGACGGCTTCCCGCTTGCCGGCGTCCTTGCGGATGGTCGCGCTGATGACGGCGGCGATGGTGCACATCGCGGCGGCCCCGAACCAGGCGTAGGTGTACTGGCCCGTGGCGTCCCGGATGGCGCCTGCCGCCAGCGCCGCGGCGGCCGCCCCGAGCTGGTGGGCGGCGAACACCCAGCCGAACACCACGCTGCCGTCGGCTCCGAACACCTGGCGGCAGATCGCGGCGGTCGGCGGTACGGTGGCCACCCAGTCCAGGCCGTAGATCACCACGAACACGATCATGCTGGGCTGCACCGTGGCGCTGAGCAGCAGGGGAAGCACCAGCAGGCCGATCCCGCGGAACTGGTAGTACACCGCGAGCAGGATCCGCGGGTTGTACCGGTCGGTGAGCCAGCCGGAGGCGATGGTCCCGAGGATGTCGAAGATCCCGACGACGGCCAGCAAGCCTGCCGCGGTGGTTTCGGCCATGCCGTGATCGTGCGCGGAAGGGATGAAGTGTGTGCCGATCAGCCCGTTCGTCGTGGCGCCGCAGATGGCGAACCCGGCGACGAGGGCCCAGAAGGTCCGGACCTTGCTGGCCCGCTTGAGCGCCTGCAGTGCCCGCACGGCGGCGTTCCGGCGCGGTTCCGCGGGCTCCGCCGGGATTTCCGGCTCTTCCGTAGATGGTTCCCCGGCGTCTGGTTCCCCGGCGGCTTCCGACTCGGCACCGTAAGGCAGCACGCCGGCGTCGGCCGGTGAGTTCTTGAGGAATTTCAGCACGAGCGGGACGACGGCCAGCGCGCCCGCGGCGATCAGCAGCGAGGCCTGGCGCCAGCCCGGGTCCTGGGCGAGCATGGCGATGAAGGGCAGGAAGACCAGCTGCCCGGCGGCGCTGCCAGCAGTGAGGATGCCGATCACCAGGCCGCGGCTCTTGGCGAACCAGGTGTTGGCGATCGTGGCGGCGAAGACCAGTGCCATGGAACCCGTACCCAGCCCGATCAGCAGCCCCCAGGTGAGCAGGATCTGCCAGGACTGGTTGACCAGGACGGTCAGGGCGCTGCCGGCCCCGATCAGCACGAGCGCCACGGACGTGACGGCGCGGATGCCGAAGCGTTCCATCAGGGCCGCGGCGAACGGTGCCGTGAGGCCGAAGAGCACGAGGTTGATGCTGACGGCGGAGGAGAGCACCGTGGTGGACCAGCCGAATTCGTTCTGCAGCGGCACCATCATCACCCCGGGCGCGGCCCGGAAGCCCGCGGCGCCGACCAGCGCGAGGAAAGCGACCGCCGCGACGATCCAGGCCGGGTGCAGCCGCCGCTTGGGGACCTGCCGGGGGCGTTGCCGAGGGGTGGTTTTGGGCGCGCTCATGCCGCGGTTCCGTTCTGGGAGGGGGCCTTGAGGGACGTGACCGGGGTGGAGGTGGCGAGGGGTACGGGCTCGGTGGTGCGGGTGAGGCTGTGCCAGCTGGTGTTGTCCGCCGTGAGCCGTTCCCCGCAGGCCGTGCACGTGTCGGCGGAGGAGGTGCGGGCCCCGCAGCCCGAATGGATAACGAACATGTGGGCCTGCTCGGACGGCGCGGGGAGATGCTTTTCGGCCCAGAGAACGACGGCGTTGAGCACCGGCAGTGCGTCTTCGCCTTTGGCGGTGAGGACGTACTCCTGGCGGGTGCGGCCGCCGTCGTCGTAGGGCCGGCGGGTGAGCAGCCCGGCGCCGACGAGCGCCGAGAGGCGTTTGGTCAGCACGGAATCCGCCGCCCCCAGCCGCGCCTTGATGGCGTCGAAGCGGCCGTTGCCGAAGAAGATCTCACGAAGGACCAGCATGCCCCAGGGGTCGCCCAGGATGTCCAGGCCGCGGGCCATGCTGCAGTTCCGCGCGGACCAGTCGGATCGAAGTGCCATGCCGAAACCCTAGCTGACTACGTTCAAGAAAGCTAGACCCGAAGCCGAACGGACACGTCGCGCCCGACTTTTCCCGATTCGCGGGCGCGAACTGCCCGCTCGGGGTGGCGTGGGGAGGGGTGGCGTGGGGATGGGCGGGGAGGGGTGGGAGCGGCCGTGTCTACTGCGCCTGGCGCAGGGGTGTCCGGGAGGGCCGGTAGGCCAGCGCCCAGTAGGCCAGCACGGCGATGCCGCAGACCACGCCCAAGCTCGCGACGATGAGCTGCCACTGGGTCTGCGGATCCTTGCCCCACTCCTGCGCGCCGGCCATCACCGAAAGGTACTTGGGCGTCAGGTAGAACGCGACGGCGGTGGCGGCGACGATGATCCAGCCGGCCAGCCGCATCTTCCCGTCCCGGGACGGCACCCGGTGGATCGCGAAGCCCATCGACGGCAGCGCCACGGCCATCCAGACCCAGTGGTGGGACCAGGACACGGGGCTGACCAACAGCATCAGCACAGCAGTGGCGGACACGGCCACGAAGTTCTCGTCCGCGTCCACCGCCCACTTGACCACCAGCGCTGCCACCGCGGCCAGGGCCAGGGAGACCACCAGCCACAGGACGCTGGTCACGCCGGAGTCGGGCAGGCCCAGATGCAGCAGCAGGCCCTTGACGGAGAGGTTATCCACGTAGGCCGGTCCGCCGATCCGCCCGGTGTCCGGCAGGATCTTGGTCCAGAACGTGACCGAGGCCGTCGGCAGCAGGGCCCAGGCCGCCGCGATGGAGCCGAAGAAGCCGGCGGCCATCCAGCCGAGCGCCTTGAAGTCGCGGCGGACCAGGAAGTACAGCCCGAACGCGAGCGGGGTCAGCTTGATCCCGGCCGCAATGCCGATCAGCAGCCCGGCAGGCCAGCGGATTTCCCCGGCCCGGACCTTTCCGTGCAACGCGAAGTCGGCCAGGATCAGGCCCATCAGGATGATGTTGATCTGGCCGAAGTCGAAGGTGTCCCGCCAGGGTCCCAGCAGCAGGATCGCCGCGGTGCCGGCGAGAGCCATGGCCCGGAAGCGCCAGTCGGCCACCGCGTCCCGCCAGCGGCCGAGGCGGAAGTAGTGCCGTGCCAGCCACGCGGAGACAATCGCGGCGCCTAGCAGCGCCGTGGTGATGAAGACCAGGCTGCCCGCGTCCTGGCCGAGCGAGGCGAGCGCCGCGAATAGGAGCGCGGCGAACGGCGGATAGGTGAACGGCAGCCCGTCCCGCGGGGCATAGAGCTCGTTGACGCCGGTCTCGCCGGTCTGCAGCACCCGGCTGCCGCCGTAGAAGTAGACCTCGAAGTCGTTCATCAGCGGGGTGTAGGCGCTGTACAGCACCACCAGGGCGGCGACGACGGCGAGCGCGCCGGCCGCCGTCGCGAGCCAGCCGCGGGTGGTTGAGGACTTGGCCCTGGCGGTGGTGGTCACTGCTTGCTAGCTGCCTGACTCGAGGCCGGCGAGGGCCTGCTCGAGGTCGGCGATGAGGTCCTCGACGTCCTCGATGCCGCAGGAGAGGCGGATCAGGTTGACCGGGACCGCCAGCTCCGTGCCCTTGACCGAGGCGTGCGTCATTTCGGACGGGTAGTTCATGAGGGACTCGATGCCGCCGAGGGACTCGGCGAGGGTGAACACGGAGGTCGATTCGGCCACCTTGCGTGCCGCCGCCTCGCCGCCCTTGAACTGCACCGAGATCATGCCGCCGAACTTCTTCATCTGCTTTTTGGCCAGCTCGTGGCCGGGGTGCGAGGGCAGGCCCGGGTACAGCACGGCTTCCACCTCGGGGCGCTGCAGCAGCCACTCGGCCACGGCCTGGGCGTTGTCGCTGTGCCGGTCCATCCGGACGCCCAGGGTCTTGAGGCCGCGGGTGGTGAGGAAGGCGTCCATCGGGCCGGACACGGCGCCGACGGCGAACTGCACGAAGCCGATTTTCTCGGCCAGTTCCGCGTCGTTGACAATGATCGCGCCGCCGACGACGTCGGAGTGCCCGCCGATGTACTTGGTGGTCGAGTGCACCACGACGTCGGCGCCGAGGGCCAGCGGGGTCTGCAGGTACGGCGAGGCGAAGGTGTTGTCCACCACGAGGAGGGCGCCGGCGTCGTGTGCCAGCTTGGCGAGGGCCTCGATGTCGGTGATTTTCATCATCGGGTTCGACGGTGTCTCCACCCACACGAGCCGGGTCTTGCCGCCGTCGGATCCGCCCGCAGCAATGGCCTTGGCCACGGCGTCGAGATCGGACATGTCCACCGGGGTGTTGCCGATGCCCCACTCCCCCAGGACCCGGCTGATCAGCCGGTAGGTGCCGCCGTAGGCGTCGTTGCCGAGCACGATGTGGTCGCCCGGCCGGGTCAGGGCGCGGATCATCGAGTCCTCGGCGGCGAGGCCGGAGCTGAAGGAGAACGCGGAGGTCCCGCCTTCCAGCGCGGCCAGCTGTTCCTGCAGCGAGTCACGGGTGGGGTTGGTGCCCCGGCCGTATTCGTAGCCGGCGCGCAGCACGCCGATCGCCTCCTGGGCGTAGGTGGAGGAGAAGTGGACCGGCGGCACGACGGCGCCGGTGCGCGGCTCGAAGGCCTGGCCGGCATGCACGGCGCGGGTGTTGAAGCCTGTGTTTTTGGAGGCGGTGCTTTTTGAGGACGAGTTTTCTGCCAAAGACATGTGCGGTCCTTTCGGCCGGTGTCCGGGGCGCCCGGGAAGGGCGGGTCCGGGCTCCGGTTCAGTTGCGGAGGTCAGTTGCTGCGGTCAGTTGCTGAGGTAGGCGAGGAGGTCGTGGCGGGTCAGGATCCCCACCGGAGCGCCGACGAAGGTCACCATCAGGGTGTCGGTGTCGGAAAGGAGCTCGCGGGCCGTCGAGATCGATTCGAGCGAACCGATCACGGGCAGCCGCGGTTCCATGTGTTCGGAAATCTTGTCCGTCAGCTTCGCCTCGCCGCGGAAAAGCTTGGCCGTGAGGGTGCGTTCGTCGACGGCGCCGAGCACCTCGCCCATCACCACCGGCGGCTCCTGGGACAGCACGGGGATGTGCGAGACGCCGTACTCGTTCATGATGTTGATGACGTCGCGCACGGTCTCGTTGGGGTGGATATGCACCAGGTCCGGCAGTTCGCCGGTCTTGGACTTGAGGACTTCCCCCACGGAGGCTTCGTCGCCGCTGGCGAGGAAGCCGTAGGAGCGCATCCACTGGTCGTTGAAGATCTTGGCCAGGTAGCCCCGGCCGGAGTCCGGCAGGATCACGACCACGACGACATCGTCCGGCAGGTCCTTGGCGACCTCCAAGGCGGCGACGACGGCCATGCCGGAGGAGCCGCCCACCAGCAGGCCTTCCTCGCGGGCCAGCCGGCGCGTCATCGCGAAGGAATCGGCGTCGCTGACGGCGATGACGGCGTCCGGAACGGATTTGTCGTAGTTGGCGGGCCACATGTCCTCGCCGACGCCCTCGACGAAGTACGGCCGGCCGGTGCCGCCGGAGTAGACCGAACCCGCCGGGTCGGCGCCGATGATCCTGACCACGCCGCCGTCGGCCGCGGGACGCGCGGCGGAGATTTCCTTCAGGTACCGGCCGGTGCCGGTGATCGTGCCTCCGGTGCCGGCGCCGATCACGCAATGCGTCACCCGGCCGTCGGTGTCCTGCCAGATTTCCGGGCCGGTGGATTCGTAGTGGCTGGCCGGGGCCGCCGGGTTGGAGAACTGGTCCGGCTTATACGCTCCGGGAATCTCCGTGACCAGCCGGTCCGAGACGCTGTAGTAGCTTTGCGGGCTGTCAGGGGGGACGGACGTCGGCGTGACCACTACTTCGGCGCCGTAGGCCTGAAGCACGGCCCGCTTGTCCTCGCCGACCTTGTCCGGGACCACGAAGATGCACCGGTAGCCCTTCTGCTGGGCCACGAGCGCCAGGCCGACGCCGGTGTTGCCGGAAGTAGGTTCCACGATGGTGCCGCCGGGCAGGAGCTTGCCGGTGCGTTCGGCTTCCTCGATCATCTTCACCGCGATGCGGTCCTTGATGGAACCGCCGGGGTTCAGGTATTCCAGCTTCACCAGGACCGTGGCCCCGATGCCGTCGGTAACGTGGTGCAGCTTGACGAGCGGCGTATTGCCGATGAGGTCCAGAACGGACTGGGCGTACTTCATAGGTACAAAGTTACCGTCTCCCCGGCCGCAGGCACGTTGCCGGCACTTCGCCGGCGGTCCCGCGGGCCGCGGGTGCGAGGATTGGGCGGTGACGAGCCGGCGCTGGCTGAAGAGAGTGAGAAGCTATCTGCTCCCCGTCGGCATGCTGCTGACCGGGGTCGCTGCGTTGGTTTCCGGCCTGTTGCCGGTGCTGGCGTTCCAGGAGCTGGCTGCCCGGACCGTGCCCGTGCTCGCGTTTGTGGTGGCCATGTCGCTCGTGACCGAGCTGGTCGACGACGCCGGGCTGTTCCGGGTGGTCACGGAGCGTCTCGCGGCGCTGGGCCGGGGCCGCGTGCTCCTGCTCTGGCTCCTCGTGATCGCACTCGCCACCGTGTCCACAGTGTTCCTGTCCCTGGACACGACGGCGGTGCTGGTGACACCCGTCGTCGTGCTGCTGGCCGTCCACGCCCGGATCCCGCCGCTGCCGTTCGCGCTGACCACCATCTGGTTGGCCAACACCGCGTCGTTGCTCCTGCCCGTGTCCAACCTGACCAACCTCCTGGCCCAGGACCGGCTCCGGCTCAGTCCGGCCGGGTTCGCCGGACTGGTCTGGGCCCCGGCGCTCGTGGGCATCCTGGTCCCGCTGGGGCTGCTTTGGCTGGCTTTCCGGAAGGACCTCCGCGGCCGCTACGGCCCGCAGCCGGTCCACAAAGTCCGGGACCGGGTGCTGCTGTATTCGGCGGCGGGCGTGATGCTGCTCCTGCTTCCGGCCCTGATCTCCGGTGTTCCGGTCCAGATTCCGGCCATCGCCGCTGCGGTGGTCCTGCTGCTGCTGTTCCTGTGGCGCCGCCGTTCCGCGCTTCGCTGGTCGATGATCCCCTGGCGGCCGCTCATGCTCACTGCGGGACTGTTCATGGTGGTGGAGGCCCTGCACGCGCACGGACTGACGCGTTTCCTCTCGGGCATCGCCGGATCCGGGGAACGCCTGCCGGCGCTGCTGCAGCTGGCCGCACTGGGCGCGGGTGCCTCGAACGCGGTCAACAATCTCCCTGCCTATCTGGCGCTGGAACCGGTGGGCGGCTCCCCGGCACGGCTCGCAGCCCTGCTGATCGGGGTCAACCTCGGGCCGCTCGTGACACCGTGGGCGTCCCTGGCGACGCTGCTCTGGCACGAGCGGCTCCGCACGCTCAACGTCGAGATCCGCTGGGGCGGCTTCGCCCTGGCCGGCCTCGCCGCCGTCGTGCTCACGGTGCCGCTGGCGGTCCTGGCGCTCTGGCTCGTGACGGGGATGCGCTGAGTCCCTCAGGCGCCGGGCGCGAGCAGCCCGCCCGGCACGGGCATCAGGCGCCGATGTCGTTCCCGGCGGCAGCGGTGCCGGCGGTGGAGGCAGCGCCGCCTTCAGGCACGGCGTTCTGCCAGAGGCCGACTATGTTGCCTTCGGTGTCCTTGAAGTAGGCAGACCACCCCATACTGCCCACTTCCTGCCGCGGCATGACCGTGCTTCCGCCCAGGGCATTGATCGACTCCAGCGCGGCGTCGATGTCGTCGACGTCCACAGTCACCACGGGAGAGGTGACGGTTCCTTGACGGCGGAACATGCCGCCGTTGATGGAGCCCGGAACGGAAGGCATGCCTGATTCGTCCGTCGGCGTTGTCTGGATCATGGTGTAGCTCAGCTCCGGCATCGGATTTACGGTCCACCCGAACGCCGAGCTGTAGAACTTCCCCGCGCGGACTTCGTCGTCGGCGGGGATCTCGAAGTGCACTACTCCTCGGGCCATTACGCTCACCTGATATTCCAAAGTTGGCCAGAAAGGCCAGGCGCGGGCGGTCCGCGCCACAACCGGAGTCTAATACCGGGCACCCGCGGAGTTAAGAGCCCTTTGGCCCACGCCGCCTGCCCGCGGATCCGGTGCCTGTCAGTCGTTCATGGGAACATGTTTGAATGACCATCGCAGACGTCCCCGCGGGCTTTGCCGCCGCGGCGGACGCTTCGTCGCGGTGGCATCCGGGCGGTCCTTTCGACCTGATGCAGACCCTCGGCACGCTCCTGCGAGGCCACGGCGATCCCTCCATCCGCACCGCCCCGGACGGGGTCTGGCTGGCGTTTACGACGCCGTCCGGTCCGGCCACGCTTCGTCTCAGCGGCGCCGGCCCGCGGGCGGACCCGGCCGTCGATGTGCAGGCCTGGGGTCCCGGCGCCGTCGATGCCGTAGATTCCGTACCGCGCATGTTGGGGCGCGACGACGACTGGTCCGCCTTTGATGAGCCCGCTTTCCACGCCACGCTGCCCCTGATGGTGGTTGAAGCCCGACGGCGGAACCGGGCCGTGCGGCTGCCCGCCACAGGCCGAATGATCGACTCGCTCGTGCCGACGATCCTGGAGCAGAAGGTCACTGTCATCGAGGCCCGCCGCGGGTACCGCTACCTGATGCACCGCTTCGGAACCCCCGCCCCCGGGGCCGGCACCGTCGCGCCCGCCAACTTGCTGGTCCAGCCAACGGCCGGGCAGTGGCTGCGCATTCCGTCCTGGGAGTGGCACAAGGCCGGCGTGGGGCCGCAGCGCTCGGCGGCCGTCATGCGGGCGCTGCGTTCCGCCGCCGCGCTGGAACGTCTCGCGGCCCTGCCGGCGGCGGAAGCGGGCGCGAAGCTGCAGACCATCCCCGGAATCGGGGCCTGGACCGCGGCCGAGGTGGTGCAGCGGACGCACGGCTGCCCGGATTCCATCGCTGTGGGCGACTACCATCTGGCGGCCTATGTGGGCGCGGCGCTGACCGGGCGCAGGACGGACGACGCCGGCATGCTGCGGCTGCTCGCGCCGTGGTCCGGCCACCGGCAGCGGGTGGTCCGGATGATCGGGTTGAGCGGCTTCCGGAAACCGACCTTCGGCCCGCGGATGACCATCCAGGACCACCGCGGCCACTGACGGCCGGCAGTCCCTACCCTCACAGCGGTGCTACAGGCCCAGTCTGGCCACGGCTTCCTGGCGCATGTCCACCTTACGGATCTTGCCGGAAACGGTCATCGGGAAGCTCTCGCGGACGTCGACGTACCGCGGGATCTTGTAATGCGCGAGCTTGCCGCGGCAGAACTCCGCCAAGGCGGCCGCGTCCAGCGGCGCTGCCCCGGGCTTCAGGATCACGCAGGCCATCAGCTCCTCGCCGTACCTGGCATCCGGGACACCGATCACCTGCACGTCCTGGATGTCCGGGTGGGTGTAGAGGAACTCCTCGATTTCACGCGGGTAGATGTTCTCGCCGCCGCGGATCACCAGGTCCTTGATCCGGCCCTCGATCACGAGGTAGCCGTCCTCGTCCATCCGGGCCAGGTCACCGGTGTGCATCCACCCTTCGGCGTCGATGGCCTCGGCGGTCTTGTCCGGCTGGTTCCAGTACCCCTTCATGACGGAGTAGCCGCGGGTGCAGAGCTCGCCGATCCCGCCGCGCTGCAGCACTTCCCCGGTCACCGGGTCCACGATCCGGTTTTCGAGCTGCGGCATGGTCCGTCCCACGGTCTCGGTGCGCTGGGCCATGGTGTCCACGCTCCGGGTCATGGTGGATACCGGGGAGGTCTCGGTCATGCCGTAACAGATGGCCACGTCCACCATGTTCATCTCCGAAATGACTCGGTTCATCACCTCGATGGGGCACAGCGACCCGGCCATCACACCGGTGCGCAGGGTGGAGAGGTCATAGGAGGCGAAGTCGGGCAGCGCCAGCTCGGCGATGAACATCGTGGGCACGCCATAGAGCGAGGTTCCGCCGAAGTCCTGCACGGCCTCGAGGGCCGCTGCGGGCGAGAATCCGCGTCCCGGGATGATGGCGGCGCCGCCGTGGCTGAGGGTGGCCAGGTTCCCGATCACCATGCCGAAGCAGTGGTAGAAGGGCACCGGGAGGACGACGCGGTCGTGCTCGGTGTAGTCCAGCAGTTCGCCGATCGAGTAGCCGTTGTTGAGGATGTTGTGATGCGTGAGCGTGGCCCCCTTGGGGAAACCCGTGGTTCCGGAGGTGTACTGCAGATTGATGGCGTCGTGCGGGTCCAGTTCCGCCATACGCGCCTTCAGGGCCGAATGCGCGACGTCGTCAGCCCGCTTGAGCAGCTCCGCGTAGGTCCGCTCCGCCTCGCTTTCCGGGATGCCGGCGGTGAGCCCGGCCAGTCCGGCGTCGGGCAGGAAGACCAGCTCACGCAGTTCGGGGCATTCGGCCAGCGCCTGCCGGGCCATGCCGGTGTAGTCGCTGTTCCGGTCCGACGGTGCCGCGACCAGCATGCGCATGCCGTTCTGCTTGACTACGAACTCCAGCTCGTGGCTGCGGTAGGCGGGGTTCACGTTGACCAGGATTGCCCCGACCTTCGCCGTCGCGTACTGCAGGATGGTCCATTCGGCGCAGTTCGGGCTCCAGATGCCCACCCGCTCGCCCGTGGCCACGCCGAGGGCCAGCAGCGCGCGGCCGACGCGGTCGACGTCGTCGTTCAGTTTGGTGTAGCTCCACCGTCGCGCTTCCTCACCCGGCACCGCGGCGGCCTCGATCAGGGCGTCGTGGAAGGGAAACCTCGCGACGATCCGTTCGAAATTCTGGCCGATGGTTTCCTCGAGCAGCGGGACGTCAGTGTCCCCGGCTGTGTAAGCAAGCATGGTGTGACGCTACCAACAGACCGGCGGCAAAAGAAGAGCGATGCTTGGAAGTCCTACGAAATGTTCCGGCGTGGATGCCACGGCCCGGTATTGTGAAAAGCATGAGTGCACCCGTTGACCTTCAGGCCATTTTCATCCCCAACGACGGCGAGTTCTTCCGCGTGAAGCTCGCGCTGGAAATCGCGATTGACGAGGTGGTGGCCGAACCGGGCTGCATCCGTTACGAGCTCACCGAGGCCAGCGACGACAAGCTGGTGCTGACGGAACAGTGGGCCTCGCAGGCCGACCTGGACACCCACTCCAAGGGCACCGCGGTCCAGGACCTCAACGAGTCCCTCAGCGCCCTGCTGGCCGAGCCTGTCAGGCTCGAGCGGCTCTAGCTAGCAGGGGCGCCCGGAAACCACGGAGCGGTGGTCGTCGCGCAGGCTGACGGCGACGACGATGACGTGGTGATCCCGAAGCTTCGTCGTTGGAGTAGTACTGGAAGGGTCCTAACTGAGGGGTGCTCAACCCGCTAGCTTGACCTAACCAGCGTGAACGGACGGCGACGACCAGTTGCCGCCGGCGCCGCCCTAAAATGTCGGTGCCTCCTGAGATGCTTTGGGTATGGATAGCAGAACAGCCTGGAGTGCGGAAAGCAGGGAGGCCGTGGCGGCCGTCGCCGCGTCCGCTGCTGTGCTTGCTGCCTTCACCGGCGCCGGCGAGGACCGCCCTGATCCGCCCGCCGCCGATCCGCTGCGGAACGCCGATCCGCTGCGGAATCTGGCGGATGCTTGCCTGGACGGTCTCGCCGAGGTGGCCCGGCTGGAAGCCCGGACCGCCGCGCTGAAGGTGAGGCTGGCCGCCGAATACGTGCAGGCGGCCAGGGCCCTGGCCTCACCCGCGGCGTCCCCGCAGGAACACACCGCCCAGGAGATGGCCCTGGTCGCCGAGGTCGCCTGTGTCCTGACCGTCAGCGAACGGACCGCCGGAGCCCTCCTGTCCGAATGCCAGGCCCTGACGACGGCGCTGCCGCTGACCCTGACGGCCCTTCAGGCCGGGACGATCTCCTGGCAGCACGCACGGATCATCGTCGACGAAACCAGCAGCCTGGATCCCGCCGGAGCGGCCGCGCTGGAAGCCCACTTCCTGGACCCCGGCGCCTCCAACCCCGCCCGCGGGTGCCGGGCCGGGGACCTCGTCCCGTCCCGGTTCCGCGCCAAGGCACGCGCCTGGCGGGAACGCCACCACCTGGTCAGCATCGAAAAACGCCACACCAAAAGCGCCGAGGACCGCCGGGTCGACTACACCCCGGACCGGGACGGCATGGCTCTCCGCCTACCTCCCGGCAGACACCGCCGCAGGGATCTGGGAACGGACCACCGCCGCCGCCCGCGCCCTCCAGGGCCCGGCCGAGGCCCGGCCCCTGCCAGCTCCGCGCCGACATCACCGCCACCTGGCTCCTCACCAGCCACACCACCGGCACCGGCACCACCAGCGGCGGAACGGCCGGCGGCGGAACCGGCACGGGCGGGGGTGTGGCCGGGGGCGTGGCCGGGGGTGTCCCGTCCCCGCGGGCGCAGGTCCTGATCACCGTCCCGGTCCTGTCCCTCCTGGCGACGGACCCATAGATTGTCAAGCCCTATAGATTGTCAAGCGGTGGTGAGATCGGTCGTCGTTGAAGACTTCACGAGCTGTGAAGCGTTTAGGGCAGCGGAGAACATCTTTCTTGGACAGGCCATCCGCGGTACGCCGGGCGAGATAGTCGATGGTTCGCGGATCGTAACGGAGCCGGCAGACCGCCATCAGGGTCGAGCTGGGTGTCGAGGGCGACGATCTCCTCACCCAGAGTATGGATCCGCCAGGAGAGGCTGCGCAGTGTCACCTTCGTGCCGTCGATGATCGTGGCGGCGGTGACGGCGCTCCAGCGGATCGAGGGCTGCCACCAGCCTCGCGCGTCTTGCCGTGCTCGGATGCAGCCGAAGCCCGATTACTATTCGGCGACGGAATCCAGCGGGTCCGGGCGTGGGCCTTCGATCGTCCCGCCGCGGCCCTCAGACATCAACGCCGCCCGGCGGACGCCCGTTCGACACCAGCCGCCTAGGCCTCGGGGATCTGGGTGCCGTCCTGCTGGTTTGCGCCGGCGGCAGTCTCGGCCTGCGAGCGGGCCACATGGGCGTGGACTTCTTCCATGTCCAGTGCCTTGACCGCGTCGACGACCTGCTCGAGCTGCTGGGCATTCAGGGCGCCGGGCTGGGAGAACACCAGCACCTTTTCGCGGAAGGCCATCAGCGTGGGGATGGACGTGATGCCTGCCTCGGCGGCGAGCTGCTGCTCGGCCTCGGTGTCAACCTTGGTGAAGACCACGTCCGGGTGCTTCTCGGAAATTGCTGAGTAGGTCGGGCCAAACTGCTTGCAGGGGCCACACCATTCTGCCCAGAAATCGACGAGGACAATGTCGTTGCCCTCGACGGTCGACGCGAACTGTTCACCTGTAATGTCTACGGTAGCCATGGGTCAACGGTACGCGAGCAGCCGCGCCTTGTCCCCCGTATTTCGCTGATGGCTCAGCGCGCGACGCCGGGGATGTGACGTCGGAGTCAAACCCAGGCGTGCGGCGCGGGACGGCGGGCGCCGGGCAGCGCGTTGGTTTCCCGCCATTCGTGGATCCATTCCGGCAGCTCGAGATCCGCCGGCGGCTCGCCGAACTCGCGCAGGATCTCCTCCTGGCTGACCGGCTTTCCCTTGCTGACCAGCCGGGTGGCGATGTAGGCGCGCGCATAGATTTCGCCGTCCACCACCATCCGCTGCTCGAAGTAGATGGCCTTCGCGTCGAGGCCGATGATCTTCGTTTCGATGGTGTACTGCTGCCAGAGCTGCAGCGAACGGCGGAAGGCGATGGTCTCCCCCGCAGCCACCGGACTCCAGCCGCGCCGGCGCATGGCCTTCCAGGTTCCGCTGCGGGCCATGAGATCGAATCGGCCCAGATCCATCAGGGAGAAGTACATGCCGTTGTTGACATGCATGGCGATGTCAATGTCCGTGGGCAGGACCCGGAGGGGCAGGGATGAGGTGTCCCAGATGCTCAACGGGGTTCGCCGCGACGATGTGAACAGGAGGGCCAGGGTGCGGAGCAGCAGATGCATGCTCATCATGTTACCCACGAGTAACAACAGTGCCAAGGTCCTCCCGCAAGGTCCCCCGGTGTTGTCCGCTGTCAGGAAGCGGTCAGTGTCCACGGCCACCACTTGCCAGCCAGTCCGTTCACAACGGCGGCGACACCCCGCCCCGGCGTACTAGCCTTGCCGGATGGCGAACGAACTCTCAATCCGGCCCGCAGTTCCAGATGACGCACGGAGCATAGCCCTGGTGCACATCCAGGCCTGGCGCGAGAGCTACGCCCATCTGCTGCCGGCGGACATCCTGGCCGGCCTCGATCATGGCGCGCGGGAGAAGATGTGGCGGACCCTCATCGCAGCCGGCACTCCGGACGTCTGGGTCGCCAGCGACGGGGCGGAGATCATCGGCTGGGCCTCCGCCAGCGCCGGACGCGACGCCGACGCCCCCCGGCCGCTCGAGCTCGAAGGGATCTACGTGCTCGCCAGCCACTATGGATCCGGGGCGGGACAGTCGCTTCTGGACACCGCCGCGGGCGGCCGACCCGCCTATTTATGGGTCGCGGCGGACAACCCCCGCGCCTTCGCCTTCTACCGGCGCAATGGTTTCGTCCCGGACGGCGCAACCACGACGGCGGAGCTGGCCGGGGTTCCGGTGCGGATCATGCGCATGGTGCGGTAGCCGGCGGACGCGACTTCCCGCCCTGCCCTGCACTGCCCTGCCCTGCCCTGCCCTGCCCTCAGTACAGGATGCGCTGGTACAGGATGTGGTCCTGCCAGGCGCCGGCAATCTTGAGGTAAGCCGGCGCCATTCCGATTTCCTCAAAGCCGGAGCGCTTCAGGATCTTCTGCGACGCGGCATTGTGCTGCAGGGTCGCGGCCTGGAGCCGGTGCAGTCCCAGCTCCGTCTGCGCTGCGCCGACGGCGTACGCCACGGCCGCCGAGCCTATCCCGCGCGCGTTGTAGTCCTTGTCCACCCAATACCCCAGGTGTGCGCTGAGGAACGGGCCCCGGACAACACCGCTCAGCGTCATCACGCCGACGATGCGTCCGCCGTCTAGCAGGACCCACGGGACATCGGAACCGGCGATGAACATCGCCAGCTTGGACTCGATGTTGGCCGCCTGCCCTGCCACGGTGAAGAATTCCTCGGACCGCCGCGGCTCCCAGGGGGCCAGATGTTCCCGGTTGCGCCGATACGCGGCGCTCAGGCGCTCGGCGTCGGACACGTGCAGCACCCTCACGTGGACGCTGCCCGCCAGGGTTGTGCCGGATCCGAGAGTTTCCATGTCCTCAAGTAAAGCAAACCCGGCAGGCGCCGGCGGCACTGGCAGAACCTTCCACTCCGGCCAACAAAGTGCCACAGTCGAAACATGAACAGGCAAGTCGACGGTCTGCTCCTGGAACTGAATCCAGTATTCAGCGCACCGCCGGAGCGGATCTTCGCCCTGCTGACAGAGCCGGACGGACTCGCCAGCTGGTGGGGTCCGCACGGCTTCACGCTGCCCGAAGCCCGGCTCGACCTCACGGTGGGCGGCCGCTACCGCTTCACCATGAAACCGGCCGACGGCGATCCCTTCCATCTCTCGGGAAGGTTCCTTGAGATCACTCCTCCACGCCGCCTCGCCTACACGTTCAACTGGGAGGAGCCAACGCCGGACGACCGGGAAACCACCGCCACGCTCACCCTCGACGTGGAGGGCTCCGTCACCCGCGTGGCGCTCTGGCACGGCCTCTTCGCCACCGAGGAGCGGCTCGCGCTGCACCGGGACGGCTGGTCGGAGAGCTTCCAGAAGCTGCGCCGGGTCCTTGAGTCACACGGCTAGGGCTCGCCGGCCCCGAGTTCACGATTCGGTGGCGGACACTTCGAGAATCGTTTCCAGACCGTCCTCGTCGTCCCACTGCTCCCCCACGGCCTGGAATCCGTACTGGTCCAGCAGCCGCCGGGAAGGAAGGTTATCCGGGCGCACCGAGGCACGGACGACGGCGACTTCAGGGTGGCGATTTGCCGTCTCCAGCAAGATCACGAGGGCCCCGCGGGCGTAGCCCCGGCGGCGGTGCGCGGGATCGATCGAATAGCCGATCTCGACCATGCCGGCGTCGTCCGGCGGCCCGTGGTATCCGGCCCGCCCCACCACCTTGCCGGAGACCGAATCGATCAAGAGCCGCGTCACCCATGCCGCATCGGCAGGACTGCGGGCAATCTGGTCCCGCCGCATGCGCCAGACGCCGACGCATTCGGGGCCCGCGAGGTAGGGCGTGAGTTCCAGGGCGGCCGCGGCGCGGGCGGCGTCCAGGTCGCCGTCGGCGAGCGCGTCCAGCACCGCCGGGGCCACTTGCTCGAGTGCCAGGCCGGCGGCCGCTGCGGTCCCGGATGTCCACGGATCTTGCGTCATTCCCATCCGGCCATCATGGCAGAGAGCCCCCGTGCGTGCGGAGCGCTCAGCCGCCGGCCTTGAGCTTCCGCCAGCCGCCGGCCCGGTTGTTGGCGATGATCTGCCGGAACATCTCGATCAGGGCCGGAGCGTTGATGGCTTCGCCCTGCCGGAAGGCCACGGTGCGCGCGGTCTTGTTGTCATGCCCGGCGGTGATGATGCCCTCCGGGTCGGGGACGATTCCGCCGTCGTACATGAACACGTTGACGTGGTCCTTGGCGGCCAGCAAGGCGCAGATGTTGCCGTCCAGGACGAAGTACGGCTGCGTGGTGCGCTTGATGGTCTCCAGCACGTCGGGGTCGGCGGCATGGACCAGTTCACGGACCTCGCGGCAGATCGACTGCTGCCAGCCGGGCAGTGCCGCAATGAAGGCGTCAACGCGCGGATCGGTGGCCGCCAGCTGCTCAGGCTGCATCGTCGTCATCCCCGTTGGTGTCCGTCCCCCGGACAATCACGCTTTCGACGCCGGGCAGGTCCATCAGGTGCGGAACGAGATTGCGTAAGGGATGGTGCCCAAAGAACCGGACATCCATCGAGACCATCGGCCTGTGCTCATCGCCGGTCCGCCGCGTGCGCAGGATCGAGGAGCTGAAACCCATGGTGGTGGCGATTTCGAGCAGCTGACGCAAGACCCCTTGGCCATCGGCATAGCTGATGTGCAGTACCCGGTTCCGGTCCACCGTGGGGATCTTTCGGACCGCAGGCGCAACGAGGAACAGCGTGATGAGGTGGAAGATGGTCAGCGCCAGGGCAAGGGAAACCATGCCCGCACCGCAGGCCATGCCAACAGCGGCGGCCACCCAGATGGTGGCGGCCGTGGTGAGGCCCCGGACGACGTCCCGGCCTTTGAAGATGACTCCGGCGCCGAGGAAGCCGATGCCGCTGACGATCTGCGCGGCAATCCGGGACGGGTCCATGGTCACGCCGGGGTCAAGGACGTAGGCGAAGCCGTAGGCCGAGACGAGCGTAAATGCACATGATCCAAGGCCCACGAGGACATGGGTGCGGTAGCCGGCGCTTTTCTGCCTGACCTGCCGTTCGATGCCGATCAGGGAGGTCAGGACGAAGGTGGCGAGCAGAAGCAGGAGTTCCACCAGGCTTGTCTCGGTGAAAAGTCCCAACATTCCGACCATGAGGTGCCCTTCCTGGCCGGGGCAAGCAAGCAGGCCCGGCCGGTAGCAACTGCGTTACCGCCGACTCTAGCAACGTCCGCCCAGGGACACCGACATGTCCACCCGCTTCGACGAATTGCCGCCGCCGGGGTTTCACCCGGGATGAGGCTCCCCGGGCAACTCCCCGGCACCGAACCGTTCAAACGAGGCACTCTGCTGGGCCAGCCTGCGCATGGCCAACAGAACCGGCTCCACCAGCACGGTTCCAAGGACCACGTATCGCATCGCAGCCTCCGGCGAGTCCGTGGGAACACTTCCCACGTCGGCATCCGCGACGTCGCGCATGGCCTGCGCATAACGGTCCAGCACCGGCAGCGGCAGATCGAATCCGGCGCTGGAGAGTCCGGCCAGAGCCTCCACCAGGGCGGCCTGGGTATTGCGGTCGCAGGCCTGCTCCCCCCAGCCCCAGCGGCGCAGCAGCTCTTGCGCCGGCGCGAGGTCGACGTCGTCCGGCGCCGGGCGGGTGACCGCGCGGTGGGCCAGGCCGAGCGGGTCGTGCCCGGACTCCGGGGGGTTGTCGACGCCCAGGAGCAGTTCGCGGGCGGCGGCGACACTCAGTCCTGCCGTGCCGACGAGCGCGCGGATCAGCTTCAGCCGGCGGACATGCGAGTCGTCGTACCGCGCCTGGGTGGCCGAAGTCAGCACCCCCTCGTGGAGCAACTTCTCCCGGAGGTAGTACTTGATGGTCGCCACCGGAACGCCCGTGGCCGCCGCCAACTGTGAAATACGCAACCGATCCTCCTTGACTTAGATAGTACTACTCCCCATTATTGGGGAGTATCAGTATCCAGTGAGGAGAAAAGTATGACACGCATGAATGCAGGCCGATTCACGCACCGCCATCCCGGTGAGCTGGTGGTCTTCCTGATCGGAATGAGAATCAACCGCCCCTGGCGTCCGGACCTGTGGCTACCGGTGTTCTTCGCCATGCCCAGGATGCTGGCCGAACTCCTGCGCGAACCCGGGTCCGGTCTGCTGGGTTTTCGTTTCACTGTTGGCGCAAGCGGTCCTGTGATCGTGCAGTACTGGAATTCGGCGGACAAACTGTATGCCTATGCGAGTGCACCGGCGTCGGAGCACAAGCCGGCGTGGACGGACTTCAACCGCCGGGCACGGAAGTCCCCCGGCGCCGTCGGCATCTGGCATGAAACCTTCCAGGTGAGCCGGGCCGAGAGCATGTATGTCTCGATGCCGGCGCAGGGACTGGGACAAGCCACCGAGCTGGTGCCGGTAGGGCCGCGGGGCGATCGGGCCAAGGACCGGCTGGCAGGCGCGCAGTAGGCTTCCGGCGGCACCGGATCGGTGCTTGGATGGAGGCGAGTGGCAGCGGTCCCGAGGAGGATTCCGTGGAAGATCCCTATGATCTTGAACGCTTCATCACCGCCCAGGACGAGGGCGGGACCTATCTTCAGGCCGTGTCGGAGCTTTCTGGGGGCTTCAAGCGCAGCCATTGGATGTGGTTCATCTTCCCCCAGCTTGCAGGCCTTGGGCACAGCCCGACTGCCAGGAGATATGCCATCTCCGGGCTGGACGAGGCGAAAGCCTACCTCCGCCATCCGGTGCTGGGTCCGCGCCTGATCGGAAATGCCGGGGCAGTGGCCGGCATCGCCGGACGTACCGCCGGGCAGATCTTCGGAAGCACGGACGAGCGGAAACTGCGCTCGTCGATGACCTTGTTCCTGCGGGCAGACCCGAAGGAACCCGTTTTCCAGCGGATTCTCGACCAGTACTTCGAGGGACTGCCCGATGCCTCCACAGACCAGCTCCTCGGTCGGCTTGGGTAAGGGCGGGCTAGACCGCTCACCGCCAGCGCGGTGATCATGCGTTCCATCCGCGCGAGGCCGTCCCGGAGTCGTCGACGGCGATCAGGGCGCCGGCCGCGCGGCCTCCGGAGGCGGACTACCCGATTCTGGCCGATCCGGAGCTGCCGCCCGTGCAGCCGCTTCGATCCTGGCGCGGTGCCCGGCCCACTCGGCAGGGGTCCGTTGCGAGAGGTTGGGATCACCCGGACCGCCGCAGGAGGTTCCGGGTCTCGCCGTCGGACGTGCGTTCGGTCATGACAACAGCATGGCGAGCCGCCGACGACGGGCCTGGGGCCATAGTCCCCCGGACTTTCAGACGCCTTTCGGCGAGGACAAGTATCGACGGCTGGGCCGATACGGAGGAGGATTAAAGGGCAGTCACCAGAAGGAGGTCAGTGATGTGCTACCAGTACAACAGGGATTTCCGGCGGGACGTCCAGAAGGATGCCGCAAAGGAGCCTGAAGTGCGCCCGGAGCCCCGGGTGGAAGCGAAGGACTTCAAGTTCTGGGCCTTCCCCCGCCGCAGCCGGGAATTCACGGTCGAGGAGCCGGCGACGGCTGACCGGACCAGTGAGAAGGTCTAGCCCCAGGAAGACCAAGGAAGGCTCCTCAGCGAGGGGCCTTCCGCTTGTGCCAGCCCTTGGAATGCGGGCGCGCCAAGTGCGGGAGACTGGAAGTCCCGATTACGAAGGCAGGATCCACATTGATCAATCTCCAGCAGGACGCCGATGGCTTCATCCGTATGAACCGGCACTTTCCTGGCAGCACCATCATTTCCATTACTTTCAGCGATGGGTCCTCGGAGGAATTCTTCGGCCATCAGCTCAACAAGGTCTATGACGAGGCACTGGCCGTCTACCGGGCCGAGAACCACCTGGATGCGAAGGGATTCTCGCGGGCCCCCAAGAAGACAGTCCATCCCGCTAACAAAATCGAGTTCGTTCCCGTTCATCCCGGAATGGCCAAGGAGACGCCGCAGACCCATTGACAGGGGCCCGATTAGCTGATCTACAACCAAATGGCTGTAGATCAGTTAAGTAATGCAGAGCTCGCCCGCCTGTTCCAGGCGTTCGCCGATGCGACGCGGCGGGACATTGTCGCCCGGGTGACTCCAAAATCACCTGAACTGCTCCGAGCGGCATACGCAGGGGGCTGAAAGCGGCACAGCGGAAGGAATGTCCCGGCGGGCAAGACTTCGCCCTGAGCTATGACGGACCTGAGCTATGACGGAATTGTTGGGCGGGCCAGCGCCTTGGCCTGTGGTCTGGTCTATTGCCCGGGGGCCCGGTAGGACGGTGTCTTCTTGGCTGCTTTATCGAGATCCTCCGGCGTCATGAGCGGTTTCAGATGCAGGTTCACGGAGCCCGTCGAATTGATCATGAGCGACAAGGCGGCGGCGTCGGCCTGTTCCGGGATGTCAAAGACCCCCAGGACGTCGGTCTCCCCGAAGGCGTAGTAGAAACTTTCGAGCGAGCCTCCTACGGATTTGAGGGCTTCGACAACCGCTTCACGGCGCTTTGTGCCGCCTTCGCGCATGAGGCCCTTAATTCCGTCGCCCACATAGTTCGCTTCAAACAGATATTTGGTCATAGCGTTTCCTGTCCCGTGATGTCCAGGACGTAGGCATCCGAAGATGTGCCCAGCACACATTGAGGGAAGGTCCCGGAGTAGGTCCCCGGAGTGGGGCTGTGCGCACATCGTAGGCCGTCCTCGCCGCCCTGACAACAGTTGCCAGCGAGCCCCCAGCAACAGTGAGCACGGTTTGAAGAGCCTTTGCCGGGCGAGCCCAAGAGCTGCCCCAACCAGACTGAACTTGCCGGCGTCCTGTCACCCCCGAATACTGACAGGACGCCATTGCCGGATTGGCATACGCGCTATTTCGCGGCAGGGACACCCAGGGCTGCCGCGTTTGTGGCGGCGCTTCGGCGGATCTCTTTGACCTTGTCGATCTGCGGGGCGATTTCCTGCATGCGGGTTGTCAGATATTTGTCCAGGACTTTGTCCAGCGCGGCGTGGAACCCGGCCTTATCCCGGCAGACAGCGTCGGTGACGGCGATCTTGATCTCCTCCTGGCCCCCGGCGCGTTTTCCGGCGTCGGTGGCCTGCTGGGTATTGGCGTAGGAGGGGTATGGGGTTTCGTTCATGCAGGCTTTCCAGTCCTGATCGGCTTTGGCTAGTCCAGGGTCGCGGCTGGCGGAGTCGGTGGCGGGGTAGAACGAGTTGTACGCGATGCCGGTGGCGAGCATGTAGTTTTCGGGACTGCCGTAGATCTGTGTCGTGGCTTCCCCACGGCACCCGCCCGAGGACGTCCCCTTGCCTTGCACCGTGGTCATTGGTGCGGTTCCGGCGGGGCCGGTGAGTGCGTTGTTAAAGGCCGGATCGGCGAACAGCCTGCCGTCTGCCGAATCCGGTGCCGGCTCGTGCGGCCCTTGTGGGCCGCTGCTGGCGTATCCTCTGGCTTTGGCAGCCTCGACCGTGAGCCGCTTGGATCCGATGGCTTCGTTGAGGTCCAGTGTCAGGTCCCACCGGGGCGGCGTGTAGTCGAAGCCGGCCCTGGCCATGCAGAGCCGGATGGCTTCCTGCATGCCCTGTTCGGCGACCGGATCGTCCTTGGCATAGGCCTCGGCCTGCCGGACGCTCCCTGCGACGGGCTCCGCTGACGGGGCGATCGGGCCGGCCGGGATGGCGGCCGCGGCGAGCGCGGCGCCGGTGCCGAGGACCAGCACGGCAGCGCCGAAGATCTTCCTCTTATTCATGTTGGCTCCTCAGGTTGTTTTGGGCATTGCGGTGGCGACCTTCCCTCTGGGAAAGCCTCTTTGGTTCGAGCGGTTGTTCGGGTGTTAGTTGAGTACGTTGTTTTCGTAGGCGAAGGCAACGATTTGGATCCGGTTCTTGAGTTTGAGTTTCGCCAGGATGCTGCCCACGTGTGACTTCACAGTGGCCTCGCTGAGCACCAGTGACGCGGCGATCTCGGCGTTTCCCAGCCCTTTGGCAGTCAGGAGAAACACGTCGCGTTCCCGCCCCGAGAGGTTTACCAGCGCGCCGTCGTTCCCGGTTGAAGGCGTGGTGTAGTCCCGCAGGAGTTCGTTGGTGAGGGCCGGGGCGATGACCGAGTGGCCCGAGTGAACCGTTCGGATGGCGGCCAGCAGGAAGTCCGGGGTGGTGTCCTTGGTCAGGAAACCGGCGGCACCGGCCTGAATTGCACGGACGACGGCTTCGTCATGCTGGATGGTCGTCAGGACAATGATCTTGGTTGAATTCCCGGCGGGGGTTTCCAGGATCTTCCTCGTGGCGGTGATTCCGTCCATGGCGGGCATCCGAATGTCCATCAGGAGCACATCAGGACGCGTCTCCAGCGCGAGTTTGACGGCGGACTCCCCGCTGACGGCTTCGCCGACGAGATCCATGTCCGGCTGGCTGCGCAGGATCATTTTGAGTCCGGCGCTGAACAGCGGCTGGTCATCGGCCAGGGCAATCCGGATTGGTACGGCGGTCATGGCGTAGCTCCTTCCAAAGCGCGGAGTCGCGGCTCTTTCGGGGCAGCCCCACGGTGCTGGTCACGGTGCTGGTCAGGGTGCTGGTCAGGACCTGCCGATGGGAGGAACGCCATAACTTCGAAGGTCTCTTCGCCCCGGACCGTTTCGACCCAGCCGCCCGCGGCTGCGGCCCGGGCTTTCATTCCTGCTATCCCTCTGCCCGACGTCGGGGCCTCCGGCTGCGCTGCCGGACTGTTGAAGAGCGAGGAGCGGACACGGAGTTCAAGGGTCGTTGCAGTCCACACCAGGTGCAGGCGTGTGCCCTTGCCCCGGTCCGCGTGCTTGAAGGCATTCGTCAGGCTCTCCTGCGCCAGTCGGTAGACCGTCAGGTGCTGCAGGGGGGTCAGGTGCCAGGGCTGGCCCGTCGTTTCGATCTGGACCGGCATGCCGCTCGAACTCAGACGGCCGGCGAGAATTACCAGGTCCTCGACTCTTTGCCCCGGCTGCTCGGTGATTTCAGTGGAGAAGCCTTCGATCAGCCGGCGCGTTTCGACTAATGCGGTCCTCGCAGCTTCGGCGATGACCGTGGAGGCTTCCTCGACGGACTCCGGTTCGGTACGGTGGATGAAGCGAATTCCATCGGCCTGGGCCACGATGACTGTCAGCGAATGAGCCAGGACATCATGAAGTTCCCTGGCGATTCTATTGCGTTCCTGTTCGAGGGCCAGTTCAGTCGCCGTTTCCCGCAGTCGGGCCTCCGCCGCGAGCTGGGCCTTACGGCTTCTCGAGACGTTGTTTACGGCCACACCAACGGCCCAGGCCGCGAGGTTCAACGCGGCGAACGCCCCGAAGATCAGAAAAGCGTACGTGACGGTTCGCAGCAGTCCCCTGCCGTATAGCTGGTTGCCGAAGATGAAATTGATCCAGGTCTGGTCGGTAAACCAATTGGCGGTCGTGATGCCGGCAAATATGAGAGCCGCTGCAGGAAGGATCCAACGGTTCCGGGTTTTCCAGCCGATCACCGCGAAGAAGATCACGACGGGAACAGCTGCGTAACTCAGAACTCCCGATAGAAGCACCAGTGGGACGACCTTGAAGGTCTGCAGGACCAGAGCGACGAAAACCAACCCCAGGGCAGCTAAAGGCAGGATCTCGGCGACGGCGACACCGGTCAGGAGCGCCAGTAACAATGCACTGTTCTGGTCGAAATGCCGCTGTTCCAGGATCAGAAGTGTGCCCAGAAGCAGCATGGCCGTGGCCGGTGCGGCGAGGAGCCTCAGATGCGTGATCGTCTTGAACATGCTTTCACCCTAAGCGGGCCTTCACGCCGCTGCAGCGCATTTCCCGTGAGTTCCAACCCGATGATGAAGAAGTTCCCCCGGACGGATGACACGTCAGCCACGAGTTGACCACCCGACGGCGCTTCACCCGGAACGTCGTCACGACTTCGAGACCGTTTCTTCACATGGTCCCGAGCAAAACCGTCCCGTGGGCCGTCGCCGCACACCCTGCAGCAGGCAAAAGAAAGAGCCTCCGGAACCTGTTGGTTCCGGAGGCTCTTCCAAGGGTGGCAGATGAGGGATTCGAACCCCCGTAGGCGTTGCCAGCTGATTTACAGTCAGCCCCCTTTGGCCGCTCGGGTAATCTGCCGAACTTCAAGAGAAGATCACTCGCGGCTTCCGGCTTCAGAACGCCTGTTTCCAGTCCGTTCCGCTTCCAGCAACCGCGGGCAAGACAACTTTACAGAACTTCCGCCGAAGAATCGAATCGGCGGACTGTGGCGCCAAAAAGCCCGGAAAATCAGGCTTCCCCAAGGATACGGACGGCAAGTTTGGACTCGAACTTCGCAGCTTGCTCCTCCGTGATCTGGTTCAGCTGCACGGCCCGTGCCAGATCGGCGTGGACGCCGTCCAGCCTCGAAGAGGCATCCGCGGCCGGGCTGAAGATGATCGAGGCCGCCAGCGTTGCGGCCGCCACGGACGTCGCGGCCGTGGCGAAACCGCCTGCGGCGGCTGCGGTGGAGCGGATGACATAGTGGACGGCCTTGTTCTGCATGAGCTGTACCTTTCGAGCGACTCTTTCAACTCCTGCAACTCTGCCACCCAAAACTTCGTTCCGGCCCTGACTCAGCTTTGAGCGGACTGTGAACAGGGACAACGCCCCGCCGAGCTTCACTTCAGGGGCATCCGTACTAGGCTGGATTGCAGACACTAGGGCCCTTCATGGGCACCCCCCCAACCACCAGGAGGACAGTCATGGCAGGCGAATCCACATTCGACGTCGTCAGCAAGGTAGACAAGCAGGAAGTCGCCAACGCGCTGAACCAGGCCCAGAAGGAACTCGTCCAGCGCTACGACTTCAAGGGCGTCGGCGCCGAGGTCGATTTCAGCGGCGAGAAGATCCTGATGAAGGCCAATTCTGAAGAGCGTGTACTGGCCGTCTTGGACGTGCTGCAGTCCAAGCTCATCCGCCGCGGCATTTCACTCAAGTCCCTCGACACCGGCGAGCCCTACGCCTCCGGCAAGGAGTTCCGGCTGGAGGCCTCCATCAAGGAGGGTATTGCCCAGGACCTGGCCAAGAAGATCAACAAGCTCATCCGCGACGAAGCGCCCAAGTCAGTCAAGTCCCAGATCCAGGGCGACGAACTGCGCGTGACCTCCAAGTCCCGGGATGACCTTCAGGAAACCATGAACCTGCTGAAAGGCTTCGACGAGGCCGACCTGCAGTTCGTGAACTTCCGCAGCTAGCACGACGACGCGCAAGGCGCCTTGCGACGCGCAAAGGGCTGACGACACAGGGACTACCGGTATCGTCGGCCCTTTTGCGCGTCGCCATCCTTTTTCCGTGTCGGTGAACGTCCGACGGCGGCGCCCTGCGTTCCCGAATTGCTAGTCGCGCTGTTGGCCGGCCATCCGCTCCAGGCGTCCGATCCGCTCACTCATCGGCGGGTGCGTCGAGAACAGCTTCGCCATGCCGCCGCCGCGGAACGGGTTGGCGATCATCAGGTGCGAGGCGTTGACCAGCCGCTGGTCCGGCGGCAGCGGCGCAAGCTGTACGCCCTGCTCAATCTTGCGCAGGGCGGAGGCGAGCGCCAGCGGGTCCCCGGTCAGAGCGGAACCGTCCTCATCGGCGTCGAACTCCCGGGTGCGGGAGATCGCCATCTGGATCAGCGACGCGGCAAACGGGGCCAGCAGCGCCATGGCGATCATGGCGAGCGGGTTCCCGTTGCGCCGGTCCCCGCCGCCGAAGAACAGCAGCATCTGCCCCACCGAGGTGATGACGCCGGCGACGGCGGCCGCCACCGAGGCGGTCAGGATGTCCCGGTTGTAGACGTGCATCAGCTCGTGGCCCAGCACTCCGCGGAGTTCCCGGGCATCGAGCAGCCGGAGGATTCCCTCGGTGCAGCACACCGCCGCGTTCTGCGGGTTCCGGCCTGTGGCGAAGGCGTTCGGGGCCATCGTGGGCGAGAGGTAGATCCGCGGCATCGGCTGCTGGGCGCTGGCGGAGAGCTCCCGGACAATCTGGTAGAGCTGCGGCGCCTCGGCCTCCGTTACCGGATACGCCTGCATCGCCCGGATGGCGATCTTGTCACTGTTCCAGTACCCGTAGGCCGTGGTGCCCACACCGATCAGGGCCATGATCCAGATGGGAGCGGCACTCCGGGTTCCGGCGCCCATCAGGGCACCGAGCCCGAGCAGCACCGCCCACAACACGCCGAACAGGGCCGCGGTTTTCAGTCCGTTGTGATGCTGATGCACTGTTCCTCCCACGCCGTGCTCCCGGCTGTGGCGTTCCGGGAACTACCTCTACAGGAAAACGAACTGCTACGGGACGGGGTTCCGTGCGTCGTACTTCAGGAAGCCCGACTGCAAGTGCGCCACCGTCCATGCCACCGCGATGCACAGAATACCGCCCAGCAGCAGGACCCAGCCTTCAGTCAAGAGTTTAGTCCCGCCGCCTGCGAGCATGTCCCCCACCCGGGGGCCACCGGCCACGACGACGACGAACACGCCTTGCAGCCGTCCGCGCAGGTGGTCCGGGGTGGACGCCTGAAGGATGGTAGTGCGGAAGACAGCGCTGATCGAGTCGGCGATGCCGGCCAGTGCGCAGCACAGCGCCGCGGGCAGCAGCCACACCGTCACGCCGTCGTCACCGGAGCGGCCGGCGAGCACCACCACGAGGCCGAAGCCGGCAATCGACGCGCCCCAGCCCATTACGGACCATACGACGGCGGCCCCCTGCCGGCGCACCGCTCCCAGCGGCCCGGAGAACAGCCCGGACAGGAACGCGCCGACGGCGGTCGAGGCCAGCAGGATGCCCACCGTGGCTTCGCCGCCGCCGATCATCAGGGCTCCGATGGCGGGCAGCAACGCCAGGGGCTGGGCGAAGATCATGGCCACGAGGTCGATCATGAAGGTCATCCGCAGGTTCGGCCGTGTGCCCAGGAAGCGGAAGCCCTCGACGACGGACCGCAGTCCCGCCGGACGGGCGTGCTCCCCCGGCGGCATGGGCGGCAGCTTGAGCAGCGCCCAGAATGCGAAGGCGAAGCTGACGACGTCAATCGAGTACGTCCAGGCGAAGCCGATCCAGGCCACCAGCACACCGGCCAGCAGCGGCCCGGCCGTCATGGTCAGCCCGAAGCTCATCATGCTCAGGGCGTTCGCGGCGGGCAGCAGTTCTTTGCGGACCAGTACCGGGATGATGGCGCTCCGGGCCGGCTGGTTGATGGCCTGCGCGCCGCTCTGCACGGCAACCAGGACGTAGAGCAGCCAGACGTTCCCCAGCTGCAGCCAGGCCTGGAGCGCCAGGCAGACGGTGGTCAGCCAGAGCACCGAGGACGCCAGCAGTGCAACCTTGCGGCGGTCATGCGCGTCCGCGATCGAGCCTCCGAGCAGGCCGCCCAACACCAGCGGGACCAGCGCAAAAATGCTCAGCAGGCCCACATAGAGGCTGTCCTGCGTGAGGCGGTAGACCTCCAGGCTGACGGCCACCAGGGTCAGCTGGCTGCCCAGGGCCGAAACGGCTGAGCCCAGCCACAGGCGGCGGAAGGCCGGACTTTCGCGCAAGGGCGTCATGTCCGCCAGAAATTTCCCCACCCGGTCACTCTAATAGTGCGGGAGCGCTGCGCCGTGGCGCCGGCTTTGTGCCGCCCCGCGCGTCATCAGAGGCGTCACAAGAGCTGTCGTAAGCCATGCCTTATTGTGAACCAATCATAATAAGTGCTTGAATGGGGGTATGACGGATTCAGCGGGCACTCACGATGCATGGGCTGCCGCCCTGCGTGCCCATGGCCGCCGGGTGACCAAGCAGCGCCTGGCCGTACTCGCCGCCGTCGAACACCATCCGCACTCCCGCGCGGAGAGCATCCTTGCCGCCGCCCGCCAGGAACTGCCCGAGTTGACGGCCCAGTCCGTCTACGTGGTCCTGGGTGACCTGACGGATCTGCAGATGCTGCGCCGCTTCGAGCCCCCGCACTCCCCCGCCCTGTATGAGACACGTGTGGGGGACAACCACCACCACGCCGTCTGCATCGGCTGCGGCCGCGTCGAGGACGTGGACTGCGCCGTGGGCCATGCGCCGTGCCTCACCCCGCACTGGGACGAGGGCGCCAAGCCGATGACCATCCAGATCGCTGACGTGATGTACCAGGGCATCTGCCAGGACTGCCAGCGCACCCAAAAACTTCCCTCCGATCGAACCTAAGAAAACCCAACCAGAAGGAGAAAGATGACTGCGAACATTTCTGCGCCCGTCTCACCCGTATCCGCCCCAGCCCGGTCGACGACGCAGTCGGGCGCACCGGTCGCGTCCGATGCCCATTCCCAGACGACCGGCGCCGACGGCGCCATCATCCTGACCGACCACTACCTGATCGAGAAGCTCGCCCAGTTCAACCGCGAGCGTGTGCCGGAGCGCGTCGTGCACGCCAAGGGCGGTGGCGCGTTCGGTACCTTCACGACCACCGAAGACGTCTCGAAGTACACCAAGGCTGCCCTCTTCCAGCCGGGCGTCGAGACGGACATGCTCATCCGCTTCTCCTCCGTCGCCGGCGAAGCAGGCTCCCCGGACACCTGGCGCGACCCCCGCGGTTTCGCCGTGAAGTTCTACACCACCGAGGGCAACTACGACCTCGTCGGCAACAACACCCCGGTGTTCTTCATCCGCGACGGCATCAAGTTCCCCGACTTCATCCACTCGCAGAAGCGCCTCCCGGGCACGCACCTGCGTGACGCCGACATGCAGTGGGACTTCTGGACCCTCTCCCCCGAGTCCGCGCACCAGGTCACCTGGCTCATGGGTGACCGCGGCCTGCCCGCCTCCTGGCGCGAAATGCAGGGCTACGGCTCGCACACCTACCAGTGGATCAACGCCGCGGGCGAGCGTTTCTGGGTCAAGTACCACTTCAAGTCCAACCAGGGCGTCAAGTCCATGACGGGCGACGAGGCCGAGGCTCTGGCCGGCGCGGACGGGGACTTCTACATCCGCGACCTGCAGGAGAACATCGCCGACGGCAACTTCCCGTCCTGGGACCTGCACGTTCAGGTCATGCCGTACGAGGATGCCAAGACGTACCGCTTCAACCCGTTCGACCTCACGAAGGTGTGGCCGCACTCGGACTACCCGCTGATCAAGGTGGGCACCATGGAGCTGAACAAGAACCCGGAGAACTACTTCGCGCAGATCGAACAGGCCACCTTCGCGCCGTCGAACTTCGTGCCGGGCATCGCGGCTTCGCCGGACAAGATGCTGCAGGCCCGCATCTTCTCCTACGCGGACGCCCACCGCTACCGCGTCGGCACCAACCACGCCCAGCTCCCGGTGAACCTGCCGAAGAGCCAGGTCAACAACTACAGCCAGGACGGCGCGGGGCGTTACCACTTCAACGCCCCCTCGGTTCCGGTCTACACCCCGAACTCCCTCGGCGGCCCGGCTGCCGTGGAGCCGCAGAATGCGGCTGGCGGCTGGGAGAACGACGGCGCGCTGACGCTCTCCGCGCACTCCCTGCACGCTGAGGACGGCGACTTCGGCCAGGCTGGCACGCTGTACCGCGAGGTGTTCAACGACGGCGAGAAGGCCCGCCTGCTCGAGACCGTCACGGGCGCCGTCAGCGGCGTCAAGAACGCAGACATCAAGGAACGCGCCATCCAGTACTGGACGAACGTCGATGCCGAGTTCGGCGCCAAGCTGCGCGCCAACCTGGGTGCGGTAGGGGCAGGCGTTGTCACCTCGGACGCCGAGGCAGCCAACAAGATCGGCTAAACTCCCGGTTACGTCTGCTGGACAAACAACACACCCCGTCGCGGATATCCGCGGCGGGGTGTGTTGTTCTTTCCACATACGCGGGCCCCCTCGCCATGACGCCGGGCGAGTCCCTAGGATTCATGCATGACCCCATTCGAAGGCATCCCGGATGCCGCCTTCCGGTTCTATGCCGATCTCGAACACAACAACAACCGCGACTGGTGGCTGACCCACAAGGCAATTTACGACGCCGCAGTGAAAGGGCCGCTGACCGTGCTGCTCGCGGAGCTGGAGCCGGCCTTCGGTGAGGCGAAGCTCTTCCGGCCAAACCGGGACATCCGGTTTTCCCTGGACAAATCGCCCTACAAGACCGCGCAGGGGGGATTCGCGTCGACTGCGGAGGGCGTGGGCTTCTACATCCAGCTCAGCGCTGACGGCCTTCTCATCGGAGGAGGCTGCCACACCCACACGCCGGCGCAGCTGGCACGCTTTCGCAACGCCGTCGATGCCGAGGCCAGCGGCGGAGTCCTGCAGGGGATTGTGCAGGGGGTTGAGTCGGCCGGCTTCGCGGTAGAGGGCGAGAGCCTCAAAACTGTCCCGAGGGGTTTCGACAAAGACCATCCAAGGGCAGAGCTGCTTAAGCACAAGTCACTCACGGCGGGCGTAAACGTGGGCCAACCCGGCTGGCTCTCCACACCAGATGCAGCCCACGAAGTGGCCCGGCGCTGGGAGGAGCTACGGCCCCTGGTGGAGTGGATCGGCCGTTACGCCGCGCCCTGACGCGAGCCGCTATTGGCGTCAGACGTGCTGGGGGTCTCAGACGTGCTGAGGTCAATGTCCCGCACGGCCAAACGCCGAAATCGCCGGAGCCGTGCTAATTCGCCGGAAAGTTCCCTGGCGAATTCGCACGTCTCCGGCGACTTCGCTTTGCCGGGACCGGCTACTCCCCGATCAGGAGCGGCTGAGCGCGTCTTCGTCGTCGTCGGCTGCCTTCTCGGCATCCGCGCCGGCAGCCCTCTCGGACGGGCGGTTGACCGATGCCTTGGCCTCGGCGAACTTCTCGTTCAGCCGGGAGTGCCGCTGGCCGTAGGAGAAGTAGATGATGACACCGATCACGAGCCAGACGGCGAAGAAGATCCAGGTCTCCACCGCGAGGTTCGTCATGAGGTAGAGGCAGAGCACTGCGGAGACAATCGGGAGCACCTTGCCGAACGGCACGCGGAATGCCGGCTTCAGGTCCGGGCGCTTCTTCCGCAGCACCAGGATGCCCAGGCTGACGGTGACGAACGCGGACAGCGTGCCGATGTTAATCATTTCTTCGAGCAGGTCCACGTTTGTCAGCCCTGCTACCACCGCCACCGCGGCGCCGCAGATGATCTGGAGGCGGACAGGCGTCGCGCGGATGGTGCTGGTCCTGGACAAGGAACGCGGCAGCAGGCCGTCTCGGCTCATGGCCAGGACAACGCGGGAGAGGCCCATCAGGAGCACCATGATCACCGTGGTCAGGCCCACGAGCGACCCAAAGGCGATGACCTTGGCCGCGTCGGTGTTACCGACGGCCTCGAAGGCCGTGGTCAGGGTCGGGTTCTCGGCTTCAGCCAGCTTGGTATAGGACACCATGCCGGTCAGGGCCAGGGAGACCAGGATGTAGAGCACGGTCACGACGGCGAGGCCGCCGAAGATGCCGCGGGGCAGCGTCTTCTGCGGGTTCTTGACCTCTTCGGCCGAGGTGGCGACGACGTCGAAGCCGATAAAGGCGAAGAAGACCAGGGCGGCGCCGGCGAAGATGCCCATCGTTCCGTACTGTTCGGGAGCGGCTCCGGTGAGGAAGCCGAAGAAGGACTGCTTGAGGACGTCTGCCGTTCCGGTACCGCCAGTCGGTTCCGAGGCGGGCACGAACGGGGCGTAGTTCTCGAACTTCACGTAGCTGAAGCCCACAACAATGACGAAGAGCACGACGGCGATCTTGATCAATGTGAAGACGTTGCCAACGCGGGCCGACAGCTTGGTCCCGAGGACCAGCAGCACGGTGAACACCGCGACGATCAGGAAGGCGCCCCAGTAGAGGTCCACCCCGCCGAGGGAGATGGACGGCGGAATGTCGACGCCCATCAGAGCGAACACCTTGCTCAGGTAGATGCCCCAGTACTTGGCGATCACGGCGGCGGCGGTGAACAGTTCAAGGATCAGGTTCCAGCCGATGATCCAGGCGAGCAACTCGCCCATGGTGGCGTAGGTGAACACATACGCGGAGCCCGCCACCGGGATGGCGGTGGCGAACTCGGCGTAGCACATGATCGCGAGCGCGCAGGTGACAGCGGCGATGGCGAAGGAAATGGTCACCGCCGGTCCAGAGAAATTCGCGGCAGCCTTGGCCCCGACCGAGAAGATACCGGCGCCGACGGCAACGGCGACACCCATGATCATCAGGTCCCAGGAGCTGAGCGAACGCTTCAGCTTGCGTCCGGGTTCATCGGCGTCAGACATCGACTGCTCGATGGATTTGGTCCGGAATAAGTTCATTGGAAAGTCCACAATTTCGGTAGCTTGTTGGAAACAGACCTATCCAGATTAGTGTCCATCCACTGGACGGCCATTTTTGTCCCACATACTGAGACGAAAGGGGTCTGTGCAGGTCTCCCTGCACAGACCCCTTTCGGATCCGTCCTCCGGTTTAGACCGGCCAATCCATCAAAGTGGACCGGATCAGGAACCGCTTACCTTCGGGCGACTCCACCGAGAAACCGCTCCCCCGGCCCGGGACCACGTCCACGGTCAGGTGCGTGTGGCTCCAGTAGTTGAACTGCTCCTTGGACATCCAGAACTCCACCGGCTGGGGCCGAAGCCCATCCGAAATGTCGAACAGACCCAGCAGTACGTCCGAGTCCCCGGTAATGAACTCCCCTGCCGGATAACACATCGGCGAGGAACCGTCGCAGCAGCCGCCGGACTGATGGAACATCAGCGGTCCGTGCTGGATCCACATTTTGAGCAGAAGTTCCACCGCCTCCGGGGTGAGCGCCACCCGGGAGAAGTCCTCACCGGGGCGGGTCACGGCGGCGTCGAGCTTTGTCTCTGGCATCAGTGCCCTTTCTTGATCAGTACTTGATAACCACGCGGCCGTCGATCTTGGCGTGCTTCATTTCGTCAAGAACAGCATTCACTTCGGGGAGTTCCCGCGTGGAGACCGTGGGATGGATCTTGCCCTGGGCATAGAATTCCAGGGCTTCCTGCAGGTCCTGCCGGGTTCCCACAATGGAACCGCGGACTGTCAGGCCCTTGAGCACAATCTCAAAGATCGGCGCCGGGAAGTCACCCGGCGGCAGGCCGTTGAACACAATCGTTCCGCCGCGGCGGGCCATCCCGATCGCCTGGCCGAATGCTGACGGGTGCACAGCTGTGACCAGGACTCCATGGCAACCTCCGGTTTCGCGCTGGATGACTTCGGCGGGATCCGCGTGCAGGGCATTGACGGTCAGCTCCGCACCATGCTTCTTGGCCAGGGCGAGCTTGTCATCTGCAATATCCACCGCAGCAACTCGGAGGCCCATGGCAACCGCGTACTGGACGGCGATGTGGCCGAGTCCGCCGATGCCCGAGATGGTGACCCACTGGCCGGGCCGGGCCTCGGTCATTTTGAGTCCCTTGTAGACGGTCACCCCGGCGCAGAGCACCGGGGCCACCTCCACGGGGTCCGAGCCAGCCGGGATCCTGGCCGCGAAGCGCGTGTCCACCAGCATGTACTCGCCAAAGGAGCCGTCAACGCTGTAGCCGGCGTTCTGCTGCGCTTCGCAAAGGGTTTCCCAACCGGTGCGGCAGTACTGGCAATCGCCGCAGGCGGACCAGAGCCACGCATTACCTACGAGGTCTCCGAGGGCCAGGTCCGTGACACCCTCACCGAGGGCTACGACCTCGCCGACTCCTTCGTGGCCGGGGATAAAAGGCGGGGTCGGCTTCACCGGCCAGTCGCCTTCCGCGGCGTGGAGGTCTGTGTGGCAGACGCCGGTGGTCAGTACCTTCACGAGTGCCTCGCCGCGTCCCGGCACTGGAATGGGGAGGGTCTGGATCTGCAGGTCCTTGCCGAATTCGGTTACTACTGCGGCTTGCATTGTCGTCGTCGTCATTGTCGTCGTCATGGCGAAATCCTTGCGTCATCTAGCTTGAGTGTGGCGATAGGGCGTATGCAGTGAGCCGGCGTCCGCCCGCGCTGGTGTGCAAATGGTACGGGCGGGACGGACCACTCCTTGATCCGCCCCGCCCTGATTGGTGCGGCTTAGAAGAAGCCGAGCTTGTTCTCGTTGTAGCTGACCAGGAGGTTCTTGGTCTGCTGGTAGTGGTCCAGCATCATGGAATGGTTTTCGCGTCCGATGCCGGAGGACTTGTAGCCGCCGAACGCAGCCCCTGCGGGGTAGGCGTGGTAGTTGTTGACCCACACCCGGCCGGCCTGGATCTCGCGGCCCGCCCGGTAGGCGACGTTGCCGTTGCGGGACCAGACGCCGGCACCCAGCCCGTAGAGGGTGTCGTTGGCGATGCCCATGGCGTCGTTGTAGTCGCTGAAGCGGGTCACGGAGACCACCGGGCCGAAGATCTCCTCCTGGAAGATCCGCATCTTGTTGTGGCCCTCGAAGATGGTCGGCTGGACGTAGTACCCGCCGGCGAGGTCTCCGGTCATTTCGGCACGGGAGCCGCCGGTGAGTACCTTGGCGCCCTCCTGCTTTCCGATGTCGATGTAGGAGAGGATCTTTTCCAGCTGGTCGTTGGACGCCTGGGCGCCGAGCTGCGTCTCCGTGTCCAGCGGGTTGCCCTGGATGATCTTCTCCACCCGGGCCACGGCATCGGCCATGAAGGAATCGTAGATGCCCTCCTGGACCAAGGCGCGGGACGGGCAGGTGCAGACTTCACCCTGGTTGAAGGCAAAGAGCGTGAAGCCCTCCTGGGCCTTGTCGTAGAACGCGTCATTGGTGTCCGCGACGTCGTTGAAGAAGATGTTCGGGCTCTTGCCGCCGAGCTCCAGGGTGACCGGGATCAGGTTCTGGCTGGCGTACTGGCTGATCAGGCGGCCCGTGGAGGTTTCACCGGTGAAGGCGATCTTGCGGATGCGGGGGCTGGAGGCAAGCGGCTTGCCCGCCTCGACGCCGAAGCCGTTGACGACGTTGAGGACGCCGGCTGGCAGCAGGTCGCCGATGAGTTCCATCAGCACCAGGATCGAGGACGGCGTCTGCTCGGCCGGCTTCAGGACGACGGCGTTGCCGGCGGCGAGGGCCGGCGCGAGCTTCCAGACGGCCATCAGGATCGGAAAGTTCCAAGGGATGATCTGCCCTACGACGCCGAGCGGCTCGTGGTAGTGGTAAGCGGTTGTGTCGTCGTCGAGCTGTGACAACCGGCCTTCCTGGGCGCGGACGGCGGACGCGAAGTAGCGGAAGTGGTCCGCGGCGAGGGGGATGTCGGCGTTGAGGGTCTCGCGGATCGGCTTGCCGTTGTCCCAGGACTCGGCGACGGCGAGCATCTCGGTGTTCTCGTCGATCCGGTCGGCGATCTTGTTCAGGATCGCGGCGCGCTCGGCGACGGAGGTCTTGCCCCAGGACGGTGCGATCTTGTGGGCGGCGTCCAGCGCCAGCCCGATGTCCTCGGCGGTGCCGCGGGCAACCTCGCAGAACGCCTTTCCGGTCACGGGGGTGATGTTTTCGAAGTACTGGCCCTTGACCGGGGCAACCCACTCTCCGCCGATCCAGTTCTCGTAGCGGTCCTTGAAGGTGACCTTCGAGCCCTCGGTACCGGGCTGGGCGTAAACAGTCATTGCTAGCTCCTTTGCTGTGCAAGATGGTGGCGGCCTGGTAGTGGCCGTCGCCGTTGCACCCAGCGTAGGAGCCGGGAGGTTGCAGTCAGGTTGCAACCGAAGTGATCCGGGTCACGCAGCACCCTCAGGCGCTGAGTTCGCTGTCCAACCGTTCCAGATCGGCGACGACGGCGGCCCGCTTGGGTGAGCGTGGCGGCAGCAGCCTCAGCGCCGCGCTGCGGACCTCGACGTCGTCCCTCGCCTCCGGCAGCCCGGCGTATTTCAGCAGCGATTCGGCGCTGCCGTCGGTCAGCACAGCCTCCCGCAGCAGGGAGGACACCCGGTTCCGCAGTTCGGCAATGCCCGGCGCTTCCGAGCGCGGCAGCACGGCACCGCGGTAGATCTCCAGCGCGATCCGGTGGGCGCCGCGCTGCAGGCAGTTGAGGACCTGTCCGGAGTCCGGCACCAGATCCATCGGCAACCGGTAGGGCCGGGATTCCGGAACCGCGTCCGGGTTGAGCTGCTGGAGGACCTTGCGCAGGCGCACCATCTCGGCCCGCAGCGTCATGGTGGAGGCCTCTCCGGGGTACAACAGGGTGCAGAGTTCCTCAGCGTTGAGCCCTTCGGGGTGGGTGCTGAGCAGTGCCAGGATTTCGCTGTGCCGCCCGGACAGGGCCACGGTGCGGCCATCGATGCTGAGCAGGGCCTGGTCCCGGCCGAGGAGCTGGAGGCTGTTGCGGTACAGGCTTCCGGCTCCCTTCTCCGGGCCGTCCTTCGACGAGGCGGACGCCGGGCTCCGCCGTCGGGACGGCGAGGACTGCCGGGCTGCGGCCGCCTGGAGGCGTTCCACCCGCAGATGAGCCTGCGCCGCGGCAACGGTCGCCTCGACGAGGGACAGGGTGTGCGGCGCGACGGCGGACTCGGTCCCGGTGATGTCGACGACGCCCAACAGGGCACCGGAATCGGGATCATGGAACGGCACGGCCGTACAGCTCCACGGGTGCACCGAGCGCTTGTAGTGTTCGGCGCCGGAGATCTGGATGCCGCGGCCGAGGGCCAGAGCGGTCCCCGGCGCGCTGGTGCCCACCGTGGCCTCGGACCAGTCGGCACCCGGGACGAACATCATGCCCTCGGCCCGGCGCCGCATGGCGGCGTCGCCTTCGACCCAGAGCAGCCGGCCCACCTCGTCGCCCACGGCCACCAGCATCCCGCTGTCGTGGCTCGGCAGGACCAGGAGCTTGTGGATCACCGGCATGATGGCAGCCAGCGGATGCTGCCGCCGGTACTCTTCGAGTTCGTCGCGGTCCATGGCCAGCGGGGCCTCAGGATTGTCCGGGTTGGCGTGCAACTGCGCCGAGCGCCGCCACGAGTCCTGGATCAGGCTGCTCAGTCCGGGGAGCTGCAGGTCTTCCGGGAACACGAGCCCCCTGGAGTCCAGCTGCTCATGGCCGGCGCTGGCATACTGCTGGCGCAGCTCCGCGGTGACTCCACCTACTGGATGGATCCGAGCTGCCGGATGGACCACTTTCCTCATTGAACTCCCACCTGACGGGCGCGACGGCGTGCTTGAAGCAGCCGCGTCCGGCCCAGTCTAGTGGGCGTGTCCGCTGCCCGCCAGAGCCGGAGCCGGAGCCCGACGACAAGGATGCCCGGGGTGCCTGGCCTGCAGCCCCCTCGTCACACCTGGCATCGAGGACACCGGCACCGGCGTGCAGCGGGACTAACTGCGGGAGATCTCGACCATGTCCTCGCGGGGCACCACCTTGACGCGTTCCCGCACGATGCCGCTGGCGTCCTCCGAACTGGACCACTCCTCGCCCAGCGCCAGTTCGTGGGCGTCGAGCTTGATCCAGCCTTCCCACGTCGTATACTCGATGCCCCGCTCCTCGAGGAGATCGATGATGGCCTGCGGGTCCGGGTTCTGCGCCGGCGGCAGGGTCAGCCGGTCCTCGAGCAGGAAGCCGATGGTCTCGAGCGCGTCGCCCTTGGTGTGGCCAATCAGGCCCACGGGTCCGCGCTTAATCCAGCCGGTGGCGTAGATCCCGGGGACCGGATTGCCCTCGGCGTCGAGCACGCGCCCGCCCTCGTTGGGGATGACGCCGCGGCGCGCGTCGTATTCCAGTTCGTCCAGCGGCGAGCCGTGGTAGCCGATCGCCCGGTAGACGGCCTGGACCGGGTAGTCGAGGAATTCGCCCGTGCCCTTGACGCTGCCGGTGCCGTCCAGCTGCATCCGCTCGAACTTGATGCCGGCCACCTTGCCGGGGTTGGCGGCGTCGTCGTAGATCTCGACCGGACTGTGCAGGAAATGCAGGTGCAGCCGGCGGGAGGACGGCTCCTCGGCCTCGGCGTGCTCCTCGACGAGCCAGTTCGTCAGCGTGTTGACCATGGTGCGGATCTGGTTGTTGCTGCGGATGGCCTCGTCGGAGGTTTCGTCGAACTCGAAGTCCTCCGGGTACAGGACGATGTCCACATCCCTGGCGTGGCTGAGTTCGCGCAGTTCCAGCGGGGTGAACTTCACCTGGGCCGGCCCGCGGCGGCCGAACACATGCACGTCGGTGACCGGGGAATTCTTGAGGGCCTGGTACACGTTGTCCGGGATCTCGGTGACGAGCAGTTCGTCCGCGTGCTTGACCAGCATGCGGGCCACGTCCAGGGCCACGTTGCCGTTGCCGATCACCGCGATTTCCTTGGCGTCCAGCGACCACTCGCGGGACACATCCGGGTGTCCGTCGTACCAGGAAACGAAGTCAGCCCCGCCGAAGGAGCCCTCGAGCTCGACGCCGGGGATATCGAGCTCCGCGTCCTTGATGGCCCCGGTGGAGAAGATCACGGCGTCGTAGAAGGCGCGGAAGTCGTGCAGGGTCAGGTCACGGCCGTAGGTGACGTTGCCGAGGAAGCGGATGTCCCCGCGGTCCAGGACCTTGTGCAGGGCGTTGACGATGCCCTTGATCCGGGGATGGTCCGGGGCCACGCCGTAGCGGATCAGCCCGTACGGCGCCGGGTACGCCTCGAAGAGGTCGATGCTGACCTCGAAATCGCCGTCCTTGACTTCATTGGACTTCGTCAGGATGTCCGCGGCGTAGACGCCGGCCGGTCCCGCGCCGACAATCGCAACGCGGAGCGGACGTTTGGACGTGGTTTCGGCCGGGTTGGACAACGGGAGCCCTTCTGAGTCTTAGCGGCAGCGCCGGTTGATGCAGCGCACAATCCCCTATTCTAAATGTCCGCAGGAACCCGTGGGGCCCTCCGTGACTGAGATCGCAGGGATCCGCGCCCTCCGCGGGAATAAAAGGCAGGAATAGGGGCACGGCAGGTGGTGTTATTGATCTTGTGCCTAAACCCGACGGATCCTCCTCCCCAGCCACGCTGACCGCCCCGGGTGCGCCAGCACCCTCGGGAAGCCCGTCGCCGCAGCAACCGGCGGCGCTCAAGGCCGTGGACAAGGACACGACGGCGGGCGTCCTGTTCGGGATCGGCGCTTACGGGCTGTGGGGGCTGCTCCCGCTGTATTTCTTCGTGCTGGCACCGGCCGGCGCTGTCGAGATCGTGGCCAACCGTGTGGTGTGGTCGCTGCTGTTCTGCACCCTGCTGATCACGATCACCCGGTCCTGGCGGGTACTCGGAGCCGCTTTCCGGAATCGCACGGTGATCGGCCCGCTCTCCATCGCGGCCGGGCTGATCGCGGTGAACTGGCTGACCTACACTTACGGCGTGACCACCGGCCAGGCCGTGGAAGCCTCGCTGGGCTACTTCATCAATCCGCTGGTCTCCGTGCTGCTGGGCGTCTTCGTCCTGAAGGAGAAGCTGCGCCGGCTGCAGTGGGCCGCCGTCGTGATCGGCTTCATAGCCGTCGGCGTCCTGACGGTCTCCTACGGGAAGCTGCCGTGGATTGCCTTGACCCTGGCGCTGAGCTTCGGCCTCTACGGCTTCGTCAAGAAGCGGGTGGGACCGCGTGCGGATGCGATCACCAGCCTCACGGTCGAGACCATCGTGCTGGCTCCGCTCGCCGCCGCCACCATGATCTTCCTCGGTGTCAGCGGAACCGCGACGCTCGGCACCCATGGCGCCGGTCACTTCTGGCTGCTCGCGGCGTCGGGCATCATTACCGCAGTGCCGCTGCTGTTCTTCGGCGCCTCCGCCCGCCGGCTGCCCATGACCACGATCGGCCTGCTCCAGTACTTTGCCCCGGTCCTGCAGTTCATCGTGGCGCTGGCCGTTTTCCAGGAAACCATGACCACGGACCGCTGGATCGGTTTCGGCGTCGTCTGGCTTGCGCTGCTGGTGCTCACCGTGGACATGCTGCGGACCGCACGGAAGAATTCCGTCATCCGGAAGCTGGCCCGGGCTCGGGCCGCCTGAGCCCCAGCACACCGCGGCAACTCCGTATACCCCCGGCAACCCCGCACACCCCCGGGCGAACGTACATTTCGCACCCCGTTTTGGCTTAAAACCGGGCCTGAAGTGTCCGTTCGCGCAGTTGGGGTTCGCGCAGGGGTGGTTGGTCAGAGCTCCGGGCTGGCATCGACCCCTTCGTAGTCCCGCGGGACCACCACCATCGGAACCGGCAGGGCGCGCAGCACCTTGTTGGCGGTGCTGCCGATGAAGAGCTTGTGCTTTTCCGCCAGCCGGGACGAGCCCACGATCATGATCTCGCCGTCGTCCCACTCAAGGTCGTCGATCGCTTCCTCGATGGTCCTGCCGTGCGCAACTTCAACGTTCACAGTGTGCCCGGCGGGGAGCCGGTGGGAGGCATCGGTGAGGACGGTGTTGGCGTGGATATGGGCAGCGTTGATGTTCTCGCCGCTGTCTCCTTCGGCGTCGAGCTCCACAAGAGAGACAAGCCGCAGCGGGACGCCGCGGCGTTCTGCGGATTTGATCGCGGCGCCGATGGCAGCCTCCGCGCCGGTGCGCTGGCCCACCGCGAGGGTCAGCCGCGTGATGGGCTCAGTGCGCCGGTAGCCGCGCGGCGCCAGTGCCACCGGCACAGGCGAGGCATGGAGCAGGGCGTTGGCCACACTTCCCACGCTGTAGCGCTTGAACAGGCCGTTGCTCGCCGCGCCCACCACGATCAGGCCTGCCTTGTACTCCACTGCCGCATCAATCAGGCCCGCCGCGAACGACTCCGCCGGAAGGTCGTGGAACCGGGCCTCCAGCCCCTCCGGTACCAGGGACAGTCCTTCGCGCTCCACGCTGAGCACTTTCTGTTCAGCGGCGTCGACGCGGCTTCTCTCCAGACTCGGGGCGAGGGAGGGGGCACGCCGGTCCACCACATGAACCAGATCAAGGTCCGCCCCCAGGGCACGGGCCATGGCCGAGGCCAGGGCGACGGCGTCGGCCCCGCGTTCGTTGGGTGTATAGCCGACTACGTATCGCATGTATGAACCCCTTATGGGTCTGGGCAGAAGCCAGCTTTGCTCCGGGGATTCCGGGCGACGTCGGCCGGTCTCTGCGTTCCTGCAGTGGTAGGAACGACTCTAGCCCAGCGGCGCGGAATAGCCCGTGATAATTCGTGACTTTTGGCCCTGAGCAGGGGAATCTTCCACGCCTAGGCTGGGATGGTCGAGGGGAGCCCGCCGTGGGTGCGATCAGAGCGCAGAAAACCGCAGCAAGGAACGTCGGATTGGGGTTGCTGGCACTGCTGCTGACTCTCACAGCCTGTACCCCGTCCACACCACCACCCGGCGGAAGCAGCCAGGCCACGGGCTCCGCCTCGGCATCGTCTGCCGCCGCACCGTCTGCCGCGGCACCGTCCGCGACCGCCAGCGTGCCGGGCGACACCGACGAAACCGGGCCGCCGCAGACCGGCGATAAGGTGATTTCCTCCAAGATCGCCCTCGACTGGTCCTGGCCAGGCCCGGGACGGCCCTTCAAGGCCACGCATGAGAACCCGGTGCCGATTTCTCCGCCGCCAGCGGCCCCGCTGCCCACGCTCGCCGCGATCGGGGCAGGCCAGCATCCGGCGGAGACTCCGCCCTTCGACCAGCTCAGCTTCCGGTTTAGCGGCGGTTTCCCCAGCTACGACGTTGTGTTTGTTCCCGAACTGCTCGCCGACGGCAGCGGACTGCCCGTCCCGCTGCCGGGCACCGGCGCGATCCTCCGGGTCGTGTTCCGCGGCGCCCAGGCGCACACGGCGGACGGCACGGCGAGCACTGTCAAAAGCGCTCCGGCGCCCAACATCGGCTACAAGGCCCTCACCAGCTACGCCCCGGCCGGCGACTTCGAAGGCGTGCTCAGCTACGGAATCGGTGTGGGCCGTCCGATGGGAACCGTTACGGAAACCAAGGTGCGCGTATACGAGGTCGAAAAGATCGAACAAGGGCAGCACCTGTATGTCGTGGCAATCCAGCTGGACTCCACGCAGTGGAAATAGAAGCAACGGAAATAACACAGTGGTGATAACAGAGTGTAAATAACACCGCGGGAATAACACCGCGAGATAGCAGAAGAGCCGCGGACCCAAAGCTGGTCCGCGGCTCGGCTGCTATTTCCGGCCTGTCAGGCGTTGGCCTTGATGGCCGCGGCCAGGACGTCGAGTCCGTCCAGCAGCAGTTCGTCACTGATGACCAGCGGGGGCAGCAGGCGGATGACGTTGCCGTAGGTGCCGCAGGTGAGGATGATGACACCCTCCTTGAGGCAGGCGGCGGCGACGGCCTTGGTCAGCTCCGGGTTCGGTTCCTTCGAGCCGGCCTGGACCAGTTCGATCGCGAGCATGGCGCCGCGGCCGCGGACGTCCCCGATCACGGACTGCTCGACGGCGAGCTCGCGCAGCTTGCCGAGGGCGATCTCCTCGATGCGCCGGGCGCGGCCGTTGAGGTCGTACTGCTCCATCGAGCCGATCGAGGCCAGTGCCGCGGCGCACGCCACCGGGTTGCCGCCGTACGTGCCGCCGAGGCCGCCCGGGTGGACGGCGTCGAGGAGGTCGGCGCGGCCGGTGATGGCGGACAGCGGCATGCCGCCGGCGATGCCCTTGGCCATGGTGATGATGTCCGGGACCACGCCCTCGTGGTTCACGGCGAACCATTCACCGGTTCGGCAGAAGCCGGACTGGACCTCATCGGCGATGAAGACGATGCCCTTGTCCTTGGCCCAGGCCGCGAGTGCCGGCAGGAAGCCCTCGGCGGGGACAATGAAGCCGCCCTCGCCCTGGATGGGTTCGATGATGATCGCGGCCACCTGCTCGCCGCCGATCTGCTTCTCGATCATGGTGATGGCGCGCTTGGCGGCCTCGGCGCCGGTGATCTCCGGGTTTTCCTCGCGGAACGGGTAGCTCATCGGCATGCGGTAGACCTCGGGGGCGAACGGGCCGAAGTTGGTCTTGTACGGCATGGCCTTGGCGGTCAGCGCCATGGTCAGGTTGGTGCGGCCGTGGTAGGCGTGGTCGAACGCGACGACGGCGTCCCGGCCGGTGGCCAGGCGGGCCACCTTGACGGCGTTTTCCACGGCCTCGGCACCGGAGTTGAAGAGCACAGTTCGCTTCTCGTGGTCGCCCGGGGTGAGGCGGTTCAGCTGCTCGGCGACCGCGACATAGCCTTCGTACGGCGTGACCATGAAGCAGGTGTGGGTGAAGTGCTCCACGGCCTCCTTGACGGCGCCGACGACGGCCGGATCCGAGGCGCCGACGCTCGTCACGGCGATGCCGGAGCCGAGGTCGATGAAGGAGTTGCCGTCGACGTCGTGGATGATTCCGCCGTCGGCGTCGGCGACGAACACGGGAACGCTGGATGCGACGCCGGCGGCCACGACGGCCTTGCGGCGCTCGGTCAGGGCGAGGGACTTGGGGCCCGGGAAATCTGCCTGGACGCGGCGTTTCTGCTCAAGACGGTAGGTGATGTCATGTGCGGTGGTGGTCATGGGAAAGCCTTTCTAAGCGTGCGGGTTAGGCGCCTAAGTTATGCATCGGGGTTAGGCATCTGGGTCATGCGATTGGGTCATGCGACTGCGTTAGGCGTCCAGCGCACTCATGACGTGCTTGATGCGGGTGTAGTCCTCGACGCCGTACATGGACAGGTCCTTGCCGTAGCCGGACTGCTTGAAGCCTCCGTGCGGCATTTCGGCGGTGAGCAGGATGTGGGTGTTAATCCAGACGGCACCGAAATCCAGGTCGCGGCTGACGCGCATGGCCGTCCCGTGGTCGGTGGTCCAGACGCTCGAGGCCAGGGCGTACTCGACGTCGTTGGCCAGCTCGATGGCCTCTTCCTCCGTGCTGAACTTCTGCACGGTGATGACGGGTCCGAAGGTTTCCTTCTGGACGATGTCGTCACTCTGCTTGGCCCCGGTGACGATGGTGGGCTCGAAGAAGAAGCCCTTGTCACCGGCGCGGTGGCCGCCGGTCTCGATCTTGCAGTTTGCCGGCAGGTGCTCGATCACCGAGGTCACGGCGTTGAAGTGGTTGACGTTGTTCAGCGGGCCGAAGTAGTTGTCCTCGTCGTTCTGCGAGCCGGTGTGCAGGGTCTTGGTGTGTTCCACCATGGCTGCCACGACGTCGTCGTGCACTTCGTCCTGGACCAGCACGCGGGTGATTGCGGTGCAGTCCTGGCCGGCGTTGAAGAAGGCGAATTCGGCGATGGCCGCGGCGCTCTTCTTGATGTCCGCGTCCTTGAAGACGATGGCAGGGGCTTTGCCGCCGAGCTCCAGGTGCGCGCGCTTGAGACCCTTGGCGGCACCGGAGGCGACGGCGATGCCGGCGCGGACGGAGCCGGTGATGGAGACGAGTCCGGGGACCTTGTGGTCCACCATCATGGCGCCGGTCTCGCCGGTGCCGAGGACGACGTTGAGCACACCGGCCGGGAAGATCCCGCCGGCGAGGCGGGCCAGAACCAGGGTGGACTCGGGGGTGGTGTCCGAGGGCTTGAGCACCACGGTGTTGCCGGCCGCCAGGGCGGGGCCGATCTTCCAGACGGCCATCAGGAACGGGTAGTTCCACGGCGCCACCTGGGCCACCACGCCGATCGGCTCGCGCCGGACGTAGGAGGTGTGGCCCTCGAAGTACTCCCCGGCGGACTTGCCTTCCATGATGCGTGCGGCTCCGGCAAAGAAGCGCAGCTGGTCCGCGCCGGCGGCAACCTCCTCGGAGGCGATCAGGGAGCGGACCTGCCCGGTGTTGCGGTGCTGGGCCTCCACGAGCTCGTCGCTGTGCGCCTCCACGGCGTCGGCCAGCTTGAGCAACATGAGCTGGCGCTGCCCCGGCGTCGTGTGCTTCCAGCTCTTGAAGGCATCCCTCGCGGCGGTCATGGCGGCGTCGACGTCGGCCTGCACCGAGACGGGTGACTTCGCCACCACGTCACCGTTCGTGGGATTGACGATGTCCAGCATGCCGGTGCCGGCGGGCGTGACAAATTCGCCGTTGATGAAGTTCTGCAAGGTTTGAACCACGGTGTACAACCTCTTTCGCGCTGAAGGGCCCTAATTAGACTGCTCCGAGCCTATGCCAGGCCTGCGGGGCTGGGAATAGTCACCTGCACACCGTTGCCGCGATACTTTAGTGCGCTTGACCAGCTCCCGGCTATCCTGAATCCATGGCCATTTCACTTGCTGCCCTGCTGGGGGTTCCGTCCCTCAAACTGACCAAGGCGGGCCTCGCGGAAACCACCTCGCACCAGGACATCCTCTGGGTCGCCGTCACGGAACAGGAGGACCCGCAGCGATTCCTCAACGGCGGCGAACTCGTCCTCACCACCGGCATGCGGCTCCGGAGCGCCCCGGACCAGCGCCGCTTCGTCCGTCAGGTCCAGCGGGCGGGCGCCGTGGGGATCGGCTTCGGAATCGGCCTGACGCACGACGACGTGCCGCCGGCCCTGATCGCCGAGGCCAACCGCTGGGGCCTGCCCGTCGTCGAGGTCCCCTACGAGACGCCCTTCATCGCCATCGGCAAGCTCGTGGCCGACGCCCAGTCCGCGGACCACTACTCCAAGCTCGAGCGGCTCATCGCCGGGCACCAGATCCTCGCCCGGGCCCTCCTCACCGGCGGCGGCCTCGCCGAACTGCTGAAGCACCTCGGTTCCATGCTGCGGACCGAGATTGTGCTGACCCAGTTCACCGCCCAGCTCTACAACAGTGTGGCGGGCAATCCCGCCCCCAGCACCGACGGCTGGGCCTCCTACCCCATCCCGACCGGCCGCCGCGATGCGTGCACCCTCTGGATCAAACAGCCCTTCGAGGACTCCGGCATTGTGGGCTACGCCCAGAACCTGATCAGCGTCGAGCTCAACAACATGGTCAAACAGCGCCAGTCGCAGCGCGCCCTCGCCGGGCAGGTCCTCGAGGACGTGATCCACGGAACCCTGGATTCCAGCGAAGCCACCCGCCGGCTCGCCGGTATAGGCATCAACAGCACCCGCAAGAATGTGGTGCTGCTCGCCGAGTCGGCGGCGCACCACAAACAGCTCGGAAGCTCCTCACTGCCGCAGCCGCTGGACAAGGCGGTGAGCGCCGTCGTCGGGAAGGACCTGATCGCGGTGATCCCCGACGACGGCAGCGGCGCCAGCGGGCTGGCCCGCAGCCTCAGCGATCATCTGGCCGAAGCCGGCCTGCATGCCACGATCGGGATCGGCGGGTCGTACACAAAACCCAACGGGCTGCGCTGGAGCTATTTCGAGGCCCGCGACGCCGCCAGCCACGGCCTGCCCGTCAACGAACCCGAGCGGCTCAGCCTGACCTCGCTGCTGCTGGCCAGCGAGGATGTTCCGCTGGCGGATATGGCGAACGAGTCGCTGAATCCGCTTCGCAGCTTCGACGCCACGCACGGGGCCGAGCTCATGACCACACTGGAAAGTTACCTCAACAACAACGGCTCGGTAGCCGCCGTCGCCGAGGACCTCACGCTGCACCGGAACACCGTCCGTTACCGGCTGGCCCAGATCACCGAGCTCACCGGCTATGACCCTGCCCAGACGGCGGACCGTGTGCAGTTGTGGCTGGCGCTCGCCGTGCAGCGGCTGAGCGCACGCCACCCGCACTGACAAACATCCCCATCCCGATTGGCCGTGGACACCGGTGCAACGGCTGTCCCTGGCCGAGATATTTGCCACTTAAATCCGGATCTCAAACATCAAACGTCTAACCTTTAGGTATGGCTAGCAACACGGCGGAGTCCGCCCACCCCGAGACAGCACCCTCCCCCGGCACGGTCCGCGGGCGGCAGCGCGGCGTGGCGGTGGCCGGCGTCGTCGCGATCGTGCTGATCGGGCTCAACCTGCGGGCCGGCATCACCGGGGCGGCTGCCCTGCTTCACGACCTGCAGGCAGTGCTGGGCTACGGACCGCTGATCGGTGCCATCATCCCGTCGATCCCTACGCTGTGTTTCGCGGTGGCCGGCGCCGCCACGTCCTGGCTGACCCGGCAACTCGGACTCGAAAAGGCCATCCTGCTCTCCCTCGTGATGCTGGCCGCAGGACTGGTACTGCGGGGCATCCCGTCCACCGGAATGCTGCTCGCCGGCACTGTGGTGGGCATGTCGGGGCTGGCCGTGTGCAACGTGGCGATGCCGTCCTTCATCAGGGTGCACTTCGCGGACCGCACGTCCCTCATGACCGCCCTTTACACCGTGACCATGACCACGGGCGCCACGGTCACAGCCGTACTGATCGTCCCCGTGGCGCAGGCGCTCGGATCGCCCTCCGCGGGCGTAGGATCCATCGGCTTCATGGCCCTGTTCGCCTGCCTCGGCTTCCTCCCGATTGCAGTGCATGCCCACCGGAATGCGTCCGCCGTCAAGGCCGCCCGGGTTTCCCCCTGGCCCCTGCTGCGCACCCGGACCGGAGCACTGATCACCCTCGGCTTCACGGTCCAGGCACTCCTGGCCTACGCCATCATGAGCTGGTTCCCGTACATGCTCGTGACAATGGGGATGACCGCTTCCGCGAGCGGGCTCATGTTCGGGCTGATGCAGCTCGTCTCCGTCCCCGCCGGCATGGTGCTGGTGGCAATCGGATCCCGCCCGCGCAGGCTGCGGGGCGCGTTCCATCTGGCCACCGTGACGATGGCGCTCGGCGTCCTGGCGATGCTGGTCCTGCCGGTCGACTGGGCGCCCCTGACGGCGGTACTGCTCGGCTTCGGGCTCGGCATCTTCCCGCTGGTCATGGTGATGATCAGCCGCAGCGGCCGCACCACCGAGGAGACCACGGCACTGTCCACCGTGGCCCAGTCCGCCGGGTATCTGCTGGCCACCCTCGGGCCCTTCGGCATGGGCCTGCTGCACAGCGCCACCGGCTCCTGGACACTGCCGTTGATCCTGCTGCTGGCTGTGGCCCTCGGCCAGATCGCCGTCGGCCAGCTCCTCACGGACCGGCCCAAAACTCCGCAGTCCGCCGAAAGGACTCCGCGATGACCCTCACCGCTTCGCACCGGCCCCCGCTGGTGGACGAAATCACCGCCAAGCTGCGGGCGCTGATCCACTCGGGCGAGTGGCCGCTGCAGCAGCGCATCCCGGCGGAACCGGAACTGACGGCTGCCTTCGGCGTCTCCCGCGGCACCCTGCGCGAGGCCATCAAGGCGCTGGCCCACAGCGGAATGCTTGAGGTCCGCCGCGGGGACGGCACCTACGTTCGGGCCACCAGCGAGATTGCCGGTGCCACGCAGCGCCTGTATCTGGACCACTCCCAAGTGCACATCCTCGAGGTCCGGGTGGGCCTGGACACCCAAGCGGCCCGGCTCGCCGCCCGCCATGCGACGGCCGACGCCGTCACCGCCATGCGCGAGCTGCTCGCCGCTCGCCGCGTTGCCTGGCTGGCCGAGGACTACCCCGCCTGGGCCCGTGCCGAATGGGACTTCCACGTGCTGGTGGCACAGGCCTCGGCGAATCCCCTGCTGCATGAGCTGTACGTCAGCTTCGGCGTCGTATTCCACAATGATCTCCTCCGGCAGCAGCGCCGGGGAGGCTTCAACGGCCTGCCGCATGAAGGCCACGGCGAACTGGTGGAGGCGATCGCAGTCCGGAACGAGGCGGCCGCCGTCGAAAGCGTCACCCGGAACCTGAATTCCTGCGCGGACTGGCTCCGGGAGTAGCTGCCTAGGGTTTCTCCAAGGTCGCCGGATGATGCTCAGTCCCAGCGGTACGCCCCCGACCCAGACCTGCTGGCGGACGGCAATATTATCGGCCTCGTCAACGCCGAATCAGACGGCCGGCTCCTGCGCCCAGCAGCAGGGGCCCGGCACGACAAAGGCCTCCGGGCCGGAACCGACGTTCCGTCCGGAGGCCTTTGTGTTGCTCCAACGATCAGCGCGCGAGACCCTTGAAGGCGTTCCTGGGGCGCTGCATTTCGCCGTGCTTGGCGCCGAGCAGAGCACCCAACCGGCGGCCTCATTGTCTGCACGGCTGACTGGGGGAATATTGACCGGCGGGACGGCGAGCTGAATGTCAGATCACGAAACTGCCATCGGAGAAGCTGCCGACGCCGCCGAGGCGGCGTCCAACAGCACCGTGCTCGACGTCGTCGCGCGTTCGGGTTTTGCTGTGATGGCGCTGCTTCATATCGTGATCGGGGCCATCGCCGTCGCCCTGGTCCTGGGCGCCCCGGGCCAGGCCGAACCGACCGGCGCCATCGAACAGCTCGCGGCCAACGCCTGGGGTCCAGCCGTGATGTGGGCGGCGTGCATAGCCTGCGCCGGGCTCTCGCTCTGGCAGCTGAGCGAAGCGACCCTGCGGGCCCGCCATCTCCCGCGGGGCGAACGGCTGGGCAAGCTCCTTTCCTCCGGCTTCCTCAGCATCGCGTACGGCAGCGTCGGGCTGAGTTTCGCCGGCTTTGCGCTCGGCAACCGCGGCGATTCGGGTGACTCGACCCGGGATTTCAGCACCGCGCTGGTGCAGAGCCCGTTCGGGGTTCCGCTCCTGATCGGCCTCGGGCTGACCATCATCGGGATCGGGGTGTACTTCATCGTCAAGGGTGTCGGAAAGAAGTTCAAGGATGAGCTGCACCACTTCGAAGGGACGCACCGCGGACACCTGGTCAGTGCCCTCGGCGTGGCCGGCCACATTGCCAAGGGCGTGGCGCTGATCCTGACGGGGCTGTTGTTCGTCATCGCGGCGGCGACCAACAATCCCGGCTCGTCCACGGGGCTGGACGGCAGCCTGAAGGCGCTGTTGGGGCACCCCTTCGGCCCGTACCTGCTCCTGGCGATCGGGGCGGGGTTTATTGCCTACGGGGCATTCGCGCTGATCCGGGCTCGTTTCGGCCGGATGTAGCGGCGTCTCATCCTGCGTAGCTTCGGGCTAGCTCACGGCCTTCCGCAGCGGAACCACATCGCCTTCCTGGTACAGCAGGGCGCGGATCTCGGACTCCGCGGAATCCAGCCGTTTCGGGTCAATCGTCTCCCCCGCCGCGAAGTGGTCCAGCAACCGCGGGTCCACATAGCTTTTCCGGGCGATCGACGGCGTGTTGCCCAGGACCGCGGCCGCGTCCTGCATGGCGCGGCTCAGCGCACTTTTCCGGGCCGAGACTTTCGCCTGCGGGCCGCTCTGCGCCAGGCTGACGGCTGCCGCCGCCGTCCCCCGCAGGGTGCGGAAGTCCTTCGCGGTGAAGTCCTCCCCGGTGCGCTCCTTGACATACTCGTTGATGTCCGCGCTCGACACCGGGTGCCAGCTGCGGCCGTCCTTGTAGGCCAGCAACCGGGCGTTCCCGCCGCGCCGCTTGAGGAGCCTCACGACGGCGGCGAGGTCGGCGTCGTCGATCCGTGACTCCCAGGTCTTGCCGCTCTTGGCCGGAAAACTGAGCCTGAGCTCGTCCTTGCGGACCTTGACGTGGGCGCAGAGCATGGTGGCGAGGCCGCGGCTGCCGTTTTCGTTGGTGTAACGCTCCGAGCCGACCCGCAGCGATCCGCTGTCGAGCATCCGAAAGGCGGCCGCCAGTACCCGCTCGCGGCTCAGCCCTTCGGAGCGCAGGTCCATGGTCACCAGGCGGCGGGCGGCCGGCTCGGCCAGCTGGAGCGAACGGTCGAACTTCAGCCGGTCCTTCCGTTCGCGCCAGCTCGGATGGTAGATGTACTGCCGCCGGCCCACCGCGTCGACTCCCGTGGCCTGGATGTGCCCGTTGTCGTACGGGGCAATCCAGACGTCCGTCCAAGCCGGCGGGATCCCGATGCTCTCCAGCCGGTCCCGCACCGGACCCGGAGGCAGCGTCGACCCGCCCAGGTCCTTGTAGCTGAACCCGGTCCCGGCGGAGACCCTGCGGTAGCCGCGGCCGGACGCGTTGCTGTGACGGAGCCTCATGACGATAAGCCTACTGACCACCGGCGGTGAATGGGCAAGCGCGGCGTTTAGACCTCGACGGCGGCGCCGCGTGAGATCTCCACCATGTCCTCGCGCGGGACGACCTTGATCCGCTCGCGCTGCACGGGGACACCGTGCGAATCGCCGGCCGAAGTGGCCTTCTCGCCCAGGGCCCGCTCGTGCTCGTCCAGAGCCAGCCAGCCTTCCCAGCTGGTGTACTGCACGCCGCGGTTCGCGAGGAGTTCGACGACGGCTTCCGGAGCGGGCGCCGCGGCCAGCGGCAGGTTTTCCCGGTCTTCCAGCAGGTACGTCACGGTTTCCAGGGCGTCGCCCTTGGTGTGGCCGATCAGGCCCACCGGTCCGCGCTTGATCCAGCCGGTGGCGTAGATGCCCGGCACGTGGGAGCCGGAGCCGTCCAGGACCCGCCCGCCGTCGTTCGGGACAACTCCGTTGCTGTGGTCGAACTCGATCTCGGGCAGCGAGGAGCCGAAGTAGCCGATTGCGCGGTAGACGGCTTGGACCGGGTAATCAACAAACTCGCCGGTGCCGCAGGCGTTGCCCGTGCCGTCCAGTTCGGTGCGCTCGAACTTGATGCCGGCGACGCGGCCGGGGGCCTCGGCGTCGTCGTACACCTCAACGGGGCTGTGCAGGAAGTGCAGGTGCAGGCGACGGGAGGCGGTGAGCTCGGAGAGGTCCTCGGGCTGTTCGGCGATCCAGTTGGTCAGGGTGCCCACCATGGTCTTGGTCTGGTTGTTGCTCTGGATCTGGCGGTCCGATTCGGCGTCGAACTCGAAGTCCTCGGCGTAGAGGATGATGTCGACGTCCTTGGAGTGGGACAGTTCGCGCAGTTCCAGCGGGGTGAACTTCACCTGGGCCGGCCCGCGGCGGCCGAACACATGCACGTCGGTGACCGGGGAGGACTTCAGCCCGGCGTAGACGTTGTCGGGGATCTCGGAGACCAGGAGGTCGTCTGCGTGCTTGGAGAGCATGCGGGCCACGTCCAGGGCCACGTTGCCGTTGCCGATCACGGCGACTTCCTTGGCGTCCAGCGGCCATTCGCGGGATACGTCCGGGTGGCCGTCGTACCAGGAGACGAAGTCGGCGCCGCCGTAGGAGCTCTCGAGTTCGATGCCCGGGATGTTCAGGTCCGCGTCCTTGATGGCGCCGGTGGCGAAGATGACGGCGTCGTAGTGGGTGCGAAGGTCCTCCATCGAGAGGTCCGTTCCGTAGTCGACGTTGCCGAAGAATCTGATATCTCCCCGGTCCAGGACTTTGTGCAGCGCGTTGACGATGCCCTTGATGCGCGGGTGGTCCGGGGCCACGCCGTAGCGGATCAGGCCGTAGGGCGCCGGGTAGCGGTCGAAGAGGTCGATGCTCACGGTGAGCTCGCCGCTCCTGACGGCCTCGCTCTTGGTGAGGATGTCCGCGGCGTAGACTCCGGCGGGGCCGGAACCGACGACGGCGACGCGCAGCGGGCGGGCGGCGGTTCCTACGGGGGTGCTGATTGACACGGCTGTGTTCCTTTTGTTCGTTCCGTCCCAACTGGCTCGCATTTGTTGTCGTTTTGACGGCTCAGAACGACAACAACTGCCAGCTAGTTGGGCGGTGGGGCTTGGGCTGGGGCGGGCTATAGGGACAGGACGCGGGGGCTGTTCGGGGTGATGGTGCTGTAGTCGGCGGTCTTGAAGTGCGACGGCGCGAACGGGCTGACGCGGACCACGTCACCGATCACGATCACCGCGGGATTCGCGACGCCGGCGGCCTCCGCCTGGTCCGCGATGGTCCCCAGTGTTCCGATGGTCACCCGCTGGTTCGGCAGGTAGCCATTCTCTACGATGCCAACAGGCGTCTCCGGAGGCAAACCGGCGCGGGCCAGGGAGGCCGCGGAATCGCGCAGCTGGCCCACGCCCATGAGCAGGACCACGGTGTGGTCGGCGCGGGCGGGAACCTCTGAGAGTTCCTCGTGGCCGGTGACCACGCTGAAGCCTTTGGCGAGCCCGCGGTGCGTGACCGGGATGCCGGCGGCGGCCGGGACGGAGATGGCCGAGGTGACTCCGGGAACCACTTCGACCTCGACGCCGTGCTGCCGGCAGAATTCGGCTTCCTCGCCGCCGCGGCCCAAGACGTACGGGTCCCCGCCCTTGAGCCGGACCACGCGGTGGCCCTGCTGGGCTTCGTCGACCAGGATCCGGTTGATCTCGGACTGCGGGACGGGATGGTGGCCGGGGGTTTTGCCGACCTCGATGACGCGGACGTCGGGGGCCAGCTCGTTGAGGAGTTCACGCGGTCCGAGGCGGTCCGCCACGACGACGTCGGCCTGGCCCAGGAGCCGGCGGCCGCGGACGGTGATGAGCCCGGTATCGCCGGGGCCGCCGCCCACAAGGGCCACGGAGCCGGTGGCTGCACCTGTGCCGGAAACACGGTGCCGGCGCAGCGGCAGGTCGCCGGTTTCCAGGGCGGTGGCCACGGCGTCGCGCAGGGCCATGGCGCGGCGCGGGTCTCCGCCGGCGTTCACGGCGATCTTCACGTCATCCACCACCGCGACGGCGGGGGTCCAGGCGGCGGAGGACTCGTGGTCGGAGGCGTTGACGCACCAGATGCGCTGGGACTCGGAGTCAGCGGAGACTTGGGCATCCACCGCGGAGTCGCCGGTGGCGGTCTGGACGAACCAGACGCCGTCGACGTCGGACGGGCGGTAGGTGCGCGGCTCCCAGGCGAGGAGGCCGGCGTCGGCAAGTTCGGCCAGGGCCGGGCTGGCCAGGGGGGCGACGACGGTGACTCGGGCGCCAGCGTCGAGCAGTCCCTTGGCGCGGCGTGCGGCGACGGGGCCGCCGCCTACGACGAGCACGGGGCGGCCGAGAAGGCGCAGCGCCGTGGGGTAAATGTCCTGAATTGCCATGCATCGACGATAGGGCGGTGTCCCAGGGCGGAACAACGGTGCGGAAACACCCGTTCACGCAAGGTAACGCCGCGTCACATAGCTGGGGGCAGCTCCGGGGGCACCCTGGGTAGCGGTCCGGGGGCACTTTGACGGCCGGAGCACCACTTCGAGCTCAAATGACGGTGTGTCCGTGTCAATATGCCCCCGGACGGCAGGACCGCACGCCTGTGCCTACTTCACCGCGATGAGTTCGACCAGTTTGATGTCGGGATCCTTGGCGAGCAGGGACGGGCCATGCTCGCCGAGGGCTGCCGGGATGGCCCCGTTGAGGTGGGCCTGCCGGTCCTCCTCGGTGTCGAAGGTGTCGAAAATGCCGAAGGTGTTCTCGTTGACCCGGAACGCGTACCAGGTCCGCGTACCGGGCTCAGTCAGAACGATCTCCCGGCCGCCGTTGAGGAAGTCCCAGACCTCCTGCTCCTTACCCACTTTGGCCTCGACCAGTGCCAGCAGTCCGAATTTTGGTGCCACGGTTGTCTCCTCAGATTTGGGATGGATCGGCCGCACACCGGCCGGTAGGCGTGAGTCTAGGCCGGTCCCGGGGACCCGACAAGGAGTCCCGGGAGAGCTCCTCCCAAACGCAGCAGAGCCCGACGGCGGTAGTCGCCGTCGGGCTCTGCTGTCGGGTTGCGCCGGGGCGCCTAGCGGGTGCTGCCGGCGAGGAGGCCGCGGCGGCGCAGCAGCCGCTTTTCAATCGGTGCGAAGACGAGCAGTTCGATCAGGATGCCGACGGCGAGGATCAGCAGGATCGCGGACATCACGATGGTCATGTCGGACAGGTCCCGGCCCTGGTTCAGCATGGAGCCCAGGCCAAAGCCGATGGAGCCGCCGACCGCGATGATCTCCGCCGCCATGAGGGAGCGCCAGGAGAAGGCCCAGCCCTGCTTGAGTCCGCCCAGGTAGCCGGGCAACGCGGCCGGGAGGATGATCTGCAGCGCCAGCTGCAGCCGGGAGGCACCCAGGACCGTGCCGACGCTGCGGTACTGCGGCGGGATCTGGTCCACACCGGAGATCAGCCCGTTGATGATCGAGGGGATGGCGCCCATGAACACCACGAAGTACACCGTGGCGTCGGTCAGGCCGAACCAGATGATGGCCGCCGGCACCCACGCCACGGAGGGCAGCACCTGGAGCCCCGAGATCAGAGGGCCGAAGGCGCGGCGCAGCGGGGCGACCTGGGCCAGCAGGAGCCCCACCGGGGTCGCGATGGCCACGCTGATCAGGAAGCCCACGAGTCCGCGCTGCAGCGAGGTCCAGACGGCCTCCTGCAGCTTGCCTTCGCCCCACAGGGTTCCCAGCTGGCCAAGGACATCCAGCGGACCGGGCACAAGGTCCTGCCGCTTGATCCCCAGCGACACATACCCCTGCCAGACGATCAGCAGGACCACAAGCGCGGCGACAGGAAGCAGGACCCGGCTCCAGTCGATGCGGGCCTTGCCGACCGCGTCGGACTGCAGTGAATCCAGCCCCGCCTCGAGCTCCCGCAGGTCGGCAGGGCCGGTGGAGGACCGGGTGAGGGCGGCGTGGACCTTGCGGGTCCCGGGGTCCGAGCCCGGGATGAGGGACGTCTCGACCGGCTCGGCGGCCTGCGCATAGTGGGACAGAAACTTATTTGGCATGGCGGCGGATCTCCTCGCGTAGCCGGGCGGTAATGACGCCGGTGAGCTGGCCGGCCAGTCCGGCGTCGGTGCGGTGTTCTTCGCTGACCTGCCATTCCTGCACCACGCGGCCGGGCCGTGAGGAGAGCAGGAGCACGCGCTGGCCCAGCCGGACGGCTTCGCGGACGTTGTGGGTGACAAAAACGATGGTGCGGCCGGTTTCCTTCCAGATCCGCTCCAACTCGTCATGGAGCAGGTCCCGCGTGATCGCATCCAAGGCGGCAAAGGGCTCGTCCATCAGGAGCAGCTGCCGGTCCTGGGCCAGCGAGCGGGCCAGTGCCACACGCTGGCGCATCCCGCCGGAAAGTTCGTGCGGGCGTTTGTCCCCCGCGCCGCCCAGGTGCACCAGGTCCAGCAGTTCGTTGGCCTTCACCTTGCGGTCGGCCTTGCCGACGCCGCGCAGCTTCAGGGCCAGTTCGATGTTCTCCCGCGCGTTCAGCCACGGGAACAGCGCCGCGTCCTGGAACATGAAGGCGGCGCCGTCGCTCGGCACCTCGAGGGCGCCCGACGTCGGGGCCTCCAGTCCCGCCATGATGTTGAGCAGGGTGGACTTGCCGCAGCCGGACGCACCGAGCAGGGCGACGAACTCGCCCTGCTCGATGCTGGCGTTGACGTCGTCCAGCACCGGGGCGCCGTCGCCGAAGCGCTTGCCCAGGTTTTCCAGTACGACTGGCATGGTCACGTCCTAACTTTTGTGGCGGGGTTGCGGGGAAAGCGGGCTAATCTTGGCCGAGTCCCTGCGCGGAGATCTTCTTCCCGGTGGCGCCCTCGCCGAGGACGCTGTTCAGTGCCGTGAGGTCAAAGATGCCGTTGAGGTCGGCCTGCTGGGTGGTGCCGGCGTCGACGCCGTCCTGGAGCAGTTTCTTGTATGTTCCGGCGAGCGGGTCGACGGTGAAGACGATGTTCTTGAGCGAACGGTCGATCACTTCCGCCGGCAGGGTGGCCCCGGCGGATTCCTTGAGCGCGGCGTTGAGGACCGAGGCCTTCTCCGGCCCCGGGGCGGCATTGAGCCAGTCCACGGATTCTGTGTGGCCCTTCAGCAGGGCCTTCACGGTGGCCGGGTGTTCCGCGGCGAACTTCTTGTTGACGATCAGGACGGTGGTGATGAATTCGCCTTTGTCCCAGAGGTCCTTCTCGTCGACGAGGACCTTCGCGCCGGCCTGGAGCACCAGGCGGGATGCCCACGGTTCCGGCAGCCACGCGCCGTCGAGCTTGCCGTCCTGGAACAGTTTCAGGGTCTGGGCGTTCTCGGTGGGGTTGATGGCGACGTCGCCGCTGCCGTCTGTGGAGGTCTTGTACCCCTGCTTGCCGAGCCAGGCGCGCAGGGCCACGTCCTGTGTGCCGCCAAGCTGCGGACTCGCGAGCTTCTTGCCCTTGAGATCCGCCGCCGAGGAAATCTCCGGCTTGACCACCAGCTGCGCTCCGCCGGACGCGGCGCCGGCGATGATGTTGATCGATTCGCCCTTGCTCTTGACGTAGGAGTTGATCGCCGGGTTGGGCCCGATGTACGTGGCGTCGATGGCCCCGGCGTTGAGCGCCTCAATCGCGGCCGGGCCGGCGTTGAAGACCTGGGTGCTGAGTTTGGTGCTTCCGAGGTTCTTGGCGATCAGGCCCTGGTTGACTCCGACAAGGGCCGGGGCGTGGGTGATGTTGCCGAAATAGCCGAGTTTGAGTTCGGCGGCCGGATTGGCGTCGGCGACGGCCGCGGCGGGCGCGGCGTCGCTGTTGCGGGCTACCGTCGACGCCACCGCGGCGCCGGCGCCGATCAGGAGGACAAGTCCGGCGGCCAGGCTGATCTCGAGGGTGCGTTTGCGTTTGGGTTTGCCCGACTCTCCGGCGACGATCCGGGTGGTGCCGGTCGCCGGCTTTTCGGGGTCATGGTGGGCGGGGCTGGGGTTTCGGGGTGTGGATGACATGCGGGAAGTCCTGTTCTGGGGAAGGCGGGTTGGCCGGGCGGGTGGTCAGCGCCGGCGACATCGCCCCCCGAAGATCCGCCGGAAGCGGCCGGAGAGGCGTTCAGTGGTTGTCATGGATTCACCATAGGGAGTGTCATCAACGCGGTTCAACGGTCCGGAAACCCGGGGTCACAGGGGTTCACGGAACGTCACATTCGGCCCAAGACAGCGGGGCCCGCCATCCGGGCTCTTGAGCTCATCAATCGCCTTTAACGTTGACGAGCTGCCGCAGCTTGTGTCGTATCTTGACGAGGTCGGCGGAGTCGCGCATCACCTGGTCGATGGGTTTGTACGCCGCCGGGATCTCGTCGATGAATGCCTCGCTGGGGCGGAATTCGATGCCCCGCATGGCGGCCTTCAGTTCGGCCAGCGAAAAAGTGTTCCTCGCGGCGGTCCTCGAGTATTCCCTCCCTGCCCCGTGCGGCGACGAGTTCAGGGACACAGGGTTCCCCAGCCCGACAACGACGTAGGACGCCGTGCCCATGGAGCCGGGGATCAGCCCGGCGTCCCCCGTTTCAGCCCTGATCGCTCCCTTGCGCGAGACCCAGACGGACTTGCCGTAATGCTTCTCCTGCGCGGTGAAGTTGTGGTGGCAGTTGATCCGTTCGGCCTCCCGGACAGGACCGCCTGTCCATGATTCAAACTGCCGGACCACGCGGTCCATCATCTCCTCACGGTTCAGCAGTGCGTAGTGCTGGGCCCAGCGGAGTTCCCTGATGTAGCGCTCGAATTCGGGAGTGCCCTCCTCGAGGTAGGCCAGGGCCGGATGCGGCAGGACGACGTGCCGCATCCGGACCACGCTCCGGGCCTCGGCGATGTGCCGCTGCGCGAGCTTGTTGCCCACGCCGCGGGAGCCTGAATGCAGGAACAGCCACACGGCGTCCGTCTCATCCGCGCACACCTCGATGAAGTGGTTGCCCGAGCCCAGCGATCCCAGCTGCAGCTTCCAGTTCGCGGAGTACTGGGCGGGGTCGAACCCCGCCTTCGCTGCCATTCGCCGCAGCTCGGCCAGCCGCGGTTCGGCGGTGGCGGTGATCCTGCGGTTGCACTTGCCGGCGGACAGCGGAATGGCGTGCTCGATACCCTCCCGCAAGCGTTTCCGGTCCTTGGGCAGATCCTTGAGGGCATACTGCGTGCGGACGGCAATCATGCCGCAGCCGATGTCGACGCCCACGGCGGCCGGGATGACGGCACCAAGGGTGGGGATGACGGATCCCACTGTGGCGCCCAGTCCCAGATGGGCGTCCGGCATCAGCGCCAGATGCGGGTAGATGATGGGCAGCTGCGCGGTGGTCAGCGCCTGCTCGCGGGTCTTGTCATCCAGGATCGACGCCCAGCTGATGAGCCGGTTATTGATGACTTCCACGGCACCCCCGTCCCGGCCCGCCGGGACCGTTTCGCCTGCAGACTACCTACCCGCGGGCGGCACGGACAGTGCCGCCGGCGGGTCAGTAGCGCTCAGATTGAGTAACGCTCGTCCTCGTGGTCGCCGGGGTGGTCGTTGACGAGGCCGGCTGCAAGGGTGTTGCCGTCCAGCGGGTCGATCACGAGGAACGCGCCGGTGCGGCGGTGGTGCAGGTAGTTCTCCAGCGGCAGCGGCGCGGCGAGCCGCAGCTGGGCGTGGCCGATGTCGTTGAGCTCCAGGGTGGAGGTGGGCTCGAGCTGGAAGTTGGCGAGGTCCAGCTTTCCCGTCACGTTCCGGACCAGGGCCTGGACAGTCCGGGTGCCATGCTTGATCAGCACCTTTGCGCCCTCACGGAGCGGTTTCGGCGAAAGCCAGCAGAGCGCGGCGTACAGGTCCGCCGAGGCCTCCCGGATGGTGCCGGCCGCCGCGATGGTGTCACCACGTGCCACATCGAATTCGTCCGCGAGGCGCAGCGCCACGGACTGCGGGGCCACGGCCTCGGTGAGCTCGCGCCCGGCAAAGTCGATGCCGGTCACGGTGGTGGTGCGCGGGGCCTGGCCGGGCGTGAGGACGCTGACCTTGTCCCCCAGCTTCACCGAACCTTCAGTGATCTGGCCGGCGTAGGCGCGGTAGTCCCGGTACTTTTCCTCGTCCAGTCCGGCCGCGACGGCGTCGGGAGCGAGCGCCCCCTGCGGCCGGATGACGAGCTGGACGGGGAAACGGAAACTTTCCAGGTGGCTTTCGAGTTCGTCCGCGGCCGGCAGTGTCTCCAGGACTTCGAGCAGCGCCGGGCCGTCGTACCAGGGTGTGCGGTCCGAGCGGTCCACGACGTTGTCGCCGTCGAGCGCGGACACGGGGACCACGAAAAGATCAGAGATCCCGCCTGCATTTGAATCGTCACGGCCGAGCCCGAGTTCGCGGCCCACCTGCTGCACGTCCGCTTCGATCTGCCGGAACACGTCCTCGCTGAAGCCCACGAGGTCGATCTTGTTCACAGCCACAATCACGTGCGCGACGCGCAGCAGCTGCAGCACGGACAGGTGGCGGCGGGTCTGTTCGAGGACGCCCTTGCGTGCGTCGATGAGCACGACGACGGCATCCGCGGTGGACGCGCCCGTCACCGTGTTCTTGGTGTACTGCACGTGGCCGGGGCAATCCGCGAGGATGAAGCTGCGGCGGTCCGTGGCGAAGTAGCGGTAGGCGACATCGATGGTGATGCCCTGTTCCCGCTCGGCGCGCAGGCCGTCGGTCAGCAGTGCCAGGTCAATCGCTTGCGTGCCGGTGGCCCCGGCACCGCCGAAGCCGCGGTCCGCGGAGGTGCGGGCGACGGCGTCGAGCTGGTCGGCGAGGATCGCCTTGGAGTCATGCAGGAGCCGGCCCACCAGGGTGGACTTGCCGTCGTCGACTGAGCCTGCGGTCGCGAAACGGAACAGCGTTGCGTTCGTCAGCGGGGCCTCGTCAAGAAGGGCAGCCGCGCGGGCCGTATCGATTTCGGTGCTCATTAGAAATAGCCGTCCTTCTTGCGGTCTTCCATGGCGGCCTCGGAGATGCGGTCATCTGCCCGGGTGGCGCCACGTTCGGTGATGGTGGAGGCGGCAACTTCGATCACGACGTCGCGCACGGTGGCGGCGGCCGATTCGACGGCGCCGGTGCAGGACATGTCGCCGACCGTCCGGTAGCGGACGGTCTTGGTGATGACCTGTTCGTCCTCGCGCGGCAGCGAGACTTCGCCGACTGCCCGCCACATGCCGTCGCGGGCGAAGACCTCGCGGTCGTGGGCGTAGTACAGGCCCGGGAGCTCGATGCCTTCGCGCTCGATGTAGCGCCAGATGTCCAGCTCGGTCCAGTTGCTGATCGGGAACGCGCGGACGTGCTGGCCGACGGTGTGGCGGCCGTTGTAGAGGTTCCAGAGCTCGGGCCGCTGGTTGCGCGGGTCCCACTGGCCGAACTCGTCGCGCAGGCTCAGGATCCGTTCCTTGGCCCGGGCCTTGTCCTCGTCCCTGCGCCCGCCGCCGAAGACGGCGTCGAACTTGTTGCGCTGGATCGCGTCCAGCAGCGGGACGGTCTGCAGCGGGTTGCGGGTGCCGTCGGCGCGCTCGGCCAGCTCGCCGCTGTCGATGAACTCCTGCACGCTTCCGACGACGAGCTTCAGGCCCAGCCGTTCCACGGTCCGGTCGCGGAACTCGATGACCTCGGGGAAGTTGTGGCCGGTGTCCACGTGCAGGACCGGGAACGGCACCTTGCCGGGCCAGAACGCCTTGGTGGCCAGGTGCAGCATCACCACGGAATCCTTGCCGCCGGAGAACAGCAGCGCAGGCTTCTCGAACTCGGCAACAACCTCGCGAATGATGTGAATGGCCTCGGACTCGAGGGTGTCCAGGCTGGAGAGGCGGGCCGGGGAGCTCAGGCGGGCCTCCGCCGTCGACCCCGATGCCGCCCAGGGAGTGGCATCGGGCCTGTCGGAGCCGCGCGCATCGTCCGAAGGACGTATGCCGCGCGGCGAAGGGGCGGGGGCGGCATCGGGGTCGACGGCCACGAAAGTCTCAACATTGCTCATACGTGTAGTCCGCATTCTGTCTTGTCGGTTCCTGCCCAGCGTCCGGCGCGGGGATCATCGCCGGGCGCCACCTTCCGGGTGCACGGCTGGCAGCCAATGGACGGGTAGCCCTGTGAAAGCAGCGGGTTGACGGGGAGGAGGTTGTCGTCGGAGTACTGGACCAGCTGGTCGAAACTCCAGGCCGCGACCGGGTTGACCTTGACCAGTCCGTTGGTTTCGTCCCAGCTGACCAGCGGCGTGTTGGTGCGGGTCGGGGCCTCGTCGCGGCGGACGCCGGTGAACCAGAGTTCGTAACCGGCGAGGGTGCGGCGCAGCGGAGCCACCTTGCGGAGCGCGCAGCACTGGGCGGCGTCGCGGGCGAAGAGGTCCTTGCCCAGGAGCCGGTCCTGCTGTTCCACCGTGTTCTCCGGCAGCACGTCGACGACGTTGACGCGCAGGTTGGCGGCGACTTCGTCGCGCGTCGCGTAGGTTTCCGGGAAGTGGTAACCGGTCTCCAGGAAGAGCACGTCGACGCCGGGAAGCTGGTCCGCGACGAGGGCCGGCAACACGGCGTCGGCCATGGAGCAGGCGACGGCGACTGCGGGCAGCTCGAAGTTCCGGGCCACCCAGGCGATGACCTCGCGGGCCGGGGCATCCCAGCCGAGCTCGGCGGCGCCCGCCTCGGCGATGGCTTTGAGTTCGTCGTGGGTGCGGAGGGCGGGCGCTGCCGGCGGCTGAGGGGTGCTCACTGAAGATCCCCCTCGTCGGCGGCAAAGGCCCATTCGGCGAAGGTCTGGCCCTCGGCGCGGTCGGCCACGAACTTCCGGACCACACGCTCCACATAGTCGGGGAGGTCCTCAACATAGACCTTCAGACCGCGGACGGTGCGTCCCAGGCCCGCTTCTTCACGGTCGGTGGACGCCAGCCCGCCGCCCAGGTGGACCTGGAAGCCCGGGGTGGGGTCGCCGTCGGGCGTTGGCAGCATCATGCCCTTGAGGCCGATGTCCGCGGTCTGGATCCGGGCGCAGGAGTTGGGGCAGCCGTTGATGTGCAGCGAGAGTGCCTGCGGCAGCTGCTTGCTTTCGGCGAGGTCAGCCAGGCGGCGTTCCAGTTCGGCGACGGCGGTGGCCGCCGTGAGCTTGGTTTCCACGATGGCCAGCTTGCAGAATTCGATGCCGGTGCAGGCGATGGTGCCGCGGCGGAACACGGACGGCTTGGCCGACAGGCCCAGGGCGTCGAGCTCTGCAACGAGCGGTTCCACCTGTTCCTTGGGCACGTCGAGGACCACGAGCTTCTGGTGCGGCGTGGTGCGCAGCCGGTGCGAGCCGCGGGCTTCCAGCGTGGTCGCCAGCTTGACGAGCTGGCTGCCGGAGAGGCGGCCGGCCAGCGGGGTGGCGCCGATGAAGAACTTGCCGTCCTTCTGTTCGTGCACACCGATGTGGTCACCCGGGGAAGAGGGCTTCGGGGCCGCCGGGCCGTCGGCGAGCTGGTACCCGAGGTATTCGTCCTCGAGGACCTGGCGGAACTTCACCGGTCCCCAGTCGGCCAGCAGGAACTTCAGCCGGGCCTTGGTGCGCATCCGCCGGTAGCCGTAGTCGCGGAAGATGCTGGTCACGCCGAGCCAGACGTCGGCGGCCTGGTCCGGCCGGACGAAGGCGCCCAGACGCTTGCCCAGCATAGGGTTCGTGGAGAGAGCGCCGCCCACCCAGAGGTCGTAGCCGATACCGAGTTCCGGGTGGACCAGGCCCACCAGGGCGACGTCGTTGATTTCGTGGACCACGTCCTGGCTGGGGTGGCCCGTGATGGCGGTCTTGAATTTGCGCGGCAGGTTGGCCAACTCCGGGTCGCCGATGAAGCGCTCGGCGAGCTCACGGATCAGCGGCGTGGGGTCGATGATCTCGTCCTTGGCGATACCGGCAACCGGGGAGCCCAGGATGACGCGCGGGACGTCGCCGCAGGCTTCCGTGGTGGACAGGTCCACGGATTCGAGGCGGCGCCAGATTTCCGGCATGTCCTCGACCCGGATCCAGTGCAGCTGGATGTTCTGGCGGTCGGTGAGGTCGGCCGAGTCGCGGGCGAAGTCCACGGAGATCTGGCCGATGACGCGCAACTGCTCGGTGGTGAGGGCGCCGCCGTCGATCCTGACGCGCAGCATGAAGTACTTGTCTTCCAGCTCGTGCGGCTCGAGCGTGGCGGTCTTGCCGCCGTCGATCCCGGGCTTGCGCTGGGTGTAAAGCCCCCACCAGCGGAAGCGGCCATGCAGGTCCGTGCCGTCGATCGAGTCGAAGCCGTGCTTGGAGTAGACGGACTCGATACGCTCGCGCACGTTCAGGCCGTTGTCTTCCTGCTTCCAGGTTTCGTTGGCGTTCAGCGGTGCGGTCCCGTCCACCTTCCACTGCCCGTGCGGCTTCGCGGCAGGGCGGGAGGCGGGTCGTTTGGTGCGGCCTTCGGCAGCCTGGTCCGGGGACGCTCCGGCTAGAGCTGTATCAGTCATGGATCGACTGTAGGGCCGGCCGTAATCCCGTCACAAAGGGTCAGAAACGGGAAGTCACCTAGGGCAACATTTCGTCACGAAGCCCCGGCGAGCCTTGAAGTAGCGTGGCCCGTGTGCATGAATTCCCGCGCACAGGGGCCTCTCTGGCGTTGCTCAGCCCCGCGCTGCGAGGGCTGCGTCGAAGCGCTCCAGGGCGATTTCGGCGAGCACCGGGGACGGCAGCAGAGGTGACGTGACGAGGTCCGCGCCGGCCTTGGCCAGCTGGTCGTGGAAGAAGCCCGGGGCGAGGAGATAGGAGGCGATGACGACGCGGCCGCCCAGATCCACTCCGCCTGCGGACTCCCCTGCACCGGCGCCGCCCGCTGCCTCCTCGCGGAGCATGGCTACGGCGTCGGGGACCGAAGGCTTCGCGGAGGCGCCGTACGCAGCCACGATGCGGTTGGAACGCAGCGTGCGCAACTGCCCGGCAAGCTCCTCGACGTTCTGCGCGGCGGTGGCATCGGAGGAACCGGCGGCGGCGAGGATCACGGCGTCGTCGTCGGTCACGCCGGATTCCCGGAGCCGCTCGTCGATCAGGGCCGCGAGCCGCGGATCGGGCCCCAGCGGGGCAGCCGCGAAGGTCTCCGGCCGGCTCTTCACCGCCCGGGCGATGTCCACCTTGACGTGGTAGCCGACGCTGAGCAGCAGCGGCACGACGACGGCGGTCTCGCCCGCCGGGAGGCCTGCCACCACGGCGGGCAGATCGGGGTCCTGGACGTCGACGTAGGCCTCGCGGACGTCGAGTCCGGGACGCAGCGCGGCGATGCCGTCCCGGAGCGCGTTGACCTCCGCGGCGCCGAGGGCGCTGGAGGTACCGTGGGCGCAGGCGATCAGGATGGGGCTATTCATAGCCGTTAGCGTAACCTTGGAGCCGCCCTATCCGCCCCCTTGCAATCGACCGGGACGCCCCATGACCTTCGCCTTTAGCCTTGTACTGCTCTGGCTGGACCTGGCCGGCGTCTTCTTCTTCGCGGTCTCCGGGTCCCTGCTCGCGGCGCGGAAGCAGTTCGACATCATCGGCTCCCTGCTGCTGGCCTCGGTGGTCAGCCTCGGCGGCGGCGTCATCCGCGACATCATCATCAACGCCGGCCCGCCCGCGGCCTTCACGAACCCCGCATACCTCGCCCCGCCGCTCCTGGCCACGGTGCTGGTCTACTTTCTGTTCTCCAGCGTCCAGCGCTTCACCTCGCTGCTGATCCTCTTCGACGCCGGCGGCCTGGCCCTGTTCTGCATCACCGGCACCCTCAAGGCCCTGGCCGCCGGGATGCACCCGGTTGCGGCGGTCCTGCTCGGGGTCACGACGGCGGTGGGCGGCGGCCTCCTGCGGGACATCACCGCCAACGAGGTCCCCCAGTTGTTCGACCCCAAGGACCTCTACGCCCTGCCGGCTTTCGCCGGGGCGTCCCTGACGGTGCTGCTGTCCCTCACGGGGACCTTCAACGCAGTGACGGCCAGTGCCGTGGCCGCCCTCGTTTTCACCTTCCGCGTGGCGGCCTGGCGGCGCCACTGGTACGTTCCGCTGGCCGTCCGAGGCTGGCACCGCCTCGGCCCGGACGCGGCGAAGAGCGGCAGCTAAGGATTAGCTAGGATGAGAGCATGACTGACATGTTCCTCGAGAAATTCCGCGCGCTTGTCCCGAAGTATCTCGAAGACGAATGGCAGGAAGAAGACGGCCTGGCGGCGGAGGAGTTGGATGGGGCCCTCGCAGAGCACCAGTTCCAGGTGCCGATGGTCCTGAGGGAGTTTTACCTGGCCCTCGGCGGCTGCGAGGACCTGATGGAGGCGTACCACTACTTCTGGGATCCCGAAGAGCTCGAGGTCGATGACGAAGGCTTCCTGATGTTCCTCGAGGACGAGGAAGAGCAGTTCACCTGGGGCTTCCGCATCGGTGACCTCAGCGTCCCGGATCCGATTGTGTACCGCCGCAACAACGCCCGCGGCCAGTGGAAAAGCGAAGAAGGAACCTTTTCCGAATTCGTCTTCGACATGTTCGAGTGGGCCTTCAACGACGAAGACGAGGACTGAGCCTCCCCTGGTGGCGGCCCTCACGCCGTCCGGGAGCACATTGACACGGACACGCCGTCGCCGGACCTGGATGCCCGGATTCAGGGCTTCAAAGTAGCCCCCGGCGGCGGCCGCCTACTGGATTTCACGGGCCGCTCCCCCACGGCGCTGTTCGAGCACCGCGAGCACCTCGGCGACCATCCGCCCGGGGTGACGGACGACGTCGTCGTAGCCGTATCTGAGCACAAGGTGTCCCCCGACGATGGTAGCGTTGTTCCGCTTCCGGTCCTTCTTCACCTGCAGCGGCTCCAAATGTGTGCCGCCGTCGGTCTCCACCACGAGGCAGTCCTCAATCAGGAATTCCACTTCCCCCACACCCGGAATCTGCACATGTCGGCGGACATGCAGACCGGCCCGGACGAAAGCAACGTTGGCCAAGACTTCCAGCAACGAATCAGCCCGCGGAATGACCAGGTCCAGGACTGATCTGGCCCGGGCATTCCGGTTGCCACGAGGCTTTCCGAGCAGAAAATTGACGCTGATGTCCCCCGGCCGACGGCTGTCCTGCGGCAGGCCGTAGTGGCCCCGGCGGATTCTCACCAGAGTTCCGGCCGACAGTGCCGTGCTGATTCCGCTGCGGCCGAATCCAGCCCGCAGAAGCTCGGCTGCGGTGGCTGACCCGCCGCGCGAGGCCAGGAAGGTGGGAGGCTGCATTCCCCCAATCTGCCCTGTTCGCGGCGCCCGCAGACGTGCCCGGCGCTGGCATGTGGACAAGGTCCAAACCCGTCGAGGGGCACTTCGACACGAACACGCCGCCGTTCGGACGGTTGGGGTGTCCTGGCGAGCCTCGAAGTGGCCCCGGACAGCATCAAAACGCTGTGACAGATTGATTTACAGCGCCCCTAGACACTGTGACATTTCTGTCATAGGCTCATTCATGGGTTCGCCAATGACCTCCGGCGAACCTGATGCGAACGGAGAAATGGCCCCGGTTCGGCACAACGACTCCGACGTTGTGAGGAACCGGGGCCATTCCGTTCCTGCGGGTTTGGACCAGGCGGATCTGGACCGGCCGGGTCTGGACCGGCGGTTAGCTGCTGCGGTCCACTACGGCCCGCGCGAAGCTCGTCAGTGAGGACTTCACCACACCCTCGGGGAGCGGATCCAGTGCGGCGATGGCCTCGTCGGCCCAGGCGCGCGCCACCACCCAGGATTCCGCGGTGACCGGGTGCTCGCGGAGGCCCGCGACGGCCGCGGCCAGCGCCTCATCCGAGCTGAGGTCGCCGTCGATCAGTCTCAGCAGTTCGACGGCGGACTGGTCGCCGTCCCCGGCGGCCTTGCGCAGCAGCAGCACCGGCAGGGTCGGCACGCCTTCGCGCAGATCGGTGCCCGGGGACTTGCCGGACTTGACCTTGATGCCGGTGACATCAATGACGTCGTCGGCGAGCTGGAAGGCCACTCCGACTTTTTCGCCGTATTCCACCAGCAGCGGCTCGTAGGCCTCATCGGCGCCGGCGAAGATCGCGCCGAGCTGGCCGGAGGCGGCCACAAGCGAGCCGGTCTTGTCCGCAATGACGGACAGGTAGTGCGCCACCGGGTCCTCGTCGGGGCGCGGGCCCACCGTCTCGTGCAGCTGGCCCAGGCAGAGCCGCTCAAAGGTGCGGGCCTGGATGCCGAGCGCGCGGGAACCGAGCTCGGAGACCAGGATGGACGCCCGGGCGAAGATCAGGTCGCCGGTGAGGACCGCGACGGAGTTACCCCAGACCTCGTGGGCCGTGGGGGCGCCGCGGCGGAAGGGTGCTGAGTCCATCACGTCGTCGTGGTAGAGGGTCGCCAGGTGGGTGAGTTCGACTACGACGGCGGCCTGCACGACGGCGGGACGCGAGGCATCGCCCAGATGGGCGCAGAGCAGTGTCAGCAGCGGCCGGATGCGCTTGCCGCCGGCCTCCACGAGGTGACGCGACGTTGCGTCGGCCAGCGGATCCGAGTTGGCGATGGCTTCCCGGAGTTTCTTTTCCACACGCGCCAGGTTCGTGGTGATCGCGGGGCCCAGTTCCGGGTCCCCCGCAATCGCCGCGAAGCCGGCCGGCAGCTGGAGGCCGGTGGCGATGGCGGTGGTGTTGAGATCGGGTTCAGCGCTAGGCAGGCCGTGCCCGGCGTGCGTCCAGCTTTGGTCTGCAGAGTTGGTCACGGGTTAACCCTAACTTTTTGTTGCGGAAACCGCTGATGGGTAGCTGGAAGGGGGCAAGGAGGTGTTGGACGTGGCGGGCACCAGCGCCTCCAAGAGCCGGATCACCCTGTCCTCGAATCCCATCGCACTGGCATCCGTGACGTTGGCCATCAGCCGGACCGCAAAGCGCATCAGCGCGGGGAGCGGCATGCCGGTCCGCAGCGCGAGCTTCATCACGGAAGGCCTGCCTATCGCCGAGCTAAAGGCGCGGCCTAGGGTGAAGTGGCTGCCCCACTGCCCGCGCACGTAGTCCGCATACCCCCTGAAGTGGAGGTCGGCGTCGTCGTTCGTCCACCGGGCGTAGGTCCGCTGCAAGGTGCCCGCATCGATGATGAACTCGGCCGCAAACCGGGCGGATTCCATGGCGTAGGAGATGCCTTCGCCGTTGAACGGGGACACCATCCCGCCGGCGTCGCCCAGCAGGAGGACGCCCGGGGAGTAGTGCGGGGTGCGGTTGAAGCCCATCGGCAGAGCGGCCCCCCGGATCTCCCCCACCTGGTTTTCGGGAGTGAAGCCCCACTCGGGCGGCATGCCCGCGGTCCAGTCCCGGAGGACCTGCCTGTAGTCGAGCTTGCCGAATTCCTTGGAGGAGTTCAGGACGCCCAGGCCCACGTTGGAGGTGCCGTCGCCGACGCCGAACACCCAGCCGTAGCCCGGAAGCAGCGCGCCGTCGTGGCCGGGGAGCTCCATCCAGCCTTCCAGCCAGTCGTCGTCGTGCCGCGGGCTGGTGAAGTAGGTGCGCACGGCGACGCCCAGCGGCCGGTCGTCGCGCTTCTGGAGACCCAGCGACACCGCCGTTCGGGAAGAGTTGCCGTCAGCGGCCAAGACGACGTCGGCATGGAAGTCGCGTGTCTCTCCCGTCTTGCGTCCGGACTCGTCAACCAGGGCGGCGCGCACTCCGACGACGCGGCCATCGTCCGAGCGCAGCGCTTCGGTGACGCTATGCCGTTCCAGCAGGACGGCGCCTTCCGACTGGGCATGGCGGGCGAGTTCCTCGTCGAAGCCCAGGCGCGTGCGGACCAGGCCGTACTGCGGAAAGTCCGCCAGCTCGGGCCAAGGAATTTCAATGGTGCGGCCGCGGGCAATCAGCCGGAGGCCCTTGTTGTGCCGGTATCCGTCTTCCTCGGAATGCGGGAGGCCCAGTTTCTGGATCTCGCGGACGGCGCGCGGGGTGAGGCCGTCGCCGCAGACCTTCTCGCGGGGGAAGCCGGTTTTCTCCAGCACCGTGACGTCAATGCCGGCCTTGGCGAGGTGGTAGGCGGCGGTGGACCCGGCGGGCCCCGCGCCGACGATCAGTACATTCACAGCGGCAGCAAGCTAACGCGCGGGCCGGGTGATGTTGCGGCGCAGCTTCGCCACGGGGCCGGTGTGGGCCGCGAGTGCGGTCGCGCCCGCGGCGGGGCCAGTTGCCGGGCCCGCCGGCTTCTGCGCGCGGTGCACCGCCACGATGCCGCCGTTGAGGTTCCGGTACGTGACGTTGTTCCAGCCGGCTTCCTGCAGCCAGGCGGCCAGGTGGTCCTGGTCCGGCCAGGCGCGGATGGACTCGGCGAGGTAGACGTAGGCGTCCGGGTTGGAGGAGACCTTGACGGCGATGGCGGGCAGCGCACGCATGAGGTACTCGGTGTACATGGTGCGCCACAGCGGCACGACCGGCTGGGAAAATTCGGCGATGACCAGCCTGCCGCCGGGCTTGGTGACCCGCAGCATCTCGGCCAGGGCCTTCTTCGGTTCGTTGACGTTGCGCAGCCCGAAGGAGATGGTGCTCGCGTCAAAGGTGTTGTCGGCGAAGGGCAGGCGGGTGGCGTCACCGGCGATGAAGTCGATGTCCGGGCGGCGGCGCTTGCCGACCTTGAGCATGCCGAGGGAGAAATCGCAGGCGATCACGTCGATGCCGGCGTCGGCATACGGCTCGCTGGAGGTTCCGGTCCCGGCGGCGAGGTCGAGCACGCGCTGGCCGGCCTTCACGTCCATGGCCTCGACCACCACCCGGCGCCAGCGGCGCGTCTGCCCCATGGACAGGACGTCGTTGACGACGTCGTATTTAGGGGCGACGTCGTCAAACATCGTCGCTACTTCGTCCGGACGCTTATCCAAGGATGCTCGGTTCACCATGACATTGTCTCAGACAAATTTGAGAAGCACTTTCGATGAGCCGGTACTGCGGTCCGCCGCCACAGCAAACGCCTCCGCAACATCACCCGCATCGAAGGTGTGGGTCAGCAGCGGTTCCACATCCAGGCCATCGGCCAGGTACTCCAGCGCCGTTGTCATCTCCCCGGCGAAGCGGAACGTGCCGCGGTAATCGATCTCACGGAACACCAATGCCGCAAGCTCAGCAGTGATGGGTCCCGCGGCCAGGTTCCCCACCTGGACCACCGTCCCGCCACGGCGCACGGCGGCAAGCACGCCGCCCAGAGCCCGAGATGCCCCCGACGCTTCAAACGCTACGTCCACCTCGGGCAGCGGTGCGGATCCAACGAGCACCACCTCGTCTGCTCCCATCTGCTTCGCGATCTGAAGAGAGGTTTCGGAGAGATCGCTGGCATAAATAAAGCGGGCTCCGGCACGGCGCGCGGCGGCCACCAGCAGCGCGCCGATTGGCCCGGCACCGTTGACCAGAACGGTCTTGCCGTCCAGCCCGCCTGCGCGGCTCACCGCATGGATCGCGACGGCGAGCGGTTCGGCCACCGCTGCCTGCCGGGTGGTTACCCCGGCAGGCAAAAGCCGCAGTTGACCGCCCGGGACGGCCTTGCGGGAGGCAAAAGCCCCGTCTGTGTGCGGACGGTGAGCTGCGCTGCCGTAGTAGGTGACCTGCGGGCACAGGTTGGTCCGCCCCGCCAGGCACTCGGTGCAGTCGGTGCAATGCACTGCCGGGTGGACAGTCACGGCGTCGCCCACCGCGAAGCCCTCCACGCCCTCGCCGAGCACGGAGACCCTGCCCGCAACCTCGTGGCCCAGGACCATGGGGTCGGCCAGGATGCTGAGCCCGGAGGCGCCGTGGCTGACGTAGTGCAGGTCCGAGCCGCAGATTCCGCCGTATTCGACGTCGACGATCACCGAGCCGGCCGGGCAGGCCGGGTCCGGACGGTCCTCGAGGCGCAGGTCTCCGGCGGAATGGACAACTACGGCTTTCAAACTGCGTCCTCCACGAGGGTCAGGTCGCGTCCCTTGGTTTCGGGTGCGAAGAAGGTGGCCACGAAGGCGATGGCGGAGTAGAGGACCATCATTCCGGCAACCGGCCACCAGGAGTTGGTGAACAGTGCCAGCAGGCCTGCGGCGATGATGGGGGCCAGGCCGCCGGAGAGCACGCCGCCGATTTCCTTGGCCATGGCCAGCTGGGTGTAGCGGTTGCGGGAGCCAAAGAGCTCGTTGACGTAGGCCGACTGCACCGAGAACATGCCCAGCACGGAGACGGACAGGCCGATGATCAGGGCGAGCGAGACCAGGAACGGGTCGCGGGACTGCATCATCAGGAGGGCCGGGATGGCGAAGAGCATCTGGAAGCCGGAGAGGGCACGGTACATGATCCGGCGGCCGAACTTGTCGGACAGCCAGCCCGCGAGCGGGACCGTGGCGAAGCCGAGGATCGAGCCGATGAGCAGCGCGAAGGTACCCACGCCCTTGTCCATTTTCAGGCCGGTGACGATGTAGCCGATGAGGAAGGTCTGGATCATGGCCGAGTTGCCGGATTCGCCGATCCGCAGGGCCATCGCCAGGAAGAACGATTTGCCCTTGCGGGCCACGGAAGCCTTGACCGCGGGCTGACCGGATGCTGCGGAGGCGAGATTGGCTTCAGCGGCTTCCTCGGCCATCTGCTGACGCGTCTCTTCGAAGACCGGGCTTTCCTTGAGGTTCCGGCGCATCCACAGTGCATACAGGGTGATGCCGATGCTGGCGATGAACGGCAGGCGCCAGCCCCAGCTCATGAGGGCTTCCTCGGGCAGGAGGGTCAGCAGGACCCACAGGCCGGAGGCCAGCAGGGTGCCGGAGTTGGTGCCCAGGCAGACGAAGGAGGCGATCAGGCCGCGCTTCTTGGGCGGGGCGTACTCGGCCAGCATGACCGAGGCGCCGGAGAGTTCGGCGCCGGCGCCGAAGCCCTGCGCCAGGCGGAGGACCACCAGCAGGATCGGCGCCGCGATCCCGATCTGGGCGTAACCGGGGAGGAACCCGATGAGCATGGTGGACACGCCCATCATCATGATGGTGATGACCAGGACCTTCTTGCGGCCCACGCGGTCACCCATGCGTCCGAAGAACCAGGCACCCACGGGGCGGGCCAGGAAGCCGACGCCGTAGGTGATGAAGGCGACCAGCAGGCCGACTACGGGGTCGAAGTTGGGGAAGAAGATTTTGGGGAAGATGATGGCTGCGGCCAGCGAATAGAGCTGGAAGTCCATGTATTCCATGGCTGTGCCGAGCCAGCCGGATACTGCTGTTCTGATCAAGTCTTTGGATGAGCGCTGCGTTGCGCCGATCTGGATTGTTGCCGTCATGAACCCCTCTGTTCCTTAGGCCCGTCATTGGGCGTGTCCAGCGCATCCATCATCGGACACGCCGGGGCAATTAACTGCCATTCAAGCACTGCCATACAAGTTAGTCAACAGTTTTTCCCGGATTGAATTTCTATGACGCGCCACTAGGGTTGAGGCATGCCCGCCACCCCTGCCCTGCCCCGCACGTCCGCCCGGATGATGGCGTACGCGCAGATCCGGGACCGGATCATTACGGGACTTGACGCACCCGGGGCGCTCCTCTCGGAAAACGAACTCGCCCTCATCCTGGGCACCAGCAGGCAGCCTATCCGCGAGGCCCTGTTGCTGATCGCGCAGGAAGGGCTGGTAGAGATCCGCCCGCAAAGCGGCACATACGTGACCTATATAGATCCTCAGATCGTGGCTCAGGCGCAATTTATCCGTGAAGCCGTCGAGGTTGCGTCCCTGAAGGAATGCGCTCAGAACCTTACGCCAGATCACGTCGACGCACTGCGGGAGCTCCTGGACCGGCAGGACCGCTGCACTTCCCGGGATGAGTTCTACCCTCTGGATGAAGAGTTCCACCGGTCGCTGCTGGCCATCGCCGGACACGAGACGGCCTGGGCAACCGTGGCAAACGCGAAAGGGCATCTGGACCGGGCACGCTACCTTGGCCTGAGCGGATTCCGCGGAATCCCGGCTTACGCTGGAGACCACCGCGAGGTGCTGGACGCCCTGGTTGCAGGGGACCTCGGTGCTGCTGAGGACCGCCTGCGCCGCCATCTGCGTTTTATTCTGGAGGACGTCATCAGCATCCGCGAGTCCCGTCCGGAGCTCTTCGCCGCACCGGCGCAGCCGGAACGGCGGACGCGAAGGCCAGCCCGGGCATAGGTGCTGCGGCCCGGCCCTAGGCAGCCGGGAACGGAAGTGTCCTCACTCCGGAGTATGGTTGTCCAATCATGACCAGCACGTTCCGCACCTTGACAGTCCCTCTGAATGGAGAATCAACTCCCGGGGGGCTGCCGTCGTTTCTGGTCAGAGACGACGTCCTCTGCTGGACCCGGCGCGAAGCCGGCCTGGTGGGCTTCGGCGAGATAGCACGGTTCACCGCCACCGGCCCCGAGCGCTTCCTCGAGGCGGACATCTGGTGGCGCCACCTGGTCCTGGAAGCGGACATCACGGACTCCGTGGAACGCCCCGGCACCGGACCCGTGGCCTTCGGCTCCTTCGCCTTTTCCAAGGTTTCCGCACACGAGTCGCGGCTGATCGTCCCCGAAATCGTGGTGGGGCTCCGTGACGGCCGCGCCTGGCTCACCCAATTGACGTTCGACGACGGCGACCTCACCGAAGCGGGCGCCCTCGCCGCCCTGGCACGCTGGCAAGACGCACCCTCCGGTGATGCCCACGCACCCGGCGTGCCCGCTGAGGCGGGCACCGCCGTCGGGCATTCACTGGCGCCGGCAGCCAAAGCGACGCTTCAAACAGGCTCCCTCAGTGAAGCGGACTGGATGGCCGCCGTGGCGGCCGGCGTCGAAGAGATCCGGGCCGGAAAGCTGCAAAAGCTGGTGCTTGCGCGGGACATCGTGGCCACCGTGCCGGACGGTGTCAACGCGGCTGAGGTGCTCCGGGAGCTCGCCGTCCGCTACCGCGAATGCTGGACCTACGGGGTGGACGGGCTGGTCGGTTCCACCCCCGAGATGCTGATCCAGGTGGAAGGCCGCACGGCGCAGGCCCGCGTCCTGGCCGGGACCCTGGACCGCCGCGATGCCGAGGGGATGGCCGGCTCACCCCTGGAGTTCGCGGAGCGCGTGCTGGCCGGATCCGAAAAGCAGCGGCACGAGCACGACATCGCCATCCAGTCGCTCACCACCCAGCTGGCCCCCTTCTCCGAGGCGATGAACGCGCACAGCGAGCCCTTCATCCTGGAGCTTCCGAACGTGTGGCACCTGGCCTCGGACGTGAAGGCCGAGCTGACCGAGGTCGAAGGCCACGTGCCCACCTGCCTCGCCCTGATCAACGCGCTCCACCCCACCGCGGCCGTCTGCGGCACCCCCACCACGGTGGCCGGCGCCCTCATCCGCAAACTCGAGCACCTGGACCGCGGCCCCTATGCCGGCCCGGTCGGCTGGCTCGACGCGGCCGGCAACGGCGAATGGGGCATCGCGCTGCGCGGTGCGGTCATCGAATCGCCGGAGACCGCCCGGCTGTACGCCGGCTGCGGCATCGTGGAGGGCTCGCTGCCCGAAGCCGAGCTCGCGGAGACCTGGGCGAAGTTCCGGCCGATGCTGGAATCCCTCGGCATCAGCAGCTGACATCCGGGATTAGAGACACTCCCGGGCGAAGAACCCTTGCATTTGACCCCCCATTTGTTATCCAATAGTGAAACTTAGTTTTCTGTGACGTACATCTCTTGTTCGGCGATACACTATAAACCGACTTAGTTACGCATCCCTCCTGCAACAAAAGGTAAGAAAATGCAGATTTCCCGCTCGCTGCTGAGCAACTCCAGGCTCAAGACCGCAACCGTTCTCGCCATCGGGGCACTGGCACTCTCGGCCTGCACCAACGCCTCCGAGACCGGCCCGTCCGGCGCGGCCTCGCCGTCCGGCAGCGCCAATGCCAGCTTTGACCCCTCCACAGTCCAGAAGGACGATGCCCTGGCGGCCCTGGTTCCCGCGGCCATCAAGTCCAAGGGCACGCTGACCGTGGGATCGGACACCAGCTACGCGCCGGCAGAATTCCTCGCCCCCGACGGCCAGACCCCCGTGGGTTACGACGTCGACATCGCCAAGGCGATCGGCGCCACCCTGGGCTTGAAGGTCCAGGTGCAGACGGCCGAATTCACCGGCATCCTGCCCGCTCTGGGACCGAAGTACGACCTCGGCATCTCCTCCTTCACGATCAACCCCGAGCGACTCGGCGCCGTGAACATGGTCAGCTACTTCAATGCAGGCACAGTCTGGGCCGTGCAGAAGGGCAACCCGAAGAAGTTCTCCCTGGATGACGTCTGCGGCAAGTCCATCGGCGTCCAGACCGGCACCGTCCAGGAAGATCCGGACCTGGCGGGACGCAACAAGAAGTGCGCCGCGGACGGCAAGCAGCCCATCAACATCATCACGCTCAAGACGCAGACGGACGTCACCACCCGGCTGGTCAACGGCAGCATCGACGCCATGGCAGCGGACTCGCCCATCATCGGCTACGCCCTGACCCAGACCGGCGGCCAGCTCGAAAAGCTCGGCGACGTCTACGACTCCGCCCCGCAGGGCATCGCCGTGGCCAAGTCCGACACCGCACTGGCCGACGTCATCCAGAAGACTGTCACGAAGCTCATCGAAAACGGTTCGTATAAGAAGATCCTGCAGGGCTGGGGCAACGCCGAAGGCGCCATCACCAAGTCCGAGGTCAACCCGGCGGCCGGATCTTGAGTCTTCCCGCAGCCGACCACAAATCAGGTGCGCAGATGGACCGCCATCAGGAAAACCACGCAGCACCGGTGCTGAATAAGGCAGTGCCGGTGCGGCATCCAGGCCGCTGGATCAGCGCCCTCGTTATTCTCGGCGTGCTGGCCCTGTTCCTGCAGAGCCTCGTCACCAACCCCAACTTCCGCTGGGACATCGTGGGGACCTACATCCTGGACACCAAGGTGGTCCAGGGTGTCGGCTGGACCCTGCTGCTGACTGTTGCCTCCATGGTCCTGGCGATTGTCCTTGCCATCCTCCTGGCGTTCATGCGCCAGTCGGAAAACCCGGTGTTCCGCTGGTCCAGCTGGGTCTGGGTATGGTTCTTCCGCGGCACTCCCGTGTACACCCAGTTGATCTTCTGGGGACTGATTTCCGTCCTGTACCCCAAGATCAGCGCGGGAGTCCCGTTCGGCCCGGAGTTCTTCAGCCTGGACACCAGCGCCGTCGTCACTGCCTTGGCTGCGGCGATCCTGGGCCTTGGCCTGAACGAGTCCGCCTATCTGGCGGAAATCTTCCGGGCCGGCCTGAAGTCCGTGGACCGGGGGCAGATGGAAGCCGCCGAGGCCCTAGGCATGGGCAAGACCAAGATCATGTGGCGGATCATCCTGCCGCAGGCCATGCGCGTGATCGTGCCGCCCACCGGCAACGAAACCATCGGCATGCTGAAGACCACGTCCCTGGTCCTTGCAGTGCCGTTTACCCTGGACCTGACCTTCGCCACCAACACCCTGGCCAACCGGACGTACCTGCCCGTACCGCTGCTGATCGTGGCAGCCATCTGGTACCTCGTCATCACCAGCCTGCTGATGGTGGGCCAGCACTTCATCGAGGCCTACTACGGCAAGGGCGTGGACAATCTGGTTCCCGCCGCCATGAACCCGGCGGCCGCCAAGGCCGCCGCCGCCGTGGCGACGAGCGCCGAGGCGGAGCCGGCCCTGAAGATGGACTTTCCCGAGGAGGAGGCAAAATGACGATCACCGCTGAGAAGCCGCTGGTGCGGATCGAGGGCCTTCACAAGTACTACGGCCAGCACCACGTGCTGCGCGGCATCGACCTGACCGTCAACCAGGGCGAGGTGTCCGTTGTGATCGGGCCGTCCGGTTCGGGCAAGTCCACCATGCTGCGCTGCGTGAACCTGCTGGAGACCATCAGCGCCGGACGCATTTCCGTGGGCGGTCAGCTGATCGGCTACCGCGAGGTCAACGGCAGGCTCCATGACCTCAAAGTTACGGAGATCGCCGCCCAGCGCCGCGAAATCGGCATGGTGTTCCAGCGGTTCAACTTGTTCCCGCACAAGACAGCCTTGTACAACATCATGGAGGCGCCCGTTCAGGTCAAGGGCCAGTCCCGGGCCGCAGCCAGGAAGAAAGCACTTGAGCTCCTGGACCGCGTGGGACTGGCGGACCGTGCCGACCACTACCCTTCGCAGCTTTCCGGTGGCCAGCAGCAACGGGTGGCGATCGCCCGGGCCCTGGCCATGGAGCCGGAGCTCATGCTCTTTGATGAGCCCACGTCCGCCCTTGACCCCGAGCTGGTGGGCGACGTCCTGAACGTCATGAAGGACCTCGCCAAGTCCGGCATGACCATGATCGTGGTGACCCATGAGATCGGCTTTGCCCGGGAAGTGGGCGACCGGCTGACGTTCATGGACGGCGGCGTGGTGGTGGAGTCCGGCGACCCCCGTGAGGTCCTCGCCAACCCGCAGCACGACCGCACCAAGGAGTTCCTCAGCCGGGTGCTCTAGCCCGGTCTACGCCTCGCGCCTGACGATGCGCAAATGCCCTGTCGCTGCCGGGAATTCCGCTAACGGCAGGGCATTTGCGCGTCGTGGGGCGGGTTGAGCGTCATGGTTAGCCTGCGGAGCGGGTTCGACGGCGGGGCACACCGGGCGCGGTCAGCTTCCTGATGCTCAAAACGGTCGAATCGGTGATCTGCAGCCGGCCAGAGACTTCTTTTCCGCCCAGGTCGCTGCAGCTGATATGGCTGAGACCTGGGCCTTCTATGGTCGGACTGGATTCTTGCCCCTACAAGAGTTTGATGGCCCGGCCTTGATATGAGCGGCCGGCCTTCACCGGTTTATTCCCGGACCGTGTCTGTTAAGGAAAGGTCTTCGACATTCACCCGGGCAACAGAAAGGTCCCGGTTCAACACATACGCCCGATTTTGGACATGGCTGAAGACAATTGCCTGGCGGGGTTCTTTGAAGCCCTCGAGTGTCTTCACGACCGTGTTTTCGTTGACGTCGATTACGTCAATGGTGTTGTCGGCCTTATTGCTGGCAAAAAGAAGTTTGCCGTCCGGTGATAGGGCGGCACCGTACGGTTCGCGACCGACTACGATTTCGTTCGCTATATCTCCCGTCCGTAAGTCGACCACGGAGATACTGTTGCGCCCGCTGTTTGCGGCATACAGTGTGTTCCCGTCAGCGGCCACGGAGATTCCCCGAATCTTGGAGAATCCGGTCAGTTCGCGGATAATCTTCCTGCTGACGGCGTCGACAACGGTGACCTTATCGCCCTCGAAGTTCGTCACAAAGACATGCTTTCCGTCCGGAGATACCTTGATGCCTTGCCTTGGCTGGGAAAAACCGGTGATAACGTCGGTCGGTTTCCGTGACTCAAGATCGACGACCGTGACGGAACTATGTGCCTGGTTATTCACATATATGGTCTTTCCATCCGGACTTACCGCGGTTCCGAATGCTCCCGGTCCAACCACGACTTCATCCTGCAGCGTATAGTCCTCCGTGCTGTAAAAACGGAGGGTGCCGAGGCTGCTGTCAGAGACGACAAATTGCGAGCCGTCATTAATAAACACAATGTTCCGCGGCGTGCCAAAGCCACCGATCTTCTTGCGCAGCCCACCTTCGGCCAGGTCATAGATCAGGAGTGACTTTTCGCGGCTGTCCGAGACTACCGCGGTTTTCTCATCCGGGCTCACCGCAAGGGAGTTATTGGTAATATCGGCGTCAAATCCGGCTCTACTGTCTTCGGGAGCCGCCGGGGCCGAACTGCCCGTGGCACCGGTGGACGGGGATTTTGCGCCGCTGGCGGTATCTGTTGAGGCGTCGCAGCCGGTAAAGGCCAGCGCGATCAGGGATATCGTCGCCATGGTTGTACTGATTCGCTTGTTCATAAAGTGCGGCTCCTCTGTAGGTCTATTTTTGAGATCAGGACCGACGCGTCGCGTGAGGCACGTAGGATAATTCGGCTGACGTGACTGACCGATTCCGGAGAGAACGCATTCATGGCAACTCCCGGCTAAAGAACCAAACAATCGCGCCAGCAGCGTGGCTCTTCACGGTTCGTGGTGAAACCCCGCTGGCAAGAATATTCCTGCCACCGTCCGGGAGGCACTGACTAACAGGATAGGTGCTTGATAGTTCTTCGCGTTCCGGAACCCGCGGCCAATGCGCTTGATGTTTTGACCATCGTGTTCGATGCCTCAACCTTGGCCGTGGTTACCCGCGTTTTGATCAATGTCTCGATCTCGGGCCACCATCGGTTAACCGTGGTCCACAGGCCCGTCGCAGACCGGCAGCAGACCTCCACCGGGCCCGGCCCGGGACCTGGCGGCCATTGCCGCCAGACCCGTTCCGGGAGCGGGCGCGCGCCGAAAGGCAAGAAGCCCAGCGGCGCTGACGCCATGTAAGGCCTGTCCTGACAGCCGACCCGGCCCGGTGGTGCCTTCGGCTCTTCTGCCGGCCGAAATCACGCCGCGGTTGCAGACCCGTGCAGCGTGTTCGCGGTGGCCAACAACAGCGTCGCGCTACTTGGGGTCGCCTGAAATGTGGAACGGGATGGTTGTGATCTTGGACGCGACTCCGATGGCTTCGAGATCTCGTGCATCAATCGTGCCATCGACGTTGGCGTCCGGCACGACGCTCGGGGCATCGTTGTAGATCCCGTCGTGGTTGAGGTCGGCGATCACAGCGACGGTCAGGATGCTGTCCACGTCCTGACCCGCAATCGGGGCGCCGACGATCCAGGAATCCCAAATTTCAGCGCCCTTTTTCGAACGGTCGGTCACGCCGGTGAGATTGAAAAGGTTGGCCAGATTCGTGCCGGGACCGGAGAAGCCCTTGATGGTGCTATTGGTGGTGGAGGCGAGGACAACGAGGCCCGGCAGACGATCATCCTGACCGGTGGAGAACGACCCGGGAAAGGGCGCCGTGTTCGCATGCGCGGCGGGCCCGGTGAGCTGCAGACCGGTGAAGCCTGCTGCGGCCAGGCCGCCGTCGTACCGCACACTCAGATCGACGAACCAGCCAGCACCAGCGATCCCGGCGTTATCGCCCTTTCCAGGGGCAAACACCTCGATCTCCACTGGATGCTTTTCCGATGCGGCAGGGACAGACTTCTCCGGCGTCGGACTCGCACTTGCAGCGCCGGCCACAATCGCGCCCAACACCCCCACAGAGCCAACAACAGCGGCAATTCGACGGTTACTGATTTTCATCATGATTCTTCCTCGGCTCGGCTTACAGATGGAGAAGTGAATATTGCGGCGCCAAAGACCGGCTCCAGCCATAACGACGAGGGATTGGGTCGGTTCGTTCACTTACAACCAAACTCTCGCCGCCGTACCCGGGCCAAACGGGCTCCGTTCAATGCGCACGGTGAACTCCGAAGGGGTCGACAAATCGACCGTTTCCGCTACAAACCGGCCGACTCGTTCAATGGATTCGGTGCGGCGGGGTGCCTCGCGAAAATCGTCGGGGCAGAGAAATGCCTCGGCCGCGGCGCTGACCCGCAGACGGTACTGCTCCCAAAACCTCAGCGCCCTCCACGCTTTCCCGTCAACGTAGTTCCCCTGACGCACGCGGACCAGCGCGCCAGACTTGCAGCGGGTGGCGAGCTCCTTGGGCGTGACTCCCTGTTGCACGTGGTCACGGGTCAGGATCAGCCGGGGTAACTCGTTCATGGAACGAAGATCCCAGCCACTGAACGCCGGCGCCATCCCTTGGCGCGGTGATGTGGAGAACTCTGACGATGCGCATTTCGTTCTGCGACGCGCAGATTTCCTTACGCGGCGGGTATTCCGAACGTGCGCATCGAAGCAGGGGCTAATCCGCTACCGGCAACCCGGCCACGGCCGCGCCCACGGCTGCCCTGATGCGGCCGTGCAGCTCCCGGAGTCCGTGCCGGTCCGTGTGCACCTCGATGATGCGGCGGCCCGCCCACGGCTCCGCCAGCGCCGTGGCGAGCTCCGCCGTCGTGCTGACGTGGCGGTGGGCGACGCCGTACGCCGCGGCGAGGGCGCCGATGTCCACGCTGTGCGGGGTGCCGAAGAGGCGTTCGACGGCGTTCCCGTAGCGGCCCGAGGAGTCGACGGCGCCGTGCTCCAGGAGCCCGAAGATGGCGCCGCCGGCGTCGTTGAGCACCACGATCCGGAGGCCTGGCTCGGCTTCCCCGGCGCCGAGCAGGAGCCCGCCGGCGTCGTGCAGGAAGGTGACGTCGCCCATCAGCACGGTGGTTTCCTGCCGGCCGCCGAGGGCGATGCCGGTGGCGGTGGCCAGGGTGCCGTCAATACCGGACAGGCCGCGGTTCGCAAACACGGTGGCCTGTGGCTCCGGTGCGGGCCCGCCGGCGAGGTCGACGTCGCGGATGCCGTTGGAGGAGCCGAGGACCAGCTGACCGCGCGAGTGTTCCCAGACCAGGGCGCCCACGGACGGCCCGGTGGCAGCGGCGGTTCCGGCCAGCACGGAATCGACGGCGTGCTGAGCGGCGGCCCCGGCCAGCAGCCAGGCATCCAGCCAGGCCGCGGAGCCGCGCCCGGCGAAGTCAGCCAGGTCCGCCAGGGTCTCCAGCGGCAGTTCGGTGCGGCGGCCGGGCTGGTACCAGGCCACGGGAACCGGCTGGTACAGGGCCGAGGGGACGTCGGAACGGGCCAGCAGGGCACTGACGGGCCGGGAGAGCGTGGGCCGGCCAAACAGCACGACGCGTTCGATCGGCTGCGCGGACTCCGGTCCGAAGTGCTCCAGCAGCAGCCGGTAGGGGCCCACTGCGTTCGGCCCGAAGCGGGCGTTGGAGGACGGTTCGGCGAGCAGCGGCAGTCGGTGGGCGCGGGCAAACGCCTCGGCGACCGGACCGGCGTCGTGCCCGGCCAGCACCACGGTGCGCCGTTCCGGCAGGCCGGTGTCCGCCGGCGGGAAGTCCACGGCCAGGGGGCCTCGGGCGGTCCGGTACACCCGGCGGCCGGACTCGGGCGGGAGCCTCTCGCCCGGGGCCGGGACCAGGGGGTCGCGGAACGCCAGGTTGAGCTGCACGGGCCCGGGCGGGCTGTCCTCGAAGGCGCCGGTGGCCGCACTCAGAGCCGTCTCCACGGCCCGCTGCGGGTCGCTGCCGGCGGGGACGTCGACGGCGAAGCGCACGTGGTCGCCGAACAGGTCCAGCTGCGCCGTGGTCTGGTTGGCGCCGGTGCCGCGGAGTTCCTCGGGCCGGTCGGCTGAAATGACGACGAGCGGCACCGCGGCGTGGTTGGCCTCCATGACGGCGGGCAGGAGGTTCCCGACGGCGGTTCCGGAGGTGGTGAGCACGGCAGCCGGCGCACCTGTTGCCAGGGCGAGGCCGAGGGCCGTGAACCCGGCGTCGCGTTCGTCGATCCGGACCAGCAGCTGCACCCGTCCGGCGGCGTCGGCCTCGGCCAGGGCGTAGGCCATCGGCGCGGATCGCGAGCCGGGCGCCACGGCCACGTAGCGCACACCGGCGGTCAGCAAGGCCGCGACGGCGATGCGCGCGGCGTCCAGTGCGTCCAGCTCGTCCGTTCCGTGCGGCCCGGGATCGGCCGGACTCACATGTTCTCCGGCGTCTCGATGCCCAACAGCTCCAGGCCGCCGGAGAGCCGGCGCAGCACCAGGGCGCAGAGGGCAAGCCGGGACTCCCGGACCGATTCCTCGGCCTTCAGCACGGGGCACTGGTCGTAGAAGGCGGTGAAAAGCTGCGCGAGCTCGAACAGATAGGTACACAGCCGGTGCGGCTCGAGCAGTTCACCCACCCTGCTCAGCGCGGCGCCATACTCCAGGAGGTGCAGCGCGAGCGCACGTTCGGCGGGTTCGACGACGGCGATCGCCGCCGCCGGCGGCACCCCACCAACGGTGTCAGCACTGACGGTGTCGGTACTGACAGTGTCGGTTTCGGCGGTGTCGGTTTCGGCGGCGAGATGGCGTTCCAGCACGCCGGCCTTGCGCAGGATCGAGCGGATCCTCGCGGCCGCATACTGCACATAGGGTCCGGTGTTTCCGCTCAGGGCCAGCATGCGGTCGAAGTCAAAGACGTATTCGGTGTCGTGCCCCACGGAAAGGTCCGCGTACTTGACGGCCCCGATCCCGACCTGCCGCGCGGTCACGGCCCGCTCCGCTGCGGTCAGCTCGGGCCGGCCGGCGTCGATGACGGCGCGGGCCCGGTCCACGGCCTCCTCCAGCAGGGCCATGAGCTTCACCGGGGCACCGGAGCGGGACTTCAGGATCTTCCCGTCCTCCCCCAGCACGTTGCCGATCTGCACGTGCACCGCCTCGACGGTGTCCGGCAGCCAGCCGGCATCGCGCGCCGTGGCCATGACCATGCGCAGGTGGACGTTTTGCGGCGCGCCCACGACGTAGAGGATACGGTCGGCCTCGAGCTCCCGGACCCGGTAGCGGATGGTGGCGAGGTCGGTGGTGCCGTAACCGTAGCCGCCGTCGGACTTGCGGATGATGAGCGGCAGCGGCTGGCCGTCCCGGCCGGTGAACCCGGCGGGGAAGGTGCAGAGGGCGCCGTCGCTGACCCGGGCGATGCCGAGGTCCTCAAGTTCCTGGCACAGCTGTGCCAGATGCGCGTCGTAGGAGCTTTCGCCGGCGATGTGGTGGTCCGTGAGGCTGATGCCGAGCTTGGAGTAGATCGCGTTGAAGTAGCGCTTCGACTGGGCCACGAGCCGTTGCCAGACCGCGAAGGTCTCCTGGTCGCCGCTCTGCAGCGCGACCACGCGGAGCCTGGCCCTGGTGGCGAAGCCGTCCTCGTCCGTGGCGGAGGCGTCGAACTTGGCGCGGGCCGCCTGGTAGAAGGCGCTGGGGTCATCCACCAGCAGCGCCGCCTCCGGCGAGTCCTCCCCGATCTCGAGCCAGTGCTCGATCAGCATGCCGAACGGGGTACCCCAGTCGCCGATGTGGTTCTGCCGGATGACGGTGTCCCCCAGCGCCTCGAGCACCTTGACGAGGCTGTCGCCCACCACGGTGGTGCGCAGGTGCCCGACGTGCATCTCCTTCGCCACGTTGGGGGAGGAGTAGTCGACGACGACGCGCCGGGGTTCGACGGCAGGCGCGGGCGCGACGCCAGCAGACGCGGCGGCACCGGCGGCCGTGGACGCCTCGTGGTTAAGCAGCTCCTCGATCCAGGTGCCGTCGAAGGTGAGGTTGATGAAGCCCGGCCCGGAGATCTCGACGGCGGTGCAGATGCCGTCCAGGTCCAGGGTCTCGACGATCCTCGCTGCGGCGTCCCGCGGCGGCATGCCGACCTTCTTGGCCAGCGCCATGGCGGCGTTGATCTGGATGTCCGCAAACTGCGAGGGCCGGACCACCGGATCCGTTCCGCCGTACTCTTCGCCGAACGCGCGGGCAATCGCTGCCTGGACTCTGGGGACAACCAATTCGGCCGGATTATTCACACTGTTCAAATTATCAGTTCAGCCCGTGCCCTGACGCTCCCCACCTCCCGCCGTCGGGCTGGCAGGAGGCGAGGGAGCGCCGGAGGGTCAGGCGCCGGTGCGGAACACCTGGACCACGGAGGGGCGCGGGGCACGGACCTGGCCAGGCTTCGGCGTCGTGCCGGCCGCCACGTAGTCCGGGAAGAAGGACAGCTGCGCGTCGAACGAGCCGTCCTCGCCCGGGTGCTGCACGGAGACGAACACGGTACGTTCCTCGTCATGGATGATCGGCCCGCAGGTCTCGCCGTCGCGCGGGACGGCGAGGAACTGTTCCACCTTTCCGCGCTCGGCACCATCGAGGGTGACCTTGAACAGGCCGTCCGCCTTGCCGATGCCTGACGGGGCGCCGTCCGTGGAGATCCAGAGGTTGCCGACGGAGTCGAACGCGAGGTTGTCCGGGCAGGAGATGGGCGAGACCTGGTCCGCCGGGAAGCCGGAGAAGTACGTGACGTCGCCCTGGGACGGATCGCCGCAGACCATCAGCAGGTTCCAGGTGAAGGCCGTGGACGTCTGGTCACCGGTCTCGATGATTTCGACGACGTGGCCGTCGCGGTTGTTGTTGCGCGGGTTGACCTCGGTGGCCCCTTCCTTGCCGAAACTGCCGCGGTCCGAGTTGTTGGTGCAGGCGACGTAGACCTTGCCGGTCAGGAGGCTCGGCTCAACGTCCTCGCAGCGGTCCATCTTGGTGGGGCCCACCTTGTCCGCGGCCAGGCGCGTGTAGACGAGCACTTCCTCCACCGACATGCCGGGCACCGCGGACTTGCCGTCCACCACCAGCGGCAGCCACTGGCCGGTGCCGTCGAAGCCGCCGTCGGCGGGGACATTGCCTGTGCCATCGAGCTGGAACGCCGGGGAGCTGCCCTCGAACCTGGCGACATACAGGTTGCCCTCGGACAGCAGCGTCATATTGTGGGCGCGGTCGGCAGCGTTTATACCGGGACGGTAAGTTGCGGCCGAGACGAACTTGTACAGGTAGTCGAAGCGCTCATCGTCGCCCATGTACGCGACCACGCGCCCCGAGTCTGCCACGATCACGTTGGCGCCTTCATGCTTGAAGCGGCCCAGGGCGGAGTGCTTCTTCGGCGTGGACGTGGGGTCGAAGGGATCCACTTCCACGATCCAGCCGAAGCGGTTGGTCTCGTTCTCGTAGCCGGCGTTGTTGGTGTTGAAGCGCGGATCGTCGAGATCCCACTGGCGTGCGGTCGGCTTGTTGGTGAGTCCGTAGCGCTTGTCCGCGGTGGAAGTGCCCGGGGAGACAAAGTAGCCGTTGAAGTTCTCCTCGCCGGAGAGGACTGTGCCCCAGGGCGTGGTGCCGCCGGAGCAGTTACCCAGTGTCCCGCGGATGGCGCGCCCGGTGGGATCGGCGACGGTCCGGACCAGGGCGGAGCCAGCAACCGGGCCCGTGAGTTCGTAGACCGTGTCGTTGAGGTAGCGGCGGTTGAGCCGGGCTCCCTTGACGTAGCTCCACGGCTTGTTCCTGTTCTGGCGCTCGAGTTCCACGACCGTGAGTCCGTGCGCGGCGGCGGCGACGGCACGGACCTCGCCCGCGGGGAGCGAGGCCGGGAACATGATGGCCTCGTTGGTGTATTCGTGGTTGGCGAAGAGCACCGCGCGGCGGCCCTTGCTGCCGGGAACCTCGAGGATGTCCGTGTAGTCGTTGTTGTAGCCGAACTGCCGTGCCTGCGCCGCGGCGGTCTGGTTGTTGAGGTCGAAGTCCGGCGCGTCGCGGAAGATCGGGTCGCCCCAGCGGATGACCGGCTGCCAGCCAAAACCTTCAGGCACGGTGAAGGCGTCGACGGCGGCGTCCACCGGGGCGATGGCCGCGAAGGTGAGCTTGGAGCGGCCGAAGCCGTCCCTGGCGGCGGCCGCGAGGCCCGGACCGCCGTCGGCCACCGCGGACTCGGCCGAGGCCAGGGCACTGCCGAACGCGACGGCGAGGGCTCCCGCGGCCCCGAAGCCGAGCGCGGCACGGCGGGACATGGTGGCGGAGGCGATGTCGCGGAAGTAGCTGTTGGAACTGGTGTTGCAGACTTCACCCGAGCAGGCGTTGTCGCACTTCAGCGCGCACGTGACAGGGCTGCGCTTGCCTTTGGTGTGGCCGAGCATGGGGAGCAGGGAAAATTTGCGTCCGGAAGAGACAGACATGGAGAGACCTTCCATGGGAGTGAGATGCGGTCCCGGCCACCCTGCCAGTCACGGGCTACCGAGAGACGTCTCCCAGATGAAGACCCGGTGAACTCGCCGGCGGAACCCGCAAGACCCGAGGAAGCGTCAGCCAAACCCCCGGCGGAACCTGGGGGAGCGTCTCAGGGGCGGGCCAAAGCCAGCACTGCATGGACGCGGCGCAGCCGGTCCAGCCACCAGTCCCGGCGCTCCGGCGAAGCGGCATGCTCGGCCAGCAGCGCCGGATCGGCGGATACGTCGCGGAGCCGGATGGCGCCGTCGTCGGGCACCAGCGGGTCCCGGCTGACATCGGCCGCGAGCAGTGACACGGTCCCGAGCCCGCAAGCGTACGGCAATTCCGGCAGGGCGGCGGCGAGCGCCAGCCCCGCACGGATCCCCACCGACGTGTCCAGGGCCGAACTGACGACGGCGGGGAGCCCGGCCTGCGCCACGATGTCCAGGGCGCGGCGCACTCCCCCGAGCGGCGCCACCTTCACCACGATCAGGTCCGCGGCGCCGGCACGCGCCACCTTGATCGGGTCGTCCTCCTTGCGAACGCTCTCGTCCGCGGCGATGAGCAGGGGGATCCCGGCCGCCCGCAGCCGGCGCCGCACTTCGGCCAGGCCTGCGATATCGGGCACTGGCTGTTCCGCATACTCCAGCCCGACGGCGGAGAGCCGGATCAGCGCCTCGACGGCCGCCGGGACACTCCAGCCGCCGTTCGCGTCCACCCGGATCGCGGCATCCGGCAGCGCCGCCCGGACCGCGGCGACCCGGGAAACGTCATCCGCCAGGCTCTGGCCGCGCTCGGCGACTTTGACCTTCACGGCGTCGACCCGGCCGAAACGGGCCAGGATGTCCGGCACCCTGTCTGCCGTGACCGCGGGGACGGTGGCGTTGACCGGGATGCTGCTCCGCAGCGGCTCAGGGAATCCCTGCCAGCCGGCCTCGATGGCGGAGGCGAGCCAGCGGGAAGCCTCCGGGTCGCCGTACTCGGGAAAGGGGCAGAATTCGCCCCAGCCCAGCGGGCCGCGGAGCAGCAGGGCTTCGCGCTGCAGGATGCCGCGGAATTTCACCCGCATCGGCAGGCTCACCACATGGGCACCGGCCAGGAGCTGGTCCAGCACGGGGAGCTGCGCCGCATGCGAGGGCGCGGGATTCATGGCGAGATTCGGAGACGGCGGGTCCGCGTTGCTGAGCATCTTTTCACTCTACTGCGGCTCACTGCGGCGGCTCGCGTGACCGGCGGCTCATGTGGCGGCTAACTGAGGCGGCCGAAGAGCGAGCCCCCGTGCCTTGGGCGGGCCGGCGTTGACTGGGGGTGAGCCACCTACTTTTCAGGAGACTCGTCTCGGCCGGCCCGCTCAAGGAGCACTATCCCGGCGGAGAATCCGTCCGGTATGCACGATTCTAGAAACCGGCCGCCGACGCGGCACGAGTAGGGACTACCTGTCTTATCGTGGGGCGCTACGCCTGCCCCGGGTGCCGCAGTTCCCAGACATCGGCCGACGCCCCGTGCGGCAATTCGAGCTGCCACACCTCACCGGCTGCAGGGTAGGCGCGCAGGGTCGTGGGCACTGAACCGTGGCGGTAGGCCTCCACAATCGAAGCGTCGATGAAGATCCGGAGCTCATCGCCGCCGGCCACTGCCACGGTGAACACGGTCCGCTGCCGCCGGGCCGAGCTGAGGACGAGCCTGATCCGCCCCTCACCCCCGGTCACGTGGGCCTCGGCGTGCGGGGGCAGGGCCAGGGTTCCGGCGGCGCCCGTGTGGTGTTGTACGCCGCGGTAGGCCCGGAGTTCCGCTGCCGGCTCGACGGCGAGCGCCCCGCCGTGCGCGGAGAGCTGCCGCGGAAACGTCAGGACTCCGGCCCAGCCGGCGTCGTCGGTCTGCTCCGGGCTGCGGCCCGGCCGGTCCTCGCTGCCCGTCGATTCCGGGGACCAGCCCCAGAGCAGGGTCCGCTCCGGCAGCGGCAGGATCTGCGGCGCATAGAAATCGCGGCCAAGATCAGCCTTCCCGCCCGTTTCCGGGGCGAAGACCGGCAGCCCGGCTAGCCCCGGGACGAGCGCACCGAGGAGATAGCCGACGCCGTTCGGGTGCTCGTGGTGGTCCGTGGAAAGCCACAGCGAGACCATCAGCAGCCAGGTCTCCGCCCCGGACGAATCCGGGACGCTGACCAGCTGCGGACACTCCCAGATCTCCGCAGGAAGGTGCCGGGCAGCCAGCGGATCATCCGAGCTGAACCAGATCCCTTCATACTTCCAGCTGCGGAGATCGTCCAGGCTGTAGAGCAGGACGGCCGCCCGTCCCGATGCCAGCCCGGCACCCTGGAGCGCGAAGCGCCGGCCCTGGAAGCGGAAGATGAACGGATCACGCACAGCAGTGATCCGGGGGTCCGGGGGTACCCCCGCTGCCACGTGACCGTCCTGTGTCCAAGTGGTCAGGCCATCGGAGCCCCGCGCCAGGACGACGCGGGAGTTGCCGCCCTCAGACTCGACGCCGGAGTAGGCAGCGGTGGGGACTCCGCCGTCGTTGGTCACCACCCCCGTCCAGCAGCCGAGCGCGTCCGGCCCACCGGGCTGGGGCCGGAGCGCGACCGGTTCCTCCTGCCAGCGGACCAGATCCGCGGAGCTCAGGTGCCCCCAGCAGATGCCGTGATGCCGAGCCGAGTCCGGGTTGTATTGGAAGAACACGTGGTAGCGGCCGTCGACGTAGCTCAGGCCGTTCGGATCGTTGATCCAGCCTTTCCCCGGCCTGGCATGAAAGCGCGGGAAGGCAGGATCCGGATGATTCGGCACGGTGTCCATGGCCACACACTACCCGCGCGCGGGATGACAGGTCACGGCCGTGCCGGGCGGAATCATTGCGGTGAAATGCCCTCGGATGCCGCCTCGACACAACCTGCCCTCAGGCGGCTCGCAGAGTTTTATGGGAACCTGATAGCGATGAGTTTTCGCCAGGGACATACGAGCAAACACCCGGCTGAGGGGTACCCGCAGCCGGGTTCGACCCGTGCCTCGTCACACCCCGGCAAGGGCCTGGGTAAGGGCCTGGGGCCGATGTTTCTGCTGGCCACCCTGGCCTGCCTGGCCGCACTCGCCGTCACATATTACTTCTTCGTCCGCACCACCACGGGACAGTTCATCGACGAATCGGCGCTGGTCGAGGCCGTCGAGATCCATGGCACCGCGGGTAATGCCGCCAATAAGCTTCTTGACTGGCTGCCGGCCCTGTCCGTGCTGATCGCCACGGTCGTCATCCTGTTTGTCACCGTCCTGCGGCGGCGCTGGGCCGCGGCCGGGATCGCCATGGCAGCCTGCCTGGGCGCGAACGTGGCCACCCAGATCCTCAAGGACCTCGTGCCGGTCCGGCCGTACCGCGGAATCGAGACATTGGAACTGAACTCCCTGCCGTCGGGCCACACCACGCTGGCGGCGTCCGCCGCAGCCGCCGTGTTTCTGGTGGTCTCGCCGCGCTGGCGTCCGCTGGCAGGCTTCCTGGGCGGCAGCTTCGCCGTCGCCACCGGCCTGTCCACCCTCATCAACCAGTGGCACCGCCCCTCCGACGTCGTAGCCGCCTTCCTCGTGGTGGCGGCGTTTATGCTCCCGGCCGGCTGGCTGATCATCCGCACCGGACCGCGCTGGAATGTCTGGACCGGCTACGGGGAACACTGGGCGGCCTCGCGCCTCTGGCTCGCGCTTCCCGTGCTGGCAGGACTCGGCTCGGCCGTGCTGGCCAGCTACTCGCTGCTGCAGATCGCGCCGGGCACGGGACAGGAAAGCAACACGAGCAACTACTTCTGGGCCGGGACCTCACTGATAGTGATCGCCGGGTACCTCGCGACGGTTGCCGGTGTGTGGCTGTTCGGCCACGCCGCGCGACGGCGGGGCGCGCCGCAGCGCTGAGGGGCACCGCGGGGCGGCGCGCTCCGAACTCGCCCGCCCCGAAGCCATGATGTTCCGGGGCCGGCGGTTCGCAGCATCAGCGGGGTATAACGGATGCCCACGCGGTTGAAGCAATCGGAGTCCGAAATTACTTAGGAAATTGCCGCGCAAACATCCACTTTCGGACCGGTCGACTTCACAGCCAGGACATTGAAAGTTGCGAGCGAATCCAGCGTGAGGACCAACCTGCCGGTGTACTGCGTGATAGCGGGACCACCCACGTCGCTGGCAAAGAAGACGGCCCCGTTATGGCCCGTAAACGTTGCGGTCACGGTTCCATCCGGATTTGGGACGTACCGCGCAACCGACCCGGCAGTATTGACCGTGTAGCTCTTCTTGGTGCCGACGTTGGTGTAAGTGAGAAGAACGCCTTTACCCACCGTGAAGATGCTGCCATTCCTAAGTTCGACCTTGGTGATCTTTCCACCCGTGCCGGTGACTGTGACCGGGAAACCGCAGCCTTCCGTCGTCGTGAAGGTGAAATTCTGAAGCTCAGGCGGGCGGCTGACAGCTGCGCCCGCGGGCGCAGCGGCGAGAAGCAGGGCTGCTGTTGCGACAAGGGGCGTGAACCAGCGGGACTGATTTCCGAACATGAACATCTCCTAATTTTTTTGCGTCGAAACGCATCACCCATCCGGGCGGAGACCATGCGCTGCAAATAGTCACGGGCGAACCCTGACGGCGGCACTCGTGCCGCCCCGCGTAGGGCCGGCCTGGATGCGCCGGCGCAGGGATCGACCTTACTAAGCTCACGTGGCTTTCGCCCGAGTAGTCGATACCTGTAATCGCGGCTGTTCCTCGGTACGCAGCAGCGTCCGAGGAACTTCACGACCCTCACTTTGCCCGACCTTGCCGCTGAATTGGGTGCCTTCACCCCGCTCTTCGCGCAGCTACGTGCCCGGTCCCTCACGCCCTGCCGCAAACAAGTCCGGAGATCTGCCCTCAGTAGTTCCGCCGGTGCCTGAGGCGGGGGATGGTGACGGCGAAAACGGCCGCGGCAGCGAAGCCGAGCACGCCGGTGGCGCCCACTCCCGCCCCGAGCGAGGCCACGGCCGTCACTCCCGAGAGCAGCACGGGCCCGCCGGTGGCGCCGGCGTCGGCCATGAACCGCCAGATGCCGAGGAACTGGCCGCGGCCGTTGTCGGGCGAGAAATCGGCGCCCAGGGTCATGTTCAGGCCGGAGCTGATGCCGTTGCCGAAGCCGATCAGGAGCGCCGCGAGCAGCAGTCCCACAAAGCCGGTGCTGAGCGGGATCAGCAGCATCGCCGTCCCCATGATCAGCGTGGAGGGGACCGCGACCCACTGCCTGCCCTTGCGGTCCATCAGCTTACCGGCCGGGTAGAAGACCAGCATGTCGATGGCACCGGAGAGCCCGTAGATGAGCGACGCCTGGGTTGCATCCATCCCCAGGTGTTCGGCCCAGAGCGGGATCACCACCTGGCGGGAGGCCCGCAGCGCGCTGAGCAGCAGCACACCGACGCCCACGGTCAGGAAGACCCCGGCGTGGGACACCGCGACGCTGCGCATCGTCGCTTGCGTCACCGGTCCGCCGGCCGCCGGCGCGGGCTTCGCCACGAGGTCCGGGATGGTCACGGACAGTGCCGCCGCGGCGGCCATCGCCACGACGCCGGCCCAGTAGGCGCCGGTGATGCCGGCGAACTGCATCACCGCGGCGCCGATGAACGGGCCGATGAAGATGCCGATCCGGTTGACGCCGCCGAGGGTGGACAGGGCCCGGGCCCTGAGGATCACCGGCACCGCCTCGGTCAGGTACTTCTGCCGCGCCAGGCTGAAGACGCTGGCGGCCATCCCGACGACGAGCATCGCCACGGCGAGCAGCCAGAGCCCCTCGGGCACCAGTGCGGAGAGGGCCGCCCCGGCCAACGCGATGGCACTGGCGGCGGCCGCACCGACGATCGCCCAGCGCTCGCCGAACTTCAACGTGATGAGCGAGGCCGGCAGGTTGAAAAACCAGGATCCGAGCCCGATCAGCGTCACGATCAGCGCGGCTACGGCCACCGAGGCGCCCAGGTCCCGGGCGGACAGCGCCACGACCGGAAGGATCGCGCCTTCCCCGATGCTGAAAAGCAGGGCCGGGCCGAACGCGGGAACGGCGATGCTGCGGAGGCTGAACGGTGCGGGGCGTGTAGTGGTCATCCCCTTCATCCTAGGGGCCGAACAAACGCGGCTGCCCCGGGCACCCCGCCCGACTAAGGCACGGCCTAGACGTACCCGTCCACGATGGCGGCGGCGATTTCCCGGTAGGCGCGCCGTGTTTCCGGGCGGAGCACATCCAGGGTGACCAGGTCACCATCGGCCACACCGCGGTCGTGCGGGACGGCAATCAGCTGGCGGCAGATCCCGGACAGGTGGTCTTCGATCGCGTCCTTGTCCACCCGGGAGGAAACCTCGTCCTTGTCCGTGATGACGACGACGGCGTTGCGGGCCAGTTCCTCGTAGCCGTGGCTGGCCAGCCAGTGCAGGGTGCTGCGGGCCCGCTTGGCGCCGCTGACCGCGTAGCCGGCCGCGATGATCAGGTTGTCCGCGGACTGCAGGATGCCGCTCATGGCGTTGTGTGTGACGCCGGTGCCACAGTCGGTGAGGGCCACCGAGTAGTAGCCGGAGATGAGTTTGCGGATCCGCAGGTACTCTTCGGCCGTCAGGGAGTCCGAGACCTCGGGATCCTGCTCTCCGGCGATCAGGTGCAGCCGGCCGGCATGGTGCATATACCGGGCCAGGGCGGTAAGGGAATCGACGGACTCGATGTTCTGCAGCAGGTCCGTGATGGTGCGGGGACTCTGCTGCTGGTAAATGCCCTCGCCGAGCGCGCGCTCCACAAGGTCGCCGGAGTCCGGGTTGGCGTCGATCGCGCACGGCGGGTCCCCGCGGAATTCCGCCAAGGTCAGGCCGACGCCGACGGTGGTGGAGGTCTTGCCGATGCCGCCCTTGAGGCTCAGGACGCCGGTGTTGTAGCTGCCCTGGAGCTGGCGGGAGATGCGCCGCGCGAGCTCGTCTTCTTCGCGCTGCCGTGCGCTCGGGCCGAGATTGAGGCCGCCCCCGGTCATCTTGTAGAGGGCGCCGCGGAAGCCGCCTACCGGCTTCGGCTTCTGCTCGCGGACGAAGAGGCCGGGCGAGCTGATGAAGTCCGGAACCGGAGCCGAGGCCAGGGCCGCTGCCCGGCTGGCCGTGCGGGTGGAACGGGGCGGCTGGGCCGGGACGCTGGGCGCCGTCTCCGGGGCAGCCGGCAAGGCCGACCGCCGGGAGGGTGCTGCGCCGGCGTCGGAGTCCGGAACCTCGGTGGCGTCCGGGGACAGCGGATCTCCGGCGGGAACCACCGGTGCCGTGGGGACCTGGCGGATCACCGGTGTCGATCCGGTGGCGGGCTCCGAATTGCGTTCGTCGGCTGCTTCGGCGGCCTCGGCCCAAGAACTGCGGCGCTTCGGTTCGGCACGGTCGGCGGCTTCGGCGGGGCTGGTGCGAGGATTGATGACCGGCATGGTTCCTGTCCAGGCAGCTTCGTCACCGTCGGCACGACGCAGGTCGCGCCGACGGCGGGTTTCAGGCTGCCCTGAGTTGTCAGTAGTGGCAGCTGAATTGTCTTCCACCGAATCGGGCATCGTTGATTTCTCCCAGGACTCACAGCGGGGCATGCTGCGGCGCTTGTTTGACGTCGTTCAAAGGGCAAGTCTAGGCGCAGTCGTGAGCACCCTTATCATCCGGGGAAATGAGGGCTTCAGTGGTGCGCCCGGGTCTCCTGCAGGCGCCTGATGAACCATCGTGACTGCTCAGGGCCGTAGGGAAGGACCGGGATGGCCTTGGTGGCGTCGTCGGGGGTTTCCCGCGTGGCCTGGATGGCCTGGCGCACCGCGGTGCCCATGGTGTTGGCCATGGTCTTGACGAACTGGTCGCTGCAGGGTTCCCCATGGCCGGGAACCAGGAATTCATAGCGGTGACGCAGCGCGGACACGTGCCGGAGGGCGTCCGCCCATTCCTCGGGGTACGAGTCTTCAAAAGAGGGGTGCGAGCCCTGTTCCACGAGGTCACCGGCGTAGAGCGTGGTGGCTGTTCCGACGAGGAGGTCCCCGTCGGTGTGGCCGCGGCCCAGGTAGAACAGCGTGACGGTCTGGCCGCCAAGGTCCACCAGGACCGGCTGGTCCTTCACGATCGCGTTCGGAACCACGAGTTCGACGTTGCTGCCTTCGCCGGCAGCCATTTCCGGCTCCTCGGCTGCGACGGCGCGGCGCTGGCTGTCCCCGTTCTCTTCGATCTCCGCAGCGCAGCTCTCGTGCGCCCAGAACTCCGTCACGCCGTCGTCAGCGAAGACAGCGTTGCCGAAGAAGTGGTCATAGTGCGCGTGCGTGTTGACGACGACGAGCGGCAGCCCGGTCTTGGTCCGCACCGCCTCCAGGATCTCGCGTCCCTGCCGGGGCCCGCCGCCGGTGTCGATCACCATGGCGCGTTCGGTGCCGACCACCAGGCCGGTGTTGAGCAGGGAACCTTGGGTTGTCAGGACGTAGTTGTCCGGACCTACCTCGAGCCATCGTGACATTGAATCTCCGTATTCCGGCACTGTTCCGACACTGTTCCGGCGCCGCTGGTGCGATGTTCTGCCCTCGATTGTACCCATGCCCGGCTGACAATTCCCGGAGGGCATACCCGCCTTTGGGAACCCAACGGGAAGCCATCGCCTGGGGCAGCGCCGCCGTGTAGCCTGTGGCTACTTCAGTTGTTCCGCCACTTGCTCCATCGAACGATCGGAGGTTGCTCCCGATGGAATCCGGCACGTCACTGGAGCGGATGGTGTTCTTCAGCGACGCCGTCTTTGCGATCGCGCTGACGCTACTGGCACTGGACCTGAAGCTGCCTGCCGGCATTCCGGCGGAGCAGCTGGACGATGCCCTGGTCGCTGCGCTGCCGCAACTGCTCGCGTATGCGCTGTCATTCCTCATCATCGCCAGGACCTGGATGTCACACCATTCCGACTTCGCACGGATCCGCCGTTTCAATGTGAACCTGGGCCGGCTGAATCTGGCCCTCTTGTTCTTCATCGCCATGCTGCCCGGTCCGACGTCTGTGCTCAGCCAATACGGGGATGACCCCACGCCCTGGCCGAGTGTTCTGTACGCCGCCAACATCGCCGCGGTCTACCTGACCATGGCGGCCATCTGGGGGTACGCCAAACATGCAGACCTGATGGAGCGGGAAATGGCACCCGACGGCCACCGGAAGGTATTCAGCATTCGGCTGGCCGGGGCGCTGGTCTTCCTGCTCTCGATTCCGGCGGCGTTTGTCCTCAACGCCTACACACCGTTCCTGTGGCTACTGCTCGTGCCGGCGTCATGGGCGGCCCGCCGGTTTTCGGCACCCGCTGAACGCCGGGCCGACCGAAACTGACCCCGGCCGTCTCCGTCGGTTCCCGTGGCCGGCAGAACAACCGTGTATACACCCCGGCGACCGTTGGGATGCTCGCGGTCGCTCGTTCGCAGGTGCTGGCGGGCGTACCGTGACGGCTACTTCCAGCCAGTGATGTCACTACGAATCTCCGCCGGGTTACCGGATACCACCACGTTCGCGGGGACATCGCGGCTTACAACAGACCCGGCACCGATCACCGCGTTATCGCCAATCGTGACGCCTTTGAGGATGATCGCTCCTGTACCGATCAGGACGTGGTTGCCAATCTTGATCGGCTTTGTCGGATTGCTGGTGCGGCCGTCCGCATAGGTGAGCGTGTGGAAGTCGGTGTCGAGGATCTGGACGAGCCAAGAGAACTCACAGTAGTCGCCTATGGTCAGCCCGGACCTGACGTTGATCCGGGACCGTGCGCCGATCTTGGTTCGGGACCCGACAGACATCAAAGCCGGCGCTTCGGGGGTTCCAATAACTGCGACGTGTGTCCCCTTGCCAATCACAAAACCGGAGCCCGCATGAATACTGCCATCCTTGACGGTGATCTTCGTCCCTCTGTCCACTCGGGCTCTTGGCATCCCAAGTGAGGCTGCGCGGGCACGGTTTTCAGCGGAACGAAGCTTCCCCCAGATATTCATGGCCCCATCATAGGGCCATCTCCGACCACCGCAGGCCTCCTCCGGCAGCCGCGCCGGACCCGTCACATATCCGCCAGGACAGACCCCGGATTTTCGATCGCGTCGGCGACGTAGCGCAGGAAGCCGCCGGCCGTTCCACCGTCGCAGACACGGTGGTCGAAGGTGAGGGTCAGTTCGGTGACCTTGCGGACCGCGAGTTCGCCGCTGACAACCCAGGGCTTGTCGATGATCCGTCCGACGCCGAGAATTCCCACCTCGGGGTGGTTGATGATCGCGGCGGAACCGTCCACGCCAAACACGCCGTAGTTGTTCAGTGTGAACGTGCCGCTGCCCAGCTCCGCCGGGGTCGCCTTGCCTTCGCGGACGACGGCGGTAAGCCGGCGGATCTCGGCGTCGAGTTCGCGGGCGCTGAGCTTGTCCGCGTTGCGCACGGAGGGCACCATGAGGCCGCGGTCGGTCTGCGCCGCGAAGCCGAGGTTGACGCCGTCGAAGGCCACAATCTCCTGCATCGCGCCGCCCGTGGTGTCCTCGGTGGTGACGATGCGGGTGTTGAGTTCAGGGAACTTCTTCAGCCCTGCGGTGACGAATCGCGCGATGAAAGCAAGCAAACCGGGGGTGTTGTGCGGGTCCGCATTCTTCAGGGCGGCCCGCATCTCCACGAGCGCCGTGGCGTCCACATCGACCCACACCGTGGCTTCCGGGATCTCGGAACGGCTGCGCGCCATGTTCGCCGCAACGGCCTTCCGCACACCGCGCACGGCAGTGCGCCCGGAAATGCCCAGGCCAGTGCGTGCGTCTGTGTCGGACGCCGCGACAGCCTCAACCACGGGGCGCTCAGCCACTGTGGACGGCCTGATGACAGCCTCGACATCGCGCCGCATAATGAGCCCGCTGGCCCCCGACCCGTGGAGTCCCCCCAAATCAACCCCATGATCGCGTGCCATCCGGCGAACCAGCGGAGATATAACAGCCCCCAACTTCCCGGGCACCCGGGTCCGCATCAGCAGCAGGTCATCGGCAGCCTTCTCCGCCACAGAAATCTGGCTCGCGGCACCCGAAGTCTCGACGGGCTCGACCGCCGAAGACTTCCGTGGCCGCGTCCGCCGGGCAACCCCATGCCCGCCCGGAGTCCCGTACCCAATCAGGACATTCCCGGACCCGGCCTTCTCCTCCTCGCGGTAAGTTTCTGCGGCAACCACGGCAGGTGACTCAACCGCGGACTCAGTCGCTGCAGGCAATGCCGCCCCGGGAGTGGCATCGGGCCTGTCGGAGCCGGCAGCATCGTCCGCAGGACGAATGCTGTCCGGCGAAGGGGCGGGGGCGGCATTGCCTGTGGCGGCGCCACCGGCGGCAGCAGTCACACCTGGAGCAGCCACACCGATAGGAGTCACCGAGATCAGCGGCTTGCCGACGTCGAGCGTCTGGCCGGGTTCGCCGTGCAGCACGGCGACAGTGCCGGCGTACGGGGAGGGCACCTCCACCAGGGACTTGGCCGTCTCCACCTCGGCGATCGGCTGATCCACGCGGATCTCGTCGCCCACAGCCACGAGCCAGTGCACGAGTTCGGCTTCGGTGAGTCCTTCGCCGAGGTCCGGGAGGAGGAATACTTTCGTTTCGCTCATGGTCAGTCTTCCCACTGGAGGTCGTCAACGGCGTCGAGGATGCGGTCCACGCCGGGCAGGTAGTAGTGCTCAAGTTTCGGCGCCGGGTACGGCACATCGAAGCCGGTGACCCGGCGGATCGGCGCGGCGAGGTGATGGAAACAGCGTTCCTGGACCCGGGCCACGATCTCGGAGGCCACGGAGGCAAAGCCGTGCGCCTCGGCGATAACCACGGCGCGGCCGGTCTTGCGGACCGAGGCGCAGACCGTCTCGTCATCGAAGGGCACGATCGAGCGGACGTCGATCACTTCGAGCGAGCGGCCTTCCTCGGCGGCCGCAGCGGCGGCGGCGAGCGCCGTCGGGACGGAGGGGCCGTAGGCGATCAGCGTCGCGTCGGTTCCCGGGCGGGCGACGGCGGCACGGCCCTCGGAGGAGGTCCCGCGCTCGGTGTTCGCCGTGTGCTCGGCACGCAGCGCGTCCAGGTCCACCTGGTCCTTGGACCAGTAGAGCTTCTTCGGTTCCATGAACATGACGGGGTCGTCGGAGTCGATGGCCTCGCGGAGCATCCGGTAGCCGTCGGCCACGGTGGCCGGCGTGAAGACCTTCAGCCCGGCGGTGTGGGCGTAGTAGGCCTCGGAGGAGTCGCAGTGGTGCTCCACTCCCCCGATGCCGCCGGCGTAGGGGACACGGATGACCATGGGCAGCTTCACGGCTCCCTTGGTGCGGTTGTGCATCTTGGCGACGTGGCTGACGATCTGTTCGAACGCCGGGTAGGCGAAGGCGTCGAACTGCATCTCGATGACCGGGCGCATGCCGTTCATCGCCATGCCGACCGCCATGCCGACGATGCCGGATTCGGCCAGCGGCGTGTCGAAGCAGCGGCTCTGCCCGAAGGTCTTGGTGAGCCCGTCCGTGATGCGGAAGACGCCGCCGAGCATGCCGACGTCCTCGCCGAAGACCAGGACCGAGGGGTCCGCGTGCATGGCGTCGGCCATGGCGGTGTTCAGTGCCTTGGCGAGGGTGATGGTCTGCGGGCCGGTCTGCTCTGTTTTCTGCTCGGACGCAGCCGCGGCCTTGGCGGCCGCTCGCGCGGTGGCGGAGCTGACGTTGCCGTTCGCCTCGGACGAGGTGGTGACTGTGGGGCTCATTTCGCGGCCTCTTCCCGGGCGAGCTCGTCGGCGAGCAGGGCGGATTGTTCCGTCAGCTGCGGGGTGGGGGTGGAGAAGACGTACTTGAAGAGGTCCAGCGGCTCCACCGGGACGTCCTCACCAAGGCCTTCGCGCAGCTGCGCGGCAACCGCTTCGGCCTTTTCGGCGATCCGGGCAGTGCCGCCGTCGTCGAGCAGTCCGCGCTCCGTCAGGTAGCTCTTCATCCGGCTCAGCGGGTCCTTGGCCACCCATGCGGCGACCTCGCTGTCCTGGCGGTAGCGGGTCGCGTCGTCGGCGTTGGTGTGGGCCTGCATCCGGTAGGTGTGGGCCTCGACGAGCAGCGGTCCGGAGCCTTCGCGGGCGAGCTTGACGGCCCGGCCCAGCACCGCGAGCAGGGCGACGACGTCATTGCCGTCCACGCGCTCGCCGGCCATGCCGTAGCCGACGGCCTTGTGGGCCAGCGACGGCGCCACGGACTGGTGCGCCAGCGGCACGGAGATCGCGTACTGGTTGTTCTGGACGAAGAAGACCACGGGCAGGTGGAACACGGCGGCGAAGTTCAGCGCCTCGTGGAAGTCGCCCTCGCTCGTGGCTCCGTCGCCGCACATGGCCAGGACGACGGTGTCCTCGCCGCGCAGCTTGGCGGCATGGGCCACCCCGACGCCGTGCAGCAGCTGGGTGGTCAGCGGGGTGCACTGGATGCCGACCTTGTGCTTGGTGGGGTCGTAGCCGCCGTGCCAGTCGCCGCGGAAGAGCGTCATGGTCTGGACGGGATCGACGCCGCGGGCCATCACGGCCACGGAATCACGGTAGGTGGGGAACATCCAGTCGCCGTCGGACAGGCAGAGGGCAGCGGCAACCTGGCAGGCCTCCTGGCCGTGGCTGGAGGGGTAGACGGCCATCCGGCCCTGGCGGACGAGGGCGGAGTTCTGGTCATTGACGCGGCGCCCGACGACGAGCTGCTCGTAGGCGGTCATCAGTTCGTCATCGCCGGGGAGGCTGTACTCGTGGCCGGCCTGGGCGCCCTGCTCGGTGTGGAGGTTCAGGGTGCCGTCAGGGCCGACCATCTGGATCTGGTGGCGGGCGGGCAGCATGTAGTCCTCGGCTGTGATGCCGAACTTGCGCACGGCCTCGCTGGCGGCGTCTTCAGCTGGCGGGTGCTGTGCAGTGTGGTCTGCGGAGATCGTCATTGGTCCGTCCTTCTGTAGCCACTATTCACTCCCAGTATGCTGGCGGACACTGTTTCGTATCCACCTCTACGGAAAATCGTGGAGAAGTCCCAAAATTTGGCCTAATCTGGAAGACGAATCGTAAGTGTGAGCTGGATTACCGGCAGGGGTTGTAGACGAATGGCAGAGGCCGAGGCGGACCAGGCAGCGGTGCCGCTGGATGACGTGGACCGGAATATCATTGCCGAGCTGACCCGGGACGGCAGGATGTCCGTGACCCAGGTGGCGGAGAACGTCCACATCTCGCGCGCCCACGCCTACACGAGGATTGCCCGGCTGACCGGCGAAGGGGTCCTGACCAAGTTCACGGCACTCGTGGACCCCATCAAGGCCGGCCTGAAGTCATCGGCCTACGTGACCCTCAAGGTCCGCCAGCATTCCTGGCGGGAGCTGCGGGAACTGCTGCGCGCCATCCCTGAGGTGCACCACATCGCATTGGTGGGCGGGGACTTCGATGTGATCCTGCTGGTGCGCGCCGTGGACAATGTCGATCTGCGGCGCGTCATCTTCGACCAGCTCCAGTCGATGCCCGGGGTGCTCGACACCCAGACCTTCCTGGTGTTTGAAGACGTGGATACGCGGTAGCCCTTGTACGGGCACCGGCAGCTGCCTCAGCCGGCGGGTGCTTCAGCTGACGAAGGCCTTCATCCACGACCGCAGCTCCTCGCCGAACTCCACCCGTTCCGCGGCGATCGAAAGGACCGCCTTGAGGTAGCTCAGTTTGTCGCCCGTGTCGTAGCGGCGGCCCGTGAAGACCACACCGTAGACGCCGCCGCCCTCGGAGCCGGAGACGGCGAGGGTCTGCAGCGCGTCGGTGAGCTGGATTTCGCCGCCGCGGCCGGGCTGCGTTTCCGCCAGGACATCGAAGACCGCGGGGTGGAGAACGTACCGGCCGATCACGGCCAGGTTCGAGGGCGCATCCGCGATGTCCGGCTTCTCGACCAGGCCGTTGACCCTCACGTGGTCCTCGCCCGGAACGGCTGACACGTCGGCGCAGCCGTAGGCGCTGATTTCGCCCGGGCACACTTCGATCAGTGCGACCACGGAACCGCCGGTCCTGGCCTGCACCGCAATCAGGGTGCTCAGGAGTTCATCGCGCTCGTCAATCAGGTCGTCGCCCAGCAGGACTGCGAAGGGCTCGTCGCCCACATGCTGGCGGGCGCACAGCACCGCATGGCCCAGGCCTTTCGGGTCCCCCTGGCGGACGTAGTGGAGCGGGCCCAGGCTGGAGGCGTGCCGGACCGCGGCAAGCCGGTCAAGATCGCCCTTGAGCTCCAGAGTGCGTTCCAGGCTGGGTTCCCGGTCGAAGTGGTCCTCGAGGGCACGTTTCTGGCGCCCCGTGATCAACAGCAGATCGGTCAACCCCGCCCGGACGGCTTCCTCCACGACGTACTGGATGGCCGGCCGGTCCACGACGGGCAGCATTTCCTTGGGCATCGCCTTGGTGGCGGGGAGGAAGCGTGTCCCGCGTCCGGCGGCAGGAATGACAGCCTTTGTTACCGGTTTCCCCGAAGTCATAACCGAACCCTATAAGCGGCTTTTCAAATTGAGAATGGCTTTGACAAAAGACAGGTACAGAGACAACTCGGTCTCCAGCAGCGCGGTCGTCTCGGTATTCAGCCCTTGAAAACCGGCGGCCGCTTCTCCTGGAAGGCGCGGAAACCCTCGGCGTAATCCTCGCTCCTGCACAGGCGCGCCTGCTCGGCGTTCTCCTGTTCCATGGCCTCCCACAGGCCCAGGCGCTGGTCCCGGATATGAGCCACGAGGTCCTTGCTGGCGTTGAACGCCCCGGTTGCGCCGGCGGCCACGGTGGCCACGATGGCACGGGTGTTCTCCAGCAGAGCGGCCGCCGGCATGGCCCGGCTGAACATCCCCTGCGCGACGGCATCCGCGCCGCTCATGAGCTCGGCGGTGTAGATCAGGTCCAGGGTCCGGTGCATGCCGAGGCGTTCGGTGAAGTACCAGTGGCCGCCGGAATCCAGCGTGGCGCCGAGTTTTGCGAACGGCGAACCGAACTTTGCGTTCTCCGCCACATAGACCACATCGGTGGCCAGCAGCAGCCCGAGCCCCACGCCGAGGCAGGCGCCGTGCGCCGCCGCGAAGGTTGGGGCGGGGAAGGCGCTCATCTTCTTCAGCAGCGGCTGGACGAGGCCGCCAAGGTACGCCTGCGCGTCATCGCTTTCCGGGGTGACCCCGGCGATATCCCGGCCCGCGCAGAAGGCGCGCCCCTCGCCGCGGAGCAGCAGCGCCCGCACCTCGCCGCGCGCGGCGGCGGCAGCGGCGTCGTCGTATGCCTGTGACAAATCCCTGAGGGCCTGCTCGTCCAGCGAGTTGAGCTTGTGGGGGGCGTCAAGGACGATCTCGGCGATGCCGTCGGCGATGGAGAGGGAAATCATGGGGCTCCTCGTTGGAGTGGGTACAGGGTGGTGAGACAGCTCAGACGTCGAAATCGACCGTGACTTCCGGCGTCGTCGGGTGGGACTGGCAGGTCAGCACGTAGCCCTTGTCCAGTTCATCCTGTTCCAGCGCGTAGTTCTCGTCCATCGTGACGGAACCGGTGACCAGCTTCGCACGGCACGTTCCGCAGACGCCGCCGGCACAGGCGAAGGGCACATCGGGCCGGACCCGCAGGGCCGCGTTGAGGATCGATTCGCGCGCGTGCGTGGGGCTGGCAACCTCGCCCTGCAGCCCGTCCAGCTTGAACGTGATCTTGTAGGTCTCCTTGGATTCGTCCGCAATCACGGGACGGCCGATGTTGCCCTCCGGGCGGTCCGGCTTGCCCGAGGTGAACAGCTCGAAGCGGACATGTTCGGGCTTGACGCCGCGCGCCGCCAGCGTGTCGCGGCACAGCTGCACGAGCTCGAAGGGCCCGCACAGGAACCATTCATCGACGTCGTCAGCGTGGATGGCGGTGCCCAGCAGGGCCTGCAGCTTCTCGGCGTCGATCCGGCCGCTGAGCAGCGGCGCGATCCGCTGCTCGCGGGAGAGCACGTGGTGCAGCGCGAGCCGGGACGGGTACTTGTCCTTGAGGTCCGCGAGTTCCTCGAGGAACATGACGTCCATGGCGGCCTTGTTGGCGTAGACCAGGTCGAAGCGGGTTTCAGGGTGCGCGGCGAGCAGGGTGCGGGCGATGGCGATCACGGGGGTGATGCCGGAACCGGCGGCGATGGCCACGAAGGAGCCCGGCTCCCCCGCCATATCCTGCGGGTGGTTCATCGAGTTCATCACATTCTGCTCGACCGGCTTGCCGTCGCGGCCGTGCTTGGAGACGAAGGCGCCCATCGGGCTCATGACGTCCAGCGCGTCGCCGGCCTTGAGTTCGGCGTTGGCCCAGGTGGAGAACAGGCCGCCCAGGTCCTTCTTGATGGCGACCCGGATCTCGCTGCTGCCGTCCGCGAAGCTGCGCGGTTCGGCGCAGATGGAGTAGCTGCGGCGGATCTCGTGCGGCTCACCGCCCTCGTCCGGCAGGGTGGCGCGCAGGGCCACGTACTGGCCCGGGAGGTAGTCGAACTGCCCGGCCAGCTCCGCCGGAACCCCGAAGGTGACCTCGATGGCGTCCTCGGTGAGCCGGCGGACTTCCGCCACCGTCAGGGTGTGGAAGGACGCACGACGGCGGCCGGTGGCGGCGGCCGATTCGGCTGCGGTCTGGCGGACAACAGTCATGGGAGCACCTGTTCCTTACAAAACTTTGAAGTAGTCGAACGGTTCCTTGCAGTCCTGGCAGACATACAGCGCCTTGCAGGACGTGGAACCGAAGCGGGTGAGTTCCTTGGTGTTCAACGATGAACACTGCGGACATTTGACGGCCAGGGACAGCCGGACCGGACCGGCGTGCCGGACTGCTTTTCCATCAACAGCTGTCTGGCCGGAGGGCGGGGCGATGCCGTACTCCTGCAGCTTGGCCTTGCCGGCCTCGCTCATCCAGTCCGTGGTCCACGCCGGCGAGAGCACCAACTCGACATGGACGATCGGGTAGCCTTCGCGGGCGAACTCCGTCTGGAGGTCATCGCGGATGGCGTCCATGGCGGGGCAGCCGGAGTAGGTCGGCGTGATGGTGACCTGGACGGCTGGGACCACTCCGCCGTCGTCGAACAATTTGACGTCGCGCAGGATCCCCAGGTCCGCGATGGTGAGGACCGGGATTTCCGGATCGCAGACGGTGGCGGCGAGGTCCCAGGCTTTTTGCTCCGGGGATCTCTGACCGGCGGTGCGTTCGCTGGCGGCAGCAGCGGTGGGGTGGCTGACGTACATGGTTACCAGCTGGCTCCGGGGTACTCGCGGGCGAGCACCTGCATTTCGGCGAGAAGATAGCCCAGGTGCTCGGAGTGCAGTCCACGGCGGCCGCCGCCGGGCGCGGGCTGGACCTGCGGGATCTCCAGTTCCGCTTCGGCGAGGATCTCCCCGGTCAGGCGGTCGAAGTCGGCCCGCAGGCTGGAGGGCTCGACGGCGGCACCGGACCCGCTGAGGCGGCCGGTGAGCTCGTCATCGCGGAACAGTTCGTCCACATACGGCCAGATGACCTTGAAGGCGCGGATCATCTTCTGCCGGGATTCGTCCGTTCCGAGGGCCAGGCGCAGGACCCACTGGGCGCTGTGGTCGCGGTGGTAGTCAACTTCCTTGACGGCCTTGGCGGCAATGCCGGCCAGGGTGGGGTCGGTGGACTCTGCCAGCCGGCGGTACAGCTCGAACTGGTAGTAGCTGACCACGAACTGCCGGGCGATGGTGACAGCGAAGTCGCCGTTGGGGAGCTCGAAGATCTGGACCGAACGGAATTCGGGTTCACGGCGGAAGTAGGCGAGGTCGTCCTCGCTCCTGCCGGAAAAGCCGCCGGCGTAGCTGAGGAAGGAGCGGGCGTGGCCCAGCTGGTCCAGGGCGATGTTGCCCAGGGCGACGTCTTCCTCGAGTTCGGGTGCGCGGGAGATCCAGTGGCCCAGGCGCTGAGCCAGGATCAGGGCGTCATCGCCCAGGCGCAGGGCGAACTCGGCGACGTCTTCGCCCGGCTTCGCGGTGCCGCGGCTGACGGCCAGCGCGATGTCTTCGGGACGGAGGGCATTGCCCGGCGTGATGCGGGTGGCGCTGGCTGCGCCGTCCCCGCCGGCGCCGGCCACGCCGACGGAAATGTCCCCGTGGCCGCCTTCGTGTGCCTCGGTTTCAGGTGTTGTGCTCACAGGTGCTTCACGCCCTCACTCTTGGTGTAGTACGTGGCGTGGCGGTAGTCCTTGCCCTGGGGCGACTCGAAGAACGAGCCCTTGGCATCGGGATCGCTTGCGGCGATGGCTTCCGCCGGGACCACCCAGATGGACACGCCTTCGTTGCGCCGGGTGTAGAGGTCACGGGCGTTACGAAGGGCCATGGCGGCATCCGGGGCGTGCAGGGATCCGGCGTGGACGTGGGAGAGACCGCGGCTGGAGCGGACGAAAACCTCCCAGATCGGCCAGACGTTTCCTGCCGGAGATTCAGGGGTGTCGTTGCTTGTCATGCTGCGGATTCCTTCTCGGCTTGCTTGCGGCTCTGTTTTGCGGCGTAGGCCGCCGCGGCTTCGCGCACCCAGGCGCCGTTCTCGTGTGCTTCGCGGCGCCGTTCCAGGCGCTGGGTGTTGCAGGGGCCGCGGCCGGCCAGGACTTCGTGGAATTCGTCCCAGTCCAGGGGACCGTGCTCCCATTTCCGGGTTTCCTCGTTGAAGCGGATGTCCTTGTCCGGCAGCGTGAGTTCCAGGACCTTGACCTGCTCCATCATCATGCCGACGAAGCGGTTGCGCAGTTCGTCGTTGCCGAAGCGCTTGATGTTCCAGGCCATGGACTGCTTGGAGTTGGGTGAGTCATCGTCCGGCGGGCCGAACATCATCAGGGCCGGCGCGTACCAGCGGTTCACGGCGTCCTGGGCCATCTGCTTCTGTTCGGGAGTTCCGTGGGAAAGTTCCAGCAGGATCTCGAAGCCCTGCCGCTGGTGGAAGGATTCCTCCTTGCAGACCCGGACCATGGCCCGGCCGTAGGGGCCGAAGGAGGCACGGCAGAGCGGCACCTGGTTGGCGATCGCGGCGCCGTCGACCATCCAGCCGATGGCACCCATGTCCGCCCAGGTCCGTGCGGGGTAATTAAAGATGGAGGAGTACTTGGCCTTGCCGTCCATCAGGTCCTGCATCATCGCATCGCGCGGCTGGCCGAGGGTCTCGGCCGCGGAATACAGGTACAGGCCGTGGCCGGCCTCGTCCTGGACCTTGGCCATGAGGATGGCCTTGCGTTTGAGGCTCGGGGCCCGCGAGATCCAGTTGGCCTCCGGCTGCATGCCGATGATCTCCGAATGGGCGTGCTGCGAGATCTGGCGCAGCAGGGTCTTGCGGTAGGCCGGCGGCATCCAGTCGCGGGGTTCGATGCGGGAATCCTCCGCCATGACCTTGTCGAAGTAGGCCTGGCCCTCCGCATCCCGCCGGGCCGCATCTTCGGGGCTCTGTTCGGGCCGTGCCGGCGATGGCTCGGCGGGCACTGACTGCAGGGTCTGCGATGCCATGGTTGCTCCTATAACGTTTTCCGATAAATAATTACCGACCGTTCGTTCAGAATATGCGGAAGTCGTCAGATGCGTCAAGCACCCGTGCGCCGGCGGTGGCGGGTCGCCGGGGCGTGCTACCCGCCGCCACGGCCAGTCCGGACACCCGCCGCCACAGCCAATCCGGACAGCTTTAGCGCTGCCTGTCCCCGTTTGGGCCGCCCCGGTGGTAACGTCCGCGCATGGGTACGTCGCCGGAACCAGCAGGAGCAGCCGCGGGATCAGCCGCAGCACCGGGCGGAAAGAACCGCCGTCGGACAATCGTCGTCGCTATCGTGGCCGCTTTGCTGCTGCTCGCCCTGGCAGCCGCGGCGTATGTCCTGAGCCGGCCGCGGAGCGAGACGTCCGCTCCCGCGGACACCGCAGGCCCGGCACCGGCCGCCGCGCCGGCGTCGTCACCGGCGCCCAGCCCAGCTCCCACTCCCACTCCGGAACCTCCCGCCGTCGCCCTGAACATTCTGCTCGTGGGCAGCGACAGCCGGGTGAACGCCCGCGCGGAGGCCGCCGCCGGGGCCGCCTCCGACCAGCGCGGCGACGCCCTCGTGTTCATCCACCTCCCGGCGGACCGGCAGAGCATCTATGGCATCTCCATCATGCGCGACCTATGGGTGGACATCCCCGGGCGCGGCGCTGCGAAGGTCAACGCCGGACTTGAACTGGGCGGCCTGCCACTGATGACGCAGACGGTGGAGTCCTTGCTCGGCCAGCACATCGATCACACGGTGATGCTGGACTTCCAGGGGTTCGCTGCGCTGACCGATGCCCTCGGCGGGGTCGATGTGGACGTAAAGCAGTCCTTCACGTCGACGGTGGACGATGTGGTGTATTTTCCGGCGGGGGTGAACAAGCTCAGCGGTACCCAGGCGCTGTCGTTTGTCCGGGAGCGCCATGCCTTCCCCGACGGCGACTACCAGCGGGTCCGGAACCAGCAGACCTTCCTGAAGGCCGTACTGGCCAAATTGGCGGGCGAAGGCGGCCTCGCGGACCGCGATACCGTCCGGCAACTCGTCAAAACGGTGCTGCCGCATGTCACGCTGGACGCAAGCTTCACCCTGGAGTCGTTGGAGAACCTCGCCTACAGCCTCCGCAGCACGGCCCCCGGGCGCGGGGTGTTCTTCACGCTTCCGACCGCCGGCACCGGCACCAGCCGGGACGGCCAGTCGATCGTCCTGCAGGACCCCGCCGCGACCGCCGCGGTCTCCGCCGCGCTGACCGGTCAGAGCCTGGCTGACTACGTGGCGGCCAACAATCTGCAGAACGGAAACTGAACCACGCGAGCGGTAGATTGGGTCAATGACCCAGATTCCTGCGCAGCCCTCCCTGCAGCCACCCGTTGCCAAGAAGGTTCCGGCCCTCCGCACCCACCACGGCGACTCCTTCGAGGACAGCTACGAGTGGCTGCGCGACAAGGAATCGGCCGACGTCGTGGAACTCCTCAAGGCCGAAAACGCCTACCAGGAAGCGGTGACGGCCCACCAGGAGCCGCTGCGCGAGGCCATCTTCCAGGAGATCAAGGGCCGCACCCAGGAGACGGACCTCTCCGTACCCAACCGCAAGGACGGCTGGTGGTACTACACCCGCTCGATGGAGGGGAAGGAATACGGCATCCACTGCCGCGTCAAGGCCGTGGATACCGGGGACCCCGTGGCGGACTGGACTCCCCCGGCGGTGGAGGCCGGCGTCGAACTTCCCGGCGAGGAGATCCTGCTGGACGGCAACATCGAGGCCGAAGGCAAGCCGTTCTTCGCCGTGGGCGGCGCCGCCGTGACCGTGGACGGGAACCTGTACGCCTATGCCGTGGACAACGCCGGCGACGAACGATTCACCCTGCGCATCAAGGACCTCCGGACCGGCGAACTCCTGCCTGACGTGATCGAAAACGTCTTCTACGGGATCGGCTTTTCCCCCGACGGCACCCGGATCTTCTACACCGTGGTGGACGATGCCTGGCGGCCCTACCAGGTGAAGTCCCATCTGCTGGGCGCCCCCGTCACCGGGGACGAGGTGATCTACCAAGAGGACGACGTCGCCATGTGGCTGGGCTTCGAGCTCTCCGCCGACCGGCGCCACCTCGTGCTGAGCATCGGCTGCTCGGAGTTCAGCGAGACCCGGCTGCTGCGTTTCGACTCGCCCGACGCCGGCCTGCGCACTGTGATCTCCCGGGACGAGCGGATCCTCTACGAGGCCGAGCCGTTCCTGCTGGCCGGCCCCGAGGGTGACAAGACCGAGCGGATCCTGCTGAGCCACAACAAGGACGCCATCAACTCCATGGTCTCGATCGTGGACCCGGCGGAGCTCGCCAAGCCGCCCGCCGAGCAGCACTGGACCACCGTCGTCGCGCATTCCGACGAGGTGCGCGTCAACGGCGCCGGCGTCACCTCGACGCACCTGGTGGTCTCCGTCCGCAAGGACACGATCGAGCGCGTGCAGGTCCTGCCCCTGGCCGGCCTCGGCACCCCGGAGCAGGGCGACCCTGTTGAGCCCGCCTTCGACGAGGAGCTGTACACGGCCGGCGTCGCCGGCTCCGACTACGAGGCCCCCGTGATCCGGATGGGCTACACCTCCTACTTCACCCCGTCGCGGGTCTACGACTTCGTGCTGCCCACAGCGGAGAGGCCTGCCGGTGAACTGCTGCTGCGCAAGGAAAGCCCGGTCCTGGGTGGCTACTCGCCGTCCGACTATGTGGCCACCAGGGAATGGGCCGTGGCCGCGGACGGGACCCGGATCCCGCTCTCCGTGCTGCGCCACGCCTCCGTTGCGCGTGACGCGACGGCGGCCGGGCTCGTGTACGGCTACGGGTCCTATGAGCTGAGCATGGATCCGGGTTTCGGCATCCCCCGGCTCTCCCTGCTGGACCGGGGCATAGTGTTCGTGATCGCCCACATCCGCGGCGGCGGGGAACTCGGCCGGCACTGGTACGACAACGGCAAGAAGCTGCAGAAGAAGAACACCTTCACCGATTTCATCGCCGCCACTGACTGGCTTGCCGGCTCCGGCTGGGTTGATCCGGCGCGGATCGCCGCCATGGGTGGCTCCGCCGGTGGCCTGCTGGTGGGCGCCGTCGCCAACATCGCACCGGAAAAGTATGCCGCGATCGTGGCCGCCGTCCCGTTCGTGGACGCCCTGACCACCATCCTGGACCCGGAGCTGCCCCTCTCCGCGCTGGAATGGGAGGAATGGGGTAACCCCATCACGGACCCGGATGTGTACGCCTACATGAAGTCCTACACGCCGTATGAAAACGTCCGCGAGGTGGCCTACCCCAGGATCGCCGCCGTGACGAGCTTCAACGACACCCGGGTGCTCTACGTGGAGCCCGCGAAATGGGTGCAGCGCCTGCGCGAACTGAACACCGGCAGCGAGCCGATCGTGATGAAGATCGAGATGGAAGGCGGCCATGGCGGCGCCTCCGGACGCTACGTGCAGTGGAAGGAACGCGCCTGGGACTACGCCTTCGTAGCCGATTCCCTGGGCGCCACCGAGCTGCTGCCGGGAGCCGGGCTGAAGTAGCAGGGCGGGGCTGCGGGGCGCGCCGTTTGCCAGAGATGGCCGGAATGATGACTTTCATTCCGGCCATCTCCGTCATTTCGTTGAGTCCTTTGCCGGCTGCCGGGACTTCCATTCGTCATTGAGGATGGCGTAGACGACCTCCGTCGCCCACTGGTCCTTGTAGTGCCATTTGTCCACCTGCCGCGATTCCAGCCGCATGCCCAGCCGTTCACACAGCGCTGCCGAGTCGGTGTTGAGCGCATCGAGCTTGGCGTCGATCCGGTGGAAGCCCAGGTCCTCGAAGCCGAGCCGCAGCAGCGCGCCGGCCGCTTCCGTGGCGATGCCCCTTCCCCGCGCCTCCGGCGCCAGGCTCCAGCCGATCTCGGCCTGCCCGCGGCCGGGCAGCCATTTGAGCACCACCTCACCGAGCAGCAGTCCGGGGGCGTCCACGGTCTCGATGGCCAGGCAGATCCAGTCGCCCTCCTGCTCGAAGACGAAGTTGGCGTACTTGCCCACGGACTCCATGGACTTGGTGTAGCTCTTCGCCTCCCCAGGCAGGAACCGGGCGGTTTCGGGCAGCGAGTGGTAGGCGTGGTACACGTCCAGGTCGGTGGCCTCAAAGCGGCGCAGCACGAGCCGTCCGGTGCGGAGGGGCAGGTTCAGTTCCGTCATGGCCTAACCCGACACCCCGACGACGGCGGCGGTCGCCTCCGCGATGGCGCGTTCCTCGTCTGTAGGCACCACAAGCACCGGAAGGGCCGAGGCGGCGTCATGGCCGTGGACCACGGGTTTGACGAAGCCGATGCGGCCGGCATGCCGGCGCAGGGTGTCCGCCAGGGCCCAGCGAGATCAGCGATTTGCCGGAACCCGGAGTGGTCGCGCTGACGTAGATTCCTTTGGCCATGGCCCGCCCTTTGCTGTGAAGTGGTGCTGCTCCGCTCCCAGCCTACTTTCTCTTGCCGACAAGCCTGCGTCCGGCCTCGATTGCGGTATCCGGCAGCAGCCTAATCCCGCGGCCGCTCTTGACAGCGGCCCCCCAAATGGGATTACCTAATGAACATTCGGTAAATAAAGCTGGAGGCAATGACGCATGGCTGAACTGACGATTTCCGGTGGCACCCACCCCATCCTGAAAGGCGACTACGCCTCGGAATGGATGGGCATCGAAGTAGTGGCGCTGGACGATGGACACGCCACGGTCCGGATGACGCTCCGGCAGGAAATGCTCAACGGCTTCGGCATGGCCCACGGCGGAATGATCTTCGCCTTCGGCGACACCGCCTTCGCACTGGCCTGCAACCCGGCCAACCCGAAGCCTGGCGCAGCCGGGATCGACACAGACACCATCACCGTTGCAGCCGGCGTCGACATCAACTTCCTGAAGCCGGCCTTCCGCGGACAGGTACTGACCGCCGTAGCCAACCGCCGCGCCAGCACCGGGCGCAGCGGCCTGTACGACATCCAGATCTACGCCGCAGACCCCGGCGCCACCCCGGTTTCGGCGGCATCCCCTGCCGGCACGGCCCTCCCGGCCACGCGACCGGGCGAACTCCCCACCGACACCGCCACCGATGCCCCTTCGTGGGAACTCATCGCCGAGTTCCGCGGCCGCAGCCGCACCATCTCCAAGAAATAGAAACAGGGAAACCCAGATGACCCAAGAAACCGTCGCCGCCACCAGTGATGCCGTCCTAGACCGCGAAGAAACCATCTCCCGCGACGAGCTCGAGGCGCTCCAGCTCAGCCGCCTGCAGCACACCGTGGCCTACGCCTACGACCGCGTTCCGCTGTACAAGCGCAAGTTCGACGAGGCCGGCATCCACCCCACGGATCTCCGCGAGCTCGCCGACCTCGGCAAATTCCCCTTCACCACCAAGGAAGACCTCCGCCTGGAGTACCCCTTCGGCATGTTCGCCGTGCCGCAGCACGAGGTGGCCCGGATCCACGCCAGCTCCGGCACCACCGGCCGCGCCACCGTAGTGGGCTACACCAAGAAGGACCTCGCCGACTGGGCCAAACTCGTGGCACGCTCGCTGCGCGCCTCCGGCGTCCGTCCGGGGATGAAGGTCCACAACGCCTACGGCTACGGCCTGTTCACCGGCGGCCTGGGCGCCCACGCCGGCGCCGAGGCGCTGGGCTGCACGGTGATCCCCATCTCCGGCGGCCAGACCGAACGCCAGATCACGCTCATCCAGGATTTCAAGCCCGACGCCATCCTGGCCACCCCCACCTACCTGCTGACCATCGCCGACGCCATGGTGAAGCAGGGGATCGACCCGGCCTCCACCTCGCTCAAGTACGCCGTGCTGGGTGCCGAGCCGTGGACCGAGGAAATGCGGCACGAGCTCGAAGTGACCATGAACCTCAAGGCCTGCGACATCTACGGGCTTTCCGAGGTCATGGGCCCGGGCGTGGCCGGCGAGGCCGTCGAGACCCAGGACGGCAGCCACATCTGGGAGGACCACTTCCGCCCCGAAATCGTCGACGCCTTCAATCCCGCCGTCGGCGTGGACTCAGTCCTGGGCGACGGCGAACACGGCGAGCTCGTCTTCACCTCCCTCACCAAGGAAGCGCTGCCGATCATCCGGTACCGCACCAAGGACCTCACGCGCCTGCTGCCCGGCACGGCCCGCCCCGCGCACCGTCGCATGGGCAGGATCACCGGCCGCAGCGACGACATGATCATCCTGCGCGGCGTCAACCTGTTCCCTTCGCAGATCGAGGAAATCGCGCTGCGCATCCCGGAGTTGAGCCCGCACTTCCAGCTCGAACTCACCCGCCCCGAGGGCACGCGCATGGATCAGCTGACCGTCAAGATCGAGAGGCGCGACGCCGTCACGGTCGAGGGCGCGGCCGCCGCCGCCAAGGTACTGCAGCAACAGATCAAGATCCACGTCGGCTCCTCCTGCACCGTCGACGTCGTCGAACCCGGCTCCCTCGAGAGGTCCAACGGCAAACTCCGCCGGATCTACGACCTGCGCCCCAAGGCCTGAGCTACTACCGATCGTGAGAAACTAGCGAGTATGCCCAGCACAGTAACCACCACCAAGCGCGGCCGCCCCGGTTATGACCAGCAGTCGGTGCTGGTGATCGCCGTCGAGGTCTTCAACCGCCATGGCTACGACGCCACCTCCATGGGAATCCTCGCCGAGAATCTGGGCATCTCCAAGTCCGCGATCTACCACCACGTGCCGTCCAAGGGCGAGCTGCTTAAGCTGGCGCTGGACCATGCCCTGGGCGGCCTTGAATCAATCCTCGACCAGCCCGCGGCCACGTCCGGTTCCGCCGATGCCCGGCTGGAGTTTGTGGTCCGCCAGACCGTCTCCGTGCTGGTGGAGCGGCTGCCCTTCGTGACCCTGCTGCTGCGCCTGCGCGGAAACACGGAGATCGAGCGCAACGCGCTGGAACGGCGCCGCACCTTCGACCACAAGGTCGCAGCGCTGATTTCCGAGGCCCGGGACGAGGGCTTGCTCCGCCAGGACATCGATCCCCGCACCGTCACGCGCCTGCTGTTCGGCACCATCAACTCGATCGTCGAATGGTACAAGCCCGGCGGTTCCCTCTCCCCCGAGAAGCTGGCCGACGACGTCATCACCATGGCGTTCCACGGCCTCCACGTCCCGCAGTAGCCTCCGGCGCTCCCTGAATCCCATTGACGGGACCTGGCGCCGGGGCCACGCTGGGAGGATGGCCACCAGACTATCCACGGTGCTCTTGGGCACCTTCCCCCAGCTGCGGTACGAACCCACAGCCAAAAGGATCCGTGCGAGCCTCGGCGGGATCCCAGTTGTCGATACGCTGCAGGCCTATCTGATCTGGGAACCGCGACGGATCACCCCCATCCTTGCCGTGCCTGAGCAGGAGCTGTTGGCCGAGCTCGCCGCACCGACCCTACCGGCGGCTTCGGTCGAGGAACACCCCGTCGCCATTCGGCAGGGCGCGGCCCCGACGTCGCTCGACCCCGGAACGGCGTTCGGCAAGCACACCTGCGCCGGCGAGGAGCTCGACGTCGTCACGGCCACCAGGACCGCGCCCCGGGCCGCGTTCCGCCCCGAGGACCCGGACCTGGCCGGCTATGTGGTGCTGGATTTCGGCGCTTTCGCGTGGCTCGAGGACGACGAGGAGATCATCGGCCACCCACGTGATCCGTTCCACCGCGTGGACATCCGCGCGTCGTCCGTGGATGTGGAGGTAGCGCTCGACGGCGTGTCGCTGGCCAACACAAACGGCGCGCAGTTGCTCTACGAGACGATGCTCCCGGTGCGGTACTACATTCCGCCGGCGGACGTGCGGCTGGAGCTGCTGGAGGAGAGCCCGAAGCGGACCGTGTGCCCGTACAAGGGTCAGGCCAGTTACTGGAGCTACCCGGATTCCGGGCAGGGCAGGAACCTCGCGTGGAGCTATGACCGGCGGTATCGCGATGCCGCCCAGATCCACGGCCTGATTAGTTTCTTCAATGAGCGGGTGGACTTGACTGTCGACGGTGTGCTCCAGCCCCGGCCCGTGACGCCCTGGTCCCGCCCGGACGGTCCGGGGGCACTTTGACGGCCGCGGCAGGCGTTTCGCTGACGAATACCGGCGTGTCCGCGTCAATGTGCCCCCGCCCGGCCGGACACAGAAGAGCGCCCCGGCTCGAGCCGGGACGCTTTGTCCGCCGGTGCTGAGCGTTCAGATCTCCGTGTCAGAGCTGGTAGTCAGCCTGCGAGGTGATGTTCTCGTGAACGCAGAGGATGTTGTGCTCCGAGTCCATGAACCAGGCGCACTTCTCCGAATCCGTTGTACAAATGTGGTTCTCGGTCTTGAGATCCGGGAGGTCGTAGTCCTGGAACTGGACTCCCTTCGATTCCATCTCCTGGACCGTCTTCTCGATCCCGTCGACCTCGAAACTCAGGGTCGTGTGCTCGGAATGCTTTCCGTCCCTGACAGGCATGAGCTGCAGCATCGGGCCGCCCTCGCTGCCGAATAGTTCACTTCCGTCGTCCGCCACTCCACGGTGCGGGAGACCCAGCGTGTCGGCATAGAAATGCCGGGCGCGCTCTGCATCATCGACTGGCAGGACTGTTGTGGCTTTGTTCAGTACTAGGGTCATTTCGCCACCTCCTACGTTGAAAATTTTACGCCGGAGCAGGGTAGAAAGAGCCTGTCAATATACGCGCTGAGGTGAGACTTCGCGCCCATGCTCGCGGGGCAAAGTCAAAGGGCGCGAAGTCTCACCTCGGCGGCAGCGCACGGAGTGGTTATTTCTCTACGAGGGTGAGGACGTCGTAGCTCGCTACGATCTCGTCGTCCTGGTTCGTCAGGACGGCGTCCCAGGCTACCTCGCCATACTCGTCGGTCTCGCGCGGGGTGATCTTCTTGGCCGTCAGCGTGACCCGGATGGAGTCACCGGCGGCGACGGGGGTGATGAAGCGCAGGTTCTCCAGGCCGTAGTTGGCCAGGACGGGGCCCGGTGCGGGCTCCACGAAGAGTCCGGCACCCCAGGCCAGCAGCAGGTAGCCGTGCGCCACGATGCCCGGGAAGAACGGGTTGGCCGCGGCGGCCTCCTGGTTGGTGTGGGCGTAGAAGGTGTCGCCGGTGGAATTGGCGAACTTCGTGATCTCGTCCAAGGTCACCTCGCGTAGCCCGGAGCGGATGGCGTCGCCGATGTGCAGGGTGCCCAGGGACTTCCGGAACGGGTGCTGGCCTTCGGTGTCCAGGGTGAAGTTCCGGTCCGCGCCCGTGTGCCACACTCCGGTGACGGCGGTCAGCATGTTGGGCGAGCCCTGGATGGCGGTGCGCTGCATGTGGTGCATGACCGAGCGGATGCCGCCGAGCTCCTCGCCGCCGCCGGCACGGCCGGGACCGCCGTGGACCAGGTGCGGGACCGGGGAGCCGTGCCCGGTGGAGCTGCGGGCGTCCTCGCGGTTGAGCATCAGCACGCGGCCGTGGTGGGCGGCAATGCCGGTGACGAGTTCGCGGGCAACCTCGGGGTCGTTGGTGCAGACCGAGGCGACCAGCGAGCCGCCGCCGCGGGCGGCGAGGCGGACGGCGTCGGCCAGGTCCGCGTAGCCGATCACCGAGGACACCGGGCCGAAGGCCTCAAGCGAGTGGACCTCCTGGGCTTCCGGATCGGCCCAACTCAGCAGCACGGGGGACATGAAGGCGCCGCCGTCGACGACGCCAATGCTTCCGTCGGCGCTGGTGACCTTCGGCGAATCGAGCGTGCCGTACGCCAACTCGCCGCCGGCGTCCAGCATGGTCTGGACGGCCGCGCGGACATCGGCGAGCTGCTCGCGGGAGGCCAGGGCACCCATGGTGACGCCCTCGGCGCGGGGGTCGCCCAGCACCACGCGTTCCCGGATCCGCTCCCCCACGGCGGCAACGACGTCGGACACCAGTTCCTGCGGCACGATCGCGCGGCGGATGGAGGTGCACTTCTGGCCGGCCTTGGCGGTCATCTCGGTGACGAGGGACTTGATGAAGGCGTCGAATTCCGGCGTGCCCTTGACGGCGTCCGGGCCCAGGATCGCGGCATTCAGGGAATCGGTTTCCGAGGTGAAGCGGACCCCGCCCTTGACCACGTTGACGTGGGACTTGAGCGTGTTCGCCGTGGAGGCGGAGCCGGTGAAGGCCACGAGGTCGCGGTAGTCGAGGTGGTCCAGCAGGGTGCGGACGGAGCCGGAAATCAGCTGCAGCGAGCCCTTGGGCAGGATGCCGGATTCGTCGATCGCCTTGACCACGGCCGCGGCCACATAGCCGGTGGGCGTGGCAGGCTTGACGATGGTCGGCACGCCGGCGATGAAGGCCGGGGCGAGCTTCTCGAGCATTCCCCAGACCGGGAAGTTGAAGGCGTTGATCTGTACGGCGACGCCCGGAATGCGCGTGTAGATGTGTTCACCGGCGAACGAGCCGTCTTTGGACAGCACCTCCATGGGACCGTCCACCACCACCTGGGAGTTCGGCAGTTCGCGGCGGCCCTTGGAGCCGAAGGTGAAGAGCACGCCGATGCCGCCGTCGATGTCGATCATCGAGTCGATCCTGGTGGCGCCGGTCTGGGCCGAGAGCGCGTAGAACTCGTCGCGGCGGCCGTTGAGGTACTGCGCCAGCTCCTTGAGCTTGAGCGCGCGCTGGTGGAAGGTCAGTTTGCCCAGTTCCGCCTGCCCGGTGGTGCGTCCGTAGTCGACGACGGCGGCGAGGTCCAGCCCTTCGGTGCTGACCCTGGCCAGGAGTTCGCCCGTGCTGGCGTCCAGGACGGGCGCCGCCCCGGCTGCGGAGCCGGCGTCGGGGGTCCACCAGGAGTCCCTGATGAAGCTGGGAACGATCCCCACAGTGTCTACTGTGGATTCCGGGGCAGTTGCAGTGATGGTCATCGTTGACGGGTCCTTCCAACGCGGGGCAAGATCAACACGGCCAGAGCATTACTGACCGTCCGTTCGGTAATATGTCTACAGTACATGAATGAGGCCTGCCGCACACTAGCTGCGGCGGCACAGACCGGCCTGAACCATCCGGCCACAGAGGAGAAGCCATGACGCCCGAGCCGCGGAATGCCGAGCTTTGGAAAATCACGCTCGGCGAACTGGACGAGAAGATGGGCGTGAAAATCGTCGAGGAATCCGTCGAGCGGGTTGTCGCGACGATGCCGGTGGAAGGAAACCGGCAGTCCTTCGGCCTCTTGCACGGCGGGGCGTCGCTGGCCGTCGGCGAGGCGGTGGGCTCCTGGGCAGCCGTCATTCACGCCAGCACGCTCGGGAAGACGGCGGTGGGCGTGGACGTCTCGGCGACGCACCACAAGTCGGCCCGCGAGGGGCTCATCACCATCACGGCCACGCCCATCCATCTCGGCGGGACGGTGACCACACACGAGGTCCTGATCACCAACGAGGCCGGCCAGCGGCTATGCACCCTGCGGATTACCAACCTTCTGCTGGACCGCAAGGCCTGACAGTGTTTACCCGCCGGGGTTTACCCGCCGGGGTTTACCCGCCGGGGTTTACCCGCCGGGCAAGCGCCGTTTGCCCTTACCCCTGCAGCGCCGCGATTGTCCGCCGGCGCCGGCCGAGCAGGAGGAGCACCCCGCCCAGCAGGAGCGAACCGGCCGCCAAGCCGGCCGTCGGCAGGATCGAACCCGCGCCAGTGTTGGCCAGCTGACCGGAGGTGCCCGGAGTTCCGGCCGGAAGAACCGCGGCCGGACCCGGAGCGACAGAAGCTCCCCCAGCGGGAGCCGCGGGTGCCTCTGGAGCACTGATGATGAAGGTCCTCACGAGCGGGTCAGACGCCACGCCGTCGACCGCCTGGCTGGCGGAAAGGGTGTGGGCGCCGGGAGCCAGGTCCGCCGGGAACGGCACGCTCCAGCGTCCGCCGCCGGCAGTGGCGGCGCCCGCCGGTGCTCCGTCGATCGTGACGCTTACCTCGGAGCCGTCCAGGCCCGTCCCGGAGATGGTCGCGGGAAGCGACTCCTGTTCGAACTGCGCGCCCTCACGGACCGTGGAGACCGCTGGTGCCGGCGGGGCGACGGTGACGCTTCGCGTGGCGGAGGGGCTGTCCACGTGCCGGGGGGACGTCTGCACCGCCGTCACCATGAGCCGGCCGTAGACCGGTTTCCCGGTCAGCCTGATGCTCCACCGGCCGTCCGGCAACACTGTGCCCTTGCCGGTGGCGTCACCGGAAAGCTGGACTGTCAGCCCGGGCGTACCGGTCCCGTCAACGCGGTCCACACCGTTCAGGGCAGCCGCTTCTGCGGGACTGGTGATAGCGGGCGCGTCCAGGTCCGAGACGCTGATCGAGAGGGATGCCGCGCCTGACCGGCTGAACCCGTTCACTGTCTCCGCAGAAAACCGCAGCGCCCCGGTGGACGATGGCGCCGGGAACGACCAGTTCCCGGCGGCGTCTACCGGGACCTCAATCGGCGGACCAGCGGCCTTGCCTGCGATCGTGATGCGGACTTTCGAATTGGCGGCCACGGCAGAGGCGGGTGCCGCCGGAACGTGACCGGTGACGGGCTGCCCTGCCGTGACCGTCTGGTCCGACGGCGCCACCAGCTCAGGCTTGTTGAGGAAGACCTGGAGCTGCACGCCGCCGGGAATGTGGGAGAGGGAGTCCTCCAGCGTCGTGGCAATGGCAAAGTTTTCGGTGGCTCCGGCACCGTCGCCCGCGGAGTGGGTCCCGACCGCAAAGTTGCCGCTGATCCAGGGTCCGCCCGAGTCTCCGCCGCTGGACTGGACGTCCTTGGACAGGAAGCCCCGGAAGGCCCGCAGGTCGGCGGGATCAGGGGTGGTGCCCCCGACGACGTAGATGCCAAGCTCCTGCACCGTGCCACAGGACCAACCGGTGGTCCGTCCGGAGCGGCACACCTGCTGGCCCTGGAAAGGCGAGACCGTTCCGATGATCTTTACAGCCGTGGGGCCCGGGTCGACGGCGGCGCCGGGAGCCCAGACCGTCGCGGCCGGCTGGACATGGACGCCCTTCCGGAGGGACTCAACTACGGCAATGTCGGTCCCGACATTGCCCGGCTTGTTCTCATCCCCGGTGATCCACGAGCTCTGGGCGCCGCCGAACTGGCTGAAACCGAAAGTGCCGAGCGCCGCGTAGGGAGGAGCCGGCGCCGTCGTTCCGGACGCCGGTGCCGAGCTCCGGGGCTCGATGCCCGCGGTCTTGGCCCTGCCGTCTTCAGCGCAGTGACCCGCCGTCAGCACCACCGGGTCGCCGGCAGGACTGAACGCCCCGAAGCCCGCAGAACAGATGGCGTTCCGCTCGGTGACGTACCCCTGCCCGCCGAACACGTCCTCCTCCGTGGCAATGGGTGAGCCTTGTTCCAGGGCAACGTTCGCGTAGCGGGCAACGAAGGCGGCCGGAGAGACCTTGCCGGGTGCCGTGGCGGTCGGTGCCATCTGGCTGCCGGGTACGCCGGCCAGGATGGCTCCGGCCGACAGGCCGGTTTCGGCCGCGTTGGCCCCCCCGGTGCGGATGACGAAGCGGCCGTCGGTGTAGGCAACGGCCTGCAACCCGGTGGTCCCGACTTCGCGGACAAAAGCCTGGAAGAGCTGCTCTGTGCTCGACGCCACCAGCTCAGCGGCTGTGGCAGCCACGGGCACCACCGCTCCGGCCGCGGGCGTTTCCGAAGGTGCCGGGGTAGGTGCCGGGGTAGATGCCGGGACGGCCGCGGGGGCCACCAGGACGAAGTTTGCCGGACCGGCATGGTTCAGCTCGTCCACCCGGGACTGCAGCTCGGCGCCGGCGCCTTCAACCACGATGCTGCCCTTGCTCAGCCTGGTCGACACGTAGCCGGGGAGCGTCCGCAAGGTGGGCAAGGCGTCGGCAGCGCGCCTGGCCTGTTCGCCTGCGGCATTGAATTCGCCAAGCGTCATGCCGAGATCCCGCCGGACGGCCTGCGCGAGGCCCGCATCGCTGGGGGCCGGCGCGCTGGGGGCCGGCGCGCTGGGGGCCGGCGCGCTGGGGGCGGACGCCGTCGTCGCGGGTTCCGCTTCGGCGTCGGCGAGCGCCGGTACGGCGTAGAACGAGCCGGCGAGGGCGAGGGCGGCAGCTGACACTGCCCGCAGTACCAGCTGAATCTTCGGAGTCTTCACCCGGCTACCTTATCTGTCTACATCTGCGCATTTTCGCCAGGATGGCCGCGACCTCCCGGCGCGTCACACCGTTGCCGCGCAGGAACTCCTCCGTTTTCAGGGCGCGGACGAACTGCAACAGGCTTTCACCACGCACTCCGAGCAGCGGTCCCAGCACCTCTTCGGGCAGGTACCGCTCGTGCGGATGAGGCGTTGCCGACCGCCGGTGGTGCTCATTGATCCCCCGCATCGAGCGCTGATAGCCCCGCACAATTGCTTCCTCGCTGTCTCCGGCGAGGTCCTGGAGCATGGCGGCGATCATCCCGCTGCGGTCCCGCCCGGCCGAGCAGTGGATCACGACGCCGCCGTGCGCCGCCGCAACTTCCTGGAACACCCGCACCAGTTTGGCGGGGAAAATCCGGGCATTGTCGGCGTACGAGGCGGGATTGTTCAGGTACGGACCGCAGAGCTGCCGGAATTCGCTGTTGTCAGGGTCTTCCGTGGGAGCCAGCACGACGTCGAACGCCGCGAGCGCCGCGGCACCCACCAGGGGATCTGTTTCCCGGCGCATCCTCTCGTCCTCGTTCCGGAGGTCAATGACCGTACGGATGCCGGATTCGTAGGCCTGCTGCCAGCCCGCCTCGGTGAGCCATTCCCGGCGCCCCATCCGGAAGACGACGCCGCCAATGTGCCAGGCGTTGACCGCTCCGTCCCAGTGCACTGCCCCACCCGTCCCAACTGCTGCGGGCATCCGCGCCGCTCGAGGCTGCATGATGTCGCCGGCTTGGCCGCCGGGCCCGGCAGGAATCGTCACTTCGAAAGCTAACCACAAGACCAATGGCTCCCCACCATGGGTGAGCCCACGGTCACGAAACCTGCGAAAGTAGGGACCAATGACCCGGGGACGGCTGGACCCCCCACGGGTAGGGTGACACGGAGCCCGGCCGTCGCCGGGCTCATTTTCAAGCGGAGCCTGCCGGCGTCACTAACGCGGCGTCTCCGGCACGGCCATTGAACCTGCTCTCTACGCGCTACTAAGGGGAACACCATGGGAACTCTGAAACTCCGACGCCGTCGCGCAGCACTGGCTGCCGGCCTCGCCACTCTGGCTATCGGTGCGGGCCTCGCTGCGGCGCCGGCCCACGCGGCGCCCGCCCGAAGCGCGATCGCGTACGTTGCGCTCGGCGACTCTTATGCCGCGGGCCAGGGAGCTGAGCACTACACGGATACAACCGCTCCTGCGTGCTTCGTGAGCAAGAAGGGATACCCGGTCCTGGGCGACCGAACTCAGGACGTGGAGCTCGTTGCCAACCTGGCTTGCAGCGGGAAGACGACCCAGGACGTCATCGACTTGCAATTGCCCCGTCTGACGCCGACGGCCAAACTTCTGACGATTACGGCCGGTGGCAACGATCTCAATGTCGGCGCCGTGGTGGTCGCGTGCGGGGGCGGTCTCCAAACCCCGGGCTGTGGTCCCGCGCTTCAGACGGCTCAGGCGAACCTCGCCCTGATCCCGGAACGGGTCGGCACCCTCATCCTGGCCGCCCACGCCGTTGCTCCTGAGGCAAAGATTGTTGTCACGGGCTATCCGCACCTGTTCGAACCCAGTATCGACGCCCTACCGGCCACGGCCAACACCTTCGTGGACGCCCTCAACGCATCGATAGCCGGCGCAGCAGCAGCGACATCGAGGCTAGGAGTCAACACTCAGTATGTGGATGTGGCTCCCGCCTTCGCCGGACACGGTCTCGGCTCAAAAGAGCCGTGGATCAACTTAGACCTGAGCGATGGGCTGACCCCCGACGACTACCACCCCAACGCCAAAGGTTACCGCTCCGGCTACTTCGAATCGCTGAAAGCTGCGGGCGTCTACACCGCGCCCTAGCGTCGCTTGGCGAGCCGGAACTCCAGCGCGTTGCGGACCATCGGCCATTCGTGTTCCAGGATGGAGAACACCACGGTGTCCCGGAGTGCTCCGTCGGCCGAGCGGCTGTGGCTGCGCAGCACACCGTCCTGTTTGGCGCCGAGCCGTGCGATGGCCTCGCGGGACTGGTGGTTGAGCCAGTGCGTCCGGAACTCGACGGCCGGGCAGCCGAGCGTCTCGAAGGCGTGCGCCAGCAGCAGCAGTTTGGAGTCCGGGTTGCTGCCGCTGCCGTGCGAGGACGCGGCGTTCCAGGTGGAGCCGATCTCCACCCGGGGCGTTTCGGCGTCGATGTTCATGTAGGTGGTCATGCCGATCACCTTGCCCGGTCCGCCCGTGGCGGGTTCAATCAGCCTCGTCGTGAACGGCAGCATGGAGCCGCGTTCCTGGAGAGCCAGGCGCCGGCTGATCTCCGCCGCCATCCCGTCCGGGGAGGGCACTCCGGTGTACCAGAGTTTCCACAGCTGACCGTCCCGGACCGCGTCCACCAGTCCATCGTGGTGGTCCTGGCTCAGCGGTTCGAGGACGACGTGCCGTCCGGTGAGGGTCATCGGTTCAAGGGCGGGTCCGTGGAGGGAAGTCACCGGACCATCCTAGAGGCGGTGGTGATGAACAGGTCAGTCAGTCCAGTCGAAGAAGCCCTTGCCGGTCTTGCGGCCCAGCTCGCCGCGCGCCACCTTGTCGCGCAGGATCTGCGGCGGCGCAAACCGCTCGCCGAGGGTGGAGGCAAGGTATTCGGCGATGCCCAGGCGGACGTCGAGGCCCACGATGTCGGTGGTGCGCAGCGGGCCGGTGGGGTGCTTGTAACCGAGCACCATGGCGTTGTCGATGTCCGCGGCCGAGGCCACCCCCTCTTCCACCATGCGCATCGCCTCCAGGGCGATCGCGACGCCAAGCCGTGAGGACGCGAAGCCCGGCGCGTCATTGACGACGACGGCGGTCTTGCCGAGCGCCTCGACCCAGCCGCGGGCGGCGCGGGCCAGCGGCCCGGAAGTGTGTTCACCAAGGACAACCTCGATCAGCGTCGATGCCGGCACCGGGTTGAAGAAATGCAGGCCCAGGAAGTTCTGCGGCCGCTTCAGCTCGCGGGCCAGGCCGTTGACCGAGAGAGACGAAGTGTTGGAGGCGAGGTACGCATCGGCGGCCAGGCGCTCCTCGATCCCGCGCAGCGAGGAAACCTTGAGGTCCCAGTCTTCGGGCACGGCCTCGATGACCAGCTGGCGGTCCTTGAAGTCGTCGTAGTCCACCGTCACGGAGAGACGGGAGACCATCTCGTCCAGGTTGCCGTCCGTGGCGCCGCGCTCGATGCTCTTGGCTGCTGCCGATTCCACCCGCTCGCGGGCAGCCTCGGCCGATTCCTCGTCGCGCTCGACCACGAGGACGTTGGCCCCGTTGATCAGGAAAGCGTGGGCGATGCCGGCCCCCATGCGGCCGCCGCCGAGGACGCCGACGGTGGCGGGAAGGTTATCGGCGGGAAGGTTCGCGGGAACGTTCGCGGGGAGTGCGGGGCTGCTCATGTCTACTTCTTCCGGTCTGACGTCGTGGCTGGCGTCGTGGAGGGCTTCGTGTCCGACGTCATATCGGACTTCTTGGCTGACTTTTTATCCAGGAAAGCCTGCATCCGGTCGAACTTGGCCTGGGATTCGAAGAGGATGCCCTGGGCCAGCTGGTCGATCAGGGGGTGCGACTCGGCCGGGGCGTGGAACACGGACTTGGTGATCCGTACCGCGAGGGGATCCTGCCGGGCGATCCTGTCGGCGAGGGCGTGGGCTGCGTCCATCAACGCGGGCGCTTCATGGATCTCGGTGATGAGGTTGACGGCGAGGGCCCGCTCGGCGCGCAGCACAACGCCGGCGAGCAGGATCTCCTTGGCCACGGCCTCCCCCACGAGCTCCTTCAAGCGCCAGCTGGCGCCGGCCGCGGCGAGGATGCCGAGTCCAGTCTCCGGGTTCCCGATCCGCACGCCGGGCGTGCCGATCCGGAAGTCCGCGGCATAGGCCAGTTCGGCGCCGCCGCCCAGGCAGAAGCCGTCCAGGGCCGCGATGACAGGCAGCGGGAGCTTGGCGATCCGCACGAAGATGGTGGAGTTGATGCCCTGCAGCGCGTCGTCCCGCCGGCGCTCGCGCAGCTGTCCGATGTCCGCCCCGGACGCAAAGACGCCCTCCGTGCCGGCGATGATGAGCACCTTGGGAGTCTGCTCCAGGGCTGCGCAAACCTGGTGGAGTTCGTCGACCATCTGCTGGTCGATGGCGTTGCGGACCTCGGGGCGGTTGAGCAGCACCACCAGCCGGTCCTCGCGCTCCTCGATCTTCAACGTGCTGAAGTCGTCCGGGTCGAGCCCCGTGCGGGCGGCCGCCACTAGACGCGCTCCAGCAGCATCGCGGTGCCCTGGCCGACGCCGATGCACATGGTGGCGAGGCCGAACCTGGCGTCTTCGCGTTCCATCCGGCCGAGCAGGGTGATGGCGAGCCGCGAGCCGGACGAACCCAGCGGGTGTCCCAGGGAGATTGCGCCGCCGTCGCGGTTCACAGTCTCCGGGTCCAGGCCGAGCCGGCGCATGCTGGCGAGTGACTGGGTGGCGAATGCCTCATTGAGTTCGACGGCGCCGAGGTCACCGACACTGAGCCCGGTCCGGGCCAGCACCTTCTGCGTGGCGGGGACGGGGCCGATGCCCATGATCTCGGGCTCGCAGCCGGCGGAGGCGCCGTCGACGATGCGGGCCCGCGGCGTCAGGCCGAGCTTCCTGATCGCCGCTTCGGAGGCCACGATGATGGCGGAGGCGCCGTCATTGAGGGTGGAGGAGTTGCCTGCGGTGACGATCGAGCCGCCGGCGACGACGGGGCGGAGACCGGCGAGCACGTCCATGGTGGTGCCGGCGCGGGGGCCTTCGTCGGTGTCCACGACGGTCTCGCCCTTGCGGGACTTGACGGTCACGGGGACGATTTCCGCGGCGAAGCGGCCCGCGGCGATGGCGGCGAGGGAGCGTTCGTGGGAGCGGACGGCGAACGCGTCTGCGTCCTCGCGGGAGATGCCGTCCACGCGGCCGACTTCCTCGGCCGTTTCCGGCATGGAGAACGTCATTTTGCCGTCCCGGGAAAGCCCGCCCTTCTTGAACAGCGGGTTGACGAAGCGCCAGCCGATGGAGGTGTCGAAGATTTCGCCCGGCTTCGCGAAGGCGGTCCGGGGCTTCTCCTGCACCCAGGGGGCGCGGCTCATGGACTCGACGCCGCCGGCGATCACGATGTCCGCGGCGCCGGACTTGATCATCTGGCTGGCCATGATGATGGCGCTCAGGCCGGAGGCACAGAGCCGGTTTACCGTGATGCCGGGAATGTGCAGGGGCAGTCCGGCCAGGATGGTGGCCATCCGGGCCACGTTGCGGTTTTCCTCGCCGGCGCCGTTGGCGTTGCCGAGGATCACCTCGTCGATGCTGTCCGGGTCGACGCCGGCACGGACCACCGCTTCGCGGACCACCAGGGCGGCCAGGTCATCGGGGCGGACGGCGGAAAGGGCGCCGCCGTAACGGCCGACGGGAGTCCGGGCACCGCCTACGAGAAATGCCTGCGGTCCTGCAACTGCTGATGCCATGGGTACACCCTTCACGCGATAAACGTCTCTGTCATCGAAAATCTGCCATCGAAATCTGTCATCAAAACGAACTGTCTGCGGCGGCAATCAGCGTCGACCGGCTCAGCGCCAATTTACCGACCGTTCGTTCTATAAAGATTACACGGCACGGCAAGGGGGTCAACCAGACCCCCGCAGGGTTACACGACGACGACGCCGAGGTGGCTGGCCAGCAGCGGGGCCAGCAGGGTGAGCTGGTAGTCGTCGATCACGAGGCCGGCGAGACTGCCCAGCCCGCTGAGGATGCGGAAGTCCGTGCCGCGGAGGTCGAAGTCCCTAAGCTTTGCGCCGCTCACGTCGAGAGTGCCGATGGTGCAGTTCTTGAGCACCACCCGGGTTGCTGTGGCGGATCCGAGGTCCAGTTCGCCGATGATGCAGTCGCTGATCTGCACGTCGGTCAGTTTGGAGCCGCGCAGGTTCAGGTAGTCGAGCTTGCCGCCGTCGATCCGCACCGACTGCCAGCCGCTTTCATAGAGTTCGGCGGAACCCCAGCGGGGGTTGCCGATCTCGACGTCGCGCAGGCTGCTCCTGGCCGCCGTGAACACGGGGGCGTACAGCTCCGAGAGGATGCAGTCGCGGAACGTGGCACCGCGCAGCTGTGTCTCATTGAAGGAGACGCCGGCAAACTCGCATTCGGCAAAGTCCGTTCCGCTGAGTTCCAGCCCGTCGGCGACCGCGCGGCTGTACCGGACGCCGTCGTACCGCTCCCCGCGCTGGAAGTCCGGGGACGGGTCGTCCCGCAGCTCTTCCAGCCGGACCGGCGTGAGCCGCGGGGCCGTGACCTTGGGCGCCTTGGCGGCGGTGCCGGATGCCCTGGAAGCAGCCGCCATCAGAGCGACTCGGCTTTGGCCGCGATTTCCGCCAGGTCCTTGGCGAGGGCTTTGCGGGTGATGCGCATTCCGATCGCGCCGAAGACGGCCATCATGACCTTGCTGAGCCGCGTCGGCTGGACCACCTCGGCGCCGAACGTCAGGGTGAGGTCCGTTCCGCCGTCACGATCGGCCAGCACGAAACGGGTGGTGTAGTCGGCACCGCCCTGCAGCGCCTTGACCGTGGTGCTGCCGGCAGCACCCCCGGCAGTGCTGGGCGAGGGAGGCTCGCTTTGGGACACCCACATTTCCACTGTTTCCGCGCGCCGCATCATGGTGCGGGTTTCCTTCCAGCGGGTGCCTTCGGCGTAGGGCCCCTCGGTGAGCATCTGGATCGAATCAATGCTGGACAGCGTTGCGGCCGATCCAGGGATGTCCGAAATGACCGCCCACACCTTGTCCGCCGGGGCATTGATGTGCTGGGTAAGGCTGGTTTTGTGGTCCATGGCTTTGAGCCTAGCCGGAAGCTCGGACCTTGAAACCCCCTGAAATAGTAAGCATGCTTTGTGTTATGGTGAAACAACGTTGAATTTCAACCGGAAACGAAAGGCGGTTCGCACCATGGGTATCGGAGACAAGATTCAGAACGAAGCAGAGCACCTCGGCGGCAAGGCCAAGGAAGCTACTGGAAACGCCACTGACAACGACCAGTTGCGCGCCGAGGGCCAGAAGGACCAGGTCGTCGCCGACGCGAAGAAGGTCGGCGAAAACGTCAAGGACGCCTTCAAGAAGGATTGATTTTTCGAGAACCGCGGCGTCGGACTTTCCTTTGGGGGAGGTCCGACGCCGCTTTTTTGTGCCCGGGGGTTGCGATTCGCCACAGATGGCCACTATCCCACCCGGATAGCGGCCATCTTCGTCACTTCGGGGTGAACCCGGCACATCCATGGCCTCCCCAGTGACCCGCAATGGCTCCAAGGCAATGATTCGCCACAGATGGCCGCTATCCCGACCGGTTAGCGGCCATCTTCGTCACTTGGATGCGGCGTTGGCGCGACCACGGCCCTTGAGGCATGACGCGGCGGCGACTCCGGCCCATGGGTGCTCACCGCGGCGACGGCTTAAGCGAGCGGCGGCGGCCACCTTGCGAAGGTGACCGCCGCCGTCGTCGTGTCTGCTTAGTTTTTCGGAACTAGCTGAAGAGCTCGCTCTTGGGCTCGTTGTTCTTGACCTTCTGCCAGCCAAACCACAGCAGCAGGGCGAAGAACGGGATGGTGGCCAGCGTCCACAGTCCGAGGTGGAACACCTCGCCGGTCGCCTTGTCCGTCATGGTGTCGAAGCCGATCAGTACGGTGATGGCCAGCAGTGCGATCAGGCCGGCCCAGCTGCTCCACGGCGAACCCGGCATCGGCAGGCTGGAGACCCGGCCCTTCTGGTGGCGCAGCGCGATCTGGCTGGCGAAGATGGCGCCCCAGGTGAAGATGACGCCGATGGAGGCCGTGTTGAGCGCGAGGTCGAAGGCGTGCGAGCCGCCCAGCCAGATGTTGAGCATGATGCCCACGAGGTAGAACGCGGCGATGGCGAGGATCGCCATGTACGGCACGTGGCGTGAGGACATCTTCGTGAGCCACTGCGGGGCGTGGCCGTTGTTGGCCATGGTGCGGAAGACGCGGCCGATCGAGTACAGGCCGGAGTTGCAGGAGGAGAGCGCGGCGGTGATGACGATCATGTTCATCACGTCGCCCACCCAGCCGAGGCCCATCTGGCCGAACACGGTGACGAACGGCGAAACGCCGGCCTTGTACTGGTCGGACGGCAGCAGCATGGCCAGCAGCAGGACGGAACCGACGTAGAACACCACGATGCGGAGGACGACGGCGCGGATCGCCTTGGGCACTTCACGCTTGGGATTCTGCATCTCGCCAGCGGTGATGCCGACCAGTTCGATGCCGTTGTAGGCGAAGATGACGGCGTTCAGGACGAGGACCATCACGAGGGCACCCTTGGGGAACATGCCGCCCTCGTCGTGGAACAGGTTCGCCACGGAGGCGTGGCCGTTGCCCACCTGGGCGTTCGTGACCACCATGAAGGTGCCGACGGCGAGGAAGATCAGGATGGCGCCGACCTTGAGGCAGGACGCCCAGAATTCAAACTCGCCGAACGCCTTGACGCTGAGCAGGTTCACGGCGACAAGCAGCGCGAGCGCGGCGATGGCTGACGCTTCGACCGGCACGTTGGGGAAGAAGAACTGGAAGTACAGGCCGATCGCGATCAGTTCCGCGATCCCGGTCATACCCCAGTTGATGAAGTACATCCAGCCTGAGATGAACGCGCCCTTCTTGCCGAACATCTCGCCCGCATAGCTGACGAAGGAGCCCGAGGTCTGGCGGTACATGATGAGCTCGCCCAGCGCCCGCATCAGCAGGTACGCGATGACGCCGGCGATGGCGTAGGAGAAGATCAGCGCCGGGCCCGTCGAGGCCAGGCGTCCGCCGGCCCCCATGAAGAGGCCGACGCCGATGGCGCCGCCCATCGAAATCATGGTCACATGACGGCCGCTCAGGGTCTTTTTGTAGCCCTCGGCGCTGAGGGTCGAGTCGACGGCGGTGGATTGCTCCGGCGCGCTCTTGAGTTCTGTGGGGGTAAGTGATGGCACAGCGGTTCCTTGTAGGTTGGGGTGTTGCCGGGACAGGACCGTGGATTCGGGTACATTCGGGTTTTGCCCCGGTGGGGCAGCAACGTGTACCGAACCTCACAAAGTCAAAGCTTCGCGCGGCTCATCCATCGTACTAGAATTCCTGGCTTGACCGTGACGCGGGCAACACCAGGCGGGTGCCATCCCTAATTAATGACGCCTAATCGGCAGAATGGCCGAATAATATTCTACTTTGGCCCCGAATATCCCGGCGTTTCCGTCAGCTACGCCAGGGCTCCGTCCCGCATGGCATACCGGAGCCAGGTCCCGGTGCCGGCGCCGTGCCCGGTTCCGCTTTGCCTGGCGCCGTGCCCGGTTCGGTTCCCGCTGCTGTTTACACCGGCGCACGTGCTGAACCACTCCCCCAGCGCGCGGTCGTGGCTGACCATGACCAGTGTCCCTGCGAAGTCCGAAAGGGCCGCTTCAAGCTGTTCCACCAGCGCGGGCGCCAGATGGTTGGTGGGCTCATCCACGAGCATCGTCCCGAACCCGCCCAACAGGAGCCGGGCGAGCGCCAGCCTGCGTTGTTGTCCTGCGGACAGGCTTCCCACCGGGACGTGGAATTCGGTGGTCCGGAAGAGCCCCAGGCGCAGCAGCGCCTCCGCGTGCTCATCGATGTTGCCGCCCAGGCCCGAGGCAAAAGCGGGCAAAAGACGCAACCCCGGGCGCTGCGGGAGCTCCAACTCCTGCTGCAGGTAACCGATCCGGCCGTGCGTCACCACGGTGCCCTTGGCCGGTTCCAGCGTGCCCGCGAGGACAGATAGCAGCGTGGACTTGCCTGCGCCATTGGGACCCGTGATGAGGATCTTCTGGCCCGCCTCCACCCGGAAGTCCGTTGGTTCCAGGCGGCCGGGCACGGCTACCCCCTTCGCTTCAAGAGCGGGGCCCGCTGCAACGTCCGCCCGCAGATCCGTTGCCAGCCGCAAGGGCACCGGCGGACGGTCAATGGGGTTTTCCTCCAGCCGGCGGAGACGCTCCTGGGCATTGCGGACCTTTCTGGTGACTGCCTTTTGCCACGTGCCGGCCTTGAAGTCGAACCCCATTTTGTCGCCGTCGCGTTTGCGGGCGTAGCCCATCTTCCCCGCGACCGTGTCCGCCTGGAGCCGTTCGGCAGCCATCGCGTCCTGCCACCCGTGGTACTGCTGCGCCCAGCGCTGGCGTTCGGCAGCCTTCTCCCGCAAGTAGCCTTCGTAGCCGTTGCCATACCGGTTGACCGTCCGGCGTTCGGCATCCACCTCAATCACGGTTGAGGCCACTTTGCGCAACAGCACGCGGTCGTGGGAGACCACCACCACGGTTCCGCGGTGCGCCGCCAGCCGCGCCTCCAGCCAGGCCGTGCCGCTGGCGTCAAGGTGGTTCGTGGGTTCGTCCAGGAGGAGGATGTCCGCGGGATCGGCCAGCACGCAGGCCAGTGCCACGCGTTCCTGTTCCCCGCCGGAGAGCGAGCCCAGTGTCCGCAACCGGTCCAGCCCGCCCAGGCCAAGCCGGTCCAGCGCCGCCTCCACCCGGGATTCCGCGGCGTAGCCTTCCCTGAGCTGGTACTGCGTCTGCAGGTTTCCGTAGCGCTCCAGTTCTTCCGTTTCAGCGGCGGCAAGCCCGTCCTCCAGACGGTCCAGCTCGGCCTCCAGTGCGCGGAGCGATTCCAGTGCGGCGTCGATCGCGTTGCTGACGGTGAACTGATCAGGCAGGCCATGGGTCTGGGCAAGGTAGCCCACGCGGCCTTGGCTGACGGCGGTGCCCTCGTCCGGGGCCTCGAGCCCGGCCAAAATCCGGAGCAGCGTGGATTTGCCCGCCCCGTTTTCGCCGACGATCGCCACATGTTCGCCGGCTGTGATGGCAATTTCGACGCCGGCAAACAGCTGGCGGTCCCCGTAACCATGGGATACGCCCGAAAGGCGGAGATGTTCGCTCAAGGAGTCCTCGCAAGTAGGTGCCCAGCCTGCCCGGCGGCGGCTTGCGTCGTCAAGTTCGCCGCCGCCGGCCAATACTGACGTGCGTGCCGCCGTCAGTTGGCGGCTCAGGCGGCGAGCACAACCGCCTTCTTGCGCCACGGGTTCGGACGGCGACTTCGGCGCACTGAAAAGAAAATTTAGGCGTCCCGAATATTGTACTTGACCGTGCCACCCTGCCTCGGCGCTAGGCTGGTGGCATGGGCAATGCTCTCCGCACACCACCGGCTCCACGGCCGGATCTTTATCGCGCCTCCCGGCTCGATCTCAGCACCGCCGGACTCTACGTGGCCGCGGTCGCATTCTTCACCGCGGCCGGCGATGTGTTGGCGCCGCTGCTGCTGCAGATCTCGCCTAACCCGGCCGTTGCGTCCTTTTCGGTGAACCTGATCTTCTACGGGACCATCGGCGTCCTGGCCCTGGCTGCGGTGCGCCGCGTCGCCGCGCGCGATCTCCGCGTCCTGGCCACGAGGCCGTGGTTCACGCTCCTCATGGTCCCGCTGGCGGTGGTGGTCATGATGATCCTGACCGCGTTCCTGGTCGTTATGAGCGGGCCGGTGCAGACATCGGCGAACCAGGCGGGACTGCAGGCGCTCATGCAGCAGGTCCCGGTCTGGCTGATGGTGCCTCTGCTGGTGGTCGTAGGCCCCTTCGTGGAGGAGTACATCTTCCGCCACCTGCTGATCGGCAAGCTGAGCCGGCGGGTCAACATCTGGCTCTGCTGCGCCCTGTCCGTGGTGCTGTTTGCGGCCCTGCACATCGTCGGCCAGGAAGACCTGACCCTGCCCGTGCTGATGCCCTACCTCGCGATGGGCGCCGTCCTGGTGTTCGTCTACGTCTGGACCGGCAAGAACGTGATGTTCTCCTATTTCGTGCATGCCGCGAAGAACCTGCTGGCCGTCTTCTTCATCTATGCCATCCCGCCCGAGGTCCTTGAGCAGCTGCAGCAGATGCAGGGCTGATAGCCAGGGAGAAGGCCCGGGAATTCCACTGGGACCTACCGGCGGGGGCGCCGACGTCGTAGGTTCTTTCCATGACACTGAACATCCAGATCGCCGTGGACTGCGCGAATCCGCATGAGCTCGCCGATTGGTGGGCCAAGACCCTCGACTGGGCCGTGGAGCCGCAGGACGAGGGTTTCATCCGCTCCATGGTCGAGCAGGGCTTCGCGACGGAGGCGGACACCATGACCCACCACGGCAATCTCGTGTGGGGTGCCGGGGCAGCCATCCGCCCGCCCGAGGAACTCGACGCCAAGTCGCCCGCCCGTCGCATTCTGTTCCAGACGGTCCCGGAAGAAAAAACCGTCAAGAACCGGATCCATTGGGACGTGAGGCTCGCGGGCGCGGACAAGGACGAGGTGCGCAGGGCCCTTGAGGCGCGCGGCGCCACGTTCCTCTGGACCGCCAGCCAGGGACCGCATTCCTGGCACACCATGGCCGACCCGGAAGGCAACGAGTTCTGCATCGGCTGAGCCGATTACTAGACTCGGACTGTGAGCAACGAAATCCCCGCCAAGGTATCCGACGTCTTTGACCCCACCCGGTGGCGCACCGTGTCCGGTTTCGACGACTTCCAGGACATGACCTACCACCGGCAGGTGGAGCGCTCCGCGGACGGCACCGTGGTCCGGGATCTGCCCACCGTCCGCATTGCCTTCAACCGTCCCGAGGTCCGCAACGCGTTCCGCCCCGGCACCGTGGATGAGCTCTACCGCGCCATGGACCACGCCCGGATGACCCCGGATGTGGCCACGGTGCTGCTCACCGGCAACGGCCCCTCCGAAAAGGACGGCGGCCACTCCTTCTGCTCCGGCGGGGACCAGCGGATCCGCGGCCGCGACGGGTACCGGTACGCCAACGGTGAAACGACGGAAACCATCGACCCGGCCCGCGCCGGCCGGCTCCACATCCTCGAGGTCCAGCGGCTCATGCGAACGATGCCCAAGGTGGTGATCGCCGTCGTCAACGGCTGGGCGGCCGGCGGCGGGCACTCGCTGCACGTCGTTTCCGACCTCACCATCGCGTCCCGCCAGCACGGCAAGTTCAAGCAGACCGACGCCACCGTGGGAAGCTTCGACGCCGGCTACGGCTCCGCGCTGCTGGCCCGCCAGATCGGCCAGAAAGCCGCCCGCGAGATCTTCTTCCTGGCCCGCGAATATTCGGCGGAGGACATGGTCCGGCTGGGAGCGGTCAACGAGGCCGTGGACCATGATCGCCTTGAGGCGGTTGCCCTGGAGTACGCCGCAGACATCGCCCGGCAGTCCCCGCAGGCCATCCGGATGCTCAAGTTCGCCTTCAACCTCGCCGACGACGGACTGGCCGGCCAGCAGGTCTTTGCCGGCGAGGCCACCCGGCTGGCCTACATGACCGACGAGGCCGTGGAGGGCAAGGAGGCCTTCCTGGAGAAGCGCGACCCGGACTGGTCCAAATTCCCGTACTATTTCTAAGGCGCCCCGTGACTTCCGCAGCTGTGAAGATCGAACCTGCCCTCGCGGCGCTGGCCGCTGCCCTCCGCGGCGAGGGACCCGCCGTCGAACTGTCCGTCGGCCCCGACGGTGCCCCGGCAGTTGAGCGGGTCGAAACGCCCGGGATCGAGGACGCCGCAGTCGTGGTGCGCACCTCCGGCTCCACCGGCACGCCCAAGGCGACGGTGCTGACGGTGGACGCGCTGGCCGCGTCCTCGATGGCCACGGCCGTGGCGCTCCAGGGCGAAGGCCAGTGGCTGCTGGCGCTTCCGGTGCAGTACGTGGCCGGCCTCCAGGTGCTGGTCCGCTCGCTCTTCGCCGGGACCCGGCCCTGGGTGATGGACCTCGGCGGCCGCTTCACGACCGAGGCCTTCACCGCCGCCGCGCTCGAACTGACGGACAAGATGCGGTTCACCTCGCTCGTCCCCACCCAGCTGCAGCGGCTGCTGGACTCCCCCTCGGCCGAGACCCTCGCCGTGCTCCGGCGCTTCAACGGGATCCTGCTGGGGGGCGCGCCGGCGTCGCCGGAGCTGCTCGCCGCGGCGCGCCAGGCCGGCATCCGCGTGGTGACGACCTACGGCTCTGCCGAAACAAGCGGCGGCTGCGTGTACGACGGTGTGCCGCTCGACGGCGTCGAGGTCAGGCTGGCCGACGACGGCCGTATCCTGCTCGGCGGCGCCACCATCGCCGCAGGCTATTTGGATGCCCCGGAACTCACCGCGGAAACCTTCGTGGAGCACGACGGCGTCCGCTGGTACCGCACCAACGACCTCGGCGAGCTGGACGAGGCCGGGAGGCTCACCGTCCTGGGCCGGGCCGACGACGTCATCATCACCGGCGGCGTAAAGGTTTCCGCCGCGCATGTTCAGGCGGAGCTGGAGCAGCTCGACGGCGTGCTGGCCGCTTTCGTCGCCGGCGTTCCCTCCGCAGAGTGGGGACAGGCCCTTGCCGCCTACGTGGCTGTGGCCGACAGCTCCCCGGAAGCCATCGCGGCCTTCACCGCAAGTGCCGCCTGGGCGCCGGTCCTGGGCCAGCTGGCCCCGAAGACCGTGCTGGCCGCCGGCGAACTTCTCATGCTGCCGAACGGGAAACCGGACCGGCTGGGCATGACTGTTCGGCTCAACGAGCTGCATCAGGGAAAATAGATGAGCCGGGCACTCCCGGCTTCGCCAAACCAACACGAGGTACTGAACGTGGCAACAGCCGCTCAATGGATCCAAGGCGCCCGTCTGCGCACCCTGCCGGCCGCGATCGCGCCCGTCCTGATCGGCACCGCAGCCGCGTACGAGATGGACGGTTTCCGCCCGCTCAACGCCGTCCTGGCCACGCTGGTGGCCCTGCTGCTGCAGATCGGCGTGAACTACGCCAACGATTATTCGGACGGCATCCGCGGCACCGACGAGGAGCGCGTCGGCCCGCTGCGGCTGGTCGGCTCCGGCGCCGCAAAGCCCGAGCAGGTCAAGTACGCTGCCTTCGCCGCGTTCGGGCTGGCCATGGTGTTCGGGCTGACGCTGGTCATCATCACACAGAGCTGGTGGCTGATCCTGGTGGGTCTCGGCTGCGTCCTCGCGGCGTGGGGCTACACGGGAGGCAAGAACCCCTACGGCTACCTCGGCCTCGGCGACGTGTTCGTCTTTGTGTTCTTCGGGCTCGTGGCCACGCTCGGCACCGCCTATACGCAGGCCGGCCAGCTGAGCCTCGCCGCCATCATCGGCGCGATCGGCACGGGACTCATTGCCTGCGCCCTGCTCATGGCCAACAATGTCCGCGATATCCCGACGGACCGGAAAGCCGGGAAGAAGACCCTGGCGGTCCGGCTCGGGGACAAGCACGCCCGGGAAAGCTACGTACTGATGCTCGCCGTCGCGATCCTGCTCGTGATTGTGCTGGCGCCGACCCGGCCGTGGATGCTCACTGTGCTGCTGCTGATCCCGGCCTGCCTGATGCCGTCCTGGCTGATGATCGCCGGCCGCAGGCGCAAGAGCCTGATTCCGGTGCTCAAGCAGACCGGGCTGATCAACCTCGGCTACGCCGTGCTGTTCTCGCTGGGGCTGGTGCTGAGCCGCGGATTCTAGCGGCCCTCAGGCAGCTCGGGGCAGACAGCGGCCGGCAGTGCCTGCTTGAGGGACTCCTTGGTCTAAGAGTCCTTAGGCCGGCTGGGCCGGCTGGCTTTGTGGACGGTGATGTCCGGGTGCTCATCGACGAGGCGGTCCTCGGCGTCGGCGTCGGCGACTTCACCTGCGCTGCGCAGCGGCTTCGCCTTGCCCGAGAACCGCTGGTGGAGCGTTGCTGCCGCCGCGTCGCGCTGCTTCTGGAAGAACAGGTAGCTGATGGCGAAAGCCATCATGCCGGCGCAGAGGACGGCCAGGAGCCATCCGAGCTGCAGGTAGACAAACAGCGCGAACAATGGCGCGAACAACGCGAGCCGGATCAGGGAGTATTTCAGGAAAGCCACACTTCAAGTTTAGCCTTCCGGCCGTGGGCGCATCCCATCGGCGTACCCGGCGTCGCCGCTGCCTCCCGGCGGAGGCAGCGGCGACGCCGGAGACTCCCCCGGAGGCTAGACTGATTACATGCTCCGTGTAGTGGTCGCCGTCGCCGTTCTCGTCGTGTTTGTCTACGGACTCGTCGACGTGATCCGCACTGATGCCCGCCAGACCAGGGGCATTTCCAAGCCTGCGTGGATCGTCGTGCAGATTGTCCTGCCCGTGATCGGTGCCATCCTGTGGTTCCTGATCGGCCGCCCGCGCGGCACCGGCCCGGCTCCCGTTACGTACAGCCACCCCATCGCCCCGGACGACGATCCGGACTTCCTGCGCAACCTTGAGATCCGCCGCCGCAACCAGGCCGAGTCGGACCGGCTCAAGAAGCTCAAGGACGAGCTGGATGCCAAGGGGCGCAAGCTCGACGGCGGCGACAGCAGCCCCGGTGAGGGCCAAGGCTCCGAATCCGGCGAGACGCACGGCTCCGGCGACGCCGGCACACAGGGCACCGACGAGGTCAAATAGCACCTTCTGGCCCTCCCGGCAGGCATTCCCTTCCCCGGCACCCACGCCCGGCTGCGTCCGATCTGGGGCCGGGCCCTTCCCATTCGCCACAGACGGCCGGAATTCCAGCCCCCATAACGGCCATCTCCGGCAAATCGCCGCTCAACCGCGCCGCACTGCTCCTGGACCAACATCACCCGTACAGGCCCCGGCATCCTGTTGCCCCCTGAGGCCGGCCCACCAGCCCGGGCAGCCGGCCCGGGCAGCCACCAACCCCGGGCAGCCACGCGGCGATTCGCCGCCGACGGCCGCAATACCAGCCTCATAGCGGCCATCTCCGTCACATGGCCACCACTCAACCACGCCGGTGCATTGCTGCTCACTAGTCCGACTCCTCCCCCACACCCTGCCTGTCCTGTGGATAACCCCCGGCACCTCTACGAGTGGGCGCAGAATGCTCGTATGCGCCACCCCAGCGAGCTTCCCCCGCATCTTCGAAACCATCCCTTCACCGTGGCCGAGGCCCGCAATGCCGGGCTGGGCCGCCGACGGACCCGGGCTCGGGATCTCGTCAGCCCCTGTTACGGAGTGCGTGCCACGGCCGCCACCCCGTACAGTTTGCTGGAACGCGTGCATGCCCTCACTGCTGTGACCAGCGCAGTCGTGAGCCATCTGTCTGCGGCAGTGCTGTGGGGCTTCCCCCTGCCGCAGGCCTTGGAGAACCTGACTGTCGTCCATCTGACGAGTCGGCCGGGCCAGCGGGCTGTGCGGCGTAGGAACGTCGTGGGCCACGAGCACTCACTTGAACCGGAGGAGATCGTGGCTGGCGTCAGGGTGAGCTGCACCTCTCCACTGCGGACGTGGTTCGACCTGGCCGGCATGATGAGCCTCGATGACTTGGTGATTGCAGGGGACTTCCTGCTGCGGCGGAGGAACCCACTGCGGCCGTATGGTTTTGTGAGACAGCTTGTTAGGAGTCCTTTCTCGCATGACCGAACGTAAGAAGTACACGCAGCAGTACAAGGATGATGCCGTCGAGCTGGTGATCTCCTCGGGCCGGCCGATCGCTCAGGTATGCGTCGATATCGGCGTCAACGAGGGAACGCTGGGGAACTGGGTGCGGACGTACCGGGCGGATCATCCGGAGCGGTTCAGCGGGGAGGAAAAGGCGCCGGTGTCCTGGGATGAGCACCAGAAGGCGTTGGCCGAGATCGCCAAGCTGAAGCAGGAGAACGATTTCCTGGGAAAAGTCAGCGCCTTCTTTGCAGCGAAGCAACGGTAGAGGATTTCTACGAGTTCATCGAAGCTCAGAAGGCGAACCATCCGATTGCCTGGTTGTGCCGTGCCCTGAAGGTTTCCCGGGCCTCGTTCTACCGGTGGCGCAACCCCAAGGGCCCGTCCCCTCGGGCGGTGCGTCACCAGAAGCTGGTCACCGAGGTCACTGACCTGTTCAAGAAGGAAGAAGGCCGGGCCGGCAGGGACCAACTGGCCCTGATGCTCAACGCGAAGGGCGTGGCAGTATCCGCGCCCACGGTCGGGGCCATCATGCGTGAGCACGGTCTGCGGGGCCGCCCGGACCCGGGCCTGGAAGAAGACCACCGAGCAGGATCCGCAGGCGAAGACCGCGCACATCCGCAACCACATGCTCGACGAAAACGGTCAACGCGATTTCACGTCCACGGTGCCCGGGACCCGCTTGTGCGGGGACATCACGTACCTGCGCACCGGCGAGGGATGGCTGTACCTGGCCACCGTGATCGATCTGTGCACCGGCATGGTCATTGGCTGGTCGATGGCCGGACACATGCGCGCCAGCCTGTGCACGGATGCCCTGGCCATGGCCCGCGATCACGGCCGCCTCGCTGCCGACGGAGCAGTCTTTCACTCCGACAGAGGCTCGCAGTACACCTCGTCCGAATTCCAAAAATGGTGTGGCGGGAACGGCGTCACCCAGTCCATGGGCGAGGTCGGCGTGTGCTGGGACAATGCCGTGGCCGAAAATTTCTTCTCGCACCTGAAGACGGAGATGTACCACCTCCACACCTTCGCCAGCAGGCTCGCGGCCAGGACCGCAGTCATGGACTACATCGAAGGCTGGTACAACCGCCGCAGGCCCAACCGCCGGGCCGGCGGCATACCACCGGCCAGAGCTCTCGCAAATCATCAGACCGCCGACCACGAACCCGTGGCCGCGTAACCCGAATCAACTACGAAACTGTCTCAAAAACTTGACGAACGCACCACTGACCACTATCGATGCACTGGACGCATTCCTCGCCGGGAAGCAGGGCAGGACGGGCTACCGGCGCGCTTTGCGGGCCAGGACCCTGATTCGCGCTGACACGGACTCCCCCAAAGAGACCGAACTCCGGCTGCTTCTGGTCCGCTATGGTTTGCCCGAACCTGGGATTAACGTCCCGATTTTCGACGAGACCGGCAGTTGGATCCAGGACCCGGACCTTTCCTATGAGCAAGAAAAGATAGCGATCCAGTACGACGGCGGTCATCACGCCAGTCCGGCCCAGCGTCGCAGCGATATCTTCCGGGATGAGAACGCCAGGGATGCAGGGTGGCGCGTCGTCGTACTGACCCAGTGGGATTTGACCCCGATTGCCCCTGGGATGGACCCGACTGCAGTGACCCGGGTGCGGGCGGCGCTGACCGAGCGCGGCTGGACCCCTGCCTCTGGCCTGAGGCCGAGGCGAAATCGCGGTGCTCGCGACGCCCGGCACTCATCTGACACGCCAAGCAGGGTTCCTTAGCGGCCTTCTGTGGCGAATCGCGAGGCTTCAGGGTGCAAGCGAACCAGGGTGCGGGCGAACCCGGCCGCCGGCGCTGACCGATGTTACCGAGCGCGGCTGGACCCCTGCCCCTGGCCTGAGGCCGAGGCGAAATCGCGGTGCTCGCGACGCCCGGCACCCATCTGACACGAATGGCCGCTAAGCGGGGTTCCTTAGCGGCCTTCTGCGGCGAATCGATGGAGTGCATGCTGGCGGGATGTAACCAAAGCATCCTTGGCCGAACCCCCACCACACCCGACCAAAGAACACGTCCCGCCCGGCACCCATCTGACACGAATGGCCGCTAAGCAGTGTCCTTAGCGGCCATTCGTGGCGAATCGCGGAGCTGCGGCCCGGGACAGCCGCCTGCGCAACGGAGGTCTACAACCCCGAGTAGGAGTGCAGGCCGTTGAAGAACTGGTTCACAATCGTGAAGTTGAAGACCACGCAGAGATAGCCGACAATCGATAGCCAGGCGGCACGGGTTCCGGTCCAGCCGCGCGTGGCGCGGGCGTGCAGGTAGCCAGCGTAGACCACCCAGATCACGAACGTCCAGACTTCCTTGGTGTCCCAGCCCCAGAAGCGGCCCCAGGCCTTCTCAGCCCAGATGGCGCCGAACATGAGCGTGAAGGTCCAGCCGACGAAAGCGATGGCGTTGATCCGATAGGACAGGTTCTCGAGGCTGAGCGCGGACGGAACCAGACGCATGAAGCCCAGCTTGTCCGCGCCGCCGGCTGAGACAGTCTTCTGCCGGTGTGCCTGGACCAGCTGCAGCGCGGACATCGCGAAGGTCAGGGTGAAGAGCGCGGAGGAGATCACCGCGATGGAGACATGGATGATCAGCCAGTAGCTCTGCAATGCGGGAACGAGGTGGCCGACGGGCGTCCAGAAGGCCACGGCGGCCGCAACCAGCATGATGATTGCCAGGCCGATCACGAACGTGCCCAGGAAGCGGAGGTCGCGCCGGATCAGTACCAGCAGGAAGACCGCCACGGCCACGAATGCGCCGGTGGTCAGGAATTCGTACATATTCCCCCACGGCACCCGGCCTGCACCAAGTGCCCGCGTGATGACGCCGGCCGCGTGGATCGCCGCGCCAAGCACGGTCACGGCGACGGCGACCCGGGCCGGGACGCGGCGCTCGGTGGCGTAGCGCATACCGCCGTCGGCCGTGTGGCCGATCCCGGCGCTGTTCCCGGGCACGGCCCGCGAGAGGGACGACGACGGGCGCTCGGAACGGCCGACAGGCCCGGCCACGTCCGAATCGGCGCGGTCAACAGCGCCCGAAGCCGCCCCTACGCCGGCACCTACCGGAACACGGGCTGCCTCAGGGCTGGTGGCACCCGAGAGCTCGGCAGCCTTGAGGTCCACGGCGCGCAATACCTTGCTGCTCTTGGCCAGGTCCCAGGCGAAGGCGATGAACGCCACCGTGTAGGTGCCTGCCGCGAGGAGCATGAACAGCTCGCTGTACTGGCCCATGGTTTCGTTGATGGGGAACATTACTGATCCTTCTTTGACTCAGGCGAGCCGGCTGATGACGGGATGAAGTCTGTTGCGGGATGGTCCGGGGAGGCTTGCTCTCGGCTGGCACCGGGCACGTCCGCATCCGCCCGGTCATTATCCGTCTTTCCGCTGGGAGCTGACTGGGAACCCGTTGCCGAACCGGCGCCGGACGCCCCGGTGCCCGGATCGAGCAACTCCCATTCGTCCGCCAGCAGCGCCCGGATCCTGGCGGCTTCGCCGGCAAGCCGGTGGTCCTCGCCGCGGGCCAGGAGTCCGTATTCGACCATCGTGCGGCCGTCCGCGTGAGTTCCGGTCCGCACCCAGACGCGGCGGCGGTTCACGTAGAGCGAGGTGACCAGGCCGGCGACCGCCAAAAGCGCGAAGATCAGGGCGTAGAGCTGGCCCGGGTTGTGGTGGATGTCCACGCCGACGTAGCGCTTCACGCCATCGAAGCTGATGGATCCCTTGCCATCCGGCAGGGTTTGGGTGGTTCCCGGCGTCAGGACGATGCCCTTGGTGTCCAGATTCCGGGCGTTGAGCGGCGTCAGTTTCTTGACGTCGAGCTCGAAGACGTTCTGCGGGGCGCCGTCGTTCAGGCCGAGGTCGCCGAAGTACGAGTTCAGGGTCAGCTGCGGGTTGATCAGCTCCGGATCGCCGCTGAAGGACACGCCCTGGTCGGTGACGAAGGCCGTGGGGAGGAAGAAGCCGGCAAAGGCAAGCTGTTCCGGCTTGGCGTCGGGGACCTTGATGACCACCGAAGAGTAGTAGTTGTCGCCCTGGAGCTTGGCGACCACCGGGCCCTGCATGGCGACGTTGCCGGCGGCGTCGCGGATGGTGACGATGGGGGCGTAGCCGTTGCCGGTGAGGTACATGCTGGTGCCGCCAAGGGTGAGGGGATCATTGACCTTGAGCACCTCCTTCTTGGCGGGCGCGTCCGGGGACTCCTTCGTGGTCATGTCGGCCTTGAAGTCGATGGGCTGGCCAAACTTACCCTTCGATTCGCGGTCGAAGGTGATCTGGAACTTGTCCAGCTGGACCGAATACGGCTCCAGCCGGCTGCTCTGGAAGTTGGTGCCCGGGGTGAACTGGTCGTAGCCGACCAGGGTGTTCACGAAGGTGTCCCCTTCCACCAGGATCCGCTGCCCGCTGTACCCGAAGAGGCCGCCGATCGCGACGGAGACCAGCACGCCGATCAGCGAGGTGTGGAAGAGGAGGTTGCCGACTTCACGCAGGAAGCCCCGCTCCGCCCCCAGCGACGGCCGCGCGCCGTCGCGGTCCCGGACGTCGACGCGGTAGCCGCGCTTCTTCAGCAGTTCGGCCGCCTCGGTGATGGCGCGCGACGCCGGGATCCCGGCGTCGGCGGGGATCACGAGGGTGCCGTACTCCGGCAGCCGGGAGAGCCGGGCAGGCGTGCGCGGCGGCTGGGAGCGCATGGCCTTGTAATGCGCAATGGCCCGGGGAACGACGCAGCCGATCAGGGAGATGAACAGCAGGATGTAGATCGCGGAGAACCAGGCCGAGGAGTACACGTCATACAGCTGCAGCGTGTCCAGGAGCTTGCCGTAGTCCGGGTGGTCCTTGATGTACTGCGTGACGATTGACGGGTTGGCGGGCCGCTGCGGGAACAGCGAGCCGGGCACCGCCGCGACCGCGAGCATCAACAGGAGGAACAAGGCCGTGCGCATGCTGGTCAGCTGGGTCCAGGCCCAGCGGAGCATGCCCAGCGGGCCGAGCACCGGAAGAACAGCTTCCGCCTTTGCGGTGGATACAGCATCCGCGGTGGGCTTGGCAGCCGGAACGGGCTTGCCGTCCGGCATGGTGCCGGGGGCCGGGGACTTCTTGTCTACGTTCACTCGCTCGCTCATCAGATCGGCAATTTCACATCGGTTTGGAACCAGTACTGCAACCCGGAGACCCAGGTCCCCCACACTCCGCTGGCCATCAGCAGCCCCAGCACAATCAGGATGCCGCCGCCGGTGCGCTGGATCGCGAGCCGGTGTTTGCGGAAGAAGGACATCACGCCGATGCCGCGGCGCACGGCCAGGGCGATCAGCAGGAACGGAATGCCCAGGCCAAGGCTATACACGAAGGCCAGGAAGGCGCCCTTGGCCGCGGAGGATCCGCCGGAGAGGCTCAGGAGCTGGACCGCGGAATAGGTGGGCCCGATGCACGGCGCCCAGCCAAGGCCGAAGGTGATACCCAGCAACGGCGCACCCCACAGACCGGCCGGCGGCCTGGCATGGATTTTGGCATCGCGCTGGAGCCAGCCGAAGCCGCCCATGAACACGACGCCCATGATGATCACCAGCACGCCGAGCAGCTGAGTGATCCATTTGTTCTCCGAACCGGTGATCAGTGTCCCCAGCTGCCCGAATGCCCCGCCGAGCAGCACGAAGATCACCGAGAAGCCCAGGACGAAGAGCCCGATGCCGGCCAGCATGCGGCCGCGCTTCTGCTTCTGGAGGTCGACGCCGGTCAGCCCGGTGACGTAGCCCAGATAGCCGGGGACGAGCGGCAGCACGCAGGGCGAGAGGAAGGAGACGAATCCGGCCAGCAGCGCCACCGGGATGGCCAGCAGGAGCGAACCATTCAGGATGGCTTCGGCGAAGGGGCTGTTCACGGTGGGGCCGTCCGCTACTCGGCCACGGCAGCGGCAATGAGGGACTTGAGGGTCCCCCTCTGGATTTCGCCGAGGACACGGGAAGCTACCCGGCCCTGCTTGTCCAGCACCAGCGTGGTGGGGACGGCTCCTGGCGGCACGAGTCCGGACACGGCCAAAAGCACGGCGCCGTCCTTGTCGTTGAAGCTCGGGTAGGTGAGGTTGAACGTCTTGTCGAACGCATCCGCGGTGGCCTTCTCGTCACGGAGGTTTACACCATAGAACTGCACACCCTGGTCCTTGAACTCCTGGTGCAGGGCCTCCAGCGAGGGCGCTTCCACCCGGCACGGGGCGCAGGCGGCGAACCAGAAGTTGAGCACGGTGACTTTGCCCTGGAAGTCCTCCGGCGCGACGGCCGTGCCGTCAAAGAGCGTCCCCTTGAAACCGACCGGGGTCTTCCGGTCCGCGACGGCGAACTCCGTCACCGAACCGTCACCGGCCACGTAGTTCTTGTTGTCGCCGGCCTTGGCCTGCTTCGCCAAGGCATCTTCCTGGGCGCAGCCGGAGAGCCCCAGCACGACGGCGAGCGCCGCACCGCCTGCTGTCAGGACGCTGCGGCGAGAGAGTGGTCCGTTCCGGTCGCTCATGCTCAGGCTCCCGGGGTGCTGGACGCACCGGGCAGGAGGGCGGCTGCGGGCTCGCTGTACTCAACGCGCACAAGGCTGCCGGCGTCGTCGAACACCAGCGACGTGACCGAGGTAAGGGTGCATTCCCGCTTGCGTGGGTCGTGCCAGAGGGGCCTGCCTTCGGCGCTGAGCCGGGTGGCCCAGATGGGCAGCTGATGGCTGACAAGGATGGCTTCGGCGCCGTCGCCGCCGAGTTCGATGGCCCGCAACCGTGCGTCCTGGACGGCGGCGATGACCCGGGCGGCCTGGTCCTTGTATGGCTCGCCCCAGGAGGGCCGGAACGGGTTGCGCAGCATCGGCCAGTGCTTCGGCTTCAGGATTTCCGCCTTGCTGACGTGGAGCCCCTCGAAGTAGTTGGCGGCCTCGATGATCCGCGCATCGGTGGTGATCTCGAGGCTGAGCGCCTCGGAGATGGGCTGTGCCGTCTCCTGCGCGCGGATCAGCGGAGAGGCTGCCAGATGGACTATGTTCGCCCCCTGCGCGGACCGCTCCCTGAAGTGCTCCGCCAGCGTCCGGGCCATCTCCCGGCCGAGCTCGGATAGGTGGAACTCCGGCAGCCTTCCATACAGGATGCCGTCGGGATTGTTGACCTCGCCGTGGCGGAGCAAATGAACAGTGGCTTGGGGCATGTGTACCAGTTTCTCAAAGGGCAGGGGCAATGACGAAATCTTCTACAAGAAGTAGAACTCAAGTGTTTTGAAAAATGTTCCCCAGGGTTGGAATAAAAGATGCAAATGCATGTTTATACTGGGTGAAGCAGTTAGTTGAGACTTCAACAAATGAGGTTCAAGTGACGATCAGACTTAGTGCACGACCCACCCGACTCAAGGAGAACACCATGGCACTTCCCGCCAACATCACCACCGGCACCTGGACCCTCGACAACTCGCACAGCGAGATTGCCTTCACCGTCCGCCACGCGGGCATCAGCAAGGTCCGCGGCCAGTTCAAGGACGCCGAAGCCACCCTGGACCTCGCCGAGAACGTCGCCGACTCCAAGGTGAATGCCACCATCAAGACGGCGAGCTTCGACTCCGGCGACGTCAACCGCGACGGCCACGTCCGCGGCGAAGACTTCTTCGACGTCGAAAAGTTCCCGGAAATCTCCTTCGTCTCCAACAACATCGTCCCCAAGGGTGACGCCTACGAACTCCAGGGCGAACTCACCATCAAGGGTGTTACCCGCCCGGTGGCCCTCGAGACCGAGTTCAACGGTGTAGCTGTCGACCCGTTCGGCCTGACCCGCGCCGGCCTGTCCGCCGAAACCATTATCAGCCGCAAGGACTTCGGCCTGACCTGGAACGCAGTCCTGGACGCCGGCGGCGTGCTGGTCAGCGACAAGGTTGCCGTCAACCTCGAACTGGCTTTCATCGCCCCCGCAGCATAGTCAACGCCTGCAGCCGCACCCCGCTTCATCCCTGGGATGGGGCGGGGTGCTGTGTTTAAGCCGGGCGATGCCCCGGCGCCGGCTTCCGCCACTGCCTTGGTCCGGCTTCCGCCAGCGCTTTGGCGGACCCGCCCAACCGACTTCCGGCATGGTCCGCAACGGGCTGAAATTCCCTAGATTACGGCTGATTCGCGGTCTACAGTGAGAGCCATGAGCAACCCCAATGAGGTACCCCCGCCGCAGCAGCCGGGTGCCCAGCCTCCGCCGCCCAGCAATGTTCCGCCGACCAGTTCCGAACCACCCCTGGCCAGCCCCCCGGCCGCGCAGGGCTACCAGCCGCCGCAGCCGTACCAGCCGCCGGGGCTGCAGCCCTACCAGCCGCCGCAGCAGCCTGCGTCCCCTGGAGGTTTCCGCTTCGAGATGCCCACCGACAGGCCCCGGAACTTCAACGATGTCATGCCCCGGGGCGGCTTCTCCAGCATGTTCAGCGTCACGGGAATGCCGACCGAGTTGAAGGTGTCCTACTGGGTCTGGCTGATCGGAGGCCTCCTTGGCCTGCTGGGAGGCGTTGTCGGCCTGTTCGGGTCCTTCGTCCTTCTGGCCGTCGTTCCAGGCATTGGCATTGTAGTACTTCTACTGGTGCTGGTGGCACTCGCGCTGGCCGCCGCCCAGATCATCCTGGCCATGAAGATGAAGGAAGGCCGGGAATGGGCCCGCTTCGCCCTCACCATCGTTGCCGGAGTGTCCCTGCTGCTGGCCATCATCAGCGCCAGCGCCGCGGACGGCCGGAACGGCAGCAGTTGGCCGGGCTTCATCATCAGCCTCGCGGCCACCGTATTGATGTGGCTGCCCAATTCACAGGCCTGGTTCGCGTCACTGCGGGGCCGCGTCTGACCCGCCGTCCGGCAAGAGCACGCAGCGGGAGGCCGCGGCGGCGTGCCCGCCCCGCCGCGGCCTCCCAGCGGCCGGAGTCCGCCGTCGAAACGGGGCTGAGAATACCTCTCCGGAATGATCCGCACGGCGGCCCGCCCGCTGTACGGTTGAACTAGACCATGCTGGGGGCAGGGCAGGATTACTGGTCCCGGTAGCCGATCCAGTTCGACACACAAAGGACCGACCATGAGTATTCCTCCAGTCCCGCCGTCAAACCCGGACGGCCCCGCCCCGGGCGATCAGCCGGCGCCCGGCTACGGCCAGAACGAGCCGCAGTACGGCCAGCAGGCACCCCCGGCCCCGCAATACGGCCAGAACGAGCCGCAGTACGGCCAGCAGGCCCCCGGCTACGGGGCACCGCAGTACGGCCAGCAGGCCCCCGGCTACGGGGCACCGCAGTACGGCCAGCAGGCCCCCGGCTACGGGGCACCGCAGTACGGCCAGTCCCCCTACGCCCAGTACCCCGCCGGCCAGCAGCAGGCGCCCGGCGGTGTGCCCAAGCTCGTCAACACTGCCTTCTGGCTGATCGTCGCCTCCGGAGCGGTGTGGCTGCTCTCGCTCCTGCTGGCCATCTTCACGCTGGACACCCCGGCGGTGCGGAACATGTTCGAAGAGCAGATGGCGGCAGGCGGCGCCCAGGTCAACTTCAGCGAGATCAAGCCCATCCTGGTCGGCACCATTGTGGTCTTCGCCGTGATCAGTGCCGGCTTATATGCCCTCGTTGCCTTCAACGTCCGCAAGGGTAAGAACTGGGCGCGCATCCTGGGCACGGTCCTCGCCGCACTCTCGATTGTCAGCCTCTTCCCGCTGAGCATCGGCACCCTGGCAGTGCTTGCCGGCATTGCGGCAATCGTGATGCTGTATCTGCCGGCGACGTCCCCTTACTTCCGAAAGCACCAGCCTTTCGCAAATCCCTACGGGCAGCCTGGCAACCCGTTCGGTAAATAGTCCGCAAGGCACCAGCGCCCAGGGCACGGGAACCGGAAAGATTGGCTGAAACTAGACGGCATCTTCCGGATCCTGCGCCCTTTGTGCATGGTAGGCGAGGATCTGGAGCTCGGTTGCCATGTCCACCTTGCGGAGGTTGACTCCGGGCGGAACCTGCAGCATCACCGGGGCAAAACTGAGGATGCTCCGCACACCGGCGGCAATGACACGGTCGCACACGCTCTGCGCCACCGCGGCCGGAAGAGCCAGGACCACCATATTGGCGCCGGTCCGCTGCAGGACCGGCTCGAGGTCTGCCGCGTCGCTGACCCGCAGCCAACCCACCTCGCTGCCCACCACCATCTGGTCGGCATCGAAAATCGCCACAATGGCGAATCCGCGGGATTCAAAGCCGCCGTACCGGGCAAGGGCCTTGCCCAGGTTGCCGGCCCCGACAATCGCGACCTTCCAGTCATGCGTCAGTCCCAGGGCGGCGGCAATATTCCGGTTCAGGTATTGAACCTCGTAGCCCACGCCGCGCGTTCCATATGACCCCACGTAGGACAGGTCCTTGCGGAGGGTCGACGGACTGACGCCGGACGCCTCGGCCAGGGACTCGGAGGAGACGCGGTCCACACCATCGGCCAGCAACGTCGTGAGGGCGCGCAGATAGATCGTCAGCCGTGCCACGGCCGCGGGCGGAATCTGCTTGGCGGCAGTCCCGGCTCCCCCGGGCACAGCCTCGGGGGATGAATCCAGCGAAGTCACTATCTGCTCCATTGCGTCGCGTTGTGGTTCCCACTCTAAAGCCCCCGCAGTTCAGCCAACAAAGCAGTCGCGTCTCAGGGCTGCGTGTCCAGCACCCGCCGCAGGGTCCGGGCCAGGCGGACTTCATCGATCTTCCAGAAGTCGCGCTGGACGCCGTCGACCAGCACCACGGGGATCTCCTCCGCGAAGCGCTCACGCAACGCCGCATCGTCATCCACCGATTGCTCCGTCCAGCCGATCCCCAGGGCGGCGGTGACGCGCCCGACGGCGGCGCGCGCCTCGGCGCAGAGGTGGCAGTCAGCTTTGGTGATCAGAACGACATCGGGGAGGGGCGCAGGCTTGGGCATGGTTCCACGGTAGCCCGGCCGGCCAGCCGGCGTCGAAGCGCGGCACTTACTGCCCCGTCCTCGATCCGCGCGACGGGAGCCCGCCGCGGCATTGACTAGACTCGATGTATGCCTGAGGAGAAGTACGTCGCTGTGGCCACGCAGCCTGTTGCATCATCGCAGCACGGCGAAGCCGCCTTTTTCGACGTCGACAACACCCTCATGAAGGGCGCCAGCCTGTTCCATGTGGCCCGCAAGATGCACCAGCGCGGGGCCTTCACCATTCCCCAGGCGGCCGGGTTCGCCTGGAAGCAGCTCATGTTCGTGCTGCGCGGCGAAAACATGGACGACGTGCACGCCGTCCGCGACTCCGCCCTGACGCTGGCGTCCGGTTTCACGGTCGAAGACGTCGAGGCGCTCGGCGAAGAAGTCTACGACGAAATGATCGAATCCCGGATCTGGCCGGGAGCCAAGGCCCTGGCCGAACAGCACCTCAGGGTGGGCCGCCGGGTCTGGCTCGTGACAGCGACACCGATCGAGGTCGCCACAGTGATCGCCTCCCGGCTGGGACTCACGGGAGCCCTTGGCACTGTCGGCGAGATTCTGGATGGCTCGTACACCGGCCGGCTGGTGGGCGATATCCTGCATGGCCCGGCCAAGGCCGTGGCCGTCCTCGAGATCGCCCGGGCCGAAGGCCTGGACCTCAACCGGTGCTGGGCTTACAGCGATTCGCACAATGACATTCCGCTGCTGAGCATGGTGGGGCACCCCGTGGCCATCAACCCTGACTCCCGGCTGCGCCGCCATGCCCGCGAGCACAACTGGCCGGTCTACGATTTCCGCTCCGGACGACGGGCCGCCACACTGGGCCTCAAGGCTGCCACGGTCGGAGGGGCGATCTACGGCCTCTGGCGGGGCTTCTCCCGCTTCCGCGGCCCCACGCGCTGACCACGCTCTTTCCCAACTGCGCCCTCAACTGCGCCGCTCTGGCGCTGCCTATCCCATCCGGCGCTACGGATCCGGTCGGCGGCGGTGTGGATCCCGGCCGCCTGCGCCCGGATCTGGCCGCGTGCGCCCGGATTCGCAGCGAAAAACGCAAAAGAAAATGCCCGCCGCCTGGAAGGCAACGGGCATCTCACGCAGTCGAAGTATTGCTACTTCTTATTGCGGCGCTGGTGGCGCGTCTTGCGAAGCAGTTTGCGGTGCTTCTTCTTGGCCATACGCTTGCGACGCTTCTTAATAACTGAACCCACGAAAGTTCCTTACCGGCTAGATGTAGTACCTGCCTGTTGGGAAGGGTCCGCGGGCTAAGCAGCAGACTGTACAACTGACAGGTTCTTACAATGACGTAAAACGTTCCTTAACAGGGTACCGCCTATCCGGGGCACACCACGACCGCAGCCCCGGTACAGCGCCCGCGGCCGGGTATTCGATTCAATAAGACTCAGGCGGTTTCCGTATGTCCGTCGACCACGGCACCCTTGAGGTACTTTTCGACGGCGTTTTCCGGCACCCGATACGAGCGGCCGAAACGGACAGCGGGCATCTCGCCGGAGTGAACGAGACGATACACGGTCATTTTCGACACTCGCATTAGTTCCGCGACTTCGGCCACGGTCAAGAAGCGTGCGTTGGAGAAGTTTGCCTCCGGAGACATCTCTATTCCTTTTACTCAAGCGAACGGCAGCCCATCTGAATGACATGGCGGTGTGCCGATGCTGAGCCATCTAACAACCATGTGTTAGTAACTCTAGGTGCTCGTGGTGCCAATGTGAAAGGTTTCGCAGGAAACCCTACGGACTTTCCGCAGGATAACGGCAAAGATTGCAGGGCCCTACCCCTTCGTGCGACGTATCCGGGCCGACGCAGCCAGCTGCCCGAGGACCGATACCGTCACGTCCCAGTCCATGCAGGCATCCGTGACACTCTGGCCGTAGACCAGTCCGTCACTCCCTGCCGCATGCGCCGCGACGTCGAGGTTCTGCGCCCCTCCGACGAGGAAGCTCTCCAGCATGACGCCGGCAATGGCCCCTGCCGACGGTCCCGCGTTCTCCAGCTGGGAACCGATCTCCAGAGCCACCTCGGCCTGGCGGTGGTGGTTCTTGCCGCTGTTGGCGTGGCTCGCGTCCACGATCAGTCGCGGATTCAACAGCCGCGCGGCAAGCGTGGCGGAGGCGGCCTCGACGTCGGCGGCGGAGTAGTTGGGGCCCTTGCGTCCACCACGAAGGATGATGTGGGCGTCGGGATTGCCGGCGGTGGAGACGAGCGCGGCCCGGCCCTCGCCGTCGATCCCGAGGAATGCCTGGGCCGCACCGGCGGCGCTGCACGCGTCCAGGGCGACCTGGAGGTCGCCGTCGGTCCCGTTCTTGAAGCCGATCGGCATGGACAGCCCGGAGGCGAGCTGCCGGTGGATCTGGCTTTCCGTGGTGCGCGCCCCGATGGCTCCCCAGGAGACGAGGTCCGCCATGTACTGGGGGCTGATCGGCTCGAGGAATTCGGTGGCGGTGGGCAGGCCGAGGGCCGTGACCTGCTGCAGGAACCGGCGGGCCGCACGCAGCCCGGCGGCGATGTCGTGGCTGCCGTCGAGCCGGGGATCGTTGATCAGGCCCTTCCAGCCCACCGTGGTGCGGGGCTTCTCGAAGTACGTGCGCATCACGATCAGCAGGTCTTCCCGGTGCTTCTCGGCCTGGCTGACCAGCCGGCGGGCGTACTCCAGCCCGGCCCTGGGGTCGTGGATGGAGCAGGGTCCGACGATCACCAGCAGGCGGTCATCGACGCCGTCCATGATGGCCCGGACCTCGTCCCGGCCGCGGCCGACGACGTCGGCGGTGCGGGTGTCCAGCGGCAGTTCAGCCATCACGGCCTGCGGGGAGGGCAGCGGGGTGAACTCGCTGACGCGGAGATTGGAGGTGGACTGCTGGGATTCGTGGGCTGCTTCGATGCTCATGTTCGGGTCCTGTTCCGGGGTGCGGAGCGGGCCCTGATCAGAACCCGCCGAGAAATGGCGAAGGGCAGAGAATGATCTCTGCCCTGTTGGCTCTGAAGGAAGGTTGGACGTGTCAGTTAGACGCGGGCCCCTCCAGAGCCAACGAAAAATACGCATACCAACGGTTTGTCATAACCCCGACCATAGCCGTGGAGTTGCCTCCGCGGCAAAATCCGGCACGTAACATTCAATCGCAGCCTGCGGGATCAGCCGGCGGAGCCCAGCCCGGCCTCCGCGTAGTAGCCCTCGATGTGGTCCGCCACCAGCTGCGCGGCGCGGCCGCCGTCGTGGTTGGTGATGGCCGAAAGAATGTCCCGATGTTCCGCACGGAGCCGGGCCGCGGTGGCGTTCCAGTCCGGAAGGTTGCCGGTGAGCCGGCCGGCATAGTCCTGGATGGCTTCGCGGAGGGAACCCATCATGGCGCTGACCACAGCGTTTCCCGCGGCATCCGCCAACGCCAGATGGAAACGGACGTCCAGGGAGAGGAACGCCTCGGTGTCGGCGCAGGTGTCCATCTGTTCCAGCAGCCGTGCCGCCTCGACGAGCGCGGGCGACTCCGGCCGGGCCCGGGAAGCGGCCCAGGATTCCAGCAGCACCCGCGTCTCCACGATGTCGTTTACGGGCAGGTGCGAGGTGGCCACGTGCAGGCGGAGCGCGGAGCCGAGGGCCGCGGTCGGGTCGGCGATGACCACGGTCCCCGCGTCCGGTCCGGAACCTACGCCGGCGCGGAGCACGCCCATGGCCTCAAGGACCCGGATGGCCTCGCGGACGGAGGTGCGGGAGACCTTGAGCTGCTCTGCAAGCGAGCGCTCGGCCGGAAGCCGTCCACCCAGGGCAAGCTGACCATTGGAGAGCTGCCCCTCGATCCATTGCACGACAAGCTGGTGGGTGCGCATGGGCCAATCGTACTTGATGTGGTTGGACCACACGCCTAGACTGTGGTTGGACCACACCCCGGTGACGTTTCGCCGGGGAACCGAACCATCCAGGAACACGAGACCTGCCCGGAGGCAGCAATGACGCAGACGATCGAGCCCGGCAACCCCGAGGCGCCCCGCACGCCGGCAGGCACCAGGCCGTCCAGCCGCACCGCCGGTGGGGCCGGGACCATTCCGGCGGCACTGAAGCGACGCGTTCCGAAGTACTCGGACCTCGCTCCGCTGATGCAGTTCAAGAAGCCCGAATTCAGCCGCGCTGCGAAGCTCCGTCGCGCCAGCACCATCTGGGATCTGCGTGACATGGCCAAGCGCCGCACGCCGCAGGCCCCGTTCGACTACACCGACGGTGCCGCCGAAGCCGAAATCACGCTGCGCCGGGCGCGCCAGGCGTTCCTGGACATCGAGTTCCGGCCCGGCATCCTGCGGGATGTCTCGAGCGTCGACCTCGGCACCGAGATCCTGGGCCGGCCGTCCAGGCTGCCGGTGGGGATCGCGCCCACGGGCTTTACCCGGATGATGCAGTCCGAGGGCGAGTACGCCGGTTCCCGGGCCGCCGCGGCGGCCGGCATCCCGTACACGCTCTCCACGATGGGTACGGCGTCCATCGAGGACGTCGCCGCCGCCGCACCCGACGGCCGGAACTGGTTCCAGCTCTACCTGTGGACGGACCGGGACCGTTCCCTTGAACTTATCGAACGCGCCGCCAAGGCCGGCAACGACACACTCATGGTCACCGTGGACACCGCCGTCGCCGGCGCCCGCCTCCGCGATGTCCGCAACGGCATGACCATCCCGCCCGCGCTCACCATCAAGACCGTGCTGGATGCGTCCTACCGCCCGGCGTGGTGGTTCAACTTCCTTACCCACGAGCCGCTGACGTTCGCGTCGCTCTCGCGCTACACCGGGACCGTGGCGGACCTCATCAACTCCATGTTCGATCCGACGCTCACCTTCGACGACCTCGACTGGCTGCGTGAAACGTGGAAGGGCAAGCTGGTGGTCAAGGGTATCCAGACCGTGGACGACGCCCGCAAGGTGGTGGACCACGGTGCGGACGGCATCATCCTGTCCAACCACGGCGGACGCCAGCTGGACCGCGCCCCGATCCCGTTCCACCTGCTGCCCGAGGTTTCCGCCGCGTTCAAGGCGGACAACAGCGACGCCGCCATCATCCTGGACACCGGCATCATGAGCGGCGCGGACATCATCGCCGCCCTGGCCCTCGGCGCGGACTTCACGCTGATCGGCCGGGCCTACCTGTACGGGCTCATGGCCGGCGGCCGGGCCGGCGTGGACCGGGCGATCCAGATCCTGGAGACGGACATGCTCCGCACCATGGCCCTGCTGGGCGTCAGCCGGATCTCAGAGCTGAACCCGGACCACGTCCGGCTGCTCGGCAAGTAGCCCGCTGACCCCGTTCCGAAAAGCCCACCCGAGGGTTACTTCTTCCGGCCGAATTTTGGCAGGTTGGCCAGCAGGTCGGCGGCCTTCGTCGCTGCGCGGCCGACGGTGCGACCGATCTGTTGCGGCATTCTGTCCTCGCCAGCCGGGCCGACGGGGAGAACAACGGCCGGACTCAGCGGGCTGTCGGCGGTGCGGCCGGCCAGGGCGGCGGCGACCGGCTGCGGCGCAGCAGTGACAGCAACTGTCGCGGCCGCGGCAGCAGCCAGGCTGTCCGGGCCGGGCTGGGGCCGGACCTCGGGGACCCTCACCGGTGCCGCCTCAGGCGTTGCCGTGGTGCCGACGTCGAACGTCTCCAGCCAACTGGCGATGCCGGCCAGGGGTTTGGAGTTCAGGGCGTAGTACCGCTTCTGGCCCTGGGCGCGCATGCTTACGAGATCCGCTTCGCGGAGAACTTTGAGATGTTTGGAAATGGTGGGCTGGCTTGCCGCAAGCTCCTGGACCAGTTCCCCCACTGCCTTGTCCCCCTTGCGGAGGGCCATCAGAATGTCACGCCGGGTTGCCTCGGCAATGACGGCAAATACGTCGTCTGTCACCATGCCCTCCACACTAGCGACATATACGCCGGATGGCATCCACTATTTCCGCGGCCCGCTGCCGGGAGCGTGCCGGACCCGTCAGTCGAACCAGGGGTCCAGCCCGTAGAGCGGAAACACTTCCTTGCGGGTCGCCATCACGGTGCGGTCCACTTCGTCGTTAGGGTCGAAGCCGACCTCCCAGGAGCGCCACCACAGGTCGACGTCGTCCCCCATGGACTCGGGCGGTTCCACGCCGTACTTCGCCCCGTATTTCTCCCGCACGTAGCGGCGCCAGTCCTCCGGGACCGGGGTGCGGAGCGGGATGGGCCTGCCGGCCGCGATCGCGATCAGGTGGCTCCAGGACCGCGGGACCACGCTGATGACGTTGTAGCCGCCGCCGCCGGTGGAGATCCATCGGTTGTCGCAGTACCGTGCCGCGAGATTACCGACGGCGGTGGCCGCCTCGCGCTGGCCGTCCACGCTGATGTTCAGGTGGGTCAGCGGATCCAGCCGGTGCGAGTCGCAGCCGTGCTGGCTGACGATCACCTCCGGCTCAAAGGCGCCGACCAGTTGGGGCACCACCGCATGGAAGGCGCGGAGCCAGCCGGCGTCGCCGGTGCCGGCCGGGAGCGCAACGTTCACGGCGCTGCCCTGGGCGTTCGGTCCGCCGATCTCGTTGGCGAAGCCGGTGCCCGGGAAGAGTGTCAGTCCGGTCTCGTGCAGGGAAATGGTCAGGACCCGGGGATCGTCCCAGAAGATGCTTTGCGTGCCGTCGCCGTGGTGGGCGTCGACGTCGATGTATGCGACCCGCTGTACGCCGCCGTCGAGCAGCCGCTGGATGGCGAGGGCGGCGTCGTTGTAGATGCAGAAGCCGCTCGCCCGCTCGCGCGAGGCGTGGTGCATGCCCCCGCCGAAGTTCACCGCGCGGACCGCACTGCCGTCCAGGATCGCGGCGGCGGCCAGGAGGGAGCCACCGGCCAGCCGGGCGCTGGCCTCGTGCATGCCGGCAAACGCAGGGTCGTCCTCGGTGCCGAGTCCGCGCTGCACGTCTTGAGTTTCGGGATCCGCGCTGACGCGCCTGACGGCGGCGACGAAGCCGGGGCTGTGGACTGTGGTGAGCTCCTCGTCGGACGCCACCTCCGGTGCAGCGACGGTGACGTGGCCCAGCTCCAGCAGCCCGAGGCTGCCGGCCAGCCGCGCCGTGAGCTCCATCCGCTCCGGCGCCATCGGGTGGCTGTGGCCGAAATTGTAGGCGGTCATGTCCGGGTCCCACACCACGGTCGTCGGCAATGCGGTCGGGGCGAGTCCGGGCAGGTATGTCATCAATCACAGGCTACCGGAGCGTGGTGGCCCCACTCCCCGTCATTGCGCGGGGTTTAGTGGTTTACTACTGAGGGAAGCAGTTTCAACCGAGGAAAAGCCACACATGACGCAAAGCCAGTCGAGGTCCACGAGCCCGGCCAGCTGGCACCCCGGAACTCCGGAGCGGGACGGCCTGTGGATCTTCACCCGCGTGCGCGACTTCATCGACAACATCGCGAACACGTCGCCGGCCCGCCTCGCGCTGACAACGTTCGCCGTGGTGATCCTGATTTTCACCGCGCTGCTCTCACTCCCGGTGTCCTCCGCCACGGGCGAGCCCACGCCGCTGCACCAGGCCCTGTTCACCGCGGCGTCCGCCGTCTGCGTCACCGGGCTGACCGTGGTCTCCACGGCCGCGCACTGGTCCTTCTTCGGCCAGCTCGTCATTCTCATCGGCATTTTCGTGGGCGGCCTGGGAATCCTTACCCTGGCGTCGCTGCTCTCGCTCATGGTCAGCAAGAGACTCGGAGTCCGCGGCAAGCTGATCGCCCAGGAGGCCATGAACGCCGGTCGGCTCGGCGAGGTGGGTACCCTGCTCCGGATCGTCATCACCACCTCCGTCGTCATCGAGGGAGCCCTCGCGGTACTCCTGGTCCCCCGGTTCCTGACCCTGGGTGACCCGTTTTGGCAGTCCGTCTGGCACGGCATTTTCTACGCGATTTCGGCGTTCAACAATGCCGGCTTCACCCCTCACTCTGACGGTATCGTCCCCTATGAGACCGACCTGTGGATCCTCATCCCGCTCATGACCGGCGTCTTCCTCGGCAGCCTTGGCTTCCCCGTGGTCATGGTCCTCCAGCAGAACGGCCTGAACTGGAAGAAGTGGAACCTGCACACCAAGCTCACCATCCAGGTCTCCTTCATCCTCCTCGCCGCAGGCACCGTGCTCTGGGGGCTGATGGAGTGGGAAAACATGCGGACCATCGGCGGCATGAGCCTCGGAGACAAGATCACGCACTCGCTCTTTGCCTCCGTGATGACCCGCTCGGGAGGCTTCAACCTGGTGGACCAGAACCACATGGATTCCACCACAATGCTGCTGACCGATGCCCTGATGTTTGCCGGCGGCGGTTCGGCATCTACGGCCGGCGGTATCAAGGTGACCACGATCGCCGTAATGTTCCTGGCGATCGTTGCGGAGGCACGCGGCGATTCGGACGTGAAGATCTACGGACGCACCATCCCGGAGGGGACCATGCGGGTGGCCATCTCGGTCATCGTCGCCGGCGCCACCCTGGTCTCCGTCTCGGCGTTCCTGCTCCTGCAGATCAGCGGCGCGTCCTTGGACCGTGTGCTGTTTGAAACCATTTCCGCTTTCGCCACCGTCGGGCTGAGCACCAACCTCAGTGCCGAGCTGCCGCCCTCGGGCGTTTACGTCCTCGCCGCCCTGATGTTCGCCGGACGCGTCGGGACCGTCACCCTTGCCGCGGCGCTGGCCCTGCGCCAGCGCAGCCAGCTGTACCACTACCCGGAAGAGAGACCGATCATTGGCTAATTCCTCAGGCGCCGTCAACCGGCCCGCCCACAACGCACCCGTGCTGGTGATCGGGCTGGGCCGCTTCGGCGCATCCACCGCCGAGCAGCTGGTCAAGCAGGGCCGCGAAGTGCTCGCCATTGAACGCGACCGGAACCTGGTGCAGAAGTGGGCCAGCGTCCTGACCCACGTCGTCGAGGCCGATGCCACCAACATCGACGCGCTCCGCCAGCTCGGCGCCCAGGAGTTCAGTTCCGCCGTCTGTGGCGTGGGCACTTCGATCGAGTCCTCCGTGCTGATCACGGTCAACCTCGTGGACCTCGGGATCGAGCACCTCTGGGTCAAGGCGATCACCCCTTCGCACGGCAAGATCCTGACCCGGATCGGCGCCAACCACGTCATCTACCCGGAGGCTGACGCCGGTGTCCGCGCCGCACACCTGGTCTCCGGGCGCATGCTGGACTTCATCGAGTTCGACGACGACTTCGCGATCGTGAAAATGTACCCGCCGCGCGAAACCGTGGGCTTCACCCTGGACGAATCCAAGGTCCGCTCCAAGTACGGCGTCACCATTGTGGGCGTGAAGTCCCCGGGCGAGGACTTCACCTACGCGCGGCCGGAGACGAAGGTCTCCTCCCGGGACATGCTCATTGTTTCGGGCCACGTGGACCTGCTGGAGCGGTTCGCGGCGAGGCCGTAAGGCTGCGGCCCGGGGCTAGGCGAGCTGCTTCGTGATCTCCGCTGCGCGGGCGGCAGCGGCCCGGGCGCCGTCGGCAATAATCGCGGGAAGGCCGCGTTCGTCAAAGGTGGCAATGGCGCGTTCGGTGGTGCCGTTGGGGCTCGAGACTGCCTTGCGGAGCGCCGTCGGATCCGCGCCCGGCTCGGCCAGCATGGCGCCGGCCCCTGCGACGGTTTCACGAGCGATCAGCAGCGACAGTTCAGGGTCAAGTCCCAGTTCCACGCCGGCGGCGGCCATGGCCTCGGCCAGGTAGAACGCGTAGGCCGGGCCTGAGCCGCTGATCGCCGACAGCGCATCGACCTGGTCTTCGGGGATTTCGACGACGGTGCCGGCGGCGGCCAGGAGGTCCTTGGCCAGCTGGAGCTGCGCGGCGGAGCAGTTGGTGCCCGGCGACACGGAGACGACGCCGCGGCCCAGCTTCGCCGGGGTGTTGGGCATGGACCGGATCACGGGCTGGCCGGCCGGCAGGGCCGCTTCCAGCTGCTCGAGCGACACGGCGGCGGCGACGCTGATGACGATCGTGTCCGGTCCCAGCGAATCGCCGATCTCGCGGGCCAGATCAGCGATGCCCACGGGCTTAACACCCAGGATCACGACGTCGGAGCCGGTGGCCGCCTGTTTGTTGTTCTCCGGCTCTTCCTCGCCGGCGATGGCCGTGATGCCGTGGTGCCGTTCGGCAAGTTCGGCGGCCCGCACGGCGCGGCGGACCGTGGCGACGATGTCCGCCGGGTCGGTGCCGCCGGCGATCAGGCCGCCCATGATTGCCTCGTTCATTGACCCACAGCCCAGGAATGCGATTCGGTTGCTCATGCCCCCATCATTGCAGTCCGGCCCGATTCACAGCCAGCTCACATCCGCGGCGCAGCGTTCTCACAAACTGCGGGACTACCTTGGTAAGTACCTCATTGAGGGTGCGAGTGATACGGCAACCATGCGGATGGTTGCCCGGCACCGGTGGTTTGCAGCGGGTTTCCCCCATTTTCCCGCAGCGAACAGCCGGTGCCTTTGCCGTTAAACCGCACTTCGGCCGCGGCCCCCGGCTGGCGCCTCTCCCGGCGCCTCTCCGGGACGGACGCCAGCGAAATCAGCCTGCCAGCCAATGCACAGGTAAATCTGCTGAAACACCCAAGCTCGGCGTATAGCTTGGACAGTACCTCCTCAACCAAGGTGCGAGTGATGATAGTAGCGCCGGGCGGCCGCAGAAGAGATCCCCTAATTCCTTCTGCGGAGCCGCCCGGCGCTTACTCGTTTAACCCCGGAGGTTCCGCTCCGAGGCCCCGCAGCCGGCCCTCCAGAAATATCCGGTCCGTGACGTTCCCGGCCAGCTCCAGCGCAGAGCTGTAGGCCGCGGCAGCTTCGCCGAACTGGCGCAGCCGTACCAGGAAGTCGGCGCGGACGGCGTGGAAAAGGTAGTAGTTCTCCAGCCCAAGCCCGTCGACCAGCCGCAGCGCCTGTTCCGGCCCGTCCAGTTCGCCTACTGCGACGGCCCGGTTGAGAGCCACGACAGGTCCGGGCGCGACGTCGAGCAGCTGATCGTAGAGCCGCAGGATCTGCCCCCAGTCCGTCGCGGCGGCGTCGGCGGCGTCGCTGTGGACCGCGTTGATCGCCGCCTGCAGCTGGTACGCCCCGGGCTGGTTACGCCGCAGGCATTGCCGCACCAGCTCCTGGCCCTCGGCGATAAGCCTGCCGTCCCACAGCCGCCGGTCCTGGTCCGCCAACAGCACCAGGCCGCCCTCGGCGTCCCGACGCGAGGGGTCCAGCCTGGCCGCGCGCCGTGATTCGGTCAGCAGCATCAGGGCCAGCAGGCCCTTCACTTCGGCTTCGTCCGGCATCAGTGCGGCCAGCAGACGGCACAGCCTGATTGCCTCCCGGCACAGCTCCGATCGGATCGGACCGGCGCCGGAGCTGGGGCTGTAGCCTTCGTTGAAGATGAGGTAGATGACGGCGAGCACCGATTGCAGCCGCCCCGGCAGCTCAGCTCCTTGCGGCACCCGGTAGGGGATCCTCGCGTCCCGGATTTTCGCTTTGGCCCGGACCAGTCGCTGGGCCATGGTGGCCTCCGGAACCATGAAGGCGCTGGCGATCTCCGCCGTCGTCAGTCCGCCCAGAAGCCGCAGCGTCAGTGCCACCCGGACTGCCGAGTTGAGTGCCGGGTGGCAGCAGGTGAAAATCAGCCGCAGCCTGTCATCGGGCACCGCACCCTCCCCTGCCAATCCGTCCAGCAGCTGGTCTTCGGGCGAGGCGACGTCGGCGTCGCCCGTCCGGGCTGCCTGCAGCAGCGCAGCCCGGGCCTGCCGGCTGTCCCGGCTGGCTTCCCGCCGCAGCCGGTCGATGGCCCGGTTCCGGGCCGTCGCGATGATCCAGCCGGCCGGGCTTGGCGGCATGCCCCCGGAGGGCCACCGCTGGACCGCGGCCGTGAAGGCGTCCTGGACAGCATCCTCAGCAATGTCGATACTCCCGAAGATGCCGGTCAGGACCGCCACTGCCCGTCCGTACTCCTGCCGGAAGACCCGGGCGATGTCCGCCTCCGGGGAGCGGATGTCCTCTCCGGCCGGTTCCGCGGGCTGACTGGCATCAACCATCTTGTGGGCCGCCTAATGTTGGATGGGCCGCACTTCGATGGGCAGGGTGGTGGCCCGTGCGAGCTTTCCAGCCCAGCCGAGCGCCGCGTCGAGGTCCGGTGCGTCGATGACGGTGAACCCGCCGAGGTGCTCTTTCCCCTCGGCGAACGGGCCGTCCGTGATCAGCACCTCGGTGCCCTGCCGCCGTACGACCGTGGCTGTGTCGGTGGGATGGAGCCCGGCCGCGAACACCCACACTCCCGCGGCCTTCATCTCGCGGTTCAGGACCTCAAGATCCGCCATGATAGGCGCCAGGGTTTCCGGGTCCGGGGCCGGGCCGACGGGCTGATAAATGCTGAGCAGGTACTGTGCCATTGTGGTGTCCTCCTTGACGATCCGGCCGGCTCCGTACCGGCCTCTCACCTACTAAACGAATGGCGTGCGTCCGGATCGACACCGTCCCGTATCAGGATTCGACGTCGTCGCTCACCGGACGTCCGCGGCGCGAGAGTCCAGAGTCCGGACGTCCGCGGACGGGGTTTCCGGGGACTGCCGCTCGGCGGACAGTGCCAGGCCCACATGCGGCGCGGGCTCCAGCGGCCGGTCGAAGACCAGCTGGTCCAGGCGCCGGAGAATGAGTCCTTCACGCAGTGCCCAGGGGCAGATTTCCATGCTCGGGAACTCGAACAACTCGAGGGCGGCTTCCGCCACGAGTGCCCCTGCCAGCAGCTGGGGTGCCCGGGCTTCAGAGACACCGGGGAGGTGCAGCCGGTCCTCCACCTCCATGGCCGAGATGCGCTGCGCCCAGAGTCCCAGGTCCGTGGCAAACAGTTCCCGCTTGACGTACGGGCCGGCGGCGCTGGGCGCGGCCCCGGCGATGCGGGCCAGCGAGCGGAAGGTCTTGGAGGTACCAGCCACGAGGTTGGCCTTGCCCAGCCTCTCGAAGTTCCGTACCACGGGCTTGAGCGTGGCCCGGATATAACGGCGAAGTTCCTTGACGCTCTTGGCCGAGGGCGGGTCCTCGTGCAGCCAGTCCCGGGTCAGCCGGCTTGCTCCGAGCGGGACGGACATCGCGAGTTCGGGGAGTTCATCCTGCCCATACGCCATCTCGAACGAGCCGCCGCCGATATCAAGGTCCAGGATGGGTCCGGCGCCCCAGCCGTACCAGCGGCGGACCGCGAAGAACGTCATCGACGCTTCCTCGCTGCCGGTCAGTTCCTGGAGCGTCACGGTGGTCTCATGCTTAACGCGGGCCAGTACGGCCGGCCCGTTGGTGGCCTCGCGGATCGCCGAGGTGCAGAAGGCGAGGAGGTCGTCGGCTTTGTGCTTGGCCGCGAATTCCCACGCTTCGAGGACAAACTCGATCAGCTCATGCTGGCCGGCGTCGTTGATGTTGCCTTCGCCGTCGAGGAACTGGACGAGGGACAGCGGGCGCTTATGCGAGGCGAACGGCACCGGGCGTGCGCCCGGATGCGCGTCGACCAGCAGGAGGTGGACGGTATTTGAGCCGATATCGAGGACGCCTAGACGCATGCTGCCATTATTCCCCCGGTGAGGCGGCTGGCCTAACCGCCATCAGGCCCGCTCGCCGTCCTGTCCGGGAGCATCTCCCGCGTCTTCGGCGGGCTTGAAGTCGCGGCGGATGTTAGCCACGCCTTCCTTATCGATTTCGAAACCGAAGGCGGCACCGGGGTTGATGACCATGCCGAGTTCGTCCCCAAGGTTGCCGAGGACCGCGGCGCCCTGCGTACCGAGCACGTTGGGAGCTGCCGCGAGGTACTGCTCGGCGACCCTGCTCGGGTGCGAAAACACAGCCAGGACGGGCTGTCCGGCGGAGTTCGCGAGCACGAGCGGTTCGACCTGGGCATCGGGGTTTTCGAGCGCGTCGGAGCTGACGACGTAGACCTCGTTGTTGAGGAAGGCGAGGATGACGTCCACCGGGTTCGCGTCAGGCTGCTCACCCCGGGCGAGCTCCTCCTCGAGTTCGTTCAGCGGCTGGAGGTCCAGGTGATCGGGCTGTTCAGTCATGTTCCTACTCGATCACGTTGGGCCCGGCACCGCAAACGCGAATTCGCCGGTCCGCTGCGGGTTCGCCGGAAACTCCCTTCCGGCGAACCCGCGCGCTTCCGGCGAATTCGGTGTGGCGCTGGCCTACTTCTTGGCCGTGGCCTTGCGGGCGGGGGCCTTGCGGGCCGTCGTCGTGCGCTTAACCGGCCCCTTGGCGCGCTTCTCGGCGAGGAGTTCGACGGCGCGTTCCCGCGTCAGTTCCTCCAGCGAAGTGGTGCGCGGCACGGTGATGTTGGTGACGCCGTCGGTGATGTACGGGCCGAAGCGGCCTTCCTTCACCACGATGTTCTTCTCCGAGACCGGGTCCGGGCCGAACTCCGCCAGCGGAGGGACGGCGGCGCGGGCCCCGCGCTGCTTCGGCTGCGAGTAGATCTCCAGTGCCTGTTCCAGCGTGATCGTGAAGATTTCCTCTTCCGAACCGATGGACCGGGAGTCCGTGCCCTTCTTCAGGTACGGGCCGAAGCGGCCGTTCTGGACCGTGATCGGGTTGCCGTCGGCGTCCTGGCCGAGCACCCGGGGCAGGCTCATGAGCTGCAGTGCCTCGTCCAGGGTGACTGTGTCGACACCCATCGAAGCGAACAAGGACCCGGTGCGCGGTTTGGCCTTGACGGGCTTCTTCGGCGGCTTCGGCTTGCCGTTCTTGTAGTACTCCACCGGCTGGTTGGCGAGCTGGTCCTCGGTCATCTCGGGGATGACCTCGGTGACGTAGGCGCCGTAGCGGCCGTTCTTGGCGACGACGGTGTGCCCGGTGTGCGGGTCCGTTCCGAGTACCCGCTCCTCGGGGGCAGCGGTCTCCATCAGCTCGATCGCCTTGGCAGCCGTGAGTTCGTCCGGGGCCAGGTCCTCGGGGACGTTGGCGCGGGCAGCTTCAACAAGCTCACCTGTCTCGGGATCCACGGTGGCGAGGGAGCTCTCCAGGTACGGCCCGAACTTGCCGACGCGCAGGGTGATGCTGTCCGTGATGGGAATGGAGTTGATGTCCCGGGCATCGATTTCGCCGAGGTTGTTCACGATGCTCAGCAGGCCGGGTTCGGAGTCTTCACCGAAGTAGAAGTGCTTGAGCCAGGCGGGGCCCCCTGCCTGGCCGTTGGCGATCTTGTCCAGATCGGCTTCCATGTCCGCTGTGAACTCGTAGTCCACGTAGTCCTTGAAGTGCTGCTCGAGGAGCCGTACCACGGAGAACGCGATCCAGCTGGGGACCAGGGCGGAGCCCTGCTTCCGGACGTAGCCGCGGTCCTGGATCGTGGAGATGGTGGAGGCGTAGGTCGACGGGCGTCCGATGCCCTTCTTCTCCAGCTCAGCGGTCAGCGAGGCTTCCGTGTAGCGCGGCGGCGGGGAGGTCTCGTGTCCGACGGCGACAATCTCCGAGGCGGTGAGCGCATCATCCTTGGCCACGTTCGGCAGCCGGCGCGCTTCCTCGGACTCGTCGTCGACGCGGCTTTCGTCCTTGCCTTCTTCGTAGGCGGCGAGGAAGCCGGGGAAGGTGATGACGGTGCCCGACGCCGAGAATTCTGCGTCGCGGCCGCTGGCCGCGCCGCCTACAGTCACCGCGCCGAGGCGGATCGTGGCGGTGGAGCCCTTGGCGTCGGCCATCTGCGAGGCGACGGTGCGCTTCCAGATCAGCTCGTAGAGCCGGAATTCGTCGCCGGAGAGCTGCTTGGCGACCTGGGCCGGGGTGCGGAAGGAGTCGCCGGCGGGGCGGATGGCCTCGTGGGCTTCCTGCGCGTTGGCCGCCTTGCCGCTGTAGACCCGCGGCGACTGCGGAATGTACTCGGGGCCGTACAGCTCGGAGGCCTGGCGCCGTGCGGCCGTGACGGCCTCGTTGCTCAGCGCGGACGAGTCCGTACGCATATAGGTGATGTAGCCGTTTTCGTAGAGGCGCTGGGCCACCTGCATGGTGCTCTTCGAGGAGAAGCGCAGCTTGCGGCCGGCCTCCTGCTGCAGCGTGGAGGTGGTGAACGGCGCGGCCGGACGGCGGGTGTACGGCTTGGTGTCGACGGAGCGGACGCGGAAGTCGGCGGACTGCAGGCCTTCCGCCAGCGAGGTGGCGAGCTCCTCGTTGAGGTGAACGGCGTTGCGCGAGGTGAGCTCGCCGTCGTCGTTGAAATCGCGGCCGCTGGCCACCTTGGCGCCGTCGACGGCGGCGAGTTTGGCCTTGAACGAGGAAGCAGCACCGGAACCGGCGCCGAACTGGCCCGTCAGGTCCCAGTAGGAGGCGGACTTGAAGGCCATCCGCTCACGCTCGCGGTCCACCACCATGCGGGTCACCACCGACTGCACCCGGCCGGCGGAGAGTCCGCGGGCCACCTTGCGCCACAGCACCGGGGAAATCTCGTAGCCGTAGAGGCGGTCCAGCACCCGGCGGGTTTCCTGAGCGTCCACGAGGTCCTGGTCCACGTCGCGCAGGTTGTCCATGGCGCGGTGGATGGCTTCCTTGGTGATTTCACCGAAGGTCATCCGGTAGACCGGGACCTTGGGCTTGAGCACTTCCAGCAGGTGCCACGCGATGGCCTCGCCCTCGCGGTCCCCATCGGTTGCGAGATAGAGAGCGTCAGCGTCTTTGAGCTGCGCCTTGAGCTCGGCGACCTTTTTCTTCTTGTCCGGGGACACCACGTAATAGGGTTTGAAGTCGTTTTCAATGTCGACGGCGAACTTGCCCAGCGGGGTCTTCTTCAGGTCCGCGGGGAGCTCCGAGGGCTGCGGGAGGTCGCGGATGTGACCGATGGAGGCCTCAACGATGAAGCCCTCGCCGAGGTACTTGGCGATGGTCTTGCTCTTGGCGGGAGACTCCACAATCACGAGTTTCTTGCCGGTTTTGGCCTTGCTTGGCACGGTGCTCCTACAGAAAAAGGTTGCTCGGGCAGATGCGCCCATACCCGCCTAGTTCACCATATTTTGCGGATTCCCGCGCATTCAGGTGGAAAACTCAGGTCTCCCGCCACGACTTCCGGGCGTAATGCAGCGACGGTCCGTGGCCGCCGGGCGGCCGGCTCAAGGGCCTGGATCAGGGCCCTGCGCCGGGCCTTTGTCAGGTGCGGGCCCAGTCAGGTGCGGGCCACCGGGGCCGGTGCGGCCGGCGCCCTGCCGCGGTCATCCGGAATCATGGACCACATAGTGGCCATTCGTTCCGCCTCCTCCGGCACATGGTCGGGGTCCTCGAGCTCATAGCCGCGCAAGAGGTCGAAGATTTTCTCCGTCAGCTCGGTCCGCTGGGCCGGCGTCAAGTACAGCAGGTTGCTGGCCAGCACCACGGAGGAATCCGCGGGTTCGCCGCGCTGGCGCCGCTCCTCCCGGGTCTTGGCAAAGGCGTTGACGCGGCGGCGGAAGGCGTCCAGCTCAAGGTCCAGCACGGCGAATTCCGGGCTCGCCACTCCCCCGCCGGAGTTGATGGTGAAATCGGTCCCCGCGGCTTTCCAGCGGCGTTCCCGGGCATCGCCGGCGGTGGCTGCCGGAACCACTATTCCCCACTTCTGCAAGGCGCGCAGGTGGTAGCTCATGGCGCTCGGCGTGAGGCCGGTCTGCGCGGCGAGTTCGGTGGCAGTCCGGCTCACCTGGGTGGAGTACAGCTCGGAAATGACCTCCAGCCGGGCGGCGTGGGCCAGTGCCCGGATCGCCTTAGGATCAGTGATTTCCACCTTTTTTTCCGGACGCTGCCGGCGTTTGGCGGCTGGCGGATCCGGCGACTCCGCCATTGGGGTTTCTGCATTCACGGAACCAGTCTATCGAGCACCGCCAAACTATGAAAGAAATGCTTGACACATTATGCCGCTAAAGGGCTGCCGCAGCAGCCCCTGCGGCACCGGCGGCCGCCGCGGCGGTCGTTGCGGCGCCGGCCGCCGCCGAAGAGTCAGGCGGGCAGCAGGAAGCCGTCGCGGACCAGGTTCCCCGCGTCGCTGAGCAGCCCGCCGCGGAAGGACTCTGCGTCGAAGCCGTCGTATCCACCCAGCAGCGACTCGAGGGCACCGACAATCTGCCCGACGGACAGGTCGCCGTCACACGCTGAGACAAGGCCGGCCAGCTCGGTGCTCAGCAGGTTGGTGCGGCGCAGGCCGGCACCCTGGCGCAGCAGGATGACGCCGGGGTGTTCGGCGCCGGGGCGCTGGTGCCGTTCCTCGGTGACGTCGTCGGCGACCAGGAGGTGCGCTTCCGCCAGCTCGTGGGCGGCCAGCCAGTCGGCGCGTTCGACGGCGGCGCCCAGATGCGGTCCGACGGGCTGTTCGATCGGGTACGTGATCTCCTCGAAGCGGGAGATCACCGGCTTGGAGCCTTCCGCCGGACGGCGCAGCCAGATCATCCCGAACCCGATGGCCTCGACACTCCGGGAGGCAAAGTCGTCCAGGTACGCCGCATAGGAGTCCTGGTAGAGCCGCCGGTCGCGGGCCTCGGAGGCGTCCTGCAGCCAGGTCTCGGCGTACTGTTCGGGCCCCACCTGTTCGCGCTGGATGAACCACACATCGGCGTCCGGGCTGGCCCAACTCTGCGGCCGGCCGGCCCAGGGCGTCCCCGCGGGGATCTCCCAGTTGCCCAGGAGCTGGGCTGTTCCGCCGGGTGCGAGAACCGAGGGCAGCGCCCGGACGAGCGAGGCGACGATGTCGTCGCCGGGGAGGCCGCCGTCGCGGTAGGTGAACAGGTCCGCGGCGGCCTCCCCGGTGCTGCGGGGCGTGATGACGAACGGCGGGTTGGAGACCACGAGCTCGAATTTGTCGTCGGCGACCGGTTCGAGCAGCGAACCCAGCCGCAGGCTCACCCGGCTGTGAAGCTCCGCCGGGACCAGGTGCAGAGCCTCGGCGTTAAGCAGCAGATTAAAGCGGGTGAAGGCCAGGGCGCGTTCGGAAATGTCGGTGGCGGTCACGTGATCCGCGTGGTGCAGCAGGTGGAAGGTCTGGATGCCGCAGCCCGTGCCGAGATCCAGGGCCCGGGCCACATGCCGGCGGACCGTGACCTGCACCAGGGTGGTGGAGGCCTGGCCGATCCCCAGCACGTGGTCGTGGCGGAGCACGCCCGGGCGCTGGTGGGCTGCGAGGTCGCTGGCGACCCAGAGGTCCGCCCCGCCGCTGCCATCGGTGTCAGTCGCGGCTGCGCCGCCCCACCCATAGGGCCTAAGGTCCGCCTTCGCCTGGACCAGGCCCCCGGCGGACGGCTCCACGAGGCCCAGCTCCAGCAGGCCTTCCGCGCGGGTGCCGGGCAGGGCGGCGTCGAGCGTCTCCGCCCGCTGCGGCTCGGCCAGCAGCCACAGGCGTACGACGGCGGCAAGCGCCGCCGTCGTCGGCTCCCCGTGAGCGGCACGCTCGGTGACGATGAGCGCGGGGATGAGCTGGTCCCGGCTCAGTGCGGAATGCGCGGCCTCGCCGAGCAGATCCGCTACTCCGTCGACGGTGTAGCCGATGGTCCGCAAGTCAGAGGCAAGCGCCCCGAGCAGTCCGGGAAGGTCGCTGCGGGGAGCGTCGGGGGTGTTGCCGGCAGTGAAATGCGTTGAGTCAGTCACCGGACAAGTTTAGTCGCGCCGCGCAGGCCTTCCGGCTAGAGGTGCTTCCCCGCGTAGATCCGCAGGGCGTCGCGGACGAAGGCCGCCCCGGCCTCGCCGTAGTTCGCTGCGAAGCGGGGATCCGCCACGTACATCTCGCCGAGGCCGGCCACGTAGCCCTTGAGGTCGCTGCTACTGCCTGTGGCGGGAGCCGCCGCGGGTGTCCCCGGAATGCCGGTGAGCCACTCCACATGGCGCCGGGCCAGGTCCTGGGCCTCCGGGCTGTCCGCCGCGACGCCCGCCTCCGCCGCCGCGGTCCAGTCGCTCCCCAACTGGGCCGAGCGCCGCTTCCACGCGTCCTTCTCGGCCGTGCCCATGCCGCGCCACCAGGCGTCTGACGTGGCATACGCTTCCTGGCCCCAGCGCTCCTCCACCTCCTCCTTGTACTGGGTGTGGTCAAAGCCGTCGAACATCTGTTCTGCCATGATCTCTCCTCCTTCTTTCACTGCTTCAATGGTTTGCTGGACCGAGGCGATCTGCCGGGCCAGCCTGTCCTGTTCCTGCCGGAGCCACTCCAGGTGGCGGCCCAGGGCCCTTTCCGCATCCGCCTCGTGGCCGATAACCTCGGCGACCGCAGCCAGCCCGAGTCCGAGCTCGCGCAGGAGCAGGATGCGCTGCAGCCGCACGAGGGCGCCGCGATCGTAGTACCGGTAGCCGTTGCCGCCGGTGCGGCTGGGCTTGAGCAGCCCGACGTCGTCGTAGTGGCGCAGCGTCCGGCTCGTGGTGCCGGCGAGCTTCGCGATCTGTTGCACGGACCAGTCCATGTGGCGGCCCTCCTCCCGGATCTTTTCAGCCTGTGACCCGACTCTAAAGCTTGACGTTACGTCAAGGTCAAGGGGGTACGGCCGGCGGCCGGAACGGCGGCCCCACGGCGACGGTGCTCCCGGGGGACATCGTTCCTCCCCGTGCAGAAACGGCCCCGGGAGGAACCGGCCCCGGGAGGAACCGGCCCCCGGCAGCGGCCCGTCGTACCATGGAGACATGCAGATACAGCAGCGATTTATCAGCCCTCGGCCGCTTTCCGGCCGCACGGGCTACGTGACGCGCGCATAACTGCAGCCGCCGGGGTCCGTCCGGCGCAGTGGCTGAGGGTGAGTTCCCGCTTCCAGCCCTGACCCTAAGGACCCCATCATGAAGAAATACCTGACCACTGCCGAGTTGCATTCCGCCCTGGAACTCCGCGACCTCAGCGATCCCGCCGCCGGCCCCCACGCCCTGCAGCTGCTGCTGGACGAGGTGACGGGAGGCCTCGAGCGGCTCTGGCATGTTGAGACCTCGACGCACCGGCTCAGCCCCCTCGTCGCGACGGCCGACAACTACGACCGGCTGGGCTACTCCCCCGACGACGTGACGAGGGACTCGCGCTACTCGCGGCACGTGAGCCCCACGGTGATGCTGCGCAGCCATACTTCCGCCGGCATGCCGGCACTGCTGGACTCGCTTCGCGGCGAACTCGGCCACTACGACCGGCTGCACGTCCTGCCCGGGCTGGTGTACCGGCGGGACTCGATCGACCGCACCCATGTGGGCGCCCCGCACCAGGTGGACCTCTGGCGGCTCAAGGCGCGCGGCCTCCTCGGTCCGGCCGAACTGCACAGGATGATGGCCGCCCTGGTGGAGGCCGTGCTGCCGCCCTCCCGGTACCCGGACGTGCAGTGGCGGGCCACCCCGGCGAACCACAGCTACACGGACGGCGGCCAGCAGCTGGATGTGCTCCTCACCCAGCCTGACGGCAGCCGGGAGTGGCTGGAGCTGGCCGAGTGCGGACTCGTGGGGTCGCGGATCCTGCGCGGCTCCGGGCTGAACCCCGGACGCTGGGCCGGGCTCGCCCTTGGCCTGGGGCTGGACCGCGCGGTGATGTTGCGCAAGGGCATCACCGACATCCGGCTCCTGCGCTCGGCTAACCCCGACGTCCGGGCGCAGATGCTGGATCTGCACCCTTACCGCCCGGTCTCTGCCCTGCCCGAGGTCCGGCGCGATCTTTCCCTCGTCCTCGGAACAGCGCAAGACGCCGACATCGAGCTGCTGGGCGACCTGGCCCGCACCGCCCTCGGAACGGAGGCCGAGGTGCTCGCCGCCCTGGAGATCAAGGCGGTGACACCGGCGGACAAGCTGCCGGCCGCGGCGGTCGAACGCCTTCGGATGGCGCCGGAGCAGGTGAACGTGCTCCTCCGCCTGGTGCTGCAGCCGCTGGACCGGACGCTGACGGATGAGGAGGCGAACCGCCTGCGCGACAGGGTGTACCTCGCATTGCACCGGGGGGAAGTGCTCGAACTGATTGCGGGCTAGGGCAGGCAGCGGCGTCCTAAGTAGAAACGGCGGACGCCCCTGCGCCGGGCCCGAGCCAGCGTCCGCACGCGGTAAGTTGGAGGAATGCCTTTCCGTACCGTCCGACTCCCCGGCTACCTGATGCTGCGGCGGCGATTCGCCGGCGCGGCCGCCGGCGCGGCCGTCGTACTCGCCGCCTCAGCATGCTCACCCGCAGGTTCCATCGAATCCGCCGATGTACCGGCGTGGAAAGCCACCGCCCTGCCCTCGGCCAGCGGGATAGTTCTGGAGGACGCGGGCAAGATCCTCGACCGGAATCCGATCGTCAAGACCGCCACAGGAGTCCCGGCCGGCAGCTACACCCTGACCGTCGGCTGCGACGGCGGAGGCAAGGCCTTCTTCGATGTCTCACTGGACGGACACCACCTCACCGAGGCGGGTGCGGCGTGCAACGGCAGCAGGGAGACGGCTCGGATCAAGGTGCAGGCGGCAGGTACTGTGCAGATCAGGACGGCCAGCGTGGACGCCCCGCTGATCTATGCCTACCAGCTGACGCGCGCCGCGTAGCAGCCATGCGTTCCCGGCCGCAGGCTCAGGGGCCTGCCTGCAACCGGGAACCCACGCGGCGTTTCTCTTGACTAGGCCGTTCGACTCTGGCCAATTCGTTCCGCCGCCCCTAAAGTCAGGGCATGCCTGTGCCGGGAACTGTGCCGGGAAAAAGGATGCCGCGGTCGCGTACCACGGCATCCGCCGTCGTGGTCTCCCTTGCGCTGCTGGGGGGGGTGCTGAGCGGCTGCGCCTACGAGTATGACGACGGCCTGTCAAATGATGACGCGGCTTTGCCCTCCGCGCCGGCCTTCACGGATGCTGCGCTGCCTCAGGATCCCGGCCTGAACCAGCCCGTGTCCGGGGCGGAACTTGATGCCTGGGTCAGGCAAGTGCTGCCCGATGCCGAGGGCCAGGTCTTCCATTCGGGCTACGGAACGCTGGAAACCGACGAAGAGCGGAAAGAGACCACCACCCAGCTGCCGAAGGGCACCTACGCGCTGACCCTCGCCTGCCGGAGTACCCGCCGCGTGTCCTTTTCCATCGACAATGGAGAGAACGAACTGGTGGACCTGAGCCTCCGGTGCGGGACCTCGAGGGTAAACGTGGTGTATCTGGCCGCGGACGCGGTGCTAGACGTGAAGGTGGACGCGAATGCGCCGGCGAACTTTGCGTACCGCGTCAGCCGCATCTGAGCACAGCCTGAACCGACGATGACCCCGGGGGCGACGCCTCAGGCGGCGCAGCCTTCGGGGCAGCGAAGCGTCTCCGGGCTGGCGGCGCAGCCAGCGCAGTACAGGGTGAGGGTGCGGCACGCCGGGTTCGAGCAGTTCTCGAATTTGCTGGTCGGGGCCGAGCAGCGTACGCACTCGCCGATCGTTTTTGCGTCCTCGCTGAATTCGACGTGCATGCGCTTGTCGAACACGTAGAGCGAACCTTCCCAGAGGCCCTGGTCCCGGAATGTCTCGCCGTAGCGGACGATCCCGCCGTCGAGCTGGTAGACCTCTTTGAAGCCGCGGTTCACCATCAGGCTGGAGAGCACTTCGCACCGGACGCCGCCGGTGCAGTAGGTGACGACCGGCTTGTCCTTGAGCGCGTCGTATTTTCCGGAGTCGAGTTCCTTGATGAAGTCGTGGGTGGTGGCGACGTCGGGGACGATCGCGTCCTTGAACTTGCCGATCTGGGCCTCGAAGCCGTTGCGGCCGTCGAAGAACACGACCTCGTCGCCTGCGGCTTTCTTGGCCTCCACAAGCTCGTGGAGTTCGGCGGGCTGGAGGTGCGTGCCGCCGCCTACGACGCCGCTGGCGTCCACCTTGAGCTCGCCGGGCGCACCGAAGGACACGATCTCGTCCCGCACCCTGACGCTCAGCCGCGGGAAGTCTGCGGCGCCGCCGTCGGACCATTTCACGTCGATGCCGTGGAAGCCCTGGTATTCGCGGGTGGTCTTCACATACTGCTTGACCGCCGGCAGCTCGCCGCCGACCGTCGCATTGATGCCGTCCTTGGAGATGATGATGCGGCCCGTCAGCCCGAGTTTCTCGCACAGGGCGCGCTGCCAGAGCCGGACGGCGTCCGGGTCCGGCAGAGGGGTAAAGCCGTAAAAGAGCACAATTCGGTTCAAAGCCACGTGTTAAAGCGTACTGGAGGGGCCGAACGGCGGGGACACGCGGTGCCTTCCGGTGGCGGGCGGGGCTGGCCGGCGGGCCCGGCGTCGCGGCGGGGCTGGCCCGCGGTCCGGTCACAATTTCGTACGCAAGGAGGGTTCCCGGGCCCGGCCACTGTTGCTTGTGGCGGGGCTGGAATACGCTCATCTCATGAGTCTGGACGCCATGGTTGAAGACACCACCCACCTGCTGGAAATCTGGGTGGCCGGCTGGGCCGGTTGTCGCGAGTATGAGACGCGCAGGGAGGGCCGGTTCCCGGCGGCCTTGCGTGCGGACACAACCCGCGAGTGGGAGTATTTCGCCCACGATCCCTCGGACTCGGAGTTCGCGCAGCTGGCCGCCAGGACGGCCGAAGTCCCGGCCCGGATCCTCACCATCTTCACCAATGACGTGGCTCGCTACACCGCGTTGGCGCCGACCCGCGGGCTCAACGTCACGTCGGCTTCCCAGACGATGATGATCGTGGACATGGAGACCCAGGACTCCGAGGACCCCTGGCTTTCCGACGACGACCTCAAGCTTGCGACCTCCCAGACCGGCCGGGTCCACCATGCCGTGGTCCGTGCCGGAGACGAAATTGCCGCCAGCGGGCGCGTCTTCGTCGTGGACCGCACGGCGATCTTCGACAAGATCGTCACCGAGCCGGGCTATCAGCGGCGCGGGCTAGGCAGCTTCATCATGAAAGCCCTGGCCGCCCAGGCATTCGAGCACGACGTCGAAACCGGGCTGCTGCTGGCCTCGCTGGACGGCCAGAAACTGTACTCCCACCTCGGCTGGAGCACCGTCTGCAATGTGCTGATGCTCTCGGCCTCGGACGAGGGCACGGACCTGTCGGTGGGCTGAATCCACCCCTGAGGCCGGGCCCGGGTGATTTGAGCCCGGGTGAAAGAATGGACGAGTGAACCCACATGAGTCCCTGATTCCGTTGCTGGGCCGAGGTCCGGACCCGGAGCAGCTCCGCCATGTGCGCACCATCCCCGCCCGCCAGGCTGTCAACGCACCGTGGCCGGAGTGGGCCCACCCCGAGCTCGTGACCGCCTACGGCTCCCTCGGCATCCACGAGCCGTACCGCCACCAGGTCCAGGCCGCCGAGCTGGCCCACGCCGGCGAGCACGTCGTGATCGCCACGGGAACTGCCTCCGGCAAGTCGCTGGCCTATCAGCTGCCGGCGCTCGACGCCATCCACCGGTCCGAGCTGCGCGTCCTCGCCGATCCGGGCAAGATCCACGACGACGGCGCCGTCACGCTCTACCTCTCCCCTACCAAGGCCCTGGCGGCCGACCAGCTGGCCGCCATCCGGGCACTGAAACTCCCCACCGTGCGGGCCGAAACCTACGACGGTGATACCGATCCGGCGTCGCGGCGCTGGATCCGGGACCACGCGAACTTCATCCTGGCCAATCCGGACATGCTGCACTTCGGGATCCTGCCCAACCACGCCTGGTGGGCCCGGTTCTTCCGCCGGCTGCGCTACGTGATCGTGGACGAGGCCCACAGCTACCGCGGTGTTTTCGGATCCCATGTGGCCAACCTGATGCGCCGGCTGCGCCGCATCTGCGCCTACTACAGCCCGGGCGGCTCACATCCGGGCCCCGTGTTCATCGCCGCTTCCGCCACCGCGTCGGAGCCGGGGACATCCTTCGGCCGGCTCATCGGTGCACCGGTCCGCGCGGTGTCCGAGGACTCCTCGCCGCATGGCTCCACCACCGTCGCGTTCTGGGAGCCGGCCCTGACCGAGCTCCGCGGCGAGAATGGCGCCAAGGAGCGCCGGACGGCGGTGGCGGAAACCGCGGACCTGCTGGCCAACCTGGTGTCCTCCCGGATCCGGACCATTGCGTTCATCAAGTCACGGCGCGGCGCCGAGACGATTGCGTCCATCACCAAGCGGCTCCTGGACGAGGTGGATCCCAGCCTGCCGCAGCGGGTCGCCGCCTACCGCTCGGGCTACCTCCCGGAGGAGCGGCGGGCCCTGGAGAAATCCCTGCGGTCCGGCGAACTTTTGGGAGTCTCCAGCACCTCTGCGCTGGAACTCGGCATCGACATCTCCGGGCTCGACGCGGTGCTCGTCGCCGGCTGGCCAGGCACCCGCGCGTCGTTGTTCCAGCAGATCGGCCGGGCCGGGCGCGCCGGTCAGGATGCCATCGCCGCCTTCGTGGCGAGCGACGACCCGCTGGATACCTACCTCGTGAATCATCCCGAGGCGATCTTCGACGTGTCGGTCGAAGCGACGGTCTTCGACCCCTCCAATCCCTATGTGTTGGGCCCGCACCTGTGCGCCGCCGCCGCCGAACTGCCGCTGGGCTATGCCGAAGTGGAGCTGTTTGGCGGCACCGCGGAAAAGCTGCTGGACCGGCTCGTGTCCCAGGGCTACCTGCGCAAACGTCCCGCCGGCTGGTTCTGGACCCACCCGCAGAGTGCGGCGGCAATGGTGAACCTGCGGGCCGACGGCGGCGGTCCGGTGAGCATCGTGGACGCCGACACCGGCTCCCTGCTGGGGACCATGGATTCGCCGCAGACGCACTACCAGGCCCACACCGGAGCCGTGTACGTCCACCAGGGCGACAGCTACGTGGTCGAGGACTTGAACGAGGACGATCACTGCGTGGTGGTGCGCCGGGCGAACCCGGACTACTACACCACCGCCCGGGACGTGACCCAGATCGAGGTGCTGGAGACGCAGCGCACCACCCAATGGGGCGACGTCGCGGTGCATTTCGGCGACGTGAAAGTGACAACGCAGGTGGTCTCCTTCCAGCGCAAGGCACTGATTTCGAATGAAATCCTCGGTGAAGAACCGCTTCAGCTGGGCGCCCGGGACCTGTTCACCAAAGCTGTCTGGTTTGTCATGGACAATCGGTCACTGACCGGTGCGGGACTGATCGAGGCGCAGTTCCCCGGGGCCCTGCATGCCGCCGAACACGCCGCGATCGGCCTGCTGCCACTGGTTGCCTCCAGCGACCGCTGGGACATCGGCGGGGTGTCGACTGCCATCCATGCAGACACCGGAGTGCCCACGATCTTCGTGTACGACGGGCACCCGGGCGGCGCGGGCTTCGCCGAACGTGGCTACGACAAGGCCAGGGTGTGGCTGTCCGCCACCCGCGACGCCATCAAGGCCTGCGAATGCGAGTCCGGCTGCCCGTCCTGCGTACAGTCGCCCAAATGCGGCAACAAGAACAACCCCCTGGAGAAGGACGCCGCCGTCACGCTCATCGATGTGCTGTTGAAGGACGCCACCGAGCGGATGGACGCCGGTCCGGTTGGTGGCCTGCACCCTGGCGACGGGCCGGCAGGCGACGGACGAGTGCCTAACGGCCGGCTGGGCGTCTCGGACCGGTCAGCGGCTCCGCTCCAGGCCTGACTCCGGCCCGTGGCAGGCCCTCCCCAAGGCGGCCCTGCCCGGCGGCGGCACGGTGGCCACCCGGCGGCCACACGGCGGCGGCACGGTGGCCACCCGGCCAAAGCGTGGACATGTCCGGTGCTGGCGCTGGCAGGTCAGCTGGTCTCGGCTACGGCCCGGTTCCTGGCGGTGGTGGACCGGCGCGGGCCAGCCCGGTGGCCGCCCCGAACACCGTGCCGGCGTTGAGCTCCGTCCGGACTTGAACCGTTTCGCCGGTCCCCTCCGAACAGCTGAGGACCCTTGCGTTGTTGCGCCGTGCGACCTCCGAAGCCACGGTGCACGGTTCGCCGGCAGTGATTCCCCGGACCGCATCCGCGGCTGCCAGCGCCGCGAGGTCGGCGGCAGCAGCGGCCCGGGACGCCATCACGGCCGACTGTGCAAGGAACAGGATCAAGACGATTGCCGTGATGAGGACCATCCCCAGTCCCAGGGCCAGGACCGTTCCTGAGCCGCGTTCCGGCTCATGCACCGGCACGGGGGCCGCGGGGCCAGTCCGGGGCGGCCTCACGCGTTCAGCCTCAGGGGCTGGTGACGATGGGCCGCGCCGACCCTGGCGAGGGCCGAGGCCGGGGACGACTCGCTCCGCGCCCAGGAGCGTGCGGAGAGAGTCCACGGGACAAGTGAACCGACGGAGCCGGGCACCCGGCCGGAAACCGTAACGCTGAGCCACCCGCCGTCGGACGTCACGGCTGACCCTGCTGACTCGCCGGCGAGCCGGCGGACGATTCCGTCGACGGCGGCAGCTCCTTCGCCCCGTGCCAAGGCCCGCGCACCTGCCCGGGCGGCTTCCTCGAAGCGGAGCTGTGTCACTCCTGCAGCTGATCCCGCCAGCAGCAGGGCCAGCAAGAGCATCACAGCGGGCAAGGCAACAGCAAATTCGGCCGTCACGGCGCCGTGACAGGAGCCTGCGCGCTGATCTCGCCGTTCCTGGAAGCGGCCGTTTGCCGGTGGCGAAGCAGCTCCCCGGGATCCCCGCGACTTCGCCCGGACGACTCGCTCGTGTGCCCCGTCGGCGACGGTACTTCCGGACTTCATGGCAACGCCAGGGCGGTGCGGATGAGGTTGAGCAAGAACCCCCGGACCTCGTCACTGCGCATGATGAAGACGAGTACCCCCGCAAATCCCACGGCGGCCAGCGTGGCGATGGCGTATACGCACTATCTGTCAAGTTACTTGCGTCGTAGACTGGCTGTATGACGAATGCCAGGGCACCACGCGCAGCTATTTACGCTCGCATCAGCCGCGACCAAAAGGGCGAAGGGCTGGGCGTCGAGCGCCAAGAGGCACTGTGTAGGGCACTAGCGGAAAAACTGGACGCCGATGTTGTCGGTGTGTACGAGGATAACGACATCAGCGCCTACTCAGGCCGTACCCGTCCGCGCTATGAGCAGATGCTCGCGGATATTCAGCAAGGGCAAATCGACATCGTGCTCTGCTACCACTCCGACCGGCTCATGAGGCGCACAAAAGAACTTGAACGGTACATCGACATCTGCCGGCCACGTAACGTGGTGACCCATCAAGTCACGGCGGGACTCCTGGATCTCTCAACCGCTACCGGGCTTGCGGTAGCTAAGACTGTCGCCGCATGGAATCAGCACGAATCTGACCACAAGGGCGAACGCATAGCTGCACAGAAGGCGCAGGCAGCTAAGAAGGGTCAGTACCTAGGCGGGCGCGTTCCGTTCGGTTGGATGAAAGAGGGCGCGACAGAGGACGCGCAAGGCAGAATGCGCGGCGGAACAGTCGTGATTGACCCCGAGGCGGCCGCACTGATCCGGGAGGGCACTGAGGCAATCATCGCTGGCAGGTCACTGGCGACTGTCACGAGGTCATGGGCGGACGCTGGAGCCACCAACAGCGGCGGGAAGCGCAGGAACACGACAGAGGTTAGGCGGACGCTTCTAAGGCTTCGCAACGCCGGTCTGACGACGTTTCACGGCGAGGTTGTGTCGGATAAGTGGCCGGCCATTGTTCCTCTGGTGGAGTTCCGTCAGTGCGAAGCGATCCTGACGGACGACAGCAGACCCAAGCAGTCCGAATCCAAGTTCAAATACCTACTCTCAGGCGTGGCGGAATGCTTTTGCGGCCGCACCATGACCGGTTTCGGCACCACCGTAAAACGCGCGTACCGCTGCAAGGTCCACCAGGAGGGCGGAAGGTTCACCCCGGGCCACGCGCACCGCGCCATGCAACCCCTGGATGACTTTGTGAAGGCCATGACGGCGGGATACCTACGCCGGCCCGACGTCGCCGAACGGATCCGCGGGGAAATTCAACGCCTTGAAGATGAGAGCCGCCCCGTTCAGCGCCAGGACATCGCGGAACTGATCGACCGTAAGCACTCCCTCGCCCGGATGTTCGCCCAAGGACTCATTACCGAATCGCAGCTTGTCGAGGGCTCCCGGGAGATTGAAGCGAAGCAGGCGCAGTATGTCCAACAGGGTGTGTCCAACGGCGTGCAACGCGGCCTAGCATCGGTTGTCCTGACCGGTGATCCGGGCGCCGCGTTCCTGTCCGCTGACGTGGAAGTGCAGCGGGAGATTATCCGCAGCCTGCTAACCGTGCGCCTCCACCCTACGGGCCCACACCGCGGCAGTTTCGACCCTTCCACGGTCAGTATCGACTGGCGCTAGACAGGACTTGCTAGGGGGCGGCTACTTAGGTAGCCGCCCTTTTTTGCGCCCGACATACTCAAGAGGATAACGACTTTATAACGCTTCTCGCTCACAAACTGGACGAATCGTGCGGAATAACCCGGCGTGCTTGCTGAGGCTGGGCGAAGCGTGCGGGATATCGATGAAATCGCTCCTGAACGGGGCAAAATGTGCGGGATATGAGCGAATGCGAGCAATGACAGAATCTCAGCCGTTACGCCGGCTCAGCGCATTGAGAATTCGCACGCTACGTTTGATTCAACAGCTCACCCGAGTATTGGAAAGGACGACCATGACGCAGGAAACAGCGCAGATGATTCACGGCAAATTGGCTGTTGCTAGCCGTAAGGACCGCAAAACGTCGCCGCAGCGCCTCGCGGAATTGAAGCGGGATCACACGGCAGCAAAGATCGCGGAATACGTAGAGCGGGAAGTTCGGAATGCCCCGCCTCTCACGCCAGAACAATTGGCCCGCATCAGCCGGGCCATGCGGGGAACCTCCGCAGCCTAACAGCAAACAGGCGCCACCAAGCACCCGGCAGTTTAGGGGAAGGGACAAGTCCTAGCCATGCCCACAGAAGCCCAGTATATGGACGCCGCCGTTAGGTGGAATGCAGCGACGAAGCAGGGCATGTCCATTTCGCGGATCCGCAAATTAATCCGGCGAAATGACCCGATTCTTGCCCGCGTCATTCAATATGCGGACCCGACCGGAGAAACAGCGACACAACGGGCCGACGCCGCAAAATCCAAGCGACGTTGACCAATTGCCGGCCGCAATTGAAACAGGCCAAATGACCGGTGGAACAGTCATAGCAGGATCAAAATCTACATAGAGGGGCCGAAATGGTGAGCCCAGAGCAGAAATTTTCACCTACAGAAACAACCGGCGACGTCACACCAAGGGCCCTTGTGACCGGCGTTCACGTCGTCGTAGTGGACACTCCGCAAGGCACATACCGACGCAGGGTCTACTTCAACCTTCCAGGCGCTCAGAGGGCCGCTGACAGGGCCATCATGGCCGGCCACGCCGCGCACATCATCCTGTGCCAACTGGTGCCCGTAGCGACGGGGACGGAGGCAAGGGCCGTTGGGAGCTAGAAACGTAGCACTAGCCTTCACACACTGGACATCGCTTGACGATCGATCTTTCAGGATCCTTTGCCGCATGGCTTTGGTGTCTATGGACAACGGGAATCCGCCTAAGTACTTTGCCGGCCGCGACGACCTCGCAGCAGCTCTAGGTAAGGGACTTCCGGATAAGCCCCTGGACGATGACGTGAGCGCCGCAGCAGAAGCCGCACGCAAAGCCAGGGCAAGCACCTATGAAGTCATCCGTAAGGCCGTAGCGAAGCTAGTGCAACAAGGCGTCGTGGTGTCCAGCGGAGACGCCAGGTTCCGCACCCGGGCCGAGTACTCGCTGTATCTCACGCCCGCCCACCTGCCCCAACAGATCGTTGCCCCAGTTGGCGATCTACCGCCCGCACAGGCCCAACAAATTGTTGCCCCTTTGCCCCAACAGATCGTTGCCCCATTGCCCCAACAGATTGTTGGTACTGCCCCAACAGATCGTTGCCCCCTAGGAGTACAGGAACAACCGGAGGAACAACTCTTAGGAAACGGCCCGACGTCCAAGGCAACTCTTGAAACCCAGATGGCCGACGACTTCGAAGTTTGGTACGCCATCTATCCCAAGCGCAAGGCAAGGGGAGCGGCCGAAGCCGCTTATGCCAAGGCCAGGAAGAACGGCGCAGGGATTGAAGAACTCAACGAAGGCGCCGAACGCTACGCCGCCGAGCGTAAAGGCAAGGAAGCGCAGTACACCAAGGCGCCGGCCACTTGGCTGAATCAAAAGTGCTGGGAGGACGAGCCCGAACCTCCCAAGCAGCAGCTAGGGCCATGGGATCCGGCCTACCACAAGCCCACCGTGCCCGGATGGTGCAACTAAACCGCCCACACCAACCAAGGACAGCATGAACGCCTACATATCGCCCAGCCAGTGTGACCTATGCGTTCCGGTAGTCACGCCGGACCACGGCACCAACACAACCGAAAGCAGCCACGAGCCCCACTGCATCAACCGGAAGGACCGCAGCAATGCCTAGGCGCTGGACAAACTCACGACTCAGCCGGACCGCAGAAGACGCAGTAACGGAACAGCGTCCGCGGTCCCTCGAAGCAATGGCAGAGGACTTAGTACGCCGCGGGCTCTGCTCACCAGCCATCCTCGATCACGCCCTACGAACCACGAACCTCACAGAAAGCTAAGGACATGGCAGTGCGGCCGTATGGTTTTGTGAGACAGCTTGTTAGGAGTCCTTTCTCGCATGACCGAACGTAAGAAGTACACGCAGCAGTACAAGGATGATGCCGTCGAGCTGGTGATCTCCTCGGGCCGGCCGATCGCTCAGGTATGCGTCGATATCGGCGTCAACGAGGGAACGCTGGGGAACTGGGTGCGGACGTACCGGGCGGATCATCCGGAGCGGTTCAGCGGGGAGGAAAAGGCGCCGGTGTCCTGGGATGAGCACCAGAAGGCGTTGGCCGAGATCGCCAAGCTGAAGCAGGAGAACGATTTCCTGGGAAAAGTCAGCGCCTTCTTTGCAGCGAAGCAACGGTAGAGGATTTCTACGAGTTCATCGAAGCTCAGAAGGCGAACCATCCGATTGCCTGGTTGTGCCGTGCCCTGAAGGTTTCCCGGGCCTCGTTCTACCGGTGGCGCAACCCCAAGGGCCCGTCCCCTCGGGCGGTGCGTCACCAGAAGCTGGTCACCGAGGTCACTGACCTGTTCAAGAAGGAAGAAGGCCGGGCCGGCAGGGACCAACTGGCCCTGATGCTCAACGCGAAGGGCGTGGCAGTATCCGCGCCCACGGTCGGGGCCATCATGCGTGAGCACGGTCTGCGGGCCGCCCGGACCCGGGCCTGGAAGAAGACCACCGAGCAGGATCCGCAGGCGAAGACCGCGCACATCCGCAACCACATGCTCGACGAAAACGGTCAACGCGATTTCACGTCCACGGTGCCCGGGACCCGCTTGTGCGGGGACATCACGTACCTGCGCACCGGCGAGGGATGGCTGTACCTGGCCACCGTGATCGATCTGTGCACCGGCATGGTCATTGGCTGGTCGATGGCCGGACACATGCGCGCCAGCCTGTGCACGGATGCCCTGGCCATGGCCCGCGATCACGGCCGCCTCGCTGCCGACGGAGCAGTCTTTCACTCCGACAGAGGCTCGCAGTACACCTCGTCCGAATTCCAAAAATGGTGTGGCGGGAACGGCGTCACCCAGTCCATGGGCGAGGTCGGCGTGTGCTGGGACAATGCCGTGGCCGAAAATTTCTTCTCGCACCTGAAGACGGAGATGTACCACCTCCACACCTTCGCCAGCAGGCTCGCGGCCAGGACCGCAGTCATGGACTACATCGAAGGCTGGTACAACCGCCGCAGGCCCAACCGCCGGGCCGGCGGCATACCACCGGCCAGAGCTCTCGCAAATCATCAGACCGCCGACCACGAACCCGTGGCCGCGTAACCCGAATCAACTACGAAACTGTCTCAAAAACTTGACGAACGCACAGACAGCCACATCATCGGCAAGACAGCGGCAGAGCTCAACGACCTAGCCCGCCGCGGCCTACTCGCGGCCTACATCGACGCCCCAGACAACTGGGAACCGCCCAGCAACACCCTGTACACCCGCGCCGACCTCGCCACCATGACGCCCGAACAGATCACAGAAGCCGACCGCCTGGGGCAACTTGCCAGGCTTTACGCCGAACCGGACACGGAAGGCACCAAGCCGGCCACAGCGCCAGCAAAGGACACGGGTATGCCCAGGCTGTACACCCGCGCTGACCTCGCCACCATGACACCCCACGAAATCGTGGAAGCCCACCGACTCGGACTCATCACCAATACCCAGGAGAACAACTAATGCGCTACTTCGCTTCATCCCTGCCGTCATCGTCCAGCCCGTCAGTCATGGTCCGCCAGCCAATGCCGCCGCGGGACTGGTTCGCCCGCTTCCCGGACGTCCTGGACAAGTACGACGCAATGGTCAGGCTCAACGCCGCCATCGTGGAGCACGCCGACTCCTCACGGATCGCCAGGCACAACGCCGAGAATGCCGACTTCGAATATGGCGAGTCGATCAAGGAGGCCCTACGCGCCGGCACCGACCCCAGCGCCGTAAGCAACAAGCGGGATAGCTACCTGCAGCAGGCTTCCGCGCACGAACGTCTAAGCCAGGAAGCGCAGACCAAGGCAACCGCACACGGTCACGTACTCGGGGAAGCACTCGCCGCCGTAGCCAAGGAAGTAGCCGCCGACGCGGAACAGCGGATCACCAACGCACTCGAAGAGGTAGAACGCATCGAGCGCACCAAGGCCAGCTACCTTGCCAGCATCGCCCACTCATGGCCCATCCGACTATCCATGTCCAGCCTGCACTACACAGGCGGGGAACTACACGCCCACTACCCAAGCGCACCACAGGACGCACGCGAAGAACTCAGCAACCTGAACGCTGAAGAAGCGCACATCGAAGACCGACGCGAACGAGACGCCGCAGCAGCACAGCGCCAAAGCGCATACCTCGGCGCCTAACAGCCTGACAGGCAGGGCGGACGCGGCAACCCACAAGGGACCGCGCCCGCCACGCACAACAGCACACAGGGTGGGGAGGACCCCACCGACGCTAGCGGCAAATGTACGCGCCCGGGAGCGCAAACTTTGGTCATGCATCGCATTGAAGCCACCATTTTTCGGGTCGAAACCCGCACAACAACTTAGGAGACAACGACATGGGACAGATCAATAACCTGAACAGCAGCGATATCCCGGATATCTTCCGGCGCTTGCGGATACTCGAAATGGCGTCCCCGCTGAATAACGCAGCTATCGGGCGTTCCGGCCTGCTCGTGTACGACGGCGGTGTGATCACCATCGAGAACGGCGGGCTCAACGTCACCGGCACGGCCACGATAAGCGGTGTTCTCAACGCTGACGGGACCGTGACACTCTCCGGGACGGTCGCCATTTCTGGCCCGCTGACCGTCACCGGGGCAACGCATCTAAATGGCGTGACGGACATTGCTGGTAACACGACCGTGACGGGCGACTTCACCACTAACGGGCCGATGAAGACCACCGGCACACTATCCGTTGAAGGCGTGACGACGTTGAAGAACGACCTCAACGTGACCACCGGCGGGAAGATCAAGGCCGGCGGACTGACCATGGATCCCTCCGTAGCTTCCGGCGCCCTCGTGTTCTCCAACGGCGCCCAGGTCTTCACCGACGCATCGAGCATCCAGGTCTACAAAGGAACCTCCGTTGTTCAGGTGGAGAACGGAACCGCGAAGGTGCAGGGCGACGGCTCGCATTGGCTGAAAGTGGATGCCAACGGCGTGACTATCGGAGGGCTTCCGACGACGACGCAGCCGGCGAACCTGTACCAGGATCCAGCAACCGGCCGTCTCTACCGTTCGACGGCCCCCTAGTCACACTCCGCATGTGGAACGCATCGCAGATGATCGAAAGGAAGATTATTCATGGCAAGCAAGGCAGTTGTACCGGGGGAGTTGGGGAAGCGCGGTAAGGCGTACTACTCGCAGATTCTCGCTGACTATGAGCTCGAGGAATCAGAGAAACAGATTTTGCTGGAAGCGGCCAGGACTCTTGATGAAGTGGACCTGTTGAAGGCTGCAGTCTCGGAAATGGGCGTGACTACTAAAGGCAGCATGGGGCAGACGGTTGTGAATCCTGCCCTTGCTGAGTTGCGGCAGGCTCGGGCATTGTTCGGCCGCTTGGTGCATCAGTTGGATTTGCCGGCCGATGAAGAAGAGGAAGAAGTCCCTCTGACTGCCGCCGAGCAGGACCGCCAGGACAACGCCCGGAAGGCCGCTAACGCCCGCTGGCGCATGGAGAAGCCTAAGCGGGTGCACCGTGGCGCGTAGGCGTGTTTCTGAGGCTGAGCAGGCACGGCGTGACGCTGAGGCCGCGGCCGGCGCCGCAGTCGAGCGGTTGCCCCGTGAACTGATGTGGGAATCATCAGTCTTCTTCGCCCTGTTCCAGGCCGATTCCCCGCACCGGCATTTAGGCGAAGCGTATTCGAACTGGGCGCCGCGCAGGGACCGCGCGCGGCGCCAATGGTTCGCTGACCGGGGCATCGATACCCGCTACCTGGCAGCGGACCCCCGTTACGCGGAGGCAATGGACGGCGTCGAACCACTGACGCCGGAAGAATGGATTCGAATGCATCTAGACGGGATATTGGATTCGTCTTCGCTGTCGGAGTCTTCCCGGTAAGTGGACTTGTGCAGCAACAGCCCATAGGGCAGCCCCGGGTATGTGACGAGATTAACTAGCGCCGCGAATCGTGGGCTGCGAGGCGTTGCCCACAAAGCGCACCAATCATGACGTAGGGCCGGCGGTTTGGGCGGCTTTCTTGGACGGCAGTTTCAGCCGCGGGACTTCGGAAAGCACACGACCGGTAGTGCCACAAAGTCCCCATTGCCGGGTATTCACATGGTTGTGACTATTCGCCGTCGTCCCCACCCGTCATGTCATCCGACACGGCTGGGTCATATTCGTCATGGTGCGGGCCGGCTAGCGCCCGACCCCTGGCGAGCTCGACCCGGTAACGCCGCGAAACCTCAGCTAGTAGCGCCTCGAAGCTGACGCCCTGCAAAGAGTCTGTGACGGGCTTGACGCGGTCCCCGTCCATTGCTTTCATGGTCAACTCATTAGGGTCCACCTCGCCCACTTTGTCCATTGCGCGGCGGATCGCGCCCGGCGCCCAGTCGAGGGCCTTTTCAAACTTCGGCTGGTTGATCGCGGAAACCTCAAACGCGCCCGTCTCAGCGTTCTGGACTGTCGTTAGCGAGCCAATGCCGGCGACCTCCGCGAATTTCCCTCTGGAAAGGCCACTCTCTTCACGGCGCTGCCGGATCAACTGACCAACCCTAACCAGCATCATTTCTCGATCTTCACGTTTGCTCATGCGCTACAAGATGCCATGGAGTGACGCGTTGAGCAATCTCAACCAATACTCAGGTTTGGCGCAGAAGTACCTAACCAGTGTTCATGCCATAGGTTTGGGCAAGAGCGCAACAAAACTAACCAGCGGCCCAATCCGATGCACGACCTGGTGCGAGGAACCTGCTTCGAGTTCATGGGTAGCATCGGTGGATGGACACGAACAGTGAAGATGTGACCTCGCCAGGTGAAGATGCTCAGGAAGCGGACCTGAGCGAATACGCGGCCACAAAAGCCAAATTCCCGGATGCGCCCGTGCTCTACACCCTCGAAGAAGTAGCCGAAATCTTTAGGGTGTCCAAGTCCACGGCATACGCGCTAATGAAGAAACAGAATTGGCCCCACCTCAGGCTAGGCACCATGAAGCGGTTCACGCAGGGGGATCTAGAGAAGATCGACGCCATTCATAGGCATCCTGAGGATGCCTGGTTGGAGCATGCCGAGGCCCGCGCCCGCATGAGGATGCAGCGACCACGCATCGGAACACGCGCAGCCCGGTAACGCTCAATTCACTGGGAGGCCCGCGTATACGTCGGCGCACATGGGGCAGGTGATCCACAACGTGAAGCGTGAGGGCGGTGACGGGCCGGTGCTGTTCGGCTTCGGCGCTGAAACCAACCCGGCCCCGTCGTTCATTGTCGCTACCATGTGGACCGTGTGGCGCGCCAGGCCCCGCTCTACTAGCGCCGCCTGGCCGTGTGGCCCCTGCCTCATCGGCGGGGGTCACTCGTCGGCCCCGCCTGTCCGGGGCGGTTCCCCTACGCTTGGCGTTCCCATCGCTGGGAAGCGCCTACACAAAAATGCCCCTCTCAAACGAGAGGGGCATTTTGCCGTTCCGGAGGCTAGAGGCTTTTCGCCAGTTCCGTCACCCTGAAAGGCGTGGACCCCGCCTTGAAGCAGAGCGCCCAAAGGTCACCGGCCGGCGACGTCTCGGACAGGGTGGCCGTGTAAACGAACTTCGTCGTCACATTATTACGGTGGGCAACCATCGCAGCATCGGATCCGTCTTTGAGGACGACGATGTATTGATCTGGGATGATCAGGGGCAGGGGTGCGTGACGCAAAAGGAGAACTTGTCGGGTGCGCGGAATTGGCAATTGAGGAACTGGCATCAGGGCCAGAAACATATCGATCAACTTGTGGAGGTGCATTCAGGGCGTCTGCCTAGCATGGCATCTACGACCTTTGGAAAACCTTGGAGACACCTTGTTCAGGCTTTTAGCCAGTTGTTAGAATCCGCTTACTCTGTGAAGTGTTGGGGGCTTCGCGGAGAGGTTTTTCCACCACTTTCAGGAGGCTTACGTGTCCGGCAATGGAAAACACCCTGCTCTCACCCGTTTCAAGAAGTCTTTTTTAGGCGTAATACTCACAATGGGCGTTTTGACTCCGCTGATGTTGTTTGGGGCGCCAGCCGCCAATGCGTGGGCGTACTCCTGGGGTGGGAACCCCGGACCGTATACAACATCGGCCGTTTCATGTAAGTGGAAAATTTTCGGCACTAGCTCAAATCTCGTGATGACGGCGCAGCCTCCCCGCGTATGGGCGAGAAATGTGAGGGCCGGGTACGGGAATGATGGTTCCTGGGTGCGATATAACGCATTTGTTGTCGACGCGCGTACCGGGGCTACGTTGGGGCAAAGCGGTTACAGCGGCTGGGCCTACGCGACGGATCAGACACCAGCAGTTTTTGTAGGTGTGACCACGTTCGCGAAACCCTACTATGGCAGCTACTACGTCGATTATCGGATCGAGTGGTCCACCTCGACCACGGCCACTGGTTGGGTCGCCGAACGACACAGTTCCTACCTGTACTACAACCAGTACAACGTCGGCCCCTTCGGCAAGTCTTCCTGCCGTACAAGTTAGAAGCCTGCTCAAGTTTTGTGAAAACCCTCGTCAGTCTTCACGACTGGCGGGGGTTCTTTGCATTTGACTCGATCAGTTTGTGGGTTCCTCGTCGAGTGCCTGAGTTCCTTCACGCTTGACAGCGAGAAGCTGGTAACGCTTCGGCTGCTCATCAACGCCGGCACTGGGTGAACCTATCCGGCGTTCCCGTAGAGGAGCTAAAACCCGACTACGAATTCCTGACGCACCGATCCGCGTCGTAGCCGGTGAGCTCCCCTACGGATAACGGTCAAGCCCCCCAATCGCCACAGTGGCGGCAAGTTTCAGCCGATCTTGTCGATGTACTGCGGGCAGAACGCGCCTACTCCGGCCCCGTGCATTGCGACCAACTGCGGGACCGTGTAGGCCCAACCCGCGCCTTTGAGTATGAAACTGTTCACGTGCGCGCTTGTAGCGCCGCCGTCGTACATCTTGCAGAAGCCCTGGGCTATCGTGATCAGACTCGCGTCGGGTTCAGCCTTGAGCCCCGGCTGAGAAGTCCGCAAGCTCTCGAGGTACACCGCTTTGACTTGATCTTCCCGTGTGGTATTGGCCGTAGCCTTTCCCGGGCTCGCAGCGGGTGTCGCCGCCACGCTGGCTGGGCTTGTCGCGGCCTTAGCGGGGTTCGGTTGAGCGTCTGCAGCTTTGGTGCTCCCGTTGGCCGCGGCGCAGCCGGTTAGCAACGTCGCTGACAACGACAGTGCCACGACAGTTTTCTTCAATTGTTCCCCCATGTTTGCCTGAATGGCGGGCTGGCCCGCGTGTTGTCATGTCCCTATCTGTCCGGGCCCCTAGAGGTTTTCTGCCAGTGCTACTACTTTCCCGGGAGTTGATCCGGCCTCGTAGCAGAGCCGCCATGCTTCAGTCGCCGGCGACGTCTCGGACAAGGTAGCGAGGGCAGGATCAAGGCCGGTCATGACAAGGGCCTTGTTTAGGTTTGCAGCGGTAAAGAAGGAATTCACGGTGTGAGGCCTATTTCTGTTGTTGTGGTGCATCCCCAGCGGATGCAGCGAGACTAGCGTTTGGTGCTGACTTTCGGCGCCGGGACAACGGAGATGCTATCCGGGTGCCATTGCTGACGGGAACCATCCTGCATTGTCACCCACACGCCGTTGTTGGTGACTCGCCAGACCTTGGCAACGGGCCCGTCTGTGTTGCCGAACATGCCAAGGAACTTCACGTGCTTGCCGGCGAACTTGGCTTTCATGTCCTGCAGGTCCATGGTGGTTCCCTTCGCTGATATCGGACTCCCTGCGGGAGAGGGTTTTCTTGGTGAGTAACCCCTTCCCCAAAAAAGCCCGCCGCCCCCGTCTCCGCTCTGCTGCCTTTGCCCACAACGAGTAGACCCGGCCCGTTTTGGGACGTGTCTGGCTGTGAACCTGGACAACCGCAGCTAACGGGCGTCTTCCCTAGGCGGTTCTAGGCATTCGGTGGAGATGTAACCGCGCCCCTCTGGTTTTGCGCGGGGAGGGCTGGAACGCGCTTACGACGCTCAACAGCCATATGAAATGTCAGGGCCAGCCGGTATGCTGGGCTCACAATCAACTAGCCTTGATTGTCGCGCCCCGGAGGTTGGTAGCCTGCCGGGGCATTACTCGTTTTGAGGCGGGTAACTTCACTAAGTGTCGGCATACTCGGCCGTGGCCATCCCGGCCTCGGAGCCGCGAAGCCTCGTGCGGACCGGGATGGCGGTACGGGCACCGGGATAGATCTCCAGCACCTGCGCAGTGCCAGCCTCTGCCGGGACTCGGCGGTTTTCGGCGGGCGCGTCTCGATGGATCGACATGTGTTTTCCTTTCACGGGTTCCGGCGGAATTGCCGGCTGCTTCGACTCTCCCGGCTCAGTGACATGCCGGTAAGTAGCGAGGCAGCCCAAGTGGAAAACGACGCAATCCGGCCGGATGTCGAGGAGCACTCAGGAATAGTCAGCCGCGGCGGCGCTCGAAGGCCGGTGGCCGGTGGCCGGGCTCCCTTCATGACAGACATGATGAAGGCCTCTTAGCCGTTGGTGGTGCGCAACAGGCTAAGAGACCTTCAATCATCCAGAGGGTTACGTATGTCCCGGCTCAAGGCACTACTGGAGGAAGTACCCTGCGATGTCCGCGATGAGCTGGGAGCTGCCCGAGGAGCGGTTGAACAGCGACACCCGGCCGTCGGAGCCTACCGGGACAGCGACCAGGTTCGGAATGGTCTGGCCGGTGTTGAAGTTCAGGTTGGACGCATTGGGACGCGCCGTACCGGAAGCAAACGCGGTGACGAAACCGAAGGACTTGGGCGAGGTGACGGTCAGGTTGAAGACGACGGCGGACACGTTGGCGGGGATGCCGTTGGCTCCGGAGACCCGGAAGGAAACGGCGGAGTCCGCGCCGACGGCGGAGCCGGTCCTGGTGTCCAGTGCCCGGGTGGGTCCGATGGCTTTGAAGGCACCCGATGCGGTCGGTGTGCCGGGGAGGTAGTAGCCGGCGACGTCGGCGATGAGCTGGGTTGTCCCGGCGGAGCGGTTGAACACGGTGACCTTCCCGTCGGCCCCGACCGGGACCGTGACCAGGTTAGGCACGTTTTGGCCGGTGTTGAAGTTCAGGTTGGACGCGTTGGGCCGCGCCGTGCCTGAGGCGTAGGCGGTGACGAATCCGAAGGACTTCGGCTCGGTCACGGTGAGGTTGAAGACCACCGCTGCCACCGAGGCGGGGATCCCGTTGACGCCCGCGACCTGGAAGGACAACGGCGTGTCGGAGGCCACGGCTGAGGCATTCCTGGTGTCCAGGATCCGGGAGGGCGCGAGCGACTTGAAGGCGCCCGGGGTGGCCGGGGTGCCCGGGGCGTAGTAGCCGGTGACGTCCGCTATCAGGTGGGAACTGCCGGAGGAGCGGTTGAAGAGCGTGACCTTCCCGTCGGCCCCCACCGGGACCGTGACCAGGTTCGGCACGGTCTGGCCGGCGTTGAAGTTCAGGTTGGACGCGTTCGGGCGGGGGGAACCGGAGGCATAGGCGGTGGCGAAGCCTGCGGCCTTGGGCGAGGTGACCGTCAGGTTGAACACGACAGATGCCACCTTGGCCGGGATTCCGTTGACTCCCGCGACCTGGAAGGACACGGCGGAATCCGCACCGACCGGGGACCCGGTCCGGGTGTCAAGCAGCCGGGTGGGCGTGATCGGAGCAAACGTACCGGGAAGGCCGGCTCCGTTTGCCGAAGCCTTGATGATCACGTCGTCGATGTAGACGTCCCCCGCTTGCCTCCGGTGTTCGGCGCCCAACTGCACTGCGGACAGCGTGTCGACGTCGATCTTGACCTGGTTGCTGGACAAGACCGACTTGTTATCAAACGAGATCTCCACCGTTGTGGACGCGCCGTTGGCTATGGCATGCATTGTCAGGTGATGCCAGCTGTTCAGTGCGACGCTGGGCACCAGCCGGGTATAGGTGAGTTTCCCGGTCGGCGATGCGACGCGCAGCCACAGTGCGCCGAGGCCGTTGTTGGCGCGAAAGACGTCGAGGACCCTCGTACCGTTGTTGAAGAACCGGAAGTAGGGAACGTTGTTGGTGTCGACGCCCTTGGCGGTGACGTTAAACCAGCCGTCGGCGTAGACGTCCTTGCTGCCGGCGGGCAGGGGCGCGGAAAAGTTGGCCAGGGAGCCCGGCGTGTTGGTCACGTGCAGGAGGGCGGCGCACCGTCCGGAATGTTTGTTTTTCTCGGAGATCGTGGCCGTGCCTGTCCCGGCGATATTGGGGGCGTTGAAGCCTGACGCTGAGATTGTTTTTTCCTCGAAACTGGTCGCAACGACTGTTGTGCCGGGAAAGTTGTTGGTGGGTGCCGGTGTGGCCGGGGCGCACGTGACGGCGGCTTGGGCCGGCGCCGCCCCGACGGCCACTCCGGCCAACACCAACAGATTTAGTGCCGCAATAATGCCAGCCCTTCGCAGTCGAATCATTGATCTGCCCCCCTGCCTCGAATTCAAACTCCCGAATATTTTTTTCCAGACGTACCGAGATAGCGGACGCCCTTGGCGGGTAAATATCGGTGGGCCACACACGAGGGCGCTCGTACTGCGATGCCTACCGCACGATATCGGCGGCGACTTGAGAAAACCTTGAAAAGGGATCGCCGTGGGCCGTTGCCGCCGGGCTACTCCATTCACCCCGTCGACTCACGCCGTCGACGGACCGGTTTGGATCAGCCGGGGAGCAGCGCCAGCAGCACCGGGACGACGCCGAGACACACAAAGGCCGGCAGGGAACAAAGGCCCAGCGGGACCACAAGCTTCACGCCAAGGGCGGCCGCGGCTTTCTCTGCGGTCCTGAAGCGGTCGCGGCGGATCCGGGCCGCCTGGGCATAGAGGATGGCAGAAGATGGCGCCCCGGTGAGGGCGGCGAACCCCAAGGCGTCGCGCAGGGCCAACAGCTGGGGCGACCGGTTGCGTGAACTGCGCCAGGCTGTGTCCCAGTCGGCGCCGATAGCCAGCGCGGACACAACCGGGCGAAGCGGGACGCTGAAATCCTGGGCGGCCAGGGCCGCCACGAGCTCCAAGGAGCGGCCAAGACCGGCGCCCGCGTCCAGCATCGCGCCGATCAGTTCGAGCATCATGGCCGTGTCACCAAGGCCCGCGGCGCCGGACGTTCCTTCGTCGCCGTGGGCCTTCCCGGCAAGTCCGGTATGGCCGGCTACCAGCCGTCCGGGCTCGAGCCGACTGAGTCTTCGCCTGGCCTGTGAGCGGTGGGCAAACGACACCCACGCAGCGCCCGCCAGAAGGGCCGTAACCGCCATGCCGGCGAGCCCGGCACTCACCGTGTTTCCCCCGCCGCCGACCTGACGAGCCTGGCCGACCAGATCCGTCCCGCGGCTGTGAGGGCAACACCCGCCGCCAGGGCCGCCAGACCTAGCGGCGCCCCCAGCAGGATGTCTATCGGGTCCACGCCCAGCAGCATGCCAAGACCCAGACCCAGGACCGGCAACCAGCTGAGCAATCGAACTGTTGCCCGGGGACCAGCCAGCGCAGTCTGCCGGGCGGCTTCCGCATCCTCCTCGGCTTCAAGCTGGGCGGCGAAGCGGGTCAGAATGTCGGCCAACGGGCAGCCGCTGACCTCGGCCACGTCGAAGCACGCGGCCAATTCGATCCAGTTGGCGCGCTCCCGGCCGGCGTCATCCTTTCCGAATCCCGGACCGGCACGGGCGCGTCTGCCAGTGGCGGCGCTTCGGATGGCCTCGCCCACGGGGGCCCCGCACCTCGCTGCGGCGCGGGCTGCAGCCAGACTGGCCAGCGAGTCCGGGGCAAGCGCTGCGTCCCGGGGTGGGCCATCGGACATGGACCGGCCCGGCAGAGCGTCCCCGCCGTAGAGGTGCCACAGCTCATCCCACAGCCGCGAGGGGGTACGGCCCCCTCTGAGCAGGGCAGCCAGCTGCTGGACAAGGACGGTCATCGGCACTGAAGCCGCACCGCGGGGATTCCGTCCTGCCCGGCGCAGGCCACGGCGTGCCTGGCCGCGGTGCGCGCGGGAATCGGCCGGCTCCGGCGCAGTTTGCCGTGGCGGCCCGGCGAGCTGCCGGCGGAACCGCCGGCCGGGGCCACCAGGGGGCGCAAGGGCCAACCAAACGGCGAGAGCCAGCACGCCGATCAGGGCGGAAGTCACACCGGAACCCTGCCCAGGCCGGGATCCAGGCCGAGCCGGTCCGCCAGCCGCGGCCAGGCCGGGCCGTACCGTACGCCGCCGTCAACGACGTCGAGTGCAACGGTGACCGCCAGGGCTCTTTCGTGCTCCTCCAGAAGGCCGACGCACGCCACGAACCGCCTGTTCCCCGCCCGTCCCACATGGACGACGGCGTCGAGCGCGCTTGCCACCTGCAGGCGCACGGCATCCTGGCCCATACCGGCCAGGGCCCCCAGTGCCGTCAGCCGTGCAGGAACGGCGGCCGCGGTGTTCGCGTGGATGGTTCCGCCGCCTCCTGTGTGGCCGGTATTCATGGCTGTGAGCAGTTCCCGGACCTCGGCACCCCGGCACTCACCCACGACCAGCCGGTCCGGCCGCATCCTCAACGCCTGGCGGACCAGCTCACCGAGATCCACGACACCGCTTCCCTCGAGGTTTCCATGCCGGGATTCCAGCGACACCACGTGCGGGTGGACAGGGTTGAGCTCCGAGGCGTCTTCAATGAGGACGAGCCGCTCAGCCGGATGGCACAGGCCGAGCAGCGTCGCGAGCAGCGTGGTCTTTCCTGAGCCTGTTGCGCCGCTGATCAGAAAGCCCAACCGCCGGTCGATGATGCGTTCCAGCACCGTCTGGACGAGGGGTCCGAACATGCCGTTCCGCCGCAACTCCAGCATGGTGAAGACCTTGTCCCCCCGGATTCTCACGCTGAGGAGTGTTCCCGTCGTGGAGATCGGCGGCAGGACTGCGTGGACCCGGTAGCCGCCGTCGAGCCTGACGTCCACGCACGGAGACCCGTCATCAAGTCGCCGGCCGCCCGCCGCCACGAGCCGTGCGGCAAGTGCGCGGATTTGCGGCTCGCCGGAAAAGACGACCGGCGCCTTCTCCAGGCCGTTGCCTCGGTCCAGCCAGACCGCATCCGGGCCGTTGACGAAGACGTCCGTCACGGCGGGATCCCTCACCAGCGCCTGCAACGGGCCCAGCCCGCTCAGCTCCGCGCTGATGCTTTCCACGGCGGCCAGGGCACCCGCGGTGCCAAGCAGCCGCCCGGTCGCCTGCACAGCGGCGGCCACCCGGGAAGGAGTCACCGGGCCGGTCTCGGACATGACGGACTCCCGGACGGACTCCAACAGTCGTGCGTCGACGGCGCTGTGTGCCCGCTGACGTTGTCCGTGTGAGCGCAGGGCGCTGTTCGTGTCCGGCGGCCCGGGAGCCGCATGCGCACTCATCCGGGGTCTCCGCCGCTGAGGTCAAGAAGTGTCGCGGCGAACCGGCGGACGCTGCGTTGCTGGCCGACTTCCAGCAGACGCCCTCGTTCCGTGGCGGAGGCGACCCCCCTGACCTCGGGCAGAATCCCGTGCAGCGGAAGCCCCACGGATTCGGCGATATGGAACTCGTCCAGCGCGGCCCCGGGCGTACCCCGGACCACGAGGGAGGTTTCCACCGGGGGCAGTTCCTGCAGCAGCCGCGCGGTTGCGACGGCCGCACGCAGCTGGGCGGGGGCGAGGACCACAAGCCGGTCACACTCCCAGGCGAAAGCCCGAAGCACCTCGCGACCGCGGCCAATGTCCAGAACCACCAGCTCATAGCCGCGCCGGGCCGCGTCCAGGACCCCGGACACCGAGCCGGCATCGACCCCGACAGCCCGCTCCCGGCGGCCGGGCCAAGACAAAAACGAGAAGCCGCCAGCCACCGGCAAGGCCTCAGCGAGCTGGTAAGGATCGATGCTGCCGCTGGCCCCCGCGAGGTCCGGCCAGCGAAGCCCGTCGGAGTCCTCGGCGGCGAGCGCCAGTTCCATGCCGCCACCCCAGGGGTCCCCGTCCACCAAGAGGACGCGGGCCCCGTGCCGGGCAGCGGCCTGGGCAAGCCAGATTGCCGCCGTCGTTGCTCCGGCCCCGCCGCAGCCGCCGACGACGCCGAGGACCAGCCCTCCGGCCTCGGGCGAGCGGGAGCGGCTGAGGTATTCGGCCAGCCAGGATGAGGCGTCTGGGAGGACGGCAACCCGTTCGGCCCCGATGACAGCGGCGAGCTGCCACAGGCTGTCCCCGTCCCCGCTCAGGCCAACGAGCACGGCCGGTGCCCGCCTCCGTAGCGGCAGGTCCAGGATGTCGCTGCCGACCAGCACCGCTGCCGCAGTGTCCCAGAACGGAGCTGCTTCCTGCACGTCCCGCACCGTCCGCAGCCGGCCCCCGGCTGCTGCCACTATGCGTTCCACCTCACTGCGCAGCACCTCGATTCCGGTGACCAGCAGCGTCTCCGCGGACTCGTCCGGCAGCCACTGCTCTGGCCCCTCTGCGGGATCCGGGAAGGAATCGGGTAACTGGTGCCTGCTCATACCGTCACTCTGCCCTCCTGTCGGAGGGCCCGTAGCCGGTGCCCCGCGCTATGTGGACAAGCAGCCCCGCACCACAGGGCAGAATTGATCCTATGTATCTGCTGCTCGCCGCCCACGCTGACGGCGCAGCCCTCCAGGAACTCACCGCCGACGGCGCCCCGCACCCGGCCACCCCCGAACCGAGGGTGATCAGCGCCGCCGAACTGGCCGGCGTCGTGCTCCGGCTTGAGAAGCAGCGACCGCGCTGGATCTGGCACCGCACACAGGACTGGTACCCCTCCCTGCTGGCCGCCGGGGTGGAGCTGGAACGCTGCTACGACCTCACGCTCTGCGGCGCGATCCTGGCCCACTCGGAATTCACCGCACATACTTCCTATGCCAGGAACGCGGAGAAGCTGACCCAGGACGATGACCTGCAGCAGCCGCCGCGAGCCCTCCAGCCGCCTCCTCCGCCGGCCGACCAGGGCGCACTGTTTGACGATCCAGGACTTCACCGGACGCCGCGGCACACCCCCGGGGACCTCCGCGTAGAGTATGCCGCGCAGCAGGATGCGCTCAGCCAGGCCGGGGCGGCAAACCAGCCCGACAACCGCAGGCAGCGCCTCCAGCTCCTTCTGGCGGCTGAGTCCGCGGGGGCCATGATCGCCGCGGAAATGCAGCACACCGGCGTCCCCTGGCGGGAGGAGCTGCATGAGCAGATCCTCGCGGGCCACCTCGGGCCGCGTCCTCCGCATGGCCACCGCCCAGCCAAACTCGAGGCCCTCACCACGGCGCTGCGCCAGCTGCTGCATTCGCCTGCGCTCAACCCGGATTCACCGCAGGAGCTCATGCGGGCCCTGCACCGGAACGGGATCGAGGTGAAGACGACCCGCCAGTGGGAGCTGAAGGAATCCACGCACCCGGCGATCGAGCCGCTCCTGGAGTACAAGAAACTGTCCCGGCTCCATGCAGCCAACGGCTGGGCCTGGCTCGATGCCTGGGTCAAGGACGGCCGTTTCCAGCCGGAGTACGTTGTCGGCGGGGTGGTCTCGGGACGCTGGGCCTCCCGCGGCGGCGGCGCGCTGCAGATCCCGCGGCAGATCCGAGGCGCCGTGCATGCCGATCCGGGCCACAAGCTGATCGTCGCAGACGCCTCCCAGCTCGAACCGCGGGTGCTCGTGGCACTCGCCCAGGACTCAAAGATGGCCGAGGCCGCGCGGGACAAGGACCTCTACGCCGGCATCGCGGCGCAGGGGTTCGGCGGCGACCGGGCCCAGGCCAAGGTGGCGCTCCTGGGCGCCATCTACGGAGCCACGACGGGCGAGTCAGGCCGCCTCATGCCGCAGCTTGCCCGCACCTACCCCCGCGCGGTCGGCTTCGTGGAACAAGCGGCCCGTGAGGGCGAAGCCGGGAAGACCGTCACCTCCCGGCTGGGCCGCAGCAGCCCGCCGCCGTCGGAGGGATGGCTGCGGAGCCAGCAGTCCGCCACTGCCGAAGAACAGCGCCGGGCCGATTCGGCGGCCCGTTCGCGCGGGCGGTTCACCCGGAACTTCGTCGTGCAGGGCTCCGCCGCGGACTGGGCGGCCTGCTGGCTGGCCGAATTACGACGGCGGCTCCGGGCTATGCGCGCGGTCGGCGGCCCGGCCGGGGAACTGGTGTTCTTCCTGCATGACGAAGTCATGGTCCACTGCCCGGAGGAAGCCGTAGGGGATTGCATCCTGGCGATCGAGGACGCCGCGAATGCCGCCAAGGAGTTGCTCTTCGGCCGGATCCCGGTGGAATTCCCGGTGAGCGTGGCCGTCGTGGACTCGTATGACAAGGCCAAATAGCAGAGCCTCTGACTCCCCGGGTAACGTACCCGCCGGTAGCTTTGTGCATGGTCCGGACCCCGGCTACGCTCGAAAATGGCGGCATCCATTTTGAGTGTTCCGCCGGCTGGTGCAACGAGGCATGAATTTGGGGAGGCAGCAGATTGGCTGGCATTTTTGAGATCGCCGAAGCTGGAGAGAAAGAGTACTTCTTCAAACTGACCGCACCCGATGGAACGGTTGTCGCCGTTTCGCCAATGTTCAACTCCATCAAGGGCGCGGCGGCAGGCATCACAGCCGTGCGCGAGAACGCCGCCACCGGACTGGTGGTCGACAAGTCCCGGAAGTCGCCGTCATCCGGGAAGGCCGCAGCCAGGCCGGCCACGCGGACACAGCGCTAAAAAAGGCACCACGCTAGAGGGACAGTTCCGGCCTTCTCAGGCGTCGATCCCGTAGAGCCGTGAGCGGTCCCAGGGAACCGCCCACCCCAGCTGCTCGAACAGCTGGTTGAGGATCATCCCGGTGAAGCCCCAAACCACCACTCCATTGACGGTGAACGCGGGGCTTTGGAAGGTCTGGCCGGCACGGCTGACGGTCGCCATCACCCGGTTGTCCGGGTCAAGCAGGTCCCGGACGGGCACCCGGAAGACCTGGGAGGACTCGCCGTAGTCCACCACCCGCACGGGTGATTGACGGGCCCACCAGCCCAGGACGGGTGTCACCAGGAAGTTACCGCGGGGCAGTGACAGCTCCGGCATGACGCCGAGTACCTCGACACCGTCGGGATCCAGCCCCGTTTCCTCCTCCGCCTCGCGCAGGGCGGCGTCGATCACGGATTCGCCGGGGTCGATGCCGCCGCCGGGAAAGGCGACTTGTCCGGGATGGTCGTCCAGAGTCTGGGCACGCTGCAGCAGCAGGACGTCCAGATCTGCCGGAGCCAGCAGCTTGACGGAGGCTGCGGGGACATGATCGAGGGCACCGAACAGCATGAGCACGGCGGCCCTGCGGATGCGCTCCCCCGGTTCCACGGTGAGTTCGCGCCAGCGCGGGTCCGGCGCAGGCGCCGTGCCCGCCTCAACCGCCGCCACCAGATCGATGAGGTCCTGGCGTGCGGTCACCGGGGCTTCCTCTGGGATTCCATCCTGATTTCCGCAGCCCGGTGCGTCTCGGCAAGGAGCTTCGCCAGCAGCTCTTCCTGCCCCGGCGCCAGCTCGTACTTCAGCAGCTTCTTCGCCTTCTCCGGGTCGGTCTCGCCCATCCCGTAGCTGGGGCACCAGTTGGCCACCGGGCAGGCCCCGCAGGCCGGCTTGCGCGAATGGCAGACCCGCCGCCCGTGGAACACCACCCGGTGCGAGAGCATGGTCCAATCCTTGGGCTCGAACAGTTCGGCGACGTCGGACTCGATCAGCACCGGATCATCGGACTCCGTCCAGCCGAAGCGCCGGGCCAGCCGGCCGAAATGAGTGTCCACCGTGATCCCGGGAATGCCGAACGCGTTCCCCAGGACAACGTTGGCGGTCTTGCGGCCGACGCCGGGCAGCGTCACCAGATCCTCCAGCCGTCCCGGCACCTCGCCGTCGTACTCGTCCACCAGCCGGTTGCACAGGGCCAGCAGGTTCCGGGCCTTCGCGCGGAAGAACCCGGTGGGTCTGATGATGGCTTCCAGTTCGGCGGGATCCGCCTCGGACATGCTCCGCGCGTCGGGGTAGCGGGCGAACAGCAGCTGCGTGATCTGGTTGACCAGCACGTCAGTCGTCTGCGCCGAAAGCACGGTGGCCACTACGAGCTCGAACGGATTGCGGAAATCCAGTTCAGCGTGCGCGTACGGGTACTGTTCAGCCAGCGCACGGTTGATCCGTCGCGCACGCCGCTTGAGTCCCAGCAAGGATTCGCCGGCCGCCGTCGGGCGTGCCGCCGTCGGGCGTGCCGCCTTCGGGCTGGCAGGGGCGGGGCTGGCAGGCCTGGCACTGCCGGGCTGTGAAGCCTCGGAATCGTTGGCCACCGGCGTCGGGCTAGCCGCGCTCGATATTGCTGAGGTCGCGCAGCACGCCCACCCGGCCATCGGTGTGCTGGACCAGGAACTCGTGGCCCCGGTCCTCGAGGGCAAGGACCCAGCCGCCGGGTTCAATCACGAACGCCGGTGCACCGGTGTGTTCATCGACGGCGGTGCGCAGCTGGGCGACGGCGAACCAGAATGCCTCGTGGACGGGCTGGGCCTGTCGCTGCTCGGGCCGGCTCGCCGGATCGACAGTGGCCCCGATCGGTTCCTGCGAGCGCACCTGCGGATTGACAGTGGTGGGAGCGCCGGTACCGGCACTCACCGGCACGTCCGCTGCGCGTGTTTCTTCGGCCTCCGCGGCCGCTGCTGAATTCGCGGCAGGCGGCACGACGCCGGAAGCCTGCGTCTGCTCAGCAGCGGACGGGGCGGACGGTACCACGCCGGAGACCTGGGTTGCCGGGGCACTGTAAGCCGGGGCGGGGGCCGAACCGGGGGCAGCAGCTGCCTGGCCGGCAGCGGCCTGGGTGACGGCAGCGGCCTGGGTGACGGCAGCCGGGGGCGCGGCCGGGCCGGCCGACGGCGTGGCGGCGGCCGGGGAGGCGGCGGCCGGGGAGGCGGCGGCCGAGCCTGGAACGGCGTCGTTTGAAGCGGGGCCGCGGGCCTCGTAGCCGCGCGCGGCGGCGTCCGGGGCTGCTGCCTGGCCGCGAGGTTTCATGCGCTTGGCCCAGCCTGCGACCGCGCCCGTCGCGCTTTCCTTGGGCTCCTTGTGCTCCTTGGCTTCCTTGGGCTCCTTTGCTTCCTTGGGTGTCTTCGGGGCGCGGGGTTGGCGGACCGGGACCGCGGCTTGGCGTGCCACCACGTGCGCCGGGGCCTCGTCGCGGTCCAGGAAGTCACCGGCGAAATACGGGACCAGGCGGGCGAGGACGGTGGCGGCAAAGAGTCCCAGTGCACCGACGAGGGCCAGCAGCATGCTCGGGACGTAGGCGCCCGCTACGGCAAGGAAGAAGAAGGCGACGGCGAAGGACGCCACCACGGAGGCGAACTGGTCCACGGACAAGGACCCGATCCAGATCCGGGTTCCGGGGCTGACACGGCGCGCCACAAACAGTGCACTCACGATCAGCGGCAGCAGGATCCCGAGGCCCAGGAAGAAAAGACTCCCCAGGTTCCACAGGTTGTAGCTGACGGCGAACATCGGAATCAGCGAGGCGATGAAGAGAACCAACGTGGAGCCGAAAACAGTGAGATCCCGGATGGTGAAAGGTCCGAGAACGGCCGCGTTCTTCTTGCCGGTTTTGCCGTTCGCCTTGTCCACCGTGAAGCGGGGCGCATCTTCGAAGCCGGCCGGACGGGCCGGACCGCCGTTGGCCCTGTCCTGGGAAGGCGCGTGGAGCTGCCCGTTAGCTTGCTCGTTCATTCTGTTCTCCTTAGCATGGCGTCACCCTGGACGGTGCCGCCGAACGGCAGGCTGACACCAGACCGCGCGCGGTCCTGTCGCCTCCATCGGATGTCACAACTCCATCTCAGCCTAGCCAAGTGCTTGTCCGATCACTAGCTGACAAGCCGTGGGTGGGAGCGGCAAAATCAGCGTCGTTCTTCGGGTCTGCCGGCGCCCGCGGCTGTGCCCAGCACCCCGCTGTAGCTGACCGGGTCGTTCCAAGTCCCGGCCGGCACGGCGAGACGGCGGGTTCCTGCCGTCTGGGCTTTGCTGGTGCAGCGCCGCCTACGCTCCCGTGTTGGGGCAGAAACAGCCGCTCGGCGCTTAACAAACACCGCTCGCGGCTCACATTGTGACGGGGCGCACCATCTGCCGTACCCAAGTATTAGTGTTTACTGCGGAACAGCTCTTTGCGGTAGGCCCGTGATCGGCCGCTGCCCGGCGTCGCGTTTGCGGCCCCGGAGCGGGGGAGGTCCGGACGCCCCGCGCAGCACGGATCGATGAATGATGAGGTTCACCATGTCCCAGCAGATACCCGGCGCCACGACCACCCACGTCCCCGGCACCACGTCTTCCGCCACCGCGAACCACCAGGGCGACGCGTTCGAAAACCTGTCGCATGAGGACCGCAGGTTCGCCCCCTCGGAAGACTTCGTGGCGAACGCCGTGGTCACCGCCGCCGACTACGCGGAAGCCGACGCCGACCGCCCGGCCTTCTGGGCAAAGCAGGCCCGCGAGCTGTTGAGCTGGAGCAAGGACTTCACGCAGACGCTGGACTGGTCCACGCCGCCGTTCGCCAAATGGTTCGTCGGCGGCGAGATCAACGCCGCGTACAACGCCCTGGACCGCCATGTGGAGAACGGCCTCGGAGAGAGGGTCGCGATCTATTTCGAGGGCGAACCGGGCGACACCCGCACGTATACCTATGCCCAGCTCACGGAAGAAGTCAAGAAGGCCGCCAACGCCTTCGAGTCCCTCGGAGTCGCCAAGGGTGACCGGGTCGCGGTCTACCTCCCCATGATTCCCGAGGCCGTCATCACGCTGCTGGCCTGCGCCCGGATCGGCGCCATCCACTCGGTCGTCTTTGGCGGCTTCTCCGCCGAAGCGCTCCGCTCCCGGATCGACGACGCCGAGGCCAAGCTCGTGGTCACCGCCGACGGCACCTACCGCCGCGGCAAGCCCAGCGCGCTGAAGCCCGCCGTCGATGAGGCCTTGTCCCACGAGGGAAATGCTGCCGGCCACACCGTCCAGAACGTCGTGGTGGTCAAGCGCAACGGCCAGCACGTGGACTGGCATGAGGGCCGTGACCACTGGTGGGCGGACACGGTGGAGGTGGCCTCCCCCGAGCACACCGCCGTCGGGCACGACTCCGAGCACCCGCTGTTCATTCTCTACACGTCCGGCACCACCGGTAAGCCCAAGGGCATCCTGCACACCACCGGCGGTTACCTCACCCAGGGCGCCTACACGCACAAGGCGGTCTTCGACCTGCACCCGGAGACGGACGTCTACTGGTGCACCGCCGACGTCGGCTGGATCACCGGGCACTCCTATGTCGCCTATGCCCCGCTCATCAACGGAGCCACCCAGGTCATGTACGAGGGCACCCCGGACTTCCCACATCAGGGCCGCTGGTGGGAGATTGTCGAGAAGTACAAGGTGTCCATCCTGTACACCGCTCCGACCGCCATCCGCACCTTCATGAAGTGGGGCAAGGAGATCCCGGCCAGGTCCGACCTCTCCTCGATCCGCGTCCTGGGCTCGGTCGGCGAACCCATCAACCCGGAAGCCTGGATGTGGTACCGCGAGGTCATCGGAGCCAACGCGGGCAAGAACGGCGAACGGAAAGAAACCCCGGCCCCGATCGTGGACACCTGGTGGCAGACCGAAACCGGGGCGCAGATGATCGCACCGCTTCCCGGTGTGACGGCCACGAAGCCCGGCTCGGCCCAGGTCCCGCTCCCCGGCATCGCCGTGGACGTCGTGGACGAGGCCGGCGAGTCCGTGCCCAACGGCTCCGGCGGCTACCTCGTGATCCGCGAACCGTGGCCGGCCATGCTGCGCGGCATCTGGGGCGACCCGGAGCGGTTCAAGGAGACCTACTGGTCCCGCTTCGAGAGCATCTACTTCGCCGGCGACGGCGCCAAGAAGGACGAGGACGGCGACATCTGGCTGCTCGGCCGGGTGGATGATGTGATGAACATTTCCGGCCACCGGCTCTCCACCGCTGAGATCGAGTCCGCGCTCGTCAGCCACCCCGCGGTGGCGGAGGCCGCCGTCGTGGGCGCTGCGGATGAGACCACCGGCCAGGCCGTCGTCGCGTTCGTGATCCTGCGCGGGGATGCCGTGGACACCGGCGATGCGATCGTCCAGGAGCTCCGCAACCACGTGGGCAAGGAAATCGGCCCGATTGCCAAGCCCAAGACCATCCTCGTGGTGCCGGAACTGCCCAAGACCCGCTCCGGCAAGATCATGCGCCGCCTGCTCAAGGACGTCGCGGAAGGCCGCGAGGTCGGCGATGCGAGCACCCTGGCGGACAACACGGTCATGACCCAGATCGCAAGCTCGCTGCGGAAGTAAGTACGCGGTTCGGCGGCGCCGCCCACTTCAGGTGGTCGGCGCCGCTGTCCCTACCGGTTAGCGGGCATCGACCAGAACGGCTTCGAAGCTCGAGGCGTCAGGGGTGCTGAACTTCGCGTTGACCAGGGCCAGGGTGTCACCGAAGAGGGCCGCCGTCGTCGGGACGTCGAAATGCTTGCTGGTGATGACCTGCCGCACCGCACCGGAGTCGAGACCGTGGTTGAGGCGGATGCGGCTGACCTGGTTGCTGAAGTTCTGCACCGCCCACAGCGTGTTGTCCCGGACGATAATGCCGTCCACGTTGGGAAAGCTCACGCCCGTGATGGATGCGCTCGCCCCGGTTTCCGGATCCACCGTGTACAGGACGCCGCGGGCGGAGTGGGCGACGATCAGCGCGTGTCCGTCCCGGACCGAGGCGATGCCGTTGAGGTTGAACCCCTTTTCAAGTTCCCCAGCCGGTCCCTTCAGAGCCAGGGTCTGCGAAGCGCCCGGGTCGCCATGGCGGTTGACCGGCACGAAGTACAGCTCGCCGGCCTGTGAATTAGTGAACCAGGCTCCGTCCTCGGTGAGGGTGACGTCGTTGATGAAGCTCGCGCCGGCTGCGGCCAGCTGGTAGGTGGCTTCGGTCTTCTTCGTCTCAATGTTGTAGACGTAGGCCTGGCCGGTGGCGCCTCCGGCGACGAAGAGGAGGTCGTTGTGCTCATCGACCTTCATGCCGAGGGCCGCCCGGCCTGCGGGGGCGGTGAGGAAAAGTTTCGCTTTCCCTCTGCCGATGTCGCCGCGGTAGATGTTCCCGTTGAGCCGGTCACCGGCGAAGAACGTGGTGCCCTCCCCGGCGGCGATGCCTTCGGCTCCGGTGGCACCGGGAAGGGTGATCACGGCGCGGCGGTCCCCGGCGTCGGCCCGGGAGGCCGCGGCCGTGGGCGCTGGGACGAAGACGGCCGCCAAGGCAAGCAGCCCCGCCGCTGCGCGGCGGATGGAAATTCGTGGATGAATCTTGCGCATGATGACGCTCCCAGATCGGGCTTTCCGCGCGAGCTGGCCGGTACGGGAGCTCCGCACGATGGTCCTCTTAGTCTAGGCAGGGCCGCCCGTGCGAGCCAGAGCCGGGAGGAATCCGGGGCGCTCTGCGATACATTGGCAGGCATGAGTGAAGCCACCCCCGCCGGTGCCGGCCGCGGCACTGTCCTGGTCCTCAACGGACCCAATCTGAACCTGCTCGGCACCCGGGAACCCGAGAAATACGGCACGGCCACGCTGGCCGACGTCGAACAGCTCGCCAAGGACGCCGGGGAGGCGCACGGCCTGGACGTCGAGTGCTTCCAGTCCAACCACGAGGGTGCCCTCGTGGATGCCATCCACGCTGCCCGTGGCAGGGCGATCGGCATCGTCATCAACGCCGGCGCCTACACGCACACCTCGGTTGCAATCCGGGACGCCATCTCGGCGGTGCAGCTGCCCGCCGTCGAAGTCCACATCACAAACGTCCACGCCCGGGAGGAGTTCCGGCACCATTCGTACCTCTCGGATGTCAGCAAGGCCGTGATTGCCGGGGCCGGGATCCTTGGCTACCGCTTCGCTGTGGAATACCTCGCCGGGCTGCACGCCGGCCAGGACTGAGCATGTCCCCCGAGGAACCCGCGCCGGCGCCGGGGGCATCTGCGTTCGGGGAGTCAGCAACCGCGGAGTGGTACCGCCACTTCGGCACCGTCGACGCTCCCGGCAACTCCGACTGCTACGCCGAGTGGGCCGTGGGCATCGCGGACGATGCCGAGCTGATCCGGCGCATCGATCTGTGGCCGCACACCAAGCGCCAGCCGCTGCTCCTGCTTGCGGCGGCCCGGTTTGTCGGCGCGCGGATCAGCCCGTACCGGGAGTTCCGGAGTTTCCTCGACACGCACTGGCACGAGATCTCCCGGATGGTGCTCGCCCGTGCCACCCAGACCAATGAGGCAGGGCGCTGCGCCACACTGCTGCCCTCGCTGGCCGGGATCGCCGCCGCCGAGGGGCGCCCGCTGGCCCTCATCGAGGTGGGCGCCTCTGCCGGGCTCGCACTGTTCCCGGACCGCTACGGCTATGAGTTCCGGGCCGCCGGCAGCGGCACGCACGAGGGCACCGGCGCGGTGACCCGGCTTTCCCCGGCAGGGGCGCAGGGGGCTTTCCCGGTCCTGCATTGCGCAACCACCGGCCCGGTGCCGCTGCCGCAGGAGCTCCCCCGGGTCGTGTGGCGCGCCGGCATCGACCTCAATCCGCTCGACGTCCGCAACCCCGACGACGTCGCCTGGCTGGAGGCGCTCGTCTGGCCGGAGCAGGACTTCCGCCGCGAACGGCTGCGGCAGGCGATCACCGTCGCACGGGCGGACCCGCCGCTGCTGGTGGCGGGGGACCTCAACGAACAGCTCCTGTCGCTCGCCGGGCAGGCGCCGTCGGACGCCGCCCTCGTGGTGTTCCACAGCGCGGTCATGGCCTATCTGGACGCCGCGGGCCGGGACCGGTTCCGCCGCACCGTGGCCGGCCTGGCCAGGGAGCGGTGCTGCCATTGGCTGTCCAACGAGGGCCACACGGTGATCATCCAGGCGGACGGCTCCAGCGTGGTGCCGGAAATGGACGACGGCCGGCTTCAGGGCCGGTTCCTGCTGCTGCACAACGGAGTTCCCGTGGCCATCGCCGGCCCGCACGGCCAGAGCCTGGAATGGCTGCAGCCGGCGGCTACTTCCTGATGCACTGCCCCGCTGAGACGGGGCTGTCGAGCCCGGGCGCCTGAGCGGCGACCGGGCCCAGATCGGTCATCGTGATCGCGAACCCGAGCGAGGATTCCGTCGTGGCCTTGGCGAAGACCACGCCGGCGACCTGCCCGTCAGTGCTCAGCAAGGGACCACCGGAATTGCCCGGCTGCACGTCTCCGGCCAGGCGGTAAACGTCTTCAGGGGCCGGATTGTTGCCGTAGATGTCGGGGACGAGCACGGTGGCGATGTCCTGCACCGTCGCCGGCTTGGACTGGAACGGTCCGCCGTGCGGATAGCCGGCAAATGCCGCCGGGCTGCCGGCGGGAAGGCCGGAACTGAGCGGCAGCGGCGCGGTGCGCAACCCGTCCACGGCCAGGACGGCGAGGTCGTGCTGGCTGTCAAAGTACACGACGCGTCCGGGCAAGGCGCCCCCGCCCGGGATTTCGACCACCGGCTCCGGAACACCAGCCACCACGTGGGCGTTCGTGACTACCCGGCCCGGTGAGACCACAAAGCCGGTTCCCGTCTGGTTCTGTCCGCACTGGTAGGCGGTTCCGGCGATCTTCAGAACGGAGGCCGCGGCCCGGTTCAGCGCGGGCGTGTCCGTACTGGCGTCGGGGACGGCAACGGGCTGGCCCTGGCCGATGCCCTCGAACAGGGTCGGGATTCCCTCGCCGATCACGGCGGACCGCAACTGGGCCATCGACGTCTTGAGCGGCGTGGGCGTCATGCCGTCGATGAACCGGATCACCTTGGACTCGGCGAGCTGCTGGGACACGAAAGGGACACCGAGCGCGCCGATACTGAAGGCGAGCATGGACAGGACCAGGGCGGACACCACCACATTCACGCCGCCGCCGGCCACCCGGTCAACGGTCCGGAGCGGGCTGATCCTCACGACGCTGCGGATTCTCCGCCCGATTGCGGTGCCGAGCCCGTGGCCAAGAACGATCAGCAGTACGGCAGTGGCGATGATCGCCGTCAGCCGCCAGCCGCTGTCTTCCACCAGACCGCTGACAATCGGGACGGACACGAACGCGGCCACCGCCCCCGCGGCAAACCCTGCGATGCCGCCGACTGTCACCAGGAAGCCGTTGCGCAGGCCATGGATCAGGTAGGACAGCAGCATCAGAATCAACACAAGGTCCAAGATGGTCAAGCCGAACACCGATGCTCCTTAGGCAGGTAAGCCCCAATTCTACCGACGGTGGCTGACAGTTTGCCGTGCGCCCCGGCACACCCGATGCGCACCTCGGCTCCGTTTGGCGCGTTTCGGTGCCAACTACGTCACAGAGACGCCAAAATTCTGAAACAATGGCTGAAGCGCCCCAGCCGACACAGTTAGTCAGGAGATTTCATGGACATCGAGGTATTGCGCCGTGCACCCCTTTTCGCCACGCTCGACGACGAGGCGTTCCGTCTGTTGACGGACGAGCTCACCGAGGTGGATCTCTCACGCGGAGCCTCGGTATTCCGGGAGGGCGACCAGGGTGACCAGCTGTACTTCATCGTGTCCGGCAAGGTGAAGCTCGGCCGTACATCCCCTGACGGCCGCGAGTCGCTGCTCGCCATCCTCGGCCCGGGCGAGCTGTTCGGCGAAATGGCGCTGTTCGATCCGAGCCCCCGCACCGCCACGGCTACGGCTGTTTCGGAAACGCGGCTGGCCGGGCTGAAGAACGAGAGCCTCAACGCCCTGCTGCGTACGCGCCCGGAAGTTTCCGCACAGCTGCTGCAGGCGCTGGCCCGCCGCCTGCGCCGCACCAACGATTCGCTGTCCGACCTCGTGTTCTCCGACGTCCCCGGCCGTGTGGCCAAGGCCCTGCTGGACCTCGCCGACCGCTTCGGCCGCCCCGCGACCGACGGCGTCCTGGTGGCCCACGAGCTGACCCAGGAAGAACTGGCCCAGCTGGTCGGCGCATCGCGCGAGACAGTCAACAAGGCACTCGCCGAGTTCGTCCAGCGCGGCTGGCTGCGCCTCGAAGCCCGCGCCGTCGTCATCCTCGACATGCAGCGCCTCCGCCAGCGCTCCCGCTGACAGTATTCAGCGCAAAACGAAGGCCGGCCCCGTCAGAACGGAGCCGGCCTTCGGCGTTTAAGCCCACCCCGTGGGACATGCCCAGTCCCGGCGACCGGGTCGGCGGGACGCGCCCAGTCCTGGCGGCGAGGAGTGGACATAATGCCATTATGTCCACCGGGCCGGGGAAGGGCAGCGCATGTCCCTCAGGACGGCAGGATGAGCGGAGGGCATGTCCAGTGGTGGGGTCGAAGATGGGGCATGCCCGCGGGCCCGGTCCCGGCTGAGGGCACAGAGCCGGTCACCGTGTGGCAAGGAGCCTGGTCAGCGTTCCCGTTGCGGCTCGCCGGCGACGGTCTTCGCGGCCTCCACCTCCAGCATGAGCCGGCCGTCTTCTTCCTCGACGAGCTTGGGCTGGTAGACGTGGGCCTTGCGCTTGTAGCTCAGGTACGCGATGCAGCCGTTGGCGGCGGCCATTTTTTCGAGCATGATCTCGGAGCCGGGCACCAGGAGCTGGCCCAGGGGCAGCCCGACGGTGTTCTCCTGGCCCACCTCGTCGCCGAGCGCCGTCGTGTCCCGCTCGTTGATGGCTTTGCGGACGCAGACCCACCGGCCCCACACGCCCTTGCTGGCCAGCAGTGAGGGCCGCTGGTTCACGGGCACGGTGGCGGCGAAGTAGCGGGTGTTGAACCGGCGGTGGGCGAAATCGGGGCTGAGCCAGTTGACCAGCGGCTTCAGCAGGTCGGTCCGCACCGAGAGCCCGCGCTTGGCGAGCACGTCGGTAAAGGACTTCTCCTGATCGGCCACGGCTTCGCGCGCGCGCATCCAGTCGGCGGTGGAGGTCGCCTCCACCGTGCTGGACAGGTCCGGCCCGGCCAGCAGGATACCGGCCTCCTCGAACAGCTCACGGATGGCACCCACCACGTGGCGGCGCGCCAGCCCGACGTCGGCCGTCCCCATCTGCTCGGCCCAATGCTGGGGCGAGGGGCCCAGCCAGCCGACGGCGTCGTCGTCGGACGCGTCCAGTGAGCCTCCCGGGAAGGCCAGCACGCCCAGCGGCGAAGATCCCGGCCGGTAACCCAGCCAGGTCTCCAGGCCGGTCGGCGAATCCCGCAGGAGGACCACGGAGGACGCGAAGCGGGCGGCGCGGGGCGTCCTTTCGCCGTGTTCAATCCAGCTGCGGGCCGCCCCCTCAAGATCCGGGGGAAGAACGAACAGGCGTCGGGCTAACTGAGGCAAGGGAAGTGACCGGCCCTCTAGGCGAATTCGGCGATCAGTTCGACTTCAACGGGAGAGTCGAGCGGCAGGACAGAAACGCCGACGGCCGAACGTGCGTGCTGGCCGGCGTCCCCGAGGACCTTGCCCAGCAGCTCGGAGGCACCGTTGATGACGCCGGGCTGGCCGGTGAAGGACGGATCGGACGAGACGAAGCCGACGACCTTGACGATCCGCGTGATGCGGTCGAGGTCTCCGATGACGCTCTTCACCGCAGCCAGCGCGTTCACGGCACACACGGCCGCGTAGTCCTTCGCCGCTTCCGGGGAAACGGTGGGCTCGTCCGAGGTACCCTCCGTGCCGGCGGAGACCTTGCCGGTGGCCTCGAGCTTGCCGTTGATGAACGGCAGCTGGCCGGAGGTATAGACGTGGTTGCCGGAAATGACGGCCGGGACATAGGCGGCCACCGGGGCGGCGACCTCCGGCAGGGTCAGGCCGAGCTCGGCCAGCCGTTGCTCGACGGCGGACGACGCGCCCGTGTTTGCGGTGTTGCTGTCCGTGTTTTCGGGGCGTGCCGGCGTCGCCGGAGTGGCCGCTGCTGGTGTGCTCATGGCTACTGCTTCTCCCTCTTCAGGTAGGCAACCAGGCCGTTTCCATCAGGTCCCGGAACAACCTGGACAAGCTCCCAGCCGTCCTCGCCCCACTGGTCCAGGATCTGCTTTGTAGCGTGGATAATGAGCGGAATCGTGGCGTACTCCCATTTGGTCATGAGCTAAAGCCTAGTCCTTGCGGCTAAAGTGGAAAACATGGCGACTGGTAAGAACCCTTTATTCGACACGGCCACCACCCTCGGAAAGATCCTTCTTTTCCTGGGCGTGAGCGCCCTTTGTGGCGTCCTGGTGGCGGGGCTGCTGGTCCCGGCGGCTGCTGTTTCCGGCAGTGCCGCCAGCGGGTCGATCAAATTCTTTGACACTCTTCCGGCCGAGCTCAAGGTGGACCCGCCCAGCCAGGCGACCACCATCCTGGCCTCGGACGGCAGCGTGATCGCCAACCTCTACGCCGAAAACCGCACCCGCGTGTCGCTGGACCAGATGTCCCCGTACATCAAGGACGCGGTCATCGCGATCGAGGACAGCCGCTTCTACGAGCACGGCGGCGTGGACACCACCGGCATCTTGCGCGCTCTCGTCAGCACCGCCCGCGGCAACAAACAGGGCGCCTCGACCATCACGCAGCAGTACGTCAACAACGTCATCAACTCCTCCCTCGAGGCCGAGGGCAAGAGCGACGAGGTCCTCCTCAACGGCGTGAACAAGGGCGTCGGGGACAAGCTCCGGGAGATGAAGCTCGCCATCGCCTTGGAGAAGAAGTTCACCAAGGAACAGATCCTTGAGGGCTACCTGAATATCGTGTTCTTCAACCGGGACGCCTACGGCATCGAAGCCGCGTCCAAATTCTTCTTCAGCACCACGGCCAAGGACCTCACCCTTCCGCAGGCCGCGCTGCTGGCCGGCGTCGTGAACAGCCCGTCCTTCTATGACCCCATCACCAACCCGGACAATGCCAAGGTCCGGCGAGACCTCGTGCTGCATTCCATGCTGAGCCAGGGCAAGATCCAGCAGGCCGACTATGACGCCGCCGTGGCGACGCCGGTGGAAACCAAGGTCACTCAGCCGCGCCAGGGCTGCGCCTACTCGACGACGGCACCGTACTTCTGCGACTACGCGCTGCACCTGCTGCTGAACAACCCGGCCTACGGCGCCGACCCCAAAGAGCGCGAGCGGAAGATCTTCCGCGGCGGCCTGACCATCAAGACCACGCTCGATCCCAATGCCCAGGCGGTGGCCCAGACCCAGGTCGACGCTTCCGCCGGCGCCAACCCGGACAAGTGGGGGGCCTCGCTGGTGTCCGTGCAGCCGGGCTCGGGCAAGATCGTCTCCATGGCCCAGAACACGCAATGGCTGGAAGCCGAAGGAAAGTTCAACAACGTCATCAACTTCAACGTTGATTCCAAGGACGCCCAGGGCGGAGACCTCAACGGCCTGGGCGGTTTCCAGCCGGGCTCCACGATGAAGCCCTTCACCTTCGCGGAGTGGCTCAATGAGGGCAAGTCCATGAACACCGTCCTCAATGGTGCCGTGCGGCGTTACCCCTTGAACTTCCCGTGGAGGAACACCTGCCCCGCCCCCAAGGACGGTGCCTATAACACCGCTGAGAAGGGCCTGGGTGCGGCCGATGACCTGCAGAACGCCGAGGAGGGCTACTACAAGAACATGTCCATCCTCGACGGCCTGGCGAACTCCATCAACACCATGACGTTCGCCACCGCGGCCCAGGTGGACCTCTGCGGAATCCAGAAGATCGTGGACGCCGTGGGCATCCATGCGGGGCAGACCAACGAACCGGTCCCCATGACCAGGCTCTCCAACCTGATCGGCGCCACCCAGACCTCGCCGCTGACCATGGCCAGCGCGTTCGCCACCTTCGCCAATGACGGCAAGTACTGCGAGCCGATCGCCATCGAGTCGGTGACGGACCAGAGCGGCGCCCAGCTTCCTGCCCAGGCCACGAACTGCCGGGACGCGATCAAGCCGGAAGTTGCGCGCGGCGTGAGCTACGCCCTCCAGGAAGTCCTCAACCGGGGCTCCGGCTCGCTGATCCAGCCGCGGATTTCCACCCGGACCACGTTCCCCATCGCGGCCAAGACCGGTACCAACGACCCCAACAACTCCACCTGGGTGGTCGGATTCACCACCGGCCTGGCGACGGCGTCCTGGTTCGGCGATGCCCTCGGCGCCCAGGACCGGTTCGGACGTAACATCACGATCAACGGCAAGTTCTACAAGGGCATCGACGGTTACATGATCGCGGGGCCGCAGTTCTCGAACTACATGGCCCAGGTGGCGCCGGCGTACGGTACCAACCCGTTCCCTGCCCCACCGTCCAACCTGGTCACCGGTCCGGCTCCGATCGTGCGCCCGACGACGCCGCCGGCCAAGGAAGACGAGGCGTCGCCCACCGACAAACCGAAGCCGTCACCGAGCCCCAGCGACAAGAAGAAGTAGCCGGTGGCCGGGGAAACCACGCTGGCAGGCCGCGTCCGACGTATCGGGCGCGGCTTTGCCGTAACCGCGGCGGTCGGCGCAGCGACCGGGGCGGCCGCCGTCGGCTACGGGCTGTGGGAGAAGAACCAGTTTGTCCTGCGCGAAGAATCCCTGGCCATCCTGCCGCAGGGCCACGGTCCGATCCGGGTGCTGCACCTCAGCGACATCCACTTCGTGCCCCGCCAGCACCGGAAGGCCGGGTGGCTCGCCTCGCTGGCGGAGCTGAAGCCCGATCTCGTCGTGAACACCGGGGACAACCTCAGCCATGTCAAGGCGGTGGAACCCCTGCTGCAGGCGTTGCAGCCCCTGATGGAGTTCCCGGGCGTCTTTGTGCCCGGTTCCAACGACTACTTCGGCCCGGAGCTCAGGAATCCCGCCTCCTACCTACGCGGTCCGTCCGGGGAGCGCCAGAACCCGGTCGAGCTGGACTGGCCACGGCTGCGCTCCGGTTTCGGGATGGGCGGCTGGGTGGACCTCACCAACCGGTCCCAGTCGCTCGTGGTCAAGGGCCTGCGCGTTGATTTCTCCGGTGTGGACGATCCGCACCTGGGCCTCGAGCGCTACGCGGGCTGGCCGCGCGGCACCAAGGGCCAGGACGCGTCAGCGCACCTGCGCATCGCCGTCGCCCATGCCCCGTACCAGCGCGTCCTGGACCATTTCACCGACGACGGGGCGGACCTGCTGTTCGCCGGACACACCCACGGCGGCCAGATCTGCCTCCCGGGCTACGGCGCCCTCGTCGCCAACTGCGACCTCCCCACGTGGCGCGCCAAGGGACTCAACGATTGGGAAAGCAACGGACGCACGACGCCGGTGAACGTCTCCGGCGGGATAGGCACCTCACGCTTCGCCCCGGTCCGCATCGCCTGCAGACCCGAGGCAGTGCTGCTCACCCTGACCTCCCGCCCCTGACCTCCCGCACCTGACACCACCGCGGGACATGCCCTCCCCAAGTGCCCACGGATGGACATAGCGGGCTTATGCCCACTCCCCGCAGCCAGGGCTGGGCATGTCCCACGGACGGGCACGCCGGGCGGCCATTGCGGAATGTAATTACTAGGCGAGATCCTGATGCTGTCCGATTTCGTGTGAACCCGGTCACCCGATGGCCTAGGGTAGTTGCTAAAGGAAACTACATCCAGTTGCGTTAGATATTTTGCGGGCGCGTTTTAAGAAGCAGGCATGGCCAAGCAGACTCCCTTTTTCTCCTCCATCAGCCGTCTCTATCCCCACGTCAGGCCGATTTTGCCGCGGCTCGTCATGGGCCTGCTCTGTGCGCTGCTGGCCAGCGTGGTGGCGCTCACCATACCGCAGGTGCTTCGGGTCCTGGTCAATGAATCCCTCCGCCCGGGAGGAAATGCGGACGCGGTCTGGATCGCCTCACTCGTGATCCTGGGCCTGGGTGTGGCCGAAGCGGGCTTCGTGGCCCTGCGGCGGCAGTTCGTCATCAACCCCGCCACCACCGTCGAGACCCGGATGAGGGTGTCGCTGTACGGCCACCTGCAGGACCTCACGGTGTCCTTCCATGACCGCTGGGGTTCCGGGCAGCTGCTCTCCCGCGCCATGACCGATCTGAACTTCCTGCGGCGCTGGATGGCCTTCGGCGCGATCATGCTCGTGGTCACCACCCTGACCGTGGCGATCGGCGTCGTCGTGATGTTCTCAATGAGCTGGCAGCTGGCCCTGATCTTCCTCGCCGCCGCGGTGCCGATCATGATCTACGGCTTCCGCTTCCGCACCCGTTTCAGCGAGGTCGCCCGCCGCAGCCAGGACCAGGCCGGCGACCTCGCCACCACGGTGGAGGAGTCCGTCCACGGCATCCGCGTGCTCAAGGCGTTCGGCCGCAGCCGGGAGGCGCTGGAGAACTTCAACGAACAGGCCGAGGAACTCCGCCAGACCGAGATCGCCAAGGCCAGGCATCTGGCCGCCTTCAGCCTCGTCGTGACGTTGCTGCCCGAGCTGGCCCTCGGCGCCGGTCTCGTCGCCGGCGTCCTGCTGGCCTCCACCGGCGAACTGAGCATCGGAGCGCTGGTCGCGTTCTTCGCCACCGCGGCCGTGATCGCGGCCCCGGTCGAGTTCTGCGGCATGCTGCTCGCCATGGCGCTCACCGCCAAGACGGCAGTGGACCGCCACTTCGAGGTCATGGACTCGGTCAACGCCATCACCAGCCCGGAGCGCCCGCGCCGCCCCGCCGAACTCAGGGGCGCCCTCAGTTTCCGCAGCGCCACGTTCGCCTTCGAGGACGCCCCGGACCAACCGATCCTGAAGGACATCAGCCTGGAGATCAAACCGGGGGAAACCATGGCCCTGGTGGGCATCACGGGCAGCGGCAAAAGCGCCCTGCTCCAGCTGGTGCCGCGGCTCTACGACGTCACGGACGGCTCGATCACGATCGACGGCGTGGACCTGCGCGAGTTCAGCGTCGAGGAACTGCGGACCGTCGTCGCCGTGGCCTTCGAAGACACCACCCTGTTCTCCAGCTCCGTGCGGGACAACGTCCTGCTCGGCGCCGCCGGCACCGGCTCGGCGGAACGCCGCGAGGAAGCCCTGGAGGAGGCGCTCGACGTCGCCCAGGCCCACTTCGCATACTCCCTGCCGGACGGGCTCGACACCCTGATCGGCGAGGAAGGGCTCAGCCTCTCCGGCGGCCAGCGGCAGCGCATCGCCCTGGCCCGGGCCATCGCCGCGAGGCCCAGCGTGCTGGTCCTCGACGATCCCCTCTCGGCCCTGGACGTGAATACGGAGGAACTCGTCGAGCACCGGCTGCGGGAGGTCCTCGCGGACACCACCACGCTGGTCGTCGCCCACCGCCCGTCCACCGTGGCCCTGGCTGACCGGGTGGCGCTGCTGCAGGACGGCCGCATCACCGCCGTCGGCACCCACGCCGAACTGCTGGCGCAGAACAGTCACTACCGCTACGTGATCGCCAGCCTGGACCCGGAACCGCGGGACCTCGACTCCGAACTGCAGGAGTCCGAACTGTCAGCCCTCGGGGCCGAGGAGATTTCCCGATGAACAGCGCAACCTTCGGCACCGCCAACGAGGACAACGCGCACCTGTCCAGGAGCGAGAGCAAGACCGTCCAGCGCCGTTCCCTGGCCCTGCTGCGCTCCCTGGTCCGCCCGGTCCGGCGCCGGTTCTGGCTGACCATCGCCGCGGTGGTGCTCTCCCAGGCCGCGCGCGTGGCCGGACCGGCACTGATCGCCTTCGGCATCGACCGCGCCCTGCCGGCCCTGCGCGGCGGCGACAACCTCCCGCTGGTGCTCACGGGCGCCGCCTACCTCGCCGCCGCCGTCGCGACGGCGGGCCTCACCGCACTGTACGTGACCTCGACGGCGAAACTCAGCCAGGCGATGCTGCTGGACCTGCGGGTCCGGGTCTTCCGGCACACCCAGCGGCTGAGCCTGGAATTCCACGAAAAATACACCTCCGGACGGATCATCGCCCGGCAGACCTCGGATCTGGAGGCGCTGCGCGAGCTCCTGGACTCCGGCGTCAGCTCGCTCGCGTCCGGGATGCTGTTCATGGTGTTCACGGCCGCCACCATCTTCGCGCTCGACTGGCGCAGCGGGCTGCTGGTGCTGGCCGCCGGCGTGCCGATGTACTTCCTGGCCCGCTGGTACCAGAAGCATTCGCAGATCGCCTTCCGCGAATCGCGCGTGGTCTCGGCCCGGCTGATCGTGCACTTCGTCGAGACCATGACGGGGATCCGCGCGGTCAAGGCCTTCCGCAAGGAACGCGAAAACTCCGCACGCTACACCGAGCTCTCCGAGGACTACCGCAAGGCCACCGTCCGGTCGATCAACCTCAACGGCATCTTCCAGCCCGGCCTGGTGCTGATCGGGAACGTCTGCGCCGCCGTCGTGCTGCTCTTCGGCGGCTTCCGGGTGCTCGGCGGCGAGCTCGCCGTCGGCGTGCTGCTGGCCCTGATCCTGTCCACCAAGCGCTTCTTCCACCCGGTGGACCAGATGGCGATGTTCTACAACTCCTTCCAGAGCGCCCAGGCGGCCCTCGAGAAGGTCTCCGGGCTGCTCGAGGAGGTCCCCACCGTCCGCCCGCCGAAGGACCCGGTCGCCCTGCACGATGCGAAGGGCACGATCGACTTCAGCGGGGTCGAATTCCGCTACGGGGACGGCCCGGTGATCATCCCGACCATGGACCTGCACATCCCCGCCGGCCAGACCGTGGCCCTGGTGGGCCAGACCGGCGCCGGGAAATCCACGCTGGCCAAGCTGATTGCCCGCTTCTACGACGTCTCCTCCGGCTCCCTCACCCTCGACGGCGTGGACCTGCGCCGGCTCACGACGGCGGATCTGCGGCGGAACGTTGTTATGGTCACCCAGGAGGCGTTCCTGTTCAGCGGCTCGGTGGCGGACAACATCGCCCTGGGCCGGCCCGTGGCCTCCCGGCAGGAGATCGAGGACGCGGCCCGGGCCGTGGGCGCCCACGGGTTCATCCAGGCCCTCCCGGAGGGCTATGACACCGATGTCAACAAGCGCGGTGGCCGCGTCTCGGCCGGGCAGCGGCAGCTGATCAGCTTCGCCCGGGCCTTCCTGGCGCGCCCCGCGGTGCTGATCCTTGACGAGGCGACGTCTTCGCTCGACATCCCGTCCGAGCGCCTCGTGCAGACCGGCCTCGCGGGCCTGCTGCAGGGCAACGGCGGCGACGCCGGCCGGACGGCGCTCATCATTGCGCACCGCCTGTCCACGGTGGAGACCGCGGACCGGGTCCTGGTGGTCCACGACGGGCGGGTCGTCGAGGACGGCACCCCCGAGGAACTGATCGGCGGCGGCGGGCGCTTCGCGCAGCTGCACGGGGCGTGGAAGGACTCGCTGGTCTGAGCCGCCAGCTGTGCCGCGGCCGTGCCTGCACCGGGACGTTCCGGGGGCCGGGACGCCAGCCGATTTCGCATCCGGGGCTCCAATCGGATACTCTTGTGAAGTTGCTTTTGTAGCAGCGGATCGGGATGTGGCGCAGCTTGGTAGCGCGCGTCGTTCGGGACGACGAGGTCGCAGGTTCAAATCCTGTCATCCCGACCAATCAAGAAGAGGGTCTTCCATTCGGAAGGCCCTCTTCTTTGCGTGCCGCGCCGTGGGGACGGGGCGGGCGGTCCTTGACCAAGAAACAGCCCCGGGACATGGTTCACGGATGTCCCGGGGCTGTTACGCCTAGCTGTGGAATTTACATATCGTGGAAGTTACATGGGGTCAGGCCAGTTGCCGACGTTGGTGGGGTAGGACATGGGGTCGGGCCAGTTGCCTACCGCCTGGGGGGCTCGCATCGGATCCGGCCAGTTACCGACGGCCGTGATACCGGCGTTGTCGGCGATGGAACCAGCGGACAGAACAGCCGGAGCCGCAGCGGAGAAAGCCAGGGCGCCGGCCAGGACGGCGCCGGCTGCAATCTTCTTCAACATAGAGTTCCTCAATATGGTCGGGGTCCTTATACCAAGTCAGCACTACCCTTGTTGACATACATTGTAAAATGATTTCCACAGGGACTGTCAAGCATTTAGTACAAAGAATGTCCGGAATTAGGAGGTGTCCGTGGGGAACGGATTTGGGGAGAAGCTCCGCGCGGAACGGCTGGAACGCGGCCTAACCCAGGCGGAACTGGGCAGGGACCTGTACTCGCCCAGCTACATCTCGCTGCTGGAAACCGGACGCCGCGAACCCACCGCAGAGGTCATCGAGGAGCTGGCCCGCCGGCTCGAACTCGCGCCCAAGGCGCTGGAGGCCTGGAGCCATCCCGTGTCCGTCAGCGACGCCGAGTACGTGCTCGCCGGCCTGTACGCCCGGCAGGCCTGGGACCTCCGGGACTACCCGCTGGCGGCCACGCACGCGGCGAACGCCGCCCAGATCGCCCAGGAAGCCAAAAACACCAGCGCGTGGTGGAACATGACCTACATGCAGGCCGAATGCCTGATCAAGCAGGGGCTGTGGCAGGAGTGCAAGAACGTCGTCCAGCACCTCCTGGACCACCCCCTGGCCGCGGAATCGGCGGGCCTGGGCGTCAGGGCGCAGCAGATGCTCGCCGCCGCCTCGCAGGGGCAAGGTCAGCTGACGGCCGCCGTCGGGCATGCGCAGGAAGCGGTGCGGCTCTGCTCCCAGCTGCCCAAGGGCTCGACCATGGTCATCGGCGCCCTGCGTGCGCTCATCGGCGCCCTGGCCGAGAGCGGACGGCTGGATGAGGCGTGGGGGTACTGCCAGGCCATGAACGAGCAGATGGACGACCAGTCGATGACGCAGCTCGCCGGCGAAGTGGCCTGGGTCATCGGGAACGTCGCCTTCATGCGCCACGACTATCCCGAGGGCATCAAGCACCACGAGCGTGCCGCGAAGCTGCTCTCCCCCGCCAATGACATTGATCTCTGGGCTCGGTTCAACAAGGCCTCCGCCGCCGTCCGGCTGTCCTCGGGGATCGTGGAGCCGGAGACCCTGTCCTCGATCGAACGCGCCGAACTGGCGCTCTCGATCGTGGGCGGCAACAAGACGGACCAGCTCGAGGTCGCATTCATCCGCGCCCGCTGGCTCTACCTGACCGGCGACATCGTGGCAGCCGTGCAGAAACTGCGGGAGATCCATGCGGAGCGCGAGGCACTGGCCCGGCACACCGCCGGCGAGGTGTCCCTGCTGCTCGGGAAGGCGCTCAAGGCCGCCGGGGAAGCCGCCGAGGCCCTCGTCTACCTCGAGGAGGCACAGAACGAGTTCAGCGCCGCCGGAGCCTCCGACCGGGTCCAGCAGGCCATGGACGCCGTGCTGGAAATCCGGCTGGCGCAGCGCCGCGCGGCGGCCGCCGCCTCGGCGGAAGCCTAGCCGGGCCTCCGCCGGCGCCGGGGTTGCGTCCCGGCGGGCCGGGCCTCCGCCGGCCCCGGCTAGGCGAAGGTCCGGCCGGTGAGCTTTTCGTACGCCTCCACGTAGCGGCTGCGGGTACGGGCGACGACGTCGGCCGGCAGCGCGGGCGGAGGAGTGTCGGAGGACTTGTCCCAGCCCGATTCGGGCGAGGTCAGCCAGTCCCGGACGTACTGCTTGTCATAGGAGGGCTGCGCCCTGCCGGGTTCATACGTGCCGGCATCCCAGAACCGGGAGGAGTCCGGGGTGAGCACCTCATCGCCCAGGGTGATCACCCCGTTGGCGACGTCGAAGCCGAACTCCACTTTGGTGTCGGCCAGGATGATGCCGCGGCCGCGGGCGATTTCCTCGGCCTTCGTGTAGATCTCCAGGGTGAGTTCGCGCAGGCGGGCGGCGATGTCCTCGCCGACCATGCCGACGACGGCGTCATAGGTGATGTTCTCGTCGTGCTCGCCCACCTCGGCCTTCGCCGAGGGGGTGAAGATCGCCTCGGCGAGCCGGGACCCGTCCACCAGGCCTTCCGGCAGCGGGATCCTGCACACGGTGCCGGACTCCCGGTATTCGGCCAGGCCGGAACCGGTGAGGTAGCCGCGGGCGATGCATTCGACCGGGAACATGTCCAGCTTCTTGCAGATCATCGCGCGGCCTTCCACCGCGGCGGGAACCCCGCCGTCGACCGTGGACGCGAGCACATGGTGCTCCACGCCCAGCTGCTCGAACCACCACAGGCTCAGCTGGGTGAGGATGCGGCCCTTGTCCGGGATTTCGCTGGCCAGGACGTGGTCATAGGCGCTGATCCGGTCGCTGGCCACCACCAGGACACACTCGTGGCCCATCCGCTCGGTAATAGTCTCATCCACCGGAACGTACAGGTCACGAACCTTGCCGGAGTACACGTGCGTCCAGCCCGGCAGGTCCAGGGTCGCGGTGTCCAGGCCGCCCCTAGGCGCAGACGAGGTGGGTCCTGTGGCTTCCGGGCGGGAGGAATCGGGCGTGGTCATGCTCATGCCTTCGCTTTCGTGGCCGCCGGGGCGCCGGGCGTCGTGACCTTGATCTCGCCGCGGGCGGCCTTGCCGCCGATGTCGGTGCGGAACTGGCTGCCCTCCAGCTGGACCAGCTCGACGCCGTCGTACGCCCGTTCCCGGGCCTCGACGAGATCGGTTCCCAGCGCCACCACGGCGAGCACGCGCCCGCCGGCGGACACCACCTTGCCCTCGGCGTCGAGCTTGGTGCCGGCATGGATGACGTGGACGCCCTCGATCTGCTCGACTTTCTTGAGCCCGCGGATCCGGTCCCCTGTGCGCGGCGTTCCTGGGTAGTTTTCGGCGGCGACGACGACGGCGACGGCAGACTCCTTGGACCAGCGCAGCGGCTGGACCTTGTCCAGTTCGCCCTTGGCGGCCGCCATCAACAGGCCGCCGAGAGGCGTCTTGAGCCGGGCCAGGACGGCCTGGGTTTCCGGGTCGCCGAAGCGGACGTTGAATTCGATGACGCGGGTTCCGCGCGACGTCAGTGCCAGGCCGACGAAGAGCACGCCGACGAACGGCGTGCCGCGGTGGGCCATCTGGTTGACCGTGGGCTGGGCGACGCGGTCGAGAACCTCCTGGACGAGGCCTTCGGGGGCCCAATCCAGCGGGGTGTAGGCACCCATGCCGCCGGTGTTCGGGCCTTCATCGTTGTCGAAGATGCGCTTGAAGTCCTGGGCCGGGGAGAGCGCCACCGTGTCGCGGCCGTCGCAGAGCACGAACACGGAGACCTCGGGGCCGTCGAGGAACTCCTCGATCACCACGGTGCCGCCGGCGTCGAAGCAGCTCTGCGCGTGCGCCAGGGCCTCGTCGCGGCTGTTCGTGACCACGACGCCCTTGCCGGCGGCCAGTCCGTCGTCCTTCACCACATAGGGCGCCCCGAAAATGTCGAGCGCGTCGGCGGCCTCCTCGGCGTTGCCGGCCACCCGCGCCATCGCGGTGGGGACGCCGGCCTCGGCCATGACTTCCTTGGCGAAGGCCTTGGAGGCTTCCAGCTGGGCGGCGGCCTTGCCGGGACCGAACACCGGGATGCCGGCAGCGCGGACGGCGTCGGACACTCCGGAGGCGAGGGGCGCCTCGGGACCCACCACCACTAGATCGACCGTCAGCTTCGTGGCCAGGGCCGCGACGGCGTCGGGGTCGTTCGCGTCGATGGCGTGTGTGGGGACCAGCTTGCTGATGCCGGCGTTGCCCGGGGCCGCGTGGACCTCGGAAACGTTGGGGTCTGCGAGCAAGGATCGGACAATGGCGTGTTCGCGGCCGCCGGGGCCGATGACAAGTACCTTCACAGTTCCCAAGGGTACTTTGTGGACCGGGCAGGCTCCTAAGCTGTGTCTGCCGCTGGACATGCCCACTCTTCAGCGCCCGCGAACGCGGGACATGCCCAGCCCCGGCCGCAGGCACTGGACATAATGCCACCATGTCCATCCCTGCGCGCGAGGGGAGGGCATGTCCCGCGGGGCGGGGACAATCCGCGGGGCGTCCGGCTACGAACACCCTGTATGAAGAAGCCCACGCAGAAGCACTCCAGGCAGCAGACCCCACAGCGGCTCGCCGGTCCCACCGCCCTGGCCGCACTGGCCGGCGTGGCCGCGGCCGCCGTCGTCCTGTCCGTTGCCGAGTTGATCGGCGCCTTCTTCACGGCGCGGGCGATGCCGCTGATCGCCGTTGGCTCGACCTTCATCGACTTCACGCCGCCGTGGATGAAGGACTTCGCGATCGCCACCTTCGGCACCAACGACAAGGCCGCCCTCTTCGCCGGCATGGCGGTGACCATCCTGCTGCTCGCCTGTGTACTGGGCGTGGTGGCCTACCGCAAGTGGGCCCTCGGGGTGGCCGGAGTGCTGCTGATGGGCGCGGTGATCGTCGCCAGTGTGGTGACCCGGGCCAGCGTCAAGCCGGTGGACGCGATTCCGTCGCTGCTCGGCACCGCCGCCGGGCTGATCGTGCTGCGGCTCCTGATCACGCGTCTGTGGCGGATGAGCGCATGGCCGGACACGGCCTCGGATGTCGCCGCCAAGGAACCCGAACGGCCCGCCACGAGCCGGCGCGCCTTCTTCGCCGCGACCGGCCTGACGGCGGCCGCCTCCGCGATTGCCGCGACCGGCGGCCGGCTGCTCAGCGCGGCCCGCAGCAACGTGGCCCAGGCCCGCGGGTCCCTGCAGCTGCCCGCCCCGGCGAAGGCCGCGCCGGCCGTGCCCGCCGGCGTGCAGTCCAAGGCCCCCGGCGTCACACCATGGCTGACGCCGAACAAGGACTTCTATCGGATCGACACCGCCCTGAGCGTGCCGGAGATCGACGCCCAGGACTGGGAACTGCGCGTCCACGGCCTGGTGGAGCGGGAGGTCCGGCTCACCTTCCAGGACCTGCTCGACGCAAAGCTGATCGAATCCCACGTCAGCCTGACCTGCGTCTCCAACCCGGTCGGCGGATACCTTGCCGGCAACGCCAAGTGGCTGGGCATGCCCCTCCGTGAAGTGCTCAAGATGGCCCGCCCCAAGGACGGCGCGGACATGGTGCTCTCCACCTCCATCGACGGCTTCAGCGCCTCCACCCCGCTGGAGGTGCTGACGGATGACCGCGACGCCATCCTCGCCATCGGCATGAACGGCGAGGCCCTCCCCCTCGAACACGGCTACCCGGTGCGCATGGTGGTTCCCGGGCTGTACGGCTTCGTCTCCGCCACCAAGTGGGTGGTGGACCTCGAGGTGACCCGCTTTGCCGACAGCAGAGCGTACTGGACCCAGCGCGGCTGGTCCGAACGCGGCCCGATTAAGACCATGGCCCGCGTCGAGGTCCCCAAGTCCTTCGCCAAGGTCCCAGCCGGGCGCGTGGCGATCGGCGGTACGGCCTGGGCCCAGACCCGCGGAATCACCAAGGTCGAGGTGCAGATCGACAACGGCCCCTGGACCGCGGCCACCCTCTCCGACGAGGCTTCCCTCATCACGTGGCGGCAGTGGTCCTTCGACTGGGACGCCGCCCCGGGCCCGCACTACATCAAGGCCCGCGCCACGGACGGTACCGGCGAACTCCAGACGGACAAGCGCGCGGATCCGGTACCCGACGGCGCCTCCGGCTGGCAGTCGGTGATGGTGACCGTGGAATAACCGGGGTATCCCCCTGAGGCACCTTAGACTGGCCATATGCCCCTGAATCCGCATGCCACCTTCACAGTCGATTCCGCCGTTGAACTGGCAGTCGTTGAACGCAGTGGCTTCGTCGAGTCCCGCCACATCGGCTCCGCCGTGGTGATGGCTGCGGACGGCACTGTCGTCACCGAACTGGGCGACATCACCACTCCCATCTTCGCCCGGTCCACTCTGAAGCCGTTGCAGGCCCTCGCCGCCATGCAGTCCGGCGTGCCCCTGCGCGGCGCCCAGGTGGCGATCGCCTGCGGCAGCCACTTCGGCTCGCTGGACCACATGGATGTCGTCGAGGGCATGCTGAAGGCCGCCGGGGTCAAGGAAGAGCAGCTGCAGTGCCCCGCCGACTGGCCGCAGGACGAGACCGCACGGAACTGGCTGGTCCACTCCGAGCGCGGCAAGTCGCGGCTGGCTTTCAACTGCTCCGGCAAGCATGCCGCGTTCCTCTGGGCCTGCACGGAGAACGGCTGGGACACCCACAGCTACCTTGAGCCGAACCACCCCCTGCAGCAGCGGATCCGTTCCGTGATCGAGGAGTACTGCGGCGAAAGCATCGCCCATCTCGGCATTGACGGTTGCGGCGCCCCGGTGGCCGCCGTCTCGCTGACCGGACTGGCCCGGGCGTTCTCGAGACTGGCCAAGGCCCCCGGGGACAAGAACTCCAACGCCCGCGCCGCCACCATCGCCACCTCCATGCTGGACTACCCGTGGGCGGTGCAGGGCCGCGGCGGGTGCAACACCATCGTCATGGACGAGCTCGGCATCCTCGCGAAGATCGGCGCCGAGGGCGTACTGGTGATGGCCACCCGCCAGGGCGTCTCCGTCGCCATCAAGGTCCTCGACGGCAACATCCGGGCCACGACGCTCGTGGGCCTGACCCTGCTTGCGGCCTCCGGCGCCGTCGAGATCCCCGAGGTCTCCAGTGTGCTGGACAAGGTGGTCGAGCCCGTGCTCGGCGGGGGCCGGCCGGTGGGCAAGATCCGCCTGGGCCGCGCCGTCTCGGCCCTCCTGGACTAGGCGCGGCATGGCTGTTGCGCGACGCCGGATCCCGGTAGAGGACGGCCGCTCGGCGCTGGCCGCCTGGCTGCAAGCCAACACCGGCCCTGCCTCTCCGGACCCAGCCTCTCCGGACCCTGTCTCTGCGAGCGCCGCCGTCTCCCGCAGCACGCTCGCGACGGCGGTGCGCTACTCCCTGGAGGAAGTCACGGCCCGGGCACCCGGCAACTCCGTGGAAGTCCGCGTCCCGCCGTTCGGCGTGACGCAGTGTGTGGAGGGCCCGCGCCATACCCGCGGCACGCCCCCGAACGTCATCGAGTGCGACGCCGGCACCTGGCTGGCCATGGTCAGCGGACAGCTGAGCTGGGCGGACGCCGTCGCCGCCGGCCGCGTCGCCGCTTCCGGGCTCCGGGCCGACCTGTCCGGGCTGCTGCCGCTTTAGTCCGGGCTGCTGCCGCTTTAGTCCGGGCTGCTGCCGCTTTAGAGGGACAGGTCCGGAGGCACCGCAGCCTCCCGCCTCAGCCGCGCCCGATGAACGGCATTCCCGCTGCGGTGATCACCACGGACCCGACACTGGCCGACGCCGGCATCCCGGCCATCAGCAGCACGGCACGGGCGGCGTCGTCCACCGGGAACGTCGGCTCCGCGCGGCGGCTGCCGTCGGCCTGCATCGCACCGGACCCGACGCCGATCTCCTCCATGAGTTCCGTGGCAGCATTGCCGATGTCGATCTGCCCGCAGCTGATGCCGAAGCCGCGGCCGTCCAGTTCAATGCTCTTCGTCAGCCCGGTCATGGCGTGCTTGGTGACCGTGTACGCCACGGTCCGCGGCCGGGGTGAATGGGCAGCGATCGAGCCGTTGTTGATGATCCGCCCGCCTTGCGGGGACTGCGCCTTCATGGCCCGGAACGCCGCAGCCGCGCACAGCATGGAACCGGTGAGGTTCACGGCCACGGTCGCGTCCCAGTCCGCGAGGCTGATCTCGTCCACCGAGGCGGCGGGACCAAACACCCCCGCGTTGTTGAACAGCACGTCCACCCGTTCCCAGCGTTGCAGGGCCGCGGCGAACAGCCGCTGGACGTCGTCGGCCACCGTGACGTCGCACGGAACGGCGAGGGCCTGGGCATGGCCCGCTGCGGTCTCCAGCAGCTGCGCCTCCCGGCGGCCGGCGAGGACCACCCGGTAGCCCTCGGCCAGCATCAGCCGGGCCACCGCCCTGCCGATCCCTGAGCCTGCGCCGGTGACGACCGCTACCCGGCCGAGGTGGTGTTGTCGTGTCATGCGGGACTCCTGGGTAACGGCGGGACGGTTCCCGGCAAGCGTATGCCGAGATGGCACGTCACGGCAGTATTCGGCACAAAACAATGCCGTGGGCTGTCATCTCACGGCGGGAGGCGGCGATAGGGTGTGGCCATGAGCGAGTTCGCGGACCCCGGCACCACCACCGCTGTGCTCCTCGCCGCCGGGGCGGGGACACGGCTGGGACTCGGGCCGAAGGCACTGTTGCCATTCCGCGGGCGCACCTTGGTGGAAGTGCTCGCCGACGTCCTGCTCGACGGCGGCTGCCGCGAGGTGGTTGTGGTGCTCGGCGCGGAGGCTGAGCGGGTGCTGGGCCGGACAGCTCTCGGCCGACACACCGTGGTGGTGAACCCGGCGTGGCAGGACGGGATGGGCGGCTCGTTCCGGCTGGGCGTGGACGCAGCCCGGCCGGGGGACCACGTGCTGGTGGCGCTGGTGGACCAGCCCGGCCTCACCCCCGCAACAGTGCGGGCCCTGCTTGCCGCGCACCGCCCAGGCCGGGTCACCGCCGCGGCCTACCCTGACGTATCGGGCACCCCCCGGCGCGGACACCCACTGCTGCTGGATGCCACCCTGCGCGCCCCGGCGGCGCAGGCAGCCACGGGCGACGCCGGTGCCCGCCATTTCCTGCACGCCCACCCCGCGCTGATCGACCTCGTGGAAATCCAATCCGGCGGCGCGGACCTCGACACCCCGGACCAGCTGGGGCTGCTGGGCTGACCGCGGCTACCCCTTCAAGCGTTGCGCGCTGGACCTGCCGACGCGGTATCCGGTCCAGAACGCGAGGATCAGGAGCCCCACGCTGATCATCACGATTCCCGCCCACGCCTCCGTCCCGATCAGCATCAGGCCCTGGACCTGGAAGGTCTGCTGCGAAAGCGGCGCATAGGCAAACCAGCCGAAGTTTTCCGCGCGCACCGGCAGCGTGATCAAAATCAGGCCCGCCAGGAGCAGCGCCACGGCAAGCAATGGCACCGCCAGCCGGGCAAAGAGCTTCCTCCGGGCAGGCCGCACTCCGTCATCCCCCACTGGATTCATGGACCCACTGTAGTGGCGGCCGGGGACAGCCGGGGCCTTGCGTCCAAGAAGTAAAGTGAAGCATGGCAACCACCGCCGGTGAGGCTCTGCTGAGCTACCTCGGACAACAGCTCGCTGAACTGCGGCGGTATGCCCCCGGAGTACGGGAAAACCAGGCCGAATCCATCCACGAGATGCGCGTCGCGGCCCGCCGGATCCGCTCCCTGCTGGCCACCACCCGTAAACTTTTCGCTGCCGGCGACGCAGAGGACGTCCGGTCCGAGCTGCGCTGGCTCTCCGGAGCGCTGGGCGCTGCCCGTGACCCCGGCGTCGTCCAAGCCCGGCTCCGCGAACTGCTCGCCTCCGAGCCCGAGGAGCTGACCTCGGGCCAGGCCGCCCAGCGCATCGACGCGGAACTGGACGCGGCTGCGGCGGCCGGGCATCAGGGCGCCCTCGAGGCACTCGGCAGCGAGCGCTATGACCGGCTGCTCCTCAGTCTCGGGACGCTGCTCGCCGCGGACCGGCTGTCGCAGAAGGCGTCCCGTCCCCCGCAGAGGACCCTCCGGAAGTTCGTTGCCAGGGAAACCGCCCGCCTGGCCCGTGCCGTGGCGGACCTTCCCCCGGCATCCCAGGGCCGCGCCCGGGACGCAGAGCTGCACGAGGTCCGCAAGGCGGCGAAGCGGCTTCGCTATTCCGCCGAACTGGCGGTCACCGTCGGCGGACGCCGGGCGGGAAAGCGGATCCGGAAGGCGGCCAAGGCGGCGCGCAGGATCCAAACCACCCTCGGGCTCCACCACGACAGCGTGGTGGCCCGGACCCTGCTGGCCGAGCTGGGCCTGCGCTCCCTGCCCAGCGGCGAGAACGGCTTCAGCTACGGCCGGCTGCACGCCAGGGAAGAGAGCCTGGCGGCCAGTTCGGAGGCGGAGTTCCTCAAGATCTGGAAGGACTTCCGTGGTTGAAGGCCGCTGACTATGACTTCCGGAAGCCGTTCAGTGTCCCTGGAGCGGGGTGTCGCTGCGGTGCACACCATCTTCATGCAGTTCCAGCGCGCTCATCACGAGGGCAAAGTGGCTGAACGCCTGGGGGGTATTGCCGAGCTGCCGCCCGTCCTCAACGCTCCACTCCTCGCTGAGGAGTCCCACGTCGTTGCGCAGCGCCAGCAGCCGCTCGAACAGTTCCTCGGCCTCGTGGTGCCGGCCCGCCCCCAGCAGCGCTTCCACCAGCCAGAAGGAGCAGGCGAGAAACACTCCTTCCCCGCCGGGCAGACCGTCATCGCTTTCTTCCGGCTTGTAACGGCGCAGGAAGCCGTCGTGCGTGAGTTCGTGCTGGACCGCCTCGATCGTTCCGACCACGCGCGGGTCATCCGGCGCCAGGAATCCCACCCGCGGGATCAGCAGCAGGCTGGCGTCGAGCTCGGGGCGCCCGTAGGACTGCACGAAAGTGTTGCGTTCGGCGTCGAAGCCCTTGTCCATCACCTCGGCGTGGATGGTGTCGCGCAGTTCCTCCCAGCGGTCCGCCGGGCCGGTCAGGCCGAAATCCCGGATGCCCTTGACCATGCGGTCCGCCGCCACCCACGCCATGACCTTTGAGTGGGTGAAGTGCCGCCGCGGTCCGCGCATCTCCCAGAGTCCGTTGTCCGGCTGGTCCCAGTTCTTCTCGAGATGCTCCATCAGTGCCACCTGGACGTCCCAGGATTCGTCCGTGTGTTTCAGGAGCGAGTTCCGGGTCAGCGACAGGCAGTCCAATACCTCACCCCAGACGTCCAGCTGCAGCTGGTCGGCCGCGCCGTTTCCTGTCCGCACCGGAGTTGAGTCCTCGTAGCCCCGCAGCCAGGGAAGCTCTGCCTCCGGCAGCCTGCGCTCGCCGTGGATTCCGTACATGATCTGCAGGTCAGCAGGGTCTCCGGCCACGGCCCGCAGCAGCCAGTCCCGCCAGGAGGCGGCCTCCTCCGTATAGCCGGCGGCCAGCAACGCCTGGAGTGTCAGGGTGGCGTCGCGGAGCCAGCAGAAACGGTAGTCCCAGTTGCGCGTGCCGCCCAGCTCTTCCGGTAGGGACGTTGTCACGGCCGCCACGATCCCGCCGGTCGGTGCGAAAGTCAGTGCCTTCAGGGTGATCAGCGAGCGCTGGACGGCCTCGCGGTAAATGCCGGTGACCGTGCACTTGGCGGACCAGCGCTGCCAGAAGGAATCAGTGGATGCGAGGACTGCCTCGGGGTTCACGGCGCGCGGGCGGTACAGGTGGCTCGGCGTCCAAGTCAGCACGAACGGCACCCGCTCCCCGGCCTTGACGGTGAAGTCGCTGATGGTGTGCAGCCGTTCGCCCCGCAGCGGCGCCTTCGTCACGAGGTACGCGGCATCGGGTCCGGCCACCGCGTGGATCCCGTGCTCGTCATGGCGGACCCAGGGAACGATGTGCCCGTAGTCGAAGCGCAGCGCCAGCTCGCCGCGCATCCGGACTGTACCGCTGACCCCCACCACGATCCGCACGATGTCCGCCACCTCGTCGCGCGGCGGCATGAAGTCGATGACCTTGACCGTGCCGGTGGGCGTCTCCCACTCGCTTTCCAGGATCAGCGTGCCCTCGCGGTAGTGCCGCCGCGTGCATTCACCGCCGCCCTCCGGAGCCAGCAGCCAGCGACCCGCCTCCGGTGTGTCCAGCAGGGCGTTGAAGCAGGCCGGAGAGTCGAAGCGCGGCAGGCACAGCCAATCGATGGAGCCTTCGGTGCTGATCAGGGCCGCGGTGTGGAGATCGCCGACCATTGCATAATCCTCGATGCGTGCCATGGGTCTTACATTGCCACACCCGGGGCAGACCAGGCCGAGCCTGCCGGGACTAGGATCCGAACATACCGAACTCAGGAACCGGGCGGGATGAGGGAGCGGGAGGTCAGGAACGAGTGGCAATCGGGCCGGGGGCTCTTCACGTCGGAACCAGCGGCTGGAGCTATGACCACTGGGAGGGTGTGCTTTACCCGCCCGGACTGCCGGCCCGGGACCGGCTGGCACACTACACTGACCGGTTCAGCACGGTGGAACTGAACGCAAGCTTCTACCGCTGGCCGCGAGAGGCTTCCTTCGCCAGCTGGCGCCGCCGGCTGCCGGAGGGATTTCTCCTGTCTGTGAAGGCCCCGCGCGGCCTGACCCACGGCAGGAAGCTCTACTCCCCCGAGGTCTGGGTGGAGCGGATCATCCGCTGCTGGCATGAGCTGGCGGACAAGCGGGCCGTGCTGCTGGTCCAGCTGCCGCCGGATTTCGCCCGTGACGACGCCCGGCTGGACTACTTCCTGACCGCGATGCCGGAGTGGATCCGGATCGCAGTGGAGCTCCGCCATCCCAGCTGGGACCATGCCGAGGTCTATGCCCTGCTGGAACGACACCGGGCCGCCTACTGCGTGATGAGCGGCGCCGGACTCCCCTGCATCCTCCGTGCCACCGCACCGTTCGTCTATGTACGGCTGCACGGGCCGGATCAGGAGCATCTCTACGGCGGATCGTATTCTGACGATGACCTGCGCTGGTGGGCGGACCGGGTCAGCGAATGGCGGGCCGCCGGGAAGGACGTCTTCATGTATTTCAACAACGACGGCGCCGGCAACGCCGTGCGCAACGCCGCCACGTTGCGTGTGATGCTGGGCGACGCCTGAACCGGTGTCGCTGACGCAGGCCGTTCGCCGGCGGTCCGCTGTGGGAGAGTGGAGGCATGGAATTGGCGTCGCAGCACACACCCCAGCAGCCACCTGTCACCGGCAACAAAGCCTTCCGGCTGGCCCATCGGGTCTCGGACACCGTCACCGGACTGCGGCTGAAGGCGGCCAGACGCTGGCACTTCATTCCGCAGACCATCGCCTACCAAGGCTACGGCTCCACAAGCTGGGTCCGGGTACTCGGCCGGGTGGTGCTCACGAGCAAGCCGACGCCCGGCAGCCGGACGGAGCAGGCGGCCCAGAACGGCAACCAGAACATCCGCGGCTGGCGAGCGTTCACGAGCGTCCCGATCCAGTTCACCGAGGTGGAAATCGAGATCGGCGGGGTGACTGCGCGGGTGCACGCGGACCGCGGCGGGCTCGTGGACACGGTCGTACAGGTGTCCCTCGAGCCGGGCTGGCACACGGCGGAGCTCCGCTCTGAAGGAACCGAGCCCGTGCACATTAAAGTCTTCGTCATCTCCCCCGACACCGCGCTGGGGATTGTCTCGGATATCGACGACACGATCATGGTCACGGCGCTCCCCCGGCCCTTCCTGGCACTGTGGAACACCTTCGTCCTGAACGAGCGTGCCCGGATGGCGACGCCCGGCATGGCGGTGCTGATGGACCGGCTCCTGGTGGAGCACCCGAACGCGCCGGTGATCTATCTGTCCACCGGTCCGTGGAACGCCGCTCCGACCCTGGCCCGCTTTATCTCCCGGAACATGTACCCGCCGGGCGCCCTGCTGCTCACCGACTGGGGACTGACCAACGACCGCTGGTTCCGCAGCGGCCAGGAGCACAAGCGACGGAACCTGGAACTGCTGGCGGAGGAGTTCCCGAACATGCGCTGGCTGCTCTTCGGCGACAACGGCCAGCACGACGAGGCCATCTACTCACACTTCGCACGGCAGCACGGAGACCGTGTGGCCGCGATCGGCATCCGGCAACTGTCAACCGGCGAAGCCGTGCTGGCCGGCGGCCACTCGGAAACCGGGGACCACACCGACTCGTCCGTCCCGTGGATCTACTCTCCCGACGGCGCCGGCATGGCAAAGGGACTGCACGACCTGAAGCTGCTCTAGCCCACTGGGTGCGGGCGCTCGACGTCGGGAGCCTGCGCCGGAAGTCCGGCGCCGAAAGCCTCGGGAACCTCGGGGGCGGCGTCCCTGTTCCGGGCCGCGAGCAGCTCCTGGAGCCAGTAGAACGAGGCCTTGGGGGTGCGGACCTGAGTGTCAATGTCGACGCGCACGAGACCGAACTGCTGTTTGTAGCCACCGGACCACTCAAAATTGTCCACGAATGACCACACGTAGTAGCCGCGCAGATCGATCGACTCCGCAGCACCACCCGGCGAGGTGGCTTCGACGGCAGTCCCGATGTGGTCTGCCAAGTACCGCAGCCGCCGCTCGTCGGGGATGATCGTGCGGTTTCCGGCCGCGTCGCGGACCACCACATCCTCGAAACTTGCCCCACCCTCGGTGATATAGACCGGCGGCAGGGTCGGGTAGCGTTCTGCCATCTCGGCCAGCGCCACGGACATGTATTCCGGTTTGATCGGCCAGCCATACGCGGTGGTCTCGGTGTCGTGGAACGGGGCGATGTGGAATGGGGCGCCCGGGGTCCCGCTGAGATCGTCGCCCATCGCCTCGGCCATGCCCGCAGGCACAGTGCCGTCGCCGGGTCCGGCCCCCACGCGCGTCGGCATGTAGTAGTTCAGTCCGTAGAAATCCAAGGGCTGGGAGATGAGCTCCATGTCCTCGCTGGACGGGCTGAAGTCCGGGGAGAAAAAGGTGGCCGCACGGATGAGGTCCGGGTACTTCCCGAGCAGCACCGGGTCTGCGTACAGCCGGTTCTGGGCAATATCCATGAGTCCGGTGCTGACCTTGTCCAGCGGGTTGGCAGAAGCCGGGACCATCGGGGAATAGACGTTCGCAATGCCGATTTCGCCGGTCACGTTTGCCGCGCGGAGCGCCTGCATGGACAGTCCGTGGCCCAGCAACTGGTGGTGCACGCTCGGCAGGGCCTTGAGCATGAGCGATTGCCCGGGCGCATGCACGCCCAGGGCATAGCCGTTCGTGGTGAGGGTGGCCGGTTCGTTGACGGTGACCCAACGGACCACCCGGTCGCCGTAGGCTGCGGCGGCTATGGCGGCGAACTCGCCCAGACGGTAGGCCGTGTCGCGGTTCATCCAGCCGCCGGCCTCATCCAGCGGCAGCGGGGTGTCCCAGTGGTACAGCGTGGCCATGGGACTGATCCCGTTCGCCAGCAGCAGGTCGATCAGCCGGTCATAGAAGTCCAGGCCCGCGGGATTAACCGGTCCGCTGCCGCCGGGCTGGATGCGGGACCAAGACAGCGAGAAACGGTAGCTGTCGATCCCGAGTTCCTTCATCAGTGCCACGTCCTCCGGCATCCGGTGATAGTGGTCGCAGGAGACGGCGGGGCTTTGGTCCTCCACGATCGCACCGGGTTTCGCCGCAAAGACGTCCCAGCCCGAGGGACCCCGCCCGTCCTCGTCCAGTGCGCCCTCGATCTGGAACGCGGAAGTTGCAACCCCCAGGGTGAAACGGGGTGGAAGGAGCGTGGCCAGGGCCCTGGCGGAAGCGTTCATCGGCGGAGTCCCTTGTGTAGTTTCAGACAGTTGATTGGATTTTAGTCCTGGCCGCCAGCACGCGCGACGCCGCCAGCAAGCACCACGACACATCCGGGATAAGCGTCCTGATCCGGCCCTCGCGGCGCCGGTTACCGCCGTCGGCCGCCGGCGAGGCGGTGGGACTCGTCCAGGAGTTCACCCAGTTCCCCGAGGTCGATCCTGTCCAACCGGACAAGGACAAGTTGCGGCGAACGGTCATGGTGCGGGGTCCAGAAAAAGGTTTCCGGGTGCGTTCCGGCGAGTGCCTCACGCTCCTCCGTCTTGACCGTGAGCACGCCGTCTTCCCAGATCCGGGCCATGAGGGTGGCGGCGAACCAGGCGGGCCTGCCCCAGCTCAGCCGCTCCGTCACGCCTGGCAGGGCCAGGGCCGCACTGCGGACGTCATCTTCGGTGGCCATGGCCCACTGTGGCACCGCCTACGCCGCCCGGGCAAGGACCGCTAGTCCGGGCCGGGGTCGGCCTTCGAGAGGGTTCCGGTGACGCGTTCGCCGGTGATCCGGGCGGTACGCCAGGTGTCCAGGGCAATCACTGCCCCCAGCACCACAAAAGACATGGACAGCGAGGCCAGCGCGTCGGTGGTCCAGTGGTAGCCCAGATAGAGCCGGCTGACGGACGCAAAGAAGATCCCGATCCCGGCGACCACAAAACCGGCGACGGCGGCCTTGGGGTTCTGCCGCCGGGAGAAGATGAGAAATGTGGTGACAAGCAGGAAGTCGCAGGCCCCGAGGACATGCCCGGAAGGGAAGGAGAAGGTGGAGTCGGCACCGAAGAGCATCAGGTCCACCGGAGGACGCTGCCGGCCTACCGTCTGGCCTATGAGTTGCGCCAGGATCACACCGGTCAGCATCGCACCTGCGAGCAGCAGCGGCCGCCAGGCGTGCTTGGCCAGCAGTCCCCAGGCCACGGTCACCACCAGAATGATGATCGGCAGGCCAATCGGACCGAAGACGATCGCAAGGATGATCATGATCGTCGTCAGCGGCTCGGAGCGCAGGGTCAGCAGCCAGGACCGCACGGGTTCGTCCATGGAGCTGAGTCCGCCGTTCTGGAGCACGCCGGCCAGGAGGACGACGAACAGCACGGAACCGACGATCATGAAGCCGACGGCGGTCCGGTAGAGATTCCTCCGTGCAGGCTCGCTCATGAAGCGTTCCTCCACGATGAACTTGTCGTGGAAAACCCGCCACCGGCCCGGCGACTTCCCCGATTGTTCCTCGGTCATGTTCCGTTGTCCGCCTCTGCGATGTGTGAAGACGTTCCCTGCTGAAGATTATCGCGGTTCCGCGGATTGTGCGGCGCCGGTCCGCCGGACATCCTCCCAGTAGCCTGAAGCCATGGGTGTCATGAATGAACTGATCAATCCGGCTGTCGTCGGCTCGCTCCGGCGCGTACTCACCGCGGCGTCACCGGTAGGCGGCTGGCCACAACTGGCCGAGGCCGCCGGGCGGCTGGACGGGCTGAGCCTGAGGGAACGGACCGACGTCGTCAGCCTCGCCCTCCTGGCGGATCTTCCGCAGGACTATGCGACGGCGGCCGCCACCTTCCGCCGCGCCGCGGAACATACGGAGTTCACCGGCTGGATGATCTGGCCCGTCACCGAGGCGGCGGTCACGCGCGCCCTGTGTTCCGGGACGCCGGGCGACTTCGAGGACTGCCTCCGGCTGCTCGCCGAACTGACGCCGCGGCTCACCGCGGAATTCGCGATCCGTCGGCTCCTCGCCGCCGACCTGGACCGGGCGCTGGCCGTGGTCCAGGGCTGGACGTCCCATCCGGACTGGCACGTCCGCCGTCTCGCCAGCGAAGGAACCCGGCCCTACCTGCCGTGGGCGGTCCGCGTTCCTGAAATCTCCGCCCGGGCCGCCGCCACCCTGCCCATTCTTGACGCCCTGTACCGGGACCCGCAGGAGGACGTCCGGCGCTCGGTCTCCAACCACCTCAACGATTTGGCCCGCCACGCTCCGGATCGCGTGGTGGCCACCGCGGCCGCCTGGCTGGGCGCGCCGGACGCCAACACGCCGCGGGTGGTCCGGCACGGCCTGCGCACCCTGCTCAAGAATGCCCATCCCGGCGCTCTTGCCCTGCTGGGATTCGCGCCGGCGTCGCTCGCGGTGACCCCGGCCCGGCTGGACCGCACCGCCGTCGAACTGCCCGGCGAGCTGGGTTTTGAGTTTGAGATCACGAACACCGGCCCCGCGGAGACCCGGCTGGCGCTGGATTACGTCGTGCATTTCAGAAAGGCGAACGGCACCCTCGCGGAGAAGGTGTTCAAGCTTGCAACACCGGTCCTCGGACCCGGCGAGTGCAGGAAATTCTCGAAGCGCCACGCGTTCCGCCAGATGACCACCCGGGTCCACCACGCCGGGAACCATGTACTGGAACTGCAGATCAACGGGGTCCGCTACCCGGCGGGAAGCTTCACAATCCTGACCTAAATCCTGCCCCTGCCGTGTCTTACCGAATGATGAGCTAGATGGGGAACAACGTCGTCGAGGCACAGCATCGTTTGTGTCCACGAGCATCTCTCGCCCTGCCCCGAGTGACCCCGGGTGAGCAGCCTCACGATCGGGACCCGGGCCGCAATGGAGCTGCAGGTCAACCGGATTCTTGGTCCGCGCAGGCTCTGTTCTGACACCGCGTGGTGATTTGACGCGTCAATAAATATGACGTTAGTGTTCCTGGAACCATGGGGGCCGACTAGAAGTACTCCACGAAAGACAGTGCGATGACCACCATTACCCAGTCCATTGAGATCCAAGTCGACAACCGGCATGTCCTGGACGAACGGCTCAACGAGGCTGAGCAGGGACTGCAGCAGCTCGCCATGATCACGGGCACGCACGGCATCCTGCTCACGCGGCACAGGCCCGGCCACTACACCGCCGCGCTCTCAGACCAGGTCCCCTTCGGCATGACCCAGGAACTCGTTCACTGAGCCACCTGAAAACGGGGCGCTGAGAGCGGCCTCAAAAGAGCCAGGTCCCGGGCGGCAGAGCATCGACTCGCCACCCGGGACCTTTTTGGCGTTTCAGGGGACGGTTACCAGTCGTGGACCGTTCCGTCGACGAGGCGGTTGTAGGGCAGGTAGGCCTGCTGGTAGGGGTAGGCCGCGGCGGCTTGCTCGTTGAACTCGACGCCGATGCCGGGCGCCTCCCCCGGGTGCAGGTAGCCGTCGACGAAGGTCATGGACTGCTCGAAGACCTCGTTGGTGGCGTCCGAGTGCTGCATGTACTCCTGGATCCCGTAGTTGTGGATCGCCAGGCCGACGTGCAGCTGCGCGGCGAAGCCCACCGGGGAGATGTCCGTGGGCCCGTGGAAGCCGGACTTGATCTGGTACTGCGCGGCGAAGTCCATCACCTTCTTCAGCGGCGAGATCCCGCCGAAGTGCGTCGACGCGGCCCGGACGTAGTCGATCAGCTGTTCCTTGATCAGGGTCTGGTAGTCGAACACGGTGTTGAAGATCTCCCCGATCGCCAGCGGCGTCGTGGTGTGCTGGCGGACCAGGCGCAGCGCCTCCTGGTTCTCCGCCGGCGTGCAGTCCTCCAGCCAGAACAGGTCATAGGGCTCGAGGGCCTTGCCCAGCTTCGCGGCCTGGATCGGGGTCATCCGGTGGTGCCCGTCGTGCAACAGCGGCAGCTCCGGGCCGAACTCGTTCCGGACCGCCTCAAACACCGAGGGCAGGTGCCGCAGGTACGCCCGGGTGTCCCAGTCCTCCTCCACCGGGAACGCGCCCCGGCCGGCCGGCTCGTAGTCGTAGCGCTCCCCCGAGGCCTGCGCCTGCGCCGCGACCCCGTAGACGGCCTTGATCCCCGGCACCGCGGTCTGGATCCGGACCGACTTGTAGCCCAGCTCCAGGTGCTCCCGGACCGAATCGAACAGCGAGGGCAGATCCGCCCCCGAGGCGTGGCCGTAGGCGCGCAGCCCGTTCCGGGACGCCCCGCCCAGCAGCTGGTACACCGGCATCCCCGCGACCTTGCCCTTGATGTCCCACAACGCCATGTCCACCGCGGCAATCGCGGCCATCGTGACCGGGCCCCGGCGCCAGTAGGAGGACCGGTAGAGGAACTGCCAGGTGTCCTCGATCCGGTGCGGGTCCTTCCCGATCAGCAGCTGCGCGACATGCTCCTTCAGATACGCGGCCACGGCCAGCTCCCGGCCGTTCAGGGTCGCATCCCCGATCCCGGTGACACCGTCCTCGGTGGTGATGCGCAGGGTGACGAAGTTACGGGACGGGCTGGTCACGAAGACTTCCGCGGCAATAATTTTCACAGCTGGTCCAGGCTTTCTGTGTTGGTCTTAATTAGGGTGGATGGCGGATGGTTGGGTGCAGTGGTGGTCTCTAGCGCTGGGTGGTTCCGCCCGGCGTCGTTCCGAGCAGGGCCAGCTCGTCCCTCCGGGGCAGGCCCTCCCAATCCCCGGCGGTGCTGACAGCGAAGGCTCCCGCAAGGGCGCCGCGCTGCAGGCGCCCGGCAACATCCGCGCCGTCGAGCAGGGCGGAAAGGTAGCCGGCGGTGAAGGCATCCCCGGCCCCCACGGTATCGATGCTGGTCACGGGCACGGCGGGCGTTTCCCAGCGCCCGTCGGCGGTGTGGACGCCGGCGCCAGCGGCGCCGCGCTTGACCACAACCTCGCTGACGCCGCGGTCCAGAAGTTCGGCAGCCATCGCCGTTTCGCCGGCGTCAGGGTCCCGGGCGCCGTCCGGCGCCGAGGCTACCAGCCCGAGTTCGTCGTCGGAGGCGACCAGGATGCTGGCGTGCCGCGCCAGCGGAGTGAGAACGGCGCGGGCCTCCTCCCGGGACCAGAGCTTGCTGCGGTAGTTGACGTCGAGCGAGACCAGCATGCCTTCGCCGGCGGCGCGCTCGGCCGCGTATTCCACGGCCTTCCGCGCCTCGGGACTCAGCGCCGCGGTGATGCCGGTCAGGTGCAGGACCCGGGGACCCGCTGTGAGGGCACGGTCCACGTCCTCCCAGCCCAGCGTGGATCCGGCGGAACCTGCGCGGTAGTAGAAGGCGCGTGTGACATCGGCCGTGCGCTGTTCAAGGAACATCACCCCGGTGCTGCGGGTGGTGTCCTCGCGGTGTTGCACTTCGATGCCTTCGGAGCGGAGCTGGCGCAGGATGAACTGGCCGTGCGGGTCGGCGCCCAGCACGCCGGCCCAGCTGACCCGGTGGCCGAGCCGGGCGACGCCGACGGCCACATTCGATTCCGCCCCCGCCACGTGCATGGTCAGGCCGCCGCCGGCGGACAACGGACCGGCCGAGCGCAGCGAGACCATGGATTCGCCGAGGGTTAGAAGGTCAATGGCCTGCGGGACAGACGCTGGGTCAGCAGGGTTCGTCACCGCAGGCTCGCCCCGGCCATCCGGCGGTCGTAGTCCGCGGCCAGGGCCACGAAGCCTCGGGCCCGCTCCCGCATCGCGGCCAGCTCACCGCCCGAACCTGCGTCGCCGAACAGCGGCCCGCCGAGACCGACGGCGATGGCTCCGGCTTCCCAGTAGGCCGTCGCCTCGTCCAGCCCCACGCCGCCCACCGCGATGAAGGGGATGCCGGGAAAGGGATCCCGCAGCGCCCTGAGATAACCCGGGCCGCCGATGGAGGCCGGGAAGAGCTTGACCGCGGTGGCGCCCCGGTTCATGGCCTCGTAGGCCTCGCTCGGGGTCAGCGCCCCGGCCAGCACCGGAATGCCCAGGCGCGCCGATTCGTCGATGGACTGCGCCAGTGACGGAGTCACCATGAACTGCCCGCCGGCCTCGGCGACGTGGTCCACGTCCTGGGCCGTCAGGACCGTTCCCGCGCCGACGAAACAGCCGGCGGGGGCCTGCGCGCGGACCTCGCGGATCGCCGCGAGGGCGCCCGGCGTCGTCAAAGCGATCTCGACAATGCGGAAGCCCTCCTCCATCGCGGCGAGGGCGGCGCGGGCGGCGGCGGGGCCATCCGTGCCGCGGACGATCGCCACGAGCCGGGTCTCCTGGATACCGGCCAGCAGGATGCCGGGGGTCACGGTGTTCTGCATGTTGGGCTGCTCCTTCATTGTGGTGTCCGTCTCAGTGCCCGTGATCCCGGCCGTCACCATTCCGCGAAGGCCCCGTCGGGGTGGCGCCAGACCGGACCGCGCCAGGCATGCCCGCGTTTGTCCGCGGCCCGGACCACGGCCTCGTCGATCTCGATGCCCAGACCCGGGCCGGTGAGCCGTTCGATGTGCCCGTCCACGAACTTCAGCGGGGACTTGTCCACCACGTAGTCCAGGACCTCGGCGCCCTGGTTGTAGTGGATGCCGATGCTCTGTTCCTGGATCAGGAAGTTGGGCGTCGCGAAGCCCACCTGCAGGCAGGCGGCCAGCGCCAGCGGACCCAGCGGGCAGTGCGGGGCGAGCTGAACCTCGTAAATTTCGGCCAGCGAGGCGATCTTGCGTACCTCGGTGATGCCGCCGGCGTGGGAGAGATCCGGCTGGGCGACGGCGATGCCGGCCTGCAGCGCGGGCAGGAATTCCTGCCGGCTGTAGAGCCGCTCGCCGGTGGAGACCGGCGTCGTCGTCGACGAGGTGAACTCGCGCAGCAGGTGCGTGTTCTCCGGAACCATGGGCTCTTCGAGGAAGAAGGGCCGGTACGGTTCCAGCAGCGGCGCCACGCGCCGGGCGTTGGCGAGGCTGAAGCGGCCGTGGAAGTCCACCGCAACGTCCCGGTGGTCCCCGAGGACCTCCCGGGCGGCAGCCACCCGGCGGACGACGCCGTCGAGCTCCGCCACGGAGGCGATGGGGCTCATCCGGCCGCTGGCGTTCATCTTGACGGCGGTGAGCCCGACCTCCAGCTGCGCGCTGATCTGGTCGGCCACCTCGTTGGGTTCGTCGCCGCCCACCCAGCCGTACATCCGGATCCGGTCCCGGACGTGGCCGCCCAGGAGCTGGTGCACGGGGGTGTTGAAGTGCTTGCCCGCGATGTCCCAGAGGGCCTGGTCCAGGCCGGAGACGGCGCTGGCGAGGATGGGGCCGCCGCGGTAGAAGGAGCCCTTGGTCATCACCTGCCAGTGGTCCTCGATCCGGAGCGCGTCGTTGCCGATCAGCAGCTCGGAGAGCTGGCCGACCGCGGTGCGCACCGTTTCGCTGCGGCCCTCGCAGCTCGCCTCGCCCCAGCCGGCGATCCCGCTGTCCGTCTCGATGCGGACAAAGAGCCACCGCGGCGCGACGAGGAAGGTTTCGATCCTGCTGATGAGTGTCATTCGTGTGGCCTAGCCCTTGGTCGCGCCGGCGGTCATGCCGGAGACGATGTACTTCTGCGTGAAGAGCGCAATGATCATGATCGGGATGGTGACCACGGTGGCGGCCGCCATCAGTCCGCCCCAGTCGATGCTGGCGTAGGAGACGAAGTCGAAGATCGCGACCGGCAGGGTCTTGGTCTTGGAGCCGGAGAGCACCAGGGCGAACATGAAGTTGTTCCACGAGAAGATGAAGGACAGGATGCCGGCGGTGGCGATGCCGGCGACGGACAGCGGCAGAGTGATGCGGCGGAAGGCTCCGATCGGGGTGAGCCCGTCCACCTGGGCCGATTCCTCGAGCTCCAGCGGCATCGAATCGAAGTAGCTCATCATGATGTAGACGATCAGCGGCAGCGCGACGAACATGTGACTGAGGATCAGCACCTCGAAGCCGCCCACCATTCTCAGGTTGGAGAACACGTAGTACCAGGGCACCAGCAGGGAGACGCCCGGGATGACGCGGGCCATCAGGACCACGAGGGCCGAGCGGTGCATGGTGAAGCGGCTCATTGCGTAGGCCGCCGGGACGCCCAGAATCAGGGAAAGGACCGTCGAGACGAAGGCTACCCAGAAGCTGTTGAAGATGAAGATGAAGTAGTTGTTGCGCTGCAGCACGTTCGCGTAGTTCTCGGCCGTGGGCGTGAAGAGCAGCGCTTTGCCGGTGTCGTAGATGTCCACGTTGGTCTTGAAGGAGGCCAGCAGCATCCAGATCAGCGGGGCGATCAGGAACAGCACCACCGCCACCAGGGCGAGGACGCGGAACAGCTTGTAGGCGCGGGTGGCCAGCGGCTTACGGCGGCGCGAGGCCCGCTTGGTCCCGGCGGCGGAGCCGGTGTGTGTTTCGGTCAGGACGGTCATTTGCTTACCGCTTTCTTGCGCATGGTCAGCAGCCACATCGAGCCGATGATGATCATGAAGAACAGGATCAGCACCGCGGAGGACAGCCCGTACTGGTTGTAGTCGAAGCTCAGGCCGTAGGCGTAGACGTTGAGGGTCTCCACCTCGTGGAACGACCCGCCGCCCTTGCCCTTGGTGGCGTAGAGGATGTCGAAGGTCTTCAGGGCGTCGATGCCCCGGAGCAGAATGGCGACGATCACGGTCGGCATCATGAGGGGCAGCGTGATGAAGAAGAAGCGCTGGAAGGCGTTGGCGCCGTCCACCCGGGCCGCTTCGTCGGGTTCCTCGGAGAGGGAGGTCAGTCCGGCAAGCAGGATCAGCACCACCATCGGGGTCCACTGCCAGACGTCCATGAAGATCGTGGTGCCGAGGGCCGTGTCCTGGCCGGAGAGCCAGGGCTGGGCCGGGATGCCGATCATTCCGAGCAGCTGGTTGGCAAAGCCGATGTTGGGATCGAATATCAGCCGCCACATCATGCCGACGGCCACGGGGGTGGCGACCAGCGGCAGCAGGATGGCCACGCGGACCCACTTTTCGCCGCGGAAGGGGCGCCACAGCAGCAGCGCGATGCACATGCCGAGCACGACTTCGCAGACCAGCGCGACGCCGGTGAAGGACAGCGTGCGGCCGACGGCGGGCCAGAAGCGTTCCGCGTCGGAAAGGACCGTGGCGTAGTTCTGCAGGCCGACGAACTCTGAAGCGGCACGGACGGAGCCCTGCGAATCGGTGAGGCTCAGGTACAGGGTCCAGGCCAGCGGGAAGACGATCAGGACCGCGACGAAGATCATCGCGGGGGCCGCGAACAGCCACTTGCGGTGCCGGTTGGACCAGGCGGAGAAGTTCTCACGCGCTCCGGGAGGGCGGCCGGCGCTGCGGGCAGGCGCGTGGCGGGGAGGATTCAGTACAGACATGATTCACCTAAGGAGTTGGGGGTGAAGTGAAGAGCGGGCCGCGGCGGGACGGCAACAGGGCTGCCGTCCCGCCGGGCTGTTGAGTGGCGGGCTGTTGAGTGCTGGCGCGTAGCGCGCCAGGCGCGCTATTTCTTTTCGGTGTCCAGGAACGCCTGGAACGCCTCGTGGGCCGTGTCAGCAGCGGCGGACGCGTCAGCACCGGTGATGCTGGCAACGATCGGGCCGCCCACGATTTCGCGGGCCTTGCCTACGGTGACAACCTCGGGACGGTCATGCCCGACGCCGTTCTTGGCGCTGGCGGCAATGGCCTCGGCGAGGTCCTTCGGGTAAGTGGACGTTCCCTCGGCATCAGACCAGACGGAGGCGCGGGGTCCGGGGACACCGGCCTTCTGTGCTGCCAGGGTGCGTTCCTTGCTCGTGGCCCACTGGATGAACTTCCAGGCGTTGTCCTGGTTGCCCGAAGCCTGGTTCACGGCCAGGCCCCACGACGGGATGTTGTACGGTTTGGAACCTGCCGGGCCGGCGGGCAGGGCGGCGAAACCAACCGTGTCAGCGACCTTGGACTTGGCCGGGTCGGTGGCGTTCTTGTAGAGCGAGTCGGCCTCGGTGTAGAAGGCGGCCTTGCCCTGGGTGAAGATGGCCATCGCCTCGGGCCAGCTCATGTCGGTGCTGACGTTGGCGGGGCCGTAGTTGCGGATCAGGCCGCCGTAGAACGCGTAGGCCTTCTTGGCGGCGTCGGAGTTGACGGCGGACTTGCCGCTGGAGTCGGTGAAGTCGCCGCCGAAGCTGTACAGGAAGCTGGAGAACTGGGTGACCGCGGCGGACTTGCCGGTGCGGGCCACGAAGCCTGCGGTTTCCGGTGAGGAAGCCTTGATGGCCTTGGCGGCCGCTTCGAGCTCTTCCATGGTCTTGGGAACCTCAAGGCCGGCGGCCTGCAGCAGGTCCTTGCGGTAGTAGAGCACTTCGCGTTCGGTGATGATCGGGACGCCCACGACCTTGCCGTCAACGGTGGTGGCCTTGACCGGGCCCTCCTGGTAGTCCTTCCAGTCCCACGTCGAGTCCGAGGACACCTTGGACGTCAGGTCCGCGAGGTAGCCGTTCTTGGCGAATGCCTTGCCCTCCTGCAGCGGGCGGTACATCATCACGTCGATCTCGTCGCTGCCGGCGTTGAGCTTGACGTTGTACTGATCGGAGAGCTGGTCTTCGCCGAGCTGGGTCAGCTCGACCTTGAGGCCGCTGGACTTCTCGAATTCCGGGATGGCTGCCTTGATGCCTTCGGTCCAGACGTGGTTGGCCAGCGTGACCCGGACGGTGCCTGCTGCCTTGGCGTCGTTGCTGCCACTGCCGCCACTGCAGGCGGTGAGCCCCAGTGACAAGGCCGCGGCGACGGCCGCGTACTTGACGATTGAACGTCGCTTCATTACGACTCCCTTGGTTTTCAGGGCCGGCGGTCAACGCCCAGCCATCTGCAGATGCATCTTTACATCTGCTCTGAAAGCGATCATAGAGAAATAAAGCAGACTTAAACAAGACCCTTGCGCTCACCCGTATGATTTATTTATGAAAACCCCAAAGGCGGAGTCCTCAGCTGACCTGCATTCCGTGCTGGTCCAGAACCTGGGGCTCGCGATTGCCGAGGGGACCCTGGCGCCGCATTCGATCCTGCGCCTGGACGAGCTAGAGACGCAGCACAGAGTGTCCCGCTCGGTGGTCCGGGAAGCCACCCGTGTGCTGTCTTCCAAGGGCATGCTGGAATCACGACGGCGGCTGGGCACTGTGGTGCAGCCGGAAGACTCCTGGAACGCCTACGATCCGCAGGTGATCCGCTGGCGCCTCGCCTCTTCCAAACGGCTGGAACAACTGCAGGCGCTCAACGAACTCCGCGGCGCGATCGAACCGCAGGCTGCCCGGCTCGCGGCCGAGCGCGCCTCCTTGGACGCCGGCAGCGACCTCGTCTCCCAGGCCGCGCGGCTGTGGGCCGCGGGCCAGCGCGGGGACCACGACGAATTCCTCCGGCTGGACATCGAGTTCCACGCGGCGGTGCTCAAAGCCTCCGGGAACCCCATGTTTTCACAGCTGCACAACCTGGTGGCTGAAGTGCTGACCGGGCGCACCGAGCACGGCCTGATGCCGCACCTGCCGCACCACGAGGCCCTCCAGCTGCATGTGGATGTGGCCAGCGCCATCCAGCGTGGCGAGGCGAACGCGGCCCACGCCGCGATGAGCCGGATCGTGGAGCAGTCCACCGAGGAAATGGGCGATATCTGGTCCAGCTACCACCAGCAGGCAGAACGGCGGAACCGCCCGGAGCCACAACGCGGGGTCACTCCGCGCCCATCCACGGCAGTTGGATAGGCGCTAAGTGACCCCTCGTTGCTCTTTCAGCGGCCGCCGTCGAGCTTCCGGCTGCGCTGCTCCTGGGCCATCGGCCCGTAGGGATAGACCCCGACGCGCGGCCGGCTGATCTCGTTCAGCCGCAGCATCTCCCCTTCCGTGAGCCGGAGCTCCGCTGCCGCAAGGTTGTCGGCGAGCTGGGCAGTGGTGCGGGCACCGAGGATCACGGCGGTCACGGCAGGCTGGTCCACCAGCCACGCCAGTGCCACCCGTGAGGCGCTCGCGCCGTGCCGACCGGCGATCTCCTCGACTTCCTCGATGACTTCCCAGGTGCGCGGATCGGCGTTACGGGCCTTCCACGCCTCCATGCCGCGGTCCGGGTTTTCGCCCAGCCGCGTGGCCCCGGCGGGCGGCTGGTCGCGCTTGTACTTGCCGGAGAGCCAGCCTCCGCCCAGCGGCGACCAGGGCAGCAGGCCGATCCCGGCGTCGAGCGAGGCGGGCACGATCTCGGATTCAATCTCGCGGACCAGCAGGCTGTACTGCGGCTGCAGCGTCACGGGGGCGCTCCAGCCGTGCGCCTTCGCCACGTGGACCGCCTTGGTCAGCTGCCAGCCGAGGAAGTTCGAAAACCCGTAGTAGGCGATCTTCCCGCTGCTGACGGCGTCGTGCAGGAACCGGAGGGTCTCCTCCAGCGGCGTGATCGGGTCCCAGGCGTGCAGCTGGTACAGGTCGATCTGCTCGACGCCCAGCCGGCGCAGCGAGTCATCCAGGGCGCGGGCCAGGTGCCGGCGGGAGGTGCCGACGTCGTTGGGGAGCTTGCCCATCGGGAGGCGGCCGTTGGTGGCCAGCACCACCCGGTCCCGGGCGTCCGTCCGCGTGGCCAGCCAGCGTCCGATAATCTCCTCGGACGTGCCGGCGCTGTAGACATCGGCAGTGTCGATGAAGTTGCCGCCCGCCGCGAGGTAGTCATCAAGGATGGCCTGGGAGTGCTCCTCGCTTGCTTCGGCGCCGAAGGTCATGGTGCCCAGCGCGTAGCTGGAGACGACAGCGCCGCTGTGTCCCAAAGTGCGGTATTGCATGGAACTCCTCAGGTTGTGGGGGTCAGTCTTCCGTGGGGGTGGTGCGGTTCGGGTGGTAGGTCCGCCAGCTGTGTTCCGGGGCATAGCCCAGCAGCCGTTTCGCCTTGTCGATCGAGAGCATGGTCTCGTGCTCGCCCAAATCCTTAACCACCGTCACGTTGGGGAACACCTCCGCGGCGAGGCTGGCACTCGAGCGGCCCATCACGGTGTCCGCGTTGGCGATGATGAACGCCTCGAAGCCCGGCTTGGCATGCTCCAGGGCGCGGGCCACGGCCTGGGCGCCGTCGCGGCCGTCAATGTAGCCCCAGAGATTCCACTTGCGCAGATTCGCGTCGGCGTCGAAGGAAGGAAATTCCTCATAGTCTTCCGGGTCCATGACGTTGGAGAACCGCAGGCCTGTGATGCTCAGTTCCGGGTCCCAGCGGGTGAGCTGGATGGCCATCTGCTCCTCAAGATGCTTGACCAGCGAGTACGTGCTTTCAGGCCGCGCCGGGTATTCCTCGTCCACGGGGATGTAGGGAGGGTCGACGTCGAACGGCAGTCCCAGTACCGTCTCGCTGGAGGCGTACACAATCTTTTTGATCCCGGCCCGGCGGGCCCCCTGGAACACGTTGTAGGTGGCCTGCATGTTGTTCTCGAAGGTGGCGGCGTCCGGGGCAAGCCCGGGGGCAGCGATCGCGGCGAGATGCACGACGGCGTCGAAGCCGGCATGGCGGTCCTCCAGACCCAGGAACACGTCCACCACCTGGCCGTAGTTACGCAGGTCCACCTCGGTGAAGCCCGGTCCCCGCACACCGGTGCGGTCCAGGTTGGTGACCTCATGCCCGTCCTCGCTCAGCCGACGGACAACGCTCCGTCCCAGCTTTCCGCTTCCTCCGGTAACAGCAACTCTCATCAGTACTCCTCTGGGTGGCACCGGGAAGATCACAACGTCCTCCCGGCGGTCCTGGCCGGGCTCGTTCTGCTGGTCTAGATGGTGTCGGCAGAGGTCAAGAGGTACCGGACAAACCAGTCCCTCGCGAGAATGGCGGCGGCCGCCAGCGTGCCCGGCTCTTCGAAGAGATGGGTGGCGCCCTGGACGACAGCCAGCTGGTTGGGGCAGCGCATCATCGCCTTCGCCTTCCGGTTGAGCCCCAGCACGTCGTAGTCGAAGCTGCCCACGATCAGGAGGGTCGGCGCCCTCACTGCTGAAAGCCGCGGACCGGCCAGGTCCGGCCGCCCGCCGCGGGACACGACGGCTCCGATTCTCGCGGCAGGTTCGGAGGCCGCCCACAGCGCAGCCCCGGCGCCGGTGCTCGCACCGAAGTAGCCGACGGTGCAGGACGCGGCGTCTTCCCTCATGGCGAGCCAGTCCGTGGCCGACGACAGCCGGCGGGCCAGCAGTTCGATGTCGAAGACGTTGGCGCGGTGGCGTTCCTCCCCGGGGGTCAGCAGGTCCAGCAGCAAGGTGCCGAGACCTGCCTGCTGGAGCACACCCGCCACGAGCCGGTTCCGCGGGCTGTGCCGGCTGCTGCCGCTTCCATGCGCGAACAGCACCACTCCCGTCGCCGGAACGGGCAGGTGCAGCTGGCCCTGGAGCCGCACACCGCGGGACGGGATCTCCACTTCCTCGTCGAAATCCACGGCATGCCGGGCACCGGCGTTCGCCGGGTTGCGGGACGCCGGATCTGAGTCCTGCAGGCGCTTGGCGGCGGCGTCGAGCAGCTGCACCACCTCGTCGTCTTCGGTCGGTGAGAAGTCGCGGTAGTGGTAGCCGACAGCGGAGAACAGCCGGGGTGTGGCCAGGCAGACCACTTCGTCCGGCTCGGTCAGGCTCACGAGGGTGTCGTCCGGGGCGACCGGCACGGCGAGGATGACTCGGGCGGCGCCGAGCTTCCGGGCAACCCGGCAGGCGACGCGGGCGGTGGAGCCGGTGGCGATGCCGTCGTCGACTATCACCGCGATCCGGCCGGTGAGGTCCTGGCGGGTCCTGCCCTTCCGGAACCGGGCCACCCGGTTCTCCAACACGGCCCGTTCGTGCGCCTCGACGGCCTGCAGCTCCTGCTCTGACACCCGGGAATGCGCGAGTACGTGTTCTTCAAGCACCCGGGCGCCGCCCTCCCCGATTGCTCCCATGGCAAGCTCGGGCTGGTAGGGAAGTCCGAGTTTCCGCACCACGATAACGTCCAGGGGCGCGTCCAGGGCCGCTGCAACCTCGAAGGCGACGGGAACCCCGCCGCGGGGCAGGCCCAGGACAACGAGGTCCTGTCCGCGCAATTCCGCCAGCCGCCTTCCGAGCTGCCGACCGGCGTCGACCCTGTCTTCGAAAATGCTCATCTGTCTGGCTTTCCAGTCGAGGCGTCGGCCGTGGCCTCGGCCCGGCGTGCGCTCCGCGGGCAGGGCATTGACCAGGTGGCCGCTCCCTTCCACTATGGGTCAGGAGCCACCGGGACGTGAGGGCCTTTGTGCCCGGATTCGGCCCCGCGGTCGCCCCGGGCCGGAATCCGCCGGGCCCGGACCGGACGCATTTCGAGAGCTAGGTTGCCGTCGCCGCCAGGATGGTGCGGATCGTGTCCTCATTGGCCAGTATCCGGAAATGCCCGCCGGTCCCCAGCTGGACGTTCCGGGCACCCGGCAGCACGCTGCCTTCGGGGATGTGCGGATCGAAAAGCCCGTAGACGGAGGTGATGCGTTCGTTGACGAGCTCCTCCCGCGAGAGCTGGACCGTGACCGCGTTCTGCGGCGAGAAGGCGCGCAGGCTGGGCAGGAGCATGAAAGCCGCATACCGGGAACCGGAAAATGGCGAGCATATTGCCACCATGCCGCTGATCCGCGCTTCCGGGTCCAGGGACATCATCGCGTACTTCCCGATCAGCCCGCCCTTGCTGTGCGCAACGATCATCACCTCCTCGAGGCCCTGCCCGCGGATGTAGGCGGCAATCAGCTCGGCAGCTTTGGGCACGGCGAGCCGGTTCCGCTGCAGCACGGTCACCACGTGCACCGGGTGCCCGGCCTCGTGCAGCCGCCTGACCAGCGGCAGCATGAAGCGCCAGTCCTCGTAGATTCCCGGAATCACGACGACGGGACGGCCGGCATCGCTGAGGAACTCATCCGCGCGGGTCCGGGTAACGGCGCTGCGCAGCTGCCGGCCGAGGGCGTAAAGATAGTCCTGCGCCCACCAGCGTGCCGGCCGCAGTGCGCCGCTCATGCCGTGAATTCCTGGGGGGCCTGGCTGGCCGCGCCGGGAAGTCCGGCAAAGGACATGATGGCCTCGGCCACCTCGGTGGCGCGGTTGTGCTGTACGACGTGACCGGTCCCCCGGATTTCCAGCAGCGTGCCGTTGGGGGCCCGGTCCGCCAGCCGGCGGCACCAGTCCGCGGAGGCCACCGGATCACTGGCGCCGCGCAGCACGAGAACCGGAGCCGCGACCCCGGCGGCCCTCTGTTCCGTCGGGTAGTCCATCATGACGCGCAAGGTCTTGAGGTACCAGCTCGGCCCGCAACGCAGGTAGTCCGTGAAGACGAGGGCGTTCGAGGAGGGGCTTTCAAAGAACAGGCTGTCGCGGCCCAGCGCCAGGGCCTGCTGCAACACTGTGCGGCGTTTGGAGTCCACGACCGGCCCCATCAGCACCACGTAGGGAATCCGTTCCGGCTGCTGGAGTGCGGCCTCGACGGCGAACTGGGTTCCCATCGAGTGCCCGACGATCATGAACTCCAGCACACCGAGCTGCTCCATGGCGCCCAAGATGTACGAGGCGTGGACCGCGACCGTGAGGACCTGCTCCGGTCTGGGCGTGGCGCCGAATCCCGGCAGGTCGATCGAGTAGGTGTCGACGGACCCGGCGAGCACCCCGTGGAGGCGTCGCAGATAGCGGTGCGAGACGCCGATCCCATGGACGAGCAAGACGGCGGGCGCTGGCGGCGCCGCGTCCGGACCGGCGTAGGCGGTGTTGACTGGCGGCCGGCGGGAAGCGAACACGTGGCCGAGATGGCCTGCGGCCTCGACCTCGAAGCGGACGGGCCTGTTCATGGTGGGACTCGTTTCTGTTCTGTGCGCCTCAACGCAGGGCCGCTGATCATCGTCCAGCCCGCATACTGACCGAAGCTCCGGCTAGTCGTCCCGCTTGTCCCGCTCGCTGAACTCCTCGTCGAGGTCATAGTGCCTGAATTCGGTCTCCGGATTCGGTTCACCCTCGGCAACGTATTCGTAGTCCAGTTGGCGCTGGACCTGGCTGTCGAGCACCTGCAGATCCTTGTCCCTCACCTTGCTCAGATCATCGGGGAATGCGTCTTCCGGTGTGAGGTGCAGTTTCTCGGTCATTGCAGGCCTCTCTGGACCAGGAAGGATGGACGCGGTCATGCGGTGCCCTGGCCTTCTTCAGGATAACCGCAGCTCCAGCACGAGGGGAATACATCACCGGGGCGGTCGGGGCAGCGTTCAGGCTGCGATGCCCTCTTCCTCTTCGCGGACCCTCGCCAGTTCATCGGCGAGGCGCGTGCGGCGCAGGCTCCACTGGTGCGTCAGCGTGACCAGGACGGCGCCGGCAGCGGCCCACAGCCCCAGCTTGAGCCCCTCGGTCCAGAAGTCCTGCCCCGGGAAATAGCTCAGGGTCTGGGCCGCATGGAGCCAGGCCGAGCCGTTCCAGAAGGAGTTCAGCCCGGCGAAGAACGGCGGCAGCATGTCGGCGGTGAAGATGCCGCCCGAGCTCGTGAAGTTAAGCATGACGAACAGCAGGGTCAGCGCCGGCGTCGCCGGCAATGACGGCCGCGCTGGCCATGGAGCACTCACTCCTGACCTTCATCGGGACCACGCCGGGCTGCCGGGCCACCGACATTGCCGCCGACTTCCAGTTGAACCGCTCCACCATCTCGCGCCAGCTCACCTCCCTGATGGAGCTCGGTCTGGTGGAGTACGCACCCCAGGAGAACGACGCCGGCCGGGGCCGGATTCTCCTGCTCACCGAACGCGGGCGGCAGCTGCGCGCGCGCTCCGTCGAGGCGCAGCGCAGCGTCGTGACGGCCCGGCTCAAGGACTGGAGTGCGGAGGAGGTCGCGGCCTTCGCCGCCGTCCTGGGCCGGTTCAACGCCGGTCGGAGGAGTAGACCGCCGGGTCGAACGCAGTCCCCTTGCTGTACCGGGAATGCCGGCGCCTGTAACTTTGGGACGGACAGCCGCGCTCAAACAATGGCAGTTCGGACGCAACGGACGCAACGGGAGGAATCGATGAGCACCGGATCCAAGGAACCAGAGGACATCGTCAAAGACGGCGTCGAGGGAGAGGCCCAGGCCGGCGGAGGCCCGGCAGGCCGTGGGGAGGGTTCCGCCGCCCCGAAGGGGTCCGGCGCCACCGAGCAGCAGGCCGCCGTCGAGGACCGGGGCGCCAAGAAGGCGACCGGCCCGGCGGAAGAGCAGGATGAGCAGACCGCCGATGACCGCGGCCTCACCACGGATTCAAGTCCGGACTGAGCCCGCGGCCGCGGCGGCTACGGCAACGGCGGGCGCTATGTGGCAGCCGGGGTCTGACCCGGCTCGGGCCCGACGTTGACCAGCCAGTCGACGCCGAACTTGTCCTTGCACATGCCGAAGATGTCACCCCAAGGCGCCTTCTCCAACGGCATGGACACGGTGCCGCCGTCGGACAGCTTGTCAAAGTAGCCCCGCAGCTCGGCCTCCTCGGAGCCACTCAGGGACACCGAGAAGTTGCTGCCGGGGGTGAAGTCCATGCTGTTGGGCGTATCGGCGCCCATCAGCACCATGCCCTTGGGCGTGGTCAGCATGGCGTGCATGATCTTGTCCTGCTCGGCCGGGTCTTCGCTGGCGTGGTACTCGCCAAAGGTGCTCATGGCCAGGTCACCACCGAACACGGTCTGGTAGAAGGTCATGGCATCTTTCGCGTTATCGCGGAAACCAAGGTAGGGGTTGAGCGTGGTCATGTCCGGACTCCTTGCAGCTTCGGGACGCCCGCCGCGATACCGCAGGGCCGCGACGGGACGGGTGCAGTTACAGGGCATATCCTGCCCCACTTCGGACGGACTGGGTAGGGGTTCCCTGCGCCAGTGCCCGCGGCCCGGAACTGGTGCCGTCAGGGGGCCGACGGGCGGGGACCGACGCCGGCACGTGCCGGCGTCGGTCCCTGTCCTGAGCGTGCGGCCGGAAGTGTGTGGCGGTTTAGGCCGTCTGGCCGGCGTGCTCGCCCTCTGCGATCTCTTCCAGCAGTTTGTCGTTGAAGGCGGGCAGGTCGTGCGGGTTCCGGCTGGTCACGAGGCCCTGGTCCACCACCACTTCCTCGTCACTCCAGTTGGCCCCGGCGTTCCTCAGGTCCGTCTTGAGCGTGTGGTAGGAGGTGACGCTCCGTCCGCTGATGACGCCGGCGTCGATCAGCAGCCAGGGTCCGTGGCAAATCGAGGCAACCGGCTTGTGCTGTTCGAAAAAGGCGCGGGTGAACGCCTGGGCATCCTTGTTGGCGCGGAGGTGGTCGGCGTTGACGACGCCGCCGGGGATCACCAGGGCATGGAAGTCGGCGGCGTTGGCCTCGGCAACGGTGAGGTCGACGTCGAACTTCTCGCCCTTGTCAGTGCCGTGGTAGCCCTGCAGCTTGCCGCTCTTGGGCGCCACCAGGGTGGGTTCTCCGCCGGCTTCCTTCACGGCATTCCACGGGCTGGTCAGCTCCACCTGCTCCACGCCGTCCGTCAGCAGAAACGCGACCTTCTTGCCTGCAATGTTGTGCTCTGACATTTGTCCTCCTCAGGCCGGACGAGGGTCCAGAAGGCCGTTTCGCCGTTCATGTGACCCCGCGCCAACTGTGATGGCTTACACCCCAACCCTAGGGAGCACCAAAATAATAAGCAAGCTGATGATGAAACAAGGCTGGTGCTCTGGCCACCACACCTCCGCCTTACTACGCTGGCGGAAGAACGCTACGCAGAAAGAAGGCCGTCATGGACGAACAGCACATCCTGCAACGTATCTCAGCCTTGGTAGAGGAAGAGCAGGCGCTTCGCGAAAAGGCACCCTCCTCCTCCCCTGACTACGAGCACGGCCCCGATCACGCACGGCTCACGAGCCTTCAGGAGGATCTAGACCAGTGCTGGGACCTCCTCCGGCAGCGGCGGGCGAAACGTCAGTATGGCGAGAACCCCGACGAGGCGGAACCCCGCCCCGTCGATCAGGTGGAAAACTACGAATCCTGACCGTCCGCGCCCGCGTTCTTGGAGCCTGAACGGGCAAGTGGGTCATGTTGATCGCGTTGTTGGGCGACGTCATGCTGGGCCGGCTGGTGAATGACCGGCTGAAGAAGGCGCCGCCGGCCTATCCCTGGGGAGACACGCTCCCGGTGCTGGCCCGCGCTGACCTCCGGGTCGCCAACCTCGAATGCGTGCTCGCCGCCGGCGGCGAGCCGGAGGCCGGGAAGGTTTTCCATTTCCGCTCCGATCCCAAAAATGTGGCGAGCCTGCGGTCAGCCGGAATCGATCTGGTCTCCCTGGCCAACAACCATGTGCTGGACTTCGGGGCCGACGCGTTCCGGGAGATGCCGCCTGCACTCGATGCGGCCGGCATCCTGCATGCCGGCGCCGGGATGGACCGGGACGCGGCCCGCCGGCCGGCGGTGCGGCGGGCCACCGGCACCGCCGTCGGACTCATTGCCTTCACCGACAACCAGCCCGGCTGGGAGGCGGACCACGAACCAGGGGTGTACTACGTCCCGGTGGTGGACGGGGACCGCCGGGTCGGGGAGCTGCTGGATCTTGTCCGGCGGACCAAGGCCCGGACCGGGTTGCTGATTGTGTCCGCGCATTGGGGGCCGAACTGGGGTTCGGAGGTGCCGTCCGAACACCGGGACCTGGCGCACGCCCTGATAGAGGCCGGGGCCGACGTCGTCTACGGGCACTCGCCGCACATCTTCCGCGGCGTCGAGCTCTTCCGGAACCGTCCCATCATCTACAGCGCCGGGGACTTCGTGGACGACTATGCCGTGGACCCGGTGGAACGCAACGATCAGTCGTTCATCTTCCTGCTGGACACCGACGCTGCCGTGCCCCGCTCGCTGCGGCTGCACCCGACGCTCATCAGCGATTTCCAGGTCCGGCTGGCGCGTCGGGACGCCCGGGAAATCGCCCAGCGGATGCAGCGGCTGAGCAAGCACCTCGGCACGCACAGCAGTTGGCGGGACGATCAGGCCTACCTGGAAATTCCGGTCGCTGCGGGCAACGGAAGCAGCCCCGGACGCGGAATCAGCACTTCTCCGTCACGAAGGGCTGGAAGGTGAGCATGCTCCGCGCCCCGAGTTCGAAGGCCGGCCGGGAAAAATCGGGCCAGCGCGGGTCCAAGCTGAGGTCAGGAACGCTCACGACCCGTTCCTCATAGGACGCGTCGAGGCACGGACCTTGCCCGGTCTCGCTCTGGAGCGTATCCACCCGCAGATATCCGCGGAACAGAGGAGACGCGTAATCTCATTTTGTGGACGTTGTCGAATTCCTGTCCCAGCGCATCGCAGAAGACGAGGCTGCGGCGCGGAATCTGCTTAATGACAGGTCCGTCTCCGAGTCGGGCAAATGGTACGAACGCCGCGTCCTGCTCGAATGCGAAGCCAAGAAACGGCTGATCGGCATTGTGGAATCCGCCCGCCAGGCCGCCCTGGCGGCGATGGTCCGCCACCCCGAGGGCGACACGCCGTGGATCCCGGAAGCCATCGAATGGACCACACTTTCCCTCAACGCCCTGGCGCTGCCCTACGTTGATCATCCGGATTTCGAGCAGCGCTGGCTGGGAACGTGAAGTGGGGCCGCATGGCGTGACGTGCGCGGGATCTAACGGCTGCGTAATCCGTACGCCCATGTGACACTTGAGCATCGGACTCAACCGAGACTGTCTAACCTCATGCAAAGCAGCAGCCACTCCAAGGAGTCACGCAGACATGAATAGTCAAGAAAAAAACGCATTCGACAGCCCCCGCACACATCGGCAGGGTGAAACCCGGCCCGACCTGAGCAGTCTCCATGTCCGCGAGGACATCGCCCTGGCTGGCCGCTGCGCCAACGTCCACCTCCCCACCGGCCGCACCTGCACGGAGCCGGAGCGTCACCGGGGCTCCTGCCGGTTCGTCGGGCCTGAAGACGCGGAGCACGCCGCCGCCCAGTAGCCGCGCCCTCGATCTGCGCCCCTCTTTTGCCGGTCCCAAAGCTGTCCAAGGTTTTTCAAAGGGCCTACCATCGTAGGGAGGGGGGCACTCGATAGCGAAGACGCTTAATGGGAGGCCACGATGCACAGCCGAGTCCGCAGTCATTTTGCCCGAACGCAAGCATCATCGGCTGCGGTGTGGCCGCGCCGGCGCTGGAGTACCGCTTATCCACCGACGCATGGCGCGTGGTACCGGCGGATGCTGGGGGCTCTTGCTGCGATGGCGTTGGCTGCCGGCGGCGGGATTGTGGCTGCAGCCCCATCGCTCGGGGCCGAGACGAAGCAAAGCTACATTGTGGTCCTCAAGGACACCGTGCCGGATGCGGCTGCGGTTGCGGCCGCACACCAGGGCAAATTCGGTTTCGCCGCCGCCAGGGTCTACAGCTACGCGGTGAATGGGTACGCGGGCACGATGACGGCGGCCGAGGCGCAGGCCGTCGCGGCTGAACCCGACGTCGAGTTCGTCTCGCTGGGCCGGCACTTTGACAAGCCTCGAGACCCGGAACCGCCCAGCACCCAGGTCGCCCCTTTCTGGTGGCTGCGCATGGGCGGCAACATGGACAAGGCCCGGGATGACGGTGACAACCGTAGCGGTTCTGTCGACGTGAATGTGGCAGTCATCGACAGCGGGATCGACGGCACCCACCCGGACCTCAACGTGCGGGGCGGCATTGACTGCTCCTCGGGGACGCCGGTCAAGGTGACCCCCGTTGATGTCATGGGCCACGGGACTTCCGTGGCGGGCATCATCGGCGCCCGGAACAACAATATCGGGATCATCGGCACGGCTCCCGGCACACCGCTGTGGTCCGTCCGGGTGGTCAACGACGCCCTCGGAATCACCGAGGAGAGCCTGATTTGCGCCATCGACTGGGTGACTTCGACGCGCAAGGACAAGAACCGCAGCAACGACATCGAGGTTGCCAACATCAGCATCGGCGGCCCGGGCAGCGACACTCCTGACTGCGGGCGCGGCACGGATCCGATGCATTACGCGATCTGCCGCTCGGTCAAGGCCGGAGTCGCATATGCCGTCGCGGCCGGAAACGATACTGCCGACCTCGCCGGAACCGTACCGGCGGCCTATCGGGAGGTGCTCACCGCGACCGCCATCGCGGACTTCGACGGACGTCCCGGCGGACTGGCCGCGCCGGTCTGCGGGACTGAAAAGTGGGCCGCCATCGGACAACTGGACGACCACCCAGCGCTCTTCTCCAACTTCGCCACACATTCCCGGGACAAGCGCCACACCGTCGCAGCACCCGGCGTCTGCATGCTGTCGACAGCTCCGCTGGCGACGACGCCCGGCTACAGCGTGAACGCCGGAACGAGCTTCGCAAGTCCCGCCGTGGCAGGCTCGGTGGCCCTGTGCATCAGCAAGAAGGTCTGCCATGGCTCAGGCAAAGAGGTGATGGAGGAATTCCTGGACCGGGCCGAGGACTCCAACAAGAAGCACCACGGCCATGGCTTCGAGGGTGACCCGCTCCGCCCTGCCGACTCGCAGTACTACGGCTACCTGACCCAGCTCACGATGTTCTGACCTCACCCCGCAGTGAGCACCTGCTAACGTCCCTGAAACATGGCCGTTACGTGATCGTCACGCCGGCACAATTCCCGTAACTTCCCTGCAACGTTCCGCCCGACTCCCGGAAACACGAATCCGGGAGCATTGAACCCGGGCTGGGGGCCGGCGGCGATGCGCACCGGCATGGCGAATTGTGGAGAAGGGACACGCAGGTGGAACTCACTGCGGGAAACGTCTGGGTGATGGTATCGGCAGGGCTCGTCTTGCTGATGACCCCGGCACTCGGCCTCTTTTACGGCGGCATGACCAGGGCGAAAGCCTCGCTCAACATGATCATGATGAGCTTCGTCTCCGCGGGGATCGTCGGCGTCGTCTGGATCCTGTGGGGCTACTCCATGACGGGTGGGCACGGCGTTCTGGGCATCTTCGGTGATCCGTTCGCCAGCTTCGGCCTGCAGAGCCTCCTCGGCTCCCCGGAACTGATCAGGGCCGGCTACGGCGCCACGTTCGCCATCATCACCGTGGCCCTGATCAGCGGCGCCATCGCCGACCGCGCCAAGTTCACCTCGTGGGCTCTCTTCGTGCCCGTCTGGGTCACCCTGGTTTACTGCCCGCTCGCCTTCATGGTCTGGGGCGGCGGCCTGATGAGCCAGCACGGGGCCGTCAGTTCGGTCTTCGGGCAAGTGATCGATTTCGCCGGCGGCACGGTGGTCGAAATCAGCTCCGGCACCGCCGCGCTGGTCCTGGTCCTGATCCTGGGCAATCGCCACGGCTTCGGCAAGGACCCCGCCCACCGCCCGCACAACATTCCCTTCATCATGCTGGGAGCCGGCATCCTGTGGTTCGGCTGGTTCGGCTTCAACGCCGGCGCCGCGACGACGGCGGAGCAGGCCGGCCTGATCTGGATCAACACCCTGGCCGCCCCGGCCGCAGCCATGCTCAGCTGGCTGGTCACGGAAAAGATCCGGCACGGGCACCCCACCTCACTCGGCGCCGCGTCCGGCGTCGTCGCCGGCCTGGTCGCGATCACCCCCTCCTGCGCCAATGTCAGCCCGGTCGCCGCCATCGGTCTGGGCCTACTGGCGGGTGCCGCCTGCACCGTGTTTGTCGACTTGAAGTACAAGCTGGGTTTCGATGACTCGCTCGACGTCGTCGGCGTCCACCTCGGCGGCGGGCTGGTCGGCACGCTCGCGCTGGGCTTCATCGCCCTGCCTGTCGACGGCGCCGGCGGCGGCCTGTTCTACGGCGGCGGGATCCAGCAGCTGATCGCCCAGCTGGTCGCCGTCGTCCTCACCGTACTGCTGTCCGGGTTTGCGACGGCGGCCATCGGGCTTGCCATCCACAAGACCATCGGCTTCCGGGTGAGCCGCGAAGCCGAATTCTCCGGGGTGGACCGCTCCGAACACGCGGAGAGCGCCTACGAATTCGCCGACGTGGGCCAGAGCCGCTTCAACCCCTTCGGCCACCACGTCCAGGCCCGTCAGGTCCGGAACGTTCCGGCCCACGCCGGTGAATCGGCCCAGCATCCGAAGGAAGACAGCCTCGTTTAGGGAACCCGTGCGGGGAGCCCCTCCCCGCACCTGACAGAATGGCACAATGGACGTCGCCCTGGGACTGCTGGTTCTCGTGGCGGTGGTGTGTGCCGGCAGCGCGCTGGGCAGGAAGCTCAATGTCTCCGTCCCGCTGCTGCTGGTGCTGGCCGGCGTTGCGGGTTCCTTCCTGCCGTTCGTCCCGCGGATCGAGCTGAATCCCGAACTGGTCCTGGTGGGGCTCCTGCCGCCGCTGCTCTATGCCGCCGCGCTGCGGACCTCGCTGTTCGACTTCCGCTCCAACCGCCGCGCCATCGGCCTGCTCTCCGTCGGCTACGTCATTTTCGGCACCATCACCGTGGGCCTGGTGGTGTGGTGGCTGTTTCCGGAGATCCCGCTGGCCGCCGCCATCGCCCTCGGCGCCGTGGTCGCGCCGCCGGACGCCGTGGCCGCGACTGCGATCGCCCGCAAGGTCGGCATGCCGCGCAGGATTGTCAGCATCCTCGAAGGCGAGTCGCTGGTCAACGACGCGACGGCCCTCGTCTGCCTACGCGCTGCCATCGCCGCCATCGCCGGGTCCGTCTCGGCAGCAGGGGTTGCCGGCGGATTTCTGGTTGCGGCCGGCGGCGGGCTGGTGGTTGGCCTGGCCGCGGCCTACGTCCTGACGGAGCTCCGCAAGCGGATCCGGAACGTCGCGATCAATACTTCGACGTCACTGATGGCGCCGTTTGTCGCGTACCTGCCGGCCGAAGCGATCCACGCCTCGGGGGTCCTCGCCGTCGTCGTCACCGGCCTGGTGATGGGCACGAAGGCGCCGTCCATGCCCAACGGCGCCGCCCGCCTGAGCCAGCGCAGCAACTGGAACACGGTGCAGTTCCTGCTGGAGAATTCCGTCTTTCTGCTGATCGGCCTGCAGGTCCGGACCATCATTGAAGGCGTCCAGGATGACTCGCTGGGGGCCGCCCGGATCTGGACCGGCTGCGCCGTGATCCTGCTGGCGGTGCTGGTGCTCCGGCCGGTCTGGGTGTTCCCCGCGACCTATCTCCCCCGGCTGGTCCCCGCCGTGCGCCGGAATGACCCCGCCCCGCCGTGGCAGTTCGCGGCAATCGTGTCCTGGGCCGGGATGCGCGGGGTGGTGACCCTGGCCGCGGTGCTGGTGTTGCCCGCGGACCTGGAACACCGGACGGTGCTGATCCTGGCCGCCATGGTGGTGGTCGGCGGCACCCTGGCGCTCCAGGGCTTCACCCTCCCGGCCATGGTTCGGCTGCTGCGGCTGCAGGGCCCAGACCAGCGCGAGGACGCCCTGAACCAGGCCTCCCTGATGCAACTGGCTACCGCCGCCGGGGTGGAGCGCCTGCAGGAACTCCGCACTGACAGCGATCCGCCGGAGGTCGTGGCCATGCTGCAACGGCGCACGCAGGAACGCGGCCTGGCGGCCTGGGAACGGCTCGGCCGGCCGTCGTCGGAAGCGGCCACCCCGAGCCAGCGCTACGCCCAGCTGCGCCTTGCCATGCTGGACGCGGAGCGGGCCAAGGTACTGGAGCTGCGGAGCGGGGGCGAGTACGCCCACGAGATCCTCAGCGCCGTCCTGGACCAGCTGGACATTGAGGAATCAATGCTCGACGTCGCGCTGAACGAGCTGGACACATCCGGCGAGGGAGGCGGGGAAGGCATCGCGCGGCCGGGCGGGATCTGCGGGCACCTGGAGTCCGCCACGTCCCCGGACGTGCCCCGCGACGCTTATTGCGCGGACTGCGCCCGGGAAGGCACGACGACGGTCCACCTCAGGATGTGCCTGGCCTGCGGCAACGTGGGGTGCTGTGATTCCTCGCCCGGAACGCACGCCTCCAGGCACTTCGACGCCACGGGCCACCCGGTGATGCGGAGCATTGAACCGGGCGAAGACTGGCGCTGGTGCTATGAGGACGATCTGCTCGGGTGACGGGCCTCCAGCCACGGGCGCAGCTTGCTGACCCGGAAGGGCCGGGCGGTGCCGTGAATGTGGCTACGCGTCGCCGATCCTCAAGGGGCTAGCGTTTGGGCGAGCCCGGCAAGCACCGGCTCACGGCCCAACTCGATATGTGAGTAGGCCAGCGCATAGGCCAGGTCCGGACGGCCCTTGAGGATAGCGTCGCAGAGCTCCACATGTTCGTCGCGTTGGAGTTCATTGCTGCGGTTGTGAGCCAGACCGAAGATCCAGCGCATTCGGCCGAAGAGTGGCTTGACCGATTCGACCAGCAGACGGTTGCCTGAAAGCCGGACTATCTCGGCGTGGAATTCCGCACTGAGGCTCGCGACGTCCGCCGTCCGGCCGCTGTCGATGGCGAGCCGTGTTTGGTCCACCAGTTCCTGCAGGCGCATGCCGTTTTCGCCCCCCGCAACCCGGACTGCCGCCATCCGGGCAGCGAATGTTTCAAGGCAGAGCCGGACGTCAAAGAGTTCGTTGACGTCTGTGAGCGTTAGCCGCCTGACCGCCGCACCCCTGCGGGGGAAGGTCTCAACGAAGCCGTCCTGTTCGAGGCGCTGGATGGCCTCCCGCACGGGAATCCTTGACACGTTATGCAGTTCCGATAGTTCCCGTTCGCGCAGCCGCGTTCCCTGCTCATATTTGCCGGCCACAATGCCCTCAAGGACCAACTGATACACGTTTTCAGCCCGGACCTCGTCGTCCCGACCGTTCAGCGCATCCCCCTTCGGTTCAACCACACTCACACCGCCATTCATCACTCACCCCGTGGCCCTGGCGGACGGCGCCGCCCGGCGTTCCACCTGAGCATACACGTGCCCGACTGTCGGTTCCGGGCACCTTCAATGCCTCCCGCGGTCCCGGCCCCAGTGCCTTGCCGAAGGGAAGGGCAGGCTGGCCACTTCGCAGTGGAACCCAGACCAACAACATTCTCTGGTATTCCAGATCTCACCAATTTGTGATTTACATCGCACAAATGGTGCTCTAATCTTTGCTTGGTATACAAAACGATGGAGCTTGCTCCTTGGACCCTGAATCGAGCGTTCCCGATGACCCAGCTTCAGTCCGGTGCCGAACCAACTGCTGCGAGTCCGTTCCCGGCCGACAGCGACGACGGCGCGAGCCGCCCCTTGTCCCCCGGCGCCCAAACCACCCTCAGGGCTGTCCCCGCCGACGCACGGTCGCTGCTGGCCACGGCCTGGCTAAGGATCCGCAGGAGCAAGATCGCCCTGCTCAGCCTCTGTGTCGTGGTGGCAATCATGCTATTTGCCGTCCTCGCGCCTTTCCTCAGTGCCTGGTCCGGAAATGATCCCTTCACCTCCAACACCAGCCCCGACGTGCTTGATGACTTCGAAACCCCGGGCCTGCCACTTCCCGGCTACATGTATCCCTCTGGGCAGCACTGGCTGGGGGTAGAACCCGGGCTCGGGCGGGATCTGTTCGCCCGGCTTGCCTTTGGTGGTCAGGTCTCCCTCACCATCGCCCTCCTGTCAACCGCCGTCTCGGTTGTCCTTGGCACTGTGCTCGGCGCGGCGGCCGGCTACTTCGGAGGCAAGACGGACGCGATCATCAGCCGCATCATGGATCTTTTCCTCGCCTTCCCGCACCTCTTGCTGGTGCTCTCACTGACGCCCATCCTTCAGTCCCGGCTGCGCGGCACCGCTCTGGGCCAGGGCAGCTTCCTGCCCATGGCCTCGCTGGTAATCATCCTGGGGTTCTTCGGCTGGGCGTATCTTGCCCGGATCGTCCGGGGCCAGGTCCTCAGCCTCCGGGAGCGTGAATTTGTTGAGGCGGCCCGCTCGTTCGGCGCCTCCCACCTCAGCGTGCTGTTTCGGCAGATCATCCCCAATGTGATGGGCGTCGTGCTGGTTTACGCCACCATGCTCATCCCCACCAACATCTCCGCGGAGGCCGCACTGTCCTTCCTCGGCGTCGGCGTCAAGGACCCGACGCCGTCGTGGGGCCAGATGCTCAACGCCGCCCAGTCCGGCAACTGGTACCTCAGCGATCCATGGTTCCTGGCCGTCCCCGGCGCCATGCTGATCGTCACTGTCCTGGCGTTCAACCTGCTCGGCGACGCCGTTCGTGATGCCTTGGACCCCAAAGCATCACGCCACTAGCACCCATCACCATCACCCACCCCGTATGAGGAGAACCATGAAATACCCATCCAGAGTGCTGGCACTTGCTGTGCTGATCTCCATGGCCGCCACCGGCTGTGCCGCGTCCCAGGGACAGCCGGGCACCACCAAAACCAGCGGCTCAGCGACGGAGCTGGCCGCGGCGGTAGTCAAGCCCGGCTTCACCACGAAGGGCGGCAACATCAATGTCCTGATGTCCTCCGACTTCCAGACGCTTGACCCTGGAAACAGCAACTACGTCCAGACGGCCAATGTCGGACAGTTGTACTACCGGACGCTCACCATGGCCAAAGAAACCGCGGGCCAGCCGCCCACCATCGTCCCGGACCTCGCCACGGACACTGGGAAGGTTTCCGCCGACGGCCTCACGTGGACATTCACGCTCAGGGACGGCGTCAAGTTCGAGGACGGCCGGCCGATCACATCGGCGGACGTCAAATACGGCATCGAACGCACCTTCGCCCAGGACGTCTACACGCAGGCGCCCCAGGAGCTGAATTCCGCGCTCGACGCCGGCGGCTACAAAGGACCCTACAAGGATCCGGCCGCAGTGCTCCAGGCAGTCGAGACCCCGGACCAGCGCACTGTTGTGTTCCACCTGAAGAAGCCGTTCGCTGAATTTCCGGCGCTGGCCTCACGGTCCAACACCGCTCCTGTGCCCCAGGACAAGGAGACCAAGCTGGACTATACGAACCACCCGGTCTCGTCCGGCCCTTACATGGTGGAATCGTACAACCGCGGCAAGTCGCTCAAGCTCGTCCGCAACCCGCATTGGGATCCCGCGACGGATGCCAACCGCCCGGCGCTCCCGGACACCTTCAGCTTCTCGCTGTCCACATCTCAGGCCACCATCAGCCAGCAGCTGCTGGCCAACGCAGACACCAACGCCATCACCCTGGACTCGAACGGTGCCTTGCAGACCTCGGATTCGGCCAAGCTGGCCGATGCCCAGGTCAAGGACCGGGTCGCCTCGGGGCTGCTGGGCTGCAACGACGTGCTGAGCCTGAACACGCAGAAGATCCCGGACCCGGATGTCCGCAAGGCAATTGCGCTTGCCCTGGACCGCCAGTCGATCCTGGTCCAGTACGGAGGACGCCGTTTCGGCGAGCTCACCCAGACGCCGCTGAACGACAAGATGCGCGGTTACGTGGCCCAGGAGTTGGAGATCGATCCCAGCGGCAAGCCCAAGCTGGACGAAGCCAAGAAACTCCTGGAAGGCAAGACGTACCCCAAGTCCCTCACCTTCGGCTACGCCAACAACCGGGACGCCTACAAGAACACGGGCACGGTGGTCCAGGAAAACCTCAAGGCCCTGGGCATCGAGGTACAGCTGGTGCCGATTCCGGCCCCGAACTACTACTCCGTCATGGCCAGCGAGCAGCTGCCGGACATCGGACGTTCAGGCTGGTGCGGGGGCGCCGATCCGGCTTCGATCCGGACCTCGGCGGACCCCATCCTCGGCCCGAACAACGATGGCACCACTTACGGATTCTCCAACACCTCACGCTACTTCGACCCTCAGGTATCCAAGGCCATGTTTGAGCTGCGGGACACCGCGGGGACGTCTGAGGAGCTGGGCAAGAAGTGGTCCGAGGAGTTCGGAAAGGCCCTGAAGACCTACCCAATCATTCCGCTCGTCCGCAGCCACACGAACAGCGTCGTCGGTTCCAACGTCCGCAACGCCCAGGTGGGCTACTTCTTCGGCGGCATCGACCTGTCCATCGTCGGCGTCGAGCACTAACCGGTCCTCACAGAAGGAGACGCGGGCCGCCCGGCTTCAGGCGGGCGGCCCGCAACCACAATGATCAGATTCATACTTCGCCGGACAGGCTCCCTGGTCCTGCTACTCATAGCCGTCAGCTTCATCACCTTCACACTGTTCCAGCTGGGTCCGGCTGATCCGGCCTCGGCTGCCTGCGGCCAGGAATGCACGCCGGAACGCGTCGCCGAGGCGCGCGTGGCCCTCGGCATGGACCAGCCGTTCTTCATCCAATACGCCGACTACATGCGCGGCCTGGTTTCGCCGCGCATGATCGGCGCCCCCGGCGCCGAATCCGTCTGCCAGTGGCCCTGCCTCGGAAAATCGTTCCAGACGAATGAGAACGTCTCGGACATCATCAGCCGGTCCCTGCCCTACACGCTCTCGATGGCAGTCGGCGCCCTGGTCCTTTGGACGGTGTCGGGCGTGGGTCTCGGCCTGCTCGCAGCCCTCAGGAAAGGTAGCGCCACCGACAAGTTCATCGTCGGCGCCGCGTCCGTGGGCGTCTCGCTGCCGATCCCGGTCACGGGCCTGTTCCTGCTGCTGGTGTTTGTCAATCAGCTCCATCTCCTGCCGTTCACGACCAATGAGATCAACAGCCCGTTCGGCTCCCAGGGGCCGTGGGCCTGGGTGCTGAACTATCTGCTGCCGTGGATTGCCCTCGCCGTGCTGTTCAGCGCCTCCTATATCCGGGTCACCCGCACCAACATGATTGAAACGTTCGGTGAGGACTTCATCCGCACGGCCCGGGCCAAGGGACTGGCCCCGCGGACCGTGACGTTCAAGCACGGCGTCCGGGCCGGAATCACCCCGATCGTGACCATGCTCGGCATGGACATCGGTCTGCTGCTTGGCGGCGCCGTCCTCACCGAACAGATCTTCTCCGTGCCCGGTCTCGGGTTCACCGCGGTCCGGGCCGCGATTTCCGGCGACCTGCCCGTCACCATGGCCATCACCATGCTGGCCGCCTTCTTCGTGATCGTCGCCAATGTCGCCGTCGACCTCGCCTATGCCGCCATCGATCCCCGAGTGAGGCTCCAATGACCCAGACCCATCCCAGCTCGGCGGGCACTTTCCCGTCCTCCGCGCCAGCCCCTGCAGCGGACGGCGGCGCGGCCGCCGCCTTCCTGGACGTCCGGAACCTGTCAGTGGGGTTCCCCACCGACGACGGCCTGGTCTCGGCTGTCAACGGCATGGATTTCACCCTTGAGCGCGGGCAGACGCTTGGCATCGTTGGCGAATCCGGATCCGGAAAATCGGTGACGAGCCAGGCACTGATGGGCCTGCTGAAAGGCACCTCGGCCCAGGTCTCCGGCCAGGCCCTGTTCCAAGGCAAGGACCTCATCACGCTGTCCGAGTCGGGGATGCGCCAGCTGCGTGGCCGGAACATCGGCATGATCTTCCAGGACCCGCTGTCGGCACTGCACCCGTTCTACAGGGTCGGCCACCAAATTGCCGAGGCCTACCTCGTCCACCACCATGCGAGCAAGAAGCAGGCCCGGGCTGCGGCCATCAATATGCTCGGCCGGGTGGGGATTCCCAGCCCCGAGCAGCGCTACGACGAGTACCCGCACCATTTCTCCGGCGGCATGCGGCAGCGGGCCATGATCGCCATGGCCCTCATCTGCGAACCGGAACTGCTCATCGCGGACGAGCCCACCACGGCCCTGGACGTGACCGTCCAGGCGCAGATCCTGGACCTCATGGCCGAACTCCAGGCGGAAACCAACTCTGCGCTGATCCTCATCACCCACGATCTGGGCGTCGTGGCCGAGGTCTGCGATTCCGTGCTTGTCATGTACGGCGGCCAATGTGTCGAGTCCGGACCGGTGGACGAGATCTTCTACGACACCCGGCATCCGTACACCCTTGGCCTCCTCAATTCCATGCCGACGCTCGCCGGCACCTCCGGCCGCCTCAACCCGATCCCCGGCCAGCCGCCGTCGCTGCTTGACCTGCCGTCAGGGTGCATCTTCAGCTCCCGGTGCGACTACGCCGCGCTGGCCGGCGCCGACGTCTGCCGGGAGCAGCGGCCCGAGCTCCTGGTGGAGGCTGGCCACGGCAAGCGCTGCCATCTCAGCAGCCCCCAGCTCATCACTATCCGGACTTCGCGTTAGGACCCGCCATGGACAGGCAGCCAATTCTCCAGGTGGAGAACCTTCAAAAGCATTTCCCCGTCAAGGGCGGGCTCTTCTCCTCCGGCGGGCATCGTTCGGTCAAGGCCGTCGACGGCGTCTCGTTCAGTCTCGAACGAGGCCAGACACTCGGGCTTGTGGGTGAGTCCGGGTGCGGAAAATCCACGACGGGCCGCATGGTCGCCCGCCTGCTGGACCCCAGCTCCGGACGGGTCGTCGTCGGCGGCGTCGATATCAGCAAGCTGCGCGGGCGGGATCTGTACAGCTTCCGCCGCGAAGTACAGATGATCTTCCAGGACCCGTTCGCGTCACTCAACCCGAGGCAGACAGTCGGTACCGCGATCGCCGCGCCGATGGTGGCGCAGAAGATCGATCCGCCCGCAGGGCTGAAGAACCGCGTCAAGGAACTCATGGAGCAGGTGGGCCTTAAACCCGAACATTACAACCGCTTTCCGCATGAGTTCTCTGGCGGCCAGCGCCAGCGGGTGGGCATCGCCAGGGCCATTTCGCTGCAACCCTCTGTGATCGTGTGCGACGAACCGGTGTCCGCCCTGGACGTCTCCGTCCAGGCGCAGGTGATCAACCTGCTCCAGGAGATCCAGCGTGACACCGGTGTCGCGTACATCTTCATCGCCCACGACCTCTCCGTCGTCCGGCACATCTCCCACCAGGTAGCCGTCATGTACCTCGGCAAGATTGTCGAACAGGGCCCCCGTGAGGAACTGTTCCGCCTTCCCCGGCACCCGTACACGCAGGCGCTCCTGTCCGCGGTGCCGCTGCCCGATCCGCGCGAGGCCCGGCAACAGGTGAAGATCCGGCTCCGCGGAGATCTCCCGTCACCGGCCAACCCACCCAGCGGTTGCGTCTTCCGCACCCGCTGCCCGCTGTTCGGCACGCTGTCCGAGAGCCAGCAGCAGCTCTGTATCAGCGACATTCCCCCGTCGGCCGGCCCAGCCGCCCCGGCCTGCCACCACGCGGGGCTGGCAGCTGCCGCCCCCGCCGGTGTGAAATAGACCCAACACAAAGGAGCATTACATTGACTACCCTGATCCGCGCCGTCCGTCCCTGGGGACAGGCCCTGAGCGACGTCCTGCTAAAGGACGGCAAGATCGCCGGCATCGAGCCGCATGACCCGGTTCGAACGCCGGCGGACTCGTCCGGCCCCCTGGGCGGGCCGGTAACCGTCGTCGAAGGCCGCGGCCGGCTGCTGCTCCCGTCCTTCTCCGACGTCCATGTTCATCTGGACTCGACCCGCATCGGCCTGCCGTTCCGCGAGCACACCGGCGGCCCCGGCGTCTGGACCATGATGATGAATGACCGGCAGAACTGGCGCCACGCCGAGGTCCCCCTCCAGGAACGCGTCAACCACACACTCGGCCGGATGATCGCGCGCGGCACCACCCGGGTCCGCTCCTACGCACAGGTTGACGTGGACTGCCGGCTGGAGCGTTTCGACGCGGTCCTGGCGGCCAAGGAACAGTTCAAGGACCAGGCCGACGTCGAAATCATCGCGTTCCCGCAGGCCGGCCTCCTGCTCGAGGAAGGCACGGTGCCGCTGATGGAGGCAGCACTCAAGGCCGGGGCCAATGTCATGGGCGGCATTGATCCGTGCAGCCTGGACCGCGATCCCGCCCGGCATCTGGACATCGTTTTCGGCCTCGCGGAGAAGTATCAGGTCCCCATCGATATCCACCTCCACGAGCCCGGCGAGCTTGGTGTCTTCAGCACGGACCTCGTCCTTGAGCGCACCCGCGCCCTGGGGATGCAGGGCAAAGTCACCATGTCCCACGCCTACCAGCTGGGCAGCGTCTCCGAGGCCACCACGCACCGGCTGATCGAGGAATTCGCGGAGTTGGACGTTTCGATGGCCTCCGTGGCGCCCGCCCAGTCAGGGCAACTGCCGCTCCCGCTGCTGGCCGAGGCCGGCGTCCGGGTTGGCCTTGGGGAAGACGGCCAGCGCGACTACTGGTCCCCGTACGGCAATACGGACATGCTGGACCGCACCTGGCAGCTCGCCTTCACACACGGTTTCCGCAGGGATGAGCTGATCGAGCACTGCCTGGCGATCGCCACCGTGGGCGGCGCCAGCGTGCTGGACCCGGCTGCCACCCGGTTGAAGGGGACCGCGCACCGGCCGGGCCTTGAGGCCGGGGATCCCGCCGAGCTGCTGCTGGTGGACGGCGAGACGGTCGCCTCCGCAGTCATGGACCGGGGCACGGACCGCACCGTGATCCACCGCGGCCGCGTCGTGGCGGACCAACTGCAGTTGCTTCCCTAAGCCCACAACGCCAAGTGGCAGGCCCCTCCGCTCGAGGGACCTGCCACTTTTCCTTTGCGTGTCTTCTACCCGGCTCAGCTTCCGACGCCGGCCGGCTGGGCGTCCGCGGCCGGTACGTCCCTTGCGTCGACGGACACCATCGGCCCCTTCGCTGCGAAGTATCCTGCCAGCGCCAGCAGCCCGGCTTCGCCGGCCAGGGCCCAGAACGTTGCCTCCCAACCGCCCGTCAGATCATGCAGCAGCGCAGCGCCCAAGGGCCCCAGCGAGGCGAGGGCAAACCCCAGGCCCTGGCTCATCGCCGAAAGCCTCCCGGCGGCCTGGGGTCCTGACGATCGGAGCACGACGAGCGCAACGGCAAGGCCGAATCCAGCGCTCTGGGCGACGCCCAGAACACCCACCAGAAGGAACTGCAGCTCAGCCGGGCCCGTCAGGACACCGAGCAACGCGGCCGCCACCAGCAGCCCCAAGCCGGGCGCCATGACCTTGAGGATCGCCGGCCGGCTCGCCAGAACCGGTGCCAGCAGGCTGGAGGGGAGGCCTGCCACGCTGTACCAGGCAAGGAGTGCGGCGGCGTCGCCGGTTGTCAGGCCTCTCGAGACAAGGTAGACCGTAAGCCACGAGGTCACGGCGAAGTACAGCATCGCCTGCAGGCCGAAGAACGCTGTCACTGCCCAGGCGGTTGCCTGCTGCCGCAGCGGCCGTGAGGCACGGGTGCGCCCCGGGGTGCCCGCCGGCAGGCCGCCAGCGGAGGAGCACGACGCGTGAGCGGAGACGGCAGGCTCCACCAGTGCCGGCGGACCGACCCCCTGACGCAGGATGAGTACCGCGCCCAGCAGCGCCGGAACAGCCCACACCGCAAGCGCCCCCGCCAGGTTTCCTCCCAGGACGCGTTGCAGCGGCTGAATCAGCCCGGCTCCCAACGCCGCCCCGAGACCGAAGCCCATGCTGCACAGACCAGTCCACCAGCCCGAGCCCCGATTGGCTTTGACGATCTGGGGCAACAGCACGCTTGCCGTCATGATGGCCATCCCCGCAAGGAAAGTCCCGGGGAGCATGAGGGCAGGTACCAGCACACGGGCGGTCAGTGCCACGGCAAGCAGCAGCATCGCAAGAGCGACGGCCCTCCCCGCGCCCAGCCGCCGGGCGAGCCACGGCCCGCATGGTGCGGAAATCCCGAAGGCAAGCACCGGAAGCGCCGCCAGGAGCGGGAGCGTCTGAGCAGCCACCCCGAGCCCTTCTTCCAGCTGGCCCATGGATCCGGCAATGGTCGTAATCGCCGGCCGAAGGTTGATGGAAACGAGGGTCAAAGCGATAAGGGTCAATGCGGCCTTGGCTCCCGCCCGGGTTCCGGACCGCCCCGTGGGCGCTTGGCGGTTTTTTCCACAGTCGTCTCCTGACTTATTTGGTATACCAAGAATACTCATCCTGGGGTTGGGAGTGGACTTGAGCGGAAGAAGACGGGGGACGACGCGCGTCTCAGACTCATTTTGGGATACCAAAGCAGTCTGAGTGTCAGGCGCGCAGAGGGGCGACGGCGGTTTTCCGCGGCAGCCTCGCTAGCCGCCGAGCGCAAACTGGCCCAGTGCGGCCGCCGCAACAAAGGAGGCACTGTAGGTCAGGAGGGCGACGACGACGATCTTCCAGCTCAGGGACTTCAGCGCCTTGATGTCCCTGCCAACGGTGAGCCCGATCAGTGTCAGTGCCGGCAGCCCTATGAGGATGACGTCCAGGTGCTGGGTGAGACCCGCGATGAGCCCCGCAGTGGGCAGGAACGGCGCCGAAAGCACGGTGGTTAAGGTCAGTACCCACACGCTGGATGGCACCGAAGGCAGCAACCGGGCGAGGCGGAATGACAGGCCGGTCAGCAGCACCAGCACGGCCACGCCAAGGGCGTCATTCCACGTGACGCTCTTTGTCCCGACGAAGTTCATCAAAAGAGCCGATGCTCCGGTGACCGCATAGGCGAGAATCGCGGTCACCCGGGTCACCCTGAGGGGCGGATCGACGTCCACTGCCACCGGAGGGGCAAGCCGCGTTTGGGCGGGCGCCGCCGCCGTGTTGCGGACCCGGCGGGTGGACGCGCCGTCGTCATCCCTTCCGAAGAGACGGCTCCAGAACGCGTAGAGGCGGCGGCACAGCGGCAGGGACAGGAATACTCCCGCATAGAAGCCCACGATGTTGGTGACAAGGTTGGACAACGCGGCCAGTGCCATGATTTCGCCGGCCTGGTCCGGGTACAGCAGGGACAGTGCCCCGACGCCTCCAAGCATCATCGATGCTGAGCCGAGGCCAAGCCCCAGGGCGAGCGCGCGCGGATCGAAGATATTCAGTCCGCCAAGGAAACCTGCCAGGAGGGAGATGAACACGGCGCCGAACAGGCTGCCGAGAAGCCACACCGAGAAGACGCCCCTATACTCCCCGGACCGGACGCCGAACCGCTGTATGGCATAGGCGAGGAACGACTCGCGGTCGATGGACCACGTGGCTCCGACCGCCACGCGGCCCAGCCCCAGGGCCACGGCAACCGGCAGCGCCAGGATGACGGTGCCGAAGATATGACCCACTTCCTGAAGGAGGATCGCCGGGCCCAGCTCGGTGAGTTTCGCCAGGGAAGGCCCGATCTGGGTGCCGAGCCTGGCGAGGAAGAGGATGATGCCAATCTCCAGGAGCAGCGTGGCAACGGCGCGGCTTGCACCGGAAACACGCCGGACTCGCTGGGTTCCGAGGATTCCACCGAGGACCACGGCCCAGATGATGGGGAAGAGCACCACGGGGGCCGGCCCAAGCTGGAACTTATGGGTGCCGATCAAGACCGCCGCCACTGAGACAAGCAAGGAAACGGCCACGACCGTCCACCAGTGACGGCGGGTGATCTGTTGTTCCTGGACCGGGCCAGGGGTTTGATCGATGAGCTGGGTTTCTGACGCCATGGGGTAACTGTCCTTGTGGGGAAGGTCTTCCGCCGGTACGAGGCGGTAGCTGGGGCGGGGTGGTGGAGGTGCATCCTGCTAGGAGCCGTTTTGTATACCAAAATAGAATAGGTGAGCCGTGTCGAGATGTAAATCACTTTTTATTTTGGCTCTTCGGAGGGTTTTTAGCCGGGCACTCTCGACGTCCGTCAAAGTCCCGCTCTAGCGTCGGTATACCAAAACCGCTATGGTTTTGTTTGTGCGGTCCGACTGAGGTCCGCCCGGATCATCGAATCGGAGGTTGGTTTGCGCACCAGATTCAGCGCGGAATTCGTGCTCGGGCATGAAGCCGGTCAGCACGTTCTCATCCGCAACGGTGACGTTGTCTATGAGGACAGTCGCATTGTGTACGTCGGGCCGGACTACGAGGGTCCGGCGGACGAGTCGTTTGATCTGGGCCGCTCCCTCATCACCCCGGGATTGATCGATCTTGACGCACTCACCGACATTGATCACCTGCTGATCGATTCGTGGGCGTCCGCGGACCGGGCCAATGGCCTGCAATGGTCCGAAGACTATTTCCGCAACCGCCGCGCGGACGTCTTCACCGCGCAGGAGCGGCAAACCATCCGGAAATACGCCTTGGTGCAGCTGGCCCTGCACGGCGTCACGACGTATATGCCCATAGCCTCGGAGATCCATTCCGCCTGGGCAGAAAGTTTCGAAGAGCTCGCGGAGATGGCTGAAACATCCCGGCAGATCGGGCTGCGCGGCTACTTGGGCCCTGCCTACCGTTCCGGAGTGAACGTCGTCAGGCCCGACGGGAAACGGGACGTCGCCTTCGATGAGGAGCAGGGGCGCACCGGGCTTGCCGACGCCGTGCGGTTCCTGGACCACGCCGAGGAACTGGCGGATCCGCTGGTCAACGGGGTGCTCTTGCCGTGCAGGATTGAAACCCTCACCGCCGATCTCCTGCGCGCTACGGCTGCAATCGCCCATGAACGGCACGCGCTGGTCCGGCTGCACTGCCTTCAGGGCGCAACGGAGCGGGAGCTGCTGCAGCGCTGGTACGGGCTGACGCCTCTCCAGCTCCTGCAGCAGACGGGACTGATCCGTGAGCGCCTGCTCATCCCGCACGGGATCTTCGTGGACCGGAACCCTCTCGTGGACGGTGACGATCGAGGCGATCTGCAGACCTTGGCGGACGCCCGTGTCACCATCATCCACTGCCCGCTCACATCCCTCAGATATGGCATGGCCCTGGACTCGTTCGCCGCTTTCCGGGACGCCGGAATCAACCTGTGCCTCGGAACGGATTCCTTCCCGCCGGACCTCATTCGAGGCATGGACACGGGCGTGCAGCTGGCCAAGCTGATCGATGGCAAGCTGGACGCGGCCCCGGCGGAGCACTACTTTGAAGCGGCAACGCTAGGCGGTGCCCGAGCTCTGGACCGGCCGGACCTTGGGAAGCTGGAAGTCGGCGCTCAGGCTGATCTCGTCGCCTTCGCTCTGGATGACATCAGGGACGGCGTCATCGACGATCCAATTCGAACCCTGCTGCTGAGCGGAACGGCCCGGCAGGCGACGCATTCCGTCGTCGCCGGCCGCCTCGTGATGCGAGACGGCCGGATCCCCGGTATTGATGTCCAGGCCTTGAAAGACGAGGCCCAGAGACTTTTCACCACGATGCGCGATGCCTATTCCGACCGTGACACCGAACGCCGGACGCCTGGGCAGCTGTTTCCGCCGGCTTTTCCCTACGCGCCCGACCGGGCTCCGGCTGGTCCGCGGGATCGTGAAAGGGCAGGGAGCCACTGATAGCTGCGGCGAGGAATCGCCTCGATGAAATATCTCCGCCCCGGCTGCTGCTGGCCCGGACATGAGAAGGCACCCCGCACCATCTGACGGTCACAGCCTAGTAATATGGCCGTCATGACCAGGCCCGACGTTGAGGTTGAGGTCCACGCCGTGAGTGGCGAGACTCCTTACTCGATGCTGGACAAAGTGTTCTTCCTGGTCGGTGGCGTCTCGGCAGTGTGGCTGACGTCCCTGCTGTTGCAGGAGAGCTTCCAGTGGGGCTGGGCCCAGCTCTGGTCCATGTTCGTCTTCTGGGCGCTCCTCGCCTATCTGGTACTCCCCCGGCTGCACCGGATCCTGACGCGCATCTACGTTCCGGACTACTTCATCGGGCGGGCGCGCACCAGCGACGGGCTGCTCGGCGATCCGGTCAATGTGGCCCTGCTGGGATCAGAGCCGCAGGTGCACGGCGTGATGCGGGCCGGCGGATGGACGCTGGCTGATGACCTGACGCTGGCCAGCAGCCGCAGAATAGTCTCCGCAACCGTCCTTCGCCGCAGCTATCTCCAGGCCCCGGTGAGTCCGTTGTACCTGTTCGGCCGCCAGCAGGATTTCGCCTACCAGCAGGAAGTCGACGGGACCCCGGGAAAGCGCCACCACGTGCGCTTCTGGCGCTGCCCGCCAGGCTGGTTGCTCCCCGGCGGGCTGGCGGCGGACTGGCTGGCCGCCGGAACCTACGACCGCAGCGTCGGCTTTTCGCTCTTCACCCTGCAGATCACCCACAAGATCGACGAGCGGACTGACGCCGAACGCGACCACATTGTTGCGAGCATCGTCCGGGCCGATCCGGCGGCGGCAGTCAGGGTGATCCGCGATTTCTCGACCGGTTACCACTCCCGCAATGGCGGCGGCGACACAATCACCACCGACGGCGACCTTCCCATCGTCGATCTCCGGAAGGCCACCGCGCCCGGGACATCCGCTGCCGGGCCCCCGAGCGACAGCCGCAGCAAGCGGCCCGCCCCCACGATCATCGGCGCGGCCCTCGTCGGTGCGCGGGCGGTGGCCGCCGGCCTCCTGGCGCTCTCGATCTTCCTGTTCCAGGAGGAGCATCTGGAACCGCTGCTTCAATCAGAAAACGGTTCCGGAATCACCGTCGGCCAGGCGGAAGGCATGCTCCTCGCGTCACTCGTGGTGGTGCTCGTATTTGCGGTGGCGGAGCTGCTGCTCGCCTGGTTCGTGTTCCGGGGGCGGAACTGGGCGCGTACCTCGGCAATGGCGTTGAGTGCGTCGGCCATCTTCCTCCAGGCCCTCGACGTGCTCAACGGCGGCCCGGGAATCACACTGCAGTCCAACCTCCCCGGGCTGACGCTCGACATCCTGCTGATCCTTGCCCTCTCGAGCGAACGGGCGCGTGTCTACGCGCTGCGCGCCCGGAAGGAGCCCAAGCGGGACTCCGCCCGGCCCGGCGGCCGGGCTGCCTACTGAACGCTCCGGGCTTTGCCAACGTGGCAAAGAGGGCGACGGCGGGAGCATCCCGCCGTCGCCCTCTTCCGCGCCTGCCGCTCAGGGAGCCGCCCGGCCCGTTGTCGGTGCGTCGGAACTCAGCGGTTGACGGAGTCCAGCTTGAGCATCTTGGCGATCACGCTGTCCAGCTCGGAGTCGTCGAAGATCTTCTTCCAGTCGTCCTTGATGATGGTGTCCTTGCCGTACTGGATGGCGATTTCGCAGGCCTCGGAGAACGGGTTGGAGCCGCGCAGGGCGTTGGTGAGGGCGATCTGGACGTGGCCGAAAAGCATGGCCTTGGCTGCTTCCTCCGGGACGCCGGCGGTGTGTACGGTCTCGTGAAGTGCCTCGTTCAGCAGGGTGCCGATCATGCAGGCCACGGTCTCCACGAGGGTGGGTTCCAGGATGGCAAGCTGCTTCACGGTGACCCAGTGGACGTCGATCACGGGGGCGTAGATGACCTTGATGGTGGCTTCGGCGGCGGCCCGGCTCTCCTCGGAGGCGTCCTCGTCGATGGCGGCGACCACGTTCTGGGGGGCGCCCTGGCCGCCGAAGGTATCGGCCCATTCCTCCTTGGTGGTGCGTTCCAGGAACACGGACGGGTGGCACGGGTGCGCCACGGCCTGGACGACGTCCTCGCGCTTGGCCAAAAGTCCGGCGTAGGCGGCGGCGGGGTCCAGCGTGAGGAGGATGGCGCCGGACTTCATCTGGGGAACCACACCCTGGGAAACGACGCCCAGTACGGTGTCCGGGACGGCGAGGATCACGACGTCGGCGTCCTTGATGGCGTCCTCGGTGCTGCTGATCTCGCGCCCTTCGGCGCGGACGCGGTCCTGTCCGGCGGGCGAGTTCTCGCTGTAGAAGACGGTGTGGGCGCTCTTCTGGAGGTTGGCTGAAACACGCAGCCCCATTTTGCCTCCGGCCCCGATGATGGCGACGGTCAATTGTTCTGCTGACATTTCACTTGCTCCTTAGGAAATCGAGGCTTTGCTGGGTCCACTGGTTTTCGAGGCGGATGGTCTCTTCTTCGGAGTCCTGCCACGGCAGCCAGTGCTCGACAATTTGGTTGATGTTTCTTTCTTTGGGCTGAAGCTTTCCGGCCATGTAGTCATAGTCGAGAAGGCCCTCGCCGAGCGGCGCGCCGGCGTATGTGAACCCGACCCACCCCTCCTTGCGGCTGAACGCAAAGTCTTTGATGTGCATGTTGAGGACATAGGGCGCGACGGCCTCAATCACGTCACGGGGCAGCTCAAGGGCCGCGACCGTATTGGCGGGATCGCTGCAGATACCCAGAAAGGGGCTGTCCACGCTGCGGATGACGTCCAGGATCCGGGCTGTGGGAACCTGTTCGTAGGTTTCCACGGCGATCTTCACCCCGGCGGCCTCGAACTCCGGCAGCACAGCAGTGAAGATCGCTGCAGCTTCCTCCGCGGAAGGAGAGTGGCCCGGCACGTTGAACATGGTCCGCAGCAGCGGCGAGCCAAGGATGCGGGCAATCCGCAGAAACTTCCGGAGGTGATCCGGGCGGATGCCTTTGGTGCCCAGTTCCAGCGCGATTCCCAGCGAGTCGGCGGTGGCCCGGATGTCTCCGAGTTCCGCCTCGCTCATGGATTCGAGGGGTGCGTAGTCGCAGATCTGGAACAGGTCCACGCCGAGGCCCGCGGTGCGCTCCAACGCCTCGTGGAGGCTGATGGGCTCCGAGAGCTTCTCCGAGAGCTGCCAGAAGAAGGCATAGCTGCTCAGTCCTATGGTGCTGATGCTCATGCCGTCGCCCCTGTCCGGGCCAGAAGCCCCAGCCGTTCGGCGGTCTCGTCCAGGATGGTCCTGAGGGCGGCCGGGTTGTGGGCGAAGCGGCCCAGGAAGAGCCCGGCCACCCCGGAGTCCAACTGTCGGATGAGTCCGGGTCCGGCGCTGCCGCCGTAGATGACCGGGCTGTCGGGCTGTCCGGGACGGCTGCGAAGGTGCGCATCAAGGCCCCGGATAACATCGCTGATAAAGGACGGCGTGGCGGGTTCGGCCGCGCCGATAGCCCACTGCGGTTCGTACCCGACGATTGTCCGTCCGGACTGGCCGAGGCTTTCGGCCCGGTTCGGCACCGCATCCATCTCGCGGCTGCAGTACCTGACGGCGTCCGCCGCCGTCCCGCGGCCGGGTTCTCCGACGCACAGGACAGGCGCGAGCCCGTTGCGGTAGGCGGCGGCAGTCTTCAGTCCGATCACGTCGTCGTCGTCGCCGAAGATGCGGCGCCTCTCGGCATGGCCTACTTCCGCGTACCGACCGCCGACCTCGGCGATGGCCTTCGGCGGCACGGAACCGGGGGCGCTGCGCTTAGCAGGAAGTGACACCTTCGTAGTCCTTAATCAGCGTGACTTTCCCGGCCGAAGCGGAGGATTCGTCGAACGTGTAGCCCAGCCATTCCTTGGCGAGCCGGCGGGCAAGTTCCAGGCCTACAACACGCTGGCCGAAGGTGAGCACCTGGGCGTTGTTGCTCAGGACGGAACGCTCCACGGAATAGCTGTCGTGGGCCGTGACGGCCCGGATGCCGGGGACCTTGTTCGCGGCGATTGCGACCCCCAGTCCGGTTCCGCAGATCAGCAGGGCGCGGTCCGCGTTGCCGGCGGCGATGAGTTCGGCAGCCGCGATGGCCACTGAGGGGTAGGGCGTGTGGCTGGTGGCATCCACGCCCACGTCGTGGACGGATTCGACGAGATCACTGGCCTCGAGATCGGCTTTCAGTGCCTCTTTGTAGTCGAATCCAGCGTCGTCGGCCCCGATAACCAGGCGCAGCTTGGCGCTCATGCGTTCTCCTTGACTGTGTTGTTCTCGGCGGGGGTGCCCTCGATGAGGGTGGTGTGAATTGCCCGTACGATCAGCGCCATGGAGACGGCACCGGCATCGGGGGTGCCGAGGCTCTTCCCGGCATGGGGGCGTGCGCGTCCCATGAGCGGCAGCAGCCGGGCGGTGCCTTCGGCCGCCTGCTCGGCCACGCTGGCTGCCGCGGCCCAGGCGTCGCCGAGCGACTTGCCGGCGTTGACGCCTGCGCTGAGGGAGTCGCGGAACGGGACCAGGACGTCCACCAGTGTTTTGTCGCCTGGTTTTGCCTTGCCGAATTCCATGACCGCGGCGGCAGCGCCGGCCACGCCGTCGGTGACAGCACGGGCGTCGGGAGCCTTGGAGTCGCCCAGGGCGTCGCCCACGGCCCGCAGCGCCATGCCCCACAGCGCACCGGAAGTGCCGCCGGCTTTGTCTGCCCAGGCATCACCTGCGAGGTGGAGCGTCGTGGCGGCTCCGGCCCCGCGGGCGACGGCGTCTGCGGCGGCAGCGACGGCCGCCCCGACTCCGCGTTCCATGCCGATGCCGTGGTCGCCGTCGCCGGCGATGGCATCAATCCGGCCGAGTTCATCGGCGTTGGCGTCCACCACGGTCTTCGCCGCGCCCAGCACATCCAGTACACGGACGGCCCCGGCCCGGGATTCCGCGGTGGCCTCCGGAATGGCGGTTGCGACGTCGTCGAGATCGCCGGAATCCTGTCCGCCGGCGGGGGTTTCGAGCGCCTCCGCCGTGACGGCGCCGCGGCGGAACGCCGGGGCATCAGCCGGAGCGGTCCACAGGGTTTCCAGTTCGTCGTCGAGCCAGAAGAGGGTCAGCGAGGTGCCCGCCATGTCGAAGCTGGTCACCAGTTCGCCCACCTGCGGGTCCACAACCTCCAGGCCGGCTTCGGCGAGGAGCTGTGCCACGCGGCGGTAGACGACGAAGAGTTCCTCGTATTTGACACTGCCCAGGCCGTTGAGGATGGGGACAACGCGCCGCGTGCTGCCGGTGTCTGTGCCGGTGCCGGTGCCGGCGTTTTCGGGGATTTCGGTCAGCAGCTTGGCCACGAGCAATTCGGCGAGTTCGTCCGCCGTCGGGATGTCCGTTTCCCCGATGCCGGGCTCACCGTGGATGCCCATGCCGACAGCCATGCGGCCCTCCGGAACGGAGAAGAGCGGGTGGTCGGCACCGGGCAGGGTACAGCCGGTGAAGGCTACGCCGAAGGAGCGGGTCCGGTCGTTGGCGCGCTCGGCGATCTCCTGTACCTGGTCCAGGGTGTAGCCGGCCTCGGCTGCCGCGGCGGCCACCTTGAAGACCGTGAGGTCCCCGGCGATGCCGCGGCGCTTGGCCCGTTCGGCCGGCGGTGCGGAAGAGACGTCGTCGGTGACCGCAATGCTGCGGCAGTCGATGCCGTCTTTGCGGAGCCGTTCCTGGGCCTGGTTGAAGTGCAGGACGTCGCCGGCGTAGTTGCCGTATCCGAGCAGGACGCCGGCTCCGTTGTCGGCCGCCTTGGCCACGTTGTACACCTGCTGTGCCGAGGGGGAGGCGAAGAGGTTGCCCATGGCGGCGCCGTGGGCCAGGCCCTGGCCAACCAGGCCGGCGAACGCCGGGTAGTGTCCGGAGCCGCCGCCGATCACCAAGGCAACGGTGTCAGGGGTGCTGCGGGTGTTGCGGACCACGCCTCCGGAGACGCGCTTGACCCAGCGGCTGTGGGAGGCAACAAAGCCTTCGATCATTTCGTCAGCGAAGGCTGAAGGTTCATTGAACAGGCGGGTCATGCGGTGTCTCCCGGAAAATATAGAGGCTAACTAAGGGAAATTGTTCTGGGGGCGGCGGACGTGTCTGCGGCGGGTCGGTGGGGGGTGGTGCGGGGCGTCCCCCGGGTGAGGGGGACGCCCCGGGATGTTAAGGCTCGGAGTGGTGTCCGGCTCCTGCCGGGTCCAGGGCCTCGGCGGTCACTCCTTCGCTCACCTTGCCGGAGCGGCTCAGGACCACCATGAGGACGGCGGAGAGGAGCATGAAGCCGCCGACGACGAACATGGGGACGGTATAGCTACCGGTCAAGTCCTTGACCCAGCCGGTGACGTAGCCGGCGCTGAAGCCCGCCAGGTTGCCCACGGTATTGATCAGGGCGATGCCCGCCGCGGCTGCGGCTCCGGTGAGGAACTGGGTGGGGACCGTCCAGAAATTGGGCAGTGCGGCAAAGATGGACATGGCCGTGATGGTGATGACGGCGATGGTCGCGGCCGGCGACCCGGCGAACAAGGCCAGGGGGATGCTCAGGCCGCCGATCAGGGCGGGCAGGGCGATGTGCCAGGTCTTGACGCCGCGCTTCGTGGCGTCCTTGGACCAGAAGTACAAGGCAAAGGCCGCGGGCAGGTACGGGATGGCGGTGATGAGGCCCTTCTGGAAGACGTCGAACTTGGTGCCGTAAAGGCCTTCGAATCCGGCGATGATGGTGGGCAGGAAGAAACCGAGCGCGTACAGGCCGTAGATGAAGCCGAAGTAGATGGCGGACAGCATCCAGACCTTGCCGTTGCCGAAGACTGTGCGGACGCTGACGTGCTTGTTGCTGGCGGCAGTCTCCTTCTTCTCTGTCTCCAGGGCGCCGGTCAGCCAGGTCTTCTCGTCCGGGGTCAGCCATTTGGCCTTGGCCGGGGAATCAGCGAGGTAGAACCAGGCGATGATGCCGACGATGATGGCCGGCAGGGCCACACCGAGGTACATGACACGCCAGCCTTCGAGGCCGAAGAGGCCGTGTTGCTGGATGAGGAGGCCGGCCAGCGGGGCTCCGATGACGGTGGTCAGCGGCTGGGCCAAGTAAAACAGGGCCAGGATCTTGCTGCGGTGCCGGGAAGGGACCCAGAGGCTGAGGAAGAGGATGGCGCCGGGGAAGAACCCGGCCTCGGCCACACCGAGGATAAAACGCAGGACATAGAGATGCTCCACACTTCCCACCCAGGTGAACAGCAGGGAGACGATGCCCCAGCTGACCATGATGCGGGCGAGCCAGCGGCGGGCGCCGAACTTATGCAGTGCCAGGTTGCTGGGAATCTCCAGCAGGATGTAGCCGATGAAGAAGACCCCCGAGGCAAAGCCGAACTGGGCTGCCGAGAGGCCGAGGTCCGCGTTCATGCCGTTGGGGCCTGCGAAGGAGATGGCCGTGCGGTCCAGATAGTTGATGAAGAACATGAGGGCGACAAACGGCACCAGCCGGATTGCCACTTTCCTGATTGCAGATCTTTCGACCACTGATTGTGTGGTGTCCACATTGACTCCTAGATGTTGGTCTCCCGGCGGCTTCCTGCGCTGGATGCCTTGGGATGTGTCTCTGTGCCTAGTTCGGGAAAGCTGGCCGGGCCGGTACTAAGCGTGTGATTAACACCATAAGACCGTTTGGGAAATTGGTCAACCGGTTGACATGTTTATTTCTGAAGCAGTCCAGTGCGCCCTGCCGTGGGCTCCGGTTGTTAGGCTTTGACTGTGCCCGCTAACTCCGCCGCCTCGACGGCCAAAATCAGTGCTGCGCTCGGTTCCATGGAGCAGGGTTCGGTGGTGTCCGAGGTAGCGGAACGCCTGCTGGCTTATTTCACGAGTGGCGAGATCGCCGTCGGGACCCGGCTGCCGGCGGAGCGCCAGCTCGCCGCCTCCCTCGGTGTGGGACGCTCCGCGGTCCGGGAGGCGCTGGCCGCCCTGGAGATCCTGGGAATCGTCATCGTCCGGCCCGGCTCCGGAACCTACCTTCGCGACGGCATTTCCGAATTGCTGCCCCGCACCCTCAGCTGGGGGCTCATGCTGGGCGCCCCGCGCACCCGCGAGCTTGTGGAACTCCGCGGCGGCCTCGAGGTGCAGGCCGGGCAGCTTGCGGCCCAGCGGATCACCGACGAGGCGCTGCAGGGCATGCGCGGCAACCTCGCCACGATGGAGCACAGCCTCGACGATCTGGGCGCCTTCGTGGAGGCCGACGCCGCCTTCCACCGGGAAATCGCCACCAGCTCGGGCAACCAGGTCCTCAAGGAACTCCTCCAGAGCATCCGCTCACTGCTGCGCATCTGGGTTGACCGGGCCTTGACGGAGAAGGGTCATGCGGCCGCGGCCCTCGCCGAACACTGGGAAATTTTCCGCGCGCTGGAGTCACACGACGAGGCTGCCGTCACGGCGGCAATGCGCTCGCACATGGACACGGCCGCCCGGCGCCTGTTGGCCGGTTTCGACGCCGACCACCCTGAGGCCGGCGCCTAGCTCCTGGTGGGGGTCATCGCTCTCACCTGGCCGGTCCTGAGCATGCGCGTCTGCGTCGACGTCGTCGCCGGACATGTGGTCATTCGCTGCAGGCCGTTCTACACCGCGAAGATCCGACTGTCCGACATCCTGACGGACTCAAAGACATCTGAAACGACCCTGACCGACGGGCACCCCGAGGCAGTAGCTTCAAGAATCACAGATCACCCACAACTGAATGGCCCCGTTCCGGTCGGGAGCTCCAGCATCGGCAGCAACGTGACTGGCTTGTTCTTCATGCGCGGCATGGCAATCTTCGGCAGCCTGTTCTCCATCTTTGCGGTCAAGAAGGTCGACTAGGGTGCGGCAACAACGAAAGGGAACGCCAATGAGCGAATCAACTGTGCACAAACTCCGAGGTCGGGAGCAGACCGTCGGCTACTGGTCCGTGCTGGACTCGGCGCTGGCGGCGGAGAAGCTTGCCGGCGTCGGCTACGACTTCATCGTCTTGGACGGACAACACGGTGCTACGGACTTCCGCGGCTGGCTGGCAGGCCTCGGGCCGGTCCGCGCAGCAGGCACCGCCGGCTTCGTCCGGGTCCCGGCGGCGCGTGCCGAGTACATCGGGCAGGCGCTCGACGCCGGCGCGTCCGGAATCATCGTCCCGATGGTCGACTCCGCGGCCGAGGCAACGGAAATCGTGCGGGCGTCGATGTACCCGCCCCAGGGCAACCGGTCCTTCGGACCCATGCGTACGCAGCTCTCGGACGGTAGGGAACTGTCCCAAAGGGATGGGCAGATATTGCGGATCGTCATGATCGAAACCGCGCAGGGACTCGCCGGGGTCGAGGAAATCTGCGCGGTCAGCGGGCTCGATGCCGTGTTTGTCGGCCCCATCGATCTGTCGTTGGCCGTGGGCGCGAGATTCCCTGGCGATCCCGATGCGGCCGCCGCCTTCGAAGCGGCACTCTTACGAATCCGGGCTGCTGCCGAGGCGGCGGGTATTGCGAGCGGCATCTACGTCGGCAGCGGCGAGGACGCTGCCCGCCGCCTGGAGGAGGGATTCACCTTCGTTGCGGTCGCAAACGACCTGTCGCACATGCTGGAGGCGGCCGCCAGTCACCTGGCAACTGCCCGCGCAGACCTTCCCCGGCAGGTCCTGGGCGGCGGCACGTCCTACTAATACCCGGGACGCAATGCGGCGGCGGCGGCGGCGGCGGACAATCCGCCGCCGCCGCATTGCGTCATTCCTTGCCGCTAAGTCGTCTTCCGCCGGCGCCACCAGGAGCGTTGGGCCTCCGGCTCCGGCGGGGCCGCAGCGGCGGCCGCCGCCCGGCGCGCGCGCCAGCGTTCCACTTCGGCGTCGACGTCCCGGGTCTTCGTGACCACCGGCGGCCCGCCCTGGAGCTGCCGCCTCGCATCGACGACGCGTGCGTTGAAGTCCTCCAGAATGTCCCGCACTTGTTTCTCGCTGAACTGGGCCTCGAGCCGGGCGTCCAGACCGGCGTCCTCGGTCCGGAGCAGAATGGCCTTCGGGCCAAGCCCGGTGATGTTCTCGCGCTGCAGCAGGCCCTTGACCCACCAGTCGGGGTCATACGCCTCCCCCAGCCCGGGGATGGGCTTGCCGGCGTACTTCAGGTTGTCGAATTTTCCCTGCGCCATGGCGTCGCGGATCAGGTATTCGGCCTTGGCGGCGTCGTCCACCTTCGCACGCTTCCGCCGGAGTTCCTCCTCGGCCGCGGTCAGCTCGTCATGCTCCTGGGCCGTGCTGCCGGCGGACCGGACGGCGCGGAGCTCAGCCGCCCGCTTCACCCGGCGCCGGAACGCGCTGCCGCCGCTGCTCATGAGCCGTCACCGCCTTCACCGGCCAGGACCCCATCAGCGGCATTGTCACTCATATGACCACGGTAGGCCTGCCCGGATTCCGTGTCGACAACCCGTCTTCGACGGCCCGGACGCCAGCCACCGGTTCCGTGGTGCCGCCGGTGACAATGCGGGTCATGGTTGCTGTGCCCATGAGGTGATCGTTCCGTTGCGCTCGGGCGGGGCGGGTCTGACGTACCGGAGCATGTTTTGCCTGCCGGCGGACCATCGCGCAGCTGCGCCCGACGGGGCCGGGGCGACCCGCAGGGCAAGGAACGGATGGGTTGTGTGCGGCCATGAGCGCAGCGCCGAACGCAACCCATCCGCGAGACAAGGACATTCCGCGCCTTTCAGAACCTGAACGTGAGAGCACGTCCAGAGGCTGTGCCGAAGCAAGAGCTGGCGGTATGGTTGCGGCAACTCGGTAGACGGTGTTTTTGTTCAATTACTTGGGGGCAAACATGCACAGACTTCTACTGACTGTTCTGGGAATCGGCCTGACTATCGTTTTCTGGTACCTGCTGAGTTGGGGTATTTCCCAACTAGGTCGGCTCGAGAGCTGGCATCTCGGCCTCCTGCTCGTCTTGGCCATCGTGCCCGCTGTGTTGATCTGCAAGAGGATTGCCGTCGGCTGAAAAAGGGCCGGCAAGTGGCCAGCGGAGCCAATAAGGGCGGACGCGGTCAGCCGTCAGTTGGGGTGCCTGAAGCCAGCCGCCAGCCCGCATCCTTACGCGCGGGAGTCCAGTGACGGCATGTCCCCGATCGCCACGATCCGCTTCGGGACTTTGTAGCCGGCGAGGTGCTCGCGGCAGTGTGCCTGCAAGGCATCCTCGTCCAGCTCGGTGTCCGGTTCAAGTTCGACGGCGGCCGCCACCATCTCGCCGCCGCGTTCGAGCGACTTGCCGATCACCGCGGCGTCCCGGACATCGGGGTGCAGGCGGAGCACGCTCTCCACTTCGGTGGGCGAGACGTTGAAGCCGCCAGTGATGATCAGTTCCTTGGCCCGGTCCACGATGGTGGTGAAGCCGTCCCGTCCACGGTCACGACGTCGCCGGTGCGCAGCCAGCCATCAGAGGTGAGGGTCTTCGCGGTTTCCTCCGGGTTGTTCCAGTAGCCCTGGAAGACCTGCGGGCCTTTGAGCAGCAGCTCCCCCGGCTGGCCCGGAGCCACGTCGACGGCGTAGCTGGTGCGGCGGCCGAAGAACCCCAGCGCCGGGGCGACATGCTCACATCTTGCCGTGAAGTTCTACGCGGCGGCGAATTGCAGGACTGAAGGGACGGGAGGTCCTGATGCGGCTCGCAACGTGCTTGCCGCCCAGCGCGTCATTCGTCGCCGTTGTCCTGCGCTTCAAGGTGCTTCGCCATCGCCTCGCAGGCCTGGTTCCACCGTGCGGTGAGGGCATGCCGGCTCAGGGGCTCGAACATGCTGTTGAGGACCTTCTCGACTGCATCGTATGCGGCGTCCCGAACCCGTTCCTGCGCCGCCGGGCTGTAGTAGTTCATGACAGGAATTCGACGCCGGCAGCGTAAAGGATGGCGTTATTGTCAGCTGCCGGAGTCCTTAGCAACTCCGGCCTCGTAGCCCGGCATCCCGGCGCGGGTCTGTGTCCCGGAGCGACGGGAGGGACTCGCCCGCCTACAATTCAAGTATGTGAACAGGTCCGTCACATCACTCAAGGCTAAGCCTCGAGCTGGACGCCCAGACCCCGGGAGCAGACATGAGTGAAGATCGGGGCAACCCGACCGTAAAATCCGCAGACCGCGCGCTCACCGTGGTCGAATTCGTCGCGGGCAAGGGCTCGGCCAGTTTCACCGAAATCCTCGAAGGGCTTCACCTGCCGCGCTCAAGCGCGCATGGGCTGCTGAGCACCTTGTGCGCCGCCGGCTGGCTGGACCACAGCACCTCAAATAAACAGTATTCGCTGGGGCTTCGGGCCTGGCAGGTAGGCCAGCTGTATACCGGCCACCAGACGCTGGCCAACGTCGCAAAGCCCGTGATGGACCGGCTCTCCGCTTCGCTGGGAGAGACAGTTCAGCTCGCGCTTCTCGACGGTGTCGAGAACGTGTACATCGCCATCAGCCAGACGTCCGGCGGCATGCGGCTTGGCTCCTCGGTTGGCATGCGCCTTCTGGCCCATGCAACGGGGATCGGCAAGGCCTTGCTCAGCATGCTTGAACCCGGCGAGTCCAGGCGCCGCCTCGATTCGGTGGCGCTGCCCCGGCTGACCGATAAAACGGTCACCGACGTCACGGCACTGGCGGAACTGGTGGCCGCTGCCAAAGCAACCGGGTTCGCGGTCGACGACGAGGAATATCTTGATGGATGCCGCTGTGTCGCCGTCCCGCTGACCAGCGAGGCGGGAGGCGGCATGCACGCCGCTCTCTCGGTCACAATGCCTACCGCCCGGACTGACGCGGACTGGCCGGGGAGCGTCCTGCGACCGCTCGTGGCGGCAGCCCAGGAAATCCGCGCTCTGCTCGGAGTGCGGGAACCGGACATTGTGGTCCCAGCGGCGGGATCATTCCCGGAGCCGGCCCCCGCTCCCGCACGCTCCGCGTAACCCGAAATTGAATGCTTGCCACCACCTTGTGGCCTGTGCCATACTCGTGCTGTTCACATTTGTGAACAACAATTCATAATCGTGAACTCAACGAGGAGTTACAGTGTCCAACCAAGTGACGGCTCCCACCAGCGAAGCGCTGGCGCCGATTGTCCGCCGCGTTACGCGCCGGCTCATTCCAGTTCTTCTGCTGATGTACATCCTGGCCTTCCTTGATCGTGCCAATCTTGGCTTCGCCAAGGCCGCCTTCCAGGCTGACACCGGCCTCGCGGACGCCGCCTATGCACTTGGAGCCGGCATCTTCTTCCTCGGCTACGCTGCCCTGGAAGTCCCCAGCAACATCCTCATGCGCAAACTAGGAGCCAAGATCTGGCTGGCGCGGATCATGATCAGCTGGGGTATCGTCTCGGCGCTGATGATGTTCGCCCAGACCGAAGGGGCCTTCTACATCCTCCGCGTGCTACTGGGCATCACCGAGGCCGGCTTCTTCCCCGGCGTCATTCTTTACCTGACCTACTGGATCCCCACGCAGTTCCGCGGCCGCGTCAACGGCCTGTTCTACTTCGGCGCGCCCCTCGCCTTCATCTTCGGCGGCCCCCTCTCCGGCATGCTCCTGGACCTTGACGGACTGGGCGGGCTGCAGGGCTGGCAGCTGATGTTCGTCGTCACCGGCGCCCTGACCGTCGCAGTCGGAATCTGGGCCTTCTCCTACCTCGACAACGGCCCGACGGACGCCAAATGGCTCAACGACAGTGAGCGGACCACCCTTGTGGCGGCGCTCAACGCTGAAGACCAGGTCAAGGCCGACCACTCCCCGAAGAGCGCCCTGCGCGCACTGGCCAACCCGAAGGTCCTCTACTTCTGCCTCATCTACTTCACCATCCAGATGAGCGTCTACGGTGTCACTTTCTACTTGCCCACCCAGATCGCCAAGCTGGTGGGCGCGAAAGTGGGCCTCGGCGTCGGACTGATGACCGCTGTGCCGTGGGGGATCGCAATAATCGCCACGTTCCTGCTCAGCCGCTTGGCAGACAAGACCGGGAAGCGCCGCCTCGTGGCCACCGCATCACTCGCCGCAGCATCAGTCGGCATCTTTGCATCGGCCCTCACTGACAACCCGGCCATCGGACTGGCCGCGCTCTCCCTGGGTGCCGCCGGGTTTATCTCGGTACAGCCTGTGTTCTGGACACTGCCCACCGGGATGCTCGTGGGTGCCGCCGCTGCCGGCGGAATCGCACTTATCAACTCGATTGGAAGCCTGGGTGGCTTCGTGGCACCCATAGCCAAGACCTGGGCGGAGGCGTCCTTCGGTCCGAATGCCGGTTTGTTCCTGCTTGCCATTACGGCCTTCCTCGGCGCCGTCCTGCTCTTCAACAGCCATCGGGTCAGCAAGATCGCTGACAGCACTCCGCTGGCCCAGCCCATCGCCGAAAAGGTGCACTAATGCGAGTACTCGAACTGAAAGACTTCCGCCAGCTCGTGGTGTCGGATCGTGAAGAACCCGCCGCTGGCCCCGGCGAGGTCCTCATCGACGTGGTTGCCACCGGCATCTGCGGATCCGACATTCACGGCTACACCGGAGAGAACGGGCGCCGCGTGCCGGGCCAGGTCATGGGTCATGAGACCGCGGGACGCATCGCTGCCCTCGGTACAGGGACAGACCGATTCGGCTTCGCAGTCGGCCAGCCTGTCACCTTCAACCCGCTCATCAGCTGCAACGCCTGTGAGGCATGCAAGGCCGGGCAGCAGCAGCATTGTCCGGAACGGACCGTGATCGGAGTGAACCCGGCAATCGTGTCGGCCTTCGCCGAGCAAGTGGCGGTCCCCGCGGACAACGTCGTGGTGCTGTCCGCCGGAACACCCATTGTGTACGGGGCCCTTATCGAGCCCCTTGCCGTCGCCTTCCACGCCGTCCGCCGCGCACGGATCGCCGCCGGCCAGAAGGTCCTGGTGATCGGCGGCGGCCCAATCGGGCAATCCGTCATCCTGGCAGCACTTCAGGAGGGCGCCGCCCACGTCCTCGTCTCCGAAATGGATCCCGCCCGGCGCGCCCTGTGCGAACGGCTCGGCGCCACCGCGCTCGATCCCACCGCCGCTCCGCTGGACCAGCAGGTCCGGACAGCTTTTGGCACGCTCGCAGATACCACCGTGGACGCCGTCGGCATTAAGCCCACCATTGCCAGTGCCCTCGACGCCACGAAGTTCGGCGGCGTCGTCTCGCTGGTCGGCATGGGTTCGCCGGAGTTGACGTTCAGCGCCTACCGTGTTTCCACGGAGGAAAGGGAGATCGTGGGCAGCTTCTGCTACAACAACCAGGACTTCCGCGATGCAGCAGCCTGGGTGGATCAGGGATCCCCGGCCCTGGCAGAACTCATCAGCCGTGAAGTTTCCATGGAGGACGCCGACGCGGCCTTCACCGGGCTCGCCGCCGCGGACGGTACGGCCGGCAAAGTATTGGTCCGCATCGATTCAGCAAGGAACAGCCAGTGAGCATCGAAAACCGCATCCGTCAGGTCCGCGCCTATACGCTGCGCGGCGGCGGGGCCGACTACCACGACCAGGACGCAGGCCACTGGATCGATGACCACATCGCGACGCCGATGTCCGTCTACCCCGAATACCGTCAGTCCCGCCAAAGCTTCGGGATCAACGTCCTCGGCACCTTGGTGGTGGAGATCGAGGCCGACGACGGCACCGTCGGTTTCGCCGTCACAACCGCCGGCGAGCTGGGCGCCTTCATCGTGGAGAAGCATCTGGCCCGGTTCGTCGAAGGCGCGCGCGTCACGGACATCGAGAAGATCTGGGACCAGATGTACCGGTCCACGCTTTTCTACGGCCGCAAGGGCGTGGTCCTCAACGCCATCAGCGCGGTGGACCTCGCACTCTACGACCTGCTGGGCAAGATCCGGCAGGAACCGGTCTACGCGCTCCTCGGCGGACCGGTCCGCGACGAACTGACCATGTACGCCACCGGTGCCCGTCCCGACGTCGCCAAGGACCTTGGCTTTATTGGCGGCAAGATGCCGCTGCACCACGGCCCGGCCGAGGGTGAAGAAGGTCTCCGGAAGAATCTGGAGATGATCCGGGACATGCGCGAGAAAGTCGGCGACGACTTCTGGCTGATGCTGGATTGCTGGATGTCCCTGGACCTCGACTACGCCACCCGGCTCGCCCATGGCGCGGCGGAATACGGCCTGAAGTGGATCGAAGAGGCGCTGCCCCCGGATGACTACTGGGGCTACGCCAAGCTCAAGAAGCAGGTCCCGCCGAAAATGCTGGTGACCACCGGCGAACACGAGGCCACCCGGTGGGGCTTCAAGCTGCTCCTGGACATGGAATGCGCCGACATCATCCAGCCCGACGTCGGATGGTGCGGTGGCATCACCGAGCTGAGCAAGATCTCGGCCATGGCCGATGCCGCCGGCGCACTGGTCATTCCGCACGGATCTTCCGTGTACTCGTACCATTTTGTCGTCACCCGGACCAACAGCCCGTTCGCCGAGTTCCTCATGATGCATCCCACCGCCGAGGAAGTCGTGCCCATGTTCTCCCCGATGCTGCTCGGTGAGCCGGTCCCCGTAAACGGCAAACTCAAGGTGCCGGAAACTCCGGGCTTCGGGGTCGAGCTGAACCCGGCCCTGGAAAAGCTGCGGCCTTACACGCACTGACCGCCCCGCCAACTGAAAAAACTGCGAACAAGGAACCTATAAATGGAACTCATGCGCTTGGGTGAACCCGGCTTGGAAATCCCGGTAGCCACCGAGGACGGAAAGTACTTTGACCTGCGGTCGATCACCGCGGACATCGACGGCGATTTCCTGGGCGGCGACGGCATCGCCAAAGCCCGCGCCGCCCTTAAAGCCGGGTTGCCGGAACTCGAAGGAGCCGGATCCCTGCGGATCGGCGCGCCCGTCGCCAAGCCGGGAGCCGTACTGTGCATCGGCCAGAACTACGCCGCCCACGCTGCGGAATCCGGTGACGCCCCGCCGTCGGTTCCCATTCTCTTCTTCAAGCACCCCAACACCGTGGTGGGGGCTTTCGACCACGTCGTGATCCCGCCCGGAGCAGAGAAGGTGGACTGGGAGGTGGAACTCGCCGTCGTCATCGGCAAGCGCGCCTCGTACCTCGCGTCCCCCGAGGAGGCCCTGGACTACGTGGCCGGCTATGCGGTCAGCAACGATGTCTCCGAGCGGGCGTACCAGGTGGAACATTCGGCCGGGCAGTGGTCCAAGGGCAAGTGCTGCGCCACGTTCAATCCTCTCGGCCCGGCCTTGGTTCCCGCCGAGGAAATTGGCGACCCGCAGCAGCTCCGCTTGCGATCCGCCGTCAACGGCGAGACCAGGCAGGACTCCAGCACCTCGGACATGATCTTCTCGGTGGCCCACATCATCTGGAACCTTTCCCAGTACCTGGTGCTGGACCCGGGCGACATCATCAACACCGGAACGCCGAAGGGCGTCGCGCTCTCCGGCAAGTTCCCGTACTTGCGCGAAGGGGACAGCATGGAAATCTCCATCGAAAAGCTGGGCCGGCAGGAGCAGAAGCTGGTCGCATTCCGGCAGGAAGTTCCGGGTCCCAGCTGACTCGCTGGTGTCGTTTTGAGGCCCGATAACGATAACTACTGCGATTCAGTCGGGCGGACGAGAAGAGGACGACGGCGGGAAACTCTCCCGCCGTCGTCCTCTTGCGTTGCTGAGGTGCTACAGGCTGCGGACCAGACCGCCGTCGCACCGGAGCGCCGTCCCGGTGACGTACGGCATCCACCGCCACTTCCGCCGCCAGCGTTTTCAGGTACCCGGCCAGGGCGGTCCGGCCGGTGTTGGACAAGGCCAGGTTGGGCAGGGGAGCAACCACCCCGCTGGATCCGATGGCCAGAATCCGGCCCCACTTCTGCTCCTGCATGCCCGGCAGGAAACTGCTTACCAGTGCATGCTGGGGCCGGACCAGAAGATCGAACGCGGACGCCAGCTCCACGCTGCTGAGCCCACCCGCGGTTCCGGGCTCCGGTCCGGGACCGCTGAGCACGAGAATGTCCACGGAACCGAACCGGTCGGTGGCGGCGTCATCCGAATCCGCCGCATAGAGCACCGCGACAGGCCCGAAGATTTCTGCACAGGCGATGGCCGATCCTGGTGCCACGCCGTCGATGACGGTCGGCTCTATGAAGAAGCCTTCTCCGTCGAGCGCATGCCCACCGGCGAGAACGTTGGCCCCCTCGACCTTGGCCGCTTCGAGGAGTTTCAACACTCCGCGCTGCTTAGCGTCGATGAGCGGACCCACGGTGGTGCCCGCGGCAGTGCCGGCGCCAACGCGGAGTTCGGCCACCCGCTTCAGGAAGCTCTCCCGGAAGGCAGGCAGCACGTCCTTGTGAACGATGATCCGGTTCGCCGTGACGCAGGTCTGGCCCGCATTACGGAACTTCGCGATGACCGCCCCCTCCGCGGCCGCCTCGACGTCGGCGTCCGACAGGACCGCAAACGGGCCGTTGCCGCCTAGCTCCATGGAAGATGCCATGACGTTGTCCGCCGCTTGCTTCAGCAGTGCCGTTCCGACCCGGTGGAGCCGGTGAAGCTGACCTTGCGCGGGCGCCGGTCGCTCATCAGGGCCGCGGACTGGGCCCCGGACCTGCTGGTGGTGACGAGGTTGACCACGCCCTCGGGGATCCCGACCGAACGTAGGACCTCCACGAGGAGGTGCATGGTCAGCGGGGTCTGCGAGGCCGGCTCGATGATCACTGTGCAGCCAGCGGCCAGGGCCGCTCCGATTTTCCGGGATCCCATGGCGAGGGGGAGATTCCAGGGCTTGATCAGCAAGGACGGACCCACCGGCTGGTAGGTGGTGATGATCCTGTAGTCACCATCGGGCGCCGTTCCGTAATTGCCGCTCTGGGACGGCACCTGCTCGGAGAACCAGCCCAGGAACTCGGCCGCGTAAGCCACTTCACCCCGGGCCTCGGCGAGGGCCGCGAAATATGGCCTCGCGGTTGACTTGCATGTTACATGCAGGCATTCTATATGAGGCGATTAGCTTTCCCAGTACCGAAAGGCAATGGAGCCCCTATGAGCACCCAGACCGGTTCAGTCAGCACTATTTTCCCCGGAGAGTCGCAGCGGTCTCGATGATCGGCACCACGATTGAGTGGTACGACTGCTACATCTTCGGCAGCGGACCCAGCCGCGCGCCTGGAGAGGCTCCGGCAGATGACCGCCCAGGAACGGGGTGCTCGCCGGCGGCTCAGGAGAAGTCGTTGGGCCACCGCAGGGCCGCGGCGAGGGCGCCGGCGTCGAACTCCTCGTTGTCCCCAGCCTCCTGCGTAATCAGCAGCTGGGCGGTATTGAGGATGTGGCGGCGCATGGCGGCAGCCGCGGCCGGTCCGTCGTGCGCTGAGATCGCATCGACAATGTCGAGGTGGTCATCAACGACCTCCTGGCAGGATCGGGCGGCCGGGGCCGTCCCCACTCCCCTGGTCAGGACCAGGTTGCGGAGGTTTTCCAGGACATCGACCAATTTCGCGTTCCCCGCATTCTCCATGATCTGCAGGTGGAAATCACGGTCGGCCCGCAGGGTTGCCTCCGCATCGTCCTCATCGGCAGCGGCCTGCATATGGGCAAAGCACGCGAGGATTTTACTCATTCCGGCCTCGGAGACCGTCCGGGCAACCTTGGCCGCGGCCGGTACTTCAAGCATCAGCCGGATCTGGAAGACCTCCACCAGATCGGTGAGCGTGGTCGCGAGGATGGTGGCGCCCTTGTTCTTGTCGATCCGGATCATCCCGGCACGGGCCAGCTGGAGCAGTGCCTCCCGGGCCGGGGTCCTGGAGACGCCGATGCGCTCACCCAGGCTGCTGGCTGAATACGTTTCACCTGCGACCAGCTCGCCGGAAGTAATCGCCTCACGAAAAAGCTCCACGGCTTGATCGGTCAGGGACGAACTGCGGCTCAGTTTTTTCACTTCACCATCATTTCAGCAACGGAAGAAAAGCAATGACAACGAATCGAATAGCAGTGATCGGCGGCGGAATCATTGGAACCGCCGTCGCCCGGCAGCTGTCCCGCATGGTCGACGGCGCCGAGGTCACCCTTTTTGAGAAGGAGTCCGGTCTGGCCGGACACCAGACGGGCCACAACTCCGGCGTGGTCCACGCGGGCCTTTACTATGAGCCCGGCTCCCTCAAAGCCCGGCTGTGCCGGCGCGGGGTGGACCTGCTGGCCGAATACGCCGCCGAGAACACCATTGCCTATGACGAATGCGGGAAGGTCGTCGTAGCCCACAACAACAACGAACTCGACCGGCTGCACAGCATCTTCGAACGGGCCAAGGCCAACGGGGTTCCGGATGTCGCCATCGTCGGCCGGGACAGGCTCCGTGAACTGGAACCCGGCTGCACCGGAGGCATCGCCGCCCTGCACTCGCCGCACACGGCCATCATCGACTACCCCGGGCTGACCCGGTCGCTGGGCAGGGACGTCGAGGCGGCCGGCGGCCAGATCCGGCTCGGCACCGCCGTCACCGGACTGGACGTGACCGGGTCCGAGGTCCGGATCTCGGGCTCCGGCTTCGATGCAGAGGCCTTCGACCTGGTCATCACCTGTGCGGGCCTGCAGTCCGACAGGCTCGCCAACGCGGTCACCGACCGGACGGGTACCTCCGGGAAGAAGAACGAGGGACCCCAGATCGTGCCGTTCTACGGCGACTACTTCCTCCTGAGGCCGGAGCGGTCCGCTCTCGTCAACGGGCTCATCTACCCCGTACCGGACCCGCGCTACCCCTTCCTGGGTGTGCACCTGACCAAACGCGTCGACGGCGCCGTCATGCTCGGACCCAACGCGTTCCTTTCCCTCTCCCGGGAGAACTACCGGAACAACGCCCCCAACCTCCGCGATCTCGCGGATACGCTGGGCTACCCCGGCTTCTGGAAATTCGCGGCCGCTAACATCCCGGCGACCCTCCAGCAGGTCCGCACGGCAGTCAGCAAGAAGGCTTTCGTGGAGGAAGCCCGGAAGTTCGTGCCGGCCATCGAGGCAGCGGACGTCGTCAAGGGAGTCCGCGGCATCCGGGCGCAGGCCCTGAACGCGGACGGCGGCCTGGTTGATGACTTTGTGATCCGCCGTACCGGGCGGCTTGTCCAGGTCCGCAACGCCCCCTCCCCCGGGGCAACGGCTTCCCTCGCCATCGCCGAACACATCGTCGAGGAAGCCCTTGCCAAGGTCGCCTAGGACGTGGTCTGTCGCCCAGCCATTGGGGGGTGGGCGACGTGCAAAAAATGTATGAGGACGACGGCGGGAGCGGCGATTTCTAGGGGTCGTTGAAACACCTCTGGCGGCTAGGTAGTTTTCAGTAGATCACGCAGGAGGACCGCCTTTCCCAACTGCTTTCCGGACAGCCCCGACGGCCTCGATGGCCTGCCGGATATCCGCCATTCCGTTGTAGAGGTGGGGCGAAATTCGCACCCGTTTGTCTCCGGTCCAGGCGAGCACACCGTGGGCCTCAAGTCCGCGGCGCCAAACGCCCTCGTCGTCGACCTCGAACGCGACGATTCCTGCCCGTTTGGCGGAGTCAGCCGGGGTGAGCATGCGCATCCCCAGGGCATCGAGCTCAGTCCACAAAACGTCGGTCAGTGCCCGCACATGGGCCTCGATTCTGGCCAGCCCGCTGGCGTGCAGGTAGTCGATGCCGGCTCCCAGGATCTGTACGCACAGGGCGGCCGGGTTGCCGAGTTCGAAGCGCCGCCCGTCCCGGACCGGAGTAATCGAGGTGTCCCGAACGTCCGCATCGACCCACACCGCAGAGGTCCAGCCGGATTCCCGCGGCTGCCAGCCGGGCTGACGGGCGGCGTTGCAGTACGCGACTCCGGCGCCGTGGGTGCCCAGGGCCCACTTGTAACCGCACGCGACGGCGAAATCAGCCAGCGAAATGTCGAAACTCGCAACACCCAAGGCCTGGGATGCGTCCACGATCAGCACCGCGCCGCAGGAATCCGCAATCGCGCGGTATTCATTCAGGTCGATCAGCTCGCCGGTGTAATACGAGACCAGGCTGGTCACGATCGCCCGGGTCGCAGGGTCCACAGCGTCGCCGAAACGCTGTGGATCCATCAGATGGTCCGGGCTCCGGACCAGGCGGATTTCCATACTCGTGCCAGTCCGCCACGGATACATATCGGACGGGTATTCCCACTGCGGCATGACCACGTTTCCACCGGGAACGTCGATGCTGCGCGCCACCATGTTCACGGCCTGCGCGACGTTTTGGGGGAATCCAAGCTCGGCCGGCCGGCAGCCAAGCAGGGTGGCCAGCGAGTCCGCAGTCCGCGAGACCTTGGCGTAGATGCGTTCCCGCCCGCCCATCCCCAGGGCCTTGTCGTGCATGAATTCGCTGAAGAGCGCCGTCTGGGAGGCGAGCATGGGCGTCTCCCCCGCGGCCGCCAGGTGGCACAGCCCCGGAAGGCCTGCGAAATCGGTCTGGCTGACTAGCGGCGGCAACCCTGGATCGGGATAACCGCGGAACTGTTGGGACATGCTGCCGCACCTCCTCCGGAGCGCCGGCGTCACTGGCCGCCGGTCCCCCCAACGGTTCAATGCTGGCCCGGGCCCGCGCCGGATACAAGTGCTGAGGGGCACTTGGCGACACGCAAGAGGACGACGGCCGGAAGCTCCCGCCGTCGTCCGCTTTGCGTTGCGCCACTTGGGCGGGCGCCGCTCCAGTTGGCTGGTCAGGCGTGGGAGTGCTCGGCCAGGATGGCGTCGATCTGGCCGGCGGCTTCCTTCATGCCCTCTTCCATGCCCATCTCGACCATCTGGTTCATCTGCTCTTCGGACTCGAACGTGGACAGCACGGTCATCCGGGTGCGGTCGCCGATCTCCTCGAGCGTGACGGTCGCGTGAGTGGTGCCCATGGCCTCGACCGGGGCACCGTTCTCGTCGGCAAAACCGTCGTCGAACTCCAGCCGGGTGGGGGCCTGGATGGAGGTGATGCGCCACCAGCCGCGGGCCTTCTCCCCGTCGGGGCCGGTCATGTAGTAGGCCGCTTTCCCTCCGGGCTCGAAGTCGAGCTGCTCAAAGGTAGCCGGCCAGGTTGGCGGACCCCACCAGCGCTCAAGCTGCCGCGGGTCTTCCCAGATCTGCCAGACGCGTTTAACGTCCGCGGCGAACTCGGCCACGAGGGTGAAGCTGAGTGCCTCAAGATTCTTGGTGGAACTGATAACCGTCATTGCAGAACCCTTCCTATCCTTCAGCGAGAATGTCTGCGATCCGCTCGGCGCGCTGCCGCCAGATCGCCTCGTACTCATCGAGCAGTCGCCGGGCTTTCTGCAGGCCTTCATGATTGCCCCGCACGATCTGCTCCCTTCCGCGCTTCTCCTTTGTGATCAGGGAGGCGCGTTCCAACACCGCCACATGCTTCTGGACGGCGGCAAAACTCATGGCGTAGAGGGCGGCAAGGCCGGAGACCGAATACTCCCCCACCGTCACCCGCCGCACGATGTCCCGGCGGGTGGCATCGGCGAACGCCTGGAACAGGCGGTCAAGTTCGGCATCACTCAACTGATCTACAACCATTTAGTTGTAGAATATGACGGCGACGGAGAACTGTCAAGGGTTCCGGGACACAGTCACAGCGCGGACCAGCCGCCGTCGGAGGCGAGGATGGCGCCGTTGACGTTGGTGCCGTCATCGCTGAGCAGGAACGTGATCGAGGCGGCCAGCTGCGCGGCGGTGGCCGGTGCCGGAATGGTGGCCTGCATCAGCGGGCCGAGTCGTTCGGCCGCCAGCTGGGATCCCCAGTTGGCCTCAATGTTGGTGATGGTGGGGCCGGGGGCCACGGCATTGAAGCGCAGCCCCTTCGGCCCGTACATCACGGCCGAGTTCTTGGTCAGGCCGACGACGGCGTGCTTGGAAGCGGTGTAGGCGGCGCCGGCGGCTGAACCGCGCAACCCCGCCTCGGAGGCGATGTTGACCACAGAGCCGGCGCCTGCCTCGAGCATCAGCGGCACTACGGCACGGGTCAGGCGCATCAGAGCGGTGACGTTGATCCTGAAGACCCGCTCCCACAGGTCGTCGTCCACTTCGTGGATCGGGGCGAAGTTGTCCATGATGCCGGCGACGTTCGCGAGGGCGTCAATTCGCCCGCCGGCGGCAGCGACGACGGCGGCGACGGTCTCTTCGGTGGAGATGTCGCCGGGCACCGGAACCAGGTCCAAGCCGCCATTTTCGGCCACGAGGTCGTCCAGGCGTTCCTTGCTGATGTCCGCGGCGATGACCCTGCCGCCCTCCTTGGCGATGCGCAGGGCCGTGGCCTGGCCGATCCCCGAGCCAGCGCCCGTGACGATGACGGTCCTGCCGGCGAAGCGGCCCGTTGTGGTGGTTTCCTGCCATGAAGCCTCGTTGCCCATGATGTCCTTCCGAACGTTGGAGATTGTGTCACCGCTAGCTTATGACACGCCGTGTCATAATGTAAGGGTGGATACTGGTGGGATGCCTGAGGAAGACCGGCCGCCCGCCGTCACACGTGTCGCCGGGCGACCGGTGACGATCGACCCGGACGCCGTGGCCGGCATCGCGTTGCGCCTGTTCGCCGCGCGCGGCTACGAGCAGACCTCGATGGAAGACATCGCACGCGAGTCGGGCATCGGCCGGAAGAGCCTCTACCGATATTTCGCCAGCAAGGCCGATCTCATCTGGGGCGGGATCGAACCGGTGGTTGAGGCCTCCGGGCTGGTCCTTGAGCACGCCCGGGTCAACGCTGCAGCTGACGGGGACATCCTGTCCGGGCTGCGGATGGCGGCCCTGGCCGGGGCGGCAGTGCTTCCCGACCTCGCCGTGACGCGCGGACGCCTGCGCCTGATCGCCGAACATCCCGAGCTAGCAAGCCGGAGCTACGCTTCGCTGGCGCCCCAGCGCGAGCGCGCCCGGCTTTACCTCGCTGCGGCGGGCGTCGACGAAGACACCGCCGGCTATTTGTGCGCCGCCTATATCGGGGCGACTTTTGAGGCGTGGACACGGTGGGCCGCCGGGGAGGACCCGGATCCCGTGCCCTATCTGCTGGCGGCCATGGGCGTGCTGCGGCTGCCGCAGGGCTGAGCCTATACGCGGCTACCAGCCCGGGCCGAGGCTAGCTGCCGACGGTGGTGACTTTCAGCAGCAGCGCGTGCTCCGGGTTGAGAATGGGCATGGGCAGGCCCACCTCGGCCAGGAAGCGGCCGTTGGCCTGGGCCCCGGATGCCAGCCAGGCCGGGGGTTGGACCTGGGTGAACGTGTGGTTGTAGTGAGTGTCGCCCGGGGCCGGGAAGATGGCCTCCACCCGGTAATTGGTGTCGGCGGCAAGGCCCGGGATGGCGACCCGTCCGGGCTTCTCCGAGAACGAGGTCCGCGTGCTGACCAGCGCGAACAGCGCCGCCGTCGAACCCGGCACCGCACCGTCACCGGCCGCGCCGCCTGAACCCGCTGAGCCGTCCGCCGAGCCGGCCACCACGCCGTGCAGCATCAGGGCGTCGTCGGGCACGTCCGCGCGGACCATCCGGCCGCTGTGGATCAGCCCGCGGTGCTCCTTGTAGAGCCCGATGAAGCGCTTGAGCTCCCCGCGCTCGGCACCCTGCACCTGCCGGACGTCCCATTCCATCCCGAAGTGGCCGAACAGGGCCGTGATGGCGCGGAAGGAGAGGTCGTGGGTGCGGGCGGTCGTGTGTGAGGTGGTGGGGCCGATGTGTCCGCCGACGAGCTCCGGCGGAACCACCATTCCGGTCCAGCGCTGGATGGTCTGCCGCTCCAGGGCGTCGTTGCAGTCCGAGCCCCAGATCCGGTCGGTGCGCTCCAGGATCCCGAGGTCCACCCGGGCGCCTCCGGACGAGCAGCTTTCAATCTCGACGCCGGGGTGGGCCTTGCGGAGCTCGTCGAACAGCCGGTAGGCGGCGAGGGTCTGTTCATGGACGGAGGCGCGGCCGGCGTGGCCGTGCTCCAGCAGGTCCCGGTTCTGGTCCCACTTGAGGTAGCTGATGTTGTTCTCGCGCAGCAGCGCGTCCACGCGGTCGTAGATGTACTGCCAGGCGTCGGGATTGACGAGGTCGAGGATGTGCTGGTGGCGCCACTCCAGCGGCAGGCGGCCGCCGTCCTTAAAGCTCTGGACGGAGGGCCCCGCGATCCACTCCGGGTGGGCACGGACCACATCGGAGTCCAGGTTGACCATTTCCGGTTCCACCCACAGGCCGAACTCCATCCCGCGGGACGTGACGGCCTCGATCAGCGGCGTGAGTCCTGCCGGCCAGAGGGCCTCGTCCACGTACCAGTCGCCCAGGCCGGCGTGATCGTCACGGCGTCCGCGGAACCAGCCGTCGTCGAGCACGAAGCGCTCCACGCCCAGCTCCGCCGCGGAGTCCGCGAGTTCGATCAGGGTGGTGAGGTTGTGGTCGAAGTACACGGCCTCCCAGGTGTTCAGCACCACCGGGCGCGGCTTTCCGGCCCCGGCGCCCGTCGCGGTGGCCGGCAGCACGTGGTGCGGACGGTTCCGGAACCACGCGTAGAACGCTTCGCTGACGCCGTCGAGGCCGCGGTCCGAGTACGCGGCGAAAAGTGCGGGGGTGGTGTAGCTGCCGCCGGGCGCCAGGATGACCTCGGCCGGGCCGAGGAGTTCCGAGCCGCCGATCATGGTGCGCCCGTCCGCGACGCTGTCCGCGAACTGTTCGTGGTTGCCGCTCCACGCCAGGTGCGTCGCCCAGACCCTGCCGTGGCGGTTCCCGAAACCGGCGGTGCCGGCGGCGAAGAGCAGCGAGGAGTCGTGCCCGGTGCGGCCGTGCCGGCCGGTGCGGACCCAGGTGCCCTGCTGGATGGCGCGGCGCTGCGGGTGGCGTTCCCGGCACCAGCGGCCGGTCAGGTCCAGGAGCTCGACGGCGTCCGGCGCCACCGGGAGCACTGTGGCCAGCTCGTCCAGCTGGAAGGGCGAGCTGCCGGTGTTGGTGACGGTGTGGCTGAGTTCCAGCAGCCCGCCGTCGTGCAGCTTCAGGGAGGACGCAACGCTGATGCCGGCGTCGGCGTCTGCCTGGACAATCACCACGGAATGAGGCACCACGGAATGAGGCACCGCGGCATTCCCGACGACGGCGCCCGCACCGTCCGCCGTCACGTCCGCCACGCGGAGGCGGACGGAGAAGTCATAGCCGGGGACGCCGTCGGCGATCCGGTGGCCGCGCAGGGCCGGGCGGCCTTGCCAGCTCGAGGAAGCCTGCGGAAGCAGCCCGGCGGGGACCGCCGCGTCGACGGCGGAGTGCGGGACGGGCTCGCCGAGGATAGCCAGGTCGGGAAGTGCGACGCCCAGATCGGAGCCCCAGTGAATAATCTCGGCCTCCCCGCTGTCGAAGCTGATCACCAGGCTGGTGCTGGCGGAGCGGAGGTACAGGGGATCCATGGCGGGTCTCTTTCGGTGGTTCGGCATGCGTCCGGGAACGCGGGAGTCTTGGCGTGCGGAGTGCGGGATGCGGGGTGCGGGTTGGTGCGGCTGGGAAGTCCCCGGGTGCCGCCGCCGCGAGGAGGCGGCGGCACCCGGGCGGGTGGCTGCGGGCGGCGCCGCAGTCAGGCATGGGCCTACTTGAAGAGGGCGTTGACCTGGTTGTTGGCTTCTGTGAGCGAGCTGGCCGGCTTCTTGCCGGAGAGGACGGCGTCCATGGCCGGCTTCATGATGCCGTCCACCTTGGCCGCCTTGTCCGCGATCGGGAACAGGAACGTGGTGCTGTCCTTGACGTGGGTGGTGAAGGCGGAAACGTCGGTGCCCTTGTCCGCGAAGGCCTTGGCGGCGATCTCGGAGGAGCTGCTGACGGCCGGGAACACTACGGCCTTCTTGGCCACGGCGTCCTGGCAGGCGGTGGAACCGAGGTATTCGACCCACTTGACCGAGGCGGCCGGGTTCTTGGTGCCGGCCCAGACGGAGTCGGCCAGGCCGTTGAACATGCTGGCGCGCTTGCCTTCGGGGCCCTTCGGGGTCGGGGCGAACGCGGTCGCCACACCCTTGTAGCTCTGGTACTGGCCGATCAGCCAGTCGCCGGTGGTGTTGATGGCGGCCTTGCCGGCACCGAAGTTGTCCGCCAGGCTGGCGCCGACGGTGGTCTCGAGCTTGGGCATGTAGCCCTTCTCGGTGAGGCCGGCCCACCAGGTGATGGTGTCCTGGAACCGGGGGTCGTCGTAGTTGAACTTGGTGCCCCACGGGTTCTTGTCCGTGGCGGTCCAGCCGGTGGTGCCGGTCAGGAAGCTCCACTCGGTCTGTCCCTGGCCGGAGCCGCCGCCGGCCAGTCCGAGGCCGTAAACCGCGACGTTGTTCTTGTCGAAGCCGGCCTCGTCGCCGCGGGCGCCGTTCTTGTCCACGGTCAGGTGCGCGATTGCCTTCTCGTAGCTGCCGCCGTCCTGCGGGTTCCAGTCCAGGTTCGCCATCTGCTCGGCGGTCAGGCCGGCGGAGTCCGTCATGGCCTTGTTGTAGAAGAGGCCCACCGTGTCCCAGTCCTTGGGCAGGCCGTAGCGCTTCCCGTCCTGGCCGACCCACAGCTCGGGGAGGCCCTTGGTGTAGCTGTCCAGCTTGATGCCGTCCTTGGCCACGGCGTCATCGAGGGAGAGCAGCTGTTTCTTCGCGGCGTACTCGGGGTACTTGGAGAGGTGGTTGGTGAAGACGTCCGGGGCCGTGCCGGAAACAAAGCCGTTGGTCAGCGTGGTCCAGTAGTCGTCCCAGCCGCGCTGGGTGATCTTGACCTTGATGTCAGGGTTGGCCTTGGTGAAATCGTCCGCGCACTGCTGGTAGGCCGGGAGCTGGTTGGCATCCCAGAGCCAGTAGTTGATTTCGCCCTTGGCTTCGGCGGATGGGCCGGAACCGCCGCAGGCGGAGAGGGAGAGGGCGATGGCTGCGGCGGCAGCGACGACGCCGATGGTCTTCTTCATGGTGGACCTTTCGTGGAAGTGCGTGTTGAGGGGGCGTGTGTTGGGGGGCAGTGCGTGTTCGGTGGTCGTTACTTGATGCCGGAGAAGCCGATGGAGTTGACCACCCGTTTGCCGAAGGCGATGAAGAGCAGGAGGACGGGCAGGGCGGCGACCAGGGTTGCGGCCATCAGGCCGGACCAATCGGGGGCTCCCTGCGGGGACTGGGACCTGAAGACGCCCAGGCCGACGGTGAGGACGCGGACGCTTTCGTCCTGGCCCACGAGCAGCGGCCAGAAGTACTCGTTCCACTGGCCGATGAATGTCAGGAGGGCCAGCGTGGCCAGCGGCGCGGCGGCGTTGGGCAGCACGATCTGGAAGAAGATCCGGAGGTGCTTGGCGCCGTCGAGCATGGCCGCTTCCTCCACTTCCCGTGACATGCTCAGGAAGAACTGCCGCAGGAAGAAGATGGCGAACGGGGTCATGAAGAGGAACGGCAACGCCATGCCGGCGAAGGTGTTGAGCAGGCCCAGGTTCTTGATCATGACGAAGTTCGGCAGCGCGGTGAAGATCGGCGGGACCATCATCGTGGCGAGGAACAGGGAGAACACCACGTTCCGGCCGGGCCACCGGAGCCGGGAGAAGGCATACGCGGCCATCGCGCTGAAGAACACCTGACCGGCGGTGGTGACGCTCGCGAAGATGATGGAGTTGCGCAGGTAGAGCCAGAAGTTGATCGCCGCGCCGGAGCCGCCGTCGGCGATGGCCTCCTCGGGGCTCTGCAGGCCGAGGACCCGTTTGAAGGCGCCCAGGCTGAAGTCGGCGGGAAGCAGGTTGCCGGCGTTGGCGGCGAGTGAGTGGTTGCTCGACAGCGCGGTGCGGAGCATCCAGAGGAACGGTGCCACCGTCACGGCGACGGCGACGGCGACGAGGGTCCAGGCGCCGACGCGGCGCCAGTTGACGGGCTTCCGGTTGACGGGCTTCCTGTTGACGGCCTTGCTGGGGACGGACTCATCGCGGACGGACTCACCAGGGACGGCGGTGGTGCCGACGGGCTTTTTGCGGGAAAGGGCGGAGGTAGTCATGGCTGGGTTTCCTTAGTCCAGATCCGATTCGTTGCCCTTGAGGAACTTCATCTGGACGAAGGCCACAAGAGCGAGAATGACGAAGAGAATGACGGACAGTGCCGAGGCGTAGCCGAAGTCGGATTCACCGAAGGCCTTCTGGTAGATGTACATCTGGATGACGCGGGAGGCATTGATGGGGCCGCCGCCCGTGGTCACGGCCACGGTGTCGAAGACCTGGAAAGAGCCGATCACGGTGACCACCAGGACCAGCACCAGCACGGGGCGCAGGAGCGGCATCGTGATGCTCCAGAAGGTCCGGGTGGGGGACGCGCCGTCGAGCGATGCGACTTCGTAGACGTGGTTGGGGATGGACTGCAGGCCGGCGAAGATCAGCAGCGCTGTGTATCCCATGTGCCGCCACACGTTGACGCCGGCGATGGTGGGGATGGCCCATTGCTCGCTGCCGAAGAAGGCGATGCGGGGCAGGCCGAGCCAGCTGATCAGCTCGTTGACGATGCCCATCTGGTAGTCCAGCATCCAAAACCACAGCAGGGCGACGATGACGTTGGCCACGAGGAACGGCAGCAGCAGTGCGCCGCGAATAAGCGTGGACTTGGCGACCCGGTGCATCAGGAGGGCCAAACCGAGAGCGATGATGGTCTGGAAGCCGATGTTGAGTCCGACGTACTGCACGGTCACTCCCATGGCGTTCCAGAACAGCTCGTCGCCGAAAATGGCGGTGTAGTTCTTGGTGCCGATCCAGGTGGGGTCGCCCAGGATGCTGTATTCCGTGAAGCTGAGGTAGATGCCGCGCACCGTGGGGACCAGATAGAACGCGACGAAACCGATCATTGCCGGGAGGATGAACAGCAGGGCGATCCGGAGATCGCCGAGGCGGCGTCCCCTGCCGGTTTTTCCGGCCCTGCCTGCCTTTCCGCGATGCGAGGGCTTGGATCCGCCGGCCACAGGATCCGGAAGCTTGGTGATGGTAGTCATCGTTGACTCTTCCTGGTGGTGTGATGTGGATAACAACTGGAACATGAATCTACACGAGTAGATTCAGACCAGCAAGTAGTTTTCCGGTATTTAACAAGACATTCTCCGGCGGATGCGAAATTGATTGACTCGAGTAGATTCCGGTGGGAAACTGTCCGGAAGCCCCCGGGCGGGCATCCGGCCCGGTTGCCCGGGCGGATCAGGAAAGGTAAACAATGACGTTTTCAATCGGAGTAGTGGGTCTTGGCCAGTTCGGCGGCCATTTCGCCCACCTCTTCAAGCTCCACCCCGGAGTCAGCGAGGTATACGCCGTCGACGAGCGGCCGGAACGCGCCGCGGCCGGCCGGGAGCAGTGGGGGCTGGATGGCACCAAGGGCAGTTTTGAGGAACTGCTGGCGTCCGACGTCGACGCCGTCGCCATCTTCACCCAGCGCTGGACGCACGGTCCGCTGGTGGTGCAGGCCCTGCGGGCCGGCAAGCACGTCTACTCCGCGGTCCCTATGGCGGTCTCCGAGGAGGAGATCGCACTGATCATCGAGGCTGTCCGCGAGACGGGGCTGGTCTACGCCATGGGCGAGACCAGCTACTACAACCCGGCCACTGTCTACGCGCGCAGCCAGCACGCGGCCGGAAGGTTCGGCCGGATCTTCTACGCCGAAGGCGACTACGTCCACGACATGGACCTGGGCTTCTATGACGCCTACCAGTACAGCGGCGGGGAGCACTGGAAGGAAACGGCCAGCTACCCGCCCATGCTGTACCCGACCCACGCCATCGGCGGTGTCCTGGGTGCCGTGCCGTCCCACGCCATCAGCGTCAGCTGCATCGGGGTCAAGGACGACCGCGCGGACGGTGTGTTCGACAAGGACATCAGCATGTTCAACAACGACTTCTCCAACGCCACGGCGCTCTTCGAACTGAACGACGGCGGGGTGATGCGGACCAACGAGATGCGCCGGGTGGGCTACCCCTCGCACCTCCGCGAATCGCGCTTCCGGTTCTTCGGCACCGAGGGGAGCTTCGAACAGCTCGCCAATGTGACCGTGTGGCAGGACAAGAAGGACGTCCAGGACATCTCAGGCCAGATGGAAACCCGGCCCAGCATCCCCCTGGACGATCCGTCCCTGGCCGGCGTCGCCCCGGAACTGCGGGACGCCTTCACTTCCGGGCTTGCGCCGGTGCATGACAGCAGCCGCCTGCCGGAGGAGTTCCGCGGTGCGCCCAACGGGCACGAGGGCAGCCACCAGTTCCTGGTGGACGACTTCGTCACCGCGGTCAACACGGGCACCCTGCCTCCCGTCAACGCGTGGGTCGCGGCACGGTTCACCCTGCCCGGCGTCGTGGCGCATGCTTCGGCCCTGCGTAACGGTGAACGCCTGCCGATCCGTGATTTCGGCGATGCACCGTCCGCCCTGTAGCTAGCATGTATTCCATGACGACTTCGGCAGTGCACACCCCCCGCAGCCCGGTGACCCGCAAGGATGTCGCCCGCTATGCCGGGGTGAGCACCGCCGTCGTCAGCTATGTGGTCAACGGCGGGCCCAAGAAGGTGGCCCCGGCCACCGAGGCCAAGGTCCAGGATGCCATCCGGGTCCTCGGCTACCGCCCCAACGCCGCCGCCCGGGCGCTGAAGCTGGGTTCGAGCGAGACCATCGGGCTGGTCATCCCGGACAACTCCAACCCGTTCTTCTCCCTGCTGGCCCACGCCGTGGAGGACGCCGCCGCCGAGCTCGGCTACGCCCTGCTGCTGACCAACTCGGACGGCAACCTGGCCAAGGAACGGCGGAACATCCGCAACCTCGCCTCACGCCAGGTGGACGGGGTTGTCCTCGCCAGCGTGCTGTTTGAACCGGACCTGGAGGCGCTCGAATCGGCCGAAATCCCCGCGGTGCTCCTGAACCACGGGGGCAACGCCCCAGGCTTCAACAGCGTCGGCGTGGACCTGGCCGCCGGGGCCAAAATGGCGGTGGACCACCTCATCGGCCACGGGCACACCAATATCGCCCTGGCCATGGGCACCACCGTCGCCAACGACTTTGACCGCCGCGAACATGGCTGGCTGCAGGCGCTCACCGCGGCCGGGCTGCCGGAGGGCCCCATTGTCCGCGGCGACTTCACCCGCTCCGGCGGGTACGCGGCGGGGCAGCGGCTGCTCGCCTCGCCCAACCGGCCGACGGCGATCTTTGCCAGCTCGGATATGCAGGCCATCGGCATCCTGCGGGCCATCCACGAGGCCGGACTCAACGTCCCCGGCGACATCGCCCTGACCTCCTTCGACGGCTCCGCCGAGGCCGAATACAGCTGGCCCGCCCTGACCACGGTGGAACAGCCGGTCCGGATCATGGCCGAGGCGGCGGTGAGCGCCCTGGTGGGGACGTCCCGCGGCCAGGAGCCGGAACAGCGGATCTTCCCCACGGAACTGCGGATCCGGCAGTCCTGCGGCTGCGGGGTCCGGGGCCCCGGGGCCTAACCGGGGCCCCACGACTTAGCCACGAGTGAAACCAACGCAGGGAAGTGCTAGGAGTTATAGCCCTGGGGGTTGTTTTTTTGCCAGCGCCAGTGGTCTTCGCACATTTCGTCGACGGTGCGGGTGGCGGACCAGCTGAGGTCCGCCAGGGCCGAGGAGGCGTCGGCCCAGAAGGCGGGCAGGTCCCCGGGGCGGCGGGCGGTGATCTCGTACGGGATGGTCTTGCCGGCGGCTTTTTCGAAGGCGCGGAGCACTTCCAGCACGGAGGAGCCCGTGCCGGAGCCGAGGTTCCAGCGGTACACCCCGGCCCGGCCGGCGATGTGCCCCAGCGCGGCGACGTGGCCTTCGGCGAGGTCGACGACGTGGATGTAGTCGCGCTGGCAGGTCCCGTCCGGGGTGTCGTAGTCGCCGCCGAAGACCATCAGCTTCTCGCGCCGGCCCACGGCGACCTGGGCGATGAACGGGACGAGGTTGTTCGGGATGCCCTGCGGGTCCTCGCCGATCCGGCCCGAGGGGTGCGCGCCGACCGGGTTGAAGTAGCGCAGCAGCGCGATGTGCCAGCGGGGGTCGGCGGCGCCGAGGTCCGCGAGGATGTCCTCGATCTGTTCCTTGGTCCGGCCGTAGGGGTTGTTCGCGCCGATCTCCATCTTCTCCAGGTACGGGCTGGGGTTGTGCTCGCCGTAGACGGTGGCGGAGGAGCTGAAGACGATCGAGCGGACCTCGTGCCGGTCCATCACGCGGAGCAGGTTCAGCGTGCCGGTGAGGTTGTTGTGGTAGTAGCGCAGGGGTTCGCGGACGGACTCGCCGACGGCCTTCAGCCCGGCGAAGTGGATGACGGCGTCGATGGGGTGCCCGGTGAAGACGGCGTCGACGGCGGCCTCGTCCACCAGGTCCACGTGGTGGAAGACCGCGGCGGTGCCGCTGAGTTCCGCGACCCGGCGCAGGGCTTCCTCGCTGGAGTTCACCAGGTTGTCGATCACCACCACCTCGTGGCCGGCTTCCTGCAGGGACAGCACAGTGTGCGAACCGATGTAACCGGTGCCGCCAGTAACCAGAATTCTCATCGGATGCGTTCCGCCCCTGCGGCCGGCGTGACGGTAAAGATGTCCGGCGCGGTGAACCCGGCTTCCGCGAAGGCGCGGACGACGGCGTCACGGACCTGCCGCTCGTCCTGCCCCGGGGTGAGGGCGATGGCCGAGCCGCCGAAGCCGCCGCCGGTCATGCGGGCGCCGATGGCGCCGTGGGCGCGGGCCGTGTCCACGGCGAGGTCGAGTTCCGGGCAGGAGATCTCGAAGTCGTCCCGCATGGAGGCGTGGCTGGCATCGAGGAGGCCGCCGATGTGGGCCGGGCCCTGGGACCGGAGGGTGTCCACGGCCTGCAGCACGCGGTCGTTTTCGGTGACGATGTGGCGGACCCGCCGGAAGGTGACCGGATCGAGCAGGCCGCTGGCCTCCTCGAGGTCCGCGACGGCGACATCCCTCAGGGCCGTGACGCCCAGGACCTCGGCGCCGAGCTCACAGGACGCGCGGCGGGAGGCGTACCCGCCGTCGGCGTGGGAATGCGAGACCTTCGTGTCGATGACCAGCAGCACGAGTCCGGCCTGCTGCGCCTCGAACGGCACGAGTTCCACGGCCTGGTCCCGGCAGTCGAGGAAGACGGCGTGGCCGCTGGCGCCGCGCAGGGACGCCGACTGGTCCATGATGCCGGTCGGTGCGCCGACGAAGGCGTTTTCCGCATGCTGGGTCAGCCGGACCATCTCCTCGGCGGACAGCCCTGCCCCGGTGAGCTCGTTGAGGGCCGTGATGACGGCGCATTCAATCGCGTGGGAGGAGGACAATCCCGCGCCGAGCGGGACGTCGGAGTCGAGCAGGAGGTCGAAGCCGGGAACCTCGATGCCGTGCTGCTGCAAAGCCCAGACCACACCGAGGGGGTATTTGGCCCAGCCTTTGACGGCGGCCGGTGTCAGTGCGGCGGCGTCGGCCTCGACAAGGCCCTGGTCGCCGAAGGTTGAGAGCAGCCGGATTCTACTGTGGCTGCGGAGCCGGACTGCCGTCGTCGCCCGCTTGTCAATGGCGAAGGGCAGCACGAAGCCCTCGTTGTAATCGGTGTGCTCGCCGATCAGGTTCACCCGGCCGGGGGCGGCCCAGACGCCGTCCGGGGCCGCGCCGAAGGTGGCCTCGAAGCGGTTCTCCAGGCTGTCCGGCTGGGCGTCGGTGCGTGGTGTCGTGTTCATGCGGGGGCGCCTTCCGGGGTCAGGGTGGCCGGGGTCCCGACGCCGGCGGCTTCGCGTAGCCGGGCCGCGACGGATTCGGGGGTCGTGTCGTTGATGAAGGCGCCCATGGCAGCTTCGGAGCCGGCCAGGTACTTGAGTTTGTCCGCGGCGCGGCGGGGTGAGGTCAGCTGGAGGTGCAACTGGCCTGCGCGGCGCATGCCCGGGTCCAGCGGAGCCTGGTGCCAGGCCGCGATGTAGGGGGTCGGCGTCGGGTAGAGGGCGTCGAAGCGCCGGAGGAGCTCGGGGTAAAGCTGCGCCAGTTCGTCGCGTTCCCCCCCGTTCAGGGCGGCGAGGTCCGGGACCTGGCGGTGCGGGACGAGGTGGACTTCCAGCGGCCAGCGGGCGGCGAAGGGGACGTAGGCGCTGAAGTGTTCGCCTTCGAGGACCATCCGGCTGCCGTCGCTGCGTTCGGCCTGCAGCAGGGAGGAGGTAAGGGTCGCCGCGCCGTCCGAGTTGTCGAAGTATTCGCCGGCCGCGGCGGCCAGCACCGCGGCACGGGGCGTCACGTAGGGGTAGGCGTAGATCTGCCCGTGCGGGTGGTGCAGGGTGACGCCGATTTCCGGGCCCCGGTTTTCGAACGGAAAGACCTGCTTGATGCCCGGCAGGGCGCTGAGTGCCTCGGTCCGGTGGGCCCAGGCATCGACCACCGTCCGGGTGCGGCGCCAGCCGAGTTCGGCGAAGGATCCGGTGTGCTCCGGGGTGAACGCCACGACTTCGCAACGGCCCACGGCGGGTGCGGTGGTGCCCCAGACCGGCGCCGAGGGGATTTGGCTCGCGTCCGGACCGAGCGAGGGGAAGCGGTTTTCGAAGACGGCCACGTCGTAGTCCGGCGCGGGGATCTCTGTCTGGTTGGCCGGCGTCGTGGGGCAGATCGGGCACTGGTCCGCCGGCGGCAGGTGCGTGCGCGCTTGCCGGTGCGCGGCCACGGCCACCCATTCCCGGCTGAGCGCATCGAAGCGCAGCTCGCCTGGCTCGGGGCGGGCGGGCAGGTCCCGGTGGTCCACCAGGGATTCCGCGGGGCGCGCGGCTGATCCGGCGTCGTCAAAGTAGAGGATCTCGCGGCCGTCGGCCAGCCGGGTCATCGTGGTTCGCGTCATGGTCTATTTGTACACGATAAAACATTTTCAAACAATAGAACACATAATGAATCAGGAAGCGGGCAGTCTCCCTGTGTGCGCAGGGAAGAATAGGATGTGCAGGAGTAAGCCGGAGCAGTCGCCGTCGTCCGTTCCCGCAACACTCATTCCCCACGCCAGTAATTCAAGACGCCAGTAAGGACAAGAAATGCTTGCCGCAGCCCGCCACTCAGCCATCGTCGCGGAGGTCCAGCGCGAGCGGATCGTCCGCGTCGCGGACCTCGCCCGGCTGCTGGGCGTGTCCCTCATGACCGTCCGGCGGGACATCGAGATACTCGACGCGGCCGGCGCCGTGGAAAGGATCCACGGCGGGGCCAAGCTGCCCGGCGGCGTGAGCACCCACGAGCCCGGCTTCGAGCTGAAGGTGACCCAGCTGCAGGAGGAAAAAACCGCGATCGCGCACGAGGCCGCCGGCCAGGTCCGCGAGGGAATGGCGGTGGGGCTCAGCGCCGGCACCACCACCTGGGCGCTGGCCCGGCTGCTGGCCGCCGGGCCCCGGATCACCGTGGTCACCAACTCCGTACGGATCGCCGACGTCTTCCACCAGAGCACCTCCCCGTCCACCGTGATCCTCACCGGCGGCGAACGCACCCCCTCCGACGCCCTGGTGGGGCCGCTGGCCACGGCCGCCCTCAAACAACTGCACCTCGACGTGCTGTTCCTCGGCGTCCACGGCGTCGACGCCGACGCCGGGTTCACCACCCCGAACGTGCTCGAAGCCGAAACGGACCGCGCCTTCGTGGCGGCAGCCCGCCGGGTGGTGGTGCTGGCAGACCACACGAAGTGGGGCATCCTGGGCATCAGCACCATCGCCGGCCTGGACGACGCCGACGAGCTCATCAGCGACGACGGGCTGCCCGGCGAAGCCCGCCGGATCCTCAGCGAACGCGTCGGCCGGCTGCGGCTGGCCACCACCGGCGGTACTGCCGAGACGGCCGTCGCCGCCGCCGTCGCCGGGTAGACGCCGGCGCCACAGATGCGTGACGAAGGGCCCTATGAAGGCGTGATTCAAGAGCTTGACCACCATCGGGTGCGCAGACGCATTTCTTGTGTCACGGCGAAGCAAGATCAACGAGTCGGTGGGTAACCGAAGCCGTGGACTCGTAAAGCTCCCGGTACAGCCCGTAGAGAGTTCCATATCTCGCCGACGATTCCTCGCGCGGCCGGGTCACTGAGACGATGGGGTTCCAGTCATCGATAGCAACTGAGCCCAGCGCGTCCGCGGCCAGATAGGCGGCTCCGAAACTGGCCCCGATGGTCACAGAAGGTGTCTGCTGTTCCAAGCCGGTAACGTCAGAAACGATCTGGGTCCACAGGCCACCCTGTGTGCCGCCGCCAACGGAGATCGTGCGTCGCACGACTCCGCCCATGCCTGCCAAGGCCTCAACGTTGTGTCGGACTCCAAACGCGGTTGCCTCCAGAGTGGCCCTATACAGGTCGCCACGGGTGTGGTCCAAAGTGAGTCCAGCGACAAGTCCACGGGCATTCGGATCCGCTACGGGTGTGCGCTCCCCCGCAAAATACGGGAGCATGAGCAACCCCTTCGCCCCGGGGCCTGAGTTATCTGCCTCGGAGAGCAGAGTTGAAAAGTCAGGGGAACCAACCATCTTCCGAAGCCAGGCTGTGATGGCACCGGACGTTGCCATGCCGCCGGCCAGGTTGTAAGTACCCGGCACCACGCCGACCGTGCCCCACAATGAGGACGATGTCGCTCTTGCCTGCAGAGTATTTATCAGGAACATGGTTGTGCCGTACATCAACATCAAATCGCCTGGCCGCTGGGCGCCCACACTCACTGCTTCCGACCAGGCATCAATTGTTCCGCCGATGACCGGCACACCCTTCGGGATGCCTGTCCTGTCCGAAGCCACCGCATTCACGTGGCCGACAATGTCTCCGGGCCAGACAAGCCGGGGCAGATCGATGGACTGAATCAGCGGATCCGCAAACGGCGGATACCACTCGTGCGCGGACGTGTCATACATGGGCGTACACTGGCTCGCCGAGTGATGGTCGAGAATGTATTCGCCCGTCAGCTGATAAGCCAGCCAGGAGCTCGGCATGAAGAGCCTGCGGGCGCGTGAAGCGATGCCCGGTTCGTGATCGGACAGCCACGCCAGCTTGGGCCCGACAGCCTGGGTGGACAGCGCTGATCCGCACCGATCAACGATCGATTGCTCACCGAATTGCCTGTTAATGTTGGCAATCTGCTCCACGGCCCGGGCGTCGATGCCGTAGAGGATCGCGGGACGAAGTGCCCTGGCATACTCATCCGCAACAAGGACGCAAGGTCCCATGCCGCTGACCCCGACTCCTACTACGCGGACGTTTTCCGTAGCTGTCAGCTCACGGGAAATGTCAATGAACTCCTGCCACCAGATGGCAGCGTCCATTTCCACATGCCCTGGAGCTGGTCTGGACACCTCGTGATCGCGCACTGCTGTTGCATGAATCGTGCCGCCGAAATCGACCAGTACGCCCTTGCTGCTGGACGTGCCGATATCGATGCCCAGGACAACGTCCCGCATCACTTGCCCACCGCCCGAGGTCCGTGGCCCGCCCTCGACGAAAGGGCGGCTCGAACATTGATCACATTGTGGCGGAAGTCCGCCCCGCGAGCCTTGAAAATGACGATCATCCTTCCACAGGCCGAAGCCCGGCCGGTCAATGCGACAACGTTTTCGGTGGCAACCCCATCACTGGTGTTGTGGCGTGACCTGCGCATACTCCCCCAGCCAGCGGCGGGGAAGATTCACGAAGGGCTATCGCTCGATGGCGTGGCCTTCGGTGTCCAGGTGATCACGCCACGACCGCTTGGCTTTCCAGCCGAGCATCCGTTCTGCCTTTGCACATGAGATACCGGAGGCATCAACCCGGTCCAGCTCTCGCAGCTCAATCTGATCCCCGTAATACTCTTTGAGCACGGCGGCGAAGTCGCGCCCGCCGACGTTGTCGGGGTTGGCGATGTAAAAGACTTCGTGACCAGGAATGTTTGATTCAACGGCCAGCACGATTGCGTCGGCGAGGTCTTCCGAGTCAACGTAGCTCCACAGGTTTGGGCTCAGCTGCCCGGCGTCACGGACTTGACCGCCAAGGTTCCGTTCGTAGTTGCCCGGGTGCTGAACGTGACTCGGCCGGATGGAAATGCAGCGCATATCGCTACGGCGCACCGCGGCGTCGCACAGCTCTTCGCCGAACACCTTGGACAGGGCGTACGGATCCTGTGGCCGGATCGGGTGGCTCTCGTCGACCGGTGCGTAGTCGGGGAGGACAGGGCGCTCGGGGAAGAAGAACCCCGGAACGGTTTCGCTGGAGATGTTGACGAAGACTTTGACGCCCGCCCGAATGGAGGCCTCAATCATGTTGAAGGTGCCCATGATGTTGTTCTGGAACACAATGTGCGGCGGGTTGTGGGTTGGTTCGGGAATGGCCCCGGCGTGGACCACCGCGTCGAAGCCACGAACGGTCCCGTATGCTTGGCCGGCATCCGTGAGGTCCGCCTGCTGATAGTCCGGTTCCCCGGGCAGGATTCGGTCAAAAGCGTGGCGGCTGAGGTCCGAGCCAGTGACATCATGTCCGGCCGAGATCAAGGCACGGACAACAGCTGTGCCCACCTTGCCACGGGATCCTGTTACGAGAACTTTCATTTTTTCCTACTCCCTTGGAGACGCTCGCTATTAGGACCTGGCGGGCACGGAGGCCGTGCGCCAGGATTCAAGGAAGCGCCACATTGCGGTTGCCCCCGGGTCCTGGAGGCCGATGCTGCGCTCCTGAAGCCAGGCGGCACGTCCTCGCCGAGAGCGCAGCGAACGTGTGTCGATCACTGCCTTTTCGGCCGCAGCGATGGCCGCATCGAGGCCGCCCGCTCCATCCTCCCCAGCGTCGAGAGCATCTGCGGCAGGCATGATGGCATCAACGATGGTCTTGTCACCGATCTGAGTCTTGCCACGCTGCGCGATATTGTCGCCCGCGGCCCGCACGAATCGTGCGGCCGCCGCGAGGTCCACGTTGTCGAGGTCTTTCCACGTCTTTGATCCTGCGAGCAATCCGCCGGCCACCAAGGCCGCCATCGTCGAAGGATTGGCGTTGGCGAAAGCCTTTGCACAGGCGCGCGAAATCTCGGCCGGCGTGGCCCCATCCGGAAGCTCCGCCAGGGCTTCGATGACTGCCCCTGCTCCGAGCGTGATGGTGATACCAAGGTCACCATCCCCCAGCGCCTGGTCGAGGTCACGCAGCTCGTCCGCGTACTTGACCACCTCTGTCAGGCTGCGCTGGATCTGTTCAATCAGCTCTGTAGAGTGCATGGTTCAAACCTCCTGGAAGAACGGTGAGGACGCGGGCGCCTCCAGCAGCGCAAGCCGGGCGTCGTTGAGCTTGAGAAGTGAGATGGAGGCGCCTGCCATCTCCAGGCTGGTCGCGTATTCGCCGATGTAGTTCTTGGCGATCGAAACGCCACGTCCGGAGAGGATCTGGTGCACGCGGCGGTACATGACATAGAGCTCTTCCAGGGGCGTTGCACCCATGCCGTTCACAAGCACGGCGACTGTGTCGCCGTCGTACAGGTCGAGATCTTCGACGAGCGCGTCAACCAGCCGGTCCGTAATGGCGTCCGCCGTCTCCAGGGGACCACGATGGATGCCCGGCTCTCCGTGGATTCCGATTCCGATTTCCATTTCGCCGTCAGGCAGGTCGAAGCTCAAGGCAGCCGTGGTGGGAAGGATGGTCGGCGACAATCCGATTCCCATCGTCGCCGTGTTGTCGACTATGTCCTCGGCGACCGCTGCCACCGCGTCGAGGCTGTCCCCGCGCTCGGCTGCCGCGCCGGCCGCCTTGTACGCGAAGATCAAGCCGGCGACGCCGCGTCGTTCAAGACGGTTGTCCTTCGGCTGGCTGGCAACGTCGTCCCGTCCCACAACGGTCCGCGTCTCAATGTCTTCAAGCTCCGCCAGATCGGCTGCCAGATCGAAATTGAAGACGTCCCCGCCATAGTTTCCGTAGAGGTAAAGCACACCGGCGCCGCCGCTGACGGCTTTTGTTGCCTCGAAACACTGCTGCGAACTGGGCGAACTGAAGACATTGCCGATCGCCACACCCGAGCAAAGCCCCTGGCCGACGTAGCCCTTGAACAGCGGGAGATGGCCGGAACCGCCACCGGTGACGATGCCTACCTTGCCTGCGACGGGAGCATCGGCGCGGACGAGGATCCGTGGGTCTTCGCCGGGGGTCTTCAGCTTTTCGGGGTGTGCGAGGAGGATTCCCTCGATCATCTCGTTGACGAAGTCCTCTGGCTTGTTAATGATCTTCTTCACGATCTTCTTTCTGTTGATGCCGGGGGAGGTTATTGGGGCTAGGGCGGTGCTGGAAGCTGGTCTGCTGCCCTGAGCCGGAGCAGATCTAGGTGGGCTGGACCGCGGGTTTTATCTGCCGACGGCGGCGGCGCCACCGGACTTGTTCGAAGGCCATGGCCGCCACGAGTACCAGGCCCTGGGCGATCGCGTACTGATAGGACGAGAGCCTCAGTGCGGTGAAGCCGCTGGAGACGATCTGCAGGGTGAGGGTGGCCAACACGACGCCCAGAACGGTGGCAAATCCGCCGTTTGGATTGGTGCCACCAAGGACAGCGATGACGATGACCAGGAGAACGTAGGACGCACCGTAGTCGGCAGAGGCCGTGGGGTTGCGGGCGATGAAGAATACGCCTGCGATGCCGCTCAGCAGACCCGTAAGTACGTACGTGCTCATGAGTGTCTGCTGGCTCGCGATGCCCGAATAACGTGCCGCCGTCGGGTTCGCGCCCTGCAGCTGAATCTTTAGTCCAAGAGGGGTGCGATTGATGATGACGCCGATGGCAATGGCGAGGAGGACAAACACGAAGAAGAGAGTCGGTATCCCGCCGAGGGTGGATGCCCCGATAGAGGTCAGGGCGGCGGGCGTCCCGTTCAGGGTCTTGCCGCCCGTCCAGGCAACAGCAATCCCATTGAAAATCTGCATGGTTCCGAGGGTCGCGAGAATCGGGGTGATGCCTACCACGGAGATCAGCAGTCCGTTGATGCACCCGCCTACAACGCCTACGGCGATGCCGGCCATGAGAATGAGCGGGAAGGCTTGCTCGGCCAGGGCCGGATCGCTGGCGGAAACGGCCGTAAAGATCGTCGACATTGTGATGGCCGCGAGGTTGGCCGTGGCCACCAGCGACAGATCGATGCCGCCGGTGAGCATTGCCAGCATCATGGCAATCGCGATCACCCCGATTTCGGGCGAGTTCAGGGCGATGTTGCTCAGATTCGTGCCGCTGAGGAAGACCGAGGGCTTGAGGGCTGCGAAGACGGCGAACGCAATGACGAGCAGAACCAGCATCCGCTTGACGCCGCCTTGCAGGCTCACACCGCCCAGTACGCGGGTCCAGGCCGAGTCGACCGAGTCGTTGAAGCGGCTCAGGGAGTTCGTTTCTGTAGCGGCGCGTTTCATGCTGCAACCTCCTGCTTCTGGGGGGCCTCATCGAGGATGCGGGCCTGGGTGGTCCGGCGGGAGGCTACGGCCTGAATGCCAACACCGACGAGCAGGAGGACACCGACCGCGGTCCGCTGCCACGCGCTGGGCACGCCTGCCAGAATGAGGCTGTTGTAGATCACCTGGACCAGTAGGACGCCCAGCGTCGTCCCCAGGACCGAGCCCCGGCCGCCGAAGATCGATGCTCCGCCGAGGACGACGGCGGCAATTATGTCGAGTTCGCTTCCGACGAGGATCTGGGGGCTGGCGCTGCGTCCCATGATCACGTAGATCATCCCGCCCACCGCTGCCATGGTTCCGGCTATGACATAGACGAACAGTTGAGTGCGGACCACCCGGATGCCGGCCCGGCGCGCGGCTTCCACATCCCCGCCGATGGCGTAGATGCTTCGTCCGAACATCGTGCTCCGCAGAACCCAGGCGAGTCCTAGCGCCAGAAGAACTGCCGGGACCACCAGGACGTGCAGGTAGGCGCTCCCACTGGAGGTCTCGAGTTCGAACAGGTTCGTCGTGGAGATCTGGGCCATCGACTCCGGCAAGTCGGCGATGTAGCGGGAACCGACGTAGGTCAGCAGTGCGCCCTTGAAGATGCCCTGGGTACCAAGAGTGACAATGAGGGTCGGCAGCCTGAACTTCGCTATGAGGAAGCCGTTGATGACGCCCAGCGACGCTCCGATCAGCAGCGCCAGTACGAAGGCCCCGACAAGCCCAAAGTCAGGCATTCCCGATTCGAGCGCTCGCACCGTGCTGTACGCCGCAAACACTGCGATCGCAGCAAATGACACGTCAATGCCGCCGGAGATGATCACCATGAGGACGCCGAGCGCAAAAATCAGCGGCACAATCGAGCTGCGAAGGATACTGAAGGCCGTCGGCAGCGTGAAGAACACGGGATTTGCGATGGACATGGCCACAATAAGGGCCACGAGGACGACGGCGAGGACGCCCTCGTTGTTCGGCCCCCGGAGCAGTCCGAGTCGTGCCGGAGTATCCAGCCTGGTGCCGCTCATGCAGCCACCTTCTCTCGGATAATGTCCACAGCGACATCGGCGTCTTCGAGGACTTCAACAACCCTGCCGTGCCGCACGACAAGCACCCGGTGGCAGCAGGCCACCAGCTCGGGCGCGTCGTCGGAAATGACGATGATGCCCATCCCCTCGGCTGCTTCGGCGCGGAGGATACTCAGAATCTCTGCCTTCGATCCGATGTCGACACCGACGGTCGGACCGTTCAGCATCAGGATGCGCGGACGGCGAGCCAGCCACTTGGCGAGCACCACGCGTTGCGCATTTCCGCCTGAAAGGGTTCGGACCGGGGACTGAACGTTAGGGGCCTTGACACGCAGCCGGGCAAAGAGGTCCTGGATTGTCTGGCGTACGGCGCGCAGGTCCAGGGTTCCGAGGCGCGTCATGTGCTCGTTCGGGGAGCCGGCGATGATGTTGTCCGCAATCGACTTATCCATGAACAGCCCCTGGGTCAGTCGGTCTTCCGGGACGTAGCCGATGCCCGCCTCGATCGCGTCCTTGATGGAGCGGATGCGGACCTCTTTACCGTTGACTTTCACGGTGCCGGAGTCGTGCGGTACGGCGCCGAAGAGTGATTCCGCAATTTCGGTGCGTCCCGAGCCGAGGAGGCCGGTCACGCCGAGGATCTCGCCACGGCGGAGGCAGAAGGAAACGTCCTCGTATGCCCCCCGCAGCCCGAGCCCCTCGAGTTCCAGGACGACCTCCGACGCAGGGTCCAGCTGGCTTACGTGTCGCGTTTCATCCAGTTCGCGCCCTGTCATGTGGAGAGCGATGGCTCTGGGATCCAGGGTTGAGGCAGGGCTCGTGACAACGTTCTTACCGGAACGCAGGATCGCAACGCGCTGCGAAATCTTGAGAACCTCATCCAGCTTGTGGGAAACAAAAATGAGCCCCACCCCCTTGGCGCGCAAACGCTCTACGATCACGAACAACCTGTCCACCTCGGTGTGCGTCAGTGCCGTGGTCGGCTCGTCCATGATCAGCACGCGGGCATCGCTGACGAGGGCACGGCAGATCGCGGTCAGCTGCTTGTCCGCGACTGAGAGCTGCTCCACGTCGGCGTCCAGGTCAAGATTTAAACCGAGATCGTCGACGATGGCCTGCGCTGCGGGACGTGCCTTCCGCGCACTGTGAAGTCGACGGCGGCCAGCGACCGCCGCGGTCAGGACGATGTTCTCGGCCACTGTGAGGTTGGGGAACAAGGAGAAGTCTTGGTAAATGACCTGGATCCCGCTCTTGATGGCGACGGTGGGATCCATCGAAGAATACGTATTGCCGTCGACGACGATCTCGCCGGAGTCCGGCCTCTCGGCGCCCGAGATGATCTTGATCAGCGTCGACTTTCCGCAGCCGTTCTCGCCGGCGAGGCAGAGCACCTCACCGGGGAGCAGGTCGAGCGAGACGTCGCTCAGTGCGGTGACACCACCAAATGTTTTGACAATGTTGCGCACCTTGAGCACAGGCGAGAGCGGCCCTTTGAGGGCAGTGCTTGTCATATCGGAAACCTTTCAGGAGGGCGTGGGGCCAGCACCATGGTGCCGTCCCACGCCCCGGACTATCAGAAGTTGTACTGCTTGGCGGATTCGGCATCCGCCTCGATGGATGCATCGCCCAGGAACACGTTGTCGTAGCCGTCCAGCTTCTTCAGGCTGTTGTAGCCCTTGATGCCCAGATCGGTACCGGCTTCGATCTTGCCCCCGGTGGCAAGAACGCGGGCGATCTCAAGCTGAGCCTCTCCGGCCAGCGCCGGATCCCAGAAGAAGATCTTGTCGATTCCGCCGGTTGCGAGGTATTTGCTCGCAGCGGAGGGAATCGACGTACCCATGACGCAGATTTCCTTCGCCTTGCCGGCTTCTTCCACAGCACGTGCGATGCCGGGAACGTCGTTACCGGCAGAGCCTTGAAATCCCTTGATGTTCGGGTGCTTCGCGAGGATTTCCTTGGCCTTCTGGTACGCCGCGGCCTCGTTGTCCGTGCTTTCGATCGGATCCTCGACGCGCTTCATGTCGGGGAAGTTCGACTTCTGGAAGTCGTAGGCGGCGCCGACCCACTCCATGTGGGTCTTGGCTGTGAGGCCACCGACAAACTGGACGTAGTCGCCCTTGCCTCCCATGCAGGTGCCCAAGCTCTTCATGATCTTCTGGCCGTAAACGGCGTTGTCGAAGGCTTCGATGTCGATGTCGACATTCTTGATTCCCGTGGCCTCGTGCGCGACCGTGATGATGCCCTTCGCTTTGGCCTGGGCCAGCACGTTGGCAACGGCTTCCGGGGAATTCGGGACCACGGTGATGGCTGTCGGCTTCTGTGCGACCAGGTCCTGGATGATCTTGATCTGCTTCTCGGGGCTGACGTCGTCGCCGCCTTCGGTGCGGGTGTCGATGCCGGTGCGCTTGCCGTAGGACTGCACACCTTCGTCCATGCGGTCGAACCATGCGATGCCCTTGAGCTTCACTACGGTCACCATGGTCATGTCTGATGCTTTGGTGTCACCGCCGGCGCCCGGTGCGGCCGTAGCGGAGGCTCCGTCGTTGACAGAACCGCAGCCCGTCATGAGGACGGCTGAGAGCCCCGCGGCCAAAAACGCTGATGTACGCAAAAGCTTCATCAATTCACTCCTTTGTGATCACGCAATGCGGATGCATGAATCCGCGCATCGGTTTCTCCGATCTGTGCATACGCTAGGTCATATTCGCGCAGGTGTCGAGGGATTCGCGCAATTTTGCCGAAATGCGTGCAAATATTGCGCGAATTCGTGCATCCGTCTACCCTTTAGCTCATACCTAGGAAAGGGGCCCGATGTCGCGCCGCCAGGAGATTGTCGAGCTCATCGAGGAGCACGGCTTTCAGAGCGTCACCACGCTTGCCCGAAAGTACGGAGTGGATGCGTCCACGATTCGTCGAGACCTAGAGCGTCTCGCAGAGGAGAAGAGTATCCGGCGCACACACGGCGGCGCCGCACCTGCAGAGCCTTCCGTCCCCGCTCGCGCGACCGAACTGCAGGCACGGGAGAAGGAGGCGATCGGCGCTGCCACGGCTGACAGGATTCTTGAGAACCAGACGGTCCTCCTCGACAGCGGGACGACATGCCTGGAAGTGGCACGGCATCTCGACCATTCGCGTCTGACCGTGGTTACCCACGATCTGTTGGTTGGGATCGAGATTTCACGCAAACCGCGCATCAACCTGGTGTTTATCGGCGGCGAGCTCCTGCCGGGCACCACTTCCATGTGGGGCCCGGCTTCGCTGCAGCAACTCGAAAACATGCGGGTGAACGTGGCCGTTTTCGGAGCGGGTGCCGTGATGGATGACGGGATCTACGCAAGCTCAAGCTATTCGATCGAACTCAAACGCAAAATGCGTTCCGTGGCTGCCGAGGCGTTTTTCGTCGCAGACAGCTCCAAGTTCGGACGCGAGGCGCTTTTCAAGGTCTTCGGGTTCGAGGACTTTACTGCGGGGATCACCGACGACGCAATCGATCCGATCCGGGCGGCACGTTGGCCGATTCCGCTTATTCGTGCCAGCACCACGAACTAGCTGGCAGTGAGCGGCGAAGCTAGCGGGCATGCCCCAATGTCTTTCGCCCAAGAGACCACGCTGTCGACTATCGACAGTCGGCCGAGCCTCATGATCGTGCGTGACGTAGAGGCAGGTTGTGCCGGCGGCCTTCTGGGTGGACCGGATCTCGGTTAGTGCTTCCCCGCGCAGCATCGCGTCCAGATTGGAAAGCGGCTCGTCCAGCAGCAGCGCCGCCGGGCGGATGACAAGGGCTCGGGTTCTAGCAGGCTTCGCGTCTCGCCCACGGCGAGAGCGCCGGAGCAATCGGCTGGTGCCTTGAGAGCGGCTCCGCGCAAAGCTGCCGGTTCTAGAATTGACGTATCAAAAACCTTCTGGAAAGGGTGTGAGACCGATGGCAGAGCATTACGCCTCCGGGGTCTGGCATGTGAAGCAGGGGAACGACGAGGAGTTCGTGGGGCGGTGGACCGAGTTCCTCCAGTGGTCCCGCGCGAACTATCCGTCCATGGTGGTTGCCAATCTCCTTCGTGACGGCGGTGTCCCGGGACGCTATATGTCGTTTTCGGAGTGGACCGACGAGGCGTCCCGCGACGCATGGAAGCAGGACCCGGAGTTCAAGAACCGCTTCGGTGCCTGCGTGGCGCTCTGCGAGGACATGCACGGGGCAGACTACGATCTGGCGGTGAGCGTCTAGCGCTACTGGCCGGGGGTCCCCGAAAATGTGACGCCTCGCTGCGGAAAGACTCCGCGCGGCGGAGTGCCCCAACGGTCGACGGCGGGGGCTCCCAAGGCCGCGCAAACGGATGCCGCCGGCGCCTCCAGCCTGCTGCGACCGTCGCGTCTGCCGTAACACTGATCGGGGGCGGCGCTACCGCGGGGCCCCGTTTTCCGCGGTGGCGGCCGGGACCGCCGGTGACTCGCCGACGTCGGACGCGGCACCGCTGACCTCCTCAGCCGGTCCGGGTGGCTCCGGCTTGTAGACCCATGCCACCAGCACCACCGAGATGATCATCAGGAGGAACCATGAGACCAGCTTGTCGGACGAGACCATGTGCCAGCCGTTCAGCTGGCTTGGGTAGAGCCACGCCCCGGACCACGTCGCGATGTTCTCGGCAATCCAGATGAACAGTGCCACGAGCAGGAACGCCAGAACCAACGGCATCCGGAACTGCCTGCGGAACACCCGGAAGTGCATGACACACCGGCCGTAGATGATGCCGACGGCGGCCAGCAGAACCCAGCGTGCGTCGATGGTGTAGTGGTGGGAGAAGAAGTTCACGTAGATGGCTGCGGCCAGGATCGCCGTGACCCACCGCCGCGGGTACCTGGCGAAGCGCAGATCGAAGAGCCGGTAGACGCGCACCATGTATGAACCGACTGCCGCATACATGAAGCCGCTGAAGAGCGGGACGGCCCCGATGCGCAGGAAGCCCTCGGCCTCATACGACCACGAGCCGACGTCGGTCTTGAACAGTTCCATCGCCGTTCCGACCACATGGAAGAGAACAACCACCCTGAGCTCCCGCAGGGTTTCCAGTCGTGCCGCAACCATCAGAATCTGGATAGTGACTGCGGCGAGGGTCAGGAAATCGTTCCTGGCCAGTGCGGCGCCGTCCGGATACCAAAGGCGTGCCGCCAAGATCACGGCGAGGAGCGCAACGCCAAAGATGCATGCCCAGGCTTGCTTGAGACCGAAGACGGCAAACTCGGTAAGTCTCGAACGGACGCCGCCAGCAGGGGCGCGGTCTAGAAACCGATGCGCACGCTCATCGATACGGTTCTCTACGGAAGTGAAGCTGCGCATTGGTACCCCGTTCCCCCGCCAACCAAGGCGCCATACCCATAGGTCATCGCGGCGCGAAGCCGGTCCCGCATCGGCCAGTCCACGCACCATTCCCACACCCTATCGGAGGGGAAAGGTGACGTCCGTGGGGGCAGAGCGGACGCGGAGTGGAGTGGCACGCCAGGGGCGCTAGACAACTCCGGTGCGACGTGGCACGATCGGGCAGGTGACCAGCAGCCCCGCCGCAGCGCAGCACCTGTGCCACCCCGCGCGGCTGCACCGCGTCCGCGACCGGATCGACGCGAAACAGCTGACCAGACCGATCCGGAATCGAGAAGCGCGGACCCCCGAGCCGCAGCTAGCGTGACCGTCATGGATATCACCATGCACGCTAGCTTCCTCCCGCACAACGACCCGGACGCCTCCCTGGCCTTTCTACCGCGACCGCCCGGAGATGGTCCCGATGGGCCAGACAATCCCGACCAGACCCACGACTTCAGGAGTGACTATGACCGGCTCTTCCACCCAGGGAATCAAGACCGTACTGCATCCCGTTTCCGACCTGGCGACGGCCAAGGCGGTGTACGCCGCCCTGCTCGGCGTACCGCCGCAGACCGACGGGCCCTACTATGTCGGCTTCGAGGCCGCGGGCCAGCACATCGGGCTGGTGCCGGGCGGTGGACCGCAGGGGATGACCTCACCGGTGGCCTACTGGCACGTGCCGGACCTCGAGGCGAAGCTGGCCGAGGTGACCGCCGCGGGTGCCGTCGTGAAGGAGCCTGTGCACGACGTCGGCGGCGGCCGCCTAGTGGCCACCGTCACCGACCCCGATGGCAACGTGCTCGGGCTGCTCCAGGACCCGTGAGGTAGACAGCGGGCTGCTCCAGTGAGGTAGACAGCGGACCGCGCCGACGAAGGAGAACCGGACGTACTGCTCGAAGCAGTACGATCAAGCCGGGCGACGCCTACGGAGTCCGCGCAGGCGGCCCCGCAAACAGATGGAGACACGATGAGCATGGCCACGAGGACGGACACAGAATCGCCTGCGCTGCACGTAGCGGACAGCCATGATCTGATCCGCGTGCAGGGCGCGCGCGAGAACAACCTCAAAAACATCAGCATCGAAATCCCGAAGCGCCGGCTGACGGTGTTCACGGGCGTCTCCGGCTCGGGCAAGAGCTCTCTCGTGTTCGCCACCATCGCGGCCGAGTCGCAGCGGATGATCAACGAGACCTACAGCGCCTTCGTACAGGGCTTCATGCCCAACCTGTCGCGGCCCGATGTGGACCACCTCGAGGGGCTGACGACGGCGATCATCGTCGACCAGGAGCGGATGGGGGCCAACCCGCGCTCCACGGTGGGCACCGCCACCGACGCCAACGCCATGCTGCGCATCCTCTTCAGCCGGCTGGGATCGCCGCACGTGGGGCCACCTACCGCGTTCTCCTTCAACGTCCCGACGCGGAAGGCGAGCGGGGTGATGAGCACCGAGAAGGCCGGCAGGGTCGAGAGGAACGTGGTGCGCGAGGTGGTCTACCTGGGCGGCATGTGTTCGCGCTGCGAGGGCATGGGCTCGGTCTCCGACTTCGACCTCACGGCGCTGTATGACGACACGAAGTCACTCAGCGGAGGTGCGTTGACGATTCCCGGCTACAGCATGGACGGCTGGTATGGCCGTATCTTCAGCGGCGCCGGTTTTGACATGGACAAGCCGATCGCGAAGTTCACTAAAAAGGAAATGCACGACCTCCTGTACAAGGAACCGACCAAGATCAAGGTCGAGGGCATCAATCTCACCTACGAGGGGCTGATCCCGAAGATCCAGAAATCGATCCTTTCCAAGGACGTCGACGCGATGCAGCCTCACATCCGGGCTTTCGTGGAGCGTGCCATCACGTTTCAGGCCTGCCCCGAGTGCAACGGAACGCGGCTCAGCCCGGAGGCCAGGTCCTCGAAGATCCAGGGCAAGAGCATCGCCGACGTGTGCGAGATGCAGATCAGCGACCTTGCCGCTTGGGTCCGCGAGCTCAACGAGCCTTCGGTTGCCCCGCTCCTCAAGGGCTTGCAGCACCTGCTCGACTCGTTCGCCGGAATCGGGCTGGGTTACCTCTCGTTGGACCGACCTGCGGGCACGCTGTCCGGAGGGGAGGCCCAGCGCACCAAGATGATCCGGCACCTGGGCTCGTCCCTCACGGACATCACCTACGTCTTTGACGAGCCGACTATCGGCCTGCACCCGCATGACATCGAGCGGATGAACCAGCTGCTGCTGCAGCTGCGCGACAAGGGCAACACCGTGCTCGTCGTCGAGCACAAGCCGGAGACCATCGCGATTGCCGACCACGTCGTTGACCTCGGTCCCGGCGCAGGCACCGAGGGCGGCAGCGTCTGTTTCGAGGGAAGCGTGGAGGGGCTGCGGGGGAGTGCCACCATCACGGGCCGCCACCTCGACGACCGGGCCGCGGTTAAGGAATCGGTACGCCCGTCGTCGGGCGCACTGGAGGTCCGTGGAGCGTCCACGAACAATCTCCAGGGCGTGGATGTCGACATCCCGCTCGGCGTGCTCTGCGTGGTCACTGGCGTAGCCGGCTCAGGGAAGAGTTCGCTGATCCACGGTTCGGTGGACGGCCGCGACGGCGTGGTGGTGATCGACCAGGGTGCCATCAAGGGGTCGCGGCGCAGCAACCCTGCGACGTACACGGGCCTTCTCGAGCCGATCCGCAAGGCGTTCGCGAAGGCCAACGGCGTGAAGCCGGCGCTGTTCAGCTCCAACTCAGAAGGCGCCTGTCCCACATGCAACGGCGCGGGCGTCATCTTCACCGAACTGGGCGTTATGGCCACCGTCGAGTCCACCTGCGAGGACTGCGAGGGCAAGCGGTTCCAGGCCGCGGTGCTGGCCTACAAGCTGGGCGGCCGCAACATCGCCGAAGTGCTGGCAATGTCGATGACCGAGGCCGAGGTGTTCTTTGGCGAAGGGGAGGCCCGTACGCCGGCGGCCCACAAGATCCTCGACCGGCTCGTGGACGTCGGGCTCGGCTACCTCACCCTCGGCCAGCCGCTCACCACGCTGTCCGGCGGTGAGCGGCAGCGCGTCAAGCTCGCCACCCAGATGGCAGAGAAGGGTGACGTCTACGTCCTCGACGAGCCCACCACCGGCCTGCACCTCGCCGACGTCCAGAACCTGCTGGGCCTCCTCGACCGGCTCGTCGACTCCGGCAAGTCGGTCATCGTCATTGAGCATCACCAGGCGGTCATGGCGCACGCCGACTGGATCATCGACCTCGGCCCCGGCGCCGGCCACGACGGCGGCAGGCTCGTCTTCCAAGGTACACCCGCCAGCCTGATAGCCGCCCGCTCCACCCTCACCGGCGAGCACCTCGCGGCCTACGTCGGCACCGGACCGAGGCCCTCGCGGGCACCGTGAGACGAGCTCTCTCATCTGTTTCGACTCGTTGGCTGCCGATAACAGCGCATACATGCGGCAGTGACTCACACCGCCGTCGGTAAGCCGCGACAGGTCGGGCCGTCACTCATGAACACGCGACACTAGCTGCGGGCCGTCGCGACCCATTGTCCTCGACGAGCTGCCCGCCGGGAGGTAAGCTGGCTTACTACCGAAAAGCGGCAGACACCAATCGCAAAGGTAAGCCGATGTCCGAGAATCCGCACGGCGGCCAGGACGCCGCATCCCAGGCCCGGCATCCCGCGCCGAGTGCCGACATCCCGGCCGATCAAGCCCGCAACGGTGCAGATGTGGGCGAAGCGGTCGACATCGCCGAGTCGGGCACCAAGGCGCAGGGTGACCACTCGCGTCCGGAACATGCCAAATCAGGCGAGGCGCCCGTAGAGCAGGTGTTCAACGACCCCGCCATGACCGAGGGACAGCGGACCGTGACCCGCTCTGCGACAGCCGGGGCCGTACCGCCTGGACCGTCACCTGCCGAAGCCGGATCCGGTGGAGCCCAGTCCCCTATTGGGGCTCGGGAGTCGGACCGTCTCGCGGCCGGCGAGCCGCCGACCGCAGGCAAGCCCTTCGACACCGGCACAGAGGACACCGAAACCGACAGCGACGGATAGCACGTTTGCCGGAACGGTCCGTGTATGCCCGGGCTGTCTTCGCTGGCTCAGACCGGGCCTGTATCAGCGCGGTCTCACGTGGCAAAATGGGTGTGTTACCCGCCCCGCATTCGCATCGCGCCTGCACCAAGGAACGAAGAATGAAGAAAGAGCTGAACGAGGCCGCGAACGCGGTCGAGGAGGCATCGAACTCCAGGGCTCTTGTGATCGCTGCCAGGGCAGGTTTTGCCGTCAGCGGCCTGTTGCACGTTCTGACCGGCTCCGTCGCCATCCAGTTGGCCTTCGGCAAGGCGGGACAGGCCGACCAGGGCGGTGCCGTCGCCCAACTCGCCGGCCAGCCCCAGGGGCTGCTGCTGCTGTGGACCGGATTCGGCGCCTGTGTGGCCTTGGCCCTGTGGCAAACCGGAAACGCCGTGTTCGGCTACGGTCAGCAGGAAACCAAGAAGAAGGTGGGGAACAGACTTTCCGCAGGCGGCAAGGCAGTGGTGTTCGCCGCCATGGCCCTGACGTTCGCTGCCTCCGCGAGCGGAAACAGCAAGAACAGCGGACAAACCACCAGCGATTTCACGGTCTCAATCATGAAAGCTCCCGGGGGTCCATTCCTACTGATCATTATCGGGGCCGCGGTCGCCGTCGTCGGCATTGTCTTCGTGGTCCGCGGATTCAAGGCATCGTTCAAGAAGGATCTGCGGCTGCCTCCCTCGGGCACCGGTCGGTCCGTTGTGACGGGGTTGGGCGTGGCCGGCTACATAGCCGAGGGCATCGCACTGTTTCTGGTGGGATTGCTGTTCATCATTGCCACCGTAAACGCCCGCCCTCAGGAGTCCACTGGCCTGGATGGCGGATTGAAGGCGCTGCGCGAGCAGCCGTACGGGGTATATCTGCTGACCGCCGTCGGTGCCGGCCTGATCTGTTACGGCCTTTACCTGATGGTGAAGACCAAATTCGCGCGGATGTAAACTGCCCCACGTTTCATGTCGGTGGACCTGTCTGCGCCTCTGTCTGTTTCTTTGACGAACCCGCGAGGCTCAGGAGAATACGGCGATGCCGTAGACCGCGAAGACCACGAGATGGGCTGCGCCGTGCATCGCCGTCACCTTCTTGGAAGCAAGCGTTGTCACCGACAGCATCAACGTGACGCCAAGGAGTAACAGGTTGGCCGAGGACTCGCCCAGAACGACGGCCTGGCCGGTGACGAGGCCGATAACGAGGACTGCGGGAATGGTCAGGCCAACCGTGGAGACCAGTGCACCATGACATAGATTGCTGACACGCTGAATCTCGCCCTGCAGCGCGGCGCGCACTGACGTGATCGACTCGGGCAAGAAAACAATCATGGCGATCAGAATGCCGGAAAGCGCCACGGGCGCACCGACGCGCCCGAGCCCGTCGTCCAGAAGAGTGGCCATGCCGTGCGAGAGCAGCACGATGGGCAAGACCGTCACGACAAGCAACGCAATCCGCAGCAATAACTCGGAACGATGCTCGGCGATGACGCGGATGACGCTCCGGCGGCCCTGCTCGGAGGCGTCGCTGCCACGTAAGCCCGGACCGGCGGAGAATCGTGGATCGACTTCCGGAAGTCGTCGGCTTGCCTGCCCATCTGCCGGTAGAGGAAGAAGGCATATAAGGCGAGGGTCAGCACGATGATGGGGATCTCCTGCCGCGGCGTGTAGGAGCCGTCACGACCAATCAGGGCCGGCAGGGCAAAGGCCAACGAGACGAGAACGACGAGCAAGGCGAGATAGGAGGAGGTGCCAGTGCGGTTGTGGCCCAGATTGCCGTGCTTGATCGCCCCGACGAGAAGAGAGAGCCCGATCACCGCATTGAGAATAATCATCGATACGGCCATCACCGAGTCTCGTGCGATGGTGGTGTGCTCCCCGGGCCCCAGCATGACGGCAGAAATGAGCACCACCTCGATCAACACGATCGAGAGTGTGAGGACCAGGGAGCCGTAGGGATCACCAAGGCGGTGGGCGAGATGTTCGGCCTCATGGACCACCCCGAAGGCGCAGACCAGAACGACACCGACGATGACCACGAGCGCAGCAACCAGCAGCGGCGTGGGAACGGGTGGCTCAAGCAGGGGCCCGGCAAACACCAATCCGACGACGGCGCCCCCGCCGACCACGAGGCGCACAATAGCGACGGGCGTGAAAATGGATCGCCCAGTAGAGGAAAACACGGGTTGAACCCCATTCCACGAGGCCGTCCCCGTGTCGACCGACCGAACGGGCCGTCCCGTCCGCAGCGCTGCTGTCACACTCTGCCGCTCATGCTACTGCAGGGCAGTCACGATCCCGGCAGGCTCAAATACGATTGACATACGATCGATATCGAAAGGCTTGAGATGTCTATGAAGGTCACTACCACGACGCTCCATATGCGCCTCCCGCCCGATTGGGCGGCGCGCCCTTTGCCCGATGAGACACGTCTGGACCGAGCTGTTGGGGTCACACCGGAGTACGCCCGCTTCCTCTATGGCCTGGTCGGCGGGCCGTGGCACTGGACGGATCGGCTTGAGTGGACACGGCAGCAGTGGGCCGAGGAGCTCGCGGTGCCGGGTACAGAGTTCTGGGTCCTCTATGGTGAGGGCGTGCCGTGGGGCTATGTCCACCTTCAACCTGTCGTCGCCGAGGATGGCACGCACGTCGAGGTCAGGTACTTCGGCCTCGCAGAGCAGGCGATCGGCCGAGGCCTCGGGGGTCGGCTTCTGGAACACGGCATCACGGCGGCATGGTCGCTGACACAGCGCTTCGACCTCCCGCAGGTGGCCCGTGTCTGGGTCCACACCTGTGCCCTCGACGGTCCCGCAGCCCTGGCGAACTACCAGGCGCGCGGCTTCGTGATTTGCCAGACCGAGGAAGCGGACGACGATGTGCCGGACGAGCCGCTCGGTTCCTGGGTGTCCACCGGCGGGTCGACAAGGGGTCGCCTAACTGAGGCGGGCCACTAACGGTCGATTTCGGGATTTAAGGGACCGGCAACCCGGGGGTCACCCAGTAACAGGGGTGGAACAAGAATGGCGGTGGCCGTCCTGGCTGGAGGCTATGCCCAGAATGCGTCACCCTGTGCCGTGTCTGCGAAGAACTCCCGGCCCTCGGTAATCTGTCCGTCCCGAAGCTGGAACGCGAGTGCGCCGTCCCTGTCCAAAGTTTTGCCGTTGCTCTCAGCATGCTCGTGCTGCAGCGCCACCGAGTGGTCTTCCCCTCCGATGATCTCCTGGACGGTGACCTTGAAGCTGCCGCCGGAGCGTGTCCCCAGCTCGCCGAAGTACGCCAGGATAGCGTCGCGTCCCTGCTTTTTGCCCGATAGGACGCCGTTTCCGGCAGCATGCCAGACAGCGTTCTCCGCGAATAATTCGCCGAGTGTCGCCACATCCCCTGCAATGAAGGCCTCGTATCCGCGCCGGACCAGTTCAGCATTCTCTTCGGTTCCCATGTCGGGCACCTCTCCGTCATCGTCGTCGGGTCACTCTCGAACGGCTTAAGGCTATTCCTGGGCAATGTTCTTGTCGATGGGTCATCGGCATCGGCCAGACCGCCAAACGAACCTGCGAAAAACCGCCAAATGTAGGTAACAGTCACACATATGTTGTTCCAAAAAGCTCGTCTCCGACGAGCGTCCGGAACAACTTTCGGTACGGTGCGGTACGGTGCGGGTCTTAGCATTGGGCGTATGAAGGTTGGTAACGTCCACGCTCAGCGCGGAAACTGCAATGACCGGTGACAGGGATCGGGATGCATCAAGCCGCCCGCGGCAGGCCCGGCCACGTGACGCTCTCGGGCGGCCGCTGCCGTACGGAAGCGCTGGCGTCGAGCCGGTCTCGGAGGAGCCGCTGCCGCCGGCGGAGACGTTGGTCTCGGCCCGGAGCCTGGTGGACGCTGGCCGGCCGTTCGCAGCCCATGAGGTGCTCGAGGCCCGCTGGAAAGCTGGGCCGGCCGAAGAACGCAACCTGTGGCAAGGTCTCGCCCAGATCTGCGTCGGGCTCACCCACGCCGCCCGGGGTAACAGCGTTGGCGCGCTCCGGCTCTTCGAGCGCGGGGCGGCCCGGCTCGAGGAGTACGGTTCCGGCGAAGGGCCGACCTACGGGCTCGACTTGTCCGCCGTGGTGAGTTGCGCACGTGATCGGATGCGCACCGGCCGCTGAGCTTGCGACCAGCATCCTCGCGGCCCGTGAGGATCTCACGAATGCCCAATGCGGACCACAGACATCGGATGTATGGCTTGTCGATATCATTCCTTCGAGTACACTTGCATAAAATGCCCGCAGAAACCTCACTACGAATCGCCCATAACTCCGATGTTTGCGTGTTTCGCTAGGCGGACAGAGCGCCACGGGGACCCCTTGAAGGCGACTGAAAGGATATGACAAGAGTGAAAATCGCACGGCTGGGTCCAGTTGGACACGAGATACCTGTCGTCTACGCTTCGGCGGTGGACGGCGGGGAAAAGGCGTATGACGCGAGCAGCATCACGTCGGATATCGACGGCGCGTTCCTCGCTGCCGATGGGGTTTCGCGGCTCCGCTCCGCCCTCGCGGCGGGCACCCTGCCGGTCCTGCCCGGGGCCGCCAGCCTTCGGATAGGAACTCCTCTCGCCCGGCCCAGCAACGTGATCTGCATCGGCATGAACTATGCCGCCCACGCAGCGGAGTCCGGGTCCGCCGCGCCCGAGACCCCGGTGGTATTCCTGAAACCGAGCAATACCGTCGCCGGCCCTTGCGACGACGCCCCAATACCGCCGGGCAGCCGCAAGTACGACTGGGAAGTGGAGCTGGGCATCGTTATCGGCAGGGAAGCCAGCTACCTGGACACGCCCGCGGAAGCGATGGCCGCCGTCGCGGGTTACCTCGTGGCCAATGACCTCTCCGAGCGCGAGTACCAGCTTCCGGGCGCTGCCGGGCAATGGACGAAGGGCAAATCGCTGCCCAAGTCCACGCCGCTGGGGCCCTGGCTGGTCCCGGCCGACGAAGTGGACGCCGGCAACCTCCGGCTGCGCAGCTGGGTGAACGGGGAAGAGCGCCAGGATTCGAACACCGCGGACCTGATCTTCGACGTCGCAACCGTGGTGCACCACGTGAGCCAGTACATGCTGCTGGAACCGGGCGACGTCATCCTCACTGGCACTCCGGAGGGCGTGGCACTCTCCAGCCGCTACCCCTACTTGCAGGAGGGCGACGTCGTAGACCTCGAGATTGAGGGCCTGGGCCGGCAGCGTCAGACATACGTGCGCACTCGTGTCCCGCTATCACCTGCCCGGGTGGAAGCCGCGGATCCGCACCGCTACCCCGAAGTCGCCACCAGCACTAGCAAGGAAGCCTGAATGGGCCAGGAAATGACGAAGCTCGTCGCCGTCGTCACCGGCGGGGCATCCGGGATCGGCGCCGCCATATCCGCCCGCCTGCAGGAGTTCGGCGCCCAAGTTGCCGTGCTGGACCTCCACCCCACCGGTCTGCCGGACGGCCAACTCGGCCTGGTCTGCGACGTCTCCAACGACGCTTCCGTTCGGGCCGCCATCGAGACGGTGCGGGCCTCGTTTGGCCGGTTGGACATCGTCGTCAACAACGCCGGCATGGGAGCCCAGGGCACCGTGGAGGACAACGACGACGACGAATGGCACCGTGTCTGGGACATCAACGTCGTCGGGATGGTCCGCGTTGCCCGTGCCGCCCTGCCGCTGTTGCGCGAGTCGCCGTCGGCCGCCATCGTCAACACCTGCTCTATTGCCGCTACCGCCGGGCTACCCCAACGCGCGCTCTACAGCGCTACTAAAGGGGCTGTACTCTCCCTCACCCAAGCCATGGCTGCCGACCATCTGCGCGAAGGGATCCGGGTCAACTGCGTCAACCCCGGCACCGCGGACACACCTTGGGTGGGACGGCTGCTGGACGCCGCCCCCGATCCCGACGCCGAACGCCTGGCCCTGAACGGCCGCCAGCCGCATGGCCGGCTGGTCACTGCGGACGAAGTCGCGGGGGCTGTTGTCTACCTGGCCAGCCCGCTCTCCGGCTCCACCACTGGTACGTCCATAGCCGTTGACGGGGGCCTCCAGGCACTTCGGCTGCCCGCAGCCCGGCTGTAGGACTGAACACTTCCGTCCCTTTCGTTCACGAATGACCCATGTCCCGGCGTGGCAAACCACCAACCTGTCCGAGGGGATGAGTCTTATGACCGTAACCGATGAAGCAATTCTGAAGATCAAGGAAATGATCCTCGAGGGACAGCTCAAGGCAGGAGAGCGCCTACCGCCGGAGAAGGAACTCAGTGAACAGCTCGGATTGTCCCGGAGCTCGTTACGTGAAGCGGTCAAGGCTCTGGAAATCATCCGTGTTCTCGATGTGCGCCGTGGCGACGGCACCTACGTGACGAGTCTGGAGCCACGGCTTCTGTCAGAGGCCATGGCTTTCATCGTGGACCTGCAACAGGACACCTCGGTACTCGAGCTCTTCGAGGTGCGTCGAATCCTGGAGCCGGCAGCTGCAGCCATCGCCGCCGGCCGGATCAGCAGTGATCAGCTCGCCCTGCTCCGAGCAAGCATGGCCACTGTCCGGAAAGACACCTCGGTAGAGGAACTGGTCTCCCACGACCTGGAATTCCACCGCATCATTGCCCAAGCCAGCGGCAACAGCTACCTCGCAAGCCTCCTTGATGGCCTCTCCAGCGGCACCGTGCGAGCCAGGATCTGGCGCGGCCTGACCGAGGAACGCGCGGTCACACGTACTATTGACGAGCATGCCGCCATCGTGGAGGCGCTGGGCCGTGGCGATAGCGAGCTCGCCCGGTCCTTGCTGACTGTCCATATCTCCGGCGTCGAGAACTGGCTCCGCGAAGCGATCTAATGAGGCTCAACCTGTGCCGTGGCGGCGCCGGGGCCGGTCCAGGTCACCACAGCACAGGTCGTCAGCCGCTCCCCCGGTCAGTCCGCGTTGACAGATGCCGGGCTCGTGTCGGCCCCAACGCGCTGGAGATAGCCCAGCAGATCGCGGAGGCCGTAGCTCCAGGGAGGGAGCTCTTCGGTAGGTCCCACCTTGTTGATCAGTGTTCCGAGATGAGAGCTGGAAATTTCCACGGTGTCTCCCATCTGGTGAGTAAACCCTCGGCCAGGCTCATCCCGGTCCTGTGTGGGGGCGAACAGTGTGCCGGTGTATAGAGCGAAGCCGTCCGGATATTGGTGGTGGTCGCCGTGTGTCGCGGAAATCAGCTCTTCGAAGCTGCGGCTGATCCGGCCGACGCTGCTGCTCCCCGTCAGCAGGTAGCCATCCGGGCCCTGGACCTTGAGGAGAATTTCCTCGGTGCGCAGGGTCTCCAAAGTGAACTCCTCGTCAAACAGGCGGATGAAGGGGCCCAGCGCACTGGACGCGTTGTTGTCCTTTGCCTTTCCCAGCAGCAGTGCGCTGCGGCCCTCGACATCGCGCAGGTTCACGTCGTTGCCGAGCGTTGCTCCCACAGCCGCTCCGCGCGAGTTGACGAGGAGGACGAGCTCCGGTTCCGGATTGTTCCAGGACGAGAAGGATGGGATCCCGATCATCGCGCCTGTTCCGACCGACGAGAGCACGGGTGCCTTGGTGAAAACCTCCGGGTCCGGACCTATGCCCACTTCGAGGTACTGGGACCAGAGCCCTTCCTCTATCAGCACTTTCTTGGCTTCAACGGCTTCTTTCGATCCGGGCCGCACTCCTGCCAGGCTGCCGCCAAGGGCTGCGCCGACTCGGTCCCGCATTTTTGCTGCCAGTTGCGGATTGCCGCCGGCCCGTTCCTCGATGACCCGTTCGATCATGCTGTCCACGAAGGTCACGCCGCAGGCCTTAATAACCTGCAGATCTACCGGAGCCAGCAAATGGGAGCGCTCAGTGTCCCTGGACATTGAGGCATCTATGATGTCAGCCGTGCGCCAGCGAGGCGTTGTCATAGCCGCTCTGACGTCGGGGAGGAGAGTCTTGGATTCGAGCAGATCCGACACGGTGGCGGTGATGGGCTGGAGATCGAAGGCGTTTTCCCCGCGGAAAGCCGCGACGCGTGGGCCCCGGGTGTCAACGTCCCAGACACGGCCGATGAGCAGGGCGTTCTCGGAGTCCTCGGGCAGTACGTCCCTCATCGTCAGCCGCGTGGGGAGGCTTTCGCTAGGAGTAGTCATCGGGCGTCCACCTTTGGCTGCGGTCGGGTCCAGGTCCCATCGATGCGTTGCGGCACCGACCATGGGTTTGTGTCTTGTAGTGGTTCCGGCAGCCGTGAGGAGGGGAAATCCTGGTGCGCCACCGGACGCATGAAGCGCCCGACGGCGGCCGTCCCCACGGACGTCGTGGCCGAAGTCGTGGCGGGGTAAGGCCCGCCGTGGTGCTGGGCGAAACTGACGGTGACGCCGGTGGGCCAGCCGTTCCAGAGAACCCGTCCGCTGATGTCGGCGAGTCGGGCCGCGAGTTCAGTGACGTCGTCGTCCGCTTCGGCCTGCAGAGTAGTGGTCAGCTGGCCCTCAAGCAGCTCGGCGAGAGCCGTCAGCTCGGACTCCTCCCGGTATTCAACGAGCAGGCTGGCCGGGCCGAACATTTCCTGGCGCAGCAGCTCGGGCTGGTCGAATACCGCAGCGCTGGCCGCGCGCAGCACGGTCGGCATCGGGGCAGGATCGAAGTTTCCCTCGAAAAGCGGTTCCACGCCCGGCTGTCCGGCAACCTCTTTGACGGCATTGCGATAGCCCTCGTGCAGCCGTGCGGTGAGCAGCGGCGCCGGCTCGAAGCCCGCGAACGCTGCGCGCAGCATGTCGCCGGCTTCCGCCGTCGTCCCCCCGGGGACAAAGAGGAGGCCAGGTTTGGTGCAGAACTGCCCCATGCCGAGGCTGAGTGACGCCGCGTAGCCGCTGAGGATACTGTCCTTGCGCGCCGACCACGCCTTTTCGGTCACGAAGACGGCGTTGATGCCGCCGAGCTCTCCATAAAACGGGATCGGCTCCGCCCTGGCGAAGGCCCGCTCCGCCAACGCGCGTCCGCCCGCCGTGGAGCCTGTGAAGCCGATGGCCTTAACCAGCGGGTGGTCCACCAGCGCTTCAGCCGCCGCCCGGCCCGTGATCAGGGCGAAGAGACCTTCCGGTGCTCCCGCCTCACGGAGTCCGCGCTGCACGGTTTCAGCCGTGCGGAGCGAGAGTCCAGGGTGCCCTTCGTGGGCCTTGTAGACAACGGAACATCCGGCCGCGAGGGCCGATGCGCTGTCCCCGCCCATGACGCTGAAGGCAAACGGGAAGTTGGAGGCGCCGAAGACGCCCACAACGCCCAACGGCACATTCATCCGCCGCAGATCGGGCCGGGAGCCCATCCCCCAGTTGGGATCCGCGTGGTCGATGGTGGCGTCCAGGTGCTCACCCGAGCGGATTTCCGCGGCGAACAGTCGGAGCTGGAAAACGGTGCGCTTCAGTTCGCCTTGGAGTCTGGCGACACCGAGGTTGGTCTCGCGGGCGGCCAGCGGAACGAGGACCTCGGCGTCCTCTTCCATGGCCGCGGCCACCGTCTCGAGCCATCCGGCCCGGGTGCTCAAATCGGCGCGTCGCCCGAGCAGGAAGGCGGCGTGGGCCGCCTCAACCGCCGTGTTTAGGTCCGGGACGCTGGTGCTCACTGTGCGGCCTCGTCGCCGGTGGTGATGGAAATGGTCATTGCCATGAAGTCTCTATCTCCTGAGCGGAACGGATCGTATATGGATGTAACGCATCATATACGCGATGTGACTCAGATCAAGCGGAACCGCCGATCAGGGTGTCATTCGTCCGAGCACGGCGTCCGGCAATGGGGGTGTCTCCGCGACGAAGGCACGTGCGAAGCGGTGGAAGGAGTTGCGGAGGTGCGCGCTCATAGCCTCCTCGGCTGCTGTCGGATCCGCGGCTGCAATGGCGTCGCGGATGCCTCGGTGCTCCATCAGGGTGACCCTGCTGTCCAGGTCCGCGGGGTAGAGCCGGAACATGTGCAGGTGGCAATGGGTTTGGACGTAGGCCTGCTGAACCACCGGATTGCCGGCAGAGGCCAGGATCATGTCATGGAAGCGTGCGTCATGGGCCAGCAGATCCTGGCGTACGTTCGCGGTGTCATCCACCTGGCGCTCAAGCACCTCGAGTTCGGCCCGCAGGGCCGCCGAGGGGTTGGACAGCCGGTCCACTGCGGCGGATCGCGCGGCCCAGGGCTCAACCAGCAGCCGAAACTCGAACAGGGAACGGAGTTCCGCCAGGCTCAACAGGGGCGTGGTGCTGTACCCCCGGCCAGGGTAGTACACCAGCAGGTTGTCGCCCTCCAGATGCTGCAGCGCTTCGCGGACCGGGGTCTGGGACACCCCTAGGCGCCGGGACACCGCATCGATGTTAATGCGCGTACCCGGAGCGATATCGCCATCCAGTATTGACTGGCGAAGCGCCGAATACACGTCGCTGGCGGCGACCTTAGCCATCGTTACGTCGCTTGCAGCTGATGCTGTCACCCGCTCCTCCTCTCAGTTGCTGAATAGATCAATGGCCGCCCAGAACCGTGCGCCAGCCCGCTAGCCTGCGGCAGGGGCATATCGGCCAGGACTTGACCTGCATCACATTGCATATATGATACAACATATTCCTACAGGATCCCTCGCCGCGCGAGCAGCCCGGAATCCCGGAACGCTGTCACAGCCCGCTTCCGATACGCAGTAATGATCACCAGGAGAGTACTCATGTTCAGAGCAACGCCGAAGTTGCTTCTTGTTCCGGCCGTCGCGTTGGCCCTTACTTTGGGGGGCTGCTCGTCCGGCGGCGCTTCGAGCGGCGCCGGTGCCGCAACAGGAGCCGTGGCGGACAGCCACCTCACACAGATTCTCAAGACGAAGACGATCAAGATCGCCGTCAGTGCCGACTCTCCGGGTTATGGCGTGATGAGTTCATCGGGAGACCACGAGGGATTCGACATTGACGTCGCCAATGCCCTTGGCGCCTCGCTGGGCGCAAAGGTCGAGTTCGTTACCGCCACGAACGAAAGCCGCATCCCGTTGCTGCAGACCGACAAGGCGGATGCCGTGATTGCCACCTTCACCGCTTCGGATGCGCGCGCCCAGGTGGTGGACATGTCCGAGCCGTATGCCGCCAGCTCCACGGTCTTCATGGTGCCCGCGGGAAGCCCGATCTCCAGCTACGCGGATCTGGACGGCAAGTCGGTGGCTACGTCAAGGGGAAGCGTGGGCGAGCAAATCCTCAAGGCCAGCTTCCCCAACGCCAAAATAACCGGCTTCAATACGACAGCCGACTCTATTCAGGCACTTAAGAGCGGCAAGGTGGACGCACTCATTGAAAACAACGCCATCATTGGCGGGCTGGTGAAGAAGGAACCTTCTTCGTTCCAGGTTCTTAAGGGCGACCCGATCAAGCCGGCGCTGTTCTCCATTGGCGTCAAACAGGGTGACCAGACATGGCTTAACTACCTCAACAACTTCATCCGGAACTACAACATCTCCGGACAGAACGAGGCCTCCTTGCAAAAGTGGTTCGGGCTGGCCCTCCCTCCCTTCCTCGCACACTAAAAAGTATTCGAACGCGTCCTCAGGCGTGGGTGGATGACATGGAGTCTCCACCCACCCTGCCGTTCACGGATAGGATCCATTGCTCATGGCTTTATACTTCGGAGACCTTCTCCCGTTCACCTCGCTTTTACTCGAGGGGCTCTGGACGGCTTTGTACATCACGCTCGTGGCCATGCTGGCGGGAAGCGCACTCGGTGTTCTCGTGTACCTGGGGAAGGTCGGGCCTGGAAAACCAGTCAGCATCTTGTGCACCTGCTACATCGAGGCCATCCGCAACACGCCTCTGCTGGTACAGCTGTACCTGATCTACTTTGCCCTTCCCGCCCTGGGCATCAACCTCGAGCCTGTTTGGGCGGCCGTCATAGGCCTGACCCTGAACAACGCCGCATACACGGCGGAAATTTACCGGGCCGGGTTCGAATCGGTGCCCCACGGCCTACGTGAGGCTGGTAAAGCGCTAGGCATGAAGCCCGCCCAGATCGTGCGTTACATCGTACTGCTGCCGGCCACCCGAAACGTTTTCCCCGCACTGACCAACCAGCTCATTCTGCTGTTTTTGGCTTCATCGATTGGATCCATCATCTCGCTTCCTGAATTGACCAACGCGATCATGAGCGTCAGCAACACAACGTACCGAACTATCGAGGTACTCGCCGTCGGGGGGCTTCTCTACCTCGCCGTATCGGCCCTGATGTCGCTGGCCTCGAAACGGGCCGAAACGACGCTGTTCCGGTGGGCGGTGGGGACGCATGTTTAGGCCGTTCGATTGGCAGGACCTGATTCCGCTGGCCCAGGGGGCCTGGCTGACCATTCAGCTCTGCGCAGTATCCGGGATACTCGGAGTCATCTTCGGACTGATCCTCGGCATCGCCCGGACATCCCCGAGCAGGATCGCACGGTGGATCAGCACTATCTACATCAGCTGCGTACGCGGCATTCCCGTTCTGGTCATCATCTTCTTCGTCTTTTTCGGGATCCCGTTGCTGTTTCCCGGTCTGGAACCGGACAAGTTCTCCTCGGCCGTCATAGCACTGACGTGCTTCGCCGCCGCCTACGTGGCCGAAATCGTGCGCGGGAGCATCGAAGCCGTTGCCAAGGGACAAAGCGAAGCAGCAGATGCCCTGGGTCTGAACTACTGGCGGAAACTGAGATATGTCATCCTGCCCCAGGCCGTAAAGATCATGGTTCCCCCGGGAATCGGCTTCCTCATTGGCCTGGTCAAGGATTCGTCGCTGGTCACGGTCACCGGCCTGCTCGAGCTGACGCATGCGGGGAACATTGTCACCAACCTGACTGGTGACCCCATCAAGACGTTCCTGGTGGTCGCCGCCATGTACTTCGTCATTTGCTACGGCATCTCCCGGCTGGGCCGCCTGTACGAGAAACGCACCGGCGTCCGTGTCGACCCCCTCAAACTTCCAGAGCCCGCGGGCATTTAGATCGGAATACACCAGTGATTTTTGTTGAGAATTTGAATAAGAAGTTCGGGCCGAACCACGTGCTCAAAGGAATTGATTGCCATATCCGTGAACGTGAGGTGGTGTGCGTCATCGGTCCCTCAGGTTCAGGCAAAAGCACCTTTCTGAGGTGCATGAACGGCCTGGAATCGATCTCGTCGGGCAGCATCGTCATCAACAAGCACCGGCTGGACGATTCGAAGACGAATATCAATCTGGTCAGGCAGGAGGCGGGGATGGTCTTCCAGCATTTCAACCTGTTCCCGCACCTGAAAGTCATCGACAACGTCATGCTGGCACCGCTTAAGGTAGCCAAGACCTCCAAGGAGGAAGCCCGCGCCAAGGCCGAAATGCTGCTGACAAAGGTGGGCCTTGCGGAAAAAATGGACACCTTCCCGGGGAACCTGTCGGGCGGTCAGATGCAGCGGGTCGCCATAGCCCGCGCCTTGGCAATGGATCCCAAGATCATGCTTTTTGATGAGCCCACCTCGGCTCTCGACCCCGAAATTGTCGGCGAGGTGCTGGCCGTGATGAAGGCCCTGGCAAATGAGGGCATGACTATGGTGGTTGTCACCCACGAAATGGGCTTCGCCCGGGAAGTGGCCGACCGCGTGATCTTCATGGATCAGGGACGGATCGTCGAGGAAGGCACACCGGAAGAGATCTTCTCCTCTCCTCAGCACGGAAGAACTCAGGGATTCCTGAGCAAGATTCTCTAACCGCCCTGCCGAAACATCGAACAAAGGTTTATCCCAGTGACCCCTGCCATTGCGCCCCTGATTCACCTTCACACCGAAGACAACGTGGCCCTCACCACCCAGGACATGCGGGTAGCCTCAACGGCCAGTACCGGCGACCAGCTGGTGACGCTGGCCGCCGCGATTCCGCGCAGCCACAAGGTCGCCGTACGTGACATCGCCGCGGGCGAAGCAGTCCGCCGATACGGACAGATCATCGGTTTCGCCCGGTCGAACATCAGCACCGGAGACCACGTTCACCTGCACAATCTTGACTACAAGGAGTTCGACCGCGAGTACGAATTCTGCGTGGACGCCAAGGACGAGCCCATTCTGCCCCTCAGCGAGCGAGCGACCTTTCAGGGCTACGTCCGCTCGGACGGCAAAGTTGGAACCCGGAATTACATCGGAGTCCTGAGCACGGTCAACTGCTCCGCCACGGCAGCGAGCCAGATCGTCCAGCGTCTCCGGTTCTCGGGCGTGCTCGACCAGTATGAGAACATCGACGGCATCGTTGCACTGACGCACGGGACCGGGTGCGGGATGGCCCAGGTGGGCGAGGGCATGGACATCCTCCGCCGGACGATGCGCGGGTACCTCACCCATCCCAATTTCGGCGGCTTCCTGGTGCTTGGCCTTGGCTGCGAAGATAACCAGATCAACCAACTGACCCAGGACGTTCAGCTCCGCCAGGACCTGCCCATCGTCTACTCGACCATCCAGGAGCTGGGCGGGACGTCGAAGACCATTGCCGCCGGCATCAGTTGGCTCACGGGCATGATGGAGCAGGTCAACGACACGAAGCGAAGCACGGTCCCGGCATCCGAACTCATCCTCGGAACCAACTGCGGTGGCTCCGACGCCTACTCCGGGATCACAGCCAATCCCGCTCTCGGCAACGCCGTGGACCGTCTGGTCCACCAGGGAGGGACGGGGATCGTCGGCGAGACCCCCGAAATCTACGGCACCGAGCACATGCTCGTCCGGCGGGCGGCCACGGAGGCCGTGGCCCGCAAGCTGCTGGAACGCATCGATTGGTGGCGCGACTACACCGGGAAAAACTCGGGATCCATGGACAACAACCCGTCTCCGGGGAACAAGGACGGCGGCCTCACCACCATTCTCGAAAAATCCCTGGGCGCCGTCGCCAAGGGAGGCACGACCACCCTGGCGGACGTCGTGGAGTACGCGGCGCCAGTCACGTCCAAAGGGTTCGTCTTCATGGACACCCCCGGCCACGATCCTGTTTCGGTCACAGGCATCGTGGCCGGCGGAGCCAACCTCGTCTGTTTCACCACCGGACGCGGATCAGCGTTTGGATGCGCCCCGGTGCCAAGCATTAAACTCGCGACAAACACGGAGCTCTACATCCACATGACCGAGGACATGGACATCAACTGCGGCGGCGTGGCGGACGGCACGACCACGATCGAAGAGCTGGGTGAGGAAATTTTCAGGAAGATCCTCGACGTCGCATCGGGAACCCACACCAAGAGCGAAGACTTCGGCTACGGGGACAAGGAATTCGTTCCATGGATGGTCGGAACGGTGATGTAGCAACTGGGTGGCTCCGGGCTTCCAGAACAAAGGCCGGTTTCCCTTTGTTCCTGGAGGATGATCGTCCTAGCGCAGGAGCCGGACAGGTGGGCGCTTCGTGTGGGCAAGCGTCGCAGAGCCTGCGCTGACATCAAAGGCCCGGGAAAACCGGCCAAATGAATTCTTGATGTGGTCAGACATGACCTGCTCTGCCGTCTCCGGATCGGCGTTGGCGATGGCGTGGGCAATCATTCGATGCTCCTCGACGGTCGCAGCGCGGCCGATGTCCGTTGGATACAAGCGGAAGATATGCAGGTGGCAATGGGTCTGTGCGTATGCCTGCCCAATGACGGGGTTGCCGGTTGCCGTCAGGATCATTTCGTGGAAGCGCGCATCGTGCGCCACCATATCCTGACGCAGGTCCCCGTCCGGAGCCGCTGCTTCGAGGAAGTTTTCCACCTCATGAATGAGCCGGGTTCCCGGGTTGGAAAGTCTGTCAACTGCCACCGCCCGGGCCGCCCATGGCTCGACGAGCAGCCGGAACTCAAAGAGAGCGCGCAGACCCTGAAGGTCCAGGAGGGCCGTGGTGCTGTATCCCCTGCCCGGGGTGTAGACAATCAGGTTGTCGCCTTCAAGTCGCTGCAACGCTTCGCGAACCGGCGTCTGGGACACGCCAAAAGTCCGTGAAACAGCCTCAATATTGATGCGCGAGTCCGGTGCGATGTCCCCGGACATGATGGCGGCACGCAGCAATGCATACACCTCACTGGTTGGGACCTTGGCTTGGTCCGCAGGAGCACTTTTTGGCATCGGCCCTCCGCTTCTCCCTAAGTGTGGCCTTAACGAAGCATAAGTGATTGCCCCCTCCACGGCATCATGCCCAGGGCCCACCCGTACCAACTGGTCCGGAGCCCGCGCCGGCCCGAACAATCACTTGACTCAGATCACACCATATATATAATTATGAATATTCCTATAGGATTCGATCTCTGACCGTTCCACGCCACACCCGCACTCACCAGCTCATTCGTTAAGGAATCAAAATGACTGTCATCACCGGAGTCGACGTAATTGACGTCCGTTTCCCCACATCACTGACGGCGGACGGCTCTGACGCCATGAACAAGGACGGCGACTACTCCGCCGCCTACGTCGTCCTCCACACCGACGACCCGCAGCTCTCGGGCTACGGGTTCACCTTCACGATTGGCCGCGGCAACGATCTTTGCGTTGCCGCGGCCGAACAGCGTGCGCTTCCATTGATCGGACGGAGCGTCGAAGAGATCACCTCGGACCTGGGCGGCATCTATCGCGAGCTGCAGTCCGACTCCCAGCTTCGCTGGCTCGGTCCGGAGAAAGGCGTCGTTCATCTCGCCCTCGCCGCGGTCATGAACGCCGTGTGGGACATGGCCGCACGCCGGGCCGGAAAGCCGCTGTGGAAGCTGCTGGCCGACATGACGCCGGAAGAACTCGTCAACGCCGCAGACATGCGTTATCTCTCGGACGCGCTCACCCGCGACGAAGCACTGGAGCTGCTGAGGAACCTCGAAGGATCACGCAAAGACCGGATAGCGCAGCTGGATGTGTCCGGGTACCCCTCGTACACCACGTCTGCTGGCTGGCTCGGCTACTCCGACGACAAACTCCGCATGCTCTGCCAGGAGGCCGTGGACTCGGGCTACCGTCACATCAAGCTGAAGGTCGGCGCCGACCTTCAGGACGACATCCGCCGCTGTTCAATCGCCCGCGAAGTCATCGGCGACGACGCCCACCTGATGATTGACGCCAACCAGGTCTGGGATGTTCCGGAGGCCATCGAATGGGTCAGTGCCCTCGCCGAATTCAAACCGCTGTGGATCGAAGAGCCGACCAGCCCGGACGATATCCTCGGGCATGCAGCGGTCCGGAAGGCCGTGGCACCGATCGGTGTTGCCACCGGCGAACACGGAATGAACCGTGTCCTTTTCAAGCAGCTGTTCCAGGCCGAGGCCATCGACTACTGCCAGCTGGACGCCTGCCGGCTGGGCAGCGTCAACGAGGTTCTTTCCGTGCTTTTCATGGCAGCCAAATTCGGGGTCCCGGTTTGCCCGCATGCAGGCGGCGTGGGCCTCTGCGAGCTGGTGCAGCACCTGTCGATCTTCGACTTCGTTGCCGTCTCGGGAAGCCTCGAAGGGCGCGTCACGGAGTTCGTTGATCACCTGCACGAGCATTTCGTCGATCCCTGCGTTGTGCGCGACGGCGCGTACGTGCTGCCGTCCCTTCCCGGATACAGCGCCGAGATGTTCGAGACAACGCTTGCCGAGTTCTCATATCCCGCAGGCTCGTACTGGGGTAAAGCCAGGAACGCCACTCCCGTCAGCGTCTAAGTCACCCGCGGGGCCGGGCCTGTCCCGGCCCCGCAAAGCCTCCCATCAAAGGAAGAAGCCATGCCAGCGGCAACATACATCGGCAATAGCACCATCAACATGGTGGAAAGCACTCAACGCCCGCCCGCACCGGGCGAGGTCCAGATCGACGTGGCCTTCACGGGAATCTGCGGTACAGACCTTCACATCCTGCACGGCAACATGGACTCCAGAGTCACCTTTCCGGCGATCATTGGTCACGAAATGTCCGGCCGCATCTCCGCGCTCGGCGAAGGCGTCAGCGGCTGGAACCTTGGCGACCCGGTCACGGTCATGCCCCTGGACTGGTGCGGGGACTGCCCCGCCTGCAAGGCCGGACATGAGCATATTTGCCAGAATCTGAACTTCATCGGTATCGACTCGCCGGGGTCGCTGCAGAAGCAGTGGAACGTCCCGGAGAACGTCCTGGTCAGGCTGCCGGATTCCCTGCGCCTGGATCACGCCGCCCTTGTTGAACCCGTTGCGGTTTCGGTCCACGACGTCCGCCGCGCCGAGATTCAACCGGGCGAGAAGGCCGTCGTCATCGGTGGCGGCCCCATCGGCGTCCTCATCGCCACCACCGCCCGGCACGCCGGCGCCGAGGTTGTTGTGCTGGAACTCGACGGCGACCGCCGCGCCATGATTCAAGCGCTGGGCTTTGAAGTGCTGGACCCTCAGGCCCAGGACCAGGTCGAATGGGTCAATACCTGGACCGTCGGCGCCGGCGCCGACGTCGTCTTCGAGGTTTCCGGGGCTGCAGCCGCGGTTCTGGGCGCGACGGCGCTGGCAAAGGTGCGGGGCCGGCTCGTCGTCGTGGCCATCCACCCGCAGCCCCGGCCCGTGGACCTCCAGCGGGTGTTCTGGCGCGAACTGACCATCGTGGGCGCCCGGGTCTACGAACGCCGGGACTTCGAAACGGCGGTAGAGTTGCTGGCCGCCGGTGTCATACCGGCCGATCAGCTGATCACCGGAACCGTTCCGCTCGAGCGGACAGCTGATGCATTCAGCCGGCTCGCTGCCGGCGATGCCATGAAGATCCTGGTCGACTGCCAGGCGGTACCGGCGTGAGCACACATCCCTTCGACCTGACCGGGAAGCTTGCTGTTGTCACCGGCGCGAAGCGCGGGCTGGGCCGGGCAATGGCCGAGGCCCTGGCCGCCGCGGGAGCCGACATCATCGGCGTCAGCGCAACTCTGGAGCCCGAGGGCAGCCAGGTCGCGCAGGCGGTCGAGTCACACGGACGCTCGTTCAGTGCCCGCACCGTGGACTTCTCAGACCGGGACGCTGTCCGCGCCCTCGGCGCTGAGCTCGCAGCCCTGGAACGGCCAGTTGACATCCTCGTCAACAACGCAGGCACCATCGAACGGGCACCCGCAGCCGAGCACTCGGACGATCTCTGGGACCATGTGCTGCAGGTGAACCTGTCCTCGCAGTTCGTGCTCAGCCGCGAAATCGGCAAATCCATGATCGAGCGCGGCGCCGGGGGCAAGATCATCTTCACCGCATCCCTGCTGAGCTTCCAAGGTGGAATCAACGTCCCTGGATACACCGCCGCCAAATCCGGCATCGCCGGACTTACCAAAGCGCTGTCCAACGAGTGGGCGGTCCACGGCATCAACGTCAACGCCATCGCACCCGGATACATCGCCACGGACAACACTGAGGCCCTGCGTAACGACCCCAGCCGGTCCCAAGCAATCTTGAGCCGCATCCCGGCAGGCCGCTGGGGCACCGCCGACGACATGGCCGGGGCCGTCGTTTTCCTGGTCAGCCGCGCGTCGAACTACGTCTCGGGCACGGTGTTGTCAGTGGATGGCGGATGGCTGGGACGATGACTACCTCTACAGCAACCGTCATGGAGATACTCTCTGAAATCCAGATTGTTCCCGTCGTGGTCCTGGATGACCCGTCCGGGGCGAACGAACTCGCCGATGCCCTGGTTGAAGGCGGAATTTCCTGTGCCGAAATAACTTTTCGCACCGCTGCCGGCCTGGAAGCGCTGAAAGCGCTTCGCGGGCGTACCGATCTCTTGCTCGGTGCCGGCACCGTGCTGAATGCCGCGGATGTGGATCTCGCCGCCGACGCGGGGGCGAAGTTCATCGTCAGCCCCGGATTCGGACCGGACGTCGTCACACGGTGCCGTGAACGCGGAGTCACAGCCATCCCGGGAATCTCCACCGCCTCAGAACTGCAGACAGCTGTAGCCGCCGGGCTTCGGCACGTGAAGTTCTTCCCCGCCGAACATGCCGGTGGCCTCTCGATGCTCACTGCGCTCTCAGGCCCGTTCCCCGAGGTGCGGTTTATGCCCAGCGGCGGCCTCCGTCCAGAAAACGTCAACACCTACCTCGACCATCCTGCCGTGTTCGCCGCCGGCGGCAGCTGGATGGTTCCCCGCGCGGCGATCATTGCGGGCGATTTCCAGGAAATTGCACGGCTGTGCGCACAAACCCGATCACAGCTGACCGAACACAAAGGCAAGAACCAGGGATCGATCTGATGCCCCTGACAGTCAAAACCGACGCGTCCTACGACGCTGTCGCACTGGGCGAGATCATGCTGCGGCTGGACCCCGGAGCAGGACGGATCCGCACGGCCCGTCAATTCGATGTCTGGGAGGGCGGCGGGGAGTACAACGCCATCCGGGCGCTAAGCCACGTCTTCGGGCAGCGGACGGCCGCCTTGTCAGCCCTCGTGGACAATGACATCGGGCATCTTATCGAGAGCCTGGCCCGTGCCGGCGGAGTGGACACCTCACTCATTAAGTGGGTTCCGTATGACGGTCTGGGCCGTTCTGCCCGCAACGGGCTGAACTTCACGGAACGAGGCTTTGGCATTCGCGGCGCGCGGGGCGTCTCCGACCGCGGAAATACGGCAGTCTCCCAGATGAGCGCCGAAGATGTGGACTTCGAGGACCTCTTCGGCGTGCGCGGCGTCCGCTGGTTCCACACCGGCGGCATTTTCGCCGGCCTGTCCGAAAACTCCTGCGCGACAGCGATAGCCGCCATGAAGTGCGCACGGAAACACGGCACGGTTGTCTCCGTTGACCTCAATTACCGCCCGAGCCTGTGGGCAGACCACGGAGGCCAGCAGCGGGCGGCTGCCATATTCACGCAACTAACCGAAGCCGCGGACGTCGTCATTGGAGGTGAAACCGACTTCATAGACAGGCTTGGCATTGAGGCTCCCTCTGATTCCCTGGATGGGGCACCGCGTTTTACCGCAATCGCCTCCCGGACTCTTGCCCGGTTTCCCAACCTGCGCCTGGTCGCCACAACCACCCGCAGGGTCAGCAGCGCCAGCCGCAACGACTGGCAAGGCATGTGCCACACCTCAGTGACTGGAACCGTTACCTCCCGGGAACGGAGGGAACTGGAGATTCTCGACCGAGTTGGCGGTGGCGACGGCTTCGCTTCCGGAATTATCTACGGTCTGCTCCAGGGACTCTCTGTTCAAGAAGCCGTCGATATCGGTGCAGCCCACGGGGCACTGGCAATGACAACCCCCGGCGACAATTCGATGGCGACCCTGGCGGAAGTCCTGACAGCGGCTCAAGGACAGCGCACATCCACGAACCGGTAGTCATGCCTGCCGCGCAGGAAGCCGTTGCCTCCGGCGCGAGTGAATTCTGTCGATATAGACCAGTCGAACGCCGCTAAGATTGACGCCGCCCCAGCGTCTGGCGGCAGGCTTCAAGGAGCACACTGACCGCCCGTTCCATGGCGTCGGCTTCGAATGTCATGGACGGGTCGTGAAGTCCTGGCTGGACGTTCGCTCCGACGGCGAGCATGGCTGCCTGAACTTCGGGGTTTCGCAGTGTGTAGAAATGGAAGTCGTCCGATCCGGACGTAACAATCCGCGGCCGCAAGTGGCCGTCGCCCAGCTCCGTCGCCACTGCCGACGCAAGGGCGGCTTCGGCCCGGGGTCCGATCATGGCCGCTGGTACGGCGTCCCGGAAGTCGAGGTCGATCACTGCCCCTGTTGAGGCCGCCACCCGTGCGCAGACCGAGTCGAGTCCTGTGCGGAGGGCGGACATGACTTCGTTGGTTTGGGCGCGGAGGTCCACTCCAAAGCGTCCGCTGCCCGGTATGACGTTGAGGTTCTCCCCACCGGCGTGGAGCATGGTCATCTTGGCCGAGCTGGGAACTTGCGGGTCAACCTTGAGGCGGCGCAAACCCTCGGAGATTTCGAGCGCAACCTCAACGGCGTTTGCCCCGAGGTGTGGACGCGCCCCGTGATGGTCAGTCCCCGTGATGGTTCCGGAGGCAAACAGGCATGATCCGTGCGAAATGGACGGCGCGAAATAAGGAGCCGGGAGTTCATTTTCCGGGCGTAGGTGCACGCCGAATAGATACTCAAGCTCATCACTCACGCCAAGGGCCGCCACGAGTTCGGCACCGTTGCCCAGCTCTTCGGCCGGCTGGAAGATCGCCCGCACGGAGCCTTCCAGGAAGTCCCCGAGTTCTGCCAGCTCAAGCATCACGGTGGCGATTATTGCCATGTTGGCGTCGTGGCCGCAGGAGTGGACCGCCGTCGACTCCCCCGCAATGTTTTGTACAAGGGCGTCCATTTCTGCCCGCAGTCCAATCACCGGAGCGCCCGTCCCGACGTCGGCTGTGAAACCCGGGAGGAAGTCGAACCTGCGAACCTTAAGGCCCGCTGGCTCCAGAACCCCCGCGAGGTACTCCGCTGTGGCGAATTCCTGCATGCTCGGTTCAGGATGGTTGTGCAGGTGAGTCCAAATCTCCGCCAACCGGCGGTGCCTCGTGGCGCTTCCACTCACGCGTTGACTTCGCATTCGCTCACCGTGAGCTCGGCAAGAATGTCCGTGTCCACGTCGACTCCGAGCCCAGGCCGCTCAGTAATCTGGACGTTGGGAATAATGTACTGGAGGTCGCCAGGATCCTTTGCGAACTTCATGGGACCGGAGAGTTCGGTGGAAACAATGTTCGGGTGGCTGAGGGCCAAGTGGAAACCGGCGGCGGAGGCAATGCTGGTTTCCAGCATGGAACCGATCTGCACTTTGAGTCCGCCGAGTTCAGCCTGAGTCGCCAGGCGATGGCAAGGCGTGATGCCGCCACTCTTCATCAGTTTGAGGTTGACCATGTCCACCGAGCGGTCGCGGACGAACCGCGCGATGTCGCTGGCGTCAACCACGGACTCGTCGGCCATAAGGCGTGCGCTCGTGTCCTGGCGAAGCAGCCGGAAGCCATCGATATCGTCCGCGAGGATTGGCTGCTCTACCCAGTCAATCCCGAATGGTTCAAGGGCGCGGATCATTGTGCGTGCGGTGGCGGCATCGCCCCAGCCCTGGTTGGCGTCCACCCGAATGGCCAGGTCGTTGCCGATCGCTGCCCGGACCGCCCGCACGCGCTCGATGTCCTGCCCGTCATCGCTTCCAAGCTTCATTTTGAGGTGCCGGTAGCCTTCCCCGCGCGCCTGCAGCGCCTGTGCCGCCAGGACTTCCGGTTCCAGGATGCTCATCACCTTGGCGATGGTTGGTTGTTCAGGCCGCCGGCCGCCGAGCAGTGCATAGATCGGGCGCCCGGCCGCTTTTCCAGCCAGGTCCCAGCAGGCAATGTCGACGGCTGCTTTCGCCGCTCCGCAGCCCTTGAGGACCTGGTTGAGCCGCTGATGGACGGCAGTGATGTCCCGGGGATCCAAGCCCATCACGGCGGGAATCAACTCGGTTTTGAGGGCTTCGACGGACCCGGTGGGGGTTTCTCCGGTGATGTGTCCGTCAGGAACGCTCTCGCCGTACCCGGTTACCCCGTCGTCGGTCTCGAGGGTAAGGATAACGCTCGGCATTGAGGCGTAAGCGGCATAGGAGACCACAAAGGGTTCCAGCAACGGAACATCGATGAGGGTGATGGTGGCGCGGGAGATCTTCATTGAGGGCTCACTGTTCGTGGGGAGGGTAGGAACGAGGTACAAGGCATGGAGCAGCCCAACCGCAGCCGTCAAACATGACATTTGGTTTGGTGGTGCATAGGGGGCCGCTTACATGACGCTGTTGAGGAAGGCGATGGTCCGGGGGTTTTGCGGGTTGTCCAGCACGGCTGCCGGTGCTCCTGATTCCACCACCACGCCGCCGTCCATAAAGACGACGTTGTCTGCAGCGCTACGGGCGAAGCCAATCTCATGAGTGACAACAATCATCGTCATGCCATCGGCGGCCAGCGTGCGCATAACGTCGAGGACGTCGCCTACCAGTTCCGGGTCCAGGGCGCTCGTCGGCTCATCGAACAGCAAAAGTTGGGGATCCATGGCCAGCGCCCTGGCAATCGCTACCCGCTGCTGCTGACCTCCGGAAAGCTGCGCCGGATAGGCCTTCGCCAGGTGTGCCAGGCCCACCCGCTCCAGCAGTTCCATTCCTCGCTTGAGCGCTTGCTGCCTGGGCACTTTTTTCACTCCCACCGGCGCAGCCGAGATGTTCTCCAAGGCAGTCATATGTGGGAAGAGATTGAAGCGCTGAAACACCATGCCGATGCCCCGCCGCTGCCTGGCCACTTGACGGGGATTCATTTCAAAAATCCGGTCCTGACGCTGGGTATAGCCGATCAGGTCTCCGCCGACGGAAATCCGTCCGCCGTCGATCCGCTCCAAATGATTGATGCAGCGCAGGAAGGTGGACTTGCCGGAACCGGATGGGCCTAAAAGGCACATGACCTCCCCGGCGTTGACAGCCAGCGAGATGCCCTTCAATACCTCCACGCTGCCGTAGTGCTTGCGGACGTTGCTGGCAACGAGGAGCGGCTGGGCGGCGGAGCCGATCGCGTGCTCATGGGTGGCGAGGGCCTCGGTCATGGCTGGAGTCCTTTCGATTCTGCGTGGGGCTTGCCTTTGCGGAGCGCCGACAGCATCCTGCCCAGGGGTGTGGGGGCCTGCTGGCGTGCGTTTCCGCGGCCGTAGTGCCGTTCCAGGTAGTACTGCGGAACGGAGAGCACCGTGGTCAGGAAGAGGTACCAGCAGCTGACCACTACGAGCAGTTCCACTTGGCGGAGGTTCTGCGAAGAGATTTGGGTGGCCACGGTGTAAAGCTCGAGTACCGCGATGACAGACAACAGCGAGGTGTTTTTCAGCATCGAGATGGTCTCGTTGCCCATCGGCGGAATGATCACGCGCATCGCTTGCGGCAGCACCACCCGGAATAGGGCGAAGGCCGGTGACATCCCGAGGGAGTACGCGGCCTCGTGCTGGCCGGTATCCACTGAAAGCAGCCCGCCCCGGATTATTTCCGCTGAATACGCGGCCTGGTTCAGCGTCATGGCCAGCAGCCCTGCCGTGAACGCCGGAACCAGGGCGTTGGTGTCTACTGAGAACACCGTGAAGTCAGTGAACGGGACGCCGAGGGAAATCTGTGAATAGAGCAGCCCCAGGTAGCCCCAGAAGACAATCTGGATCAACAAGGGGGTGCCGCGGAATACCCACACGTAAAGCCAGGCGAAGGCGTTCATCACCGGATTTTTGGAAAGCCGCATCACCGCGAGCAGCACGCCAAGCAGCGTGGAGACCAGCATGGACACGACCGTCAGCACCAGGGTAAGGCCTATTCCGCCGAGGATCCGGGGGTGGAAAAGGTAGTTGTTGATGGTGGAGTGGTCGATGTTCGGGTTGGACCACAGCGATGAAAAAAGGGCCACCAACCCGAGAGCCAACGCCGCCGCGACTACCCAGCGCCACGGGTGCCGCAACGGAACGGCTACAACGTCGTCGTCGGCAGTGCTGACGATTGCGGTTTCGGTTGCGGTCCCTGCCGGTACCTCCCGGGAGGGGAGCGTGTTTGCCTGTTTCATGGTTTGGCCGTACCCAAGTTGAGGCCGGTTTCCTTGACCATGTAATCGGAGAGGTCGTACTTCTCGAGGATCTTGTCATAGCCGCCGTCGGCGATGACCGCCTGAAGGGCTGCCAGCACCGCCTTGCTGAGCTCCGCATCCTTTTTCAGGACACCGATCCCGGTGTAGACCGGGTTGTAGCCGGCCGGGTTTGCGGGGTCCTTGACGATGTCGAAGATCTTGCCGTCCCCGGCAGTCTTGGCGGCGTAGGCTGCCGCGGCGGAATCGACGACGTCGGCTGCGGCTTTTCCGGAACGTACGGCAGTCTGTACATCCGTTTCCAGCGGCAGCTCGGAAACGCTCACCGGTTCTGCTCCCTTGTCCTTGCACTGCTGGTCATAGCTGCGAAGAATCTCCGCCTGCACAGTCGCCTTCTGCACCGCAACGTTCCTGCCGCAAAGGTCCAGCACGGTTGTGATGCTGTCCGGGTTACCCTCGGGCACGAGGATGGAGAACCCGGCATGGAAGTAGTCCACGAAGTCCAGGGTCTCCTGACGCTCAGCGGTGTCGTTCATCCCTGACATGATGATGTCGTTTTTGCCCGACTGCAGCGACGGAATGATGCTGTCGAAAGCCTGCGTCTGCAGTTCCAGCCGCACCCCGAGCTTCGCGCCCAAAGCCTGGGCGAGGTCGTAGTCCAGACCCGTGAGTTTTTGGTTTTCATCGAACATCTCCATCGGCGGATACGGAATGTCCGATGCCACCTTGATGACTCCGGCTGATTTGTAGCGCTCGGGCAGGGCCGCTGCTGCGGCGGGGTCGACGTCGGCGGCGGAGAAAGTCTGCGAATCCGCGACCGGCACTGCTCCTCCCGAACAGGCCGTTAGTCCGACGGCGAGGGTCAGGCTGGCAGCGCCAAGGACCTGGCGCGCGATACGCGCGGTAACTGCACGATTGCTGGGGCGCATTCTGTACTCCTGGTGTTGGGTAAGGGTCATGCCTGGTTGGTTTTTGTCAGCCGGTACCAGCCGGTCCGTGTGACTCCGGACGCGTTGTAGCCGGAGGCGAAGGCCGATTCGAAGATCCCGCGGATCCGCAACCGCCACATTCCTGCTTCATCGGAGCTCGCGGCCCTCAGCGCCACGATGTCCTGCGGTGCACGGCACCAGAGGGTGTCCGGGGTTTCGAGGAGTACCGGCCTGGAGTCCGGGCCGTACTCCAGAATGTTGTTCAGGGCCGTTTCGGGCAGTTCCAGTTCTTCGACGGAGCCTTCGCTGCAGCTGATGCTCCGCTTGGAGGACAAGGGCCAAATGGCGACGAGCCGGTCGCTTTCATCATTGGCGTTGATGTCGTCGTGCATTTCGCCGTAAAAATCCCGGGCGTACTCGAAGGCATGGGCTCCTAGTTTGGTGAGGTTGAAACGAGCGTTCCGGCTGACCAGCGGGTCAAAGGTCCACGTGATCGTTTCGATTCCGCGGGCAAGCGACCACGCCCGCTGATGCTGTTTGAGGGCGAAACCGACGCCTTTGTCCGCCGCGCCGGGCAGGACACCGGCGATCAGGGAATAGGTGGCCGCTCCACCGGGGGAGACGATGCCAACGGCGGCTCCACACAGCACCCCGTCCGCGTTGTACGCAGCGGAAACATTGCAGCCCGCGTGGGAGATGCTGCGCAGCAAGTCGAAAGGAATAGGCGCTCCGTGGGAAGACATTCCCCAGATCGCAATGAGCAGCCCTTCAACGTCCCTGAGCCTGTCGCGGTCATGTTCATCGACGACTCGGACGCCGGCCCTGGCTGCTGCCGCGGCTGCCGCTGCCCCGGCCTGGCGTGCTGTTGGATTGGCTTCAACGATAAGTGACATGCATCAACTATGGGCTTGGCCCCTACGGCCTGACTTCGGTGCCGGGCACCAACATCGGCACTGAATATTGTGGGTCAGCACTAGGAGCAGTAGATTTACACCTTGTGGCAACCATCCCGAAAACCCCGGACAGCATCGAATTGCCTGACCTCCTGCAAGTACTGGCGAGCTCCGGACTGGTTCTCCGCTCACACGGAAATTCACCCAGGCTCTCCCTGACGAGCCCAACACTCTATGACCCCCTCGCCCCTTTGGAAGGGTTCCGCGGAGGGATCTTGCTGGGGATAGGACTCCACCCCGCAGCACCGGAAACAGCCGTCGTGGTCCGGGACGCAGCGCAGGCAGGCTTCGGCGCGATCGTCCTCAAGCAGCTCTCGCAGGACATCGAAGAACTCGCGAACACCGCTGACCAGGCCGGCATAGCACTGTTGGTCGTGGACGACGCCGTGGGGTGGCGGCAACTCGACGCGCTCCTGGACTCGGCCCTCAGTGCCTCCGCGGAAGCCAGCAGATCGCACTCGCCACTCGGAGTGGGTGACCTGTTTGCCCTGGCCAACGCCATTGCCGCACTGGTGGGCGGTGCCACCGCCATCGAAAACCTCCAGGAACAAGTTCTCGCATATTCCACCCTGCCCCACCAACCGATCGACGACGACCGGCGGAACGGAATCCTGGGGCGCCAGGTTCCCTACCTACCGGAGAATGCCGGTCAATATGCCGCCGTGTTCCGGTCCCGCGGCGCCGTGCGCATTGAAGGGGTCCGTCCGGCGATGGACCGTCTGGCCATCGCTGTTCGCGCCGGTAACCAACCGCTGGGGTCTATCTGGGTAGTCGACGCCAGCGGGGACCTGGATTCCGACGCGGAGCAGGCACTGGAGCGTGCCGCGGATATCGCAGTCCTCCACATCCTGAGGGCACGAAGCACGATTGACCTTGCGCGGCAACAACGGGCCGAGCTCCTCCGCCGGCTTCTCGAAGGCGGAGACGACGTCCAGCTCGTCGCGGAACAGCTCGGGCTGAAGCACTCGGCCCCCTTCGTCGTCGTGGCTTTCCAACTGGAGCTCGGGCAGTCCGACGAGTTGTCCCTGATCCGGCTCGTCGACCTTGTCACGACCCAATGCGAAGCGCACCGGCAAGGTGCGCAGTGCGTACTCATCGGCACCACCATTTATGCGTTGTTCGCCGAGGCCCCCGCCTCAGGTCCCGGGTCCATTGAGACCCTGGCCCGCCGCCTGATCGAGCGCTCAGCGGCTTCGCTGCGGGTCAAGCTGCGGGCGTCAACGGGCTCTACCGTCACCACCGCCGCAGATATCAGCCGGTCCCGGCACGACGCGGACCTCGTCCTGCTGATGCTCGCCTCCGGGCGGAGCGCCGGTGACTATGCCAACGCCCAGGAAGTGCGCAGCCGCCTGACCCTGCTGGAACTCGGTGCACTGTTCCGGAACACGCCCCGTCTTATGTCCCCGGCCGCGGCCAGCATGCTGAAGTACGACGCCGAATCAGGAACCGAATACGCGAAAACCTTGCGCACCTACCTCGATTTCTCCCGCGATTCCGCCAAAACCTCAGCGGCGCTTTCGGTGCACCAGAATACGCTCCGCTATCGCTTGCGGCGTCTTCGGGAACTTTTTGGAATTGATGTGGACCAGCCCGAAGACACAGTGGTTTTGTGGCTCAGCCTGCACGTTCAGGAGCTGTTGTAAGGAAATCGCCCCTACCGCGATGCGTCTCTCGGACGCGTCCGTTGGGTAGAAGTACCTAGCCGGATAGCTCCTGACGCCGGTGCCGCAGCTCCCGGACCGTGTGATTGAGCGGTGAGCCGGTGAACGGCAGAGCTTCCAGGTCGATCCCGGCTTCTGCACGCAGGGCGAGCGCATTCGCCGATGCGGCTGCCCGCTGGGGAAGGCCGATAGAGTCCGCGAACTCCTGCCAGTGCCTGGCCCTCAAATTCTTTGCCCGGCCGGCCACCGGCAGCGCCATGGTGTCGTCCCCGTAGAGGAGGGTGCAGGGGATGTCGTAGACCGGCGCCACGACGAAGCCTCCGCGCCGGTCTCCCAGGATGGCGACGTTCTTGGCGTGCAGGTCGCCGTTGCCGGTCAGCCAGGCGAATACGAACTGGAGGTACAGGTTCCTGACGGCGACGACGGGTGCCTTGCTGGCGCCGGCGAGGGCGGCAACAACCTCCTCAGAGGTCACGTTGTACTTGGACGACGGCGGCAGACCCAGGACCTGGGCGCCGTCTTCCATCGCCAGGTGCCGCCACTCGTCGCCGTCGCTCGTCCGGTCGAAACGGGTGACCAGGAGGCCCGGCAGGCCGTTCCGGTCCTGGACGACGGAAGCGGTCGAGACGGGGATTTTCAGCGCTTTTGCCGCTGCAAGGTGCATGGCCTCGTTGTGGACCAGGTGCGGGTGGTTCGGCGGATCCAGCTTGAGGACGTACCGGCCGCCGCGGGCTGCCAGCGGTGCCGAGAGCCTGGAGGCGCTGGCCTTTGGCTGGACGCCGGGCAGGGCATGGAGGTCTACCGCTACCGCCAGAGCACCAAAGTCCAGGTGAGACGGGTCAGTAATATCGGCCAGCGGGTCCGGTTCGGCGGGTGTTTCACCGGCCGGGACGATCTGCACGTCACCGGGAGCGTCGGCGCCGACTGCCAGGAGCAGCGTCAGTTCGTCGCTGAGGCTTGTCTTGGCCGCATCCTTCAGGACTGTGAGGCGGTGACCTTCGGGTAGGAGCCCTGTGAAGAACGCGGGCAGTCCGCCGCCCGGAGTCTCGATGACCACGTCCCGCGCCGGCAGGGTCGTGGCCACGCCGGGGAGTCCTGCTTCCAGGTAGTCCGGATCGTAGGCGAAGGAGGTGCCGGCAATATGTTGCCGCTTTTCGGTCCAAGGGACTCCTGCTGTGTGATTAGAAGCCCAACCGGCAAGATGCTGCCGGTGGCAGATGGCGAACTCGAATACTCGGGCCGCCTTCAGGACCTGGGTGCGGAGCACGCAACCGTCACGGCCCGCCCGGCTCCACCACCATAGCCACCAGCTGTGATGAGACTCACCCACAAAAATCGCCATCTAGCTTGAGTCGTTTGCGCCGCGCCATGCACTATGGAAAGGCACGGCAGGGAACCCAAATTCCCGCCACAGCAGCCCTGACCACTCCGGAGCTATGCGCAGGCAGTGGATCAGCGGCACAGTTTTACCCATCCTGGTGGACGCAATGAGGCCAAACCGGTGAGCTCGCAGAGCTGCCCAGAGGTCTCAGGCGTTCCTGGCCCCACGGCGGCTCCGCATCGGTGCGGCAGCCGGACATCCGGATTCATGAATGGAAGCACTGAACAATGACGTTTGAAACTGCCAACTCCGTAACCCACAAGCTTTGGGACCGCTCCACGATGCACCACGAGCTGGACGCCCTGGTCCACGACCTCTCGGTCCGGCACAACACCGCCAAGAGCAACATCGCGGTCCACGCCAGCGGCCCGAACACCTTCACGCTCAGCCTCAACCAAAGCGAAGCCAACCTCGAGGCAGTTTCGGCCTAGTAAACCCAACGACGTCGGCGGGAGTCTCCCGCCGACGTCGTTGCGTGGCGTGGCGTGGGGACATCAGCAAGTATTCGACTGTCCCCACGCGTGCAACCGAGAGAGAACGACGGCGTGACTTCCCGCCGTCGTTCTCTGGCGTTGGAGGCCCACTGACCTACAGCGCCGACAAGCAGCCGACGACGGTTGGCTAGGTTGCGGCTTCTGCCTCCGCCAGTTTGACCATGCGAAGTTCTTTTGCCACGGCGCGGGAAGGCCAATGGCCCTTCGCTAGTTCCCTTGCCCTGCCTTGATCCGCCGCCGGGAAGAACTTCTCGAGCAGCCCTGCCGCGTGGAGCAGTGCGATCAGGGCCGTGGTCCTTGGATCAGACGTTCCGGAATCGGACGGCGCGGAATCGGGCGGCGCCCCGCTGAGTGCGGCGTGGATCTTTTGCAAGAGCGCAGCTTCCGGAGCGTGGTCCTTCTCCGGGTACCGCGTGGTCCTGAACAGGCCGAGGTGTCTCTCGCCGACATGATCCACGATGCCCAGCGAAACCATGCCCTCGTAGACACGGTGCAGTTCGGCGCGGCTCTCCAGCATCGAGACCCAGCGCTTGGGAGTGTGCTGCCGTGATTTGTCACGGATGAGTTCCAGCTGGTGCTGGAAGTCCGTTTGCGGGGCGGTGCCGGTAGCCCTCACGTGCTTGCCCTGCAGCTTGATTGCACCGAGCAGGTCCAGCTCGGCCAGTATTGCCCCTGCCACGGCGGCCCTGAGCACGGACTGCGGCACGTCAGGTTCGCCGTCCTTGTCGTTCGTTGCCAGAAGGAGCAAAGCCTGGGGAAGGTTCAGCTCCTCGGCGTTCGGTATTTCAGCATCCATAGGATCATGGTGGCGCAGTCACGCGGCCACCACAACGGCCATCTGAAATAGCCCGGAACCTCTCGCTCCTGTTGAACAGGTTGAGGATTTACAAGCCTGAAACGCAAACCACTAGTCGCAAACGAAATTGCATAGTACATTTGATGCAATCAGCCTTGCAGAGTGATCCACGTTACAGAAGAGGTCCGGACTTGAACACCAATGCGGCCGATCTGGAAGCCAACGCGGCCGGCGGCACTGGCGCCGGGAACGTTTCCCATGCCTGGCTCGGTGACGTGTTTCCGGACGTTCCGCTGTCCAAGGCCCAGAGCCGGGTGGTCGATGTCATCGGCCGCAATCCGCAGCTCTCCTCCTACGCCGACATCGCCGAGATTGCCCAGCGCGCCGACGTCAACAACTCCACGGTGGTCCGCGCAGCCCAGCATCTGGGCTACCGGGGCTGGCCTGATCTCCAGCGGGAACTGCGCTCCCGGTACCTCGTGATGATCTCCACCGAGGACACCCTGACCGAGCACGGCGAACACCGCAGCCCCCTGCATGACGCGCTCAACCACGACATCGAGAATCTGCGCCTGACCCTGGACTCCAATACGGCCGACGACGCCGAGGCCGCCATCGCGGCCATGGCCGCCGCCAAGTCCATCACCGTCGTCGGGCTGGGCTCCTTCGCCGGCCCCGCCAGCGTGATGGCGCACCTGGGCTCCACCATGGGATACCCCATCACGCTGGAGAACCGCGGCGGCGTCCACCTCGCTTCCAGCACCAACACCCTTGGAGAAGGGGACGTCCTGGTGGTCATCAACATGTGGCGCTCGATACGGCAGATCATCGTCACCGCCGAGGCCGCCAAGCAGGCAGGCGCCACGGTGATTGCCATCAGCGACATGCGCCGCGGCCGCCTGGCAGCTGCGGCTGACCACCTCCTGGTGGTGGCCTCGGAAGGAATCTCCTTCTTCCAGTCCGTCACCGCCGCAAACTCGTTGGTCTACGGCCTGCTCGCGGGAATGGAGGCAGCGCACCCCGAACGCAGCCGCGCCGCCATCCGCCGCACCCAGCAGCTGTGGAAAGACCTGGACATCTACCTCGACTGACCCCCGGCACCCCTTGCCTCTCCCTCACCCGCGTGCCTTTTCCAGGAGTAGTTCATGAACACCAGCACCGACCGCCGCATAGCCGTCATAGGCCTCGGCTCCATGGGCGGGGCGATGGCCGCCACGCTCCACCAGGCCGGCTGGGATGTCACCGGTTTCGACCCCTCCGAGGCAGCCAGGGCCGCCGCCTCCGACACGGGAATTCGTACCACTGCCAACCTTGCCGATATCGCCGGAACCCCTTACGCGGTTCTCTCCCTGCCCGCCGCCAGCATCGTCGAAACCACCGTGCCCCAGCTCCTGGCGGCACCGGGAACCGTCGCGATCATTGACACCACCACCTCCGAACCGGCCACCAGCAAACTCATGGCCGCCCTTGCCGAAGCACAAGGGGCGGCCTTCGTGGACGCGCCGGTCTCCGGCGGCCGCGACGGGGCAGCAACGGGATCACTGAGCGCCTTCGTCGGAGCAACCGATGCGGCTCTGGCCGCCGCCGAGCCAGTCCTGCAGGCCCTCACCGGCGGCAAGTACAACCACATCGGTGGCCCCGGCAGCGGCAACGTGGTCAAGCTCCTCAACAACGTCCTGGCAGCCGCGAACCTGGTCTCCGTGGGCGAGGCCTTGGGCGTCGCCAAGGCCTACGGCATCGATCCTGCCAAGGCGGCAGCGAGTATCAGCGAAGCCTCCGGCGGCAGCAAAGTCTCCGCGAACATGTATCCCACCTGGGTGCTCACCGGCACCCACGATTCAGGGTTCTCCCTGGGCCTCATGGCACGGGACGCCGCCCTCGCCGTGGAGGTCGCCGCGCAAATCGGCGAAAGCCCGGCCCTGCTGGCGGCCGTGGCGGGCCAGTGGCAGGACGCCCTGGCCGTCCTCGGACCGCGTGCGGACTTCACCGAAATCGCGAGGACCGTCGCCCCGGCCATCACACCCGCCGGCGCACCTGGCACCACAAACAGCACCACTGCCTTCGCCTGAGCCCCCAGCCCCCAGCCGTAAAGGAACACCACATTGAGCCTCACCACCGCACCCGCCTCCTCCTCGGCGGCGACCGTCCGGGCGGTCCTGGACGCGGCCTTCCCGGCCGGCCTCGGCGCCTTCCTTGACGGCCGGACCGTTCCGGGCAGCGGCGAGAGCATCACGCTCACTGCCGCGGCCACCGGGGAACCCTTTGCCACCTACGCCGACCCCGGCGCCGAGGGCGCCAACGCCATCCTGGAAAGCTCAACGGCCGGTGCATCGGCCTGGGGCGCGATGAACGGATTCGAACGGGCGGCCATCCTGCGCAACGTCAGCCGCGTCGTGGAAGCACACGCGGAGGAACTTGCCATCCTCGAGTCAGCCACCACGGGAAAGCCCATCCGTGACGCCCGCGTCGAAGCTGCCAAAGTGGCTGAAATGTTCGGCTACTACGCGGGCTGGGCCGACAAACTGACGGGGCAGACCATTCCCGTTCCCGGGCCGTGGCACACCTACACCGAACGCGTCCCGTGGGGCGTCGTCGTCGCCATCACCCCGTGGAACGCTCCCCTGTTCACGGCGGGCTGGAATTCCGCCGCCCCGCTGGCCGCCGGCAACGCCGTGATCATCAAGCCCAGTGAATTCACCCCGGCCTCTTCGGTCCGGCTCGCCCAGCTGGCTCACGAAGCGGGGCTGCCGGCAGGCGTGTTCAACGTGGCGGCTGGGCTGGGACAGACCGTGGGCGCGGCCCTCACCACCGACCGGCGCGTCGGCAAAGTCAGCTTCATCGGCTCCGTCCCCACCGGGCGCCAGGTGGCTGTCGCGGCCGCGCAGGCCGGGATTCCCGCCCTGCTGGAACTCGGCGGCAAAAGCGCGAACATAGTGTTCGCCGACGCCGATCTGGACCGTGCCGCCGACGGCGCCATCTCGGCGATCTTCTCCGGTGCGGGGCAGTCATGCGTCGCCGGATCACGGCTCCTGGTGGAGCGCAGCGTGCACGCACAGTTCATTGAACTTGTGGCCGACCGGGCCGCGCGGCTGCGCGTCGGCGACCCGCTCAGCGCGGACACCGAGGTGGGCCCGATCATCACGGCCCAGCAGTTCGCCACCGTCAACTCCCTCATCGAGGCAGGACTGAACGACGGCGGACGCCGGGTCACCGGAGCGACGCTTCCGGATGCAATCGCCGGGTCCCCTCTGGCAGGCGGGCACTGGGTCATGCCGACCCTGCTCGACGGGGTGACGCCCGAGAACCGCCTCGAAACCACGGAGGTTTTCGGTCCCGTGGTGGGGGCGGACGCGTTCGACACGGAAGCGGAGGCCATTGCCCGCGCCAACAACACGAACTTCGGCCTGGCCGGTGCGGTGTGGACCTCCGATGTCTCCCGCGCCCATCACATTGCCCGCGAGGTGAAGGCCGGCACGTTTTGGATCAACTCCTACAAGACCATCCACGTGGCAGTCCCGTTCGGCGGCTTCGGCGATTCCGGTCACGGCCGTTCCTCCGGTCCCGGCGTCCTGGACGAGTACACCCAGACGAAGGCCATCTGGGTGCCCACGCGCGCAGCAGGCGTTCCCTTCCCGTCGCTGTCCTACTAAAGCGTCCGACTAGAGCAGGCAGATACTCATGGAACTGACAGACACAACCGCCGCAATGGAAACCCTCCGCGCCGCCCTTGCCGACGGCGTCGAACGCTGGAAACCGCAGGTGCAGGCCCTGGCGCGGGAAATCCACGCGGCCAAGGAGGTGTCCTTCGAGGAGGTCCGCTCGGCCGAGGCGGCAGCAGCATTGCTGGCCGACGGCGGCTTCGCGGTTGAACGCGGCGCCGGCGGCCTTCCCACCGCCTTCACCGCGAGCGCCGGCAGCGGCGAACTCACCGTGGCCCTGTGCGTGGAATACGATGCGCTCCCGGACGTCGGGCACGCCTGCGGGCACAACCTGATCGCAGGTGCCTCCGTCGCCGCGGCCCTTGCCCTGCAGCCCTACGTGGACCAGCTGGGCATCACGCTGAAGGCCATCGGAACGCCGGCCGAGGAACACGGCGGCGGCAAGGCCCTCCTGCTGGAACGGGGAGCGTTCGACGGCGTCGGCCTGGCGCTGATGGTCCATCCCGTCCAGGACGGCCTGACGTACAACCCGGCAGGCACCAGCGCCCAGGCCGTGGGCCGGTACAAGGCGACCTTCACCGGTAAGGCAGCCCACGCGGCGGCAGCCCCGCATCATGGCGTGAACGCCGCAGACGCCGCCGTGCTGAGCCAGGTCGCCGTCGGGCTGCTGCGTCAGCAGATCCCTGGCGACCACCGCATAGCCCTGTACGTCGCCGAAGCCGGACACGTCACCAACATCATTCCGGAACGGGCGGTGGTCCAGTTCGAGTGCCGGGCCTTCACCCTGGCGGAATACGAGGCGTTGCTGGAGCGCGTCCGCCGCTGCTTCGAAGGGGCCGCACTCGCCACCGGCTCAACGCTGAGCATTGAGGCAACGGAGCCCCTCTACGAACCCCTGCTCCAGGACAACGCCCTGGCCGCGCACTGGACCGAGGCCATGGAGGCGTTCGGCAAGGACACCTCGCCCGCGGCCGGCCTCAGCGGCGGCTCAACCGACATGGGCAACATTTCCCAGGTCATCCCGTCCCTGCATCCCTGGCTAAGCATTCCCCGTGCGGACGTACCGATCCACTCCCACGAGTTCGCCGCGCTTGCAGACTCCCCGGAGGCGTACGGCGTGATGTTCGAGGCAGCCACCGCGCTGGCCTGGACCGTCGCCGCCGCAGCCTCAACCCCCACCGAAAGAGCACGCTTCATCAAAGCGGCATACCGCCGTCGTACTTTCACCCAGGAAGGCACCTCATGAGTACCAGCACCACAACCGCGCGGATAGACAAAGCTGGTGCCCGGCTGACGCTTCCGGTCGCCGCCTTGGCCTTTGTCATTGCCGTAGCCGTCCAGCTGATCGGCCAGGCCAAGATTGACCTCGGAATCGGCGCAATCGTCATCTTCCCCATGGTCTGGGGCCTCATCCTGGGACTTTTGGTCTCCATCCAGAAGTTCAAGCCCCTGGGCCTGGACCTGCAACGGATCGCAGCCGCCCTGGTGGGCGTGGCCGTTCTGCTCCTGGTGGCCAGGCTGGCGTTCAACATCGGCCCCAGCCTCCCCAGCCTGATCAAGGCCGGGCCCGCCCTGCTTCTGCAGGAAGTGGGCCACCTGCTGGGCACCATCGCGCTGGCCCTCCCTCTGGCTGTCCTGCTCCGGATGGGCAAGGCAACGGTAGGGGCCACGTTCTCCCTTGACCGCGAACCGTCATTCGCCATGGTCTCCGAAAAGTACGGTCCCGATTCGGACCAGTACCGGGGCGTGCTGGCCATGTACGTTTTCGGAACCCTTTTCGGCGCCGTGTTCATCACGCTGCTCACGTCGCTGGTCGCGAACTGGAAGATCTTCGACCCCCTGGCCCTGGCCATGGGTGCCGGCGTGGGATCGGGCTCCATGATGGCGGCGTCCTCGGCCAGCATCATCGCGGCCTACCCCGGGGACCAGGAGGCCATCCTCGGCATGGCGGCAGTGTCCAACCTGATCACCACCATCCTTGGCGTCTACGTCGGGATCTACATCGCGCTGCCGCTGGCGGACCGTTTCTACAAGGTCCTCACCCGCAAGCAGACCCGCGAAGCCGCGGCCGTCGCGGCAGGGGCCGCCGCGGCAGGTGCCACAGCAGAGCGCGGCCGGGCCGACATTGAGCGGGAAGAGGCCCAGGCCGAAGAAAACCGGCGGTTCCGCGAACGGGTCGCCGAATCCTCGGCAGCCATCAAGCTCCCGCTGTGGCTGTCCCTGTCAGTCCTTACGGTCCTGGGCATCGGCACAGCCTCGGTGGCGGCCAAGGGATTCAGCCTGACGATCGTCGCCGGGTACGGAATCATGCTCGCCCTGGTCCTGGTCAGCATCGCGCTGGCGAAGGTCACCCGGAAAATATCGGCCATCGTCTACGTCACCACCATCGGCGCCTACATCTCCAGCCCCTGGTTCTTCGGCGCGGAAGCGCTCACAACGGTCATCAAGTCGGTCGACTTCCTGTCTATCGCCACCGTCATGCTGACGCTCGCGGGCCTGTCCCTGGGCAAGGACATCCCGCTGCTGAAGAACATCGGCTGGAAAATCATTCCCGTGGGCCTGGTCGCCGTCACCGCATCCTTCCTGCTCTCCACCGTGATCGCCGAGTTCGCCCTGGGGCTCTGGCACTAGCACGCACCATCAGTGCCACTTTCGCGGCAGCGGTGAACGGACGACGGCGGGACCTCCCCGCCGTCGTCCGCTTGCGTCTAGACGATATGCCGTGGGGTGCTTTACAGGGCCGTGTTCCAGGCTTCCTCGGACACCGGGATCCACCAGTCACGGGCCTTGCCCTCACCGATGTATGCGGGCCAGCGGAAGTCCGTGGGCGCAGTGAATTCGGCGGGCAGGAGCGGGGCAACGGAACCGCGGCGGACCTTCTCGGCATCGAACTCGGCCTTTGCCGCTGCCAGGAGGTCAGGCTGGGTCACCAGGTCCAGCACCATGCCGGCGATCATCTTGCCGGTGGCCTTGATCGTGGGGTCGATCGTTTCCGGGATGCCGCCCATCGCCGTCATGGCCCAGCCCGGGTACGCGGTGCCCTTGCCGTCCGGAGCCAGCGTTGGCCGGGCGGTGTAGAAGCGGATGGTGGGCGCGTACCAGGTCATCTCCACGTAGTCGTCGCTGGTCCAGTTCTGCTGGGTTGCCGGAATGTGCCGGCGCAGCTCCGTCTCGGCGTCCTGCGGGCTGATCAGTTCCGCCGTCGCCGGGTGGAACGGGTTCTCCATGGGCTCCACCCCGCACGAGGCCTGGATTTCGCGCCCGATCTCCCGGGCCCGCTCGTCCAGAACCGGGGCCCCGACTGCGGCGATGTTCTCCCACGCCAGCTGCGCCACCGTGTGGTTGGCGATGCCAGGCCGGTTGCGCGCCACCCAGCGCGAGCTAACGGTGCAGTGCGAGGCAGCCGCGGCCAGTTCGGCGTTGCGGTCCAGCACGGCGAGCACCGAATCCGCTTCGGCCAGGCTCGGGCAGCGCCAGGAGTACTGGATCTGGGCCAGCCCGGCCGGCTGGTTGTCCGCCGTCGCCTGGCCGGCGGTGAGGATCGCCTCGGACAGCGACCAGCCGCCGGCCTGCGGGAGCATGGAATCCTGCGTGGTTTTGGTCAGCGAGAACATCGTGAACAGTGCCGCGTCGGCGCCGGGCGCCCGGGCAGCGGAATGCGAGGACGGGATGGGGCTGTCCCCGTAGGTGTTGTTCCAGCCTTCCGGGTTGTCGCAGGTGAACGTGTAGATCTTGCTGTAATAGGAGCCGCAGTGGGTGTCCCAGCGCGCGGTGTTGCACAGCGGCATCATGTAGAACGGGTGGTACGAAATGATGGCGTCGAGGTTGTCGTAGTAGCCGCGCAGGCCATGGACCACCTTGGAACCCTGGACCTTCTCGGCCGGCTCGCCCGTGTACACCAGGGTGCCCGGGATGCTGTGCCGTTCCATGGCGTCCTTCGCCGCGAGGAACCCGGCGAGCGTGGAGATGCCCAGGGCGGAATGGGGGTCCGTGTGGCCCGGCGCGAACCGGGACATCCCGGTGCGGGGCTCACGCTTGGTGGAGGCGGCCTGGCAGTTGCCGGGGATGGCGTCGTATTCGGCGTAGCCCAGGATCCGGGCGCCGGGGCCGGCGGGGCTGGTCCACTCGGCGGCGAAGGCCGTGGGCATGCCGCCGCTGCCTTCCTCCACGGTGAAGCCGTGTTCGCGCAGGGTTTTCACGTACCAGGCGCAGGACTCGTACTCGCGCCAGGCCGGTTCGGCGAGCTCCCAGATGTTCGTGTGCCAGGCGGAGAGCTGTTCCTTCTGCTCCTCAACCCACTCCCACGCGGTGGACTTCAGCCCGGCGTTCTTGATGGCGCTCATTGCGTTCCTTCCTCAAAGTCCAAAGATTTCAGCGTCCGCCTCAGCGGACCAGCAGTTTCCGGTTCACGAATTCGTCCATGCCAAGCGGCCCCAGTTCGCGTCCCACGCCGCTGTTCTTGACCCCGCCAAAGGGCAGCGCGGCCGACGACGGCGCGAGCCGGTTCACGCTGACCATGCCGACTTCCAGCCGCTCGGCGATGCGGTCTGCCCGGCCGGCGTCGGCGGTAAAGACCGAGGCGCCCAGGCCGTACGGCGAATCGTTGGCCAGCCTGACGGCGTCGTCCTCATCCTCGGCCTTGTAGACAACGGCCACCGGGCCGAAGAGCTCCTCGCGGTAGGCACTTGTGCCCGGCCGCACACCGGTCAGCAGCGCCGGTGCCACGTGGGCCTCCCCTGCCACCGTGCTGAACCCGCCGCAATGCAGCGTGGCGCCTTCGCCGACGGCGCCCTCCACCTGTGCGAGCAGTGTCCGGGCCGCCGCGGCGGACGACATCGGGGCAAGCCTGGTGGCCGGATCGAGGGGGTCACCGGGCACGTAGGCGGCCAGCCTGGCCGCCAGCCCGGCGACGAAGTCCTCGTACAGCGGGGCGGCCACAATGAAACGCTTGGGCGAAGTGCAGGCCTGTCCGGCATTCTCCATCCGCGCCGCCGCGGCAAGGCCAACCACGGAGTCCAGATCCTCGCTGTCCAGGACAACGAAGGCGTCCGAGCCGCCCAGCTCCAGGACGTGCTTCTTGAGCCCGGCCCCGGCCAGGGCCCCCACTGCAGCGCCGGCCCGTTCGCTTCCGGTGAGCGAGACCCCCTGGATGCGGGGATCGGACACCATCACGGCCGTCTGCTCCACGCCGGCCAGCACGGTGCGGTAGGCACCTGCCGGCAGGCCGGCGTCGAGCAGCACCTCTTCGAAGGCCAGCGCCGAACGCGGGCAGGCCGGCGCCGGCTTGACCAGCAGCGTGTTGCCCAGCATGAGGTTCGGCGCCGCGAAACGGGCGATCTGGTAGTACGGGTAGTTCCACGGCATGATGCCAAGGATCGTCCCCAGGGGGCGTCGCTGCAGCACCGCGCCGGCGTAGTCCAATGTCTCGTCCGCCAGGAATCCCGGCCCGTGCTCGGCGTAGTACGCGAAGATCTCGGCGCAAAGCTCCACTTCGGCGACGGCTTCGCCCAGCAACTTGCCCATTTCCTCGGTGGCAAGCCGGGCGAGCTTCTCCTTCCTTTCGAGCAGCAGCCCGGCGGCGGCCCGCAGCACCGCGGCCCGCCGTTCCGCCGTCGCCGGTCCCCACTCAGCAAAGGCGCGGCGTGCCGAATCCACAGCGTCTTCAACCTCCGCCGCCGTGGCCTCCGCGTACTCGGCAAACACCTCTCCCGTGGCGGGGTTGAGCACCCGGAACGCGGTGCCGGCCATGGCTGGGGTGCTCACTGGATGCTCACGTGGATGAGGCTGGGGCCCTGCACCGCGAGTGCCTTGGTGACGGTTTCGGCCAGGACGTCGAGGGACTCGACGTTGAACGCCGTGAGGCCGAAGCCCTCGGCCAGGCGGACCCAGTCGGGCTGGGTCAGGTTCACCCCGACGGGTGCCAGATCGCGGTCCTCCATGTTCTGCCGGATTTCGCCGTAGCCGCCGTTGTTGATGCAGATGATGGGCAGGTCCACGCCCTGTTCCACGGCGGTGATGAATTCCTGGACCGCGAACATGAGTGCACCGTCGCCGATCAGGCCCACCACGGGACGGTCCGGAGCGGCCACCTTGGCGCCGATCGCGGCCGGCAGCCCGTAGCCCAGGGTGGCGTAGGCCGGCGTGTACAGGAGCTGGTGCGGCTGCTGCATGGGGAAGAAGGACGTGGTGCCGAAGTAGGTGATCTGCGAGGAATCGCCGGCGATGACGGTGTCCGCCGGCAGTGCAGCGGCGAGGATCTCGTTGATTTGGGCCAGTACGGGTGCCATGGAGCGGGCTTCGGTCTGCAGTCCGGCGCGCAGCGGGGCCAGGTCCGGCGCCGCTGCCGGCACGTGCCCGGAGAGGGCCGTGAGCAGCTGGGGCACCACGGCGGCCGCGTTGCCCAGGAGTTCCAGGTCCGGGCTGAGGTTGCAGTGCAGCTGGACGGGGTCGATGTCGATCCGGATGCAGCCGCCCTGCGGGAGGATCTTTCCGCCCCACATTTCGGACTCGCCCAACTTGCTGCCGATGACCAGCAGCGCATCGGAGGCGTTGCACAGCTCCTGGGCCGCGGCGAGCCGGATCTCAGAGCCGAGGGACAGCGGGTGTGCCTCCGGGATGGCGGCCTTGCCGTTGATGGTGGTGACCACCGGGGCCTGCAGGAGCTCTGCGAGCTGGAGCAGGGCGGCGCCGGTTCCGAGCGATCCGCCGCCGGCCAGAATCACCGGGTTGGACGCGTTCCGGAGCATGTCCGCTGCGGCCGCGACGGCGTCGTCGGCTGCTTTCTTCGGGGCGCCCAGGGGGCGGGCCGCCAGGGCGGCGGGCACGACGTCGGAGGCGGACTCCAGCAGGTCCAGCGGGATCTCGATGTGGACCGGGCGCGGCCGCCCGTGGGCGAAGGACGCAAAGGCCTCGTGGATCAGTTCCACGGCCTCGCTGCCGCTGGAAACGCGGGTGCTGCGCCCGATCAGGGCCCGGACGGCACCGGTGGGGTCCTTGGTTTCATGCAGCAGCCCGATGTCCGAAAACTCGCTGCCGCGCGGTGCACCCGGGGACAGGATGATCATGGGCCGGGATTCGCAATAGGACGTGGCGGCGGCGGACATGGCGTTCAGCAGTCCGGGACCGGACGTGGTGATCACGATGCCGGGAAGCCCCTTGAGCTGGCTCCAGCCGTCGGAGCCGTACCCTGCGCCCTGCTCGTGCCGGGTGGTGACCGGGCGGATGCCGAGCGGCTTCAGGTGCCGGTAGAACTCCAGGTTGTGGGTACCGGGGATGCCGAAGATCGCGTCGATCCCGTAGTTCCGCAGGGTGGTCATGACGGCGAGGCCGACGTTGTTGGTGGGGATGGCGCTGGTCACGGTTGGGTCCTTTGATGGTGGGGAGGGCGGGCGGCTAGCGCGTGTAGACGCGGGTTCCGCCCACCCAGGTCTCCACGACGTCGATGCTGCTGATTCGTTCGGCAGGCGCCGCCAGCGGGTCCTCGGCGAGGATCACGAAGTCGGCGAGCTTTTGCGGTTCCAGGGAACCCAGGTCCTTCTCACGCCCCATGGCCCGTGCACCGTTGATGGTGTGGGCGCGGAGGGCGGCGGCGGCGTCGATCTTCAGCCCGTCCGGGCCCAGCTGCACGCCGGAGCGGGTCTTGCGGGTCACGGCGGTCTGGATGGCCTCGAGGGGACGCGGATCGGCCACGGGGGCGTCGGAGCTCATGGTGACGGGTACTGCCGCGGCCACGAATTCGCCCAGGGGGTTGAAGCGCTCCCCCGGGCTGCCGATCGCGTCCAGCACACCCGGGCCCCAGTTGAAGTAGTGCTGGGGCTGGTTGACCGGAAGGATGCCGAGGCCTGCCATCTCCGTGATCTGCTCCGGCGTGGGCAGGCCGCAGTGCTCGATCCGGTGCCGGTGGTCCGCCCGCGGCGAGACGGCAGTGGCTTCCTTCACGGCGTCGATCACCAGCTGGATGGCCGTGGGCGACTGCGCGTGGGTGGCCGTCTGCAGCCCGGCGCTGTGGGCCCTGACCACCAGCGAACGGTATTCCGCGGGCTCGTGGTAGAGCGAACCGGTGCGGCAGGGGTCGTCGCGGTAGCCCTCCGGGAAGTACGCCGTCCAGCCGCCCAGGGTTCCGTCCGCGTAGAGCTTGATGCCGGCGAAGGACAGGAGCGAATCGCCGAAGCGGTCCACGAGTCCCAGCTGCAGGACTTCATCCAGGAGGCTGGAGAGGAAGTAGGCGTTGATGCGGGTCACCAGTTCCCCGCGCTCCACCAGGTCAAGGTAGGCCGCGAATTCGCGCTTGGTGACCTGGGCGTCGCCGATCATGGTGACGCCGTGGCTGAGGAACTCGCGCTGGGCATGGAGCAGCTGACCGCGGTGCTGTTCCTTGCTGTCCGCCAGGTGGAAGTTGGGTCCATGGTGGCCGAGCTTCACGCCGTCCTCGCCCGTGAGGATGTCGCAGGCGGCGTCGGAAAGCTCACCGGTCAACTCGCCCTCGGAGTCGCGGAAGAAGGTGCCGCCGGGCGGGTTGGGGGTGTCCGAGCCGATCCCGGCCGTGTCCAGGACAAATGAGTTCACGACGCCGCCGTGGCCGCTGGCGTTCATGACGTAGACCTCGCGGGTGGTGGACACCGTGTCCAGTTCCTGCCGGCTGGGGTGGCGCTGTTCGGCCAGGTTGCGGTGCTCATACCCGTAGCCCCGGATCGGGCCGTCGCCGGGGTTCTCCGCCGCGGCCCTTGCCAGGCGTTCGAGCATGGTGGGGATGTCGGGCGCGGCTACCGGCCCGCAGTCCACCCAGGACAGCAGCTGCCCGTACATCAGCGGGTGGGCGTGCGGGTCCACGAACCCGGGAACCAGTGTGCGGCCCTGGAGGTCCACAACCTCCGGCACCGAGGTGCTGAGTTCGCGGGCCGCAGCGCGGCATTCCTCGGGAGTCCCGACGGCGGCGATGCGGTTGCCGATCACCAGCATCGCTTCGGCGACGGAGTCCTGGGCGTCGACCGTCCGGATGGGGCCGCCGAGGAACAGGGTTGCCGGCGGGGCTGCGGGGGACGTTTCATGGGATGTCGGGAATGACATGGGGATGACCTTTGCGTGTAGAAGGAGTGCGGTGCCGCTGCGAGCCAGCCGGCACTCAGCCTGCGGGTTCCAGTTCGAACAGCGGGGTGTCCGGGGCACCGGTGCGGGCCTGGGAGATGACGTTCTGGGCCTGGATCCTGATGTACTCGGCCAGGGTGTGGTCCGAGAGGAATCCGATGTGCGGTGTCACCAGGATCCGGGGGTGGCCCATGAGCGGGTGGTCGGCCGGGGCGGGCTCGACGTCGAGCACGTCCAGGGCCGCCGCGCGGATGTGTCCTGAGTCGATGGCGGCGCGGAGGGCGCCGTCGTCGATCAATTGCCCCCGGCTCACGTTCACCAGGTAGCTGCCCGGCCGCATGGCCGCGAGGCTTTCGGCGTTGATGATGTGCCTGGTTTCCTCCGTGAGCGGCATGTGCAAGGACACGACGGCGGACTCCGCCAGCACCTCGTCCAGACCGGTCCGGCGGATGCCCGCCTTGGCCAGCATGTCCCGGGTGGCCGGGGTGTCCGGGAGGCAGGGGTCGTAGCCGATGACTTCGCCGAAGACGCCGGAGGCCAGCTTCCCGAAACGGCTGCCGATCCTGCCGAGACCGATCAGGCCCAGCCGCTCCTGGCTGAGCCGGAACACCGTGGTTTCCGGCCGTCCGTTCCAGTCGCCTTCAGCCACCCGGCCCTGGAAAAACGGGATCTCGCGGGTGACCGCCAGGGCAAGGGCCAGCGCATGGGAGGCGACTTCCTCGGTGGCCACGCCGGGAAGGTTGCTGACCCAGATGCCGCGCTCCCTGGCTGCGTCCAGGTCGACGTTGTCGAATCCCATGGAGACCAGGGCGATGATCTTCAAACCCGGGATGGCGTCCATGACTTCAGCCGTGACGGAGGCATAGCCCACCAGCAGGGCTTCGGCGTCCCTGGCCTGTTCCATGATGACGGCAGGGTCCTGGCTGCCGAGGTAGAGGACGTCGTAACCGTTCTCCTCCAGCAGGGCGACGCCCGCGGAGTAGTCGATGTCCTCCATGTCCGTGTAGACGGCCAGGGGCCGGGCCCGCTTCGCGTCGGTGAATATGGTGCTAGTGGACAGGTACTTAGTGGACATGGCTGAGGAACTTCCTGGTGCGCTGGTGCTGGGGGTTGTCGAAGAACTCGTCCGGCGAGGCCTGTTCCACAATCACGCCGCTGTCGAACAGGGTGACCTGGTCCGCCACCCGGCGGGCGAAACGGACCTCATGGGTAACCACGATCATGGTCATGCCGTCGTTGGCCAGGCCTTCCATGACGTCCAGTACCTCGCCCACCAGCTCCGGGTCCAGGGCCGACGTCGGCTCGTCAAAGAGCAGCACGGACGGGTTCATGACCAGGGCGCGGGCGATGGCCACGCGCTGTTGCTGGCCGCCGGAGAGCTCCGAGGGGTAGTGCCCGGCGCGGTGGGACAAACCCACCCGTTCGAGCATGGCCATGGCGCGTTCCTCAGCATCCTTGTGCGGAACACTCTGGACCGAGGTCAGGCCGAGCATCACGTTCCGGCAGGCGCTGAGGTGGGGAAACAGGTTGAACTTCTGGAACACCATGCCGATGTCCCGCCGTTCCTTGGCGAGCTCCCGCTCAGGCAGCGGAACGGTTGTGGTGCCGCGCTCGCGGACGCCCAGGCGGCGGCCGCGAAGGAGGATCTCACCGTCGTTGGCCGGCTCCAGCAGTGCCATGAGGCGCAGCATGGTGGACTTTCCCGAGCCCGAGGGGCCGAGGACGGCCTTCACCTGGCCCTGGTGGATGTCGAATTCAACGCCGCGGAGAACGTGCTGGTCCTGGTAGCTCTTGTGCAGGTTTCGCACCTGCAGCACGGGGTCGGCAGGCGTCCACACCGCGGCCTCCGTTGGCTGTGGCATCTGGGTCATGCGTGCACTCCTTGGCCGATCGGTTCCAGCGTGGATGGCTTCTTGGATTTTGACCGTGAGGTCCATAGGAATTTCTTCTCAACGTAGTTCTGGAGCAGTGTCAGCAGGCTCACGATGATCAGGTAGTAGATGATGGCGGCCGCGTAGTATTCGGCGTAGCGGAAGGTGATGTTGACCCCCACCTGGGCCGTGGTCAGCAGTTCCTGCAGGGAGATGACGGAGGCCAGGGAGGAGAATTTCACCAGGCCGATGAACTCGTTGCCCGTCGGCGGCAGCGCGATGCGGATGGCCTGCGGCAGCACGACTTTGAGCATGACCTTCGCCGGCGACATCCCCAGGGCACGTCCGGCCAGGTTCTGTCCGTCGTCGACGCTCAGCAGCGCCGAGCGGATGATTTCCGACATGAAGGCTGCTTCCACAATGCCCAGGCCGATGAACGCGGCAATGAACGGGGTGAACCATTCCTGGCGCAGCACCGGTAACAGCTGCGGCAGCGCGTTCCAGATGATGAGCAGGACCAGCAGCGCCGGGATGGCGCGGAAGAACCAGGTGTAGAACCCCGCTGTACCCTGTGCGATGCGGCTCTGCGAAGTGCGTCCCATGGCCACGGCGAACCCGACGGCGGTGGCCAGTATCAGCGCCAGCACGGCCACGGCCACGGACAGGAAGGCACCGTAGAGGTAGCTCGGGTTCACGAGTTGCTGGACGAAGATGCCGATATCGAATTCCATCGGACTCTCCTTTCGAGTGGGGCCGGGACCACGGCTCCGTGGTCCCGGCGCGATAACTAGTGAACGTCGACGATGGCCGGATCGAGCTTGTTGTCCTTGGCGATCTGGGCCAGCGTGCCGTCCTTATGCAAGGCCTTCAGGGCTTCGGCGAGAACCGGGGAGATCGGATCGTTCTTGCGGGTGAAGACGCCGAACGTGGTGTCCGTTTCAAAGACGTCCGGGGCCACGGCCAGCTTGCCCTCGTTCTGGGCTGCCATGTAGGAAGCGGCGACGTTGGTCTCGATCAGGGCGTCGGATTTGCCGTTCATGACGGCGAGCACGGTTTCCGCCGTCTTCGGGTATTCGGTGAGCTTCGGCTCGTCCTTGCCGGCGGCCTTGCATTCGTCCTTGAGCGCGGTGATGCGTGCGGCGTTGGACGATGCCGACTGCGCGGCGACGCTGCGGCCACAGAGGTCCAGGGGCCGTTTGAACTGTCCGGCCAGGGCAGGGCCGGCCAGAATCGACGGCCCGGCGTTCATGACGGGAGCGGCGTCGGCCACGGCCAGGCGTGCCTCGCTCATGTACAGGCCACCGAAAATGGCGTCGCAGCGGCGGGACTGGAGCCCCGGCATCAGGCCGTCAAAGGTGGTTACGTCGAACTTGGCCTCAAGCCCCCAGTGCTTGGCAAGCGCCCTGGCTGCGTCGGCGTCGAATCCGACGATGTTGCCGCTGGAACCGTTGGCGTAGTACTCCAGAGGTGCGTACTCGGGGTCGATGCAGAGCGTGAGCTTGCCACTTGTCGTCAGCCCCTTGGGGGCCTCGGCAGCAGCCGGGGCCTTCCCTTCGGAACTCGGTGCTGCGGCAGCGGAACAGCCACTCAAGAGCAGGGCAAGGGCGGCCGCTGCGATGGCGGCCTTCGTGAACTTGGGCATGTGCAGATCTCCAATGAACATCTGATTCGCGGTTAGGGGGCGAAAAGCGGGTGGAGCCGATGTGGCGCTGGTCACGATACTAACCAAGTTCCATCCAAATGCAAGCGAATCCGTCGTTGACGGTGCTTCAGGCGCGGTATTTGCGTAATTGTTACCGAATAGCCAGTCAAATCCCTTGCTGCTAAGTGAGTTCGTGGAACAATTGAATCCGGCGGAGGATCAACTGCGCTGATCTGCCCCGGGTGCGCCGCAACTGTGCCCAACAACAAGAGGCGTCTATTGTGAAGACCATGCATGATCTGGACAATCGGCTGATCCGACTACTGCAGGCCGACGGCCGCGCGTCATTCAGCGAGCTGTCCAAGCAGCTGGGCGTGACCCGCTCCGTGGCAACGGCCAAGGTCAACGAACTCACATCTTCCGGAGAGCTGCGCATTGTCGCTGCAGTCCACCCGCGGCTGCTGGGCCTGGCCGCCGTCGCGCATGTCTCCATCCAGCTCAACGGCTCCGCCCGGCCGGCCTTGGACAAACTGAGCCAGCTGGACGGGGCCGTCTTCGCCTCCCTGACCACCGGCAGGTACGGCATCATCGCCGAGCTGCGCCTGCCCACAGTGGAGCGGCTCTACGAGGATGTGGAAGCCATCCGCCTCTCCGAGGGTGTGGCTGCCGTGGATGTTTTGATGTACAAGGAAGTCGTCCGTAGCCTCTTCCTCGGTAAGGAGCCGCCGGATCCGGGGCTGGAGCTGGACGATGCGGACCTGCTGATCCTGGGCGAGCTTCAGCTGGATGGCCGGCTGGGCTTCGAGGCGCTCGGGGAACGCATCGGGCTCTCGGCCAGTGCCGCCAGGAACCGGGTCATGCGCCTGCTGGACGCGCGCGTTATGCAGATCGGCCCTATCCGCAGCCGCTCCGGCTCCTCCCGTGCCATGGCCTTTGGATTTGGCATCTCGACGTCCGCGGGAACCGAGGAAGCCATCGCATTCTTCTCCGCCACCCCTGGCGTGGAGTTCATCGCCAGCTGCTTCGGGCGGTATGACCTGGTGGCCACCGCTGGCGTGAGCTCCCTGGATGAGATGTATGAAATCCTGGACAAGGTGCGTGCCATGGGGTCCGTGGCCAGCGTCGAGTCCTGGCTGCACCTGAAGATCGTCCAGGAGCGCTACGCCAAGCCCCTGGACAAGATGCTGGCAACGCGAACCCACGCCGACGGCCAGCCAACTGACCTGGGGCGCGCCTCCAAAGGGTTCACCAAGACGCGCCACGACGCATGACGCGGCGCGGGAGGATAGTTTTGTGGCATGACGGCTGGCTACAGGTACGACGTGGAAGTCCTGCATCTCCTGGTGTCGCCGGCGCACGCTTACTTCGGCCGCGCACGCGAGGGCGCTGCCGACGTCCCCACCACAGATGCCGAGCACGTGGAGCTGGTGGCCGGCAAGGGCATCGTCGGTGATCGGTTCTTCGGCAAGGCCGCACACATGGACGCCGCAGTCACCGCGTTCGCGATCGAGGCCCTCGAAGCCATCGCCGCGGAGCTGGGAACGGCACCCCTTGACCCGCTCCTGACGCGCCGCAACGTGGTCCTCAGAGGAGCCCACCTGGCACCGCTGCTCGGACACGACTTCGCGCTGGAATCCCGCGGGGACCTGGTGCGGCTCAAGGCCGCGCGGCCTGCCCATCCTTGTGCCTGGATGGATGAAATGCTCGCCCCGGGTGCCCACAAAGCCATGCGCGGGCGGGGCGGCGTGCGGTGCCAGGTGCTTTCCGACGGCGTCCTGCACCGCGGACCGGCAGTGCTGATCAGCCCCGTGCCGCTCGACCCCGAACGCGCAGGCGACGCCACCCTGTTGCGCCCGTCGCGGTTGCCCTAGCCGGACGCGGCGCCTCGCAGATCAGACGTGCTGATCGACGAGCACCCGGTTGCCATCCGGATCCAAGACGATAAAGCTCGCCGGCCCTGCCGTTCCCTCGTCTGCCTCAGAAAGGAACTCCGTGCCCTTGGCCTTGAGTTCCCGCTGGAGATCGCGCACCTCGGTGAACGCGTCCACCGCCTCCGCGTTCTGGTTCCAGCCCGGGTTGAAGGTGAGCATGTTCTTCTCAAACATCCCTTGGAAGAGGCCGATGACCGTCTTACCGTTCTTCAGAATCAACCAATTCTGGGTGATGTCACCCGAAACTGCTGAAGCCAAGTTTCTCGTAGAACGCAGCAGAAGCCGCGATGTCCTTGACGGTGAGGCTGATGGAAAAAGCGCCGAGCTGCATGTGTTGCTCCACTCTCAGAGGGACCGATCTTCCGATGATACCCGCGGCTATCTGAGTCGAAGGCGCGGGACGGGACCGGCATGACGGGCGTAGTTAAGGAACGACGGCGGGAGGTCCCGCCGTCGTCCCCTTGCGTTGGTGTCAGGCGTTGTCGTGGGCGAGGTTGCTGGAGAGTTCGCAGTGGGCGCTACTCGCCGAGGAACCGCAGCAGGAACGGGACGGTGGCGTGCATCGTCCTCAGGTCCCCGCCGCTGGCGGCCTGCTCGCCGAGGTAGTCACCGTGGCCGCCGGGGACGATCAGCAGGCGGGCGCTCGGGATGGCGCTGGCCATCCGCGCGGCGTAGTCGGCGGTGACAACGTCGCGGTCGGCGCTCACCACCAGCGTGGCGGCTGTGATGGTGCCCAGCTCTTCGTCGGACCAACCGGGGAAGTCCAGGATGCGTCGGCGGTCCAGCTCGAAGAGCCGCTCCAGGTGGCCAGGTTCCGGGTTGAGACGGCGGTCGGCGTCCTTGTAGGTCTCAGGCATGTCATCGAGGGCGGCCTTTGCCATGCCTTGCCAGAACTCGTCCGGCACGGCGTCGCGGCTCGCAAAGGTGGAGGCAGCGATGAGCCGCCGGACAATGGCTGGGCGCCCGAGTGCCAGCGCGATGGCGGTGTGGCCGCCGGCGCTGAAGCCCAGCACGTCCACGGTTTCCACGTTGAGCTGGTCCAAAACAGCGAGGACGTCGCCGGCGGAGTTCTCGGCGGTGAGGGGGCGGCTGGTGGGCTGGGTGCGGCCGTGGCCCTCCTCCTCAACGGCAATCACCTGGCGCCGGTCGGCCAGCAGCGGGATGAGTTCACTGAAGTTGGTGCCGATGGTGGAGCCGCCACCCGGGATGAGAAGCAGCGGCGGCTGGCCGGGAACGGCCCGGCCGTGGACCTCGTAGTACATGCGAAGACCGTTGTTGTCCGCGTAGCCGTGGGTGAAGGTCACACGGCATCCTAACCCCGGGCGGTGCCGACGAAAAGGGGCTAGATCCGGCGGCGGAAGCGGCAGACAATCAAGACAACTACGCGTGTTCGTCCGCATGGCGGCGAACTGAGCACGCGGATCCAGTTCCGGCTTTGCGCCATTGAGTACTCCCAATCGAGCTCGGAAAGGAGCTTGAAATGCCCAACGACCTTACGGACATGGTCAGCGTCCGGTACATGGTGGACGACGTCGATGCGGCTATCGACTTCTACACCAAGCACCTCGGATTCACCCTCCGCATGAGCGCCGCACCGGCGTTCGCCGATGTCACAAGAGGCCGGCTGCGGCTTCTGCTGAGCGGGCCGACTAGCTCGGCAGGCCGACCGATGCCGGACGGTACGGTGCCGGCACCGGGAGGATGGAACCGTATCCACCTCATAGTGGGTGATATCACTGCCGAGGTGGAGCGGCTGCGTACCGCGGGCCTCACCTTCCGAAACGACGTTGTCACCGGTCCAGGCGGTCAGCAGATCTTGCTGGAAGACCCGTCCGGCAACGTAGTCGAGTTGTTCCAACCCGCCGGCGCATAGCGATCAGGTTCAGAGCTCGAGGTCTCGCTACTGGCGCGTCAATTGGCGGACGGGGACACCAGCCAGCCATGACGTGACGTCCTCGAGGGCTCCGCCGTAGAACTGCGCGTAGCTCTCGTGGGTCGACGGCTCGTCAAGCGGCACGCTGCCGGATTCATCTGGCCTCAGGGCGCTGCCGGGGGACGCTTCGGACGATGGGGGCCACTGCCGATAGCGTCGAAACGTGTCCGGTGGTGATCATCGATTCCGGGGCCATTCGCACCACCCATTCAGTTGCACAGCCAGGGCACAGGTCAACCTAAATCCCCAACAACTCCCGTGCTGGAGAGTGATCACAGGAACACCCGCTCCAGGAGGACCCTAATGATCATCTACCGCCCCATCGCCCCGCTCACCACCGGCCGCACCGGACTCAAGTCGGCTTTGGCCGCCATGGCCCTGACCGCTGTACTGGGCACGACCTGGCAGGTCTCCAAGGAATCCTCGGCGGCACCGGAGGCGAACGTGGAAACGGCGCCGAACGCATAGTCCGCTGCGGCCATCGCTTCTCCCGCCACTTCACCTCGACAGCTCGGCGAACGGCGGGGGCTTCCCGGAGCAAACAACCATGCAGCGGCAAAACCATTGACCAGCGATACTTACCGACATATCGTTAACTATCGCCGAATGATCGGCGACCACAGAGAAACACAACTGACGTGGAAGGACGATGCCACTATGAAAGGCATTCCAGACGATAAATTAGACAACGGGCCCACGCTGGGACGCTTCGGGCGCGGCAGGAGCCGTCGCGGACCCCACGGACACGGCGGTTTCGGTCCGGGCCGCGGGTTTGGGCCAGAATTCGGCCCGGGCTTTGGTCCTGGATTTGGCCCCGGCGGTTCGCGCCGGGCCAACAGGGGCGATGTTCGTTCGGCGATACTCTCCCTCCTGGCCGAATCACCCTCCAACGGCTACGGCCTGATCAAGACAATCGCTGAAAAGACGTCTGGAGCCTGGCGTCCCAGCCCGGGCTCGGTATACCCGACGCTGCAACAGCTCGTTGATGAAGAGCTCATCGAGCCGATTGGTGACGGCCGGCGCACTGAGTTCGCGCTCACCGATGCGGGTAAGGCCTATGTGGCCGATCACGCCGAAGAGCTGGGGAACGCGTGGAACACCGACCCTCAGGGATCCGGCCCAGCGTTCCATCAGAGCGTGGGAAAACTGATGGGGGTCATCCACCAGTTCCGCTTCTCGGCCACCGAGGAACAACGCAAGGCCGCGATGGAAAAAATCGACGAAACCCGCCGCGCGCTCTACCACATCCTCGCCGACTGACTCTGTCGTTCCGGAGATCCTGCAGCCGTCACCAGGCCACTGCCGAGCTCCGCCGGTCCTTAGTCCACTGAGCCCGCCAATACCGCATATGTGCACCCTCGGTTGATGATGCGACGCTTCCTGTCGCACTATCGAACGACGCTAAGCCTCTCCGCCACAGGGTCCGAACTGGGCTGCGTACAGCGCAGCATACTCCCCGTCCGCGGCGCAGCAGTTCAGCATGTTGAAGAGGTGTGCCGGCTGGCCTTCATGGAGTTCGACGACGCGGAAAAGCTCGCGCTCAGGCGCTGGGCCGGCGGCAGGCTCCCTCCTGACCTCACAACTCGAAACCCTCGAAACCCTCGAAACAGACGAAGCCGGCCTATCCCTCACCTCAGAAGGAGGTCTCGAATCAACCGTCGACCGAGTGTGCGCCCACCTGGCAAGTGACACCACTGGGGCGCGTCAATACACAGTCCGGTAGCTTGATTTGGTGTGATGCAGCGTCACCCCGCGGATCATGGGCGACGGCAGGTCTTCCCGCCGTCGCCCGCTTCCGTTTGGTGCCGCTCCCCTACAGCGCCGACCAGCCGCAATCGGACGCGAGGATGGCGCCGTTGACGTTGGTGCCGTCGTCGCTGAGCAGGAACGTACGACCCCTATGCGAGGTCCTGCTACTGGCGCGTCAATTGGCGGACCGGGACACCCGCCAGCCATGATTTGACGTTTTTGAGGGCTCCGCCGTAGAACTGCGCGTAGCTCTCGTGGGTGACGTACCCCAGATGCGGTGTCAGGAGGGTGTTCGGGGCGGCCAACAGCGGATGGCCCGCCGGTAACGGTTCCTGATCGTAGACATCGACGGCTGCGCCCCGGATCCAGCCTTCTTCGAGGGCACGAATGAGGCCGAAGTTCGGCTTCACCGACTGACCCTTCGGAGCGCTGGGACAGGCGGAGGTGGAGTGTCACGATGTCGGATTCCCGGAAGAGTTCGTCCTTGCCGACGTTCCGGACCCCTGCGGCCTTTGCGGTCGCCTCATCCAGGTTCTGGCTCCAGGCCAGGACGTTCATGCCGAACGCGTGCGCGTAGGCCGCCACCTTGTGCCCGATCTTGCCCAGCCCGACGATCCCCAGGGTCTTGCCCGCAAGTTCAGAACCGACAGTGTTCTGCCAGCGGCCGGCCCGGAGCGCGTTCTCTTCAGCGGTCAGGTTGCGGGCCAAAGCCGTGAGCAGCGCCCATGTCAGCTCAGGGGCGGCCGACGGCGATCCGCCCGTTCCGCAGACGGTGACGCCATGCTCCTCCGCCGCGGCGAGATCGATGGCGGCGTTTGCGGCACCGGTCGTGACCAGCAATTTCAGGCGGGGCAGCTTCGCCAACACAGCCCGCGGAAACGGTGTCCTCTCCCTCATGGCGACAACGACGTCGAAGCCCGAGAGGGCGTGGACTGTGTCGGCCTCAGAGGCAAACGGGCAGCTGAAGACGGTGACGCTCACGCCGTCCGCACCCAGGGAGTCCCAGTCCGCGTAGTCACCCGAAACCTGCTGGTAGTCATCCAGAATCGCCAGCCGATACTCGGTCATATTTGTACAGTCCCCTAGTTCCAGATGGGTGTCCCGGGAAGGTGCATGGACTTCTGACAGTCGGCCAGATTCACATACCCTGGTGCGGTCCCAGTGTAGACGGGCGCAGCACGTGGGCCACGGGATCGGCCCAGCGACCCTGCTCCTGCCGCTGAACTACAGCGCCGACCAGCCGCCGTCGGACGCCAGGATGGCGCCGTTGACGTTGGTGCCGTCCTCGCTGAGCACGAAGGTGATGGACGCGGCGAGCTGTGCCGCGGTGGCCGGCGTCGGGACGGTGGCCTGCATCAGCGGGCCGAGGCGTTCGACCGCGAGCTGGGAACCCCAGGTGACCACGATGTTGGTGATGGTGGGGCCGGGGGCCACGGCGTTGAAGCGCAGGCCCTTGGGCCCGTACATCACGGCCGAGTTCTTGGTCAGGCCGACGACGGCGTGCTTGGACGCGGTATAGGCGGCGCCGGAACCGCACAGGCCGGCCTCGGAGGCGACGTTGACCACGGAGCCGGTCCCGGCGCCCAGCATCAGCGGCACCACGGCGCGGGTGAGGCGCATCAGGGCCGTGATGTTGGTCCGGAAGACGCGGTCCCAGAGGCTGGTTGTAGCCACCGCGCTCTCGGTGTATACACTCCGCGGCATCACCAAGTGCGGCCGGAATCCGTAGCCCTACGAGGCCCGCGTGAATGTCCCCAGCCCGGTTCTGTCGTAGAAGTCCAGGGTGACGCTTGGCGAAGAGCCGCCGCTTGCTCCTGCAAACAGTGCACCGGCCAGGCCGTTGCCGTTCTCTCCGATGGATTCGAAGCTAAACGTGTCGCCGTCAAAGTGAGTGAGCGGGAATGTCGTGGGACTGCCAGGCGGCCCCATTCTCATGGCCAGTTTCCCGCCCTGCTCGAGGACCACAAGCTGGCCAAAGTAGGAGTTGTCATAGGTGCCTGTGTAGGCACTGTTTGTCCTGGCAGGAGAGGGGTTAGACGGAACCTTGGTGTAGTCGACCCTAGGATTCTCGGACTCATCAATTTGTTTGAATACGCCAGCGGTGAATGCCAGCCAATCGACTGTGGGCGATCCGTGCTGGGCTGTATCCAGGAAGCCTGCGGTGATTGCTTCAGGAATCCCCTGTGGGCGCCCGTTAGTCAGGGCCACAATGGCCAGTTGTTCACCTGGAAGCATCGAGACGGCGGTGGCTGCGCCCAGATTAAATGCCCCGGAGTGTCCCAGCTGGACACGGGCCTGATCGTCGTAGGAGACGTTCCAGCCCAGCCCATAGAAACGGGAGCGGGCAGCTGGAGCCGACGCCGGCCCGGAGACTGCATGGGGGACGTGGGTTGTTTGGAGGGCAGCCGAATCAATAACGGGCTTGCCCTCGTAACTGCCGTTTCCGAGCTGAAGCCGGAGCCATTGTGCCAGGTCCCGCACCGACGAACTCGCACCCCCGGCCGGAGCCTCGGAATCGGCGTTGCGGCGGTATTTCGCTGCCCACTCCTTGTTCCCGAGCGGCACATGAAGGGTGGCCTTGTCTGAAGCTCTCTCATAGTCCGAGTGACGGTAACTGCTGGCGGACATGCCCAGCTTCCGGAACAGGATCTCGTCGGCCAGATCTTCCCAGGTCATTTTCATCGCATCGGCTGCTGCCTGGCCGCCTTCCGTGTAGCCGAAATTGCTGTAGTTGTAGCTGGACCGGAACGTATCAAGGGGCTCCTGATTGAGGTGGCCGAGGATGTACGCCCGATCGAATCCGAGGTCCTCCAGCAGATCGCCCGAACCCGTTTTCAGCCCACTGCGGTGTGACATCAGATCAGCAAAGCTCGCATTCCGCGTGACGTAGTCATCCTTGAGCGCGAAGTTCTTGCTATGGTCAATGACGCCGTCGGTCCAGGTGATGACCTGCCGCCCCACCACCCCTGCCACCACTGTGGACGCCAGTGGCTTGGACACAGAAGCCAACTGGAACACCGTGTCAGGACCGATCTCCTCGGGCTTTCCGACCTCCCGGACCCCAAAGCCCTTGGAGTACACCACCTCGTCCCGATACACCACGGCTACGGCTATCCCCGGCAGCCCGGTGCGCTCCATGGCGTCCCGGATCAATCCGTCGAGCTTGGCCAAGGCATTTGTAACTTTCGGCCGGTCCAGCAGCGGTTCGATCTGTCCCGGCGGGGCCGGGAGCAGCGATGCCGACGCCGATGACGCTGTGCGGATTCGCCGGTGCAAGAGGACAGAAGGGGTATACCGGCAACACCGGCCGCCCCAATCCCAGCCGCCTTCAGCAGCGTCCGTCGGTTCGGGGAAATAGAACCGGTGCTGTCGTCCATGTACTCCCCCTTGATCCGTCAGGTGGTGAGCGCTCCGGTCCGTGCCGGCCGTCCCGTTTGTCTCTATAGTGAACCGCGCACTGCAACCAGGCAATGAAGGCTGCGGAAGTCGCTGAGACTTGGGCGATAGCTCCGGCACTTCAACCTGAGCCTCAGTGTTGCTCGAGTGCCCGCTCGATGATCCCGAATGCCTTATAAGGCGGACGACGGCGGGACCTCGGAATTTGTCAAGGCGATTGAGGCCAGCGGGAGTTAGGCGGCTACTGCCGTAGCCATTCTGTTGGATGGGTTATTGATCCATGCCGCGTCGGGGATGGCCAGGATTTTCGGATCCCGTCTGGTGCTGAATCGTTCGGGGCTTCTCTCCCGGGCTGCGGCCAGCGTCAGGGAACGTTCGGTGGCTTTCGCGGCGGCAAGGCCGTAGTGGACGTCTGCCGGGGTATTTAGGCCGATCCCCGTGTGGCAATGGCGATGGTTGTATTGCTCAACAAAGGCGGCCGTGAAGGTCCTCGCGTCGGCCAGGGAGCCGAAGCGTTCAGGGAAGACGGGTGCGAACTTCAATGTCTTGAACCACGCCTCGCTGAACGGGTTATCGTTGCTTACCCGGGGCCGCGAATGTGACCTGGTCACCTCCAGATCGGACAGCAGTGCGGCAACGGTTTTGCTCGTCATGGAGGTGCCGCGGTCCGCGTGCACGATCTGCGGGATGCCGTGGATGCCGAAGATTTCCTTCATCATTTCCACCGCCAGCTCCCCTGACTCGTGGGCGTGGACGTAGACGCCGACAATGTAGCGGGAGTAGATGTCGATCATCACGTAGCAATCGAAGTACTTGCCCTTGACCGGGCCGGCCAGCTTGGTGATGTCCCAGCTGTAGACCTGGCCGGGGCCGGTCGCGAGCAGTTCCGGGATTGCCCGGGGTGGATGGCGGGCCTGCCGGCGGCGTTCCTTGACCTGCCTGTTCTCGGCCAGGACCCGGTAGAACGTTGAGATGGAACACAGGTAGGTCCCCTCGTCCAGGAGCTGGGCGTAGATCTGTACCGGGGCCAGGTCCACGAAACGCTCCGAGTTCACGGTGGCCAGGATGCGGGCCCGTTCGGCGGGGCCGATTTTGTTCGCCGGCACAGGCGCCGAAACGGCCACCGGGATCCGGGGCTTGCGGGTCGCGGTCGCCCGCGGGACGCCGGCCAGGACGGCCGCTTCCCTGGTCGGAATGTCCGCCCCTGTGAGGTCCGTGTAGATGCCCATCAGGGTTTCCTGTACCAGGGCTGCTGCTCCGCGCTTTCGGAGATATCCTCCAAAAGCTGCCGTGCTTTTTCCATGATGGACAACGCGGCCTCCGTCCGTACCAGCTTGCGTTCACTCACCTCCAGCTGCCGGCGTAGACGGGCGATTTCGACCTGCTCGGCAGTGAGCTTGCCGATCTTCTCACCGGGCTTCTTGCCCTCGAGCACTCCGGCGTCGCGGAGTTTGCGCCACTCGGTGATCTGGGAGGAATAGATCCCTTCGCGCCGCAGGTAGGCCCCGCCGCCGGAGCCGTCCCCGCAGGCGGTCTCGTAGGCATCCAAATGGGCCAGCTTTTGTGCCGGGGTGAATGACCGCCGAGGCCTTGGACCGCCGGCGCGAGGGCCAGAATTACTCATGGACCCATCTTCCCGCACCGGGGAAATTGTGGAGATAGACATTGATGCTGTTCCTGATTCTCGCCCTACGATTTTGCGGAGTTGCTATGAGCCGCTGGCCTCAACTCAGCCTGACACGTAGGGCCTCCCGCCGTCGTCCGCTTGCGTTGGGTGCAGCCTTCCCGGTTGTGCACCCCAAGTGAATTAGCTGGGACTGGGCGTTGACGCATCTGAATTGGCTGAGGATCATGAATGTGGGGCCTCGCCGCAATGTTGTGATCTGCAGGGTTGAATGGAAAGTAGGCATGGCAAAACCAGAGATCGAATTTACCGCCACCTCGTCGGTGGAATTCACGCCCTGCAACCCGCACATCAATGGACTCATGGAAGCCGTCTTGGCACGCGATGACACGAACGACAGCGTCACGCGCATCCTCAAGTTCGAACCCGGCACCGATACCTCCCCCATCGGTGTGCTCACGCACGACTTCTGGGAAGAAGTCTTCATCTTCGAAGGTTCCTTCGTCGATCAGCGGCTGAACCGGACGTTCAACGCAGGCGATTGGGCAGTCCGGCCTCCGGGCATGGAACACGGCCCCTGGATCTCCGAGCACGGTGCCAAGATGTTCGAAGTCCGGTACTACCAAAACCGGGAAGAGTAAGAGGCCGCTGCGCCTTCCATGGAACCCAATAACTCGAAGGAAGCCACTGTTTCCGAATGGCCTCCTCGCTTCTGGGCGCCGCTGACCTACAGGGCCGACCAGCCGCCGTCGGACGCCAGGATGGCACCGTTGACGTTGGTGCCGTCGTCGCTGAGCAGGAACGTGATGGACGCGGCGAGCTGTGCCGCGGTGGCTGGCGTGGGGACGGTGGCCTGCTTCAGCGGGCCGAGGCGTTCGACCGCGAGCTGGGAACCCCAGGTGGCCACGATGTTGGTGATGGTGGGGCCGGGGGCTACGGCGTTGAAGCGCAGGCCCTTGGGCCCGTACATCACGGCCGAGTTCTTGGTCAGGCCGACGACGGCGTGCTTGGACGCGGTGTAGGCGGCGCCGGCGGCGGAACCGCGCAGGCCGGCCTCGGAGGCGACGTTGACCACGGAGCCGGTCCCGGCGCCCAGCATCAGCGGCACCACGGCGCGGGTGAGGCGCATGAGGGCGGTGACGTTTATCCGGAAGACGCGGCCCCAGATGTCGTCGTCCACCTCGTGGATCGGGGCGAACTTGTCCATGATGCCGGCGACGTTCGCCAGGGCGTCGACCCGTCCCCCGGCGGCCGCGACGACGGCGGCCACGGTCTCTTCGGTGGAGATGTCGCCGGCCACCGGGACCAGGTCCAGTCCGGCGTTCTCGGCCACCAGGTCGTCCAGGCGTTCCTTGCTGATGTCGGCGGCGATGACGCGGCCGCCTTCCTTGGCGATCCGCAGGGCGGTGGCCTGGCCGATGCCCGAGGCTGCGCCGGCCGGGGCCATGAGGTCCATGGCCTCGATCTCCTGCGCGCTCAGGTCAGCAAACCGATCAACTTCATTCAAACAACTGAAGGGGTCATCGGGTCCGGCCATCAGCGAGTGGGCCTCTCGTTGCCGCGGGGCCCACGGGCGCAGGTCTCCGGAGACAATGGCCGCCACATCGACCCGGCAGGCAGATATACACTCCGAAGCTGCGTTCCGCGGTGCAGTGAATCAGGCTGTGAATCGTCGGGTGGTGGCGATTCCAGCGTGCGTGGTTGTCTGACATGGGGGTGTCAGGTGTCCCTGAAGTTGCGGTGTGTCCGCGGCTGCCGTGGGGCAGCGGCGGACGCACCTGCCGGTCCGGGTTCAGCCGCTGCTACATGCCGGGAATCTGCTAGGCCTCGTGGACCTTGGCCTTATGGCTGCCGGGCTTTGAGGAACCGTTCCAGTGCTGCGAGGTCGTCGGTGTTGATGTGGTCAACACCTGCCCGGTGAAGCTCGGTCCAAAGGGCTTCGCGTGCCTCGCCCGGCTGGTCCGGAGTCGCCCAGAAACGGACCCGGTATCCCTTGGCGTGTGCGTCCGCGACGTACGCGTGGAGTTTGGCGCGTTCCGCCTCGGGCATCGGGCCAACACCCTGCCATGTGAACAGCTTTGCCCAGTTGTCACTGATCAGCGGCATGAGCGTTGAGGGCATCCCGGAGGCAAGGTCGGATGAGCGTCCGTCGAAGAACCCGTAGCGTTTGTCTTCCGCCTGCATGGTGGTCGGCGGCCTGTTGCCGCTGATCACGGCGGTCACCGGGCCGGTGCTGACCTTGCCCTTGCTGTAATGGGTCATGAGAGCCGGGTGCTTGCTCAGTTCCTGCTCGATCGCAGCGTAAGTGCTCCCGGCGTCGCTCTTGATGTCGATCAGCAGCTGCAGGCTGCCGTCCCAGCCCGGATAGACGCTGTGGCCTTCCTGCTGGACAAGGTTGTCCAACGGATCCAGGTACAGGCTCGCCAGGGTCTCCCCAGGCTGTGCGTTCTCCCTGTCGTGAGCGACGAGAAGTTCGCCGTCAACCAGCCAAACGTCCGCCTCGAGGCTGGTGAACCCATGCTCCAAGGCGTCAATCAGCGGACGGCCGTGCTCGTAGTCGTTGTGTGCATGGGCCTCCAGCAGCGGCTGGCCCAGCACAACATCCCGGGATGAGGTGGCGGCAGATGAGGGGACGGCGATTCCGGTCAGGGACGTGAGGGCCACCAGCGCGGCGACAGCACTTTTGATAAGCACGGGGTTCTCCTTGGTGCGGTTCAGGGGGCATAGTTCAGCTCGACCGATCAGGCGCGCCGATGCCTCAAACAGGCTCCCCGATCCGCACTAACAGGGAAGGGCCACGCGGTGGAGGGCCGGTAAACAGCAGTGAACGGCCACGCTGAGCCGTTCCGTGACCGGCCGCAGTCCACGTCATCCTTCGGCAAGCCGCCCCGGTGACGACAACGCCTTACAGCACCCCGCCGATGCCGATCCAGCGGAGATGAGGCAGGAATGGCCGTTCCCGCCGCGTCGTCTCCGTGGATCCTCAGTGGATACTCATGCCTGCCCTGGAGAGACAGGCCTTCGTCCCAGGGACGCCTGGAATCGAATCAAATACCCGTCGGGATCTGCCACCAGAAACTGTGTGACGCCGGCTTCGTGATCGCCGGTTCTGTACCACCTGGTCTCGGGTGCCATGAAGAGCGGCCAGTCTCCGCCATCAAGCGCATTCACGAGCGGCTCGATCGACGGAACTGAAACCTGAAAGTTGATCCCGCGCCCGAGTGGACGTTCAAGAGGACCAGTGATCCAATTACGGCCCGCTCCCGCCTGCTCCAGCATGACGTGCGCCGCCCCACTGGCGATATAGGCGAATCCCTCATGGATCCGGTGATACAGCACCGCGAACCCACACAGCCGGCACCAGAAATCGAGGCTCTTGTCGAGATCCGTGATCAGAAGCTCCGGCACCAAGCCGGGATCGGGTGCAACGGTTGCTGAAGTCATACCAAGATCTTCCCACTTGCCCGAGAGACGTCCTGCTAGCAAGGTTAGGACAGGTCCCCGCCGCGGAGGCCGCATATCGCGAGGCAGTGGCCCAGGGCGACGTTCAAAGTATGAGCAACCTTGGCGCAAGCCTCCACGGTCGTGGGCACCTGTCGAAAGCCGAGGCGATGTTCCGGAAAGCCATAGCAAAAGGGAGCGCTCACGGTAAGTGGGGGCTCGCACGTGTATTCATCGACCGGGGAAAAACAGATGAGGCCGAGACCTTGCTTCGTCATGCTGCGGCGCAAGGACAAACGGAAGCCGCGACATGGCATTTTGCTCGTCGAACGCGGCGAGACGTCACGAGGAGAAGAAATCCTCCTCCAAGCTGCAGCAAGAGGTGAAGCCCAGGCTGCGAAGTTCCTGAAGAGCTTTTTGGAGCGGCACACCGACGAGACCGCCAGTTGAGGGCGTCCCTGAGGCGAAGACTAGGTACTTCAATTCACGACACGGGCTCTGTCCGCCAGGAAGGGCCCCACTTTCGTAGACTCAATGGAGATCCGACATGTCTCCTCTCTAGAGACAAGCCCGCCACAGGAAGAGCCATCGATGAAGATTATCGTCCTAGTAAAGGAAGTCCCCGACACGTACGGGGACCGAAAACTGAACCTTGAAACAGGCCTCGCCGATCGAGAAGCCAGCGAGGCAGTCATTGATGAGATCGGTGAGCGGGCCTTGGAGCTGGCACTGACGTACGCCGGCGCTAACGGCACTGAGGTCGCAGTCCTCTCCCTCGCTCCCGAGGGTGCGACGGCAACGCTACGCAGGGGGCTTGCAATGGGTGCGGGGAGCGCCATCCACGTCTCTGACGAGGCGCTGCGGGGTGCGGATCTTGGACTTACCGCTGAAACGCTCGCAGCAGCGATCCGTCGCGTTGGGTTTGACCTTGTGATCACTGGCAACGTCTCCACCGATGGATCCGGCGGCATGATTCCCGCGATGCTTGCAGAATTGCTGGACGTGCCGCATGCTACCGGCCTCAGCTCCGTAGAGATCAGCGACGGCGCGGTGTCTGGCTCCAGGCCGGTTGAATCCGGCGTGCAGAAGGTATCAGCGAACCTGCCCGCGGTGATTTCCATTACCGAGGCGCTTCCCGGGGCGCGCTTCCCGAACTTCAAAGGAATTATGGCCGCGAAGAAGAAGCCCCTTGAGATGCTTACCCTCGCAGACCTCGGGATCACGGCCGACAACCCGGACGCGGCGCGTTCGATCATGCTGACCGTTGCAGAGAAGCCCCCGCGTGCGGCGGGCGTAAAGATCATTGACGAGGGTGATGCCGGCGAGAAGCTCGCCGAGTTCCTTGTAGAGAACCGACTGGCGTAAGGAGTAACGACATGACTGGATTCCCTCGTGACGCGATCCTCGTCGTCGTGGAGACCCTGGCTTCCGGTGGACTCGAGAAGGCTGCGGCCGGGCTCTTTGGCGCTGCTGCTGCAGTTGGCACGCCAATTGCATTGGTACTTGCCTCACCCGGCGCCGGGAGCGCCGCCGCCGCGGAGGCCGCGGTCCTTGGTGCCGCGCGCGTACTGGTCGCGGAGACTCCGGATCCGTCCGCGCTCGGCGTGCCGAGCGTTGACGCGCTTGCCGCCGCTGTGGAGCAGGTGCAGCCAGACGCGATCCTGATTTCGCATTCCCTGAATGGGCGCGACCTCGCCGGCCGTTACGCTGCCCGTTCGCGTGCAGCGGTTTCTGCCGATGCGATCGGTGTGTCACGTGATGACGAGGGCGTCGTGGCACACCACTCCGTCTACGGCGGTGCCTACGATGTGACGTCAACGTCCACGTTTGGGGCGCCGGTGATTACGGTTCGCCAGGGCTCCATCGAGGCGCGTGCCATGGCCCAGCCGCAGGCGTCGGAGACCCTGGCAGTGCCGCCCTCCGGGAAGCCGGCCGCGCGGATCGACTCGTTCGAGGAGGTGGTTGCAGCCACCTCGCGGCCGGAGCTGCGTGGTGCCGCGAAGGTTGTCGCGGGTGGTCGCGGCCTCGGGTCGGAGGAAAAGTTCGCCCTCGTTGGACAGCTCGCCGATGCACTCGGTGCTGCCGTTGGTGCTTCGCGTGCCGCGGTGGATGCGGGGTACATCCCGCAGTCGCATCAGGTCGGCCAGACCGGGGTTTCCGTGTCATCACAGTTGTATATCGCGCTGGGCATTTCCGGCGCGATTCAGCACCGGGCCGGCATGCAGACCGCGAAGATGATCGTCGCCATCAACAAGGATGGGGACGCGCCGATCTTCGAGATCGCCGACTTTGGTGTGGTCGGCGACCTCTTCGAGGTCGTGCCTCAGCTGATTAGCGCACTTGAGGCTCGGAAGAAGTAGTGATGTCAACTCAGTCTCGGTCTATTCGGCGGGGCCTGCCGCGCGTCGAAGGCGGTGACCCCTGGCCTGCATCAGGCGAGGCGCCCGCACGCATTGTCACGGCAGGAGCGGCAGCCCGGTCGGCGTCTGATTCCGGGGTGGGATCGGTCACCGCCGGGCCAGCGGCCGCCGCGCCCCCCGTCCCTACTGCCGCCCAGGAAACGGCACCGGGAGCGGCATCGCCCGGCCCGGTCCCTGCAGTTAACGCGGGCGCCGCGGTGGCGCGGCAGCTTCGCCGTGGCCTGCCGCGCGTGCCGGGCGGCGAGCCTTGGCCGCCAAAGGGCGAGGTTTCGGTATCAGTGGCGGCCCTGTCCGTGTCCGGGGCTCCCGCCGCAGTCGCCACGCCCGCGCCGGCCGCAGATGCTGCTGAGAAAGCAGCAGTGCCGGCACCGGCGCCGCCTGTAGGTGCTCTGGCCACCACACCGGCTACAGCGGCGGCGGGAACCAGTTCGCTTCGTCGCGGGCTCCCCCGTGTCCCCGGCGGTGAACCGTGGCCGCCAGCTGGACTTGCTCCGGCGGTCGCCGCCGCCCCTGCGGTGCAGGCAGCTCCCGAACACATCGCCCCGGCCCACGCCACGGCTGCCAGCGTGGTGGAGACCGTTGCCGAGGCGGAGCCGCCGGCGACCGTGAGTGCACCAGCGGTCACCGCCGCCCCAGTGCCGGTGGCACAGTCCGTCGCTCCTGAAAAGCCCCTGAGGCCAAAGGCCGAGGCAAGGCTCTACGGATCGCGCACCCTGGGTCAATGGATCAAGCGCGTCGTGCTCCTCGCGCTCGGCGCCGTGGCTGCCGCCGGGATTCTGGTGCTCGCCGCGCGCGGTGTGACCACACTGCCGGGCGTGCCGGAGTTCCTCGAGAGGTACCCCGGCGAGTACCACCTGCCCGAGACGGCCGAGTCCGGCTTCCCGTGGTGGGCGCAGTGGACGCACTTCCTGAACATCTTCCTGATGGTGCTCATCATTCGCTCCGGCTATCAGGGGCGCACCCAGCAGAAGCCGCCGGCGTTCTGGACGCCGAAGCGCGGTGGCAAGAAGATCAGCATCAACCTGTGGCTGCACCAGTCGCTCGACATTCTGTGGCTGGTCAACGGACTCATCTTTGTGGTGCTGCTGGTTGCCTCCGGCCGCTGGGTGCGAATCGTCCCGACCAGCTGGGAGGCGTTCCCGAACGCGCTCTCCGCGCTCCTGCAGTACATGACACTCGACTGGCCCGTTGAGACCGGCTGGGTGAACTACAACAGCCTGCAGCAGCTCATGTACTTCCTCGTGGTGTTCATCGCGGCCCCGCTCGCGGCGATCACGGGTGCGCGCCTGAGCGAGTTCTGGCCGAAGAACGCGAAGACGCTGAACAGGATCTACCCGGTAGAGGTTGCGCGTGCGATCCACTTCCCGACGATGCTGTTTTTCGTGCTGTTCATTCTCATCCACGTGTTCCTGGTGTTCTCGACCGGTGCGCTGCGCAACCTGAACCACATGTTCAGCGGCACCGACGTGGTGAACTGGGTCGGGTTCTGGCTCTTCGCGGCCGCAATCGCAATCACGGTGGCCGGATGGTACGCCGCCCGCCCGCTCGTGCTCGCACCAATCGCGAAGCTGTTCGGTCAGGTGAGCAGCCGCTAGGCTTCACAGTTCTTCCTCGCGCGGCAGTCGAAGGTTGCCGGAGCTGAAGCGGACGACGGCGGGACCTCCCGCCGTCGTCCGCTTGCGTTCGGCCCGCTCCCCGACAGCGCAGACAAGCCGCCGCCGCTGAGCAGGCGATGGAGGCAGCGGCACATCTGTCGAACCTTTCATTGGACGGGGAGGCGCCGCATGATAGGCGCATGACCGAAATTGCATCAGTCGACGAATCCGCTGTTGCCAAGGCACAACGCGAGCTCGAAGCGGCCGGCGTCCGCACCGTGATCGGCACGGTGGTGAATGCTTCGGGCATCACGCTGGCAAAGAGCGTTCCGTTAGCCCGGCTCAAAACCTTCCACCAATCCGGGATGGGCGCTGCCCCCGTCTGGCATGTCTTCACCATCGACGGCGGGATAGCGTTCACGGACAGCATCACCCCCGTTGGCGATATGCGCCTCAAGATCGATCTCGCGGGACTCCGTGTCCTGCAGGGTGGCCGGGCATGGGCACCAGGCAGCCTTTTCGAACAAGACGGAGCCGCTTCTCCGGCCTGTGCCCGCGGCCTTCTGGCCGGTGTCGTCGGCAGCCTCGACGAGGCCGGATACCAGGCACTCGTGGGCCACGAACTTGAATTCTTCCTCGTCGCCCCAGACGGTTCAGCGCTGGAAACCGCACCCTGGGTTCCGTACGGGGCAACCGGCCTTCTGGACCGATCGGAATTCCTCGATGATCTGCTGTCAGTGCTGAACCATGCCGGCATTCCGATGGAGCAGATCCACGCCGAGTACGGCAGAAACCAGTTCGAGTTTTCCCTTCCCCCTGCTTCGCCGGTTCAGGCCGCGGACACCGTGGTCCTTTCCAAGATCATCGTTGGCATCGTCGCCAGGGCCCACAGCATGCATGCCTCGTTCTCCCCGCTGCCCTTTCCCGGCACCGTCGGAAACGGCGCCCACCAGCACTTTTCGCTCCACAAGAACGGCCTGCCGCTGTTCTCCGGCGGCAGCGGACCGCACGGCATCTGCGCCGAGGGAGGCGCGGCCATTGGCGGAATCATCGCAGGACTCCCCGACATCCAGGGTTTCCTCACGGGATCAATCTTGTCCGGAAGCCGCTTGGCACCCGGCACGTGGTCGGGCGCCTACTTGTGCTGGGGCCTGGAAAACCGGGAAGCCTCAGTGCGCTTTCTGAACGAGGGCAAGAGCAATCCGCACGGAGCCAACGTCGAGGTGAAAATCGTCGACCCGTCGGCAAACGTGTATCTGGCGTCCGCATCCATTTTTGCGCTCGCCCTTGACGGCATCCGCGGCGGGCGCAGGCTTCCGGCAGAGATCCCAGGTGATCCCGGACGGCTTTCGGAAGGCGAGCGGCACCGGGCCAACGTCCTGCTGCTCTCAGACTCCCCCACCGCCATCATCGACACGCTGGACAAGTCACGCCTTGCACGCGGGCTTCTCGGAGACGCCATCGTCGATGCCACGGTGGCCGTCCGGCGCTACGAACAGCGAATCTCCGCGGAACTCTCGCCGGACGAGCTTGCTGAACGCTTTCGACTTGCCTGGTCGATCTAATGGCGGGCGGTTCTTTCCCGGACTTCGTCGAACAAGTCAGCCTTATTGATCACCACGTGCATGGCGCGTTTCACGTCGACGGTGATGAGGCACGCTTTCAGAACTCGCTCAACGAAGGAAACACCGAACCACTGGCCAACCCCGGGGACGCCTACAGCACACAAATCGGGCTCGCCATCCGACGCTGGTGCAGCGGAATTCTTGATCTGCCACGGCACGCCTCACCGGCGGACTACTGGAGCCGGCGCTCCGAGCTTGGAGAAATCGAGGTGTGCCGGCGCATGACCCGCGCTGCTGGCGTGAGCGACTGGCTGATCGATACGGGATTGGATGCCGCTGACTACCTCGGCAAGGCCGGCATGGCCGATGTCTCCGGTGGGCGAACCCACGAGATCGTTCGGCTGGAACTGGTCGCCGAGTCGCTGATCCAGGAGATTGCCAACCCGGCAGATTACGTCGAAGAGTTCGGTCGGCGGCTTCAAGAGCTCACCCTCAGCGCCGTGGGCGTCAAAACAGTTCTCGCCTACCGCGCAGGATTCGACCAGAATCTCAGCCGACCGGCACCGGCTGCGGTTGTTGAAGCAGCCCGCCGCTGGCAGGAGAACCCGCGCGCCGGCACCAATGCGAAGCTCACCGACGTGACACTCATTGCCCACGGGATCTACACGGCGGTGTCGATGAAGCTTCCGCTGCAATTCCATGTTGGATTCGGTGACCGCGACCTGGACCTACACAAGACCAATCCCCTGTACCTCTTGGATTTTCTGCGGTCCCCCGAAGTCCGAGACACACCAATCATGCTGCTCCACTGCTATCCATTCGAGCGCGAAGCCGGCTATTTGGCCCACGCCTTTGAAAACGTCTATATCGATGTGGGCCTGGCCGTGAACTTCACCGGGTCACGGAGCCGGGATCTGGTGGCCCGCTCATTCGAACTGGCTCCGTTCACGAAAATCCTTTACTCCTCCGACGCCTTCGGCCCGGCCGAACTCCACTACCTCGGAGCGAGACTGTGGCGCAACGCGATCACCAAGGTAGTCGGCGGATGGATCGCCGACGACGACTGTTCCGAGGCGGACGCCCGCGAGATCGTGCAACTCGTCGCACACGGCAACGCCCGCCGCGTGTATGCGCTCCCCTGAGCGCCGACCCGAGATCCCGAGCAAGCAGAACGGACATCACCTTCCAGGTTCATGGCATGACGAAGGCTCCCGGCGAACAGCATTGGCGATTATCGGCTGTCCACCGGGAGCCTCCTTGGTTCAAGGCCGGGCAAGCAATACTTCTGGCTAATGTGATCCTTCTGCGGCGGGCGCAAAGTCCGAACCAGGCGAAACGGCATTGGTCCGCGCGATTTCCTCCTGCAGCGGGTCATAGCGCCCGCCGCCGGCATTGGTCCGTTTGTCGACGAAGTAGTACGCGATCAGCAGCAAGGCGAAGAAGGGTACGCCCGCCATCCACGTCCAGGTCAGGCCATCAATGAAGATCGTTGAGACCAGAACGGCCGTGAGGAAGAGGATCGCCAGCAAGGTGGTGACGGGCGCGCCCTTCAGCCTGGCCGGTGACTGGGGGAGATTGTGACGGGCCCGAACAATGCGGAACCGGATGTGGGTGATCAAGATCAGAATCCAGACGACTAGCGCGCCGAAAACTGAAATTCCGAAGAGCGCCAGGTACGCGCTGTCGGCGGCGACCACCGAGATAATTGCCGCCAGCAGCATCCCCGCGGAGCTCAGGATCAACGCCAGCGCCGGGGCGCCACCCTTGGTCAGTTTGCCGGTCCACTGCGGCGCGTACCTGTGCGCCGCCAGCGAATGGAGCATGCGGGTCGTGAGGTAGAGGTTGGCGTTGGCGGAGGACAGCGCCGCGGTCAGGACGACAAAGTTCATGATCGTTGCGGCGGCCGGGATGCCGGCGGCCGCAAAGACCAACACGAACGGGCTGGCATGGATGTTGCTGCCCACCTGGGCCGTTTCAGTCCACGGCACGACCGCCAGGACGATCGTGATGGCAACGACGTAGAACAGTGCCAGACGCAGCGCCATTGACCTGGTGGCCCGCACGACGTCGCGCGCCGGGTTTTCGGACTCCGCGGCAGTAACCGAAACAACTTCCGTGCCGATGAAACTGAAGATCACAAAGACCATGGCCAGCAACAGGCCCTGGACGCCGTTCGGCATGAAGCCACCGTTGGAGACCAAGTTACCAACGCCGACGGGCGGCCGGCTGGGAAGGCCGAAGACGATCAGGGCAACACCCAAAAGGATGAAGGCGACGATGGCGCTGACCTTGATCATGGAGAACCAGTACTCAACTTTGCCGAACAGTTTGACGGCTGACGCATTCACGCCCAGGATCGCGATGGAGAAGACAATCGTTGTGAGCCAGAGCGGAATTTCCGGCCACCAGAACCTGACGAAGATTCCGGCGGCAATGACTTCGCCGCCGATGGCAATGCACTGAATAGCCCAGTACGTCCACCGCACGACGAAACCGGCCCACCGGCCAATGTAGGAGTGGGCCAGAACGCCAAATGCGCCGGCGGTGGGGTGAACCACCACCATCTCGGCAAGCGCCCATGCGATGACGAGCGCGACGAGCCCGCACACCACGTAGGCAATGATTGTTGATGGGCCGGCCTGCGAGATGGCAAGCCCGGAGCCTAGGAATAGCCCGGTGCCAATTGCTCCGCCCAACCCAATCATGCTGAGCTGGCGTCCAGTTAGCCTGCGCTGCAGGCCGTGGGTGTTCGCTTCCAGGGGAGCCGATGTTTCGCGTACCGTCATGACGTATTCCTCCTTTGTTTCTAGGGAAATCTGGGGAAATGCAGTGTTTCTAGCGCTGTTCGGCGATTGCGGCGGGGCGCGGCACCATAGTTCTGCCGCGGGGCCGTGGGCCTTGGATCAATCAGGTTGGCGCGCTGGCCATCCCCCGCCGCCCCGCCGTCGGGCCATTTCTCCGTTGAAATGGCCCACCTTGCAGACGTCGGCGGCTACCCGGGCGTTGCTCCTACAGCGAGCGGTATTCCGTCAGAGCGTTGATAGCCGTGTCGATGTCGGCGTCGGAGTTGTAGTAGTGAAGGGACATGCGCAAAAGTTCGCCTCGTGGGGCCGTCATGATGCGCCGTTCATGCAACCATGCGCCCAGCGCGACCGGGTCATCATCAAAAACGGCCACCTGCGGGCCGTGGCGGTCGCTGTTCTCGGATCGGCTGACCTTGAATCCGGCGGCCACGGCACCGGCAGCCAACTTGTCGGCAAGGCGCATGACGTGGGCGAAACCGGCAACCTGGTCAACCCGCTCCAACAGCCCCAGGCCGGCGACAGCGGCGTAGGCGGCCGGAATGGCAGGAGTCCCGGCTTCGAATCGGCGCGCATCCTTAGGGTAGTCCACCAATTCCGGGTCAAATGCAAAGGGATTTACGCGTCCGAACCAGCCCGTGAGTTCCGGATCCCGTTCTGAGTCAACGCCGTCCTTGACGTACAGGAAGGCTATGCCGGCCAGGCCCAGCATGTATTTGAGCGAGCCGGCCACAAGGTAGTCGCAATCCATTGCCTTGACATCGATCGGGACCACGCCAGCACCCTGATATGCGTCAACAAACATGCGGGCACCGCGCTGGTGGGCCAGCGCGGTGATTTCGGCGAGCGGCGGCCGCGCGCCGTCATGGTAGCTAATCAAGGGGGCTGAAACCAGGGCAGTTGACTCGTCGATGACGTTGTCCCAAGCTTCAACTTCCAAGGACTCAAAACGGTCGGAGACCATCTTGATTTTGGCGCCCTGGGCCTGCTGGGCCCGGAGCACGTGGCCCACGGACGGGAATTCCAGGGCGGACGTAACGATATCCGTCCTGTTGTTCCAGGCGAAGCTCGAGGCTACCTGGTAGGCGCCCTCGGATGCCGAACTGACGATGGCAATCTCACTGGGGTCTGCATTTATGAAACGTGCAAAGCGGGCCCGAGCCTCTTCCACCTTGTTCATCCACAGTTCCCACGGGGCTCCGGAGTTCTGTAGTGAGCCGGCGATGTCGAGCAGGCTGTAAGTTAGTTGGGCCGACAGAGCGCCCTGGCTGCAGCTGGCCAGGTGCGTCATGTTGGCCAGTGGCGGGAACTCCCGACGGAAGTCGGCGGGATCGAAGTCCACGCGATCATGTACCGTGAATTTATTCGTCGTCATGGTAAGACCATATGCACGAAGTTTAGTGTGGTCAATGGTTATTTAGTGCCACTGAATATGGCTCTGGCTTCAGCGATCCCGAAAGGAACACAATGGATGGCCTGCGCATACGCGAGTTGCGGAAGGAACAAGGGATGACGCTGGCCCAGCTGGCCAGTCAATCCGGCCTTTCCGAGGGGATGATCAGCCAGGTTGAGCGTGACCTAACCGACCCGAGTCTCGAAACGCTGCGAAAAATCTCCCGCGTCCTGAACCTGCCGCTCTTCCAGCTTTTCAATCAGGATGACGCCGCCCCCAGCAGGCTGGCCGTGCTCAGGAAGGGCCGTCAAGTCCAAATAACATCCCCGGCCACGAACATTACGTATCTCCGGCAGTCGGCGGGTTACGGTCAGCTCGAAGTCCTTCGCGGAACCCTCGCCCCGGGTGGCGCGTCGAGCGCGGAGCCGTGGAGCCATCCCGCAGAAGAGTGTGTCGTCGTCATATCTGGGTTGCTGGAAATCGAGATCCAGGGCGAACGCATCTCATTGGAGCCCGGTGACAGCTGCCACTTTGATTCGACCCTTCCCCACCGGCTGGTCAACACCAGCGACGAGCCCACGGTGTTCATTACCGCCGTGACGCCGCCGAGCTACTAGCGGCCGCAAGACGTACTGCGTCCATTGACGGGGAGGCCGCTGGGTAGTGTGGGCAAAATCGTGGCGTGGCACTTTGGTGACGATCGTCAAAATTTGGTTCAACAGAAGGGCAATCCTCGTGACTACGACAGGTACGACTCGGCTGGCTGAGGCTTTGCAGGCTATGGTGCGTGGAGACATTGAAATCATTGATCTCACGGCTCCGCTGAGCAGCAGCACGCCCGCATTGCGTCTTCCGGCACCGTTTGCAAACCTCATTGACTTCAGCCTCGATGAGGTCAGCGCGTACAACCAGCCCGGCCCCTATTGGCGCCACAACAACATTCATACCGGCGAGCACATTGGCACCCACCTCGACGCGCCCATTCATTGGGTGACCGGCTGGGACGGCCTTGATGTGTCTGAAATTCCGGTGCAGCGACTCATTGGACCCGCCGTCGTATTGGACTTCACTGAGGAAGCTGCCAACGATCCCGATTTCCTGATGGAAATCTCCCACGTCAAGGCCTGGGAAACCCGGCACGGCGCCCTTCCCGACCAGGCCTGGGTGCTCTTCAGGACCGGGTGGGACAAATACTCACGGACCGAAGAACAGTTCCTGAATGTCGATGAGTCGGGATCGCACACGCCCGGCGTATCCGCCGAGTGCGCCCAGTGGCTCGCCGAGGAAACCAACATCACCGGCTTCGGCGTCGAAACCGTGGGAATCGACGCCGGCAACGCCGTGGCCCTGGACCCGCCCTTCCCAGCGCATCACTTCCTGCTCGGCAACGACAAGTACGGCATCACGTCGCTTCAGAACCTGGACAAGCTGCCCGCCGTCGGCGCCGTCCTGATCGTGTGCCCGTTGCCAATCGTGGGCGGGACCGGAAGCCCGACTCGAGTGCTGGCGCTCGTGGACAAGACAGCCGCGGCCTAGGTCGCCCCGTCATATGCCCGGTTCTTCTTCCTCCGCCAGTCTGATCATGCGCAGTTCGTCCTCCACCGCGTGGGAAGGCCAATAGTCCTTCGCCAGCGTACTTGCCCGGACCTTGTCTGCTGCCGGTACGAGCTTGCCTAGCAGTCCGGCCGCCTGAAGCAGGGCGATCAGCGCTGTGGTCCTGGCATCGGGCTTCGCGGCATCAGGCTTCGCGGGAGCGGGCGCCCCTGCATCGGGTGTCCCGGCATCCAACCCTCCGGCATCGGTCGCCGTGGCATCAGACGCCCCGGGATCGGCTGGCGCACCGCTGAGTGCGGCCTGGATCTTTTTCAGGAGCGCCGCCTCCGGAGCGTGGTCCTTCTCCGGGTACCGCACGCTCCGGAACAGACCCACATGTTTTTCGCCGACATGTTCCACGATGCCCAGTGCCGCCATCCCCTCGTAGACCCGCTGCACTGCGGCGCGGCCCTCCAGCATGGAGACCCACCGCTTGGGAGTGTGGGGCCGAGACTTGCCCCGGATGAGCTCCAGCTCGTGCTGGAAGTCCGTTTGCGGGGCGGTGCCGGTAGCCCTGACGCGCTTCCCCTGCAGCCCGATTGCCCCGATCAGGTCCAGCTCGGCCAATACTGCCCGTGCGTACACCGGCACTTCAGGTGTGCCGTCTTTGTCGTTCGTTGCCAGAAGGAGGAAGGCCTGGGGAAGGTTCAGCTCCGCCGCCTGCGGCGTTTCAGCGTTCATACGAACATCGTGGCGCGGTTGGGCGGCCGCCACAATGAGGATTTACCAGCGTCGACGTCGGCGTCTGCGTTGCCCTGCCGCTGGCCAACCGCTTCCAAAAGTTTGCGGCCCCGGTGAACGGACGACGGCGGGAGCTTCCCGCCGTCGTCCGTTTGCGGCTGCCGTGGGGCAGCGTGGACCCTGGTCCTATGGCTGCTGGGCTTTGAGGAAGCTTTCCAGTGCTGCGAGGTCGTCGGTGTTGATGTGGTCAACACTTGCCCGGTGAAGCTCGGTCCAAAGAGCTTCGCGTGCCTCGCCCGGCTGGTCCGGAGTCGCCCAGAAGCGGACCCGGTGTCCCTTGGCGTGTGCGTCCGCGACGTAGGCGTGGAGTTTGGCGCGTTCCGCCTCGGGCATCGGGCCAACGCCCTGCCACGTGAACAGCTTGGTCCAGTTGTCACTGACCAGCGGCATGAGCGTTGAGGGCATCCCGGAGGCAAGGTCGGATGAGCGTCCGTCGAAGAACCCGTAGCGTTTGTCTTCCGCCTGCATGGTGGTCAGCGGCCTGTTGCCGCTGATCACGGCGGTCACCGGGCCCGTGCTGACTTTGCCCTTGCTGTAACGGGTCATGAGGGCCGGGTGCTTGCTCAGTTCCTGCTCGATCGCAGCGTAGGTGCTTTCGCCGTCGCTCTTGATGTCGATCAGCAGCTGCAGGCTGCCGTCCCAGCCCGGATAGACGCTGTGGCCTTCCTGCTGGACGAGGTTGTCCAGCGGTTCCAGGTACAGGCTCGCCAGGGTCTTTCCAGGCTGTGCGTTCTCCCGGTCGTGTGCGACGAGAAGTTCGCCGTCAACCAGCCAAACGTCCGCCTCGAGGCTGGTGAACCCATGCTCCAAGGCGTCAATCAGCGGACGGCCGTGCTCGTAGTCGTTGTGTGCATGGGCCTCCAGCAGCGGCTGGCCCAGCACAACATCCCGGGATGAGGTGGCGGCAGTTGAAGGAACGGCGATTCCGGTCAGGGACGTGAGGGCCACCAGCGCGGCGACAGCACTTTTGATAAGCACGGGGTTCTCCTTGGTGCGGTTCAGGGGGCATAGTTCAGCTCGACCGATCAGGCGCGCCGATGCCTCAAACAGGCTCCCCGATCCGTACCAACAGGGAAGGGCCACGCGGTGGAGGGCCGGTAAACAGCAGTGAACGGCCACGCTGCAGCGGTGACCCGCAGGCGCGGCGACGTGCACAGCGTTCAGCCCGCCGTTGTCAGCCTGACCCAGGCCACCGAAACCGGCAGCGTCTACACCCTCGACGAGCTGGCCGAACTGGCGGCGATCGCGCACGACGCCGGCCTTCGCGTCCACATGGATGGTGCCAGGTTCGCCAACGCTCTGGTCGCCCTCGACGCAACCCCGGCCGAGATGAGCTGGAAGCTCGGGGTGGACGTACTCTCCTTCGGCGCGACCAAAAACGGGGCGATGACCGCCGACGCCATCGTGTCCTTCGATCCTGCCCTGGCCACCGAACTCGCCTACCGTCACAAGCACGGCGGGCAGCTCACCTCCAAGATGCGGTTCCAAACCGCACAGCTCGACGCCTACCTCAGCGACGACCTGTGGCTGAACAACGCACGCCATGCCAACCAGACGGCCGCCCGCCTGCGCGAAGGAATGACCGGCGTCCCGGGCGTCTCGGTGCTGGGAGACGCGACCGCAAACATACTCTTCTGCCGGTTCCCGCAGCCCCTTTCAGACGCACTCCACGCGGCCGGGTTCGACTTCTACGACGACCGCTGGGAACCCGGCATTGCCCGCTTCGTGACCTCCTTCGCCCACACCGAAACCGACATTGACACGCTGCTGGCCGCAATCCGGGAACGCACCAGCACGCCGTGACAAGCACAAGCGGCCGGCACCACCGATTTCCGGTGGAGCTTCAGGAGTAGGTCAAGCTCAGCAGCAGTGCCTTCCGCTGCGCGTACTGCTCCGTGGCCATCCAGGCTTTCGCGGCGCCGGAGGACTGTCTTATGGGACACCGAGTGGACGGGGAAGAAGGCATTGATGAAAGTTTCTTCATGACCGTTTCATCCGTGCCTCATTGTTGTACTTCATTCTGGACGCACGGAACGGCTTGCGCCGGAAGAGCCTGCGTGTCGGGAAGAGGGGCATGGATGGACGGAGCATGGCTGTCTACTGTTGGGGGGCGGCACGGGACGCCTGGAACGCGTCACTCCACCGCGTCCTACCACTGGCTGGCGCCTCCACCGGATCCTGGAATTGATTCCATGGACTGGCCCTCCCCCGTTCCGACGTCTGCCGACGACGATACCGGCACATCCTGGCTGGTTCAGCGGGCGTGGCCAGACAAGACGCCAGGAGAATTTGTACTGGAGGTCCTTACACCGGGACGGCCCGGCGTCCGGGGAGCCCATCTGCGTCACGGGCACTTCGAGCTGATCCCGTTGGACGATCCGGGGCTGCCCGCCTTGCGGGGGGAAGCGCAGAAGGGGGAATTGATTTCGTACTGGCCCTACTGCCAGGCGGTCGTCCGGGCGGATGGCCGCTACATAAAGGTCTTCGAGCCCGGCGGCGCCGTCGTGCCGGCCGAGCGCTGCGCACAAATGGACGTCCTACTGGACGCCGGCAACTTCACAACACCCAGAATCCTCCGTAAGAGCTCCCAGGAAGACGTCATCGTTTTCAGCGCCATCGCGGGACCGACTCTGAACGAGCTGGGCAGGGAGCAGGGCGCCGTCAGCGATGAAGCGTTCGCCAGGGCGTGGGAGAAATGGTCGCGCGCCTGGGTCGCCGAACTGAACGGCTCTTATAATCCCGCAGCACAAATCGTTCTCGACAGCCTTCCGCTCCGTCCAGCAGAGTGGGAAGCCACGAAGATGTGGCGACGGGTGAACGACTGGTTGCGGCACAATGAAAACGTCCCGGAGTTGTCGTCTCAGCGCGATGCCTTGCGCGCCGCTGCAGAGCAAGTGGCCACGAACCTGCTTCGGACGGCACCGGATCCGCTGGTATGGTCCCACGGAGACCTTTACGACAAGCAAATCATCGTTCCTGACGGCGACATCCCGCCCGGCTTGCTGGACTTCGACAGTACGGCCCGGGCCGAGGCCGCTCGGGACCTGGCCGGCGTGGACGTTCGCCTGGAGCTTCATCTACGTCATAACCGCATGACGCCCGCACGATATCTGACGGCTCACACGCAGGTGCTGGCCGCCGCCGAGGAACTGCACGTCAGTCCGGTCCGGTTCGATGCGTATTCGGACGCCTTCTGGCTCCGTCTGGCACTTTCTCCGTTACCTGGCCGCTTCTCCCTGGCCATCGCCGTCGTCACGGAACGGGCAGCGCAGGAGTTGAGACAGTGAGCCGGCTACTTCTCCAGCAAGGCCGAGCTCATCTGGGGCGGCATGGAGCCGGTGATCGAGGCCTCGGGGCGGGTCCTGGATTCAGCCCGAGTCCAGGGCGGCTCCGGCGGCGACGTCCTGGCGGGACTGCGGGAGGCGGCGGTTGCCGGGGTTGCCGTTCTGCCGGACCTGGCGGTCACGCGCGGCCGGCTGCGGCTGATCGCCTAGCACCCCGAACCGGCCAGCCGGAGCTAAGTCCCTGTCGCCGCAGCGCGAACGGGCCCGGGCGTACCTGAGCAGCCGCTAGCCCGCTCACCACCGGCACATGGAAGTATTCACTTATGACTATCGAGAATGATACTGCCAACCTTCCGGCGTTAACTGACTCTCAGGGCATAGACGCCTCGACTGAAGTGAGCCGTAGCTGGGACCACATCGGGGCCATCATTGTCGATGCCACGCTGCAGCGCCGGCAGAACTACCACGCGACCGTCAAGCCGCGCGTTGTGGCTCTGGTTGCGGCATGGCCAGAAGCCGCCACGACTAGCGGACTCCGCCGGCGCCTCGCTACGGGCAAGCTCGCGGAAGTTATCAGCTGGCCCTCGCCTGGCCGTCTCGCCCAGGTAGAGGACATCATGTGCGTGTTCGAGCGTCAGGGCATCGAGACGGTATTGGAACTCCGAGGCGCACTCGATGACCCGGCCAGGAGAACCGTTCTCCGGGAGGCCCTTGCGGGCGTGCGGCATGTCAGTCCCAAAACGCTGGACTACATCGACACCCTGAGCGGAATCTCCACGGGTTCGGCCGCGACCTCCCTTGGGGACGACGCAAAACACCCAGTCTCTCCCCCGGGCGTGGCCGGCTGACCTCACCCGGGCCGACAAACCCGGCACCACCGGTTCGGGCATCGTCTACTTGATGCCGGTGGTGGCCACGCCCTTGAGCAAAAACTTCTGTCCGAACAAGAACACCAGGAACACGGGCAGCAGGGACACGACGGACATGGCGAACATCGGCCCCCAGTCCGAGGAACTCTGGGCATCGACAAACTGGCGCAGAGCGACGGGGACGGTGAACATGTCCGGGGAGGTCAAGTAGATCCGCTGGGTGAAGAAGTCGTTCCAGGTCCATATGAAGGTGAAGATGGCCGTGGTCGCCAGCGCCGGGACCATGAGCGGCAGGATGATTTTCAGGAAGATCCGCGGATGCCCGGCGCCGAAGCTTCCGCACCCTCGTCCCTCAGCGCGAGCCTTTCATTGGCGAGGGCCAATGACGCTCGAACCCATGCATCGTGAAATTGAACGCTTCACAAAGCCAGCACACCATCTAGATGCAGTGAGCGCATACGCATCCTTGTCGCTGCATGAATGCATCAGCAACGCTCTGTCGTGGCAGCCCACCTGGCTAAAGATCCTGTTCCTCGCGCGTGGAGGGCTTGCGCGCCTCATGCGCCTCGAGCACCCTTCAAGCCGTCCAGGCCGCCCGCTCCGGCCGGAGGAGATCAGCTTCCACCCTGGTGACAGATTCGGCTTCTTCACTGTTTCGGCCGGCAAGGAAGACGCATTCATAGTGCTCACGGCCGAGGACACGCATCTGGTCGGCCATTTAATCGTCGAAGGAGACCCGACGGATACGGGAACCGAGCACAGATTCCGGATCATCACTGCCGTCCACTACCGCCGCTGGACGGGGATGCTTTATTTCAACATCATCCGACCTTTCCACCACATCATCATGCATCGCATGATCGCCGCAGTAAGCAGGCCCGACCAACCCGTCCGGTGAGTCGAGATTGACCGGGTCTGTGATAGGCGGGGGGACAGTGGCCTGAATCGCGCTGGTCCTGGCCGATCCGGCCTTTCAGGGTCACGTCGGAGGCAGGGGCGCAGGCCAATAGCCGGCACATCCTTCGAACCTTTCATTGGACGGGGAGGGGAACATGGAGCGCCGATCCTACGCCGCGATGAACAGTGCCCAGTCAGGAAAGGGATCACCGGTAATGGCGGCCCGGTCTCTCCGGGTCCGACGGCGCCGGCAAGTACGTCGAGCCGGTCGGGCGGTTCCAACTCCCGGCCTTCACCCGCGTGGCCGCGGTGCTGCGGCCAGTGTGATGGTTCCAAGTCTTGTTGTTCGCTGGGATAGGAGCGTCCCGCAGGTGAGATCCAGCCGGGTGGCTGGTCCCGGGTCGCGTCAACCGGCCTCCACGCTGTGGTGTGTCTGAGTCGGTGGTCCCGCCGGCATGGCTGGCCCAGGTTGGTGACGCCGGTGCCGCCTCCCTCGGACCAAGCCAACAGATGATCCGCTTCGTTATCCAGGGAATGGTTATTACAGCCCGGAAAAGGGCACCGGCCGTCCCGAAGCCGCAACCATTGGCGCATCGCCTTCGGGACCCGGTAGCTGGTCCGTCCGATCTCCAGCGGCGCTCCGCTGCGCGGATCGGTCAGCACACGCAGGAACGATCCGGCGCCATCCCCCACAAGCCGGCGGGCGATGCTCGGCGGAACGGGACCATACCCGTCCAGCGTGGCCGGTTCCGTCACGGCGCCCAAAAGAGACAGCACCGGCACGGTCACCAGGACCTGCGCCTTGGGTGACGGAGTTCCTTCCGCCACCCCCGCCAGCAGCCAGTCAGCGGCGACGTCCGCACGGAGCTGGGTCAGGGTCCGGGATTCATTCGGCTCCTGCAGGGCACGGGCCGCTTCCGTGGCACGGGACCATCCAGCCACCGCCACATCCGCAGTCACATAGGCCGAGAGCCAGGCCATGCCGTCCCGGTCCGGCACATATTCCAGCCGACGGTCCTCGACACCCTTGCGGTGGCGCGTTTCGATGCTTACGGGATGGTGCAGCTCACGCCACTGCGCGCTTTGGCCCGGAACCTGCCCGGCACGAGCTCCCCCGCCGGGCAGCCACGCGCGGCAAAGGGAGCTTCGACGTCCAGGAAATGAGCCTCCAAAGCAGCCGCCGCAGCGGGGTCCAGACCGGACGTTTCATCACACATCACCCGCGCGTGTTGCCATGAAAAGCTCCCTGCCTGCAGCGCAGACAGCGTCAGGGGCAACCCAGTGGTCAGGGTGGCTGACTCCGCCAGGAGCGCCGCCGCCGATCTTTCACTCACGGTCAGAACACAGGCCACCTCTGCTGTCACCGCCATTTCCTGGGCGGTGCGCTCCTACGGGGAAACGGCTGGGCCCGCCATGGCGACGGCAGCGCGGGCATATCCGGCGGCGAAGTGCACTTTCAGCGCGGCCAGCCTGGCTTCCATGCTGCCCACCTCAGCCATACCGTCCAAGCACGCGTCCGCTTCGTCCCGAAGAGGGTCAGCGCCAGTCGAGGCCGCGTTCCCGGCTCCGCGACCGGCAAATACAGCCAACCTAGCAAGGGAGGCCTCCATGGCCTCCAACGTCTCCGCAGCTGCTCTGCCTTCCATACCCACAGCATGACAGGAGCCACTGACAATAACGCCGGCGTCAGAGTTGCAGGCGAAGTCCGTCATCCAGGATCTGCCTGATCCCGAACTTTCCTACGGCGAACATCCGCGGATTATCGTCGGAGTTGCTCAGCATGGCGGTGGACAGGATGAGGGCCCAACCGCGGGCCCTCATCCAGGTGTTCCCTTCCACTGCGGAGCCAAAGGCGCCCATGAAGCGGTGGCGAGTGCCGGCGTCGAACATCAGCCACCCCACCGCAAGATCGACAGCCGGGTCCCCTGCCCCGACGTCGCCGAAATCGATGACGCCGGCCAGGGAGCCGTCGTCCGCCAGCAGGATGTTGCCGGGGTGGAGGTCCCCGTGGAGCATCATCGCCGGACCATCCCAGGCTTTGGCGGCACAGGCCTGCGCCCACACTGCTCTCAGCGCTGCTGCCTGCGGGTAGCGTTCGTGGTCCCCGAGCCGTTCCACCAGCACAGCGTCACGGTCTGTCAGCGGCACGCCTCGGAAGGGGTTCACCGGGACGTCGGTTTCGGCGGGCATGTGAAGGGACAGTAGGAAATCGGCCAGGCCTTCAGCCGCCGGCCCGCGGCCTGCCGGGCCGACGTCGGCCGCAGCGGCTCCGGGGACCCACGGCACGATGCTCCACGGCCATGGAAAGTCCGACGTCGGCCGGCCGGCGTGGACGGGGACAGGAACAGCAACCGGGGAGCGGCGTGCTATGTCGGGAAGGTAGCGCTGCTCATGAAGTATCAGCGAAACGGCCTCCGCCCTGCGCGGCAGCCGGACGGCCAGGCCGTCACCGAGCCGGAAGGTCGCGTTGTCCCAGCCGTTCGCAACCCGCGCTATCGGACAATCGCCGAGGTCGGGCCGCTGGGCCCGGACGAGGCGCTGGACCACCGCGTTACTCACTTCCACCGTGGCTGGCGGCATTTCCGCCATTCAGAAATCCGCCTTCCTTTGTGCCCGCAATGCAGTCCGATCCTTTCCCCTGTCCGAACATAGTTCAAGACCCCAACAGCGGACGGGGCGCGGAACGACGTCAGCGTCGAAGGGTCCAAGGTGACCGCGACGCGGGGTCTGTGACTGACACGGTGTTGCGACGCAAGGAGTCCCGGCATGATCCAGCCCGCTGCAGGACATGGAAGCGGACGACGGCGGGACTCCCTGCCGTCGACCTGGGACAGCATGAAGTTGCGGCCAACTCATCCGGCGGGGACCACCGGATTCTCAGCGGTCAGCCCGCGCCCTGGCCCTCGCGGGCCACCTCTTCCAAAATCCTGGCTGTCGGCGCTGCCGTCATCAGCTGCCCAATCACCTCAGGTTTGTCCCACACCTGGCTGCGCAACTTTTCCAGAAAGCCGGTCGCGGCGTCCCTGGTGTCGAAGTCAAGGAGCACGGCCACGCTGTTCTGGTCCTCGGTATCCCGGAACAAGCGGACAGACCGGGCGCCCGAGGCGGCGCGGCCTGCGGGATCCGTGTCGAAGACCTTCTTGAAAGCCTCGTAGTCCCGGACCGGATAGCTAATCTGCAGGGTGAACATCGTCGTTCCTTTCCCTCGGGCTGTGGCAGGGACCACGATAGGCCGTCCAGCGTCTTTCCGGTAGGGCCGGAGGGCGGACTTGATCCGTCGCTGCGCTGCCCTCCTGAACGACCAGTTAACGAGGGACACCAGCGGACGACGGCGAGACCTCCCGCCGTCGTCCGGTTGGCCTTAGTGCCGCTCCCCCTACAGCGCCGACCAGCCGCCGTCGGACGCGAGGATGGCGCCGTTGACGTTGGTGCCGTCGTCGCTGAGCAGGAAGGTGATGGAGGCGGCGAGCTGGGCCGCGGTGTCGGGCGTCGGGACGGTGGCCTGCATCAGCGGGCCGAGGCGTTCGGCCGCGAGCTGGGATCCCCAGTTGGCCACGATGTTGGTGATGGTGGGGCCCGGGGGCTACGGCGTTGAAGCGCAGACCTCTGGGCCCGTACATCACGGCCGAGTTCTTGGTCAGGCCGACGACGGCGTGCTTGGACGCGGTGTAGGCGGCGCCGGCGGCGGACCCGCGCAGGCCGGCCTCGGAGGCGACGTTGACCACGGAGCCGGTGCCGGCGTCCAGCATCAACGGCACCACGGCGCGGGTGAGGCGCATGAGGGCGGTGACGTTGATCCGGAAGACGCGGTCCCAGAGGTCGTCGTCCACCTCGTGGATCGGGGCGAAGTTGTCCATGATGCCGGCGACGTTCGCCAGGGCGTCGACCCGCCTGCCGGCGGCAGCGACGACGGCGGCGACGGTCTCTTCGGTGGAGATCTCGCCGGCCACGGGGACCAGGTCCAGCCCGGCGTTCTCGGCAACCAGGTCGTCCAGGCGTTCCTTGCTGATGTCGGCGGCGATGACGCGGCCGCCTTCCTTGGCGATGCGCAGGGCGGTGGCCTGGCCGATGCCCGAGGCCGCGCCGGTGACGATGACGGTCTTGCCGGCAAAGCGGCCGGTGGTGGCGGCTTCCTGCCATGTAGCTTCGTTGCCCATGATGTCCTTCCAGACGTTGCTGACGGTGATGCGGTACACCTTATGACACCCTGTGTCATTATGTAAGGGTGAATACTGGTGGGATGCCTTCGGATGCCTTTACGACCACCGTTCCGCGCTCCACCGGGCGCCCGGTGACGATTGATCCCGACGCCGTGGCCGCGATCGCGCTGCGGCTGTTCGCCGAGCGCGGCTACGAGCAGACCTCCATGGAGGACATCGCGCGCGAGGCGGGCATCGGGCGCAAGAGCCTGTATCGCTACTTCGCCAGCAAGGCCGATCTCATCTGGGGCGGCATGGAGCCGGTGATCGAGGCCTCCGGCAGGGTACTCGATTCAGCCCGCGGTCAGGGCGCTTCCGACGGCGGCGTCCTGGCGGGGCTGCGCGAGGCGGCGGTCGCGGGGGTTGCCGTCCTGCCCGATCTCGCGGTCACCCGCGGGCGGCTGCGGCTGATCGCCGACCACCCTGAGCTGGCCAGCCGGAGCTACGAGTCCCTGGCGCCGCAGCGGGAGCGGACCCGGGCGTATCTGGTTTCGGCCGGCGTCGGCGAGGATGTGGCCCGGTATCTGTGTGCCGCGTTGATCGGCGCGACGTTCGAGGCCTGGATGCAGTGGGCTGCCGGAACGGATCCGGATCCTGTGCCGTATTTGGTGGCGGCTGTTGGGGGTTCTGCGGGCGCCGGAGGCTTAGATCGTCGGACCACACAAGAGAGTTACCTCTAGGTCCCAGAAGAGGGCTGCACTCTTGACGATTCAGGGAACGTGAGGCGCTTACTGGAGCCGAACGAACCGCTTCTCAAGATGGATCGCAAGAGGGTCCCATACCTTCCGATCACTCCCCCGTCGCGAAAGATCCATGCACATGCTGAAATCTGGGCATTGCGTATACCCGTCCCGCAAAACCGTCGCGCTTCGGTGACTCAACCGCGACAGCTGCACATCACCGCCTGGGCCCGAATCTCGACCAACAAACGACATCTGAACGCTGAGCGGAACGGGATCGGGGGCTCGGGGTGCCCAAGGACCGGATTTAAGTCGACCACGGATTGCCTGGGAGGAACAACGAACGGCCGGGCCTGCGGGAAGCTCGCCGCTGCGCGTGCCGACGACGCCCCGGTCGTCACCAATCTAGACCGGCCGCCCTATCGGCCGGATGCGGGGAGATCCAGCCGAGATGGCCGACCTGTTCAAGGTGGCCCGGAGCGCGATGTACAAGATTGTTGGGCGCGCATCTCCTTGGGTGCCACTGATTGGGCCCCCGTTAGCAGTCCAGCGCCTATGCGAGAGCTAATTGGTTCTTTCGGTCCAGTTGTCCCAGTAGCGTTTCGGCGTCATGCCGTTCAGGGATCCGTGGGGCCGTTCATGATTGTAGATAGCTTTCCATTCCTCGGCCAAATACTTGGCTTCGGCCATGGTGTCGATGATTTCTCCGGAGAGTTGCTCCCTTCTGAACTGGGCGTTGAATGATTCGATGAAGCCGTTCTGCCAAGGTGATCCCGGGTCGATGAACGCAGTATCCACCCCGGCGGTGTCGCACCAGTCGATCAGTGCCGCGGGGGTGAATTCTGGCCCGTTGTCACACCTGACGTAGGCCGGTGCGGCGCCGGTTTCTGCGATGATGTTCTCCATTACCGCGACGACGTCCGAGGCTTTAAACGACCGGCGCGGGACGACCGCCAACGCCGTGCGCGTGTATTCGTCGATGACGTTGGCCACGGCGCACAGCTGCGTGCGGAGCTCGGCTTCCTCGAAGCCCATGTCGGGTTTCTTCTTGCGGAACGCGGACCGGTTCTGCCCTATGACTTTGCACGCGAAGCGCTCGGATGCCCCGAACTTCTCCACCGCCATGCGCACGGCACGGCGGCGGGGTTCGGGGCTCAGAATTTTCCCTTCGCCACCTCGTTAAGGATGTCGATGGCCAGTTCCTTCTCCGCCAGCAGGCGCTTGAGCCGGGCGTTCTCCTTCTCCAGCTCTTTAGTTCGTTTTGACGCCTCGGCGTTCTTCTCGGACCCGTACTGGTTCAGCCACCGGTACCAGGTCGCCTCGGTGACCTGAAGCTCTTTGATGACCTCGACCATCGGGCGGCCGTCGTTGAGCATTTTCTGGCCCTGCCGGACTTTGGCGATAACCTGCTCGGGGTGTCTCTGCGTGCCATGATTCGTGAATTTCCTCCTGCGTCCATTCTCGGACACGAAACTCACACAAACACTGGACTTCTACCTGGGGACCCAACCAAAATGGCATGATCGGTGCGGCTGAGGGTGCCGTGGTACCGTTCCCGAGTTTGTGTGGCTGAACCAGACCGGCAGCGACGAAACTCCATCGATCGTCCGTGCCAAGGCGCCATTTGGGAGGCGAACCGTGAAGAGCCTTAAACATCCTCGAACACTACAAAGGAGTCTCGGGTGTTCCATCTCGGTGCTCCCTCTTGATCACCAGTGCGGCACGCAGCGCTGCTTGGGCGGGACCGGGAAGAAGGGGTCCATGAGGGTTCCTTAATGACCCTTTCATCGGCGCCTCATTGTTGTAGTTCATGCTGGGCGCACGAACCGGCTTGTGCCGGAAGAGACTGCGTAGGGGAGGACAGCAGGGTGAACATGTACGGACAGAGCTCGACTGCGCCACTTGTCTTGGCGGAACGGACCGCCAAGACTCCCACACTCTATGGCGTGGTACCGCTAGTTGGCATATCCGCCGGGTCCTGGAGCTGATCACATGGACTGGACCTCTCCCGTCCCCTTGTCCACCGACGACGATACCGGCACAACCTGGCAGGTCCGCCGGGCGTGGCCTGATAAGACGCCAGGATGCTACGTACTGGAGGTCCTGACACCCGGACGGGCCGGCGTCCGGGGAGCCCGCCTGCGTCAGGGGCACTTCGAACTCATCCCGCCGGACGATCCGAGGCTGCCCGCCTTGCGAGCGGAAGCGCAGCAGGGGGAAATCTTTGCGTATCGGCCCTACCGCCGGGCGGTCGTCCGGGCGGAGGGCCGCTACATAAAGATCTTCCGGCCCGGCAGCGCCGTCGTACCGGCCGAGCGCTGCGCACAAATGGACATCCTGCTGGACGCCGGCACCTTCACAACGCCCAGAATCGTTTCTCGGAAATCCCAGGACGTCCTCGTTTTCAGCGCCATCCCGGGACCTACTCTGTCGGAGCTGGGTACGAAGGGGGCCGCCGTCTCCGATGAAACGTTCGCCAACGCGTGGGAGAAGTGGTCGCGCGCCTGGGTGGCACAACTGACCGGCACACATGGGCCCGCAGCACAAAGCGTCCTCGACACCCTTCCACCCCATTTGGCAGGGCTGGAAGCAGCGGAGGTGGAGCGGTTGCTGAACCGCTGGTTGCGTCACCATGAAAACGTTCCGGAGTTGTCGTTTCAACGCGACGCTTTGCGCGCCGCTGCAGAGCAAGTGACGATGAACCTGCTTCGGACGGCACCGGATCCCTTGGTCTGGGCCCACGGAGGCCTACACGCCAAGCAAATCATCGTCACTGACAGCGATACCCCGCTGGGGTTGCTGGACTTCGACAGTACGGCCCGGGCCGAGGCCGCCCGCGACCTGGCCGACCTGGACGTCCATCTGGAGCTTCGCCTACGAGAAAACCGCATGCCGCCTGAACGTTACATCACGGCTCACTCACAGGTGTTGGCCGTCGCCGAGGAACTGCACGTCAGCCCGGGTCGGTTCGCTGCGTACTCGGACGCTAGATGGCTCCGTCTGGCATTCTCTCCGTTACCGGGCCGCTTGTCTCTGGCCGTCGCCGTTATCGCGGATCGGGCGAAGCAGCATCGGAGTATGCGGTGACCACCATGGCGGCCATCGGTCACGGCCTCACCTGGCCTTACTCCTGGCTCCCGCCGAGCGGCCAAGCGTAGAACCCGCTAAACCTCCGCCACCGGCGCCGCGAACTGCGCGGCATACAGCGCCGCGTACGCCCCGCCCGCCGCCAGCAGCTCGGCATGCGTGCCCTGCTCCACGATCTGCCCGGATTCCATCACCAGGATGAGGTCGGCGTCGCGGATGGTAGAGAGCCGGTGGGCGATCACGAAGCTGGTCCGGTCGGAGCGCAGCGCGCTCATCGCCTTCTGCACCAGCACCTCGGTGCGGGTGTCCACCGAACTCGTCGCCTCGTCCAGGATCAGCACGGACGGCCGGGCCAGGAACGCCCGGGCAATCGTCAGCAACTGCTTCTCGCCGGCGGAAACGTTGGCGCCCTCGTCGTCGAGCACGGTGTCGTAGCCCTCCGGCAGGGACCGCACGAACCGGTCCACGTACGTCGCCCGGGCGGCCTCCAGAATCTCATCCTCCGATGCAGCTGGCCGGCCGTAGGCGATGTTGTCCCGGATGCTCCCGCCGAACAGCCACGTGTCCTGCAACACCATGCCCATCCGCGAGCGCAGCTCGTTGCGGGTCATCGCGGTGACGTCCACGCCGTCGAGCGTGATCCGCCCCGCATCCAGCTCGTAGAAGCGCATCATGAGGTTCACCAGCGTCGTCTTGCCCGCGCCCGTCGGGCCCACGATCGCCACGGTCTGCCCGGGCTCCGCCACGAGACTCAGCGAAGAAATCAGCGGCTTGTCCGGCGAATAGGAGAACGAGACGTCCTCGAACACCAGCCGCCCCCGGCCACCCGGAGGAGACACCCCAGGAGCCGGATCCGGCGACTGCTCGTCGGTATCCAGCAGCTCGAACACCCGCTCGGCCGAGGCCACCCCGGACTGGAGCAGGTTCGCCATCGAGCCCAGCTGGGCCAGCGGCTGGGTGAACTGCCGCGAGTACTGGATGAACGCCTGCACATCGCCGAGCTGCATGGCCCCGGAGGCCACCTGCAGCCCGCCCACCACGGCGATCCCCACATAAACCAGGTTCCCAATGAACGTCATGGCCGGCATGATCAGCCCGGAAATGAACTGCGCGCCGAAACTGGCCTGGTACAGCTCCGCGTTCTTCTGCCGGAACCGCTCCTCCACCTCCCGCTGCCGGCCGAAGACCTTCACCAGCGCGTGCCCGGTGTACGTCTCCTCGATCTGCCCGTTCAGCTCGCCGGTGTGCTTCCACTGCGCCACGAACAGCTTCTGCGAGCGCTTGGCGATCATGGCCGTGGTCACGAGCGTCAGCGGAATGGTCACCAGCGCAATCAGGGCCAGCGTGGGCGAGAGGATGACCATCATCACCAGCACCCCCGCCACGGTCAGCACCGAAGTGACCGCCTGGCTGATCGACTGCTGCAGGCTCTGCGAGATATTGTCGACGTCGTTCGTCACCCGGCTGAGCAGCTCGCCACGCTGGATCGAGTCGAAGTAGCGCAGCGGCAGCCCGTTGATCTTCGCCTCGATCCGTTCGCGCAGCCGGAAGACCGTCCGTTGCACGACGCCGTTGAGCACGTATGCCTGCACCCAGCTGAACGCCGAGGCCAGCACGTACAGCGCCAGCGCCCACAGCAGCACGGCGGACAGGGCGGTGAAGTCGATTCCGGTGCCGGGCGTCAGCGCCATCGCGCTGAGCATGTCCGCCTTTTGGTTCTCCCCCGCGGCACGCAGCTGGGCGATCAGCTGGGCCTGGCTGACCCCGGCGGGCAGCTGCTTGGACACGACGCCGGCGAAGATCCGGTTGGTCCCCTCGCCCAGCAGCCGGGGCCCGATCACCGAGAACGCCACACTCACGACGGCGAACACCAGGACCAGCACCAGCCACAGCCGCTCCGGACGCAGCTGGCCCAGCAGCCGCTTCGCGGACACCCCGAAGTTCATCGCCTTCTCCGCCGGGATGTTCATCCCGGCGAAGGGTCCCCCGCGGCCGGGCCCGCCCGCGGGCCGCGGAATCCGCTCGACGGCGGGCGCCCCGCCGGGCGCCCCGGCAGGTCGCCCGGAAGCGGCCGGCGCCGGCGATGCCTTGTCCGTGGTGCTCATGCCGCCTCCTCCGCCGCGAGCTGCGAATTCACAATCTCCTGGTACGTCACCGAGGTCTCCAGCAGCTCCCCGTGCGTGCCCTGCCCGACGATCCGGCCGGCGTCGAGCACCAGGATCTGCTCGGCGTCGATGATGCTGGACACCCGCTGGGCGATGATCACCAGGGTGGCGCCGGCCGTGTGCTGCTTGAGGGCCTGCCGGAGCCGGGCATCCGTGGCGGTGTCCAGCGAGGAGAACGAATCGTCAAAAATGTAGAGCTCGGGCCGCTTGACCAGCGCCCGGGCAATCGCGATCCGCTGCCGCTGACCGCCGGAGACGTTGGTGCCGCCCTGCGAGATCGGCGCATCCAGCCCGCCCTCCATCTCCCGGACAAAGTCCTCCGCCTGCGCAATCCGCAGCGCCCGCCAGAGTTCGTCCTCGGTGGCGTCCGGTTTGCCGTAGAGCAGGTTGCTGCGGACGGTGCCGGAGAACAGGTACGGCTTCTGCGGCACCAGGCCGATGTGCCCCCAGAGCAGGTCCGGGTGCAGCTCCCGGACGTCGACGCCGTCGATCCGCACCGAGCCGGCCGTCGCGTCGAAGAGCCGCGGCATCAGGTTCACCAGGGTGGTCTTGCCGGAGCCGGTGCTGCCGATGATCGCCGTCGTCTCCCCAGCGCGGGCGGTGAAGCTGATCCCGCTCAGCACCGGCGCCTCCGCGCCCGGGTAGGTGAAGCCGACGCCGCGCATCTGAAGCTCGCCCCGGCCGGTGCGGCCGGAAAAGCCGACCGGGTGCTCCGGCGGCCGGACGCTGGATTCGGTGCCGAGCACCTCGCCGATCCGGTCCGCCGAGACGGCCGCGCGCGGGATCATGATCGCCATGAAGGTGGCCATCATGACGGACATCAGGATCTGCATAAGGTAGCTCAGGAACGCGATCAGGGTGCCCACCTGCATGGAGCCGTCCTGGATCCGGAAGGAGCCGAACCAGATCACGGCCACGCTGGAGACGTTGAGCACCAGCATCACGGTGGGGAACGCGAGCGCCATCAGCCGCCCGGCGCGCAGGGCCGTATCCGTGACGTCCTCGTTGGCCTTCCCGAAGCGGGCGGTCTCGATGTCCTCCCGGACGAAGGCGCGGACCACGCGGATGCCGGTGAGCTGTTCGCGGAGCACCCGGTTGACGGTGTCGATCCGGGTCTGCATCTTGCGGAACAGCGGGACCATCCGGGTGATGATCAGCCCGATCCCGATCAGCAGCACGGGCACGCTCACCGCGATCAGCCAGGACAGCTGCACGTCCTGCCGGACGGCCATGATCACGCCGCCGATGCTGAGCATGGGCGCCGCGACCATCATCGTGGCGGACATCAGCACCAGCTGCTGGACCTGCTGGACGTCGTTGGTGGAGCGGGTGATCAGGCTCGGGGCGCCGAAGCGGGTGACCTCCTGCTCGGAGAACTCCGCCACCCGGCTGAAGATCGAGCCGCGCAGGTCCCGGCCCAGGCCCATCGCGGCCTTCGCCCCGAAGTACACGGCGGCGATGGTGCAGGCGATCTGCAGCAGCGTCACCAGCAGCATCACGCCGCCGGTGCCGAGGATGTAGTCCGTGTTGCCCTTCGCGACGCCTTCATCGATGATGTCCGCGTTCAGGGTGGGCAGGTACAGCGAGGCGATGGACTGCGCCAGCTGGAGTACGACGACGGCGAGCAGCAGCCGCCGCTGCGGCCGCAGGTATTCGACGAGCAGTTTCCAGAGCATCCGTACTCCCAGCCACGTGTCACACGAAGTGATTCGAAGGTCAGTTTACGTCCGCTTGAGGGCGGCGGTTGGAGGCGGTTGCTGGGAGTTTGCCCATAGCTCCGGCGGACGCCCGGCTGGCAGCCGGAATGATCTCGTCAGCCGCTCACCCGCAGCGAATGTTCGGTTTTGACCATTGACGTTCTCAATTGATCGATTATGATACTTAATTATGTGAGCCGATTCACACCGTCCGTGTTTTTCAAAGGAGAAATCATGACAATGCATGAAGACGCTCTGCGCAGGGCCTCGAGCCAGGGTGGATGGGACCGCCGGACCCTGCTGAAGACGCTGGGTGTGGGTGCGGTTGCAATGGCCGGAGTTCCACTGCTTGCGGCCTGCACGGGCGGCAGCGCACCGTCCGGCAGCAGCGGCGCCAAGGTTCTCAGCTTCGGCTCCGGCTCCTCGGACGACGTGCCCAAGGCTGCCTACAAGGCGGTCACCGATGCGTTTGAGAAGAAGTCCGGCGTGAAGGTCAACACCAACGTCGTCCCCCACAACGACTTCCAGAACAAGATCAACACGTACCTGCAGGGCAGCCCGGACGACACTTTCACATGGTTCGCCGGCTACCGGATGCAGTATTACGCGGGAAAGGGCCTGCTGGCACCGATTGACGATGTCTGGGAGAAGGTCGGCGCAAACTACTCGGACGCCCTCAGGAAGGCCTCCACAGGCGCCGACGGAAAGATGTATCTGATCCCGAACTACAACTACCCGTGGGGCTTCTTCTACCGGAAGAGCCTCTGGGCCGAAAAGGGCTACGCCGTCCCCCAGACCTTTGACGAGCTGAAGACCCTCTGCGCGAAGATGAAGGGTGACGGCTTGATCCCGATCGAGTTCGCGGACAAGGACGGGTGGCCGGCCATGGGCACCTTCGACTACTTGAACATGCGGCTCAACGGATACCAGTTCCACATGGACCTCACCGCGCACAAGGAGAGCTGGGACCAGAAGAAAGTCAGCGATGTCTTCGACACCTGGAAGGCTTTGCTGCCCTTCCAGAATCCCAACGCCCTCGGCATGACCTGGCAGGACTCCGCGAAGTCGCTCGGGGACAAAAAGTCCGGCATGTACCTGCTCGGATCCTTCCTCACCCAGCAATACACCGATAAGACCGTTGCCGACGACATCGATTTCTTCCCGTTCCCGGAGATCGCGATGGAGGGCCAGGACTCGATCGAGGCCCCCATCGACGGCCTCCTGCTGTCCAAGAAGGGCGGCCAGAACCAGGCCGCGAAGGACTTCCTCGCCTACCTCGGAACGCCGGAGGGCCAGGACGTGTATGCCTCGGTGGATTCCTCGAACATCGCCACGGCGAAGGGTGCCGACACCTCGAAATTCACGCCGCTGACCAAGAAACTGGCGGATTCCATCAGCGGCGCCAAGAACATCAGCCAGTTCTTCGACCGGGATGCGCTGCCGGCCATGGCCAACAACGTGATGATCCCGGCCCTACAGTCCTTCATCAAGGACGGAAACATCGATGTGAAGAACCTGGAAGCCCAGGCCAAGTCGCTGTACGCCTCCCAGTAGCCACGACATGTTGCAGAGCAAGGAATGCCCATGAGCGTCTCGACCCATGCGCCCACCGACCGCGGGCGGGACTCACGGCCCGCCCCCGCCCGGCGGGTACGGCGGCTGTCACGCCGCGACAAGATCGTCCTCAGCATCATGGTGGGCATCCCCACCCTGATCCAGCTGGTGCTGGTCTGGATCCCCACCCTGCTGTCTGTCGGGCTGTCCTTCACCCGCTGGAACGGACTCGAGCTGACGGACATCAAACCCGCCGGCGTCGAAAACTACCAGTTCATCGCACAGGACTACCCGCCGTTCTGGCCCGCCGTCCAGCACAATGTGCTGTGGCTGGTCTTCCTGGCGCTGATCGCCACGCCCCTCGGGCTCCTGCTGGCGGTCCTGCTGGATCAGCAGATCCGCGGCAGTCGGATCTATCAGAGCATCTTCTTCACACCGGTGATGCTCTCGTTGGCCCTGATCGGCGTGATCTGGCAGCTGTTCTACAACCGTGACAGCGGGCTGCTCAACTTCCTGCTGGGAACGGCGGGAACCCCCCGGGCCGTGGACTGGTTCGGGGATTCCAGCGTCAACATCTGGGCGGCCCTCATCGCCGCCACCTGGCGCCACGCCGGCTACGTCATGATCCTGTATCTGGCCGGACTCAAGGGCGTGGACCCGACGCTGCGGGAGGCGGCCCAGATCGACGGGGCCAATGCCGTCCAGACCTTCTTCCGCGTGATTTTCCCTGCCATGCGCCCGGTGAACGTCGTCATCATCGTGATCACCGTGATCGAGTCCCTGCGGGCGTTCGACATCGTCTATGTGATCAACCGCGGCACCAACGGCCTGGAACTCATCAGCGCCCTGGTCATCCAGAACCTCGTCGGCGAGGGGCAGGTGATCGGCGTCGGCTCGGCCCTGGCCGTCATCCTGCTGGTCATTTCGCTGGTTCCCATCACGTTCTACCTGTCCCGCGCCTTCGGAAAGGACAAAGAGGCATGAGCATCGCACATCCCACCGACGCAGCGCCGGCGGGCACCGAAGCAGCAGCCAACGGCCGGGGCAGGGTCCGGCTGCAGCTGCGCGGAGGGCCCAACAACAAGCAGGGCAAACGGCACTACGGAACCCACATCTTCCTCAGCGTCATGGCCGCCATCTGGCTGGTTCCGCTGGTCTGGACGATTTTCACGGCGCTCCGGCCCAAGGCGGACACGGACAAGTACGGCTACTTCAGCGTCAACGGCACGTTCAATTTCGACAACTTCGCGCAGGCCTGGAACCAGGGCGGCTTCGCCAAGTTGTTCTGGAACTCCGTGCTGATCACGGTTCCTTCCGTGATCCTGATCCTGCTGTTCGCCTCCATGATGGCGTTCGCCGTCAGCCGGGTGAACTGGAAGTTCAACATCACGCTGCTGATCATGTTCACCGCCGGCAACCTGCTCCCGCCCCAGGTCCTCGCGGCGCCGCTCTTCGAGATGTTCAAGCACTTCGAGCTTCCCTACGCGGTCAGCGACTCCGGGAACCTGCTCAACACCTACATCAGCGTGATCGCGGTGGACACTGCATTCCAGATCGGCTTTGTCACTTTCGTGCTCTCCAACTACATGAAGGCGCTCTCGTCCGAACTGACGGAAGCGGCCCTCGTGGATGGCGCCGGCATCTGGCGCCAGTACTGGGATATCATCCTGCCCCTGTGCCGCCCGGCCCTGGCCGCCATGGGCACCCTCGAGGTGATCTTCATCTACAACGATTTCTTCTTCCCCCTGCTCTTCATCCAGAGCGGCGACCGCCTCCCGGTGACGACAGCTGTCAACAACCTCCAGGGCCAGTTCCTCTCGAACTACAACCTGATCGCGGCCGGCGCCATGATCACGGCCGTTCCCGCCCTGATCATCTACCTGCTCCTCCAGCGCCACTTCGTGGCCGGCCTGACTCTCGGCTCCAGCAAAGGATAAATGTGGACAGCACCAACACCGCCGCCATGGACTACATCACCGCGCGCCTCGGCTCCGAGGGTTCCCCGATGCTGGCGTTCGGCGGAGACTACAACCCGGAGCAGTGGCCCGAGGAGACGTGGGATGAAGATGTCCGGCTGATGCGCGAAGCAGGCGTCAACCTGGTTAGCGTCGGGATCTTCAGCTGGTCGCTGCTGGAACCGTCCGAGGGCGTCTACGAATTCGGCTGGCTGGACCGGGTCCTGGACCTGCTGCACGCCAACGGCATCCGGGTGGACCTGGCCAACGCCACGGCCTCGCCGCCGCCGTGGTTCAGCCACAAATACCCGCAGTCCCTTCCGGTGACAGCCGACGGCGTGCGGCACAGCTACGGTTCCCGGCAGGCCTTTGCCGCCTCCAGCCCCGAGTACCGGCGGGCCGCGGCGGCCCTGACCGAGAAGATCACCGCCCGGTACGCGGACCATCCCGCCGTCGTGATGTGGCATGTCCACAACGAGTACGGCTGCCACAACCAGCCGGACTACTCGGACGGAGCCGCCGCGGGCTTCCGGTCCTGGTTGGAACGACGCTACGGAACACTCGATGGCCTGAACGCCGCCTGGGGCACTGCATTTTGGTCCCAGCGGTACTCGGCGTGGGAGGAGATCCTGCCGCCGCGGACCTCCGGAACGTGGGTCAACCCCACCCAGCAGCTGGATTTCGCCCGGTATTCCTCTGATGAACTGCTGGAGTGCTACAAGGCCGAGGCGGCGGTCATCCGCTCGCATTCCCGGCATCCGGTCACCACCAATTTCATGGGCTTCAACATGGGCCTGCACCAGCCGGTGGACTACTGGCGCTGGGCAGAACAGATGGACGTGGTCTCCAACGACCACTATCTGATTGCCGAAGACCAGCGGAACTTCCAGGAGCTGGCGGCCACCGCGGACCTCACCCGCGGCTGGGCGCAGGGCAAACCGTGGCTGCTCATGGAGCACTCCACCTCTGCCGTCAATTGGCAGCCCCGCAACATCGCCAAGGCGCCCGGCGAAATGCTTCGCAACTCGCTCCAGCATGTCGCCCGCGGCGCGGACGGCGCACTCTTCTTCCAATGGCGGGCATCCCGGGCCGGCGCGGAGAAGTTCCACTCCGGGATGCTCCCGCATGCGGGGACTGACACCAAGGCGTGGCGGGAGGTCGTCCGGCTGGGGCAAGCGCTGCGCCGCCTGGCCGAGGTCACCGGTTCGGTGGTGACCGGTGCGTCCGGCAGCGTCGACGTCGCCATCATCCACGACACCGACGCCCGCTGGGCGTCGGAACTGGATTCGCACCCGAGCGTGGATGCGTCAAACATCGCGGAAACCCGGCGCTGGCACGATGCCTTCTTCCGTGCCGGAATCCCGACGGACTTCCGCCAAAGCACGGATGACCTTTCCGGCTACCGGCTCGTGGTGGCCCCGATGCAGTACCTCGTGACGGACGCCGGAGCAGCCAATCTGGATGGTTATGTGAGGTCCGGCGGCCACCTGGTGGTCACGTATTTTTCCGGTGTCGTCGACGAGAACGACCACATCAGGCTCGGCAGCTACCCCGGGGCGTTCAGTGAACTGCTGGGCGTACAGATGGAAGAGTTCTTCCCTCTGCGCGCCGGCGAATCCGTGCCGCTGAACAGTTTCGGACCGGGTTCCTGCTGGAGCGAGCTGGGCAGGGCAAGCACCGCCGAGGTGCTTGCCGCGGTGACCGAGGGGCCGGCCGCCGGATCCCCCGCCGTTACCCGAAACCACGCCGGAAACGGCCGGGCCTACTACGTCGCCACCACCTTGCCCCCGGAAGGCCTCGCGGAACTCCTGCCCGTCATGTGCGCCGACGCGGCGGTGGCGCCCCTTGTCCCGGATCTTCCGGCCAAGGTGGAAGTGGTCCGGCGCAGCAAGGACGGCACGGACTGGACGTTCTGCATCAACCATGGGACGGACGACGTGCGGCTGCCGCTGGCGGGTGTAGAAGTCATCAGCGGTGAGGAGCTCGACGGCGGTCTCTTCCTGGAAGCCGGCGCAGTCGCCGTCGTCCGTTCCCGCAACGCCCATTCACATCGCCAGTAATTCACCACGCCAGTAAGGACAAGAAATGCTTGCCGCAGCCCGCCACTCAGCCATCGTCGCGGAGGTCCAGCGCGAGCGGATCGTCCGCGTCGCGGACCTCGCCCGGCTGCTGGGCGTGTCCCTCATGACCGTCCGGCGGGACATCGAGGCCCTGGACGCGGCCGGCGCCGTGGAAAAGATCCACGGCGGGGCCAAGCTCCCCGGCGGCGTGAGCACCCACGAGCCCGGCTTCGAGCTGAAGGTGACCCAGCTGCAGGAGGAAAAAACCGCGATCGCGCACGAGGCCGCCGGCCAGGTCCGCGAAGGAATGGCGGTGGGGCTCAGCGCCGGCACCACCACCTGGGCGCTGGCCCGGCTGCTGGCCGCCGGGCCCCGGATCACCGTGGTCACCAACTCCGTACGGATCGCCGACGTCTTCCACCAGAGCACCTCCCCGTCCACCGTGATCCTCACCGGCGGCGAACGCACCCCCTCCGACGCCCTGGTGGGGCCGCTGGCCACGGCCGCCCTCAAACAACTGCACCTCGACGTGCTGTTCCTCGGCGTCCACGGCGTCGACGCCGACGCCGGATTCACCACCCCGAACGTGCTCGAAGCCGAAACGGACCGCGCCTTCGTCGCGGCGGCCCGCCGGGTGGTGGTGCTGGCAGACCACACGAAGTGGGGCATCCTGGGCATCAGCACCATCGCCGGCCTGGACGACGCCGACGAGCTCATCAGCGACGACGGGCTGCCCGGCGAAGCCCGCCGGATCCTCAGCGAACGCGTCGGCCGGCTGCGGCTGGCCATAACCGGCCCCGCCCGCACAGACGCCACCGCCACGCTGGAGCTGCCGTGAACCACCTGACTTCGACCACTGCATCCGAGGAGAACCCGCCTCTGGGACGGAGGTACGGACCGCTGCACTTGCGGCGCTCCGGCACCTCACTGCTCCTCGACTTCAGCACCGGGGAGCCGGCTGTGCTGCACTTCGGCGCCGACCTTGGCCCGGGGCTCCCTGACCTTTCGCTGCTGGCCGATCCTGTTCCGCGCTCAGCCCTGGACATCCCGGTGACGCTGGGCCTGATCCCGCAGGCGTCCTCCGGCTGGCGGGGACGGCCCGGCCTCCGCGGCCACCGGAACGGACAGTCGTTCTCTGCCCGGCTCCGCGTGGTGTCCGTAACGGTGCAGAACGGCAGCGTGCAGGACGGCAGCGAGCAGAGCGGCAAGGAGGGCTGCTCCGCCGTCATCACGCAGTCGGACCCCGCCGCCGGGATCACGGTGGACACCGAGATCCGGATCAACGACGGCGGACTGCTGCAGCTCCGGCACGGACTGCGCAACGACGGTCCGGACAGCTACTGGGTCGAGGAGCTGGCGGCGGTGCTGCCCGTGGGGCGTGCCGCAACCGAAATCCTGGACCTGACCGGCCGCTGGTGCCGCGAGTCCCACCCCCAGCGCCTGCCGATGCGGCAGGGCACCTGGGTACGTTCCGGCCGTCACGGACGAACGGGTCACGATTCCTCGCTGCTGCTGGCCGCGGGAACCCCGGGGTTCGGCAACCGGCACGGACGGGTCTGGGCCGTGCACCTGGGCTGGAGCGGCAACCACGAGAGCTTCGTCGAGACGATCGGCGACGGCCGTTCCGTCATCGGTGCCTCGGAACTGCTTGGCTCCGCCGAGGTCATCTTGGACCCGGGAAGCAGCTACGAGACGCCGTGGCTGTTTGCCGCCTACTCGGACGCCGGGCTGGACGGCATCAGCGAGGCGTTCTACGCCTGGTTCCGCGGACGGCCGCACCACCCCGGGGCACGGTCCGGGAAACCCCGCCCCGTGGTGCTGAATGTGTGGGAGGCGGTCTACTTCGACCACCGCCTCGCCACGCTGCTGGAGCTTGCCGAATCCGCCGCCGCGCTCGGCGTCGAACGTTACGTGCTCGACGACGGCTGGTTCCGGGGCCGCCGCGACGATCACGCCGGCCTGGGCGACTGGTACGTGGACGAACAGCTCTGGCCGGAGGGGCTTAGCCCGCTGATCGACGCCGTCACCGCGCAGGGCATGGAATTCGGCCTGTGGGTCGAGCCGGAGATGGTCAACGAGGACTCGGACCTTGCCCGCGCCCACCCGGACTGGATCTCCGGGCCGCGTCCGCACTCCCCCGGGGCCGCCACACCCGGGCGCCTGCCGGAGCGCTGGCGGCACCAGCAGGTGCTGGACTTGGTCAACCCGGAGGCGTGGCAGTACGTCTTTGACCGGCTGGACTCACTCCTGGGCGAGTACCGGATCAGCTACCTCAAATGGGACCAGAACAGGGATCTGGCCGAAATGGGCCACGAGGGGAGCCCCTCGGTCCATGCCCAGACGCTGGCCGTGTACAGGCTGCTGGACGAGCTGCGGGAGGCCCATCCGGAGGTCGAAATTGAGAGCTGCTCCTCCGGCGGCGCCCGCGTGGATCTGGGCATCCTGGAACGCACAGACCGGGTCTGGGCCTCGGACTGCAACGATGCCCTGGAACGCCAGACCATCCAGCGGTGGACCGGGGTGGTGGTGCCGCCGGAGCTGGTGGGATCGCACATCGGGCCCACCACCTCGCACACCACGGCACGGACCCACGAGCTGTCCTTCCGCGCCATCACCGCCATGTTCGGCCACTTCGGCCTGGAATGGGACGTGCGCCAAGTCCAAGGCGCTGAACGGAACGAGCTCGCAGCCGCCGTCGCGCTCTACAAGGAACACCGGGCGCTCCTCCACAGCGGGCGCATGGTGCGGGCCGATGAGCCGGACCCCTCGCTGATGCTGCACGGCGTCGTCTCCCACGACGGCTCCGAGGCGCTGTTTGCGCTGGTGTCGGTGGCGACGTCGTTTTCCGAAGTCCCCGGACGCGTGGCCTTGCCCGGGCTGCGGCCCGACGAAAAGTACCGGGTGCGGCTTGCCTATCCGGGCGCGGGGAGCGGGCGTACTTTCAGCCAGACGCGCCCGCCGGCCTGGCTGGCCGCCGGAGTCGAGGCCAGCGGCCGCTTCCTGGCCGAGTCCGGGCTGCCGATGCCAGTCCTGAATCCGGAACACGGCCTGCTCCTGAGCGTGCGGGCCGTTGTTGACGACGGCCCGCCGCGGTAATACTCCGAAATGCTTACGGCCAGGGGTAGCGCCAGCACCGATGCAGGAGCAGGATAGGGCTACCGGGTCCCACGCAAATAACGGACGCCGGAAAAACTCGCGCACGGACACTTGCGGTGTCCGCTCAACGCCCGAAGTCAGGGCGCGTCGAGGCCGCTGGGGCCTCCGATTACCTCCCAGCTCACGTGCAGGAGACGCCGCAGTTTTGGAGTAGGCCTGAAGTCCGGGAAATAGTGCCAGAAGCGCGGACGTGCGCTCCACTGGACAGTTCCGGTCCCGGGCTTTTCCAGGGGGTCACCGTGATCCGCATACTCATTGCCGAAGACGAAGAGCGCATCTACCGATTCATCGAGAAGGGGTTGCGGGCGGCTGGCTACGCCCCCACGGTCGTCGCGGACGGCGTCAAAGCCGTGGACTACGCGTCCAGCGGCGAGTTCGATCTCCTGCTCCTCGACGTCGGGCTCCCCCGCCTGGACGGCTTCACGGTCCTGTCAACGCTGCGCCGGGCGCAGATTGGCATCCCGGTCATTTTCCTGACGGCCCGGGGCTCGGCCGCGGACACCGTGGCCGCGCTGGAGGGCGGCGCGGACGACTACATGGTCAAGCCGTTCCGCTTCGAGGAACTTGTGGCCCGTATCAGGGCCCGGCTCCGCCCAGCGGAGAACGGCGATCCGTCCCCGGGCAACGTCCTGCACTACGGCGTCCTGGAACTGAACCTCCTCACGCGCACGGTGAGCGTCGGGGACAAGACCGTCGAGCTCTCGGCCCGCGAGTTCGCACTGGTCGAGATGTTCCTGCTCCACCCGGGGCAGGTCCTGAGCCGGCAACAACTCCTCAGCCACGTGTGGGGTTACGACTTTGACGGTACGTCCAACGTCGTGGATGTGTATGTGCGCCAGTTGCGGCTGAAGCTCGGCGCGGACCACATCGTCACCACCCGCGGCGCCGGATACAGCCTGGGCTAGGAAGGACAAGCCGTGACCGCCACCCTTGGCCGACTGCGCGAAAGCGCCCGGGCCGCGCGCGCTACGCCTCCGGTGCCTCCCGCCGGCTCCGATCCGGACCGGCCCGGTTGGAGCGCCAAGGCACATTCGGTGCGCTTCCGCGTGGTGGCCGCCATGCTGCTCATGATGCTCGCAGGGCTGGTGACCGCGGGAATCATCACGTTCGCGGTCCAAATCCAGGACTCCGACGCCAGAATGGACCAGGCCCTCCTGGACAAGGCCCACGCCGTGGTCAAACTGGTGCCGAGCGACAAGAAGACGGAGCGGGAGGCCCTCGAGCGTGGGCTCCATGAGGCCGCCGAGGACATCGAGCCGCGCAGCAACGAAGTGATGGCCGGCATCACCGAAGAGAAGGTCGACTGGACGGTGGACGGCAGCCCAGAGCAGAACCTCCTCGACAAGGACATGTACCCCGCGGCCGCCGCCCTGGCCGATGCTTCCGGCGCGGCCTTCGGCGACCTCGCCGCCCAGGGGCGCCCCTTCCGGGCTGTCGTCGTGCCGGTGAAGGGGCCGCCCGGACCGACGAGCTATCTCCTGGTCGGACGGGACACCGCAGACCTTCAGGAACATCTCGTGTCCACAGTCCAGACCTTCGTCCTGGTGTCCGCCTGTACGCTGCTCGCTGCCGCCGCACTCGGTAGCATGGTGGCCGGCAGACTGCTGTATCCCCTGCGCCGGCTGCGCGAAGCCACCCAGGTGGTCAGCCCCGAGGACATGACACAGCGGGTGGAAGTTCGGAAAGGCGCGGACGACGTCACGATGCTCGCGAAGACGTTTAACACCATGCTGGAAAGACTCGATGAGGGCGCGCAGGAGCAGCAGAAGTTCCTCGACGACGCCGGCCATGAGCTGCGGACCCCGCTGACGATTCTCCGCGGACATCTGGAACTCGTGTCGGTGGACGACCCCGCCGATGTGACCACCACGCGGGACATGCTGCTCGAGGAAGTGGACCGGATGCAGCGCCTCGTGGACGACCTGCTGCTGCTGGCCAACGCAGGCCACCCTGATTTCCTCAGGAGGGAGCCCATCCGGGTCCCCGAATTCCTCCATCAGGTGATGGAAAAGGTCCATGTCCTCGCGGACCGCCGCTGGCAGCTGGACGAGACGGCCGATTCCGTGCTGGAAGCGGACCCGCAGCGGCTCACCCAGGCCCTCGTCCAACTGGCCGCCAACGCAGTCAAATATACCGGGCCGTCCTCCACGATCGCCCTCGGCAGCCGGGTGGAGAGTTCGACGGCGCCGGACGGCTCGCCGCTGCCGGGTTCGGACACGCTGCAGCTGTGGGTGCGGGACACCGGGACCGGAATCGCTTCGGAGGACCAGCACCGGATCTTCGAGCGGTTCGGCCGGGCCCACCCCGGCCGGGGACAGGAGGGCTCCGGACTCGGCCTGGCAATCGTCTCCGCCATCGCCGAAGCGCATGGCGGGACCGCCGGCGTCGAATCCGAATACGGCGCCGGGTCCCGCTTCATGATCCGGATCCCGCTGCAGTCAATCGGGGCCGGCACTGAACCCCTGCCTGGCCTGTTCATGAAGAATCATTAATCTTCCCCTCATCCATTCCTCACGCTGCGGCCGCAGGCTGGTAGCAAAGGACAGGGCGGGGAGGATGGCCGTGGAGCCACTGCGGATAGTGCTGTACTCACATGATTCAGTGGGCTTGGGGCATGTGCGCCGCAATCTGGCACTGGCCCACGCACTCGCCAATCAGCTCCCGGGGCTGACTGGCCGCCCCGTCACCGGTATCCTCATCACCGGCACCTCGCACGCCCCCGGCTTCCCGGCCCCGAAGGGCTGGGACTGGGTACTGCTACCCGGCGTCGGTAAAGGCCCCGAGGGTTACCTGCCGCGGAACCTCAACCTGCCCATGGCCGAGCTCGTATCCCTGCGTTCCAGGCTGCTTCAGGGGGTGCTGGCTGGCTTCTGCCCGGACCTGCTGATTGTGGACCGCCACGCCACCGGGGTGCACCGGGAGCTGGAAAGCGCTCTGCGGCATGCCCGCGCGGACGGCCCCGTGCGCGTGGTGCTGGGCCTGCGTGAAGTCCTCGACGCCCCGGACGTCGCCTTCACCGAATGGGCCCGCTTCGGCGGACCACGGGTGGTCAAGACCCTGTTCGACGCGATCTGGGTCTACGGCGACCAGGCCATCCACGACCCGGTGGCGTCCGGCGAGATCCCGTTCTCGCTGCGCAAGCTCATCCGCTACACCGGCTACCTCGCCGCCGGGCGCCCTTCGGTCTCCGGCCTGAGTTGCATGGACGGCCCCTATGTGATGACCACCGTGGGCGGCGGCTCGGACGGACACGCCCTGGCGCGGCTCGCCGCAGCCACGCCGGTCCCGGCCGGGCTGGGCCACCTGGTCGTGGCCGGCCCGCAGATGCCCGCCGAGGAGTTCCAGGACCTCGAGCGCCACGCCCGCCCAGGGGTCAGGGTGGTCACGGCACTGGACGACATCGTCTTCCACCTCCGACACGCGGCGGCTGTGGTCGCGATGGGTGGGTACAACACGGTCTGCGAGATCATGAGCACCAACGTCCCCGCCCTCATTGTGCCCCGTACGCAGTCGCGGGCTGAGCAGCGCATCCGGGCCGCCTCCCTCGCCGAGGCCGGCTACCTTGAACAGCACGAGATCGGCACGCTGACCCCGGAGATCCTGGCCGACTGGCTGGCCGAACGGATCGGCACCACGGTGGACCGCCGGCGCGCTGTCCTGGACGGGCTGATCCGGGTCCCGCAGCTGGCCGCCGAGCTGCTGCAGCCCGCCGTCGCGGCCGGCGTCGCCGCGGACGACGCGGACGACGCGGACGACGCGGAGGTTCCCGCAGCCGCGAAGGGAAGTGCCGCCCGTGTTGCCGTCTGAACCGGGGACGGCCTACGTCCTCAAGATGTATCCACGCTTCTCGGAGACGTTCATCGTCTCCGAGATCCTTGCACGCGAAGCCGCAGGGGACCGGATCGAAATATTCTCACTGCGGCCTACGACCGATCCCCGGTTCCACGCCGAACTCGCCCGCGTGCAGGCCCCTGTGACCTACATCGACCGGCCCATCAAAACTGTGGCCCTGTGGGAGTGCCTCCAAACGGCCGTGGCAGCCGGCCTCACGCCAGCCCTGGGCCGGAACCTTGGCGAACTCGCCGCGGCCACAGCAGACGACGCCGTCCAGGCCATCAACCTGGCCACCGCCCTGCAGAGCCGGAACATCCGGCACATGCACGTCCACTTCGCCTCCGGCGCCACCACCGTGGCGCGGCTGGCCTCGGCCATCACCGGCATCCCCTTCTCCTTCACCGCCCACGCCGTGGACATCTTCCACGAGTCCGTCCGCGATGACGACCTCCAGCTGAAGCTCGAACAGGCCCACCACGCCGTGACAATCAGCCGCTTCAACCTTCGCTACCTGCGCCGCCGCTTCCCGACCTCCACCTCCCGGCTGCACCTGGTCCGCAACGGACTGGAGCTGGAGCGTTTCCCGTACCGGGATCCGCGCCCGCTCGAGACCCCGCTGCGCCTCGCCGCGGTGGGACGGCTGGTGGAGAAGAAAGGGTTCCAGCATCTGCTGCCGGCCGCCGCCGAACTACTGGGCCAGGGGGTCAAGCTGGAGCTGCGCATCGCCGGCACCGGCATCCTGGCCGAGGAGCTGGAGGCCAGCATCGGGCAGCTTCAGCTGCAGGACAACGTCCGCTTGCTCGGGCCCCAGACCCAGGACCAGATCCACGAACTGCTCGACTCCGCCGATGTCTTCGTGGCCCCCTGCGTCGTGGGCGCCGACGGCAACGCTGACGGCATGCCCACCGTCCTGCTCGAAGCCATGGCCACGGGAGTCCCCTGCGTCAGCACATCAGTCACCGGGATTCCGGAAGCCATCCGCAACGGCTCCACCGGCGTCCTGGTCCGGCCGGGAAATCCCCACGCGCTTGCCCGCGCCGTCCACACCCTCGCTTCGCCCGGCACCGACAGGGTGGCCTTGGCCCGCAACGCCCGCGCACTGGTCGAGGAGGACTACGACGTCCGCCGCCAGGCCGAGCTTCTGAGGGCACTTTCCCGCCCAGAGAGGCAAGTCGCATGACACGCGTGGCCTATCTCTGTGCAGACCCTGGAGTGCCCGTCTTCGGCACCAAGGGCTCCTCGGTCCATGTCCAGGAGATCGTCCGGGCGTGGCGGGGCACCGGTTCCGACGTCACGGTCTACTGCGCCCGCTGCGGCACGGACCGGCCCGCCGACCTGGTCGATCTCGACGTCGTGGAGGTCCCACCGAAGTCCGCCACGGCCGGCGCCGCCCGCGAACAGGCCAACGAGGACGCCGCGCTGGCCCTCGTGGATGAGGTACTCCACCGCGGCTGCGGCCTGGTCTACGAACGCTATTCGCTGTTCAGTCCGGCGCTCTCCGTGCTTGCCCCCGTGCTGGACATCCCGTCGGTGCTCGAGGTCAACGCCCCGCTGATCGAGGAGCAGCAACGCTACCGCCAGCTGGTGGACGTCAAGAAAGCCGAGACCGTGCTGCGGCGCAACGCCGGAACTGCCGACGTCGTCGCCTGCGTCTCCGAGCCGGTGGTCCGCTGGGTGCGGGAAAGGGTGCCGACCGCGCGGGCGGTGCTGGTGCCGAACGGCGTCAACGTCCACCGGATCACGCCCCGCCAGCCCGGCCGGCGCAACCCGAACCACCTCACCGTCGCCTTTGTCGGCACGCTCAAGCCCTGGCACGGGGTCCCGGGCCTGCTGCACGGCGTGGCCCTGGCCAACGCCCAAACTGCGGACCCCACGCGCCGCTGGCGGGTGCTGGTGATCGGTGACGGCCCCGGCCGCGAGGACCTCGAACGGCTCGCCGCCTCGCTCGGGGTCGAGGCCGAATTCACCGGCGCGGTGCCACCCGACGCCGTGCCCCGGCTCCTTGACCGCGCCGACGCCGCGGCCGCCCCCTACCCGGCCGACGTCGCGGGCGAGGACGACTACTTTTCCCCGCTCAAGGTCTACGAATACATGGCGGCCGCGCTGCCGATCATCGCGAGCGCCGTGGGCCAGATCCCGTCCATCCTCGAGCCGGGACGGACCGGGATCCTGGTGCCGCCCGGTGAACCGGCGGCGGTGGCCGAAGCCCTCACCCGGCTCGCCGAGGATCCCGCCCTGCGCGAACGGCTCGGCGCGTCCGCCCGGGCGGACGCGGTGCAGCGGTTCAGCTGGGACGGCGTGCTCACGCGCATCACCCGTTCGCTGCCACCGGTCCGGAGGGTCGCCGCCCAATGAGCACACGAACGAGGCAATCACCACGGCGGAGCTGGCGGACCTTCTGGCGGAGGCCTGCCGCCAAAGCGCCGGCGGCGCCGTCACCGTTGCGGCGGACCTTGCGGTGCGTCCGTCCGCACTTGCGCGGGCACAGGCTGCTGATCACGTGGGGCTTCATTGCCATGGCCGCAGAGGTCCTCCTCCGGCTTCTTGAACCGTGGCCGGTGAAGATCGTCCTCGACGCCGTCTCGCGCTCGCTTGGCGCCAGCCTACGCCGGTCTCCGTTCAGCGCTGAGGCGAGCGCAGAACTGCTCTTCCTCTGTGCCGGCGCGGTGGTCGCCATCAGTATCGTCCGGGCCATCGCGAGCTACTTCTCCGCGATCTCGTTCGCCCTCGTGGGGACGCGGATCTCGTCCGAGTTGCGCGCCCGGACCTTCCGGCATCTGCAGAGCCTGTCGATGCGGCACCACAGCCATGCCTCCACCGGGGACACCGTCCAGCGGCTGGTAGGAGACGTGTCGCGACTGCAGGAAGTGGCTGTCACCGCCGGCCTCCCCCTCATCGGCAACACCGTGTCTCTGATGGCCATGACCATCATCATGATCTGGCTCGATCCCCTGATCGCCCTCGTGACCTTCCTTGGCATCGGCATTTTCTTCCTGCTTTCGCGCAAGAGCTCGGGCTCAATCACCTCCGCCGCCCGCAAGTCCCGGAAAGGTGAGAGCGCACTGGCCACCACGGCCGCAGAGACCCTGGGGGCCATCCGGGAAGTCCAGGCATACGGGCTTGAAGACACCATCAGCTCCGGTTTCCGCAGCAGCAACCAGGCAGCCCTTGGGTCCGGCGTCGCCGCACTCCGGCTGTCCGCCAGCCTGCAGCGGAAAACCGACGTGCTGACGGGGATCGCGACGGCGGTGGTCCTGGCCGCCGGCGGGTGGCGGGTCATGCAGCACGCGATCACGCCAGGGGACCTCGTCGTTTTCCTCTTCTACCTGAAAACCGGAATGAGGCCGCTCAAGGATGTCGCCAGGTATACGAGCCGGGTGGCCCGCGCGACGGCCTCCGGGGAACGCGTCGCGGACCTGCTGGAGGCCCAGAGCGACCTGCCCGAAGCACCCCACGCCGTCGCACTCAAGAGCCCCCACCCGGACATCGTGTTTGACAACGTCTGGGCAGGCCACCTGGACGGGACCATGGTACTGAAGGGGATCAACCTGACCATACCGGCGGGCCAGCACTGCGCCCTGCTGGGGCCCTCGGGTGCCGGAAAGTCAACGCTGGCAAGCATGGTCCTTCGCATGGTGGACCCGTGGGAGGGGAGCGTCAGCTTGGGCGGCGAAGACCTGCGGGATGTCACGATCGCTTCGGTCCGCTCCCATGTCTCGATCCTGCTCCAGGACTCCGTGCTGTTCGGCACCACGGTCCGGGAAAACATCAGGTTCGGCCGCCTCGACGCCACGGACGAGGAGATCGAGGATGTCGCGGCCCTTGCCCAGGCCGACAGTTTCATCCGGGCACTGCCCCAAGGCTACGACACGGTCCTCGGCGAGTCGGCCAACGATCTCTCCGGGGGCCAGCGCCAGCGGCTGGCCGTCGCCCGCGCCATGCTCCGCAAGGCCCCAATCGTGATTCTGGACGAGGCCACCGCCGGCCTTGACCCTGCCTCCCGCGATTCAGTCCTCAGCGCCCTCGACCAACTCACCGAGGGCCGTACCTCCATCACGATTACCCACGACATCAACTCGGCGCGGTCGTGCGACCGGTTGATCTGGCTCGAAGACGGCGAAATCGTCGAAGAAGGGCCGCCGCTGTCGCTGCTGGCCAACCCCAGTTCCCGGTTCGCCGGGTGGGTCCGGCGGCAACAGACCAAGCAACCGGATGAGCTGTTCGAGGTGCCAACATGAGTAGCGCGCTGCAAGGGCAAGGTCAGGAGGGACAAGGGCTGCAAGCCCAGCGGCGCGAAGCGGACCGCGCCCTGGCGGCCAGGGACACCCGGATCCCGGCACTGAACTGGGTGCTCGACGACGAGCTGCTCTCGGAGCTGCTCGGCGAACAGGTCCGCATCACCAGGACCCGCTACAAGCCTGGAACTTCCGTTCTGGTCGCCTTCCGCCGTAGCGGCGGCGACGGGGCGGAAACATTCGGCTGGGCCTCAACCACAGCCGCCGAGCACGCCGGAAAACTGCACCGGAGGGCGGCAAGCACGCGGGGTCACGGCGGCGGGATCCGGCTGGTCCAGCCCGACCATCTCGACCCCGACGTCGTCGTCGCGGCCGGCCGCATCGAGGAAGACTGGCCGTTGCGCGCCAACCTGCGCTGGCTCCGGGATCACGGGCTCGGACGACTTGGAGCATTCCCCACGACACCGGGGCGATTCCTGGATCCCCCGGCCAGCGTGCTCAGATACAACCCGGAGCGCAGGCTCGTTGTCAGGCTCCCCTCCGGCACGCGTTCTGTCGTCGTCAAAACTGCCGCCCAACCCGACGACGAGGCCACCGGACTCCGGCTGCGGCAGCGGCTGCAGCGCCACGGCGTCCCGGTCCTTCCCGAACTCGCCGACGCCGAATGCACTCGGCACGGGGTCAGCGCCTCCCCCGGTTGGGGCGACGGAGACCTCAGCGGCATGAACAACGATGCGGCCGCCTTCCCCGCAGGCGAAGCCCTGGCGGTGCTCCACCGGATCCAGCCAGGACCCGACGCCGATCCCGCGGAGGAAGTGGGAAATCTGGTCCGCCAGCTCGCGGCGACCCGGTCCATGCTCGCCCAGTTGCTTCCTGACCTCGAGGTTCCGGTCAGCGAGCTCGCAAACCGGCTGCTGGCAAAAACGTGCAGCCCACGCGGCCACCAGAGCGTGCTGGTACACGGCGACTTCTCGGCGGACCAGGTCCTGGTGAATGGCGCGGCCATCCGCATCATCGATTTTGACCGTGTCAGGACGGCCGACGCGGCAATGGACCTTGGCTCCTTCGCTGCCGTGGAGGAAATCGCCGAGGCCTCCGGGGCGGGAGCACAGGCGGGTACCCCGGTAGGAGGCCGCAAGACGGCCCGGCTTATCGAGGGCTACCGCCAGGCTGGCGGTAGCGTCTCGCAGCCCGGGGTGGATACCTGGGCAGCCTTCCGGCTGTTCCTGAACAGCGTGGACCCGTTCCGGAACCGGGCTAGCGACTGGCCGGCCGACACTTCCTGGCACGTCCGCCGAGCGTTAGAGCTGATCGCATGAACTGGCACCCGCCGCTTTGGAATTACACCGACGACGCCGGCGCCGCGTGGCGCGTCCTCAAGGCGTGGCACGACAAAGAACCCGGAGAGTACCTGCTGGAGGTCGTGGCTGCGGAACGGCCCTGCGTCCGGGGAGCCCATCTCAGCCATGGCCACTTTGAGCTCCTGCCGGAGGACGATCCGGAGCTGCCAGCCCTTCGGACCGAAAGACAGCGCGGGGAAATCATCTCCCACTGGCCCTACAAGCGGGCGATCATCCGGGCGGAGGGCTGCTACATCAAGGTCTTCCGGCCAGGCAGCGCCCTCGTCCCCGCCGAGCGGTGCGCTCAGATGAACATCCTGCTGGACGCCGGCGCCTTCACGGCGCCCAAGGTGCTTCAGAGCTCCCCGGACATCCTCGTTTTCAGCACTCTCTCCGGACCAACGCTGGGCCAAATCGGCGAGGACTACGTCACGATCGGCGAAAAAGAGTTCGCCGGCGCATGGGAAAAATGGTCCCGCGCCTGGCTCGCCCAGCTGAGCGCGGCGTCTGACGCCAGCAGACGAACCGTTTTGAGCACCCTTCCGGTCCATTCCCCGGAGGTGGAAGCGAAGGCCGTGTCCCGTTGGTTGAAACGATGGCTGCGCCACGCGGAGGATGTCCCCGAGCTGGCGTCCCAACGCGAGACGTTACGCGCCAGGGCAGATTTCATCACGGCGAACCTGCTCGGCTCGGCACCGGACCCGCTTGTATGGGCCCACGGAGACCTGCACGACCGGCAGATCATCGCCGGCGACGGCCGATCCCCGTTCGGGTTGCTGGACTTCGACGATGCAGCCCAGGCCGAGGCCGCCCGCGACCTCGCCTACCTGGATTTCCATCTGGAGCGGCGCCTGTGGCGCAATAACCTGACGCCGGCGCGATACCTTAAGGCCCACACGGAGGTGCTGGCCGTCGCCGAGCAATTGCAGGTTAGCCCGGATCGACTCGATGCCTACGCGGACGCACGCTGGCTGCGCTTGGCCTGCTCTCCGCTCCCTTCGGGCTCATCGCTGGCGACCCGCGTTCTCGAGCAACGCGTGAAGCATCGTCAGTCCTTCGGATCCACCACACTGGTCGCCAGCCGGTCCCTCGGGTCCTGGAGCTGACCATGGGCTGGCACCCGCCCATCCCGGCCAGCATCCGGGACGTGGAGGACACCCGATGGCAGGTCATCAGGGCCTGGCCCGGCCTCACAGCGGAGGACTACATCCTGGAGCTTCTGGCACCGGACCGGCCAGGCGTCCGGGCAGCCCACCTCCGTTCCGGAGCGCTGGAATTGCTACCGGCGGGCCGGGACCGCCGTCTTCCCGCGCTCAGGCACATGGCGAAGCACGGTGAAGTGTTGGTGCACCGGGCGTACCGCCGTGCCGTGGTCCGCTCCGGGGACCAGTACGTCAAGATCTTCCGGCTCCGCCAGGCCGCCGACGCCACAGACAGGCATGCTTTGATGAACGGGCTTCTCGGCGCCGAGGACTTCCTCACCCCGGACATTGTGTCCTACACGCCGGGCTGCCTCACCCTCACCGGCCTGCCCGGACGTTCCCTGTTCGAACTCGGCAAGGATCCCGCGGTCAGCGACGACGTGTTCGAGAAGGCCTGGCAAAAATGGTCCGAGGGGTGGGTCCGGCAGCAATCGCTCGCCCGGGCCCTTCCACAGCGTCTCACCCTCGAGGCGCTCCCGCCCCGGCCCGCCGCCGTCGAACTGGCGAACCTTCGCCGCATCGTGAACCTGTGGATGCTGCACGCCCACGACGTTCCTGCGGCCGAAGGGCAGCGTTCCGCCGTCCGCACGGCAGCCACGCGGGTCGCCCAGGGGCTGCTGGGGACCGAGGCTGATCCCTTGGTGTGGTCGCACGGGGACCTCCACGACAAACAGATCTTCGTTCACAATCCCGACGATTCGTTGGGGCTGCTGGATTTCGACGAGTCCGGGCGGGCCGAAGCCGCGGCAGACCTGGCAAACCTTGCCGTGCACCTTCAGCTGCGGCTGCGGCAACAGCGGCTGAGCGTACAGCGGTACCAGACAGCCCGGCGGCACGTCATCGCGGCCGCCCAGGAACTGCGGGTGACGCCGGCGCGCTTCGACGCTTACGCCAACGCGACCCGCCTGCGGCTGGGGTGCCTCTATTCCTTCCGGCCCGAGTGGGCGGCCCTGGCCGAGGACTTCCTGTATCCGCCGGCCGCACCGGATACAGCCATATCCCCGGCCGGCCACTCGGCGGGCCGGGCCTGACCGGACGGCCAAGCGGGGGCGAAGCCGGGCCGACATGGCCGGGCCCAACCGGGAACACCGCCCCGGGCGGAGGCGTTGGCCCCTGTAGCGGCACCCACCGCTGGGACGCTCCTGCACGTACTGACTGCACACCGTACCGAGAGGACTGCTGACATGGCTCACATCAAGGTTGGAACAGAGAACAGCACCGACGTCGAGCTCTACTATGAGGACCGCGGGGCCGGGCAGCCGGTGGTTTTGATCCACGGCTACCCGCTGGACGGCTCCTCCTGGGAGAAGCAGACCACGGCGCTGCTGGGCGCGGGCTACCGCGTCATCACCTATGACCGGCGCGGCTTCGGAAAGTCCAGCAAGCCCACCGAGGGCTACGACTACGACACGTTTGCCGCGGATCTCAACACACTTTTGACCACGCTGGACCTGAACGGCGCCGTGCTGGTGGGCTTCTCGATGGGCACGGGCGAGGTGGGCCGCTACCTCGGCAACTACGGTTCCGAAAGGGTGGCAAAGGCCGTGTTCCTCGGCTCGCTGGAGCCGTACCTGCTGCAGGCCGAGGACAACCCTGACGGCGTCCCTCAGTCCGTCTTCGACAGCCTCACGGAAGCGGTGACCGCGGACCGCTATGCCTTTTTCACCGAGTTCTTCAAAAACTTCTACAACAGCGAGACGTTCCTCGGCACGCCGCGGCTCAGCGAGGAAGTCATGCGCGCCGGCTGGAACCTCGCGACGTCCGGCGGCGCCGCCGCGTCGGTAGCAGCCCAGCCCACCTGGCTGACCGACTTCCGCAAGGACATCCCCAGGATCGACGTCCCGGCACTGATTGTCCACGGCACGGCGGACAACATCCTGCCGATCGACAACACGGGCCGGCGCTTCGCCGAGGCCCTGCCGAGCGCCGAATACACGGAGATCGACGGCGCCCCGCACGGCATGCTGTGGACGCATGCGGCCGAGGTCAACGAGGTGCTGCTGCGGTTCCTCGCGAAGTAGGCGATTCCAGCCCCGCAAACAGGGCCGGCACATACGCCTTGACGGGGGCACGATGAAGGTACCGGATCCAGCGAATGCCCTGGCAGAATCCGGCGTCGAGCCCCCTCTAGCACGGGAGTGCCACATCCAGATCGGCTGGCTCGCGGGCCGGCCCCCACAAGGGGCACTTTGACACGAAACGCCGGGCCGACGTCGGACTTCCGGACCCCTGATGGCTCCAAAGCCGCCCCGGACCGCCTGGCGAACCCGCACCGGACGGCCGGATACTGCAATTACCGCCGGTGTTGTGTACCTCAGACCCTATTTCCATCGCCCGAAGGATCCTCATGAGCCCGAACCTGACTGTCAAGCTCCAGCCCGGCACCCCGGCCCCCGTCTTCACCCTGCCGGACGCCGCCGGCAAGCCGGTGTCCCTCGCCGATTACCGCGGCAAGAATGTCATTGTGTACTTCTACCCGCAGGCCGCAACGCCCGGCTGCACCACCGAGGCGTGCGATTTCCGCGACAGCCTCTCCTCGCTGCAGGGCTCCGGCTACGAGGTCCTCGGGATCTCCCCCGATGCCCCCGAGGCACTGGCGCACTTCACCGGCGACTTCGCCCTCACCTTCCCGCTCCTGGCGGACGAGGACCATGCCGTGGCGCTGGCCTACGGCGCCTGGGGCGAGAAGCTGGTCAACGGCGAGATCATCGAGGGCATTATGCGCTCCACGGTGGTGCTCGATCCCGAGGGCAAGGTGAAGCTGGCCCAGTACCAGGTCAAGGCCCAGGGCCACGTGGAGGCGCTCAAGGAAAAACTGGGCGTCTGATCCCTCGCCATCGCCCGGAGCGGCTCGTAGGCTCGGTCCAAAAGCCCCGGCCTGAGGCAGGCGCGTACCCCGGCTAAACCCTCGTTCCCGCCACAATCGTGGCGGTGGACCGGAGCCTGATGGCACCGCCGTGCTCGTAGCGGCCCAGCATCTGGAAGACATCCGAGCGGATCAGCTCCCGGGCTTCCCTGTCCGCCTTGGCCAGGCCCAGCACCACGGGGGCGGCGATGTCCGTCATGAACTCCCAATAGATCTCCGGCGACTCCTGCACGAGGTCCGTGCTGACCTTCCGCTCCGTCACATCGACAAGCCCGGCGTCCCTGAAGATCCGGCCCATGTAGCCCTGGGCGGCGCAGCGGAAAAGCCCGGGCGCACCGGCTGGCGGCACCGGCAGTTCGGTGTGCCGGGCAATGGTCCCCAGAATGAGGCTCGCCCAGGGGTTTTCCGCGGCGCGGCCCCAGACTGCCGCGGTGATCCGGGCGCCCGGCGCGGCCACCCGCACCATCTGCTGCAGGGCGGCGGTCATGTCCGGAAAGAACATGAAGCCGAAGCGGCAGAAGATCGCGTCGAAGGTGCCGTCCTCGAACGGCAGTGCGCCGACGTCGCTGACCCTGGTGCGCACATTGGCCAGGCCCCTCGCTGCGGCTTTCTCCGCCGCCACCCGGAGCATTCCTTCCGAAAGATCGGTCAGAGTGACGCTGCCCTGCGGAACCAGTGCTGCCGCCGTCAGCCCGGGCTCGCCCGTGCCGGAGGCGACGTCGAGCACGGTGGAGTCGGGGCGGAGCCTGGCCTCCTCAATGAGGGCGTCCCCGAAGGGGCCGTGCCAGCCGAGCACTTCAACGTCCCATTTCTTCCAGCCCGCCGAGAACGTATCCCAGATGCTCCGTTGCTGGTCACGGATCTGCTCGGCTGAGGCTGACATGGCGGTTCCTAAGCTTTGTCCGTACCTAGCCCTCCCCCACCCCTATAGTGTGCTCCCGTCGCCCGGCCGGATCAACGCGTTGTTCGCCGGAACCGTGGCAGGGAGCAGGGCAGTAGGCTTTATGCCATGTCTTCCCCAGAAACTCCTGCGCCCGGCCGGCGCGAAGTCACCGTCCGGCGGGCACCGAAGTACGTGCCGTTCCTGATCCTGGGCGGTCTGCTCGGCGTCGCCGTGGCCGCCATCCTCGCCTATGGTGTCCCGGGTAATGATAGCTACGACCCCGGCGCGGTTTTCGGTTTCTTCCTGGTCCTGTTCGCCGCCGGCGGCGCCGTCCTGGGCGCCGTCGCCGCCCTGCTCCTGGACCGCCTGAGCGTCCGCCGAGCGGAGCGCGCCGTCGTCGAAGCGATCCCGGACAGCGTCCCGGACTCCGGACCCGAAAACGACGGCCAGTCCGACGGCGGCCACGACGGCGGCACCGGCAGCCAGAACCGGCCCTGAGCCCTGCGCAGGTCATAAAGCAGCGGCCGGAAAAGTCTTAGCGCACAACGTGAGATAATCGACCAGTGGCACGCGGCGATGGAAAACTTTCTCATGATCTTCTCCCCGGCGAAAAAGGCCCTCAGGACGCATGCGGCGTCTTTGGGGTCTGGGCTCCCGGCGAAGAGGTTGCAAAACTCACCTATTACGGGCTGTATGCACTGCAGCACCGCGGTCAGGAGTCGGCTGGTATAGCCACCAGCGACGGCAAGCGGATTAACGTCTACAAGGACATGGGCCTCGTTTCCCAGGTCTTCGACGAGACCACGCTGAACACCCTGACCGGGCACCTGGCCGTCGGCCACTGCCGTTATTCCACTACGGGCGCCAGCCACTGGGCCAATGCCCAGCCCACCCTGGGCGCGACGGCGACAGGCACCGTGGCCCTGGCCCACAACGGCAACCTCACCAACACGGCCGAACTCAAAGCCATGATCGTAGACCGCAACGGCGGCCAGCTCACCGGTGAGATGAAGCAGGGAAACACCTCAGACACGGCCCTGGTCACCGCGCTCCTGGAGGGTGAAGAGGGCAAGTCCCTCGAACAGACTGCCATGGAGCTGCTGCCCGAGATCAAGGGTGGCTTCTGCTTCGTCTTCATGGATGAAGGCACCCTCTACGCCGCCCGCGACGCCTACGGCATCCGCCCGCTCTGCCTGGGCCGGCTGGAGCGCGGCTGGGTTGTCGCCTCCGAACAGTCCGCCCTGGCCACCGTCGGCGCGAGCTTCATCCGCGAGATCGAACCGGGCGAATTCATCGCGATCGACGAGGACGGCGTCCGTTCCCAGCGTTTCGCGGAGGCGACGCCGGCCGGCTGCGTATTCGAATACGTCTACCTCGCCCGCCCGGACGCCGCCATCGCGGGCCGCTCGGTCTACGAGACCCGCGTGGAAATGGGCCGCCAGCTGGCCCGCGAAAACACCCAGGAAGCGGACATCGTCATCCCGGTGCCGGAATCCGGTACCCCGGCGGCCGTGGGCTACGCCGAGGAATCCGGCATCCCCTTCGCGCACGGCTTCGTCAAGAACTCCTATGTGGGCCGCACCTTCATCCAGCCCTCGCAGACCCTGCGCCAGCTCGGCATCCGTCTCAAGCTCAACGCGCTGGAATCCGTGATCCGCGGCAAGCGCGTGGTGGTGGTGGACGACTCGATCGTCCGCGGCAACACCCAGCGGGCCATCGTCCGGATGCTGCGCGAAGCCGGCGCCAAGTCCGTCCACATCAAGATTTCCTCGCCGCCGGTCAAGTGGCCGTGCTTCTACGGCATCGACTTCGCTTCCCGTGCGGAGCTCATCGCGAACGGCGCCACCGTCGAAGAGATCACCCAGGCGATCGGCGCCGATTCGCTGGCCTACATCTCCGAAGACGGCATGATCGGTGCCACCCAGCAGCCGCGCGAACGCCTGTGCACCGCCTGCTTCACCGGCAAGTACCCGATCGAGCTTCCCGGCGCGGACAAGCTGGGCAAGAACCTGCTGGAACGCACCGACCTCGGCGGTCTGACCGCGGCTGCCCCGGCAGCTGCCGACGCCGAGCCCGGCACCTCCCTGGACGAGGATCCGGCCGAGAAGCCCGGCGCCACCGGCTGCGATCCGGGACCGGACGCCGAATTCGAAGAACTGCTCACCGATGCCGATCGCGTCAACCCCGCCGATCGTTCCATTGCTGCCGACAAGAAAGAGCCCGTATGACTTCCGCCTCCCCGGCCGCTGACATGAACGCCGCCCAGAACGCCGCAGGCATCACCTACGCCTCTGCAGGCGTGGACGTCGAAGCGGGCGACCGCGCCGTCGAACTCATGAAGGACGCTGTTAAGGCGACCCACAACGCCTCGGTGCTTGGCGGCGTCGGCGGCTTCGCTGGCCTCTACGACGTCTCGAAGCTGCTCACCTACAAGCGCCCGCTGTTGGCCACGTCCACCGACGGCGTCGGCACCAAAGTGGCTATCGCGCAGGCCATGGACATCCACGACACCATCGGCTTCGACCTCGTGGGCATGGTGGTGGACGACATCGTGGTGGTGGGCGCCGAGCCGCTCTTTATGACCGACTACATCGCCTGCGGCAAGGTGGTCCCGGAACGGATCGCGGACATCGTCCGCGGCATCGCGGCCGCCTGCTCAGTTGCCGGCACCGCCCTGGTGGGCGGCGAAACGGCCGAACACCCCGGCCTCCTTGGTGAAAACGAGTACGACGTCGCCGGTGCCGCCACCGGTGTTGTCGAGGCCGACTCCCTGCTGGGCCCGGACCGCGTCCGCGCCGGCGATGTGGTGATCGGCATGGCCTCCTCCGGCCTGCACTCCAACGGCTACTCGCTGGTCCGCCGCGTCATCAACCACGCCGGCTGGGCCCTGGACCGCCAGGTCTCCGAACTCGGCCGCACCCTGGGCGAGGAACTCCTCGAGCCCACCCGTGTCTACGCGGCCGACTGCCTGGACCTGGCCCGCACCTTCCCGGTGAACTCATCCCCTGCCACAGGCGGCAAAGCTGTGCACGGCTTCAGCCACGTCACCGGCGGCGGCCTCGCGGCCAACCTGGCCCGCGTCCTGCCGCAGGGCCTGCTGGCCACCGTGGACCGCGCCACCTGGGAACTGCCTGCCATCTTCAAGCTGGTCGCCGAGCTGGGCAACGTCCCGCTGGCCGACCTTGAGCGCACCCTGAACCTGGGCGTCGGCATGGTCGCGATTGTTTCCCCGGAAGCCGCCGACGCCGCTGTGGAGCGCCTCAACGACCGCGGCCTGCCGGCCTGGGTCATGGGCACCGTGGAGGAAAATTCGGACTCGGTCCTCAAGACCGGCCCGGATTATGTGCAGGGCGCCAAGGGCGTCGACGGCGGCGCGGTCCGCTTGGTCAACGCCTACGCCTGACTCTTTTTAGAACGAGTGCCCCAGAACCGCCGTTTTGTCAACAGTTTTGTCAACGGCGGGTGTGGGGCACTCGTTCTGTTTCCGCTGCGGCTCAGACCTCCAGCAGGCTGAACACGCCGCCCTGCGGGTCCTTGAGCGTGGCGATGGTGCCGGCTTCCTCGTCGTCCGGTACTCCCTCATCCGGTTCCACCAGCACGACGCCGCCCGCGGCCACCGCGGCTGCCACGGCATCCGCCACACTGGAGACGCCGAAGTACACCTGCCAGCCGGGCCTGAGCGCGCCCTCGGCATCCGCCGGCACCGCCGCGATGCCGGCGACTTCCGCGCCGTCCACCATGAGCGTGGTGTAGGTCCCGCCGTCGTCCTGCGGATACTCGGTGACCTCGTGACCGAACAGCTGCTGGAAGAACCCGACGGCGGCCTGCGGCTCGGGCGTGAGCAGCTCGGCCCAGGCCAGGGCTCCGGGTTCCTCGCTGCGGGCGGTGCCGAAGTGTGTTCCGGCCTGCCATGCGCCGGTGGTGCCGCCGCCGGGCGGTGCAAAGAAGACCATCACGCCGGTTTCGCCCACGGCCTCGGGGCCGAATTCGAGGGTCCCGCCCGAGTGCGCCAGCTCCGCGGAGAGGTCCTGGGCGTCGTCGGCGGCGAAGTACACGTTCCATTGGCCGGGAGCCCCGGCGGCTTCCTGCTGGGGGTTCTGCGGGGCGATGACGGTCACCAGCCCGTCGCCCACGAACGCCTGCGCGTAGCTGCGGCCGTCCGGTGTGGGCAGGTCCTCATAGCGCCAGCCGAAGACCTCCGAGTAGAAGGACTTGGCAGCCTCCACGTCCCTGGTCTGGAGGTCGGTCCAGCAGACCTCGCCTGCAGCAAACCCTGTGCGCTTGGTCATGGTGTTCCTTCCGGTATATTCGCAGAGTGAAGCCGCTCCGCCATTTCGACGATTCCCTGACGGATTCGATGCTTCCATACGTATAGCAGGCAGGGAACCGTCCATACGGCGACGGCGCGGCGGCCCTGGCCAGCACGCGGCCAGAAAAAAGGCCCGCCGGCCGCACCTCTGAAGGGCGCGGCCGACGGGCCTGAAAATCAATGGCTGGAAATCCGGTACGGATAGGATTGCCGGAAAGAGGTGTCGACTAACCTATGCGGCGGGAATCAACCTCGTCGTCGTCTTCTTCCAAATCGTCCGCGTACTTATCCACATAGGCAGAATAGTCCGGCTCGACCGGGTCATCCGCGAAGTGGCTCGTGGCACGACTTCCCGGGCCCGTGAGCTCGCGCTGAAGGGCCGAATAGTCAGTGTTCGGGGAGTAGTACTTGATATCCCGAGCCTGCTTGGTAGCTTTTGCCTTTTGACGGCCGCGCCCCATGGCGTGACCCCCTTTTGTACTTGGACCGGAGGTGGTCACCTTGGCGATCGGTGAGGCCCCGGAATGTTTGGTCAATTTGTCGTACACCTAGATTACATGCTTTCGGCAGCAACTGCTCGCCAGTGCGGCTGCAGTGGACAGAGTGGCCCCACAGGCAGCCCCGGTCGTCGGGCCGGGCTGCATGCAGCCCGGCCTGAATCTTAGATAGAGTTTCGTAGTGGACCCCCAGAAACGGACCACTACGCCGGGCCTCGCGCCGAGGCAAAGATGCACGAAAGTGGTGAATTCCCAGTGACCGAAGAGAACACAAGGCACGGCGACGCCGGCACGCCTGACGTTCCCCGTGCCGGCGTGCCCGGCGAGCGGTCCGCCCCTGCCATTCCGCCGCGCCCCTCCACACCGCCGACGTCCGCGACGCCGCATGTCCCACCGGCTGTCCCGCCGGAGGACCTGCCTTCCGCGGCGCCCTCCACCCCTCCGCGGCCAATGCGTCCTTCGGTACCGCCGGTGTCCGGCGAGAGCAGCCGCAAGGCTGGCCCGCGCTGGTCGGACGCCGGCGCCGTGCTAGCCCGGAGGGTTGCCCTCCTGGACGGCTGGGTCAGGCGGCAGGGCATGCAGCGGATCGTAGCTGCCGGGGCCGTCGTGCTGGGGCTCCTGGTCTGGTTGCTCTCCGCGACGCTTATCGGCTCGAAGCCCTCCGCAGCGGAAAGCTCCCCCGCTCCGGCTGCAGCCTCTTCCTCGCCTGCTCCTGCCAGCCGCGGGACACTGCCGCTGGAAGGCGTCAGCCCGTTGGATTTCCAGCTCGGCGACTGCTTCAAGAATTTTGACCCGGATGCGCCGCAGTCCACCGTGGTGGCCTGCGACACCGGCCACTCGGCCCAGCTCATCGCCGTCCACCACTACCAGGGCTCCGACGCCTATCCGGGCCTGAAGGCGCTGAAGGACAAAGGCCGCGAGACGTGCCGTAATGCGCGGCTGGCGGCTGCTGCCACCAACTACGAATTGTTGCAGCGTAACGCCTACCCGAGTTCCAGCAGCTGGGAAAAGGGCGACCGCCGGGTGGACTGTTACGTCGTCGCCAACACCGGAAACGTCATCATGGAGTCCCTGCGTCTCTGACCGGGGCTCCATGAGAGCCCCCGGCCGGACCCGAAGGCCCGGCAGGGGGACTTTGCGCCACAGCAGTCTTGCCGCCTACTCCTTCCGTCGGACCGAGAGCCCGCTGCCGGCGGGAGGCCCGCCGTCGGGCCCGACGAGGGCCTCAAGCCCCTCAACGGTGAGTTCCTCGACGTCGGCAGCGGTGTCCACCAGCACGGTGTCGCCGTCGGCGATCTCCCCCGCCAGGATGGCCTTGGCCAGGCGATCGCCGATTTCCTTCTGCACGAGCCGGCGCAGCGGCCGGGCCCCATAGACGGGGTCGAAGCCGGACATGGCCAGCCAGGCCCGCGCGCCGTCCGTCACTTCGAGGCTCAACCGACGGCCGTGGAGGCGGCGGGACAGCTCGGCCACCTGCAGTTCCACAATCCGGGCCAGTTCATCCACGGTCAGGGCATCGAACAGCACAATCTCGTCGAGCCTGTTCAGGAACTCGGGCTTGAAGGAGGCGTTGACGGTGGCCATGACGGCTGCTCGCTTCGCCGCCGCGTCCATGGTCTGGTCGATCAGGAAATGGCTGCCCAGATTGGACGTGAGCACCAGGATCACGTTGCGGAAGTCCACGGTGCGGCCCTGCCCGTCCGTCAGCCGGCCGTCGTCGAGCACCTGCAGGAGGATATCGAAGACCTCCGGGTGGGCCTTCTCCACCTCGTCCAGCAGCAGCACGGAGTAAGGCCGGCGCCGGACGGCCTCGGTCAGCTGGCCTCCCTCCTCGTAGCCCACATACCCGGGAGGGGCGCCGACGAGCCGGGCCACGGTGTGCTTCTCCCCGTATTCGGACATGTCCAGCCGCACCATGGCGCGTTCGTCGTCGAACAGGAAGTCGGCAAGGGCCTTGGCAAGCTCGGTCTTGCCCACGCCCGTGGGGCCCAGGAAGAGGAAGGATCCGGTGGGCCGGTTGGGGTCGCTGATGCCGGCACGCGCACGGCGGACGGCATCGGATACGGCGGCCACGGCCTTCGACTGGCCGATCAGCCGCTTCCCCAGGATCTCCTCCATGTGCAGAAGCTTCTGGCTTTCGCCCTGCAGCATCCGGCCGGCCGGGATCCCGGTCCAGGCCGAAATGACCTCGGCGATGTCCTCTGCTGTGACCTCGTCGGCCACCATGAGTTCATGCTTGGGGGCGCCGCCGGCCACCCGGGCCGACTCCGCTTCCGCGGCGGCATTGAGCTCACGCTCCAGCGCGGGCAGTTCGCCGTACAGGATCCGGGAGGCCGCCTCGAGGTCGCCTTCGCGCTGGTATTTGTCCGCGGCAGAGCGGAGTTCGTCCAGCCTGGCCTTCAGCTCGCCCACCCGGTTCAGGCCGGCCTTCTCGGCTTCCCAGCGGGCGTTGAGGGCGGCCAGTTGCTCCTTCTTGTCCGCCATGTCCGCTCGGAGTGCCGCGAGCCGTTCCACTGAGGCGGCGTCTTTTTCGTTGGCGAGGGCCAGCTCCTCCATGGTCAGCCGGTCCACGGCGCGGCGCAGCTGGTCGACCTCCTCCGGCGCCGAGTCGATCTCCATGCGCAGCCGGGACGCGGCCTCGTCCACCAGGTCAATGGCCTTGTCCGGCAGCTGGCGCCCGGAGATGTAGCGGTTGGACAGTGTCGCGGCTGCCACGAGCGCCGAGTCCGCAATGGCCACCTTGTGGTGCGCCTCGTACCGTTCCTTGAGCCCACGCAGGATGCCGATGGTGTCCTCGACGCTGGGCTCACCGACGTAGACCTGCTGGAATCGTCGCTCCAGGGCCGGATCCTTCTCGATGTGCTCGCGGTATTCGTCCAGGGTCGTTGCGCCGATCAGCCGCAGCTCACCGCGGGCCAGCATGGGCTTGAGCATGTTGCCGGCGTCCATGGAGCTCTCCCCCGTCGCGCCCGCGCCCACCACCGTGTGGAGCTCGTCGATGAAGGTGACGATCCGGCCCTCCGAATTCTTGATTTCCTCCAGGACAGCCTTGAGCCGCTCCTCGAACTCACCGCGGTATTTGGCGCCCGCGACCATGGAGGCGAGGTCCAGGGCGACGAGGGTCTTGCCGCGCAGGCTTTCGGGCACGTCGCCGGCCACGATCCGCTGGGCGAGTCCCTCGACGACGGCCGTCTTGCCCACGCCGGGCTCACCGATGATCACGGGGTTGTTCTTGGTGCGGCGGCTCAGCACCTGCATGACGCGCCTGATCTCCGTATCGCGCCCGATCACGGGGTCCAGTTTCCCCGCACGGGCCATGGCGGTCAGGTCCGATCCGAACTTCTCCAGCGCCTTGAAGGTGTTCTCCGGGTCCGGGTTGTCCGCCTTGCGGTTACCGCGGACGCCTGGCAGGGCGGCGAGCAGCGCCTCATGGGAGGCACCGGCGTCGCGCAGGAGCTTGCCGACGCCGTCGCTCCCGGCCGAAAGCCCCAGCAGCAGGTGCTCGGTGGACACGAAAGTGTCCCCGAGCCGCTCCGCCTCGTTCTGGGAGTTCTTGATGGCCTGCATGGCGCTCCGGGAGAGCTGGGCCTGCTGCACGGAACTGCCCGACGTGGCGGGGAGCGCCTTGATGGCGGTGCTCGCCTGGACGCTGACGGCATCAGGGTCCGTGCCCGTGGCGCGGAGAAGCGCGACGGCGACACCCTCCCGTTGGTCCATGAGCGCCTTGAGCAGGTGCGCTGGTTCGAGCTGCGGGTTCCCTGCCGTCGAGGCGTTCATGGCTGCTGCCGAAAGAGCCTCCTGGCTCTTGGTGGTGAATTTGGCGTCCAAAGGGAGCTCCTGCCGGAATGGTGCTGTTATCAGAGTTGAGTCTAACCCGCTCAACTCCGTCCTGACACGTTTGGGTCCATGTTTGCCCACGGCGAATCCACTGTCCAGTGCCGGACGGCCCCGGGCTTGCGGGACGGGCCGGCTGGCCGGGCCGGTTGGTCGGGCTGGTTGGCCGAGCTGGCGGGTCGGGCTGGCGCGGACCGCGGGACATGCCCCCCGCTAGGCCTGGCGCGGACCGCGGGACATGCCCCCCGCTAGGCCTGGCCACTGGGCATAGTCCCGCCATGCCCATTGTCCGGGGCTTGGAGTGGACATGTCCCTAAGGATTGGATCGAAAGAATGGACATGTCGCCCTAGGGCCCGACGACGGCCAATGGACATGTCCCCCGCCACGCCCCGCCAGCGGATAAAATTACTTAACGTTGCTTAACGCTCGGGCGCTTACCTAATGTAACTGAGGTCACAGGGACAACAACGAGAGCGAAGGAGGACGGAGATGCGCAAGGACGCCACCAGCGTTGCCGCTGATCGCCCCGCTACGCCGGTATCCGCCGCTTCCGTTGCCCGGGCCGCAGGGGTTTCCTCAGCGGCGGTGTCCTACGTACTCAACGGCAAGGGCGGCGTTTCGCCGGAAACCCGACGCCACATCATCCATGTGGCGAACGAGCTGGGCTTCAGGCCCCGTAAGTCCTCGCAATCAACCGACCTTCAGCGGACCCGCGTGATCGGCCTGATCCTGCCGAATATCATCAACCCGATGTTTCCGCGCTGGGCCCAGGGCATCATTTCCGCCGCCGCCGAATCCGGCTACGAAGTGTTTGTCGCCACCACGCAGGACGATCCCGAAGTCCTCGCCCAGGTCACCGCGACGCTCGCTCACCGCAATGTGGACGGGATCATCCTGGCCGCATCACTCCGGGATGACGCCACGGCCCTGCGTACCCTGCGGGCGGCCCGGATCCCGTATGTTTGCCTCTCGCGCCGCGCCGACTTCCTCGACTCGGACTTTGTCGGAATCGACGACGACGCCGCGGCAACGACACTGATGCAGCACATGCTGAGCCACGGTTTCACGGAGATCGCCACCGTGATCGGCCCTCGATTCTCCACCGCATCCCTGGCCCGCGAACAGGCCTTCGTTCGCACTGCCGCCGCGGCCGGCATCACCATCAGCGGTGACCGAAAAATCAGTACCCGGGTCAACAACGAGGGCGGCCGGCTGGCGGCCGAACGGCTATTCTCCAGCGGCAGGCCCCCGCAGGCCGTGGTGTGTGGCAGCGACGAACTGGCCATAGGCGTGATGGAATACGCACTGTCCAAGGGCTTGCGGATCCCGGAGGACGTGGCCGTCGCAGGCTGCGATGGACTGCCGCACAGCCGCTCCGGGCTGATCAACCTCACCAGCATTGTCCAGCCGCAGCAGGAAATGGCCCACGAGGCCTTCACTATGCTGCTCAAACGCATCGAAGCCCCGTCCAGCACCTACAACACCAAGGTGTGCCGGCACCGCCTGCATATCGGGCGGACCTGCGGCTGCACGCCGCCCGCCGGCTAGCCACACTCCATCACCTGCTCCCGGGCAGCCGCCCGGCCCCAATGAGGCTGCCCGGCCACCGGGCTGCCCACTGTTCCTGGCCACCAACCCTGACCCCAAATTCAAGGACGAAGACCCATGTCAGTTGTATCCGCACCAACGAAGATGCGCACACCGCAGGAAATTAACGGCGTGATTCTCCGCCGAGTCATGCCGCTCCTGATCGGCGCTTACATCATGGCTTTCCTGGACCGCACCAACATCGGCATGGCCAAGGACCGGTTGGAGATAGATCTCGGCCTCTCCGCCACCGCCTTCGGCATCGGTGCCGGGCTGTTCTTCCTGACCTACGCCCTGTCAGAGATCCCGTCCAACCTGATCATGCACAAGGTCGGCGCGCGCTTCTGGATCATGCGGATCATGATCACTTGGGGCATCATCTCCGCCTGCATGGCGTTCGTGCAGGGCGAATGGTCCTTCTACATCATGCGGATGCTGCTCGGCGTGGCCGAGGCCGGGCTCTTTCCCGGCGTCATGTACTTCCTGACGCAATGGTTTGTGGTCAAGGACCGCGCCAAGGCCAACGGCATGTTCCTGCTGGGCGTCTCCATCGCCAACATTGTCGGCGCACCGCTAGGCGGCCTGCTGCTGACCCTCGACGGCTTCGCGGGCCTGCACGGCTGGCAGTGGATGTTCATCATCGAAGGCCTGCCGGCCTGCGTCCTCGCCTACGTCGTCTGGAAGAAGCTTCCGGACCGGCCCACCAAGGCCACGTTCCTCACCGCCGAAGAAGCCACCGACCTCGAGGCCCGCATCGCTGCCGAAGAGAAGGCCGGCGCGGAAGCTTCCGGCAACCACCGCCTCCGCGATGTCCTGAAGGATAAGCAGATCCTCCTCGTGGTGGGCATCTACTTCACCCACCAGATCGCCGTCTACGCGCTGTCCTACTTCCTGCCCTCCATCATCGGCACCTACGGCAAGCTCAATCCACTGCAGATCGGCCTGCTCACGGCCATCCCGTGGATCTTCTCCGCTGCGGGTGCCCTCCTGGTCCCGCGTTTCGCCACCGACGGCCGGCGCTCCCGGATGCTCGTTACGGGAACGATGATCGGCATTATCGCCGGCTTCACCCTCGGCGCCGTCGGCGGCCCCTTGCTCGGCATGATCGGTTTCTGCCTCGCCGCCTTCAACTTCTTCGCTTTGCAGCCGATCCTCTTCACCTACCCAGCCACCCGGCTCACCGGTGCCGCCCTCGCCGGCGGCATCGCCTTCGTCAACACCATCGGCCTCTGCGGCGGCTTCCTCGGCCCGTACGTCATGGGCCTGATGCAGGACGCCACGGGCTCCAAACTCTCCGGGCTCTGGTTCATCGTCGGCATGTGCACCCTCGGCGCGCTCCTGTCGCTGTTGCTCAAGCGGGGCACGGAGAAGCCCCAGGGCATCCCGTCCGCGCACTGACGCAGCCGGTCCGCCGCTTTCCCTCAGCTACCCCAACCCAAGGATTAGTCATGGATTTCACCTCAAAAAGGGTCCTCGTCACCGCCGGTGCCAACGGCATCGGCCTGGCGATCGCCAACAAGTTCCAGGAACTCGGCGCCACCGTCTTCGTGACAGACATTGACCCCGACGCCGTCGAGAAGGCCCGCGTCAACGGCCTCGCCGCGGCCGTCAACGACGTCTCCGACGAGGAGCAGGTCCGCTGGCTCATGGCCACCGTCAAGGAAGAACTGGGCGGCCTGGACATCCTCGTGAACAACGCCGGCATCGCCGGGCCCACCGGCCCGCTGGAGACGCTGGACACGGCGTCCTGGAAAGCGACCTTCGACGTCAACATCCACGGCCAGTTCTTCTGTATCAAACACGCCCTGCCGATGCTGCGGCAGGGCCGGGACGCGTCGATCGTCAACCTCTCCTCGGCCGCCGGGCGGCTGGGAATGGCCGGGCGCAGCGCCTATTCGGCATCGAAGTGGGCCGTCGTCGGGCTGACCAAGACGCTCGCGATCGAACTCGGTCCGGACCGGATCCGCGTCAACGCCATCTGCCCCGGTGCCGTCAACGGGCCCCGGATCGACGCGGTCATCGCGGCCAAGGCCCGGATGCTGGACCTGCCGGAGGACCAGGTCTCCGGGCTCTATCTCAACCAGTCCTCGCTGGGACGGCTGATCGAGGCCGAGGACATCGCCAACATGGCGGCCTTCGCCGCCAGCGATCTGGCCCGCAACGTCAACGGCCAGGCGCTGGCCGTCGACGGCAACACCGAAAAACTCTACTGATCCAGCCCACCTAAGACCTGGCCTACCCAAGGAGACCTTCCCATGGCTGCTGCACGCAAAGTCATCATCACCAGCGCCGTTACCGGCGCCATCCACACCCCGTCCATGTCCCGGTACCTGCCGGTCTCCCCAAATGAGATCGCCGACGCCGCCATCGGCGCCGCCGAGGCAGGTGCCGCGATCGTGCACATGCACGCCCGCGATCCCAGGGACGGCCGGCCATCCCAGGACCCTGAGCACTTCGCCCCGATCCTGGACAAGCTCAAGCGCAACACCGACGCCGTCATCAACATCACCACCGGCGGCTCGCCCCACATGACGGTGGAGGAGCGTATGCAGCCGGCGGCGCTGTTCAAGCCGGAGCTCGCCTCGCTCAACATGGGGTCGATGAACTTCGGGCTCTACCCGATGCTTGAGCGCTTCAGCGAGTTCGGACACGACTGGGAGCGGGAGGGGCTCGAGAAGAGCCGCGACCTGGTTTTCAAGAACACCTTCCAGGACATCGAGACCATCCTCGGCATCGGCAATGCGAACGGTACGCGCTTCGAGTTCGAGTGCTACGACATCTCGCACCTGAACAACCTGGCCCACTTCCACGCCCGCGGCCTGGCCAAGGGGCCGCTGTTTGTGCAGTCAGTCTTCGGCCTGCTCGGCGGGATCGGCGCACACCCGGAGGACCTGATGCACATGCGCCGCACAGCCGACCGGCTGCTGGGCGGGGACTACGAATGGTCCATCCTGGGGGCCGGGAAGAACCAGATGCCGCTGGCCACGATCGGCGCGGCCATGGGCTCCCACGTCCGGGTGGGCCTGGAGGATTCCCTCTGGATCGGCCCTGGCCAGCTGGCCACCTCCAACGCCGAGCAGGTCACGCGGATCCGTACCATCCTGGAAGCCCTCAACTTCGAGATCGCCACCCCGGATGAGGCGCGTCAGATGCTGCAGCTCAAGGGTCGGGACAAGGTAGGTTTCTGAACGCATGACCATCCTCGTAGCCCCGGACAGCTTCAAGGGGACCTTTACCGCGGCCGAAGTCTCGGCGCACATTGCCGCCGGGATCCGCTCGGCCGGCGGCACCGCCGTCGAACTGCCCGTGGCCGACGGCGGCGAGGGAACCTTCGAGGTGCTGGTCCGGGGCCTGGACGCCCGGCCGCGGAGGATCAGCACTGTGGGGCCGTGGGGCGACGCCGTCGAGGCTGCGATCGGCCTGACCGACGACGGCACCGCCGTCGTCGAGCTGGCCTTTGCCAGCGGGCTTAACCTGCCTTCCGCCGGGCACCGGGATCCGATGACCGCCAGCACCTACGGCACCGGAGTTCTGATGGCGGAGGCCGCCCGGCTCGGAGCCCGCCGGCTGCTGGTCGCCGCCGGCGGGTCCGCCACGACCGACGGCGGCGCCGGCGCCATCGCCGCGATCGAGGAGCGCGGCGGCCTCAGCGGTGCGGAAGTTGTGATCCTCAGCGACGTCACCACCCGCTTTGCCGACGCCGCCCGAGTGTTCGGTCCGCAAAAGGGAGCCGGCGAGGCCGCGGTGGACGCGCTCACCCGCCGGCTCGAGCTGCTTGCCGGGCGCTTTGCCGTCCAATACGGCCGTGACCCCCGCCCGGTGGACCGGACCGGCGCGGCCGGCGGGTTCTCCGGCGGGATGTGGGCCCGCTACGGAGCCAGGCTGGTGTCCGGCGCGGACTATGTGCTGGACCTGCTGGATTTCGATGCGCAGCTCACCGCCTGCACGGCCGTGGTGGTCGGCGAGGGCCGGCTGGATTCCCAGACCGGTCAAGGGAAGATCATCGCCGCCGTCCTCGCCCGCTGTGGCACCAAGCCGGTGTACGCCGTCGTCGGCTCGGTGGACGCAGACCTGGGCGGCTACGCCGACAGCTTTGCCGGCATCATCGTCGCCGGTGACGCGGCTGCCATGGCGGCCGCGGGCGCGCAACTCGTGCGGACCACTGGACATGCCCCCCGATAACCCCTGTCAGCGGACATACCTCCCTCGCACCACTGGACATGTCCCCCGCCAGCCCCGGCCACCGGACATGATCCCCATATGCCCATTGCCTGGGGCAAGGACTGGACATGCCCCCCGGAATGGGCTCGGAAGACTGGACGGTGTCCGGTGCTGCCCCCTGGCCGCGCCCACACGCCGAACGCACCACTGGACATGTCCCCCGAGGCCCAAGGGCGGCCACCGGACATGCCCCCCACTAGCTCTGGCCACTGGACATAACCCCAACATGCCCAATTCCTGCGCCAAGGACTGGACATGTCCCCACCTGGGCCCAGACGAGACCAGACCAGTGGACATGTCCCGCGCGTGGGGACGTTCGCCCTCAAGAAAGCGATCCGGTGGTCGGCTCCCCCAAGGAGCCGATCACCGGATCGGGGATCTTCCGCCCGCAAAGCTTGTCACATGTTTGACAAATTTGTCACGCAACACTCGGGCGGCCGTAGGGCAGCGTGGGTAATCTGGGAACCATGGACCAACCGACGGCGCCGCGCGATACTCCAGCACGAAGTGTTTTCCTCGACAAGGAACACCCCGCGGCCTGGCGTGCGCTCAACGGGCTGGGGCTGAAAGCCAAAGAAGCCGCCGAGGAGGCAGGCCTGGACCGGACGCTGATTGAACTGTTGAACGTCCGCATCTCCCAGATCAACGGCTGCGCGTACTGCCTGGACCTGCACGTCGGCGATGCGGTGAAGAACGGCGAAACGGCCCAGCGCCTGGCCGTGCTTCCCGCCTGGCGTGACACCGCGCTGTTCACGGAGAAGGAACGCGCAGCGCTGACGCTCGCCGAAGCCGTTACGAATATCTCCGATGCCCACGCCCGGGAACGCGAAGGTTCCGCCGCCAGGAAGCACCTCACGGCCCAGGAATTCTCCGCCGTGAGCTGGCTCGTCATCACCATGAACGCGTTCAACCGGGTCTCCATCGTCAGCCAGCACCCGGTCCGCAGCACCCGCGAGTAGCCCGCTACGCCGGGTAGATGGCCACCGCGGCGGCCTTGACCACAAAGTAGACGTCCAGGCCGGGCGCCAGGCCCAGGTCTGCCGAGGCCGCAGGCGTCACATCGGCGGACAGTTCCCCGGCCCGGACCCTGATCTGATCCCCGTGCGGCTCCAGATCCGTGATGGTCACAGGGTAGGAGTTCCGCGGGCTGCCGTGCGCCTCGTTCAGGAAAACGGACACGGCCGACGGCGGGAAGGCTGCCACTCCCGCCTGCCCTGCGGCGAGCGGGGCGTCGTGCTGGCCGGCGAACTCCAGGCCCTCCGTGGAACGAATCCCCGTTGAGGTCACGGTTCCGGATACCAGGTTGAGTCCCGCGAGTCCCGCGGCGAAGCTGCTGCGCGGCCGCCGGAGGACATCACGGGTGGGGCCTTCCTCGGTGATCCGGCCGCCCTCCATCACAACCACGCGGTCCGCCAGCATGTACGCGTCCAGCACGTCGTGGGTGACGATGATGGCCCGCCGGCCGACGAGGACCCGTTTGAGCAGCCGGCGCAGCAGCGGTGCGGCGTGGATGTCCAGGGCGGCCATCGGCTCATCCAGCAGCAGCACCTCAGGGTTGGCCGCGAGCGCACGGGCCACCGCCACGCGCTGGGCCTGCCCTCCGGAGAGCTCCGCGGGGCGTCGTGCCGCGAGGTCAGCAGCGTCGACCTCGGCGAGCCAGTGCCGGGCGGCCTCCCGCGCTTCGGCCTTGGGAACGCCCGCGCTCCGCGGCCCGAAAGCCACGTTCTCGAGCGCGCTCAGGTGCGGGAAAAGCAGGGCCTCCTGTGCCAACAGGGCCGTCCCGCGGCGGTGCGGAGCGGTCCAACGTCCTGGGCCGTTCGGCTGCAGGTCGAACAGGACCTTGCCGTCCACCTCGGCCCGGCCGGTGTCCGGGCGGAGCAGACCCGCAATCACCGAGAGCAGGGTGGATTTACCGGCCCCGTTCGGTCCGAGCACGGCCACTGTCTCCTCCGGTCCCAGGCTCACAGAGACCTCGAACCGCCGGGCGGCGACGGCGGCATCGACAGTGAATGTCATGAGCCCACCCGCTCCCCTGCGCCGGCGCTGCGGACCGCTGCATTCCTGGAACCTGGGCTGCCGGACCCGGCAGGTGCCGGGCGCCGGTAGGACAGCCCGACCACGATCACCGCCACCGCGACGAGCAGCAGGGAGAGCGCGACGGCGGCGTCGGCGTCGGTCTCCCGCTGCAGGTAGATCTCCAGCGGCAGGGTCCGGGTGACCCCCTGGAGGCTGCCGGCGAAGGTGAGGGTGGCGCCGAATTCGCCGAGGCTCCGCGCGAACGAGAGCACCGCGCCCGAGGCGAGCCCGGGAAGGACCAGCGGTACCGTGACGCGGCGCAGCACCGTGGTGGGGCGCGCGCCGAGCGTTGCGGCGACAGCCTCGTACCGGCTGCCGGCGGAGCGCAGGGCGCCCTCCAGGCTGACCACGAGGAACGGCAGGGCGACGAAGGTCTGGGCCAGCACGACCGCCGTCGTGGAGAACGCGATCTGGATTCCGGCCGCCTCGAGGCTCTTGCCCAGCAGGCCCTGCCGGCCGAAGGTGTAGAGCAAGGCGATGCCGCCCACCACCGGGGGCAGGACGAGCGGCAGCAGGACGAAGGAGCGCAGCAGCGACTGCCCGCGGAAGTGGCCGCGGGCCAGAACCAGCGCCAGCGGCACCCCGAGCAGCACGCACAGCACGGTGCTCGCGGCCGCGGTGCGGAGGCTGAGTCCCAGGGCGGTGAGGGACGCCTCCGAGGTGACCAGCGGGATGAACTGGGGCCAGTTGACCTTGGCCACCATCGCCGCGAGGGGCAGCAGCACGAACAGTGCCCCGACGGCGGCCACGGCCATGACCCAGCGCGGAATCCCGCTGTAGGCGCTGACGGTCCGGTGGTCCATTCGCAGCCTACGGGGTGCCGAAGCCGGCATCGCCGAGGACCTTCTTGCCCTCGGGACCGGTGACCGTCGCGATGAAGGCGGCCGCGAGCTCCTTGTTCTTGCTGGTCCGTACCGCGGCGATCGGGTAGGTGTTCACGGCCGTGGCCGCCTCGGGGAAGGGGACTTCCCTCACCTTGTCCCCGGCGGTCCTGACGTCCGTGACGTAGACCAGCCCGGCGTCGGCCTCTCCCGAGGTGACCTTGCCCAGGACATCGGTGACGGACGATTCCTCGCTGATCGGCTTCAGGGTGATTCCGGTTTCCTTTTCGGCCGTCTTTGTGGCCGCGCCGCAGGGCACCTGGCTCGCGCAGATGACGACCTTGACCCCCGGTCTGGCCAGGTCCGCAAAGGAGCTGACCGACGCCGGGTTGGCCGGGGGCACGGCAATGGCCAGCATATTGGTGGCGAAATCCTCGGGCGCCCCTTCCACGAGAGATGCGTCGGAGAGCTTGGCCATGTTCTTGGCATCGGCGGAGGCAAACACATCCGCCGGCGCCCCCTGGGTGAGCTGGGTGGCCAAGTCGGATGAACCTGCGAAGCTGAACGTTATTTTGGTTCCCGGATTCTTGGCCTCAAACGCGGCGGCGATCGCTGTAAAGGGTGCTTTGAGTGAGGCCGCCGCGAAGACGGTGAGGGTCTTGCCGGCGCCGCCGTCTCCGGCGGGTGCCGCGCAGCCCGCGAGCACCGCTGCCAGGGACACCGCCAGCAGCAGGGCGGCAGCTTTCATGGCGCGCCTCAAATGACTCCCTTGCCTTTCGGCGTCTCGATGATCACCGTGGTGGCCTTGACGACGGCGGTCGCGACCGATCCGAGCTCCAGTCCCAGCTCCCGCACAGCCTCGCTGCTCATCAGGGACACAACCCGGAAGGGCCCACACTGCAGCTCCACCTGGGCCATCACGGTGTCCGCGGTGATGGCCGTGACCAGCCCGACGAAGCGGTTCCGGGCGGAGCTGCCCACCCGGGCCGGATCATCCGGCAGCTGTGCCTGCTCCCGCGCAAGCTGTGCGAGCTCCAGCCCGTCCACGGCGAGCCGCCCGGCGTCGTCCTTCAGAGGCGTCAGGCTTCCGTTCTCGGTCCAGCGCCGGATGGTGTCATCGCTGACGCCCAGGAACCGGGCCGCCTCGGAAACGCGAATATTAGGCATGATCCAACTCTAACCCGCAAATGCGGATTCAGGGCATCTAATTATCCGCAGATTCGAGCCGCGGCATCGCGACTTCGGGGCTGTCGTCTTCTTGGCCGGTGACGCGCTCCACCGTGCCCGTGAGACGGTTGCTGGGTAACCACTTGACCATCCGACACGGGAGAAACAACAGCATGGGCAGTCCGGAACAGACAACCCCCTGGACCGACAGCCTCGGCCGCGCCAGCATCAGGACCGCACAGGTCCTGATGCTGCTGGTCCTGGCTACGGTGGCAGCGTATGCACTGATCCAGGTGCGGCTCGTCGTGATTCCGGCGGTGCTGGCGCTGATCCTTGCCGCCGCGATCGCACCCTTTGTGCACTGGCTGCGCCGCAAGGGGTGGCCAGGCACTGTCGCAACCACATTCTCCTTCCTCATCCTCCTGCTGGCTTTCGGCGGCCTCATCACCGGCATCGTTTTCGCCGTCATGGGCCAGGCGGGCGAACTTGCCAGCAAGGCCACCGAGGGCTTCGACAAGGTCCACGCGTTCGTGCGCAACGGGCCCATCCCGGTTGACGACCAGCAGATCCAGCAGGCGAGGGACGCCTTCGTCGACTTCGCCACGAGCAGCACCGTGGGCGCCGGCGCCATCACCGGGCTGAGCGCCGCCGGAAACTTCGTCACCGGCGCCCTGCTCATGGCCGTCATCCTGTTCTTCTTCCTCAAGGACGGCGAGCGCATCTGGGCCTTTGTACTGCGCGCGTTCAAGGGCGAGCGTCTCGTCAAGGCACGTCGGGTGGGGCAGAAGAGCCTCACCGTGCTCGGCGGCTACGTGCGGGGCACCGCCATCGTGGCGTTGGTGGACTCATTCTTCATCGGCCTGGCCCTGCTCGTCATGGGTGTACCCCTGGCCCTCCCGCTGGCCGCGATCGTCTTCATCGGCGCCTTCATCCCGCTGATCGGCGCCACACTGGCGGGCGTCCTCGCAGCCCTCGTGGCATTGGTCGCAAACGGTCCGGTCGCTGCACTCATCGTCGTCATTGTGGTGATCGCCGTCAATCAGCTCGAGGGGAACTTCCTGCAGCCCGTCGTCATGGGCCAGGCGCTCAACGTGCACGCCCTCGTCATCCTGCTGGCCCTCACGGCCGGAACCATCCTGGCCGGGATCATAGGGGCCATCCTGTCCGTGCCCCTGGTGGCGGTCGGCTGGGCAGCGATCAAGGCCTGGAATTCCGGCGGTGCCGAGCACTTCACGCCCGGGGCCATCGAGCAGGCAGAGCACGAGACGCGGCTCAATGAAAAAGGCCAGGGCCTGCGCAGCCGGCCGCACCGTCAGCGGCCGGCAGCCGCCGCCGGCTCCGGCTCCGGTACCGGGCAGGACTAAGCCGCCCGCACTAGACTTCCCCCATGGCCGTCTACCTGGATCCCCCGCTCTGGCCTGCCCATGGAACCCACTTCTCGCACCTGATCTCGGACACCTCCCTCGAGGAACTGCACGCCTTCGCGGCGGCGGCCGGCATCCCGGAACGGGCCTTCGACGGCGACCACTACGACGTCGCCGAGGCCCGGTACGGCGCCCTCGTGGCGGCCGGGGCCGTCCCGGTGGAGGGGCGGATCCTGGTCCGCAAGCTGATCGCCAGCGGCCTGCGGATCCCGGCCCGCCGGAGGAGCGGCTCCCTGAAACTCCCGCTGCTCAACCGCTGGAACGTGGTCCTCCCGGACCACGATGCGCTCTTCCTTGACCTCCTGGACCGCTGGGGTGAGGAGCACCGCCGGTACCACGGCCGCACCCACCTCCTGGCCGTCCTGGAGGCCTTGGATCTGCTGACGGAGCCCGCCGCCCCACCCCGCACCGTGCTACTGGCCGCCTGGTTCCACGACGCCGTCTACCGCGGCATCGCCGGCCAGGACGAGGAGGAGTCCGCCCGGCTGGCCGAGGACCGGCTCCGGCAGGCGGGGCTGCCTGACGGCGAGGCGGAGGAGGTGGCCCGCCTGGTGAGGAAGACGGCGGACCACTGCCCGGACCCCGGGGACGACGCCGCCGCCCTGCTCAGCGACGCGGACCTCTCCGTTCTCGGCGGGGAACCGGCAGCCTACGCCCGCTATCTGGCCGCCGTCCGGCAGGATTTTGCGCACATCGGCGACGACGACTTCGCCGCCGGGCGCGCCGCCGTCGTCCGCCAGCTTCTGCAACTCGATCAGCTCTTCCACACGAACCTGGCCCGCGAGCTCTGGCTGAAGGCGGCGCACCGGAACCTGCAGGGCGAACTCGTGTGAGCGGTCCGTAGCCGGCGCCGGCAGCTGCCGGCAGCGCTGGTGCGGCACTTGGCTCGGCAGGTCAAGCTGTCAACTTAGCAGCCGTCCCGTTCACGGATTTGAGGTCGATAGGGGTCCGGTCTACCTGGCCATCGCCAAGCTGGGTATCTTGGCGTATGTTGGCGTTACGGGGGCTCTATTCGCAGATACCTGTCGGGTGGGGCTCAAGAATTTACTGTCAGCATGGGGGATTTAGGAAGTGGGGATTAGATGTCTCACGCAATTCCCTCGGGGGCCAGTCCACGTCTCTACAACGAGGACCTCGCGCCGGCCGAACATCGTACGTGGGGTTTTTACTCCCTGTTCGCGATGTGGATGTCCGACATCCACTCACTTGGCGGTTACACCTTCGCCGCTGGCCTCTTCGCGCTGGGCCTGGGCGCCTGGCAGGTATTCCTCGCACTGGTAGTGGGGATCATCCTCGTCTTTTTCCTGATGAACCTCTCCGGCTACGCCGGCCAGAAGACAGGCGTTCCCTACCCGGTGCTCGCGCGGGTCTCGTTTGGAACGTTCGGCGCCAACCTGCCGGCACTGCTTCGTGCCCTCGTGGCAATCGCCTGGTACGGCATCCAGACCTGGCTCGCCTCCCGCGCCGTCATCATCATCGCCCTGAAGATCTGGCCCGAGCTCAAGGGTCTGACGGAGAACAACTTCCTCGGCGAATCCACCCTTGGCTGGCTGGCCTTCCTGCTGATGTGGTCGCTCCAGCTCCTGCTGCTTCGAAACGGCATGGAGACGATCAGGAGGTTCCAGGACTGGGCCGGCCCGGCCGTCTGGGTGGTGATGGCCCTGCTGGTCGTCTACATCCTGATCAACGCGGGCTGGAACATTTCCTTCGACTTGCCCGGCGGACAGGCGGAATGGGGCGTCACCCATGCCTTCTTTGCCGCCATAGCGCTGACGGTGACGTACTTCTCCACCCTGATGCTCAACTTCTGCGACTTCTCCCGCTTCGCGCCATCCCGCAAAGCGGTGCGCGCGGCGAACGTGTGGGGGCTGCCGGTGAACTTCATTGCCTTCTCCGTGGTCTCCGTCGTCGTCACCGCCGGAACATTCAAGGTCTACGGGGAGCACATCTACGACCCGGTCGAGATCGTCGGGCGGATAGACAGCATCTGGGCGCTTCTGCTCGGGGCGGTCACTTTCGCTGTCGCAACGCTGGGCATCAATGTCGTGGCGAACTTCGTCTCGCCAGCCTACGACCTCGCGAACGTCTGGCCCTCGAAGATCGACTTCAAACGCGGTGGCCTGATCGCCGCAACGATCGCGCTCGTCATCACGCCCTGGAACCTGTTCAACAGTCCCGTCGTGATCAACCTTTTCCTCGGAGGGCTCGGGGCACTGCTCGGGCCGCTCTTCGGGATCATCATGACCGACTACTACGTGCTCCGCAAGCAGCGCGTGCTGGTTCGAGACCTGTTCAGGGAACAGGGGTACTACACGTATACGCGCGGCTGGAATCCCAAGGCCGTCATCTCGTTCCTCGTCTCGGCCGTCCCGGCAGTGATCTTCGCGCTCGGTCCACTATTTGCCGCCCTCTCTGCCTTCTCGTGGTTCATCGGAGCAATCCTGGCGGCCGCGGTGCATTACTTCATCTCGCGCAATGACACGACACTGGCCGAATCGATCGCGGCCGCGGCCGCGGAAGAAGCTGAGCCGGGTGCGGCATGGACGCAGGTTCCGGCGTAAGGCGCACGCATTCACCGAGAGGAACATTACTCACGGGTGAGCCTCGTGGCGACGGAAATAGTTCACTTTCCACGCGGAGACTGAAAAGGCCGCCGCTCGTCTAAGGACTCATTTCTTTCCCCGCGAATCCGGCCGTTCGCTCTCCGCTCGGTTTGCTCCTGTCTTGGTTTGCTCTTGTCAGGACCGTCGCCGGGCTGCCGAAGGCTGACCCGGGACTTTGGACCCCTGGCGTGCCTTAGATTCCGCCGCGGCGGAGGAGGTTGCCGGTGGGGGTGTGGTCGTTGATCAGGGTGCCGCGGAGGTAGGTTTTGCGGACCACGCCGGAGAGGGCCTTGCCGTCGTAGGGGGTGATGGGGTTTTTGTGCTTGAGTTTGGTGACGTCAACGACGTAGGCCTGGTCGGGGGCGAAGACGGAGAAATCGGCGTCGTAGCCGAGCGCGAGCTGGCCCTTGTTGGTCAGGCGGGCCAGTTCCGCGGGTTTGGCGGCCATCCAGGACAGGACCTGTTCCAGGGTGATGCCGCGGTGCCGGGCCTCGGTCCAGATCAGGGACAGGCCCAGCTGGAGCGAGGACACCCCGCCCCAGGCGACGGCGAAGTCGCCGTTTTCCAGGTCCTTCAGATCCAGAGTGGACGGGGAGTGGTCCGAGACGATGCAGTCGATGGTGCCGTCCTGCAGGCCCTTCCAGAGCAGTTCCCGGTTGGAGGCCTCGCGGATCGGCGGGCAGCACTTGTAGGCGGTGGCGCCGTTGGGGATTTCCTCGGCCATCAGGGTGAGGTAGTGCGGGCAGGTCTCCACGGTGAGGTGGACGCCGTCGCGCTTGGCGGTGGCGATCATGGGCAGCGCGTCCGAGGAGGAGAGGTGCAGGATGTGCGCGCGGGCGCCGGTCCAGCGGGCCCGTTCGATGACCTCGGCAATGGCCTTGTTCTCGGCCCCGCGCGGGCGGGAGGCCAGGAACTTCCCGTACTGGTCGCCCTCGGCGGACGGTGCGTGGTCGATCGCGTGGGAGTCCTCGGCGTGGACGATCATGAGCGAATCGAAGGACTTCAGCGCGGCCATGTCCTCCTCCATCTCGTCCGCCTCCAGGTGCGGGAACTCGTCCACGCCGGAGTGCAGCAGGAAGCACTTGAACCCGAACACGCCCTCGTCGTGCAGGGGCCGCAGGTCCGCCTGGTTTCCCGGGATGGCACCGCCCCAGAAGCCGACGTCCACGAACGCCTGGTCCGCGGCGACTTCCCGCTTGAGTTTGAGGTTTGCCACCGTGGTGGTGGGCGGGATGCTGTTCAGCGGCATGTCGATGATGGTAGTCACCCCGCCGGCCGCGGCGGCCCGGGTCGCGGAAGCGAACCCCTCCCACTCGGTCCGGCCGGGCTCGTTGACATGGACATGGGTGTCCACCAGCCCGGGGATCAGGGTCTCGTCGTCCGCGAGCTCGATGACCTCAGCTCCGGCCAGGCCGTTGCCCAGCGGCTCGATCGCCACGATCTTCCCGCCCCGGACCCCGACCTCCCGGGCCGCGATCCCGGCAGTAGTGAGGATGTGCCGGCCACGGATGACCAGGTCATAGTCTGGTTTGGACGATTCACTCATTGATTTTTCCTCTGCACTTCTGGTCGTTGGGTTGTCTGGGTTCAAGGGAAGATCCCCTGCGGGAGATTTTTCTACCGGGCGCCGGTTCGGGCTTCAGCGCCGCCGGTCGTCGGAGCGGAAGAAAACGGCCATCCGGTGACTACCTTGGGGCGGGGCGGGGCGAAGGTGCGGATTTTCGATGTGCTCAGCCCCAGGCGGACGAGCGACTCGGCGATCGTCACGGCGGCTGCGACGCCGTCGACGACGGGGACGCCCAGACGTGTGCGGATTTGCTCGTCTAGTCCGGACATACCGCCGCACCCCAGGACGATGACCTCTGCCTTATCGTGCTCGACGGCGCGTTGGGCCTGGTCCAGGATTGCCTCGACGGCACGCCCGGGGTACTCCTCAAGTTCCAGTACACCGAGGCCACTGGCCCGGACAGACGCGCAGCGGGCATCCAGTCCGGCGAGTTTGAGCCGGTCCTCAATGAGCGGAACCGTGCGGTCCAAGGTGGTGACTACCGAATACTTGTGACCGAGGAACATGGCGGTGCTCGCTGCCGCTTCGGTGATGTCGATGACCGGCACGTCAAGGAGTTCCTGGAGTCCTTCTCTGCCATGCTCGCCATAGCCGGCCTGAATGACGGCATCGAACGGTTCAGGATAGGCGAGGACAACGTCCATGACGGCAATGGCCGCCAGATAGCTTTCGAAGTTACCCTCACACGAATCCGCACCGAATCGCGGCGTGAGACCTATGATCTCTGTCCCGGCTGCGGCTGCCGTGCGGGCCTGTGCAGCGATTGATTCTGTCATGGAAACAGTGGTGTTGACGTTGGCGACGAGGATGCGCATGATGCCTTTCGGGTTCTGTGGTGCTGTGGTGCGGGGGTGACGGCCGGTCCGCCGTGCCGCGGCGGACCGGCCAGGATGCTACGCGGGTCAGTGCAGGCTGGGGACGGCGATGGGCTCCCCGGAGACGTCGTGGAATTCCCGGTTGCGGTCCGCGACGATGAAATACGCGAGGGCTCCGATTCCGGCGCCGATGAACCAGGAGAAGGCCGCGACCGGCTGCAGTGCCGGGATGAACGCAATGAGGAGTGAAATGAGCGCGGCCGGGATAAACGCCGCCACCGCCCTCATATTGACGCCCTTGCTGTAGAAGTAGGACCCCTGGCTGACTTCGGTGTAAAGCTCCGGGACGTTGATCCGGGTGCGCCGGATGAGCCAGTAATCGGCCATGATGACACCGAACAGCGGGCCGAGCAGTGCGCCCAGGCCCCCGAGGAAATAGACGATGACCGCCGGGTTGTTGTAAAGGTTCCAGGGCAGGATCACCAGCCCGATGATCGCGCTGAGCAGGCTGGCGCGGCGGAAGTCGAGCCGTTTGGGCATGAGGTTGGTCAGTGCGTAGATCGGCGCGACGAAGTTCGCCATCAGGTTCACCGCGATGGTCAGAACCAGGAGAGCCAGCGCTGCCGCCACCAGGAGGAAGGTGTTCGGGATCGACTGGACGATATCCGACGGGCTGCCGATCACGACGCCGTTGATTTTGAACTGGGCCCCGGTGATAACGACGACGATCAGGCCAAAGAAGAGCATGTTGACCGGGATTCCCCAGAAATTGCCCTTGATGATGGATTTGCGGGTCGTCGAGGAGCGGGTGAAGTCGCAGAAGTTCAGGACAAACGTGGCGTAGATGGAGACCCAGAGCGCGCCACCGGCGAAGATCTCCCGCCACATCTCACCCCCGGTCAGGGCATCCATAGTCGAGAGCGCAATGGAACCTCCGGCCTGCAGGAACATCCACGCGGCCAGCGCGGCCATCGTGACGAGGATGATCGGCCCGGCGAAAGCCTCGTACTTGCGGATCATGTCCATCCCGTACCGGACGATGATGACCTGCACGATCCACAGGGACAGGAACGATACCCAGCCCAGGGTCGAAAGTCCGAGAATGGAATCCTTGTCGAGATCCGCGAGGCCGGGCGCCAGGGCAATCAGCAGAACGCGGAGCACCAGGGATGCCAGATAGGTCTGGATCCCGAACCAGGCTATCGCGACGCCGCCACGGATGAGGGCCGGGATCTGCGCGCCATGAATCCCGAACGCGATGCGGCTCATGACGGGGAACGGGACGCCAGTCTTATGCCCCATGAATCCCGACAGCGTCAGCAAAAGGAACAGCAGGACCGCGCCTACTCCCAAGGCGAGCAGGATCTGCCACGCACCGAGGCCAAGCGCGAACATGCCGATGGCGAACCCGTAATTACCCAAGCTGTGCACATCGTTGGCCCAGAGCGTGAAGATGCTGTAGGCCGTCCATCGGCGTCCCTTCATCAGGGTGGGCGCGAGGTCCTGATTATAAAGCCGCGTACTCGTCGGTGAGAGGCCCAGGTCGTCTGCGGTGGGGGGCTCATCGAAGCTAGGCTGGGGACGTTCGTGATGCCCGTCAATGGTTGGCGCTATGGCCGGCGATGCTGACATGGAGTGACCTCTCGGGGGAACCATAAGTAAGGGGCCTGCGGAAGCGCAGGCGGGTCGAGGATGCGGCTGCTGACCGTTTCCTCCATCCCTGGCGGCCAGGGAACGCACGCCGCGGGCCGGAGCAGCCCGACGGCGTGATGGGACGACGCAACGATGGTGACGGCGGTGTTCTCGTCAGATCAGGTCCTCGGGTGTGGCGATCTGCCCCGAGGAACAACTGGTTTCGCCGCGGGGACCGGTGGTGGCGAACCCGCACGGCGGCTCGGGACCCTTCAGAGTGGGTCGAACATTTCCGAGAACGAGAAGGGCTTGCAGCAAGATCCTGACCAATCATTTGTCTCGGGCCACTCTTCTTTGAGGGACACAACAAATGTAAGCCGGATCACAGCATTCCACAAGGGGGGAATCTATTTCCACAGTGTGGAATTGTCTATACCTACTTGGGCGTAGCGGATGGCAGCGACCTCCGGATGTGGCGTCAGAGCACTGGGCATCCGGCGGTCGTGTTCGCCGTGACAGGCCGGCAGCTGGGCACGCCGCGCCGGGAGCTGATCGACGCCGGCTCGGTCTCGCCGCAGTTCACCAGCGACGAGAAGCTGGAACCGGTTGCCGGGCGACTGGCCGGTGCGGGCTTTGAGCCTTCCGTCATCATTGACGAAACATTCGGCCGCTACTTCACCGTTTCGGACCCTGACGGCTACCTCCTGCAGGTCAACGAGGCAGACGAAGAACTGCGGAGCATCCCCTACGAGACGCGTGTGTCCGCGGCGCTGAAGCAGTAGCCTCGAATTGGCAGAATAGGCGCCGTGCCCCGGCTATCAGTCCCTCGGCCGGAGATGCTCGGCCAGACGGTCGAACGACTCCCGCCAGCCGACGCCGTTGCTGTCACGGTTGTCCAGGGTGTCGAACGGGCCTTGCCTGAAGGTCATCCGGGTGCCGCCGTCGATCTCCTCCAGTTCGAACGTCACCTCGGTTTCGAAGCCGCGGGTGCCGTCCTGTTTGTCCCAGGCATGGGTGAACACAAAGAGGTTCGGCGGCTCGATGTCGGTGTGGACGCCGCTCCACCAATACTCCTGCCCCGTGCTGTCCTGGATCATGCAGGCCCGGTAGAGGCCGCCGATTTCCAGATCCGCGTCGATGCTCTCGCGCGGGGTGTGGAAGCCGCGGGGCCCCCACCAAGCAGGAGCCTGGTCCGGATCCGTCAAGGCCGACCACACTCTGCCGAGCGGAACCTGGAATTCGCGGGTGACGACCAGCATCAGGTCGTCCGATAGTGCCGCCGACCCAGGTCCTTCATGGTCAGGGACTGCCGCTTCAGCGGTGACATGTTCAGACATTGCGGTCTTCCTCCTTCTCGGCCTAGCGATAGGCCTTGCTGTAAGCCGCCACGAACGGCCGGTCGCTCGGGACTATCTGCTTGCCCAGCGGCATGAGGGACACCGGGATGAGCTTGAGGTTGGCGATGGCCAGCGGGATCCCGATGATGGTGATGGCCATGGCGAAGGCCGTGACCACATGCCCGATCGCGATCCAGATGCCCGCCACGAGCAGCCAGATCACGTTGCCGAGCAGCGAGAATACGCCGGTGCCGCCAGGCCGGTCCACCACGGTGCGGCCGAAGGGCCAGAGCGCGTAGGAGGCGATCCGGAAAGAGGCGAGCCCCCAGGGAATGGTGACGACTAGCAGGCAGCATACGATCCCGGCCACGAAATAGCCGATCGCCAGCCAGAGCCCGCCGAAGAGCAGCCAGATGATGTTGAGCAATGTCTTCATGGCTCCATTCTCTCCCGCCCGGCGCAGATCAGGCCTAGGGGTTGGCCCTGAAAAATCCCTGACTTGGCTCGCCGGGACACCGGCCCGGGCCCGCGCGCTTTGAGATCACCGGGATCCGCACAATACTTGAACAATGCCTGCACTCCTGAAGCTTGCCCTGATCGTCGCCGTCGTCCTGCTGGGCGTGGGCCTGGCTGTGAAAGCCGTGCAGTTCCTGCTTTACGTGGGTCTGCTGATCCTGGTGGCCGCCGGCATTGCGTTCTTCCTGCGCCGCATGCGCAGCACACGTTGACGCTGCGGGCCCGGCCTGTCGGATGACCACGGTCGGGGGCGCTTTCGGCCCGATTCTGGAAGTCATGACGTGGGTGGGGTTCGTCCTGGGCCTGCCGTTGCTCGCCTGGGGCTGGATCGCCATACGGAGACACTGCCAGTGGACCCAAACCACAGCCCAGGTGTTCAGCGCCGGAGGCTTCAAGGGGTACCACTGGACGGACCACCAGAACGCCGATCACCGCTCCCTGCTTCCCGACGCCGAATCGCCCGGGCTGGCGGACGGGGCCGACGTCGTGCTTTATTACGATGTATGTCACCCCTCGCGGTGGGGGCTGGCACCGCCCAAACCGGACAACCCGGCATGGACCCTCGGATGGGTCCTCACCGGGGTCGGTGCCATTTCCACTGCCCTGGGTTTTGTGTTGCTCTTCCTCTGAGACCAGCTAGGGCTGCTTCACCATGGCGGCCTCGACAGTGATCTTGACCTTGTCGCTGACCAGCAGTCCGCCCGCTTCGAGGGCGGCATTCCAGGTCAACCCGAATGCCTTGCGGCTGATTTCCGCCTCGGCGCTGAACCCTGCCCGGGTAGCACCGAACGGATCCACCGCGACGCCGGTGAACTCGACCTCCAGGTCCACCGGTTTGGTGACATCGCGGATCGAGAGGTCGCCGGTCAGGACGTAGTCCTCGCCGTCGCCCCTGATGGCGGTGGCCCGGAACGTCATCTCCGGGTACTTTTCGACGTCGAAGAAGTCGGGTCCGCGGACGTGGGCGTCACGGTTGGCGTCGCCGGAGTCGAAGCTGGCGGTTTTGATGCTGGCGTGCAGGCTGGCATCCGCCAGGGAGTCCCTGACCCGGGCCTCCGCTGAGGACTCGTTGAAGCGGCCGCGGACCTTGCTGATGCCGGCATGGCGGACGCTGAATCCGACCTCGCTGTGGGACATGTCCAGCGTCCAGACGCCGGGGGTCAAACCTTCGGGCAGAGTCACAACGGTCTCCTTCGAGAGGGTGGCGGGCCGGACCCGCCGGGTCATCGGGGTACTCCCCCAAGGAGAATGCTAACGAGGTAGCCGTCCCCCGGCTAGGGAGCGACCCGACGGCGTGACGCCAGGAGCCCCGGTCCCTTCGGGGGGCCAGGCGCAATGGCATCTGGTCTTCGATCCCGCGCAGCGTTAGTCTGGCCTGTAAAATTACCTAGCTTTCATAGAAGCCTGATCCACCCAATCATGTGAGGGGCATCGTGGCCGGATCGCTGCGCAAACGCGCTGACTTCAAACTTGCGGCTGGGCTTCTGGCCTTGGGCCTGCTTTTGGCCGCGTGCCAGTCCGGACCGCCGGAGCCTCCACGGCCGTCCCCCTCGGGCTCACCGGAGCCCTCACCCCCGGTTTCGTCGGAGCCGTCCCGGTCCCAGCAGTCCCCGCAGTCCCCGGCTGGCACCGTGCATTTCACAGCCCAGGGGGATATGGGTGTGGGCTCGGGAGCCAAGAAGGTGCTCGACGTCGTCGCGGGACTCAAGCCTCAGCTGAATCTTGCCCTCGGGGACTTCACATATAAGGCCGGAATCGAAAAGCAATTCTGCGATATGGTCACGGGCAAACTGGGCACCGAATTTCCTTACCAGCTCGTGACCGGAAACCATGAGAGCGACGGCCACGAAGGAGACATCCAAAACGTCGTCCGGTGTCTGCCCAATAAACTGCCCGGGATGCAGGGCGAATACGGGACACAGTGGTACGCGGACGTCCCGGAAAAGGATCCCGTCGTCCGTTTCGTGATGGTCTCCCCCGGCATCGACTTTCGCGATGGACCGCTCGACTACTCGAGGGACAGCGAACGGTGGCGCTGGACCACCGACGCCCTCGACGGGGCAAAGTCGCAAGGTATCCCCTGGACCGTCGTCGGCATGCACGTCCCCTGCTTCAGCGTGGGCCGTTATGACTGCCAGGCCGGTGAGGAATTCACCAACATGCTGATCGAGAAGAAAGTCGATTTGGTGCTGAGCGGACACGACCACGTCTATCAACGGACCCATCAGCTGGGTCCGGGCTCCAACTGCCCGGGCCTCAAGGCCGCTGCCTTCTCCAATGGCTGCCTGACCGACTCGGACAGCAGCATGGTGCAGGGCGCGGGGACCGTGTTCGCCACCATCGGGGTCGGCGGGGTAGGGCTCTACGACGTCAACAGCAAGGATGTGGAAGCCGGCTATTTTGCGACGTGGTCGGGCAGAAACCGGAACCCCTCCTTGGGCACACTTGACGTCGCGGCGACAACCGGAGACTTGACCGCCAGGTTCGTTCCCGCCGAGGGCTACAGCCTCACGGACTCCTTCAGGATCCAGCGGAAATAGTGCGGTGCGTGTTCGACGCCGGAAGCCCTGAGGACGCCGCCGACTCAAACGTCACGGGTGGATGCCCGTCCGGCCTTGTGGGCCTCTAGGCCGGTACCCACATGCTGATCCAGTCCAGATAGACGTGACCCTGGGTTTCGGGAGCAGGACAGATGGGCAGGCAGGACTCGGTCTGCAGGATAAAGTGCATTGGCGTCGAGGGTGCGGCAATGGTACTCGCACCGAGGGATCGCCCGTCGAGAAAAAACTCAACCCGTCCCGGGCTCCACTCCATGGTGGCGACATGCCACGAGCTGACGGACTGGTCCGAGTCAAACTTTTCGAAGGCGTCGGCACCGGACCTTTCAAAATGCGCTGCACCGTAAATAATCTGGGCGAGATCGCCCTCAGGAAAGTCGATCTCACCATCCCTCGGCCAGATGCCGCTGTCCGGCCAAAGGAGCCACGCCGTCTTGAATCCGGGCATCGGATCAGCCCTGTAGCGCACGGAGTACCGCCCGTACAGGAGGCTGTTGGCACGTGGCGGGTTAGCGCTGGAGTTTGGAATTTTTGGCGTGGGCGCCGCCCCCATGGAGATCCCGTTTTCCGAGCGCAGGAACCAGTCCAAGGCGCCGTTTTGAACGCTGAGCACCTTCGACGGGTAGTAGCCGGATTTGCCGCCATTGGCTTGTCCTGCCGTGTCCGGCGTCCCGTCCTTGTAGCCCGCGCTCCACCGCTCCTGGTAGAGGGGGCCCGGGAAGGCGCCCAGCGGGACGTCGCCGGCGGAGAAATCCTCCACGAAAACATTTTTCCACCCGGGCAGATCGCCGCTCTGTGCCAGATCAGTTGTCCGGATCGGGGTAGGGGTCGGGGTAGGGGTGGATCTGAGGGCTGAACCGGGCGCGGCGCTGAAGGGCCGCTCGACCCTGGGGGCCGGCTCGGCCCCGCAACCCAGTAGAACAAGGACGACAGCGGGAACGAGCATTATCCGGGAGTTGCGGAGGCGCCGGGTACTGCTCCGGGCAGCGCCCCCTTGAACGGGTGTCCGCATGCGGTCAGTCTTGCATGTACGGAGCCGGGCAATCAACTGATTTTGTCAAGTATCCGGTGTCCTGCCCCGGTCCACGAGGGTCAAGAGTTCGAGAAGTAGAAACTTCAACTAAACCCAAGGTTTCCGAAAGGTGCCGGGACCAGTATTTATCAGGGGGAATTTTACTTAATTGCCTACAACCCACCGGCGAAATAGCTGGGCTCTCGGGTCCATGCGCAGGGGGAAGCAGTGGTTTGGGGCAGCAGACAACGTCATTGAGTGGTGAGGCTGATGTCCATCCCAAATCTCAAACCCAAGTTGCGCCCCCAAACGACGCCGCCCCAGTCTGGCCCATCAGTAAGCGTGGTGATTCCCACCCTCAATGAGGCCATGAATCTTCCCTGGGTGCTTCGCCGGATGCCCACGTATGTCGACGAAGTTGTGATCGTCGACGGCCGTTCCCTGGACAGTACCGTAGACGTCGCCCGGGCGCTCCGTCTGGACGTCGTCGTTGTTGCCGAGCCCCGCGCCGGCAAAGGCAACGCGGTGCGGGCCGGATTCGCCGCGGCGTCGGGCGACATCATCGTCATGCTGGACGGCGACGGCAGCATGGATCCACAGGAAATCGGCTGGCTGGTGACACCCCTCCAGCATGAATACGATTTCGTCAAGGGCTCGCGCTACGTCACGGGCGGCGGGTCGGATGACCTGACCATACTGCGGAGCTCGGGCAACCGCATGCTGACGTGGCTGGCCAACGCCGTCCTGCACAGCGACTATTCGGATCTCTGCTACGGATACATAGCACTTCGCCGGGAATGCGTTGAGATCCTGGAGCTGCAGTCCGACGGCTTTGAAATCGAGACGGAGCTGATCGTGCGGGCTTCCAGGGCCGGCCTTCGGATCGCCGAGGTCCCCAGCCACGAGCTGTGCCGGATATCCGGGAAGTCAAACCTCCATACCTTCCGGGACGGGTGGCGCGTGCTGCGAACCCTTGCCCGTGAACGTATCAGTTGGGAAGCGCCCACCGCCGGAGCCCGGCCCGAGGCCCTGCGACGGGTGAAATACAAGTATCCGAGTGTCATGTTCCCGCACATCCCCACGGACCCCCAGAGCGTTCTGGGATTGCGGCCAGGGGCCTGAGATGTCCCAGATCGCAGGGTTTCCGACGATTTCTGTAGTTATCTGCTCCTACGCGGAGGAGCGTTGGGATCTGTTAATGGGTGCTCTGGACTCGGTCCGGGCCCAGACTCATCCCCCGCAGCAGACGATCGTGGTTGTTGACTACAACATGGATCTTTACAAGCGGCTCATCTTCACGGTGTCGGACGTTGTGATCGTCGAAAACAGCGGACCCAAGGGCCTCTCCGGCGCGCGCAACACCGGAGCGGGGGTCGCGAACGCCAGAGTAGTGGCCTTCCTCGACGACGACGCCGAAGCCGCCCCGGATTGGCTCGAACGCATGGCTGCAATGTACGACGATCCGGACGTTCTGGCGGTGGGTGGCCGTGTTGAGCCGCTGTGGATGGCCGGCCGCCCAGGGTACTTCGCTGAAGAACTGGACTGGATCGTTGGCTGCACCTACCGGGGCATGCCCAAGGTCGCTGCTGAGGTCCGCAACGTCATCGGGGCGAACATGTCATTCCGGGCCGATGTCCTCGACCGCGTCGGCGGGTTCAACACGTCACTGGGCCGCCAGGACGCCGTTCCCCTCGGATGTGAAGAGACCGAACTCTGCATACGGGCGGTCATGGGCGCCCCTGGCTCCCGGGTCGTCTACGAACCCGCGGCCCTCGTGCATCACCATGTTCCCGCGGAGCGTGGCAGCTGGCGGTACATGCTAGCGCGCTCCTGGTCCGAAGGCATCTCCAAGGCACAAGTGAGCCGGATTGTCGGCCACAAGCGCGCCCTTGGCCCTGAACGGCGTTATGTCCGGCAGGTCTTGCCGCGCGCCGTTTTTGCCGGAATCCGTGACTGGAGCCGGGGCAAGGACGCCGCAGGCCTGAGCCGGGCGGGCGCAATCATCGCAGTGCTCGCATCCACGGCCTCCGGGTACATTCGCGGACGCCGCCTGCCACCGGGCTCCTTGCCTCCGGAAACAAGCGTGGTGTCACAGGACGAGCTGTGGAGAGAAGTCCAGTGATTCAGGTGCACGCACCCCGAAACATCGCCGTCCCGAAGATTGCCGTTGCGGCAGTCCTGACGTCAGGAAGATCCCGACATGAGCCAGTCTGAGAGAGACGTCATCCAGCACTCCGGCGCCGCCAGCGGGGCCGGCTTCGACATCCATGGCGTGGTGGGCATTGAAGTGGCGCCCGGAACGCCTGGTGAGTCGCAGTTGCGGGACATGCTTGCCCCGTTCCTGGGGAAATCCGTCGCGTCCCGGCGGATATCCATCAGCGAGCAAATTTCGCCGGTCTCCGGTCAGTCGCATGCCGAAGACGCCTATCGCTTCACTGAGGACTCGCTCTACCTGCCCGGCGACCGCGTCCAGATCATCGAAACGCCGGAAGGCTACCGGATCGAGGGCAGCGGTGAGTTGCTGACCGCGGTCATCCCTTTGCTGGACCGGCTATGCGTCCAGGAAGAGACCGCGATGATCCATGCCGCGGTGGTCGATTTCCGCGGTTCGGGCGTTCTGCTGCCGGCATGGGGCGGAGTCGGGAAAACAAGCACGGTGGCAAAACTGGTTGCCATGCCGGATGTCCGTTTCATGGCGGATGACTGGGCCTTCCTGGGCGCTGGCGGCATGCTCATGGGGTACGCGAAGCCCATGTTCATCAAGCCACACCACCGGGCCATCTACCCCGAACTGTTCCACGGAACACGCAAGCCCTTGGCGCCGGGCTGGCTCACCACCCCCGTGGCCCATCTGGCCACCGCCGTCCACCCCGTGATTGTGCGCTACCCCAAGACTGCCGCTTTCACAAGACGCTGGTCTCCCGAACACCGGATGGTGCACCCGGAACAGGTCTTCGGCCCGGAGCGGATCTCATCAGCGGCACCGGCCCAGCTTGCCATCTTCCTCGAGCGTTTCGACGGGGTGGAAGCACGGCTTGAAGCCCGCAGCGCCGACTGGATGACGTCCCGCATTGTCGGGAACTTCCATTCCGAGCTCCCGATGGTTTCCCGCCGGCTCGTCGAGGCTTTGGGGGCGTCCGGGCTGGTCCCCCTGGAGGAACATTTCGGCGAGAAGGCCGCCGTGGTGCGGCGGGCCCTGGAAGACGTGCCGTGCTCGCTGCTTCGTCTCCCTGTCTCGTGGTCCGCGGACCAGGCCTCAGATTTCGTCGCGAACGTGGTGCGTTCAAAGCTCGACGGTTGAGGTGAGGGACGTGGTCGATCTTGATGTGTCGGTGATCGTTCCGGCGCGAAACGCCGCCGCTTGGCTGGGCGAGTGCCTGGAGTCCATCACCGGTCAGGGTCCGCGCGAAGTGATCGTGGTCGATGGCTGTTCAACCGACGACACGGTCGAGATCGCGCGCTCCTTCGGTGCTCAGGTCATTTCCGATGAGGGCCGGGGCCTGCCTGCAGCACGAATGCTGGGTGTCCAGAGCGCCCGCTGCGACGTCGTCACCTTGATAGACGCCGACGTCGTCCTCCCGCCGGGCAGCCTGGAGCGGCTGCTGGGCGAATTCGAAACGGGCGGCTTCGACGGTCTGCAGTTCGGGCTGGCCAGCGAGGCCGACGGGCCCGGCTACTGGGGATCAGCCCTGGCCTGGCACCACAACCACAGCCGGGTGCGGTCATGGTTCGGCGTCTGCGCCACGCTCATACGCCGGGACCTATTGCTTTCGGTCGGATTCGATGACTCCTTCCGCTCCGGCGAGGATGTTGAGTTGCGGATCCGTCTGGAAAAGGCCGGTTATCGGCTTGGAGTGTCCCCCACGACAGTGGTACGGCACCGGTTTGCCGACACCTTTGACGGGGCGCGGGACCAATGGGAGCAGGACGGCGCCGGAATGGCGCGTACAATCCGCAAACATCCAGGCCGCGCGGGCTGGATGGTTGTGCTCCCCCTGCTGGCGACCGTCCGAGGGGTGGGAATGTCCCTTGTTCGCGCACCCCGATACTTGCCCTATTGGCCGGGCTTCTTCCTCTATAACTACCGGTCCATGATCGGTGAGATCCTGCGCCCGGCAGGCCAGCCGCTCTCCGTTGGCGGAAACGCGGCTTGGCTGGCCGCTGCCAGGGTGGCCCCCATGCTCACGGGTTTCCTCTTCTGGGCACTGGTGGCTCTCGTACTTCCCCCCGCCCAAACTGGTTTGGGGTCGGTGGTGATATCGGCGGCACTCCTGACGGTGCAATTGGGTATGTTCGGCGTTGGACCGGCCACATTGACCCTCCTGCCCGCGCAATCGGACGGCGGCCGCCGCCTCATCGCCACGAGCCTGCTTACCGTTGCGACCTTCTCACTTGCGGTGGCCGCAGGACTTGCAGCAATAACACACTCCTTCGGTTCGGGGGTCGGCGAGGCCTGGAACGACCCACTGGTCACAGCCATATTCCTCGCCACGGCTGTCTTCGCCGCAGTCGCCTATCAGCTGGACCACATCGGCGTCGCCCAGGAGCGCGCCGACCGCGCACTCACCCGCAGCATCGTGCAGAGCATCGTCCAGCTCGCCGTGGTGGCACTCGCCTTCGTGCTCGGAATCCACGAACTGTCGGTAGTGGTCGGCGCAGTTGCAACCGGTGCCCTGGCCAGTGTGGTGGTGGGACTGCGCCAACTCCGCCGCGCCAGGGTCTCTCCCGACTGGCGGCACGGACTGCGGCCCCGGCACGCACTGAAACTCTTGAAACCCGGGCTGCCAAACCACGCCCTGATGCTTGCCGACCGGGCACCCGGCTACCTGTTGCCCCTGATCGTCGCAGCAACGCTCGGCCCAGCGGCGACAGCGGCCTGGTACATCGTCTGGATGATGGCCTCGGCAGTGTTCTTCGTGCCGCAGTCCGCGGGTTTTTCCCTCCAGACGGCGCTGGCCGGAACGCGTTCCAGGCCCGGCCTTGTCGTGTCCGCCATCCGGGCCAGCCTCCTGCTCACTCTGGTGGCCGGCGGACTGCTTATCTTTGTCGGGCCCCTCCTGCTCCGTTTTCTTGGGCCGGATTATGCCTCGGCCTGGGTGCTGATTCCCATTCTCGTCCCGGCGCTCCTCCTGAGCTGCGTCACCCAGGTCTACTACGGGTTGTGCCGGGCCCAGGGGCGTCTTTTTGAATCCACATCGGTCGCCGCAGTGGCCGCGGCCCTGGTGCTGGGGCCGGCTCCCGCCGTCGCCCAATTACACGGCCTCACCGGCGTCTCCCTGCTCTGGTCCGTCGCGCAATCTGTGGTGGCCCTGATTGCTAGCTGGCGCCTGATAGCACTGACCCATACCAAGGCCTCTTCCGCGGCCGTCCAGATTCCTTCGTCGGCGCGCCAAGAGCCGACCGGAATGGAGACACCATGACTCACGAAACTGCAGCAGCAACTGTCCCCCTGACTACCCGGGACGCTCCAATGGACGATATCCGGCGCGCGGGTGCGAAACCGCCCGCCGGCACCGGCCCCGGATTGACTCCCATCTGGCACATCGGCGCGCTCATCGTCCTCGGCGCTCTATCCCTGATTCTCGGAATCTGGAGCCTGAGCACGGTCGATCCCCGGCAGATCGGCGGTTCCGGCCTCATTGGAGCACTGCCCCCCGCTTATTTCGTGGCTCTCGCCCTCAGCCTGGTCGGATTCGTCGCCGCCCTGAACCTTCCCCGGTTCAATGCGGTCCTCCAGACCTGGCAGATCTTGGTCACGGTGCTGATCCTGCATGGCGCCGACCCGATCATCCATGGCCTTCCGCGGCTCGAGGCAAGTTACCGGCATCTCGGGATTGCCGACACGATTGCCCAATCCGGACAGCTGGACCCGACGTTGGACGCCTACTTCAATTGGCCGGGCTTCTTCGACCTGCTGGGAATGCTCTCGGGCGCGACCGGGGTGAAGGACCTGATGGGCGTGGCCACGTGGGCACCCATCGGAGTCAACATAATCCTGCTCGCTCCACTGCTGGCACTGGCGACAAGGCTGACTGCCCATCGCCGCCAGGCCTGGGCCGCAGTGTGGCTCTTCTATTTGACCAGCTGGGTCGGCCAGGACTACCTGGCGCCGCAGGCTTACGCCTTCGTGCTGCTGATCACCCTCATCGCCTGCATCCTCAGTAGCTTCACCGGGTGGGCATGGCGGACGGACCGGAACCGCTTCACCATCGCTTTGGCGCGGATCGTCGGCAGGCTGGACGCAGCCAGTCCCCGGCAGGGCCTCGCGGTTCCATCCCGAGGAAATGCGGCCATCCTCGTCGTGGTCTGTTCGGTGATCCTCTTCGCCATGACCGCTTCACACCAACTGACTCCCTTCGCGGCAATCCCGATCCTGGCCGCCTTAATGCTGACCGGCCGCCTGCGACTCCGCTTTCTTCCTGTTCTAGCGTTGATGCTGCCGTTGGGATGGCTGGTCTTTGCGGCATCAGCGTATTTGCAGGGACACTATGAGGAGCTGTTTAGCTCGTTTGGCGACATCGGCGCAAACACGTTCGGCACGCTGAGCTCAAGAGTCTCAGGCAGCAGCTCCCACATGTTTGTGGTCTACACCCGCCTGGCCGAGGTGGCGCTGCTGTGGATACTGGCTGCGGTGGGCGCCGTGGTGGGCCGGCGGCGGAGGGCGCCCTGGCTCACGGCCGCGGTATGTGCGCTGGCGGTGCTGGTCCTCGTCCCGGTCCAGCCCTATGGAGGCGAGCTGCTACTTCGGCTCTACCTCTTCAGCCTGCCGTTCACGGTGTGCCTGGCGGTGCTTCCGCTGATGTCGGACAAGCCCAATGGCCCGGGTCTGCGTCGCGGCATCGCCCTCTTGCTGCTGGGGGCTGTTCTCGCCACGACCACCATCGTGACCAGATACGGCAACGAAATCATGGAGAGCTTCACTACCGACGAAATCGCCCTTGTTAACCGCCTCTACGAGACCGCACCCGCCGGGTCCGTGCTCATCGAGGCCGTGCGCAATACACCGTGGAAGTTCCAGCACTACTCCGGATACGACTACCGGGCGCTGGCTCCAGCCGAACCGAGGCCTGGCGCAAACCCGCTGACGTGTGAAGCCGCCAATCAAATAGCCGCCCGTTCCGGGGCCTACTTGATCGTCACGGTGAGTCAGCTTCACGCCGCGGAACTGCGCGGCTCAACGCCCTTGGGGGACCTGCAGAACTTGGTCGCCACGTGCGGCACCAGCCCCGGCTGGACGAGGGTTGCCGAGAACGACGACGGCGTGATCTTCCATATCGAAGGAGCAAGAAATGGCAATTGAACGACGTTACGTAAGCTTTGCGACGGCCGCCGTCGCGATAGCCGCCGTGCCGCTGTCATTTTTCGGCCCCGAGGGCCTCCGCCTGGCCGTCATCGGGCTGCTGATGCTCGCCGGCCCGGGAACGGCTCTGGTCCTGCTGCTACGGTTCGGTCCGCCGCCCTCCGCGCAGAGCAGTGGAGCGCTACCTCTCGCCATCGCCATCGCCATTGCCTTCAGCCTCGCGATGTCCACACTCGTATCGACGGCGATGGTCTACGCACGTCTCTGGTCACCTCCGGCAGGCGTGTGTCTCCTGTCCCTCGTCACACTTGGCTTGCTGGCACTCGAGGTCAACCGTTCCCGCGTCTCCCCGGCAGGTGCAAAATGATGGTTTTCCTGACCGGGCTAGCTGCCATCACCTCGCTGGTGACCTGCGATGTATTGCGGGTATTAAACCCCGACAAACCACTCCCGCGGGCCGCGGCCTATGCGACGGCGGCCCTTCTTTCCGTAGCAGGTGTCTCGGTAGTAGCGCAGCTGATGCGCCTCCTGTAAGCGGCACCAGTCTGCCCATGCCGCTGGGCCAGTTCGCACCCGTCGAACTACTGACAGTAATCAACAACTGATACTGAGAGTAAATCAATGAGAACACTAAAAGCACTCAGCACTGCGGGAACGTTAGGGCTGCTCGTAGCCGGTTCCCTTGTTTTCGGTTCCGCCCAAGCCGCTACCGCCGCAACCTGCAGTCCCGCGCCGAAAATCTCCTATCCCGGAAGCGTCGTATTAGCGACGAGCTTTGAGACCGGCGGCTTTTGCGGCCTTGTCCCGAAGGTGTCGGGAACCGGCACAGCGACTCTTTCGAGTACGTCGCCGCACACCGGGTCCAAGTCAGCCAAACTGCATGTGACCACCGATTCCGGTTCCCTCGCCAATTTTTCCACGCCTTCCTTCCCCTCGGGCACCAAGACTGCCTACGCAGACGGCTGGTTCAATATCACCGCCGCCGGGGTCTCCGGCAACGATGTACCGTACTTCCGGTTCTTCTCAGGCACCACCCGGATCGCCGATATCTACCGGTACAACAGCAACGGGCAGCTGTGGCTGCGGGTCACCGCGCCCAGCGGGTCGTTCGTCTACACGAAGCTGATCTCCGGAAGCATCTCCTTGAAGGCCTGGCATCACGTCACCATGCGTGTCACGACAAACGGCTCTAAGTCAACGGTCCAGGTGTGGTTTGACGGAGTGCAGAAATACTCCAGCAGTGCAGTCAGTATGGCCGGCACCAGCCTGAGCAAGGTTCAGCTGGGGGCCGAGCACTACCGGCAGAAGGGCGATGAGTACATCGATGACGTCGTCATCACGCGCTCGCCCTGACCGTAGGAGCCTGCCTGTCTGAGAGGTATGCCGATCCTGCACAACCATGAAGGGCGGTGGCCGGGGAAATTCCCCGGCTACCGCCCTTCGTCCGCGTTCGAACAGCCCTAGGCTGACTTGGCCGATTTCACGAACACACTGATCTTGGCCAGGTCTTTGACACCGCGGGTTGATTCGACGCCGGAGGACACGTCAACGCCCCACGCCCCGGCCTGTGCCGCCGCGTCGGCAACATTGGCGGGATCCAGCCCCCCGGCGAGCAGCCAGTTCCGGCCTTCCAGCCCCTTGGCCCGGACGGACGAGTAATCCCATGCCTCGCCGGAACCCGGCACCGCGGCGTCGATGAGCAGCAGTTCCTCACCCCAACTGGCAAACGCCTCCGCGTCTGCGTCCATGGACACTGCCCGGATGACTTTCAGGCCGGCGTCGTGCACGGACTGCACGTCCGCCGGGGTGCGGTCGCCATGCAACTGGACCCACTCCAGCCCCGCTTGGCGGGCCAGGGCGACGGTGTCCGCCGCTGTCTCGTGCCGGAAGACGCCGACCGCGGCAACCCCGCCGGGAACATGCGCCAGAAGTTCCCGGGCTTGCGCCGGGGTCACTTCGCGGGGGCTGCGCGTCAGGACGAAACCGACGGCGTCAGCCCCGGCCGCGACCGCGGTCCGGACCGACTCAGCGGTACTGAGTCCACACACTTTGACAAACATTTGGCTCCTTCTGCAACGCTCCTGACTCTGACGTTAGCAAGATGCGGCAGCCAGCGGCAGCGTTACGTGTTCCCGTCGCCTGCCGTGCGTGCTGCTGCTCCACCGGGTCAGCGGATAGGCTGGGGCAATGGAGATCATCCGCTACGCCGAGCTGAATGCCCAACCCTGGCGCAACGGCGGCGGGGCGACCCGCGAACTGGCCCGGCGCCCGAGGCCTGCCGCAGAGGCCGCCACTGTTGATGCCGGAAGGCCGGACAGCGCATGGGACTGGCGGGTCAGCATCGCTGAGGTCTCCAAAGCCGGTGCCTTTTCCGCCTTCCCCGGCATGGACCGGGTACTCACCGTGATCGAAGGGGAACTCCTGCTCCTGAGCGTCGACGGTGCCGAGCATCCGCTAGAGAAGTACCGCCCTTTCCGGTTTTCAGGGGACGCAGACTCCGCCGGCGCACTGCCCACCGGCGACATCCGCGACCTGAATGTCATCACCCGCAACGGCAGCTTCAAGGGCTACACCTCCATCATCGAGCTCTCCAAGAAGCGGGCGCATCCCGTGTTCGAGGGCCAGTTCGGCATCCTGCTAGAGGGCCAGGCAACGGTAAGCCCCGGCACTGCGGGCTCCGAACCCGGCGTGGCGCCCGGCAGAGGGACAGCCGCCGTCACGGCGCCGGCTGCCGCCGTCGAGTCCCAGGCGCTGAACCGCTACGACGCCGTCGTCGGCTCTGACGCGGCGACGCCGGAAATCCTGGGCCGCGGCTTCCTCGCCGTCGTCTCGATCGACCAGGTGGCTGGGTAGCTCCAGCGGGCTGGCTTTCCGACGTCTTCACGCGGGCGGCGCCCACGCCCACCGAGTCCGCCGACAGCCGCTGCGCGAGCCAGCTGGGGACGATCGAGACGACGATCAGGCCCACGGCCACGCCGTTGACCACCGGCGCCTGGTTGGGCCGGAACAGGTTCTGCAGGATCCAGATCGGCAGTGTGGTGTCGCCGGCCCCGATCGTGAAGGTGGTCACGATCATTTCATCGAAGCTCAGCGCAAACGCGAGCAGCCGCCGGCGAGCAGGGCGGACCGGAGCTGGCGGAACGTCACCAGCCTGAACGTGGTGAACACGCCGGCGCCCAGACCGGCGGATGCCTCCTCCAGTCCCCGCGCATCCGGCGGAGCCGGGCGATGACGTTGTTGAACACGGTAGCCATGCCGAAGGTGGCCTGCGCGATCACCACGGTCCACAGGGTTAGCGGGACTCCGAGGATGGTAGTTCGCCGCCCCGCGCGGGGGTTGCTACTCTGGGTCCCAGGCCCCTTCTCCGGGTCTCCGGACGACGGTTCAGTACCCGGCACGCGACAAGACTGGCCACGGGAGCCGTCATGTCATGGATCATCCTCATATTCTCCGGGGCGCTCGAAGCCGTCTGGGCCGCCGCCCTGCACCGCACCTCGCAGGCCACGGGCCGCCGCCGGCTGCTTCCGGCCCTGATCTTCCTCGTCTCCATCCTCGCCAGCACCGGCGGGTTGGCCATCGCCATGCAGTCGATTCCGACCGGCACGGCCTATGCGGTGTGGGTGGGGGTCGGCGTCGTCCTGACCTCCGGCTACGCGATGATCACCAAAATTGAACGCGCGACTGCCGTGCGGATCCTGCTGCTCGGCGGGATCGCCGCGTGTGTGGCCGGCCTGAAGCTGGTGGCGTGATCATGGCAACCAAACCGGCGCCGGGATCAGCAACCCGCTGGCTCTTCCTGCTCGCCTCTGCCGTGCTGGAGGCGGTCTGGGCCACGGCCCTGGGCCTTTCCGACGGGTTCAGCCGGCCGCTGCCCACCGTGGTCTTCGCCGTGACGGCCACGCTGAGCATGGTCGGGCTGGGCCTTGCTGTGAAGCGCATTCCGCTCGGGACGGCTTATGCCGTCTGGGTGGGGATCGGCGCGGCCCTGACGGTCGGCTGGGCAATGGCGAGCGGCGTCGAGCCCGCCAGCCCGCTGAAACTGCTCTTCATGGCAGGGATCGTGGGCTGCGCTGCGGCACTGAAACTGCTGCCGGCCGGGGCTCCGGCCAGAGACCCGGCCGCACCGCGGCCGCCGTCCCCCGCAGAAACTCCCCACGTCTGAGCCAGTACGACGGCGTGTCCCCCGCGACGCGCCGTCGTACTGGCCACGCCACATTCAAAGGTGGGGAGAATCTTCCGGCCGGTCCGGCAACCGGGGGCGGAATACTCCTGCGCCGGGCGGGGTTCTTGGCTGGGACGGCATTTCCCGCAGCACGGCCTTTCACGGCAGCACCGACAGCGAATGGAGACCCACGATGGCAGCAGCATCAGTCCAGCTCGGCGACGGACTAAGAGTCAGCCCGCTCGGATTCGGCGGCATGGCCCTGACCCCGGTGTACGGCGAGGTGGACCCGGCCGAGGCCCTGCGGACCCTGTATCACGCGGTGGATACCGGCGTCAGCTTCATCGACACGGCGGACATCTACGGCGGCGGCAGCAACGAGGAGCTGATTGCCCGGCTGCTCAAGGAACGCCGCGGCGAAGTCCAGCTGGCCACCAAGTTCGGCCTCGTGGGCACACCGTCGGCGGGCTACACGGACATCCGGGGCGACGCCGCCTACGTGCGGCAGGCCGTGGACCGCAGCCTGCAACGGCTGGGCACCGACTCGATCGACCTGTACTACATGCACCGCCGTGACCTCCGCGTTCCGATAGTGGAAACCGTGGAGGCCATGGCGGGGCTGGTGCAGGCCGGCAAGGTGCGGCATCTCGGCCTGTCAGAGGTGACGGCCGAGGAGCTCCGTGTTGCCAGCAGCATCCACCCGATCGCCGCGGTCCAGAGCGAATGGTCCATCTGGAGCCGCGATGTGGAACGCAACGTGGTTCCCGCCGCGGCCGAACTCGGGGTGGGCTTTGTGCCCTATTCACCGCTGGGCCGGGGATTCCTCACCGGCACCGTGGACGCCTCAACGCTGGGCGCCAACGACTTCCGCCGCAACATCCCGCGCTTCGCCGAGGACGCTGCCGACGCCAACCAGGCCGTGGTGGCAGCCGTGCGGACTGTCGCCGCAGAGCTCACCGTCGCCGGGCGCAGTGCAACACCGGCCCAGGTGGCGCTGGCCTGGCTCCTAGCGCAGGGACGGAAGCTGGGCCTGCCCGTGGTCCCCATCCCCGGCACGCGCAAGGCGGACCGGATCGACGAGAACCTGGGCGCCCTGGCGCTCGACTTCTCCGCAGCGCAACTCGAGAGGCTCGACGCCGCCGCGGACGCCGTCGTCGGCTCCCGCTCCGCGGACCCCAGCTGGGTGTCCGAGGGACGTGAATAGCGCCTCCGTAGACTGTTGCCCATGGACTCGCTCATTCGCTCTTTACGTGACATCACCATCCGCCGGATTTCGGTCGGCGAGATGGACAACAACGTGTATCTGCTCACCAGCAAGGCATCCGGCGCGCAGCTCCTGATCGATGCGGCCGATGATCTGGCCGCCATCCAGGAGCTGCTCGCGGACGCCGCCGCAGATACTTCAGCGACGCCGAAGCTGGCGCTGATTGCCACCACGCACCAGCACTGGGACCACGTCCGTGCGCTGCCGGGCCTGGTGGAAGCCACCGGTGTGAAAACGGCGGCCGGGACGGATGATGCCCCGGAGCTGCCGGTGCCGGTGGATGTCCTGCTGGAGCACGGGGACGTCGGCAACTTCGACGGCTTCGACGTGACGGCAGTGCACCTGCGCGGCCACACTCCGGGCTCGATCGCCCTCGTGTACCAGGACCCGGAAGGCCCGGCGCACATTTTCTCCGGCGACTCGCTGTTCCCGGGAGGCGTGGGCAACACCCAGAACGATCCTGAGCGTTTCGCCCAGCTCATTACCGATGTGAGCGAGCGGCTTTTCGATGTGTACCGGGATGACACCATAGTGCATCCGGGCCACGGCAAGCCGACCACCCTGGGGGCGGAACGCCCGCATCTGTCTGAGTGGCGCGCCCGCGGCTGGTAGGCCTACGGTTGCCCTGCGCCTAGCTGCTGGCGCTGCGCTTTCGGACGGACGCTACGGGAATCCCCGTAGCGTCCGTCCGTTTCTGTAGCGAAAACCCGTGTGGCGGAAAACCGAAACCGTTAGCGGCTGCGGCGTTCGTTCGACGCCGGTGCGGACGCGCGGCGGGGGCCGCCGCTGCGTGCCGGACGGCCTTCACCAGAGCGGCCGTTGCCGCCGCCTGCGTAGGAGCCGCCGGAGGTGCCGCCGGTGTTGGATGACCAGACAGCCGCGCTTGCTCCGGTTTTGCTTCCTCCGGTTTTGCTTCCGGCGGATTGGGCGCCGGCAGCTGCACGCTGGCCCGTCGCCGGACGTCCGCCGCGCTGGCCGCCAGTCGAAGCACCCGTGCGGGGTGCGCCGCTGCGCGGTGCGCCGCTGCGTCCTTCTGAGGCGCGTCCGTCCGAACCGCGGCCTGCCGCGGCGCGGCCGCCCGCTGCCGGTACATCGTTGCGGTGAGTGCCATAGGAAGTTGACCGGCCGCGGGCGTTGCGGCGCTCGGCGCGCTCGGCATCCATGCGGTCCTCGTTCTTCTCGATGACACGCTCTGCAGCGTTGCGCGCAGCCGCCTGGCCTTCGTAGGCCACGGCACGGCGCTCGGCACGGGGAAGATCGGTGCGGGGAGCCTCGGTTCCGACGCGTCCGCGTCCGCCACGTCCACCACGGCCACCCGCGGTGGGTGCCGCCTGGGTGGTGCGGCGGGCGCGCTTGCGCTCGGCGTTGGCACCGGTGGAGCTGCCGCCGCCCTGATTGGACTTGGCGGCCAGCAGCGCGGCGCGGGTGCGCGGATCGATCTTGTCGGCAATTTCGCCAACCAGTTCGGCGACCAGCGGGGAGTTGGCGGTGACGCGCTCGAAGTTGACCTCGACGCCGGCAGCCTTCATCAGCTTCTTGACGTCGGACTGCTGCTCCGGCAGGGTCAGCGTGACCACGGTGCCATCGGAACCGGCGCGGGCCGTTCGGCCCGAGCGGTGCAGGTAAGCCTTGTGCTCCGTGGGCGGATCCACGTGGATGACCAGTTCGACGTCGTCGACGTGGACGCCGCGGGCTGCGACGTCGGTGGCCACCAGGACGCGGACGTCGCCGGAGGAGAACTCGGCCAGGTTGCGGTCACGGGCGTTCTGCGAGAGGTTGCCGTGCAGATCGACGGCGGGGATGCCGGCGTCGGTCAGGGTCTTGGCCAGCTTGCGGGCGTGGTGCTTGGTGCGCATGAACAGCATCCGGCGGCCGGCACCCGAGGCGAGCTCGACGATCAGCTGCTTCTTGACGGTCTGGTCGTTGACAACCAGCACATGGTGTTCCATGGTGGTCACCGCGGCCTGCGGATCGTCCACGGAGTGGGTCAGCGGGTTGGACAGGTAGCGCTGGACAATCTTGTCCACGCCGTTGTCCAGGGTGGCGGAGAACAGCAGGCGCTGGCCCTGGCTGGGGGTCATGTCCATGAGCTTCTTGACCACCGGCAGGAAGCCGAGGTCCGCCATGTGGTCGGCCTCGTCCAGCACGGTGATCTCGACGGCCTCGAGGGTCAGGATGCGCTGGCGGATCAGGTCCTCCAGGCGGCCCGGGCAGGCGATGACGATGTCGACGCCGGCGCGCAGGGCCTTTTCCTGGCGGGCCTGGGAGATGCCGCCGTAGATCACGGTGGTGGTCAGGCCCATGGCCTTGGCCATCGGCTCGATGGTCGCGTTGATCTGGGTGGCCAGTTCACGGGTGGGGGCAAGGACCAGGCCCATCGGGCGGCCGGGCTTGCGGAAGTGCTTGGCTTCCCGCTCGGCGAGTCGTGCCACAAGCGGGATGGCGAAGGCGATGGTCTTGCCGGAGCCGGTGCGGCCGCGGCCCAGGACGTCGCGTCCGGCCAGGGTGTCCGGGAGAGTCTTGACCTGGATGGGGAACGGTTCCAGGATTCCCTGTGCAGTCAGGGTGTCGGCGAGTGCCTTGGGCGTGCCGAGGGCAGCAAAAGTAGTCATATAGTCAAAGGTCTTTCAGGCGGTATCCATGCGGATATCGGCCCCCGGTGCCGGTTGGCCCAGGGGTTCGCCGAAGAAAAGTCAGGTGATCAACCGGGCTGCCACCAACCTTGCGGCAGCGGCGGCCGGGACCAAATAGAACGCGTTCATCGACGCAGGATGTGCCTCTCACATGAAAAAAACCCACTCCTTGCGATCGGATTCCGGGAGGAATCCAGCAGGGGAACCGGTTGATGAACCGGAACTGATCAATCAAGACCATAGGTGGGCATCACTGCACATCAAGTTCCACCACTCTATCATCCGGGCAGGGTTGGGCCCGCTTCCGCGGCCGGGCCCCCTCAACCAGACCGGCCCGGTCCCCTGATACGACGTGGGCGCGGCACCATCCGGCGCACGGATCTGGCCGCGAACGGCTCCGCCTGCAGCCTGCACCCGGAACACCTCGGCAGCGATTCCGCACGGTGATTCCCTGTTCCGCCAACCCGGGCCGGACTGCCATGATGTGTGAAGCGACCAGGAGGAGAACCATGACGGAGCACCAGCACGACGGCGGCACGGACGAAAGCACAGCGGCGCAGCTGTGGGACGAGAGATACAGCAGCCGCGTCAAAGTGTGGAGCGGACGGCCGAATCCGCAACTGCTCGCCGAGGCGTCCGAGCTGCCGCCGGGCCGCGCCTTGGACCTGGGCTGCGGCGAGGGCGCCGACGCCATCTGGCTCGCCAGCCGGGGCTGGACCGTTACCGCACTGGATGTCTCCGCCGTCGCGCTTGAACGGGCAGCTGCCCATGCCCGGGAGACGGGTCACACCGGAAAGATCGAGTGGGTGCAGCAGGATCTTGCCACGTGGGTGCCGGAACGGCTGTACGAGCTGGTCACCGCCCAGTTCCTGCACTCGACGCTGATGCCGTGGCAACAGGCGCTGCAGCTGGCCGCCGCTGCAGTGCGGACGGGCGGCACGCTGCTCGTGGTCGGCCATCACCCCGAGGGACTGCCGCCGTGGGGAAACCACCACTCAGGAAATCACCACCCAATCGAGAAGTACTTCACCGCCGAGGAGGCGGCACGGGAACTGGGGATCGAGGCACCCGAGTGGCACGTCGACGTCCTGGAGAGCCGGCGCCGCAGTGCGACGGGCCCGGACGGCGAGGCTGCCGGGCTCACAGATGCCGTGCTGCGCGCCACCCGGCTCGCCGCCCGCTGAGCTCCGATTCCCGGGCCCCGGCCGGCGCGGCCGGCCTTTCCCGTCGCAGGCGTGGTGGGTTTAAGTGCTCGGCCTGCCCCGGAACGCCTGACCACGTGACCGTCAGGCTCGGTCCAGCGTTTCTTGTAACGAGCCACATTTTCAAGTCAGCGGGTGGCGGGCAATCTATTTGGGAGGCATGCCCTGATCCTCAGGGGATGGAACTGGTCCGAGGATGCCGGTCGGCGTCAGGTCCACGTGTCCGGCGCCCGCGTTCGCGGGCTTGAAAATCCAGTGCTTGTAGAGGAGAAAATTCCAGGCAGTGGTTGCGACCGTCGCGGCCACCTTGCCGATGGCGTAGGACTGTCCGGAAGCCGCAATGAGATTGACGACCAGGTCTGTGGCCACGAGGTTGAAAACCACCAGGGTCCCATACTTCAGAAAGCTCAGGTGGGCCCGCGAGTTCGACTGGAAAGTGAACTTACGCTGGATGAAGAAATTGAACACGAGACTGGCCAGGAACGCGATTGGCGTGGCGATCCACAGATCAACCCCGCCCACTTCGTGCAGCAGGGCAAGCAAACCGAGGTCGATTGCGAAGGAAGCCACCCCCACCACAAGGAACTTCACCAGGTGTCCATTGCGCACAGAAGCTTGGACACGCCTCAGGAGCCTCGTGAAAGATTCCCGAATGATCTGAATACCGCCCGTGTAGTTGAATTGCCCGACGTTCCGTCATTCAGGACACCAAAAGAGTCTATGCCAGGCACCCCCTTGTCCATATCCAGCATCCAAGCGCGGCCGGACCGTGCTCGCTGTACGACAAGAAAGACCAAGTAGGGTTAGGAACTTAACCGCAGTCGAAACAGGGAGATGCCAACCCCCAGTGAAATCAGGAAAAGAGTCCCGGGGGCTCCTGCGCTTCCTCGCCCTGTTTGCCCTGGTCGGCCTGTTAACGACTCTTTGGTCCTTGGCCAGCCCGCTCATCTCCGTCCCGGACGAACAAGCCCACGTCATTAAGGCGGCAGCCGTGGTGCGCGGGCAGCTTCGAGGCGATTCCGGTGTGGCTCAAGGCGAACGAACACAGGTACTGGTTCCCCAGTACATTGCATCCACGGACAAGCTACAGACCTGTTACGCGGGCAACGCTCTGTTGACGGCCGATTGCAGCCCCAGCCTCCCGTCCGACACCACAATCGTTCGCGCCCTCACGAGCGCCGGCAGCTACAACCCCATGTACTACGCGGTCGCGGGCATCCCCAGCCTCTTCATGTCCGGCGACGAAGCCGTCTATACGATGAGAATTGTCAGCGGCCTGTTCACTGCTGCGTTCATTGCAGTGGCTCTGTTTTCCCTGAGTGGCCTGCGCCGGTGGAGGGCTCCACTGTTCGTCGGAACATTCGCAATAACTCCAATGGTCCTGTTTCTCTCTGGGGCCGTGAATCCCAATTCCCTCGAGGTCGCAACCTCCATGGCCATGTTCTGCGCGCTCTCCCTGACCTGGGAACGAGTCGAATCCAGGGCTTCCTGGAAGGTTCCCCTGGCGCTTGCCGCAATGTCCGCTGTGGTGCTGGCTAACACCCGCGCCGCGTCACTGTTATGGCTGGCGCTGGGGGTGACGGCTTCCTTGTTGATATTCGGTTACCGGCCCATGGTGTCCGTGCTGCGGCACCGGTTTGTCTGGGCCATGGCAGCTGTAGTTGCACTCGGCTGCGCACTGTCGCTGATATGGCTGAGGTACGCCAACAGCCTTCAGAACTTAGTAGGGAATGGCTCTGAGGACCCTCCGGTGCAGATCGTGGCGGTCATGCTCGATCGGACGTTCGACTTCGCAACGGGCTATGTTTCCTATCTGGGCTGGCTCGACACCTTAGGCCCGACGGGGGTGCTCGCCGTCTGGGCTGCCCTGATCATCGGTGCGGTGTGTGCAGCCTTGTCTATTGGCAACAGACCCGGGCGGCTCGCGGTGGGCTTTCTCCTGACAGCAGTCGTCGCCCTCCCCCCGATCCTTCAGATTCCCCTGGCGAAGGACGTCGGCATCATCTGGCAAGGGCGCTACATCCTGGCACTGGTTGTGGTGCTGATTGCGGCAAGCGGCATAGCCGTACGGTCCTTCACCGTTGGCCAGGCCGATTCTGCGCGCCGCGCCAGCGCCGTGCTGCTCACGGTAATGGTGTTCGGCCACTTCTACGCCTTCATTAATGGGATGCGCCGCTATGTCATCGGACTGGAAGACCGATCCAATTGGAGTGACATGGTCACCGCACCACGGTGGGAGCCACCTCTAGGATGGATTACCCTCACGATCGCTTACCTGGCCGTACTCCTGGTGGCCGCCGTGCTCCTGCATCATTGGGTCTCAAGGCCTGCCGGGATGCTCCCGGAGGAATCCGGAGTCCAGCCCACCGCGCGGAGTGTCAGCCCGATGCGGAGATTGCGGACCGAAAAGAAAAATGCAGAACGCGTCAAGGCACCTGCCGCTGACGCTCAGCGGCCGGAGGCTTAGTGCCTTCCGGCTGGGGTTGCTGAAGATCGAGGGAGACGCCACGCCCTAGGCCCCGGAGCTGCCGGCGGAAGGCGCGGCCACGCGCGGGGCGACCACAACGGCGGCGACGCCGATGGCAGCGGTCAGCGCGAAGACCCCGGCAAAGGAGGCCGCCGTCGTCGTGAATGTGGCAAAGACGACTCCCGTCGTGGCGAGTGCCAGCGCGCCGCCGAGGGAATCGGAAATCGACATGGCCGAGCTGTTGAAGCCTTCGGTGTCCTTGGTCGACAGGGCCAGGGTCATCACGCTCAACCGCGGGTACATCAGCCCCATGCCCCCGCCGGCAAACAGCCACCCCGTGATCGCGACGGCGGCCGGCCAGCCAAGCACGGTGGTCACCAGGGCCAGGACGACGGCGCCGAGCACCAGCCCCGCACCGATCCGGACCGCGCGCCGGTGGTCCAGTCGGGGTCCGAGCCGGCCCTGGATGGCGGACGCCGCGGCCCATGCGAGGGCTCCGCCGGTGAGGGTGAGGCCGGCAAAGGCCGGTGCGAAGACGTAGCGTTCCACCAGCAGGTAGGGCAGGTACACCTCAGCGCCGAAGAAAGCCGCCGACGCCAGCCCGCGGGTGAGGATCACGCTGGGGAGCCCGCGGCGCGCCGTGAGCGTGCCGCGGGGCACGAGCGGACGGACGGCGACGAGCGCCACGGCGACGGCGGCTGCCGCGAGCACGCCGCCGGCGACCGGGACCTCGGCGGACAGGTTCAGGCCCAGCACGGCGAGCGCGGCCAAGGCTGCCCAGGCCAGCCGCCCATAGCCCCACGGCGCCCGGCCCGGCTTGGACGTCGGCTCGCTCTCCGTCAACTCGCCCGCGGGGGTGCCGTGCAGTCCGCGCAGGGCCGGAACGATCATGAGCAGCGCCGGCACCACCAGGCCCACGACGCCGAGGAAGACCCAGTGCCAGCTGGCGAGCTGGGCCACGAGTCCGGCGGCGAAGGGGCCCACGAGGGAGGGGATCACCCAGGCTGCGGCAAACGCGGCGAAGATCTTCGGGTGCAGTACCGGCGGATAGATCCGGGCCACCACGACGTAGAGGGCCACCGTCATGGCGCCGCCGCCGAGGCCCTGCACCAGCCGGCCGGCCACCAGGGCGGCCATGCTCCCGGCCGTTCCGGCGATCAGGAGGCCCAGCACGAACAGGGCCACGGAGGCGTACAGGGGTCCGACGGGACCCCGTCGGTCGGACCAGTTGCCGGCCGCCACCATACCGATGACCCCGGTGGCGAGAGGACCGGCGAACGCCAGCGCGTAGAGCCCGGCGCCGTCCAGCTCGCGGCTGACGAGCGGCATGATGGTGGTGACCGCCATGGACTCGAAGGCGGCCAGGAACACCAGGGCGCAGGCGCCCAGGGTCACCAGCAGGTAGCTGCGGTGGAAGATGCCGGCCGATTCCGGGGCCGGGGCGGGGGCGGTACGGGGCAAGGGCGTGGCCTGATCGATAGTCATGGACGCAACCGTAGGACCTCAACTAAAGTTCAGGTCAAGGCCCGTCCTCCCGCGGTTTCGCTGGGGAGTTTTCGGCGAAGCTTGGGTGAAGGCTAAAGGGGAAGCATGCCACAGCTGGCGGGCGGTGCGCACCACCTGCTGAGTATCGGCGAGGTGTCCGAGCGCAGCGGCGTGGCGCCGTCGGCCCTGCATTTCTACGAACGCAACGGGCTGATCTCCTCCACCCGCAACTCCGGCAACCAGCGGCGGTACCGGCCCCCGACGCTGGGAGAGCGCCCCCAATTAGCGCAGTTGTTGTCGTTTAGGGCGCGCGGAACGACAACTATTGCCGGCCAGTTGGGCTAACCCTGCACGTCGAGGCCTTGGGCGGGGACGACGACGGCGCCGCTCGCCGTCGAGTCCGGGTTCAGCATCCAGCCCACGCGCTTGACGGTGCTGAGCATCACGACGCTCTCGGCCAGCTCGATGCCCGGCACCCGCTGCCGCAGCGCCAGTTCGGCATTCATCACCTCCGCCAGCGAATGCAGCCACATGATGATCACGAAATTCGTCCGGCCCGTGGTGGAGGCACTCAACCGGACGTTGCGCAGGCCGCGGAGCTGCGTCGCGGCGGCCTCGTGCTGGCCCGCCGGGACGTTGGCGAACCACTGGCAGGTCACCGGGTAGCCGGAATACTTCTGCGCCACCTCGCACCGGAAGGACAGTATTCCGCTGGCCAGGACCCGGTTCAGCTGGCGCTGCACCGTGGCGGGGTGCCGGCCCAGGGCGCGGGCGATTTCGGCCGACGTCGCGCGCCCGTCCCGGGACAGGAAAGGCAGCAGGGCGAGATGGCTGGCGGGCAGCGGCGGACCGACGGGTTTCGCCGGCAGCAGCCCCGCGGTTTCCGGACCCGCCAGCGCACGAAGCGCCGCCTGCTGGGAGCGCTCCAGAACGTTGAGCCGCCAGGCGTCGCCGCCGCTGTGCAGCCGGGTGCAGAGCGCGGTCTGGTACTTCAGCAGCCCATTGATGTCCTTGAACCGGGCCACGACGTCGGCGCTGAACGCCTCCAGGGAGGGCGTGATCACGGTCAGCATCAGGTCGCGGTTGCTCGCGGCCTCCTCGACGGTCACCACCGCGGGAAGGGCGGCGAGCGCGGCCGTGACCTCGGCCCGTCGGTGCATCTCACAGTCGATATCCACGAAGGCCAGACACATCTGCTTCGGATCACCGATCAGGTGGGCCGTCACCCAGGAGGCGCCGGCTGAGCGCAGTCGCTCCCAGCGGGCCGCGAGCGTGGTGGCGTGGACGCCCAGGACGTCCGAGGCGTCCTGCCAGCTCAGGCGCGGAGCTATCTGCAGCGCATTGATGAGCGCCAAGTCTTCCTCGCTGAGCTCCATTGCACCTCCAAACCTTCGCCGCTGCGTGAAAACGCATCATTTGCCCTGTTCCTTGCATTATTCCAGCGAGTCCGTGGAATGTGAGGCGCGCCACTGCAAAATGGAACGAACGGAGTAAGAAACCAAGAGTCCGGGTATCCGGACGGACCAACCATAGACCAGGAGGACGGATGCCGATCGCCGCAGACGCCAAGGAACTGCAGAGGGACCTCGCCCGGTTCCGGCACGAACTGCACCGGGAACCGGAGATCGGCCTGGATCTGCCGCGGACCCAGGAGAAAGTGCTCAAGGCCCTCGACGGGCTCCCGTACGAGATCACCCTCGGCCAGGACACGACGTCGGTCACTGCGGTCCTCCGCGGACAGGGACCGTGGCGGGAGGCCGCCGACGGGCAGGCACACCGGCCCGCAGTGCTGCTCCGGGCGGACATGGACGGCCTGCCCGTCCAGGAGAAGACCGGCGCGGCGTTCACCTCGCGGATCGACGGCGCCATGCACGCCTGCGGGCACGACCTCCACACGGCCATGCTCACCGGAGCCGCCACCCTCCTGGCCGAGCGGCGGCACGAACTCGCCGGCGACGTCGTCCTGATGTTCCAGCCCGGCGAGGAGGGCTTCGACGGCGCCAGCTACATGATCCGCGAGGGCGTCCTGGAAGCGTCCGGACGCCGGGTGGACGCCGCCTACGGCATGCACGTGTTCTCCTCCCTTGAGCCGCACGGCACGTTCTGCACGAAGCCGGGCGTCATGCTCAGCGCCTCCGACGGGCTGGTGGTCACCGTGCTGGGCGCCGGCGGCCACGGCTCCGCGCCGCATTCGGCCAAGGATCCGGTCACGGCGGCCGCCGAAATGGTGACGGCCCTGCAAGTCATGATTACCCGTCAGTTCAACATGTTCGATCCCGTGGTCCTGACCGTGGGGGTGCTCCACGCCGGCACCAAACGCAACGTCATCCCGGAAACCGCCCGCATTGAGGCCACCATCCGGACCTTCTCCGAAGAGTCCCGGCAGAAGATGATGGAATCCGTACCCCGGCTACTCAAGGGAATCGCCGCCGCGCACGGCCTCGAGGTGGACGTGGACTACCAGCAGGAATACCCCCTCACCATTACGGACGAGGACGAAACGCACACCGCCGAAAGCGTCATCGCCGGCATGTTCGGCGATTCCAGGCTCTCCCGCTGGGCAACGCCGATAAGCGGCTCCGAGGATTTCTCGCGCGTCCTGGCCGAAGTCCCCGGCACATTCGTGGGCCTCAGTGCCGTCGCCCCCGGCGCGGACCACACGGCCACCCCGTTCAACCACTCCCCCTACGCCACGTTCGACGACGGGGTCCTCGCCGACGGCGCGGCGCTCTACGCCGAACTGGCCCTGCAGCGCCTTACGGCCCTGGCCGCCGGCTCCGGCTCGGCCGCTGCAGCCGCAGCTCCCGCCATCCGCAACTGACCCTAGAGAGATCCAATGACAACCACGCTCAACCCGCAGCGCGAAGCCCGGGCCCTCCGGAAAACCATCGTCGGAACCGGCATCGGCAACGCCGTCGAATGGTACGACTGGGCCATCTACGCCACCTTCACGCCCTTCATCGCCAGCCAGCTCTTCAGCAAGGCGGACCCCGCCTCAGCGGTGCTGTCCACCCTGGCGATCTTCGCCGTCGGCTTCGTGGCACGGCCGTTCGGCGGGTTCCTGTTTGGCTGGATCGGCGACCGGGTGGGCCGCAAGACATCGATGACGCTCGCCGTCGGGCTGGCCTCGCTTGGCAGCCTTCTGATCGGCATTGCCCCCACCTTCGCGGCCGTCGGCGTCTGGGCGTCCCTGATGCTCCTCGTGGCCCGGCTGGTCCAGGGGCTCGCGCACGGCGGTGAGCTGCCGTCGTCGCAGACCTACCTGTCCGAGATCGCGCCCAGGGAACGCCGCGGGCTCTGGTCGACCCTGATCTACACCTCCGGCACCGTGGGAATCCTGTTCGGGACGCTGCTGGGCGCGGTCCTGAACATGAGCCTCAGCACCGAAATGATGAACGCCTGGGGCTGGCGGATCCCGTTCCTGATCGGCGCCGTGATGGGCCTCTACGCCCTGGTCATGCGCGCCCGGATGCACGAAAGCAGCGTCTTCGAGGGTGAATCCCCGGCCGAGAAGCGCGAACCGATCTGGCCGCAGATCGTCCGGCACCGCAAGCAGGCGTTCCAGGTGATCGGCCTGACCGTCGGGCTCACCGTCATCTACTACATCTGGGGCGTCGTGGCGCCCAGCTACGCCACCACCGCGCTGAAGATCGACCGCGGCGAAGCGCTGTGGGCCGGTGTCATCGGCAACGTGGTCTTCATCGCCGCCCTGCCGTTCTGGGGAAAGCTCTCGGACCGGATCGGGCGCAAGAAAGTGCTGTGGGCCGGTGCCACCGGCGCGGCTGTGCTGCACTTCCCGATGACGTGGCTGCTCAAGGATTCGGCCTGGCAGCTGGCGGTCAGTATGTCCGTGATGCTGATCTTCATCGCTGCGAGCGCCGCGATCGTTCCAGCCGTGTTCGCCGAACTGTTCCCGACCAGCATCCGCACGGTCGGCGTCGGCGTCCCCTACTCGATCTGCGTGGCCGCGTTCGGCGGAACCGCGCCGTACCTGCAGCAGTGGCTCAAGGACATCAACATGGCCCAGGCCTTCAATCTCTACGCCGTGGTCCTGCTGGTCATCAGCATCCTGTTCATCTTCAGCATCCCGGAGACCAAGGGCAAAGACCTGCGCGGCTGAGGACTCCTTCCGGTCCCCAACTGACTAGCACTAGTTGTCGTGTTGAGCGCCCAGAACGACAACAACTGCTAGTCAGTTGGGCTGGGAGGGCTGGCTGAAGGCGGTCAGCCGCCGATGAATCGGTTCCGCCCGGCACGGTAGCCGAACACCGCGCCGAGGGCACCGACGGCGAGGAACAGGATCCCGGCCGCGGCAAAAGACCCGGTGGACTGGTGCAGTTGGCCGACCAAGAGCGTGCCGGTGGACCCCAGCCCGTAGCCGACGCCCTGCATCATGCCGGACAGGTGGGCGGCGGTGTGGCCGTCGCGGGTGCGCAGCATGATCATGGTGAGCGCGACGGCCGTCAGGCTGCCCTGGCCCAGGCCGAGCAGCCCGGTCCACAGCCAGATCAGCTCCAGCGGGCCGAAGATGCTCAGGGCGAACCCGCCACCGGTCATCAGCGCCACCACGGTGTTGATGGCGCGCTGGTCACGGAACCGGGCGGCCAGGGCCGGGGCGAAGAGGGAACCGAGCATCTGCAACACGATCGAGGCGGAGACGATCAGCCCGGCCGTAGCTCCATCCACCCCGCGTTCGCGCAGGATCGGCGCCAGCCAGGCAAATACGCTGAAGGACATCATCGCCTGCAGGACCATGAAGATGGTCACCTGCCAGGCGATGGCCGAGCGCCACACCTTGACGCCGTCGGCCACCCGCTGGTGCTGGCCGTGGCGCTGCCGCACGGCCAGCGGCAGGAACAGCACAAGGACGACGCCGGCGGGCAGCGCCCAGAACCACAGCGCCACCGTCCACTCCCCCGTCGCGCTGAAAACCGGGTAGGTGAAACCGGCGCCGAGGGCCGCCGAGGCGCAGATCGCTGTCGTGTAGAGGCCGCCCATCAGGCCGAGCCGGTGCGGGAAGTCCCGCTTCACGAGGCCCGGGAGCAGCACGTTGCAGAGCGAAATCGCGGCGCCGCAGGCCGCCGTTCCGGCCAGCAGCGCGGGCAGATGTCCGGCCCCCGCGGCGTCCAACGGCCGCAGCAGCAGTCCGGCGGTCAGTACCGCCATGGCACCGAGCAGCACGCGCTCCGCGCCGAAACGGCGCGCCAGTACCGGGGCGAGCGGGGCGAACACCCCGAGCAGCGTCACCGGCACCGTGGTGAGGACCACCACCGCCCAGCCCGGCAGTCCGGCGTCGGCCGTCACTTCGGGCAGGACCGCAGAGAAACTGGCGAAGACTGTGCGGAGGTTCAGTCCGATCAGGACCAGGCACAGGCCCAGGTAGACCAGCGCGCGGCGGCTGCCGACGCTGGTGGGCGCGGCCGCGGGCACGTCGTCGATCTCGGCATCCACGAGCGTGCTGGGGCGGTCCCTGAGGCCGGGCCTGCTGCCGAGCGCGGAGTCCGGGGCGTTCTTGGGTCGAGTCACGGACCCATTCTGGCAGGCCGGAGCGCACCGCCCCTGCCGAGAGCACCGTCAACCCCGCCCGCGGGAAGGAGGCCGCGACGCCGGGCGCCGGTATTCTGGATGTGATGAGTGAATCCCCAGAAACACCCCAGACGCCGGAGCCAACGCAGCCGCCCCGCCCGGTGACTCCCGGCACCCAGGCCTCCTTCGGCACCTACGGGGGACGCCCGGTCAGCTTCGTGCGCCGCGGCACCCGACTGCAGGGCCGTCGCCAGGCCGCCTGGGAAGAGCATTCTGACCGCTGGGCCGTCGAGGTCCCGCGCCACATCGCCAACACGTCCGTCCACCCGGACTACGTGTTCGAGGCCGAAGCCGAATTCGGCCGCACCGCCCCGCTGATCGTCGAGATCGGCTCGGGACTGGGCGACGCCGTCTGCCACGCCGCCGAGGAGAACCCGGATACGGACTTCCTCGCCGTCGAGGTGTACACCCCCGGCCTGGCCAACACACTAATCAAGATCAACAGCCGCGGCCTGAGCAACGTCCGCGTCGTGGAGGCAAACGCGCCCGAGGTCCTCGCCACCATGCTCCCGACAGGCTCCGTGACGGAACTGTGGGTCTTCTTCCCCGACCCGTGGCACAAGTCCCGGCACCACAAGCGCCGCCTCATCCAGCCGGCCTTCGCCGAGCTTGCCTCGCGCGCCCTCAAACCGGGCGGCATCTGGCGCATCGCGACCGACTGGTCCAACTACGCCGTCCACGTCCGCGAGGTCCTGGCGGACTCCCCCGATTTCGAGAACCTGCACGAAGGTGAGCGCAACGGTGCGGAAAGCCCCCTCACCCAGGTCTGGGAATCCGGCGTCGAGTCCCTCGTGGGCGGGGCGCCGGTCAAGGAAGGCCGTGCACCGGTCAGCACGGAACATACAGGCCCCAACGAAGGCATCGATCAGGCCGGCGGCTGGGCTCCCAGATTCGAGGGCCGGATCCCGACCAGTTTCGAGAACAAGGCCCATGAGGCCGGGCGGCTCATCTTCGACCTCAGCTACCGGCGGCGCTAAGCCGCACCACAGCGTTGCCCGCAGGCGTCAACCCGCCAGGGCACGGCTCCCCAGGCCACTGTCCGGATACAGCCTAAGCCCGAAGCCCCGGATGCTTTTCCCGGACGGGCCGGCGTGGCACGATTAGCTAAGATGCATGCCCCGGGCGGAGCCCTCGTCCGGCCGAACAACCGAGTCAGTTGAGGGATCCGCCATCAAAAAGGAACTGAAGGACGTCGCCGATGCGACCGAGGACGCCACCAACTCGCGCGCGCTGGAAGTAGTGGCGCGGGCCGGGTTTGCGGTCAGCGGCATCCTTCATTTCCTGATCGGTCTCGTTGCCATCCGGCTCGCCACGGGCGGCACGGGGAAGGCGGATGTCAGCGGCGCCGTGGAGCAACTGGCCGGCCAGCCGGCGGGTCCACTGCTGCTGTGGGGCTCGTTCGCGGCCTGCGTTGCGCTGGCGCTCTGGCAGACCAGCGACGCCATCTTCGATTTTGAACACCTCCCGGCCAAGAAGAAGCTCGGGAAGAAGCTCAAGGCCGCCCTCCAGGCCGTGGTCTACGCCGGTCTCGCCGTGACCCTAGCGTCCTTCGCCATGGGCGCCGGCAAGGAGAACAGCAGCTCCACGAGCGACCTCACCGTCACCGTGATGCAGGCCCCCGGCGGGTACGTGCTCCTGCTCGCCATCGGGGCCGCGGTTGCCGTCACCGGAATCATCTATGCCATCCGGGGCTTCCGCCAGTCCTTCAAGAAGTACCTGAGGCTCCCTGCATCTCAGCAGGCGCAGTCCGCGGTGAAGGCACTGGGCGTCGCGGGCTACGCCGCCAAGGGCATCGCCCTGCTGCTGGCGGGCCTGCTGATCATCATTGCCACTGTGAGGGTCCATCCCGAAGAATCGACCGGGCTCGACGGCGGCCTGAAGGCGCTGCGTGAACAGCCCTTCGGTGTCTACATGCTGGCGGCCGTGGGCGCCGGCCTCATTTGTTACGGCGTCTTCATGATCGTGCGCGCCAAACTCGCCAAGATGTAGCTTGCCTCAGCCGCCGGCCTGCCGCTCCAGGCAGTCCGTACGGGACGGGCCTGCCGTCCCCGGCAGTCCGTACGGCGACAGGCCCCCCGCTGGCTCAGGGCTTGCAGTCGTCGTGGACCACGACCCGGGACAGTTCGATAGTGCCGTCCGGGAGCTTCCAGAAGTGCAGCCGGCGGGCCGCCGGCACATTCTGTTCGATCGCGGCACGAAAACACTTGGCGCCGTCCTCGCGGCGGAGCTGTGGTGCGTCGCCGCCGGCGTTCTCCCGTAAGGGATGGATCTCGCGGGCCGTGCTGCGCGTTGCAGTGCGCTCCGCGGTCCCTGTGAGGATCCCCACCGCCGCTTTCAGCGCCTTCGCAACGACGCCCGGTTCAGTGAAAGCGTAAAGGGAGGCTGCGAAGCCGGGCCCTGCCGCCCATTCCCGCGGCAACGGCTGCCGGGCCTTGTCGGTCGGCAGGGTGTTCCTGGCCCAGGACAGATAGACATCGTGCCGCAGGCGGTCGTCGGACGTCACGAACAGCCCGTCCGAATCTGCGGCCGCCCGCTGCAGCGCCTGTTGGGATTCGCGGTTGCGGGTACGGAGCCTCCGGAGATCTTCCCGGTGCTTGGCAACCCTGCCCCGCTCCGTCTCCAACTCGGCATGGAGCGCACCGGCGAGCTCCCGCTCCGCCTCCAGCAGCAGTTTGAGCTCGTCATGCTCCTGCTGGAGCCTGACCAGCCCGGCCCCGGCCCGGCTGGTGGCAGACACGAGTTCCTGGAGGCCGGCAATTTTCCGCCGTCCGCTCTCGAGCTGCAGGAGGGCCGACCTCAGCGCGGTCGAGGGCTTGGCCGGCAGCGGGAGGGAGTCCGCTGCGGTGCTGCCCGGATCGGGGGTACCGGCCCCGCCAGGGTGCCCGATCGAGGCGGCAGGGAAGGTCCTGCCTGCGGTGGACTGTTCGGCAAGATGCCGTCCGGCCTGAAGCCAGGGGGTTCCGCCCATGAGCAAGGCCGGCGCCGGCTGGACCTCGGCGCCGTCATCCACGTCGAGCAGGGACAGCACGACTGCCCCGCGCTCCCGGAGGAAGCGCGCCACGACCACTTCACCCTCCGTCACGAGGCTGTCGGCCGTGTCGAGTGGATTCGAGGAGATGCGGGCCGCGGCTACGGCCCAGCTGGATCCCGGATAGAGGGTGAGCTTGGCGCTGTTCGCGCTTACCTGTTCGGCAAGGGCCAGGACGAGGTCGCCGGAACGGTAGAGTTCCGCGAGCCGCGGAACGGACTTCAGTCTGTTGATGTCAAGGGTTTTGTCCTCGTCATTGAGCTCGCCCTCAACGGACTGCCCGAGCGAAAGCATCCAATCGAGCCGAACGGGAGGTACAACGCGTTCCCGCTGAATGGAACAGCACGAGCCGTCTGGCAGTTCGACGATGGCCCGGGATCCCGCGCTCTCGAAGGCCTTGATCGTTCCGCGGACCCGCCGCCCTGCGCTGCGCGCCGGCGTCGCTTTAGGGGGGACCACAGTGATGAGACTCAGGACGTCCTCGATGACATCTTCGGCCGCACGGGCTGCCGCCGGCCGGTCCCGGGCCAGGCGCAACGGGCTCTGAAACACGTCCTGCATCCACCGGAGGTCGGCCGAGTAGACTCGTGCCGCGTTACCGAAGACATGGGCCCCTGCTGGCAGGTGATCGCCGAAGGCGTAGCTTTCCGGACCGTTTTCCAGCCAGAAAACGTCCGCGAGACCCCTTACTTCCCGGACGATGCCGCTGACATCGATGCGGTTTTGCTCCTGCTCCGGATGCCAGGAGATGACCACCGCCGGCTTGGTCCTTCCCGGTGCGGTGATGCGGAGTGCCAGGTTTTTCCCTGAGCTGACAACTTCATAACCCTGTTCCATAACGAATCCCCATTCGCCGGTGCGGTTGTGCTGGTCCGCAGATGTGGGAGGAGCTCACCACCCCTCCGCCATCAGTAGAGCAGGGGGGTGCGACAGGAAAGGGAACCAGGCACTGGATTCCGGCCGGCGCCCGGGAGACGGACGGGGCCGGGCCGTATGGAGAGAGCTGCTAGGTGCGTGGCACGGCGACGACGGCCACCGTCTGCTGCTGAGCGTTGCGCATCTCGACGCTGACGATACTGGCGAGCTGTACAGGGGTGGCGCCGGTGATCTTGACCCTGCCGCTGGGGGTAGCCGTCCAGGCGCACGCGCGGTCTTCGCCGCCGTCGCGGTCCTTTACCCAGAGCGAGAAGGTGCCGTCCACCGGCAGGCTCCGGCCGTCGACCGCGAGCTCTGTTCCCCAGGTCTTCTTGACCAGGCCCACGGTGAACTGCACTCCGTCGCCGGCCTGGACGGAGTAGCTGGCGTCCGGCTTGGCCGGCTGGTTGAGCAGCGGTCCGGCCAGGACCCCTAGCGCGAGGCAGGCCGCGGCGACGGCCGCCACCGCTGCCGACCACCGGCGTCGTACCTTCCGGCGGCGGGCGGACAACTCATCGAGCAGCCGCTTGGGCACGGGAACAGCCCCGGCTGCCCGCGCCTGTCCGGGGCCTGCCGCGACAGCCACGGCGGTGAGGGCGACGGCCTCGGTCACTGGAACCGCATCCAGCAGAGCGGGGAGGCTTGCGAGTTCGTCGAGCTCCTGCCCGCACACAGCACAGGATTCCAGGTGCTGCTCGAAGGCTGCGGCGTCGGCGGGCTCGAGTCCGCCCAGCAGATAGGCGCCGAGCAGCTGGTGGAGGTCCGTTCCGTTCACCGCTGCACCCCCATTTCGTCAAGGATCGTCCGCAACGCCCGCACGGCGTAGAACGCCCTGGACTTCACTGTTCCGCTGGGGATATTCAACGTCTTCGAGGCCTCCTGAACCGTGTAGCGGCGGTAGTGGAGGGCGACCAGGACGCCCCGGTGCTCGGCGCTGAGCCGCAGCAGCGCCTCCTCCATGAGGACCCTGTTGAGGAGTTCGTCGACGCGTTCAGCAGCGTCTACAGGATCAGCCAGATCGCGCTCCGTGGCTTCGAGGGGCCTGCGCTGGGCTTTTCGGTAGTTGTCGATCATGATGTTGCGGGCCGTCCTGAACAGGTAGCTGCGCAGGCTGCCGGTGATCTCCGGCGCCTGCTGCCAGACGCGCAGTACGGTCTCCTGCACCACGTCATCCGCCAGGTGCGGATCTCTGGAGGCACCGAGGACAAAACGTTTCAAGGCCGTCCCGTGATCGCGGTAGATCGCGGCCACGACGTCTTCGTCCAGCGACATGCCATGCCTCCCCGGCCTCGTGTGGTTCTGCTCTTCTGCCCCGTACGACGTGCGGGGCGCCGGAAAAGTTCAATGCCCCCGCCGTGAACCATTTTTCACCCGGCGGCGTCATATGGGTTAACGCCGGACTCTGAGTTGGCCGGCACGAGTCAAGGAGCAGCACATGAAGAAGCACCTCAGCATTGGCCTGTCCGCTTTCGCCCTCGCAGCACTGCTTTCCGGCTGTGCTGGCGGCGGCGGCACCACAACACCGACGACGACGGCGGCTGCGCCGGCAACCAGCGCTCCCGCCGCTTCAGCTCCTGCGACCTCCGCGGCCGCCAGTTCGGCTCCCGCCTCGGCCATGGCGGCAGAGCTCAACGTGGCCGAGTCCAAGCTCGGCAAGATCGTGGTGGACGGCAAAGGCATGAGCGTCTACTACTTCACGAAGGACACAAAGGATTCGGGGACCAGCGCCTGCACCGGCGGATGCCTCACCGCGTGGCCTCCCGTCCTCACCACCTCGGACGCCCCGGCCGTCGAAGGCGTCACCGGAACCCTGGGAACCATCACAACCCCCGAGGGCAAGAAGCAGGTCACCATCAACGGCATGCCCATCTACTACTTCGAAAAGGACAAAGCTGCAGGGGACATCCTGGGCCAGGACGTCAACAAGGTCTGGTACCTCGTGGCGCCCTCCGGCGAAATGATCACAACAGCCGCCGGCTCCTACTAAAGACTGCCGGGTTCGCGGAGGAGAGTCTCCTGCCTAGGCGTCTTCCTCCGCGAACTCGACGGCGGCCACGATCTCTCGGGTTTCCGGGTGGATCATGAAGGCTTCGTCGTCCTCTTCGACCATGAGGAACTCGCCCTGGTCCGTGGTGAAGTGCCAGGCCAGGGCACGGTGGCCATCGTGGTCGTAGTTGGGGTCGCCCATGGTGACCTTCAGCAGCGTGTGCCCCGCAACGTCGCACAGTTCACGGATGATCAGCTCGAATCCCGGAGCGTTCATCAGCTCATCTTCCGCCGCCTCGGCCTGGCGTTCCTCCAGATTCGGGATCCGGGAAACACGTTCGGCGATGTGCCGGTCGAGTTCCTCCTCGTCCAGGATGAGGAGATCCTGCTGGGCGCGAAGCCAAGCCGCGTTAAGCGCGGTGATGTCCTCGGTCTCCACGAGCGATTCGAACTCGGCATCGAGCTCTTCCAGCCGCTGCACCGCATGCGTGGTGCCTTGGCTCCGGTCCGTTGCCCCCTCCGGGCCGTCCGCGTCCAGCTCCGTATCCCCGTCAAGATAGGCGTCGGCTTCCTCCTCGGTGAGCGATTCGAATGCCGCCACGGTGCGGTTGAAGAGCTCCAGATGCCCCACGGCCCCCATCCCTGACAGCCCGTCGCGAACGTAAGGGTCAATATCCTCGCGCTCCGGCGCGGTGAACACGTACTGGGCGAAGCCGCCGGCCAGGGACTGTGTCAGGTAGAAGTCCACGTAGTAGCTACGGAGTGCGTTCGGGGCGATTTCCTCGACGTCGAGGAGCTCCGCGTACATGGTGTTGACCACGTCCACGTTCGCGTCGACCACCTCCGCGTCGCCACCGGCGAGGCTGTGCCGGGTCAGGACCGGGGCGTAGTCAGTTGCGGACAGGCTGATGGAAGGGCTGTTGCTCATAGGAAATCCTCACCGTTGAATGCAGATGGCGCTCCGAACCATTTCACCGTATTTGCTCCGGCCGCCCGGCAGTTGAGTCGGAGCTGAACGTCAGGCGAAGTTTGGGTGCACGTTCCTGCCGCCGGCCACCACTTTTCCACACAGCCCCGGGACGGGACCGGTCTCGCCGCGGGGCGGGGCTAGTCTCGGGCCATGGCCGCCCTTCCGGACATCCCCCCGTCCAAGGACGAAACCGCAAGCCACTCCACGGCTCGCTAAGATGGATCTGATGACCAACTGCCGAAAGTAGTGCGCACATGCCTTCCCACCCGGACGAGAGTGCGGCACTGGCAATACAGACACCCGCGATCAACGACCGCTCCCTTGCGGCCGGGCTTGCCTACGCCATGGGGAGCCGGGTCTCCGCAATCTCCTTCGACGCCGCCACCGGCCTGATGCTCGGCAAAGTGCGGGGCGGCTCCGACGTGCCCTATTCGACGACGGCGAAGCTGGTCCGGAAAGCGGGCGGCTGGAGCTGCACCGTGGGCGTCTGCAGCTGCCCGGTCCGGAAGGACTGCAAGCACGTGGCCGCCCTGCTGTTCGCGGCCGAGGACAACCCCGCAACGCGGGTCCAGTTGCTGACCCCCGCCGATGTTTCGCGGACCTCCCGCCAGACGCCGGCCCTCGAGGTGCCGGACTGGGAACAAGCCCTCAGCCCGCTGATCGAGCGCCCCGGCATCACACAGTCCACCAACGGGATTCCGCTGGCGCTCCAGTTCGAAATCGAGGAACCCGCTCCGCATTTCTCCTATACCGGCCGCAGGGATCCTCTCCGCAGCGTCCGGCAGCTGAAGGCCCGGCCCGTGATCATGGGCGCCAAGGGCAAGTGGATCCGCGGGGACGTTTCCTGGAACACTCTGAGCTACCTGAACTACCGGCGCGAGTGCAACGAGGCCCACGTCGAGTGGATGCAGGAATTCCTCGCCTCGCACACGGCCCTCGCCAACCGCCAGCACTCCGGCACCGCGCCCTGGCTGGGGCTTAACACCTACGCCGGCAAAAACCTGTGGAGCCTGCTGGCCCAGGCCCGGAAGATGGGCGTCGCCCTGGTTCACGGCCGCGGCCAGGAGCCGGTGCGGGTGGTGGAGCAGCCTGCCGCCGTCGGACTCAATCTCGCCCGCGACGGGCGGAACCCGGCCGGCACGGACGGCCCCGTCTCCTCCGCTGGCACCGGCGGGGATCAGAACGGCGGGCTGTCGCTCGCGCCCACCATCACGGTCGAGGGCGTCGTGGTTGATCCTGCGAGCGTCGGAACCATCGGCCGTCCCGCCCACGGGATCTTCCTGACCTCCGGCGGAGACGCCCTCCCCGGCGTCGCGCCGGATGAGTCGATCATCACCCTCGCACCGCTGGAAAGCGGGCTCAGCGAGGAGCTGTTGACCTTTGTGACTGCCGGGACCACCCTGCACATTCCCGCCCGGGATGAGAGCCGGTTCCTGACCGGCTTCTATCCAAAACTCAAGCAGTCCGCCCGGGTCACGGCGTCCGACGAGTCCGTCGAACTGCCCACACTGGCCGTCCCCACACTGTCCCTGCTCGCGAACTACGGTGCGGACCACCGGGTGCGGCTGCACTGGGAGTGGCACTATACGTCCGGGAAGCTCGTCACCGCGCAGCCGCTGTGGCGCCACCGCGGCGATCACGGCTACCGCGATGATCCCGCGGAGGCCGGCATCCTGGAAACCCTGGGGCAGCCCTGGGATGTGGTGCCCGCACTGGGCGAGTCAGCCACCGGCGGCTGGGGGACGCCGCGGCTGGCGGCCTCGGCCGAACTGGGCGGCCTGGACACGCTGGCCTTCACCGAGGAGGTCCTCCCCCGGCTCAGCGAGCTGCCCGGCGTCGCGGTGGACACCGCCGGCGAGATTGCCGACTACCGCGAAGCCGAAGAGGCTCCCGTGGTGGCGATTTCGACCAAGGCCACCGACAGCCGGGACTGGTTCGATCTTGGCATCGTCATCACCCTGGAGGGCCAGCCGGTGTCCTTCGCGGCCCTGTTCTCCGCCCTCGCGGCCGGCCAGACCCGCATGCTGCTGCCCAGCGGCGCCTATTTCTCCCTCGACCTGCCCGAACTGCACCAGCTCCGGGCACTGATTGATGAAGCCCGGTCGCTGCAGGACAACAAGGACGCCCCGCTGCAGATCAGCCGCTTCCAGGCCGGCCTCTGGGACGAGCTGGCCCAGCTCGGGATCGTCGATGAGCAGGCCGCAGCGTGGCGCGCGGCTGTCGGCGGGCTGCTGGAGGGCGGCGTGAAGGGCCTGCCGCTGCCGTCGACGCTCAACGCCGATCTGCGCCCGTACCAGCTGGAGGGCTTTAACTGGCTCAGCTTCCTCTACCGGCATGGCCTGGGCGGGGTGCTGGCCGACGACATGGGCCTGGGCAAGACTGTCCAGGCGCTGGCGCTGATCTGTGCAGCCAAAGAGGCAGCGAAGGAGCCGGCCAAGCAGCCGCCCGCGGCGTCCGGAACAGGGCCCGACGCCGGTTCAGCGGACTCCGGTTCAGCGGGCGCTGCAGGTTCCGCACCGGCCGCAGCCGCGGGGGGTGCGCCGTTCCTCGTCGTCGCCCCCACGAGTGTTGTGGGGAACTGGGAAGCCGAGACCGCCCGGTTCGCGCCGGGCCTGACGGTGCGCGCCATCAGCGAGACGTTCGCGAAGAGCGGCTCGATGCCGGCAGAGGCGATGGCCGGCGCGGACATCATCATCACCTCCTACGCCCTGTTCCGGATCGACTACGATGCTTATGCCTCGCTGGAATGGGCCGGCTTGGTCCTTGACGAAGCGCAGTTCGTGAAGAACCACCAGTCCAAGGCCTACCAGTGCGCCCGGAAGCTTCCGGCGGCCTTCAAACTCGCCATCACCGGCACGCCCCTGGAAAACAACCTGATGGAGTTCTGGGCCCTCACGTCGATCGTCGCGCCGGGTCTCTTTTCGAGCCCCAAGCGGTTCGCCGAGAACTACCAGAAGCCGGTGGAAAAGAACGGCGACAAGGCGCAGCTGGACAAGCTCCGCCGCCGGGTCCGGCCACTGATGATGCGCCGCACGAAGGAGCAGGTCATCCACGATCTGCCGCCGAAGCAGGAGCAGATCCTCGAGGTGGTGCTGAACCCGCGGCACCAGAAGGTCTACCAGACGCACCTGCAGCGTGAGCGGCAGAAGATCCTGGGCCTGATCGACGACGTCAACAAGAACCGCTTCACGATCTTCCAGTCCCTCACGCTGCTGCGGCAGCTCAGCCTGGACCCCTCGCTGATTGACCCCTCGCTCTCGGGCGTGCGGTCCAGCAAGCTCGATGTGCTCTTCGAGCAGCTGGAGGACCTCGTCGCCGAAGGCCACCGGGCCCTCATTTTCAGCCAGTTCACCGGTTTCCTGGGCAAAGTCCGCGAGCGGCTCGTCGAGGAGAATATCGAGTTCTGCTATCTCGACGGCAGCACCCGCAACCGCACCGACGTCGTCAATGAGTTCAAGAACGGTGCCGCCCCGGTGTTCCTGATCAGCCTCAAGGCCGGCGGCTTCGGCCTGAACCTGACGGAGGCGGACTACGTGTTCCTGCTGGATCCGTGGTGGAACCCGGCGTCGGAAGCGCAGGCCGTGGACCGCACGCACCGGATCGGGCAGGCCCGGAACGTCATGGTCTACCGGCTCGTCGCCAAGGACACCATCGAGGAAAAAGTGATGGCGCTCAAGGCCAGGAAGTCCCAGCTGTTCGCGGACGTCATGGAAGGCGATGCATTGTCAGGCGGCGCGCTCACGGCGGAGGACCTGGCCGGGCTGTTCAACGACTAGCGGCACTAACCCTTCGGGAGTTCGAACCGGGCGCCCAGGTCTGTGAGCGCACCATAGACATCGGGCACGCCCCACCATTCGGCGGCCAGGCCGTTCTCGAAGCGAAGCAGGTGCATGGCGGTGACCGTCACCGGTTTGCCGGTGGCCGGCAGGCCCAGGAAGGTCCCCGCGTGGGTCCCCCGCCACGTGACCCGGCCCGCAACTTTGTCTCCCTCCACCACGGTGTCCTCGACCACGCCGGTGAGGCCGGAGAGACCGGAGTGCATTCCCCGCATCCAGAACACTATGCCCTCCAGGCCCGGCGGCTGGCCCGGTACGGGGCCGTGGTCCACGATGTCCGGGCTGACGATCCCGGCCAGGGCGTCCGGATCGTTCGCTTCGACGGCCGCGATGAGGCGTCCGTAAGCCTGCCGAAGTTCGTCTCCATTGCGCATGAGTCCTCCCGGGATGGCGCTCCAGCAAGCGGAAAGTTTTAGAAGCCGAACAGGCCGGCACTTCAAGTCTGGACGCCGCCGTGTCCGCAAACAAGGGGCTCAGTCGGTCCCGCGCGGCCTCCACACCACCAGGGCCTGGGAGCGGGCCCTGGGCCGCTTGCCGCGGGCGAGGCTGACGACGTCGCCGGCGGTGCCTGCCGCGAAAACGCGGGCGTCCAGTGCGCGGGGGCGCCGTTCGAGTTCTTCGCTCAGCTCACCGACCCGGCGCTGCAGGGCGGCCACCTGGTTCTCCAGCTGCAGGATCCGTTTGATGCCCTCGAGGGAGACGCCTTCCTGCGAGAGCCGCTGCACTTCGCGGAGCATCATGACATCCCGCTGGGAATACCGCCGGGATTTGCCCGGGGCGCGGCTGGGCGAGACGATGCCCAGCCGGTCGTACTGCCGCAGCGTCTGCGGGTGCATGTCGGCCAGCCCCGCGGCGACGGAGATGACGAAGATCGGCTGGTCGAACTCGATGTCCATCGCAGGACCCCGTTCCTAGAGCCGGGCCTTGGCCGCCAGGCCGGCGCGGGCATCCTCGCCGGCGGTGGCCGCGGCGAACGCCTTCACGGCGTCCTCCGCTTCCTTGCTGAGCTTCCGCGGAACGGCGACGTCGATCGTCACCAGCAGGTCGCCGGTGGCCTTGGCGTGCTTGACGCCCCGGCCCTTGACGCGGAGGGTGCGCCCGGACGGGGTGCCGGCCGGAACACGGACCTTGACCGTGTCGCCGTCCATGGTCGGGACCTCGATGTCGGCGCCCAGGGCCGCCTCCGGGAAAGTGACCGGAACGTGGATGCGGAGATTGTCAGCGTCGCGGACGTAGAAATCGTGCGGCTTCACCGAGACTGTGACCATGAGGTCGCCGTTTCCCGCGGGGCCGTACTGGCCCTTGCCGCGGACGCGGACCTTCTGGCCGTCCTTGATGCCGGCCGGGATACGGACGTCGATGACTTCGCCGTCCGGTTCGCGCAGTCCGATGGTGGTGCCGCGGATCGCACCGGCAAAGGAGATGCTGGTTGATGCCGTCCGGTCCGCGCCCTTCTGCGGGGCCCGCTGGTAGGACTGGCCACCGCCGAAGCCGCCGCCTCCGCCGAACAGGTCGGCGAACTCGGGCGGTATGCCGCCTGCGGTGCTGTAGCCGCCGGAATGCCGTCCCCCGGCGCCGGTGAACAGCCCGCCAAAAAGGTCCTCAAAGCCCGCACCGCCGCCGGCTGCGCTGCCTGCGCCGCCCGGGGCGAACCTGGCCCCGCCCATGGCCCGGATGGCGTCGTACTGCTGGCGCTCGTCGGGATCGGAGAGCACGGAGTAGGCCTCGGAGATGTCCTTGAACTTCTTCTCCGAGGCGGTATCCCCCGCGTTCGTGTCCGGGTGGTGCTGCCGCGCCAGCTTCCGGTAGGCCTTCTTGATGTCGGCGTCGGAAGCGTCCTTGGCGACTCCAAGGATCTTGTAAAAGTCCTTGTCCACCCAGTCCTGGCTAGCCAATGGCGTTTCCTTTCAAATCTGTGTGCCGAGGTGACAGTTCGCGCCCATGTTTGGTTGAAACACGGGCGCGAACTGTCACCTCGATGACGTACTGCTAGGCCGGTACAGCCACGATGACCTGGGCTGCGCGGAGCACCCTGTCGCCGGACTTGTAGCCCGAGCGCAGGACCTGGCTGACGGTGTCGATCTCGACGTCGGGGCCGGGCTGCTGGATGAGGGCCTCGTGGATCGTGGGATCGAACTCCACCCCGGTCTCGTCGATGCGCACGAGGCCGTACGTCTTCAGTGCGTTTTCGAGCTTGGCCGCGATCGCGGCGAACGGGCCGTCCGCGAGGTCACCGTGCTGCCGCGCGGCGTCGACGTCGTCCAGCACCGGGAGCAGGGCGTTCAGGACGCCGATGACGGCCATCTCCCCCGCCACGGCACGGTCGCGCTCGACGCGCTTGCGGTAGTTGACGTACTCGGCCTGCAGCCGGCGGAGGTCATTCCTGAGCTCCTCCGCCGCGGCCGCGTCCACGCCCTGCGCCACCGATTCCTCGGCCGGAACCTCAACACTGTTCAGGATGTCCTCCGCCTGGGACAGGGCGTCCCCGGACTCGGAGTCCCCTGCTGCGGCGCGCGCCTGGTCAGGGTGGCGGGCCTGGCCTGTCTCCGGATCAACCTTGCGGTTGTCGTGGATGATCGGCTTCTGCGGCTCGTTCTCCTGCTCGTTACCGTGGCCCCGGTTCTCGGAAGAACCGTGCTCTTCTTCGTTGCCGTGATGCGGCATGATTACTTCTTCTCGTCTTCGTCAACGATTTCGGCGTCGACGATGTCCTCGTCGGCTCCGGCGGCCTGCTCGCCGGCAGGTGCACCCTGGGCGCCGGTGGCACCGTCGGGGGAACCGGCCTGGGCGTAGATGGCCTCGCCGAGCTTGGTCTGGGAAGCCTGCAGCTTCTCGAACGCGGTCTTCACCGCGGCGTCATCGGTGCCTTCGAGGGCCGCCTTGAGGGCGTCGACGTCGGCCTTGACCTCGGTCTTGACCTCCTCGGGCAGCTTGTCGGCGTTGTCGGCAATCAGCTTGTCGACGGAGTACGCGAGCTGCTCGGCCGTGTTGCGGGTGTCCGTCGCCTCGCGGCGGGCCTTGTCCTCGGCTGCGTGCTCCTCGGCGTCACGGACCATGCGGTCGATGTCTTCCTTGGAGAGCGCGGTGCCGCCGGTGATGGTCATGGACTGCTCCTTGCCGGTGCCCTTGTCCTTCGCGGAGACGTGCACGATGCCGTTGGCGTCGATGTCGAAGGTGACCTCGACCTGCGGGACGCCGCGCGGAGCCGGTGCGATGCCGGTCAGCTCGAAGGTTCCCAGCGGCTTGTTGTCGCGGGTGAACTCGCGCTCGCCCTGGAAGACCTGGATGGCCACGGACGGCTGGTTGTCATCAGCCGTGGTGAAGGTCTCGGACCGCTTGGTGGGGATGGCCGTGTTGCGCTCGATCAGGTGCGTCATCACTCCGCCCTTGGTCTCGATGCCGAGGGAAAGCGGAGTGACGTCGATCAGCAGCACGTCCTTGCGCTCGCCCTTGAGGACACCGGCCTGCAGTGCGGCGCCGACGGCGACGACCTCATCCGGGTTGACGCCCTTGTTCGGTTCCTTGCCGCCGGCAAGTTCCTTGACGAGCTCGTAGACGGCCGGCATCCGGGTGGAACCGCCGACGAGCACGATGTGGTCGATCTCGGAGAGCTTGATGCCGGCTTCCTTGATAACGTCCTGGAACGGCTTCTTGGTGCGGTCCAGCAGGTCCTTGGTGAGGTCCTGGAACTTGGCGCGGGTCAGCTGCTCGTCCAGGTGGACCGGGCCGTCGGGGGTGACGGAGAGGTACTGCAGGGAGACGTTGGTGCTGGTGGAGGAGGAGAGTTCTTTTTTGGCCTGTTCGGATGCCTCCCGCAGGCGCTGCAGGGCGATCTTGTCCTTGGACAGGTCGATGCCCTTGACCTTGAGCTGGGTCAGCAGGTAGTCCACGACGCGCTGGTCCCAGTCGTCGCCGCCGAGGTGGTTGTCACCGGCGGTGGAACGCACCTGGATGGTGGAGAAGTTGTCTTCATCCTTGCCCACCTCGAGGAGGGAGACGTCGAAGGTTCCGCCGCCGAGGTCGAACACGAGGATGAGCTCGTCTTCCTTGCCCTTGTCCAGGCCGTAGGCCAGGGCGGCCGCGGTGGGCTCGTTGACAATGCGCAGGACGTTCAGGCCCGCGATTTCGCCGGCCTCCTTGGTGGCCTGGCGCTGGGCGTCGTTGAAGTATGCCGGAACGGTGACGACGGCGTCGGTGACCTTTTCGCCGAGGTAGGACTCGGCGTCGTTCTTAAGCTTCATCAGGATACGGGCGGAGATTTCCTGCGCCGTGTACTTCTTGTCGTCAATGGCGACGCTCCAGTCCGTGCCCATGTGGCGCTTGACGGAAGCGATAGTGCGGTCGATGTTGTTGACGGCCTGGCGCTTGGCGATCTCGCCGACCAGCACTTCGCCGGACTTGGAGAATGCAACGACCGACGGCGTGGTGCGGCCACCCTCGGCGTTGGCAATGACGGTGGGCTCGCCGCCTTCGAGAACGGAGACGACGGAGTTGGTTGTTCCGAGGTCAATTCCTACTGCACGTGACATGTGTTGCGTCCTTCTTTTCTTGGAAACTTGCTGAGCCGGCCGCGGACCGCGGGGATCCGACCGTTATTGAGCGATCTGCACTCAACTTTACTCAGACCGGGATCAAAGTCAATCCAGAGTTGAGCCAAGTCGACTCAACTCTGGATTGGAGGCGGCGCGGACCACGGTCAGGCGCGCAGAAGTTCCCGGAGTTCCGGCAGTCCAGCGCCGTCCGGGCTACGATTTCGCTGCGCGCGAAGTCCCGCCGCTAGCGCTCCTCGCGGGGAGCGTCCCCGGCCGGTGCGCCGCCCGCGGTCTTTTCGTCGGAAGCCTGGCCGGCAGGCCGTTCGCCGGCTGTCCCCGCGGCGCCATAGTCGCCTTCCGGGTAGTCACCCTCCTCCGTGGTGACGGGCGTGCCGCCAACAGCGCCGGCCTTGCCGTAGTCGCCCTCGGAGTAATCACCCTCCTCGTCGCCGACGGAGGTTGCACCGGCCGTACCCGCCGCGCCATAGTCGCCGGAGGGGTATTCGCCCTCCACTGCCGTGGGAGGGATCTCGCCGGCAGTGCCCGCGTTGCCGTAGTCGCCCTCGACATACTGGCCTTCGGCAGCCTGATCTTCCGCAGCATCGCCTTCGGCTTCCGCTGCCTCTCGGTCAAACTCACTGTTATCGGACATGTTCGGGTCCTTCCTGGAAGCATCTGGCACACCCGCGCGGGCGCAGGGGCAGTCTATCGAGCACGGCCGGGGGGCAACAGAGGAGAAGGAAACCGGCCCGGTCCGCTAGCCACTGGAGGGCTGATAGTTGGCGGGATCGAGGCCCGCGACGCCGGCCAGCACCGCAAGATGATGGGCAAAGAGCTCATCCGGGGCCGCGAAGGTGTCCGCGCCGTACTGCCCGAAAACCTCGAAGCTGACGGCCCCGAACAGCGAGGTCCACACCAGCGCACCCCGCGCGAGCAGCCCGTCCGGGACGAAGACGCCCAGCTCAGTGCGGATCCGCTCGAGGTCCGCTGCCAAGGGCGGCACGACGGCGTTCGGATCGCCTCCGGCGGCCAGCCGGCCGGCGCGGTACGCGGCGTCGAGGATCGCCATCAGCGCCTGGATGACCCGCGTGCCGGGACCGGTGGTCCGCTCCGCGGGCGCCTGGTAGCCCGGCACGGGGCTGCCGAAGAGCAGCCCGTAACTGGCGGGCTCGCTGAGCGCCCACCTCCGGACAGCCGTTCCCAGTGCCCGGAACCGGCCGGTAAAGTCCTGCTCCGGCAGAGCCCCGACGGCGGCGTCCACGGCGTCGCCGAGCTCGTTGTAGGCGTCGACCAGCAGCAGTGTGAGGAGCTCTTCGCGGTTCTCGACGTACCGGTACACGGCCGAGGACACGACGCCCAGATCCCTGGCCACGGCACGGAGCGAGAGGGCGGCTGCGCCATGAACGGCCAGATGCTCCCGGCCCAGCCGGAGGATGTCCTCGATAGTCCGGGCGCGGGCGCGCTCACGCGGCGTCGACGGCTTCCGGGCGGCGGATTCTGCTGGTGGCATGGTCCCAGCATTCCACAAGGCAGAGCGGTGTCAACAAATGTGAGCAGTGCTCTTGACGTAGGGGCCGCGCAGGTCCATTCTGGATTTGGAGAGCACTGCTCACAGGTATCCGAGAGGGAGATCAAGATGTCCGAGTTTGATAGGCCTGAACCCCGTGAAGCCCCCGCGTTGTACGTCGTGACCGGAGCCGGACCCGTCGGCTGGACGGTTGCGGAACAGCTCGCCGCGGCGGGCCACAGAGTGCGCGTCCTGACCCGGTCGGGCAGCGGACCGTCCCATCCGCTCATCGAACGGACGGTGGCCGACGTGTCGGATCCGGCCCGGCTCGAGGGCCTCTTCAGTGGCGCCGCCGCCGTCTTCCACTCCATCCACGGTTCGGACTACAGCGCCCGGATCTGGGAAGTGGAACTTCCCGGTGCCGAGCGGAACGTACTGGCCGCGGCCGGTGAGGCCGGCGCCGTCGTCGTCTTCCCGGAAAGCCTCTACTCCTACAGCGAGCCGGACCGGATCATGGCGGAAGACAGCCCGCGCGAGGCACCGGGCGGCAAGCGCGGCATCCGCACCGCCCTGCTCAAGGCCCGGGCGGCGTCCGGAACGGACACGGTGAGCGTCGTGGCGGGTGATTTCTTCGGACCGCGGGTCCGCGGGGCCCATGCCGGCCAGCGCATGCTGCGGCCGGTACTGGCAGGCAAGCCCCTGCTGGTGATTGGGAGGGCGGACCAGCCGCACTCCTTCAGCTATGTGCCGGACCTGGCAGCGGCCATGATCCGGGCTGCGCGGGACCGCTCGCTGTGGAACAGGGTCTGGCACACGCCCACGGGCCCGGCGCTCAGCCAGCGGGAGATCGCCGGTGCGTTCGCCACCGCGGCAGCCGTGCGCAGGCCCCGCGTGGCCGCGGTGCCGGGCTGGGCGCTGCGGGCGATGGGGCTGCTCTCCCCCGGGACCCGGGAACTGGCCGAGACCCTCTACCAGTTCGAGAAGCCGTTCGTGATGGATTCCCGCGCCAGCGAGGCGGCCCTGGGACTGCAGCCGACGCCGCTTCAGGCGGCAGCCGCCGCCACCGTGGCCTGGTGGGGGGACCAGGCACGGTGACGGAAGCTGCGGCATGGGGCGACGGCGGGCTACCGGACCCCGGCGCGTCCGCGGCCTCGGTCGCCCCGGCGGGCAGTCCGCTTGGGCGGCTCCCGGGGATCGGCGCAGCGAGGGCCGCCCGCCTGCCGGCCCACAACGCGGCCGCCGCAAGGACCAGCGGGACCACAAGAGCCCAGCCACTGAACAGCAGCACCGCCACCATCACTGCCGCGGCAACAATGACGCCATACCAGGCGGCGGTGCGCGCCGGCAGCAGCCGGATCCCGGCAGCCAGCCCGAACGCCGTCACGGCCGTGAAGCAGGCGGACGCAGCCCCGATCTGGAACTGCATGTTGCTGAGCCCGGCCGCCGCCGCGCCGAAGGACAGGAACGTCATGCCGGCGAGTACGGCCAGGCTGACCGCGGGCACAGTCCCGGCGCCCCGCGCGAGGGCCCGCGGCAGCACGCCGTCGGACGCCAGGCTGGCGCCCAGCCGGCTGGCACCTGCCACAAAGGTGTTGATCGGGCCGAAGGTCAGGACCGCAGCAGCGACGGCGGTGAGCGGCCCGGCGAGTCCGCCCAGTCCTTTCTCGAGCAGCTCGGCGATCGGCACTTCACTGCCGGGAAGGCGTGGCCCCAGCACGGCCACCGAGGCTGCCACCACGCCGATGTAGACCACACCCACGACGATCAGGGTCAGCCAGGTGGCGCGCTTGAGGTCGCGTTCCGGGTGGCGGAATTCCCCGGCGATATGGGTGACCGCCTCCCACCCGGCGAAGCAGAAGAAGAGCAGGCTTGCCACCCCACCCACCGCCCAGTAGCCATGCGGGGCAAACGGTTCGAAGTTCTCTGCCTTGGCGTGCGGGGCGGCCAGCGCGACGGCGAGCGCCAGCAGCCCGATCAGCAGGACCATCAGCACCAGCTGGATGCCGCTGGACATCCGGATGCCGACTGCGTTGCTCGCGAAGGCGGCAGCGAGCAGCAGGGCGGCCGCCAGCAGCGCCGTTTCCCGCCCGCCACCCACCGCGTGGGCGATGTAGTTGCCGCCGATCACCGCCGTCGCCGGGGCACCGAAGGGAATCGCGAAGTAGAAGAGGTAGCCCGCCACGGCCGAGGCGCGGCGGCCGTAGGCCCGGATGACGAAGTGGGCTATCCCGCCGGCATCGGGCTGCTGGCGGGACATTTCGGCGAAGCTGAAGGCCACCGGCGTGCAGAACACCAACAGCAGGGCCCAGGCCACGAGCGAGGCCGGGCCGGCCTCTTTCGCTGCGATGGCCGGCAGCACCAGGATCCCCGAGCCCAGGATCGCTCCAACGTAGATACCGGTGGCCCGGAACAGCCCGAGCCCGGCCTTTTTGCTGTTGATGGTCACTCCTCTAATCATCCGCAGAACCGCTCCGTGCAGAAGCGGCAAAACTGACGTCCATGCGCGAAAAACCGCCGCCGCCGGCTGACTCCGTCGGCTGACTGTGTAGTGGTTCCGTCCGATTGCACCTGCGGGGCGGTAGCGTTTCATTATGAGTGCGCAGCAGCCTGACGATGTGTACAGCCACGGCCACCACGAGTCGGTGGTCCGCGCCCACGCCTCCCGGACGGCGGAGAACTCCGCAGCGTTTGTGATTCCGCACCTCCTCCGCGGGGTGTCGGTGCTCGACGTCGGCTGCGGCCCGGGCAGCATCACCTGCGACTTCGCAGTGCTGGTGGAACCCGGCAAGGTCACTGGACTGGACCGCTCCCCCGAGGTGATCGCCCAGGCCACCGCGCTGGCGGCCGAACGCGGCGTGCAGAACGCCGGGTTCGCGGCCGGGAACATCTATGACCTGGACTTCGAGGATGAAACGTTCGACGTCGTCCATGCCCACCAGGTGCTGCAGCACCTGACCGATCCTGTCGCTGCCCTGCAGGAGATGCGCCGGGTGGCAAAGCCCGGCGGGATCGTCGCGGTCCGCGATGCCGACTTCCACGGCATGAGCTGGTACCCGTCCATCCCGGAGCTGGACGAATGGATGGAGCTCTACCAGCGGATCGCCCGGCGGAACGGGGCGGAGCCCAACGCCGGCCGCCGCCTGGTCTCCTGGGCACAGTCCGCCGGCTTCACCGACGTCGCGCCCTCGAGCAGCAACTGGCTCTACGCCACAGGCCAGCAGAGGCGGTGGCAGGCGCGCGTGTGGGGCGAGCGGGTACTGCACTCCGCCTTCGCGGACCAGGCCCTCGAGTACGGCTTCGCCACGCCCGCCGATCTGGCCCGGATTTCCGCCGGCTGGCACCGTTGGGGGTCCACGGACGACGGCTGGTTCCTCATTCCCAACGGCGAGGTCATTGCCCGGGCCTGAGGGGAAGCCGTTATCCACAACGCCCGCAAACGCTCTGGAGCTCCGAGGGCTGCGGTTATTAGCCTCAAGGCATGATCATTCAAGCTGGTTTTGACTTCGAGACACTCGCCCGCCCGTTCATCGTCCGGGACGGCATGCTCATGCCAAACTTGGTGCTGATATGTGTCGACGAGGAAATGCAGCTGGACGGCTTGCGCGTCGTTGCCACAGGGTTTGCGGGCTTACTGACACCGTTTCACGATGCTGTCCTGGCGGCGCTGGATGCGGAATACACCAAGTACTTTGCCATCGCGCACCCTGGCAGATTCAGTGAATATGCCGGCCCGGAGCCACTCATGGACGAGGCCGATGAATTGGAATCGAAGGCGGCCGAACGGGGCATGCAGCTGATCGGACACTTCGCCATCGACGAGACGGGCTATATGTCGGCCCGCGCGCGCTCGTACTTTGACCAGTATCCGGAGCACGATGACCTTCCAAGGACCATGAATCATTGGTCGCATTCAAAGCTGGGCCGGTGCGGCTGAACTTGGTCGGATGGCGGATCTCCCTGTCAGCGAACGGCCCCGGGAGCGGCTCCTCCGGCTCGGCGCTACGGCACTGAGTGATGCTGAGTTGGTAGGGATCTTGCTCGGTGCGGGAAGGCCCGGCGTCAACGTACTGACCTTGGCGCAGGTTTATGAGCCTGCGTGAGACTGATGTCGTGCTTGGTCGTAGAGCCAGACGATATGACTATGAAGCAGTTCCGCCGCATGATCGCCATTTCTGGTCTGCACGGCGTCGAAGATGGCGTGGTGCTGGGTTCTCAGCTTCGCCAGGACATCAGGCCATTGTTCTAAAGCATCCAGGGTTTCCTTGACGTAGCCACGGATTGAGCCGCTGAGGGATTCCATCATTGTCTCGATGACTACATTCCCTGCCAGCGCGCTGAGCGCTACATGGAACTGCGCATCAAGTGCATGAAATGTTTCGCGGTCAATGTCGGGGGCATCCATTGCTTCTAGGAACTCCCGGGCCTGTTCGAGGCCTGTGGAGTTCCCGCGTTCAACGGCGGTACGGGCAGCCCATGTTTCCAGCAGGATGCGGGTTTCGACGATGTCGGCTACCGGCAGCCGGCTACTGGCGACGTGCAGTCGCAACGCCGAGGACAGACCTGCAGAGGGCTCCGAGATGATCAGGGCCCCCGATTTGGGGCCTGATCCGGATGAGCTTCGCAGGATCCCCATGACGTCCAGGATGCGCATCGCTTCACGCACGGATGCCCTCGAGATACCGTATTTTTCGGCCAGAATACGCTCACCGGGAAGCTGGTCGCCAAGCTTGATGCGCCCGGAGCGTAAGCCCGCTTCAATATCATGTAACAGCGCGTCGTAAGTCCGCTTTGGCGTGGACGCTGTTTTTGAACTGGTCATCCTTCTATCCTCCCTTACCGTTGCGCGTGGTCTGCTCCGGTTAAGGGCTGACGGACTTACCCTCCTGGGACTGCCCGTGCGGGCTTCTGGGCGGCTACTCAAACAGGTATTGGGGAAATGAGACACTTTGAGCCAGCAATGTTCGGATCCAGCCTGTGTTGCCCAGTAGGGCGATCATTGTCGAGGCATTGAGGTTCATTGGCCCGGATTGATCTGGAGCTGGTCAGCGTCAGAGCAAAGGGATAACGGTCCCCGCTGATGCAGGGACCGTTGCTCTTCCCCTGCCCCTTCCCCCATCGCGGAGGCTGCAGGCGCTGGTTCAGATCGCCTTGCCGGGGTTAAGGATTCCCAGAGGGTCGAACACGTTCCGGATGGATCGCTGAAGTTCGAGCGAGATGTCACCCAACTCGTCCTGAAGCCAGTCACGCTTGAGCAGGCCGACGCCGTGTTCGCCGGTAAGTGTTCCGCCCAGCCGCTTTGCCAAGTAGAACATCTCGGCGAGAGCGGCTTTGGCAGGACCTTCGGTTATGGATTCATCAGGATCGACGACGATCATCGGGTGGAGGTTACCATCTGCGGCATGGGCCACATTGAAAATGCGGACTCCTGTGTGTCGGCAAATATCTTCGAGGCCGGCGAATACGTCCGCCAGCCGGTTCCGGGGTACACCGATGTCACAGATCGAGACCCGGCCCATACGCTCAAGTGCAGGGATGGCTTCGCGCCGAGTGGCCACCAGCGCGTCGGCGTGCTCGGTGTCGGCGGCTTTCTCATAGGAACTGGCGAAGGGCTGAATGGCTTCGATGAGGACGTCCTGCTCGAGAGCAGCGCCGTATCCGTCTGTTTGGGCCAGGAGGAATGCGCCTCCCCTGGCCCGATGGTTGGTTCCCTGAGCCGCATCGACGGCTTCGAGCGTTGGCCCATCCATGAGTTCCAGCACCGAAGGCTGCACCCTGGCAGCAATGATGGCTGACGCTGCCCGGGCTGCTGCGGCGACGTCAGGGAAATAGACGGCCACGGTTGCGGTTTGAATGGGCCTCGGACGAAGCCGAAGGGTCGCTTCCACGACGACGCCGAGTGTTCCTTCAGAACCGATCATCAGTGCGTTCAGGTCATAGCCGGTAACACCCTTGATGGTTTCCCTTCCCGTTCTCAGCATCCGGCCGTCGGGCAGGACCACGCGGAGTGCCAAAACTGACTCACGTGTTACTCCGTACTTCGCGCACAGCATTCCGCCTGCGTTGGTCGCGATATTGCCACCGATGGAACAGATTGCCGTGCTGGCGGGGTCAGGTGCGTAGAAAAGGCCATGGGCGGCAGCGGCTGCGTTGACTGCAGCGTTCAGGACGCCGGGTTCAACGACGGCGATCTGCTCGACAGGGTCGAGGTGGAGGATCCGGGTCATCCTGGACATATCGAGGACGACTTCGCCCGCCTTGGCCGCGGCTCCGGCAGCTAGACCGGTTCCGGCGCCACGGGGAACGACAGGGACCTGGTGGGCGGAGGCAAGCTTCATGGTGTTGACAACGTCGTCGGCTGTTTCTGCGTAGATGACGCCATCGGGAAGCGTCGACGGGACGTATCCGGAACGGTCTGTGCTCGCCCGAAGTCGGTCATCGTGTGTAGTGGAAGCATTGGCGCTTGCGTTAAGGAGAGCTGCTGACGCTGTCATGTCCGTGGGTGCATAAATCGAGCTCACAAGAAACCTCTTTGTTTTTGATGTGGCATTACGAGCGTCGTACTGACGACTCGGCAATCTTACGGAAAGAATATTGAGTTGAAGGCAGAGTGGTTCGGATTGTTAGTGCGGTCAATGAATTTAGAACAATTGTGTAGATAAATTCATATTTCCATTTGCCTCCCGGCAGCAGTAAAAGAAGACTGAAACCAGTAATTGCTATGACCGGCCAGTGGTCAGGGGATCATCCAACCCAGAACCGGGGTTGACTGCAGCAGGACCAGAAGGGTCATGACAGCGAGAAGCCCCAGACTCCACCCCAGCAGTTTTCTGAAGAGGGTTCCTTCCGATCCCTCTAGGCCGACAGCGGCTGAAGCGACTGCGAGGTTCTGTAGGGAAAGCATTTTGCCCATGACGCCGGCGGACGAGTTTGCGGCGGCCATGAGAACCGGAGGCAAGCCGGTCTGTTCTGCAGCCGTGACCTGAAGCTGACCGAAGAGGGAGTTGGAGGATGTGTCGGAGCCGGTGAGGGCGACTCCCAGCCAGCCGATCACGGGCGAGAGGATGGCGAAGAAGCCGCCGGCTGACGCCAGAGCGAGTCCGAGGGATGTGGTCTGTCCCGACAGATTCATGACGAAAGAAAGGGCGAGTACGGCCGTTACGGTGATAATCGTCCAGCGCAGCTGTTTGACCGTTTCCCCATAAATCCGGAGGCCCTGGGCTGCGGGCACCCGGTACAGGGCCATGGTAATCAGTCCGGAGATCAGCAGCAGGGTTCCCGTGGCCTTGAGATGATCGAATTTGAACTTCTGGGCGGCAATGTGGTTGCCGTCTGCATCAACAACGTCCAGTCCGGGCCAGGGAAAGCTGACGCTTCCGACGGTGCTCAGCCAGTCCTTGATGACAGGAATCTGTGCGATAGAGAAAATAGCCATGATGATCAGGTACGGGGCGACGGCCATCCAGACATGCCTGGGTTCCGGCCGCTTCGCATCGCTGACGGCCGTGCCGACGCTCGATGTTGCTGCCGCGGAAACAGCCTCGGTAACGGAAGCCGATGCCGGCACGCGGCTGCCGCCGGCCCCGTGCCGGCGTTCCACGCTCTGCCGGCCGGCGGCAATGAGTTGCTCCTCGGTCTTCTCGGCCTCGCCGGACATGCCGATGATTTCGCGTGGTTGCCAGATGCGGAGCATCAGAAGCACCGCGGCGACCGTGGCCACGGCCGCTACGACGTCTGTAAGTTCAACTGCGAAGTAGTTCGACGTTACGAACTGGGTGATGCCAAAAACCGCGCCGGCGACCAACGCAACAGGCCAGGTCTGCTTCAGACCCCGCCGTCCGTCCACGATAAAAACCAGCAGCAACGGAACCAGCAGGGCGATGAAGGGAGTCTGTCGACCCGCCATGGAGGAGAGATCGTGCAGGGGCAGGCCGGTGACTCCATGGAGTGCGATGATCGGGGCCGCCATGGCACCGAAGGCCACCGGAGCCGTATTGGCCAGTAGGGACACAATCGCCGACTTGAAGGGCTTCATGCCGGCGGCCATCAGCATCGCAGCCGTGATCGCCACGGGCGCACCAAAACCTGCCAGCGATTCCAGCAGGGCACCGAAGCAGAAGGCGATCAGGATGGACAGGATCCGAAGGTCATTGGAAATGGAGCGGATGGTCCGTCCCAGGGCATCGAACCACGGTGTCGCGACGGTGAGCTTATAGACCCACAATGCATTCACCAGAATCCAAAGGATGGGAAACAGTCCGTAGAAAGCCCCGGCAGCCGCTGCGCTGAGAGTCTGGCCGAGCGGCATCTGCCAAATGGTTACTGCCAGGACGATGGACAGCAGCAGGCTTGTCAGTGCCGCCTTTGCCGCCTTGACGCGAAAGACGCCGAGAAGCACAAACAGAACAAGCAGAGGCAGTGCTGCGCAGACTGCCGATAGGGCGAGGGAGCCCCAGACGGGGGCGACTAATTGCTGAAACGTGCTCACAAAAAACTCCTTTGTTATTGGAGCGAGGGGGTGAGGATATGCGCATGGCATGCAAACGAAGCTCAGCATTTTCCGCAATGCGAGAGAAAAATTTTGATTCGTGGATAACACCATACGTAGCGGTCTGACCACAGTCAATGCTATTCAGGAAAAAAATTTCTCCCTTGCATTTTTCGCATTGCAGAACCTAGTATCCATATCGTGAAATAGATGGTGTCGGTGCCAGTGGTGAATGCAGGTGCCGAGCCAGAAACTACATCAACAGTTCCAAGGTGCCCCGTGGCGGTCGCCTTTATTTCAGGAACGTCCCCGAGAGGATTCAGTAATGACTTTTACCTTTATCGAGAACCCGCCTCTTGAAAGGGCCCCCGAGATCCTGACACCTCCCGCACTGGACTTCTTAGCCCAGCTGCACCGGCGTTTTACCGCCGAACGCGACGTACGCCTGCTCGGAAGAGAGGTCCGCCGGGCAGAGGCCGGCCGGAGCGGAACACTTGATTTCCTTCCGGAAACGGGGGCTGTCAGGGACGGGGACTGGACAGTCGCTCCCGCGCCGGCTGCACTTCAGGACCGCCGTGTTGAGATCACCGGACCCGCCTCACCGGCAAAAATGGCCATCAACGCGCTGAACTCGGGCGCGAAAATCTGGCTTGCGGACCTTGAAGACGCCAGCTGCCCGACGTGGTTCAACGTCATCAACGCCCAGCTGTCTCTCTATGACGCAGCTCGCGGACAGCTGGCTTACACGTCACCGGAGGGCAAGACGTATGAACTCAACAAAGACATTCCAACCGCTGTTGCAGTCATGCGCCCACGCGGCTGGCACATGGATGAAAGGAACATGGAGTTCGACGGAAAGCCTGCTGTCGGAGCGCTGGTCGACTTTGGCCTTCACTTCTTCCACAACGCGAAGCAGCTCCTAGATAACGGGCACGGGCCCTATTACTACCTGCCCAAGATGGAGAGCCACCTCGAAGCGAGGCTGTGGAACGACATCTTCGTTTTCGCCCAGGATGAGCTCGGCATCCCGCAGGGAACCATCAGAGCCACAGTCCTTATCGAAACCATCCCCGCTGCCTTCGAAATGGACGAAATCCTATATGAACTGCGCGATCACGCGTCCGGCCTGAACGCAGGACGCTGGGACTACCTATTCAGCATCATCAAGTATTTCCGTGACGCCGGCCCCGGCTTCACGCTCCCGGACCGTGCCGCGGTCTCCATGACGGCTCCATTCATGCGGGCATACACCGAACTGCTAGTCAAAACCTGTCATGACCGAGGCGCCTTCGCCATGGGCGGCATGGCAGCCGTAATTCCCAACCGCCGACAGCCGGAAGTCACTGAAGAGGCCTTCGCAAAAGTGAGGGCCGACAAAACCCGCGAGGCCACCGATGGTTTTGACGGTTCCTGGGTAGCGCACCCGGATCTCGTCCCGATCTGCATGGAAGTCTTCGACGGCGTCCTGGGGGCAGCACCGAACCAGGTCGACCGAAAGCGGACGGATGTCAATGTCACTGCAGCCCAACTGCTGGACATTGCATCTGCGCCGGGAGAAGCCACCGAAGCAGGGCTCCGCGGGAATCTTTACGTTTCAGTGGCATACACCGCTGTATGGCTTTCAGGGAATGGGGCCGTGGCAATCCATAATCTTATGGAAGACGCAGCCACTGCCGAAATATCCCGATCCCAGATCTGGCAGCAAATCCGCAACCGGGTGACCCTCACCGATACAGGCAACACGGTGACCCGCGAACTCGTAGAACGTCTTCTGGCCGAGGAAATCCAGGAGCTCCGTGGTGAGGCCGGCGAGGATTTGTTCAACCGATACTACGAGCCGGCAGCCCGGATCATTTCGGACATCTGCCTCTCTGAGGAATACACGGACTTCCTGACAACCCCCGCATACGAAGCACTCCAGAGCGAGATCTCCGTAGCGTGACAACGTTTGGTTCCTAACCGCCGCGCCGGTCAGGCCAGCAAATCCATCCCCCGATATTGCTTCGGGGGATGGAATTGCCCTTAATACCGAGCGGAGGAATTGACTGAACATCAATGATGCGTGGCGGGCTTGCTTCGTCTGTCGTCACCTGACCTCATATCCGTGAACGGGGTTGGTCAGGCCATGGCGGCTCGTTTTCTCAGCGCGGCCGAACTCTGCCGACGGTCAGCCCCGGCAGATGATCCGCCGGCCAGGTTGCGTTCCTCAGCTGATCTGGCCGCCTGGAACTCATTGAAAACGTTAGTTTTGAGTAGGATTCACTCTCAAAGCTATAGTTTTGAGAAAGTTCTATGCTCCGTAGAGCCACTCCTGCACGGTGCGGCGCATTTCATGCCACTTTCCCGAACCACGAAAGCTGCGTGCTATGTCTGCCGGGCTTCCACTTTCTGCCCCGACAACTGAAAGACCGTCCGGGCCCGACTGGCATCCGGTACGACTGTGTCGGAGTCGAAGTCCACATCGCCGGATCCGCTGCTCAGCGGTTTCAGCGACGAGCTGAAGAACCCAGACGGCACAGCGCGCCAGTTGCGGTACTACCAACGCCGCGCAGTTCACGAAGAACTGTCCCGCCTTGCCGCCGGGGAAAAGCGTCTGCTCCTGGTCATGGCGACGGGAACCGGCAAAACCATGACGGCCATGCAGCTCGTATGGAAGCTCTGGAACCACCGGAAGCGGATCAACGAACTGTCGGGGACCGGGCGGTCCTACAAAATGTTGTTTCTCGCAGACCGCAAGGTTCTGGTGGACGACCCACTCAACAAGACCTTCAGGCCGGTGTTCGGGGACCCGGTTATCAGGGTCAAAACGCAGGAGCGCAGATTCTCGAGGGACATCTACTTCGCGACGTATCAGGCTCTGGACTCCAAAGTCCGTGCTGACTCGGACGCCGATGCGGAGGAGGCCTCGCTGCTCAGCCATTACCCACCGGACTTCTTCGACCTGGTCATCGTCGATGAATGCCACCGCGGGAGCGCTCGAGAAGACTCATCCTGGCGGCAGATACTTGAGCACTTCAGCGGGGCAGCTCAGGTGGGGCTTACGGCGACGCCGGTGCAAAAGTCCGATGCGGATACCTTCTACTATTTCGCGCCGCCACAGCCATGCCAAAGTGCTGCCATATCTCCCCGGCTGAGGTTGTTTAAAGGCCGAAAGCACGGCCGGCCCGGTCTCCGTGCTCCGGCAAAGGAGCAACACCATGGCAAAGATCAACAAGACCATCATGCTCGCCGCCGTCATCGGCGGCGGCGCCATCGGCGCGTCGGCCATCCCCGCGATGGCAGCCGATTCCACCGCCAGCCCGTCCTCGGCCCGTCCACCGATGGTTGCGGCACCGGCGGACAGCGCGGCCCGCACCAGGCCAACGGCAAGACGGAGGAGATCCTCACCGGTGACACCGCCACGACGGTCGAGGGGGCGGTGAAGGCCGCCCAGCCGGACGATCGAGCGGGTGGAGACCGACGCCGACGGCGCCACCTACGAAGCCCACATCACGAAGGCGGAATGCACGCGCGCCACCGTCCTGCTGGATGCGAACTTCACCGTGACCGAAACCCAGGAAGCCCAGGGCGGCCCGGGCGACACGGCCGCGGACGGCTGCACCTCCAACGGCTAAGCGATAGCAGCGCCCCAGCTTCGGGATAGAGCTGCGGGATAAGGCTGCCTGCAGGGCCGCTCCGGGCTGCGGCACCGCCGTCGTCCGGGGCACGCGTCCGCCGCCAGGCATTCCCTGCCTTCCGATCTCCCGATAGGGTGCACTGAAAGAGCCCACGGCAAGGAGGATCCATGCGCAAATTGACGGCCGGCCTTTTCTGCTCTGTGGACGGGGTGGTTGAAGACCCGTTCCTGTGGCAGTTCGACAGTTTCGACGCGGAGTTGGGTGCCGGGATGGGCGAGATGATGGGCCGGATCGACACCGCAATCCTGGGCCGCATCGGGTACGAGCAGTGGGCAGACTACTGGCCGAACGCCGAAAGCGACGCCGTCTTCGCGGGGTTTATCAATCCGCTGCCGAAATTTGTCGCGTCCCGGACGCTGGCCGGGGAGCTGGAGTGGCAGAATTCGCGCCTGATTGAGGGGCCGCTGGAGGACTTCGTGGCAGGCTTGAAGAACAGCGACGGCGGCGAAATAGGGATCTTCAGCAGTATCTCGCTGGTCCGCCAGTTGCTGTTCGCCGGGCTGCTCGACACCTTGATGCTGATCGTCCATCCCGTGATCGCGGGAAGCGGCCGGCGGCTCTTCAACGACGGCGATCCCCTGACCCGGCTGGAGCTGCAGTCGTCCCAACAGACCAGCAAAGGCAACATGATTCTCAGCTACGGCCTCCGCGGCGACTGACTCCCCACCGGACATCAGGGCGGCCAGCCCCCTCATCGAATCCGGCCGGCCAGGGCCGGGACCGTAAACTTGTCTGGTGCAACCGTCCCTTTGGCTGGCCCTCGCAGGCGCCGGCGTCCTGATCAGCTTCACTCCAGGCGCTGGCGCCATCAATACCATGAGCAACTCGCTGAACTCCGGTTTCCGCCGCTCGCTCTGGGGCATCCTCGGCCAGCAGGCCGCACTCATTGTGCATATCCTGATCGTGGCCCTGGGCGTCGGGGTCCTCGTGGCGAGCTCGCCGGTGGCGTTCAACGCCATCCGCTACGCCGGTGCTGCCTATCTGGTCTACCTGGGCATCCGGCAGTTCCTGCACAAGCCCGATCTGGACCAGGAGAGGGCTGCCGCGCTGCGCAACGAGCCGGCATTCTCCATGTTCCGCCGTGGTCTCTGGGTGAACATCCTGAACCCCAAGGCCGTCGTGTTCTTCCTGGCCTTCATGCCGCAGTTCATCCGTCCGGAGCAGCCGTTGCTCCCGCAGTACCTGGTCCTGTCCGTCACCGTCGTGGTGATCGACATCCTCGTCATGTGGTTCTTCTTCGCCGCCGCGGCCACGTCCTTCCAGCGGTTCACGCACGACGCCCGCGGCCAAAAGATTCTCAACCGGACCTTCGGCTGCCTGTTCGTGGCGGTCGGCGTCCTGCTCGCGCTGATTCACTGACACGGACCTCTGGCGCCCCGGCGGGCCGTCAAGGGCCCGCCCTGCCGAGGCCGCTGTGCCGCGACGGCCCCATGCCGCGGGATACCCAGCGTGGGCCGGGCCTGGCCTGGACACACGGCATCCGCGCCGCAGGTCCATCGTCGGCTACGTCAAGGACGCCGTGGACGCGCTGGACACGTCGCCCGACGTCCTATCGGTGCTGCGGACGCAGCGCCACTTAGCGCCGAACAGGGACTGCGGAATTCCGTTACCCTGTTACGCCGTCAGCCTGTCTCGTCACACCGGGTCCCGCAGACTTGACAGATCTTGTAACACCCGCGGAACCTCCGCTAGCCAAGAGGCGCCCGCATCATTCATGCTTAGCAATATGACCTCAACGTCGAGCCAGTACCGGATCATCACGGTCTGCACCGGAAACATCTGCCGGTCCCCGATGGCCGAGCTGATGCTGGCGGAGGCCTTTGCCGCCGAGGGTCTCGCCGGCGCCGTCGTGGACTCGGCCGGTACAACTGCCTACGAGGCCGGCCGGCCGATCGATCCCCGTGCCGCCCGCACGCTCCTGGGCCACAGCATCTCCTCAGACCACCACACGGCGCGCGAATGGCGGCCCGAATGGTTCCAGAGTCGCGAACTGATCCTGGCCCTGGATGTGGACCATTACGGCTGGCTGCGGCAGACGGCACCGGACCGCGAATCGCTGTCCAAGATCCGGATGCTGCGCAGCTTCGATCCCGCCGTGGCGGGCAAGGATCCCCTGGACCAGGGCATCGAAGATCCCTGGTACGGCGGACACGCGGACTTCGACATCACCTGGAACCTGATCCACGCCGCAATTCCAGGCATCGTGGGGCACGTCCGCACCCAACTGGCGCAACGGCAGCGGCCGGAGCAGCGGGTACGCTCTATTTCATGAGCCCCGCACCCGTCATCATCGCCATCGACGGACGATCCGGCGCAGGAAAGACCACCCTCGCGATCGAACTCGCGGCCCGGCTCCGGGAGAACCACAAGGTCTCCCTGTTCCATCTCGAGGACATCTACCCCGGCTGGAACGGACTCGCCGCAGGAATTGAACGCTACGTCTCCACGGTCCTGAAACCGCTGCACCACGGCGAACCCGCCGACTGGGTCAGCTGGGACTGGAACCGGCACTACGACGGCGAAACCCGCACCACACAGCCCGCCGAGATCGTCCTGGTGGAAGGTGTCGGCGCCGCGGCCGAAGCCGCCCGTCCGTTCCTTGACGCGGTGGTCTGGGCGGACTCCCCGGACCAGGACCGCCGCAGCCGGGCGCTCGCCCGCGACGGCGAAAGCTACGAACCCTACTGGGACCAGTGGGCCGCCCAAGAGCAGGAATGGCTGGCCGCGGACGATGTTCCGGCGCACGCCGCGGTGCGCGTGCTCAACCTCGCGGACGGCGCCGCCCCCGAGGAGGTGCTGCAGTCCCTGCAGTACCTGCCCGCTCTTGCCCCGGTGCTGTTGCCTGAGCTCGCGGCCCGCCGCGGCCTCCAGCTCCACACCGAACGGATCGACGCCGAGCCGGACGCCGTCAGGCTGTTCGAGCGCCTCTTCGGCCGCTCCGCCAACGCGGTCTGGCTGGACTCCTCCCTCAAGCCGGAAGCCCCGGGACTGCCCGGCGAGGCCCGGGACGGAGCGGCGGCAGAGCGGAGCCGCTTCAGCATCCTGGCGGACGACGGCGGCCGCTTCGGCCAGACGGTCCGGCACAGCTCGGGCAAGACCTGCGTGAGCGTCGGAAATGCGACCGTAAAAACTGAGGGACCGTTCTTCCGCTGGCTCGACGGCGTCTGGGGGCGCCGGGCTCTCCGCGTTCCCGAGGACTACCCGTGCGGGTTCACCCTGGGCTGGCTCGGCTACCTCGGCTACGAGCTCAAGCGGGAAACCGGCGGCAGCGACGTTGCCTCGGCAACCCCCGACGCCTGCCTGCTCTTCGCCGGCCGCGCCGTCGTGCTGGACCATCTGGAAGGTACGGCATGGCTGCTTGCCCTGGACACGCCCGATGCCCGGGAGTGGCTGGTGGCGGCCCGGTCAGCCGTGGCAGCCGCCGTGGCGGACACGGCAGGGGCGGACACGGTGCCGGCCGGCGGAAGCAGCGACGTCGTTCTTTCTGCCGGGCTGGACTCTGCCGCGCTGGACTTTACCGCGCGGGACTCGGAGGTCTCCTACAAGTCTAAGATCACCGAGGCACAGCACGAGATCGCCGAAGGCAACAGCTACGAGGTCTGCCTCACCACGGTGCTGACGGCAAAGGTGCCGGCCGGCGCGCTGGATCCGTGGCCGGCTTATCTCGCGTTGCGGCGCCGTAACCCGGCGCCGTTCGCCAGCTACCTGCGCTTCGGGGGACTCAGCGTGGCCAGCACCTCGCCCGAGCGCTTCCTGCGCATCATGGCCGACGGCGGGATGCGGGCCGAACCGATCAAGGGCACCCGGCGCCGGGACGCCGACCCGGTGCGGGACGGGGCACTGTGGCAGGAGCTCAAGTCTTCGCCCAAGGACCGCGCCGAGAACATCATGATCGTGGACCTGCTCCGGAATGACCTGAGCCATTTCGCCGTGCCGGGCTCCGTCTCGGTCAGCCGGCTGTGCGCGATCGAAAGCTACGCCACCGTGCACCAGATGGTGAGCACCATCGACGCCCTGCTCCGGCCCGGGATGCCGCGGGCCGAGGCCGTGGCGGCCTGCTTCCCCGCCGGGTCCATGACCGGCGCCCCGAAGGTCAGCACCATGGCCATCCTGGACCGGCTGGAAGGCGCACCCCGGGGCGTGTACTCCGGCGCGATCGGCTACTTCTCACTCAGCGGGGCCGCCGACCTCGCTGTTGCGATCCGGACCCTGGTGCTCAACGCGGGCGCGGCGGACGGCGACGCGGAGCTGAGCCTCGGCGTCGGCGTCGGCGGCGCAATCACGGCGGATTCCTCGCCGCAGGAGGAGTACGAGGAGATCCGGACCAAGGCCTTCGGCGTGCTCTCGGCGCTCGGCGCAGACTTCCCGTCCGGCTGACCACCCGCCCGTTGCATTTATGCGACCAGTCCACTAAAACTATGGTGCGGCTGCGCCCCGCCAGGGTGCTCCGTTCAGGATTCCGTTCCTAGGGGAAATGATGCTGACCCGGAAGTCCTTCCGTTCCATCGTCGTCATTGTTTTGGCTGTCCTCGGCATGGCACTTGCCCCGATGCCGTCGTATGCCGCTGACGATCCGATGCCGCCACTTCCCCAGGTGTGGGGAATCACAGCCGCCGAGCAGTACAACATCCTGCATCTCTACTACAACGGACCCACGGTACGGCTCACCTTTGATGACTGCGCCACGCCAGCGAGGCTAGCGGGGATGCTGGCCTGGCTGACGGCATACAACATCCAGGCCACGTTCTTCTTTACCGGCCAGTGCATGCTGGCGCATCCCAGCTACGAGTCGCAGCTGATCAACGCCGGTCAACTTCTCGGAAACCACAGCTACGACCACGGCGACTACTCCCGCATGACTTCCGCCCAGATCAACGATGAGGTTCGCCGCTCCGGAAGTGTCGTTCCCACGACCACCCCCAAGCTGTGCCGGCCACCGTACGGCGCGGGCGCCTTCAGTCTGAACGTCTATGACGCACTGGCGGCAGCCGGCTGCAGGCCCGCTTTCTGGACGGTGGACACCCGGGACTGGGATGGATCATCGGCGGCGACGATCATCCAGCGGGTCCAGTATGGCGACGCAACAACCCCACGCGTCTACCCGGGCGGGGTCATCCTCATGCACGGCACCGGTCTACATACCCTGGAGGCGCTGCCCGGCGTCCGCTCGGCACTGATCTACCGTGGCTACGCGACCTTCCACATTCCTAGCTAGGGCTCCACGGATGGCGCGGACTACTACTGCAGGGTGGCTGTCAGCCGTGCGACGTTGTCCACGTACTTGACCAGCATGGGACGCTTCATCCAGTCCTCGAGGACGAGCTCGTGCGAGATCTCGCGGTAGGTGTCCTCCACGGCGCGGACCCTCTGCACGATGTCCTCGCCCAGGAGCATCACCGAGACCTCCAGATTCAGGGAGAAGGAGCGCATGTCCATGTTGCTGGAGCCGAGGACGGCCACCTCGTCGTCGATCGTGAAGTGCTTGGCGTGCAGCACAAACGGGGCCTTGTACAGGTATATCCTTACTCCGGCCTCCAGCAGGGCCTCGTAGTAGGACTGCTGGGCGTGGTGGACCAGGAACTGGTCGCCCTTTTCGGAGACGAACAGTTCGACGTCGACGCCGCGCTGCGCCGCCGTCGTCACCGCGTACAGCAGGGAGTCGTCCGGAACGAAATACGGGCTGCAGATCGAAACCTTGTGCTGCGCCGAGTATATGAGCGTGTTGAAGAGCCGCAGGTTGTTTTCGGTGATGAAGCCGGGGCCGCTGGGCACCACCTGCGCCGTGATCTCGCCGGCGTGCAGTTCAGGCCGGTGCGCGAGCTGGTCCTCGAGCGACTCGTCGGTCTCGCTGAGCCAGTCGGTGGCGAAGACGACGTTGAGCGTCGTGACGATCGGACCGCGCAGGCAGGCCATCAGCTCCACCCACTCACGGCCCACCTTGCGGTGCCGCGGGTTGTTGTAGGAGGGCTCGATCAGGTTCTGCGAGCCGGTGAAGGCGATCTCGCCGTCGATCACCATGATCTTGCGGTGGTTGCGCAGGTCCGGCCGGCGCCACTGCCCGTGCACGGGTCGAAGCGGCAGCATGGGCCGCCAGCGGATCTTGCTGGCCTTGAGCCGGGCGATCAGTTTGCTGTAACCCTTGATCCGCAGCGTGCCGAGGTGGTCGAAGAGCAGCCGGACTTCGACGCCGCGCTCGGCCGCCTCTTCGAGGGCCGAGAGTAGGTCATCGGTGATGTGGTCCGAACTCATGATGTAGAACTCCGCGTTGACGAAGTCCTCGGCCTCGCGGACCGCCGCCGCCATCGCCCTGATGGAATCCGGGTAGCCAGGCAGCAGCTCCACGCTGTTGCCGTCCACCATCGGCAGTGAGCCCAGGGTCTTGTTCAGCTCGGCCGCGGAGGCCACCCATTCCGGGCCGTCGTAGTGGCTTTCAAGGCTGGCCAGCTCCGAGGTGCCGGCACGTACCCGGATGTTCACCGCCTCCTGCTGGGCACGGCGTTTGCGGGAGAGCCGGAAGTTGCCGAAGAGCAGGAACAGCACCAGGCCCAGGGCCGGGACGAAGAAGATGCCCAGCAGCCACGCCATGGCGGTGGTAGGCCGGCGGTTTCCGGGGATGATCCCGAGGGCCAGCACACGGATGACGAGGTCGATCAGGGTCAGGATGAGAATCGCCCAGGACGGAAGAGTCCCCACCAGCGGAAATGGCCACAGCACAGGCGAACCCCTCAAAGCTCCAGACCCGCGGAACAGTTCCGGAACGGGCAACCTGCAAATCCTATCCGAGGCCTTCCGCACGGACACGAAAATGCCCCCGCCACGGCGGGGCACCCGCCCCTCGGGAACTAAGCTGAAACCATGACTTCTCCTGCCCCAGTTCCAGGCCTTGCCACGGTGCTGGTCTTCCTTGATCCCGAGTTCGAAAAGGGCCGCATCGCGGACGCGTCCAAGCCGCAGTTGATGGCCACGGACCAGGGCGCCACCCGCGGCGACGGCGTCTTTGAATCGCTCCTTGCCGTGGGCGGCCGGCCCAGGAAGCTGCAAGCCCATTTAAGCCGCCTGGCCGGGTCCGCCCGCTTGCTGGAGCTGGACATTCCCGCGGAGGACCAGTGGCGACGCGCCATTGAGACCGCGATCAGCGAGTACCGGAGCCAGCATGTGCCCGCCACGGCGGACACCGATGACACGGCTCCTGCTGATGAGCTGGTGGTGAAGCTCCTCGTGACGCGCGGCGTCGAGGGCGGGGGCGGGCCTACCTGCTGGGTCCAGGCCTCCGCTCCCGGCGCCGCAGGCCACCGCCAGCGCGCGACAGGGATCGACGTCATCCTCCTGGACCGCGGCTACGACAGCGAGGTCGGCGAGCGCGCCCCCTGGCTGCTCCTGGGCGCCAAGACCCTCTCCTACGCCGTCAATATGGCAGCGCTGCGCTACGCCCACCACCGGGGCGCCGACGATGTCATCTTCACCTCCGCGGACGGCAGGGTCCTCGAGGGCCCCACGTCGACAGTCCTGCTGGCCCACCTGGAAACCTCCGACGACGGCGAGGGCGGCATCCGCACGGTCCGGCGGCTCATCACACCCCAGCTGGACAGCGGCATCCTGCCCGGAACCTCGCAGGGCGCCTTGTTCGCCGCCGCCAAGGCTGCCGGCTGGGAGCTGGGCTACGGACCGCTGGAGCCGAAAGACCTGCTCGACGCCGATGCCGTGTGGCTGATTTCGAGCATCCGACTGCTGGCGCCCGTCAACCACCTTGACGGCAAGGAGATCGGCACTCCGGAATTGCGCAGGCAGCTGACGGCCGAGCTGAACGTGCTCTACGCCACCATCGAGTAGCCGAGTCCAGTCCTGCCAAGGGGCTGGCGCAGGGCGCAGCTACGGGGCTGGCGCAGGAATCCGAGATGCCGGCACCCGGAAAATTCTGCCAGAAAACCGGGCCGGCGGTCTCAGTGGCGAGTGGAGGCGGGTCCGCCTAAGCCCAGGCCTCCCTGAGCGCGGCCCAGGCGTCGTCGTCAGGCCTGGCGCTGGTTTGCGCGCCGGTCCGGGCGCCGGTTTGCGCGCCGGTTGCCGCTCCGGTCCGGGCGCTGGTTGCCGTGCGGGTCCGCAGGCTACGGGGACGTGGGCTGGCAGTGCCGACGCCGGTCCGGGCGGACTTGTCCCGGTGTCCTTCCTTGCCGCTCGTGCCCCTGTGGGTTGTCATCGCCTGCAGCAGGCCGTGTGCCCGGCGGACGCGCTGCCGCCAGCGGGCCAGGACGGTCGATGGCGTTCCGGCGTAGATGTGGGCGCGCGGCGCGAACGCTACGCGGTATCCCGCCTTGCGCACGCGCCAGATCAGCTCCAGCTCCGCCCCCACCGAGTGCTCGCAGAACGGCCCGATTTCCGCCAGGACCCTGCGGGGAAACGCATCGATGTTGCCGGAAACGAATGGCGCGCAGCCGGCCACGGCCAGGGCCCGCCGGGCCATCGCCGTACCGAGGTGGCTGATGAAGGCCAGCGGCCGGGTCCGGTGCAGCTGGACCGGCCTGTCATCGCCGCAGACTGCCCCGGTGCGCTGGTCCTCGAAGCCCTGCAGCATCCTGTCGACCGTGTACGGTGCGAAGATCCTGTCCGCGTCGACAAACACCAGAACGTCACCGGTGGCATAGCGGACGCCCAGGTTCAGGGCAGCTCCCTTCCCGGCGCCTGGCTGTCCCAGGACCTTGATTCGAGGATCCCCGGCGGCGAGACCGGCCATCAGTTCGGCCGTGTTGTCCGTGGAGCCGTCGTCGACGAGGATGACCTCGTACCGGGTGTAGCGGGTGAGCTGGACGGACCGGACGCAGTTTTCGATGACGGCGGCCGCGTTGAAGGCCGGGACGACGATCGACACGCTTGGCCATTCGTCCCAGAGCGTCGGAGCCCCCCGGCGCCGCCGGCTGGCCGCCCGGACCTCGAAGCACACTGCCAACGGCACGGCGAGCAGCCGGACGAGGCCGAACACGAGGACCGGCAGACCGGTGATGAGTACGCCGGGGAGGAGCAGGCCCGGGTGGATTCCCGGCTCAGCTGAGTCAAACCAGGGCATGGGCGTATGCTCCGGTTCCCTGCCGGAATGACGCAGGATTGAAGGACGGCAGGTTGAAGGAGGCCAGCACGGCGTCGAGCAGCTCGGGCGCCGCTTCGCTGTGGGCGCCAAACCGGGCGTTCATTTCCAGCACCACCGGAGTCCCGTCGGCCCGGCGGCGGACGGTAAGTTCGACCGGGCCGGTCAGCCCCAGCGAACGGACGGCGGCCATCGCCACATTGCCCACATCCATTGCCTCCCCGGCCGCGGCGCGGCGGACGGCTATCGCGTTGACCACGTACTGATCTGCGCGCCCGGTCTTTTCCACCACGACCGCAAACGGGGCCGTACCGTTGTGGGCGGGGGTTCCGAAGACCACGGGCACATATTCCGTTCCGGGAATGTATTCCTGCACGATCTGCCCGTCCGGCAGTCCTGCCCAGTCGACGTCCACGCTTCCGTCCACGACAATCACCCCGCATCCGCCGCGGGAAACCCGGGGCTTGACGACCACGGGGCCGTCCAGCGCGGCCATCGCTGCGTTGGCGCCGGCAAAGTCCCCGGGGACTCCGAACCGCGGGACCGGGACCCCGGCCGACCGCAAGAGCCAGGCTGTGAAGAGCCTATCGCTGGCGACAGCCACCGGCCCGGGCTCGCCTGTGATAACACGGACGTCCCTTCCGAAACCCGCGCGGGCCGCCGAGACTTGCATCAGTTCCTCGCCGGAAGTCGGGATGACCAAATTTATTCCCTCCCGTGCGACCAGCCGGCGCAAAACCGGGATCAGTTCAGGGTCAGCGGCCGGGGGTACCCTGACAGCGGTGACGCCGGTCCCTTCCGGCAGTTCGCGGGCGTCAGCGCCCAGGAAGGGAATGCCCCGGGACCGCAGCTGGGCGGCGAGGGCCAGGCCGGCAGGGCCGCCGGCGCCGGTAATCAGGACACGGGGTTTCACAGTTTCTCCATTCAGTTCTGAGACGGCGGACAGGGCCTGGCATGACCCTGCGCGGTACCCCCTCAAGTTGCGGCGGTTGGCACTTTGAGACCTCTCGGGACCTGTTGCCTGCCTCCCAGTAAAGGCGAGCGCCATATCAGAAGACCCGAGTAGGCGCTACTCGAAACTGTCCCCGGCGGAGATAGTCGGCCGGACAGGTAGATACGTATATTCAGCCGCTGGCTACCCCGACGGACCGCTCCGGTCAAAACACTGCCTGACGTCTCCCGACCGGCTCCGCCGGCGGCGCCGGGAGACGGTTACGGTTACGGTTACGGAACATGACGAGGGCGGCGGTGCGGGCCAGCCCTGCAGATGTTACGTTTTTGGGGAGTAATGAGAACCGGCGCCAAGCCCTGACTGGCCGGTCGGCAACCCTCCCTTTCGCGGCGGGGTGCCTCAGGTGAATACTCGGCATATCGACCCATTCGAGCTGCAAGCGTGAAAGAAGGAGTACCGTCGTGCCTGACGCATCCGCCCCCGCTGTCCCCACCACAGCACCCGCCCCGTCCGCCGCCGTCCCCGGCGCAGCCGCCGAGGAAAAGCTGGCCTACCGCCTGTTCACCGGCCCCGACGACCGCTCCTTCTGCGAGCGCGTTTCGGCGGCGCTGGCCGAAGGCTACGTGCTGCACGGAAGCCCCTCCGCCGCCTTCAACGGCAGCAGCGTCATCGTCGCCCAGGCCGTGGTGCTGCCGGCCGCATTTGCCAGCGCGGACGCCGCCGTCGCCGACGCGGTCGAAGGCCTGGGAATTGACGGCGTCGGCTACGAAGAGACCATCGAGGGCCACGCGTGAGCTACGCCGGAGACCTGGACCCGCAGGAAGCCTGGGCCAAGCTGGAGGCGGGCGCCATCCTGGTGGACGTCCGCACCGAGGCGGAATGGGCCCACATCGGCATCCCGGACACGAAAGCGACGGAAAATGATCCGCTCTTCATCCAGTGGAGCCTGGCCGGCGGCATCCCCAATTCGCAGTTCGTGAAGCAACTGAAGCAGCAGGCGCCGGAGGATTCCGGTACCGAGTTGGTGTTCCTCTGCCGTTCAGGTGCCCGCTCCATCGCCGCCGCAACCGCCGCCACCGAGGCCGGCTTCACCTCCTACAACGTCCTCGAGGGCTTCGAAGGCGAGCCCGACCGCTACGGCGAACGGACCGTCAACGGCTGGAAGAACCGCGGCCTGCCCACCAACCTCGGAAAGAACTAAGTGACTTTCAATCCCGACGCCGCCGGCTGGAGCCCCGACACCCAGGCTGTCCGCGGCGGACTTGACCGCACCGGCTTCCAGGAAACCACCGAGCCGGTCTTCCTCAATTCCGGCTTCGTCTACGAATCCGCCGCCGCCGCCGAGCGCGCCTTCACCGGCGAGGACGAGCGCTTCGTCTACTCCCGCTACGGAAACCCCTCGGTGGCGACCTTCCAGGAACGGCTCCGGCTGCTCGAGGGCACCGAGGCGTGCTTTGCGACGGCGTCCGGCATGTCCGCGGTGTTCACCGCGCTCGGCGCGCTGCTGGGCGCCGGGGACCGTGTGGTCGCCGCCCGCTCGCTGTTCGGCTCCTGCTTTGTGATCCTCAACGAAATCCTGCCGCGCTGGGGTGTGGAAACGGTCTTCGTCGACGGGCCGGACCTGGAGCAGTGGCGCGAGGCGTTGTCGGAGCCGACCACCGCGGTCTTCTTCGAGTCGCCATCGAACCCGATGCAGGAGATTGTGGACATCGCCGCCGTGAGCGAACTGGCCCATGCTGCCGGGGCGACCGTCGTCGTCGACAACGTCTTCGCCACCCCCCTGCTGCAGCGCTGCGGGGACCTCGGCGCGGACGTGGTGGTCTACTCCGGCACCAAGCACATCGACGGCCAGGGCCGGGTGCTCGGCGGGGCGATCCTGGGCACGAAGGCATTCATTGACGGGCCCGTCAAGCAGCTCATGCGGCACACTGGACCCGCCCTGTCCGCCTTCAACGCGTGGGTGCTGACCAAGGGCCTGGAGACCATGGCGCTGCGCGTCAACCATTCCTCGGCGTCCGCCCTGCGGCTGGCCGAATGGCTCGAGGAGCAGCCCGCGGTCAGCGCGGTGTTGTACCCGCTGCTGAAATCCCACCCGCAGTACGAGCTCGCGGCCAGGCAGATGACGGCCGGCGGCACCGTGCTCACGCTGGAACTTTCCCCGTCCCCCGGGCGCTCGGCGAAGGAAGCCGCCTTCGCACTGCTGGACGCGCTGCGGATCATCGACATCTCCAACAACCTGGGCGATGCGAAGTCCCTCATCACGCATCCGGCCACGACGACGCACCGCGCCATGGGCCCGGAAGGACGCGCTGCGATCGGGCTGAGCGACGGCGTGGTGCGGCTCTCCGTGGGCCTGGAAGACGTCGAGGACCTGATCCGCGACCTCCGCCAGGCGCTCAAACAGGTCTGACCAGGGATTCTTCCTACCGCGAACTGCGGACTCGGCAGCGTCTTTTCGGTCAGGCCCGGCGCACCCGGCCCAGGGACGACGGCTGGTGCGCGGGATCCCGGGACTCCGACCCCAGCATGGTTACCTTGACGGCCCGGTCGACGACGGCGACGAGGCCGCCTTCCCGGAACGGCCGGCGCTGCAGCTGCGAACCGGTCCCCTCGGCGAGGATCCGTGCGATGCCCTCGTGGACCAGTTCCAGCTCCCCCTGCTCCGCCAGCACCGGGGCCAGATAGTCCACGAGTGCGTGGACCACATCCGCCGCCGGCGCGGGTGTAAAGGTCCCGAAGTCCAGCAGTTGGCTGCGGAGCCCGCAATTACTGGCCTGCCAGGCGGCCATCCGCAGCAGCAGCGTCGGCACCGGGGCTGGTTCAACGCCGTCGTTCCACTCCCGGCAGGCCGATTCGACCAGGGCACGCACCAACACGGCGATCAGCGCCGCGTCGTCGGCCCGCAGGCAGACGTCGGCGACCCGGACCTCCACGGTGGGATGGTGGCTGCACAGCCGCGCGTCGAAATAGATCATCCCCTCGTCCAGCAGCACGCCGCTTTCCACCAGCCGGGTCACCACCCGCCGGTAGACCGGCACGCTGCCGAAGATCATCGTAGGACCCGAGCCCGGCCAGCGGTTCCACGCCTGGGTGCGGTAGCTTTCAAACCCTGTCTCCGCGCCGTTCCAGTACGGGGAATTTGCGCTGAGGGCAATCAGCACGGCCAGCTTGTCCCGGATCCGGTCCATCACCGCCACGCCTTCCTCGGGGGATTCCACAAACGTGTGGACGTGGAAGCCGCAGGTGAGCTGGTTCCGGACGATCAGCCCGAATCGTTCCTGCATGGTGACATACCGCGGCGAAGGCGTTGTGTGCGTCGCGGAGCCCCTCGGCGACGTGGCCAGGGCTGCGACGCGGCCGCCGTGTGCCCGTGCGGCCTGGTCCGCGAGCGCACGGCCCTGCCTGAGCTGCTGGAGCAATTGGGTGTAATCCAGACACGGCTGCGTCTGGGTTTCAATCTGTTCCAGCTTGAGCTCGAAGCTGAAACCGGCGTCTTCGTGGACCGGCCTCTGCGCCGGGACCACGCGGCCCGCGTCCTGCTTCTGGGGGACCAGGCTGGGCAGCATGACGTCGGCCAGGGCAAGCGGCATCCCCGTTTCGGGGTCCACTATCAGCAGTTCTTCCTCCACGCCGAAGGTGCGCATAAATCTATTGTGCGTCAGGACCCGCGGAAGCGCGCTACCCCAACGCGGAGTCACTCCTCGCCCATGCCAGGGGATCGGATGGGCGCGGAGTGACCCGGCGTTGCTTAAACGAGGCCGTCAGTCCTGGAAATACTCGACCTTTGCGCCGATGGTGTTGAGCCGCTCGGCAAGGTCCTCGTAGCCGCGCTCGATCACGTAGATGTTGCGCAGTTCCGAGACGCCGCGGGCCGCGAGCATCGCCAGCAGCAGGCAGGCTGCGGGACGGAGGGCCGGCGGGCAGCCCACCTCGGCCGCACGCCACTTGGTGGGTCCGTTGACGTAGATCCGGTGCGGATCGAGCAGCTGCACCTGGGCGCCGAGCCTGTTCAGTTCGGTCAGATAGATCGCACGGTTTTCATACACCCAGTCGTGGATCATGGTCTGGCCGTGGGCGTTGGCGGCAATGACCGCGAAGAAGGGCAGGTTGTCGATGTTCAGTCCGGGGAAGGGCATCGGATGGATCTTGTCCTCAGGTGCACGTAATTCCGAGGGTTTGGTGGTGACGTCCACCAGCCGGGTGCGGCCGTTGCGGGCAAGATATTCGCCGGACAGCTCGAGCCGCTGGCCCATCTGTTCGAGCGTCGCGAGTTCGATCTCCATGAACTCAATGGGGACGCGGCGGACGGTGACTTCCGAGTTGGTCACGATGCCGGCGGTGATGAGGCTCATCGCCTCGATCGGGTCCTCGGAAGGGAAGTATTCGATGTCTGCCTCCACCGACGGGCGCCCGGTGATCTTCAGGGTGGTGGTTCCCACGCCCTGGATCTCCACGCCGAGCATCTGCAAGTAGAAGCAGAGGTCCTGCACCATGTAGTTGGGGCTGGCATTGCGGATGATGGTGGTGCCGCGGCGGTGGGCGGCGGCCATGATCGCGTTCTCGGTGACGGTGTCGCCGCGTTCGCTCAGCACGAAGGAACGGTCATGTCCGTCCGACGGCGGCGCCTGCACGGCGTAGAACCCGGACTTCGCTTCGACGCTGAGGCCGAACTGGCGCAGCGCCTGCATGTGCGGCTGCACCGTGCGGGTGCCGAGGTCGCAGCCGCCGGCGTAGGGCAGGCGGTATTCGCTGGACTCGTCCAGGAGCGGTCCCAGCAGCATGATCACGCTGCGGGTCCGGCGGGCGGCCTCCACGTCCATGGAATCGAGGTCCAGCACGGCGGGGCGGCGGATCTGCAGATCGTTCGCGTTCAGCCAGGTGCATTCGACGCCGATGCTGGTCAGCACCTCGACGATACGGTTGACCTCCTCGATCCGGGCCAGCCGGCGCAGCGTGGTGGTTCCGCGGTTGATCAGGCTGGCACACAGGAGGGCGACGCCGGCGTTCTTGCTGCTGTTGACGTCCACGGAACCGGAGAGGGTGCGGCCACCCTCGACCCGGAGGTGGGTCATCTGCGGCCGGCCTACCTTGACGATGCTCCGGCCGAAGACGGACTCCAGCCGCTGGATCATCTTCAGGCTCAGGTTCTGCTTGCCTTGTTCCATCCGGGCGATCGCGCTCTGGCTGGTTCCCAGCTCGGCGGCGAGCTGTCCCTGGGTCCAGCCCTTCTGTCCGCGGGCATCGCGGAGCAGGGCACCAACGTGTTCAGCAGTCTGTTGAGTCATACCCAAAAAATATCACGGATCAGCTGTTGGTCCCGGAAAACGCCGCCGAAATGCCGATAATCTCACAGGAATATCCGCGCGGTGCGATAAACGCCGGGCGATAGGTTCCGGGGCAGGGCGCGCACCGCTGCGTTGAGGACCTCCTATTGCCGGGTGAGGAACACGAGATTCCAGGTCCCGGCGGCCAGTGCCGCGGCGACGGCGGCAGCGGCAATGCCGAGCCCGCCCAGCAGGACCCAGGCGTCGAGGATGCTGAAGGTGGAGGGCCGCGCCCAGGTGCGTTGGGCGCCACCGAAGCCGCGGGCCTCCATGGTGACGGCCAGCCGGGAGGCGCGCCGGATGGCCTGCACGAGGAGCCCGAAGCTCTGCCCCAGCGTGGACCGGAGCCGCTGGTACGGGTTGCCGCGCGAGCCCACGCCGCGGGCCCGCCGCGCCATGCCGATGGTCTGCCATTCTTCGGCCATGAGCCCCACCAGCCGCATCGCGGCCAAGGTGCCCAGGACGAAGCGGTGCGGCAGTTTCGCGTTCTGGGCCAGCGCGTCGGCCAGGTCCGTGGGGTCCGTGCAGCTCATCAGCAGCACCGCGGGCAGCGCGATGGCGAGTCCGCGGAGCAGGAAGCCCAGCCCCAGTTCAAGGGAACCGTCGCTGATGGACCAGATGCCGGCGTCGAGCAGTATGCTTCCGCTGTCCGGCGCCAGGATGGCGGTGCTCCAGCCCCCCAGCGCCGCGGCCAGGATCAGCGGCCAGCCGCGCTGCCAGAGCAGCGCGAGGCTCAGCCCGGCCAGCGGAAACAGCGCCACTTCGAAGGCCAGCGCCACCGACGCTGAAACCCAGTCGATGGACAGCGCCAGCACGAGGGTGATCAGCACGACGGCGGTGAACTTGGCCAGCGGGTTGGCGCGGGTCAACAGGGCCTGGTTGCCGCGCAGGCTCAGGACTTCCCTCACTGCGCCGCCACCGGGCCCGGTTCGCGATTGCCCGGCTCGCGATCGCCCGGTTCACGGTGCTCCGGTGCGCGGAGGCTGAGCTGGGTGCCGCCAAGGACCGCGGTGAATTCCGCGTCGTGGGTTACCGACACGACGGCGGTGCCGGCGTCGAGGAGTTCGGAGAGGAAGGAGGCGAGCTCGGCCCAGGTGTTGGCATCCTGGCCGAAGGTGGGCTCGTCCAGGACGAGCACCTGCGGATGGGCCGCGAGCACGGTGGCAACCGAGAGCCGCCGCTTTTCGCCGCCGGAGAGTGTGTAGGGGTTGGCGTCCACCAGTTCGGTCAGCCGGAGCCGCTCCAGCAACTCGTCCACCCGTTCTTCGCCCCGGCCCAGGTGCCGGGGACCGAACATTAACTCGTCGAGCACCCGGCCGGTGACAAACTGGTGCTCGGGTTCCTGGAAGACGGTACCGATCCGGGCAATCAGCTGTTGCGCCTTCCAATGGTACGGATCGATCCCGGCGCCGGCGCCCAGCTCCGGCGTGGCGGAAACGGTACCGGACACCGGCGCCAGCAGGCCGGCCAGGGTCAGGGCAAACGTCGACTTTCCGGAGCCGTTGGGGCCGGTGATGGTCAGCGCCTCGCCGGCGCGGATCTGGGCTGTGATGCCGGACTGCACCGGTACCGGGGCGATGGCCCTGAAGCCCCTGCGCAGACCGGAACGGCGGGGGTGCTCGCGGGAGACCGCCAGGTTGTCGGCCGCCATCAGGAGGGTCCCGGCGTCGGGCTGTCCGGGCAGGGATGCTTTTGCGGAGCCTGATACCGGCGAGCCCGCGGCAGACGCTGCCCGCACCCGGGTCGGCGGCACGTAACCGGGCACCCAGACCCCGGCAGCAGTGAGCATGTCCCGCGCCTGTGCCAGGACCTGGTCCGGCGGGCCGTCGATCAGCACGGCCGGTTCCGTGGCGGAGCCCGGCTGCAGGACCACGATCCGGTCCACGAGGTCCTTCCAGACGGCGACCCGGTGCTCCACCACCACGAGGGTGGCGCCGGTCTTGTCCAGGCAGCGGCCGACTGCGTCGCGGACTTCCAGGACGCCGGCGGGGTCCAGGTTGGCAGTGGGTTCGTCGAGCAGGAGCAGCCCGGGCCGCATCGCCAGGATGCCGGCGAGCGCCAGCCGCTGCTTCTGGCCGCCGGAGAGGGCCGAGGTCGGGTGGTCCAGCGGCAGCCGGCCCAGCCCGACGTCGTCGAGCGCTTCACCGACCCGGGCCCAGATCTCCGCCGGGGGCACGGACAGGTTTTCCGCCCCGAAGGCGACGTCATCACCGAGACGGGAGAGCACCACCTGCGTCTCCGGGTCCTGCTGCACCAGCCCGGCCCGGCCGCGCCGGGCCCGCGGCGGGGCGCCGTCGATCAGCAGGCTGCCGGTCTCGTCGGAATCCTCTGCCGTGTTGTCGCCGAGGGCGTCGGCTGCGTTGTCGCCGAGGACCCCGGCCAGTGCGTGGAGCAGCGTCGATTTGCCGGCACCGGAAGGCCCGAGCAGCAGCACCCGCTCCCCGGGACTGATGTCCAGGTCCAGCCCGTTGACGGCGGGCCGCGGCCGGCCGGCGTGCCGCCAGCCCCAGCCGCGGGCCGTGACCGCGGCCGGGCGGACGCCGGCACCTGGTGCCGGCATCAGGAGAACACAGGCTCCGTGGCGGCCTTGCGCGAGGCGAACGAGCTCAGCACCCCGGTCTTGGCGAGACCCCGGGTGGCGAGCCAGGACAGGGCGCCGGCAATCACGGCGGCGGAGACGGACATGAAGATGATGTACGCCAACTTGTCCCCGGCGGCGTAGGCGATGTTCCAGCCCCACGGCGCGAAGGAGTCATTCAGGGCGCCGAACAGTCCGGCACCGGCACCGGCCAGCAGGGACACCGGCAGGTTGAACTTCTTGTAGACGAACGCCGCGAAGACGAGCTCGGCTCCGAGGCCCTGGAGCACGCCGGAGATCAGGACAGTGGTGCCGTATTGCGAGCCCATGATCAGCTCGCCGGTGGCAGCCACCGTTTCGCAGAACAGTGCCGCCCCGGGCTTGCGGATGATGAGCATGCCGAGCACGGCGGGAATCATCCAGCCTCCGGCGTAGAGCCCTGTCAGCGGCGGATACAGCGCGTTGACCGGGGCTGAAATCAGATTGGCGCCCTGGGACCAGGCCCAGAAAATGACGCCACCGGCAACCGCGATCAACGCGGCCACCACAATGTCCACCACACGCCAGTTGTAGCCGCGCCGGTTGAGCGTCGGCTGAGCAGAAATGTCAGTCATGTCGTCCTCCTGAGGAACAGGAGGGGAGGGTGCGCCGGCCGGCCACGGCTTCCGCCGCCCAGCCGGGCACTCTGAGAACTCGACTCCCTTTCGCCGGTACTAACCGGATCAGGTTCGAGGGTCTGCGGCTGTCCGCACTCTCAGCGCCCACCGGTGGTTTTCCCTGGATTCCTCCAGCGATGCCCGACGGCGGCGCTCCCCTGTCGTATATAAAATCGCCCTTGTGGGCATTGCCCAGTTTACACCCGGCGGGACCGGCTTCCCGTGCCCAGCTGTCACATTCCGGGCCGGGACCGCACGGCGCGGCCTGCACGGCCGGGTCCAACCGTCAGGGCCGGGACGCTAGGCTGGGGGAAGCCCTGTTCCCTCCCGCAAGGAGTCCGAAGAATGAACATCTTCATCAAACTGCTCGGCACCGGCATCAGCCTGCTCGCCGGGTACGTCGGCACCAAGCTCGTCGACACCGTCTGGGAAAAGTCCACCGGCAACAAGCCGCCCAAGGGCCACCACGACGACATCCCCACCACGCTGCGCTCGGCCCTGACCTTCGCGCTGATCTCCGCAGCGGTCAGCGCCATCATCCAGGTCCTCGCCAACCGCGGCACCCAGCGCGCCATCACCCGTTTCGCCAAGTCCCAGGACATCGTCTAGGCGCATCGTCTAGCACCGGTCACCGGCGGCCCCGGCCACCGCCTTCGGTCCAGGTCACCGGCGGCTCCCGCCGCCGCCGTCGGCTGAGTCGTCGTCGAAACCGCTCTTGCCCGCGGCCTGCTGTACCACGGCCTCCAGCTCATCGGCGCTGAGCAGCTCCGGATGGAGGTGCTTGGTGCGGTAACCGGCCCGGCCCACCATGTGGGCGGACACCGGCACGGTGAGCAGCTGGAAGATCCAGGCCACCACGAGCACCGGCCACACCCACCAGGTGCGCATCTGCAGGCCCACCGCGCAGAGCAGCAGGAACAGGCCGAGCACCTGCGGCTTCGTGGCCGCGTGCATCCTGCTCATCAGATCGGGGAAGCGCAGCAGGCCCACGGCCGCGCCGAGGGACATCAGCGCGCCGACCACCATGAACGCCGCAGAGACGGCGTCGATCACGGTATCGCCGGAGAACGTATCAGGATTCACGGGCATGCTCCCGCCGGTCGGCGACGAACCGGGCCACGGTCACCGAGCCGATGAACCCGATGATGGACACGGCGACGAGCAGCATGAGGTTGTTGAGGTGCCGGTTCACGGCCATGTCGATGCACAGCGCCGCCCCGAAGATGGCCAGCAGCACGTCGGCGGCGAGCACCCGGTCCAGCAGCGAAGGGCCCCTCGCGATCCGGATGATCGCCCCCGCGGCGGCCAGGGACAGCACCACGGCGGTCACGGTCAGGACAAGCGGCATCATGCGCCCACCTCCTGGTTGAGGGCGGACAGTTCGTCCTTGGTGCCCATGATCCGGATCAGCCCGGCCTCGGTGTCGCGGACTTCCTTGCGGAGCTTGGCGGCGTCCTCGGCGTTGCGGACGTTCACGCCGTGGATGTAGAGCGTGGACGTGGACCTGTCCACCTCCACCACGAGCGAGCCGGGGATCAGCGAGATCACGTGCCCGGTGGCGGTCACCAGCAGGTCCGAGTGGCTCCGCAGCGGGACGGCGACGACGGCGCTGATCACCTTGGGGCCCTTGGCCACGGCAAGGTAGAGGACCTGGAAGCTCGCTGCCACGACTTTGACCAGAAAGGTCAGGGCAAAGGGGATGGCGAGGAGCCCGTTGAAGCGCCCGCCCAGCTCCACCGGCGGCAGGTAGAACAGCCTGGCCACGACCACGGCGACGAGGGCGCCGAAAAGCAGGTTGCCCGGGCTGAAGTCCTGCCAGAGGGCGCCCCAGACAATCACGAGCCAGACCAGCAGCGGGAGTTCCTGCCGCAGTGAGATCCGCTTCCGGCTCATTTCTGCACGCCCTGCTGGGCAGGCTGCTGGGCGCCCTGCTGCTGGGCGGGCTGTGCCAGGGCCGGAACCGGCGTGTCCCCGCCGAGGACGGCCCGGATGTAGGCGGTGCGCTCCAGCATCTCCGCGGCGGACTGATCCGCCACCTTGAACAGCGGCCCGGCGAAGACGGTCAGCGCGACGCCGAAGATCACCAGGCCCAGGGTGGAGCCCACCATGGTCCGCGGCAACAGGGTGACGTTGCGTTTCCCCGCGCGGTGCCCGGTGGCCGAGTCCTCCGGGGCGGCCAGGAGCACAGGGTCAGGGTGTTCGGCGTCCTCGGGTTTGCGCCAGAACGCGCGGTTCCAGACCCGCGCGACCGCCAGCAGGGTCAGCAGGCTGGTCAGCACTCCCCCGACCACCAGGGCGTAGGCCAGCGGGGTGCCCAGCTGCACGCCGGCCTGCAGGAGCCCCAGCTTGGCCAGGAAGCCGGACAACGGGGGGATTCCCGCCAGGTTCATGGCGGGAACGAAGAACAGCACGGCCAGCACCGGGGAGAGCTTGGCCAGGCCGGCGACTCGGTCCATGGAGGAGCTCCCGCCCCGGCGCTCAATCAGGCCTGTCACAAGGAACAGGCTGGTCTGGATGGTGATGTGGTGGGCTACGTAGAAGACGGCCGCGCCCAGGCCGGCCACCGAGGACATTGCCAGCCCGAACACCATGTAGCCGATGTGGCTCACCAGGGTGAAGGACAGCAGTCTCTTGATGTCGCTCTGGGCCAGGGCGCCCAAAATTCCCACCACCATGGTCAGCAAGGCGGCGACCATCAGCGGGGAATTGAAGGTGTCCCCCGGGAAGAGCAGCGTCTCGGTGCGCACCATTGCGTATACGCCCACCTTGGTCAGCAGCCCGGCGAACACTGCCGTGACCGGGGCGGGGGCCGTCGGGTAGGAGTCCGGAAGCCAGAAGGACAGCGGGAAGACCGCGGCCTTGATCCCGAACGCGACGAGCAGCATGACGTGCAGCAGGTTCCGCGTGCCCTGGTCCACGTCGGCGAGCTTGACGGCAAGGTCGGCCATGTTGATGGTTCCGGTGGCGCCGTAGATCATGGCGATCGCGATCAGGAAGAGCACCGAGGACACCACCGAGACCACCACGTAGGTCACGCCGGCCCGGATCCGCGGCCCCGTCCCGCCCAGCGTCATCAGCACGTAGCTGGCGGTCAGGAGGATCTCGAAGCCCACATAGAGATTGAACAGATCCCCGGACAGGAAGGCGTTGGAGACCCCGGCCACCAGGATCAGGTAGGTCGGGTGGAAGATCGAGACGGGGGCGTCCTGATCGCCGTCGGCCATGCCCTGACCGGTGGCGTAGACCAGCACGGCGAGGCTCACGGCGGAGGAGACCACCAGCATCAGCGAGGAGAACTGGTCCACCACCATCACGATGCCCCAGGGCGGGAGCCAGCCGCCGAGGTTGACCGCCGCGGTGCCGCCCTCCCAGACGGACGCGAGCAGCAGGCATTCGAGCAGCAGCGTCAGGGACAGCAGCGAGATGCTGACGGCCCGCTGGGCCCGCGAGTGCCGGATCAGCAGGAAGGTCAGGGCGGCGCCCAGGATGGGAAGTACGACGGCGAGCGGGGCGAAACTGGCGATGTTCACTTATCGCCTCCTTCCGGGACTGGTGGGGTCACGTTGAGCGAGCCGGGCTGTTCTTCCGCGGCCGTGTTTTCGGCGTTGAGCTTGCGGTCGGCCACCTGGACGGTGGCGGCGCCGGTCCCGGCAGCGTTGCTTCCGGGGGTGTCGGAGATCCCGCCACCGTCCGAACCGATCATGGTGAGCGGGAATTCGGAGGTCTCGACCGGGATCACGGAGTCATCCTCGGCGTCGAAGCTGGGCGTCTCGGCGACGCGGCGGTCCTCGGCGTCGTCCTGGATTTCGTCCTGGCGGGCCAGCACCCAGGTGCGGTAGATGATGCCGAGCATGAACGCCGTGACCGCAAAGGAGATCACGATCGAGGTCAGGATCAGCGCCTGCGGCAGCGGGTCGTTGTAGTCCCGAGGCGCGGTGTCCCTGCTGAACATCGGCGCCAGCCCGGCGTAGCCGCCGGTGGCGAGGATCAACAGGTTGGTGGCGTTCGCCAGCAGCATGAGGCCCAGGAGCACCCGGGTGAGGCTGCGCTCCAGGATCAGGTAGATGCCGCAGGCGTACAGCGCACCCATGACCGTCAGCAGGGTCAGGTTGACGCTCATGCCCTCCCCCTGGCAGTGGCTTCGGCGGCCGCTTGGTCCGGGGCCCCGCCGGCTTCCTGGTCGTCGGACGGTTCTGCCGGATGCTCTTCGAAGTGCTCGTCGATTTCCGCGCCGAGGCTGCGGAGCACGTCCAGTGCCAGGCCCACGACCACCGTGTAGACGCCGATGTCGAAGAGGGTGGAGGTGACGAATTTGATGTCCCCGAAGACCGGCAGCCAGAGTTCGATGATGGCGCTCTGGAACACCTGGCCGCCGAGCAGCAGGGGTGCCACCCCGGAGGCAGCGGCCGTGGCGAGTCCGATCCCCAGCAGGGCGCCGGCGCTGACGGGGGTTGCTTCGCGCAGCTCGTACCGGCCGCCGGCGAGGTAGCGCATGGTCAGGGCCAGGCCCGCGGTGAGGCCGCCTGCGAAGCCTCCGCCGGGCAGGTTGTGGCCGGCCAGGAGCAGGTAGACCGAGAACACGATCATGGAGTGGAAGATCATCCGGGTGACAACCTCGAAGATGATCGAGCGCCGTTCCGGTGCCAGGGTCCGCCCCGCCACGAGCCACTCGTCGCGGCTTGAGGCGGCAAAGCGGCGGCTCATGGCCAGGGCGGCGTCGTCGCGGGTGTTGCCCCGCCCGGCGCCGCGGCCGGGCTTCCGGCGGCCCACGGTCCCCTCAGCGACGGTGGACGCGGGCCGGAGGCCGTCCCCGCGGCCGCGGACGAAGATGAGGCTGGCAACCCCGGTGGCCGCCAGGGCCAGCACGGAAATCTCGCCGAAAGTGTCCCAGGCCCGGATGTCCACGAGGGTCACGTTGACAATGTTGAGCCCTCCGCCGCCTTCGTAGGCCAGTCTCGGGAATTCAAGCGAGACCGGTTCGGCCACGCGGGCGCCCAGCGCGTAGATGGCGACGAAGACCATCGTGATGCCGAAGGCGGCGCCGATGATGACGCGGATGACCCGGTATTTCCCGCCGGTGCGGTCCCGCAGTTCGGCGGGCAGGCTCCGCATGGCCAGCACAAACGCGACCAGGATGATGGTCTCCACCAGCATCTGGGTCAGGGCGAGGTCCGGGGCGCCCTGCAGCGCGAACATCAGGGCGATGCCGTAGCCCGTGACGGACACCATCAGCACTGCCAGGAAGCGCTTGTTGGCGCGCACCGCGGCCAGCGCCCCGATCACGATGCCGGTGCCCACCACGAGCTGCAGCGGAGAGTTCGGATCAATGAAGTAGAGGTCGCCGGGCAGCGGCTTCCCGGCCATCAACAGCGCCGTGAGCGGGAGGACGAATGCCACGGTGAGGATGACGGACAGGTAGAAGAACAGCGAACCACGCTGGGTCCGTCCGGTGACCCAGACGGCGGCGTCGTCGAGGGCCCCGACGGCCGACTGGTAGCTGCGGTCGCCGTCGATCCAGCCGGGGACCAGACTCTGCAGACGCGACACGGCGTTGCGGCCGTAAAACATGGCCAGGCCGAGCGCGAAGGTAATGGCGGTCAGTGCCAGTGCCGGGGTGAAGCCGTGCCACAGCGAGAGATGACCGGCTGCGCCGACCGCGCCGGCTGCGGATCCGGCGTCGTCCGCTGGCCCGCCCGGGAAGAGGGCGGCGTAGGGCTGGATCCAGCCGTCCACCGGGTCCGGCCACACCCCGTAGACGATGGTCAGCAGGCTCAGGACGGCCGGGGCGGCGAGGAACGCCGGCTTGATCGGCTTGAACGGGGTGGTCTCCACGCCGGGCTTGACGGCGAAGGCTCCCCACATGAAGCGGGCGCTGTAGGCGAAGGTGAGGATGGAGCCGAGGACCAGTCCGGTCAGCAGCACCGGTCCCCACGGGCCCGCGGCGGGGCCGCTTCCGTAGTGGACGAAGGCCTCGAAGACGGATTCCTTGGCCACGAAGCCGGCCAGCGGCGGGATGCCGGCCATCGAGGCCGCACCGATCGCGGCGACGACGGCCAGCGCCCGGGCGGAGCCGTAGACACCGGAAAGCTTGCGGATGTCGCGGGTTCCGGCCTGGTGGTCGATGATGCCCACTACGAGGAAGAGCGTCCCCTTGAAAAGCCCGTGAGCCAGGAGCAGGGCCAGGCCGGCGAGGGCGGCATCGGGCTTTCCTAGTCCCACCACCATGGTCAGGAAGCCGAGCTGGCTGACGGTGCCGTAGGCGAGGATGAGCTTGATGTCCGTCTGGCGGAGTGCGCGGTAGCCGCCGACGAGCATGGTGGCCAGGCCCAGTCCCAGCACCACGGGCAGCCAGAACGCGGTTTCCGCGAAGCCCGGGGCGAGCCGCGCCACGAGGTAGATGCCGGCTTTCACCATCGCTGCGGCGTGCAGGTAGGCGCTGACGGGCGTCGGGGCCGCCATGGCGCCGGGGAGCCAGAAATGGAAGGGGACGAGGGCCGATTTGGTGATCGCACCGATCAGGATGAGGACGACGGCGGCGCCGACGGCCGCCCCGTCCGGTCCCGTGACCAGCGCCGGGGCCTGCTCCAGGATGGCCGAAATCCGGTACGTCCCCGCGCTGACGCCCAGCATGATCAGGCCCACCAGCATCGCCAGCCCGCCGGCGGTGGTCACCATCAGGGCCTGCAGGGCCGAGCGGCGGGCCGACAGCCGGGTGCGGGCGTAACCGATCAGCAGGTAGGACAGCACGGTGGTCAGTTCCCAGAAGACAAACATCAGGAGCAGATCGTCCGCGGCGACCAGCCCGAACATGGCGCCGGCGAACGCCAGCAGCTGTGCGCCGAAGCCGCCGAGGTACTCGTCCTTGTCCTTGAAGTACCGGGCACAGTAGACGAGCACGAGCGCCCCGACGCCGAGGATCAGCAGCGACATGACCCAGGCCAGGGCGTCCATCCGGAAGGCGAGCTCAAGCTGCAGCCCCGGGATCCACGGCAGCACCTCGGCCGTACCGGCGGCGTGCAGGGTGCCGGTGTCCGGATAGACGGCGCCGTGCTGCAGGATGAGCCAGATGAACGACGCTGCCGGCACGGCCGCGAGGGCGTAGAACGAGTTCCTGCCGAACCTCCGGAAGAGCAAGGGCGCCACAGCAGCCACCGCAAAGTGCACGGCAAGGACTGTGATCACTGGTATCTCCGCAACGTCAGGAATTCGATTGTCAAAAAGTTGGAGCAGACGGTCATTCGTTAGGTTCGGTCCGGACAGTTTACCAAGCGTGCACAAATTCTTTCACCCGGAGTGCCCGTCGCCGTGTTGGCTGCGGATACTATTCACGCTATGAACTCCGCTGCTGCCCCCGAGGCCATGCGCCCTGCCTCGGAACTGGAATCCGGTAGCCAGATCCCGCACAAGGGCCGCGTGCTGGCGTGGGCGGCCTGGGACTGGGGATCGGCAGCCTTCAACGCCGTCATGACCACCTTCGTCTTCACCGTCTACCTGACCTCCAATGCCTTCGGCGGAGAGGACCAGGCCTCCGCGGTCCTCGGCGGAGCGCTGGCCATCGCCGGCGCGGCCATCGCCCTGCTGGCACCGGTCACCGGGCAGCGCTCGGATGCGGGGGGCCGGCGCAAGCTGTGGCTGGGGGTCAACACGGCCGCCGTCGCGCTCCTGACGGGCCTGTGCTTCTTCGTCTTCCCGCGGCCGGAGTTCCTGCTGCTTGGCGTGACGCTGATTGCATTGGGCAACGTGTTTTTCGAGTTCGCCGGCGTCAACTACAACGCCATGCTCGCCCAGGTTTCCACCCCCCGGAACATTGGCAAGGTGAGCGGTTTCGGCTGGGGCATGGGCTACCTCGGCGGCATTGCGGCCCTGCTGATTGTGCTCCAGTTGTTCGTCCAGCCCAGCTTTGACTGGTTCGGCGCGTCCACCGCCGACAGCCTGAACATCCGCCTGGTGGCCGTGTTCTCGGCCCTGTGGTTCTTCATCTTCGCTCTCCCGGTGCTGTTCGCCGTGCCGGAGCCGGCCAGGACCAAGCACGGAGCCGGGCTGGGGCTCCTGGCGTCATACGGCCTGCTGGTCCGGCGCATTCGGGCAATCTACAAGACCAGTCCGCACACGATCTACTTCCTGCTGGCGAGCGCCGTCTTCCGTGACGGGCTGGCGGCAGTCTTCACCTTCGGCGGGATCATTGCAGCCGGCACCTTCGGGTTCGCCCTCAAGGAGGTCATCTTCTTCGCCATCTTCGGCAACGTCGTGGCTGCCGCGGGCGCCGTCCTGGGCGGTTTCCTCGACGACAGGGTGGGGCCGAAGGCGGTCATCATCGGCTCGCTGACCGGACTGCTGATCGCCGGCTCGATGATCCTGGTGCTCGGCAACGGCAACTATTCCTTTCTCGGCATGGACTGGGCCGGGACAACCACCTTCTGGATCTTCGGGCTGTTCCTGTGCCTCTTCGTAGGGCCGGCGCAGTCCTCCTCCCGCGCCTACCTGGCCCGGCTCGCCCCGCACGGTGAGTCCGGCGAGCTGTTCGGCCTGTATGCCACCACGGGCCGTGCCGTCAGCTTCCTCGCCCCCGCCCTCTTCACCCTCTGCATCACCGTCGCCGCCCCGCTCGTGGCTCCGGGCGAAGCGCAGCGCTGGGGCATCCTCGGCATCATGGTGGTGCTGCTGGCCGGGCTGCTGGTCCTGCTGCCGGTCAAGCCGCCGGGCACGCCGGAAAGCGCCGTGGTGCCCCGCGCCTGAAGCCGCCCGAAAATCCCCGCTGCGCACTAGGCTGGGAGCATGAACGTGGATGAGACAGACCTCCCCGGCCTCGGCCGGCGCAAGGACTTCATGACCGCCTCGGGGCGCCGGATCGGCGTCGTGGAATACCGTGAAGGCCAGACCGAACTGATCGTCTCCACCTGGGACGATCCGGACACCTGCCAGGCGTCCATCCCGCTGACCGCCGACGAGGCCGCCGCGCTGGGCAACCTCCTGGGCGGACAACGCCTGGCCATGCAGCTTTCGGAAGAACACCGGGAAATCCCCGGAATCGTCACCCGGCAGTTCTCCATTGGCGGGGAGTCGCCCTTCCACAACCAGCCCATGGGCAAGGCCTGCATCCGGACCCGCAGCGGCGTCTCGATCGTGGCCATCATGCGCGAAGGCGAGGTGCTCCCTTCACCCGGGCCCGACGTCGTCCTGCACCCCGGTGACCTGCTCGTTGCGGTGGGAACGCAAGAAGGCCTGGATACAGCGGCCAGCATCCTGCGCAACGGATAAGCTGCATGGATCCGCTCGCACTGACCCTGATCGAGCTGGGGGCCCTCGTCTTCTGCCTCGGCCTGCTGGCGAGGCTGGCCGGGCGGATCGGGATGTCCCCCATCCCGCTCTATTTGGTGGGCGGGCTGTTCTTCGGGGCTGGAGGCCTCGTCAAGCTCGAAGGCATGCACGAGTTTGCACATCTCTCCAGCGAGATCGGCGTGATCCTGTTGCTGCTTATGCTCGGTCTGGAATATACGGCGGCGGAGCTTGTCACAGGGCTGCGGCGGTCCTGGCAGGCCGGCATCCTTGACCTGGTCCTGAACTTCCTCCCCGGCGCCGGGCTGGCGGTGATGCTGGGCTGGGGGCTGGTGGGGGCCATGGTGATGGGCGGGGTCACGTATATCTCCTCCTCCGGCATCGCGGCCAAGGTAATCACCGACCTGGGCCGGATCGGCAACCGCGAGACCCCGGCAGTGCTCTCGATCCTCGTGTTTGAGGACCTCGCCATGGCCGTCTATCTGCCGGTCCTGACGGCGACCCTGGCCGGTGTCAGCTTCGTTGTGGGCCTGCAGACCGTGGGGATATCGCTTGCGGTCGTCACCGTGGTGCTGATCGTGGCCCTGCGGCACGGCCACCATGTATCCAAGGCGGTGCACAGCGAGAACTCAGAGGTTTTCCTGCTCAACCTGCTCGGGGCCGCCCTCCTCGTGGCCGGGCTCGCCGCCGCCATGCAGGTGTCCGCCGCCGTGGGCGCCTTCATGCTGGGCATTGCCATTTCCGGCGCCACCGCGCACAGCGCCACCCGGATCCTGGAGCCGCTGCGGGACCTCTTCGCGGCCATCTTCTTCGTGGTTTTCGGCCTCAACACGGACCCCGCGACCATCCCGCCGGTGCTCGGCTGGGCGCTTCTGCTGGCACTCGTCACGGCGGCCACCAAGATGATCACCGGAATCTGGGCGGCGAAGCGGGCCGGGATCGGGCTGCCTGGCCGCTTCCGCGCCGGCGCCGCGCTGATCGCCCGCGGCGAGTTCTCGATCGTCATCGCGGGCCTGGCCGTCGCCTCCGGCGTGGTCCCGCAGGAGCTCGCGGCCCTCGCCACGGCCTACGTGCTGATCATGGCCATCACGGGCCCGCTCGCGGCAAAATTCGTGGAACCAGTCGTCGCAATGTTCCGCCGTCCGGCGAAACCGCAGGCTGTGCGCACGGCCGAGGGACTCTAGCAGCAGGCACGGACCTCTAGGGCCGGCCGGCCCTAGAGGTCCGTGCGGTGGAAATTCAGGTGGCTGCGGCTTGCCGTGGGGCCACGCTGGCCCTGGTACCGGTTGCCGTACTCGCCCGAGCCGTAAGGGTGCTCGGCTGCCGAGGAGAGCCGGAAGAAGCACAGCTGGCCGATCTTCATCCCCGGCCACAGCTTGATGGGCAGCGTCGCCATATTGGACAGCTCCAGGGTGACATGGCCGGAGAATCCGGGGTCGATGAAGCCCGCGGTGGAGTGCGTGAGCAAGCCCAGCCGGCCCAGGGACGACTTGCCTTCCAGCCGGGCGGCGACATCGTCCGGCAATGACACGGTTTCGTAGGTCGAGCCCAGGACAAACTCCCCCGGGTGCAGAATGAACGGCTCGCCGGACTCGACCTCGACGAGGCGGGTCAGCTCAGGCTGTTCCTCCGCCGGATCGATGTGGGCGTATTTGTGGTTGTCGAAGAGACGGAAGAACTTGTCGATCCGGACGTCCACCGACGATGGCTGAACCATGGCAGGGTCGAACGGCTCCAGAACAATCCGCTGGGAGTCTATTTCGGCACGAATGTCGCGGTCTGAGATCAGCACAGGATCAAAAATACCGTACTCACTGCGGGCTGACCGCAGGCCGGGTTGTGTGGGGCGACTGTTACGGCCAGTGCTACCGGCGGGTAACGGCGCCTCTATTCTGAGTGCGGCATGTCTTCCAGCACCGTCTTGAGCCGCTCCAGCTGGCAGACCTCAGCCTTCATCGCCCGTCGGGACGGGAACCCGAGCCGGGCCAGGATCCCTTTCGGCTCGCACTCCAGGGCGAAGCGTACCCGCGTGCGCGGACCTTCCGTACTCAGGTAGTAGCCGCCGCGCGGGCGGTCTGGGCCGACGATGACCTGGTACTGGATCTCTGCCCCCGGCCGGGCTTCGATGATCTCGAAATCACCGGCGACGGGCCGGCCGCCCGGTCCGGTAAGGGTCTGCCGGTAGATTGCCCCCTTGGCCCCCTGGGCCCCGGATTCCAGCTCGATGCTGCGGATTCCGGCACGCCAGCGCGGGAGATTCCGGGCGTCCACGAGGAAGTTGTAAACGCTCATTGCGTCGCTCTGGATGACGACGTCGTACTCTGCGAATGCCACGGAAATCCTTGCTCGGCGGACGGCTGAAGGCGTAGCCCGCTTCCCCGGAACTGCAGCTAACCCTTTCAGGATAGACAGCAAGGCCAGCCTCGCACGGTTACGGGGCGGGCCTTTATCGAAGAGTTACAGGGCTCCACGGGCTGTGCCTTCATCTCGGGACCAGGGCGTCCCTGCTGCCGGGGCTGGGATCACTTTCCCGGCCCAGTTGGGGCAGGATGTGGTTTATGTCAATTGATGTCGAAGCGGTGCGCCGGCAGACCCGTGGTGTCCTGAGCGTGACCCATCTGAACAATGCGGGAAGTTCGCTGGTCCCCAGTCCTGTGATGGACACGGTGGTGGGTCATTTACGCCGTGAGGAGGAGATCGGCGGCTATGAAGCGGCGGAGGAGGCTGCTGATCGGCTGGAGAACGTGTACTCCTCGGTGGCGCGGCTGATCGGGGCGGAGCCGAACGAGATAGCCCTGGCCGAGAACGGCAGCCGCGCCTGGGCGATGGCGGTGTACAGTTTCCCCTTTGTCCCCCGGACGCGGCTGCTGATCGGCCGCACCGAGTATGCCGGCAACGTCATTGCGCTGCGGCAGCTTGCATGTCGGAACGATCTGGAGATTGTGGTGCTCGACGACGATCCGCACGGGCAAGTAGACGTGGAGCACCTGCAGCGAGAGCTTGAGCGCGGAAACGTGGCCATGGTCGCCCTGACACATGTGCCCATGGCCAACGGACTGGTAAATCCGGCGGCGGACGTGGGCAGACGCTGCCGCGCTGCTGGGGTGATGTTTGTGCTCGACGCATGCCAGTCCGTGGGCCAGATGCCGTTGGACGTGCAGTCATTGGGCTGCGACGTGCTGGCTGGAACGGGACGGAAGTTTCTGCGCGGACCGCGCGGCACCGCGTTCCTCTATGTGCGCGCCTCGGTCCTGGAACGGCTTGAGCCGGCCATGCTGGACGGGCATTCCGCCGCTCCGACCGGTGCCGCGGGCTTTGAAGTTCGTGGCGATGCCCGGCGTTTCGAGAGCTGGGAGACCAGTGCCGCCGGAAGGCTGGGCCTGGGTCGGGCCGCCGAGTACGCCCTGGCACTGGGCCTGGACGCTGTGCAGGAGCGTGTTGTCGGGCTCGCGGAGCAGTTGCGGTCCGAACTGGCGGCGGTTCCCGCGGTCACTGTCCACGACCGCGGGATCACCCGATGCGGCATCGTCACCTTTTCGGTGAGGGGAAGCGAGGCCAGGAACATCAGGACCCGGCTGGCGGGCCACCGGATCAATGTCTCCGTGGCACCCCTGACCTCCTCCGCGGTCGACTCCGTCCTCACGGGGACACGACAAGGGCCGGAAATGGTGGTGCGGGCCTCGGTGCACTACTACAACACCGAGACCGAGATCCAGCGACTCGTCGGCGTCCTTCGGTCAGGGGATAAGTGACGGCATCCGTCCACCGCCCGGCCTAGATGGCTTCGGCCAGGGTCATCGCGTATCGGTTCTGCCGGTCGGTCCACTGCCCGGCGACGGAGAAGCCTGCCGATTCCACCTCTTCGACCACGCCCTCGAGGCGGAACTTGGCCGAAATCTCCGTCCGCAGTTCCTCCCCCTCGTGGAACCGGACGTCCATGCCAACCCCTGGCAAACGCACCAGCATTGGCCTGCTGGCGCGCAGCCGCATCTCGATCCACTCCTCCTGGGGCATCCACACCGCCACATGCTCAAACGCCATCACGTCGAAATCGGCGCCCAACTCGGTATTGAGGACACGCAGCACGTTGCGATTAAAGTCGGCGGTGACCCCCTCAGCGTCGGCGTAGGCCGGGACAAGCACGTGCGGTGACTTCACCAGATCCGTGCCAAGAAGCAGCGAACCGCCGTCGGCGCCCAGCAACTCGCGGACGTCGGTGAGAAAGCGGGCCCTCGCCGTCGGCTCAAAATTGCCGATGGTGCCGCCCAGGAACGCGACCATGCGGCGTCCCGCCCGCGGCAGCAGGTGCAGCTGGGTCTCGAAGTCCGCGGCCACGGCCTGAAGTTCAAGGTCGGGAAAGGCAGGAGCCAATTCGTTTCGGGCATCCAGCAGTGCGCTGTCGCTGACGTCCACGGCAACGTAACGGCGGAGCGATCCCGCTTCTTTCAGGGCATTGAGCAGCAAGGGGGTCTTCCGGGAAGATCCGGACCCGAGCTCGATCAGCGTCTCTGCCGGGCAGGTGGCCGCCATCTCTGCTGCAAAGAGCTCCAGCACTTCACGTTCCGCCCGTGTCGGGTAGTACTCCGGCAGGTCTGTGATCCGCTCAAACAGTTCGCTGCCCAGCTTGTCGTAGAACCACTTGGGCGGCAGCGTTTTCGGCGACGCGGTGAGCCCTGCGCGCACATCGGCGCGCAGGCTGCGTCCCAGGTGGTCCGGGGGCAGGTGGTGCATGATGTCGGGGCGATCGGCGGAGAGGCTCATGGGGCCACCTGTTCCTTCGTGAGGTTGGGAATCGGACGGATGTCGACGTGGCTGGCGGTGGCGGTCAGCAGGCAGTTGTCCGGCACCTCATGCCAGCCGGGGCCGTCGTCGTAGGGTTCACTGGCCACCACCACACTCCCGGGGCCGGCCCGCCAAAAAAGGGTATCCCCGGCGGCCGTGGCCGCGATGCCCGTGCCGTCGGTGAGTAGAAAGTTCAGCCTGCCGCCGGTGACGGCGGCGACGTTGCTGACCACGTGCGTCAGCGCATCCCCGGCGGAGTCCCCCGCGGCGAGCCGTTCCAGGACAAGGGCCCAGAGCAGGGCGGAGTCGACCTGGGCTTCAAGTGCCAGCAGACGGGCCGGCGGAAGTGAAGCGGCCAGATCTTCCAAGGCACCCGGCCAGCCCTCGACCCGGCCGTTGTGGCTGAAGAGCCAGGGGCCGTGCGCATAGGGGGCGGCAGCTGACTCCTCCTGCGTCATCCCCGGTGTCGCTGACCGGACGGCCGCGAGGACGGCCCCGCTGGAGGTAACCCTGGCGACGTCGGCGAAGGACCTGTCCGCCCAGATCGGGATGGCCCGGCGGTACCGGGCCGGCAGCGGATCCCCCGGGGCATACCATCCGACGCCGAAACCATCAGCGTTTACTGTGCCGTTCCGCTGCCGCCTGGGCGCCCAGGCCTGCGTCAACAGCCCGTACTCCGGGGTGAGCAGCAGCTCCGCCAGCGGCATCGGGGACCCGAGATAGGCGAGATGACGACACACGGGCTAACGCACCTCGGCCGGGACGGCGTCGCGCGCCGTTCGGAAGCCGGCAAAGATTTGCCGGCGGACCGGGTAGTCCCAATTCCGGAAAGTCCCCCGGCACGCGGCCGGGTCCGCCGCCCAGGAGCCTCCGCGCAGCACCTTGTAGTCGGACCCGAAAAACACTTCGCTGTATTCCTGATACGGGAACGCGGTGAATCCGGGGTAGGGGCGGAAGTCACTGGAGACCCATTCCCAGACATCACCGATGAGCTGGCGCACTCCCAGCGGTGATGCCCCGCCCGGATAGGAGCCTGCGGGCGAAGGCCGGAGGGCTGATCCGCCCAGGTTCGCGTGATGGGGTGCGGGATCTTCATCTCCCCACGGGTAGCGCCGCGAACGCCCGGACCGGGGATCATGACGCGCCGCCTTTTCCCACTCTGCCTCGGTGGGAAGCCGGCGCCCGGCCCAGCGGGCGTACGCGTCCGCTTCAAACCAGCACACGTGCTGCACCGGCTCATCGTCCGGCACCGGTTCAACGACGCCGAACCTGGTCCGGATCCACCGGTCACCGTCGCGTTCCCAGTACTTGGGCGCCACCAGCCCGGCTTCCCTGACGTGGTTCCATCCCTGGGCCGTCCACCAGCGAGTGTTCCGGTAGCCGCCGTCGTCGATGAAGCACCGGTAGTCACCGTTGGTCACCGGAACGGTGTCGATCCAGTAGTCCGGCACGTCCACCGCGTGGGCTGGACGTTCGTTGTCCAGTGCCCACGGCTCCACCGAGGTCCCCATCATGAACGTCCCCGCAGGGACCAGCACCTCCTTCGCCAGAGCGTGCCGGTCCGTGGGCCGGTCCGTGGCCAGCACAGCCTCCGCCAACGGCCGGGCCCGCAGGACCGGCACGCCGACGCGGAGCTGGTGCGTGGCCAGCATCGTCTCGTCGTGCTGCTGCTCGTGCTGGATGATCATTCCGAATGCGAAGCCCCGATCCACCAGCGGCGCGCCTTCCAAAGGGGTCCGGTCCAGGATATCGAGCGCTTTGACACGGACCTGGGCAATGTACTTTCGGGACTCCTCCGGCGAGAGCAACGGCAGCGAGGGCCGGGCGCTGCGGGGATGCTGGAACGCGTCGTACATCTGGTCGATGTCGCACCGCAGCGGCTCCATTTTGCCGACGTCGCGCACCAGCCAGAGTTCCTCCTGGCTGCCGACATGCGCCAGGTCCCAGACCAGCGGTGACATCAGCGGCGAGTGCTGCTTCAGCAGATCCTCCTCGTCGCATTCGGTCAGCGCGTGCGTGCGATTCCGGGCCCTTTCCAGCCCGTCGGCGATGAAGGCCCTGAGAGTGTCCGGGTCGGTGCCGGCTCCGGGAAGGTTATCTGGCATTTTCGCGATCCTCCTCGTACTCTGACGGACCAAAATAACTGCCAGTACGTTGCCAGCGGTCCAGTCGCTCCTCCGCAGGGCACCGACCCCGCGCCGTATAGCGGTCAACGAAATCTTGCGCCCGGGTGCGCGTGGCGGCGTCGGCCCCCAAACGGGGCAATGCCATCAGCGCGGCCTCGGCGCAGCCGAGGGCCGCCGAGGCGAGCAAGGGATCCGCCAGCGCGTGACGGGCGGCGGTCCTGATCGGATCGGACAGGGAAGCAACCGGGGCGCAGGCCTCTGCGGCGAGGTCGGCTGCGTGTTCGTCGTCCATGAGTGCGGTTACCATGGCCGTGACCGGCTCCCAATCACTGCCTGCCTGTGCGTCGATCACCCTGATCTCCATGAACCCCCGTGGCCGGACAGGCGGGAACAGGGTTGTCAGGTGGTATTCCAGGTCACCCAGCGTGGCGGGCCTTGGTCCTTCCCCGCGCAGCCAGTTCCGCATCGTCAGCCCGCGCGGCGCTTTCCAGGAAGCCCCCTCCGAGGGGATGCACAGCACCAGCGCATCGAGCGCGTACCGTGCCCAGGCCAGGCGCGGGTCCACCGCGGCTGGGACTGTGGCGGTCCGGGTAGGGTCCATGGTCAGCCAGATACGCTGCCGGTTGCTGTACCAGCCGCTGGGGACGCCGTGAAGGAAAGGGGAATTGGCGAACATTGCAACGAGGACCGGCAGGAGATTGTTCAGCCGCGCCCAACGTTGCGCTGCGCCGCTGGACCCGGGATTGTCGAATCCGGCATCCAGTGAAATCTGCAGAGAAGCCGTGGAACACATCATCGTTCGTCCGGCGGGGCCGAAGCGGTCGAAATGTTGCTCCATGGCGGCATACCGTGGATGATCCAATGACCTCACGGGTGGCCGACCAGGGTCCAGAGCCACCTGGCCGAAGCAAAGGCCGGCGGCCGCCAGTAAGGTCTCAACGGCTGCAAGGTCTGCGCGGGTCGCCGTGACGAGAGCGGGTAGACCAGGCGCGCAGGCTGAGCTTACCTCCAGCTGACCGCCCGGCTCAAAGGTGATCACTCCCCCGCCGGGCAGCGGTCCCTCCGATGACGCCATGGCGTCGCTGACCCGTGCAACCGGAACCGGAAACTGAGGATTCGAGACGTCGTGGACCAATCGCTCGACCTCCACCCCGGCAGCACCCGGCGGCCCGGTCTTAAAGCACACGGAGGCAACATACACCTCGGCATCGGACTCGGAGAGCGGACGGATGTCACGCCCGGGCTGCAATGCAGAGTTCACGCCACACCATTCCTTCCGCGGCGGTTGTCTTCAAGCGGCAAGCTAAACAGCCCACTTTCTGCCTTGTCAACGCCCCAGCCTGATGTCATCAGTGCTAAAGCGGCGGCGGAACGGTCTCCTCGCCGGTGAACTCAGCCTTCAAAACCGCCACACAAAACCCACGGAGAGGCGATTTCACACCGGAACCACAGCGGCAGATTCAGATCCCCGGATGGATGGGTCGGCGTGAAGTTCGCTCTCAGCCCTTCGAACTCGGCGGCATTGGCGCGGCCGTCTTTTCCCGGGCGATTTGCGTGGGGCGATGACCCAGAAAGAACGAATGAATAGCAGGTAAATTCGTCCTCTTTTGTGGAAGGACGACGATGCATAGCCCGCCGTCGCCCGATCTGTCGTCCGGCGGCGGGTGTGGTTAGTGGCTGGGGTCCGGGCCGGGGCTGATGGCGTGACCGAGGATGTGGGTGACCGGTGGTACCAGCCGGTGGACGGAGAAGCCGAACCGCTGGCGGTCCTGGACGCGGAATCCGGCGGCGGTGATGGCCTGCAGGGTGTCCCGATTGGGGTGGCAGCCGCCGGCCATGCGCTGCCAGGCGGGGGTCAGCAGGTCTTGGGCAGCGGCGAGGAAGCGGTGGCCGGAGCGGACGTGTTCGTAGAAGGCCAGCGTTCCGCCGGGCCGCAGAACCCTTTGGATTTCGGCCAGGACGGTGGCCTGGTCGGCGACGCTGCACAGGACGAGGCTGGTGACGACAGCGTCGGCGCTGGCGTCGGCGGCCGGGATCCGTTCGGCGGCTCCCGCGACGACCCGGACGGGAACGGGGGCGGACGCCACCCTGCCCTGGGCCAGGCGTCTGAGGTAGTCATCGGGTTCCACGGCCAGGACGTCCGTGACCGCATCTGGGTAGAGCTCGAACGTGGAGCCGTCACCGGCGCCGATTTCGATGACACGTCCGTGCAGGCCGGCAAGCAGGCTGCGCCGGTGATCGGTGCCGCCGCGGCGGTTCATCCCGGCGACCGCCCGGGCGTAGGTACGCGCGAATCGGGGGTGCTGCAGTTCCGCGGGGCCCTCCGGGTCCTGGCCGGTCATCGCGGGGCATCCGCGGTGTTGGAGGGCGGCGCGACGCGGAGGCCGGAGTCGTTGGCGATGCCGGCCATTTCCGGGCCGGTCAGGATCCCGGGTTCTTCCCTGGCCGGGGCAGCACGCGCCTGTGCGACCGCCTCGTGGGGTGGGGTGTGGACGGTCCGGCGGTCTCCGCAGGGCATGTCGTTCTCCTAGGCTCGGTGTGCGGGGCGCTGGCCCAGTTACTACAGTGTCGGCCCAGCCCGTGGCCGTCAATGGCGGCCCCCGTGTGTGAGGGCGGTGGCGGTGTTAGGGGACGGGTTCGCCGGCGGCGCTCCAGGCGCCCATGCCGCCCCGGGTGCTGGTGATGCCGGCGGTTCGGCAGCGATGAACGTTGTTGACGCCGGCACCGGCCTGAGGCAGGACTTATCCGCTCGCTCACCCTCGAGGCTCCGGTAGAGGCGGGATTGGTTTGCTGGTTGTGGCATGGGTCCGCCGTCTGGGTGTTCAGCTGACCCGTGCGAGGAATGAGACGCTCATGACACCGTATTTCGCGGCCGCGGCGCGGGCGCTGTCGGACAGGAATTCGTACGGGTTCCTCCGCAGTTGTTCAAGGACGAACCCGCTGTCAGTGATCGCCTGTTGGTAGGTATCGGTCTGGGCGGCGCCGCCGATGCAGGCGGCCCACAGGTCGGCATTGCAGACGATCTGTGGGGTAAGTTGCCTTTCGGTGACGATGTCGGTGATGGCCAGGCGTCCGCCGGGGCGCAGAACGCGTGCCGCTTCACGGAAGACCGCTGATTTGTCCGGGGAGAGGTTGATGACGCCGTTCGAGATGACGCAGTCGAAGCTTGCATCCGTGAAGGGGAGTTCTTCGATGTGGCCCTGGGTGAACGTGACCTGGGGGAAGTCCGCCGATTTCCGGAGGCCTTCGGCCTTCGCGTTCTGCTCCTCGGTCATGTCCAGGCCGACCACCCGCCCGCTGGGGCCCACCTTGACGGCTGCGACGAAGGCGTCCATTCCGGAGCCGGAGCCCAAGTCAAGGACTTCTTCGCCCTGGTTCAGGTCTGCCAGATCGAAGTTGTATCCGACGCCGGCGAAGGACTCGATGGCCCCGGCGGGGATCAGGTTGAACAACGCGAGAGGGTAGCCCAGCCGTTCGGCGAGGCTGCGCCCCATGGGGAAGTGGTAGTGGCCGGCGGGGTTCTGGGCGACCGCCCGGTAGATCTGCTTGACTTTGGTCTCAAGCTCGGCGCGGTCGATGGTTGCGGCCTCGGATGGTGTGCTCATGTCGTTGCCGGCGCTTCAAACGATTTCGAGGGTGGTTTCGACCGGGACCGGGTTGGCCAGGCAGTCACGCACCGGCGAGCTGTCCTGGACGTACTGGCATAGTGACTTCAGTTGCTCAACGGTGGCGTTCGGGCTCGAGACGCGCGCCAGCGCACGGATCGCCGTGAAGCCCGGCCGCGGGCCTGCGAGCCCCAGGAACTTCCCGACATCGAGGTCCCCTTCAACCTGCATCTGCAATGAGGCGATCTCGATGCCCTGGGCCGACGCATTCGCGACATAGCCGACCGCGTAGCAAAAGCCCAGAGCCTGCAGGAGAAGCTCGACAGCATTGGGGCCCGCATTGTTTCCCAGGAGCACGGGAGGCTCATCCCCCTCCAGCGTAAAGCTCTGGCTCCGGCCGGTGTCGTGAACACCGGCGTGGGTGAATCCGTGGATCTGCCCGACGTTGTGCGTGCCTTCGCTCCAGGTGCTGGTGGCACTGAAGATGAAGCTGCCCTGTACGGGATCTGATTCGATCGCCTTGATCGTCTCCAGCAGACGGTCGACGTCGATGCCGTTGCGGACGGTAGCTGTGGTACCCATTGCACTGCGCCTCTTTCCGGTAGTACCGGGCATTCATCCCAGATAGGTCGCTCAAGCAAATGCTTGAATACTTGAATAGCACACCCGGACCCTGTATCTTGTCAAGTACCTACTTGAATTCAATCGCAGCGAGGGGAAAGCATATGGGTGACAGGGCAGCAAAGGACGCATTGTTCGACGCACTCGCCTCCGTGGCCAAGGTGCTGGGCAGCGGCCGCCGGGCCGAGATCGTGGACGTTCTCGCCCAGGGCGAACGCGCTGTGGACGAGATCGCGGAGGAGATCGGGCAAAGCGTCGCCAACACTTCGCAGCACCTCCAGCACCTGCTGCGGTCCGGGCTGGTGCTTTCGCGCCGGGACGGCACCCGGATCTACTACCGCCTCAGCGGGCCCGGGGTGGCCCAGCTCTGGGCGGCCGTCCGCCTTGTGGCTTCGGATCATGTGGCAAAGCTCAACGAGCTCGCGGCCGCGTACCTCGGAGACCGGTCGGCGCTGAGCACCCTGACCCGGACCGAGCTGAGGGACCGGATGGCCGGAGGCGACATCGTCGTGCTCGACGTCCGGCCCGAGCCTGAATTCCGGTCCGGGCATATCGCGGGCGCGGTCTCGGTCCCGGTGAAGGAGCTGGCGGAGCGGCTGCGGGAGCTTCCGGATGGCCACACCGTCGCCGCCTACTGCCGTGGCCCGTACTGCGTGTTCGCCGACGACGCCGTGAGGACGTTGCGCCGGCACGGCATCCCCGCCGTCAGGCTCGAGGACGGGTATCCCGAGTGGGAAGCGGCGGGCCTGCCGGTGGCGACACCTGCGTCAAGCACGCCTGCGGGCAAGTGATGACGTTCAGAATTCAACGGCCCGGACTGGCCTTATCCCGGAGGAGTGCCTGCACATGGCGAAGCTGGATCTGATCCCGGTTATTGATGAGGGGCTGGGCAACTCCACCTACCTTCTCGACCTAGGCGGGGGCCGGGCCTTGGCGGTGGATCCGGAGCGTGACCTGCGCGAGGTCCGTGCCGAGGCACAGCGGCTGGGCCTGCGCATCATTTATGCGGCCGAAACGCACTTGCATGCCGACTTCATTTCAGGCGTGCGGGAACTCGCCGAGACCGAAGGCGCCACGGTGCTGGCCCCCGAAGTCGGACCCCGCGGATTCGCCCTCACGGGCCTGCAGGACGGTGATGAAGTTGATCTGGGCGGGCTGTCGCTGAGGGCGCTGGCCACCCCCGGGCACTCTCCGGAGCACCTTTCCTACCTGCTCATTGACAGCGGCCAGACCGCGGGCGTTTTCACGGGCGGGTCCCTGATGGTCGGCACCGCCGGCCGCACAGACCTGCTGGGTCCGGACATGACGCTGCCGTTGGCCCGGGCCCAGTTCCACTCGCTCCAGCGCCTGATGGAACTGCCGGATGAGACGCCGGTGTGGCCCACCCACGGCGCCGGATCATTCTGCTCCGCCGCCGCCGGAGGGGAACGGACCACAACGATCGGGCGGGAACGGGCCAACAACCCGCTGCTGCAGGTGGCCGGCGAGGACGCGTTCGTTGATGCCCTCCTGGGTTCCCTGGGGACGTTTCCGGATTACTTCCTGCGGCTGGGCGAGGTCAACCGGCGCGGACCGGCGGTCATCGGAAGCACCCCGGCCCTCACAGCCCTGGACGCCGGCACTGTCCGGACGATGATGGCCCGGGGCGCCCAGGTGGTGGATGTCCGCCAGCCAGCGGACTTCGCCGCCGGACACATCCCCGGATCGCTGTCCGTCACGCTCCGGCCGGTCTTCGCGACCTGGCTGGGATGGCTGGCCGACCCGGGCCGGCCCGTCATCATCGTCCGAAGCGGTTACCAGGACACCGAAGACATAGTCTGGGCGGCCGCCAAGGTCGGCTTTGATTCCCTCGCCGGGGAGCTGGACGGCGGTATGGCGGCATGGATTGACCAGGGTGAACCCGCCGCCGCGTCCCTGATAGACGCGTCGAAGATGATTTCCGGGGCTGACATGGCGGCGTCGGTGATGGACATCCGCCAGGGCGGCGATTTCGCTGCCGGCCACGTGCCCGGCGCTCGGAACATTGAACTCGGATCCCTGGTCGCCAGGATCCCGGACCTGCCGACCGGGCCCCTGGTCGTGATGTGCGGACATGGCGAACGGGCCATGTCCGCGGCGAGCGTTCTTGAGCGTGCGGGCATCACCGACGTCAGCATCCTGGCCGGGGGTCCTGCAGACTGGTCGCGGGCAGCCCGGCGGGAACTGGAGGCAGGACAGCCGTCATCCCGGCAGGAGATCGCTGCGGCGCGGAAAACGGCCGTCGGCCGGTGAGGGCGCAGGCAACCAGCCGGAGCGACAGCAACCGCCCGCGCGAAGGCATCGAGCTGGGGCTGCGGCAAAACATCGCCCAGTTCATCCTCCTGGTCGCAGTCAACGCCCTCGTCGGCGGCACCCTCGGTCAGGAACGCACCGTGCTGCCCCTGCTGGCAGGACAGGTCTTCCATCTGGACCACTACACGTCCGCTCTGACCTACATCCTGGCTTTCGGCCTGGCCAAGGCCGCCACCAACTACTTCGCCGGAACCCTCTCGGACCGGTACGGCCGCAAACCCGTGCTGGTCGCCGGCTGGCTTATCGCCCTGCCCGTTCCGCTGCTGCTGATCTTCGGCCCGTCCTGGGGTTGGATCGTGGCGGCCAACGTCATCCTGGGCATCAGCCAGGGGTTGACCTGGTCCACCACGGTGATCATGAAGATGGACCTCGTCGGCCCGTCCCGGCGCGGCATGGCCATGGGCTTCAACGAGGCGGCCGGTTACCTCGGCGTGGCCGGCACCGCCGTCGCCACCGGTTATATTGCCGCGAACTACGGGCTCCGGCCGGGCCCGTTTCTGCTCGGAGCCGCCTACATCGGCCTCGGACTGGGGCTGTCCGTGCTGTCCGTCAAGGAAACCCGCCACCACGCCACGCTGGAAGCCGCCAACCACACCGCCGCCCATGCCGACGCGCACGCCGAGCTCAGCAGCCGGCAGGTGTTCACCCTGACCAGCTTCCGGGACAAGTCACTCTCCTCGGTCAGCCAGGCCGGCATGGTCAACAACCTCAACGACGGCCTTGCCTGGGGCCTGTTCCCCGTACTCTTCGCCGCCGGCGGCCTGACCATCGAAAAGATCGGCGTCCTCGCCGCCGTCTACCCGGCCGTCTGGGGTGCAGGGCAGCTGGCCACCGGTGCCCTGTCTGACAGATACGGCCGCAAATGGCTGATCGTGAATGGCCTGCTCGTCCAGGCTGCGGCGCTGGGCATGGTCGCCGCAGGAACCGGCTTCGGTATCTGGCTCATTGCAGCCGTCCTGCTTGGAGCCGGGACCGCGATGGTCTACCCGGCGCTGCTGGCCGCCATCGGCGATGTCGCCCACCCCGCATGGCGCGCACGCTCAGTCGGGGTATACCGCCTGTGGCGCGACGGCGGGTTCGCCGTCGGCGCCCTACTCTCCGGACTCCTGGCTGACGCCTACGGCATCCCCGCGGCTGTCGCCGTCGTCGCCGCCCTAACAGCAGCCTCAGGAATCGTCGTCGCCGCCCGGATGCGGGGAACAGACCACTAAGCCGAGCACCAAGATTAAACCGAGCACCAAGATTTGCGAAGCTTCCTGCGGACACGCGCCGGAATGATCATGAGGAGACTGCAATGGCTGTCACGCTGCTGCAGTATCCGCTCGCATGAGCTTTTTCAGAGGTCGCTCAGGCCTACGCCTTTGTCATCAAGTCGCCGGCCGAGATCGGCATGTCTGCCGCCTGGATAGTGGCGTTGCCCTGGAGGCGGTGTCCGATCCAGCGCAGCTGAAGGTCCGGGACGGCGTCAATGCCGGAGGTGGCGGCAAGGGCCGACCGGGCCCTCTCCAGAAGGTCTGGTTCGATGCCGTCCATCAGCCGCCGGCCGGCCGTCCGGACCGTTCCCCACAGCAAAATGATAATTGCTGCCGCGATCAGCAAACCCACGATCAGGTCGGCCAGCGGGAAGCAGGCCCACACCCCGAGACGGGCAAGGCGCCGCCGTTGGAGCCCCGTACAAGCCGTAGATGGTCCCAATCAGCTGCTGGTGCCGCCGGGGCCTGCCGGGGAACGGCGTTTCCGCCAGCAGGCTCCGCGTCCAGCGCCGGCGTGGAATCTTCTAGCACCGTCGGGCTTCCCTCCGAAGAACAGTCATGGATCGAGGCTATAGATTCCTGCGGGCTCCGGGAGTCAGGCCGCTCCGCTGACCGCTGCAGCGCCGCCTCGGCGGCGGCGTAGCCGCCGTTGCTGTTTTCCCATGAACAAACGTCCGGGCTGGTCGGAACTTCCCTATTCCGTTCGAGTGGGGGTCCAGGACATCACGGGCAGCCCGGTGGCCGCTGCCATTCGCCGAGCGGCGGCTTTTCGCCCGGCACCACAGACAGGACGTGGCGTTGTTCAGAGACGGCCGCAGTCTGGGGTAATGTAAATCTCGTTGTTTCGCAGGGACCACGTCCAGCACTTTGGACAGTCCCGCTGCGGCTGTAGCTCAATGGTAGAGCGCTAGCTTCCCAAGCTTGATACGCGGGTTCGATTCCCGTCAGCCGCTCCATTTTCCCGCACCGCCGGCGCCGGACCCGGCGGCCATCGCGGCCGGGCCGTTAGGTCGCTACCTGTATCGTTCGAAGTCTGGAACCTCTTCGGTTCCGCTACAGGAGCGATCATGGCTGACAAGTCCCCCCGTCAAGCAGCATCCAAGAAATCCGGCAAATCCATCAAGGAAAAGCGGGCCGACAAGAGGACCGCCGCAGCGCCGCCCAGCTCCCTGGACAAGGCCACCAGCACCAAGCCGGCGAGCCCCAAAAAGAAGTGACCGGTTCCTCGAACCGCCTCACCCTCGGAGTCCTCGCCAGCACTCGAAAGCCTGACGAGCGGCGTCTCCCGATCCACCCCCTTCACCTTGACCGCATCGCACCGGAACTCCGGCAGCAGCTGATCCTGGAGGAGGGTTATGGCGAGCGGTTCGGCGTGTCGGACGCCCACCTGGCCCCGCTGGTGGGACGCATCGTGCCGCGCGCGCAGCTGCTGGCGGAGGCCGACGTCGTCCTCCTGCCCAAGCCGCAGCCCGAAGACCTCGCCGAACTCCGTGACGGGCAGGTCCTCTGGGGCTGGCCGCACTGCGTCCAGGACCGCGCCATCACCCAGCTGGCGATCGACAAGAAGCTCACGCTGATCGCCTTCGAGGCGATGAACCACTGGGCCAGCGACGGCGGCTTCGGACTGCACGTGTTCCACAAGAACAACGAACTGGCCGGCTACTGCTCCGTGCTGCATGCCCTGGCGTTGACCGGTTGCACCGGTGACTACGGCCGCCGGCTGAGCGCCGTCGTGATCGGCTTCGGCGCCACCGCCCGCGGCGCGGTGACGGCCCTGAACGCCCACGGCATCCACGACGTCCAGGTGCTGACCAACCGCGGCGTCGCCGCGGTCGGTTCGCCCATCCACTCGGTACGGATTGCGCAGTTCGACCACGACGACAAGGCGCCGTTCCTCAGCCAGGTCATCACCGAGCGCGGACGGGTGCCGCTGGCGCCGTTCCTGGCTGAGAGCGACATCGTGGTCAACTGCACGCTGCAGGACCCCAACGCGCCGCTGACCTATCTGCGCACCGAGGACCTGGACGCTTTCCGGCCCGGCAGCCTGATCGTGGATGTGTCCTGCGACGAGGGCATGGGGTTCAGCTGGGCGAAGGCCACCACGTTCACTGAGCCCATGTTCAAGGTGGGCGAGCACATCGACTACTACGCGGTGGACCACAGCCCGTCCTACCTCTGGAACTCCTCCAGCTGGGAAATCAGCGAGGCGCTGCTGCCGTTCCTGTCCACCGTGATTTCCGGTCCCGAGGCCTGGGCCGCGAATGAGACCATCCGCCGCGCGATTGAAATCCGCGACGGCGTGATCGTCAATCCGGATGTGCTGCAGTTCCAGCAGCGGGAGCCGGAGTACCCGCACTCCCCGCTGGGCGTCTAGGCACAGAGGTTATCGAGCGGTCAGCCTCGGAGCACGAGGAGATAGCAGAGCGCCTCATCAGTGGCGACGTCGAAGGATGCATTGCTGCGCTCAAGGCCAACTGGAACAACGGCACCGTCCGTCTACTGGACGACGTGGACGCCAAAACGTCGTCCGCACGCAGCTAGCTAGAGCCATTGCAGCTCGTCCGGGCGCTCCAGCGCAGTGCCCAGCAGGTCCAGGGCGATGGCGCAGGCGCCCACTGCGACCGCGTCGCTGTCGAGCTCGGAGCGCCGGATGGCGATGGGATGGCCGCTGACGGGCGGTTCCTTCTCCAGGGCATGCAGGATGGCCGGTTCCAGCAGGTCCCAGGATTGCGTCACTCCGCCGCCAACGACAACGGTGTCCGGATCGGCCAAACCTGCGACCATCAGGATGGCCCGGCCCACCGCCATTCCGGCGTCGGTGTAGACCGCGAGCGCGTGCGGATCCCCGGCCCGTGCGGCTGCGGCAATCTGCCTCGCATCCATTGCCATGCCGCAGAGTTCCTCGTACCGCCGGGCGATGGAACGCCCGGAGGCCAGTGTCTCCAAATGCCCCCGTTGGCCGCAGGTGCACAGGGCATCGCCAAAACCTGGCACGTGGCCGATCTCCCCCGCCGCCCCGTGGGCCCCGCGGACCAGCCAGCCGTTGGAGTGCACGGCTCCGCCGACGCCGGTCCCGAGGGTAATCCCCAGGACGTTCTGCCGGCGGCTGGCCGCACCCGCGGCGACTTCTCCGGCCAGAAACGCATTCACATCGTTGTCCACGGAGACGGGGACGCCCAGTTCATCGCCCAGGATGCGGGCCACCTGGGTGCCCGCCCAGTCCACGAAGGAATCGCTGGCGACAAGGATGGTTCCGTCGAGGTGGTTGATGACCCCAGCCGCGCCGACGCCGACGGCGCACAGCGCGCCGTCGGTCCCGGCCATGAGCTCCCGGGCCATGTCGGCGGCGGTGGCAACCATCGCACCGTTGCCGGCTTTGGCAGGGGTTGGCCGGGTGACCCGGCCTAGAACCCGCAGGTTCCCGTCGCAGACCACGGCCCGGGTTTTGGTTCCCCCGATGTCTATTCCAATAACCAGATCTTTCACGGTGTAACGACCAGGCTCCTGTCTTCGTTCATGGCAGCCAACCGCTCCTCGCGCCGCCTGCGCTGCACAATGGGGTCCGGCACCGGGACGGCGGAGAGCAGATCCCGGGTGTACGCGTCGCGCGGGGCGATGAGCGTGCTTTCCGTGGGGCCGGATTCGACCACCTTGCCGGAGCGCATGACAGCCACCTGCGCGGCCATCTCCTGGACCACGGCCAGATCGTGGCTGATGAACAGGCAGGCAAAGCCAATGCGCTCCTGCAGTTCTTTGAGCACGGCCAGCACGCTGGCCTGGACGGAAACGTCCAACGCGCTGGTGGCCTCGTCCGCGATCAGCAGCCGGGGCCCGAGGATCAGCGCGCGGGCAATGCTGACGCGCTGGCGCTGGCCGCCGGAGAGTTCGTGCGGGTAGCGGCCAAAGACGGCGGAGGGCAGATGCACGGCGTCGAGCAGCTCCCCCACCCGATTCGTCCGCTCGGCGGCCGAGGACCTGCTGTGCACCAGCATCGGCTCGGCAATGCAATCGGCAACACTCATGCGCGGGTCCAGGGAGGCCACGGGATCCTGGAGCACAATGCCCAGCTGGGACTGCAGCGCCTTGCGTGCCCGGCCCCGGACCTTGCCGAGGTCCTTGCCGAACAACCGCACGGTGCCGGCGGCTGGCTTGAGCAGCCCGACGGCCGTGCGGCCCGCGGTGGACTTGCCGGAGCCGGACTCCCCTACCAGCCCCAGGGTCTCCCCCTGGGCCAGGGACAGGCTCACGCCGTCGAGCGCCTTGAAGGCACGGCGGCCGGAGCCATAGACCACATCCACATTGTCCAGTTCAAGGACAGGCGCCCCGGTGCCGGCGGTGGCCGCCCGGGGCTCTTCCCGGTCCCGGGCAATGGCCAGGCGCGGCACCGCGTCCAGCAGCCGCTGGGTGTAGGGGTGCTGGGGCCGCAGCAGAACGTCCTCGACGTCGCCGATCTCCACCCGCCCAGTGCCACCAGCGCGTTCAGCAGGCCGTAGCCGCCGGCGCCGACGTCGTACACATGGTCCGCAAATGCGGCCAGCAGCACCGGCAGGCTCATCGCGAACACGGCGACGAAGCCGGCCATGAGCCAGGGCCAGTAAATGGTGGGCTTGCTGAGCGCGTAATTCAACCCCTCCCGGAGCATGCCCTTGCGCTTGGGGACGGGAGCGCTGATGTGCAACTCGTCCTTCCGCAGGGTGAGCAGCATCGCGACCGTGGAGCAGCACGCCACGGCGTTGGCGGCGAAAGCCCAGCCGGCACCCACCGCCGTGAGCAGCAGCCCGGCGACTGCCGGGCCGATCAGGCCGCCGAGCTGGAAGGTCGTGGAGTTCACACTGATGGCGTTCCGCAGGTACAGCGGGCCCACGAGTTCATTGACAAAGACCTGCCGGGCCGGCTGGTCCAGCACCGTGACCAACCCCAAGGCCAGTGCAATCGCGTAGACGTGCCAGACTTCGATCCGCTGGGTCAGTGCCAGCACCGCGAGGATTGCCGCAAGCCCGGCGGCCGCGGACTGGCACAGCATCAGGATCCTCCGCTTCGCGAAGCGGTCCGCGATCATCCCCGCCCACGGCCCGAGGAACAGCGAGGGCAGGAACTGCAGCGCCACAGTGATGCCGACGGCGGTGACGGAGCCCGAGAGCTCCAGGACCAGCCAGTCCTGGGCGATCCGCTGCATCCAGAGGGCGATCACGGCGATGAAGTGGCCGATCGCGAAGATGCGGAAATTCCGGACCCTCAGGGAAATGAACGTGTGGCGCCACGGGAGGCGCTGGGTGACGACGGCGATCGGCTGCGTGATGGTGTCCGGTAGTGGGGTCGCGTTGGCCTGTAACGGCGGAGGGGGTGCCACGAATAGTCCTCAAGGGAGCGGGTGTGCGGGGATGCCTTAACGCTAAGCTGGCCCGGACAGATTGCGGAAGCATATTCTCCGCATAACTCGCATTACGAAACGCAATGCGGCGCCCATGTGCCGCCCGGCCAGGAGTCCGCATGTTCGAACCCGCCCAGCTCCGTTCCTTCCTGGCTGTCGCCGAAACCCTGAGCTTCACCAAGGCCGCCGAACGCCTGGGCCTCGCACAGCCGACCGTGAGCCAGCATGTCCGCAAGCTAGAGGCCGCCGCGAAGCGCGTCCTCGTGGCGCGCGACACCCGCGATGTGCGCCTGACGGACAACGGCGACGCGATGGCCGGATTTGCCCGCAGCATCCTCTCCGCGCACGACGCCGCCTCCCGCTACTTCTCCGGATCCGCCATGCGCGGACGCCTGCGGTTCGGGACCGCAGACGACCTGGCCATCACGGGGCTCCCGCGGATCCTCCGGGAGTTCCGCCAGGTCTACCCCCTGATCAACCTGGAACTGACCGTGGGCCAGAGCGACCAGCTCTACAAGCGGCTCAACGCCGGCCAGCTGGACCTCGTCTTCGTCAAGTGGGTCGCCGGCGCGAAGGACGGCACAGTGGTCCAGCAGGATTCCTTCGCCTGGGTGGGCCTGGAGCAGACCGTGCTCGATCCGGCCGAGTCGGTACCGCTGATTGCCTACCCGTCGCCGAGCCTGAGCCGGAAACTCGCCATTGACGCACTGGAGTCCTCCGGCCGGACCTGGCGGATCACCTGCACCACACGCCAGATCAGCGGAGTGCTCGCGGCAGTCCGGGCGGGAATCGGCGTCGCCGTGATGCCGTCCTCCCTGGTCCCGGATGACCTGTTGGTCATCACGCGGCGTTTCGACCTGCCGCCCGTGGGCGACGTCGACTTCACCCTGATCCGCAACCCGCTGGCCAATACCGCGGTGATTGACGCCCTCACCCAGGCGATCGTGGGGCGGGCCCTCAAGCGCTCCGCCTGAGGATCCGCCCGGCCGGTGCCGCCTGGCAGGCAGAAAAGTACGGGTACTGACGGTGTACCTACTCGGAAGGCGTACTTACCCGGACCATTGATCGCACGCAGTACGTGACCTATCCTAAGAACGTTGAATGTCAAGCAGTGGCCCATGACAACGATTCGAAAATGACAACCATTCGAAAAACGAACGCTTCCTTGCGCGTCTGCCTTTCGGCAGCGGTACCGGCGGCGTTCGGGAAGGCCGACAATGACGACAGCCATAAACCGCCCACATGCTCCCGCAGCTTCGGCTGACCGCGCACTCACGCCGGTGCGTCCGCTGACTCCGGCACGGCACCACAGCGCCGCCGGCCAGCACGCTGGCCGGGGCCGCCGCGACACACACCGAGTCTCCCCGGCGGATGCCGACTTCGTAGGTAGCCCCTACTGCGAACGCTGCGGGACCGACGAATTCATCTACCTCGAGACCTTTGTCCCGGCAACGCAGCGACGGGACAGCTCCGTCAGCCGGCTGGGTGAGGTCACTTATTTCTGCTCCGGCTGCGACGACTTCTCCGCCCACGCGGTGCCGGCTTCCTGGGTGCCGCCGGGCTGGTATTTCGGCTGAGTCCCGAACCAGCGAGCCCCAAGAACTACATGAGCCGGGCGGCCACCATTGGAGGGTGGCCGCCTGGCTCGTGCTTTTTCTGGCTGGGAGCGGGCTAGATGAGCGCGTCCGAGATGTAGTTCGGGGTGCCGAAGCGGTGCGCCGTGATGCTGATGGCCTGTTCGTGCAGGAACGGCAACAGCTCAACGCGGCCGGCCTCGGTGACCGGGTGGACGTAGATCGCCACGTCCGGACGGCCGCCGGTGGCTTCGGCCAGGGCCTGCGCATCTCCGCCGATCAGCCGGATCCGGCCACCGGACAGCTTGCCCGCCTCGGCAAGGCTGCCGGCGGTCGCCAGCCACTCGGCGTCGTTCTCCACGGTGACGGCGATGCCGAGACCGGACAGCACGGCGCCCAGCCGGTCGGGGAGTTCGACGGCGGTGGACACCGTCAGCGTGGATCCCGCCTGCACGCCGGCAGCCACAGTCCGGATCAGGTAGGCGAGCGGTTCTCCTTCGGAGAGGCGCACCGTGACCGGCAGTGCCCGGTACCGGAAGATGTTGCGTTCGGCGCTCAGGCCGGAGACGTCCTTGGCGGTGCCGAACTCCTTGGCCCAGGCCATCGCGTCGGAGGCCAGCGCGCGCTGCAGCATCTGCAGTTCCTCGGCAACCAGGAAGGACTTGGCCGCGTTTTCGATCCGGCGGACACCGGCGTGCGCCGGGGTTGCACCAGCCGTGCTGGCTTTGCTGGTCCATTCGCCGAGCCCGACGAGGTAGTTGGGCCCGCCGGCCTTGGTGCCGGCGCCGACGGCGGATTTCTTCCAGCCGCCGAAGGGCTGGCGCTGGACGATGGCACCGGTGATGCCGCGGTTGACGTAGAGGTTGCCGGCCTGGACGGTGTCCAGCCAGATCCCCAGCTCTTCGGTGTTGAGCGAGTGCAGGCCGGACGTGAGGCCGTAGTCGATCTGGTTCTGGATGGCGATGGCTTCCTCCAGGGTGTCCGCGGTCATGACGCCCAGCACGGGGCCGAAGAACTCGGTGAGGTGGAAGTAGGACCCGCGCCGGACGCCGTAACGGACGCCGGGGCTCCAGAGCTTGCCGGAAACATCGAGCTTCCGGGGCTCGACGGCCCAGCTTTCGCCCTCGCCCAGGGTGGTGAGCGCGTTGAGGAGCTTGCCGTTTGCGGGTTCGATGATCGGACCCATCTGGCTGGCGGGATCCTCGGGGTAGCCGACCTTCAGCGAGGTGACGGCGTCGATCAGCTGGTTATGGAAACGCCTCGATTTGGCAACGGAGCCGACGAGGACCACCAGCGAGGCGGCGGAGCACTTCTGGCCGGCGTGGCCGAAGGCGGAGTACGCGACGTCCTTGGCTGCGAGGTCCAGGTCCGCGCTCGGGGTGACGATGATGGCGTTCTTGCCGCTCGTCTCTGCCAGCAGGGGCAGATCCTTGCGGAAGGAGCGGAACAGCTCGGCGGTCTCGTAGCCGCCGGTCAGGATGACCCGGTCCACCGCGGGGTGGGAGATCAGCTGCTGGCCGAGCTCACGCTCGCCCAGCTGGACCATGGTGAGCACCTCGCGGGGCACCCCGGCTTCCCAGAGGGCCTCGATCATCACGGCGCCGCTGCGGCGGGCCTGCTTGGCGGGCTTGATCACGACGGCGGAGCCGGCGGCGAGGGCCGCGAGGGTGGAGCCGGCCGGGATGGCCACCGGGAAGTTCCACGGCGGGGTCACCACGGTGAGCTTCGCCGGAACGAAGGTGGCGCCGTCGACGTCGTCGAGCCTGCAGGCGGACTCGGCGTAGTAGTGCGCGAAGTCCACGGCCTCGCTGACCTCGGGGTCGCCCTGGTCGATGGTCTTGCCGGTCTCGCTGGCCATGACCTCGAGCAGGTCTTCGCGGCGGGCTTCGAGCACGTCGCCGGCGCGGTGCAGGATCGCCGCACGCTGGGCGCCGGAGAGCGCGCCCCAGGCCTTGCCGCTCTCCACCGCGGTTTCGATCACGGTGTTGAGGGTTGCGGCGTCGTTGATGGTGGCGGCGTCCACGGCGGCGTTGCCGAGTGTGGAAGTGGTGACGCGGCCCAGGATGGCGCGGCCCCAGTCGCGGTTGGCGGGCAGCGAGGGGTCGGTGTCCGGGGTGTTTTCGAAGCTACGTTGTGGCTGATCGGCGTGGGGCATCGGCGCGGCCGGGAGGCTGCGGTTCTGCCGGCGGTTGGGCGGCGGGACCTCGTCGTCGAGCTGGGCGAGCGAGGCGAGGAAGCGCTGCTTCTCACGCTCGAAGAGGGATTCGTTCTCACTGAGTTCGAAGACGGCGGACATGAAGTTGTCCTGGCTGGCGCCTTCCTCGAGCCGGCGGATCAGGTAGGCGATCGCGACGTCGAACTCGGCCGGGTGGACCACCGGGGTGTAGAGGAGCAGCGAGCCGACGTCCTTCTTGACGGCTTCGGCCTGGCCCTGGGCCATCCCGAGCAGCATCTCGAACTCGATGCCGGACTCCACACCGCGCTGCTTGGCCAGCAGCCAGGCGAAGGCGATGTCGAAGAGGTTGTGGCCGGCGACGCCGATCCTGATGTTGCGGATCCGGTCCGGGTGCAGCGCGTAGTTGATGACCCGCTTGTAGTTGGTGTCCGAGTCCTGCTTGGTGCCCCAGGTGGCGAGCGGCCAGTCGTGCAGGGAGGCTTCGACCTGCTCCATCGGCAGGTTGGCGCCCTTGACGACGCGGACCTTGATCGCGGCGCCGCCGTCGGCGCGGCGGGCGACGGCCCAGTCCTGCAGGCGGATCATGGCGGCGAGGGCGTCCGGGAGGTAGGCCTGCAGCACGATGCCGGCCTCGAGGTTCTTGAATTCCGGCTTGTCCAGGATCCGGGTGAAGACCGCAATGGTCATGTCCAGGTCCTTGTATTCCTCCATGTCCAGGTTGATGAACTTCGCTTTGGGGAAGGAGGCGGCGCGGGTGAAGAGCGGGGTGAGCTTCTCCACGACGTGCTCGACGGCCTCGTCGAAGGCCCAGGCGGAGTGCGGGGCCACGGTGGAGGAGACCTTGATGGAGACGTAGTCGACGTCGGGCCGGGACAGCAGGGTGTGCGTGCCCTCGAGCCGGCGGGAGGCCTCGTGTTCGCCGAGGACGGCCTCGCCGAGGAGGTTGACGTTCAGCTTGATGCCGTCCTTGCGGATCTTGGCGATGGCCGGACCCAGCTTGGCGTCGGTCGCGTCGACAATGAGGTGGCCGACCATGTCGCGGAGCACCCGGCGGGCGATCGGGATGACCACCTGCGGCAGGACCGGGGCCATGGTGCCGCCGAGGCGGACGGCGCTGCGCATGTACCAGGGCAGGAAAGCCGGGACCTTCGGCGCCAGGGCGGCGAGGTTGCGGGCGGCGACCTGCAGGTCTTCGGGCCGGACGACGCCGTCGACGAACCCGACCGTGAAGTCGAGGCCGTTCGGGTCCTTCAGGACGCCGGCGAGCTGCTCGGCCGAGGCATCAACGGGGACCTTGGCGGCTTCGGCGAGCCAGTGGCGGACCAGTGCGGTGGTGTCCTCGGCGAGGGCTGCGGCTTCAATGACCGGGGAGCCTTCCGAGGCGGGGGCATGCGTGGCTTCGTTGCCTGCGGCGCAGCCGTTGGTCACGCCGGACTCCGTTGAAATGTTGGTCATGGCTGGCACTCGTTCTTTCTCAAAATGTGGACCGTTCTTGAATCAGTATGCGACCGGATTTTCGTAAGATAAAGCGATGATTTCTAAGCAATACAAGTTAGAAAACTCGAACGTTTGGGCTGCTGTCCGAACCGTCGGACATCTGGCGCGAAACGGCCGTTAAACAGCTCTCGGCAGGCCCAACACCCACCGATCCCGGATGCGCTATCACGTACGGTCCCCAAGAGCTCTGGATAGGGGCCGTAGGTGATAGCGCAAGGCGGGTGAGGGGTGTTGAGCCTGCCGAAAATGGCTAGATGGCAGTGCTAGCCGATGGGGCGGTGCATCTCCACGATCTCTTCGTGCCGCGGGCTGTCCGGGTTCATCAGCGAGTGCTTGCGGCCGTAGCTGAAGTAGATCACCAGACCGATAACGAGCCATACTCCGAAGCGCAGCCAGGTCTCCCAGTGCAGCTGGAGCATCAGGAACCCGGAGGCAAGCATGCCAAAGGCGGGTACCAGCGGCATAAGCGGCAGCCGGAACGTGCGCGGGGCGTCCGGCTTCTTGTACCGGAAAATGATCACCGACAGACATACGACGACGAACGCGGCCAGGATGCCGATGTTGGTCAGGTCCGCGACGGCCTTGATCGGGAAGACGCCGGCCAGCAGGGCCGCGGCGACCCCGGCGATCCAGGTGACGCGCTGCGGGGTGCCGTGGCGGTCCGTCTTGGCGAACCAGCCGGGGAGCAGCCCGTCGCGGCTCATCGAGAACCAGACGCGGGTGACACCGAGCAGGAAGGTGAGCATCACGGTCAGGATGGACAGCACGGCAAAGACGGAGATGATGGTCGCGATGACGGGCAGGCCCACGCCGTTGAACGCGGAGGCGAACCCGGCCTTGGGGTCGATGTCCTGGTAGTTCTGCATCCCCGTGAGCACCAGGGTGGCGGCGACATACAGGAGCATGGCGACGATCAGGGAGAGGATGATGGCCTTCGGCATGTGCTTCTTGCCGTCGGTCGCTTCCTCCGCGGCGGTGCTCATGGCGTCGTAGCCGAACACGGCGAAGAACACGGTGGCGGAGCCTGCAAGGACCGGGCCGAAGCCGCTGGGCATGAACGGGTTGTAGTTATTCGTGTTGATGTAGAAGAGACCGAGGCCGATGATGAACAGGATCAGGACGACCTTAATCGCCACGGCCACGAGCTCGAACCGTCCGAAGGTCTTGGTGCCGCGGGACAGGATCCAGGTCACGATGAGGCAGACCACGATCGCCGGAACGTTCACGACGCCGCCCGTGCCCTCATCCGCCGTCGACGTCATCCAGACGGGCATGTGGAGGCCGATGCCGGAGAGGAACGCGTCGAAGTAACCGGAAATGCCGATCGCCACCACGGCCACAATGGCGATGTACTCGAGCAGCAGGTCCCAGCCGATGAACCATCCGATCACCTCGCCCAGCGCCACGTAGCCATAGGTGTAGGCGGAGCCTGCCCGCGGGATCATGCCCGCAAATTCCGCGTAGGACAGCGCGGCAGCCGCCGAGGCGAGGCCCGCGATCAGGAACGAGAACAGCACCGCCGGGCCGACGCCGGGTTCCGACGCGCTGCCGTGGGCCACGAGACCCGCCAGGGAGAAGATGCCGACGCCGATGATGCCGCCGACGCCGATGGCTGTCAGCTGCCAGAGCCCGAGGCTCTTGAACAATCCGCTGTGTTTGTTCTCTTCTTCGATGTCGTCGATGGGCTTGCGCCTCATGATCGACTGGGTCAGATCTTTTGTGCTCATCAAGGACTCCTGGTCAGATGTGGTGCCCATCAATCCGCCCTGTGATGGGGGTTACTCAGTGACAACAGTATGCAAGCACGGTTGCATTAGATAAAGTGACTTCTCCTAATCAATAACCATTAGAATTCACAAAGGATCGCGATGCTCGACGTCCGGCGTTTGCGCCTGCTGCGTGAACTGAAAATCCGGGGCACCCTGGCGAAGGTCGCCGAGGCGCTCCAATACAGCCCGTCGTCGGTCTCGCAGCAGCTGGCGCTGCTGGAAAAGGAGGCCGGGGTTGAGCTTCTCAGGAAGACCGGGCGCCGCGTCCAGTTGACGCCTCAGGCCGAAGTCCTGGTGGCGCACACGGCCCAGTTGCTGGAGACCTTGGAGCAGGCGGAGGCGGATCTGGCGGCGTCGCTCACCACGGTGACCGGGACCGTGCGGATTGCCGTCTTCCAGTCGGCGGCGTTGGCGCTGATGCCCGATGCACTGACCCGGATGTCCTCGAGTTACCCCGAGGTCCGGATCGAAATGACGCAGCGCGAACCCGAAACGGCCCTCCATGAGACGTGGGCCCGGGACTTCGACCTCGTCATCGCCGAGCAGTATCCCGGCCATGCGGCGCCCCGCTACGCCGAGCTGGACCGCATCCGGCTGACAACCGACGCGATCCGGCTCGCCGTTCCGCCGCCGTCGACCAATAGGCCCCCGATCACCTCCCTGGCGGATACCGCCGAGCTGGCCTGGGTGATGGAGCCGCGTGGCGCGGCGTCGCGTCACTGGGCCGAACAGGCCTGCCGCAGCGCGGGATTCGAACCCGACGTCCGTTTCGAGACAGCGGACCTGCAGGCGCAGATCCGGCTGATCGAATCGGGCAACGCGGTGGCCCTGATGCCGGACCTCGTCTGGACCGGAAGGGGCACGGCTGCCAAGCTGATCAGTCTCCCGGGCGATCCGCACCGCACAGTCTTCACGTCCGTGCGGCGCTCGAGTGCCACGCGGCCCGCAATTCTGGCCGCCCGCGAGATCCTTGCCGAGACCGCCGCGTCCATTTCCCGGGCAACCGGGCCGGCGTCGGACTGAGCGCTCGGCCGGCCATCCGGCGTCGGCCCGTCAACTGGGCGGCGGTGTTCGCTGGCTCACAGCGCTACTGCTGGCCCGGCGCTAGACTGGTGACGTTATGAATCGAACAATATTCAAGTCCAAGATCCACCGCGCCACGGTCACGCACGCGGACCTCCACTATGTCGGTTCCGTCACCGTGGACCTGGATCTGCTGGAGGCCGCCGATATCCTCCCCGGTGAGCTCGTGGCGATTGTCGACGTCACCAACGGCGCCCGGCTGGAGACCTACACGATCGCCGGCGAGCGCGGAACAGGGGTGATCGGGATCAACGGCGCCGCCGCCCACCTCATGCATGAGAACGACATCGTCATCCTTATCACCTATGCCCAGATGACCACGGAAGAGGCCAAGGCCTACAGCCCCAAGGTCGTCCATGTGGACAAGGACAACAAAATCGTCCAGATCGGCAATGATCCGGCGGAGGGCCACGCGCCCGGGCTGATACGGCCGCCGCACGCGCTGAACAACGCGTCGCTGAACTGACGGTGTCTCGGCCGGCTGGCCGATGCCGGCCGTGACCGGCCCCTGCCCACGGCGCAGAACGTGTTCGTCGCCGCGAGCGCCTACCAGACCGGCCTCACCGTAGCCAAGGACACCGTGCTGATCACGATTTGTAGTGGCGGTGCCGGCCATGATCGGCGTGGCCCTGCTCCTCGCCTGACACCCGCGGTAGGCTGTGACCGGCCGGGGTTCGGCCCGGACACACGCTCGTACTGGGGAGACAATTGAACAGCGTCCATTCACGCCGCGTCCAATCGCACACTGCACGGCGCGGACCGGGGGCCATCGACTGGATCGCCTGCGGCCTGGCCGGGCTGCTGCTCGTTTCCTCGACCGCGTGCGCCGGCCCCGAGGCCGCTCCTGCGGCCGCCGTCGGGAGTTCCGCCGCCAGCACGTCCCCGGCTGCCGTGGCCGCGCCGACGACGACGGCATCCGATGACGCCCCGCTGGACCCGGAGACCACCCCCGGCGTCGCCCTCGCCGGCACGAACGCCCCGCACCCGCAGCCGGCCTACGCCAGCAAGGCCCTCGAAGTGCTCGCGACGCTGCCCATCAAGGGCCGGGCACCGAAGACCGGATACTCGCGCGATCAGTTCGGCCAGGCCTGGGCCGACGTCGACCGCAACGGCTGTGACACCCGCAACGACATGCTCCGCCGAGACCTCTCCGCCGTTGCCCTCAAGCCCGGCACGCGGGACTGCGTTGTTTTGTCCGGCATCCTGAACGACCCCTATACGTCGGCCCTCATCAACTTCCTCCGCGGCAACAGCACCAGCACAGCAGTGCAGATCGACCACGTCGTCGCCCTCAGCGACGCCTGGCAGAAGGGTGCGCAGCAGCTCGGCCCGGCCCAGCGCCTGTCCTTCGCCAACGATCCCCTGAACCTGCTGGCGGTGGACGGCCCCACCAACCTCCGGAAGAGCGACGGCGACGCAGCCACCTGGCTGCCGCCGAACAAATCCTTCCGTTGCGCCTACGTGGCCCGCCAGATCTCGGTCAAGTCCAGCTATGCCTTGTGGGTGACCCAGGCCGAGCACGATGCGATGGCACGCGTCCTGGGTGACTGCCCGGGCGCCCTGGCGCCTACGAACCAGGAGGCCTCGCCGCCGGCCGCGGAAGCGCCCCGGGCAGCGCCCGCTGCCGCGGCGGTAGTTCAGGCGGCTCCGGCCGCCGTCTATTACGCAAACTGCTCCGCGGTCCGTGCGGCCGGAGCCGCCCCCATCCGGACGGGCCAGCCGGGCTACAGCAGCAAGCTGGACCGCGACGGCGACGGCGTCGCCTGCGAGTAGCGTGCCGCTTCCGCAGCCTTGTCGACGCCTAGTTCCTCGGCAGCCCGTCCAGCAAACGGGCGCAGCGGATGAAGCCCAGGTGTGAGTAGGCCTGGGGATGGTTGCCGAGGTGCGTTTCGGTTCCCGGATCGTATTCCTCCGGCAGCAGCCCGGTCGGCCCGAAAAGGTTCACGAGCTGGTCGAAGAGGTCCCAGGCCTCGTCGATCCGCCCCACAGCAACATAGGCTTCGATCAGCCAGGTGGTGCAGATGTGGAACCCGCCCTCCAGCCCCGGCAGGCCGTCGTCGTACCGGTACCGGAACACCGTGGGGCCCACCCGCAGTTCCCGCTCCACAGCGGTGACCGTGTCCAGGAATCGCTGGTCGCTCACATCGAGCAGCCCGGAGAGGCCGATGTGCAGTACGGCCGCATCCAGGTCCGGGCTGTCGTAGGCGACAGTGTAAGACGCCGCGGTCTCGTCCCAGCCCTCACACAGGACCTCCTCGCGGATGGCGGCGGCCGTCGGCTCCCAGTCCGGCAGCGGCGTCCGGCCGTGGCGGGCTGCCGCCCGCAGCGCCCGGTCCAGCGTCACCCAGCACATCACCTTGGTGTAGACGTGGTGCCGGGGCGCCCGGCGGGCCTCCCAGATGCCGTGGTCCGCCTCGCGCCAGCGGGCCAGGACGGCTGCGGCCATCTGGACCATGAGCTCCCAGTGCGCATCCGACATGGCACCGTTCCGCTTGCCCAGTGCATCGATCAGCTCCGCGATCGGCCCGAACACGTCCAGCTGCACCTGATGGTCCGCGGCGTTGCCGATCCGCACAGGGCGGGACCCCGCGTACCCGGGCAGGCTCTCGATAATGGCCTCAGTGGACAGCGGCGCCCCGGTCACAGAGTACAGCGGATGCAGCCATTCGGGCCCCGGTGCGTTGGCCAGGATCCGCCCCAGCCAGTCCAGAAAGCCCTCCGCTTCCGCCGTCGAGCCGAGGTCCACGAGGGCGTTGACGCTCATGGAACCGTCCCGGAGCCAGCAATACCGGTAGTCCCAGTTCCGTGTGCCGCCGATCCCTTCCGGCAGCGAGGTGGTGGGCGCGGCCAGTACCGCGCCGGTCGGCTCGTGGACCAGCGCGTGCAGCACCAGCGCCGAGCGCCGGACCAGGGACGGCTTCACGGACGGCAGCTCCAGCCCCTGCACCCAACGCCGCGAGCTATGTGCGACGGCGGTGCGGCGCGAGTTTTCGTCCGGCGGCTCCGCGGGCTGCGGTTCCGTGTCGCCGCAGCGCAGGTTGAGCACCACGGGGCCGTGGCGGAGCTCAACGTCGGCCGTGGCGGTGGCATGGCGGCCATCCGAGGTGATGGCAAAGCCGACGCCCGCTGCCAGCAGGATGATCGGGTCCGCGGTGCCCACGACGTGCACCTCCGCACCGCGCGCTTCCATGCTGAAGGGCGCATTGGCGTAGTCCGGCCGGGGTGCGAAGATGATCCTCGCCGTTCCGGTGCCGGAGAGCACCCGGACCAGGCTGGTGATCCCTTCCGGCGCGGGTTCCAGATAGTCGGTGACTGTGACGTCGGCCCAGCGCGTTTCGACGATCATGGTGCTGTCCACGTACCGCTGGCCCAGGACCTGCGAGGCCTTCACCGGTTCCACGGAGAAGTGCCCAGCCGCGTCCCCGCCGAGCAGATGGGCAAACAGCGACCCCGAGTCCGGCAGCGGGTGGCTCATCCAACAGATCTTGGCGTCCGGGGTAATGAGTGCCGTGGACGAACCGTTGCCGATCAGAGAAAGCCGCTCCAGGCCGACGGCGTCCTCCCCGAAAAGCCAGGCACGCCGCAGTTCAAAGAGGATGGCCAGTACCCGGGCGAAGGACTCAGGGTCCCGCAGCCGGTGCGAGGCCAGCGTCGGGCCCTCCCCCACCCGCAGGCCCATGTCCGGCCCGCGCAGGGTGGCCATCGCGAGCTCATCACTGGCAGCGTCCCCGGCGAACAGGGCCGCGCTCACACCCAGCATGGACCGGAGGTGCTCCAGTGCGGAGGCTTTGGACGGTTCCACCACGGACAGGTCCAGCACCGAGCCGTCCACGATGAAGGACAGCCCGTGCGCCCGGGCAATCTGCTCCGCCTTTGCGGCAGCCTTGGCCGCCACCTCCGGCGTGGCGCTGTTCGTGTGGACGGCCACTGCCACCGGCTTCCGTTCGAGGGTGATGCCGCGGTAGGCCCCAATGGTTTCGGCGAGAGCCTGGCTGGTTTGCTGCAGCACGGATTCGGTGGCCAGCGACAGTCCGTGGGCATAACCCATGTCGAACTCGGCGCCATGGGAGCCGACAAGATGCACCTCGGCGGGGAGCCGCGAGACGGCGGCCAGATCGCGCAGGGACCTCCCCGAGATGACGGCCACGTGCGTGTTAGGGAGGGCGGCGAGCGCACGGAACGCGATCGCGGCGCTGGCCAGCGGGAGGGTTTCGGTGGAAACGCCTTCCGCGGCGCACAGCGTTCCGCCATAGTTGCAGGCCACGAGCAACCCCGGCGTGCGGGCCAGGATCTTGAGCTCCGCAAGCAGCTTCGGTGTCAGGCCGTCGTCGGCGGCATTGGTCTGTACAAAGGCGCGGAGCAGGCCCAGCGGCAGTGATTTGGTCAGGAGGGCAGAGTCAGCGAGGGACTGGTTGAGCGGGGTGGGCATGGGCTGAGTCCTTCGGATAGTCCCCAATGCCTGCAAGAAAATCGTCCGTAAAGGACGTATCTCCAGTATCCTCCCGGCACCATTTCCCCCAGGTGTCCCCGCTGTTGCAGCTATGTAACGTCTGCAGCCGCCGCATCCCCGCTGCTAGCAGTTCGGGGAGTCGTACTCGTACGCACCCGAATCGGGAGCGCTTGTACCTACGCAGTCCCCGTTTTGCGGCAGGGATTGCCCGGAGAGGTCCAGGCCGATCGGACTGGTGCCGCCCCGGTCTATTGCGGGGCTCGTACTGGACAGGTGCAGGTCAGCAGGCGCGTCCACAAACCGCGCCGGAGCGGTGCTCGAGCTGGCGCTCGGGGAAATATTGGTGGGGCCGTTGAGTACGTTCTGCTGCTCGGTCCAGCCGGAGCCGTCCATCCACAGGGAGTTACTCGCTCCCACCAGGATGTTCGCCCTGATGACCGTCGAGGAGGGGCACGATGCATGGCAGACCACGGCCTTGGATTCCGGCCCGTCCAGCCAGACGGTGTTGTGTTCAAAGACGGTGCCGTTGGTCGGGCCAAAGGAAGAAGTTGGGCCGCGGGCGATCAGGCCGGTTGCCTGGGAACACTCGGCGCCGCAGCTCGCCCGAATGAGGTTGTAGCTGTAGACGTTATCGTCAGCGGTTCCATTAGAGCGGCCGATCTCGGAAAAGACATTGTTGTCTACTGAGACGTTGTGGTGGATTCTGTTGCGGCTGCCGTTAAAGATTTCAAAGGCGCTGCCGTCGTGGCTGAAATCGTAGGAGGCCGCGGTGGAACCTGTGATGACGTTGCCGGAAAATTCGTTGTCGTTGCCGTTGATGAGCACCCCGAATGCTCCCGAATCGTCGTTGCAGTCGACGGCGGCACGGGTTCCGCAGCCTGCCCCCGGCGTGTTCACGTTCATGATGTTGTTGTCAGTCAGGGTGTTATTCATATAGTTGCCGAAATCGGAGCCGTTGCCCACCTGGATGCCTGCCGCATTGTTTACGGCAACGACATTTTTCACGACGCCATTGTCACCGTAAATGCCGAATCCCGCGTAGCCGCATCCCTCTGCGCGCAATCCGTCCACCGTGATGAAGTTGCCATTCACCCTGACGCAGTTTCCTGACTGCCCCACCACGATCGTCGGAGGACTTCCGCTTCCATAGCTGTTCAGGGTGATTGACGCTCGAGTCGTTCCGCTTTGGTTGACAACAACACCGCCGTTCCAGGTGTCACCCCGGCGGAAGCTGACGGAGTCCCCCGGTTCCAAAACGGTGTCGTTGATCTTCGAAATCGATTTCCAGGGGGCGTCAACCGACGTCCCGACATTGCTGTCGTCGCCGGCATCGCTGAGGTAATAGTTCGTTCCGGCGACCGGTGCCGGCGACGGACCGTCGAGAGATGCCTGCGACGAGGCGCCTTGGATGAGGCCGGCCATGACTAACAGGGTCATCACAGTGGCTGCAGCGGTGGCCTTGATCTTCAAGTTTGCCCCTGGCTTTTTCTAATCTATCCCGGAATGCGGGTCTAACGACTGCGGGGTCTGACGACTGCATGGTTTAACGAATGCATGGTTTAACGAATGCTTTTTAAGCTAGCACCGGACACAGCCGACGCCCTGGTGGGCTTAACCGTAGGGTCGCCCACTCATGAAGTCAACGATTTTTCCGTCCGGCACCGGCGTTCCCGGCGGCACCTTATCCCGCACCGCCGTGCCGCGGTGCCGCGGCCTTCGCCCGTGAGGCGGTCAGGCCCTGACGAGTCCAGCGACCTCGGCCAGCAGCTCAACGGAACGCAGCCGCGTTTCGGTTCCAGTACTCTGGTGCGCAACTATCAGCTCGTCGGCGTCGGCGTGCACGGTGAATTCATCCAGGTACTCCACCACGGCGTCCTGGGTGCCGACAGCCGAGTACTTCATCATCTGGACCACGTGCTGGCCCTGCGGCGAGTCGAGGATCATGTCCGCCTCGTCGTCGGTGAACACCCGTCCGTTGCCGAAGAACAGCGAGACGCGGGCCCGCAGGGTTTCCCGGAACATCGCCTGCGCGTCCGCAGCAGAGTCCGCCGCGACGACGTTCACACCGGCAATCACGTACGGGGCGTCGAGCTGAGCGGAGGGCTTGAACTCACGGCGGTAGATGGCGACCGCGTCCTGCAGTGCGTTGGGGGCGAAATGCGAGGCGAAGGCGTACGGCAGGCCCAGCTGGGCGGCCAGATTGGCCCCGAACAGCGAAGAGCCGAGGATGTACAGCGGCACGTTGGTGCCCTTGCCCGGCGTGGCCTCCACGCCAGGAATGCGGGTGGGGCCGTTCAAGTAGGCCTGGAGTTCCAGCACGTCCTGCGGGAAGCTGTCCGAGGACATCGGATCGCGGCGCAGTGCCCGCAGGGTGTTCTGGTCGCTGCCCGGCGCCCGACCCAGGCCCAGGTCGATCCGGCCCGCGTGCAGGGTCTCGAGGGTGCCGAACTGCTCGGCGATGGTCAGCGGCGAGTGGTTGGGCAGCATGACGCCGCCGGCGCCGAGCCGGATGCTCTCGGTGTGGGCGGCGATGTGGGCAATCAGCACGCTGGTGGCCGAGGAGGCGATGGAGGACATGTTGTGGTGTTCGGCGTACCACACCCGCCGGTAGCCCAGCTTCTCGGCGAGCTGCGCCATGGCCACGCTTCCCGCGAAGCTCTCTGCCGCCGTCTGGCCCTTGCCGATGGTTGCCAGATCAAGAATGGAAAGCGGAACAGTCACAGGAAAAGCCGGCCTTTCGTAGCGGAGCAGTGATTCGGACGATGGTCCGTCAGGCGCACCCGGTTTCCGGCACACGCACACTGGGGACAACGACGGCGGACCCCGGGTTATTTCGGCACCGGCACGATTGCTGCCAGGCCACACCGGTCCGGCGTCAGGGGATCAGCGGCACGAGAAGTTGTAGTCGAGTCCGCCGGAGATGTATTGCGTCATTGCCACGCGGCTGCGGGGAGTGAGCCCGGAATTGGAGCAGAATGCCTTGGCGCCGGTCAATGAGGAGGCGCCGGCGAGCCAGCTGGGCAGCCCCGCCAGCGGGCTGGTGGCTGGAACGGAACCGGCGACCTGCCCCCACTGCATGCTGGTTGAATAGATGCCCACGCGGGCGCCAATGCCCTTGAAGTAGACAGTCATCCCCTCTAGCACGGCGGCGTTGGCAGACTTGTCGCCCTGCCAGCTGTTTTCCGTTTCCACATCGAGCCACCACAGATACGACGCCGGATTGCTCACCCCGCGGATGGCGGCGTCGTCGTACGCCTTCGCGAAGCCGTACATGTAGGAACAGGCTTTGAAGACCCTCAGGGCGCAGTTCCCGTAGGGGTTGGCCACGCGGATGCCCTTGTAGGTGTTGGACGTGGGCCACCACGAGCCCTTCAACCCGGGATTGGCGGTGTTGACGTAGAGCGACACCCGCGGCTGCGACGTCGCTGCGGGTGTCTTTGCCGTTCCGGCCCACGCCAGTTGCGCCGCCAGGCACGGGTTCGTGGTGTTGGCGAGCCCGTTGTTCACCCCGACGACGGCGAAGGCGGGCTGTTTGGGGAGGGTCTTCCCGCACTGCGGCCAGGACACGTCGATGCCCACGGGTTCAGAGGCCCGGGGCGGGGCCGCGGCGGCCGGCCCGGCCCCGAGGAGGACAAGGCCAAGGGTGACCGCAAGGGACGCAAGCTTCTTGAACAGCGAGGTGGGCATGCCCTAGGGTACTGCAGGGATCCGCCCTGCCGCCGGGAAACTTGCCGCGCAGAGCATGCCGGATGGAATACTCAGCAGGCTTAGGGGTTTGCGGCCTTATGGGCCATGACATCTCACACGCCGAGCTCGAAACCGCACGCCAATTCCCAAATAGCACCAGCCAAAGCCGGGACCGGGGCGGCCGGACCCGGCTAAGCTATCGGCATGGCCACCAAATCCACCGCAGATAAGATCGCCACCATCCAAAAGGGGTACACCCTCGAGGGCCCTACGATCGAGCTGGGCGCCGCGATCATCGACGGCGAACTGCACCGGGAGGCACCCGTCCGGCTCCCGCTGGCGATGATGAACCGGCACGGCCTCGTGGCCGGCGCAACCGGCACCGGCAAGACCGTCACCCTGCACATGATGGCGGAGCAGCTCTCGGCCGCCGGAGTGCCGGTGTTCCTCGCCGACATCAAGGGCGATCTCTCCGGGCTGGCCACCGCCGCCACCGGCACCGAGAAGCTGCTCGCCCGCACGGAGAGCATCGGCCAGCCCTGGTCCGGCAAGACCTTCCCGGTGGAATTTCTGGCCCTCGGCGGCGACGGCAACGGCATCCCGGTCCGTGCCACCGTCACTTCCTTCGGCCCCATCCTGCTCTCCCGCGTCATGGAGCTCAACGACACGCAGGAATCGAGTCTCCAGCTGGTCTTCCACTTCGCGGACAAGAACAACCTCGAGCTGATCGATCTGAAGGACCTGCGTGCCGTCATCCAGTTCCTCACCTCGGACGAGGGCAAGGACGAGCTCGAAGAACTCGGTGGACTCTCCAAGGCCACCGCCGGCGTCATCCTCCGTGAACTGATCACGCTTGAGGCGCAGGGCATGGAGAAGTTCTTCGGCGAACCGGAGTTTGACACCGCCGAGCTGATGCGAACCGCCCCGGACGGCCGCGGCGTCGTAAGCTGCCTGGAACTTCCCACGCTGCAGACCAAGCCGATGCTCTTCTCCACCTTCCTGATGTGGCTGCTCGCCGACCTGTTTGAGGAACTGCCCGAGGCCGGCGACCTGGACAAACCCAAGCTCGTGTTCTTCCTGGACGAGGCCCACCTGCTGTTCAACGGCGCCTCGAAGGCGTTCCTGGACGCCATCACCACCACGGTGCGGCTGATCCGGTCCAAGGGCGTCGGCATCTTCTTCGTCACGCAGACTCCGAAGGACGTCCCGGCCGAAGTCCTGGGGCAGCTGGCCAACCGGGTGCAGCACGCCCTCCGGGCCTACACCCCCGAGGACGCCAAGGCGCTTAAGGCGACCGTCTCCACCTTCCCGATGAGCGACTACGACCTCGAAGAGACGCTCACCTCGGCGGGCATCGGCGAGGCCGTCATCACCGTCATGAATGAGAAGGGCGCGCCGACCCCCGTGGCGCTCACCCGCCTGCGCGCACCGGAGTCCGTCATGGGCCCGAGCAGCGACGCCCTGATTTCCAGCACCGTGGCCGGCTCAGCCCTGCTCCCCAAGTACGGCACGGCGGTGGACAGGGTCTCCGCCTACGAGAAGATCACCGGTAAGGCCGGTGCAGGCACGGGCGATGCGGCTGCCCCTTCCCGCGGCGGCGGCGGCGCCGTCGACACCGACGCCGAGGCCCGGCGGATCGAGGAAGAGATCCTGGGCCGCCCGAGCAGCCGGCCGGCACAGGCCCCCGAGCGGGCGAAGGCACCCGAGCGCCAGGCAAAACGGGAGACGCCGCAGGGGGCACCGCAGGGGGCCGGCGGCGGTATGGCCGGGGATCTGGCCGGCGCGCTCGGTGGGGCGCTGGGCGGCGGTTTCAAGAGCATGGCACGCTCGCTGGGAACCCAGCTGGGCCGCGAACTCCTCCGCGGCGTCTTCGGCACTGCCCCCAAGCGCCGCCGCCGCTGACCGCAACTTCCCGCATGTCCCGGCGGCTGCGCCGACGCCCTCCCCGGCGGCTGCTGACCGTGTCCCGGCGGTGGCGCACGTCACACGGGGCGCATGTGACAAGAGCATTCCTGTGGGGTGCAGGTAACGTAAGGTACGTGCAAATGAGTCAGGCGTTGGTCAGGATCGCAGCCGGGTGGCTGTTGGGCCTGATGCTCGCCGTGGCCGGATCCGTCGTAGCGATCAACGTGGTCAACGAGTCCATCGCCAGCCCGCAACAGCCCGTCCGCGAATACCTTGACGCCTTGCAGAAGGGTGAAGGCGAAAAAGCCCTCGGCCTCCTGCGTGCCTCGGTTCCGCAAAGCAACGCCGCAATGCTGGACGGGACCGCGCTGCAGACTGCCGCCGCACGGATCAGCGACGTGAAGTTCGGCGAGGCGGAGGAGCGCGCCGGGAACCAGGTCATGGTCCCCCTTGACTACACCATTGATGGGAACCGGCTGCGCACCGAATTCCTGCTCGAAGAGTCCGGAACGGAGTGGCTGTTCTTCCACAAATGGTCCTTCATACCAGCGGCCCTCCCCGTTTTGGACGTCACGGTGGTCAACTCGAATGAAGCCACCCTCAACGGTGTGCCGGTGAACATGCCCAACGGCCGCAACTCTTTCGCTGTCTTCTATCCCGGTGAGTACGAAGCCACGCTCAGCGGTGAGTATTTCTCGGCCCCGCCCACCCGCGCCACCCTGTCCGGCCGGGATGTGCCCGCCGCTCCGCTGAACCTGCTGACGGAAGCCACGGGTGCCTTGAAGGACGCCGTAAGCGGAAAGGTCAAGGAGTTCCTGGACAGCTGCGCTGACGAGGCGGACAAGCAGCAGCAGCTGCAGCCGGACTGCCCGTTCTACCACGCAACCAACAACCGCGTCGTCCCGGGCACCATCGACTGGAGCATCACCGAGTACCCCGCAGTCAGCATTGAGCCCTTTGGCGGGCGCTGGGTGGTGGCGCCGCTGGATGGCAAGGCACGGATCAAGGCCCGCGCGGTGGACCTGTTCACCGGGGCCGTCAGCGAGATCAACGTGGTCCAAGACTTCAGTTTCACCACCCGCCTGGACATCGAGGTCGACACCGTGAAGCTGACCCCGCTCCTGAGCTACTGAGCTCCTGAGCCGCGCTGGCCCGCCGGGCGTCACGCAGGGCAGTCTTTTGCTGATGCAGCATCGGCCCAGCCCGTGAATCCGCTAAATCCGTCTCCTCCCCGGGCTGAAAACCCGACTTCAGTGACGCCTATCCGGGCAGGTCCGAGCCGGCGAGAGTCTTAAAAGCCAAAAGGCTGCTGTCCGTGACGCGTTGGTCACGGGCAGCAGCCTCGGGCACCGGCAAGGCAGCGCGCCTAGTCCATTCCGCGGAGGTCCAGCACCAGCTCGGTGTCGCCGTCGGCCTGCAGCAGCACCGGGATGCCCCAGTCCTGCTGGTACAGGTGGCAGGCGGCGTGGTCCGGGATCTCGCCGTCGGCGTCTTCCGAGCCGTCGCAGGCCGCGGCACGGGCGGTAATGTGCAGAACACCCTCGGGGACGTCGGAGGCGAGTTCCAGCGTGCGGAGCAGTCCCACCGACGTTCCGCCGCCGGACACGAGCAGCTCCGGCGGGGTCGAGGAGATCTTCAGCTGGGTCGGGTCACCCCAGCGGTCGTCCAGCTTCTGCCCGGTCGGCGCGGTGAAGCGGACGGTCAGCTCCAGCTGGCCGGGAGCCACCGGGCTCTTGGGCCGGTGGGTCTGCGCCGCACCCTCGTCCACCTGCTGGGCTTCCTTCGGGATGGGCACGTACACCAACTGGTGCTTGTTCGCCTCGACCACCACCAGAAGCGGCTCTGCGCCGGCCACCTGGGTGTGGTCCACAATCACGTCGGAGGGCTCGGACAGGCCGCGCGCCAGCGTGGAGACCGTGCCCGTCGACGGGTCGTAGCGGCGGACGGCCCCGTTATAGGTGTCCGCGATCGCCACCGACCCGTCCGGCAGCACGGTGACGCCGAGCGGGTGCTGCAGCCGCGCCTCGGACCCCTTGCCGTCGCGGAAGCCGAAGTCGAACAGTCCCTTGCCCACGGCAGACTCAACGGTGATGGCCCCGCCGTCGCCGATGATGAGTTTGCGCAGGGCCGACGTCTCGGAGTCCGCCACCCAGATGTTGCCGTCCGCGTCCTCGGCGAGACCGGAGGACTGGGCAAACCAGGCTTCCTCGGCCGGACCGTCCAGCAGGCCCTCGAGGCCGTTGCCGGCAATGATGGACACGGCTCCGGACCGCGGTTCGAAGCTGAAGATCTGGTGCACACCGGCCATCGCTACCACGACGGCGTTCAGCTTGGCGGACCAGACAACGTCCCACGGCGAGCTGAGCGAAACCTGCAACGGGTCCGCTTCCAGCCTCGAGCCGAACGCGGCGCCTTCCTCGTCGACCCGGGCCGGTCCCGTCTCAAGCAGCCGCTGCACCCCGTTGCCGGCCAGGGTGCGGACGGTGCCCTCCGTAAGGGAGAGGCCGCGCAGCCGGTGGTTGACGGTGTCGGCAATCACGACGTCGTAGCCGGCCTCGGCGGCGACGTCTTCCGGGAGCAGGACCAGGCCCTGCGGTTCGTTGAACCGGGCCGTGGCGGCGTTGCCGTCGGCGTATCCCTTTTCGCCCGAGCCATAGGTCGCCAGCACGGTCTGGAAGTCGGTGGAGAGTTCGACGAGGCGGTGATGGCCGGTGTCGGTGACGAGCCAGGACCCGGCATCAGGCGCGGTTCCGACGCCGCGCCCGGCGGGGAGGTACAGGGCCTTGCCCGGGAACCGCAGGGTGCCCGACGTCGGCTCCGGCGCCACATAGGGGCCGTCGCCGCGGTGCAGGGTGCCCTTGGCTTCATGCTCGGCGATCAGCTCGGGGATCAGCACGGCGAGGCCGTCAGCGTGGCCTTCGCCGGAGAGGTGCGCCACGATGTAGCCCTCGGGGTCGATGACCACCAGGGTGGGCCAGGCGCGGGCGGTGTAGGCCTTCCAGGTGTCCAGCTCGGGGTCGTCCAGGACTGGGTGGCGGATCTCGTAGCGTTCCACAGCCGCAGCCAGGGCCACCGGGTCAGCCTCGTGCTCGAACTTGGGCGAGTGCACACCGACCGTCACGAGGACGTCGGAGTACTCCTGCTCCAGCGGCCGGAGTTCGTCCAGGACATGCAGGCAGTTGATGCAGCAGAAGGTCCAGAAGTCGAGCAGCACGATCTTGCCGCGGAGCGATTCAAGGTCGAGGGACTTGCCGCCGGTATTGAGCCAGTTGCGGCCCACGAGTTCGGAGGCCCGGACCCGGGCGTGGGTGCGTAGGGTTTCGGTCATCAGCGTCCTTCCAGCTTTGGGTTGCGTTCGGCAAGCCTGGCATCGCGCTCGGCCAGCCTGGCAAACATATCGTTGTAAGCAGTGAGATCGGCGTCGTTATTCCTGTCGGCTGCCCGGTCGGTCCGTTTGGACTCCCGGGCGTCGGAACGGGACCACATGACGGCGACGCCGATGGCGACCAGCAAAGTGGGCACCTCGCCGATGCCCCAGGCCACGGCGCCGCCCATCTGCTGGTCCAGCAAGGCGGAGTTGCCCCAGGTGCGGCCGAGGTTGCCGAAGTAGTCGGCGGCGAGCAGGCCGGTGCCGCCCATGATCGCGACGCCGAAGAAGGCGTGGAAGCCCATCGTGGCCAGCAGGAGCAGCAGCCGCATGGGATAGGGCGCCCGACGCGGCAAGGGGTCCGTGCCGATCATGGTGAGCACAAAGATGTAGCCGGTCAGGGCGAAGTGCAGGTTCATCAGCTCGTGGCCCACATGGTCCCGCATGGCGTAGCCGAACGCGTCCGAGTAGTAGAACAGGACAATCGAGCCCGCGAAGTTGGCGGCGGCGAAGAGCGGGTGCGTCACCAGCTGGGAGAACTTCGACTGTACGAAGATCAGCAGCCACTCGCGCGGCCCGCGCGAGCTGTCCCGCCGCGCTGTCAGGGCCCGGAGCGCCAGGGTCACGGGGGCGCCCAGGACCAGGAAAATGGGGGCCACCATGGTGAGGGCCATGTGGTCCACCATGTGGGCGGAGAACATCACCCGGCCGTAGACCGACGGCGGGCCGGACGTGACATACGTCAGGACCACCAGGCCGATCACCCAGTTGACGGAGCGGAACCATAGCCAGGAGTCGCCGCGCCGCGATACCTTCCAGACGCCGAGGAAGTAAGTCACGAGGCCAAAGAGGGCGACGGCGACCCAGAGCCAGTCGAGCCGCCATTCGGTCAGCCAGCGCTCGGGCGTGAGTTCGGGCGGAAGGTCGTAGCCCGAGACGATGAAAACCGGGGAAGCATCGGGGGCGAACGTGCTGGGCTGTGGCGGCGCGGAACGGCCGAGCGCGACGGCGATTCCCGACGTCGCTCCCATGATGAGCAGCTCCACAACGACGAGCTGCCAGAGGACCCGCCGGGCGGAGAGTCCGCTGCCCTGGCTTCCCAGCTGCGGGATGACCCAGCGGCGATGCATGAGGCCGACTCCGCCGAGCACGACGGTGGCCGCGGCCTTAGCCAGAATCAGCTGCCCGTAGGCGGAGCCGAAGAGGTCGGTCCAGCTGGTGACGCGGATGCTGGCGTTGATGACGCCGGAGGCGAAGACCAGGGCGAAGGCGAACCCGGCCAAGGCGGAGAACCGGCGGAGAGTCGGCTCCGTGATGTCAGGCCGGGTGCCGGTCTTGACTGAAGCCCCGGCGGCCACGCCTCCGAGTATGCCGGAAAGGAGAGCCAGCATGATGATGCCGCCCACCCACGCCGACACACCCACCAGATGCAGGCCGAGGGAGTTGATGGCGCCTTCGTGGTCATCCGAGCTGGAGGAGTGGCCGATCAGGGCAGCGGGCACCAGGCCCACGAGGGCGAGCACCAAGGTTGCCGCCAGGCCGCCGCGGGAACGGACGCCGAAGAGCGCCGTGGTCACGACAGCGGCGATGATGACCACCGCCAGCCAGGCCCTGCCGGTCTCGATGTCCGTCATGAAGTAGACCAGGGACCGGGTGAACTCCGGGTCCCCGGAAATCCCCTGCCCCGCGACGTCCGAGTAGCTCAGTACCAGCACGGCGATCGCCGAGAGTGTCCAGATGGCCCCGGCCCCCGCGGCTAAGGTCAGCGCCCGGGTGAACGCTGGGTGCTCGGGGGCGTCCCTGTCCCTGGACCGCGAGCTTGCGAGGCTGCGCGGCAGGATGCCGACAGCGAAGATGAGCCCGCCGATTACCGTCGCGAGGGAGACATTGTGGATGGCCTTACTAAGCGGCAGCCCCCAGCGCACCAGGGCGCCGGGGTCGGAGACCTGGCGGGCCGCGGCGGCACCGGAGAAGAGCAGTGCTGCTGAAAGGCCCGCAAAGAGGGCCACAAGGCCCGCGAGCTGCCAGGCGCGGGAGATACCGCCCGGGTAGGCGTCAGGGCCTCGCGCTCTCCCGTGAGGGGTTGGCGCGGCTGCTGTGGCACGGGGATTTGCGGCGGAAGGCACATCTCCATTGTCCGCTACGCCCGGCCGGTCGCCGAATCGAAGCCGTGAACGCGCTGGGGCCGTCAGGCCGGTCGCGGCGACGAACGCCGGCCGTGAACGCAGGGTTTAACGCAAAGGAGCGGCAACCCGAAGGTTACCGCTCCTTTCAGTCCTTCGAAGAAGACTACTTCTTCTTGGCGACTGCAGCCTTCAGCTTGGAACCGGCGGTCAGCTTGACGCTGTGGCCAGCGGCAATCTGGATGGTCTCGCCGGTCTGCGGGTTGCGGCCGGTGCGAGCTGCACGGTCGGTGCGCTCAACTGCGAGCCAGCCCGGGATGGTGATCTTTTCGCCCGCGGCGACAGAGGTCTCGAAAACCTCGAACAGTGCATCCAGCACGGAGTTGACGGCTGCCTGGCTGGTGCCGGCCTTGCCTGCTACCTCTGCAACAAGTTCACTACGGTTCTTAGCCATTTATGTCCTCCTGGACGGTCATGATTTCTGGAGCCTGCACACGGCATGCGCACAAGCCACTGTTCGAAAACTTACCAGCTTGCCGCCGCCGAGGCGGCAAATTCCGCGTGTTTTCGGCGTTTTTCGGGGAAAATCACGGGAATCGCTCGCTTTCGGCGTGATATTTCGCCGACAGCGGACGCGTCCGCCAGCCGGACGTCGGACCTTGCCGCCGGGCATGCTGCCCTACTGGGGCCCGTGCGGAGTTCCTGCCGTCCGACGGCGGCCGCCGCGCCAGCCGTTGTGGTGTCTGATCCCCGTGGCGAGCCTGGCGTTCGGCGGGGTTGGGCGCAGGCCTCCTCCAGGTTCCGGGAGGGCTGGCGGGCTGGTTCTGCCGGCAGGCACTGGGTGTCGTTTTGGGGGTTAAATGCGGGAGAGCCTCCAGAGAAGTGTCTGGAGGCTCTCGACCGTGTTTAATGGTTGTCCGGCGGTGACCTACTCTCCCACACCCTCCCGGGTGCAGTACCATCGGCGCTGTGGGTCTTAGCTTCCGGGTTCGGAATGGGACCGGGCGTTTCCCCCACGCTATGACCGCCGTAACCCTTGCTCCCGACCCTCCTGGCCGTGGCCTGTGGGGGTGGGAAATCTGGTGTTACAACTGTGGTGTTGTTATTCAGTTGAAGGTTCCTGGGACAACATGCCGTGTGAACGGGTTTGTTGTCTGGGAACCACATAGTGGACGCAAGCAGTCTTGTTTCTTTGTACCCTCCCCATGGTGTGAACGTCTTTTGAATCCGTTCACGAAGAGAGTGTGTGGTGTAAGTTATCGGCCTATTAGTACCGGTCAGCTTCACGAGTCGTTAGTCCTCGCTTCCACATCCGGCCTATCAACCCAGTGGTCTGGCTGGGGGCCTCTCACACACAAGGTGTATGGAAATCTCATCTCGAAGCGAGCTTCCCGCTTAGATGCTTTCAGCGGTTATCCCATCCGAACGTAGCTAATCAGCGGTGCACTTGGCAGTACAACTGACACACCAGAGGTTCGTCCGTCCCGGTCCTCTCGTACTAAGGACAGCCCTTCTCAAATTTCCTGCGCGCGCAGCGGATAGGGACCGAACTGTCTCACGACGTTCTAAACCCAGCTCGCGTACCGCTTTAATGGGCGAACAGCCCAACCCTTGGGACCTACTCCAGCCCCAGGATGCGACGAGCCGACATCGAGGTGCCAAACCATGCCGTCGATATGGACTCTTGGGCAAGATCAGCCTGTTATCCCCGAGGTACCTTTTATCCGTTGAGCGACGGCCATTCCACAATGTACCGCCGGATCACTAGTCCCGACTTTCGTCCCTGCTCGAGATGTCTCTCTCACAGTCAAGCTCCCTTGTGCACTTACACTCGACACCTGATTGCCAACCAGGCTGAGGGAACCTTTGGGCGCCTCCGTTACTTTTTAGGAGGCAACCGCCCCAGTTAAACTACCCATCAGGCACTGTCCCTGACCCGGATTACGGGCCGAAGTTAGATGTCCAAAGTGACCAGAGTGGTATTTCAACGATGACTCCACCCGGACTGGCGTCCGGGCTTCAACGTCTCCCACCTATCCTACACAAGCCACTCCGAACACCAATACCAAACTATAGTAAAGGTCTCGGGGTCTTTCCGTCCTGCTGCGCGTAACGAGCATCTTTACTCGTACTGCAATTTCGCCGAGTTTATGGTTGAGACAGCGGGGAAGTCGTTACTCCATTCGTGCAGGTCGGAACTTACCCGACAAGGAATTTCGCTACCTTAGGATGGTTATAGTTACCACCGCCGTTTACTGGGGCTTGAATTCTCAGCTTCGCCTTGCGGCTAACCGGTCCTCTTAACCTTCCAGCACCGGGCAGGAGTCAGTCCGTATACATCGTCTTGCGACTTCGCACGGACCTGTGTTTTTAGTAAACAGTCGCTTCCCCCTGGTCTCTGCGGCCCCTGCACGCTCCGGACAGCTAGTGTCCATCACGATGGGGGCCCCCCTTCTCCCGAAGTTACGGGGGCATTTTGCCGAGTTCCTTAACCATAATTCTCTCGATCGCCTTAGTATTCTCTACCTGATCACCTGTGTCGGTTTGGGGTACGGGCGGCTGGAACCTCGCGTCGATGCTTTTCTCGGCAGCATAGGATCACCGAATCCCCCCGTGAGGGGGTCCCATCAGATCTCAGGCATCATGAACGGCGGATTTGCCTACCGTTCGCCCTACCTCCTTAGACCGGGACAACCATCGCCCGGCTCGGCTACCTTCCTGCGTCACACCTGTTAATACGCTTGCCTCCCGGGATCAGGTCCCGCGCTCCACCAAAACCCTCCCGCCCCGAAGGGCGGTCAGGCAGGTTTCGGGCGGTTAGTGTCCCCCGTTCAGCATGGGCGGTTCTTCGCCGGTACGGGAATATCAACCCGTTGTCCATCGACTACGCCTGTCGGCCTCGCCTTAGGTCCCGACTTACCCAGGGCAGATTAGCTTGACCCTGGAACCCTTGATCATTCGGCGGACGGGTTTCTCACCCGTCTTTCGCTACTCATGCCTGCATTCTCACTCGTGTAGGCTCCACCGCTGGTTTACACCGCGACTTCACTGCCCACACGACGCTCCCCTACCACTCCAGACGCCTGAACCAACCCCACGAGGGGGCGGCTTGGCTATCATCTGAAATCCACAACTTCGGCGGTGTACTTGAGCCCCGCTACATTGTCGGCGCGGAATCACTTGACCAGTGAGCTATTACGCACTCTTTTAAGGATGGCTGCTTCTAAGCCAACCTCCTGGTTGTCTTCGCAACTCCACATCCTTTCCCACTTAGCACACGCTTAGGGGCCTTAGTTGGTGGTCTGGGCTGTTTCCCTCTCGACTATGAAGCTTATCCCCCACAGTCTCACTGCTGCGCTCTCACTTACCGGCATTCGGAGTTTGGCTGACGTCAGTAACCTTGTAGGGCCCATTAGCCATCCAGTAGCTCTACCTCCGGTAAGAAACACGCAACGCTGCACCTAAATGCATTTCGGGGAGAACCAGCTATCACGAAGTTTGATTGGCCTTTCACCCCTACCCACAGCTCATCCCCTCCATTTTCAACTGAAGTGGGTTCGGTCCTCCACGACGTCTTACCGTCGCTTCAACCTGGCCATGGGTAGATCACTTCGCTTCGGGTCTAGATCACGCCACTGCAACGCCCTGTTCAGACTCGCTTTCGCTACGGCTTCCCCACACGGGTTAACCTCGCGACGTAACACTAACTCGCAGGCTCATTCTTCAAAAGGCACGCCGTCACCAGAATCAGACTGGCTCCGACGGATTGTAAGCACACGGTTTCAGGTACTGTTTCACTCCCCTCCCGGGGTACTTTTCACCTTTCCCTCACGGTACTGGTCCGCTATCGGTCATTAGGGAGTATTTAGGCTTATCAGGTGGTCCTGACAGATTCACACGGGATTTCTCGGGCCCCGTGCTACTTGGGATACTTCACCAGGCGGTACACAACATTTCGGTTACGGGGCTCACACCCTCTCTGGCCGGCCTTTCAAGACCGTTCACCTATGCCTGTACTACTCACCCCACTGTCCCGGCAGAGACAGAACGGGAAGTCCCACAACCCCGACCATGCAACGCCCGCCGGCTATCACACATGGAACGGTTTAGCCTGATCCGCGTTCGCTCGCCACTACTGACGGAATCACTATTGTTTTCTCTTCCTGCGGGTACTGAGATGTTTCACTTCCCCGCGTTCCCCCCACACACCCTATGTGTTCAGATGCGGGTCACCGGGCAGCTCGCGCCCCCGGCGGGGTTTCCCCATTCGGACACCCTGGGATCACAGTCCGGTTATCGACTCCCCCAGGCTTATCGCAGATTCCTACGTCCTTCTTCGGCTCCTAATGCCAAGGCATCCACCGTGTGCTCTTAAAAACTTGACCACAAAAGATCAAAAAACTAATTCACGAGAGAACCATGAAAACCATCACTCCACCTAAGAAAGGCAGAACAACAGATCCAGGTTCATATTCTTGGAAATTGCTTCTTATAAAAGATGCTCGCGTCCACTATGTAGTTCTCAAACAACAACCCCGTACCACACACCCCACACGAACCCCCGCAAAAGGGGCACAACCGTATGATCGGTGCAGCCAGGAAACCAGAAACAAACAAAACCCACACCACAACCAAGCCTCCCCGTAAGGAAACCCGGCCGTGCCATGGTCCTGTTGCCTCAGGACCCAACAGTGTGCCAAACACTAAACCGCATGCAACCCGCCCCCGCACCGTTCCAGGAACCCCTCAAGAGAGGATCCGTACTGGGTAAGGAGAAGAACACGCGGCCGCTATCTGCTGATATTCCACCCGTGAGCACCCGCCGCAGAACTAGCGTCTGCGCAACGGGCGTACTCCTGACAAACTCATCCGTCCCGCATACACGGGCGCTGGGTTTGTAGGTGCTCCTTAGAAAGGAGGTGATCCAGCCGCACCTTCCGGTACGGCTACCTTGTTACGACTTAGTCCCAATCGCCAGTCCCACCTTCGACAGCTCCCTCCCACAAGGGGTTAGGCCACCGGCTTCGGGTGTTACCAACTTTCGTGACTTGACGGGCGGTGTGTACAAGGCCCGGGAACGTATTCACCGCAGCGTTGCTGATCTGCGATTACTAGCGACTCCGACTTCATGGGGTCGAGTTGCAGACCCCAATCCGAACTGAGACCGGCTTTTTGGGATTAGCTCCACCTCACAGTATCGCAACCCTTTGTACCGGCCATTGTAGCATGCGTGAAGCCCAAGACATAAGGGGCATGATGATTTGACGTCGTCCCCACCTTCCTCCGAGTTGACCCCGGCAGTCTCCTATGAGTCCCCGCCATCACGCGCTGGCAACATAGAACGAGGGTTGCGCTCGTTGCGGGACTTAACCCAACATCTCACGACACGAGCTGACGACAACCATGCACCACCTGTAAACCGACCGCAAGCGGGGCACCTGTTTCCAGGCGTTTCCGGTTCATGTCAAGCCTTGGTAAGGTTCTTCGCGTTGCATCGAATTAATCCGCATGCTCCGCCGCTTGTGCGGGCCCCCGTCAATTCCTTTGAGTTTTAGCCTTGCGGCCGTACTCCCCAGGCGGGGCACTTAATGCGTTAGCTACGGCGCGGAAAACGTGGAATGTCCCCCACACCTAGTGCCCAACGTTTACGGCATGGACTACCAGGGTATCTAATCCTGTTCGCTCCCATGCTTTCGCTCCTCAGCGTCAGTTAATGCCCAGAGACCTGCCTTCGCCATCGGTGTTCCTCCTGATATCTGCGCATTTCACCGCTACACCAGGAATTCCAGTCTCCCCTACATCACTCTAGTCTGCCCGTACCCACCGCAGATCCGGAGTTGAGCCCCGGACTTTCACGGCAGACGCGACAAACCGCCTACGAGCTCTTTACGCCCAATAATTCCGGATAACGCTTGCGCCCTACGTATTACCGCGGCTGCTGGCACGTAGTTAGCCGGCGCTTCTTCTGCAGGTACCGTCACTTTCGCTTCTTCCCTACTGAAAGAGGTTTACAACCCGAAGGCCGTCATCCCTCACGCGGCGTCGCTGCATCAGGCTTGCGCCCATTGTGCAATATTCCCCACTGCTGCCTCCCGTAGGAGTCTGGGCCGTGTCTCAGTCCCAGTGTGGCCGGTCACCCTCTCAGGCCGGCTACCCGTCGTCGCCTTGGTGAGCCATTACCTCACCAACAAGCTGATAGGCCGCGAGTCCATCCAAAACCACAATAAAGCTTTCCACCCCCACCATGCGATGAGGAGTCATATCCGGTATTAGACCCAGTTTCCCAGGCTTATCCCAGAGTTAAAGGGCAGGTTACTCACGTGTTACTCACCCGTTCGCCACTAATCACCGGTGCAAGCACCGGGTCATCGTTCGACTTGCATGTGTTAAGCACGCCGCCAGCGTTCATCCTGAGCCAGGATCAAACTCTCCGTTGAAGTAAAACAAAAACAGACACAACCAACACCCCCGGGAAAACGGGACGCGAAGGCTGCACAAAATTTGAAACCAGCCAAAAACACCAGACCACACCACGGGGTGGCGGGATCCGGCAAATTCAACCAATCCATATAAACAAATTGGTATCAACAAACTTGGCACACTATTGAGTTCTCAAACAACAGACACACCCGGCACCACCACGACTTATCCAGTCGAGGATCGCTCCGGAGCAACTTTTCAAACTTACCCGGTTCCAGCCCCCGACGCAAATCCCGCTTCCAGGACCACACCAGCAACCAAACCGACCCCACCCGAACCCGCAGCGCACAAAACGCCAACCAGATCCTGGCTTGAAAATTTTAGGGGATTGGCCGCCTCCGGTTCCCAGCATTTCCGCTGGTCTCCCTCGTGGCGACTTAGAAAACAATACACCCATCCAACCCCTACCGCAACTCCACCCTGCAGGGGCCCGCTGGCCCCTCAAGCCCCGCCGGCACTGGCCAGAACGGCCCACGAGACCTCCAAACTGCGGTTCATCCCAACAAGCGCAATCTGTGCAGTACGTCACCCGCACCAGCTCTGCCGACCGGTGGGGTAGTGGTGTGATTGCACCCGTGGTCTGTCCGGAGCCAGGCCTGCCTCCCGGTAGACCGTGGTGTTCAAGTCGAATCCCGGCCGCCACAAAATTGCCGGCGGAGGTGCTGACGCTGTTCCTGTTGGTGCTGGGCAACGGCAAGACCCTTTCGGTCTCGCGTCCGTCCGGACCAGGCCCACCGCGGACGCCGGCGTGCTCGCGGGCCAAGGCGCGGAAGGGAACGGAGCAACTTCGCCGGCGGATCAGACCCGTGGATATGGCTTTGGAATCCGGAGGCCTGGTCATGGGCCACCACGCCCATGGCCGCCGACCTGCCGTTTGCCTGTACCCGGATGGACCTCGAGGACTTCCCGCGGCGGCGACGGGGAACCCGCTCCCGGATTCTGAGGGGCATCTAAGAGGGGCCGGCTGGCGGTGCGGCTGGGCATGGGTAGGGTCATTGAACTGCACCCCCGGAAGGGATTCGACTAGACGATTGTGCAGGATCCCAAGCCGCACGCTGAGCGGGCGTTTGAGGCTATGAACGGCGACGCGTCGCTGAGCCGGAGGATCACAGCCTAGTTTCGCCGCAAGCGAGTCTCTTCCATTTCTTGTCGCAGCCGTCCTTGGACGCGCTGGGGATCAGTTGTTGGGGCAGGGTCCAACACGTCATTGGCATCGTCACCGATCAGCCAAACAAGGCCGCGTTCTCCCTGCTCGTTTGAGGAAACCAGTGCAATTGAATACATGCGATCGCCAGCCTCATCATCCGCCCACCTATTGGCTTCCGAGAACGTCGCATGAGTTATATCGAATGTGGTGACCGAATATCCGGGCCCAGGCTCCTTGAAAAAATACACGCGAAAAATGTTCTGATGTTGCTCCCAACGGCTATCACCTTCGTACGACGTTTCGACGCGCATGAAGGAGATCCTACGCCCCGGAAGATACGACCAGTCGTGGCACATTCGCAGCGAGGAGATCCTGTTAACGCCAACCGAAAATAGGGCCAGGAACGCCAACTGAAAATAGGGCCACCGACCATTATGGAAGGTGATCAATTTGGATGATTGGGCGGAGATACGCCACCTGTTTTCGACGGGCAAGCACTCGAAGCGTGAGATCGGCAGGATCGTGGGCGTTTCCCGCGGAACGGTGGACCGGGCGCTGGAGTCGGACCGGGCGCCGAAGTATCAGCGGGCGGCCGGAGTGTCGAGTTTTGATGCGTTTGCTCTCAGGGTGCGGGAGTTGTTGGTGAAGACGCCGACGATGCCGGCCGCGACGCTGGCGGAGCGGGTGGGTTGGTCTGGTTCCGCGTCGCTGTTCCGGGCGAAGGTCGCCGTGATCCGGCCTGAATACGCGCCGCCTGACCCGGCCGACCGGCTGGTCCATGAGCCGGGGTTCCAGGTCCAGTGCGATCTCTGGTTCCCGCACGAGCCGCTGCCCGTCGGTGAGGGCCAGAACGACACGCCACCGGTGCAGGGGAATCCCTCGGCGTTCTCGGGCTTCATCCAGGCACGGATGCTGCCGTCCCGGACGACACCGGACCTTCTGGGCGGAATGTGGACTCTGCTGCAGGACGCTCAGGCGGTCCCGTCCAGGCTGCTGTGGGACAACGAGTCCGGCATCGGCCGGCGCCGGCCCACGGAGCCGGTGGCCGCGTTCGCCGGGTCCCTGGGACTGGAGATCAAGCTGCTTCCGCCGCGGGATCCCGAGTCCAAGGGCATGGTCGAACGGATGAACAGGTTCTTCCGTCAACGCTTCATGCCGGGCCGGGACTTCCGCTCACCGGCGGATTTCAACGGCCAGCTGGAGGACTGGCTGCCCAAGGCCAATCACCGGTACTCGCGGTCCCGCCACGGCCGCCCTGACGAGCTGATCGTCCTGGACCGGGAGAGGATGCGGGAACTGCCGCCGGTGACCCCGGAGGCGGTGTTCCGCAACGCGGTGCGGCTCCCGCGGGATTACTACGTGCGGGTGTTCTCCAACGACTATTCCGTGGACCCTTCGTTCATTGGGCGGATCGTGGATGTCACTGCTGATCTGGACACCGTCTGGGTCACTCATGACGGTGTCATCATCGCCACCCATGTCCGGGCATGGGCCCGGCACCTGGTCCTGACCGATCCGGCCCATGTGGCCCGCGCGGCGGTGATGCGCCGGGACTTCCGGACCCAGCGGGTGCACCGCCCCGAACCCGAGGAAGCGGTGCAGGTGCGGGATCTTGCCGCCTACGACGAGATCTTCGGCATCGACCTCGGCCAGCAGCCGAACCTGGTCCTGGAGGTGGCCTCATGAGCGGGACACCGTCACAGATCGAGTACTACGCCCGGGCCCTGCGCGCACCGCGGATCAGCGATGGGTTCCGCCGGCTCGGGGACCAGGCCCGGGACTCCGGCTGGTCCCATGAGGAGTACCTGGCCGCGGTCCTCTCCCGGGAAGTCTCCGAACGCGAAGCCTCCGGAGCGGCGACACGGATCAAGGCCGCACGGTTCCCGGCCCACAAGGACCTGGACGAGTTCAACTTCGACCATCAGCCCTCCGCGGACCGGAACCTCATCGCGCACCTGGGCACCGGGGTGTTCCTCTCCGAAGCCAAAAACGTGGTCCTCCTCGGGCCGCCCGGCACCGGCAAAACGCACCTCGCGGTCGGCATCGGCATCAAGGCAGCCAAGGCCGGGCAGCGGGTCCTCTTCGACTCCGCTACCGGCTGGGTCGCCCGCCTGCAGGAAGCTCACTCGCGCGGGAAACTCGCCCAGGAACTGGTCAAACTACGCCGCTACGGGCTCCTCATAATTGACCTATGCCGAGCCCGCGACTATGCCGAGGCTGCCGCCGGCCCGGGCTGGTGTGCGGGGACCCTGCGACTTGCGGCTCGGCATAGTTACAGGCTCTCGAGGAACGCGAGGATCTTGTCTGTTGGGTGGTATCGGCCAGGGCTCGCGGATGTTGGGGCGGTGAGAGCGAGGGCTTTCTCCTTAATGGTGATGTCGGCATGGACGTACGCGTCGGTGGACCGGACTCCGGCGTGGCCGAGCCAGAGGGCGATCACCGACGTGTCGACCCCGGCTTGAAGCAAGGTCATCGCGCAGCTGTGACGAAACACGTGAGGGTGGATTTTCTTGCCCGATAGCGATGGACATGTTCGGGCAGCGGTCGCCGCGTGTGCTGACCCGCAGCGCGACGGCATCGCGGGAGAGCCGCCGCCCGGTCCGGGTCGGGAACACTGGTTCGTGTGGTTTTCCGGCTCGTTCTGCCAGCCAGGAACGCAGCAGTCCCTCGACGGGAGTGGCGAGTGGAACTGCGCGTTGTTTGCGTCCTTTGCCTTCGCAGCGGACGTTCGCGCCGGTGCCCAGCATGACATCGGCGCAGTTCAGACCCGTGAGCTCGGAAACCCGCAGCCCGGTCTGGATGGCGAGGAGTATCAGGGCCCTGTCGCGCCGGCCCTCCCATCTGGACTGATCCGGGGCCGCGACGATGGCGTCGATCTCGGGCGGGGTCAGGAACGTCACGATGCGCTTGTCGAACCGTTTCGGCGGGATGGCGAGAACACGCTGGATCAGCAGCGCATGCTCCGGATGACGCAACGCGGCGTAGGCGAACAGTGAGCGGATTGCTGTCAGACGAACATTGCGGGTCCTGATGCTGTTGTTTCGCGTGGTCTCCAGATGATTGAGGAATCCAGAGATCACGGTCGCGTCCAGGTCGTCCCAATCCAGCTTTGAAGGCAACTTGCCGGTCCGAGCGTGGATGAACTCCAGGAGCAGCTTCAGGGCGTCCCGGTAGGCGGCGATGGTCCGCGGGCTGGCTTGGCGCTGTTGGGCGAGCCGGTCGGTGAAGAACATCTGCAGGGTCGGTGCGATCAGCGTCATGAGCGCACCGCCGTCCAACCGGCATTCTGGCGTGCCGCGGCCAGGGCCAGCAATTCCGGCGCAGCCGAAAGATACCAGTAGGTGGATGCCGGTTCACGGTGGCCCAGGTAGGTCGATAGCCATGGAAGCTTCGCCTGCACGTCCTCGCCGGTGCGATACCAGCTGAGCAGGGTGCGGACCGCGAAAGTGTGCCGCAGATCGTGCAGCCTCGGGGCCGAGGGTGCCCCGACCCCGACCCCGGCGGCATCGACCAGTTGCCGGAATGTCTGGCATACGACCGCGTAGCAGAGGCGTCTGTGCGTCTGGGAAACGAAGAAGCTTGGCTCCTCCGGTCGGGGTTCGAGCTCGTCGCGGAGTTGGGCGTATGTGCTCAGTGCCTGCATGGCCGTGCTGTGAAGTGGAACCAGCCGGGATTTGCCGAATTTGGATTCGCGGATCAGCAGCAGGCTCTCGGACCAGTCGATGTCGCGGCGGTCAAGCTTGATTGCCTCGCCGATCCGCAGACCACCCGCTGCCAGGAGGCCAACCAGAGTCTCGTAGGTCGCGGCCCGCAGCGGCGATCGGATCAAGATGCGGGCCCTGCCCATCAGAGCTTCGATGTCGGCTGTGGAGTAGATGAACGGTCGGCGCCATCGCTGCCGGTGCGGCATCAGACCCAACGGCGGGATCTCCGTGCCGGGGTAAATGCCTGCCAGGTAGCGGGCGAACCCCCTGGCTGCCGTCATCCGCCGCGGCCCCACGGTCGTCGGCTGCCCTGTCGGCGATTGCTGCGCCCATTCCAGCGCCGCTTCTATGGTCACCGTGGACGCTCCGCGAGTGTCCAGATAAGCCACGAAGCCTGGCAGCAGCCACCGGGCCTCGGCCATTTCGTGTCCGAGCGAACGACGCAGTTGCAGGTAATCCGCGAGGTCCTGCTCCAACGCACTCACCGCACGACCCCCGGCCACGGCTGGGCAACCTGGCGCAGCGCGACCAGATCAACCTTGGCATAGAGGGCGGCCGTGGCCAGATCCTGATGGCGCAGGACCTGGCTGATCGCCACCAGGCCGGCGCCCCTGCGGAGGAGTTCCCCGGCCAGCGCGCGCCTCAGCCCGTGCGGTCCGACGTTGGGCAGGTCTGCACGTTTGCAGGCCCGCTCGACAACATCGCCGACCAGGTCGGCGCGGATCGGTCCGCGAGGTGCCCGGCAGGTCAGGAACACATGGACGGCATCCGCAGGATTCCGGCCGGAGGAGAGGTAGGTTACCAGCGCTTCGCCGACCTCTGACGGCAACGGCAACCGGTCTTGCCGGCGCGCTTTGCCGCGGACCATGAGTTCGCCGGACCGCCAGTCCACGTCTCGCAGTTCCATGCGTGCGACCTCGATGGACCGTAACCCCAGCCGCGACACCAGCATCACTATCGCGAAGTCCCTGACGCCGACCAGCGTGCTGCGGTCAAAGCTGTCGAGCAGAAGCTGAACGTCTACCGCGGACAACCCAGCAGAGGGAAGAGTCGCGAAGCGCCATCCACCCACCGCAGGAACCGACGCACCCAGACTCAACCCGGTGAGGCCCTGCAGATAGAGGAAACGCAGGACCGAACGCAGCTCGGCCACCCGGCCCTTCGCCGACCCGGCCGACACCCGGGCGAATTCCCGCAGCAGGAACGCATTGATGTCCTCCCCGGTCAGAGCCTCCGGGGCGAACACGCCACCGACAGAAGACTCCTGAAGGAAGCGCCGGGCAGTGTTCTGGTAACGAAGCACAGTGGTCAGCGCCAAGCCACGGTCCTGGACCATCCACGATCGGTACGACGCCAGAAGCGCACCCAACGGTGTCACCAAAGGCGCTCTTTCGGGGACGGCGCCCGCCTCCCGCAGGTAGCTCATCAGGGGAACCAAAGCGCGGGGACCTGGGCTCCTGCTCCGGCCAACCCTTCGCCGGGCAGATTGGAACGCGGCCACGCGTTCCTCGTTCAGATCCTCGATCCTCAGCCCCTCGGCAGAAAGCCAGAGACCGACCTGGCCTAAATCCTTCAGCATGTTCCCGACGGTGCCCGGTGTGTAGCCGCGCTGCGTCAGCCACGCCCGAAAACCCTCGACGTGCGGCCACAGTCGGCCGGCTTTCCTTCTCGTTCCCGACACTGCACTTCGCCTCCTTCATGGGAGCACGATTGCTCCCATGATCAGGCTCCTCCCCGAGTAACTATGCCGATACGCCGGAGTTCATGTCTTCGAGGAAACCAAGCGCCACTGGCCGCATTCACAGGCAGCACCGGTTGCCTCGGCATAGTCGCGGGCTCGGCATAGGTCGATCTATGCGGACATCCGCATAGATCGACGAAGTAGGCTACATCCCGTTCGATCAGGACGCCGCGAACCTGTTCTTCCAGCTCGTCTCGAGCCGCTACGAACACGCGTCCATGATCCTGACGTCCAACCTCCCGTTTGCCCGCTGGGGCGACGTATTCGGAGACCTGACCATCGCCTCGGCCATGATCGACCGGATCGTCTACCACGCCGAGGTCATCAGCCTCAAAGGCAACAGCTACCGGCTCAAAAAACACCAACCCGCCGCCAGTACGGCACAATAGAACCACAACCCCGTGGCCCCGTTTTCAATTGGCACTAATGGCCCTATTTTCGGTTGGCGTTAACAGATCCCCACGCGCTGCCGCGGCTGGCTGTCAGTCTAGTCAGCCGGAGCTGCGTCCGGTACAGCACCGGACTGAGGCCGTTCAGTTTTTCCTTGATCCGGACGTGGTTATACCAGTGGATGTAGGTGTCCAGTTCGTCCGTGAAGTCGGTGACTGCGGCGAAGCGTCGGCTTCCGGCGGTAGGGATGGTTCCAGTAATGCCAGCCGTGGACCGAAGGCAACACACGGGCCGCTCTTTCGGACCGGGACGGGTGACCGCGCTGAAGCAAGCATTCAATTTCTTAAGCGCCGCGTTATCCATCTGGAAGCGCTGGACGCTCTCTTCCAGGGCTTCCTCGACAGCTTGGGTGGACGGTGCACCTTAATGGCGGTATCGAACCGCACCTCCGAAAACCGGTCTCCCAATTCAAGTCCAACCATCGTGTCGCTGCTTAGTGAAAACTGACCCCATAGCGCCGTTTGAATCTTGACCCCTCCGGGGTTGGATTGAGGATGATCATCATGGAAGATTGGGCAGAGATCCGGCGGCTGCACCGCAGCGAGCATCTGGGGATCAAGACCATCGCGCGTCGGCTGGGTTTGGCGAGGAACACGGTCCGGGCGGCGTTGGCGGCCGCTACGCCTCCACGCTATGAACGGCCGGGCAGGGGTTCCCTGACGGACGCGGCGGAACCGCGGATCAGGGCGTTGCTCAAGGACGTGCCGACGATGCCGGCGACGGTGATCGCTGAACGCTGAACGCTGAACGCATCGGATGGGAACATTCATCAGCGATTCTGCGCGCGAAGGTCGCGTTGCTTAGGCCGGAGTACCGTGGTGTCGATCCGACTGACCGGACCGAGTACGTGGCCGGGGAACGGGTGCAGTGTGATCTGTGGTTCCCGCCGGCAGTGATTCCCCTTGGTGCGGGGCAGACAGGAACGCCACCGGTACTGGTGATGGTGCTCGGGTTCTCCCGGATGCTCGCGGCGATGATGATCCCGTCCCGGCAGACCGTTGATCTGCTCTGCGGAATGTGGGCACTGTTGAGTGTTTTCGGCGGCGTGCCCAAGGAACTTGTATGGGACAGCGAGAGCGGTATCGGACGGAGGAACAAACTCACCGAACCGGCCCGGTCCTTCGCCGGGATCCTGGGGACCAGGATCTACCAGGTCGCCGTGCGGGAGCCCGAACATAAAGGCATCGTTGAGCGCGGCAACAACTTTTACGAGACCTCGTTCATGCCCGGGCGTGCCTTTGCCTCCCCGGCGGACTTCAACACCCAGCTCGGTGCCTGGCTACCCGGGGCCAATTCCCGGCTGGTGCGCCGGACAGGGCCAGGCCCGTTGACCGGCTGCCCGCGGACCGGTTGGCCATGGCCGTCCTGCCTCCGGTTGCACCTCATCTGGGGTTTGCCGACCGCGTGCGGCTGCCGCGGGATTACTACGTCCGGGTCCACGCCAACGATTACTCCGTTGACCCGGTGGCGGTCGGACGGATGGTCGATGTCGCCGGGACGCTGGAGCGGATCCAGGTCCGCCTCGAGGGCCGGCTGGTGGCGGATCATCCGCGGTCCTGGGCGGTGCATCAGACCATCACGGACCCGGCCCATAAGGAATCGGCGGGCAGGCTGCGCACCGAGTACTGGAAGGCGAACCACGCCCGTCCTGCCCCGCCGCCCACCGATGTCAGCGCCCGGGCACTGCCGGACTACGACGCGCTCTACGGGATAGATTTCAGCCACCGCACCGGCGCCGCTTCGAGCGTTCCGGCGCTGTCATGACGACCACTGCCGAACTGTCCGCCCCGGCGGCCGGACAGCCGGGCCCAGGAACTGCGGGAGCCGTCAAGCCATCGGCGCAGTTGGCGTACCTGGCCAGGGCGCTGCGGGCGCCGGTGGTCGCGGAGGTCTATGAACGTCTCGCCGAACGTGCCAGGGCGGAAGGCTGGGCCTACGAGGAGTACCTGGCCGCCGTGCTGGACCGCCAGGTCAGTGCCCGGGCGGCCAACGGCACCCAGCTGCGGATCAACGCCGCGCATTTCCCCGCACGGAAGTCCCTGGAGGAGTATGACTACACCCACAACGTTGGACTGGCCAGGCAGACGATAGCCCATCTGGGCACCACGTCCTTCATCGATGCGGCGGAGAACGTGATCTTGCTAGGGCCGCCGGGAACCGGGAAAACACACCTGGCCATCGGGCTCGGCATCAAGGCCGCCCACGCCGGGCACCGGGTGCTTTTCGATACGGCCGCAGGCTGGATCAGCCGACTGCAGCAGGCTCACGCCAAGGGTGAACTCCCGACCGAACTGGCCAGGCTCGCCCGCTACCCGCTACCCGCTACTCATAATCGACCTATGCCGAGCCCGCGACTATGCCGAGGCAACCGGTGCTGCCTGTGAATGCGGCCAGTGGCGCTTGGTTTCCTCGAAGACATGAACTCCGGCGTATCGGCATAGTTACTCGGGGAGGAGCCTGATCATGGGAGCAATCGTGCTCCCATGAAGGAGGCGAAGTGCAGTGTCGGGAACGAGAAGGAAAGCCGGCCGACTGTGGCCGCACGTCGAGGGTTTTCGGGCGTGGCTGACGCAGCGCGGCTACACACCGGGCACCGTCGGGAACATGCTGAAGGATTTAGGCCAGGTCGGTCTCTGGCTTTCTGCCGAGGGGCTGAGGATCGAGGATCTGAACGAGGAACGCGTGGCCGCGTTCCAATCTGCCCGGCGAAGGGTTGGCCGGAGCAGGAGCCCAGGTCCCCGCGCTTTGGTTCCCCTGATGAGCTACCTGCGGGAGGCGGGCGCCGTCCCCGAAAGAGCGCCTTTGGTGACACCGTTGGGTGCGCTTCTGGCGTCGTACCGATCGTGGATGGTCCAGGACCGTGGCTTGGCGCTGACCACTGTGCTTCGTTACCAGAACACTGCCCGGCGCTTCCTTCAGGAGTCTTCTGTCGGTGGCGTGTTCGCCCCGGAGGCTCTGACCGGGGAGGACATCAATGCGTTCCTGCTGCGGGAATTCGCCCGGGTGTCGGCCGGGTCGGCGAAGGGCCGGGTGGCCGAGCTGCGTTCGGTCCTGCGTTTCCTCTATCTGCAGGGCCTCACCGGGTTGAGTCTGGGTGCGTCGGTTCCTGCGGTGGGTGGATGGCGCTTCGCGACTCTTCCCTCTGCTGGGTTGTCCGCGGTAGACGTTCAGCTTCTGCTCGACAGCTTTGACCGCAGCACGCTGGTCGGCGTCAGGGACTTCGCGATAGTGATGCTGGTGTCGCGGCTGGGGTTACGGTCCATCGAGGTCGCACGCATGGAACTGCGAGACGTGGACTGGCGGTCCGGCGAACTCATGGTCCGCGGCAAAGCGCGCCGGCAAGACCGGTTGCCGTTGCCGTCAGAGGTCGGCGAAGCGCTGGTAACCTACCTCTCCTCCGGCCGGAATCCTGCGGATGCCGTCCATGTGTTCCTGACCTGCCGGGCACCTCGCGGACCGATCCGCGCCGACCTGGTCGGCGATGTTGTCGAGCGGGCCTGCAAACGTGCAGACCTGCCCAACGTCGGACCGCACGGGCTGAGGCGCGCGCTGGCCGGGGAACTCCTCCGCAGGGGCGCCGGCCTGGTGGCGATCAGCCAGGTCCTGCGCCATCAGGATCTGGCCACGGCCGCCCTCTATGCCAAGGTTGATCTGGTCGCGCTGCGCCAGGTTGCCCAGCCGTGGCCGGGGGTCGTGCGGTGAGTGCGTTGGAGCAGGACCTCGCGGATTACCTGCAACTGCGTCGTTCGCTCGGACACGAAATGGCCGAGGCCCGGTGGCTGCTGCCAGGCTTCGTGGCTTATCTGGACACTCGCGGAGCGTCCACGGTGACCATAGAAGCGGCGCTGGAATGGGCGCAGCAATCGCCGACAGGGCAGCCGACGACCGTGGGGCCGCGGCGGATGACGGCAGCCAGGGGGTTCGCCCGCTACCTGGCAGGCATTTACCCCGGCACGGAGATCCCGCCGTTGGGTCTGATGCCGCACCGGCAGCGATGGCGCCGACCGTTCATCTACTCCACAGCCGACATCGAAGCTCTGATGGGCAGGGCCCGCATCTTGATCCGATCGCCGCTGCGGGCCGCGACCTACGAGACTCTGGTTGGCCTCCTGGCAGCGGGTGGTCTGCGGATCGGCGAGGCAATCAAGCTTGACCGCCGCGACATCGACTGGTCCGAGAGCCTGCTGCTGATCCGCGAATCCAAATTCGGCAAATCCCGGCTGGTTCCACTTCACAGCACGGCCATGCAGGCACTGAGCACATACGCCCAACTCCGCGACGAGCTCGAACCCCGACCGGAGGAGCCAAGCTTCTTCGTTTCCCAGACGCACAGACGCCTCTGCTACGCGGTCGTATGCCAGACATTCCGGCAACTGGTCGATGCCGCCGGGGTCGGGGTCGGGGCACCCTCGGCCCCGAGGCTGCACGATCTGCGGCACACTTTCGCGGTCCGCACCCTGCTCAGCTGGTATCGCACCGGCGAGGACGTGCAGGCGAAGCTTCCATGGCTATCGACCTACCTGGGCCACCGTGAACCGGCATCCACCTACTGGTATCTTTCGGCTGCGCCGGAATTGCTGGCCCTGGCCGCGGCACGCCAGAATGCCGGTTGGACGGCGGTGCGCTCATGACGCTGATCGCACCGACCCTGCAGATGTTCTCACCGACCGGCTCGCCCAACAGCGCCAAGCCAGCCCGCGGACCATCGCCGCCTACCGGGACGCCCTGAAGCTGCTCCTGGAGTTCATCCACGCTCGGACCGGCAAGTTGCCTTCAAAGCTGGATTGGGACGACCTGGACGCGACCGTGATCTCTGGATTCCTCAATCATCTGGAGACCACGCGAAACAACAGCATCAGGACCCGCAATGTTCGTCTGACAGCAATCCGCTCACTGTTCGCCTACGCCGCGTTGCGTCATCCGGAGCATGCGCTGCTGATCCAGCGTGTTCTCGCCATCCCGCCGAAACGGTTCGACAAGCGCATCGTGACGTTCCTGACCCCGCCCGAGATCGACGCCATCGTCGCGGCCCCGGATCAGTCCAGATGGGAGGGCCGGCGCGACAGGGCCCTGATACTCCTCGCCATCCAGACCGGGCTGCGGGTTTCCGAGCTCACGGGTCTGAACTGCGCCGATGTCATGCTGGGCACCGGCGCGAACGTCCGCTGCGAAGGCAAAGGACGCAAACAACGCGCAGTTCCACTCGCCACTCCCGTCGAGGGACTGCTGCGTTCCTGGCTGGCAGAACGAGCCGGAAAACCACACGAACCAGTGTTCCCGACCCGGACCGGGCGGCGGCTCTCCCGCGATGCCGTCGCGCTGCGGGTCAGCACACACGCGGCGACCGCTGCCCGAACATGTCCATCGCTATCGGGCAAGAAAATCCACCCTCACGTGTTTCGTCACAGCTGCGCGATGACCTTGCTTCAAGCCGGGGTCGACACGTCGGTGATCGCCCTCTGGCTCGGCCACGCCGGAGTCCGGTCCACCGACGCGTACGTCCATGCCGACATCACCATTAAGGAGAAAGCCCTCGCTCTCACCGCCCCAACATCCGCGAGCCCTGGCCGATACCACCCAACAGACAAGATCCTCGCGTTCCTCGAGAGCCTGTAACTATGCCGAGCCGCAAGTCGCAGGGTCCCCGCACACCAGCCCGGGCCGGCGGCAGCCTCGGCATAGTCGCGGGCTCGGCATAGGTCAATCTATGCGGATGTCCGCATAGATCGACGAAGTAGGTTACATCCCGTTCGACGCCGATGCCGCGAATCTGTTCTTCCAGCTTGTCTCTTCCCGCTATGAGCATGCGTCCCTGATTCTGACCGCGAATATGACGTTTTCCCGGTGGGGAGAGGTTTTCAATGACGACATCATCGCCGCCGCGATGATTGACCGCCTTGTCCATCACGCCGAGGTCGTGCCCCTGAAAGGGGACTCCTACCGGACTAAGAACCGGCGCGATCAGCTCGCCAGTACAACCATCAAGGACTAACAAAACTACAGACCCTGGCCCCGTCAAGGGGTCAATTTTAGAACAGCAAAAAGGGGTCAATTTTAGCCAAGCATTGACACATCGGGTGCAGTCCACATGGGGATGGCCCCTGCCGATCGGTCGTTGCAAGTTGCCCTTCGTCTGGACCGGCTGGCCCGACTTCTGGCCGGAACAGGGCTGAGGACAGCCCTGCCACGCACATGATCAATCGAGCTGCGGGCCCGTTACGTAGCCGGACGTTCCTGCTGGCCTGACGAAGCCGGCAGGCACTGGGTGTCGTTTTGGGGGTTAAATGCGGGAGAGCCTCCAGAGAAGTGTCTGGAGGCTCTCGACCGTGTTTAATGGTTGTCCGGCGGTGACCTACTCTCCCACACCCTCCCGGGTGCAGTACCATCGGCGCTGTGGGTCTTAGCTTCCGGGTTCGGAATGGGACCGGGCGTTTCCCCCACGCTATGACCGCCGTAACCCTTGCTCCGCACCGTCCACGCCTGGGCGTGGGGGTGGGAAATCTGGTGTTACAACTGTGGTGTTGTTATTCAGTTGTCGGTTCCTGGGACAACATGCCGTGTGAACGGGTTTGTTGTCTGGGAACCACATAGTGGACGCAAGCAGTCTTGTTTCTTTGTACCCTCCCCATGGTGTGAACGTCTTTTGAATCCGTTCACGAAGAGAGTGTGTGGTGTAAGTTATCGGCCTATTAGTACCGGTCAGCTTCACGAGTCGTTAGTCCTCGCTTCCACATCCGGCCTATCAACCCAGTGGTCTGGCTGGGGGCCTCTCACACACAAGGTGTATGGAAATCTCATCTCGAAGCGAGCTTCCCGCTTAGATGCTTTCAGCGGTTATCCCATCCGAACGTAGCTAATCAGCGGTGCACTTGGCAGTACAACTGACACACCAGAGGTTCGTCCGTCCCGGTCCTCTCGTACTAAGGACAGCCCTTCTCAAATTTCCTGCGCGCGCAGCGGATAGGGACCGAACTGTCTCACGACGTTCTAAACCCAGCTCGCGTACCGCTTTAATGGGCGAACAGCCCAACCCTTGGGACCTACTCCAGCCCCAGGATGCGACGAGCCGACATCGAGGTGCCAAACCATGCCGTCGATATGGACTCTTGGGCAAGATCAGCCTGTTATCCCCGAGGTACCTTTTATCCGTTGAGCGACGGCCATTCCACAATGTACCGCCGGATCACTAGTCCCGACTTTCGTCCCTGCTCGAGATGTCTCTCTCACAGTCAAGCTCCCTTGTGCACTTACACTCGACACCTGATTGCCAACCAGGCTGAGGGAACCTTTGGGCGCCTCCGTTACTTTTTAGGAGGCAACCGCCCCAGTTAAACTACCCATCAGGCACTGTCCCTGACCCGGATTACGGGCCGAAGTTAGATGTCCAAAGTGACCAGAGTGGTATTTCAACGATGACTCCACCCGGACTGGCGTCCGGGCTTCAACGTCTCCCACCTATCCTACACAAGCCACTCCGAACACCAATACCAAACTATAGTAAAGGTCTCGGGGTCTTTCCGTCCTGCTGCGCGTAACGAGCATCTTTACTCGTACTGCAATTTCGCCGAGTTTATGGTTGAGACAGCGGGGAAGTCGTTACTCCATTCGTGCAGGTCGGAACTTACCCGACAAGGAATTTCGCTACCTTAGGATGGTTATAGTTACCACCGCCGTTTACTGGGGCTTGAATTCTCAGCTTCGCCTTGCGGCTAACCGGTCCTCTTAACCTTCCAGCACCGGGCAGGAGTCAGTCCGTATACATCGTCTTGCGACTTCGCACGGACCTGTGTTTTTAGTAAACAGTCGCTTCCCCCTGGTCTCTGCGGCCCCTGCACGCTCCGGACAGCTTGTGTCCATCACGATGGGGGCCCCCCTTCTCCCGAAGTTACGGGGGCATTTTGCCGAGTTCCTTAACCATAATTCTCTCGATCGCCTTAGTATTCTCTACCTGATCACCTGTGTCGGTTTGGGGTACGGGCGGCTGGAACCTCGCGTCGATGCTTTTCTCGGCAGCATAGGATCACCGAATCCCCCCGTGAGGGGGTCCCATCAGATCTCAGGCATCATGAACGGCGGATTTGCCTACCGTTCGCCCTACCTCCTTAGACCGGGACAACCATCGCCCGGCTCGGCTACCTTCCTGCGTCACACCTGTTAATACGCTTGCCTCCCGGGATCAGGTCCCGCGCTCCACCAAAACCCTCCCGCCCCGAAGGGCGGTCAGGCAGGTTTCGGGCGGTTAGTATCCCCCGTTCAGCATGGGCGGTTCTTCACCGGTACGGGAATATCAACCCGTTGTCCATCGACTACGCCTGTCGGCCTCGCCTTAGGTCCCGACTTACCCAGGGCAGATTAGCTTGACCCTGGAACCCTTGATCATTCGGCGGACGGGTTTCTCACCCGTCTTTCGCTACTCATGCCTGCATTCTCACTCGTGTAGGCTCCACCGCTGGTTTACACCGCGACTTCACTGCCCACACGACGCTCCCCTACCACTCCAGACGCCTGAACCAACCCCACAAAGGAGGCGGCTTGGCTATCATCTGAAATCCACAACTTCGGCGGTGTACTTGAGCCCCGCTACATTGTCGGCGCGGAATCACTTGACCAGTGAGCTATTACGCACTCTTTTAAGGATGGCTGCTTCTAAGCCAACCTCCTGGTTGTCTTCGCAACTCCACATCCTTTCCCACTTAGCACACGCTTAGGGGCCTTAGTTGGTGGTCTGGGCTGTTTCCCTCTCGACTATGAAGCTTATCCCCCACAGTCTCACTGCTGCGCTCTCACTTACCGGCATTCGGAGTTTGGCTGACGTCAGTAACCTTGTAGGGCCCATTAGCCATCCAGTAGCTCTACCTCCGGTAAGAAACACGCAACGCTGCACCTAAATGCATTTCGGGGAGAACCAGCTATCACGAAGTTTGATTGGCCTTTCACCCCTACCCACAGCTCATCCCCTCCATTTTCAACTGAAGTGGGTTCGGTCCTCCACGACGTCTTACCGTCGCTTCAACCTGGCCATGGGTAGATCACTTCGCTTCGGGTCTAGATCACGCCACTGCAACGCCCTGTTCAGACTCGCTTTCGCTACGGCTTCCCCACACGGGTTAACCTCGCGACGTAACACTAACTCGCAGGCTCATTCTTCAAAAGGCACGCCGTCACCAGAATCAGACTGGCTCCGACGGATTGTAAGCACACGGTTTCAGGTACTGTTTCACTCCCCTCCCGGGGTACTTTTCACCTTTCCCTCACGGTACTGGTCCGCTATCGGTCATTAGGGAGTATTTAGGCTTATCAGGTGGTCCTGACAGATTCACACGGGATTTCTCGGGCCCCGTGCTACTTGGGATACTTCACCAGGCGGTACACAACATTTCGGTTACGGGGCTCACACCCTCTCTGGCCGGCCTTTCAAGACCGTTCACCTATGCCTGTACTACTCACCCCACTGTCCCGGCAGAGACAGAACGGGAAGTCCCACAACCCCGACCATGCAACGCCCGCCGGCTATCACACATGGAACGGTTTAGCCTGATCCGCGTTCGCTCGCCACTACTGACGGAATCACTATTGTTTTCTCTTCCTGCGGGTACTGAGATGTTTCACTTCCCCGCGTTCCCCCCACACACCCTATGTGTTCAGATGCGGGTCACCGGGCAGCTCGCGCCCCCGGCGGGGTTTCCCCATTCGGACACCCTGGGATCACAGTCCGGTTATCGACTCCCCCAGGCTTATCGCAGATTCCTACGTCCTTCTTCGGCTCCTAATGCCAAGGCATCCACCGTGTGCTCTTAAAAACTTGACCACAAAAGATCAAAAAACTAATTCACGAGAGAACCATGAAAACCATCACTCCACCTAAGAAAGGCAGAACAACAGATCCAGGTTCATATTCTTGGAAATTGCTTCTTATAAAAGATGCTCGCGTCCACTATGTAGTTCTCAAACAACAACCCCGTACCACACACCCCACACGAACCCCCGCAAAAGGGGCACAACCGTATGATCGGTGCAGCCAGGAAACCAGAAACAAACAAAACCCACACCACAACCAAGCCTCCCCGTAAGGAAACCCGGCCGTGCCATGGTCCTGTTGCCTCAGGACCCAACAGTGTGCCAAACACTAAACCGCATGCAACCCGCCCCCGCACCGTTCCAGGAACCCCTCAAGAGAGGATCCGTACTGGGTAAGGAGAAGAACACGCGGCCGCTATCTGCTGATATTCCACCCGTGAGCACCCGCCGCAGAACTAGCGTCTGCGCAACGGGCGTACTCCTGACAAACTCATCCGTCCCGCATACACGGGCGCTGGGTTTGTAGGTGCTCCTTAGAAAGGAGGTGATCCAGCCGCACCTTCCGGTACGGCTACCTTGTTACGACTTAGTCCCAATCGCCAGTCCCACCTTCGACAGCTCCCTCCCACAAGGGGTTAGGCCACCGGCTTCGGGTGTTACCAACTTTCGTGACTTGACGGGCGGTGTGTACAAGGCCCGGGAACGTATTCACCGCAGCGTTGCTGATCTGCGATTACTAGCGACTCCGACTTCATGGGGTCGAGTTGCAGACCCCAATCCGAACTGAGACCGGCTTTTTGGGATTAGCTCCACCTCACAGTATCGCAACCCTTTGTACCGGCCATTGTAGCATGCGTGAAGCCCAAGACATAAGGGGCATGATGATTTGACGTCGTCCCCACCTTCCTCCGAGTTGACCCCGGCAGTCTCCTATGAGTCCCCGCCATCACGCGCTGGCAACATAGAACGAGGGTTGCGCTCGTTGCGGGACTTAACCCAACATCTCACGACACGAGCTGACGACAACCATGCACCACCTGTAAACCGACCGCAAGCGGGGCACCTGTTTCCAGGCGTTTCCGGTTCATGTCAAGCCTTGGTAAGGTTCTTCGCGTTGCATCGAATTAATCCGCATGCTCCGCCGCTTGTGCGGGCCCCCGTCAATTCCTTTGAGTTTTAGCCTTGCGGCCGTACTCCCCAGGCGGGGCACTTAATGCGTTAGCTACGGCGCGGAAAACGTGGAATGTCCCCCACACCTAGTGCCCAACGTTTACGGCATGGACTACCAGGGTATCTAATCCTGTTCGCTCCCCATGCTTTCGCTCCTCAGCGTCAGTTAATGCCCAGAGACCTGCCTTCGCCATCGGTGTTCCTCCTGATATCTGCGCATTTCACCGCTACACCAGGAATTCCAGTCTCCCCTACATCACTCTAGTCTGCCCGTACCCACCGCAGATCCGGAGTTGAGCCCCGGACTTTCACGGCAGACGCGACAAACCGCCTACGAGCTCTTTACGCCCAATAATTCCGGATAACGCTTGCGCCCTACGTATTACCGCGGCTGCTGGCACGTAGTTAGCCGGCGCTTCTTCTGCAGGTACCGTCACTTTCGCTTCTTCCCTACTGAAAGAGGTTTACAACCCGAAGGCCGTCATCCCTCACGCGGCGTCGCTGCATCAGGCTTGCGCCCATTGTGCAATATTCCCCACTGCTGCCTCCCGTAGGAGTCTGGGCCGTGTCTCAGTCCCAGTGTGGCCGGTCACCCTCTCAGGCCGGCTACCCGTCGTCGCCTTGGTGAGCCATTACCTCACCAACAAGCTGATAGGCCGCGAGTCCATCCAAAACCACAATAAAGCTTTCCACCCCCCACCATGCGATGAGGAGTCATATCCGGTATTAGACCCAGTTTCCCAGGCTTATCCCAGAGTTAAGGGCAGGTTACTCACGTGTTACTCACCCGTTCGCCACTAATCACCGGTGCAAGCACCGGGTCATCGTTCGACTTGCATGTGTTAAGCACGCCGCCAGCGTTCATCCTGAGCCAGGATCAAACTCTCCGTTGAAGTAAAACAAAAACAGACACAACCAACACCCCCGGGAAAACGGGACGCGAAGGCTGCACAAAATTTGAAACCAGCCAAAAACACCAGACCACACCACGGGGTGGCGGGATCCGGCAAATTCAACCAATCCATATAAACAAATTGGTATCAACAAACTTGGCACACTATTGAGTTCTCAAACAACAGACACACCCGGCACCACCACGACTTATCCAGTCGAGGATCGCTCCGGAGCAACTTTTCAAACTTACCCGGTTCCAGCCCCCGACGCAAATCCCGCTTCCAGGACCACACCAGCAACCAAACCGACCCCACCCGAACCCGCAGCGCACAAAACGCCAACCAGATCCTGGCTTGAAAATTTTAGGGGATTGGCCGCCTCCGGTTCCCAGCATTTCCGCTGGTCTCCCTCGTGGCGACTTAGAAAACAATACACCCATCCAACCCCCACCGCAACTCGGCACTCTCACCGCTCTGTTACCAATCGGCCGCCACCCGAAGGAGTCCGCTGGCTTAAGCTCAGGAAGGGCCGGCAACCAAACGGTTGCCGGCCCTTCTCAAGCCACTGGCTTCAGGAGTCCTGAATTACCAGGAAGACTTCGTGATGCCCGGGAGCTCACCGCGGTGAGCCATATCGCGGAAGCGAACACGGGAGATGCCGAACTTCTGGAAGGTACCGCGCGGGCGGCCATCGATGATGTCGCGGTTACGCAGACGTACCGGTGAGGCGTTGCGGGGCAGCTTCTGCAGGCCGAGGCGAGCAGCTTCGCGTGCTTCGTCGGTTGAGTTGGGATCAACCAGGGCCTTCTTCAGTTCGAGGCGCTTTGCAGCGTAACGCTCGACGATGACTTTACGCTGTTCGTTCTTAGCGATCATTGACTTCTTAGCCATGTGTTTAGCGCTCCTCTCGGAATTCGACGTGCTGGCGGATTTTGGGGTCGTACTTCTTCAGAACCATGCGGTCCGGATCGTTACGACGGTTCTTGCGCGTCACGTAGGTGTAACCCGTGCCCGCGGTCGACTTGAGCTTGATGATCGGACGTACGTCCTTGTCCTTAGCCACTAGAGCTTCACTCCTCGTGCCAGGATGGCGGCTACGACTACGTCGATGCCACGCACGTCGATGGTCTTGATGCCACGTACAGAGACCTGCAGGGTGACGTTACGGCGCAGGGACGGAACCCAGTAGCGCTTCTTCTGGATGTTCGGGTCGAACCGGCGCTTATTGCGGCGGTGCGAGTGCGAAATGCTGTGTCCAAAGCCCGGCTCGGCTCCGGTCACCTGGCAGTGTGCTGCCATGACGACTCTCCTCAAAATAAATGAAACGGTTGGCGGAGTTCCCGCTTAACCGTGCGACAGGCAGCGTCCGCATCCAGCCCCCACCGTGGTCGGTGGCCCGCAGAGTTCAGGCAGACGGCACAAACCGGCTGTTTTCCTCACTGCGGCGAAGATTGTGGGCCACGGGCACTGGCAGCGGAACCTTTCGGAAAGCCACTGCGAAGTGCCGGGATACTGGGCGAATACAGGAGTGCACGCAACTTGAGCCCCTAACTACCGGCCATCGGGACTGTCATTTCTGCAGACACATCCCGCCAACCGGAGCAATTGCACACGCTCCGCGCCACCTAGCGCCTACCAAGTCTACGAGCTAGGCGAATTAAAGACCAATCCGGCGTTGTGGGGTGTATAAGGGCCCCGCCGCAAACCCCGGTCAGTCACATCGGCACCCTAGCCGTTTCACAGCCAAATGATAGGCAGGGAGCGGACTCTGGAGTCATGAATCCACCACTCCAGTCGACTGTTGCGGCCGGACCCCGAGCCCCGGGTGTGACAAACCGTCCACCCGGCTCAGCCGACCCTTTCCGGGCACAGTCCCGCCGAAGGTTACTCAGGGCGGATGTGCTGACCGTGCTGGCGTGGGCCTCCGTTGCCGGCGCCGTGGCGTTGTGGCTGGCCGACGGCGGCGCTTCCGGGTTCTCGAGCCTCTCCGGATCCTTCACAGCAGTTGGAATCGTCGCCGGACTTGCCGGCATGGACCTCGTCGTGCTGATGCTGCTCCTGGCGGCCAGGATCCCGGTCATCGACACCACAGTCGGCCACGACCGCGCCCTCGAGTTCCACCGCAAACTCGGGAAGCCGGCCCTGTACCTCCTGCTGGCCCACGGGATCCTGATCGCGTCAGGCTACGGAATGGCCGAGGGCTTGGACCCCGTCAGCGAGGCAGTGGCCTTATGGGTGCTCGTTCCCGATATGTGGCTGGCATTTGTGTCTGTCGCCCTGTTCGTCGCCGTCGTGGTCACATCCCTCGTAGGTGTCCGACGCCGGTTCCCCTACGAATTCTGGTACGCCGTCCATCTGCTGACCTATGCCGCCGTCCTGACGGCGATCCCGCACCAGTTCAGCGTCGGCGGCCTGTTCGCCCAAGGCACCTGGCAACGCTGGTACTGGCTCGCCCTCTGCATTGCCACCGGCGCCGCACTCCTGCACTACCGCGTCCTGGAGCCGCTCGTGGCCACGTTCCGGCACCAGCTGACGGTGAGCCGGGTGGTTCCGGTGACCCCGGGCGTCGTCAGTATTGAGATGAAGGGGCTCCACCTCCGTGACCTCGCGAGAAGCGGCGGCCGATTCTTCATCTGGCGGTTCCTCGCTCCCGGCCTGTGGTGGCACCCGCATCCCTTCAGCCTCTCCGCAGAACCCGTACAGTTCGACGCTGCGGGAACCGGGGTGCTGCGGATCACCGTCCGCAATCTGGGCCACGGCTCGAGCCAGCTGGCTGCCGTGAAACCAGGAACCAAGGTGGCGGTGGAGGGCCCGTACGGGCTGTTCAGTACCGCGGCCCGCAGCCGTAGCCGGGTGGTGATGATCGGTGCCGGAATCGGGATCACGCCGCTCCGCGCCCTGCTTGAGCGCACCCCGTTCGAGCCCGGCAACGCCACGGTCCTGCTCCGCGGCCACAGTGAGGCCGAGCTGTACCTCGGCGAGGAAATCCTCGAACTCTGCCGGCAACGCGGGGCCACACTGTTCCACCTGACCGGGCCACGGCCCGCGGGTGGACCAAGCTGGCTTCCGGAGACCGCCGCCGGTGCGGGGCATCGGCTGGCCAGCTACGTGCCGGATGTTTCCGATTCCGACGTATATATCTGCGGTCCCGCAGCCTGGGCCCGTAGCGTCCTCCACGACGCCCGCGCGGCCGGTGCCGGCGAGGAACAACTCCACTACGAAAGGTTTGACTGGTGAGAATACGCGCAGCGGTTTCAGCAGCACTCGCGTCCGCCGGAATTCTTCTCGTGGGCTGGCAGTCCGGCGCACAGATCGCCGAAACGGGAAGCACCGCCACCGGCACCTCCGCCGGCTCGGACGGCAGCACGGGAACCACGTCCGGGTCCAGTTCTTCTAGCGGCACCGGGTCCTCGGGCTCTTCCGGCTCGCCACGCGCCGATGGCAGCGCCGGGGCCGCAGCGAAAGCGGCCGGAACGTACGACGGCGCCGTCGTCCAGACCCGCTTCGGCGCAGTCCAGGTGCAGATTACGGTGCAATCCGGCACGATCACGGACGTAACGGCGCTCCAGCTGACCGACGCGGAACGAAAGTCCGTGCAGATCAGCAACCGGGCTGCACCCCTGCTTCGGGCCGAGGTCCTCAAGGCTCAGTCCGCGAGCGTGCAGACCATCAGCGGCGCCACGGCGACAAGCGTCGCCTACCTGAATTCGCTCCAGGCGGCCCTCGATGCAGCGAACCTCTGAGCTCGAGAACCCGGGCGTGACAGACCCCGCCCTGAAAGCCAGGACCTTCGGCTGCATGGGTACGGTCATCAGCCTGACGATGCCGTTCAATGCCGGCCACGCTGGAATTGTTCCCCGAACGAACGGGACCGAACACCCGATCGATGCGGCCGCCGCCGCCGTCGAACGGGTGTTCGCCGGGCTGGACGAAACATTTAGCCTTTACCGCCCGGCGGCAGAGGCAAGCAGGCTGGCTCGCGGCGAAATCACGCTGCGGGAAGCATCCCAGCAGGCGCGGGACAGGTATGCGGAGGCCGCCGGCTGGCGGCTGTTGACGGCGGACGCCTTCACTCCGGAACGGCCGGACGGGGTGCTGGACCTGTCCGGGATCATCAAGGGCCACGCAATCCAGCAGGCGGGCGACACGATCCGGACATCGGGGCTCCGGGACTGGTGCCTGAACGCCGGCGGCGACGTCCTGGTGAGCGGCTCCCCCGTGCCGGGGTCACAGGTGCCGTGGCAGTCCGGGATTGTCGACCCGGAGGACCGGACAGCACTGCTATCAGCTTTTCCGCTGGGCGGTTGCAGCCGTTTCCCCGCGCTGGCGACGTCCGGCTCCGCAGAGCGCGGGAACCATATCTGGACCGCCGGAGCGGGCCGGTCCGCATTCCGGCGGTCCGCATTCCTCCAGGTGTCGGTGGCAGCCGCGGACATTGTCACCGCGGACGTGCTGGCGACGGCGATCGTGGCCGGCGGACGCCCGATGCTGGACCGGGCCACGGACGAGTGGGACGTGGAAATCCTCGCTGTGCTGGGCGACGGCGGACTGCTCGCAACCCCGGGGTTCCGGGCCTAGAGGTGAGCGAGCCGGGCGTACCGCGGCGCCAGTCCGTCGCCGGAGGACTTGCCCGTGACCCGGCGGACCACCCACGGCCCGGCGAATTCGCGGACCCAGCGGGCGTTTGCGCGGATCGTCTCGGCCCGGTTCAGTTCCGGCACCGGCGTCATCGGCGGGACGTCGATCGAGTGCTCGTGCTCGAGGACGGAGAGGACGCGTTTGGCCATGTTCGCGTGGCCGGCCGGGGACATGTGCATCCGGTCGGTGGCCCACATGCCCCAGTCGTAGTACTCGCTGAATCGCCAGTAGTCCACCAGCAGGGCGCCGTGGTCGCCGGCGATTCCGCGGACCAGTTCGTTGTAGATGGCGGTGCGGCCGCGCGTGGTGCCGAAGATCTTCGAGCCGCGGGAGTCGAAACCGGTGAACATCACCACGGTGGCGCCGGTGGCCTTGAGCTTGCGGATGCCGGCGTCGTAGTCCACCAGCAGGTCGTCGATGTCGACCTTGGGCCGGAGGATGTCGTTGGCGCCGGCGTAGATGCTCACCAGCGTGGGTTTGAGCGCGACGGCGGCATCGACCTGCTCGGCCATGATCTGCCGCAGTTTCCGGCCGCGGATGGCAAGGTTCGCGTACCCGAAGTCCGGATCGGCGGCGCCGAGCTGCTCGGCCGCCCGGTCCGCCCAGCCCCGGACGCCGTTGGGACGGGCGGGGTCGTCGTCGCCGACGCCTTCCGTAAAGGAGTCTCCAAGGGCTACATAGCGGGACGTGAAATCCATGGACCCAGTCTGCCAGCAGTTGCCCCAAGCAAACAAAGCAGGGCAGCAAAGCAGGCGCCAACACAGCCGGGCAAACAAAGCCCTACTCCCGGATCCGCACCGCCGATTCGCGCAGGTAGTGCTCCACCCTGGTGTAGGCGTCCCGGGTGAGCGCCTTCCACAAGGCGATGGCCAGCCGCGGGTTGCTGCCTTCCAGTTCTGTGATCGCCTCGGCGCTGAGCACCATCACCCCCACCGCTCCGACCGCCCTGACAGTGGTTTCCTGCCGGCTGCCGCTGCCGAGCGCGAGCTCCCCGAAGGTCATGCCCGCGCTGAGGGTGTTGAGTTTAACCCGCTCCGCGGTGGGTCCCGGGGAGGTACTGCTGACCTTGCCGGAGGTGATGAAGTAAACCCCGCCGAACCGCAGTCCGACGCGGCGGATGACGTCGCCGTCGTCGTACTGCTTTGCCGTCATGAGCGCCGCCAGGGCCTCGGCGTCCGCCACGTCCAGCGGAGCGAGGGCGGGCGAGGCAGTCACGGGGACGTGGTCCGGCAGCAGCAGCTGGGTCCCGTAGCGCTCCAGCAGGCGGTTTTCGCAGTATTCGACGGCGGCGCTCCGGGTGGCGAACGACGGAACCCCGGGCCCGTCCGCTCCCGGGTACTCCTCCAGCGATGCCGCCACCGAGCCGTCCGTTTCGACCAGCACGAGCTCGCGGCCCGCATCGGCCATCCCCTGCCGGGCCAGGGCCAGCATCCGCAGGGCGACTTCGCTCACCTGATCCGTTCGGCGCAGGTCCAGGACGGCCAGTTCGACGTCGTCCTCGAGGTCGCTGAGTTCGCGCACCATGGATTCGGTGCCGGCGAAGAGGAGGTCGCCGTTGAGCTCGATCACCCGGGCACGGCCGCCATTCGCGCGGAGGACATCGGCGGCTTCGTCGTTGCGGCGGATGCCCGACGGTGTCTCGGTGACGTCGTAGGCGGCGAGGATGGCGGAGCGGCCGGTCCGGGCGGCCCGGACAAAGTGCAGTTCCATGTCCCGGGACAGCCGCTGCGCCGTCGCCAGGCCGCGCACGCTGCTGCCGTGTTCATCCAGCGGCGGGGAGTAGACCGCCAGCCCGACCTGCCCTGGCAGGACCGCGATGATCCCGCCGGCCACCCCGCTCTTGCCGGGCATGCCGACGCTGCTGATCCAGGCACCGGCGTCGTCGTACATGCCCGAGGTCATCATCACCGACAGCACACGCTCCACCGGGCCGATCTCCAGGACCCGCTTACCGCTGAGCGGATTCCGGCCGGCGTTGGCGAGCGTAGCGGCCATGATCGAGAGGTCCAGGCAGTTCACCAGCACCGAGCACTGGCGGAAATAGTCCTCGAGGACCGGCGCGGGGTCGTCCTCGATGATGTTGAAGGAGCGCAGCAGGTGGGCCAGGGCCGTGTTGCGGTGGCCGTGCTTGAGTTCGGATTCGTACACTCTCTCGCTCACCGAGAGCTGCCGGCCGGCGAAGGCCGAGTACGTGCTGAGGATCCGTTTGAAGCCGGACTGGCCGCCGGAGCCCTTGATCAGGGAGGTTGCCGTCAGGGCGCCGGCGTTGATCATGGCATTCGCCGGACGCCCGGTACCCTCGGCCAGGGAGATCTCGTTGAAGGAATCACCCGACGGCTCGACGTCCACCTTGGCGTCAACAACCTCATCGCCCAGGTCCTCCAGGGCCAGTCCGTAGGTGAAGGGCTTGGAGATCGACTGGATGGTGAACTCCTCACGGGTGTCCCCAACCTCGTATACCTTCCCGTCCACGGTGGCGAGTGCGATGCCGAAGTTGTCCGGATCGACATTCGCCATCGCCGGAATGGTGCTGTAGGGCTTGCCGTCCCTGAGCTGGGCTATCTCGGCGTGGATCTGGCGCAGGTAGCTCTGGATCGGCGATTCCATAGGACCAACACTAAGCGACGCCGTGCGGCGGGCCCGCGGCTGACCTGCCGGCCGGCTTACTGCCCGCCCTGGTCGCTCTCGCGCAGGATCCAGTGGTCGTCGTCGAGGCGGGCCACGATTTTCTCGCCGATCCGGGCGAGGTCGGCGACGTCTTCCTCGCTGAGGGCATCGAGGAACAGCGAACGGACGGCCTCGACGTGGCCCGGGGCGAGCTGTTCGATCGTGACCATTCCGGCGTCGGTGAGGTGCGCGGTCGTGACCCTGGCGTCCCCGGGGTGCGGGCGGCGCTCCACCCAGCCACGGTTCTGCAGCTTGGTGACCACATGCGAAAGCCGCGACAGGGAGGCGCTGGTGCGCGCGGCGAGTTCGCTCATGGGCAGGAACCGGCCCTCGGTCTCGGACAGCATCGCCAGCACGTTGTAGTCGAAGAGGGAGAGCTTCCCCGCGTTGTGCAGCTGCGTGTCCAGGGCGGCGGGAAGCAGCGTGTTGATGCTGAGCTGGGCCAGCCAGGCCCGGCGTTCGTCGGCGTTCAGCCAGCGCGGTTCGGTCATGGCTCCATTCTAGGAGACGTGAAGCTTGACAGTTCAACCTCGGGGAGCCGCTTCCTTGGCTCCGCCCGGGGGCTCCGCCCGGGTGGGTGCCGCGGGCAGGCGGTAGGCTGACCGTATGTACGTAGTCTCCCTGACCTATAAGGTCCCCGACGAGATCGTTGAATTCCATCTTCCGGCGCACGTGACGTGGCTGCAGAAGGCCTTCGACGACGGCGTCTTTATGGTTGCGGGGCGCAAGATTCCGCGCACCGGCGGGCTGCTGCTCTCCAATGCGGACCGGGCGGTCCTGGATGCATCGCTGGCCCGGGACCCGTTCTACGTCAACGGGGTGGCCCACTTCGAGGTGATGGAGTTCCATGCCAACCGGGTAGCCCCGGGCTACGAGAACCTGCTGGACAGCCCGGCTTAGTCCGCAGGTATTCTGTCGGTCAGTTTCTTCAGGCCTTTCCGGGGAACCCTGACCGGCTCCGGCCAGCGCGGGCTCAGCTCGTCGCCGAGGGTGACGCCGCGGAGCTTGCGTCCGAAAAGCGGCAGCACCCAGTCGTGGACCCAGCGGCGCTGCCGGCGTTCCCAGTCCCGGAGCCCGAGCTTCGCGGGCGCCTCCCGGTCCTTGAGCTTGAACTTGTGCCGCACGCCGAGCTGGTCGAGGACCTGGCCGGCGAGGTATTTGTGGCCCGCCGTGGACATATGCAGCCGGTCCGAATCCCACATCCGGGGATCGTGGAACGCGTCAAAGCACCAGTAATCGACCAGTACGGCCTCGTAGCGGGCCGCCACTTCGCGGACGCGCTGATTGTAGATGGCGTTGCGCCTCTTCAGCGGTTCAAGCAGGGGCGAGACCTTGACGTCAAAGCCCGTGAACAACACCACCGTGGCCCCGCTCGCGGCCAGCGTGGCGACGAGGGTTTCGTAGTCCTTCATGAGGGCGTCGACGTCGGTCCCGAAGTCGAGGATGTCGTTTCCGCCCGCGTACAGGGTGACGAGCGTCGGTTCCATTGCCAGCGCCAGCTGCAGCTGCTCGGCGATGACGTGCCGCAATCGCTTGCTCCGGATTGCAAGGTTGGCGTACTCCCATCCCGGCTCCGCCTTGGCCAGCTTCTCCGCCACCCGGTCCGCCCAGCCGCGCACCCCGTTGGGCAGCCGGGGGCTGTAGTCCCCCACCCCCTCGGTAAAGGAATCCCCCAGGGCAACATAGAGCCGCCGCCCGCCCGGGCCCGGGTTCAGAAGGTTCTCGGCCATGGCGACACGCTATCCCCCCCGAACGACGTCGGGGTTAACAAGCGGGGCACGGCAGGTGAGCCGACCGGTAAGCCGCTGCGGGGCACAACAGGTGAGCCGACCGCACGGCCGGCCGGTGCTTTGCGAAGGAGCGCATCGCCGACCAAAGCCGAACGAGGCCGCCAGCGGCCGAAAGAGGCGTCGGAGGTGTCTAAGCGACGGCAAAGCAGCGGTCGCGGCCGGAAGCCCGGAAGGACCGCGGCCGCAACCTCCAGGCGTCAGAGCTCGGCTTTCCCCTGCCGCCAGTACCCCATGAAGGCGACCTGCTTCCGGTCGATCCCCACGTCCCGCACCAGGTAGCGGCGCAGCTCCTTGATGGCCCCGGCTTCGCCGGCAATCCAGGCGTAGAACGGCATCGCCCCGGCCGGCTTGTCCGGATTCCGGCTGGCACCGAGTGCGGCGGAATCCATCCGGGCCGGGGTTTCCCACAGAATGTCCTGATCCACGTTGACGTCCTCAGGCTCCGGTCCGGCAGCGTTGCCGGTGGTCTTGATGCCCACCCAGCCGGGCACGGGCACGGCGGCGCGGACCGCTTCGCCCAGCAGTTCGCCGTGCGGACGCGAGCGGCCGATTGCCGCACCGCGCGCCAGCCAGGTGATCTCGACGTCGGCGGCAGAGCTGAGGTCCTGGAAGTCACCGGCCTCCGGGACTTCCAGGATGGCGTGCCCGCTCATGTAGGCCGGGAGGCTTTCGAGGATGGCGCCGATCGCCGGAACAGCAGTTTCGTCCCCGGCGAGCAGCACGCGCTGGGCCAGGCCCGGCCGCCATTCGATGCCGGAGTAGGTTTCCGCGGTGACGCAGTGGGCCGCCCGGTTGTTGGGTCCGATGAGCGTGAGGGCATCCCCCGGCTTGGCCGTCAGCGCCCAGTTTGCGGCGGGACCGCCGTTCCCCGAACCGTCGAAGTGCAGCACGAAGTCGACGTCGATTTCCGGGTAGACGGCGTCGAGTCGTTCCCGCCGCACGGTGTAGGTGCGCATGGATCCCCGGGTGGCCGGGTCCATGGCGAGCCATTCCCGGTACCAGCCGGACTCCGCCATCCGGAATTCCGGCAGCGGCACCTGCGTTCCGTCCGCGGCCAGTGAGAGAATCATCAGCTTGACCCGTAGATCCAGGGTGCTGCCGTGGACACCGAAGCCGCGCAGCGAGTAGCCGCCGAAGGTGATCCGGCGGAAGTTGGGGCTCAGCTCCTGGACTGCCGTGACCTGGACATCGAACGCCAGCGTCATCGGTTCGGTGGCCGGTGCGGATATCACGGAGGCGGCCGCGCGGGCCGGGCTGTTGTTGACTGCGCTCATGGGACCAGCTCCAGGGTTGTGGGTACGGTATGCGGGGACTCGGCATGGTGGCGGCCGAGGGGAATGATCAGCGGGGTTCCGGACACCGGGTCCGGGACCACGCGGGATTCGAGTCCGAATACGTCGCGGATCAGCTCCTCAGTGACCACCTCGAGGGAGGTGCCCTCGGCCACGATCCGTCCGGCTTTCATGGCGATGACGTGGTCCGCGTAGCGGGCGGCGAGGTTGAGGTCGTGCAGCACGATCGCCACCGTGGTGCCCCGACGGCGGTTCAGGTCGGTAATGAGGTCCAGCACTTCCACTTGGTGGGCGAGGTCAAGGTACGTGGTGGGCTCATCCAGCAGCAGCACCTCGGTTTCCTGTGCCAGGGCCATCGCAATCCACACCCGCTGGCGCTGCCCGCCCGAAAGCTCATCGACGTTCCGCGCCACGAGATCCAGCGTCTCCGTGGCGGTGAGCGCGTCGTGCACGGCCCGCTCGTCGTCCGCCGACCGGGATCGGAAGAAGCCCTGGTGCGGGTAGCGGCCGCGGCCCACGAGGTCCCTCACCGTGATCCCGTCCGGTGCCGTCGGGTGCTGCGGGAGCAGGCCGAGGGTCCGGGCGACCTCGCGCGCGGGGCGGCTGTGGATGTCCTTCCCGTCGAGGGTGACCATGCCGGAGGCGGGCTTGAGCAGCCTGGACAGGCCGCGGAGGAGGGTGGATTTCCCGCAGGCGTTGGCGCCGACAATCATGGTCACCCGGCCCGCCGGGATGCCGGCGGACAGCCCCTCGATGATGGTGCGCTGACCGTACTTGAGCGTCAGGGCTGAGGCGTGCAGAGCGGCCATCTCAGGCATCCTTTCGGTTGGACGTGACGAGGAGCCACAACAGGAAGGGCGCGCCGAGCGCACCCGTGACCACACCGACCGGCAGGACGGTGCCGACCAGCAGCAGCGGGGCAATGTTCGCGGCGAAGTAGTCTGCCGCGAGGACGATCAGGGCACCGACGAAGGCCGACGCCGGGAGGCTGGCTTTCCGCGTGAAGCGGCGCGCTATGGGACCGGCCAGGAAGGCAACGAACGCCACGGGGCCGGCCGCGGCGGTGGCGACTGAGGCGAGGGCGACGGCGGTGGCCACCAGGCCGAGCCCGGCAGGACCCACGCGGATGCCGAGCCCTGCGGCGGCGTCGTCGCCGAGCTCCAGGATCCGGAGCGGTCCGGCCAGGACAACGACGGCGGGCACCAGGACCAGCAGTGAGAGGCCCAGCACGCCGGCACGGTCCCACGTGGCGGAGTTGAGCGAACCATTCAGCCAGATCAGGGCCTCGGCCGCGGTGCGGATGTCGGTGCGGGTCATGAGGAAATTGACCACGGCGTTCAGCGCGGCGGCGATGCCGATGCCGGCCAGGATGAGGCGGCTGCCGGCGGCGTTGCCGCGGTTGCCGCCGCCGGATCCGAGGGAACCGCTCCTGGAAATTCCGTAGATTGCTGCCGCGACCCCCAGTGCCCCGCAGAGCGCGGCTCCGGAAACGGCCGCGCCCGATGCCCCGAAGATGACGATCGCGGTGACGGCGGCGGCGCTGGCCCCGTAGCTGATGCCGATGACGTCGGGGCTCGCCAGCGGGTTGCGCAGCATGGTCTGGAACACGCCTCCGGACAGTCCGAAGGCAATGCCGATCAAGGTTCCGATGACGGCCCGCGGCAGTTTGTTTTCCATCACGATGAAGCTGGCGCCAGGGATCTTCGGGCCGCCAGTGAAGTGTGCCGCCAGAATCCTGAAGAAGTCTGGAACGGTCACGGTGTAGCTGCCCAGCAGCACTCCCGCGGCAAAGAGGGCCACCACGGCGAGGGCCAGGGCGGCGGTGCGGACTGGCAGAGTCCGGCGCAGGGCTGGCCCCGGCAGGGAGGCGCGAGCGGACACTAGGGGCCCGGTTTCTGCGGATTTCGGGGCCTCAAGTGCCCGCTCGCGCTCAGCGGTGGAGAGGTCGGGGGTGCTCACAGCCCGGCCCCCTTCCCGCGCCGGACCAGCCACACGAACACCGGGGCACCGACGAGGGCCGTCATGATCCCGGCCGGGACCTCGCCGGGGAGCAGGATGACGCGGCCGGTCACGTCGGCCGCCAGCAGCAGAGCCGGGGCAAGAATCATCGACAGTGGCAGGATCCAGCGGTAGTCCGGGCCGGTCAGGAAGCGGACGGCGTGCGGAACGACCAGGCCGACGAAGCCGATGGGGCCCGCGAGCGCCGTGGCCGAGCCGCACAGCAGGACCACGCCCAGGGCGGTGATGCCCCGGACCACCCCCACGCGCTGGCCCAGGCCGCGGGCAATATCGTCGCCGAGGGCAAGGCTGTTCAGGATCCGGCCGGTGCCAAGCACAATCACCGCACCAAGCGCGAGGAACGGCAGCCCGGGCAGGACGACGGACCAGTCACGGCCCGCGATCCCGCCGACCTGCCAGAACCGGAACCGGTCCAGGGTGTCCTGGCTGGAGACCAGGATGACGTTCATCAGCGAATACAGGCCGGCGCTCAGGGCCGCGCCCGCCAGGGCGAGTTTGACCGGCGTCGCGCCTTCCCGGCCCATGGACGCAATCAGATACACCACGACGGCGGCCGCCGCGGCGCCGATGAACGCGAACCAGATGTACCCGGTCAGGGATGAGACGCCGAAGACGTAGATCCCGGTGACCACGGCCAGGGCGGCGCCGGCGTTGACGCCGATGATGCCGGGGTCCGCGAGCGGGTTGCGGGCGACGCCCTGCATGGCGGCACCCGCGAGACCCAGGGCTCCGCCTGCCAACAGGCCCAGGACAGTGCGCGGGATCCGCGCGTGGATGACGGCGTGGTTGCCGTCGGCGGGGTCGAACTGTGTCAGCGCCTGCCAGACAGTGCCCAGGGGAACCCCCCGGGCACCGACCGTCAGCGACGCTGCGCAGACCAGGACAAGTACGACGACGGCGGCCAGCAGCCAGGCGGCCTGCTTTCCGGCCTCCCTTTTCTGCGCGCGAACGGGCAGTTGCGGCCCCATTTCGGGCGTTTTCAGGGCCTCAAGTGCCCGTTCGCGCGGGGTGAGGCGGGCCGAAAGTGCGCTGAGGGCACTGCCGGCGGGCGCCGTCGTCGTACTTTTCGTCATGGAAGCGTACTTACTTCACCGCGGCTGTGACGTTATCCGCTGCGTTCGCCAGCTGCGGCAGGAACGTGTCCAGCGACCACGGCAGGCTCAGGGGCGAGGAAGCGGAGATGGACAGGGTCAGCGTGTTGTCCGAGTCGGCGACCAGGGCGCCGTTCTTGATGGCCGGGATCTGGCCGAGCAGCGGGTCGGCCTTGATGGACCCGGTGGTGGCCGCGTCCGGGACCCAGGTGACGAAGACGTCCGAGTTGAGCTCGTTGGCCTTTTCAGCGGACCACGGGATGAAAAATTCCTTGGAGCCCTTCGAGTTGTCCTCCACAACGGACGCCAGCTTCATGCCGATTTCGGTGAGGAAGCGCGGACGGTTGTCGTTTGCGGTGTAGACGTTGACGCCGTCGCTCTTGTCCGGTTCCAGGTTGCCGTAGATGAAGGATTTGCCGGCGATCTGCGGGTATTTGGAGACCCTGTCCTTGATGGCGGCCTCGGTGTCGGAGACCAGCTTGGCGGCTTCGGCTTCCTTGCCCAGGGCGTTACCGATGATGGCGGTGGACTCCTGCCAGGGCGTGCCGTAGGCCAGCTCCGGGTGCGCCACGACGGGTGCGATTTCGCTGAGCTTCTTGTAGTCCTCTTCGGTCAGGCCGGAGTAGGCGCCCAGGATGACGTCCGGGTTCAGCTTGGCGATCTCGGTGAAGTTGATGCCGTCAGCCTCGGAGAACTGGACCGGGGCCTTGTCCGTGCCGAAGCCGGCGCCGAGCTTTTCCAGCGCGGCGTCCTTCCACGGCGTGGAGCCTTTGTCGTTGCCGCCCCATTCATTCTTGGGGACGCCCACGGGAACCACTCCGAGGGCGATGGCGACGTCGTCGTTGACCCAGGAAACAGTGACAACGCGCTTGGGCTGTTCCTTGATGGTGGTCTCACCGAAGACGTGCTTGACGGTGACCGGGAACTGCGAGCTGGATGACGTGCTGGCGGCCGAGGAGCCCGCGGAGGCGGAGCCGGCGGGGCCCGTGGAGCAGGCGGTCAGGGAGAGTGCGGCTGCGGCGAGGACGGCCGTTGCCTTGCCGGCTGTCTTGAGCAGGGCGCGGCGGGACGGGCCGGCGGTCAGGCCGCGGCGGCCTGCGCCCGGGCCGGAGAAGAGGGGGGAAGTCACGGAACTCCTTAGGTGAGTGATGCAAACCTAAGTAAGGCTAGCCTATCCTACGGCTAATTAAGCAAGGTTAGCGTAACGTAATTGTCTCCATCGCACTCCCGAAGGGGATTCCCGGCCCCAGCAGTGGGCAGCCACACAGCGCCAGGTGTTGATTTCAGGGGGTGAACGATGGTTCACTCGAAGGAGTAAACGAGCGTTCACCACCCCGGAACCGCCGTCGCGCAGCAGGAGGCTCCCGCCCATGACACAAAACAGCACCCGATCCCTGTCCCCGGGAGCCATCACCGCCGTGCTGGCCCTCAGCGGAACCCTTGTCGCCCTGATGCAGACTCTCGTCGTGCCGCTGCTGCCGGACTTCCCCCGGATCCTCGACGTCACCTCCGACGACGCCTCATGGCTGGTCACCGCTACCCTGCTGTCCAGCGCGGTGGCCACACCGATCGTTTCCCGCAGTGCCGACATGTACGGCAAACGGAAAATGATGGTGGTGTGCCTTGCCATCATGGTGGCCGGCTCCGTCATCGCCGCGGTGGGCGGCTCCTTCCTGTGGCTGATCATCGGACGGGCCCTGCAGGGCTTCTCAGCGGCCCTGATCCCCGTTGGCATCAGCATCATGCGTGACGAGCTGCCGAAGGAAAAAATGGGATCGGCGGTGGCACTGATGAGCGCCACACTGGGGATCGGCAGCGCCATGGGCCTGCCGCTGGCCGGGCTGCTGTACGAAAGCCTCGGCTGGGAATCGATCTTCTGGGTGTCCGCCGGCGCGGGCGCCCTGCTGCTCCTGGCCGTGGTGCTGGTGGTGCCGGAGTCCCGCGTGCGTACGCCGGGCCGGTTCGACTACCTCGGCGCGGTGGTGCTCTCGGCCGCCCTGGCGTCACTGCTCCTGGCCATTTCCAAGGGAGGCTCGTGGGGCTGGGGATCGGAGCCTGTGCTGCTGCTGTTCTGTGCCGCCGCATTGCTCCTCGCGGCGTGGGTTCCCTATGAACTCAAGATCGGTCAGCCGATGGTGGACCTGCGCACATCCGCCCGCCGCCCCGTGCTCCTCACCAACCTGGCCTCGCTGCTGATCGGCTTTGCCATGTTCGCCAATATGCTCCTCACCACCCAGCAACTCCAACTGCCTGCCTCCACCGGCTACGGGTTCCAGCTGAGCGTCGTCACCGCGGGCCTCTGCATGGTCCCGTCCGGGCTGGCCATGGTGCTATTCGCACCGGTCTCAGGCGGCATCATCAGACGCTTCGGCGGACAAACAGCCCTCATCGCCGGTGCCGCCGTCATGATCGCGGGATACGTGGGGCGCGTCTTCTTCTGGGACTCAGTCGTCTCCGTAATCATCGGCTCCACCGTCGTCAGCATCGGCACAGCCATTGCGTACGCCGCAATGCCCACGCTGATTATGGGAGCCGTACCGATCACGGAAACGGCGTCGGCCAACGGGCTCAACAGCCTCGTGCGCTCCATTGGAACCTCGACGTCGAGTGCCGCCGTCGCCGCCGTCCTCACGTCAGTGACGCTGACTGCTGGAGCTGTCCGCCTTCCGTCCTTCGAAGCGTTCAGGGACGTGTTCTGGATGGCGGCCCTGGCCTCGACGGCATCCATCGCCGCGGCCGTCTTTATTCCCCGCGCCGCGGCCACCCCCAAAGCCGCAGCCCCGGCCACGGCCGCGCATGAACTCGTGGTCCAGGGCCGCGTCCTGACGGCGGCACACCGCCCCGCGACTCCCGCCGTCGTGACTGTGCTGCAGACCACGGGCGAGCCGGTGGACTGGAGCAGGGTGGACAGTGACGGCAACTACTCGGTGGCGCTGCCCGGCGCGGGCAAGTATCTGATGGTGGCCAACGCCGCCGGCTGGGCGCCCATGGCGGAAGTGTTCGACTTCGACGGCCGTACTCTTCAGCAGAACTTCCACCTGGACAACCGGCTGGAGCTCGACGGCGTGGCCAGCGTCGGGGGGACACCGGTCCCCGGCGCGGTGGTCACCCTGCTCCAGGCCACCGGCGAACACCTCGCCACCACGCTTGCCGACGCGGCGGGCAGGTATGTGTTGCCCCTTCCCGTGGCGGGGCGCTACATCGTGACTATGCTTCATCCCGTGACACATCAAGCCGCGGCCCGCAAGCTCGCCGTCGATAACCGCTCCCTTGCGGCCGATCTCGACGCCGACCCCCTCCGCGCGGAGCCGGTGCACGCGTGAGCAGCCCGAGCCATGCCGCTATCCTCGACGCCGCCGGCCGGCTCTTCGGCGAGCGCGGATACCGTGCCGTGACGGTGCGTGACATTGCCGCCGACGCCGGAGTGTCTGCCGCCCTGGTGATGAAGCTGTTCGTCTCGAAGGACAAGCTGTTCGCCGCCGCGCAGCCGGACGAATCGCTGCTGACGGACCTGGACGTCCCGGCGTCGGAACTCGGCAGCGCCCTGGTGTTCCGTGTCCTGATGCGGCGGGAACGCGGGATGCAGGAGCCCTGGGCCATGATTCCGTTCACCATCCAGGACTCACCGGATCCCGACGCCGCCCGGGGAGAAACGCGCGAACGGTATCTGGCCAGCATTGCGGGCCTGGTCGGGGACTCAACGCCGGACCGCAGGTTCGCCTCGACAGTGATCGCCCTGATGACGGGATTCGGCGAAACCGTCCGGGCGCTCGGGCTGTTCGACGGCTGGGACTTCGACGAGCTCGTGGCGTACTACGGGGCGATCGTCCAGGCCCAGATCGACGCGTGCCAGGCCGCACGGCCCTGACCGCCCCTGGATTCGGCTCCCCCTCAGCTCCCGCAACCCAAACGCCGACGCCTCCTCACATCAGGTGAGGGACCGTCCGGGGTGGTCAGCGGAGCACGATGTCCACGGGATTGGCCTCGGATCGCCATAGACCCTCGCCGCCCGGGCGCGGCCCGATCACCGGAGCCGTGAGCACACCGGAACGGTTGGTCCGCTTGTCCCGCAGGATCTCGGTGACCGATCCGAGGTGCCGGGAAAGGTCGATCACGTTCTCCGGGGCGGCCAGGAGCAGCTGGAAGCCGAACTCGTGCAGCGCCTTGATGCCGGCGCCGGCGAATTCCTCCGACGCCAGCACGAAGGCCTCGTCCATCATCACAGTCCCGTACGTGGTGAACCCCTGCTCGGCGATCCCCAGCTGGTAGCTGAGGGCCGCGGCCATGATGAACGCGGTGAAGCGCTGCCGCTCGCCGCCGGACATGGAGCCGGTGTCCGCGTGCATAAAGACATCTGTTCGTTTAAAGACATCTGTTCGTTTGCCGTCGCGCGGGCCCTGCACTTCGCGGTGCTCCTTGCACTGGATGAAGAGGTGCCCGCGGACGTCCAGCACGTCGGCACGCCAGCGCCGGTCCTCCGGGGTCTGCGAACCGAGCCGCTTCACGAGTGTTTCGAGCGACTCGTACCGGTTGGTGAGCTCGGCGTCGTCGTCCGTCTCCGAGCCGGGCGACGTCCCGGCGCCCCTCACCGGCCGCGCGTGCCGGACCTTGAGCGCGTTCTGGATGGCGTCCTTGAACTGCTTGGCCGTGGCCGGCAGGGTCTGCTTGATGTCAAGTTCCAGGAAGCTGCCCTCGTGGAAGTTCACCCCGGACAGGATGCCGTTCAGCGGCAGGATGCGGCTGGTGATGGACCGGCGCTCCTCGTCCAGCAGGTGCAGCAGCGTGCTGAAGGATTCGTGGGTGCGCTGGTTGAAGAACCGCCGGAACTCGGCCTCCTGCGCGGGCAGGCCGTCGCTGACAATGGCGTGGTAGCGGCCCTCGAACTCGCCCGCCGCCCCGATCGAGGTGCCGTGGTCCGCGGAGATGGCCGTGCCCCATTCGCGCACGAATCCCTCGAAGATGCGGGTGAGCCGCTCCGAGGTGGCCTGCCCGCGGGATTCGGCCGCGTGCAGCTCGGCGAGCAGCCGGGTCCGGACCTGGTTGGCCAGGTTGTCCAGCTCGTGCATCTCCACGACGTCGCCGAACCCAGCGAAGTACGGTTCCAGCGCGGCGGCGGTGGCGTCCGACGGCGGCGACTGCGCCACGCGCGTGCGCGCCGCGTCCAGCAGCGAGTCAGCCGCCGTCAGCTGCTGGTCCAGCGCCTTGTATTCGCTCTGCAGGACGGCCGCGGCCTCTGTACTGGACTGGTGCTTCTGCCGCGCTGCCTCGATGTTGGCACGCAGCGGTTCGAGGTCCGCCTGCGCAGCGAGGGCGTCCTTGAGCCGCTGCTCGATTTTCGCGAGCTCAGCGCCGGCGACGGCCGCCGAGACCTGCTCCCACGGGCGGTGGTCTTCGGCAATCCGGCGCAGCGCGTCGAGCTGCCGGGTCATGCCCTGGTGCGATTCTTCCCGGCTCCGCGCCAGTTCGGCGGCCTTGGCGAGCTCCTGCTGGAGGTCCTCGACCTGGGCTGCGACGAGCTCCAGCTTGGAGGCGTTGTCGAAGCCGAGGACGTAGTCCTGCCGGCCGGTGAAGCGGTCGTCCTTTTCGACGGTGTGGCGGTTGCGCTTGACCACCCCGCCCAGGCTCAGGCCCTTGTCCAGCCGGGCGAGCTCGTCAGGGTCCTCGACGCAGGGGTAGGCAAAGTCGAGGGCGATCCGTTCGCGGATCCACTCGCCGGCTTCCCCGGCCGGTCCGGCGGTGAGGATGTCCAGCTTCCCCAGCAGGTCGCCGTCGGCCGCGTTCTCCAGGGCCAGCGCCCCGCCGGCGAGCGGCTTGGAGACATCCACGGCGCGAAGTGCGCCCCGGACGGTGTTGTCGTTGAGGTAGCGGGTGACGGCGGCGAAGTGCTCGCCCGGGACCAGAAGCGTGGTGGCGAGGTTCCGCAGCGCGCGCTCGGCAGCCGGCCGCCACTGTTCCTGCCCGTCGGCGAGGTCGATCAGCTCGCCGCCGAATGGCATCCGCTCCTCGGGAATGCCGGTGGCGGCCGCGATGGCGCTCCGGTTTTCGATGCTCGACGGCGGCAGCAGGGACTTGCGCGTCTTCAGCGAGACGAGCTCCTGCTGGGCCGCGGCGAGTTCGCGTTTCCTGGTGGCGTGGCCGTCGAAGGCCTCGAAGCGCAGCTCCTTGAGCGCTTCGGAATCGTCGTGGAGCTCGGCCGAGCGTGCGGCCGCGTGCTCGTGGGCCTGCTCCCAGCCGGCCGCCGTCCACTCGAGTTCCAGTCCGGCGTCGGACAGCGCCTTGCGGGCCGATTCCTCCACTTGCTGGCGGAGCTTGAGCCCCACCCGGGCGTTCTCAAGCGACTGCTCGATCGCCGAGATCGCGTTGCCGCCCTGGTTGTTGTAGTCCGCCTCGAGCTGGCGCAGCTCCTTGGCCAGGCCGTCGCGGACCCCGCGTTCGGCGCCGAGCTCCTTGGCCTTCGCCTGCGCGAGGTCCTTGAACCGGGCAAGCGTTGCCTCGTGCACCGTGACGGCCAGCTGCTGCTTGTAGGCCTCGAATTCCTCCCCGCCGAGGTCCCGGAGCCGGTTCGCGTCGAGCAGGGACTGGGCGTATTCCTTGTTCAGGCCCGGGACCGGTGCCAGCTGGTCGCGCTGCTGCCGGACATCCTCGAGGCGCTGCCGGATGGACATCAGGTTGCTGAATTCCTCGACGACGTCGTCCGCCGCCGCCAGCGTGGCCGGGGCATCCAGCACCTGGTCGCGGAAGAAGGTGTTGACGCTGCCGCCCAGGCCCTTGCCGGCCTGAATCACGCGGAGCAGCGGGAGTGCCTGGTCCGAGTTGATGCCCAGCAGGCGCCGGAAGCGCTCGGCGAACGCCTTGTGGACGTCGAAGATCTGGGCGTCCGGGAAGATGGCGTCCAGGGCCGCCTTCGTGAAGCGCTTCCCGGCAATGCCCTCGATCGCGGCCAGGTCCAGCGGCGTGTTGTCGATCATGTAAAAACGCCCGACGCTGGACTCCGTGCCGTTCTTGGGCAGGTCAAACAGCGCCGACACCGTCACTTTCGTTCCGGCGGCGTTATCGAACGTCAGCGCGACGGCGGACCAGGTGGCGCCGGGGCGCTGGAAGGCACTCGCCGAACCCTCGCCGACGGCCTTGTCCCCCACCTTGCCGCGCATGTAGGTGAACGTGGTCCGCTTGTCCTCGACCGCGCCGCCGGCGCGCTGGGCCGCGGCCTCGTTGGAGCGCGGCCGGGCGTCGAAGACCCGCAGCATCGCGTCGAAAAGCGTGGACTTGCCGACGCCGGAATTGCCGGTCAGCAGGGTGCCGTTGCGGTCCACGTGCATGGTGTGGGCGCCATGGAATGTGCCCCAGTTGACCACCTGCACGAGTGCCAGGCGCATCTGGCCGGGGTTGGTGAGCTCGCCCATCGGCAGCATGGTTGCGATGCTCACTTGGCTGCCTCCGCTTCGGTGGTTGCGTCGGTCGTGGTTGCCTTTGACTCCGCAGCCGATGCCGCCCCCGCCCCTTCGCCGGACAGCAACCGTCCTTCGGACGATGCTGCCGGCTCCGACAGGCCCGATGCCACTCCCTGGGCGGCATCGGCTGCTTCGTCGTTGTTAAGGTCACCATCACCGTTAAGGTCACCATCACCGTCGTCGTCAGTGTCGTCCGCGTTCCCGGTGGTGTCGCCGTCGAGCTCCAACAGCGGCTCTGTGCCTGACGGGTCGGTGGCGGCGGCCATCAGGGCTTCGATTTGGGCGGGGATGTCGCCGATGTTTTCGAAGGGGAGGGCCAGCGGGAGGGCGTTGGAGATGGTGTAGACCTCGTCCAGGCCGGTGGTGAGGAGGAGCTGGCGGGCCAGGAGCTTGGTGACGGCGCGGTTGACGACGTCGGAATCGCGCAGCGCGTCCTGCTGGCCGGAGGGCTGGTAGTGGGCCACGAGCTCGGCGATTTCCTCGCGCGTGATCGTGGGGTCGGTCTGGGCTGTGACGTGGCGGTCCAGGAGCAGGCGCAGGCGCAGCAGGACGATGGTTTCCACCCGGCTGAGGGCGCGCTGCTGGCGCAGGATGCTGGAGCGGGTGCTGCCGCCGATCGCCTCGGGGTCCACGGGCCGCAGGACTGCCACCTTGCGTTCGTGGTCCAACTGCAGGGTCAGGAAGAGCTCGGACAGGCGGCTGCGCAGGATCAGCTGGTTGTCCAGCAGCGTGGTCCACAGCTTTTCGTCCCGGCCGCCGTCGATGTACGGGCCTTTGAGGAGTTTCACGAGGGCCTGGCGGACCTTCATCGGGAGCACGCCGGTGTCCCCCGGGAAGAGCGCGGCGCCGTCCACGAAGGTGTCCCGCGGGGTGACCGTGAACGGGTCGGCGTGGACGTGCTGGGCAGGCTCCGCACCATGTGCTTCTTGGGAAAGTTCAGTCATCTTCAATCCTTCTTGAGCGTGACCACTGGCAGGTACGCGGTGCGCGTGGAGCCGTCGATCTGTTCGAAGTCGAGGGTGTTCCAGGCTCCGCGGTCGAAGCCGGCGCCCTCGTGGAGGGCGTGGGAAAGCAGGGCGCGGATGGAGTTGATGTGCTGTTCCCCGGCCGGCAGCTGGGACCAGGCCACCGCCAGCGTTGACGCCCCCGCGACGGCGGCCCGGATGGCCTGGGGTTTCGCCTTGCCCGTCCGCGGCGAGCGCACCCGGTCCGAGTCGCTGAACGCGATGGGATCGGCAAGCTTCGGCGGCGCGGCGAACTCGTCCGGGTCAAAGAGCTTGACCATGGACAGGGACTCGAAACCGGCGTTGAACAGCACCGGGCCACGGACCAGTCCGGGACGTTCGCGCTCGTACGGCAGGGTGCGGATGGCCTGCTCGGCCTCACGGAGCACCTTCCGGAGCCGGACCGACTGGCGGAAATCGTCGCTCTGGACGTAGGTGTTGAGGCTCTCGCTGAGCTTGCCGTAAATCCGCTGGATCTGGCTGTGCTGGGTGCGGAGTTCAGCCACGAGGTTCTTCAGGGTCTCGCGTTCCTCGTGGCTGAGATCATCGGCGAACTGCCGGCTGAGCACCTCGCCGATCGCGGAACGGAAGCGCAACTGCTGCTGCGGATCCTCCAGGAACGCCGTGAAGGAGCGGAACGTCCTGCCCTCGGGACTCTGCCGGAGCCGTTTGTCCGCTTCCAGCACCTGGGCCATCGTGGCGCCCTTGCTGAGCGACTCCTCGATGATCTGGTTGCGGAGCTCCCCCACCAGCTCCTCGATCCGGTCACGCATCTTCTTGTAGTCGGCGGGCAGGCTGGCGGCGAGGTCCAGGATGTTGCCCGCGGCCTCCACGGCCTCGTCGTCGTCGAGCAGGCCGTCGAAGTCGCCGGAGCTGATGTCCTCGATCAGCTGGCGGCGTTCGCCGATCTCCTCCTCGAGGGACTCCAGCCGCGCGCTCTGGTCCGGATTCGTCTCATTGGCGAGCTTTTCGACGTCGCCCAGCAGCGTCCCGAGCCGGGAACCGTTCAGGGTGGAGCGTTCGCTGGAGAGGCTGTCCAGGAACGCGAGGACGCGGGCCGCGGGTTCGGTGACTTCGTAGACGATCTGGCCGGACTGGTTGCGCCGGGTCAGGAAGTTCTTCCGGGTCCACTCATCACCGAAAGACTTCCCGTTGGCCGACCCGCCCAGTCCCGGGTCCTGGCGGCGGAGCTGCTCAAGGAAGGCGTCGACGTCGGCGTGGAACTGCTCCAGCGGGAGCTGCGGCCGGGTGCGGGTGAAGGAGGCCTGCAGCACGGCGATCACCCATGGTGCGGAGCGGGTGAGTGCCCAGGCCGGTCCCTTGGTGAGCAGTTCGAGGTCCCGGAGGCGGGCGCTGATGGCGTCGGCCGAGGACACGGCGGAGCGGGACACGCATTCTCCTTCAGCTGCCTTGGGGGTCTTGGTGGGCAGCGGATACGAAAAACTGCCAGCTACAAGGTTAACGCAGGCCTTCGCTTTGCATTCATCGTTGTCTGCTGTCCGGTTCAGGAGCACACTATTTACACCACATGAGAGGAGACAGTCATGCGCAAGAAAACGTTGCTGATCACCGGGGTGGCGGCGGCCGCCGTGGTGCTGGGCGGGGCGACGGTGGCGGTCGCGGCAGCTAGCACGCCGGCCGGCCCTGCGGGCAGTTCGATCCGGGTGCAGAACCTCATCGGCCCCGAGCGGGACGACGATTCGGACGTTGGAGACGACGATTCGGACAACGGTCCAGCGCTGAGCGCTGCCGACTGGGACAAGGCCGCGAACGCCGCACTCGCCAAGGTCGGCCAGGGCCGGGTGAGCGAAGTGGAACGCGAAAACGAGGGCGGCTCTGCCTACGAGGTGGAGGTGCGCCTGGACAACGGTTCCGAGGTCGAAGTCCAGGTCGGTGCGGATTTCCAGGTCCTGAACCAAAGCGCCCCCGAAGCCGACGACGACTGACCGGTTCCGCGGGCCACAAGTCACGGGCCGTGAGGCTTCCGCAACCGCTCCGTGACCTACGCCCCGGTAGCATTTCGATCCCATATCAAGAGTCCCGGCTCGCCCCGAGGACTCTGGTTGACCGCGTCTCCTGCACCCTACGCTCAGCGTACTGATTCAGCCGAAGCGATGGTGCAGGAGGAAGAATGCAGTTTGACCTAAGCGCAGTGGAAACGGGAACCATGGTGTTCATCGGGACTCTCGTTTTTGCCCTGGTGATCACACTCTTCATGATGACGGCGGCCTTCACCGCCCTGGTACTGGTGGGCGTCGGACGCCTCGCCTGGCTGGTCGCGGCAAATATCCTGCTGGGACTGGTCCACGGCCTCAACCACGCGTGGGACCGGCTGGTCCACCACGCCTCCACGGTGGAGCTGCCCGGTGATCTCGCCGGTGACTTCGCGACTGACTTTATGGGCCAGCCGGCCCCTAGCACGGGCACTTACCCGCGGGTAGTATTGCGGGACAGCTGAAGGGTCCTCCACCCACGGCGGATCCAGCGCTCAAGCCGGTCACCCGGTTAGAGGAGATGCCCGATGAGCTCCGCCGTCGAAAATCCAGCCACTGAAAATCCCTCAACCGACGGTCCCGCGGCGGACGGCCCGGTCCCGCCGGGCGCCATCGGCCCGGAGGCCACGGAGGCCGATGCGCGGGCCATCACCGAGGCAGCCCGCGAGACGAGCTGGGACAGGCCCAGTTTCGCCAAGGGGCTGTATCTCGGCAGCTTCGACCTGAGCCTGATCCACCCGTGGCCGGAAGCCCCCGCGGACGACGTCGAACGCGGCGAAGCGTTCATGGCCCGCCTGACCGCCTACTGCCGGACGATGTCCGGGCGCACCATCGAGCGCCACGCGCTGATCCCGGACGAGTACCTCAGGGGCCTCGCGGAGCTGGGCGTTTTCGGGATGAAGATCCCCCGCGACTACGGCGGTCTGGGCCTCTCCCTCGTCTACTACGGCCGGGCGCTGGCCCTGCTGGGCTCGGTCCATCCCAGCCTGGGCGCCCTGCTCTCAGCCCACCAGTCCATCGGCGTCCCCGAACCGGTCAAGGTATTCGGCACCCCGGAACAGAAGCAGGAGTACCTGCCCCGCTGTGCCGCCGGCGCCATCACCGCGTTCCTCCTCACCGAGCCCGACGTCGGCAGCGACCCGGCCCGGATGGGCAGCACCGCCGTCCCCTCGGATGACGGGGAGTCGTATGTCCTGGACGGCGTGAAGCTCTGGACCACCAACGGAGTGATTGCCGAACTCGTCGTCGTCATGGCGCTCGTCCCGGCCCGCACCGATGCTGACGGCACGGTCCACAAGGGCGGGATCAGCGCCTTCGTGGTGGAGATGGACTCGCCCGGCATCACAGTGGAAAACCGCAACGCCTTCATGGGGCTGCGCGGCATCGAAAACGGCGTGACCCGCTTCCACCAGGTCAGAGTGCCGGCGGCCAACCGGCTGGGGCAGGAGGGCCAGGGCCTGAAGATCGCGCTCACCACCTTGAATACCGGCAGGCTCGCTCTTCCTGCGCTCTGCGTAGCCTCCGGGCGGTGGAGCCTGAAGATAGCCCGCGAATGGTCCAATGCCCGCACCCAGTGGGGCCGGCCGGTAGGCAAGCATGAGGCCGTGGGCAAGAAAATCGCCTTCATCGCCGCCAGCGCCTTCGCCCTGGACGCCGTGTTCGAGCTGACTGCCGAGCTGGCCGACGCCGGACAGAAGGACGTCCGGATCGAGGCGGCCCTCGCCAAGCTGTGGTCCACGGAGATCAGCTGCCGGATCGCCGACGAGCTGGTCCAGATCCGCGGCGGCCGCGGTTTCGAGACGGCGGACTCACTTGAGGCCCGCGGCGAGCGCGCCGTGCCGGCCGAACAGCAGCTGCGTGACCTCCGGATCAACCGGATCTTTGAGGGGTCCTCGGAAATCATGAAACTGCTGATCGCACGGGAGGCCGTGGACGCGCATCTGGCGGCGGCGGGGGACCTCGCCTCGGAGGATGCCAGCCTGTCGGACAAGGCGAAGGCCGCAGTCGGGGCTTCCGGTTTCTACGCCAAGTGGCTGCCCAAGCTCGTCGCCGGCGCCGGGATGGACCCGCGTTCCTACAGCGACTTCGGCCGGCTTGCGAAGCAGCTGCGCTTCGTTGAGCGGTCCTCCCGTCGGCTGGCCCGCCAGACCTTCTACGGGATGGGCCGCTGGCAGGCCAAGCTTGAGCACAAGCAGGCGTTCCTGGGTCGGATCGTGGATATCGGGGCCGAGCTGTTCGCGATGGCTGCCTGCTGCGCGCGCGCGGAGATGCTGCTGCGTACCGCGCCGGAGCGGGGCGCGTCAGCTTTCGAGCTCGCCGAGGCGTACTGCGAGCAGGCCCGTGTCCGGGTGGACGAATACTTCGACCAGCTGTGGAGGAACACGGACGACGGCGACCACGTGCTTTCCCGCAAGGTGCTGGACGGCGACTACGTGTGGCTTGAGGCCGGCGTGCTGGACCAGTCCGAGGGCACCGGACCGTGGATTGCCGACGCCAGCCCGCGGGCCTCGGTGAAGGAGAACCTGCACCGGAACTACCGCTGAACCGGGCTTCGGACGCCCCGCTGCCACCACAGTTGAATGGTAAGCACCCTTGCTAACCGGCTATTCAGCGTGGTTAGGTGGACATGAGACCTCCACCCCGGTCTCCGCCTTGCGGCGCCGGTTCAAACCATGAATCCGGGTCAGTCAGTGAAAGCGAGCAATCCTCATGAGCAGCACAGTAGGCCCCGAAAATCGATCTCCCCGTCGCAGCGAGGACGGGACGCCCTCCCAAGACGCCCGGATTCACGACGCACGCGAGGCCGCCCGGCACGACGCAGTACGCAAGGACGCCGTCAGCAGCGAGCCCATCCGGGATGAGCCCACCCGCAACGGCCGGACTGACGACACCCGGGCCTTCCCCACAGCCCCGGCGTCCGGCGCGGCAACATCCCGGATGGACACTCCCGTCCACGGCGAGAAGCCCATGCCCCCTGGCCAGGCCCACGACACCCGAACAGACGCGATCCGCGACGAGGTACCCACCCGCGAGACCGTGGTGGCCCGTGAGAGGGAGCAGTTTGGCGGCATCCAAATCGGCTCGGCGTTCTTCGGCTGGCTTGCCGCTACCGGTACCGCCGTGCTGCTGACAGCACTGGTCGCCGCGGCAGGAACCGCCGTCGGACTCGCCACGAACACCAGTGTCAACGAAGCGGTCAGCGGCGGCAACGAGACCGTGGGACTCATCGGTATCATTGTGCTGCTCGTGATCCTGTTCGTGGCCTACTACTGCGGCGGGTACGTGGCCGGGCGGATGGCGCGCTTCAATGGCGCCAAGCAGGGCTTCATGGTGTGGGTCTGGGCCATCATCGCCGCAGTCGTGGTGGCAATCCTGGGCCTCGTAGCCGGCCAGAAATACAATATCCTGGCCAATCTGAACAGCTTCCCGCGGATCCCGGTCAACGAAGGCCAGCTCAGCACCATGAGCATCATCGCCGCCGTGGTGATTGCTGCGGTTGCCCTGCTCGGCGCCGTGCTGGGCGGCCTTGCCGGAATGCACTTCCACCGCAAGGTGGACCGCGCCGGCTTCAGGCCGGTGGAAACTGTCGAGGACCGCTAGGCCGGCGGCATCGCGAAGCGTCCGGATCCTGCCGGACGCCGTCGCGTCAGGCTGCCCAGAGGGCATCCAGGTAGTACCAGCGGCGATCCACCCGCAGGAAACGGCTCGTTTCGTGATGGATGCCGCGCTCGCCGTCGTGCCGGAAGTGGGCCTTGAACTCGACGGTCCCCTCGCTGTCCAGCGGGCCTCCCCGGCTGGTGGAGACGATGTCCAGGCGGCGCCACCGCATCTCCGGATCCAGTTCCAGCCCGGCCGGCCGGGTATCGGGATGCCAGGTCCGCAGTAGGTACGCGGCGTCCAGAACCACAAAGGCGCTGTAGCGGGAGCGCATGAGCTGTTCCGCCGTCGGCGCCTCAGCCTCCCCGCGGTGGAAACGGCCGCAGCAATCGCTGTACTGCTCCCCCGAAAGGCACGGGCAGTTCCCTTCAAAGGTGCTGCGGCGCCGGTGGGCGTCCGGCCCGGGAGTGGTGGAAGCAGGGCGCGTCACGGGGTGTCCTTCCGGCAGGCCGGACGACGCCGGCGGGGGCTTGTTCCGACTATAGACGCAGGTCTCCGGGGCCGGTCCGTGCCCCGGACGGTAACAGCTTTGAAACGTCTTGGCGGACAACGGTGATCCCTGCGTGTCCGGGGAAAAAAGTCCGTATGGTTAGGAGGTGCTGTTGCCCGCCACGAACTTTACGGCGGGGACGACGCTGCAGGCCAGATTGGAGAGGTGAAGTGGAAGATCCGACAACCATCGCCATAAACCTGACCTTCCTCGGGACCCTCGGCGTGGCGTTCGTCATGTTCCTCGGCCTCTTCGTCGTATTCGTCGCCACGCTGGTGTTTGCCGGCGTCGGGCGGCTGACGGTCTTCATCGTCATGGCCATCGCAGGCGTCCCGGCCAGCCTCGCGAACCCGGCACGTCCCGCGAGCGCCAGGCAGCCCACGTCTTTCGCGAAGTCTTCCAAACTTCCCAAGCCGGCCCGGTCCGCCCGGAAGGAAGCCCCGCAGTTGTCGCCGGAGTGGGCCGCCGCCGTCGCGCGGGCGGATGCACGCGCCGCCGCGAGGTCCAAGGCCGCAGCAGCCCCGGCCGTCAAGGTCTCCGTCCGCGACCTTCCCAGTCCCACGGCTCCGGCGCGGGACATCACGAAAGTAGCTCCGCTCGTGGAATCGGCCACGGACCGGAATGGCGAGCTCAACTCCGTCGCGCGGGCCTTCAAGAAGCCGCCGATGCCCGTCGCGAAGTCCCTGCTGGACACCGGCTCGCTCGTTTCCTTGCGCGGGCGGCCACCGCTAGGAACAGACAAGCGCGCCCCGCAGGCCCAGGAGCGCAAAGCCGGCTGAGCCCTTACCCCGGGCTGGCAAGTCCGATACGGTGAAACCCATGGAATTCAGATACCTCGGGGCCAGCGGCTTCAAGATTTCGGAAATCACCTTCGGCAACTGGCTCACGCACGGCTCCCAGGTGGAGAACGACGTCGCCACCCAGTGCGTCCGGGCAGCGCTCGACGCCGGTATCAGCACCTTTGACACAGCGGACGTTTACGCGAACACGGCTGCGGAGACCGTGCTGGGCAAGGCCCTCAAGGACGAGCGGCGGCAGTCGCTGGAAATCTTCACCAAGGTATTCGGCCCCACCGGCCCCAAAGGCCACAACGATCTTGGCCTGTCCCGCAAGCACATCATGGAGTCCATCGACGGCTCGCTGACCAGGCTCCAGACGGACTACGTGGACCTGTACCAGGCCCACCGCTACGACTACGAGACCCCGCTCGAAGAGACCATGCAGGCCTTCGCGGACATCGTGCGGCAGGGCAAGGCGCTCTACATCGGCGTCAGCGAGTGGACGGCCAGCCAGATCCGGGACGGCCACGCCCTGGCCAAGGACCTCGGATTCCAACTGATTTCCAACCAGCCGCAGTATTCGATGCTCTGGCGGGTCATTGAGGCCGATGTGATCCCCGCCTCCGAGGAACTGGGCGTCTCCCAGATCGTCTGGTCTCCGATGGCGCAGGGCGTGCTGAGCGGGAAGTACCACCCGGGCAAGCCGGCGCCGGAGGGTAGCCGCGCCACGGATGCCAAGGGCGGCTCCAAGATGATCGAGCGCTGGATGTCCGACGAGGTCCTCAGCGGCGTGCAGCAGCTCAAGCCGATTGCCGAGCAGGCCGGGCTCACCATGGCCCAGCTGAGCATCGCCTGGGTGCTGCAGAACAAGAACGTGGCGTCCGCGATCATGGGCGCCTCCCGGCCGGAGCAGATCGAGAAGAACGTGGCGTCCGCCGGTGTGAAGCTGGATCCGGTCATCATGGATAAGATCGACGCCGCCATCGGCTCATTGGCGGAGCGCGACCCCGCGCAGACCAAGTCGCCCGCCTCGCGGGAGGCCTAGGCCATGGCATCTGCTCCTGAACTCGCCGTCACCGGTTCCACCGGGTACCTGGGCGGGCTGGTGGCCCACGAGCTGGCCGACGCCGGCAGCCCGCAGCGGCTGCTGGTGCGCGACGCCGGCCGGGCACCGGAGCTGGAGGGCGCCGTTCCGGTGGTCTTCACCTACGCGGATTCGATGCTCGCAAAGGCGGCCCTCGAAGGGGTGAAGACGCTCTTCATGGTCTCCGCAGCCGAAGCCGAGGACCGGCTGCAGCAGCACCACACGTTTGTAGACGCGGCGGCCGCCGCCGGCGTGCAGCATATCGTCTACACCTCGTTCTTCGGGGCGGCGCCCGACTCAATCTTCACCCTGGGCCGGGACCACTACGCCACGGAGGAGCGGATCAAGGCCTCCGGAATGGACTACACCTTCCTGCGGGACAATTTCTATCTCGACTTCCTGCCGCTGCTGGCCGGGGAAGACGGCGTCATCCGCGGACCCGCCGGGGACGGCGTGATGGCCGCCGTCGCGCGTGCCGACATCGCCCGTTCCGCCGTTACCGTGCTCCGGGACCCGGCCCTGCATGTGGGCAGGACCTACGACCTCACCGGGCCTGAGGACATCTCGCTGGCTACGGCCGCTGAAGTCCTGACCGCAGGAACCGGCCGCACCATCACCTTCCAGAACGAAACGCTCGTGGAGGCCTACGCCTCACGGGCGCCCTACGGCGCGCCGCCGTGGCAGGTGGACGCCTGGGTGAGCACCTACACCGCGATCGCCGCGGGTGAGCTCGCCGGCCCGACGTCGGCGGTGCACGAACTCACCGGCCGCGAACCGCTGGGCCTGGCCCAGTTCCTGGCCGAGTCACACACGCTCTAGGCACGCCACGGCGGCGGCCCGCGGCAGCCCGCCCCGCGGCGCGCCGGCTGGCCCAGTATTGACGGCATCCGGGCTCCGGCGTAGACCTTAAGGCAGATGACACCGGCCAAAACCGGGCTGGTCCGGAGCAGAATCGCAGCACGCCATGCCGAAGCAGATGTCCAGACACTCCTCCATCCTGAAGACCCCTCGCCGCCAGGCCCAGAAGCTCACGCCGCATCCCGGCGAACCGAGCCACGGGCCGCTGACGGCTGAGGAGCTCCAACTCGCCGTGCGGAACCATTCGATGCCACTCGAGGCGCTGCGGAATGACACCACACCGGCCGGGCTGCACTACCTGCTGAACCACTTCGACATCCCGTTCATCGACGCGGACCACTGGCACCTGCGGATCGGCGGCGCCGTACAGCGGGCGTTCGAACTGAGCCTCAGGGCGCTCCGCCGGGCACCGAGCATCACTGTCCCGGTGACCCTGGAATGCGCCGGCAACGGGCGCTCCCTGCTGCGGCCCCGTCCGCTCAGCCAGCCCTGGGTGCTGGAGGCGGTCGGCACCGCCACCTGGACCGGCGTCCCGCTGGCCTACCTGCTGACCCAGGCGGGCGTGGAGGACGACGCCGTGGAGGTCGTGTTCACCGGCGCGGACACCGGATTCCAGGGCGGCGTCCGCCAGCAGTTCGCCCGCAGCCTGCCGATCGCCGAGGCCCTCCGGCCCGACGTCGTACTTGCCTACGGGATGAACGGCACCGCGCTGCCGCCGCAGCACGGGTACCCGCTCCGGCTGGTGGTCCCGGGCTGGTACGGCATGGCGAGCGTCAAGTGGCTGACCTCGATCAAGGTGGTGACCAAGCCTTTCGACGGGTTCCAGCAGCAGGTCGCGTACCGTTACCAGCAGGACGCGGACGACGCCGGTACCCCGGTCACGTGGATCAAGGTCCGCTCGCTGATGGTCCCGCCGGGGGTACCGGACTTCTTCACGCGGAGCCGGATCCTGCCCGCCGGACCGGTAATGCTGACCGGCCGGGCCTGGTCCGGGCAGGGCGCCGTGCAGCGCGTCGAGGTGGGGATCGACGGCAAGTGGGCACCGGCCCAGCTGGAGCACCCCGCCGCTCCCTTCGCTTGGTGCGCCTGGTCGATGCCGTGGGTGGCTGACGCGGGCGAACACGAGCTGTCCTGCCGCGCCACGGATGCCAGCGGTGCGACGCAGCCGCTGGAGCAGGTGTGGGACTACCAGGGGATGGGCAACAACGCGGTGCAGCGGATCCAGGTGAGCGTCGAGTAGCTGTTCCCTGCTGAACCTCTTCCTTTCCATGCTCGCCGGGCTGCAGGGTGCCATCCTGCTCATCGCCGCCAAGCGCCAGGATGCGATTGCCGCCGCGATGGCGCAGCACGACTACGACACGGACCTGCAGTCCAAGGCCGGGAGGCCCCGGGCGGTGACAAGCCGCGCTAGTAGTCCACGATCGCGCCGGCGGAGATATTGACCGTGGCGTCGGTGATGGCCCCGGCTTTGTCCGAGGCGACGAAGCACGCCACGCTCCCGACGTCGGCCAGGGTGGCGGTGCGGTTCAGGTGGGCGGCCTTGGCGATCTCCGCCACGATCTCCTCACGCCCCTCGGCCTGCCAGGGAATCGTCTCGATAATGCCGCCGGAGACCATCGTGACCACCCGGATGCCGTGCCTTCCCAGCTCAAGGGCCCATTGCCGGCGCAGGCCCTCCATCGCGTCCAGGGCCACCTTGAAGCCCCCCAGTCCGGGCAGGGTCTGCGGCCCGGAGCCGCCGAACATCAGCACGACGCCGGAGCCCTGCTTGATCATGTGCGCGGCCGCGGCACGGGTGGTGAGGAAATGCGTGCGCGTGGCCAGGGTCACCGGCTGGGTGAAGTCGTCCACGTCAATCTCCATCAGCGGCTCCTGGATGTCGCCAAAAGAGATGACGTTGAAGGAGATATCGATCCGCCTGCTCTTCTTGGCCACCCGGGCGACAAACGCGTCGACCTGCTCTTCGTTGAGGGCGTCGACGACGGCGGTCTCCGCCTTGCCACCGTCCTGGTGGATGTCCCGGGCGACTTTTTCCAGCGGCGGTTCGGTGCGCCCGGCGAGGTGAACAAAGGCGCCCTCTGCCGCGAAGGCCCGGGCCACGGCCCCTCCGATGGCGCCGCCCGCACCATAGATCAGGGCGGTCTTGCCCAGCAGCAAACCGTTTCCCGGCACCTGGACGTTCTGCATGGTCGCCTGCCTCCTGCTGCGGAGTGGTAAATTCCCTCAACTATGTTCTCGCCGGGGCGCGGTGGCAAGGGGCAGGAGACGCTAGGGCCGGGGCGGGGTTCCGGGCCCGGGTTCAGGCCCAGGTTCGGGTTCAGGCGAGCCGTCCGGTTCCACGTGACCGCCCGTTCCCTCATGGTCCTCCGGGCCGGCGGACGCCGCTGGCCCGGCGGGAGGCCCGGCGGGAGGCCCGGCGTAGGGAAGCGCCTGGGCATCCGCCGGATCCACTGGACCCATGTCCAGCTGGAACGGCGGGTATTCGTCCCGCATCAGGGCCGCGTAGGTGACCACACGGTAGATCCAGCGGTTCAGTCCCAGCAGTAGGTCAAACAGGCCGCGCGAGTATTGCCCCGTGAAGAGCAGGATGACGCCGGCGATGAACACCAGCAGCCCAAGGAGCGAAATACCAACACCCTGCTGCACCGAGTCGCCGTCGCGCACCACCCACGTCCGTGCCGTTCCCGTCAGCACGCCGATGATGAGCAGATGCGGAATGGCCAGCAGCCAGGACTTCACCAGCACCAGGCCCCGGGACAGCCCCTCGGGATAGTCGACGTCGAAGTCCGCCGGGTAGTCCGTGCGGGCGAGGGTGAACGGCGGGTAGCGGTCCGTGCCCAGCGCGCCGTAGGCGTAGTAGGACACCCGCCAGTTCCAGCGGATGACGCCGACGCTGAAGTTGAACAGCGAGCGCGGATAGCGGCCGGTGAAGAGGATGGCGAACCACGCCGCGATGGTGACCACGATGAAGGCGAACCAGAGGAAGAACAGGAGGATGAAATGCGGGATGGCCAGGAACCATTTCACCAGCCACAGCCAGCGGGACAGATTGGGGTCCAGGTAGGCGTTGAGTCGTGCCGGATACACCACCGGGCCGGCGCCGGCCGGGGCACCCGCCGGATAGGGCTGGGCTGGATAGGGTTGCCCCGCGGGTGGCGGCATCCCGGAACCCTGCGCCCGATATCCCTGGGTCCGGTACGCCTGCTGTTGCCCATGGCCCTGCGCCCCGTAGGGCTGCCCGGGATGGCCCGGGCCGGACGGCGGCGGTCCGGCGCGTCCCAGTCCCGCTGCGCCGGCCACGATCAGCGGCACGCCGACGGCGAGGAGCACAATCCCGCCGATCAGCAGACCGAGGAAGATCGGCCAGAGCAGGTCGGAGCGGGCGCCGGCGCGAAGGTCAACGGCCACCGGTGTGCTGGCGTCTGCATTCATGATGACGACGGCCCAGTTCCCGGACCGCAGGTTCCATTGGAGCTCTTGGGCCCCCAGCCCGGTGGCCGATGCTGTCCAGAAACTTTGATCGGCCGGCCGCGGCGGGGTCTTGGCGCCGGGAACGTCGCGGTACTGCGCGCGGAAGGGGGAGAATCTGACCTCGATGAACTCGGTGTGCTTTACGTCGGCCAGATAGGCCGCCACATCGGCCTGCGGGGCGATCCCGATGAAGATCGCCTTAGCCGCATCGGCCGCGGAGCCCCGGATCATGATGCTGCCCGGCACGTTTACAGGACCCGCCTCGGGGAAGCGGCCGTCCGTCATGACGTCGAGGCGTGGAGAAGTGAGGGCGTACGAATCGGCAGCGTAACGTTCCGAGGGCGTACTGAAGAACCCGTTGTCGCGCTGCTGGTAGTTGGCCCACCCCGCGGCGCCGGCACCGGCCAGCAGCCCCAGGCCCAGGAGTGCGCTGAGCGTGCCCAGCACGAGCATGACAATCCGGCCTGGTCGCATGACCGCCGTCCTTTCACAAGTTCCTTTTCAGGACTCCCGGTTCAGCCTGGACGCTGTCTCACCCACCCGCAGACGTCAGGAGGGCCCGCGCCCAGGCCGTGGCCTTCCCAATCTCGCCGCTGCGCAGGGGTCCCTCGGTGCCCTTGACATAGAAAGGCATGGGTTCGGAAACGATCTCGGCGCCGCCCGAGCGGAGGGCATGGGTCATCTTCTTCGCGGCATCCCCGTGGATGAACATCCGCACGCGGGTGTCGAACGCGGCCGCTTTGACCCCCTTGAGCGGGCCGTTCCCGAGGGCCGAGAGCAGCTCGGTGATTTTCGGCGTCGGACGCCAACCGTTAATGGGACTGCCGACCACCAGGAGGTCCCCCGCGGCGAGCACGCCGGGATTGAAATCCCCCACCGGGACTGCCGTGGCCTGCAGCCCGTCGAGTGCGTCCGTGATCGCCTCGGCTACCGACTTCGTGTTCCCGTAGGCGGAATCGTAGACAACATGGGCTTTCATGCGATCTCGTTGGTTCTGATGATGCTTGGGGGGGTCCACGATCCGCAGGCGGCAGGGCGTCACTGAGGCATCGATTCCGGAGGACAGCAGGGACAGCCGTGCGCGTTCACGGAGTTCCTCGATGGCGTCGGCTGTCACCCGTGCGTGGGCAAGATCGATCACGATTTCGTGGTCGGGCAATTTGGTGCTGACCCGGCGGCAGACGACATACAGGGCCCGGATGTTGGCGGCCGACACGACACCATGGACCTCGATCCGGGACGTCTCCAAGTTGTCGTCGATCCGGACTGTCACTTTCAGCCGGGGAGTCCTGGCGTGGGCGTCCATTAGCCCGCCAGTGCGCAGATGAGAGCGGTCTTGGATCTCGAGTGGTTTTCTTTGTACATTCATGGCCGTGGTCTCCTGCTATTTCCTGCCGACGCGGGAAAGTGCGAAGCGCCATTTCCTTCCCCAAGGTTCCAGCGAGACCGGTACTGCGTTACAAAAGGCGGTTCATCCCCAATGGCCGTGCAGGAACCGCCCCAAATCCAGCATGCGGTGTGCTTGCGACCCGGGTAAGGGGCGAAAGTCCCTTGTCCGGCGGCGTGCGGTCGGGGCGCTGCGGCGAGTCCGGATTGGTGCTGGGCGTTCCGGCGCCTAGCCTGTTTCCTATGCCTGAGACGCCTGCCGATGCCGTGACCGACCTCGTTCTTGCCGCCGTGCGGTTCCCCGGCGAATCGGCGCTGCGCGATGTCCACGTGCTGGAAGGTTTGGTTTCGAGGATCGCTCCGGCCGGGGAGCTGCCCCGTGTCCCCGGATCCCGCGTGCTGGACCTGGACGGACGGTACGTCATCCCGGGGCTCTGGGATGAGCATGTCCACATGACCCAGTGGGCCCTCGCCACCAACCGGATTGACCTGTCCAGCGCCGCCTCGGCCCGCGAGGCGGCCGACGTCGTCCGGTCGTATGTCGCGGACCACGGCCCTACAGAAGGCAACAGCGACGCCGGCGGCGGCCTGGCCGTGGTGGGCGTCGGCTTCCGGGACGCCGTCTGGGGCGATGTTCCCAGCCTGGACCTGCTCGACGGCGTCACCCGCGGCCGGCCGACCGCCCTGCTCAGCCACGATCTGCACTGCGTCTGGCTCAACAGCGCGGCGGCTAAACGCTTTAACGTGCCGGTGGACGAGTCCGGGCTGCTCCGCGAGGAGCCGGCCTTTGAACTGACCCGCGAGCTGGGCCGACTGCCCGACACAGTGGTGGATGCCTGGGTCCGGGAATCCGCGCAGGCAGCGGCCGCGCGCGGCATCGTGGGGATCGTCGATTTCGAGATGACGTGGAACCCGGATGTGTGGCTGCGGCGGGTGGCGGGCGGCTTCGGCTCCTTCCGGGTGGACGCCGGCATCTACCCGCAGGACCTGGACCGCGCCGTTGCAGAAGGCCTACGCACCGGGCAGGTGCTCGACGGCGGGGCGGGACTGCTGCGGGTGGGCCCGCTCAAGGTGCTGATCGACGGCTCGCTGAACACCCGTACGGCGTACTGCGTGGACCCGTATCCGCACGGCGGCCGCGGCCTGCTCACGGTGAGTGAGGCGGAGCTGCTGGACTTGCTGGTCCGCGCCCGGGAGTCCGGCTTTGTTCCGGCGGTCCACGCGATCGGCGACGGCGCCAACGAGGTGGCCCTGAACGCGTTCGCTGCCGCCGGGGTCCGCGGAAGGATTGAGCATGCCCAGTTTGTCCGCAGCCAGGACTTCGTCCGCTTCGGCGAGCTGGGCCTGACCGCGAGCGTCCAGCCCGCCCACGCCCTGGATGACCGTGACGCCGCCGATTCGAACTGGGCAGGCCGCACCGACAGGGTCTTCCCGCTGCGGTCCCTGCTGGCTGCCGGCGCCACGCTGGCGCTCGGTTCCGATGCCCCGGTGGCGCCGCTGGAGCCCTGGCTTGCCATGTCCGCGGCCACCACGCGGGCGCGCCAGGACGGGCGCGGGCCCTGGCATCCCGAGCAGGCCCTCACCCGGCCGGAAGCCCTGACCGCCTCAACCCGCGGGCGGGGAAGAATCATGCTTGGTGACCCGGCTGATCTCGCGGTGCTCGACGGCGACCCGCTGGAGGTGTCCGATGCGGTGTTCGCGGCGATGCCGGTGGCCGCGACACTCGTGGCGGGGCGGTTCACGCACGGCAGCGGTATCTAGCTCTAGCGGCCCTTTGGCGGTTAGTTCCCCTTGACGCGGGCCTGGACCAGGTTCGCGAACGGGAGGCGGCCGAACTCCTCCCGGAAATCGGCGTGGTACCCGGCCTCGGCCGGGTTGAGCTCCGCTGCGGGAAGTTCCTTCCACGCGATGATCAGCGATCCTGCACTGGCGAGCTGCCAGATCAGCCGGCCGTCCCAGTGCCCCGGCGGCTTGCCCTTGCCGAAGTCGACGAACTCCTGGATCTGTCGGCGGAGCCCGCGGTTGCCCTTACTGCCGGGGCCGGCCTTCCCGACGTAGAGGACGTCGGCGTCGTCGACCCATTCGGCGGCGAGCGCCGTTACCTGCAGGGACGGGTCCTTCTTCTTGAAGGTCCCCGCCGTGCTCTTGGCCAGGAACCGCGGCTCATAACCTTCGGGCCGCAGCACCGCGAAGATCCCGGGCTTCTGCGGGATCCGGTTGATTTCGAGGTCCGCCAGCGTCCTGAAGCCGGTGAACCCGTCCCGTTTCAGTGACTGTCTGTTGATCGGCATGGGTTCCTTGGATCGGGGCGCGGGGCGTTTCCTAGAAGCTTACGGATACGCAGGTTCGGTGGCCGCTTTAATGTCGGTGGTCCCGGAGACACTTTAAGTGTGGACGGCGAGCAGGGGCCCAAAGTGGCTTCGAAAGCAGCGGTTGGTGCGGCGGTTACGGAGATGATCCGTAACCTGGCTGACGCACGGCCGGCCGCGGACGGTGCCGGGATGATTGACCAGCTCCGTAAACTCGAGGATTTGAAGTCCGCTGCGGCCGCGCTGCAGGCCCGGATCGCCGTCGCCTTTGATGTGCGGCAGCGCCGTGACCAGGCCCGCGCGGGCGTGCCGGCCGAGCAGCTGGGCGCTGGCATCGCGGCGCAGATCGCCCTCGCCCGCCGGGAATCACCAGCCAGGGGCAGCCGGCTCCTGGGTCTGGCCAAGGCGCTCGTCACCGAGATGCCGCATACCCTCGCCGGGCTGGAGACCGGCCAGCTCAATGAATGGCGGGCCACACTGCTCGTGAAGGAAACCGCCTGCCTGTCCGCGGCCGACCGCTGCGCCGTCGACGAGGAGCTGGCGCCCGACGCCGGGACGTTCAGTGGAGCAGGCGACCGTGCGGTTGTTTTCGCGGCCCGGTCCGCCGCCTACCGACTGGATCCGCGGTCCGTTGCGGACCGCGCCAGCCACGCCGCCGCCGAGCGCCATGTCAGTCTCCGCCCGGCGCCCGACACCATGTGCTATCTGACTGCTCTCCTCCCAGTCGCCGAGGGCGTGTCCGTCTATGCGGCGCTCACCCGGGACGCCGACGCTTTCCGTTCCGACGGAGACCCCCGCTCGCGAGGCCAGCTCATGGCCGATGCGCTGGTTGAACGCATCACGGGGAAGGCACGTGGAATCAGAGGCATCGAGATCCAGCTCGTTATGACCGACCGCACACTGTTCCAGGGAGACAGCGAACCCGCCCGGCTTCCGGGTTACGGCATCGTCCCCGCCGGGTGGGCCCGGGAGATCCTCGTCGCGGATCAGAACCAGGACCAGGACCAGAACCAGCCCATGAACGTTTGGCTCCGGCGGCTCTACACCGCCCCGGGCACCGGAGACCTCGTCGGGATGGAATCCCGGGCACGGCTCTTCCCGCCCGGGCTGCGCCGCTTTGTCCAGGCCCGGGACCACACCTGCCGTACGCCGTATTGCGACGCCCCGATCAGGCATCTGGACCACATCCTCCCCTGGCGCAGCGGCGGCACGACCACCCACCTCAACGGCGCCGGGCTCTGTGAAGCCTGCAACCACACTAAGGAAGCGCCCGGCTGGAGCGCGCACCCCCGGCCGGGGCCACGGCACACGCTCCAACTAACGACGCCGACCGGGCACAGCTACCAGTCCACAGCCCCGCCGTTACCGGGACCTCCGTCTCCCGAAACAGCAGCGTTCCAGCACCGGCGCGAACTCCGGCACCTCGCCAAGGTGCTCAAGCACGCCAGACCTCGAGCAGCGGCAAGGGCAGCGGCCGCGGCCTGAGACCCTGCTGAATTCGCCGGCCGGCCGGCTACCGCCCGAACCACGACTCGGCCAGTGACGCGTCAGCCTCCAGGGTGTAGTCACCGGCCGAGTGCCCGAGCGCCAGGCGGTAGCTGCCACCGGTGTTATGCCACTGCCCGCGGCCGGTGTCGTAGGATGCCGGCGGCCGCGGATCGACGTTAAGCGAGACGGTCCGTGATTCGCCGGGTTCGAGGTCCACGCGCTCGAAGCCGAGCAGCCGCATCCGGGTCCCCGCAGGATCCTCGAGGAGGTAGAGCTGGGGCACATCGGCCCCGCGTCGCGGCCCCGCATTGGTGACGGTGAACTCGGCACGCACCCCGCCCCGGTCCTGCACTGTCAGGTCCGCATAGTCGAACCGGGTGTAGCTGAGCCCGTGGCGGAAGGGGAACAGGGGTTCCTGCCCGGTCTTCGCGAACCAGCGGTAGCCGACGTCGGATCCCTCGCTCATCGGGACGTCGTCCGGGATGAGCGGAACCCGCAGCTGCCACAGGCGTACAATAAGTTGTACGCAAGGAGGACTCCATGAAAACACTCACGTACTCCCAGTCACGCGCGCATTACAAGGAGACCCTCGACGCGGTCACCGACGACCGCGAGGAGGTCGTTATTACCCGCCCGGGAAAAGAGGACGTCGTCATGGTGTCCCGGTCCGACTACGAATCGCTGCGGGAGACGGCCTACCTGCTCCGCAACCCGGCCAACGCCCGACGCATCTTGGGCTCGATAGAAGAGCTGGAATCCGGCCGTGGTGTGGTGCGGGATCTAGCTGAATGAGGCTTGTCTGGTCCGAGACGTCGTGGGAAGACTACCTTTGGTGGCAATCCCAGGACCGCAAAATCCTTAAACGGATCAACGCACTCATCAAAGACATTGCGCGCAACGGCAATGAAGGAATCGGAAAACCTGAGCCGCTCAAACACGGATTCCACGGCTACTGGTCCCGCCGCATCACCGACGAGCACCGACTGGTCTACAAGTTCGCCGAGACGCCCGGCGGCGTCGAAATCTTGATTGCGGCCTGCCGCTACCACTACGGAAACTGAGTCGCCGACTCGTGGCTAGGGTGGACTCGTAGCCGGGTGCGCCTTAAACGAAAGGCCTGCAGGTGCCTTCGCGATCTCGCTATGGAGATGGCTCGGACACTTACATGTCCTGAACGACCCAACTAAATCAGATGGCTACCTGCAGGCGCTTTAAGCGTACGCCCGGCGATCGGCCATGACCAGTGGTTGTCTGCCTCTTGGGCCGGCGTCGCGGATCGGCGCCGTCAGCGCCCATCCTGCGACCCAAACCGCCCCTCAAAAAACGCCCTCGCGCCCAAAAGCGTAGAGTGGAACAAGACGCCTGATTCTGGACGCCGAGCGCTGAGGGAGAAATCGTGACGATTGACTGGGACGAAAAAAAGGCCCTGCTGCAGGAACCGAACATCGCCGCCGTAACGCAGCTTTGCGACGAACTGATGGAAAAGAAGCCGGGGTCGGTCGTCCCCTACATCGATCCCGTCCATGACGAGGACGAGTGCCGGATCGTCAGCCTCCACATCGCCCCGGGCAAGGGCACCGAGTCGGGCTTCGTCTCCCACTTCAACGACGACGAGGCTGCCCGCCGCGCCACCTCCATCTACGACGCCGTCGAGCTCGACCCCCGCTACGTGATGCCGTGGAACGCCTACCCCTGGGTCCGCGACCCCGAGCTCCCCTCCGCCCTGAACGTCCAGGAGAAGACGGACGGCCTGCGGCCCTTCCGCCAGTTCCTCAAGATCAACAAGCGCGTCTCGGCCGTCATCGCCCACGGCGCCGACGCCCACGCCTTCCTGACGCTCTTCGAGAAGACCTACCACTCGTCACTGAAGAACCGCGGCGTCAAGATCTACAAGGCCACGGCCCTCGGCGGCCGCGCCTTCGCCGTCTCGGCCGCCAAGCAGGACGAGCTCCTGGCGAAGAACGTCGAGGTCTACAAGGACGCCATGCAGCGGGCAGGCATCCAGCACCTCTAAGGCCGCCGGGCAGACGCCCGACGCCGGCAGTCACCGCCGCCGTCAGCCTCACCCCTCGAGCAGCCTGCGCCGGTGCTTGAGCTCCTTGATCCAGGCCCGGGTGACCATCTCCGGAAACGGCGAGCCGTCGGTTGGTTGACGCGAACGCGGTGCCCGCCTCCAGGTCCGCCAGCAGCGGCCCGGACGCCTTCAGTGCGAGCTCCAGCAGCTGCACCGCCGCCCGTTCGATCAGCCCCAGCCCCGTGGCCCAGGCCAGGAAATGCCGGCGCGAGATCCCGGTCCGCTTGCCGTCCAGCGTCAGGGCGAGCGTCTTGTCCCCGTAGACCATCGTGGAGGGGATGTCATACACCGGGGCGATGGACCACTCCCCCGAGGGCTGCTGCACCATGGACACGTTCTTGGCATGCAGGTCCCCGTTCCCACTCAGCCACGCGAACGCCGCCTGGATGGCCAGGTTCCGCAGTGCCGGAAGCGGCGCCGCACAGTAGTCGGCGAGCCCCCGGGCCACCGTCCCGTACCCCACGTTGTACTTGTCCGCCGGGTACAGCCCCAGCACCTGCGCCCCGTCCTCGACCCCGAGCCGCCGCACCGCATCATGCGCCGCGCCCCACCCTTCCACTTCAGAGAGGGGGATCCGGTCGAAGCGCTCCACCAGCAGCCCCGCCCGGCCCGCGACGTCACGGATCAGCTGCACCCGGCTCAGCGGGATCCGCAGCCTGGCCGCGTAGCGGAACATCACGAACTCGTTCTCCACCACGTGCGGGAACTCGGGCGCGTTGAGCTTAAGAATGAACCGCCGGCCCGCCCGCGCCACCGGCACGGAGATCACCCCGGCGGAGAGCTTGTCCTGCACCCCGGCGAGCGCCACCGGATCGATCAGGCCCGAGTCCCCCAGCAGCGCGTCGAAATCCCCCGGCGTCTTCGGATCAAGCTGCACCGCTTGCTCAGCCGGGTCCAGTTTCTCCCCGTGGCCCACGATCTGCACGTCACCCACCGGGTTCGCGTCGGCCGCGATCAGCAGCGAGAGCTCGTCATCCACACTGGTCTTCACGGACCAGCGCAGCGCGTTCAGCCTCCTGCCCTCCGGCAGCAGCCCGGTGAAATACGGCGGCGCGGCCCCCGCGGCGGAGAGCACCGGTTCTGCGGACAGCGGCAGGGAACTAGCGACGGCGGGGCCGCCCGACGCCAGGTACGCCGGGAGATAGCTGAACCTGGTTCCGCCGCCGTGCCGCTCCAGCCTGGCAGCCAGCACCCCGGCCTTGTAGACGTCCGCGACGCGGTGCCTCATGGCCGGGGCTCCCCGGGCCCTTCGGCAGGTTCGACGGCGGGCGTCTCAATGGCGGGCGTCTTGTAGGGGGGCAGCGTGCCTTCCTTTGGTCCACCTGCCGGAGACCCGCCGGCGAGTGCCCGGGCGGCGGAGCTGGTCCGGGCGGCCAGCTGCAGTTCGAGCCCGAGCGTGCCCAGGAGTGCCAGCAGCGAGTCCAGCTGGACGCTGCGCTTGCCCTGCTCGACGAACCGGACGAACCGTTCGGACACCCCGGCAAGCTCGGCCAGATCGCGCTGGCCTAAACGAAGCGTCGCCCGGCGTGCGCGGACTGCCGCGGCAAGCTGGTTGGAGAACAATTCAGCCAAGGCGCCTCCCTCCGGCGATGCTGCGCCTGCCAGCGACGACATGAGGTACGATCGTGCCGTTTTCACTGAAATTCAAGTCTAGTCCCGCGAACCGCTCCTGTATAAGGCTCATTCCGGTACGAACGTGCCGGAAGTTGCCGTACCAAGTCCCGCGGCCGGCCGTCCTACGTTGACACCGCCCTGTGATCCATGCCATATTTTTAGCGTGAACCTGTCAGACAGCCGGACAGCAGGACAGCCTGCTACCACCTCCCCGCCCCATCAGGGGACCGGCGCGCCCGGCCAGCCGCTGGCCCGCCTGAGCGCTGCCGAAGCAGTCTTTAACGCCCTCCGCGCGGACATCGAATCCGGAAAGGTGGAGGTGGGCGCCAAGCTCAGTTCCGAGACCGCCCTCGCCCAGCGCTACGGTGTGAGCCGCTCGGTAGTCCGCGAGGCATTGCGCTCCTGCAACGCCCTGGGCCTGACCGTCACCATGACGGGCAAGGGAACGTTCGTCGTGGCCCACCAGGTGGCCAAGGACCTCGTCCTGGGCCACTACTCCGCACGGGACCTCACGGAAGCCCGCCCGCACATCGAGGTACCCGCCGCCGGACTCGCCGCGCAGCGCCGCACGCCCGAGGAACTGGAGACCCTCCGGGCCATTGTGGCTGCCATGTCTGCGGAAGACGATCCCGAAGCATGGGTCAGCCTCGACTCCAGCTTCCACGCAGCCATCGCCCGGGCCAGCGGCAACAAGGTCTTCGAAAATGTGGTGGCCGATATCCGCGAAGCTCTGGCCCATCAGTCAGAAACCCTCAACATGGTGGCCGACCGTCAGTTCGCATCGGACCATGAACACCAGCGCATCCTGCAGGCCATCGAAGCCGGCAACGCCGCCGAGGCCCGCGCCGCCATGAGCGAACACCTCCACGCCGTAGGCGTGGCCCTCGATTCCATCCTCACCCAGTAACCGCCAGCACCCAGTCAACATCTCAAGGACTCCATGCCCTTCCCTGCCTTAGCCGAAAACGCCGCCGCCCTGGAGCTCAACAGCCTCCCGCGGCACGTTCCCCTGGCCGCCCAGATCCGCGACGGGCTCGCTGAAAGCATCCACTACGGCTCGCTGATCGCCACCGCCGCGGAAGCCACCGGCACCCGCACCCTGTTCTCCGCGGGCGATCCCTTGGTGCCCTTCTACCCGCGCTCCGCGCTCAAGCCGCTGCAGGCCGTGGCCATGGTCCGGGCCGGACTGGACCTGCCCGCCGACCTCCTGGCCCTCACCGCCGCCAGCCATTCCGGCGCGGCCATGCACCGCGGCGGCGCCGCCCGGATCCTGGAGATCCACGGCCTCACGGCGGCAGACCTCGAAAACAGCACCGACCTCCCCTACGGCGTCAGCGAGCGCGAAGAATGGCTCCGCCGCGGCGGCGTGCCCACGCAGCTGGCCCAGAACTGCTCCGGAAAGCACGCCTCCATGGCCGCCACGTGCGTCATCAACGGCTGGCCCGTGCAGGGGTACCAGGATCCCGGGCACCCCCTGCAGAAGCTCGTGGCCGGCACCGTCAGTGACCTCACCGGCGAAGTCCCTTCCCGCACCAGCACCGACGGTTGCGGCACGCCGCTCTTTGCCCTGACCCTCCGCGGGATGGCCCGGGCGTTCGGCCGGCTGGCCTCGGCGGAAGTGCACAACCACGCTGCCCCCACCGAAAGCCCGGAAGCCGCCGTCGCGCACGCCATGCGCCGGCACCCGGAAATGGTGGCCGGTGAGGGCCGCGACGTCACTGAGCTGATGCGGCTGGCGCCCGGAATCCTTGCCAAGGACGGCTTCGAAGGCGTCCAGCTGGTGGGTCTTCCGGACGGCCGCGGCGTCGCCGTGAAGATTTCCGACGGCGGAGACCGCGCCCGCATGCCCGTCACCGTCCGCGTCCTGGAGGCGCTCGGCGTCGACACCGCGCCGCTGGAGGGCATCGCCACCGGCACCGCCCTGGGCGGAGGCCGCCCTGTGGGCGAGCTAACGGCCACCGATTTCCTCTTCCCAGCCTCCCCTGACACTGCGACCCAAACCGACGCCGACGAAGCCCTTTGAGGACACCCATGACTGCCGCCGCTGCCAGCTCCGCCTTCCGCTCCGAACACGACCTCCTGGGCGACCGCGACGTCCCCGCCGGCGCCTACTGGGGTGTCCACACGCTCCGCGCCGTGGAAAACTTCCCCATCACCGGCCAGCCGCTGTCCACCAACTTGTACCTGGTCCGGGGACTGGCAGCCGTGAAGCTGGCAGCCGCCCGCACCAACCGCGAGCTCGGGCTCCTTGACGCCGAACGCGCCGACGCAATCGAGCGCGCCTGCCAGGACATCCTGAACGGCAAGCTCAGCGAGCAGTTCGTGGTTGACGTCATCCAGGGCGGCGCCGGGACGTCGTCGAACATGAACGCGAACGAGGTCATCGCGAACCGGGCGCTGGAAATCCTGGGCCACCCCAAGGGCGACTACGCCCGCCTGCACCCAAACGACCACGTCAACCTCAGCCAGTCCACCAACGACGTCTACCCGACGGCCGTGAAGCTGGGCACCATTTTCGCCGCCCGGGAACTGCTGGAGGCCCTCACCGAACTCGAAGAGGCCTTCGCCGCCAAGGCCGTGGAGTTCCGCACCGTCGTGAAGATGGGGCGCACCCAGCTGCAGGACGCCGTCCCCATGACCCTGGGCCAGGAATTCGGCAGCTACGCCGTGACCATCGGCGAGGACCGGCTGCGGCTGGCCGAGGCGGACCTGCTGATCCACGAGATCAACCTCGGCGCCACGGCGATCGGCACCGGGCTGAACGCCCCCGCCGGCTACGCCGAGGCGGCCTGCCGGCACCTGGCCGAGATCACCGGCCTGCCCCTGGTCACGGCCGTGGACCTCATCGAGGCCACCCAGGACGTGGGCGCGTTCGTGCACCTCTCCGGTGTGCTCAAGCGCGTGGCCGTGAAGCTGTCCAAGATCTGCAACGACCTCCGGCTGCTCTCCTCCGGCCCGCGGGCCGGCTTCGGCGAAATCAACCTGCCCGCCGTGCAGTCCGGCTCCTCCATCATGCCCGGCAAGATCAACCCGGTGATCCCGGAGGTGGTCAGCCAGGTGGCCTACGAGGTCATCGGCAACGACGTCACCATCACCATGGCCGCCGAAGCCGGGCAGCTCCAGCTCAACGCCTTCGAACCGATCATCGTCCACAGCCTTCACAAGAGCATCTCCCACCTGGAAGCAGCCTGCCGCACCCTGACGGTACGTTGCGTCCGGGGCATCACCGCCAACACGGAACGCCTCCGGCTCACGGTGGAACAGTCAATCGGCCTGGTCACAGCGCTGAACCCCCACCTTGGCTACGCCACCGCAACCGCCATCGCCCAGGAAGCCCTCGCCACCGGCAAGGGCGTTGCAGAGCTGGTGCTCGAACACGGCCTCCTCACGGCCGAGCAGCTCGAAGACCTCCTCAGCCCGCAGCGCCTCGCCAACCTGAGCAAATAGACAAAGGACTCCCATGACCCAGCCACAAGCGGCCGCCACACAGACGCCGGCCATTACCGACCACACCGTTCCGGTGCATGCCCACGCCTCCGAAGCCACCCTCCACGTCGAGGATGAGGGCTACCACAAGGGCCTCAAACCCCGCCAGGTCCAGATGATCGCCATCGGCGGTGCCATCGGCACCGGGCTCTTCATGGGTGCCGGCGGCCGGCTGGCCACGGCCGGCCCCGCCCTGGTCATCAGCTACGCCGTGTGCGGCTTCTTCGCGTTCATGATCCTCCGCGCCCTCGGCGAACTGGTGATGCACCGGCCCTCATCGGGTTCGTTCGTCTCCTACGCCCGCGAATTCTTCGGCGAGAAGGCGGCCTTCGTCACCGGCTGGCTGTACTGGCTGAACTGGGCCATGACCGCGATCGTGGACATCACCGCCGTCGCGCTTTACATGAACTTCTTCAAGAAATACTGGGCTCCCATCGCGGATGTGCCGCAGTGGACCTGGGCGCTGGCCGCCCTGGTCCTGGTGCTCGGCCTGAACCTGATCTCCGTGAAGGTGTTCGGCGAACTCGAGTTCTGGTTCGCGCTCATCAAGGTGGTTGCCCTGGTGACCTTCCTGCTGGTCGGCATCTACTTCGTCGTCTTCGGTACTCCCGTGGACGGCCAGCAGGTGGGCTTCAGCCTGATCGCGGACAACGGCGGCATGTTCCCCAACGGCCTCCTGCCCGCGATCGTGGTCATGCAGGGCGTGGTGTTCGCCTACGCCTCGATCGAACTGATCGGCACGGCCGCCGGCGAAACCGAAAACCCGGAAAAGATCATGCCCAAGGCCATCAACACGGTCATTGTCCGAATCGCGGTGTTTTATGTCGGTTCCTTGGTACTGCTCTCGCTCCTGCTCCCGTACACGTCCTACAAAGCAGGCGAAAGCCCGTTCGTCACGTTCTTCGGCTCCATCGGGGTGGAGGGTGTGGACGCCATCATGAACCTGGTGGTCCTCACGGCGGCGCTGTCCTCCCTCAACGCCGGCCTCTACTCCACCGGCCGCATCATGCGCTCCATGTCGGTCACCGGCTCGGCCCCCAAGTTCGCCGCCCGCATGAACAAGGCCGGCGTGCCCTACGGCGGCATCGCCCTCACCGCGGCAGTGGCCGTCCTCGGCGTGGTGCTGAACGCGCTTGTTCCGGCTGAAGCGTTCGAGATCGTGCTGAACGTCGCGTCCCTGGGCATCATCAGCACGTGGGGAATGATCGTACTGTGCCAGATGCAGCTCGCAAAGCTGGCCAAACGCGGCGAACTGCTGCGTCCTGCTTTCCGGATGCCAGGGGCGCCCGTCACCGGCTGGATAACGCTGGCCTTCCTGCTGGCGGTGCTGGTCCTGATGGCCTTCGACTCTCCCGTGGGCACGTGGACCATCGCCTCGCTGGCGGTCATCATCCCGCTGCTGATGCTCGGCTGGCGCCTCTGCCGGGACCGCGTTATGGAACTCGCCGCGGTCCGCGACGGCTTCACCGGCCCCTACCCGTTGGTGGCCAACCGGCCCGTCCGCGGCGCCGGGGACGAGTAGCCTCCCCGGCACAGCATTCCGTAGTGCCCGACGGCGGCACCTCCGGTTCTGATCGCATGGAACCAGGCGGTGCCGCCGTCGGGCGTTTCCAGGCGCACATCCTGTTGGCACAATGGTGGGGACTGGACGCGAATCAGCAAAAGCGCGCGCAGCATCCCTACCGGCACCTTGCAAAGGAAGTATTCCGATGGGCGCGTTCATCGACGGCATCCTGAACGTCAGCCCGGCCGTGGCATACACTCTGGTGGCGTGCCTGGTTTTCGCCGAGGACGCCCTGTTTGTCGGCTTCGTTATTCCCGGCGAGATTGCAGCGGTGCTCGGCGGTGTGATCGCCAGCCGGGGAGAGGTCGAACTGTGGCTCATGATGCTCCTGGTCATTCTCGCAGCGGTGCTTGGTGACACGGTGGGTTATGAGATCGGCAGGCACTTCGGACCGCGGTTGCCGGACCTGAAGATCCTGGACCGGCACCGTGCCAGAGTCACGAACGCCCAGGAATTCCTGCGCCGCCGCGGCGGTCCCGCCGTGTTCCTGGGCCGCTTCGTTGCCGTCTTCCGCGCCGTCATGCCCGGCCTGGCCGGCATCTCACGGATGCACTATCCGCGGTTTCTGGCCTTCAATGCCGCGGGAGGGGCCGTCTGGGGCGCCGGATTTGTCCTTCTCGGATTCCTGTCCGGCCATTCCTACGAGGCCGTCGCCAAGACTGCCGGGCGGGACATCGCGGCCGTGGTGGCTGTTCTCGCCGTCGTGGCCGTGATCATCTGGCGCGTGCGCGCCGCCCGACGGGAACGGCAGTCCACAGAAGGGGCTGATTCTTAGCCGAGGCCGCGCACCAACGTCCCGCGTCATGCAACCCCACCGCAACCTGTCGTGCTCCCGGTTCGCATATGCTCAGCGGACAGGCTCAACTTGGCTCAGCGACGAACCACCCGGGAGACACCACATGACCAACTGGCGGATCAGGGATTTCCATTCGGCCGATCTTGACGGGATCCTGCATCTGTGGGAGTCCCTCAAGGCCAGCAACGTCGAGCCGGTCTACGCGCTTTCCGAGGTGCTCGCCTCCTGCGAAAAGGACCACGCCGTCGTCGCGGTGCAGGGCGATCAGCTGGTGGGCGCCGCCGTCGGACGGGCCGCGCACGACCAGGGCTGGATCGTCTTCCTGGCCACCCTCCCGGAATCCCGCGGCCGCGGGATCGGCACCTCGCTGCTTGCCGCCGTCGAGAACCGGATGGCCCCGCACGGGCTGAACAAGCTCTCCGCGCTGATGCCGGAATCCGAAACCCGGGTGGAGGCGTTCCTGAGCCGCGGTTTCGTCCTGAAGAAGAACCTGCGCTACTTCGAGCGGAAAATCCCGGTCCAGCGCCAGGAACTCGAGCCGCTGAGCCAGCTCGGCGGCCGGATCCTGGCCCGCGACCTCTGGGAAAACGTGGCGGGCATGCGGAACGAGAAGGAACTGCTGGAACGCCGCCTCGTCCTGCCGCTCGCCGAGGCGGACCTCGCCGACGAATACGGCGTGGTGCCGCCGCGCGCCGTCGTCCTCTTCGGCCCGCCCGGCACCGGCAAGACGACCTTCGCGAAAGCGATTGCCTCCCGGCTGGAGTGGCCGTTCGTGGAGGTCTTCCCCTCCCGGCTGGCCTCCGACCCCAAGGGGCTGGCCGGTGCGCTGCGCGAGACGTTCCTGGAGATCGCCGAACTGGAGCACGCCGTCGTGTTCATCGATGAGGTGGAGGAGATCGCCTCCCAGCGTTCCGGTGAACCGCCGTCGCCGCTGCAGGGCGTCACCAACGAGCTGCTCAAGATCATCCCGGCATTCCGCGAACAGCCCGGCCGACTGCTGGTCTGCGCCACCAACTTCATCCGGGCCCTCGACTCCGCGTTCCTGCGCCATGGCCGCTTCGACTACGTCATTCCGATCGGCCTGCCGGACCGCCAGGCCCGCGAGGCCATGTGGCAGCGCTTCATCCCCGCCACCGTGGTGGACGACGTCGACGTCGAGCTGCTCGTGGACCGCGCCGAGGGCTTCTCCCCCGCGGACATCGAGTACGCGGCCCGCAGCGCCTCCCAGCGGGCGCTGGAAAAGGCGGTGTACGACGACGGCGGCGCGGCATCCGGGGGCAATGCCTCAGTCCGCGAGGCCGTCCGGAAGGGCCCGTCCACCCAGGACTACCTCGATGCCATCGCGGACACCCGGACCACGGTCAGCGACGAGGTCCACCAGCAGTTCCTCGAGGACATCGACGACCTGGGCCGGGTGTAGCCGGAAACCGTGATCCTGTTTCTGACGATTGTGAGCGGTCTGGCCTGGACGGTGGTCTACGTCGATGCCATCCGGATCGGGTTCAGGGACAAGAGCTACGCGATCCCGGCCGCCGCGCTCGGGCTGAACTTCGCCTGGGAGGCCATCCACGCCACACGCTCCGTCGCGACGGGGATTACCGCCCAGGGTGTCTTCAACATCGCGTGGGGGCTGGCCGACGTCGTGATCGTGTACACCTTCCTGAAGTTCGGCCGCTCCGAGCTGCCGGGCTGGGTGACGCGGAGGCTGTTCATCGGCTGGGCGCTCCTGCTGGGCGTCGCATCCTTCGGCGTGCAGCTGCTGTTCGTCGTCGAGTTCGGCTGGGGGGACGCTGCCCGCTACGCGGCCTTCCTGCAGAACCTGCTGATGTCCGGGCTGTTCCTCGCCATGTTCGTCGCCCGTGGCGGCTCCCGGGGCCAGACCCTGCTGATCGCCGCGGCCAAGTGGATCGGAACCCTTGCGCCCACCGTCGTCTTCGGCTGGTACGGCAACTCGCCGCTGATCCTGGGCGTCGGAATCCTCTGCAGCATCTTTGACCTGGCCTACATCGGCCTGCTGTGGCGGGCACGGTCCGGTCCGCCGGCACGGCCCGTTACGGTGGCCCCGACGGACTACGCCTCCGGGGCGTCGTCGTAGGAGAGGTTCTCGTAGTCCGTGTGGTCCGCCTCGTCGAGCCTGTCGTCCAGTTCCTCGAGCAGCCACGGGTTGACCCGGGCCAGGATCTTCCGGGTTTCCTCGACCGGGACTGCGGCGTAAAGCACCGGGCGGGCTTCGTCGTACCGGGTGACCGGCGGCTTCTCCGGCCACTTCTCGGCCAGGGCCTTGACCCGTTCCGGCAGCGAGTTGTGCGCGTTGTCCGCGATTTTGACCAGCGTGGCGTCGTGGTCCTCGGCGATGTACCGGATGCCGGCCTGGTAGTCGTCCGGGTTTTCGTGCAGGCGCTTCGTGACGCGCTCGATGATGTCCGCGGCCCGCTCGGAGACGCCCATGTCCAGCAGCGCCTGCCGGGTCATCGGGGTGTCCTCGGCGATGTCGTGCAGGTAACCGGCGATCCGGATGTCGTCGTCGAAATCCGCCAGCGCATCCCCGACGGCGAGCACGTGCTCGCGGTAGGGCCGCTTGAGCTTGTCCTTCTGGCGGTTGTGCGCCACTTCGGCAAGGATTTTGGCCGTCTCAACGGTGAATTTCGATTGAGCGGACTGCTGTTCCGGAGGGCGTGCTTCCGTGAATTCAAGTTCAGACATGCTTCCAGACTACGGGTCCGGCATGCTCGGCGAATTCCCGAACCTCTCAGTATTTCCGCAACGCATCCATGGCGCGGGTCGGCTCACGGCCCCGGGGCGTCGGCTGCCCAGACCGTCTTGCGGAGGATAGCCCGGAGGGAGGCCACCTCCTGGGCTGTAAGCATGCTCAAATGCGCAACTTCCGCCGCCTGGGCCGCTTTCTGGGCAGCGGCGTGGATCCGACGCCCCTCGGAAGTGGCGGTCACGAGTTTCTGCCGGCGATCCGAGATCCCTGGTTTCCGTTCCACCAGGCCGCGCTGTTCGAGTTCGTCGATGAGGGCCACAATCTGGCTGGGGTCAAGGCTGAGGAAGTCCGCCAGTTCCCGCTGGGTCGGTCCCAGATTGCCGCACGCCAGCGCCAGCACGGAATAGGAACGTTCCTTCAGCCCGAACTCCGCCAGGGCGGCATTGTTAAGCAAGGACCCTGCTGCGTGCAACTTGGCCAGCAGGAAGCCCACATCGTTGCTGATGGTGGATTCCGCCAGTCGCGTGGACGGCTCGCCGGCGCCTTCGATGCCGTCATTTACCTGAAGTGTCATGGTGCCTTTCGGGTGCGGAGCCGGCTAGGTCGTTGATTTATTCAATGATCGCACTGTTGCCGCGCTCGCGAAAGTTGTTTGCCTGGCTGACGAACCAGTCCATCGCCTCGGGGTTGGCGAGAGCCTGCACGGGGGAGTCGCTTCTTCCCGCTGCCGGAGCGCGCTTAACTTTGGATGCAGAAATAAATGATTGACATTTTCAAGGATTTGGTTTCTTATTGAACCAGTAGAGGGAGACGGGCGTCACACGCCGACTCCTTAGGAGATCCGCCGCAAGGCGCAGTGCAAAGGAGCGGCCATGAGCCTGTCAGGGAAAGTAGCAATCGTCACCGGAAGCGGCCGGGGCCTCGGCCTGGCCTACGCCCGGGAGCTCGCCCGCCGGGGCGCCGCCGTGGTGATCAACGACGTCGACGCCGAGGTGGCCAACGAAGCGGTCCGCACCATCGAGGCCGACGGCGGCCGTGCAGTCGCCGTCGTCGCTCCGGTGGGAAGCACCGAAGCCGCCAAGCAGCTCGTGCAGACCGCCGTCGAGACCTTCGGCCGGCTGGACATCCTGGTCACCAACGCCGGCATCCTGCGGGACAAGTCCCTGCTGAAGATGACGGATGAGGACTTCGACCTCGTGATCAACGTCCACCTGAAGGGCACCTTCACCTGCGCCCGCGAAGCGTTCGGCTACTTCAAGGAGAACGGCATCGCCGGCCGCATCATCACCATCGGCTCCCCCACCGGGCAGCGCGGCAACTTCGGCCAGACCAACTACGCCGCCGCCAAGGCCGGAATCGTTGGGATGGTCCGAACCTGGGCGCTGGAGATGAAGAAGGCCGGCGTCACCGCCAACGCCGTGATTCCGGTGGCAGCCACCGCCATGACCAAAACCATTCCGTACTTCCAGAAGGCCGTGGAAGCCGACGAGCGCGGCGAGGCCATGCCGGACTTCTTCCGGCACGAACTCGGCTTCGGAACGGCCGACGACGTCTCGGGACTCATCGCCTTCCTCGCCTCCGACGCGGCGGCAGGCATCACCGGCCAGGCCATCGGAGCCGGCGGCGACCGGCTGCAGATCTGGACGCACCCGGAAGCAGCCGTTACCGAGTACCGCGAGGGCGGCTGGGGCTACCAGGACCTCGTGGAAAACTTCGACCGGCTGTTCGGCGACAGGCTGCAGAGCGTGGGCGAGGAATTCCTGCCGCTCCCCGAAGACCTCAAGCCCGAAGCCGCCCAGCCTGCAGCAACACAGGCGCGCTGAGATGGCAGCCACCCGCTACGAGCTGGGCATCGACGTTGCAAAGCTCGACGCGATCGACATGCACGTCCACCTCGAAGTGGACGGCCACGGCCACCAGTCCCTGCCGCCGGCCCTGACCGAGGCCTCCGCGAAGTACTTCAAGGCCGAGGACCGCACCCCGTCGCTGGACTCCATTGCTGAGACCTACCGCGGACTGAACATGGCCGCCGTCGTGTTCACCGTGGACGCCCGCACCCAGCTCAAGCACGAGCCGAACAGCATCGAGGACCTCATCGCCGGCGCCGCCCGGAACAACGACGTGCTGATCCCGTTCGGCAGCGTGGACCCCCGGACCGGCGCCGACGCCATCGAGGGCGCCAAGCACCAGGCTGTGGAGCTGGGCGCCCGGGGCTTCAAGTTCCACCCCAGTTTGCAGGGCTTCGACCCCTCCAGCGAGCAGTTCTACCCGCTCTGGGAGACCCTGCAGGAACTCGGGCTGCCCGCCATCTTCCACACCGGCCAGAACGGCATGGGCGCAGGACTCCCCGGCGGCTACGGCATCAAGCTGGGCTACTCCAATCCGCTGCTACTGGACGCGGTGGCGGCGGACTTCCCGGAACTGCAGATCATCATGGCCCACCCGTCCGTGCCGTGGCAGGACGAGGCCAACTCGATCGCCACGCACAAGTCCAACGTGTACATCGATCTCTCCGGCTGGTCCCCGAAGTACTTCCCGGAGTCCCTGGTGAAGATGTCCAACTCGTTGCTGCAGGACAAGGTCCTCTTCGGCACCGATTTCCCGCTGATCACCCCACAGAAGTGGCTGGGCGCCTTCGCGGACCTTCCGCTCAAGGACGAGGTCCGGCCCAAGATCCTCAAGCACAACGCTGTCCGCCTGCTCGGGCTGGGTGGCTGAGATGAGCACGGACACCGGGCTCGCGGAGACAACTGACGCCCCGGCTCAGGAGCGGCTCTACGGCGTCTGCGACTACTACGACGCCGAATCCCTGCTCACCGCGGACGAGCGCCGCGTGCTCGGCAGGCTCCGGGCCTTCCTCGATGAGAAGGCTCGGCCGCTGCTGGCCGAGTACTGGGAACGCGGCGAGTTCCCGGGTCAGCTCGCCCAGCCGCTGATCGACCTGGACCTGATGGAACCCGCCGAGCTGAGGGGCCCGGGCCCGGAGAGCAGCCCGGCCCGGGGGATCTATCAGGGCTTCCGGGTCTTCGAACTCGCCCGCACCGACGCCTCCCTGGCCACGTACTACACGGCGCAGGCCGGGCTGTTCCGCACCGCGATCCGGGTGGGCGCCTCGGCAGAACAACAGCGCGAGTGGATGCCGAAGGTCATCGACTTCTCACTCAAGGGCGTCTTTTCCCTGACCGAACCGGACTCCGGCTCGGACATCGCCGGCGGCCTTTCGACTACAGCCCGCAGGGAAAAAGACGGCGAGGGTGACACCTGGATCCTTGACGGTGCCAAGCGCTGGATCGGCGGTGCCTCCACCGCCGACGTGCTGGCTGTTTTCGCCCGCGACGTCGCCGACGGCCAGGTCAAGGCCTTCCTCGTGGACCGCGAGGCTGCCGGCGTGACGCTGGAGAAGATCCACGGCAAAACGGCGCTGCGGATGATGCAGAACGCGCACATCACGCTCGACGGCGTCCGTGTCGATGAGTCCATGCGGCTGCACAACGTGAACTCCTTCCGGGACGTGGCCGCGATGCTGAAGGCCATGCGCTCGGATGTCGCCTGGATCGCGACCGGCATCCAGGCCGGCGCGTTCGAGGCGGCCCTGCGCTACGTCACGGAACGCCAGCAGTTCGGCCGCCCGCTGGGGTCCTTCCAGCTGGTCCAGGAGAAGCTCGCCCGGATGCTCGGCAACGTCACCGCCTCCCTGTCCCTGGTGGTCCGGCTGACCGAGCAGCAGGCCAGGGGCATCTACCGGGACCAGGACTCGGCCCTGGCCAAGATGCAGACGTCCCTGCTGATGCGCGAAACCGTGGCCCTGGCCCGCGAAGTGGTGGGCGGCAACGGCATCACGCTCGCCACCGACGTCGCCCGCTTCCACGCCGACGCCGAAGCCGTCTACTCCTACGAAGGCACCCACGAAATCAACGCCCTGATCATCGGCCGGGCCCTGACCGGCGAAAGCGCCTTCACCCGCTGACTCCCCCACCACCCAACTGAGACAGCACGACCCCGCTCCGGCGCCGCCGTCGGACAGTTCCCTACCTCACCAATCCCTCCAGGAGGACACCATGCCCAATCTCGTCGTCGACTTCGACAAACTGCTCACCCTCGCCGGCACCGACCTCGGTGCCACCGAATACCGCGAAATCACCCAGGAACAGATCAACAAGTTCGCCGATGCCACCGGTGACGACCAGTGGATCCACGTGGACCCGGAACGCGCCAAGGACGGCCCGTTCGGCGCCCCGATCGCCCACGGCTTCCTCACGCTCTCGCTCATCATCCCGTTCTGGGGCGAGCTGTTCGACGTCGACGGCGTCACCACCAAGGTCAACTACGGGCTCGACAAGGTCCGCTTCACCTCCCCGGTCAAGGTCGGTTCGCGGATCCGCATGCAGTCCACCATCGCAGAGGTCACGGAGGTCAAGGGCGGCGCCCAGATCAAGGTGGCCAACGTCATCGAGATCGAAGGCCAGGAACGCCCCGCCGTCGTGGCTGAGTTCCTCGCTCGCTTCTACAAGTAACGCCCCTACCAGCACCCCTTTTTCTCCTCCGATCAAAAGGAACAACCATGTCCGGACTCACCCAGCTTCAAGCCATGGGCACCGCCGAGCGTCGCAAGGAAGCGCGCACCGTCATCGCTTCCAGCTACCTGGGCAGCACCATCGAATTCTACGACTTCCTCCTTTACGCCACCGCGTCGGCCGTGGTCTTCCCAAAGGTCTTCTTCTCCGGCATGGACGACTGGGTGGGCGTTGTGGCCGCCTACGCCACGTTCGCCGCCGGCTACGTGGCCCGCCCGCTCGGCGGGATCATCTTCGGCCACTTCGGCGACCGGATGGGCCGCAAGGGCATGCTGATCATCTCCATGCTGGTCATGGGTGTGGCGTCCACCCTGATCGGCCTGGTACCGGGAGCCTCGGTCATTGGCCCCTGGGGCGCGGTGCTGCTCGTGATTCTGCGCGTCTTCCAGGGCATCGCCGTGGGCGGAGAGTGGGGCGGAGCTGCCCTGATGGCGCTCGAGCACTCGGAATCGGGGAAACGCGGCTTTGCGGCCTCGTTCGTCAATGCCGGCGCCCCCACCGGCGCCGTCCTGGGCACGCTCATCATGGGCACCTTTTCCGCCCTGCCGAACGACCAGTTCCTCGCGTGGGGCTGGCGCGTGCCGTTCCTGCTCTCGTTCGTGCTGCTCGGGGTGGGCATGTTCGTCCGGCTGAAGGTTTCCGAAAGCCCCATCTTCAAAGCTGCCCTGGAACAGGAAAAGGCAGAGCAGGAAAAGGCAGCGCGCGAAACGAGCGGGACCGGCAGAGACAAGCCGGTGATGCCGTTGCTGCAGGTGCTGCGTCGGCCCAAGACCCTCATCTTCACCATGCTCGCCGGCGCCGCGGGTTTCGGACTTCAGGTGGTCCTGGCCACCTTCGCCGTAACTTACACCGTCTCCAAGGGCGCCGACCGGCAGGGCGTACTGTATGCGTTTGCCGCGGCCTCCCTGGTCTCAATCGTGTTCGTGCTCTTGGGCGGCAAGCTGTCCGACAAGGTGGGCCGGCGGCCGGTGATGATCGGCGGACTTGTGCTCTTCGTCATCTACCTCATGCCGATGTTCGCGCTGCTCTCCTCCAACAACATCGTGCTGATCTTCGTGGCCTTCGCCATCGGCCTGATGATCCACTCCACCCTCTTCGGTCCGTTGGCGGCGTTCGTGTCCGAGCAGTTCGGCACCACCTCCCGCTACACCGGCGCATCCCTGGGCTACCAGCTGGCAACCCTGCTGGGTGCCGGATTCACCCCTGGCATCGTGGCGCAGATTTTCAAGGACTCCGGCCAGCAGACGTCGTCCGTGGTCTGGTTCCTGGCAATCATGTCGGCCGTGTCTATCGTGTTCATCCTCCTGACCCGGGAACCGAAGGACAACGACCTCCAGACGGTCCAGGCCTGACCCTTATCAACCTCTTCTTAGAAAGGACTCGCCGTGGAGAATTTTGGCATCGGCTCGTGGCTGCAACGTCGCCGCCCGAAGTCGGGCAGCAAGACTGCGCTGATCAGCGGGAACCACGAACTCAGTTATGACCAGCTCGCGGCCCGAAGCGCCCGCCTGGCCAACGCCCTGCGGGACCGCGGAGTAGCCAAAGGCGACAGGGTTGCGTACCTGGGCGAGAACCACCCCGCTTTCCTGGAAACCCTGTTCGCCTGCGGGAGCCTGGGTGCGGTCTTCGTCCCGCTCAACACCCGGCTGGCGCCGCCGGAAATCCAATTCCAGCTGCAGGACTGCGGGGCCAAGGCCCTGATCCATGCGGACAGCCTCGGCGAGCTGGCAGCCCGCGGTTCGGCCGGAACAGCGGTGGCGAGGCTCGTCGCCGTCGACGATTCCGTTGACGGTTCCCCGGACGGCGCGGACGGCGGCGGGCTGGCCGCCCGCGGGGCAGCCAGCGGCGGAGAGCAGGGGCCGACGGCGGTGGAGGACTTTGAGGATGTGCTGGCCTCCGGCGCGGACCGGCCCATCGATGAATCGGTCACGCTGGACGACGGCGCCATGATCCTTTACACCTCGGGCACCACCGGGCGCCCCAAGGGTGCCCTGCTGACCCACGGGAACATCACCTGGAACTGCATCAACGTGATCGTCGACTTCGATTTTTCCTCCGCGGATGTGGCCCTGATGATTTCGCCGATGTTCCACGTGGCGTCGCTGGACATGGGGGTGCTGCCGACGCTCCTCAAGGGCGGCACCGTGGTTCTCGAGCCGAAGTTCAATGCCGGGCGGACCCTGGAGCTCATCGAAAAGCACCGGGCCACCACCATCAGCGGGGTGCCGACCACATACCAGATGCTGTGCGAGGACCCGGCCTGGGAGACCACAGAGCTGGGCTCCCTGAACAAGCTGACGTGCGGCGGCTCGGCGGTGCCCATGCGGGTCCTGGAAGCGTATGAAGCGCGCGGCCTGCGGTTCTCCAACGGCTACGGAATGACCGAAACAGCCCCCGGGGCTACCACGCTTCCGGCCGCCCGGTCCCGGGAGAAGGCGGGATCCTCAGGGCTCCCGCAGTTCTTCACCGATGTCCGGATAGCCGACTTTGACGGCCACCCGGCGGCGCCGGGCACGGTCGGGGAGATCCAGATCAAGGGTCCCAATGTGATCCCTGAATACTGGAACCGGCCCGAGGCCACGGCCGAATCCTATGCACCCGGCGGCTGGTTCAAGTCGGGCGACATGGGCTACAAGGACGAGGACGGCTTTGTCTTCGTCTCGGACCGGCTCAAGGACATGATCATTTCCGGCGGGGAAAACATCTATCCGGCTGAAATCGAACAGGCAATCGCCGAACTTGAGGCGGTGGGAAGCGTCGCAGTGATTGGCGTTCCCGATGAGAAATGGGGCGAGGTCCCCCGGGCTGTGGTGCTGCTGCGTGAGGGTGCCCAGCTCACCGAAGATCAGCTCCGGACCCATCTGGACGGCCGGCTGGCCCGCTACAAGATCCCCAAGTCGGTGGTGTTCGTCGACGAGATGCCACGGACCGCCAGCGGCAAGATCCGAAAGGCGGAGCTCCGCGCGCGGTCAGGCCAGCTCTGAGCCCGCGCGTTTGAGCCCCGGCCACACCCATGGCTCCCGCGGCAGCGCATCGGGGTCGAAGACGGCGAGCGCGTTCTCCAGCGGTCCGGCCGGGAGTCCGAGGGAGGCCAGCAGGGCGTCCCGCACCTCGTCCGCAGAAATTCCGCTGAGGGCGAGGTCGGCGAGCGTGACGGCGCCGTCGCGCTTGGCCAGCCGGGCGCCGTCGGCGTTCACGACCAGCGGCACATGAACATATTCCGGAACGGGCATATTCAGCAGCGACGCGAGGTAGGCCTGCCGGGGCGTGGACGGCAGCAGGTCATCGCCGCGGACCACCTGGTCGATGCCCTGCGCGGCGTCGTCCACCACCACGGCCAGGTTGTACGCGGTGACGCCGTCGTTGCGCCTGAGCACGAAGTCATCCACGACGCCGGTGTAGCTGCCGTGCAGCACGTCCTGCACCGTGGCTTCGGTGGCGGCGGAACGGAGCCGGACCGCGGCGGGCCGGGCAGCCCGTTTCTCCTCGCGCTCGGCGGCGGTCAGGTTCCGGCAGGTGCCCGGATAGGCGCCCTGCGGGGCATGCGGCGCGGACGGGGCCTCCTGGATCTCGCGTCGCGTGCAGAAGCACTCATACGTCAGGCCCGCCGCACTGAGCCGGGCGATCGCCTCCGCATAGTGGGCACCGCGGTCCGTCTGGCGGACGACGCCGCCATCCCAGCTCACGCCGATCGCCGCCAGATCGCGGAGCTGCTCCGCCTCGGCGCCGGCGCGGGCCCGGTCCAGGTCCTCCACGCGCATCAGGAACCGCCGGCCGGTGGAGCGGGCGAAGAGCCACGCCAGGATGGAAGTCCGGAGGTTTCCCACATGCAGCTCGCCGGAGGGGCTGGGGGCGAAGCGGCCGGCAGACGTCATGGCACCAGCCTAGGCGCAGCAGCCACAAGAGCCCCCCACAGCAACACAAGAGCCCCTCAGCTACCGATGACTTCGGGAAAACCGACGTCGGTGGCTCAGGGGCTCTTGCCGTGCTGGGCCCGGGGCGTTGCTCCGGGCCGTGGCACTGCGAATGCGGAGATTTGTGCGGAGTGACGATGGTGTGAACAAGAGTCAATCAGCGGCGGGTTCCTTGCGGGAAGCCTCATCCAGGGTCCGGGTGGTGTGCCGGGGTGCCCGTAGCCTATTAGGATCCGGCGGTGGCCTTGTCCCTTTGTTGTCACCATTTCAACAGAAGCCCTACAGTTGGTGCAACGGACACCACTCACACTGGTCAGTCTGACCAATGCAGGCCGTGATGACAGACAGGAAGTGGTCACTTTGCAGGAACTCGACGCGACGGACCGGCGCCTCCTGGTCGCCCTCGACGAGGACCCCCGGGTGCCGATCATGGTACTCGCCCAGAAACTGGGCCTGGCGCGCGGAACGGTGCAATCGCGCCTGGAGCGGATGACGGCGTCGGGCGCCCTCCGTCCGAACAGCAGCCGCGTGCTGCCGTCCTCCCTGGGCCGGGGCGTCGCGGCGTCGGTGAGTGCCGAACTGGACCAGAGCCACCTGAACGAGGCGATCGCCGCACTGCGGAACATCCCCGAGGTACTTGAGTGCCACGCGCCGGCCGGTGACACGGACCTGCTGATCCGGGTGGTGGCCCGGAGCCCGGACGATCTGTACCGGGTCTCCGAGGAAATCCGGCTCTGCCCCGGGATTGTGCGGACCTCCACCAGCATGTTCCTCCGTGAGGTCATCCCGTACCGCACCACCGGGCTGCTGGGCGCCTGAGGCCGACCGCATCAGGCCATCAGGACTACACGGGTGGCCCGGTATTTGTTTTCAGGTTCTTCATCACCAGCGTCGAGGTCAGCCGTTCGACGCCGGGCAGCGAGGTCAGTTCGGCGTCGTAGAAGCGCTGGTAGGCGGGCAGGTCCTCGGCGATGACCTTGAGCAGGTAGTCGGGCGAGCCGAACAGCCGCTGGGCCTCCACGATGCTGGGGTTGTCCGCCACGCGGTTCTCGAAAATCTCCATCGTGGCGCGGTCCACCTGCCGCAGGGTGACAAACACGATGGCCTCAAACCCCAGTCCGACGGCGGCCGGGTCAATGTCTGCCCGGTAGCCGCGGATCACGCCGGAGACCTCCAGATCACGAAGCCTCCGGTGGCAGGGCGCCACGGTCAGCCCCACCTTGGCGGCGAGCGCCGTGGCCGTCATGCGCCCGTCCTCTTTGAGGTAGCGCAAAATATTTCTGTCAATGTGGTCCATCACGCAATAATCTTACCGTCTAGGCGCGTTTCGCCGCGAAAAGAGGGAACACTTTCGGCCCGGATTTGCCTAGACTTTCTCCTGTAACCACGCCTCAGGAGTCCCGCATGAATCCCCAGCTATTTCTTGCCTTCATGGTTGTCGCCGGCGCACTCGCCTGCACCCCCGGGGTGGACTGGGCGTATTCCATCACGGCAGGCCTGAGGCAGCGCAGCTTCGTGCCTGCGGTCGCGGGACTCTGCGGCGGCTACCTGCTGCACACGGTCCTCCTGGTGGCGGGCCTGGCCGCCCTGCTCACCGGCATCCCGGGCGTGCTGGGCTGGCTGACCGTGGCCGGGGCTGCCTACCTCCTGTGGCTCGGAGCCACCACCATCCGGTCCTGGCGCGGAGCGAGTTTCGGCGGCGGCGCCGCTGACATGACAGCACCGGCGAACCAGTTCCGGACGTTCCTCCAGGGCATGGGCACCAGCGGCATCAACCCGAAGGGCCTGCTGTTTTATGTGGCGCTGGTGCCGCAGTTCGTCAGCCCCGAAGCGTCCCTGCCGGTGCCGGTACAGTCCGGGCTGCTGGGCCTGACCTTTGTCCTGCTGGTGGCCGTGGTCTACAGCTGCGTGGCGCTGCTGGCACGGAAGCTCCTGCACTCCCGGCCGGGAGCAGCCCGGCGGGTGACCCTCGCCAGCGGAATCATCATGGTGGCGCTGGGCGTCGTCCTGCTCTCCGAACAGCTCGTGCCGATGCTGAGTCACGTCCTGACGCGCGGCTGAGCCACCGCCCGTCACTTGCGCGGCATGTACCACTCGGTGAAGGACGACGCACGGCCGTCCGCGCTGAGCTGGATGATCCAGAGGTTGTCGTAGCTGCGATGGTCCCCCTGGTAGGTGGTGAGGCCCTGCACGAAGGCCCGGCCGCCGTCGACCGCCAGCAGCTTCCACTCGAAGGTCCAGTCGCCGGGCTCGTCCCGGGCAGCAAGCCAGCGCTCCACAATCTGCTCCCGCCCGCGCCACGGCTCCGCCTCATCCGGGCTGGTGAAGTAGACGGCGTCCTCTGTGAACAGTGCCCGGATGTCGTCCGGCTCGTTGGAGCCCCAGGCCGTGATGTAGTGCTGAACCCAGCGGGCGGCGGCGTCTCTCATGCCTTGTTTGTACCCCCTGTTCCCGGGGCCCGCAAGGGTACCGGACACCTGAATATGCGGCCTGAGCTGGGACGGGAGCACGTCAGCGCCAGCCGCCGTCGCTGGCGCCACATCCCTTAGGCGGCGGCCGCCACCCAGAGGCCGATCACCCAGGTGCTCGCCGCGAGGCAGCCGAGGCCGAACTCGACCATCATGCCGAGCCCCGTGGCCGTCAGCGCGGCCCAGCTGGAGGCCACCGCGGTGCCGAAGACGCGGGTGCGGTGCAGCTCGCTGAGCAGAAGCCCGGCGGCGAAGCCCACGAACAGCCCCACGACGGGGATGATGAACATGCCCACCACGCCCAGGACCAGCCCGGCCACGACCGAACGGCTGGGGATGCTGTGCTGTTTGAGCTTGCGTCCGGTCAGGACGGCACTGGCCGCCATCCCGGCCAGGACGAACACCAGGCCGATGCCGAACACTACCCAGCCGGTGGTTCCGGCGCCGCCCCAGATCGCCCAGGCCAGCAGGCTGAGGCCGATCAGAAGACTGCCGGGGAGCACAGGGATGATGGTCCCTGCCACGCCCACCAGAATGGCCAGGCCGCAGAGGATCGTCACAACTGTCTCGGGGTTCATCGCCCCAGTCTACGGTTCAGGCCATGGTGCGGCGACGGCGGCGCCGGCCGCACAGACGACGATGGCAACGACGACGTCGGCGACGGTTCCCCCAAGGAAGCGTCGCCGTCGTCGTCCGGTGTCCGGATGCCCTCTGGTGTGGCTGGTTACTCCGCTTCCACCGCTGCGGCGACGGCGGCCGAAACGGCCGGGGCCACGCGGGGATCCAGCGGGCTGGGCACGATGTAGTCCGCGGAGAGCTCGTCCTCGGCCAGCGCGGCGATGGCGCGTGCCGCGGCCAGCTTCATGGCCGGCGTGATCCGGCGGGCGCCGGCGTCGAGGGCGCCGCGGAAAATCCCGGGGAACGCGAGGACGTTGTTGATCTGGTTCGGGAAGTCGCTGCGTCCGGTGGCGACGACGGCCGCGTACTTCCGCGCGACCTCCGGCAGGACTTCGGGGTCCGGGTTGGACAGGGCGAAGACGATGGAGCTGTGGTTCATGAGTTTCAGGTGCTCCTCGGCCAGCTTGGAGGAGGAGACGCCGATGAAGACGTCCGCACCCAGCAGCGCCTCGCCGGGGCCGCCGGAAATGCCGCGGGGGTTGCTGCGCGCGGCGAGCTGGGCCTTCTTGCTGGCCGGGTCCGCGGCGATGTCGGCGCGGTCCTTGTTGATCACGCCGCGGGAGTCCAGCAGCACCACGTCACCGATGCCGGCGGTGAGCAGGATCTCGGCGACGGCGATTCCGGCCGCACCGGCGCCGGAAATCACGACGCGCAGGCCTTCCAGCTCCCGTCCGGTCACCTTCGCGGCGCCCGTCAGGGCGGCGAGGACGACGACGGCGGTGCCGTGCTGGTCATCGTGCATGACGGGGCAATCCAGGGCCTCGATGAGCTTTTCCTCGAGCTCGAAGCAGCGCGGCGCCGAGACGTCCTCGAGGTTGACGGCGCCGAAGCTCGGGCGCAGCCGGACGAGCGTCTCGACGATCTCGTCAACGTCGGTGGTGTTCAGCACCAGCGGGATGGAGTCGAGCCCGCCGAAGGCCTTGAACAGGGCGGACTTGCCCTCCATCACGGGCAGCGAGGCGCTGGCGCCGATGTCGCCGAGGCCCAGGACGGCTGTGCCGTCGCTGACCACGACCACGAGGCGCTGGGCCCAGGTGAGGGTCTTGGCCAGCTCCGGGTCGGCGGCGATGGCGCGGCTGACCTGCGCGACGCCCGGTGTGTAGGCGATCGAAAGGTCGCGCTTGCTGGCGAGCGGGACGGTGCTGGAAATCGAAAGCTTGCCGCCCTGGTGGGATGCGAAGATTTCCTCGTCGCTGAGCGCGGCTGCCGGCTCGGCGGGGGAAGTGGAATCGGCGGGAATGATCGTTTCAGTGGACACGTCGTTGTCTCCTGGGGCTCACCGTGGGCGCACGGCTCATGGAAGCTCAAGCACAGGGATGCTCAAGATGGGCTGGGGGAACGTCGGTAGCGGCCCAAGGATGGCGGGCCGGCGGTGAAGCTCCGGGAACTGCTGGCGGCGGGGCCGCTCCGGTTCTGCAATGGTAAGCAACGCTGCACGCCGGCAAGGTACCGGGAGACGACCGCGAAGAAATGGTGAAACGTTTCTCCGCGCGCTGCCGTGACATATTTCGCTGAGAAGTGTGACTTTTGGCCGTTACTGGTCTAGACCGGTTACGGGGCCCGGCGGGCTCGCGACAACAGGGAGCAGGCCTTCTTCAGGTCTTCCTCGGCCTCGAAGAGGGACAGGCGGCGGCAGCGGACCGACTGCACCAGGCCGGTGACGGTCTGCAGCAGCACGCGGGAAACGGCGGCGTCGCCGCTGGCTGCGGTGACGGCCTTCTCCGCCAGCGCGTCGATCTCGCGCAGCAGCCGGGTGGTGTCGGTGCCCTTCACGTAGACCACTTTGCTCAGGCACTGCTCGACGGCGGGCTGCATGAGGCGCATGTGGAAGATCTCCATCGCCACGCCGGCCAATGCCTGGGCCGGCACGCTGCCTGCTGCCGGAGCGTCTGCCCGGGTGTCGGACCGGACACCGGCCGGGGCTCCGGCGTCGGGCGTGGCGCCGGCCGGGGCGCCGGCGTCGGGCGTTTGCGCGCGCGGAGCAGTCCGCATTAGCGGGTCAGTCCGTGTCCGCGCGGGGGCCGCCGGCGCCTCCGCCGCGGCGTGCAGTTCCGCCAGTTGCTTGCGGTACAGCGCCAGGACGAGCTGGGTGGCGGAGGGAAAGTAGCGGTAGAGGGTTCCCAGCGGAACGTCGGCCTTCGCCGCGACCTCGGACAGGACCACGGAGTCGAGTCCCTTGCGGACGAATCCGGCGGCGACCTCGAGAATCCGGGTGTAGCGCAGACGCTGCCGGGGCAGTGTGGGCGGAGGGGCCATCGGTGGCAGATCTGAGTGATTTTCAGGCATCAGCAGCGTTCCGGGGGTCGTTTTTCTCGGCAGCCGCAAGGAGTTCCTCCCCAGCGCTGCCGCGGCAATTCCCGTCCACTATACGTCACCGGACCGGGCGCCCGGCCAGCCGGACCGGGCTCCCCGGCCGCAATGTGCCGGGGTTCAGGGTTCAGTCGACGCCCTTGATTTTGACCACAAAGACGGCCCCCAGGAGACCGATCACCGCGGCCGCCACGTAGAGCGAAACGTAGCCTCCCCAGAGCGTCACGAAGGGAAAGGCGATGAGCGGCGCGAGCACCTGGGGCAGCGAGTTGGCGATGTTGATGACGCCCAGGTCCTTGCCGCGGCTCAGCGCCGTGGGCAGCACCTCGGTGATCAGCGCGAAGTCCACCGCCAGGTAGCAGCCGAAGCCGATCCCCAGCACCGAGGCGCCGATCAGGGCCCCGGTCCAGGTCGGCGCGAAGGCCAGAATGAGCGAGGCCACCGCGATGATGACAGAGGAGATGATGACAAGCGGCTTCCGCCTGCCCATCCGGTCGCTCAGCGGGCCGCCGATCACGCTCGTGATGATGACCATGACCGCGTATAGGCCCGTGAGAATCAGCACACCGAATTCCGGTTCGATGCCCTGGGTTTCTTTGACGTGGACGGCGTCTTTGAGGAAGAACAACAGGTAGAGCGTGACCATGTGGTTGCCGATGTTGACCAGCAGCCTTGTCAGCCAGGCCCACGCGAAGTCCGGGTAGAGCGCCGGGGAAATCCAGAAACTCTTGGTGAAGCCGGCCACGCTGAAGGGGGGACGGGCCTGCGCGGGCAGCGGGACGTCGTCGTTCTTGAAGAAATAGAGCACGACGCCGGCGAGCAGCGCCAGCGCGCAGACGAGGTACCCGGCGGCGAAGTTTCCCGTGACGGCGGCGGCAATCACCGCGCCGATGAGGATCCCCACGGTCTGACCCATGGCGGCGAGGCCCCCCACCGTGCCGCGCTGCGGGACCGGCACACGGTCCGGGATGGCGGCCGTGATGGCGGCATAGGCGCCGTTGCAGCCGGCCTGCACGAGGCACCAGAGCAGCGTCATGACGGCGACGTTCGGCGCCCCCGCCAGCGCGATCAGGGCCGCGGCGCCGAGGACCGCCCCGAAGAGCACCCACGGCACCCGGCGGCCCAGCCGGGAGGTAGTGCGGTCGCTGAACGCACCGAACAGGGGGTTGGCCACCAGCGATACCGCGGCACCGGCGCCGGTCACAAGGGCGAGGATGGCCTCCTTGTCCCCTTCACTGAACGCCGCCGCCTGCTGGCCGAGCAGCACCTGGATCGGGCCGAAGAACGCCGCATTGATGCCGAGATTGACCAGGACCACGCCCGCGATCCAGACCGGACGGACGCGCCGCTCGGGCTCGGCGAGCGCCACCGCCGTCGCGCTTCCGGCGGGATGGCCGTTCGGGTTGCCTTTCGGGTGCCCGTTCACGTTGCCGTTGGGAGTGCCGTCGAGGGCAGGATCCGGAGCTGCTCCGGGTATATCGGACAGGCTCATGTGGTTCCCCCCGGAACTGACGACTCAGGCTGAAGATCAGTGTGGAGCCAGACTATCGTGGGGATCAAGATCCGCCGTCCTTTTCCAGTCCAAGGAGCACCAATGGCCGCACCCACCGTCAACACTGCCGACCTCTACGACGAACGGGGTGAGGAGCTCGACTCCGTGGCCCTTCAGTTCCAGTCCCTCGGTGGCCGCTCGCACTTCAGCGGCCCGGCCCGGACCATCCGCTGCTTCGAGGACAACGCCCTGGTCAAGTCGACCCTGGCCACCCCGGGCGGCGGCGCCGTCCTGGTGGTCGACGGCAGCGGCTCGCTGCGCACGGCTCTGATGGGGGACATGATCGCGGCGAGCGCCGTCACCAACGGCTGGGCCGGCGTCGTGGTCAACGGCGCCATCCGCGACCGGACCGCCATCGCGGAACTCCCGCTGGGGGTGAAGGCGTTGGGAAGCAACCCGCGCAAGAGCGCCAAGGCAGGCGCCGGGGATCTCGACGTGGAGCTGGAGATCGATGGCGTGATGATCCGGCCCGGTGCCATGATCTGGTGCGACCCGGACGGCATGCTCGTCGAACGCTGAGAACTGGGGTTGCTGAGCGCGGGCTGAAGACTGAGGCGCTGGCGGAAGCTGGGAGGTGGCCGTCATCTTTGCTGCAACGGTGGTTGCGGGAACAAAGCAGCACCTAAGATAGTTACTGAAAGCAACTTTCATGCTTGAACCCAAAAACTTCCCCCTGGAGCAGCCATGTCCAAAACCAGCTCTGCACGCTCGGCCGGAGAGGTGCTGACCCACCGTCAGACCATCACCGTCATGGTGGGCCTCATGCTCGGCATGTTCCTGTCCTCGCTGGACCAGACCATCGTGTCCACCTCGATCTACACCATCGCCAACGACCTCGACGGTCTCTCGCTGCAGGCCTGGGCCACGACGGCGTACCTCATCACGTCGACGGTGAGCACCCCGCTGTACGGCAAGCTCAGCGACATCTTCGGCCGGCGCCCGCTGTACCTCGCCGCGATCCTGATCTTCCTCGCCGGTTCGCTGTACGCCGGATCCGTCCACTCGATGACCGAACTCGCCATCGCCCGCGGCATCCAGGGCATGGGCGCCGGCGGCCTGCTGGCCCTCGCCCTGACCATCATCGGCGACATCGTGGCCCTGAAGGACCGGGCCAAATACCAGGGCTACTTCATGTCCGTGTTCGGCATCTCCTCGGTGCTGGGCCCGGTGGTGGGCGGTGCCTTCGCCGGTTCCGCGAACATCCTGGGCTTCGACGGCTGGCGCTGGGTGTTCTTCATCAACCTGCCCATCGGCCTCGCCGCCCTGGCCGTGGTGTTCCTGTACCTGCACCTGCCGGCCAAGCACGTGAAGCAGAAGATCGATTACTGGGGCGCCGCTGCCATCACGCTGGCGATCGTGCCGCTGCTGCTGGTGGCCGAGCAGGGCCGCAGCTGGGGCTGGACCTCCGTGAACTCCCTGCTCTGCATCGGCCTGGGCGTTCTGGGCATCGTGGCGTTCCTGCTCGCTGAAAAACGCGCCGGCGACTACGCCCTGATCCCGCTCCGGCTGTTCCAGAACCGCACCTTCGGCCTGTCCTCGCTGCTGAACTTCATCATCGGCATCGGGATGTTCGGGGCCATCGCGATGCTGCCGATGTACCTGCAGCTGGTCAAGGGCCTCACCCCCACCGAGGCCGGCCTGATGATGATCACCTTCACGGTGGGCATCCTGACAGGTTCCATCACGGCGGGCCGGACCATCTCGGCGTCGGGCACCTACCGGGTCTTCCCGATCCTGGGCACGGCCATCCTGACCGGAGCCGCCGCAGTCATGGGCCTATCGCTCGGCGTGGACACCCCGCTCTGGGTCCCGGGCGCCATCGCGGTGTTCTTCGGCCTGGGCCTGGGCTTCTGCATGCAGCCGCTCACCCTGGCCATGCAGGTCTCGGTGCCCGCGAAGGACATGGGAGTGGGCACGTCCTCGGCGGCGTTCTTCCGCTCCATGGGCGGCGCCGTGGGCACGGCCGTGTTCATCTCCATGCTGTTCAGCATGGCCGCGGACAAGGTCGCCAGCGGCATGAAGGACGCCATGCAGAACGCTGACTTCCTCAAGGTCCTGAAGGACCCCGCCGTGGCCGCCGACGCAGCCAACGCCCCGCTCTACGCCTTCTTCAAGAACGGCGCGAGCAACGATTCGCTCAATGACACGAGCTGGCTGCACGCGGCGAACCCCACCCTGACCCGGCCCATCACCGAGGGCTTCGCCCAGTCGATCGACGCCGTCATGCTCACCGCCGCGGTCCTCACCGGCGTCGCGTTCCTGATCAGCTTCGCCCTGCCGAACAAGAAGCTCACGGACCCGAAGGCCGCGGCGAAGGCCGGCGCCGAGTCCGTGGCCGCGCACTAGGGCGGTTCCCTACCCAAGTCACGTCACGGCAGGCAGTCTTTTGGACTGCCTGCCGTTGCGCACCCCCGGAAATCCGGGCCGCCACGGTTCAGCGCCGGGTGAAAGTCTCCGTGATGTGACGGCTCACCAGAAACGTTAGAAACGTACGACGGCGGGTGGCCCCCGCAGCGGCGACGCTCACCAGACGCAGGGCTCGCCGTCGTCGCCCTTGTCCGGAAATGAAGTGGAACCGCCGGCGGTGACGTGCCACACTGTTTAGCGCGTGTGCGCCGGCCAGCAGGGCCGACTTCCGACGACGACGTCCGCACAGCACAAACCCAACCCACCCCCAGGGAGCCCCATGTCCATCGCCAAGGAGCAAACCACCGCCAAGATCCCCCAGCGGGTGGTGTGGCTTGCGCTTGCCGGTGCCGTGGGCGGCTTCCTCTTCGGATTCGACTCCTCGGTGGTGAACGGTGCCGTTGATGCCATCAAGGACGAATTTGCGCTGAGTGAAGCGGTCACCGGCTTCGCCGTGGCCATTGCACTGCTCGGCTGCGCGGCGGGGGCCTACCTGGCCGGCAATGTCGCCGACCGCTACGGCCGGATCCCCGCGATGAAGATCGGCGCGCTGCTGTTCCTCATCAGCGCCATCGGCACCGGCTTCGCCTTCGGCGTCTGGGACCTGATTTTCTGGCGCCTGGTCGGCGGGCTGGGCATCGGCCTGGCCTCCGTGATCGCCCCGGCGTACATCTCTGAGATCTCGCCCCGCCACGTCCGCGGACGTCTGGCCTCCCTGCAGCAGCTGGCCATCACCTCCGGTATCTTCGCCGCTCTCCTCTCCGACGCCCTGTTCGCGAACTCGGCCGGCGGCGCGGACCAGAACCTCTGGTTCGGCATGGAGGCGTGGCGCTGGATGTTCATGGCCGCGGCCGTCCCCGCCGTCGTCTACGGCTGGATCGCCCACACGCTGCCCGAATCACCGCGTTTCCTGGTCTTCCAGGGCAAGGACGAGGAGGCCCTGAAGGTCTTCAAGTCGATCGCCCCGAACGAGGACACGGACCGCCACCTGCGCGATATCAAAAATGCCATCGACGAGGACAAGCTCGCGGGCCAGAAGGGCTCCCTGCGCGGTAAGGCCCTCGGCCTGCAGCCGGTGGTCTGGATCGGCATCATCCTGTCCGTGCTGCAGCAGTTCGTCGGCATCAACGTGATCTTCTACTACTCCACGACGCTGTGGAAGGCCGTGGGCTTCCAGGAAAAGGATTCGCTCACCATCTCCGTGGCCACCGCCGTCACCAATATTTTGGTGACGCTCGTGGCGATCGCCCTGGTGGACCGGATCGGCCGCCGTCCCATCATGCTGGCAGGCTCCATCGGCATGGCCCTCTCGCTGGGCACCATGGCGCTGGCCTTCAGCTCCGCCACCGGATCCGGGGACGCGATCTCCCTGCCCGGCGCCTGGGGCCCGGCCGCGCTGGTCGCCGCCAACGTCTTCGTCATCAGCTTCGGAGCCTCCTGGGGCCCGCTCGTCTGGGTTCTCCTCGGCGAGATCTTCCCGTCCCGCATCCGCGCCCGCGCCCTGGGCCTCGCCGCAGCCGCACAGTGGATCGCCAACTTCGCCATCACCCTGAGCTTCCCGGTGATGGCCGCCGCCTCCCTCCCGCTGACCTACGCCATGTACGCACTGTTCGCGGCGGCGTCGTTCTTCTTCGTGATGTTCAAGGTGCCGGAGACCAACGGCATGTCCCTGGAGCAGGCCGATACCCTGTTCGTCCCGAAGGGCTCCGCCAGGTCCTGACCTTTCCACGACCTCCCGAGCCACCCCTGAAGCGACAATTAGCGCCCATGTTCCTGCGGAGCATGGGCGTTTTCCGTCAGCGTTTTATTGCGCCGGCTGCAACCCTGATGACGACGTTGCCCCTCTTGCGTCCCGCGTCGACAAAGCGATGGGCTTCGACGATGTCGGAAAGCTCGTAGGTCCGGTCGATGACAGCCTGGTACTGGCCCGCTTCCGCGAGGCTGACGAGGAATGCCAAGTCTTCAGCGGTGTACTTGATGTTGCCCGCGGTGACCAGTTTTCCGCTTCGCCGGCTCCGGCCGGACGCGAGAAGGATCGCCCTGAGGTCGGCGATGACGAGCAGCAGAGCCCCGCACCGGTTGATGGACGATTCGACCCGCTCGAAAGTGGCGTTGCCGACACAGTCCATGATCACGTCGTAGGTCTGTGTCCCGGCGGTGAAGTCCTCTGTGGCGTAGTCGATCACCCGTTCTGCGCCCAGTGACGTAACCAGGTCCCGGTTGGCGTCGCTGCATACCGCGGTGACGCGCGCACCCAGGTGTTTGGCGAGCTGTACCGCAGCCGTACCCACGGCACCGGAGGCCCCGTTGACGAGGACGGTGCCGCCGGGCCTGATGGCTGCTCTGGTCAGGAATCCGTGTGCCGTGAGTCCGCCGAAAACCAGTGTCACGGCCTGCTCGAAGCCCATGTTGCGGGGTTTGGACGTGATGGCCCCGTCCTGCGGAACCGACACGTACTCGGCATGGCCGCCGAACCTGGCGCCGAGCATCGCGACCACCTCATCGCCTGGCGTGAATGCGCTCACGCCCGGGCCCACGGCCTCTACTACGCCGGCAACATCCATTCCGAGGACACGGGTCCGGGGCCTGAAGATGCCGAGGGCCAGTGCGGCCAACACCTGAAGTCCTTTGGGAACGCTGCGGCTGCGGGCGCGGCGGTCTGCGGCGCTGAGCGTGCTGGCATGGACCTTGATGAGCACTTCACCGGGGCGCGGTGCGGGTTTGGGGGTCTCCTCGATGCGGACGACCTCCGGAGGGCCGAACTGCCGGTAGGTGGCGGCCCTCATCGTGAAACTCCTGCGACGACGGCGGTACCGGCCCGCGGGGTGCTGATCCCGGCTAGAGCCGAGGGGGAGAAACCTTTCAGAATGAGCCAGATTGCGAGGGAGACCTCCCAGGCGAACACCGGAAGCGCCACCAGGAACCCAAAGGTGGAGAGCTGTTCGTATGCTCCGAACATCACGGCGATTGCCGAGACGGAGACCAGCGTGCCACCGACGAGGCCCAGCACGGCGATGGTGCGGGGCACGAGGCGGGACGTAAACATCAGGGTCGCCAGCAGCAATGTGGCGGTTCCCAGCGCGAAGTTCGGCCCGAACAGGAAGGTCCACTCATGGATGGCCAGGAGTGACCTTCCGACGGTGACGAGCGTGGCTGCATCGGCGTCGGCCGTACCGGCCAGATCCTGTTTCAGAGTCACGACGGTGAGGAGGCTGATGATGCCGACAACGATGACGGCGGCCTCAAGGAGGCGGGCGCCCAGATAGCCCAGGGCGAAGGACTCATTGTGCCGCCTGACGACCGGGTACACCGCAACCGCCGTCCCGACGTTGGAGATGGCCAGGATCACTTCGAAGAATGCACCCAGCAGCACGTTGGTGTCGTTGCCCGTGCTGACGATGTAGTCAGTCCCTGTCAGCAGAGGACCGTAGAGGATCATGCCGGCGATTGCGCCGATCTCGGTGAGGAGGAAGAACACGCCGGTGACGACGGCGGCTCGCCTTGTTGCTTTCATGGGAAACTCCTTAGTTCGCGCCTGAGGTGTACGACGTACACCTAGTGAATATGACACTAAGGTGTATGACGTACACCTGTCAATGGCGTAGATTGGAATCGACGGGAAGTGGGGAAATTGGCTCAGCAGATTGAAGTGGGACGGCGAGTGCGCCTGAACCGGGACCGGGTGCTGCGGGCAGCCGTCTTGCTCGCCGACGAGGTGGGTATCGGCCCGCTCAGCATGCGCAGGCTCGCCCAGGAACTCGACGTCGTACCGATGGCGCTCTACAAGCACGTAGCCAATAAGGAAGAACTTCTCGATGGCATGGTTGAAGTCATCGTCGGCGAGATCGATCCGGCAGTCGGCGGTACAGACTGGAGGAGCGCAGTCCGGCTTAGAGTGCTCTCGGCGAGGTTCATGCTCCAGCGCCACAAATGGGCCCGTCAGGTCCTCGAGACCCGCACCAATCAGACCCCTGCCGTACTTGAGTACATGGACTCGTTCATTGGCATGTTCCTGGCCGGCGGCGTCTCGGTCGATCTCACACACCACGTCATGCATGCCATCGGGAGCCGGATGTGGGGGTTTACGCAGGAACTGTTCGATTCGACAGCCAGTCCGGACGGTGAAGCTCAGGCTGAGATGCCGCCGGATGTGCAGGCCGTCAGGTTCCAGCAGATGTCCGCGCTGTATCCGAACATTCTGCAGATTGCCACGGCCGCCAGGCACGACGATGACTCGGTCGTCGGACACGGCTGCGATGACCAGTTTGAGTTCGAGTTCACTCTCGATCTCCTTCTGGACGGATTCGAGCGACTCCACAGGCAGGCCTGGACGTCGAAGCACGCGAGGCCGGAGCGGGGATAGCCTGTGGTTCCCAGTCTCACGCCTGGAAAACGGTGCGGACTATATCTGCTAGGAGAAGCGATTGAGATGCCGCAAGATGTGCTCCGCGGCCTGATCCGGCGCATGTTCGGGAATCCAGTGGCTGATCCCGCTGAGTACTCCGAGTTGGTAGGGTCCGCTGACGAAGCGTTCGGTTGCTCGTGCCCCGTACTCCCCGAGCGCCCGGTCGAAGATGCCCGAGCCGCCGGGGTCCAAGGGCCAAGGTGCTCAGAGGACCAGCTTCATCCCCTCATGGCTTGCCGTGAAGCCCAGCCGCTCGTAGAACCGGTGGGCGCCCGTGCGGGATTTGTCCGTGGTGAGCTGCATCAGGGAACAGTCGCGGCGCCGGGATTCGTCGATGGCCCACTGCACCATCGCGGCGCCCACGCCGTGGCTCCGCAGCTCCCCCGCAACCCGGACGGCCTCCAGCTGGGCGCGCCACGAGCCCTGCCGGGACAGCCCCGGCAGGAAGCTGAGCTGGAACGTGGCGGCCACGCGGCTGCCGGTCCCGTCCCCGGGCGTCCACTCCCCCACCATCAGCAGGTGGGCCGGATCGGCGTCGATCGCCTCGAACGCGGCCACGTACGGCGTGAGATCGGACGGGTCCTCGCGTCCCGACCCCAAGCGGTCATCCGCCAGCAGCCGGAGAATGGCCGGCAGGTCCTCCCGTTCCGCGGTGCGGAGGCGGAACGTTCCGCCGTCGGCGTCCACGAGCGGGCCGAATGCTAGCAGGGCGGGCCGGTCACTTGAATTTGAAGTCACCTGACCAGCCTGCCATGACGGCCTGGCGAACGACGGCGACGCCCCCAATCTCTTCGGCCGCCTCTCCACCCGCAAGGTCCCGCAGAACGCCCTATTCCTCACCTGCTTGCTGCCCACCCAGCCGGACACCCTCACCGCGCTGCTGGTCACGCCGATCTGGTTCGCCATCCTGGGCGGAGCCTACGCCGTGGTCCGCAAGTCCCCGCTGCACCAGGCCCGCGTGGCCGAGTCGAAGACCATGGCAAAGGCGGAAACCGTGACCGCGTCCTCGTGAAGCGAGCGACTGGCTGGACGACGCACGACGCCGACGCCGGAACTCGGGTGAGTTCCGGCGTCGGCGGCGTGTTCGTCGTTCGGGGAATGCTTAGACGTTTGCCTTGGCTTCCTCCACCAAGGCAGACACTGCCGGGAAGAGCGGGTGGTTCGGCTCCAGCCCGGTGATCTTTTCCGTTGCCTCCTCCGGCGAGGAGACGGCGAGGATCTTCGCCAGCTCCACCGCCTCGGCGTCGGCCGGATCGGTGAAGCGCAGGGCCGCGGCGATCGCACCGAGCAGGGCCTCCGGGACGATCCCGCGTTCGGCCAGCTCGGCCGCCGGGCCGATGAAGCGTTCATGCCGGCCGAGCTTGCGCAACGGCGCCCGGCCCACCCGGTTCACGGTGTCCGGCAGGTGCGGGTTGGAGAAGCGGCCCAGGATCTTCTGGACGTAGGCCTCCTGCTCGTCACGGTTGAAGCCGTGCTTGGCCACCAGCAGCTCTTTGGTCTCGTCCAGGACCGCGCGCACATCCGCGGCGACATCCTGATCGGCCATGGCCTCGGATATCTTCTCGAGGCCGGCCTCGAAGCCGAAGTAGGCTGCCGCGGCGTGTCCAGTGTTCACCGTGAACAGCTTCCGCTCGATGTACGGCTCGAGGTTGTCCACAAAGGTCGCACCCGGAATCACCGGCTCCTTGCCCGCGAACGGGGTCCGGTCGATGACCCATTCGTAGAACGTCTCCACGGTGACGTCCAGGCCCTGCCCTGCCTCCTGGTTGGGCACGATCCGGTCCACCGCCGTGTTCGCGAACACGGCGGCGGCGTCCAGGGAACCACATGCCGGATCCCACTGGGCCGCCACTTCGTCCTTGAGGATGTCCGTGGCGTTGATGGCGTTTTCACACGCCATCACCTGCAGCGGGGCCAGTCCTGCCGGCCGGGCGGCGATCCCCTTGGCGATCACGGGGGCCACGAACTTGAGGATGTGCGGCCCCACCGCGGTGGTGACGACATCCGCCGTCGCGATCTCCGCGATGACGTCCGCCTCCTGGCTGCTGGAGTTCAGCGCACGGAAGTTCTCCACGGTGCGGACGGTGGGGTGCTCCCCCACCTCGTGGACCTGGTAGCTGTCCGCGGCGGCCAGCTGGGTGATCAGGGCGTCCGCAACATCCGCGAACACCACGTCATACCCCGCCTCGTGCAGCAGCAGGCCCACGAATCCGCGCCCGATGTTTCCGGCTCCGAAATGAACAGCCTTCACTAGGAATTGACCTTTCCGAACAGGTCCAGGACTTCCTCGACCGTGGTGGCCGCCTCAAGCTGCGCCACCTGCGCCTTGTTGGTGAAGACCTTGGCGATCGAGGACAGGATGTGCAGGTGTTCATTGTTGATGCCTGCGACGCCGACCACGAACTTCACTTCCTTGCCGTTCCAGTCGATGCCGTCCGGGTAGCGGACCACGGAGACCGCGGACTTCATGATGTGGTCCTTGGCGGCGTTGGTGCCGTGCGGGATGGCGAGGTAGCTGCCCATGTAGGTGGACACGGATTCCTCGCGTTCGTGCATGGCGTCCAGGTAGCCGGTATCGACGGCGCCGCGGTCCAGCAGGAGCCGGCCGGCCTCGTCGATGGCGGCGTCGCGGCTGGTTGCCGTGCCGTTGAGGACCACGCTTTCGGCCACCAGGATCCCGGCGGGGCCGGCCTCGGCTTCCGGCCGGTCTTCCGTGCCGGTGGCCGCCGCGGTTTCTGCGGCGGCGTCCGATGCAGAGGCTGCGGCGACGTGTGCGCCGTGGCCTGCTTCCGCCGATTCCGTGTTGCTGCTCTTGACCAGCTCCACGATCTCGTCGTACCGCGGGCTGTTCATGAAGTTGTCCACGGACACGTGCACGGCGCTGCCGGTCACGGGCTTGGCCCGCTCGGTCAGGTCCTGGTGCGTGATGACGACGTCATACGTGTCATTGAGGTTGGCGATCGCGGAGTTGGTGACCAAGACGTCCGGGAAACCGGCCGCCCTGATCTTGTTCCGCAGCACCGAGGCGCCCATCGCGCTGGAGCCCATTCCGGCGTCGCACGCAAAGACGATGTTCTTGATGGGTCCGGCCATGACGGCGGTGCCTCCGGCGCCCACGAGGGTCGAGGAAACGGAGCTCTTCTTGCCCTTCATGGCTTCCATCCGGGACGTGGCGGCGCCGAGGCTGTCCTCCTCGGTCTCGCCCACGGGGGTCTTGCTGGACTTCAGGATCACCGAGGCGATCAGGAAGGACACTGTTGCGGCGAGCACGACCGCCAGGATCACGCCGATGTAGCTGTCACGGGATGTCTGGGCGAGCACCGCGAAGATGGAGCCCGGAGCCGCCGGCGCCACGAGTCCGGCGTTGGTGACGGACAGTGTCGCGACCCCCGTCATGCCGCCACCGATCGCGGCGAGGATGAGGATTGGCTTCATCAGCACGTAGGGGAAGTAGATCTCGTGGATGCCGCCGAAGAACTGGATAAGGGCGGCTCCGGGCGCCGATGCCTTGGCCAGGCCCTTGCCGAAGAACATGTAGGCGAGCAGAATGCCGATGCCCGGGCCGGGATTAGCCTCGAGAAGGAACAGGATGGACTTGCCCTGCGCAAGCGACTGCTGGATGCCCAGCGGGGTCAGCACGCCGTGGTTGATGGCGTTGTTCAGGAACAGCACCTTGGCAGGTTCAATGAAGATGCTGGTCAGTGGCAGGAGGCCGTTGTTGACCAGGAACTGGACCACGTTGCCCGCGGCCGTGCTGAAGGCCTGGACCAGCGGGGAGATGCCGTAGAAGCCGAGCATGGCCAGCAGGGCGCCCCAGATGCCGGCGGAGAAGTTGTTCACCAGCATCTCGAAGCCGGGCCGGATCTTCCCCTCCCAGATCGAATCGATCTTTTTCATGGTCCAGCCGCCGAGGGGACCCATGATCATGGCGCCGATGAACATCGGGATGCCGGCGCCGACGATGACGCCCATGGTGCCGATGGCGCCAACGACGCCGCCCCGGTGGCCGTAGACCATCTTGCCGCCAGTGAAGGCAATCAGGAGCGGCAGCAGGTACGTGATCATGGGGCCGACGAGGCCCACATTCGGCGCCCCCGCGGCGTTGGTGCCGAAGCCGCCAAGTTGGGGAACGGGTATCCAGCCCTTCTCGATGAAGAGGGCGGTGATGAGGCCCCAGGCGATGAACGCTCCGATGTTGGGCATGATCATTCCGGACAGGAACGTCCCGAACTTCTGGACGCCCACCCGCACGCTGGTACGGGGTTTCGCAACTGTCTCTGTTGCCATGTGATTTCCTAACCGTGATTCCTGCTGCTCCGCAGGATGATCCGATGATTTCGACGAGCTAGCTCGTGGAGCTGGTGGAGATTCGGTGGAGCCATTCGAGGAACAGCTTGAGTTCCGAGCTGGAGAGCTGGTCCGAGTGCGACGACTGGAGAGCTGCGTTCAATGCGATGGCCGCCACGACCACTGACGATTTCCCTGAATCTTCAGGGCCGTTGTCCCGGGCCTGTTCCGTGGAAACCGCAAAGATCATGGCGTCGCGGGTCATGGCGGACAGCTCGAGGTTCCGCTCGGGCGCTTTTTCCGCGATCAGCATGAGCGTCACGCCCACGTTGGCCGCCAGGATGCTCCTGGCCGCTTCCCGGGGCGGAACGTTGAGTTGGCCGGCGACGGCGGCCTTGGTCAGCAGCTCCTCCATGAGCGCCTCGGCATCGGCGACGATGACCGGGCGGCTCTCAGGGCGGATATTGCCGAACATGACCAGGTACAGTTCCGGCTGCTTGAGGCCGAACTGCACGTGCTTGTCCCACATCCGCCGGATATCCTCCAGCGGCTGTCCGGACGGGGCGAAGTCGCGTTCGTCCGCCACGTACTCTTCAAAACCGGCCGCCACGACGGCGTCGAACAGCCCTTCCTTGTCACCGAAGTGGTGGTAAAGGGTGGGGGCCGTCACCCCCGCCAGCTTGGTGATCTGGCGGGTGGAGACCGCCGCCCCGGCGGAGTTGGCCAGCAGCTCGGCGGCTGCACGAAGCAGCCGTGTTTTGGGGGGAAGCTGGCCATCGAAACTCATAACCGCTACCCTAGCACCTATAGCAACGCTATATGAAGTGCATCACATACAATTTTTTCAGGTGCCGCGATCCCGGGGTTGACGTAGCCGTCGGCCGCTTGCGCGGAGGATTCGCCGGATCAGCGGCGGCACTTGGACCGGCCCCCGGCCACGGCAGAGAATGAGGACCTTCAGTGCAGAACTTCCCAGGCGTAGGCGTCAGCCCCGGCCGCATCATCGGCACCATCCGCCAGATGCCCAAACCGATCAGCGAACCCCCGGCCGGCGAGCAACTGCCGGCCGGTGTCACGGCGGAAGCGGCCACGGCGGCGCTGAAGGCCGCGGCCAGGGCGGTCCACGACGAGCTCAAGGCCCGGTCCGTGACCGTCAGCGGCGACGGGAAGGCGGTCTTGGAGGCCACCGCACTGATGGCCACGGACACCATGCTGTTGAAGAGTGCCGCCAAGCTGATCGGCCGCGGCACCTCCGGCCAGCGGGCCATCTGGGAGGCCGGCGCCTCGGTCTCGGAAATGCTGCACAACCTGGGCGGCTACATGGCCGAGCGCGCCACTGACGTCCTGGACGTCCGCGCCCGGATCGTGGCGGAACTGCGCGGCGTGCCCGCCCCGGGCATCCCCACCTCAACTTCCCCGTTCATCCTCATCGCCGAGGACCTGGCGCCCGCGGACACCGCCACCCTGGACCCGGAGAAGGTCCTGGCGCTGCTTACGGCCGGCGGCGGTCCGCAGTCCCACACCGCCATCATTGCCCGCTCGCTCGGCCTGCCCGCCGTCGTGGCGGCGACCGGCGTCGACCAGCTCCCGGACGGCACGGAGGTCTATGTCGACGGCGCCGCCGGCCTCATCACCGTCGATCCGGACGAATCCCAGCGCGCCGCCGCCGCACACTGGGCCGCCACCGCCTCGCTGCTGGCGGACTTTGACGGCACGGGCGCGACGGCGGACGGTCACCTCGTGCCGCTCCTCGCGAACGTCGGCGGGGCCAAGGACGCCGTGGCCGCCGCCAAGCTGAATGCCCAGGGCGTGGGCCTGTTCCGGACCGAGTTCTGCTTCCTGGAACGCGACACAGAGCCCACCGTGGACGAGCAGGCTGCCGCCTACAAGGGCGTCTTCGATGCCTTCCCCGGCAAGAAGGTGGTGCTCCGGACGCTCGACGCCGGAGCGGACAAGCCCCTGCCCTTCCTGACCGACGCCACCGAGCCCAACCCTGCCCTGGGTGTCCGCGGCTACCGGACCGACTTCACCACGCCGGGCGTGCTGGAGCGCCAGCTGCAGGCCATCGCCCGGGCAGAGCAGGAATCCGGGGCGGACGTCTGGGTGATGGCGCCGATGATTTCGACGGCGGAGGAGGCCGCCCGTTTCGCCGCCCTGTGCACCGAGGCCGGGATCAAGACCCCCGGCGTCATGGTGGAGGTCCCCTCCGCTGCCCTCACGGCCGAGGCCATCCTCCGGGAAGTTGGCTTCGCCAGCCTGGGCACCAACGACCTCACCCAGTACGCCATGGCCGCGGACCGCCAGCTCGGTCCGCTCGCGGCCCTGAACACCCCCTGGCAGCCCGCCGTGCTCCGGCTGGTCGGCCTGACGGTCGAAGGCTCTGCCGCGGAGGGCCACAACAAGCCGGTGGGAGTCTGCGGCGAGGCCGCAGCGGACCCGGCCCTCGCCGTCGTCCTCACCGGGCTCGGCGTCTCCACGCTGTCCATGACGGCGCGTTCGCTCGCGGCTGTGGCCGCCGTGCTCAAGACCGTCACCCTCGCCGAAGCGCAGGAGCTTGCCAAGCTGGCGCTCTCGGCGCCGAGCGCCACCAAGGCGCGGGCCTGGGTCCGGGAGAAGCTGCCGGTGCTGGAGGAGCTGGGGCTGTAGCACCGCGGTCAGGCGGAGGCGGTGTGAGCCTCCACCCGGGGCGCTAGGATGCACTCCATGGCACTGATAGCTCCCCGGGTAACGGCCGGCCTTCCGGCCGAGGACGCGCAGAAACTCAAGTACGCCCTGAACGGCAGCCACGACATCACGGTGTTCGTGGACGGCACCGTGCACCGGCTGCCGCCGGAGGCGCGGGACGCCGTCGTCGATCTGCTGGGCAGGTTCAGCCGGGGCGAGGCGGTCACGGTCAGCAGCGTCGAGGAAATGCTCACCACCTCGAAGGCGGCGGAGCTCGCCGGCATCTCGCACACGTACCTGCGGAACATGACGGACCGGGGCGAGATCCCGGTGGAATACCGCGGCACGCACCGCCGGATCAGGCTGGCGGACATCATGGCCTGGCTCGAAACGCAGAAGAAGAACAGTACTGCCGACGGAGCCGCCGGCCCCGAGCATGACGGCGCCGCGGATGCTTCGTGAAGCCGTGATAAGGATCAAGCAACGATCACGGCCCTGCGCGGAAACGCGGAGAAGGCCGGGGTTACGCTTGAATCGTGGGTAAGTTCAGAGGGTGGCACATCGTGGCCGGCATAGCCGCCATGGTGCTCACCGGCATCCTCGGAACCGCGATGGGGCTGAACAACACGGCCACCTTCATGTCCAGTTGTGTCGCGTTCGTGGCAGTCTCCATGTGGATGGACAGCAGGATTTCGCGCCGCCGGCGGGAAACAGCGCGAGAGACAGCGCGGGAGGCGGCGCGCCGCGACGCCGCCCGCCAGTCCGGAGCCGAGCTGACCCTGGACCCCGACAGCCACAAACAGGACGGCCTGGGTCACTAGATCCAACTGCCAGCTAGATCCTGGGCCGCCCGGCCCAGCGCCGCGCCTTGAGCGCCGCATGGAGTTCCAGGCGCACCATCCCCTTGAGCGGATCCACACCCAGGAGCTGGCGGATCCGGCCCAGCCGGTTGTAGATGCTGCTCCGGTGCAGGTGCAGCTTGTTGGCCACTTCCTGGACCGAGCCGTCATTGTCGTAGAACAGCTCGAGCACGGGCAGCAGTTCGCCGTTCCGGTCGTGGTCCTCCAGGATGCGGAAATAGACCGAGCCGGAATCCGCCCAGGCCCCGGCGCCCCCGCCGGCCGAGGCCAGCAGCTGGTAGAGGCCGGTGGCGCGAGAGTCGACCAGTTCGCCCAGCTGGGGGTCCACCGCCGCGGCCTGCGCTGCCTGCCGGGACTGCCGGTAGGCCTCGGCCAGCTCCCGCGGTTTCGCGAAGCCCTCGGAAGTGCCCAGGATGATCCGGCGGACGGGACGGCCGGAACGTTTGGCCAGTTCCAGCTGGTAGTGGACCAGGACCTGGGCGTGGTCGGCCCGGCCGGTGGATTCCTTGAAGAGGACCGCGGCGTGCGTTTCAGTGCCTGCACTGAACAGGGCCGCATCCACGCCGATCGTGGCCTGCAGCGCGGCGGAGCGGTGGATCAGGGTGGCGGCGATCGGGTCCGAACCCTCGGCCCAGCCGTCGGCGTCGAGCACGGTCACCAGCTGCCATGGTCCGCGCCCCTGCACCTCCTTCCAGCCAGCCACGGCCGCTACGGCGTTGGCCTCGCCCCGGCAGGCGGCCAGGAACTCCTGCTCGCGGCGGCGGCGGAACTCTGATTCGGCGGTGTTGGAATCCAGCAACAGGGCGGACAGCTGCTCCACTTCGCGGGCCACCTCCGGCAAGTGGGCGAGGACCGACGTCGCATTGGGCTCTTCGGCGTCCAGCTGGACCCACAGGTATCCCACCCGGAATCCACGCACCAGCAGGGGCACACAGACCCGGCCCAGCATGCCCAGCTCCTCGTTCGCCGGCACGACGACGGGCCGCACCGCCGTCGCGATCCCGTGCGAGAGCTGCCAGGCGCTGACGTCCACCGGCACCCGCTTGCTGAGCAGGAAGTTCACCCGGACCCGGTCTGCGTGCGATTGGTTGGAGCTGTAGGCGAGCAGGAGCCCGTCGAGGTCTTCGAGCGAGAGGCCGCGGCCCAGCCTGAGCGCCACCTGTTCCACGAGCTGTTCCACGTCCGGCTGCTGCATGCTGCCAGACTACTGCCGGTCGCCGCCGCGGAGCGAAAGCCACGACGCTTCCGCTGCGAGCGGACAGCAGGCGACACCTGACGCTTAGTGGTTCGACAAATGTCTATCCGACGAATTCCGGAACCCCGGAAATCCGCGGGCGGACCACGACGGCGGGTATCCGGGCGTGTCACCTGCCTCACAGCAGGATTTATTCTGGAAGTACGACTTCCCCGCACACCCAGGCCAATAAGGCCGTCAGCACTGGAGCCAAAAAAATGATCATCGGTGTCCCCAAAGAGATCAAGAACAACGAATTCCGCGTCGCCATCACCGCTGCCGGCGTCAACGAGTTCCGCACCCACGGCCACTCGGTCCTGGTGGAGCGCGGCGCAGGCCTGGGCTCGGGCATCACGGACGAGGAATACGCCATCGCCGGCGCCGAGATCGTCGCCGAAGCCGACGACGTCTGGGCCCGCGCCGACATGGTCATGAAGGTAAAGGAGCCGGTCAAGGCCGAATACCACCGCTTCCGCAAGGGCCTGATCCTCTTCACCTACCTGCACCTGGCCGCCGAGCCGGAACTGACGCAGGAACTCATCAACAGCGGCGTCACCGCCATCGCCTACGAGACCGTCCAGGAGGGCCGTACGCTGCCGCTGCTGGCCCCGATGTCCGAGGTGGCCGGCCGCCTGTCCGTCCAGGTCGGCGCGACCTCGCTGATGGCTCCGGCCGGGGGCAAGGGTGTGCTGCTCGGCGGCGTCCCGGGCGTTCGCCCGGCCAAGGTGGTTGTCCTGGGCGCCGGAGTCGCCGGCACCAACGCCGCCGCGATGGCGCTGGGACTCGGCGCCGACGTCACCATCCTGGACATCAACATCAACCGCCTGCGCGAACTGGATGCCCAGTACCAGGGCCGCCTGAAGACGGTCGCCTCCAACGCCTACGAGATCGAGAAGTCCGTGGTCGACGCCGACCTCGTGATCGGCTCCGTGCTGATCCCGGGCGCCAAGGCCCCCAAGCTCGTCACGAATGAACTCGTCTCCCGGATGAAGCCCGGCTCCGTGCTGGTGGACATCGCGGTGGACCAGGGCGGCTGCTTCGAGGACACGCACCCCACCACGCACCAGGAGCCGACGTACAAGGTCCACAACACGATCTTCTACTGCGTTGCCAACATGCCCGGCGCCGTCCCGAACACGTCCACCTACGCCCTGACCAACGTCACCCTGCGCTACGCCGTGTCGCTGGCCAACCTGGGCGTCAAGGCCGCCTTCGAGCGCGACGCAGCCCTGGCCGCCGGCCTGAACATCGCCGGCGGCAAGGTGGCGCACCGCTCGGTCTCCGAGGCGCACAACCTGCCCCTCGTGACCGACTGGCACCAGCTGGTCTCCGCGTAAGCTGACCGCTAGACACCGCATCGACTGCTCCGCTACCGCCCTTTGGACACCCAAAACGGCGGTTACGGAGCAGTCGATTGCTGTTTAACCCCCGATGGCGCGGAGGGCGTTCACCTGGCCCTTGCCGTAGAAGCCGTTGTTACCCGTGCCGCCCTGGCAGACCTGCGGTGCACCGTTGGACGCGGACGGGAACGGCGCATACATCGTGGTCTCCGGGCAGGCCATGCCGTCGGCGGTGGTGCTGATCCGGGCTGAAACAGCGCCAGGGTTGCTCACACCGCTGCTGACCACGAGGGCAGCGACCCCGGCGACGTGCGGGGAGGCCATCGAGGTGCCCTGGAGGTAGCAGTACGCGGCACCGGCGTCGACCACCTTGAGCGATGCGGCGCAGGGCGCGGACGACGGCCAGGTGGACAGGACGCGCCCGTTCACGGCGGCGGGAGTGAGCTGCAGACGGCGGTCTCCGCCGGGAGCCACGACGTCGGCAGTGCCGACTCCGTAGCTTGAAAAGTAGGACTTGAAGCCCTTATTGCCGTTGGCCGTCACACCGATGACGCCCGGCAGTTCGACCGGGACCACGGCACAGGCGTTGGTGATCTCACGCGATACCGGCGTGGAGTCGTCCGGACTCATGACATCGCGGGTGGGGTGGGCGAGGTCGTCCGAGAAATTACCCTGGGCAGCAACGACTGTGGTGCCGCTCTGCTGGGCGAAGCGGATGGCGCGGCGTTCGGCCTCCCAGATCGCGCGCTGCTCCGGATCGTTCTTGCAGTTGAAGAGATATGGGTCCGCGAAGTAGCTGTTGTTGGTGACCTGGATGCCCTTGGCGGCCGCCCACATAAAGGAGCAAACGATCGCCTCAGGATAGAAGAAGCCATCGGCGTTGCCGGCCTTGATCCCGGCAATCTTCACGCCGGGCGCCACGCCGACCATGCCGATGCCGTTCTTGGCGGCCGCGATGGTCCCCGCGGTGTGGGTGCCGTGGCCGTTGTCGTCCATCCAGGCGGACGGGGACTGGTTTGTGACGCCGCCGACGCAGGAGACGCTCTTGGCGAAGTCGACGTTGGGTGCCAAGTCAGGGTGGGTGTAGTCGAGGCCAGTGTCGATGTCGCCGACCACCACGGAAGCACTGCCGCCGTTGAGGGCGCGGGCAGCGGGGGCCTGGATCTGGTCCATGTCCCATTGCAGGGCTGACAGGTTATCGTTTCCGGGGGCGGTTGTGCCCGGTGCAACCGGTGACTGGGCGTCGGTACTGTCCGCGGCGCTGTCGCCGATGGCGACCCCGAGGGCAGCTGTGGAGGCCGCGCCCTGCACCGAACCGTCCTGGGCCTTCAGCGCCGAGCCGAAACCGACGCGGTCCGACTTCACGATCGCCACCCCGATTTCCGGATAGCTGTGGACTACGGTTCCGCCGGCTGTCGCGACCGACTTCAGCGACGAATCTGAAACACCGTTGGCCTTGTACAGGACAACGTAGTTCTGCATTGAGCCGGTTGTGGCCTCGGCTGACGCGGCAGGATATGCCGTACCGGCCAACAAGCCCACTGCAAGGCCTACTGTGCTCAGCGGTGCAATGAGCCTTTTGAGTTTTTGCATAGTGCTGCTCCATTTCTGCCAGGGCGGCAGCACACGATAGCGGCCGGCCGCACTGGATTCGCTCTCCAATCGACCGAGGGCGTCTTTGCCGAAGGCCGCTTCCGGGGTTCACCCGACCAAGATTGGTGAAGACCCACGGCTTAGACCATAGTGACGCAAGTTACAGTTGTGAAGCCCTGCGGTAGATGAGCTTGGCCATTCCCCGCCTAAACCAGGGACCGGGCCTGTTCGATCAGCCGCAGGACTTCAACCGGGCCGGCAGGATCCACGGGGACGGGCAGCGCGGAGGCCGCGCCGCCGTCGTTGATCTTTTCCGCCAGGAGCCGGTAGAACTCCGGGTAGGCGCCACGCTCGGTGGGCAGCCGGTCCAGGTGGCCGTCCCGGCCCAGCATCCCGGCCCAGTCGCGGTCCTCGACGCCATAGTCCGGATCCAGCGGGCTGCCGCCGGCCACGATGAAAGGCTCCTGCGGGTCCACGCCGTGCTTGGTGTAGCCGCCCTCGCTGCCGAGCAGCCGGTAGCGCGGCCCCTGCTGCGCGCAGAGCATGTTCATCCACAGGTGGCTGGTGACGCCGGAATCATGCCGCAGGACCAGGAACACGTCATCGTCGACCCTCTCCCCCGGCCGCCGGGCGGCCAGTTCCGCGTGGACCACCGTGGCGGGTCCGAAAAGCTCAAGGGCCTGGTCCAACAGGTGGGTGCCGAGATCGAACAGGACCCCGCCGCCGTCGTCCGCCGTGGCGGACGCCTTCCAGGCCTTGGCGACCGCGGGCGACCAGCGTTCAAAGCGCGATTCAAACCGCGAGACGGCGCCGAGCACGCCGCTGGCCAACAAGCCGCGGACGCTCAGGTAGTCGCCGTCCCAGCGCCGGTTCTGGAAAACCGTGAGGACCCGGCCCAGCCGCTCGGCCAGGGCGATCAGTTCCTCGCCCTCGGCGCTGCGCACCGTGAAGGGTTTATCCACGACGACGTCGAGTCCGGCTTCCAGCGCGGCCTTCGCGAGCGGGTAGTGCGTGGCCGGCGGTGTCCCCAGCACCAGCAGGTCCAGGTCTCCGGCAAGCTCGAGGATCGCCGCCGGGGTGTCCACGATCCTGGCCCCGGGGAAGCTGGCGGATGCCGCGGACTTCCGGCCGGCGTCGGACGTGGAGATGACATCGAGGGAATACGCGGGGTCGGCCGCGATCAGCGGCGCGTGGAAGACGCTGCCGGAGAGACCGAAGCCGGCAATGGCCACACGGATGGTCCGGGGAGAATCTGTTGTCATGGCTCCTACGCTACCCCCGGACGCTCCGTGAATCCGCGGGTAGGACGGCTAAGGCCGGCGCCCTCCGAAGATTCAGGGACGCCGGCCTTTGCTGACCTGACTGGTTCTATTGCTGGGGACTACTTCTTTTCCCAGCCGAGGGTGGTCCAGTCCGGAACCTGGGACAGGCTCTTGAACAGGGACGGGCCGTAGTTGGCCAGGCCAGTGCGCACGAAGGAGATCTGCGGACCGTTCATCACAACACCCATGGAGAAGTACTTCGCCATGTGCTTCTTTTCAACTTCCATGGCCGCCTTGTTCCGCTCGGCGTTGTCGGAAATGGTGGAGAGCTTCTTGATGTCGGCATCCAGCTCGGCGTCGCCCAGTTCGTTCTCGTTGGTCTTGGAATCGTAGAACTGCTTGACGGAGTCGGTGGCGTCCGGGCCCACGGTGTAGCCGGAGACGCTGAGGAAGAAGTCGCGGCTGCCCAGGACCTTACCGAAGTCGGCGGAAGCGCGCTGGTCGATGCCGACATCCATGCCGCCGGCCTTGAGCTGGTTCTGCAGGGTCTGCGCGAAGGCCAGGGTGGTCGGGTCGTCACCGAAGTTGCTGATCTTGAAGGTGGCGGGAACGCCGTCCTTCTCCATGATTCCTGCCGCGTTGGCCTTGTAGCCGGCGTCGGTCAGGACCTTCTTGGCGGCCTCGGGGCCGGTCTCCGTGACGGGGTAGTTGTCCTGGTAGTACTTGGAGAAGGGCAGCAGCATCATCGATCCGGAGCTGGTTTCTTCCCAGTTCAGGCCGTTGAACCGGACCTTGCGCAGGGCTGCGCGGTCGACGGCGGTGAAGATCGCCTTGCGGATCGCGACGTCGGTCAGCGGAGCCTTCTGGGCGTTGAGGTTCAGGCCACCGGCGAACAGTCGCTGGCCGCGGCGGACCTCGGAGTCCTTGGTGCCGTCGAGCTGCTTGTACGGAGTGATGGTGTTGGCGGAGACGCCGTCGATTTCACCGTTCTTGAAAGCGGCGATGGCGGCGCTGGTCTCGAGCTGGCGGAAGATGACCTTGTCCAGGACCGGCTTGTTGCCCCACCACTTGTCGTTCTGGGCGAGGGTGACGGTCTTGGCGGCGCTGTCGTACTGATCCACCTTGAACGGGCCGGCCATCCACTCCGGGTGCAGGTCTCCGGTGAAGCCGTTGTTGAAGATCTCCGGGGTGTTCACGGCCGGGTGGACCAGGCCGGTGAAGAGGGAATCCAGCGGGTAGACCGGTTGGGTGGTGGTGACAATGACTTCCTTGTTGCTGGCACCGGCCTTGACGGAATCAACGAACTCGTACGCACCGGAGGTGACGATGTCGATGTCCTTGTTCTCGCCCTTGAGCATGTTCCAGGTGTTCTCGAAGGTCTTGACATCGATCGGCGTTCCGTCGTTGTAGGTGGCCTTCTCATTCACCTTGATGGTGATGGTCTGCTTGCCGTCCTTGACCTCGCTCTTGACGTCTTCGCAGAAATCCTTGTTCGGCGTGGCGGTGCCGTCGAAGTCGAAGTTCCAGCAGCCCCAGGTTCCGGCCTCGTCGATCGGGCGGTGCAGCGCGGTGTTGTCCGCGCTGTTGCCGTTGTTGGAGAACCCGTTGAAGTCCGGCCCGATGTTGCCCAGCGGCAGGGTGACGGTGCCGCCCTGTTGCAGTTCCTTGGCATCCTTCGCGTTGATGCTGATGAGCTTGGCCAGATCGCTTCCGGCGTCCTGACCCTTGCCGGACTCCGGGCCCGTGGCGCCGCCGCCGCCCCCGCCGCCGCAAGCGGTCAGTGCGAGAGCTGCCACGACGGCGGTAACTCCGCCGATCTTGGTCAGTTTCTTCATGGTGTTCCCTTCATTTTTGGTGCGAGTTGTGATGCGTAGGTGGTTCGGTAGCTCAGGTGGTTTCGTGGACAACAAGCATGTCCGCGTCCAGTTCGCCGTCCGGGTAGAAGCAGGCGAATTGCTGGTCTGTGGGGGCTGGCGGCGCGGTCCTGCGGCCGGTGGAGGCCCCGGGCGCCGCTGCCGTTTCCAGGTGCGGCTCGATGGTCAGGCACTTCTCCTGCTTCGCGGGAGGCAGCGCGGCAAATATCGGGCAGCGGGAGGCGAAGTTGCAGCCCTTGGGCGCATCCAGCGGCGAGGGCAGGTCACCTTGCAGGATGATGCGTTCGCGGGTGCGCTCCAGCTGCGGGTCCGGGACCGGGATCGCGGAGAGCAGTGCCCGCGTGTACGGGTGGCGCGGGTTGTCGAAGACGCTGTCCACATCCCCGATCTCCACGATCTTGCCCAGGTACATCACGGCCACGCGGTTGGAGATGTGGCGCACCACGGAGAGGTCGTGGGCCACCATGAGGTAGCTCAGCCCGAGTTCCGCACGGAGCTGGTCCAGGAGGTTGATGACGCCGGCCTGCACCGACACGTCCAGGGCGGACACCGGTTCGTCCAGCACCACCAGCCTGGGGTTCACGGCCAGGGCGCGGGCAATGCCGATGCGCTGGCGCTGGCCGCCGGAGAACTGGTTGGGGAAGCGGTTGACGTGGTCCGGCTGGAGTCCCACGAGTTCCATCAGCTCCAGGATCCGCTTCCGGGTGGCCTGCCTGGTCATCCCGGCGTTCTCCAGGGGCTCGGCCAGGACTTCGTAGACGGTGAAGCGCGGGTCGAGGGCGCCGGTGGGGTCCTGGAACACCATCTGGAGTTCCTTGCGCATGGCGCTCCTGGTCCTGGCGTCGGAGGCGGCCTTGTTGCTGAGCCCGCCGATGATCACCTCGCCGTCCTGGTCCTTGTGGAATTCCATGATTTCCAGCAGTGTGGTGGTCTTGCCGCAGCCGGACTCGCCCACGATCGAGAAGCACTCGCCCTCGCGGATGTCGAAGCTCAGCCCGTCCACGGCCTTGACCGTGCCGATCCGCCGCTTGATGAGGGCGCCCTTCATCAGCGGGAAGTGCTTCTTGACGTCTTTGAGCTCCAGGACCGCCTTGCGCTCTTCGCGGGGGATGGCGTCGAAGCGCGAGACCGGAACGGCCGGGGCCTGGAAGATCTCATGGACGTCCGCCTCCGCGCCGAGGGAATCGGTCTTGATGCAGGCGGCCTTGTGCTCCATCGCGCCAATTCCGCCGCTTCCGCCGACCGGCCAAAGTTCCGGCTCGCCCTGCAGGCAGGCGTCGCTGGCGAGGGGGCACCGCGGCGCAAAGGAGCACCCGGTGGGAGTGTGGATCAGGTTCGGCGGAATGCCCTCGATCGGCACCAGCGAGGTCTTTTCCGCTGTGTCCACGCGGGGCACCGCGCCCAGCAAGCCCATGGTGTATGGCATCCGCGGGTTGTAGTAGATGTCGTCCACGGTGCCGGTCTCCACCGGCTTGCCCGCGTACATCACCATGATGTCGTCCGCCATGCCGGCGACCACGCCGAGGTCGTGCGTGATCATCACGACGGCGGCGCCGGTTTCCTCCTGTGCGGTGTGCAGCACCTCGAGGACCTGGGCCTGGATGGTGACGTCGAGCGCCGTCGTCGGTTCATCGGCGATGAGGACGCGCGGGTTGTTGGCGATCGCGATGGCGATCATGACGCGCTGGCGCATGCCGCCGGAGAACTCGTGCGGGAAGGCCCTGAGCCGGTCCCTCGGGCTGGGGATGCCCACCATGGCGAGCAGTTCGACGGCGCGGGCCTCCTTGGCCTGCTTGCTCATGGTGGGGTTGTGGACCGTGAGCGCCTCGATGATCTGGTTCCCGACCGTGTAGACCGGGGTCAGGGAGGACAGCGGGTCCTGGAAGACCATGGCAATGTCCTTGCCGCGGAACTGGCACATGGCCTTGTCGCTGAGTCCCAGCAGTTCCTTGCCCTTGAGCCGGACCGAGCCGGTGATCTCCGCCGTAGGGGGCAGCAGGCCCATGATGGCCATCGAGGTGACCGACTTGCCGGAGCCGGATTCGCCCACGATCCCGAGCGTCTTGCCGGGCAGCAGGTCAAAGTCAACGCCGCGGACGGCGTGCACCACACCGTTCTCCGTGTTGAAGCGGACATTCAGGTCGCGGACGGAAAGCACCGCATCCGTAGGGGCATGCAGTCCGGCCACGTGCAGCCGTTCGGCGGGGTTCATGGCGGTCAATTCGGTGTTGGCGGTGATTTCGCGGCTCATTGGTTTTTCTTCTTTGCGGTCTTCTGTGCGCCGTTCGCCTGTGTCTTGCCCGTACGGGCGCTGCTCTTCTTGGCGCGGCCAACGGAGCTGGAGCTGGGATCGAAGGCGTCGCGCAGGCCGTCGTTCATCATGGCCAGGGAACCGGTCAGCAGGAACATGACGGCCAGCGGAACCCAGAACATCCACGGGAACGTGGACACCTGGGACGTGGCCTGGCCGATCAGTACGCCCAGACTGACGTCCGGGACCTTGATGCCGATGCCGATGAAGGAGAACGCGACTTCCGCCAGGATGGCGCCGGTCACGCCGCGGGTGATGTCCAGGACCAGCAGCGAACCGATGTTGGGGACGAGGTGCCGCCAGACGATGCGGCGCGCCGGGATGCCCATGTACTGGGCGGCCTTGACGAAGTCACGCTGCATGAGGGACATCGAGAGGGAGCGGATGAGGCGGGCGGTGCCCATCCAGCTGAAGACCAGCAGCACGACGATCAGCAGCAGCCAGCTGGGTAGCGTTTCCCGCAGGCCGTTTCCGCCGCCGCTTGTGGCCACGGCCACGACGAGCAGCGCCGGCATCATGATCAGGGCTTCGAGGACGAACAGCATGACCTTGTCCACCTTGCCGCCGAAGTAGGCCATGGTGCAGCCATAGACGGCGGCGATCAGCACCGAGACGAGGCCGACGATGAGACCGATCAGGATCGAGACCCTGGTGCCCTCCACGGTCAGGGCATAGAGGTCGATCCCGGCCTGGGAAGTGCCCAGCAGGTGCTCCCCGGACGGCGGCATGCCGATGTTGAAGGGGTCGAGGGTCTCCTTGTCCCAGCCGGAGAAGAAGCCGCCGACAAAGGAGAAGAGCGTCACTGCCAGGAAGATGACCAGGCCCGCTACGGCGGTCCTGTTGCGCAGGAAGCGCCGCAGGATGATGGTGGTCTTGCCGATCACAACGTCGTTGTTCTCGATTTTTGCCTCGTCGGCGATGGCAACCGGGTCGATGGCGTTCAGGTTGGTCATGGTTACTGCACCCGCACTCTCGGGTCGACAAGCGTGGTGGCAAAGTCAGCCAGGATAGCGCCGATCGCGAAGATCACGGAGCCATACGCGAGGGTCGCCGTGGCGGCGTTGACGTCCTGCAGGGCGATCGAGTCGATGGACCAGGCTCCGACGCCGTGCCAGGCAAAGATCTTTTCCGCGAAGAAGCCGCCGGCGAAGATGGCCGGGATGGTGAACGCGATGCTCTGGGCCACGGGGATGAAGGAAACACGCAGGGCGTGCCGGGTGATGGCCTGGTTGCGGGTCAGGCCCTTGGCCCGGGCCGTGCGGACAAAGTCCGCATTGACGTTGTCCAGCAGGTACTGGCGCTGGGCTATCTGGTAGGTGCCCCAGCCGACGATCGTGATGGCGAAGGTAGGCACCGCGTAGTGGGCGAGCATGTCCAGGAACTGGACCCACCCGTTCCCGTCCAGCCCGGGGGTGGAGATGCCGGTGACGAAAAATATCCGTTCGCCCACTGTCTCGTTGACGTTGATGGCGCCCAGCTGGACCAGGAAGTAGGCGATCGGCGCGGGCACGATGTACACAAGGTAGCTGTACGAGGTAATGACGCGGTCCGAGAACTTGTACTGCCGTGCCGCGGTATAGACCCCCAGGGCGACGCCGATGATCAGGGTCAGGATGATCGAGGCCAGGAAGAGCCGGGTTGAGATCCAGACCCGGTCACCGAACTCGGCATTGATAAAGGCGCCGTTGGGGCTGCGCCCCCAGTCCCAGCGGGTGACGATCCCGGTCAGCCAGTCCACGTAGCGCTCCCAGGGGCTGAGCGTCGGATCGAGGCCCTTGAGCCGGAAGGAATTGGTCACCTGCTCGGGAGTGGGCCGCGGGATGCGTTCCTGTTCCAGCAGCGCCGGCTGCAGCGTGCTGACCGCCAGGAAGTACCCGGCCGTGGTGGTCAGGAAGATCATGAAAACGTACGTGACGGCGCGTTTTGCGAGATATCGGAGCATGGCGCCTCTAGTTCTGAATCGCCGTTGTCCGCGCAGGGCCGGAGGCTGCGGGGCGGCCTGCAACGGCCTGCCTGCGCGCCGGATTCCTCACAAGATTCACGACGTTGGTCCTTCCGTAGTCCCCCTTCAGCAGGGGGTTTCCGCTGCCGATCAGGGATCTTGGCCAGCGGGTGTCTGGCCGCCCGCACGCCTTTCGACAATAGTCCTGGTGGACTATGTTGCGGGTCACATTCCAGAGGAAACTACCACATGGACACAGCCACCAGACTCGCTTTGACGGCAGAACCGCAGGTCTACCACCAGATCGTTATGAATAACTCCCGGCACTGGATTGACTGGCAGTGCCGGGAAATCCGGGCTAGTTTACGCCTTGCCGACTACGCGCGAAACAAGCTCGCGCCAGGACTCGGCGAGGCGCTCAGGTGCTATCCCATGCACCCTCACGGCGTGCAGGAGGCGCTCCGGCTCCAGGGTTGCACTCAAGGAAGTGGCCATGAGCCAGGGGTCGGCAGTCACCCCAGCTTCGCGCAGCAACATTTCGAGATGCCGGTGCCAGAGCACGGCGGCCGGCACGTCAAAGCGGTTGTAGGCGGAGACATCCGCGGCCCGTGCCAGTTCGCCGAATTCCAGCACCCAGGCAATGCGTTCGACGCCGAACGCGACGAGCCGTTCCAGCGGTGGGGCGCCGGGGCCCAGCGGCGGCGGGCCGAAAATGAACCGGCCCTGGAAACCGGCTTCAGCATCGCTGAGCAGTGTCATCATGAGCCCGGCGCGGCTGCCGAAGCGCCGGAACACGGTGCCCTTGCCGACGCCGGCACGCTGCGCGAGCGTGCCCATCGTGAGGCCGTCGACTCCGCATTCCTCGATGAACTCCCGGGCGGCACGGAGCAACAGTTCGCGGTTCCGCGCGGCGTCGCTGCGTTCGGATTCGCCGACCGGAACCGCGCCGGGCCCGGTGCCGGGGCGGGCGCCGGGCCGGGCGTCGGGCCGCAGTGGGATTAAGCTCACACCGCTCATTGTAGCCCCGGGAATATTAACCGGACCGCAGTCCGTTTAGCATCAGTGAAGGCCCAAAGCCTCGCATGATCAGCCAGCCGCAGGAACACCGCGGCGCGATACTCAGGAGTTAACATGTCCAAGAACACTGTCCTTACCCTGGTCGGCAGCCTCCGCGCCGGCTCCACCAACCAGAAGCTCGCCGAGGCCATCCAGCTGAACGCGCCGGAGCAGGTTGAGGTCCTCATCCACGACAGCCTCGGCAACATCCCGTTCTACAACGAGGACCTTGACGTCGAGGGCCAGGTGCCCGCCGCGGCAGCCGCCCTGCGCGCCGCAGCCAACGATGCCGACACCCTGCTCCTGGTCACCCCGGAGCACAACGGCACCGTGCCCGCCTCGCTCAAGAACGCCATTGACTGGCTGTCCCGCCCCTTCGGTGCCGGCGCCCTCAGCGGCAAGCCGACCGCCGTCGTCGGCACCGCTTTCGGCCAGTTCGGCGGCGTGTGGGCGCAGGATGAGGCCCGCAAGGCTGTCGGCATCGCCGGCGCCCAGGTCCTGGCGGACGTCAAGCTCGCAGTGCCGGGTTCGATGGTGCGCTTCGCCGAGGTCCACCCGAAGGACGACGCCGAGGTTGTCGAGCAGATCAAGGGCGTCTTCGCAGCGCTGGAAGTCTCCCGCACCGTTTCCGCAGCCTAGTCCGCGGCCCCGCTTCAGCTTTAGTCGCCCCCGGCAGCCTCAGGTTGCCGGGGGCGTCTTGCGTCCGGCCGCTATTTTTGTGAACAAACGTTTCCTGTGTGGCAACAAGGGTTGTATTCTGGAAAATGTGACCCACGAAACACTTGATGCCGCCGCAGAAGTACTTCCGGCCGAGGCAATTGACGCAATCGAACGTGCGGCTACGTCCGCCCACCGCCACGAGGAGCTTTTCTCGGAGCGCGCAGCAAACATCAAGCAGTCGGCCGTCCGTGATGTCTTCGACATCTCGATGCGGCCCGGACTCGTCTCGCTCGCCGGCGGGAGCCCGTACCTGCAATCACTCCCGCTGGAGCGGCTTGGACAGACCGCGGCGAAGATCATCGCCGAACAGGGAATGACCGCCCTGCAGTACGGCGGCGGCCAGGGGACGGAAGAACTCCGGACCCAGGTCTGCGAGGTCATGGCCGCCGAAGGAATCCTCGACGCCAAGCCCGAAAACGTCGTGATCACCGCCGGGTCGCAGTCCGCCCAGGACGTCGCCACCAAAGTGTTCTGCAACCCGGGCGATGTGGTCCTCGTCGAGGACCCCACCTACGTGGGCGCGCTGAACACCTTCGAGGCCTACCAGGTGGAGGTGGCCACGGTCCCGATGGATGAGGACGGCATCATCCCGGACCTGCTGGCGGCCAAGATCGCCGCGCTGCAGACCGCCGGTAAAAACATCAAGTTCCTCTACACGATCCCGAGCTTCAACAACCCCTCCGGCATCACCTTGTCCCAGGAGCGGCGGCAGCAGGTCGTCGATATATGCCGCAGTGCGAATATCTTGGTCCTGGAGGACAACCCCTACGGCCTGCTTCGCTTCGACGGCAAGCCGTTGACTCCTCTCCGCGCCGCCAACCCGGACGATGTCATCTACATGGGCTCCTTCTCCAAGATCTTCGCCCCGGGGCTTCGGATCGGCTGGGCCCTGGTGCCGGCCCATCTCCAGCGCCGCTACTACCTCGCCTCGGAGGCCGTGACTCTCTGCCCGCCGACGCTGAACCAGATGCTTGTCTCCGCCTACCTGCGGGACTACGACTGGCGCGGCCAGATTGAAACGTACCGCGGACTTTACAAGGAACGCTGCGATGCGATGCTCGCGGCCCTCGAGGAATATATGCCCGAGGGCCTGAGCTGGACCCGTCCCGAGGGAGGATTCTTTGTCTGGGTGACCCTGCCCGAGGGTGTGGACAGCTATCCCCTCCTGACGAAGGCGATCGACGCCGGCGTGGTATTCATTCCCGGTGCGGCATTCACGCATTCGGATGAACCGTCCAACAAGATCCGTCTGGCGTTCAGCGCCGTTCCGCCGGACTCCATCCGCGAGGGTGTCCGCCGGCTGGCGCCGGTCCTGCGGGAAGCCGTCGCAGCGTTGTAGCCTGAAGCATCACGGAAGCATGGCCGAAGACGATCGTTGACCTCAAGGAGCATTTTCATGACCGGAATTATTGTTGTCGGCGTCGATGGCAGCGAAACAGCCCTGAAGGCGGCGCAGACCGCCAAGGATCTGGCCGCCACTCTCGGCGCTACCCTCCACGTGGTCAGCGCCTTCGACAGCGACAGGACCGAGGTCTTCGGCAGCGGCAGCGACAAGTGGATTGTCTCCGATGCCGGTGAGGCGGAAAAGGTCGCGAGGAGCGTCGCGGACAGCCTCCGCACGCCTGCGGTCAACGTCACCTACGCCGCGGCCCGGGGAAAGCCCGCCGAAGCCCTGATCAAGGAGGCCGAGCGTGCCGGGGCCCGGATGATCGTGGTCGGCAACAAGCGCATGCGCGGAATCGGCAGGGTGCTCGGGAGCGTTGCGAACAGCGTGGCACACAACGCCCCCTGCGACGTCTACATCGCCAAGACCGACTCCGGCGACTGAGCCGGAGGGGCCGGAACAAGAACGCGTCAGGCCGTCCCGGTGCCCGCCGGGGCGGCCGTCTTCAACATCCGGCGCAGGATCTTGCCTGAGGCGGACTTCGGCACGGCGTCGATGAATTCCACCCGACGGACCTTCTTGAACGGCGCCACGTGGGCTGCCACGAAGTCCATCACGGCGGCCTCGTCAAGCCGGTCACCGTCGTCTCCGGGCTGGCGCACCACAAAGGCCATCGGCACTTCCTGGCCGTCGGCGTCGAGAGTCCCGATCACGGCGGCATCGGCGATGCCGGGGTTCGTGAGCAGCAGCGCCTCAAGCTCCGCGGGGGCGATCTGGTAACCCTTGTACTTGATGAGCTCCTTGAGCCGGTCCACGATCGTCACGACGCCGTCCGCCCGCACCGTTGCGACGTCCCCGGTGTGCAGGAAGCCGTCGGCGTCGAGTGTGTCCGCCGTTTCCCCGGGCCGGTTGAGGTAGCCGAGCATCACGTTCGGGCCGCGGCACAGCAGGTGTCCCGGGGCGCTGGTTCCTTCGGCGGGGACCTCGATCTCCTCCCCCGTGGCCGGGTCCACGAGGCGGCAGTCCATGTTGGGCACGGTGTAGCCCACCGAACTGACCGGCACGCCCGTGGCATCCACCGGGATCAGGTGCGAGACGGGGCTCATCTCGGTCATGCCGTAGCCCTGCAGCACCCGGCAGCCCAGACGCGCGGCAAGGCTGCCGCCGAGTTCGCCGTCGAGCGGAGCGGCACCGGACAGGGCGGTGTGCACCGAACTGAGGTCGTAGTCGGCGACGAGCGGATGCTTGGACAGCGCGACGGCGACCGGCGGGGCGATGAAGAGGTAGCTGCACTTGTGGTCCTGGATCACCCGCAGGAACTCGGACAGCTCGAACTTGGGCATCGTGACCAGGCAGGCGCGCTGCCGGAGCGCCAGGTTCAGCAGCACGGTCAGTCCGTAGATGTGGAAGAAGGGCAGCAGTGCCAGCAGTCGGTCTTCGGGGGCGACCTTCAGCAGGCCGCGCGACTGCTCCGCGTTCGCTACGAGGTTCCGGTGGCTGAGCATGACGCCTTTGGGCCGGCCGGTGGTTCCGGAGGAATAGGGCAGCACGGCCACGTGCGTGGCGGGATCAATGCTGACCTCGGGGGCCGGCGCGCCCGCGCTGAGCAGGTCCCGCAGCGAGGGGTGGCCCTCGGCGCCGTCGAGCACCACGAGCCGCTCGGCCGGGATCCCGGCCCGGGCGGCTGCCTCAAGGGCGCCGGGCAGCAATGCCGAGACGGTGAACAGCCACTCCGCCCCGGCATCGGCGAGCTGCAGGGCGATCTCATCCGCCGTGTAGAGCGAGTTGACCGTGGTCACCGTGGCGCCGGCCCGCAAGAGGCCATGGAACACGACGGCGAAAGCCGGGACATTGGGGCACAGGATTGCCGCCACGCCATGGACGCCGAGCCCCTGGCCCGCGACGGCCCCGGCCAGGGCATCGATCTGCCCGAGCAGCGTGCGGTACGTGGTTTCCGCGCCGCTCGTGCCGTCCACGACGGCGATCCGGTCCAGGTCCTCCTCCCGCAGGCCGCTGAAGAGGTAGTCGTACAGGCTGACGTCGGGAACATCCACGTCGGGGAACGGGCTCGAAAACACGCAGCATCTCCTTTGATCCGCGTCCGCCGGGCCGGCGGCGGCTGGTGCCACTCTAATGCCGTCCGGCGGGCTGGGACAGGAAAGTGCCGATTTGACCCGCGTCACGGCCGGCCGCGCTCCGTCCGCCCGAGTCCTGCCAACGTCAGTCCAGCAGCAGCGCGGGCTCTTCGAGGATCGCGGCGACGTCGGCCATGAAGCGGGCCGAGAGGTCCCCGTCCACCACGCGGTGGTCGAAGGACCCGCCCAGGGTGGTGATCCAGCGCGGAATGACTTCGCCGTCGAGCACCCAGGGCTTCTGCTTGATGGTGCCGAAGGCCACGATGGCCACCTCGCCGGGGTTGATGATCGGCGTGCCGGTGTCGATCCCCAGCGCGCCGATGTTGGTGACGGTGAGGGTTCCGCCCTGCATCTGGGCGGGCTGGGTCTTGCCGGCGCGTGCGGTGGTGGCCAGCTCATTCAGGGCCAGGGCCAGCTCCTTGAGCGAGAGGTCCTGGGCGTTCTTGATGTTCGGCACCATCAGGCCGCGGGGCGTGGCAGCGGCGATGCCGAGGTTCATGAAGTGCTTGACATGGATCTCCGCGGAATCGCTGCCGTCCGGGTTGTCCACCCAGGTGGCGTTCACGCTGGGGTTCCGGGCCGCGGCCCAGATGACGGCCTTGGCCAGGATCAGCAGCGGCGACACCTTGATGCCTTCGAAGTCCCGGGAGGCCTTGAGCCGCTTCACGAATTCCATGGTGCGGCTCGCGTCGACGTCCACGAAGATGCTGACGTGCGGGGCGGCGAAGGCCGACTCGACCATGGCCTTGGCGGTGGCCTTGCGGACGCCCTTGACCGGGATCCGTTCGATCCGTTGTTCCTGCGGAGCGCCGGACTTGCCCCAGAAGGTGTCCGCCTTGTCCACTTCGGCGTCGCGCTGGGCCTGGTAGCTGACCAGGTCCTCGCGGGTCACTTCGCCGCCGGCGCCGGTGGGGACGACGTCGGACAGGTCGATGCCGAGGTCGCGCGCAATCTTGCGCACGGGCGGCTTGGCCAGCACCCTGCCCAAGAGACCTGTGATGGCGCCGCCGAGCGTGGGGCGCTGGTCGATGCCTTCAGTGGGGACGGGGCGTTCCGGGACGGTCCCAGGCTCGACCACCGGGACGGGGGTGACTGAGCTTGTCGAAACCGCCGGCTTGATCGCCGGGCCGGCAACCCGACGGCGGCGCTTTACGGCGTCGGCCTTGGGGCCGGAACCTACCAGCGGACCGCCGGCCGGGCGCCCGGCTGACCCGCCGTCGTCGGAGGCATCCTCCTCAAGTTTCCCGTACATGGGAGCGTCAACTGCCGGCGCCTTACCGGCAGGAGCCGCGGGGGCCGCCGGAGCGGCAGCAGCCGGGGCTGCGGCGGCGGGCGCGGCGTCCGCGGCCGCGGCGTCGGACACGCTGATGATGGGGGTCCCGACGTCGACCGTGACACCCTCCGGGACCAGCAGTTCGGTGACCGTGCCGGCGAACGGCGAAGGCAGCTCGACCAGCGACTTGGCGGTCTCGATCTCGCAGATGACGTCATTGACGGCCACGGTGTCGCCGGCCTTGACCTTCCAGGAGACGATTTCGGCCTCGGTCAGCCCTTCGCCCACGTCGGGGAGGTTGAACTTGTGGAGAGTCATGTTGTCCTTGGTTTGGGAAGGCGTCTCAGTACAAAAGGCGTCAGAAGGAATCAGTAGGAAAGGGCACGGTCGAGTGCCTCAAGGATGCGGTCGATGTCCGGCAGGTAGTCTTCCTCCACCTTGGCCACGGGGTAGGGCATGTGGAACCCGCCCACGCGGATGACCGGCGCCTCGAGCGAGTGGAAGGCCCGCTCGCTGACCCGGGCCGCGATTTCGCCGCCGATGCCGCCGAAGGTGGGGGCCTCGTGGGCCACGATCAGCCGGCCGGTCTTCTTGACGGAGGCCGTGACGGTGTCGAAGTCGATCGGCGAGATGGAGCGCAGGTCGATCACCTCGACGCTGCGGCCGTCCTCGGCGGCGGCGTTGGCCGCGGCGAGGGCCACCGGCACCAGCGGACCGTAGACCACCACGGTGGCATCCGTTCCCTCGCGCAGCACGTGCGCCTTGAAGGGGTCCGCGGACGCTCCGGGGGATTCGGTGTCCACCTCGCCCTTGAGCCAGTAGCGGCGCTTGGGCTCGAAGACGATCACGGGGTCCTGGCAGTCGACGGCCTGCTGGATCATCCAGTAGGCATCGTGCGGGTTGGACGGGGTGATGATGCGCAGGCCGGCCGTGTGGGCGAACAGCGCCTCCGGCGACTCCGAGTGGTGCTCGATCGAGCCGATGCCGCCGCCGTAGGGGATCCGGATGACGACCGGCACGGTCAGGTTGCCGTTGCTGCGCGAGTGCATCTTGGCCAGCTGCGTGGTGATCTGGTTGAACCCGGGGAAGACGAAGCCGTCGAACTGGATCTCGCAGACGGGCAGGTAGCCGCGCAGGGCCAGGCCGATTGCGGTGCCGATGATGCCGGACTCCGCGAGCGGGGTGTCCACCACGCGGTCCGCGCCAAACTCGGCGATGAGACCGTCGGTGACCCTGTAGACGCCGCCCAGGGCTCCGATGTCCTCGCCCATGAGCAGGGCCCGGGGGTTATTCCCCAGGGTCGCGCGGAGGCCCTCGTTGATGGCCTTGGCTATGGTCATGGTGGTCATCAGTGGGCCGCCTCTGTCTCTGCCTGGGCGGGTTCCGCCTGGTCGGCGAACCCCGCGCTGTACTCCTCGAACCAGGCCAGCTCCTCGGCCACCAGCGGGTGCGCCTCCACATAGGCGTTGGCGAACGCGGTCCGGATGTCCGGGGTTTCCAGGTCGTGGGTGGTCTTGCGGACGTAGGCGGCGAGTTCATCGCCGTCGGCCCTGACCTGCTCAAAGAAGGCGTCGTCCGCCAGGCCTTCGGCGCAGAGGTACTTTTCCAGGCGTTCCAGCGGATCCTTGGCCCGCCACAGGGCCTCCTCGGCGGATTCCCGGTACTTGGTGGGGTCATCCGCCGTGGTGTGCGCGCCGACGCGGTAGGTGAAGGCCTCGATCAGCACCGGGCCGTTGCCCTCGCGGGCATGCTCCAGCGCCCACTCCGTCACCGCGTGCACGGCGATCACATCGTTGCCGTCCACCCGGATACCCGGGAAGCCATAGCCCTTGGCGCGGTTGGCCAGCGGGATGCGGGTCTGCACCGAGCTGGGCACGGAGATGGCCCAATGGTTGTTCTGGCAGAAGAACACGACGGGCGCATTGTAGGAGGAGGCGAACACCATGGATTCGTGGACGTCGCCCTCGGAACTGGCGCCGTCACCGAAGTAGACCACGACGGCGGCCTTGGGCTCCGGAGCCTGGCCCGCGGCGTCATTCGGGGTAGCGGCAGCGGCCGCAGCGGCAGCGGCGAGTTTCTGGTCCCGCTGGATGCCCATCGCGTAGCCGACGGCGTGCGGGGTCTGCGCCGCCAGGACCAGCGTGTAGAGGTGGAAATTGGTGTCCTTGGGGTTCCAGCCGCCGTTGGACACGCCGCGGAACTGGCGCAGGAGCTCCGCCAGATCGACGTTGCGCGTCAGCGCCACACCGTGCTCACGGTAGGTGGGGAATATGTAGTCCTGCGGCTGGCTGGCCCGGCCGGAACCGATCTGCGCCGCTTCCTGGCCGGTCAGCGGGACCCACAGCGCAAGCTGCCCCTGCCGTTGAAGAGCCGTGGCCTCGACGTCGAAGCGTCGGATCGTAGCCATGTCGGCATAGAAGCCGCGCAGCTTTTCCGGATCCAGCCGCTCCGCGTATTCCGAGAAGACCGGGTCGGTGCCCAGCGTCCCGTCGGGGGCCAGCAGCTGCACCATCGGCCCGGCCGGGTCGCCGAGTTGGGCTTCGGCCGCCGCCTCGCGCTGGTCGTCCATGTCGGTTCCGTCGAACTCGGTAGAGGGCAGATGTGTGTCGCCCATACCGTCTCCTTGCCTGCCGCATCCGGATGCGCCGCAATCGCTGGGATATATGCCGAACCGGTAATACATTCCAGATCCGGCATATATTTTGGCTTACTCGTCCTTACTTTATCCGCAGGCCCTCGCCCGCGGCCGTCATGTTAAGCGCTAGGAACGCCGTGGCGGTTTTGTATAGATCGCACAGAGTTCCAGGAAGCGGGTGTTGGCCTCGGTCTCACCGATGCTGACCCGAACCCCCTCGTCCCCGAAGGCGCGTACCGAGAGTGCACGCTCCCCCGCAAGGGCGGCGAATTCCGCACTGTTGGAACCCAGGCTGAGCCAGACAAAGTTGCCCTGCGCCTCCGGGACAAACCATCCAAGCTCGCGGAGCCCGGCCGTGACGCGGTCCCGTTCGTCCACCAGGCTTTGTACCCTTTCTACAACCTCCTCGAAATGCTGCAGCGAGGTGACAGCGGCGATTTCGGCGATCTGGGACACCGCGAACGGGGTGGCAGTGACGCGCAGGTGCTGGGTGAGGTCCGGGTTGGACACGCTGTAGCCCACGCGCAGGCCGGCCAGTCCGTGGGCCTTGGAAAAGGTCCGGAGCACCACCACGTTCGGGTACTTGCGGTACATCTCGATGCCGTCAACGGCGCCTTCTGCACGGACGAACTCCTGGTAGGCCTCGTCGATGACGACCACGACGTCGGAGGGAACCGTCTTGAGGAAGCGCTCGGTTTCCGCCGTGGTGAGGATGGGCCCGGTCGGGTTGTTGGGGGTGCACAGCAGGATCATCCTGGTGCGGGCCGTCACCGCTGCCGCCATGGCGTCCAGATCGTGGCGGCCGTCGGCGGTCAGCGGGATCCGGACACTCTCGGCGCCGGCCACGCCGACGCAGATCGGGTACGCCTCGAACGAGCGCCAGGCGTAGATGACCTCGTCCGGCTTGCCGTCGTCATTCTGGCCGGCGAAGGTGGCCAGCAGCTGGTTCAACGCTCCGAGGCTTCCGGCGCCGGTGACGATGTCCTCGGCGGGAACGTCCAGGAACTCCGCGAGCGCGCCGCGCAGCCTGCTGCTCAGCGGATCGGGATAGCGGTTGAAGTCGGTCTGCGCCGCGATGGCCTGCTGCACTGCAGGGATCGGGGGCAGCGGGTTTTCGTTAGAGGAAAGCTTGTAGCTGACCACGCCCTCGACGGGGACGGGCGGTTTGCCGGCCGCGTAGCGGGGAAGGAGGTCTACCACCGGGCGGGGCCGGATTCCCCCGGCCGTGTTCTCTGATGAAGTCATGCCAACTAGCCTACTTCGCGTCCCTGCCGCCGCCGGTGCCAGATATGACAGCATGGGTCCATGCGCTCATTCATCGTTCGGGTCATCATCAACGGGCTTGCCCTGGGAATCGCGGGCTGGATCCTCCCCGGCCTGGACACCTCCACCACGGCCACCACCGCTGCGGTGGGGAACAGCGGCGTCACGGAGGGCACGGACACCATCGGGATCGTCCTGGCGTACCTGTTCATCGGTTTGATCTTCGGCGTGGTCAATGCCCTCGTCAAACCCGTCGTCAGCCTGCTGTCCCTCCCGATCACCATCCTCACCCTGGGCCTTTTCACGATTGTCATCAACGCCGCGATGCTCTACCTGACGTCCTGGCTGAGCGGCTACACCCCGGTGCACTTCACCATCGACACCTTCTTCTGGACCGCGGTGTTCGCGGCCATCATCATCACGGTGATCTCCCTCGTGGCCGGTCGGCTGGCGGGCGCCGGGAGGCGCTGAGGGCCGCTACGCTCAGATCTCAGCTTTCCGCACGCGGTGCCCCGCCGGTCTCCGTCCCGTCTTCCCGTCCGGTGCCCTGTCGGGTTTTCCGTCCGGCTTCCTGTCCGGCCCGCCGCGCCCAGCCTCCACCCTGCGGTCGCCCTGTTGCGCGGGCATCGGGTCGCGCCGGAGCGCGAACCGGGTGACCGTGGCTGCACCGCCACCCCCCACCACGGCCGCGAGCGCTGCGGTGGAGGACTGCAGGGAGGGGTCCTTGCTCGCGGCGATGGCTTCCGCTCCGGCCGTATAGTTGCCGAGGCGGTGCCCGGGGCCAAGGCCGAAATCCGCCAACGGCGGGATGTCCAGCGCGTTGGTCAGTGTCACGGTCACCCGGTCCCTGGTATCAGGGTTTGCCAGCCCGTCGGCCCCCGGCACCCAATCCTGTTCGTGTTCCAGATGCAGGCTGCTGATCCCTGGCCCCGGGCTGATGCCGCCCACCGGTGAACCCGCCGTCAAGACAAATTTCAGATCATATTCGGCCAGGAATGCCTTGTCCTGGCTGAGGTTCATGGCATGGATACCGCCCTGGCTGTAGCCCACGGCAGCAAGCGGCTCCCCTGCCTCCGCGCCCGCCTCCCGCAGGGCCTGCCGGATGGCCGGCGTCGTCTCCGCCGATCCATACCCCAGCCCCTCCGCGATGCCCAGGGTATCGAAGGGGTTCCTGCCGGCGGGCAGTCCGTCCAGCTGCGTCCCCGGGAGGATGACCACCCAGGCCGGCCGGCTGCCCGCATCGAACCGCAAGACTTCAATGTCGCCGCTCCTGCCGCCCACGGTCCCGGCACGGAACAGCAGCCCTGCCGGCGAAGCATCGACGTCCTCAATCCTCGTTTCCGCCCCGGCGATCCGGACCGGACGGGGCCGGAGGAAGCCCAGCCCCGGCGCCGACCCCAGCGCATGGACGGCATCACGGACACCGGGAGAACCGCCGGGCGTCCCCATGCCACGGGCAAGGCCGGCCGGCACTCCCAGCAGGATCGCCAGCCTCCCGGACGCCAGGGATGCCTCATCCTCCACGACGTCACGAACGGTCAGCGCCGGCAGGCCGAACAGGCCCCACAACGGCCCGTAGCCCGGGCCGAACCGGCCGATCCGCAGGAGCAGGCTGTTCCGTGCTTCGGTGAATTCATACTCCCGGTGGCTGGCCCTGACATCCCGGCAGAGTCTCTCTAGGCCATCCCGGACCCGCCCCAGGGCACGGGCTCCCTCCCCGACCGCGATGATGGCGTTGCTGCCGCTGGTGTAGGAATCGTCCTGATAGGGGAACAGGGCCCGCCGCACCGCATCGGTCTCCGCCTCAAGGGACCCGAGCTGGCCCACCAGCGCGTCGAGCGCCCCGGCTCCGGCGAGCAGCTCCTCGAACTGGAAGCTGAGCCCACCGACCCCGCCGCGGATCCGGAGGAACCCGTCGGCTGCGGGAGCGGAGGGCCGGGGCGCTCCCCCGGAACCTGCCGGCGTCGCCTCGGCCATCAGGACCCCCGCCGGCCGGAGGACAGCACCACGTTCTGGGCGTGCCGGAGCAGAACGGCGACGGCGTCCTGCAGGGCATTACGGCTGCGGCGCAGGGATGCAGCCTGCAGGGACAGTGCAGTCCGGTAGGCGCGTCCGGCCGGCGACTGCCAGCCCTGCAGCTCCAGCCGCACCAGCTGGGAGAGCACAGCATCCGCCTGGTCTGCACAGGCAGCCAACCGGGCCGCAAGCTGCTGGACTTCGTAGCTGCGCGAGGCGCACGCCAGGGCATCAGCTGCCGTCAGATTGCTGCTCACTGTGCCAGTCATCCCCGTGATCATGACACTGACGCTAGAGCGGCCGGAAGCCGTGCTGAAGCTCCCCGCCCGGCTATGTGCACAACACAGGTGGCCAAGCCCGCTCCGGGAGCCCGGGACGGACAACACCTGAGTCATACGGAACAGCGCACTTAAGGCACAGTGCCACTTCGTGAAAGAATCGGGACATGCCTGAAACTGCCGCCACAGCCGATACCCGCACGCCGTCCGGACGCCTGGCCCTCGCCGCGTCCTCACAACAGATCGCGCTTGGCCCGCTGGACGGCCGGTACCAGTCCGCCGTCGCGCCGCTGGTCGACTACCTCTCCGAGGCCGCCCTCAACCGCGACCGGGTCGCCGTCGAGGTTGAATGGCTCATCCACCTGACCGGCAACAACGTGCTGCCCGGCGCCGGACCGCTGACCGCGGAGCAGCAGGAGAAGCTGCGCGCCATCGTCACCGAATTCGACGCCGACTCCGTCAGTGAACTGGCCGATATTGAAGCCGTCACTGTGCACGACGTCAAGGCCGTCGAGTACTACATCGGCCGCCGCCTGAACGGCATCGGGATCGAGCACCTGACCGCCATGGTGCACTTCGGCTGCACCTCCGAGGACATCAACAACCTCTCTTACGCCCTCGGCATCAAGGGCGCCGTGGAGGACGTGTGGCTGCCGGCCGCCCGTCAGCTGGTCGCCCAGATCAGCGCCATGGCCGAGGCCAACCGGGCCGTGCCGATGCTCTCCCGCACGCACGGCCAGCCGGCCACCCCCACCACGCTCGGCAAGGAACTGGCCGTCATCGCGCACCGGCTGACCCGTCAGCTGGACCGCATCGCCCGGACCGAATACCTCGGCAAAATCAACGGCGCCACCGGCACCTACGCCGCCCACGTGGCATCGGTCCCCGGCGCCGACTGGCAGCACGTCGCCAAGAGCTTCGTTGAAGGCCTTGGCCTGAGCTGGAACCCGCTGACCACGCAGATCGAAAGCCACGACTGGCAGGCGGAGCTGTATGCCGACGTCGCGCGGTTCAACCGGATCCTGCACAACGTCTGCACAGACGTCTGGAGCTACATTTCCATCGGCTACTTCGTGCAGATCCCGGTCGCAGGTGCCACCGGCTCCTCCACCATGCCGCACAAGGTCAACCCGATCCGCTTCGAGAACGCCGAGGCCAACCTGGAGATCTCCTCCGGGCTCCTGGATGTCCTGGGCTCCACGCTGGTCACCTCCCGCTGGCAGCGCGACCTCACCGACTCTTCCTCGCAGCGCAACATCGGTGTGGCCTTCGGCCACTCGCTCCTGGCCATCTCCAACGTGGCCAAAGGCCTCGACCGCCTGGACGTCGCCGAAGACGTGCTGGCCGCGGACCTGGACACCAACTGGGAGGTCTTGGGCGAGGCGATCCAGATGGTCATGCGCGCCGAGGCCATCGCCGGCGTCGACGGCATGGAGAACCCCTACGAGCGGCTCAAGGATCTCACCCGCGGCCAGCGCGTCGACGCCGCCCGGATGCAGGAGTTCGTCCAGAGCCTCGGCCTCTCCCCCGCCGCCGAAGCCCGGCTGCTGGCGCTCACTCCTGGTAGGTACACCGGCATTGCGGACAAGCTGGTGGACCACCTCAAATGAGGCTTCTGCTCATCCGCCACGGCCAGACGCCCGGCAATGTCCTGGGCCAGCTGGACACCGCCCATCCCGGGCCTGGGCTGACCGAACTCGGTGAGCGGCAGGCCGCCGCCCTGGCACGGTCGCTGGCGAATGAGCAGATCGATCTGATCTTTGCGTCCACCCTGATCCGCACCCAGATCACCGCGGCGCCGCTGGCCACGGCGCGGGGGCTCGGGGTCGAGGTGCTCCCGGGGCTGCGGGAGATTGAAGCCGGGGCGCTGGAAAAGCTGACTGACCGGGAATCGCATATGCGCTACCTCCGGACGGTGTTCGGCTGGGCTGCCGGCGAACTGGACCGCCGGATGCCGGCCGGCCCCACCGGGCACGAATTCTTTGAACGATACGACGCCTCGATCGCGCGGATTGCCGCCGCGGCCGCAGGAGCGGGCAACGCCGGGACGGTGGCCGTGGTCAGCCACGGCGCCGCGATCCGCGTCTGGGCCGGGCTGCGGGCCGCCAACATGGAACCGGACTTCGCCGCCCGGCACGTGCTGGCCAACACCGGGATCGTGGCCCTGGAAGGGGACCCCGACGGCGGCTGGCGGCTCATCCACTGGGACGGCAGTCCGGTGGGCGGACTCAGCCTCGCGGACCCGATGGCGGAGGACCCCACCGGCCGCTCGGTGTAGCGGAGTTCTCCGAAGCCTTACGCGCAGGAAACACAGCCGAAACCGGCGCTGCCTAGCCTTGATCTGCATAACCCTTCGGAGAATCGAGGCAGTCATGCAGACCAACCCGCGGCTGAACATCAGGCAGGTCACCTGGGCCAACCCCGTGGGCGCCGATCTGCGCGCTGCCCAGCAGGCGGAACTGGACGCCCGCTTCGGCACCAGCGACCACGAGCCCGGGCCGCCGCCGTCGGAAGCCGACACCGCAGTGTTCCTCGTGGCGCACGACAAGGCCTCCGGCCAGCCCGTGGGCTGCGGCGGACTGCGAATCCTGGGCGACCACACTGCCGAGATCAAGCGGCTCTACGTGCTGCCGTATACGCGCGGTTCCGGCGTGGCCAGTTCGATTCTGGCCGCGCTGGAAGCCCACGCGCATGCGCTCGGCATCACCTCCATCACGGCAGAGGCGGGCTCGGCCCAGCCCGACGGCCGGCATTTCTACGAGAGTTCGGGCTTTGAACCGGTGCCGAACTTCGGGCCCTACGTCGGGGTGGAGCACTCGTACTGCTACGCCAAGGCCATCGACTCGCACAGCGCCGCACACACCGCCATGGCCTAGCAGGAGTTTCCTAGCTAACGGGTCCACGGTCCAGGAAATGTCGGCCGTTATCGGCTAAATATCAGGCTACCAAGTGGCCTGATATTTAGCTAAACTTTGGGCATGAGAACGGTGCCGCTAAGTGAAGCGAAAGACAAGCTTTCCGCCCTCGTGGAAGAGGCGGACAAGACCCACGAAATCATTCAAATCACCAGACACGGACACCCGTCCGCCGTGCTGATGTCTGCGGATGACCTTGAATCCCTTCAGGAAACGATCCACTGGCTTTCGCAGCCGAACATCCGAGAAGACCTGGAGCAGGCCAAGCGTGACATTGCCGAGGGCAAGACGGTCAGCGGTGACCAATTGCGCCGTGAATTTGGATTGCCGCCGAGGTGACTCAACAGGGACCGTGGAAGGTTGAAGTCACCAGCCCCGCGCTCAAGGGATTCCGCCGGCTGCCGGAGAAAGCCGCCACGGCGATCGTCGAATTCATCACCGGTGTCCTGGCTGACGATCCCTACAGGCTCAGCAAACCGCTGACCAACGAACTGCTGGGCCTGCGCACGGCACGCCGCGGCGACTACCGCGTGCTGTTCACCCTCGATGTCGAAGACCACATCATGTACATCCACCGCATTGACCACCGCGCCGACGCCTATAGGCCACGCTAGCCGCTTGCCTGCTCCTGCTGCGACCCCGTATGGCGCGTTCGATTCCACCTGAATCACAGGGCTGAGGACACTGAGGGCGTGGACGGCGTGTCCAACACCTTCGTCTACACGGTGCTGCTCATGGTCATCACCGGAGTGACGATGTATCTGGTCTACGGCAGAGCCGGCCGGAAGCCTTCCAAAAAGGCGAAGGCCGGCGCCGATGACAAGGAAGGCACGACGCCGGTCCCGGTGGAAGCCGCGCGGGACGAGCCCGTCCGCGTGCCCTGACCGGCCGGTTAGCGGACGCCCTATGGGCGCCTCGTGGGGTGCCTAGCGAGTGCCGGGCCAGCCGGTGTAGGCCTCGGCGAGGTAGGCGCGGCCGTGGCGTGACGAGACCACCGAGTTGAGCTCGCCGAGCTGGCGGGCGCGGGCGAAGTCGTCTGCGCCGGCCGGGGTGTGCAGCATGGACGTCATCCAGTAGGAGAACTGCTGCGCCTTCCAGACCCGGTCCAGGGCGCGGTCGCTGTAGCCATCCAGGAGCGCGGTGCTGCCGGTCCGGTAGAAGCTGTCCAGCCCTTCGAAGAGCACCTTGACGTCGTGGAGTGCCAGGTTCAGGCCCTTCGCGCCGGTCGGCGGGACGGTGTGGGCCGCATCCCCGGCCAGGAAAAGTTTTCCGTGCCGCATCGGGGCGTGCACGAAGCTGCGGAACTTCAGGACCATCTTGTCGATGACCGGGCCTTCCTTGAGTTCGAACCCGTTGCCGTTCACCCGGCTGCGGAAGGCGTCCCAGATGCGGTCCTCGTCCCAGTTGTTGACGTCCTCGTTGGGATCGCACTGGAAGTACATCCGCTGCACGGTCTCGGTGCGCTGGCTGATCAGGGCGAAGCCGTTCCCCGAGTTGGCGTAGATCAGCTCATCGGAGCTGCGCGGCGCCTCGGCCAGGATGCCGAACCAGGCGAAGGGGTATTCGTGGAAGTACCACTTGCGCTGCGCCTCGGGAATCTGGAAGCGGCAGTGGCTGCGCGAACCGTCCGCGCCGGCGATGAAGTCGGCCTGGAGTTCGTACTCGACGCCGTCCGCATCCGTAAACCAGACCCGTGGCTTGCCTTCGATGTCATGGATCGTGGTGGCGGTGACGCTGTACCGGACGTCGCCGCCGTCGGCCCTGCGCCGTGCGGCGAGGTCGGCGAAGACGTCGGTCTGCGGGTAGAGCCAGACGGATTCGCCGACGAGGTCCTGAAAATCGATCCGGTGGCTTTCCCCGTTGAAGCGCAGTTCGATTCCGTCGTGCCGGTCCCCGTCGCGCAGGACGCGGTCCGAGACGCCGCTGTCCACGAGCAGGTTCACCGAGCCGTGTTCCAGGATGCCGGCGCGGACGGTTTCCGAGATGTCCTGGTGGCTGCGGACCTCGATGACGGTGGAGTCGATCCCCGCCCCTGCCAGGAGGTGGGACAGCATGAGCCCTGCCGGGCCGGCGCCCAGGATGGCGACCTGGGTGGTGATGACTTGACGGTTGGCCATGTGTTCCTCGCTTCGTTGCGGCTCGGGAAGTCTCTGGCTACAGTCTGCGTCCGGTGGCGTGACGGACGTTACATGGATTCCGCTGAATGGAATATCTCGATGCTATTCGTCTCGTTCAGCTGCCGCCCGATCCCCCGGGCGGCGGTCTGCAGGGCCGGGACCAGCGCCTGGAGGCGCATCTCCTGGAGCGGGACGACGACGCCGAGCGCCGCCACCGTGCGGTTCCTGGCCTCCCGCACGGGCACCGCAATTCCCCATGTGTCCGGATCCACCACACCGGCCAGCTGGGCGAAGCCGTGGCCCGCGGCCTCCTGGAGCAGGGTCCGGAGCCCGTCCGCGCCCAGCTTGCCGGCGGGGTCCTGGAATTGCCGCAGATAGTCCGCCTGGACGGCCGGGGGCTGGCCGGCCATCAGCGCCAGGCCGGCCGAGGAGATGTGGACGGGCATCCGGCCGGCGATCTGCGCCCGGTTCGGTACCGACCCGCGGCGGGACAGCCGTTCGACGAAGAGCGCTTCCCAGCCGTCCAGCACCGCCAGGTTCACGTTCTGGTTGAGCACCTGCTGGATGTCCTCCATGAAGGGCATGGCGGCCTGGCGGAGGGCCAGGGTCGGTGAATTCCGGTTCACGAGTTCCCACAGCCGCAGTCCCAGCCGGACCGAGCCGCCGCTGCCCAGTTCTAGGAGCCCGTGCCCGGCGAGCTGCCGGACCAGCCGGTGGGCGGTGGTCACGGGCAGCTGGGCCCTGGCCGCGAGCTCCGAGAGCTGCAGCACCGTGACGCCCTCGGGAAACGCCGCAATGACCCGCACCACGCGGTCCACGACGGAGTCGCCCGTGCTCGAGTTCGCCACGATTCCTGCTTCCTGGGCTTCCGGAGCGGCGCCCGGCATTCCATTGAACGGTTTGTGGTGTCCCACATTACACCTGCCGGTGATACAACTCTCGTGTCGGAACCAGCCGAAGTGCCCGTTGTCACGCACCGGAACCCGCCGCTCCGGCCTTCGCCTTCCTGCCCGCTCGACGCCGAGCCCTATCTTCGAGGTTGCCATGCCAATGACGTCCGCTGACCGCACTTCCCGCTGGCCTGTTTGGCTGTGCTGGCTGGCCATGGCGCTTGACGGTTTCGATCTGGTGGTGCTGGGCACCGTCATCCCGACGCTGATCAAGACCCAGGAACTCGGGTTCGACGCCGTGGGCGCCACCTTGGCCGCCACGATTTCCCTGGTGGGCGTGGGCCTGGGCGCGCTCTTCATCGCCCCGCTCTCGGACCGGTTCGGCCGCCGCCGGCTGCTGATCGCCTGCGTCGCCTGGTTCTCCTTGTTCACCCTCGCGGTCGTGATCGCCCCCAACGTCCTGGTGTTCAGCACCTTCCGGTTGCTTGCCGGCCTGGGTCTCGGCGCCTGCCTGCCCGCGGCGCTGGCCTACATGAACGACTACGCCACCAAGGAGGGCTCGGCCGGCCGGTCCACCACAAGGACCATGACCGGCTACCACGTCGGTGCCGTCATCACTGCTTTCCTGGCACTCCTGCTGATCCCCAACTGGCGGATGATGTTCGTCATCGGCGGCATGGCCGGGCTGGCCCTCCTGCCGTTCCTGTGGTTCAAGCTGCCCGAGTCCCTGCCGCCGGTCAAGCAGGCGGACGAACCTGCGGAGGCAGCCAGCTTCCGCGACCTCGCCAGGAAGCCCTACCCCGTGGTGGCAATCGGCGTCGGGATCGCGTCGTTCATGGGGCTCCTGCTCGTCTACGGCCTGAACACGTGGCTTCCGCAGCTCATGGCCTCCGCGGGCTACTCCATCGCCGCGGGCATTGGACAGCTGCTGGTGCTCAACGTGGGCGCCGTCGTCGGACTGGTCATCGCCGGCATCCTCGCGGACAAGCACGGCGCCAAAAAGGTGGTCCTGCTGTGGTTCGGCCTGTCAGCTGTTCTCCTGGCCGTGCTGAGCATCAAGCTTCAGAACGAGCTGCTCCTCAACGCGGCGGTCTTCGTCACCGGCGTCTTCGTTTTCAGCTCCCAGGTCCTCGTTTACGCCTGGGTCAGCCAGCTCTTCCCCAGCCGTCTGCGGGCGACTGCACTGGGCTACTCCGCCGGCATCGGCCGGCTGGGTGCGATCCTCGGCCCCGCAGTGACGGGCACCCTGGTGGCAGCCGGCATCGCCTACCCGTGGGGTTTCTACACCTTTGCCGCAGCTGCCGTGATTGCCGTGGCCGCGCTGGCCATTGTGCCGCAGCGGATCTCGCACCCCGCGCCGCAGGAAAGGGCAGGGGCCGAGGCAAAGGCTCCGGCGGGGACGCAGGCTGCCGGGGCGCCGGCCTCCGAGGACGCCTAGGGCGTCAGGCGGCGGCGTGCTGCGTGCCGGGCACGCAGCTGGCGCCACACTGTGGGCGCCAGCACGACGCCGATGCCGACGGCGGCACCGATGACGGTCTCCAGGATCCGGTCCCGCAGCAGCAGCCCGGGAGCCGAGGGCGCCACCAGCAGGGTCGAGATCAGGGCCAGCGGCGTCACGAAAATCTGGGCGAGCACATACTGGCGGGCGATGAACATCTCGGCGCCGAACTGGCAGGCGGCGATCACCAGCACGGTCTGCCACGGCGCCGGCTGCAGCAGCAGGATCCCGGCCAGCAGGACCAGCCCCACGGCCGTGCCGACGATACGCTGCACCCCGCGGCTCACACGATGACGGGTGGTGTGCCCCACGAGCGGGACAACGGCTGCCACCATGGCCCAGTAGTTGTGGCCGAAGCCCAGCCATTCGCCGGCCAGGGTCCCGAGCGTTCCGGCCAGCCCGGCAGCCACGAGGTAGCCGAGGCTTTCGAGCCGTGCGGCCCGTTTCTCGGCCGGTGTCAGCCGGGCGGGGTGGGGCCACACCCACGGGCTCCGGCGGCTCCGGGCCACGCGGGAGGACATACCGATCAGCAGGGAGAAGGCGACCGTCAGCACGGCCACGAGCATGGCCTGCCAGAGCGGCGGCTGGCTGGGGATGGAGGCGATGGCCGCGAAAGCGAAGATGTGGAAGAGCGAGCCCGCCGGGCGGAGCCGCCACCAGGCGACGATCAGCGAACAGCCCCCGGCCACCAGGGTGGTCGCGACGACCTGCATCCAGATGGTGTCCGCCGTGGAGAGATCAAGGGCACCGCCCGCGCGTGCTGCCAAGGCGGCCAGCAGCATAACCAGCAGCATCAGCGTCCCGGCGCGGAACTGGAGGACGAAGCGTTTGGCGTGCGGCTCATTTCGGCCGTAGATCCCGGTGAAGGCGCCGAAGGAGGCGAAGATGGCCAGATTCAGGCGGTCCAGCAGCACCAGGGTGATCAGCGGGACAAAGACGCCGACGGCGCAGCGGATGGCGACCTGATAGTCCTTGTGGCCGGGTGCCATGGTGAACATCTCGGCGAACAGCTTCACGAGTGGTCTGCGCCCTTCGTTGCGGTCCGATGATTACGACGGCGGCACTGGCATCCAGACTGGATTCTACGCCGGAACGGTGCGGGATCCGCATCGCGCTCCATTGAGTGGAACCCGTCACGGTCCGCGGAAACAGGCAGGGAAGTGGTAGCGTCTAGCGGTTGATTCCCGCCAACGGAGTCACCACTGGACGACGTACGCCAAGGCACCCCGGAGGACCCCCATGCTCAAAGGATTCAAGGATTTCATCCTGCGCGGCAACGTGATCGAACTGTCCATCGCGGTGGTGGTCGGCACCGCCTTCACCGCCCTCGTCAGCGCATTCACCTCGAACATCGTCAACCCCATCATCGCCGCTGCCGGCGGCGTCGAGACCGACGGACTGGGCTTCCACATCTGGCCGGGCAACCAGAAAACGTTTGTCAATTTCGGCGCGGTCATCACGGCCTTTGTCACCTTCCTGATCACCGCGGCGGTGGTTTACTTCATCTTCGTGGCGCCCATGAACCGGATCAACACGATCGTCAAGAGGCGCCTCGCCACAATGGAACCCGAAGAGGAGCCCGTGCCCGCGGACACCGCCCTGCTCGCCGAAATACGCGACCTGCTGACCCAGCTCGCGGCCCCGGAACGGACCGGCGAACACGCGGCCGGCCACACGGCCGACTACACCAGTGAGCACACGGCCGTCCACGCCGGTGAGCACACGGCCCAACACGCGGGCGCACGCAGCCGCTAGACCGACTGAAAAAGTCACCGGCCCGCAACAGGGCCGTAACAGCAGCCGGACATCATGGAGCCATGAAGCCCACAGCCCATGCCACCTCCGAGCTGAGCTGCGAAGTGTGCGGCCAGATGCCCGAACCGACCAAGGCCCGGCTGACCCTGGCCAATATCGCCGTGATGCTGCCGATCGAACTGCTCGTGCACGCCGCGGTGGTGGAAACCCATCTGCCCTACCTGGCCAAAGTCCTGGTCCTCACCCTGACCGCCACCGTCCTCGTGATCTGGGTCGCGGAGCCCTCCGCGGCCCGGATCCTGCGGAGCTGGCTGCACGCCCCGGCCCTGCGCCACCGCAAGAAGCTGGGAGCGGCCCCGGCCCTCTGGCGGGCCCGCACGGTACTGACGGACCACCCCGGTTCCCTGCAGAAGGTGACGCATTCGCTGGCCCGGCTGGACGCCAACATCCTGAGCATCCACGTCCACCCCGTGGCCGGCGGCGTGCTCGACGAGTTCGTGCTCTCGGCGCCCGGTGAACTGCGCGAAGGCGAACTGCTCCGTGCCCTGCGCGACGGCGGCGGCAGTGAACCGCAGGTCTGGCCCACCACGGCGTTGGCGATGGCGGACGGCCAGACCGGTGCGCTGAGCCTGGCCGCCCGGATCGCGGTGAATCCCGAGGAACTACCGCTGGCGGTGGCGGAACTGCTGCGCGCCCGGATCGAGCCGGCACCGGATGCAGACACGGACCCCGCCGAAACAGCCCCCGAAAGGGACGGCACAGCAGGGGACGGCACACCAGGGGACGGCACACAAGGCGACGGCACCGTCCTGAGGATCCCAACCGCCTGGCACGGACCGATCACGTTCTCCCGGCCCGGCGAACCGTTCACGCCGGCGGAGTCCGCACGCGCCCACCGCCTGGCCGAGCTCGCCGAGATCCTTTCCCGCCGTCCGGCCGCGCCGGCAGATCCTGCCTAGACCGTCATTCGGACTGTCAGGGCCTCGTGTTCGACCGTCACCTTGAGGTGCTTGGCCTTGCCGGTGTGGTCGCCGTCGAGCTGGAATTCCTGCTCGTGATCAAGCTCGATCTCCGCTGACTTGCCCCTGAAGTACTCCACGGACGTGTTCTTGCTGTTCTTCCGGCCGAACACTCCGGCGAGCACGGTGAGCCAGCCAAGCTTCCCTGCGGGCGCCAGGATCACGACGTCGAGGATGCCATCATCCAGCTTGGCGTCGGGGAAGACCTCCACGCCGCCCATGATCTTGCCGCAGTTTCCCACCATCACACTGCGGATCCGGCGGCGGACCGGGTGCTGTCCGTCGATGCTGATCTTCGCCTTGACGGGCTTGCCGGGCAGGTGGCGGATCCCGGCCTCGACGTAGGCGAGCCAGCCCACGCGGTCCTTGAGTCCGTCCACCGTGTTCGCCATGATCGCGGCGTCGTAGCCGAGCCCGGCCATCACGAGAAAAAGCTGTTCGTCCTCCGAGTGGTCCAGGCTCGCCTTGACCACGTCCACCTTGGCATCCGTGCCGGTCAGGATGTCATGGCTGGCGGCAACGGGATCAGTGATGTCGATCCCGAGGTTGCGGGCCAGCAGGTTGCCCGTTCCCATCGGGACGAGGCCCATCGGCGTTCCGGTGCCGGCAAGGATCTCGGCCACGCAACGGACGGTGCCGTCCCCGCCGGCGGCAATGACGACGTCGACCTCCGCCTCCAATGCCTCGCGGGCCTGGCCCAGGCCGGTGTCCTCCGCAGTGGTCTCCAGCCAGAGCGGCTCGGCCCAGCCCTGCGTCTCGCACAGCCGGTGGAAGGCCGCCTTGAAATCTTCGCCCGAGGATTTCATGGGGTTGATGATCACGGCGGCGCGCCTGGGCTGTGTCGTGCCATCAGGCGTTGTGCCTTCAGGCGTTTTGCCATCAAGCGCGGGGTTGTTCTCTGTCATGGTGTCCTTCACGGGCGGGTGGGCGGGAAGTGTCCCGAAGTGAAATCCTAGCGGGATTTCCCCGCGTAACTTAGGCAGCGGGGCCGCCGATCATGGACGTTGCCGCACCGCCGTCACTAAACTGGCCATGCTTATGTACTGGAGCGTGCCGGGCTTTTCTGACAGCCGGCCGGATGCCTGCCCGGATCAGCCGGACAGGCCGCGCTCCGGACAATGGAGGCGGGGGCACATGACCGAACCACAGGAAAACTACTCAGCCGAGGCTGAGGCGTCCAGCACGGATCCCCATGACTGGGGACGGGCGATGGCACTGGCGGTCACGCGGCTGGCTGAGCAGCTCGCACCCGAGGACAGCGAGGACATCCACTCCTCACTCGTGGGTAGGGAACTGCACCTCAAGATCCGTGACGACGCCTCCGGGGTCACCATCACCGTGTCCACGGCACCGGTCAAAGACCCCGAGAGCTGACAGCTAACGCCCGCCGGACAGGTCCGCGGAGACCAGTGCCGCGGTGGCCACGGTAGCCTTCCGCACCGAGTCCAGGTAGGCCTCCGGGTCCGGCTGCGCGGCCACGGACTGGGCCTGCAGCGAGACATTGATCGCGGCGACCACCTTGGGCCCGTCATGGACCGGCGCCGCGACGGACATCAGCCCGAGTTCGAGTTCCTGGTCCAGCAGGCACCAGCCCTGCGAGCGCACCACAGCCAGCTCAGCCTGCAGCGCCTCCCCGGTGCCGATTGCCCGTGGCGTCAGGGGGCGGATCTCGGCGGCGGCGAGGTATTGCGCGAGCTCGGCGGGCGGGAGCGCCGCGAGCAGGACCCGGCCCATCGACGTCGCGTAGGCCGGGAACCGGGTGCCCACCGTGATGCCAACGGTCATGATCCGGCGGGTGGCCACCCGGGCGATGTAGGCGATGTCCGTCCCGTCCAGCACGGCGGCCGAGGTCGATTCGCCCAGCTGGAGCGACAGCTCCTCGAGATGCGGCTGTGCGAGTTGCGGCAGGGACAGCCCGGACAGGTAGGCGTAGCCCAGCTGCAGCACTCTGGCGGTCAGCGCGAAGACCTTGCCGTCGGTGCGGACGTACCCCAGCTCCACCAGGGTGTGCAGGAACCGCCGGGCGGTGGCCCGGGTCAGGTCCGTCCGGGCGGCCACCTCGGTCAGCGTCATCTTCGGGTGGTCCGTGTCGAAGGCCCGGATCACCGCGAGCCCGCGCGCCAGCGACTGCACGTACTGGTCGCTGGCCGCGGGTGCGCCACCGCTCCTGACGCCGCTTGCTGCCTCAATCATTTCCACGCCTCTCGGTCTCGCAACACTTTATCCCGCGCTATCCCGCGCGAACGGGCACTTCAGGCCCCGAAACCGCCGATTTGCGGGCCTGAAGTGCCCGTTCGGCCCCAGGGTCAGACGGCGGCCGCGGCCTTGAGCGGCACGGGCACCATCGCCTGCAGCTCCGCCAGGGTGCAGCCGAAGGTTTCCCGGACCTCGACTCCCTCGGGTCCGGTCAGGAAGACCGCCTTGTCCGTGTACACGCGCGTCACGCAGCCAATCCCGGTCAGCGGATAGGTGCAGGCTTCCACGAGCTTGGACACCCCGTCGCGGGTCAGGAGCGTCATCATCACGAAGACGTCCTTGGCCCCGGTGGCGAGGTCCATCGCGCCGCCGACGGCCGGGATCGCGTCCGGCGCACCGGTGTGCCAGTTGGCGAGGTCCCCGGTGGCCGAGACCTGGAAGGCACCGAGGACGCAGATGTCCAGGTGCCCGCCACGCATGATCGCGAAGGAGTCGGCGTGGTGGAAGTAGGACGCCCCGGGCTGTTCGGTCACCGGGATCTTGCCGGCGTTGATGAGGTCGCCGTCGATCTGGTCCCCGGTGGCTTCCGGGCCCATGCCGAGCATGCCGTTCTCGGTGTGGAGCGTGATGTTCTGCTCCGGCGCAAGATAGTTGGAGACCAGCGTGGGCTGGCCGATGCCGAGGTTCACGAAGGAGCCCGGCTTGATGTCCCGGGCCACCAGTCGGGCCAGGTCATCGCGCCCCAGCGGCTTGTCGGAGGTCTGGATACTCGTCTGGACGCTCATCTCAGGCCACCTTCACAATGCTGTTGACGTAGATTCCGGGGGTCACGATGATTTCCGGGTCGAGGCCGCCCGTGGGCACGATCTCGGACACCTGGACCACGGTGTGCCTGGCGGCTGCGGCCATGATGGGGCCGAAGTTCCGGGCGGTCTTGCGGTAGACGAGGTTGCCCTTCCCGTCCGCCGTGAGCGCCTTGATGAGGGCGACGTCGGCGTGGATGGGGGTCTCGAAGACCTGGCCGCGGCCGTCGAGGATGCGGGTTTCCTTGCCCTCGGCCAGCGTGGTGCCGTAGCCGGTGGGGGTGAAGAAGCCGCCGATCCCGGCGCCGGCGGCGCGGATCCGCTCGGCCAGGTTGCCCTGCGGCACGAGTTCGAGCTCGATCTCGCCGGCGCGGAACTTGGCGTCGAAGTGCCAGGAGTCGGACTGCCGCGGGAAGGAGCAGATCATCTTTTTCACCCGGCCTTCCTTGATCAGCAGCGCGAGGCCCTGGTCGCCCTGGCCGGCGTTGTTGTTGACCACCGTCAGGTCCGTGGCGCCGCAGTCCATCAGGGCGTCGATGAGTTCGAACGGCTGGCCGGCGTTGCCGAAGCCGCCGATCATCACCGTGGAGCCGTCTTTGACGCCGGCGACGGCCTCGCCGACGCTGTCTACGAAGTTCAGCATGTCCTATCCCTTTACTGTGACTGTTTTTGCCGACGGTACGGCGGAAGCGGTGACGTTTTCAAGGACCACGGCCAGGCCCTGGCCGACGCCGATGCAGATCGCGGCGACGCCCCAGCGCTCACCGGAGGCCTGCAGGCTGCGGGCCAGGGTGCCGAGGATGCGGCCGCCGGAGGCGCCGAGCGGGTGGCCCATGGCGATGGCGCCGCCGTGCCGGTTCACGATTCCCGGGTCGATGCCCCAGGCGTTGATGCAGGCCAGGGACTGCGCGGCGAAGGCCTCGTTGAGTTCGACGGCGCCCACCTGGTCCCAGCCGATGCCGGCCTTGGCGAGGGCCTTGTTGGCGGCCTCCACCGGGGCGTAGCCGAAGAACTGGGGATCATTCGCGTGCGCGCCGCGGCCGGCGATGCGGGCCAGCGGCTCCAGGCCGAGCATGCCGGCGGCGTTCTCGCTGCCGAGCCAGGCCGCGGAGGCGCCGTCGGACAGCGGGGAGGCGTTGCCGGCGGTGACGGTGCCGTTCTCGGTGCGGAACACGGTCTTGAGCCCGGCAAGCTTCTCGGCCGAGGAGCCGGCGCGGATGCCCTCGTCGCGGGTGAGGCCTGTGCCCGGCACCATGGTGACGAGGTTGTCGTAGAAGCCTTCATCCCAGGCCGCGGCGGCGAGATTGTGCGAGCTGGCGGAGAATTCGTCCTGCTGTTCGCGGGTCACGCCGTACTTTTCGCGTAGCCGTTCCGTGGCCTCGCCCAGGGAGATGGTCCACTCGGCGGGCATCGCCTTGTTGACCAGACGCCAGCCCAGCGTGGTGGAGGCCAGGGTGAGGTCCCCTGCCGGGTAGGGCTTCTCGGTCTTGGGCAACACCCAGGGGGCGCGGCTCATGGATTCGACGCCGCCGATCAGCATCAGCTCCGCGTCGCCGGTGTTGACCTGGCGGGACGCGATGATGGCCGCGTCCAGCGAGGAGCCGCAGAGCCGGTTGACGGTGGTGCCCGGGATCGAGACCGGCAGCCCGGCCAGCAAGGTGCCCATCCGGGCGACGTTGCGGTTTTCCTCGCCGGCGCCGTTGGCGTTGCCGAACACTACTTCGTCGATCTGCTCGACGTCGAGCTTCGGGGCGCGCTTGACGATCTCGCCGATTACGTGCGCGGCGAGGTCGTCCGGGCGGACGGCGGCGAGGCTGCCGCCGAACTTGCCGAAGGGTGTCCGCACGGCGTCGTACACAAAAGCCTGATTCATTTTGCTCCTCTGATTCTGTGTGAGCGAAAGCTCCGGGGAAAGGCTGTGGGTACCCAACTAGGTAGCAGTAATTGTCGTTATGAGGGCCCAAAACGACACTTAGTGCTGCCTAGTTGGGTGGAGTAGCGGTTGCGTCGAGCTCGGCAAACACCTGCTGGGCGGTCTTGAAGGCGGTATTGGCGGAGGGAACCCCGCAGTAGATGGCGGTCTGCAGCAGGATTTCCTTGACCTCGTCCCTGCTCAGGCCGTTGGTGAGGGCGGCGCGGATGTGCATGGCCAGTTCTTCCCAGTGCCCGTGGGCCACCATCGCGGTGATGGTGACAGCGGAGCGCATCTGCCGGGTCAGGCCCGGCCGGGTCCAGATGCCGCCCCAGGCGATGCGGGTGATCATGTCCTGGAAGTCCTCGGTGAAGGCATCCTTGGTGGCGTTGGCGCGGTCCACGTGCGCGGCCCCGAGCACCTCGCGGCGGACGGCCATGCCGCCGTCGTAGATTTGCTGGCTGGTGGCGTCGGGCTGGACAACGCCATTTCTTTCCGGTCCGCTGCGCTCGGCGGCCGTCACTTGCCGGCTCCGCGGGATTCGGTCCAGGCGATGAGGCTCCGCAGCAGTTCGGCAACGTGCGCGGGTGCCTCAAACGGAGCCAGGTGTGCCACGCCCCCGAGTGTCACGGCACTCGCGGTGCCTCCGCCCGCGGTGATGCCTTCGGCGATCTCCTCGGCGAACGACGGCGGGGCGACGGTGTCGTGCGCGCCGGCGACGGCCTGGGTGGGGACGCTGATGCTGCCGAGGTTGTTCCGGACGTCATAGGCGGCGAGGGCTTCGCAGCAGAAGGCGTAGCTGAAGCGGTCGGCATCGCGCAGGGCGTGCAAGAGGCGGCTGCTGCGCTCGGGCTCGCGGTCCATGAAGCCGGGGCCGAACCAGCGCTGCGCCGAGCCCTGGATCATCACCGGGGTGCCCTGGGTGCGCACGGTGTCGGCGCGTTCCAGCCACCCTTCGGGGGTTCCGAGCTTCGCCCCGGAACACTGCACGGACAGGCTCTTGAGCCGTTCGCCGTGCTTGATCCCCAGCTGCAGCCCGGTGGCGCCGCCGAGGGAGACGCCGGCGTAGTGGAAGCGCGCACCCGGCGCGATCGAATCGACCAGCTCGACGACGGCGTCGGCCAGTTCCGCGACGCTGAAGGTTTCCGTGGCGGCGGGCGAGATGCCATGGCCGGGAAGGTCCCAGGCGACGACGTCGACGTCCTGCTCCCCGAGCAGCGCTCCGGCCTGGGTCCACAGGAACGTTGAGGTGCCCAGGGACGGCCCCAGCACCAGGAGGGGCTTGTCCCCGAGCGGGCGCTGGGGGGAAAGCAGTACTGCCTTGACTGTTGGTCTAGCCACGGGAGGCTCCGTTCAGGTCGGGGGTCGGTGAGGCGTCGGGGGCGCCGGCTGCGGTTCCGGCGTACTCGGGGTAGGCCGCGAGGATGCGGCGGGAAATTTCGGCGGCCAGGCCGAGGTAGTTCGCCGGATCCAGCAGTTCCTCAAGCCGGGCGTCGGAGAGTTTTTCGTCCGGGACGGCCGCGCGGAGGAGGCGGCGGTAGGTGGAGGCCTGTTCCGAAGCCGGTGCCCGGAGCGCCTGGTCCACGACCGCCTGGAGCTGTTGCTTGCCGGTATGGCCTGAATCGTCCGGTCCCAGGAGCGGTGCCACCGCAGCGGATACGCCCTCGCTGAGCAGCAGCGGTCCGGAGAGGCCGAGGTTGCGGCGCATGGCGCCGGGGAAGACCTGCAGCCCTTCGGCGAGTTCGCGGAGCTGCCCGGCGGCACCGAGGGCGAGCCGGAGCAGCTGGCGGAGCGCCGGCCATTCGCTGTGCCAGGCACCGTCGGGGCGTTCGTCGTTGAAGTTGGCGGCGGCGAGGTGCAGCTGGGCGGCCTGCCCGGGTGCCTGCAGGGCTGCGCTGCGGATCAGCACGGACAGCACGGGGTTCTGCTTCTGCGGCATGGCCGAGGAGCCTCCCCGGCCGGCGGCGCGCGGCTCGGCCAGCTCGGCGACTTCCGGGCGGCTCAGGAAGAGCACATCGGCGGCGATCTTGCCGGCGGCGTCGGTCACGGCGGCCAGGGCATCGCCCAGTGCGGTGACGGCGAGCCGGTTGGTGTGCCACGGCGCGGGGACGGGCGCGAGGCCCAGTCCGGCGGCCAGACGGTCGGCCAGGTCAAAGGGCGTGACTGCGATGCCGGCGGTCAGCACGGTGCCCGCGGCCAGGGTTCCGGCCGCTCCCCCGGCCTGTACCGGCAGTTCAATGGCCCCCAGCCGGCGCGCCGCGGCGGCCAGTCCGGCGAACCATTGCGCGGCCTTGAGCCCGAATGTGAACGGCAGCGAATGCTGGGTCAGGCTGCGGCCCACGCACAGCGTTTCCGCGTGCTGTTCCGCGAGGGCGGACAGCGCCGAAGTCGCTGCCACGAGCTCGGTGAAGAGCCCGCGGAGGGCGTCCCGGGCCAGCAGCATGAGGGCCGTATCGAGGACGTCCTGGCTGGTCAGCGAGGCGTGTACGGCGAGGTCAGCGCCGATTCCGCCGGTGTCGAGGGCCCGGATCTGGGCACGGAGATCTGCCAGCAGCGGGATCACCGGGTTACCGCCGCCCTGGGCGCGTACGGCGATGTCCACGACGTCGTATCGGCTCACGTCGGCTGCTGCCGCCACCACGGCGGCGGAACCGGCCGGGGTGAGGGACGCCACCTCCAGGACCTGGGCCCAGGCGGCCTCGACCTGCAGGATGGCGGCCAGGACAGCCCGGTCCCCGGTCAGCGCCGCCACAAAGGGCGACGCCGACACGGGACTCAGCAGGCCAAAATCGCCGTGCAGGCCGGCGCCGCCGTCGGATTCGAAGGATGTCACTTCGAGGCGTCCTGTGTTTTTGTTCCATGGAAGTCGAGGAACACGGTCTCGCCCTCGCCCTGGAGCCGGAGGTCCCAGGTCAGGCCGCCGTCGGCGTCCCGGCGTGCGATCAGCGTCTGGCGGCGTTCCGGCTCGAGCGAGGACAGCAGCGCGTCTGCGGCCAGGGCCTTCTCGTTTTCCGGCAGGTAGATACGCGTGAAGAGCCGGTTCATCAGGCCGCGGGCGAAGACCGCGACGGAGATGAACGGCGCCGCGCCTTCTTCTGTGGGACCCGGGTTCACCGTCGTGAAGGTGTAGGCCCCGGTGTTGCCCACCGCGCTGCGGCCGAAGCCGGTGAAGGTGTAGCCGTCCCGCACGAGCGAACCCGCGTGCTGCGGGACATTGCCGTCGGCGTCGGCCTGCCAGATTTCCAGGATCGCGTCCGGGATCGGGTGTCCGGCGCCGTCGTAGACCGTGCCCTGCAGCCGGATGGAGCCCGGGGAGCCGGGAGCCAGGAGCTCGCGGTCCTTCGGGTAGGGCAGCGCGTAGCCGTAGAACGGTCCGACGGTCTGTCCGGGGGTGGGGGTGAGTTTGGTGGGGTTACTCATGATCATCACTTTCTGCTCCCAGGGCCTCGTTCTCGGTCCAGGTCCGCTTCGACCCGGTCAGGACAATGTCCCAGTTGTACGCCAGCGCCCATTCGGGCCTGGTCTGCTCGTGGTTGTACGTGGCCACGAGCCGGTCCCGGGCGTCCTTGTCCACGATGGACTGGTAGATCGGGTCCAGCGGGAAGAGCTGGTCCCCGGGGAAGTACATCTGGGTGACGATCCGCTGGGTGAATTCCTGGCCGAACAGCGAGAAGTGGATGTGCGCCGGGCGCCAGGCGTTGAGGTGGTTCTTCCAGGGGTAGGCGCCGGGCTTGATGGTGGTGAAACTGTAGGAGCCGTCGGCACCCGTGATGCAGCGGCCGACGCCGGTGAAGTTCGGGTCGAGGGGGGCCGGGTGCTGGTCCCTCTTGTGGATGTAGCGGCCGGCGGAGTTGGCCTGCCAGATCTCCACGAGCTGCCCGGCCACGGGACGGCCGTCGCCGTCGAGCACGCGGCCCGAGACGACGATGCGTTCGCCCAGCGGTTCCCCGTTGTGCTGGATGGTGAGGTCCGATTCCAGCGCGTGCACGTCCATGTGCCCGAACGCCGGGGAGAACAGCTCGATGGTTTCCGGGTCCGCGTGGTGCAGGTCCTTGGTCGGATGGCGCAGGATGCTGCTGCGGTAGGGCGCGTAGTCCAGCCGGGGCTGGACCTCGGCCGGGGCGCCGTTCTGGAGCGCCTGTGCGTAGGCGTCGCCAAGGGCTTTCATCTCGGCGCTGAGGTCCGCCTGCGACTCCGCGGCGGCATCCAGCGGCGGGTGCGTCGTCGGTGCGGCCCCGGTGGCTTTGTCGGACACGTCCTCGGTGAGCGGATCCGCGTTGTAGACCTCGAGGTTGATCTCTTCAGGCACGGCAGCCTCCTTTTCGTTGGGTGTGGGTACTGGTCGGTTCGGCCAGGGGGTTCGGCTCAGGGGGTGGGCTTCAGCTGGTGCAGGTGGTCGTACTGGACGGCGTGCCGCACCGGGGCGTTCGGTGCCCCGTAGCCGTCGTAGGCGCCGCGGCGTTCCACCATTTCAAAGAACACGCTGCCGACGGTGGCGGTGTAGAAGTGCAGGAATTCGCCGTCGGCATCGCGGTCGTAGAGCAGGTTGAGCTCCCGGAGGGTGGCCAGGAAAGCCGGCTCCAGGTCGAACCGCGCCTCCAGATCCTCGTAGTAGTTTTCCGGGATCCGCAGGAAGTCCAGGCCGCGGGCCTGGGCGGCGCGGGCCGTCGCCACGAGGTCGTCCACCGCGAAGGCAATGTGTTCCTGGTAGCTCCGGCGCTGGCCGGTGCCGCCGGTCCCTGCCGCGCTCGGCGTGGTCCCTTCCTGCTGGAGCAGCGGGGCCAGGTTCAGCACCAGGCGGACGCCGCGGTCCCGGGTCAGCATCACCTGGGAGCGGACCAGCCCGGTGGGGCTGGCGACTTCGGCGTACGGCTGCGGTTCCAGCGCGAGGGCGCTCGTGTAGAAGAGCACGGCTTCGTCGAAGTGCTGCCAAGGCTGGGCGAGGTTGACGTGGTCGATCACGGCGCCCGGAGCCCCGGCCCGGCCCGCGGCGGGGAGTTCCAGTCCTTCGCCGAATTCCCGGGTCCACGCGGCGGTGCCGTCGGGGCTGCCCTGGCAGAGGAAGATCTCGGTGGAGTCCGGGGCCGCGAAGCCCTGGAAGATCTCCTCGTCGGCCTGGCTCTTGCGCGGCACGGCCGGGGCCTTGAGCTGCTGGGCGCGGGCGGCGGCAATCACCGGGGAATCGACGTCGAACCCCACCGCGGAAATGGCAGCGGAAATGGCAGGGGCGGTGGCCGTCCCGGAACTTTCGGCACCCGCCGACTCTTCGTTGATGATGACGCGGGCGTGACCCATGGTCCACAATTGCACGTTCTTGGTCCGGTGCCGGCCGTTGAACGCGAAGCCGAGCTGGCCCAGCAGGGTCTCCAGCGCGGCGGTGTCCGCAGCCCGGACCTCGGCGAAGTTGAAACCGGCGGGTTCGGCCACCTGCGGGAGCGTGGCCAGTTCCATCGGGTACCGGCGGCGGGTACCCGGGACGAGGCCGGCGGACTGGCCGTCCGGGCCGGCGGCAGCCGGGTTCGCGTCGAGCCACTTGGCGCTTTGTTCCTCCAGCCAGATGAGCGAGCGCATGGCATCCACGGCGGTGCGTTCGACGTCGGACTGGCGGAAGACGTCGTTGAAGACCTCGAGGGAGACCGGTCCGGTGTAGCCGGCCCGGACCACGTGGCCCAGGAATTTGGCGAGTTCGAACTGCCCCTCGCCCGGGAACACGCGGTAGTGCCGGCTCCAGGACAGCACGTCCAAGGACAGCTTCGGCGCATCGGCGACCTGCACGAAGAAGATCTTGTCCGGATTGAAGGACTCGATCGGCGCGGTGTCCCAGTCACGGGACAGGATGTGGAAGGAGTCCAGGCAGGTGCCCAGATTGGGGTGGTCCACCGTCTGCACCAGCCGGTGGGCATGCTCGTAGTCGTTGACATATTTGCCCCACGCGAGCGCCTCGTAGGCCACCTTGATGCCGTGGTCGGCGGCGAGCCCGGCCAGCCGGGAAAGCTGGGCGGCGCGGAGGTCGTCGTCGTCGATGCTGGCGGTGCCCACGTTGGAGCAGACCAGGACGGTGTCCATGCCGAGGCGGGACATCAGCCGGAACTTGGCCTCCGCGCGGCGCAGGTTGGCGGCGAGCAGTTCCTCCGGGACGCTGTCGAAGTCGCGGAACGGCTGGTAGAGATCCAGGCTCAGGCCCAGGTCCGCGGCCATCTTCCGGACGTCCTCCGGGCTCAGCGGGGACGTGACGAGGTCCTGCTCGAAGATCTCGATCCCGTCGAAGCCGGCGACGGCGCAGGCCTGCAACTTCTCCCGCAGCGTGCCGGAGAGGCACACGGTGGCGATTCCGGTGCGCATCAGGCGGCCACCTCTTCCGCGGCGACGAGCTCCAGGAAGTGGGCCCGCATACGCTCCGCATCGGGCTCGAGACCGGTGAAGATCCGGAAGGCGTCGGCAGCCTGGCCGACGGCCATCCGTCCGCCGTCGAGCACCTCGCAGCCCTTCGCCCGGGCCTCGCGGACCAGTTCGGTCTCGATCGGGCGGTAGACGATGTCCGCGACCCAGTGCCGGGACTCCACGTGGGACATGTCCAGCGGAACGCCCGGGTGGGCGGCCATGCCCACCGGGGTGCAGTGCACCAGACCGTCGGCCTGCGGCATCAGCCGCGGCAGCTCCGCCGTCGTCCGGGCCGTGACTTTCTGGTCCGGAAAGAACCCGGCGAGTTCGGTGGCGCGCGCCGCGCAGCGCCCGGCGTAGGTGTCCACGAGCTCGAGTTCTTGGACCCCGGCGGTGAGCAGGGCGTAGGCGACGGCGGACCCGGCACCGCCGGCGCCCAGCTGCACCACGCGGTCCAGCTTGGCGCCGGGCAGGCCCGAGGCCAGGGCCGCGGCGAAGCCGGAGAAATCGGTGTTGTGGCCGACGAATCGGCCGTCCCGGATGGTCACTGTGTTCACCGCGCCGAGGCGCCGGGCGTCGGGCGTGACCTCATCCAGGCATTCCAGGACCAGCTGCTTGCACGGGTGGGTGATGTTCAGCCCGTTGAAGCCGAGGCGCTGCGCGCCGGTGAGGAGCTCGCCCACGGCCGCGCCGGGGAGCCCCAGCTCCAGGAGGTCGATGGGGCGGTAGAGGTACCGGAGGCCCTGGAGGTCGCCTTCGCGTTCGTGCATATAGGGAGTAAGTGACGGCATCACGCCGTCACCCACCAGTCCCACGAGGAAGGACTCTGCTCGATTGCTCATCCGTATAGCTCCTTTGACAACGGCACTCGGCCGGCGGGGACGCCCAGGGCGTCGCCGGCGGGCCGGGGGATGGGGATTACTGTAGCGCAAATGTTCACATCTTGCACGGTTGTTCTAGTAGCGAACAGGTGATGACGACTCATGGCCGTCCTCACCGTTGCGGAAGCCTGGCGGACAGCTCCGCCGCTGCTGACTGCAGCAGCGGCACAAGAGCCACGAGGGCCTCCATGCTCATCCGGAAGACCGGTACGGCGGTGGCCAGGGATGCAAAGGCCTGGCCCTGGGAGCTGAAGACCGGGACCGCAATGGCCCGCATGCCCAGCTCGTTCTCCTCGTCCATGGTGGCGTAGCCGCGGCGCCGGACCAGCTCGATCTCTGCCCGGAAGGCCTCACGGTCCGTGATGGAAAACTCGGTCAGCGGCGCCAGCTCCAGGCCTTCCACGAGCTCGGCGCGCGCGGCTTCATCAGCAAAGGCCACCAGCGCCTTGCCCACCGAGGTGGTGTGCAGCGCGCCGAGGTGGCCGGGATCGCTCGTGACCCGGAAGGTCTGCGGCCCGTCCACTTTGTTGACGGTGAGATGGTGGACCCCGTCGCGCACGGACAGGATGGTGGCCTCCCCCGTCTCCTGCGTGACGCGGCGCAGGATGGGCAGGGCCGTGCCGGCAAAGCCGTGGTGGTTGGAAACCCGCTGTCCGAGCTGGAAGACGCGCAGGCCCAGGTGGTAGCGGCGGCCGTCCGGTTCGTAGTCCACAAAACCGTCCCTGGTCAGGGAGCCCAGCAGGCGGTAGGTGGTGCTGAACGGCAGATCTGCCCGGCGGGACAGCTCGGCAGCGCTAGCCCCGCGGGGCTCGTCACCCAGCAGGACCAGCAGGCCCAGGGCTTTGCCCACCATGTCCGTCCGGGAGTCCTCCTTCGGAGACTTGGGGGACTTGGCTGCCGGCGTCGGAGGGGCGTCAGTCTCGGTCGATTCTGTGTCTTGGTTCACACTCATGACTCAATGCTCTCACATAGTGAGAGCTATTTCTAGATGGTGATTATTTTGCTTGACAGGTGACACCGCTCACAGCCATGATTGCTACATCGCACGAGTAGCTCCCACAATGTGGCTACTAGTCCGGGTCTTTCCACGGACCTCCGGCTACCGCACACTTGAATCATGCGGCGGCTGAGACCTTCCTGATCCATCCGCGACAATGTCGTCACACCAAAGGAACACATGAGCCAGACACTCCCGTCCACGACGCCGGGCACTGCCGCACCGGCCGGGACACCGAAAAAGGCGGCCCTCGCCAGCTTCCTGGGCAGCGCCGTCGAGTATTACGACTTCTTCATCTTCGGCTCCGCCGCCGCCCTGATCTTCCCCAAGGTTTTCTTCCCGGACGCCGACGCCAACGCGGCGATCATGTCCTTCGCAACCTTCGGCTTCGCCTACGTCGCCCGGCCGGTCGGCGCCGTCATCCTGGGCCACTTCGGTGACCGGGTGGGCCGGCGGAAGGTCCTCATGTTCACGCTGCTGCTGATGGGCGCGTCGACCTTCCTGATCGGCTGCCTGCCGGACTTCAAGACCGTCGGCTGGTGGGCCCCCGTCCTTCTGGTGCTGGCGCGTCTCTGCCAGGGTCTGTCCGCAGCCGGCGAGCAGGCCGGCGCCTCTTCCATGACGCTGGAGCATGCCCCGGATAACCGCCGCTCCTTCTTCACCTCCTGGACGCTCACGGGCACCCAGGGCGGCCAGATCCTCGCGGCCCTCGTCTTCATTCCGGTCCTGGCCCTGCCTGACGAGATCAAATACGGCATCGGCTGGCGCATCCCGTTCTGGCTCAGCGCCGTCGTCGTTGTGGTTGCGTTCTTCATCCGCCGGACGCTGCACGAGCCGCCGGCCTTCGAGGCAGCCCAAAAGTCCGCCCAGATCTCCAAGCTCCCCGTCGCCGACCTCCTCAAGGACCACTGGCGCGATGTCCTCCGCGTGGTCGCCTGCGCCTTCATCGCCGCAGTCTCCACCGTGTTCGGCACGCTCGCCATCAGCTACGCCAAGAACGTCGCCGGTGTGGACGGCGCCACCACGCTGTGGCTCGTTGTCGGCGCCAACCTGGTCGCCCTGGGCACGCAGCCGCTGTTCGGCAAGCTTGCGGACCGGATCGGCCGCAAGCCGGTGTTCATCTACGGTGCCCTGGCCAGCGCGGTCCTGACGCCGTTGTTCCTGCTGAGCCTGGAGTCCGGCAGCGTCCCGCTGATGTTCCTCGCCGCGATCGGCTTCTTCTCCTTCGGTTACGCGGCCTCCAACGCCGTCTGGCCGTCCTTCTACGCCGAAATGTTCAGCACCAGGGTCCGCTTCTCCGGCCTGGCGATCGGCACCCAGCTCGGCTTCCTGATGGCCGGCTTTGCCCCGGCGATCGTGGCAGCCATGGGCGGCATAAAGCCCGGCGGTTGGGTGCAGATCAGCATCTTCACCGCGGTCATCTGCGTCATCTCTGCCGTCTCGGCACTGACCGCCAAGGAAACGTTCAAGGTCCCCACCCAGGAACTCGGACTGCGTTAAGGCTCAACGGCAACACCTACGACGGCGGTCCGCCCCTTCCCGGGACGGGCCGCCGTCTGCGTTGGCGCGAGTGTCTAGCGGCCGCCGGTTTCCAGCACCTGGGCCAGGTCATAGGAGACCGGCTCCTCGAGCTGTTCATAGGTGCAGGAGCGCGGATCACGGTCCGGGCGCCAGCGCACGAACTGCGCCGTGTGGCGGAACCTCACGCCTTCCATGTGGTCGTATTTCACTTCCACGACGCGTTCCGGGCGGAGCGGTGTGAAGGACAGGTCCTTGCCCCCGCTCCACCGGCTGCCCTCCGCATTCCGCGGCGTCCGGGCGCCCTCCTCCTGCCGGGCCGGGGTCCACGGGTGGTCCTCGAGGCCGGTGACGAGGGGCTGGAGCTCCTCGAAGAGGTCCTTGCGGCGCTGCATCGGGAAGGCGCCCACCACACCCACATTGGCGAGGACGCCGTCGTCGTCGTAAAGGCCCAGCAGCAACGACCCGATGCGGTCCGGCCCGGACGTGTGCACCCGGTACCCGGCGAGGACGCAGTCCGCGGTGCGTTCATGCTTGATCTTGACCATGGCGCGTTTATCCGGCTGGTACGTACCGTCCAGGGCTTTGGCCACGATCCCGTCCAGGCCGGCCCCTTCAAACTGGCTGAACCACTGCCCGGCGGTCTCCCGGTCCCGGGTCGCGGGCGTCAGATGGATGGGCGCGGCACTCCCGGCCAGCGCCCGTTCCAGCGCGCCGCGCCGCTCGGAAAAGGGCCGCGCGGAGAAGTCCTCCTCAGCCAGCGCCAGCAGATCAAACGCCACAAAACTCGCCGGAATCTCCTCGGCCAGCAGCCGCACCCTGCTCGCGGCCGGATGGATGCGCTGCTGGAGCGCATCGAAGTCGAGCCGGTCCCCGGAAGCGCCCACCAGGATGATTTCACCGTCGACCACACAGCGCGGCGGCAGGTTCGCCTTGAGCGCTTCAACCAGCTCCGGGAAGTAACGGGTCAGGGGTTTACCGTTGCGGCTGCCGATCTCCACCTCCTCACCGTCGCGGAAGATGATGGACCGGAAACCGTCCCACTTCGGCTCAAAACTCCACCCCGGCCCGGAGTCCCCGGAGCCCGAGTCCCCGGTTCCCCCGGGGAGCGCACTCGCGGCCTTCGCCAGCATCGGCGCGATCGGGGGCATCAGGGGCAGTCGCATAGGCCCCATTCTTACCCGGCGGTCCGCTCGCCGCCAGCCCCCGCCGGCAGGTATTCCTCGACACACCCCTGAGGACAGTTTTGCCGGGCGGGCACCCAAACCTTACCCAGAGCTTACGCACCGCTTACCGGGCCGAAACGCCGCCGCAACATAGGCACGTCACACTGGAAGTGCCGGCAAGAGCAGGCACCAGCTCCAGTCCAGGAGGCCCCGCCATGTTGAAGGAAGCCAAAGCCCATGTGACCCGCGTCCGCGCCGTGGATCAGCTGCACCGCGGCGACGAGATCGAGGCCCGCCTGCGGATCGGCCCGAACTACGACGACGTCGTGATCCGCCGCGGCAGCGTGCAAGAAACCGCGCCAGGAATCGGCGTCGTCTGGATCATGGACCGGCAGTCCGGCACACGCAAGGCCATCAACACTGACGAGTGCAGCCTCTGGCGGGTCGCCTGAGACCGCTAGCCTCCCGCGACCGACTGGATGATCAGCAGTTCCTGGCCCGGGGAGACCTCGGTGGCCAGGCCCTGCAGCCGGCGGATCTCATTCCCGTTGACGTAGATATTCACGTAGCGCCGGACCGCCCCGGTTTCATCCCGCAAACGCCTGGAAAGCGCCGGGTAGCCCCCGGTCACCGAGTCCAGCACCGCCGCAACAGTCACCGCCGCGCCGGCGGGCGCAGTCAGGACGGACTGCCCGCCGGCGAGCGGCTGGAGCACGCTGGGAAGCAGGACGCTGATCTCAGTCATGGACGCTCAGGCGTTCACGGCGACGCCGGGCGCGGCAACGGGTACGGGTGCGGAGGACACGGCCGCGGCCCGCACGCACAGCACGTCCGGCAGGTGGGAGGCCACTTCGGTGAAGTGTTCGCCCTCGTCGGCGCTGGCGTAGACGCTCCCGCCGCGTGTCCCGAAGTACACGCCGGCCGGCTCCGCCGCATCGACGCACGCGGCGTCCCGGAGCACGGCGTTGAACTCAGCCCGCGGAAGGCCGGAGTCGAGCCGTTTCCAGCTCGCGCCGGCGTCGTCGGTCCGGTGGACGGCAAGTTTGCCTTCCGGCGGGATCCTTTCACCGTCAGCTTTCAGCGGGATCACCCAGGCGGTGCCTGCCCGGCGCGGATGGGTGAGCATCACGAAGCCGAAGTCCGCCGGCAGCCCTTCAGCGATCGACTGCCAGTGCTCGGCGTCGTCGTCGCTGCGGTAGACGCCGTGGTGGTTCTGCGCGTAGAGGCGGCCGTCGACGGCGGCGTCGGCCGCAATCTTGTGGACGCACTGGCCGAATTCCGGGTTGGGATCGGGCATGAAGTACGCCGAAATCCCCTTGTTCCGGGGCTCCCAGGAGGTGCCGCCGTCGAGCGAGCGGTAGACCCCGCCGGTGCTCATGGCAACATGGACCTTCTCTCCCGTGGGGTCGACGACGATCGAATGCGCCGCGGCGCCGCCATACCCGGCTCCCCATTCGGTGCGGTGCGGGTGGTCCCAGAGTCCCCGGTTCAGCTCGAAGTGTTCGCCGCCATCGGTGGACTTCCAGACGGAGATCGGCTCGCAGCCGGCCCAGACGACGCCGGGGCGGGACTCGGCGTCCGGGTGGATCTGCCAGACGCGTTCGAGGGCGGCATCGGTGTCTTCGGGGAAACGGATGGCGCCCTGCTCCGGCTCGCTCCACGTCCCGCCCAGGTCATCGGAGTGAAAAACGGTAGGACCCCAGTGTTCCGACCTGACGCCGACCAGGATCCGGGTCCGGCCGTCGCGCGTGTCGATGCCGATGCTGGGGATCTCGCTCATCAGGAAATGCGGACCGGACAGGGACCAGTCCTTGCGGTCGGGACTGGTCGCGAGCCAGAGCCCTTTTTTCGTGCCGATCGCCAGGACATAACTCTCTTCGGTAGCCATGCCCCCCATGCAACCACTCCGGCCGGGCGGCCGCAATGGTTATTTCCACTCAACGGACGACGCCGGAAATCAGTCCACGAATTCGGACTGGGTCTCGATGAAGTCCCAGTCGGCGGCGGTGAGCACGGCCGCCACATTGTCGGGGTGGGGGCCGCCGGCCTCCGCGATGCCCTGCAGCACCGGTAAGGGCACTTCGGCGGCGCGCAGGTTTTCCCGCAGCCACTCCTTGCTCGCCAGATCCAGATCCAGCCACCACATGAAGATTTCCACCGCGGTCACCCTTTCCCTATTTCTTCAACCGTAGGCCCCGTAGCGAAGGTGTTCAAGAGCCACTCAACCACGCCGGGCACGCCGCAGGTCAATGGTGCGCAGACCCCACGAAGTCCAAGGCCTCACGGGCCAGGGCCAGCCATGACTCCTCATCGTCGGCCGTGACGGTGAGCCACTCCTTCATCGCACGGCCCTTTCCGGCGTCGAACGGAGTGCCGGCTCCGGCCCCGATCAGCGTGTCGACCCGATCATGGGGCAGCTTAACAACAAGCCTGCCCAATCTATTCCTACGGCTCCCATGCGCGCGGTGTTCAGGCAACCTTGTTTGATCTGGCGGCGGAAACGCGCCGGCGAGCGACGGCGGGCTGGCATGTTGCGGGCGAGTGGGTTCCCGCCGTGGGCTGCGGCAGGTCGGAGAAATGGCTAACTGCGGGCGCCGGGGTGGTGTCGAGGGCAGGAGGCCATGTTGATGATCCGCTGGCGGGGACTTCGGGGCAGAGATCGGTGATGAGGCCCAGCCCGGCATACTCGCGCACCGCGCTGATGCCGGAGACAGCAGCCGACTTATCCGAAAACGGCCTGGAGATGGCTACCACGGTTCCGTCGGGGGCTTTCAGCCTGAATCTGAAATACATGTCCTCGTCGGTGAAGAGTTCAAATTTACCGGTCATTGTTATCCTCCTGAACGCGGGTACAAGGCCGCCTTCGACATTCTCTCGTCGGGTCCTGGATGCGGCACTGCATCCAGGTTTTTCCGATTTGCAAAGGACCATTTCTTCATTTGATATATGAAGCGCGCCAATTGAAACGTGAAGCGCGCCACAAGGCGCCCTCACCAACATACGCGGAAAGACCGTCTGCTGGCGAGTCCACCAACGGTCGCCGGGAGCGGATTCGGCCCGCTTGGCCGTTCGATTTCGGGCTTTGCACGGTCATCAACGGGAATCCCCCGCCTGCCGTGCCTGACCTCAGGAAAGCTGCCGTGCATTGGGCAACCTCGTTCGCCTGTCTTTACTTCCGTGGCATGTGGAATGCTTCAGCCATGCCGTTCGACGTCGAATACGAGAGGCACTGACCGGCCCACCTCCAGCGGGACATCGGCTCGCCAGGAACGACACCCGGTCCGTGTCGGGTCGGGTCCTGAGAGACAAAAGAGACCCGGCGGAAGCAGCCGGGTCTCTTCTGAATGACCGGTCCTTAGATGGTGCTGGCGTCGACTTGAAGGGGTGCCTCGGTGGCGCCGGAGGTGACTCCGGCAGGTCTCGGGGCGATGTGAAGTCGCGTGGAGAACGCCGCGATGAGGGCGAAGAGGAAGGCTCCTGCCGCGATGGCCAGCGCCATGGCGGCGACGGTTCCGTAGCCGCTGACCCGGGGGTCCAGGAACGGGTAGGGGTACCAGTCGACGATGGGACCGCGGATCAGGCTGTAGATCAGGTAAAGGAGGGGGAACGCGAGCCAGATCAGCGAGGTGCGGACAGGGACCCTGGCTTTGGGCAGGTCAACAAGCCAGTCGATCACCATGATCGTCGGGATGGTGTAGTGCAGCACGACGTTGATCCAGGGGATTGGAGTGTTGACGTCGATGTTGCTCAGCAGAAGGTTGTAAACGATCCCGGTGATGGTCATGTAGATGGTCGCGGCTCCGCGCAGGAGTTCAAGCCAGCGGGGGCTTTCGCCTTTCCACGCGTACCGGCCGGCGATCGCCAGGGCGATGACGGCGATGATGTTTGATTCGATGGTGAAGTAGCTGAAGAAGTTCCCTGCGGAGGCGCCGGGAACGTTCTGGAGCAGGTGTGTCAGCTGGAAAAGTATGGCCAGGAATCCGAGCAGGGCAAACCAGTACCTGAAGAGCGCGAGCCCTCGATTGGGTGTCATATAGGGATCCTATGGGGCCAGGAACGTCGGGGCCGTGAGGTTGGCGGTGTCGGCGCCGGGTCAGCGCGCAGGAGGGGCGCCGACTTACATGGAGGTATCGGGTCAGCTTGCCCGCAGCATGGTCGTGGGAGCTTCGCGGTTCAACCCGGAGCTTGTCGCGAGAAGGTCCGGGGAGTAGGGCCCTGTTCAGGCCGGCGTGCCGGGGCAACAATTGAGTATGTCCGACGAGCCCTTCACCGGTCCCGCGCCCCTCCTGCTCGGCGTCCTGCCGGGACAGTACCCGGAAGTGCTGCAGACCGCCGCGTCGCTGGCGGACGCTCTTTCCGCGCCCCTGATCTGCGCTTACGTGGACGAGGCAAGCTACCTGGTGGAGTGGGATCCGGCACGGTCGGCGCACCGCTTGTCCCTGCACCCGGACGTGGACGACGCCGAAATCCGGGCCGTGACCCAGGAGCTGCGGTCCGTCGTCGGCGCAGCCTGCGACAAGCTCGGGGTCAACTGGGCCCTGCGGACCCTCGCCGGCGACCCGGCCCGGGCGCTCGGCCGGCTGGCGGCGGAGGCCGGCGCGGCAATGATCATCGTGGGCACCCCCGAACGCGGGCTGGGGCACCGCCTTTCCGCCGCGCTCAACGGTTCGGTGGCCGCGTGGCTGAGCCACCATCAGGAGCATCCGATCCTGATCGTCCCGGCCCCCGTCGCGAAGCCTGGCCGCCCGCCTCGCGGCTCCTGACGGGCCCCTTGGAACTTCCCGTGGACCGCAGTCTGCGGTGAAAACTGCCCCGGGAAAGTAAAGCGAAAGTAGTTATCCGGGGTGCTGGCTTTCTTTGACTACCGCCGAGTAAGCTTGATGTCGTAGCCCGATGGAGGGTCTACCCCATAGCTGCTCCGGAGTGCGTATCCCCCAATAACGCACTCCGGAGCTCTTTAACGCCCGGGCAGGTTCCGCAGCCCGGACCGCCGATACCCCCACCGGGTACTTGCGCCATACCCCTAGGGGGTATACCTTAGCCTTATGAACGAGTCCGAGATCCCTGTCCTGGCAACTGCCGATGCGGAACACCAGCAGCACGGCTACACCTCCAACAAGGACGCCTACCTCCGGCGGCTCAAGCGGATCGAAGGCCAGGTGCGCGGCATCGCCCGGATGGTCGACGAGGACAAGTACTGCATCGACATCCTCACCCAGGTTGCCGCCGTCACCAAGGCCCTGCACGCCGTCAGCCTGGGACTGGTCGAAGAACACATCGGCCACTGCGTCGTCGGTGCGGCGTCCGAGCCGGATCCGGATCTTCGGGCGGAAGCCATCGACTTCAAGGTCAAGGAGGCCACCGATGCCATCGGGCGCCTGCTGCGGTAGCGGCAACACCACTCACCACACCATCGGTCTGCTGCAACCACCAGCAGTCCACCAAAAGGAGCCAGCCATGAGCACCGTTTCCACCACCGTCAGCGTTTCCGGCATGACCTGCGGCCACTGCGTGTCCTCCGTCAGCGAAGAGCTCGAGGCGCTGACCGGCGTCGAGAAGGTCGACGTCGACCTCAACGCCGGCGGCGTCTCCACCGTCATCATCACCTCCACCGCGGCGCTGTCCGCCTCCGAGATCGGCGAGGCCGTTGCCGAGGCGGGCTACATGGTGGTGGCCAACGAAGCCTGAACAGCACCCCGCCACCGGCCGGAACTCCACCGGGCACGCCACCAGGACAAGGAAAAACCGTGAATAACGAGCAACTGCTGGACCAACCCGGAGGCCGGGTGATCGAACTCGATATCGAAGGCATGACCTGCGCGTCCTGCGTCAGCAGGGTCGAACGCAAGCTCGGAAAGCTCGACGGCGTCGAAGCCTCGGTCAACCTTCCCCTGGAGTCCGCCCACGTCACGGTCCCCGCCGGCGTCACCGACGAACAAATCACGGCCACAGTAGCCGCCGCCGGCTACAAGGCCACAGTCCGCCCGAGCCGCAACCCCGCCCCGGAAACCGAGCCCGGCGAAACACGCGCCAGCACCGGGGCGTCCAGCGCCTCAAGCACCGGCGGAGACCACCTGGCCCACGGCGGGACCGCAGCCAAGCTCCGCCCGCGGCTCCTCGTCGCCGCCGTCCTCAGCATCCCGGTCTTCCTGATGTCGATGTTCCCGGCGTTCCAGTTCGCGAACTGGGGCTGGGCCGCCGGTGCCCTCGCCCTGCCGGTGGTCAGCTGGGCCGCGTGGCCGTTCCACCGGGCCGCCGCCGTCAACGCCCGGCACTTTGCGTCTACGATGGACACCTTGGTGTCCATCGGTGTGACCGCCGCGTACATCTTTTCGGCCTGGCAGCTGCTCGCGGACCCGCGGATGACCGACCACCTGCCAGGTATCGCCAGTATGGAGATGGGTCCAGGCGGGCTGTACTTCGAGGTCGCATCCGTTGTCACCACGTTCCTGCTGCTGGGCCGCTATCTGGAGGCCAACGCCAAGAGCAAGGCCGGCGACGCCCTGAAGGCCCTGCTGAACCTGGGCGCGAAGGATGCCACGGTCCTCCGCGACGGCAGCGAACACAAGATCCCCGCGGACCAACTTGAGGTGGGCGACGTGATCGTGGTCCGCCCCGGCGAGAAGATCGCCACCGACGGCGTCGTCGTCGATGGCTCCTCCGCCGTGGACGCCTCCCTCGTGACCGGCGAATCGGTACCGGTGGAGGTCGGCCCGGACAGCCTCGTCACCGGCGCCACCATCAACACCTCCGGCCGGATCCTGGTCCGCGCCACCCGGGTCGGCTCGGAGACAACCCTGGCCCAGATGGGCCGGCTGGTCTCCCAGGCACAGACCGGGAAGGCTCCGATCGCGCGCCTCGCGGACCGCATCAGCTCCGTGTTCGTGCCTGTCGTCCTGGCCATCGCCGCCATCACCTTCGCCGCATGGCTGCTCAGCGCCGGACCGGCCATCAGCGACGCCGAGCTCCGCGCCGCTTTCACGGCAGCTGTTGCCGTACTGGTCATCGCCTGCCCCTGCGCCCTGGGCCTCGCCACGCCCGTCGGACTCCTCACGGGCACCGGCCGGGGCGCCCAGCTGGGGATCCTCATCAAGGGTCCGCAGGTTCTGGAGGACACGCGGACCGTGGACACCATCGTGCTGGACAAGACCGGCACCGTGACCACCGGCCGCCTCGCCGTGGACCGCACCAGGTCGTTTGCCCCCTTCAGCCAGGCCGACGTCCTGCGCCTGGCCGGGGCCGTCGAGGCCGCGTCCGAACACCCCATCGCCCGTGCTATTGCGGCAGCGGCGCTTTCGGCGGAGCGGCAGAATGACGCCGCCGACGGCGGCCGGCTGCCCGCCGTCGTCGGCTTCCAATCCGCCCCGGGCGGCGGTGTCCAGGGCACCGTCAACGGTCGGCTGATCACCGCCGGCCGGACGGGCTGGCTGCAGGAAAACGGGGTCACCATCACGCCCGGGCAGCAGGACCTCCTCCGCGAGGCCGAGGAATCCGGCGCCACCGCCATCTGGCTCGCCGTGGACGGCGAAGCGGCCGGCATCATCAGCCTGCGCGATACGCTCCGGCACGGTTCCGCGGCGGCGATCGCCAGGCTCCGGGAACTCGGGCTGCGGCCGATCCTGCTGACCGGAGACAACGCCGCGGTGGCTGCCCAGGTGGCGGCCGCCGTCGGGATCAGCCCGGAAGACGTCTTTGCGGGCGTGCTTCCGGAAGGCAAGGTCGAGGCGGTGCGGAAGCTGCAGGCAGGAGGCGCCACCGTGGCCATGGCCGGAGACGGCGTGAACGACGCCGCGGCGTTGGCACAGGCGGACCTGGGCATCGCGATGGGCTCGGGCACCGACGTCGCCATCGAGGCCGCCGACCTCACCGTCATGGGCAACGAACTCGGGCAGGTGGCCCAGGCCATCGAGCTGTCCCGGCGGACCCTGGCCACCATCAAGACCAACCTCTTCTGGGCCTTCTTCTACAACGCCGTCGGCATCCCGGTGGCTGCCCTGGGCCTGCTCAACCCGATGATCGCAGGCGCCGCGATGGCCGCCAGCTCCGTGCTGGTGGTGGCCAACTCATTGCGGCTGCGCAGCTTCGGCAGGTAGGTCGGACTTCGCGCCGGCGCCCTCCCTCAGGCCGCGCCGAAACGGACGGCAGCCCTGGCCTTCGCCTTGGCGGCTTCCTCCGCGCGGTCCTTTGCCGGGGCGTGGGTCACCAGGGAGTCGAGCAGGTGCTGCGTGGCGTGGGCAATCTCATGCACAGCCCGATTGAAGGCCTCTTCGTTGGCCTTGGACGGCGTGGTGCTGCCGCTGATCTTGCGCACGTATTGCAGTGCGGCAGCCTCCACCTCGGCGCTGGTGGCGTGGGGTTCAAAATTGTGGAGGGTCCGGATATTTCGGCACATATCTCCATGCTAGGTGCCTTCGCGCCCGGGATCGAGGGCCCTGAGTGCGAATGGCACTGCCCCAGAGGAACCGGAACCAAACCCGTTGCCCTATCAGTTGTGGTTGCTTCCGGGCCCTGATAGGGACCGCAACTGATAGGGCATCGGGGTGGGGATGGGAGGGGTGCCCATCGACAGGTTTCGGCGGGGCCGTTCGTTTAAGTGCCGCTTAGGGAACCGGTTCGACGTCGTTCGCGTGGACCAGCGCCGCCGGCAGCGCAGCCGCACCGGCGATGGGCGGGGTCTTGAGCTCGTCCAGCCTGACCAGCAGCACGCCGCCGACAATCAGCAGCCCGCCCAGGAGCTGGATGGGTCCGGGCAGTTCGCCGAGCAACAGCCACGCCCAGATGACGGCGAACAGCACCTCCGTGAGCGAGACAAAAGACGCCACCTTGGATCCGAGCGCCCGCGCGGCGACTATGCCCGCGACATAGGCCAGAACGGTGGCCATCAACACGAGGCCGCCCAGCGCCACCCACCAGGGGGTGACCCAGGGGCCCAGCCGGGTGTCGGCGGTGCTGAAAGCCATCGGCAGCAGGCCGGTTGCCGCGGCGAGCCACATGACAACTGCACCCACCATGAGCCCGCCGGAGGCCAGGACAATGGGCGGCAGGGTGTCGTTCTCCTTGGCCGTGATGAAGAAGTAGATGGCCAGGCAGACGGCGGCCGCCATCCCCCACAGCACGCCGATGAGGTCGATTTTGACGGCTCCGGTGAGATCCAGGACCAGGGCCAGGCCACCCAGGGACAGCAGCGTACCGGCGATGGTCAGCGGGCTCGGCCGTTTCCGGCTGGCAGCCCAGAGCCAGAGCACAATGAGCACGGGGGCCAGGTATTCCAGCAGCAGGGCGACGCCGACCGAGAGCCGTGCCACCGCATTGAAGTAGAACAGCTGGCAGGCGGCGACGCCGATGAGGCCGAACAGCACTATGGTCAGCCAGTTGTCCCGGAGCTGGTGCCAGCGTCCGCGGAGGGCGGGAATGGCGGGGATTGCCAGGATCAGCGCCGCCCCCGTGAGGCGGGCCGTGACCGCGGCGCCGGGGGTCCAGCCCGTTTCCAGGAGCGCCTTTGCGAACGATCCGGAGAGTCCGAACACGGCAGAGGAAAACAGGGCAACTCCCAGTCCCGAGGCCATGAACCCTGAAGCTGCGCCGGTCGCCAGCTGGCCGCTTTTTCCGGGAGTGCGCGTTCCGGCGCCGTGGATATCCGCGGGATTCTGGACCGGTGCATCGGCGGAGCGGCGTGCGGCAGACACGGGCTGCCTCCTGTCAGGAGTAAAGTAGGGTTATGGTCATGACAGTACGCCAAGCGGCCGTAAGGAGTCAAGATGGTTTTTGCCCCTGACACGGAGGTTGCGCTGCGTTCCGTGGTCGACCTCATCAACACCTGCGCCAACGGCGACGAGCAGCTGGCCACGCCTGCGGACCTGGACCGCTTCCTGGCAGCCGAGGGCTTCACGGGCTCCCGGACCCGGGACGCCGCCGAACTGGCCAGTGTGCACCGGCTCCGCGGGGAACTCGCCGAGCTCTGGCTCGCCGGCGAGTCCGCGGCCGTGGAGACGCTGAACAGGCTCCTGCGGGAGGCCCGGGCGCTCCCCCAGCTGGTCAGGCACGATGAGTGGGACTGGCACCTTCACGCCACCACGCCGGAGGCTCCGCTGGCGGACCGGATGAGCACAGAGGCCGCGATGGCCCTGGTCGACGTGATCCGCAGCAAGGAGATGGACCGGCTGCTGGTCTGCGCCGCCGAGGACTGCGACGCCGTCGTTCTGGATCTCAGCCGGAACCGCTCAAAGCGGTACTGCGACACCGGAAACTGTGCCAACAGGGCGCATGTGGCCGCCTACCGGGCGCGCAAAGCAGCATCCTGAACCTCGACCGGCTCAGGACGCCAGGCGTGACGGGCTTGCTAGCGGGGGTCGTCCCGGGGCGTGCCGCCGGAGATTTCGTCCGGGTCGTCGGAACCCGGCTGTGCACGGTAGCCGCCGTGGCCGGAAGCGGACTTCCTGGAGCTGAGGTTCACGCCGGATCCCTTGCCGAGGTCCTCGGCATTCTCCTTGTGGCTCATCGAAAGCATGGCGGCCAGGACCAGGGTGACGATGAAGGCGATGCCTGCGCCCGTGAAGGCCAGATCAAACCGGGGTGTTTTGGCGCTGCCGCCGGAGGCGAAGATCAGGACGGCGAAGAAGGCCAGCACTGCCCAGAATGTGGAGAACATGAGGGGTCCCTTGACCGAGGTCCGCAGGCTGCGCGGTTCGCCGGATTTCTGCTGTGCCAAGGTGCTTTCCTCCTGCTGCCGACGCGGGCCGGCGTGGCAGTTTTGATACCGCAATTGTTCTACGCAGGGTAGAACCTGTCCGTACTAGTTTACGGCCTCCGTGGAATCGCCCCGCGCATCGTGCCGCAGCGTCAGGCCGGCCAGCATCCACAGCACGCCGCTGATGATGGCTCCGCCGCCGGCGACGCCCAGGAGCGCGTGTGGTCCCAGCTCGATGAAGAAGGGAAGTGCCGCCGCCGTGCCGAGCCCGATCACGCCGGAGGCGATCCAGTCCCGGGCCAGCGCTGTGTGGCCCCGCCCGGTGAGGCCGAGGTAGAGTTCCGCGGCGCCGGCCAGACCGAGCCCGAGCGTCGCGATGACTGCGAACACGAGGCTGCCGGAGATCAGCCCGACGGCGGCGCCGGTTCCGGCCAGCACCGACCCCGCGGCGGAAAGGACCTTGCCGGAGCCGGCGCCGCCCCGGAATTCCGTCTTCTTGACGCTCCAGATCAGCACCGCTCCGGTGGCCAGCAGGTAGAGTCCGCCGGCCCAGCCCATTCCGGCGTCGGAGGGGGAGGTCCAGAAGACGGTCAGCGCACCGAAGCCGAGCGCGACGGCGGCCCGGACAAGCACCGGCTTCCAGAGGTCCGCGGCGGCGGGCAGGGCGGTGGACGCGTCAGGGCTTGCGGGGAGAGTCACGCATCCAGTTTAGTGCGAAGCGCCGAGCACCATCCACCGGTCCGTCCGCGCGCGCAGGCCCAGCGTGAGCGCCCGGGCCAGCATGTAGCCCAGCGAGAACGCCGCCCACAGCCAGAGCAGCCCCGCTCCGCCGTCGGCCCCGGACAACCGGACCGCGAACAAGAGCGGCAGGTAGAGGGCCAGATTCACGACGCCGGCGATCGCCAGGTATTTCGCGTCCCCCGCCCCGATCAGCACCCCGTCCAGCACGAAGACGTAGCCGGCGACGGGCTGGCCGGCCGCCAGCACCCACAGGGCGAGCGTGAGCGCGGCCTGGACGCCCGGGTCGGAGGTGAACAGCAGGCCCGCCCAGGGGGCGGCGGCGGCCAGCAGGACGCCGGTGAGCACCCCGAAGCCGAGTCCCCAGCGGACCATGGTGCGGGTGAGTTCGCGCGCCGCGGCAGGATGGGCCGCGCCAAGCTCCTTGCCGATCAGGGCCTGCGCCGCGATGGCCAGGGCGTCCAGGGCGAACGCCAGGAAGGTGAAGACCGTCATCGCAAGCTGGTGGGCAGCCAGATTGACCGGCCCCTGGGCTGTGGCCACCACGACGGTGGCCAGGATCGCGATGCGCAGGCTCAGCGTCCGCAGCATCAGCCACGAGCCCACCTTGGTCATGGCACGGATGCCGCGCCAGTCCGGCAGCAGCGGCACGCCGTGGCTACGGGCGTTGCGCCGGACCATTAGCACGTAGACCAGCGCCATGGCCCACTGCGCAATACTGGTGCCGATCGCGGAGCCGGCGACGGAGAGCTGCAGCCCGTAGACCAGGAAGAGATTCAGACCGATGTTCAGCGTGAACCCGGCGGCGGCGACCGCGAGCGGGGTCCGGGTGTCCTGCAGCCCCCGGAGGACTCCGGTGCCCGCGAAGATCAGCAGCATCGCGACGAGTCCGGGCACCGACCAGCGCAGGTAGTCCACGGCGAAGGTCAGCACCTCGCCGCGGGCCCCCATCAGCTTCAGGAGCGGGCCGGCGGCAAGGAATCCGGCCAGGGCGAGGATGCTCCCGAGTAGCAGGGCCAGCCAGACGCCGTCGCGCCCGGCCGCGAGGGCCTCGGGCAGCTGGCCGTTACCGATCGCCCGCGCCACGGCCGGAGTGGTCGAGTAGGCAAGGAAGACCATCAGGCCCACCGCCGTATGCAGCACCGCGGAGGCCAGCCCGACGCCGGCGAGCTGGGCCACGCCGAGGTGTCCGACAATCGCCGAATCCGCGAGCAGGAACAACGGCTCGGCGATCAGGGCCCCGAAGGCCGGGACGGCAAGGCGGAGGATTTCCCGTCGCCGGAAGGCCGGAGACGGCAGCGTGGCGGGAGATGGGGACGAGGCGTACACGGAACAACCCTAACGGGACGCTTGCATCACACCGGTCGACATTTAGTTGACTTTTCAACTAAATGTTGCGAGACTTGAAGTTGAACCTTCAACTGATGTGTGGACGGCAACGCCCGCCCACCCCGACACGAAACGGCACCCACATGAACCAGCCCGCCCTCACCACCTCGGCCCGCACGATCCTGCGCATCGTCACCGGCTTCCTTTTCGCCGCCCACGGCTGGCAGAAATTCAATGAATTCACAATCGCCGGCACTCAGGCTGCCTTCACCCAGATGGGTGTTCCGGCCGCGGAACTGGCCGCGCCCGTTGTCGCCACCCTTGAACTGGCCGGCGGCGTCGCGCTGATCCTGGGCGTGCTGACCCGCATCTTCGCCGTCCTCCTGGCGGCGGACGTGCTGGGTGCGCTGTTCCTGGTCCACGCCCCGGCGGGAGTCTTTGCCGCCAACGGCGGCTACGAGCTGGTGCTGCTGCTGGCTGCCGCCGCACTGGCCGTGGCCCTCGTCGGTGCGGGCAAAGTTTCCGTGGACAAGGTGCTGTTCGGCCGCCGCGGCTCAAAGCTCAGCGTCCTCGCCTAGAGAATCTCCGCAAAGAATCTTTGCGCCATCAGGCATGCGACGGCGGGCGGTCACCTCAGGTGGCCGCCCGCCGTCGTTCCTGCCCCTTTTATGGCGTCCCGGACTTATGGCGTCCCGGACGGCGTTTGTGTCGGCGCCCGCGACGGTTCCGCAGCCTGTCAGTAAACTCACAGCATGAGTGAGACTGCCGCCAATTCCGTGACCCTGCGCTTCCTTGCAGCCCCCACCGACGTGGGCCACAGCGGCTCGGTCGACGCCGGCACCGTGCTGGAGTGGGTGGACAAGGCGGCCTATGCCGCCGCCGTCGGCTGGTCGAAGTCCTATTGCGTGACGGCGTATGTGGGTAACATCCATTTCGCAGATCCGGTCAACAGCGGCGACATGGTGGAAGTGGAGGCCACCATCGTCTACACGGGGCGCTCCTCCATGCACATCCGCACCGTCGTGTCCTCGGGCGACCCGAAGGGCGGGGCCGCGACGATGCGCAGCCAGTGCATGGTGATCTTTGTGGCAGTGGGCGTGGACGGCAAACCCATACCGGTGCCGCAGTTTGAACCGGTGACGGCGGAACAGATCGAGCAGCGCGACCACGCGCTGGCGCGGATCAAGGTCCGCGAGGACATCGTCCGGGCCATGAGCGCCCAGGAATATACCGACGCCGGCACCGCCGAACGCGTGGTCCTGCGGTTCATGGCCGCCCCCACGGATGTGAACTGGGGCGGCAAGGTGCATGGCGGGATCGTCATGAAGTGGATCGACGAGGCGGCCTACGTCTGCGCCTCCCGCTACTGCGGGAAGGACACGGTGGCCGTCTTTTCCGGCGGCGTGCGGTTTTACCGGCCGCTGCTGATCGGCCACGTGGTGGAGGTGGAGGCCCGGCTGGTCTACACCGGCACCAAGGGCATGCACATCGCCGTTCATGTCCGCTCGGGGGATCCCAGGGGACGCGAACTGAACCTCACGACCTACTGCCTGACCGTGATGGTGGCCCGCGACGAGCACGGCACCTCGGTCCCGATCCCGCAATGGGTGCCGGTGTCCGAGGAAGACAAGCGGCTGCACGCCCACGCCCGCGAGCTGCTGGAGATCCGGGGGATGGCACCTGGAAACCGGCTGCCCAACCATCTGCTCCCGGCCGGCGGCCTGTAGCGGCCCAACGCTGGCCTTCTACCCCCGGGCGGCCTGCCGCTGGAGGCCGGCTAGAATCCGCCTCCAGCGCCTCCGGCGTCGGCCGCCATGTTCGCAAACCGCGAGTAGTGGCCCTGGAACGCCACCACAATGTCCTTGGTCGGGCCGTTACGGTGCTTGGCGATGAGGATGTCCGCTTCACCGGCGCGTGGGGATTCCTTGTCGTAGACGTCCTCGCGGTGCAGCAGGATGACCATGTCGGCGTCCTGCTCGATGGAACCGGACTCACGGAGGTCAGAGACCATGGGGCGCTTGTCCTGGCGCTGCTCGGAGCCACGGTTCAGCTGCGAGAGCGCAATCACGGGCACCTGCAGTTCCTTGGCGAGCAGCTTCAGCGCACGCGAGAACTCGGAGACCTCCTGCTGGCGCGACTCCACTTTCTTGCCCGAGCTCATGAGCTGCAGGTAGTCGAGGATCACGAGTTTGAGGTCATGCTGCTGCTTCAGACGCCGGCATTTGGCGCGGATTTCCATCAGCGACATGTTGGGGCTGTCATCGATGAACAGCGGGGCATCGTTCATCCGTCCCATGGTCGTGGCGATCTTGGACCATTGCTCGTCCTTGATGGTCCCCTTGCGGAGGTCTTGAAGGCCGATTGTGGCCTCAGCCGACAGCAGGCGCATGGCGATCTCGTTCCGGCCCATTTCCAGGGAGAACATAACGGTGGCGAGGTTGTTCTTGATGGCGGCGGAACGGGCGAAGTCCAGCGCGAAGGTGGACTTACCCACGGCCGGGCGGGCCGCGATGACGATCATCTGGCCCGGGTGCAGGCCGTGGGTCAGTTCGTCCAGCTCGTAGAAGCCGGTGGGCACGCCGGTCAGTCCTTCTCCGCGGTGGCCTGAGGCCTCGATCTCGTCGACCGTGGATTCCATGACGTCCTTGAGGACGACGTAGTCCTCGGCGGTGCGGCGTTCGGCGACGGCATAGATCTCGGCTTGCGCCTGGTTCACCAGGTCCTCGACCTCGCCGTCCGCGCCGTAGCCGAGCTGGACGATCTTGGTGCCCGCATTGACCAGGCGGCGCAGGACCGCGCGTTCGGCGACGATCTCGGCGTAATAGCCTGCGTTGGCCGCGGTCGGGACGGTCTGGATCAGCTCGTGCAGGTAGGCGGGACCGCCGATGCGGTTGATCTCTCCGCGCTTCGTCAGCTCATCAGAGACGGTGACGGCGTCGGCGGGTTCGCCGCGGCCGTAGAGGTCGATGACGGCCTCGTAAATCGTCTCGTGCGCGGGGCGGTAGAAATCCTGGCCACGCAGGATTTCGACGACGTCGGCAATGGCATCCTTGGACAGCATCATGCCACCCAGGACGGACTGCTCCGCGGGTATGTCCTGCGGCGGCTTGCGGCTTCCTTCGGATCCCCGCGTGCCCTCGACTGAGTCCAGATGCGTAACTGACAAAACTGCCGTCCTCCATTGTGTGCCGCGGCGGATATCCGTTCGCCGGCGACGCGTAAGCCATGTGCCTTGATGCCCACATGCTTTAACTGCTCGCGACGTCAACTGCTTGTGGCGTCCATCCCGGCGTATGCCGATTGGTTTAGTCCTATCAGCCGGCTCCGACAGTTTGCCTGCCGTCCTGCGCTGCCGTTATCCACAGCGTCGATGCCGGCGGGGCGCCGTTCTGAATTTGCGGAAGGCGTCGTTCGGCGATCATCCGATTTCCGTATCCACGGCTCCATGTCCCGCTACGTTATCCCCCCATCGGGCAGGCACCAACCCGGCAGGACGGCGCCCCTGTGGATAAGCTGTGCACTACCGTCCCCTGCTTGTGCACAGCCTGTGGGAACAGCTGTGGATAGAAAATTTGTTGCCTCGGTAATGTGCCGCTGACCTGCGGAAACACAGGGTTCACCTTGTGGACACAAAACTAATTTCCGCAAGCTTCATCCACAGCTTGCACTCTGTGGCTGGGGATACACCGCGGGGCGGGTGCCACATTTGGGGCAAAATAGTCGCATTTCGTGAGGGGCATCACGGCGTCGACAGGATATTGACGCCTTAATCGGCCCACCGTCTGCGTCGTGCGGAATATGCTGTGGATAACCGCAATCTGGCATAAGCTCTAAGCATGGGCGATGTATTGCTGGTCATACTGCCTGCCCTCATCCTGGCGGCAGTCCTCTGGGCGTTCGTTACGGCCCTCAAACCACGGGATTTCGGCATGTCGGACGCGGAGCGATATCAGCTCGAGCTGTCCGTCCGCTCCCAGGCGCACTACGCGGCGCAGGTCCAGGCCGCCACCGCGGCGCGGGCACGGGTTAACGCCGTCACCCGGCCCAGCCAGAACGAACAGCAGCAGTCCCAGCAGGCCGACCACGCCCGCGCAGCCCTGCGCGCCCAGTCCGGCTCCGCGCCGGCCGTGGGACAGCCCGGCTACCAAGGGTCCGTGTTGCCGGGCGGACAGCTGAATCCCCAGTTCGCCCTCCAGCTGCAGTCGCTGGCCCGGAACGGCAAGAAGATCCAGGCCATCAGGCTGCTGCGCCAGGCAACCCATTCAGATCCCTTGACCGCCAAGAATTATGTAGATCGGCTGTAGTACATGGAATCCCTGATCATCCCCATTCTGATTCTGGCAATCGTCGGGGCCAGCGTGTTGCTGATAGCCCGCGCGCTCGCCCGGCGCGGGGCCGGGGCCCAGGCCCGGCCCGGGTCGGCCGCACCGCAGCCCGGTCGCGATCCCGTCGAGCGCGATCCCGTCGAGCTGGCCCGCACGGCGGCGGCCAAGCTGAGCCAGGAACAGCACCGCCGCCTGTACGCGCTGATCGCGCAGGGTCAGGCGATGGCTGCTATCAAGCTCTACTTCGACAGCACCGGCGATGGCCTGCGGGCCTCCCGCGACGCCGTCGGGGCGCTTGCAGCCCACCCCCAGCCGTTCCGGCCGGCACCCGCGCAGCAAGCCCCCCGGGACGAGGAAGACGACACACCGCAGCGTTTCCCGTACCGCTACCGGGCGATCGCCAGCAAGGGCGACGTGACCCGCGAGGTCAGCAGCAACATGCTCAACGATGAGATCTACGGCAGGATCCGCACGCTCGCCAAGAGCGGCGACGCCGAAGCGGCAGCGACCGCCCTGACCCGGCACTCGGACATCTCCATGAAGCAGGCCCGCGAATTCATCGCTCTGCTTGACGACTGACTTCCCGACGGTCCCGGCGGGCGGCCGGAATCGTTCGGGCGCCCCGCTCGGCGCCCCGGGCTACTGTCCGCGGGAAATCCCCGCGAGCAGCTGTTCGAAAGGCAGCGACTCCAGCGCCGCCGGCTTCTGCTGCGGCTGGGTGCCCTGAAGCAGACGGGCAAACTCGGCCGCTGCGCGGTCGATCCGCGCGGAGAGGGGCGAGCCGCCGTCGTCGTTGGTTCCCCAATCCTGGGGACCCGCGAAGACCGCGGTGGCGGCAACCCGGGTGCGCAGGTAGGTGAACAGCGGCCGCATGGCGAAGTCCAGCACCATCTGGTGCCGGTCCGTGCCGGCGGTGGCACCCAGCAGGACAGCCTTGCCCTCCAGCGACTTCGGGTCCAGCACGTCGATGAACGACTTGAACAGACCGCTGTAGGACGCACTGAAGACGGGGCTGACGGCAATGATGCCATCGGAGCCCTCGACGCCGGCGATCACCTCGGCCAGCCGCGGGGCCGCGTAGCTGGTCACGAAGTTGTTGGCGATGTCCACGGCGAGGTCCCGCAGTTCCACGATGTCCACAGTCACGGCGTGGCCGGACGCCGCGAGCTGCCGTTCAGCCGAGGCTGCCAGCTGGTCCGCCAGCAGACGGCTCGACGAGGGGACGCCGAGTCCGGCGGAGAGGACGGTGATGCGGCGGGTTTCCACAGAGTGCTCCTTGGGTGAGATTGGTCCGTCAGACCGTACTACATGCGTTTGCATCTACCTTTAGAAGCAGCAGGCCGCACCGTTTATTCCCGCCCTCCGTTTGCGCTATCACTTTTGGGCCCCAAGGGGACGGAATGGCAACCACAACTGATAGGGCAACGGAGCCAGCCGATCCCCTGCCTCAGAGCGTGACGCTGCCCTCGATGCAGCTCACGGAGTCTCCGCCGACCCAGATGTCGTCCCCCTCGGCATCGATGTGGACCCGGCCGGCACGGCCCAGCACGGTTCCCTGCGCCGCGACGTAGGATTCCGGTGCCCGGCCGCTGCGGATCAGCCACTGGGCGGCTCCGGCGTTGAAGCTTCCGGTGACGGGGTCCTCGGCCGCGGCGTCGCCCGGGATGAAGGTGCGGACCTCGTAGTCGACGGCGGATCCGGCGGCGTGCGGAGCAATCACCCCGACCTTGAGTCCGGCCATGGCCGCGTAGTCGGGCCTGATGGCGAGCACCTGCGCGGCCGACTCCAGCAGCACCCCGATCCAGTCGGGCCCGTTGACCAGCCAGGAAGCATCCAGCAGCGCTTCCCGCGGCATCCCCAGGCCTGCGGCGATGAGGCCGAGGTCCTCCCCTGCCACCGGGCCGGAGCGGGTCAGCGGCGGGGCCGCAAAGGCCAGCCGGCCGCCGTCGCGCTTCACCCTGACCAGACCCGCCGCACACTCCTGGACCAGCAGTCCGTCCCGTTTGGGGATGCCGCCGGCCTCAAGCCAGGCATGCGCCGAGCCAAGGGTCGGGTGGCCGGCAAAGGGGAACTCCTCGCTGCCGGTGAAGATCCGGACCCGGTAGTCAGCGTCAGGGTGCGTGGGCGGCAGCAGGAAGGTGGTCTCCGAGAGGTTGGTCCAGTTGGCGAAGTGCTGCATCCGGTCCGCCGCGAGGCCTTCGGCGTCGACCACGACGGCCAGCGGGTTGCCGAGGTAGTGCTCGGCGGAGAACACGTCCACTTGCGTGAAGGGGCGGGGGCGAGGTTCGGGGGCTGGATTCGGGGTCACCGCAGCAGGCTATCACCGGCGCGCGCCGAGGCTGACATGGCGTCCGGCGTCTGCCAGACTGCCGTCATGACGGAAAACAAGACCCAGAACAAGATGCAGGCCATCCGGGCATCCGTGGAGGAGTTCCTTGCCGCCGTGGAGCATCCGGTCCGCCGTCAGGATGGTTACCGCCTGCTGGAACTGATGACGGGCATTACGGGCCAGGAGGCGGAAATGTGGGGGCCGACGATCGTTGGATTCGGCCAGTATCACTACAAGTACGGCAGCGGACGCGAGGGCGACTCCCCTGCCGTCGGGTTCTCGCCTCGGAAGGCAAGCCTCTCGCTCTACGGCCTGACATACGGTCCAGAAGCGGCCGAACTGCTGGTCAGGCTGGGCAAGCACAAGACCGGCGCGGGCTGCCTCTACGTCAACAAACTCGGCGACGTCGACGAAAGCGTCCTGGCCGAACTGATCCGGCTGGGCTACCGGCACGTGACCACGGTCCTGCACCACGGCTGATCCCCGGCGCAGTCCCGCAACGCGGGGTCACTTCTGGCCCGTCCCGGGGCCGAAATGGGCGGGGAGTGACCCCCGTTGGAGTTAACGGCAGAAGGCCCCCGTTTCCGGTTCCTCAGAGGAAACCGTAGGCGGGGGCCTTCCAGCAGTTCAGGACTGCATAGCCGGTAAGGGCTACTTGCCTGCGACTACGTCGAGTTCGATCACAGCGGCAACGTCGGCGTGCAGACGGACGTTGGCCTGGTAGGAACCAACCGACTTGATGTGTGCCGGCAGTTCGACCTTGCGCTTGTCGATCTTGCCAAGGCCAGCGGCCTCAACAGCGTCGGCTACGTCGCCCTGCTTGACGGTGCCGAACAGACGTCCGGTCTCGCCAGCCTTGACGACGAGCTTGACCGGCTTGGCGGAGAGTGCAGCAGCCTGCTTCTGAGCGTCTTCCAGGGAAGCGTGCTCGCGGGCAGCGCGGGCAGTCTTGATGGACTCAACCTGCTTCTCGCCACCCTTGGACCAGGTCAGAGCGAAGTTGCGGGGCAGCAGGTAGTTACGCGCGTAACCGTCCTTGACCTCGACAACATCGCCAGCAGCACCGAGACCGGTTACTTCGTGGGTCAGAATGAGCTTTGCCATGTTAGTTAATCCCTTCCTTAGCCGCGGCCAGCGCCGGAGTAAGGCAGCAGAGCAACTTCGCGGGCGTTCTTGATTGCCTGGGCGATCTTGCGCTGTTCCTGCACCGTGACGCCAGTGACGCGACGGGCGCGGATCTTTCCGCGGTCGGAGATGAACTTGCGCAGCAATGCTACGTCCTTGTAGTCGATGACAGTGATGTCAGCGGCCTTCAAGGGGTTGGACTTTGGTTTGGGCTTACGGAGTTCAGCCTTAGCCATCGTGGAGCTCCTATTCGATGGAGCCCGTGGATATTGATCCACGGGATGGTGGTGACCCGACGTCGGTCTGCACCCTTCCGCCTTGAGGCGTTCCGGCGGGTTCCGTCGTCGAACCTTAAATGTTGTTTAGAAGGGAGGTTCGGAATCCGGGCCGTTGCCCCAGGTGCCGCCTGCATTGCTGACACCGGGCGTGGCCCAGGGGTCATCCTGCTGTGCGGGCTGGTTGCCGCCCCAGGTTCCGCCGGAGTTGCCGCCCTGGTTTCCACCAGAGCCGCCACCGAAGCCGCCGCCGCTGTTGCCGCCGCCGAAGCCACCCTGGGCACCGTTGCCGGCACCCCCACCGCCGGAGCGCTGGGTGCGGTTGACCTTGGCGTTGGCGTAGCGCAGGCTCGGGCCGATTTCGTCGACCTCAAGCTCGATGACGGTGCGCTTCTCGCCTTCTTTTGTTTCGTAGGAACGGCTCTTCAGGCGGCCGGAAACGATCACGCGCATGCCCTTTGTCAGGGATTCGGCGACGTTTTCGGCTGCTTCACGCCATACCGACGCGCGGAGGAACAGGGTTTCCCCGTCCTTCCACTCATTGGACTGGCGGTCGAAGGTGCGGGGCGTAGAAGCGATGGTGAAATTCGCTACTGCCGAACCTGACGGTGTGAACCTCAGTTCGGGGTCATTGGTGAGATTACCGATGACCGTAATAGTGGTTTCGCCTGCCATCTACTGCCTCCTTGTTCGTTCCTGCGGGGATGAAGAGTGAAAATCGGGAGCTGAAATTACTCAGCAACAACCTTCTGTACTTCGGGGCGGGTGATCTTGGTGCGCATGATGGTCTCATTGAGACTCAGCTGGCGGTCAAGTTCCTTGGCGGTAGCCGGCTCGGCGGTGAAGTTCACCACGGCGTAGATACCTTCAGACTTCTTCTGGATTTCGTAAGCCAGGCGACGACGGCCCCAGATGTCAACCTTTTCGATGGTTCCACCATCGTTGGTGATGACACTCAGGAACTTCTGAAGCGTTGGCTCAACGGTACGCTCTTCGACCTCGGGGTCGATGATTACCATCAATTCATAAGGACGCATATGTGAACCCACCTCCTTTGGGCTAAGCGGTTACGGCATTTCCGTAACAGGAGGTTCATTTGCGGTGCCATGCGCCTCGCAACACCCCCGGAACGGAGGCAGGGCGCAGCACAGACTTCAATAGCTTAGTGCATCCGGGCCGGATTTCGCGATTCCGTGTCCCCACCATAAGGCCCCGCAACAGGCGGCGGAAGGGCACCGGCGGCCATGTGGACAACCGCCGGGACGGGGTGGGCGCCGGCGGCATGCCATGATCGGGGAATGAACACCGGATCCCCGTCCCGCGCTGTCCGCACCATCCGGCGCAGCCGTCTGCGTTTCGCCGTCATGCTGCTGGCCGGACTCCTTGCCGCGACGGCCGCCGGCCTGGCCGGGCACTGGGTGCAGGCTCCGGCAATCGGCTGGAGCAGTGCGGCGCTGACTTACATGGTCTGGATCTGGCTGGTGATCGGGCGGCTGGGATCCGCGGAGACCCGGGCCCACGCCACGGCGGAGGATCCGTCCCGCAGCACCACCGACCTGCTGATCCTGGCCGCGAACGTCGCCAGCCTGGCAGCGGTGGCAGCCGTCGTCGTCGACTCCCACACCAACACCGACGGCGCTTCACGGCTCGGCGGCGGCCTGCTGGCGCTGGCCTCCGTGGCACTGTCCTGGATGCTGGTCCAGACGCTCTTCACGCTGCGCTACGCCCAGCTGTACTACAGCACCGGCCGGAAAGCAGGTCCGGAGGTGGGCGGCATCGACTTCAACCAGAGCCAGCCGCCGCAGTACACCGACTTCGCCTACCTGGCCACAAGCCTCGGCATGACCTACCAGGTTTCGGACACCGCCCTGCAGAACCACGCCATCCGCGCCGAGGCCCTCAAGCACAGCCTGCTGTCCTACCTCTTCGGGACAATCATCTTGGCTGCCACCATCAACCTCGTGATCGGGCTCGCCGCGTAGTCCGGACGGAAAAGACCTTGGGCGTGCGCTAGTTGAGCACGCTTTCTGCGCGGCAGAGAGGAATGGAATTTCTAAGCTGTCATCGACAGTCCACCGCCCTCGCCGCAAGAGTCCAACAACATACAAACCCGACTGGGATGCTGGGATACTCACAAACCTCACAGAGCGAACTAAACTCACAAGATACACAAGCACTCACAAGGGAAATTCGTGGAGAACCCGTTTCGCCCCTCTGCCGGCGCCACGCCGCCGGAAATTATCGGCCGCGCAGGCCTCCTCGACGAGTTCGACTACGGCTTGCGCCTCGGGTCTGGAGCGCCGGGACTTCTGACCATCTTCACCGGTGCGCGCGGCATCGGCAAGACCGTCATGCTCGGCGCCGCCCACGACATGGCCCGGGATCACGGCTGGGCCGTGATCTCCGAGACCGCAACGGCGGGCTTCATGGGCAGGATCGGCGAATCCATGCGTCAGTTCACCGAAGAACTAGGGACTGGACCGCAAGGTCGCCGTATCACAGCGATCTCTGCGGCCGGCTTCAGCCTTACGACACAACTCCCACCGGAACGCCAGGTCGCATGGCGGGGTATCGCCGAGGAACTCCTCGGAATCCTTCAGGCACGCGGCGCCGGCCTTGTCATCACAGTGGATGAAATCCATGCGGCTGACCGTACTGAGTTGGCGCAGTTGGCAGCCAGTGTCCAACATTTTATTCAGGACCGGCTTCCCATTGGGCTGGTCTTTGCCGGGCTGCCGGCTGCGGTGTCAGACTTGCTCAACGAGGGCGTGGCGACATTCCTCCGTCGGGCCGACAAGATCGATCTGCATGCGGCCGCAGTCCGGGACGTGGAGTCCTCGTTCGCGGAGACGTTCGCCGCGGCGGACTTCGATATTGCCCAAGGATTGGTCCGCCAAGCGGCCGAAGCCACCGAAGGATATCCGTTTCTTATCCAACTGGTCGGATACTTCCTCTGGAGGGAAGCAGAAAACAACGACGGAAGGGTCGAGCCAGAGGCGGTCAACAGGGCCATTGCTGCCGCCGAGCGGCGCAATGCACGCACCGTGATCGAAGCGGCCCTCTCCACTGCCTCACCCAAGGACATGGAATTCCTGCGTGCAATGGCCGAAGACGACGGACCGTCGGCCTCGGGTGACATCGGGCAACGGCTCGGAGCCAGGACAAACCTCGTCGCGAACTATCGGACCAGGCTCCTAGCCGCCGGACTCATTGAATCGGCCGGGCACGGCAAAGTCGATTTCGCTATCCCAGGGTTGCGCCGGCACCTCAGGTCGCAACCCACAGCCTGAGCCGCCTGTATCGATTGGGCGCGTGCCCGGAACGAGCCCGCAAGGCCTACGCCGCCGTGCGGAAGAACAGCTCCGTCACCCTCGCCAGCCGGTAGGGGTCCTCGACGCCGCAGAGCTCACGGGCGGAGTGCATCGAGAGCAGGGGCACGCCGACGTCGACCGTCCTGATCCCGAGCCGGGTGGCCGTCAGCGGGCCGATCGTGGAGCCGCAGGGCATCACGTTGTTGGAGACGAACTCCTGGTACGGGATGCCGGCCTCCGTGCAGAGCCGCGCCCAGACGGCGGCGCCGGGGCCGTCCGTGGCGTAGCGCTGGTTGGCGTTGATCTTCAGCAGCGGGCCGCCGTTGAGGGCCGGCCGGTTCGCCGGATCGTGCCGCTCGGGGTAGTTGGGGTGCACGGCGTGCCCGGCGTCGGCGGAGACGCAGAACGACCTTGCAAGAGCCTGCCGCCGCTGGCTCATCGAGGCCCCCAGCCCGTCGGAGATGCGCACCAGCACGTCCTCGAGGACTGGCCCGGACGCACCGGAGCGGGAGGCGGAGCCGATTTCCTCGTGGTCGAAGGCGGCCAGGACGGCGATCGGGGTGCCTTCCGGCAACGGACCCTTGGCGTGCGCGATCAGTGCCTCGAGGCCGGCGTGCGTCGCCGAGAGGTTGTCCAGCCTGCCCGAGGCGAAGAACTCGCCCTTGGCGCCGAAGACGGCGGGCGCCTGCGTGTCCGCAATGACGACGTCGTAGCCGCCGATCTGCGCCGGATCGACGTTCTTGCCCTTGACGCGCCCGGCGAGCAGCGCCAGGAGGTCACCGTCCGCGGGCTCGCCGAGGCCGTAAACGGGGTTCATGTGCTGCTGCTTGTCCAGGGCCAGGCCCTCGTTCACGGAGCGGTCCAGGTGGATGGCCAGCTGGGGGAAGCGCAGCAGCGGTCCGGTCGCAGTGAGGTGCTGGGTGCCGTCGAGCATCACGAGGCGTCCGGCAAGCTGCAGTTCGCGGTCCAGCCAGGAGTTGAGCAGGGGTCCGCCGTAGACCTCGACGCCGGCCTGCAGCCAGCCGAACTTGCCGGTGGTGGGTTTGGGCTTGAGTTTGAACGACGGCGAATCGGTGTGGGCGCCCAGGATGTTGAAGCCGGCGGTGGGGCCGGCCGTCTCAGGCACCACCCAGGCGATGAGGGCGCCGTCCCGGATCATGTAGAACTTTCCGCCTGCGCCGGAGGCACCGTCCCAGGGCTGCAGTTCGTCCAGGCCGGTGAAGCCCGCCTCGTCCAGCCGGCGGGCGGCCTCGTGGACGGCATGGAAGCTGGAGGGCGAGGCGATGACGTAGGCGCCGAGGTCCTGGATGTGGGCTGCGGCACTGGGGTGTGAAGGCATGGCACCGAGTCTAGCGCCGCGGCCCCGGCCCCGCCCGGCCCCGGCTACACGGTCCACTGCACCGTTAGCTATACCGTGACATTGAGTCCGGCCGTGTAGCCCGCGGACACCGAGCCGGCCATCGTGGCCAGCTGGTAGATGCCGCCGTCATTGCCGAAGACGTTGTCCGATTTCAGTGTGGTGCGCGGGAAGTTCTGCGCGCTGGACTCGTAGCCGGCGGAGGCATAGACGTCCCTGCAGGCCGCCTCGGTCAGCGCGATCTGCGAGACGGCGAGGACCTGCCCCGCCGCCGTCGCGTTGCTCATGGACTCGAACACTTCAAAGTGGATGTGCGGCCAGCGGCCGCTGTAGGCGCCCGGGTAGACGGTCTTGAAAGTCACCTTGCCGTTGGCGTCGGCCTCCTGGACGCCGCGGAGGTAGTTCTCGTTCCTGAGGCCGGAATCGTACATGGAGTACCTGCCGTCCTTGTCGCAGTGCCAGGCGTAGACCGCGGCACCGGCCAGCGGCGTGCAGCCATTGGAGTTGTCCAGGAGGGTCAGCGTGACGGTCAGGGGCACACCGTCGGCCGTGCTGGTGGAGGTGCCGAAGCTGGAGGTGATGTCCTGGCGGACGACGCCGGATGCCGCCAGCACGTTGGGGCCGTTGGAACCGTCACCTGGGAACGGTCCTGCTGTTTCCTTAGGGACTTCGACGCCGCATTCGGCGATTGCCCGGGTCAGGGTGGGCGAGGAGGAGGCCGACGGCGTCGTAGTGGCTGTGCCGGCGGCGGCCGGAGTCGGCGCCGGGGACGCCGACGTCGTGCTTCCGGATCCGGCAGACCCGCCCGGGGTGCAGGCCGCGAGGGCGGCGGCCGCTGTGCCGGCCCCGAAGAAGATGCCCAGCGAGCGGCGGCTCATCAGGGTGGAGAGGTCGAACTCCAGGCCGCGGTCGTGATTGGGGTGCGGCTCGTGCGGGGGCTGGGTTGGCGTGGTCATGCACCCATGTAACCCCAGCGGACTATGCCTGGACTAAGGCCTTCCTGTGAGGGAGCTGTGCCCGGGACATGCCCTCCCCTGGCCGCGGGGACTGGACATATTGGCATTATGTCCATCCCTGGAACGCAGGACTGGGCATGTCCCTGGTCCGCCCACCGGACATGCCCTCCCCTGGCCGCGGGGACTGGACATATTGGCATTATGTCCATCCCTGGTATCGAGGGCTGGGCATGTCCGGGGGTGCAGTGCAGAGGGGCCGGGCGCCTACGACCCCGTGCCGGCGCCGACGCTGGCTTCCTCGGCGGCCACTTCTTCCCCGGGGTGGACGGCGGACTTCCCGCCGCCCGTCCGGTACCGCCAGAGGCCAATCCCGACGACGACGGCCGCGAGGGCGAGCGAGAGCAGCAGCGACTCCCGGGTCGATTCCAGGATCACCATGCCGATCAGCAGGGCGACGATGCTGACGATGGCCACCCAGGTCAGGTACGGAAAGAGCCACATTTTCAGCTGGAGGTCCTTGGCAGCCGCGCCCATCCGGCGGCGCAGGATCAGCTGTGAGCTGGCAATGACGAGCCAGACGAACAGTGCGATGGCGCCGGAGGTGTTGACCAGGAAAAGGAACACAGTGTCCGGGGCTATGTAGTTCAGGCCGACGGTGATGAAGCCGACCACCGTGGAGGCCAGGACCGCAGCGGCCGGGACACCGCGGTTCGAGATGCGCATCCAGGACTTGGGGGCGTCGCCGCGGCGGGAGAGCGAGAAGAGCATGCGGCTGGCCGTGTACAGGCCGGAGTTCAGGCAGGACAGCACGGAGGTCAGCACCACGATGTCCATGATGGTGCCGGCGCCGGGGATGCCGAAGAGCTCAATCACGGCGACATAGGGGCTCTTGGCCACGGAGGCGGAGTTCCAGGGCAGCAGGGTGACCACGATGGCGATGGAGCCGATGTAGAACACCAGGATGCGCCAGACGGTGGACTTCACGGCCTTCTTCACGGCATCGACCGGGTTCTCGGATTCACCGGCGGCAATGGTGGCGATTTCGGCGCCGAAGAAGGAGAACACCACCACGAGGATGCCCGCCAGGACAGCTCCCGGACCGTTGGGCAGGAACCCGCCGTTGTCGATCAGGTTGCTCAGTCCCGGGGCGGGGACACCGGGGACCAGGCCGAGGATCGCCGCGGCGCCGAAGAGCAGGAACAGCGCGATCGCGGCAACCTTGATGGAGGCGAACCAGAATTCGAACTCGCCATAGGACTTCACGGACCCCAGGTTGGTGAGCGTGAGCAGCACCATCAGGATGAGGGCCCAGACCCACTGGTCGATGCCCGGCACCCAGCGGTGCATGATGGCCGCCCCTGCCGTGGCCTCGATGCCGAGCACGATGATCCAGAACCAGGCATAGAGCCAGCCGATGCTGAAGCCCGCCCAGCGGCCCAGGGCCTTGTCCGCGTACGTCGAGAAGGAGCCGGTTTCCGGGTTGGCCGCGGCCATTTCGCCGAGCATGCGCATGACCAGGATGACGACGAGACCCGCCGCCGTGTAGGCAAGGAGGATGCCGGGACCGGCCTGCTGGATGGCGGCGCCGGAACCCACAAAGAGTCCGGCGCCGATCACGCCGGCGATGGCGATCATGGACAGATGCCTGGGTTTAAGGGATTTCGAGAGTTGCTGGTCAGCCTGCATTAAGCGACGTCCTTCGTGGGGGTGTCGGCCCGTCCGTCATGCCTGGCATGATGTGCGGCGGACCACAGTGTCGTTTCACCCTAGACCGGGCCGTCCCCCGCCTGTTCTGTGCAATCCCACAGTTTACGCTGGGCAAACCGGGCGGGACTCCAACATGGAGGCGCATCAGGCAATTAAAGTTTCCTCACAGGCAAATCCGGAATGTGCCTGAAACCACTGTTTCAGGCTCCTGGCGTCAGTAGTCCGGGTTGCTCGGAACCACGAGGCCGGTTTCATAGGCGTAGACCACGGCCTGCACCCTGTCGCGGATGTGGAGTTTGGTCAGGATCCGGCGCACATGGGTCTTGACAGTGGCTTCGGAGAGGAAGTACCGGTGCGCGATCTCCGCGTTGGAGAGCCCCTCGGCCATCGCCCCGAGCATTTCCGTCTCACGCGGCGTGAGGTCATCCAGCAGCGGGTCCTTCGCCGGGCGCGCACCGGCTCCCGCCGCGGCCTGGCTGCCCGGACCGCCGGAAACCCTGGCGGCTCCGCCCGCCCCGGATCCGAATCCCCGGACGTAGGTCTCGAGGAGCCGCTGGGTGATCCGCGGTGCCACCACGGCGTCGCCGCTCGCCACCACCCGGACGGCGCTGATCAGTTCGGCAGGGGCCACGTCCTTGAGCAGGAACGCAGAAGCCCCTGCCTGCAGCCCCGCGAAGGCGTACTCGTCCAGGTCGAAGGTGGTCAGGATGATGATTTTCGCGCAGGACCCGGACGCCGTGACGGCCCGCGTCGCCTCGATCCCGTCCAGCACCGGCATCCGCACGTCCATCAGCACGACGTCGGGGCTGAGTTCCCGGACCTGGCGCACCGCCTCGGCGCCGTCGGATGCCTCTCCCACGATGCGCAGGTCATCCTCGCCCTCCAGGATCAGGCGGAAGCCCATCCGGAGGAGCGGCTGGTCATCGACCAGCAGGATGCGGATCGGTGAAGTTTCGCTCATCATTTTCCTTTGTGTCAATTCCCGTTGCCGCCGTTGCAGTTCAGGACGGCATGCACGCGCCAGCCGCCGTCGAGGGTGCGCCCGGCCTCCACGCTGCCTGCGTAGATGCGGGTCCGCTCCCGCATTCCGGCCAGACCCTGGCCGGTGCCCACGAACGCGCCGGACTCCACGGTCCCCTTCCCGTCGTCGAGCACGTCAATGCTGACGGTGCCGCCGTCGCGCACAATCTCCACATCCACGCGTCCCAGCGAGCGGCCGTAGCGCAGCACATTGGTCAGGGATTCCTGCACGATCCGGTACACGGTCAGCTGGAACGCCGCGTCCTCCGGCAGCGACGGGCCGGTGTGGGTGTAGTGCAGCGGCAGGCCCGCGGTGCGGAATCCTTCCAGCAGCTTGGCCAGGTTGTCGCCAGCCACGAGCGGCTCGCGCGGAGCCTTTCCCGCGGCCGAGTCGTCGCGCAACACCCCGAGGACGCGGCGCATGTCCGCCAGTGCGGTGCGCCCCGTGCGGGACAGTTCGCCGAGGACGTCGGCGGCCCGGTCCGGGTCCTTCCGGACCACGACGGCGGCCCCGTCCGAGAGACTGATCATGACCGTGAGCGAATGCGCCACCACGTCGTGCATTTCCCGGGCGATGCGGTTGCGCTCGTTGACGGAACCGAGCTGTGCGGTCCGCGCGGCCCAGGCGGCGATCTCGTGCTCGTGCTCACGCCGCTGCCGGACCGAGATGCCGATTCCGGTCGCAATGACGTTGGACAGCGTGATGCTGATCCCGGCCGCGATGCTCGTGACGAGCTGGAAGTTCTTCGGCGAGCTGACGGCCGTGTCCGGGAGGCGGCCGTCCAGCGGGCCCACCGCCATGAAGAAGTACAGGAGTGCCAGCGGGGCCGTGGCCGCGGCCAGAGTGATGAAGGCGAAGCGCCGGCTGCGGACGACGGCCACCGAGTACAGCGAGAACCACAGCCCGGCGGAGACGTTGGAGCCCCAGGGGTGCAGCAGGGTGACAGCCACCTCCAGCACCGCCACCGCCACCACGACCGGCACCGGGTGGGTCCGCCGGAAGACCAGGGCCGCGGCCGTCGCCGCGAGCAGCACGGCGGCCGGCCAGACGCCGTCGGTCACGGATTCCACCGCGGTGGGCGTGACGAGGACCAGGTAGCAAAGCACCACGACGGCGTCCATGATGCGGGGGTGCTGGAACAGGTAACGCCGGAGCCGGCCGCGCCGGCGGGCGGTAATTTCGGCGAAGGACGCGTCAGCCTGGCCGGCTGGCGCATCCTTCACGGGTACTGCATCGGTCATGCTCTGAGCCTAGACGGTGGGTCTGATGGCCCGCCTAGACGTCCCGTTTCTTGAGCAGGACCCCGGCGAGCACCACCGGGATGACCACCCAGGCGCCCAACACCATGGCGGCCTGCCAGGCTTCGAGGGTGTCCGGGACGTGCTGCACGGCCGTCAGCGGCTCCACGGTGTTGCCGGGGAGGTACTTCCGGGCCTCCACGAAGAAGTCACCCGGAATCAGCTGGAACGCGATCGGGGCCACGAAGAACAGTCCCACCAGGCTCATGATGCCGCCGGCGGAGTTGCGGATCAGGGCGCCGAGGGACATGCCGATCGCGGCCACGGCTGCGACATAGAGGCTGTTGACCAGCAGGAGCTTGACCGACTGGGAGCTGCCGAGGTCCAGCTTGAGGTCGTAGTTGCCCAGGATCGGCAGGGACACCAGGCCGGCGAGGAACACCGAGACGGCGGTCAGGACGAAGGCGGTCACCATGACCACGAGCAGCTTGGCGACAAATGCGGGCGTCCGCCGGGGCACGGCCGCGAACGTGGAGCGGGCCATGCCGGTGGTGAACTCCGAGCTCATCAGCAGCACGCCGAGCGAGCCAAGGATCAGCTGGGCGAAGGCGATGCCGGAGGTGGGGACTCCGACGGCGAGATCCCCGCCCTGGGCGGCGAACGCGCCGGCCGCCTGCGGGTCCGTCGCCGCGGCTTGGGCGAACTGTCCGGTACCCCACGCGGAGAGGGCACCAAAGCCCACCACCACGAGGACGGTGGAGCCGAGCAGGATCAGGGTGGACAGCAGGGTGCGGAACTTGATGAATTCGGAGTTCAGCACCCGGAGGAAGGACGGGCCGGGACCGGTGCTCGTGCCGTTGCCGGACAGCTTGCCGGCAGGGGCGTCGCCAGCGCCGGTTCCGGCGTGGGCGCCACGGGGGGCGGGAGTGGGTTCGAGGGTGGTTGAGCTCATGGCTTAGTTGCCTCCGGACGTGACGGGGGCGGGTGCGCCCGTGGTGATCAGCGAGTGGTATTCGACCTCATCCTTGGTCAGTTCCATGTAGGCCTCCTCGAGGCTGGCCTGAAGCGGGGTGAGTTCGTAGATCATGACGTGGCTGTCGAGCGCGGCGCGGGCGATCTGCCGCGGATCAAGGCCCTTGACCTCCAGCAGTTCGTTTTCTTTCAGCTCCACGGACACGCCGGCGCCGGCCAGCAGGTGCATCAGCTGCTCCGGCTGGTCGGTGCGGACCCGGGTGCGGCTCTGGCCCTTGCCGGTGATGATCTCCTGGATCGGGGCGTCGGCGATGATCCGGCCGCGGCCGATCACGATCAGATGGTCGGCGGTGACGGCCATTTCACTCATCAGGTGGCTGGAGAGGAACACGGTGCGGCCCTCCGAGGCCAGGTACTTGACCAGGTTGCGGACCCACACCACCCCCTCCGGGTCCAGGCCGTTGACCGGCTCGTCCAGGATGATGGTCTGCGGGTCGCCGAGCAGCGCCGCGGCGATGCCGAGCCGCTGGCCCATGCCGAGCGAGAAGCCGCCGACCTTCTTTTTGGCGACGTCGGCCAGTCCGGTCATCTCGATGACTTCGTGCACGCGCTTCCTGGCGATGCTGTGCGTGGCCGCCATCGCGAGGAGGTGGTTGTAGGCCGAGCGGCTGGTGTGCACGGCTTTGGCGTCGAGCAGCGCGCCGACGGCGCGCAGCGGCGCGGCGTGACGGGCGAACGGGGCGCCGTTGACGGTGACGGTGCCCGACGTCGGCCGGTCCAGTCCCATGATCATGCGCATGGTGGTGGATTTACCGGCCCCGTTGGGGCCAAGGAAGCCGGTGACCCGGCCGGCTTCGACAGTGAAATTGACACCGGCGACGGCGGTCTTTTCGCCGTAAACCTTGGTCAGGCCTCGTGCTTCGATCATGGAAGCGTTCCTTTGGTAGCGGGTGTTGTCAGGACCGGGCGTTCATTCCAGGTCCGGGTGCACACACCACGCTACCGACGAGGACACGGGATTTCGCCGGTCTCAGGGATGATTCAGGGTCGAATCAGGGTAGTCCGGGAGGATGACGGCGGCTCAGGGGGCATGCCGCTCAGGGCGCGGGCGAGTAGTACGTCAGCACGGCCGGCTGCACCGAGAATTCGACGGCACGGACGGCCGGCATGACTTCGCCGTCGACCGCCATTACCAAGTTCGTGTCCGCTGCTTCGACCCGGATCCGGCTGCTTTCGCTCAGATGCGTGATCCGGGACGAGGCCACGGTTCCCGTCAGCACCGCCCACAGCAGGCGCAGCCGCGCGAACGACTCGTCGGCGGTGATCATCCGCAGGTCGAAGACGCCGTCGTCCAGCACTGGCCGCACGATCGGGGCGTGGTCGCGGGGGTAGTACCGGCCGCGGCCGATGTAGAGGATCCAGAGCTTGTGCCGCACCCCGTCCACGATCAGCGTGGTCGGGGTCCCCGCGGCGAAGGTCCGGAACATGGCGACGACACCGGCGAGGGGCTTCCCCAGCGCCGGCTGCAGATGTTCCCGGCGGCGGACCAGGTTGGGGTAGAGCCCGATGCTGGCCGTGTTCAGCATGCTGAGCTGCAGCCGCTCTGGGCTGTCGGAAAGCCCGCGCTCAACGGCCACCTGGCCGACGTCGGCCGCTGCGGCCTCGCCCCGGGTGGCTGCTTTGACGGCGTCCTCCAGTGCCGGCGTACCGGCGTCCCGGGCAAAGTGATTGAGAGTTCCGCCAGGCAGTACCAGCAGCGGGAGGGAACGTTCGACGGCGACCGCGGCCGCCGTGCCGATCGTTCCGTCGCCGCCCCAGATGCCCAGCGCCACGATCCCGGGGCGGCTGGCCACCGCTGTGATTTCTGCGGCGACGTCCTCGTTCTGGCCGATTTCCTTTATGTACGCCTCCGGGAATACATTCTGGAGGGCGGCGGCGGTCTCCGTGGAATAGGAGCCCCCGAGCGTGTTCACGGCGATCCCGAGGCCACGCCCCTGGGGCAGTTCCGCGGCTTTCACCGGTGTGCGACGGGTCTCCGGGAAGGGTGGCCGGACCGGCCACCACTTCCTCGCGGCCAGGGCTGCTCCAGCGCCGATGGCCGAGCCGAAGAGGACATCCGATGGCCAGTGCGCTCCCGTGTGGACCCGGGAGTAAGCCACTCCGGCCGCGACGGGGGCCAGTGCGGCGCCGAGCGCCGGGCGGACCAGTCCCACACCGAGTGCGAAGGCCACGGCCGAGGCGGAGTGGCCCGAGGGCATGGAGGAACTGGTGGGCTGGGGGTGGACAAACCGGAACGCCGGAAGATGCTCGGGAAGCGGCCGGGCCCGCGGCAGAAGGGTCTTGAAGCCCAGGTTGGTGATGCCGGACGCCACGCCCTGCGCCAGCACGCCGTGAAGGGCGGCGCGCCGGGTCCTTCCGGGAAACAGCGCCATCACGGCGGCGATGCCGAACCACAGCTTTCCCTTGTTCGCCGCGGCGGACAACTGCCGGAAGAACTCGTCATGGCCACCTCCCGGGAGGGCTGACACAGCCCGCACCAGTTTACGGTCGAACCTCGCCAGCCGCCCCGGCGCTTTCCTCAGCATGCTTCGCATCTGACCACCCTACTGCTCACCTGGCGCGCAGGGGCTTCGCGGCGCCGGCGAGCAGAAGCGCACCCAGAATCGGGATCCCGATCGCCAGCAGGGCCATCCTGATGCCGGTCACGTCGCCCAGGTAGCCCAGCAACGGAGGTCCGGCGAGGAAGGCGATGTAGCCCAGGGTGGACACCACCGAGACCCGGGCGGCGGCGTGCTTGGGATCATCCGCAGCCGCGGACATTCCGACCGGGAACGCGAGGGCCGCCCCGGTGCCCCACAGCGCGGCGCCGGCCGTGGCGAGCCAGATATCGCCGGCAAACACGAAGAGTCCCAGCCCCAGGGCCGCCGCGGCCATGCTGGCCCGGAGCACGGCCACCCGGCCGTATGCATCGATGGCCCGGCCGCCGAAGAAGCGCATGGCGGTCATGGCCAGGACAAACGCGGCAAACAGCAGGGCGCCGGTGGACTCGGTGGCGCCGAGCCCGTCCACCGCGGCCTTGGCGATCCAGTCGTTGCCCGCGCCTTCGGTGAGCGTGGCGCCGAGGACCACGACGCCGATCAGCAGGGTGCGGCCATCCCGCCAGGCACTCGCGGCCCGGGGCTTGGCTTCCCCGGCCAGCGGTTCGGCCGCCGGAACATGCTCGAGGAAGTACTTCGGCGCCAGCAGGGTTGCCGCCGCCACGACGGCAACGATCACCAGCAGGTGAGCCGGAAGCCCGACGCCGATGTTGGACAGCCCCGCGCCGATCAGGGCGCCGACGAAGGCGCCGCCACTGAAGGCGGCGTGGAACTGCGGCATGATCGTGCGGCCCAGCTTGTGCTCGACGTCGGCCCCTTCAATGTTCTGCGATACATCCCACAGCCCGATGCCGATGCCGAAGAAAAACAGCGAGATCGCGGTCCCCGGGACGGCTTCGGCTGCCAGCGACAGCGCGATGCCGACTCCGGCGGCCGCGGCCAGGAGCCCTGCGGCGCGGACGGTGTTCGCCGTCCCGATCCTGCCGACCACGTGGCCGGCGGTGGGCAGGGCGATCAGCGAACCGACCGCCACGCACAGCAGCAGTGTCCCCATCTGCCCGGAGGTGATGTGCAGGATCTCCGTGACCGCGGGAATGCGGGCGGCCCAGCTGGCGAACACGAGTCCGTTGATGCCGAAAATCAGGAATGTGGCGGCGGCCGCGGCCTTGAGCTGCGGGCGGGTTGCGGTTTGGGTCATACGATCACTGCTTCCACCGAGTGTTGGGCAAGTCGGGCGAGTTCTTCGGGGCTGAACGCCTTGTCCGTGACAATGGCGTCCACGGCATCGAGCGGCGCGACGAGGGCCACGGCACTGGCGTTCCATTTGGAGCCGGCACAGGCGACGATCACCCGGGCCGCGGATTCAAGTCCGGCGCGCTTCACGGCGGCGTCGTCGAGATCGTGGGCCAGCAGCCCGTCCTGGAAGTTCACCGCGCAGGGGGTGACCACGGCCGTGTCGAAGCGCAGCGAGCGGATATTGGCTTCCGCCATGGGTCCGCGGAAGGACTGCTCGCCGGGCACCAGGCTTCCGCCCGGCAGCAACAGCTCGGGGCGGCGTCCGGCCGGGGAATCCGCGGTCAGCGCGCTGACCGCGCGCAAGGACATCGGCATGATCGTCATCTCGCGCTGCTGCAGCTGGCGGGCGATTTCCGTGGCCGTGGTGCCGCTGTCCAGCCAGACGTGGCCGCGGTCCTTGAGCAGTGCCGCAACCCCCGCGGCAATCCGCACCTTGACGGTGTGATCTTCCAGCTCGCGTTGTCCGTATTCCGGGTTCTCGCCGCCGAACAGCAGGCTCCTGGCTCCGCCGTGGACCCTCCGCAGCACGCCGTGCAGGGCCAGGACGTCGAGGTCGCGCCGGATGGTGGCGCCGGAGGCGCCGCAGGCGGCCATCAGTTCGTCCACCGTCACTTGCTCCCGGCTGCGCAGCAGTTCGCCGATCAGGCGGTGCCGCTCATCAGTACTCATGCTCAAATGCTAACGCTTTGTGATCATTTAATCATCTTGTGCGCAGGTCAAGGCAGGCCGGCTGCCGGTGCGGGCATTTCGACGGCGAATGGGTCAGCAGCTACGCCCGGACGGCACCGAGACGAAGCGCAGGACCTTCAGGTGACCTAGCGGGCGCGCTCGACGCGTTTTTCGTCCCAGACCGGTTCGGCTGACTCGTAGACCTTTCCGTCGGAGCCGAAGACCAGGAAGCGGTCGAAGGTCCGGGCGAACCACCGGTCGTGGGTGACGGCGAGGACAGTGCCCTCGAAGTGGTCGATCGCCCGTTCCAGCGCCTCGGCGGAGTGCAGGTCGAGGTTGTCCGTGGGTTCATCGAGCAGCAGCAGGGTGGCGCCGGAGAGCTGCAGCAGCAGAATCTGGAACCGCGCCTGCTGGCCGCCGGAGAGGGACTCGTACTTCTGCTCCGACTGCGCCGCCAGTCCATAGCCGTCCAGCGCCCCGGCGGCGGCTTCGCGGCCCATCCCGGAGCGGTGTTCGTCGCCCCTGTGCAGGATTTCCAGCAGGGTCTTGCCCAGCAGGTCGGGGCGGACGTGGGTCTGCGCGAAGAAGCCGGGCCGGATCCGGGCGCCGAGTTTCACGGTGCCCTCGTGCGGGACTTCGGCGATCTCGACGTCAGACACCGGCAGGTGCTCGCGTTCCGGGTCGGTGCCGCCGGTGGCAAGCAGGCGCAGGAAGTGGCTCTTGCCGGATCCGTTGGAGCCCAGGACGCCGACGCGGTCGCCGAACCACACCTCGGTGGAGAACGGCTGCATGAGCCCGGTCAGTTCCAGTTTTTCGGCCACGATGGCCCGCTTGGCGGTCCGCCCGCCTTTAAGCCGCATCTGCACGTTCTGCTCGATCGGCAGGGCCTCGGGCGGGCCGGCCTCGAGGAACTTCGCCAGCCGGGTCTGCGCGGCGTGGTAGCGGTTGGCCATGTCGGAGCGGAACGCGGCCTTGTTCTTGTACATGTTGACGAGTTCCTTGAGCTTCACGTGCTCCTCATCCCAGCGCTTGCGGAGCTCCTCGAAGCGGGCGTTCCGGTCCGCGCGGGCGTCCACGTAGGAGCCGAAACCGCCGCCGTGGACCCAGGCGCCGGCGCCGTTGATGCCCGGTTCAAGCGTCACGATCCGGCCCGCGGCGTTGTTGAGCAGCTCGCGGTCGTGGCTGATGAAAAACACGGTCTTTTTCGACTCGTTGAGCTTGGCCTCGAGCCAGCGCTTGCCTGGGACGTCGAGGTAGTTGTCCGGTTCGTCGAGGAGCAGCAGTTCGTCCGGGCCGGCGAAGAGCGCCTCGAGCACCAGCCGCTTCTGCTCGCCGCCGGAGAGGCTCGACGCCGGGCGGTGCTGCGCGCGGTCGAACGGGAGTCCCAGCGCGGCCATGCAGACCTCGTCCCACACAGTCTCGACGTCGTAGCCGCCGGCGTCGCCCCAGTCCACGATCGCCTGGGCGTACTTCATCTGGGTGGGCTCGTCGTCGTGCTCCATCATCGCCAGCTCGGCCTCATCCACCGTGCGGGCAGCGGCTGCCAGCGCTGGCGGCGCGGCCGAGACCAGCAGCTCGCGGACCGTGGAGTCGTCCCGGACCTGGCCCACGAACTGGCGCATGATTCCCATGTTTCCCGAGCGGCCGATCACGCCTTCGTCCGGGACGAGGTCGCCGGAGATGATCCGGAACAGCGTCGTCTTGCCGGTTCCATTGGGCCCGATCAGCGCCGTCTTGGTGCCGTCCGGGACCTTGAAGGTCACGCCGTTGAGCAGTTGCGTGCCGTCGGAAAGGAAGTAATCGATGTTGGAAACGTCAATATGAGCCACACTTCAATCCTCCCACGGCCCGCCACGCGGGCCGTGGGACGGGCGGCTAGCTGTTCACCAGGAGGTCCGGGCGGCGCCCTGACCAGGGCCGCACCGCCTCCACGGCGGCGCCCACGGTGAAGACTGTGGCGTCATCGAAGGGATGGCCGACGATCTGCACGCCCGTGGGGATGCCGCAGTCGGCCATGCCGCTCGGCACGGCAAGGACGGGGCAGCGGTTGTTGATGTTGAAGGGTGCCGTCATGTGCCCCTGCCAGTAGTGCTCGAGCCGCACGCCGCCGGCGTCGATGCCGTCGAGGTACATGCCGTCCGCATCCAGGGCGGCGACTGCCGAGGCCGGGCAGACCAGGGCGTCGAAGCCGGACATCGCCGCGGCAAGCCCGGCCTGGATGCGGGTTTCCGCCCGGACGCCGTCGATGAACCGGTTTTCCGCGGCGGCTTTCCGCGCGTCCGCCATGAACCGCCGCGTGTACGGGGCCAGCAGCTCGGGAGACTCTGCGGTCTCGTCCTCCATGGCCGGGCCGAGGAGGTACCCGAAGTGGGTGAACATTGTCCGGCTGATGTCCTCGGTGGTCCAGGGCAGCTCGATCTCCTCCACCACCGCTCCGGCGTCACGCAGGGCGGAGGCCACGGCTTGCGTGTTGGCCTCAATGTCGGCGGCGACGGGATAGTTCCCCAGCCGGATGCACAGTGCGATGCGCATGCCAGCCACTGCCGAGGCGGCGTCGGCACCCGGCGGGACGGACAGCGCCGGACCCCCGGCCAGGGAGGTGTGGTCGCCCGGATGACGGCCCGCCATGACGTTCGCCAGCAGGGCCGCGTCCGCCACAGTCCGTGCCATCGGACCGTCGCCGCGGTAGTGGTCCGCGGAGAGCGGGGCCAGGCCGGGAATCCTTCCGTAGGGTGCCTTATAGCCGACGGTTCCGGTGAACGACGCCGGCAGCCTGGTGGAGCCGGCGATGTCGGAGGCGGTGACGAGCGGCGCCAGCCCGGCGGCCAGTGCCGCCCCGGAACCGCCGGAGGAGCCGCCCGGGGAATACTGCCGGTTCCAGGGGTTGCGCGTGACTCCCCACAGAGGGCTGTGGGTGACGGTGGCGCAGCTGTATTCGGGCGTGGTGGTGCGGGCATGGATGATGCCGCCGGCGCGGCGGATCCGGTCGACGACGGGATGGTCCGCCTGCGCCAGCTCCCCCTTGCGGGCCACGAGCCCCTGCGAGAGCGTGCGGCCTTTGAGCCCGTGTTTTTCCTTTGCGGCTACCGGCAGCCCCAGCAAGGGTGTGAGGTCCCTGCCCCGCGCATACCTGGCGGCGGCCTGCCGGGCTGCCGGCATCGCTTCCTCGAACAGGGTTTCCGTCAGGGCGTTGATTCCCCCGTTGACGGCCTCGGTCCGGGTGATCACCGCGTCCATGAGCTCCACAGGCGAGAGCTCGCGGGAGCGGAAGAGCCGCAGCGCCGTGCCGGCGTCGAGGTAGTGCAGCTCGGTCATGCCACGGCCGCTGCCGGCAGGGAAGGAGCTTCGGCCAGGGCCCCGGCTACGAGCTCCCGGGCCACACCGGTGAGCATGTCCACCCCGGTGACCATGTCGGCGTCGGTGCTGAATTCGCGTTCGCAGTGCGAGACGCCGTCCACGCTGGGGATGAACAGCATGACGGACGGCGCCACGGTGTTCATGGCAACGGAATCGTGGCCGGCCATGGTCTGGATCCGCCGCGCGGAGAGGCCCAGGTCTGCTGCCACCTTGTCCGCGAGTTCCAGGCCGGCTTCGGGGAAGCGGCGGATCGGCCGGATGTCGAAGTCCTTCACGTTGACTTTGATGTCGTGCTCACGCGCCAGCACGTCGATGTCCTCGATGAGTTTGGCGCGGGCCGCCTTGACGATGTCCGGATCGCCGGAGCGGAGGTCCGCGACGAGGTGGACCCTTCGGGCCACCACGATGGGCGAGTTCGGTTCGAGTGTCAGCTGCCCCACGGAGGAGACGAGGGCCTCCTCGGCGAATTCCCTCGTGACGTCGTGCACCATAAGAATGATCTTGGACGCTGCCACCAGGGCATCGTGCCGGTCGGCCATGGCCGTCGCTCCGGTATGCGACTGTTCGCCCAGCACCTCAATGTCCAGCTTCTGGGTGTACCAGCTGCTGTCCACCAGGCCGATGGAGATGCCCTCGCGTTCCAGGATCCGGCCCTGCTCGATGTGGATCTCGGCATAACCGGCGGCCTCGGGACCCGCGGACGTGCCGAGGTACCCGATGCCTTCCAAGGCCTCGCGGACCGTGATGCCCTGCAGGTCCGCTACATCCAGCATCTGTTCCCGCTGCAGGAGTCCCGCAAACACCGAACTTCCCATGATGCTCGGAGCGAACCGGCCGCCCTCCTCGTTGAACCAATTCACCACCGCCAGGTTGAACCGCGGCGCGGCCCCGCCCTCCGCAACCTCGGCGTCCAGCCGCCGCGCCGCGTGCAGCGCGGCGATGACACCGTAGGCGCCGTCGAACCGGCCGCCGAGCGGCTGGCTGTCCAGGTGGGATCCGATCAGCACATATGGCGCCCCCGGCGTCCACTCCAGCAGCCCGAACATGTTGCCGATCCCGTCAACCCGGAGTTCCCATCCGGCGTCGCGCACCCACCCGGCGAACCAGTGGCGTGTCTGCGCATCCTCCGGGGTGGCTGCCTGGCGGTCGACGCCGTTGTCGGGCGTGGCGCCGATGGTGGCCACGTGGTGGAAGTCTTCGAGGAAAGCTGCTGAGTTCATGGGAAGTCCTTTGTATATTGCGGTGGTGAGGGTGGGGCGGCGGGCTTAGCCCATGCGGCCGCGCGTCTCGGGAACCTTGGTGAACAGCACCAGGAGGAGCACGACGGCGGCAGCCGCGGCCATGTAGAAGCCGGGCGCGTGGGGAACCCCGGTGCCGCCGACGAGGGCGGTGCCGATGAACGGTGCCGTCCCGCCGAAGAGCGCGTAGGCGCCGTTGTAGCTGATTGCCGCCGAGGTGAAGCGGGTGCGGGTGGTGAATATTTCAACGAAGAAGGTGTAGCAGCCTCCGCCGTAGATGCAGAGCGCCACCACGAAGAGGGACTGGCCCAGGAGGGCGAGGGGGAGGCTTCCGCTGGTCACCAGCATGAAGCTCGGCACCGAAAGCAGGGCCAGGGCGGCTGAACCCGCAATAAGCATCGGTTTGCGGCCGAAGCGGTCGCCCAGCCGGCCACCGAGGGGAAGCAGGACGGCGTAGAGGGCGAGGGCGGCGGCGTTGACCAGGAGGGACTGCTCACGGCTCAGGTGGCCGGTGGTCTGGACATAGGAGACGAAATAGGCCGAGAGGAAGTAGAAGCCCATTGCGGTGAGGCCCATGACGAAGATGACCTGAACCATGCGGAGCCTGTTTTCGCGGAAGGCTTCGCGGACCGGGCTGAATTCCTTGGTCCGGGACGCCTTGGCCTCGTTGAACGCGTCGCTTTCCACCGTCCGGCTGCGGATCCAGACGCCGAACAGTGCGAGCGGCAGTGCCAGCAGGAACGGCAGGCGCCAGCCCCACGCCATGAAGGTTTCGTTGGGCATTGACTGGCTCAGGATGAGGATCATCGAGCCGGCGACGACGGAGGGCAGCGCGGTGGCGGCGATGGTGATGTTGAGCCAGAACCCGCGGCTTTTGACGGGGGCGTGCTCGAAGACGAACGATGGCGCCCCCACGGATTCGCCGCCGGCGGAGAAGCCCTGGATCAGCCGGCAGAGGACCAGCAACACGGGTGCCCAGGCGCCGATCTGGCCGTAGGTCGGGAGCAGCCCCATCAGCGCGGTGGCGCCGCCGATGGCGATGAGCGTGATGGTGAGCACCCGGCGTCGGCCGATCCGGTCGCCGAGAGCTCCGAAGAACAGGCCGCCGATGGGGCGGACCACGAAGGCGACGCCGAAGGTGGCGAAAGTGGCAAGCATGGCCGTGGCGGGGTTGCTGCCCGGGAAGAACAGCTGCGAGAAGATGACGGCGGTGAGGCCGTAAAGGGTGAAGTCGTAGAACTCGATGAACTGGCCGATGCTGCCGCCGGCCAGGACCCGCTTCTGCATTTTGGTGATGCGGGGGGTTCCGGACCGCGAAGTGTCCTTGTCCAGGGCCGTGGTCGTCGGGGTGGTGCCGGGGACCGGTGACTGGTCCTTGAGGTCGTTGATCGTCATGACAGCCACGCTAGTTTCGCGGTGTTTCCGAAGTTCCCTGCCGTGTTACGGGCCCGGGAAATGAAATCTGCTGATGTTGCCGCGGTGTTGCCGGCAAGCCACGGTCCGGACATAAGTCGGACACTTTGGACGTGAATCGGAACCATTGAATCTCCTTTGATCAACATGTTTGTCGCGCTTCGGGACTCGACCAGGGGCCGTCATTGCGCGGGATTTGCCGTTGGACTCCCGCCGGCACCACCGCACTGCACCAACTGTGTGTGATCCGGTTCACATCTGTCCAATTGATTGTTTTGGGCGGACCGATAGATTTTATCGATGCCAAATATTCCGAAATTGCGAGTCGCAGTCGTCGATGGGCCAGGGGAGTCCCCCGCGGTTACTGCCGGGCGGCACCGTAGAGACGGATGCAGGTCTCCTCAAAGGCGAGTGCCCTGCGGGTGGGCCGGACTCCCTCGGGCCGGACCAGCATCACCTCGATCGGCGGGAAGTCATCCGTCAGGGTCAGGGCCACCACCCTGCCGCCGGAATACGTCAGGTCACTGTGGAGTCTCTGGTTGAGCATGGCGTAGCCGTGGCCCTTCGCCACAAACGAGCGCACCGTTTCATAGCCGGCGAAGCGGTGCCGGACGTTGGGCACCACCCCGGCGATGGCATAGAGCTGCTCGTAGTATTCCCGGCTGTGCGGAAGGTCCAGCACCACCGAGGGTTCGCCGTCGAGATCCTTCAGGGCGATGCTCCGCTCGGGCCGGGACGCCGCGGGGTGTTCAGCATGGACCAGCACATGAGGGGGCACGCGCTCGAGTACCGTGTGGGTGAAGCCCCGGCCCAGGCCGAGACCGTACATCAACGCGACATCGCACTGCCCCTCGAGAAGGGCCGCCTGCAGGCTCGCCAGATCGGACTCAAGAAAGGAGACCTCGACCCCCGGATGCTGGACTTCGAAGGTCTGCAGGATTGCCGGCAGCCGGAACGGCGCCAAAGGGGAAAAGACGCCCACCTTGAGCTCTCCGACCAGGCTGGTCGCCAGCCCCCGCGCCGACTCGTACAGCGAATCTGCGTGTTCCAGGAGGACCTTGATGTCCTGGGCAAGCTGCCGGCCGGACGGTGTCAGCCGCAGGCCGCGTGTCCTGAGCCGGACAAACAGCTGGGTCGCCAAGCTTGCTTCAAGCTGGGCCATTGCGGTGGACAGGGTGGACTGTGTCACGAGCAGTCTTTCGGCTGCCGCTGTCATGTTTTCGAGCTCGGCCACCACCGCGAAATACCGCAGCTGGGTCAAGGTAAAGGGCTTCGCCATTCGTCAATGCTCGCATTCTGCGCGGATCCGCGCGGTTACAGGCCCCGGAGCCGATGCAGGAGAAGGGCGACGTGGAGCGAGGTCCGGGATTCCGCGTCGTCGAGGTCCACGCCGAGGAGCTCTTCAAGGCGGGCCAGCCGCGCGTACAGCGTCGGCCGGCTGAGATAGCCGGTGCGGGCCAGCGCCGCTTTGTTGCCACCGGACTCGAGGTACTGGCCCAGCAGCTCCAGGTGCCCGCCGCCGTCCCGGGCGTCGGTTTGCAGGACACCCTCCAGTTCTGATTCCGCGAACTGCTGCACGCGCGGATCCTTGCGGAGCAGGGCGAGCAGCCCGCGAAGCCGGACGTCCGTCGCCCGGTAGAACGGCTTCCGATCGCCCCGCAGCGTCGCCGCGGTTTCGGCGACGTGGGTGGCTTCGTCAATGCCAGCCGCCGCTTCGAGCAGGGAACCCCTCAGGTGCCCCACGCCGATGCTCCATGACGCCCCCGGCGACCCGCCGGACACACCTCCGCCGAAGGGTGGGCCGGACACACCTCCGCCGAAGGGTGGGCCGGGTGGCATGTCGCTGCCCGCGAGGGCATCGGCGAGACGCTGCAGCGTCGGATCCTCCAGTTGCTTCGCGGGGATGGCCAGGATCATGCCGACCGACCCGGACCGGATGCTCGCGGTCAAGGCACTGCCTGACACGGATTTGAGGACCCGGGCGAGCTGCTCCAGCAGCGCCCGTTCCTCCTGTTGCCCGGCCAGTGGATCAGCGCCCGCCCCCGTTGCCTCTGCTGGGTTGCCATATGCTGTTGCGCGGCTCCGGAACACGATCGGCAGGTAGTACGGCGCCCGCCTGAGCCCCAAGGCAGCGGCCCTGGCCTGCGCCTCGTCCTCTCCCAGACCCCGGGGCTGACGCAGGGCATTGAGGAGCCCGGCTTGCGCCTGGTGGCTCAGCTCGCGCCGGTCCCGTTCCGCCAGCCGGTTGATAGCCAGTGTCTGCGCGGCGCGTTCCAGCACCATGGCCGCCGCATCGTCGTCGTCAAGCGGCACCGGAACCACCAGCCGGCCCCAGAGGTTCCGCTGGACGCCGACCGGCGTCTGCAGCCAGGCCTCGGGCCCCGCGCGGCCCGTCTCGGACGGCGCAGGCGTGGTCCGCGATCGGCGCTCCCAGTCGTCCAGCAGTTCGGTGGTCCGGAGCTGCCGCGCCGAGTAGGCGAGCACGAGGTGCTGCAGGTCCTCCAGGACCACGGGCGCGCCGATCATCGTGGCCGCCTGCTCCACCACCTGCTGGGTCCCGGCGCATTCCAGGCTCAGCACGGTGAAGGCCTCGTGGACGTCGCGGGCGCGCTCCACCCGTTCCAGCTGTTCGGCCACAATCATCCGGTGCACGATCTCCGTGATTTGGACGAACCGGACCCGGTGTTCCAGCACGATGACCGGCAGCGCGGAAGTCCGGGCCGCTGCCCGCAAGGCGTCGAGGCTGCGTTCCCGCCGGCCGACGAGTTCCACGATGAGGCCCGCCGCGCCTGCCTGCTCCAGCGAGCGGATGAACGACGCCGTGAGGCCGGGTTCCTTTTCCAGCTCCATTCCAGTGGTCAGCACGAGTTCGCCACCCGAGAGCAGGCCTGTCAGGTCCAGGATTTCGCTCACGTGCACCCAGCGCACGGGCGTGTCCAGGGCGTCGGCGCCGCCCAGGATCTGCGGCGCGGCGTCGCGGAGCAGCGCGAGATCAAGGATGGCGCGAAGAGTTGGCAGCATTTACACAGTGTAAATGCTGAAGCTGATTCTTTTACATACCGCACCTTATGGTGCGGGAACCGGGCGGACAGACTGGATCCAACACATCAGCAACCAACCCGTTTCGGAAAAATCAGGAGAAACTTTGAACACCATCGAGCACTGGATCAACGGCAGCTACGTCCCGGCAGGGGAGCGCACCGCCCCCGTGACCAACCCCGCCACGGGCAAGGTCACCGCACAGGTCGCCCTGGCCAGCGTCGAGGACAGCAACGCCGCCGTCGCCGCCGCCAAGGCCGCGTTCCCGGCCTGGCGCGACACCTCCCTCGCCCGCCGCACCCAGATCCTGTTCTCCTTCCGCGAGCTGCTGAACTCCCGCAAGGACGAGCTCGCCGCCATCATCACCTCGGAGCACGGCAAGGTTCTGGATGACGCCCTGGGCGAAGTCACCCGCGGCCAGGAAGTCGTGGAATTCGCCTGCGGCATCCCGCACCTCATCAAGGGCAGCTACACGGAAAACGCCTCCACCAAGGTGGACGTCCACTCCATCCGCCAGGCCCTCGGTCCGGTTGCCATCATCAGCCCGTTCAACTTCCCCGCCATGGTGCCGATGTGGTTCTTCCCGCTGGCCATCGCCGCCGGCAACACCGTGATCATCAAGCCGAGCGAGAAGGTCCCCACGGCCGCCAACTGGATGGCCGAGCTGTGGAAGGAAGCCGGCCTGCCCGACGGCGTCTTTAACGTCCTCCAGGGCGACAAGGTTGCCGTTGACACCCTGCTGACCCACCCGGACATCAAGGCCGTCTCGTTCGTGGGCTCCACGCCGATCGCCAAGTACGTCTATGAGACCGCCACCGCCAACGGCAAGCGCGTCCAGGCCCTCGGCGGCGCCAAGAACCACATGATCGTGCTGCCCGACGCCGATCTGGACCTTGCCGCCGACGCCGCCATCAACGCCGGCTTCGGTTCCGCCGGTGAGCGCTGCATGGCCATCTCCGCGCTGCTGGCCGTGGGCGACATCGCCGACGAGCTCGTGGCCAAGATCGCCGAGCGGGCCCGGGGGCTCCGGACCGGCGACGGCCTGCGCGGCTGCGACATGGGTCCGCTGGTCACCTCCCAGCACCGTGACAAGGTTGCCGGCTACGTCGACGCCGGTGAAGCGGCAGGTGCCACGCTCGTCGTCGACGGCCGCAACATCGCGCCCGACGCCGAGGGTGACGGCTTCTTCGTGGGCCCCACCCTGTTCGACCACGTCACCACCGACATGTCCATCTACCAGGACGAGATCTTCGGCCCGGTCCTCTCCGTCGTCCGGGTGGACAGCTATGACCAGGCGCTCGCCACCATCAACACCAACCCGTACGGCAACGGCACCGCCATCTTCACCAACGACGGCGGTGCGGCCCGCCGCTTCGAGAACGAGGTCGAGGTGGGCATGGTGGGCATCAACGTTCCCGTCCCGGTTCCGATGGCCTACTACTCCTTCGGTGGCTGGAAGAACTCGCTCTTTGGCGACACCCACGCGCACGGATCCGAAGGCGTCAGCTTCTTCACCCGCGGCAAGGCCGTCACCACGCGCTGGCTGGACCCGAGCCACGGCGGCATCAACCTCGGCTTCCCGCAGAACGCCTGATCCACGCCATCCGAACAGGAGACAGTGACATGACTTCCACGATTGAAAGCGGCACCCAGCCGCAGGCCGGCGTCCACACGGCCGCCGCCAAGCGGGCGTACCAGCTCGACCGCAAGCACGTCTTCCACTCCTGGTCCGCCCAGGACCTCCTGGATCCGATGGTCATCACGGCGGCCGAGGGATCGCACGTCTGGGACGGAGACGGCAACAAGTACCTCGATTTCTCCTCCCAGCTGGTCAACACGAACATCGGCCACCAGCACCCCGCCGTCGTTTCCGCCATCGCAGCCCAGGCCACCAAGCTCTGCACCATCGCGCCGAGCTACGTCAACGACGCCCGCTCGGAGGCCGCGCGCCTGATTGCCGAACGAACACCGGGTGAACTGGACAAGATCTTCTTCACCAACGGGGGCGCCGACGCCAACGAGCACGCCGTCCGCATGGCGCGGCTGCACACCGGCCGGCACAAGGTCCTCTCGGCCTACCGCTCCTACCATGGCGGGACGCAGTTGGCCGTCAACCTCACAGGCGACCCCCGCCGCTGGGCCAGCGACAACGGCAGCGCCGGAGCCGTCCGCTTCTTCCCCCCGTACCTTTACCGCACAGCCTTCCACTCCGCGACGCAGGAGGAGGAAAGCCAGCGGGCGCTCGAGCACCTGGAGCAGCTGATCAGTTTCGAGGGTCCGTCCACCATCGCGGCACTGATCCTGGAATCGATTCCCGGGACGGCCGGCATATACATGCCACCCCCGGGATATCTGCAGGGCGTGCGTGAACTGTGCACCCGGCACGGCATCGTCCTCATCGCCGACGAGGTGATGGCGGGCTTCGGCCGGACCGGCAAGTGGTTCGCCGTCGAGCACTTCGGCGTCGTCCCGGACCTGCTGACCTTTGCCAAAGGCGTGAACTCCGGATACGTCCCGCTGGGGGGCGTGGCCATCAGCCCCGAGATCGCGGCAACCTTCGGACAACGGGTCTACCCGGGCGGACTGACCTACTCCGGCCATCCGCTCGCGACGGCGGCGGCCGTGGCCACGATCAACGCCATGGCGGATGAGCAGATCGTGGAACATGCTGCGTTCCTCGGCGAGAACGTGATCGGCCCGGCCCTTGCCGGCTTCGCCGAAAACCACATCTCGGTCGGCGAAGTGCGCGGCACGGGCGTCTTCTGGGCCATCGAACTGGTCAAGGACCGCGCAACGCGCGAACCGTTGGCTCCCTATGGAAGCTCGAGTCCGGAAATGAACCAGCTCGTGGCGGCCTGCAAGTCGCGCGGCCTCCTGCCGTTCGCCAACTTCAACCGCATCCATGTGGTCCCGCCCTGCAACACCAGCGTGCAGGACACAAAGTCCGGCCTCGCCATTCTCGACGAAGTCCTGGACATCGCGGACGGCTTCTCCGCCTGAGACCCGCCTTCCGCGTGAGGATGGCGGACGCTCCTTCAGATCGGGGGAAGAAGCGTCCGCCATCCTCGGCCGGCAGTGCCCGGGATCAGCCCGCGGCGGTGAGGAACTCCTTCAGCAGCGGGCCCGAGGTGGTGGCGCCGAGGCCACCGTCCTCCACGAACACGGCCACAGCGAGGTCGCCGTGCACGGCCACGATCCAGGCGTGGGTCTTGGGCGGGTCGTCCTTGCCGAATTCGGCCGTGCCGGTCTTGGCGCCTACCGGTGCGCCGGGCACGGAGGCCAGGAAGCCGGCATGGCCGGACGTCACGACGGCGCGCATCATGTCCGCGAGCGAGGCCGCCTCCGCTGCTGTCACCGGTGTTCCGGAGGTCTTCGCGGGGGGCTCGGCGGACACCGTCGGCGTGGCCCCTGCCGCCGCCGGGGACGGTGCGGACGTGGCAGCCGGGTCGGCGCCGCCGGCATTCGGGTTCAGGACGAGCTGCGGGGAGACGGGGGCGCCCTTGGCGACCGAGCCGGCCATGACGGCGGCGGACAGCGGCGACAGGAGCACCTTGCCCTGGCCGATCATCGAGGCGGCATGCTCGGTGCCTTCGGCCTCGCCGGGGACGGAGCCCAGGAACGCCGCGGCCCCCAGCGCAGGGGCTTCGACGGCGACACCCAGTGATGTGGCGGCGCTTTCCAGCTGGGCCTGGCTCACGCCGTCCCGCGCGTTGATGAAGGCGGTGTTGCAGGAGTGGGCGAAGGCGTCCCGGAGTGTTACCGAGCCCAGCGAGGAAGCGGGATAGCCCTCGGCGTTCTTGAAGGTCCGGCCGTCCACGGTGAGCGTCGCGGGGCAATCAACCTTGGATTCCGGGGTCATTCCGTTGCGGATCATGGCCAGGGAGTCCACGATCTTGAAGATCGAGCCGGGGGCGTACTGGCCCAGCATTGCGGTGTTGTAGCCGTTGCTGCCGGGACCGGAGGCGGCCGCGAGGACGGCTCCGGTGGACGGGCGCAGTGCCACGATCGCCGATGCCGGCCCCACCTTGGCCAGGACGTCCTCGGCAAGCTGCTGAAGGTTCAAATCCAGGGTGGTCTGCAACGGCGTTCCCGGTTTCCCCTGGACTTGAAACAGGATCCGGCGCGGATCGGGGGACGCCGCTTTGAGTTCCTCGGCTGTGAGCCCTGCTTTCTGGGCCCGGATCACGGTCGAATCCGTGCCCCGCAACTGGGCATCGTACTGCTGCTGGAGGCCGCCCGTACCGATGGTGTCTCCGGGTTTCAGCGCTCCATCGGATTTTTCGATCTGCTCCGCGCTGGCAGCGGCGGCCGTGCCCAGCAGGGCACGCGCAAACGTGCGGGTGGGTGCCAGCGGCAGCGAGTCCGGGATGGCCCGGCCGCCGGGAATCGCGGCAATCTGCTCATCGGTGACGGTGCGGCCGTCCGCGCGCAGGGTGATGGCGGCAACGAACGCCTGGGGTCCGGATGCCTCCACCTGCTGCGCATAAGCGGCGGGGTCCACCCCCACGAGCTGGGCCATCCTGGTGGCCGCATCCGCGGCGTCGGCCGCGCCGAGCAGAGGCTTGTCGATGCCGACGTTCACCACCGGCCGGTAGCTCACCAGGGGGACGTCCCCGGCGCCGAGGATCGCACCACGCTGCGGCGATTCGGCCGACATGCTGAGGATTTCTCCGTCAGCCAGTTCAGGCACCAGGGTTGCCGGATTCCACACCGTGGGCCACTTGTCGCCGGACTTCTTGAACTGGGCGAAGGTGGTGTACTTCCACTCTTCGGAGCCGATTTTCCAGCTGTAGTTGAGCGGGACGGTGGCCGTGCCGGAGTCGAGGGTCAGCTCGCCTGACTGCACAGCCGGTTTGGCAGGCTCCAGTGCCTTGAACACCGCGTTTAGTTGCTCATTGGCTGCGCCGGATTCCTTGCCGTCGAACGGGACGGAGCCGACGTCGAGCGCGGCAACGGCGGACGCCAGCTGTTTCGCGGCATCCTGCGCGCCGGCCCGGCCGTCGTCGCAGCCCACCAGGGAGGCGCCAAGAATGAGACCGATAAGGACAAGTGAAAGTTTAGGTAAGTTCCCCACCGCGCCATTATGCCCCGAGCCCCGGACAATTCCCCTGTCACACGGCGTTTGCCGGGGTTATTGCGCTGCCCAGGGTCCGCTGACCCACGGAACCGGGACTAGCTAGAGCCGCGGGGCCGGCCTGAGCTTCTTGAGCCAGGACTCCGTCTGGGCAATATGCGCAGCTGCTGCGGTGGCGGCCATCGTCGGGTCACGGCTGGCTATCGCCTCCACGATGGCGCGGTGGCCAGCAGTGCTGCCTGCCCTCACAGCCGGGCCCTCCTCACCGTCGAAGATATGGAAGTGGCCGCCGCGGGACCGGAAGAGATCGACCAACGCCGCGAGTGTTGAATTGCCGCTCGCATGGCAGATTTCCTCATGGAACCGTGAGTCAAGATCGGAATACTCGGATGGACTATCCGTGGCCGCCATGCTGGCCACCAGCCCCTCCAGCTTGGCCAAAACCTCAGGCGTGGCATTCGCGGCCGCAGCGGCGGATGCGTGGGATTCCATCAGCCTGCGGATCTCAAGGAGTTCCAGCAAGCCGTCCAGCGGAAGCAAGTCCACCAGCAGGGCGAAATTTTGCAGGATGACCGTCGGTTCAAGCGAGGAGACATAGGTTCCCGATCCGTGCCGGGATTCCATCACGCCAAGGGCCGACATGGCCCGTACTGCTTCCCGCAGTGAACTGCGCGACACGCCAAGCTGGGCGGAAAGCTCCGCCTCGGGTGGGCACTTCTGCCCTGCCGCGAGCTCGCCCGAGGCAATCTTGCTCCTTAGGCCCTGCATCGCCGTCTCGACTGCACCCAATTCGCTGCCTCCTTCAACTCCCAGTGACACGCTACCGCACTCTCAGTGCGCCGATGCCAGTGGATCATGCTGTCATACTTTGATTAAAAGTCATCATATCTCTTTGCTGGAATTTCGGGCGTATCACCGGTTATTGGGGTACATTTCCTGAAGTCATCTCATGACTTATCAAGATTGTCTGTTGTCTTGGTGTTGGTTGTGATGTAACTTACAGACAATTCAGTCCACTCCCCTAACGAGAAGGCCACCAGTGTTCTCAACACCCCTGACGGCACCGCACCTGATGATGACCCCTGAGGGCCTGCCCTCGATGTCCGACTGGACCCTCACTCCGTCGAAGGTCCACCTCAACCACGGTTCCTACGGCTCCGTTCCGCGCGCCGCCCAGGACATGCAGCACCGACTCAAGGCGCGCATGGACGACAACCCCTGCCCCTGGTTCATGGGGCAGTTCGCCTTGGTGGCCACGGCCAGGGCAGAGATCGCAGACTTCCTCGGCGTCCGGGCCCTTGACCTGGCTCTCGTGCACAACGCCAGCGCGGGCGTCAGTACCGTCTACAACTCGCTGGCTTTTGCTCCCGGCGCGGAAATCGTGACCACCAACCACACCTACGGTGCCGTGCTGGAGGGTGCGCAGCGCGTTGCACGAAAGTGCGGGGGCCTAGTCCGCACCGCCGACATCCCGCTCGACGCCGATGCAGAGACCGTCTGCACCCTTGTCATGGCGGAGGTCACCAGCAGGACGGCTCTGATAGTGGTTGACCAGATCACCTCCGCCACAGCCCGAGCCTTCCCCGTCGAGGCGATCGCCAAGGCGGCTGCCGCCCACGGCGTGCCCGTCCTGGTGGACGGAGCCCACGCACCCGGCGTCCTGGAGTCCCCCGTGCCGGAGTTCGACGGGTTCTGGGTGGGAAACCTCCACAAGTTCGCATGCGCACCGAGGGGAACCGCGGCACTCGTGGCGCGCGGCGCTCTGGCTAACACCCTGGAACCCCTGATCGATTCGTGGGGCTTCCCGCACGCCTTTCCCGAGAATTTCGACCACGTCGGCACCCAGGACGTGACGTCGTGGATGGCGGCACGGACCGCATTCGATACCATCGAGGATCGTTACGGCTGGGCGAGGTTCCGCAGCTACGCCAGGGAGCTCGGCGACTACGGCCAGTCCCTGATTGAAGGGGCCTTTGCCGATGCCACCGGCGAAGACGCCACGGCCGACGTCGGCATGCCAGTTGGCCCGCTGCGCCTGGTCCGACTGCCGAAGGGTCTTGCCACCACGCATGAGGCCTCCCATGCCATCCGCGGCTACATTTCGGACCGGCTCGACATTGAAACAGCCATCACCACCTTTGGCGGCCACGGCTTCCTCAGAATCTCCGCCCATCTGTACAACTCGCCGCGGGACTACGAAATCTTCGCCGAAAAGGCCGTCCCGGAGCTGGTCCGGCTCGCTCGCACCAGCTAAGCACCACCGTCGCCGCCGCCCTGCCGGCCCGATGACCACGCACCCCAACAAGTCAGTCAATGGAGGAACCCCCGTGAAATCCAGATTCACCACGTCCGCCGCCGTAGGCCTCGCAGTCGTTCTTGCACTCGCCGGCTGTGGCAGCGCCGAACCGGCGGCCAATGGCAACGTCACGCTGAAGATGGTGGAAAGCCTCACCAACCCGACGCGGACGGACACCATCAAGAAGCTGGTTGCCGGCTTCGAGAAGGAAAACCCGAACATCAAGGTGGAGCTGATCTCGCCGCCCACGGACCAGGCCGACCAGAAGATCCAGCAGATGCTCCAGTCGGGCAAGGGGATCGACGTCGTCGAGGCCCGCGACATCACGGTGGGGTCCTTCGGCGCCAACAAGTGGCTCTACGACATGACCGAGGACCTCAAGGGCTGGGACGGCTGGAACAACCTGACGGAGAACGCCGTCAACTATTCCAAGCAGGACGGCAAGACGTACTACATTCCCTACGGCTTCTACGGCCTGTCGCTGTTCTACCGCACGGATACGGTCAAGGACGCCGGCTTCTCCGGTCCGCCGGCCAGCTGGTCCGACATGCTCAAGCAGGCCACCGCGCTCAACAAGCCCGCGGAGAACAAGTTTGGCTACGCATTCCGCGGCGGCGCCAACGCCAACTCCAACGCCGTCGCCATCATCGAGGCCCATGTGGCCGAAGAGATCGACAAAGAGAACGCCTTCAAGCTGGCCAGCGGCAAGACCATCTTCTCCTCGCCCAAGGCCCAGGAGGCCATGGACCTCTACATCGACCTGTTCAAGAAGGGCTCCCCGCCCTCCTCCGTGGCCTGGGGCTACCCCGAAATGGTGCAGGGCTTCACCAACGGGTCGACGTCGTTCCTGCTGCAGGATCCCGAGGTCATCGCCACCGTCCGTGAGTCCAAGTCCATCACCTCCGACCAGTGGAACGTGGCACCGTTGCTGGTCGGCCCCACGGGCAAGGCCATCCAGCCCGTCGCCTCCGCCGGCTGGGGTATTGCGGCCAGCTCCAAGGCCAAGCCCGAGGCAGTGAAACTCATCAAGTACCTCTCCCAGGGCGATGCGGCCACCACCTTCGACAAGGAGAACAGCCTGGTGCCGATCCTGAAGTCCGCCGCGAAGGACAGCTTCTACAGCACCGGCCCCTGGGCCGCCTACGTCACCATGACGGATAACCCGCAGACGTACATCTCCGCCGTCCAGCCGCGCGGCGTGTCCTGGTGGACCGAGTGGATCAAGAAGTCCGACGGCGAACTCCAGCGCGTCCTGACCGGGCAGATGACCACCAGAGAGCTGCTCGCCAGCTGGGACACGTACTGGTCCCAAAAGATGGCAGGCTAGCCAACAGTGGCTCTCGACACCGAGCGCGCGGTGGTGCGTCCCTCCGTACGGAGGGACGCACCGTCCGGGTCGCGCAACAGGAATGAGTCCAAGAAGCGCTTCAATTCCAGGACAGCCCTCACCCTGCTGGCCTTCCTGGCACCGGCGGCGGTGTTCGTCGGCATCTTCACCTACTATCCGATGATCGCCGGCAGCCAGATGGCGTTCCGCAACTGGAATCTGAACGACCTCTCCGACACCTCGTGGGTCGGGTTTGGCAACTTCAAGTCTCTGCTGGATGCACCGGAATTCTGGGGCATCGTCCGCAACACCGTGGTGTGGGTTGTTGGTTCCATCGTCCCTCAGGTGGTCATCGGCTTTGCCGTGGCGCTGTTCCTGAAGCGGCGGTTCAGGATGCGCGGGGCCTACCAGGCCATGATCTTCTTCCCCTGGGCCGTCTCCGGCTTCCTGATCGGCATGCTCTTCCGCTGGATGTTCAACGCCGAGTTTGGCGTGGTCAACGATCTGCTCATGAAGGCCGGGCTGATCGGCTCGCCCATCCCGTGGCTCGCTCAACCCGGCTTCGCCATGACCGCCATCATCATCGCCAACATCTGGTACGGCGTCACCTTCTTCGCCATCATGATCCTCGCGGCCCTGCAGTCCGTCTCGGAGGAGATGTACGAGGCCGCGGCGCTGGATGGTGCCGGCAAGGTGCGGACGTTTTTCCACATCACGCTGCCCAGCATTGCCACCACCTTGGCCCTGACCATCCTGCTGCGGGTGATTTGGATCTTTAACTTCCCGGACATCATCTTCGCCATGACCGGCGGCGGTCCGGCCGACCAGACGCACATCATCACCACCTACATGATCAAAATTACGCAGGAGGGCGACTACGGCAAGGCCTCGGCACTGGGCCTGATCGTCGTCGTCACCCTCATGCTTTTCGCCGCCTTCTACCTCATGGCGGTCCGCCTTCGAAAGGGAGACAAATGATCAACCGACAGAGTCTCGCTGGGCGGGTCGCGAAGATCGTCTTTCTGGGGCTGTGCCTCGTCGCCACGGTCTTTCCGCTGTACTGGATCATCATCACCTCCTTGAAGGAACCGGGCGCCATCTACGCACTGCCCCTGGACTACTGGCCGCGGAAGCTGTCCCTGGAAAACTACATCGGGCTTTTCACGAAGTCGGACTTCGGCCAGTACATGGTCAACAGCCTGGTCGTGGCCCTGGTGGCATCGTCCGTGGCCACCCTGATCTCGCTGCTCTCGGCCTATGTCCTGGCCCGGTTCCAGTTCGCCGGACGCGGCGCGGTGCTGGGGGCCTTCCTCATCACCCAGATGATTCCGGGATTCATTGCCCTGGGGCCGCTGTACCTCATGATGAGCAACTTTGGGCTGGTGGATTCCAAGACCGGGCTGATCCTGATCTACATTGCGATCTGCATCCCGTTTTGCACCATCATGCTGCGCGGATTCTTCGAAAACGTCCCCGATGCACTTGAGGAAGCCGCCATGATCGATGGCTGTTCCCGGCTGGGTGCGCTCTTCAGGGTCCTGGTTCCGGTCATGCTGCCGGGCGTGGCCGCAAGCTTCATCTTCAATTTTGTGAACTGCTGGAATGAGCTGTTCCTGTCGGTGACATTGATGAACAGCGATTCCAACAAGACAATTCCGACGGCGCTGGCAGGGTTTATCTCAAGTTTCAACATTGATTGGGGATCGATGTCTGCAGCCGCGGTTTTGACGGTTGTGCCGACGCTGGCCATCTTTGCCTTTGCCAGCAAGTTCATCGTCCAGGGGCTGACTGCCGGCTCCGTCAAGGGCTGAGCCCGGGGATCAGAGAAATGCTCCGGTTGTGTCGCGCTTAGCTAGAAGCGCCTGATGATCCTGCACTGGGTGGCCACCGCGATCGCGGCGGTGCGGTTGTCCACGCCGAGCTTGCCGTAGATGTGCACCAGGTGCGTCTTGACCGTCGCTTCAGAAATGAACAGCTGCTTGGCGATGCCCCTGTTGCCCAGGCCGGTGGCGAGCAGTTCGAGGAGCTGGATTTCGCGGCCGGACAGGGCCGGTGCCGGGTTCCGGATCCGGCCCATCAGCCGGGCTGCGACCTCGGGGGCCAGCGCCGTCTGCCCTGCTGCCGCCGAGAGCACGGCCTGGCGGATCTGCTCCGGCGGCGCGTCCTTGAGGATGTACCCGCTGGCGCCGGCCTCGACTGCCGCCAGGATGTCGGCGTCGGAGTCATAGGTGGTGAGGATGAGCACCGGCGGCGCCGGCTGCCCCGCCTCGCCCGCCTTGATCCTGCCGGTCGCCGTGACGCCATCGATCCCCGCGCCCATCTGCAGGTCCATGAGCACGACGTCCACCGGCTCACCCAGGGTGTTGAGCCGGGCCAGCGCCGCCAGCGCGGCACCCCCGTCGGAAGCTTCGGCGGCGACCGTGATGCCGTCGAAATCGCCCAGCATGGCTCTCAGCCCGGCCCGGACCACCGGGTGGTCGTCAACGAGCAGCACCCGGATGTCGCTCACGGCTGTTCCTTGTCCGCGTGTTCCTGGGCCGGTTGTTCCTTGTCCGCGTTCGCGCCGGTTGCGAGGGGGAGCCTGATGGCCACCACGGTCCCTTCGCCCGGTGTGGACTCGATGTCCAGGCTGCCGGACAGCGCGGCCACCCGTTCGCGCAGGGATCTCAGCCCGTAGCCGGAGCCGTCAGGGCGCCCGGCCGGGTCGCCCGGAGCGGCCGGATCGAAACCGACGCCGTCGTCGTAGACGTCCATCGCGACTTCGCTGCCCAGGAAGGACAGGGTCACGACGGCGGTGCCCGCCTTCGCATGGACCCACACGTTCGCGAGACTGGCCTGCGCAGCGCGGAGCAGGGTGGTCTGGTACGGGCTGGGGAGTTGCACGGGAGTCCCTTCCAGGTCGAAGCGGCAGCGGATCCCGGTTCCGCGGGCGGCGGCCTCGGTTTCGGTTTTTTCGCAGAGCCGGCGCAGGCTGTTCACGAGCGAGTTCTCCGCCAGGGCGGGGGACTGCAGCCCCCGGACGAAGTTGCGGGCCTCGGCCAGGTTGGCCGATGCGGTCTCCTGGACGGTGCGGAGCCGGTCCCGGACGGTGGCTGTGTCGCCGTTCTCGAGGGCTTTCTCGGCCGCGCGGCCCATCAGCAGAATGCTGGAGAAACCCTGGGCGAGCGTGTCGTGGATTTCGCGGGCCAGCCGGGAGCGCTCGGCGAGGGTTCCGGCGTCGTGCTGGCTCCGGGCGAGTTCGGCGCGGGTACGGCGCAGCTCTTCGGCGGCCAGCCGCTGGTTTTCGGCCTCCTGGTACAGCGCCCGGTAGGCGAGTCCCGTGACCACGGCAAACGCCGCTCCGAACACCGGCCCCAGCACCATCGGCAGCTCGAGTGCGTTCCCTTCCGGTCCCCGGTTGTGGAACCACAGCGCAGCGACCAGCAGGCCCGTGCTGAGGGCGATGGCCGGCAGCGCGAGCCGCCGCGGCAGAATGTGCAGCTGCAGGAAGAAGAGCGGGAACGCCAGCCAGACGAAGTCAGCGCTGGCCCAGATCAGGAGCAGCCAAAGGAGGGACACGGCGCCCAGCCACCACACGGCATACGGCTTCGGATCGAAGCGGGACGGGTCGGCGGAGCGGCGTTTCTCCAGCACCGTCCCGAGCAGGTAGACGGCGGCGAGGACCAGGGCGAGGCCCAGTGTGAGCCAGCCCGGCCCCCGCAGACCCGCGGCCAGCAGCCGGACCAGCGCCACGAGGAGCAACACGGCGAAGCCGACGTGGAGGCTCACCCGCAGGATCCGCAGAATCACGGCGGCCCCGGTGGACTCCGCATCCGCGCCCGTAAGTTTGCCGTCCATAGATTCAGCGTAGTGCCGGGCCGGGCCGATTCCGGCTGGAACCGGGGCTGCGCAGCCAGGATCACCCTTTTGGTTGATGCTGCCTGACAATTGGCGGCTAGGGGCGGAGTCCGGGGACGGGCAGGCCGAATATTTCCTTCAGGGCATATCTTGCGGCGTGGAACCCCGGCATGCCGGTCACTCCGGGGCCCGGAGGGGTCGAGGAGGAACAGAGGTACACCCCGCGGAGCGGGGTCCGCCACGGCACGGGACCCAGCACCGGACGCCGCACCAGGCCCCGGAGGTCCATCAGGCCGGCGCCGAAGTCGCCGCCGACGTAGTTCTCGTTGTACGCCGCCAGCCCGGCCGCAGTGGTCACCCGGTATTGGACCACCACGTCCCGGAATCCCGGGGCGAAGCGCTCCAGTTGGGCAATCACGGCCTCGCCCATGTCCACGTGGGAGCCGGCGGGAACATGGCAATAGCTCCACAGGACGTGCCGGCCCTCCGGTGCGCGTCCCGCGTCGAAGCGTGACGGCTGGGAGACCAGTACGTAGGGCTGCTCGGGATGCCGTCCCGCTGCGACGAGGTTCTCTGCCTCGGCCATTTGGGCCCGAGTGCCGCCCACGTGCACCGTACCGGCGTCGGCGAGCCCCGGGGCGGCCCAGGGCACCGGGCCGGAGAGGATGAAGTCGACCTTGCAGGCCCCGTTCCCGAACCGGAACGACTCGAGGGCGCGCCGGTACCTGTCGGGGAGCCTTCCATCCGCCAGCCGGATCAACCCGGGAGGCGCCACGTCCAGCAGGGTGGCCCGCACCGGAGGAAGGTCCGCCAGGGAGCCGATCCGCGCCTCCGTTTCCACAACTCCGCCGTGGGCCTCGAGGTCCGCCATCATGGCCTGGGCGATCGCCGCTGATCCGCCGAGCGGAACCGGCCAGCCGTCGGCATGCGCCAAAGCCCCCAGCAGGAGTCCCGCGCCCGCCGCGGCCAGGGCGGGCAGCGGTGAGACGGCGTGGGCCGCGACCCCGGTCAACAGGGCGGGCGCCAGCTCTTCCCGGAACCTGGCGCCCCACAGCCGGGAGCCTTGTTCCAGCGTGCGGAGGCCGAACAGTCCGGCAGCGACGGGGTCCCGCGGCACCCGCAGCAGCTGGTTCAGGGTGAGATCCGCTATGCCCTCCACCCGGTCCACGAGCGGGGACATCAGGCGGCGGAATGCTGCGCCGTCCCGCCCCAGCCCGGCGGCGGTCCGTTCGAGCGAGCGGTACGCCAAGGCCGCCCGGCCGCCGTCGAGCGGTGAACCGTACGAAACCTCCGGCATCTCAAGACGGATCCGCAGGGACAGCCCGAACTCGCGGAAAAAGGGGGAAGCCAGGGCCATCGGGTGCACCGCCGAACAGATGTCATGGAAGTGGCCCGGTTCCATCAGTTCGGCGGTGCGCAGGCCGCCACCTGGGGTGGGGGCCGCCTCGTAGACATGGACCTTGAGCCCGGCCCGGGCCAGCGTCACTGCGGCGGCGAGTCCGTTGGGGCCGGAGCCGACGACGGCGACGTCAGGCATCTGCCGCGGCTTTCCGCCAGGGCAGCAGGGACGCCGACGGCCGGGCCGGGTCAAGCCGCAGCCAGTCCGGTGCGTGTTCGAAGGGTCCGCCGTGCGGGTCGTCCATGTCGTGGCGCCGGATGACGTCATAGCCGGGGTCCCAAATATCCCAGGCCACCCGTGCCATCAGGTACGCAGTGGCCAGCATGTGGAACACTACGGCCAGGACGTAGTAGGGCATGTCGATGTTGTGTTGGGCCACTCCGCCGCTCGTCACCTGCCCAAGATACATCCAGATGGCGGCCCAGTGCAGGCCCTCGATGGTCTGCCAGATCAGGAAGTCCCGCCAGCGGGGCCGGGCGAGGGCCAGCACCGGAATGAGCCACAGTACGAACTGGGGCGAGTAGACCTTGTTGGTCAGGATGAAGGCTGCCACGATCAGGAAGGCGAGCTGCGCGAGTCTGGGCCGCCGCGGTGCGGCCAGGGCGAGTGCCGCGATCAGGGCGCAGGCCAGGACGAAGAGGTTCAGGGCCAGGGTGTTGATGGTGTCGGCCTGCAGGGGTATCCAGCCGAGGCGTCCGGCCACGAGGTTATAGGCAAACCATGGCGAGCTGTACCCGGCGGGCCGATCCTGGGTGAACTGGTAGAAGTACTTCCAGCCGTCCGGGTTGAGGGCGGCCACCGGCAGGTTGACGGCCAGCCAGGCCGCGGCGCCGGATCCGGCAGTGACCAGCAGCGGCCGGAAGCGGCCCGTGCGGAGGGCAAGCAGCAGAATGGCACCGAGGATCAGTAGAGGGTAGAGCTTGGTGGCCGTGCCGAGGCCAATGAAGATCCCCGCGAGCACCAGCTTGTTCCGCGAGAAGAAGTACATGCCCAGGGCCAGCAGAGCGACCGCCCACATGTCCCAGTTAATGGTTCCGGCCAGGACAATGCCGGGGGCGACGGCCACCATGGCGGCGTCCCAGGGGCGCCGTCGGGTCATCCGGGCCGTGGCCAGCACCGTCACGATCCATACGGCGGCGATCAGGGCGGCATTGACGTCGAAGTAGGCCAGAATGCGGTCGCTGCTGACGCCCTCGCCAGGCACCAGGAGTGCGGTGACGCCGGCGATCAGTCCCATCAGCACGGGGTACTCGAAGAATGTTTCCCTGGTTACGAACGGGAAAGCACCCTCGCCAAGGCCGCGGTTCCTGAATAGTTCGGGGAAGTCCGAGTAGCACGTGGCATAGAACTGCCCCGGCGTTTCCCAGCCGTTGCCGCGGCAGTAGGACTTGAGGAGAATCCCCGCCAAGGCTGCCAGCACGGTGAGCATGATGAGAACGCGTTCCACGGTAAAGAATCCGGGGGAGACGACCCCAGGGGCCGCACGGTGGCCCATGGGGCCCCCAATGAGCTCCGTGAAGTTCCTCAGCAACGGGTCGCTGCGGCTCGGGATGACCAGTCGGACCCGCTTGCGGTGCTCCGGCGGCTTTGTCTCCTGCATGCCCTTGAGCTTACCGGGGCAGCTGGTGCCCAAGCAGTCTCTGCCAATCCGGGGACGGGCGGGGGACCGAAGGTCTCTGGCGTCAGCGGAGGAGGCCAATCTGGTGCAGGGCGATGAATACGTCGTCACGCTTCTGGTCGAGGAGTGCTTCGTTGAACAGCGTCGTGTGCCTCGGTGCCGGCTTCCGGATGAAGAGCAGGACGGCCCGGAGTTTGTGCATCATGGTGGTCACCTCCCTTCCATGCCTGGGGTTGCGGCGGTCAGTGCTGCGGGGCCGGACAGGTGTGCTGGCGATAGTCACGGTGAACCTTTCGTGTGTTTGCCGTGGAGATGGAAAGAAATTTGGCATGTCAATTAAGGCCCCGGTAAATTGGGGATGAAAAGGCCTCATAACGCATGGAAATGCCCGGGGCAATTGTTTGATTTCGCAAAGCGACGAATGGCCCCCTGAACGCAAGAGCGCCACAGCCCCCAACAGGAAGCTCGGTTCCGAACTATGGGGATGCTGCGCAACCGCGTGGTTCCGCCTGGTCAGCCGGCTATCAGAGGGCTTCCGAGGAACGGGAGTCCTCTGTCTCCGCTGGGTGCTAGGTCAGGGACACTAGGCCGCGAGCGGAGGGGTCAGGAGACAGTCAGGCCGAAATTCGGGCGCGGATCAGCACTGGAGGCCGGGGTGGCGGTGACGGAATACATCCATCCGCTAGTCAAAGTAATCATTTTCCCAACCTCCTTTTCTGTCCTGCCGTGGCTCCGGCTGAATGGCCGGGCGACGCGCGCCGTGACCCCGGCAAATCGCCCTGGGGTCAAAATAAAAATACACCATGAATGCAGCAGTTGACCACTGAATTCATAAACTTTCCTGAAGTTCTTTTCTAAAACGTATCTATAGGCCCCAACGGACCACTGCGGGTGTCTTCTTATCCCAGCCCAGGGTGCAGACTTTCGCCGTGCCCAGCACGAAGTGCCGCCCTTCGCGGGGATCGAGTCCAAGCCACCGGGCCGTCAGTATCCGGGAGAAGTGGCCGTGGGCCACGATCAGCACATTGTCCAGGCCGGATTCCAGCACCCGCGCCACAATCTTGTCCGCCCGGGCTGCCACGTCGTCGAGTGATTCACCGTTCGGTACGCCGTGGGTCCAGATCAAGTACTCCGGGTTGTCCTTGCGGATGAGGTCAGAGCTGATGCCTTCGTACTCGCCGTAGTCCCACTCTACGGCGAGCGGCTCCAGCTGGGCGTTCGGGTAGCCCGCCAGTTCCGCCGTCCGGCGCGCCCGCCGGAGCGGCGAGGTCAGCACGAGGTCAAAGTCGACGGCGTCGAGCACCTTGCGCGCCTCGACCGCCTGCTGCTCGCCTTCCACGGTGAGGGGAAGGTCCGTGAGGCCCGTGTACTGCCCGCTCTTTGACCACTCGGTTTCGCCGTGCCGCAGGATCCACAGCTGCGGACGGGGGCCGTTGGTAGGTGCAATCACTTAGGACTCCTCAGTAGTGGACAGTTCGACGGCGGATCCGGTTCCGGCCTCTTCTGGAGCAGACTCCGGCTGCGCAGCCCACCACTCGCGCAGTTTGGCCTCGGCGACTTCGGCATCCAGCGGGCCGTATTCCATCCGTTCTTCGAGCAGGTACTTGTAGGCGCGGCCCACGACGGGGCCCGGCTTGAGCCCCAGCAGCGCCATGATCTGTCCGCCGTCCAAGTCGGGGCGGACCGCCTCAAGGGATTCCTGCTCCCGCAGGGCTGCAATCCTGGCTTCCAGGTCGTCATAAGCGAAGGATAGCCGCTCCGCCTTGCGCTGGTTGCGGGTTGTCACGTCGGAGCGGGTGAGCCGGTGCAGCCGCTCCAGGAGCGGCCCCGCGTCGGTGACGTAGCGGCGGACGGCGGAGTCGCTCCAGCCGGCGTCGCCGTAGCCATAGAACCGCATGTGCAGCTCCACGAGGCGTGCCGCCGCCTTGATCGTGTCGTTGTCGAAGCGGAGCGCCTTCATGCGTTTTGACGTCAGCTTGGAGCCCACCATGTCGTGGTGCCGGAAGCTCACTGCGCCGCCAGGCTCGAAGCGGCGCGTGGCCGGCTTTCCGACGTCGTGCATCAGGGCAGCGAACCGCAGCACAAAATCGGGGCCGGGAACGGGGCCGTCGGCACCTGTCTCCAGCGCGGCAGCCTGCTCCAGGACCTGGAGCGAATGCTGGTAGACGTCCTTGTGACGGTGGTGCTCATCCGACTCCAGGCGGAGGGCCGAGACCTCCGGTAATACGAACTCAGCCAGCCCGGTGTCGACCAGCAGATCAATCCCGGCCCGGGGATGGGCGGCGCAAATGAGCTTGACCAGTTCCTCCCGCACGCGTTCGGCGGAGATCATGGTGATCCGTTCGGCCATCCGGGTCATGGCCGCGCGGACGTCCTCGTGGACCGTCACGCCCAGCTGGGCTGCGAACCGGGCGGCGCGCATCATGCGCAGCGGGTCGTCGGAGAACGAGGTTTCCGGGGTTCCCGGAGTGGTGAGGACTGAGGCATGAAGATCACGGACGCCCCCGAACGGGTCGACCAGCTCCAGCGCCGGCAAGCGCAGGGCCATGGCGTTGATCGTGAAGTCCCGGCGCAGCAAGTCGTCGGTCAGTGAATGCCCGAAGGCCACCATCGGCTTGCGTGAGTCGGGATCGTAGGCTTCGGCGCGGTAGGTGGTGATCTCAATCTGGAAACCGGCCTTGCGCATCCCGATGGTGCCGAACGCCCGCCCGATCTCCCAGAAGTTATCTGCCCACTTCTTGATCAATGCGACGGTCTGGTCCGGGGTGGCGTCCGTGGTGAAGTCCAGATCGGGTGAGACGCGGCCCAGGAACAGATCACGCACCGGCCCGCCCACGAGGGATAGTTCGTGGCCGGCGTCGACGAACCGCTGTCCAAGCTCCAGAACCACCGGGTCCACCTGGAAATCAACAGTGTGCGTGTCAGTCTTGTGATGTGCGTGCGCCATAGTTTCTTAAGCATAGTTTCTCAAGCCCGCTGGAAAACCGCGCCGGCACCACATCGAAACTGTCCCGAGGTCCCGCGCTTAACGGTAATCCCCTGGGCGGGGCGGCAATCTACTTTCCCGGCCGTCCACTTTCCCGTCATGTTGAGGTCATCAACAGCGGACAAGAGTCGTTAGAGTGGACTTCATGGCCCATCCCGTACCTAGCGCTCCCGGCAGGAGGACAAACGCACCGTTGCCATCGGCAATCGGTGCCAATGTCGCGCCTGTCCAGCACTCGGGACACGCCTCCCTGCCTACCGTGGAGGAAATCTCCGCCGGTGGCGTCGTCGTGGACACGTCCGACGCCGAACTGCGGGTTGCGATCATCGCGCGCCTCAACCGGGGCGGCCGGCTGGAATGGTGCCTGCCGAAGGGCCACCCGGAAGGCCAGGAAAGCAATGAGGAAGCCGCCGTGCGGGAGATCGCGGAGGAGACCGGGATCGAGGGCAAGATCCTCGCACCGCTGGGAAGCATCGACTACTGGTTTACCGTCAGCGGGCACCGGGTCCACAAGACCGTCCACCACTACCTCTTGCAGGCCACGGGCGGGGAGCTCACGATCGAAAACGATCCGGACAAGGAAGCCGTGGACGTCGCCTGGGTTCCCATCCAGGAGCTGGCACGCAAGCTCTCCTTCCCGAACGAGCGCCGCATCGCGGATCTCGCCAAGGAAGTCCTCCCGGAACACCGCTGAGGGCGCGCGGAAGAGGCTGGGATCGGGCTCGGATAGCGCACAAAGCCATGCCCGGGTGAGACGATGAAGACGATGTCATCAGCCGAACCCACTCCCTCGCCCTCCGGCCCCACCGATTCTAAAGCTGTCCAGCCCGGAGAGGCCCGTTCCAGCGCCATCATGGCCGCGGGAACCCTCGTCTCGCGATTCCTGGGGTTCGGCAAGACCTGGCTGCTGGGCGCCGCGCTTGGTCTTGGCTCCACCGTCAACGACACCTTCATCAATGCCAACAACCTGCCGAACCTGATCTTCCTGCTGGTGGCAGGCGGCGTCTTCAATGCGGTCCTGGTTCCCCAGATCATCAAGGCCAGCAGGGCGCCGGACCGGGGAGCGGACTACATCAGCCGGCTTCTGACCCTCGCCGTCCTGGTGCTGCTCACACTCACCCTCCTGGTGACCCTCCTGGCGCCCTGGGTCATTGAACTGACCACGCAGGGTTACTCCCCGGAGCAGAAGTCGCTGGCCGTAACGTTCGCCTTCTGGTGCCTTCCGCAGATCTTCTTCTACGGCCTGTACGCCCTGCTGACCCAGATCCTCAACGCCAACGGCGCGTTCGGTCCCGCCATGTGGGCTCCGATCCTGAACAATATCGTGGCGATCGCCGGACTCGGCATGTTCATCGGCATCATGGGCGCCAATGTGACAAACCCACACACCCTCGACAACTGGGGCTCTTTCCAAACCTTCCTGGTGGCCGGGTTCTCCACGATCGGCGTGATCGCGCAGACGGCCATCCTGATGATTCCGGTGTTCCGGCTCCGGCTCGGCCTGCGGCCGCGCTTCGGCTGGCGCGGAGTGGGACTGGGCCAGGCGGCACGCCTCAGCGTCTGGACGCTGGCGACTGCCGGCGTCGGGCAGCTCGCCTTCCTGTACGTCATGCGCATCGCCACTATCCCTGGCGCCGAACGCCTGCGCCTGGAACACGCCGGTGACCCCGCAGCGGACACGCTGCCGGGTAACGCCGTGCTCGAGGTGGCCAGCCAGCTGTACCTGCTGCCGCACTCGATCATTGCGCTTTCCCTGGCCACCGTCCTGTTCAACCGGATGACCCGGGCGTCCCAGGACAGGAACCACAGCGAACTGCGGAATGCGCTTTCGCACGGTCTGAGGACCATGGCCGTGGCCACGGTTTTCGGGGCACTGGCACTGTTCGCCCTCGCCGGCCCGCTGGGCATGTTCTTCTCCGGCGGCGAACAACAAGACGGCGTCATGCTGGCCCAGACGCTCACGATCCTGGCGCTGAGCACGCCGTTCATGAGTGCCAACTTCATGATGTCCCGGGTCTTCTACGCCAGCGAGGACGCCCGGACGCCGTTCTTCATCCAGCTGGTGCTCGCGCTCGTCAACGTGGTCGCCGCCTTCCTGATCCAGTTCCTGCCGTTCGACCAGATCATCTTCGCCATCGCCATGCTCTACACCGGCGGCAACATTCTGTCCGTCATTGTCAGTGCAGTCTTCCTGCGCCGGCTCCTGGGCCATCTGGACGGTCCGCGGATCGCGAACTCTTACATCCGCATGGGCTACGCGGCCTTGGGTTCGGCCCTCACCGCGGCCGTGGCGCTGTGGCTGCTGGGCAGCTACAGCCCGGACGGTTTCGCATGGAGCAGCCGCCCCGCCGCGCTGGTGACGATCGTCGTCGTCGGTCCCATCATGCTGGCCGTTTACCTCTTCCTGCTGAAGCTCTTCCGCGTGACCGAGCTTCGGGATCTGCTGCAGCCGCTGCTCGGCCGGCTCCGCCGGGGGCCAAACCCTGAGCCGGACGTCTCCGAGCGCCGTGACACCGGCGTGGGGGGCGGGGCTGCGGAGGGTTCGGGACCCGCGCGCCCCCGGCCGGAACGCGCCACCGTGTCGGTGGACACGGGCCTGATTCCCAGGATTTCGGGTGAATTCGACGCCGCGTCCTTCCGTGCCGGACCCGATATCCGGGAACCCGAGGAACGACGCGGCTGGCCCGCCGGACCGGAAGGCGGCTACCTGCCCGCCGAAGAGCTGCCCAGTTCGGCCGAGGGCGGCCTTGGCCGGGGCGACGTCCCGCTGCCCGGCCGCCGGACGTACCAGGGCCCGCCCGGCCACAATCCGTATTTCCCCTTCGGGCGCAAGAAGAAAAAATAAGGTCGGGACGGTGTCACAGCGCCGTGCTCCGCGGCGTGGACACGCGATCGGCTAGGATCGAAGACTAACAAGGGGAGTTGCAGACCAGGGGTCAACCGGCTTTACCGGGGGACTTGCGGTCACTGATGAAGTGGTCAGGCCGGCAGTTCCCGGACAGTCTAGGAGGAGCCCGTGTCCCACCCGATCGATGTCGGATCAGTACTCGGTGGCCGCTACAAGGTCACCGCCACCGTGCTGGCCTCGCATGACCAGGATCTGGTGCTGGACGGTGTCGACCAGGTGCTGAATCGTGCCGTGAGCATCCTTGTAGCCGGCCCGGACAACGCCGACCAGGTGGCCCGGAGCGCCCGCGAAGTGGCCACAGGTGAGCGGCCCGGCCACGTTCAGATCCTCGATTTGGGCGTCAGCGCGCACACGACGTACTTGATCACCAGCCACACCTCTGCGGCCGATTTGCTGGATCTTGTGGTCTCCTCCAACCCTCCCTACGTCGAACCGTTCTTCACGGACACGCTGGGCAGTGAGATCTTTGGACAGGCCCGCTCCCAGGAACCCGAAACGTACGACGGACTCTACGACGACGAGGAAGTAGACGCCGGGTACATCGACTACGGACAAAAGCAGCCGCCGGCTGCCGCTGAACCGGTGTCCGCGCCGGTTCGGGCCCCCCGCGGGCCGTCGCTGCCGGTGTCGGGCCCGGCCGCCGGTCCAGCCCCCGCCGCCGCTGCCGGGATGGCGGCGGGCGCTGCCGCCGGTGCCCCGCCGTCCCCGAAGACCGCGCCGCAGGAGGCGACCCCGCACACGACGGCACCCCAGCCCGTTCAGGAGGCGGGCGCCGCTCAGCCGACCACAATGCAGCCGGGCGTACCGGCCGGTCAAACTGACTCAACGCCGGCGTCTCCTGCCGAGCATCCCAAGGTGTCCCTGTGGTCGGAGGACGATTACGGCTACGCCGGTCCGGCTGAACAAGATCACGCCTCCCAGCAGGTTCACCCCGCCGCCGCTGCGACTGCTGCCGGGGCCGGCCAGCTTCCACCGGAGAAGGACCGCACTCCGCGCACTTTTCCCGCCGCGGCGCGGAACACCGACGCCGAGCCTGATGAGGACTACTACGCAGAGGATGAAGGGCCGCGTCGCGAACCCCGTTCCATGCGCTGGCTCGTAGGTGGCCTGCTGGCCGCCGTCCTGGTGGTCGGACTGATCTTTGCCGTGACAAACCTTGGAAGCCTCTTTAAGAGCAGCCCGCCGCCCGCCGCGGGTGGCAGCTCCTCGGCGAGCACTCCGGCCGCAAGTTCCGGAAAGCCTTCGTCGAGCACCAGTTCTGCGCCCGCGGGCGGGACGCCGGCAATCGAAGGCGTCACCCGGATCGGCAACTTCGACTTCGCAGGAACGTACGATGCGGATCTGTCCAAGACCTTTGACGGAAATGGCGCCAGCTTCTGGTCCGACATGGAGTTCGCCACGGACGACTGGGGCGGTCTTGCCAGTGAGGTCCCGCTGGCAGTCAAGCTCAAGGGGCCGTCCGAGGTTTCCTCGGTAACATTGAGCCAATTGGGAGCCTCCGGCGGAAACATTAGCGTGTTCACCAACGACCGCCCTTCCTTGGACGGAGCCAAGCAGGTCGGCAGTAACAGCTTCACGTCGCCGGACCTCACCATCCGCCTGCAGGAGACAGTCACCGCACAGTATGTGATCGTGTCCATCAAGACGCTTCCCAAGCTGGCGGCACCCAAGACCCGCTACGGTTTTGGTCTGCGCCTGGCCGAGATCAAGGTCCAGTAGCTCAGCCCGTAATCCGGCCGGCACGCCACCTGGCCTTCACTACCGGGACGGTACCCTGAATGGTGGCGACCTGCTGTGATGCCCGGTTCCATCGGAATATTCAGCACCAAGTAGTAGTTGTGCCATGTGGCCGGCCACCCAGGCGGGCGCATCGACAAAGGAAGAGGTTCACCGTTCAGTGAGCAACGCAGAAAACACCGCGTCCGAAGTACGTGATGTCATCATCGTCGGCTCGGGACCCGCGGGCTACACCGCCGCGGTGTACACGGCGCGCGCCAACCTCAAGCCGCTGATGCTGGCAGGTTCGGTGACCGCCGGCGGCGAACTCATGAACACGACCGACGTAGAGAACTACCCGGGATTCCCCGACGGCATCATGGGCCCGGACCTGATGGAAAACTTCGAGAAACAGGCTGCCCGATTCGGCACGGAAATCCAGTTCGAAGACGTCACCGAACTGGACCTCGACGGCGACATCAAGACCGTGACCATCGGAACGGGGGAGACCTTCCAGTCCCGGTCCATCATCCTTTCCACTGGTTCTGCCTACCGCGAGCTGGGGTTGCCGAATGAGAAGCGCCTTTCAGGCCACGGCGTCAGCTGGTGTGCAACCTGCGACGGTTTCTTTTTCAAGAATCAGGACATTGCCGTGATCGGTGGCGGCGACTCCGCAATGGAAGAGGCACTGTTCCTCACGAAGTTCGCGAAGTCCGTCACCGTGGTGCACCGCCGGGATACCCTCCGGGCTTCCAAGATCATGGCCGACCGTGCACTGGCCCACGAGAAAATCACTTTCGTCTGGAACACCGGAGTGGAAGACGTCCTCGGCCAGGACAAAGTCACCGGGCTGCGGTTGAGGAACCTCGTGGACGGCTCGGAAACTGAACTGGCCGTTACGGGCGCCTTCGTGGCGATCGGCAACGATCCCCGTACAGACCTCGTCAAGGGCAAGCTGGACCTCACCCCCGAGGGAACCATTGCCGTCGAGGGACGTACCTCGAAGACCAGCCTCAAAGGCGTCTTTGCCGCCGGCGACGTCATTGATCCCACCTACCGCCAGGCCATCACGGCGTCGGGCTCGGGCTGTGTGGCCGCCCTCGACGTCGAACATTATCTCGCCGATTTCCACGCCTAAACGCGCGCAGAAGCCAACCGAAGAGAGAGACAAGGTTATGAGCAACGCAAAAGACGTCACAGACGCCAGCTTCAGCACTGATGTACTGGCTGCTGACAAGCCCGTCATTGTGGATTTCTGGGCCGAATGGTGCGGACCCTGCCGCAAGCTGGGACCAATCCTCGACGAGATCTCCGTTGAGTACAGCGAAAAGGTAAATGTCGTCAAGGTCAATGTGGACGACAACCCGGGCATTGCTGCGGAGTACGGCATCACGTCCATCCCGGCGGTCTACCTGTTCCAGGGCGGCGAGGTCAAGAGCACTGTCATCGGTGCCCGGCCCAAGCAGTTTTTCGAAAAGGAATTCGCGGACGTTCTGTCCTAGTTCAGTCGGCTCCGTGAGCGATCACGGTAAGCCTCGGAGGCCCCACTTCCTGGAAGTGGGGCCTCCGTTTTCTGTGCACCCGGATTCCCGGTTAAGAGCCAGCGCGTAGGCGTATGGGGTCTCGGGGGGCCCGTGGGTGCCGCGGGTCCCGCGGGAGAGAATTTCTGCAGCTAATCTAGGTTGAAAGACGACGGGTAATTCCGCGGATGCTCCGTGCTTGCCTCAGGGTTTCCCTTGACCCCGGGGAGGGGAGAGTGCACACTCATGCCGCCTGCCCTTTGCAAAGACCTCTGTTTCACGTGAAACATCGAAGGCTAGCGCCAGCCCCCAGACCGGGTGTGCGGGGCCCTGGTTCAGCGGCGAACCCACGGCTGGGCCCAATGTGTAGGTTTGACGTGATTCATCGGCAGCAGCCGTCGGCCGGACCCGGCCGCGACGGATTTGCCCCTTCTCATGTCAGCCTTGCGGCTCGAACATACGCGGGTTTCACGTGAAACATGCGTTACAAATCCTGCGGACCTCTCGATTTCTCCCGGGAGACCACCCGGACGCAGAGTCGAAGGACATGCCTCGAAAGGCACCTCCGCCAGGTAGGACGGTGACAGATCGCTTTCCTAGTCGCCGTAACGCCGAGGACTGACAAGAATCAGTCTTGCCGTTGCTGCACCGTGGCAACACCGTTTCCAAACGAAAGCGGCCACAAAGAGCTCCGCCCAACCATTGCCGGGAAACGTTTCACGTGAAACATTGAAGCAGCTCAGGACTGGGACAGGAACCGTTGAATACAAGACACAGGAGCAATGATGAAAGCCGGAAAATCCCAGGTTCGGTTTCCACCAGATGAATAACTCCAAGGGCAGTCAGTGGTCGTAGGCGGTCAGTGAGCGGCGGACGGACTGTCCTGTGTGGTCGTTGTGCCAGATCGCGGCGGTCATGGCCAGCAAGCGTTGAACGATCCGGACCGTGACGCCCGCAAGGGTGCGTCCGAAGTGATGTTCGAGGTCCAGCTGGACTTTGAGGGTATCGTTGATCGATTCGATGACCTGCCGCAGGGGTTTGAAGAACCGTGATCCTGCCCGGGGTTTTTCGCCCTTGCGGCCAGGGCGCAGCAGCTCGATCCCGGGCTGGTCCACCGTCTCCTCGAACCCGGCACCGTAGTAGTTCTTGTCACCGATAAGGATCTGCGGTGCCCGTCGGCACGGACCCTGGCCATCGCCGGGGTCCCGGCGAGGATGTCCAGGAACGTCTGGCGTTCGTCAGCCTTGGCCCCGGTCAGGGCATACCCGATTGGCAGCCCCTGCAGGGTGCAGACCAGGTGCAGGCGCAGGCTCAGGGCCCAGAAATACCGTGAATGCGAGGCGCAGTACCCGTATTCGGCCCACCCGGCCAGGTCTGAGCGGCGGACCGTTTCCTTGGACCGGGCGCATTCGACCGGGGTCGAATCCACGACCCGCACATCGTCGCTGCCGATATCGCCTTGTTGGACGAGGATACCGATGAGCCAGTTCATGGTCGGCGCCGCCGGCGCAGCCGCTTGTTGTATCCGGCCTGGCCGGGCAGATACGGGAACATGGTGTGCAGGCTCTTGCGGGCATGGCGCAGCCAGCGGGCCTCGCTGGTAAAGCCGAGCAGCGCCTGTATCAGCGCCAACGTGATCACTTCGGCATCGGTGATCCGCGGACTGATGCCGACCCCGGGGCCGGGCCGGGACGCGTTCCGGATATGCCTATAGCAGATCATCGGCTTGCACATACAAATGCAGTAACAAGGCTGTGCAGATCGGCGTCCACGCGAGCCTCATCTATTCCCGCTATTTAGCTATGCGCGACGTCCTGTCCTGTTTCACGTGAAACATCACGCCGACACCCGGGGGACAGGACGTCTGTAGAACAGGGCCGCGGAAGGGCTACTTCAGCAGCCACGTTGACGAGCAACGCACCCTGGGAACCCGAGGAGGCATAACTGATATGGCACTCCCAGATTATCCGAGGGACCACGCCGATGGAGACATACGTGCCATCGACATCAGTGCGGATATTCCGATCTCAACTTCGCAGGTGACCAACAGGACTCCACAGGGGAATGCAGCAGACTCCACCATCGAGGGTCATCACCAGTACCAGGGGCGAGCAATCTCCCTCTTTTCATCCCTCCAATATTCCCCAAGCACCTACCTTCCGCATGGCCTGCAGGACACGCACCGGCCGGACGAGTGAAAGGAACCGGGAGGCACCGCGGTGCGGATCCGCACGGGAGTCACACTGAACACCAGAAACTGCCCCAGGCGGTTTCACGTGAAACATGTAGCGGACGCGGCGTCTGGCACCGGCAGCGCAACGGTAATGCAGGGATTTGATTCCGGCCCAATACCGCGGCGAATCCTTCCTGCCGCGGCCCGGGCTCGAACCCAACATCCTGCTGCTAGTGATTTGCCCCCACCGTCTGATTGCGGACACTGACGGACCGCCAGACGCTGCCTGCGCCTACCGGAGGCGACCACAGGCATCACCAGGAACGCCGTTGGACCACCGCCCGCCCAATTCGGGAGACACTGAAACCTGCAGTCCGATGCAGCGTGCACAGGGTTGGGCCGGCGGGATCCGTGAACGGCGGAACGGTTCCATTGACCCCAGTTTCCGAACACGCCTGGGAACCCGCGGAACACACGTCGCCGGTGCAAAGCTCCCAACAGGGGCCAGAGACCTGTTGGCAGAATGTCCGTCCGCACCGCAAGCCCAGTACGCACAATACGCACAAGGACCGTGGGGCCACGGCCCCGTTCGCCCACGGCGACTCCTGCCAGTCGCGGCGTCACAGTAGCGTTGGGTCGAAACCGTCCGCGTCACCTTGCCGGGAGGAACAGTTAAGCCAAAAGTGGGATCTGAGAACCGGACCATGGCCGGCTCCGCAGAAATATCTCCGCGGCATGCTCTCCCGCAGGCCCTGATCGGGCTCTGCAGAGGTGAGGATGACAGTCCCACTTTCTTGCTCCACCAGTCCCACTTTCTTGCTCCAGATGAGTAGTTAGTCCAGCAGGAGGCAAGCTTCCAGACCTGGTCACGGAGAGGGCAGAGCAGGGATCACTACGTGGGACGATGGTTTTTCCACTGCAACTCACCACGAGACGACAGACGGTGGTCTGGTAGCGGACGATGAAGAAAGCGACTACTGGGACAACACGGCCTTAGCGCCTGCACCGGGGAAGCCCGAAAGGAGGGTTTCCATTGCCAGGCATCAGCACAGCCGGAGCGGAAGACTACGTCTTCACCGTGACTGATATCTCGGCCGCCGGCGAGTTTTCCACAGAAGTTATACACACTGTTATCCACAGGCTATGAGTGATTGCTCACAGCTCAAAGCATGGCCGGCTACACTCCTCGTGGGAGAGTCGCTGGCAGCAGGGTGGGTGACGGCCATTCGGCGGATCGTGCCAGGTTGGCACCTGCGTCAGAAACTGACGAATTCCCTTGCTAGTTGACCCACCAGAGAGCGTCAGATTGCTCCAAAATTAACCGGTTTCTAGGGATTTTGTTGGCGCGCCCGGGTGTGCACTGACTCGTCTCTGGCAAACGCTGAGAATGTTTCACGTGAAACAGCGGAGGGCCAGAACGGCAGACCTGAGAATGGCAAGGGCCTGCTGCGACTGGTGGTCAGCGGGTACCACTGACCTTTCGCTTTCGTCCCGGCTAATCCACAAGGTTATCCACAGGAATATCCACCGCGATATCCACCGCTACGAGCCTGTTGATAATAGGTCCGCAGCTTCGAAAGTCGCCTGCATATTCCTTCGCGTTTCATGGTGCCGAGCCGATCGGGGAAACACTCACTCAGTGACGCGGCAAGAATGCGGTCCGGGGGAGCCCGCTTCTCAAGCGTTCAGGGCGGCCGCCAGACACCGCCGACTCGACGTCGACTTAGGAGCTGGGCGGCGGCGACAGTCTCGGAAGCCGGAGCAGTGCGCTAGGAAGTCATTGTATCCACATGCCATTCCGATGGTCTGTCCGAAAGGAGGTCGAACCCCTGAGCAGATACTCATCTCACAGCTACGGTCGGCCTAGCAGACTCGATCCGATGGGGGCCAGAAGTCTGTTTCCATAGCCGGTCTCGGCGAGTCATCCCACTGGCTGCACGCCCTCCATCGGGGGAGCGGTTACGCCCACCAGCTCTGGCACCAGCTAGCACCGGCCCACAGATCTGGGCCGCAGCGCGCCCACAATAGCTACTCGCTCCGTCACTGCATGACAATCCGTTTCCTTCATTGTTGGCATCGCACCACGGCGCTCATGTCCTGTCCCCACAATGATCTCCAAAACTACGCACCGCTGACTCCACGGGTTTCGTCCCGTGGGGTGGTGTAGTACTCCGCGGTTGCGCGTTTGCATGGGCAACGTAGTGAGCCATCGTGCGATGGTCAGTGAGTGCCGGTCAAAATCACTCCCAGGAAGACACAAACATACGATGGCTCTAGACCAGTCTGCCCTGCATGACCTGCTTGGCCTGCTTGGCCAACTAAAGCTCACCGATGGCTCCGACCGGATCCGTGCCGCGACCGAAACGCCGAACCAGCAGCTCATCGAAGGGGAGGCGACCGCGTTCATCGGCGCCGCCCCGTTCGAGCGGAGCGGGGGATCGCACCGCTCATCGCAACGGCAGCCGGCCAAGGACGCTGAATACCGCCGCGGGCGATCTGCATCTGAAGAGCCCGAAGCTGAGAAACGGATCGTGCTTCATGGCCCTGTTGGAACGGCGCCGCCGCGTGGTCCAGGCCCTCTCCACTCGGTCGTGTTGGAGGCTTACCTGCACGGGGTCTCCCACTCGCAAAGTCGACGATCTGGTGAAGGCGCCCGGAGCCGAAACCGGGATCACCAAAACCGAAATTTTCGGGATTTGCCAGGATCTGGACCACGAAGTCGGCGCGCTCCGGGACCGTGACATCTCGGCCATGGAGTACCCCTATGTGTTCTTGAACGCCGCCCGCTGCAGGGCCCTCGACGGGCACCACGTCGTGTCCCAGGCGATCGTAGTCACGTTCGGCGTCGCCGCCGACGGACGTCGGGAAGTCCTGGGCTTCGACGTCGGCGACAGCCAGAATGAAACGTTCTGGACCGCGTTCCTGCGGTCGCTGAAGAACCGCCGGCCAGCCGACGTGCAGCGTGTCATCTCCGATGCCCCACCGGGCTGAAGAAGTCCATCGGGACGGTATTCCAGTGCGCGGCCTGGCAGCCCTGCCGGGTTGATTTCATCCGCAACGCGCTCTCGTTCGTGCCGAAGGATCCAAACACATGATCGCCTCGATCACCCGCACCCTCTTCGTCCAGCCCGATGCCGGGCACGTGAACACCCAGTTCGACGAGGTCGACCGGATGCTGACCACATTCCATCCGAAGGTCGCCGCGATGCTCGGCGACGCACGGCTCAGGTACCCCCGTGGTCGCGGTGCTCGCCTGGCGGCGCCGACAACACCCCGGGTCGATCATTTGCGTCCTGGGCCCTCGGGGAGCCCCACCTACGGCCGACGACGCGATTCAACCGCGGGCGGGCAAGCCGACGGGCAGCGGGCGGCCACCACCTCTGTTTCACGTGAAACATGGGAGCATGTTTCAACGGCCACACGTTGGCGAGCGAAACAACCTATGGGCCAAGGCAACGATTCTGTTCCCCGCCTCCCCAGGGTCTATGACACAGTTAACATCGCACCGCCCTGGGGGCGACTCATGTCCAACCTGCAAAAGCCTACATTTGGGCATTCAGATCGTGGCCCTCCACTTCAACCGTCGCGTTCTCACCGCCCAAAGAGTCAGGGCAGACGCGGGGCTACAGAATCGGGCAGCACATTTCCGATCGGACCGCCGTCGCCGTCCGCGCGCTCGAAACCTGCTCCGGCATGGGGTACTACTGCCAAAAGACCACCGCGCGCGGTCTTGTTTCACGTGAAACTGTGCCCCGTCCTGCATGTCGCCTGAGTCTCCGGCGGGCCAGCTGGCCGCTTCATCGGATCCTTGCTTCCGCAGCCACCGTCTGAGTGCATACCTCCGACTCGGGGTGTCAGAGAGAACTGATCCACTATCGTCAGGGAGTATCGGCCCTCGAAAGTTTTCCCCCTGCTACCGCTAACCCGCCCTGGCCGGGTCAACGAAGGGAAAGCCCGCATCCTCAACCGAGCGTGGGAACAGCTGCTACCCAACCCGACGGCTGCATGCGCCGCCTACGACAAAGGGACCATGTTTCACGTGAAACATGGTCCCTTTGGAACGGTGAAGAAGATTCCAGACTAGCTGGATGCCCCCGGAGTCAGGACGTCCATGATCCGGTTAAGGTCCTCAACACTGGCGAATTCGATGCTGACACGGCCTTTTCGTGCACCCAAGGAGATCTTGACATTGGTGTCGAGGCGGTCCGATAAGGACGAAGCCAGATAGTCCAGGCGCTCGTGCCGGGCCCCCGGACGGGGGATGTTGTTCTTCGCGTTGGCTGCGGGACTCTGGTACAGCGTCACGGCCTCTTCAGTGGCTCGGACCGACATACCCTCGGACACGATCTTCTGCGCCAGGCGCTCCATCGCAGCCGCGTCGGGGAGTGCCAGCAGGGCCCGGGCGTGGCCTGCAGAGATAACACTTGCCGCCACGCGACGCTGGACAAGCGGCGGAAGCTTCAGCAACCGGAGCGTGTTAGACACCTGCGGACGTGAACGACCGATGCGGTCCGCCAACTGCTCATGGGTAGTGCCAAAGTCTTCCAGGAGCTGCTGGTAGGCGGCCGCTTCTTCGAGGGGGTTCAGCTGGCTGCGGTGGAGGTTCTCCAGCAGAGCGTCACGAAGCAGGTCATCGTCGGTGGTGTCGCGGACAATTGCGGGGATGGTTTCAAGTCCCGCGGCCTGTACTGCCCTCCAGCGGCGTTCGCCCATGACCAGTTCGTAGGGCTCACCACCCTTTTCGGTTGAAGTACGGACCACAATTGGCTGTAGGACGCCAATTTCCCGCACAGAGTGAACAAGCTCCGCCATGTCGTCCTCATCGAAGACAGAACGAGGCTGTTTGCGGTTGGGGTGGATGTCGGTGACCGGAATTTCAGCGAAGCGGACGCCAGGTACTTCGACCAGCTCAACGCCGGAGTCCGAGCCAGCGTCGTATCCATCGAGAGCGCCAGAAGCTTCAGCGGCAGAACCCTCGGCGGCAACCTTGGGCGCAGTCTTCCCGGCGGCACGTGCCGGCGCCTTCTTGGCCGGGACGTCACCAGTCGAGGCGGATGTTTCGCCTTCGGACCCAGCTGCCGACGCCGAGGGCAGGATTCGGGACGCTGCGGCGTCTTCCACCGCGATGTCGGCATCATTCTCTTCGGCTGCAACTGCCTCCGGAGCAGCATTCCGCTTCCGGGCTTCAGGGAAGAACAGATCCACAGGACGGGACGGCGCTGAACCGTTTCCGGAACCGTTAACCGAGGCGGAACTTGGAATGAGTGCCCCAAGTCCACGGCCAAGGCCGCGTCGCTTATCGCTCATGGCTACATCCCTCCATTGGAAGAGCCGGGCGTCGCCGGGCTCTAGTTAGTGCAATTCTTGAACAAATTCTAACGTTCAGCGATTTCCGCCGCGGCTTCCAGATACGATAGCGCGCCACTCGACGACGGATCATACGTCATCACTGTCTGCTGGTAGCTGGGTGCTTCAGAGATGCGCACGGAGCGGGGGACAACGGCTCCGAGGACCTGTTCCGGAAAGTGCTCGCGCACTTCGGCGGCCACCTGGGCGGCGAGATTTGTGCGGCCGTCGTACATGGTCAGAAGGATAGTGGAAACAACGAGGTCCGCGTTCAGGTGCTTCTGGATCATTTCGATGTTCTTCAGGAGCTGACTGAGACCTTCCAGCGCGTAGTACTCACACTGAATCGGGATGAGCACCTCGTTGGCTGCACAGAACGCGTTGACCGTCAGCAGTCCCAGGCTCGGCGGGCAGTCGATGAAGATGTAGTCGAGGCGTTCCTCGCCGTTCTTGGCGCGCGCCTTGGCGTAAACGTCGATGGCGCGGCGAAGCCGCTGCTCACGGGCCACGAGGCTGACCAGTTCGATTTCGGCGCCAGCCAGGTGGATTGTGGCCGGGGCACAGATCAAATTGGCGATATCCGGGCACGGAGCCACAACATCCTGCAGCGGGAGATCATTGATCAGCACGTCGTAGATGCTGTCGACGTCGGCGTGGTGTTCTATGCCAAGGGCTGTCGAGGCATTTCCCTGCGGATCGATGTCGATCACGAGCACATTCAGGCCTGCAGCGGCCAGGGCGGCTGCAATGTTGACCGTGGTGGTCGTCTTGCCCACGCCGCCCTTCTGGTTCGAGACGGTGAAGATTCTGGTCTTCTCCGGTTTCGGCAGTTCGCGGCCCAGCAGGCGTTCGCGGCGCCTGTTTTCGTGCGCGAGTTCGCGGGCGATCGGACTGGAATCATCGATGGAGTCCAGCAGGTTGCCGCTGGAGGAAACAGCGGTTTCACGTGAAACGCTCGCCATCCCAGCGTTCATGGCAACCGAAGCCATGTGATTTCCGGAGAAAACACGAGCGGCCGTGGGCGCAACAAAGGACCGTGCGGACCCCAGAGACACAAACGGGGGGATCCGCTGCGTGGAGGCTTCGCTACTTGTCACTGTGACACACTCACTCTCATTCGGCTTTTGCTGCCGGGTACTAGCCTAACCTCTTCGCCTTGAACTCTCAGGGCACCGGGCTGATGCTAGGCAATCTTTTGAGGCTTATTCACAACGATTCGGACGACGGTTGTGGGTTCCTCGAGGACGTCCTCACCCACCACCACCACTGAAGTCTGGGTACCGCCAAGTTTACGGATCACCTTGGCGGCCTTCTCAATTTCCTCGCCGGCGCTGCGTCCCTTGATGGCGACGACTTCGCCCTTGCCGGCCAGCAGCGGAATGGTCAGTCCTGCGAGATTGCTCAGCGCGGAAACGGCGCGGGCCGTGACGACGTCGGCATCCACCATGCCCACGGCGAGTTCCGCCCGGGTGCGCATGATCGTGACATTTTCCAGGCCCAGGTCATCGACGACTTCCTGAAGCCAGATGACGCGCCGCTCAAGCGGCTCGATCAGGGTCAGTTCGAGGTCCGGCCGGGCAATCGCCAGGCACAGGCCGGGCAGTCCTGCCCCACTTCCTACGTCGGCCACGTGGGCGCCCTGGGCAATCTGGCTCTCGATAACAGCACAGTTCAGCACGTGCCGGCTCCACAGCCGCGGCACTTCGCGCGGCCCGATCAAGCCGCGCTCAGTGCCGGAAGTGGCCAGGTGTTCCACATAGCGCTTCGCCAGGTCCAGACGGTCACCGAAGATGGACTGTGCGGCCTTGAGTTCGTCCGCGGTAATTTCAACCATCAAGCTATCCGGCGGATTCAGTCTGCGGAAACGACGATGTGCCGGTCGGCACCTTCGCCTTCGGACTCACTGACAAGTCCAAGGTCAGCGACGGCGTCGTGCACGATCTTGCGCTCGTAGGCGCTCATCGGTGCCAAGGCCACGGCCTCTCCGGACTCCTTGACAGATGCGACGGCGTCCTCTGCGATCTTCTGCAGTTCGCCGGCACGCTCAGAGCGGTAACCGTTGATGTCCAGCACCAGGCGCGAGCGGTTCTCCGTCGCCGACAGGACGGCCAGCCGGGTCAGTTCCTGAAGGGCTTCGAGGACTTCACCATCCCGACCCACCAGGTTCTCCAGACCCGCCGATTCTTCCTCGGCGACGATCGAGATATAGGTACGGCCGTTGCGGACCTCAATGTCAATGTCGCCGTCGATGTCGGCGATGTCCAGCAGTTCCTCGAGGTAGTCCGCTGCAACGTCGCCTTCTTCTTCCAGACGGCTGGCGGAAACGCCTTTCTCCGGGTTCCCCTCGGAGTCCAGGATTTCCTGCTGGGACTCGTCCTGGTCCTCGATACCCTCGGCGGAAATAGCGTGTTCGGTGCTCTCGGCGGACATTACTTCCTCTTCCTGTTTTTACGTTGCGGCTGGACACGCTGGGCCTTGGCCTCGATGACCGCGGCGGCAGCGGCCTCCGCTGCCGCCGCGTCAGCCTTCTTCGCACCCATCAGGGGCAGCGCCGGCAGGCCCTTGGCGGCACGGCGCTCGGCCAGGGCCTTGGCTGCGGGGGAACCCGGCGTCGGCATGCGGCGGATCACGAAGAACTGCTGCGCCATGGTCCAGAGGTTGGTGGTGGTCCAGTAGATGAGGACACCGATGGGGAAGTTGATGCCACCCACACCGAAGACGATCGGCAGGATGTAGAGCATCATCTTCTGCTGCTTCATGAACGGGCTGGCCATGGCCTCTTCGGACATGTTCTTGGCCATGATCTGCTTCTGCGTGATGAACTGTGAGGCCGTCATGGCCAGGATCATCACGATCGAGAGGGTCCATACGGCCACCACATTGCCGCCGGGAGGCGTGCCGTGAAGCAGGGTGGCGGACAGCGGAGCGCCGAAGATGCTCGACACGTCGAACTGCACCACCTGCTCGTGGCTCATCGCGCCGATGCTCTTCCCGCCGACGGCCGCCGTGGTAATCCCGGAAAGGACCTGGAACAGTGCGAAGAAGAACGGCATCTGGATCAGCATGGGAAGGCAGGCCGAGAACGGGTTGGTGCCGTGCTTCTTGTACATGGCCATCTGTTCCTGCGCCATGGCCTGGCGGGACAGCTGGTCGGTCTTGCCCTTGTACTTGTCCTGCAGCTTCTTCAGGTCCGGCTGCAGCAGCTGCATGCCGCGCTGGGCCTTGATCTGCTTGACGAACACGGGAATCAGGGCGGCGCGGATCACCAGCACCAGCCCGATGATGGACAGCGTCCACGTCCAGCCGTTGGCCGCCGGCATGCCGATGGCGCTCAGGCCATCGTGGAAGACCACCATGATGGCGGACACAAGCCACTTGAACGGAAACATGATTGTTTCAAAGAAGTCCATACGATATCCCTATTCGTTAGGCCGCACTGCGGCCTTCTCCATCAGACTGAGCACCCAGGTACTTGTCCGGATTGTTCAGCACAACAATTGTGGGGGTGCGGTCTGCGGGCCACTCGCATTTGCCGGCGGGGACATGGTCCACACCACCGGCATTCCAGGGATGGCAGCGCAACAGACGTTTGGCCGCAAGCCAGCTTCCTTTGACCGCGCCGTGCACCGTGATCGCCTCGAGGGCGTAGGCCGAGCAGCTGGGAAAGAAGCGGCAGACCTGGCCGTACAGCGGTGAGATCACCTTGCGGTAGGCCAGAAGCATCAGGATGAGGACAGTGCGGGGCAAGTTCCAGACTGCCCGGCCCAACCATCTTGCTGCTGATTTCAGGGCAGGTTCAGGATGCGGGACGACGGCGGCAGCGGAGTTACGCACGCGGTGTCCCTTCCTGTGTTGTCTCGTAAGAAACTGAAGAAGCAGCCTGTGGAAGGCGGCTGCCCAGCCGTTTCGTGGTTGTCTCCAAAGCGGCGTCATAGTCGGTGCATAATTGTTCCCAGCTGGCGTCGGCCGCGGCGGGCAGGGCCCGGACCACGATCGCGAACCCGCTGCCGTATTTCTGCAACGACAAGGCGCCGGCTTCTCTCAGTCTCCTCTTAACGAGGTTCCTGACGACAGCGTTCCCGACACTCTTGGAAACGATGAATCCGATCCGGCTTGGTTCATCGGCAGCGAGGGCTGCCGCATATAACACTACGTTCCGGCGTCCATTGCGGACACCGGAACGTACAGTTGTTGAAAAATCGGTCGATGTCCTGAGACGGTTGCGGGTGGCTAGCACCGTTCTACTCGCACAGGGAGGGGGACCGACGAGTCAGGTATTTAGGCCGACAGCTCGGTGCGACCCTTGCCACGACGGGCTGCCAGGATGGCACGGCCGGCACGGGTACGCATACGAAGGCGGAAGCCGTGCTTCTTGGCTCGACGGCGGTTATTCGGCTGAAAAGTCCGCTTGCTCACGTTAGTTACTCCAGTGGATCAAAGGTGCGCCCACCCGATCAAGGGGAAGAACTGGTCGACGCTAAGTTTTGTATGTGCCGCTTCTCCTCGGACTCGCAAGACGCGGAGCGTCGGGGAGAGATTCAACTGAGGGCAAAAAGCGTGCACATGGGACTTCACAACGTTAGGGCTTGACGGCACCCGGAGTCAAACCGAGGGACGGCCCGCAACCTTTCCCCAGCTGTGGCTAACTCACATCCACACCTGTGGATGAAGTGGGTCACGGCCCCGGTTTTCGAACTACAACCATGTGATTATCCACAGGACAGACCCTAGCTATCTTCTAGGTTTTTCATCCCCTAGAGTGTCCCAGTAGCCAATTATCCACGGACTGTGCATAACCCTGTGGATTAAGCCGGGACCAGCGCACTGGTTCGGGACTTGTGGCTGCAGCTAATGCAGGCAAGCAAGTTTGAGGAACTGATTGATGACAGTAGACGAAGCCAACCAAGCCAACACTGTCGGAAGTTCCTGGCGGAGGGTAGTGAGCCTTCTCGAGAACGACCACCGTGTAACACCCCGGCAGCGCGGCTTTGTCATCCTCGCCCAGGCGCAGGGCCTGATCGGTTCGACCCTCCTGGTGGCGGTGCCCAACGAGCTCACCCGCGAGGTCCTGCAGACCCAGGTCAAGGAAGCACTCGACGATGCCCTCCGCAACGTCTTCTCCGACGAAATCCGCTGCGCCATCGACGTCGACACCGATCTGGTCCCGCTGCACACCGAGCCGGAGCCCGTCGTCGAACTTGCCCTGGCAGCCGACGCGACCGTGGAGCTGAAGCCGCAGCCGATGCTGCCGAGCACTTCCCACGAATTTGGCCGCCTCAATCCGAAGTACGTCTTCGATACCTTCGTCATCGGCTCTTCCAACCGCTTCGCCCATGCCGCCGCCGTCGCCGTGGCTGAAGCCCCGGCCAAGGCCTACAACCCGCTGTTCATCTACGGCGACTCCGGACTGGGCAAGACCCACCTGCTGCACGCGATCGGCCACTACGCCCGCAGGCTCTACAGCGGCATCCGGGTCCGGTATGTGAATTCCGAGGAATTCACCAACGACTTCATCAACTCCATCCGCGACGATGAGGGCACCAGCTTCAAGACCACCTACCGCAACGTCGATGTGCTGCTCATCGATGACATCCAGTTCCTGGCCGGCAAGGACCGGACGCTGGAGGAGTTCTTCCACACGTTCAACGCGCTTCACAACAACAACAAACAGGTGGTCATCACCTCCGATCAGCCGCCCAAGCTGCTCGCGGGCTTCGAAGACCGAATGAAGTCACGTTTCGAGTGGGGCCTGCTGACCGACATCCAGCCGCCGGAACTCGAAACCCGTATCGCCATCCTCCGGAAGAAGGCCCTCAGCGAGGGTCTCTCCGCCCCGGACGATGCCCTGGAGTACATCGCGTCCAAGATCTCCAGCAACATCCGTGAACTCGAGGGTGCGCTGATCCGTGTCACCGCGTTCGCCAGCCTGAACCGCCAGCCGGTGGATGTGGCCTTGGCGGAGATGGTCCTCAAGGACCTCATCACCGACGACGGAGCCCAGGAAATTACCTCGGCGCAGATCCTCACGCAGACGGCCGACTACTTCAAGCTCAGCATGGAGGAGCTTTGCAGCAAGTCGCGCACCAGGACGCTCGTGACCGCCCGGCAGATCGCCATGTACCTGTGCCGCGAGCTCACGGACATGTCGCTGCCCAAGATCGGGCAGGAACTGGGAGGCCGCGACCACACCACGGTGATCCACGCTGACCGCAAGATCCGCGAACTCATGGCCGAGCGCCGAGTGATCTACAACCAGGTGACCGAGCTGACCAACCGGATCAAGCAGCAGCAGCGCAATTCCTGAACCGTCCGGCCGCTGACACCTACCTTATTAACAGGCACCTGTGGACAACCCTGTGGATAGTTAAGGGGACAACCGCCCTTAATGGGCTTAAAACCCTTAAGCCGCCTGTGGATCGGCACCAGGGCCAAAAATGTTATCCCCATCCACACCCTGTTTAAAACCTGCTCCACCCACAGTCCATGAACAGGGCTTAACCGCGGAATCGCACCGCGAAACGGGGTTATCCACAGTATCCACAGCAGTTATTAACACTACTAATCCCTAGAAAATGAAATTCCCTCAAATAACAGTCTCTTGTTCGCCGCCTCAGACCGCCAAGGCCCGTTCCGGCCCGGGGCCGGAAACCAGGCAAAAGGCCGCCGGGTCGAACCACACGGATGTAACCCATGGATGGGAGAACCGACTTGTTGGGGCTAAGCTGTCTGCAGTGCGTCCGTCCCGGACTTCATTTGTGGTTCCCAGCTGGGCCATGAACCCGGGAAGCAGGCACGTCCCTTCCTGACGGAGTTCAGTTGCCCGACCGAATTCCGCGGCAATCCGGCGATTTAGCGATGACAGCAGCAATGAAAGGCGGCACCCTTCCGTGAAGTTCAGAGTCGAACGGGACGTCCTGGCAGAAGCCGTGACATGGACCGCCCGGTCGTTGTCTCCGCGGCCGCCAGTACCCGTGCTTTCCGGGCTGCTCCTCAAGGCCGAAGCCGGTACCGTGAGCCTGTCGAGCTTCGATTACGAAACGTCCGCAAGGCTCGAAATCCCCGCGGACATCTCCACGGAAGGCACCATCCTGGTGTCGGGGCGCCTGCTGGCAGACATCTGCCGCAGCCTCCCCTCAGCCCCCGTCGACGTCGAGACTGAGGGCAACAAAGTCACGCTCACGTGCCGCCGAAGCAGCTTCCACCTCGCCACAATGCCGGAGGCCGAATACCCGCCGCTGCCTGCATTGCCCCCGATCAGCGGCACCGTCCCAGGGGATTCCTTCGCCCAGGCGGTTTCCCAGGTGATCATCGCCGCCAGCAAGGACGACACCCTGCCGATTCTCACCGGCGTGCGGATGGAGATCGAGGACGATCTCATCACCCTGCTGGCGACGGACCGCTACCGGCTGGCGATGCGTGAAGTTCCCTGGAAGCCGGTAACGCCCGGGATTTCCACGAGCGCCCTGGTCAAGGCCAAGACGCTCAATGAAGTAGCGAAGACCCTCGGCGGCAGTGGCGACATCCATCTTGCCCTCGCCGAGGATGATAGCCGGCTCATCGGGTTTGAGAGCGGCGGCCGCACCACAACCTCACTTCTCGTCGACGGCGACTACCCCAAGATCCGCTCGCTCTTTCCGGACTCCACACCGATCCACGCGACAGTGCAGACCCAGGAACTCGTCGAAGCCGTACGACGTGTCTCGCTCGTGGCCGAACGGAACACTCCGGTCCGCCTTGCCTTCACCCAGGGCCAACTGCACCTTGATGCCGGCACCGGCGAGGATGCCCAGGCTTCCGAAGAGCTCGAAGCCCAGCTCACCGGGGAAGACATCACGGTTGCCTTCAACCCGCACTATCTGGTCGAGGGACTGAGCGTGATCGAAACCAAATACGTGCGGTTCTCCTTCACGGCGGCACCCAAGCCGGCCATGATCACGGCCCAGCACGACGCCGACGGCGAAGACCAGGGCGACTACCGCTACCTGGTCATGCCCGTCCGTCTCCCCAACTAGCTGGCAGTTGTTGTCGTTTTGGACCGCCCAAACGACAACTAATGCGAGTCAGTTGGGTGCGTATCGCCCACACCCCAACGCAGAAAAGAGTTCATACCGTGCACATCGGACTGATCGGCCTTGGAAAAATGGGTTTCAACATGCGCGAACGGCTGCGCACAGGTGGAATCGAAGTCACAGGCTTTGACCGGAACCCGGACGTCTCGGACGTGGCGAGCGTGGACGAACTCCTGGCCGCCGTCCCGGGACCCCGCCTGATCTGGGTAATGGTCCCCTCCGGAGAAATCACCGACACCGTGATCACTGAACTCGCAACCAAGCTCGACGCCGGCGACCTCGTGATCGACGGCGGCAACTCCCGCTACACCGAAGACCAGAAGCACGGAGCTGCCCTGGCCGCTCAGGGCATCCGCTTTGCCGATTGTGGTGTCTCGGGCGGAGTCTGGGGTCTCCAGAACGGCTACGGGCTGATGGCCGGCGGTGACCCCGCCGACATCGAACGGGCACTGCCGGTCTTCGACGCGCTCCGCCCCGAAGGCGGCCGCGCCGACAGCTTCGTCCACGTGGGCGGCGTCGGCGCCGGGCACTACGCCAAGATGGTCCACAACGGCATCGAGTACGGCCTGATGCAGGCCTATGCCGAAGGCTACGAACTCCTCGCCGCCAAGGACATCGTCACAGATCTGCCCGGAACCTTCCGGGCCTGGCAGAAGGGCACGGTTGTCCGGTCCTGGCTGCTGGATCTCATGGTCAAGGCCCTGGACGAAGATCCAGGACTGGAATCGATCGACGACTACGTCGAGGATTCCGGCGAGGGACGCTGGACCGTGGAGGAAGCGATCGCCAACGCCGTGCCCGCGCCGGCCATTACGGCAGCGCTGTTTGCCCGGTTCTCCTCCCGCGAGGACAATTCACCGGCCATGAAGATGGTGTCCGCGCTGCGCCACCAGTTCGGCGGGCATGCCACCCGTCCGGCAAAATAGTCCTGCCCTGAAATCCTGAATCCGGCGTGTACCTAGAACAACTTTCGCTCACCGATTTCCGCAGTTACGCCCAGGTGGACCTCAGCCTGGCGCCCGGCGTCACGGTTCTCGTCGGGTCCAACGGCATTGGCAAGACCAACCTGATGGAAGCCATTGGCTACCTCGCCAGCCTCAGTTCCCACCGGGTCAGTTCGGATGCGCCCCTTCTGCGCTTCGGCACCGAACGGGCCCTGATCCGCGCCAGACTGGTCCGCGGCGAACAGTCGACGGTGCTCGAACTCGAAATCAACGCGAGCCGGGCCAACCGTGCCCGCATCAACCGCAGCAATCCGGTCCGCGCCCGGGACATCCTCGGTATCTGCCAGACCGTGCTCTTTGCACCGGAAGACCTGGCCCTGGTGAAGGGCGATCCGTCCAGCCGGCGTCGGTTCCTCGACGAACTGCTGGTCAGCCTCATTCCCCGCCATGCCGCGACTCGCAGTGATTACGACCGGGTCCTCAAGCAGCGCAATGCGCTGCTGAAATCCTCCCGGGCCGGCAAGTTCACCTCCGGCCATGAGGCAACGCTGGATGTCTGGGACCAGCACATGGCGCGGGCCGGGGCCGAGCTGCTGCACGCGCGGCTTGAACTCGTGGAACGGCTCCGGCCGCATCTCAAGAGTGCCTATGCCCAGCTCACGGACGGGTCCAAGGAAGCCGGTGCCATCTACCGTTCGACGCTGCAGGATGTACTGGAGGACGACGGCGCCGCGCCGTCGGCTGCCGTTCCGGCAACGGCAGATGAGGTGGAAGCAGCGGTGGAGGATCTGCGCGTGTTGTCCGTCGATGAACTCACTGACCGCTACGTCCAGGCCTTCGCAGCGTCACGCCGCAAGGAGCTGGAACGGGGGATCTCCCTTGTCGGGCCGCATCGCGACGAGCTCGAACTCGTGCTGGGACAGGCCCCGGCCAAGGGCTATGCCTCGCACGGTGAAACCTGGTCCATGTGCCTGTCCCTGAGGTTGGCCTCGTACTACGTGATGCTGGACGATGCCCGCACCGGTGGCTCGGCTCCCATCCTGATCCTGGATGACGTATTCGCCGAGCTGGATGTTGAGAGGCGGCGTAAACTGGCGGCAATAGTATCCGGCGCCGAGCAGGTGCTGGTGACGGCCGCCGTCGAGGATGACATTCCTGTGGAACTGGCCGGACGGCGGGTGAAGGTAGTCCTGGGAGGAATCGATGCGCCGGAATATCGATGAATAAGGATACCGACGGCGGCCTGCAGCCAGGCAGAGATCCCGACGACATCGACGCACCCCAGTCCGCGCTGAACAGAATGCGTGACGCTGCCGCGGCGCGGGGCGAAATCCGGCGCAAAGCCCCGCCGCGTCCCGGCACCGCCCCGCAGAAACCTGCCCGCAGGGCCGGAGGGACCCGGGGATTCGGGCAATTCCACAGCACGGGCCGCGACCCTCTCGGCTTGGGGAAGGTGGTGGGCCGTCTCGTCGCCGAACGCGGCTGGAATTCACCGGTGGCGGTCGGTTCGGTGATGGCACAGTGGGGAACCCTAGTGGGACCCGAAATCTCCGCACACTGCACTCCTGAGAGTTTCGAGAACACCACCCTGCACGTGCGGTGCGATTCCACCGCCTGGGCCACGCAGCTCCGGTTGCTCAGCATCAGCCTGCTGGACAAGTTCCGCACCGAGCTCGGTGAGGGCGTCGTGACCCAGATCCAGGTGCTGGGACCGGCGGCTCCGAGCTGGCGGAGGGGCGCCCGGACGGTCAACGGACGCGGCCCCCGCGACACCTACGGGTAATTGCAGCGGCACCTCAAGCGCGCTGGATATGAAGCACTCCTTGCAAAAGTCTTGAAAATTGCGGAAACGGCGTGTAGGGCGCTTGGACGCCCCGGGGGCGTATAGGAACCCTAGACCGGGACCCCTGGAGCCTTGCAGGTGGAGTCAATGGCCTCCCAGCGGCCCTTTCCTTGCCGTTTGGGGCTCTGGAATGCGGGTTTAGACTCTCCTGCACGGTAGAATTGTGGCAGATAACTGGGCGCCGGTGAAACGTTGACTGAGTCCGTTTCCGACGCAATACCAGCGTGCGGCGGACGGCTCCTCGAGTAGAACAGCCGGTGTAATCAGTGACGTGCCTGTTGGCAAAAGCCCTTTCCTCCGGAGAGTGGCAACGGCCGGCCTTCAACGAATACAGAGGAGTCGAGAGCGCCTGTGGCTAACGACAATGCAGATATCCCCGCCGTGGAACGCCAAGCGGAAGTTGTGATGGCAGACGCGCCGGAGACCGTGACACCCCATGGCTACGGCGCGAGCGACATTACGGTCCTCGAGGGCCTGGAAGCCGTCCGGAAACGTCCCGGCATGTACATCGGGTCCACCGGACCGCGCGGACTGCACCACCTGGTCTACGAAGTGGTGGACAACTCCGTCGACGAGGCGTTGGCAGGCTACTGCACCCACATTGAAATCGTTCTCCAGGCCGACGGCGGCGTGAAGGTGGTCGACAACGGCCGCGGGATCCCGGTCGACATGCACCCGACCGAGCACAAGCCCACGGTGGAAGTCGTCATGACCATCCTGCACGCGGGCGGCAAGTTCGGCGGCGGCGGCTACGCCGTGTCCGGTGGCCTGCACGGCGTCGGCATTTCCGTGGTCAACGCGCTGTCCAGCCGCGTCGACACCGAGGTCCGCCGCCAGGGCCACGTCTGGATGATGTCCTTCGCCGACGGTGGCAAACCTCAGGGCGGACTCGTCAAGGGAGAGAAAACCGACGAGACCGGTACCACCCAGACGTTCTACCCGGATGCCAGCATCTTTGAGAGCACGGAATTCGACTTCGAGACGCTGCGGGCCCGCTTCCAGCAGATGGCCTTCCTGAATAAGGGCCTGCGCATCACGCTGACCGACGAGCGTCGCGCTCAAGAGGATCCGTCCGAGGACGGCGACCTCGATCTGGATTCCGTCCCCACCGAAGGCGAAATCCCCGCGGAATTCCACACCGTCGTCTACCAGTACGACGACGGACTGCTGGATTACGTGAAGCACCTGAACTCCGGCAAGAAGGTGGACGTGGTGCACGAGGACGTCATCGCCTTCGAAACCGAGGACACGGAACGCCACATCGCCCTGGAAATGGCGATGCAGTGGACCAACGCGTACTCCGAGAGCGTCCACACCTACGCCAACACGATCAACACCCATGAGGGCGGTACCCACGAAGAGGGTTTCCGTGCCGCGATGACCTCGCTCATCAACCGCTATGCGCGGGAGAAGAGCATCATCAAGGAAAAGGACGACAACCTCACCGGTGACGACATCCGCGAGGGACTCACAGCAGTCATTTCGGTCAAGCTGGCCGAGCCGCAGTTCGAGGGCCAGACCAAAACCAAGCTCGGCAACTCGGAGGTCAAGGGCTTTGTCCAGCGCGTTGTTACCGACGGTCTTGGCGACTGGCTGGAACGCAACCCCGGTCCGGCCCGTGACGTGATTCGCAAGGCCATTTCCGCTGCCCAGGCCCGGATGGCCGCCCGCAAGGCCCGCGACAACGCCCGCCGCAAGAGCCCGCTGGAGTCCTTCGGTATGCCCGGAAAGCTGTCCGATTGCTCCTCGAAGGATCCGGCCAAATGCGAGGTCTACCTCGTGGAGGGCGACTCCGCCGGCGGTTCCGCCAAGCGGGGCCGGAACCCGGAAACCCAGGCCATCCTTCCGCTGCGCGGAAAGATCCTGAACGTGGAGCGCGCCCGGCTGGACAAGGCCCTCGGCAACGCCGAGGTCCAGTCAATGATCACAGCGTTCGGCACGGGCATCGGCGAGGATTTCGACCTCAGCAAGCTGCGCTATCACAAGATCGTCCTGATGGCCGATGCCGACGTCGACGGCCAGCACATCACCACGCTGCTGATGACGCTGCTGTTCCGCTACATGCGCCCGCTGATCGAAAACGGCTACGTCTACCTTGCCCAGCCGCCGCTGTACCGGATCAAGTGGTCCAACGCCCCGCACGATTACGTTTACAGCGACCGGGAACGGGACGCCAGGCTGGTCTCCGGCCAGGCCGCCGGCCGCCGTATTCCCAAGGACAACGGCATCCAGCGTTACAAGGGTCTCGGCGAAATGGACTACACCGAGCTCTGGGACACCACCATGGATCCGGACCACCGCACCCTGTTGCAGGTCACCATGGACGATGCCCTGGCCGCGGACCAGACCTTCTCCACCCTGATGGGCGAGGACGTCGAATCCCGCCGGAACTTCATTCAGCAGAACGCCAAGGACGTTCGGTTCCTCGATATCTAGGCGGATCACAACCCTAAATATTCCCGGACCGATATATACCTGAAACGGAAAATATAGACTATGAGTGACGAAACACCCGAGGTCCCAGCCGGCTCGGCCGCCGGCGAGCCCGCACTTGAAGGCACCGTTGTGGACAGCGACGTACTGACTGACCGAGTCGAACAGGTGGACCTGCAGACGGAAATGCAGCGTTCCTACCTCGACTACGCCATGGCCGTGATCGTGGGCCGTGCCCTCCCCGACGTCCGCGACGGCCTCAAGCCCGTCCACCGCCGTGTGCTGTACGCAATGTTCGACGGCGGCTACCGCCCGGACCGTTCCTTCAACAAGTGCGCCCGCGTGGTCGGCGAGGTCATGGGCCAGTACCACCCGCACGGCGACACGGCGATCTACGATGCGCTGGTCCGCCTCATCCAGGACTGGACCATGCGCTACCCGCTGGCCCTCGGCCAGGGAAACTTCGGCTCGCCCGGCAACGACGGGGCTGCGGCACCGCGGTACACGGAAACCAAGATGGCCCCGCTGGCCATGGAAATGGTCCGCGACATTGACGAGGAAACCGTCGATTTCCAGGACAACTATGACGGCAAGAACCAGGAACCGACGATCCTGCCGGCGCGGTTCCCCAACCTGCTGGTCAACGGCTCCTCGGGTATTGCCGTCGGCATGGCCACGAACATCCCGCCGCACAACCTCCGCGAAGTGGCCGACGGCGTGCAGTGGTACCTGGCCAACCCGACCGCCAGCCGGGAGGAACTGCTCGAGGAGCTGATCCTGCGCATCAAGGGTCCTGACTTCCCGACCGGCGCCACGATTCTGGGGCACAAGGGCATCGAAGATGCCTACCGGACGGGCCGCGGCTCCATCACCATGCGCGCCGTCGTCAACGTCGAGGAACTCCAGGGCCGCACCTGTCTCGTGGTCACCGAACTGCCCTACCAGGCCAACCCGGACAACCTGGCGATCAAGATTGCCGAGCTCGTCAAGGATGGCAAGATCTCGGGCATCGCGGACCTCCGCGATGAAACCTCCGGACGCACCGGCCAGCGCCTCGTGATCGTGCTCAAGCGCGACGCCGTCGCCAAGGTGGTGCTGAACAACCTCTACAAGCACACCCAGCTGCAGGACAACTTTGCGGCCAATATGCTGGCAATCGTCGACGGCGTGCCCCGCACACTGAGCCTCGATGCCTTCATCCGCCACTGGGTCACGCACCAGATGGACGTCATTGCGCGCCGGACCCGCTACCGCCTCCGCAAGGCCGAGGAAGAAGCGCACATCCTGCGTGCCCTGCTCAAGGCGCTCGACGCGCTGGATGAGGTCATCGCCTTGATCCGTGCGTCCAACACCACCGAGGCCGCCCGCGACGGCCTGATGCAGCTCCTGGCTATCGATGAACTCCAGGCCCGCGCCATCCTGGACATGCAGCTGCGCCGGCTCGCTGCCCTGGAACGCCAGAAGATCCAGGACCGCCACTCGGAACTCGAGGCCATGATCACCGAGTACAACTCGATCCTGGCTTCCGAGGAACGGCAACGGGGGATCATCAGCACCGAGCTGGCCGAAATCGTGGCCAAGCACGGTGACGACCGCCGCACCAAGGTTCTGCTCGGCTTCGACGGCGACATGTCCATGGAAGACCTCATCCCCGAAGAGGAAATGGTCGTCACGATCACCCGGGGTGGCTACGTCAAGCGCACCCGCAGCGACAACTACCGCTCCCAGCAGCGCGGCGGCAAGGGCATCAAGGGCGCCCAGTTGCGCGGCGACGACGTCGTGGAGCACTTCTTCGTCACCACAACGCACCACTGGCTGCTGTTCTTCACCAACCTGGGACGCGTCTACCGGGCCAAGGCCTACGAACTCGTCGAAGCGGGACGTGACGCCAAGGGCCAGCACGTGGCGAACCTGCTCGCCTTCCAGCCCGATGAGCACATCGCCCAGGTGCTGGATCTGCGGGACTACCAGCACTCGCCGTACCTGGTGCTTGCCACCAAGCGCGGCCTGGTCAAGAAGACCCGCCTGGAGGACTACGACACCAACCGTTCCGCCGGCGTCATCGCGATCAACCTCCGCGAGGGCGACGAGCTCGTCTCCGCCCAGCTGGTCTCGGAAACCGATGACCTGATGCTGGTGTCCCGCAAGGGCCAGTCCATCCGCTTCACCGCGACGGATGAAGCCCTGCGGCCGATGGGCCGGGCCACGTCCGGCGTTACCGGCATGAAATTCCGGGAGGATGACGAGCTGCTGGCGGCCGACGTCGTAACGGACGGCTCCTTCGTCTTCGTCGTCACCGAGGGCGGCTACGCCAAGCGCACCGCTGTGGAGGAGTACCGGCTCCAGGGCCGCGGCGGCCTCGGCATCAAGGTCGGCAAATACCAGGAGGAACGCGGACACCTCGTCGGCGCGTTGATCGTGCAGGAAGAAGATGAAGTCCTGGTGGTCATGGAAGGCGGCAAGGTGGTGCGATCTTCGGTGGCGGGTGTTCCCGCCAAGGGCCGCGACACGATGGGCGTGATCTTTGCCAAGCCGGACAAGAATGACCGCATCATCGAGGTTGCGCGCAACAGCGAACGCGGCCTGGATACGGACGAGGAAAGTCCGGCATCCGCGCCGGATGACGTAACGTTGGCTGAAGATACCGGATCGCATGACGGGTCCGCAGAGGCAGAATCAGTACCGGCCCCGGAATCAGATGAGTCATCGGGCAATGCCGAACTGGACGAAGACAACACCGGAGGTAACGAGTGAGTGATCCCGACTCATATCCCACGCAGAACAGCAGCGGTACAGGCGGAATGCGGCAGCCTGCGTCCGCACCGCGCGTCAGCGCGCCGTCACGCCCGCAGCAGCGCCCCGGCGTTCCCGGCGGAGCCGCAGGTTTAAAGCAGCGTCCCCCGGCGCCAGGTCAGCGCCCCGCGCAGGGCCGCCCGACGGCGCCCGGACAGCGTCCCGGCCAGAACGAGGCCGGCCTGATCAAGCCGGCCCCCAAGGCAAAGGTCCGCCGCGCCCGCCTGCTGGTCAGCAAGGTGGACCCCTGGTCCGTGCTGAAGATGGCTTTCCTGCTCTCGGTTGCCCTGGGCATCGTGACGGTGGTGGCTGCGATCGTGCTCTGGACGGTTCTTGACCTGACCGGCATCTTCGATCAGGTCGACAGCCTGCTGGGCACCCTGGCCGGCTCTGAGGGAGGCGGCTTCGAGCTGAAGAAGGTGGCCTCGCTGGGCCAGGTTGCGTCCTTCGCCACCATCATCGCCGTGATCAATGTGGTGCTGCTGACAGCCCTGTCCATGCTCTCGGCCGTGCTGTACAACATCTCCGCCACACTGGTGGGCGGCATCGGCGTCACGCTTACAGACGACTAAAACCCGCACTTTTCCCGGATATTTTCCCGGGAAATGCCTCGATTTGAGATCGGGCCGGGATGTGCTGTAAAGTCATATCTCGGCCCGATGAGGCATCGGGGCGTATAGCTCAGGCGGTTAGAGCGCTTCGCTGATAACGAAGAGGTCCCAGGTTCAAGTCCTGGTACGCCCACGGAACCTGTACAGGGTTCGGTAGGGGTTTGGTGATGGTCCGGGTTTTTCCGGGGCCGGAACGGGGTGCAGGTGAAGACGTTGCTGGTTGTTGCAGCTACGATCGCAGGCGTCCTGCTCTACAGAAAAGTGCAGGAGTCCGAAGCCCGGAAAACAGTCTGGAGCGAATCAACCGACACGGTTGACTAGCCCGGAATCCCGGAACGGGAGCTGGAAAGCAGCTTTCCGAACTAGGGGTATGATTGTCGGGTTGCTTCTTATGGGGGCATGGCGCAATTGGTAGCGCACCTGCTTTGCAAGCAGGGGGTTCGGGGTTCGAGTCCCCGTGCCTCCACCATAGGGAAGGCCCCGTACCGCGGAAACGCGGTACGGGGCCTTTTGCATGACCGGGAATCCGGGCAGCTGAAAGAGGGGCTGTCTCATTGCTTGGGCTTGGCGTAGTCGCCCATGCCCTGCCAGTCTATGAAGACGTATGGTTCGTCCCCGACTACCCAGGCGTCGTGCCCCGGCGGAATGACGCCGAAGTCGCCCGGGCCGAATTCGCTCTCCTCGCCGTCGTCCATGACCACCTTGAGGCGCCCGGAGACGGTGTAGCCGACGTGGGCAGCCATGCAGCTGTCCGTCTGGGCGATCGGCTTGACGTGCTGGGACCATTTCCATCCCGGCAGGAACGTCGCACGCCCTACGGCGCCGGCGTCGAGATTGACGAGTTCAACCTGTCCCATCCCGTCCTTGACGGGGCGGGTCTCCTCCGGGTTGTCAAAGCTCTTGCGGATGATTGAAGCCATCATGGTCTCCTTTGTGGATGGGGGTGAGACCGGATTTAAGACTGTCACTGCCGCCTGCCACGGTCAAGAATGCGTGTGTCAGGTGCCATCCTCCCGGCCCCACTACTGTTGGACCGTGAACCTCTTCCTTGCCGTTTTGGGAGTGCTGGGTGTGGCATCCTCCGGGCCCCTTATCGCCGCCACCCTGGGCGCCACCACCGTCAGCGCCCTTGCCATCGCGTTCTGGCGCAACGCGATCGGTGCTGCCGTGATGGCCGGGCCCGTGCTGGTCCGGCAACCCCGCCAGTTTGCCAGGATCACCGGAAAAGAGTTCCGCTGGTCCCTCGCCGCGGCCGTCGCCCTGGCGCTGCACTTCGCCTGCTTCATCACCTCCCTCCAGCTGACTTCCGTCGCCGCGGCAACAGCCCTGGTCTGCCTGCAATCGGGCTGGATCGCTATCTTGCAGCTGTTGCGGGGCGTGCGGCACCGCTGGCAGGTCCTGGCGGGCCTGGGCATCGCTTTCGGCGGCGTCGTGGCGATCACCGGGTTCGACATGGGCACTTCCCCGGACGCGCTCCTGGGCGACCTCCTCGCCGTCGCGGGAGGCGCCCTGGCCGGTATCTACACCCTGGCGGGCGGCAAGGCCCGCCAGACCATGGGGACCGGGGTCTACACGACGCTCTGCTACGGGATGTGCGCCGCCGTCGTCGCGGTGCTGGCGCTCGTATCCCGGCAGCCGCTGGCCGGATTCGACGCCGCCGGCTGGCTCGGCATCCTGGCCGTCACCGTGTGCGCCCAGCTGATCGGCCACACGGCGTTCAACCACCTGCTGGCCACCATGAGTCCGCTGCTGGTATCCATGATCATCCTGCTGGAGATCCCGGGCGCCGCCCTGCTCGCCGCGGCGTTCCTTTCCGAGACGCTGCCCGCAGGGACCTATGCCGGCCTGGGCATGATCCTGGTGGGGCTCGCCGTCGTTGTCCTGGGGCAGCGGGGCTCGCGGGCCGTGCGCCGCAATGCCGCCCTGCTCGCGGAGCTGGGGACCGACTGAGGCTGCCGGCTGTACGGGGCTACTGGCCGCCGCGGCGGGCCGGCTGGGCGGTGTTGACCGTGTGGATGGCACGGAGCAGCTTCGCCGGGAAATATACCGAGAAGAACACCACCATGGGCGCCTTGAGGGCCATCTTCTTGACGTTGTGCGCCTTGTACGTGCGGTCGAAGCGCGTCACGTAGTACCGGTAGTCGCGGGGCGAATCTTCAAGCCTGCGGGCGGACATCCCGGAAACCATCGCGGGCCAGTACTGGATCCGGAGCTCGTGGTCGGCGAGATGCAGCGAGAGGTCGATATCCTCATGCATCTCGTCCTTCTCATCCCGGCAGGTCTCGCCGCGGATGACTTCCCAGGCGGAACGGCGCAGGGCCATGTTTGAGCCGAACAGGAAGTGGTACTGGTGTTTGGCGAGCTTGAGCATAAGCTGGCGCATCTTGTCGTCTGCCTTGAGGCCGAAGCGGCGCATCGGCATGTCGTAGTAGACCACCGGACCCGTGGCGGCGTGCACCGACTGCTCAGCGAACGCCTTCTGGACCTGTTCCACCCAGTCCGGTTCGAGGACAGAATCAGCGTCGATCCGGCCTAGGATATCGCCGGTGGCATGGTCCAGACCGAAGTTGCGCGTGGGAATCAGGCCCTGGTCCCGGTCCTGGCTCAGCAGGATGATGGGGCTCTCCGGGTATTCCAGCTGCATCTGCCGCACGATCCCGGCGGTGCGGTCCTTGGACATGTTGTCCACCACGATGATCTCGTGGGCCGGGACGGACTGGTAGACCGCCGCGATCAGGCACTGCCTGATGACGCTTTCCTCGTTGTAGGCAGGGATGACAATGGATACGGCCGGTGGCGGCACAGCATCGTCTAAGGCATCCTGGGAGGATCTATCGGGTGACATCCCCTCAAATTTAGCACCCATGCCCGCTTATTCCGTCCGGCGCCGGGCACCCTCCGGCGAGGAAACAAAAGGAGGGATCCCGCCCGTGGCGGAATCCCTCCCTGAGCCGGCCTGCAGGCGGGCTACGGCTTCAACTACTTGCCCGTGGTCTTGTCCGCGCCGTTGTTGCGGCTGGCGGCAATGTTCCGCACAGCAGTCTTCGCATCGGTGGCTACCTTGGCGGCAGCATCCTGGCTATCCTCGGCCGCACCTGCCGCCACGTGCTTGGCAGTGTCCGCGGCGTCCTCAACGGCAGTCACCGCCGAGTCGGCGACTTCGCCGGAGGCCTCCGCGGCCTTGTCGGCCGCGGCGACAGTTGGCGCGCCGGCCGCGCCGGCGGTGTCCAAGACGCCGTTGACTGTGGTGGCCGGAACCGGCGCAGGGGTAACCGGCGCCGGGGTCTTCCACGGATCTTCGACCGGCTGGGAGGCCTTCCAGACGGCAACCCCCGCGGCGACGGCTGCGGCAATCACGCCGAAGATGAGCAGTCCGCGGTGCTTGGGCTTCTGCGGCTTGGCAAGCTCTCCGCTGACCGCCTTGCTGGCCTCGTTCGCAGCCACCTTGATGTGACTGCCGGCCGACTTCGCCTGCTCCTGGACGGCGTGGATGATCCCCACATCGCCAAGCTTCTGGGCCACAGCATCGACGTGCGCCGGGGCGCCTTCCAGCGTGCGGTGCACGGCCTCGGAAGCGTAACCGATCTGGTCCGAGAGTTTGGGCAGGTAGTCAACGACGACCCGGTCGCGTGCGTTCGCGATCACCGGCGTCGCCTTGTCCAGCGCCTCGTGGAGGCGCGGGGTGGCGCCTTCAACGGCGTCGTGGATCATCGGTGCGAGGTGTGCCAATCCGTCCTGGATGCGCGGAGTTACCGTGGCAACGCCGTCGGCCAGATTGTGGGCGGCCGACTTGAGCCCCTCCTGGATTTTGGGAGAAGCGGTATCCAGGCCGTGCTGCAGTCGCGGAACGGCCCAGTTGACTGCTGCTTCAACCCGCGGTGCTGCCCAGTCCTTGGCGTTCCCTACTCCGGTGCTGACTGACTGCTCCAGCTCACGGGCAATACGATCCGATTTCTTCACAACTGCCTCCCGATTAATGTGACGTATCTGCAGTTAGCCTACGTGTCCCAGACCTCACCGGCTATTCTTCAGTCCGATTTCGGGAGGATTTCACCCAGCGCGGAACTGGCTGACCGGCCCTATGCGGATTGGCCTGTCATGGAAGAATAGGGCCATGACTGCCATAGCAACTGCAAAAGCAACCATCCACACGAGCCTGGGCGACATCGTCGTCCACCTCTTCGGAAACCACGCCCCCAAGACCGTCGAAAACTTCGTCGGGCTGTCCACCGGTGAGAAGGCCTGGACCCACCCCGAATCGGGCGAGGACAAGACGGGCACGCCGCTGTACGACGGCACCATCTTCCACCGCATCATCAAAGACTTCATGATCCAGGCCGGCGACCCCTTGGGCCGCGGTGTCGGCGGACCGGGCTACAAATTCGATGACGAGATCCACCCGGAACTGACCTTCAACGAGCCGTACAAACTGGCCATGGCCAACGCCGGCATCCAGATGGGCCGCGGCACCAACGGTTCGCAGTTCTTCATCACCACCATCCCCACCGGCTGGCTGCAGGGCAAGCACAGCATCTTCGGTGAGGTCGCCGATGACGAATCCAAGAAGGTTGTTGACGCCATCGAGGGTGTGCGCACCGGCATGGGCGACCGCCCCGTCGAGGACGTCACCATCAACAGCATTGACGTAGAAAAGCTCTAAGCCCAAGCCATGAGCTACGGACTTCCGGCGGCCGAGCCGTCCGCCCAGATCCCGGTGTGCCCCCGGCACCCGGACCGGCCCGCCTATGTGCGCTGCCAGCGGTGCGGGCGCCCTGCGTGCCCCGACTGCCAGCGGGCGGCCGCCGTCGGATTCCAGTGTGTTGACTGTGTCAATGAAACACGACGTACGACGCCGGACGTCAAGACGGTCTACGGCGGCGCCGTGGCCGGCGGCCGGCCGCTCGTAACGTTTGCCATCATCGGGCTGTGCGCCCTGGTCTATGTTCTGCAATGGCTGGTCCCCAACGACGGGATCTATCAGAACCTGGCGTTTGCCACCGTTTATGCCAGCCCGGAGTTCGGGGTTTTCGAACCCTGGCGCATGGTGACTTCCGCCTTCCTCCATTCCCAGGGGTTCATCCTCCACATCGTGCTCAACATGTACATGTTGTGGATGTTTGGCCAAGCCCTGGAGCCACTCCTGGGCCGCATCCGCTTTCTGGCGGTCTATTTGCTCTCCGCCTTCGGCGGATCCGTCGGCTACCTCCTCCTGACGCCCGGTTACGTCCCAGGCCAGCCGCTGAGCGGCGTAGTGGGTGCTTCCGGCGCCATTTTCGGCCTCTTCGGCGCCATGCTGGTGGTCCAGCGACACCGCGGCGGCGATACCAGGCAACTCTGGGTATTGATCGCCATCAACGGCGTGATCGGATTCCTGGTCCCCCAGATCGCCTGGCAGGCCCACCTCGGCGGCGCCATCACGGGCGCCCTGTGCGCTGCCGTCATCGCGTACACGCCCCGGGGACCGCGGCAGGGGCTCCTGCAGGCCGGCGGCCTCGTGCTGGTGTTCGCCCTGCTGATCGCCGTGTCCGCCCTCAGGGTGGCCAGCGCCTAGGCGCGGCTTCTTAGCCTGTCTCAGGGCCGTCTCTTCCGCCCGACCTCCTCGCCCTCCCTGCGTGCGGCTCCCTGCCCTGCCTCCAGGCGCTCCCTGCGTGGACGCCTGCCTCTGGTGACTTATCCACACCCCTTCCGGGGCTTGTCCGCGCCCTTTTCTGCGGGGCGCTCGGGTCCGCCTGGCCGGGAACAGCCCTTCACCTGGTGCGGGCTGGAAGTTGTCCACAGGGGTTATCCACACTGTTGGTAACTTACATCGTTGTAGTTCAACGCGGTCCGCTCGATCTGTCCGCCCCAGCTGGCGATTACCCGCTAGGCTGTCCATCGATCTCCACAATTGTGGATAACTCCCGTTGGTTGCCCTGTGGTTAAGTGGACAACTCCGTGTCCTGGACTCCGGGCGCCAGGCCCGGATCGCGTCGCTCGTGGAAGCGGCCAGTGACTGGCCTGAATGGCTTGCCGGCAACCCACAGCGTCATGTCTGATTTCAACAGCTTTATGCACACTGTTAATAACTTGATGCTCTGAGTGTCCGTATCTCGGAGGCACGTGTCGGGCCGTGAGATCGCCCCTACGGTGCACTGACCGTTGATGTTATCCCCAGTTGTGGATAACTTGTGGGTACTCGCCTGTTGTTAAGTGGATAACGTTGCCGCGGGCTGTGTTTTGCTGGATCGTGGACCCCGAGCCCGGTAGGCAAGCCAACACCCGGCGACGGACGGCGCTTCCCGGACTTATCCACAGCAAATCCACAATGTTAATAACGCACACGACTGTTGTTCAGAGGGTGCTGTCCCTAGCGTTTCCCCCCGACGCGGCATCCGCGTCGCTCCCCTGGTCGATGCGGTGGAGTTTGAGCGCCTCCGCGAGGCGGCCGAGGAATTAGAGGACATCCGCGCCGTTGACGCGGCCTGGGAGGAAGTTGAACAAACCGGGCAGACTCCGATTCCGTGGGAGGGCGTCAAACGCGATCTCGGCCTGGCGTGAGCTACGGCATTGAGGTCTTGCCGGCAGCGGCCGGCAGCTACGAAAACTCCCGCCCGAGGGCCGCCGCCGGATCCAGGCAGCCATTGAACTCTTGGCTGAGACGCCCCGTCCACCCGGGGCGAAAAAGCTTACCGGCCGAGTTGAATGGCGCGTACGCACCGGGGACTACCGGGTGCTTTACCGCATCGACGACGGGCGCCTGGTCATCGTTGTGGTTCCGGCGGGACATCGCCGTGAGATCTACCGCGAAGCGTAGTGCGCCCCGCCTCCATGGCGCAGGAACGTGGAGACTACGTCTCAGGCGTGAGCTGTGCGCACTGCCTCAATGCGTCCAGACGCCCGAGCTGCCCCGCCGGTGGCTGTCGAGCAGATGGGTGTCCACCATGCCAATGGCCTCCATCAGGGCGTACATGGTGGTGGGACCGACGAAGGCGAAGCCCTTCTTCCGCAGCGCCTTGGATAGCGCAACGGACTCCGCGGAGATGGTGGGGATCTGCTCATGCGCGGTGGGCACCGGCGTCGATTCCGGCTGGAACTGCCAGACGAAGTCGACGAGTCCCCCCTCGTCCCGGAGGGCGAGGGTGGCCCGGGCATTAGTGATCGCCGCCTGGATCTTCAGCCGGTTCCGGACAATGCCGGCGTCCAGCATCAGGCGGTCAATGTCCGCCTGTCCGAACGTGGCGACAGTCTCGGGGTGGAAGTCATGGAACGCCGCCCGGAAGGCCGGCCGTTTCCGCAGGATCGTGGCCCAGGACAGACCCGCCTGGAATCCCTCAAGGCTGATCCGCTCGTACAGCCCCTGCTCATCACGCACCGGGAGCCCCCACTCCGTGTCGTAGTAGTCGCGCAGCACCGGGTCAACGGCCGCCCACGGGGGTCGCGCCAATCCGTCGTCGCCAATGATGGTGCCGGGGACAGCCGGGGTCATGAGGGGTCCTTTGTTGGGTGTGCCTTTTCCAGCATTATCCGTCAACGGGTGCTGCCCCGGGGATGGCAAAAGGCCGGCACACACAGTGTGTACCGGCCCTTCAGCGGTGGTGGCGGGGCAGTTCGGTATCAGGAACGCCAGCGGGTGGTCATGAGGAATCCCACAATGGCGATCCCAAAGCCTGCAACGATGTTCCATGAGCCCCACGCTCCGACCGGTAGGGTCGCTTCGCTGATGTAGAAGGTGATGATCCACAGCAGGCCGATGATCATCAGGCCGAACATCACCGGTTTGAACCAGATCGCGTTGGGCTTGTAGGCCTGCGCGGCAGAAGACTGCTGCGGCGCGCTGGCGGTCCTTTTTCGCGGCTTCGACTCGGGCACGGGTCCTCCTTGGCGGGCTGGAACAGGAGCGGCACCCCGGCTTGATATCCTGCAAGAAGGAAAACGCCAGCGGTCAACGCGCTCTTGGTCAAGTTTGAATTCTTACTAGCAGCCAATTCTAGCTGTAGTTCAGGCAACCCTGGTGTCCGCCGCGAACATCCAGGAGGAGAAGCCACGGTGCTGCAGCTTCGGGACAGAGCCGCCGCCGGGGCTGCCCGCGCCGCCGGCCTCGTCTCCCGCAGCATGGGCGTTCTCGGTGAACTGCTCGTCACCGCCGGCGTCATCCTCCTGCTATTCGTCGCATGGCAGCTGTGGTGGACCAACGTGGAGTCCGACGCGAACCAGCGGGAGGTCGTCAAGGACTTTGCCCGGCAGTTCAACGGTCCACTGGAGTCGAACAGCACGGTGGCGCAGGGAACCGGCGCGGCGCCGTCGTCCGCCCCTTCTGCGGACTACGGGCCGGCCGCAATCTCCGCAGAGCCGGCAGTCGGGGCGACGATCGGTCTTTTGCACGTCCCCAGGTTCAGCGCGGAGTACACCCGGCCCATCATCCAGGGGACCGGACCGGCGGTGCTGGATACCCTGGGGATCGGGCATTACGAGGGCACATCGATGCCCGGTGCGGCCGGCAATTTTGCGGTTGCCGGCCACCGGCAGACCCATGGCGCGGTACTGGACAACATTGATGCGCTGGTACCCGGCGACAGAATCTATGTCCAGACCCGGGACGGCTATTACGTCTACGTGTTCCGGAACAGCGAGATCGTCCTGCCCGCCCGCACGGATGTACTGCTGCCCGTCCCGACGCAGCCGGCGGCAGTACCCAAGGAGAGCTACCTCACCATGACCAGCTGCAACCCCCGCTTCGGCTCGCAGGAACGCTTCGTGGCCTACGCCCTGCTGGAACGGTGGCAGCCGGCCTCGGCGGGGCCGCCGGCCGAAATCGCGGCCCAGGTCCAGCGCGCCAGCCAGGAGGGCTGACCATTGTACGCATGGATTTTCCGTCATCTTCCGGGCCCCCTGTGGCTCCGGATTGCCGCCGCGCTGGTGCTTGTCGCCGGCGGGCTGGTATTGATGGTTCAGTTCCTTTTTCCCTGGATGGCACAATTCACCCAGTTCACTGATTCAACGATTGGTTCGGCAAGGCACCCATGAGCACAACCAAGATCCTCGTCGTCGACAACTACGACAGCTTTGTCTACACCCTGGTCGGGTACCTCCAGGAGCTCGGCGCGGAGACGACAGTCGTCCGCAATGACGATGTCACCCTCGCAGAGGCGATCGAGATGGCTGAAGCGCGCGACGGCGTCCTCATCTCTCCGGGACCGGGAACCCCTGCGGCTGCGGGCGTGTGCATCGAGCTGATCACGTGGTGCGGCAGCCACAACAAGCCGATGCTTGGGGTGTGCCTGGGACACCAGGCCTTGGCCGAGGCCTACGGCGGGACCGTCACGCACGCGCCGGAACTGATGCACGGCAAGACCTCCCTCGTGGAGCATCACGGGACCGGTGTATTTGCCGGAATCCCGTCCCCGTTCACCGCGACCCGCTACCATTCCCTGGCAGCGGTCCGTGAGAGCATCCCCGAGGTGCTGGAGATTACCGCGGAGACCGGAACCGGCGTCGTGATGGGGCTGCAGCACCGCGAGGCCCCGCTGTGTGGCGTCCAGTTCCACCCGGAGTCCGTGCTGACGGAAGGCGGATACCAGATGCTGGGAAACTGGCTGGAGTCACTCGGCATGGCAGGCGCGGCCCTGAAGGCTGCCACGCTGAGCCCGCTCATCAAGCACTGACCACCGCGGACGCGGCTCCCGGCCGGGCTACGGGAAGATTCCGCCCAGAGCCCCGGTCCCGCTTTCCTTGGAACCCTTCGTGGACGTCGGGGTGGGGGTGGGGGTGGGTTCCGGCGGGGGCGGCGGAGCCTTCGCCACGGTGACGGAGATGACTTTGCCCTGCTCCACCAGGGCTTCCGCCGCATCGCTCTGCGCCGTGACCTTGCCCGGTTCCACCTGGGAGTTCTCGACTTCGGTCACGCTGAGCGCCAGCCCGAGGGCCTTCAGGGCCGCCTCAGCCTCGGCCCGCGGGCGCCCGATGAGCTGGGGCACCGCGACCTTGCCGGTGGAGACGACGAGTTCGACCACACTGCCGACCGCCACCGGCTGGCCGGGAGCGGGTTTGGTGGTGATGACGAGGCCGGCCGGCACGGTGGGGCTGTTGTCCATGATGGTGGCCGGCGCGCCGGTCAGGCCCTTCTGCCGCAGGACGTCCCGGGCGGCTGCCTCGGTCCGGCCGGGCAGGTCCGCGGGGATGACGACGGCGCTGGGCCCCTCGGAGATATTGAGCGTGATCTCCGAATTCGGCTCCAGGGAATTGCCCGGCGCCGGGATGGTACCGATGGCGGTGCCCTTGGCGACCGTTTCGTGCTGGACCCGGCTGATCCGGGGCTTGAGGCCCGCGTTGTAGAGCCTCTGGAGCGCCTCGGATTCCGTCAGCGACGCCACCGGGGGAACATCGACCTTGACCACTGCGGGCGGTGCCTCGTTCATCATGTTGTAGAGCCACAGGCCACCGCCGGCCAGCACCAGCACGGTAAGGACCACCAGGGTGGCGATCCAGGTCCGACGGCGGAACTTCTGCCGGGTGGTGTGTTCGCGTTCGGCAGGGAACACCAGCGGAAGACTTCCCGTGTCCGAAGCTGCATAGGAGACGGCGGACTGGGCCGTCAGGGCGTCGTCGGGGCCGGGGATGTCCTGTGTGGGCCGCAGTCTGCCGCCGGGCACATCATCGAGGAACTTGGCGCCGGTCATCGGGAAGACCGCCGTCGGGGTGCCCTCAGACGTGGGCACGGTGTCGTTCGGATCGGTCGGGGCCTCACTGGCCGCCAGCGGGGCCACTCCCACCCCGCTCCGGGCCGCGCGGAGGGCACGGCGGAAAGCGGCGGCATCCTGGAACCGGTCTGCCCGGTTCTTCTGCAGGGCCTTCATCAGCACGCTGTCCAGGGCGTCGGAGATCTCCGGGTTGAGGCTGCTGGCCAGCTCCGGAATTTCCCGGACATGCTGGTAGGCAACGGAAACTGGGCTGTCGCCGACGAAGGGCGGCCGTCCGGTCAGCATTTCGTACAGCAGGCAGCCGGCGGAATAGAGGTCGCTGCGGGCGTCCACGGTTTCGCCCCGGGCCTGCTCGGGCGAGAGGTACTGGGCTGTGCCCACCACGGCCTGGGTCTGCGTCATGGTCGCGGAAGAGTCTGCCATGGCGCGGGCGATGCCGAAGTCCATGACCTTGATGCTGTTGGTATCGGGGCAGAACATCACGTTGGCCGGCTTGATGTCCCGGTGGACGATGCCGGCCTTATGGCTGTAATCGAGGGCCGAGAGGACGCCCAGGCTGTAGTCGATCGCCTGGTCGATGCTGACTTCCTTGGCCCGGACCAGGTCCCGGATTGTCTTTCCGGAAACGAACTCCATGACGATGTAGGGCACCCTGACGGTGTCCTCGTGGTCACCGGGAACGGCGTGGTCCCCGGTGTCGTAGACGGAAACGATAGAAGGGTGGTTCAGCGCGGCCACGGCCTGTGCCTCGCGCTTGAACCGGGCCTGGAACTGGGGGTCCCTGGCGAGGTCGGGTCGCAGCAACTTGACGGCAACGGTGCGCCCCAGCCTGGTGTCCGTTCCGCGGAACACGTCGGCCATGCCGCCGCGCCCGATCAGCTCACCCAGCTCGTAGCGCCCGCTGAGGACGCGCTGCGTGTTCACGGGGCGGCGGTCCTCCCTGTGCGACGGTGTGCGGGGTGAATTAGACACGGAGTCCTACGGTCCCTTGGTAGCGCTGGATGACGGGGTGGCCTTGGCTGCTGCCAGGTGGTAGGTCACGAGGGAGCCCGCTGCCACCTTCTGGCCCTGGGCAGGTTCCGAACTGACGAACGTTCCCGGATCCTCTTTCTTGTTGCTCGGTCCGACGTCGGCACCCTTGGCCCAGCGGAGACCGGCTCCCTCGATGGCCTTCTGTACTGCTGCTTCCGAGGCCCCGGAGGGGATCGCGGGAACCGAGACCATTTCGGGCCCCTTGGAGTAGCTCACGGTGATGGTATCGCCCGGCTGGACCGGCCCGGAGGGGTCGATGTTGGTGACCGTTCCCGGCGTCGCGTCGTCGAAGACCTCGACGCCGGTGACGGCCAGGTTCTTGCCGATCAGTTCATTGCGGACCTCGTTGAACGGCCGCCCCAGATAGGCGTCCGGAAAGAGGTTGATGGCGGCCGGCGTGGACACGGTGGGGGTCGCGGAGCTGCTCGTGGGGCTTGGGCTCTGGGACGTGGGCGAGGTGGTGGGGCTCGAGCTGATGGGGCCCGCGCTGGTGGTACCGGCGTTGCTGCTGGCCGGGGACTGCGGCGGGAACAGGATGCCGGCCTGGGTAAGGATGACGCCCACGAGGGAGAAGAGCACCAGCAGGATCAGGGCAATCAGCGGCCACGTCCATGGGCTCCGGCCGCGGCGTTGCGGTTCATCAACGGGTTCGTCGTAGTCATCGTCCTCCTGCACCCATTGGCGCTCGGCCGCAAGGGCGTCTGCACGGGAGAGGGTGTTGCGCGCGCCGTAGGCGCTGGCTGCGGCTGCGCCGGCTGCCAGGCCCGCAGCGGCTCCGGCTCCGGCGCCGATCACCGGCAACGCGGAGGTCGCCGACGTCGTCCGGTCCTCAGCGGCGCTGGCGCCGATCACGCCGGTCGCCGCGGTCGGGACGTCCACCGGCGCTGTGATGGGTCCGGTAGTTGCCTCGAACAGGAGCATGCCGGGGACAGCGGCGTGGGCCGCGGTGATGTCGCCGTTGCGGATGGCCTCGGCGGCCGCGGAGAGCTTGATCGCGTCGGCCGGCCGGTTCTTCGGGTCCTTGGCCAGCATCGACATCAGCAGGGCCCGGACCGGCTTGGGGAGCGTCTCGGGCAGGGGCGGCGGCGCGTCGTTGACCTGCGCCAGCGCGATGGCGATCTGGGATTCGCCGGAGAAAGGGCGATGCCCGGTGAGGCACTCATAGCCGATCACGCCGAGCGAGTAGATGTCCGAGGCGCCGGTCGCCGTCTGGCCGGTGGCCTGCTCGGGCGCCAGGTACTGGGCGGTGCCCATCACCTGTCCGGTCTGGGTCAGCGGAACCTGGTCAGCCAGGCGGGCGATGCCGAAGTCGGTGACCTTGACCCGTCCATCGGGAGTGATCAGCAGGTTGCCGGGCTTGATGTCGCGGTGCACAAGACCCTGGGCATGGGCGACCGAGAGGGCCCGGGCCGTCTGGGCGATCATGGAAAGGGTGCGGTCCGGGGAGAGCACCTGCTCGTGTTCGATGATGCTGCTCAGGGGCTGGCCGGGCACCAGTTCCATCACGAGGTAGGCGGATCCCTCTTCCTCGCCGTAGTCGAAGACATTGGCGATGCCTACGTGGTTCAGGAGCGCGGTGTGGCGGGCCTCGGCGCGGAACCGCTGGAGGAAGCCCGGATCGCCGGTGTACTCCTCTTTGAGCACCTTGATGGCGATGATGCGGCCAAGGATCAGGTCTTTGGCTTTCCAGACCTCTCCCATGCCACCGATCGCAATACGCGTGGTCAGCTGGAATCTGCCGCCGAGGGTGATTCCTGATGTAGGCCTCACTTATTCAACACCGCCTCAAAAATCTTCTTCGCGTTCGGACTGGTTAGCTTCGCGCCGGTGGTGATGTCCACGTCTTGCATGACGATGGTGACAGCCACTTGCGGGTCATTCGCCGGGGCAAACCCGGTAAACCATGAGTTGTTCAGGCCGGTGCCGAGTTCGGCGGTACCGGTCTTGCCGGCCACCTGGACCCCGGGCACGGCCGCCCCCCGGGCGATGCCGTCGCTGACCACGCTGGCCATCCACTCGGTGATCTGCCGTGAGATCTCCGGCGTGGTGGAGGTCCGCAGGGCCTGGGGTTTCGGCTCGCTGATCGGCCGCAAGTCCGGCGAGCGTACGGCCTTGATCAGGTTCGGCTGCATCTGCACTCCGCCGTTGGCGATCGCGGCCGTCATCGTGTTGATCTGGAGCGGGGTGGCCCGGACGTCGCGCTGGCCGATCGCGGACTGCGCCAGCCCGGAGTCGTCCAGCGGCCCTCTCGGGAAGACACTCGGGGCGTAGTCCAGCTTCAGCTGGTCGCCAAAGTCCTGCCCGAAGCCGAACTTCTCCGCCTGGTCCGCAATCGCCTTCTGCCCCAGATCGATGGCGATGCTGGCGAACGGCGTGTTGCAGGACTGCTGCAGGGCGAACGCGAACGACGCCGTCGTGCGGGTGTAGCAGTTTCCGCCCGCGTAGTTCGGCAGTTTGTACTGGATGCCGGGGAAGGTCATCTCCGCCGGGTTGGGCAGAGTGCTGTCCTTGTTGTACTTTCCCGAGTTGAGGGCAGCGGCGGTGTCTATCAGCTTGAAGACAGAGCCTGGCGCCAGCGCTGCGCCGGTGGGTCCGCTGACGTTCTGGTTCAGGTTGATCCCGGGGATCTTGTTCAGCTCGCTGAAGGTGGCGGCCTCGGCCGCCGGGTCCTGGGTGGCGATCAGATTGGGGTCGTAGGAAGGCTTGGACACCATGGCCAGGATGGCTCCGGTCTTCGGGTTGGTCACCACGATCGAGCCGCGCTGTCCATCCGGGATGAGGTCGTAGGCGAGCTTCTGGATTTTGGGGTCGAGCGTCAGTTCCACCGAGGCGCCCTTGGGCTGGTTGCCCAGGAAGAGCTGGCCGATCCGGTCCAGGAACTGCTGGTCTGAGCTGCCCTCGAGCTCTTTGTTCATCGCCTTCTCCAGTCCGGTCACGCCGAAGCTCCTGGAGAAATAGCCGGTGATCCCGGCGTATGGCTCCGGCTGGGTGTAGGTGCGCTGGAACTTGCAGCTCTCCGCGGCGGGCTCAGATTCTGCCACCGGGCTGCCGCCGACGATGATGGCGCCGCGGTCGTTGCAGTAGTTCTGCAGGAGGGTGCGCTTGTTCCAGGCGTTGGCTTTGAGCTCGTCGGCGCCAACCACCTGCACGTAGCTGAGCGCGCCGAAGATCAGCGCGAACATCGCGATGGCGGCTATCCATGAATTGCGAATGGCCTGGTTCATAGCTGTTTCACCGCCTCGGTGGGTGCGTCGGGACTGGTACGGACGCCGGGGGCGGAGGCCGGCTTCGAGGGCATTGCGGGGACGTCTTTCCGGGCGTCGGGGACCTGTCCGGGCGCCATCGGTGTGGTGTCCACTGGGCTTCGTGCCGTGTGCGAAATCATCAGCAGCAGTCCGACGATGATCCAGTTGGCCAGCAGCGAGGAGCCGCCCGCGGCGAGGAAGGGGGTGGTGAGGCCGGTCAATGGAATCAACCGGGTGACGCCACCGATCACCACGAAGCACTGCAGCGCGATGGCGAAGGAAAGCCCGCAGGCGAGCAGCTTGCCGAACGCATCCCGGGTGCCGAGCGCGGCGCGGAAGCCCCGGGTGAACAACAGCAGGTACATCAGGACGATGGCGAAGAGCCCGATCAGTCCGAGTTCCTCCCCGAAGGAGGCAATGATCATATCGCTGTTCGCGAAGGGGACCAGGTTGGGGCGGCCCTGGCCCAGGCCGGTGCCGACGAGCCCGCCGTTGGCCATGCCAAACAGTCCCTCGACGATCTGCAGGCTGCTGCCGAATTCCCTGCCGTAGACCTCATCGGTGAAGGCATTGAGCCAGCCGTCGATCCGGAGTGCCACGTGGGAGAAGACCTGCGAGGCGACGAAGCTGCCGGCGGAGATGAGGACTACGCCGATTATCACCCAGCTGATGCGGCTCGTCGCCACATAGATCATGACGAGGAACAGGCCGAAGAACAGGATCGAGGTACCCAGATCCCGCTGGAAGATCAGCACGCCGATGGACACGAGCCAGGCCGCGATCATGGGTCCCATATCCTTGACCCGCGGGAACTGCACTGGCCCGACCTTGCGGCCGGCCAGGAGGATAAGGTCCCGGTTCGAGGAAAGATACCCGGCGAAGAATATGGCCAGCGTGATCTTGGCAATCTCACCGGGCTGGAACGTCATGGGGCCGAGCTTGATCCACACCTTCGCGCCCAGGATTTCACCGGCGGAGACGCCGGGAACCAGGGGCAGGATCAGCAATACTGCGCTCACGGCGAGTGAGATGTAGGTGAAACGGCGGAGGATCCGGTGGTCCTTGAGGAACCAGATGACCGCTATGGCCACAGCCATGGCCACGAGCGTCCAGCGCAACTGGTTGTTGCCGGTATCTTCGCCCACCCGGTCCAGGCGGTGGATCATCGCCAGGCCCAGTCCGTTCAGGGCCACGACCAGCGGAAGTATTACCGGATCAGCATATTTTGCGCGGATGCGCACCACGAGGTGGAAAGCCAGCGCCGCCGCCGTCAGAAGGCCGGACTGGAACCAGAAGTCCGTGTCGAATGCCTTTTCTCGGTCCACGCCGACGAGGGCATTGGCTCCGATGCCCACGGCAAGGGCGAGGATGAGCAGCACCAGTTCCACGTTTCGCCGTGGCTTGGGCCTCGAGTCGATCTGCGTCATTTGCCCCCCTCACATATAGGAGCTGTCTGCGTGGGTGTGGCAGACGGCAGGGCTGTGTCGCTGGCCGCGGGGCTGGGTGTGGCGGCCGCGGGGCTTGGTGTGGGCGCCGCGGCGCTGGCCGTTGCCGGCGGGGAGGGCGTGAGGCATTCGTCCGCCGGGGCCGTGGTGCCGGTGCGCTCCAGGTTCTTTACAATCCGCTGGGCATCGTAGAGGTCCCGTGCGGGCACCGTCTGACGCACGCGCTGCTGAGAGTATTCGGGCAGGTCTGACATCCGGATTTCGGTCACCGTCTCGAGGGTGGAGAGCTGGATGGGCCCCAGGCGCTGGGAGACCCCGTTGAAGATGGCGACGTGCTGATCGTGCTCGCCGATGTAGTAGCGGGTCTGGGTCCACGCGTAGCCGAGCCAGAGACCGATAGTCAGGACCGCGACGATGGCCGCTGCGATGGAGATGGTCAACCAGCGCCGGGGGCGGGCCACCGGCTTGTACTCCTCTGCGTCCTCGCGGGCCTGCTCTGACTTGTGGGTCAGGACTGTCGCTGCCCGGCGGGCCACGGAGCGCCCGGCAATAGAGGGGATGGACCCGGATTCCGCGGCTGTCGCGGCAGCGCCGACGAGCTCGTGGGGACGGGTAGAGAGCTCCTCCCGGAGCACTTCGGCCGAGAGGTGCTCGCCGAGATGTGGGTCGGTTGCGGCCTCTGGCTCCTTCTTGTCCGGGGCTGCGCCGCTGCCGCCGGCTGCGGGAACCCCGGCTGCGCCATCCCTGGCAGGGAGGGCGGGCTTCTCATCGCCGGGGGACGTCGCACTGTCTCCGGACTTGCCGGGGTCGTCCTTCTGCTGCGATCCCGCGAGACCGGCGGCGCCGTAGGTGCTCCCGCTGTGCGGCCCGGCAGCGGCGGCAACTGTCGCGGCGACGGCGGCCGCAGCGATCGGCGTCGGGACAATTTCGACGGCTGCGGTCCGCACGTCGTCCGGCGTCTGTTGGGCGATATCCACCATCACGACCGTGACGTTGTCCGGCGAGCCGGCCTCGAGCGTGAGGTCAATGAGCCGTTCGGCGCATTCGCGCAGATCCTTGGTTTCCCGCACCGTGCGTTCCACGACGTGACCGGCGACGTAGTTCAGGCCGTCGGAACACAGCAGCCAACGTTCACCCGGCTGGACGTCGAGAGTGGCGAGGTCAAGTTCCGGGCTCGCGTCAACGTCGCCCAGGACGCGCATCAGGACGTTTTTGTGCGGATGTGTTTCCGCCTCTTCAGGCCGCAGTCGGCCTTCGTCGATGAGGCGCTGGACAAACGTGTGGTCGACGCTGACCTGTTCGAATTCGCCCTTGCGCAAACGGTAGGCACGGGAATCGCCGATGTGGGCGAAATGAAGCTTGCCCTCGGCCAGCAGCAGCGCCGTAACCGTGGTCCCCATGCCGGCAAGCTTCGGATTGATGTGGACGAGCTCGGACAGCAGCGAGTTGGCGGTCTGGATCTCGTCGGCGAGGACCGTGCCGGCATCGCCTTCGTAGCTGTCGTGATCGAGGTGGATCATGTCCAGCACGGTGGCCGCGGATGCGACGTCACCGCCGGCATGGCCGCCCATGCCGTCCGCGACAACGGCAAGGTGCCGCCCGGCATAGGCGGAGTCGTCATTTTTGGCCCGCACGCGGCCGACGTCGGAACGCGCGGCGTAACGCATAATGAGCGACCGCTTCGGGGCAGGTGCCTGGTCTGCGGGAATGTCGGGGGCAGCCACGGCTACGGCCTCAATTCGATGACCGTCTTGCCGATTCTCACGGGGACACCAAGCTCGACCGGCAGGGCCCGGGTCAGCTGCTGGTCTGCCAGGTATGTGCCGTTTGTCGAGCCCAGGTCTTCGATGAACCAGCGGCTGCCTTGCGGGAACAGGCGGGCGTGCCGCCCGGAGGCGTAGTCATCCTCCAGGACGAGCGTGGCTTCCTGGGCGCGGCCGAGCAGGATGGGACTCGCCGCCAGGGCGATGGTGGTGCCCTTGAGCGGGCCTTCCGTCACCACGAGCTGGTGGGCCTGCTGCTTCACGGGGGCGGGGGCAGGCTCCGCCAGTGCGGGGTTCTTGCGGACCTGCCGGGCGCTGGGCGCGCCGGCTGCTGCCTTGCGTCCGATCATCAGGTCGCGGCGCATGGCCGAGACGATGCTGAAGATCAAGACCCACAGGAGCAGCAGGAACCCGAAGCGCAGGGCGGTGATGGTCAGTTCACTCACGGGCGGCCGCCTGGGTTGGCGGGCAGAAGGCGGAAAACAATCTTGGTCCGTCCCATCGTGATGGTGGAGCCGTCAGTGAGCTCCGAGCTCCCGACGATCTTGTGGCCGTTGACGTAGCTGCCGTTCGTGGAACCCAGATCGATGGCTTGGGCTGTGCCCGGACCGGTGCGGATCTCAAGGTGCCGGCGCGAAACGCCGGTGTCGTCAATCAGGATGTCTGCCTCAGACGACCGTCCGAGTACAACGGAAGGAGCGTTAAGCGAGTACCTCTGACCGTCAATGTCAAGTACCGGCAGGAGCCGGGACGGCTGGCGCGTCGGCGCGGCAGGCATGGCGGCGTGGGTTCCGGGCTGTGCCGGAGCGGAAGGGGCGGAGGCCTTCTCGGTCCGGGACTTGATTTCAAAATCCCCGGCCCGGCGCTCTTCGTCGCGACGGAAACTGATCCGGACCGGTCCCTGCAGGGTGTAGCCCTGGCTGCGCACGTGGTTGATGACAACATCACAGAGCTCTTCCGCGAGCGGGGTGCCCCATTCCTGGGCCCGCTGGAAATCGTCGTCGCTGAGCAGGACGTCGAAAACGTTGGGAGCTAAAGTGCGTCCCGCGGCGATTGTGAGAGCCTTGTTGTCCACTTCGCGGCGGAGGTGGCTGGCGATCTCGACGGGCTCCACCTGGGCGCGAGAACCGGTGGAGAAGACCCCGCGGACGGCCTTTTCGATGCCGCGCTCGACTTTGTCCAGCAATCCCATGGTCCTTCTCCTTTCCTGACGGCTGCCGGGCAGCATTTCATTCCGGAACTCGGTTTCCAACATTTGCGGGAGCGGGCCGTAGACGGGCACTCCTACATCAGATACTACTGGGCGACGCTGGGAATGGCCTTAATGACCATTGCCACTCCGTACCGGAAAGTCGCCGCTGACCGGCGCTGACATGGGGTGATGCCGCCGGTTCGGGGGTGGCGGCGGCGCGTTCGGTATGGCCCTGCGGGAGCCGGGCCGGAGCCCTCCGGGCCGGCCGCGGGGGGCCCAATATCCGGGGCCGGACCGAACTTGTGCGGCCCGATTGGTGTTTTCCCGCGGTTGTCCGTTATGCTTGATCTCGCTGCTTTTACGAGGTTGGCGGTCCGGAAATCGGGCCACTGCCGGATAGAAGAAGTTGCGCGCGAGTGGCGGAACGGCAGACGCGCTGGCTTCAGGTGCCAGTGTCCGAAAGGGCGTGGGGGTTCAAATCCCCCCTCGCGCACGCACTAGAACCCCGGGAAATCAATGATTTCCCGGGGTTCTTTTTGTGTTTCACCCACGCGTAACCAGTTTTCGCCCACGCGACTCTCGATATGCGACCGCCGTGGGCCTTAGGGCCAGCGCGATCAGATCCGGGATAACGCGCAGTATGGTGCCACGATCGAGGTGGAATTGAAACCGCGGAAACAGATCTCGCCCTCGTGTATAACCCAAGAGCTTCCCGGCCGACCGCGGCACGGACACCGAGTCCCCACCACCTAAGCTCCCAGGGCTTGCACGCAGGGGGCGTCCGCCTCGCCGCCAACTCCAAACGCCGTAAATAGCGGCAAGAGCGGCAAATAAGGTCCATGGTCCCTGTCAATACTTATCAGTGGCCCCCATAGTCGAAACTGCAGGATTCCACCACCTTGGGGAGGAAAGCTATGCCTGACGAAGGTGACATAAGAAGAAACCACGCTTCGGGAAAGCCCGAGATCTACCGTAACGGGGTGTGGGAGCCTTATAGCCCTTATGATGTGCCACCCATCGAAGAAGCGGGCCGCCCGCCCCGCCGAGAAGACGGGGAGCGCGGCGGAGCCTCAAGATACGACTAGGCACGAAGAGCCATTCGGAAGGAGACGGATGGAGAACGCAGGGGACAGGCGGAGATCCGTCCGCATGCCTGGGGGCTAGGTCATTGGGTGGGCTAGGACGAATACGTGGAAAATATCGGACCGCGAAATACACCCGTTCCGTGACGTGCCGCCCTGAGCCTAAGAGGAAGCGGGAAAGAGAGCCATGGCGGACAGCTTTTCTGACATATCTGAGTGGATTAGGAAGGCGGCCGGATGGTTTCGGGCCGAGGCGAAAGCCCGGACCGGTGCCGGTTCTCCGACCGGATCCGGGGATGAGTGGCAACTGACACTGAAGCTCGCGCCGGGGCAGGCAGACGAAGCTCGGGCAGAGCCGGTGATTAACCTTAGTGTCGAATCCCCGGCATGGCGAGACGCCGCTGAAGCCGTTCGCACGACGGTCAAATGGCTTGTCGCCGCGTTCGCAGTGGTCGGCGCCTTGATGTTCGCGAAGGGTTTTATCACCACCCCGAAGCTGAGCTGGAACGAGAACGGACCGCAACTGATCTCGGCCGGGTTCCTAGGCCTGCTGGGGCTTGTCGGCATCGGAGTATTCCTTTACAAGGCAGTGCGCATGCTCCGCCCGACGGTGTACGACCTCAACGACCTGGACCCACAGTTCGCAGCACTGGTGGACGTTCCGGGAAACGGCTACCTTCCCGAGGGCATTACGAATCTCGAAAATTTCAAGGAGGAGTTCACCAGAGCCAGACATAGCGTCATCAGTGCTAGAGCACAGCGCGACACAGCCCGCAGCCAGCTCAAGGAAGCAGAAGAAAGCAGCCCGCCCAATTCAGATGCAGTGAAGAAGGCAAAGGAAGAACTGGAATGGTGGCAGGAGGTTCTCGCCCAGGTACTCAGGAGCTTCAACACGTTGAAGACGGTGCGCGCAAGGCTCCTGAACAAGGCCGAGTATTGGAAAGCAGGCACAGCTTTCGACAACGAGGGGAAAGTTTTGGTCGTAGCGGCTCTTGTGGCGGCGTTCGGCGGCATCGGCTACCAGCTCGCCCTCGCCACACCTGATGAGCCGGCCAAGACGGCCAACTCTTCGCCCGCTGCTCCAACAGTCGGTGAACTCATACGTTCCGACTCTGCCTCAGGCAGGGAACTGTGGGAGCAATTGGGCCTAAGCCGGTGCCAGGCAGCTCAAGACGCTGCAAGGATCGCCGTCATCGTCTCGTCCGGAGACGGATCATCTCAGAAACCATACGTCGTTTCGACGATTCCAACCGTCACGTGCCCAGGCCAAACGTTCACAGTAATTGACCCAGTTGCCCGCGTCAGCCTCCCCGTCAAACGGGACATCGTCTATACCCCGGATGCGACGACGAGTCCGTCGACGGCCGGCACAGCCCGATAACGAACATCCCTCCCTGCCAGGCTTCCCAGGCGGCAGGGAGGCGCAGCTCTTCCATGTAGCCAGTATCTGGTCCAGCGGAACCTGTTGGTGGGAATGCTCGTGATCGGGTCACCCGCCGGCATCAAAGCGCTAAGGCGGAAGGCACCCATGGGCCTGATCAACCGTGCCGAAGTGCTTCACGTCTGAGGCTGGTTGTTACGGGCGTAAGCCTCGAGTATCTGAAGGAGCCGATCGTGCCGCGCCCTGAGATCCACGGGCCGCCGGCCGCCGGCGCCGGGCAGTGGAGTGACCATCCATGCGGCAAAGGAGTTGTGGGGGACTCGCAGTTCCAGAGCACAGTCGAAGAGCTTCAACACGACAAGGTGCAGGCTTCCGTCGGGGCGGAACTGGAAACCGGGGCAGTGAATACCGTCCCGAATGAAGACCCGGACCAGCTGCCGCATCACCGGCTCGGGGTCATTGTGGAGCCTTGCCATCCTCGCCTGCACATCTTCCAGGGACGGTAGCGTGAACTCAACCTCCAAACACCCCCAGAGTGTTTCGTCTACAAGCACCGAAATTCCGTGCGGCTGCAGGCGCCGCGGGTCAGGAGTAGGTCGGCGGGTCTACCGCCTGCTGCTGCGTCGACGGGCTGAACTGTGGCTGCTGCTGCGGTGCCTTAGCTTGGCCTGGCCAGTATCCGGGGAGAAAACCGCCGGGGACAGCGATCGGGAGGGCATCAATTTTGACTAGAGCACGGTAGATGCTGACGCTGACCATGATGGACCCGGCAAATGCTATTGCGAAGCCCGCGAGTGCCAAGAGCATGGATTCACTGGAGGCCGATGACCTGCCCATTGTGCCGATAAACATAAACCCGGCGAGGCCGGATCCGCCGATGGCCATGAAAGTACCGGCGAAAAAGATTCCGGCTGACCGCTGAAACGGCATGTGCTGTCCTTTGAACGCGTGAATGTGCCGACGCAACAGTACAGCGGCGCGGGCGACGCGCCGTGGTCAAGGACGTCACCGGCTTCGTGCTGAACCGGCTCCAGTACGCGCTCTTCCACGAGGCCGCCCAGCTCGTGGAGCAGGGCATCGCGACGGCGGAAGACGTGGACACCCTGGTCCGCACCACCTTCGGCTTCCGGCTGCCGTTCTTCGGACCGTTCGCCATCGCGGACATGGCCGGGCTCGATGTTTACAACTTCTGCTACAAGTCCCTCCAGACGGACTTCCCGGAGCGCTTCGCCACCCCGAAAATCCTCACCGACCTGGTGGAGGCCGGCAAGCTGGGCACCAAGACCGGCGGCGGCTTCCTCAACGTCCCGGCCGAGCGCACCCCCGAGCTGGTCGCCTACCGCAATAAGGCCTACGTGGCCATGCAGAAGCTCCTCGAAGAGCTCGGTCCGGCGCCCATTAACTGAGCCGGCCACCGGGCCGTCGGCAAGGTGCTGGACGAAGCCGCGGCTGGGCACCACTGCTTCCCAAGTGTGGTGACTATCACGTTGCAGAGTGGTAAACCTTAAGTGTTCCGCTGCGGAACCCCGGCGGGGCTCGTTTCTCACCCCGAGGTGCACGATGACTTCCATGAATCCTGCGAATCATCTCGACGAGCTGGGCCAGCGGACACTGCGCAGGGTGCGCAACCGCCTCATGCCGCTGATCGTTCTGCTCTACTTTGTTGCGTACCTGGACCGGAACAATGTCGGTTTCGCGAAGCTGACCATGAGTCAGGACATCGGCCTGAGTGCATCGGCATATGGCCTCGGCGCAGGCATCTTCTTCCTCGGCTACGCGCTGCTGGAAATCCCGAGCAACGCCGGGATGTACAGGTTCGGCGCCCGCAAATGGATCGCCCGCATTCTCATCTCATGGGGCATTTTCGCCACGGCCATGGCGCTGGTGAACGGCGAGACCACCTTCTACATCGTCCGGTTCCTGCTGGGCGCTGCCGAGGCTGGGTTCTTCCCGGCCATCCTGTTCTTCCTGACGTTGTGGTTCCCGGCCGCTCAGCGCGTCACGGTGCTGGGCATCTTCATCCTCGCCCAGCCCGTCTCCAACGCCCTCGGCGCCCCGGTTTCAGGCCTGCTGCTGCAGATGGAAGGCGTCATGGGCCTGCACGGCTGGCAGTGGCTCTACATCATTGAAGGCATCCCGGCCATTCTCCTCGGGCTACTGACCCCGATCCTGATGACCGACCGCCCCAGCCATGCGCGTTGGCTGGCCGACGATGAGCGCGAATGGCTGACCAGGACCATGGACGCGGAGCTTGCCCATAAGCAGAAGGGCCAGCCGCACCACTTCCTGGCCGGCCTCAAGGACCCGCGGACCATCGCCTACTCAGCGCTGTACTTCGGGCTGGTCTGCGGTATCTATGGCCTCGGCCTGTGGATGCCGACCATCGTTTCCGCACTCGGCAAATTCAGTACCACGCAAGTCGGGTTCATCGTTGCCATCCCTTACACGATCGCGGCTGTTTTCGTGTACTTCTGGGGCCGGCGCTCGGACCGTACCGGTAACCGGGTCAAGCATGCGAGCATCAGCATGGTCATGGCCGCCATCGGCCTCCTGGCCGCCGGCTTCCTGGTACAGGTCAACGCGATCCTGGCACTGTTGGCCCTGACGCTGGCGGCCATGGGTATCTACTCCGCCATTGCCCCGTTCCTGGCCATGCCCTCGACGGCCCTGGTGGGCGCTGCGGCGGCAGCCGGGCTGGCCATGGTGAATTCGCTCGGTAACCTGGGCGGCTTCGTGGCTCCCTACGCCGTGGGGCTGCTCAATGACGCCACGGGAGACAATCGTACCGGCCTCGTGTTCCTGGCAGCCTGCCTCGGAATCACGGCCGTCGCCACGTATCTCTACGCACGCAAGCGCCCGGAGGGGCATGTGAAGCCGGGTACGCGAGCCGCGGTGGGTGAGGAAGCTGTAGCTGCCGACGACTTCGACATCAAGAACTGATCACGAGGCGACGGGGGCTAAGGGACATGACCCAGCAAGAAGCTTTCCCGGCTGAGCGAACCGCGGTGCTGACCGGCGCCGCCTCTCCGCGCGGCATCGGCCGGGCGACGGCCGAAATGCTCGCCAGCGGAGGCTGGGCGGTTGCGATTCTGGATATCGACGGCGACGCGGCACGGAAGGCGGCGGAGGAAATCACCGCCATCTACGGCGTCCGGGCGATCGGGGTGGGAGCGGACGTCTCCGACCCGGCAGCCGTCAACGCCGCCATCGACGATGTCGAATCCACACTGCCGGCGATCGTTGGCCTGGCCAACCTGGCAGGCATCAGCTCACCCACGGAGTTCATGGACGAGACGCTCGAGGCATGGGAGCGGGTGTTCAAGATCAACATGACCGGCACGTTCCTGGTCACCCAGCGGGTGCTCAGGGGGATGATCGAGCGCAAGCTCGGCAGGATCGTGAGCGTCTCGTCCATCTCCGCCCAGCGCGGCGGCGGCACCTACTCCAAGGTGGCTTACAGCGCCTCCAAGGCTGCCATCATCGGCTTCACACGGGCTCTGGCCCGGGAAATGGGCCAGCACGGAATCACCGTCAACTGTGTGGCTCCCGGCCCCGTGGACACCGACATCATGGGTGGAACGCTGACGGATGAGCGCAAGGCCGCCATGTCAGCCGACATCCTTGTGGGCCGGGTGGGAACCGTGCGGGACATCGCCGCGCTGATGGTGTTCCTGATGAACGGGGACGCCGGCTTCATCACGGGCGCGACCTATGACATCAACGGAGGACTGCAGATTTCCTGACCGCTGTGAATCCGGCGCCGAACAGATGGATCTCCCGCTACGCCCCCCGTGCCCCGACGGCCGCTACGCCCGCATCGCCCCGAATCCGGCGATCAGCGCCTCGAGTCCCAGGCTGAAGGCGACATCGGCCGGCCTTTCATCGCCCTGCTCCGCCAACCGGTCGACGGCGGAAGTGAAGTATGGCGTCGACTCGGCCATGCTGCCGGAATCGAAGATGTCCGCCGGCGCCGTGACGTCATAGGCGGATCCGAAGATGAAGGACTCCAGTGCCACAATCGCCGAGACGATGCGCTCCTCCGGGAAACCCGCACGGTTGAAACCGGCGCTGACGGCCTCGTACATGGCCAGCGTTTTCGGCGCATCGGTCACGGGCAGCACGGCAATGACGGGGATCAGCGGCGTGTGTTTGGAGAACACCTCGCGGTAACTCCAGGCCCAGTCCCGCACGGCCTGGTCCCAGGGCTCAGCCTCGAAGGCCGAGACATCCACGAACGAGGTCAGGTGGTCCTGGACGAGGACCAGCACGTCCCGTTTGGAGGAGACGTGGTTATAGAGCGCCGACGGCGCCACGTTCAGCGTCCGCGCGAGGGCGGCCATGGTGAAGCCGTCGTAGCCGCTTTTTCCGATCAGCTGGAGGGCTGCCGAGGTGATGCCGGCCTGGTCAAGGACGGCAGCGGCAGGCCGGCCCGCCCGGCGGCGCGGTTTGGCGTCGGGACGGTGGGGGTCTGCGGGGGCGCTGGTGGCTGCCGGCATTCCGGGCCTTTCTGCTGGCGGTGTGCGGGTGATGTTCAGGGCGTGACTCCATTGTGCCCTCACTGCGGGCTCGTTTCCGCCAGCGTAATTATTTCCCTGAACTCTTCCCCGGCACGGAAGAAGGGTCTATAGTCGACACTAAATGAACGGCATTCATTTAGTGGGCCGCATCACTGTAGCGGCCGCAGAGAGGACATCATGCTGGAACTTGACCGCGACGTCATCATCGTCGGAGCCGGCCCCGCGGGGCTCACGGCCGCCCGCGAACTGAAGAAAGCCGGCCTGAGTGTGGCCGTACTGGAGGCGCGGGACCGTGTCGGCGGCCGGACCTGGACTGACACCATTGACGGCGCCATGCTCGAAATCGGCGGCCAGTGGGTTTCCCCGGACCAGACTGAGCTGCTCGCGCTGCTTGAGGAGCTCGGCCTGAAGACCTACTCCCGCTACCGCGAAGGCCAGTCCGTCTACATCGGCGCTGACGGCAAGCGCACCAAGTACACGGGGGACACCTTCCCGGTCAGCGGGACCACCGCCGCGGAAATGGACAAGCTCACCAGGCTGCTGGACACGCTCGCGGCGGAAATCGGCCCCACCGAACCCTGGGCCCACCCCAAGGCCCGTCAGCTGGACACCATCTCCTTCCACCACTGGCTGCGGCAAAACTCCTCCGACGAGGAAGCCTGCAACAACATCGGCCTCTTCATCGCCGGCGGCATGCTGACCAAGCCCGCCCACGCCTTCTCCGCGCTGCAGGCCGTGCTGATGGCGGCTTCCGCCGGATCGTTCACGCACCTCACCGACGAGGACTTCATCCTCGACAAGCGGGTCATCGGCGGCATGCAGCAGGTGTCCCTGCTGCAGGCAGCCGAACTGGGCGACGACGTCGTCCTCGGCAGTCCGGTGCGCACGATCACCTGGGAGCCATCCTCCACAGGAGGAAACGGTGGAGGAGACGGCGCCGGCGGAAACGGTACCGGCGGGAGCGGTGCCGGAAACAGCTACCGGGTGACCGCCGTTTCCGAACGGGCCACGGTGAACGCGCGCTTCGTGATCATGGCCGTGCCGCCGAACCTGTACTCCCGAGTTTCCTTCAACCCGCCGCTGCCGCGCCGCCAGCACCAGATGCACCAGCACCAGTCGCTCGGGCTGGTCATCAAGGTCCACGCCGTCTACAGCACGCCGTTCTGGCGGGAGGACGGCCTCTCCGGAACCTGCTTCGGCGCGGACGCGCTGGTCCAGGAGGTCTACGACAACACCAACCATGAGGACCCGCGCGGCACCCTGGTCGGCTTCATCTCGGATGAAAAAGCCGACGCCGTGTTCGAGCTCACCGCGGAGGACCGCCGCCGCGCCGTCCTTGAATCGATCGCCGGATTCCTCGGCCCGAAGGCCCTCGAGCCCGAGGTCTACTACGAGTCGGACTGGGGATCCGAGGAGTGGACGCGCGGAGCCTACGCCTCCAGCTACGACCTGGGCGGCCTGCACCGCTACGGCAAGGACCAGCACGCACCCGTGGGGCCGATCTACTGGTCCTCCTCCGATCTCGCCGCCGAGGGCTACCAGCATGTCGACGGCGCGGTGCGGATGGGACGCCGGACCGCGGCACGGATCGTCACCGCCGCGGACCGTGCGTCCGTCACGCCCTAGAAATCCGGCCGCCCGAATCCGGCGCGCCCTGCCGGAGCCGATGATCGTTGTCCCCAGCGACCATCGGCTCCGGCACCCGACCCATTCAACGTCGAATGACACCTCCGGAGAGGCACAGAAATGACCACCGAACACGCGGCGTCCCAGACCTCGCAGCACGAACAGCACAAAGGGCTGAGCGCCAAGGGACTCAAGGCCGGATCGGTGGGGCTGATCGGCGCCGTCGTCATCGGCGTATCCTGCATCGCTCCCGCCTACACCCTGACGGCGGCGCTGGGCCCCACCGTGTCCGAAGTCGGGGTCCAGCTCCCGGCGATCTTCCTCGTGGGTTTCGTCCCCATGCTGCTTGTGGCCTTCGGCTACCGCGAGCTGAACAATGCAATGCCCGACGCCGGAACCTCCTTCACCTGGGCGTCCCGGGCCTTCGGTCCGTGGATCGGCTGGATGGGCGGCTGGGGCCTGATCGCGGCAACCATCATCGTGCTGTCCAACCTGGCAGCCGTGGCGGTGGACTTCTTCTACCTCATGCTGGCGCAGCTGTTCGGGAACCCGGAACTGGCTGATCTCACCATCAACCTGCCGCTGAACATCGCCACGACGCTGGTGTTCATAGCGCTGGCCTGCTGGATCTCCTACCGCGGCATGGAAACCACCAAGGGCGTGCAGTACGTCCTGGTCGCCTTCCAGCTCCTGGTGCTGGGCTGGTTCGCCGTCGCCGCCTTCAGCCACGTCGCCAACGGCACGGCCTTCGACGCCACCGCCATCTCCCCGGACTGGTTCAACCCGTTCGCGGTCGGATCCTTCTCCTCCTTCGCCGCCGGCGTCTCGCTGTCCATCTTCATTTACTGGGGCTGGGACGTCACCCTGACCATGAACGAGGAAACCCGGAACCCGGAGAAGACGCCGGGCCGCGCCGCCACCGTCACCGTGCTGGTCATCGTGGTCATCTACATGACCGTCGCGCTCTCCACCCTGGCCTTCGCGGGCATCGGTGAAGAAGGGCTCGGGGCCGGAAACCCGGAGAACCAGGGCAGCATCTTCGCCGTCCTCGCCGGCCCGGTCATGGGGCCGTTCGCCATCCTGATGTCCCTGGCCATCCTCAGCAGCTCGGCCGCGTCCCTGCAGTCCACCTTTGTTTCTCCGGCCCGGACGCTGCTCGCCATGGGCCACTACAAGGCGCTGCCGCACAAGTTCGGCAAGGTCAGCCCGCGCTACAAGTCCCCGAGCTACGCCACGGTTGCGGCTGCCGTTGCCGCCGCAGCCTTTTACGTCATCACCCGGACCACCTCCGAGAACGCACTCTGGGACACCATCACCGCCCTGGGCATGATGATCTGCTTCTACTACGGCATCACCGCCCTGGCCTGCGTCTGGTTCTTCCGGGCCGAGGCGTTCAGCGGCGCGCGGGCGTTCTTCTTCAAGTTCCTCTCGCCCCTCGTGGGCGGCATCATCCTGCTGGTGATGTTCTTCAAGACCGCCTACGACTCGATGGATCCGGAGTACGGTTCCGGTTCATCCGTCGGCGGCCTGGGCCTCGTCTTCATCCTCGGTATGGGGGTGATCCTGCTGGGCGTAGTGCTCATGCTGGTCATGTACAAGATCCGGCCCGAGTTCTTCAAGGGGCAGGTCCTCGCCAAGGGAAACTGACCCGGAAGTCCGCCCGCGCGGACGGCTCAGTCGATGATCTTCAATCCGGTGCCCCAGTTGAAGCTCTCATAGGCGGGGTTGAGTTGCAGTCCCATTACTAGCAGCTCGAAGCCTTCCAGCTCCCGGGCGTGGTGCAGTCCGCCGACCTGGAGCGGCCGCAAACCCGCCGCAGCGGCGAACGCCGCGACCTCATTGCGGGCTTCCTCGGAGTCGGAAGCGATGAAGACGTCCAGCTGCTGGCCACTGGTGCTGCCCGCCGCCAGGGGCCCGGCGAACGTGGTGTTGAACGCCTTCACCACGGTGGCACCGGGCAGCAGGGCGGCGATTTCCTCGGCAGCGGAGGAGCCCGGGGCGACGACCAGCGAGTCAAAGGTGTCCGTGTTAATGGGATTGCTGATTTCGATCACAATCTTGCCGCTCAGGGTGTCGCCGTAGTGGGTGGCGACTTCCTTGGCCGGACCGAAGTAAAGGGCAAGCACCACAAGGTCTCCGTCCGGCATTTCGTTCAGCCCGCCGGAGGTAGTGCCGCCGCCAAGTTCAGCAGCGAGCTTGGCGGCGTTCTCCGGCGTGCGGTCCAGGATCTGGACCGCACGTCCGGCGGCCACGGCGCGTGTTCCGATGGCGCTTGCCATGTTGCCGCTGCCGATGATGGTCATGTCTGTCATCGTGTTCCCTCCGCTGAAAAGTGCCGGGTGTTGGGGAAGAAGCCGGGGTTGGAGAAGGAGGGGGCGGAGTAGGCGGGTGCGCCGGCCGCGCGCTCCGCTTCGGCCAAGGCACGCTCAAGCCGGTCGACGGCCGGGCCGTAACGGGCATCGTTTCCGCCGCGCAGCTGCTCGGCCGCCTTCATCGCCCGGATGAGGGCTGCCGTCTCCGGCCGGGCCGGGTCGCTCATGCCGGGGTAGTCGATGCAGTAACCGGGGTCCAGTTCGTAGCGCTGCCAGCGGGCGAGGGCGCTGCGGTGCCGGGCGGCGGCTGCTTCGTTGGCCTCAAGGGTTTCCCGGGCGGACCGCCGGGCTTCCTGCCAGCTGAACAGCCGCGGCGTCCACCGGTAGGCGGCCCCGGCGGTGCCCGCGGCAAGAAGTCCGAGCATCAGCCCGGCCCACGGCGAGGCAAGGGACGGAACAATCACGGCTGGTGCCACCACGGCGAGCCCGGCGAAGCCGTCCCAGAACACCGCATCCGGCAGCCCGGCGTCGGAGGCCAGATGCTTTCGGGCCAGATAAACAGAGCCTGCCACCGCAGCGACGACGACGGCGGCCAGCGCAAGCAGTTGCCAGGCCGGGAGCAGGTTGGTTTCGAAGAGAGCCGGCATTCCAAACACCTCCAGGGAAGCTGCCCGGGGCGGGCGCAGTTCCGCTGATTCAATTGGAGTCCCTGGCGGGCGGAGCGTCAATGGTCCGTGGCGGTCCGGTGCTCGGCAGGTTCACACACGGGGGTGTCCCGGCGTAGCCTAGGGCCCATGCGACTGAAAATGTGCAGTATTCACGTCAAGGATCCCGCCGCGGCGCACGAGTTCTACACCGGGATCCTGGGTTTCGAGAGCCTCATGGCCATGCCGGAGCAGAACCTCTACATCGTCAAGGACCCCGGGACCGACGGCGGCACGGTCGGACTGCTGCTGGAACCCAGCGACAATCCGATCGGAGCGGCATACATGAACGGGCTGCACGACGCCGGGATGCCCGCGATAGTGCTGGGCGTTCCGGACGTCCGGGCCGAATACCAGCGGCTCACGGCCAAGGGCGTGATGTTCCAGGGCGAACCGAGCGATGGCCCCGGTGGCACGTCCGCTGTGATGGACGACGGCTGCGGCAACTTCGTCCAGCTGCACCAGGACTGACTGGTTCATCAGCTGGGGACCCGGCGCGCGACGTCGGCCCTGCCCACTAAGCTCGATCTGTGATTACCGGTGAATAAAGTCCCAAGTCGACAAGGTCTGGAATGCGTTCTGGAGCGGCGGCATCTCCAACCCGCTGGAGATCATCGAGCAGATCACGTATCTGCTCTTCCTCAAGAGGCTTGACGAGCGCCACACGCGGCAGGAGAAGAAGGCCAACATGCTGGGCCAGCCACTCTGATGTCCGAGGAAACCCAGCCGGACGGAATCCCTCCCACCGGGGACCAGCAAGTGGAACAAGATTGAACACCGTCTGTTCTCCCACATCTCCATGAACTTGCGCGGTCGCCCCTTGACCGGCCAAGAAGTCATCGTCGAGACCATCCAAAACGACCCGCCCGAGCCACGCTGAGTAAAATCATCACAGGCTCTTAGAGCCCGAGGTCTTTTTCAACGGTGACCCAGTTGTGGGCGATCGCCTTCTGCGTGGCTGAGAGGGTCACGTTTTGCGAGCAGACGGCCTTGTTCAGGCGGGCCCGATGGCGGTCTCCGGTCAGCGCGGAGGCATGGGTGGGACCTGCGCCAGCACGGCCAGCGACGGCGATTCAGCACTGACCGCGGCCCGGCGCCCGTCGAGCAGGTTCCGTGCCTGGTTGGCTATGTAGAGCGGCAGCCGGCTGCTGGCCTGCCCCTGGTCGGCATCTTCGACGGCGTAGCGCAGCTGCTCGAGCGTGTCGTTGACGACCCGGAGAGCGATGCCGGGCTCCACGCCCCAGGACGTGCCCTCGGCAAGGAGATCATCCCGGGTGATGTCGGGCTGGTAGGCCTTCCCCGCGATCCGCATGGACACGTTCAGATTCCCGCCGACGGCCAGGGTGTGGGCGGAGACGTCGTACAGCGGGGCCAAAGTGATTCCGCCGCCGGGGTGGTGGAGGGTGGAGAAATTCTTCGCGTGCGCGTCGGTGTTGCCGATGGCGGTGTTGAAGGCCGTGTATGCGAGCAGCGCCTCCCTGTCATCGGTCCCGGTGCCGAGGATGCTGCGGCGGCGGGGCAGCAGGGCGGCGACGTTGCGCAGGTTCGCGGCCGGGTTGACGCCTTCGAACTTGCTGTCGGTGCGCCAGGGCAGGCCGAGGGCCTGAGCGGCGTCTTCCTGGTGGATCCGTTCCACCGTGCCGTCGGGCCGGACCGTTCGGTCGTAGCGTTCGATGACGAGGACGAGCCGCTCCCCGAAGCGCCGGGTAGTGGAGGCATAGCTGGTCAGCCCGCAGCGCCGGGAAAGATCCAGGCAGTACGCCTCGGCGTACAGGGCCGGCTCGGCCCCGGCACCGACCGGCTTGATGATGTGGGTGGACGCCGCGCCGTCGATGCCGGCGTGCCAGGTCCCGTCAAGGAGCGCGAGGGTTGTCTTGGGCTGGTAGCCGGCCAGGGAGCCGCCGCCACCGATGACGCCGAGGTTGTAGTCGTTGATGCGGTCCAGCCGCTCGGCGACCTGGGCATCGGTGAGCGGCTCATAGCGTTCCACGGGTTCGTCGGCTCCGCCGATACGGATGGCACCTGCGACGTCGCGACCGGCGTAGCCGACCAGGGCGAAGACGTCATTGGCGGCGGCGCCGGCCTGTTTGGCCAGGTTGGTCAGCCCGGTGCCTTCGGGCAGGAGCCCGCCGAAGAAGGCGGTCGCCGCCGCCGGGGAGGAGGGGCGGGGCCCAAGCGGCAGGTTCCTGGACAGGATCCGGGAGCCGACGCCGAAACGGTCCATGGCCGCGGCGGAGGTCTCGAAGGTGACGGCGTCCGGGCCGGAGCGGACCATCTGCCCGATGACGGTGCCGTAGAGGTGGACGTCCAGGGCCTCAGCCACGGTCGGTGCCCTCACGGAAGGCCAGCTCGATGCCGAGCTTATCCATGACAGCGAAGAACTTGTCGTTGAGGACTTTGGGCTTGCCGGTCTCCAGCTCGGACAGGTATCGCTGGCTGACGTCGAGCCGTTTGGCCAGATCCGTCTGGGAGAGCCCGTTGCGGGTCCGGATGCCGTAGACCATCAGACCCAGGTCGGACATTGACTTCATAACGCCGTGCACAGTGCCTCCTTGATGAGCTAGAGGTAATAAGCCTCCGGCTATTACCTATTCGTAATCGTACCATTGCCATTACGAATAGGTAATGACCGCCCAGCTGTGAAGGACCGGGTTTGCTGCTCTGAAGCACCCACGTCAATGATTCCGGCTGAGCCTGTCGCCGTACGCCAACAAATGCCAAAGTAGGCGTACGGCAACATTTTGAAATGTCGCCGTACGCCGACAGGAGGCGAAATGTATACAGTCCGTGAGGCTGGACCCTGGGTCCGCGAACTCCGTGAGGAGCGAGGCTGGTCACAGGCAGAACTGGGCCGCCGTGCAAACGTTTCGCGGACCTTCGTCATCGATCTCGAGTCCGGTAAGGCCACCGTGGAGACGTCCAAATTCATGGACGTCTCCCACGCCCTGGGGTTCGAGCTGGCCATAGGCAACCGTGAGACCGGCAACGTCCGGTGGTAAGTAGTACCCGCGCACTCGACGTCTTCATGGACGGGACGGTGTGTGGTCGCGTAGAGCAGACGCAAGCAGGCAATCGGACGTTCCGGTACCGTCCCGAGTATCAGGTCATGCAGGATGCCACTTCGCTGTCGCTGTCCATGCCGCTGGCCGCTGCCTCGCACAAGAAGCGGGCGGTGCTGCCGTGCCTGCAGGGTTTACTACCGGACAGCGACGGAGCCATGCGCACCATCGCGCGGCGCTTCGGAGTGCCGGCGTCGAACCCGGTTGCCATTCTTGAGCACATTGGCGCAGATGTTGCCGGTGCCCTCCAGTTCATGCCACCGGATACCGGGGCTTCCGATGGAGTCCTTGCCCGGGATGTGGTCCGTCCAGTCACCACGTCCGAGGTTGCCGACATGTTGGATCATGTAGTCGCCGAATACGCGGACGGAACGCCCTACGACGACGCAGCAGGGCGGTTCAGCCTGGCGGGCGCGCCGGCCAAAATTGCCCTTCACCGGTTTCCCGACGGCGGTTGGGGAGTCCCGGCGGATGCCACCCCGACAACCCACATCCTGAAACCATCGACAGGGAACTTCAGCCGGCTCGACGTCGTCGAGCAGCTCACCATGGGAGCTGCCGCTTTTCTGGGACTGGAGGTGGCGGCTTCCGAACTCTTGCGGATCGGGGCATGGGACGTATTTGTCACGCAACGCCATGACCGTGAGCTCGCAGGCGGAATGTGGCGGCGCATCCAGTCCCGCTCATCCGCACCCTCCGGGCGATCGAAAGCCATGCACGCGTGGGTTAGGCTGGGCCCCTAGCGGTTCACTTTGTCCTTGTCCGGGTGCTCGTCGCCGATATGGCCGGGCGCATTGGCGGCCAGGACCCGCTCTATGAAGGAGCTGTACTCCTCCATGTAGTGGCGCAGCAACTGAGCCGTGGTTTCGTCCTTGACGTCGCCGTCCTCGCCGTAGACCTCCGGGACGAAGCGGATGTAAGCCTCCGGCGCATTGAGTTGCGGCGCATCGAGGAAGCTCAGTACGCTGCGGAACGAGGACTGCATCACGGCCGTGCCGATGCCGCCAGGGGAGGCGCCGATGATCCCGGTGGGCTTGCGGGCGAACGAGTTGGTGCCCCAGGGCCGGGATCCCCAGTCGATGGCGTTCTTGAGCGCTCCTGGGATGGACCGGTTGTACTCGGGAGAGACGAACAGGATGCCGTCGGAACCGGCGACCGCATCCTTGAGGGCCTGCCCTTCGGCAGGAAAGTCCGCGTCATAATCCGGGTTGTACAACGGGAGGTCCTTGATGGGAATTTCCGTGAACTCCAGCTCCGCGGGTGCAAGCCGGATCAGGGCCTTGGACAGGGTCCGGTTGATGGAATTGCTCGAAAGGCTCCCGACAAAATATCCGATCTTGAAGGCCACGGCCTGATTCCTTCCCGATGCTCCGCCGGTCGCTGGTGGATTGAGAAATGAAGATGGGGATCGGGCCAGCGGTCCCGACTCATTCCGCGAGCATAGTCCTGCGTCCGCGGGATGAAAATAGGGGCCGGATCAGATAGCCCGCCGCTACTCGGCTGCGGCGCGGGCCTTCTTGGCGTCCTTCTTCGCGGCCTCGTCCTTGACCCGCTGGGCCTCGGCACGGACGGCGGCGTGGGTGGAGCGCTCGGCCACCAGCCATGCGGGGGGAGCCTGCAGCAGCGCGGTGATCTCCGCCGTCGTGAGCGCTTCCTCGACGCCACCGCGGGCCAGGCCGGCGATGGACACGTTCAGCTTCTGCGCGACCACCGGGCGGGGGTGCGGGCCATTGCGGCGCAGTTCGGCCAGCCACTCCGGCGGGTTCGCCTGGAGCTCGGCGAAATCGGCGCGGGTGATAACCGAATCCTGGAACTCCTGGGGTGTTGCGGGCAGGTAGATGCCAAGTTTCTTGGCAACGGTGGCCGGCTTCATGGACTGGGAGTTTGCAGAGGTCATACTTCAAGAGTATCCGGCGCGGCGGTGGCGCGGCACCAGACGGCGGAACCCGACGCCGGCTCTGGCGGTACTGTGAACTTGTGTCCGCAGACGATGAATCCCCCCCAGCCCCTGAAGAATCCGCCGCCGAAACCGCCGCCCCGGCCGAAGCAGCGCCACGGGAGCTGCGCTTCGCCTACGTCCCGGGCGTGACTCCCGGCAAGTGGATCCGGCGCTGGGAAGAGCGGATGCCGGATGTTCCGCTGCACTCCTTTATGTCCGACGACGGCGCCCAGCTTGCGGTGCTGCGCGACGGTTCCGCGGACCTGAGCTTCGTGCGCCTTCCCGTGGAACGCGAGGGCCTGAGCGTCATCCCGCTGTATGAGGAACAGCCCGTGGTGGTGGCGCCGAAGGGCCACGAAATTTCGGTGTTTGAGGAAGTTGCGCTGGCGGACCTGGCCGCGGAGACCCTGCTGGATGTGCAGGAACTCGGCGGACCGGAGATGGCCCTGCACGTGGTGGCATCCGGCGCCGGCCTGGCCATCCTGCCGATGTCCGTGGCGCGCCACTTCAACGTCAAGGACACCGTGGCCCGGAAGCTCACGGGGGCGCCCACCACGGAGATTGCCGTGGCGTGGCCCAGCGACTCCACGGACGAGGTGATCGAGGAGTTCATCGGGATTGTCCGCGGCCGCACCGCGGCGAGCTCCCGGCAGCCCTCGGCCCAGCAGGAAAAGCCCAAGCGCGAACCGAAGCCGGACCGGCGCGGGACCGGGGTCAAGAAACCGAAGGTGGCGCAGCGGTACGCGCCGAATCCGGACAAGGGCCGCGGCAAGGGGTCACGTAAGAAGGGCAAGCGCTGACCGCGGATTCCTGGACGTTGCTGCCGCTCCTATGCTGCGCAGGCGTCCCGGAGGGCACTCACGGACTCGGCCGGCACCTGGTCGCCGGATTCGGCAATCTGCCGCAGCGGCGTGGTGATGTCCGAGGGCACGCCGGCGGTCTCCGCCCCGGCGACGAGTCCGCCGAGGAGTTCCTTGTCCTTGACGCTGACGAGGCCGTCCTCCACAAGGGTGCAGACCTGCTTCTTAACTTCGCCGCCGGCTGCGGTGGCAACCTGGGAAGCGCCGTCGCTGACTGCCTTGTTGGCGGCGTCCTGCGCCTGGCCGCAGCCGGTCAGGGCGATCACGAGCGAGGCGGCGGACAGGGCGGCAAGGCGAAGTTTCATTCATCCAGCCTAACAAGCGGTTTCCGGAAGACCTGCACGGAGCAGGCGGGCGCCGGTCGCGGAGCCGCCTGCTCGGTCGGTGCCGGCGGGCCTAGGGTGAAACCATGTGAACGGACTTCACCCCGATGAACTGCCATCCCGCGATGATTATGGCAGTTTGAGTTGGGTCCGGTTCTGCAGTCACCGACTCCTACCGCCTCGCCCAGACCCTCCAACAAACCACATAGTCCGCACAAACGAAGACCTCTTCAGCGCCAATTGGCGCCGCTCGTTCTCTTTTTCGTGACTGCACCCACCCAAACAAACGGCCCGGTCGATTCCTCGCTGGGATTCGATCCGGACCGTTCGGTGTTTGCTAGAGGGCCAGCCTAATGGCTGATCTCGCCTTCCGTCCGGCCTGTTCGCTCATCACACGCCCTTGGTATGCGTCACCGTGTTGTTCCCGTACAGCCTTCGGATTCGTCAGATTCCGGGTCCCGGGTCGAGATGCATCACTGTCCGACACAACTATTGGCGGCGTCCCAGCCACTCCTGGTTGCGATTCCAGCCTCGTCGTGACATGGGTCCCGATGAGACTGCGATTTACCTCCATCGTGGGCTCAAATCAGATTGACACTCTCACGAGGGGGTGGACAACCTTGCCCCGCAGTCATTCTTCACCGTGGCCTCGGTGAATCCGCCCATCATCCAGTTCACGTCGGTGGGCAGGAAGGACTCTCTGCGGAACGTCGTCGCCACGGGTGAGTTCATTGTGAACCCGGCCCCAGAGACCGCCGGCCCGGACCCACGACGGTCCGGGCCGGCATTCCACGTCACGGCGGACGAAGATGACCGGAGGACGGCAGGAATGCCCCCGTTCCGGACCCCGGAAATGCGCTACCGTTAGCGCTAACAGAACGGCAGCCGGCCGCGGGGGGCCATGGCCGGTCCGGCGCCCTCCTGTAGCTTGATTTCACGCGGATCGGCCGCATACGGAGGAAGGTGCCTCGCATGGGGAACAACAGTGACCGGCGGCTGCCGCGCCTCGAGGACGTTGCAGCGCGGGCCAAGGTTTCCCACCAGACGGTGTCGCGGGTGATCAACAACCACCCGAATGTCAGCGCGGCAACCAGGGCGCGGGTCGAGGCGGCGATTGCCGAACTCGGCTACCGGCGCAACACGGCCGCCAGGAGCCTCGTGACCCGGCGCACCCAGACCATCGGCGTCCTCGCCTCCGAACTCGGGCAGTATGGCCCGGCGAATACGCTGCTGGGAGTCCAGCAGGCCGCCCGGGAGGCAGGGTATTTCGTGAGCATTGCCGCGATCAAGGGGGCCGGTCCTGAGGTCATTTCCGATGCGGTGCGCCACCTCACGGACCAGGGCGCGGATGGGTTGATTGTCATAGTGCCGCACGACGGGACGCTTCAGGCGCTCGAACGCCTGAACCTGGATGTCCCGGTGATCGTAGTCGGCGGAGCCGGGGAAGGGCGGTTGAGCGGTGCGATGGTCGACCAGAAGCTGGGGGCGCGGCTGGCCGTCGCCCATCTGATCAGGCTTGGCCACCAGCGGATCGGCCATGTCTCGGGTCCGCTCGGCTGGATCGATGGCCAAGGCCGTGTTGACGGGTGGCGCGAGGAGCTGGCGGAAGCCGGCCTCAGCGACGACCTTCTGGTGGAGGGTGACTGGAGCGCGGGCAGCGGGTACCGGATCGGGCAGCAGCTGGCAGAACAGCGCAGCGCCACGGCGGTGTTCGTCAGCAACGACCAGATGGCGCTGGGCGTGCTGCGGGCGTTCGGCGAGAAGGGCATCCGCGTGCCGGAAGATGTCTCGCTGGTCGGCTTCGACGACCAGCCCGAATCCGCCTACTTCATGCCGCCGCTGACCACCGTGCGCCAGGACTTCGAGGAACTCGGAAAACGCTGCATGGACCTGATGCGCGCCCAGATCGAGGACGGTGCGGCCGGCGGCGCCCTGGTGGTCAAACCTGAGCTCGTCGTGCGCGCCAGCACCGCGGCCGGGCCGCGGCTCCCCTAAGGGCCGGAGCCGTAGTTCGAGCAACGCGTATGCCGGAGCTTCTTGACAGCAGGTTTGTTAGCGCTAACAATAAAGGGGTTCGCAACGCTGCGGAACCTATTGGAGGATTTGATGGACGTCTCAGTGGACGGAACCGAAAACTTTGTCATCGGCGTGGACTACGGCACGCTCTCCGGGCGGGCCGTCGTCGTCCGGGTCCGGGACGGCAAGGAACTGGGCAGCGGCGTCTTCGACTACCCGCATGCCGTGGTCACCGGCGAGCTTCCGGAGGACACGGCGGGCGCCGCCGGCATCCGGCTTCCCGGCGAATGGGCCCTCCAGGTTCCCAACGACTACCGGGAGGTCCTGCGCCACGCCGTCCCCGCCGCGATCGCCGACGCCGGAATCGACCCGGCCGCGGTCGTCGGAATCGCCACCGACTTCACCGCCTGCACCATGGTTCCGGTCAAGGCGGACGGAACCCCGCTGAACGAACTCGCCAGGCTCGCCAGCCGGCCGCACGCCTACGTGAAGCTGTGGCGGCACCACGCCGCGCAGCCGCAGGCGGACCGGATCAACGCCCTGGCGGCCGAACGCGGCGAAAGCTGGCTCCCGCGCTATGGCGGGCTGATCTCCTCCGAATGGGAATTCGCCAAAGGACTGCAGCTGCTTGAAGAAGACCCGGAAACCTACGCCGCGATGGACCGCTGGGTGGAAGCCGCCGACTGGATCGTCTGGCAGCTCTGCGGCAACTACGTCCGCAACGCCTGCACGGCCGGCTACAAGGGGATCTACCAGGACGGCCGCTACCCCTCGGAGGACTTCCTTGCCGCCCTGAACCCGCAGTTCAAGGACTTCGTCAGCACCAAGCTGGAGCACACCATCGGCCGGCTGGGCGACGCCGCGGGCCGGCTGACCGCCGAAGCCGCCGCCTGGACCGGACTGCCTGAGGGGATCGCCGTCGCGGTGGGAAACGTGGACGCCCACGTCACCGCCCCGGCGGCCAGGGCCGTGGAGCCAGGACAGCTCGTGGCCATCATGGGTACCTCCACCTGCCACGTTCTGAACGGAACCGAGCTGCGCGAAGTGCCGGGCATGTGCGGCGTGGTGGACGGCGGGATTGTGGAGGGGATGTGGGGGTACGAGGCGGGGCAGAGCGGCGTGGGCGACATCTTCGGCTGGTTCACCAGGTACGGCGTCCCGCCGGAATACCATCAGGCCGCCGCCGCCCGCGGGCTCGGCATCCACGAATACCTGACCGGACTCGCCGCAGGCCAGGCCATCGGCGGGCACGGCCTCATTGCCCTCGACTGGCACTCCGGGAACCGTTCGGTGCTGGTGGACCACGAACTGTCCGGCCTCGTGCTCGGACAGACCCTCGCCACCCGGCCCGAGGACACCTACCGGGCCCTGCTGGAGGCCACGGCCTTCGGCACCCGGACCATCGTGGACGCCTTCCGCGACTCGGGAGTGCCGGTGAAGGAGTTCATCGTCGCCGGCGGGCTGTTGAAAAACGAGCTCCTGATGCAGATCTACGCCGACGTCACGGGACTGCAGCTCTCCACCATCGGCTCCAGCCAGGGCCCGGCCCTCGGCTCGGCCATCCACGCCGCCGTGGCGGCCGGCCGGTACCAAGACATCCGGGCCGCCGCCGCCGCCATGGGCTCCGAACCCGGAGCCGTGTTCACCCCCATCCCGGAGAACGTTGCCGCCTACGAGGAACTGTTCCAGGAGTACCGCACGCTCCACGACCACTTCGGCAGGGGAGCGAACGAGGTCATGCACCGGCTCAAGGCCATCCAGCGCAATGCGGTCCGGCCCCTAGTCGCCACGGGGGTAACCGCGTGAGCGCGCTGCTGGAATCCATCGCACGGCTCCGCCGCGAGGTCTGTGCACTGCATGCCGAGCTCACGCACTACCAGCTGGTGGTCTGGACCGCGGGAAACGTATCCGCGCGCGTGCCCGGCTACGACCTGATGGTCATCAAACCGTCCGGGGTTTCCTACGCCGGGCTGAGCCCCGAGCTCATGGTGGTCACGGACCTCTACGGCACGCCGGTCAGCGGGCTTTCCGCCGAGGCCGACGGCGGCGCCGCGGATTGGGGAAACCCTGATCTCACGCCGTCCTCGGACACCGCGGCGCATGCCTACGTCTACCGCAACATGCCCGAGGTCGGCGGAGTGGTCCACACCCATTCCACGTACGCCACCGCCTGGGCCGCCCGGGGCGAGCCCATCCCGTGCGTGCTCACCATGATGGGCGACGAGTTCGGCGGCCCCATCCCGGTGGGTCCCTTCGCGCTGATCGGGGACGACTCGATCGGCCGCGGCATCGTGGACACCCTGGCCCACTCCACCTCGCCGGCCGTGCTGATGCAGAACCACGGACCCTTCACCGTGGGCAAGGATGCCCGCTCGGCGGTGAAAGCCGCGGTCATGTGCGAGGAAGTGGCCCGGACCGTCCATATTTCCCGCCAGCTCGGCGAGCCCCTGCCGATCGACCCCGCCCAGATCGACTCTCTCTACGCCCGCTACCAGAACGTCTACGGCCGCTAGGCCCACCACCGCCAGCCCTCCCCACCACGTCCGCAGGAGAAAACATGTCCAACGCCAACAACACGTCCCTTGAGCAGTACGAGGTCTGGTTCCTCACCGGCAGCCAGCACCTCTACGGCGAGGACGTCCTCAAGCAGGTGGCCGCGCAGTCACAGGAGATTGCCCGGCAGCTCAACGGCTCGTCCGACGTCCCGGTGAAAATCGTCTGGAAACCCGTGCTCACGGACTCGGACGCCATCCGCCGCACCGCCCTGGAAGCGAATTCCGACGACGCCGTGATCGGCGTGACCGCCTGGATGCACACCTTCTCCCCGGCCAAGATGTGGATCCAGGGCCTGGACCTGCTCCGCAAACCGCTCCTGCACCTGCACACCCAGGCCAACGTCGAACTGCCGTGGGCGGACATCGACTTCGACTTCATGAACCTGAACCAGGCCGCGCACGGCGACCGCGAGTTCGGCTACATCCAGTCGCGCCTCGGCATTCCGCGCAAGACCGTCGTCGGGCACGTGTCCAACCCCGAGGTGTCCCGCCAGGTCGGATCCTGGCAGCGCGCGTCCGCCGGCTGGGCTGCCGTCCGGACCCTGAAGCTCACCCGTTTCGGCGACAACATGCGCAACGTCGCCGTCACCGAAGGGGACAAGACCGAAGCGGAACTGCGCTTCGGCGTCTCGGTGAACACCTGGTCCGTCAACGAACTCGCCGACGCCGTGCACGGCGCGCCGGAGACCGACGTCGACGTCCTCGTCGCCGAATATGAGCGGCTCTACGACGTGGCCCCGGAACTCCGGGCCGGCGGAGCGCGCCATGAGTCGCTGCGCTACAGCGCACGGATCGAACTGGGCCTGCGCAGCTTCCTGGAGGCCAACGGCTCCGCGGCATTCACCACCTCCTTCGAGGACCTCGGCGCACTCCGCCAGCTGCCGGGCATGGCCGTCCAGCGGCTCATGGCCGACGGCTACGGCTTCGGCGCCGAGGGCGACTGGAAGACCGCCATCCTGGTCCGGGCCGCCAAGGTCATGGGCGCCGGGCTCCCCGGCGGCGCCTCCCTCATGGAGGACTACACGTACCACCTCGTCCCGGGCCAGGAGAAAATCCTGGGCGCCCATATGCTCGAGGTCTGCCCGTCCCTGACCGCCACAAAGCCCCGCGTGGAAATCCACCCGCTCGGCATCGGCGGCAAGGAAGACCCGGTCCGTATGGTCTTCGACACCGACGCCGGCCCCGGCGTCGTGGTGGCGCTGTCCGACATGCGCGACCGCTTCCGCCTCGTGGCGAACGCCGTCGACGTCGTGGACCTTGACGAGCCGTTGCCCTACCTGCCGGTGGCCCGCGCGCTCTGGTCGCCCAAGCCGGACTTCACCACCTCCGCGGCCGCCTGGCTGACGGCCGGGGCCGCCCACCACACCGTCCTGACCACCGCCGTCGGCATGGACGTCTTCGAGGACTTCGCCGAGATCGCCCGCACGGAGCTGCTGACCATTGACGTAGGCACCACGATCCGGGGGTTCAAGAAGGAACTGGCCTGGAACGCCGCCTACTACAAGCTGGCAAGCGGGCTGTGACCGGGGCCGAATACGGGCTCCGGCACGGGGAGTACACCGCGGTCATCGCCGCCCGGGGAGCGGCGGTGCGGGAACTGCGGCACCGGGGCCGGGACCTCGTCGTCCCGTTCCCCGCCGGCGGGCCCAACCCGGACCACCGCGGCGTCGTCGTCGCGCCCTGGCCGAACCGGATTCCCGACGGGAAGTACACCTTTGGCGGGGTGGACTACCAGGTGCCGGTCAACGAGCCCGGCCGGCAGTGCGCCCTGCACGGCTTCACCCCGGAGCTGGACTGGAGGCTGGAGTCCCGGACGGAATCCGCCGTGGCGCTCTCCTGCGCCATCGAGCCGACGCCGGGCTACCCCTTCGCATTGTCGATCACCGCCTGCTACCGGCTGGACGGCGACGGACTGCACACGACCGTCACGGCAGCCAATGTGGGGGAGCGGACCGCGCCCTACGGGGTCTGCCCGCACCCCTACCTGCTGGCAGGACCTGCGCCGCTGGACGAATGGAGCCTGGAGATACCGGCGGACTCCTTCCTCGAGGTCACGCCGGACCGGCTGCTGCCGGTCGCCGTCCGGCCCGTTGAAGGACACGAATACGACTTCCGCGCCGCCCGCGTCATCGGTTCCACGGAGATCGACCATGCCTTCACCGACATTGTTTTCGACGACGACGACGACGGCGACGGCGACGGCGACGGCGACGGGCAGGCACGCGTCGTGGTCCGGGACCCGGGCGGGACCGGCGTCGGCATGGCCTGGGACCGCAGCTGCGCCTGGCTGCAGCTCTACACCGGGGACACGGAACCGCCGCTGCCCACCCGGCCGGGGCTCGCCGTCGAACCGATGAGCTGCCCGCCGGACGCCTTCAACACCGGCACGGACCTCGTGCGGCTCGAACCCGGAGCCTCGCACGGCGCGTCCTGGTGCATCTTCGCCGCCTGACCTCCAGACGGCCCGCCGCCGGCCCGAAGGAGAATAAACGCCGAATGTGCGTTGACTCACATGTTTCTAGAAGCTATCTTTGACCATATTGTTAGCGATAACAATCAGCCGCAGTTCCCTTGCCGGCTGAACCCCCGTTCCATTCAGACCTCCGCAATCCTCCCGCTGTTACCGCCCCGCAGGGGGCACAATGACGTGCAGGGCTGCGATCAGGAGCAACTTCGCGGCCCACGGGTCCGCGGAAGGAGAAAATTGTGAAGATCAGGAAACTCCTGGGCGCCGTTGCGGTTGTCCTCGCTGTGACCGTCGGGGCCACCGGCTGCGGCAGCCGGCCCGGTACGGCCGCCCCGTCCGCCAGCGCCGATGCTGCCGGCTCCCTCGTCGGGATCTCGATGCCGACGCAGACCTCGGAACGGTGGATCGCCGACGGCAAGAACGTCTCGGACTCCGTGACGAAGCTCGGCTACAAGACCGACCTGCAGTACGCCAATGACGACATCCCCACGCAGGTGGCGCAGATCGAGAACATGCTCACCAAGGGCGCCAAGGCCCTCATCGTCGCGGCCATCGACGGCACCACGCTGACCGACGTCCTCGCCAAGGCGAAGGAACAGAACGTCAAGGTCATTGCCTACGACCGGCTCATCAACGGCACGCCGAATGTCGACTTCTACACCACCTTCGACAACTACACGGTGGGCGTGCAGCAGGCCACTTCGCTGCTGACCGGCCTGGGCCTCGTTGACGCCAGCGGCAACAAGGTCGCAGGCAAGGGCCCCTTCAATGTGGAGCTCTTCGCCGGCAGCCCGGATGACAACAACGCCAACTTCTTCTGGACCGGCGCCATGGACACCCTCAAGCCGTACCTGGACGCCGGAACCCTGAAGGTGCCCAGCGGCCAGACCAAGTTCGAGCAGGCCGCCATCCTGCGCTGGCAGGCCCCCGTGGCCCAGAAGCGCATGGAGGACATCCTCACCGCCGCCTACAGCTCCGGCACCAAGCTCGACGGCGTTCTCTCCCCGTATGACGGCCTGTCCATCGGCATCATCTCGGCCCTGACCAGCACCGGCGGCTACGCCAAGGGAAGCCTGCCGATCGTTACCGGCCAGGACGCCGAAAAGGGTTCGGTGAAGTCCATCATCGCCGGCGAGCAGTACTCCACGATCTTCAAGGACACCCGGCAGCTGGGAGCCCAGGCAGTGAAGATGGTCGACGCCCTCCTGAAGGGCCAGGAGCCCGAGGTCAACGACACCAAGACCTACAACAACAAGGTCAAGGTGGTCCCCGCGTACCTGCTCAAGTCCGTCATCATCACGAATGAGAACTACAAGAAGGAACTCATCGACTCCGGTTACTACACCGAGGCCGACGTCAAGTAGTCACGTCGAAGGGTGGCGGTCCGCCGTCTAGCCCGGGCCGCCACCCTTCCCGTAGACCCCTGCAGCCGCAGGACGTCTCAGGTACTACCAGTCAGTGAGAATTGGCGATGAACACACCCATTCTTCAAATGCGAGGAATCACCAAGACCTTCCCGGGCGTGAAGGCCCTCCAGGACGTCACCCTGCAGGTGAACCGCGGCGAAGTCCACGCGATCTGTGGTGAAAACGGCGCCGGGAAATCCACCCTGATGAAGGTGCTGTCCGGCGTCTACCCGCACAGCTCCTTCGACGGCGAGATCCTCTTCGAAAACGAACCCTGCAACTTCTCCAGCATCAGCGACAGCGAGAGGCGCGGAATCGTGATCATCCACCAGGAGCTGGCACTGAGCCCGTATCTCTCCATCGCCGAGAACATCTACCTCGGCAACGAACAGGCCAAGCGCGGCTGGGTGGACTGGCGCAAGACCAACCTGGAGGCCGCGAAACTCCTGGCCCGGGTGGGCCTGAGCGAAAACCCGGTCACCCCCGTCCAGCACATCAGCGTGGGCAAGCAGCAGCTCGTGGAAATCGCCAAGGCGCTCTCGAAGCAAGTCAAGCTCCTCATCCTCGACGAACCGACGGCGGCCCTCAACGACGAGGACTCGGGCCACCTGCTGGACCTGATCCTGCACCTCAAGGGCCAGGGCGTCACCTGCATCATCATCAGCCACAAGCTCAACGAAATCCGCAAGGTCGCGGATGCCGTCACCATCATCCGCGACGGCAAGACCATCGAAACCCTCCGCCTGGGCGACGGCGAGATCACCCAGGAACGCATTATCCGCGGAATGGTGGGCCGGGACCTGGAAAGCCTGTACCCGGACCGGGACCCCCAGATCGGCGAGGAAGTCCTGCGGATCGAGGACTGGTCCGTCCGGCACCCGCAGGACCACAGCAGGATGGTGGTCAACAACGCCAGCCTCAACGTCCGCAAGGGGGAAGTGGTGGGGCTGGCCGGACTGATGGGCGCCGGCAGGACGGAGCTGGCCATGAGCGTCTTCGGGCGCAGCTACGGCACGGCAACCTCCGGCAGGGTCTTCAAGTACGGCACGGAAATCAACACCGGCACCGTCTCCGCCGCCATCAAGCATGGCATCGCCTACGCCACCGAGGACCGCAAGCTCTATGGCCTGAACCTCATCGAGGACATCAAGCGGAACATCTCCATGGCCGCGCTCCGCAAGCTGGTCAAGGGCGGCTGGGTGGACAAGAACCAGGAAACCGTCGTGGCCAACGACTACCGGAAGAACATGAACATCAAGGCCCCGTCGGTCGCCGCCATCACGGGCAAGTTGTCCGGCGGCAACCAGCAGAAGGTGGTGCTGAGCAAGTGGATGTTCTCCGACCCGGACGTGCTGATCCTCGACGAACCCACCCGCGGGATCGACGTCGGCGCGAAGTTTGAGATCTACACGATCATCGCGAAGCTGGCCGCGGAAGGAAAGGCGGTCATTGTGATCTCCTCCGAACTGCCCGAGCTGCTGGGCATCTGCGACAGGATCTACACCCTGTCCGCCGGGCACATCACCGGCGAGGTCCCGATCGCCGAAGCATCGCAGGAAACCCTCATGCATTACATGACCAAAGAGAAGGAATAGCGAACATGTCCGCCCTCCGAGAATCCCTGGGCTTCCTGACAAGCCGCCTCCGCCAGGTTGGCATCTTTGTCGCCCTGATCCTGATCGTCCTGCTGTTCCAGATCCTGACGGACGGGATCCTGCTGGAGCCGCAGAATGTCACCAACCTGGTGGTCCAGAACAGCTACATCCTGATCCTGGCCATCGGCATGGTCATGGTGATCATCGCCGGCCACATCGACCTGTCCGTCGGATCGATCGCCGGCTTCATCGGCGCAGTCGCCGGTGTCATGATCGTGCACTGGGGATGGGCCTGGTGGCTCGCCATCCCCGCCTGCCTGCTGGTCGGCGCGCTCGTGGGTGCCTGGCAGGGCTACTGGATCGCATACGTCGGCATTCCCGCCTTCATCGTCACCCTCGCCGGGATGCTGATTTTCCGCGGCCTGACGCTGATCACCCTCAAGAATCAGCAGATCACGCCCTTCCCGGCCGAACTCCGGGCGCTGGGCGGCGGCTTCCTGCCGGACATTTCCGGCGGCACCTCGGTGCTGGAGTGGCTGACGGTCATCCTGGGGGTCGGCGCCACCCTGGCGCTGGTGATCCAGGCGGTCAAGGAACGCCGGATCCGGAAGAAGTTCGAACTCGAGAATGAGCCGATGGCCTGGTTCGCCACCAAGACCGCGTTCATTGCCCTGCTCATGCTGACCATCACCTTCCTCCTCGCCAGCTACCGGGGCACCCCGATCGTCCTGATTGTGCTCGCGGTCCTGGTGATCGTCTACACGGCGCTGATGAACAACAGCGTCTTCGGCCGGCACACCTACGCGATCGGCGGCAACCTGCACGCGGCGGAGCTGTCCGGCATCAAGACCAAGGCCGTCACGTTCCGGCTGTTCGTGAACATGGGCGTCCTCGCCGCACTTGCCGGCCTCGTGTTCACGGCCCGGCTCAACTCCGCCCAGCCGGCCGGCGGCACCGGGTTCGAACTGGACTCCATCGCTGCGGCGTTCATCGGCGGCGCGGCGGTCCAGGGCGGCGTCGGCACCGTGGCCGGGGCCATGATCGGCGGCCTGATCATGGGTGTGCTCAACAACGGCATGTCCATCCTGGGCCTAGGCACCGACTACCAGCAGCTCATCAAGGGCCTCGTGCTGCTCCTCGCCGTCGGTTTCGACATCTTCAACAAGAACCGCAGCGGCAAGGGCGGCGGGGCCACGTTCGGCAAGCGCCTCAAGCTGAGAACCCCTCCCGCGGCCGGTGCCGACGCCGGGAAGCCGGCGGATGAGCGCGCGGTCCCGGTAGCGGCCGGGAAGTAACAAAGCTGCGGGAGTGGCGGCTTCGGCCGCCGCTCCCGCAGTCGTCTGTCAGAGGAACCGTTCCGGCCGGAACGTGGCCAGCATCGGGTGCCGGGACCCGCTCAGGATCTCGGCGGCCAGGAGCTCTCCCGCAATAAGTCCGAGCGTGGCGCCGGAGTGCGTGAAGGCGACGAAGCAGCCGGGAACCTTCGGCAATTCGCCGAAGACGGGCTCGCCGTCACCCGGGATCGGCTTGTAGCCGATCTTCCAGGAAGCCGGCTTGAGCTCCGGGTTGCCCGCGATGAGTTTGGCGGCCTCGTCCGCCAGTTCCTGGACGGTTTCATCGGGAATGCCGAACGTGCCGTCCCCGTGATCGGTGATGCGTTCCTCGTACCAGTCGTGATCCAGAGCCAGAGTGCTTCCCGGGTTGGGCCGGACGGCCGCCCGGGGGGTGTTCATGACGGCTGTGACCGCGGGCTCGACGGGCTTCGTGATGACCAGCATGGACACCGGCGAGGCATTGGGGATCTCGACCCCCAGGGGTGCCACCACAGCCGGTGTCGCGGCGCCGCAGGCGACCAGGACCACGTCGGCGTCGTACACGGTCCCGGAGGCTACTTCGACCCCGGCTGCCCGTCCGTCCCTGACCACCACGGAGGCTCGTCCTGCATTGAGGATCAGTTCGCCGCCGAGCTCGTGGAACTCGGCCATCAGGAAGTCCACGAGATCCGGGAGGCTCACCCAGCCCTCGCCCGGGTTGAAGATCGCGTTTTCCGGGACGGCCGTGGCATCGACACCCGGCGTGAATGCTGCGATTTCTTCCGGTGCGAGGAGCTTGGAGTCATAGCCCTTGTTCTGCTCGTAGGCGTGGCGGGTTTCTGTGGCGCCGGCTTGCCCTGCGGCGTTCCACATGAGGCCGCCGTCGAACCGCAGCCACTCCCTCGCGGGATCCGAGGCGAACAGCGTCCGGTACCGGTCCATTCCTGCAACGCGGAGCTGGTGGTAGGGCGTGGACCGTTCGCCGGCGGAATTCAACCAGGACAGGGAACGGCCGGTGGCCCCGCTGGCGAGGCCGGCTTCACTCAGAAGCAGCACCGAGGCGCCGCCGCGGAGCAGGTGGACGGCTGTGGAAACGCCAAGGATTCCGCCGCCAATAACGGCAACACGCTTGGCGGAGACTGCGGAGTTCATGGGGACTCTCTTTCATAGAGTGCGGCCCGCGGGGACGGCTTAGGTCAGGCGAGGGCGTGGACTTCTTCAATGATTTTCAGGACTTCAATGGACTGGACCGGGTCCACAGGCAGCGGCCCGTCACCGCGGAGGGCTGCAGAAAGGAGCCCATAAAACAGCGGATAGCAGCCCCGCTCGGCCGGGACCGGCGTGGTCCCGCCGTCGATGCCCAAAGCGCCCCAGGCGCTTTCGGGTTCGACCCCGTAACGGGGATCGGCGGGCAGCACGCCGGCGTCGAGGGCCGGCTCCTGGCCGTCCAGTCCCCATTTGGTGTAGCCGGCTGCAGAGCCCAGGACGTGGAACCGGTGCCCCACCTGGGCGGCTGCGCCGTTCATCCAGAGCCGGGACCGGACCCCGGACTCGTGCAGCAGGGAAACGAACGCCTCCTGGTCTGCCGCCGAACCGTCAGGACCGCGCTGCGTGGTTTCCCCGTAGCTTCGGGCCACGGGTCCGAACAGCTGAAGGGCCTGATCGATCAGGTGGGCGCCGAGGTCGTGAAGGATTCCCCCTCCCTCGGCGAGGGTGGCGGAGTCCCGCCAGTTGCCGAAGCCTTCCGGGCGCCACCATTCGAACCGGGGTTCAAAGCTCCGGACCTCGCCCAGCACGCCGGTTTCGAGGAGCTTTCTCAGGGTCAGGAAATCGGCGTCCCAGCGGCGGTTCTGGAAGACCGTCAGCCCGACGCCGGCGTCGGCGGCCCTCGAGACAAGCTCCTCACCGTCGGCCGACGTGGTGACGAATGGCTTGTCCACCACCACATGCAGGCCGTGGGCGATTGCCGTCGAGGCGAGGTCGAAGTGCGTAGACGGCGGGGTACCCAGGACCACAAGGTCGAGATCGCCGGCCAGCGTGAACAGGGCCTCCGGCGTCGGGACAATCCGTGACCGCGGGTACCGTGATGCCGCCGCGGCGGCGCGTTCCGGATCCGCCGTCACGATCACATCGAGCGAATAGGCCGGGTCCGCGGCGAGCAGGGGGGCGTGGAAGACGCGGCCGGAGATGCCGAAGCCGACGACAGCGGTGCGGATGGGTCCGGGCGCAACGGTCCGCATCAGAGCACCTCGGAGAGGAAGCGCTGGAGCCGTTCACTCTGCGGGTTGTCAAAGAGATCGGCCGGCGATCCTGATTCGACGACTTCACCTTCGTCCATGAAGACCACCTGGTCTGCCACCCTGCGGGCGAAGCCCATCTCATGGGTGACCACCACCATGGTCATGCCGCGCTTGGCGAGCGATGCCATCAGTTTCAGTACACCCTTGACCAGTTCCGGGTCCAGGGCACTGGTGGCTTCGTCGAAGAGCATCACTTCCGGTTCCATAGCCAGCGCCCGCGCGATGGCGACGCGCTGCTGCTGCCCGCCGGAGAGATCACGCGGCCGGTGGTCTGCCCGTTCCGCGAGGCCCACCTCGGCGAGCCGGCGCCGGGCGCGTTCCATCGCCTCGGACTTGGGCATGCCTTTGACGCTCCACAGGGCCAGCGCCACGTTCTCCAGCGCTGTGTGGTCCGGAAAGAGGTTGAAGTGCTGGAACACCATGCCGATCCGCCGACGCAGGGTGTCCGGCTTCACGTCCAAAGCGCTTTCCCCGGCCAGGAGCACGTCGCCGCTCTTGGGTTCGTGGAGACGGTTGACGCCGCGCAGCAAGGTGGACTTGCCGGAACCGGACGGCCCGATCACGCAGCTGGTGGTGCCCGGTGCGACGGCGAGGCTGACGTTGCGCAGCACTTCGATCTCCCCAAAGGCCATGGTGAGGTTCTTGAGCTCAAGGCTGGAGCCTTGAAACGTCTCGATGTCTGCGAGGGTGCTGTTGATGCTGGCGCTGGCGCTCATGTGTTGCTCCCGGTGGTCAGCGGCGAGGCCGCGTCGAGTTCCTTGATTTCGTTCAGGCCGCTGCTGGGGGCCGACGGGCGCCGCTTCCCAGTACGGAAGCGGTTGTCGAAATAATTCACCAGATGGGTGAGCGGCACGGTGATGACGAGATAGAAGATTCCGGCCATGACCAGCGGGGAGAGGTTGCCCGAGAGTACTGCGGCGTCCTGGCCGACGCGGAACAGCTCGCGTTCGGAGACCAGCAGCCCCAGGAAGTAGACCAGCGAGGAATCCTTGACGATGGCGATGAACTGGTTGACCAGGGCGGGCAGGACCCGCCGGATGCCCTGCGGAACCACCACCAGGGCCATGGACTTGGCATAGCTCATGCCCAGGGCGCGGCAGGCCTCGCCCTGACCCTTGTCCACGCTGAGGATGCCGGCCCGGAAGATTTCGCCGATGTAGGCGCTGGCGATCAGGCTGAGGGCGATGATCCCCAAGGGGTAGGGGGACGGTCCAAAGATCGACTGGCTCAGGCGGGCGAACCCCTGGCCGATCAGCAGGATGGTGAGGATGGCGGGGAGCCCGCGGAACAAGTCCGTGTAGACCCGGGCCGGGACGCGCAGCCACCGGGAGGGGGAGATCCCCATGACGGCGACAATCATGCCAAGCACCACGCCGATCACTGTGGCGGCAATGGAGATGATCAGGGTGTTCAGAAGACCGACACCCAGAAGTTGGGGGAGGACTTCGGCCATTGCGCCGAAGTCGAAGAAGGTGCGGATGATGGTGGTGAACCAGTCCATGGTTGCTCTCAGACGTAGTTAGCTGGTGGAACGCCGGGCGGACCGCCGGTTGTGGTCCGCCCGGCCGCAAGCCGGGAGGCTTACTTGCTGGGTGCCGGGGTAGCCGTCTGTTCGGCCTTCGGCAGGTACTGTTCGGGCATCGGGGAACCGGGGAACCACTTCTGGTAGAGCTTCTTCCATGTACCGTCTTCCATGGCGGCGGCCAGGCCCTTGTTGAGGGCGTCCGTAAAGGCGGTCTTCCCCTTGGCTACGGCGAATCCGGCGGGAGCGTCGAACGAGGGGATGTCGGCGGCGCTGACCAGGCCGAACTGCTCCTGGTAGGCCTTGGCGGCCTCGTAGTCCAGGAAGTGCGCGTCCACGGAGCCGCTGTTGACCGCGGAGATCGCGGTGTTGTTGTCCGGGAAGCGCACCAGGCTCGCGGACGTGAAGTTCATGACCGCGTAGGCCTCCTGCAGTGTTCCCTGCACGACGCCGAGACGCTTCCCGCCAAGCCCTTCGGCGTTGCTGATGCCTGAGGTCTTTGTGGTGATGACCGTCAAATAGCCGGCAAGGTACCCATCGGAGAAGTCGACCGTCTGTTTGCGCTTGTCCGTGATGCCGATGGCGGCGACGCCGGCATCAAACTGGCCGTTGGCGACGGCGGCAAGCAACCCGGAGAAGTCCTGTCCCGTGAAGACCACCTTGTCGACGCCAGCGCGGTGGGCGACGTCTTTGAAGAGTTCGACGTCGAAGCCGGTGAAGTTTCCCTGGGCGTCTGCGAACGCGTAGGGCTTGGAATCGCCCAGGCTGGCGACGCGGATGGAGCCGGGCTCTATCAGGCCGTACGGGTTTTCCGCCGGCGAGGAGGAAGCGGAGGTGGACCCCCCGCAGCCGGAAAGGGCCAGGACCGCGGCAACGGCAGCGGCGATGAGCACCCCTGGGCGCAGGTTCGTTCGTGTGATCACAGCGTTTTCCAATCGTGGGGGAGTGGGGCAGGCGGCCGGTGGAACCGCCTCACGGGGATTGTCGATGCGACTCTTGCTGAGTCCGGTCTCAGTCCCTAGGATTGAGACCGGACTCACATCGATTGATAGAAATGTAATCGAAGCCACATGGGGCGTCAAGAGTCCGCCAGGAAAGGTCGTAATGAGTAGTGATGCTTCCCGTCGCCGTGACGTCACAGTCGCCGACGTCGCCAAAGCCGCCCAGGTTTCGAAGGCCCAGGCGGCCCGCGCCCTGGGCAACTATGGCGCGGTCAGCGAGGATGTGCGCGAACGTGTCCTGGCCGCCGCCGAGGAGCTGGAGTACCGGCCCAACGAGCTCGCCCGCAGCATGAACACGGGGAAATCGAACACCATCGGGGTGGTGGTCGGCGACATTGAAAACCCCCATTTCGGCCTGGCCACCAGGGGCATCACCGACACCGCAAAGAAGAGCGGCTTCAACGTCATCCTGATCAACACGGACGAGGATACGGCCGCGGAAGTGGATGCCGTCCGGGTCCTCCTGGACAAGCGCGTGGACGGCTTGATCGTGGCCCCGGCGTCCTCCGTGGACACACAACATTTACGCCGGGTTTACGAATCAGGCCGGCCGTTGGTGTTGCTGGACCGCAAGGCGCCGGGGCTGGGTGTGGATACCGTGGCGGTCGATATGGAGGGGATATCCCACGAGTCCACCAGCTACCTGATCCAGTCCGGGCACCGGCGGATCGCGTTCATCTCGACCCTCAAGGCGGTGGACGCCTACCGCGACGGGATGCAGCTGGACTCGTCCCAGATCTCGGACCGGCGGGACGGAATGAAACGCGCTTTCGAGGAAGCCGGACTGGTCCAGCCGGACGATCTGGTCCGGCTCAATGCCGGAGATGCCGAGTCGATCAAGAAGATCACACGCGGGCTCCTGCAGCGGCCGGACCCTGCGACTGCGATTATCGCCTCGGACGGGCTCATCGGCCTCAGCGTCGTGGAAGCCATCCAGGAGCTTGGACTGTCCATCCCGGAGGATGTCTCGTTCCTCATGTACGACGACTTTGCCTGGACGCGCCTGACGACCCCTCCGCTGACGGTGATCGCGCAGCCTGTCTACGAGATGGGCGTAGCCGCCGCGACGGCACTGATCCGGCAGATCGAAGGAAGGAAGGCGTCCGCGGCGGCGTCCGAATTCACGGCGACGCTGATCCGTCGAGGCTCGATCCGGGTTCGTCGCCCATAAAAAGTAACGCCCGATACCGCAGGCGGCTGCGACCCGGGTTGGCCCCCAAGAGGCCAACCCGCGTCGCTCATTTCTGCGCGTCGTGGGGCTGAATGTGCGTCGCGGAGCTTGCCCATCCAGCGAGCTCAGTCCCCGTGGACGGCGCTTTGCTTTCGCTTCCGAGCGGTCCAGGTACGCCAGCAGGGGCCCTCCGCCAGCTGCAGGCGAAGTTCGGCCGCCACTCGGTGGGCCACCGAGGGGACCGGCAAGCGCAGCCGGGCGGCTTCAGCCCGACCCCGGGCTCCTGCCCCGGAAGTCGTCACAGCGCCGAATCTACCCAATTGTTTCAACGTCGAAGCGACGGATTGTTGAACAATCTGCCAAAGTGATGCATCCTTATGTAGGGGGCTATCATGAGACGAGGATCACAAATGGCAACCATCGACCTTAACAGCGACGTCGGCGAGTCCTACGGACGCTGGACCTTGGGCGACGACACAGCGATGTTCCGCTCCGTGTCCAGTGCAAACGTGGCCTGCGGATTCCACGCCGGCGACCCCAGCGTCATCCGCCGGACCTGCCGCGAGGCGGTTGCCGCCGGCGTCATGATCGGTGCCCATGTCGGCTACCGCGACCTGGCCGGTTTCGGCCGCCGCTTCCTGGACATCGATCCGATCGAACTGGCGGACGACGTCGTCTACCAGATCGGTGCGCTGCAGGCGCTGGCCGCCGTCGAGGGCGGCAAAGTCAGGTACGTCAAGCCGCACGGCGGCCTGTACAACGCCATCGTCGCGCACACCGCCCAGGCGAAGGCCGTCGTCGACGCCGTGAAGTCCGTTGACCCGAACCTGCCGATCCTGGGCCTGCCAGGCTCGGAAGTGCTCCGGCTGGCCGAGGCCGCCGGACTCCGCCCGGTCACCGAAGCGTTCGCCGACCGGGCCTACAACCCGGACGGCACGCTCGTATCGCGTACGCTCCCCGGAGCCGTCCTGCACGACCTCGCGGAGGTCACTGAGCATGTGCTCCGGATGGCCTCCGATTCCGCCGTCCGCACCATCGACGGCTCCATCCTGAAAATCCGCGCCGAAAGCATCTGCGTCCACGGCGACTCCCCGGGGGCCGTCACGATGGCCGCCGCCCTCCGCGAAGCGCTCACCGCCGCGGGCATCACCACCGCCGCGTTCGTGTAGACACGGATTCGTCTCAACACGAGTCCAGGCAAGCCCGGCACCACCCGGGCTCACCGGGTTCACACGCACCTACATCCGAGCAACAGGCAGCACCCGCACACCTGGAGGAAACCATGACCACACCGCACCAGGCCACCCCGGCCGCCGCCAAAAAGAAGCTGCCGCCCGGCGCCCTCAAGGCCTACATCGCGAGCCTCACCGGCACCTCGCTCGAGTACTACGACTTTGCGATCTACTCCGTGGCGTCGGCCCTGGTGTTCCCCAAGATCTTCTTCCCCGTCGGCGACGAGTTCGTCGGGCTCCTGCTCTCCTTCTCCACCTTCGCCGTGGGCTACCTCGCCCGCCCCATCGGCGGCATCCTCTTCGGCCGCCTCGGCGACAAGATCGGCCGCAAGCACGTCCTCGTGACCACCCTCTTGCTGATCGGCATCGCCACGGTGCTCATCGGCGCGCTTCCGGACTACGCGGTCATCGGCATAGCCGCCCCCATCATCCTCGTGCTGCTGCGCCTGGCCCAGGGGATCGGCGTCGGCGGGGAATGGGGCGGTGCCGTCCTGCTCTCCAGCGAATTCGGCGACGCCCACAAGCGCGGCTTCTGGTCCTCCGCCGCGCAGATCGGCCCGCCGGCCGGCAACCTGATGGCCAACGGTGTCCTGGCGGTGCTCGCCGCGACACTGAGCACCGAAGCCTTCCTGTCCTGGGGCTGGCGCGTGGCCTTCCTGGCGTCGGCCGTGCTGGTGGTCTTCGGCCTGCTGATCCGCCTCAAGCTTGACGAAACCCCGGTCTTCAAGGCCATCCTGGCCCACGGCGAGCAGCCGAAGGCCCCCATTAAGGAGGTCTTCACCAAGGAACCGCGCGCCCTCGTGGCCGCCGCCCTTTCCCGTGTCGGCCCGGACGTCCTGTACTCCCTGTTCACGGTCTTTGTGGCCGTCTACGCCACCAGGGAACTTGGTATGACCACCAGTAACGTGCTCGCTGCCATCCTGATCGGGTCCGCCTTCCAGCTGGTGCTCATTCCCGCGGCCGGCGCCCTCACGGACCGCATCAACCGCCGTCTCGTCTACGGCATCGCCGCCGTCGGCACCGCCGTCTACATCCCGCTGTTCTTCCTCATGGTCGAAGGCAAGTCCGTGCTCATGCTCACAGTGGGCGTAGTGATCGGCCTGGCACTGCATGCCTTCATGTACGGCCCGCAGGCCGCCTACATCACGGAGCAGTTCCCGCCGCGGCTCCGCTACGCCGGCAGCTCACTGGCCTACACGCTCGCCGGGGTGATCGGCGGCGCCATCGCACCGCTAGTCTTCACGGCACTTTATGCTGCCTCCGGCAACTGGTACCTGATCGCGGGCTACCTTGCCGTCGCCTCGATCGTGACGATCATCGGACTGGCCCTCGGCCGGGATCCGCAGACCCAGGAAGAAGAGCGGCTCCTGCAGGATGCCCGCGCCTGAGCGGCGCGGATACTTTGACCGGCACCGGCAATGATGGAAGCAGCTGATGATTGAGACAGCGGGGGACACCTTGGCAGGACAGCAGGCGGAAGTTCACAAAGTGGGCTCGGTGCGGGCCGTGGGGACCCGTGCCATGCTCGCCGAGCTCTCCGGCACCCAGGACGTGCTTGCCCTGCAGGCGCTGCTCCTCGAGCACCCGCTGCCGGGCCAGGAGGACGTTCTGGCCGCGGCCGAGACGGTCCTGGTCAAGGCAGACTCGCCGGCCTCGGCACGGCGCATCGCCACACTCCTGCTGCAGCTGGACCTCACCGCGCCGGTGCAGCGGGACGGCGAGCTGGTGGTCATCGACACCGTGTACGACGGCGAGGACCTCGCCGAAGTGGGGAAGCTGACCGGCCTCGGAACGGAGGGCGTGATCGCCGCACACTCCGGCCAGATCTGGACCGTGGCCTTCGCCGGCTTCGCCCCCGGCTTCGGCTACATGGTGGGGGAGAACCAGGCGCTAGAGGTCCCCCGCCGGGCCTCGCCGCGCACCGCCGTCCCCGCGGGTGCGGTGGCGCTGGCCGGCAACTACTCGGCCGTATATCCGCGCAGTTCCCCCGGCGGCTGGCAGCTGATCGGCCACACCGGCGCGAAAATGTGGGACCTGGACCGCGAGCAGCCCGCACTGGCCAGCCCGGGGCACCGCGTGCAGTTCCGCGCCGTCCGGGATTCCGTGACGCTGGCGGAGGAACCCGCCGCGGTGCCCTCGGAGTCGCACGACGTTGCGTCCGGTCTCCGGATTGTCTCGCCGGGCATGCAGAGCCTGATCCAGGACCTTGGCCGGCACGGCCACTCGGCCCTGGGCGTCTCGGCTGCCGGGGCGCTGGACCGGGCGTCGCTGCGCCGGGCCAACCGCCTCGTGGGGAACGCGCCGTCGGCGGCCGCCATCGAGACCGTCGCCGGCGGGCTCAGGGTCCAGGCCGTCAGGGACCAGGTTCTCGCGGTCGCCGGGGCGCCGTCGGAACTGAGCATCGAATCGCCGTCGGACGTGGACTCAGAGCCGGTCCGCCGCACAGTGCCGATGGCCACCCCCTTTGCCCTGCTCGACGGCGAAACCCTGAGCATCGGTGAGCCGGAGAGCGGCTTCCGCAGCTACTTGGCCGTCCGCGGCGGCGTGGACGCCATGCCGGTGCTGGGCAGCCGCTCCACCGACACGATGTCCGGACTCGGCCCCGCACCGCTGGCCGCCGGCCAGCTCTTCGCCTCCGGCGGGGAAGCCGAGTCCGGCGTCGTCGGAGACCCCGAACTGCAGCCGGACTTCCCGGGCACCGGGGTGACCGTGCTCGACGTCGTCCCCGGCCCGCGCGCCGACTGGTTCGACGCCGAGGCCCTGGCGTCCTTCACAGGCCAGGACTGGGATGTGAAGCCGCAGTCCAACCGGGTGGGCATGCGCCTGGACGGTACCCCGCTGCAGCGCAGCCGCACGGGCGAACTGCCCAGCGAGGGCACCGTCGCCGGTGCCCTCCAGATCCCGCCCGAAGGGCTGCCTGTGCTCTTCCTGGCCGACCACCCGATCACCGGCGGCTACCCGGTGATCGCCGTCGTGGTCGATACCCAGCTGGACCTCGCCGCCCAGGTGCCGATCGGCGGCAAGATCCGCTTCCGCTGGGCCCCTGCCGAAACCACTGCACCCGCCACCACCGAACACATCACCCCCGAACGAAAAGCGAGCAACTGATGCGCAAGGTCCTGATCGCCAACCGCGGCGAAATCGCCGTCCGGATCGCCCGGGCCTGCGACGACGCGCAGCTGGCCTCCGTCGCCGTCTACGCGGACATCGACGCCGACGCCCTGCACGTCTCCGCCGCGGACGAGGCCTACGCACTGGGCGGCAATTCGCCCGCGGACACCTACCTGAACATCCGCAGGCTGCTCGGCGTCGCGGCCGAATCCGGCGCTGACGCCGTGCACCCCGGCTACGGATTCCTCTCCGAAAACGCCGAGTTCGCCCAGGCCGTCCTGGACGCCGGCCTGACCTGGATCGGCCCCACCCCGGACGCCATCCGGCTGCTCGGCAACAAGATCACCGCCCGCGAGGCCGCCGTCCGCGCCGGAGCCCCGCTCGTGGCCGGCAGCGACGGCCCCGTGGATTCCGCTGAGGAGGCCCGCGCTTTCGCCGAACAGCACGGCCTCCCCATCGCCATCAAGGCAGCCTTCGGCGGCGGCGGGCGCGGCATGAAGGTGGTCCGCGCCCTGGATGAGGTGGAGGAAGCCTTCGACTCCGCCGTCCGCGAGGCCGTCGCCGCCTTCGGCCGCGGCGAGTGCTTCGTGGAGCGCTACCTGGACCGTCCGCGCCACGTCGAGGCGCAGGTCCTGGCCGACGCGCACGGCAACGTAGTCGTCGTCGGAACCCGCGACTGCTCTCTCCAGCGCCGGCACCAGAAGCTCCTCGAGGAGGCTCCCGCGCCGTTCCTCAGCGAGGAGCAGACAAAACTGATCTACGACGCCGCAAAGGCCGTCTGCCGGGAAGCCGGCTACTCCGGCGCCGGCACGGTGGAATTCCTCGTCGCGGCCGACGGCACCGTGGCGTTCCTCGAGGTCAACACCCGGCTGCAGGTGGAGCACCCGATCACCGAGGAGACCACCGGGATCGACCTCGTGCAGGAGCAGTTCCGGATTGCCGCGGGGGAGCCGCTGCGCTTCGCCGAAGACCCCGCGCCGCGCGGCCACGCCTTCGAATTCCGGCTCAACGCCGAGGACGTGGGGCGCGGCTTCCTGCCCTCGCCCGGCACCATCGGCGAGTTCGCCGGCCCCACCGGCCCCGGCATCCGGCTGGACACCGGGGTCCGTTCGGGCTCCTTCGTCCCGCCGCAGTTCGACTCCCTGCTGGCGAAGCTGATTGTCACCGGCGCCGACCGCCAGCAGGCGCTGCGCCGCGCCCGCCGCGCCCTCGCGGAGATGAGCATCACCGGCGTGGCCACCGTCCTGCCGTTCCACCGGGCGGTGCTGGAGTCGCCGGACTTCACCTCCGAGAAGAGCCTGGGCATCCACACCCGCTGGATAGAAACCGACTTCGCGGACCGGATCCCGGCCGACCCGGACTACAGCACCGCCGCGCCCGACGGCGAACGCCGCACCATCACCGTCGAGGTGGACGGCCGCCGGATAGCTGTCGGCGTGCCCGCGGACCTGCTGGACGGCTGTGCCCGCTCCGGCGGGGCTGTTCCTCCTGGGGTTTCGCTGGATTCAGCGTCCGACGGCGGTGCTGCCGCGGCTGACCCGGCGGAGCTGCGCGCCGACATGGCCGGCACCGTGGTGAAATGGCTGGTCGAGCCCGGCGCCGAGGTGTCGGCGGGCGATCCCGTGGTTGTTCTCGAGGCGATGAAGATGGAAACCCAGGTCTCCGCGCACCGCGGCGGGACCGTCACGGACGTACGTGCCGAGGCCGGCGGCGTGGTCGCGGCGGGAGCGGTGCTGGCCCTGATCGGGTAGCTTTCTCGTGGGTCAAATGGGCCGTTTCCGCTGGGCGGAAGCGGCCCCATTGCCTTGCGCGCTCCCCGAAGGGCACGCTGACAGGATGACCAAACTGCAGCCCGCCGCCAACCGGCCTTGATGGTACGCGCGGCTACTTCCCTACGCCGTCGGCCAGGCCCCGGATGAAGTACCGCTGGCCAGCGAAGAAGAGGACGATGACCGGAAGGGCAGCTATCACCATGCCCGCGAAGACCACAGGATAGTCCGTGCCGTGTTTGGACATGAGATTGGTGAGGCCCACCGGCAGGGTCTGCAGTGCTCCGCCACTCGTGAAGATCATCGCGAAAAGGTACTCGTTCCAGGTGAAGAGTATGTTCAGCAGGACCGTGGAAACGATGATCGGCCGACACATGGGGAGGATGACCTGCCAGAACGCCCGCGACTTTGATGCTCCGTCCACCGCGGCGGCCTCATCCACTTCAGCGGGCAGGTCCATCATGTATGCCCGGATCAGGAAAGTGGTAAACGGAACACGGAAGGCCGTGTACAGGATCAGCAGCGCCCAGAAGCTGTTGTAGAGGCCCATCGCCTGGAACATCTTCACCAGTGGAATGAGGGCCACCGTGGGCGCCAGCATCAGTCCGCCCAGGATAAGGATCAGTACGGTGCGGCTAAAGGGGATGCGGACCTTCGTCAATCCGTAGGCCGCCCAGGCGCTGATGAACACCGTGGCAATAGTGGACGCTACAGTGACCAGAACGCTCGTCGTGAGATAGTCTCCCACTCCCCGATTCCACGCCGTCACATAGTTTTCCCAGCGCCAGGCGACGGGGAGAGCGAACGGGTTAGAGAACAGTTCTGCATTGGACTTCACGCCGTTTAGCAGCATCCACAGCAACGGATAAATGACCACGACGGCGAGAGCCAATAGGAATGCCCGGACAAAGACCCGGCCAAGAACCATGAGTACAGACGTGCGCGTTACCATTCGACCCTCCTACGCCTGGATATCCGGAGCTGAAGTACCGCGAGCACCAGCGTGATGATGAATACCGCGGTGGCAATGGCAGCCGCGTAGCCGAAGTCGTTGCGGACAAACCCGCTTCGGTAGAGCCACGTGCCCAGGACCTGACTGGAGTTGTTCGGACCACCGGTCGTCATCACCATGACTTCGTTGAACACCTGGAAGGCCCCTGACACCGTGACGATCATCATGAGGCTGCTCATTTCCCGCACCAGCGGCAGGGAAATGGAAAAGAAACGCCGGAACGGACCGACGCCGTCAATCGAGGCTGCCTCATACAGTTCCGTGGGAACCCGTTGCAGCGCGACGGCAAACAGCAAGGTGCAGTAGCCAAAACCCTGCCATTGGCTCATGGCGATGATGCCGAAGATCGCGGTGTTCTCCTGGCCGAGCCAGGCCTGGGTGAAGTTGCCAAGTCCCAGGAACTCAAGGGCAGCATTCAGGATGCCCATTCGCGGCTCGTAGATGAAGTAGAACAGCAGGCCCGCGACGGTGAGCGATATCGCGGAAGGGACAAAATAGACGGCCCGAATGTCATTTTCCGAAGTCGTCTGCACAAGCTGCCCCGAAAGTACGGGAGTTGTGCAGTCGGGTATGGACATCTGGTGTCCGAAGTCCCCTGCACAAAGCGTCACTTTGGTCGGGAGTCGCCTGCACGAAACGTCAGGGTACCGAGGCTCGCCTAGGCGTTGTCCGGGGTCCCGGCTGTCAGCGTCTCGGGAGGCCTTGAAGGAGGGTGCCGGTGCAGGACTTGGTAGTAGCGGCGCGAAATTGAGCGCCGATGCCGTGCCGAACCGATGTTCACGATGCGCCGGCTCGCTGGCGGGAGAACGTCATGTGGCCGGCGCGGCGCGCTGGATGGCCCGGTAGACGGTGGAGCGGGCGACGCCGAAGAGTTCGGCGATCTCCGTTGTGGTGTGTGTGCCGTCCCGGTGGAGGCTCACGAGGTGTGTTTCCTGCTTTTTGGAGAGTTTGGGCTGTCGACCTCGAAGCTTGCCTTTAGACTTCGCCACCGCCATGCCTTCGCGGGTCCGGGCGCGGATGAGGTCGGATTCGAATTCGGCGACCATGCCCAGGACGTTGAACAGCAGCTTTCCAACCGGGTCATGGGGGTTGTAGATGCTGCCGCCGATGTTGAGGGTCACGCCCTTGCGTGTCAGCTCGTCGGCGATATCCCTCGCGTCCGGCAGGGACCGTGCGAGCCGGTCAAGTTTGGTCACGACGAAGGTGTCGCCGCTGCGGCACGCGGCGAGGGCCTTTTCTAGCCCGGGTCGGTCGCGTTTGGTGCCGGTGAATCCGTGGTCGACGTGGACCATTTCGGCGTCGACGCCGAGGGCGTGGAGGGCATGGTGCTGGGCGGTGAGGTCTTGGGTGCTGGTCGAGCAGCGGGCGTAGCCGATGAGCATGCTTCGGACTGTAGCGTATAAGGCACCTTCACCGGGCATTAATTCGGGCAGGGTATACGGGAATCCGGCAAGGGCGGAAACACGCGGATGTGAAGAAGGCCTAGGGGCAGGGCCGGGACGTCCGGTGGACGACCGGCTTACGGGCGGGCTGATTCAGTGAAAGGCCGTGCCGTTTTCATGGTTTGGCATACCGGTTCTTGGAACGGTCGTCTGGTCGCCGGCCAGGGGGTTGTCTTGCCTAGGAAAATTCTTTCCCATTGTGGGCCTCTAGGTGTCGGGGGAGTCTTGCTATGTGGCCACGAGCCGCACACTCAGAGACAGAGGCGCCGGCCTGGCGTCTTGCTAGTTTTTGCCGGCGATGCACCGGGCATCGCGGAAACAACATCGACGAAGGAACATACGTTGAAGCACACCATCAATTTCGACCGCGACGGCTTGACTCTCGCGGGCGACCTCTACACCCCTGAGAACTTCGACGAGAACGGTCACTATCAGGCCGTGGTTGTTCAGGGTTCGTTCAGCTCGGTCAAGGAGATGATGGCGGGGACCTACGCGCAGAAGTTCGCGGAGCAGGGCTTCGTGGCCCTCAGCTTCGACTACGCGCACTATGGCCAGAGCGCGGGAGAACCCCGGCAGCTGGAATCACCCGCCGAGAAGCTGGATGACCTTCAGGCCGCCGTCACGTACCTCACCGGGCTGCCCTACGTGGATGTTGTGGGCATGGTTGGGGTCTGCACTTCGGCCAGTAACGCGGTCTACCTCGCGGCAAAGGACGACCGGGTCAAGGGCCTGGCAACCATCGCCGGATTCCTCGTCAACGAGGCAGTCTTCACTGCCACCTACGGCGAAGATGGCATGGCCACCCGTCGGGAGCAGGCAGCTGCGGCCAAGAAGAAGTACGCGGAGACCGGCGAGCAGACCCTCATCACGGTCTACAGCGAGACGGACCCGGAGGCGGCAAACTACCTTCCCTATGAGGGCGTCTTCGACTACTACGACAACACGGCCCGCGGCGCCGTTCCCGAGTACACGAACAAGCTCGACGTCGCCTCATGGGAGAACTGGCTCTCCTTCGACGCACTGAGCGAAGCTTCAAAAGTCACGACCCCCACGATCGTTGTCCACTCCGACGAGTCCGCTCTGCCCGAGAACGCCAAAGCCCTCCACCAGGCCGTGCAGGGAGAAAAGGAACTCGTATGGTCCGACGGAAACCACTACGACTACTACGACACCCCGACACAGATGGACAACGCCGTCGCGAACGTGGCCCGCTTCTTCCGCACGCATCTCGTGCAGGAAGTTGCCGCCTGACACCTTTGGTGCAAGCCTGATCCTCAACCGGTGTTGTGCCCGGGACGATTCGAGTTCCGGGCACAACACCCACCGACAGCGGAAGACGTGAGCGTGAAAAACCCGCACCTGGAAGAGCTGGGACAGTTCCTGAAAGCGCGTCGCAGCGAACTGAACCCCGCCGACCTCGGCCTTGACCCCGGCGATCCTGGTACCCGTCGAGTGTCCGGCCTACGGCGCGAAGAAGTCGCGGCCCAGACCGCGATCAGCCACGACTACTACACCCGCATCGAACAGGGTCGGCTCGCGCCCTCTGAGCCAGTGCTTGAAGCCCTCGCCAACACGCTGCGCCTCGCCCCAGACCAGCGGGAATACGTTCAGGGCCTGGCACGGCAAGCCGACCGTGAGGCGCCGGTCCAACGCCGCACCAACCCGGTCCGCCCTCAAGTCCAGCGGCTCCTGGATCAGTTAACCGACAGTCCAGCGTTCGTCGTCGGAAAATACTTCGACATCCTCGCCTGGAACCCACTGGCCGCCGCAGTGCTCCTGGACATCGACAAGCTGCCACCGCACGAACGCAACTTCATCCGCATGACCTTCACAGATCCGCGGATGAAGGACTACTACGAGGACTGGGAATCCATGGCCCGCACGAACGTGGCCCTCCTGCGGATGCAGGCGGTTGACAACCCCACCGATACCAGGCTTGCGGCCATCGTTGGCGAACTCTCACTGTCCAGCCCGCAATTCCGCAGGTGGTGGGCAGCCCGCAATGTCGCCCGGCAGGAGTTTGGGACCAAAACCATTCATCACCCGGAACACGGCGAATTCACCATCGACTGGGACGCATTTCAGCGGGTCGGTTTTCCCGATCAGACGCTGATCATCTGGTCAGCGGAACCCGGATCGGCGACTCACGAGAAATTCCGCATCCTCTCCTCGTGGATTAAAAGCCCCACTGCGCCCAAACACGCGAGCTAACAAGCGCAGCTTCTACCGAACCTTAGACTCATGGCATGAGCACCTATTCACCCGCTGAACTCGCCTACAAGCTGGGCTACACCGAGGAAACTCGACCGGGTCGCGTCGTGCGATCCTACCTCCGCGAAAAGTACCCGGACCACCCGCATGGTCAGCGTTGGGTGCTTGATGAGGGCCAGGCAGCTGACGTTCTAGCGAACGTTCCGCCGAACGCCGCACGATGAAGGGTGAACGCGTCGAGCTACCGAGGAGTGTTTTGGAGAGGTGGGCCGCCGTCGCTCATTCCGCTCGGATGATGGCGGACGTTTTGGGGCAGGTCGGTGAACCACTGCCGGGCTCTCCTCTCGCTCAGGTCAATGCTGCTTACTCGCACGAGCGAGGCTCGGACTGGTGTCGAAGTTTTCTCTCTGCCGCACTCGAGCACTTGGAGTTTTGGGGCGATCAGGTCGCACCTCTGAAATTCCACCCAGAATTGGAGATACAGCACTCATTCCGTCCGGCTCAGACGTTGTCGAGGGCAGCGATTGAGTCGTCTGCCCACGCTGTCTGGGTGCTTGATGCACACACGGCGCAGGAATGCACTCGGCGCCACTTGTGCCTGGTGGTGCACGACTTTGAGGAACAGCGAAAAGCGGCTACCGGCAACGAGCGCAAACAGCTACTGGCGGAGCGCCGCAAAACCCTCATCGAACGAGTTGGACCCACCTTTACTGAGGACGATGTGAATCGGTTCCCGGGGTACATGGAGCTGGTGAAGCAAGCAGGGGCTGTTGTTGCGGCTAAAGGTTCACGAGAAGCGGCAGCACATGATGCGGACTCGGTCGAGCGGTTATGGCGCGCTTCGGCCGGATCTGCGCACGGCAAGCGTTGGCCGTCACACGAGTTACAAATCGTGATCCCCAGGGAGGAATTTCTACCGGGGCAATTCCATACATCCCAGATGCCCGACCCGTCCGCCATAACGAGCATCACGGAGCTGGCGGGATCTCTAACTTCATACGCCGTACTGCGTTTTGCCGACTACTCCGGATACGAGCCCGGCCTCGCGAGCATGATGAAGGGAGCTCGGGACCGCCTTTCAGCAAAAATACCTCGCCGTCGCGATATTTAGCCCCTACTTCCCGGATTCATGTCCAGAGTGCCCGGTAAAGGATGGCGAGTTCAATCGGTCGTTGCAACACCCCTTTTATTGTGAGGTGTTGCGCATGTTGTCGAAGAAGGAACGGATCGATAAGGAGGCCCGGTTCTGGGTGCTGATGGCCCAGGGTTCGACGTTGATCGCGGCGTGCGAGGCTGTGGGAGTGGATCGACGAACGGGGCGGCGTTGGCGCCAGGCGACCGGCGGGCGGATCCCGCGGAAGAAACCCGAACCTTCGGGCCGATACCTGTGCATGGAGGACCGGCTGCAGATAGCGGATCTGCACCTGGCCGGGACCAGTGTGCGGGCGATCGCAGCGCAGCTCAAGCGGTCGGCCTCGACGGTCAGCCGTGAGCTGCGCCGTAACGGACCCGAGACGGGCGCGCGGGGCCGGGGGAAGTATGCGCCGTATGCGGCGCAGAAACGAGCCGAGCTGCGCGGACGCCGGCCCAAGGCCAGCAAGTTCGATGACCTGGAACTGGCATCCTTGGTACAGGCCAAGTTGTGCGTGAAGTGGAGCCCTGAGCAGATCAGTGATGACCTTGCCATGACGTTCCCGGACCGGGCGGAGATGCGGGTGTGTCCCGAGACGATCTACCAGGCGCTGTATGTGCAGGGCCGTGGTCACCTGCGCGCTGACCTGCACCAACACTTGCGCACGGGCCGCGCCGTGAGGCGGCCAAGACGCTCCACCGGCAAGCGGGCGGGGAAGATCCCGGACATGATCTTGATCAGCGAACGACCCGCCGAGGTCGCCGACCGCGCCGTGCCCGGGCACTGGGAAGGGGATTTGGTGCTGGGGTCGAACTGCCGCTCGGCCATCGCCACCTTGGTGGAGCGCCAGACCCGGTTTGCGATGCTGGTCCACCTGCCCGATGACCACGGCGCCATAGCTGTCCGTGACGGCCTGCTGGCGGCGATCAAGACCCTGCCGGAGCACCTGCGTAAGTCGCTGACCTGGGATCAGGGCACCGAGCTGGCCCAGCACCGCCAGATCACCGCGGCGACCAGGATGGACATCTACTTCTGCGACCCGCACTCACCCTGGCAGCGCGGAACCAACGAGAACACCAATGGGCTCTTGCGCCAGTACTTCCCCAAGGGCACCGACCTGTCCGCGCACTCACCCGAGCGGCTGCTCGAAGTTGCCGCCGAACTAAACGCCCGGCCCCGCAAGTCCTTGGGCGGCATCACCCCCGCCCAGGCCATGGAACGGCTAATATTTGAACCAGAAAAACCCGCCGTTGCAACGACCGCCTGAATTCGCCGATCCTATGGAGGCACCGACTCGTCGTTGTGTGATTGTGCTGATCAGAGCATCGAAGTGAGCACGCCTCCATCGGCACGCACGGCAGCCCCGTTTGTTGCGGATGACAGTGGACTTGCGAGGAAGACTGCCAGGTTCGCGATTTCTTCAGGGTCTATGAACCGTTCAAGGAGCGAGGTCTGATTTCCACCGATGATGACCGCTTTGAGCTCACTTGTTGCGAGCTGCTGTGTCTTGGCGATGTGCTCGATTGTTTCGGCGACACCGTCTGAATAGGTGGGTCCGCCAAGGATCGTGTTTACCGTAACGCCCGTACCGCGGGTGAGTTTGGCAAGTCCGTTGCTCAAGGCGAGCTGTCCGGCTTTGGTCACGCCGTAGTGCGTCATGTCGGCAGGGATGTTTACTCCCGATTCGCTGCCGATGAAAATGATCCGACCCCATCCGGCGTCAATCATTTTGGGAAGTATTGCGCGCGAGAGCCGCACACCACTCATGACGTTGACGTCGAAGTAGCGCCCCCAGTCATCATCCGAGATTTCCCCGAAGGGTTTCACTTCGAAGAGTCCGACATTGTTCACCAGGATGTCGATGCCCTTGAGTGAACTCAGCAGATGCTGTACCTCGGCGGGGTCGCGGAAGTCGGCAGCAAGGCCTGAGACGGTTGCGCCGGGTACCTCTGACCTCAGTTTCCGCACTGCACTCTCGACCCGGCCCTCAACGCGCCCGTTGATGACGACAGACACTCCCTCTCGGAGAAGCGCCTTCGCAATCGAGTAGCCAATTCCCTGGGTGGAGCCGCTAATGAAGGCTCGTTTGGTCGCTAACTGCATTTCCATTATCTTGGGACCTCATCTTTTACTTGCTTGGGAAACAAAATGCTACGGTTTTATTGTTGCTCAGTCAACTAAATAAGCGGGCGGCCTAAGAGCCCGTCTGAATCTCGTACTCTGGTCGTATGACTGATACTCACCCTCCGGTAGTTCTCGCTGGAGAGGACCTTGAGACATGGGCAGGACTGGCTACGGTTCTGGAGTGGTTGCCGCCTGCGCTTGATGCGCCGTTGGTGCACGATTTTGACCTCACACACTTCGAGTACGGCATCCTGTTCGCATTGGCTGGCGCACCTGATCGGACACTTCGCATGAGTGATCTGGCCGGCTTTGCCAATAGCTCGCTCTCACGACTGTCTCGCGCCGTATCACGGCTGCAAAGCCGAGGCTGGGTTCAGCGATCCCAAGACCCCAAGGACGGTAGATCCACCCGAGCAACTCTGACCGACGCCGGCCTCGAGGTGATCAATGAGGCAACACCGGGTCATGTCGACACCGTCAGAAGGTTGGTCCTCGACCCGCTAACAACTGCTCAAAGACGCCAGTTGCGTGACATCACCTTGCGCATTCAACAGGCAATCAGGACACAAGAGGGATGGCGACCACCGCGAAGTATCCGCCCTCCCGCAGCATCGGACTAAGCACCTGCAGTCCTGGCAGGATTGAGCTAGCAGCTCGGGAACCACGCGGGTGTCCGGTAACGGATCAACTTTCGGACAGTGCTACACCCAGCATGCCGTGCGAGAAGACGTATTGTGGTCGCATGTCCGTCCTCGTGGAAGTTGTCGCGGCTGTAGTTCAGGGCGTTCTCGAAGCCGTAGGTGATCTTCTCTTGCACCGTAACTCAGGCGATCATCAGGACGAAGAGTGATCTGAATCAGCCTGGTGCAGCCCCAGGTTCCCATCAAAACCCTGAATGCGACAGCGACATCTCATTACAGGGCACGCCCACGCCGGTCCCAATCAGCTCTCGCGGCCTCTTCTTCCTCCCAGAACCTGCCATCGTGGTGGCGAACATACAAGAGGTACACCAGGGCTGCCACACCAAATATCAAAGCTATGAGGGCCCAATAGTCCTTTGGATCCCAGACGGTTGCCGACGCAAGGTGCGTGATTACTGACACGAGCTGCAGAATTGTCCATATCGACCATATGACGAACTGCCATCGAAAGGCGCCGCGCGTCATCCTCGGCTGCAGTCTTTTGGGACCCTTCCCGCCCTCGCTCATCTGCCGAGGCTACAACTCTTGAATGCATTTGAGAACGGGGCATGCGACGGTGCTGGGCGCCCGGTAAAGGATCCTTCAACGGGCGTTCCTTCAGCGGATTGATCAGAGGTTGAGCGCGGACAGCACCCTCGTGCGAAGCAGCTGGTACTCGCTGACGTACGCTCGGGGCCCTCCCGGCGGTCGGACGACGACGCGGGGCTCCCCGATGATGCGGTGACTTTTGAATTGCTCTCGGGTGAGGTCGATCTCGAGGCCACAGGGGAACCGGTTCCAGTAATGGACTTCGTCCTCCTCGTTGCCGCCGCTGACGTCTGCGATGAGCAGATCACCGCCGAGCAGGTCTTGAACGATGAGAGCTGTAGGTCCGCACTGGCCATGTGCCGCATTGCCGGGGTGCCACTTCGTGAGGCTCTTGGCGTCGAGACAGGTCGTATCCGCACTCCAAGACAGACGGAATGCGCGTTCGAGCTCGAGCAACGTGTGGGTCATGGCGACAGCGTAGCAAGGGACCTACTGAACAGTGACGGATCGGCTAACTGGCGCTGGTGCGACATCGAGCGATCACAGAATGCCGCCACGAAACGATGAAATCCACAAAGGACCGTCAATCGGACAGTCCCCAAAGCGTCGCCCGTGCTGCTTGCTCATTGCACAACAGTCTTCTGTTTGGAAATGGGAGGATATTTACGTGATGAAGAACCTCAAGCCACGCCGGCCGGACGTTGGAGACGTTGAGCTTGTCGGGGGTATCGAGAACCGCCAGCTCGGCCTGAAGCACTATGACGCTCGGTGGCACAGCATGTACCTCGATCACCAGCGCCGGATTCGCGATGCGCTATCGGCAACACAGGTTGAAATTGAACACATTGGGTCGACTTCAGTTCCTGGGCTGGCAGCGAAACCAATCATCGACATCGTTGTCACAGTTCACGACATCACCGCGGAGGAGGACTATCTCGATGTACTGGTGGCGGCAGGTTACGAGCTCAGGGTTCGCGAGCCGGGGCACCGCATGGTGCGCACGCCAGCACGCGACGTGCATGTGCACATTCTCGAGCGACGCGATCCTGCCGTTGATGACTACCTTCTGCTCCGCGACCACTTACGCACCGATGCAGATGACCGCACTCTCTACGAAGGCACCAAACGGGCTCTGCTCACTCAAGACTGGGACGACATGAATGCCTACGCCGAGGCCAAGAGCGAAGTGATCTCAGCAATTAAAGCTCGTGCCCGAGGCAGGCGCGAGTAGCGTCCGGTGAAGGATCCCTATCCGGACGGATCGTCTGCGGTGAAGAACAGGATCCGGCAGGAACGTCACGATCGCCTCGGAACACAGCGGCACGAGATCCTTGGGTGGCCCGAAGCCCGCGCTGATTCGACGTCGGGCACTCAGCTCCTGGTCTCGTACCTGGTAAGGACCACACCGTCGGGAAACGTCCGGGTCTCCACCAGGCTCAGGTTCACCCAGTTGTCCAGGGCTGTGAAGAAAGGCGTGCCGCCGCCCACCAGGACCGGATGGGTGACGATCGCGTACTCGTCGATCAGCCCGGCCCGCATGGCCGCCGCGGCGAGTGTGGCACCGCCGATGTCCATGGGGCCGCCGTCGTCGGCCTTGAGCCGGGTGATCTCGGTGACCGCGTCGCCGGTGACCAGGCGGGTATTCCAGTCGACCGTGCTGGTCGTCGAGGAGAACACCACCTTCGGCATGTCCCGCCAGCGGCGGGCGAACTCGATCTGCGCCGGTGTGGCGCCAGGCTGCTGGTCGGCGGTCGGCCAGTGCGAGCTCATCGTCTCCCACAGTTTGCGGCCGTACAGCGCCAGGCCCGTCGCCCCCACCCGGTCGGACCACCATTGGAACAGCTCGTCGCTCGGTACGCTCCAGCCGAGGTCGTCGCCGGGCGCGGCGATGTAGCCGTCCAGGCTCAGGTTCATGCCGAAGGTCAGTTTGCGCATGGCGCCAGTCTCCCGTGAGTCGGTATTCGTTGTACAGACCCGCACGGCGCGGAAAAGTCATCGGTCAGGCCACACCGAGGGCCAGTTGACCACCACGCCAAGCAGATGCTCCGTACGGAAAGGATCCCCATGCGGGCGGGGTTGTGCAGACGACTTTGGACATTCTGTGCAGTCGACTTCGGAAACTGACACCCGCAGAATGACGCCTTCGTGTGGCCACTCGCCGCAAGCTTCACGATTCTCGAATCAACCTGTTCTTGAAATCCTTCGTTTCTGAGAAGGGGGCAATCACGACCTTGAGCGACATTGCCTCGTTCGGGAACGCCGTGATCGATCACAGTGGACCTGTCGGGGGTCGGGGCGGGAGGCGTACTGTGAGGATGAAATTCACAACGACCCTCCCGGGCAGCGGCAACAAGGCAGGCATCAAGGTCCCCGAGGACATCGTCAACGCGCTCGGTGCCGGGAGGCGGCCGCCGGTGGTCGTGACCATCAACGGCAAAAGCGCACCCCATCCACCGCACTCGAGGAGAGCATCATGACCGCTACCTACACCTTCGATGTCTTTACCAGCCTCGACGGCTTCGGCGCCGCCAGCGGCAACTGGACCGGCTACTGGGGCAAGCAAGGCCCCGAGCTGCTCGACCACCGCCTCGCCTTGTACGACCAGGAGCAGCGGATGGTCATCGGGGCCAACACGTATCGGGCGTTCGCGAAGATGCTGGCCTCGAGCACCGAGGAGTCCGACGTGCGTGACCCATGGGTCACCCGGATGAGGAGCCTGCCAGCAACGGTGGTCTCGACCACACTGGAAGGGCCCCTCGACTGGCCGGACGCGACCGTCGTGAGCGGCGACGCCGTCGACGTCGTCGCCCGGCTCAAGCAGGAGTCCAAGGTGCCGTTGCGCTCGCACGGCAGCCTGTCGATGAACCGGGCGCTGATGGCCGCCGGTCTGGTCGACCGCGTCCAGGTGACACTCTTCCCTGTGATTACCGGTCAGACCGGACTGGACCCGATCTTCCAGGGTGCGGCCGACTTCGACCTCGAGCTGATCGAGAGCCGGACGCTCGACGGCCGCACCCAAGAGCTCATCTACCGGCCCACCCTGCATGTCTGAGTCCGCCCATGGACCCCACCAGTCAGCAGCCGAACCCGACCCGGAAGCTCCCGCAGACCGATCTCGTAGCCGGCCCGGTCGATCGACTGGAGACCATGGTGCCCTACGGGCTGCCGCGGCGGTCCGGTCTTACCGAATGACGACTAAACCAACGAGAGGGGAACCACAATCATGAAACTGATGACCAACACGCAAGTCTCTGTCGACGGCGTGATGCAGGGAAACGGGGGTCGCCACCCAGATCTCGACCCAGGATTCGAGCGCGGCGGATGGGCCAGGCCGCTGTTCGACGACGCGGCCATGACATTCGTCAACGAGTTCTACCAGCGCGCCGACGCGTTCCTGTTCGGCCGGCGGACCTACGAGCTCTTCGCCGGATACTGGGGCGTGAGGGAAGATCTGGAGAACCCCATCGTCGGGGCCTTGAACATAAGGCCCAAGTACGTCGCATCGAACACGCTCACCGACCCGAAGTGGGCTGACACGACCGTCCTCTCCGGAGACGTCGCGGCCGCCATCCGCGAGCTGAAGCCAAGCCGGGAGGCGAACTGCAGGTGCACGGCAGCGGCAACCTGGTCCGCTGGCTTCTTGAGAACCAGCTCGTCGACGAGATCACACTGCTCGTCTGTCCGGTGGTCGTCGGCCAGGGCACGCGCCTTTTCCCCGACACCGGCCGGACACAGCGCTTGACCTGATCGAATCGCGATCCTTCCCGAAGGGCATAACGCTCCAAGTCTACCGGCCGGCCGGGCGCCCGCAGTATGCAACCGACTGAAGCACGCCGCGGTGGGCCATGGCACCTCCTAATTCGAGGCGTGGCCCGGAAACCGGGAGAGGGCGTGCCGCAGGCTCCGGCAGCCGCTAGCCAGGGGCCCCGCTGCGGCTTCATGCGATGGAGTACCGGCCTCCGGCTCAGTGCAGGCGGCTTCTGACATTCAGTGCAGACGACTTCGGAAAATGACAACCGGGGCGGTATCCGGCCCCTATTTGCCGAACAAAACCCGCCGCTAATTCAAACTAACAAAACCAGCTTGCATTTATGGGTTGCGATAGGCTTTCGAATATGGGCCACACGATCGGATACGCCAGAGTCAGCACCACCGACCAGGACCCGCAGCTGCAACTCGACGCCCTGGCGCTCGAAGGCCGCCTGAAGATTTACACAGACACCTCAACCGGCACCAAAGCCGACCGCCCCCAATGGAACCTTTGCCTGAAGGACCAGACGACACCCTTGTCATCTGGAAAATTGACCGTCACGGACGAAACCTCCGCGATCTGATTGACATTGTCACCACCCTCGATGAACGCGGCGTCGGCGTTCAGTCGCTGACCATGTCAGCAGAGCGACAGTCGGTGCTCCTCCACGACACGCGACTGGCATGGTGAAATAATGGGGTTGTAGTGATCGCGGTGGTGGATTCCGCGGCGCAAGGCGTGGTGGGGATGTTTGGCTGTGGAAACTCAACCGAGTCCGAGTCGCCGTCAGGTGCTCAAGGGCCTCGCCGTGCTCGGCGGGGTCGCCGCCGTGGGTGGCGGCGCCACCGTGGTCTGGCAGAGCTTGTCGTCTCCGGATCGAAAGACCGCTCCTTCCGACCCAACGTCATTGGAGGGGCTGGCGGGCGCCGTGGTGTCGGGTGGTCCGGGCAAGGATGGTATCCCGGCCATTGATGGGCCGGAGTTCGTCTCCGCTGCCGGCGCGGACTTCCTGGCCGGGGATCAACCGGTGTTCGGCCTGGACTATCACGGTGAACTCCGGGCGTACCCCCAGCTGGTTCTGGTCTGGCACGAGATCGTCAACGACGTCGTGGGAGGTCAGCCCCTGTCGATCACGTACTGCCCGCTGACCGGCACGGTGGTCGGTTTCCACAGCCCGCCCGGGCAGAAGCTGACCTTCGGCACGACCGGCAACCTCGTCAACTCGAACTTGCTCATGTACGACCGGCCGACCGATTCGCAGTGGCCGCAGATCCTGGGAACCGCGATCACGGGCCCGTTGAAGGGCAACCGGTTGTCCACGGAGCCGCTCGTGTGGACGACGTGGAATGCCTGGCGCAACGCTCACCCAAACACCAAGGTGCTCTCAGCCGACACCGGGTTCCTGCGGAGCTACGGCACCGACCCCTACGGCTCCTACCCCCGACGGAGCGGCTATTACACCGGCGGCGAACCGATCTTTCCCGTGCAAGCGCGGGATCACCGCTTCGCCGCCAAGGACGTCGTGGTCGGCGTGCGGGCAGGCGACGGCAGGCTGGCCATCCACAAAGAGCACCTCCGGCGCGTCCAGGCCATCGAAACCCAGTCCGGAGGCATCCGGGTGCGCGCGCACTGGGCCAACCAGCTCGACACCGCCATCGTCGAACAGCAGGTACGGGGCCGGTGGGAGGCGGCGGATTACCTCGACGCGATGTGGTTCGCCTGGTATGCCTTCTACCCGCACACCGAGGTGCTGCCGTGAACCCGCTGCTGCACGCCGTCGCCCGGGTCGGCACGAGTTGGGACAACGTGATCGCCGCGGGCGCGTCCACGCCGCGCAAGGTCCTCGCCGCTCTCGCGGTGCGGCGCGATCGGCGCACCGGTCTGGTGGCGGCCACGGTGACCCTGGTGCTGTACCTCATCGCGATCGGCGACCTGGCGGTGTCGTTGTCTGGAGACTGGGACCACGCCCCAGTCATCCAGACCGCGCCGGCGTCGCTGTGGCGAATCCGCGCACCGTACCTGTTCGAACCGGTGCTCGTCGTGCACCCGATTCCACAGCTCGCGGTGTTTGTCAGCCCGGTCAACATCGCCCTCGGTGCTGTCCTTGCCGCTCTGGTCGGTTGCAACATTGCTGTTGCGGCCAACTCAGCGCGTACCGCAGTCTCGTGCCGGCGACCCGGTTACAGCAGGGCTCTGGCCGTGCTGCCCGCGTTCCTCATGGGATTGGCCTGCTGTGTGCCGACCTTCCTGCTCGTGCTGGGCAGCGGTGTGGCGGCGACGTTGCTGCCTCTCGTGCTGCCGTTGCGGCCGATCTTCTACCCGTTGGCTCTTGTTTTGCTGCTCGCTGTCCTCGTCTCCGGCACCCGGGAACGGATCCCGCCGCCAAGCACATCACCCCGAACGGTTGCCGACCATGGTTCGAGGTGACCGGTGAGTACCGGCAGTGGCAAGGAAACCCGCTCGCGGGTTTGCACGGACCGGCTGCCGATGTGGCGGATCGTGTCCTGTCTCAATTTGGTTGGCACTTTTCGCAGTTTAGTTGGCAACCTACGGATTTTGGGGGGCCTGTCTCGGTTAAGGTGGGAATCGTGGATGCTGCTGGCGGCCTGAGGTCGATGCCCTCGAACATGACGGACGAGCCACGTCTTCTGGCGCGCTTGGACGGCAGGATGGCGAATGCGCCGGTGTCCGTGGCTCTGGCGTCGCTGGCCTTGGAGACGGCGCTTCCTGTCCGGGCGTTCTTCTCATGCCAGGGCAAGCGGAACTACGAGGGCATGTGATGGTCCAGCACGACAAGTTCCCATGTGGGGCCTTCTGGAGCGGACAAGATGGCCGACTCTTCACCGTGAAGAGCCGGCAATCGTCGCTCAGGCCGTCGGCGCGGCGGTCACCCGGTCCATGGTCCGGCCGCAGCAGCACGTCGGATTTCTGTCGCCCGCGCAGTCGGGGGGTGCACCCTTGGTGACTGTGAGTTCACACGCGCAGCCCAGGTCCGGGCAGCGGTAGACCTCTCCCTCTCGGAATGCCATAGCCTTCCTCCTCTCCGTTTCGTACCATCAGACTAGAACCCGGCCCTTGGGGCCGGGTCAATACTGGTTGGAGCAGGTACCATTCGGGGCCGAGGGCGAGACCGAGGAGGAACCATGACCGTCATCGAGCCAGAGAACTACACGGTCGGGCAGGCCGCCCAGATCGCAAGCACGACTCGGAAGGCCATCCGGATCTACGAGTCCAAAGGGCTGCTCCCGACGCCGGGGCGCACCGAGGCTGGCTACCGGCTGTTCACGGCCGAGGACATCGAGGTGCTGCGGTTCATCCGCCAGGCCAAGTCCCTCGGCCTGCGCCTGGCCGAAATCGGAGACATCCTCGACCTCCAGCGCGGCGGCGCCCAGCCATGCGAATATGTTATCCGCCTGCTGGATGCGCACCTTGCCCAGATCGAGAAGACCCTGGGCGAGCTCCGGCAGCTCCGAGGCACGCTGCGCTCCGCGAGACGAGCTGCCGGCCAGGCCCGCCTCTCGGGCGGAGACGCAGTCATCTGCCGCATCATCGAGACCCCACAGCCCGGGGCCCGGCCGATGCTGCCCCTCCGACCGAGACCCGTCACCGCAAACCGTCCGATCTGAGCAGGGCGAGTCCTCCAGGCCGGCGGTTCGACTTCAGTTGGCGAGGGCCTGGCCATGCCCCAAGAGCCACAACCTTCTCTACGGAATTGCCAACCAATCTGAGACACGACTCGGAAGACTTGTCTCAATTTTCTTGGCAATTTCCCACGTCAGCGTTGCCAAGTAAATTGCGACGGGACAGATCGGCCTCACCGGCGGCGTGGTCGCCATCCTGTGCTGGGCCGGCCCAACCGTGCTCGCCCTGCTCGGCATCGTCAGCGCCGGCACCGCGTTCGCGTGGGCCACCGCCCTATACGGCAATTACGCCTGGTGGTTCCGCCTCGGCGGGCTCGCCGTCATAGTCCTGCTCGTGTGGCTGGCGTTGCGACGGCGCGATCAGTGCAGCATCGCCGGGGTGCGGCGCTGGCAGTGGCGCCTGCTCGGAGTCCTCACGGTCGCGGTAGGGACCTACGCCGCGTTGTATGCGGTGACGACCTGGCTCGGCACGCTGGCATAGCGCCGCGCGACGACCCGTGCTTGGCACGGCCCGCCACCGCCGCCTTACGTTGAGGTGCACCATCCTGACGGGTCAGCGGATGTTCTAATCGCTGTCAGTTGACGCAGCCTCGGGGTCTGACCTGCAGGGGAACAGTGGTTGGCGCTAAGGATTGTCTACGTCAATCTCATTCAGGACCATCGTGACGGTCTGATCCAGGCCCACCATTGACCGGCATATGGCCCCCGTCTAACGTTGTGGTCGGCGCCGAAGAGCTCGGCGCTTTGTTGATGGGAGCCTGTGATGGCAATTGCAGTAGTCATGGAATTCGTCGGCGCTACCCTGGACCAATACGACGAGGTCATCAAACGAATGCACTTCACCCCGGCGGTCCCGGTGCCCCGGGCGGGGTGTCCCACTTGGTGACGGCCACGGACAACGGCATCCGGATTACGGATGTGTGGCAGACCCGGGAAATCGCCGATGCCTTCTACCAGGAGCAGCTCGGCCCCATATCCGCCGAAATCGGGGTGCCCGCGCCGTCCGAAACGACGTTTTACGACGTACATAACTATCTGACCCAAGGGCCGTCGGCCTGACCACACCGCCCGGATTCGCGATCAAAGGATTCTGTTCGGGTTGGACTGTTTGGGGGTTGCTGGTTGGTACGTGGCGGTAGAGAGACGCAGAGTGCTCTGGCGATCTGGGTGGGGCTTTCGCCTTTGGCGTGTCTGGCCCGGGCGGCTGCGATGGTATCGGTATCCATGACTGTTGGGCGGCCGCCGGTGCGGCCTTGGGCCCGGGCGGCTGCGAGGCCGGCCATGGTTCGTTCATGGATCATGTCGCGCTCGAGTTCGGCGAACGCGGCCATCATGACGAAGAAGAATTTCCCTTCTCCGGTCGGGTTGTAGGTTCCGGTGAGGGTGCCGGTGAGAATCCGCAGGCCGACTCCCTGGTCGTACCGCCCGGCGTCCCGGCGCCCGGCGGTTCATCCGAAGGCAGAGCGCTACGGGCAGAGACACCGTTGGCTTCCCGGCAATCCTCAACGCGCAGGAATTCATCGTGGTCTTCCGCCGGCCGTTCAGCATCGGTACTGTTTGACCGAAGGAATGGAGTCGAAAATGGGCAATGAGGCCGAGGGCTCCGATCTCGCGGGTGACTACATTTTCGATGTCGCACACACGCGGATCGGGTTCGTTGCCCGGTATGCGATGGTCACGAAGATCCATGGCCTGTTCAAAGAGTTCGAGGGGCGTGTGCACATCGACGCCGCGGAGCCGGCAAAGTCCAGCGGTCAGCTGAGAATTGTCGCGGAAAGCATCGATACGGGTGTGGAACAACGTGATAACCACCTGCGCAGCAACGATTTTTTTGCGATGCCCACGTACCCCGAGATCACGTTCACCAGCACCTCGATCGAACAGGCCGGCGCTGACACCTACCGGGTGACCGGGGAGCTAACGATCAAAGACGTGACAAACACAGTGGCCTTGGACGTCGGCTTCACCGGATCCGCCGTTGACCCGGCGGGCAATACGCGGATTGGTTTCGAAGCCACCGCCACGATTAACCGGAAAGACTGGGGGGGTCAGCTGGAATGCGCCCCTGGAAGCCGGTGGAGTCCTCGTCAGTGACAAGGTGACCCTCGAAATCGACATCTCAGCAATCAAGCAACAGCCGACAAGCTGACCCCCGCTCCGGCAACCGACAGCATGGCAGGTCCCTGTATCGTGGCTGACGTCCGCGGCATGGTCCGGTGCGTGAAACCAGTCAGCCGGCGGCGGATGCGCATAACAAGAATTCCGGGACTATGTTCGCCGAAGGCCGCCGTTGAACCGGTCCCGTCACATTCAGCATCCCCAGGCGGCGGCTTGGCGGCCAACGCCCTCGCGTTGATAACCACCGGGGTCAACAGAGACGGGCACTGCAAATTCCTGGGCGTTCAGTGATGTCGAACACACAGGCCGAGGACCTTTTCGAAGCGATACCCCGGCGGTCTCAGTGCCCGGCCATCCATCCGGGGTGCCTGGGCCGGTCGTGACCAGTACCGGGGATGGATTCTTATGAGGGTTCGGACGCGTCCGCGGCTGACCGTCCGGCTCTGATCTGCAGGTGGCCGCCGCGGGCCGTGGCGCGGAGGACACCGGTACAGTCACGCTCCACGGCCTGCCAGGGGCGGGCCGCAATGTCGGCTCCGCCCAGCCGGCAGGCCAGCCGGGCCAGCGGGGTGAAAAGTGCGGCCGCACCGACAGGGTCCTGCATGTCAACGACGCTGAGCATGGCCCCGGGCCGGCACAGTGCCCTCATATTGTCCCAGGCCCTGGGCCACTGCGGCATCAGGGACAGCGCATAGGAGGCAATGGCCGCATCCGAGCGGTCCTGCCCGCCGGCGGCCGTGACGCGCGCGGCGACCTCCGCGGGGTCGAGCGTGGCGGCATCGGACTGAAGAAGTATGACGTTGTTCCAGCCCCGTTTCGTGGCCCGGCGGCGTGCCTGGCGAAGCATGTCCGCGCTGCTGTCGAGGCCGACGATGGTGCCCGTTTCCCCTATTCCGGCCTGAAGGAGGGGAAAGTTCAGGCCGGTTCCGCACCCGACGTCCAGGACCTGGTCCCCCATCCGCGGGGCCATCGCCGCGATGCCGAGCACCCTTCCGGCCCGGTATATCGGAAACTCGGCCGACAGCACGTCGTAGAGAGGAGCGAAGATGCTGTACCTCTCCGGGATGGGGCCCACCTCCGGGTTCAGCGGATGACTGTCATAATCGGCACAGGCAGTCCAGCACCGCCCGCCGGACCAATTTAACACAAGGAGCCCACCGTGGAAGCTCATGCCGACTGGACTTGCCGCATCAGGGGACCGCTTCAGAAAACGGAAGAAATCGTACGCTAAGGGCGTGCTGAGGCAGGTATCCGCCGGGCCGGCCGACGAAAAGGAAGAGGACAACTCGCTGTTTGCCAAGGCAACGCGTCACTGAGTGTCCGGAAGGGGAACCTTTACCGGAGGATGAAGGTAAAGAATGTCACAGGGGACGCCACGGCTCCCTGTGCCCGGTAGAAGTCGAGAGCGTGCTTGTCTTCGTTGTCGGCTGGGACAACACCTTGCTGACGCCTGCCGCCGCGGCGGCCTACAAGGATCGGCGCCGTTGATTTGGGACGGTGGCGGGCAGGTGCCATGTGGCCGGTTATCGTCGGTTGCGCCGGGTGTCCAGGTCGGTCCGCCACCGGCGCAGGAACAGCAGTGTTTTGATAACGGCTGCCGTGGCTGGTGCGCGCAGGCGGGCACGGGTGTCGGCGATCGCTGCGTGCCATACCCCGTCCGAGTAGGTGGGGTAGGGGTGTGTGGCCGCGGCGATGTCGGGGAGGGATTCCCCGGCGCGGGGCCCGACGATGGTGGCGCCCAGGATCCGGCCGGCCCGGTCTACGTGCAGCCGGGTGAAGCCCCCGGTGGTGTTGTCGGTGACGGCCCGGTCCACGTGGGTGTGGTGGATGGTCCGGACATGGATGTCCGTCCCGGGGGTGTCCGTTGTGCCGACGGCGGCGAGTTCGGGAGATGTGTAGGTGACCCGGGGCACGACGGGACTGATTTTGCTGGCCAGGCCAAGAACGGCGTTGCGGGCGGCGATGCTGGCATGTACCCCGGCGACATGAGTGAAGCGGGGATGGGCGGTGACATCACCGGCGGCCCAGACGGACGGGTTCGTGGTGCGCATCCTGGCGTCGGTGATGATCTGGCCGTGGGCGTCGGTGGAGATGTCCAGGTGTTCGAGTCCGAGCCCGGCCGTCCGCGCCGTTCGGCCGGCCGCCAGCAGGACGGTGTCGGCGGTGAGGGCTGTGCCCTCGTCCTATTCCAGACGGGAACCGGATCCGGCCGGGCTGATCCGTTCCACACGGGTGTGTTCCAGTATCCGGATGCCGTCCGCTTCCAGGCTGTTCTTGATCAGTGCGGCCGCTTCCCGGTCTTCTTTGGGCAGGATCGTTGACCGGATGATCAGCGTCACCTCGGAGCCGAGCCGGGCGAACGCTTGGCCCAGCTCACAGCCAAGTGGGCCGCCGCCGATGACAGCCAGCCGGGCCGGGATCGCGGGGAGGTCCCAGACGGTTTCGGACGTCACCACGCCGGCGGCCGTGAGCCCGGGAATCTCGGGGATGTGTGGGGCCGCCCCGGTGGCGATGAGAGCCTGCCGGAACCTGATTGTCCGGCCGTCAACGGTGGCTACGCCGGGAGCCTCAAATCTGGCGGCGCCCCTGATGAACCGCACACCGGCGGCCTCCAGGGCCTCCGGGGAATCCACCGGTTCGATGGCGGCGATGGCATCCCGGATCATGGTGCGGACGAGAGAAAAGTCGGGGGCCTGCCCGGTGAGCATTGCCCTGGTGCGGGCCGTGGCGGCTGCGGCCAGGAGTGTCTTGGACGGCACGCATCCGGTCCACAGGCAATCACCGCCCGTCCGGTCGCGTTCGACCAGCACCGTCCGGGCTCCGACGCCGGCGGCAGTCATCGCGCTGACAAGCCCGGCAGTGCCGCCGCCGAGCACCAGCAAATCAACAATCCCGTCCCTGTCCACCATGTCTGTCCTCTCCGTCGTCGGGTATGTTGGCACCCAAGCCGGCCAATACCATCAGCTGTGCGTGGCCAACGGGAACGGGAGTGCACCGTCAAAGACAAGTACAACATCTATGCACCGGTCTACGATGTGCTCTCCGGCGAGTTCGCCGTGTACCGGGCAGGTCGGATCCTGGGCATCGATGCACTCGACCCCCGGCCCGGGGATCAGATCCTGGACATCGGCTGCGGGACCGGCCTGAACTTCCCGCTCCTGCAGGACAGGATCGGCCCCGCAGGGACAATCATCGGCATCGACCGCAGCCCCGGAATGCTCCGCCAGGCACAACGCCGTACCACGCACCACGGCTGGGACAACGTCATCCTGGTCCAGGCCGACATGACCAGCCTCGACGCCCGGGCCGTCACGGCCCGGATCCGAGACCAGGGCGGGGCAGCCGCCTCGGACGGAGCCGTCGCCACCTACTCCCTCTCGCTGATGCCGGCCTGGCGGTGCGCCTGGACAAATATCCCCGGCCTCCTCCGCGCGGAGGCCCGGGTCTGCGTGGTGGACATGCAGGAGCCGGCCGGGCGGGCACGCTGGCTGGCGCCGCTCGCCCGCCTTGCATGCAGGATTGGCGGAGCCGATATCCTCGCCCACCCCTGGCAGGCCGTGGAGGAAGACTGTGTGGGCGTCCTCAGCCGGTCCGCCCGGGGCGGGCATCTCCAGATCCGGGCCGGGACCCTGCAGCGCAGCCACTCCTAGCGCGGCGGGCTCAGGGCCCGGGCGTGCGTTCGGGTCGGCCGGTGGTCGCGGATCCCGGCGGGGCCGGCGGCCGAGCGCGCGGGTGGCGGCGTTGGCTTCTGAGCTGGAGGATCCGCGCTGCACCGGTGATCGCGACCAGAATCCCGCCGGCCACTGCTGCGATGAACAGCGCCATGCTCAGGGAAAGCTCCCCGGCGACCCCAAGATAGTGCACGGTCACGCGATCCTGGTTCTGCAGGATGAAGATGATGAGCAACACCAGCAGAACCAGTCCCGCGCTGACGGCAACTCAGATCATCCCGGCCCGCGTCACTTCCGCGTCCCCGGCCGTGTCCTGGGCCGGTTTCCGGGGAGGCCGTTTCGGCGTGGAAGGCGCAGGCCTGTTTGCCGGCCGCCGGGCGGGGCGCGGCCCAGTTGATGGACCCGGCGCTGGATCAGCAGCCACGTTTCTTCATCCCCTAAACCGAGTGGCTTGTGAATTGGTGAAATATCCGACGCTAACGGTGCAGCGCTCGGTGGCCAGGCATGGAATCGGGGTGGGAACTGCCATGGCGGGTTCACGGGTGGCAGATCCGCCTAACCGAAGGTGCTTCCGTTCGGGACGGTGGGCACTTTGTACATGGCCCCCATATCTTCCAGTGAAAGAGAAGCTGGCGTCGGGCCTCTCCATGTCAGCGTCACTCAGGACCGGTGTGACGGCCTGAACCAGGACCACCTTGGGAATTCTCAGCCCTACAGGCGTGCTTTGGGCGTGGCAGGGCGCGCCAGTCGGGAATCGGCGGCCGTTTGGCCCGCAAGCCGCCATTCGGTATCCGGGCGGTCTCAACGATTGAGAGCGTGTGGGATGCTTCCACCGTGCCTTTCTATGTCGATTACACCGTCAAGCAGCATGCCGACATCCGCTCAGCTGTTTCACCCGGGTATCGCCCGCCACGTGCGACGTAGCAACTCGGCGCCCGACCGGCACTGGCAGCCAGCAGCGCATCCGCTGAGAGCACAGGCTCCGCCCATGCCGAATCATCCCCTCGCCGAGTCCCGGAACGGACAGCGGCCCACAACATCACGGGCAGGTACGGTCTGGGCCGTCGTGGTCGCCGGACTGGCATGGTGCTGCTCATCATATTTATCCAGGACCAAGTCCGGGTGACCGTGCCCGACATGGGCCCGATCGGCGACCTCGGGAATGTCCCTGCTGATCGCAGCCGCTGCTCGACCCTCTCCGAAACAGGTGTCCAGCGCCGCGTCCATACACCCCTGTCACAGCCACACCCCCGGAGAACACCACGCCATCGGCAACCTCCGGCTTCGTTGGCAGTAAAGGACATATAATTGGGCATGCGACGGCGTATCATCCTCATCAGCTCAACAGCTCTCCTCGCCGTGCTGCTCGGAGTCGGACTCTACCTCTTCCAGCCATGGCGGCTCTTCACCAGCTCAACCATCTCCGAAGCCGTCCCCACCCGCACAGCAGCAACACCCCCCATTGACGCCGGCTCCGTGACGAAAACCCCTGAAGTGCCAGCCGGTCCTGTTGTCCTTGCCGTAGGCACCCTCATCAGCCACGAACACGCCAGCAGCGGAACGGTGAAAATTCTCCGGCTCCCCGACGGAAGCCAGATCATCCGCTTCGAGAACCTGGTCACCTCCGACGGCCCCGACCTGCGCATCTGGCTCACAGACGCCCCCGTCATCGACAGCACCGAGGGCTGGTACGTCTTTGACGACGGCAACTACCTCGACCTCGGCCCCCTCAAAGCCAACAAGGGCGATCAGAACTATGTCATTCCATCCGGGACGGACCTCTCCACCTACAGCTCGGTCAGCATCTGGTGTGCACGCTTCGCCGTCTCCTTCGCCGCCGCCGACCTCCCCGCATAGGTGTACTCACTCGGTAGGTTGCTAGCTCCGACCGGTGGGCGGTCTGTCCCGAAACCAAATCATTGACCGTCCGCCAGTGGGCTTGGGGGTCGAGGACCATTCCGCGGAAAAGTAGCGCTAAGGAGCGTTACTGTTCGGCGACCGCGACATCTCCAAGAGCGTGGCCACCGGCTTCCAGTCCGGCACGGACACGCAAACCGGTTACAACAGGATGCGCGCCCGCGTAACCTGAGGAGCTCAAGCAGCACTTCGGCCCCGAGTTCCTGAACCGTGTTGACGACGTTGTGGTCTTCCCCCAGCTGACCCAGGACGAGATCATCGAGATCGTGGACAGTTCGTCGGACGGCTGGAGAAGCGACTGGCGGACAAGGACCTGGGCATCGAGCTCACGACCGCGGCCAAGGTACTCCTGGCAACCCGCGGCTACGACCCCGCGATGGGTGCCCGGCCGTGTCGTTCCCGTTAAACTGACGGGCATGGGACAACGCACCGTGTTGATCTGCGGGGCGGGCATCGCCGGCGCCACCCTGGCGTACTGGCTGGCCCGCCACGGGTTCCAGCCGACGGTGGTCGAACGCGCCCAGGTATTGCGCTCCAGCGGCAGCCCGGTCGACGTTCATGGCGCGGCCATCGAGGTGGCCCGGCGGATGGGCATCCTGCCGCGCCTGCACGAGGCCGCAACCAACGCGCCGGGCCTGGCTTTCGTGACCGCATCCGGGCGTCGGGTCGGCCCGCTGCGGCTCGGCCGGCCCCGGGGCGATGACGTCGAGATACCCCGTGCCGACCTCGCGGCGATCCTTTGCGAGGCCGGCCGAGACGAGGCCGAGTTCCTGTTCGGGGACTCGATCACCGCCCTGCGGGCGGATGACGACGGCGTCGACGTCACCTTCAAGCGGGCGGCCCCGCGCCGGTTCGACCTGGTCGTCGGCGCCGACGGACTGCACTCCACGGTACGGGCCCTGGCGTTCGGCCCCGAAAACGGTTTCGTCCGCCATCTCGGCCTCTACATCGCCACGCTATCGCTCGGTAGACCCGCAGCCGACCCCGGAACGGTGCTCATGTACAACCAGCCGGGCCTGTCGCTGACCATCCATCCGGTACGCGGAACCGCCGGGGCCGGCTTCATCTTCCGCGGCCCGCCCGGCCTGGACTATCGAGACACCCGGACCCAGCAACGGATCGTTCTCGACGCCTATACCGTATACGACTGGCCCGTGCCCGAGCTGCCCGACCTGCGCGAGCAGGTCCTCACTGCCAAGGACCTGTATTTCGACTCCGTCAGCCAGATCCGGCTGCCGGGCTGGTCCCGGGGGCGGGTGACGCTGCTGGGTGACGCCGCCTCCTGCGTATCGTTGTTCGGCGACGGGTCCAGCCTCGCCATGACCGGCGCCACTACTCTGGCCGAAGCCCTGGCCGCCACCCCTGAGGACCTCCCGGCCGCGCTGCGCGGCTACGAATCCCGCCACCGCAAGCTGGCCAGCTCGCGCCAGCGCGGCCATAATCTGGCCGCCGCGCTGCTCGTCCCCGCGACCCGCACGGGCCTCATTGCCCGCAACCTCACCGCCGGGTTACTCCCGCGCTGAGGATCGCACCCCCAGTCGCGACCGTCATCTAGCTAGGGATGCTGTCATGGGACGTGGAGTGGGTGCGGCGGGTCATCTGGCCTGCCGCACCAGGTGTCAGCCGATAATGGGTCGTTCTTCGGGCAGTTGGTACAGGCGGGGCCGTGAGGACAGGGCGAGGGCGGAGGCGACGGTGATGGTCCCGATGCGCCCGGTGAACATGAGCGCCATGAGAACCCATTGGGCGCTCGGTGGCAGATCATAGGTGATGCCGGTGCTCAGGCCTACGGTCGCGAAGGCCGAGATGGATTCGAAGAGTACTTTCTCGAGGCTGTGGTCGGTGAACATGAGCAGCAGCAGGGTGCCGCTGATGACCGCGGCGACGCCCAGGAGTGCGACGGAGAGGGCCTGGCGCTGGGACGAGGAGCTGATGGAGCGGTGGGCGATCGTGACGTGGTCCCGGCCGCGGATTTCGTTCCAGATCGCGAAGCCGAGGACGAGGAAGGTGGTGATCTTGATACCGCCTGCGGTTCCGGCGCTGCCGCCGCCGATGAACATCAGGATGTTGGTGACCATCAGGGTTTCGGGTGCTGCGGCGCCGTAGTCGATGCTGTTGAACCCTGCGGTGCGGGGGAAGACACTGCCTGCAAGCGTGGCCAGAAGTTTCCCGGCGAATGACGGCGGGGCCAGGGTCTGCTCTCTGTTCCATTCAAAAGCTGCGAAGAGCGCGGCACCGGCGGCCAGCAGAAACAGGGTGCCGTAGATTGTCAGGCGCAGGTGGACGGTCCAGTCTTTCATCCTGATCCCGCCCCTGAGCAGGGCGATGAGCACGGGAAAGCCGAGCCCGCCGGCGATGATGGCTGCGCAGATGGGGATGATGATCCGCGGGTCATCGGCAACGCTGATGAGGTTGTCGCTGTAGAGGGCGAAGCCGGCGTTGTTGAACGCTGAGATGGCGTGGAAGGCCCCGTGCCAGAGCGCTGTGGCCGGGTTCTCGTCGTAGGCAATCCAGAACCGGACGGTGAGGATGACGGCGGTGGCGGCTTCGAACAGGACCATGATGCGGGCGACCCGGAAGAGGACGGAGCGGACGTCCCCGAAGTTCAGGGTGTGGGTTTCGGATTGTGCGACAAGTTGGCCCCGCAGGCCGATGGTCTTCCTGACCAGGAGCGCCAGCAGTGTTGCCAGGGTCATGATGCCGAATCCTCCGACTTGGATGAGTCCGAGAATCACCCCCTGGCCGAAGGGTGTCCAGAACGTGGCGGTGTCTACGGTAACCAGGCCGGTGACGCAGACGGCCGAAACGGCTGTGAACAGGGCTGGCAGCAGGGGGTCAGTGCCGGCTGCGGTGCGTGCGGCCGGCAGCATCAGCAACCCGGCGCCGAGGAGTATCACGGCAAGAAACGCCAGCGGCACGGAGCGGACCGGAGATCACCACTGCCTGGCACCACCACAAGAACCTCATCACCCGACACGGACGCTCCGGAGTACGCAAAGCCTTCCACATCGCCAGCACCATCAACCGGACCTGGTACGACCAATTCCAGCACCACCCACACCGTGGAAATCTCTGACGCCCTCGCATGCGACCAGCCCCGCCACGGCCAAGGCCTGGCCATCGTCGCGGCGTCTCTCTACCCGTCCATCGCGGCCCTGACCGCTGCCGTCGCCTCGCCACACTGGGCCGCCATCGCCCACTCACCCGCCCCGACGCTTTCCTGGACAGAGTCATCCAAGAAATCACCGAAGGCTGGGCCCCCGCGGGAGTCGACCCGCTCCGCCACTGGATGACCGGAGACTGGCTCCCAGGATTCCGTGGATCGGACACTATTCGGCCGATTGCGCGCCGATGATCCACTGGCCTGCCGCGGCGCTGGGTCGTTGAACGGACCTTGGCCTGGATTGTCCGGCACCGGCGATGCGTGCGCGACTACGAACGGTTACCGCCCACCACGAAGCCATGATCCGCTGGACCATTGTCAGAATCACCAGCAAACGACTGGCCAAGCAGGTTTAGGAACAGACTCTTAGCGAACCGGTTCAGAACAGGTAGTACCGCAGGAGCAGGTAGGGCACGCAGAGACCGATGGTGACGGCGGTGACCACCAGCCCGTATTTGGTGAACGTCCAGAACGAGATGGGGTGATCGTAGCGCTTCGCTATCCCGATGACGACGACGTTTGCACTGGCTCCGACGGCGGTGGCGTTGCCGCCGAGGTCCGCACCGAGGGCCAGCGCCCACCAGAGGGGCTTGGCTGCGGCGCCTCCTGCCTCCACAAGGTCATGCGTAATCGGAGCGAGTGTGGCCACGTAGGGGATGTTGTCAATGATGCCGGACGCGAAAGCCGAGCCTGCGAGCATTGCGACGGCGGCGGCGTCGTAGTTGTCCCCGATGAGAGAAGCGACGGCCTCGCCCACCGCGTCGATGACTCCAAGGTTGACCAGGGAACCGATCATGATGAACAGGCCCGCAAAGAACAGCAGCGTCTCCCATTCGACGTCCCCGAACACTTTTCGCGGTTCAAGCCGGGCGAGCAGCACCAGGAGCCCTGCGCCGAGCATCGCGACAACGGACGGTGCGAACCCCAGCACAGGGCGGGCAACAAAACCGATCAGCACCAGGCCCACCACCACGAGCGATTTGATCAACAATGACTTCTCCCCCAGCGCCTCCTTCTCGTTCAAGGCCATGACGCGCGCGGCACGGTCCGGATGGAAACGGAAGGCGGAGCGGAACATCCAGCGGCACAGTCCGATGAAGACGACGAGGAGCACCGCCACTATCGGCGCAAGGTTGATGATGAAGTCGTTGAAGGTCAGGCCCCCTCGGCTGGCGATGATGATGTTTGGCGGGTCGCCAATCAGAGTGGCCGTGCCTCCGATGTTGCTGGCCATCACCTCCGCAATCAGGAAGGGAACCGGCGGCGCGGCGAGCCGTTCACACACCAGGAGCGTCACGGGGGCGGTGAGCAGCACCGTGGTGACGTTGTCCAGTAGTGCCGAGAGCACCGCCGTGATGACCACCAGGATCACCATGATCCGGAACGGATGGCCCCGTGCCTTCTTCGCCGCCCAGATCGCGAGGAACTCGAAGAGTCCCGTCTGCCGGAGGATGCCGACAATAATCATCATGGCCAGCAGCAGGAAGATGACATTCCAGTCGATCCCGCTCTCGGCCGAAAAAAACATTCCCGCGTCATTGGTGGCACCGATCAAAACCATTGCAGCTGCGCCGCCCAGCGCGGTGGTCATCCGCGGCAGCTTTTCGGTAGCGATCAGAACATACGCTGTGAGAAAGACACCGAGAGCAAGAATGACCTGGACCGTCACTGCTCCTCGCTCCGTGAGTCAGGAGCGCCGGCGCTGGCCAGGACGGCCTTGATGACGGCGGGAAGAGTGACAAACATCGGGGCATCCCGAGGTGAGTCGCGGACCAAGGCAATCTGAGTCCGGGCATCCACCATGCGCGCCGCGATCTCGACCAGGGTCGCATCGGACTCAATGGAAAGGATCTTGCGTACGGCGACGCCCTCATCGTCAAGCATCTCGCCGACAGTCCGTTCTGCGAGGTATTCCCACAACTCGCCTGCCCCAGCCTCGTCGAACACGGCCGCCAGCGACACATCATCGAGAAGGTAACCGGGCACCATGAGCCGCAGCACGTCCACGGCCGAGACTATGGCAGTGGGAACTCCCAGCTCGTTTGCAATAACCAGCCCCACCAAACCGCTGTCCGCGATCAGGCGCCCGGCTTCCACCGCATTGGTCTCGCGGCGCACAACGGGTAAAGCAACTTGCAGGTCGGCTGCGCGCACAGCGGCTCCTCATGCCTCCGAAGACAGAACGTAGGCCCATCCAACCACCGATTCCCTGCGCTTGGCAGGGGTTGTCTTCGTGTTCAGCGATCAGGCCACCTGCCGAACCCGTTATTCTGCAGGCGCGGCCCTGGACGTGGCTTTGTCGCTTGCCTGTCCAGAATTACTCTCAGGCGCGTGCGTTCCCTTCCTTGAGGGGAAAGTGCGATCTTACCGGCCTCGATAGGGCCGGGCCAGAGGTGACTATGACCGTACCGATGCTACCCGTGTCGGTGAGAGCGGAGGTTGGTGGTTACTTTGCGATCCTGCCCACGATCTGGCGGGCCACCAGCCGATCGATGCCCGGCAGATGGGTGGCACGTATGATCCAGCGGCGCAGGAGTCGCTGGGTCCTGTTCGCGGGAAGGAACGACGACGACGCGCGCCTCCCCGCGGCCTGTGCTTCCTCCACGACCGGCCGCCAGCGCCGTTCGAACTCGGCCATGGCCGGGTCGATCCCGGACGGAGAGTCCACGGGCCCGAGGAGGTCCCCCAGAAGCGCTGCCCCGGCTATGGCGAGGGAGCCGCCTTGGCCGGCCAGGAGCGAGACTGCCCCGCAGGCGTCCCCGATCAGAATGGCTCTGCCTTTGTGCCAGGCGGGCATGACGATTTGGGCGACGACGTCATCGTATGGGTGCTCAGGGCACAGCTCGAGCAGCCTGTCGACGGCGTCGCCCAGGCCGGCGAACTCCCGGCGGAGCCGCTCCCGGGTACTCTGAGGCTGCCCGTCCCCCTGTGCTCTGTTGGCGTCACGGTAGACGAGGAAGGCGGCCACCTCGTCGGTGCGCAGGCTGTAGAGCCCGGCCAGCCGGTCGACCGTGTCGGTGAGCAGGAAGCGGTTCGCGAAGCGGGCGTTCAGCCCGGGATCGGCCACGATGAACGCGGCGGCGCGCATGCCCAAGGGGCGCAGGTAGTCCTTTTCGCGGCCGAACACGTGGGCGCGCACCTCGGAATGGACGCCGTCGGCGCCGATGAGGAGATCGGCGCCGGGCAGCGGCACCGCTGAGGCGTCGACGGCCACTCCCGCGCTGTCGTCGTCAGCCCAGGCGCCGGAGACCCGCGCCGCGTAGCGGACGCGGACCCGCCCGGAGGGAACGTCCTCGAGCGCGGTGAGGGCGGCGCGCTCCATGTCCGGGCGCAGCAGGCTCAGGACTTTCTCGCCAGCGAGCCGGGCGAACTGGTCGTAGTCCAGGCGCGCGGTCGGGCGTAGCTCGGCGTCGACGTACTCGACCGCTTCGACGTGGTAGGCGACCGCCGCCAGACGCGGGTAGAGGCCGATCCTCTCCGATGCCTCGACCCCGGGACCGAAGAAATCCATCATGTACCCGTCAGGTCGGGGGGCAGGGGATTTCTCCAGGACCTCGACCTCCCACCCCGCCAGGCCCAACTGGCGGGCTGCGACGAGCCCGGCAATTCCCGCCCCGGCGACTATGGCCTTCACGTCCTACCCCACTCCATCGGCTCGGCCCCAGAGAAGCCGCCGGCGCAGTGACGAGCACCCCGACGGCAGCTGTTGCCTCATTCTTGGACCCTCCAGGAGGCTCGTCAAGAGTGCAGGACACCCGCGAGGACCAGACGCGGATTCTGCTCGGTCCCTGGGGCAGGTCAAGGAGTCAAGCAAACAGTCCCAACAGCCAGCCGCCTAACTCCCGTTGGTACCGCTCAGCTTGAATAATTCCGCGTCCGTCGTCTCGCTGGCCGATGCCATCGCTTCACCGTTCTGGCTGGAATCGCACACTCACATCGACCGGACGCGTTCCTGGACAGAATCAGCGACGAAGTCACCGACGGCTGGCGACCTGGACGGAGCTCCCTGAAACCTTGAGTCGACCAGCCTACTCGTGGCGGTGTTGCAGGGTCCCTGCCCGGATCTGGAGATGCCCGCCCCGTGCCGACCGGCTGAGGACGCCCACACAGTCTTCCTCCACGGCCAGCCAGGGGTGGGCGAAGATGTCTGCACCGCCAATCCTGCAGGCGAAACGGGCAAGCGGGGCAAGCCAGCGTGCGCTCCCGTACGGTTCTTGCATGTCGACAATACTGACCCGTGCATCCGCGCCCAACAGGGTCTGGATGGTCGCCCATGCGGTCCGCCAGGCCGGCATCAGCGACAGCGAATATGTGGCAATGATGCCGTCCGAGGCCGGGGTGCCTCCTTGGCCGCTAACCTGCTCCATGACCGCCGACGCATCGAGGCTGATGACGTCCGCCTGCACCAGAATGATGTTGTCCCAGCGGTGCAGCCGGGCACGGCGCTGTGCTTGGCGGAGCATTCCGGGGCTGCGGTCGATACCGATAATTGTCCCCGTGGGGCCGATCCTGTCCTGCAGGAGCGGGAAGTTCAGGCCGGTCCCGCAGCCGATGTCCAGGACCTGATCCCCGGGCCGGGGGTCGAGGGCGTCGATGCCCTGGATACGACCCGCCCGGTATACGGCTCGCTCGCCGGAGAGCACGTCGTAGACCGGTGCATAGATGTTGTACTTGTCCTTGACGGTGCCCTCCCGTTCCAGTTGGCCACACTCGGCCGATGGTAGTGACCGGGGCCTGGGTGCCAAACTTACCCGACGACGGAGGGCACGGACATGGCGGACAGGGACGGGATTGTTGATTTGCTGGTCCTCGGCGGCGGCACCGCCGGGCTGGTCGGCGCGATGACGGCCGCCGGCGTCGGCGCCCGGACCGTTCTGGTCGAACGCGACCGGACCGGAGGTGATTGCCTGTGGACCGGCTGTGTCCCGTCCAAGACACTCCTGGCCGCCGCCGCCACGGCCCGCACCAGGGCAATGCTCACCGGGCAGGACCCGGACTTCTCCATCGTGCGCACAATGATCCGGGATGCCATCGCCACCATCGAGCCGGCGGATTCCCCGCAGGCCCTGGAGGCTGCCGGGGTGCGGTTCATCAGGGGCGCTGCCAGATTCGAGGCTCCCGGCGTAGCCACCGTTGACGGCCGGACAATCAGATTCCGGCAGGCTCTCATCGCCACGGGCGCGGCCCCGCATGTCCCCGAGGTTCCCGGGCTCGCGGGCCCTTCGGTGGTGACGTCCGAAACCGTCTGGGACCTCCCCGCGATCCCGGCCCGCCTGGCCGTCATCGGCGGCGGCCCCCTTGGCTGCGAACTGGGCCAGGCCTTCGCCCGGCTCGGATCCGAGGTCACGCTGATCATCCGGTCAACGATCCTGCCCAGAGAAGACCGCGAAGCAGCCGCGCTGGTCAAGACCAGCCTGGAAGCCGACGGCATCCGGGTCCTGGAACACACCCGTGTGGAACGGATCAGCCCCGCTAAACCCGGTTCCCGCCTGGAACTGGGAGATGGCACGGTCGTCACCGCCGACACCGTGCTGCTGGCGGCCGGCCGCACGGCGCGCACAGCCGGGCTCGGACTCGAACATCTGGACATCTCCACCGACGCCCACGGCCAGATCGTCACTGATCCCAGGATGCGGACCACGAACCCGTCCGTCTGGGCCGCCGGTGACGTCACCGCCCATCCCCGCTTCACCCATGTCGCCGGAGTACACGCCAGCATCGCCGCCCGCAACGCCGTTCTTGGCCTGAACCTCAAAATCAGCCCGGTCGTGCCACGGGTCACATACACATCCCCCGAACTCGCCGCCGTCGGCGCCACACACCCTCCCGGGACACACGCCATGGTCCGGACCATCCACCACACCCACGTGGACCGGGCGGTCACCGACAACACCACGGACGGCTTCACCCGGCTGATCGCGGACCAGCGCGGGCACATCCTGGGCGCCACCATCGTCGGGCCGCGGGCAGGGGAATCTTTGGCCGAGGCCGTCCTGGCCATGGAACACCGGCTCAGGACCTCCGACATCGCCGCAGCCACGCACCCGTACCCCACCTACTCGGACGGGGTATGGAACGCCGCGATCGCCGACGTCCGGGCCCGCCTGCGCGCACCCGCCGCGGCCGCCGTTATCAAAACACTGCTGTTCCTGCGCCGCTGGCGGGCCGACCTGGACACCCGGCTGATCCGACGATAACCGGCCACATGAGCGCACCGACGCCTGCCCGGCGGCACGATGGAGGAAGTGAATACCGTTTCGCGTCCGGAGAGCGATCCCCACCAGACAGCCCCGCTGACCGAGGATGTGCGTATGGACGCTGTTTGAGCCATCTGCGACCAGGCCCGGGCCATGGGCGCCACGGTCCCACCGTCCCAAATCAACGGCGCCGATCCCTGCCGATCCGAACACGCAGATCATGACCGCCCCTGGAATCGGCACGCCACGCCCCGGCAGAGACCTGACGACATTCCAGCCCGATAGGTTGCTCAGCTGCTGCATGTCAGTGGTCGGCGATGGAGAATATCTGCATGAGGATAGAACTGCTGCACATCGATGAGTGCCCCAACTCGACTGAAGCAGCCCAGCGCGTGGAAACTGCCCTGGCCGCTTTGGGCCACGGGGACACCGCAGTACACATGCGGCTGCTGGAGTCTTCAGCGGACACAGCGGGCACCGCCTTTGCCGGTTCTCCGACGATCACAGTTGACGGGGCCGATATCTTTCCCGGTGGGGCCCCGACCAGCGACCTCGCCTGTCGGATCTACCGGACTCCAAGCGGCTTCGCGGGTCTGCCAACGGTCGATCAACTCAAAGAAGCGCTCAAAAACCATGGATTCTGACAGCGAATACACGTGCTCCTGTTGCGGCAGGACGATGCAGCGCAAAAAGCTGCATGCACTCGCAGCCGGACACACCTATATTTGCCGGCGCTGCGGCCTCTGGGTTGCACTTCGGCCTTGGAGGGATACGGCGCGGTCCGCCTGACTTGTCGCAGAGCCTCCCGCAGCGGGACGGTGTGATGCCGCCGATGGACACCAGCATCAAATCCACCAATGAGTCGGTGTAGTTCTTGTACCGCTGGAGAAACAGCAAGAACAACGAACCTTCATCCCGCTGCTGCTGGGACTCAAGGTCCGCGCCCGATCAAGCACGGTGACCCCTGCCGGCCGGGACAGAAGCGTTCCGTTGTGTAGTGCAGATTACTGAACGCCTTCGGAGCCCGGCAATACGCTGGGGAGGTCAGCACAACTTCGATCAAAGGTGATTGCCATGAGCTCTGCATCAGCTGTTTCCCATCAGGGTTCCGTCTCGGGCCTGGGCCGGCGCGTTGCTGCCGGGGTCGCGGGAGGTATTGCCGGTGGTCTCGTGTTTGGAGTGCTCATGGCGATGATGGGCATGCTGCCCGTCATCGCCTCCATGGTCGGTTCCAGCTCGGCAGTGGTCGGGTTCGGGGTGCACCTGGTGATTTCAGTGTTCATCGGGCTGGGCCTCACGGTGCTGTTCGGCAACCGGTTCCTGTCCGGGTACGGCCGCGGCGCTCTGACCGGACTCGGTTATGGGGCGATCTGGTGGGTGCTGGGGCCACTGATGATCATGCCGGTCATGATGGGCATGCCCCTGTTCGCCGTTGACCTCACCGCGTTGATGAGCCTCATGGGCCACCTGATTTATGGCGTTATTCTGGCACTGGTGGCGGTCCGCGTTCTCAAGAGCCAGGCATGACCGATACGTGCCGGGTCGATGTGGCAGCCACCGTTTCCGGGGATCTGCGCCCCTGGTCCCCGGAGCGACGAGAGGCTGACCCCCTGATGACAGGACCCGCTGACCCATTCAGCTGTTTAAACGAAGTGGACCTGTTCGCCGACCTGAGCGCGCAGGAAATCGAGGCGATGAACCTGATGGCCCCGGCCCGGCTGTTCCGGCGCGGTGAGCTGCTGTTCAGCCAAAGCCAGCCCGTCAAGGCGCTGTTCATCCTCAAAGCCGGCAGGGTACGGATCTTCCGCGTCGCCGAAGACGGCAAAGCCCTGACCATGGCCATCCTGGAACCAGGGGCCGTGTTCGGGGAGATGATGCTCGTGGGCCAGCGGATGTATGACAACTACGCTGAAGCCATCGAAGACGCAATGATCTGCCAGCTCAGCGTGGACGAAGTCGAACGGTTCCTGCTCTCGGACCCGCGCATCGCCATCCGCATCTCGCGGCTCCTGGGCGAACAGGTTGCCCGCCTCGAAGAACGTCTCACGGATCTTGCTCTGCGCCCGCTGGCAGCCCAGGTGGCGTCCACCCTGCTGAAACTCGGTGACGCCGCGGCCGCTCCCCGCTTCGGACAGGCCCGGACTATCCATCTGACCCACGAACAGCTTGCCGGCCTGCTCGGCGCCTCCCGGGAGGCCACCAGCAAGATCATGAGTGACCTCACGGCCAGGAAAGCCATCCGCCAGGGCCGCGGACGCATCATCATCCAGGACCGCGACATCCTCTACAAAATAGGCCGGAGCACCTCATGATCACCGCGACCTTCCAGGGCCAGGTGATCGCCCGCTCGGAGGAGACGGTCTATCTGGAAGGCAACCACTACTTCCCCATGGAGTCGGTGAGCCCGGACGTTTTGGAGAAGAGCTGGGTCCGGACCCTGTGCTATTGGAAGGGCGTTGCCCGCTACTACCACGTACGCACCGGGAGCCGCCGGGCGGCGAATGCCGCCTGGATGTACCCGCACCCGACACCGCTGGCCCGGAAAATCAAGGGCCACATCGCCTTCGCCCCCGGAAGCGGCGTGGACATCAGGCCCTGAAGTCCCTGGCCGGCTGTGCCCCCCCTAAATTGTGTCCCTGTAAATACAACAGACACAAAGAATCTGCACGCCACGCGGTCATCGCCAGACTCCCGGCCCCTGCCCGCCGTCAGCGCCTATGGCGAGCTGCTGGCCAACGCACCGAACACCCCGTAGGAACTAGATGAGGGAGAACATCTCATGAGCCCGGTAACGGTGGAATGGTCATGATTGACTCTGACGTGCGAGCTTGATTGCGATCATGATATGTCCGGACCGGCCTGAACAACATGGGCACCCTACATGCTTGGGTTGCTGTCCCTTGTCCGGGCTGGAGGTGTTGATCCCTCGGCGGCGCATTTTCGCTGCGGGCTGTCCGTGGACGAACGTTGATGCTCGCCATCAGGGCCTGGAGGAGGAATGTGGACAGTTGACCCAGCCCTGCGAGAACGAGGACGGCCGTCCAGAGCAGGCAAAGACCCCAGGACGTCCGGCCATACCCAGCACGTTCCGCGCGCGAATCAGCTTCATGGCATCGCCCGCTGCAAGGTTCCCCAAACGGACCGACAGTGACTCGTTCCTTATCACCCTGCGTGTTGTCCCATCCACTTCTTGAGCTGACCAGGGGCATAGCTGCGTTCCGCCCGCGTTAGCGTACGATTTTTCCGTTTTCGAAGTAACCCCACGTTGACCCGGTGTCCGGTAACGATCGTTCGCAAGACAGCACTTGGTTTTCCCTCCTGCCCCGAGCGTCCAAGGGCTCACGGTGTAACGCTTGCCGTGTACGCGCCAAGGTAACGGGTGGCTCCCTGCGCGAGACACCGCGCTTGCCGAGATCAATACCCCCAGGGGGACAGTGCCCGCCCGGGAGGCCTCCGTGGGTTCCGCTCACCCCGGCCCCGCTTCAGGTGCCGGCTATTCCCCCTGCCCGTCGCTGCGCCGCCCCAGGTGCATGGCTAGCCGCGCCCACCAGCCGGGCCTGCCCAGAAGCAGTCCGTCCCGGCCCAGCAGTCGTGGGTGTGTGTTCAGGCTGGAGCTGCTGGGCAGGACGAACACTTCGTTGCCGGCGATTCCCCAGTCCTGAAGGCCCATCTCGACGCGCCGACGGGTACCGGCCTGCCTGACGTAGTCCTCGGCAACACCCCTGCCGTTGAAGGCCACACATTGCGGGCGGAACCGGCGCACCAGTGCCTCCAACCGGGTGTGGCCCGAGCCAAGTTCGTCGGACTTGTTCAGGTCGGTCAGACTGATCCCCAGTCGCGGAAGGTCTTCGTCGTCTGTCCAGGCCAGCGCCTCGGAGGTCAGCCCTGAGTCGTAGAGCAGGGCCCAGAACTTATTGCTGCGGTCCACGTAGTAGTGGCCTTCGTTGAGGCTGCTGCTGCCTGGATAGTCCCCGGTGATGAGGACCTGTATGCCCGCAGCAATCCGGTCCGGCAGACCCGCACTATCCATTCCCCGTCTCCTTCGCCCAGGCGCCTCCGGCCGCCATGTCATGGTATCGGGCTTCCAACGTTTCCGGGCGTGCCGAGGCTTAGCGTTGGATATTTCACTTTTTCACAAGCCCCAATCAGGAATGTCGGTCCTTGCTGGAAGAATGAAACGCATGAACGGTCGAGTGAGTCAGTCAGGTAGCGGAAAGCTGCGCGCGGTCGTGAGGTTCACCGGCTGGATAGCGTTGTTTTGTTTGGCGGTGATCGTTGCCGCCTTCTGGCTACCGCGGGACTCGCAGCTTGTCGTCCAAGTACCTGTCTTGATCGTGCTTAGCGCCGCGCTCGTCGTCTGGTCAATCGGCGGCGACGTACTCGGTGCACCTCGACGCCGTGGTGGCACGTCGACAGCAGACCGTTAACGGCCCGTGTGCGGGCGGGCTTTTGGCGGCGGCCGACACGCCGAGAAAAGACCTGCCCACAGTTGTGACTGTTAACTGGGAATGGCGGTCAATTCACAGTTGGGAATGGCGGTTTCGGTGTCCCGTATGGGGAACCCTTAGCGGCTTAAGACGGCGAACACCGTGGCGACGCGCCGCCACGGGAACGCCAGGGGAGAGGCCCGTCGAGAACATCAATAACGACCCTTTATGCCTGTACTGACGGCTGTGGTTTTGATCGCTTCGTGGCGGCATTCTGTGATCGCTCGGTGTCGCACCAGCGCCCGTAAGCCGATCCTCTATCGGGCGGACATACATGAACGTTTTGCGCATCGGTAGGCTAGGCCCATGGCGTTGGGGGACGCGGCGCAGCCGCAGGCAGTTCGATCACACAGGGTGGTCCTGGACGCGTACGCATTTATCAAGGGCTGGTTGATCGCCACTTCGCTCTGGGTAGGCCTGCTGCTGCTCTTGGTTGCGGCAGGCTACGGCGTGCCCGCCGCGCGAGACGGCACGGACGGCGGGCATGTATGGGGCCTTTTGGGCGTGGTGGTTTTTTATGGTTTCGGAGTTTCCCTGGTGTTCGCGGCGCCACTGGCCTGGGTGTTGGCCTACCTTCTGCGCCCAGTCCGGAATCAAAGGATCCACATCGGGGCCTTTTTCGCGGTGCCCACCCTAGCGTTCTGGCTGCTGGGAAGCGTCCTGGGTCTCGGCTGGCAGCCCTTGCTGCTGATCCCATGGGCCACCGTTGGCGCAGCGGCAGCGGTCGGCCGTTGGGCGGTCCGCAAGGACGTCCTTTCCTCGGCTTCCGGAGCTGCCCCCGGCTGCTGCATGATCGGCTTACGCAGGTGCGACACTAAGCGATCACAGAATGCCGCCACGAAGCGATCAAATCCACAGGTAAGTGGCGATTATCTCGCAGCTCTGATTGGCGTTGTCACCGTCCCGTTTGGGGAACCTTAGCGGGCTCGTGAGCTCCGGCAGGCTGGAAGTAATCGGTCAGGAATCCAGCCAAGGTCCCAGCAAGGATCAATACGAGCCCCGGCCAGAGCGTGATCGGGCCGACGTACTCTCGAATATCGGCTCTGAAGAGGATCGCGAGGAGGATCGCGAAGAGAATGTAGGCGATCGCCAATACTCCCCCTATGACCACGATGGCGCTTCCCCGTGTCCGCCTCTTCTTCCTGGGGAAATGCTTCGCGTAGTCCTCGGCCGTGCTGAAATCGGCGTTAGTTAGATTCCCTGCGGCGGCCTCATGCGCCCGCACGTCGTCGAGTACTCCGGCGATCTCGGCTTCGGACAACCCGCGCATTCTTAGGTTGAAGGTCAGGCGCCGCTCGTAGCTCATGCGCTTGCTCCGTGTGAGTCTTTGGCCCGCCGGCGTGATGCCAGCACTCCATAGAACGCGGTCACGACGAGGACAAAGGTTATGAGAACTGACGCATTGACGACGAGCGAGAGTTCCATTTGGTGAGGCAGGAGCATGGTCATGTCCCACCCCGCACTGTCAGCGCGAGTGATGAAATCCGTGTCGATCGGATTCCACAGGATGGCCGCGGCACTTGTTGCCGCCAAGGCGCCGAGGCTGAGGACAAGATGGACGACGGACAGTACCGGTGGCTTTCCAGTGTGATGTGTCGGACGTTGGTCCAAAGCTTCCCCCGTTTTGTTTCGATGATGGTCGTTGGAGCCGCTGTCATTACGTTGCCCGCGACCCGGAGCAACGTCAGCCGGGATATTCGCGTCGGTAGGCCTGGAGCGCGTCTTCCCTGATCCAATTTCTGGTCAGGACGGCGTCCAGAACGCAAGAAGCGACGAAGGTGGCCCAAGAAATCCATATTGGTGCGAGACCCGCAAAGACCAATGTCACGACGGCAACCACGATGCCGGCAGAGACATAGCCATACATTCGGCGCGCAGGGGTTGCAAATCGCGCCTCCTGCGCCTCGCGAAAGTAGTTCAGCATCAGTCCTCCAAGGTTCGAATCGGAGCCTACAGCAATCGTTGCGTCAAAAAGCGCCATTACATGCGGCCCAAATACCGCGGCGATTCACAGCCCTTGTGGCGCCGGGAACTCCTGGAGCCCCGGGCGATCCACCTCCTGTCTCATTAATCGATCCTTTTTATGAGACGGCTCTGATGTTTCTCGCTGAACGTCGCCGGCACAGCAGAGCCGGGAATGATGCCAGCCCTGCCCTATACGGCACCTCCAGTACTCCATGTGTGGCATGAAGGACTCGCGTACTCTGCCTCTATGGCTCACATTGAGAACTATAGGATCGAGACGATGAAAATCCGTTTGCTGGTCACGAGCGTTATGGCATGCGTTGTCCTGCTCCTCTCACTTAGCGCCTGCACGAGCGGACCGGCACCTGATCTAGGTAAACGCGATGCGGTGGTCTCATCGGTCATGCAGGCCTTGAATGCCCAGGACAAGGACCAGTTGGTCAAGCTTGCGCAGCCCGGCCCGCAGACTGCGGACTCTAACGCCAAGTTGATGCTTTCGGAGTGGGGCGGGGTCAAAGACTCTGGATCCACCACTGTCTATTCTTCGGAATCCACCCCGGACGTCGCTGCCGTTCGAGTAAGCACCACGGACTCATCCGGGAACCCTGCGGTGGTTCAATTTTCACTCAGATGGAATGATAATTCCTGGTTGTTGAACCTCGGCCCCGATTTTTAACAGACCGGGACATCCAGCCCGGCGAGCCCCTAAGGTGTGAACTTTGCCGCTGTGTGGCGGCGTTCTGTGATCGATAAGTGTCGCTAGTTGCCGATGACGAGGATGCTGGCGGCGGCTTCGATGACGTCGTCGGTGATGGTTTCGAGTTGGTTGATTCCTGCTCCACGAACAACTCACTTGGGCCACAATCCTCGGAGGCATCGCCGTCATCCTCTGCGCCGGTGTCGCCGTTCGAGTTCGACTAACCGGCCCCTACGCCGACGTCCCGCTGAGGAACCAGGATCGTCGTTGTTGGCCGTCCTCGTCGTGTCCGGTAAAGGATCCCCTTGCGGACAGCTCCGTGCGCCAAATAGCGCTGTGAAAACGCCGCCATTTATCGCTGAAAGTCACAGCATTGAATCTCTTCAACGAGTTGGCTGGTTTGTAGCAGATACGGTCCTTTCTGAAACACGGTGATGTCTTCACCTGAAGAACCCGCAACCGTGGACGTTCGGCCTTCGATGGCGATCCAAGCATGATCGCCGGAGGCCGAGCGCCGCTGGCGCGGGCTTTGTATGTTCTGCCGGACGAGTGGAACTAGATGGGACACCGCGCGCGAAGGCGCAATTCGCGAGCTTGCGCACCTCGATAGCGCTTCATTTTTGATCGCGCTTCATTTTTGTCGGTTGGACGTACGTGAGGAGCCTGGGAGGTTCCCGTTTCCCTTAAGTCGGCGATGGCATCCAGTTCGTTAAAGTTTTGACGCGCTCTCGTTGTGCTAACTGACTTCATGCCTTCTCGACATTATTGGCGGCATGTTCGAGATGCGGACGCGGGCCGGCCGGCGTTCAGTGTTGCCGGCTGGCCTGGGTCAGGACGGCTCGCGTGGCCTCCATCCCTGTAACTATTGCTGCCAGTCCCAGTTCGAAGGCCTGGTCCGCTGGCGAAATGGAATTGGGCGCCTGGTCCCGGGCCCGGAGTCCGGCGGCGAATACCGGAACCTCCTCAGCAAAGTCCCCGGGTTCGAGCATGTCGGGAGGCGCCACTGCATCGAGGGCCGAGCCGAGGATGTAGTTTTCCAGGGCCACGACGGTGTTGATGATCAGTGCTTCCGGCCAGCCGCTGTCCCTGAAGCCCCGGGAGACGGCCTCGTACATTGTGAGTGTGCGGCGCGCGCCGGTGATGGGAAGCGTTGCTAGTAGTGCGATTGCATGCGGATGGGCTGCGAATGCCCTGCGATAGGAACGGGCCCAGACCGTGACGGCCTCGGACCAGGGCTGGACACCAAAAGCCGAGGTGTCGATGCGGTCGGAGATGTATTCGCGCATGCCGGCAAGGATGTCGCTCTTTCCGCCGAGATGGTGGTAGAGGGCAGGAGTCTTGACCCCGAGTTCGGCAGCTAGGGCGTTCATAGTGAATCCGTCCGGGCCAGTGCGTTTGAGCACCCGGAGGGCCGTGGTCAGGATCAGCTCCCGGCTCAAGACACTCTTATTCGGCCGTCCGACCCTGCGCTGGACCACGTTCGACATTTTCCCCCTCGCCTATTGCATGTTGCCTCCATCACATCATAGAGTAGCTCCAACAAATTTATTCGCATTAAATTTATTGGAGCTCTTCATGACACTGACAGTCTTCCATTCAGGTACTGTTGCCGACGCCGATCATGCGGCGGGCCAGTCAGGCCCTACAGCCCTCGCCGTGCAGGATGGCATCATCACGGCCGTCGGCGACGCAGCCATGGCTCTGCTTGCGGGGGCCACAGAGACCGTAGATCTGGCGGGAGGCTACCTCTCGGCATCCTTCGCAGACGGCCATGCCCATCCGTTGTTCGGCGGCCTTGAGGACTTTGGCCCGCAGATCCGATCCTGCAGGTCGGTGGAGGAAATCGCGGCATCAGTACGCGGCTGGGCCGATGCCAATCCGGACAGTGGCTGGGTAATCGGCGCTAGCTACAATGCCACGCTGGCGCCAGGCGGAATGTTCGACGCTGAGTGGCTGGACGCCGCAGTCGCTGACCGGCCGGTGCTGCTTAGGTCGTGGGACTATCACACGATCTGGGTCAACTCCGCGGCCCTGCGCGCTGCCGGGATCGATCGGAACACGCCGGAACCGGCGCTCGGCCGGATTGTGCGACGCCCCGATGGATCACCGCTGGGCACGCTTATGGAGGCAGGGGCCATCGACCTGGTTACGCGTGTGGCTCCGGCGTTCACGCTGGAGCAACGGGTTGCCGCTCTGCAGGCTGCCACCGCCAAGTATGCCGCTGCCGGTGTCACTTGGATCCAGGATGCCTGGGTGGAACTCGAGGATGTGCCCGCCTATGAGGCCGCCGTCGTTTCTGGGCGCCTCGATGCCCGCATCAATCTTGCCTTCCGTGCGGACCCAAGGATCTGGAACACCCAGCCGGAAGGATTCGTTGCCGCGCGGAGCAGGATCGAGAACCTCGGCAGCGGCATGCTCACGGCCAACACGGTGAAGTTTTTTATCGACGGGATCATCGAAAGCCACACTGCCTGCATGCTCGCCCCCTACGCGGATGCTCCGGCTGAAACGGGACTGGCGAACTGGCAGCGCGACCAACTCCACGAGGCCATGGCGTCCTTCGACGCGCTGGGGTTCCAACTTCACCTGCATGCCATCGGTGACGCCGCGGTCCGGAGTGCCTTGGACGGGCTTGAGGAAGTCCAAAGACGCAACGGCTACCGCGACCGGCGACCGGTGATCGCCCACCTGCAACTGGTCGATCCTACCGACATTGAACGCTTCGCCGCGCTCGGAGCCGTGGCCAACTTCGAACCGCTTTGGGCCTGCTCCGACGAAGTCATGCGGCTGCTCACAATTCCCCGGCTGGGTGCACCGCGGGCGGAGCAACAGTACCCGATCGCTTCGCTGGCACGGGCCGGCGTACACCTGTCCTTCGGCAGTGATTGGCCGGTCACCGGCCACCACCCCGTGGCCGGTCTGGCGACGGCAGTGACTCGGCAAGGCGGCGACTACGTCGCCGGCGCAGCCTGGATCCCGGCCGAGAGGATCCACGTCGAAACGGCCCTGGAAGCCTACACCTCAGGCGTTGCCTATCAGGCGTTCGCGGAGCGGCACTGGGGGGCGCTTCGTCCAGGTATGAGTGCTGACCTTGTCCTGCTCTCGGAAGACCCGAGGCGTGTCCCCGAAGACGGGCTCGCCGCCCTCGAAGTCCTTGGCACGTGGCTGGCAGGCCGCCCTACCTTTATCACCAACAATGCCGACACCCGGCTCGCGCACACGAGTCCGGTATGACAGCAGGAAGGTACCCGCTACCCAGAACCCCGTACGGACTTTGACGTTCCTGTCATCCGCACCTGTCCGGCCGAACACACCTTACTCTTCCCTGAATTCCGGAGCTCCCCCGGGACAACCTGCACCACAACGTCCATTTGGAGGCAATCATGCCAAACTATTCATCCGGTCCTGAAGCCGCCCCGCCAGCCCGGGCAGCCAGCTCGATCCAGCCTCAGCAAATCAAACTCAAACGGGTCCTCGGACTGCCGTCGCTGGTCTTTTTCGGACTGGTCTACATGGTTCCCCTGACCATCTTTACAACCTATGGTGTAGTGTCGGCCAGCACCGGCGGTCGAGCGTCACTGGCGTACATCATCACTCTCGCGGCGATGATCTTCACCGCCAAATCGTACGCTTCGATGGTCAAGGTGTTTCCGGTAGCAGGCTCGTCGTACTCCTACGCCAGTAAGACCTTCGGGCCAAATATCGGCTTCCTCGCCGGCTGGTCGCTGCTGCTGGACTACATGCTGCTTCCCATGGTCAGCTACCTGGTCATCGGTATCTACCTCAACATCCTCTTCCCCGCCGTTCCCGCCTGGATCTTCGTCGTTGCCTGTATCTTGCTGGTCACGGTGCTCAATGTCGTCGGCATAAGCTCAGTCGCAACAGCCAGCAACCTCATCGTCCTCGTTCAATTCGTCTTCATCGCGGTTTTCGTCGTGATCGCCGTCGGCTTCGTTGCCACGGGAAACCACAGCGTCAACCTCGGCGCGCCCTTTACCGGGGACGGGGGGGCAAACGTCACCTTCTCCACCCTCATGGCCGGTGCAGCCGTGCTGTGTCTGTCCTTTTTGGGCTTCGACGCCATTTCGACGATGGCAGAGGAAGCCAAAAACCCAAAGAAGGACATCCCCCGGGCCATCATCATTGTCACGGTGGGTGCTGGCCTCCTTTTCCTCGTCCTTGCCTACATCAGCCAACTCGTTTTCCCCGGCACCGGATTCAACGACCCCGTCTCGGCCGCAAGCGAGGTCATGCTCAAGGCCGGCGGGGATTTCCTGAACATCTTCTTCATCGCGGCCTACGTCGCCGGGGCAACAGGCTCCGCCATTACCTCGCAGGCCTCCGTTTCACGCATCCTCTACAGCATGGGCCGCGATGGCATGTTGCCCCGCCGCATCTTCGGCACCCTTTCGGCGCGTTTCAAAACCCCCATCATCCCAATCATGCTCGTCTCAGTCATCTCCGTTCTGGGAGTCAACGCCGACGTCAATCTGTTGTTCTCCATTGTCAGCTTCGGGGCGCTAATCGCCTTCTCGATCGTCAACCTTTCAGTTATGAAGCGCTACCTGTGGGACGAAAAGCGTCGCAGCGGCAAAGATGTCTTCCTCTACGGCGTCCTCCCGGGAATCGGCTTCCTGCTGACACTTTGGATCTGGACCAGCCTGGCACCGAACGCGCTCACCATCGGCGTGATCTGGCTGGCAGCGGGCCTCGTGTATCTCCTGATCCTCACAAAAGGCCTCCGCAGAAAGGCGCCCCAGGTCGAATTCTCAGAAACGCTCTAACAGCCGCGACTGCGGACCACCAACATCGGTGGTCCGCAGCACGGGTATCTACCGGTCCGATTTGAGCTGGTAACAACCGGCGGTCTTCCGGATTGTGCGATGCCGTCGGCCCAGCGGCCGGCACGTGGCTGGTCAAGGCCGCCAGGGACACTGCCGTGATAGGCATTACGGCCAGGTCCACCATCGTTCCAACCAGGGACAGACCAACGGGAACGCCCGACGGAGGTTCAAGGGTGACCACCATTCCTTGTAATCAGCGCGCCGTCGGATCAGGTGCCGATCGATCACCCCTGTGATTGATCTGGTTATCGTTGACGAGCGCGACCGCCGGCCCATGGGTCGCTCATCTCTGACCGTCGCCATCGAATGTTTACAGTCGTTCCCTACGGAGGAACCGACCTCCTCTGCCGCTTCAAATGGCGCGTTTGCGGATCGACTCGATCACCGCCTCCACCGCCGGCGACGACGCCCGCCTCGGCCGCCACCTGACCCGGCCTGGAACCAGATCCGTCACCCTACCGGGTGCCGCGCCTGTAGCCGCTCGACCAGCACGTAAACCTGGCGACCCCGCCCTCGAGCGGGCGCGTCAGTTCCCTTACCGCAGTCAGCACCAACAACTCGAAACCGCCAAACCCAACTGTGAAAAAGCCGCCAATCTGAATTAACAGTCACAAGTTACACGGCCGGGAGCGACCACTCTCAAAAAGGGTCGTTTCTGAGCGTCCATACCTGCATCCACCTCAAGTGGGGGTGTCTGATAGACACTGCCACCGCCCGCCCAGCCTGCGTAGCGTGGTGGATGTGGAAAGAAAAGAAGAAATCCGTGATTTCCTGATCTCGCGACGCGCGAAGATCACCCCGGAGCAGGCCGGCATCCCCAGCTACGGGGAGCTGCGGCGCGTGCCGGGCCTGCGCCGTGAGGAAGTGGCGCAGCTCGCCGGGGTGAGCACGGACTACTACACTCGGCTGGAACGCGGCAGCCTGCGAGGCGTCTCGGACGCTGTGCTCGAGGCTGTGGCCTCGGCCCTTCAGCTGGACGAGGCAGAGCGGACGCATTTGATGGACCTTGCGCGAACGGCCAACTCGCCGTCGCGGCGCGCGGCGCGCCGGCCACCACAGCAGCGGGTCCGTCCCGGAGTGCTGCGCTTGCTGGACGGGATGACCGGAGCGGTCGCCATGGTGCAGAACGGACGTTCGGACGTGCTGGCCGCCAACCTTCTGGGCCGCGCGCTCTACGGGCCAGTGTTCGAGTCCACAGCGGCTGCCGGTCCGGGGACCGCGAGCCGGCTGCCGAACCAGGCGCGCTACCTCTTCCTCGATCCGGGTGCCGGGGACCTTTACCCCGATTGGCAAGCGATCGCGGCCACTACGGTGGCGATGTTGCGAACGGAAGCGGGGCGCAATCCCCATGACCGGGCGTTGAACGAGCTGGTTGGGGAGCTGACGACACGCAGCGGGCTGTTCGCCGCATTGTGGGCCGGGCATGACGTGCGGATCCACACCACGGGGACCAAGCGATTCCACCATCCGGTCGCCGGGGACTTGTCGCTGCAGTTCGAGACGCTTCACCTTCCCGGCGATGAGGGACAATCCCTGTTCACCTTCACGGCCGAGCCGGGGTCCGCGTCCGAAAACGCGCTGGCGTTCCTTGCCAGCTGGGCGGCATCACCTCCCGAGAAAACCGCCACCAGCGGATCTTCTGCCCCAGATCTGCGCTCCCACGCGGGGCCCGGAACACTCAACCCCCAGCCAGGAAAGACAGAACATGACTGAACAAAATAACGCTAGGAACTAGCAGAAGCCTGACGCCCCCTATCGGCGCCGGCCGTGCCCCTGAACCCAGGGCGCGGGCAGGCCGACCATTTCAAGCAACTCCCAAAACAATTCCGTTGGACGCACGTGGCTGGCGCCTGCCCAAAAATCGGCCACACCTTGAAGGAGAACAAACCAATGACATCAAAACTGACCGGCACCGTTGCCCTGGTAACCGGCGCGAGCAGCGGCATCGGTGACGCCACCGCCCGCCGCCTCGCCGAGCAGGGGGCGTCCGTCGCCGTCGTCGCCCGGCGCAAGGACCGCCTCGACAAACTCGTGGCCGAGATCGAGGCCGCCGGCGGCACCGCTTATGCCGTCGCGGCCGACATCACCGACCGCACCCATGCCGAACAGGCCGTAGCGGAGGTTGTCGACCGCTTCGGCCGCCTGGACATCCTGATCAACAACGCCGGGCTCATGCTCCTCGGCCCAATCGTTGGTGCCGATGTTCAGGAATGGGAGCGGATGATTTCCGTCAACCAGAACGGCCTGCTCTACATGACCAACGCGGCACTGCCGCACCTGCTCGAGGCGGCCAAAGACGAGCTGCGGGAAGTGGCCGACATCGTTAACATCTCCTCGATCGCCGGACGGCAAGCGTGGGCGAACTTCGGCGTCTACAACATGACCAAGTTCGGCGTGAACGGCTTCACCGAAGCCCTGCGCCAGGAGGTCACGAAGAAGCACGTCCGCGTCGGCGTGCTCGAGCCGGGTGCCGTGGACACCGAACTCGTCTCGCACAACAAAGACACCATCAAGAACGAACTCGCCGCCTCCGACGCGATCCCCGAGCCGCTGCAGCCCGGGGACATCGCCGACAGCATCACGTTCATGGTGACCCGCCCGCGCCGATCCTCCATCGCCGAGCTGTGGGCCATGCCCACGTCCCAGGCCTGAAAACCACACCGAAAGGAAACACAACATGAAGAACGCACGCCTCGGAGGCCTGGAAGTCTCCCGCATCGGCCTCGGTGCCATGACCATGGCCGGCACCTACACGAGCGAAGGGACCCTGGATAACGCGGAATCGATCCGCACCATCCACCGCGCCCTCGACCTCGGCGTCACCCACATCGACACCGCCGAGATCTACGGCCCGTTCCTCAGCGAGGAACTCGTCGGCCAGGCCCTCAAGGGCCGCCGTGACCAGGTGAAGATCGCCACGAAATTCGGGCTCGTCTCCCACAAGGGCGGCGGCCCCGGCGTAATCGACAGCAGCGCCGTGAACATCCGCACGGCCGTCGAGGGATCCCTGCAGCGCCTCGGCACCGATCACATCGACCTGTACTACCAGCACCGGGTCGACCCGAACACCCCGATCGAAGAAACCGCCGGAGCAGTCGCTGACCTCATCACCGAGGGCAAGGTACTGCATTTCGGACTGTCCGAAGCGTCCCCGGCCACGATCCGCCGCGCCCACGCCGTGCAGCCCGTGACCGCGCTGCAGACCGAGTACTCCCTGTGGACGCGCGACGTCGAAGAGGAGATCCTGCCGCTGCTGCGCGAACTGGGCATCGGCTTCGTCCCCTACTCACCGCTCGGACACGGGCTGTTGACCGGGCAGATCCGGACCGTGGACGACTTCGCCGACGACGACTGGCGCAAAACCAACCCCCGCTTCACGGGCGAGAACTTCGTCCGGAACCTCCGCATCGTCGACGAAGTCCAGAGCATCGGCGCAGAAATCGGCGCGACCCCAGCCCAGACCGCGCTGGCCTGGCTGCTGACCCGCGGCGGGGACATCGCCCCGATCCCCGGCACCCGCCGCGTCTCCCGGGTCGAAGAGAACACCGCAGCCGACTCCGTCGAGCTCACCACCGACCAGCTCGAACGCCTGAACTCACTCCAGCCCGCAGCAGGGGCACGGCACGACGACGCCAACATGGACTCCATCGATCGCTGATCCCAGGACCAGCACACGTACCGGCTTAGCTACCGGCACAAGTACTCATACTTTTCCTGACTCTTCCCTCCACGAACGGAGTACCCAGTTATGAAGTACCGCTCGCACCGCCGACCCCTTGTCCCAGGAATCAGGAAGATCATGACCAACTCCGCCGTGCAGCTCACAGACCCGGCCGCGGCCCTCACGGAAGCCGCCGCCCGCCCTACGGAAGCGGGTGCGCCGACGCGGTTCCCGTGGGTGCCGATCCTCGTTCTCGGGTTCGCCTGGTTCCTTGCCGTTGCCATCGAACTCAGTCCGGCCGGGCTGCTCGGCGGCATCGCGGCCGATATGAACATCAGCGCTGCGGCCGCCGGAACTCTCACTACGTCCTATGCGCTCGGCAACGCGGTCCTGGTGCTCCCGCTGACCGCGCTTGCCCTGCGCTTCTCGCGGCGCAGCGCGCTCAATGTCGTCATGGTCGCTTTCGTCGCCAGCAACGTGATCGTCGCCGCGGCGCCGACCCTGGTCGCCGCCGACGTGGGACGGTTCCTGGGCGGCGCCTGCTACGCGCTGATTTGCACTCTCTTCCCGGCGGTCGCTGTCCGCATCGCCGGTCCGCGGCACGCCGGGAAGGCGATCACCGTCGTCTTCGCCGCCACCAGCCTGGGCATTGCACTCGGTGCACCCCTCGCATCGTTGGCAGGAAACGCGTTTGGTTGGCGGGTCACGTTCGCTGCTGCGGCAGCGCTTGCCCTGATTGCTGGCGTAATGATGTCTTTCATCGTTCCCGCCGTGCGGGAACGCCAGGAGAAAGGTATAAAGGCCTAGGCTGCGAGAGCCTGGCTCGAACAGGCAACCACCCTCACCAAACTACGGGCTGGACACGCATTCAGTACCTAGCAGCTGCGGATGCTCGGTCGAAAGTGCTACAAGTGTAGCGTCCGCTAGGGGATCGTCTAACGGGAAGGTTTTCATCTTTCGCGTTTGTTATCCGAGGGCTGATACCCAGGTCTGCTGAGCCGCTGTGCTTCTCATTTCGTATTGATGCGCCAGGCGCCGCGTTGGCGGGGTTAGGTGCTTCGCGTCGCGTGTGAGTTGTCCGCGTCGATGGGGCCGCTGAGGAGTGTGTGGAGCTGCGCCGTCGTAAGTGCCTGTACGGGGAGTGGTGCGGTGTCGTCGCGTTGAGGGGTCAGGCCGTCGAGGATGACCCATAGATAGCGGCGGTATAGGTCGGGGGCATCGTTGCGTTCTTCGATTTCGGGGCCGTCCTGCACGACGTTGCTGATGGAGATGCAGGCTATCTGGAGGAAGATCAAATCGGTGCCGGTAGCGTCTGCGCGTATTACTCCGGCGTCGCGTGCACGTTTGGCGACGCGATTCACGAGGGGCGCGAGTCGGTTGCGGCTCTGATCGTGCATTTCCGGCCGGACGCGCCGTCCGGTGAGGAGTTCGGCCATGGCGCGATCTTTCACATGCAGAGCGAGCGATTTCTCCAAATAGAGTACGAGTGCGTCCCAAGGGTCATCCATGGCGAGGGATTCATTAAGGATTGCCTCGAGCTCATTGTCCTGTTGGCATCGAATTGCGTCGATGAGGTCTTCCTTGTTCGCGAATCGTCGGTACGCGGTCCCCACACCCACGCCGGCATGGTGGGCGACATCGTTCAGGGTCGCATCCAGGCCCCGCTGGGCGAAGACCTCGCGCCCTGCTTCCAATAGTCGTGCGCGATTGCGGGCGGCATCCTTACGCAGCTTTACGTCGGTCATATCCAAGAGCCTACCAAAGCGGTTGCGACGTATCCGCTTCTATGGTAATTTCGTTATACGGATGCGCGGTATCCGCTTCTTTGTAATTAAGTTTGCTGCCGTCAGACAGCGTGCATCCAGCCTCCGAGGTTTAGACACCAAAACCCGGCGCTCAAGCAGGGGCTTCCAAGTCCCGTCTTGACTCGGGCGTTTCAGATTTGTAGCAGTCAACGCTCCGGCGCCCAGCGCGAGCAGGGGCTGTCGTACTGCCGATTAGAAGTGAAGGAAAACATGCTGACATCTGAGCAGCGTCGCGACGCCGAATCGGCGATCACACGCTTGATATACACCTACAGGCGTTCAAGCTTTCCACCGATCCGCGGTTCGAGGAGAAACTCATCGATGTGGTGGGCCTGTATCTGAACCCGCCGGAGCAGGCGATCGTGTTGTGCATGGATGAGAAGTCCTACCTATAGCCAAAATCCTCGTCAACGAAGAGTTCGAAAGTTCCGGTCATTGCGGTCCTCCTGGAGGCGGGCACACAAGCCCACGTTCAACAAGCTGTCTCCCGGGGCCGGAACGCCACGCTGCGTTCCTTCCCCTCCGGTCTGGCAACTCAATCAGTTGTTCAATGAACGAAAATGTGAAACGCGCCACAGCGCGTCCCCAACCAACATACGCGGAAGAACCGTCTATTTCCAGCCAACAGAACCGCCGCCTGAAACCGTCTGGCCGGTTCCCGTGGAACGACGCGCCCGACCGACCCCGCAGCCGGACGTGGATGGCCCCCGCACCACATTTTCCCCGCTGTCCCGCACCGGACAGTCAAAAGGTGCAGCCTGCCCCGTACGCCCTTCCGATGCCCAGGCGTCCGGGATAGGCTGGATACCTGCCCCCAGGGGCGCTGACACGCAGTGACTCGAACGGCGGGAACACGGCATTCTCCCGCCGCATTGGTTGCGTGGTTCGACGATGACCACGGGACATAGCCAGAGGCAACGGCAACGGCCGGAACGCAGCACGCATACCCGCACGCGGACCGGCCCCGGCACCGGCACCAACGAAGGTGGCAACACTGTGACCGTGACTCAACCGCGCGGCCGGGGACACCGCACAACCGAAGCCGGTCCGACCCCGGACCTGGCTGCGCCGTACTGCACCGCCTGCGGCACGGACAGCTTCTGATCTTTGACGTATTTGTCCCACCCCGGGTGTTGCCCGACGGCCGGCCGCTGCCGGCCACCGTCAGCTACACCTGCGGCAAATGCGGCCGGTTCAGCAGCCACACAGTCCCGCCGGCATGGACGCCTCCCGGCTGGCAATGGTACGTCTGAGGCTCAACCACGGACAGGACGGAACGGACCATGGGTTCAATGGAGCAGTGGTGGGATCAGCTCGATTCCAGCACCCGGCAGTGGCTGGTGGAGAACCCCGGGTGCGTTACTCTGCCCCGGACCGTGGTCCACGCCATCAATACGGTCATTCACGGGAACCTTGGCGAGGATCAGCACGGGCAGCTCGAACTCTCCGACGAGGACCGGCAGTTTATTCGGTCCAGGGCCGGACAGGAACAAGCCGACGGGCCCGGGATCGATAGGTAACAGCCACGATCGGTACCGCACCGAAAGCGTATAATGTGCTTACGGCCTTGATCCGCTTCACGCGCCACATCGTCGCGGACATTCATGGATCGGCACGCGCTACTTTCCACGAGAAACGTGGCCAGCGCCGCCCCGGCGGGACCGGGTGAGCGTCAGTCCGTGAGCCGGGGACAATTGCTTCGTCGCCGCGTGTGCGGCGTTCCCTCCGTTGACTGCTACGCAGCGCTCCCGCGGGAGTTACCGGACCCTGTTCCCCGGCATTCGCGGGACAGGGACTGCTGAACAGCCACCCGGTCGAGTCCGGCCGGGGGCCGGCACTGCGGTCTGACGACCGGCGGATGCCCCGGATTCCTGACAGCTCCCCTCAGCCGACGCCGGTCCCCGGCCACGTGGTGAGTGCCTCCACCGGTGCCGGGCTGATAGTGCATGCAGTTGAAGAAAGAGGCGTTGCGATGATTGATATTGCGGGTCCGCCCGCTGATGCCATGGTCCGGGCGATCCACACCGGCGACCCGCTGACGGTGAGGCGGCTGTTGCGTGAGAACCCCGCCCTGGCCGGCGCCAGATTTGGCACCGGAGACCCGCACGGGGTGGCACGCACACTCCTGCATGTGGCCACCGACCTCCCGGGCCACTACCCCCACAGTGCCGAGACTGTCACGATACTCGCCGAAGCCGGGGCTGACGTCAGCGCCCCGTGCACCGGGCCGTACGCCGAGACCCCGCTGCACTGGGCCGCGAGCAGCAACGATGTCGAGGCCCTCGACGCCCTGCTGGACGCCGGCGCGGACATTGAAGCCCCGGGAGCGGTGTTCGGAGACGGCACACCACTGGCGGATGCCATCGGCTTCGGGCAGTGGCAGGCGGCCCGGCACCTGATCGACCGCGGTGCACGCACGACGCTGTGGCAGGCGGCGGCTACGGGACTACGATCCCGCATCCTCGAGGGCTTCCCCGACGCGGCGCCGCCGTCGCCGGAAGAGCTCAATGCCGCGTTCTGGTACGCCTGCCACGGCGGGCAGTTCAATGCCGCGATTTACCTTCATGGCCGGGGGGCCGACCTGAACCGGATACCGGCGCGGGAAGAGCTGACGCCTCTGGACGCGGCGCGGCGCAACGGTGCCGCCGACCTCGTCCGGTGGCTTCACACCCACGGTGCCCGGTCGGCCACGGAACCGCGGTTCCCCCGGTAACGGCGCATTGGTTCATCATTTCCCCGCGGATCGCATTCGATGTTCCGGCTGGTTCCGGCCGGGTCACGGACACTGAACCGGCTGCCTCAGGAACAGGCCGCAGCAGCGGTACATCACGGCTGCTGCCAGGTCCGAGGCTCAGCTGACCCTCACGATGTACTTCCCGAGCCCGTGTCCCTGTTCGCTTTTCGCGTGGGCGGCCGCGATGTTTTCCAGCGTGAACGTCTCCGCGACCGGCAGCCTGAACTTTCCCCGCGCGAACAGCTCCGCGGCTTCGGCACGTGCTTCCGGCGCGCGGCCCACGCCGCCGGAAGCGAACCCTACACCGTACCGGGCGGCATCACTGTCGGCGATGGTGATGACCTTATCGGCACTGCCCGTGAGCCGAGTAAGGTCCGGCAGCACGCCGGAGCCGACCGTGTCCAAGGCGACATCGACACCCTGCGGGGCGAGCTCGCGCACACGGTCCACGAGACCCCCGCCGTAAGTCGTCGGGATCACCCCGAGTGACCGCAGGTACTCGTGGTTCTTGTCGCTGGCGGTACCGATCACGGTCACTCCGCCGCGGCCAGACCCACCCCGCCGGCGGCACCATTGACAACCAGTGTCTGTCCCGGACTCATGGGCAGCAGGTTCAGCGCCCGCCGCGCCGTTTCAGTGGCCATCGGGAAACCCGCAGCCTCTTCAAAGGACAGGCCGCCGGGCTTCCGCGCCCATTCCGCCAGCACGGCGTAATCAGCGGCGGCACCCGAAACCGCGGTGCCGAACACCGCGTCGCCGATGACGACGCCACCAACACCCTCACCGACCTCGTCCACGACGCCCGATGCGTCCATCCCCACCCCCGAGGGAAGCCTCAAGGGCATCATGGCCGCCAGGGCCCCGCTGCGGGTCTTCCAGTCGATCGGGTTCACGCCGGCCGCCCGGACGGCTATGCGGATCTGGCCGGGCCCGGCATGCGGCTCCTCAACCTCGACGACCTTGAGGACCTCCGGACCTCCGTACTCGGCGAACTGGACAGCTTTCACGACATCCTCCTCATGGTGAACCCGGCCAATGCGGGTGCCGCGGCATTTCACGCATCTGACCGGCCTGCCCCCCGGAACCGGTGCCACAGCTCGCGCTTGCTCTCCGCTAGAGCATCGATGACGTCCTGCTTGGACCCGGCAGCCTCGGCTACTCCAAGAACCCGGCCGATGTCACGCCACGGGGTTCCAGCGGCGACAGCCGCATGGATCGTCTCGCCAATGGCCGTGGAAGCGCGGCAGCATTCGCGCAGGTCCTCCACCGGGTCCTTTCCCCAATGGCCGCGCCGCCGCACGCGCGGCCGGGCCCCCTGCCTTGACGGGCGTACCCGCTGACGGTGCGTGGACATGGCTGCCGCCTCTCCCGGGGTGCCTTTCACTTCAGGCTAAGCCGCGCGGTGGAACTGCGCCAGTGGCCAAAGGCTTCCGGCCGGGGCCGGCACGCCCCCAGCACCCGCACGCGCGGACCCGCCACCTTCACCACGGAGAAGAACAGAACCCGCCGGCCAAGGACCGGCTCCGCCGCGCGCCGGCGGACCGGGCCGTCGAACGTCTCGACGTGATTCCATGCCGAGTCTCGTCAGGGCCGACGGTGAAAGCACCCTCTGAGAGTCGGCCAATTCGAACTGCGACTAATGGCCAACGAAAGCCGACGGACAGCCGGGCATGATCGACTTCATCGCCTCAGCAGCTATCTATGGAGACATGAATCGGGTCGGACTCTTGAACCGGGCTTTAGGAACACCTTTCTGGGCGATTTCGGGCGTTTCCTCGCTTCATCTCCTGACGTTCCCCTTCCCAGTATCTGAGACACCGCAAACGTGCTGTGCAGTCCGCCGGGTCCGGTGATGGCTCCAGCGACCGTCTCAGGGGAAGAAGCGCCCTTCCCACAGTGTTTTAACGGGCACAGGCTGCCATGGAAGCAGGGGAGATGAGGTGCCATGGTGAGGATAGCCATCGTGCTGGGAAGCACCCGCCCGGGCAGGGTCGGGAAAGCGGTCGCGGACTGGGTCTATGAGCAGGCGAAGAAGCGTTCTGATGCACAGTTCGAACTTGTCGATGTGGCCGACTTCGGTCTACCGCTGCTGGATGAACCGCTCCCGCCCTCCCGCGGGCGGTACCGGAACGAGCATACGAAGGCCTGGGCGCAGGTCATCGCCTCCTTCGACGGATACATCATCGTCACCGGCGAATACAACCACTCCGTGCCGGGGGCACTGAAGAACGCCATCGATTACCTCTACCGGGAGTGGAACAACAAAGCCGTCGGTTTCGTCAGCTACGGCAGCGCCGGCGGGACCCGGGCGGTGGAACATCTGCGGCAGATCGCCGCCGAAGTGCAGATGGCCGATGTCCGCGCCCAGGTCTCCCTGCCACTGGCCACGGAGTTCGAAAACTACACCACGTTCACCCCGTCGCCCCCGGCGGTGCAGGGCCTGGGACCGGTCTTCGACCAGGTCATCGCGTGGGCCGGCGCCCTCAAAACGCTGCGCCCCTGAAGGAGAAAGCGGCTAAAGCACGGCAGGAACCTCCCGGAGCATTCGCCGGCGGGATCCGTCCGGCAGGTAGCAACGGTTCCCTCGTCGGCACCGCCTGCCGCGACGACGGCGATGTCACCACTGGACTCTGCTGTAACTGTGGTTTCGGCACCGCCCCCAGGCGAGGACTTCATCGAGCACTACAATCACCACAGGCCCCACACGGCGCTCAAAAGGCGCCTCACCCACCAAACGCGTCACCAACGTACCGGGTTAGTACATCTGGGCGGGCAGCTTCTAAAGCGCCAGGCGGTGGTAGGCGGAGGCAAAATGTATGAGCGGGTCCGGTACCTCCGACCCCGGAGCATCACCGCCCAACGCAACTACCTCTCCTACGACGAGCAGATGTGTAGCCGCCGGATGGATGGCAACCGTTCTCAGCTCGAAGTACGCGATCGATCCGTCGAGGATCACCGACCCGGTGGCCGGGCCACGGCGGTACGGGACCCGGGCCAGCAGGCCCTCAACCGGGGTCCCTGGACTGGCCAGCCAGTCCGCCGCGCCTTGGTGCCTGCTGCGCAGCAGACTCAACGCCCATGTACCCGTCGCGGCGACCGCTTCGCCGATGCGTGAGCCCGCGTAGAGGCTGACCAGCATCGTAGGAGGGTCATCGGAGACGGAGAGAAAAGCAGTCACCGTTGCCGCGTAGTCGCGCTTGCGCAGGGATGTGGAAACCACAGCGACGCCGGCGGAGATGTCCGCGCTGAGCACGCGGTACAGATCGATGTCCGCCTGGGAAGGCTGTTCGCCGTCAAGGCGGTGCGCGTCCAACGTCCCTGGACTCTCCATAAAGTACATCGTTTCACGCGCCGAACCATAGGAGTGCTGTTATTCCCTGGGGGTCGGGGACCAAAGCGCGGGAAAGTAGCGGTAACGGTCCGGGTAGTAGTGAAACGGGATCGTGCGCTGGGGCCGGCGGGGGTCGGTGCCAGATGGCGGGTGGCCACCACTTAGCGGCCGGCGTTGTAGTGGGTGGTGATCTGGGTCGGGGTGAGGGCGGTGGTGTAGACGGCGGCGAAGCGCAGGCTGCCTTTGTAGAAGAAATTGGTGGGCTGGGTGGGGGCCCAGCCGGCGAGGTTGTCGTATCCGATGCGCCAGTACCCGTTGTAGGCCTGTGCGGTGGTTGTTGCCGGGTCGGTGGCTACTTTCTGCCCGTCGAGGTAGAGGTTCATCCCGGCCGCGGAGAGGGTCGCCACGGCCAGGTGCCATGCCCCGTCGTTGTAGGCCAGGGGGGTGGTGATGGTTTTCACGGCACCGGGGTAGACGCCGAAGACGATCCGGCCCGTGTCCGTCATGTAGAGGTGGCGGTCGGAGCTGGAAGAGGGGCCGGTCTGGGCGTTGCCGAATCCGATGAGTTTCCCGCCCGCGGTGGTGGTTTTGAACCAGATTTCCAGGCTGAAGGTGTTTCGTCCGGCTTGCAGGGCCGGGGTGGAGATGTAGCTGGTTGAGCCGTTGAGGGTGTAGGCGCCGCCGGGGTCTCGGGGGCAGGCCCGCGCCGTGGTGGTGTCGCTGGTCATGGAGCCGCGGTAGGTGCCGTTTGTGGGGGTGGGGGTGAAGTCGGCGGCGGTGGTGGAGCCTGTGGTTTCGGCGAGTTTGTAGCCGAAGACGGCGCTGGATGCGTCGGCCCGGACGGCGTCGTTGCAGGTGAAGTAGGTGGCGGTACCGGTCTCGTTGACCGTGTTCTGTACGCTGGCCAGGAATCCTGCCGAACTGGATGGTGCCATGACGGCGCTCAGGCACAGCACGGCCGCGGCGGTCAGGGCAAGGAGCACAGTCACGGGGTGTCGGCGGTACACTGCCGGGACGCCCGGTCGCCGGTACCGGGAAGGTTTCACGCCCGGACCTTGCCCCTCGCCTTGGTGCCCCGGGCCATGGTGTCCGGGGGCAGCCCCACGACCAGGCACCACAGCAGCGGCAGCGCGCAGAGCAGCGCCAGGATGACCCAGCCGCCTGCCGAGAGGTTCAGGGCAGAGGAGAGCTGGTAATACCCGGTCTGGGCCATTGACGGGATGGACAGGTCCCCGACCTGACCGGCGGTGAGGTCGGCGTAGGACCCGCCGGCTGCCCGGACCCGGATGGGCAGGAGCCCGGTGGAGACAACTGCCGCCTGGGCCCCGCCCTGGTCCGTCCTGGCGGTCAGCAGGACGAATCCGGTAAAAGGGTGCCAGATGAAAGCGGCGGCGGAGAAGACCACGGACAAACCCGTCATGCGCAGCGGCGCCCTCCACCGGGAGGAGGCCCACCGGCGGGTCAGTACCCACAGGAAGATGGTCCCGAGCAGCAGCAGGGGTGCGGCACGGACCAGCCAGCCGAGTCCGGGCAGGACCGCCACGGACCGGCCGACGAGGTCCCCCTGGTGCAGCGTCCACGGGTCGTTGGCCCCGTTGATGTCCCCGCGGGTGGTTAGAGATCCGGGGTCGGTGAGGGCCTGGACCCGGTGCGTATACACCTCGCCCGGCGCGGTCGGGGGGTGGAAGGTGATCACATCCCCGGCACGGATGGTGGACACCGGTTCCGGGGAGGTGACCACGAGTGTTCCGACCGGGGCAGCCTCCCCCATGGACGGGGTGCTGATGATGAACCAGCGCCCGCCCGCCAAGTACAACACCACGGCGGCCACAACGAGGATCCCGACCACCACGGAAAGTACCCACGCCGACAGGACGCCGGTCCGGCGTGCCCGGTGGTGCGCACTCCGCTGACCGCCGGAGGGTGCGGCAGGAGCCGTGTGAACTCCGGAGGCCGGTGTCGGTTCAAGAGCCGGTTCTGGTGCGGGGTCCGGTGTAAGGGCCGGCACCGGCCTCATGGCCAGGTCCGTCATGATGACAAACGCCTAACTGTATGGTGGGCTGCCCTGCCGGGATCGGCGCCGCGGACAGGACGTCGCGGCACCGTTCCGGTGCCGGTGGGGGCTGTGGATCAGCTGGCGAAGGCCCAGGTCAGCGGCAGAGAGGCAGCCAGTCCCTGATAGGTGTTACCGGCGGATGGATCCAGTGACACGGCGATGTTGAAGGGGACGCTGACGCCGGCCGCGGGGGCGGGCGGCATCGTGATGGCCGACGCCGGGGCGGCGGCCAGGGACGCCGCGGTGCCGGAGAATACCGTGGTCGCGCCGGAGGTGATGACGACGTTGAGCTTCGCGCACAGATCCAGGGCGGTACCGTTCTGGGCGCCGTTGTTGGACTGGGTGCAGGTTGCGCCGTGGGTGAGGGTGAATGTGCCGGCCGCGACCGAGCCAATGTTTTTGATGGTGATGGGCGTATTCACCGCGGGACCACCGGGAACCATGGTCATGCTGCCGCCGAATTTATTGATCGTTGAACACGTTGCGGTATTGGTGGAGACCGTTCCGCCGTCGGTGCTCAGGCAGGTCACGGGGGTGCCGCCGGTGGTCTTTTCCTCCATCACCAGGGACCCGGAACCGGCGGTGTTGGTGTTGTTCGTGATGCTGGCCGCGAACCCGGACAGTGTTCCGGTCATCGACAGCGACAGCAGGACCGTCCCGAGGACTCCCGCGCCCAGCGCGATGGGGGTGAACCGGCGGCGGTTGGGGCGCGGACGTGCTGGGCTATCAGACATGGGGAGACCCTTCGGGGAAATGAAGATCGGGCAACAATGAAAGATTGCCCGTCCATGGGCCTAAAACTCCGGGAACACGGTGCGAGCAGCGACTAATCGTCGCCACCAACCGTCTTCCATGAAACTACCGATGCGGCCTCAAGAAAGGCCACCGGATTCCCTCAGGAATTAATCAAGAACTGATGAATAACACACCCCGGTATTCCGGGGACGAAATACCAGCGCCCTGAGGTCCTGAGCGCAGTCTAGCCCGGGAATTGCGCATGGCAGCAATTCCAACCATCCACGGGCACGTCGGCGCCCCGGTGGCCGGCTCAGTGCCACCATCGCGGCCCGATCCAATACGCTCCTGATACGTGCCGTCACGTCTGAAGCGAACCCTGATGGTCCGGTAGATCGTTGACCGGGCAACGGGGTCGCGGACCAATGCACGGGAAACTGGCGCTAAGGCTGGTGGGTGGGGTGTCCGGTAACGATCGTTCGCAAGACACTCCTGGGCATGTCTGAAAAGTGTCATTTTCCGAAGTCGACTGCACAGAATGTCCAAAGTCGTCTGCACAACCCCGCCCGCATGGGGATCCTTTCCGTACGGAGCATCTGCTTGGCGTGGTGGTCAACTGGCCCTCGGTGTGGCCTGACCGATGACTTTTCCGCGCCGTGCGGGTCTGTACAACGAATACCGACTCACGGGAGACTGGCGCCATGCGCAAACTGACCTTCGGCATGAACCTGAGCCTGGACGGCTACATCGCCGCGCCCGGCGACGACCTCGGCTGGAGCGTACCGAGCGACGAGCTGTTCCAATGGTGGTCCGACCGGGTGGGGGCGACGGGCCTGGCGCTGTACGGCCGCAAACTGTGGGAGACGATGAGCTCGCACTGGCCGACCGCCGACCAGCAGCCTGGCGCCACACCGGCGCAGATCGAGTTCGCCCGCCGCTGGCGGGACATGCCGAAGGTGGTGTTCTCCTCGACGACCAGCACGGTCGACTGGAATACCCGCCTGGTCACCGGCGACGCGGTCACCGAGATCACCCGGCTCAAGGCCGACGACGGCGGCCCCATGGACATCGGCGGTGCCACACTCGCCGCGGCGGCCATGCGGGCCGGGCTGATCGACGAGTACGCGATCGTCACCCATCCGGTCCTGGTGGGCGGCGGCACGCCTTTCTTCACAGCCCTGGACAACTGGGTGAACCTGAGCCTGGTGGAGACCCGGACGTTTCCCGACGGTGTGGTCCTTACCAGGTACGAGACCAGGAGCTGAGTGCCCGACGTCGAATCAGCGCGGGCTTCGGGCCACCCAAGGATCTCGTGCCGCTGTGTTCCGAGGCGATCGTGACGTTCCTGCCGGATCCTGTTCTTCACTGCAGAGGATCCGTCCGGATAGGGATCGTCTACGAAACAGGCGACCCGGCGAGTTCGCATATCCAAAGCTCGCTTGATCGTACGCAGCGTCTGCTGCCGCCCCGATCGTCTCGTCTGAGCTGTCCGGCAGAGCGCTGAGGCTGTTCAAGCACTACGGCAGCGTGCGGGGCCAGCAGCTGCAAGGCCGACCACGTCGGCGGGTCCTCGGGGGGCGCCGGTCTCCCCGGCGGCTTCTGCTGCGGCCTTCAGCAGGCGGGCGGCCAGTTCCGTAAAAGCCAGCAGGTCCGGGCCAGGTGCCGGGCGGCTGGTGTCGCGTACCAGCGGGTGCAGCCGCGCGACCGGCAGCGCGTCCAGCCCGGCCGCGGAGTGCCAAGTTAACTTGACACTTCCTCCCGTCGCCGGTCATCGCTGGCTGTGGCGGGGATGGCGTTGTCGATGAGGACGGCGGCGATGGCGGCGGCGGCAGGGAAGGCGTCGGCGTTGAGGACCCGGGTGCGGGCCGCGGCGCCGTCGATGAGCAGCGCGAGCTGCTCGCCGAGCTGTTCAGGGTCGGCCGCGCCGGCTTCGCGGGCGGTGTCGGCGAGCCGCGCGGCGACGGCTTTCTTGTAGTCGCGTGCGTACTGGGATGCGGGGTGCTGGGGGTCGTGGAGTTCGACGGCGGCGGCGATGTAGGGGCACAGGGGGGTGGTGGGGGGGATGTCGAAGGCGGCGAGGAGCCGTTCGCGGGGCGTGAGGTCGGTGCGGTCGAACACGCCGGACAGAACGGAGGGGTCGAACCGGCGCAGGTACTCGGCGACGAGTTCGTCCTTGCCGGTGAAGTGCTGGTAGGCCGTGCGCTTGGACACCTGGGCCGCCGCGCAAAGCTGGTCCATGCCGGTGCGGTTGATGCCCTGCTCGCGGAACAGCTGCTGGGACGCGCTGAGGATGCGCTCGTGGGCGCCCCGGCCGCGGCGGCGGCCCTTGGGGCCCTTCTCCAACTCCGTCATGGGTCCATGGTACCCCATCTGGGTAACGACCGGTGTACATAGTTTGCGTCCCAGCCGCTCGCCCGGTACCGTAAGCACACAGAGCGGTGTACATAACACCGTCACCCCAGGTGCGCACCGCACCACCGACCCAAAGGAGCAACCATGGGAAAGCTTGAAGGCAAGGTAGCAGTCATCACCGGCGGCACCACCGGCATGGCGCTGGCCGGCGCGAAGCTGTTCGTCGACGAGGGAGCGCACGTCTTCATCACCGGCCGCCGCCAGGACGCCCTGGACGAGGCCGTGAAGCAGATCGGCCGCAACGTCACCGGCGTCCAGGGCGACGCCGCCGACCTGGACGACCTGGACCGCCTGTACGACACCGTCAAGCGGGAGAAGGGCAGCCTCGACGTGCTGTGGGCCAGCGCCGGCATGGGCGAGCCCGCCCCGCTCGGCGAGATCACCGAGGCCCACTTCGACGCAGCGTTCTCGCTCAACGCCCGCGGCACCCTGTTCACCGTCCAGAAGGCCCTCCCGCTCTTCAACGACGGCGGCTCCATCCTCATGACTGGCTCTAACGCCTCCCTCGGCGCCTTCCCCGGCTGGAGCGTCTACGCCGGCAGCAAGGCCGTTCAGCAGGCCTGGGCCCGCGTCTGGCTCAACGAGCTCAAGGACCGCCGCATCCGGGTCAACGTCCTGACCCCCGGCCAGGTCGCCACCGCCAAGCAGGAAGAACTCTTCGACGAGGCCACCATGCGCCAGTTCGAGTCCCTCATCCCCCGCGGCCAGATGGGCCGCCCCGACGAAATCGCCGCCGCCGCCCTCTTCCTCGCCTCCGACGACTCCAGCTACGTCAACGGCATGGAACTCGTCGCCGACGGCGGCACCACAGCCATCTAAACCGAACAACACACAACCAAGGAAGGACATCTCATGAGCAACATCAGCATCATCGGTACCGGGAACATGGCCCACACCATCGGCGCGCGGGCGGTAGCGGGCGGCAACACCGTCGAGGTCATGGGCCGCGATCAGTCCAAGGCCGCTGACCTGGCCAGGGCTCTCGGCGGCGGCGCCACGACGGGAGAATGGGGCACCGCCCCGGCCGGGGACATCGTCATCGTGGCCCTGTTGTACGACGGTGTCGTGCCGGTCGTCGCCCAGTACGGAGACGCTCTCGCGGGCAAGGTTATCGTCGACATCAGCAATCCCTTCAATTCCACGTTCGACGGGCTAGCCCACCGCGAGGAGACCTCGATCGCGCAGGAAGTCGCCAAGGCGGCCCCGGCCAGCGCCAGCGTGGTGAAGGCGTTCAACACCGTCTTCCGTCATGTCCTGGAGAAGGGTCGGCCCGACGTCTTCATCGCTGGCGATAATGCGCAGGCCAAGGCAAGTGTGGAGGCGTTCATCGAGAGCCTCGGGCTGCGCCCGCTGGACGTCGGCGGCCTGAAAATGGCGCACTGGCTGGAAGGAGCGGGCGTGGTCACGGTGGGCCTCGCCAACCACGGGGTTGGGAACTTGGACTTCGCCTTCAGCATCACCGAACTTCCCGTCTGAGCAAACGGTTGACGGATCACCGAAAGGACTCGCCAATGAAGCTTGGTTTCACACTTCCCATAGTCGGGCCCGCTATCAGCAGCGCCGCTGCACGCCCCTCAAAGTGCCCGCTGAGGGATCGCGGGATTCTGTTGATCGAAGCAACACCTTCTTTCAAGGTGGTTCGACATGTATCTCAGTTCCTCGTCAGCAGCAGGCATCCGGTTTCTTGCCTCGGTAAAGCACGGGCATGGTCTCAAACCGTCCGCCCGCCAAGCTGGCATTGATAAAGAGGTCGGCTACCGCTTGCTGCGCGAGGAATACTTGCAACGGCGTCGCGACGGCAAGACTCCTAGCGAGACGACAGCGGAGCTTGGGTTCACCACGTCCCGGCTCGTGGCGTGGGAAGCGGACGTCGGCCAGGTCAAAGACCGCCATCATCTTCGAGTTAACGTCGACGAGGAGGCCAGCTTTTGGGCGGCGTTTGATCGCGGGAAAAGCCCTGGGGAGGCAGCTAAGACAGCGGGAGTGAGCCGTTCAACGGCGTATCGGTGGATGCACAATCGCTTCGACCAGCTACGTCAGTCCAAAGTGACCGTTAGGCGGTGCCAGCGCCAATTGCGCCTGACGGACCGCCTCAGCCTGAACTTCGAACGCGAACGACTATCGCGACAATCGAAAGAGCGGAATGCGGCGACGGCGGCGCAGCACGCCGCTGTTCTCTCCTCCAGCCGTTATGCAGACCAGATGCTCGGTGCGGTGCTCTCCGAGGCGCAGCAACACCGCGCGGCACGGGCCGGGAAGTATTGGCAGCTGATGCGCAACGGGGTAAGCAACGCAGAAGCATGCAGACTTCTTGGTATGCACAGAAGAACGGGGACGCAGTTACGTCGAGCCAGCAATTTCCAGATCCCACCCATCAGAGTTCCATCCGTAACCGCGGGCCGCTACCTGGATGCGCGGGAGCGGTTGCGGATCGCGGACCTGCTGCGGCTGGGGCACTCGATGCGGCGCATCGCGGTGGAACTGGGCCGTCACGCCTCCACGATCAAACGGGAACTGGACCGTCATCGGGACGCTCAGGGCCTCTACCTGCCCCGCACTGCCGATCACGACGCCCGGCTGCAACGGGCCCGACCGAAAGTGCATAAGCTCGTTGCCAACGCCCGGCTGCGCACCCTCGTGCAACGCAAACTCAACCGTTTCTGGTCGCCGGACGAAATATGCGGGTGGATGAAGAAGACATACCCCGATGACCAGGCGATGCGGTTATGCCCAGAAACGATCTACCGGGCATTGCTGCTGCGTGAGGGCCACGGCCTGCACCAGCGGTATGCCACGAAGCTGCGCACCGGTCGTCGGATCCGCAAGACGCGCTGGCGCACCCGCACCGGGCAGGGATCACGGATCCGCAACATGACCATGATCGACCAACGGCCTGCCGAGGTCGAAACCCGTCTAGAGGCCGGCCACTGGGAAGGGGACCTCATCGTCGGTGTCGGGTCAGTCTCGGCGATGATGACACTCAGGGAAAGGAAAACCCAGTACGGCATCATCGTGAATCTGCCCCTGGATCACACCGCTGCGAGCGTCAACGCGGCCGCCATCAGCGCGTTCGCGACGCTGCCACCTCATCTGAAGCGAACACTCACTTGGGACCAGGGCGTGGAAATGGCCTGGCACGAGGAACTAACAAAGAAGACCGGGGTTGCGGTCTACTTTGCCGAACGCTCCAGCCCCTGGCAGCGCGGCGCGAACGAGAACTTCAACGGGCTGGCCCGCCAATATTTCCCCAAGGGCACCAACCTCGCCGTTCACAGCGTTGAGCACGTCTCTTACGTGATGCGTGAACTCAACGAACGGCCACGGAAGACCCTCGCCTACGACACCCCGGCAGCACGATTCAAAGCCGAACGTACCGCGCCGTCCGCCGCTTTGCGGTAGCCTCAAAACACCGGGAAAACGTCCCGATATCACGCATCTGTTGCGTCGACCCTTAGAATCCGCCATCCTTGAACGGGCACTTTCTCGGGCGGATCTAACGCGACAAGTTGAACGCATGTTTCCTGGCCCAGGCCTCGGCCGGAAGGATGAGGATAAGCACGGCTGCCAGCTGGCTCGTGGAGGGAACTTATTCATTGCTGTCGTGGCGTGACAGCCTTACTTCTTCTATGTCGAGCCTGGTCTGCACTTGGCGGAGCACTGTGTCATCAATGCGGCTTTCGTCCCGGAGTCTGACGACGGCGGCGCGTTTGCGGGCGAGTAGTGCCAGGCGCAGCGCGGTGTAGTGCTGGTGGTGCCGGAGCGCTGGTTCGTCTCCGGCCTGGTCGTTGCTGGCGTGCAGGACGCGCAGGCGTTCCTCGTACTCGCGGCGGAGCCGGTCGGTGACTTCCTGGTCGGCACCAAGGGCGTCGGCGAGTCCCGGGAGGGCTGCCAGGGCCTCTTCGGTGGCGGTGGTTTCGGCGAGCTGGCGTTCCTCATCGACGGACCTGTCGTGGGGCAGACGGGCCCAGCGGACCACGGCCGGCAGCAGCGGACCCTGGATAACCAGGGTTACGACGATGACTCCTGAGGTCACAAAGATGATCATGTCCCGTCCGGGGAACGGAGCGCCGGAGGCCAGCGTCTCGGGTACAGCCAGTGCCGCAGCGAGCGACACGGCCCCGCGGAACCCTGCGACTCCGCTGACTACCCGGGCACGGTTGCTGACCCGGCGCAGGCGCTGCTGGGGCCGCCTGTCGATGAGCCGGATCGCATAGGTGGTGAGGAACAGGAAGAGGAAGCGGATGCCGACCACCACTGCCGAGACTGCCGCCACAGCCAGCAGCCCGGTCGCGAGGCCTACGCTATTCAGCCCCCGGACAGCGGACTGCAGCTCCAGGCCAACCAGGACGAAGAGGGCTCCGTTGAGCAGAAACGCTGTCAGGGACCAGAACGCTTGTCCCTGCCGGCGGGCTCCGGCCCGGATCACCCGGGGACCGATCTGGCTCATGAACAGTCCGGCGACGACGACGGCCAGGACCCCTGAGGCGTGGACGGTCTCGGCGAGCAGGAAGGCGGTGAAGGGGGTCAGGATGGAGACGACGTTGGCCAGCAGAGGGTCCTCCAGGCGGCGGTGGATCTGCATTCCAACCCACGCTGTCACGGCCCCGGCCAGTGCCCCGGCGCCGTAGGCGAGCAGGAACAGCCAGGAGATGTGGGGGACGTCGAAGTGCTCCTCGCCGACGGTGATGCCCACGGCCAGGCCGTAAATCACCAGGGCGGTTCCGTCGTTGATCAGGCTCTCGGCGCGCAGCAGCGTGACGTTGCGGCGGGGCAGCGCCCGGGCGAGTACGCCGACGGCGGTCGCATCGGTGGGGGCGACGGCGGCGCCCAGAACCCAGGCCGGCGCCCAGGGCAGGCCGAGTGCGTGCGCGGCCAAGGCAACGCCCCCGGCTGTGGCGATTACCAGCGCCGTACTCATCAACACGATACCGCGCAGGTTGTTCCGGATTTCCCGCAGGGACGTGGTCAGGCTTTCCCAGTACAGCAAGGCCGGCAGGAACAGGAGCAGCACGGTTTCCGGGGGCAGATGGACCTCACGCAGTGTGGGAATGAAACCCAGCAGGGCACCGCTGGCCAGCAGCAGTACCGGGGCGGCGACCCGGACGCGGCGCGCCGCGATGTTGCACACCAGCACCACCACGCCCAGGATCACGACCAGTTCAAGTCCAAGCACGAATACCGCCTTTCACGTGGTCGGTTGCTCCGCTTCGCCGATGATCCCCAAGCCTTCCTCATCCATTACTAGCTTGCAGCCATAGGCGATCGGACGGCGTCAATGTCCTCCGGGCCGCGACCCATGAGGGTGCCGTCGTAAAAGTCCCGGGCCGACGACGCCTGCGTAGGGATGATGGCATCCATCCGGCCGGTGGGGGTGTCCCCCAGGCTACCGGTGCACACCAGAGTGACGCTTCGCCCGGTCGTCCGACAGTCATCCCGGCCGGCGGTGCCCGGTCAAGCCGTGTTCGTAGGCGAAGATAACGGCGTGCACGCGGTCGCGCAGCCCGAGTTTCATCAGGATGCGGCCCACGTGTGTTTTCACTGTTGATTCGGCCACGAACATTCGCTCCCCGATCTCTGTGTTGGTAAGTCCGCCGGCGATGGCCGAGAGGATTTCCCGTTCCCTCGGGGTCAGGGCCGCGACGGCTTCGTCGCCCCCGGAGGGCGGACCGGAGGGAAGCCTTTGGCTGAAGAGATCCAGCATCCGGCGGCTGACCCTGGCGGAGATGGCGGCGTCTCCTCCGGCGACGGCTCTGATGGACGCGAGCAGCTCAGCTGGTCCGACATCCTTGAGCAGAAAACCACTGGCACCGGCCCGGAGCGCCGCGAATGCATACTCGTCGAGATCGAACGTCGTGAGGACAACGACCCGTGAATCCGGGCACTCCTCGGCGATTAGCTCCGTCGCGGCGATGCCGTCCATGCCGGGCATGCGCACATCCATCAGCACCACGTCCGGTGCCAGGGTACGACACATGTCGATTCCCATCCGGCCGTCAGCGGCTTCGCCAACGACTTCCACCCCCTCATGGGCATCCAGCACCATGCGGAATCCCATTCGAACAAGGGTCTGGTCATCAATGAGCAGTACCCGGATCGGGCGAGTGGGCAGGATAGTTACCGTTTCCATGAGGCTCCCTCCTGCCGCGGGAACCGTGCGGTCACGGACCATCCCCGGCCGGCCAGAGGACCTGCCTGCATCGTGCCGCCATACAGTGCGACGCGCTCACGCATTCCCACGACGCCACGCCCGGTATGGTCGGGCGGAACGCCCTCGTGTTGCCCGTCGTCGGTCACCGAGACCATGATCGCCTGCGCGCTGAACTGCGTTCGGACAGTCACCGCTGTTGCTTCCCTCGCGTACTTAAGCGCATTGGTGAGCCCTTCTTGGATGACCCGGTAGATGGCGAGCTGGATCCCGGGATCGGCCGGAGGAACACCAGCCGACTGCAGGACCACCGGAAGGCCCGTAGCACGAAAAAGCTCCACCAGCGCCTGGACGTCCCCCACTCCGGGCGCAGGCGCTACCGCGCCGGCTGACTCCCCGGTGTTGCCTTCGTTCAGAACTCCGAGCATCCGGCGCATGTCCGCCACCGCCGTGCGGCCCGTCTCGGCGACCTGGTGCATGGCCTGGACGGCGCGGGCAGGATCAGTGGGGGCGATCTCCGACGAACCATGGGCCAGGGAAATCATCACTGCCAACCCGTGCGAGACTATGTCGTGCATCTCCCGAGCGATCGCGTTGCGCTCAGCGGCAGCGGCAATGCTGGCCAGGTGCTCCCGTTCACGCATCAGCCGGTCGGCACGGTCCACGAGGGCGGCCACGTAGCCGCGGCGCGTGCGTACGTTCAGGCCGGCCAACGCCGCGATCACGAGTACGACTATTGCCTGGCCGGCTTGGCCAAGGTCCACCATCGACCCGGGTAGGAGGACCGCGGCGAGAAGGAGGAGTCCGCTGGTCCCCAGCAGGGCAAAGACGGCGTGCCGGGCTGACCTGTAAACGGCGACGGCGTACAGGGCCATGGCTGTCGCCACCGCTGCGAAGCTCCCCGGGGCCGAGAACGTGATGAGCATGATGCCGGCCGTGGCAGCCAACGAAGACATCGGAGCCCGCCGGCGGAAAAGCAGCGCCGTGCCGGAAACCACCACCGCGAGCAACTGGAGAACGGCCCCCGGGCCCTCGGTCTCGTGAACGATAGCCGTTGCCGCCAGTGCCGGCCCCGTGTACGAGGCGGCGACCAGAAGATCTGCAATGAGCGGACGGGAGCGCAGTCCGCCTCGCGGAAGCGGTTCGCCGGGCGAGACCGGCGCCGTGAAGTCCACTTCCGGCAACGCCGCCAGGCGCTCAGTGCCCGCTTTCCCGGTCATGCTCCGGACTCTACCCGTCGTGGAGTGCATAAGGGTCCTCCGGTCTTCAGTTATGTAGGTGGATGGTACCGCTGAAGCACAGGTGGCCCGTACCGCAGCCCCCTGTTGAAGATCAGTGGAGTGCAAGGATCAGGTAGAGGGATGCGAGGGCAGCTGTGGCGGGGGTCATGATGAGGCGCTCGGGTTTGCTGCGGGAGATACCGTTCATGAGGACGCCGAGTACGAAGTATGCCGTCAGCACCCACATGGTGATCGAAGTAAAGGATTCGCTGACCAATGCCGGGACAAGGCCGGCCTTGGCCAGCGCGGCATAGGCGAAGAGGGCATACACGCCGATGGATACCGCGCTCCCGATTCTGAGGTTGGCCGGGAGGACACGGTGTTGTCCGCCCCACGCCATCCTCCCGAGCGGAGCCCCGGCGATAAGCGCACCCTGGAAGATCGTCAGGGCGGCCAGAAGCGCGCAGGCGAGTATTGCGGAAAGCTGATCCAACGACATTACAAAACCACCCTCTTGCCCAGTGCCAGGCCATCAATACCCCCGCTTGTGAGGGTGTTCTTCTTCCCGGGCCTGTGGGGGCCGTCCGTGATGCGACGCCTCAGCTGAAGTTGTCGAACGCGCGTGGGCAACAGGTGCCTTGCGGGTGCTGCGACGATGATCATTATTTCCCCCTGAGTTCGCGGATGTTGTGCTTCCTCCAGTTGCTGCCCTCTCCGCACCGTGCCCTGCGGTCGTGGCTGTAGCGGGCATATTCCCGAAAGCGGAGAATCATGGCAACCGCCATCAGCGGGATCATTGTTGCATGGCTGAGAAACATCATCGTCCCGGCTGTCATAGTCCCCAGAAGGTAGGGACCCATCGTGAGGGCTGCAGGAAGAAGCATCGCTGCCGACATTTCTCCGATGGCCCGCCGGGTGTGACGCTGACGCCGCATGTATAGGACCATCGGAATGCTCATGTTGAGCGCCATGACGATGTTCGAGAGCACGGGCAGCCGGCCCCACGGATCGCCGACTCCGGCAAGGGCCGCCACAACCTCGTAGAGGGGCGCCAGAACGAACATTCCCGCGTACATCAACCCGACCATCACAGCGAAATGCTTGGCAAAGTAGAAGTATCTGGGCCGGAACTTCGGGACGGCGTGATCGCCCCCGCCCAGGGAATCGGCTGAGCGCGGGCGGAATTCCGGCATGTACGGCGTCATGTCGTCTACCCCTCTGCCCGGCGGCGTACAAGCATTCGTATGATCGCCGGCAGGAGACCGGCGAGAATGGCGAGCAACAGACCGAGCGCGAGCAGGACAGGAACCCGGACCGAGGCCTCTCCGGCCGGAAGGTTCAGATGCGCGGCGGGATAGTCGATCATCTTGGCTGCCGACAGGGCGGTGGCACGGTCAGTATGCCGTGCCAGATAACCGAGGGCGCCGTCGAATCCGAGCACTCCATCGGCGCCAGCAAAGGCATCGACCGACACGTTGCGGGACGCGGCCCAGTCCCTCAACTGCGGGTCAATATCCTGGTCCGCAGCCGCGCCGGGGGCGATGAACCGGTCCACCGGAGGAGCCTGCCGCTCCGGGACCGTCAGGAGAACCAGGCCGTGTTTGGTGGTGACTGTGTCCGTGGCGCCGACCGCCACTGCCCGGGCCGCGAAGGACATGTTGTAGACCTCGAATGCGCTGGCGACGTCGATTTCTCCTACTCCGCTGAAGAGCCCGACGGCGATCGTCGGCCGGAGCCACGGGATGATGGCGTTGAGGCCGACGGGAATGTCCGGGGCGGCGAAGGACTGGACGGGTATCGATGCTGACGCGGCGACCGACCAGCCCGGATAGTTCATCAGCCGGCCGACTCGTTCGGCTTCCTCAGCCCCTGCCAAGTCCTCCATGACTTTCAACGCGCCTGGGATACCGGACGTCACGCCGGCTGTGGTGGTGATCATGCCGTCCTGGACGTATCGCAGACCTCCCGTCCATTGGACCTCGGGATGGTTCTGCTTCAGAGCACCCAGACGTGACCAATGGCTTGTCGCCGTGCGCCCGCTCAAGAGTCCGGTCTCGGCTAATACGCTCGATCCGTTGCAGACGGCCAGGATGCGGGCCCCGCGACCTGATTGTTCCATGATCCAGTCCCGCATCGAGGCTTCCTCCGGGCCCTCCGGGGCGCCGACGGCCGGGACGACGACGACGTCCGGCTGCCGTGCCCTGCCCGATCTGATGTTCTCGAACGTGTAGGTGGGCACTATCGCCGGGCCTCCGTCAATGGCGGCCGGGCCTGACTGCACCGCGATTGTGTAGACGGAGAAATTCGGGGAGCTGGCAAATACTTCGTAGGGAGCTAGAACGTCGCTCCCGACGGTGCCCGACGAGCCCAGGACCACGGCGACAACAATCGCGCCGGAAGAGGAGGGCAAATTCGCAGGGAGTTCTTTCCGGCCTTGGATGGGCGGTGCGACGTGGCTTTCTGCCTCCGCCACCTCTGCGCCGGCGAAGGCGAGTGCGACTACCGTGAGGAGGGATAACCCGACCGAGAGGGCGGCGTAAATAACGCGTTTTGAACGGGAAGCCATGGATGAGTCTCGATTCCGTGGAAGGTGTGGGGCCATCAACCTGTGTGGCTGGTTGCTCTTTCACGCTACGGATTGCCGCCCGCACATCCATCAGCCAGCGGGACATTCCGCAGCAGGTACAACCGGTACCCAGGTACTACACGATCGCCCACTAACCGGCACCCCTACGGCCATCGACCGCAGCCCTAATTCGCGGCTCTGCCGTGCCGTTCCGCCTTCGCGCGCGGCTGATCTTCGGCCGGCAGAGTGGGGGACCTGTTCGGCCGCTCACACTCTTCAACTCGGCGCCTTGCTGTTCACCCGAAAGGCCGCCAGTCTCGGAAAACAACAGTTTGATAAGACACTGGGCCAGGAGTTCCGGCCCGGGGCTTTGACAGTCTTCTGGTGTCATTTTCCGAAGACGTCTGCACGAAATGTCCAAAGTCGTCTGCACGGCCACTAACGGCCACTACAGGTCCGTAAGGGGAACCTGCGGGAATCCTGGCCGCTAAAGTCTACCGATGCGCTGTAGAGGTCGCGGATGTGAAAAGCAGACTTGAGGTTCAGCTGGCGCCGCGGCTGGCTTTCCTTGAGGCTGTCGATAAGAACGGATGCTCCGACCCACGTCGCTGTGGAGAGCCCGGGCAGAGCGACGAATCCAACTGACGCCGACTCCGCCCACTTCGTCCAAGCCGAGCAGCCAGACCTCGTCGCGGAAGGGATGGGCGCTAAGTGACCCCGCGTTTCCTGGGGACGCCGCCGGGCAGTTGGACCCTACCGCCGCCCGGGGGACAGGCCCATAATCGGGCGTATCAACCCGTGCAGAAAATGGAGGCGGTCGACGTGTCGGTCTATACGCTTGGAATCTGGCTGGTTCACCCCGGCCGCGAGAACGATTTCGTGCAGGCCTGGCGGGATCTGGCCAGGAAGACGAAGGAAGATTTCCCGCACGCGAAGGCAGTGCTGATGCACGACCATGACGTGCCCAATCGGTTCATCAGTACCGGACCGTGGGAATCGATTGAACAAATCGAGCAGTGGCGGGCCTCAGCGGTGTACAAGCAGGGCGTGGAGGCCATGCGTGAACTCCTGGAACACTTCGAGCCGCACACCCTGGACGAGGCCGCCAGCATCGGCTGGGATACGCCCTAGCCGGCTATCGGTTTGCGGGCTCCCCGTCTGCCAGCGCCCCGAGTACCGCGGGCAGGAGCACGCCGTTCCGTCCCCAGACCGGGTCGAAGACCTCGACGTACCAGGCGTCTGCCAGCACGAGCGCCAGGCTCTCATTGGCCTCCTCGGACCAGTCGCGGAGTTGATCGTCGCCGACAGGAACCTCGCTGCTGCCTAGCACCGTCACCACCTCGCCGCCCCGCAGGGTGACGGGAATGGACGCCTGGCTGGCTTCGCCGGGGGCGTGAGCCACGGTCACCAGATCAGTACGGCCGGACAGCTCCAGGAGTGCTGCCGCTGACTCCACACTGCAAAAGCCCGTCACATAGGCGCGTTGGGAATGCCCCTCGGTCAGCACTCCCGGCTGCGATTCCTTGGTGAACAGCCCGTTGCGGTTCAGCTCCGCGAGATCGAGGGCGATCGCCCGGGTTTCGTCGTCGATTCGCGGCGCAAAGGTTCCCGGCTGGTACTCGCTGTGGCCTTCCAGCCAGCGTGCGGTCAGCTCGCCGGCGGCCGGAATGGTCCCGGCCTGACGCCAGATCTCGCGGTCCGCGAGGAGCCGCCCGAAGGTGTCCCGTTCCGTGGTGAACCTGTCTTCCGCCATCGGATTTACGCTTCCCTTGCGGCAGACGGCACGGCTGAGGGTCCACCGGGACCGACGCCCGCCGGTGCGACGGTGGTCCCGATGTGCTGTTGAAGCAGCAGCGTTAGTCGCTCGCAGCTCAGGCGCAGCGCCTCAAGTTCACGCCGGCTGTACTCGTCGAGGCTGCGGTGGATCAGCTCGGCGAGTTCCCCGGCATCATTGTCCACCTCGAACTCATGATCCAGCGTGACCTCGGAGGACCCCTCGGAACGGCGGATCGCCCAGCCGCCGCCGAGACGCAGCAGCGGAGATTCCAGCCCAAGCTGACGGAACTCGGCGCGGAGTTCCGCGGCATCAAAAATCCGATGGCAGTGGCTCGAGTTCAGGGAACCGTTGGACACCACCGAGGTCCGCAGCTCATGGTTCGAATCGTCGCCGCTGACCCGCTCGGAGTACACCGTGAGTCCCTCCAGATACGGCCAGTGCGAGGAGTCCCGCAGCATGCGGAAGATCAGCTCGCCTGGGGCATCGATGATGAGCCGGTGAGTTGTCCGGCGCGTTGTCTGCGGCAAGTCCACACCTCCTGTAATCAGCGGGCTTACTTAGCAGGCTAGGCCAGCAGCGCCCCGCCGCGCAGAAAATCTTCCCGCCGCGTCACGCTGGGCAATGTTGGGTAACACTGAGCCTCCCCGGTTCATCTCCGCGGCCCCCTCATGAAGCACCGTGACCCCCGGTATCCCTTGGTTTCGCGGCACTTTGACCGGCTTCTGGCGGCGCCGGATAGTTGCTGGCACCAGCACGAATCCGAGACTTCCAAGGGGAGAACAATGTCCAGCACCACACTCACATCCGGCGTCAGCGCGGCGCTCGCCGCCACCACCCTGCTGGCCCTCACGGCCTGCTCCGATCCCGGCGCGTCCGCTGCCGCCGGCGCCAACCCGGCGGCGTCGTCCTCGTCGTCCGCCGCGGTCAAGCAGTTCAACCTCTCGCCCCAGCAGGACCGGGTGAAGGTCACCGTCAGCCCGGAAGCCGCCGCCCTGGTCCCGGACGCAATCAAGCAGGACGGCAAGCTGACCGTCGCGGTCAGCCCCTTCGCGGCCCCGCTGGCCGTGTACGCGACCGATAACAAGACGCCGGTGGGCAACGAGGTGGACATCGCCGTCGCGCTGGCCCAGTCGCTGGGGCTGGAAGCGGAGATCGTCCCGACCGCCTGGGCGGACTGGCCCCTCGGCGTCGACTCCGGCAAGTACGAGGCCGTGCTGTCCAACGTGACCGTGACGGAGGAGCGCAAGCTCAAGTTCGACTTCGCCAGCTACCGCGACGACAAGCTGGGCTTCTACGCCAAGGCCGACAGCTCCATCGGCAAGGTGGAGGCGGCCGAGGACGTGGCCGGCAAGCGCGTCATCGTGGGCTCGGGCACCAACCAGGAATCCATCCTGCTGCGCTGGGACGAGGAGAACAAGAAAAAGGGCCTGAAGCCGGTCGAGTTCCAGTATTACGACGACGACTCGGCCTCCCAGCTGGCCCTGCAGTCCGGCCGCGCCGACCTCACTTTCGGCCCCAACGCCACGGCAGCGTTCAAGGCCGCCACTGACGCCAAGACCAAGCTTGTGGGCCTGGTCGACGGCGGCTGGCCGCTGAAGGCCAGCATCGCCGCCACCACCAAGAAGGGCAACGGCTTTGCCGCCGCGGCTGCGGCCGGTCTGAACCACCTGATCGAGGACGGCAGCTACGCCAAGATCCTGGACCGCTGGGGGCTGAGCTCCGAGGCCGTCACGAAGTCCGAGCTGAACCCCGCGGGCCTGCCCAAGAAGTAGCCGCACCGAGGCACAAAGAATCCCCGCCGGAAGGTGTCCGGCGGGGATTCCTTGTGCCTGTGTGGTGATGAGCGGGCCGGGATCCTCTAGAGATACTGCTGCCAGAGCGTCAGCTGCAGCCGGATGGTGCCGGAGCTGCCGATGGTGCTGCTGTCCGTTCCGGTGTTTCCCACGGCCGTGCCGGATTCCGAATCGCTCATCGTCTAGGCCCGCGCCGCTGCGGCGTCAGAGGCGCCGGGACCGGTCACGACAACGTCGCCGCCGGGACGGACCGGGGTGGCCAGTCCGAGGTTTTCCCGCAGCGTGGTGCCGGCGTATTCCGTCGGGTAGATGCCGCGCTCCTGCAGGGCAGGAACCAGGTGGTTGACGATGTCATCCAGCCCGCTCGGGATGAGCCACGGCGAGATATTGAACCCGTCGACGGCGCCGGTGCGGGCGTACTCCACCAGCCGGTCCGCCACCTCCGTGTAGGAACCCGTGAAGGTGGAGTCCCCGCGGGTGGTCTTGGCGGAGACGAACTGGCGGATGGAGAGGCCCTTTTCCTTGGCCTCGGCACGCCACTGGTCCGCCAGCTGCCGGGCCTTCGCACCGTGGAAACCGCTGCCACGGGTTTCCGAGGTTTCCTCCACCACGGGATCGATGACCGGCAGCGGGCCGTCCGGGTCAAACTCCTGCAGCTCCCGCCCCCAGAACTGCTCCAGGTAGGCGACGGCCTGCTGCGGACCGATCTGCAGGCTCCGCACCCACTCCTTCTTCGCCAGGGCCTCCTGCGGGGTGGCGGCCAGGATGAACTCGCTCGCGGGCATGATTTTGACGTCGTTGGCGCCCCGGCCGGCCTTGAGCGTGCGTTCCACAATGTCGCGGCGGAACGCCAGGGCGTCATCGAGCTGGGGGTGGGCGGAGAAGATCACGTCGGCCTGGCGCGCGGCGAAGTCCCGGCCGTCCGGCGAATCGCCGGCCTGGAACAGGACCGGCCGGTACTGGGCGCTGCGCGGCAGCCGCGGCGTGACGTCCACGGTGTAATGCTTGCCGGCGTGCTGCACCCGGCGGACCGCACCGGGAACGGCCCAGCGGGCAGCGGCCGGGGAGGACGCGACGGCGCCGTCGTCCCAGGCATCCCAGATCCGCTTGGCGGTCTCCACGAAGGCTTCGGCGTGGACATAGCGGTCCGCGTGGTCGAGGTAGCCGCCGCGGCGGAAGTTCGCCCCGGTCCAGGCGTTATCCGTGGTGACGATGTTCCAGGCGGCGCGGCCGCCGGAGATCAGGTCCAGGGAGGAGAGCCGGTGGGCGAGGTCGGCGGGATCGTTGTAGGTGGTGTTCTGCGTGGCCACCAGCCCGATGTGCGAGGTCACGGCGGCGAGGGCCGCAAGCGCTGTCTGCGCGTCGGGCCGGCCGGCGACGTCAAGGGCGTGCGGCCGGCCGAGGTGTTCGCGCAGCCGCAGCCCCTCGCCGAGGAAAAACGCGGAGAACAAGCCGCGCTCGGCCGTCTGGGCGATGCGCCGGAAAGACTCGAAGTCCGTCTGGGAGCCCGACTCGGCCGTCTTCCAGATAGTTCCCGAGTTGACGCCCTGGAAGAAGACCCCGAGGCTGAGCTGCCCGGAAGGCCTGAACTCCGGGCCCGGATTTACAGTGTGGCTCATGGTTCTCTCCTTAGGATCGTGCGCTGGAAGCGGCGGATGCGGAAGCGGCGGCGTAGCGGCTGATGGGCCGGGCGAGTCCCAGCTGCTCCCGGAAGGTGGCGTCCCGATCCGCTGGCGCCAGGACTCTCCGTCGGCGCAGTTCGGGAAGGACCCGCCGGGACAGTTCTTCCAGCTCGGTGTCCAGCACGGCCGGATGGAGGCGGACCCCCTCGGCCACGGTCAGGACTTCGGCCAGAAGGTCGGTGAGCTCCGCGGCCGTCCCCACAAACCGCGCACGCGGGCTCTGCCACGGGGCATAGCTGTCCAGTTCGGCGAGCCGCCCGGCGGCGCTCTGCCCGCGGGAGTCCAGGGCGACGTCGAGTTCCGCGATCAGCGCCGGGGTGTGCGCCGCCGCGCCGAAAATGGCGCCGAGGGTTGCGCGTGTTTCTGCGAGTTCGGCAGCGAGCAGATCCGGCGTGGGGGCGGAGACCAGGAGTGCATCCACGGCGCCGGCGGCCAGTGCCTCGGGATTCAGCAGGCCGGCCGGCGCGAGCACGGGAAGCTGGCCCTGCAGCGGCCGCGGAATGATCGACGGGCCTTTGACGGAGTAGCTCCCGCCCTCGAAGTCAACATAGTGAAGCTTGTCCACGTCCAGGTAGCGCCCGGTGGGGACGTCCCGGATCACCGCATCGTCCTCCCAGGAGTCCCAGAGCCGGCGGCTCACCTCGACCGAGTCACCGGCTTCCTGCGCCAGCCGCTCCTGCTGCACGGCGGTGCGTCCGACGGCTGCGGCGTCGGCGGCGCTGGCCGAGGCGCCCACGAGCCACCCGGCCCGCCCGCCCGAGACATAGTCCAGGCTGGCGAGCTGGGTGGAGACGTGGAAGGGCTCCGTGTAGACCGTGTCGAGTTCGGGGATCAGGGCGATGGAGCGCGTGATGGGTCCGGCGAAGGCCGCGCGCTGCAGGGCGTTGAGCCGTGCGGCGGCGTCCGCGCCGTCGTTGTCCGTGCCGTCGCTGTCCGCCAGCGGGATGTCGCTGAACGTGGCGGCGTGGAATCCGGCGGTTTCGGCGGCCAGCACCACCGCGCGGAGCCGGTCCGGGGTCAGCACCGCGGCGGGAGCTGTCCGCACGGCCCGCCAGGCGGCGGGGTGGCTGCCGGCGGCGTCGAGTTCCAGCAGCAGGAGGCCGCGGCCCTGCCTGCCGGGTTCCGGGCTGGAGTTGAAGGGCTCCCGGGGTTCGGGTGCAGTGCTCATGAGGCGTCCTGACGTTCGAAAGGGATCTGTTCTCCGGCCGCGATGGCAACCGGCAGCCGGTTTTCCGCGGGCGGCAGCGGGCATGTGGCGAGGTCCGTGTAGGCGCAAGGCAGGTTGACGGCCCGGTTGAAGTCGAGCGTGACCGTGCCGTCCGCGACGGGGGCCGCAACGCTGAGCGCTCGGTTCGCCGCGTAGGTGGTCCTGCCCGAGGTCGCGTCGGTGAACAGCACGGACAACGTGCCCGGCGCGTGGCCGTTGAACGCCGTGAGGACCAGGTCCTGGCCGCCCAGCCGGAAGCGCAGCTCGCCGGGCGCCTCGTAGACGTGCTGGATTCCTTCGACCGCGGCACCCACGGTGGTGCTGCGCGGCTGCTCAAAGGGGACGAATATGCCAGAAACGGAATATTCAGGATTGGGTGCGTAGGCGGAGGTTCCCCGGTAGCCGGCCAGCAGACCGTTGCCCGGGTGCCGGGGACGGACGATGTACACGCCGCCGCGCTTGGCGAGCTCGATCACGGTGTCGCCCGAGACCAGGTCCAGGCCGCCGCGTTCCTCGATCGGTTCGAAGATCACGGTGGCGCCTGCACCGTCGGGGTTCAGTTCCTGCCCGTCGCGGAGGACGCGTTCGCCTGCCCCCAAGACCAGGCGGACGGCGTCGTCCTCGACGCTCCAGGTGCCGGGCGCACCGTCCAGGCGGGCCGGCTCGGCCCCGAGCCAGTGCAGGTGGTTGACGGCGAGGAACCCGTGCGGGGCCGCGCGCTGGCGTTCGTGGGCGGCGTGCCATGCGGCCCAGTCCGCGGCGAACGCTTCGGCACTCTCGGCGGGGGCGGCAGTTTCAGTGGGCGTAGGCATTCGAGCTCCTGTGGTTGGCGTGGTCGGTGGCGACTCGGGCTGCGGCGTCGGGTTCGGTGGCGTCTGCTATGCCGGCGGGGATGACCTCGAGCGCGAACCGCTCCAGGATGTCCAGCTGCTGCCCGAACGGCAGCGTGGTGGGCAGGGAAATGGACTGCAGGTCGTGGCCGTCGAGCTCGTGGTAGCTGAGGATCTTGTCGATCACCTGTTCCGGGCTGCCCACGAGGGCCGGACCTTCGGCGACGGCGTGGTCGATGTCCCGGTACGGCGAGTTGTTGCCGGGGACGTTGCGGCCGGCGGTGAGTGCCTCATAGACCGGGCCGAACTGGCGCTTGGCTTCCTGCGTGGTGTCCGCGATGAACACCCCTCCCGCGCCGGCGCCTGAGCCCAGGTACTGGTGCCGCGGGTCGTGGCCCTGGCGTTCGTATTCCTCGCGGTAATGGTCGATCAGCACCTTGTAGTTTTCGCGCGGCTGGATCGCATTGGCAGTGAACAGCGGATCGCCCCACTGCGCCGCCAGCGCCGCGGAGGTCAGGCTCGTGGCCGAACCGTGCCACACCCGCGGTGCGCCCGCGAACGGCCGCGGCGTCGTGGTGGTGGGCTCGGTCAGCGCCGGGCGGAACTTCCCGGACCACGTAACGTTCTCCTCGGTCCAGAGCCGCCGCAGCAGCCCGTACTTTTCCGCCAGCAGCTCCCACTGGTCCTCAAGGTCCAGTCCGAACAGCGGGTACTGCAGCACCTCGTTGCCCTTGCCGATCACGAGTTCCAGCCGGCCGCGGCTCAGCTGGTCGATCGTGGCGTAATCCTCCGCCACCCGCACCGGGTCCAGGACGGAGAGCACCGTCACCCCGCTCTGCAGCCGGATTCGACTTGTCACCGCGGCAAAGGCGGCCAGCACGGTGGTGGGGGAGGAGGAGATGAACGCGCCGGCATGCCGTTCCCCGACCGAGAAGCTGTCGTAGCCCAGTTCCTCGGCGCGTTGCGCCGTTTCGAGCACCCGGTTGAGCCGGTCAGCGGTGGAAACGATCTCCCCGGTCACCGGGTTCTTCAGGTGCGGAATGATGTCCAGGACTTGGAATTTCACTGTGTTTCCCCTGCCAGGGGGGTCCCGAAGTTCGTCTCGGTGACAGTCGTGGATTCGGGCAGAGCTTCCTCGGCGAGCCCCCAGCGTTCCAGCACCTTGCCGTAGGAGCCGTCCTTGATCGCGGAGTTCAACGCGTCCGTGATGGCCGGGGCCAGGCCGTTGCCCTTGAGCGTGGTCGCGGCCACGAGGGTCTCAGAGGGCCAGCCGGCGTTGACCTTGCCTACCACCTTGAGGTCATCACGGGTGTTCTCCCGGTAGGTCACGGACGGGAAGGGGGCGATGTTCAGGTCGGTGCGGCCGGAGGACAGCGCCAGGATGGTGTCGGCGTCGGAGGAGTAATACTGCAGCACGGCGGGGGCCTTGCCCTTGGCTTCGAGTTCCTGGTTCCAGGCAATCAGGATCTTCTCCTGGTTGGTGCCGGAGCCCACGGAGATTTTTCGGCCGGAGATGTCGTCCGAGCCCTTGATGTCGTACGTGGAGCTCTTCTTGGCCTCGAAGCCCATGTAGGCGGCCCGGTAGCTGGAGAAGTCGAAGAGCTTCACCCGGGCGGCGTTGATGCCCACGTTGGAGAACACGGCCTCGAAGTCGCCGGACTGGGTCTTCAGCGGCCAGTTCTCCCAGGAGGTCACCTGGACGTCCAGTTCCAGGCCCAGTTTGTCTGCGACCAGCTGGGCGATGTCCAGCTCGACGCCGATCGGGGTCTTGTCGTCGCTGGCGTGGAAGGACAGCGGGATGGATCCGGCGGTGGTGGCCACGGTCAGTTTGCCGTCCTTGTTGATCAGCTCGGGGACCTTCGCGGCCAGGGCCGGGTCCTTCTCCGCCCGGAGGCGCTGCTGGTCCGGTGAGGTGTTGTAGACGACGCCGTTGCGGGCCGCCGTCGTTGGCTGTGCGCCGACCGCCGCGGCGCCGGGATCGGAGCAGCCGCTGAGTGCCAGCGTGCCGGCCAGGGTGCCGAGGAGGACGACGGCGGGAAGCGCCGGGAGTCTGCGGAGACGGACCGTGGGGGTGCTGAGGGTTGCCATGGGTGTTCCTTAGATGTTGAAGGCGGGTTCGATCACCTTGGAGAAGAAGCTCCGGGTGCGTTCTTCCTGCGGGTTGGTGAAGATGTCTTTGGGGCTGCCCTGTTCGACGATCTGGCCCTGGTCCATGAAGATCACGGTGTCCGCGACGTCGCGGGCGAAGCCCATTTCGTGGGTGACGATGATCAGGGTGGTCCCGGACGTGGCGAGCTCTCGGATGACATCGAGGACCTCGTTGACCAGCTCCGGGTCCAGGGCGGACGTGGGTTCGTCGAAGAGCAGGATCTTGGGGTCCAGTGCCAGCGCGCGGGCGATCGCCACGCGCTGCTGCTGGCCGCCGGAGAGCTGGCGCGGGTAGGCGCCGGCGCGGTCCTTCAGGCCGACGCGGTCCAGGAGTTCCAGGCCGCGCTCGCGGGCTTCCGCCTTGGAGCGGCGCTGGGCGACGACGGGTGCCTCGGTGACGTTTTCCAGCGCGGTCAGGTGCGGGAAGAGGTTGAAGTTCTGGAACACCATGCCGATTTCGGTGCGTTGCTTCAGGATGTCCTTTTCCCGCAGCTCGTGAAGCCTGCTGCCACGGACCTCGTAGCCCACCAGCGTGCCGTCGATGGCGACGAAGCCGCCGTCGACCTTTTCCAGGTGGTTGATGGTCCGCAGCAGGGTGGACTTGCCGGAACCGGAGGGTCCGACGATCACGGCCACGCCGCCCGGTTCCACGGTCAACGTGATGCCCTTGAGGACCTCCACGGCGCCGAAGGACTTCCGGACCTTGGTGATTTCCACGAGGCCGCGGGTGGCCCCGGCGCCTTTGGTGGCATTGGTAGCCGGGACGGTGGGGGTTTCGGCGGCAACGGTGCTCATCGGGTTACCTTCGCTGAGTTGTCGGCAGACAGGGCGTGGGTGGACAGGAATTTGCGGGCCTTCTGCAGCGGGGTCAGCGGCAGGGTGCGGACCGCTCCGCGGGAGTAGTGCCGCTCGATGTAGTACTGGAAGACGCTCAGCACCGAGGTGATCACGACGTACCAGAGGGTCGCCACGAGCAGCAGCGGCAGGACCTGCTGGGTCCGGTTGTAGATGACCTGGACGGTGTAGAAGAGCTCGGAGTATGCCAGCACATAGACAATGGACGTGCCCTTGACCAGGCCGATGATCTCGTTGAAGGCCGTGGGCAGGATGGCGCGCATTGCCTGTGGCAGGACGATCCGGGTGGAGCGCCGCCAGGCCGGGATGCCGAGCGCCGCGGCGGCCTCCAGCTGGCCCTGGTCCACAGACAAGATGCCGCCGCGGATGATCTCGGCCGAGTAGGCCGCCTGGTTCAGGGTCAGGCCGAGGACCGCCGCCGCGAACTGGCTGATCAGCGTCGTGGTCTGCACCTCGAAGAACCGGACGTCCGTGAAGGGGATGCCCAGGCCGATCTTCTCGTACAGGTACCCGAGGTTGTACCAGAGCAGCATCTGCACCAGCAGCGGGGTGGAGCGAAAAATCCAGGAGAAAGTCCAGGACACGGACACCAGCAGCGGGGATGCGGACAGGCGCATGATGGCCAGGATGAAGCCCAGCACAAAGCCGAGGATCCCGGAGATGGCGGTCAGTTTGAGCGTCTCCAGCAGGCCGTCCACGATCGACTTCGCGGTGAACCACTGCGCCACGACGCCCCACTCCCAGCGCGGGTTGGTGGCAAGGGACCATGCGATGCCGGCGACGCCCAGGGCCACGACGGCGGTGCCCACCCAGCGCCAGGGGTGGCGGGCCGGGACCACCCGGTATTCGGCGTAGTCGGTGGCGGGGCGGCGGGGTCCCGGGTGGGATCCGCCGTTGCGGTCCTTGCCGCTGTTGGCCGGCGCCGCACCGGCAGGGGACTCTGTGACCACCGGCTCGGGTGCAGACTGCGTCACCGTGGCTGTTGTTGAACTCATGCGCCACCTCGCTTCCAGTTGCTTCGTTGGGGTTCGGTTGGCTGCAAATCTAGGGGTGCCTCGAAAGCCCGGCAAGGCGGCAAGTTGCATTGGTTCACGGGGCTACGCGCGGCGTCATGAGACGGTTTCTTGCGCCTTTTGACGCGCCGTTACGCGGGGTGAACCGCCGTGAACGGAGCCTCGCCCGCCGCCCGTTCCGGTGCCTAGCATGAGGGCCCTGAGCCACCCGGAATATGTGCCGCCCTGAATAGGAGTCCCCATGCCAGCGAGTCCGCCGTCCGTGGTCTTTGTCGGCGGCGGCCCGCGCACCGCCGGCATCCTGGAACGTCTGGCCGCCAACCGGCCGGAGCTCTTCAGCGGGAGCATGGACATCCACGTCGTGGAGCCGCACACCGCGGGCTCCGGGCGGATCTGGGGCTACCGGCAGCACCCGGGCCTGATGCTGAACTCGGCCGCGGCGGACGTCACCATGTTCACGGACGCCTCGGTGCAGTGCGAAGGACCAGCCGCGGAGGGACCTGCGCTGGCCGATTGGGCCGCCGGAGTGCTGGACGGCTCAGTTGCGGACGTCCCGGAGCTCCCGGCCGGCTTGCGGTGGCAGCTGAAGGAACTCGCCGGCACCACGTTCCCCACACGGCAGCTCCAGAGCGCCTATCTCGAGTGGTTCTTCCGGCGCGCCGTCGCCCAGCTTGCTCCCGGCGCTCCGGTCACCGTCCATCGGGACACCGCCGTCGGCCTCGAAGCTGTCACTGAGGACGACGCCGGCGGGTACCTTGTGCGGCTGGCCGGCGGCACGGCGCTGCGCGCCGACGTCGTGGTCACCGCACTGGGGCACACGGATTCGCTGCCCGATGCGGCATCCGCGGCCTGGGCGGACTTCGCCGCCCGGCACGGGGGCTTCCATGCGGCGCCCAGCTACACGAGCGACGTCGACTACTCGCCGATCCGTGCGGGACAGGACGTGATTGTCGCGGGCATGGGGCTCGCGTTCGTTGACCTGCTGGTCCTGCTGACGGAAGGCCGGGGCGGCCGCTTCGAGGACACCCCCGACGGCGGCCTGAGGTACCTCACGTCCGGAGCAGAGCCGCGGATCTGGGCCGGGTCCCGGCGGGGCGTGCCCTACCACTCGAAGATCTCCTCCACGCTGCGCGGCGAGCCCGCCGGGGCGCCGCGGTTCTTCACCGCCGGGGCAATCGATGCCCTCCTGGCGGACCACGGCGAACTGGATTTCCGCACCCAGCTCTGGCCGCTCATCGCCAAGGACGCCGGCTACGGCTACTATCGTGAGCTGTTCACCGGCTACCCGGAGCGGGCCAGCATCGGCTGGGACGAGTTTGCCGGGCGCTTCGCAGCCGTGGACTGGTACAGCCAGGAACGGCGCCGGCTGGTGGCCGAGTCCGTACCTGACCCGGAACTGCACCTGGACCTCGAACAGCTGGATCACCCCTTCGCCGGCCGGAGTTTCTCCGGACTGGACGAGGTCCAGGACGCCGTGACCGGCTACATCGAAAACGACCTGCGGCTGCGCACCGGGCCGGACCACTCCGAAACCCTCGCGCTTTTCACCGCCCTGCTCAAGGTGTACATGGACCTGGGCCGGCTGGTGCCGCCGGAGCGGCTGACCTCCCGCTCGCAGCAGGACGTCCATGGCTGGTGGCACGGCTTCTTCAGCTTTGTGGACTCCGGCCCGCCGCCGCGCCGGCTGCGCGAGATGCTGGCCCTGCACCGGGCGGGCGTCCTGCGGTTCCTCGGCCCGGGGCTGCAGGTCACGGCGGAGGAGGAATCCGGGCGCTTCGTGGCGTGCCAGGCCGGCTCCGGCGTCACCGTGGCGGCCACCGCCTTCATCGAGGCGCGGCTGCCGGCCCCGTCCGTGGACCGCTCGGCGAACCCGCTGGTTCGCCAGCTGCACCGCGCCGGGATCGGCGCCGGACAGCAGCTGCTCAGCGCGGACGGACTGCACTCCACCGGGCGGCTCCTCGTCTCGGAACACAACGAGCTGCTCAGCTCCGTGGGGGAGCGGCAGCCGAGGCTGTTCGGCGTGGGCCCGGGAACCTCCGGCTGGGGCGCCGGGGCATTTGCCCGCCCAGGCACCAACGCCGCACCCTTCCGTGAAAACGATGCCCTCGCCCGGCGTATCCTGACTATCCTCGCGGGGGACCAGGTGCGCCAGCAGGGGGCCACCGCCAGCAGAAAGGCCTGACCATGCACCACCCAACGATCCCGGCGGCATCGCCGCCGAGCACCCCAGCGTTGACGGCGCCGGAACTGAAAGCGCCGGAACTGACGGTGCTGAACCTGCCGATGAGTGATCCCCGCGTGCGGCCGCTCCTGGACGAACTGGCCACGGAATACGACACCCGGTACGGGAACCTCTTCGGCCGGGGAGCCGCCGCGGAGGAGCTCAACCGCTACCCGGCCGGGGAATTCGCGGCTCCCGGCGGGGCGCTGCTGATCGTCCAGGAAGGCGGTGAGTCCGTGGCCGGCGGCGCGTTCCGGCGTCGTGGTCCGCAGACGGCCGAATTCAAGCGGATCTGGACGCACTCCGCCCACCGGCGCCGCGGGCTGGCACGGTTCGTGCTTGGCGAACTCGAGGCGCTCGCGGCCCGGCGCGGCTACCGCAAGGTCTACCTGACCACCGGCCCCCGCCAACCCGAGGCCAAGCACCTCTACCTCAACACCGGCTATGAGCCGCAGTTCGACCTTTCCGCCGATCCGGAAACCGTCGGCCCGCTGGCCTTCACCAAGAATCTGCGGCCGGCTTCGGGCTAAAGTTCAACGCAGGACAGCGTTTTCAGAACCGCCGCGTTGTCGCGGCGGCGAACTACCCGGGAGCAACCAGTGCGGCAAGGATCCACGCCCACCATCCGCGACGTCGCGGAGGCGGCAGGGGTGTCCCTGACCACCGTCTCCTACGTGCTCTCCGGCCGGCTCGGCGGGACCACCCGGATCAGCCAGCCCACCCAGGACCGCGTGCACTCCGCAGCCCGCGAACTCGGTTACGTTCCCAACCGGGCGGCCCGCGGGATGCGGCGCGGACGGACGGACGTCGTGGCCGTGGCCATCACGGATCTCGACGATTCCTGGGACCGGGCACTGGCCGCCGCCGCGGCACGGATCCTGCCGCGGCACGGCTACCAGCCGGTCATCCTCCTCGGCGAAAGCTGGCGGCAGTTCATGCTCTCCGGCGGGGCCGACGGCGTCATCCTCGGCTCCGTGCCGGCGGACCGCAGCCCCGGCGACCTCGCGACGATGGCAGAACTCGACTCGCGCGGCGTGGCCCAACTGGTCTTCTCGGACACCCTGCAGCCGGCGGGCTTCGATGTCCTGGCGCCCGGTGCGGGTTCGGCGTCGGGCGCGGAAGTCTGGGCGGAACACGCCGTGGCCCTGTTGCAGGACCGGCTGAACGGCCAGACCCCCACCGACGGCCAGACCCCCGCAGACGGCCAGACCCCCACCGACGGCCTCAGGGCCGACGTCGGGGATTGAACGGTGGCGGTGGCCGTGCTGCCGCACGACGGGCCGGCCGCATGATTCCTGCCAGGGTTGCGGGCACGGGCTTTGCAGTTGTGCTGTGCTCCCCGGCTTCGAAGACGGGCCTAGGCTGGTGGTCATGACTTTTGAGGCGGTATTGGAAGAATTGCGCCAGCTGGCCAGGGGTGCAACCCATGCCCACACCGGCCTGTGGGTCTCGGCCCAGCTGCGCCAGCGGATTTCGGCCGGCCAACTACCCCCGGGCACAAAACTGTCCGAGGAAGCCCTGGGCGAGGCGCTCGGCGTCAGCCGCAATACCCTGCGCGAGGCTTTCACGGCCCTGCATGCTGAACACATCATCACCCGCATTCCGAACCGGGGCGTGTTCGTCGCCCAGCCCAACGCGGAGGATGTCCGCGAGATATACCGTGTGCGGCGCTTCCTCGAGCCGGCCGCCATCATGTGGCAGGCTCCGGCCTCCGTCGACGAGCTGCGCGACATTGTGGCTGCGGGCCAAATGGCCCGATCCCGCGGTGATATTCCCGGCATGGCAGCCGCCAACCAGGAATTCCACCGCGCCGTGGTGGCACGGGCAGCCAGCGAGCGGCTGAACGCACTCATGGCGCAGGTGCTGGCCGAGATGCGCCTGGTGTTCCACGCGATGGGGTCCGATCCCGCCTTCCATGAACCCTACCTGGCCGACAATTTGCGCCTGATCGAGCTTGTGGCCTCCGGGGACAACGCCGCCGCGGCGGAGTTCATGCGCCAGTACCTGGACCGTGCGGAGGCCCAATTGCTGGCGGCAATGGCCCCGTAGCTGTATGCCTGCGGCGCGGGCGGGCGGGCGCGCCGTTAAATCCCGCGCGCCGGACGCCTTGTCAGATTGTTGAACAAAAGCATATGCTGTTGGTCACAGTGACGGGCACCACTGTCCGTGGAGAGTTGATCCGCGACAGGCCGTTGGCCGTGCCTCACCAACTACAATCGACCGCTGACCGGCCATGGCCCATGCGGGAACGGATAAATATGCTCGTACTCATCGGGGTCTTGCTGGTGATCGTTGGCTTCGCCATCCGCCTGAACCCACTGATCGTTGTCACAGTCTCCGGCATCGTCACAGCCCTCCTCGGCGGTCTGTCGCCACTCGAAATCCTCAATGCGTTCGGCTCCGGCTTTGCCAGCAGCCGTTCCGTGACTGTCTTTGTCGTGGTGCTGCCGGTGATCGGCATCATCGAGCGTTACGGCCTGCAGGAGCAGGCCAAAGCGCTGATCTCCAAGCTGGCCAAGCTGACGGCCGGACGGGTGCTGCTCGGATACCTGCTCGTCCGCCAAGGTACGGCGGCGCTGGGTCTGAACAGCATCGGCGGCCATGCCCAGACAGTGCGTCCGCTCGTCTTCCCGATGGCGGAAGGCGCCGCTCTCCGCCGCTACGGCAAGGTCTCAGAGAAGGTCAAGGAAAAGATCAAGGGACACTCCGCCGCCGCGGACAACGTGGGCGTGTTCTTCGGCGAGGACATCTTTGTCGCCGTAGGTTCCATCCTGTTGATCACCACGTTTGTCGACACCACCTACGGCCTTCACCTGGAGCCGCTGGAGCTCGCCGTGTGGGCCATCCCCACCGCAATCATCGCCTTTCTGATCCACGGCTTCCGCCTGCTGCGCCTCGACCGGCAGCTGGACAAGGATGCCCGCCCAGTAGAAGAAGAGAAGACCCTGCAGACCGTCACCGCCGGAGGAAACGCATGATCAAGGTTGAAGCCGTCTACTGGCTGATAGGCCTGCTTTTTGTCGCCTGGGCATTCCTGATCGCCCGGGACACGAGCCACCCCAAACGCTGGGGCAGCTCCACCTTCTGGGGCCTGCTGGGCCTGTGTTTCTTCTATGGCACCTGGGTCCAGGCCGGCACGGCGCCGCCGTGGGTCCTCGGCATCGCCGTGCTGGTTCTGGTCGCACTGGCAAGCACCGGTCTGCTGGGTGACGGCAGAGCCAAGACCACCAGCGTAAACAGCCGCACCGAGTCCGCTGCCAAGTTCGGCAACAAGCTGTTCATTCCGGCCTTGACCCTGCCCGTGGTCACCGTCATCATCGTGCTGCTGGCTCCGGTGTTGAACATCGGCGGCCAGCCCTTGTTCGATCCAAGCAACACCACGCTCGTGGCGCTGGCCGTGGGCGCCGTGGTGGCCGCGGTCGTCGCGGTGGTGCTCCTGCGCCCCCAGCAGAAGCTGGCCCCGGTATTCGAGGGGCGCCGCATTCTTGAATCGATTGGCTGGGCCGCGCTGCTGCCTCAGATGCTTTCCACCCTCGGCATCCTGTTCACCAAGGCCGGCGTGGGGACGGCCGTCGGCACTCTGGCCAAGGGCATGCTGCCCGAAGGCTCGCTGCTCGCCGCGGTCCTTGTCTATTCCGTGGGAATGTTCCTCTTCACGGTGCTGATGGGCAACGCCTTTGCCGCGTTCCCCATCATGACTGCGGCCATCGGCTGGCCGGTTTTGGTCCAGACCTTCCACGGCACCCCGGCGATCATCTTCGCGATCGGCATGCTCGCCGGTTTCTGCGGCACGCTCTGCACGCCGATGGCGGCCAACTTCAACCTGGTCCCGTCGGCGCTGCTGGAAATGAAAAACAAATACGGCGTGATCAAGGCACAGATCCCGACCGCCATCCCGTTGCTGGGCGCCAACGTCGGGCTGATGTACTTCCTGGGCTTCAACTAGCCTGCAACCGAAACGCAAGGAGAACGCATGAATGCCACCACCGTCCACGCTTCCGTCGAGATGGACACACTCGCCAAGCAATACTCGGATATTGTCCTGGAGAACCTGTCCAGGCCCTACCTCTACGCCTCGCACCATGTGGAAAAGTCCTTGGCGGACCGCCCCAGCCCGCAGGAATTGCACCCGGCGTTCCACACGTCCTTCGATTGGCATTCCTGCGTGCACATGACCTGGCTGGGCGTGAGCCTGCTCGAGCACGGTCTCGACGCCGGGCGGGACGCGGCACTGCGGACCGCGCTGGAGGCCAACCTCACGGCGGAAAACCTGGCGGTGGAGGGCGCCTACCTGTTGGCCAACCCCAGCTGGGAGCGCCCGTACGGCTGGGCCTGGCTGGTGCGCCTGGCCGCCACTGCCGCCAGCTCCGAGGATGAGCAGGTCCTCCGCTGGGGAGCCGCCCTGGACTCGCTGGTGGACATCGTGGCATCCCTCGTGGCCGGCTGGATAGCCAAAGCCGAGTTCCCGGTACGGCACGGACTGCACACGAACGCGGCCTTCGGACTGGGCATGATGTTGGATTCCTTCCGCCTGCTGGGCCGCGACGACGCCGCAGCAGTATGCGAACAGGCTTCCCTGCGCTGGTTCAGGAACGACGCCGGCTGGCCGGGGGAGTGGGAACTGAGCGGCCAGGATTTCCTGTCCGCAGGCCTCAGCGAGGCTGACCTCATGGCGCGGGTGCTGGAGGCCGACGACTTTTCCCGCTGGTTTGACGCATTCCTGCCCGGCCTGTCCGTGGATGCCCGCATCCTGGCCAAGGCCACCGTGACGGATGAGTCCGACGGCTACCTGGCCCACCTCAACGGACTGAATCTCACGCGTGCCGGCCAGATCATCCGCATCCGGAAAGCCCTGGCGGCAGGCGGCGCCACCAGTGCCGTGGATGTCCTGGACGAGGCGCTGGAGCCGCTGCTCTCGGCCGGCCTGAGTTCGGTCGTCACGGAGGAGTTCATGTCCAGCCACTGGCTTGCCAGCTTCGCCTGGGACGCGCTGGTCTCCGCGCGGTAGTCAGATCGGTCCAGCGCCGAACCCTAAGCGTCCTCCAGCGGGCGCCGCGCCAGCCAGGCCGCGACGATCGCGCCGGAGATGTTGTGCCACAACGAGAACACTGCTGACGGCAGCGCGGTCAGCGGGCTGAAGTGCGCGGTGGCCAGGGTCGCGGCCAGGCCCGAGTTCTGCATGCCGACCTCGAAGGCCAGCGCCCGGCGGGCCTTGTCATCCAGGCGCCCCAGCTTGCCGGCGAGGTAACCAAGGCCCAGGCCGAAGCCGTTGTGCAGCACTACGGCGAGGAACACGATCCCGCCGGCGGCGACGATCTTGCTGGCGCTCCCGGCGACCACGATCGCCACGATCAGTGAAATCACGACGGCGGAGGCCCAGGGAAGGGCCGGCAGCACCCTGGCGACGAGCTTCTTGAGGAACAGGCGGGCCAGCAGACCGGCGATCACCGGCAGGAGGACGGTCTTGACGATGTCCAGCACCATGGCGCCGGCGTCGATCTGCAGGTAGGACCCGGCCAGGAACAGCACCAGGAGCGGCGTCACGATCGGGGCAATCAGGGTGGACACGGAAGCGACGGCGACCGAGAGGGCGACGTCGCCCTTGGCCAGGAACGCCATCACATTGGAGGCCGTGCCGGAGGGGGCGCAGCCGACCAGGATCAGGCCCACAGCCAGTTCCGGCTGCAGGTTCAGGGCGACGGCGATCAGCCAGCCGGCGCCGGGCATGATGACGTAGTGCGCCACGATGCCCAGGACCACGGCCCAGGGGCGCTTGGCGACCGAGGCGAAGTCGGGCGGCGTCAGGGTCAGGCCCATGCAGAACATGATGATGCCGAGCAGGTACGGCACGCTGGGGCCGAGGGGCTTGAAGGCCCCCGGCAGCAGGTATCCGGCGACGCCGGCGGCGACGACCAGCAGCGGGAAGACGGTGACCGCGATGCGGGCGATCTTGGCCTCGGCGGCGAGAGCGGGATTGACCGGGACCGCGCCAGCGCTGGTCTCCGGGGCGGACTGGGGGGATTTGGTTGCCTCAAGCATCCAAGCATGGTGACACCGCGGCCGCGCCGGAGCCAGTTCATGACCGGCCGGCGGAGGAATATGTCAGATTTTTTGGACGAGCTGCCACGTCCAGCGGGGGAGGCCCGAAGGCCGGGCGGGCGGAAGCAGTCGGCACGAAGTGCGGCACGCTGCCCCGACGGCGGGGTCCCTGCGGCCCTTGACCTCGTTTGAGACGATGGCTTCTATGATGGCCGACGACTTCTCCCCGCTTGACCCCGAATCCGGCTCGCAGCATGGCGGCGTGCAGTCCGTGGACCGCGCTATCACGGTCCTGGAAATCCTGGCGCGCACCGGCGATGCAGGCGTCAGCGAGATCGCGGAGGAAATGGGGGTCCACAAGTCCACGGCGTCCCGGCTGCTCAGCGCCCTGGACGCCCGGGGCATGGTGCAGCAGAACAATGATCGCGGAAAATACCAGCTGGGTTTCAACATCCTGCGGCTGGCCAGCGCCATCCCCGCCCGGCTGAGCGTGGTCAAGGAAGCCAGGCCGGAGCTGGAGGATCTCGTGGAAAAGTTCGGCGAAACCGTGAACCTTGCGGTGCTGCGCTCCCACTACGCGGTGAACGTGGACCAGGCCATGGGCCCGTCCACCCTTGCCACCCAGGACTGGATCGGCGGACTGACTCCGCTGCATGCCACCTCCAGCGGGAAGGTGCTGCTTGCCGCCCTGGCCGCCGAGGCGCGCAACCGCGTCCTGGCCGAAGCCGGACTGGAACCCTATACCCAACGGACCATCACCTCCCGGGACGAACTGGAAAGGCAGCTTGCCGGCATCGCGGACGCGGGTTACGCCACGGTGTATGAGGAACTGGAACCGGGCCTGAACGCCGTCGCCGTCCCGGTGCGGAACCACCGCGGTGCAGTGGTTGGTTCGGTGAGCATTTCCGGGCCGGCGTTCCGTTTCGATCCGGAGCGGATACCCGGCCTGATTGATGAGCTCAAGCAGGCCGGGCATTCCATCAGCGCGAAGATGGGCTACATCGACGCTTAGGCCGTTCCGGCGCCGCCGATTTTTTCCGTCACCCACCGGTGGAAAGCTTGGATGTGGTGCTCGCTGGGCACCAGCACCCCGCCCTTGGCGTAGATCTTCGATCCCATGGCCGGCTGGCAACGTTCGCAGGCATCAAAGTCCTGCTCATTGACACGGTGGAACAGTTCAACCGAGGCACTGATGTCCTTGCCGCTGTCCACCACGCTGGGCAGGTACAGCCAGTCGCATTCAACAATGGTCCGGTCCGCCGCCATCGGGAACATCCGGTGGATGATCACGTGGTCCGGCACGAGGTTCACGAAAACCGTGGGCTTGATGGTGACGGCGTAGTAGCGGCGGTCCTGATCGTCGCCCACCCCCGGGATCCGGTCCAGTCCCTCGGAGCCGTCAATGGTGAAGCCCTTGACGTCGTCTCCGAATTCGGCGCCGTGGCCCACGAAGTACTGCGCGGCCAGGCCGTCCGCGAACTCCGGCAGCACCTCCGTCAGCTCGGGGTGGATGGTGGCGCAGTGGTAGCACTCCATGAAGTTTTCGATGATGAGTTTCCAGTTGGCCTTGACGTCATACTTGATGCGCCGGCCCAGGCTCAGGTTGGCGATGTCGTAGTCATCCACCGCGCGCAGGTCGCCGAGCCGTTCCGCGATGGCGCCCATAACGTCCGTTTCAAAGGACGGCGGCTCATCAGCCAGGCACACCCAGACATACCCGAGGTATTCACGGACATGGACCTTCACCAGCCCGTATTCGTTCCGGTCGATGTCGGGCATTTTCGTCAGGTTGGGAGCCGCGATCAGCTTTCCCTCGAGGTCGTAGGTCCAGGCGTGGTACGGGCACTGGAAGGAGCGGTTGGCCTCGCCGGATTCCTCCATGCAGAGCTTGACGCCGCGGTGCCGGCAGATGTTGTAGAACGCCCGGACCTCGCCCTTTCTGGTGCGGTTGATGAGCACGCTCTCACGGCCCACCTGCACGGTCCTGAAGGATCCGGGCTTTTCGAGGTCGGCGGTACGCACGGCGCAGAACCACATCTGTTCAAAGATGCGCTCCTGTTCCGCGCGGAAGATTTCCTCGCTGACGTAGGTGTGGCCCGGCAGGGTGGGGATGAGACTCGGCGAGGCTACTTCGGTGGTCATTAATGCTCCTCTGCGGTGACGGACGTCGGGGTGGTCATTCGGGTAATCACGCAAGTGGTGTGTCAGTTTTTCAAGCGGGTGCCAGGCAGGCTGCGGCGTTGAGCCGGCGGCGCCACCGGGTGAAGAGCCGCGGCTGGTTGGCGCCCAGCACAGCCACGGGATCAGCGCCGCGGTAGTAAACAGCCAGGAAGCTGTGTTCCGCGGGATCGCCGGCCTCGATGGCCACGCGGTCCGCGTCCCGGGCGTGCCCGGCGAACTGAAGCTTGACGTTGTATTGGTCGGACCAGAAATACGGCAGGCTCACGGGGCGTTGCGGGGTCTCCGGGTCGAGGACGGCAGCCACGGCCAGCGCGGGCCGCTCGGCGGCGGCACTCCAATGTTCCACGCGGTGATGCCGGGCGGACCGCCCGTCCCACCATGCGGCGCAGTCACCCACGGCGACCACTCCCGGTACGCCGGTCCGGCCCATCCCGTCGCACAGGACGCCGTCGCCGAGCTGCAGGCCCGAGCCTGCCAGCCAGCCGGTGTTGGGTGCGGCTCCGATTGCCACCAGCACGACGTCGGCGGGCAGGTAGCGCCCGTCGGCAAGCCGCACTCCGGTGACGTTTCCCTCACCGCTGTAGTAGGAGTCAATGCTCGCGTCACACACCAGCTCCACCCCGTTAAGGCCATGAAGCCTGGCCATGACCGCACCCATTTCGGCTCCGAGGGGGCCGGCCAAGGGGACCGAGGAGGCGCAGATCACTGTGACCTCCATTCCGAGAGCGCGCGCGGTGGAGGCCACCTCCGCGCCGATGAACCCGGCCCCCACGATCACCAGATGGCCACCGGGCAACAGCTGGGGAGCCAGGTCCTGCGCATCCTGCAGGGTCCGGAGCGTGAAGACATTGTCCAGTCCGGCGAGTTCGGGCAGGGTCCGGGCGCGGGCCCCGGTGGCGATCACGACGCCGTCGGCCGGGACGGCCCGGCCGTCACTGAGGAAGACGGTCCGGGACTCCGCATCCAGCCGCACGGCCTTGGCGCTGAGGATCCATTCGGCCTGCAACGGTTCGGCGTCGGGCCCTATCCCGGGGGCTTCCAGGAACAGGTGATCGCCGTGGAGTTTGCCTGCCAGGAAATCCTTGGACAGCGGCGGCCTGTCATAGGGCCGATGTGGCTCTTCACCGATGATGACGAGCCTCCCGTTGAAGCCCTGCGCCCGGGCTGCCCGGGCGGCGGATATTCCGGCGAGCGATGCCCCCACGATTGCCAAAGTCCTCATGGCTGCCTTCCCGTTAAATTAATTGCAACCAATTGCGTATAGCGCAACAACAGTCTTCTGGTAGACAGCGTGACTTACGCCACTCGCCAGTGTCAATAGCCCCGGGCTGTTAAGCCCGGACCCTTGACAAGGCCGAGTGGCATAGATCACTCTGTTGCGTATTGTGATTGCCGTTGACGATGGCACAACCCTCCAGGGGGCCAGGCCCGTCACCAGTGAAAAAAGAGGTTCATTCAATGCACAACGTATGCCCACTCAGCGCACTGGCTCCCGGAGACGCACTCCGGCTCGACACATCCCCGCCCATCGCCGTTTTTCACACCGAAGACGGCGAACTCTTTGCACTCGACGACACGTGCACCCATCAGGACGCCTCACTGGCAGACGGCTGGGTGGAAGGGTGCGAGGTCGAATGCCCACTGCACGCCTCCAGATTCAACCTGCGGACCGGGGCCGTGGACGCCCCGCCGGCAAAACTCCCCGTCCGCGTCCACACAGTGACGGTGGTGGACGGCCAGATCATGGTCCAGGAGTCCGAAGACGCTCCCAACCTTCCTCCCGGCCTCACGGTTGACGGACACGCCTAAGGCCTTCGCAGCACTAAACCAAACTCCAATCCAGGCAAAGAGGGGAAGACCTTGACGCTACAACTGAGCAATGAGCTCCAGGAGTTCGCAGCCCCGCCGGCACACATCCCGGCGGCGCAGACCACGGCAGCACCCGGGCGGCAGGCGACGCCGTTCGTCCTGACAGTGGCCTGTCCCGAGCGCCGCGGAATTGTCCACGCCGTCTCCAGCTTCCTGGCTGTGCGGGGCTTCGACATCGCGGAGCACCAGCAATTTGACGACCATGTGAGCAACACGCTGTTCCTGCGCACCGCCTTCACGGGAACTCTCTCAGCCATCCCCGCCCCCGGCCCGTCGGGCTTCGCCGGCTCGCCCGATCCCTCTTCCGGCAGCATCGGGAACGAAACCAACAGCACCGCAGCTTCCCTCGCCGCTGACTTCGCCGCGGTCGCCGACGAATTCGGGATGACATTCCGCTTCCATGACGACCGGCCGCAGCGGGTACTGGTCATGGTCTCAAAATTCGGCCACTGCCTCAACGACCTGATTTTCCGCTGGAAGGCCGGGAGCCTCGGCGCGGACCTCGTCGCCGTCGTATCCAATCATGAGGACCTGCGCGCCATGGCGGAAGCAGCAGGCCTGCCGTTCATCCATGTCCCCGTTACGGCGGCCACCAAGCCGGAGGCCGAAGCCACGTTGCTCAGCCTCGTGGACGAGTACCAGGCAGACCTCGTCGTACTGGCCCGCTACATGCAGATCCTCACCGACGAACTGTCCGGGGCACTCCTCGGCCGGGCCATCAACATCCACCACTCCTTCCTCCCGGGGTTCAAGGGCGCCAAGCCCTACCATCAGGCCTACGACCGGGGGGTCAAGCTGGTGGGCGCCACCGCGCACTACGTCACCGTCGAGCTGGACGAAGGCCCCATCATCGAGCAGGAAGTCTTCCGCGTGGACCACAGCGCGGATCCGGATTCCCTGGTCACCACCGGCCGGGACGCCGAGGCCATCGCGCTCTCGCGGGCAGTGAAGTGGCACTGCCAGCACCGGGTGCTCCTGAACGGTTCCCGGACCGTCGTCTTCCGCTAGACCCCGCCACAGCCGCGAGCCCTTAGCGGGTTCGCCGCCCTGCAGTATGCCGTATGTCAAGAACAGGAGCTTCCGTATGAGGGCTACACCCCGCGTCGTGATCATCGGTGCCGGCATTGTCGGTGCAAACCTGGCGGACGAACTGTCCACCCGTGGTTGGACCGATGTGACAGTGGTCGAACAGGGTCCGCTGCACCTGGCCGGCGGCTCCACGTCGCACGCGCCCGGCCTGGTGTTCCAGACCAACCCGTCCAAGACGATGGCCGAGTTCGCCACCTACACGGTCAACAAGCTCCTGGCCCTCAGCGATGAAGGCGTCTCCTGCTTCAACCAGGTGGGCGGGCTGGAGATCGCCACCACCCCTGCACGGCTGCAAGACCTCAAGCGCAAGCTGGGCTACGCCACCTCCTGGGGGATCGAAGGCCGCCTCATCGATCCCGACGAGTGTTCCAAGCACTATCCGCTGCTGGACCAGGGCATGGTGCTCGGCGGACTGCATGTTCCCTCCGACGGCCTGGCCTCGGCAGCCCGCGCAGTCCAGCTGCTCATCCGCAAGGCGACGGCCGCGGGCGTGACGTTCCTCGGGTCGACGGCCGTCACCGGCGTCGAGCAGTCCGGCGGACGGGTCACCGGGGTCCAGACGCCCGACGGCGTGATCCCGGCGGAGATCGTGGTGTCCTGTGCCGGGTTCTGGGGGCCGAAGATCGGCGCCATGGCAGGAATGGCCGTGCCGCTCCTGCCCCTCGCCCACCAATATGTGAAGACCACCGCGGTGCCCGAACTCAGGGGCACCAACCTGGGCACCAACCCCCTGGACCCGGCCAATGGAGCCAGGATGCCCATCCTCCGGCACCAGGACAAGGACCTGTACTTCCGTGAGCACGGCGACAGGGTGGGCATCGGCTCCTATGCCCACCGGCCCATGCCCGTGGCGCTGGACACGCTCCCGGAAGTCACCGCCGGGCAGATGTCCGAGCACCGCATGCCGTCGCGGCTGGAGTTCACCGAAGCAGACTTCCTGCCCTGCTGGGAGGACAGCAAGCAGCTGCTCCCGGCCCTGCGCGGGGCGGAAATCGCCGACGGCTTCAACGGCATCTTCTCCTTCACCCCCGACGGCGGCCCGCTGATCGGCGAGTCCCCCGACGTCGGGGGCTTCTACGTCGCCGAAGCCGTCTGGGTGACCCACTCGGCAGGCGTGGCGAAGGCCGTGGCGGAGCTGCTGATCGAGGGCCAGTCCCGGACGCCGCTGCACGAATGCGAGGTTTCCCGCTTCGAGAAGGTGCAGACCTCCGAGAGCTACGTCAGCGAAACATCGCAGCAGAACTTCGTGGAAATCTACGACATCCTGCACCCGCTGCAGCCGCGGCAATCCCCGAGGGAGCTGCGGGTCAGCCCGTTCAACTGCCGGCAGCGGGAACTTGGCGCGTACTTCCTGGAGGCCGGCGGCTGGGAGCGTCCGCACTGGTTCGAAGCCAACCGCGCGCTCCTCGCCGAACTGCCGGACGAATGGCGGGCCCCGGAACGCGAGCCCTGGGCCAACATGTTCCACTCGCCCATTTCCGCAGCGGAGGCGTGGAAGACGCGTACCGGCGTCGCGCTCTATGACATGACGGCGCTGAAGCGGCTGGAAGTTTCGGGCCCCGGCGCGCTGGCACTGCTCCAGCGCCTGAGCGCGGGCCAGATCGACAAAAAACCCGGGGCAGTCACCTACTGCCTGCTGCTCGCGGGCGACGGCGGGGTACGCAGCGACATCACCATTGCGCGGCTGGATGAAACCACCTTCCAGGTGGGCGCCAACGGCAACATCGACGTCGACTACCTCACCCGGGAGGCCCGCAAGCAGACGTCCCAGGATGTCAGCCAGTGGGTCCAGGTCCGCGACATCACCGGCGCCACCTGCTGCATCGGGCTCTGGGGGCCGCTGGCCCGGGAGGTCATCGCGAAGGTCAGCACCGACGATTTCAGCAACGACGGCCTGAAGTACTTCCGCACCAAGCAGGTCCGGATCGGCGGCATCCCCGTCACCGCCATGCGGCTGTCCTACGTGGGCGAACTCGGCTGGGAGCTCTACACGTCCGCCGACTACGGGCTCAAGCTCTGGGACCTCCTGTTCGCCGCAGGCCAGGAACAGGGCATCATTGCCGCCGGCCGCGCGGCCTTCAACAGCCTGCGCCTGGAAAAGGGCTACCGGCTCTGGGGCACCGACATGACCCCCGAGCACGAGCCGTACCAGGCCGGCCTTGGCTTCTCGATCGGCAAGAACAAGGAATCGTTCGTGGGCTCCGAGGCCCTCGCCGCCCGCCGCGGGCAGCCGGCCACCAAGCAGCTGCGCTGCCTGACAGTCGACGACGGCACCTCGGTGGTGCTGGGCAAGGAACCCGTGTACTTCAACGGCGAACCCGCCGGCTACGTCACCAGCGCCGCCTACGGCTACACCGTGGGCAAGCCGATCGCCTATGCCTGGCTGCCGGCCCACACCGCCGAGGGCGACACCGTCGAAATCGAATACTTCGGGACCCGCATCGCGGCCACCGTGACTGCAGAACCCCTGGTTGATCCGGGGATGGAGCGCCTGCGCGGCTGAACCGATTCCATCCAGGCACTTCAACGAATCCCGAGACCACGCCCAAGGAGATGTACACCATGACCAACGAGAGCTACGACTACGTGATTGTCGGCGGGGGAAGCGCCGGATCCGTGCTGGCCGACAGGCTCAGCGCCGACGGGACGCACACCGTGCTGGTGCTGGAAGCGGGCCGGAGCGACTACCCCTGGGACCTGTTCATCCAGATGCCCGCGGCCCTGACGTTCCCCAGCGGCAACAGGTTTTACGACTGGCGGTACCGCTCCGACCCCGAACCGCACATGCACGGACGCCGGATCGCCCACGCCCGCGGGAAGGTGCTGGGTGGCTCCAGCTCCATCAACGGCATGATCTTCCAGCGCGGCAACCCCCTGGACTACGAACGGTGGGGTGCCGATCCCGGGATGGAAGCCTGGGATTTCGCGCACTGCCTGCCGTACTTCAAGCGCCTGGAAACCGCCCTCGCCGCGGACCCGGCCGACGAGCTGCGCGGCCACGCCGGGCCCCTGGTGCTGGAACGCGGCCCGGCCCGCAACCCCCTCTTCCGGGCCTTCTTCGCGGCGGCCCAGGAAGCCGGGCACGCCAGGACCGACGACGTCAACGGGTACCGGCAGGAAGGGTTCGGCCCCTTTGACCGCAACGTCCACAAGGGCCGGCGGCTCTCGGCATCACGCGCCTACCTCCGGCCGAACCGGCGCCGGCCCAACCTGACCGTCCGCACCCGGGCGCAGGTGACCCGGATCAACTTCACCGGCACCGTGGCCACCGGGGTCAGCTACCGCAGGAACGGCCGGCTCCGCAACGTGGACGCCAGGGAAGTGGTCCTGTGCGGCGGCGCCATCAACACCCCCCAGCTCCTGCAGCTCTCCGGCGTGGGCCAGCCGAAACACCTGAAGTCGCTGGGAATCCAGCCCGTGGTGGACCTTCCCGGCGTGGGCGAAAACCTGCAGGACCACCTGGAAGTCTACGTCCAGCATGCCTGCACCCAGCCCGTCTCCATGCAGCCCTACCTCAGCCTCTGGCGCTATCCGCTGACCGGCCTGAAGTGGCTCCTGGGCAGGACCGGCCCGGCCGCCACGAACCACTTCGAGGGCGGAGGGTTCGTCCGCTCCAACGAGGACGTCTCCTACCCCAACCTGATGTTCCACTTCCTTCCGGTGGCCGTGCGGTATGACGGCCAGAAGGCCGATGCCAAGCACGGCTACCAGGTCCATGTCGGCCCCATGTATTCGGACGCCCGGGGAAGCCTGAAAATCACGTCCACCGATCCGTCGGTGCACCCGTCCCTGCAGTTCAACTACCTGTCCACGGAGCAGGACAAGCGCGAATGGGTCGAAGCCATCCGCGTCACCCGGGACATCCTCGGCCAGCCGGCCCTGGCTCCATACAGCGGAGGCGAACTCTCACCGGGCGCGTCCGTGCAGACGGATGCGGAGATCCTGGACTGGGTAGCAAAGGACGCCGAAACCGCCCTGCACCCCTCCTGCACGGCGAAAATGGGACCGGCCTCGGACCCCCTGGCCGTGGTTGACCCGCTCACCATGAAAGTCCACGGCACCTCCGGCCTGCGCGTGGCCGACGCCTCGGCCATGCCGTACGTGACCAACGGCAACATCTACGCCCCGGTCATGATGCTGGCCGAAAAGGCCGCCGACCTGATCCTCGGCCGGCAGCCCCTGCCGGCGGAAGAAGCCGGGTTCTACCGGCACCGGGCCGTGCAGCCGGGGGCCGACGTCGGGATCCCGGACCCTGAAGGTGAACCGTTAGCGGCGGCCGGGCCCGCTACCAGCGTGGGCCGCGCATGAACGCCGTGCAGCTCTCCGAAACGGTCAACGGGACGGTCCGCGGCGCGTACGTCAACGGCCGCTGGACCCCGCCGGTTGACGGCAACACCAGGACCATCATCTGCCCCGCGGACGGAAGGACCGTGGCCGAGGTGGCCGAATGCACCGCTGCGGATGCCGAGGCGGCTGTCGCCAGCGCCCGCACGGCATTTGACGACGGCGTGTGGCCGGGAACCAGCGAAAAGGAGCGGGGCCGGGTCCTGCTCCGCACCGCAGAACTGCTGGAACGGGACAAAGCCGCGTATGCGAGGGCGGAAGCACTGGACACCGGGAAACGCTACGTGGAGGCCGAGTACGATATCGACGATGTCGCTGCCTGCTTCCGGTACTACGGCGGCATCGCGGGAACGGATGCCGGACGGGTCATCGACACCGGCGTTCCGGGCACCATCAGCCGGGTGGTCCACGCCCCGGTGGGCGTCTGCGGCCTCATCACCCCGTGGAACTACCCGCTCCTGCAGGCCTCCTGGAAGGTGGCACCCGCGCTTCTGGCCGGCAACACCTTCGTCCTGAAACCGAGCGAGCTGACGCCCTCAACCTCCATCCTGCTCATGGATACGCTCCGTGAGGCGGGACTGCCCGACGGCGTGGCCAACCTGGTGACAGGCGCCGGACCCGCCGTCGGGTCGGTCCTGAGCGATGACCCCCGGGTGGATCTCGTCTCCTTCACCGGAGGGCTGCCCACCGGAAAGACCATCATGAAAGCTGCCGCTTCCACCGTGAAGCGGGTGGCATTGGAGCTCGGCGGAAAGAACCCGAACATCATTTTTGCCGACGCCGGCCGGGAAGCGGCCATCGACAACGCCCTGACGGCCGTATTCCTGCACTCCGGCCAGGTGTGCTCGGCGGGAACCCGGCTCCTGGTCGAGGAGTCGGCGCACGACGAGGTGGTGGCGGAACTGGTCCGGCGGGCACGGACCATCAGGCTCGGCGGGCCTTTCGACGAACGGGCCGAAACGGGGCCGCTGATCTCCGCCGCGCACCGCGACAAAGTCCATGCCTACGTTCAGGCCGGCATCGCCGAAGGCGCCACGCTGCTGTGCGGCGGCTTCATCCCCGACGCCGGGCCGCTGGCCGGGGGCAGCTACTACCCACCCACCATCCTGGACGGGTGCCGCAGCGGAATGCAGGTGGTGCAGGAGGAGTCATTCGGGCCCGTGCTCACCGTGGAAACCTTCACCACGGAGCACGAAGCCGTCAGGCTCGCCAACGATACGGTATACGGCCTCGCCGGCGCGGTGTGGACCTCCGACGCCTCCAGGGCCCAGCGGGTCGCCGGAGGAATGCGGCACGGAACGGTGTGGATCAACGACTACCACCCCTACGTGCCGCAGGCCGAGTGGGGCGGCTTCGGCCAGTCCGGCAACGGCCGCGAACTGGGCCTGCAGGGCCTCGCGGAGTACCGCGAAACCAAACACATCTGGCAGAACATCGACCCCAAGCCCAGCCACTGGTTCGAGCCTTCAGAGGCAGGAGTGCAGCAATGAACAGTCCCGACATATCAGTGCGCAACCTTTGGAAGGTCTTTGGACCCGGTGGCGACAAGATACCCAGCAATCCAGAACTCTCAGCCCTCAATTCCGCGGAACTGCTGGAACGCACCGGCTGCGTCACCGCCGTCCGCAACCTGAGTTTCGACGTCGCCAAGGGCGAGGTGTTTGTGGTCATGGGACTTTCCGGCTCCGGGAAGTCCACCCTGATCCGCTGCCTGACCCGGCTGATCGAACCGACCTCCGGGCAGGTTCTGGTGGACGGCAAAGACGTGCTGCAGGCCGGGACCGCAGAGCTTCGCGAACTACGCCGGCGGAAGATGTCCATGGTGTTCCAGCACTTCGGCCTCCTCCCGCACCGCACCGTCCTGGACAACGTCTCCTACGGCCTGCAGATCCGCGGCGCCGCCAAGAATGAGCGCTACGCCCGGTCCCGGGAAATCATCGAACTGGTGGGGCTCAAAGGGTACGAGCAGCACTTTCCGGACCAGCTGTCCGGCGGCATGCAGCAGCGGGTCGGCCTGGGCCGCGCCCTTGCGGGCGACCCGGACACAATCCTGTTCGACGAACCGTTCTCCGCCCTGGATCCGCTCATCCGCCGGGACATGCAGGCCGAGATCATCCGCCTGCACAAGGACATGGGCAAGACCATGGTGTTTGTCACCCACGACCTCTCCGAGGCCCTGAAACTGGGCGACCGCATCCTGATCATGCGCAACGGCGAGACCGTCCAGTGCGGTACCGGCGACGAGCTCGTGGGGTCCCCGGCGGACCAGTACATCGAGGATTTTGTCTCCGAAGTACCCCGCGCCGACGTTCTGACGCTGAAATGGATTACCCGGCCGGTGGAACCCGGCACTCCTGCCGATGCCCCTGTCCTCAGCGGCGGCACCATCATCCGGGACGCCATTCCCACCGTGATGAAGTCCTCCTGCCCTGTCCTGGTGGAGCACGCCGGCAAGATTACCGGCCAGATCGACCGCGACAGCATCCTCTCGGTGCTCCGCAGCCCGGAAGCGGCGGCCTAATGTCCACCCTCGTCCGTGACAGAGCCCCGGTACAGGCCGGCGGCGTCCCCGTCCGTGAACCCCGCCGCAGGCCCAGCCGGCGCACCATGCTGCTGGCTGGCGCAGGGGTCCTCTGGCTCCTGGGCTTCCTGATCCTGCACGGCACCGGCACCTTGACGCTGCCGGCGTCGGAGCTGACCGACCTGCACCGCTCCCTGAACCAGTTCAACGCCTGGGTTGCGGCAAACCGGAGCGGCAACCCCGTCTTCCTGTTCGTACTTTCCCCCCTCCGGGCCGCCGTCGACGCGGTCGCGAACGTGTTCATCACGATTTTCGCGGCCAGCGCCACCGGCCTGCGCCTCCCTGAAATCGGCTGGCTGGGAACCGTGGCACTGCTGAGCTGGATCGCCTATGCCGTCGGAAACGCCCGGGTGGCTCTGCTGACGGCGGCCGTGTTCATCTTCTTCGGCCTGCAAGGGCTCTTCGTCGAAGCCTCGTACACCTTCGCCCTGGTCATCACGGCGGTGCTGCTGACCCTCCTGATCGGCATCCCCGTGGGTGTGATGGCGGGAGTCAACGGACACGCGGCGAAAGCCGTCACGCCCGTGCTCGACTTCATGCAGACGCTCCCGACGTTCGTGTACCTGGCTCCGTTGGCCCTGATCTTCCTGATCGGCCCCGCTTCCGCCGTGATCGCCACCGTGATCTACGCGGCGCCGCCGGTGATCCGGCTGACGGCGCACGGGATCCGGTCCATTCCGGCCGATACCCGGGAGGCGTCGGACTCGCTGGGCACCACCGGCCTGCAACGGCTTGTCACGCTCCAGCTGCCGATGGCCCGGCGCACCATCGTGATGGGCATCAACCAGACCACCATGGCCGCCCTGTCAATGGTCACCATCGCGGCCCTCATTGCGGCTCCGGGGCTCGGCCAGGTGGTGGTCCGGGCGCTGCAGTCGCTCGACGTCGGCACCGCGGTCAACGCTGGACTGTCCATCGTCCTGCTCGCCATTGTGCTGGACCGGGTGACCACGGCGGCCAGCCAGCGGGCAGAGCCGGGGGCACGGCAGCGCAGCAAGATGCCGCCCCGCACCCGGCTGGTGCTCCTTGCCGTCACGCTGGTGCTCGCGGTGGTGCTGGTGCAGCTGTCCCGGACCATGCTCTGGGCCGCAGCGTTCCCGAAGGACCTGAACATCGGACCGGCCATTGTCAGCGGAGTGACGGCCGCCAGCGAATGGCTGCAGACCCATCTGTCGCTGTTTACGGTCTCATTCCGGGAAGCCGTGACCACCGGCATCCTCAATCCTTTCCAGTCGCTGCTGACCGACACCCCGTTCTTTGTCCTCGTGGCCGTCATCGCCCTGGCCGCCTATGCGATCGGAGGCTGGAAACTCGCCACCCTGACCACATTCTGCCTGGCCGTGATCATCTTCCTCGGGCTGTGGAGCGACGCCATGGTCACGCTCGCCGGCACCCTGGTGGCCACGATGGTGGTGATGGTCCTGGGAGTCGTGTTCGGCGTGGCGATGGGCCGGTCCAACAGGATTGACCAGTTCATGCGGCCCATGCTTGACGCCGCCCAGACCATGCCGGCCTTTGTCTACCTCGTCCCGTTCCTGGGGCTTTTCGGAGCCACCCGGTTCACGGCTATCGTCGCCGGCATCATCTACGCGGCACCGGTGGCCATCAAGATCACGGCAGACGGAATTGCCGGAATCTCCCCCACCGTGGTGGAGGCCGCAGTAGCCAGCGGCTCGACCCCCTGGCAGGTCATCACCAAGGTGCAGCTGCCCATGGCCCGGCAGTCGCTTGCACTGGCCGCCAACCAGGGCCTGATCTACGTCCTCGCCATGGTGGTGGTAGGCGCCCTGGTCGGGGCCGGCGGCCTGGGTTACGACGTCGTCGCGGGATTCGTCCAGAGTTCGCTCTTCGGCAAGGGGCTCGCGGCCGGCCTGGCCATCGTTTTCCTGGGCATCCTGCTGGACCGCATGACACAGGCGGCCGCCGCCATTCCCGTACGCAGGATCCCCACATCCACATCACCCGCACCATAAACGCCTCAAGCCCCAACGCGACAGGCTGAAGAACGCACGCTCTCCCAACCCGCACCAGAACAAGGAGATGTACCCATGAACAGAGCCGGACAGCTATTGAAACGAACCATTCCCACGGTTGCCGGGACCATAGCGGCCGGCTTGCTGCTTGCCGGTTGCGGCGGTGCCACGGTCAACCAGGCAGCGACGGCCCCAGGCACGACGGAGGCGCCCTGCGGAACCGTCAACGTGGCACTCAACGCCTGGGTGGGATATACGGCGAACGCGGCCGTTTACAGCTACGTGGCGAAGAACAAGCTCGGCTGCACCGTGGTGCAAAAAGACATTTCAGAACAGATTTCCTGGCAAGGCTTCGGTTCCGGCGAAGTGGACGTGATCATGGAAAACTGGGGCCACGACGATCTTGCGAAACAGTACATCACCGAGCAGGCTGTCGCCGTTGACGCGGGGCCCACAGGCAACTCAGGAAAGATCGGCTGGTACGTACCACCGTGGATGGCAGAAAAATACCCTGATATCACGGACAGCCAGAACCTGAACAAATACGCCTCGCTCCTGACAACGTCCGAATCAGGAGGCAAGGGCCAACTCCTGGATGGCGATCCAGCCTTTGTCACCAATGACGAGGCCCTGGTCAAGAACCTCGGTCTTGACTACAAGGTGGTCTTCTCCGGTTCGGAGGCGGCGCTGATCCAGTCATTCCGCACGGCAGAGAAGAACAAGACGCCGATGCTGGGGTATTTCTACGATCCGCAGTGGTTCCTCGCCGAGGTTCCCCTGGTAAAAGTCAACCTGCCGAAATGGACCGAGGGCTGCGATGCGGATCCGGAGAAAGTGGCGTGTGACTACCCTGATTACAAACTGAACAAGATCATCTCGAAGAAGTTCGCGGACAGTGGCTCACCGGCGGCCAAGCTGGCGAAGTCCTTCACCTGGACCAACGAAGACCAGAATTCGGTGGCCACGGACATCCAGGCCGGCGCCACGCCGGAAGCCGCTGCCCAGAAGTGGGTGGAGGCCCACCCGCAGGCGGTGGAGGCGTGGCTCAAATAACGGCCCTTGTCCGGGCCGCACCCTCTAGCTCGCGGGCTTCGTCGCCTGGCCGTCGAGCCAGAGCACGTCCGACTCGTCGCTGTGCGCGCCGGTGGCCCCCACATGCTTCATGCCGATGTCGGGTCCCTGCTTGATGACATGGACGAGTGCCATGCCATGGCCGCGCCCCAGCCCGTAGTCCTCCTTCAGCCAGTCGAGGATCGCGCCGGCCTTCACTGACGCGTCAGCGAAGCCCTTCTGCTGGGCGATCTCAAGGAGCTGGCGGGGGGTCAGCCCGGTCTTGTCCTCGATCGTGTCGAGGTACGCCTGGAATGACATTCGTGGCTTCCTTTCAGCGGAGGGCGTTCCTTGGACACTCTAAGGAGCACGTTCCGTTACCGCCAGAGTCTCCCGGCCGAAATTCAGGCGCAATCAGCCCCATGGCCCCACCCCTTCGATGCCGCCGACGGAACGACTACGCTCGGAATCATGACGCAGACGTGGGAGCCAGGCCAGGCCGGTGTGCTCAGTCTTCCCTCCGGGCGGACCATCCGGGGCCGGGCCCTGCTGGCGCCGTTTCCAGCGGGGTCACGGCCCGAGTTCGGACTCTACCTGCTGGGCAAACGTCCGCGGCCGGTGGACTGGGCGTCGCGCTGGGTCCGCTGGCGGGACCTGCGCTTGCCCGCGGATGATCTCGACGCCATGGACGCCTTCAAGGAGGCATGGCGCCGCGCCGAAACCGAGCGTGTTGAGGTCGCCTGCTGGGGCGGCCGCGGCCGGACTGGCACCGCCCTCGCCTGCATCGCTGTCCTGGACGGTGTCCCGCCCGCCGGGGCCGTCGCCTTCGTGCGGCAGCATTACCGCCGGGGTGCAGTGGAGACGCCCTGGCAGCGGAGTTACGTCGCGCGCTTCCGTGCCCCGGGCGAATGACCGGCACATTGACTCACGACCGGCACATTGACTCAAGACCGACATACGCGCTCAGGCCATCGGCGTGAGCACGGCAATCTGGTACCCCACAGGTCCGTCGATGAGCTGGTAGCAAAGATGCTCACGCGGACGGCCGTCGTAGGTCCACACGACGTCGGCCCAGACCAGGCCGGGCCGTCAAGGGCGAGGCAACGGTGCCGTCCGGCGCCGACTGTCACAGATTCCCTGGAAATACGTCACACGATTGGGTCTTTTTGATTGCCTTGGCGCGGCCTACCGTGGGACGCAAGGAGCCGCCCAGCCCGGGCGACCGAAACCGCGAGGACCTTCCGATGACGACGCACGTAGCCGACTGCAGCGTAACCAACTGCTCCTTCAACGACCATTCCGCCTGTAATGCCGCCGCCATCACCGTCGGCGGCGCCGAAGATCATGCCTCCTGCGCCACCTTCATCGATATCGGCGTCCACGGCGGCCTGCCCAAGGTGCTGGCCGACGTCGGAGCCTGCCAGCGCTCCGAGTGCACCCATAATGACCATCTGATGTGCAAGGCCCCCGAAGTGCATGTCGGCCCCGGCGTCGACAACGCCGATTGCCTGACCTACGCACACAGGTAGGGTCACACAGCGGGAGAGCCGGGCCACGGCGGGCCGGCGGACTATCGCGTCGTGAGCGACGACGGCTCCGTGGAGTACCGTTTCGCCGCCCGGAAAATGGAGCTCGACCACTGGTCCATCGCGGACATGTCCATTTGCCGCCTCGACGCCGGCGCATGTTCCGACATGTCCAGGCCACGGGCTGAAGAAGGGACATGTCCCCCGGGGGAGGGGCTTGAGCTGGATGCCCTGCGCTTCATCACGGAATTCCGGGACACCCTGGGAATCCGCGAGGAGATGCTCCCGGTCTATCTCGAGGAAATCAGCAGCACGCTCGCCAGCCACGCGTACAAGCAGTGGATGGGCCAGCCGCCGGCCGCGGAGCTGGCAGCCGGAGTGACCCGCGGGGCCGACGTCGCCGTCGACTTCCAGACCATCGAGCGCAGCATGGCCGAGGGCCACCCCTGCTTCGTGGCCAACAACGGCCGGCTGGGCTTCGGGATCGCCGACTACCGCGCCTTCGCACCCGAAGCGGCGCCCGTGCAGCTGGAGTGGATTGCGGTCCACCGGAGCAGAGCCGCCTTCACCGCCAGCGAGGGGCTGGGCGTCCGCGGCCATCTGGAGGCCGAACTGGGGGCGCCTGCCCTCTCCTACTTTGACGCCGAGCTCGGCGTCCTGGGCCTGGATCCGGCGGAATACTTCCTGATGCCGGTCCACCCGTGGCAGTGGGACAACAAGCTCACCGTGACGTTTGCCGCCGAAATAGCGCAGCAGCACATCGTCCATCTGGGGATCGGAGCGGACAGCTACCAGGCCCAGCAGTCCATCCGGACGTTTTTCAACACCGTCTCGCCGGAGAAGTGTTACGTCAAGACGGCGATGTCGGTGCTGAATATGGGGTTCATGCGGGGGCTGTCGCCGCAGTACATGAAGGCCACTCCAGCCATCAACGACTGGCTCGGCGAGCTGATCCTCAACGACGAAGCCCTGCAAAAGCGCGGGCTCAAGGTCATCCGGGAAGTCGCCGCCATCGGGTACCACAACGGCTACTACGAGGCGGCGGCAGCCAAGGATTCGCCGTACCGGAAGATGCTGTCCGCGCTCTGGCGGGAAAGCCCCCTGCCGTTGCTGGAACAAGGGCAGCAACTGACCACCATGGCGTCACTCCTGCACGTTGATGCTGCAGGCAGGCCGATGGTGTCGGCGCTGATCGAACAGTCCGGGCTGGCGCCTGCGGAGTGGTTGCGCCGGTACTTTGAGGCCTACCTCGTCCCGCTGGCGCACTGTCTTTACCGATACGAACTGGCCTTCATGCCGCACGGAGAGAACGTGATCCTGGTGCTGGAAAACGGGGTTCCCGTCAGTGCCGTCATGAAAGACATTGCCGAGGAAATCGTGGTCATGGGCGACCGGCTGGACCTGCCGGAGGAGATCTCACGGATCAAGGTGGACATCGCCGATCATGAGAAGGTCCTGGCCATCTTCACCGATGTCTTCGACTGCATCTTCAGGTTCCTCAGCGCCCTGCTGGAGGAAGACGGCCAGCTCAGCGGCGAGGAGTTCTGGCGCACTGCCGCGGCCGTCCTCCGGGAATACCAGGCGGAGCACCCCGAACTTCAGGAGCAGATCGCCCGGCATGAGCTGTTCGCACCGGATTTCGAGCTGTCCTGCCTGAACCGGCTGCAGCTGCGCAACAACCAGCAGATGCTGGACCTCACGGACCCGTCCGGCGGCCTGCAGATGGCCGGCCGGCTGCGGAACCCGCTGGCCCGCTTCGCCTGACACGGACGCACAGGCTCTCGACGCGCAGTCTGCCTCTCGGTTCAGGTTCGTGACGAGGCGCTCCCGGCCAGCTACCCCTGCGTCAGCCGGTACCGCTCGATCTGCTTGAGCCGCCGCAGCAGGCTGTCCCGGCGGGGGTGCGGGACGGCGTCGGCCGGTTCCGCGGTGAGGTCGATGTGTTCGGTGCCGTACTGCCAGAGCAGCAGGTCATCCAGCAGCCGGTCCGGGCCGGGGGAGTAGCGGTGGTCCAGGGCCTTGCGGACCTCGGTGATCCGGTTGGCGTTGAGCAGCCCCGCGAGCTGGACGGTCTGGTTGAGGCCGTGGGCGGCCATGAGTTCGGCGGCCCAGCCCCAGTCGTCGTCGACCTTCCGGTCCACGTGCGGCAGCAGTGTCCGCCAGACGTCCCGGATCCGGTTCGGGGTGAGCTGCGCGGCGCCCTCGCCGTCCAGGTCCCAGTAGCTGCGGACCTCCTCGTAGCGTTCGTGCAGGTCAGCGAACGCGCCCTCCACCGTTTCCAGCATCGCGGCCGTGGCGGTGAACTGGCGGTCGAAGTGCGGCGTCCAGGCGCGCGGGTCCTCGGCCTTGAACCGGATGTCGTGCTCGATCTCGCTCCAGGCGTGCGCGAACACGGTGCGGATCTGGCATTCGAAGAAGTAGCTGCCGTTCGGCGGGACCTCCGGATTGAAGGCCTGCTGGTACTCCTTGACCGCCTCGTTCTGGATGGTGCGCAGGATCAGGTGCCGGCTGGAGTAGCCGTAGGTCCCGGATTCGATCGAGCCGATGTCCTTCTCGCGGTCGCCGCGGCAGTCAAAGAGCTGGCGCTGGCGCTTGATCAGGTTGGCCACCACGGCGTTTTCCGCCGGCAGCTTGGTGATCACGCGGATGCCCACCATGTCATTGAGCGTCCGGAACGGGTCCGGAAATTTCAGCACCGGGGGGCCGCCGGGTTCCAGGGGCTCCTCGGTGCGGGAGATCTTCTCGCGGAAGGATTCCACCGTCTTGGTGCGGCCGGTGACGAACAGCGGCGTCACTTCGGTGCCCTTGAGCATGGTCCGCAGCGTGAGCAGGACCTCGCGCGTCACCAGCTTCAGGGCAGGGCGGAGCCGCTCGTAGAGTTCCACGTTTTCCTGCACGGATTCGCGCAGGCTCGGGTCCAGCCGATCCCAGTTGCTCGCCATGCGTCCAGCTTACGGCGGAGGTACGACGGCGGCGGAGGTGACACCCCGCGGCCGCCCGTCTCGCGAACATCGCGCACCGCGCCGTGATCACGAAGCCAGCCCCGCCGTGCCCAAGGTAGGCTCTTGCACATGGCTGATGTGCGGCGTCGGGCTTTCATCGCGGCCGCAGCGACGGTGACGTTGGGGGCAATCTCCGCCGCCTGTTCACCGGGCCCTAAGGAGGACACTGTGAAGCGGCACAAGTACAGCTACGGCGATGACCCGAGCCAGTGGGGCGAGCTTTTCCTGCCGGAGGTGGCCGCGCCCAAGGGGCTGGTGGTGGTCATCCACGGCGGTTACTGGCGTTCCCAGTACGGCGCCGAGCTCGGTGAGCCGCTGGCCAGGGACCTTGCGGCGCACGGCATGGCCGCCTGGAACCTCGAGTACCGCCGTGCCGGCAACGGCGGCGGCTGGCCTCACACGTTTTCCGACGTGCTGGCCGGGATCGACAAACTGCGTGAGGTCGCCGGCGAGCACAGCCTCGGGCTGGACAGGGTTGTCGCCCTGGGGCACTCCGCCGGCGGGCACCTGGCGGTCTGGGCGGCCGGCCGTGACCGACTCGGCCAGATCGGCGCCCCGGATGCGGACCGCCAGCTGCTCCGCAGGGACGACGGCGCGGTGCGGCTCACCGGCGTCGTCAGCCAGTCGGGGGTGCTGAACCTGGCCTCGGCCGAGCGGCTGAACCTCAGCAACGGCGCGGTCAGCAACCTGCTGGGCGGCTCCTCCGAAAAATACCCCAAGCGGCATAAATATGCGGACCCGATGAGTGCGGTGCCCCTGAACGTCCCGGTCTACGCGGTCCACGGGACCGAAGACGACACGGTCCCGATGAGCCAGTCCGAGACGTATGCCGCAGCGGCGAAATCCGCGGGGGCGCCCGTCCAGCTCCTCAAGGTTCCGGGTGACCACTTCGCGCTGATCGACCCGAAGGCGGCCGCCTACCGGAAATGCCGCGAGCTGGTGCAGTTGCTGCTGGCCTGAACGGCCCGGCGGGCGCTGTTCCGGCCTTCAACGAGTGATATCGAGTGATAGCGTGACGCGTATGCACGTTGAAGTTCCCGCAGTCCTGCGCGCCCTGGCAGCGGGCTTCACAAAGTTCATCAGAGCGTTCGCGCCACGCCACCCGGCGCAGGTGATCGTGCTGGGTTTCGCCGGTGCGGTCGCGGCGGGAACCGGGTTGCTCCTGCTTCCGGTGGCCAAGGCCGGCGGAGGCGGCGCCACTTTCCTGGAGGCATTGTTCACCGCCACCTCTTCGGTGTGCGTGACAGGCCTCATTACCGTTGATACTCCGGTCTTCTGGAGCGGCTTCGGCCAGGTGGTCATCCTGGTGCTGATCCAGATCGGCGGCTTCGGCGTGATGTCCTTCGGCACCCTGCTCGGGGTGCTGACCGCGCGCCGGCTCGGCCTGAAGTCCAGGCTCTCAGCAGCCGCCGAAACCAAAAGTGACGGACTGGGCGACGTCCGCCGGGTGCTGCTCGGCGTGCTCCTGATCAGCCTGGCAGTTGAGGCCGGCTTGGCCCTCATCCTGACGGCCCGGTTCATGGCCGGCTACGGCTACCCGCTCGGTGAGGCCCTGTGGCACGGCGTATTCCACTCCGTTTCCTCCTTCAACAACGCCGGGTTCGCACTGTACTCCGACAACCTGATGGGTTTCGTCGGCGACGCGTGGCTGTGCCTGCCGATAGCCGCCGCCGTGATCATCGGCGGGCTCGGGTTCCCGGTCCTCTTTGAACTGGGCCGCCAGTACCGGCGTCCGATCCACTGGAGCATGAACACCAAACTCGTCCTGGTGGGTTCAGCCGTCCTGCTGGGAGGCGGCACCGTCTTCCTCACCGCCGTCGAATGGTCCAACCCCGCGACGCTCGGCGGCCTTCATCCTGCGGAGCGCGTGCTGGCAGGTTTTTTCCAGTCCGTCATTACCCGGACTGCAGGCTTCAACAGTATTGACATAGCGCAGATGCGCCCCGTCTCCTGGATGGGGATGGACATCCTGATGTTCATCGGCGGCGGCCCGGCCGGTACCGCCGGCGGCCTGAAGATCACCACGTTCGCCGTGCTGTTCTTCATCCTCTCCACCGAGCTGCAGGGTGGCACGGCCGTGAACGTCTTCGGCAAGCGGCTGTCCCGGGCGGTGCACCGCCAGGCCATCACCGTGGTCCTGCTGGCGATCGCGCTCGTCACCGGGTCGACGATGTTCCTGATGATGATCACGGACTTCGGGCAGGAGCGGATCCTGTTCGAGGTCGTCTCCGCCTTCGCCACCGTCGGACTGTCCACGGGCATCACCGCCGGGATCCCTCCTGCCGGTCAGCTGGTGCTGATTCTGCTGATGTTCGTCGGAAGGCTGGGCCCGGTCACGCTGGGCGCCGCCCTGGCCCTCCGTGAACGCCCCATGCTTTACGAGTACCCCAAGGAAAGGCCGCTCATTGGCTAGGAATATCTTCTCCACGCGCCCCGCTGGCACCATCGCCAAGGCGTCATCCGTGGTGGTCATCGGCCTGGGCCGCTTCGGCGGTTCGCTGGCGCTGGAGCTGGAAGCCCAGGGTACCGAGGTGCTGGGCATCGACGCCAACGAGGAGATTGTGCAGTCCTTCAACGGCCGGTTGACCCATGTGGTCAAGGCCGATTCCACCAAGGAGGAAGTGCTCCGCCAGCTCTCGGTCCACGAGTTTGACCGGGCGGTGGTGGGCATCGGCTCGGACCTTGAGGCCAGTATCCTCACGACGTCGAGGATTCTGAAGTTCCGCCGTCCGCAGATCTGGGCCAAGGCCATCAGCGAACCCCATGCCGAAATCCTCGGCCAGCTCGGCGTCGAACACGTCATCCGCCCGGAACATGACATGGGAAAGCGCGTCGCCCACTTGGTCCTCGGCTCGATCCTCGACTACGTGGAGTTCGAGGACGACTTCGTGATGATCAGGACCAGCCCGCCCGCCAGCGTCCGCGATCGCCCGCTCGGCGTGCTCGGACTCCGGGAGAAGTACGGTGTCACGATCGTGGCAGTCAAGCGCCCCGGCGGGACGTGGGGCCACACGACGGCGCAGACCGTCCTCTACGACGACGACCAGATCATCGTCCAGGGCAGCAAGGCGAAAGCCGAACGGTTCAGCACCATGCCCTGACCCCCTAGACTGGATGCAGGTGCGCCGGGAAGTCTGGTCGGCATAGTTCTGTCGACCCAACTTTTAGGACCCCGCATGAGCACCACACCGCGTTCCACACCGTCTCCCGTCCCGCCGCGTTCCACCATCTTCGGCCGCGGCAGCTACGCCGAATCCCTGCGGATCGGGGAGATCCTCCGTAAGGAAACAGTGGGCGGCGCCCTGCTGGTGGCGGCGGCCGTGATCGCCCTGATCTGGGCCAACTCGCCGGCGTCCGGCGGCTACTTTGCCCTCCGGGACTTTAAGATCGGCTACGAGCCCTGGCACCTGGAACTGAGCCTGGGGGCCTGGGCCGCCGATGGGCTGCTTGCCATCTTCTTCTTCCTGGTCGGGCTCGAGCTGAAGCGGGAGTTCGTGGCAGGGGACCTGCGGCAGCTGAACAAGTCAATCGTTCCCGTCGCCGCGGCAGTCGGCGGAGTGGTTGTCCCAGCGCTCATCTACGCCGCGGTCAACCTCGCCAGCCCGGAGACCCTCCGCGGCTGGGCCATTCCCACGGCCACCGACATCGCCTTCGCCGTCGCGGTCCTGGCCATCATCGGCTCGCACCTGCCGAGTGCACTGCGCATTTTCCTGCTGACCCTCGCCGTCGTCGATGATCTGCTCGCGATCAGCATCATCGCGGTGTTCTACACGAGTGAACTGCACCCGATGCCGCTGCTGCTGGCGCTGATCCCGCTGGGCCTCTACACCTTCCTGGCGCAGAAGTACCGGCGCTTCTTCGGGACCAAGCCCGCTGCGGCCTGGCTGATCCTGCTGCCCCTCGGCGCGGCCACGTGGGCGTTGGTTCACGCCTCCGGCATCCACGCCACGGTGGCCGGCGTCCTGCTCGGTTTCGCCATCCCGGTGATCCGTTCCAAGGCCAGCGGCGGACCGGAAGCCGGACCTGGCCTTGCGGAGGTATTCGAGCACAGGTTCCGGCCGATCTCCGCCGGAGTGGCCGTTCCGATCTTCGCCTTCTTCTCGGCCGGCGTCGCGGTGGGCGGCTGGGAAGGGCTCGGTTCGGCGCTGACGGATCCCGTGGCCATCGGCATCATTCTTGCCCTCGTTCTGGGCAAGCCGGCCGGCATCCTCGGAATCACCTGGCTGCTCACCAAGGTCACAAGGGCGCGGCTGGATGATTCGTTCAAGTGGATCGACGTCTTCGGAGTCGCGCTCCTGGCCGGCATCGGCTTCACGGTGTCGCTGTTGGTTGCAGAGCTGAGCTTCGGCCAGGGCAGCAGCCACGACGACCACGCCAAGGTGGGGATCCTCGCGGCGTCCCTGCTGGCCGCACTGCTGGCCGCCGTGGTGTTGCGGACCCGGAACCGGCAGTACCGGAAGGCAGAGGAAGACGAGAAAATCGACTCCGACCATGACGGCATCCCGGACGTCTACCAGCAGGACAGCTCTCAGGGATAGCCCGGGTGGCCGCTCCGCCCAGTGCGGACGCGGGAGGCTTGCATCCTGCCGTCCAGGTCTTCTGCCGCCCCACTCCGGGGCTTGTATTCATACCCTCGGGGGTATCATGGGTGTAGAGAGTCGCCGGGTTTCCGGCACCGCGAAAGGACAACCATGAAGAGCATCTCCGTCAAAGAACTGGCAGCCATGGGACAGGACGCCGCAATCGTCGACGTCCGCGAGGATGACGAATACGCGGACGTCCGGGTGGCGGGCACCAAGAGCATCCCGCTTTCCCGCTTCGCGCAGTCCCTGGCCGAGGTTCCTGCCAGCGGCACCGTTTACGTGATGTGTGCAGCCGGCGGCCGGAGCGCCCAGGCCGCCGCCTACCTCGAGGACCAGGGATACGACGCCGTCAACGTCGCCGGCGGCATCAACGAGTGGCAGCTCGACGGCCTTCCGGTCGTTCGCCGCTGAGCAGACCCGCTGAGAAGACCCGCTGAGCAGACCCGCAGGAGTGGACCATGGATGTCATTGTCATCGAGACCCGGCAACTGGGGAACCGCAGCTACCTCGTCCATGACGGTTCGGTGGCGCTGGTCATAGATCCGCAACGGGACACGGACCGGGTCGAAGCGGCCGCCCGGGACGCCGGGGTGACCATCACGCACGTGGCCGAGACCCATCTGCACAACGACTACCTCACCGGGGGCTTCGAGCTGGCGAAGGCGCACGGCGCGAGCTACCTCGTGAACGCCGCGGACCCCGTGAAGTTCGAGCGCCAGCCGATCACGGACGGCCAGACCGTCCGGGTGGGTTCGCTCACGGTCAAGGCCGTCGCCACGCCGGGGCACACGCACACGCACCTTTCCTTCATCGTGGACGACGGCGTGAAACAGGCCGTCTTCTCGGGCGGCAGCCTGCTCTACGGCTCGGTCGGCCGCACGGACCTCGTTGCGGCCGCCGACACCATCGGTCTCACCCGCGAGCAGTACTCCTCGGTGCGGCGCCTGGTCCAGGAGGCCGCAGCGGACGCTGCCCTCTTTCCGACCCACGGCTTCGGCTCCTTCTGCTCCTCCGGTCCGGCCAGCGGTGCGGGATCCTCGACCATCGGCGAGCAGTTGACCACGAACCACGCCCTCACGGACCCGGATGAGGACCACTTTGTCCGCGAACTCCTGGCCAACCTCACGGCCTACCCGTCCTACTACGCCCACATGGCCGTGACCAATGCCGGCGGCCCCGGCCCGGCGGAGTTGGCCGTGCCCGAATCGCTCGACCCCGCGGAGCTCACCCGGCGCCTGGCGAACGGCGAGTGGGTGGTGGACCTGCGGCGCCGCGTGGCATTTGCCAGCAACCACCTGCAGGGCAGCGTGAGCTTCGAGTACGGCAACAGCTTCAGTACCTACCTGGGCTGGATCCTGCCGTGGCAGGAGCCCCTGACTCTGGTCGGACCGCACGAGGACGTGGAGCACGCCATCCGCGACCTCTCCCGGATCGGAATCGACTCCCCGGACGCCGCCGTCGGCACTGACCCGCACACGCTGGCACCCCGGACCGCCGTCGCCTCCTATCCGCGGGTGGGCTGGGACGGCGTGCTCGCGGGCCGAAATCCAGCAGACACCGTCCTGGATGTACGCCGGGCCGACGAATACGCCGCGTCGCGGGTTGCCGGCGCCGTGAACGCCCCGCTCCATGAACTGCTGCCGCGCCTGGACGCACTGCCCGCGGGGAAGCTGTGGGTGCACTGCGCCTCCGGGTACCGGGCCGGCATTGCCGCCAGCCTCCTTCACCGCGCCGGCAGGGACGTGGTCCACATCGACGCCCGGTTCGGCGACGCCGGGGCCGCCGGCGTCCCGATGGACATGTCCCACGCGCACCGCGGCTGAGCGAACTGCGGAGCCGGCGAAACACAGGGGCGCCGGGCCGCGTTCTCTGGCAGAGTATGACCATGCTCACAGTAATCGGCGAGGGCCTTGTTGACGTGGTCCAGCAATCCTCCGGTAGCCAGGCCCACGTGGGCGGAAGTCCCCTCAACGTCGCGGTGGGCTTGGCCCGGCTGGGCCATCCGGTGCAGTTCATCGGCCGCTACGGCCGGGACGCCTACGGCGAAGCGCTGGCGGCGCACCTCAAGACCAGCTCCGTGCTGCTCCCGTGGGGGCCCGATAAGCTGCCTACCAGCGTGGCCACCGCCCTGATCGACGACGACGGCGCCGCCGGCTACACCTTCGACCTCGCCTGGGAGCTGCCCGGCCTCGCGGACCGGCTGCCGTTCATGCTGCAGGGCACCACCTTGCTGCACACCGGCTCGATCGCCACGATGCTGTCGCCCGGTGCCGCGGAAGTGCTGGCCGCCGTCGAGCATGCCCATCCCTCGGCCACCATCAGCTTCGATCCCAACTGCCGGCCCAGCATCATCACGGACGTGGACTACGCCCGCCGGCAAACCGAAAAATTCGTCACCCTCGCGGACGTGGTCAAGGCCTCGGATGAGGACCTCGAATGGCTCTATCCTGGTGAGGATCCGCTGGATTCAGCCCGCCGCTGGCTGTCGCTGGGCGGCTCGGAAGGCCCGGCCATGGTGGTGGTGACACGCGGCGCGGAAGGGCCCTGGGGTGTCAACGCTTCCGGCGAAGCGCACTGCCCCGCTCCCGCGGTGACCGTGGCGGACACGGTGGGCGCCGGGGATTCCTTCATGGCGGCGCTGCTGTCCGGCGTGGTGGATCTGGGCCTGGACGGGGCCCAGAACCGCAAGGACCTCCGGGAGCTCTCCGCCGGAAGCCTCCGCGAACTCCTGTCCCACGCAGCGTGGGCGGCCGCGGTGACGGTCTCCCGCGCCGGCGCGAATCCGCCTACCCGGGCGGAACTGAACCGGATGGAACTGGGGGCGCAGGCTCCGCTTCCCGCGGATTCCGAGTCCGCCGATCCGGAAAGTGCCGATCCCCCAACAATTGAAAGGCAGCCATGACACGCCAGGACGCCCCGACCTTCCACGTCAGCAGCGAGTCGTTCCAGGACGGCGCGACCCTTCCGCCGGCCCAGCGCAGCGGCAAGATGCGCGCCGGCGGGCAGGACGAGTCCCCGCAGCTGGGCTGGAGCGGCGCCCCGGCCGGAACCCGGAGCTACGCCGTGACCATGTTCGACCCGGATGCCCCGGGCCGCGGCGGCTTCTGGCACTGGGCCGTGCTGGACCTTCCGGCCGAGGTCACCTCGCTGCCGGCGGGGGCGGGCGCGGAGGGCGGCCGGCTGCTCCCGCCGGGGGTCAAGCAGTTGAAGAACGACGCCGGTTTCCACGGCTATCTGGGGGCCGCGCCGCCGCCCGGCCACGGCCCGCACCGCTACATCGTCACCATCCATGCCCTCGACGTGGAGCACTCCGGACTGGAGGCGGGCACCTCCCCGGCCAGCCTCGAATCCAGGCTCGCGCGGCATACCCTGGCCCGGGCCACCCTCACCGGAATCTTCGAACGCCACTAGCTACCTGGGCGGCGCCGGGCCCGTGGTGGCCTCCCGCGGTCCGCCCCGTTTCGACGCGCACCCCTCCCGCGCCCCGAAATCGCCGGAGGCCTGCGGATTCGCCGTAAGCCTCCGGCGAATCCGCAAGCCTCCGGCGAATCCGCAAGCCTCCGGCGAAGTCGACGCCGCCCGCCCCGCCCGCGCCGCCCACGTAGACTGGCAGTATGCGGCTGGTAGCAAGTGACATTGACGGAACGATTCTCGGCCACGACGGCAAGATCAGTGACCGCACCGTGCGCGCGTTCCATGCCTGCCGCGAAGCCGGGGTCGAACTGGTGTTCGTCACGGGACGCCCGCCGCGCTGGCTGCGCCCGCTGCAGGACCGGTTGGGGCACACCGGAACCGTCATCTGCTCCAACGGCGCCGTCGTCTGGGACCTCGAAGCGGACCGCATGGTCTCGGCCCGGGCCCTGGAGCTCGACGCCGTGTTCGAGGCCCGCCGCATCATCCAGCGCCTCCGCCCCTCGGCACTGTTCGCCGCCGAGACCCTGACCGGCTTCCACCTGGAGCCGGGGTTCATCGAGAACGGCTCCAGCGAGCTGCTCGCCGAGTTCACCCCGGCGCCGCTGCACAGCACCCTCACCGCGTCGGACGCGGTGGTGAAGTTCCTCGCCGTTGTCCGGGAAGGCACCGCCGACGAGTTCCTCGCCGAAGTGTCGCCGGCTGTCGCGCACCTGGCCGCGGCCACGCACTCGGCGCCGAACATCGCCCTCCTGGAACTGTCCCTGCCCGGCGTCAACAAGGCCGTCACGCTCGCCGAATACGCTGCGTCGCTCGGCGTCGAGTCCGGCGACGTGGTGGCCTTCGGGGACATGCCCAACGACATCGAGATGTTGCGCTGGGCCGGCCACGGGTATGCGATGGCCAGCGGCCACCCGGAAGCCATCCGCGCGGCCGGCCAGCAGGCGCCGCACTTCGACGACGACGGCGTGGCCCAGATCCTCGAGGCCAAGCTCGCAGCCCTGGGTGTCCGGCTTCCCTGACCGGACTGCCCGCCGGTGTCCGGTCACCGGATTCCCAGCTTCCGGTCAACTCGCGTTCACCTTGGCCTCCTAGGCTGAGAGCTCGCGACGGATCGTTCAACTGATGGTGGGGAAATCATGGCCAGGTACCGCATTGAAAGCACTTACGAACAGCCACTGCGCAGGGTCGAACCGGACACCCGTTGGAAGAGCCTGCGCCAGGGCGACAGGGTCAGCGTCCGGATGGCTCCCGGCTACGAGACCACGGGCCTGATCCACGCCGTCACGGAGGATCACTCGGCTGTCTGGGTAGACCTCGACGGCGGGCGGGGACGCGCGCTGCTGCACTGCAGCGACGGCGTCGAAATCCTCCCGCCCGCCCTCCTGACCAGCCTCCTGACCCGGTCACCGCCAGGGGCGCCGGGGCTCCGGTACGCTTCAGGAGTGACGACGTCCCACCCGTATTTTTCCGCCGGCGGAGCCCCCGACGCGCCCCTCGCCATGGCTCACCGCGGCTTCTCCCAGGCCGGCCTGGAAAACTCCATGGCCGCCTTCGGCGCCGCCGTCGAGCTCGGGTTCCGGCACCTGGAGACGGACGTCCACACCACCGCCGACGGCGTGCTGGTGCTGTTCCACGATGCAACATTGGACCGGGTCACGGACGGCAGCGGCCGGATCTCAGAACTGCTGGCGGAGACGGTCGCCCGGGCCAGGATCGGCGGGGCGGAGCCGATCCCGCTGTTTGAGGAACTCGTCACGGCCTTTCCGGACGTCCGGCTGAACGTTGATGTCAAAGACTCGAACTCGGTGGACTCCCTGGCCGCAGCGATCGAGCGGTACGGGCTGCATGACCGGGTGCTGATTGCCAGCTTTTCGGACCGCAGGCGCCGCGCCGTGCTGAAGCGGCTCAGCCGTCCCGCCGCGAGCTCTGCGGGAATCGTGTCCAGCGCCCTGTTCGTCCTGCTGGGCCCGGTGTTGCCTGGCCCGCTGATGCGGCTGGTCGCGGCGCGTGTGCTCCGCGGCGTTCACGCGCTGCAGGTGCCGGTCAGCTACGGCGCCGTGACCGTGGTGACGCCAGGCTTTGTGCGGCGCGCCCACCGCCACGGCCTGCAGGTGCACGTCTGGACCATCAACGAGCAGGCCGAAATGCACCGGCTGCTGGACCTCGGCGTGGACGGGATCGTCACGGACCGCGCCGACCTGCTCAAAGCGGTGCTGCAGGAACGCGGCGAGTGGCGGCGCTGACGCCCGCGCCTCGATGCAGGCACCGGGCTCCGGCGGACAGCTCCGTCATCAGCGGCGCGAGCTCCTCGACGAGGTCGCGGACGAAGTAGCCCAGCCCTCCCAGCCGGCCGCCGGCACCGGTCCCGCAGCCGGGCTGGCAGGATAGAGCCATGCGCATCCTCATCGCCCCGGACAAATTCAAGGGCTCGCTCACCGCCATCGAAGCCGCCGCCGCCATCGCCGAAGGTGCCTTGCGCGTCTACCCCGACGCCGAGACCGTCCAGTTTCCGATCGCCGACGGCGGCGAGGGAACCCTGGAGGCCGCCGTCGCGGCCGGGTACGAGGAGCGGCTCAACGCCGTCGTCGGCCCCATCCTGGCGCCCATTGGCGCCGCCTGGGCCCTCCGCCTGGATGCGTTCGGCGGCGGCACCGCCGTGATCGAAACCGCGCAGGCATCCGGCCTGGCGCACATGGAGCCGACCCCGGCCAACGCCCTGCGCGCCCACAGCTACGGCTGCGGCCAGCTGATCGCCGCTGCCCTGGATGCCGGCGCCACGGAGATCGTGCTGGGCGTGGGCGGCTCGGCGATGAGCGACGGCGGCAGCGGGGCGCTCCGGGCCCTGGGCCTCAAGCCGCTGGACGCCGCGGGCAACGTGGTGCCCCTGGGCGGCGGCTCGCTGGCAGATGTCGCCTCCGTGGATGTCAGCGGACTCGATCCCCGGCTGGCCGCGGTCAAGTTCCGGATCGCCGTCGACGTGCAGAACCCATTGTTCGGAAGCGACGGAGCGGCGCACGTCTTCGGCCCGCAGAAGGGCGCCGACGAGGACGCTGTGCAGCTGCTCGACGCGGGGCTGCGGAACTGGGCCTCGGTGCTGCGCCAGGCCACCGGCCGGGACGTCAACGTTCCGGGGGCCGGGGCGGCGGGCGGATTCCCGGCGTCGTTCCTGGCCTTCAGCAACGCCGCCCTCGAAGGCGGCTTCGAGCTGGTGGCCGGACTCACCGGCCTCGGAGAAAAACTCGCCCAGGCGGACCTCGTCATCACCGGGGAGGGGTCGCTGGATTCGCAGTCGCTCACCGGGAAGGCGCCGATTGCGCTCGCCGACGCCGCCCGGGATCTCGGCATCCCGGTGATCGTGGTGGCCGGACGCATCCTGGTCACCCCGGAGGACCTCGCCCAGCATGGTGTGGTGGCCGCCGCGCAGCTGCTGGACCTCGCGGGAAGCCCGGACGACGCCGTCGCGAACGCCGCGAAGTACCTCGCCTGGGCCACCAGCCAGGTCCTGGAAGGCGCCTGACGCCTCCGGCGTTCGCCGTCGGCCGCGAGCTCTGGAAGGCGCGTAGCCACGCGGACACTCATACCGCGGCGGTTGAAGGTTCACCACATCAACATCGTCGATCGCCCGATGATGCGCAAGGCCCTGGGCGGCACCATCGTGGGCAACACCATGGAATGGTACGACGTCGGCGTGTTCGGCTACCTCATCACCACCATGGGCCCGGTCTTCCTGCCGGAGGCGGACAAGACCGTGCAGAACCTGTTCCTGCTGGGGACCTTTGCCGCGACCTTCATCGCCCGTCCGCTCGGCGGCGTGTTCTTCGGCTGGCTGGGTGACAAGATCGGCCGGCAGAAGGTGCTGTCCATGACCCTCATGATCATGGCGGCGGCCACGTTCGTCGTCGGCCTGCTCCCGGGGTACTCGGTCCTGGGAATATGGGCTGCCGTGCTGCTGGTGGCGACCAAGCTCGTTCAGGGCTTCTCCACCGGCGGCGAATATGCGGGCGCCACGACGTTTGTCAGTGAACACGCCCCCGACAGCCGCCGCGGTTTCTTTGCCAGCTTCCTTGACCTCGGAAGTTATATGGGCTTCGCCCTCGGCGCTGCCCTGGTTTCCGTGCTGCAGGTCACGCTCGGCCAGCCCGCCATGGAGGGCTGGGGCTGGCGGATCCCCTTCCTGATCGCCGGGCCGCTTGGGATCGTGGCCATCTACTTCCGCCTGAAGATTGAGGAATCTCCCACGTTCCAGGCCACCCTTGACGCACGGACTTCAGGGGAGGCTGAAGGGGCGGTCGAGGCCAAGGGTCCGGTGGCAATTATTGCGTCCCACTGGCAAAGCATCCTGTTGGCGATAGTCCTGGTCGCGGCCGCCAACACGGTGGGCTACGCGCTGACGTCCTATATGCCGACTTATCTGACCGCGACCAAGGGCTATGACGAATTGCATGGGACGCTGCTGACGATTCCGATCCTCGTCGCGATGGCTGCGGCCATTCCGCTCACCGGCCGGCTCTCGGACCGGATCGGCCGCCGCCCGGTGCTGTGGATCGGTTCGCTCGGGACCGTGATCCTGGCGGTCCCGGCCTTCATGTTTATCGGCGTGGGGGAGATCTGGTCCACCCTCCTGGGGCTGGCTCTCGTCGCGTTTCCGCTGACGTTTTATGTGGCGAATCTGGCCTCGGCGTTGCCGGCGCTGTTCCCCACGGCCAGCCGCTACGGCGCCATGGGCATTGCCTACAATTTCGCGGTCGCCATTTTCGGCGGTACGGCCCCGTTCATCATTGCGGCGCTCATCGCCTCCTCGGGAAATGACATGATGCCTGCCTACTATCTGGTGGGCACCTCCGCGATCGGCGCCGTGGCCGTTTTCTTCATCAGGGAGACTGCCGGACGCCCGTTGCTCGGTTCCATGCCCAGCGTGGATTCGCTGGAGGAGGCCCACGAGCTGGTCGCGGGCCAGGACTCCAACGAGAACCTGGATCTTAGCAAGATGCCCTTCGATCACACCTACGAGTCACCGGCCCAGGCCGACGAGCGGCAGGCCGGCGAGCGGCAGAACAGAGCAGGAGACCGGAAGACCGGCACGCCGGACTAGGGACGCGCCGTAGGACAGCGAGCGTCCGAGCGGACCGGCCCGGCTCAGGTGCCGGTCTCATAGTGCGGCTCGGCCACCGGCTTGGACTCCGGGGAACCCTTCTCGCGGAGGTAAACCGAGGCGCCCACCAGCACGGCTACGGCCAGGAATTCGCTCTGCCAGTTCTGGAAGGACTCGAACCAGAACCGGCTCGTCGCGAGATACCCCAGAACGGTGACCGGCGGTTGCCCGTGGCTTTGCTGCTCTTCGCTGTACGCTTCACTGCCGCCCACCGCGTGAAGGGCGATGGACATGAGGAACAGCAGCAGGAACATGATCGACAGGGAGTGTTCATAGAGTTTGAGGACCCAGCCGCCGCGCCGCACCGGCCACGGCGTGCTGGCCTTGAGGGGTGCGTTCCGCGGATCCTGATCCTGCGGGACGTCCTTGCCCATCGGCTTCGATTCCGAGGATCCCTTCTGGAAGAGAAAGACCGTCAGGATGACGTACATGCCCATCTGCAGGAATTCTGACTCCCAATTCTCAAAGGTCGCCTCCAGAAATGCCCCGGTCCCGAGGTACTCAAGGACCGAAACGGCTGATTCGCCGTGGGTCACCTGATCCTCGCTGTAGTCGGCGGCCCCGCTGAGGATCATCCCGCCGAAGAAGACGAGGAAGAGTCCGATGTTGGCCAACAGCAGGCCGCGTTCCCTGACCCACTTGCTCATGGTTCCTCCTTGCTCATGGTTCCTCCTGAAGGTGTGCTGCGTTGTGGCCTGCGGTGCCCGTCATGTCATTTCCCGATTGTTTGCCTGCCGGCGGAGCCTGCCCGGCACAAAGACCAGCAGGATGAGCAGGGCCGCCAGCAGCACCGCCCCGGCGGTGAAGCCCGCCGTCCGCCCCGCCGTGACATCGAAGACCAGCGCGGAGGTGCCGACGCTGAGGAGCGCGACGCCGGCCAGGGCCACCTTGGCTATCCGGTCGGCGCTGGACACCAGGGTGGCCTTGAGGCGCAAGCGGAACAGGCGGCGGTGCACGCTCACCGGCAGCAGGATCAGCGCGGTGGTGAGGGCGGCCAGCGCCACGTTGGCAAGGTAGAGGGTGATCTGGACGTCGTCCAGCGTCTCGAACCTCGACTGGAACGGCAGGGTGAGCAGGAAGCCAGCGAGGATCTGCACTCCCGTCTGCAGCACCCGGAGTTCCTGCAGGAGCTCCATCCAGTTGCGGTCCATTTTTTCCTCGACGGACTCGTTTCGTCCGTGTCTGGTGGACTCTTCTGGACCGGGCACTGGCGCACCTCCGGGTGAATGCGGATCGGACTGCGGGGGCAGTTAACACTCAACCTAGGCTTGAGGCCTGCTAAATTCAAGCTGGTACTAAGTCTGCTGATTATTTTCCGGGTGGGCTGGAACTGTTTACTTCGCTGGGATGGTTTCGAGGGGCCGGTTTCGCGCCGGCGGCCGAGGGCCAGCCCGCGGAACTCGCCCCCGGCAAGGGCCTCCGAGCGGCCGTGGGTCCGGGCACATTTCAAGCAAGGTCATCCAGCAAGTCCGTTTCCACAACGATTCCAACAGCAGGAGGAATGACATGACTCAGGACAACCAGCAGGACCCGATCGAAGAAGCCGGCGGCTATGGAACCCCGACGGCGGAGCAGGAAATGCCCGGCGATGACGCGAAGAAGTTCGCACAGCCCCGGGAGGACGAGGCGTTCGACGCCGCAGGCCTGAGCCAGGACAGTCCGGACGGTGAGACCTACCCGGCCGGAGCGCTGGACCTCAGCGAGTTCGGCCCAGAAGACCAGGACAGTGCAGGAGAACCCGGAGCCGGACGCTTCGGAGGAACGGAGGAACAAATGAGTTCAGAAAACGCCAGTTCAGAGCCCGGATTCGACGCCGAAGTGCCTTCCTCGGAGGCCGAGATGGATGGTGCCAACACCGAGCAACCCGACGCCTGGCGGCCGTTCTCCTCGGAACCCGGCCAGGACGCCGCGGGGCTGCCCGACGGTTCCGGCGAGGACCTGCCGGAGAGCAAGGCGCCGAAGGGCAGCGGCGACGATGAGGAACCGTTCGACGCCGGCTAAACCGCCGTCGACAAGTCGCTGCCATCGGCGAAAAAGGCCGGCGCCCTGCCACCATCCGGTGGCCCGACGCCGGCCTTTCGCTTGGTTGCTGCTGGCGTTAGCGCCGCTTCTTCGGCGCGCGCTTCGCGGCGGCGTTCGTGGCGGCCCTGACCGCAGCCACCGTCGCGGGCTCCTCGGCTTCCGGCTCCGCGACCGTGCCGCGGGCCTTCGCGATGGCCTTCATGCCGTGGTAGATCACCAGCGCCGCGGCGGAACCCAGTGCGATGCCGGTGAACTTCAGGTCGCCGATGGTCCAGGTGTAGTCCGCGATGCCGACAATAAGCGCGACGGCGGCCGTCGTCAGGTTCACCGGGTTGGCAAAGTTCACCTTGTTCTGGACCCAGATCTTCACGCCGAGGACGCCGATCATGCCGTACAGCATCGTGGCGGCGCCGCCGAGCACACCGGCCGGGACAGTGGCGATGAGTTCGCCGAACTTCGGCGAGAAGCTGAGCACCACGGCGAAGCTGCCAGCCACCCAGTACGCCGCCGTGGAATAGACCTTCGTCGCAGCCATGACGCCGATGTTCTCCGCGTAGGTGGTGGTGCCTGAGCCGCCGCCCAGGCCGGCGAGCACGGTCGCCGCGCCGTCGGCCATCAGCGCGCGTCCGGAGACGCCGTCGAGGTTCTGGCCGGTCATCGCGGACACGGACTTCACATGGCCGATGTTCTCGGCGACCAGCACCAGCACCACCGGGACGAACAGGCCGACGACGCCGAGGTGGAATTCGGGGGTCTGGAAGTGCGGCAGCCCGATCCACGCCGCGCCGTCCATCTTGGAGTAGTCCACTTCGCCGCGGATCATCGCCACGATGTAGCCGACCACCACGCCGACAAGGATGCTCAGCCGGCCCAGGATGCCGCGGAAGAAGACGCTGACGAGGATGATCGTGGCGAGCGTGATCAGGGCCGTGACCGGGGCGGCGTCGAAATTGTTCTTCGCGGCGGGCGCGAGGTTGAGGCCGATCAGCGCCACGATGGCGCCGGTGACGATCGGGGGCATCAGGCGGTTGATCCAGCCCGCCCCGAATTTCTGCACGACGGCGCCGATGATGGCCAGCCCGACGCCGGCCAGCACCACGCCGCCGAGGGCTCCCGGAACGCCGTACTGCTGCTGCGAGGCCATGATCGGGGCGATGAAGGCGAAGCTGGAACCGAGGTAGCTGGGTACCTGGCCCTTGGTGATGACGAGGAACAGCAGGGTCCCGATGCCGGAAAAGAACAGGGTGGTGGCCGGCGGCATGCCGGTGATGATCGGGACCAGGAAGGTGGCGCCGAACATGGCGACGACGTGCTGCATACCGACGCCGATGGTCAGCGGCCAGGCGAGGCGCTCATCCGGCTTGACGACCCCGCCGGGGCGGATGGACCTGCCGTTGCCGTGGAGCTTCCATTTGGTACCGAGCATGCTCATTGCCGGAGCCTTTCAGAGAATGTGTGGCGGGGCGGGAAGGAATCTTCCGGAGCAACTTTACCGCGCCGGTCTTGCCCGCCCGCTCCGGCGGTGCCGCTGTGCCGGACGTCCTGTGTGCTGGACGTCACGGGGCGCCACGGGAAGCAGACTGCATCAGTTGAAGTTGCAACTATGGACAGCACAAACGCCCTGCTCCCAGGCCGGGCAGGCAAGCGAAAGGGACGCGAATGACGATCGCCCATGATGAAGCAGTAATCGACGCCGCCGCGGTGGACGCCATCTTTGCCGAGGCCCGCACGGCCAACGCCTTCACCGGCGAGGTCACCGATGAACAGGCCCGGGCCATCTACGAGCTCACCAAGTTCGGGCCGACCGCCTTTAACTCGCAGCCGCTGCGCGTGAGCTACGTCCGCTCCGCCGAGGCCCGCGCCACCCTCGTCGACGCCCTCTCGAACGGCAACCGTGCCAAGACGGCGTCGGCACCCCTGGTCGCGATCCTCAGCTACGACACCTCCTGGCAGGAGCAGTGGGACAACTTCCTTCCCGGCTTCAACGCCCCCAAGGCCATGTACGACGCCGCCCCGGACCTGGCCGCGGCCACGGGCAACAACAATGCGCACCTGCAGGCCGGCTACTTCATCCTGGCGGTGCGCTCGCTTGGCTTCGCCGCGGGTCCCATGACGGGAGCGGACTTCGCCGCGATTGACGAGGCGTTCTTCCCCGATGGCAGCCAGAAGAGCTTCCTGGTGGTCAACATCGGCCGGCCCGCTGCCGACGCGTGGGGTGCCGCGAAGCCGAAATTCGCCTACGAGGACGTCGTCCGGACGCTCTGACGCCCTGGCCCTGCGCATTTTGTGGATGCAGGGTGCCTCCGGCACGCCGGGACGCAGGGTTCCTCCGGCTCGCCATGACGCGGAGGTGCCTCCGGCACCATGGGGGACAGGCCGGAGGCACTCGGGACGCATTCTGCGGGTGAGCGCAAGGCCGCATCCGTGCCCACTTCCCAGTCTAGTCCGCATCGGGGCCGATACCACAGGGCGTTTCGCAGGTGGGGTGCCGCCGTCCCTTGGCCCGGCTGCCGTGGCAGACTTTCCCCATGCGGAACCTGATTGTGGTGGCTTTCCTGGAGCCCGTCACCGAGGGGCTCGAATTTCCCCGCGATGACTGGCCGCTGCACGTCACACTGGCCAAGTTCGAGGTAGTGGGTCACGCAGGCGCGCCGGCGTCGGTCCCCGATGCGCTGGCCGAGAGGATTGCCGGACTCATGGCGGCCCCCGTCGCCGCGGCGCTCGGCATCCGTCTGACTGCCGGCGGGGAAGCAGGGTTCGGCAGGTCCGGCTTGATCCCGGTCCGCCTGATCGAGCCCAGCGAACCGCTGCAGGCGCTCCATGAATCGCTGGTGCGGATGGTGGCGGCTGTGCCCGGCAGGATCGCGGCTCCCGCCTACGCCCTGGCGGGCTACCGGCCGCACGTCTCGCACCGCGGTGACAGGCGTGTGCGGGACGGTCAGGTGGTGGTCCTGGACCGGATCGCGCTGGTGGATATGGCGCCCGGCGGCGGGCATGCGACCCGGCGGGTCCTCAAGCTCTGGACCCTTCCAGCGGCATGAGCAGCGTCCCGCGGCCGGTGTCTGGTTCCGCGGCGGTCCCGGCGGTCGATGCCGCGGGTGGCTCGAGGCGAGTCACATCCTCAGCACGCACCATGAAATCCGGCCCGGGGGTGCCATACTTGGGTCACGCGACGCTGCGTCCACAAATGTGGGGCTATTAGGTGCGGACCGGGGGCCACAACATGATGCTTGACACCCTGACCTTGCGAGTCGCTTTGGCGGTGGTTGATTTGACCCTGCTGCTGCTTTTTTATTTCATCACCTTCCGCCGCACCCGATCCACTTACAGCGGCTGGTGGTGCATGGCCCTGTTCCTGTTCTTGACCGGCAATGCAGCGTATCTGTTAGACGGCACCGCCCATCAGGTGTGGGCCAACCCCGGAGGAAACGTACTCCTCGTCGCAGGAGCGGCCAGTATCTGGGCCGGCGCCCGTTCGCTCCGGACCGCGGTTCCCAAGGCATGGCTTCTTGCCGCCGGTCCCGCCGTCACCGCCGTCGCGTCGGTGCTGGACCAGCCGGCCACGAACGTCTGGGCGGGGGGCCCGGCCTATCTGGCGTTCATGGGCGTCCTGATCGGCCTCGCGTGCCGTGAGCTCTTCCTGCTCGACCACAATTTTTCGCGCGTGCACCGCACGCTCGCCGTCGGCTCCGGCATCTTGGCCGTGTTCTACCTGGGCCGCCTTGTTGCCTTTCTGGCGGACGGGCGCGAGGGCCCGGTGTTCCTCTCGATCTTCGGATCAGCGACGACGACCATCTTTTCGGCCGTGATTCTGGTCGTGGCGTCCTTCACCATGGCCGAATTGAGCAATGAGCAGCTGACCCAGGATTTACGGGCGCGGGCGACGGTCGATGGCCTGACCGGTCTGCTGAACCGGACGGCATTCCTTGACCTGGCCGAACACGAACTCAGCCGGACCAGGACCATCGGCTCCTTGGTCCTGGCCGATCTCGACCATTTCAAGGCCATCAACGACGACTTCGGCCATTCGGCAGGCGATGCTGCGCTCAAGGCCTTTGCGGACGCGTGCACGTCCACTGTCCGGTCCACCGACCTCGTGGGCCGGTACGGGGGCGAGGAGTTCATCCTGCTGCTCCCCGGGGTGACGCCGGAGGTGGCCAGCGGAATTGCGGCGGACATCAGCCGCCGCCTGGAGGCGTTGCGGTCCAGCACGATTCCGCGACTCCCGACGGTGAGCTACGGCATCGCGGCCACCGGCCCCGGAAGGGCGGAACTCCCGAAGATGGTGGCCGCAGCCGATGCGGCCCTCTACCAGGCGAAATCGCTGGGCAGAGACCGCTCGGTGCTGGCCAGCCACCTTGAGGAAAAGTCGGCCTGACCGCTACGGCCTGACCCTTAGGAAATGACGCCGTCGACGAGGGCTTTAGCCTCAGCCTGGACCTGCTTGAGGTGATCGGCGCCCTTGAAGGACTCGGCATAGATCTTGTAGACGTCCTCGGTGCCGGAAGGCCGGGCAGCGAACCAGGCGTTTTCGGTGACCACCTTGAGGCCGCCGATCGCCGCGCCGTTGCCCGGTGCTTTCGTCAGCTTGGCGGTGATGGTCTCCCCGGCCAGTTCCGTGGCAGTGACGTCCGAAGGCGACAGCTTGCCGAGGGCGGCTTTCTGCTCGCGGGTGGCAGCGGCGTCGATCCGGGCATAGACGGGGTCGCCGAACTGCTCCGTGAGGCCCTTGTAGAGCTGCGACGGCGATTTGCCGGTCACCGCGGTGATCTCCGAGGCCAGCAGGGCCAGCAGGATGCCGTCCTTGTCAGTGGTCCACACGCTGCCGTCCATCTTGTTGAAGGACGCGCCGGCTGATTCCTCGCCGCCGAAGGCGCCTTCGCCGGACAGCAGGCCCGGGACGAACCACTTGAAGCCCACAGGGACTTCCACCAGCTTGCGGCCCAGGCTTTCTGCCACCCGGTCGATGATCGAGGAGGAAACCAGGGTCTTGCCGATCACGGACTGCGGATTCCAGCCGGTACGGTGGCGGTAGAGGTAGTCGATTGCGACGGCGAGGTAGTGGTTCGGGTTCATCAGCCCGCCGTCCGGAGTAACGATCCCGTGGCGGTCGGCGTCCGCGTCGTTGCCGGTGGCGACGTCGAACTTGGCGCCGTCGGACATGCGGTTGATCAGGGACGCCATCGCCGACGGCGAGGAGCAGTCCATCCGGATTTTCTCGTCCCAGTCGAGGGTCATGAACGCCCACTGCGGGTCGACAGTGGGGTTGACCACGGTGAGGTTCAGGTGGTGGCGCTCGCCGATCTCTCCCCAGTAGTCCACGGACGCGCCGCCCATGGGGTCGGCTCCGATCCGGACGCCGGCCTCGCGGATCGCGTTTAGGTCCAGGACCGAGGGGAGGTCGTCCACGTAGCTGCTGAGGAAGTCGAACTTGCCGGTGGTGCCGGCGCTGAGGGCATCGGCGACGGGAATCCGCTTGACCCCGCGCAGTCCGTTCTCCAGCAGTTCGTTGGCACGGTTGGCGATCCAGCCGGTGGCGTCGGTGTCCGCGGGTCCGCCGTGCGGGGGGTTGTACTTGAAGCCGCCGTCGCCGGGCGGGTTGTGGCTGGGGGTGACCACGATGCCGTCAGCCTGCGGCGCCCCGGCGGGGGAGTTGTTGTTGTGGGTGAGGATGGCGTGGCTCAGGGCCGGGGTGGGTGTGTAACCGTGGCGGGCGTCGATCAGAACGTTCACGCCGTTCGCCGCGAGCACTTCCAGGGCGGAGTTTTGGGCCGGCTCGCTGAGCGCATGGGTGTCCTTGGCCAGGTACAGGGGGCCGGTGATGCCTTGGCCAGCCCGGTATTCCACGATCGCCTGGGTGATGGCCAGGATGTGCGGCTCGTTGAAGGAGGCCTTCAGGCTGGAGCCGCGGTGACCGGAGGTGCCGAACGCCACCCGCTGTCCGGGGTCGCCAAGGTCCGGCGATACGTCGTAGTACGCATCCAGGAGCGCAGTGAGGTCAACAAGGTCTTGGGGTTGGGCAACAGTGCCCGCGCGGCTAGCCATGGCACCAGCATGCCAGACGGGGGGCGGACCACAACACGATTTGTAGGGAATCCGGCCCCTGTGACGCAGAATTTCCTGATCGTCGGAACCGGGCGGCGGTAGTCTGGAGCCAGGGACTTTCAAAAGGGGACTTCCATGACTGACCAGCCGACATCGGGCAAGGACGAGACGCCGCACGGCTACCAGCCGCCGTCGTACACCCAGCAGCCGGGAGACGAGATCTCCGCTACGCAACCAGTACCGCAATCCGACCCGGGCTACGGCCAGCCGCAGGGCCAACCGTACGGTGCGCCGGGCCAACCGTACGGTGCGCCGGGCCAGCCGGGCGGCCCCTACAACGCGTACGGCCAGCCGGGCGGCCCCTACAACGCGTACGGCCAGCCGGGCGCAAGCTACAACGCCTACGGCCAGCCAGGCTACTACGGGATGCCGCCCGAGCCCAAGGGCCTGAGCGTAGCGAGCCTTTGCTGCGGCATAGCCGTGTTCGTGGGGTTCGGGTTTTTTATCCTTCCGCAGATCGCGGCGGTCATCCTGGGTCACCTGGCCCTCACGAGGGAGCCGTCAGGCAGGGGCATGGCCGTCGCGGGTCTGGTGCTGGGGTACGTGGGCATCGCACTCACCATATTGGTCATCGTGATTCTTGCGGCCGTGTTCGGCAGCGCACGCTACAGCGGTTACGGGGTCTAAAGAGGCACTGACAGGCGCCTCCGGCCGGCTTTTCCTAGGCGACCTCTGACCAGAGGCGCCTTACGCTGGATGCCACCGCCGCGCGGGAGTCAGCGTGGGCGGACACCTCCTCGGGGAAGATCGAGTTGAGTGACAGGAGTCTGTCCGCAAGTCCAGCCTCGGATCCGGCGGCTGCCTCGCGCAGGGCATCTGCCATCGGGTCATCGAGGGCCAGGGCCTTCCCGTTGACGTCGCGTCCGCGGTAGATGAAAACCATCCAGGCGGCAAGCAGCAAGGCTGCGGAATAGGGCACGTCACCGGCCGTGCGCCGATCCGCCACGGTGCCGAGGACGCGGACTGGCAACTTTTGAGATCCGTCCATGGCGACCTGGATGGTGGTGGGGCCAAGGTTCGGATTCGCGAACCGCGTGAGGATTGATTCGCCGTATTCGTAAAGATCGAGTCCGGCCGGCGCTGTCTGCGTGGGGATCACGTCATCGCGTTGGAGTTTCCGGGCTACCCGCACCAGGGCGTCGTCGGCGACGGCATCGGCGATCGTCGGATATCCCCGCAGCGCGCCGAGGCGTGCGGAGCTGGAGCTGCTGGACGCCGCGGGACCCGTGAGCCGCTGAGGGACCGTCTCCGTCTGGCCTTCTCCGTCCGGGCGGTCAGCCCCTGGACGGTGAGGGCTGCCGTCAGCCGCCCGGCGTCACACCGTCGGTGACATCGCCCGCCGGCATGAGTTCGACGTCGGACGCCTCGCCGGGGGCGGGGACGTAGACGCACGACTCAACCGGCGGGCGATGCTTGGTGCTCATCGGGTCAGCGTACGCCGCCCATGAGCTTCTTGATTGCCGGCGAGGCCGCGGCGAGGCCGACGGCCAGTAGCATGGCGGTTCCGCCGATGCCGGTGAAGTACGGCAGCTCGTCCTTCGGGTTGTACAGGCCGGACAGGATGCCGGCCAGCGTGGTGCCGAGGGACACCGAGAGGAAGAACAGCGCCACCATCTGCGTGTGGAAGGCCTTGGGTGCCAGCTTGGTGGTCACCGACAGCCCGATCGGGGAGAGGAACAGTTCCGCGAGGGTGAACAGGAACAGGATCCCGACCAGGGCGAGCAGCGGCGTCTTGCCCCCGCCGGCCAGCGGGATGAAGGCTAGGAACGCCAGCCCCATCACGAACAGGCCGATCGAGAACTTCAGCGCCGAACCGGGCTGCTTCCGGCCCAGCCGGGTCCACAGTGCAGCCATGACGCCGGCGAAGATGATGATGAACACCGGGTTGATGGACTGCACCCAGGCCGCCGGCATTTCCCAGCCAAACAGGTTGCGGTCCAGCTTCTCCTCCGAGTACACGGCGATGAAGGTGAACTGCTGCTGGAACAGGGCCCAGAAGGCGGCCGAGGCGATGTACAGCGGAATGAACGCTGCAACGCGCTGGCGCTCGGTGCCGGAGACCTTCTTGCTGCTGAAGATCAGGACGAAGTAGAGGACGGACGCGCCGATCGCGGCGTAGGCCATGGACATGGCCAGGTTCCCGGCATTCACGGTGCCGGTGGCGAGCAGCACGGCGATAGCGGCCGCGATGCCGGCGAAGATCGCGCCGTACTTGGTGCGCTCCGGGGCGGGCAGCGGGTTGGGCACCCGGTGGGCCTCGTCGGGGAGCCTCTTGCGGCCCGCAGCGTAAATCCCCAAGCCCAGCGCCATGCCGACGGCGGCGGCGCCGAAGCCCCAGTGGAATCCGTGGCTTTCCTGCAGCCAGCCGGTGACCAGCGGGCCGATCAGGGCGCCGGCGTTGATGCCCATGTAGAAGATGGAGAAGCCGGCGTCGCGGCGTTCATCCTTCTCGCGGTACAGGCTTCCCACCAATGCGGTGGCATTCGCCTTGAGGCCGCCGGAACCGACGCCCACCAGCACCAGGCCGGCGATCAATCCGGGAATGCCCGGAACCAGGGCCAGCGCGATGTGGCCGGCCATGATCATGACGGCGGAGCCGAACAGCACGCGCTCGGAGCCGAAGAGCCGGTCCGCGAGCCAGGCACCGAGGATGGTGGAGAGGTAGACGCCGCCGCCGTAGGCGCCGACCAGGCTGGCGGCCAGGCCCTGCTCAATTTCCAGGCCGCCCTGAGCAGCCGTGAAGTACATGTAGTAAAGCAGGATTCCCTGCATTCCGTAGAAGGAGAAGCGCTCCCACATTTCTACGGAGAAGAGGCTGGCCAGCATCTTTGGGTGGCCAAAAAAGGACGTATCGCCCGGCGTTGTAGCGGGGGGATTGGATAAATGAGTTGTGCTCATTTACTTAATGCTGACAGTGTGACGCGCGATTGTCACATTCGCGGGGGCCCGGGGCAAGTCCTTCGCCCGGCGTTTTGTCCCGGGCCCACCCGCCCTTTGACCTATCAGCAGATGTCGCTATGGACCCGGAATAGCAACTACAAGTGACAGCGCAACCTGGATGAGGGGCTACCCGGCGTCGAAGATGATGACCTGGCGGACGGCTTTTCCGTCGGCCAGCTGGTCCATGGCCTGGTTGATGTCTGCCAGTGCTATGCGGGCTGAGATCAGCTCCTCGACTGGCAACTTCCCTTCGCGCCAGAGCTGGGCGTACTTGGGGATGTCGCGGGAAGGCACGGCGGAGCCGAGGTAGCTGCCCACGATGGTGCGGGCTTCGGCCGTGATGGTCAGCGGGGAGATCGCGGCCCGGGCCTCGGGCGAGGGCAGGCCCGCGGTGATGGTGGTTCCGCCGACGGCGGTGGCCGCGAAGGCGGTCTCGAAGGCACGCGGATTTCCGGCGCATTCGATCACATACCTGGCCTTGACGCCCTGCTCGAGGACCTGCCGGGGGGTGTACGTCTCGTGGGCGCCCAGCCGGCGGGCGTGCTCGAGTTTCTCCTCGAGGGTGTCCACCGCCACGATCCGGGAGACGCCCTGGGAGACGGCCGTGATCAGGGCGGCCATGCCGACGCCGCCGAGGCCCACGATCATGATGCTGTCCTTCGGTTCCGGCCGGGCCGCGTTGAGGACGGCCCCGCCGCCGGTCAAGACGGCGCAGCCCAGGACCGCGGCGATGTCCGCGGGAATGTCGTCGCCGACCGGCACGGCCGAGGCCCGGTCCACCACGGCGTGGCTCGCGAAGCCCGAGACGCCCAGATGGTGATAGACCTTTTCGCCCCCGCGGCTCAGGTGCGTGGAGCCGTGCAGCAGCGTCCCTTCCCCGTTGCTCTTCGAACCGGCGGTGCAGGGCAGCCGGCCGTCCGCGGCGCAGTTCCCGCACGATTCGCAGCGGGGCAGGAAGGACATCACCACGCGCTGGCCCGGTTCCAGGTCTGTGACCTCGGAGCCGACCTCGACGACGCGGCCCGCCGCCTCGTGGCCGAGCAGCATCGGGACCGGGCGCACCCGGTTGCCGTCAACAACGCTCAGGTCGGAATGGCAGATCCCGGCGGCCTCGAGCCGGACCAGGATCTCAGTGGGCCCGGGACCGTCCAGCTCCAGTTCCGAGATGGTGATGGGCCTGGAGTCCGCGAACGGGCGCGGGCGGCCGATTTCCTCAAGTACTGCACCGGTGATCTTCATCGATCCCTCTCATGTCGTTTCAAGACGGTGTCGCCTCAGGTCATGTCGCTTCAAGCCATTCGCTTCAGGTCATGTCGCTTCAGGACGAGGCATGTCCACCGTACAACCGGAACCGGCGCTAGAACCCCAGCTGCGCGGCCACCTGCAGCAGCAGCGCCTCGGACCCCATCGGCCCGATCAGCTGGATTCCCATCGGCAGGCCGGCGCCCGGGGCGCCGCCGGTCCAGTGCACCGGGATGGTGATGGCGGGCAAGCCGCATACGTTCACCATCGAGGACCACGGCGCGAACTCGCACTGCTTGCGGTAGTCGCCGTCGGCGTCGCCCGTCCACTCGGACGCGGGCCAGTAGCCGTCGCCGTGGGCGGCGCCGGTGAACCAGCCCACCGGCCGGGGAGTCTGCGCCAGCGCAGGCATCAGCATGAGGTCCCAGGCTGCGTACTGGACGATCGTGTCCCGCTGGAACAGCCGCAGGAACCCTAACGACTCGTTGAGTTTGGCGGCGCTACGCTGCTGTGCCCGACGCCGGAACGTGCGGGTCAGCGGCGACAGGAGCGCCTCGCGGTGGGGCGCGATCCGGGCGCTTCCGACGGCGGCGGTCCAGGCGGTGGTGAACGCGTCCGGGTAGCGGTTGTCGTAGCGGACCGTGGCTTCCGTTGTTTCATGGCCCGACGCCTCCAGCATCCTGATGCCTGCCGCCAGCGCGTCGCGGGCCTCCTGGCCCGGGGTGAAGGGGAAGATCGTCTGCCACGGACTGTCCAGGCTCACCCCGATCCGGAGCCGGGGCGGTTCCTGAGCGGCGAGTTCGAGATAGCTGGGCGCGGCATTTCCGTGCGGACCCGGTTCCGCCGGGACGAGCGCATCGAGCATCAGCGCTGCATCCGCTGCGGAGCGGGCCAGCGGGCCGGTAGCAACCAGTCCCGCGGGATCACCGGAGCTTTCCCCTGCGGGCACCAGGCCACGGCCGGGCTTGAGTCCAACGAGCCCGCAGGCGGCCGCCGGGATGCGGACCGAGCCGCCGCCGTCGGACCCGGGGGCAAAGGGCAGCAGCCCGGCGGCCACGGCGGCAGCGCTGCCGCCCGAGGAGCCGCCCGAACTGCGGCTGAGAGCGTAAGGGTTGCGTGACGGCGGTGCGATCCGGTTCTCGCTGTAGGCCGTCAGGCCGAACTCCGGAACCTGGGTCTTGCCCAGGGAAACGGCGCCGGCACCCTTCAGCACGGAGGTGAGCGCGGCGTCGGCCAGGGCGGGCTTGTGGTCCAGGGCGGCGCTGCCGTGGGTGGTGACCACGCCGGCGACGTCGGTCAGGTCCTTGAACGCCACGGGCATCCCGTGCAGCATCGGCAGCCCTGCCCGGTCGCGCGCCGCGCGGGCATGGCGCGCGTCCGCCGCGGCGGCGTCCTTCAGGGCCTGCTCCGCCGTGACAGTGATGAACGCGCCGAGGTGCGGGTTCTCGGCCCCGATCCGGTCGAGGAAATGCCCGGCCGTTTCGCGGGCCGAGACTTCGCCGGAGCGCAGAACATCGCGCAGCCCGACGGCAGAAAGTTCGTGGATTTCAGCCAAGGAAACGCGGCTCCAGCCGTTCCTCGGCTGCGACGGGCTCCCCGCCCGGGGGACATGCCCATTCATGGGACGCAGGAGTGGACATGGTGGCATCATGCCCAGTCCTAGCGTCGAGGGGAGGGCATGTCCGCGGGTGGGCGCTGGACATGTCCCCCCGCGCCCCGTCCCGCCGGGTCACGATGTAGGCACCCTTGCCCCTGGTCTCGCTCACGGCCTCCACCAGCTCGGTCCCCACGTAGACCAGTCCCACGCCGTCGTCAGAGCAATGCGTCTCGCCAAGGGTGCCGTCGGCCACGAGCCGGTGCACGAGGGGGCGCCGGCGTGCCTCGGAGTCGTAGTGCACCCCGTTGGCGTACGGCAGCAGCGCCAGGCAGTTGGTCACGGCCGCCAGTTCGGGGCCGAAGGAGTCGGTGGCGCCGCCCTGGAACCAGCACAGGGACCCGGCGGAGACGCCTGCGAGGACCACGCCCTGCTCCCACACCCGGCGCAGGACGGCATCGAGTCCGTGCGCCCGCCAGACGGCGAGCAGGTTCACCACCGAGCCGCCGTTGACCCAGACGACGTCCTGTTCCATCAGGTGCGCCTCGGGGTCCGGATGGTTGGGCATAGTGAAGAGGTTGAGATGGCTGAAGTCAAAGCCCGCAACCCGGGCGGCCTCGTCCAGCTCGGCATTAAACCAGCGCTGATCTCCCGACGCGGTCCCGATGTGCGTGATCCGCGGTGCGCGCCCGCTCACCCCGGAGAGTTCAACGGCGTGATGCACCAGGCGGTCGAACTCCAGCCGGGTCCGGTTCCCGGCTTTGTAACCGCCGGAGGTTGCCAGGATGGTGGGCCGGTCAGCTGCCATGGGATCTCCTTTGCGCCATCCCAGAAGCGTAACGTGCCGCCCGTTGGGGTGCGCTCTTAGCGGCTGGCGATAGGCTGGTGGCAGACCTTGATTGCTGCGAAAGGACCAACGTGAGCGACTTCGACACCGTCACCGTGTCTGACATCCCTGAAGAGGCCAGAATCCTGGACGTCCGCGAGGACTATGAGTGGGTTGCGGGCCACGCGGAAGGTGCCCTGCACATTCCGCTGGACCAGCTCCCGGCACGGATCGACGAAGTGGACCCGGATGAGGACCTCTACGTCATCTGCCGTACCGGCGGACGCTCATTCCGGGCCGCGCAGTGGCTGGTGGGCCAGGGGTATTCCGCCCTGAACGTGGCCGGCGGCATGGACCAGTGGCTGGAAACCGGCATGCCGCTGGTGTCCGACAACGGGCTCAAGCCAGTCATCCTGTAAGCGAAGAAAGAAGAGCCGATGCCCGCATCTCCCGTCACCTACACCTTCCTCGGGCCCGAGGGCACCTTCACCGAGGCTGCCCTGATGCAGGTGCCGGGCGCGGCGCAGGCCATCCGCATCCCGGCGTCCAATGTGAATTCGGCGCTCGACAAGGTCCGGGACGGCTCAGCGGACGCGGCGATGGTGCCGATCGAGAACTCGGTTGAGGGCGGTGTTACGGCAACCCTTGACGCCATCGCCACGGGGCAGGAGCTTCGCATCCTCCGGGAGGCCCTCGTGCCAATCAGCTTTGTCCTGGTCGCCCGCCCCGGCGTCCGCATTGAAGACATCCGCCGGATCTCCACCCACGGCCATGCCTGGGCGCAGTGCAGGCTCTGGGTCGACGCTAATATTCCCAATTCGGAATACATCCCGGGGTCCTCGACAGCGGCGGCAGCGATGGGTCTTCTCGAGGACGGCGCCCACTATGACGCCGCGATCTGCGCCCCGATCGTGGCCGCGGAGCAGCCAGGGCTGGCTGTCCTGGCCGAGAACGTCGGGGACAACCCCGGTGCCGTCACCCGCTTCGTGCTCGTGGGCCGGCCGGGTGCCCTGCCCGAGCCGACCGGCGCGGACAAGACCACCGTGGTGGTTCCCCTGCCGGAGGACCGGCCGGGCGCCCTGATGGAGATCCTGGACCAGTTCGCCACCCGTGGGGTGAACCTGAGCCGGATCGAATCCCGGCCCACCGGCCAGTACCTGGGTCATTACTTCTTCAGTATCGACGCGGACGGCCACGTTGCCGATGCGAGGGTCGCCGATGCCCTCGCCGGCCTGCACCGGATCAGCCCGGCCACCCGCTTCCTGGGTTCCTACAGCCGTGCCGACGGTCAGCGGACGCTCGTGGCCCCGCATACCTCGGACCAGGCATTCCGCGCGGCACATGCATGGGTGAAAAATATTCTGGCAGGAGCATCTCTGGTGCCGGAATATACGCCGAGGGCTTCGCCCAGAGCGTAGACAAATGCCGCACCGGGCACTTCCACGCCTAGGAAACTGTGCGTATGCTTGCCTGATCCATATTGGGGAAGTCCTCTAACGGAGGGAGCAGGTCATGTCGAGTACCAGCACAGAAAATGACGGCCAGGGAATGATTGTGAATCCCAAACCGACCGCTGACAACCAAGACTGGGACGGTGACGACGCCGACCGTGCTGACCGGCTGCGCTTCGAAGAGGAGCAGGCCATGATCCGCGAGCAGTCCGAGGCGCGCGCCGCGAAGGCCGCTGCGGAGGCGAAGAAGTCCGCGGATGCGGCAAATACTGCTTCGAAGAAGGAAGCCAGCGCCTAGTCTTCCTCGGTGCCGTTCCTGACCCGTACCAGCAAGGATCCGGGTGCCACCTGGACGGTCACCGTTGTGGCCTCGCCGGAGGGATCGCCGTCGACCTGGGTGGCCATGGGTTCCGCGCACCGGATGGTCACCTTCCCTGAGCGGTAGTAGCTCATCACCGGCAGATTCCTCTTGTGCTTCAGGACTATCTTTGTGTACATCGCCAGCCAGCCGATGGCGCTGCGCGGGCTCATGACCACCACGTCCAGCATGCCGTCATCGATCATGGCCTGGGGGATGAAGTCGATGCCGCCGGGGATCAGCCCGCAATTGGCGAACAGCACACTGCGGATTTTCCTGGACTGCTCGGGCTGGTCATCGAGGGCGACGGAGATCTTCTTGCGGCGCCCGGGAAGATGCCGGACACCGGCTTCCGTATACGCCAGCCAACCCACGGCCTTCTTCAGCCCGTCATTGGTGTCGCCCACGATTTCGGCGTCCATGCCGATGCCGGCGATCACGAGGAAGGTGTGCTCCGACGACTGACCGGTCCTGGAGTTTTCAACCCGCATGCGCGCCGTATCGATGAACCGCTGGTGTCCGAAGAGGGCAGCCTGTACGCTGCCGTGCACGTCATTCACGTCAAGATCTATGTTGCGCGCCAGGAGGTTGCCGGTGCCGAGCGGGATCAGGCCCATGGCGATGTCCGTGCCGGCCAGGATCTCGGCCACGACGCGCACCGTCCCGTCACCTCCGCCCGCCAGGACGACGTCGGCACCGTACTCCACCGCAGCCCGCGCCTGGGAGAAGCCGGCGTCCTCGGCAGTGGTGTCAAAGAAGCGCGGCGGCTCCCAGCCGGCTGAGGCGCATGCACTCTCGATCAGCTCCCGGGCTTCGGCAGATTTGGCCTTGATCGGGTTCATCACCACGGCCACCTTCTGCTGTCCCAGGCCTGGGCTGTGCGTTTGTTCCCAGACGGCGCTGCGGGTGTGCTTGGCTTTCAGCCTGCGCACTCCCCACCAGCTGGAGACGGCGAACGCCAGAACTCCAGCGATGATGAGGTACAGCAGCCAGTCGCGCATTGTGCTCCAACACTATCCCGCCGCTGCCATGCGGCCGGATAGCCAGGCAACGCCTACCGGATTGGATAGTCTTATCCGGTGATCGATGTAAAAGACCTCAGCGAAAATCCGGACAAGTTCCGTGCCAGCCAGCGCGCCCGCGGCGCCGACGAATCAGTGGTGGACGCGATCATCGCCGCGGACTCGGCCCGTCGCGCGGCGCTGATCCGCTTCGAGAACCTGCGCGCCGAGCAAAATGTTTACGGCAAGAAGGTGGCGCAGGCCAAGGGCGAGGAAAAGCAGGCCCTGCTGGCAGAGGTGAAGGTTCTCGCGGGCTCGGTCAAGGCCGCCTCCGCCGAAGCCGACATCGCCCAGGCTGCCCACGAAGAGCTGCTCCGCGTGGTCCCCAACCTCATCGAGGACGGCGTCCCCGCCGGCGGCGAGGACGACTACATCGTGGTCAAGACCGTCGGCACGCCCCGCGAATTCACCGATTTCGAGCCCAAGGACCACCTGGAGATCGGTGAGCTGATCGGCGCCATCGACATGGAACGCGGCGCCAAGGTTTCCGGCTCGCGGTTCTACTTCCTGCGGGGTGTCGGCGCCCGGCTGGAAATGGCACTCCTGCAGATGGCCATGGAGCAGGCAGTCGACGCCGGCTTCGTGCCCATGATCACTCCCACGCTGGTCCGCCCCGAAATCATGCAGGGAACCGGTTTCGACGTCAAGCACGACGCCGAGATCTACCGTCTCGCCGAAGACGACCTTTACCTTGTGGGCACCTCGGAAGTGGCCCTCGCCGGCTACCACTCGGACGAGATCCTGGACCTCTCCGCCGGCCCGATCCGCTATGCGGGGCAAAGCTCCTGCTACCGCCGCGAGGCCGGCTCGCACGGCAAGGACACCCGCGGCATCATCCGTGTCCACCAGTTCAACAAGGTGGAGATGTTCATTTACACCACCGTGGAGGAAGCGGCCGCTGAACATGCCCGCCTGCTGGCCTGGGAAGAGGAAATGCTGGCCAAATGCGAGCTGCCGTACCGAGTGATCGACACCGCGGCGGGAGATCTGGGCAGTTCCGCCGCCCGGAAGTTCGACTGCGAGGCGTGGGTCCCCACCCAGGGCGCCTACCGCGAGCTGACGTCCACGTCCAACTGCACCACCTTCCAGGCGCGCCGGCTCAACATCCGCGAACGCGTGCTGAACGAGGAGGGCGCACCCAAGGGAACCCGCGCCGTCGCCACGCTGAACGGCACGCTGGCCACCACCCGCTGGATCGTGGCGATCCTGGAACACCACCAGAACCCGGACGGCTCCGTCAACGTCCCCGCGGCCCTGCAGAAGTACCTTGGCGGAATGACGGTCTTCCCTGTCCTTTAGCGGTCCGCCCCCGACCCCCGACGCCCCGCAGCGTTCACGCCGAGTTCACCGCGCGCTGTGGCGTGGATCCTAGCGGCTGTCGGGGGCGTCTGCTCTACTAGTTGGATGACAACATTGACTGAAACCTCAGTCGCCGGCAACGATGACCGGCGAAATAGCAACCAGAACAACCAGAACAACAACGGCCACAAGCTGATGATCGCCCTCGACGTCGACGGTACACTGGTCGACCACGACGGCCACATGTCCGTCCCGGTCCGCGAGGCAGCCCAGGATGTCGTGGCCGCCGGCCACCACGTCATGATCGCGACGGGCCGCTCACTCAACGCCACCCTGCCCATCATCGAGCACATCGGCATCGAGAACGGCTATGCCGTGTGTTCGAACGGCGGGGTGACCCTTCGTCTCGATTCCAGCCTGTCCTCAGGCTACGAGGTTCTCCACAAGGCAACCTTCGACCCGGGTCCGGCCCTCCGCGCATTGCGCAAACGGCTGCCCTCGGCCAAGTACGCCCTGGAGGACGAAGACGGCAACTTCCTCTCCACCGAGCGCTTCCAGGACGCCAGCTTCGGCGTGGAGGCCATCGGTGTCGACTTCCAGACCATGCTGGAGGCCACCGCGGTGCGTGTGGTGGTGTTCAGCTCGGAAAACACGCCCGAGGAGTTCAACACGGCCATCCGCCACATCGGACTGGCCGGCGTGACCTACTCGGTCGGCTGGACAGCCTGGCTGGACATTGCCGCCGCCGGAGTCACCAAGGCCAGCGCCCTGGAGCAGCTCCGCGGCCGGCTGGACATCGAGGCACACCGCACGATCGCCGTCGGCGACGGCCGGAACGACATCGAGATGCTCACGTGGGCCGCCCGCGGGGTGGCCATGGGACAGGCACCGGAGGAGGTCATCGCCGCCGCGAACGAGATCACCCACTCCGTGTACGACGACGGCGCCGCCCACGTGCTGCGCAGCCTCCTTTAGGAAACTGCCGCCCTGGACTGGGGCTGTGCTCTACGAGGAGTGTCCCGCGCCCCCGGCCCTGCAGCCGCCCGAACCGGTCAGCGGACCTCCAGGATGAGGCCCAACAGCCGTGCGGCGGCGGGCCGTGCGGCGTGTTCCTCGTTCCACTGTGCCCGGGCCACGGCCTTGCTGACCGCCTGCGTCGTGATGCCGAGTTCCATCGCGACGGTCTTCTGCTGTCCGCGGACGCCCGGAGTCAACAGGTCCAGGACCCGCCATTCAGCCTGGCTCCGGCCGTGAACAATATGGCCCAACAGCCGCAGCACGGCCTCTGATTCCGCCGCGAGGTCAGCCAGCGGGCCTTCAACCGCCACCGGGACCCGGTCCTTGCCGTTGCGCAGCCTGTCAACGGCCCGCCGTGCATAGATGAGCCCGTGGCCGGAAGCATCCTTGATCTGGTTGGGCAGCGGTTCGTTCACCGGCCCCACCCCGATTCCGACGTACCAGCTGCCGCTGCGCAGTGCGATCATCGCAGCTTCCACGGCCTGGTGCGGGCAGTCCACAATGCCCTGGACCTCGTCCTCCACCGAGCGGTCGAAATCGAGGCGCGCCGGTATGTGCCGCAGGTCCTTGAGGAGCTGCGGCACGCGGTCGCCGTCGCGCCGGCTGTCGGTTTGGTTGATGGTCAGCGTGAACATTCTGGATCAACACTACCCGCTGGTAAATCGGAGGCAAGAGAGGTCCGGGACCGGCCGACGCCTCGCACCACTGCCGCAGCGGAACCTCTGAGGCTTGAGTAACCACGCCGTCGTGTCTAAGCGCCGTTGAGCTCGTGGAGCCCGCCAGTGGGCAGATGGATCCAGCCCTCGGTCCGGGCAGCCTTGGCATGGCCGTCATCGGGGCGCATTGTCCTGCCCAGGGCAACGGCGCGCGCGGTCAGCGAGGCGATGAGCGCGTCGAACATGTCATCGGAGCCGGCCAGCCGGTCATCGTATCCGGCCAGGTCCAGCCAGGGGGCTGCCGCGGTCAGCCCGTCAAGGATCAGGGCCAGCCGCTCAGTTTCCGCTCCGCCCCGCCCCTTGTAACCGCGAGCGGGCAGGCCCCAGGATTTCAGCGAAGCCGCCGGGTAGACCTCGGCAAGCCGGCCGCTGCCGTCCCTGGCCTGCGGCCCGTGGTCCCGTGCGATCTTTGCCTGGATGACGGCGCAGCGCATCGCCGGGTGGGCCAGCCGGTCCGCGGAGACGCTGAGCGGGATCAGGCCGGTTTGACGGGTGACGAACCTGTCGGTGTCCCGGTAGGCCAGCAGCCGGCGGCCTTCGATCCCGTCATGGTCCAGCACGGGGTGCGCGTCGAAACTCAGGTGCCCGGCAAGGAAGGGAAGGAAGGCGTCCGGCCAGCCCACGGGGCAGTCGATCCCCGTCATGTCGCAGCTGCCGAAGCGCCGGACAATGTCCGCGTCGCTCACGTCCAGGGACAGTGCCACCAACCGGGCGCCGCCGCCAACCCAGTCCAGGACCGCCACTGCTGTTTTCTTGGTCCCGGCGGCAAGGTCGACGCCGAGGGTCCTCACCGGGATCCTCCCGGGATGGTGGTCAACGGCATGGGCATGCGAGCAATCTACCTGTCGCCCGGTTCAGACCGCGCGGTACCGGAGTGCGCCGGGAATCCCGCCCCGGCTACCCAGGCCGTCCCCGGAGGCAAACCGGGCCCAAACAGCGCGGAGGGCCCGGCCCTGGGCGTTGATTTCCTCCCAGGTGGCGCCCGTAAGCAGCCCTGCACCTTCCCAGGTCCGTTGGTCTCCGAACAGCAGCGGCAGGTCAATGGTGTGGGCGGCCCCGTAGATATTTCCCTGTGCACTCCAGGTCAGCACGTAGCTGTAAGCCTTGCCTCCGGCCTGGGCGTGCCGCCGGGCGAATCTCCTGGCTGATCTGCCGTAGACCGTTTCCGTCACGGCCCAGCTGATGGCCTTGAGGATGGCGGCGCCAAGGACCGGTACCTTGGCCAGGCGGCTAACAAGGGGGCTGCCTGGCAGGAACAGGCGGGCCTCGTCGGACGTGTGCCCGATCAGGACCTCGATCTCCGGGGCCGCCGTGTTCCAGGCGGCGTCGATCCCGGATTCGGCCGGCAGGGGTGAGTGCCCGTATTGCGTGCCGAAGGGCATGGCAGCCATCAGGCCGAACCTTCGGGCCACCTGTGCAACATTGTCCTCAATGGCGACGACGTCCAAGGCAGGCGTGTCATCGGTGACGGCTTCCGCTGCGATCCCCATGGCGGTGTTCATCTTTTGCCTTCCCCTTGAAATGCCCAGGGGTGCACTTTGAATGATGGCGCGCTGGAACAGTGATGGTGCGTCCGCCGTCGCCATGAGGTGGGCTACGGCGTCGCCTCCTGCGGACTGTCCGAAAGCGGTGACGCGTCCAGGATCGCCGCCGAAGGCGCCGATATTGCGCTGCACCCAGCGGAACGCCTCAAGCTGGTCCAGGAGGCCGAGGTTGGCGGGCCGGCCCGTGCCGGCTGCCAGGTATCCGAATAAGCCCAGGCGGTACGTCACGGAAACCACGATGACCCGGTTTTCGGCAACCAGGGCCTTGGCGTCGAAGATTGCCAGGTCCCCGGAGCCGGACGTATAGGACCCGCCGTGCAGCCACACCATGACCGGCACCCGCTCATCTTTATCGATGTCCGCCGGCAGCGTGATCGAGAGGCGCTGGCAGTCCTCACTCCCGGGGAGTTCACCGTAACGGGTGCCCAGGACATCGTCCAGGAAGGGTACCGGGGCCTGCGGGCAGGCGGGTGAGAGTGAGGTGGCGGTGAGCACCCCGGTCCACCCAGGGGCACTCACCGGAGCCTGGAAACGTCCAGCTGTGGCGTAGGGAATACCCGTGGCACGCACCACGTCACCGTCCCGCCATCCGGTGATCGGACCGCAGAGCGGATCAAAGGCCGGGTCGGTGTTCATAGGCCAACGATTTCACAGATTCCGGGCGCGCCACTGAAAACCGCCGAACGGACACTTGAGGCCCCTAAATCCTTGGATTCGGGGCCTCAAGTGACCGTTCGCGCTTTGGCGGGCGAAGGTTAGTGCGTGTGCGGTACGTAGCGCTTGATGGAAGCCTCGAGCTCGGCTTCGGCGGCGGCACGGTCGCCCCAGCCCTCGGCCTTGACCCACTTGCCCGGCTCCAGGTCCTTGTAGCGGGTGAAGAAGTGCTCGATCTCCTTGATCAGGAACTCGCTGATATCGCCGATCTCGTTGATGTGGTCGAAGCGGGCATCGGCCGGAACGCAGAGGACCTTGGCGTCGCCACCGCCGTCGTCGGTCATGTTGAACACGCCGATGGGGCGCGCCTCAACGATCACGCCGGGGTGCAGATCGAAGTCCTGCAGGAGCACCAGCGCGTCCAGCGGGTCGCCGTCTTCACCCAGGGTGTTCTCGAAGAACCCGTAGTGGGTGGGGTACTGCATCGAGGTGAACAGGACGCGGTCCAGGCGGACGCGGCCGGTCTCGTGGTCGATTTCGTACTTGACGCGTGATCCCTTGGGGATCTCGATGGTCACGTCATGCTTCATGGAATGCTCCTCGACGGATTCAGGGGGTGCGCGGCACACAAAAAGGACTGCCGGTGCCGCCGACTACTATTGAGGATATAGCGAGAGGCCCTGGTTTCAGGAACTAGTGGGGACATTTCAGGACTAAAGGACCAGCAGCAGCATGAAACGCAGAACCGGCCGCGCAGGCACGGACCAGATGCCCGGCCCGCTGCGGCGGAGCCTCCCGATGCTGCTCCTGACCCTCCTGGTCCTGGCGCTCGCCGTTCCCGCTGGCCTCACCATCGCCCCGGCTTTCCTTGGCCACAATGGCGCCGCGGAAGCCGTCGCGTCCGCCCCGCCGTGGCAGCAGCCGCCGACTGCCCTGGCCGCCCGCGGCGGCGCCGGGATTGAACCGCTCAGCGCTGCCGCGCCCGTCCCGGAGCCGGGGACCCTGGCCGCCCAGCTCAATGAAACCCTGAAGACCGACGGCGCCGGAACCTTCACCGGGGTAGTGCAGGACGCCACCACCGGAAAGCTGCTCTTTGACCGCTCCGCGGGCGAGGCCAGGGTTCCGGCCTCCAACATGAAGCTGCTGACGGCCAGCGCAGCACTGCGGACCCTCGGCCCGGAACGGCGGTTCAGCACCCGGGTCCTGGCCGGTTCCGCACCAGGCACGGTCATACTCGCCGGCGGGGGAGACGTGCTCCTGGGTGCGGGCGACTCCGCCCCGGAGGCCGTCCTGGGCCATGCCGGACTCGCCACGCTCGCGCAGTCCACCGTCAAGGCCCTCCAGGAGGACGGCGTCTCCGGCACCGTGAACGTGCTGCTGGATGATTCCCTCTTTACCGGCCCGTCCCTCAACCCGGCCTGGAGCCCGGAGGATGTTGCAGCCGGCGAGATGGCCCCGCTGTTCCCGCTGGCGCTGAACTCTGCCCGGTTCGACCCTGCCAAGAGCACAGGGCCACGCCCCCAGGACGCCGCCATGACTGCCGCCGAGGCGTTTTGGGCGCAGCTTTCGGCGGCCGGAGCGCCGGCCGGGCTCACGGTGGCGCCCGGCGTCGTACGGGCCCCCACCATAACGGCCGGATCAGCGGGGGAGGCCAAGGTGCTGGCCGAGGTCCGGTCGGCCACGGTGGGCCAGCAGGTGGATCTGCTGTTGCGGACCTCCGACAACTACCTCACCGAGGTCATGGGCCGGATGACAGCCCTCGCCGCCGGCAAGCCCGCCAGCAACGACGGCGCCACCGCGGCCGTGCTGCAACAGCTCGGCGAGCTCGACGTCGACACGGCCACGCTCCGCGCCGCCGACGTGTCCGGCCTGGCGCTTGCCAACCGGGTCTCCGCCCGCCAGCTGGCGGGGGTGGTCCGCGCCATCACTTCCGGAACGGACACCCGGCTCCGGGCCGCCCTGGCCGGATTCCCCGTCGCCGGACTCACCGGCACGCTCGGGGACCGCTACACCGACGCGACCACCGCGCGGGGGGCGGGCCTTGTCCGCGCCAAAACCGGGACGTTGAACACCGTGATCGCCCTCAGCGGCTACGTGGTCGACGCCGACGGCCGGCTCCTGGTGTTTTCGTTCATCGGCAACGGCCTCGCCCCGGGCGCAGCCAACAAGACGGCACTGGACCGCACGGCGTCCGTCCTGGCAGGCTGCGGCTGCCGCTGACAGGAAGCGCTGACAGGAAGCGCCGGTTCCGTCCGCCCGGGCGTCCCCTGCCGTTCGCCGCCCGACGAATTTAAGGCGGACAGTCGTGGCCTTGTGATCTGATGGACCCTATGGAGTCCTCTGCACGCGAGACGTCTGCCCAAGCCCAAGCCCTGATCAACTGGGAGCTGGCCGCCGCCACCGCCGCGAGGCTGGCGCCCGCCGGTCCCACGCTGGGAGCGGCCGAAATCGGCGCCGCGGTTGAGAACCTGCGCCACCTGGCGGACCTATCAGTGCCCCACGTCCATGACATCACCGGCCTCGAGGCTGCCAGGGACCTGCGGGATTCCTCGGTCCTCGTCGTGGACCGGGCCTCCTGGGCCAGGGCCAACACGCAGAGCTTCGCCGTCATGCTCAAACCCGCGATGGAAAAAATGCTCGAGAGCCACCGCGGCACCCTGAACCCCGGTGCTGCCAGCGTCAGCGGCGCCATCACCGGCAGCCAGCTCGGCGCCATCCTGGCGTTCCTCTCCAGCAAGGTCCTCGGCCAGTACGACCCTTTCTCCGCCCTCGCCGAGAACTCCGCTGCCCCCGCCGGGGGGCGCCTGCTGCTCGTGGCGCCCAACATCATCTCGGTGGAACGCGAGCTCAACGTCGAACCGGAGGACTTCCGGCTCTGGGTCTGCCTGCACGAACAGACCCACCGGGTGCAGTTCGCCGCGGCGCCCTGGCTCCGGCACCACATGCTGGACGAGATCGAAAACCTCAGCGGACTGCTCCTCGGCAACGTCGATTCCCTGATGGAGCGTGCCTCGGCGGCGGCGAAATCGCTCAAGGACCGCACGGCAGCCGGCGCCGGCGCCAGCCGCGGAGCCATCCTGGACCTGCTGCAGAACCCGGAGGAAAAGGCGGCGCTCTCCCGCCTGACGGCACTGATGAGCCTGCTCGAAGGCCACGCCAATGTGGTGATGGACGCCGTCGACGCCAGCATCGTGCCGTCCGTGAAAACCATCCGGCAGCGCTTCAACTCCCGGGACAAGGACCGCGGCGTGATTGAGAAGTTCATCCGCAGCCTCCTGGGCCTCGACGCCAAGATGCGCCAATACAGCGACGGCGCGAAGTTCGTCCGGGAAGTGGTGGCAGTGGCCGGCATGGACGGCTTCAACGGGGTCTGGGAGTCCGCCGGCCAGCTGCCGACCGAGCCGGAAATCCACGATTCCAAGCTCTGGCTCGAACGGATGGGACTCTAATTTCCGTGGCAGCAGTTCCCGTGCCGGGCGGCGATCCCGCCTGGGTTAATCCCCGCCCCGCCGATTCTCCTTCCGCTGCCAGCGGACGACGCCGGCCCGGGCGGCTGGCCCCCGTCGTCGGCGCCGCGCGGAAAATGCTGCAGGACGCCCTGGCCGAAGCGGGCTACCCGGAACGGGTACTCGTCGCCTGCAGCGGGGGACCGGACTCGCTGGCCCTGGCCGCCGTCGCCGCGTATTTCGCCCGCCGGGGGCACGTTGAGGGCCACCCCGTCTCTGTCGGCGCGGTCGTCGTTGACCACCAGCTGCAGCCGGGCTCCGCCGGGGTCGCCGCCACCACGGCCGAGGTGCTGCGCGAACTGGGACTCGCCCCCGTCGAAATCCGGACCGTCGACGTCGCCGCCGCCGGCATGGGCCCGGAAGCGGCCGCCCGGGAGGCCCGGCACGCCGCCCTGGAAGCCGTAGCCGATGACACCGGTGCCGGCGCGATCCTGCTCGGGCACACCCTCGATGACCAGGCCGAACAGGTCCTGCTGGGCCTGGCCCGGGGCTCGGGCACCCGGTCACTGGCCGGGATGCGGCCAGCCCGCGGACGCCTGCTGCGGCCCTTCCTGGGCCTCCGGCGCGCCGACACCCTGGAGATCTGCGCCGTCGAAGGCCTGGAACCCTGGCACGATCCCAGCAACGCCGACCCCGCCTACGCCAGATCCCGGACCCGCGTTGAAGTGCTGCCCGTGCTGGAGGAAAAGCTGGGCCCCGGCGTCGCGGAGTCGCTGGCCCGGACCGCCGCCATCCTGCAGCTCGACGCCGACTACCTCGAGGACGTGGCGAACGACACCTTCGCCCGGCTGCAGGAGCGGTCGGCAGCCGGCATCAGCCTCCCGGAGACAGCCTTACGCGAACTGGCTCCGGCCGTGAGGTTCCGGGTCATCGCCAAGGCGGCCGCCGCCGTCGGCGGTCAGCAGCCCAGCTACCGGCGCCTCCTCGCGGCGGAAGCCTTGCTGCGCCGGCACGGATCGGCGGGTCCGGTGGAGCTCCCCGGCGGGGTCAGCGTCTACCGCCTGTCCCTCGCCCAGCTGCTCGCCGAGGACCAGTCCGCACCCTCCGGTGTTCACCGGGAAGGCGCCCGCTGTGGGAAGCTTGTATTCCGGCCTCAAAAACCGCCCCAAATATAGTCGCCCCCGCATCTACACAGGAGTCATTGGTGGATTCAACCGACGTCCAGGCAGACCTCAAGCACGTTCTGTACTCCAAGGAGCAGATCCAGTCCCGGATCACCGAACTCGCTGCCCAGATCGACAAAGACTACGAAGGCCGCGATCTGCTGATCGTCGGCGTGCTCAAGGGCGCTGTCATGGTCATGGCCGACCTCGCCCGCGCACTGCACAGCCACGTCTCGATGGACTGGATGGCCGTCTCGTCCTACGGTTCCGGGACCCAGTCCTCCGGCGTGGTCCGCATCCTCAAGGACCTCGACACCGATCTGATGGGCAAGGACGTCCTGATCGTCGAGGACATCATCGACTCCGGCCTGACCCTGTCCTGGCTCAAGACCAACCTGGAATCACGCGGCACGGCCTCGGTGGAAATCTGCACCGCCTTCCGCAAGCCCACGGCGGCCAAGGTCAAGATCGACGTCAAGTACGTCGGCTACGACATCCCCAACGAGTTCGTCGTCGGCTACGGCCTGGACTACGCCGAGAAGTACCGCAACCTGGACTTCGTCGGCACCCTCGCGCCGCACGTCTACGAGTAGGAAGCTCCCGCCCCGGCGCGATGCCGGGCCTTTCCTGGGCCTCACCAGAGCCTTCCCTGCGGCCCCCCGCTACGCCGACAGGGAACTTTTGATCTCCACCGTGCGTGAGTCACTGCAACGGTGTATAGCTAGAAGCTGACGCAGCACCACACGCGCGCAGATCGCTCGCCGTGCAGCACTACCAGGAGGGACGGGGCCAGCCCCGAACAGATGAAAGCTAAGAGTTTCTTCAAGGGCCCGGGCATCTGGATTGTCGTTGTTGTCGGCATGCTCCTGCTGGCCTTTGCCACCCTTGCGCCTGGCGGCTCCGCCCGGATCGACACGGACAAGGGCCTCGCGCTGTTGGCGGACAACGGCAAGATCGAACAGGCCAAGATCTTCGACGCCGAAAACCGGGTGGACCTGGTCCTCAAGGACAGCCTGCAGGTGGACGGGCAGGACAAGGGCAAGAACGTCCAGTTCTACTACGTCAACGCCCGAGCCGCCGACGTCGTGAAGGCTGTCACGAATGCCAAGCCGCCGAGCGGCTTCACCGACCAGCCGCTCGAAAACAACTGGTTCACCGGGCTGTTCTCCCTCCTGATCCCCGTGCTGCTGCTCGGCGTCCTGTTCTGGTTCCTGCTCTCCCGCATGCAGGGCGGCGGGTCCAAGGTCATGCAGTTCGGCAAGTCCAAGGCCAAGCTGGTGAACAAGGACATGCCGCAGGTCACCTTCAGTGACGTTGCCGGTGCCGACGAGGCCGTCGAGGAACTCGAAGAGATCAAGGAGTTCCTCGCGGAGCCGGCCAAGTTCCAGGCCGTCGGCGCCAAGATCCCCAAGGGCGTGCTTCTCTACGGCCCGCCAGGTACCGGTAAGACCCTCCTCGCCCGCGCTGTCGCCGGCGAGGCAGGCGTGCCTTTCTTCTCAATCTCCGGCTCTGACTTTGTTGAAATGTTCGTCGGCGTGGGCGCTTCCCGTGTCCGCGACCTGTTCGAGCAAGCCAAGGCCAACGCGCCCGCCATCATCTTCGTGGACGAGATCGACGCCGTCGGCCGTCACCGCGGCGCCGGCATCGGCGGCGGCAACGACGAGCGCGAACAGACCCTCAACCAGCTGCTGGTTGAAATGGACGGCTTCGACGTCAAGACCAACGTCATCCTGATCGCCGCCACCAACCGCCCCGACGTCCTTGACCCGGCTCTGCTGCGCCCGGGCCGCTTCGACCGCCAGATTGGCGTCGAGGCCCCCGACCTGATCGGCCGCGACCAGATCCTGAAGGTCCACGCGAAGGGCAAGCCGATGGCTCCCGGCGTCGACCTGAGGGCCGTGGCTAAGAAGACGCCCGGGTATACCGGCGCGGACCTGGCCAATGTGCTCAACGAGGCCGCGCTGCTGACCGCCCGCTCCAACGCCAACCTGATTGACGACCGCGCCCTCGACGAGGCCATCGACCGCGTCATGGCCGGCCCGCAAAAGCGCAGCCGCGTCATGAAGGAACACGAACGCAAGGTCACCGCCTACCACGAGGGCGGCCACGCCCTGGTGGCAGCGGCCCTGCGCAACTCGGCTCCGGTCACCAAGATCACCATCCTGCCCCGCGGCCGCGCCCTGGGCTACACCATGGTGGTCCCGGAGAACGACAAGTACTCCGTGACCCGCAACGAACTGCTGGACCAGATGGCCTACGCCATGGGCGGCCGCGTCGCCGAGGAGCTCGTCTTCCACGATCCGTCCACCGGCGCGTCCAACGACATCGAAAAGGCCACCGGGATCGCCCGCAAGATGGTGACCGAATTCGGCATGAGCGAACGCGTCGGCGCAGTGCGCCTCGGCCAGGGCGGCGGCGAGCCCTTCCTGGGCCGCGACGCCGGCCACGAGCGCAACTACTCTGACCAGATCGCCTACATTGTCGACGAGGAAGTCCGCCGCCTGATCGACGGGGCCCACGATGAGGCCTACGCCATCCTCACCGAGAACCGGGACGTGCTGGACGAGCTCGCCCTTGAGCTGCTGGAACGCGAAACCCTGAACCAGGCCGAAATCGCCCAGGTCTTCACGCACATCCGCAAGCGCGACTTCCGCGAGATCTGGCTGTCCAAGGAGACCCGCCCGATCCGGGACGCCGGCCCGGTGGAGTCCCGCCTGGAGAAGGCCGAACGCGAAGCCCAGGAAGAGGCCAAGGAGGCCCGGCTCGAGGAGCCGCTCGACGCCCTGCCCCCGCACGCCCAGGGTGTCGTCTCCGGACAGGAGCCGTTCCAGGGCGGTGTGACGGATCGCGGGCCTGATGGCCGTCCCGGCTAGGCTTCTGCTGTGACTTCTTTCATTAACGACGACGACGCTCCCGCCACCGACGCTCCCGCCACCGACGCTCCCGCGGCGGCGGGAGAACCCGCCAAGCACACCGGCACCAAGGTGGACCGTCCCCGGATCGAGGCAGCGGTGCGTGAGATCCTGCTGGCCATCGGGGAGGATCCGGACCGGAGCGGCCTCGTGGACACCCCAAAGCGGGTCGCCAAGGCCTACACGGAGATGTTTGCCGGCCTGCACCATGATCCGGCGGAGATCCTGGCGACCACCTTTGAGCTGGACCACGAGGAACTGGTGCTGGTCAAGGACATCCCGTTTTACTCCACCTGCGAGCACCATCTGGTGCCGTTCCACGGGGTGGCGCATGTGGGCTACATCCCGTCGCACGACGGCAAGGTCACCGGCCTGAGCAAGCTGGCGCGGGTGGTGGATATGTTCGCCAAGCGCCCGCAGGTGCAGGAACGGCTGACCACCCAGATCGTCGAAGCCCTCGTCACCCACCTCAAACCGCGCGGCGCGATCGTCGTCGTCGAATGCGAACACCTCTGCATGTCCATGCGCGGCATCCGCAAGCCCGGCGCCAAGACCGTCACCAGTGCGGTACGCGGGCAACTGCATGACCCGGCCACCCGTGCCGAAGCCATGAGCCTCATACTCGGAAGGTAAGAACAGACTATGGACTCCCTAGCCGCAGCCCCCGGAACCGGCCCCGCAACCTCGCCCCTGCCACTGCTGCGCAAACCGCGCCCGGCGGCGAGCTTCGAAGACCTCCCCTCGGACCGGACGCTGGTCATGGGGATCCTGAACGTTACCCCGGACTCGTTCAGCGACGGCGGCCAGCACTCGACCACGGACACCGCCATTGCCGCGGGCTTGCGGATGTTCTACGCCGGCGCGGACATCATCGACGTCGGCGGCGAATCAACCCGCCCCGGCGCGGTCGAAGTCAGCGTTGACGAGGAACTGAAGCGGGTGCTGCCCGTGATCCAGGCGCTGGTCAAGGCCGGTGCCCTCGTCAGCATCGACACGACGCACACCGCTACCGCCGCCGCGGCGCTCGGGGCCGGCGCCACGATCATCAATGACGTCTCCGGACTAACCATGGAGCCGGAGATGGCGGAACTCGTGGCCCGCAGCAAGGCGCCCTACATCCTCACCCACCGCCGCGGCAACGCCAGCACGATGGACTCGCTGACCGACTACGGGAACGTGGCAGAAGACGTCGCCGCGGAACTCGCCGGCATCCGCGACAAGCTCTACGCGGCCGGCGTCGCCCCGGAACAGATCATCCTGGATCCGGGTCTGGGCTTCTCGAAGAACGAGGGGCAGAACTGGGAACTGCTCCGGCACCTGGACGTCCTGCAGGCCATGGGCCATAAGGTTCTGGTCGCAGCCTCCCGCAAGCGTTTCCTCGGCAGCCTCCTGACGGTCGCCGGCAAGGCGGCACCGCCGGCGGAACGCGATGCCGCCACGGCCGCCGTGACGTCCATCAGCGCCTTCCGCGGTGCGTGGGCCGTCCGCGTGCACGACGTCGGTGCCAGCCTCGACGCCGTGAAGGTCGCGGCGCGCATGGCCCCGGCCGGCAACAACTGATCCGGCAAGCGAACATGGACCAGATCACGCTGAGCGGCGTCACCGCCGTCGGCCACCACGGGGTGTTTGATTTTGAGCGCCGGAACGGCCAGCCGTTCGTCGTCGATGCCGTGCTGCACCTGGACTTCGGCAAGGCCGCCGCCTCCGATGATGTCCTGGACACGGCGCATTACGGCGAAGTCGCGGAATGCATCCGGGGCTGGATCACCGGGGAACCGCTGAACCTGATCGAGGCCCTGGCCGTGCGGATTGCCGACGACGTTCTGCGGAAGTTCGGCGTCGCCGCCGTGGACATCACCGTGCACAAGCCGAAAGCCCCCATCGAGGTGGACTTCGGCGACGTGGCCGTCAGCGTGCACCGGGAGCGGCCATGAGTCCGTTGTACACCCGCGCCGTGATCGCACTCGGAAGCAACCTGGGGGAGCGGAGCGACACCCTCTCGTCCGCCGTCGCCGACCTGGTCGACCCGCCGGAAGTCCGTCTCCTGGCCATCTCGCCGATCGTCCAGACGAAGGCCGTGGGCGGGCCGCCGGGCCAGCCGGATTTCCTCAACATGGTGATCGCGGTGGAAACCAGCCTGCCGCCGCTGGAACTGCTGCGGCACTGCCACGCCGTGGAACAGAAGCACCTGAGGGTGCGCGAGGTCCGGTGGGGTCCGCGGACCCTGGATGTGGACATCATCAGGTACGGGGACATCGTGAGTTCCGACCCGGAGCTGACCCTGCCCCATCCCCGGGCGGCGGAACGGGCGTTCGTGCTCTATCCGTGGTCGCTCATCGACCCGGCCGCGGAGCTGAACGGCGAACGGATCGGCGAGCTCGCCGCCAGGGCCGCGGACTTTTCCGACCTGGTGACGTTCGACGGCTTCCAGGACGTCAACGGCGCGGCCGGTGCGGTGGAGCGGCCGTGAAGCTGACCAACCCCCTGCTCCTCCTCGTCATCGGCGTAGGCGTGGCCGTTGCGGGCTGGTTCGCTACGGTGCTGACCACGCGTTACAGCCTGGCGACGCCGGTTCTGCCGCTGACCGGGCTGCTGACCATGGGCGTGATCGTGGTCCTCACCCTTGTGCTGGGCATCCGCGTGCTGCGCTGGCGCAACGGCAAGAAGAAAAAGAAGATGCTCAACCCGATCCTGGCCGCGTGGACCCTGGTCCTCGCCCAGGCCTGCGCGTACACGGGAACTGTCCTGCTGGGCTGGCATGCCGGGATCTTCATGGACCAATTGCGGCTCTGGAACCTGCGCAGCAACCAGGGCATCACGTGGCAGGCACTGGCCATGGCCGGCGGCGGCCTGATCATGATCGTCGTGGGCCTGGTGGTGGAACGTTTCTGCCGGATCCCGCCGGAGGACGGCGACACCGACGGCGCCGCTGGCGTCCAGGAAAAGCGCGGCAAACCGAAGGCGGAGGGCGAATATGCCTACCGAGGCGATTGACCCGCCCGGCGTCACCTGGCTGCGGGTTTCCCCCAGGTACGTCACGGTGCGGATCGCGGGCTGGGCGCTCGGGAACCTGATCGTGGTGGCGGTGCTGTCACTGCCGCTGGTCCTTGTCCTGAGCGGCTGGTGGAAGGCGCTGCCGCTCTGGCTGGGCGCCGCCTTGCCTGCGGCGATGGTGCTCCTGGCGCTGTGGCGGCTGCTGCTCATCCCGCGGCAGGTCCGCGCGATCGGCTATGCCGAGCGCGAGGACGATCTGCTCATCCGCAGCGGCATCTTCTTCCAGCGCGTTCTCGTGGTGCCCTACGGGCGCATGCAGTACGTGGATATCGGGGCCGGGCCGGTGGAACGTGGCCTCGGCCTGTGCACGCTGAAACTGCACACCGCTTCCGCCGGGACCAATGCCGAGATCCCCGGCCTGCCCGCCGCGGAGGGAGCCCGGCTGCGCGAGCAGCTTTCCGCCCGCGGCGAAGCGCGGCTGGCCGGGCTGTGACGGGCCAGCTGTGAGGATTGCACCGGGAAAGGGAGCGCCGTGAAACCGGGCGGTACCGGGACGGCCCCCGAAGCGACCGCCGGAGCCGAGGCGGAACGGCCCGACGGCGGCTGGCTGCGCGTGCATCCGGCCTCGCCGTTTGTCCGCGGCTGGGTGGCGCTGGCCGCCATCGGATTCTTCTTCGGCCGGGATACCTTCGAGCGGATGCTCCAGGGCGGTCCCCTGATCGATGAGCAAGTCGCCGGCCGGGCACCCTGGCTGCTGCTCGGCGGCGGCACGGTCCTGCTCCTTACGGTGGCCGGCTACATTCTGAGCTGGTACTTCACCCGCTACCAGGTGGCGGAAGGCTACGTCCGGGTCAATACCGGATTCCTCTTCAAGCAGCAGCGGCAGGCCCGGCTGGACCGGGTCCAGGCGATCGACATCGTGCAGCCGCTGCTGGCCAGGATCTTCGGACTGGCCGAGCTAAAGTTCGAGGTGGCCGACGCCGGCGAGTCCGCGGTGCGGCTCGCCTACCTCCGGATGGGCGAGGCCCGGCAACTCCGGGCCACCATCCTGTCCCGCGCCGCCGGGGTGGTGCCGGACCCCGCACGCCCCGGGGCGGCCGCCACGGAGGCGCCCGAATACGCCGTGCTGACCGTGCCGCCGCCGCGGCTTGTCGGTTCGCTGCTCCTGAGCGAACAGAGCGCCTTCATCGCGCTCGGCGCCGTCGCGTCCGTGCTGCTCTCCGCCGTGACCGAGAACCGCAGCTTCTACCTCTACCTGATCCCGGCCGCGCTGGGACTGGTGGCCGCCTACTGGAACTCCTTCAACAAGGGCTACAACTTCACCGCCGCCATTTCCCCGGACGGCATCCGGCTGCGCTACGGGCTGCTGGACACGCAGGCGCAGACCCTGCCACCGGGGCGGATCCAGGCCCTGCGGGTCAGCCAGCCTCCGCTCTGGCGGATCTTCGGCTGGTACCGGATGCAGGTCAACGTGGCCGGCTACGGCGCCGCCGGAAACAACGGCGAGGGCTCGTCCCGGACCACACTCCTGCCCGTGGGCACCCTTGCTGAGGTGCTCACCATGCTGTCCCTGATCCTGCCGGACCCCGGAACCGCCGAACCCGCGCGGATCTTCACGGCGGGCCTCACCGGCCTTGCGGGGGAGTCCGGTGCCGGCGGGGCCTCAGCGGCGGAGCGCGACGGCGGCTTCGTCACCACGCCGCGCCGCGCGCGGCTGCTGGCGCCGCTGGGCTGGCGGCGCAACGGCTTTACCGCCACCGACACGGCCCTGCTGATCCGTTCGGGGCGCTGGTGGCGGCAGCTGGTGGTGGTCCCGCACCAGCGCACGCAGTCGATGGCGCTGCAGCGGGGTCCGCTGGCCCGGCGTTTCGGTGTGGTGGACCTTGTCCTCCACACCACCGCCGGCCCCGTCTCCCCGAGACTGATCCAGGCCGGCATCGCGGAAGGCAAGGCGCTGCTCGACGCGCAGGCCGCACGCGCCCGGGCCGCGCGGAAGCGCCAGACCAGCGAGCACTGGCTGGACCAGGTGAAGCCGCTCCTGGTTGGGCCCGGTCACCCGACCGGCGCCGTTGACCCCGAGGCAAGCGAAAAGGAAGGCCCGCAGCATGGCTAAGCCAGGACGCCTCGGCGTCGGAATCATCGGTGCCGGCAAGGTCGGCGCTGTCCTGGGGGCCGCGCTGCGCGGTGCCGAGCATGCCGTCATCGGGGTGTCCGCGGTCTCGGACGCCAGCCGGGAACGCGCGGAGACCCTGCTTCCGGGTGTGCCGGTGCTGGATGTGCAGGACATCGTCGAGCGCGCCGAACTCGTGCTTCTGGCCGTCCCAGATGATGCGCTCGGCCCCCTCGTGGAAGGGCTGGCGAAACTCCGCGCCTGGCACCCTGGACAGCTCGTGGCGCACACCTCGGGCCGCTTCGGCGTCGGCATTCTGCACCCGGTCCGCGCCGCTGGCGCCGTGCCGCTGGCGTTGCATCCCGCGATGACCTTCACCGGCATGAGCCTGGACCTCACGAGGCTGCTGGACTGCACCTTCGGGGTCACTGCCGACACCGCGATGCTGCCCATCGCGCAGGCCCTCGTTGTCGAGATGGGTGCCGAGCCGGTCGCCATTGCCGAAGCCGACCGCACGCTCTATCATGCAGCCCTCGCGCACGGTTCGAACCACCTCGTCACCCTCGTGGCGCAGGCCTCGCAGCTCCTGCGGGAAGTCGGCGTCGAAGCCCCCGAACGCATGCTGGGCCCCCTGCTGCGCGCCACCCTGGAGAACGCCCTCGCCTCGGGCGAATCGGCGCTGACCGGTCCCGTGGCCCGCGGCGATGCGGGCACCGTGGCCGCGCACGCCGAAGCCCTCCGGGAGCACGACGCCGGCTCCGGCGGCGATATTCTGGAGGCGTACCTGGCCATGGCCCGGGCGACGGCCCGCCGGGCGGGAAGCCGCGGCCTGCTGAAACCGGACCAGCTCGAGGGCGTCAACCGTGCCCTTGAAGACCCGGATCAGGGTGGCCCGGAATCCTAAGGAAGGACCCTAACTTGGCGATCCAACTCGTGACGACGGCCGCGCAGCTCCGCACCGAAAGCGCCCGCCTGCTGACGCAAAAGGGCGGCACCTCGCAGGGCCTGGTGCCCACCATGGGCGCCCTGCACGAGGGACATGCCCAGCTGGCGCGCACCGCCGTCGAGCAGAACGACGTGGTGGTGGCCAGCATCTTCGTGAACCCGCTGCAGTTCGGCCAGGCAGTTGACCTGGAACGGTACCCCCGGACGCTGGAAGCGGACCTGGCCGTCCTGGACGCCGAGGGCGTGGACCTGGTGTTCGCGCCGGGCGTCGACGAGGTCTACCCCGACGGGGAACCGATGGTGCGGATCACCGCGGGGCCGATGGCAGGGAAATGGGAGGGGGCCTCCCGCCCCGGGCACTTCGACGGCGCCCTGACCGTCGTCGCCAAGCTGCTGCACTACGGAATGCCCGGCACTGCCATAGGCGGGGCAACCGGCGCGGCGCTGCCGGCGTACCGGGCGTATTTCGGCCAGAAGGACGCCCAGCAACTGGCCCTCGTCCGACGCATGGTGGCGGACCTCAACTTCCCGGTGGAGATCGTCCCGGTACCGATCGTGCGCTCCCCGGACGGGCTCGCACTGTCCAGCCGCAACCGGTTCCTTTCCGCCGGGGAACGCGAAGCAGCCCTGGTGCTGTCCCGGGCGCTGCGTCTGATCGAGGACCGGGCCAACGCCCACGAGCCGCTGGACCTGGAATCCGCCAAGGCGCTGGTGGAATCGCAGCCGCTCGTGGAACTGGACTATTTCGAGGTGGTGGATCCGCGCACCCTGGAGCCGCTGGCCGAGAACTGCAAGGACACACCCTTCCGCGGTGAAGGGCTGGCCCTCATCGCGGCCAAAGTGGGCCCGGTCCGCCTGATCGACAACGTGCCGCTGGACTCCTGACGGACGGCAACCCGGGTTCTCCCTCATCGCGGGAATTAGCTCCGGGAATACACTGTTGGAACCAGCAGCAGCGCCGACGCTCGCCGGACACCATTTCGCACTCCCTGAGGGAACCCCATGTCAACAGACGTCTCTTCCAACGCCCACGGCGACCCATTGCAGACTCCAGCCGCACTGACTGAAACCTCGGCGGGGGCGCCTGTTTCGGCGCCGGCGAATTCGGCGCCGGCGAAGATCTCCCGGGAATCCGTCACCATCATCGTCACCTTGCTGGTGGCCACGTTTGTGGTCATCCTCAACGAAACCATCATGAACGTCGCCCTGCAGCGGCTGATGGTGGATCTCCGGATCGACGCCCCGACCGTGCAGTGGCTGTCCACCGGCTTCATGCTCACCATGGCCGTCGTGATCCCCACAACGGGCTTCATCCTGCAGCGGCTGTCCACCCGTGCCGTCTTCATGCTGGCCATGGGACTCTTCTCCGGCGGCACCCTGCTCGCGGCGCTGGCTCCGGGCTTCGAAGTCCTCCTGCTCGCCCGGATCGTCCAGGCCGGCGGCACGGCAATCATGCTTCCGCTCCTGATGACCACCATCCTTACCCTGGTCCCCGTGTCACGCCGGGGCGCCGTGATGGGCAACGTCAGCATCGCCATCTCGGTGGCGCCGGCCATGGGCCCCACAGTTTCCGGCCTGATCCTCGAACACTTTTCCTGGCGCTTCATGTTTGTTTTTGTCCTGCCGATCGCCCTTGTCGCGTTCGCCATCGGTGCCAAGTACCTGACCAACATCGGCGAAACGGAGAAGACGCGGCTTGATGCCCTGTCCGTCCTGCTGACGGTTCCCGCCTTTGGCGGCCTCGTGTACGGGCTGAGCCAGATCGGTGGCGGCCAGGGCGGTCCTGGTTCACCTGCCGTGATTGCCCTGGCCGTCGGGGTGGCGGCCATGCTGGGGTTCGTGCTCCGGCAGTTGAAGTTGCAGAAGTCCGCGGCGCCCCTGCTCGACCTGCGCGCGTTCAACTTCCGTATGTTCACGGTGTCCGTGCTGCTGCTCGTGGTGGCGATGATCGCCCTGTTCGGCGCCGTGATTCTGTTGCCGCTGTACCTGCAGGAAATCCGCGGGCTGAAGTCGCTGGAGACAGGCCTTGCCCTGCTGCCCGGCGGCCTCGCGATGGGCCTGCTGGGCCCTTTCATCGGCCGGATCTTTGACAAGGTTGGCCCGCTTCCGCTCACTCTCGCGGGCTCGGCCATGCTGGTGCTGTCCCTGTTCCAGTTCTCCCTGCTGGACGCGGACACGCCGGTCGGGTGGATCATCGCACTGCACGTGGGTCTGAGCCTGGGCCTTGCCTTGCTGTTCACGCCGGCCTTCACCACCGGGCTGAACCCGTTGCCGCCGCATCTCTATTCGCACGGTTCGGCCATCATGAGCACGCTGCAGCAGGTGGCCGGCGCCGCCGGCACGGCGCTCCTGGTCTCGATCTACGCCGTCGTGTCCGCCGCCTCGGGACTCGTCGCGGGCATGCACGCGGCGTTCCTGACGGCGGCAGTCATAGCCCTCGCCGCCGTCGTGCTGTCCGCGATGATGCGCAAGACCGCCGGAACGGACCAGCCGGCGGCCCACTAACTCAACGCGGGGTCACCTGGCGCCCATACGTCCGGAATGGGCGCCAGGTGACCCCGCGTTGCCGTGGTTGGGCTCAGCCGGCGAAGAATTCACTCAATTCGGTGATCAGCTTGTCCGGCGCCTTGTTCACGCCGTCGTGCCCCATGCCCGGCAGGATCGTGTAGCTGGAGCCGGAGAGCACGTCGTGGATCTGGGCGCAGGCCACGCCGAAATACGCCGGGCTCTTCTCGCCCACGACGATCAGCGTCTCCAGCGGGAGTTCCAGGAACGGTTCGGCCGGCATGTCGGCGGCGATGATGGCCTTGATCTCGCGGACACCGGTCTGCATGAGCACGCGCAGCTGCTTGCCCACCGGGGTGCCGGCGGCGAGCTTGTTGGCCAGCGTCAGCATGGACAGCGGCATCCGGGACAGGGCGCTGCCGGTTTCGAGCCCCTTGAGCAGGACGGCGAGGGCGCGGTCGTCGTCGCCGGCCGCCGTCGCCCGCTCATATTCGGCGGTCCAGTCCGCGGTGACGCTGTGGTTGACGGACACTGCGGGGTCATAGACGGCGAGGCGCTCCACCGGCAGGGTGCGGGCGGCGTGCAGGGCGACGGCGCCGCCGAAGCTGTGCCCGAAGACGTCCGTGCTGGAGGTGTGCTTCATGACCGCGTCCAGGTCGCGGATATCAACGTCCAGGGTGTAGTCCTCCGGCTGCGGGGAGGAGGAGCCGCGCCCGCGCCGGTTGAAGGTGTGGACCGGACGGCCCAGCGCAGCGCTGAGCTTCTGTGCGAAGCGGCCGTAATCGGCGGCAGTCACCATCGAGGCCGGCACGACGACGACGCCGGAACCCGCCGAGGCCAGCTCGGCACCCGTGCTGAAAAGCTCGATGGTTCCGCCGTCGGTGGTTCTGATGTTCTCGCGGGTCATGCTCCGAGCCTAGCCGAGGCTGCAGCTACGGCGTAGTAGGTACCGGGCGCCGGGGGCGGTCAGCCGCCCAGCCGCCCGCCGGAGGCCTCGAGGTAGCAGGAACCGCACAGCGATTCGTACCAGATGTCCTGGCCGTCGATGGCGACCTGGTCGCCGTCGAACACCACCTGGTTGCCGACCCGGCGGGTGTTGAAGATGGCCTTGCGGCCGCAGCGGCAGATCGTCTTGAGTTCCTCGAGGGTGTGCGCGACCTCCAGGAGCCGGAGCGAGCCCGGGAACGCCCGGGTCCGGAAGTCGGTGCGGATGCCGTAGGCGAGCACCGGGACCTGGTCCAGGACGGCGATGCGGAAGAGATCGTCCACCTGGGCCGGTTCAAGGAACTGCGCCTCATCCACCAGCAGGCACGCCACCGGCTGGGTGTCGACATGCTCCAGCAGGGCATCGGGATCGTCGCCGTGCGCGCGGGCGGTGAACAGCCCGCGGGCGGAGGCCCCGGCCGGGATCAGGAAGTCCACCGGGCGGGTCATGCCCAGGCGGGACACGACGTCGGAGTCGCCCTTGGTGTCGACGTCGGGCTTGGCGAGCAGCACCCGCTGGCCCCGTTCCTCGTAGTTGAACGCGGCCTGGAGCAGTCCCGTCGACTTGCCGGAGTTCATGGCGCCGTAGCGGAAGTAGAGCTTGGCCAAGGGGGTCCTTTCGAAAGGGTCGCCCCCCGATTGTAGAGGCCTGTCCTTCAGCGCCCCATTCTCAGCTGGCCGCGTCGACCGGAACCCGGGCGGGAGGAACTCCCGGTAAACTTGGGGATTGTGACTTCCCAAAACACCCCCGCCCCGCACACCGCAGCCGAGCCCCACGACGCCAGCGAGCAGACGCGCATCCGGATGGAGAAGCGCGCCAAGCTGATCGAACGCGGCATCGAGGCGTATCCGGTGGGTGTCGGGCGCACACATTCGCTGAATGAAATCCGCGAGAAGTACGCGCACGTGCAGGCCGACGAAACCACCGGCGACACCGTCGGCGTGACCGGCCGCATCGTGTTCATCCGCAATACCGGCAAGCTCTGCTTCGCCACCCTCCAGGAGGGCGGCGCCGACGGCAAGGCCGTCCGGCTGCAGGTGATGCTGAGCCTGGCCAACATCGGCGAGGAGGCGCTGGCGGACTGGAAGTCCCTCGTGGACCTGGGCGACCACGTCTTCGTCAAGGGTGAGGTCATCTCCTCACGCCGCGGCGAGCTTTCCGTCATGGCGGAATCCTGGTCCATGGCGTCCAAGGCGCTGCGCCCGCTGCCGGTGCTGCACGCCGGGCTCAACGAGGAAACCCGCGTCCGCCAGCGCTACGTGGACCTCATCGTCCGCGACGAGGCCCGCGAAATGGTCTACACCCGCGCCGCGATCACCCGTTCCATCCGCGAGACCCTGCACCGCCAGGGCTACGTCGAGGTGGAAACCCCGATGCTGCAGCTGGTCCACGGCGGTGCCACCGCCCGCCCGTTCCAGACGCACATGAACGCCTTCGACCAGAAGATGACGCTGCGCATCGCCACCGAGCTGTACCTCAAGCGCACCGTCGTCGGCGGGATCGACCGTGTCTACGACATGGGCCGCGTGTTCCGCAACGAGGGTGTGGACTCCACGCACAGCCCCGAGTTCACCACCCTCGAGAGCTACGAGGCCTGGGCGGACCAGTTCGTCATGGCGGACCGGATCAAGGAAATCATCCTCGACGCCGCGGATGCCGCCGGTGTGGGCCGCGTACTGCAGACCGAGGCCGGGGAGATCAACCTCGACGGCGACTGGGCCTGGCTGGCGGTGTACCCCGGACTTTCGGAAGCCGTGGGCCGGGAAATCACCCCGGAGACCCCGGTTTCCGAGCTGCTGGCGCTCGCCGCACAGCACGAGGTCAAGGCCGACGCCGGCTGGGACGCCGAAAAGCTGGTAGTGGAGCTCTTCGGGGAACTCGTGGAGCCGACCCTGATTAACCCCACCTTCGTCTACGACTATCCGCCGTCCGCGCAGCCACTGGCCCGCCAGCACCGTGAGGATGACCGCCTGATCGAGGCCTGGGACCTCATCATCGGCGGCATGGAGCGGGGAACGGCCTTCTCCGAGCTGATCGACCCCGTCATCCAGCGCGAACGGCTCACCGAGCAGTCCCGGCGCTCCGCGGCCGGCGACGTGGAGGCCATGCAGCTGGACGAGGACTTCCTGCGGGCCCTGGAATACGGTGCACCGCCCATGGGCGGGATCGGACTGGGAATTGACCGGCTAGTCATGCTCTTCACCGGAGCTGGCATCCGAGAGACCATCTTGTTTCCGCTGCTGAAGCCCGAAGGACACTGACCGTGGAGTACATCGCCGTATTGCTACCCTCCGTGGTGGTCGGCCTGATTTTCTGGTTCGCGATGAAATCGATCTTCAATGCGGACAAATCGGAGCGCCAGGCTGAGGCGCGAGCCCAGGCTGAAGCCGAGGAAAAGGCCCGGGCGGGCGATACCGGTCCCGACGACGGCCATTCTCCCGGAATGGTCAAATAGGGCCTATTCGGTCCTGTGGATTTCCTTTAGAAAAACTCCGTCCGCTTTGACTCGCCGCGGCAAAGCGGAGGATACTTATTACAGATACATCCTGCTTTTCTAAATACTCGTTCTTTTGGAAAGAGAGTCTTTGTGGCACAGAAAGTAAAAATCATCCTGGTAGATGATCTGGATGGGGGATCCGCGGACGAGACTGTCCGGTTTGGCCTTGACGGGGTCAGTTATGAAATCGACCTGTCGTCGAGTAATGCGGCAGAACTCCGTTCTGCGGTTGAGCGCTTTGTCTCCCATGCACGCAAGACGTCCACCGGGCGCGCCACGCGCACCAAGGTCATGAGCGGCCGCAACCAGGACTCTGCGCAGATCCGTCAGTGGGCCCGGGACAACGGCTACACGGTAAACAGCCGCGGACGTATCCAGGCCGAAATTCAGGAAGCGTACCAGAAGGCAAATTCCTAGAACTTCAGGACTTCCGCTGTACAGGCCCGGCCTCCGCAACAAGCTGCGGAGGCCGGGCCTTTTCACGGGCATTTCGGACCGTTTGCCGCAACGACTCCCTGCGCCCTTCCGCATGCTTGAGCCTTGCCGATTGACCCGACGCAGGAGTACCGTGGGTGCACATTGCCGGCGCGTCGTTAATACGATGCGCCGGCAGTTGGGGCTTGAGCTCCGGTCTGGAACGCCCGCTCGATTTCCCCGCTCGAATCGATTCTTGGCGGGAGATTCTATGTCTGATATTCAGTTCTTGAACGGGACGTTTGCGGAGCGGGCTGGTTCTTGGGCCAATTCCTACCACCGGCGACGCCGGTTCAGGCTTGCCGGGCTACTGGCGGCGCTCATGTTGCTGCTGGCTGTGCCCCTGGCGCCCCCCGCTTCGGCAGACGAGGGACGGGTGGACGTGGGCGTCATCCTGGACTCCTCCGAGCTGCTGGAAATGATCAACGGCGGCGGGGCACCCGCGACTCCTGTGACGTTCGACGTCCTGGCCGCCGGCAATGCGTCGTCGGTGGTGGCATCGGCAACATCCGGCGACGCCTTTGTTCCCGTTTCGTTTGTCCTCGCTGATGGCGAGTACAAGATCCGCGCGACCGCACCCGGATTTCTGGACGGCTGGTTCTCCGCCACGTCCGGAGCGACCGGCGACTCGGTCCTGGAGATGTTCGGCTACCAGTCCAGGCGGGACTTCGCGTCCGCCGACGTGATTGTGGTGGATTCGTCGGCACGGGGCGCCTCAACGTGGACCTCGACCGGGTGGACGGTTCTCCACCGGTCCGCCAGTTCCGTCTCAGGGGCAGTGGCCAATGACGCCTCCGGGCAGTCAGGATCCCTGCTGGAGGGCGTGGGCGTGGAACTCCACGAGGCGGCGGCTCTCCCCGGGAGCGCTCCCGTGGCCGGGACGACGACCGACCGGAACGGGTACTACTCCTTCGATAACCCGCCGCCGGGGGACTATAAGGTGCGATTCTCCAACGGCTCCGCGGAAAAGTGGTGGCCCGAAACCAGCCACCGCGCCGAGGCCGAGGTGATCTCTCTCGACGGGGCCAAGTATTACAACCTCGCCTACGCCACATTCCCCGCCGCCGCCGTGCCGGTGGACCCGCAGCGGACCCTCACACTCACCGGGGCCCCCGCAACCGGAGCGACGCTGACCGCTGTGCCCGACTTCGTGGAAACAGGGGGGCTCCTTGCGGACTGCCTACAGCGGTACACATGGTTTGTTGACGGCAATCCGGTGGCCGGTGCGTTCGGCCCCGGCTTCGTGGTGCCGCTCGCCGCGGCCGGCAAGCAGGTTACGGCACGGCTGGACATCGCGGGACTGGGCTGTGCCTACACGGCGTTACTGAGTGAGCCCATAGGGCCGATTGACCCGCGGCTCACCATCGCGGGCCCCGGCGTGAAGGTGGCGCCGCCGGACGAGTCCGGCAATGTCAGCGCCACCCTGACCTTTGATTCCGTGACCGCTTCCGGGACTACTTCCCTGACCCTCCTGGACATCGGTGACGCGCAGACTCCGGCTCCCACGGGATTCTCCTTGCAGACAGACCCGCCGCTCATCTACGAAATAACCACCACCGCCGCGTTCGAAGGTTCCGTCGAGGTCTGTTTCTCCGTTCCTGCCGCCGGAGCCACAGGCGCCGAGCGTATGTACCACCATGAAAACGGCAGCTGGAAGGACATTACGACGTCGTACCTGGGCGGGCTGCTGTGCGGTGTCACCGATTCGTTCTCACCGTTCGCCGTCGGCCAGCCTTGGTGGCCGTTCAAGGGCTTCTTGCAGCCGGTTGAGAACGGCAGCACCCTGAACACGATGAAGGCCGGGGCAGCGGTGCCGATCAAGTTCAGCGTGGGCGGCGACAGGGGTCTGGGCATTCTGGCACACGGCGCCCCGTGGTCCTCCGCGGTCAGCTGCGGCGGCAGTGCCGGGCTGGGCAACATCGAACAGGCGGTTGCGGCTGGCGGAACCTCGCTGAGCTATCACGCAGGCTCTGCCGCGTACACCTACGTATGGAAGACCCAGAAGTCCTGGGCGGGCACCTGCCGGCAGTTCATATTGGTGTTGAAGGACGGCAGCAGCCACCGCGCGCTGTTTGACTTCAGGAAAGCTGTTTGACTTCAGGAAATAGCAGAACTTACGGACAATCGCCCCCCACGGTTTCCCCTGTGGCGAACAAGCCCCAAATCTCGAACGGGGCCACGTAGCATCAAAGTACGTCGTAGCTAGGAGTGTGGCGAAATGTTTGAGCGATTCACGGACCGTGCCCGTCGCGTAGTTGTGCTTGCCCAAGAAGAGGCACGCATGCTGAACCACAATTACATCGGTACCGAACACATCCTCTTGGGTCTGATCCATGAGGGTGAAGGTGTTGCCGCCAAAGCCCTCGAGTCCTTGAGCATTTCGCTCGACGGAGTCCGCGAGCAGGTGCAGGAGATCATCGGTCAGGGCCAGCAGGCCCCGTCCGGCCACATCCCCTTCACGCCGCGAGCCAAGAAGGTGCTGGAGCTCTCGCTGCGCGAGGCCCTGCAACTGGGACACAACTACATCGGCACCGAGCACATCCTGCTCGGCCTCATCCGTGAGGGTGAAGGCGTAGCCGCCCAGGTGCTGGTCAAGCTCGGCGCGGACCTGAACCGCGTCCGCCAGCAGGTCATCCAGCTGCTCTCGGGCTACCAGGGCAAGGAGACCACCGGCGCCGGCGTCGGCCCCGGCCAGGCCGAAGGCACCCCGGCCGGTTCCGTCGTCCTGGACCAGTTCGGCCGCAACCTCACGCAGGCGGCCCGCGAGAACAAGCTGGACCCCGTCATCGGGCGCGAATCGGAAATGGAACGCGTCATGCAGGTCCTTTCCCGCCGCACCAAGAACAACCCGGTCCTGATCGGCGAGCCCGGCGTCGGCAAGACAGCCGTCGTCGAAGGCCTTGCGCAGGCGATTGTCCGCGGTGATGTGCCCGAGACCATCAAGGACAAGCAGCTGTACACCCTGGACCTCGGGTCCCTGGTGGCCGGCTCCCGTTACCGCGGTGACTTCGAAGAGCGCCTCAAGAAGGTCCTCAAGGAGATCCGCACCCGCGGCGACATCATCCTGTTCATCGATGAGATCCACACCCTGGTGGGTGCCGGTGCTGCCGAAGGTGCCATCGATGCGGCTTCGATCCTGAAGCCCATGCTGGCCCGCGGCGAGCTCCAGACCATCGGCGCCACCACGCTGGATGAGTACCGGAAGCACATCGAGAAGGATGCCGCCCTGGAACGCCGTTTCCAGCCCATCCAGGTCAAGGAACCATCTGTCGCGCACGCGATCGAGATCCTCAAGGGCCTGCGGGACCGGTACGAGGCGCACCACCGCGTCACCATCACCGACGGCGCCCTCGCCTCCGCAGCAAGCCTTTCCGAACGCTACATCTCGGACCGGTTCCTGCCGGACAAGGCGATCGACCTGATTGATGAGGCCGGCGCACGGTTGCGCATCCGCCGGATGACCGCCCCGCCGGAGCTCAAGGTCATGGACGAGAAGATTGCCGCCATGAAGCTGGAGAAGGAATCCGCGATTGACGCGCAGGACTTCGAAGGCGCCGCCTCGCTGCGCGACAAGGAGCAGAAGCTCATTGCCGAGCGTGCCGAGAAGGAACGCCAGTGGAAGACCGGCGGCATGGATGACATCTCCGAGGTTGATGAGGACCTCATCGCCGAGGTGCTGGCGAACTCCACCGGCATCCCGGTCTTCAAGCTCACCGAGGAAGAATCCTCGCGACTGCTGAAGATGGAAGATGAGCTGCACAAGCGCGTTGTCGGCCAGGATGAGGCCATCAGGGCCCTGTCCCAGGCGATCCGCCGCACCCGTGCAGGGCTCAAGGATCCGAAGCGCCCGGGTGGCTCGTTCATCTTCGCCGGCCCCACCGGCGTCGGCAAGACCGAGCTGGCCAAGGCCCTCGCCGAGTTCCTGTTCGGCGAAGAAGACGCACTGATCACCCTGGACATGTCCGAGTACTCGGAGAAGCACACGGTGTCGCGTCTCTTCGGTGCCCCTCCGGGCTACGTGGGCTACGAGGAGGGCGGTCAGCTGACCGAGAAGGTCCGCCGTCGTCCGTTCTCCGTGGTGCTTTTCGACGAAGTGGAGAAGGCGCACGCCGATCTCTTCAACTCGCTGCTGCAGATCCTGGAAGACGGCCGCCTGACCGACTCCCAGGGCCGCGTGGTGGACTTCAAGAACACCGTGATCATCATGACCACGAACCTCGGCACCCGGGACATCTCCAAGAGCGTTGCCACCGGCTTCCAGTCCGGCACGGACACGCAGACCGGCTACAACCGGATGCGGGCCCGCGTCACGGAGGAGCTCAAGCAGCACTTCCGCCCCGAGTTCCTGAACCGTGTTGACGACGTTGTGGTCTTCCCGCAGCTGACCCAGGACGAGATCATCGAGATCGTGGACATGTTCGTGGGCCGGCTGGAGAAGCGCCTCAAGGACAAGGACATGGGCATCGAGCTCACGACGGCGGCCAAGGTGCTCCTGGCGACCCGCGGCTACGATCCGGCGATGGGTGCCCGGCCGCTGCGCCGCACCATCCAGCGTGAGATCGAGGACCAGCTCTCCGAGAAGATCCTGTTCGGCGAACTGCACGGCGGCGACATCGTGGTGGTGGATGTGGAAGGCGAAGGCGACGACGCGAAGTTCACGTTCGCCGGCAACGCCAAGCCGCGCATCCCGGAGATCGCTCCGAGCGTCTAAGCACCAAGAGCAAAGGCCCCGTCTGCTCCGAAAGGAGTTGGCGGGGCCTTCGTTTTGTCCGGGCTCGCCTGCGGAGGCGGGGCCGGCGCTGCCGGGCGTCACCGGGCGGGCCTCGCCTTTGCTGAGGAGTATGAAAGCAGTGTTTCACTCTTAGTGAACTTGGTGTGATCAGGGGCACGGGGGGTGTTGAATCGGGGCATGGCTTCCACTGATTCAGAGACTCTGAGCGAAAAACCCGAGACACCCTTTCACGACCTGGACTATTATCTGGCGATTCCCAGGGTCAGTGGCCTGGCGTTGAGCCCTGACGGTGGCCGGCTCGTCACCACCGTGGCCACCCTCAACTCCAAGGGCACCGAATACGGCACCGCCCTGTGGGAGCTGGATCCGGAAGGGCACGAGCAGGCGCGCCGGATCACCCGCAGCGCCAAGGGCGAGGCCGGAGCCGTGTTCGCTGCCAACGGCGACCTCTATTTCACCTCCGCCCGCCCCGATCCGGAGAGCCCCGAGGCTGAGCCCGTCAACGCCCTGTGGATGCTCCCGTCCGGCGGTGGAGAGGCCCGGGTGGTGCTCGCACGCGCCGGCGGCGTCAGCGGAGTCGTGGCCGCGAAGGAGGCCGGCGCCGTGTTCATCGCGGCCTCCGTGCTGGCCGGCTCCACGGATGAGGACAGCGACGAGGAACGCCGCAAGGCACGCAAGGACAACAAGGTCACCGCCATCCTGCACAGCGGGTACCCCGTGCGCTACTGGGACGCCGACCTGGGACCGGCCCAGCCGCGGCTTTTCGCCGTCGAACCGGGAGAGGAGCTGGAACCGGGCAGGCCCACCACGGTTGACGCCGTCGCCCCACTCAAGCTGCGCAACCTGACGCCCGACGCCGGGAACGGGCTCCGCGACGCGGATTTCGTCGTCAGCCCGGACGGGAAGACCGTCTACAGCAGCTTTGAAAAAACGCTCGCAAACGCTGATTCGCGTTCCATGCTGGTCGCGATCGACGTCGCTACCGGCACACGCACGGTCCTGCTGGACACCAAGGGCATGAGCTACTTCCCGGGGCCGGTCAGCCCGGACAACAGGACCCTCGTGGTGCTCAGTGAAAGTGACACCACGCCGGTTGACGCCCCGCGGGTCTTGCTGCACCTGCTCGACGTCTCCGGCGGTGCCCCCGGAACTGGGGAGGCAAACGAGGCCGCGCTGACGCCGCTCGCCCAGGACTGGGACCGCTGGCCCCGTCCCGCGGCCTGGCTGCCGGACGGATCCGCCATCCTCGTCACCGCGGATGAGGACGGAGCCTCGCCGGTCTTCCGGATCAGCGTCTCCGGCAGCGATAACGGCCTGGTCACCCGCCTGACGTCGGACGCGGCGGCGTACACCGACGTCGTGGTTTCCCCGGACGGCCGCAGCGCCTACGCGCTGCGCAGCTCCTACGAGTTCCCTGCCGAAGCTGTGCGGATCGACCCCGCCAGCGGCGACGTGGTCCGGCTCCCCGCGCCCGCCGAGCGCCCGCACCGCAAAGGCTCGCTGGAACGTGTCGAGACGACGGCGGCAGACGGTTCCCGAGTACCGGCGTACCTGGCTCTTCCCGACGGCTCCTCCGCCGGGTCTCCGGCCCCGCTGCTGCTCTGGATCCACGGCGGCCCGCTCGGGTCCTGGAACGCCTGGACCTGGCGCTGGAATCCCTGGCTGCTCGTGGCCCGCGGTTACGCCGTGCTGCTGCCGGATCCGGCGCTCTCCATCGGCTACGGCCAACAGCATATCCAACGTGGCTGGGGTGAATGGGGCAAGGCTCCCTTCACCGACCTGATGGCCATCACCGACGCCGTGGTGCAGCGGGCGGACATCGATGAGACGCGCACCGCAGCCATGGGCGGCTCCTTCGGCGGTTACATGGCCAACTGGGTGGCCGGCCAGACAGGCCGGTTCAAGGCGATCGTCACCCATGCCAGTCTCTGGGCCCTCGACCAGTTCGGCCCGACCACGGACTCCGCGCAGTACTGGCTGAAGGAAATGACGGCCGAGATGGCGCTGGAGAACTCCCCGCACCTGCACGTCGGGAACATCAGCACGCCGATGCTCGTCATCCACGGCGACAAGGACTACCGCGTTCCGATCGGCGAGAGCCTGCGGCTCTGGTACGAACTGCTCTCGAAGTCGCAGCTCGCGGCCGACGAGAACGGCGAGACCGACCACCGCTTCCTCTACTTCCCGGACGAGAACCACTGGATCCTGCAGCCGCAGCACGCTAAGGTCTGGTACGGCGTAGTCGAGCACTTCCTCGCCAAGAACCTGCTGGACAAGGACTTGCCTGTTCCTGCCGAATTGGGGCTCTAGGTCCAGCCCGGGCACACCCAACTGACCCGCATTTGTTGTCGTTTTGACCGCTGAAAACGACAACTACTGCGAGTCAGTTGGGTCTAAACCGAAGCGCAACAGGGCAGCGCCGTAAGATTGGGCTGTGACTGAGACGATCCGCATCCGCCCTGCCCGCACTGGCGATGTCGCGGCCATCAAGACGCTCGTGGCCCCGCTGGCGGACCAGCGGATCCTCATGGCCAAAGAGACTGTGGCGTACTACGAAAGCCTGCAAGAGTTCCTGATTGCCGAAGCGGGCGACGGCGAGGTGATCGGTTGCGGGGCGCTGCACGTTATGTGGGAGGACCTGGCGGAAGTGCGTACGCTTGCCGCATCGGATGGCTGGCGCGGGAAGGGCGTGGGACACATGCTCGTGGAACGCCTCCTGGGAAAGGCGCGGGCGCTCGGGGTTTCCCGGGTCTTCTGTCTTACCTTCGAAGTGGACTTCTTCAAAAAGCACGGCTTCGAAGTCATGGCGGACCAGAGCGCCGTCGACCCGGTGGTGTATTCGGAACTGCTGCGCTCGCATGACGAGGGCGTTGCCGAGTTCCTGGACCTCGCACGGGTGAAGCCCAACACCCTGGGCAACACAAGGATGATCAAGGTTCTGTAGCCCACCGCCTGTAGCCCACCGCCGGGCCGCGATCGAACCGGCCCGCCGGAAGCGCCTGCTGGAACGCGCCGCGCATCCGCGCCAGGCCCAGCTCTTCCTTTCAATAAATTTGATGGATAAACTGATCCCGGCCCAGGGGGTGGGCCGCCCCAGCTTCCGGAGGCAAGAGATTGCACAATCGCGTGATTTTTCCAGATTTCTCCGCATTCCAGATGACCATCGCAGGCGCACCCGCAGCGCCCCGTACAACGGACCAGGCACCCGAGGGCGATGCAGCCCCCGGACCCGCGCCAGGACAACGCGCTGACCAGGGCGGGGACGCCGGAACCCAACATCACCGCGTCACGGCGCCGCCGTTTTCGTGGCTGGGAATCGACGCCTGGCCGAATTTCCCGGCCTGGGCGGATAGACGGCCCTGACACGGCGTCACTGCCAACGCGCGCAGATCCGGTGGCCGCGCGGCGGCGGCGCGGCGCGGAGAGTCCGTGCCGGCTGTTCCAGACCGGAGCCTTTCGCTGGCTGGGCCCCGGTAGTAGGGTCTTAGCAAGCAGCCAGGACACCATCCAGGGAGCACAGCCATGAAGAAGCTCATCAATGATCCCCGCGCCGTGGTCGACGAGTCAGTGGAAGGGTTCGGGCTTGCCCATGCCGACCTCGTGACCGTCTCTTCGGACCCGAAGTACATCGTGCGCAAGGACGCGCCGGTGGCCGGAAAAGTGGGGCTGGTGTCCGGCGGAGGCAGCGGCCATGAGCCCCTGCACGGCGGCTACGTCGGGATGGGAATGCTCGACGCCGCGGTGCCGGGTGCGGTGTTCACCTCGCCCACCCCGGACCAGATCCTTCCGGCCACGCTCGCCGTCAACTCGGGCGCCGGCGTCGTTCATATTGTGAAGAACTACACGGGCGACGTACTCAACTTCGAAACGGCAGCGGAACTTGCGCAAGCCGAGGGTGTGGAGGTCCGCACGGTGCTCGTCAACGACGACGTCGCGGTGGAGGACTCGCTGTACACCGCCGGACGGCGCGGGGTTGGCGGCACGGTGCTGGTGGAGAAAATCGCCGGTGCGGCCGCCGAGCGCGGGGACAACCTCGACGCAGTCGCAGCCATCGGTGACCGGGTCAACCAGAACGTCCGCAGCATGGGCGTGGCGCTGACGGCCTGCACCGTCCCGCACGCCGGGGCGCCCAGCTTTGTCCTTGAGGAAAACGAAATCGAGATCGGCATCGGCATCCATGGCGAGCCCGGCCGGCACCGCATCGCGATGGAAAACGCCGACGGCATCACGGACCGCCTCCTGGAGCCGGTGGCCAGCGACCTCGGCCTTGCCTCCCGGGACAAGGTGCTCCTGTTCGTGAACGGCATGGGCGGCACACCTCAGAGCGAGCTGTACATTGTCTACCGCCGGGCCGCGCAAGTGCTGGCCGAGAAGGGCATCACCGTGGCGCGCTCGCTGGTAGGCAACTACATAACATCCCTCGAGATGCAGGGTTGCTCCATCACGGTCCTGCGCCTGGACGATGAAATGACGGCGCTCTGGGACGCGCCCGTCCACACGCCGGCCCTCCGCTGGGGCGTCTGACCGTGGGGCTGGACGTCGGCTGGGCCCTGCGGTGGCTGGCGCTGTCAGCGCAGGCCATGGCGGAACACCGGGAAGAGCTCATTGAACTGGACCGGCCGATCGGCGACTCGGACCACGGCGAGAACATGGACCGCGGCTTCAAAGCGGTGATCGTGAAACTTGCCGAGACGCCCCCGGAAACACCCGGGGCCGCCCTCAAGCTGACGGCCATGACCCTGATGTCCAAGGTGGGCGGGGCGGCCGGCCCGCTCTACGGCACCGCCTTCCTGCGCGCCGCCACGGCACTGGGGGACACGGCGGACGTGGACGCAGCCACCCTGGCCACGGCCCTGCAGGCCGCCCGCGACGGCATCGTAGCCCGCGGAAAGGCCGAGCCCGGGGACAAAACCATGGTGGACGCCTGGACGCCGGCCATCGAGGCGGCCGCCGCCGCAGCAGCCCACGGCGACGTCCGAAAGGTGCTGCTCGCCGCCGCGGAAGCGGCCGAGGCGGGGGCCGTGTCCACCGACCCGATGCTGGCCCGGAAGGGACGCGCGAGCTACCTGGGGGAGCGCAGCATCGGCCACCGGGACCCGGGCGCCGTCTCCAGCGCCCTGATCCTGAGGGCCGCCGCCGGAGCGTCCGAATGACGGTGGGGCTCGTCGTCGTCTCCCACAGCGAGAAGATCGCCGACGGCGCCGTCGAACTTGCCGCCCAGATGGCGCCTGACGTTCTGATCATCCCCGCCGGAGGCACCGACGACGGCCGGATCGGCACCAGCCTGGAGCGGGTCCTGGCGGCGCTGGAACAGGCTGCCGGCGGCGACGGCGTTGTGGTCCTGACCGACCTCGGCTCGGCGGTGATGACCGCGGAATCGGCCGTGGAATTCGCGGCCGACCCCACGTCCGTGCTGCTGGCTGATGCGCCGCTGATCGAGGGGCTTATCGCTGCTGCCGTGGCCGCCCAGGTCGGTGCCGACAAGGAGGCGGTCAAGGAAGCCGCCGAAGCCGTCTACCGGCCCCCGGCCGCGCCGGAGCACGTGCACGAGCACCGGCAACCGCCCGAAGCGTCAGGGGATTTCGAGCTCGTGAACCAGGCCGGAATGCACGCCCGTCCGGCAGCAAAGATCGCGGGCGGTCTGTCCGGCATGGACGCCGAAGTGACAGTCAACGGCGCCGACGGCGCGTCCATGACAGAGCTGATGATGCTCGGGGCCGGACGGGGCACGGTGCTGCACATCGAGGCCAGCGGCCCGGATGCTTCCAAGGCCGTGGATTATCTGGGCGGCCTGATCAAATCCGGCTTCGGTGAAGCGTAGGCGCCCAGTCACTGGCCCTTGGTCCCCAGCCGATGATCATTGGTCCCTACCCTCCGCCGGTTCCGGCGGCGGCCCGGTCTAAAGCTCTTCGGCCCTCCCGCGTCACGTTCCACGCAATCCAGCCGCCGGCACCCGCCGCGAGCAGCGCCCCGGCGGTCTGGGTGGGCAGGCTGCTTCCTGTCGTCGCCTGCCCCAACACCACGCCCAGGACGTAGAAAAGCACGGCGCCGGCCACCCAGATCGCCCCTGCCCAGCGCGGCAGGGTCCGGGAGTGCCACACGGCAATCCCCAGCAGCACATTTCCGAGGAAAGCCAGCAGGAGTCCCAGCAGAAACGACCCCGACATGGCGGCGGGGAACTCGAGCTGCATGACGTCCTGATTTCCTCCGAGATATGCCTTCCCGATCGCGGGGGTGGCGAAGGTGGAGACCGCCGCGGGAACCAGCAGCAGGGCGGTCCCGGCGACGGTGACGACCATCGCTGCCAGTGCCAGGCGCCCCACCCGGCTGTTAGCCAGGCTGCAGCCGAGGGCGAACACGCCGAAGATCGCGAGGACGGTGCCTCCGGTGCTGCCGAGCAGGTGGCTGAGCTGGTACGAGTCCGAGCTGACAAACCGGGCCCAGGCATCCGGGTCCCGCTCCTGGTCCGGCTGCGGTTCGCGCGTGGCCCAGGCGGTGATCAGTCCGGAAAGGGGCAGGGTCCACAAGCCCGCGAGGATCCAGTGCCTGATGTTCTGCGCGTTCATGGGTACCCCTTTCTTGGCGTGGACTAATCCGCCTGCCGGAGGCCGTCCGCGTCGCCGCGTACTTGCGCATGCTTCAGGGTAGTTCCGGGAGGCGTGTCCAGCTAGGGCCTCGGGATTCAGCCCATCGGAGTCAGCCCATGCTCAGCCAGGGAGCCGGAGTCCGCCGAGGTGCAGTTCCGCCAGTCCGTCACTCAGCAGGCCAGCCAGTGCGCGTTCAATCTGCTCGGGCGCGGAATTGAGCCGATGCAGGGCGGCCAGCGGAATGCCGATACCCTCCGGTTCGAAGCCGAGGTCGGCCGGCGCCCGCTGGAACAGCTCCGGCGCCACAGGGGCGTCGGCCAGGCGGAGCACGGCCAGCACGGCACCGCGTACTTGGCGGTCGGTGCCGTGCCACGGCTGGCCTTTCGGCGTGTAAGTCGGCGGCGGCCCGCCCGCAGCGAGCCAGGCGCAGGAGCTTCGCACCGGGCACTCTGCGCACTTCGGCGCCCGAGCGGTGCACACCAGCGCGCCGAGCTCCATCACGGAGGCGTTCCACCGCACGGAGGTGCCGACGTCGTCCGGCATCACCTGCGCCGCCAGCCGCATCTCGGCGGCCGTGAGCGACTGCGAGGGCAGGGCGGCGCCGGAAAACAGCCGCGCATGGACCCGGCGGATGTTGGTGTCCACCACTGTTTCGCGGCGTCGGAAGGCGAAGGCGGCGACTGCCGCGGCCGTGTAGCTTCCCACTCCGGGCAGCCCCAGCAGTTCAGGATACGTGGCGGGAACCATCCCGCCATGGCTGTCCCCGATCGCGACGGCAGCCGCGTGCAGACGCAGGGCCCGCCGCGGGTAGCCGAGCCTGCCCCAGGACCGTACGGCCTCGCCCGAGGTCTCCCTGGCCAAATCGGCCGGCTCCGGCCAGCGCCGCAGCCATTCCTCCCAGACCGGCAGGACACGAACCACCGGGGTCTGCTGGAGCATGATCTCGCTGACCAGCACGCCCCACGGAGTGCAGCCGGCAGCCCTCCAGGGGAGGTCACGGGCATGGGACTCGAACCAGGTGTCCAGGGCCGCATGCAGGCTGGCCAGCGGAACGCCGGCAAGCGGCGGGCGGACGCCGGGAACGCCGCCCGGCAGGTTTTCCGGGGGTGCTGCCAACGGGAGGGCGGGGGAATCGGCTAGAGCTTTGATCCAATCAGCGTAATAGACGCGGGCCGTGGCCCGTCCCGCGGCGTGGTGGGTCCCCATAGTCTGCGCGGTTCTCTAGCCTAGAAGGATGGGCAGGCAAGGCAACTCAGGAACGAACGGTTCACGACCGAAGGCTTCCGGCAGCGGACAATCCGCGCGCAGGCCCGCAAAGAAACCTGCCCGTAAGGCGGTACGTAAACCGGGCAACGCCGTCTACCGCCGCCGTCGGCTGTTCGTCGGTGCCTCCCTGCTCCTGGTCGTCGCCGTCGCCGTGGGTGGCTTCATTGCTGTCTCGAGTGCCATCAACGGCCCCCGGCAGCCTGCTGCGGAGGCGGGCGGAACCGCTGCTGGGAGCCCCGGGACCGGACCGAGTGGCGGCCCGGAGGGGGCCACTGCGACGCCCACCGCCAGCCCCTCGGCAACCCCTTCGCAGGGCAATGGCTGCCAGCAGAACCTCGTGACTGTCACGGCAGCAACTGACAAACCCGCCTACGAGGACGGCGAGGAGCCGCTGCTCAGTCTCAAAGTCACGAACGGCAACAAGGTGCCGTGTGAGGTCAATATGGGGACTTCGCAGATGGAGTACCAAATCACCAGCGGCTCGGATCGGATCTTCTCGTCCCAGGACTGCCAGGCAGACAGCACGGAGCTGATGAAGACCATCGCCCCGGGCCAGAGCGAGACGGCGAATTTCCCCTGGCCGCGCAACCGCAGCGTCCAGGGCTGTGACCCCATTGCGGCAAAGCCCGGAGCGGGCGGGGCTTACTACGTCTTCACCGCGCGGCTGGCGAACAAGACGAGCCCGAAGGCTGTGTTCCAGCTCAACTGAGTCCGACGGCGGCCGCAGACGAAGTTCTAGAGGAACCTGTCCAGCAGGCTGGCCTCCGCCATCCGGCTCAGCCCTTCGCGGACCGTGCGGGCACGCTGGTCGCCGATGCCGTCCACGGTCATGAGGTCATCGATGGTGGCAGCCATAAGGAACTGCAGGCCGCCGAAGTGGTCCACCAGCCGGTCGGCGACGGCTTTTGGAACGGCCTTGAGCCCTGACAGCAGACGGTAGCCGCGCGGCTGGACGACGGCGTCGAGGTTGGCCTCTCCGCCGGCGAAACCCACGATGCCCGCGATCTTGCTCAAATCGATCAGCTCCGTTGGACCCAGGTTCACGAGAGCCTTGACGGCCTTGTCGATGACCTCGCTGGAGGTGTCCGGGCCGGAGTAGTCGCGGATGATCACATCGCTGCCGGGGCCGCGGCCGACGGTCAGCTCGTCCAGCTGCAGTGACAGCAGGCGGCCGTCTTCGCCAAGTTCCAGCACGTACTGCGAGATCTCCTCGGAAATCCGGCGCACCATTTCCTGGCGCTGCAGGGTCACCGCGACGTCGCGGACGGTCACCATGGCCTCGATTTCCAGCGCCGAGAGCGAGCTGGTCACCTGGTCCAGGCGCGAGCGGTAGCGTTCCAGGGTGGCCAGGGCCTGGTTGGCGCGGGCCAGGACCTTCTCGGAGCCCTCCAGCACGTGGCGCAGACCGTTCACGTACAGCGCGATGATCTGCATCGACTGGCTGACCGAGATGACGGGCACGCCGGTCTGGATGGCCACGCGTTCCGCAGTGCGGTGCCGAGTGCCCGATTCCTGGGTTTCGATGCTGGAGTCCGGCACCAGCTGGACGGCGGCGCGCAGGATGTTGCTCGCGTCCTTGTCGCAGATGATGGCGCCGTCCATTTTGGCCAGTTCCCGCAGCCGGGTAGGGGAAAAGTCGATGCCGATGTCGAAGCCGCCGGAGCAGATGGATTCGATGGTCCGGTCGATCCCCAGCACGATCAGGGCGCCGGTCCGTCCGCGGAGGATGCGTTCCAGGCCGTCGCGAAGGGCAGTGCCCGGTGCCACCCTGCCCAGAGTCGCCTTGAGTGAATCTTCAGGGCTCCGGGCCATAGATTTTCCCTTCAAAGGTGCAGGCTACCGCCCGCAGGTGCGCCGGTTTCCAGTGTTTGCCGGCAGGATCAAAAGTACTCGGTTCCCCGCTCTCATCATGATAGAGGTAAACGTGGCCCGGAACCGCACGGGCAAGCCTTAAAGTGGCCCATTCGGACCCGTCATCCAAGCCCTGCGGAATGGCCCCGCCGCCCTCCGTCCAGGAGCGCACTTTGGCCCCGGCGCGGACCCGCTTCGCGTCAGCTCGGCGGCCTGCGATAAACTGGAGGCCGTGGGTGTACCGCGGGCTCTCCGCGCAATTCCCCTCCCAACGCCGCAGCGAAAGTAGCACCGTGTCCCAAGAAGTCCTTAGCCCCGCACGAGTCCAGGAGATTCACAAGCAGGCGGCCCGGCGTCGGACTTTCGCGGTCATCTCACACCCTGACGCCGGAAAGTCCACGCTGACCGAGGCGCTTGCCCTGCACGCCAAGGTGATCGGCACCGCCGGTGCTTCCAGCGGCAAGGCGAACCGCAAGGAAACGATCTCCGACTGGATGCAGATGGAAAAGGACCGCGGCATCTCCATCAGCTCTGCCGCCCTGCAGTTCTCCTACCGCGACACCGTGATCAACCTGTTGGACACCCCGGGCCACGCCGACTTCTCCGAGGACACGTACCGCGTGCTGGCCGCCGTCGACTGCGCCGTGATGCTGGTGGACGCGGCCAAGGGCCTGGAAACACAGACCATGAAGCTGTTCGAAGTCTGCAAGCAGCGGAACCTGCCCATCATCACGGTGATCAACAAGTGGGACCGGCCCGGCCTGGACGCCCTGGCGCTGATGGACGAGATCACCGAACGCACCGGCCTCCTGCCCATGCCGCTGACCTGGGCCGTGGGCATTTCGGGTGACTTCCGGGGCGTGTGGGACCTCCGCAACGACCGCTTCGCCAAGTTCCAGCGCAACAATTCCGGCGCCAACATCGCCCTCACCGAGTACTTCACGCCGGAAGAGGCCGCGGCCAGCCAGGGCGATGACTGGTCCAACGCCGTGGACGAGGCCGGGCTCGTGGTCGAATCGAACCTGGAATTCGACGTCGAGTCCTTCCACGCCGGCAAGGCAACGCCGATCCTCTTCAGCTCGGCGGCCCTGAACTTCGGCGTGAAGGAAATCCTCGATGCCCTCGTGGACTTCGCCCCGCCCGCTGCGCCCCGGCCCGACGTCGACGGCGCCGCCCGTCCCGTCGACGCGCCCTTCGCCGGCTTCGTCTTCAAAGTCCAGGCCGGCATGAACAAGGCGCACCGCGACCACGTCGCCTTCATCCGCGTCTGCTCCGGCATCTTCGAACGCGGCATGGTGGTGACCCAGGGCCGGACCGGGAAGTCCTTCGCCACCAAGTACGCCCAGCAGGTGTTCGGCCGCGAACGCGAGGTCATTGACGAGGCCTTCCCCGGCGACGTCGTGGGCCTGGTCAACGCCTCCTCGCTGCGGGTCGGCGACAGCCTCTTCCTTGAGCAGCCGGTGGAGTTCCCTGCCATCCCGCTGTTCGCCCCGGAGCACTTCCAGGTGGCGCGGTCCAAGGACCCCAGCCGCTTCAAGCAGTTCCGCCGCGGCATCGAACAGCTGGAGCACGAGGGTGTCATCCAGGTCCTCCGCTCCGATATCCGCGGCGACCAGGCTCCGGTGCTGGCTGCCGTCGGGCCGATGCAGTTCGAAGTGGTTGAAGACCGAATGGCGCACGATTTCAGTGCGCCGATGCGGCTGGAGCGGCTTCCGTATTCCATCGCCCGGATCTCGACGGCGGATGCCATGCCCGCGCTGGCCAACGTGCCCGGCGCGGAAGTGCTGCTGCGCTCCGACGGCGAGTATCTGGCGCTGTTCAACGACGTCTGGGCCCTGCGCCGGATCGAGAAGAACCACCCGGACCTGACGCTGCTGCCGATCGGCACGCACAACCCCGCCAAATAGCGGCGCCGCGTCGCCGGCTTGGTGCGGCGCCGCCGGACTAACGCCTGCGCTTGCTTAACGCCTGCGCTTGCTTAACGCCTGCGCTTGCTTAACGCCTGCGCTTGCTTAACGCCTGCGCTTGCTTAACGCCTGCCGGCGTGGAGCGCCAGCTCCAGCTCGAACCGCGCCTTCGGGTCCTCCAGGGTGTCACCGAACAGCTCGCGCAGCTGCGTCGCCCGGTAGCCGACGGTCTGCGGATGGATGCCCAGCTCCGCCGCCACCGGGGCGCGCTGGCCCCAGTGGCGCAGCCAGGAGAGCAGCGTTTCCGCGAGCCGCTCGCGCTGGGCCGGACGCAGCCCCTCCAGGGGCGCCAGCCGGCGGCTGGCCAGCTCGGCGATGGCAGAGGGTTCCGCGCCGAGAATCACCTGCGCCAGATGGTCGTCAGCCCAGATGGGCGGGTCCTCCGGGCCGTCCCGCGGCGGCACCACCGACGCCGCGAGCACGGCGAGCCGCAGTGAATCGGGGACCTTCTCCCAGCCTCCGGCCGGCCCCACAGAGGCGCCGCGCCCCTGCAGCGCCTTTTCCAGGTTTGCCCGGGTGGTGCTGGACTGCTGTGCGGGAACCAGGGCGACGGCGTCGGTCTCGCGTTCGATCACCAGTGTTCCGGGCCCCAGCCGCAAACGAAGCCCGGCCGCCCGATCCAAGGGCAAGGTCACCACCACCATCCGCTGGGGCAGCGACCAGTCCGCCAGGGCTGCCTTCTGGCGCAGGGCTGCCTCATCCGCCTGGCCCAGCAGCAGCAGATCCAGCAGCTCGGTGCGGCGCCGGTCCACCGCACCGGCTCGCTCGGACTGCTCAAAGGCGTAGGCCTCGGCGCTGACCGCGGACAGTTCGTCGATGTAGGCGAGGATCGACTCGCCCAGGTCAACCACGACGCTCTGGCCCAGGTGATGCTCCACGGATACCCGGGACATCTCCCGGAACGTCACCCGGGCGCCCATGCGGTAGGCGCTCAGCAGCGCGTCCATGCTCCGGCCCTGCCGGAACTCGCCGCTTCCCAGCCCCGCCACGAGCTGGCGGCTCTCCTCCGACAGCGCCGGCAGCCGGGTCCCGGGCAACTGCAGGAAGCGGTCCAGCGCGGCTGCCACGCCGCGCCGGAGGCCGCGGCCGAAGCGGCCCTCAATGGGCCGGGCATAGGCGGGCACCAGTTGCGGCACGGCGTCGATGATGGCCTCGACAATGCCCGGCATCATGGGCCGGAGCATATCGCTGACTTCCCGCGGCAGGGCCAGCCACGGCGGGTCATAGGCGGGGGTGGCGGGCTGTTCCGTTGAGTAAGCGTTCATGTGCCACATCCATGAGGTTGTTGCGGACAGACAGTTTCTTAGACTCGATCGTATGCCTTGGGTGAAGAACTATGGCGCAATCTGACATAAGCTTGATGAATGATCCGGCTCCGTAAGCTGGCGCGCGCCGCATCTCTACTGACCACCCCCTTAGCTCCAGAAGACATTCTGGCGCTGTTCAACCCCGTGTTCTCCGCCCGCCAGTTGCGCGGCGTGGTCACCAGGGTGGTTCCAGAAACGGCCGATTCCGCCACCATTTTCTTCCGTCCCGGCCGCGGCTGGCAAGCACACCTTGCCGGCCAGTGGGCCCGCATCGGCGTCGAACTCGACGGCGTCCGCCACTGGCGGTCCTACTCGCTCAGCGCCCCCGCGGGCCAGGACCCGGCCATCACCGTCACGGACATGGGCGCCGTCTCCGGCACGCTGGTGCGCAGCACCAAGCCCGGCGACGTGCTCTTCCTGGCACCCCCGCAGGGCGACTTCGTCCTGCCGGAACACCCGCGGCCGCTGCTGATGCTCACCGCCGGCAGCGGCATCACCCCGGTCATGTCGATGATCCGCACGCTCGTGCCGCACCGGCCCGACTCCGACGTCGTGCTCATCCACACCGCCCGGACTCCGGCGGACGCCATCTTCCGCGAGGAGCTTGCCGAACTCGCGGACCAGTTCCCCAACTTCCGCGTCACCCACTGGTTCACCGGGGAACGCGGACGGCTGGACTTCACGTCAGCCGACGCACTTGAACAGCTCTGCCCCGACTGGCGCCAGCGGGCAGCCTACGCCTGCGGCCCCGAAGGCTTCCTTGACGATGCCGAGGCGCTCTGGGAAGCCGAAACCAAGGAGTCCTCAGTCGGCGACGCCCAGGCGGCAGCCACCCTGACGATCGAACGCTTCAGCACCAAGCTGGCCGGCGGCGAGGGGCACGACGGCGGACTCGTCACCTTCGAGGCCTCCGACCGCGAGGTCGAGGCGGACGGCGACACGCCGCTGCTCGACGTCGGCGAGGATGCCGGCGTGCTGATGCCCAGCGGCTGCCGGATGGGCATCTGCCACAGCTGCCTGATCCCCCTCCGGGCCGGCCAGGTCCGTGACCTGCGCACGGACGAAGTCCACGGCGAGCCCGGCCAACTAATCCAGACGTGCGTTTCGGCAGCCGCCGGACCCGTTAACCTCGACCTCTAAGGAGTACCACCGCATGACGATTGTTTCCGACAAGCCGGACGTTTCCGGGGACGCTGCCAAGGGTGACGCCGCCACGGCCAAGGTGACCGCTGCTGCGAGGACGCGGCCCGGCGCCCTCGCCGAGTCCGGCCACCCGTTGGTCCGTCCGGACGCCGCGGCGCACCTCTCTGACGAGCAGGTGGCCGAGCTGGGCCGCGAGCTCGACGCCATCCGCGACGAGGTCCTCGCCAAGCGCGGATCCAGCGACGCCGCCTACATCCGCCGGGTGATCAAGGTCCAGCGCGGGCTCGAGATCACCGGCCGCGCGACGCTTCTGGTGAGCAAGCACAAAGCCGCCTGGGTCGCCGGCACGGCGATGCTCAGCTTTGCCAAGATCCTGGAAAACATGGAACTGGGCCACAACATCCTGCACGGCCAGTGGGACTGGATGCGGGACCCGGACATCCACTCCACCACCTGGGACTGGGACTTCGTCACCCCCACCCGCTCCTGGCAGCACACCCACAACGATCTGCACCACCGCTGGACGAACGTCGTGGGCAAGGACAATGACATCGGGTACAACCTGCTGCGCATGGATCCGTCCCAGGAATGGAAGCCCTTCAACCTTGGCAACCCGCTGTACAACGCAATCCTGGCACCCGTGTTCGAATGGGGGATCGCGCTCTACGATCTTGAGTTGCCCGACTACAAAGAGGGCAAGAAGAGCAAGGAGGCCATGACCAGGGACCTCAAGGCGCTGGGGCTCAAGGCCCTGAAGCAGTTCGCCAAGGACTACGCCGCCACACCCGCGGTCGCCATGCTGACCGGCTCCGGCAAGCAGGCGCTTTATGGCACCCTGACCGCCAACGCGGTCCGGAACGTCTGGGCGCATGCGATTATCTTCTGCGGGCACTTCCCCGACGGCACCGACACCTTCACCGAAGAGATGGTCGAAGGCGAGACCCGCGGCGACTGGTATGTCCGCCAGATGATCGGATCCGCCAACATTTCCGGGTCCAAGTTCATGCACCTGATGAGCGGTAACCTCTCGCATCAGATCGAGCACCACCTCTTCCCGGACCTGCCGTCCAACCGCTACGGCGAGGTGGCCCCGAAGGTGCGGGAGATCTGCAAGCGCTACGGGCTGCCCTACACCACCGGGCCGCTGCTGAAGCAGGTCGGCTCCACCTGGGCCAAGGTCTTTAAGCTGGCCCTGCCGCCCAAGAAGCCATAGCGGCCCGGGACTGCGTCCCGGCGCCACAATTTCAGATCGAGGAGGAGGCGCCTGCCAGTGCGGCAGGCGCCTCCTCTTTGTGCGCCGCTGTGGGCCTCGGTCGCAGCGGCGCCGTGATCATCATTACCAGGACGTCCGGGGAGGCCTCCCATGCAGAGACCGGGCTCAATGGTTAGTCGATCACGGCGCCCAGGGCCTGAAGACCCCTCGCGCCGTCTTCGTTCAGGTACTGCTCGAAATAGGAGGCGATTGCGTTGCGCGCGGAGTCACCGGCACCGGCGCTGTTGCCGTCCGCGATGGCGGCAAAGATGGCCCGGTCGCGCTCTAAGGATTCCTGCATGGCCCGGCTCTTGTCCGCGGCACGGTCCATCCGGTCGTCCATGAGCTTCAGGATGGAGCCGGAGACCGCCTGGCCGCAGATCTGCAGCAGGTCATTATGGCTCGCCGCCCAGATGCTGGCGTGGAAGTCCAGATCGGCGCGGTTGAAGCTGTCCGAGCCGTTGGCCACCTCTACTTCCATCCTGCCGATCGCATCGCGCATGGCGGAGAGTTGCTCAGGTGTGTGCAGGGCGGCCGCGAGTTGGCAGGCCGAACTTTCCAGCACGATGCGGAACTGGACCAACTCGGAGAGGGAAAGCGACGCAACGCGGGCCATCGTCGTGAAGGACCGGGCCAGGGTTTCGGGTGAGGGTGCCAGGACCTCTGGCCCGCCACGCCCGCCCGGTTTGGAGGCGATCAGTCCCTGGGCCTGCAGGACCCGTAGGGCCTCCCGGATCGTGGGACGGCTGACGGAGAACTGCACCATGAGCTCGCGTTCACTGGCGAGCCGCTGGCCGGGTCTTATATCCCCGGAGACTATGGCGTGCTCGATCTGCTCCACGACCCGTTCGTAAGTCAGGACAGCAACGGCAGGTCTGAATGTGACATTGTTCATTGGGATCCTTCGGCAAGGCCACCTCGGGTGTGGCCTGAGAAAAGCATACGGCCCACCCAGACCTAAGTTGGCTCAGATTAATTTGTTAACAGAGATGACTGGTCAGACCAGCAAACGAGGTAGTAATGTCGTTAGTGCTGATGTTATGTAGGTCACACTATTTTTTCCACCGCGGAATACCGCTATAGCCGATGGAGAACCCGTATGCGCAGCTCGAAGCGTTTCAAAACGGCTGCCGCCGTCCTTGTGGCAGCCTCCATGTCCCTCACTGCGTGTTCCGCAGGCTCCAGCGCGGGGTCAACGAACAAGTCAGAGGTCAAGAACTCGCTGACCGTTGCGCTCACGGGCGAACCCAGCAACTTGGATTTCACCAAGACGGCGGGCGCCGCAATCCCGCAGGCGCTGATGGCGAATGTCTACGAGGGCCTCGTGAAGATCGATCAGGAGGGCAAGATCCAACCCGCTCTGGCCGAGTCCTGGACTCTGAGTGACGACCGTAAGAGCTACACCTTCGCTCTGCGCAAGGATGTAAAGTTCTCGAACGGTGAGGCCTTCACAGCTGCGGACGTAAAGTTCAGCCTGGAGCGGGTCAAGTCTGCGTGGGTCTCCAGCCTCAAGAAGAAGATGGACGTCGTGGACGCTGTCAACGTCGTGAGCGACACCGAGGTGACTGTGGTCTTGAGCAGGCCGAGTAACGCCTGGCTCTTCGATCTTGGCACCCCAGTAGGCGCCATGTTCGATCCCTCAGGTGTGGCGGACCTGGCCAACACTGCGATCGGCACGGGACCGTTCGCCATCGACTCTTGGAAGCGGGGAGAAGCCATCAAGATGGCCGCCCGGGACGGTTACTGGGGGACCGCCCCAAAGGTTAAGACCGTCACCCTGCGCTACTTCGCAGATGCCACGGCCACCACGAATGCCCTGCGCTCGGGCGACGTGGACGTCGTCTATAACATGCAGGCACCCGAGCTTCTGCCCACCTTCGAACAGGACAAGGGCTTCCAGATCCTGGACGGCACCTCCAACGGCAAGGTGGAGCTAACCATGAACAACAAGGCGGCACCCTTCAACGACGTGAGGGTCCGCCGGGCCGTCATGTACGCGATCGACCGCAAGGCTGTTCTGGACACCGCCTGGAGCGGGTACGGCACCCTGCTGGGTGCGCCGGTTCCGCCGACCGACCCATACTATGAGGATCACAACGACGCCTACCCCTACGATCCGGCCAAGGCCAAGCAGTTGCTTAAAGAAGCCGGCGCGGAAAACCTGAAGATCACCTTCACTGTCCCCACCCGGCCTTACGCGAATGCAGTCTCCCAGATTATTGTGTCCCAGCTCGCCGAGGTCGGTATCAATGCCACGATCGAGACGGCCGAATTTCCCGCCGTATGGCTCGACAAGGTCTTCACTAAGCACGAGTACCAGATGTCCGTTGTGCTGGCCGTTGAAAGCCGCGATCTGCTGACCGTCTTTAACAACCCGGACTACTACATCGGTTACGACAATTCGAAGATCAAGGATGTCGCCGCGGCGGCTGACACTGCGGATCAGGCGGGTTATGTGGCCGGCATGAAGCAGGTGGTCCGCACGATCACCGACGATGCCCCCGCCAACGTACTCTTTCTTTTCCCGAACCTGGTGGTGGCCAAGGCCGGCGTGACCGGCATTCCCGCCAATTCCGTCACCGAGGCGCTAGACCTGACCGCGACGGGTTGGAAGTAACCGCCGGACGTCCGCACCACACGGTAGAGCACTAGAAAGGGGGCCGGAATGGTCGTACGGCTAATGGTTAACGTGAGCAGGTTCATGGTGACCTTTGTTGTGGCCACGGTGGCGGTGTTCCTGCTGATGCGCGCTATCCCGGGGGACCCCGCCCAGATTGCGCTCGGCGTCAATGCCTCACCCGAGCTTCTCGCGGAGACCCGAAGGCAGCTCGGCACCGACCGGCCCCTCCCGGTTCAGTACGTCGACTGGGTCATGGGCCTGCCGCAGGGCAGCTTCGGCGTCTCCTACGTCACGCGGCAGGACATCAGCCCAATGATCGCGGACCGGGTCCAGGTCAGCCTGATCCTGGTGGTGCTGTCCATGATCGTGGCCCTGCTCATCGCGATTCCCTTCGGCACTCTGGCCGCCGTACGGCACCGCCAGCCGAGCGGTGTCCTGATAAGCGGCCTTAGCCAGCTTGGTGTTGCCATTCCCGGCTTCCTCGCTGGCATCCTGCTGGTGGTCGTCTTCGCCGTCGGGCTGGGCTGGTTCCCCTCCAACGGGTGGGTCCCTCCCGGGGAGGACTTTGGCGACTTCCTTCGTCGCATCGTCCTTCCCGTCGCGGCCCTGGCCTCCGTCCAGGGAGCAATCCTGACCCGGTATGTGCGCTCCGCGGTGCTGGAGGTCATGAGCGAGGACTATCTGCGCACGGCCCGGGCCAAGGGCCTGGGGAGGTTGGAGGCCTTGGTGCGCCACGGCCTGCGCAACGCCTCGATCCCCGTTTTGACAGTCACCAGCGTGCAGCTTGCCGCGCTCATCGTCGGGGCCGTGGTCGTGGAGCGAGTCTTCGTCATCCCCGGTCTGGGCTCCATGCTGCTGGACGCCGTGGGTAATCGCGACATGCTCACGGTCCAATCGGTCGTCATGGTGCTAGTGGCGATCACGCTCATCATCAATCTGGTGGTCGACCTGCTCTACACGGTCCTGGACCCGCGAATCCGGAAGAAGGCCTAATGTCCCAATCAATCGGCTCTGCATCACTTCCCGGCGAGTCGCCGGCCGTCGTCAGGCGCCTCCGTCACAGACTTTCGGCGACCTTGACGGTAGGAATCATCATCGTGGTCATCGTCGTCCTGGCCGCGCTGGTCTCCCTGTTCTGGACCCCATACGACCCCGTCAAAGCCTTCCCCACGGACCGGCTACAGGGCTCCAGCGCTTTGCACCTAATGGGCACCGACAAGTTCGGCCGCGACATCTTCTCGGGCATTCTCTACGGCGCGCGAATCACACTCATGGTGGGACTCATCTCAGTGGGAATCGCAGTGGTGATCGGCACGCCGCTCGGCATCCTCGCCGGCATGCGGGGCGGCACGACCGAGGAGGTCACGATGCGCGGGGCCGACATTCTGCTGGCCTTCCCGGCGCTGTTGCTTGCAATCATGTTCGGAGCCGTCTTCGGCGCGAGCACGACGACGGCGATGATCGCGATCGGCATCGGTTCGATCCCGGGCTTCGCCCGGGTGGCCCGCAGCGGCACCCTCCAGGTCATGAGCACTGAGTATGTCCTCGCAGCGAGAGCCTCGAGCCAGAGCGCCTTCCGCATCGCCCGCCGCCATGTGCTGCCAAACATCGCGGGCATGGTGGTGGTGCAATGCTCCGTGACCTTCGCCCTCGCCGTCCTGGCCGAGGCCGCGCTGTCCTTCCTGGGACTCGGCACCCCGCCGCCGGTGCCATCCTGGGGGCGCATGCTGCAGGAATCGCAGCAGTTCCTGGGAACTTTCCCCATGCTTGTCGTCTGGCCGGGCGTCGCGATCGCGGTTGCGGTGCTGGGGTTCAACCTGCTGGGCGACGGCCTGCGGGACCGCTTTGATCCGAAGCTGAATGGAGAACGGTAAGCCGTGAGCACCCCGAAAAACCCAGGTACCGGACCGCTGCTGCAGGTGACCGGACTCAATATTGCCACCAAGGACCGTTCCCTGGTGCGGGACTTCAACCTGACAATGGACCGCGGCGAACGGGTAGGGCTCATCGGTGAATCCGGCTCCGGCAAGTCCATGACCACCACGGCCCTGATGGGCCTGCTGCCACCAGGAGTCAACGCCACTGGCTCCATCCAGCTGGCCGGGCGGGAGGAGGACCTGGTCACGGCCACAGACCGGCAGATGTGCCGGATCCGCGGCAACGACATGACCATGGTCTTCCAGGAGCCGCTCACGGCCCTGAATCCGCTCATGAAGGTTGGTCCTCAGGTTGCCGAGGTCATGCTCAAGCACAAGACCGTGCCCGACCGCCGTGAGGCAAGGGACAAGGCCGTACAGTTGCTCGCCAGCGTCCGGCTGCCGGACCCCGCCGAGGCCGCCAAGGCATACCCGCACCAACTCTCCGGAGGTCAGCGCCAGCGCGTCATGCTGGCAATGGCCCTGGCCAACGACCCCGAGCTGCTGCTCTGCGACGAGCCGACGACGGCACTGGACGTCACGGTCCAGCGCCAGGTGCTGGACCTGATTCTGGAATCGGTTCAGCAGCGCGGCACAGGGCTGCTGTTCATCACACATGACCTGTCGGTGGTGGCCAACGTCTGCGACCGGGTCCTGGTCATGAACCGTGGCATTGTGGTGGAGGAGGGCTCCGCGGAGGACGTCTTTACACGCCCACAGCACCCCTACACACGCGGATTGCTCGCGGCCTCGGACTTGGATGCCTCGGATGAGAATGGCCGGCTGTTCACGGTGGCCTCCGCCGCGGCCTATGTGCCGCCCACCGTCCAGGAAGTACTGTCAATGGTTCCGCAGAGCGTACTGCGGCTCAAGACCCCCGCCGTCGCGGGCGAGTCTGCGGCCGAGGAGTCCCACCCCGGCGGGACCGGCGTCGACGAATGCACGCCCACCGCTGGCCGGCTGGACGGCTCCGCGTTGGACGAGCAACCGACCGACCGGGGACCTGCCGTGTCAATGGGCTCGGCGGCTGCCAGCGAGCCCGTCATCAGCGTGAAGGATCTGGTGCGCAATTATGAACGCGGCCGGACGTCCCTGTTCAAGAAGCCCGGCGAGGTCAGGGCACTACGAGGCATCTCCTTTGACGTGCAGGCCGGGCAGCGTTTCGGGGTGGTGGGGGAGTCCGGTTCCGGCAAATCCACCTTGCTGCGAATCCTGGCCGGGCTGGACCGGCCGAGCGCGGGCAGCGTGCGGGTGGCCGGCAACGAAGTGGCAGGCGCGCGCGAGAGCCAGCTCATTGAGCTGCGCCGCGAGCTCCAAATCGTCTTCCAGGACCCCATGGGTTCGCTCAACCCCAGAATGCGGGTCCAGGACATCATCGCCGAACCGCTGCTGGCCCCGGGCCAACGTGTCGACACCGCGCTCCAGCGCAGGCTCGTGCGGGAAATGCTCGCCGCTGTGGATCTGCCGGCCGATTCTGCGGAGCGTTTCCCGCATCAGTTCTCCGGCGGTCAGCGCCAGCGCATCTCGATCGCCCGCGCGCTGATCTGCAGACCTCGGGTCCTCGTCGCGGACGAACCGGTCAGCGCCCTGGACGTCTCCGTCCGCGCCCAGGTGCTGAACCTGCTCTCCGACTTGGTGGATCAGTACCAGCTGACCCTCGTCTTCGTCTCCCACGATCTGGGCGTGGTCCGGCACATCTGCGACAACGTGGTGGTCATGCGGTCCGGGGAGATTGTGGAGAGCGGGAGCACGGAGCAGATCTACGAGCGGCCGCAGCACGAATACACCCGCACACTGGTGGGTGCCTCCATGTCCCTCCGAGCTGAAATGGCCGCCCGGGAGGCGGCCCTGCAGCACTAGACAAGCCAGCAGTCAGTGCCGGCGCCGTTCCACAACGAACGCCCGGCCGTGAACGAAGTGAAGGAACCAACCATGGCCGCCACGCTTTCCACCGAAATCCACCTTCTCAGCGCCCGGGAACTCGGCGCGGCGTACGCCGCAGAAGAGCTTTCTCCCGTGGAAGTCTGTGCTGCTGTGATCCGCCGCATTGAGGAGCGAGAGCCGGTGCTCAACGCGCTCTTCGTGTTCAACCCCGAGGAAGCGCTGCAAGGTGCGCGGGCAAGCGAGCGTCGCTGGAGCATCGGCAGCCCGCTGAGCGCGCTGGACGGAGTGCCCACCACGGTCAAGGAAAATGTGGCCCGCGCAGGCGTGCCGATGCCCGGCGGCACTGCCCTGCCCGGCCCTCGGGTGCCAGCCGCCAACGCGCCCATCACGGACCGTATCCTCGAGAGCGGCGGTATCATCATGGGCTCCACCACGATGCCGGACTGGGGCATGCTCTCCTCCGGCGTATCGAGCCTGCACGGCGTGACGCGCAGTGCCTGGAATCCCGCTTGGACAACAGGCGGCTCTAGCGCCGGAGCCGGTGCCGCCGCTGCGGCGGGCTATGGCCCCCTGCACGTCGGAACGGACATCGGCGGGTCCATTCGTCTGCCCGGAACCTGGCAGGGTCTGGCCACGATCAAACCGAGCGCAGGCCTCATCCCGCTGGACGTGCCGTATCTCGGCCGGACCGCAGGCCCGATGGCCCGCACGGCAGCGGACGCGGCGCTCTTCATGACTGTGCTGGCCCGCCCCGATATTCGCGATTACACGGCCCGCCCATACCCTGCGATGGACTGGCTGGACCCCGATGGCGGGATTGGCCGACCGGACATCAGAGGCATGAAGGTGGCCCTCCAGACCGGTGCGGGGGCGGGTGCGGACGTCGACCCGGAAGTTCTGGCCGCGGTGGAAGCCGCCGCGGAGGTCTTCGCCATGGCTGGCGCGGAGGTGACCCACCTGGACGCATTCATCGACCAGAACATGCTCGACGGGCTCGACAACTTTTGGCGAACCCGTTCGTGGGCGGACTACAGCGCCCTGCCGCCAGATCATCAGAATCTGGTGCTGCCCTACATCATCCGATGGTGCTCCCGCGGAGCCAGCTTCGACGGCGCCGCGACCATACGCCACTTTAATTGCATCGACCAGATGCAGAAGGCGACCATCGCAGCCACGGCAGGGTTCGACGTCGTTCTCTCACCAGTAGCGCCAATGCCCGCCTTTGCCGCCGAGCAGCCCATGCCTGTCGACGATCCCGACAGCACCATGGCGCACATCGCTTTCACTGTGCCGTTCAATATGTCGGGACAACCCGCCGCCACGGTCAATTGCGGCTTCACCCCCGACGGCCGTCCCATCGGGGTGCAGCTGGCCGGCCCGGTGGGCGCGGACGCCAAGATCCTGCGCGCGGCAGCCTGGTACGAATCCGTGCGCCCGGCTTCCGCGGTGCCAAACTGGGCGGCGCTCGACTAGTTTCGCGGCGGATGGCAGTCGGGACCATCCGGGCAGCCCCCGCCGCACCGGCGCGCGTCCGGCAACGCCGAATGGTTAGTCGGTGCCAGCGGCGTCGGGAGTCGGTGCGCCGAAGGATGCCAGCGCGGCCAGGGCCGCGCGGTCGTCTTCAGCAAGCAGTTGGCCGTAGTACTCGAAGAGGCTGCTGCGGGCGAGATATTCGGCGCGGTGCGCGTCCCGGTCCCGGATTGCGGCGAAGACGTCCGCGTGGTGGGAGAGCGTGCGCAGCATCAGTTCTTCGTCATCACCGCTACCGCGGATCGAACTCTCGATGAGCGTTTCGATGGAGTCCCGGACCGCCTCGGCCGAGACCTGGATCATGGCATTGCCGCTGGCCCAAGCAACCACGTCATGGAAGTCGAGGTCCGCACGGCTGAATTCGTGTCGTCCTAGGGCCATGCACTGGCGCATCCGTGCCATGGCCTTTTCCAGCTTGAGCAGATCGGCCTCGCTGCGACGCGAGGCCGCCAGTGAATTGGCGGCCGACTCCAGCGTCATGCGGTAGATGAGTAAATCGGCGAGGCTGCTGCTCGAGGAGACTGTAAGCCGGGTCATGAGCTTGCTGAGCGGGGCGGCAGTAGGGGCCAGGATGACCGCCCCGCGCGGGTCCCCGGGCCGGGACGCGATGAGGCCGCCGCTTTCCAGCACGCGCATGGCCTCCCGCACCGAGGAGCGCCCCACCTCAAAGCGGGTGACCAACTCCCGCTCGCCGGGAAGCCGGTCTCCGGCCTTAAGCTCGCCGTGGAGGACGGCCTGTTCAACGTGATCGACGACTGCCTCGAAGGCGCGTTTGGCGCGGGGCGCAGCGGGTACAGCTTCGGCCACGGTCTAACTCCCTTAGCTGGTGCGCATGGTCTACTGCTGTCATTCTAGAAGATGCCGCCCCGGCGGCGATCCGGGCCCGGCCTGGGGGCGGCCGAACGGGGCCCGTCTAGGCATTTGGCGGATCGAAGCGGCCGTCCACGGCAGTCCAGCCGCCGTCGACCGTGAGAACAGACCCTGTGACAAAGCTGGAGGCGTCGGAGGCCAGGTAGACGACGGCGCCCGCCAGCTCCTCCGGCCGGGACCAGCGGCCCAACGCGCTCTTGCTGGCGTAGGCGTCGTACCATTCTGTGTTGTTCTTGATCTGGGCGGTCAGCGGAGTCTCCACAACCCCCGGGGAGATGGCGTTGACGCGCACGCCGGACGGACCATATTCGGCCGCGGCGGTGCGCAACAGCTGCACCAGGCCCGCCTTGGTGGCCGCGTAGACGCCCTGCCCCGGTTCCACCGTGACCGCACGGATCGAGGCGAATCCGATGATGCTGCCGCCGCCGTTCGCGGCCATGGCGGGCGCAAAGGACTGGATGAGGCTGAAGGAGGCGCGCAGGTTAAGATTCACGACACGGTCAAACTCGTCCAGGGTATAGTCCGCGATGCGTTTGCGCACATTCGTGGCCGCGGTGAAGACGAGCGCGGCAATGTCACCGAACTGCAGCGCAGCGGCGCCCACGGCCTCATGGTTCAGCACGTCCAGGGTGGTGGAACTGGCGTTATCCCCGATCATCGCGGCGGTGTCGGCTGCTGCCGCGCCGTCGCGGTCCGCACAGACCACGGCCGCGCCGTGCGCGCCAAGGGCCAGGGCGGACTCGCGGCCGATGCCGCTGCCGCTGCCGATCACCATGACGCGGCGGCCGGAAAAGTGGAAAAGCTGGGTGTAGTCCAAGGCACGACTCTCTTCGCTGGGTTGGGTGGCTCGCATTCGCCTGACGGAAACTTGGCGTGTCGCCAAAGGTACTGACTAGGGGCGGATCATGGCCATGCGGGTCACGGTGAATTCCTCAATGGCGAAGCGCGGACCCTCGCGGCCGATCCCGGAGTCCTTGACGCCCCCGTAGGGCATGATGTCGGAGCGGAAGCCGGGAATCTCGTTGACCACCACGCCGCCGACGTCGAGCTTGTTGATGGCCTCGAACGCCGACGCAAGGGACTTAGTGTAGATGGCGGCCTGTAGCCCGTAGCGCGATTCGTTGACCAGCTCGATCGCGGTCTCCACATTCGGCACGCGGCGCAGGCAGACCACGGGGCCGAAAATCTCCTCGCGCCACAGCTCGGCGCAGTCGGGCACCTCTGCTATCACGGTGGGGGCGATGCTGCGCCCGATCAGGCTTCCCCCAGTCAGCAGACGGGCCCCGTCCTTCAGGGCCGCCTCGATCCAGCCGGTGATCCGGCGGGAGGAACTCTCGTTGATGACCGGGGCCACCCGAGTGCTCTCCTCCCGGGGGTCGCCGACACGCACCTCGCCCATCCGTGCCAGCAGGGCGAGCTCGAACTCCTCGGCGATGGATTCGGTTAGGACCACGCGCTGAACCGAGATGCAGGCCTGGCCGTTGGCGTAGAAGCCGCCACGGATCACCGCGTCGACGGCGTCGGCAATCACCGCGTCGTCCGCGACGATGAGAGCGGCGTTGGAGCCGAGTTCCAGGATGGACTTGCGCGGTGCGGCGTCCCGAGCTATCTGGTGGCCCACGGCGGCGGAGCCGGTAAATGAGACGACGGCGGTGCGAGGATCGGCCACGAGGCTGGCGCCTACCTCGACGCCGCCCGTGACCAGCTGCACGGCGGCGGCGGACACCCCGTGCGCGGTCAGGACCTGACGGATCAAGTGCACTGCCCAGAGCGAGGCCAGCGGCGTGTTCGGTGCAGGTTTGACGATCATGGGGCAGCCTGCGGCGAGTGCAGGGGCCAGCTTGTGGCTCGCGAGCAGCAGAGGATAGTTGAAACCCGTAATGCCGACGACGACGCCGGCCGGTCGGCGGGTCCAATAACCGATCATGCCTTCGCCGAGCGGCTGCAGATCCAGCGGGACGGTCTCCCCGTGCATGTGCGACACCTCCTCGGCGCTGGCGGCCCACGTGGTCAAAGACCTGGCCAGCTCGGTGTTGCAGTCGATGCGTGGCTTGCCGGTTTCCAGAATCAGCAGCTCGATGAGCTCGGGGCCGTGTGCGGCCAGAGCATCATGGATCGCCATCAGGAGGGCGCGCCTGGCGCCGGTGCTCAGGGCCGCTACTTCGCTGCGCACAGCGGCCGCGGCGTCCATGGCACGGCGGGCGTGATCGACGCTGCCCACGGGGGAGTCCGCCACAAGGGAACCATCGTACGGGAAGACGACCTTCTGATGGTCCGGACAGTCGGCCCAGCCCTCGCCTATGGGGAGTCCGTCCGGGTAGGGAATCGTGAAGGTGGACATGGTGCCCGCTTCCTTAGTGGTCTGACCAGTAACAGTCTTAGGGTAGACGTGGGTAGAGCCCGCGGTCAACGATTCGGCCGAAACTCGGGAAGACAGAGCCTCAATTCGTGGGCGCTTATTGACAATCACCGACTTCACGCGGCAAGGTCGCAGTGATGAACCGGAATGGGATCCCACGCGGGGCAACCCGCCGGCGTCGGACCGGTTCGCTGTCCTGGCCGCCGGCCATCCCGTGGCCCGTCCCATGCGCTAACTGAGTACGAATCGAAAGAGGCGGTGTAGATGGCCCAGCCGGCGGCCTGGCGCAGCGCAGTGTCGCTGGTGGAAGAGACGGCCGCCTTGTTGCGGGAACGCATCTTCGATGGGCGCTATACGCCGGGGGAGCGGCTGCCCCAGGCCGAGCTCTCCGCTGAGCTGAGCGTTAGCCGGACACCCCTGCGGGAGGCGTTGCGATTGCTGGAGGAACAGGGTCTAGTCCGCACGGACAACCGCGGCGGGGCACGGGTGTCCACGATGGGCCCTGAGGAGGTGCTCGCCGCACTTGAATTTCGCGAGGCCGTGGAGGGCATGGCCGCCCGGCTTGCCTGCGATCGGTTTGCCGCTGTCAGCCGAATCTCATCGACCGAGCCGCCCGCCCTGGCGGAGCTTCGCGAGCTTGCCGCGGCGGAGGCCCGGGAACTGCTGCCAGGCCGCGAGCGGCGCTTTGCGCTGCTCAGCGGCAGATTCCATGAGCGCCTGTTGCGGGCCTCGGGCAACAGTTTCGTGCAGCGGCAAAGCGCCGTCGTCCGGCTGACCGAGCAACTCTTCAGACCGCCCGTCCTCTCCACGCCCGAGGCCGCCGCCGCCGCACAGGCCGGACATGCCGCTCTCGTCGTCGCGCTGGAAACCGGAAATGCTGACGACGCCGAACGGCTGGCCCGCGAACGGCTGCGCGCTGCCGCCGCCCTGATCCGCCGCGACATGACCTCATCCGCATCATCAGAGCAAGGAGCCCCATGAGCACCCACAAGATTGCCGTCATCCGCGGAGACGGGATCGGCCCGGAAGTCATCGAGGCCTCGCTGGCCGTCCTCGACGCTGCCGAATCCGCCTTCGGCTTCAGCACTGAGCGGATGGAGGTGGCCGCAGGCGCCCAGCACTATCTGCGCACCTCAGAGCTGTGGACGCCGGATCTGCAGCTGCGGCTGCGTAGTCAGGACGCAGTCCTCTTCGGCGCCATGGGAGACCCAGCCGTGCCCCCGGGAATTCTCGAGCGCGGCTTCATCCTGGAGATGCGCCGGACTTTCCAGCAGGCAGTGAACCTCAGACCAGTGAAGCTCTATCCCGGGGTCAAGACGCCCATCTCCGGGTTAACGCCCGAACGATGCGACATGGTTATTGTGCGGGAAAACACCGAGGGCGCCTACGTGGGTCGGGGCTCCACGGTGCATGCCGGCACGCCATACGCCGTGGCCGTGCAGGAATCGGTCAACACCCGGGTCGGAGTGGAGCGGGTGGTGGACTTTTCCTTCCGGCTGGCCCAGAAGCGGCGCGGCAAACTGACACTCTGCCACAAGACCAACATCCTGGTCGAAGCTGGAAAGCTCTGGCAGGACACGGTCAACGACCTCAGCAAGCGGTACCCCGACGTTGAGTTGGACTACGTGCACGTGGATGCGATGTGCTTCCATCTTCCGCTCTCGCCCGAGCGCTTTGACGTGGTGGTCACTGACAATCTGTTTGGTGACATCATCACGGACCTGGGCGCCGTCATCCAGGGCGGCCTGGGCGTTGCCTCGAGCGCCAACCTTAATCTGGATGGTTCTGCGCCCAGCATGTTCGAGGCCATTCACGGCTCCGCCCCGGATATTGCGGGCAGGGGCTGGGCCAATCCTGTCGGCTCCATCCTCTCCACCGCCATGATGTTGGCACATCTGGGCGAGAAGGCAGCGGCCCTCGCCGTAGAGGCTTCCGCCGTGCACGTGCTGGCCCAACTCCCCGCGCCCTCCGGCGCGGGGATGGGGAGATCCACGCTGGAACTGGGTCTGGAGATCGCGGCGCTGGTGAGCGCTAAAGGGTCCGTGCCGACTGTGCCCGGACGGTCTCTCATGGCGGAACTGGCGGAACTGGCGGGGATGCGGGGTTGAGGCCAGAGTGACGACTCTGGCACTCGTGCCCCATCCAAAATCGTGGCCTGCTCGTTGAGGCCCGCCGCGCTCACGAGGACTTGGTGGCAGGCAGGCACTTCCGGGGAGTGGATCGGGCCACTCCCCGGACGTGCATAAGGCCTGCCACCGATGGACGCTTACAAAGGACGCGTTTCATGATCGTTGTGAGTGTCCCGCCATCAATTCGAGGACCCGGAGTATACGCGTCGGCGATGTCCAGGACTTCGTCGAGGATGGCGAGGCCGGTCTTCGTGTTTTCCACGCTGGTGTTGCAGGGCGGGACCACATGGATGCAGTTGAAGTTGGCGAACGGCAGCAGGCCGCGGGACTTGCAGGCCGCCTCCAGCCGGTTCATTTCCGGAGTTCACGCCTTTGGCGAAGGTCAGCAGGTCGGGGGACGACGTCGAAGTGCTCGACGGCGAACCACTTGCCGGTCCTGCCGAAGCCGGCCATGACCTCGTCGGCGATGAGGACGATGCCGTGCCGCGTGCACAGTTCACGCACACCCTGCAGATATCCGGGGGTGGCATGTAAATGCCGGCGGTCCCGGGAATGGATTCCAGGATCAGTGCCGCGATCGTGGACTCGAAACTGATCAGCTGCTCCAGCTGCTCCAGGTGCTCGAGCGCCCGCGGGCTTTCCTCCTCCTGCGTCGTGGAGTGGAAAGCCGTGCGAGGCCATGACGCCGTAGTCCTGTGTCTGGCGTTAGTAGTTGCCGTACTCGGGCGTGTGGGGCGGATCGACTCGGTGATGGAGGCAACGGCTTGGGGACGTTTGGCAGAGTATGATGCGCCCTTGGGTGCGCATGGACTAAATATCCGTAACTGACGCTATTTTATGGACACATTCTGCATTGTTGTGACCTGAGTCTCCCGTTACCGTTGACTCTGGGCCAATTCTCACTAGTCAGAGGGCGGACGGTAAAGGAATTGCAAAATGATCAGGACAGCAATAATTTCAAACCATTTGGCGGAAGATTTGGCGGCGTTGGTGCAAAAGGGGATGGTCCTCACCGACGACGATTCCCTTCAGACGTACAGCCATGACGACGCTGAATGGGCGCCGTTCGAGACACCTCTCGCAGTAGTGCTGGCGGGCACCACATCAGAAGTGGCCAACGTCGTCCGCTATGCCGATGAACGCGGAATCCACGTAGTTCCCCGAGGTGCGGGAAGCGGGCTCTCTGGTGGTGCGAATAGTGTCGGAGATTGCATCATCCTCTCGCTGGAGCTCATGAATGATGTCGTTGAGATCAACGCCGATGAGCGCTTTGCCGTCGCACAGGCCGGCGTCATCAACGATGCCCTCCGGGACGCTGCGGCCGCCGTCGGACTCTGGTACCCGCCGGACCCGGCAAGCTCAGGCATCTCCACGATCGGCGGCAATGCCGCCACCAACGCTGGCGGCATATGCTGCGTCAAGTACGGCGTTACACGCGACTACGTGCTCGGCATGACCGTGGTCCTCGCCGACGGGGAGATTGTCCACCTCGGCCACCGCACCGCAAAGGGCGTCACGGGCTATGACCTGACCGGTCTGATGGTCGGCTCGGAGGGAACTCTGGGCATCATCACTGAGGTGATCGTCAAGCTCCTGCCGCTGGCAGGGCGTGAGGAACAGGGCATTGTCGGATACTTCCCGTCCTTGAGGGCAGCGGGCGTCGCTGTAGCTGCGATCTCGTCTGAAGGGATCGTTCCTGCCGCCCTGGAACTCATCGACCGTACCTGCCTGCGAGCGGTAGACGAGTGGCTGGATCTCGGTCTTCCGGCGGACGTTGACGCTCTCCTTCTTGCCAAGATCGATGAACGAGGAACGGCTGGCCGCGAGCTGGCCCACCGCGTCGCAGCGATCTTCAGGGATTCAGGCGGATCGAACGTTGAGCAATCTGTCGATCCCGCAGACGTCGGCCGGCTGTTTCTGGCCCGGCGCATGGCCTACCCGGCGCTCGAACGCCTCGGTCCGGTTCTGACGGAGGACGTTTGTGTACCGCGCTCAGCCGTTCCTGAGATGCTCTCCCGGATTCAGGCGTCGGCGGCGAGGCACGACGTTGTCATTGCCAATATTGCTCACGCCGGCGATGGAAACCTGCACCCACTCATTATTGCCCCCATGGGCGACATGCCGGCGAAGGCTCGGGCGAAGGCCGCCTTCGACGAGATAGTCGATGATTGCCGCGCCCTGGGAGGTACGGTCACCGGGGAACACGGCGTGGGCCTGCTCAAGCTGTCCGGAGCCGCTGACGAACTGGAACCAAGGGTCATCAGCATGCACCAGTCGGTCAAGGACGCGCTCGACCCCCATGGAACGCTCAATCCCGGCAAGGCATTTCCACACAACGATGTCGTAGGCCAACGGGCCGAAGCTGGATAACCCAGAGCTGCCGGCGAACGCGGCGACCCTGGCAATGGTGCCAACGCGTCGCCTTGTACTCAATCAACTCAACGAGGAGCCCCATGAAGACGATCAACCGGCATCAGGCAGCGGATCCGGCGATGCGCAAACGCGTGCTGCGCAAGGTGGCCTTTCGGCTGTCCCCATTTCTCGGCTTGCTGTACTTCATAAACTATCTGGACCGGACCAATCTCGCCTTCGCTGCACCCCACGGGATGAACGCGGCACTGGGTCTAACGGCCACTACCTTTGGCTTGGCTTCCGGCCTGTTCTTCATCGGCTATCTCATCCTTGAAGTTCCCAGCAACCTGGCTCTCCACAGGTTTGGGGCCCGCCGCTGGATAGCCCGGATTATGGTCAGCTGGGGAATTATCGCCACCGTCATGGCTTTCGTCCCGAACGCAGAGACCCTGTATGTATTGCGTTTTCTGCTTGGTGTCGCCGAGGCCGGATTTTTCCCTGGCATCATCTTTTACCTCACCTTCTGGTTCCCCAAGCGTGAGCGGGCCAAAGCCATAGCCCTGTTCATTCTTGCCGTGCCGCTGTCCGCCGCGATTGGCTCGCCAGTGTCGTCCTGGCTGATTACTGCCGGCGACCAGATCATGCTTGGTCTGGACGGCTGGCGGTTCATGTTCCTGGTCGAGGGCCTGCCGGCTGTCATTCTGGGCGTGGTCTGCTGGTTCTATCTGACTGAGCGGCCGGCCGACGCCAAGTGGCTCGCCGACGACGAACGGGCCTGGCTGCAACATGAAATGGACACTGATTCCGCACATACCGCGGCTCGCCCCCACGTATCCATCAAGCAGGCCCTGACTCAAGGACGTATCTGGGCGCTGGCCTTCGTCTATTTTGGCATCGTCTATGGCCTGTATGCCATCAGCTTCTTCCTGCCAACGATTGTCGCGGGTTTCAAAAAGGAGTTCAACACCGATTTTTCGGTGATGCAACAGGGCTTTATTGTCGCAATTCCGTTCGTGTTTGGCTGTTTCTCCATGTATTTCTGGGCCAGACACGGAGACAAGACGGGTGAACGAATCTGGCATGTTGCCGTCCCGACCATCATCGGCGGCATGGCGATCCCGATCGCGCTCTACCTCGATTCACCGTTTGCGGCCATGGCCGCAATCACCGTTTGCACCATGGGAATCTGCGCAGCCCTGCCCACCTTCTGGCCGCTGCCATCCCTGTATCTCTCCGGGGCGGCCGCAGCCGCCGGCATTGCGCTCATCAACTCCGTTGGCAACCTGTCCGGCTTCATCGGCCCCTACATCACCGGCCAGCTAGCGGAGCTAACCGGGTCCCAGCAGGCGGGCATGTGGGTGGTCGGCGCCGTCATGGTCCTGGCTGGGGTGGTAGTCATCGCAATGAAATCCACGCTGAAGCAGGACGCCGCCGAAGCGTTGGAGCAGGGCCTGGGCGAGTAAAACGCATCGTGCAATACTGAAACGTGCCTCCAATCGATGCAAACGACGCTTCCGCTGGACTGAAGAGGTCGAGCCATCCTCCGAACTTAGGGGGCTGGCTCGACCTCCTTGCCGGTGATGGACAGATGTCCGAGGCAGAGAGCTACCGGAAGCGGCTCTTGGACGAATCCCCGGAGTCCATGCATGAGGAGATTGAGCGCCAAACCGGGAAGGTATTGGCAATCATGAAGCGGCTCTCGGAGCGCCGGCAGCACGCCGATGAACTCACCGTGCTCAATTCCCTTGCCCGCAGGCTTGCCTCCCTGCGCGAACCACGTGACGTGCTCCAGGAGGTCGCCATGCAAACCCGGCGCCTCCTCGCCACCGACGTTGCCTACCTCATGCTTCGTCATGAGAGGGACAGCCTGCGCGTCGAGGTCTCGGACGGCTCAATGGGTTCTGTGCTGGGGGGCATTGAAATCGGTCCCGGCCAAGGACTGGGCGGCGAAGTCTTGCGCGCCGGGAAGCCGCTGTGGACGGAGGATTACCTGAAGGACAGCATGATCGACCACGTTCGACATGTAGACGATGCCGCATCCAGTGAACATCTCGGTGGCATTCTCGGAGTGCCCTTGATTGTCGGCAACGAGGCCCTAGGGGTGTTGCTAGCCGCTAACCGCAGCCCCCGTAAATTCACGGAACGTGAGATCGAGCTCCTGGCTGCTCTCGCCGCGCATGCATCTGTGGCAATCCGCAATGCCACGCTGTTCGAGCAGCAACAACGCTCCGCCGAAGCCCTGCGCGGCGCCATTGCGGCCCTGAAGAAAACTGATGACACGCGCCAGCGCGCATTCGAGCTGCGGGAGAGACTCACCGGGATCGTGATCAGCGGCGGCCGGCTCACGGACATACTCCACGAGGTTGAACAGGCCGCCGGGGTGCCAGTGAGGTTCGAAAATGCCGAGAATCCCGAGTTTTCATCTCTCTTCTCCAATTCAACGTCCGCCGTTCCGCTCAGAGCCAGCTCAAAAGCAACCTCCCGGGTCGCAGTCCCTGTCCTGCTGTCGGCCGGATATGGCGGTTGCCTTGTTGCGGAAAGCCAAGTACCGCTCGACGAAGAGTCCGTTCGGCTGCTCTCAATCGGCTCGACCGCCGTCGCCATCATGGTTGCCTCCGAGCGTTCGCTTGCCGAAGTCGAACTTCGCACTCGCAGCGAGTTCATCAACACATTGCTCTGGAGCCAGGCGGATGAAGAAAGCGTGGCCCGACACGGGGCATCCGTGGGCATCGATATCGACGAAGTGTCAGCGGTTGTGGTGGTGTCTGCCGACCCCGGAACCGGTGACGCGGAGGAGGCGCGCCGCCTGGCCTTCCTTCTGGCGCAGGAATTCCACGGCTGGTCGGGACAGCACGCCGAGCAAATCGTTATTCTCTTGCCCGGGGCACCGGTGGAGGCGGTGAAGCAGTGCGTGCAACGCCTCGCGGACGGGAACTATCCCGGGGCGATAGGCATTGCGCCGAGCATGAGTGGCGTTCGTGCTGTGCGGTCAGCCCACGAGGCAGCGCAGCAGACCACGACAATGCTCAACGCACTTGGACGTTCGCACGACATCGCAGAGGTATCAGAGCTCGGCATCTATCGCTCGGTGTTCAGCCAGGCAGGTCGCAACCAGCTCGCTGTCTTCGTCAGACAGACAGTTGGTCCGCTGATCAGCCACGACCATGATTATGGGCGAAACCTGGCTACGACGCTGTCTACTTATCTGGAACTGTCGCAACACCACGCCCGCACGTGTGCGGCCCTGCATATCCACGCGAACACGCTCTACCAGCGGCTCGAACGAATCACCGCGCTCATCGGGCCCGGGTGGAAGGAACCATCCCTCAGCCTCGACGTTCAACTCGCGTTGCGTTTGAACGGTTTGATGAATTCGATAACGCAGGTCGCCCCTGCAAGCAGGCATAAGGCGGAATGGGATAGAAATGTCGATGAGGCTTCCCGGTCAGGGGCAGACGCCTGAAGCGATGGATCGAGAGCTCTTGCTGCTGGCGAATTCTTAAGGAATTACCAGTGGCAGGGCCGGCTACGGGAATGTCTCGCTTACAGCAGGATCGCTTAATCTTGGCCGCCCCGCCGCACAATGCGACGGCTGCGCGGCCAGATCTGACGCCTAGCACTGTTTGTGCCTCGTACTTGGCTGGTCCAACTCACTGACCATCGACTGTTGTAGGCTGGCGAGAGTAAGGCTGACCTTGGCCTGAATCCACACGTCAAAGCTAACGAAGCCACCTCGCTGACCCAGGGAACCGGCGCCTGGGCAGCGATCGGCAACCCCGCCCTGAACACCCCGTCCAACAACACCGCATCGGAGGATGCCCGATGAGGCCCGTCACGACGCTCCACACCGCCGCTCCGCCGCTGCCGGCCGCGTAGCGGGGGCGTATGAGCACTCCCTCCTGGCGTGCGCGGGAGGACGAACTCTGCTTCATCAACGGTTGCTGCCGCGCACATGCGGACCTTCCGCGCGAGGCTGTGGCGCTCTACCTCCGGAAGCCCCTGCCGGATGGCCTTGGACTGTTCTGCCGGGGTGAATCCACGCCCGGCACGGAGATCTCCAAGCTGGTTGAGGCCGTACTTTTTCTCCAGTGTCCGGGCGACCTGCTGGGACTTGTATTTGATCTTCCAGCTGTTCCATTTGGTGCCGTCATCGCGGACCATGCTGGCCGCGATGTGGATGTGGATGTTGCCGTTCTTGCTCAGTCCGTGGCGCACGGCAACCCGCCGGGACGGGGCCTTTCCGCCGTCCTCGGTGAAGTCCATGTCCTTCATGAAGTCGTTGGCGATTGCTCCCCATTGCTCTCGGTGAGCTGGCCTTTTTCTTCGGCCAGGCTCAGGGAGCAGTGGAAGACGTGGCCGCTTTCTACTTCCGTGTCGAAAACTGCTTGGCCCGGTCCAGGGGGTTGGCAATATCGAGGCCTGCGCCGCAATTCAGTTGGTTGGCGTCGTGCCCCGCCAAGAGCGCGGAATCGCCGGAAACAAGGTGCGGCTCTTCGTGTTCGTTCGCACGCCCCGGACCGGCAAGGGAGATCAGCGGACGGCCTAGGGGATGCCGCTTCGATGCCGTAACGGCTCTGCACGTGCTCGCGGATCTCCTCCGATGCCTCGGCAGCCTTATGCCCAGGGTTTGGCCGCCGCCCCGAGAATGTGGGCCACCCGCGGGTTGCCGGGGAGGGCTGAAAAGCCGAAGCGCTCCAGATCCCGCATGGTGAGGCCGGCCCCGGCGATCGTGGCGGCGGTGTCGCGGTTCGGGTGGCATCCGCCTGCCATCCGGCTCCACAGCGGCGTGACCAGGTCTTCGGCCGCCGCAAGCACACGGTGCGCCGAGCGGACGTGTTCATAGAACAGCAGCAGGCCGCCGGGTCGGAGTACCCGGATCGTCTCCGCCAGGACGGTGGACTGGTCCGCCACGCTGCAGAGCACCAGGCTGGAGACGACGACGTCGATCGAGGCATCCGCCGCCGGCAACGATTCCGCCACGCCGTTTTGCACGGTGATGGGCACCGGGGCCCTGGTTGCGGCGGCCAGCGCCAGCTCCCGGAGCGTTGGGTCGGGCTCGAGCGCTAGCACGCTCGTCACCGCGGAAGTGTAGAACGCGAACGTAGCCCCGTAACCCGCCCCGATTTCGACGACGGCACCGTGCGCCACTTCCACGAGACGCCGGCGGTGCGCCGCTGCCCCGCGGGCGTCCATGCGCGGGCCCACACGGGCGAAGTGTGGCCCGAATGATGGATAACGGGGGTTGGAGTCTGGCATGGCGGCGCCCTTCCGGTCAGCGGGCCTCGGCGGGGTTGCGGCTTCAGCCGTCGCAGCAGCCGGGCGTTGAGGGCCACCACGATTGTGGAGGCGGACGTCAGCACGGCGCAAGCGACAGAGAGGACGACGCCGGCGAAGGCGAGCACCCCGGCAGTCAACGGCACGGAATTAGAAGGCGTCGGCCAGCAGCCTGCCCCACCTTGGTGCCAGCAAGGGGGAACCGGCAAGTTTGAGGCAATGCCACAGGGTGACGGCTACCGAGTCCAGCACGGGGACTCCCGTGCCGGCCTCGATTTCCGCCGCGACGTTGGCACCGTAGAGGTTGGTGCATAGGTAGACCAGTGCGTCCGGTTTCGACACTGCAAGCTCCAGCGATCCCGGCCGCATCTCGTCATCCGTGACCCGGGCGAACGACTCGTTGTCGCTCAGCCCCAGGAACCGGTGATCCACCGTCTTGATGCCGTCTCGTTCGTAGGACGCCACGATGGCTTGGTTCACGTCCTCGGTGTAGGGGGTGAACAGGCCGATCCGTTCGGTGCCGAACGACTTGAACGCCTCCATGTACGCAAGCGTGGATGTGGTGGCTGGGATGCCTGTGGCGTCACGAATTTCGCTGACGAGTGAGCGGTCGTGATCCGCTCCGAGCCATGAGCCCGAGGTGCCGTTCCAGGCGATGACGTCCACGTCTGCGGTTGCCAGCAGCTCTGCGGCAGACCGCATCACACTCGAATCGAATTGTTTGTCGGACGAATCGTCCAGGGCAATCCTTGTGACCGGGATCCGGGTGAAGTGGATCGTGACGTCGTCGCGGTCGCCCAGGATTCGGTAGCTTTGAGGTTCGAGGCAGGTGTTGGAGGACGGCACGATCATGCCGATGCGGGTCTTGCGTGTGGCGGATGGCATGTCGCTCCTAGAGGGTCGCCGGTACGGCGGGTGTGCTGTCTGCGGTGGCGGCCTGATGCTCTCGGAAACCGTTTCGGGCCACAAAGCGGCCAGCAGCCCCGGGGTCATGGAAACCGGCGTCGTCCAGCACCACACGGCCTGCGGAGACGACGACGGCGGGCCAACCGCTCAGCGTCTTCCCTTCGAAAGGCGAGAAGTCAGTACCCATGTGGAGAGCGCCGCCGTCGACCGTGCGTTCCTCGGCGGGATCGAAGATGACGAGGTCGGCGTCGAAGCCGGCGGCGATGGTTCCTTTGCCGGGGACGGCGTTGATCCTGGCGGGTCCGGCGGCGAAAACCTCCACGAAGTCCTCCACCCGGCCCTCTCCGCCGCTGGCCGAATCCATCATGGCCGTGAACGTGACAGGCATCCGGGTTTCCACCCCGGGCAGGCCGTGGGGCATGGCACGGATGTCGTCCGTGCGCTCGCGCTTTTGGGAGAGGTCGTAGCACGAGTGGTCCGAGGCGATGGTGTGGATGGCACCGGCGGCCAGCCGGTCCTTGAGCGCGGCCACGGTTTCGGCGCTGCGCATCGGCGGGCAGCACGCGTACCACTCGGGAAACGCGCTGCCGTAGACGGAGTCGTCCAGCGTGAGGTAGTGCGGGCACGTCTCGGAGTAGGCTTCCTGGCCGCGGCTGCGGGCTTCGGCGACCAGATCAACCGCACCCGGTGTCGACTGGTGGACAAAATAAACCGGCGCCTTGGTGTACTCGGCCATGGCCAGAGTTTCCTTGACGGAGATTTCCTCGGCCAGCTCCGGCCGGGTCTGGTGCAGGTGCTCAATCCCGATCCGGCCGTCGTCGGCGTGCTGCTGGGTGCAGTCCGAAATGATGGGGTCGTGTTCGGCATGGATGTAGGTCAGTCCGTCCAGGCGCACCATTTCACGCATGACTCTAAGGATTGTGTCCCCGTCTGCCATGGTGGTGCCGCGGTTGGTGGTGTACATCTTTACCGAACGGACACCCTCGGCTGCCAGCTGCTCCAGCTGCCAGGGCACAGTTTCATCCCAGCTGACCACCGAGCCGTGCAATGCCACATCGCAGCGGGAGTCCCGGGCCAGTTCCTTCTTATGGAGCACTGCCGCCAGCGGAGTTTCCTGGGCGTCACGGGGGATACCGAAGTCGATAATCGTGGTGGTGCCACCCCAGAGGGCGGCAGTGGACGTGGTCCGGTAGTCATCGAGTGTCCGGAACCGCCCGGTCACCTGCGCCACGTGGCAGTGCCCGTCCACGCCGCCGGGGATCACCAGGCGGCCGTTTGCGTCGATGGTACGTGCAGCATCAGGGGCCGGTTCCGTGGCCTCGATCAGTTGTTCGATCCGGCCGTCCCGCACCACTACATGGGCGTGCTGGCGGCCGAAGCTGTTGACGATGATTCCGTTGGCAATAACGAGATCTGGTTTGCTGGACATCGTTGTCCTCCTAAAGTGATGAAGCAGCGGTGCGCTGCTGGGCAGGTGCCTTCTGCGCTGACTGGCCAGACTGCGCGGCGGTGAGGGCGGCGTCGAGGTTTTCGGATAGGCCCTTGCGGGTCTTGGCGGGCGGCGCGGCAAACGAGCCGGCCCGGTGCTGGCCGGACTGCAGCCCGACGACAGCCTCCGCCATGCGGATACCGGCCGAGATGCCGTCCACCACAGGCACGGGGATCTGGCCCTGAAGCTCGCGGGCCAGGCCGGCGAGCGGCGCACCTGCCAGGATCACGACGTCGGCCCCATCCTCTGCGACGGCCTGCCGGCTGAGTGCCAGCAGCGTTTCTTTGAAATCCTGTTGCACGGCACCGATGCCGTTGAGGCTTTCGTTGATGGAACGGATGGAAGCCAGCCGGCCGCCGAGGCCGAAGCGGTCCACGCAATCCTGATACCAGGGCCGGATCCGGTCCGAGATGGCGATGATGGAGAAGCGGTGACCCAGGAGAGCCGCTGCGCACAGGGCAGCCTCCGTGATGCCGATGACAGGGACGTCGGAGAGTTCCTTCAGCGCGGGCATGCCGGGATCACCGAACGCGGCGACCACCACACCGTCCACCCGCCCGGAGGCCGGGCTGCCGCTGTATTCCGCGATGATTTCCGCAACGGCACCGGCGGCGATCAGGGATTCGAAGCGGGTTTCAATGTACTCAACGCCGTGGCCTGCGGTGCGGACCACCAGTTCGGTGCCAGGGGCAGCGGACCTCAGGGCCTCCGATTCGATCAGTGCGGTGACGTCCTCGCTGATGTTGGGATTGATGACAAGCAGTTTCATTTTTTCTTCCGATGGAGGGTGGGTTCGGTTTTCTGGAAGTCCTCCGGGAACTGCTCACGGTATTTGCCGATGTGCGACGCCGATTGGCCGGCGGCGCGCTCGGGGTCGCCGCTGGCGATCGCTGCGTAGAGTTCGCGGTGTTCCTGGATGAGCTCCGGCAGGTCGCTGACGTGGCGGAAAAGCCAGTGCATGCGGCCCTGCAGGGGTTCCAGCGCGGACTTGAGGAAGCCGTTGTCCGCGATCCGGGTGATTGAGTCGTGGAATTCGCTGTTGGCGCGGTGAGCCTCCATGATGGCGCCTTTGGCGAGGCAGCGAGTGGCCTCATCCAGCAGGCCGTCAAGCTGTTCCAGGTCCCGGGGTGTGGCGCGCACAGCGGCGAGCCGGCAGGCAAGAACCTCGAGCGACTGCCGGACATCGAACAGATCCTCGACGTCCTTCGGGCTGAGGCTGCTGACCTCTGCGCCGCGGGAAGCCCGATCACTGATGAGGCCTTCCTGGCGCAGCATCCGCAGTGCTTCCCGGATGGGGAGGCGGGAAACGTTGAACTCGGCAGCGAGGTCGCGTTCCACCAGCCGGGTGCCGGGAGCGTAGTGCCCTTCAAAAATCCTGGTGCGGAGCGCATCCCGGACAGCCTCACGGAGGGGGCGTTCTTTGTCCTGGGTTTCTTCTGCGGCAAGCATGGTGCTCCATTCTGGTTTCTTGGATGGCATTGCGCTCCCGGCGCCGGGAGCAGGTACTGCGTGGCTGCGGTTAGACCGGCAGCCGTTTGTTGTAGTCCAGCACAAGTACCGAGGCTCCCATGATGATGGCGGATCCCACGAAGTACAGCAGTGCCCAGGTGTAGGAGCCGGTGGCGCCCACAATCAGACCTACCACAATCGGAGTGACGAAGCCGGAGATATTGCCGCTGAAATTCATGGCGCCACCCAGCACGCCGGCGTTTGTCCGGCCGCCCAGGATGGACGGGATGCTCCAGAACAGGCCCACCCAGCGCAGGAAGAACATCACCACGGAGAGCAGGACGACGGCGGTGGTGGAGTCGGCCACAACGGTGACTCCGATGAGCCCTCCGATGACCACAACACTGGAAATGCCAAGGAGAGTGCGCATAACGCGGTTGGCCGAGGCTCCGCTGTTGCGCCATTTGTCGGCGATGGTGCCGCCCAGGATTTCACCGACGAAGCCGGCGCCGAAGATCACAAATGTGGACCAGCCGATGGTCTTCAGGTCGAAGCCCTTGGCCTGCGCCAGGTAGAGCGGGCCCCAGGTGAGGAGGCCGTAGAACACGCCGTTGAAGCCCAGCCAGCCGAAGCACATGGCCCAGAAGGAGCGGAACTTCAGGTAGGGGAGGAGCGCACGCTTGCCCTTGCTGCCACCCAGCTCGGCCTCGGCGTCCTCTTCGGCATGCGAGGACTCGATGTAGTCTGCTTCGGCGTCATTGACGGCCCGGTGCTGACGCGGGTTGTCCCGGACGTACCACCAGACGGCCAGGCCCATGAGGACCGTGGCTGCGCCGGCGATGATGAACGAGTAGCGCCAGCTGCCGGTGGATGCGATGAGCCAGGTGATGAGGATACCGCCAAGGCCTGCACCCAGCGGGGCGCCGGCGTCGAGGATGGTGGCGCCGCGGCCACGTTCCTTCTTGTGCATCCAGATGGCGTTGAGCTTGCCGCCGGCCGGCATGACTCCGGCCTCCGTGACGCCGATGCCCAGGCGGGCGATGAACATGCTGAGGAAGCCGCCAGCCAGGCCGGAAGCGGCAGTCGCAGCCCCCCAGCCGATGCACGATGCGGTGACCACTTTGCGGGGGCCGAATTTGTCGATCAACCAGCCGACGGGGATCTGCATGAGGGCGTAGGTCCAGAAGAACGCTGAGAGCAGCAGGCCCACCATCTCTGGTGGGAGGTTGAATTCCTTCTGAATGATGGGGAGGGCAACCGAGATGGAGCCCCGGTCGATGTAGTTGACGGAGACGAGAACCAGCAGGAGAAGGAACAGTTTCCAGCGGACGTTGGTGCGCCGTTGCACGCCGCCCTTGCCTGTCTTACCTTCAGCGGGCGTTACTTCAGTTTCGGTATTTTGGAGAGACACAGCTTCTCCTTCAAGGGGAGGAAGATTGCGGGCGGGGGAGAGAATCTGGTCGTTCGCAGGAAGGGAGGCCGAGTTGTGGGGGCGCCCTGTTCCTGATCCGGAAGGTGACCCAGCCCATGGAACTGGGCGAGGGATTATGGTCCGGGGAGTCGATTCATTTGGGATCCCGTTTTGGGATCCCAAGATTTAGAATAGAAGTGACGTGTGCCACTGTCAAGGGTTCTGTTTGCCGAAGCCGCGAGAGACCTGAAAATTACCGATTGTGTCCGTCCATATCAGGCTGGGGAGCCTGGAGGCCGGGTAGCCTCACGTCATACCAGCCACGGCGGCCACCAAGCCCATAGCTTCGAGCGCGCGGACGTGCCGCAACATCGGTACGTGCCGCCAAGCCGCGCCAATCCAGGGGCACCATGCAGACGCTGGTCGCCGCCAAGGCGATGCGCGTCCAACGGCTCTGGAGTCTCCGTAAGCAGCGTTCGATGGTCATCCGCCGGTCAGCTCGATCTACTCGTGCCGGTCTGATACGTAACGTGCGGTTCGTTTTCGCCGTCTTCCTGTTGCCATGCGGTGAATTCCGCCAGCGACATGAAGCAGTAGTAGTCGGTGTACCGCAGGTTCTGTTTCTCCGCCTTGCTCATGAAAGTGATTCGACACCCGCGTCTTCACGGATGGTCTCCCAGCTCACGGCGCCGGGGTCTGCGGGCATCCCGTCCCGGCGCGGCTGCCAGTCGCAAGCTCACTGGCCCAGCGCAGCGCGATGGTGACCAGCTCCCACCTGCGCCAGTGATCCGCCAAAGACACTGCCGGGTGTCGCGGTGGGGGACCGGCGTACGACGCGTCCGACACACTGAATTTGAGTGTGTCTACCGCGACTAGCATTCAACCCTGGAACAACAATTGCACTTCATCACGTTCGCGACCGAAAATCTCGACCGCGCCCGCGCGTTCTACAAGGACGCGCTCGGCTGGGATCGGCTGGCAGATGTTCCCGGCGAAATCATATTCTTCCAAGTCGCGCCCGGACTGGTGCTTGGGTTGTTCGAGGCGAAGAAGTTCGACGAAGACCTGAATAACCAACACCGAACTTCTGGTGTGAGCGGCGTCACCCTCTCGCACAATGTCGCTAGCGCGGCCGAAGTGACCGTCACCATCGAGAAACTTGCGTCAGCCGGCGCCACCGTACTGAAGCCAGCACAGGCTGGTGCGTTCGGCGGCATCTTCCACGGTCACGTTGTCGATCCGAACGGCATTGTTTGGGAAATTGCGCACAATCCTGGCTGGCGTATCGATGAGGACGGCAAGGTGGCTTTCGGCTGAGTTGCCCGAGCTCATAGAGCGGTGAGCTCGTCGGACATTTTGATGTCGTGGCCAGAGTCAAAGTTGATGTTGCCCCGCCGCGGCTTCTTCAAGCATCGCCGTCACGGACAAGCGTGGAAGTGGGCAATCCGCCGTCGGCGGTGGCGTTTTGTTCAGTCGGATTGGGTGAGTGCTGCGTAGCTGTCGGGGCGGCGGGTTGCCAGGAGGGGGAGGCGGTCGAGCCAGTCGCGGCGCTGGTCAAGGTCAAGGTCGGCGATGAGGACGGCATCACGATCCCGTGGGGCCGAGACGAGGACACGGCCGTACGGATCGGAGATGAGGGGGTCGTTGTAGTCGATGACGGGGTAGGGATTGGCTGCGGCCGGCCCTGGACGGAAGTAGTGGTCCTCGTAGTATCCGGCTGTTTTGGGTATGTGGAGCTTTCGGGTTCTGGCCAGGAGTGTTCCGTCCGGGGCCACCAGGATCGCTGTGTTGTAGCCCAGCCCATCCGGGCCATCGGCTCCGTCAGCTTTCTCGAAGACCGAGGCGTGGACGGTGACACGGGTTTCGGCGGCTGCCTTCGCGGCGAAGACGTGAGTGGGTCCGCCGGGAAGCTGTTCCGCGAGGGCGTTGGGTTCGTTCGCCGGACGTTCGTCGGCCAAGTACCGCGAGAGCGTGAGCTCTTGAAGGAAGACGATCCGTGCTGCGGCTTTGGCTGCGGTGCGGATGCCGTCCAGGAACGTGGCTTCGTGGTCAGCAGGATCGGGCTGCCAGCGCGCCTGCACCGCGGCTACGCGCAGGGGGTCCGGCTGGGGGCGTCAACCCTTGCGGTGGACTGGAGGGGCTGGGCGGTGAAGAGTTCCATCGTGTGTCCTTTGTGGGTCGTGGTCGGAGGCGCGGCTGACGGTGGTTGGACTCAGTGACGCATGTGGCCCTCGGCCTCGCTCATCTCAAATTCCTTGCTCAGATCCGATGTCCGGTGCAGGAGGAGGTAGGCGACGGCCGCGACCGGCAGGCCGACAAAGACGGAGTAGTCGACGGCGCCGGCGGCGGCGGCGATGAATCCTGTAAACGGTGCCGTGACCATGAAAGGGACCATCGCCAGCAGAGCGATGAGGTAGGAACTTATGCCCCGCCAGCCCCAGCGGCCGTAAATGCCGTCGGGATTGAAGATTTCGGAGACGACGTAGCGGCCCTTCCGGACGAAAAAGTAATCGATGAGATTGATGGCGGTCCAGGGAGTGAACAGGTATGCGAGGAAGATCAGGACGTTGCTGAAGAACGCGTTGAAATTGTCGATCCCGACGAACTGGCTGATGACGAAGACGATGGTGCCCATGACCAGAATCGAGAGCACACGGATGGCCCGGGTCGGCCGGATACGTGTGAATGAGTCAACGATCGAGATCAACGCGAGGCTTCCGCCGTACTGGTTGATGACCATGATCGACAGGACGCCAAGGAACAGAACCGAAACGCCTATGACGCCGAACCCGGGGAAGAGCCTGTCACCCAGGGCGATGAAGGCGCTGACAGGGTCAGAACCCGGAGAAACGGCAGCCACGACGGCGCCAAGAACGAAAACCCAAACTGAAGAGATCACGCTTGGCGCGTAGGTCCACCAGAAGGTGGCTTTGACGCCGACGGTCGCCGGCAAGTAGCGCGAGTAGTCGGAAACGTAGGGTGCCCAGCCCAGCTGGAATCCGGCCACGATCACGAAGACGGTCATGAACGGGGCCAGCTCGAAGTTGCCCGGCGCCAAGACCTCCACAGGGAGTGCATTCGAACCCAAAGCTATGCCGGTGAATACCACTAGAACGGCGACCATGGGCCAGGTCAGCCACTTGTTGATGCGGTGGATCGCCTTGTAGCCGTAGATCGCCATCACGGCGGCGACCGCTGTTGCTATGAGATACCCCGCCGTCGCGTTGATGCCGGTTATCTGCTGGGCGGCGCCGCCGGAAAGAAGTGCGTCCGACGTGTTGTACGCGACGTAGTTGATGAACGCGAAGATCAGCACCGTTACGGCCGAGCCCAGGTATCCGAACTGCGGGCGGGACTGCACCAGCTGCGGCAACCCGAGCTGAGGTCCCTGAGCGGAATGAAGGGCCATAAAGAAAGTACCGAAGAGCGAGCCCAGCACGGTAGCCATGATTGTCCAGAACAGCGACGCTCCGATGGACAACGTTGCCACCCCGGTGGCTATGCCTACGAGGTTGACACTGCTCACAAACCAGATGGGTCCGAGGTCGCGGACCTTGCCGAAGCGCTCGGAATGCGTCACGAAGTCTATGGAGCGGGTCTCGATCTTGGAGCCCGGCTGAGTTAGAGCAGTCGCCACTGACTGCGGGGAAGTTTTGATTGCCATGGAAGAACCTCTTCAGAAATCTGCGGGAACGATTCCGCAATCATGGCGGTGCGGGAACGATTCCGCAATAGTTTTGGCCAAAATTACCCTGCGGCCAAGGTGCCTGTTCGGGCCGGTTCTGACTGCTAAAGTCCCAAGTATGCAATCGCGTCCGGCCGTGACCATCCTCGACATCGCCCGGGAGGCGAAGGTTTCCCGCACCACCGTTTCAGCCGCACTTGGCAGCACGGGCCGGGTGTCCGGAGCGACGAGGGAACATGTCCGGGCGGTGGCCACGCAACTCGGATATGCCCCGAACCAGGCGGCACGGAATCTCCGCCGCAGCCGGACCGGAGCGATCGGCCTGCACCTCCCCGAAAAGGTGACCGGCCTCGCGTATTACATGGACTTCACCTTTGGAGTGGTGGACAGAGCCAATGAGGATGACGTCGCCGTCGTCCTGACGTCCTCGTCGGCTCATTCGTCCGCGCTTACGGCAAAGATTACGGACGGAATCGTCGCCGTGGATCTCATCGACGGGGACCCCATTATCGGGGACCTTGAATCCCGGAATATCCCTCTTGTGACAGGCGAACACGGGCGCCAGGCGGTCGGCAGAAATGGCGGAACAGTCTGGTCGGACCACCGTTCCAGCATGCTGGAGCTGCTGGACCACCTTTACCTTAGGGGCAGCAGGCGTCCGGCTTTCCTCGGGCCGGGAAAATCCAGTGACTGGGGCCGCTCCCTCCACCGCGGCTACCTGGAGTGGTGCACAAGACACGGGGTCCAGCCCAATGCGGCCGATCTGGCCTTCAACGCGACCGCTGCCGACACGCGGGAAAAATCCCTGAAGCTGCTGCGTGTCGATCCGCGCCCGGACGCAATAGTCTGTGCACCGGACGGCTCGGCGATCGGGGTCCTGACAGCGGCGGCGGAATGCGGCCTGACCCCCGGCGAAGATCTCCTGGTCGCATCCTGCGTCGACAGCTCGGTTATGCAAATGGCCAGCCCGCAAATTACATCAATAGAGCTTTCCCCGCGCGAGATGGGACGGCGCTGTGCGGACATGCTCATGCGCCTGATCCAGGAGCCAGGTACCGGCCCCTGGGACAAGGAGCACCCCACAATGCTCAACGTCAGAGCTTCCACACGGCCCATCTGACGACGAACACTTTTGGGGCGCTGTTATCTGTTGGCTGGGCGGAGGGCGTCGGGGTTGGCGCAGTGGGCCAGGGGTTCCCCGCGGAGGTACCGTCCGACGTCTCCGGCGACGATCGTTGCGGCTTTGGCAGCCGTTTGTTTACTGGCGCCGGCCAGGTGGGGGGTCATGACGATGTTGCGGGTGGTGAGGAGGCGCGAGCCTGCGGGGATCGGCTCTTCGGGAAATACGTCGAATGCGGCCCCGAACAGGTGGCCCGAGTCGAGGGCATCGCACAGGGCGTCGTAGTCCAGCAGTGCCCCGCGGGCACAGTTGATGATGATGGATCCTGCCGGCATGGCGGCGATCTGTGCGGCGCCGATCATTTTGGTGGTCTCCGGGGTAACGCGGGCGTGCAGGCTTACCACCAGGCTGCGGGAGAGCAGTTCGTCCAGACCCACCTTTTCGGCGTTACCTGCCAGGAGGTCGGCGGTGACGTAGGGGTCGTGGACCAGGACCTCAGCGCCGAAACCTTTGAGCATGCGCGCTACGCGGCTGCCGATGGCGCCGTAGCCCACGAGGCCGATTGTGCTGCCCTCCAGCTCGGGACCGACGTTGTCGTACGTGTAGTAGTCGCCCCGCCAGGTTCCGGCGGACAGATCGGCGTTGGTCTGGGGGATGCGGCGGATGGCTGCCAGCATCATGCCCAGGGTGTGTTCGGCGGTGGCGGCGGCGTTGCGTCCGGGTGCGGAGGTGACGGCAACCCCGTGGCGGGTGGCTGCTTCCAGATTTGCGTTGACCGGTCCGCCGCGGCTGATGCAGAACAGTTTCAGGTCCGGGCAGGCCTGGAGGACCTTTTCGGTCAGCGGCGCCATCTGCGTGATGCAGATTTCGACGCCGCGGAGCGACTCGATCAGCTGTTCTTCGGTTCCGGAGGCTTCGTCCACTTCGGCGACCGGGCCAAACGGGGTCAGCGGCCACGGAAGCGTCATTTCGGTGAATTCGACGCCGTCCGGCACTTCGCGTTCTACGGCGTCGATGAGGAGGCGGTTCAGGACGAAGTGGTCTCCTGCGGCGAGGATGCGGGTTGTCATGTGGAACTCCTAGGTTCTGGTCAGGATGCCGGGGACGCAGCAGGCGGTCTGGCTGCGGATGGTTCAGTCAGAGGCCCGGCGGCTGCGTTGTATTCGAGGAGGCCGGCCTGTTGGCCCTGAAGACGGATCGTGGTCAGGGCGCAGTTGCCGAGGGAGGGGAAAACCCGCCGGTATTCGCCGAGGGGGATACCCAGGAGCCGGCAGAGAGTGAGCCGGATGGCCGTGGTGTGGGCGACGACCAGGACGCGGCCGTCCGGCTGTTCCTCCGCTATGTCGTACAGACACTGCACGAACCGTTCAGCGGCCTTGAAAGGGTCTTCGCCGCCGGGCAGCGGGGACGCGGCCGGGTCGGTTTGAAAGGCTTTGCGGGCCTCGGGGAATTTGGCTTCCATCTCGGCACCGGTCATGCCCTCTCCGTCGCCGAAGTCGAGCTCGCGCAGCCGCGGGTCGATCTTAAGTTCGTGGCCTGTGGCCTCGGCACAGCATTCGGCGGTCCGGCGGGCCCGGCTGAGGTCCGAGGCCCAGATACCTGTCAGTCCCGCGGTTTCCGCCCAACGGGCGAGTCGGGAGGCCTGTTCCAGACCGCGGGGCGTCAGGTCGACGTCGCTGCGGCCGGCGTACCGGTTTTCGGCGTGCCAGACGGTCTCGCCGTGCCGGACGAGGATGAGATCGGTCATGCGTTTGTCCTTTCACGTGCGTGTGCGGCTACGGCTTCCGGGAGCCAGCCGCGTTGTTCGAGCTCCCCGACCAGGTTCAGGTAGGAGGCGTCGTACGTGCCGGTGGATCCGTCACGGGGATCGATGGTCCGGCGCATCCGCACCATCTCCGCGGCCACGTCGGCGGTCTGCCGCCCCGGGGAGGCCGCGAGGACGGCCATGCCCAGCGCCGGCTCCGCGTTCTGCGGCAATGTCACGGGACGGCCCAGAATGTCGGCGCGCAGCTGGCACCAGTACTCGCTTTTGGTGGCTCCGCCCGTGAGGATCAGCTCGCCGTGCAGGGGCGCGCCCAGGAGGTCGAGGTAGTCGAAGCAGAGCCGTTCGATGTAGGCGATGCCCTGCAGGACTGCGGCGTACCGTTCGCCGTCGGTGGCGGGGGTCCCGAGGATGAATCCTTCCGCTCCGGGGGCGAGGAAAGGGAAGCGTTCACCGCGGGACACGAGCGGGTAGGCGAGGACGCCGGCGGGTTCATAGGTTCTGGCCTGAGGCTCAAGCTGGGCCAGGTCCTGGCCGGAGAAGTCCCGGCTGATGGCGCCGGCTCCGGTGCTGGAGGCGCCCCCGGGGAGCCAGTCGCCGTTGGGGGCCTTATGTGAATAGACGACGCCCAGGGGGTCCTGGATCAGGTCCCGGGTGACGCCTTTGAGTACCAGTGTTGTGCCGAGTACGGAGTTCCAGCTGCCGACTTTCAGTGCCCCGGCGCCGAGCTGCGCGGCGCAGCCGTCGGTGGCACCGGCGATGACCGGGGTGCCTGCGGGGATGCCGGTGGCCGCGGCAGCCGCGCTGCTGACGGACCCGATCCGGGTGCCCATGCGGACGAGGTCCGGGAGGATCGTCAGGGGGACACCGAGGTTCTCCATGAGTTCCTCGGGCCACTTTTCCTGAATGAGGTGTGCCCCTGTTTTGAGGGCATTGCTCAGGTCGGTGGGGACGTCATGGCCAGTGAGCTGGCGGTTGATGAAGTCGTTCTGATGGGCCAGCCGGGCGCCGGGGACTTTGTCCTGATGCTCGCGCAGCAGCCAGAGTAGCTTCGGCAGGGCCCACGCCGGCTGCATCCGCTGGTAGCCCAGTTCGCCCCAGACGTCGGCCCCGGCATTGTTGACGCGGGCGGCCTCCGCTGCGGCGCGTCCGTCGTCGTACATGAGCCCCGGCGTCAGTGGCCGGCCGTCCCGGTCCATGAGCAGGATGGTGCCGGAAGTCGCGTCGACGGCAACGCCCCGTACCGCCGATGCGGGTGCGTCCCGAAGCGCCTCAGAGGAGGCGCCGGCGACCGCCTCCCACCATTGTTCCGGGTTCTGCTCGTGGCGGGCGCCGTCCCGGTGGCTGGTGAGCGGGCGGCTGCCGGAACCGAGCACCGTACCGGATCCGGTGACGGCAAGGACGCGGACGCTTTGGGTCCCCAGATCGATTCCGACCCACACGTCGTCGATGGCGTTTGGTTGGTCTTTCATATGCTTCTCTCTGGCCCGTGACTGGTTCGCGGCTGGATGGTTCGCGGCGCGGCGACGGGGGGCGGTGGGGCCCCGGGGGAGTCGCCCGGGGGCGCGGGGTTGTGAGACGGTACCGTGTCCGGCCTGTTGTTTTCCGTGGAGCGCTGCCGCATCATGGCCAGCCGGGGCCAGGCCTGCCTGGTCACGTGCCGCAGGGCCAGGAAGTCTTCGTAGAGTTCGCTGTAGAAGGCCGCCCGGGACGGTTCCGGTGTGAAAGTGTCCCGGATCCGTATATACTTGGGGGCTGCTTCCTGCACGCTGCCGGCGCGGCCGGTGGCGACGAGTCCGATCAGGAATGCACCTTTGGCTCCCACCTCGGTGTCCGTGGACCTCAGCACCGGGATGCCGGTGACGTCGGCGATCATCTGCAGCCACAGCGTGCTGGCTGCTCCTCCGCCGCATACCCGCAGTTCCGTGGGGGAGTCTCCGGAGGCGGTGAGGCAGTCCCGGATGACCAGGGTGAGTCCTTCCAGGACAGCCTTGGCGATGTGTTCGCGCCGGTGTTCGAAGGACATCCCCAGGAACGTCCCCCGCGCCAGCGGATCCAGGAATGGCGCCCGCTCGCCCGCGGGGGAGAAATACGGCAGGAACATCAGCCCCCCCGCGCCGGGACCGCACGTGGAGGCTAATTCCGTGAGCGCGTCCGGGTCCGCGATTCCCAGCAATTCACAGGCCCATTGGATGACCTCGCCGCCGGCGAGTGTGGGGAAGGAGCGCAGGATCAGTCCCGGCAGTCCCGGGGCAATGTTCAGGCCGGCGGCAGGGTCGCTGATCCGGACCTGGTCGGTGATGATCTCGGTGCACAGTGTTGTGCCCAGGATGCAGCAGGCCTGGCCGGGAGTGACGGCGCCGACGCCGATAGCGGTGGAGGCTATGTCGTATGAGGACATCACGACCGGCAGCCCGGCCGGAAGGCCGAGAAGTGCCCCGGCGTGAGCGGTGAGCTCCGCCGCTCGGTGGTGGTCGTCGCGGATGGGCGGCAGCAACGCCTGTGCCCATTCCATGTCGTAGAGGCGCAGCAGCTCCGGGGAGTACTGGCGTGTGTGGATGTCCATGAAGGGGGCGGCCGCGTCGGACTCGTCGATCGCGAATTCGCCGGTCATTTGGGCGAAGATCCATCCTCCGCAGGTCAGGGACGCGTGCGAGCGGTCGAGCCGGTCCGGATCGTTTTGCCGCAGCCAGCTGAGGATGACGTTGGGCATTCCCGAGGATGTCAGCGAACCGTTGATGGGGAAGGCCCGTTCAAGGACCCCGGCGTGAGTCCAGGCGGAGAGGATGTCCACGCCGCGGCCGTCGTTCCACAGGATGGCCGGACCCGTGGGCGCCCCGTCGGAGGCGACGAGCCACGCGCCGTCGCCCTGGGCGGTGATGGCCAGATAGTCGACCTCGGATTGGAGCCGGGCGGCGACGCCGCGGACGGTGAAGACCACGGCGTCCCAGACCGATTGCATGTCCTGCTCCGCCCAGCCCGGCTGCGGGCGGGCCAAGGCTGTGGCCTGGCGGACGACCGCGACCTCGATCCCGTCCTCGTCGTACCCGACTGCTTTGATCATCGTGGTGCCGGCATCAACGCAGATGACCGCCATGTCCGATCCTTCCTTCGTGCTGTGGATGTGTGGCCCGCAGGTTGCGGGTCAGGCCCTGCCGTGCGAGGTGCGGGAGCGGCGGGAGACGGAGTCGAGCATGACGGCCAGCAGCAGGACGACGCCGGTGACCATGAAACGGAACGAGGAGTCCAGGTTCAGCAGGGTCAGTCCGCTGGATATTGACTGGATGACGACGATGCCCAGAAGTGCGGAGAAGGCGCTTCCCCGGCCGCCGAAGAGGCTGGTGCCGCCGATGACGGCGGCGGCGATGGCGTTGAGGTTGACGTCTCCGCCGCCGCTGCCCTGGTTGGCTGCGGCCAGGCGTGCCGCGGCCAGCAGTCCGCCGACGGCTGCCAGGGTGGAGCAGGTGACGAAGACCGAGGTGTAAACGGCTTTGACGTTGATGCCCGCCCGGCGGGCCGCTTCGGCGTTGCCTCCGACTGCGTAGACTGACCGGCCCCATTTGGTCCGCTTCAGCAGGTAGTTCATCGCCAGTATCAGGGCGATGAAGAAGACGAACATCCAGCCCACACCCCGTGTCTGGTTCAGGTACCAGACGACCAATCCCAGGACCAGCAGCAGCAGGACGCTGCGGGGGATCATGCTCTGCAGCGGCATCGATGACAGCCCAGCGGTCCGCCGGGCACGGGCGTGGAGGTAGTCGGTGGCGAACAGGCCGCCGGCCGCTGCGGCGACGAGGACATAGGAAAGCCACGGCGGCACGAAGGCGAGCTGGGCGAAGTAGACGAGGGCCGAATCGAAGGGAAGGTTGATGGAGCCCTTGGCTCCGAGAACGTACAGCTGCAGGCCAAGGAACCCCAGCAGACCGGCGAGGGTGATGACGAAGCTGGGCACACCGAAGCGGTTGAAGATCTGTCCGTAGACCCAGCCGATGACCGCGCCCAGGGCCACCGTGGCCAGAACGGCGAGCCAGACCGGCCAGCCCAGGTTGACGACGGTCACGGCGACGACGGCCGCGGACAGTCCGCTGACGGAACCGACGGACAGGTCGATCTGCGCGACGAGGAGGACCCCGACGATGCCGAGCGCGATGATTCCGACCGCGGAGCTTTCCATGCTCAGGTTCACCAGGTTGGCGCTGGAGAGGAAGATCGGGTTCAGGCTTTGAAGGATGGCCCAGATGACGATGAGCCCCGCCACGACGGGCAGGACGCCGAGGTCTCCGGATCGTGTCCTGTCCACGAAGGCCTTGAGTTGTCCCTTGAGTCCGGTGCGGTCCTGAAGCCGTTCGTCCTGCAGGTCCAGCGGCCGGATCTGGGGCGTGGGTGCGGTTTTGCTGTTCATTGTGCCAGGTTCTCCTCGCTGGGTGTTGCAGGTCCGGGTGTTCCGCGTGTGGCGGACCGGCGGGAAACGACGTTGTCCGTCGCACCGGTAATGGCGGCGATGAGGTCTTCCGTTGAGACGTCGCTGACGCGGAAGTCGCCGTTGTTGCGGCCAAGCCGGAGCACGGCGACGCGGTCGGCGACCGCCTGCACATCGGCCATGTTGTGACTGATCATGATGACGCCGTGCCCTCTTTCGCGCAGCCGCTCCACCAGGTTCAGCACTTCAGCGGTCTGGGCTACGCCGAGGGCGGCGGTGGGTTCGTCCAGGATGACTATTTTGGGCTCCCCGAGAAGTGACCGCGCGATGGCCACGGTCTGGCGTTGCCCGCCCGAAAGGGAGGCGACCTGTGTGCGCAGCGAGGGAATCTTGGCGGAGAGCTGCTTCAGCAGCTCCCAGGACCGGGTTTCCATTTCGACTTCGTTCAGCCGCAGCGGTGAGATCTCGCGGCCAAGGAAGAGATTGTCGACGACGGTGAGGTTGTCGCAGAGGGCAAGGTCCTGGAAGACGGTGGCGATGCCCAGGTGCAGGGCGGCCATCGGTGTCGGGATGGTTACGTCGCTGCCCTCGAAGGCGATGGTCCCCGAGTCGGGGGCATGCACTCCGGAGAGCACTTTGACCAGTGTTGATTTGCCGGCACCGTTGTCCCCGACGATGGCCACGACCTCTCCCGCAGCCACGTCCAGATCGATGTCCATGAGAGCGGCGACGGCGCCGAAGGATTTATTGATGCCGCGCAAAGCCAGAAGGGGGGCTCCGGTCCCGTCACCGGGTGAGTTGGGTGTTGAAGACATGTGATCCTCTAAGCAGTAATCGTTGTTCGTACGGTGGATCGGTGCCCCGCCGGACGGGCGGGGCACCTTTCCCTGTTATTTGATGCCGGCCTTGGCGCAGGCTGCAGCGTAGGTCGGCGTGCAGAGGTCGGAGACCTTCAGGATCCCGCTCGACACCAGGGCCTCGTTGAGGTTGTCGATCGTGACCACGGTCGGGACGAACAGCTCCGACGGGGTATCAAACAAGGTGGCCTTGCCCTCGGGCTTTTCACCCTTGGCAAACTTGTAGGCGATGTCCGCGGCCGCTTCGGCAACGATCTTGATCGGCTTGGAGATGGTGTTGTACTGGTCCCCGGCGATGATCCGCTGGGCGGCTGCAAGCTCGGCGTCGTTGCCTGTCACGGGCGGTACCGGGTTGACTCCGGCGGCCTTGAAGGCGGCAATCGCGCCGCCGCCGGTGCCGTCATTGGCAGCCACAACGCCGGCGATCTTTCCCGGGAACTGGGTGATCTGTCCGCTGACCCAATCCTGGGCCTTGGTCGGTTCCCAGCCCGGGGTGTCGAATTCGGCCAGCAGCTTCAAACCGCTGGCGTCCACCGCGGTGTGGATGCCCTTCTTGATCAACCCTGCGGCCGCATCCGTGGGGGAACCGTTGACCTGAAGCAGCCCGCCCGTGGCATTGGTCTTCTTCAGGTGGTCCACCAGGGACTGGGCGATGAGGGAACCGATCTTCTCATTGTCAAAGGACACGTAGTAGCTGGCCGGAACCGAAGGGACTGGCCGGTCATAGGCGATGACCGGAACGTTCTGTGCCTTGGCTGTGTTGACGATGGTGGCCGCCGCCGCCGAGTCAACAGGGTCGATCACGATCGCCTTTACCCCCTGGGCCAGGGCTGAGTTTGCCTGCTCCTGCTGCTTAGCGGCGCTGGCGTTGGCATTGGAATAGATGACCGAACAACCCGAACACAGGGACTTGATCTTGGCCTCGAACAGCGGCTTGTCGAACAGTTCATACCGGGTCGAGGCGATGTCCGGCATCAGGAACGCGATCTTGGCGTTCGACGCGTCACCGCCGGCGCCGGTGGTGCCCTGGGGTGTGGAACAGCCCGCCAGGGCCGCCACAGTCGCCACGACAGCCACGGTGACGGCGGCTGCACGGGTATAGAAGTTCTTCATTGAATTCCCTTTCTCGGGGTGAGATGTACGGCGTGCGATCATCCCGGCCGCTGCCGATGTGATAAGAGTAACAGAAATAATGTGAATTCGACCACAAAAGTTGGTACACTTTTCACAACGGCGGACGGGATATCCTGAACGGATGCCCAGCCGCAATGAACCCCGACAGGTGCCGGGAACGATATCCAAGGCGAAGGCGAGCCGATGACCGATACAAATGCGTTGAAGAAACCCCGGGCACGCCGCCAGCAGAAACTCGTCGAGCACGTGGTCGGAGCGGGGTTCGCCACTGCCGCCGAACTGGCAGCCCTCGCCGGCGTCAGCCTCATGACCGTTCACCGCGACATCGACGACCTTGCCGGGCGCGGAGTTCTACGCAAAGTCCATGGAGGAGTTTCCGCGCTGCCGTCAACCGTGTTCGAAGCCAGCTCCGAAATCCGCATGCAGATGCAGGCCCAGGCCAAAACAGCCCTGGCCCACAAGGCGCTGGAGTTCGTAGAGGCCGGCATGTCCGTCATGCTCGACGACTCCACAACCGTTCTCGCGCTGGCACGCCTGCTGAACAAGACCGGCCCCCTGACCGTCCTCACGAACTACCGACAGGCCCTCGAAGTCCTGCGCGAGAATGACGACATCCGTCTCATCGTCATCGGCGGCCAGTACTCCCGGACACACGACTCGTTCATCGGACTTCCTACCGACAGCTCCGTGAACTCCTACGCCGTGGACATAGTGTTCCAGTCAACCTCGACCATGGGGTCCGAGATGACCTACCACCAGGAACAGGACATTGTCTTCATGAAGCGCGCCATGCTCAAAGCAGGCACCAGGCGAATCCTCATGATGGACGGAAGCAAAGTGGGCAGGACGTCCCTGCACCATTTCGTCCCCGTCAGCGATTTCACAGACGTCATCCTGACCGACGACGTACCGGCCCAGGACCGGGACGCCATAGCAGCGAACTGTAAGGTGCATATCGCCCCCCTCGCCCCTCACAGGCCGGCGCACTCAGAAGTTCAGTAGGGACACCATACGCTGACCGTCCGAGGGGCCTGGAAAGACAAGAGCCGGATCCATTGGGGCTCGCGGTCCCGCAACCGTATTCCGGGCAGCGCGGCTGCCGTCTCCTGGACAACGATGGCCGCCTCCAGTTCTGCCAGCTTGGCCCCGAGGCAGCGGTGGATGCCCGAGCCAAAAACCAGACCATGTGAGGTTGACGGTCTGTGCCGGGCCGATTGCATTGGTAGGGGCAAACCCTCGGGCGCGGCTGATCGCGTGCCGTGATTGCCGGTCAGCTCGAGGAGGATCTCGGCTCCGGTCGGGATCAGCTCGCCACCAAGCCGCGTGTCCTGCGCTGCCACGCGGCGCCAGGTTGGCACTGATGATTCGGTGGCAAGCACGTGCCTGACCATGGATCGGGAGCCTGCCTCGGATGCCGCGTCGTCCCAGCCCACGGGCGCGGATCCCTCGAGGAGCCGGAACAGGCTCGTGCTGATCAGCTGGGTGGTCGTTTCCTGTCCAGCGATGAGCAGGAAATAGCCAAGCGAACAGAGCTCAGGTGTTGACAAGCCGTGTTCGGCCAGTGACTTGAACAGATTACGACCGGCCGCGGGCACGGATTCCTCTACAAGCTGGCGCAGCCAGACGTAGAAATCGGCGGCACTCTGGGCGAGTTCGAGTTGCCGGTCCTCGTCGGGCCAACCCCAGAACAGTTCCATGGAGTCAAGGCCCCAGCACTTGAGCCTCGCCAGATCCCGGACGGGCAGCCCAAGGAGTTCAAGCATGATGACGGCGGGAGGGAACGCCGCTACCGTCGGCAAGAGGTCCACGTGGCCCAAACGTTCGAGCTGCTCCGCTGCGTTCGCCGCCGCTTCCTGCGCGAGTTCGCGGATACGCGGCTCCACGGCGGTGACCCTGGCCGGCGTGAAATAGCCCGCCACGACCTTACGGATCCCCGCATGCGTGTCAGTGTCATTGCTGGCCAGGACAGGCGGCAACGCGAAGCGCACGCGCTGCAGCACCCGCAGGGCAGGCCCCGCAAGGGGCGTCACCGCGACCAGGGCATTGGCGGGGCTGAAGTCGCCCGGCCGGTGCAGAACTTCCCGGACGGCATCCGGGTCACGGACCACAATGTATGGGCACCGGTCCGGTCCAAGGTTCTCCGTCTGCGGTTCCGAGGGTCCTGTGGTCGCTGGTGCCTGGTTCATGCGGGCAGGCCGTTCAGCCAGGCCGCTGCCTCAGCACGGAAAACGGCCGGGGTCAGTTCCGAGGCCTGCTCGGGAATGGCGCCGATGAAGGGAACCCGCAACGATTGGAGCACCTGCCGGTTGCTGAGGTGCACGAAGCCCGGGTTGCCTGGCCAGCTTCCGAGCACGACGCCCAGCACCTGAAGCTCGCGGGCTTCCAGCGCTTCGAGGGTCAGCGCGCTGTGGTTCAACGTTCCGAGGGCCGCACGCGCAACGAGCAGTAAGGCCGCGGCGGGTGCCAGAAGCACTGCGAGCTCGGCCAGCGTCCCGCCGTCGGAGTCCAGCTCAACCAGCAGACCGCCCGCGCCCTCGACCAGAACATGATCGTGAGACCCGGCGAGCTCGCGGATCCTGCCCGCGTGCACCGCCAGCGGCGGGAGTGCCGTTCCGTCGACGGCGGCCGCCGCGACGGGCGCCAACGGCTCCCACAGCACCACGCCGGTTTCGGCTGTCATTGCGCCGGTAAGCCGGACAATCTCGGCGGTGTCAGAGTCGCCGGCGGAGGCTCCAGACTGGCAGGGTTTGTAGACGGCGACGCTGCGCCCCAGCCCCTGGAGGACGGCGGCGAGGGCCGCCGTCGTTATGGTCTTGCCGACTCCGGTGTCTGTTCCCGTGACCAGGATGATGGCGGGCAGGTTCATGGAAGGTCCTCCAATATGCCGCGCAGCACTGCGCAGCTGTGTTCAATGTCCTCAGGTGTTAGGCTGGCGCGAGCGGTGAGCCGAAGCCGCGAAATCCCGTCAGGGACGGACGGCGGCCGGAAGCAACCGATCCGCACGCCGGCGGTTCGCGCGGCCAGGGTGGCCTTCAGGGCCGATTCTGCGGAGGGCATGGCAATGGACTGAACCGCCCCCGCCCCCGCCGACGGTTCGATGGTGGTCCCGCGGACTGCTAGCACCGAAGCCAGCCCCGCGGCAAGCGCCGCAGCGTTGTTCCGGACGGATCCCGCGCGCCAGGGCTCGTCGCGGATGATCCGCACCGCGGCGAGGGCGGCAGCGACGGATGCCGGGGCCAGTCCGGTGTCGAAGATGAAGCTGCGGGAGCGGTTGATGAGGTGTTCGCGCAGCAGGGGAGAGCCGAGGACCGCGCCGCCCTGGCTGCCCAGGGCCTTGGACAGTGTGGCGGTGACGACGACGTTCGGGTGGCCGGCAAGGGCTGTCCCGGCCACGGAACCGTGTCCCCGGTAGTGGCCGGTGCCTGTGACGCCGAGGCTGTGCGCCTCGTCAACCAGCAGCACCGCGTCGTGCTGCTCGGCCAGCGTGAGCAGCTCCTCGAGCGGGGCCTCGTCGCCCAGCACGCTGTAGACGGATTCGACGGCGATGAGTGCGCGCGGTTCCGTCCGGCCGGCGAGTAGCCGGCCGGCTTCCTCCACGCTGTTGTGGGCGAAGGATTCCGTGCGGGAGCGGCTCAGCCGGAATCCGTCGATCATCGAGGCGTGGCAGTGCTCGTCCGCCACGAACAGGGTCCCCGGGCCGCCCATCGCCGTGATCACACCCATATTCGCCAGATAGCCGGAGGAGAACACCAGCGCAGCTTCCATGCCGGCCAGCCGGGCCAGTTCCTGCTCCAGGTCCAGATGCAGCTGAATGGTCCCGGCCACCAGGCGCGAGGATGTGGCGCCGGTACCCCACAGCGAAGCGGCTGCCGCGGCAGCGTCCGCAAGCCGGGGATCTGAGGACAGGCCCAGATAGTCGTTGCTGGCCAGGTCGATGAAGCGTTCATCCGCGGCCCGGGGGAGGGGTCGTCGGACCAGACCTCGGCGATCCCGGACCGCGGCCTGCCGCTCGAGCCACTGCGTCATCGAGGCGCTCATGCCGCGTCTCCGCGCCGGACGGCGGCGTGTTCATGGACTTCGGCGACGGCCGCGGTCATGCCTGCGGTGATCTGTTCAATGTCCGCCGCGGTGCTGACATAGGGGGGCATGGTGTAGACGAGATTCCGGAACGGCCGCACCCAGACGCCGCGCCGGATGGCCTCACTGGTGACGGCGCGGACGTCGACGGCATCATGCAGCTCAATGACTCCGACTGCACCAATGGTGCGGACATCCGCCACGGCCGCAAGTTCCCGGGCGGGGGCGAGCCCATTGGCCAGCCCGGAGCCTATCCGGGCCACGTCGGAGCGCCAGCCGCCACCGTCGATGATGCCGAGACTGGCATTAGCCACCGCACACGCCAGCGGGTTCGCCATGAACGTCGGGCCGTGCAGCAGCGCCCCGGCCTGGCCGCCGGATACCGTCGCAGCCACGTCGCCGGTGCAGAGCATGGCGGCGAGGGTCAGGTATCCGCCGGTCAGGGCCTTGCCCAGGCACATGATGTCCGGAACGACGCCGGTATGGCCGGCCGCGAACAGCTCACCGGTGCGGCCAAAACCGGTGGCGATCTCATCGAAGATCAGCAGCAGCCCGTGCCGGTCCGCCACCCGGCGCAGCGCCGTCAGGCATGCGGCCGGATACGCGTACATGCCGCCGGCGCCCTGGAGCAGCGGCTCGACGATAATCGCGGCCAGCTCTTCGGAGTGTGCAGCCGTGATGGCCTGGACCTCCGATGCCCACGCCTGAACGGATTCCGGGGTCGCAGAAGCCGCGGCCGGCGGACGGGGAGCAAACACGTTGCCCGCGAGCAACCCCGGGAATGCCGCGTGCATGCCGTCCACGGGATCACAGACCCCCATCGCCCCGAAGGTGTCGCCGTGGTACCCGCCGCGGATACTCAGGAACCGCTGCCGCCGGGGATGCCCGGACGCGGTCTGGAACTGCACCGCCAGCTTCAGCGCAACCTCCACGGCAACCGAGCCTGAGTCAGCGAGGAACACCCGCTCCAAACGCGACCTGCCAGCAGCTGCCGGCGCCATGTCCACCAGCCGCTCAGCCAGTTCAACCGCCGGGGCATGCGTCAGGCCGCCGAACATCACATGGCTGAAACCGTCCAGCTGCCGCTTCGCGGCGGCGTCCAGCACGGGGTTCCGGTAGCCGTGGATCACCGACCACCACGAGGACATGGCATCCAAAACCTCATGCTGCGTGCCGTCTTCGCCGCGGAGCCGCAGCCGCACGCCCTCGGCCGCCTCGACCTCCCACAGCGGAAGATCCGGGGAAGCCGGCGCGTACGGGTGCCACAACCGTGCGCGGTCCCGCTGGATCAGGCTTAGCGGCGCCGAAACCGGAACCTGTGTCATCTGACAAGTACCCCGTGGCGGGAGCACTCTGCGGTCCAGCCCAGCGGCGTGACCTGGACCTTCATCCGCCTGCGGCAATGCTCGCAGTACCGTGGCGGTTCCAGCGCCAGCTGCTCCCGGCAACGAAGGTGAGTGTCCAACGTCGGCAGCTCACCGCCGTCGGATGTGCCGCCGCAGTGACCGCAATAGTCGGTGGGCCCGGAGGGATCCGGCTTCTGGATGGAAGATTTCACAGTGTCTTCTGGAATTCCTTGATGGGCATGTTCAGTTCCACCAGGAGATTCAGGTCGGCATCGGCGGGCCGGCCCAGGGTGGTGAGGTAGTTCCCTACGATCACGGCGTTAATGCCGCCCAGCAGGCCTTCCCGGGTGCCCAGATCACCGAGGGTGAGTTCGCGGCCGCCGGCATAGCGCAGCACGGTCCGGGGCATGGCCAGGCGGAACGCGGCAATGGCGCGCAGGGCGTCCTTGCCGTCCATGATCCCCTGGTTCTCGAGTGGAGTGCCGGGCCGCGGGTTCAGGAAGTTGAGGGGGACCTCGTGCGGTTCGAGGGCTGCGAGCTCGGCTGCGAGCTCGGCCCGCTGTTCCAGGGATTCGCCCATACCGATCAAAGCCCCGCAGCACAGCTCCATGCCGGCCGCCTTGACCATGGTGCAGGTTTCGAGGCGCTCCTCGTAGCTGTGCGTGGTCACGACTTCGGGGAAGTAGCTGCGGGCGGTCTCGAGGTTGTGGTTGTAACGGTGCACGCCCCACTCTGCAAGCTGGTCCACCTGCCGCTGGGTGAGCATGCCCAGCGAGCAGGCGATGTTGATGTCCACTGCCTCGTTGATCCGGTCGATCGCGAACTTGATCTGGTTCATCAGCTTGATGTCGGGTCCTCGGACGGCCGCCACGATACAGAACTCCGTGGCTCCTGTGGCCGCGGTTTCCTTCGCCGCCTTGACCAGTTCAGGAATGTCCAGCCACACGCCGCGGACGGGCGAGTCGAAGAGTCCGGACTGGCTGCAGAAGTGGCAGTCCTCGGGGCAGCCTCCGGTCTTGATGGAGACGATGCCTTCCACCTCCACGTCCTCGCCGCAGTGCCTGAGCCGCACCTCGTGGGCCAGCTGCAGCGCAGCGGGAAGGGCCTCATCGGGCAGTCGCAGCACGTCCACCAGCTGGTCCTGCGTCAACCCGCGTCCCTCTTCAAGGACATGTTTGCGAGCGGTTTCGAGAATTTCGTACCGGGTAGTCTCCGGATGTGCCTGAATCGTCATTGATCGTCCTTTGCGCTGGCTGGCTGCGGATATGCCTCACAGCTGACGCTAGTTTCCTGTTGACGCCAGGATTTTGTTGGGTGTCCACAAACTGGCGGCCTGGGCTTTGGTCCCGACCATGTAGGTCATGCAGCCCGGCGGGGCCGTGCCCGGCATCGGGCAGCTCATAAACGTCCGCTATCGGGAATCTGCCGATGGAAAGGTTGACCCCAAATAATTGGTCCTTGGAGCTCCTACCCTGGGACCCAACCACTGTCTCGTCTCCTACTCAGAAGCGATTCCCTCCGCCTGAGTCTGGTCCTGCCGCAAGAGGCCGATGCGCGGTCGTCTTGTCAGCCTGACGGCGGTCTCAGGCCAGGTTCTCCTTGAGCAGGGCGCGGTGTTCGACGGCGGCTTTCCCGTGCAGGGCACGGCCCGCGTCGGTGAGTTCCAGAAACAGTGAGCGCCGGTCATCTTCGCAGGAATGGCGGCAGATGAGTCCGGCTTTCTCAAGCCTGTCCACCACCTTGGACATGGCACTCTGGGTCATGGGCGTCCGCTCCCCGAGCTGCTTCATCCTGCACGCCGAGTCCGCGCTGTCGGCCACGAGGTCCAGGATTTCAAACTCAGTCAGGCCGATGCTGAACCGCGACTCCAGGGCACGGTCGATCGCGCCCGCGGTACGGAAGTAGGTGGTCTGGATGCTGCGCCATTGCTCAACCAGCTGGCGGTCCTGCGGTGTTGCCATGCAGCGATTCTAGTTCATGACGGATTCAAAGTCCACGTCATAATATTCCTTGTCATTCAATGACACGTCATGTAAGTTGAGGCCATGACTTCATCTTCCACGCTTGAAAGATCTGCCGGAGAACGGCTTATACCTGTCCGATGGACCCGTGCGCAGTGGATGCTGCTCCTGGTCCTGTGCACCGTTCTGGCGCTCGATGCGCTGGACGTATCCATGGTCGGTGTGGCACTGCCCTCGATTGGCACCGAACTCCACCTTGGAACCGAATCCCTCCAATGGATCGTCTCCGCCTACGTGCTCGGCTACGGAAGTCTTCTCCTGCTGGGCGGCCGGATGGCGGATCTCCTCGGCCGGCGCCGCATCTTCCTCATTGCCCTCAGCGTCTTCGCTGCCGCGTCCCTGCTCGGCGGACTGGTGGACGACCCCGCCCTGTTGATCGCCACCCGCTTCGTCAAAGGACTGGCCGCGGCGTTCACGGCTCCTGCCGGCTTCTCCATCATCACCACCAACTTCCCGGAAGGGCGCGAACGAAACCGCGCCGTGTCCATCTTCACCACCTTCGGCGCAAGCGGCTTCTCACTCGGCCTGGTCGTCGGGGGTCTCATGACTGCCATGAGCTGGCGCTGGACCTTCCTGGTCTCGGTACCGGTGGCAGTCGCCGTCGTGATTCTTGGCCTGAAGTACATCCCCCGGGACAACGCCGCCGGCCAGGCCGAAGGCAGGGATCAGGACAGCGGGCATGACGTCTGGGGCGCGGTCACGCTCGCCGCCGGCATGCTGGGGCTGGTGTACACGCTGGTTTCGGCACCTGGGAACGGCTGGGGATCTGTGGCAACTATCGCCGGATTCGTGGCCTCTGCAGCGGTGCTGGCAGCGTTCGCCGTAATCGAAAACCGCGTCAGGCACCCGCTGATCCGGTTCAGCATCCTCAGGGAAGGCTGGGTTGCCCGGGCCAACCTCAGCGCGGTGGGGCTGTTCGGCTCGTATTTGAGTTTCCAGTTCATCCTCACGCTCTACCTGCAGTCCGTGCTGGGATGGAGCCCGCTGGGCATGGCTCTGGCACTTCTTCCCACTGGCCTGCTGGTGGCCTCGAGTGCACCTTTCGCGGACCGGCTCATTGAAAAGTTTGGCGCCCCGCGGCTCATTCTGACCGGCCTGGCGTCGTTGGCGCTCGGCTATGTGCTGTTCCTGCGGGTGGGCACCTCGCCCAACTACGTGACGGACATCCTGCCGTCGGTCCTGCTACTGGGCATCGGCTTCGCCCTCGCCTTCCCGTCCATCAACGTCCAGGCCACCGCGGGCATCCGAAATTCGGAACAGGGCCTGGCGGCCGGCCTGATCCAGACCAGCACGCAGGTGGGGGCCGCCCTGGTTCTGGCGGTCACCACGGCGATGGTCAGCGGTCACGGCAACGCGTCCGACGGCGGCGCCGGCGTGAATGCGGCGGCAATGCTGGAGCAGTACCGTCCCGGCCTGATCCTGAGCGCAGCCGTGGCCATTGCGGCCCTGGTCATTGCCGCGACACCGTCCCGTCGCCGGAACCGGTCGCGGCAGACCACTGAGCGGCCTCAGCCGTGACTTCGGCCGAGGCGGGCGTTTACCAACGTCCGCCTCGGCCGAACCGTTACTCAGCTCCAACGGGGGATGGAGGTCCTCGGCAATGCCGGCGTATCCCTTGTCGAGCTGACCTTCCTCCACGGTGCCGGCCGACACCGTGGTGTCCGCCCTGGCCTCGCCGTATTCCCGTCCGTTGGTGCTGAAGCGCATCATGCCCGCGCCCGGCCGTCCGTCAGCTGATCAGCAGCCCCAGCGCCTCGGTCAGGTGCCCGACCTCCCGGACTGAGAACCCGGTGGGGACCGGCCCCGGTCCGTTGGGGCTCGCCGGAACCACCGCATGGGTGAATCCGAGCCGGTGGGCCTCCTGGATGCGCTGGTTGATGCCGGGCACCGGGCGGACTTCGCCAGCCAGGCCCACCTCACCGAAGGCAATGAGACGCTGCGGCAATGGTTTCTTGGCTTTCGCCGAGGCCACGGCCAGCGCGACGGCGAGGTCCGTGGCGGGCTCGCTGAGCCTCACGCCGCCCACGGTCGCCACGTACGAATCATCCTTATGCAGCAGACAGCCCGCCCGCTGCTGCAGCACGGCCAGCAGCATGGCAACCCTGGAGCTGTCCAGCCCGCTGGTGGCCCGGCGGGGCTGGGAGCTGGAGCTTTCGGCCAGCAGGGACTGCACTTCGGCCAGCAGCGGCCGGCGCCCTTCCAGGGTCACTGTGATGCAGGTGCCGGACACCGGTTCCTTGGTCCGCGAGACAAACAGCCCGCTGGGGTCGGCCAAGCCCACGATCCCGTCCTCGTTCAGGTCAAAGCAGCCGACGTCGTCGGTGGGCCCGTAGCGGTTCTTCACGGCCCGCAGCAGCCGCAGCCGGGAGTGCCGCTCGCCCTCGAACTGGCAGACCACGTCCACGAGATGCTCGAGCAGGCGGGGTCCGGCGATGGAACCGTCCTTGGTCACGTGCCCCACGAGCAGCGTGGTCATGTTGCGGCGCTTGGCCGAGGCAATCAGGGAGGCGGCAACCTCGCGCACCTGGGACACGCCGCCGGCGCTGCCCTCCACATCGGCGCTGCTCAGGGTCTGGACCGAGTCCACCACCAGCAGCCGCGGCTCGAGCTTCTCCACCTGCCCCAGGGCCTGGCCGAGGTCGGTTTCGGCAGAGAGGTACAGGGATTCGGCGACGGCGTCTATCCGGTCCGCGCGGAGCTTCACCTGCGCCGCGGATTCCTCGCCCGTGATGTAGAGGACATCCTGGGCGGTGCGGGCAAACTTGGCTGCGACGTCCAGCAGCAGCGTCGACTTGCCCACGCCGGGTTCGCCGGCGAGCAGGATGACGGCGCCAGGAACCAGCCCGCCGCCCAGCACGCGGTCAAGCTCGTCCACACCGGTGGGCAGGAAGGCGGCCGTGGTCGCGTCAACCTCGGCGATCCGGCGGGCCGGCTCCAGGACGGTGGTGGCCGCCGTCGTCCGCGCCACGGCGCCGCCGGTCTCCTCAACGCTGCCCCAGGCCTGGCACTCGCCGCAGCGGCCCACCCACTTGGCCGCGGTCCAGCCGCATTCGGCGCATTTGTAGCCCGGCGCCTTGGGCGCACGGGAAGTCTTGGTAGCCATTGCTCCACCCTATCCGCGGCCGGCGACAACCACGGGCCGGGAGCTACAGCGGCGGCAGGATCTCCCGGGCTTCCTGGGGATCCATGCCGGTGGCTTCGAGCAGGTCCACCATGAGCGGACGGAAGAGCATGACCACCGTCTCGCCCTCAAGCCGCTGGACGTCCAGCAGCCGGGGGTGCAGCCTGCCGGCGATCTCGCTGAGGTCCGTCCTGGCCGTCCGCAGGTGCGCGCGCCGGACGCCGTCATGGACTTCGGCCAGGCCCAGGGACAGATCGTCGACGGCATCGGCGGTCTCCCGCAGGACCTCGGCGATGTTCTGGGTGGCCTCGTCCGAGAGCGCTGCATGGTTGATGGCGCTGGTCAGGCGGCGGGCAAAGACCCGGCTGTTGCGCAGCGCGAGGTCGATGTAGTCCAGCGACTGCTCCATCCGGTCCAGCTCGTCCCGGTGCCGACGGTAGGCGGGAGCCAGGGTGGCCACCTCGCCGGAGGCGCGCAGGGACTGGCGCATGGCGTCGACCAGGGGCTGGCAGTTCCGCCCGCGGATGAGCGCATGCCAGGCCTGGGTGGAGTCGCTGTAGCTCAGGGCGGAGGCGCATTCCCGCAGCACCTCGGCGAGCTCGTGCAGGAGCTTCTTGACGTCATTGCGGGGTTCCCGGCGCGGGTCCTTGGGAATGAGGATGGTCACCAGCAGTGCGAACACGCCGCCCACGACGGCGTCGATGCTGCGGGTGAACGGCCCCCCGGCTGGCGCGGGCAGGAGCACCACCAGCAGGGACTGCAGACCCAGCTGGGTGGTGAAGATGGTGCCGCTGTCCAGGAACCGCGCCAGCAGGATGGAGAAGAGCAGCACGACGGCGGCCTGCCAGATTCCGGCGCCCAGCCAGTGCAGCAGCAGGTCCCCGACCACGATCCCGATGGTGCAGCCCAGGCCGACTTCCACGACGCGGCGCAGCCTGGGATCGCGGGAGAAGCCGAGGGCAATGAGGGAGGAGGTGGCCGCGAAGAGCGGTCCGGTATGGCCCAGGACGTATTCGGCGAAGGCGTAGGCCCCCACGGCGCAGGCGGTCATCTGCATGGCCGGCAGGAGCGAGTTCCGGCTCCGGACGATGCCGGTGCGGACGCGGCCGCGCAGGAATCGTGCGCTTACGGAAAGTCCAGTCGCGGAGGCCATGTCCTCCAGTCTATTTGCTGGCAACGGCCGCACGTGCCGCCGGCTGCCAGTACGGCTGCGGCGCAGTGAGCGCAATGGCAACCCGGCAGATGTAAGCCAAGGTACCGGCGTCGTTAACCCCCCGTTCACTTTGGACGGCAATTCTCTTCATCTGGGGCACCTACCTTCGATAGAGGTACAAACCGTACGCATCCTTGTGTCCGGGCTTCTCCGGCCCGGCACGAATAGAAAATCCCTGGAAGGGGTACATCCAGTGAAGGCACTCCGCTTCGGCCGCCACGCGGCTATCGCTGTCATCGCAGCCGGCGCACTCGCGCTCACCGCCTGTGGTTCCGACAACGCAACGGGCACTGCCGCAGGCACGCAGTCCGCTGCCGCAGGCACCAAGGTCACCGGCACCCTGACCGGCATCGGCTCCTCCGCCCAAGGTGCAGCCATGGACGTGTGGAAGACCAACTTCGCCTCCGCAAACCAGGGCGCCAACGTGCAGTACTCCCCGGACGGCTCCGGTGCCGGCCGCAAGGCCATCCTGGACGGCTCCGCGCAGTTCGCCGGCTCCGACGCTTACCTCAAGGACGATGAGTACGCCAGCTCCATGGCGAAGTGCGGCCCCGAGGGCGCCCTCAACATCCCGGTCTACATTTCCCCGATCGCGGTGGCCTTCAACCTGCCCGACATCAAGGAACTGAAGCTCGACGCCGCCACCGTCGCCAAGATCTTCCGCGGCGAGATCGCCAAGTGGAACGACCCCGCCATCGCAGCCCTGAACCCGGACGCCACGCTGCCGGACCTCAAGGTCACCCCGGTGAACCGCTCGGACGATTCCGGCACCACCTCCAACTTCACCGATTACCTTGCCGCCGCTGCCCCCGAGGCCTGGACCGACAAGTCCGCCGGCATCTGGCCCGCAGCCCTGAAGGGCGAGAACGCCAAGGGCACCTCCGGCGTGGTGAAGACAGTGACCGACACCCCGGGCGCCGTGACCTACGCCGACGACTCCGCCGTCAGCGGCAAGCTGGGCATCGCGCAGATCAAGGTCGGCGATTCCTTCACGAAGATCTCCGCCGACGCCGCTGCCAAGGCAGTCGACGCCGGCAAGCCGGTTGAAGGCCGCAACGCCAACGACCTGTCCATCAAGCTGGACCGCACCACCACCATCACGGGCGCCTACCCGATCGTGCTGGTCTCCTTCCACGTTGTCTGCAGCACCTACGACAAGCAGGAAACCGTCGACCTCGTGAAGGGCTTCGATAAGTACGTGGTTTCCGACGCCGGGCAGAAGGCAGCCGCCGACGCCGCCAAGTCCGCCCCGCTGTCCAAGACCCTGCAGGACAAGGCCCTCAAGTCCATCGAGTCCATCAAGGTCAAGTCCTAGGGATACCTTGCGCTGACAGGCATAGTGGAAACACCAGCCTGATCCAGGTTCCCTGTCCCGGTACGGCCGTCACCGACGGCCGGCCGGGGCAGGGAACCGACGTGTTTGTCCGAAGTACCCAAAGATCTGAAGGATCGTGAAGTGACCACCACCTCCCTGACCACGTCCCGGGGCGCAGGCCGCACCGGAGACAAAGTCTTTTCCGCAGCCACCTTGGCCGCAGGGTGCCTGATCCTGGCCGTGCTCTTCGGAGTGGCGCTCTTCCTCGTCATCCAGGCCATCCCCGCCCTCGTGGCCTCCCCGGACAAGATCCAGGGCGGCGAAGGCTTCTTCGCCTACATCTGGCCGATCGTCATCGGCACCCTCATCGCAGCCGTCATCGCCCTCGTGATCGCCACCCCGGTCGCGATCGGCGTCGCGCTCTTCATCTCGCACTTCGCCCCGCGCCGGCTCGCGTCCGCCCTGGGCTACGTGATCGACCTGCTGGCCGCCATCCCCTCGGTGGTCTACGGCGCCTGGGGCGCCGCCTTCCTGGCCAAGGAAATCACCCCGGCCTACAACTGGCTGGCCAACAACATGGGCTGGCTGCCGATCTTCCAGGGGCCGGCCTCGGCCACCGGCAAAACCATCCTCACCGCAGGGATCGTGCTGTCCGTCATGGTCCTGCCCATCATCACCTCCCTGACCCGTGAGATTTTCCTGCAGACCCCCAAGCTGCACGAGGAGGCCGCGCTGGCGCTCGGCGCCACCCGCTGGGAAATGATCCGGATCGCCGTGCTGCCATTCGCCCGCCCCGGAATCGTGAGTGCGGTGATGCTGGGCCTCGGACGCGCGCTCGGCGAGACCATGGCCGTCGCGCTCGTGTTGTCCTCCGGCGCGCTCACCGCGAGCCTGATCCGCTCCGGCAACCAGACCATCGCCGCCGAAATCGCCCTGAACTTCCCCGAGGCCAGCGGGCTGAAGGTCAGCACGCTGATCGCCGCCGGCCTGGTGCTGTTTGTCATCACCCTCGGCGTGAACATGATCGCCCGCTGGATCATCACCCGGCACAAAGAATTCTCGGGAGCCAACTAAATGACCTCCACCCTGACCCCCGTCCAGAAGCGCTCGGCCCTCACCAAGGGCCAGTTGCCGAAGTGGGCCCCCTATCTGGTGCTGGGCATCGCCCTGATTCTCGGTGCTGCCATCCTGGCCCTGATCGGTTTCAACGCCTTCGGCTGGGGAATCGTCTCCGCCATCCTCTTCGCCGCCGGCCTCGTCGGCTGGAGCGCCGTCGTGGAGGGCTCACGCCGGGCCAAGGACAAGCTGGCCAGCTGCCTCGTCGTGGGCTCCTTCCTGGTCGCCTTGCTGCCGCTGATTTCCGTGATCTGGACCGTGCTGGTGAACGGCCTGCCCGGGCTCACGGACCCCGGCTTCCTCACCACGTCCATGAACGGTGTCACCGGCGCCTTCGACAACAAGAGCGTCGAGGAAGGCGCCCCGGTGGTCGGCGGCATCTTCCACGCCCTGATCGGCACCCTGCAGATCACCCTGCTGGCGACCGTCATCTCGGTGCCCGTCGGCCTGCTGACCGCCATCTACCTCGTGGAGTACGGCAACGACCGTCCGCTGGCCCGCGCCATCACGTTCTTCGTGGATGTCATGACCGGCATCCCCTCGATTGTGGCCGGCCTGTTCGCGGCGGCCTTCTTCTTCGCCGTAGTGGGGCCGGGAACCAAAACCGGTGCCGTCGCCGCCGTCGCACTGTCCGTGCTGATGATCCCGGTGGTGGTGCGCTCCAGCGAGGAAATGCTCAAGATCGTCCCCAACGAACTCCGCGAGGCGGCCTACGCCCTGGGCGTCCGCAAATGGCGGACCATCCTGAAAGTGGTCATCCCGACGGCGATCTCCGGCATCGCCTCGGGCGTCACCCTCGCGATCGCCCGGGTGATCGGCGAGACCGCCCCGATCCTCGTCACCGCCGGCTTCGCCACGTCGATCAACAACAACGTGTTCGGCGGCTGGATGGCCTCGCTGCCCACCTTCATCTACACGCAGATCCTGAACCCCACCTCGCCGTCCAACCCGGATCCGTCCTCCCAGCGCGCCTGGGGAGCCGCCCTGGTGCTCATCGTCCTGGTGATGCTGCTCAACCTCGGCGCCCGCCTGGTTGCCCGCATGTTCGCCCCCAAGACCGGCCGCTAGCCCGGCGCGCCAACTCTTCAGCCCGTACCTCCAGCAAGTGAAGGAACATCATGTCTAAGCGCATCGACGTCAAAGACTTGAACGTCTACTACAGCAAATTCCTCGCCGTCGAAGACGTCAACATCAACATCGACGCCAAGTCCGTCACCGCCTTCATCGGCCCCTCCGGCTGCGGCAAGTCCACTTTCCTGCGCACCCTGAACCGCATGCACGAGGTGATTCCCGGCGCCCGGGTTGAAGGCGAAGTGCTGCTCGACGGCGACAACCTCTACGGCCCCGGCGTGGACCCGGTGACCGTCCGCTCGCAGATCGGCATGGTGTTCCAGCGCCCCAACCCGTTCCCCACGATGTCCATACGCGACAACGTGCTCGCCGGCGTGAAGCTGAACAACCAGAAGATCTCCAAGGGCGAGGCCGATGCCCTGGTGGAGCGCTCCCTGCAGGGCGCCAACCTCTGGAACGAGGTCAAGGACCGGCTGGCCAAGCCCGGCTCCGGCCTGTCCGGCGGCCAGCAGCAGCGCCTCTGCATCGCCCGCGCCATCGCCGTGGAACCCCAGGTCATCCTGATGGACGAGCCCTGCTCGGCGCTGGACCCCATCTCCACGCTCGCCATCGAGGACCTCATCAATGAGCTAAAGGACCAGTACACCGTGGTGATCGTGACCCACAACATGCAGCAGGCCGCGCGTGTTTCGGAAAAGACCGCGTTCTTCAACATTGCCGGCACCGGAAAACCGGGCAAGCTGATCGAATACGGTGACACCCACACCATCTTCAGCAACCCGACGCAGAAGGCGACCGAGGACTACGTCTCGGGCCGTTTCGGATAAACACCCGATATACCAATAATGGATCATCGGTCGGTCGGTCGGCCGATTCGCTTCACCGCCCTGGTGCACGGATCGCCGCGGCAAGCTTCAGCTGGCAGCTATCCTCGAAGGTGTTGACGAAGGCCGGGGATGGCGAAGTCGACCTTGCCATAGCCGGCTGATTCGATCAGGCCGGCTGCAATCAGTCTGTTTCGGTACTTGGACACCACGTTGGGTTTGGATTTGATGATGAGCCCGATCTGGCTGGCTGCTGATGGGCCGTCCTGCTCGGCCATGGCATGAAGGAATTCACGGTCCTTGTCGGAGATGTCCGATAGCGCGGACTCCACGACAACCAGGGTGTTCCGTCGCTGCGCGGCGGCGACGGCGGTGCGAACGCTGTTCTGGTCCAAGGTCCAGTCGGCCTTGTCGGCTTCCATCCAAAGGTAGTAGCCAACGAGCTGAATGAGGAAAGGGTAGCCCTCAGTGGCCTCCGCTGCCTCGTTAACCAGCTCCGGAGAGACGTCGATGCCCCCTTCGCTGAAAAGTTCCCGGTAGGACGCGGTGACCTCGGCGATTGCTGCCTCGTGAAGGTTAATCCTGTCGGCTCGCCGCAGGAAGGTGGCCACACCTTCGTTAAGCAGATCGGACACGGCCGACGGGAGGCCAGCGAAGATCAGGCCGATGGGCAGCCCGTCGCGGATGAAGTGCTGCACGTCGGCGGCGAGCTGTGAAATTTCAGTCCGGTCGACGGCATGGATTTCATCAATCGTGATGACCAGGCCTGTACCTTTGGCTTCCAGCAGCCGCAGCAATTCCTCCCCGGTCCGGCGCCAATCCGGAATGCGTTCCTGGGCGAGTTGGGTGGTCAACCCGAACCCTGCCGCCGAGAAGGCGGTGATCTTCCGTGTGGGCGGGCCGTCCCCGAGCTCGTCGACAAGGCGGAGCATGTCGTCGCCGATCTTAGCCAGGAAACCGGGATTGGCTGTCCGGGAGATCACGGCCCAGCCGTGGTTTCTCGCGATCGCTTCTGCAGCGCTCAACATGACGGTCTTGCCGATGCCCCTGGACCCGGTAATGATGGTGAGGAGTCCGGGAGCGCCCGAGCCCTGCTGCAGGCCGTACTCGAATTCGTCCAGGAGCCCGGCCCGCCCGATCAGGTCCGGCGGGGTGGCTCCGGCGGTCGGTTTAAAGGGGTTCTGCACCGGGGCCTCCGGGGTGAAAGTAGGTGAAACTGGTGAACGTGGTGAAACTTCGCCCAGCGTACCACTCGGCGTTGGCCGCCTGTGCCGCGAGGCGCCTCGGCCGCGATCTGTTCCTCGTTGCGGGCGATCTTCGCCGGATCCGCGTCGGTGGCGGTCAGCAGTCCACTCCTAAAGTCCCGCGAGCGGCGAGAGCGAGAGTTCCAGCACGAACGCGACGGCTGCGGTGACGATCGGCGTGAGCACCCAGAAAGCCAGGATGCGCATCACGAGCCGCCGGTTTGTGGCGGGGAATCCCTGGTTCGTGCCGGCCCCCAGCACGGCAGTGGTCACGGTATGCGTCGTGGAGATGGGCCAGTGCAGCCCGATCGCGCCGACGAGCAGGATCACCGAGCTGTAGAGCTGGGCGACGAACCCGCGCAGCGGATCCATCCGGATCAGCCGGTAGCCCACGGTGTAGGAAATCCGCCAGCCTCCGGCCAGCGTCCCTGCCGTCAGCATGGACGCGGTGAGCAGCGCCACCCAGATCGGCACGGAGCCGACGTCGGACAGCCCGGCGGCCAGCAGGGCAAGGATCAGCACGGCGCCGGTCCGCTGTCCGTCCTGCAGCCCGTGGGCGAACGCGACAACGCCGGCGGCGATGGCCTGGGCCCGGCGGGACCGGCTGTTGACGACGTTCGTGGGTGTGTAGCGCGCGGCCCAGGTCGCGGGCCACACCAGCAGATAAGCGCCCGCGAACGCAATGGCCGGTGACAGCAGCAGGGGCAGCACCACCTGGAACAGCAGGGAATTATCCACACCGGCGACCGAATGCCCGCCCACCGCGACGCTTGCGACGCCGGCGCCGGCCAGGCCGCCCACCAGCGCATGGGTCGATGAGGACGGGATCCCGCGCCACCAGGTGTAGACACCCCAGGCGGCGGCGCTGGCGAGGCCCGCCATAAGGATGGTCAGGCCGTTCCGCCCGGCCGGCAGCTGGATCCAGCTCCGGCTGACTTCCAGCGCCAGGGTGGCGCTCAGGCCGGCGCCGATGAAGTTGAATAGACCGGCCAGCAGTACCGCGACGGTGGGGGTCAGGGCCCGTGTCCGCACCGCCAGGGCCACGGACGTGGAGGCGTCCCTGAAGCCGTTCAGGAAGGCAAACGCCCCGGCGAAAATCACCACCAGGGCAAAGAAGAACCCCGTCACCTCAGGATTCCTTGACGATGATGCTGCCTACCTGGGTGGCAATCCGCCGCATATCCTTGGTGACTTCCACGAGCTGGTTGGCGATGTCGCGGTTGCGCGCGTACTGGGCCGACTTCATGTCATTGAGCATGTCCGCCACCCAGACTCGGTGGGTCCGTTCCGCGCGCTTGGCCAGCCGAAGGATCTCGATCCAGTAGTCCTCGAGGTCGTCCAGGTTGTTGAGCCTGCGCATGGCGTCGACGGTGAGCTCGGCCTGCCGGCTGATGATCTCCAGCTGGTCCGCGGCCCGCTTGGGCAGGCGGTCCAGCTTGTACAGGGACACGAGCTCGGCCGCGGCGTCGAGTTTCTCCATTGCCTCGTTGAGGTAGCGGGAGAGCGCGTACATGTCTTCGCGGGGGAGCGGGTTCACGAAACTGGTCCGCATGTGGGTCAGCAGGGCAAAGTGCAGCTCGGCGGACTTGGCCTCGTGGTTGTGCATGTCCTCCACGAGCCGGCCGTGTTCGCTTGCCGGGGCGCCGAGGATTTCCGAAAGAGTGCCGGTGGCGAGCACAATCTGCCGTGCCAACAGGGAAAGTAGGTTCAGCCCGGCGGGCTCCTGGGGAAAAAGGCGCAGCTTCACGTGGGGTCACCGGTCTTCGGGAGGGAGATGCTGGGGTGTTGTCTGCCGGCCGTGTGACTTGACGATGACCCGCGCATGAGGATTACTTTACCGGCAGCGTTGCGGGGGCCGGGAAACCGTCAAAAGAGGCTCGGGGAATGTGACGCCGGCCAGCAAAAGGGCAGAAAAAATGGTGCCGAACCGGATACGCCTCTCGGCGGTAGGCCGCTCTAGGCGGCTAGATGTTGAAGCCCGGGGGTTTCGCGGTTCGGCACCGCTTTTAGTGTTCTACGACAGTTGCACCAAGTCAACGTTGACAGTCCGGCGTCGGCGTGTGTACGGGGCCGCGGCCGGTGTCAGTCCGGTTCGCCTCAGTCCGGTTCGCGTCAGTCCAGTTCGCCCAGCCGCCAGGCATTGGCGGCGTGTTCCAGGTCCTCGGCGGTCTTGACCAGGAGGTGCGAATTGCGTGTGAGCTTGCTCGCGTGGTTCTCATTGCTGTGCTCGGCACCGTCGGCGAGGGTTGCCTGGCCCAGCGCCACGACGCGGCAGAAGGCTGCGGAACGTTCCAGCGCGACGTCGAACTCGCCGTCGAACGCTCCGGAGAGGATGGCATCCGCCATCGACTTCATTTCATCCGCCCCCGGCGGCTCGGCAGCGCCGGCCACCACATGGGAAACCTGCGCCGTGTCCTTGCCCGCCTTGAAGTAGACCGAAATGCGCTCCGGGTCCTGGATGGTGGCGGCGCGAAGGGCGTACAGGCGCCACAAGGCGCCCGGGAGCGAACGTGCCGGGCTTTCGGCCCACATCTCGGCAATGGCGTCCAGTCCCTGCTCATCGGCGAGTTTCACCAGCCGCTTGGTGATTGTGGGGTCATCGCTGTCGCGTCCGCGGCGGACGAGCGCCTGCGCAGCGAGGTGGGCGGCCTCGGAGATGCGGGCCGGATCGGCGCCGCCGGCGAAGGGCTCAAAGTCGATCGGCGCGAAGGGCTTCGGCTTGTGGTGCCGGTGCGGTCCGGGGCTGCTGGATGCTGCTTGCTCGCTCATGCCACCACGCTACTCCTGTGCTGTGCGGGAATCGACCATGGGGCCGGCCACCGGCACGGGGCAGCTGGGACAGTGACGGCACGACGGCGGCGCACCGCCGTCGTGCGCAAATCCGGCTCCGGTCTGGGGTACAGTGTTAAGGTCCAGAAATGGACTGGGCTGATCGGCTCCTGAGCCGCGGATTGATCCGCGATTCAAGGGCTGTTGGCTGGGGCCTTTAGCTCAGTTGGTAGAGCATCGGACTTTTAATCCGTGGGTCGTGGGTTCGATCCCCACAGGGCCCACCCCGTCGCAGGTCAGAGACAATTTGCCTCTGACCTGCTGTCGTTTAAAGCCGGCGACCCCACGGAGACGCAACGCTTTCATTTGATCATTCCGTGCATGCGGGCTTCCTTCCCGCCGTCTTGCTAGGATTCAAACAAGGACGCCGTCCCGTGCCCGGAGCGCCTGAAAGTCCCGGCGAGCAATGAAACCGACGGCTCCGATCAGCAGGATCTCCGTCGGCAAGGATGCCTGCTTGCTACAGGCCGCGAATGAGTGAAATCCGGGAGCCAGACCGAATTGCAGAGTTGGGGTTCATTTATGGTCCTTCAGGATCGCGCCAAGGCCACCCGTGAGGCGATAATTGCCGGAGCTGCAGCGGTCTTTGAGGAGCACGGCTACGGCAGCGCCAGTCTGACCCAGGTATCCGATGCGGCCCAGGTGACCAAGGGGGCGCTCTACTTTCACTTCCAGTCCAAGGAAGATCTGGCCCGAGCGGTCATCGAGGAGCAGCACCGGATCGTCGTGGCTGAGAGCGAAACTCTCCTCGCCGAGGACCGGCCCGCCCTGCCCGCCATGATTCTCCTGTGCCGCGTGTTCGGGCTCAAGCTGGTGCACGAACCTGTCGTCAGGGCAGGCATCCGTCTCACGCTGGAAGCAACAGCATTTTGCCAGCCGGTGCAAGCCCCGTACGAGGACTGGATAGCGGTCATGAAGCAGCTGACCGATCGGGCCAAGGGAGAGAAACAGGTACGATCCTCCGTCGACTCCGTGGCTCTTGCCAGATACATTGTTGCATCGTTCACCGGGGTTCAGATGGTCTCCGGCGTCCTGACCGGGCGCGCTGATGTCATGCAGCGGATTGAAGAGATGTGGTCCATCCTGCTTCCCGGGATCATGCATGAAGATTTTCACGAGGACCCGCAGACCCTGTCCAGACTGGTTGCCACCGAAATTCCCGTGCCGCGAGGGGCGAGGATGGATTCCTCGGCGTGATGCCTGCGACTGCCCGCAGCAGCCTTGCGGCGCCCTGCCGCGGAACCTCTAGTTCTGGCTGGCCATAGCTTGGACGGGGCGCTGTCCCCGTGGAGGTCGAAGGCCGGCGCCAGCGAGCCCCGGCGGAGGGCGACGAACCAGCACACCAGGATGGCGAGGGCGCAGAAGACTCCGGCGCTCGAGGCCATGATCCAGAGCCCGGGCGTCTGGATGTCCAGGTTCTCCGCGCCCAAGGCGGTGCCGATGGTCTTCGGCGAGAACAGGAACACGAGCACGGAGATGCCCAGAACCCCGCCCATCAGCCAGCGCGTGACCGGGTAGCGCCCCGGCGTCTCGCGCAGGGTCCAGGCGAAGGCCGGCAGGACGGCCGCGACCCACACCCAGTGGTGGGACCACGAGACCGGGCTGATCAGCAGCATGGTGAGCGCCGTCGTCGAGATGGCAACCACCCGGGCACCCTGGTCGCTGGCGGTCTTGATGATCACGGCGGCCAGCACCACCACCAGCAGGCTCAGCGCCAGCCACGGCACGGTGACGGCTGCCGCGGGGACGCCGAAGTGCAGCAGGGCACCCTTGAGGGACAGGTTGTCCACGTAGCCCGCGCCGCCGATCCTTGAGGTGTCCGGCAGGATTTCCAGCCAGAACTGCAGGGATTCGGCGGGGCGCAGCAGAAACCCGGCCAGCACGGTGGACGTGAATCCCGCTGCCATGTTCAGCAGTCCGCGCCAGTCCTTGCGCATCAGGAAGTAGAGCCCGAAGACCAGGGGTGTGAGCTTGATGCCCGCCGCGACGCCGACCAGGAAGCCGCCGCCGGGGAAGCCCCGGGTCCAGCGCGGGTTGCGGGCCAGCAGGTCCGCGGCCATCAGGCCCATCAGCAGGATGTTGATCTGGCCGAACGCCAGGGTCTCGCGCCACGGGCCGAGGTTCAACACGGCCAGGACCATCAGGGCCGCAGCCAGGCGGTTGCCGGTGGAATGGAATGTTCTACGCCAGTCCGCCTTGGCACTCCAGTAGCGGACGCCGCGCACCGCAACCCAGAGCGCAACCAGGACGCCGGCGGTGTTGAAGAGGTTCAGGGCGAGCTTTTCCGGAAGCTGGGCCAGCAGCCCGAAGAACAATGCGGCGAACGGCGGGTAGGTAAAAGGCAATCCTGGACCGCCGGCCCAGGCAACGGAGGGTCCGTAGAGGCCTGACGCCGCCGGGCCAGCCTCATTGAGGATCTTGCCGCCGTGCCAATAGACGCTGAAGTCGATCCCCTGCTTTGACCAGACGCCGAGCCAGATAACCACCAGGGCCACCAAGCCGGCAAGGGCCAAGGGCGCAGTCAGCCGGTTGGCGAGCGGAGGCAGGGCCGGGAGGCCCCACGACCGGCGCCCCGTCCAGCTCCAGGTCCTGCCGGGCCGGCCGGGCCGGTCCGGGCTGGAGTCCGGCACGGCCTCAAGAGAGGGCACGGCAGACGGTGCGTTCGTTTCTTCGGCGTCGAGCAGTGCCATTCGTGTATCCCCCAATTTTGACTGCCGATCCGGCACGTCCTCGAAGCCCCCGGCCTATCGGTCGCTACTAAACCGGACAACCGTCTTGTTTCATCCTACCGAAGCCAGATCAAGACGCCGTATCCGGCGGCGCGCCGTCATGTCCATCCTTTTCCTGAGGCGGCCGGCCAGGCGGCGCTGGGATGCGGCTGTTTCCAGCCCGAACCCACCCCGGGCCCACAGATGCGCAAGTTAGCGGCGTAAGCCTGAGTGGTGCGGCTGAGTGCCCTGTGATGCCGCCCAACTGGCGGCCGCCGCGTCTCCTAGAAGCGGATAGCGTCGATCACCTTGACGCGGACAGCCACGAACGCCGGTATCGCTCCGGCTATCGCACCGACGAGGACGGCTGCCCCCAGGCCCAGCATGGCAGCCTCGATCGGAAACGCCGGGTATTCACTCAGGCCGGGAGCGATTTTGGACTCGATCCATGGGTTCTTGACCACGGCAACGGCCAGCATCACTCCGGCCATCCCGGCCACCGCCGTTGCCACGACAGACTCCATCATGACGCCAAGGAAGATCCGTCGGGAGGTGGCCCCAAAACTTCGTCTTATGCCGATCTCGCGCACCCGGTACCGCACGGTGACCATTGAGATGTTCAGCATGCCGACAGCTCCCAGGAGCAGAACGAGCCCGGCGATGCCGCCCACAGCCAACTGCACTGTCGCGAATGGGTCTCCCTGGCTGGCGTAGTCCATCCGCTCGACCTGGGCCTGCATACCCGGGAACTGCAGTTGAAGGTCTGACGTGATGGCCGCCTTGAGCGCATTTGCCTGGCCGTCCTGGACCCAGAGTTTGAACTGCCCGAATCCTCCCCCGGAGCCGGCGGAGACCCCGGCCCGGTCCGCGGCGCCCGTCAGCATAAAGGCAGTCGGCGGTGACTCCGGGTACGGATCCGGAACCACGCCGATCATGACCGCCGTGGTCTCCTGGGCGGCGAGCACTTTCACCTTCGGGTTTGTGGTCAGGTTTGGCCGTCCAGCGGCATTGTAGAACGCCTCGGAAACGACCAGCGCTGGGGCAAGACGTTCCTCGTCTTGAGCCGCGAACCAGCTTCCTTGCCTGACGTCCAGCCGGTGAATGACGCCGTAGCCGGGATCCACGACCTGGAGCTGAACTTGCTGCACGCCGCGAGGAAACTGGAACGGCTGCTGCGCCTGGGCCAAATGTGTGTAATGCGTTATCCCGTAGCGCTGGATGATGCCCCGGTAGGCTTGCTCGAGTTTCTGCGGATCCGGCTGACTGGGGCCGAAGACGCCGATGCCAAGCGTCGCCGACCGGCCGCCGTTGCGTTCGGAGCTCGCTGTGAACCCCTCACGCGCCAGATTTCCCACACCGACCACGGAGGTCAGGGCTGCAACCGAAAGAGCCACTCCCAGCAGTGCCAGAAGTATGCGTGTCTTGTTGATCCACAGTTCCTGCCACGCCTCCACCAGGGCCGAGGCTACCCCGGTCATGCTGGCATCACCGCCGGGACCTCGGCCGGGGTCAGAACGCCCGATTCCAGGCGGTAGCAGGCTCGCGCCAGGGCCGCGACATTGACGTCGTGGGTGATGGTGATGAGGGCGGCTCCAGATTCCGTCGCCACGGTGTCGAGCAGGGCCATGACCGCCTGTCCCGTGTCCACGTCAAGCGCCCCTGTGGGTTCGTCCGCCAGGATCAGCCGCGGCCGGCGGACGAGGGCCCGGGCTATCGCCACTCTCTGCTGTTCACCGCCGGAGAGCATATTGGGGTGGGTCTGCGCACGCGCGGCGAGACCCACCCGGTCCAACATATCCATGGCGATTTCCCGGCGGCGCCAGAATGTGGCCCCGCGGGCGTACAGGAGGGGCGTGATCACGTTGTCCAGTGCGCTGCGGCCCGGCAGAAGATTGAACTGCTGGAACACGAAGCCTACCGACGAGCCCCGCAGCTTGGCCCTTGCGTTGCCCCCGAGCTGCTGCACAGGAGTTCCCAGGAAGCAGAGTTCGCCGCTGGTGGGCAGGTCCAGTAGTCCGAGCAGGTTCAGCAAAGTTGACTTGCCACACCCGGATCGCCCGATCACTGCGGTGTGGTCGCCGCTGAAGACGGCGAGATCCACGCCCCGGAGAATGTGCAGCTCCTGATCATCGGGCAGCCGGACGGTCCGTGTCACGCCCTTGAGGGTCACCAGTTCCTCCACAGTCAACCTCCGGCCGGGAAAGAGCCGGGCCCGGCGAAGCCCGGGCCCGGCTGCACCTGCGCCGGTGCGCCGGGAATGAACTCGAGGACAGATTCCCCTTCGGCCAGGCCGGAGACGATCTCCACCACCGAGCCGTCGTTGAGGCCCAGCTGAACCTTGCGCTGTTGAGGCTGCCCGGCACCGTTTCCTGCGGGCTGTCCTGGAGCGGCGCCCGGGGCTGCGTCCGGGGCTGCGCCTGCGGTAGCAAGCCAGACCGATCCTTCCTTCACGCTCCCCTCCACAGAAGTAAGCGGCACGGTGATGACGTCGTTTGCCTGGCCGGCTGTCACTGTCATCGTCGCGCCCAGTCCCGCGAACACCTCCACCCCGGCAGGGACGGCGCAGCTGATGGTTCCGGTGGGTGTGCCACCCTGTTCGGGGGCCCCGCCTCCGCCGGGGATGGCTGCGGCGTAGGGGACGGACCGGGCCGCGCCTCCGGAAATTCCGCCCGAGCCGTTCCCGCCGGCGCTCCCTGCGCTGCCGCTGTCCGCGCTCTTCAACACCACGGAGGAACACTCGAAAGGAGCGGGGCCTCCCACGACGGATATCCGTGCGGAACCGGGCTTGGCCAGCAGCCGGTACTGTTGTGCGGCGTCGACTGATCCGCCGACGGTGAAGGTCCCTGGATTGACGGTCCCGGTAGATTCGCCCACGCCCACCTGCTGGTCAATGAGGACCTATAGGCACTCGCCGCCGGGGCGTGGATATTCAGCAAGCCGCCGCGGACGCAGTCGGTGTTGTCAGCCAATCAGTTCGAGCTAGGCGGCATTGGCCGGCCCGTTGCGGCGGCCGTCCGCTTGCTGCCTGCGGTGTTATGTCCGTTCCCGGCGGGCCGGCCGTCCCGTCAGTTGCCGTCGGCACTCCGAGCTGTCCCTCGCGCAGCGCTTGGTGGGATTCGCGGCACGCTCAGCCCCGGCCTGGTGGGGTCGAAAGTCCCATACACTCCGATCGGAGCATGACCTACACTTCCGGGCAAGGGACTCTGGGGTTTCTGGCTCTACTCATCCGGCGAGTGCATTGAGCGCCCCGACCAGAGAGTGAACATCATGGACCCTCCAACCATCCCATCCCGTCTCCTGCCTGGGTCCAGGCCATGAAGGCGACCAGGAGGACGCGCTGCACCAGGCCTTTCCACTCGGACAGTCCGCTCCCGTGCTGCTGGCTCATCTTGAGCAGGACGATAGCGAGGCTGAGGAAAGCACCGGTGGCCAGTGTCCACCCCGCCAGCGGGCGCCAGGCCGGTTCGCTGCGGAAGCGCCGGTAGAAGACGAAGCAACTGAGGGGCGCCGGGACGGTCAGGCCGCCAGACCAGCCATCCCCGTGGTGGTGCAAGCATTCCCGGGCGCCAGGACGCTGAGCCTGCAGTCGGCCTGGAACGGATCAATATGCGCGGGCAGGTGATGGGACTGCGAGCAGGCGCGCAGTTGTTCCATGGCGGCGGGCTCGACGCTGGCGCGGGTCATGTCGATTTCCACGGCGAGGCCTTCCATCAGCGCGTTGGCACGTTTGACGATGACGTAGAGGGCCTGAATGCTTTGCGCCGTCACGCGGCCCTGGGCCGCGATCTGGGCGTGGGCGCAATCGAGGTCCACGCGGACCAGGACGCTGAGCTTGTCTGTCATGGTACTCCTTACCCTTTGTGGACGGCCGCGACGCTGCGGCCGCCCACGCAAGCGTAGGCACGAACTGTGACGAACGCAACAGGGATATTGGGTATGACGTGCTCACATGCAGAGCGGCGAAGGCGATTGGCACCGTTCTTGGAGTCGCCATGAACGGGTTCCGCATTCGCTGTATCCGTGGAGGCCAATTTGCGTTCATAATGGCGAAATGAAGGCTGTGGAGACTCCTCGGGCCAGCCCGCGCTGACACGGCACTGAAGAGCTCCCCGGCGGCCGCCCCGGGCGTCGCCGACAAGCCGGATGGGCCCCGGAAAGCGCGGATGAAACGCGAAGACCAGGTTCGGGGGAGAGCACCGCCATCACTGCCAAGAAGGAGATATCAGCATGCTGAAGGAACTCGACATCATCGCGGTCCTGCCGGCGAAGGACATGGCCAGGGCGAGAGGATTTTATCGGGACGTGCTTGGGCTCGAGCCCGCGGACGCCATGGACGAGGAGAATCTGCTCTACCGCTGCGGGAACGGAACAGCCTTCCTGCTCTACAAGACCGACAATGCGGGCACCGCAAAAAATACCCAGATGGGCTGGGGGACCGACAACATCGAGGGGGAGATCGAGGAACTGCGGGGCCGCGGCGTCGTCTTCGAGGAGTACGACATTCCGGGCCTGAAGACTGAGAACGGCATCGCGACGACCCCGGTGGGGAAGGCCGCCTGGTTCACCGATACCGAAGGCAACATTCTCAACCTCTTCCAGCGCCAGTAACCGCACCGTTGAGGTCTGGGTCAACCGGGCCTCGTTGGTGGCCAAAGAGCCGGGCAACACTTACCTGCGCAAGGAGAAGCTGTGACCACTCCGCCGTCCGTCATTGTGTTCGATGTTAATGAAACTCTCTCCGACATGTCCCCCCTCGGGGCACGGTTCTCCGACGTCGGTGCCCCTGCACCGCTGGCCACGCTGTGGTTCGCCACTCTGCTGAGGGACGGGTTCGCCCTTACCGCGGCCGGGGACAACGGCCGGTTCGCCGAGATCGGGGCCGAGGTTCTGCGCGGAGTCCTCGGCCGGCTGGCTCTGGACGGGGGCCTGGATCAGGCGGTAGAACACGTCATGGCCGGCATGGCAGAACTGGGGCTGCATCCTGACGTACCCGAGGGCGTCCGGGCACTTAAAAGCGCCGGGTACCGGCTGGTGACCCTGACGAACGGGTCCACTTCGGTTGCTGAAGCGCTGTTCACTCCGGCCGGGATCCTTGGCGAGTTCGACCTCCTGCTCTCCGTCGAAGACGCTTCGGGCTGGAAGCCGGCCCGGGCAGCCTACGAGTACGCAGCCGCCGCCTGCGAGGTGGCACCGGAGCAGATGATGCTGGTCGCCGTCCACCCCTGGGACATTCACGGCGCCGCCCGTGCGGGGCTGGCCACCGCGTGGATCAACCGGTCCGGGAGTGCCTACCCGGGCTACTTCGCTGGGCCGGACCACACCGCGGAATCGATCGGCGACCTTGCCGTGGTTCTGGCGCGGGCAGCCATGCCGTAGTCCACGCCATGCGCCAAAGTTAGTATGGTGCTGATCGTGCCAGCTCACGGTGTGAGTGGGCCTTGAAGGACGCGGAGTGCAAGGGCAGCATCACCTTCGATGATTGCGGTATCTGCGAGATTGGAGCGGCCCCAGAGACCGAGGTACATTCCGTGTACGTGGGCGGTAACCGATGCCGCGGCGGCACCCTGGCCGAGAGCCCAGCTGGTGCCCCCGGGTACGTGGAAGGTCACGGCCTCTTCTGGGTGCGGCATCCGTTCGAGCCGCAGCTGACGTGGGGCGAACATTGCCAGGACCTCATCAATACCGTCGAGCATGAAGTCCTCTCCGAGGGCTGGGCCTTCCAGATCTGACGCTTGGCAGGCGTCGACGAGGTGGATGGCGTGTTCGTGTGCCTGGCGCCGGAGCCAGAACCCGGCCGTGCGCGGGGGCGGGCCAAAGTTCCAGCACTGAGCCTCCGGGTCAAGCGCCGACATGGTCCCGAGGAACGCGTCAGCGCCTTCAAGGAACCATGCCGCGGCGCCCTCGGCCGGCGGGGCCGGTTCGTCGACGAACGTCCCCTCACGTACCACTGCGGCCGCCCACCGTTCGATCGAACCGAGGTGGCCGAAAAGCTCAACGAGTGTCCAGCCCGGACAGGCCGGAACAGATCGGGCCAGCACTTCGTCCGGCTGGCGTGCCAGCGCCCTCAGACGCTCGAGGCTGCTGGTCAGCTCAGCAAGGTAGCAATCGGGCCACATGAGTTGAGCATAACTGGCCACCGGGGAAGCTATCCGGGATCTACGGACGGGCCGCGGCAGGCACCGTCGACAGGGCTGCACGAAGCTACCCGCGGCGGAGGACCCGGCGCGGGTAGCTACGCGTGTGGCCAGTGGCGGTCAGTTGGCCTTGGCTGGGCGGGTTCGGGCCAGGGCCGTCACGCCGGCGGCGAGGCCGATCAGTCCCGCGGCCAGTCCGAACCAGCCGGCGGTGGAGCCAGCATCACCGGATGCTGTCGTTGCCGCGGCCGGGGCAGCAGACGGAGCCGGGGACGCGGAGGTCGCAGTGGTGGCGGGGGCCGCGGCTGCGGCCGAAGCGGCTGAGGAGGGGGCGTCCTTGGCTGTGGTCACGAACGACGGGGCCGGATGTTCGGGTTCGGCCTGGCCTTCGACGGTCTTCTCGTCCCACTTCACCACAGTGCCGTCGGTGTAGGTCTGAGCCGTGGGAAGTGTCACCGTGGTCCCGGCATCGGGGAGGACGCCGACGGAGAGCGAGAACGCCTGGTATTCGTTCTGTCCGATCTGGTGAGCGGCGTCGGCAGTCCACACCACGGAGCTTACGGCTTTGGTGACAGTGGCCCCGGCGACTGTGACCGGCTGGGGAAGGTCGCTGGTGGTGACCTCGGCCTTCCAACCCTCGATGGGTTTCACGGACACCGACGTGAACGGGGTGTCGGTAGGCACTGTGACTTCGAGTTTGGTGGTCTTGGCCGTTGCGGATTCGTTGGGGACGTTGAAGGTCAGGTGCGTGTAGCCGCCCGCGGCCGGGTCATCCGGGTCGACGTGGACGTGGGCCGAGGCTGCAGCGGCGCCGGCGGCGAGCAGGCCGGAGGTCATCGTGGCGGCTGCGGCGGTCTTGAGGGTACGGCGAAGGGAGGTCTTCATGGCAATCGTGCCTTTCACAAAAAGAAAAATCGGAGCAGGAACGGGCGGAACAGCATCCGTCCGGTGAAAGCAGCGGGTGGCCGCCTGCGGTCCCTGTCCGTGTATGAAAAGGGTTCGTCTCAGGCGGCCGGCACGAGAGCGGGCGGACCCCGCCGGGCCGGCAGCCGCCGGCCCGCCCGGTCCATAGGGCGGCTTGGGGTGGCTGTGCAGGGTCCGGGGACGCGCACGGGCACGACGGTGAGAGGTTCGGGCTGCTGCACCAAGGGGCGCAGCCACTCGGAGAGCGCGGAAAGGGCCAGTTCCCCGCGGGCCAGCAGCACGGCGGTGCCCAGCGTCGCCACCGCGTGGGCGGCGAACATGGCCCCGTCCATGCCCGCCGCAGTAGCCGGCATGGCTTGGCTGAACAGCTCGGGGGCCAGACCCGCAGCCGTATTCCCGGCATGGCTGTGTGTCCCTGCCTCCGGAAACGTCGCGGGCGCAGAGGCGGACAGGGCGCCGAAGGACCAGTGAAGCCAGGCCTGCCCCGCCCCGAGCAGCCCGGTCAGGACGAGAAAGGACAGCCGGAAGCGTGTCAGGACCGCGACCGGGATCATCGCCACGGCACACAATGCCGTCAAGATCGCCGGCTCGGGCAGCCGACCGGCGCCGGCCAGGTGTCCGCCGGCGGCCAGTCCCAGAATGATGGATCCGATCAGCCCGGTGCGGAACAGCCGGAAGGAGGCTCGCGTCATCGTGGGCGGTCCTCTCCGGGTTCCAGGGGCAGGCTGGGATTCATTTGGTATTCTACGGGCCGGCCGGCCTCGGTGCGCACGAGGGGAGTTCATGACACCGGGCCGTCCGCGTCGTGTCCGGACAGGCGGCGGCGGACGTGAAATGCTGTCCCGGCCAGTCCCGCCGCCATTTCGGCACCGCCGCGCTCTCGCCGTCTGTGTCGTAGGCGGAACCGGGACGGATTTGCGAACGCAATCATTACGAATTACCGACGTGTTCCTGCCGGGGCCGTTGGGCTCTCGCAGCCTGGACGGCGGCGACATAGGGTGGGTACATGGCGCAAACCAGAGGTATTGTGCGGCACCTTGACGGAGATCTGCGCGACCGTCGGGTCCTCGTGGTCGAGGATGATCCGACTGTCAGGGAGGTCGCGTGCGACTACCTTCGCTCGGCCGGCCTGATAGTTGACCAGGCCATCGATGGAATCAGCGCCTTGACTGCTGCGGAGCGCACGCGGCCGGACCTGATCGTGCTGGACCGGATGCTTCCCGGTATCAACGGGGCGGAAGTCTGCAGAAGGATCCGGGCCCGTGCTTCGACACCGATCCTCATGCTCACCGCTCTCGGCTCCACCGAGGAGCGCATCGAGGGACTCGAAGCGGGCGCCGACGACTACCTGACCAAGCCTTTTTCGCCGCGGGAACTCGTCCTTCGTGTGCAGTCAATCCTGCGGCGCAGCGTCACTGACATCACCCCCGAAGCCCCCTTCGTCCTGGATGGCTTCAGGGTGGATGCGTCCAACCGCAGGATTTTCCAGGACGGCCGCTTGCTGGTCCTGGCGGTCCGCGAATTCGATTTGCTTGCCTTCCTGCTGAAACATCCTGATCATGTCTTCAGCCGGGCGCAGCTGCTGAAAGAGGTGTGGCGTTGGGATTTCGGGGACCTGTCGACTGTCACGGTCCATGTCCGCCGGGTCCGCGAGAAGATCGAAGTCGACCCGACGAAACCGCGGTTCCTGACCACCGAGTGGGGCGTCGGGTACCGGCTGAGCGTCCCGGGGACCGGTGAGTCATGATCGGGCTGGCCGACTTCGGCATCATCCTCCTCACCGCAGTGGTGGCAGCGGCCGCCGTCGCGGTCCTCGCGGGGGTTGCGCTGCGGCTCGCGCGGCACAAATCGATGCTGTTTCGGCTCCTGATTGTCGTAGGGGCCACGGTTGCATCGATGGCGGCGGCGACCATCGCGATCGCTGCCGAGATGTATATCTCGGATCACGATCTCCTCGTGTTGTTCTGGATGATGGGGGTCACGGCAGCTATTAGCCTGGCCGGCGCCGCGGTGATCGGCGTCGGCATCACCCGTACGAGCGACCGGCTGCGTTCCACGGCCAGGGCAGTCGGGGACGGCCAGATCGTTGTGCCCGAGGATCACGACGGGCTGGAGTTCGCCGCCCTGGCCCGCGAACTGGCCGATACTTCGCAGCGGCTCGCCCGGTCCCGGGAGGAGGTGGCCACCCTGGATGAATCACGACGCCGCCTGGTTGCGTGGATCTCGCACGATCTGCGCACCCCGCTGGCCGCGCTGCGGGCGATGGCCGAGTCCCTTGAGGATGGCGTCGCCGAAGACCCTGCCCGCTACTACCGGCAGATCCGTCTCCAGACGGAAACCCTGGGCAGTATGGTCGAGGACCTGTTTGTACTGTCCAAGATCCAGACGGGAACGCTGTCCCTGCATATGGGGCCTGTGTCGCTGTTTGATCTGGTCAGCGATGCTGTGGCAGACCTGCACCCGGTCGCCGCATCACGATCGATCACGCTCAAGGAGTCGCGGACCGGAAACCTGACCCTTTTCGGCGACGCGCGGGAGCTCTCCCGGGTCATCGACAACCTTCTGATGAACGCCATCCAGCACTCCCCGGCGAACAGCGAGATCCTCATCTCGGCCCGCGAGACCGGGGACGAACACGTGGCGCTGAGCGTCGTGGACGCCGGCGGTGGAATCCCGGAAGAAGACCTCGGCAAGATCTTCGACGCCGGCTGGCGCGGCACGCCCTCCCGGACACCCTCGACTGCCGCAGGGATGTCTGCAGGGGCCGGCCTCGGGCTTGCCATCGTGGCGGGCATCGTTGAAGCCCACGCCGGTGGGGTGTCGGTCCGCAATGTTCCCGGCGGATGCCGGTTCGATGTCACCCTTCCGCGGTTCGGAGCCCGCGCGGCTTAAGGGCCCGGCATCGCGGAGTGCCGCGGGACGGTCGTTGTGGCGGGGCCCATCGCCGGCGGCGTCCGGGATACCCGACGGCGGGTCTGCGGCCCTGCCTGTCCCGGTCAGCGGCTCGCGCCTCGCAGGGGAGCGGTGGCAAATTCCCGCATGCCTTCGGCAAAGCCGACGGCCGGAGACCAGCCCAGTTCGGCCTTGATCCGCTCGGAGGAGGCGGTGATGTGCCGCACGTCCCCGAGGCGGTACTCGCCGGTCACAACCGGCATCGGACCGCTGCCGAACTCACTCAGCACCCGGGCTACGTCGCCGATGGTGTGCACTTCGTCGGCCCCGACGTTATAGGCGCGGAAGTTATAGGCGCGGAAGCCCGGGCCGCCGCCGGACAGCGCCTCCGCTGCGGCGGTATTTGCCGCGGCGACATCCCGGACATGGATGAAGCTGCGCCGCTGCGCGCCGTCTTCGAACACGCGTGGCGCTTCGCCGCGGGCCAGAGCCGAACGGAACAGCGAAGCGACGCCGGCGTAGGGAGTATCCCTGGGCATCCTGGGGCCGTAGACATTGTGGTAGCGCAGCGCGACCGCTGAGCCGCCGGTACTCCTGGCCCACGAAGCGGCAAGATGCTCCTGGCTGAGTTTTGATGCGGCGTACACGTTCCGAGGATCCAGCGGGGCGTCCTCGGTGACCATCGCCGGGATCAGGACTGCGCCCGTTTCCGGGTTGCGGGGATCGAAGATCCCTGCGCGCAGGTCAGCCTCGTCACGGGGACCCGGCCTGCAAGGCAGCCCGGTCTCGGAGTCCGTGTAGGCACCTTCGCCGTAAACCACCATCGAGGAAGCCAGGACCAGCCGCGGGATGGCACGGCGTTCCATGGCAGCCAGCAGGACAGCGGTCGCGAAGTCGTTATTTCGGATGTAGTCGGGCGCGTCCGCGAAGCTGACGCCGAGCCCCACCTTTGCGCTTTGGTGGCAGACAGTGTCCATTCCCTCCAGCGCGCGGTCCACCGCGTCCGGGTCTGTGACATCTCCGGTCAGCAACTCCACCCTCGGATCAAACTCCGGCGGGCCGGCGTGGAGGGCAGGGTCCAGCGAATCCAGCACCCGGACTGACCATCCTTTGGCGAGCGCGGCGTCGACGATATGGGAACCGATGAACCCGGCACCGCCGGTGACGAGGAGCCTCACCGGGCGGACACTCCCTGGCCCGCAACCGGAAGAGCCATGATCCGGTCCACGGCTGTCTGATCCATCAGGGTGCGGGGGGCATAGTCATCGCCAATCGCGGCGATCGTCGCTTCGAGCACGGCCAGGACGCTGCGCTGGGCATCCTTCAGGCGCGCAAAAACGGCTTCGGCGGTCACCGGATCCGAACCGTCATGCCCGGTATCGGAATCGGTGATGAACGCCAGGTTGGCGAATCCCATGTTCAGCTCGGCGGCCAGGACGGGTTCCGGGTACTGGGTCATGCTGATGATGTCAGCGCCGCCGGTGACGTACCAGGCCGACTCGGCCTTTGTGGAAAAGCGTGGCCCGTTGACAACCACCACGGTTCCCTGCGGAACGTAGCGGACATCCTGCGCCGCCAGCGCGGCACCGAGAAGTGAACGCAGTGCCGGGCAAAACGGCTCCGAGGCCGGCAGGTGCTGGACGCCGGCCGGGGTGACGCCGTCGGCCACGGTGCCGTCGAAGAAGGTATCGGTGCGTCCCCAGGTCCGGTCGATCAGCTGGTCCGTGACAACAAACGTCTCCGGCCCGAAGCCTTCGTGCAGTCCGCCCACCGCCGAGGAGGAAATCACCGCCTCGACGCCCAGGCTCTTGAGCGCCCAGAGGTTCGCCCGGTAGTTGATCTTCTGGGGCGGCAGCGAATGTTCCCCGCCGTGGCGGGGTAGGAATGCCACGGTCCTTCCGGCGACGTCGGCCAGCGTCACGGGGCCCGACGGCGGTCCGTAGGGAGTGCCGACGTCGACGGTCGCCCGGATTCTTGCGCCGGGGAGCCGGTATGTCCCGGAGCCTCCGATGATTCCGACGCGCGCCTGTGCCGTGCGGCTTGCTGATTGTTCCATAGGGCCATCCTGCCAGCCGTGCGGGAGCTCCGATGACGGGGCCGGTCCGGTCACCGCTGATCCGGGCTGCGGCTCAAGGCCTCGGTCCGGAGCGCCGACGCGGCGGCCAGGCGCAGCCCAGCTCGGCGCCGCAGCCAGGCTCCGGCGCCAAGTGCGGCGCCCGCGGCGAGGAGAACGCCCTGGTTGATCGGCTCGCTGTAAGGCTCGACCTTGGGCACCATGTAAATGACGTCCAGGGCAAGGATCACCGCGATGTACTCCCACCTGCGGCTGAGCACGATGAACGGCAACAACATCAGCGCGTACCAGGGATAGTTGGGGCTGACAATCAGCAGGGTCAGCCCGATCATGACGGTCTGCTGGTCCCAGACCTTGTCGGCGCGTGTCCGCCGCATTACTCCCAGCGCCACGACGGCTAGGGCGGCCGCGCTGAGAAGCGGCGGCCACGTGCCGGTGGAAACGATCTGCGCGAGGCCGAACCGGATGCCGCCGCTCTGGCTGTACCCCTCTTCCCTGAGGTATCCGGGCAGGAACCCGAGAACCCCGGCCCCGGCGACCGCCAGGTACGGCACGTAGAGGAGCACGAAGGTGCCCGCCGCCGCGGCGATGAACCTGACCGGGCGCCGGAAAAGCAGTGCGGGCGCGGCGATGACCGGGATGAGTTTGGTCGCCACCGCCGCCCCGAACGCCGCTCCCGAACGGAGCGGCCTCTCGCCGGCCAGCAGCATGCCGGCGGCCAGAATCAGCGCTCCGCTGAGCACGTCGACATGGGCGTTGTTCACCGCCTCAAGAAGCACGAACGGGCTCCACCCCCACACAGCGGCCAGCTCGCGGGGCAGCCCGCGTCTGGCCAGCACACGGAGCAGCATCAGGGTGACGGCCACACTGATGAGCAGCCCGCCGAGCTGGAAGGGGATGTAGCCGACGGTGTCCGGCACGGTGGCACGCACGCCGAGGAAGTAGAGCTCGGCCGCGGGCGGATAGATGGTGGGCACATGCGGCCGGTTGATCGCCGTGCACAACGGATCCCCGGAGGGAAAACCGGATGCGGCAATGGATTCCGTCCCGAACAGGTCCTGGGGACAGACAGGTTTGCCAGCGGGGCCGGAGGCGCCCGGCGCGAACAGCCAGCCGGGCCGGAGGCCGCTGAGGGTCTCGTCGATGGGCACATAGGAATAGGGCGAGATGCCTGCTTTTTGAATGATGCCGTCCCACGCATACCGGGCTGAATCGTTGCTGGTCCGGGGCGGGGCGCTCACGGCAACCACGCCCAGCAGGACAGTGCCCGCGACGATGACGGCTCCCACCCGGCGCCGCGGCACGTGCCGCAGGAGCAGGACGGCAGCGATGAGGACCAGCCAGGATAGGCAGGTGCCGACGACGGGCGCCGGCTGGAACGGGTTGCCGGGGAGCACCATCCACCTCAACAAGGCCGCACCCGCAAGGAACACGAAGGGAAGGACCACAAAGAGCCTGATCCCGTTTGTGCGGATTGATTCTGATGTACTGGCAGCCACCCTACCGATCCTGCCTCATTTCGGGCGCTGCCTTTGCGCTCTGCCGAAGGTTTCAGCGAATCGTAAGGTCTGGCGGCAGTTCGGCGGCCGGAATGGTGGTGTGATCTACGTATGGAGAAGCTCACCAACGCCTTGGCCGCCAGATTTGCGTCGCCGACGCGCAGTACGCGGCTGACGGTTGTTCTGGGGCGGTGGCTCGGCCTGAGCTTCACCATCTGTTTCCTGACGGGTCTTTTGAGCCACGGGTTGCAGGAACCGCCGTCGTGGATGTTCTTCCCCACCCGGCCTGTCTGGATCTACCAGCTGACCCAGGGGCTCCATGTGACCGCCGGTATCGCTGCCATTCCGCTGCTTCTGGCAAAGCTGTGGTCCGTCTACCCCGAATTGCTGAAGTGGCCTCCGATCAAGTCCGTGGCGCACGGCCTGGAGCGGGCTTCCATCGCCTTGTTCATCTCCTCTTCGCTGGTGCAGCTGACCATCGGCCTGATCAACACCTACAAGTGGTACCCCTGGCCCTTCCCGTTCCGTGAAACGCACTTCTGGCTGGCCTGGGTCATCTGGGGGTCGCTGCTGCTGCACATTGCCGTCAAGCTTCCGGCGATCATGGAGCACTGGCGCGCCCGTCCGGGCCGCGGGTCCGCGGGGGCTTCCGGCGCGTTGGTCCCCGTGCGTGAGACGAACGATGACGCGCCGCTGACCGACGACGGCGTGGCGCTGACCGACGACGGCGTGGCGGCGCCGGGCCGCTGGTCGCGGCGTGCTTTCCTGGCCGCCGTCGGGACCACCACGGGGGTGGTGGTGCTCACGACGGCCGGGCAGTCGTTCTCGTGGCTGGACCCGCTCAACTTTTTCGCGCCCCGGAACATGGGAACGGGCCCTCAGTCCGTTCCGGTGAACCGCACTGCCGCCGATGCGAAGGTCGCGGCCCTGGCCGGCGCTAAGGACTGGAAGCTGACCGTCAGCCACCAGGGGATCAGCCGTTCCTTCACCTGGGCGGAGCTCAAAGCCCTGCCGCAGTACGAGCACGAGCTGCCCATCGCTTGTGTCGAAGGCTGGAGCCAGACGGCCCGGTGGAGGGGCGTGCGGATCCGGGATCTGATCGGCGCTGTCGGCGCCCCGCCGTCGTCCTCGCTCCGTGTCACTAGCCTGGAACCTGAGGGCGCCTACCGGATCATGTCCATGCCCGCCATCTACGTGCAGGATGAGCTGACCTTGGTGGCCCTGGAAGTCAACGGGCAGACTCTCGATCTGGACCACGGGTATCCGGCCCGCATCATCGCCCCCGGACGCCCCGGCGTCCTGCAAACCAAATGGCTGCAGACTGTGGAGGTCCTGTGAAAACCGTGAAGAGCGCGAAGGTTTCAACCCCGGCCCGGGCGGGAAATTCCGTGAAGATCACGCGGTACGTCCTCGGAGTGGCGGGCGCAGGGTTGATCGGGTACGGGCTTTTGGGGTTGCCGACCAAGCTCGGGCCTCCGCAACTGATCGGGCTGCTGATCTGGCTGGCGGTGGCTGTCCTGCTCCACGACGGCGTCATGGTGCCGGTCTCCACCCTGGCCGGCGCGGGTCTCACCCGGGTGGGGTCCCGGCTGCGTCCGGCGTCGGCGGCGGTTCTCCGCGGCGCACTGATGACGGGCGCCGTGGTAACGCTGATCGCGGGGGTGCTGCTCAAGGCGCAGTCCGTGGCCCGCAACACCAGCGCACTGGAGGGCGACTACGCCGCCAATCTGCTCTGGTTCTGGGCGATCCTGGTAACGCTGGCAGCAACCCTCATCTACGGGCTTGAACGTGGCGGCTCCGGCCGCGGCGAGAGACGGTAGAACACGCGGCCTTGACGGTGCTGGATGGCGGAAACCGTCCATCCAGCGGACTGCGCCCGGGATACCAGACCTGCCCCGCCGGTCCGCGCCCAGCTGAAAGGCTCGCTCCGGTTGCCCAGTTCGTCTTCCAGCACCGCCGGGTAGGCGGTATCCAGGTCCTCGTCGGCCTCCACTTCCACCAGGAGCGTCCCGGAGGGTGCAATGAGCTGCCGGCAGCGGCGAAGCAGGGAGGTGATACTTCCCCCGATGCCGATGTTGCCATCGAGCAGGAGAACAGTCTGCCAGTGCCCGGATTGGGGTACCGCGGCGAATACCGACTGCTCCAAGGCGCGGTCACCACGGCCGCGTGCCCAGCGGACCGCTTCGGCGCTCGTGTCTATGCCCACCGCCTGCAGCCCAAGTGACCGGGCCGCCGCCAGCAGCCTGCCGGGTCCGCAGCCGACGTCGAGGATCGGCCCTTGAAGACTGTGCAGGAGCGACCTTTCCATCAGGCTGGCATCCTCGCACCAGCTGCTGACATCGAATTCCACAGGTTCCGCGTGATGGTACTGGCTCTCCGGGCGCAGCGTCAGCGTTCCGGCACCATTCTGCAGGGCGCGGGCATACGGCTCGCGCCGGCCCTGGCCAAAGAGCGCCACGGGTACAACCCCGGCGGCGGTCACCGCAGGACTCCGGCGCGTAGGGGTTCGCCCTTTGCCAGATCCGAGGCCTCATCCACTGCGAAGGCGAAGTCCGTGCCCGGAATTTCAGCAGCGATCTGCAGGGCGTCGCTGAAGTGGTCCATGTCCCGAAGCTCGGGGAGCATTCCGACGGAGAGTCCGGCCGCGGCAAGCCGGGCGAGCTGCTCGGCTCCGGTCGTGTCAGTGGACATCGGCACTCCCCGGAGCAGCGCTCCATCGGGCCGGAGCAGCGCAAGGGCCCAAAAGCCGCCGTCCGTTGCCCGCCCCAGCCATGCTTCGTGCCGGGGTGCGTCCGAGGACCAGTCGCGCAGCAGTGGAGCGACGTGCTCCGTTGAGAGCTGCGGGGTGTCCATGCCGACAATGAGCAGCGGCCCCGTGGCTGCATCGCAGATGGCGGCCAGACGCTCGTCGAGGCCGCCGGCTGCCTGCGGCAGCACCGTGAATTGCGCCGCGTCAAGCGCGTTCGGGGTTCCGTCCATGACCAGAACCCTGTGGCGTGCCCGGAGAAGCCGAAGCGTGTTCAATGTGCGGCTGAGACTCAGCTGCGCCAGCGCGGCCGCGGCTTCGGGCGTCAGCGGAGGGCTGAGCCGGGTCTTGACCTTACCCGGCACGCACTCCTTGGCGATGACCGCCACTGTCAGATCCATGCTGTCCCTCATATAGATTCTTCGTCGCGGGCGGCGGTCTGGACGGGTCCGGAAGCCGAAGCGGTGGCGGCAGCCTTCAGCTGGGCGGACATATCCTTCACCGCGGTCAACGTTCCGCGGACGGTGCCGGTCACCTTGGACTTCCCGGTGCGCGGGGCATAGGGCACGGGGATCTCCCGGATCCGCCAGTGCCGCAGGCTTGCCTTGAGGAACATCTCCAAGGGGTAGCCGCTGCGGCGGTCCTCCAGTCCCAGAGACAACAGACCCTCCCGGCGTGCGGCCCGCATCGGGCCTAGATCCGTGACCCGTTCCCCGGTCAGGCGCCGGAGCCGCCACGCCAGGACAACGTTGGCGATGCGGGCATGGAGGGGCCATGACCCGCGCTGGGGCTGCCGGCTGCCCAACACCAGGTCCGCGCTGCCGTCCATGACGGGCGCGAGAAGCGTCGGCAGCTGCGCCGGATCGAGTGAGCCGTCGCAGTCGCAAAAAGCGACGAACTCTGCCGTTGAGGCGAGAAGGCCGGCATGGGCGGCGGCCCCGAAGCCCCGGCGGACCTCCGTCACCACGACGGCGCCCAGGCTGGCCGCCAGCGCGGCGGAACCGTCCGTGGAGCCGTTGTCCACGACGATGGCCCGGTACCCGCGCGGCAGTCGGGACAAAACCCACGGCAAGGCACCTCGTTCGTTCAAACACGGGAGAACGACATCAACCATGGCGTCGGTCATTTCAACCATCCTTCAAGGCTACGGATCCGGCAGCGTTGCTTGGCCCGGGAATCCTTACGGTGTGCGCACGGAAAAGTGCCGCGGACCCTCAGGGAGGGGCCGCGGCCTTCCCGCCGGTGCAGACCATGCATCCGGCAAGTTTTCCCGAGTGGGCTATTTGGTGTTGACGGTGATTTTGGCGATGCCGACGAGCATGCCGGCCTTCACGGCGTCGGTCTTGAAGGTTTTGTTCAGCAGGCCGGCGGCGGTGTCGGAGATCAGCACGCGGGTGCCTTCCAGGATGGCGGTGTCGCCGGACTTCGCCAGCGGCTTGAGGGTGGAGCCGTCGAGGTTGAAAATGTAGGCCTGCTTCGCGGCGGTTTCGCCGTTGACGGCGACGTCACCGTAGAGCTTGGAGGTGCCGGGGTCGATGGTGAAGTTGGTCAGGTCCACCTTGGTGTCCCCGGCGGTGAGGGAGAAGCCGGAGCCGGCGTGGCTGATCAGGCCCTGGACGTAGGGGCGGTAGGCCTTGGCGGGGTCGTAGTAGTCAACCTTGCCGGCGGTGATGGGGAAGACCAGCGACCCGTCGGTGAGCGCGGCGGTGCCGACGACGCCGGGGGTCAGCTTCAGGGTCTCGAGGGCGGCGGCGAAGGAGGCGTCCAGCTTCACGGCGGTGCTGACCCCGGTCAGGGCCGGGATGGACGCCAGCGGCTTCGGCATTTCGGCCGACGCCGAAGAGGTGGCCGGGGCGGGGGCGTTGTTGGCCGGGCTGCAGGCGGCCAGGGAGAACATGAGGGAACCGGCGGCGGCGACGCCGAGGAATGTCTTGAGTGGGGTATGCATGGTGTGCTCCTTTTGTGTGGTGGGGGTGTCCCGTTCCCGAAGCCGTCGTGTTGGCCCGGGTTTTCCGGCGGGTCCGGAGTGGTCTGTCAGGAGTACTTCGGCGGCGGACCCCGCTCCGGATGGGTCCCGCCGCAACCGTCACCATTCCGTTACACCCACCCGGCCAGGCCCACAACCGACCCGCCGGCCTGCCACCCCGGAAGTTTGCACCCTGGCGGACCGTGCGAACGCGGCCCTTCCGAAAGCAGAAAAACGCGTACAATTGTGAGCGATCAGGAGGTCAGCTATGCAGTTGCAGAACCCATTGCGGGCCATCTGCCCCGCACTCGAGGCCGACGTCCTCATAGCGCTGGTCGACGGGGCCCCCAGTACCCCGGGCGCTCTCGTGCGCGCACGAGGTGTCCAAGCTTCGATCTCCGGCGTGCGCCGTTGCCTGGAACGGCTGGAGGAGAACGGTGTCGTCGACGCCGGCCGCCATGGCAACCGAGTCGAGTACACACTGAACAACCAGCACATGCTTGCCGGTCTGGTCGTCGAGGCGTCGAGGGCGACGGAGCGATTCACCCAGTTCCTGGCCGACGAGATCTCCCGGTGGAGCGAGCAGCCATTGCAGGTGACTCTGTTCGGTTCCGCGGCCCGCCGCGAGATGCGCAACGATTCGGACATTGACCTGCTGTTCGTCGTCCCGGACGGGGCCAGCGACCAGCTGTACGAAGGGATCGGTGACCTGGCCGTCGACGGGTACCGCCTCACCGGCAACGACGTCCGTCCGGTGGTCTACGAGGTATCCGAAGTCCACCGCGCGCCGGTCTTCGACTCGATCGACCGCGATGGCGTACACATCTTCGGAGACAGCCGTTGGCTCTCGCGTCGGCTGCACGCGTTGGCGGTTGCCTGACGACGGCCCGCCCGGACGCTAACGCGCGGCTCGAGGACGCCCGCGTGTTCCTGGAAGCAGCGGAGACCATCGACACGCTGAACGACGCCGAGTCCTACGCGGACGTGATCGCGACGCTCGCGGTCCATGCAGGTATCGCCGCCTCGGACGCCTTCTGCCTGCTGATGCTCGGCCAGCACTCCATTCGGAAAACCACGCCGACGCTGTCAACGTGCTGTAGAAGGGCGGAGGGGACAGCGCCACCTTGAGTCGCCTGCTGGGTGAGAAGACAAAGGCCGGATACAGCGTTAAGAGCCTGACTCGCGCCAAGGCCACAAAGTGCATTGAGTGGGCCAGTAAGCTGCCGGCCGCGGCACAGGAGAAGTACGCCCAGCCGTGACCCCCGGTGTGTTCCGTGACCGCTGGGCCGCGCTGACCACGGCCGGAGTCAGCAGCACCGCCGTCGTATCCAGGGACAGGAAAATGGTGCTCAACGCGGCCAGAAACAGCCACAGGAGAATGCTGCGCCCGCGGTCCCAATGCTGTGCGGGACCCGGCGACTCAGGCGTGCGGTGTCCAGACCCAGGGAGTGGTGGTGGTGACTTCTTGGAAGCCGAGACGCCGGAGGATGGGCCTGCTGGCAGCAGAAGCATCGACCAGCAATAACTTGGTGCCGCGTTGGACCGCGATTTCGGCGCGGCGCGCAACGAGGGCACGGTAGATGCCTTGGCGGCGCCACTGAGGTAGTGTCGATCCGCCCTATAGGCCGCCAAAATCGGTTCCGGGAATCGTGACCAGCCAGCCGGCGGAAACAATCTCACTCCCGGCCTCCGCGACCATGATGACGATGTCGTCGGGCGTCGAAGCCAGGCGGTCAGCAAGGTCATCGGACAGCCAGGACCGGTCCTGGCCCCAGACTTCGGATTCCATCCGGGCGACTCGGACAAGGTCCTCCCCGTCGGTCGTCGCGCGAATGGACAGGCCGTTCGGGAGTTCGGGCACCCCTGCCACTTCTTGGGCAGTGCAGATCAGAACCGTCTCTTCGTCCTCTGGCTCAAAACCGGCCAGTTCCAGTCGTTGGGTCAGGTCCGCGCGGTCATTGCCGTACGTCTTCCACGGGTGTCGTGACCCGAAGCAATGGTCCGTCCCAATCAAAATCCCAGCTATTCGGCAGCCGTGTCGCGATCCCCCCACGAACCTGTTGGTCGTGAGCGGCGAGGAGCTCTGCAGTGGTAAGCATTAGCCGATCCTGCCACACGGGTGGGCTCGGACCTCCGCTTAAGCTCGCTTTCAAGCTCGTTGACCTGTTAGAAACGACCAGTTTGTGACAAGCGGTGACCGCCAGCCGGGAATGGCGGCTCCTTCGCAGGATGAGTTGGCGGTTTCAGCGTCCGACCTCCTGGTAGAGGAAGCTGCCGCCAGCGTTTCACTTTCCTGGAATTGGAACACCGAAGTGCAGGCCCGGGTGCCGTCACGTCAGCTGGTCAACGTCCTTTTGAATCTCCCCCGGATTGAGCGCGCCCCATCTGCCAAAGTTTTTTGGGTCGCGTGGTTACACTTTGGGGGCTGCCGGACATTAACAGGGCATGAGCCTACAAACAGTCCGTAAGGAACGAGGGGACTTGGAGAAGGAGAAGCGCTTCTTGGCCGCGCATGCTGCCGGCCACGACCGCATCTATCGCTATTTCCGCCGTCGAACAGAAAACGCCGCTACCGCTGAAGACCTTTGTGCCGAGGTCTTCAGGATCACCTGGGAGAAGACAGGGCCGGACGACAGCCTTTCAGTCATGGTCCTCTTCGGGATAGCGAAAAACGTGCTCCGCAACCATGACCGGTCATCTGTCCGGTCCGCCGGCCTCCTCGGAGCTCTTCAGTTCGAACGGAACCACGAGCGCCACAATGATGAATCCCCCATCCATGAGGCACTGAGTCAACTTGGCCCCGACGATCGCGAAGTACTGCTTTTGACCTACTGGGACGGCTTCAGCTCCACCGAGGTCTCCGACCTGCTTAACACCAGCGCCACCGCGGTCAGGATGCGCCTGCACCGGGCCCGCAAGGCACTCAGCCACCTACTTCAGACCCAGACGCAGCCAGAGGGAGCAGCAAGATGAACAAAACCACTATGTCCGGTGACCTCGAAAGCCATCTTGCATCTGTCGATCCGGGAAACTCAGTCACCGAATCTGAACTGGCCAGGAGCCGGGCCAGATCGCTGTCCTTCCTGACTCCCGACGCCGGCTCGGTGCCCCATGACCAGCTTCGCGCGGGCCACCTGGATGGGCCGTACACGCCCGTCGAAGCCCGGCCTGCCGTTACTTCGCTGTCCTCGCGCCGCCCGCGTCGGTTCGTGCGCCGGGTTGTGCTCGCCTCGGCAGCCGCCGCCATGCTCGTCGGGGCGATCGTGGCCGCCGACGTCATTGTGCCCGGCAGCCACGGCGGCGCAACCGCCGAGGCAGCCGAAGTGTTGAACGCCGCCGCAGCCGCAACCATCACCACGTCCGACCCGCTCGTCGGACCTGGCCAATACCTGAAGATAGATACCACAGCCGTCTACGCCATGGGCGTCCTATTGGGGGACCCTGGAGGAGACCGCCGTACGGTGGAGTGGCTGGACAAGTCCTCCGACCATCTCTACGTTCCCGCCGACCAGACAGCCGAATGGATCTGGAACCGCGAAGCCCGCATCCCAACGACGTTCTTCAGCGAGGATGCCAAGGCGGAGGCGGCCAAATACCAGCAGTCCCAGGCCGGTGACCCCATCAGGATGGGAGAACTGCTGAGGGCACCGGGTGGGAACTTCTACGGAGAACAGCGGATGCTGTTCGCCGGCATGCCCCTGCTCGAGGGGGTGAAGACTCTGCCCCGTGACCCCCAGGCCCTCCTGGACACAATTCGTCAGCGAGGAAAGCAAGGCAGGCCGGAAGCCGAAACGCTAGAAGCCATCGCGGAAGCCCTGGGCACCGGAGTCGTCCCGGCAGACCTCCGCGCTGCACTGTACAAAGCGGCCGCGCTCATTCCCGGAGTCACCGTCGTAGACCGGCAAGCGAACCTTGACGGCAAGGTAGGCACAGCGATCGGGATCGAGCGTCCGGGCATAGAAACCCGGATGGACATCATTATTGATCCGGCCACCGGGCTGCTGATCGGAGAACGGGAGGTTGCGCTGACAGCCACCGCTGATTTCCCCGCCGGAACGGCGACATCCTGGACCTCGGTTCAAACCTCAGTGGTCGATTCTGCGCCCTAGCAACCACTGAACCATCGGAAGACCTCCCGGCATCACGAGCTCCCGGGAGGTCTTCTCACTGTTCAGACCTCCGGTCTCATCGACGGCCCGGCGCTTCCGGCCAGATCCAGCCGGCACAACCGGCAGTCCAGGGTGTGAGTGAACCTTCAATCGTGGGTGCCTGCGACCCCGGATATGCTTGATTTTTCTCCCGATCAGGGACCCCTAGCGCATATCGCGGAAGCCTCCGTGAACTCTTTTGCGGGGAACGGGCAATACATAGTGTGAGCACAGACAACGACATCATCAGGCGGTCCCGGGCCAGCCCAGCAATTTTCGGGGAGTTGTACGACAGACACGCCTCAGTCATCTACAGATACGCCGCCAGAAGGGCCGGCGACTTCGCCGCCGACGACGTCACGTCGGAGACCTTTCTGGTCGCCTGGGAACAGCTGGAAACCTACGACCTTGACCGGGAAGATGCCCGGCCCTGGCTGTTCGGCATCGCCATCAATCTGCTCCGGCGGCACCACCGGGCCGAAGCCAAGGTGCTGAAAACCGCGGCGAAAGCGGCTTCACGGGAAGCCGTGGCTGATGCTTCGGACCGGATCGCCGGCCAGGTGGACGCCGGTGTGGCCACCGGGCGCATCGCCGGCACGCTGAAGTCCATGGCCGCCATCGACCGCGAAACGCTGCTGCTCTACGCCTGGGCAGACCTGACCTATGAGGGCATCGCCCTGGCCATGGACGTTCCGGTGGGCACCGTGCGGTCCCGCCTGAACCGCGCCCGCCGGACACTGCGGACCCAGCTCAACCTCGGAATACTTGATGAAACGGAGAACGACCATGGACGACTTGCAGCTGCTCCGCGAAATGCGTAGCGACATCGGCTCCGCCCCACCGGCCACCCTGGCCCGCGGCCGCACCAAACTCATGGCCAGGATCGACTCCGCTTCCCGTCCCGGGGCAACGACCAGTACGCACGCTCCAGCCAAGGTGAGTCCGATCCGCATCCGGCGCCGCATTGCGCTGGCCTCGGCAGCGGCAGCTTTCCTCGTGGGCGTCATCGTGGCGGCCGATGTTGTTCTGCCCGACCGTCCGGGAGCAACTGCCGAAGCAGCCGAGGTCCTGAACAACGCCGCGGCGGCAACCATCAAGACCTCCGACCCGGTGGTGGGACCGGGCCAGTACCTGAAAATCGAAACGACCGCCCTCTACGGCGCAAGCAGTGGTGGTACGGGGGGAAACGTGTCCTGGCGGGAAAAAACCGGGGGCCAGGTCTATGTTCCGGCAGACCGGAAGGGGGAATGGGTCTGGAACCGTGAAGACCCTGTTCCTATGCAGTTCTCCAGTGAAGCCGCCAAGGCCGTAGAAGCCGAGATACGGAAAGCACGGCCGACGGAAGGGCGGCCCCTGCTGGTCGGGATTCTGCGTGCCCCGGGGGGCGCTTTCTACGGGAACGAGCAAACAGTCCTTAACGGCACGCCCCTCAACGAAGCCGGCAGCCTGCCCAAGGATCCATGGGCCCTGCTGGACGTCATCTACGAGCGGACAAAAGGCTCCGGGAAGTCCCCTGAAATAAAGGCCTTCGGTGCGATCGCGGATGCCCTGCGCACCGGCGTCATCCCTGCCGACCTGCGCGCCGCCCTATACAAGGCCGCCGCGCTCATCACCGGCGCCACCGTCGTGGATAAGCAGGCAACAGTTGACGGCAGGACGGGCATCGCCATCGGCATCCCGTCCCCGGATGGAGGATCCCGGACGGAGATCATCATTGATCCCGACTCGGGACTGGTGATCGGCGAACGGGACGTCCTGCAGAAGGATTACCCTGATTCCCCCGCAGGAACAGTCATGTCCTGGACCTCCGTGCGGACGTCCGTGGTGAACTCCGCCCCCTAAGCTCCATCGGACAAGAATGGCCGCCTGGAAAGCTCAATTCCAGGCGGTCATTGCCCGCTCGCCTCGCCTCCGCCGCACGACACGGCCAGATCCAGTGATGCGAAGCTGGCGTCACACTATTCACTCAGTGTATAGATGGAGGGGTGAACAACTCCCTCACCCTGCTGGGCCTTCTCAGCCGCCAGCCCAGTTACGGCTACGACCTCAAGCACTCCTATGATCGCTATTTCGGGGCCGGGAAGCCCCTGGCCTTCGGGCAGGTGTATTCCACTCTGGCCCGGATGATCCGTGACGAGCTGATCCGCGCCCTGGGTGAGGAGACCGGCGGCGGTCCGGACCGCAAGAAGTACGAGATCACCGTTGCCGGCATGGACAAGGTGCGCGAGTGGTTGTTCACCCCGGATGTTCCATCGGAGACGCTTCAAAGCAACCTCTTTGCCAAGACCGTGATCGCCTTGCTGATCGACGATGACGCCGACCGGCTGCTCGACGTGCAGCGCAGCGAACACATGGCCCGCATGCGCGAACTGACCCGACTGAAGCAGGACGCGGACCTGCTGCGGGTCCTGATGTGCGACCACGGCCTGTTCCACATCGAAGCCGACCTGCGCTGGATCGACCTCACCAGCGCCCGCCTCACCCGACTCAAGAAGGAGCTCCAGAGCGCATGAACACCAATGACACCACTGCACCCATCCTCAGTGCCCGCGGCCTGCACCACTCCTTCGGGCAGACCGAGGCCTTGCGGGGCATCGACCTCGACGTCCACGCAGGCGAAGTACTCGCCGTCGTGGGCCCGTCCGGATCCGGCAAGTCCACGCTGCTGCACTGCCTGGCCGGTGTTCTTGTCCCCGACGGCGGTTCGGTGACGTACAGTCCAGCAGGCCGGTCCCCGATGGAGATCAGTGCCCTCGGTGAGCCGAAACGGGCCCGGCTGCGGCTGACGGATTTCGGGTTCGTCTTCCAGTTCGGCCAGTTGCTGCCGGAGCTCACAGCGGTGGATAACGTCAGCATCCCGCTGCTCCTAGCCGGGACCAGGCGCCCGGAGGCGCTGCGCCGGTCGGCGGACCTGCTGGAACGCCTCGGCCTGGACGGGTTGGGCGCGAAGCTGCCCGGTGAACTGTCCGGAGGCCAGGCCCAACGCGTCGCCGTTGCCCGGGCGCTTGTGACGTCCCCTGCCGTGCTGTTCGCCGATGAGCCCACCGGATCGCTGGATTCCCTCGCATCAGAGAACGTGCTGACTCTTATGCTCGAGCTTGTCCGGGAAGCAGGCACGACGGTGGTGATGATCACCCACGATGCGCGCACCGCCGCGTATGCGGACCGGGAAGTGATGGTGCGCGACGGCGTGATCGGCGCCGGCTACCGGGTGTCCGCGTGAATCCCGGGTTGCTGAAACTGGCAGTAGTCGGCAGCCGGTCCGCCTACGGCCGGCTCGCCGGAATCGCTGGAGGGATCGCCGTCGGAGTATGCCTGCTGTTGTTGCTCTGGGGCGGCGCCAACGGACTGAGCGCCCGCGATGACCGCGGTGCCTGGCTGCGCGTGGACGGGAGCCTATCGGCCAGTACCCCGGTGGCCGCCGGCGATCCCGCCGCCGCGGGACCGGCAACACCAGCGCCTTTGACAGCCGACACTGTGCTCATGAGGACAAACCCGGTGGAGGTCTTCCGCGACCAACTGATCAACCGCCGCGATTTCGCGGCACTGAGCTCGGCCACCGTAAAAATTCCCGGGATCGATCATCTTCCGGCGCCCGGCCAATACTATGCCTCCCCTGCCCTCCAGCGCCTGATCGAGTCAACGCCACGGGACGAGCTTGGAGACCGTTTCGGGCAGTTTGCCGGCACGATTGACGATGCCGCCCTGCCCGGACCGGATTCCCTGATCGTCATCACGGGAGCAACGGAAACCGAACTCCGCCAGAGCGGGAGAGCTTTCCTGGTGTCAGACTTCACGACCAACCCTTATGGTGGCAGTGCGGCCGCCTACAGCACGGTGCTGTCCATCGGGGCCATTGCGGTGTTCTTCCCCGTGCTGCTGCTGATCAGCATCGCCACCGGCCTGGGCGCGGTCCAGCGCCGGGAACGTTTCGCGACCCTGCGCCTCATTGGCGCATCCCCACAGGTAATTTCGCGGATCGCCGCCGTCGAAACCGCTGTCCCCAGTCTGGTCGGTGCACTGCTGGGCGTCGTGCTGGCCGCCGTGCTGAGGCCGGCTGCCGCACAGATACCGGTCAATGGAACCAGGATGTTCGAAGCTGATCTGGGCGCCGGGTGGGTGGCTGCCACCGCCGTCGTCGCCGTGGTGGTCGCGGCCTCGGCACTGGTGGCCGCGCACCGCACGGCCCGGGCAGGCATTGGCCCCCTGGGGGTGACGCGTGCGGTGCACGAAAAGACACCCACCATGTGGCGGATCGTGCCGTTGCTGGCCGGACTGGGGGCCATGATCACGGCTGTCGTTACTATCCGGGTCCTGGAAGTGCGCCTGCCGTGGCTGGAATCACCGCTGCTCATCGGCGGTTTTGTGCTGATCCTGGTGGGAATCGTGGTCATCGGCCCCTGGCTGACCCGCCTGGTGAGCCGGATCGGGCTGCGCCAGGCGCGCAGCGCGGCGGCAGTCATTGCCGTCAGCCGGATCCAGAGAAATCCGGTCGCGACATTCCGCTCCGTCTCCGGGCTGGTCATCGCGGTGTTCGTCGTCTCTGTCTTCGCCGGAGCATCCAGCATCATCCAAACAACAGAGGCGCCGCCGGCCCGGCCCGGCCTGCTCCAGCCCACCAGCCTCCACGCGACCGTGGGCGCCGGACACACTCCGGCCCGGGTGTCGGAGGCCGCGCGCCAGGCGAAGGATCTGCCCGGAATCCGGAGCGCCACCGTCGGCTATGGCCCGGCAGCCCTCTCCGGAAGGGATGCCGGCCCTGAAATCTACCTTCGCGCCGCGGATGCTCCCGGCCTGGGATTCGAGGACATCCCGGCAACAGAGGCCGTTGCCGTTGATTCGTCGTTCCTCTACTTCTGGACAACGCAGCCACTTGCCCTGACCCCGGCTCCCGCCGGAACCCTGGACGGACTGGTACCGGTCGTGATTGTGCTCGACACCGATGGGACTCCCGAGGCCATGGACCGCGCCCGGACAGCGCTGAACGGTTCAGGCATCACGGCCATCCCGGCCACCTCCCCGTTGGACATCAAATTGCAGTCCGCCACCCGCCTGATTCAGGGCCTGGCGGTGCTCGCCTACCTCGGCATGTTCGTCGCAATCGCAATTGCCGGCCTGTCCCTGGCCGTCGCCACCGCCTCCGCCGTCCTGGACCGGAAACGCGTCCTCGGCCTGATGCGGCTCATGGGAATGCCGGTCTCCGTCCTGCGCCGGATCATCACCCGCGAGGCAGCCGTCCCGCTCCTGACCGTGCTGCTGCTCTCGATCGGACTCGGGTTCCTCGTGGCCTGGCTGATGGTCACCGGCATCAACGACGCCTACCGGGTGACCTGGCCGGCGCCCGACTACTTCGCAGCTTTGGGCCTCAGCCTGCTCCTGGCCCTCGGCGCGGTGGCCGCAACCTTCAGCCTCATCCGGGGCAATACAGCAATGACGGTTACACGCTTCGAATAGGAGCGCCACGGCCCGCACGAAGGTTGTCCCATCGGTGCCAGGAGGCCCCGACCAGGAAGTCTGGTCGGGGCCTCACTTGCCGCCTCATTGGCCCGTCGCACTTCCTTGGGACTGACACGCCAATCGTTTGCGATCAGCGGGCTCGGCGGAGGCGTAGCAGGCTGCGGACCGTGGCAAAACTTTCTGGGTCAACGCGCGGCGCCCGGAAAACTCACGTTGCAATATCCGATTTTTTGGATATGCGTGTATAGCCTCTGATACGCGTCTGCTTGCAGCATGCGCCCGGGCACTCCGACGACAATAATTCTGGTCCGGGGCTTCTACGGTGCTCACTGTCTCGCAGCATCATAGACATCCCGCCGGTCCGGCGAGGGACGGGCGGGACGCACGGATCCGAGAAAAAATGCCCGCTTACGAGTTGGCCGGCTCCGCGCGGGACGGATGCCACCGAAGCCATTTGTCGTCCACGGCGCCGAGTACGTCGATGCCATGGTGCCTTGCCAGGAGGAGGATATGAGCGAAAACGTCGGCTATTTCAGCTTTGAAATTGTCCTCAATTTCGACTTGGCTCAACCCCTTGGATCGTGCCTGTCCGGTCTTCATAAGGTATGCCTGCGTGAGCTCTCCGACTTCTTCATGAAGCTTGAGTGTGTACCAGTTCGAGTCTCGCTCGATTCCATTTGTTCGCGCATACCTTTCAGATACGTCTTCTAATTCTTGCTCGAGTTGGCTCAGATCCATGGGGCAACCCTAAGGCCGCCTTGACGTGAGGGGTCAAAGGCACGCGGGCCAGATGTTCGCAGCTCGGCGACGACAATCTCATGGACTCATGGACTCATGGACTAGGCCTGGTCTGGGTCCAGATGATCGACATCGGTGAGAGCGACCACGGTGCGGTTGCGCCAGAATTTGTCCTGCCGCAGGTGAGTGATCGCCCCGGGTTTGGTCGCGAAGGATACGAAGCCTGCTGCTTCCACGGGGACCTGCAGCCACGTGGTGATGACGAAGGTCTGTGCATAGCCGTGTGTGACGACGATGTGGTCGTGGGCGCGGTCGGCCATCAACTCGCGCACGCACGCGCCGATCCTGGCCGCGACCTCGCGGCGGGTCTCCGCACCGGGGATGGGGCCGCGGTGATCAAGCCGATCGTGGTCGGGCGCCGGGACCTGCCGGTGGGCGAGCCAGCCGTTCGGCCGTCCCTCGGCTTCGCCGAAACTGATCTCCCGCAGCCGTGCATCCGGTGTGACGGGGGCGCCGAGCACGGTGGCAATGATCTGAGCGGTATCGGTGCAGCGGGCGAGGTCGGACGTGGTGATGCGCACCGGCCGTCTGGGCGACGGCGGCGCTCCAGTTCCTCCGCAACAAGGCCGGCGTCGCGGCGTCCGAGCGGGGTCAACTGCGAGTCATACCAGCCGCCGACGAGGTCAAGCTCCGTGTGCTCAGCGTGCGGATGGGTCACGACGTAGATCTCATGCATGGGCTGCCTTCCCCGAATATGTATCAGTGCAGGATTGGGGGTCGGCCGGACGGAGCCGGGAGTACATGTACAGATCCTTGCGCCGTCCGCCGATCTCTTGCCAGCTCCGCAGCAGCCCCTCGCGGGTATAGCCGCTGCGCTCGGCTGCGCGCCACGAGCCCTCGTTCCACGGCTCCACGTATAGCTCCAACCGGTAAATGCCTGACCTGGCAAGGCCTAACTGGAGAGGGCGTTCAGTGCTGTGGACGCGGCGCCTTTGCCCCGGTGGCTTGGCGCGATCCAATACCCGATGCTCGCCCGCCCCTGGTTTATGTTTTTCAACCACAGCCCGATCTGCCCGACCGCCCGGTTAGATGTTGCATCGGCTATTGCGAAGGAATAACCGGATCTGTTGGCCAGGCGTTGGTGCTGCCTTTCGATGAAGGACAGGGCTGCCAGTCTGGATCGGCTAGCGGGAACCGTCGTGATTAACGGGATCAGCGGATCCCTCGACGCTTCCTGGACAAGCGCAATATCACTGGCTGCAAACGGACGGAGCAGGTACGGTGGGGCATCAATTATGGGCTGATCCAGGGCATCCATTCACCAAACTCTACGGGCGGCCTCGGACTGCTGCTGTTGGCCTGCCGCAAGCCGTGCTTCACGCCGCCGGCATGCTCATTCCCACGGCTCAAGCCCCGATGCGACGCAGCACCTCCGCGTAGGCGTCATGGGCTAGTTCGAGCTGGAGGGCATCGCTGGGCGCGAACCATTTGACCTCGTCGTGCTCTTCTGCGGCAATATTCGCGGGGTTGCCTGACCATTCCGTGAGGACCCATCCGGAAAGAGCCAACCCGTCCGGCGAGTCCTCGTTTTCGCGGATGATGAAGTCCGGATCACCCGAAGGCGAGGCAACTATTACCGCGATTTCCTCACGAAGCTCACGAGTCAAAGCGTCGCCGGCCGTTTCGCCGTTCTCGACATGACCACCAGGAAAGTCCCACTTACCGGCATACCAGCGCACGGACGGGCGCCGGTGGCACAGGAGAACTCCCAAAGGCCCGACGAGCGCCCCGACTACAACACGATGGGTCATGGAACGAGTCGACCAGACAGGTTCGCGTCACACAAATCACAGCAGTCATGTCCGTCCGATGCACAAACCCCTACCGTTCGAGAAGACTCGAGCCTCGATCCATCCAGGCAGCGATCGTTAGCGTTCGCACTCGTTGCAATAGGCGTGGCCGTTTTTCTCACGGGCGAGCTGGGAGCGGTGCCTGACCAAGAAGCAGGAGTAGCAGGTGAACTCGTCTTTCTTTTGCGGGATCACCTGGACAGTGAGTTCTTCGGCGACGAATTCGCCGCCGGGGACGTCGAGCCCGTCCAGGCCGTCGGCTTCGTCCAGGTCCCGGACGACGCTTCGTGCGTCCGGGGCGTTGGCGGACTGCAGAGCCTCCAGGGAGTTGTTTTGTGATTCCTTGACGTCGGAGCGGGGTTCGTCGTAGTCGGTTGCCACTGAGGTGGTTCTCTTTTCTCGTGTTGCGGGTGTCGGCTATGCAACGTACACGATCTCGTCCGTATTCCATAGCCATTGGGCCGAACGAATTGCCTGTGGCGGCAGATTCGTGAAGTCCAGGGCAACCCGTGACCTCATGAGGTACTCGGGCGTCCAAGAGATGGTGTGAATTGTCAGGGCCTGCGCAGACGCTGGCCAGGGAGCCTAACGGGTGCCAAACGGACCGGGCAGTTTCGAAGTGTCGCTCTGTAGGCTGTAAAAATGCCGACTGAATTTGTTGTGGGCCTCGCCGTGGTTGTTTTGCTGTTGCTGCTCTTGCGGCTTTTTGTTCCCGGATTGCCCCTGGTGGGGCTGGCAGCCAAACTGGCCGCCGTGGATTTCGCACTTGCCGCGGCGGGGCTGCTGGGCCTCATGCTTCACTGTGCGTCGATGTTCTATCAGCCGCTCGTTGCCTTTATCCCGGGCAGCGCCGCCATCACCGAGCAGATCAATTCTATGGGCACCGCCAGTGTGATCTGGTACGTCGTTCCGGCGCTTCTGCTCCTGGCGGGCCTTCGGCGGCAAAAGCCGGTGGTCCTGACTGTTTTGGCCGCCTCGCTGCTGGCGGTCGGGCTGACCATGTACAGCGGCGCGCCGCTCTCCACCCATCTCGCTGCCATCTTTGCGGCCGGCGTGGTGACCGCGGCCATCATGTTCCTTCTCGTCCAGCCTCCCTGGCAGGTCCGGCCCGAGCCTCACCGGGATTAACAATGGTGGGCCCGTTCGGCCCGGCAGCCATCATGTAGATCACGCCCGCCCCTTCAGGAACGGAAGGGTGCCGCGGACCCTCACGGAGGCCCGCACCGTTGTCCGCCTGCGTCCGGTCAGGGCCGGCGGGGGAGGCCGGGGTGGAGTGCGTGCAGGGTGGTGGCGGTTACGATGCCGTAGGCCAGGTGGGGGATGATGTCGCTGGCCCAGTCCGTGGGTGACCAGGTGCGGGGGTCGGTGATTCCGAGCATGGTCATGGGTCCGTTGCTGCCAAGGAGTGCGCCGGCGGTCGCGGACAATGAGGAGCCGAGGAGTCCGGGCCGGTAGCCGGCCTCCCGGGCGAGGCCGAGGACGGCGCCGACGCCGGCGCCGACGACGAGCCCTGTGAGCGGGCCGAGTCCGGCGATGCGGTTGGTGCGTTCTTCCTCGTTGCCCTTGATGGTGAGGCCGGTGACGTCGGCGAGTTTTTCCACGGTCGCCTCCGGGGTGCTGCTGGCGGGACGGGCCCGCCAGACCATGTCCAGGTAGGTGAGGGTGTTCAGTGCTGTGGTCCCGGCGGCCCCGGCGGCGGCTCCTGCGGCGAGCGCGCGGATGAATCTCATGGCTGCGGTGGCGGCTCCGAGGCGCTCCTGGGCGTGGATATTTGCGTCCCTGGTCATGAATCCTCGGGTTGTGGTCATCGGGCCGGTCCGCGCGGACCGCCGCTGTGGTCATCTGTCATCCTGCCCGCTGATCCGTTAGGGAGCAAGGGAGCAGTGCGTGTCCCGCCACTTCTGCTGACCCACAGCGGCCCCGGTTCCGGCTTTAGTGGGCGGCCTTGCTGGCAAGGGCGAGGCCGACGACGGCGCGGTTGCGGCCCGCAGCCTTCGCCTCGTACAGGGCGCCGTCCGCTTCCCGGATCAGCCGCTGGAGCCCGCTGATGCGGTTCCGCGTGTCGACGATTCCGAAGCTCGCGGTGGCCGGCGGCGCGCCGTCGGGCAGGGAGCTGTGCTCAGCCAGCACCGCATTGATCCGGTCCGCGATCCGTACTGCCTCTTCCGCATCGACGCCGGTGAGCAGCATGGCGAATTCCTCGCCGCCGTAACGTCCCACCAGATCGGCGGTCCGCATCGCGGAGCGGCAGGCATCGCTGAAGGCCCGGATGACGCCGTCGCCCGCGTCGTGGCCGAATGCGTCATTGATGGCCTTGAAGCTGTCCAGGTCCGCCATGACAATCGCCGTTTCAAGGCCGGCGTCCAGGTTGTTCCGGAGCTGCTGTTGTGCCTGTTGCGTGAATTCGCGGCGGTTCAGCAGCCCGGTGAGCGCATCGCGGGCGGCCAGTTCCTTCAGGTCCTCGGTCCGGCGGGCCGTGTTCAGCGCGGTGATGCTGGAGGAGACGACCACCAGCAGCACCATCGCCATCAGCAGGGTGACGCCGGTGCCGAACAGGAGCTGGAACAGCGCGTTCTGGGGTCCAAGGACGGCCAGTCCGGCCATCCGGCTGAGGTAGTAGGCGGCACAGACAGCGGTGGCGACGGCGAGCGAGCGCACCAGGTGCCAGGAGCTTGCCCGTTCGCGCCAGAGCTCGAGTGAGGCCAGCCCGATTGCCGTCCCCATCATGGCCAGCAGGACGATGCTGCCGATCCGGGTGTCGCCCGACGTGTGGACCGCGAAGCCAACCGTGCAGGCCGCAGCAGCGGGAAGGGCCAGCAGCACGGGGCGGACGCGTCGTCCCGCCAGGGAGCGTACGCCCGCCCAGACGCAGCCGGAACCCAGCACCATGACCCCGTTCCCCACGCTCGGCGCCCAGGCCACGCCCGAGACCTCGCCCAGGAAGTAGAAGACGGCGGCACAAAAAAGGAGCCGACGGCGACGCACCACCAGCCGGCAAACGGTGCCCGGCTCTTCCGGTAAGTGTCGAAGTAGAACAGCACCAGCATGGTCAGCGTCATCACGGCGAAGACCACCATGAGCGTTGACCTGTCGAGTAGGACCATTTCCGAACGATTTCCAAGCTGCCGGAGGCGGCCCCCGGCAGACCCTCAGCGTAGTTCCCTGCCGGATCAGGCCCCGGCCGGGTCAAGTCTCTCAGAACCCGGACCGGCACCCGGGTTGCGACGCGGTCTGCGGCTGGCGCCCCCTACGTCAGGGTTAGTTGAGGCCCGTGTGGGCCCGGCCTGGTGCAAGATGGTGGCATGGACGCCGCCGCTGCCCTCAATGAGATTGCATTCTGGCTCGAACGCGAGCTTGCCCCCACGTTCAAGGTGAAGGCGTTTCGGAAAGCCGCCGGAATCATCGCCGGGCTGGAACTGGGGGAGCTCGAGGCGCGGGCGCGGGACGGCCGGCTCAAGCGGACGAAAGGGATCGGGGACCGCACCTTGGAAGTCATCCGGGAAGCTCTCGACGGCGATGTGCCCGGCTATCTGGCGGGACTGCGCAGCCGTGGCTCCCACCCCCTGGCTGAAGGCGGCCGAGAGCTGCTGGGATTGCTTCGGGGAGATCTGCACAGCCACAGCGACTGGTCAGACGGCGGGTCTCCGATTGAGCTCATGGTGGACGCCGCGCAGCTGCTGGGCCGCGAATACCTTGCGCTGACCGATCATTCTCCGCGGCTCACCATCGCCAACGGGCTGAGCACCGAGCGTCTGGAGCAGCAGCTCGACGTCGTGGCACGCATCAACGCCCGCCGCAACGGGGACTTCCGCCTGCTGCGCGGTATTGAGGTCGACATCCTCGAGGACGGCACCCTGGACCAGACGCCGGAACTACTGGAGAGGCTTGATGTGGTGGTGGCAAGCGCCCACTCCAAGCTGCGCTCGGACAAGCGCACGATGACCCGGCGGATGCTCAACGCGATAGCAGACCCGCACACGGACGTGCTCGGCCACTGCACGGGCCGGCTGGTTCAAGGGCCGAGGGGGACGCGCCCCGAGTCGGAGTTCGACGCGGAACTGGTCTTCGCCGCCTGCGCGGAACACGACGTGGCGGTCGAGATCAATTCGCGGCCGGAACGCCAGGACCCGCCGGACCGGCTCATCCAGCTTGCCCTCGACGCCGGATGCCTGTTCAGCATTGACAGCGACGCGCACGCCCCGGGCCAGCTCGATTTCCTCCAGTACGGGGCCGAGCGGGCGGCAGCCAACGGCGTCCCGGCGGACCGGATCATCACCACCTGGCCGCTGGAACGCCTGCTGGCCTGGGCCGCGTCCGGGAACTGAATCCGGCTGTTCTGTCCGGCTGATCTAAACACCTGAGGCCGGAACGCGTGGCGCGTTCCGGCCTCAGGTGTCCGGCCATCAGCTGCCGGCTCTTAGTGGTGCAGCCTAGGACAGTGCCCTATCGCAAAATCACGGTCCGGTTGCCGAGCAGCAGGATCCTGCCCTCGCAGTGCCAGCGGACCGCGTTGCGCAGGGCGGCGCATTCGGCGTCCCGGCCCACCGCGACCAGGTCGTCGGGTGTGTACGTGTGGTCCACGTCAATGACCTGCTGCGAAATGATGGGCCCCTCGTCCAGTTCGGCATTGACGTAGTGGGCCGTGGCGCCCACGGTTTTCACGCCGCGGTCATAGGCCTGGTGGTAAGGCTTGGCACCCTTGAAGCTGGGCAGGAAGGAGTGGTGGATGTTGATGGTCCGGCCTGCCAGCTGGGCGGAGAGGCCGTCGCTGAGGACCTGCATGTAGCGGGCCAGGACCACCAGTTCAACGTCAAGTTCATCCACGAGTTCCAGCAGCCTGGCCTCGGCTTCCGGCTTGGAGTCCTTCGTGACCGGCAGGTGGAAGAACGGGATGCCGTGCCACTGGACCAGTCCCTCCTGGTCGCGGTGGTTGGACACCACGGCCACGATTTCGATCGGAAGATCTCCGGTGCGTGCCCTGAAGAGCAGGTCGTTGAGGCAGTGCCCGAATTTCGAGACCATGACCAGGACCCGGCGTTTGCGGCCCTGTGGCTCCAGCTGCCAGTTCATCTTCCATTTCTCCGCCAGGGCCGTGAAGTCGCTGCGCAGCTGCTCGGTGCCGAAGGCCTCCTTCGCGGAGGAGAAGTGGACGCGCATGAAGAAGTGCCCTTCCCCGCGGTCGCCGTACTGTTTGTTGTCGATGATGTCGCAGCCGTGGTCCAGCAGGAACCCCGAGATCGCGTGAACGATGCCGGGGGACTCCGCACAGTCAAGGGTCAGCACATGCTCGGTCAGGGCGGTAGGTTCCGCCGGTTTCTGGGCGGGATTGGTCAAAGTCAGCGCGGTGTTCATTGTTTCAGCCTTCCAAAATTTCGGCTGCCTTCCGCGGATGGCCGCCAGTACGAAAACGACGAGCCCGGTACCCGCGCGGGTACCGGGCGCGCACTCAGGGACGCTGCCGCCCGGTGGTTGCTTCCTGCTCCCTGTCCTGGGCGAGTTCGGTGGCGAGTTCGGCCTGGAATGTCGCGTAGCGGGCCAGGTGGGCGGGGCGCCGGCGCAGGACGAGCCAAGCAATGCCAAGAAGGATGAACCAGACCGGCGTGACCAGCAGGGCCGTCAGCGTGTCCGGCTGGGTGGTCAGTGTCCAGAGCACGAAGGCGAAGAAGGCGAAGACCACCCAGACCATGGGGATGCCGCCGGGCATCTTGAACTTGGATGCCTCGTGCAGGTGCGGGCGGCGCTTGCGGAAGGCAATGTAGCTGGCCAGGATGATGGACCAGACGAAAACAAAGCAGACAGCGGACACGGTGGTCACCATGTCGAAGGCCTTGCCGATGTCCTGGCCCGCGTACATCAGCACCACGCCGGAGAGCAGCAGTACGCAGGACAGGAACAGCGCGTTCTGCGGGACTTTCCGACGGGACAGGGCTCCGAACACGGCCGGAGCGTCGCCTTCCTGCGCCAGGCCATAGACCATGCGCGACGTGGAGTAGATGCCGGAGTTGGCCGAGGACATGGCCGAGCTGAGCACCACCAGGTTCACAACGGTGGCGGCGGCACCCAGGCCGGCCAGGGAGAACATGGCGATGAAGGGGCTGTGGCCGGCCTGGAACTGGGTCCAGGGGGTGACGGACATCAGGATGATGAGGGCGCCCACGTAGAAGAGCAGCACGCGGATCGGGATGGAGTTGATGGCGCGCGGCAGGTTCTTCTCCGGATCTTTGGCCTCTGCAGCCGTGGTGCCCACCAGTTCAATGCCCACAAAGGCAAACACGGCAATCTGGAAACCGGCTACGAAGCCCATGAACTCGTTCGGGAAGAAACCGCCATGGCTCCACAGGTTGGTGAAGGTGGCCGGGCCGGCGTCGGACTGGAAACCGCTAAAGATCATGAACAGGCCCACCACGATCAGCGCCGCGATGGCGATGATCTTGATCAGCGCGAACCAGAACTCGGTCTCACCGAACGCCCTCACTGTGGCCAGGTTCAGCAGCAGCAGGATGGCGATGGTGACCAGCCCGGGGATCCACAACGGTAGACCCGGCCAGAGTTCCTGCGAATAGCCGGCAATCGCAATAACATCCGCGATTCCGGTGATCACCCAGCAGAACCAGTACGTCCAGCCCGTGAAGAAGCCGGCCCAAGGTCCGAGCAGGTCCGCGGCAAAGTCGCTGAAGGACTTGTAGTGCAGGTTGCTCAGCAGCAGTTCGCCCATCGCCCTCATGACGAAGAACAACATAAAGCCGATGATCATGTACACGAAGATCACGGAAGGCCCGGCCGCCGAAATCGTCTTGCCGGAGCCCATGAACAGGCCGGTTCCGATGGCGCCGCCGATCGCAATCAGCTGGATATGCCGGTTGCTGAGCTGCCTCTCCAGGTGCGGGGCTTGCGCCAGGTTTTCAGTCTGGGTCTTCATTTTGCTGCTCCTTGAATCGAAACGAGTTCGGTAGCCACAGGACTCGACGGCGGGGTTGCCCGGTCCGTCACCGCGTTCAGGTGATTGAAAGTGTAGAAATGGATGCCTGATACCTTGCCCGGGTGTTCGGCAAGCTCGGAAATCAGGGACGCAGGCTCGTACCTTTCCCCGCTGAGGAGCCGGCGGGCCAGCGGGCCCTTGCGGCTGAGGAATTTCAGGGAGGCCCCGACGCCGATCTGGGTGCCAAGGGCGACCAGCCTGGTCCGGGGCACGGTACCGGCGACCCCCGCCCAGACCGGCAGCTCCACGCCCTCGCGGCGCAGCAGGCCCACGTAGTCCACGATCTTCTGGGCGGAAAAGCACATCTGGGTGACAATGTGGCTCGCCAGGTGCTGCTTGGCCAGCAGTGCGTCCAGGAGGTCGAGGCCGACGACGGAGGGGTGCCCCTCGGGGTAGCCGGCGACACCAATGGAGATTCCACCGCCGGAGTACTGGGCGATGTCTTCCATCAGCTCTGCCGCCGTGCCGTAGGGTCCGGCGGCCCGCGGGGAGTCCCCGCCGATGGCAAAGACTTCCCTGATGCCGGCCGCGTCGCAGTCGCGCAGGATTCCGACGAGCTGGGAGCGCTCCTGCAGGGCGCGTGCCGCGAGGTGCGGGACCACCGCGTAGCCCAGCTGGGCCAGCTCGACTGCCGCGCGCATGGTGCGCCCGATGCCGTGGTGGGGCAGGCAGGTGATGGTGAGTGTGGTGCCCAGGGGCGCAGCCGCCGTGACTTTTTCGACGATGTCTTCGGAAGGGATGATCTCTAGTCGTGTGGGGAACATCTTTGGTCCTTTACGGGTGTTAGACGCCGGCGTGCGCGGCGAGGATTGAGCTGGCTTCCTGGCGGGTGCTGCCGGAGCTTTCGATGTGGGCGAGCTCGGCGGGGATTTCCCTGCCCTTCTTGCGCATCGCGGTGGCCCAGAGCCGGCCGGCGCGGTACGAGGAACGCACCAGCGGCCCGCTCATGACACCGAGGAAACCGATCTCATCGGCTTCCTGCTGCAGGTCCACGAATTCCTGCGGCTTGACCCAGCGGTCCACCGGCAGGTGCCGCTCGCTCGGGCGCAGGTACTGCGTGATGGTGATGAGATCGCAGCCGGCGTCGTGCAGGTCCCGGAGGGCTTCGGAGATCTCTTCGCGGGTTTCGCCCATGCCCAGGATCAGGTTGGACTTGGTGACCATGCCCAGGTTCCGGCCCTGCGTGATGACGTCCAGGGAGCGGTCGTAGCGGAAGGCGGGGCGGATCCGCTTGAAGATCCGGGGCACGGTTTCGACGTTGTGCGCGAACACCTCGGGCTTGGAGTCGCAGATGGCCTGGATGTGCTCGGGCTTGCCGGAGAAATCGGGGATCAGCAGTTCGACGCCGGTGCCCGGGTTCAGTTCGTGGATCTTGCGGACCGTTTCGGCGTAGAGCCAGACGCCCTCGTCGGCGAGGTCGTCGCGGGCCACACCGGTGACGGTGGCGTAGCGCAGCTGCATTGCCTGGACGGAGCGGGCCACCTTGGTCGGCTCGAAAACGTCAACGGGGGAGGGCTTGCCGGTATCGATCTGGCAGAAGTCGCAGCGGCGGGTGCATTCGGAGCCGCCAATCAGGAAGGTCGCTTCCTTGTCTTCCCAGCACTCGAAGATGTTGGGGCAGCCGGCCTCCTCACAGACCGTGTGCAGGCCTTCCTTTTTGACGAGGTTTTTGAGCTGCACGTATTCGGGGCCCATCTGGACCTTGGCCTTGATCCACTCGGGCTTGCGTTCGACCGGTACTGCCGAGTTGCGCTGTTCAACGCGCAGCAGCTTGCGGCCTTCAGGTGCCAGGGTCATAGTTTTCTTTCTTTTTGTTGTCAGCGTGCTTGTAGGTGGGTCTGCTGGCCTTGGACTGTGGACGTTCGTCCGCCCTGCCCTCAGTTCCCATGGGTCGCTCCTCTAGCACTCCACCACGTTGACGGCGAGGCCGCCCATGGCTGTTTCCTTGTACTTGGAGGACATGTCCTTGCCGGTTTCGCGCATGGTCACGATGACCTCATCGAGGGAGACGCGGTGCGTGCCGTCGCCCCAGAGCGCCATCTTGGCGGCGTTGATGGCCTTGGCGGCGGCGATCGCGTTGCGTTCGATGCAGGGGATCTGCACGAGTCCGCCGATCGGGTCACAGGTCAGGCCGAGGTTGTGTTCCATCGCGATTTCCGCGGCGTTCTCCACCTGCCCGGGGGTTCCGCCCATGACTTCGGCCAGGCCGGCGGCGGCCATCGACGACGCCGAACCCACCTCGCCCTGGCAGCCGACTTCCGCGCCGGAGATCGAGGCCTGTTCCTTGTAGAGCACCCCGACGGCGGCGGCGGTCAGCAGGAACTTGACCACCACGTCGTCGCGGTCCTGCTGGGTGGCCTTGTCCATGCCGGGGGCGAAGTGCAGCGCGTAGTAGAGCACGGCCGGGATGATGCCCGCGGCGCCGTTGGTGGGGGCCGTCACGACCCGCCCGCCGGAGGCGTTTTCCTCGTTGACGGCCAGCGCGATCAGGTTGACCCATTCCTGCCAGTACTTCGGGTCCCGGTCCTTGTCCTCCTTCAGGAGCCGCTCGTGCCAGTCTGGCGCCCGGCGGCGGACCTTGAGGCCACCGGGCAGCAGGCCCTCGCGCTTGAGGCTGACCTGCACGCAGCCCTCCATGACGGAGTAGATGTGCAGCAGTCCCTCGCGGATCTCCTCCTCGGTGCGATTATCTTCTTCATTGACCCGCATGACGTCGCTGATGCTGAGAGAGGTAACCCGGCAGTGCTCCAGCAGTTCCGCGGCGGTGCGGAACGGCAGCGGCAGTTCCTTCTTGGACTCGTCCAGTTCCTTCAGGGCCGCGTCTTCCTCGCCCTCGCGGACGATGAAACCACCGCCCACGGAGAAGAACGTGACCTCGTGCAGCAGGGCGCCGTCGGCGTCGGAGACGCTGAACTTCATGCCGTTGGTGTGGCGCGGGAGCACGGTGAGCGGGTGCAGGACCATGTCCGATTCCCCGTACGGCAGCGGCATGCCGGAGGCCGGGTCCGCGCCGCCGCCCAGGTTCAGGGTGCCGGTTTCGGCGATCGATGCGAGCCTTTCCTCGACCTCATCGGGGAGGATGACTTCGGGGTGGTATCCCTCCAGGCCCAGCAACACGGCGGTCATGGTGCCGTGGCCGCGGCCGGTGGCGGCCAGCGATCCGTAGAGGTCAACGCGCAGCGAGGCCACGCGGTCCAGCGCACCGGAGTCCTTGAGTTCACCCGCGAAGACCGCGGCGGCCCGCATGGGGCCCACGGTGTGCGAACTGGATGGTCCAATACCAATCGAAAAAAGGTCGAAGACTCCAACGGCCATGGTCGGTTCCTAACTAGATAATCGTGGCAGGGACGGTGGGTGAGGCGATCAGCAGGCCCTTTGGGACCGACATCCGGAAGCGTGCGTCTAAGGGAGCGACACGTCCGCTCAGCGGGCGTCTTCGCGACCGAGCACGCGGAGGATGCCGGTCCCAAAGGGCCGCGAGCCCCGGAGCCGGTCCCGGCGCCGTTAGGCGAGATTGGCCATGCCCGGGTAGAGCGGGTGCGCGGCGGCGAGGGCCTCCACGCGGTGACGCAGACCGGACAGGTCGGCGCCGGCGTCGGCGGTCAGTGCCTCGGCGATGATGTCCGCAACCTCCGCGAAGGCTGCTTCGCCGAAGCCGCGGGTGGCCAGTGCCGGGGTGCCGATCCGCAGGCCTGAGGTGACCATCGGCGGGCGGGGGTCGAACGGCACGGCGTTGCGGTTGACCGTGATGTCGATTTCCGCGAGGCGGTCCTCGGCCTGCTGCCCGTTGAGCTCGCAGTTGCGCAGGTCCACCAGGACCAGGTGCACATCGGTGCCGCCGGAGATCACGTTAATGCCCTTGGCGGTGACGTCCGGCTGGACCAGGCGCTCGGCCAGGATCCGGGCGCCGGCGAGGACCCGTTCCTGGCGTTCCCTGAACTCCGGGGACGCGGCGATCTTGAACGCCACGGCCTTGCCGGCGATGACGTGTTCCAGCGGGCCGCCCTGCTGGCCGGGGAACACCGCCGAGTTGATCTTCTTGGCGATGCCGGCGTCGTTGGACAGGATGATGCCGCCGCGCGGACCGGCGAGGGTCTTGTGCGTCGTGGACGTGGTGACGTGCGCGTAAGGGACCGGGGACGGGTGCAGACCGGCCGCGACCAGCCCGGCGAAGTGCGCCATGTCCACCATCAGGTACGCGCCCACGGAGTCGGCGATCCGGCGGAACTCGGCGAAGTCCAGCTGCCGGGCGTAGGCGGACCAGCCGGCCACGATCAGCGCCGGCCTGTGCTCCAGCGCCAGCCGCTCCACCTCGGCCATGTCGATCCGGTGGTCCTCCTCGCGGACCTGGTACGGGACCACGTTGTACAGACGGCCGGAGAAGTTGATCCGCATGCCGTGCGTCAGGTGCCCGCCGTGCGCGAGGTTCAGGCCCATGATGGTGTCGCCGGGCTTGATCAGCGCGTGCATGACCGAGGCGTTGGCCTGCGCGCCGGAGTGCGGCTGCACGTTGGCGTATTCGGCGCCGAACAGGGCCTTGACCCGGTCGATCGCGAGCTGCTCGATCACGTCCACGTGCTCGCAGCCGCCGTAGTAGCGCTTGCCCGGGTAGCCCTCGGCGTATTTGTTGGTCAGCACCGAGCCCTGCGCCTGCATCACGGCCACGGCGGTGTGGTTCTCCGAGGCGATCATTTCCAGGCCGTCCCGCTGGCGGGTCAGCTCGGCATCGATCTTCGCCGCGATTTCCGGGTCCAGCTCGGACAGGTCTGCGTCCAGGCTCGGCGAGACAACCTGCTCAATGACGGATGTGTTGCTCACAGTTCACCACCGTTCGCAGCAGCGTATTCCTCGGCCGACAGCAGCGGACCCTCGGACTCCACCGCGACCTTGAAGAGCCAGCCGGCACCATAGGGGTCCGTGTTGATCAGCGCGGGGTCAGCGACGACGCCGTCGTTGACGTCCGTGACCTCGCCGGTCACCGGGGAGTACAGGTCCGAAACGGACTTGGTGGACTCAATCTCACCGCACGTCTCACCGGCCGTCACGGTGGAGCCGACCTCGGGCAGATCCACGTAGACGATGTCGCCGAGGGCGTCGGCTGCCACAGCGGAGACACCGATCACGGACGGTCCGGAGCCGTCAACGGCAACCCACTCGTGCTCGGCGGAGTACTTCAGTTCAGCAACTACCTTGCTCATATCAAATTCCTTAGGATCGAAAGGGAGAAGAATTACTTCTGGCGCTTGTAGAACGGCAGGGCGACGACTTCGAAGGGCTCGGTCTTTCCGCGCAGATCGATGTCCAGGACGGTGCCGGGTTCGGCGTGCTCGACGTCGACGTACGCCATCGCCACCGGGTAGCCCAGGGTGGGGCTCGGCTGGCCGGAGGTGACCTCGCCGACGAGGGTGCCGTCCTTCAGGACCGGGTAGTGGCCGCGGGCCGCGCGGCGGCCCAGGCCCTTGAGGCCTACGAGCTTCTGGCCGGTTGAGGTGCCGACGCCGGCTGCCTTGATCGCGGTCAGGGCTGCCTTGCCGACGAAGTCGCTTTCCTTGGCGAGCGAGACAACCGGGCCCAGGCCTGCGGCGTAGGCGTTGCCTTCGCGGGAGAGCTCATTGCCGTACAGCGGCATGCCGGCCTCCAGTCGCAGCGAGTCACGGCAGGCCAGGCCGGCGGGGATGAGCCCGCGGCTGGCGCCGGTTTCGAGCAGGGCTTCCCACAGGCCTGCGGCGTCCTCGTTGGGGATGTAGATTTCGAAGCCGTCCTCGCCGGTGTAGCCGGTGCGGGCCAGCAAGAGCTCCTGGCCGTTAATTTCGACCTCGACGGCGGCGTAGTACTTGAGCTCGGTGACGAGGGAATGCTGTTCGGCCGGGACCAGGGTCAGCAGAATGGCCTCGGCGTTGGGGCCCTGGACGGCGATCAGCGAGGTCGCGTTGGAGACGTCCTCCACCACGACGTCGAAGCCTCCCTCTTTGCCGGAACCGGCCCTTTCGGCCAGCGCGGCGGCGACCACCTTGGCGTTGCCGGCGTTGGGGACCACCAGGTACTTGTCAGTGCCGTCGGCCCCCGCCGGACGGCGGTACGAGATGAGGTCATCGATGATGCCGCCGTCTTCCTGGCAGATCAGCGAGTACTTGGCCTTGCCCACGGCGATCGCGGAGAGCTTGCCGGCCAGGGCGTAGTCCAGGAACGCCGCGGCGTCGGGGCCGGTGACCCAGACTTCGCCCATGTGGGAGAGATCGAACAGGCCGGCGGAGTTGCGGACTGCGTGGTGTTCGGCGAGCTCGGAGTCGTACTTCAGGGGCATCTGCCAGCCACCGAAGTCGGTGAAGGAGGCGCCGGCCTTCTGGTGCTGCTCGTAGAGCGCGGTGTAGTTCTCAGTCATCGGGGAAATCCTTAGTTTTCGAAGTCTGCTGTGTTGTCCTCGAAAGCTTCGAGGGGTGGGCAGGAGCAGACGAGGTTGCGGTCACCGGCTGCGCCGTCGATGCGGCCCACGGGCGGGAAGTACTTGTCCTGCTTGAGGTGGTGGACCGGGAAGGCTGCCTGCTCGCGCGGGTAGTCGCGGTTCCAGGCGGAGGAGACGACGGCGGCCGCGGTGTGCGGTGCGTTGCGCAGCGGGGAGTTCTCCAGGGTGAAGTCGCCGTTGGCGACCTGCTCGATCTCCTGGCGGATCGTGATCATGGCCGTGATGAAGCGGTCGATCTCGGCGAGGTCCTCGGACTCGGTGGGCTCCACCATCAGCGTTCCCGCCACGGGGAAGGACAGGGTGGGGGCGTGGAAGCCGTAGTCGATGAGGCGTTTGGCCACGTCTTCCGCGGTGACCCCGGTGCGGGCGGTCAGTTCACGAAGGTCCAGGATGCATTCGTGGGCCACGAGTCCGCCTTCACCGGTGTACAGGACCGGGAAGGACTCGTTCAAACGGCTCGCGATGTAGTTCGCAGCCAGCAGCGCGGACTTGGTGGCCTCCGTCAGGCCCTGGCCGCCCATAAGCTTCACGTAGGCCCAGGAGATCGGCAGGACACCGGCGGAGCCGAAGCGTGACGCGGAGATGGCCACGCCAGTCCCTGGCACGGAAGCGCCGGCTTCGTGCGCGGCCTTGTTGGCATCGCCCGGCATGAAGGGTGCCAGGTGGGCCTTGGCCGCGACCGGGCCGACGCCCGGGCCGCCGCCGCCATGCGGGATGCAGAACGTCTTGTGCAGGTTCAAGTGGGACACGTCGCCGCCGAACTTGCCCGGCCGGGCCAGGCCCACCAGCGCGTTCAGGTTGGCGCCGTCCACGTAGACCTGGCCGCCTGCCGCGTGCACGGAGTCGCAGACCTCGCGCACGTCGGCGTCGTACACGCCGTGCGTGGACGGGTAGGTGATCATGATGCAGGACAGCGCATCCTTGTGGGTGTCGATCTTCGCGGCGAGGTCCGCGTGGTCGATCGTGCCGTCAGATGCCGTGGCGACCACGACGACCTTCATGCCGGCCAGCACTGCCGAGGCGGCGTTGGTGCCGTGGGCCGAGGCTGGGATCAGGCAGATGTCGCGGTGCTGATCGCCGCGGGACAGGTGGTAGCCGCGGATGGCCAGCAGGCCGGCGAGCTCGCCCTGGGAACCGGCGTTCGGCTGGATGGAGACCTGGTCGTAACCGGTGATCTCCGCCAGGTCAGCTTCCAGGCCATCGATCAGTTCACGCCAGCCCTCAGTCTGGGAGTCCGGAGCAAACGGGTGGATGGAGGCGAACTCCGGCCAGGAGATGGCTTCCATTTCGGCCGTGGCGTTCAGCTTCATGGTGCACGAACCCAGCGGGATCATGGTGCGGTCCAGCGCGAGGTCGCGGTCGCTGAGCTTGCGGATGTAGCGCAGCAGCTGGGTTTCGGAGCGGTGCGTGTTGAACACCGGGTGCTGCAGGAAATCGGAGGAGCGCACCACCGAGCCGGGCAGCTCAAAGCCCGTTGCAGAGCCAACCGGACCGGCGCCAAAGGCGACGGCTACCGCGGAGAGGATCTCCGGCGTCGTGGTCTCGTCAATGGAGACACCCACCGTGTCCGCGTCGATGGCGCGCAGGTTGATGCCGCGGGCTTCCGCCGCGGCGATGACCTTCTTGGCCTTGCCCGGGACGCGGACGGTGATGGTGTCGAAGAAGGACTCGGAAACGAGTTCGCGGCCGGCCGTCTTCAGCGTGGTGGCGAGGGTGCGGGCGTTGCCGTGGACGGTCTCGGCGATGGCCAACAGACCTTCGGGGCCGTGGTAGACGGCGTACATCGAGGAGACGATGGCCAGCAGTGCCTGCGCGGTGCAGATGTTGGAGGTGGCCTTCTCGCGGCGGATGTGCTGCTCGCGGGTCTGCAGGGCCAGGCGGTAGGCGGGGATGCCGGTGTTGTCCTTGGAGACGCCGACGATGCGGCCCGGGAGGGTGCGCTCCATGCCTTCACGGACGGCCATGTAGGCGGCGTGCGGGCCGCCGAAGAACAGTGGAACACCCAGGCGCTGCGCGGTTCCGACGGCGATGTCCGCGCCCTGCTCGCCCGGAGGGGTGATCAGGGTCAGGGCCAGCAGGTCCGCTGCGACCGTGACCAGCGCGCCGCGTGCCTTGGCGGCGGCAATCACGCCGGACTGGTCCCACACGCGGCCGGAAACGCCCGGCTGCTGCAGCACGATGCCGCTGATCTCGCCGTCGGGCAGGCCCTGGGAGAGGTCCGCGACCTCCACCTCGAAGCCAAGCGCCTCGGCGCGGCCCTTCACGATCGCGATGGTCTGCGGCAGCACATCGGCGTCCAGGACGGTCTTGCCGCCGGCAGCGGATTTGTTCTTGTTGGCGCGGCGCATCAGCAGCACGGCTTCGGCCACCGCGGTGGCTTCATCCAGCAGGGAAGCGTTGGCCACCGGGAGGCCTGTGAGGTCCTGGACCATGGTCTGGAAGTTCAGCAGGGCCTCGAGGCGGCCCTGGGAGATTTCCGGCTGGTACGGGGTGTAGGCGGTGTACCAGGCCGGGGATTCGAGGATGTTGCGGCGGATCACTGGGGGCGTGACGGTGTCGTAGTAGCCCTGGCCGATCATCTGCACGGCCGTCTTGTTCTTTGACGCCAGGCGGCGCAGCTCGGCAAGAACCTCAACCTCGCTCAGCGCGTTGTCCAGGCTGAGGGCGGTTTCCTGGCGGATCGAGTCGGGAACGGCAGTGTCCACCAGGCCATCAACGCTGTCGTAGCCGACAGCCTTCAGCATGGTGTCGATGTCGGCCTGGCGGCGGGCACCAATGTGACGGTCTGCAAACGTGGAAAGGGACGACTGAATCGTCATGAGGAACTCCATAATTCAGGTGGCACTAAGGGTGCCACGATGATTCGGGTTCCTCCCCGCTCTGTCTTGGACCTGAGAGATTCCGCAGACCCTGCTGTTACAGGGCGCCGCTTGCACCGTCGGTGAGTAAGGCCGGAGCCTTGCTGCTTTCCAGAGTTGCCTTGCCGCGGCGGTACATGGGCCTGAGAGATTCCTGGGGAGGATTTGCTCCTACGGCGCCTGCTGAATGTACCGGCAGGACTCTCCCGCCGCAGTTCATAAGCACGCATCACTCGTAAGTGACGCGCTTCACACACTAGCTGCTTTCCCGACTGCGTGCAAGAAAAATAAGTCATTTTTATCCGAGTGTGGTCCCTCTTGACATTGTCGAGTGACGGTGTTCACAATTGTCGCTGTGACTTCGGCAACGACGCCAGCCACCCTGATTCTCCGCTCCTGAGTCAACGGAAGCGGACTAAACAATCCCTGACGAAACTCCCGGATCCGGCCGAGTGATGCGTCACTCGAGGCCCGCCAGCGCTGCTGCACGCGTCGGCGCCGGCGTTTTTTGCGCCCATTTTGGCGCACTCCACCGCACACAGGAAAGAATCCATATGACGGAACTTCGTTCGACCCTCACTGCCGACGGAACAGCCCCAAGGCCTTCATCGCCCCCGCACCTTGCACGCTCGCTGAGCAACCGGCACATCCAGCTCCTGGCCATCGGCGGCGCCATCGGCACCGGCCTTTTCATGGGTTCCGGCAAGACCATTTCGGTGGCCGGGCCCTCCGTGATCTTCGTGTACATGATCATCGGCTTCATGCTGTTCTTCGTGATGCGGGCCATGGGCCAGCTGCTGCTGTCCAACCTGAACTACAAGTCCTTCAGCGACTTCGCCGGCGACCTCCTGGGCCCCTGGGCCGGCTTCTTCACCGGCTGGACCTACTGGTTCTGCTGGGTGGTCACCGGTGTGGCGGACGTGATCGCGATCGCCGGCTACGCCGAGCAGCTGTGGCCGGGCATCCAGCTCTGGGTCCCGGGCGTTGCCACCATCATCATCCTGCTTCTGCTGAACCTGCCCACCGTGAAGGCCTTCGGCGAGACCGAATTCTGGTTTGCGCTCATCAAGATCGTGGCCATCGTGGCGCTGATTGTGGTGGGCCTGGTGATGATCTTCACCGGCTTCCAGTCCAACGCCGGCACCGCCAGCTTCACCAACCTCTGGAGCCACGGCGGCTTCTTCCCCAAGGAATTCATGGGCTTCGTGGCCGGTTTCCAGATCGCCGTGTTCGCGTTCGTGGGCATTGAACTCGTGGGCACCGCCGCGGCCGAAACGAAGAACCCGGAGCACAACCTGCCCCGCGCCATCAACGCCATCCCGCTGCGCGTCATGCTCTTCTACGTCGGCGCCCTGATCATCCTGATGTCCGTCACCCCGTGGACCGAGTTCCAGGCCGGCCACAGCCCGTTCATCGGCATGTTCTCGCTGGCCGGGCTGGGCATCGCAGCGACCGTGGTGAACCTCGTGGTGCTGACGTCCGCGATGTCCTCCGCCAACTCGGGCATCTATTCCACCTCGCGGATGGTGTTCGGGCTGGCCAACGACGGCGACGCCCCCAAGCTCTTCGGCCGCCTCTCCACCCGCAAGGTCCCGCAGAACGCCCTGTTCCTCTCCTGCGTGCTGCTGCTCGCCGGCGTGGCCCTGCTCTACGCGGGCAAGGACGTCGGCGTCGCGTTCGACATGGTCACCACCGTGTCCGCCGTCTGCTTCATGTTCGTCTGGTCCATCATCCTGGCCAGCTACCTCGTGTTCCGGAAGCGCCGCCCCGAACTGCACCAGGCCTCACCGTTCAAGATGCCCGGCGGCATCCCCATGGTCTGGGTGGTCTTCGCGTTCTTCGCGTTCCTGATCTGGGCCCTGACCACCCAGCCGGACACCCTCACCGCGCTGCTGGTCACGCCGATCTGGTTCGCCATCCTGGGCGGAGCCTACGCCGTGGTCCGCAAGTCTCCGCTGCACCAGGCCCGCGTGGCCGAGTGGAAGGCCATGGCAGAGTCGGAAACCCTGGCCGCGGAAGCAGCCGCAGTCTAGGAGCCACCGCTTAAGCACGGCGCCGGAACCCGAGATGGGTTCCGGCGTCGCGCTTTAAGGGACTGCTTAGGACTCGGCCTTGCTGTCATTTTCCGAAGACGGGTGTCGCGGAATGTCCGAAGTCCACCCAGGGTGGGAGTCTTATCCGCGGCTTCTGAGCCGGATTGTCCGTGCCTGGTGGATGGCAGCCAGGGCAACCGCGCTGGCGGTGAGTCTCAGGGCGTGGACCCTGTACCACCGCTTCAGCAGGGGGTTGCGGCGCATCTCGCTGAGCGGTTGTGGGCTGAAGAACAGGTCGGGGTTGATGGACCGGAGCAGGTATGCGGTAGCGGCCGCACCCGTCGTGGAGCTGGCTGCAGCCACTATGAGCCAGACCCTGCTGTTGGAATGATTCCAACCCGCCGCGAGGGCAGCGATGGCGGCAGGGGCGTTGATCGGGGCGATCGGGGCGTAGTAGCGGCCGGGGCTTCCCGCTCCAAAGGGGGACCGCGGGAGTTCACGGCTTGCTTCCGAGGCCGCGACCCGGTGCGGGATTTTGACGAGGGCCTCATAGAGATTGCCGAAGAACCAGTGCGCGTGGCTGAACTCCGCTACACCCAAGAGCCGATCAGCGAGCAAATCTCGACGGCCTGAGGAAATCTGTCCCATGCCCACAATCTACCCCCGATGCTCAGCGCCGGGCCATGTCCATGTGGACGGTCGCCGGGACCGCATCACCCGGGCCATCTAAACCGCGGCTGCTCCCGGTTCAGGAATGCGTTGATGCCGATTCCCATGTCCGGGCTGTCTGGCATGGCCGCCCAGGCGTCCTCCCATTCCTTGTCAATGCCAGAGTGATTCATGTCCGTCAGGTTCACCAGGTGCTTCATGGAATGCATTGAAAAGCGGGAGTGGTTCAGGAGGGAGCTGACAATGGAGCTGCACCGCTCCTCAAACGCATCGTCGGGAACGGCCTCGGCCACCAGGCCGAGGGCCTGGGCTCGGGCTGCGGTAAACGCCTGGCCGGTGAGGAGAATGAACTTCGCGTTGGCGTGCCCGACCTGACGCACGAGCCGCTCGATGCCGGGCCGGGGGTAGATGATGCCGATCTTGGCTGGGGTGATGGCGAATACGGAGCGTTCGCTCGCGATGATGAAATCGCAGGCTGAGGCGATCTGCCAGCCCCCTCCCATGCAGGCCCCGTCAACCATTGCCATGGTGGGTTTCGTGATCGATGCGATGGCTTGGTCGGCCCGGCTCAGTTGGTCGACGCTGGTGTCATCGTCCTGCCGGTCCAGAAGCACCGAGGACAGTTCGCCGATGGCCGCGCCCGCGCAGAACGTATTGCCAACGCCGCGAAGTGCCACGACGGTGGCGTCAGGATCGGCATCAAGCCGTGGCATCAGGTCCTGGAGCTCCAGGCACATGGTCTTGGTCAGGGCGTTCCGCTGGGTGGGATTGTCGATCTCGACTGATGCCACCCCGCCGGTGATGCTGACGTTGATTCTGGGGTTGCGTGCTGAATTGCTCATCGCCGCGCTTCTGCCGTTTCCTTGTTGGTCTTCAAGTGGCCATTGGCCTCAAGCCGCTCGATGTCGTCGTCGGAGAAGCCAATCTCCCGCAGGACCTCCGCGGTGTGTTCGCCCAAAAGGGGAGGCGGTGACAGAATCTCGCTGGCCTCGCCGTCGAGACTCAGAGGCCCCCGCAGAAGCGGCAGTGCGGAACCGTCGCGCCGCCGGCTCTGCTGGACCAGACCCAGAGCGGCCACCTGCTGGGATGCCAGGGCTTGCGTGTAGTCGTAGATCGGACCGCACGGGATGCCTGACTGGTTGATCATCGGGACCCACTCCGCGGCGGCCTTGGAAGACAGCGCCGATTCAATAAGCTCCGTCAGCTGGTCTCTGTTTGCCGAGCGGTCCGCGCCGGTGATGAACCGGGGATCCTCCACCGCCAGTGGAACTTGGAGCAAATCGCAGAACGCCCGCCACTGCTTGTCATTGCCGACGGCGATGTTGATGGGTTCCGTGGCGGTCTTGAATATGCCGTACGGGGCGATCACCGGGTGGTTGTTTCCCTGAGGAAAGGGGGTCTCGCCGAGGCTGAGGGCTCTCTGGCCCTGGAACGCCGAAAGGTTCAGTGCCGTTTCCAGCAGGGACGTTGATACGCGGCTGATGGAGTGGCCGTTGCTCCGTCCCAGCAGTGCTGAGACGATGCCGAAGGCGCAGACCATTCCTGAGGTGATGTCCACAATCGGTACGCCTACACGGTAGGTGTGCCCGGGATCGGCGCCGGTGACGGACATGAGTCCGGACATTCCTTGGATCACCTGATCCAGGCCAGCGTCGTCCTTGAGCGGGCCGGCGGCGCCGAAGCCGGTGACGGACCCGACGACGAGCCGGGGGTTGAGCTCTTCGAGGTGCTCCCCGGTCAGCCCCATTTTCTCCAGGGTGCAGGGCTTGAAGTTCTCTACCAGGACGTCCGCCCCGGCGATCAGCCTGCCTAGGATTTCCCGTCCCTCAGGGGAGTAGAAGTCGAGGCAGACCGATGTCTTGTTGCGGTTCACAGAGTCGAAGTAGAGGCTGTGGTTGTCCTGGAACGGCGGCCATTGGCGGGCTGTGTCGCCGCCGTTGATGCTTTCGACCTTGATGATCTTGGCGCCCATGTCGGCAAGCAACGCGGTGCAGTACGGGCCGGCAAGCGCTCTGCTGAGGTCAACCACGGTGATTCCGTGGAGTGGCTTGATCATGATGGATTCCCTAATTCGTTTAGCACGGAAGTCGGTTGAGCGATGTTCACAAGCTGGCAGGGATGACGAGCGCGCCGACCAGCATGAGCGGGCCGACCACCACCATTGAGAGGCCCCAGCGCGTGAGCAACCTGGTGATACGCGGCCGTTCGTCCTCATCGACGGTGGCCACAAAGGTGGCGCCGACCGTGGAGAATGGCGAGACGTCCACGATGGATGAACATACGCCCAGGGCGGCGATGACTGCCCAGCCGGCGATGTCCCCGGACGCGACCAGCGGCAGGGCCAGCGGCACCAGCGCCGCGAGCATTCCGGTGGTGGAGGCAAAGGCAGAAACCAGGCCGCCGATGGCGCAAATCACGAGCGCAGCAAGAAGCGGAGTCCCGGCGCCGGCGGCTGCTTTGCCGAGCAATGCGACGGCGCCCATGGTCTGAAGCACTCCGACGAACGTGATGATGCCGCCGACCAGAAGGACGGTGGACCAGTCGATCTTGGAGACTGCCGTCTTGCCCGAGTGTGGATCGCAGAGCGTCAGGACGGAGGCGAAGGCGAAGCAGAGGATGCCGATGTCCGGATTCCCGCCAAGGAGCGCCATCACGCTGACTGTCAGGACCAGGCCTGCCATGCAGAGCACGGTGATGATCTGGTTCCGGTTCATCTTTTCCGCCGCCGGCGCCGCCGCACCCGGCTCGCCCAGAACCTGCACCCCGTGAGCCACGACCCGCTGGCTCCGCGCGGCATTGCCGTCGCGCTCAAAGGGGTGCGAGGGATTCGGGCGGCTTGTACTGAACCGCGGGAGATTGCCGAAACCGTCGGCGGTGCGGGTGTTAAGCAACTTGAAGCCGCCAAAGAGGACATAGGCGGCAGCGACCAGGAGCAGGTTTGCGCCAAGGGCGACGGTGAACAGCACCAGCGGGTCAAGACCGATTCCCGCGGCGCGGGCCGTTCCATACGTAACGATGCCGAACAGGCTGGTGGGGGCGAAGGCGCCGGCACTTAGGCCGGAGCCCATCGCGATGCCCATGAGCATGCGGTCGATTTTGTATTTCTTCGCCAGCGGCATGCCGATGGGAGCCATGACGAGACCGGCCAGGGGCGATCCCATGGCCGAGATCCCGGCGGTGAGCGCGAAGAACGCGAGGGGAAGGAAGAATGCCCTGTCCCCGACCTTGCTAATGGCTAGTCCGATAATGCGGTCGATGGTGCCATTGGCCTGGGCAATGGCAAAGAAATAGGTCACACCGACCAAGAGGACCAGGATCCCGACAGGGAAGCCCGCCACCACTTTCTCGATTGTCATGCCTGCCATCCAGATGCCGACGCCGGCGGCCGCGGCAAACATGAGCACGCCGATGTGCACCTTGCGCAGACTGGCCACCACAAATACGCCAACAAAAATGACTAAAGCCGCAATTTGAATACCCATAGGGTCCGTTCTCCAATCAAACATCATCGGTCCACTGGTTGAACCACCGGTTCATTTCTGGAAGTCGGCTGTAATGTAGATCACTAAAGTGGGGCGGTCAAGGGCCAGCGATGATCAGGAGGTCGAATGAGCACTCAAAGCGTCGTCACGGCAATGAGGGTTCTCGAAGCCGTATCGGATAACCAGCCGGCGGGCCTGTCCGAACTCAGCCGCGAGGTCGACGTCCCCAAAGCCACCGTGCTGCGCATGCTCCGGACGCTCGGCGAACTTGGGTGGGTGGCGCAATCAGAGGCGCAGGCCGGCAAATGGGTGCTGACCAACCATGCCTTTGCTGTGGCCAGCCGGGGCAGCAGCGGATCCGCGATCCGGGACGCCGCGATGGGGCCGTTGAACGGCCTGCAGCTGGACACCACCGAGACGGTGCACCTGGCCGTGCCGGACAGGCGCTTCATGTTGGTACTCGAACGGCTCGACACCCCGCACGTGCTGCGGGCCTTCCTGCCTTTGGGCTCGCGCGTGCCCATGCACGCTTCGGCCACCGGGATCGCGTACCTGGCCGCAGCCGAGGAGAGCTACGTGGACGAATACCTGTCCGTTCCGCTGGACGCCGTTACCCCTCAGACAGTGGTGGATCCGCCGTCGCTTCGGCAGATGATCGCGGACACCCGGGACCGCGGATTCTCCATCAACGAACAGGGCCTGAGTACCGGAATCACCTCCATCGGCGTCGCGTTCCTGGGACCGGGCCAGGCGCCGGCCGGATCGATCTCGATCTCGGGTCCGTCGAGCCGGATTGTCCGCGAAAAATTCGATGAATACGGCCAAGCCGCCGTTGGAGCCGCCCGGGATATCAGCCGGGCGCTAGGCTCGTACTCGTCCAAGAGGTACTGACTCCGCGGCTGACGCCGGCTTCCTGCTGAACGGGGAGAAGAAGTGGATCGGCAACGGTTCCATCGGCGGCATGACGGTAGTCTGGGCCCGGGCCGGGGATGGCCAGGTGCACGGCTATCTGGTGCCCCAGAACTCCCCCGGCTACACGGCGACAACGATCGAAGGAAAGTCTTCTCTTCGGGCCATCTGGCAGGCCCACATCCGGCTGCAGAACGTCTTTGTCCCGGCCGAAAATGTCCTGCCGGGCGCCAACTCCTTCAAGGACACCGCCCGGGTGCTGCTGGCCACCCGGTTGGGGGTCGCCTGGTCCGCTGTCGGCCACGCCACCGCCTGCTATGAGACCGCGGTGCAGTACGCGGCGCAGCGCCAACAGTTCGGCCGCCCCCTGGCCGCCTCGCAGATCGTGCAGGAACGGCTGGCCCGGATGCTCTCCGAACTGGCAACCATGCAGCTGATGGTCATCCAGATGACCCGTCTGGATGAGGCTGGAAAACTCACCCCGGTGCAGGCATCGCTGGCAAAGTACACGTGCACCAGAACCGCGCGGTCCATCGCTTCGAACGCGAGGGATCTGCTCGGCGGCAACGGCATCTTACTGGCCAACCGGGTCGCCCGGCACATGGCGGACATCGAGGCGATCCACACCTACGAGGGCACCGAAACCGTCCAAGCCCTGATCATCGGCCGCTCCATCACCGGCATCTCCGCCTTCAATTAAAGCGGCCGCCGCCCAGCATCTCCGAGCAACTGCTGGTCCGGGTCCAGGACGCCCTCGCCGAAGAGATCGGACTCATGCTCGACGAAGGTGTCGTCGCCACCACTGGGCCCCTGCACCTGGGCGGCATCACCCCCCTACGTGGACCGGACAGGGGCCTCCGAAAGAGTCAACGGGCGGTTGTTCCGTCCAGCCTCGAACAAGGAACTACCGGACCGCCAGCAAGTCCTTTAGCGGATACGGAGTGAGGCAAGCCGCACCCGGACCGTCGACTCTGTCCACGTGCTTATGGGGGAGAGTGCAGCGAGGCGGTCGTCAGTCCCACCGCCAGGGTCGGACCCGTGGAACCAACTGCTGTCTCGACTTATTGACCTCTGCCTTCCTACGTGATCCGGGCTCAACACCAGACCGTAGGCGAAGATCGTCCCGTAGGCGCCGCCCTCGGCCAGATCCGCGGTGGCGGCCAGGGTTCGCCTTACGCTGGTGTCATCCTGCCAGTTCGGTAGCATGGGAATTCCGAGCACCAGGAGCGGAAAGGGGCCTTGCCATGACGGGATCCCCGGCGTCCCAGCCCGCCAATCACCGCCTGAGTCCTGCGCTCGTCACTGCGGTCGACACCGACCCTGCGGTCGTCGGGAGGCTCCGGGCGGCCGGCTGCGTTTTCGCCGAAGAAGAGGCCCGGCTGTTGGCCGCAGCCGCCGGTTCGACGGAGCAACTCGATACCCTCGTGGACCAGAGGGTTTCGGGGCTGCCGCTCGAGCACATCCTCGGCTGGGCGGAGTTCTGCGGGCTGCGGATCGACGTGGATGCCGGCGTTTTCGTTCCCCGCCGCCGCACCGAGTTCCTCGTGCGGCAGGGGGTACTGCTCCTGCAGGCATCCGGGCAACCGTTTCAGTTGTCCGACGGCGCCGGTCTTCCGGTCGTCGTCGACCTGTGCTGCGGTTCGGGGGCCGTCGGGACCGCGCTCGCGGCACTGGCGGGGCCGGTGGAACTGCACGCAGCCGACGTCGACCCGGCTGCGGTCAGCTGTGCGCGTCGGAATATCCTCCCCCTCGGAGGGGAGGTCCACGAGGGCGATCTGTACGGTCCGCTGCCGGCGGGGCTGCGCGGGCGGGTCGACCTGCTGGCGGTCAACGCGCCCTACGTGCCTACTGCGGGGATCAGGACCATGCCGCAGGAAGCCCGCCTGCACGAGCCGCGGGTCTCCCTCGACGGCGGTGCGGACGGGCTTGATGTTCAACGGAGGGTGGCCGACGCGGCACCGCAATGGCTGGGACCGGGCGGGCACCTGCTGATCGAGACGAGCCGGCGTCAGGCGCCGCAGACGGTGGACTTGTTCCTCCGCAACGGGTTGACCGCCCGGGTGGCCAGTTCCAAGGAACTGGACGCCACGGTGGTCATCGGTGCGCTGGTGTAGCTAGGACGCCTTGTCCGGATCAACGTTAGTGGCCGCCCCGGCAGCAGTGGCTCCGCCCTCGTCGGACCAGTCCTGGCCGGCCTGGTCGTTCAGGGCCGGATCCGACTCGACATCGGGCGCCGCGAAGGCCGCGGAGGTCCCGAGATTGACTGTTTCCGGATGCGTGCTGTGGGCCGGGATGTTGCCTTCCGGAGCCCCCTTGGCAGCCCCCTGAGCGCTGCCCTCGCGGCGGAGGGCGGAACCGATGACGGTTCCGGCGCGGCGCGCGGCCTCGGTGAACTGTTCCGACACCTCGGGGGCCTTTTCCTTGACTGCCTCGCCAGCGGCGGTCAGCTTGTCCTGGACAGGTTTGCTCTCCCAGAGGGTTGCAGCCCGGGACTTGAGCTTTTCGTAGGCTGCCCGACCGGACCGAGACCCGAGGACGTAGCCCGCGGCCATTCCGGTTCCGAAGAGAAGTTTGGCTTTCATGCTGTACTCCTGCTCTTTAAAGTTTGTAGTGTGGCAAAAAGCGGGCCCCGGGATAAACCCCGGGGCCGGCTGTCAGCCAGGCTCCGCTATTAGCGAGCCGAGCGCCTGGTGATCATGCCATAAACGAGCAGGACGATGATCGCGCCGCCGATGGCCAGCAGCCACGTCGACAGCGAGAAGAACTCATTGATGCCCGTGTGGAAGAGCAGTCCGCCAATCCAGCCGCCAAGAATGGCACCGACAACGCCGAGCAGCAGCGTCATGAAGATGCCGCCGCCCTGACGGCCCGGCAGGATTGCCTTAGCGATTGCTCCGGCGATCAGACCCAGAATCAGAAATGCGAAAAAACCCATGTTTATCGTTCCTTCTTCTTTCATTGAGGAGACACCCGGGTTGCCGGGTGCGCTTCATCCTTCCGCATCAATACTAATCATGCTTAGTAAAAAAGAGCCACCCGGGCTGGGGGAAAATCCCCGGCTTCGCCTCACCAGGCATAGTCCTCCGGGGCGGTCCGGTGGCCAGGGAAGATTTCGTCGAGACGCTTGAGCGCATCGGCGTCGAGCGTCACATCGAGCGCGCGGACGGCGGCGTCGAGCTGGTCCTGGGTGCGGGGGCCCACGATCGGTGCGGTCACGGCGGGCTGGTGCAACAGCCAGGCCAGGGCCACGTCCCCGGGTTCGTGCCCCAGTTCACCGGCGAAGTCCTCGTACTGCCGGATCTGTTCCTCGTGTGTCTTGAGGGAATCGAGCGCGCGGCCCTCCGCGCGGCGGACGCCGTCGCGCTCCTTCTTCAGCACGCCGCCGAGCAGGCCGCCGTGCAGCGGCGACCAGGGGAGGATGCCCAGGCCATACTGCTGCGCGGCCGGAATGACTTCCAGCTCCACATTGCGGGTCAACAGGTTGTAGATGGACTGTTCGCTGACCAGCCCGTTCGTGTGCCGTCGCGAGGCTGCCTCCTGCGCCTGGGCAATGTGCCAGCCGGCGAAGTTGCTGCTGCCCGAGTACAGGATCTTGCCCTGCTGGACGGCGACGTCGATTGCCTGCCAGATCTCGTCCCACGGGGTGTTCCGGTCCACGTGGTGGAACTGGTAGAGATCGATGTAGTCGGTCTGCAGCCGTTTCAGGCTCGCGTCCAGGGCCCGCCTGATGTTCAGGGCGGAGAGCTTGGACTCGTTGGGCCGGTCCGTCATGGTGCCGTAGAGCTTGGTGCCGAGCACGGTGCGTTCGCGGCGTTCGCCGCCTTTGGCGAACCAGCGGCCCAGGATCTCTTCCGTCCAGCCCCGGTGGCCGCTTCCGCCGTAAACATTGGCGGTGTCGAAGAAGTTGATGCCGGAATCCAAAGCCGAATCCATGATCGAGTGGGCGTCCGCTTCCTCGGTCTGGGGGCCGAAGTTCATGGTGCCCAGGCAGAGGCGGGAAACTTTCAGGCCGGAGCGGCCCAGATGGGTGTACTGCATGGATTCTTCCTCGTTTTCTCTTGCTGGGACGTCCTAAAGCTGGCTGTGCGACGCCGTGGCGGGGTCTGAGCCGATCCGGGAACCGGTCTCCAGCTGTGTGATGGCGGCCAGCTCCGCGGGAGTCAGGGTGATGGCCGCTGACTTGAGGTTTTCCAGCATGCGGCCCGGCGTCGAGGACTTGGGGATGGCAATAGTGCCGGAGCCGAGGTGCCAGGCGAGAACGATCTGAGCCGGCGTGGCACCATACTTGTCGGCCAGGGCCGTGACCGTATCTTCAGCCAGGTCTGAACCCTGCCCCAGCGGGCTGTAGGCCTCGACGGCGATCTCCAGCGAGCGGCTCCTGGCGGCGAGTTCGCGCTGCTGGAAGCTGGGGTGGATTTCGATCTGGTTGACGGCCGGAACCACCTCCGCGGCTCCCAGGAGTGTGTCCAGGTGGCCGCTGAGGAAATTGGAGACACCGATCGCGCGGACCTGCTGCTGGGCGTAGAGCTGCTCCATTGCCTGCCAGGCTTGGGTGTAGAGGCCTTGTGCGGGCACCGGCCAGTGGATGAGGTAGAGGTCGATGACCTCGAGTCCCAGCGCCTTCCGGCTGTTCCGGAAGGCTTCGCGAGCGTTGCCCTGCTCGCCGTTCCGCAGCTTGGTGGTGACGAAGAGTTCCTCGCGCGGGATTCCGGAGGCGGCAATCGCCGCCCCCACCCCCGCCTCGTTGCGGTAGGCGGCGGCCGTGTCGATATGGCGGTAGCCGGCGGCCAGCGCGTCCTCGACGATCCGCTGGGTTTCCTCCGGCGGCACCTGGAACACGCCGAAGCCCAGCTGGGGGATGGTCACCCCGTTGTTGAGCGTCACTTCGGGGACGATGGGGAGCTGCGCGGCGGCCGCTTCGGTGCCGCCGGGCTGGATCTCGGACATCTCGTGCTCTCTTCGCTGGTGGGGCCGGACCCTTGTGATGTTCCGATGCTGCTTGAGGGTCCCTGTCGAACCGAGCCTATGCAGTCCCGCGGGGATTCGGAAAATTCCTCAAAGCCATGCGGTCGCGGCTGAAGCCGGAGGATGCCGGCCTGCCCGGCGGTGTTGGCGCGGCATCCCCATGCGGTCCAGTCCCAGGGTGTGCGCCCGGCGCTGCGGCAGTTGCTGGAGGCCGGGGGAGACGTGCCGGCCCTGGTCCTCGGACGCCGGACTGTGGCGGCGCGGCCCTCGGGCGTCCTGCGGCTCCGCCGCCCGATCGGCGGCGAGCCGGAACTGAATTTCGAGAACCTCGTCCTGCCGGACGATTCCGGCCAGATGCTGCGGATCTTCTCTGCCGGCCGGGGACGCCGTCGGCCGATTCGCTGATGCTGCTGGCCAGCTACGGCGCCCCGGCCGCGGACATCAGCGCTCCAGGCGGAACCCGAGCTTGATCGTCACCTGCCAATCGGCAACCTCGCCGTTTTCGAGGTGGCCGCGGACTTCCTTCACTTCAAACCAGTCGAGGTTGCGCAAGGTCTTTGCTGCCTCCGAGATCCCATTGCGGACGGCCGCGTCAACGCCTTCATTCGAGGTTCCGACAATTTCAGAAATGCTGTAAGTGTGATTAGACAACTTCGCTCCTCGTGATCGCCTTCGATGCCCGGCTGCGGGCCGTTCCTGCAGATTAGCCGACAGATCGCGGCTGGACTAGGGGTGCGGCACGGCGCTTTCGGACCCAGCGACCGGACCCGGCTGGGGACGTTTGGCTGCCAGCGGCGCACCGTCGCCCCGTGGCCGGACCCGGCTCACCATCCAGGGCAGCAGGTAGTTCGTGAGCCAGGCGACGTCGCCTGCCTTGCTTTCCCGCCAGCCGCCGGACGGCAGGGGCTTGGGTTGCAGGGGCCGCAGGCTGTGGGGCACGTTCAGGGTCTCCAGGACCATTGCCGCGATGGTGTGGTGGCCCATCGGCGAGAAGTGCAGGCGGTCCGGATCCCACATCTGCGGATCCGACAGTTGCCGCAGCGTCCACAAATCGGCGATAACGCCGTTATGGCGCGCCGCGATGGTCCGGATGTTCTCGTTGAACACGGCCACTTTTCCCCGGATATGGCCAAACAACGGAGTGTCCCCCCAGTCCGGGCCGGTGAACAGAACGATGGTCGCCCCCGTGGCGCTGAGCATGCCCACCGCGGCGTCGAGGGTGGCGGCCAGCCGGTCCGGATCGCTCCGGTGGAAGACGAGATCGTTGCCGCCGGCCGAGAGGGTGACCAGATCAGGCTTCAGCTCGATCGCAGGGCCCAGCTGCTGGTCCAGGATCTGGCGAAGCACGAGTCCGCTGATGGCGAGGTTCGCGTACGCGAAGTCCCTCCGTCCCTCGCTCAGCTCTTCGGCAATACGGTCCGCCCAGCCCCTCATGCCGCCGGGACTGCGCGGCTCAGGGTCCCCGATCCCCGCGGTGAACGAATCCCCCATGGCCACGTACCGGTTCCACGGCCCTGCGATCCCTGCACCCGCGGTGTGGCCCCTGGTGTGGACTGTGGCGTCGGGGCGGCCGGCGCCTGAATCGAAGAAACGGGCGGCGTTCACATTCCCAGCAATACGCTGATATTCCGGGCGCCGGTAGGTACTAAGGTCCCTTGCGCGCCGAGGGCGGGGAGGGTGCTCCGCGGCATTGTTCCATGTAGGTATACCGCTAGGGGTATAGATAATACTGCCCGGGGTATACGACGGATAGGAAGTCGACTGCTCCCGGAGGTGCCCATGGAACTCGATCCCGCCGACATGAAGTCCGTCATCAAACGCCTTCGTCGTGCCCAGGGCCAGCTTGCTGCCGTCACCCGGATGATAGAGGAGGGCCGCGACTGCAAGAGCGTGGTGACCCAGTTGGCGGCCGTCTCCAGCGCCTTGGACAAGGCCGGATTCTCCATCATCGCCACGGGCCTGCAACAGTGCATGCAGCAGGAAGACCCCAGCCTGGACCGGGCTGAGCTGGAAAAACTGTTCCTCTCCCTGGCCTGAGCCCGGGCAGCCCGGATGCCGCCCGGGCGCACTGCACGCCGCCGCAGCTTCGTGGTGCGCCCTAGCTAGGCGGAATGCACCTTCAGGACGTAGCTCTTGAGGTCGTCGAGCGTCTGCTGCATGTGTGCGTCCATGGCGTCGCGGGCGCGGTGCGGATCGCGTGAGGCCAAGGCATCCGCGATCTGCTGATGGTGCCAGACCGCATGCTCCTGGATGTCCGGCACCTTCGAGGTTTCGGTGCGGCCCTTCTCCAGAATCCGGTGCAGGGGTTCGAACAGCACTGCGGCAAAGACGTTCTCGGAGGCCTTGAGGATGAGGTCGTGGAACGCCAGGTCTGCCTCCACAAAAGCCGCGACGTCGTTGCTGCCGTGGGCGCTCCGCATCGCCTCCAGATGCCCGTAGAGGCTCTCGAGGTCGGCGTCCCCGATCCGGGCCGCGGCTAGTTCGCAGGCACCGCTTTCCAGCATCCGGCGGAGTTCGATCAACTGGACGGCCGCGGAAGCATCGTTTTTCCCTTCCGAGGCTGCCCGCAGCACGGCCTCCAGGGATGCCCAGCGGTTGAGCGGGTTCACGAAAGTGCCCCGGCCCCGCTCCACGCTGAGGATTCGTTGGGCCTCCAGGGTCTTCATTGCCTCGCGTACGGTCATGCGGCTGACTTCGTGCCTCGCGCTGAGCTCGAGCTCGCCGGGGACACTTGTTCCCGGCGGAAACTCGCCGGCAATGATCCGGTCCAGCAGTTCGTCCGCCACGACCCCGACCAACGATTTCCTAGCCAATATTCCCCGTCCAACGACTTGGTCCTGCTTGATGACGTCCTGCTCGAAGACACAGTCAACTTGCGCGCCCCTGTGCCTTATGACACACTATCACTCGGACATAAGATGTCAGACATCTTACAAATATCTCAACTGCGGACCTGCCGCAGATCTATATACACAATGGAGTGCAAAGTGCCCCTTGAAGCAGACGTGCTCGCCGCCTTCCCGGCCGAGGTACAGATCCCCGCCCGGCTGGTCGCCAACAGCGTGGCCGCCTCGGCCCAGGACTTTCCCCGGATCCTGGTGGTCCTTGACGATGACCCCACCGGCACCCAGTCGGTAGCGGATCTGCCGGTCCTGACCCGCTGGGAGCCGGCCGACTTCGCCTGGGCCTTCGCCCACCAAATCGACGGCCAACGCCCCCGCGCCGTTTATGTGCTCACGAACACCCGCAGCCTGGACCCGGCCGAAGCGGCAGGCCGCAACGAGGAGGTCGTCCGGAACGCCCTGGCGGCCGCCGGTGCCGCCGGATCCAGTGCTGCTGAAGTCGCGATCCGCCTGAGTTTCGTCAGCCGCAGTGATTCCACCCTGCGGGGCCACTTCCCGCTGGAACCGGATGTCATTGCCGCCACCGTCGCCGCGGTCAGCGGCGAGCAGACTGACGGCGTCGTGATCGTCCCCGCGTTCCCCGACGCCGGCCGCGTCACCATCGGCGGCGTGCACTACATGCGCGGCCCCGGCGACGACGCCGGCCGGCTCACGCCCGTCGCCGAGACGGAATTCGCCAAGGACGCGAGCTTCGGCTTCGTCAACTCCGAGCTGGCCAGGTATGTGGAGGAGAAGTCCCAGGGGCGTTTTGCCGCGGACTCGGTGATTGTCCTGGATCTGAACATCATCCGCGCCGGCGCCGCCCGGGACGGTGTCCCAGCGGACCCGGCCGTCTCCGCCAAGGCCATCGCCGACGCGATCGAGACCGCCGAGCAGTCCACCCCGATCGTCGCGGACATCGTCACCGAAAACGACCTCCGCGCCCTGGCCCTCGGCCTGGAGGAAGCCGAACGCCGCGGCAAGAAGCTCCTCTACCGCGTCGGCCCGCCGTTCGTCCGCGCCCGGATCGGCCAGGAGATCCGTTCCGAGCTCAGCGGCGAGGAAGCCTACGCCGGCAACACCCCCTCGGAGGCCGGCGGCCTGATCGTCGTCGGCTCGCATGTCGGCGTCACCACCCGCCAGCTCAAGGTCCTCACCGAACAGCACAGCGCCGCCCGCATCGTCGAGATCGACGTCGAACAGCTCCTCGGCGAGGAAGCGGACAGCTACCTGGACCGGACCGTTGACACGGTTATCGAAGCCCTGCACGGCGGCGACGTGATCGTCCACACCAGCCGCCTGCTGATCAAGACCGACGACGCCGCCGCAAGCCTGCGGATCGCGCGCACCGTCTCGGCCGCCGTCGTCGCCGTCGTGAACCGCACGCTCAAGGCCTTCCCGCCGCGGTTCGTGATCGCCAAGGGCGGCATCACGTCCTCGGACGTCGCCGCCCACGGGCTGGAGATCCGGCACGCGATCGTCCGCGGGCCCATGCTGCCGGGCATCGTGAGCCTCTGGGAACCGGTGGACGGGCCCGCGAAGGGCATCCCGTACATCGTGTTCGCCGGCAACGTCGGCGACGACGAGTCCCTGGCCCAGGTCACCCGCAAACTCAGCAACACCTTCTAGTCCCCACCTGCCCCTGGCAGGTGTGGGCCCACCCAAACTCACGCCTTCAACGGAGAAAACCATGACCGCACAGCACATGACCGCACACGACTACACAGTCGCCGTCCTCGGCCTTGGCGCCATGGGCCTGCCGATGGCCACCCGCCTGGCCACCCGGCTGACCGTCCACGGCTTCGACATCGCCGAGCCGCGGCTGAAGCTCGCCGAAGAGGCGGGCATCCGGACCTTTGTCTCCGCCCGGGACGCCGCCGGGGGCGCCGACGCCCTGCTGCTGGCCGTGCGCAACGGCGAACAGCTCGACGACGTCCTCTTCGGCGAGAACGGCGTCGCCTCCGTGCTGAAGCCGGGCGCCGTCGTGATCCTCGGCAGCACCGTGGGCACCGAAGCCATCCCGGCCACCGTCGCCCGCCTCGCGGAATCCGGCGTGGCCCTGGTCGACGCGCCGCTCTCCGGCGGACCCAAGCGCGCCGGCGAAGGCGACCTGCTGATCGTCGTCGGCGCCGAGCCGGCCGCCCTGGAAGCCGCCCGCCCGGTCCTGGAACTGCTCGCCTCCACCCTGACCGTGGTCGGGGACAAGCCCGGCGACGGCCAGGCCCTCAAGACCGTCAACCAGCTGCTGTGCGGCATCCACATCGCCGCCGCCGCCGAGGCCATGGCCCTGGCCGACGCCCTGGGCCTGGACCAGGCCAAGACCCTCGCCGCCCTCGAAGCCGGCGCAGCAGGCTCCTTCATGCTCTCCAACCGCGGCCCCCGGATCCTGGATGCCTACACGGAAAACGGCGCCGAGGTCCTCAGCCGCCTGGACATCTTCGTCAAGGACATGGGCATCGTCGGCAAGGCCACCCGCGCCGCCGGACTCGCCGCCCCCGTGGCCGCCGCCGCCGAGCAGCTCTACCTCCTCGGCCAGGCCCAGGGCCTCGCCGCCGCCGACGACTCCGCCGTCATCAAGGTCATCGCCCCCACCAAACGCACGGCCTAGCAAGAATCCCTTCTGCTTCCCACCCCTACTTTTACGACACATTCCTGTCAAAGGAGACACCCTCACGATGACCCCCCTGATCAACTCCCTGGCGGTGCGCGCCGCAGACGCGCCCGTCATCAAGCCTGCCGTGGAGCTGGGAACTCCGCTGCTGCTGACCATCGCCGTTGCCGGCGTAGCCCTGCTTCTGCTGATGATCATCCGCTTCAAGATCCAGGCCTTCGTGGCCCTGCTGAGCGTCAGCATCCTGGTGGCCGTGGCCGCCCAGATCCCGCTCAAGGACGTATTCACCGTGGTGGCCAACGGCGTGGGAAGCACGCTGGGCAAGGTCGCAATCCTGATCGCCCTGGGCGCCGTGCTGGGCCGGATGATCGAGGTCTCCGGCGGCGTCCAGTCACTCGCGGACCACTTCACCCGGAAACTGGGCGCCAAGCGCGTGGCCGTGGCCCTCACCGCCGTCGGCTTCCTCGTCGCCATCCCGGTCTTCTTCGAGGTGGGCATCATCGTGCTCGTCCCGATCGTCTACGCGTTCTCCAAGATCGCCAACCTGCACCCGGTGAAGTTCGGCCTGCCGATGGCGGGCATCATGCTCTCCATCCACGTCGCGGTCCCGCCGCACCCGGGAATCGTGGCCGGCGCGGGCGTGCTCGGCGCAGACATCGGCCTGATTGCCCTGATTTCCCTGGCCATCTGCGTGCCGCTCGGCTTCCTGTCCTACTGGGTGGCCAGCATCATGAACCGTAAGGACTACGAGCTGCTGCCGAGTGTTAAGGCCCAGGTCGACGAGTTCGGCTCCGATTCGCTGGTCCGAGCCGGCCACGTCGGCCCCGGCCACCACGCCATCGCCCCGCCCCGCCCGGGACTGATCATCTTCCTCATCGCCGCGCCGATCACGCAGATCCTGCTGGGCACCGTCGGCACCCTCGTGATCGACAAGAAGGACTACTGGTACGGCGTCGCCGCCTTCGTCGGCAACCCGTTCTTTGCCCTCCTCGTGGCGGTGGGGCTCTCCTTCTTCCTCCTTGCCGTCCGCCGCCAGTGGTCCCTGAAGGAAACCGGTGAGATCTTCGAGGGCGCGCTTCCGCCGATCGCCTCGATCCTCATGGTCGTGGCCGCAGGCGGTGTCTTCGGCGGCGTGCTGCAGGTGTCCGGCATCGGCAAGGCGCTCTCCGAGACGCTCGACACGCTGGGTGTGCCTTTGCTGCTGCTCGGCTTCATCATCTCCCTCGCGCTCCGTGCCGCCCAGGGCTCGGCCACCGTCGCCATCGTCACCACCACGGGACTCCTGTCCGCTGCGGTGGCAGCCGGCGGTTACACCCCGGCGCAGATTGCCGTGATCGTCATCGCGATTGGGTTCGGTTCCCTTGGGCTCTCGCATGTGACCGACGCCGGCTTCTGGGTCGTCGTGCGCTACTACGGATTGACCGTGGCGGACGGGCTACGCACCTGGACCGTGCTGACCACCATCCTCGGGCTCGCAGGCTTCGCGCTGACGTTCGTGGCCTGGATCATGGTGGGAGGCATGAGCGCCTGATGCGGGCCCGACTCGATCACCTTGTTTCCTCTGCCCTCCAGCAAGGCTCGGCGGTGCCGGCCTTCACATGCTACGACTTCACCACGGCCCTCGCCGTGGTGGGCGCGGCCGAGGAGGCCGGCCGGGGCGCCATCCTCCTGGTGGCGCCCAAGACGGCGGCCACGCCGAACGGCCTGCGGCTGATCGCCGCTCTTCGCGGGCTGGCCGACGGCGCCGGCGTGCCTATCGCAGTCCAGCTGGACCACGCCGCCGACCTCACCGTGATTGCCGACGCCGTCGCCGCGGGGGCGGACTCCGTGCTGGTGGACGGATCGTCGCTGCCGTACGAAGAAAACATTGCGCTGGTCCGGGCAGCCCGGACGGCCCTGGACGGGCAGGGGCGTGCCGACGTCGTCCTCGAAGCCGAACTCGGCGGCATCGCCGGGGACGAAGACCGGGCCTTCGGAGCAGGCGCCGCCGGCAGTGCCCCGGCGGCGGGTGCGGCCGGTCTCACCGACTCCGGCCAGGTGGAGGACTTCGTGTCCCGGACCGGCGCACAGCTGCTGGCCGTGGCGGTCGGAAACGTCCACGGGAAGTACCAGGGGGAGCCACGGCTCCGCTGGGACGTGCTGCAGGACATCGCGGTGCGCACCCGCATCCCGCTGGTGCTGCACGGCGCCTCGGGTATCCCCGCCGCCGAACTCGTCAAGGCCGCCGCCATGAACGTCGGCAAGGTCAACTTCAATACCGAGCTGCGCACCGGAATACTGACGATGCTGGAGGAACGCACAGTGGCGCACCGGGCTGACGGCGAAAACCTCCAGGGCCTGCTGGCCGAGTGGGACCACGCCGCACGGAACTTCGCCGCGAACGCCCTGCGCACACTGTCCCGCTGACGCCGGCGCAAGACGCAACCGGCGGAAGGGGGAGGCCAGGATCAGACCATGATCCTGGCCTCCCTCCTTTTGGCCTGAACCAGTGGAGCAGCCTTGCGGATCCAGGCACCGCCTTTCTGGCGGCACCACGCCACAGCGTCGCTGACCCACAGCAGTGGTTCCTCGTGGGGCTTGCAGTGTATGTACTGCGAGCCCTCCCCACTACCGTGAGATTTCAGATGCTTTCTACCGTGAGATTTCAGATGCTTTGCGATCATCCGGCGGTCGGCCCGTTCCAAAGATTCGTCGCTTTCCAGCACAAGCTTGGTTGCCCCGCGGCCACCAGATCAGCTTCCGAAGCGTGCTCTCCCGGAGCTCAGGCAGTAGTCGTGAATACTCAGGTGCGCCTTTCCAACTCCTCGTCAGGGTCATTTGCGGGGCTACTCGCCTCCGGACGGGCGAGGAACGCAAGCCGTTCGTGGATCCAGCCCCCGAGCTCGGCCAGGGTCTGGCCGGTAATGCCGTGCCCGCCGGGATCGCGGCGTGCGTATGCAGATGCAGCGGATTCCGTGACCAGGTACCGCCAGGTGCGCTGCAGCAGCTCCGGCGGGATAACTCTGTCCTGCTCACCCTGAGCGACGAATACCGGAACACCGGCCAACCGGGCAGGCGTGACGGGCACGCCTGCGTCGAACGGCAGGGTGCCATACAGAATCGCCGCGCCGGCAAAGCGTTGCGGGTCCGCAAGTAACAGGCCGCCCGCGAAGGCCGCGCCCCCGCTGAAACCGACCAGCACGACCGGCCGGCCGGCCGGGGCCACGGCGTCAAGCCAGGTCCGGAACCACGCCATGGTATCGGCTAGCGACTCCGCGACGGGGCGGCCGATGCCGCGGTTGGCGAACCACGCATAGCCGCCGCCTTCGGCAATCGGCGCCCGTACCGCGGCATAGGCAGGACCGGATGGCAACTGGTCGGCGAGACCGATAATCTCACGTTCGTTTGAGCCCCGGCCGTGCAGCAGCACCACCAGTGGCTGCGCCGGGTCAGATGATCCGGCAGTCGCCACCACAGGCGGGGTGTTGGTGGGTTGCATCTAGTTGGTGACCTTAAGGCCGGTGTCCCAGTTGAAGTCGGAGAACTCGGGGTTGGCCTGGAGTGTCATCAGGACAAACTGGAAGCCTTCGAGTTCCCCGGCGCGCTTGAGCGGTCCGACGACCAGGGGGCGCAGGCCTGCGGTGCTGACGAAGCTGCTGACTGCATTGGTGGCGTCGGCGTCGTCTCCGGCGATGAAGACATCCAGCGGCTGGCCGCCGGACTCGCCGGCGACAAGGGTGCCCGCGAAGGTGGTGTTGAAGGCCTTGACCACGTTTGCGCTAGCCGGGGCAAGCTTGGCGATTTCCTCGGCGGCGGACGTGCCTGCCTCCACCACCAGTGAGTCGAAGGTTTCGAAGTTCACCGGGTTGGTGATGTCCACGATTGTCTTTCCGGCCAGGGCTTCGCCGTACGTGCTGACCACGGACTTGGCGGCATCGAAGGGGACGGCCAGGACCACGATGTTGCCCTGCGGGGTGTCGGCGGTGGTGCCGAAGGTGACGCCTGCCCCCAGCTCGTTGGCCAGGGCCTGGGCCTTAGCGGTTTCCTGGCCGAGGATCTCGACTGTCTGGTTTGCGGCGAGGGCGCGGGTGGCGATGCCCCGGGCCATGTTGCCGTTGCCAATGATGGTGATGTTCGTCATGGGGGTCTTCTTTCCAAATATGCGGGCGAGGAGGATTTTCATCAGATTCTGTTCTGTCGAGTGATTTTTCAATACTTGAAGCTACAACCAACATACTCCTGAAAAGTTGAATACTCAAGCATTTGCGTGATTGCGCAGCTGCTCTACGTTGATGACGTCCATGATGACGCCGCCCTTGAACATCTCCGCCGTGCCGCGCTTGACGTGGCCGCAGGGCAGCAACCTTGCGCTGGGGCCGCCCGTCGCACTGGTCCTGTACTCCGGAAACAGTCTCCCTCGGCGATGCCGCCTCAACGGGCCCACGCTGGGACTCCTTGGCGGGGGAGCGGCATGTTTTGCGCTCGCGGTTCTGCTGCCGGGCCGCGACGGCCGGGAGGCATCCGAGGACGGGTCGGACGGACGGGTCGGACGGACCATTGCCACGCCCGCCTTTTAGTGCCAATGTCGAACCATGACGGAGAACTCGGCAGCCACTGAAGACACGTTCCGCCCGGACGTCACCACCACCCGCAATGATGCCCTGCACCGCTACGAGTTGCACGTCGGCGGCAAGCTGGCAGTCGAGATTCGTTACATCGACGAACCAGGCCACGTGGACTTCATCCGCACCGACACAGTGGAACAGTTCCAGGGCCAGGGGCTCGGCAAAGTGCTGGCCCACTTCGCCTTGGATGACGTTGTGGCGTCAGGCAAACGGATCATCCCGAACTGTCCGTTCATGTACCGGTACCTCCGCAAACATGACGCCTACAACCAGTGCGTCGACTGGCCGGAGCAGCCCCCGCCGGGAGCCTGATCGAGGTTCCGTGCACCTCCGGACAGGGCCCGGGGCACCACCTGGCCGCGGGACTGCCCCTGGCCTGATGGGCCGCCTGGCTCGCCTAAGCTGTCGCTATGACGCCAACCGCCGAGAAGCACTCTGACACCACTGCCCTGATCACCGGCGCCACCGCGGGAATCGGGGCGGAGTTCGCCCGCCAGCTCGCCGAGCAGGGGCACCATGTGGTGCTGGTTGCCCGCGACGCCGCCAGGCTCCAGGCCAAGGCGGAGGACTTGGAGCGGCGCTACAGTGTCCGCGCCGAAGTGATCTCCGCCGACCTGGCGGACGACGCCGGCGTGGCCACCGTCGTCGCACGGCTCTCAGATCCTTCACGGCCGGTGGAGATCCTGGTCAACAACGCGGGGATCGGTTTGCTGCGTTCCTTCGCGGAGAACGATATTGCCGAAGAGAGAAGGCATCTCAAGCTGCACGTTGAAACCGCCATGGAGCTCAGCCATGCCGCGCTGCAGGGAATGCTGGAGCGCGGGTCCGGCAGGATCATCAACGTGGCCAGTGTGGCGGCATTCCTGCCCCGCGGAACGTACTCCGCCGCGAAGGCCTGGCTGCTGAGCTTCTCCCGCGGCGCCAACCTTGCCTATGCCAAGCGCGGCGTGAACGTCACGGCGGTGTGCCCCGGCTTCACGCACACCGAGTTCCACGACCGCATGGGCATGGACAAGGCGGTGGCTCCGCGCTGGATGTGGCTGCAGGCGGAACGTGTGGTGCGCGAAGGCCTGGCCGACAACGGCAAAGGCAAGGCCGTCTCGATCCCGACCAGGCGTTACAAGCTGCTGACCGCGGCCGCGAGGATCCTGCCCTCCCGGTTTGTGGCCGGGCCGCCGCGCCGGGCGAAGTAGCCTCTCACCGCCGCCGGCGGATCAGGACAACAACGAGGATGCCGATGCCGGCGCCAAGCAGGGTCTCGACGGCGCGTTCAGTTACCAGCGTCCGGGGGTCTGCGGGGGCTGCGAGCTGGGTCATCAGCAGGATCACTGGCGTGAAGGACACCATGGCCAGCCCATAGTGCCGGGTCATGAACAGCTCCGTGGTGAATTGCAGGACAATCACGAGCAGTGCCAGGACGGCGGTCTCGTGGCCGGGAAAGGCACGCAGGGGAGAGAGCACCCAGGGAAACAGCACCAGGGAAACCACGACGAGTCCCACCAGGGTCCCGACGATCCGGTGCAGGCCGCGGTAGACGCTGCTGGGCATGTCCGCCCCTGCCAGGGGCACTGCCGCGGCGGCCATGGCCCAGTGCGGGTGCCCGCTTCCGCTGAGGACCCCGATGGATCCGGCCGCCCCGACCGCGGCGAGATAGCGGGCCGCATGAATCCGGGCTGCCCGGCGTCGGGCCCCGAGCAGCGGCGGGACATCGCGTTCGGCGCCGCGTTCCCAGACGCGGCCTCGCATCCAGCCGCCAAAGCCAACCACCATGGAAAAGAGAGCGGACAGCGCGCCGATCAGGACCGCGGTGTGCCAGTGGACGGTTGTGGGAATGGAGGCGCAGGCGCCCAGGGCCAGAATTCCGAAGAACGGGCCGTTGGGCTTCAGGGCGACCTTGTCCGCGAACACGGACCCTGCCGCCGCCAGCAATGCTTCGGTGACTACGAGCACCCAGGATTGGACATGGTTTATCGAGAGGAAGACGCCGACGGCCAGCCCGCCCACCAGCAGGAAGGCGGCCTGGCCCTGGTGCTTGAGCCGCAGCTGATGGGGCTCGGCCCGGCCGTACATGCCGGTCAGGGCGCCGAACACCGCGTAGATGATGAGGTCCGGGCGGCCCGCGACGAGGAGCGCGAGGGACGGGACGGCCACGCTGACGGCCACGCGCACCGCTGAGACATGGTCCCTGTTGGCCGGTGCCAGGCGGTGCAGGCTTCGGAGGTGCCCTCTGAGGGACTGCACGGGGTGCCTCCTTTTCCTATCTCGGGCTGGGCTGGCTGCTGGGGGCTGCTTCACGGGTTGCTTCCGGACGCGCCTAAGGCCTGCCTTGAGTGCTTCCCCCAAGGGGTAAAGCACGCAAGGCAGGCCTCAACGGGCGGGGCTGAACTACAAAGTCTGAACTAGCCGGTCCGGATCAGGATGATCCGGACCGGGCTGCCAGGGGGCAAGCTCAGGCCGGGGCCGGAACTTTTTCGGTTTCGCGGGCCGTCGTCGAATCAGCCGCCGGAGCAGCGAATGGCATGTCCATGTGCTCCAGATCGATCAGCGGGTTCTCGTCCTGGGTGGCAACGAGCTCGCGGGCCTCGGCCTGCGTGTCGACGCTGGGCATGGAGCCCGGCAGCGGACGCTGGGCCGATTCCTTCAGGAAGTAGATGGCCACCGCGCCGATCAGCGAGGTCCCCATCAGGTAGTAGGCGGGCATCATGTCGTCGCCCGTGGCGCCGATCAGTGCAGCGACGATGAACGGCGTGGTTCCGCCGAAGATGGCCACGGCGAAGTTGTAGGCAATGCCCATGGCCCCGTAGCGGCTGGCGGTGGGGAACTGCGCCGGAAGGGCTGAAGCAAGATTCGCCACGTAGAACGTCACCGGAAAAGCGATGAGCGACAGCCCGGCCAGCGTGGACCAGATATCGCCGATGCCGATCAACAGGAACGCAGGGGTTGCCAGCACCACGGTGCTGATGGCGCCGATCCACAGGACAGGCCGGCGGCCGATCCGGTCGGACAGCTTGCCGGTCAGCGGAATGCAGAGGCTCATGATGACGAGCACGGGGATCGTCAGCAGTGTGCCGTGAACGGGATCGTACCCCTTGGACTCGGTGAGATACGTCGGCATGTAGGAAGTCAGGGCGTAGCCGGCCGTGTTGGCGGCTGCCACCAGGATCATGGCAACGATGAGCGAGCGCCAGTAGGCCTTCACGATGCCCACCGGGCCCTTCGACGCGGCGGCATCCCCGGCGCTGGCGTCCTTGGAAGTTTTCTCCTGGGCGTCCAGGGTCGACTGGAACTGCGGGGATTCCTCGATCTTGTTCCGGAAGTAGATTGCGATCAGGCCCAGCGGGCCGGCCACGAGGAACGGGATCCGCCAGCCCCACTGCTCCATGGTGTCCTGCCCCAGGGTCAGCTGGAGCGCGGAGACGAGGGCGGCGCCGAGGGCGAAGCCGATGTAGCTGCCCATGTCCAGGAAGCTGGCAAAGAATCCCCGGCGTTTGTCCGGGGCGTACTCGCTCACGAACGTGGTGGCGCCGGCGTATTCGCCGCCGGTGGAGAAGCCCTGGACGAGCTTGAGGACAACCAGGAGCGCTGCTGCCCAGATGCCGATCTGGGCGTAGCCGGGCAGGAGCCCGACGGCGAAGGTGCTGGCCGCCATGATCATCAGCGTGGTCGCGAGAACCTTCTGGCGGCCGATCTTGTCGCCGAGCAAGCCGAAGAGGACACCGCCCAGGGGGCGGGCAATGAAGGTGGCGGCAAAGGTTCCCAGCAGGAACAGCGTCTGCACGGACTTGTCAGCCTCGGGCAGAAACACCGGTCCCATGGTGGTGATCAGGTAGCCGAACACGCCGACGTCGTACCATTCCATGGTGTTACCGACGATGGTGCCGCCGAGGGCTTTCTTGAGCATCGGCTGGTCCACGACGTTTACGTCGGACTCTTTGAGTCGACGGCGAAGTAGCTTTGGTTTTCTCGCACCCTTGGGTGCAATTTGGTTGGTCCGGCTGGCGTTCAAAACGCCTGCCGAAGAGTCGGTCATGCTTCGGTCTGTGGGCATATGGGAAACTCCTGTGGAGGTCATTTGCTTGCGACTTGTAGCTGCCCCGCTCTGGGCAGGCTTTCAATTTTACTCGATTTCCATGGATTTTCCGAGTCCAGTGCAGTATGATCCACTGTTTCCGCCCTCTGCAGGGCCGGTCGGCGAAATTTTTTTCCCCGGTTTCACCGCGCCATTGCTAGGAAGCGGCGGCGTGCGCGGGGCCGCATCCAAACTTTCTGCAGCGACGGCGTCCGGAACCGGGTTCTGGCCGGAATCGGCGCCTTCCGGGCCGGCCGGGACGCACCGCCGAGGACCCCTTGGCACCCGAAAAAAGGGGGTACCCACGGTGTCCGGAATGCACTTAGGGTTGAATCCAGCGGAGTGCTGATGAGAAGCCACACTGAGGAGAGCAGTCCATGACTGGCAAAGACACCGAAAAAAGCAACAAGACCGCACCCGAAACCGGTGCGGATGCCAAGCCGGCGGAGGAGGGGAAGGGCATCAAATCCCGCCTGACCGATGCTCAAAAGGAAATGCTGGCCAGCAAGTCGCGCGGCGGAGCCGGTTCACAAAGCGTCGGCCACAGCCACAAGCCGACCCACGTCAGCGGAAAGCAGGGCCCGGCGGAAAAGAAGGTCCGCTGGTAACCGCTACAGACAACTCATCCGTGCCGACCTACCATGGATGAACACTTCATTTCACAGCGGTAGTGCACATGATCAATGTGCACCGACGTTAATTTGCACCGACGTTAATTTGCACAGACGTAAATGTGCACGGCGGTTACTTGCACGGCGGTTAATTTGCGCAGCGGAAAGGAAGAGCAATGGCGGAACATCACCACGGAAAAGAGATCGAACCGGAGGTGGCGAGCCATTTGGCGGAGTCCATCGATGACGCTCCTGGCCCCGAACCGGTGCACCGCGTCCCACCGCCAGCGTCCGAGGGGCACGAGTGGCCGGACGGCAGCGGCAAGCATCGCCATCCCAAGGAGCACGAACCGAAGCTGGGCAGGGCGGGCCAGGAGGCCGCGGTGAACGCGGTCCACCGGATCACCCCGCCGGACACACCGCACTCCTCCTGAACCGCCACCGCTCCGGCTCTTGAACGGCGCCCGGATGGCCCGGAACAACCGGACTCGGTTGCTCCGGGCTTCTCCGTGTCCAGGAATTGTGCGCGCTTGCGTTGCCTGTTGCAGCTGCTCAACCCTGCTCAAGCACCACATCCGCCGGTTTCTTGTCCAGCCGCCAGCCGCGCCAGACGGGGTGGCGGAGTTTGCCGCTGCCGGTCCATTCGCCGTAGGTGACTTCTCCGACGAGGGTGGCACTCACCCAGTGGGCGTCCGAGGCGTCAACGGCCGGCACCTCTTCAAAGGGCGAGGTCTTCCGGGGCAGGGCATCAAGCTGCTGCCGCAGCTCGTTGAGTTCCCGCATGCTGAAGCCGCTGCCCACCCGCCCCACGTACCGGAGTTTCGAGCCGTCCGGGATGCCCAGCAGCAGCGAGCCCACGGATTGGCTGCGCCCGCCCTTACCCGGACGCCAGCCGCCGACAACTACTTCCTGGGTGCGTTCAAACTTGAGCTTGAGCCAGGACCGGCTGCGCTGGCCGACGTACCGGCCGTCCGTGCGTTTGGCCATCACACCCTCGAGCCCCAGCTCCTGGGCGCTTTCCAGGATGTGGGTGACCTCGCCGTCGATCACCGCGGAGAGCTCCACCGGGCAGCCGGAGGGCTGGAAGAACTTCTCCAACCGGCCGCGGCGCTTCGCCAGCGGCAGACGGCGGAGGTCCTCGCCGCCGTCGGACAGCAGATCGAACAGCATCAGCCGCACCGGCGTGGACGGCTGGGCCCTCGCGACGTCGGAGGGCTTGGTCAGCTTCATCCGCCCCTGGAGCAGCCCGAAGTCGGGACGCCCGGCCGGTCCGACGGCGATGATCTCGCCGTCGGCGATAAAGTCCCGTTCCGGCCAGCAGGACCGGTCGGTCAGCTCGGGGTACGTTGCGGACATGTCGATGCCGTTGCGGCTGATGAGGCGGACCTGCGTCGCGTCCGCCACGACCAGGGACCGCACGCCGTCCCATTTGAGTTCGAACTGCCAGTCCTTGTCCGGCAGGTCCGCTGTGCTTCCCGGGCTGGCCAGCATCGGTGTGAAGTCCGCGGCGGGCCGGGCGGCTCGGGCGCCACCTGACTCCGGTCCCTCTTGCGCCTGCTTCTCCGCCGTGCCGTTTCCGGGGCGGTCCTTCGACGCCGGCGCCGAGTACCCCGTCTTCGGGCCCCGGGGGTCCATCAGATGGATGAGCCACTGGTCGTCGGCCTGGCCGGTGTGGATCAGGGCGAATCTTCGGGTACCGCCGAGACCGCCGTCGTCCTGTCCGGTCAGGGTGGCGATGACCTCCTTGCCCGCGATCCACTTCTCGTATTCGTAATACCCGCGGTCCCAGATGCTGACCGTCCCGGCGCCGTACTGGCCTTTGGGGATGGTGCCTTCGAAGTCCGCGTAGTCCATCGGGTGGTCCTCGGTCTGGACGGCGAGGTGGTTCTTCGTCTTGGACGTGGGGACGCCTTTGGGCAGCGCCCAGGACACCAGGACGCCGTCGCGCTCCAGCCGGAAGTCGAAGTGCAGCCGGCTGGCGTGGTGTTCCTGGATGACGAACGTCTCCCGGAGGGTGCCGCCGTCGGTCTCTGCGCGGTGCCGCACCGCGGTGAAGGGCTCCGGGGTGAAGGGCTCCGGGGTGGCCGCCGGGTCCCGCTTCGTGCGGTACTTTCCCAGCCGGGGATCGGAGTCTCCGCCGCCGCCCGTGCCTCCGCCCGTGCCGCCCGTGCCGCCCGTACTGTCGGAGGGACGGTCCCCGGAGCGTGCCGCCGCGTGGCCGCCGGCTCCCTTTCCTCCCGAAATGGCGGCGAAGGGATCCTTGCCGGCCTTCACCCGCGTCATGACCTCCTGGTAATCCAGCTGGTGCAGGGACGGGGAGCTGAGCTCGCGCCAGGTCCGGGGCGCCGCCACCATGGGCCGGAGCCGGCCGCGCAGGGAGTAGGGGACGATGGTGGTCTTTGCGGCACTGTTCTGGCTCCAGTCCACCAGGACCTTGCCGGTGCGGAGCGATTTCTTCATGTCGCTCACCGCCAGCCCCGGATGGTCAGCCTCCAGCGACCGCGCCAGCTCATGGGCGAACTCCGAGATCTGCTCCGAACTCTGCGTCCCGTCGAGGGACGCGTAGAGGTGGATACCCTTGCTGCCGCTGGTTACCGGCACCGGGTCCAGGCCGACATCCTGCAGGATGGTCCGGGCCAGCTTGGCCACCTCCACGCACTCCGCCAGTCCGGCGTCCTCGCCCGGGTCGAGGTCCAATACCAGCCGGTCCGGCGCCATGGCGTTTCCATGCGAGTCCACGCGCCACTGCGGCACGTGGATCTCGAGCGCGGCGGTCTGGGCCAGCCACGCGAGGGTGGCGGGATCGTTCACGAGCGGGTACTGGTTGGTCCCCTCCTTGTGTTTGATCGAGGCGCGCGGCACCCAGCCCGGCGTCGAATGGTCCAGGTTTTTCTGGAAGAACATTTCGCCGGGCGCCTCGGCGGTTCCCACGCCGTGGACCCAGCGCTTCCGGGTGGCTGGCCGGTTGGCTGCCGCCGGGATCAGCACGGGCGCCACGGCCGCGTAGTAGGCCAAGACGTCGGCCTTGGTGGTGCCGGTCTCCGGATACATGACCTTGTCCAGGTTGGTGACCAGGAGCTCGCGGCCGTCAACACGGACACGTTCCCGGCTGCTGGCCGGTGTTCTTTCCGGCATGGGGCTTCACCTCCGTGCAGCTGTGATGTTCACTTGATCCATGAGAGCCATCTGGAAAGGCGCGATAGCGTTCGGGCTGGTCAACGTGCCGGTCAAGGCCTACACGGCGACCGAGGACCACGACATCAGCCTGCATCAGGTCCACAACGCCGACGGCGGCCGGATCCGCTACCAGCGCCGCTGCGAGGTCTGCAGCATCATCGTGGACTACGAGGACATCGACAAGGCCTATGAGGACGACGGCCGAACGGTGGTGCTCAGCCGCGAGGAGCTCAAAGCCATCCCCGCCGAGAGCAGCCATGAGATCGACGTCGTGCAGTTTGTTCCAGCCGAGCAGCTCGATCCCATCATGTTCGAGAAGAGCTACTACCTGGAGCCCGACTCCAAGTCGCCCAAGGCCTACGTGTTGTTGCGCAGGGCGCTTGAGGACACGGACCGGGTGGCGATCGTCCAGTTTGCGCTGCGCGACAAGACCAGGCTGGGGGCGCTGCGGATCCGCGGCGAGGTGCTGATGCTGCAGGCGCTGCTGTGGGCGGACGAAGTGCGCGAGGCCAGCTTCCCGGCGCTGGAGACCTCCATCCGGATTTCCGCCCAGGAGCGGGAGATGTCCGCCGCGCTGGTGGACTCGATGGCCGCCGACTTCGAGCCGGAACAGTTCACTGATGATTACCAGCTCCAGCTGCGCCAGCTCATCGAGGCGAAGCTGGAAAAGGGGGAGTCCCTGGACACCGAGGAAACCTTCGGCGCCCCGGCGGCCGAGGCCGGCAGCGGCGAAGTGATCGACCTGATGGAGGCGCTCAGGCGGAGCCTCGAGAAGAAGCGCGGTGGCGGCGCGGCTGGCGCCGCAGGCAAGGCGGCGGACCAGCCGGTCACGAACAAGTCCGCGAAGTCTGCGACGAAACCCGCCGCCACGTCGGCGCCGGCCAAGGCCGCGGCCGGGGCGGGTGCCAAGACACCTGCCAAAACTGCCGCCACGGCCACTGCTAAGAGGACCGCTGCGAAAGCCGCTCCCAAGGCCGCCACAAAGAGCACTCGCAAGGAGGCCTGAGCCCGGAGTGCGGCCCGCGGCCATCGCGATCAGGAGTTCCTGAGCGCGGAAATGAGCTCGCTTTTCTTCTTCGCCGAGTAGCCCTTGAGCCCGATTTCCCTGGCCCGTTCCTTCAGCTGGGGGACCGTCCAGTCCTCGTAATCGCCCGCCTGGCCGCCCTTCCGGCCCACGGCGGAGCGGCCCCGCTTTGCGGCGGCGTTGGAGATGCGGGCGGCCTTCTGCTTGGAGGCCCCGTCCTCCAGCAGTTCCTCGTACAGTTCCGGGTCCTTGATGCTCGGGTTCCCGGAGCCGGGCGGGGGGTTCTTCTTCGTGGGCATGGCTACCTCGGCACCAGGTGTCCGGTGTTGCGGGGCTTGTCCGTGCTGACCCAGGCGATCTTCCGGTCGGGGGTCTGCTCGGTGATCCGGGCGAGGTAGTGCACGCTTGCCACGGGTTGCCTCCTCCGGACGAGTACTCAATCTGCGGCGCCCCCGGGTGGTAGTGCCGCGAATTCCAAACTATCGGCGCGGGAGCGCTGTGACAAGCACTTACTAAGGTTGCTTACCGCAGGGGAGAGGGGGCCGGTTATCTGCTCGCGTCTGTCCGCAGGCCGGCTCCCGGAGTAGTCTCGGTGCCGGGCGGGCCGCCCGCCCGAACTGTAAGGAAAGGGAAGCCATGGCAGGTAACTATGTAGCGACGTCGACCGTCACCATTGATGCTCCGCAGCCCCGGGTCTGGCAAGTGATCACGGATCCGGCGGCTGTGAAGGAATTCATGTTCGGGACGGAGTTGATGACTGACTGGAACGTGGGCGCGCCCATCGTGTGGCGTGGCGAGTGGGATGGCAAGGCCTACGAGGACAAGGGGGAGATTCTCGAATTTGCACCCGGGCAGCGCCTCGTCCACACGCATTTCAGCCCCCTTGGCGGCCAGAAGGACGCGCCGGAGAACTACCATACGTTGACCTGGACACTCGAGGACGAGGCCGGGAAGACGCGGCTCACGCTCTCGCAGGACAACAACGACACCGCTGCGGCAGCCCAGCACTCCCAAGGCATGTGGGACCAGCTCGTGGCCGGCGTCAGGAAGATCGCGGAACGGGCGTAGGTCCGCCGTCGCCAAGCACGGCTGGAACGGGTCAAATATCCCCTTAACGACCTCCGGCCGCCGTCCCGCCACAGCCCCCGGCAAGCGGGCGGAAGGCGGCACGGCGGCCGGAAGGAAGGGCTGCTATTCGGCGTCGTGATCCGTCTCGAGGATCTGCACGAGCCGCTCGAGGGCGGCGTCGGCGCCGTCGCCCTCGGCACGCAGCACCACAACTTCGCCGTGTGATGCACCAAGGCTCATCAGCGACAGGATGCTGGCGGCGTCCATGGCTTCGTCTTCCGGTTCGCCCAGCCGGGCGATGGTGATTTCGAGATCGAACTCGCCTGCAGCCTCGGCAAAGATGGCGGCCGGGCGGGCGTGCAGCCCTACGCGGCTGCCAATGGTGGCGTTACGTTCGGTCATTTCTGCTCCTTGAATATCAAAAAAGGAATGTCAGCCGGGAAATTCAGCTGGGGAAAAGTCGTCTTGACCGGGTCAGACGGTTACGGGAACCGGTTCCACCGTATCAATCGTCTTCTTGACTGCCCAGCGCTTGAGGCCGATCACGGCCAGCGCAGTGACGACGGTGCCGGCAATAATTGCGACGACGAACATCAGGAAGTTGTCGATGGCGAAGAAGACGAAGATGCCGCCGTGCGGGGCCTTCGACCCCACCCCGGCCGCCATCGAGATGGCCCCTGTCACGGCGCCGCCGAGCATGCTGGCCGGGATGACGCGCAGCGGATCCGCAGCGGCGAAGGGGATGGCGCCTTCGGAGATGAAGGAGGCACCCAGCAGCCAGGCTGCCTTGCCGTTTTCCTGTTCCGCCAGGCTGAAGAGCTTCCTGTTCAGCACTGTCGAGGCGAGTGCCATGGCCAGCGGCGGAACCATGCCCGCGGCCATTACGGCCGCCATGATCTGCCACGGCGCCTGGTTGGTCAGGGTCGCTGCGCCGAGGCCGGCGACGGCGAAGGAGTAGGCAACCTTGTTGACGGGTCCGCCGAGGTCGAAGCACATCATCAGGCCCAGGATCACACCGAGGGCGATGGCGCTGGCCCCGGTGAGGCCGGACAGCCAGCTGTTGAGCCCAACCGTAATCGCCGTGATGGGTCCACCCAGAATCACGAACATCAGGCCGGACGCGACGAGGGACGCAAGCAGCGGGATGATCACCACCGGCATCAGTCCGCGCAGCCAGCGGGCGACCTGGAGCTGGCCGATGACGTGCGCGATGTAACCGGCGAGCAGGCCGCCGACGATGCCGCCGAGGAAGCCGGCGCCCATGAAGCCGGCCACCGCACCGGCCACGAAGCCGGGGGCGATGCCAGGGCGGTCGGCGATCGCGTAGGCGATGTAACCGGCCAATGCCGGCACGAGGAAGCCGAGCGAGAGGGCACCGATCTTGAACAGCACCGCGCCGAGGTAGGCGCCGAGCGGGCCCCAGGCATTGTCCGGGAACTGGGTGGGCAGGTTGAAGATGCTGTTTTCCACCACGATGGTGTCCGCGAACTTGGTGATCAGGTAGCCGCCCATCAGGAAGCCGAGGGCGATCAGCAGACCGCCGCCCGCCACGAAGGGGATCATGTAGCTGACGCCCGTGAGCAGGGCTTTCTTGAGCTTTTGGCCGATGTGCTCGCCCTTTTCCTCGGCCTCGTGCTCGGCCTGCTCCTCGGCGCCGAAGTGCGGCACCCGGCGGGCGTTCGGGTTGTCCGCGGCGGCCAGGGCCTCTTGGACCATTTTGCCGGGCTCGTCAATACCGCGCTTCACCGGGGCGTTGATGACCGGCATGCCGGCGAAGCGCTCCTTGCCGCGGACGTCGACGTCGACGGCGAAGATGACGGCGTCGGCGGCGGCAATCACCGCCGGGTCCAGCGGCTTGGCGCCGGAGGAACCCTGGGTCTCGACCTGCAGGTCCACGCCGGCTTCCTTGGCCGCGGCCACGAGCGAATCGGCCGCCATGTAGGTGTGCGCGATGCCGGTGGGGCAGGCCGTGACGGCAACGAGGCGCCTCGGCCCCCGGGCGCCAGCCGCCCCGGCAGCGGCGGCGGGTGCTGCCGCTTCGGCGGCAGCCGCGGCAGCGTGGGCTGCCGGCTTGTCCGCCAGTGCGCCCTCGACCAGCTCGACGACTTCCGCCGGTGAGCTGGCTGCGCGCAAGGCCGCGGTGAAGTCCTTCTTGATCAGGGAGCGGGCCAGCTTGGAGAGCAGCTTGAGGTGCTCCTGGTCCGCGCCTTCGGGTGCCGCGATGAAGAAGATCAGGTCCGCGGGGCCGTCCTTCGCGCCGAAGTCGACCGGCTGGGAGAGCCGTGCCATGGCCAGGGTGGGCTCGGTGACCGCCGTCGAGCGGCAGTGCGGGATCGCGATGCCGCCGGGGACACCGGTGGCGGTCTTCTGTTCCCGGGCGAAGGCGTCGGCGAAGAGGCCTTCCACCTCGGTGGCGCGTCCGTTGGCTGCAACTTTGCCTGCCAGGTGCCGGATCACGTCCTCGGGCGAGCTGCCCAGGTTCTGGTCGAGCTCGACCAAGTCGGTGGTAATGAGCTGAGTCACTGTCAATCCTTCCGGAGGGCCGTGATGGTTACGGCATCAGGGGTGGTTTGGTGGACTGCCGGCACCGTGGAGCCCGGCAGGGAAGCGGCGGCGGCACCATGGGCCACCGCCTGTCGGAGGCAATCGGCCGGGGCGGCGCCCTGGCTGGAGGCGAGCAGGTAGCCGGCCAGCGAGGAATCGCCGGCGCCGACGGTGCTGACAGCCTTGACCGGCGGATGCGTGGCGAGCCACGCGCCGTCGGACGTTACAAGCACCGCACCCTTGGAGCCGAGGGTCGCCAGCACGGCACCCACTCCGGAACGCACGACGGCGGCGGCGGCCGCCGCGGCAGCCTCGGGGTCCGCTTCGAGTTCCTCGGCGGTCTTGCGGGTGGCGAACCCGGCTGCGGCAGCCAGTTCCGCCAGTTCCTCGGCATTGGGTTTCAACAGGTCCGGTTTCCCCGCCGCGTCGCCGGAAATTGCGGCGGCGAGCGGTTCGCCGGAGGAGTCGACGGCGATGCGCGGCGCATCGGTCCCGTCATGGATGGACCGCAGCCGCCGGGTGACGGTGGCGTAGAAGTCGGCGGGCACTCCTGGCGGGAGCGAGCCGGCCAAAACCACCCAGCTGGCGCCGCGGGAGTGGTCCAGGAGCAGCCCGATCAGGGCCTCCTGCTGGTCCTCACTCAGCACCGGGCCGGGTTCGTTGATTTTCGTCGTGACGCCGCCGGGCTCGGTCAGCGCCACGTTGCTGCGCAGCGGCTCTCCGATCGGGAGGGCCGCGAAGGGCACGTCGCCGTCCCGCAGACCGGCGAGGACCGGATCGGCCTCGGACCCGGGCAGCACGGCAAGGGTCTTCAGCCCGGACGCGACCAGGGCGCGGGAGACGTTCACTCCCTTGCCGCCGGATTCCTGCCGGACGGAGATTGCCCGCTGGACTTCCCCTCGGAGCAGGGGGCCCGGCAGTGCTACAGTGCGGTCCAGGCTCGGGTTCGCGGTCAGGGTGACGATCACGCGACCACCACCTCCACGCCGGCATCGGCAAGCGCGTCGGCCAGGGCCCGGCTTGGTTTCGTGTCAGTGATCAAGGTGTCCAGATCTTTCAACGAGGCGAACTGGACGAGCGTTTCCGCGTCCAGCTTGGAGGAATCAGCCAGCACCACAATGCGGCGCGCTGATTGGACGAAGGCAGCCTTGACGGCGGCTTCTTCCGGATCCGGTGTGCTCAGCCCGAAGGCTGCGTGGATGCCGTTGGTCCCGATGAAAGCGATGTCCGGCCGGATCCGGCGTGCCGCTTCCACCGTGGACTGGCCGACGGCGGCCTGGGTGAGTCCGCGGACCCTCCCGCCGAGCAGGTGGAGGGCGATCCCGGGTTCCCCGGACAGCTTCACTGCGATGGGCAGTGCGTGGGTGATGACGACAAGTTCGGTATGGGAACCCTGGGCGGCGCCGGCTGCCGCGCGTGCGGCCAGCAGGTCCGCGAGGGCCTCCGTGCTGGAACCGGCGTCGATCAGGACGCTGCCGGAGTGGTCCTTGGGGATCAGCGCCAGGGCGGCCTCTGCGATGCGGGTCTTTTCCGGCTGCCGCAGGACGGTCCGCTCCAGGATGCTTTCCTCGGTGGTGCTGAAGCGGTCCGGGGAGACAGCGCCGCCATGGACCCGGCGTACGCTGCCGGCCGCTTCAAGGGCGGCAAGGTCCCGGCGGATGGTCTCGGTGGTGATGCTGAAGCGATCGGCGAGGTCCGTGACGCTCGCCCGGCCGCTGGCGGAGACGAGCCCCGCAATCAGCTGTTGGCGTTCTTCGGCGAACACTGGCCCTCCCTTGCGTCAGTAGTGAGGATTCTCGTTGCAGATCCTCCGACCGCTTCCGTGATAGCCATCACATGAAGTGGAATTGATTGACTTTATCTTTGATCGTGTTGCTTTGTCAATGGAAAACAACATGAACGCAGATATTGCTTGGTGCCTCCCGGGGGACATGTCCAGTCTTCGCGCGCTGGAGTGAGCATGTTGGGACCATGTCCAGCGGCGGTCCCGAGCGCGGGACATGTGCGCTGGGCGTGCTGCGACGCGGATCCGCGCAGCGGCCGTCCGATTCCCGGGCGCATTTCCGGACAAGGCCTCGACGCTGCGCGGGATTCGGGCACGTACTCTTGAAGGGTGCATGGCGTCAGGCCTTGAAGCACGTCCGCCCTCGCACTCCCGGAGGGCCTATCAGCGGGCCTCACAGAAACACGGTTAGCAATGTCTGAATTTTCCCCCAGGATCGTTGTCACCGGGCTGGGCGCGGTGACCCCCGTCGGCGGCACGGCCGCCGAAACCTGGTCCGCACTCCTGGCCGGGCGCTCCGGAATCGCGGCCCTCGACCAGGACTGGGCGCAGGAGCTGCCCGTCCGGATGGCAGGCCGGGTCACCGTCGACGTCGCCTCGCAGCTGTCCACCCCCGAGTACAAAAGGATGGACCGGTGCGGGCAGCTGGCGCTCATTGCGGCCAGGGAGGCCTGGGCGCAGGCCGGCCGTCCGGACGCCGACCCGGAACGGCTGGCCGTGGTGATCGGCTCCGGCTACGGCGGCCTGGACACCACGCTGGAGCAAACCCGGGCGCTGGATGCCAGCGGACCCCGCAGGGTATCCCCGCACACCCTTACCCGGATCATGGCCAATGCCCCCTCCGCCTGGGTGTCCATGGAGGTGGGCGCCAAGGGCGGCGCGCGGACTCCGGTGAGCGCCTGCGCCTCCGGAGCGGAAGCCATCTCGCAGGGAGCAGACATGATCCGGGCCGGTGCCGTGGACGTGGTGATTGCCGGCGGTGTGGACTCCTGCATCAACGGCCTGATCGTCAGCGGTTTTGCCCAAATCCGGGCCTTGTCCACGCGCAACGGAGACCCGCAGTCCGCCTCCCGGCCTTTCGACCGGGAGCGGGACGGCTTCGTGCTGGCAGAAGGCGCCGGGATCCTCGTGCTGGAACGCGAAGACCATGCCCGGGCCCGCGGCGCGGAAATACTCGGCGTCGTAGCCGGGACCGCGGTGACGTCCGACGCCGTCGACATCGTGGCTGCCGATCCCGCCATGCAGCGGCGCGTGATGGAAAAGGCCATTGCGGCCGCGGGCCTTGGACCCCAGGACATCGGGCTGGTCCATGCCCACGCGACGTCCACCCCGGTGGGGGACCGGCTGGAGGCGGAAGCCATCAAGGCCGTCCTCGGCAACCAGGTGCCGGTCACGTCGACGAAGTCCCTCACCGGGCACCTTCTCGGTGGTGCCGGCGCGCTCGGCGCCGTCGTCATGGTGCAGGCATTGCGGGCCGGAACGTTCCCGGGCACGCGAAACCTTGAAGACCCGGATGAGGGGATCGACCTGAACATCATCGCGGAAACAGTCTCGGGGCTCCCGGCGACGGCGGGCATAGCAAACGCCTTTGGATTCGGCGGGCACAGCACCGCCCTGGTGATCACCGGAAGCTAGGCTTGCCCGATGGAGACAGTCGTCTGGTCGAAACCGGAACACCAACGTGCCGGAACGCCGCTGCTGGTGATGATGCACGGGTACGGGACGGACGAATCCCGGATGGCGAAACTGTTCGACAGCCTCCCGCCCGACTTCACCTGCGCCGCCCTGCGCGGCCCCAAGGTGATCGGGGACCACCACGGCTGGTTCCTGCTGGACTACTTCCTGACGCATGACTTCGCGGACGTCATCTCCTCCACCAACGCCGTCTTCAACTGGATCGAGTCGGTCAAGGCCCGGCACAGCAGCGTCAGCCTGCTGGGCTACTCGCAGGGGATGGCCATGGCGAGCACCCTGCTGCGCTTGCGGCCGGCGCAGTTCCGGGCCGTCGTCGGGCTGTCCGGTTTCGTCCTGGAGAACGAACTCCTGGCCATGAGCGAGTCCTTCGAGGCGCGTCCGCCGTTCTTCTGGGGCCGGGATAAGGACGACATGGTGATCAACGATGCTGCCACGGAACACACCGAGGAATGGCTCCATGAGCACACCCAGCTCACGGCCCGCAGCTATCCCGGAATGGGACACAGCATCTCCAAAGAGGAGCTCGTGGACGTCGGCGCCTTCCTGCGCCACTACGTGCTGCACTGACGACGCCGGCGCAGCCTCCGGAACAGGCCCGGTGTGCACCGCAAGCTCTGCGGCGGCCTTGCCGGGCCGTCCCGGCGGGCGGACGGTGTGCAGCTGCTGAATATCGCCCTCAGCGAAGCCGAAACGGCAGCCCTCCCCGCCTCGGGGCTGGCCGGCAGCGAAGCCAGTGAACCCTCCCTGACCACCGCCAATGAGCGGCTGGCTGATGGCTTTGCGGGATCTCGGTTTGTCAGCACCGAAAAACGTGTCCATCATAGGAAGAGAAGATCATCAGATGAGCCGGTTCCTGGGACCGGCCACGATCGCCCAGCCAGTAGCCGATCAGGGCGCGTTTGCGGCCAGTCTGCTGATTGAAAGACTTCAACGCTCGGGGCTTCCAAATCCCCGTCCAGCCACGTGCTGGCGACCAAACTGGTGAGCGCAAGAGCACCCGCCGCCGGCGCTGACGCCTGCGGAGGCCGCCCGGTGGCCACGACCCCTCACAGAGTCCCCGTCCACGGCGTGCCTTCACGTGCGGGCACCACTGACTTCCCGTCAAGGTCTGAAAGGACATCGATCCATGACTGAGCTTCCCAACGGCCCCGCTGCCGGCCGTGCCGACGCGATCTCCGGTGCTTCCGCCATCCTCTTTGACCTCGACGGCGTGCTGACGCCGACGGCGGTGGTGCACGAACACGCGTGGCAGGAACTCTTCGATGGCTTCCTGAAGACCGTCCCCGAGGCGCCGCGTTACCGCGAGAGCGACTACTTCGACCACATCGACGGCAAGCCCCGCTTCGACGGTGTCCGCGACTTCCTGGCCTCCCGCAACATCGTCCTGCCGGAAGGCCCGCTGGATGACGACCCGGCGCATGACACGGTGCACGGCCTGGGCAACCGCAAGAACAAGGTCTTCAACGACATCGTGGCCGCAGGTGGCGTCCAGCCGTACGAGGGCTCCGTGCGGTTCATCGAAGCCGCACAGGCCCGCGGACTCAAGCTCGCCGTCGTGTCCTCGTCCCGCAACGCCCCGGCCGTACTCCAGGCCGCCGGGCTCTCCGGCCACTTCCCGGTGGTGGTGGACGGCGTCGTCGCTGTGAGGGAAGGGCTGCCCGGCAAGCCCAACCCGGACACCTATGAGTACGCCGCCCGGCTGCTGGGCCTGCCCAGCGAGGAATGCGTCGTCGTCGAGGACGCCGTGTCCGGAGTCCAGGCCGGAAGCGCGGGGAGCTTCCACTCGGTGATCGGCGTGGACCGGGGCGCGGGCCGGCAGACCCTGCTGGACGCCGGCGCCAGCCTGGTGGTCAACGACCTCGCCGAACTGCTCTAGCCGTCCACGCCAGCCGCACCCACCACTGCAAGCGGCACGACTCTTACCCGCAGCACTTTCACCGCAATACTTTCACCGCCAAAAGGATCCCCCACCATGGCACTCATCACCTCGGACCGCGCACGGTTCCCCAACGACCCCTGGCAGCTCGTGGAGACCGTCCACCTCCCCGGCAGCGCCGGGACGCTGGAGACCTTGTTCAGCCTCGGCAACGGCCACCTGGGTATCCGCGGCGCCCACTGGGCTGCCGCCGACGCCGATCTGCCGGGCAGCTTCATCAACGGCTTCCACGAGACCTGGGACATCAAGCACGCTGAAAACGCCTACGGCTTCGCCCGCACCGGCCAGCGGATCCTCTACATTCCGGACGCCAATAACTTCACGGTGATCATCGACGGCGAGACGCTCAGCCTCGACGAGTCCACGGTGCTGGACTACCGGCGCAGCGTTGACTTCGCCACCGGCATCTACGAATGCCGGATCACCTGGCAGTGCCGCTCGGGCGCCACCGTGACCACCACGGAACGCCGCGCCGTCGGCTACGAGTCCCGCGGCACACTTGGCATCTCCCTCGAGGTGGCAGCCGACAGGGACATCTCCGCCGACGTCACATCCTCCGTGATCAACCGCCAGGACCAGCCGGTGGACGACCACTCGGCGCATGACCCGCGCCGTGCCGGTCGCCACGCCGGCCGCGTGCTGCTGCCGGTGCGCCTCGAAGGCGGCGACGGCTCACTGCGCCTCGCGTGGGAAGCTGCGGAATCCGAGCAGCGACTCGGCATGGCCGTGGACCACTGGACGTCCGCCGGGGTCCAGCCCTTCGACACCCTCGTGGACCAGGACGACAGCAGCGTCCGCTACGTCCTGGCCGTCGGCGCGGACGAGCCGTTCGTGCTGGAAAAGAGCGTCAGCTACGCCGTCGGGCAGGCCTCGACGGACCTGGCCGACGAAGCCGAAGCCGGCCTCAAGCCCCTCGGCGAGATCTTCGCCGAGAGCACGGCGTACTACCGCGATTACTGGACCACGAGCGACATCGAACTCGCCGGCCAGACCGAACTCCAGCAGGCCGTCCGCTGGAACCTCTTCCAGCTGGCGCAGGCAACGGCCTGCGCCGACGTCGCCGGCATCCCGGCCAAGGGCGTCAGCGGCTCCGGCTACGACGGGCACTACTTCTGGGACCAGGAGGTGTACCTGATGCCGTACCTGACCTACACCAGCCCCGGGAACGCCCGCCAGGTGCTCGAGTTCCGGCACAAGATGCTGCCCGAGGCCAAGATCCGCGCCGAGGAGCTCAGCGTCGGCGGCGCCCTCTTCCCGTGGCGCACCATCAACGGGCTCGAGGCCAGCGCCTACTACGCCGCCGGCACGGCCCAGTTCCACATCGCCGCCGCGATCGCCTTCGCGACCAACCGCTACATCTGGGCCAGCGGGGACACCGGCTTCCAGGACACCCTGGGCTCCGAGCTGCTGATCGAGACCGCCAGGATGTGGGTCTCGCTCGGCTTCTTCGGCAAGGACGGACTGTTCCACATCCACGGCGTCACCGGCCCCGACGAGTACACCGCGGTCGTCAATGACAACCTGTACACAAACGTCATGGCGCGCTTCAACCTGCGTGCCGCCGCGGCGCTGGACCACCCGGAGATCGGCGACGCCGAACGCCAGCTCTGGGAGCAGGCCGCCAACCGCATGCAGCTGCCCTACGACGAGGACCTGCAGGTCCACTCGCAGGACAACGACTTCATGACCCTGGAGCCGTGGGACTGGAGCACGCCGCGGTCCAAGTACCCGCTGCTGCTGAACTTCCACCCACTGGTGATCTACCGGCACCAGGTGCTCAAGCAGGCCGACACCGTGCTGGCCATGTTCCTGCAGTGGCAGGACTTCACGGCCGAGGAAAAGCGCCGCGCCTTCGACTTCTATGACCCGATCACCACCGGCGACTCCACCCTGTCCGCCTGCGTCCAGGGCATCATGGCGGCCGAGGTCGGTTACGGCAAGGCCGCGCTGGACCACTTCACCCATGCGCTCTTCATCGACCTGGACGACACCCACGGCAACACGATCGACGGCGTCCACATCGCCTCCACCGGCGGCGTGTGGAGCTCGCTGGTCAGCGGCTTCGCCGGCCTGCGCGACCAGGGCACGGTGCCGTACTTCGATCCGCGCCTGCCCGCCGAATGGGACGGACTGTCCTTCTGCCTGTTGATCCAGGGCCGGCTGCTGCGCATCGGCCTGGAGCAGGGCTCCCTCAGCCTGACCGTCCGGGAGGGCGCACCGCTCGACGTCGACGTGCGCGGGGAGTTGCTGACCGTGGGCGGAGACCCCGTCCGGGTACCGCTGGCGCCCGTCGCGGCCCCCGAACCGACCATCTTCCCCAGCGGTCTCCCGACGGCGTCGATCCCGGTGGTGCGCGCGGCGGTCTGAGTCGCCGTCAAAGCAGCGCGGGGTCACTTAACGCCCGCCCCGGGGACATGGGCGTTAAGTGACCCCGCGTTGTTTCGGACCGGACTGCCCTGGACCGGAGGCTTCGGCAGGGGCCGTGGCATCCGCGACGTCGTCGCCCCGGTCCAGGGGATGGGCCAGTTCGTCGGCGGGCATCCTGGCCACCACCATGGCGACGACGGCCATGACGGGGCACACGGTCCCGGCCACGAGGAAGATGAGCCACACCGGCAGCACCTCCGCGGCCGGTCCGGCGAGGGCCATGGAGACCGGCATGAGGGCCAGCGAGACGAAGAAGTCCAGGCTCGAGACGCGGCCCAGCAGATGCGGCGGCACCCGGCGCTGCAACAGAGTCCCCCAGATCACCATGCCGACGCCGCCGGTGGCACCGAAGATGAACAGGGCGGCCGCCAGGGCCCAGAAGCTGTCCATGATGCCGACGGCGGCGATCGGCAGGCTGCCGGCGCCCCAGGACACCATCATCACGCTGAGGTAGCGGCGCGGGAGCGGAAACGAGGCGGTGGCCAGCGACGCTACGGCGCCTCCGACGCCCATGACGGCGAGCAGGAAACCGAACATGCGCGAGTCGCCGCCGAGCTGGTCCCGGACCACAAACGGGACCAGGACCTCGATGGGGCCGATCAGGAACAGCACGGAAATGCAGGCCCAGAGCAGGGTCCACAGCAGCCAGGGCGTCCGGACGGTATAGCTGACGCCCTCGCGGAGATCGCGGAGCAGGGCGGTCTTGGCCCGGGTCTGGACAGCGTCTGCGGCCTTGCTGCTCCCTGTGCCCGGCGCCTCTGGCCGTGGCTGGCTGCGGAGGAAGTTCAGGATTGAAAATGCCAGGAGATGGCAGACGGCAACACCGGTGACGGCATGCGAGGGTGACAGGGCTGCCACCAGGATGCCTCCCACTGCCGGTCCCGCGGCCTGCTGCAGGATCGGTCGCATCGTCCCCTCCATGCCGTTGGCCGCCAGCAGGTCCTCGGCGGGCAGGATCCGCGGCAAAATGGCGGAGTAGGCGGGGAAGAAGAAGGCGGCGCCGACGCCGAGCACAAAGGCCCCGAGCGCCAGGTGCCAGAGCTGGAGCCAGCCCGCCATGGCCAGCCCGCTGACCGTCGCAATCACGGCCAGGTTGGCGCCCTCCACGGCGATGATCAGGAGCCGCTGTGGCAGCCGGTCCGCCGCGACGCCGCCGGCCAGGACAAACGCCACGAGGCCCACGCTGCCCGCCGCGGCCACCAGGGAAAGTTCCAGCGGGCCGCCGCCGAGGTGGATCACCTCGTAGACCATCGCAACGGCCCACATCCCGGAGCCGAAGATGGAGATGGCCAGTGCCGTGATCAGCACCCGGTATTCCCGGTGCGCGAAAGGCCGGAGGGCTCTCAGTGAGCGCATGGATTTAGTCTAAACGCGTGCCCGCGCCCGGGAGCGGCGGACTTCGGCCGCGACGGACGATACCGGGAAGGCCCAGGGCGTGGCGGGCCGGCTGGACACCGGCATAGTTCATCATTTCCGGAAAGTTTCATGGGCGGGCGACCGAGGTGAGATTTCACGCCCAAGATCGGACGGGACATCGGCGCGAAATGTCACCTCGACGGCGGCCGACGGCGGGCTGTGGCCTAGTGTTAAGATACGCACCGACTGTTCCGGTTCCGACGAGAGGCGATGATGGCCAAGCGCAGCAACCCGGCAATGAAGATGGCCCAGAAGACCGCCCACAACGCGATGTTCGACGCCGAGGGCAAGCCCAAGCCAGGGGTCCACAACGTGCTCCTGCGCGCCGTCGAGATCCAGCGCCCCCTCGTGCTGGCAAACCTCCGGCGCCTGCAGAAGAGGCACCCGCACGCCACGGCGGCCCAGCTCGCCGCGAAGCTGGAACGCGACTATCTCGTCGCCGTCACCGGCGGAGGGGCGCTCGTGGGCGGATCCGCCGTGGTCCCGGGCGTCGGAACAATCGCCGCCCTGGGCCTTTCGGCCGCCGCAACCGTGGGTTTCCTTGAGGCCACCGCACTCTTCGCCACCTCGCTCGCCGAACTGCACGGCGTGCGGATGGTGGACCCGGAGAAGGCCAGCGCTTTGGTCATGGCCATCATGCTCGGCGAAGAGGGCACCGCACTGCTCAGCTCGCTGAGCGGCCAGGCCGCCGGGCAGGGCAAGGGCCCCACCCAGGCCTGGGGCTCCCTCTTTGCACGCCGCGTCCCGCTGGCCGGCCTCGGCCCGGTGCGCGAGCGGATCCAGACGATGTTCCTCCGGAGCCTGCTGAAACGCCAGGGTACGGCCCTGCTGGGCCGGGCGCTGCCGTTCGGCGTCGGGGCCGTGGTGGGCGGCGTCGGCAACCGCCTGATGGGACGCGCCGTCGTCGCCAACGCCAAGGAAGCGTTCGGATCCATGCCGGACACCATCCCGGGCGAACTGCGGGCCATCGCAAAAACCACCGGGCCGGACGCGCTCCGCACTACCGGCCCGGACCCTCTCGACGACACCGCACCGGACACCGCACCGGACTCCGGCCCGGGCGCCCCCACTGGCGACGGCAGCCGGAAAGACTCTGCTAACGAAGGCGGCAACTTTTGGATCTGAACGCTGACCTGGGGGAGTCCTTCGGGACCTGGACCATGGGCGACGACGCCGCCGTGTTCCCGCTCGTCACAAGCGCCAGCGTGGCCTGTGGCCTGCACGCCGGTGACCCCGTGACGATGCTGGACACCTGCCGGGCGGCCTACGAGCTCGACGTCCGGGTGGGTGCCCACATCGGCTACCCGGACCTCGTCGGCTTCGGCCTCCGGTCCCTGGACATGTCCTTCGACGATCTCTTCGGGACGGTGCTGTACCAGCTCGGCGCGCTGGACGGGGTGGCCCACGCCGTCGGGGCTTCGGTTGACTACGTCAAAATGCATGGCGCCCTCTACGACCGGACGGTGCTCGACGCCGAGCAGGCGTCCGCGGTGATCGCTGCCATCCAGGCCTACGACCCGGGGCTGCCGGTTCTCGGCTTCCCCGGCTCCGCCCTGCTAGCGATCGCAACGGAAGCCGGCCACCCCGTCTTCTCCGAAGCCTTCGCCGACCGCGCCTACCTCCCGGACGGCACCCTCATGCCGCGCTCGCAGGAAGGAGCCCGGCTGCACGACGAGGGACAGATCGCCGAGCGGGCCGTGCGGCTTGCCACCAAGGGCGAAGTCGAGGCGGTCGACGGCACCGTGCTCCGGATCGAACCGCACTCGCTGCGCGTACCCGGGGACGCGCCCGGTTCCGCGGGCACGGCCACCGCGATCCGTGCCGCGCTGGAGTCCGCCGGCGTCGAACTGGAGAGTTTCGCCTGAGCTGCTGCAGGATTCCCGCCGGGTCGGCAGTCGCCGGCCGGCACCTGCCTTGCTGACGGGTCTCTCCTCGCCTGGTCATCGCGGGCTCGGATCCGGCCCCGTACTGTCAGTCGGTGCCGGCGCGGCTGGCGTTACTTGGCATGGCCATTGCCGTATTACGCCGGGGACATCGCAGCGCTGGTTCTCGCGTTAGCCCTGGTGTCGAGGTGGCGGCCGGATCCGCGGGCGCGGCGGCGCGTCGGGCGGCAGAAGGCCCTTTGGGGTTCGGACTGAAAGTGAGTGCGGAGCCCCGGGATCCTGTGCTGTCAGCCCGGTATGGTGTGCTCGGGGCTGGTGGCGTAACCCAGGATGTGGGCGACCGCAGGGGCCAGGGGATGGACCGCGAAGCCGAAGCGCCGGCTGTCCCGGATGGTGAACCCGGCTGCAGCGATAGAACTGAGGGTATCCCGGTTGGGGTGCCTCCGGCGATTCGCTGCCATGCCGGGGTGAGCAGGTCTTCGGCCGTGGCGAGCAGGCGATGGGCGGAGCGGACGTGTTCGGAATCGTTGCCGATGCCCATGGTGTCCCCTCTTTCGTTAGGTTTCGTCTGATCTGTCCCTGCCCCCGGCGGCGGCCGGGGGTGTGTTTCAATTCTCGGAAGTTCCGGCGCCGCTCAGGGCGGCCAAGGCTGCGCGGAGTCTGGCGTCGGCGTCGTCGGCGTCGTTGGCGACGTCCCGGATGGACGGACTGTCGCTGAGCTGGACCATGGTCCGCGGGTCGATGGCCTGGATGGGCTTGCCGCGGCGCACGACGGCGTTGCAGGGCAGAAGCGCGCGGGCTGTGTCTCAGGCGAGGGACAGGAAGAGCTTTTCGAGGTCCTTCTTGTCCATGCTGGGGTCTTCGCTTCTGAGGCACTGCTCCAGGCCGGTGGCGATGATCGCGAACCCTGCCCGGTCCAGCGCCTTCGAAACGGCGGCGAGCTGGGTAACGATGTCCTTGCAGTCGCGGCCTTCCTCCAGCATCCGGGTGACTGCGGCGAGCTGGCCCTGGGCACGCTTGAGCCTGTTCACGACGGGGGTCAGTTCTGATGAATCAAGTTGCATGGGATCTCCAAATCACGGGGTGTCTGTCCAAAATTCTATACCCCCGGGGGTGTGTTGACTACCCCCGGGGGTATCTGTAATACTCGGTGGGGTATCCGGCTGTAGCCAGTAGTTGTCTCGAAAGGACATCCATGACCTCCTCTTCCACGCAAGCTTCGGCATTCCCGGCAGTGACCGCACTGGACCCGGAAACGCTTCACGGCTGGTCCCGGGACCACGAGGACCTGCTCGTGATTGACGTGCGGTCCGGCGCCGAGTTCGAGTCCCTGCATATCCGCGGCTCCTACAACGTGCCCCTTCCGCTGCTCGCCGAGCACACCGGCGAACTGGCTTCCCGGCTGGGCAGCCGCGTCGTGCTGGTCTGCCAGTCCGGAGTCCGCGCCGAACAGGCCCGCCAGCGTCTGGGCGCCGCGGGCATCGACACCGCCTACGTCCTCACCGGCGGGGTTCCGGGATTCGCCGCCGCCGGCGGCGACGTCGTCCGGGGCAAGGGGCGCTGGGACATGGAGCGCCAGGTCCGCCTCGCCGCGGGCTCGCTCGTGGTTCTGGGCCTGGCCGGCGGCCGGTTCGTCTCCCCGAAGGTGAGGATGCTGGCGGGCGCGATCGGCGCCGGCCTGACTTTCTCGGCCGCAACCAACACCTGCGCCATGGGCAAGGCGTTGTCCGCGATGCCGTGGAACAGGGCCGCCACGGAACCCACCCGCGAAAGCGCTATCCTGTCCCTGCCCGGAGCAGGCGGGCGCACCGGACCGGCACAGACGGCATGATTCCGGCCCTGGTTCTGGGGCTTGTCGTCGGAATCGTGCTGGGCGTGGTCGGGGGCGGCGGATCGATCATTGCCGTCCCCGCCCTGGTCTATGGCGTGGGCCTGAGTCCCGCCGAGGCCATCCCCACCTCGCTGCTGGTCGTGGGCTTCTCCTCGCTGGCGGCCCTGGTCCCCCGGATCCGCCAGGGCCTGAACTGGCCGGTCATCCTGCTGGTCGGCGCCGCCGGCATCCCGTCCGCCTGGGCGGGCGCGGCGGTGGGCCGGCTGCTGGATCCGAACATCCTGATGCTCGCCTTCGCGGCCATCATGGTGATCGCCGGAATCCGAATGCTCTCCCACACCGCCGAAACCGAGGGCTCCTGCAGCACAGGCCCGAACCGCGCCTTCCGCTCCTGCGCCCCCAAGGCCATCGCCGTGGGCCTGCTGGTCGGGTTCCTCACCGGGCTCCTGGGTGTCGGCGGCGGATTCCTCCTCACCCCGGCACTGACCCTCTTTCTGGGACTACGGATGAGACAGGCCGTCGGGTCATCACTGGCGATCATCGTGCTCAACTCCGCCTCCGGCTTCAGCGCCCACGCCGCAGGCTTCACGATCGACTGGCCCACCGTGCTGGCCTTCGCCGTCCCCGCCGTCGTCGGCTCCCTGGTAGCGGCCCGCTTTGCCCGCCTCCTCAAGGACAGCCACATCCGCATATCGTTCGCCGTGCTCATCTTCGTCGCCGCCGCCGGGGTGACCGCAAGCACCGTCCTCACCCTGACAAGCACCAACCGGTACAGCGCCGCCAAGGAGATCACCCATGGGACTCATCAGCTCCCTCAAGAACGCATTCACCAAACCGCTTAGGACCATTTCCGTGGCCGAAGCCAAGGAGCTGCTGGCCTCCGGCGCGGCGCTGATCGACGTCCGCTCCGCCCAGGAATGGCGGACCGGGCGTGCGCCCCAGGCCAAGCATGTGCCCCTGGACCGGCTGCAGACCAGCACCACAGGCATCCAAAAAACCCGGCCCGTGATCGCCATGTGCCAGTCCGGCAGCGCCCAGGCCACCCAACAGCAGGCCTACCCCCGCTAAAAAAGAAGAGGCACTGGACCCGGCATACCCCGGCCCGCCCTCAAACCCTCAGCGGCCCGGGAACCGCACTCTTTGCGGCCTACCCCCGGGGCATTTGAATTGTAGTCAGCAGACGGAGGAAAGGTTCCACCCCGCCTTCCACCGCCCTCACGAAGGAGAGCACCATGCTCATCGAGCGCATTTACGACGAAGATCTCGCCCAGGCCAGCTTCCTCATCGGCTGCCAAAGCAAAGGCGAGGCGGTCGTCGTCGACGCCCGCCGGGACGTAGCGGTCTACCGCGCCCTCGCCGCGGCCAACGGCATGAAGATCGTGGCCGTCACCGAGACCCACATCCACGCGGACTACCTCTCCGGCACGCGGGAACTGGCGGCCGCGACCGGGGCCACGGTCTACGTCTCGGGAGAGGGTGGACCGGACTGGCAGTACAAATTCGACGGCGAACGCCTGCACGACGGCGACAGGATCACCATCGGCAACATCAGCATCCAGGCCCTGCACACCCCCGGCCACACGCCCGAACACCTGTCCTTCCTCGTCACCGACGGCGCGTTCAGCGACAAGCCCGGCTACCTGCTCTCCGGAGACTTCGTCTTCTCCGGAGACCTGGGCCGCCCGGACCTGCTGGACGAAGCGGCCGGCGGCGTCGACACCCGCTTCGAAGGCGCCAAGCAGCTCTTCGCCAGCCTCCGGAACAAGTTCCTGACCCTGCCCGACTACGTCCAGGTCCACCCCGGACACGGAGCCGGCAGCGCCTGCGGCAAGGCCCTCGGCGCTATCCCCTCCTCCACCGTCGGCTACGAACGGCTCTACGCCTGGTGGGGCCCCTACCTGACCGCTAACGACGAGCAGGGATTCATCGACGAGCTCCTCAACGGCCAGCCCGAGGCCCATGCCTACTTCGGGCGAATGAAGCGCCAGAACCGGCGGGGCCCGGCCATCATGGGCGAACGCGCCCCGCTGGCAGAGCTCGACCCCGCGACCGTCACTGCCCGGCTTGCCGCCGACGCCGTGACCTTCGTTGACACCCGCCCCAACAACGACGTGCACAAGGGGACCGTGGCCGGAGCCCTGAACATCCCGGCAGGCAAGAGCACCGCCAGTTTCGGCGCCTGGGCCATCGATCCGGAGCGCGACAGCCGCCCGCTCGTGCTGCTGGCAGCAGACCAGGAGCAGGCACATGAAATCTGGGATCACCTGGTACGGGTCGGCATCGACAAAGTGAACGGCTACGTGACCAGCCTCCAGGGCCTGCCTGCCAGCACACCGCAGCTAATCCAGCCCGAAGAACTCGAGGGCTTCGATATGGCCCTCCTGCTGGACGTCCGCGCCAGGACCGAGCACACCGCCGGACACATCCCCGGCTCCCGCCATCTGAACGGCGGCCGCGTGCTGTGGAACTTGGACCAGCTGCCCGGCGCCGGCACCATCGTGTCCTACTGCCAGAGTGGGGTCCGGAACTCCGTCGTGGCCAGTACCTTGCGCCGCGAAGGCTACGACGTCGTCGAACTCGACGGCAGCTACGCCGTCTGGGCCGCGCGGCAGGACGCCCCGGCCCCGGCCCGCTAACCGACGGCAGCACCACAAACAGATATCCACCAGCTTCAAACAGATATCCACCAGCTTCGGCGGTGGTTCAGGACACCGGACCGCCGCCGATGACGGCTGCCGACGCCTCCGACGCTTCAGGTGCCGGGAAGCGGCACCGGCCCCCGGAACACAAAAAGCCAGGAGCGGCTCATCCATGCCTCTTGACAACCGGACCTACATATCAGCCGAACACCAGGTGGGCCACGGTGAAGATGGCCAGCCCGGCGAGGGCGCCCACCACGGTGCCGTTGATCCGGATGAACTGCAGATCCCTGCCGACCTGGAGCTCGATCTTCTGCGAGGTTTCCTCGGCGTCCCAGCGGCCCACGGTATCGGTGATCACGCCGGCGATGTCAGAGCGGTAGGTCTTCACGAGGTAGCCCGCGGCGTCGCCAATCCACTTGTTCACCTTGCCGGCCAGCTCGGGATCGACCACCAGCCGGGTGCCGAAATCGTGCACGGCCGCCTTGAACCTGACGGTCAGCTCGCTGTGCGGATCGTCGACGGCGGTGAGCAGCGCCGCCTTGACCGTGCCCCAGGTGCGGGAGGCGAGTTCCCGGACCTCCGGGTCGCCGAGCACTTGGGCCTTGATGCCCTCGGCACGGGCGATCATGACCGGGTCATGCTGCAGGTCCTGCGCGAGTTCCTGGAGGTATTTGTCGATGGACTTCCGGACCTGGTGCTGCGGATCGGACTGCACCGCGCGGGTGAACTTCAGGATCTCCACGTAGACCTTGTCTCCCACGAGCCCGTCCACGAACGTGGGCACCCACGTCGGAGAACGGTCGGTGACGAGCCTGCTGACGGTCTCGTGGTTGTCCCGCACCCAGTCCACCGTGCGGTCAACGAGCAGGTCCACGAGCGCGTGGTGGTGCCCGTCGTCGAGGATCCGTTGCGCGAGCCGGCCCACCGGAGGTCCCCACGGCGGAGTGAGCAGATGTTTGCGGACCATGCCCTCGATCACGGCCTGGACGTCGTCGTCGTTCAACACCGTGAACGCGCCGCGGATGACGGCGGCACCTTCCTTGGCGACGCGCTCGGCGCCGCCGGGCCCGGACAGCCAGGCGCCCGCCTTGCGGGCGATGTCCACGGAGGCCAGCTTCTCCTGGACCACCTTCTCGGAGAGGAAATTGGTCTCCACGAATTCGCCCAGCGAGGCGCCGATCTGGTCCTTGCGGCGCGGAATGATGGCGGTGTGCGGGATCTTGAGACCCATCGGGTACTTGAACAGGGCCGTGACGGCGAACCAGTCGGCGAGGGCGCCCACCATGCCGCCCTCGGCTGCCGCCCGGACGTATTCGAGCCACGGATACTGCTTCTGCAGGGCGAAGGCCGCCACGAAGATGACGGCCATGACGATCAGCAGCGACACCGCCAGCAGCTTCATCTTCCGCAGCGCCACGGCCTTCTCGGCGTCGGCCGCGTTGAGCCGGTGTTCGACGGCGGCGCCGGACCCGGGCCGGGCGGATCGATCAGTGTTCACCTGCATGTGCCCAGCCTAGCCGTGCTTGAGGCAGGCCCGGTCCGCTAACGTGGCACCATGACGACTGACGAGTGCCGCGCCGCCCGTCCGCTGGTCTACGCGCACCGGGGCTCCAGCGAAGCCTTCGCCGAGCACACCCGCGCCGCCTACCTGCAGGCCATCGCCGAGGGCGCGGACGGTGTCGAGTGCGACGTCCACCTGACCCGGGACCAGCACGCCGTGCTGCTGCACGACGCCAACCTGGACCGCACCTCGGATGGCACCGGGCCCGTCGCGGACCGGACCCTCCAAGAGCTCCGCCGGCTGGATTTCTCCTCCTGGCGGGGCGCCAGGATTCCCGCCGAATACGGTGGTGTATCGACCCAGTTCCTGACCCTTCCCGAGCTGCTGGACATCCTCCGGGAGGTGGACCGGGAGATCGGCCTCGCGATCGAGCTCAAGCACCCGAGCCCCTACCAGCTCAAGCTCGAAGACCGCGTCCTCGAGGTCCTGAGGGCCGAGGGGTGGAATCCCGATACGTCGATGCTGGGCAACATCAAGGTGTCCTTCATGAGCTTCAGCCCGGATGCGGTGAAGCACCTGCTCAAGTCCGTACCGGCTGAGGCCGTCTGCCAGCTCATCGACGACATCGACGTGGAGGAAATCCGCGAAGAACTCGGCCTCGGGGCGCTCACCGGCGGTGCGCTGGCAAATGTCATGAAGGCGGCCCAGACCGAGGGAGGGCGGATTCTGGACGACTGCGAGGTCGGCATGGCCGGACCCGGCATCGACTACGTCCGCAAGCACTCGCGGACCGTCCGGCGCTGGCTCGACTCCGGACGACGGTTCCGGGTCTGGACCGTGGACTCGGACAACGACGTCGCCCTCTGCCAGGGTCTGGGCATCCAGGAGATCACCACGAACAGGCCGGCGCAGGTCCTCGCCCAGCTCTCGGCGGGCAGCCAGCGGCTTCGCTGAGTGCCGGCGCCCGGGCTCAGGCGGCGAGGTCCCGGCGCCGCCAGCCGAGGTAGCCGAGGGCGGCAAGCACCGCAGCGGCTGCCGTGAGGCCGGCCAGCTCACCCATCGAGCCGGACCCCACGGGGAGCAGCGGGGAATGCCGGAACGGGGAAAGATCCATCAGCCATTGGGGTGCGTTCCAGAGCACGCCGAACTCGCCTAGTGCGACGAAGGCGAACAGCAGCCCCCAGACAGCGCCGGCGAATCTCGGCGCCCAACCGAACACGGTCAGGGCGGCGCTCGTCATGACCCAGGCCGCCGGGATCTGGGCCAGGGCAGCCGCCGTGGACCGGCCCAGCTGGTCGACGTCCAGGAGGACGGAGGCGGCTCCGGCGCCGATGGACAGCCCGGCGAGCAGCATCAGGGCGCTGACTCCCGCCAGGGCAGCCGCATAGTGGCTGCTCGCCCAGCGGACGCGGGTGGTGGCGGTGCCGAGGAGAGCTTCGGTATGGCCTGCGGCCTCCTCGCTGCGCAGGTGGTTCGCTGCGGACACGCCATAGACGGCTGCGAGGAGCCCCATGATGCTGATCTCGGCGGCGAGGAAAGCATCGTTAAGGGCCTGCCGCCCGCCCAGCTGCGTGATCAGGTCCTGGGCAGTGGGGGAACTCAGAAGCTCCGCCACGTTCCCGACCAGCGAGCCGATCACCACGCCGAAGAGCACGAACGCCACGGCCCAGGCAACCCAGATCCGCAGCTGCAAGCGGACCGCCAGGTCCCAGACACCGGACAAGGAGCCACGGACCGGCCCCGGGCCCGCCTCGCGGAGGCCGGAGCCAAGGTCGCGCCGGGCCCGGAGGGCGCGGGCTGCCGGCACCAGCACTACGGTCAGGGCCAGCGGGAGGGCCAGCACCCACCAGTGATCCCCGGCGAAGGCCCGGACCTGCTGGTTCCAACCGATGGGGGAGAGCCAGGCCAATACCGAAGGTCCCGGTTCGGCGAGGTCGCCGACGGCGCGAAGGGCGTAGGTGACGGAGACGACGCCGATGCCAAGGCCGGTGGCGGCCCGGGCGCTCGCGGTCAGCTGGGCCGTCACCCCGGCGACGGCGCTGAAGGCCATCCCGGTGGCGGCCCAGCCCAGCCCGAACACCATTGACCCGGTTGCCGGGAGGCCGCCGGCAATCAGCGCGGCGGCGGAGAGCAGCCCGAGGGCCAGGCTGGCACCGAAGCTGATCGCCAGGGCGGACACGAGCGGGGCATCGCGGCCGAGCCTGCCGCCGCCGAGCAGCTCCAGGCGCCCGCTCTCCTCGTCGGCGCGGGTATGCCGGACCGTCAGAATCACCATGAGGACAGCCAGGATGGCCGTCATGAAGGCGGTGTATTTGATCAGCGAGAGCGCCCCGAGCGAGGACGGATCATAGATCCGTCCGAACATCGCCACCATCGAGGCCGTGGCGTTCAGGGCAGTAGCGGCCTCGACGCGGCTGGCGACTTCCGGATAAAGCTCGGCGCCGGCCGCCGCCGTCGAATAGGCGATCAGGGCAAAACCGAGGATCCAGACCGGCAGCAGCCAGCGGTCCCGCCGCAGTGCAAGCCGGATGAGCTCACCGGTCCCGGCCAGCGTCTCACGCATCGCCGGACCGGCCCGTTCCCGAGCCAGCGGTTCCTGAACCTACGGTTCCCGGGCCAGCGGTCCCTGAACCTACGGTTCCCGGGCCTGCGGTTCCTGAACCGGAAACTCCCGCCCCGGCGGCGGCACCGTAGTGCCGCAGGAACACGTCCTCCAGCGTCGGCGGCTGGCTCGTGAGTGACTGCAGGCCCGCCGCGGTCAACGCCTGCATGAGCTGGTTCAGCCCGGAGGGCTCCACCTGGGCGTTGATCCGGTGGCTGGTGACCACGACGTCGTGGACTCCCGGCAGGAGGTCGAGGCCTTGAGGCACGGTTGCGACGTCGGCGGTGACGGACGTCCGGGTCAGGTGCCGCAGCTGCTGCAGCGGGCCGGTCTCCACCACGCGGCCGGCGCGGATGATGCTGACCCGGTCCGAGAGCGCCTCAGCTTCACTCAGGATGTGGCTGCTCAGCAGCACGGTGCGCCCCCGGGCGCGCAGTTCGCGGACGAAGCCGCGGAAGGCGTCCTCCATCAGCGGATCCAGTCCGCTGGTGGGCTCATCGAGGAGGAAGAGTTCGGCGTCGGTGGCGAGCGCGGCGACGAGGGCCACCTTTTGCCGGTTGCCCTTGGAGTAGGTGCGCGATTTCTTGCCCGGATCCAACTCGAAGAGCTCCAGCAGCCGGTCCCGCCGGACCCGGTCCTGGCCGCCCTGCAGCCGGCCGAGCAAATCGATCACCTCGCCGCCGGTCAGGTTCGGCCAGAGGGCGACGTCACCGGGGACGTAGGCGAGCCGGCGGTGCAGCGACGCCACCTCGCGCCAGGGGTCCATACCCAGCACCCGGATGGAGCCTGCATTGGCATGCAGCAGCCCCAGAAGCAGCCGCAGGGTGGTCGACTTCCCGGCTCCGTTGGGGCCGAGGAATCCGTGCACCTCGCCCGCGACGACCTCGAAATCCAGGCCGTCGAGGGCAGTCACAGTTCCGAAACGCTTTACGACGCCGGTCATCTCCACGACACTGCTCATAGTCAACAAGGTACGCCGCATCGGGGCGCGGGACCCCGGCCCTAAGACCCGTCCGCGGAGCACTCGCGGTTTCAGCGGGGTCCGTGGCTGTGATTGAGTTGTTGCATGCCATTTCGCTGGTCCGGCCGGGCCACCCAGACGCTTGCCGCGGCTGCCCTGAGCGCGTTGCTGCTGGCCAGCGCCGGAAAGCACTTCCGGGAGCCGGAGTTCTTTGACCAGGTGGTTCCGGACTTCCTTTGCCGCGACGACTCCGGTGCCGGGCCCAACGGTCCGCTGGCCGTGCTGTCCCGGCAGGAATGGGTTGCCGTGTGCGGGCTGCTGGAAGCCGGCGCCGCCGTCGGACTCCTGATCCCGGCCACGCGCCCGGCGACGGCCGGCTGCGTCACCGCCCTGTTCACGCTCTTTCTGGCCGGGCACGTCGACGCCCTGCGCCGGGCCTATGGACCGGACGGCACGCCCCGCCAGCGCCGGGTCCACGCACTGCGCCTCCCGCTGCAGGCACCGCTGATGGCCTGGGCCTGGAGCCCCACGAAGCCGGGGGCCGGCCAACCGGCCCTGCCGAAAACCGTCCCGGGGCGGCGGCCATGAAGTTCCTGCAGTCCCCGGCCGTGCGGGTGGGGCTCTCGATCAGCATCGCCACGGGCCTCTATGGCGTGTCTTTTGGTGCCTTGTCGGTCACCTCGGGGTTCGACTTCTGGCAGACCATGGCCCTGAGCCTGCTGCTCTTCAGCGGCGGTTCGCAGTTCGCCTTCATCGGCGTGGTGGCCGGAGGCGGCTCCGGCGTCGCCGCGATGGGGGCGGCCACGCTGCTGGGCATGCGCAACGGGATTTACGGCATGCAGATCAACGCCCTGCTCCGGCCACGCGGCTGGCTCAGGTTCGCCGCCGCCCACGTGACGATCGACGAGTCCACCGCCACCAGCACCGGGCAGACGGATCCGATCGAACAGAGGCGCGGCTTCTGGACGGCAGGCCTCGGCATCTTCGTGTTGTGGAACGTGTTCACCGCGGTCGGCGCGCTCGCGGGAGCCGCCCTGGGCGACCCCAAGCAGTGGGGTCTCGACGGCGCCGCGGTGGCGGCGTTCCTGGGCCTGCTCTGGCCGCGGCTGAAGGGCCGCGAACCGGTGGCGATCGCCGTCGTGTGCGCGCTGGCCACGGTGCTTGCCGTCCCGTTCGTGCCCGCCGGGGTGCCGATCCTGGTGGCCGCCGTGGTGGCAGCGGGAATCGGCTGGCTGAGCCACGGCCGCAGTGACGAAGGCCTGGAACCGGATGTGGATCCCTATGCGGCGCATCACCCCGCCCACCCCTCTTCCCGTCCCTCTTCCCGTCCCTCAGGGGATACCCCATGAGCCTGTGGCTGTGGCTGCTCCTCGCCTGCCTGCTGGGCTATGCCTGGAAATTGCTCGGCTATCTGGTTCCCGCCAGCCTGCTCCGCGATCCCCGGATGTCCAGGATCGCCGGCACCATGACCATCGGGCTGCTGGCATCCCTGACCATCGTGAACGCGGTGGCTTCGGGCCAGTCGTTGGCGCTGGACGCCCGGCTGGGGGCGCTGGCGGCGGCCGGCGTCGCCTTGTGTTTCCGGGCGCCGTTCCTTGTGGTGGTCCTCGCCGGTGCCGGCGCCGCCGCCGGGCTTCGGCTGCTGGGCTGGAGCTAGCAGGGCCGCCGCATACCGCCGTCGTACCGGGCCGTAACGGTCTTTAGTCCCTACTTACCCCGGATGCCCCATGGGAGCATTCGAATATGAGCGACAACGACGTTCCGGAGCGGGGTGCAGCCGGTAAGGGGCAGCACCCCAAACCGCACGAGCCTCATGTCCCCCCGGGAGCTGAGTCCACCCGGGAACTGCGCGAGATGGCACGCCGCCGCCGCGAGGCCGAGGAGAAGCTGCAACACCATCTCCAGGAAGCCAAAGAGAAGCCGGCGGAGGACTGAAGCGGAGAATCCGGCTTTCGGAGCGCAGGACCAGGGCCGCCATGATGACATCGTCGGCGTAGCCGATCACGGGCAGGAAGTCCGGCACCGGGTCGATCGGTGTCGGCAGGAACGTAGCAGACCGCCGACAATTCCGCCGATGGTCTCCCGCACCACCGGCGCTAGCCGAGTACTGCGTCGAACGCCGTGCTCGGCAGCGGCCCCTGCGGCGGCAGCGGCCGGTGCGGCCGTTCCGTGCGGATGGCGTCCTCGACCAGGGCCACGGGGCGGCGCCAGGCGTCCGAGCCGGCCTCCATGGTGTCCACGACGCCGATCAGCATGGCCAGGAGCCGGATCAGGTCCGTCATCGAAATGTCGCTGCGCAGGGTTCCCTGGCCCTGTCCGCGGCCGAGCAGCACGGCTACGGATTCGATCAGGTCACCGGTGATGCCGGTCAACAGGCCACGCCGGCCGGCGACGGCGCCGAGCAGGTTGGCCTCCTCGCTGGCGACGCCCATCAGCGCGTCGATCACGCGGAAGAGCCCGTCGGCGGCATCCGGGTTGGCAAGGGCCTCCTCGATGACTGGACCCACCAGCAGTCCGAGCTGCCGGTGCAATGCTGCGAGGACCAGTTCTTCTTTGTCCGCAAAGTTCCGGAACAGGGTGGCGGGTCCCACCCCGGCGGTCACGGCGATGGTCTGCAGCGGGACTTCCGGGCCGTGCTCGCGGAAGCATTGCCGGGCCGCCGTGATGATCTTGTCCACATTGCGCGCGGCGTCCGCGCGGAGCGGCCTGCCTTCTATAACCCGGTTCATTTGCTCAGGGTAGCAACGCAAAGGTTGAGTAAACCTGTTACCGACGCGTAGTGCCCAAGATGACGATTGCAGGGCCGGAACCGGTCCCGGCACCGGTGCCGGAACGGGTGCCGACGGTCTCCTGGCGGCATGAAAGACTGGGACCATGTTGCTTGCATTTTCTGTCGCCCCGTCCGGCCGGCCCGCACCCGGCGCCTCGTCCGGCCCAACAGATTCCTCTGCCGCGGCGGACGAGGCCTCGGTCCACGACGCCGTCGCCGAGGCGGTGCGGATCGTCCGGGAGTCCGGGCTGCCCAACCACACCGATTCGATGTTCACCACTATCGAAGGCGAATGGGACGAAGTCTTCGCGGTGGTGAAGCGCGCCACGGAGGCCGTCGGACGCTACGGCAGCCGCGTCTCGCTCGTCATCAAAGCGGACATCCGCCCGGGCTACTCGGGGGAACTTACCGGCAAGCTGGAACGTCTCGAAGCTGCGATCGGCGAGGCCAAGGCCCCCGGCCAGGGCTAAAACACCGGAGGTTGGGAGGTTCCGGCCGGACGCTACCGCCGGGCCCGCCCAGCTGGAAGACTGGGGGCATGATCGAGCATCAGTCCACCGCCCGCTGGATCGCCGTCGAGGACTTCCTGTCCGACGTCGTGGTCCGTCCGGACAGCTCCCTGAAACGCGCCGTGACAAGTGCCCTTGAAGCGGGCCTGCCACCCATCGAGGTGACGGCCAATGCCGGCAAGCTGCTCAAGCTGCTGGTCCAGCTCTCCGGTGCCCGCCGCGTGCTGGAGATCGGTACGCTGGCCGGCTTCAGCACCATCTGGATGGCCCAGGGGCTGCCCGACGGCGGCAAGCTGGTCACCTGCGAATTCCTTCCCAAGCATGCCGAAGTGGCCCGCGCAAATGTCGACGACGCCGGACTCGGCCACAAGGTGGAGGTCCGGGTCGGCGCGGCGCTGGACACTCTGCAGGCCCTCCAGGACGAGGGCGCCGAGCCGTTCGATTTCGTCTTCATCGACGCGGACAAAGAAAACGACGCACACTACCTTGACTGGTCCATCAGGCTCGGCCGGCCCGGCACCACGGTGGTCATGGACAACGTGGTCTGGGAAGGCGCCGTGCTGGACCCGGCCCTCGATACCGTCAACGCGCCCGGCATCATCAGTGCGCTGCAGATGATGGGCGAGGACCCGCGGCTGGACGCCACCGTGATCCAGACCGTGGGCTCGAAGGGCTGGGACGGCTTCGCCCTGGCGCTCGTCCGCTAGATCGTGCGCCGGCATCCGGGGTTCTGTGCGGCTGCCCGGCGACCGGCACGGGGCAAGCGGGCTGTAAGCCCCACCCGTTCACTGCAACCTGACGACCCCGATCCGTGGGTCCCCGCGGCGGCATTCGCGGCGACACGGACACCATCCTGTATTAGCGCTCAGTCCTGGTTTGCGAGGCCGACGATGGTCCGGGCCAGAACGTTGATGCCATCGGACTGACCGCCCACGGGCCGGACGGTGATCTGGGCCCCAACCTTGAGGTGGTCACCGATATGAGCAAGACCCGTCTTGCGACTTCACCGACTACCGCCGAACGGACGACTCCTTCATCCTCCTGTTCGACCGGTACCGGGCCTCCTGATTCCGGCAATGTCATAGACAGGCCCGCGGCCCGGCCATGAGCGCGCGGGCCTTTCAGCCCTAGGCGGGCCCGGGCCCGTGGTGCCACAGTGAACCATGTGGTCGATTTTTTCCGACCGGCGGCGCGTGCTGGCTGCTGGGGCTGCTGTGGCGCTCGTGGTAGCCGCGGTGTTCGTGGCTCTCGCCTTCTCCATGCGCCCCCCGGCTGCCGAGCCGACTGCCACGCCGACGGCCCCGGTTACGGGGACGCCGACCGGAAAATCGGCCACCCGGACGCCGGGTACGTCGGCCAGCCCGCCGCCGTCGGAAACTTTGGTTCCCGCCCCAAGCGGGTCGGTCCCCGCTGAGCCGGCCCCAGCACCACCGGCCCCGGAGCCACCGGCACAGGGCCCGCTTGTACCTCCCGCCCCCGCGGCGCCGTTCCCCGCCGCGCTCGCCGGCCGCGACCTCGAGCTCATCCCCGGTGCCGGCCGGGTGGTGGCCCTGACGTTCGACGCCGGAGCCAACTCGGCAGGGCTACCCAGCATCCTGCAGACGCTTGGTGCCACCGGCGTGCGCGGCACGTTCTTCCTGACCGGCAGCTGGGCCGGCGCCAACCCGGCGGGAGTCGCGGCGATCGTGGCCGGGGGCCACCGCGTGGGCAACCATTCGATGACGCATCCGGGCTTCACCGGACTCTCGGACGCTGCGATCGGGGACCAGCTGGTCCGGGCGCAGCAGGCAATCCAAGCCGCCGGCGGGGATCCCCGGCCCTTGTTCCGGTTCCCCTTCGGTGAACGCGATGCCCGGACCATCGCCACAGTGAACACCCTCGGCTACCTGCCGGTCCGCTGGACCGTGGACTCGCTTGGCTGGAAAGGCACCAGCGGAGGGATCACGGCGCAGGTGGTGGCGGACCGGGTCCTCGGGCAGCTGCGGCCGGGGGAGATCGTCCTGATGCACGTCGGCTCCAATCCCGACGACGGGACCACGCTGGACGCCGACGCCCTGTTACAGATCATCAACCGGATCCGGCAGGCCGGCTACGGTTTCACCACCCTCGCTGCGCTGCTGGATTAGCGATCCGTGGACTGCCGCGGCCCACTCCGGCGAGGACTGGGTCAGGTACCGGCTCAGGTCATGAGCAGCACGGCGGCCCCGGTGATCCGGCCCTCCGCCAGGTCCAGCAGCGCTTTGTCCGCGGAGGCGAAGGGATACGCCACCGTGGTGGGGTGGAGTGGGATCTCGGCGGCGATGCGGAAGAACTCCTCGCCGTCGGCACGGGTGTTGGCCGTGACGCTTCGGAGCTGGCGTTCCTGGAATAGTTCCCTGGCGTAGTTCAGCGGCGGAATATCGCTTAAGTAGATGCCCGCGACGGCGAGGGTCCCGCCGCGGTCCAGGGCGCGAAGCGCCACCGGCACCAGGCCGCCCGCCGGCGCGAAGAGGATCGCGGAGTCCAGCGGGTCCGGCGGATCCTCCTCCGCGCCGCCGGCGAATGTGGCGCCCAGCTCGAGGGCAAGACGCCGGGCGTCCTCTGACCGGGTCATGACGTACACGCGTGCACCCCGGTACAGGGCGATTTGGGTGGCCAGATGCGCGGACCCGCCGAAACCATAGATCCCCAGCCGGCCGCCGATGGGCAGCTCCGCCCGGGCCAGGGCGCGGTAGCCGATGATCCCGGCGCAGAGCAGGGGCGCTGCCTCCTCGTCCGTAAAGACGTCCGGAATCCGGTAGGCGAACTGCTCGGCCACGGTGATCAGCTCGGCATAGCCGCCGTCGCGGTCCCACCCGGTGAAGGTGGGGGACAGGCAGAGGTTTTCTTCACCGCGCAGGCAGAACCGGCAGGAACCGCAGGTCCCGCCCAGCCACGCCACACCGACGCGCTCCCCGGGCCTGAACCGCCTGGCCCGCGTGCCGCAGCGGAGTACTTCGCCGACGACTTCGTGGCCGGGAATGGTTCCGGCGTGCTTCGGCTCCAGCTCACCCTCCGCCAGGTGGAGGTCCGTCCGGCACACCCCGCAGACCCGCACCCTCAACAGCACCTCGCCGGGGCGGGGCCGGGGGTCCGGGCACTCGCCTGCAACCAGGGGGCCGCTTCTGATCGGTCCCGGCTGAGCAACCCGCCAGGCTCGCACGGCGCTCTCCTCTCCTCGCGCTTCCGGTCCCGTACAGCCGTGGCCGCTGAGGCGGCATTCCGGCGTAACGGGATCAGCGGGTGATCAGCACGTTGCAGCGTGCTTTGTGCAGCACTGCGGAGACGGTGTTGCCGGGACCGCCCTCGCGATTGTGGGTTCCAATCACCAGTACGTCCGCGTCGCTTGCCGCTGCGAGCAGCTCCTTGGACGCGGAATGGCCTTGAACCAGCTTGCCGGAGACCGCCAGCTCCGGGGCCAGCTTCACAGCGTCAGCCAGGGCGTGGTCCAGCAGCTCCTGACCATGGAGCGGGGCATGGCGGCCATGCTCTTCGCGGTCCGCTTCGCGGTCCGCTTCGCGTGACTGGTCGATGTGGATCAGCTGCAGGGAGGTGCCGAGCGCGGTCGCGAGCCGGACGGCACCGGCCAGTGCCGCCGAAGCCCGGGACGTCGCGTCGATCCCCACCACCACGGGGCTCCCGGGGCTGCGCGGACGCCGGATGACCATCAGCGGGCAGGGGGAGGAACCGGCCAGATCCAGGCAGACCGAACCGGCCAGCTGGCCCAGCACGCCGCCGATGCCGAGGCTGCCGACCACAAGGAGGCGCGCGTCCCGGGCAGCGCTGCGCAGGACCTGCGCCGGGAGCCCGGCTTCGATGACGCCGTCGACGTCGGCCCCGCCGCCGGCTAGGGTCCCGGCGCTGGCTGGGGTCCCGGCGCTGGCTGGGGTCCCGGCCCCGGCGTCGGTCGTGGCGAGCGGGCGGTAGGCCTGGCGCCCCAGCTCGATGCCTTCGGCCAGGATGGTTTCGGCCGAGTGCCGCAGCCCGCTGCCTTCCACGCCCTTGACCGGGCCGAGGTTTTTGGTGAACACCGGCCAGACCCAGGCGTGGATGACGCGGAGCGGCGACCGTACGGTGACCGCGTATTCGGCGGCCCATCTCACGGCCTGCTGCGCGGCCTCGGACCCGTCGTAGCCCACAGCCACGGTACTGCGTCCCTGCCCTGCTGCGGGTGCCAAATGCTGCCTCCCGGGTCGTCGTCCCTACCCTGCCCCCAGCGTTACTTGCCCCCAGTAGAGCGCAGGACGCCCGGCCGGGCTAGGGGCTTTGGTCCCGCGAGGAGCCCTGAACGGCGCGATTTTCCTGCGGTGATCGCCATCGGCGCCGCCGCCTCAGGCCCCAGCCGCTGCGGCCCGGTGAACTAGGCTTGAAACATGAGCAAAACGGTGGACGACTGATGGCGAAGCGGGGCAGGGCGGCCGGCCGGAACACCGGAAACACGACGCCGGGAGTTGTGGAAGTGCCCAAGGGCAGCCGCCCGGACGGTCCGGTTGAAGGCATCTACTACATCGACACCGGTGACTGCGAGCTGATCGCGGACCAGGACAACTCCACCGGCTGGTTGCTGCGCATCAACGGCGTGATGAGCTCCCACATTGACCTCGCCGATCCGCTGTTCCTCGACTTCGAGTACATGCGCTGGATCTCCGCGCTGGTGGAATCGCGCTGGCCCCGGGAGACGAAGCCGAAGCTGCGCGCCCTGCACCTCGGCGGGGGAGCTTGCTCCCTGGCCCGTTACTTCCACGCCGCCTACCCTGAGGCCCGCCAGGTCGTCGTCGAACTGGACGGCAGACTCGCCGAATACGTCCGCGGCTGGTTCGACCTGCCCAAAGCCCCGCTGCTGCGCCTGCGCGTGGGGGAAGCCCGCGAGGTCACCGAGAGCCTCACCCCGCAGACTCGGGATGTGATCATCCGCGATGTCTTCGCCGGCTCCGTGACGCCCAGGACGCTCACCACCCGGGAGTTCAACGAGCACGCCAGGGCTGTCCTGGCTCCCGGCGGGATCTACATAGTGAACTCGGGTGACGCCCCGGATTTGAAGAACTCCCGCGAGGATGCCGCCACCATCGCGGATGCCTTCAAGCACACCGTGATCATTGCCGACCCGGCAATGCTCAAGGGCCGGCGCTACGGAAACATGATCATGGCCGGAAGCGACGTTCCGTTCGACGACGACCCCCAGTTGGCGAGGCGGCTGCTCGGCGGTGCGGTGCCCGCCCACATCTGGGACGACGCGAAAGTCCGCGCCTTCGCCGCCGGCGCCCCGGTCCGGCACGACCCGAAAGTTCCGATGGCCGCAATGCCGGAATCACCCGCGGGCTGAGCCCCGGCCCATGAGCGCCTCGCGGTGGTCCGCGGTCTGTAGGCGCAGTGCCTGCGCCACCGCCGCCACGGCCGGTCGACGCATGGAATCGGGACGCAGCACCATCCAGTACGGCAGCAGTTCGGCGAAGGACCCGGGCAGGAGCCGGACGAGGTCCGGGTGCAGATCCGCCGCGAAGCAGGGCAGGAAGCCGATCCCGGCGCCGGCGCGGGTCGCCTCCACGTGGACAAACACGTTGGTGGAACTCAGCCCCTCCCGCATAGTCGGCACCAGCCGGCGCGGGGCGTCCAGATCGTCCACCTGTTGCATGGAATCGACAAAGTAGACGAGGGGGTGGGCGGTCAGTTCCGCCACCGTGGCGGGGGTGCCATATTCGGCCAGATAGTCGCGCGAGGCATACATTCCGAGCATGTATTCGCCGAGCCGTGCAGCCGCGGCCCGGTGCACCTGCGGCTCTCCGACCACCACCTCGATGTCCAGGCCGGAGCGCTGCTGGAGCGCCCGCCGGGTCACGGTAATGATCTCGACGCTGAGACCGGGATGCTCGCGGCGCAGCCGGGCCACTGCGGGGGCGGCGATGTAGGCGCTGAAGCCGTCCGTGGCGGTCATCCGGACGACGCCGGTGATCGGGTCCGGGGTGCTCCCGGGCTGTTCGAGGGGCTGGATGGCAGCTTCCACCTGTTCGGCTACCCGCACGGCTTCGGCGCCGAGGTCCGTGAGCTCCCAGCCGCCGGCGGCGCGGGACAGGACCCGGCCGCCCAAAGCCTTCTCAAGGGCCGCTATCCGCCGGGAAACAGTGGTGTGGTTCAACCCGAGGGCCTGGGCCGCCGTCGTGAACTTCGCGGAACGGGAGACGGCCAGCAGCACCAGCAGGTCGTCGGGGTTTGCGGTCATATCTGCAATTCTGCACATAAGGGGTGCTGCTTTGACCATTGAATCGCCGACTTTCTGCGGCAATACTCAGTGAAGCTGCTCAGTGCCGTGCATCCTGCCTCGCCTGGGCCGTTAAAAATGCGAACTGAGGAGTGCAGACATGGAGAGCAGCTTGAACGGCCGCAAGGCCCTCGTCACCGGCGGCGCCGGCGGGATCGGGGCTGCAAGCGTCCGCGCCCTGGCGGCGCGGGGCGCCAAAGTGGTGATCGCGGATGTCGACGACGCCGCGGCCTCCGCCCTCGCGGATGAAGTGGGCGGAACGGCCTGGGCTGTCGACCTGCTCGACGTCGAGGCGCTCGAGGCCCTCAGCCTGGACTGCGACATCCTCGTCAACAACGCCGGAATCCAGCGGATCAGTCCCATCGAAAACTTCGATCCGGCCGACTTCCGCCGCATCATCAAGCTCATGCTGGAGGCGCCGTTCCTGCTGATCCGGGCCGCCCTGCCGCACATGTATGCCAACGGCTTCGGCAGGATCATCAACCTGTCCTCCGTGCACGGCCTGCGGGGCTCGCCGTTCAAGAGCGCCTACGTCTCCGCCAAGCATGGACTGGAAGGGCTAAGCAAGGTGACGGCGCTGGAGGGCGGCGCCCACGGCGTCACGTCCAACTGCATCAACCCGGGCTACGTCCGGACGCCGCTGGTCGAGTCGCAGATTGCCGACCAAGCCAAGGTGCACGGCATTCCGGAATCCGAGGTGCTGGCGAAGATCATGCTGACCGAATCCGCGGTGAAGCGGCTTGTGGAGCCGGAGGAGGTGGCGTCCCTCGTGGCGTGGCTCGCCTCGGACGACGCCGGTATGGTCACCGGCGCCAGCTACACCATGGACGGCGGCTGGTCGGCAAGGTAGCTTGCTGCACCCTCCGACGACGCCGAGGTGACAGTTGGCGCCCGTGTTCCTCGGGAATATGGGCGCCAACTGTCACCTCGGCGCTAGTTCTTGTTGCCGAAAAGCGCCAGGGTGCCGCCCAGCCCGATCATCATCACACCACCGGTGGTGCCCAGGGCGGCGATCCTTCGGGGCGAACTGGCGAACCAGTGGCGGGCGGTCCCGGCCGCGAGGGCCCATGCGCTGTCCGAGATCAGGGCGATCAGCAGGAACAGCGCCCCGAGTGTACCTAGCTGCAGCGGAATCGCACCGGCCTGATAGTCCACGAACTGCGGGAGCACCGCCACGAAGAAGATAATGGACTTAGGGTTGGTGGCGCCGACGATGAACCCTTCCCGGAGCACGCGGAACGTGGATGCCGAACGGGATGGGTCTGCCGCCGGACCACCTCCGCGGTGCCGGATCGCCTGGATGCCGAGGAAAATGAGGTAGGCGGCGCCGGCGAATTTAACCACGCTGAACAGCAGCACGGACTGGGCCAGCACCACCCCGACGCCCAGCGCCACCGCGGCGATCTGCAGCAGTTCGCCGAGTGCGTTACCCAGCACGCTCAGCAGGCCGCCCTTGCGTCCCAGGGCCAGCGTCCGTCCGATCACGAACAGCACGCTGGGCCCGGGAACGGCAATGATAACGAAGGCGGCAATCGCGAAAGTCAGCAGGTTGGCGGCGGGGACCATGCCCGATCGTAACTCCGGGCGGCCCCCAGCGGGAGGCCCCTAACGTGCCGCCGGAACCTGCGGAACCTGCGCGGTCGTGTCCGCGGTCTCGTCCGCGAGTTCGGCCCGGACCAGGCCGTGGCCGCGGACCCAGAGGCGGTACGCAACCACGAGCAGTCCGAGCCAGACGGCGCCCACGTAGAGCGCCACCCGGGTGTCCTCAAAGGCGCCGAGGATTCCGATGACGAGGGCCATGAAGACGATGGTCAGCACGGAAGCCGCAGGCCACCACGGGGAGGGGAACTCCGACGCCGGCAGTCCCTTGCGGGAGATCTCGCGCTTCATCGCGACGTGGGAGGCCAGGATCATCACCCAGACCCAGACGGTGGCGAAGGTGGCGATCGAGGCGATCAGCAGGAACACGTCCTCCGGGATGACGGCATTCAGGACCACGCCCACCAGCAGGATGCCGGCCATCATCACCACGGTCAGCCAGGGCACGCCGTGCCGGGAGACCTTGCCGAAGCTGGCGGGGGCGTGCCCCTGCCGGGCCAGCCCGAAGAGGATCCGGCCGGCGCCGAAGATGTCGCTGTTGATCGCGGAGAGCGCGGCAGTGATCACCACGGCGTTGAGGATGTGGGGCGCGGCCGGAATGCCCAGGCCGCTGAAGATCTGCACGAACGGGCTGCCGCTGGTGCCGATCTCATTCCACGGGAACAGGCTCATGAGCACGCCGAGGGTGAGCACATAGAACAGCAGCACCCGCACGGGAACGGTATTGACGGCCTTCGGAATTACGGATTTCGGGTCGGCTGCCTCACCGGCCGTGACGCCGATCGTCTCGATCCCGCCGAAGGCGAACATCACGACGGCGAACGAGGCCAGGAGCCCTTCGAAGCCGTTGGGGAACAGGCCGCCGTGCTCCACGAGGTTGCCCAGGCCAGGTGCCACCGTGGCGCCACCTGCCTGGAAGCCGAACACGATGATGGCGGCCCCGCCGGCGATCATGGCGATGATCGCCACCACCTTGATCAGCGAGAACCAGAATTCGAGTTCGCCGAAGACTTTCACGCTGAGCAGGTTCAACGCCGCGAGGAAGAAGATGATGGCCAGGACCCAGATCCAGCGTTCCACCTCGGGGAACCAGAAGCCCATGTAGATGCTGAAGGCGGTGACGTCCGCGATGGCCACGATCGCCATCTCGAACACGTAGGTCCAGCCGGTCACGAAGCCGGCCAGCGGGCCGAGGTACCGGCTCGCATACTGGCCGAAGGAGCCGGACACCGGGTGCCGCACCGCCATCTCGCCCAGGGCCCGCATCACCATGAAGACGGCGGCGCCGCCGATCATGTAGGCGAAAAGCACGGCCGGGCCCGCCTTCTGGATGGCCGAAGCGGAGCCGTAGAACAGCCCGGTGCCGATGGCCGAGCCGAGGGCCATGAAGCGGATGTGCCGGACGTTGAGTCCCCGGCTCAAGACGGTCTCGACGGCGGCGCCGACGGTTCTGCCGGCGCTCCCGGCCTGGGCTGAACGGGGTGCTGCCTCGGCGGCGGTTTGGGCTTGTTGCATGCGAATACCTTCTCGTCATTGGGAGGGGGATCGCTATCCAGCAGAACATGTCCGGCGGAGCTGTGATGAGCCTCACGGGCAACCGGTGTCTTTGATCTCAGACTGCGCGGCCGGAGGGGCAATTTTCTTCGACGTCGAAAACCCTTGACACCATGTCAAAGTTTCTTTACCTTTAGGGATGTCAGCTTTGTTTTACATGGGAGCGGAAATGTCCTTTGAAGAGAAGAGCGCCTGGGTCATGGGGGTGCTGGCGGTAGCGGCCTATGCCGTATACCTCGCTATCGTGTTCGGACTGTCCGGGTCCACGCCGTTGACCGAGGTGCCGTACGTGGCGCCGCTGCTGTGGACGGTCGGAGGATCGATCGTGGCCTCCATCGTGCTGCACACCGCGATCCGGGCGTTCTCGGCCAAAGAAGCCGGCATCAAGGATCAGCGCGACAAGGAGATCTACCGCTTCGGTGAGTCAGTCGGCCAGTCCTTCCTCGTCGTCGGGGGAGTGGCGGCCCTGATCATGGCGATGGCTGAGGCGGACCACTTCTGGATCGCGAATGCCATTTACCTGGCCTTCTTCCTCTCGGCGATCCTGGGCTCCGTGGCGAAGATTGTGGCCTATCGCCGGGGCTTCCAGCCATGGTGAAGCCGACCAGGGTCACGAACTCGATCCGCCGCCTGCGGTTTGAGCGTGGCGAGCTGACCCAGGCGGAGCTTGCGGAGCGCATCGGCGTCACCCGACAGACCGTCATCGCCATCGAACAGGGCCGCTACTCGCCCTCGCTCGAGCTGGCATTCCAGATTGCCCACGTCCTCAGGGTTCCCCTCGACGATGTGTTCCAGTACCCCGACCCTGAAGGAGAAGCACCATGAAAGCGATCATCCAAGACGTATACGGTTCCACGGAGGTCCTGGAGCTGCGCGACGTCGACAAGCCGGTGCCCGGCGACGACGAGGTGCTCATCCGGGTCCATGCGGCCGGCGTCGACCAGGGGGTCTGGCACCTCATGACCGGACTGCCGTACCTGACCCGCGCCGTCGGCTTCGGGCTGCGGGCACCCAAGACCGGCATCCGCGGTCGGGAGGTTGCCGGCGAAGTGGAAGCGATCGGCAGGAACGTCGTGGGATTCCGTCCCGGTGACGAAGTCTTTGGCACGTGTGAGGGCTCCTTTGCCGAATATGCGTGCGCCAAGGAGGGAAAACTGGCGCTGAAGCCGGCGAACCTCAGCTTTGAGCAGGCGGCCGCCGTGCCCGTCTCCGCAGTCACGGCGCTCCAGGGGCTCCGCGACAGCGGGCAGGTCCGGCCAGGACAGGAAGTCCTGATCATCGGTGCGGGTGGAGGCGTCGGCGCCTACGCCGTGCAGCTGGGCAAGGCGTTCGGGGCGCAGGTCACGGGCGTGTGCAGCACCGGGAAGCTGGAGCTGGTCCGCTCAGTCGGCGCGGACCACGTCATCGACTACAAGCACGACGACTTCGCCGACGGCCGGAAACAGTACGACCTCATTCTCGACACGGCGGGCAACCGCCCGCTCTCCGTCCTCCGGCGGGCACTCAAGCCGCACGGAACCCTGGTCATCGTCGGCGGGGAAGGCGGCGGAAAATGGACCGGCGGCTTCGGGCGCTCGCTCCGTGCCGCAGCGCTGTCCCTCTTCCTGGGCCAGAAGCTCAAGGGGCTCCTGGCGGTCGAACGTGCCCAGGACCTCCGCGCCCTGGCGGAACTCATCGAAGCAGGCACCGTGAAGCCGGTCATCGACCGGAGCTTCGCCCTGGCTGACGCCCCGGCCGCGATCCAGTACATGCACGATGGCAAGGCCCGTGGCAAGGTGGTTGTCACGGTCTGAGCGGCCGGCCCAAGGCTCTGAATGTCTGCCGGAAACACCGGAATACTCACCGGTACCCGGAGGCGTCCGCCGGAAGCCCGGCATCCTGCACTTCCACCAGGTACCGCCAGCAGTCGGGCTGGGAGCCGTCGACGTCGGTGAAGCCGTACTCGCGTGACAGGCCGCCGGAGGAGTAGGAGCCGCCGCGGCGGTGAACTACTTCGGGGTCCGCGGCGAGGGCCGCGACCGCACGACCGACGAACCGCGGGCTTTCCGAGATCGCGGCAAAATGCGGCTGGATGGCGGCGGCGTCCCGCCAGTTCCCCTCGCTGACGCCGAAGGCTTCAAGCATCATCTCGGAGCGCATCCAGCCGGGGGTGAGGGCCACCGCGGCGCAGCCGTAGGGTTTCAGATCCTCGGCCTGGCTGAAGGCGAGGCGGAGCACGGCAGTCTTGACCAGGTCGTAGAACACGGACACGCGGTAGTGCCCGGCGTTGTACTCGCGGGTCCCGTCGGTATCTCCACCACAAGCCCGCCGGGTCGCCGGATGAGCAGCGGCAGCGCGAAATGGCTCGTGACCAGGTGCGTGTCGACGCCCGTGTGCAGCATCCGGAGCCCGGCCTCCAGATCCTGGGCCCACAGCGGGGTGTTCCACCGGATGAGGTTTTCGCCGCCCCAGATGTCGTTGACCAGAATGTCCAGCCGGCCCTGTTCGGCGTCGATCCGCTGGACCAGTGCCTCCACCTGGCCCGGCTCGCGGTGGTCGACGGCGGCGGCGATCCCCGCGCCACCGGCAGCGGTCACCAGCTCGGCCGTCTCTTCGATGGTTTCCGGCCGGTCGTAGTCGGAGCGCCGGCCCAGCGCCGAGCGGCCGGTGCAGTACACCGTTGCCCCGGCCTCCCCGAGGGCGACGGCGATCCCGCGGCCGGCACCCCGCGTCGCCCCGGCAACGAGGGCCACTTTGCCGGACAATGCTGGTGCCATGCCCTTGCCTCCCTGCCGCAATCAAGGCGTCCAGCCAACCACGTGCCTCGCGCTTCGGCTAGGGGCGGACGGCCCGCATCCCTATCGCCTTCGATGAATGTCCGGGATTCCAGACACTGGGAAGCTGGGCGGTCTGTCCGATTGCGCCGCCGGGGCGCATGCTTAAGTACGGGATACCGGACACCGCCCAATTCGAAGAGGACCGATGCCAGCCACCAGCACAGCCTTGAGCGGCACTTCCATGAGCGGTACTGCCGCGGATGCCGCCGTCGTCGAACCCTCGCCCCAGCCGGCCGCCGCCAGGACCATGTCCAAGGCGACGTCCAAGGTGCCGGCGGCGGAGAACACCCTGCGCATCCTCAAACTGCTGGCCTCAAAGCGCGGGCCGATGGCGGCGTCGAACATTGCCACGGCACTGGGCCTGCCGCGCTCCAGCGTCTACCACCTGCTCGGCGTGATGGAGGCAAACGGGTTCGTGCTGCACCTGCACGAAGAGCAGCGGTACGGCCTGGGCATCAGCGCCTTCGAGCTCAGCTCCGCCTATTCGAGGCAGGAACCGCTGTCCAGGCTGGGCCGGCCGATGCTCGCCTCGCTCGTGGACGTGATCGGCGAAAGCGCCCATCTCGCCGTGCTCCACGGCCGGGATGTGCTCTACATCGTGGAGGAGCGGGCCAAGAACCGCCCATCGCTGGTGACCGACGTCGGCGTCCGGCTCCCCAGTCACCTCACCGCCAGCGGGCGCGCCATCCTCGCCGCTCTGCCGAAATCCCAGGTCCGCGCGCTGTACCCGAACGCCGCCGCGTTCACGGCCCGGCACGACATGGAAGGTGCCATCATGAAGTACTCGGCGCTGTCCTCGCACCTGGACCAGGTCCGGCAGCGCGGGTACGCCACCGAGCACGGCGAGGTGACGCCCGGATTCGGGTCGATCGCCGCGGCCGTCACGGACCACGTGGGCTGGCCGACGGCGGCAGTCGCCGTGACCTTCCTGGAGGACAAGCTGCCAGCGGATCAGTGGCCCGCCCTGGCCGCGCGGGTGCAGAAGGTCGCGGACGAGCTCTCGGTCCGGATCCACGGCCGCCGCTCCGCCTGATCCCTGTCCGCACGCCCCGCACGCCTTTTGCCCCGCACGCCCCGCCCTCCGAGTTGCGCTATCACTTAGGGCTCCCATTTGCCCGTTTTAGCGACCGGAAGTGATGGCGCAACGGGCGAGAGGGGTGGGTCTGGAATCCCGGACAGCACCCACCAACAAGCCCTGTTTCCGCGGCCGCGCACAGGCTTTAGTGGATATAGAACTTCATCCCCCGAACCACCACGAAACTAAAGGAGCCCCTCATGGCACCCGCCGATTTCACCACCGGTGCCCGCCCGGTCAAAGCGGCCCGCGGCACCACGCTCACCGCCAAGAGCTGGCAGACGGAAGCCCCGCTGCGCATGCTCATGAACAACCTGGACCCCGAGGTCGCCGAACGCCCCGATGACCTCGTGGTCTACGGCGGCACCGGCCGCGCCGTCCGCTCCTGGGCCGCCTTCGACGCGATCACCCGCACCCTGGAAACCATGGAAAAGGACGAGACCCTGCTGGTCCAGTCCGGCAAACCGGTCGGCGTCTTCCGCACCAATGAATGGGCGCCGCGGGTGCTCCTGGCCAACTCCAACCTTGTCGGCGACTGGGCAAACTGGCCCGAGTTCCGCCGGCTCGAGGCCGAGGGCCTGATGATGTACGGCCAGATGACCGCCGGGTCCTGGATCTACATCGGCACCCAGGGCATCCTGCAGGGCACCTTCGAGACCTTCGCCGCGATCGCCCGCAAGCTCACCGGAGACGAGGACGGCACCCTCGCCGGCACGCTGACCCTCACCGGCGGCTGCGGCGGCATGGGCGGCGCCCAGCCGCTCGCCGTCACCCTCAACGACGGCGCCTGCCTGATCGTCGACGTCGACGAGAGCCACCTGCGGCGCCGCGCCGGCAAGCGCTACCTCGACGAGGTGGAGACCGACCTCGACGCCGCCATCGCCAAGGTCCTCAAGGCCAAGGAAGAGCGCCGCGGCTGGTCCGTGGGCTACGTCGGCAACGCCGCCGAGGTGTTCCCGGAAATCCTGCGCCGCCACAACGCCGGCGAGCTCACCGTGGACATCGTCACGGACCAGACCTCCGCGCACGATCCGCTGAGCTACCTCCCCGAGGGCATCACCGTGGAGGAATGGCACCGCGAGGCCGCGGCCGATCCGGAGGGCTTCACCAAGAAGGCCCAGGCCTCCATGGCCAAGCACGTCCAGGCCATGGTGGAGTTCCAGGACGCCGGCGCCGAGGTGTTCGACTACGGCAACTCGATCCGCGACGAGGCACGCAAGGGCGGCTACAACCGCGCCTTCGAATTCCCCGGCTTCGTCCCGGCCTACATCCGGCCGCTGTTCTGCGAGGGCCTGGGCCCGTTCCGCTGGGTGGCGCTCTCCGGCGACCCGGAGGACATCGCTGTCACGGACAAGGCCATCAAGGAGCTGTTCCCCGAGAACAAGCACCTGCACCGCTGGATCGACGCCGCGCAGGAGCGCGTCGAGTTCGAGGGCCTGCCGGCCCGCATCTGCTGGCTGGGCTACGGCGACCGTGCCAAGGCCGGACTGCTGTTCAACCAGCTCGTCAAAGAAGGCAAGGTCAAGGCGCCCATCGTGATCGGCCGCGACCACCTCGACTCCGGCTCCGTGGCCTCCCCGTACCGCGAGACCGAGGCCATGGCCGACGGCTCCGACGCAATCGCCGACTGGCCGCTGCTCAACGCGCTGCTCAACACCGCCTCCGGCGCCACCTGGGTCTCCATCCACCACGGCGGCGGCGTGGGCATCGGCCGCTCCATCCACGCCGGCCAGGTCTCCGTCGCCGACGGCACCGACCTCGCCGCCCAGAAGCTCGAACGCCTGCTCACCAACGACCCCGGCATGGGCGTCATCCGCCACGCCGACGCCGGCTACGACCGCGCCGTCGAGGTCGCCCAGGAACGCGGCGTCCGCATCCCGATGAACGAAAGCAATTAGGAACATCATGTCTGTACTGACTCACGAACCGCTCACCGTCACCCTCGGCTCCAGCGGCGTCACCCCCGAGGACGTCGTCGCCGTCGCACGCCACGACGCCAAGGTGACCATTTCGCAGGACGCCCTGGACGCCGTCGCCAAGGTCCGCGCCCACATCGACGACCTCGCCCACAGCGAGGTCCCGGCCTACGGCATCTCCACGGGCTTCGGCGCCCTCGCCAACCGGCACATCCCGAACGAGCTGCGGACCCAGCTGCAGAAGTCGCTGATCCGCAGCCACGCCGCCGGCATGGGCCCGGCCGTGGAACGCGAAGTGGTCCGCGGCATAATGTTCCTGCGCGCCAAGACCCTCGCCTCCGGCCGCACCGGTGTCCGCCCGGTGGTGCTGCAGACCATGGTGGATGTGCTCAACGCCGGCATCACCCCGGTGGTCCGCGAGTTCGGCTCCCTCGGCTGCTCCGGCGACCTCGCCCCCCTGTCCCACTGCGCCCTGGTCCTGATGGGCGAGGGCGAAGCGACAGGACCGGACGGAACGCCCTACGGCGCACGCGGAGAAAGCACTGTCGCCGAACTCCTCGCCGAACACGGGATCGAACCCGTCACCCTCGCCGAGAAGGAGGGCCTGGCGCTCGTCAACGGCACCGAGGGCATGCTTGGCATGCTGCTGATGGCCATCGCGGACATCCGCCAGCTGCTCACGACGGCGGACATCACCGCCGCGCTCAGCGTCGAGGCGCTGCTCGGCACGGACCAGGTGTTCCTGCCCGAGCTGCACGCGGCGCTGCGTCCGCACCCGGGCCAGGCCGCCTCAGCGGACAACATGCTGCGCGTGCTGTCCAACTCCCCGATCGTGGCCTCGCACCGGATCAACGACACCAAGGTGCAGGACGCCTACTCGCTGCGCTGCGCCCCCCAGGTGGCCGGCGCCGTCCGCGACACCGTGGACCACGCCGCCCTGGTCGCCTCCCGCGAACTCGCCGCCGCGATCGACAACCCGGTGGTCCTGCCGGACGGCCGGGTCAGCTCCAACGGCAACTTCCATGGCGCACCGGTGGCCTACGTGCTGGACTTCCTCGCCATCGCCGTCGCGGATCTCAGCTCCATTGCCGAGCGCCGCACGGACCGGATGCTGGACCCGGCCCGCTCGCACGGGCTGCCGGCCTTCCTCGCCGCGGACCCGGGCGTCGATTCCGGCCTCATGATCGCCCAGTACACCCAGGCCGGGCTGGTCTCGGACAACAAGCGGCTGGCCGTTCCGGCGTCGGTGGACTCGATCCCGAGCTCCGCGATGCAGGAGGACCACGTCTCGATGGGCTGGCATGCGGCCCGCAAGCTCCGCCGGGCGGTGGAGAACCTGCGCCGCGTCCTGGCGATCGAACTGGTGACCTCGGCCCGGGCGCTCGATATCCGCACCCAGGTCTCCGGCGGGGAGCTCACGCCGGGGCCGGCGGGCGCCGCCGTGATCGCGGCACTGCGCGACGTCGTCGACGGTCCGGGGACGGACAGGTTCCTCTCGCCGGAACTGGAGGCGGCGGATCTGCTGCTCGCCTCGGGCAAGGTCCGCGCGGCGGCCGAATCCGCCGTCGGAAATCTCGCCTGAGGGAAAACAAAATGCAGTTTCCGTGAACATTTTCCGGCGCCCCCGAAATACTCGGCAACACGGCCAGCGGGGGCCCGGGAAGTGTAGTACTAATGGAGAGTCACACCAATGAAGTTGTGGCGAAGAACATATACAAAGGGGTAGAAGTTCATGAAAGCACGCGGGACGGTTCTGTCCAGGCGCCTGGCATCAGCCGCCACGGTTTTCGACTGGAGAAGCCTCAAGGCCGGAGATCGGGTCGAAATCCTCAAGCACGCACAGGTTTTGGCGGCCGGTGAAGTCGAAGAAGTCTCGGTGAGCGGCAACGTGCTCTGGCTGGTCCCGGCGGGCCCGTCCGAGACGCAGCTTTTCCTGAAGTCCGACGGCGTCCAGGTGCGGCGCAGCTAGCCGCACCCGGCGTCACCACAAGAAGTCCCCGTCTCCCGGACCGGTCCCCGCATCCAGCGGGAACGGTCCGGGAGGCGGGGACTTTTTGCGTTCCGGCAGCCCGTGTCCTTTGGCTCCGCCTCCGCCTACCCCAGCAGCGTAGTGATCAGCCGGGCGGCCACCCTGGCCGTGCGGCCGTCAATGTCGAACTCCGGGTTCAGCTCGGCGACATCCAGGTGCAGGAGTTTCCCGCTCGCCGCGACCTGCCGGCACACGGCGCTGATCACGGGCAGCGGCACACCGTACGCGGCCGGAGCGCTCACGCCCGGGGCCACCGATGCCGGCAGCACGTCCAGGTCGATGGTCAGGTAGAGCGCGTCCACCTGCGCCAGGAACGCCGCCACAAAGGTATGCGCGGTCTCCGCCGAGCAGTCCTCGTCCAGCAGGTAGTCCACGCCGAGCTCCCCGGCAGTGCGGAACAGTGCCTTGGTGTTGTTCGGTTCGGAGATCCCGACGACGGCGTACCTCAGTTCGCGGCCGGCGGCAGCTTCCGCGCGGGCCATCTGCAGGAACGGGGTGCCGGAGCTCGGCACGGGCTCGTCGCGGAGGTCGAAGTGTGCATCCAGGTTCAGCACGCCCACCCGCAGGCCCTCCCGGACCGCGGCCGAGCCGGCCACGCCGAGGTAGCTGGCGAACGCGGTCTCGTGGCCGCCGCCCAGCACCACCGGAAGCCTGCCGGCGTCGAGCAGTCTGCTGATGGCGAGTCCGGCACGGGCCTGGCCGGCCTCCAGGGCGTCCCCGGCCACGGTGACGTCACCGGCGTCGTGCACGTCCCGGGTCAGGTGGAAGGCGAGCGGGCCCAGTGCGGCGCGGATGGCGGCGGGGGCCGCGGCGGCGCCCGTGCGGCCCTTGTTGCGGCGTACCCCGGCGTCGCTGCCGAAGCCAAGGACGACGGCGGCCCGCGTGCCGGATCCGGCCGGAAGAGTGCGCCCGGAGTACGGGGTGACGGCCTGCCACCAGCGGCGGTCCTCGGCGCCGTCGCCGTCGAACCGCCCGGTCCAGGGCTGCGGCGGGATATCGACGGAGAGCGCGGGAGAATCCATGGTCCCAGCTCACCGCAGCCGCGACCCGAAAGCCAGCCGCGCCGCCGTCGGGCTGTCCGGAATCCCGGAAAACTGGCCGAAACGCCACCGAAACGCCGCCGAGGTGAGACTTCACGCCGATGTCTTTGCCGGACAAACATGGGCGCGACGTCTCACCTCGGCGGAGGGGATCGGAGGGAGAGGCCCTTAGTGCATCCCGAGGGCGGCTTCGATCGGGCCGATTGCGAAGAACAGCAGGAACGCGGCCGCCACGGCCCACATCAGCGGGTGTACCTCGCGCGCGCGGCCCTGGAAGGTGCGGATCAGGACGAAGGCGATGAAGCCCGCGCCGAGGCCGTTGGCGATTGAGTAGGTGAACGGCATCAGGGTGAAGGTCAGGAAGGCCGGGATCGCGATGCCCCAGTCCTGCCAGTCGATCTTGCCGACCTGGGAGACCATCATGAAGCCGACGACGACGAGGGCCGAGGCGACGGCCTCGAACGGAACCAGGTTGATCAGCGGGGTGAAGAACATGGCGACGAGGAACAGCAGGCCGGTGACGATCGAGGCCAGGCCGGTGCGGGCGCCTTCACCGATGCCGGCACCGGATTCCACGTAGATCTGGTTGGAGGAGACCGACGCGCCGCCGCCGATGATCGCGCCCACGGCGTCGACCATCAGCACGCGGTCAACGTTGGGGATGTTGCCGTCCTTGTCGATGGTGCCGGCCTCCGTGGCCAGGCCCACCATGGTGCCCATGGCGTCGAAGAAGAAGCTCAGCAGGATCACGAAGGCCAGCAGGGCCGCGGCCACGGCGCCCAGGTGTTCAAACGCGCCGAAGGGGTTGGCCTTGCCGATCAGGGACAGGTCCGGGGCCGCCCAGTCCGTGAACTTCGGGGCCACGAGGGACCAGCCCTGCGGGTTGAAAGGCTTATCCTTCTGAACGCTGGGACCGATGTGCAGGGTGAATTCCAGGACCACGGACAGGATCGTGGAGGTGACGATGCCGATCAGGATCGCGCCCTTGACCTTGCGGACCACGAGGGCGATGGTCAGGATGAGTCCGAAGACGAAGACGAGGGTGGGCCAGCCCAGGAGCTTCCCGTCGAAGCCCAGCCCGACCGGGACGGTGGTGCCGGCGGCGTCCGGGATGCGGCGCACGAAGCCGGCGTTGACCAGGCCGATCAGGGCGATGAAGAGGCCGATGCCGACCACGATCGCGGTCTTCAGCCCGTCCGGGACGGCCTTGAACACCGCGGTCCGGAACCCGGTGAGGACCAGGATCAGCATGGTGACGCCGGAAATGACCACTACGCCCATCATGTCCGGCCATGTCAGGCCCGGGTTGGTGGCCACCGTGACGGCCACGAACGCGTTGACGCCCAGCCCCGTTGCCAGCGCGAAGGGGTGCTTGGCCCAGGCCCCCATGAGGATCGTCAGGATGCCGGCCACGAACGCGGTGACCGCGGCGACGGCCGGGAAACCCAGCGTGGCGCCGGAGGAATCGGGGCCGGAGAGGATCAGCGGGTTCAGCACCACGATGTAGCTCATGGCGAAGAACGTGGCAAAGCCGCCACGAATCTCGCGCGAGAAGTTCGACCCCCGCTCGGAAATCTTGAAATACCGGTCGAGCGCAGAGCCCTGCTTGAGCATTAGTCCTCCGGGAGATATGGGTGGTTACCTGAATCCTACTTGGGCGCGGACCCGCCGACCCAGCGATTTCGCCTAGTCTGTTAGCAAGCCAACACGAGGAGTAGTCAGCCCATGCGCCTGATCCGACAGCTGCTGAGCGCCGTGCTCGGTGCCATGATTCTTGCCTCCGCCTTGTTCGGGGCCGCCGCCCCGGCGTCGGCGCACGACACCGAGGAATCGAGCAGTCCGGCATCGGGAGCCACGGTGCCGACGCTGCCGGAAAAGGTCTCGGTCACGTTCAGCAAGAACCCGCTGGCGATCGGTTCGCAGATCGCGGTGACCGACGCCGCGGGGACAAACTGGGCCGACGGCGCCGTGGAGATCGTGGACAACGTCGCCTCGGAGAAGCTCAGGCCCGGTGCCCCTGCCGGGGTGTTCACCGTCGCGTGGCGGGTGGCCAGCTCGGACGGCCACCCCATCGAGGGCAGCTTCACCTTTACCGCGACGGCAGGGTCAGGGGCAGCGGGTTCGGCGCCGGCCGCCGCGGTCCCCACGCTGGGGACGCCCCAGCCCGGCCTCACGGCGACACCGACGCCGGCGTCGGGCGCTTCCGAGCCGTTCCCCTTCAGCATCGTGATCTTCGTCGGAACGGCCGTGGGCATCCTGGTCGTCCTGGGCCTGATGGCCAAGCGGCGCCTCGGCCCGGGCAGCGAGGACAACGGCACGGAGGACAACGGGACTGAGGACAATGGCACGGCGGACAGCAGTAGTGACGACAACGGCGCTGCCGACGACGGCGGGGAACCGGGCCCCGCGGGCCAGGCCAGCGAAGGCGACCGCAAAACCAAAGAATAGGCCCCCTAGGCAGGTGCCGCCAGGGCAAAGCCGCCGGACAACGTGGACGGAAAGCCGCCCGGGTGGACCTTGGCGGAGATCGCGTGGCCTACCACCTTGGCCTGGCGCAGTACTTCCTTCGGCGTGGGAGTGATGAGCTCGCCGACCCCCACCAGGTACATCCCCAGTGCGTGCATTGCTGCCATCAGGTTCTGCCCGGCGGCCACGCCGAGTTCGGAGAGCATCCGGCGCAGCTGGCTGTGGGCGCAGCGGGTCAGGACAAGATGATCCGCCAGGAGGACGCCGCCCGGGGTGCGGACGGCCCACTGCTTTGCGGGGGACCCGGGACCGCCGGCGTCGAGGTGGTCCAGCTGCAGGGCCCGGATGTTGTTGCGGACGTCCAGCTTGTGGCTCGCGGCGTAGTTCCGCAGATGCCGCAGGATTTCGTTGCGTTCCCGGAGCGTGGCGGCGTCTGCCGCATCGCAGCGCTGCAGGGACGACGTGTTGGCCGGATGGCCTGCGCCCAGCAGATCAAGCCCGTCCACAATGATGGAGTCCACTCCGCGGCGCTGCAGTTCGCTGGCGACCGCGAGTCCGGAAAGGCCCGTGCCGATGATTACCGCGGTGGTCCGCTCGATACCCCCGGGCGCAGGCATGTTCGACACTGCTAGGGTCCCTTCTCGAATGGTGCCAGTCACGGGGCCGTACCCCGGACGCGATCGCTGACCTGGCCCGGACGCCGGCTCCGGTGCGGAGCCGCGTCCTGAAACACGAGTTCTGAAACACTAGTCTCGGTTCAGCGATGCCTCGAAGACTACCTAAGAATCCCTGCCGTGGATAGAGCCAGCCACACATTCCCGAAGTGCGGGCATTTCCGGCCAGTACGCCCCGGACGGACGGCCGAAAACCGCGGGATCCTGCCCCGCCGGACAGCCTGTTAACACTGTGTAAGACCTTCCGTTAACACTGTGTAAAACCTTCGCCGGGCTGCCGCCGCAGGGTGCCCGGCGGCCAGCTTGCCAGTTGCCGATTAACCGAGAATAGTGAGGAAAATCAGGGGTTGTAGCGCGCAGATTCCGGGGCGCGACGCCGGTGGACGGTGCACCCGGACCCTGCACGCCGACGCCTCTGGCAGAATAGCCGCAACATCAGGCAAGAATCGCGAGGAGGCGGACCCCATGGGCCGAGAACAGGTGCATCCGGACCCGGCAGGGGAAGCCGACGGCGGGCCGTCGGCTCCGCGGGGGATCGTGGTCGGTGTGGACGGTTCGGACCACAGCCAGTGCGCCCTCGTCTGGGCTGCCCGCGAGGCCGAGCGCCGCCAGCGTCCCCTGCATATTGTGACCGCCTACTCCGTCCCGATCTTCGCCGCCTCAGGGCTCGACGGCGGCTACGCCACGGTCGACGACTCGGTGATCCGCGAAGGTGCGGAAGCCATCCTGAAGCAGGCCCTGGACAAGGTCGCCGGCTACAACATCGACGTCGACGCCTCCGTCGAAAACGGCGACGCGTCCGGTGTGCTGCTGGAAATGACCGAGACCGCCGAACTCCTCGTCTTCGGCACCCGCGGCCGCGGCGGCTTTGTCGGCCGGCTGCTCGGTTCCGTCAGCAGCGCCCTGCCGGCCCATGCGAAATGCCCCACGGTCACCGTGCCGCTGATCTGTGCCGACCGCCTCGGCGAAACCACCGATGACAAGCACGTCCTGGCCGAACGGGCGAAGTCCGGCCGCCAGCCGATCGAGAACGTCGTCGTCGTGGGTGTGGACGGCTCCGAGCAGGCCCGTGTGGCCGTGCTGGAGGCGGCGGCCCAGGCCGAGCGGTTCTCGGCGCCCCTCCGGCTCGTCTGCGCCGTGCCCCAGTACAGTGGATCGCTGGCCTGGGTTCCCACCCCGATGGACCGCGAAGCCCTCTTCGCCGACATCAAGGTCCAGCTCGACGCCGGCGTGGCCTGGCTCAAGAGCCACTTCCCCCGGCTGGCGGTGGAGACGCAGCTCGTGGACGGTTCCCCGGTCGACATGCTTGTCGAGGCCAGCCGGCACGTGGAACTGGTGGTGGTCGGCACCCGCGGCCGCGGCGGGTTCGCGGGAATGCTGCTCGGCTCGACCTCGGACGGCATCCTGCACCACGCCAAGGGCCCCGTCATGGTGATCCCGGACCGGGATGATCCGCGGCTGGCAGACCGGGCAAACTTCGGGCCCATCCTCGGCGACTGACAGACCCGGAATCTTCCGCGCCGAAGGGAGGGCCGGCCGATGGAGCAGCTCCGCAGCCCGGGCACGCCGGGGCGTGCGCCGCGGGATGAGCCGCGGCACCACCTGGTGCTCGGGCTGGCGCTGGTCAGCAAGGACATGCTCCCCGAGGTCGGCGGGAAGGCAGCCAACCTGGGCGAACTGCTGCGCGCCGGGCTGCCGGTGCCGGCCGGGTTCTGCGTGACCACGGAGGCCTACCGGCAGGCCATGGCGCCCGCCGGGCTGGAACAGGTCCACCGCCGACTCACCGCGACCGACGCCGATGACCTCCCGGCACTGGCCGGGCTGGCCGCAACCGCCCGGGGCCTGGCCCTGGACGCCGCCGTCCCTGCCGGAATCGCCGATGCCCTCCGGGCCTCGTATGCGGCGCTCGGGGCGGACATTCCGGTTGCCGTGCGGTCCTCCGCCACGGCCGAGGACCTGCCGTTCGCCAGTTTCGCCGGCCAGCAGGACACGTTCCTGAACGTGGTCGGCGCCGAGGCCGTTATTGCCGCCGTCCGCCAATGCTGGGCCTCGCTGTGGACGGACCGGGCCGTGAGCTACCGCGCCACCCACGGAATCAGCCCCTCGACCGTGGCCCTGGCAGTGGTGGTGCAGCGGATGGTAGACGCCGCCGTCGCCGGGGTGCTTTTCACCGCGAATCCGGTTACCGGGAGGCGGCACGAGGCGGTCATCGATGCCAGCCCCGGCCTCGGAGAGGCGGTGGTCTCCGGGGCGGTCAACCCGGACCACTTCGTCGTGGACGGAGCAAGCCGGAGAATCCTGGAGCGCCGGATCGGCAGCAAGGCCCTGGCCATCCGGTCCCTGCCGGGCGGCGGAACCGAGCGGATTGAACAGTCCGACGGCGCTTCCGCACCCTGCCTGACCGACCCCCAGCTCGCGGCGCTGGAACTGCTCGGCCGCCGCGCGGAGGTGCACTTCGGCTCGCCGCAGGACCTCGAATGGGCCATCGACGGGGACGGCACCGCATGGCTGACCCAGTCCCGCCCCATCACCACGCTCTACCCGCTGCCGGACAAGCCTCCTTCCGGGGACGGGCTGCGCGTCTATCTGTGCTTCAGCCTGGCCCAGGGCCTCACCCGCCCGCTGACCCCGATGGGGCTGGCCGGCTTCCGGCTGATAGCCTCCTCCGTGGCCGTTGCCGCACATTTTGACGTCCCGGAACCGTCCAAGGGCCCTTCCCCCTGTGTCCAGGCGGGACAGCGCATCTTCTTCGACCTGACCCCCGTGGTCCGCAGCTCCACGGGCCGTGCGATTGTCCCGCGCGTGTTCGACGTGATGGAGTCCCGCTCCGCGACGGTGCTGCGCCGGCTCTTCGGGGACCCGCGGTTCTCCGTCACGGTCAGATCCCCCTGGCCGGTCCTGAAGCACATCGTTCCCGTGGCCGCCCGCGCCCGGGTCCCGGAGTCCCTGCTCCGCGCCTTGTTCCGCCCGGAGGCGGCACTGCGCCACGTGGAACGGTTCGGCGAGCGGTTCAGGGCCGCCCTCGTGGTGCCGGCGGACTCGACGCCGGTCCAGCGGCTGGACCACGCCGAGCGCATCCTGGGCCAGGAGCTCTTCCCGGTGGTCCCCAACGTCATTCCCCTTCCCGCCCTCGGCTTCGCCCTGCTGGCCGCCGCCGGCAAGCTGCTCGGACGCCGCCCCGAACCGGGGGAACTGCAGGCCGTCCTGCGGGGGCTGCCCAACAACGTGACCACCGAGATGGATCTGGCCCTCTGGCAGCTGGCCGCCGCCATCCGGGCCGACGCCGCCTCCGCCTCGGTGTTCGCCGGCACTGCGCTCCTGGAGCTGGTCCGCCGCTACCGGGCCCGTGAGCTTCCCGCCGTCGTGCAGTCCGGGCTCGCCGGTTTCCTGAGCCGCTACGGCCACCGGGCGGTGGCCGAAATCGACCTCGGGATGCCCCGCTGGTCCGATGACCCGGCACATATCCTCGGTGTCCTGGCCAACTATCTGCGGCTGGACGATCCCGCTCTGGCCCCGGACCGGCAGTTCGGCAACGCGGCGCGCCAGGCGGAGGAGCAGGTGGGCAGGCTCGTCGCCGCGGCGGGGGAGCGGAACCGGCTGCGGGGCGCGCTGGTCCGCGCGGCCCTGAAACGGACCCGCCTGTTTGCCGGGCTGCGCGAGCTGCCGAAGTACCACCTCGTGGAGGCCCTGGCCTCAGTGCGGCAGCAGCTCGCCCTGGTCGGGACGGAACTGGCAGCGGCCGGACGCATCCGCGAAGCCGATGACGTTTTCTTCCTGGAGCTTGCCGAGGCCCGCGCTGGTCTGGGCGGAAAACTGCTGCACGGCATCGTGGAGCAGCGCCGCGCCGCCTACGAAGCGGAACTCGGCCGCCGGCACATTCCCCGGGTGCTGCTTTCGGACGGCACCGAGCCCGAGGCCCTGCAGCCCGCCGCCGCCGCCGCGGCGGGCACGCTGCGGGGATCGCCGGCCTCGGCCGGCACCGTCACCGCCAGGGCCCGCGTCATCCTGGACCCGCAGGGGGCCCACCTGGAACCCGGCGAGATCCTCGTCGCGCCGTCCACGGATCCGGGCTGGACGCCACTGTTCCTGACCGCCGGCGGACTCGTCATGGAGATGGGCGGTCCCAACTCCCACGGCGCCGTCGTCGCCCGTGAATACGGAATTCCCGCCGTGGTAGGTGTACCGGACGCCACCACCCGGATTCTCACCGGCCACAGCATCACGGTCGACGGCGCCGCCGGCACCGTGGTGGCGGCGGGCTGACTCCCGTGGCGCCGGCGGCGTTAGGCCCTTCCCCGGAGCCGGCGTCTCGCTACAGTGAGGCCATGAGTGAGTGGGGCCATGAGTGAAGAGAGCAGCCCGGGCATCCGGACGCCGGCCGACGGCGGACCGGCCCGGCGGCCGCCGTTGCCGGGCACGGACGATCCCTGGCTGCCCGGGTGGCTGGTGCGTCGCCCGCTGACGGCCGGCTGGGTCTGGGCGGGAATCTGGGCGGTGCTGATCGTCGCCGATGAATTCCTCGACCTGGCGGGCTGGGCCTGGTACGTCCTGGTCGGGATGGCCGCGCTTCCCACCCTGCTGGCGACGCTGATGCTGCTGCAGGCCACACCGCGCAGATTCCTCAAGCCGCGGAGGGAGTCGGTGCTGGGACATTTCTTCGTCCGCTTCCTGGCCCTGATTGCGGCGTTCCTCGTCTGGGGGCTCTCGGTGGTCATGAGCGCCTCGGTCTCGACGACCATCCAGTCGCTCGTCGGCGCCTCGGAACGGGAGGTCACCTCCTTGGGATTCAACCTGCTGCTGGCAGCGATTCCCCTCGTGGTCTCGGTGCTGTGGCTGGCTTTCATCATCCGTTGTGCCTGGTTCCTCCGCCGGCTCCGCGGCTGGAAGCAGGATCCGGCCGGGGCCCGCGTGCCGAAGAAGTTCCTGCGCAGCAGGCCACGGCTCAGGCGGGTGGTGCTCGGGCTCGCCCATCCGGGGCTGCTGCTCGTCGCCGGGCTGGGCACCTCCGTCCTCGCGCTCCTGCTGGGAGCAGTCGAGCTGACGCTGTCCGTGCTGCAGTAGCAGAGCGGTAGCCGCCGCAGCGTTGCCGCATCGTCAGTGTCCCGCAAGGGTGAAGCCGTGATGTTCCAGGCGTACTGTTGAACCATGAGCTGCAACGTTGGAGTGCGGTCCCTGTGACCGGTAAATGGCTGCGCTGGATTCCTGCCGTGGCCGTCCCCGCCGTGATCGCCGGGGGCGTGCTGGTGGGTTCCCTACCCGCGAGCGCCGGGGATCCCCTGCCGGCCAAGACCCCCCAGCAAGTGTTGCTGATGATCGCCCAGCACCAGGAGAAGTCCCTTTCGGGAACCCTGGAGCAGAGTTCCGAGATCGGCCTGCCCCAGCTGCCGAAGGCCGGACCGGGCGCCGGATCCCCGGACACCGCCTGGCTGGAGCTGCTGACCGGTCCGCACACTGCGCGCGTCTACCTCGACGGACCCGAGAACGCCCGTGTCCAGGTCATGGACCGGATGGCGGAACGGAATGCCATCAAGCACGGCAACGAGCTCTGGTTCTACAACTCCAAAGACAACACTGCCGCCCACGCCCAGCTTCCGGCCGGCACCGCTGAGCACCACCGGACCGGGCCAGGCACCATGCGGACCCCGGCGGAGCTGGCCGACACGCTGCTGGCCAAACTTGACGAGACCACGGACGTGAAAGTCGGCCCGGACGTCCGGGTGGCCGGCCGGCCCGCGTACAACCTCGTGCTCACGCCCAAATCCACGGTGACCCTGATGGGTTCCATCGCCATCTCGGTTGACGGTGAGAGCGGACTGCCGCTCGGCGTCGAACTGAAGGCGCGCGGACAGTCCGAACCGGCCTTCCGGGTCGCGTTCACCAACCTCTCGCTGGAAACCCCTGACGCTTCCGTCTTCGAGTTCAGCCCGCCGCCCGGGGCCACCGTCAAGGAAATTCCGGTTCCGGAGCACACCTCGGAAGGCCCGATGGCGCGGCCGGACAAGGCCCACGAACCGAAGGGCGCCACGCGGCCTGCCGTTACCGGAACCGGCTGGGAATCCGTAATCGAGCTCCCGGCCGGGGCGCTGGCGGCACCGGCGACGCCGGCCGGCCCACCGTCGCCTGACCGCGGGCTTTCCGGCGGGTCCTCCTCCGGCGCTGCCGCGTTGCTTGAGCAGGCGGCAACCCCCGTCCCCGGCGGCAGGCTCGTATCCACCGCGCTGGTGAACGTCCTGATCCTCGACGACGGGCGCGTCTTCGCCGGCGCCGTGCCCCTGGAACGGCTCCAGTCCGCCGCCAAGGGTTGATCGCGCGGTGACGGCGCGCGGTGACTGTCCGGTGGGCCTCCGGTGACCGCCGTCGTTCTTGATGCTGACCTGAGCATCGAGACCCGGGGTCTCAGCAAACGGTTCGGCCATCAGCTGGCCGTCGACAGCGTCGACCTGGCCGTGCCGAAAGGCTCGGTCTTTGGTTTCCTCGGCCCCAACGGCTCGGGCAAGACCACCACCATCCGGCTCATGCTCGGCCTCGCCGCGGCCACCGGAGGTTCCGTGCGCCTGCTGGGCCAGGAGATGCCCCGGCAGCTGCATGAGGTGCTGCCCCGCGTGGGCGCCCTCGTCGAAGGGCCGGCCTTCTACCCTTTCCTGTCCGGCACTGCCAACCTGCACCGTTTCGACGCCGCGGACCCGCACGGTTCGGCCGCCACCCGGAAGGCCCGGGTCCAGTCAGCGCTGGAAAAGGTCGGCCTGACACACGCCGCGGACAAGAAGGTCCGGGCCTACTCGCTGGGGATGAAGCAGCGGCTCGGCATCGCCAACGCGCTGCTGGCTCCCCGCGAGCTCCTGGTCCTGGACGAGCCCACGAACGGCCTCGATCCGCAGGGGACCCGCGAGGTCCGCAGCCTGGTGCGTTCACTTGCGGCCGACGGCGCCACGGTGTTCGTCTCAAGCCACCTGCTGGCCGAGGTGGAACAGATCTGCACGCACGCTGCCATCATGAGTGCGGGCCGGCTGGTGGCGCAGGGGACCCTTGCGGAGCTCCGCCAGGCCGGGCAGGCACGGCTCCGGGTGCTGACCCCCGACGCCGGGGACGCGGTCCTGGTCCTGGCCGGCCTGGGATTGACGGTCGACGCCGACTGCGGCGGCAGGTTCGCCGGTGGCCGTTCCGGCGCGGGAAACTCCGCCAACGGTTCCACGAGGGAGGGCGAAGTGCTCTTCGCGCCCCTGCCGGCCGGGGCCGACGGCGGGGTGGAACCCGAGACGGTGGTGGCCGCCCTGGTGGCAGCCGGTGTCCGGGTCCGGGGCTTTGCGACCGAACAGGTCAGCCTCGAGGAACGTTTCGTGGCACTGACCGGGGAGGGCTTCGACGTTGTCCAGTGAATCTTCCGGGGCAGCCCGGGTCCGGCGCCGGCCGTGGGGCGGCGGCCTGCTCGGGTCCGAACTGGGTGTGCTGTTCCGGCGCCGCCGGACCTGGGCGATGCTCTGCGCCCTGGCCGCCATCCCGATCCTCGTTGCCGTGGCGGTGCGGGTCTCCTCCAACGTGCCGCCGGGCCGCGGCCCGGCCTTCCTGGACCGAATCTCCCAGAACGGGTTGTTCGTCGGCCTCACCGCCATGCTGGTGTCCGTTCCGCTGTTCCTCCCGCTGACCGTGGGGGTGGTGGCAGGGGATACCGTGGCGGGCGAGGCCGGGCTCGGGACGCTGCGCTACCTGCTGGTGGCCCCCGCCGGCCGGGTCCGGCTGCTGCTGGTTAAATACGCCGGTGCGGTGGCGTTCGCGGTCGTGGCCCCGCTGGTTGTGGCGCTGGTCGGGGCGGGAATCGGGGCCGCGCTCTTCCCGGTGGGCCCGGTGACGCTGCTGTCGGGGGACACTGTCGGGGCCGGCGAGGCGTTCGTGCGGCTCCTGCTCATCGCCGCCTACCTCGCCGTCTCGTTGATGGGGCTCTCGGCGATCGGTCTGTTCACGTCCACCCTCACGGATGTTCCGGTGGGGGCCATGGCGGCCACGGTGGTGCTCTCGGTGGTCTCGCAGGTGCTCGACGCACTGCCGCAACTGGAGTGGCTGCACCCCTGGCTGTTCAGCCACTACTGGCTGGATTTCGCGGACCTGCTCCGCCAGCCCGTGTCCTGGGACTCGTTCGCCACGAACGCCCTGCTGCAGGGCGGGTACGTCGCCGTCTTCGGCGCCCTCGCCTATGGCAGGTTCGTCACCAGGGACGTGCTGTCCTGAGGGCGGCGACCGGCCGCCGGAGGTGCGGGGCTGCCGCCGCCGGGCTCAGGCGTGCTGGCGGGCCTCGTGCTCCGCGTGGGTCGCGGGTTCCAGCTGGAACGTGCAGTGTTCGGTGTCGAAGTGTGAGCCCAGACAGGTGACGAGTTTGTCCAGCACGCGGTCGGCGCCGCGGGCGCCCAGGGCTGCGTCCGCCACCACCACATGGGCGGAAAACACCGGCACTCCGGAGGTGATGGTCCAGATGTGGATGTCGTGGACGGACATTACCCCTTCCACGGCCAGGATGTGTTCCCGGATGAGCTGCACGTCCACGCCCTTGGGGGTGGCTTCGAGGAGCACGTCCACGACGTCGCGCAGCAGGTGCCAGGCCCGGGGAAGGATCATGAAGGCAATGACAATCGAGGCGATGGTGTCCGCCGCCTCGTACCCGGTGACCATGATGACAATTGCGGCGGCGATCACGGCAAAGGACCCGAGCAGGTCGCCCAGCACCTCGAGGTAGGCGCCGCGGACGTTGAGGCTTTCCTTCTGGGCGCCGCGGAGGATCAGCAGCGAGACCAGGTTGGCGACGGCGCCAAGGACGGCGGCGGCCAGCATGACGTCGGTCTGCACTTCGGGAGCCGAGCCGAGCCGCCGGATGGCCTCGGTGAAGATGACCACCGCGATGACGATCAGGACCAGCGCGTTGGCCAGCGCCGCGAGGACTTCGGCGCGCTGGTAGCCGTAGGTGCGCTGGTCGCTCGCCGGACGGGTGGCGATCCAGGCGGCCAGCAGGGCGATGAAGACGCCGGCGGCGTCGGACAGCATGTGCCCGGCGTCGGCCAGCAGCGCGAGCGAACCCGACACCACGGCCCCGACGATCTGGACCAGCACGACGGCGAGGGTGATGCCGAGGACGGCGACCAGGCGCTGCCGGTGCTTCCCGGTCGCTGTGATGCCGTGTGAGTGGCTGTGGTCGTGTCCCATGCCTACTAGGCTATCCCCAGCCGAGCTCGTGCAGGCGGTCGTCGCTGATGCCGAAGTGGTGCGCAATCTCGTGCACCACCGTGACGGTGACCTCCTCGATCACGTCCTCGCGGGAGGCGCAGATGTCCAGGATGGGCTGGCGGTAGATCGTGATGCGGTCCGGCAGCGAGCCGGCGTCCCACCAGGAGTCCCGTTCGGTCAGCGGCACGCCCTCGTAGAGGCCCAGCAGCACCGTGTCCGGGTCCTCACCCGGCTGCGGCGTGTAGTCGTCCTCGATGAAGATCGCCACGTTGTTCATGGTCTTCGCCAGCTCCGGCGGGATCCCGTCCAGGGCGTCGCTCACCGCGGCTTCGAACTCGGATTCCGACATCGGGAACGGCATTGAACCGCCGTCGTTGTCGCCGTCCGGGTCATCCGGGACGATGGGCAGGCCGGGCGGCAGCGAAGGGGGCATAGCTGAACTGTAGCGCTGAACCTAGCGGGACCCGCGCCGGGTCAGTCCGACGCCGACGAGGCAGATGACGCCGCCGACCAGGCCCCAGATGGTGGGAATTTCGCCCAGCACGAGCCAGGAGATCAGGATGGTGGTGCCCGGCACCAGATACGTGGTGGCCGCAAGCCGTCCGGCGTCGATCAGCGAGAGGGCGTACGCCCAGGTGGTGAAGGCGATGGCGGTGGGGAAGACGCCCAGGTACACGAGTCCGAGCGTGGCCGGCAGCGGTGCGGCCTGAAGTTCGGTGAGAAGCTGGCCGCTGAAGGGCAGGCAGCAGACGGCGCCCACCATGATGCCGAACCAGGTTGCCTGGGCTGCGGGGAATTTCCGCAGCACCGGCTTCTGCACGATCACGCTGACGGCAGCGAGGGCGGCGGCGAGCAGGCACAGCAGCACCCCGGCGACGTCCGCCGTCGAGCGCTGCCCCGAACCGAGCGCGATCACGGCGACCCCGCAGAACGCCACCAGGCTGCCGACGATCAGCCAGCGCGGGAACCCCTCCTTCAGGATCAGCCCGGCCATGACCGCGACGAGGATCGGATTGACGTTGATCAGCAGGGCGGCGGTCCCGGCGTCGAGCAGGTGTTCCGCGGCGTTCAGGGCGACGTTGTAGCCGCCGAACCACATGACGCCGTAGGCCAGGATCGGCCACCACTCGCGGCCCTGGGGCAGCATGCTCTTTTTTCGGAGCTTTGGCAGTACCACGAGCCCCAGCACGACGGCGGCAACCGCCAGCCGTCCGAGCGTCAGGGGGCCGGGGGAGAAGCTGGGGCCCACGGCGCGGATGCCTACGAAGGCGGACGCCCAGAGCACCACGGTGACCACGACGGCGGCGATGCCGAGCCTGCTGATCCGGCCGGGCGGGAGCGGCGGTTTCGGGGATGCGGGGGTGGGAGCATGCGGCGGCACTTCGTGGGTGCTGTCCGGCTGCGTCTTTTCCCGGTGGGTGCTGTCCGGGGTGGGGGAGCCTGTCTCGGCGGTTGTTGCCATGCTGCCAATCTAGTCCGTGCGGCGCCCGGGCGGCTGGCGGAAATCGGTCACTTCTAGTCGAGTTCCTGCCAGTCAACGGGCCATCGGCGTCACCGGAGCACCCGCGCCGCGTCCTGGATCGCCGAGGCCACCTCATCGAGTGCCGCCGATCCATACCGCCACTGCTGCCAGTGAAGCGGCACATCGAGGTAGCTCGAGGGGGCCAGGGCAGTCAGCCGCCCGTGTTCCAGGTCTTCCGTTGCTTCGATCTCGGGGAGCAGACCCCAGCCCATTCCCAGCCGGATGGCTTCGCCGAATTCGTGGGCGGCGGGGACGTAGTGCCGCGGCGGCTGGAGGAGTTTCCGGCTGAATCTGCGCAGGTAGCGGTCCTGCAGATCGTCCTTGCGGTCGAAGTGGATGACCGGGGCCTTGGCGAGCGTTTCCGCCGTCACGTCGGCGTCGAACCATAGCCGGGCGAAGTCCGGGCTGCAGACCGGCAGGTAGCGCATCACGCCCAGCCGGCGGGACGAGCAGCCGGGGGCGGCTTTGGCCGTGGTGGTGATGGCTGCGGCGGCGGCACCGCTGCGGAGGAGCTCCAGCGAATAGTCCTGGTCCTCACGCAGGATTTCGAGCTGGACCGCGCCGGCCACCGCGGCGAGGCCGGCCAGCGCCCAGGTGTGCAGCGAATCGCTGTTGATCACCAGGGTGAGCCGGATTCCGGATTGAGGGACGCCGGGCTGGAGTTCCTCGGCCAGATCGGCGGAGAGCATGTCCAGCTGCCGGGCGAAGCGCACCACGGCTTGCCCCGAGGGGGTGAGTTCGACGGGACGCGTTCTTCGCAGTACCGGGCGGCCGACGGCTACCTCGAGGGCACGGACGCGTTGGCTGACGGCCGAGGCGGTGACCGACAAGTGGCTGGCCGCCGCGTCGAAGCTTCCATGGGCGACGATGGCCGCCAGCGTCCGGGCCTGCTCGGGGTGAATGTCTATCATTAGCTGATCTTATGTTGAAGCAGAAAGATTAACTGGTTTCATGGCAGTCCCGCGCCTAGCGTTGGGCTGGTGATCCTCTCCGCGTTTTCCGGCCTGGCAAGTGGGCTGTCCCTTATTGTCGCCATCGGTGCCCAGAATGCCTTCGTGCTCCGCCAGGGCATCCTGCGTTCCCATGTCGTCCTGGTTGTCGCCGTGTGTGCAGTGTCGGACCTCGTGCTGATCGTGCTGGGTGTGGCCGGCATCGGCGTCGTCATTGAGCGGGCGCCCGCGGTCCTCGTCGTCGTGCGCTGGGCAGGTGCCGCCTTTCTCCTGGTCTACGGCGCACTCGCTGCCTCGCGTGCCATCCGCGGCGCAGAGCCGGCCCAGCCCGGAGCCCGCCACGGCGGCACGCGGCTGGCGGCCCTGGGCACCTGCCTGTCCCTGACCTGGCTGAACCCGCACGTCTACCTGGACACGGTTTTGCTGCTGGGATCCCTGGCCGGCACTCACGGCACGGAAGGACGTTGGTGGTTTGCCGCCGGGGCCGGCCTGGGCAGCATCGCCTGGTTCGCTGCGCTCGGGGCCGGCGCGCGGTTCCTCGCGCCGCTGTTCGAGCGCCGGAACGCGTGGCGCGTGCTCGACGCCGGCATTGCCGTGGTCATGATCACCCTCGCGGTGATGCTCGTCGCCTGAGCCCCGCCGGGTGCCGGGCGTGCTGCGGCGGCTTTTGTGGGTGCCCGGCCGATTTTGGATAATCCGGGGGTCTGCCCTTATAGTTTTATAGTCCAGTTCGGAGGAACCCGAAAGGACAAAAACGAAAGGCTTCGGCCCTTAATTTTTGCCCTTGTTTTTCGCGTGTTTAGCCGGATGGCGTTCTGGCCCCCATCGTCTAGCGGCCTAGGACACCGCCCTTTCACGGCGGCGGCACGGGTTCGAATCCCGTTGGGGGTACGCAAGGAACTGGTCAAACCGGGGGTGAAAGTCTGGTAGGCTAAAGGCCTTGAAAAATTGCGGTAGCGATACTGCAGAGAAGCAAGAAAATAGCAAGGCCCTGTAGCGCAGTTGGTTAGCGCGCCGCCCTGTCACGGCGGAGGTCGCGGGTTCAAGTCCCGTCAGGGTCGCTCTGATTGCCGGAAGAGATTCCGGCTGTCATGGTGACATGTCACCTAGGCTCTGTAGCTCAGTTGGTAGAGCGTTCGACTGAAAATCGAAAGGTCACCGGATCGACGCCGGTCGGAGCCACCAGCTAGAACCCCGCAGTTCCCAGTGTTTACACGGGAACTGCGGGGTTTTTTCGTTATGGCTGGACACCCGAGTTCAGCGTGCATCAGGACGGATGCCTCCGAGTTCCGAAGCGGACCTCTGGTATTCCCTTGGTAGAGCACCCTGTCCTTTGCGGCATCAGCCGCAGCTCCACCTGCTCCAGACTCCCGGATAGCGGCAGCGGCATCCACGCTGCCCGGCTGGCACACCATTTCTAGGTCCGGGCCTCCTTCCCCGTGTCTTGCCATTGCGCAATCCAGGCAGGACAGAGTCCAGCGCCTCTACTTTTGCGGCGTCCAGTTCGTTGAGTCGGAGTTTGATCCGCTGGCCGTGCAGCCACACGCCGAGCGCGCGCCCCAAAACCGCTCCCGGACGTGCCCAGAATGCGGGCACCAGGCACGGCGCAATCGCCACGATAGTCAGCTCGGTAAGTCACCTTTCAGAGGGCAAGAAAAAGCTCGAAGCTCGTCAGGACAACCCTGCGATCAGCGGTGATCTTCAGATGGCCTGCGATCTGTGTGTGCTTGCTTGGCGGTATTCCTGTAACGCGTTTCTTCAATGGGAGCAGGGCGGTGCAGGTATTGCCCCCGTCCCACGGCCGTGTGGCCGTCGGGGTCTCAGCCGGGTAGATCATCGCTGGCCGATTCTGCCTCGGCGACGGTGTTTCTTCCGGCGGCTTTGGCAGCGTACAGGGCGACGTCGGCTTCTTTCAGGAGCTGTTCGGTGCTGACTCGGTGTCCGGATGAGTAGGCCGATATGCCTGCACTCATGGTCAGGACGCCGAGGGGACGGCCGGAGTGCAGGATTCCCATGGCCTGGACCGCCGCCCTTGCCCGTTCCACGGCCATTCTGGCCCCGGACACCGTCTGGTTGTGCAGTACGAGGAGGAATTCCTCTCCGCCGTAGCGGTAGACGCCGTCGCTTGTCCGGGCATGGCTGGCGAGTGAGTCTGCGACGGCCTGCAGTGCAGCGTCGCCGGCCGGATGTCCGTAGAGGTCGTTGTAGCTCTTGAAATTGTCGACGTCGCAAAGGGCGACGCAATAGTCCTGCCCGTACCGCTCGCTGCTGTTTTGCAGCCGTTCGATGTCTTCGGAGAGCTTGAGCCGGTTGTAGAGCTTGGTCAGAGGATCCCTGCGTGCCTGTTCGGCCAGGGCGGTGCGGTAGCGGGCGAGGTCCGTGTGCAGCGACGTTACCCTGAGTGCCACGAGAAGGCGGGTGTGAAGGGTGAAGGGTTCGAGGGGCTTGGTCACGTAGTCGTCAGCCCCGGCCTGCAGCCCTGCCAGGACATCGTCCTGCGACCCGTGGGAGGTCACGAGGACAAGGTACGTGTACGAGTTCTTTTCGGTAGACCGGATGGCGCGGCAAAGAGCCAGTCCGTCCAGGCCCGGCATTTTCAGGTCGGTCACCACAACCTCCGGCCGGTGGATCTGGAACAGCTCCCAGGCCGCGTCTCCATCGGCGGCGACAATACATTCGTGCCCGGACTGCTCCACCGCCGCCTTCGCAACCAGCCGCGAAACGTAGTCGTCGTCCGCTACCAGGACCTTCATGGCTTCCCCGCCACTTCGTAGCCCAGCGCCGCTTCGACCAAAGCGAGTTCTGCTTCGAGCCGCGCCAGCAGGTCCGGGTGGGCGTGATCCGGAGTGCCCGCAGTGCGTTCGAGTTGGTGGCAGAGCGCCGCCGCCCGGTTGGCGCCGATGCTGGCCGCGGCGCCCTTGAGCTTGTGGGCGGCCTCTTCGAGGGCTTCGCCGCGGCCGTCATCGAGTGCCCGGCGCAAAGAGTCCAGGCTCGGTTGAATGTCCTGCCGGAAGGCTTCTGCGGCTTGGGGCAGCAGCCCTTGCCCGTCCGACGCCCCGAGGGACCGAAGAATCGACAGCCTCGCCGGATCGAGAATCGGCTCTTCGCCGGGCGGCGCGACCGGGGGTATCCATCGAGCGAGGACTGCCTCCAGTTTGGCCAGATCCACCGGCTTGGAGAGGTAGTCGTCCATGCCTGCGGTGCTGCACCGTTCGCGGTCCTCGTCCAGAGCGCCGGCCGTCATGGCGATGATCGGCAGCCGGCGACCGTTCCCTTCCCGGGCCCGGATCGCACCGGTCGCCTCGAAGCCGTCCATGACCGGCATGTGGCAGTCCATGAGCACGGCTGCGTACCGGACCTTCTCGGTGGCGGCGACAGCCTGTGAGCCGTCCTCGACCAGGTCAACCTGGTATCCCAGCTTCGCGACCATGCCCCGCGCCACGAGCTGATTGACTTCGTTGTCCTCGACGACGAGGATCCTGCCGCGTGAGGGCCCGCCGTGCTGCGCGGGCAGGGTGCGGGCAACTGGCCCGACCACCGCCGCGGAAGGGGCGGCCACCAAGCGCATGAGACGGTCGAAGAGCGCCGAGCTGCGCACGGGTTTGGTCAACCATTCCCGGACACCGGCCGCGGCAAGTTCTGCCCTGTCGACGTGCATCGTGGAGGTGAGCATCATCATCCGGGCGGACACCGCGGCTCCCTCACCGCTGAGGATGCGTGCAAGCTCCAGCCCGTCCATTTGTGGCATGCACATGTCCAGGACAGCGATGTCGTAGGGCCGTCCGGCCGCCTCCTCTGCCCTGGACCTGACCAGGGCCTCCTGGCCACCGGTGACGGCGTCAGGTTTCATTCCCCAGTCCGTCAGCTGCGATTCCAGGACCAATCGGTTGGTCGCATTGTCGTCCACGACCAGCACCCGGAGCCCGGTCAGCAGGTCCGGCGGGAGAATGGCCGCGGCCGGGGCCGCCGGCGCCACGGGCAGGGGGATGGCGAACCAGAAGGTGCTTCCCTTGTCCAGGGCGCTCGAGACTCCGATTTCCCCGTCCATGGCCTCGGTGAGCCGGCGCGAGATCGCCAGGCCGAGGCCGGTTCCGCCGAAGCGGCGGGTGGTGGACGCGTCGGCCTGGGAGAAGGATTCGAACAAACGGTCGTGATCGGCGGCGTCGATCCCGATCCCGGTGTCACGGACTTCGAAACGCACCGTGACGCGGCCGGCGTCGGCCTCCACAACGTGGACGCGGACGGCGACCTCGCCGGAGGCAGTGAATTTTACGGCATTGGAGGCCAGATTCAGCAGGATCTGGCGGATGCGGCCCGCATCGCCGACCAGCCGCGGCGGGACGTCGTGGTGGCAGTAGGCGATAAGTTCGAGCCGTTTCGCCTGTGCCGATTCGGCCAGGAGGACGGCGACTTCTTCGACGAGCACGCGCGGATCGAAAGGGGCTGGGTCCAGGTCAACCTTGCCCGCCTCGAGTTTCGAGAAATCCAGGATGTCGTTGATCAGCGTCAACAAGGCTTCGCCGGCACCCTTCACGCCGTCGGCATACAGACGCTGCGTCTCATCCATGTCCGTCTCCAGCAGCAGCGAGGTCAAGCCGATGACGCCGTTCATGGGAGTACGGATTTCATGGCTCATCGTCGCCAGGAACTCTGATTTGAGACGGCTCGATTCCTCCGCTGCCTCACGGGCGACCAGCAATTCCGCTTCCGCTGCCCGGCGGGCGGTGATGTCCTGGGCAATCGTCGCTATCCCGCGCACGCCATGCTCGCCCCGGATGGGTGACACGGTCATCGAAACAGGCAGCACGGACCCGTCTTTCCGCACACGTTCGGTCTCGTAGCTGCAGGCATCCCCGCTGTCGAACACTCCCTTAATGGTGGCCAACTCGGACTCGCGGTCATGATCCCGCATGAGGAAACCCCGGTTCCTGCCGATCATCTCGGACGCCGCGTAACCGTAGAGTCGTTGCGCCCCGGGGTTCCAGATCGTGATCAAACCCTCGCTGTCCGAGCCGAGGATCGCGTCGTCCGAGGAATTCACGATCGCGCCCAGGCCCTCTAGCTGCGCGGTGCGCTCGGCCACCTTCGATTCGAGATCACGGGTCAGCGTGACGTTCTGGTAGATAATGACAAACTGGCGCGCCACGACCAGCACCACAACGGTCAGGCCGGTGAGCAGGAGGAATGGATCGTGTTCCTGCCGGAGGCGGTCCGGGGACACAAGGATTGCGCCGGCGACGGGGACGTAGGGCAGCAGTTCCAGCGCCAGGGTGTACACGCGCCGGTCGGTCCGGCTCCGTTCCGTGTGGCGGGCCAACGGAGCCAGCGCTAACAGCAGGAACGCACAGACCCATCCCGCCGCCAGCGGCGTTCCGGTCACCCCGGTGACGCCTTCGAAGGTCAGCCTCACGTATACGCTGTCGGTCAGCGCCAGGACGAGGAGGCCGCCGCCCAGGCAGAGCCACCGCAGCCGGTCTCCGGGCGCACTGCGCATGGTCAGCACCAGGACCAGCGAACCCATGAGGACATCAACGACCGGGTATGCCACTCCGGTGAGGTGGGCGAGAAAATCCTGGCCTTTGGTCTGGGATACAGGGCCAAGCACCGTGGCCCAGCTGATGAACAGGACTGCACTCGCGATGACCGCCGCGTCCAGCAGGGTGCGCATGAGGGCGACGCCGGAGCCCTGGGGCCGCGGGAAGGAAAACAGGGCAATTGCCGCGGGTAACGCGTAGCCGAGGAATGCGGCGTCGGCCAGTGACGGGAACGGATAGACGTTGTGTTGGGTGATGCCGAAAAACGTCCAGACCCCCTGCCCTGCCGCCCAGAGGGAGGCGGCGATGGTCATGAACCGCCAGCCCCGCGCGTTTGCGTCCGGCCGCCGGGCGGCACGCGAGCAGCTGGCCACAGCGACGAGCACGGCCAGCAGAATGGCGAAATCAGCGACCGTCAGCGCCAGGGTCGTTCCCGGGACAGCGGCCACGAATCCGGCCAGGGCTGCAACCGCCGTGCAGGCGGCAGCGATCAGCCAGGGTACGGGTACGATACGGGCCGCTCTCATGAGCGCCGGAGGGAAGCGACGGCCGGAACACCGGGAGGAAAGTCCGGCAAAACACCCGGTGGCGTGTGGAAGAGCCAGAGCGCCTGGGCGCGGTACGCATCCCAGTCGCCCACAGTCACGCCCAGGATTACGGGGGCCCGGCCCACAGCCAAGGTCTGGTGGTGGTAGACGGTTATCCGGTCACGCCGGATCAGCTTGGGCGCTGCCGCGGATGCACTCCCGGCATCGGCGTAGTTTTTCGATTCCCTCGAGCAACCACGCGGCAAGATCCGCTTAACCCCGGCGGTTCCGGCCGGTTGAAGAGCTAACATTCATTTCCCAGCTGCCGGTCTTTTTATATTCAGATGATGGTGAATCTACCGTCCCACACCGGGAGAAACGCGTCCGGCGCGTTCGCGCAGGAATACCGAAAGATCTGCACAGCATCCCTCGCCGGCCATTCCCAACGCCGGAGATGCTCCAAGACAGATCACGGAGACCCCAGGAAACGGTCCGATACTTGGTCGGTGGTGCCGATTGCGAAATAGATCCAAGCTGGGGTTTGCATCCGTGCATGGGTCACCCGGAACGGTCACCCGTTACATGGACGCATTGTCAAAGAACATGCGACCCAAAGTGCTCTGAGACTGCCGGGGACCGGTCCGGCTCGACAACGACGTCAACTGGGCGGCCCTGGCGGAGCACGAAACCGGGTCAATCCTGATCGTGGCGGTGCTGTCGTTGACGGTGACGACGTCGACGCGGAGCGCGTATCTGTCCGTGACCAAGAATGTAAAGCATGTGCAGCGTATAGCCAGTCACAAGGACGGCACTACAACGATCAACACCTGCGGCGAACTGTTCGATGACGACTTCTTCAAAGCTGCGGCCGGCCTGGATGCGCTGATCGAATGACGCGACTCGGAGGTCTCCTCTGGTAAACCTCTGGTAGGGAGAGAGGCTTCCTCGCCATCGTTGGGATGTACGCCGATTCAGCGTTCGACTGAAAATCGAAAGGTCACCGGATCGACGCCGGTCGGAGCCACCACTGGGAAGCATCAGTTCTTTTAGAACTGGTGCTTTTCTTCTTTAAGCCGCCTCGATGGGTCCTCCGCGCCGAAAGCCAGAGCCGCTCAGGAGATTCTCCGGCTCCGGATCCTGCTGGATGCAGCGGCCCTGCTTCTGCCGCCGGACGCTGCTTGGAGACTTCACTGCCGGCCGGGCTAGACTCGGATGCTGGGGAAAGAACGCCAATGCCGCCGGCCGCCCGACCGGGCCGGCGGTGCAATCTCTACCGGAAAAGTGATTCCTGAACCGTGATTCTTAAGAACATTGCACGCCCTCTGACCGTAACCGCCCTCTTCGCCGCCCTGGCGCTCACCTCGTGCTCCGCGCCGGAAGCCGGCAGCTCGCCGTCGGCCGCGGCCGCCAGCGCCGCTCCCTCCTCTGCGACACCGAGTCCCAGCAAGTCATCCGGACCCTATGGCGACTTCCCGACCGCGGCGGAAGCCTGCGCCACGATTTCAGAACAGGCCACCGGCGCCACCCTGCTGCCGCTCTCGGCGGCGCAGGGAAAGACAGCCGAGCTGGAGCAGTCCAAGACGGAACTGAGCCGGACCGCGGAGCGGGTCCCGGACAGCGTCAAGGCCGACTTCGCCAAGCTCACCCAGGTAGCGGTCGCCGGGGTGAAGGACCAGACCGTCTTCTCCAGCGGCAAGCTCCAGGAGGCCATGGCCCCGGTGCAGGGCTGGCTCGCTGCCAACTGCACCTAGGCTGCCCGGAACCTCCCAGCACCGGTTGTCCTCACCGGGTTGTCCTCACCGGGCTTGTCCTCACGGGGTGTCCGGGCCTGTTCAGCGGCGTTCCTCCGGCAGTAGCCTTGCCCTGCTGAGTGTCACCGGAATTCCGTGAAGGGGCTGGCATGGGACAGATCACGTCGCAGAATCGTCGTCGGGGCTTTAACGCAGGGGCCGCAGTCCTCGCACTGGCCCTCGCAGCGTGCTCCGGCCCGGCGCCGTCGGGCCCGGCGCAGTCGGGCCCGGCGTCCAGCCCTGGAACGTCCAGCCCGGTAACGTCCACCCCGACGCCGGCTTCCCCCGCCACCAGCGTCTCCTCCTCGCCTGCGGCGACATTGGACACTGCCACGCCGGGCGCTGACAGGAGTGCGGAGGCCAGCGCAGCCCCGGGCGACGGCGGGCTGGGGGGCTTCGGCAGCATTGCGGAGGCCTGTGGTGCGGTCAGCGCTACGGTGCTGTCCGTGCTGGTCCTGCCGATGTCGAGAAAGCCAAGGAGGCGCTGGCGAAGATGCAGGGCCAGGTGCCTGCCGAGCTCAAGGATTCCTTCGACAAGCTGACGTCCATCGCGGACGACGCCGGCCAGGACTACTCGAAGTTCAACACCGAGGAGTTCGACAAGGCCATCGCACCCATTGATGCCTGGCTCCAGGCCCACTGCTGACGGCCCGGCCACTGGAACCCGGCCACTGGAACCCGGGCACTGGAACCCGGCCCCTGGTGCCCCGCGTCCTGATAACCGGTACAGGTCCCGACTTTTCGGCCATCCCGCGGCATGCGGTCACCTTGTCGCAGGCAGGGGCTAGGGTGGTGTCAACGAGAAGGGGGAGTGCCTCATGGAATACCCGAATTCCGAGCCCATAGCGGGTTCCGTTCCGGAGCTGCCCGCAGCCGCGCCGGGAGGCGGCGGACGCACCATCATTTCCGAGGCCGCCGTCGCGAAGGTTGCCGGGATCGCCGCCCGCTCGGTTCCTGGCGTCTATTCCCTTGGCTCCGGACCGTCCCGCGCCCTCGGGGCCATCCGCGATGCCGTCGGCAGTTCGGACCACGCCGCCGGCGTCCGTGCCGAAGTCGGCGAAACCCAGGTGGCCGTGGACATTGACCTCGTAGCGATCTACGGCACACCCCTCCATGCCCTGGCAGACCAGGTCCGTGCCGCCGTCTACGCAGCCGTTGAGGAGCTTGTCGGGCTGCAGGTCATTGAGGTTAACATCGAGATCCATGACGTGTACGTGCCCGGCCCGGCGAAGCCGCCTGCTCCCGGTGAAGCCCGGTCCATGAGGGAGGCAATCCAGTGAATCTGACCGTTGTTGGGATCGCAGCCGGCGCCTTCCTGGCGTTCATGTCCTTCCAGTTTGGCGCGTGGGGGTTCCTCGGCTCCTTGCTGTTCATGGGCATCGGAGCCCTGCTGGGCCGTGCAGCGGAAGGGAAACTGGACCTGCGCAGCGTGCTCGACGCCCTCACGGGCCGGCGCTCCTCCTCATGAGCAGCGCGGCTGGGGCGGCGGTCCACGGCAGGGCGCTTGTCGGCCACAACCGGATCAGCACCCAGGCCCTGACCAGCGTGGCACGGGCAGCCGCGGCAGAGGCCCTCGGCGTGGCGCCGCAGGAGGTGCGCGCCGAGTGGTCCGACGACGACGGCCTGCTGGCGTTGTCCCTCGTCGCCCCGATCACCGTGCCCTCGCTGTCGGCAGTTCTCCGGGACCCGGGCCGGGTGGCAGGCTTCGGCGGCTCCATCTGGGACCGGACCGTGGCCGCCAAAGCCACGATCCTGCGGCGCGTGACGGAGCTGAGCGGCGCCCAGCTGAGCCGGGTGGACATCCGGATCAGCGGTGCCAGCGTGAGGGAAGGAAGGCGGGTCCGGTGAGCCACGATACGGACCGCAGGAACCCCGGGCACGACGCAGGCCCGGGCGGCCCCGGGGCCGGGACACGGACCCCGGCGGGGACTGGAGCCGCGGGCATGGACTGGATCCTCAAGCGCGAAACCCGTTCCTCACGGGCCGTGGCAGCCGTCATCGCCGCCGTCCTCGTGATTGCGCTGTGCGGCTACGCCCTCCTGGAAACAGCAGTCCGCGCCGTCGGGCAGCCGCCATGGCTCGTGGATCCGGAAACCGCCGCGGAGCAGCTCGTGGCGCTCCCCAGCGGGGTCCCGCCGCTGCTGCTCGGCGCCCTCGGCGCGGTGCTGGTCATGGTCGGCTTGTTTTTCTTCCTCAATGCCGTGCTGCCAGGCCGCCGGGCCCGCCACCTGCTGCGGGACCGCCGCGCCGCCGTCGTCGTGGACGACGAAGTGATCGCCTCCGCGCTGGCGCGCCGGGCGCGGCTGGCCGCCAACGTGACGCCAGAACAGGTGATGGTGATCGTGTCGCGAAGCCGCGTACTCGTCAATGTCCGCCCTACCTCCGGGGTCCCGCTGAGCGCGGATGCCGTGCTGGCGGCGGTCCAGAACGAACTCCGGGAGATGGGGCCGTCCCCGATGCCGGAGGTCCGGATTAATGTGGCCTCGGCGGGAGTGATCGGCGCATGAACGGCACCCCCAGACTCCTCAACCGGATCCTGATCGGCATTCTGGGAATCAAACTCCTTGCCATCGGCACGCTGCTGATGCTGCTGGCCACCGTGCCGGCCGTCGCCTCCTGGTGGCGGGGCTGGTCCGCCGGGGCCTGGAGCAACTGGCGTGACCTCTTCGGGCGCACGCGCTTCCCCGGGCGCCAGGAGAGTTGGCTGTGGATTGTGCTGGTGCTGCTGCTGGTGGTGGTGATCGGGGCCATGGTGGCCTGGGCCGCCCAACAGGGCAAGGGCCGGGCCAACCTGCTGGTGGCCGAAGAGGATCCGGGCGAGGTGCCCGGAAATGTCCGGATCGGCAGCGGGGTCGCCGAGCAAGCGCTCCGGGCAGCGCTGGCCGACCGTCCGGACCTCGCCGGAGCCACCGTCGCCACCTATGAGGTCCGCGGCGAACCGGCCCTGAAGATCCGCGTGCAACCGCGCCAGGGCGTGGCCCCGCATACGCTGGCCGCCGAAGTGTCCGCCCTCGTTGAGGCGCTCGACTCCGTGCTCGGCAAACGCACCCCCGTGCTCATCCACATCGGTTCGGGAGCGCGGTCCAGGTTCGGCCGGGCAGAACGCGTCCGCTGAGACGCTGGTGAAGTCTGTGCAAACCTTCGCGTCCGGTGCCGCACCGGCCCAGTCCTGCCGATAACGCCGGACTGGAGCGGGAAACGGCCTGCATGAAATGCATCTCCTTTTGGTAAAGAGTCATGTAAACGCTTGCATTCCGCACCGCATGGTGATTACTGTGATGGTCACCACACCAACTGCACCGCTTTTTTACCGGTACTCAGCGAGGAGCCCCCCAGTATGAAAACCCCTAAATTCCTACTTCCAGTAGCCACGGCAGGCGTTCTGGCCCTGACCCTTTCAGCCTGTGGTGGCGGAGGGGGCGGCGGCACCAGTGCCGGTGGCGCCGGCGGCGACGCCGCGCAGGGTCTGGATGGGCGTGGCCCCATCACCTACGTTCAGGGCAAGGACAACAGCAACGTCGTCCGTCCGCTGATCGAAAAGTGGAACGCGGCCCACCCGAACGAGAAGGTCACGTTCAAGGAGCAGACGGACAACGCCGACCAGCAGCATGACGACCTGGTCCAGCACTTCCAGGCCAAGGACGCCGGCTACGACGTCGCGACCGTCGACGTCGTCTGGACCGCCGAGTTCGCCGCCAAGGGCTGGCTGCAGCCGCTCAAGGACAAGATGACGCTCGACACCTCGAAGATGTTGAAGCCGACGGTTGAGAGTGCCTCCTACAAGGGCACCCTGTACGCCGCGCCGCAGAACTCCGACGGCGGCATCCTGTACTACCGCAAGGACCTGGTTCCCACGGCCCCGAAAACCTGGGACGAGATGATGAGCATGTGCTCCATCGCTACGGCCAACAACATCGGCTGCTACTCCGGTCAGTTCAAGAAGTATGAGGGCCTCACGGTCAACGCCTCCGAGGCGATCAACTCTGCCGGCGGGTCCGTGCTGGACAAGGACGGCAAGCCGAGCCTGAACACGCCCGAGGCAAAGGCAGGCCTCGGAAACCTTGCGAAGGCCTACGCCGACGGCAACATCCCGAAGGAAGCCATCACCTTCCAGGAGGAGGAGAGCCGCCAGGCGTTCCAGGACGGCAAGCTGCTGTTCCTCCGCAACTGGCCCTACGTCTACAACCTGGCCACGACTGAAGGTTCCTCGAAGGTCAAGGACGTTCTGGGCATGGCCGCCCTCCCGGGTAAGGACGGACCGGGCGCATCGTCGCTCGGCGGCCACAGCGCGGCGGTCAGCGTCTACTCGAAGAACAAGGCCACGGCACTGGACTTCCTGAAGTACCTCACCTCTGAGGAGACCCAGAAATTCTACGCAACCCAGGGTTCGCTCGCCCCGGTGCTCGGCAGCCTCTATGACGACCCGGAGCTCGTCGCCAAGCTGCCGTACCTGCCGGTCCTGAAGACCTCGATCGAGAACGCCGTGCCGCGCCCCGTCACCCCGTTCTACCCGGCGGTCACCAAGGCCATCCAGGAGAACGCCTACGCCGCGATCAAGGGTGAGAAGGCAGTCGACGCCGCACTGTCTGACATGCAGAAGTCCATCGAAACCCAGTCCAAGTAGTCAGCCATGGCAACCGAATTGGGCCCGGCGCCGGTAAAAAAGCCGGCGTCGGGCGGGACTGAGATCCATCACGCACCCAAGGGCGTGGGGGAAGACAACGCTATTGCGAGCCAGGGCCGGTGGGCGGCCTGGCTGCTGGCCCCCACCGTTCTCGCGCTCGCGATCGTGATTGTCTACCCGATCGTCAGCGCCATCATCATGTCCTTCCAGAAGGACGCCGGACTGGACCCCGCCACCGGCCTCTTCACCGAGGGCGGGCCGGCCGGCATCTCGAACTACGTCAACTGGATTGCCCAGCAATGTGCCGCTCCGGGCGGCGGAACCCTGGCCTGCCCGCCGGGAACGCTCGGTGCGCAGTTCTGGTCCGCCACAGCGACGACCTTCTTCTTCACCGTCGTCACCGTGGCGCTGGAGACCGTGATGGGGTTCTGGATGGCGATCATCATGGCCCGGACCTTCAAGGGCCGCAGCCTGGTCCGCGCCGCCGTCCTGGTGCCGTGGGCCATCCCCACCGCCGTTACTGCCAAGCTGTGGCTGTTCATCTTCGCCTTCGAAGGCATCGCCAACAAGCTCTTCAACACCAGCATCCTGTGGACCGGCAGCGAATGGCCGGCCAAATGGGCAGTGATCATCGCGGATACCTGGAAGACCACTCCGTTCATGGCGCTGCTGATCCTTGCCGGCCTGCAGATGATTCCCGCCGAGGTTTACGAGGCGGCCAGGGTCGACGGCGCCTCGGCCTGGCAGCGGTTCCGGCTGATTACCCTGCCGCTGGTGAAGCCGGCGCTGATGGTGGCCATCCTCTTCCGCACCCTGGATGCACTCCGTATGTTCGACCTCCCGTACATCCTGACGGGCGGAGCCAACAACACCACCACGCTCTCGATCCTGGTGATCAACCAGATCAGGCAGGGCTTCAACGCGGCCGCGGCATTGTCCACCATCACCTTCATCATCATCTTTCTTGTCGCTTTCATCTTCGTGCGCTTCCTCGGAGCGAACGTCGTGGAACAGAGCGGCGCCACCGGTAAGGGGAAGAAATGACCGCCGCGACCGAGCTACGCGCAGAGCAGGACCGGGGACGGAAGACCGCCCAGAACCGCGAAAAGCGGGCCCAGGGACGCACGTACGTCAGCGCCGCAGTGATCCTGATCTGGTGCCTGGCTCCGGCCTACTGGATGGTTGTGACGGCGTTTCGCGACGTCGGCTTCACCTACGACACCTCGCTGCTGCCGACCCACGTGACGCTGGACAACTTCAAGACGGCGTTCGACACGTCGTTCGGCAACCGCTTCGGACAGGCGCTGCTCAACAGTGTGTTCATCGGCGTCGTCGTCACCCTGATTTCGCTGCTGATCGGCGTGTTTGCCGCCTACGCGCTTGCCCGCTTGAACTTCCGGTTCAAGTACCTCGTGCTGGGTTTCATCCTGGGCGCCTCGATGTTCCCGGGCGTCGCCCTCATCACGCCGTTGTTCCAGCTGTTCACCAATATCGGCTGGATCGGCACGTACCAGGCGCTGATCATCCCGAACATCTCGTTCGTGCTGCCGCTGACCGTCTACACCATGACGTCCTTCTTCCGGGAGATGCCCTGGGAGCTGGAGGAATCGGCGCGGGTGGACGGCTGCACGCAGGGACAGGCGTTCAGGAAGGTCATCATGCCGTTGGCGGCGCCAGCCATCTTCACCACGGCCATCCTGGCGTTCATCTCCTCCTGGAATGAATTCCTGATCGCCAGCCAGCTCTCCAGCGACGCGACGCAGCCGGTCACCGTGGCCATTGCCAGCTTCGCGGGCGCACAGCCCAACCAGGTCCCGTACACGGCGATCATGGCTGCGGGCACCATTGTGACCATTCCGCTGGTCATCCTGGTGCTGGTGTTCCAGCGCAAGATCGTGGCCGGCCTGACGGCCGGCGCGGTCAAGTGACGGCTGCGTTATGACCGGCAAGCAGAACCAGGGCCACGTGGCCGGGGTGCACCGCAAGGTACGTTCCGGCGAGGACTTCGACATCATCATCGGATTCCTCGGCTTCTGGGCCATGGTGCTGCTGGCGGTCACTGTCTGGATGGAGGTGACCGCTCAGCCTGCCCTTGGTTGGGCCCTGGGTCTGCTGGCGAGTCTGGCCGCCCTGTACGGAATGATCAGATTGCGACGGCGGCTGCCCGGCCGTACGGCTGCCCGACGCCGCTGAGGGCGGGAGTGCTTTGAAAGGTCTGGCAACCGCCCGGGCGGCAAGCTCAGTCGATCCCGCGGATAGCAGGCAAGGGGACACGGTGGTACGGACAAATGCGAGGGCCCAGCGCGGCGGCCACTCCGGCGTCAGCATTGAGGACGTGGCAGCCGCGGCAGGAGTCTCCACCGCCACCGTGTCCCGGGCTGTCCGCGGCCTGCCCAGGGTTTCACCGGCCACCCGGGAGAAGATCCTGGGCATCGCTGAAGCACTGGGCTACGTGGCCTCCTCCTCGGCTTCCGGCCTGGCCACGGGGCGCACCAAGACCATCGGCGTGCTGGCACCTTTCGTCAGCCGCTGGTTCTTCTCCAAAGCGATTGAGGGCGCGGATCGGGAACTGCACGCCCGCCAGTACAACCTCTCCCTTTTTAATCTGGGCGGCCACGGAAGCAACCGTGAGCGGCTCTTCAGCAAGACCATGGTCTACAAGCAGATCGACGCGCTCCTGGTCCTCTGTATGGCCCTGACGCACGAAGAAATCGAGCACCTCCAGAAGATCGACATCCCCCTCGTCATCGTGGGCGGACATGTGGAGGACTGCCCCTACGTAGGCATTGACGACTACGCCGCAGCCGCCACGGCCGTGCGCCACCTCATTGGTCTAGGGCACCGGGACATCGCCTTGCTGCACGGCGATGACGAGACCGACCTGAATTTCGACGTCCCGAGGGTCCGGATCAGGGCCTTCCAGGAAGTGATGGCCGATGCCGGGCTGGCGGTCCGTCCCGAGTGGGACGAGTGGGGGGATTTCACCGTACGAAGCGGCCAGGACGCGTTCAACCGGCTCTGGGACCGCCCCGGTCCGAAGCCCACCGCCATCTTCTGCGCTTCGGACGAGATGGCCATGGGAGTGATTTTCGAGGCGAACCGGTGGGGGGTCCGGGTTCCGCAGGACCTCTCCGTGATCGGAATCGACGACCATGACTTCGCCGATGCCATGGGTCTCACCACGGTCGGGCAGAGCCCCGACGAGCAGGCCGAGCTGGGGACGAAAATGCTGCTGGACGAGCTCGACGGCATGGCCGGCGCCGTCCGCTCGACCATTGCGCCGCACCGGCTGATCGTCAGGCGTACGACGGCGCCGCCGCGGTCCGGGGACCCGGCCACCTAGGAGGCGGCAGCGCGTCCGGGACGGCTGATCAGGAGGCGCGTGCGAGCTGCCGGATGGGAATCCAGCGGGACGCCAGCCGGCGGTACGCTGCGGCCGCGCCGGTCATATCGCCCTCGGCCAGGCACTCGATGCCCAGCCTCACATCAAGGGGTGAGTCGTCCGGGTAGACCTTGTCCGCCACCGCACCGTAGTCGAGTTCCACCACGGAGCCCGGGTGGAAGAGCTCGAGCCATTCGGTGAGCTGGGTCAGGTCCTCGAGCATGTCCAGGTCCGGGGCGGCCAGTGCCAGATGTCCCACTGCATAGCGGACCCTCTCCAGCGATTCGCGGATGCCGGCACGGATCCGCACGGTGACGATATGCCCCTCGGATTCCACCACGTCTGTGGGGTCCGATTCCTGGAACAGGCAGAACCAGCTGAACGGGATGCCCCAGGTCGATGCCCGGGTGTGGACCCGGCCCAGCCCGGCGTGTGCCCGCACCTCATCGATGCGTTCCTGATGCTTGTCGCGCTGCTCTTCCGGGATCAGCAGCTGGGCCAGGGGTCCGTGGATCCCCTCCATCAGGGCGTTTGCGGCGAGCCCGGCGCGGAGCACCAGCTGGCTCGGGCAATACAGCAGCCTGTCCGGGGTGCCGCCGTCCGACGGCGCAGCGCCGGTACCGGCTTCGGTGCCGGCACCCGCGGCGGACGGGGCGGCGTGGGCCGTGCCGTCCCGGGGCGGTGCGGCGACAACCCGGACCAGGTCGGTCCGTCCGGTGGGGAACGGATCCCCGCCGGCGCGGGTGATCCGGCCGAGGGAAGCGAGCAGTTCGGCGTTTTCCACCGCCGCACGGGACGCGCCCCGGGCCCCGGCCGTCCGCAGGGTGTCCTGCTGGTCCGCCGGGTAGGCTTCCAGCGGCTCATAGATCCGCAGCGCGGAAAAGAACGGCAGGCCGGCCTGTCCCCGGTAGAGGTTGCCCGTCATCGGAGCACGCCGCTTCGGTGGTCCGGGGTCATCAGTCGCTCAGCTCCACGATGACCGGGGCGTGGTCCGAGGCGCCCTTGCCTTTGCGCTCCTCGCGGTCGATCGCCGCGCCGGTGACGCGTGCGGCCAGGGGCGCGGAGGCCAGGACGAAGTCGATCCGCATGCCTTCCTTCTTCGGGAAGCGCAGCTGGGTGTAGTCCCAGTAGGTGTAGACGCCGGGGCCGGGGGTGTACGGGCGCACGACGTCCTGGAATCCGGCGTCTTCGAAGGCGTGGAAGGCCGCCCGTTCCGGCGCACTGACGTGGGTGAGGCCCTCGGCACGGAAATAGTCGATGTCCCAGACATCATCGTCCTGCGGGGCGATGTTCCAGTCGCCCATCAGCGCGATCAGTGCTTCGGGATCATCCTTGACCCAGCCCTGGGCATGCGTCTTCAGCGTGTCCAGCCAGCTCAGTTTGTAGGGCATGTGCTCGTCGTCGAGGGCCCGGCCGTTGGGCACGTAGAGGCTCCAGACGCGGATGCCGCCGCAGGTGGCGCCGATTGCCCGGGCCTCCTGCACGGCGTCTTTGCCGCTCTTGCCGAAGACCGGCTGGTCGATGAAGGTTCGTTCTACGTCGGCAAGACCCACCCGGGAGGCAATCGCTACGCCGTTCCACTGGCTCAGGCCGAAGTGTGCCACCTCGTAGCCCAGGTTCTCGAACAGCTCCCACGGGAAGTTGTCGTCCTTGCACTTGGTTTCCTGGATGGCCAGGACGTCGCAGTCGGTGCGCTGAAGCCAGGCTTCCACGCGGTCGGCTCGGGCGCGGAGGGAGTTCACATTCCAAGTAGCAATCTTCACACTCCCTAACTTACCGAACTTGGCTGCCAGGCGTTGCTGCCGGGGACAGGCGGCTCTCTGGAAATTAGTAGGAAGTCCGAGTATATTCAGCACCAGAGATGATCTGGATCACATGCAAAGGAGCATTCGACCATGGTTCGCGAACTATCCCATTACATTGACGGTCAGCGGGTGGAGGGCACCTCGGGGCGCTTCAGTGACGTCTACGATCCCTGCACCGGCGAAGTCCAGGCCAGGTTGCCGCTGGCCAGCGCCGAGGAAGTGCGCAACGCGATTGCCAGTGCGGAAAAGGGCCAGCTCGAATGGGCCGCCATGAACCCGCAGCGGCGCGGCCGGATCCTGCTCAAGTTCGTCGACCTCGTCAACGAGAACATGGACGAGCTCGCCACCCTGCTGTCCTCCGAGCACGGCAAGACCTTCCCGGACGCCAAGGGTGACATCCAGCGCGGCATCGAAGTCGTGGAGTTCGCCGCCGGCGCCCCGCACCTGCTCAAGGGCGAGTTCTCGGACAGTGCCGGGACAGGCATCGACGTGCACTCGATGCGCCAGCCGCTCGGCGTCGTTGCCGGCATCACGCCGTTCAACTTCCCGGCGATGATCCCGCTGTGGAAGTCCGGCCCGGCCCTCGCCGCCGGCAACTCCTTCATCCTCAAGCCCTCCGAACGGGATCCCTCCGTGCCGCTCCGCCTGGCGGAGCTCTTCACCGAGGCGGGCCTGCCCGACGGCGTCTTCAACGTGGTCAACGGGGACAAGGAAGCCGTGGATGCGCTGCTGGAGGACCCCCGGGTCCAGGCGATCGGCTTCGTCGGTTCAACGCCCATCGCCCAGTACATCTACGCCACCGCCGCGGCGAACGGGAAACGCGCCCAGTGCTTCGGTGGGGCGAAGAACCACATGGTGATCATGCCGGACGCCGACCTGGACATGGCCGCGGACGCCCTGATCGGCGCCGGCTTCGCGTCCGCCGGCGAACGCTGCATGGCCATCTCCGTAGCCGTCCCGGTGGGCGAGGAAACCGCCAACGAGCTCGTCGCCAAGCTGCAGGAACGGATGAAGACCCTCAAGGTGGGCCACAGCCTGGCCAAGGACTCGGACTTCGGCCCGGTAGTGGCCGGCTCCGCCAAGGAACGGATCGAAGGCTACATCCAGTCCGGCGTCGACGAAGGCGCCACGCTCCTCACGGACGGCCGCGGCCTCAAGGTCGAGGGCTACGACGGCGGTTTCTGGGTGGGACCCACGCTCTTCGACAACGTCACCAAGGACATGAAGATCTACAAGGAAGAGATCTTCGGCCCCGTGCTGAGCGTCCTCCGCGCCGCTGACTACGACGAAGCCCTCCGGCTCTGCAGCGAGCACGAATTCGGCAACGGCGTCGCGATCTTCACGCGCGACGGCGACGCCGCCCGGGACTTCGCCAGCCGGGTCCAGGTGGGCATGGTGGGCATCAACGTCCCCATCCCGGTGCCGATCGCCTACTTCAGCTTCGGCGGCTGGAAGGCCTCGGGCTTCGGGGACCTCAACCAGCACGGCGCCGACGCCTTCCGCTTCTACACCAAGACCAAGACGGTCACCACCCGCTGGCCCTCGGGCATCCGCCAGGGCGCGAGCTTCGTGATGCCGGAAGGCAGCTGATGGCGGGGAAGCACGCCGAGGAAGTCTCCGAGCCGGCCGCTGAGGTCCTGTTCGACGAAGTTCTTTTTGAAAAGCGCGGCCGCCTCGGCATCGTCACCCTGAACCGGCCCACGGCGGTCAATGCGCTCACCGCGGGCATGGCCTCGGCCATGCTGAAGCAGCTCACGCAGTGGGCCGACGACGACGCCGTGGCCACCGTGCTGGTCCGCGGCGCCGGCGGGCGGGGCCTGTGCGCGGGCGGGGACATTGTGGCCATCTACCGGGACATGCTCGACGGCGGCCATGCCACCGCGGACTTCTGGGCGGAGGAGTACCGGTTGAATTCCATCATCTCCGGCTACCCCAAACCTTATGTGGCCTTCATGGACGGCCTGGTCCTCGGCGGCGGCGTGGGCATTTCCGCGCACGGCTCGGTCCGGATCGTCACGGAACGCACCCGGATGGGCATGCCCGAAACCACGATCGGCTTCGTGCCCGACGTCGGCGGGACCCTGCTGCTCTCCCGTTCGCCGGGGGAGTCCGGCACCCACGCCGGGCTGACCGGCGCTCACCTGAGCGGTGCCGACGCGCTGTTCCTGGGGCTGGCGGACCACTTCGTGGCATCCGGACGCCTGGCTGAACTGGCGGTGGCGCTGGAGAGTGAGACGGCGGACGCCGCCGTCGTACGCTTCACGGAACAGGCTCCACCCTCGACACTGGCGCAACAGCAGGAGTGGATTGACGCCTGCTACTCCGGCGACGACGCCGAGGAGATCCTGCGCCGGCTGCGCGCCTTTGAGGGAGGAGCGGACGGAGAAGGGGCCGGGGAGGCCGCCGAGGCGGCCGACACGATCGCGGCCAAGTCGCCGACTGCCGTGAAGGTGGCGCTGGAATCCCTGCGGCGCGTCCGTGGGCTGAGCCTGGAGGAAGCCCTCGAGCAGGAGTACCGGGTGGGCCTGCGCTTCCTGGCCGGCCCCGACTTCCGCGAGGGCATCCGGGCCCAGGTGGTGGACAAGGACCGCAATCCGCACTGGCAGCCCGCCACACTCGCGGAGGTCAGCCGCGACGACGTCGAGTCCTACTTTGCGCCGCTGGGCGACCGCGAACTCAAACTGGCTTCAAAGGAGACAGACCATGTCTGAAAAACTACAGGCTGAAACAGTGCAGCCTGACCCAGCGCCGTCCGGGACCACGCCGGACGCGGGCTCCATCGCGTTCCTGGGCCTCGGCCACATGGGCGGACCGATGGCCATCAACCTGGTCAAGGCAGGCTACGCCGTGACCGGGTTCGACGTCGTACCGGCGGCGATCGACACCGCCCGGGCGCATGGCGTCGCGACCGCGGCCACCGCGGCCGAAGCGGTGGCGGGTGCCGCCGTCGTACTGACCATGCTGCCCAGCGGCAAGCACGTCCTGGATGCCTACCGCGGCACGGGCGGGCAACCCGGGCTGCTGGCGACCGCGCCGGCCGGCACGCTATTCCTGGACTGCTCCACGATCAACGTGGACGAGGCCCGCGAGGCCGCCGGGCTGGCCGTCGCCGCCGGCCACCGCTCCGTGGACGCCCCCGTCTCCGGCGGTGTTGTGGGGGCCGAAGCCGGCACCCTGACGTTCATGGTCGGCGCGCTGCCGGAGGACTTCGAGGCGGTGAGGCCGATGCTTGAAGTCATGGGCAAGCGCGTGGTCCACTGCGGGGAGCACGGCGCGGGACAGGCGGCAAAAATCTGCAACAACCTGATCCTCGGGGTCTCCATGATCGCGGTCAGCGAGGCCTTCGTGCTCGGTGAGAAGCTCGGGCTGACGCACCAGGCGCTGTTCGACGTCGCCTCCGCGGCCTCGGGACAGTGCTGGGCGCTGACCACCAACTGCCCCGTGCCGGGACCGGTCCCCACGAGCCCTGCCAACCGGGACTACCAGCCCGGATTCGCGGGTGCACTGATGGCGAAGGACCTCAAGCTGGCGCTCAACGCCCTCGAAAGCACCGGCGTCGCCGCCCGGCTGGGACCGCTTGCCTCCGAAATCTACGATACTTTTGCCGCAGAGGGCGGTGCCGGCCGGGACTTCTCCGGCATCATCACGGACATCCGGGACAAGTCCGCGCACTAGCGGCCCGGCCCACCAGCTCTGAATCAAGACCATCCGAAAGACAACCCGAAAGGGGACACGAATGACGGAGCAGTACGCAAACATCCTGGTGGAGCGCCGCGGCCGCGTGGGTCTCGTGACGCTCAACCGGCCCGAGGCGCTCAATGCCCTCAACAAGGCCACCATGGACGAACTGGTGGCTGCCGTCACCGCTCTGGACGCGGACCCCCAGGTGGGCGCTGTGGTGGTGACCGGCTCGGCGAAGGCCTTCGCCGCCGGGGCAGACATCAAGGAAATGCAGTCCAAGGGCTACATGGACATGTATGCCGCAGACTGGTTCCGTGGGTGGGAGGACTTCACCAGGCTCCGGATCCCCGTCGTGGCGGCGGTCTCCGGGTTCGCCCTGGGCGGCGGCTGCGAGCTCGCGATGATGTGCGATTTCATCATCGCCGGGGACAACGCCAAGTTCGGCCAGCCGGAAATCAACCTGGGCGTGCTGCCCGGCATGGGCGGCTCGCAGCGACTGACGCGGGCGGTGGGCAAGGCCAAGGCGATGGACATGATCCTGACCGGGCGCTTCATGGACGCCGAGGAAGCGGAACGCTCCGGCTTGGTGTCCCGCGTGGTGGCCTCCGCGGATGTAGTCGAGGAGGCGCTGAAGGCTGCAGAGGTGATCGCCTCCAAGTCCAAGCCGGTGGCGATGGTGGCGAAGGAAGCGGTCAACGTGGCTTTCGAGACCGGGCTGGCCCAGGGCGTCCTGTTTGAACGACGCGTGTTCCATTCGTTGTTCGCCACCGAGGACCAGAAGGAAGGCATGGCGGCCTTCAGCGAGAAGCGCCAGCCGGAATTCAACCACCGCTAGGCAGCTTTCGCGGCGGGGCTCCGGGAGCGGCTCAGCCGGTAACGGCGGCGGCCCGGCCTGTCCACACCGCGACGGCTTCCGCCAGTTCCTCCGCCATCAGGTCCGCATTGATGCCGACGCCGGCCCACGCCCCGGCGGCTGCCGAGGACAGCACCTGCGCGCGGAGATCGGTGACGTTGCCTGCCGCCCACACCCCGGGCACGCCGGTGGCTCCGTCGTCGTCGGTTTCGAGGTGTTCGCCCATTCCGGTCAGGTGTTGGACGGCCTTGAGTCCCAGCTCCGCAAAGGCAGCGGTCCGTGCCATGAATCGGGGTGCCGTCACCACGGCGTCCACTGCCACGACGCTGCCGCCGATCAACGCGACTCCGGTCAGCCTGTCCCGCTCCACGCGAAGGGAGTCCACGCGGCCGTCAACCACCGTAATGCCGCGCGCTGCCAGCTGGTCCAGTTCGACGTCCGTGGGCTGCAGGGCGTTATTGAGGAACAGCGTGACGTTGGCGCTCCACTGCCGGAAAAGTAGTGCCTGATGGGCCGCGAGCGGTCCGGTGGCAAGGATGCCAATGGCCTGGTCCCGGACTTCCCAGCCGTGGCAGTAGGGGCAGTGCAGGACATCCTTGCCCCAGCGTTCACGCAAACCCGGTATGTCCGGCAGTTCGTCCACCAGCCCGGTGGCGATGAGGAGCCGGCGGCCGCGGACCATGCTTCCGTCCTCCAGCGCTACCGAAAAGCGGCCCTTGGAGCCGGTGACGCCAACCACCTGCCCGTTGAGGAACCGGCAGCCGTAGGACTCCGCCTCGGCGCGGCCAATCCGGTACAGCTCGGCAGGGCTGATCCCGTCGCGGGACAGGAAGCCGTGCACCGCGTCGGCCGGTGCATTCCGGGGTTCACCGCCGTCCACCACCAGTACCGACCGGCGTGACCGGCCCAGCATCTGGGCCGCATTCAAGCCGGCTGCACCACCGCCAACAATGACGACGTCCACCAATGTGTTGTTCATTTCTGTCATTTTTCTTACCTCCACATCCATCGTCGGTGGCGGCTCGGACGGTGGCAACCTTCTTTGCTGAAGTGGCAAACTGAAAGCATGGATGAACTTGATGATGTCCTCGCAGCCGTCGGTCCGCGGCTCCGCGCCCTGCGGATCAGCCGCGACACCACCCTGTCTGCGCTTTCGACGGTCACGGGTATCTCGGTCAGCACGCTCTCCCGGCTGGAATCGGGACAGCGGCGGCCCAATCTGGAACTGCTCTTGCCCCTGGCCAAAGCGCACCAGGTTCCGCTGGACGAACTGGTGGGTGCGCCCACAACCGGGGATCCGCGGGTTCACCTGCGGCCCATCATCAATAAGAGGATGACCATTGTGCCGCTGACCCGCCGGCCCGGTGGCGTGCAGGCCTACAAGCTCGTCCTGAACGCAGGTGGTCCAGAGGAGCCGACACCCCAGGTCCATGAGGGCTACGAATGGATTTACGTGCTCAACGGCAAGCTGCGGCTGGTGCTCGGGGACCAGGACATCGTGCTGCCTCCCGGCGAAGCGGCAGAGTTCGACACGCGGATCCCGCATTGGTTCGGCCGGGCGGACACCCGGCCGGTGGAGTTCATCAGCCTCTTTGGGCGCCAGGGCGAGAGAATGCACGTCCGCGCGAAGCCGGCCCGCGGCTGAGCAGGGCCGAAGTTGAGCAGGGCCGCGGGAGCGGCTCCGCCGGTAGCTGTCGGGGAGCGGGCAGGCTACGCCGCGCTGATCCCGAACAGGCCGATGATGAGGGCCATGACCTCAAAGGTGGCCAGTTCGTGGGCGCAGTTCAGGAGCGTCAGGCGGGCGGGGCGGCCCTCGAAGGCATCGTGGGTGATGAAGCGGGCCGCAGTGAAACCGGCCCAGAGAATGGTGGCCGTGATCAGGGTGTTGGGAAGGAAATTTCCGCCGTAGAAGTGCTGGGAGATGGCGGCGGAACCGGCAAGGACCCAGGCACTGACGAAGCTGACCACGAGGGTGACCAGAATGGGCTTGACGGCGTCCCGTGAATTGCCGCTCGGGGTGACCTTGGCGACGCGCATCCAGTAGTTGCCGAACACCTTGGGCGTGTACCAGACGGAGCCCACGACCATGCTGGACAGCGTGGCCACCAGTACCGCCCAGAAGTTGATTTCCGGAATCATTGTGTTCTCCTCAGGTCCCAGGCACGTTCCATCCGAACGCTCCGCTCCACCGAAGTCTAGGGGACGGCCGGGCCGCGTTCACGGCCAGACGGCGCTTGGTGTCTGACCTCAGCCGCCGATGCCTCCCGCCGTTGCAGCGGAAGCAGGCCGGGATCTCACAGGACCTTTGAAAGGAACTCCCGGGTCCGGGCATGCTGGGGGTCAGCGATCAGCTGGCGCGGGTCGCCGCTTTCGACGACGACGCCGCCGTCCATGAAGGTCAGCGTGTCACCGACCTCCCGGGCGAAGCCGATCTCGTGGGTCACCACGATCATGGTCATGCCGGACTTGGCCAGGTCCTTCATCACGTTGAGGACATCACCCACCAGTTCGGGGTCGAGGGCGGACGTGGGCTCGTCGAAAAGCATCAGTTCCGGGTCCATAGCCAGTGCACGGGCAATGGCCACGCGCTGCTGCTGGCCGCCCGAGAGCTGGGCGGGATAGTGATTGGCGTGGTTGGCCAGGCCCACCCTGTCCAGCAGCTCCATGGCCCTCGCCCGGGCCTTCACCTTGGATTGTCCTTTGACCTGGGTGGGTGCCTCGATGATGTTCTGCAGCGCGGTACGGTGGGCGAAGAGGTTGAACTTCTGGAACACCATGCCGATGTCCCGCCGCTGCGCTGCTATCTCCTTGGTGGTGAGGTCATGGAGGCGCCCGCGGCTTTCGCGGAAACCGATGAGGTCATCGCTGACGCGGATCCGGCCGGCGCTGATGGTCTCGAGCATGTTGATGCAGCGCAGAAGCGTGGACTTCCCGGACCCGGACGGCCCGATCAGCACTGAAACCTCACCCTGCCGGACTGTCATGTCAATGCCGCGGAGCACATGGTGGCTGCCAAAGTACTTGTGGACCCCGTCAATCCGGACGAGGGCTTCCTTCGTCACGACGTCACTGGTGATGGTCACAGAACCTCATCCTCTTTCCGGGGTGCGTGGGGTGCGTGGGGTGCGTGGGCTGCCGGGGCTGCCGGGGCGGCGACGGCGCTGGCGGGGGCTTGTAAGGGTTTGACCGGCGCGGGAACGAGGTTGTCCACACCCTTGCCGAAGTGGCGTTCGATGTAGAACTGACCCACCATGAGAACGCTGGTGATGACGAGGTACCAGACCGCGGCGACGATCAGCAGGGGAATGGGCAGGTAGCTCCTGTTGGCGATTCCATTGGTGGCGAACGTCAGATCCAGGGTGAAAGGCACTGCAAGGACCAGCGAGGTGGTCTTGAGCATTCCGATGGTTTCATTGCCGGTCGGGGGCACGATCACGCGCATGGCCTGGGGCAGGATGATGCGCCACATGATCTTGGACTTGCGCATGCCCAAAGCCTCGGCGGCCTCCATCTGGCCGGGGTCGACCGATTTCAGGCCCGCCCTGAAGATCTCGGCAAGGTACGCGGACTCGTTCAGCCCCAGCCCCAGGACCGCCGCCACGAAGGCGGTGATCACGTCCTGTGTGCTGAAGCTGAACAGCTCGGGCCCGAACGGAACGCCCACGGCGATCTTGGGATAGAGCACCGAAATGAGGCCCCAGAAGACGAGCTGGGTGTAGACCGGCGTTCCGCGGAAGAACCAGACCCAGGCCCAGCTCACGCCCCGGAACAGCGGGTTGTCGGACTGGCGCATGAAGGCGAGCAGCACGGCCAGCACAATGGCGATTACCATCGAGAGCACCGTCAGGAGCAGCGTCCAGCCGATGCCTTGGACCACCAGAACGTCCAGGAGGTACTTCCCCACCGTCTCCCAGCGGAAGTTGGCGTTGGTGAACACGCTCTGGGCCATGATGGCGGCGAACAGCAGGATGACAGCGCCCGCGGCCCATCGGCCGGGGTGCCGGACCGGAACGGCGTTGATGAGTTCCGGTCCCCGGCGTCGTTGCCCGGGCTGGACGGTTGTGGTCTCGCCCTGCGTCAGGATGCTCAACTGCCCACCACCGGGTTCACTTCAGACGTGGTCACGGCGCCCTTGGAGTTGTTCCATTTGTCCAGGATTTTCCCGTAGGTGCCATCGCTGATGAGCTTGTTCATGACCTTGCCGATGAGTTCGGACAACGCAGTGTCCGACTTCGCAATGGCAATTCCCTGCGGTGCGGCGTCGTAGACTTCGCCCAGCGTCTGGAGTTTGTCCCCGGTCTGCGACAGGGCGTAACCGATGACCGGCGAGTCTGCGGCCATGGCGTCGATGCTGCCGTTGACCAGGCGCGTGGTGACATCTGTCTGGTTCTTCAGCGTGACGATGTCGATGGCGGGCTTGCCCTCGGCGACGCACTTGCGGGAGCGGCCGGACACATCGGGGTCCTCCTCTACGGTGCCGGTCTGGACTCCCACCTTCTTGCCGCAGATATCCTCCACCGCGAAGTTCTTCGGGTTGCCCTTGGCCACGGCCCACAGCACGCCTGCATTGAAATAGCTGACAAAATTCACGGTCTGGGCGCGCTCGGGGTTGATGGTGAACGAGGAGATGCCGAGATCATACTTGGGGCCCAGTGCCGGCAGGATGCCGGTGAACTCCGCCGTCTCAACCTTGGTGCTCAGGCCGAGGGTGGCACCGACCGCTTTGGCGATGTCGACGTCGTAGCCCTGCGGCGTCTGGCCATCGGCACCCAGGAATTCGGCGGGGGCGTAGGACGTGTCGGAGCCGACGGTCAGGACGGCTTTTGCCTTCAGCTCCGGGGAAACCAACGCGGCCAGTACTTCGTCCTTCCGGATTGCCGAGGGGTCGAAGCCGTCAGGCACCGACGAGGAGCCTGCGGCGGTCTGCGAGGCGTTGGTGCAAGCGGTGAGGGCCAGCGCGGCGGCTGCGACAACGGCAGCGAGCCTCAGCGACGGCATGAAGGAAGACGGCATCTTTTAACCCTTTGAACTTGGTGGGAGCGGAGTGGCGGCAGCGTTTCTTGTGTCCTGCATCACCGCTGCGACAACACTACGGTTGAGTGATGTGCATCCTCAATGGCCAAAAAACCAACTTTTCATTGAAAAAACTCACAAAACGATGAAGCCGGGTATACATTATGACGATGACCCCCCTCACTGACCTTGATCGCCGGCTCCTCTCCGCCCTCCGTGAGGACGGCAGGGCCTCGGTGGCCAGCCTGGCCCGCAGGCTCGATGTCGCCCGGGCAACCGTCAACAGCCGGCTGGAGCGGCTGGTGGCATCGGGGACCATCGTCGGCTTCACGGTCCGGGTGCGCGACGAGCTCGATCCCCTGGCGATCCACGCCATTGCCCTGATCGCTGTGGAGGGCAGGACTACGGACAGGGTCATCCGCCAGCTCAGGGGCTTTCCGGAAATCACGGCGCTGCACACCACCAACGGAGGCTGGGACCTGGTGGCGGAGCTCCGGACCGAGAGCCTCACCGGCTTCGACCAGGTCCTGGGGCGGATCCGGGGGGTCGACGGCATTGTCAACAGCGAGACGAGCCTCCTGCTCAGCTCGGTGCTGCGCTAGGGAACGGGCATCCGGGGATCCGGCGGGGGATCCAGAGGACCAGGTGTACACAATGCGCAAAGCCGATCGTCATTATGCTCAGTAACTCAACAAAAAGCTTACTATTCGGCAATTGAGCCTGCATATCGCCGAAGTTTAGAGTTGTGGCATCAATGGATAGCTAGAGAATTAGGGGGCGCAGATGACGCGCTTTGTCGATGTCCACAACATGGTGCGCTGGGCTGCAGGACGCGGGCCGGAGAACATCATTTCCGGAATGATCCAGTACCTTGAGGATGATTTCCGGCGCTGGCAATCGTTCGATAAGACGCCCCGTGTGGCCAGCCACACGCCGTTCGGCGTCATCGAGCTCATGCCCACGAGCGACCACGAGACCTATGGTTTCAAGTACGTCAACGGGCACCCGTCCAACCCCGCGCGTGGGTTCCAGACCGTGACGGCGTTTGGCGTCCTGGCCGACGTCCACAACGGCTACCCCACGTTCCTTACCGAGATGACGGTGCTGACGGCGCTGCGCACCGCGGCGACGTCCGGCATGGTGGCGAAAAAGCTGGCCCGTACCGACGCGCGCGTCATGGCGATGATCGGCAGCGGAAGCCAGTCCGAGTTCCAGGCCCTCGCGTTCCGCAGCGCCCTGGGTATCTCCACGCTCCGGGTATGGGACACCGATCCCGCCGCACTGGAGAAGTTCGTGGCCAACATGGCGCCCCTGGGCTTCGACATCACGATCGCCACGTCCGCAGCCGATGCAGTGCGCGGTGCCGATGTCATCACCACGTGCACCGCGGACAAGGCGAACGCCACCGTCCTCACAGCGGACCTGATTGAACCGGGCGTCCACATCAACGCCATCGGCGGGGACTGCCCGGGGAAGACCGAGCTTGAACCTGCTATCCTCGGACTCGGCGACGTGTTCGTGGAGTACGCCCCCCAGACCCGCATCGAAGGGGAGATCCAGCACATGCCGGCCGACTTTGGCGTGACGGAGTTCTGGCAGGTCCTGGCGGACAGGGCGCCCGGGCGCACGTCCGCTGCGCAGATCACCATCTTCGACTCAGTCGGCTTTGCCATTGAGGATTTCTCGGCCCTGCGGTTCGTGCGCGACGCCGTCGACGGCACCGACTTCTTCGTGGAGATCGACCTCGTGGCAAGCCCGGAGGACCCGAAGAACCTGTTCGGTCTCGTGGGTGCTCTCTCCCCGGTTGGCTCCTGAGTCTCCGATGTCCGTTCAAGCCCCGTCCGCCGTCGTCCTCGTACGGCCGCACACCTTCATGCCCAACCCGGCGACGGCAGGGGACAATGCCTTCCAGATGCCGGCTCGCTCCGTGGACCGGAAAACGCTTGCCGCTGCAGCCCGCAGTGAGGTGACCGGGCTGGCCGAGGCGCTGGAAACTGCCGGCGTCACGGTGCACGTGTTCGAGGACCATGACGAAACCCGCCCGGACAGCGTGTTTCCCAACAACTGGCTCTCCACCCATGCGGGCGGCCACATTGGGATATTCCCGATGTACGCCCCGAACCGCCGCCACGAACGCCGCAGCGACATTCTCGACTTCCTCAAGACCCACTACCGCGTGCAGGACGTTATCGACTACTCCGGGCTGGAAATGGACCGCGTGTTCCTGGAGGGAACGGGCGCCATGGTCCTGGACCACGCCGGCCGTGTGGCGTACGCCGCACGCTCCCGCCGGGCCGATCCCGTCGCGCTGGAGCGGTTCTGCACGAACTTCGGCTATGAGCCCATGCTGTTCGACGCGGCCGACGCGGACGGCACCGCCGTCTATCACACGAATGTGATGATGTCCGTGGCGACGGACTTCGCGATGGTCGGGCTGGGCCTGATCCCGTCGGCGGAGCGCCGGCGCGAGGTGGCGGAACGGCTTTCCGGCGGGGGACGGACGGTGATCGAGTTGAGCCACAACCAGATCCTCAATTTCGCAGGCAACGCGATCGAGCTCCAGGGCGCGGAGGGCCGCGTGCTGGCGCTGTCCCGGCGGGCCCTGGGGAGCCTGACGGCGGAACAAAAGGCCATCATCGAAAGCAGCTGTACCCTGCTGCCCGTCGATGTTCCCACGATTGAACTGGCCGGCGGCTCCGTGCGGTGCATGATCGCCGGAATCCACCTCGATCGCAGGCCCGTCCTCGCCGGCATCGGAGGCTGAGCCGGCTTTTCAGCCGCTGAAGTCCCCGGCATTGCGGCGGAAGGCGCCCAGGATCCGGATCAGCTGGTCGACGTCCTGCCCGTCGAAACCGGACTGGCCGAAGACCTCGGAGTTGAGCACCGCCGTCGCCCGCTTGGCAAGGGTGCGCCCCTCGGCGGTCAGTTCAATCAGGGTGGTGCGCCCGTCGGTGGGATGCTTGGAGCGGACCACCAGCCCGGCGTCCTGGAGGCGGTCGACGGCGTTGGTCACCGAGGTGGGGTGGACCTGGAGCAGGGCGCTGGCCTTGTTCATGGGCAGCGCGCCGCTGCGGGCAAAGCTCAGCAGCGCCAGCAGTTCGTACCGGGCGAAGGTCAGCCCGAACGGCTTGAGGGCGCCTTCGATCCGGGCCAGCAGGATCTGCTGGGTCCGCATGATGGCGGTGATGGCGGCCATTGGCGCGGCGACGTCGGCCCAGCCGTGCCGCTCCCAGTTCAGCCGGGCATCGGCAATCGGATCACGCGGCAGCGGGGTTCCCACGGCACCCCCTGTAGCTCGTCTCAAGCGTCATGCGTTTCAGCCTAGCTTTTCCGGCTGGCTTTTCAGGCCCGGGAAATCAGCCTCGGAGTACTCCGTGCCGAGGCCCGCCGGCAGCGTCCCTCCGCCGTGGCGCAGCTCCTCGCTGTGCCGCAGCTCCACGCGCCGGATCTTGCCCGAGATCGTCTTGGGCAGCTCGGCGAATTCCAGCCGGCGGATCCGCTTGAACGGGGGCAGATGGTCGCGGCAGTACCGCAGGATCTCCTCGGCCAGTTCCGGCCCGGCCTCGTGCCCGGCAGCGAGGACCACAAACGCCTTGGGCACCGAGAGCTTAAGCGCGTCGGGGGAGGGGACGACGGCGGCCTCAGCCACGGCCGGGTGCTCGATCAGCACGCTTTCCAGCTCGAACGGGGACAGCCGGTAGTCGGAGGACTTGAAGACGTCGTCGCCGCGGCCCACGTAGGTGATGATGCCGCGCTCGTCCCGGCTCGCCATATCGCCGGTGTGGTAGTAGCCGTCGCGGAAGGCCTCCGCCGTCTTTTCGGGGTCGCCGTAGTACGCCTTCATCAGCCCGACGGGGCGGGGATCCAGGCCCAGGCAGAGTTCGCCGTCGTCGCCTTCCTCGCCGGTGGCGGGATCAATGAGCACGACGTCGTAGCCCGGCAGCGGCTTGCCCATGGCGCCGATCTTGATCGGCTGGCCGGGAGTGTTGGCGATCTGCACGGTGGATTCGGTCTGGCCGAAGCCGTCCCGGATGGTCTGACCCCAGGCGCGGTGGACCTGGTCGATCACCTCCGCATTGAGCGGCTCGCCGGCGGACACCACCTTGGTGGGCGGGTTCTTCAGCTGCGTCAGGTCGGCCTGGATCAGCATGCGCCACACGGTGGGCGGGGCGCAGAAGCTCGTCACGGACTCGCGGTCCATCTGTTCCATCAGGGCCTTGGCGTCGAAGCGCTCGTAGTTGTAGATGAACACGCAGGCCTCGGCGATCCACGGCGTGAACACATTGGACCAGGCATGCTTCGCCCAGCCCGGCGAGGCGACATTGAGGTGCACGTCGCCCGGCTCCAGCCCGATCCAGAACATCGTGGACAGGTGCCCCACGGGGTAGGACGTGTGCGTGTGTTCCACCAGCTTGGCCTTGGAGGTGGTGCCCGACGTGAAGTAGAGCAGCAGGGTTTCGTCAGCCATGGTGGGGGCGTCCGGGGCGAAAGCCGCGTCGGCGTCGTGGGATTCGGCGTACTGCAGCGCGCCGGTGCTGCTGCGCTCGCCGGCGCCGACCTCGATCAGGGTGTAGCGTCCCGGAACGTCGGCGAACTTGGCGATGTTGGCGCTGCCGACGGCGGCCCAAAGTGCCTCGCCGCGCTCCACCCGGTCCCGCAGATCGGCAGGGCCCATCAGGGTGGTGGTGGGGATCATCACGATGCCCAGTTTGATGCCGGCCAGCATCAGCTCCCAGAGCTCAACCTGGTTGCCGAGCATGATGATCATCCGGTCCCCGCGCCGGACGCCCTGGCCGCGCAGCCAGTTGGCCACCTGGGAGGAGCGGCGTGAGAGCTCCGCGAAGCTGCGGCGGGTCGCGGAGCCGTCCTGCTCGACGATCACGAGGGCCGGACTGCCTGCCTTGGCGGGATCCGCGGCGATCTGGTCAAACCAGTCCAGCGCGAAGTTGAATTCTTCAAACCGCGGCCACTGGAATTCGCTGCGCGCCCCGCTGTAGTCCTCGCGGAGGGCAAGCAGTCTGTCGCGTGCGGCGCGGAATTCCTCGGTGACGGTCATGGTGCACCTTTCGACGTCTGGTGGCGCCGCCGTTCCGGGCCCGGCGCCGTTGCCCGGGGGACCGCAATCCTAGTGATCCCCGTCACTGTGCAATATACTAGGACATCCAAGGGTTTGGAAGAGCGGCGCTGCTCTGCGGGCGCTGCATGACGAAGGGATACATGCCTGTGCAGCCACAAGGACGTGCCAGCGGACAGGCGGCACCCCCGGAGGGGACGGCGCCGGGTATGGTGCCGAAGGACGTGGCGTCGCCGCCCTTTCCGGACGCCGACCTGATGTACATCGTGGACCTGCTGCCCCCGGACGAACAGGCCCGCTACCAGGAGGTGCGGGACTTCCTCCAGTCCCGGATCCGGGCGGCCTCGATCGACTACTGGAACCGTGAGGAGTTCCCCTTCGGGCTGCTGGCCGAGCTGGGGAAGTACGGCCTCGGCGGGCTGCAGACGGACGGCACCTCCAAGCTCTTCAAGGGCCTCATGTATGTCGAGGTGGCCCGCGCCGATGTTTCGCTCTCGGCCCTCGTGGGGATCCATAATGAGCTGATTGTCGGCATGATCGACCAGCTCGGCTCGGAGGAACAGAAGCAACGCTGGCTGCCGGGACTCACCGCCTTCACCCAGCTCGGCGCCTTCGCCCTCACCGAGCCGGACCACGGCTCGGACATCGCCGGCGGGCTGGCCACCACTGCACGGCGCCAGGACGGCGAGTGGGTGATCAGCGGCGCCAAGCGCTGGATCGGCGCCGGGACTATAGCCGACTTCGCCCTGGTCTGGGCCCGCGACGTTGCCGACCAGCAGATCAAGGGCTTCATCGTGGAGACGGACCGCCCCGGCTACACCGCCACCAAGATCGCCAACAAGATCGGGCTGCGGATCATGCAGAACGCGGACATCGTGCTGGACGAGGTCCGCATCCCGGAATCGAACATGCTGCCCGGCGCCACCGACTTCTCCAGGGCCAACGAACTCCTGCGCGATTCGCGCGCCTGGGTGGGCTGGCAAGGTGCCGGCATCCAGCTGGCCGCGTTCGACGTCGCGCGTGCCTACTCGCTGGAACGCAAGCAGTTCGGCAAGGAACTGGCCAGCTTCCAGCTCATCCAGCAACAGCTGGCCGAGATCCTGGGGAATGCTTCCGCCTCCTTGGCGCTCATGGCGCAACTGGCGAGGATCCAGGAGGAGGGCAAGCTGGAAATGGTCCAGGCCGCGATGGCCAAGTCCACCACCACGCGGCTGGCCCGGGCTTCCGTGGCGATGGGACGGTCCCTGATGGGCGGCAACGGCATCAGCAGCGACTACGAGATGGGCAAGCTCTTCGGCGACGCCGAAATCCTGTACACCTACGAGGGCAGCTACGAGATCAACTCGTTGATCGTGGCCCGGGCCGTGACCGGGAAATCGGCCTTCGTCTAGGAACCAACGAGACGGTGCCGGCCAGGATCTAATCCTGGCCGGCACCTGTCCGAGATGATCGTCCGCAGTGCGGTCAGTCGATCGGTGTCACGTAGGCCCCGGAAATCCCGCCGTCAACCAGGAAAGTCGAGGCGGTGATGAACGACGCATCATCGCTGGCCAGGAACGCCACGGCTGCAGCGAGTTCCTCAGGCTCCGCGAACCGGCCCAGCGGGACGTGGATCAACCGGCGCGCGGCCTTCTCCGGATCCTTGGCGAAAAGTTCCTTCAGCAGCGGGGTGTTCACCGGTCCTGGGCACAGGGCGTTGATGCGGATGCCCTGACGGGCGAATTCGACGCCGAGTTCCCGGCTCATGGACAGCACACCGCCCTTGGACGCGCTGTAGGAAATCTGCGACGTCGCCGCACCCATGACGGCGACGAAGGAGGCGGTGTTGATGATGGAGCCCTTGCCCTGCTCCTGCATGTACGGAATGGCGTACTTGCAGCAGTAGTACACAGACGTCAGGTTTACTTCCTGTACCTTGCGCCAGGCATCGATGCCGGTGTCCAGGATCGAGCCGTCGTTGGCCGGGGAGATGCCGGCATTGTTGAAGGCGATGTCAACGCTGCCATAAGTTTCCTTGGTCTGGGCATAGAGGTTCCGGACTTCCTGCTCGCTGGTGACATCGACCTTGACAAAGAGGCCGCCCACTTCGGTTGCCGCTGCCAGCCCCGTAGTGGGCTCGATGTCGGCGATCACCACGTTGGCTCCTTCGGCGGCCATGCGGCGGGCCGTGGCCAGGCCGATGCCGCTGGCGCCACCGGTGATGACGGCGCTGCGTCCTTCGAGGCGGTTGGAGACTACTGCTTTCATGGGAACTCCTTTAGTAATGGTGGAAAGTGCCGGGATTGTTTAGGCCAGGGCCTGGGTTGAGATGAAGACGTTCTTGGTTTCGGTAAAAGAATCCAGGGCATCGGGTCCGAGTTCACGGCCCAGCCCTGACTGCTTAAAGCCGCCGAAGGGCGTGGAATATCGGACGGAGGAGTGGGAATTCACGGACAGATTTCCGGATTCAACGCCCCGGGCCACACGCAGCGCGCGGTCCACGCTAGAGGTCCAGATGGAGCCGGACAGCCCGTAATCGGTGTTGTTGGCGATCCGGATCGCGTCGGCCTCATCCGTGAAAGGAACCACGGCCACCACGGGGCCGAATATCTCTTCCGTGAAGGACGGTGAGCCCAGGTCCGGGGTGAGCACAGTAGGCGGGAACCAGAACCCCGGTCCGGCCGGGGCCTGGCCCTGAAAGGCGATGGGGGCGTCGTCCGGCACGAAGCCGGCGACCGTCTGGCGCTGCTGGGCCGAGATGAGGGGGCCCATTGAGGTTCCTTCGTCGGCAGGATCGCCGACGGTGAGGGCCATGACGGCGGGCTCAAGCAACTCCATGAAACGGTCGTAGACGTCGCGTTGGACCAGGATGCGGGATCGTGAGCAACAGTCTTGACCTGCATTGTCAAAGGCGCCGCCGGGCGCCGCCGCCGCTGCCATTTCCAGATCGGCGTCGTTGAAGACAATGTTGGCGCTCTTCCCCCCGAGTTCCAGCGTCACCCTCTTCACCTGGCCGGCGCAGCCCGCCATGATCTTCTTGCCGACACCGGTGGACCCTGTAAAGACCACCTTCCGGACGGCAGGATGGGTGACGAAACGTTCGCCCACCACCGAACCCTTTCCCGGAACCACCTGGAAGACACCCTCCGGGATGCCGGCCTGAAGCGCCAGTTCCGCCAGGCGGATGGCAGTCAGCGGAGTCATCTCGGCCGGTTTCAGCACTACGGTGTTGCCCGCCGCCAGTGCAGGGGCAAAGCCCCAGGCGGCTATCGGCATGGGGAAGTTCCACGGCACGATGATCCCCACCACGCCGAGGGGTTCGTGGAAGGTGATGTTGACACCCCCGGCCACCGGGATCTGCTTCCCGAAGTGACGCTCCGGCGCGGCGGAATAGTAGTTGAGCACATCGCGGACGTTGCCCGCCTCCCAGCGTGCATTGCCGATGGTGTGCCCTGCATTGATGACTTCAAGCCGGGCAAGGTTTTCAAGATCCGCGTCGACAGCCGCGGCGAAGCGCCGCAGCAGCAGCGAGCGGTCCGCCGGCGCAACGGCTCGCCAGGATTCGTAGGCGCCGGCCGCCCGGGCAATGGCGGCATCCACTTCGGCCAGGCCGGCCAGTGCGACCGTCTCGATGACTTCCTCGTTGGACGGGTTGATGACGTCAAAGGTTGTTGCTGTCATGTCGTGGACATCTCTTTCATGTTGGCTCGGTAGCTGCCGGCGGCCTGCACAAATCCGCGGAAAAGCCGCAGGTCTTCAGGGTTTTGCTCCGGGTGGAATTGAACGCCGAGCACCCAGCCGGCGCCGTCTGTCGCTTCCAGAGCCTGGACGGTCCCGTCGGCGGAGGAAGCTGTGACGCGCAGGCTCGGCGGTACGGCGTCCATGCCCTGGTGGTGATAACACGGTGCTTTCGCCGCATCGCCCAGCAGCCCGTGTATCAGGCTGCCGGACTCGGTAGTGAAGGCAGCCTCGCCGTACACTCCCGGGGCCGGCTGGAAGTTCGCTGTGGGGTTGGTGTCCGGGATGTGCTGGTTGAGGCTGCCGTTCAGGGCAACGTTGAGGATTTGCGCCCCGCGGCAGATGGCGAACAGCGGCAGGCCTCGGTCCATGGCGGCCCGCGTCAGTATGGTGTCGTGCTCGTCACGCAGCGGCTGGGGAGCGGTTTTCGGGTGCGCGGCGGCCCCGTAGCGGGCGGGGTCCACATCGGGCCCGCCCACCACGATCAGCCCGTCCACCAGATCCAGCACCGATTCATCCGTGCCCAGCGGAGGCAGCAGGATTGGAGTGCCGCCAGCTGCCACCACAGCCTCCACATAGGTTCCGGGGACGATGGCCGCTTTGGCTTTCCAGACTCCCCACGCGGCGTCCTGATAGTAGCTGGTCAGGGCAATCCTGGGCCGGTAAGTGTCAGAGTCGTTCGAAGCCACGCACGCGCTCCCAGTCAGTGATAGCGCTGTCGAAGGCTTTCAGTTCGACGCCGGCGGCGTGGACGTAGTGGTCCACCACGGCGTCTCCGAACGCTTTGCGGGCGATGCTGCTGTCAGCCAGCATGTCCCGTGAGTCGCGGAGGTTTGTGGGGAGCCGTTCGGCGTCCGACTCGTAGGCACTGCCCTTCATGGCGGGGCCCAAAGGCAGCCTGTTTTCCAGCCCGTGGATGACGGCGGCGATCAAGGCGGCCGCTGCAAGGTAAGGGTTGAGGTCTCCGCCGCCCACCCGTATCTCGGTGCGCAGACCCCGCCCATGACCTACGACGCGGAGCGCGCAGCTGCGGTTGTCCATACCCCAGGCGATGGCAGTAGGGGCAAAGCTGCCTTCGACAAACCGCTTATAGGAGTTGACGTTCGGGGCAAGGAAATATGTGAGTTCCTTCAGTGCGGCCAGCTGGCCTGCCATGAAGTGCTCCATGACGGGGCTGAACCCGTGCTCGCCGTCGCCGGGTAGGACGGGGTTGCCGTCCAGATCTGTCAGGCTGAAGTGGATGTGGCAGGAGTTTCCTTCCCGCTCATCGAACTTCGCCATGAAGCTGATGCTCTTGCCGTGCTGGTCGGCGATTTCCTTGGCGCCGCTCTTGTAGAAGGTGTGCTTATCGCAGGCCTTCAGGGCTTCGTCGAAGCGGAACGTGATCTCCTGCTGTCCCAAGTTGCACTCGCCCTTGGACGATTCGACCACCAGGCCGGCTGCTTCCATGTTGGTGCGGATAGAGCGGATGACCGGTTCCAGGCGCGCGGTCGCGAGAAGCGAGTAGTCGACGTTGTACTGGGTGGAAGCATCAAGGCCGTGATAGTTCTTCTGCCAGGCCGCACGGTAGGAATCGTCGAACATCAGGAACTCAAGCTCCGTGCCCATGAAGGCGCGGTAGCCGAGTCTTTCGAGACGTTCCACCTGGGCGCGCAGGATCTGCCGCGGTGAAGCAACCACGGGGGACTTGTCCGTCCACATCACGTCGCACAGCACCAAGGCCGTGCCTTCCTGCCACGGAACTCGGCGCAAAGTGGAGATATCCGGGAGCATCATCATGTCCCCGTACCCGGATTCCCAGGAGGACATCGCGTAGCCGTCAACGGTATTCATCTCGACGTCGACGGCCAGCAGGTAGTTGCAGCCTTCGGCGCCGTGGTCAAGGACGTCTTCGAGGAATGAGCGCGCGCCGCAGCGCTTGCCCTGAAGCCGCCCCAGGGAGTCCGTGATGGCCACGACCACGGTGTCGATGGCTCCGGAGGCCACCTCCTCTCTCAGCGTATCGAGGGTGAGCTGGACGTTCAGGCCGGATTGTTTTGGTTGTTCAGTCATGGTTGCTCCGCAACGTTGGTCTTCAATGGGTGGGATTATGTTCGAAGGACAGCTACTGCTTCAGTTCGGCCTCAGCCAGGGCCAGCCGCGCAAATTCCTCATCCGGGGATCCCGTGACGATGCGGTGGCGGCTGTAGAACCAGTAGTACGCAATGGCTGCGGCGAAGATGGCCGCCGTTATTGAGGCTGCGTAGACGTCCACAACGAACGTAGCTACGACGGCGACGGCGGACAGGACGAGGGCGATCGATGTTGTGACGATGCCGCCCGGAGTCCGGTAGCCGCGTTCCAGCTCAGGCTCCTTGATCCGAAGGACGATGTGGGACAGGTTCAGCAGCACATAGGAGACCGTGGCCCCGAAAACTGCGATGTTGATGAGCAGTGCGCCGTCGCGGGTGACCGCGGCGAGCAGGAAGCCTATGGTTCCCGGGACGATCAGGGCCCAGTAGGGTGTGCGGCGTGCCCCTGTGAGGGAAAGCCATTTTGGCAGGTAGCCGGCGCGTGAGAGCGCGAACAGCTGCCGAGAGTATGCGTAGATGATCGAGAAGAAGCTGGCCACGAGCCCGGCAAGTCCGGCGTAGTTGATGAAGTCGGCCAGGAAGGTATTTCCTCCGTAGGCCAGACGGAGCGCCTCCGGCAACGGGTTGTCCGAGGTGCTCATGGCCTGCGCTCCGGCAGCGCCCGGAACGAGTACCAGCATCAGGGCACCGAAGCCGACCAGGATGAGGACGGCGACGATTATGCCCCGGGGCATGTCTCTTTTCGGGTCGGCCGATTCCTCGGCCGCGAGTGGAACGCCTTCAACGGCCAGGAAGAACCAGATCCCGTAAACGAGGGCCGCTAGTATGCCGCTGATGCCCATCGGGAGGAAAGCGCTGGAGCCAGCGGATCCGTCAGGCACGATGTCGAACAGCTTGGTCGGGTCGAATTTCGGCAGCAGCCCGATGGCGGCAGCCACCAGGGCAACGACAGCCACAGCGGTGATGGCGAACATGATCTTCAGGGCCTCGCCGACCCCCCGGAGGTGGATCCAGATGAAGATGGCGTACGTGACCAGGTAGACCGGCCACGAGTTGGTCAGTCCAAACAGCCCGAGCGCTTCTATGTAGCCTCCGATGAAGGTGGCGATCGCGGCTGGCGCGACGGCATATTCGATCAGCACGGCTATCCCGGTAGCGAAGCCGCCCAGGGGTCCGAGGGCGCGCCGTGCGAAAGCGTACCCGGCGCCGGCAGTGGGAAGCGTCGAGGAGAGCTCGGCGAGCCCGAACACCATGCAGGTGTACATGATGCCCATCAGGACGAAGGCTACGAGCAGGCCGCCCCAGCCGCCCTGGGCCAGCCCCAGGTTCCAGCCGGCGAAGTCGCCGGAGATAACGTAGGCGACGCCCAGCCCGGCGAGCAGGACCCATCCGGCAGCCCCGCGTTTGAGCCGTCGATGCTGGAGGTAGTCCGCTTCGTTGCCGCTCGCGGTGTCCCGAATGCCGGTGCCTTCGTCTGCTGATTTCATGCGTTTCCCTTTGATGAGAGGATGTTGCCCAGGACCTACCCAGGGCCTTAAAGGACTGTTTTTAGTCCAAGAGCATGAGACTTAGTCTGGTGGTGTGCATCACACACGTCAAGGGGCGCGGCTAAATTGAGCAAAATCTGGAGCGGGGTTGAGTCATTGGTGTCTTAGGAGACCTTTGGGCCCCGTCGCGGTACTGTGAGGGAAAGTAGTTGCAGCACTTCGGACGATCTGGAGCTGATCATTTGACCGTGTCCCCCTTCAGCCAGTCCTACGCCATGCTCCGGCCTGTCCGCGGCGGAAATGCCTTCGAGGAAACCATCGAGCACATTCTCCGGACAATCAAACTCGGGATCTTCGCCCCCACAGAGAAGCTCCCGCCGGAACGGGAACTTGCCGAGCACCTGGGCGTCTCGCGGGCGACTCTTCGGGACGCGCTGGGCGAACTTCAGAGTGCAGGTTACCTGGATGTCCGGCGCGGACGATACGGCGGGACCTACGTTTCCGGCACTACCGTGCGGGCGCAGCACGACATCCGGCCACTGGAGCCTGCCGATGTTCACGATGTGCTCGTCTTCCGGGGGGTCATCGAGCCCGCGGCAAGCGCGCTGGCAGCAGGTTCCGATTTATCTGCGGCAGCGCGCAGCCACTTGCGCCATTGTCTCGCGGAGGTCAGTGCTGCCACCGATGCCAGCTACCGGCCCAGGGATGCCCGCTTCCACATTGCCATTGCCGAGTTGACAGGCGCGCCAAGCCTCGTGGCGTCCGTCGCGGAAACCCGGGGCAGACTCAACGAACTGCTGGACCGGATTCCGTTCCTGGGGACCAACCTAGAACACTCCAACGAACAGCATGCAGAGATCGCGGACGCTATTCTGAGTGGCGATCCCGCTGCCGCGGAACAGGCCACCCGGCAACATCTTGAAGGGACCGCCGCCCTGCTCCGGGGGTTCCTGTCCTGACACACTTGGACCCACAATGCCGTATCTGCCCGGGCGCGCAACTTTTCTGCCGTTGTCGGCCGGCGTCAGGGCAACGGGCCGCGGCCGGAGCGGTCTGCGGACTCAACGGAGAGGTGCCGGGCGGAGCGCACCGACTCAGGGCCGGAAGCGGTATCCAACCCCTGCCTCGGTGATCAGGTGACGGGGGTTGGAAGTGTCTGGCTCCAGCTTGCGCCGCAGCTGGGCCATGTACACGCGCAGGTAATTGGTTTCCTTGGCGTAGGACGGTCCCCACACCTCAGAGAGCAACTGTTGCTGGGTGACGAGTTTTTCGGGGTTACGGACGAGTATCTCGAGCATGTGCCATTCGGTCGGGGTGAGGCGGACGTCCTGGCCGTCGCGGAGCACCAGGCGTTTAGCCAGATCCACGGTAAAAGCATCTGTGGTGATAACCGGAGTCTGGTCCGGATCGATGCTGCGGCGCAGGAGGGCACGGAGGCGGGCCAGGAGCTCATCAAGGCCGAACGGTTTGGTGATGTAGTCATCGGCGCCGGCATCCAGGGCCTGAACCTTGTCCTCGGAGCCGTGGCGTGCGGAGAGCACCAGGATGGGAACCCGGCTCCAGCTGCGGAGCTCCCGGATTACACTGGTGCCATCCAGGTCGGGAAGGCCAAGATCCAGGATCACTACTGCCGGTGCATTCTGCCGGGCCGCGAGCAGCGAGGATCGTCCGTCCGCGGCCGTGCTGACGGCGTAGCCGTGGGCCTGCAAGGTGATCCGCAGGGCGCGCAGCAAGTACGGATCATCATCAATCACCAGGACAGCTGTCATCAGGCGTCCGGCCCGGACGAAAGGATCGGCGGGGCGTGGTGGCGCCGGGCAATGGCCGATTGCGGTTCCAGCGGTGCCTGCTCAACAGGCGCATCGAAAGGAACGCCCTCGGACAACGGGAGGCTGATGGCCATGGTCAGGCCGCCGCCCGGTGTGGCTTCAGCGGTCAGGCGGCCGCCCATCGCCTCGGTAAACCCCTTCGCCACGGCCAGGCCCAGCCCGACGCCGGTAGCCGGCGATGCGTCGTCCAGACGCTGGAAAGGCCGGAACATTTCCACGACTCTTTCTGCCGGGACGCCCGTGCCATGGTCGATGATGCGCAGCTCCCCGGCCGGACGGCCAGTCACACTGGCCCGGCTCAGGCCACCGGCGGAACCGGCCAGGACTATGTCCGAATCGGGGGCGTACTTGACGGCGTTTTCAACGATGTTGGCAATGACACGTTCGAGCATGCCTGGGTCCGCGTCGACCTCGGGCATATTGGCGGGGAGCTCGGCGCGAACCCGGCCCGGTGCGATCCCGTGCAGGCCACCGGGAATGACCTCCTGCCAGCGCACGGGCCGCAACAGCGGCCGGATGGAGTCGGACGTGATCCGGGACATGTCCAGCAGGTTTCCCACCAGCACGTCCAACCGGTCGGAGCACTCCTCGATCGTCGCCAGGAGTTCCTGCTCTTCCTCGGGGGTGTAGCTGACCCCCTGCTGCCGGAGGCCCCCAACAGCAAGTTTGATTCCGGCCAACGGGGTGCGGAGATCGTGCGAGACGGCGCGGAGGATTGAGGTGCGCATGGTGTTGCTCTCTGCCAGCCGCAGGACCTCATTGCGGCTGGCGAGCAGACGCTGGCGCTCCAACTGCGCCACCAGATGCACGCCGAAGGCCCCAAGCAGCCTTCTGTCGCTCGCCGGCAGCACCCGCCCGGAGAGGACCAGACAGGTGGTGGCATTGATCTGTTCAACGTTGTCGCCCTGGATACCTGACGTGCCGGGGGCATCGCCGGAACCGGGTGGGGCCGGCGGAACCTCGCCGACGCTCGCGATCAGGCGCCAGCCAGGCCGGGAACCGTCACCCTGGGACCTGGTGCTGCCGCCGCCGCGGCTGCCGTCGCGGTCGTCGTCGTCGTCGGGCAAGCTGAACAGTGCCGCGCCCCGGACCTGAAAAACGTCCATAGCCTGTGCCAGCAACCCCATGACTGTGTCCTCCGAGTCTGCTGCCCCGCGCGAGAGGTCGGCCAGGGTGGTGGCTTCGGCGCGGGCCAGGGCAGCCTCCTTGGACCGCCGGGCTGAGACGTCAACTACGATTGCCACAGCGGCTGACACCCCAACAAAGACGAGAAGGGCGAGCACGTTTTCCGAATCGCTGATGATGAGGGTGCCCAGCGGCGGCGTGGAGAAATAGTTCACCAGCAGGCTGCTCCAGAGGGCCGCGAGGATCGCCGGCCACAAGCCGCCAACGAGGGCCACCGCGACGGACCCCGTGAGCTGGACCAGGACTGTCGTGGCAAGGTTTTTATCAGGGCTAACCGCAAGCACCAGCTGCAGGAGGGCGGGCAGGAAAACGGCCAGGAGAAAACCGACGGTGGCCCGGACCCGGCCCAGGTCCTGTCGCCGTGGCAGGCCGGAGCGTCCGTCGTGGAGCGGCTGGGACACCATATGGACGTCGATGTCACCGGAGTCGCGCACCACCCGGGTGCCCGTGGCGCCGCCACGAAGGCCCTTCAGCAGCCCGGCGAGCTTGCCCTGGCGCGAGACACCCAGGACGATCTGGCTGGCGTTGACGCTGCGGGCGAAATCCAGCAGGGCGGCCGCCGGGTCCTCCCCGGCCACGATGTGGTAGCTGCCGCCGAGATCCAGGACCAGACGGCGCTGGGCCTCGAGGGCCTGCGGGGATTCGGCGGCGACCCCCTCCGCAGCCCGCACGTGCACCGCCAGCAGGTCGCCACCGTTGACCCGGTTGAGGATCCTGGCCCCACGGCGGATCAAGGCTTCGCCGTCCGGGCCACCCTTCAGCCCGACGACGATGCGCTCGCGCGCGGGCCAGCTGTCTTCGATCCCGTTTCCCTGCCGGTAGCTGGCCAGGCTCTCGTCCACCCGGTCCGCGAGCCACAACAGAGCTAGTTCGCGCAGTGCCGCCATGTTGCCCGGACGGAAGTAGTTGGACAGGGCGGCGTCGATCCGGTCCTTCGCGACGATCTTGCCGTCCGCGAGCCGCTGTCGCAGGACGTCGGGGGAGACATCCACCAGCTGTATCTGCTCAGCCCGTCGGGCGATCGCATCCGGGACGGTCTGGGCAGGGCGGACCCCGGTGATCGCGCTGACAACGTCGCTGAGCGATGCGAGATGCTGGACGTCCACAGTGGAGAGGACATTGATCCCGGCATCCAGCAGTTCATCGATGTCCTGCCAGCGATAGGGGTTCCGGCTGCCTGGGACGTTGGAGTGCGCGTATTCGTCCACGATTGCAGTGGCGGGCGAGCGGCGGAGCGCCGCGTCCAGATCCAACTCTTCGACCAACAGGCCGCCATACGGCACCCGGGCGGCCGGGATGAGCTCGAGCCCTTCCAGCAGTTCGCGGGTCTCCTTGCGGCCGCGGTCCCGGGCCGCGACGGCGACGACGTCCTGGCCGTTGGCGCGCAGCCGGTGCCCCTCACGGAGCATGGCGTAGGTCTTGCCGACGCCCGGTGCTGACCCCAGGAAGATGCGCAGCGTTCCACGTGCCATGCTGTCATTCTTCCAGTTTCCGCACTGCGCGACCGGCCACAACGGCGTCAAGGATTCGTCAAGATAGGCACCCGCCACGGCTGTGGAGTTCGGCGCTTCGTGGCGGCGTTCTGTGATCGCTCGATGTCGCAGTTGTCGGCGGCAGGTGCCGTCTTGCATGGCATGCGTTTCGAGACACAGAGGTTTCGAGACACCCGAGCCGGATTAGGAGAAGGTGTCGGCCGCCCGCAAGCGGAACGGTCACCGGAACAATTTCGGGCGGATGCATGAGGTGTTGAATGGAGCTGGGGCTTGAGACTGGTAAATACCGACTACTCAATCAACGGTCATTACCAGTCTCAAGCCCCGAGCTGTGACGGACAAACTGGGAAGAGGGCCGATCCACTATGCCGCCATCGATGTCATGCCCGCTTCCGGAGGCTACCTTTAGACCGCGAACGGGCCGTCGGCACCGACGGCCGCGTCGGCGAAGCGCTCACCGATGCGACGGTGGCCGGGGGGATCCGGGTGGAGCTGGTCTGGCAGCGGAAGCTCGACAACATCTGCTTCACCGAAGAGAGAGCGCCCATCGATGTAGTGCAGATTCGGGTCGTCGACCGCTCTCTGCGCAACGATGCGGATTAGTTCGTCTCGGATGATGTTCAGCCTCAGCCGGGTACGGTCCCGGGCCTGGGAAGCGCAGGATGACAGTCGGCGGATCAATGACAGGATCCGGACCATCGGCCAGGACTTCGCCGCCGAACAGCCGTTCCTGGCACCGTTGCCGGCAGAGGAATTTGATCCGGGCCTGGTGCTGACACCCAGGGTGGACCGGTCCTCGATGGTGGGGAGGACCACCGCGCGGAAAAGTACCGCTAAGCATCAAAATGACCAAAGTTGGAGCGGCTTTTCCTGACCGCGATGGGAAGCCTTGTTCAGCATGAGCAGTCACCCAAACGTCCGTAGGCGTTGCATTGGCCCGGACACGGCACGCTTTACAGCTCTGACCTGCGGAAACGTTTCAAGTGCAGAAGTGTATGGCGAACGAACGTTACCCGACACCGCCAACAGTCTTAGCGTCGGATATTTCACGAATTCACAAGCCACCCCAAGTGGTACAGAACTGGCGAGCACGAAGCTGGCGTCACGCAGTTTCTGGTTGCAGATCCGGACGGGTACTCGATTCGATTCCAAGCGTCCCTGGGACAAAGACTTGTCTCTCCAGGACCGAAATAGGTATCCATCGAGGAGCCACCGGGGAAGAAGACGCGGCGGAAACGACCGGTTGTGAGACAACGGGCCAGTGGCGGAACACTGCAGGCCTCCTGGCTCGCACGGGGCGCGGTCTGCCCCGACCGCGCCCCGGCAATACCGGGCCCGGATCCCCAGCGGCCCGGAAGCCTTGGTCTGCAGAGCGAGGAGAGTGTTGCCAACCGTTCCGTGCTGCACGCTCCGCTCCCCGCGCTGGCCGGGAGTGCCGAGGGAGCGAGTACCCGCTACTCGTGACAGAGAGACAACCGTGTCCTATGATGCAGGCGCCGGAAAGATCCGGCGCCTGAAGCGGCCGGTCTCGCCGCGCCGGGCTTCACCGCCCCAATAAACACCGGGGACACAATTTCCGGGGAGAGACCCATGAAAAAAACCCTGCTCGCGTTCGCCACAGCCATCGCACTGATCTTCGCCGCCCCGATGGTCGCAACAGCCACCACATCGATCAACAACAACAGCAACAACAGCAGCAGCAGCAACAGCAACAGCAACAACAACAAGAACAACAGCAACAACAACAAGAACAACAACAAGAACAACAAGAAGAACAACAACAAGAACAACAAGAACAACAACAACAACAAGAAGGCCCCGGCCCCGGTCTGCCAGAGCGGCACGCCGCCACCTTCCAACCAGTACCCGGGTGTACTCGTGGTGGCAACCAGTTTCGAATCCGGAACGCTGAAGGGATTTATTGCCAGCACGTCGGGGACCGGGACAGCCGCTGTCACCTCCGACCAGCACCATTCAGGGGGCTGCGCGGCCTTCCTGCACGTCACGGATGAGTCAGGCTCGGTGGCAAACATGTCAGCAACCCTGCCGGGAGGCTCCTCGGGCGCCTACGCCGACGGCTGGTTCAACATCACCACGGCGGGCAACGTAGGAAACAACGTCCCGTATTTCCGGTTCTTCAATGGTGGCATCCGTGTGGCCGATGTTTTCCGGGACAACGGCAACGGCCAGCTGTGGCTGCGCGTAGCGTCCCCTTCGGGCACTTACGGGTACACCAACCTTGGACTGGCGGTACAGCTCGGCTCCTGGCACAAGGTGGTGATGCACGTGGTGGCCAACGGTGCCGCCTCCACCGTTGAGGTCTGGTTCGACGCCAGGCTCCTCTACAGCAACCAGGTCAGCACAGGGTTCACGACGCTGACCCGGGTGCAGCTGGGAGCGGAGCACCCCCGGCAGGTGGGCGACAGCTATATCGACGATGTCATTATCAAAGCTTCATAACGCCGCTGCCCTACGCGGACTGGCTACCGGGGCATGTGGGCTGAGATCCCGCCGGAAGAAGCCCGAACCTGACCAGCTGGAAGGGACGTTCAGCAGGGTGGAGGAAGTCGAACTCGAGGTCGATGTACTCGTCTTCGAGAATGGCGTCCGTGATGACGGCGATCTGGCTGTCATCACGTTCCGGGTAGTCGATCGGAGCAGCCCATGACGAAACTGATCGGCTACGCACGCGTTTCGACGCGGCAGCAAGTCCACCGACCGGCAGCAGGCGGACCTTCTGGCCGCCGGCGTCCGACGCGATGACCTCTACGTGGATCACGGTGTATCTGGGGCGGTAGCCTCACGACCCCAGTTCGATCGAGTACTCGACGCGCTGATCGACGGAGACACCCTCGTGATCACGACGCTGGATCGGCTCGGGCGATCCACCCAGAACATGCTCGCCGTCGCTGACGAACTCCGCGGTCGAGGCGCGGGCCTGCGCGTCTTGAACCTTGGCGGTGGCGACGTCGACACCGCAACACCCATGGGGTCGATGCTTTTCACGCTCATGGCCGCCCTCGCGCAGATGGAACACGAGATCAAACGCGAACGCGTCACCGACTCCATCAGTAAACGCAGAGAAGCCGGAAAGGACCTCGGCGGCCGACCCCGTCGGATCACCGACAGTCAGATTCGAAGCGCTGTCCGCCTGGTCGAAGGCGGCGAGCCCGCTGCGCAGGTTGCCCGCGATCTCGGGAATGTCACGCGCAACGTTTTATAGACGGTCGCGAGCACTCACCGACTAGCTGCTCGGCGCGTCCTCCCGGAAGGCGACACCCAGCGATCACAGAACGCCGCCAAAGAGCATCCAACTCCACCCGCCACGGCGCAACGGTGCTGACCGCTGCGGACCACAAACGCCCCGCCGGAGGAATCCTCCGGCGGGGCGTTTGTGGTCTTCGCGGAAAACGTCCCGGCCTGGCCGGGGGTGCTTTACTGAGTGCTTAGAGCGGGCGGATGTTCTCAGCCTGCGGGCCCTTCGGGCCCTGGGTGACGTCGAACTCGACCTTCTGGTTCTCGTCCAGTGAGCGGTAGCCGCTGCTGGAGATTGCCGAGTAGTGGGCGAAAACGTCGGCTGACCCGTCATCCGGGGCAATGAAGCCAAAACCCTTTTCGGCGTTGAACCATTTAACTGTGCCTGTAGCCATGCCATTATCCTTCTGAAATGCTGCTGATCTCCGGCGGCCCTGGGGCCAACGGCTGCGGAGACATTCGTCCGCTGTCCCCCAACGTACGGGTCGGCGGGCCGCGGTGCAAGAGGCCACCGGGGCCATTTTGTTCCGGATGGAGACCATGGTCAGGGCACGATGGCCACAATCCCGGTCATTGTCCCCTCCCGGAGGAAGCTGAAATGCTCGCCGCCCGCCTGGAGGCGCGGGTCCGGCAGGCCCGGCGCGCCGATGAAGTCATCGTGGTGGACAACGGACGTTACGGCCGAGGTCTGTGCGGCGGAAACTCCCCGCGCCGTCACTGGCGGACAGTGCCGGCGGATCCGTCCACGGTGACAGTCTGGCCGGTGCGCAGCCGCGTGGTGGCCTCAGGCACGCCCACGACGGCGGGGATGCCGTACTCGCGGGCCACAACGGCCCCGTGCGAGATGACCCCGCCCATTTCCATGACAAGGGCACCGGCGGTCAGGAACAAGGGGGTCCACCCCGGGTCGGTGGAGGGGGCTACCAGGATTTCGCCGGGTTCGAGGCGGGCGCCCACCGGGTCCAGAATCACCCTCACCCTTCCGGTGGCCGTGCCGGCCGAGGCCGGTGTGCCGGACAAGCCATCGGGGGCCGGGGACTTCGCCATCATTGCCGCCTCCACGTCTGTGCCGTCGGACAACAGGACCCGGGGGATATGCCGCCGTCGCAGTTCCACGTCGTAGAGCCGGCGGCGGTCCGCGACCAGGCCCCATAAATCGGCGCCGCGCAGTCCGACGCGGATCTCATCGAAGTCCAGGAAGAAGACGTCGTCCTGGCTCGCCACGCTGCCGGTCGCGGCCAGCTCGGCGCCGACCGTGGCGAGCTGCCGGTGCATTTCTGCCAGCGCCATCACGATGTAGAACTTGGGCAGTTCCCGCAGCCCTGACAGCTCCCGGGCCCGGCGCAGGCACAGTTCCAGGAGGCGCGCCCGCCAGCGGCCGCGGGCCCGCGCACGCTCCACGAGGCTGTGGATCCGGTCCTCGGCGTGTTCTGCCGCCCGGGCGAACTGCCGGTCCGGAGCCTGTTCGGGATCCTCTACCCGCAGATAGTTGGAGATCATGCCGAGGATATGGTCCGACTGCTCCGACCACCGCGGCATGCCGAGATCGATTTCTGCTACGGCGCGGTGACCGTATCGCGCAAGGAAGCTCAGGATGCCGGCCTGCGCCGGCGCGGGCAGGCCGCCGGCCCGGAAGATCCCGGCGAGCTCGTCGGGGCGTTTCGCCAGAAAGGCCTCGCGTGCAGCCGGATCGGCGCCGATGGAGACCGCCAGCTCCCAGAGTTCAAGATCCATCTCGGTGGTCACGTTGTTCGGCAGCCCACGCAGCACCGCTTCGAGTTCGCGCGGCTGGGCAATTCCGCGCAGCAGCCTTCGCGCCGCGGCCAGCATGATGTAGCCGATCGATGGGCCCGGCAGGGTGGCCTGGATCAGTCCGTCGACCGTCCCGTCCAGGATGTTCTGGGCGTAGTCGAGCCGCTGGAAAGGCGTGGCAGGCTCGGGCAGCGCCAGCTCCGCTTCGAGCCGCTTTCCATACGCCTTCGCCCGGCGCAGTTCCGCCTCCGGACGGAGTGCAGCCCCGATGAGCGCCGGTACTAACTTCAGTATCAGGCCAAGACTCGCGGTCACCGCTGTACTCCGGACTTGCCAGGCACGGCCGGACCGCTTCGCCTGGGCCGGGAACTTTCGGGAGTTCTTGATAACCCGGAATCTCGGGTCCTCCAACAGCGCCGGAAAAACGGCCGCGGATCTCCCGTCCGCCAGCGGCAGAAACCTCAGCAGGTAGCGACGGCCGAGCCTGCTGCGCACTACGGACGTCAGGTCCACATACATGCGCAGCCCGGGGTTGACGTACTTCCAGGGCCCCTGCCGCATCCCGCCGAGGACCGAGAGCCCCAGCGGCGTGATCGGCCGGGTCAGCCCCTGGAGCAGGGTGCCGCACAAATACACCCGGGTTCCGCCGTCGGCAGCCGCGCCCGCCGATTCCCTGGCTGACGGGTCCGGCAGCGGATACAGCGTGGTGATCGGCCGGGACTGGGTCAGCCAGATCGTGCCCGAAGCATCGATGACCCACTCCACATCCTGCGGGGCGTCGAAAAGGCGCTGGACCGCGTCGCCCAGCGAGGTGAGCTCGCTCAGCTGCGCGTCGCTGAGGCTTGGTTGCCGGCCGTGTTCCGGGCCGCCCGCCGTGCGGTGCAGGACCCAGGCCGTGGCGGTGTCCAGCACGAAGTGGTCAGGATTGACCGCCCCGGAGACGACGGCCTGCCCGGGGCCGGGGCTGGCGTCGATGACCGTCTCAGTCCTCGTTCCGGTGACGGGATTGGCGGTGAACAGGACGCCAGCGGTGACGGCATCCGCGACCCGTTGGACGACGACGGCGAGGCCGACGTCACGGTGGCTGATCCCGGTGGCCGAGCGGTAGGCGACCGCCCGCTCGCTCCAGAGGGAGGCCCAGCAGCGGCGGACGGCGTCGATCACGGCGTCGGCGCCGACAATGTCCAGATAGGAGTCCTGCTGGCCGGCGAAACTGGCGAACGGCAGGTCCTCCGCCGTGGCTGAGGACCGAACAGCGACGGCGGGCTCGTCGCCCGGGGCGGCTCCAAGCCCGGCGTAGGCCGCGCGGAGTGCGGCGTCCACCTCGGGCGGGACCGGCGATGACCCGACCAGGTCCCTGGCGCGCTCCGCCGTCCCGGCCTGCGCCGTCCTGGGCTCCACCGTTCCGTCCTGGACAGTCCCATGCGCCACAGCCCGGGCAGCCGCCGTATCGAGTTGCTCCGCCAGCGCTGCCAGTTCTCCCGGCGCCGCCAGCTCGTAGGCCTCTGTTGTCAAGCAGAACCCGGACGGGACCGGAAAGCCGGCTGCCAGGAGCTTGCCGAGGTTTAGGGCCTTACCGCCCACGAGGCGCAAGGCGACTGAGCCGGCCTCTTGGAGGTCCACCACGAAGGGGGCAACCAGGAGCCCGTCCGCCGCATCTCTGACCGGGGGAGTCCGGTCTGCAGCAACCATTTCCCGCTCCTATTCCCGCTCCTAGGCAGTGTCCGCGGCCTCGCCGGTGTCCTCCCACAAGACGTCCAGATTGCGGAAGACAGGAGGACTGTCGCACAGGGCGGCCATCTTCGCGGCGAAGTCGGAGGTTTCCGGCCGGCTGGAATTTTCCATGGCCGACTCATAGGACTCGAACTCGACGATCGTGAAATAGGTTCCGGGGTGGTCGCGGTCCGCGGTGGCCAGGATCCGGCCGAACGTCGGTGCGGTGCTTCCCTCCGTCCTGGACGGCCGGCCGAGTTCTTCAATTTCCTCGATCCGGGAGGACTGAAATTCGATGATCTGCACAAACCTTGCCATGACGGCTCCTCGACGGCGGCGCTGCTGATGCGGCTCACGCTAGACCTGCTGTGTTAGCAGTGCAAGAGGTGCGGCCAGAGCGCTGCGGGAGCCCCGCGCCGCCGTCGTCGGAAGTCCCGAACGGAGCCCGGCTAGGGCGTCAGCAGGACCTTGATCGCGCGCCGTTCGTCCATGGCGCGGTACGCCTCGGGCGCCTCCTCCAACGGCATGACGACGTCGAACACCCGGCCCGGATTGATGGTTCCGGCGAGCACGTCCGCGAGCAGTTCGGGGATGTAGGTCCGGGCCGGCGCCATGCCGCCGGCGATCGAGATGTTGGTGTCGAAGAGGTAGCGCAGCGGGGCTTCGGCGCCGCCGGTCGGGACGCCGACAAAGCCCAGGGCGCCGCCCGGGCGGACGCTGTGCAGGGCCTGATCCATCGATTCCTTGGTCCCGACGCACTCGAGCACGGAGTCGGCCAGCACACCGCCGAGCAGTTCGCGGACCTTCGCGACGCCTTCTTCGCCGCGTTGCGCGACGATGTCCGTCGCCCCGAACTCGCGGGCAATGGCCTGGCGGTCCGCATGCCGGGACATGGCGATGATCCGCCCCGCCCCGAGCCGCTTTGCCGCCAGCACGCCGCAGAGCCCCACGGCGCCGTCGCCCACCACGACGACGGTCCTGCCGGGGCCGGCCTTCGCGGCGAGGGCCGCGTGGTGGCCGGTGGCCATCACATCGGAGAGCGTCAGCAGGCTCGCGAGCAGGGCGTCGTCCGGTTCGGTGACACCCGGGACCTTAACGAGGGTGGACTCTGCCAGCGGCACGCGGACCGCCTGGCCCTGGCCGCCGTCGATCGCCAAGCCCGTGTCATCCTTGCCGCCCCAGCCGGCCAGGTGGTCGCAGGCCACGGTGACGCCGTTGAGGCACTGCGGGCATTTGCCGCAGCTGACCACGAAGGGCGCGATCACGAAGTCGCCCACGGCCAGGCCGCTGACCTCCGCGCCGACGCTTTCCACCGTGCCGACGAATTCGTGCCCGATCGCGGAGGGCTTATGGGTGGGCCTGACGCCGCGGTACGGCCACAGGTCCGAGCCGCAGACGCAGGATGCCGTGACCTTCACGACGACGTCGGTGGGCAGCTGCACGGTGGGGTAGTCCCGGTCTTCGACCCGGATGTCCCCGGGGCCGTGGATGATGGTGGCGCGCATGACGGCTCCTGGAGTGGGGGGGGTGGGTTACCTACGAGTCTATCCGCGCGGCGCCTGCCGCCCCGGCAGCCGCCGCAACTTGGCCAGGGTTGGCTAGCGCATCCCCTCCCGGCGAATCGCGGTGGCGATGGCCGCGGCCCGGGTCTCCACGCCCAGCTTGGCGTAGATGTGTGCCAGATGGGTCTTGACCGTGGCCTCGGAGATGAAAAGCCGCTGGCCGAGCTCCCGGTTGCTGAGCCCCTCCGTCAGGAGGCCCAGCAGCTCCGCCTCACGCGGCGTCAGGACCTCGTCCGGATTCCGCAGCTGCTGGAACAGCCGGGAGGCCACCGGTGCGCTCATGACGCTCTTGCCCTGGACCGCGCCGCGGACGGCAGCGAAGATCTCCTCCGGTGCTGCGTCCTTGAGCAGGTAGCCCATGGCCCCGGCATCCACCGCCCGGACAATGTCGGCGTCGGAATCGTAGGTGGTGAACACCAGTACCGCCTGTTTGCCGTTGCGCCGGCGGAGTTGCTTGATGGCCTCGATGCCGTCCATGCCGGCACCCATGGCGAGGTCCATCATCACCACTGCGGGGGAGTGCTCCTCCACCGCCATCAGGGCTTCCTCGCCGGAGGCGGCCTCGGCCACGACGGCGATATCCGGCTGCGTTCCCAGCAGGGCCTTGAGCCCGCTGCGGACCACCAGGTGGTCGTCCACCAGCAGCACAGTAATGGGACTCACCGATCCTCCTCCGCGGGCAGTTGTGCGGCCACAATCGTCCCTTCGCCCGGGGTGCTTTCCACCGAGAAGACGCCACCCAGCTGCTCCACCCGCTGTCGCATGGCCCGCAGGCCGTAGCCTCCCGCTTTCGACGGCGGGGCCAGCGACGACGGGTCAAAGCCGATGCCGTCGTCGTACATGTCCAGCGTGACGGCGCAAGGCAGGTAACCGAGCGTCACCGTGACGTGGGTGGCCGAAGCGTGCAGTTTGATGTTTGCAGCGGCGCTCTGGACCACCCGCAGCAGGGCATGCCGGACATCGGGCGGAACCGGGCGTGGCTCACCGGTGACCAGCAGCCTGGCGCCCGGGACATAGAGCGTCGCCGCCTGAAACACTGCGTCCGGCAGGGCTGAAGCCTCCAGGCCGGGCGAGGCCAGTTCGTGGACCAGGCTGCGGGTATCGGACAGGTTTTGGCGCAGCATCCCGCTGGCGCGGCGCACGTCCTCCTGCGCAGCGGGGCTGGGCCAGGATCTATTGGCGGCTTCGAGGAGGAGCAGGCTGCTGGCGAGGCCCTGCGTCACGGTGTCGTGGATTTCACGGGACACACGCTCGCGCTCCTCGATGGTGCCGGATCTGCGCTCGCTGGCCGCCAGCCTGCCCTGGGCCCGGGAAACCTCGGCGTGCAGGCGGCGCTGCTCCCCGGCGTCGTGCTCGATGCGGTCGTAGATCAGGGTCAGCATGACGCCGACGGCCAGCGGCCCCAGCAGCATGGCAACATCGCTGCCGCCGCTTAGCCGGAACAGTCCGACGGCGGTGGCCGCCGCCGTCGCGCCTCCCGCCAGGTACGCCACCCAGCCGGCGAACGCCGTCCGGCACAGGAAGAACACGGCGAACGAGCACCACGCGAAGCTGGGCGCGGCGATGACCAGGACCGCCCACAGTGCCGCGAGCACAAACATCCACAGCGCCCACGGCCGCCTGCGCTGCGCAAGGACCGCGATCACTGCATAGAGCGCACACACCGCTGCGGCCAGCGCCAGGATCCATATGTTGTCTGCCGGGCTGTGCCGCATCACGTAGCGGACCGCCGACGCCACCATCAGCACGGCGAAACCGAGATGGACGACGGCGTCAATCCGGCCGCGCGGCCAGCCGCCCGCTGCACGGTGGTTCTGCAGGGCGGCCGTTGCGTTGTCCTGGGCAGGTTCCGGGGGTCTGGCTGGTGCTGAAGAAGGCATGGGGTGTCCGGTTCCGGTGGATGGAGTGCTACCCCCATGCTAGGGCCCGCGTCGTTGCTGGTCTCTCAGCCTTTTGGCTGACACGGCAAGCCCGATGGGGGAGACCGGAGCAGGCGAATGCCCGATGCCCGGACCGGGGCCAGCCGAAAGGATGGACGTATGCCCAGGGGGCACGGCCCCGCAACCGCATTCCGAGGAGAAACCCATGAAGAAGTCCAACAAGACTGCTGCCATCGCCGCTGCCGGAGCGTTGCTCCTGATAGGGGGCGTCACCGCAGCGGCCAACGCCGGTACCGTTCCGGTTGCGTCAGCACCCGTAGCTGCCCCGGCGGCGGTTCCGGCGGCGGTTCCCGCCGTCGATCTCCAGCCGGGTCCTGAAACCGTGGTGGCCCAGAACCGCATCAGCGTGGGCGCCTCTGCGGCCGCCGTCAACGCTGCCCTGGCCAAGTGCCAGGCCGACAAGTTGCCGTTCGTCACGGTCGCCTTGGTGGACCGCTTCGGTACTGTCCAGGCCCTGCTCCGCGGCGACAACGCGGCGGAGCACACCATCGAAGCCGCCCAGCAGAAGGCTTACACGGCCGCCGCCTTCGGGACGCCCACGAGTGAGCTGGCCAAGCGGATCAACGGAAACGGACCCAGCATCGCTGACCTCCCCGGCACGCTTTTCCTGGCCGGCGGAGTCCCCCTTAAGGTCAATGGAGTGTCGGTGGCAGGCATCGGTGTGGGCGGCGCTCCCGACGGCATGCTGGACGAAGCCTGCGCAACAGCAGGCGCCGGTGCCATCGCCGGAACCGCCAAGTAGGCTCTGATTCATGACGTGGTTCAATGCTCCCGGCCGGCGCCATGGTCTGCCGGCACTGGCCGGGGCAGCGGCATTCGCCGTGCTGCTCACGGGCTGCACCTCCGAAGGCGGGACGGCGGCGGCCCCGCAACCGTCGTCGTCGTCCGCAGTCCCCGCAACGAGCCCGACGGCGGCGGCCGCCGCGCTGGCGACGGCAACCACTGCACCGGCGACGGCAACCACAGGGAGTACCCGCCCGGCGCTTTCCCCGGAGGCCCAAATGGAGCTGGATCAGCGGCTGATTCTCGCGGCCAAAGCCAACGATCTGCCGCTCGTGGCGCAGCTGATCCGGGCCGGAGGAGACGTCAATGCCAAGGACGGCATCCAGGACTCGGCGTTCCTCTATGCGGGGGCGGAGGGCTTCAATGAGATCCTGCAGCTGACGCTCGCCAGCGGCGCCGATGTTGCCAGCACCAACCGTTACGGCGGCACCGCGCTCATCCCGGCGAGCGAACACGGCCACGTGGAAACGGTACGGATTCTCATTGCCGCCGGGGTGCCGGTGAACCACGTCAACAACCTGGGTTGGACCGCCATGCAGGAAGCCATCCTGCTGAACAGTGGCGGCCTCAGGCAACAGGACGTGGTCCGGCAGCTGCTCGACGCCGGTGCGGACCCGGGCATCCGGGATCCTCAAGGCCGCACGGCGCTGGAGAACGCCGAACGGCTGGGCTTTGGCGAGATCGCTGCCCTGATCCGGGCCCGCTGACCGGGCGCGCTGACCGGGCGCGCCGCTTGGGCTACGTTCCGGCGAGCACGTCCTCGAACAACTCCACGTATTTCCGCGTCATCGCCTCCGCGCTGAAACGGGTTTCGACGGCGGACCGGCAGCCATGCCGGTCCAGGCCGGACGCACGCTGCAGGCAGATGGCCAGTTCATCGGTACCCGCGGCGAGGAAACCGGTGACTCCGTGCTCGATGATTTCCGGTGCGGAGCCCCGCGGAGTGGCCACAACGGGGGTGCCGGCGGCCAGCGCCTCGATCATGACCATTCCAAAGGGTTCGTCCCACTGCACAGGGTTGAGCAGCGCGACGGCATTGCCCAGTAGGGCGAACTTTCCGACGGCGTCCAGTTCTCCGAGGAACTCTTCATCAGGCCCGAGCAAGGGGGCGACCACGGAGCGGAAATAATCCACTTCCGCCGGGGCGCTCATTTTTGCGGCGATCTTGAGCCGGATTCCCGCTCTGCGGGCCACCGCTATGGCCTCAGCGATGCCTTTGCACGGCGCCATCCGGCCCAGAAAACACGCGTAGCCGCCGGCTCCGGTACCGGGTGGAACAGTTGCGGGATCGATGCCGTGGTGGATGACCCGTCGGATTTTCACGTCCGGGGCGCTGTTGGCCTGGTGCTGCGAGATGGCCACCAGTGACACGTCCCGGGTGAAGGCTTCATATACCCGGCACAGCGCCGGCGTCATGTCCGAATGAATGGTGCTGACCACTGGAATCCCGGGTGGGCGGTGCCGGTACAACGGTCCCGCCAGGGTGTGGTCATGGATGATATCGACGTCGTCCAGTCCGGCGTAGGCCCTGATCACGTGCGGCAGCTCTGAGCTTGTTCTGCCCATGGCGGCACGCTCCGCCCGGGCGAAACCGCCGATCCGTTCGACCGGGCAGGTGCTGTCGGCCGCCGCGGCAAGCACCACGCTGTGCCCGGCCGCCGCCAGCGAGGTGGCCAGCGCATGGATCATCGCCTCTGTTCCGCCGTAGCCCGGGGGCGGGACGGGGATCCATGGTGGAGCTATCAGTCCTATCCGCAAGATGCGCTCCTGCTCGAGGTTTAGCCTGTCTTGTCCAGCTTCTCGGCGAGCTCAACCAGATCGGCAAGGGGGGGACGTGTCCCGCGGTGGAACGTCATGCCCGGCGGGAGCCCCTCGATCGTGGCCTGGCTGCCTGTCACGTCGATGGTGATCCGGCCATCGCCTATGGGGCAGTTGGTGATGTGGACCCGGCCCCAGGACTCCGGCAGCACAGGGTCCATCCACATACCGTTCATGGAGACGTGGGGGTCATAGCGCAGCAGTGTGCGCAGCAGATGCACCGGGGTGGTGGCAGCCCAGGCCTGGGGCGAGCAAGCCGTCGGGTAAGGCACCGGTTCCGGGAAATCAGCGCGGTCAAATCCGCAGAACAATTCAGGCAAGCGGTGGTCCGTGAAATCCGCGGCCTCAGTAAGCCCGAGGGCAACCCGCCGGGCCTCGTCCACAAATCCGTACCTCATCAGGCCCGTAGCAATCATCGCGTTGTCATGCGGCCACACGGATCCGTTGTGGTAGCTCGCCGGGTTGTAGGCGCCCATATCCGTGGCCAGGGTGCGGATCCCCCAGCCGCTGAACATTTCCGGCGACATCAGCCGGGCAGCCACCTGGGGCGCCTTGTCGGCGTCGATAATCCCGTTCCACAAGCAGTGCCCCATGTTGGAGGCACAGGCATCCACAGGTCTCTTGTCCCGGTCCAGGGCGATGGCGTAGTAGCCGCGGTCCGGCAGCCAGAACTGTTCGTTGAATTGCTTTTTTAGCCGCGCCGCGCGTTCCCGCAACTCCCGCGCCAAAGCCAGGTCCCCGGCGTCGTACGCCATCCACGCCCGGGCGATGTAGGCGCCGTACACGTAACCCTGCACTTCGCAGAGGGCGATCGGCGGCTCTGCCATGCGGCCGTCCGCGAAATTTATGCCGTCCCAGGAATCCTTCCATCCCTGATTGATCAGCCCCTGGTTGTTGAGCCGCTGATATTCCACAAAGCCGTCGCCGTCGCGGTCCCCGTAATCCCTGATCCATTCCAGCGCCCTGTCAGCGTTGGGAAGCAGTGCGGCCACCTGGTCCGCGGCGAGGCCCCAGCGGCTGACTTCGCCGAGCAGCGTGACGAACAACGGCGTGGCATCGGCCGTGCCGTAGTAGGCGGACTTGCCGCCCAGTGCCAGGCCCGTGCTGACGCCCAGCCGGACCTCATGGAGGATCCGGCCGGGCTGCTCTTCGGTCAGCGCGTCCACCACGTTGCCCTGCCTTTCGGCCAGCGTCTGCAAGGTGTCCAGGGCCAGCGACGGGTCCACAGGCAGCGCCATATAGGACGAGAGAAGCGAATCGCGGCCGAAGAGGGCCATGAACCATGGAGCACCCGCCGCGACGACGGTCCGGTCCGGATGCAGCGGGTCCTCGATCTGGAGGGCGCCGATGTCATCATGGCTGCGCTGCAGGGTGCGGGCAATCGACACGTTGCTGACGTGCATCGCGGGGATCTTCCGGATCCACTCCTGGCGCCGTATTTCCGCAGGCGAGGTGCCGGTTGCCTGGCGCTGGAAGGGCGCGGGCGTTTCGGCTGCATCCAGTAGCGGCGATACCGTCACCCTTGTTTGCCACTGGCCGTGCGGCGGCACCACGGTGCGGTAGCCCAGGCCTTCGTGGCTAAAAGTCGCGTGGGGAGCCCGCAGGACAACCCCCTTGTGAATTCCCCGCCAGACGCCCTGGATGGTGAGGGCGTCGCCTTCCGGGTGCCGGGACTGGTCCCAGTACCGGATGATCCGGGCGTCCTTCACCTCAAAGAGGTCCGCGAAGTCCGCGTCCATCGCCAGTTCCACCACGCACACGGCAGGCTCGCGGGAATGGTTCCGGACGGTGATCTCCTCCAGGATGCCCGCGCCCACCTCGCGGTTTCGTTCCACGATCAAAGGGCTGTCCGCTTGGCCGGCTGCCCGGGCCGGACGGCCGATGAAGACGGCCCGGTACGGTTCGAGGGCGCGGGCGGCCAGCGGCTCCAAAGTCACATCATTGATCGTCAGTCTCCAGCGGGAGACGATCCGGGTGTCCTCATGGAACACACCATGGGGGCGGTCTGAGTACATGTCGCCGGCCAGGCCGGAAATGCAGAAGTTCGAGCCATCCACAAGTGTCACCGTGGCCCCCAGGGGGCCAGCCGCGTTGTCAGCATTCCATCCAGCCATCCCTGGCTCCTTTGACGCTAATCCGGTAGGCAACGCTGCGGGGCCCGTTCCTGGGGACCCCAAGGTGGATCAGAAGGGCTGCCGCCGCGGATCGATCAGTCGTGGGATCTTCGTCCTCATCGGTCTCCAACGGAGCCTGATGGGCAACGAATCTGTCATGAACGAATCTGTCATGGCGGACCTCCACCAGGAGCACGTTGGTTCTATGACCCTACGCTTGTGGTTCTGTGGACGCTAGACCTGCGAAACCCACCTCATATCTCTAGACCGCTTCGAGCACGCTGACGTAGTTGGCGATGCCCACGCCGCCCATATTCTGCACCGCGGCGCGGCGGGGGTTGGCCAGCTGCATGGCGCCAGCCGTGCCCGTGAGCTGCATCGCCGCGACGACGTGCTGGGACACGCCGGTGGCGCCCACCGGGTGGCCCTTGGCCTTGAGGCCGCCGGAGATGTTGATGGGCAGCCGGCCGTCCTTGAAGACCCAGCCCTCCTCGACGGCGCGGGAACCCTGGCCGGGTTCGGTCAGCCCCATGGCCTCGTACATCAGCAGTTCGGCGATGGTGAAGCAGTCGTGCACCTCCGCGAAGTCCAGCTCCTCCAGCCCGACGCCGGCCATCGCCAGCGCGCGCTGCCAGGACGCGCGCGTCGCGGCGAACGCGGTGGGATCCCGCCGCTCGGCGGGGAAGAAGTCGTTCGCCTGGCCGAAGCCGGCGAGCCGGACCGGGGCGGTGGCCCCGCCGGTCGGGGCGAGGCTCAGCACGACGGCGGCGGCGCCGTCGGACACGGGGGAGCAGTCGGTGCGGCGCAGTGGGTCGGCCACCATCGGGTTCTTGTCCGAGACGGTCCGGCAGAACTCCTCGCCGAGGTCCTTGCGGAGCTGGGCGTAGGGGTTGTCCACGCCGTTGCGGTGGTTCTTCGCGGCGATGGTGCCGAGCACATCGCTGACAGGCCCGTAGCGCTTCTCGTAGTGCTTGGCCACCTCCGCGAACAGCCCGGTGAACCCGGTGGTGGAGGCCTTGCCGGCCATGTCGTAGTCCGCGCCCAGGAGGGCAGCGCCCACGACGTCGGCGCCGGCCTGGGTCATTTTCTCGGCACCGATCACGAGGACCGTCTTGGCCGTGCCGGCCAGCAGCGACTTGGTGCCCTGCTGGAACGCGGCCGAGCCCGAGGCGCAGGCGTTCTCGACCCGGGTGGACGGTACGTTGGCCAGCTGGTCGGAGACCTGCAGCGCCAGCGAGGAGGGGAAGGCCAGTGGCATCATGCCGGAGTTGAACTGGCCGAGGTAGATCTCGTCGATCTGGCCGGGCTCGATGCCGGCGTTGCCGATTGCCTCGGTGGCGACCTGGACGGTCAGGGACTCCAGGGTCTCGTCCGTCAGCTTGCCGAAGCGGCTGTGTCCCCAGCCGGTGAGCAGGACATCCTTGCCGAACTGTTCGCGCAGGCTCATGCTGAGGCTCCTTCGAATTCTGTTGTCTCTTCGGGTACTTCAAGTACTTCCAGTGCGACGTCGAACTCCGCCTCGGTCTTCTCCCGGATCTCCGCCACGGTGACGCCCGGGGCGAGGCGCGTGAGCGTGAGCTGCCGGCCGCCGGCTGTTTCGTGTTCATGCTTCACGAGGTCAAAGACGGCGAGGTCGCTGATGATCCGGTCAACGCAGCTCAGGCCGGTGAGGGGCAGGGTGCATTCCTTTACGATCTTGGCGGTGCCGTCCTTGGCGTTGTGCTCGGTGAGGACCACCACGCGGGGCGTGCCGGCGACGAGGTCCATGGCACCGCCCATGCCTTTGACCATTTTGCCGGGGATGGTCCAGTTGGCGAGGTCGCCGTCGCCGGAGACCTGCATGGCGCCCAGGATCGCGACCTTCACGTGCCCGCCGCGGATCATGCCGAAAGAGGTGGCGGAGTCGAAGATGCTCCCGCCGGGCAGCACCGTGACGGTCTGCTTGCCGGCGTTGATGAGGTCCGCGTCCTCCTCGCCTTCGTAAGGGAACGGGCCCATGCCGAGCAAACCGTTCTCGCTCTGCAGAACGACGCGGACGCCCTCGGGCAGGTTGTTGGCGACCAGCGTGGGGATGCCGATGCCAAGGTTGACGTAATCGCCGTCGTTCAGTTCTTCGGCCGCGATCGCAGCCATTTCATTCCGGGTCCAGGACATGATGATTCTCCTCAGGTGGTGTGGGGGCGGCGGTTCAGGCCGGTACTGTTCAGGCCGGTACGACGGCGGGGGCTGCTTCTGCGGCGACCGGGCGCTCGCGGACCGTCCGCTGTTCGATGTCCTTGACCCGGCCGCCGGCCTGCACGAGGCGCTGGACAAAGACGCCGGGGGTGATGATGTGGTTCGGATCGAGCGTGCCGGGTTCGACGATCACCTCGGCCTCCGCGACGGTCACGGCGCCCGCGGTGGCCACCACGGGGTTGAAGTTCTGGGCGGTGTAGCGGTAGATCAGGTTGCCGTCGGTGTCCGCGGTGTGCGCGTGGACCAGGGCGACGTCGGCCCTGATGGCGCGTTCCTGGACGAAAGTCTCGCCGTCGAACTCGGCGAGCGGCTTGCCCTCGGCGACGAGGGTGCCGACGCCGGTCTTGGTGTAGAAGGCGGGGATGCCGGCGCCGCCGGCGCGCAGGCGCTCGGCGAGGGTGCCCTGCGGGGTGAACTCCACTTCCAGCTGGCCGGCAAGGTACTGCTCGGCGAAGAGCTTGTTCTCCCCGACATAGGAGGCGATGACCTTGCGGACCTGGCCGGCCTCGATCAGAACGCCGAGGCCCTTGCCGTCCACGCCCATGTTGTTGGACACGACCGTGAGGTCCTTGACGCCGGAATTGCGAACGGCCTCGATCAGATCCGCCGGGATCCCGCTGAGGCCGAAGCCGCCTACGGCGAGCGTCATGCCGTCCCGCAGTACGCCCTGCAGTGCGGCAGCCGCCCCGGATTTCACCTTTGACATTGCATCTCCTCGTTGAGCGGTCAGGAGCGGCCGGACACGTTCCCGCCGGCTCGATCCACGTTGTGGACTGTTCGTCTGAGGAAGGAGCCTATGGCGTGCCGTGGGCCACTGTCAACGCCGTTATTCCGCTACATTTGGCCCATTTCTACAGTGTGGACGCTAGGATGGGCAGTGTCCATAATATGGATAATTTGAGGAATCCTGAGGTGAAAGATGAACTCCGTACCTGTCCAGGGCGCCCAGGTGGTCAGCCGCGTCGCGGCGTTGCTGAGGATTGTGGGACGCAAGCCCGAGGGCTCCCCGCTGACGGCACTGGTCCGGGAATCGGGCCTCACCCGTCCCACCGTGCACCGGCTGCTCAGCTCCCTGGCAGCCGAAGGGCTGCTGGACCAGGAACCGGGCAGCGGCAACTGGGTGTTGGGGCCGGAGATTCTGTTGATGGGCTCCGTGGCCTCGGCGCGGTTTCCCCTGGAAGATATCGCCAGGCCCAGCCTCCGGCGGCTGGCCGGGGAGACCGGGGAAAGCGCGTTCTTCTCCATCCGCCGCGGCGCCGAAACGGTGTGCCTGCTGCGGGAGGAGGGAAGCTTCCCGGTACGTTCCTTCGTACTGCACGAAGGCGTGCGCTTCCCGCTCGGAGTCGCCTCCGCCGGCACCGCCATCATGGCGTTCCTGCCCCCGGAGGAACAGGAGGAGCTGCTGGCCCACTGGGCCGCGCACGCCGGCAGCTTCGCGGCGGCCCATACCGAGGCGCTGGTCCGGACGAACCTGGAAGCGACGCGCCAGGCAGGCTATTCGGTCAATCCGGGGCTGGTGCTGGAAGGCAGCTGGGGGATGGGCGCCGCGGTTTTCGACCAGCGCGGACACCCCGCCTGGGCCCTGTCCCTGACCGGCATCGAGCCGCGCTTCCGGGCGGAGCGGCAGGCGCAGCTGGGCCGCCTGCTGATGGACGAAGCCCACCGGATCTCGACCCTGCTGCAGGGCACCGGGTAGGCCGGCCATTGCCCGCAGTCTCGACAAAACATGGGCCGCGGAGCACCATGAGAACTGCATGTGAAACCGCATAACCGTTTATGCCCGGCAGCGGGCCCGTTTCCGGCGGCTTCCTGCCCACCCGGTCCTGGGTGGTTGAGGGAGCGGATGAAGCCTGGCGGAAGCGCACCCTTCCGGCCCCGGCCGCCGTCGTGGTCTACGGCGTCCGTGAAATATACCAGGCCGGTAGCCGGCCGTTCACCCAGCGTCAAAGGAGTGAGTCTCGTGGCTCCTCATGCAGAAATCTTGTCTATGCCGCGTCTGTTGCGCGTTCTTGTCGCCTCCCTCGCAGCCGTGTTGTTGCCGGTGGCCCTCAGTGGCGCCGCCGTCGCCGACGGCGGTAAGTCAGCCCGCACTTGGACTGTCCAGGTCGGTTCCGAATCCTCCGACCAAGCGATCCAGGGCATGGCGTTCCTGCCCGAGAACATCTACGTCAACGCGGGTGACAAAGTCACCTGGAAGGCGAACGCGGCGGAAATCCACACGGTGACGTTCCTGGCGGCCGGCCAGTCATTGGAGTCCACCCAGCCTTTCAACCCGGCGCTTGACGCGAATATCCATCAGCAGGGCGGAAAGAGCTATGACGGGCAGTCCTATTACAACTCAGGCGTCATGACCAATGTGTCAAACAGCGGTTTTGACCAGACCAAGGAATACTCGCTGAAATTCCCGGACACGGGTGAATTCACCTACTACTGCCTGGTGCACGGGATGGCCATGAAGGGGACGGTCCACGTCCGGGAGGCCGGAACCGAGTACCCCTACAGCCAGTCCGAATATGACCACCAGGCCCACAAGCAGGAGCGGAAGATCCTGCGCGACGGAGAAAAGCAATGGGAGGCTGCCCGCGAGCATGTGGACCAGGCGGACCAGCCCACGGTGATCGCCGGCACGGACAACGGAACCGCCATGGTGATGCGGTTTGTGCACCGGGAGATCAAGATCCACGTCGGTGACAGCGTGACGTTCGTGAATAACGGCATGGGTGCCCCGCACACCGTCACGTTCGGCACGGAGCCGGCCGATCCCTTTGCGGAAGTTGGCGACCCGGCCGGCTTCACGGGCGGGGATCTCAGCTCAGGACTGATGCCTCCGGGCAGCTGGTTCAAAGTGACCTTCAAGAAGGCCGGGGACTTCGACTACATCTGCGCCCTGCACGACTTCATGGGCATGGTGGGCACAGTGGAAGTCCGCGACTGATCACTTCTCGTTTTGCCGTCGAGGGGCACTTTGACACGGACACGCCGCCCAATTGCGGGTGGACCACAGCATCACGGCTCAAAGTGCCCCGCGACGACGCCCCGTTGGGGCCCTACTACTTCCACCAGGTGTCGTTGATGGTGACCGGGACGGTGCGCTTGTGCCGGGTGCTGAGGTATTTCTGCTCGATGAGCTCGGCGGCGCCCTCGGTGACGTCCCGGCCCTCCAGATAGTCATCGATCTGGTCATAGCTGAGGCCTAGCTCGTCCTCATCCGTCCGGCCAGGCGCGCCGTCCAGCAGGTCCGCCGTCGGCACCTTTTCCCAGACGCGGGCCTGGGCGCCCAGGTGGGCCAGCAGGGCGCGGTTCTGCCGCTTGTTGAGCCCGAAAAGCGGGAGGATGTCGGCACCGCCGTCTCCATACTTGGTGAAGAACCCGGTCACGGACTCGGCGCCGTGGTCCGTGCCGATCACCAGATAGTTGTACTCACCGGCCAGGGCATACTGCGCGGTCATGCGGGCCCTGGCCTTTGTGTTTCCCTTGTGGAAATCGGAGATAGCGGCACCAGCGGTCTTTTCGAACTCGGACTCGAACGCCTCCACGGCCGGGGCGATGTTGAATGTCAACTCGGTTTCGGCGCCAATGAAGTCCAGTGCCGCCTGGGCGTCTTCTTCGTCGTGCTGGAAGCCGTGGGGGAGCCGGACGGCCAGGAACTTCGCCTCCACGCCCTCGGTTTGCAGTTCCTCGACCGCCAGTTGGGCCAGGCGTCCGGCCAGGGATGAATCGAGGCCGCCCGAGATGCCCAGGACGAATCCGTTCGTCCGGGTTGCCTTGAGGTATTCCTTCAGGAACGTGACGCGTTTGCGCACCTCCCCGGCGGGGTCGATCCGGGGCTGCACGCCCATTTCTTCAATGATCTTCGCCTGGAGTTCACGCATGACTCAAAGCCTAGCCAGCGGTGTCAACCGGGCTCAATTGTTGCGGGCGGAATGGCACCGGCGCGGCGCGTGCCGGCGCTGCGCAAAATACCGGGCGCGGCCCGGATCCGGATCCCGGCAGCACCGGTGCATTTCCGCAGCGCCGGTGCGAATCCGCAGCGAAAACCGCTGCCGAAAACCATTCCCCAAAACCGCTGCCACCCGGCGTCGCGCAGGCGTACCGTGGGGCCATGGAAACTACCGGATGCGCTGTGGTGGGCGGCGGTCCCGCCGGCATGATGCTCGGCCTGCTGCTGGCACGGGCCGGGGTGAAGGTGACCGTGCTGGAGAAGCACGCCGACTTCCTGCGGGACTTCCGCGGCGACACCGTGCACCCCTCCACCATCCGCCTGATCGACGAACTCGGGCTGGGGGAGGAATTCCGCCGGCTGCCGCAGAGCCGCTTGAGGAATGTGGCCTTTCCGGTGCCGGGCGGACCGCCCGTGACCATGGGCGACTTTGACACCCTGCCTGCGCCCTACAATTACGTCGCCATGATGCCGCAGTGGGACTTCCTGAACTTCCTTGCCGATGCCGCCGCCAGGGAACCGGGGTTCACCCTGCTCATGAGCCACGCCGCCACGGGGTTGGTGCGCAACGGCGGGCGGGTCCGGGGCATCCGCGTCCGGACACCCGATGGCGCCGAGGACGAACTCCTGGCGGACCTGGTCATCGCCACGGACGGGCGGCACTCCACGCTCCGCAGCGCGGCCGGGCTCGCCCCGAAGGAGTTCCCCGTGCCGTTCGACGCCTGGTGGTTCCGGCTGCCCCGCTATCCCTCCGAGCACGGTGCGGTTGCAGGGATCGTCCCGGCGTTCGGCCGGGGCGAGGCACTGGTGGCCCTTCTCCGCAACGACTACTACCAGATGGGATATCTCGCGCCGAAGGGCACGGACGCCCGGATCCGTGCCGAAGGCCTCGAGGGCTTCCGACGGCGGATCGCGGCACTCCGTCCAGACCTCGCCAGCCGGGTGGACGCCATCTCCTCGCTCGAGGATCTGCACTGGCTGGACGTCCGCCTGGACCGGCTCCGTTCATGGCACATCAACGGCCTGCTCTGCATCGGCGACGCCGCCCACGCCATGTCCCCGGCGGGCGGGGTCGGGATCAACCTCGCCATCCAGGACGCCGTGGCCGCCGCGGAGTGCCTCGCCCCCGCGCTCCTCCGCGGCCGGGTGACCGTTGAGGATCTGGTGAAAGTCGAACGACGGCGGCGCATGCCCACCGTCGTCGTGCAGACCGTCCAGCGGCTGATGCACCGCGCGCTCTTCGCGCCCATCATGACCGGGAAGAAGTCACGGCTGCCCTCCGCCGTGCTGTATGTGGGCCGGCGCGTCCCGGCGGCCCGGCGCATCATCCCCCGGTTCATCGCGTTCGGACCGCGGCCCGAACATGCTCCCGCGTTTGCCCGCCGCGCCCAACGGACGTCGACGTAGCACCGGCAGCCGGCTGGGAAAACGGACCCGGCTGAGCACTAAACTGGGACCCATGACTGCCACCCCTGACACTGCCGCTGCCCGCGCCCGCCTGCTGGAACTCATCAAGGAACTGGCCGTGGTCCGCGGCAAGGTCATCCTCTCCAGCGGCGCCGAGGCCGATTACTACATCGACCTGCGCCGCATCACCCTGCACCACGAGGCGTCGAAGCTGGTAGGTCAGGTCATGCTCTCGCTGCTGGCCGACGCCGGGATCGACTTTGAGTGCGCCGGCGGCCTCACCATGGGGGCGGACCCCGTCGGTACCGCCGTGATGCACGCCGCCACCGACGCCGGCCGTCCCGTCGATGCCTTCGTCGTCCGCAAAGCGCAGAAGTCCTACGGCATGGGCCGCCAGGTGGAGGGCCCCTCCGTCGAAGGCCGCAAGGTGCTGGTCCTGGAGGACACTTCCACAACGGGCGGCTCCGCACTGACCGCCGTCGAGGGCGTCCGCAAGGCCGGCGGCAACGTGGTGGCCGTGGCAGTGATCGTGGACCGCGCTACCGGTGCCAAGGAAAAGATCGAAGCCGAGGCCGGCGTTCCCTACCTGTTCGCCTTCGGCAAGGACGAACTCGGCCTCGCGTAGGCTATCTATGCTTCAGCGCAGCACTCATTGTTCCCGTCGGCCGGGCACCATCACTGCGCCGGAAGCCCAAGGACCGAACCGGCGAAGGAGCTGGCGTGGACACGCGAAAGCTGAAGTATTTTCTGGCCGTCGTTGACCACGCCGGGTTCAATCGCGCGGCCGAGCATCTCCTCATCGCCCAGCCCTCCCTCTCCCAGACCATCGCCGGACTGGAAAAGGAGCTTGGCGTGCCGCTCTTCCACCGCATCGGCCGCCGGGCGGTCCTCAGCGAAGCGGGCAAGGAACTCGTCGGACCGGCCCGGCTGGTGATGCGCGATCTTGATGCCGCACAGTCCGCGGTGCAGGCACTCAGGGGTGTGCGCAGCGGCCGGCTGGACATCATCACTATGCCCTCGCCCGGGATCGAGCCGCTGACCTCAATGATCGCCGGCTTCACCCGGCAGCACCCTTCCGTCCGTCTAAACGTCAGCGCCGCATTCACGCCGGAGGAAGTCATCGAGTCAGTCCGGACCGGCAGCACCGAGATCGGCCTTGCCGGAGCCTCCACTCCGATCCGCGTGCCGGGTGTCCAGGTTTTGGAGCTGGAGCGCCAGCCGCTGATCCTCATCGTCAACCCCCAGGCCGACACTTTCAGCCCCGGGGAGGCCATCCAGCGCGAAGACCTGGGCGGCCACCGGCTGATAGCCAGCCAGCGGGGATCACTGATGCGCTGGCTGGTTGACGATGCACTGGCGCACGGCGTCGATACGGAAATCGTCGTCGAGGTTGCGCACCGCACCTCGATCCTGCCCTTGGTGCTGGCCGGCGTCGGGCACGCGGTGATGCCGTCCTCCTGGGCGCCGTTGGCGCACAGGTCAGGGCTGCGGACTTTGCTGATCGAACCGGTGTCCCACTTGGATGTGGCGATCCTGAGCCGGAAGGAAGACCTGACACCGGCGGCCCGGGCGTTCCTGAAAGTGGCGGAACTGCACGTGGAAGCCGGGCCGGAAAATGCGCCCCCGCCGGTTCGATCAATAGGCTGAGCCTATTTGCCCTATCGAATCTTGGTCTTGGACGCGGTCTGGTGTCATGGCCTCTACTTGAAGAGGAAGGGCAGTGTGACGCTGCTAACACACTCAACGAGGAGGTAGGCACATGAGCGCCACCCAGAAATTCAGCATCGCTTCAATCCCCGCAGACGGTGTCGGCAAGGAAGTCGTCTCGGCTGGCCGCCGCGTCCTGGACGCCCTGGCAGTGAACTCCGGCGGAAAGTTCGCCTTCGAGTGGACCGAGTTCCCCTGGGGCTGCGGCTACTACGAAAAGACCGGCCAGATGATGGACCCCAATGGCCTTGAGACCCTGAAGGACTTCGACGCGATCTACTTCGGCGCCGTCGGCTGGGAAAACGTCCCGGACCACATCAGCCTCTGGGGCCTGCGTCTGAACATCACGCAGAACTTTGACCAGTGGGCCAACATCCGCCCGGTGAAGTTCCTCCCGGGCATCCAGTCCCCCCTGCGCAAGGCCGACAACACCGAGCTCGACTGGATCGTTGTCCGCGAAAACAGCGAAGGCGAGTACGCCGGCCTGGGCGGCCGGAACCTCAGCGGCCGTGGCCCGGGCAACGAGGTTGCCCTGCAGACCGCGCTCTTCACCGAAAAGGGCTGTGAGCGGATCATGCGCTTCGCCTTCGACCTGGCCCGGACCCGCACGGTCAAGAAGGTCTCCTCCGTGACCAAGTCCAACGCCCAGCAGTACGGCATGGTCCTCTGGGACGAAACCTTCCAGCGCGTGGCCCTGGACTACCCGGACGTGACCACCGAAAGCGTCCTCGTCGACGCGATGAGCGCCAAGTTCATCCTGCACCCCGAAGACCTCTCCGTCGTCGTCGCCTCGAACCTGAACGCAGACATCCTCTCGGACCTGGGCTCGGCCCTGGCCGGAAGCCTCGGCCTGGCAGCCAGCGCCAACCTGAACCCGGAGCGCCGCTTCCCGTCCATGTTCGAACCGGTCCACGGCTCCGCACCGAACATCGCCGGCAAGGGCATCAGCAACCCGATCGGCGCGATCGCCAGCGCCGCCCTGATGCTGGACCACTTCGGCCTGCACGCCGAAGCCCGCCTGATCGAGGCCGCCATCGAGCAGACCACCGCCGCCGGGTACCTGACCCGCGACGTCGGCGGCGAAGCCAACACCGAAGACGTCACCGAAGCAATCATCAAGGCCCTCAGCCACACCCTGGCCGCCGTCTAGCCAGAACGCGCGACCAGCCGGGTCAAACCCCGGCGGTCAGTACAAAGCCCGGAGTGGACGGCGGTGCACCATCCCGCCGCCGTCCATCCCGCCACTTCATTCTTCAAGCACCCCTCCAGCGACATTCCACAACGAGGTAGGAATCATGGACCAAATCACCACCGCCGGATCGGCTGCCCCAGCCAAGACGCAGTCAGCTAAGAAAGCGGCCCCCAAGACACGCTGGTACAAGCAGCTGTACTTCTGGGTACTGACCGCCATTCTCATCGGCATCCTCGTCGGCTGGCTCGCCCCGACCGTCGGCATCGCCATGGAACCCATCGGCACCACCTTCGTCAACTCGATGAAAATGCTCATCGGGCCGATCGTGTTCCTGACCATCGTCGGCGGCATCGCCAGCGTCGCGGACCTCAAAAAGGTCGGCATGACCGGCCTGAAGGCCCTGACCTACTTCCAGGTCGGCACCATCTTCGCCATGATCTTCGGCCTGGTCGCCATCAACATCTTCCGCCTCGGCGACGGCGTCAACGCCGACGCCGGCTCGATCAAGACCTCCGACTCCGCAGCCAAGCTCATCGACGCCGGCGCGCACCAGGAATGGTGGCAGTTCCTCACCCACATCATCCCCAACAGCATCGTCGGGCCCTTCGTTGACGGCGACATCCTCCAGATCATCTTCATCGCCGTGGTCTTCGGCATTGCCCTGAACGCCATGGGCAAGGTCGGCGCCCCCGTCCTGGACGGGGTGCAGCGCCTGACCGGCGTCATGTTCAAGATCCTGGGCTTCATCATGAAAGCCGCCCCGATCGGCGCCTTCGGTGCGATGGCGTTCGCCGTCGGCAAATACGGCGTCTCCTCCCTTACCAGCATGGGCGGGCTGATCGCACTCTTCTACATCACCTCGATCCTCTTCGTTGTGGTGGTCCTCGGATCCGTCATGGCCTTCCTGAAGCTCAACATCTTCACGATGATCCGCCACCTCAAAGAGGAATACATGCTCATCCTGGGCACCTCAACCGCCGAACCGGCCCTGCCGGGCCTGATGCGCAAACTGGAGCACGCCGGCGTGAAGAAGGAAACGGTCGGACTCGTCGTGCCCACCGGATACAGCTTCAACCTCGACGGCGCCGCCATCTACCTCTCCCTGGCAGCCCTCTACATCGCCCAGGCCACCAACACCGACCTGACCATCGGCCAGCAGCTGGGCCTGCTCGCCGTCATGCTGCTCACCTCCAAGGGCGCAGCCGGCGTCGCCGGCGGCGGCTTCATCGCCCTGACCGCCACGCTGACCACCATCGGCACCATCCCGGCCGCCGGCATCATGCTCATCTTCGGCATCGACAAGTTCATGTCTGAATGCCGGGCCCTGGTGAACTTCACCGGCAACGCCGTCGCCACGCTCTTCATCGCCTGGTGGGACCGCACCCTGGACGCAGACCGCGCCCGCCGGGTCTTCGCCGGAGAAACCGTTGAGCCCATGCCCAACGAGGACCCTATCCACCTCGACGAAGTGACCGACATCGACGATGCCCTGACCGAATATGGGCACCACGCGCCCAAGGAAATCAGCGCCAAGCACGCAGGACACGCCGATGATGCCCCGCCCTCCACGGACGACCGCCGTCCCGCCTACTCGGAAACCATCTGAGATGTACAACGCAACCGCCCCGAAAACCGTGCGGACCCTCATCGCACCCGATAAGTTCAAAGGCAGCCTCACCGCTGGCGAAGTAGCGGATGCCCTGGCAGCGGGGCTCCGCTCCGCAACCGGAGCCGGGACCGGGACGGTCCATTGCGAACTGCTTCCACTGGCGGACGGAGGCGACGGCAGCGTTGACGCCGCCGTCGCCTCCGGGTTCACCCGGCGCAGCTACACCGTCGCCGGACCCACCGGCCAGCACGTCCAGGCCAGCATCGCCTTCGACGGCATCACCGCCGTCGTCGAAGTCGCCAACACCTGCGGGCTTGGACTCCTGCCCGAGGGACAGCTGGAGGCGCTGAACGCCTCCAGCCGCGGCTTCGGCGAAGCCATCCTGTTCGCACTCAGCCTGAACCCGGCCCGAATCGTCATGGCCCTGGGCGGCAGCGCCAGCACCGACGGAGGCATGGGAATGCTCACCGCACTGGGCTACAGCTTCCGCGACGCCGACGGCCGCCAGCTCTACGGCAGCGGCCGTGCCCTGGCCCAGATCGACACCATCCACCGGACCACCCTCCCCGCACTCGCCGACACCGAACTCATCGTCGCCAGCGACGTCCACAACCCGCTGCTCGGCGACCAGGGCGCCCCGGCGGTCTTCGGACCCCAAAAGGGCGCCGGCCCCGAGGACATCGCCGCACTAGACAAGGGCCTGGAACACCTCGTCACCAAAATGGCCGAAGCCGGGTTCGCCGACGCGGCCGCCCTGGCAGAGCACGACGGTGCCGGAAGCGCCGGAGGCATCGGCTACGCCTGCCTGCTGCTCGGGGCACAGCAGGTCTCAGGGGCCGACTACTTCCTGGACCTGCTGGACTTCAACACCCGCAAGGACAACTGCGACATCGTCATCACGGGCGAAGGCAGCATCGATGAACAGACCCTGGCCGGGAAACTGCCCGCCGCCGTCGCACGGCGGTCAGGGACCCGGCCGATCATCGCCGTCGCCGGCCGTTCCCTCCTCCCCACGGAGCGGTGGCCGGAAATGGCACTGACCCGGGTCTACACCTTGGCCGAATACACCGACCAGGACTCGTCCAAAGACCCCGAACTGTCCGCCGCCCTGCTCCACCGGATCGGCAAAGACATCGGGACAAGCCTCCTGTAGCGGCTCGTCACCTGCTGCAAGAGAACTCAGAAATGCCTGACCGTAGCCCGGGCGGGCGTTTCTGTCTTCACCCGGGCGCAACCAATACCGAAGACCTAGGTATCAACGCCCACGAGGAGGAGTATGCGCGCGTTGAGCGGGAGATCGGTCACGTCCCCGCCCGCTTTCAACCACTCCGCCGCGGGGGATCGACTTGAGGAGCGGTTCCGCTTCCCTTGAAGCGGAACCGCTCCTCCTTGGTCGGGTCAGGAGGCTTTGGCGCGAGATATTCGGCCAGGGCATCCCGAAGGATGGCGGAGGGTTTCCGGTGTTCCATTTTCGCCCGTGCGACCAGCTGGGCGTCCATGTCCTCGGGCAGTCTCAGGGAACGTGACGGCGATGTTCCCTTGGCGCTAAGTGAGGGTTTGCCGACAGCGCGCCTGACTTCTTCCGCAGAACCCAGAGCAGCTTCCAGCAGCGCCCGTCCGGCCTCGGGTCCTTGGGCTTTGGTGATGCGGGCTTCCGGCCCGATATCGGCGGTCTCTGCCCAGGTGGCGAGTTCCGCGTAGCGGGCCTGCTCCTCGGCGTCGAGCCCGTGGCCGCCCTTGGCCTTCTTCGTTTCATTCACTTGTCTGTTTCCCTTTCTGCGATGTCCAGGATTTTCCGGCGGGCTTCCATGACGTGGAAGACCAGGATGTCGTTCGGAGGTGTGATGACGGCCATGACTTCAAGGATTAAGCGCCGGTCCCGGCTGGGGCCGATAAACAGGTCCAGGCGGATGCTCGAATCCACACGCGGTTCATCGAATTGCCGGACATGGTAGACCTGATTCAGGATCGCGTTCAGCGCGTCCTCACGGTCTACGCCGTGCTTGTCTGCGCTCTCTGCCCACCTGATTCCCACACCAATATTGTCGTACTATATTAGGAGTATTGCAAGACAATATCTCCCGCGTCTGCACCCCGGATCACGGAGGCGTTCACCGCGCTGGTCCACCGTGACGGCACCGACGCTGCCGGGATCTGGCCGGCCGCGGCGCCGGCAGCTGCCGGGCGGGCGCTTTCTGCGGTGATGGCATATGCGCGGGTGCTCGCGGCCCGGTTCGGGATCGTCACCATGGCGTGGCAGGCTGCGGGGCTGGCCGCGGCGGGCGCATGGTTTTTCAGCGCCGGGTGGCATGGCGCGGCCAACACGAGCTGGCCCTTATGCCGGCCGTCCCGGGCGGCAAGGGTGGGAGGGCGCCGGCTGATCCGCCCGAAACCGTCCGAACCGGGCCCTGCAGCTCGTCGGCATCAATATCGGCTAAAAGACTTTGCAGTCGCCCTGGCGTCGCAAGTGTTTTGCGGTCCGTGACCATGAGCCCCGTCGGGGCGGAAGGGTCGACGGCGATGCGGACGTCGATGCCCTCGGCCAGGATCTTCCGTTCTGGCGAAATGATGGAAGCTCCTCTGATCGTCCGCTCAGTTCCGCGGGACAAAGGCACGAGACTCCTACGGCGTCTCGATTGAAGGACGCACTGCTGGCACGTACTGTGAAGGCGGCGCGCTCCGGTGCAGCGCGAAGACGCGGCGGCCATCTGCGGCGACCGTCAAGCTGCTGGCAGAAGCGCTTCCGAACGGTGACTTCTATGACCACGAGGCCATTGCGAGCTTCGCCTGGCCCTTGCTGATCCAGGCCGGTGGTCTTGCGGACGGCAACCGGCTTCAGCTGACCCCGCGAGGGCGCTCGGCGCTGTCGAAAGAGCCGGCAGACGTGCTGAGGCTGCTGTGGCGGCGGTGGATCAAAAACGGTGTCATCGACGAGTTCAGCCGCATCGAGGCGGTGAAGGGACAGCGGTCCACCAATGTGCTCAGCGCGGCCGGACGGCGGCGTGCAACCACAGCCGACAGCCTGCGCCTGCTGCCTGCCGGTGAGTGGGTTGAGGTCGATGACCTCTTTGCCCGGATGCAGAACGCGGGTATGGAGCCCACCGTCCACCGGAGTGAACGCGGGCTCTGGAAGCTCTACCTGGAGGACCCGCAGTACGGCAGCTTCGGCTATGACGCCGCGCACAAGTGGGAACTGCTCGAGGGCCGGTATGTTCTTGCAGTGCTTTTTGAGTATGCCGCCACGCTGGGACTGATCGATGTGCGCTACATCGAGCCGGACGGCGCACGCACCGATTTCCGCGACCACTGGGGCGCCGATTGGCTGCCACGCCTCAGCCGCTATGACGGGCTGCAGGCCCTGAGGATCACGGCTCTGGGCCAGTACTGTCTCGGACCGGTCCCCAGCCTTGAGGGCCACCTACCGCTCGCCGCGCAGCCGCCTCGCGTGCCCCGCTGATGTGCCTTAACGCTGGCGGGCGCGGCGGCGATCACTGGCGTGCACCAGCATGGTGCCACCCTTCCCCCGCATCACAGGGTGGCACCGCCGAAGGACAAGAAAATCGGCGATGAGGGGCCCGACATGGCCAGCTCGGAACTCCTGGCCTCCTACGAGGAAATCAGCCGCGAAATCGGCAGGCGCGGGGTCGGCCGCGAGCCGGAACCGGTCTAGCGACTGTACTACTGGGCCGGATTCCGCCCGGAGACTGTGGCTGAGCTGTTATCCGGCCGGGTTTCTGATCCGTGTTCAGCAGTGGATACGGTAGGGGTGTGCCGCGTGAGACGGAAGAAAACAGTGGGCGCGGTCCCGGTTCCGCCGAGGCCCGCATACTCCGGCACGCCGCAGAACTGAAGCGGTTTTCGCGCCGGAATTTCCTCCTTGGCATGGGCTCCGCCTCGCTCCTGGCCGCGGACATGCTGCTCACCCGGCAGGTCCAGGCCGCCCGCCGGGTGAACAAGATCCTCACTGTGCCGGACGACACCGCCGAAATGTATTTCCCCTCGGCCAGCTGGATCCTGTTTCCCGGCTACAAGACCAGCTGGGAGGAAGCCCAGTGGATTCTTAACTCCCTGCGCGGTGCCCTGACCGAGCGGGGTCAGCTGGCCGCCGTCGGGTATTCCAATGTGGGCCTGGACATCGACCAGATCGTGATCGCCGTGATCGAGCACGTGCGCGCCCGGAAGCTCACTACCCTGTATTTCTACGGCCACAGCTTCGGCGGCATGGTGGCGACCCAGGTCGCGGCCCGGCTCCGTGAGCTGCACGGCCTCGAAGTGGCGTTCATTCTTCTCGATTCCAGCCCCAACAGCAGATACGACGTGCTGGACCAGAGCTGGTTCGAGGGGGTGGTGTTCCTCTATGAAAGCGGATTCCGCTTTCCCTCGGTGCTGCGCGGCGGCTATGAACTCGGTGAACGGATGCTCCACAAGGACGAGCGCAGCTGGGGACAGGTCCTGGACCAGACGCTGGAGCAGCTCTCGCCGATCGCCCCCTCCAGCGTGCTGGTCCAGTCGGAGTCCGCCTACATTTATCATTTTGATGCCAGCCGCTTCGCCGGGAAGCTCGGCGGCACGCGGATGGCGTTCATCGGCAACCCGCGGGACCGCACCGTGGACTATGAGACTGCGCGGGAGGCCTGGATGCTGACCTTTAAGGACAACATGGTGTCCGACGAGCTGCGCACCGACGGCGCCCGCCCGGCGCACGCCAGCCCGGGCTGGAACCCGTTCGTCTACCGCCCGCTGATCGAGGAGCTGCAGGACCAACTGTTCCCGCTGCCCTCCGGTGGAGGCAGGAAAACCGCGTTCTAGTGGTGTTCCAATGGGCTAGATCTGGTTCTTCAGATCCGCCACGGAGTTCAAGATCTGGTTGGGCCGGAACGGGTAGGCGGCGATGTCGTCCCGGTGCGTGATGCCGCTGAGCACCAGCACCGTATGCAGCCCTGCTTCCATGCCGGCGATGATGTCCGTGTCCATGCGGTCACCGATCATCGCCGTGGTCTCGGAGTGCGCGTCGATCTGGTTCATCGCCGAGCGGAACATCATTGGATTCGGCTTGCCGACAATGTAGGGCTCGCGGCCGGTCGCCTTGGTGATGAGCGCGGCGATCGCGCCCGTTGCCGGCATCGGCCCGTCCTTCGACGGCCCGGTGGCGTCCGGGTTGGTGGCGATGAACCGCGCGCCGCCCAGGATCAGGCGGATGGCCATCGTGATCGCTTCGAAGGAGTAGGTGCGGGTTTCGCCGAGCACCACAAAGTCCGGGTCCTGGTCGGTGAGGATGAAGCCGGCCTCGTGCAGCGCCGTCGTGAGTCCTGCTTCACCGATCGTGTAAGCCCGGTTGCCGGATTCCGAGCCATGCACCTGGTCCTTGAGGAACTGCGCCGTGGCCAGCGCCGAGGTCCAGATGTTCTCCTCGGGGATTTCCAGGCCGGAGCTCTTGAGCCGGGCGGCGAGGTCCCGGGGCGTATAGATGGAATTGTTGGTCAGGACGAGGAAGCGCCGGGAGGTGTCCACCCAGCGCTGGATGAGGTCCGCGGCGCCGGGGATGGGCTGGTTTTCGTGCACCAGTACGCCGTCCATGTCGGTCAGCCAGCATTCGATGTCCTGGCCGCTGCGGTACACCGACGACGAGGATCGTACTTCGTCTGCATCTGTCCGCTGGGCTTTGCGCTGGTCCGCCATGGTGTCCTCCGCTGTAAGTGTGCCGCTTCCTGTGTCCTAAGTCTAAGGTTGAGTCGTGACTGAACCCGAGACGCCCAGCGAAGCCCCCGCCATCCCGCCGGCCGGAAAAGGGGTCGAGAATGCGGTCGAGCCAGAGGCGGGTGCAGAGACCAAGGCGGAGGTCGGCGTCGGCCCCTGGGAAGGCGAACTTCCCCAGGGCGGGCACTGGGATCCGGACCTCCTGGCGGATGGCGACCGCCGCAATGTCGTCGACAAATACCGCTACTGGAAGCACGAGGCGATCGTGGCGGACCTCGACTCCCGGCGGCACAACTTCCACATCGCGATCGAGAACTGGCAGCACGACCTCAACATCGGCACCGTGGTCCGCACCGCCAACGCCTTCCTCGCCAAAGAGGTCCACATTATCGGACGACGCCGGTGGAACCGCCGCGGGGCCATGGTCACCGACCGCTACCAGCACGTCCGCCACCACCCCACGGTGGACGACTTTGTGGCCTGGGCGCAGGGGGAGGGGCTGGCGATCATCGGGATCGACATCTTCCCGGACTCCGTCCCGCTGGAGACCTACGAGTTGCCCAAGGACTGCGTGCTGGTGTTCGGCCAGGAGGGCCCCGGGCTGACGCCCGAGGTCCATGAGGCCGCCCTCGCCACCCTCTCGATCGAGCAGTTCGGCTCCACCCGGTCCATCAACGCCGCCTCCGCGGCGGCCATCGCGATGCACGCCTGGATCCGCCGGCACGTCTTCCACCAGCTGCCGGGCTGACTCGCGCGCCGGCCAGCCAGTATTACAGGGCCGAGTGAGGAGAAACACGGCCAGGGCGCAGGAATGGCTAGGATGGATCGTAGCCGACAGGTTCACTCCAGGGTCAACCCAACCAGCAGACGAAATTCACTTTAGGAGTCAGCATGCCCATCGCAACCCCAGAGATCTACTCCGAGATGATCGACCGCGCAAAGGCGGGCGGCTTCGCGTTCCCGGCTGTCAACGTCACCTCCTCCCAGACCCTGAACGCCGCCCTCCGCGGATTCGCCGAGGCGGAGTCCGACGGCATCGTCCAGGTCTCCACCGGCGGCGCTGCGTACTGGTCCGGTGCCTCCACCAAGGACATGGTGGCCGGTTCGCTGGGCTTCGCCGCGTTCGCCCGCGAAGTCGCCAAGAACTACGGCGTCAACATCGCCCTGCACACGGACCACTGCCCCAAGGACAAGCTCGACGGCTTCGTGCTGCCGCTGCTCGCCGCGTCCGAGGCCGAGGTGAAGGCCGGCCGCAACCCGCTGTTCAGCTCGCACATGTGGGACGGTTCAGCCGAGACCCTGCAGGAAAACCTGCGGATCGCCCGTGAACTCCTCGAGCGCACCGCGGCCGCCAAGATGATCCTCGAGGTCGAGATCGGCACGGTCGGCGGCGAGGAAGACGGCGTCGAGAACGCCATCAACGACAAGCTCTACACCACGGTCGAGGACGCCCTCGCCACCATCGAAGCCCTCGGTTCCGGCGAAAACGGCCGTTACATCACGGCGCTGACCTTCGGCAACGTGCACGGCGTCTACAAGCCCGGCGGCGTCAAGCTCCGCCCGGAGATCCTGAAGGACATCCAGGAGCAGGTCGGCGCCAAGATCGGCAAGGCGAACCCGTTCGACCTCGTCTTCCACGGCGGCTCCGGCTCCTCCGAGAAGGAGATCGCCGACGCGGTCTCCTACGGAACCATCAAGATGAACATCGACACGGACACGCAGTACGCCTACACGCGCCCCGTGGTGGACCACATGTTCCGCAACTACGACGGCGTGCTCAAGGTCGACGGCGAGGTCGGCAACAAGAAGCTCTACGATCCCCGCGTCTGGGGCGCGTCCGCCGAAGCCGGCCTCGCTGCCCGCGTCGTGGAGGCGTCCCAGCAGCTCGGCTCCACCGGCAAGACGCTCAAGTAATGTCCGACGAGTTCCGCAAGAACCTGATGGGTCCCGAGCCCACGCTCCTGCCTGCCGAGACCGAGGTCTACGCGGCGCTGGACGCGGGCGCGGAAGCGCTGGATCTGGTGGAGAAGCACCCGACATCCTCGCTGCTCTGGGCCGTGCTTGCCGAGGAGGCCTGGAGCGAGGGCCGGACCATCGATTCCTACGCCTACTCCCGCGTCGGCTACCACCGCGGCCTCGATTCGCTGCGGCGTAACGGCTGGCGCGGCGTCGGGCCCATCCCGTGGGAGCACGAGCCCAACCGCGGTTTCCTGCGCGCCCTGTACTCGCTGGGCCGCGCCTCCGCGGCGATCGGCGAAGCCGAGGAACCGGAGCGGATCGAGAAGTTCCTCAAGGACTCCGATCCCACCGCCAAGGCAGCGATCGAAGCGAGCTAACAACAACGCGGTCGAAACGACGACGACGGCGGGCGCCCACCTTTCGGTGAGCGCCCGCCGTCGTCGTTGCAGGTGGGCCCACGCCCGCCGGGTTCCCTGGCCGAGCGTGCGAGGTTAGGGCGCGGGTGGGGACTAGCTGGTCTTGGCCAGACCGGTCCGGGCCATGGCGTCCTGGTAGACGGTGTGCATTTCCTCAAGGTACTGCTCCTGGCGGGCCGGGGTGCCGGCGAACGCGCGGCCGCTCAGCGAGCGCACCTTGTAGGTCTTGAGACCGCGGCGCCACAGCAGCGGGACCTCCGTCTTGAGCAGCAGGTTGGCCAGGCGGTTCGCCTCGGTGCCGTGGGCAACGATGACGGAGGCGCGGGGAACGAGGGCCAGGAACTTCAGCAGTGGCTTGAGTCCGGCGGAGATCTGGTCCGGCGTGAACTTGCCGTTGGGCTCGCCGGCGACGTGCCAGGGGTGAACGTTCCACGGCATGACGTACTCCGGGCGAAGGCCCAGCTTCCACTGGACGCCGAGCATCCGGGTGGCCGCTTCTTCGTCGCCGGCGGTGATGAAGCCGGACTCGTCCTCGGTCCCGATGTTCGAGAAGAGGCTGATGATGCGGCACTCGTCGACGTCGTGGATCGGGTCCACGTAGGGCACAGTGGTGCCAGCTTTGGCGGCCTGCAGCGTGTCGCACAGCTCGTTGACGGCCGCGACGCTAGCTTCGTAACGACGGCTCAGAAGCTGTTCGCGGGAATTTTCAGTGGCCAAGGCTGTCATATATTGCTGAGTCTCCTGCGGGATTGGTAACGCTGCCAGGCCGTACGCGGGCACGCCAAATACGGTGTGGTTTGAAAATGTGGTGTGGACCGATTCCTGGTCGTTCCTTATTTAGTCTATCAAGCCCTGCGAAATGACGGGCCGGCCCGGGGCGGCGGGAACCGGCTGGGGCGCCGCCCCAGCCCACGGAACAGACCCCGCATCAGGCTGCCGCCGGCACCCCTCGGAAAGCGAGCAAAGCCGCGAGCTGGCGCGGCGTGGGCCCTCACCGGGGGCCTCCAGCTTCGCGAAAGCAATCTGCGGATGAACCTGCCGCCGAGGCCGCAATCTGTGGACGCAATCACATTTTCCCGGCCCGCCAGGTCCGCGAAACGCACGATCCGGTCCGCCACGAGGTCCGGATGCTCAAGTCGTGACCGCTCTGTGCCGCAGACAGTGCCGTGGGGGATGATGCAGCTATGAAGAAGCAAGAATCCTCGGCCGCCGCAGTCGGGGCCTTCGAAGCGGTGGCCGCGGACCTGGCCGGTGCCGGCGTCACCCTCGGCCAGACCTTCGGTGCCCGCGCGCTGATGGTCAACCGCAAGGCCATCGCCTGCCTCAACGGCGACAGCATGGCGTTCAAACTGGGCCGGGACTCACCGGAGCACTCCCGGGCGCTCGGGCTTCCGGGTGCACGGCTCTTCGATCCCTCGGGGATGGGGCGGCCGTTCAAGGACTGGGTCGAAGTGCCGGCCGGCTCTGCGGAGGAGTGGACGGTGCTGGCCGAGGCGGCCCTCGCGTTCACAGCGGCCTAGCCACCGCGCCCGCCCCTTGGATGGTCGAATGAGTGCCCGGCACTGTGATCGGCTAAACTTGGGTGGTAAGAGCCCCGGAACTCTGGCGTTGGTAAAGAGCAGCGGCAGAATTCGGGGCATTCTCATGAACGGCGCTGAGCTGCGGGAATTCGACTGCGGTTCGGCCCGAACGAATGGGGGAGGATCCCATGCCAGCAATCGTGATCGTCGGAGCCCAATGGGGCGACGAAGGCAAAGGTAAGGCCACTGACCTGCTCGGCCACCGCGTCGACTACGTCGTCAAGCCCAACGGCGGCAACAACGCCGGGCACACCGTCGTCGTGGGCGGTGAGAAGTATGAGCTCAAGCTCCTTCCGGCCGGCATCCTGAGCCCGAACGCGGTCCCGATCATCGGCAACGGCTGCGTGGTGAACCTTGAGGCGCTGTTCCAGGAGATCGACGGCCTGGAAGCCCGCGGTGCGGACACCTCCAAGCTGCGCATCTCCGCCAACGCCCACCTGGTTGCGCCGTACCACCAGGTCCTGGACAAGGTCACCGAGCGTTTCCTTGGCAGCCGTGCCATCGGCACCACCGGCCGCGGCATCGGCCCGGCCTACATGGACAAGGTGGCCCGCCTGGGCATCCGCGTCCAGGACGTCTTCGACGCCTCGATCCTGCGCCAGAAGGTCGAGGGCTCGCTGCGCCAGAAGAACGAACTGCTGGTCAAGGTCTACAACCGCCGCGACATCGAGGTGGACGAGATCGTGGAGTACTTCCTCTCCTTCGCCGAGCGTCTCCGCCCGCTGGTCATCGACAGCACCTTTGTGCTGAACACCGCCCTGGACGAGGGCAAGGTGGTCCTGATGGAAGGCGGCCAGGCCACGTTCCTGGACGTTGACCACGGCACGTACCCCTTCGTGACGTCCTCGAACCCGACGGCGGGCGGCGCCTCCGTGGGCTCGGGCATCGGCCCCACCCGGATCTCGCGTTCCATCGGCATCATCAAGGCGTACACCACCCGTGTGGGCGCCGGTCCGTTCCCCACGGAACTGTTCGATGAGATGGGCATGTACCTGCAGAAGACCGGCGGCGAGTTCGGCGTCAACACCGGCCGTCCCCGCCGTTGCGGCTGGTACGACGCCGTGCTGGCGCGCCACGCCTCCCGGGTCAACGGCTTCACGGACTACTTCGTCACCAAGCTCGACGTCCTCACGGGCATCGAGCAGATCCCGGTCTGTGTGGCCTACGACGTCGACGGTGTCCGGCACGACGAAATGCCGATGACGCAGACCGAATTCCACCACGCCAAGCCGATTTTCGAGTTCTTCGAAGGCTGGACCGAGGACATCACCGGCGCCCGCACCCTGGACGACCTGCCGGAGAACGCCAAGAACTATGTGCTGGCCCTGGAGAAGCTCTCCGGCACCCGCTTCTCGGCGATCGGCGTCGGCCCGGACCGTGACCAGACCATCGTGGTCAACGACCTCATCAACGACTGACTCACTGACAGCCCACGTTCGACGGCGGCGGGTCACCTGACACGGTGGCCCGCCGTCGTCGTCGTTAAGCCGGTCTTGAATCATTGCGGAAAAGAAAAAAAGAAAATCGGGTAGCTGCGTAACCTTTCGGGGTGCCCCAGCGATTACTCCTTTGTAAGCGCCGCCGGAGCCTGGCCCCCATCAGGGATCCGGCCGGCCTTTCAATGTAAGCGCGGGCCGGCGCCTGCCCCCATCAGGCGCCGGCCGGCCTTCCAACAAACCAAAGGATGTACGTTCTTATGAAGACTGTTAGCAAGACCACCAAGATTGCTGTCGGCGCCGCCATCCTCGCAGTCGGAGGCTTCTCCGGCATCGGACTGGCCAACGCGGCCCAGGTGTCCAGCACCCAGCAGGCTGACGTGACCCACGCTACGCCCGCCGTCCCGGCTACCCCCGCTGCCCCCGCAACTCCGAAGCTGCCGGCAGTTCCTGCCGTTCCGGCAACCCCCGCTGTCCCGGCCATCCCTTCGGTTGACGGTTCGGCTGACGGCAAGGCCGGCGCTTCGGTTGACGGCGAGGCCGGCGTCGAGGGCCATGAGGCTGCAGCCGAGGGCTCCGTCACGGCCGGCAAGGACGGTGCCAGCGTCAAGGGCAACGCCGTCGCCCACGGTGCTGCCGCAGCGGCCGCCGCCCACGCCAATGCCGAAGTGAAGCCCGCGGTTCCGGCTGTTCCCGCTGTCCCGGGCGCCAAGGGTGTGCCAGCCGTTCCGGCCGTTCCTGCCCAGCCGTCCGTTGAGCTGCCTGAGCTCGACAAGTAGGTAGTGCACGCCTCCCACCGGAGGCATCGGGGTGCGGCCACTAGACTAGCTGGGGCCGCACCCCCGGCAGTCACGGAAGGACAGCCTCTTGGCAGAACAGCTAAGCGATGACGAATTGTCAGCAGCCTTAGCTGGCGACCCGTCAGGCTTCAGCGCTGTCTACACCGCGATTTCGCCCGCGGTCCTCGGCTACTTCCGGGCCCGCGGCGTGGAAGACGCGGAGGCACTCACGCAGGACGTCTTCGTGGACGTCCTGCCGAAACTGGCCAATGTCAGCGGCGGCCACGCCGGTCTGCGAACCTTTGTCTTCTCTGTCGCGCACGCGAGGCTGGTCGACCAGCGGCGGCGCTCAGAGCGTACGCCGTATTTGGCCGAATACGATCCCCGGGATGACACACGGTCTTCCGCCTCCGCCGAGGACGAAGCCCTGGGCTCCCTGGGCGGCATCTCCGGCACCCTCTCACAGCTCAACGAAGAGCAGCGGGAGGTCTTGGTCCTGCGGATCGTCGCGGACCTCTCGATCGACCAGGTCGCCGGCATCATGGACAAGACACCGGGAGCCATCAAACAGCTTCAGCGGCGCGGGCTCAGTGCCCTGCGCGAACTCGTCACGGAAAAGGACCACGCAGCATCATGACCGGCACACGCGAACCCCAGCAGGATGGCAGCATCCAGGCGATGCTCCGCGAGTCCGGCCTCGAAGCTGCCACCGAGCTCCGTGGCTCGCTCGAACAGCTCCGCGACCTGGTCCCGGACCAGGCCCCGGCTCCCCGGGCCGACCTGGCGGCCCTGTTGGCGGCCGGTGCTTCCGGGGACGAAGCGCTGCCTGCCGGCGTCGCGAGCCTGGCGGACCGCCGTGGCCGGAAGCGCCGGCTGGCGGTAGTCGGCGGAGCCGTCATCGGCGCGATGAGCCTCGGCGCGGGCGCGGTAGCTGCCTCCAGCGAGGACTTCCGCCAGAGCGTCAGCCACACCGTGGGAGTTATCCTCCAGCGCGCAGACACGGCACCCGACGTGGCTCCGAAGCCAGCCAGTCCCTCACCTTCCAACGTTCCGGCCGCTCCGGTACCAACGGCTGCCGCCAGCGCAGGCACGACGCCGACGGCCGAAGCCGTGCCGGCGGGCCCAGGGTCCGCCGCGGCGCCGCCTGCCTCCCCGGCCCCTGCTGCCACGCCGCCCGCTGCCACGCCGCCCGCCGGCGGACGTGGCGGAGTCCTGCCGAACCCACCCCGCGGTCCGGTAAGCCCGGCTTCGCCGGGCGTGCCCGGTATGCCGGCGGTGCCTGGACCACCGGACGGGCAGGGCACCTCTGTCAGCGCGCTTCCGGCGCCGCCCACGCTCCCGGGCGCAATCCCCACGAAAGCCCCGGGCAGGCCCTAGACGACTCCCCGCGGGCGAGGAAACCCTGTCCGTTGCCGGATCTGGGCCCCGCCTACGAAAGCCAGGATGCGCCGGCTTCGGGAAGGCCTTGACCATGAAACGTGTCCAAGCCACCATGAGAAAAGCAGTACCGCTCCGGAAAAATCGACTGCTCCAGCTACAGGCTTCCAGGTAGCGGGCAGTGGAGCGGCGCCAGGGCAGGGACACGAAAGGACGCGACATGAGCGAAACGCCTGAGGCATTCGAACGCCGCCATAGCGAGGCGCCGGCTGAGGGTGATCCGAGCGCCGACGTGTCGGAGATCCGGGTCCACGCCCAGGACCCCGCCGAGGGCGCAGATTTCGAGGACACGACGGCGGACAGCTTGCCCGCCCCCGAGACCGCAGAGGACGGGGAAGCCGGCTAGGCCGTCGTCCCTTAGGCCAGCACCTGCCGCTTGGAAGAGATGACCCCGGTGTCGAAACCGGCCAGGTGCAGGCCGCCGTGGAAACGGGCATGCTCAATTTTCACGCAGCGGTCCATGACGACGTCGAGCCCGGCGGCTTCCGCCCCCTTGGCAACATCCTCATGCCAGGATCCGAGCTGCAGCCACAGCGTCTTGGCGCCCGCCGCGATGGCCTCGTCCAGGACGCCCGGCAGATCATCGTGCTTCCGGAAGACATCCACAATGTCCGGGCTCTCCGGGAGGTCAGCCAGCGACGCGTACGTCGGCTGGCCCAGGATCTCCTTCACCACCGGGTTCACGAAATACACCTTGTACCGGGTGGAGGATTGCAGATAGGTCGCCACGAAGTAGCTGGCCCGGGACGGCTTGTCCGAGGCACCCACGATTGCGATCGACTTCGCCTGCCGCAGCAGGTTCAGCCGCTCCGGCGCCGACGGCCCGGTCCAGGTACGGTCTTCAACAGTCATCAGTGTGCTCCGATCGTGCAAGAGTCGGCCGACAGTGCATCCGCACGCGGCTTAGACACACCGCCTCGTTCCTCGGCGGCGCGATGCGCCGCTTCCGCGGATACACCGTCGGCCGTGGCTACTTGCGCGGCGTCGAGGGCCTGGTCGAGGTCCCAGAGGATGTCGTCGATGTCTTCCAGCCCGATCGAGATCCGGACCAGGTCCTCGGGGACGCCGGCTGATTCGAGCTGTTCGGGGCTGAGCTGCTGGTGGGTGGTGGAACCGGGGTGGATCACGAGGGTCCGCGAGTCGCCGACATTGGCCAGATGCGAGGCCAGCTGCAGGGACTCGATGAACTTCTGGCCCGCGGCGCGTCCGCCCTTCACACCGAAGGAGAACACCGAGCCCGGACCCAGCGGCAGGTACTTCCGGGCCCGCTCGAAGTGCGGGTGCGAGGGCAGCCCGGAGAAGTTCACGTAGGCCACCCGCTCGTCCGCCTCCAGCCATTCGGCGACGGCCTGCGCGTTCTTCAGGTGCTCGTCCAGGCGCTGGGGGAGCGTTTCGACGCCCTGCAGGAGCTGGAACGCCGAGGTCGGAGACAGAGCGGGGCCGATGTCCCGCAGTTGCTCGCAGCGCAGTTTGGTCAGGAAACCGTACTCACCGAAGTTCCCCCACCAGGAGACGTTGCCGTAGGAAGCCACGGGTTCGGTCATGGTGGGGAATTTGCCGTTGCCCCAGTTGAAACGGCCGCTCTCCACGATCACACCGCCCAGGGTGGTGCCGTGGCCGCCGAGGAACTTGGTGGCGGAGTGGATCACGATGTCCGCCCCGTGCTCGATCGGCCGCACGAGGTACGGGGTGCTCAAGGTGGCGTCGACCACGAGCGGGATGCCGGCGTCGTGCGCCGCCTTGGCCAGCCCCTCCAGGTCCTGGACTTCCGACGACGGGTTGGCCACCGCCTCGACGAAGATCGCCTTGGTGTTCTCCCTGATCGCGGCGGCGTAGTCGGCCGAATCGGTGCCGGGGACGAACGTGGTGTCCACGCCGAAGCGGCGGAGGGTGACGTCCAGCTGGGTGACGGTGCCGCCGTACAGCTGGGAGGCGGCGACGATGTGGTCGCCGGCCTGGGTGAGCGCCGCGAAGGTGATGAATTCCGCGGCCATGCCCGAGGACGTCGCCACCGCGCCGATGCCGCCTTCGAGAGAGGCGATGCGCTCCTCGAACGCGGCGACCGTGGGGTTGCCGATCCGGGAGTAGATGTTGCCGTACTTCTGCAGCGCGAAGAGGTTCGCGGCGTCCTGGGTGTCCTTGAAGACGAACGACGTGGTCTGGTAGATCGGCACGGCGCGGGCGCCGTGCTCGGCGTCGGGGGTGCCGCCGGCATGCAGGGCGCGGGTGCGGAATCCGAACTTGCGGTCAGCCATTACGCGGCCACCTCCGCGTTTGCTGCCGGGGTGTTGGAGAGGTCCAGCTCGGCACCGTGCTTGCGGGCAAGGTCCGCTTCGAGTTCGCGGACGATCGGCAGGATGTCCTGGCCGAACGCCGCCACTTCCTCCTGGAAGTGCAGGTAGCAGGTCAGCATCAGGTTCACGCCGATCTTCTTGTATTCCACGATCCGTTCGGCGATCTGCTCGGGGGTTCCGATCAGCTGGGTCTTGAAGCCGTCGTTGTACTGGATGAGGTCCTCGAAGGAGGAATCCGCCCACATGCCCTTGCCGTCCTGTGTGGACGCCCCGGCTTCCTGGACGGCGTCGCGGAAGCCCTGCACTGCAGGCTTGTGCGCTTTCGCGACGATCTCGCGGAGGGTGTCGCGGGCCTCCTTCTCCGAATCGCGGGCGATGACGAATCCGTTGAGGCCAAACCTGGGTGCGGTGAGTGCCGGCAGGGTGCCGCCGCGCCCGGCTTCACGCCTGCTTTCTCCTGCGGAGGACACGACGCCGGCGATGTTCTCCTTGAAGCCGTCGAGGTCCTTGCCGTTGGAGAAGTACCAGTCGGCCACGCGGCCGGCAGTGGCCTGGGCTGCGGTGGAGTTGCCGCCGAAGAAGATTTCCGGGTGCGCGCGGCCCGGCACGTCCACCGGCGCCGGCTGCAGGGTGAAGTCGGTGATGTTGTAGTACTTGCCGGCCTGGCTGAACTCCTGCTCGGTCCACAGCCCGCGGAGGATCTTGATGAACTCCTCGGTGCGGACGTAGCGTTCGTCGTGCTCGAGCCAGTCGAGGCCGAAGTTGGTGAACTCGTTCTTGAGCCAGCCGGAGACGATGTTCACGGCGGCGCGGCCGTTGGAGATGTGGTCCGCGGTGATGATGTACTTGGCGAGTACGCCCGGGTGCCACATTCCCGGGTGGACGGCGGCAATCACCTTGAGCCGCTCGGTGGCGGCCAGCAGCGCGAGGCTGAAGGAGGTCGCCTCGTGCTGTTTGTCGGCGCCGTAGGACGCGGCGTACCGGGTCTGGGTCAGGGCATATTCGAAGCCCGAGTTCTCGGCGATCCGGGCGAGCTTCTTGTTGTAGTCGAAGTCCCAGCCGGTGCGCTGTTCGATGGTGGATACCACCAGGCCGCCGGAGACATTGGGAACCCAGTAGGCGAACTTGAGCGGTTCGGACAGGCGTGCGACGTTGCTGATCTCGGTCATGAGTGTTCCTTTACTTCCGGGTGGTTAAGCGGGTGCGCAGGACATCCTGGATGGCTGCGATGGATGGTTCGTTCTGGAGCGAGGTGGTGTCACCGAGCGTGGTGCCCTCGAACAGCTGGGTGAGCAGCCGGCGCATGATCTTGCCGCTGCGGGTCTTCGGCACATCAGGAACGACGACGACGTCCCGCGGCTTCGCGATCGGCCCGATCTCCTTCGCGACGTGGTTGCGTAATTCGGACGCGATGTCCTCGGTAGCCGCGCATCGCGCGAGCGAGGAACGAGCGAGTGTGTCTAAGCGGCGCGAGGACAGCGCGTCCGAATCCTTGAGCACCACAAACGCCACAATGGCATGCCCGGTCTTCGGGTCGGCGACCGGGCAGACGCCGGCCTCCACAACGTCCGGGTGGGACACGAGGGCCGATTCGATCTCGATCGTGGAGAGCAGGTGCCCGGAGACGTTGAGGGTGTCATCAACCCGTCCGAGGATCCAGATGTCGCCGTCGTCGTCGTATTTGGCGCCGTCCCCGGCGAGGAACCAACCCTGCTCGGCGTACTTGCGCCAGTACGAATCGAAGTAACGCTGCGGGTCCCCCCACACGGTCCGGGCGATGGCGGGGCCGGGGGCGTCGACCACGATGAACCCCTGGACGCCCGGCGGCACGGTGTTGCCGGTGTCGTCCACGATCCGGGTGCCGACGCCGGGCAGCGGCCGGGCCGCGCAGCCGGGTTTGAACTCGGTGTCGGTGGGCGCGGGGGAGAGGATGGTGGCGCCGGTTTCGGACTGCCACCAGGTGTCCACCACGGGGGCGGTGCCGGCGCCGATGTTCTTCCGGAACCAGCGCCACGCCTCCGGGTTAACCGCCTCACCGACGGTGCCGAGCAGGCGGATGGAGGAGAGGTCGTAGCTGGCCGGGACGCCGTCGGGGAACCAGCCCATCAGGGAACGGACCAGCGTGGGCGCCGTGTAGTACTGCGTCACACCGTAGCGTTCGATGATCTCGAAGTGCCGGCCCGGGTGCGGGGTGTTCGGCGTGCCCTCGAAGATCACCTGGCTGACGCCGTTGGAGAGCGGGCCGTACAGCTCGTAGGTGTGGGCGGTGACCCAGGCGAGGTCGGCCGTGCACCAGTGGACGTCCTGGTCCCGGAGCTCGCGGTCCGGGTTGCTAAAAAGGTGCTGGTAGCTCCAGGACGCCTGGGTGAGGTAGCCGCCGGAGGTATGCACCAGGCCCTTGGGCTTCCCCGTGGTGCCCGAGGTGTACATGATGAACAGCGGCGTCTCGGCGTCGAACGCCTCCGGGGTGTGGACCTCGGAGGCCTGCCCGACGGCGTCGTGCCACCACACGTCGCGGCCGGCGGTCATCGGGACGGTGTCCAGCAGCTCGGGGGCGGTGGTGCGGTTGACCACCAGGACGTGCTCGATAGCGTTTTCGCCGGAGACCGCCTGGTCCGCGTTGTCCTTGACCGGCACGGCGGCACCGCGGCGGAACTGGCCGTCGGTGGTGACGAGCAGTTTGGCCCCGGTGTCCTCCACCCGGAACTTGAGCGCTTCGGCGGAGAAGCCGCCGAAGACGAGCGAGTGGATGGCGCCGATGCGGGCCACGGCGAGGGTGATGATCACGGTTTCGGGGATGACCGGGAGGTAGATGACCACGCGGTCGCCCTGGGCGATGCCGAGGTCCAGCAGGGCATTGGCGGCCTGGGACACCTCGCGCTGCAGTTCGGCGTAGGTGATGGTGCGGCGGTCGCCGGGTTCGCCCTCGAAGTGGAGGGCCACTTTGCCGCCGCGTCCGGCGTCGACGTGGCGGTCCACGCAGTTGTAGGCGACGTTGAGCCTGCCGCCTTCAAACCAGGTGATGTCCGGGCCGATGCCGGCCTCGACGTCGGCCGGGATGAGGCGGTGCGCAGTGTGCCACGGCTTCTCCTGCCCGGGGGACTGGCTGCCGGGGGTCTCCGCCCAGTCGAGGCGCAGGGCCGCTTCCTCCCAGAACGCGATGCGTTCCGCTTCGGTGCCGGGGGTGCCGGTGGCCCCGGCACGCGTCTCAGTCGTTTCGGCTGCGAGGGTTTCGGCCGCGGTATTTTCAGCTGCGAGGATCAGGCCCAACGGTTCACCGCCCATTTCTTTCATATGCCGGTAGGGCGTCGGTACCCTGCCGTTCGTACTTTGCCGGCGACGGCGGGCAGCAGGACGCCGGCACGAGGGGCCGTGTCCGGCCTTCGGCGCCGGAAACCCGGGAGGGGGAGGCGTGCCGGATCCCTCCGTTGCTTGGGATGGTCGCCCTTAACTAAAACGGAATCGCTGATTTTTCCAAAATGTCGGCGCTTTATCGCGTAATATTCGTCCACGCCTTTCGACCTGGTCCTGGCTCAGTCACTTGTTCGGCAATGCACCGCGTCGCGCCGTCACTGCCGGGGGCCTGCTGCCGCGGCCGCTAGGCTGTGCTCATGCCTCACGTCAACGATCCTGCCGTCCTGGAAAGGCTCCTGCGCGCCAAGGGGCGGTGGGCCGTCGTCGGCCTCACCACCAACCAGTGGCGCGCTGCCTATGACACCTCGCTATTCATCCGGGACCGGCTGGGCATGGAGATCATCCCGGTGAATCTTCCGGCGGATCCGGTCCACGGCGAAACGGGCTACGCCAGCCTTGCCGACATCCCGGCGGAGAAGCGCCCCATCGACGTCGTCGACTGTTTCGTGAACTCGCACAAGGTGGGGAATATCGTGGACCAGGCGATCGCCGTCGGCGCCCGGGCCGTGTGGCTGCAGCTCGGCGTCATCGATGAAGCGGCGGCTGCCCGGGCGAGAGCCGCCGGACTCGACGTCATCATGAACGCCTGCCCGGCGCAGGACGCCCGGCGCTTCGGTCTGTAAGGCCGTTCGCAAACCGGTCTGCAAACCGGTCCGTGAAGCTCGCGCCTGGAACCGCCTTGTTCCTCTGCTAGTCTTCTGCTGAATCATTCCCCGGAAGCCAGGATCAGCATGCGCAGCAACCGACCGCCTGGGCTGCCGGTTTTCCGCCCGGACGCCCCCGGACGCAGGGCGGCGCTTGGTCTGCTGGGAGCCTCGCTCGTCGCGGCCGTCGGGGCGTGTGCGGCGCCGGAACGCTCCGGACAGCCCGACACATCGACCGCGTCCGACGCCGGCACCCCGGCGCCCGGGCCGGCCGGCATCAAACGCCTCCGCCGCTCCTTCATTCCGGATTTCACCCTGCCGCCCGTGCACGGCGGGCTGGTTCCGGTCCTGACGAGAATCCCGACCAAGCACCCCGTGGTCTTCCTGACCATCGACGACGGGGCGGTCCGGACTCCCGAAATGGTGCGGCTCATGGCCGCCTACGACTACCCGGCGTCCCTCTTCCTCGCCCGGACCTTCGTCCAGGAGGATCCTGGCTTTTTCCAGCAATTCGCCGCGCAGGGCAGCCTGGTGGAAAACCACACGCTGAGCCACAACATCAACATGGTCCGGCAATCCGGCTACCCGCAGCAACTGGCAGACATCGCGGGAATGCAGGACTACGCCGAGCAGCAGTTCGGGCGCCGGCCCACCCTCTTCCGGCCCCCCGGAGGCGCGTACTCCGACGCCATGCGGCAGGCCGTGGCGGCCGCGGGCCTGAAGGCCATCGTCACGTGGGAAGCCAAGGCGAACGCCGGTCGGATGGATTACCAGCACGGGAACTCGCTGCGGCCAGGCGATATTGTGCTGATGCACTTCCGGCAGGAATTCGCCGCCGATCTGGCAGCGTTCCGCGCGGCCCAGCTGGCTGCCGGACTTGAAGTAGTGCTGCTGGAGAGCTTCCTCGGCGTCGCCTGAGCCCGACCCAGGCCGCCCCAAATGTCGGGGGAGGGAAGTAGGCTCGACACATGGAAGTAGCTGAACTCCGGGGGCTCTGCCTGGGCTTTCCCGGCGCCTTCGAGGATTTTCCGTTCGGGCCGGAGACGTCAGTCTTCAAGGTACGGGCCGCGGTATCCGGAGGCGCCCGCCACGAAGCCAAGATGTTCGCCCTGTCATCGATGGACGAGGATGATTTCGCGGTGAGCCTGAAGTGCGAGCCGGCACTGGCCGAGCAGTTGCGCGCCGCCCACCCTGAGATCACCGGAGCCTGGCACCTGAACAAGACCCACTGGAACGGCGTCCGGCTGGACGGGTCCCTGCCCGATTCGATGGTTTGCGACATGGTGGAGGACTCCTACGACCTCGTCGTCGCAACCCTGACAGGAACAGCTCGGCTGGGCGCGGCTCGCCCGGGAGGCGCGGCCGTGAGCGGGCGCATCGCCGACGGCGAGCTGAACTACGACGGGATCGGCTCCACGGAGCACGGCCCGCCGCCGTTGGACGTCGAGTGCCTCGTGACCTTGGCGTACGTCGGCGAAGGCCTCGCGACGTACCGGCGCGTGGTCCGGGGCGTGTTCTCGTGGCAGCTCCAGAAGCGGGCGGGTTTGCGGGTCCGCACCGACTCCGACGTCGTGAGGCCCGGCGCGCGGGTTGTGAGCGGCTTCGGAATCGGGCCGTTCCGGATCAACGCGCCCTGCGAGGTCGTCTGGGTCCGCCGCCCGGTGCCCGGGGGCGAGCCGCAATCCGCTGGTTTCGGCTACGGCACCCTGCCGGGGCATCCAGTCCGCGGCGAGGAGGCGTTCGAGATAGAAATCAATGACAAGGGCATCGTGACGATCGAAATTACGGCTTTCGGTGTTCCGGCTAACTGGTTCTACGCCGCCGGCGGCGCCCTGGCGAAGCGGGTACGGGGCCGCATCACGTCCCGCTACATTAGGAGCGCCCAGGAACTGGCCGCCGGAGTGAACTGAGCAGGAGTTGGCAGATGCTGGATCAACGTACCCTTGACCGGCTGCGGGACTTCGACCGGACGGGAACTCACCATCGCGTAGCGAAGAAGGGGCGCGGCATGTGGATCGGCTGGATTGAATTCGACCTCCTTCTCGGCGATGTCCACAGCCTGAAGGAGAAACGCTCAGTGGTGCGGCCCGTGCTGGCGGAGCTCAAGCGCCGCTTCGATGTTTCTGTCACCGAAGCGGCTTTGCAGGACCAGTACCGGCGCACTGTCATCGGCGTCGGGCTGGTCGCGCCAGACCGTGCACACCTCGTTGAGGTGCTGGCCGCCGTCGAACGCTTCATGGCCGCACGGCCCGAACTCGAACTGCTCAGCGCCCGCCAGCGGGAACTCCGCAGCGACGACTGAACAGCAACGCGGGGTCACTTAGCGCCCATCCCGAGGGGGATTTATGGGCGGCAAGTGACCCCGCGTTGCTGTCAGCGGGAGGGGCTCACCGAGGGGTTAACCGAAGTACTTCGGCAGGGTCGCCTCGTGGGCTTCGCGGAGCGCCTCGAGGGACATTGTCTCGACGCCGTTGATCTCCAGCTTGCCGCTTTCAGCGTCGACGACGCCGACCCGGACGTGCGCGAAGCCGCGGGCGGTGCACATGTCCTTGAACCGGATCTCCTCCGAGCGCGGGACCGCCACGATGGCGCGGCCCTGGGTTTCGGAGAACAGTGCCGTGAACAGGTCCACGCCGTCGCGGTCCAGGACATCCTGCAGCGCGATCCGGGCACCCACGCCGTAGCGCAGTGAGGACTCCACCAGGGCTGCCGCGAGGCCGCCTTCGGAGAGGTCGTGCGCCGAGTCCACCATGCCGTCGCGGGAGGCATTGATCAGGATTTCACCCAGTGCGCGTTCGGCGGCGAGGTCCACCTTGGGCGGCAGCCCACCGAGGTGGCCGCGCATGTTGGACCATTCCGAACCGTCCAGCTCTGCCGCCGTCGTGCCCAGCAGGTAGATGGCCTGGCCGTCCTCGCGCCAGCCTGACCGCGTGCGGCGGGCGACGTCGTCGAACTTGCCCAGCACGGCCACCACGGGGGACGGGTGAATGGGCGTGGTGCCGGTCTGGTTGTACAGCGAGACGTTGCCGCCGGTGACCGGGATGCCCAGCACCATGCAGGCGTCGGAGAGGCCTCGAATCGCCTCGGCCAGCTGCCACATGACGTCGGGGTCCTCGGGGGAGCCGAAGTTCAGGCAGTCGCTGACGGCCATCGGAACCGCGCCGGAGGTGGCGACGTTCCGGTACGCCTCGGCCAGGGCCAGCTGTGCGCCGTGGTATGGATCGAGGTAGGTGTAGCGGCCGTTGGCGTCGGTGGCCAGGGCCACGCCCAAGCCGGTCTCCTCGTCCACCCGGACCACGCCTGCGTCATCAGGGAACGCCATGGCGGTGTTGCCGCCGACGTAGCGGTCGTACTGCTTGGTGATCCAGGACTTGCTGCACATGTTCGGCGAAGCAACGAGTTCGGTCATGGCGGCGGCCAGTTCCGCGGGGGCGGAGGGGCGGCCGGTGTCCTGCACGGACCCGGTGAACGAGTCGGCCTGGACGGCGTCCTGCCACTCGGGGCGGGCATACGGGCGGTCGTAGACCGGACCGTCGTGGGCCACGGTGCGCGGGTCGACGTCGACGATCACTTCGCCTTCCCACGTGATGATGAGGCGGCCGGTATCGGTCACCTCGCCCAGCCAGGAGTACTCCACCGCCCACTTGTCCATGACCGCTTCAAACGCGGCGATGTTCCCGGGGGTGACCACGGCCATCATGCGTTCCTGCGACTCGGACATCAGGATTTCGCCCGGGGTCAGGGTGGGGTCGCGCAGCAGGACGGAGGTCAGTTCGACCTCCATGCCGCCGTCGCCGTTGGAGGCGAGCTCGGACGTGGCGCAGGAAATGCCGGCGGCGCCCAGGTCCTGGATACCCTCAACCAGGGAACCCTTGAACAGCTCCAGGCAGCACTCGATCAGGACCTTCTCGGCGAAGGGGTCGCCCACCTGGACGGCGGGGCGCTTGGACGGCTTGGTGTCATCGAACGACTCCGAGGCCAGCACGGAGGCGCCGCCGATGCCGTCGCCGCCGGTGCGGGCACCGAACAGCACCACCTTGTTGCCCTTGCCCGAGGCGTTGGCGAGGCGGATGTCCTCGTGGCGCATCACGCCGACGGCGAGAGCGTTGACCAGCGGGTTGCCCTGGTACACGGAGTCGAAGACCATTTCGCCGCCGATGTTGGGCAGGCCCAGCGAGTTGCCGTAGCCGCCGATCCCGGCCACGGCGCCGTGCATGACGCGGGCCGTGTCGGGGTGGTCAATGGCGCCGAAGCGCAGCGGATCCATCACCGCTACCGGGCGGGCGCCCATGGAGATGATGTCGCGGACAATCCCGCCGATGCCGGTTGCGGCGCCCTGGTAGGGCTCCACGAACGACGGCGAATTGTGCGACTCGATCTTGAACGTCACGGCCCAGCCGTCGCCCAGATTGGTGACACCGGCATTTTCGCCGATCCCCACCAGCATGTCTTTCTTCATCTCGTCGGTCACCTTTTCGCCAAACTGGCGCAGGTGGTTCTTCGAGGACTTGTAGGAGCAGTGCTCGCTCCACATCACGGAGTACATGGCGAGCTCGGCGCCGGTCGGGCGGCGGCCCAGGACCTTCACGACCTCGTCGAACTCGTTCTGCTTCAGGCCCAGCTCGGCCCAGGGAAGTTCAGTGTCCGGCGTCTTGGCCGCGTTCTCGACGGTGTCGATGTTGAACTTCTTGGTCTCGGTGGCGTTTCCGGCCGTCCGGCCGGGGTCCACGTCGGCAGGGTTCCCTGGCCGAGCTTGCGAGGTTAGGGTGCCGATGGGGCGCGACGTCTCCGTCATTTGTTATCTCCCACGATCTTGTTCAGGACTGAGGTGAAGAAGCCGAGGCCCTCGGTGCTTGACCCGATCTCCGGTCCGTACCCGGTTTCCACCGCGTGCTCCGGGTGCGGCATGAGGCCCACGACGTTGCCGGCGGCGTTGGAGATGCCGGCGATGTCGCGGCGCGAGCCGTTCGGGTTGAAGCCGACGTAGCGGAATACGACGCGGCCTTCCGCCTCGAGGGCGTCCAGGGTCTTTTCGTCGGCGATGTACTGGCCGTCCTGGTTCTTCAGCGGCACGGTGATTTCCTGGCCGGCGGCGTAGTCGCCCGTCCACGCCGTGGTGTTGTTCTCCACCCGCAGTACCTGGTCGCGGCACATGAACTTCAGGTGGTCGTTCTTGATCATTGAGCCGGGCAGCAGGTGCGACTCGGTCAGGATCTGGAAGCCGTTGCAGATGCCCAGCACCGGCAGCTTGGCATCGGAGTTGGCGGCGTCGATGATCTTGGACATCAGCGGCGCGAAGCGGGCGATTGCGCCGGCGCGGAGGTAATCGCCGTAAGAGAAACCGCCGGGAATCACGACGGCGTCGACGTCGCCCAGAGCGGTGTCGGCGTGCCAGAGGGCAATCGGGGTGGCGCCAGCCAGACGGACCGCGCGGGCGGCGTCGCGGTCATCGAGGGTTCCGGGGAAGGTGACGACGCCGATTTTCGCACCGGCGAGCCTGGGTTCTGCCGCAACGGCGATTGCCTCGCCGATCAGGGGGAGTTCAGTCATCTCAGGCCTCGACGACCTCGACGTTGACGACATCCTCGATGACGGGGTTGGACAGCAGCGTCTCCGCGGCGTTCCGGGCCTGGGCCAGGATTTCCTCGGTCACCTCGCCGTCGACCGTGAGTTCAAAGCGCTTGCCCTGGCGGACAGAGCTGAAGGCGGTGAAGCCCAGCCGGGGGAGTGCACCCACGATGGCCTTCCCCTGCGGGTCCAGAATCTCGGGTTTGGGCATGACGTCGACAACGATCCGGGGCATCCGGCAACTCCTGTGCGTGAGCATTGGGTAAGGGCGCAGCGGAGTGGTGCCGTCTCACGCCGATCCGCTGTGTGGTGAGGGCAACGTGAAAGGGCGCTCCGCGAGCTTGCATGCCCATTCTACCGGCCGCGGTGCGTGCAGACGCATTCAGGCCCTGACTGTGACCGGGACCGGCGAACGGGCCGGTCCCGGAGCGGCAGCTATGGTCTACTTCGAGGCCCGTCAGTAGGATGTGCCCATGTCTGAGAAATCAAAATCCGTGCTCTTGCCCGTAGTCGCTGCCGCTGTGTTCGCGGGGCTGGGCCGGATGGTCCTGCAGAAGATCAAGGCGGACCGCGCGGCCAGGGCAAGCAAGGTGGCCGGACCCCTCGACGAAAAGACACGCGCCTGGATCAGCGAAGTCGTCAGGACGCCGCGGCAATAGGGCGGGGGAGCTGACAGCGGCCCCCGGCAACCGCCACCGGTAACCGCTTCAAAGCCAGGGCCGGCCGTGCCGGCCCTGGCTTTGCCGTGCCCGCCGCGCCGGCCACTTGTCGAGTCGCGTGACAAATTTTGATTCCCCTTGTGGGCTATGTCATATCTCGCTCTCAGTCTGTACTGTATGACTCGGCTGGTATCCGCCGGGGCTGCGGAAACGTCTGCTCCTGCAGCCCCGCCAGTCTGCACCCCCGGCACGGACGCCGGGACCGTTCCTTACGAAAGGTTCCAATCACTCGTGAAAGCACCAGGAAAGAGCTTCCTTCGAAGCGGGGGACTCCGGAGGGCCGCGGCACTGACCCTGGGCTTGCCGGTTCTTCTGTCAACGGTCGCCATCGCACCCGCCACCGCGGCTCCCTCACAAGGGGCATCCGTTGCCGGGGTCGCACAGAAGAATCTGGATCCAAGCAACTACCTGGACGGGCGTTACATCGTCGTCCTGGCCGAGAAGCCGGCAGCCACGTACGACGGCGGAACGGCGGGACTGCCGGCCACAAAGCCGAAATCCGGCAAGAAGCTCGACGCCAACAATTCTGAGGTCAAGAAGTACAAGGCGCACCTCGAAAAGAAGCAGGCCGAGGTCGCCGGGCAGCAGAATGTCCAGATCCAGCGCCAGTTCACCGCTGCAGTCAACGGTTTCAGCGCCACGCTGACCGCGGGCCAGGCCGTCAAGCTGGCGAAGGACCCTGGCGTCCTGGTGGTTGCCCCTGACACTGAAAACGCGCCGGACTACTCCAGCACCGACTTCCTGAAGCTCAGCGGAGCCAATGGCACCTGGAACGCCACGTTCGGCGGCCAGGATGCCGCCGGCAAGGGCGTCGTCGTCGGAGTCATCGACACCGGCTACACCCCGTCCAGCCCGTTCTTCGCCGGCGAGCAGGTCAAGCCTCTCGTCGGCGACCCCGTCGTCGGCGTGCCCTACCGGACCGACGACGGCAAGATCGCCATGCTCAAGTCCGACGGCGACACCTTCACCGGGGAGTGCCAGAAAGGCGTGGAAACGGGTGCGGACTTCGACGGTTCTGCCTGCAACTCCAAGGTCCTCAGCGCCCACTACTTCGCCGATGACTTCGTGAAGTATGTCCCCGCGCAAGGCCGTGCACCCGAAGAACGGTTGTCCCCGGTCGACGTCGCCAGCCACGGCACGCACACGGCCAGCACCGCGGCCGGCAACGCCAACGTTGAGACGTTTGTTGACGGCCGCAGCTTCGGCATGACGAGCGGCGTTGCGCCGGCCGCGAAGCTCGCCATCTACAAGGTCTGTTGGGAAGACACCAACCCTGACTCCGGTGGCTGCTACAGCTCCTCGTCTGTCGCGGCAGTGGAGCAGGCAATTCTTGACGGTGTCGACGTCCTGAACTACTCGATCTCGGGCTCCACCACGACCACCACGGATCCGGTTTCCATGGCTTTCCTGTCGGCCGCCTCGGCCGGCATCTTCATCGCAGCTTCGGCCGGCAACTCGGGTCCGACCGCCAGCACCGTCAACCACGGCGCCCCCTGGCTCACGACGGTAGCCGCCAGCAGCTTCTCCCAGGAGCTGCAGGGGACAGTCGAGTTCTCCGACGGCAGCAAGTTTCGGGGTGCGAGCATCATGAACCGCCAGGTGGCCAATGCCGGCGTCGTGTTGTCCGCCAACGCGGCCGCCGCCGGGAACAAGGACGCTGCGCTGTGCGGCCCGGACAGCCTGGATCCCGCCAAGGTGGCCGGCAAGGTAGTGGTCTGTGACCGCGGTGTCTTTGACCGGGTGGCCAAGAGCGCCGAGGTGGCCCGCGGTGGCGGCATCGGCATGATCCTGGTGAACCTGAGCAACTCCTCGCTGGACACGGACAAGCACGCCGTCCCGACCGTCCACGTGAACCCGCCGGCCACCGGGATCATCAAGGCCAAGGTGACCGCCAACTCCGCCCTCACTGTGTCCCTCGTCAACAAGGACACCACGGGCCTGGCGCTCGAGGCGCAGCCGCAGATCGCCGGCTTCTCCTCCCGCGGACCGCTCCTCGCCACCGGATCCGACCTGCTCAAGCCCGACGTCGCAGCCCCGGGCGTCGCGGTACTGGCCGGCGTGTCGCCGATCGGCACGGGCGGGGACAACTACGGCTTCATGTCCGGAACCTCCATGGCCTCGCCCCACGTCGCCGGTTTCGGCGCCCTGATCCTGGGCAAGAACCCGATGTGGTCGCCCGCCGTCGTCAAGTCCGCCATGATGACAACCGCCAGCGACGTCAAACTCGCCAACGGTGCCAAGGATACGGATGTCCACGCCACCGGTGCGGGTCAGGTGGACCCGGCACGCGTGCTGGATCCGGGCCTGGTCTACGACGCCGCCACCGATGATTACCTTGCCTTCATCCAGGGCACCGGAATCGACCTGGGCATCCCGGGACTGGGTACCACCAAGGCGCGCGACATGAACGTTCCGTCCTTCTCGCTGGGCAACCTGACGGGCAAGATCGAGGTCACCCGCACGGTGACCGCCCTGACGCCGGGTCTCTACCGCGTCAAGGCCGATGTTCCGGGCGTGAAGGTCAACGTGAGCCCGAGCGTGCTGAACTTCAGTGCAGCCGGCGAGAAGAGGACCTTCAAGGTCTCCTTCGAGAACCAGGGAGCGCCTCTCGGCAAGTTCGCCATGGGTTCGCTGACTTGGCAGGGTGCCGACAAGAACGTGGCGTCCCCGATCGCGGTCCGCCCGCAGTCGGTCGTGGCGGCCCCGGATGTAGCCTTCACCTCCGGGGGCGGCACCGGTTCCGCCGCCATCAACGTCGTCTCCGGCACCAACGGTCCCATCGACATGACCCTCGACGGCCTGTCCAAGGCGGATTCCACCCCGGTGGAGCTGGTACCGGGACCGTTCACTGGTGGCACGGACGACTCGAACTTCGTCAAGGACGTGGAGGTTCCGGCCGGCAGTCCGCTGGCCAAGTTCTCGGTCTACTCCGCGGACCCGAACGCCGACTTCGACATGTACGTGTTGACCCCGGACGGCCCGCTGACCGTCGCAACGTCGTCTGCCAGCGAGTCTGTCTCCATCCCGTATCCGGCAGAGGGCACCTACAGGATCTACGCGAACCTGTACGCCAGCCAGGACGGCAAGACCACTAAGGGAAGCGTCGATGCGTCCGTGCTCGTTCCGAATGTGGGCAACGCGACCTTGACGCCGGCCCCGCTGCGGCTGGCCAACGGCAAGACCGGCGCAGTCACGCTCAACTGGAAGGGTCTGGAACCCGGTTCCTACATCGGCCGCGTGACGTTCGCCGGAGCAAGTGATCCTACGTTCGTCAGCGTGCTGGTGACCCCGGCCGGCACGGTGGTGGTCCCGCCGACCTCCGAGGACCAGGACAGCAATGACGGTCCGGGTGACAGCGGGGACGGCGGAAGCCACGACAAGAAGGACAAGGGCAAGAAGGTGAAGAAGGAGAAGGGGAAGATCCAGAACGAGGATCTCGACCACGCTCCGAACAACGCCATCTGACGCGAAAATAAGGTGATTTTCAGTCCCCACGGCGGAGCGAAGCGCCCCTCAGGAACTAGGCTGAAGACAGCACCCTAGTCACGGCAATGGCCGGCGGTTCCACCGCCGGCCATTGCCGTTTCAGTTTCCTCCCGGAACGGGCGGCTGGCCTAGGTTGCGCCTAGATTGCGCCGGTGCCGCCGGCGACTCCGCCAAGCAGCGGTGCCATGGCGCGCCAGCGGGCGATCTCGCAGCCGTCGGTGCGGCGGAACTCACTGAGCACCTCGCGGCCCAGGAACCGGCCCGTCACCACGGCCACCTGCGGGCCACCGTACTGCTGCGTGCACAGCTTCGGCGGGCCGGGCTTGGGGAAGAAGATGTCCTCCCCGAACCGCTGCACGGCCTCGAGGGCGGCGGCCGGATCCGGCAGGGTGGACCCGGCGCCGATGGCGCCGTCGCGGGCCTCCAGCCGGAAGGTGTACGCCGGGGCTCCCGGCGACTCCGTCAGACGGATGGTGAGGTCGACGTCGTGCCGGCCGGGCACGTCCTGGGCGTCGGTCATTGCGGTCCTTCCAGGCTGATAGCGGCCAGCGCGTGCGGCGCGGGAAGGGCGAGAAGCGCCTGAAGCGGCTGTGTGAGCTCCTGCAGCAGCCGCTGCCGCAGCTCCTGCGACTCGGCGGCGAAGGACCGCTGGAGTTCCACGTACTCGGCCTTGCCCTCGGGGGTTTCGATCCTGATGGGCGGATAGCCCCACTCGTCCAGATCGTACGGGGACGCCTGCATGTCCATCGCCCGGATCCGCCAGGACAGTTCGAAGCAGTCCATCACCAGTTCGCTGGTCAGCAGGGGCGCGAGCTTGTAGGCCCACTTATAAAGATCCATGTTGGCGTGGAGACAGCCCGGTTGCTCCATGGTCCGCTGATTCTCGCGGCTCGGCTCGAGATTGTTCAACGGCACGGCGTCCGGGGTGTAGAAGCGGAAGGCGTCGAAGTGGCTGCAGCGGATCCGGTTCTCCTCCACCACCTGGTCCGTGCGCTCCGGGCCGAGCCGCAGCCGGAGGTACTCATGGCGCAGCTCGAACTTGTCCTGCCGGTAGACCATGGCCCATTCGTGCAGCCCGAAACAGCCGAACTGCGCGGGCCTCGCCGCCGTCCCGGCCAGGATGATGCGCGCGAACTCCAGCGCGTCGCGGCGGTCCCGGAGGAAGGATCCGACGTCGGCCGTGACCGCGGGGATGCCGGCCGGCAGCCCGGCGGCGGCGAGTTCGCCGTCGTCGGCAGCGCGGTAGTACTTCCAGCCGGTCCGTTCCGACGCCTCAGGGCCGGAGAGCACGACGCCGGTGCCGGGGTGCCAGCGCAGCAGCTGGCCGGGTTTCTGGGTGTAGTAGGTGAAGAGGAAGTCTTCCACCGGGTGCTTCCGGCCGGCCGACCGCCGGGCCAGATATGGGTCGGAGTAGCGCCGGACACGTTGTTGGTAAGCGGCCTGGCGCGGCAGCCAGTCTTCCCGCGGGAGGTGCAGCAGCTTAGACAGCCCCTGCGGCCGAGCCAAGGACGTCCTTGGCGGCATTCCAGGCGTTAATCTCGCAGCCGTCGACCAGGCTGAAGCTCGCTTCAACGGGCCTGCCGTCTACGACGCCGGTGACAGTGGCCTTCTGCGGGCCGCCGTACTGCTGCGTGCAGGCCTGGTCCGTGGCCTTAGGTGCCAGGCTGAGAATCGCAGCGTTGTTCTTCAGCGCCACGCAGGCCGGGGCGGCACTGGGGTGCTGACTTTCGGCCGTAGGGACCCCGTCCCGGCACACGAGCGTGAAGTTGGCAGGTGTTCCGGTTTCGGAAGGTTTGACCATGATGGCGAGTTCGGCGTTGCCCTCCCCCGGGCCGGAAGTCACCGGTGCGGCGGACGGCGAGGGAGCCGGCGAAGTCGTCTCGGTGTCAGGTGAGGGGGTGCCGGAGGAGGGGCTGGCGCCTGTGCTTGTGGGGGCCGCGGTGCTGGCTGAGGGAGATGGGGTGGTCCCGCCACCGGGATTGCAGGCGGCCAATCCTGCCACCGCCATCAGGACGAGCGCCGCGCGGCTCACTTGCTTGTACATCAGCAGTCCTCCTCTGTTACGCACAGTCTACCGCCGGGGCGTGTCCTCGGCAGCGGCCCGGGTGGCGGCAATCAGGTCCATCATGGAGGCGTGGAGTTGCCCCACCTGCTCCCGGGTCAGGCCAAGCCGGGCCATCATCGCGACCGGGACCTCGGTGGCCTGCTGGCGCAGGGCCGCGCCGCGCGCGGTCAGCCCCACCGCGAGGGTGCGTTCATTCCCTGCCATGCGCTGCCGCGTGATGAAACCCGCAGTTTCGAGGCGGCGGAGCAGAGGCGAAATGGTAGCAGGCTCCTGGGCCAGCGCATCGCTGATGTCCCGGACGGAGCGGGGGTTGGACTCCCACAGGCTCAGCATGACGAGGTACTGCGGGTGCGTCAGCCCGAGCTTGTCCAGCACGGGCTTGTACGCGCCCACCACGCTGCGCGAGGCAACGGTCAGGGCGAAGCAGAGTTGCTGTTCGAGCAGGAGGTCATCGTGTGCTGCATCAGCGGCGTCCGCGCCCGGGTTCTCCCGGGACTCCTCGGTCACATCTGTCATGGGGGCGCCTCCTGTAATAGTTAGTGGCCTAATGATTAGCGTACACTTGTGGGAGTATTTCGTTCTGAGGAGTGGATAATAATGGCCAAGGAAAACCCGGCCCAGAGGTTCATGCGTGCAACCGGCAAGCTCCGGGCGGTCTTCGGCCCCGCCAACCGGAGTTCCCTCGCGCACGAGATGACGGAGCAGAACCGGCAGCTGCTGGCACAGCGCGAGGCCGAGACCCAGCAATGGGAGACCGTCCACCGGCCGGACGGCAGCACCTACGTCGTCCCGCGGAACCCTGACGACCAGTCACTGCGGTAGGCAGTTCCAGACCGCGCGCTTCCGTGCCAGTTTGGGGCCGCCGCTCGCCATGCCTTTCCCCGCCGCCGGGCGTAAAATAAGGGCACTGGCACCGGCACCAGCTGTGAGCCACAGCCGTTCCGCGTGACCCAACGCTGGAGAGGGGGTGGAATTGTGGCAATTGCACTGGCTGTAATAAGACAGCACCTGCATCCGTCGTCGTGGGCTCGCTTCCTTTTCGGCCCTGCCTCGCGGGGTGATTACTCCGCACCGATCGTGCACACGCACGACGACTTCGAGCAGGCCTCCGAAGTGGACCTGGCCGGGTTTGAAGTGGAGACCGATGCGCACGGGCATCGATATGCGGTCCGTCGGGAAGACCTCCCGAAAGAACAAGTCTGAGAAGCGCCCCGGCCATGCGGCGTAAAAGGGGAGCGGCAGGTGCCGCTCCCCTTTTGTCTGTCCGTTCGATCGTATGCGGGCGCGGCCTAGCGGCCGGTGCCGCCGTACACTGTCGCCTCGTCCTCGCTGTCCAGGTCGAAAGCCTTGTGGATGGCGCGCACCGCGTCGTCCAGCAGGTCCGCGTGCGTGACAACGGAGATACGGATCTCCGAGGTGGAGATCATGTTGATGTTGATCCCTGCTGCCGAGAGCGCCGCGAAGAAGCGCGCCGAAACGCCCGGGTGTGAGCGCATGCCGGCGCCGATCAGGGACAGCTTGCCGATCTTCTCGTTGTACTCGATGCTCTCGAAGCCGATCTCGGCCTGGGCGGCGCGGAGGGCGGCCAGGGCGTCGGCGCCCTCGACGATCGGCAAGGTGAAGGAGATGTCCGTCCGGCCGGTGCCGTGGGTTGAGACGTTCTGGACGATCATGTCGATGTTCGAATGCGCATCGGCGATGACCTGGAAGATCGCCGCGGCCTTGCCGGGAATATCCGGAACTCCGACGACCGTGACCTTCGCTTCGGAACGGTCGTGTGCAACACCGGAGATGATTGGCTGCTCCAAGGCAACTCCCTTTTGGGTCGTGATCTTGTCGTCGGCGCCGGGCAGGACCCAGGTGCCTTCGTTCTGGCTGAATGAGGAACGGACGTGCAGCGGCACACCGAAGCGGCGGGCGTATTCGACGCAGCGCAGGTGCAGGATCTTGGCTCCGGAGGCGGCCAGTTCCAGCATTTCCTCGCTGGAGATCCTGTCGATCTTGCGGGCTGACGGAACCACGCGCGGGTCGGCGGTGTAGATGCCGTCCACATCCGTGAAGATCTCGCAGACGTCGGCGTCGAGCGCGGCGGCGAGCGCCACCGCCGTCGTGTCCGAACCGCCGCGGCCCAGCGTCGTGATCTCGTTGGTGGTGCGGCTCATGCCCTGGAAACCGGCCACGATCGCGATGTGTCCCTTGTCCAGGGCAGTGCGGATGCGGTGCGGGTCGACGTCGATGATCCGGGCCTTGCCGTGGATGCCGTCGGTGATCATGCCGGCCTGCGAGCCGGTGAAGGACTGGGCGGAGGCGCCGAACTTGTTGATCGCCATCGCCAGGAGGGCCATCGAGATGCGTTCGCCGGCGGAGAGGAGCATGTCCATTTCCCGGGCGGGGGCGGAGTCGGTGACCTGGGCGGCGAGGTCGAGGAGCTCATCGGTGGTGTCACCCATGGCGGAGACGACCACAACCACTTCGTCGCCGGCGTGGTGGGCATCCACGACCCGTCTGGCCACGCGCTGAATGCCCGCCGCGTCCGCCACCGAGGAACCGCCGAATTTCTTCACCACAAGGTGCTTGGTGACGGCGGCCGAGACGGGCAGCTCCTGGGGCTGGGGTCCGGGCTGGACTTCGGTAGTGGGCAAACTCATGCGCGCACCCTCACTGGATCATCGGGGTTCTGGGCCAGGCAACCAAATGGCGCGACCGGATAACTTCTACGCCAAGTTTATCGCCGGCAGGCCTCCGGCGTTGAATTGTGACCGCATTCCACACCCGCCCGTCCGGACATGCCCTCCGCTGCGGGTCAGGAATGGGCATGTTGGCATTATGTCCATCCCAGGGCGCCGGGGCTGGGCATGTCCACGGAGCGGTTTGCTGCACGACGGCGGAGCGCGCCGGGTGCCGGGCCGGACGAGCTTCTCGGAGGGACTAGGACCGGTCCAGCCTGTACCGCCAGGACGGCAGCATCTTGCCCGTGGTGTCCTGCGCGGCAGCGAAGTAGTGGTCCTGCCGGAATCCGAGGCTCTCCAGGAGTCGTCTGGAGGGGACGTTGGGTTCATACACGCCGGCGAACACCGTTTGTGTTCCGCGTTCCTGGAACAACCAGCCGACCAGGGCTTCCGCAGCCTCCGACCCAGGCCATGTCCGTGGTGGTCGGGGTGGAGGACGTACCCGAGGCTCGCGCAGCGGGCCGGGATTCTGCCCGGTGCCGGCGGCTCGGCGGTGTTCCAGGTCCGGCCGTCGCCGATTAGCTGGCCGGTGGCCTCGAGCTCGACTGCCCAGCCGAGGTGGAACCATTGGGAGGTGGAGGCCTCTGCGGCGGCCACCAACTTCTCGAGGCGGGCGCGGTTCTCTTCGGGACCCAGCGGTTCGTGGGACAAATACCGCGTGGCCTCGTGGTGGCCGCGGAACCGGAGGACAGCCTCCGCATCCTCGATTGTCAGCGGACGCAGCAGCAGTCGTTCGGTGCGGATCGGGACCGGTCTGCTCATGGGCCGGACCCCGTTCAGCTCAGCGCGTTGCGGCGGCCTTCAAAGGCCCTGCCCAGGGTGACTTCGTCCGCGTATTCGAGGTCCCCGCCGACGGGCAGCCCGGAGGCCAGCCGGGTGACGGCGATGCCGATCGATTTGAGCATCCGCACCAGGTAAGTCGCCGTGGCCTCGCCCTCGAGGTTGGGGTCCGTGGCGATGATGATTTCCTGGATGGCGCCGTCGTTGAGCCGGGTGAGGAGCTCGCGGATCCGGAGCTGTTCGGGGCCGACGCCGGCGATCGGGTTGATCGCGCCGCCCAGCACGTGGTATCTGCCCCGGAACGAGCGGGTGCGCTCCACCGCGAGGACGTCTTTGGATTCTTCGACGACGCAAATGACCGAGGGGTCCCGGCGCGGGTCGCGGCAGATATTGCACAGATCCTGCTCGGTCACATTGCCGCAAACCGTGCAGAACTTGACCCGTTCCTTGACCGTCGTGATGGCGTCAACGAGCCGTTTCATGTCCTGCGGGTCGGCCTCGAGGATGTGGAAGGCCAGCCGCTGGGCGGACTTGGGCCCGACTCCGGGAAGGCGTCCGAGCTCGTCGATCAGCTCTTGAACTGCACCTTCGTACACAATGTCCTCGTTCGTTTGGGGTGGCGGCAGGCGGACGGATGGCTGGGCCAGCGGCTAGAAGCGGGGTTGCTAGAAGCGCGGCGGCAGCGGGCTGCCGTCTTGGGACCGCTCTTCCACCAGCTTCCCGCCCAGAATACGCTCGACGGCGGCGCGGCCGAAGACGCCCGATTCCTCGATGGTCTCGTCATCGGCGCTGGGGATGTCCTGGACATAGGTGGTGGTGGCTGCTGCGGCACGGGTCGGAGCTTTGGCGCGCCCCGCCTCCGCCTCCGGGCTGTTGGACAGCCGCTGGTACAGGCTCTGCCTGCCGGCGGCGCCTTGAGCTGCAGGCGCGGCGGGCGCGGGTGCGGGAGCGGGATTGGTGATCGGTGCCGAGGGCGGCGCGGTCAGGGGGGAGGACGGGGCAGCAACCGGGGCAATGCCGGCGGCACTGATGGCGGCGCTGTCGGCGGGAGCGGTGACAGCGGCCGGCACGAACTCCGGCGCCCCCCAACCGCCCGAAGAGTTGTCAGCGGCGGTCGCGGACATGGCCCCCACATACTGTGGGAGCTGGGCTGCCGCGGGCGCGTAGTGGGGCGGAGCCGGCGCATCCGCCGGCAGCGGATCCGCCGCCTCCGCCGCCGGCAGCGCATCCGTCGCCGGGCCGTGCTGGCCCACGTTCGAATCCGTGCCTACAGTCCAGATGCCCGGTGACTGCTCGAGGGCCCGTGCCCACGGGTCATCAACCGGTTCCGGTGCGGGGTGTACCGGAGTGCCGGCGGAAACTGCGGGAGCGGCGGTGCGGGCACCTGCCTGAACCGCGGCCTTCTTGCGCGTTGGCGCCGGTCCTGAGCCGACCGATGACCGCACCGTCCCGGATGCCGTGGAGGCAGAGGGGTCCCAATCCATGGGCGGTTCCTCGTCCAGCGGGGGAGCGTCCTCGTCCCGGGGCGGGCCCCAGTCATCATCGGCGTAGGCATGGGAGCCCGAGGGCTCACCCGCCGCCGCGGGCGCCGGGGCAGAGGCCGGGGCGGCGGTGGCTCCGGGCGATGCTTGCGGTCCGGGGCCGGCCGCAGACTCCGGTCGGCGGGCAACCGGCGCCTGAACCGCGGGAGACGCGGCGGGCGGTGTTGTGGGCTCTTCCGCGGGGTCCGACTGCGGCGCGGACTTCTCGGTATCCGGTGTCAGTCCCCAGGCCGCATCGGCGGACGTTGGCGGGATCTCCCGGTCAGCGGGTGCTTTTGGGTTTGGCTCAGAGCTCGCTGAGCTGTTGCTGCCACCGGCGACGGCGTTGATCTGGCAGTCAATCCCGATCGTCTTGTGGATCGCCTGGCGCAGGTTGTCGGCGTGATCAGCCCGGCCGAAGGCGCCCGCCAGGCCGGAGGTGGTGAACGCCAGCGTCAGGACCTGGCCTTCGAAGTGGCCGACCTGGGCATTGGGTTCAACCAGCGCCCAGGTGCTGCGTTTGATCTTGGTCAGCGTCTGCAGGATCTCCGGCCAGGCACGGCGGAGTACCTCGACGTCGGCCCCGGTTCCGGCAGCCGGCGGCACCGCTGCGGGGCCGGACACCGGGGCAGGCGGGGCCGGGGCCGGGCTCTGATGGGCTGGTGCGGATTGCGGAGGACCGGACGGCGCTGGCTGCGCCGGTGCAGAAGTCAGGGCTGCGGGAGCCTGGCCGGAGGTGCCCCGGTTGGCTGCGGCGGGTTGGTCGACGGGCCAGTCGCTGGTGCTGACTCGGGGCGCCGTGAGCGGTTCCCGGGACGCCTCGACGGGCGCCGGAGCAGCCGCTGTTGCGGGTTGCGGGACCGGCGCCGTGGCCGGGGCAGGCTCGGTGACAGCGGCCACGGGAGCGGGGGCCTCCCGGACGGGGGCAGGCGCAGCCGCGGCGGGCGCGGAAGCGGTAGGTGCCTGTGCCGGGGCGTCGGCGGCGGGAGCTCCGACGTCGTTCCCGGCGTAGTTCAGGCGGCGCTCGACCCGGTCTATCCGGGCGGCGATGCCGCGTTCGCTCTGCTCGGAGGAGGGCAGCAGGATCCGGGCACACAGAAGTTCAAGGTGCAGCCGCGGCGAGGTGGCCCCGGTCATCTCGGTCAGCGCGGTGTTGGTGACGTCGGCCGCGCGGGAGAGCTCGGCCGCGCCCAGGTTGCGGGCCTGGTTCTGCATGCGCGCGATCTGGTCCGCCGGCATGCCGCGGAGGATGGACTGGGCGCTTTCCGGCATGGCCTGGACGATGATGAGGTCGCGGAAGCGCTCGAGCAGATCCTCCACGAAGCGGCGGGGATCATGGCCCGTCTGGATCACCCGGTCCACGGCGCGGAAGACGGTGGCGGCGTCGGAAGCGGCCACGGCCTCGACCACATCGTCGAGCAGCGATGCGTGGGTGTAGCCGAGGAGTGCGACGGCGAGTTCGTAGTCGAGTCCGGTCGGTCCGGCGCCTGCCATGAGCTGGTCCAGCACGGAGAGCGAGTCGCGGACCGAACCGCCGCCGGCGCGGATGACGAGGGACAGCACGCCGGGGGCCACCGGGACGTTTTCCTGGCTGCAGAGCAGCTCCAGGTACGCCATGAGGGGCTCCGGCGGCACGAGCCGGAAGGGGTAGTGGTGCGTGCGGGAGCGGATGGTGCCGATGACCTTGTCCGGCTCCGTGGTGGCAAAGATGAACTTGATGTGTTCCGGCGGCTCTTCGACGATCTTGAGCAGGGCGTTGAAGCCGGCGGATGTGACCATGTGGGCTTCGTCGATGATGAAGATCTTGTAGCGGTCGCGGACCGGGGCGTAGGTGGCCCGTTCGCGCAGGTCCCGGGCGTCGTCTACGCCTCCGTGGCTGGCGGCGTCGATCTCGATGACGTCCAGGGATCCGGAGCCGCCGCGGGCGAGTTCGACACAGCTGGGGCACTTGCCGCAGGGGGTGTCGGTGGGGCCCTCGGCGCAGTTCAGGCAGCGGGCCAGGATCCGGGCGGAGGTGGTTTTTCCACAGCCGCGCGGGCCCGAAAAGAGGTAGGCGTGGTTGACGCGGTTCTTACGCAGCGCCGTCATCAGCGGCTCGGTGACGTGTTCCTGCCCGATAACGTCTGCGAACGAATCGGGGCGGTATCTACGGTAAAGCGCGGTAGTAACAGTCACAGATTTAACCCTACCAATCGGCACAGACATAAAAGACCCCCCATGCACCCGCCAGAGCCCATTTACCCTTGCTACCTTCCGGTCCTGGGGGAGTTCAACAGGATGACGCCACATGAGGGGCCGTCAGCAAGTTTACCCGACGTTTGAGTGTGCCTCGAATCGGCCCCGTTTCCCCCGCCAATCCCGGTGGGGACATGCCCATTATTCGTGGGCTGCGGTGGGCATGTTGGGGCCATGTCCATCCCATGCGGGCAGGGTGGGGCATGTCCCGCGGCGGGAGGGCAGGCAGGGTCAATTGGGCGAAGCCGGAAAGTTCAGGTATTCTAGTATCTGCTTTTGATTCAGAAGCTACTGGAGAATTCGCCTAGCGGCCTATGGCGCACGCCTGGAACGCGTGTTGGGTTAACGCCCTCGGGGGTTCAAATCCCCCATTCTCCGCGGCTGGCCCCGGTCCCTTGGACCGGGGCCTTTTTGCGCACTCTTCGTGCCGGCACCCGCCCTGGCGCGAGTTCCGTCCCGGGACCATCCCCCGCTTCGCGGCTCAGATCCGGTAGCCCAGCCTCCGCAGCCGGTCCCGGGCAGCCTGCTCGCTCGGCCCCACCCGGCCCAGCGCAAGACGGACGACGGCGAGCGTCACTCGTGTGGCCAGCACCACCGGCAGCGGGATGGGACCCAGCCGCGCGGTCCGGAGGCCCAGCAGCTCCCGGTACTTAGGTTCGAGGCTGGTCACGGCGGCAGCGAACAGCACCCGGTAGCCCGGCCTGAGAGCAGGGTGGAGGGGCGGATCGCGGATGAACGCCACCGCCTCGGCGACCCTTTCATCGGAGCGGAGCTCGCCGTCGTCGTACCAGCGGTCCAACTGCCGGCGCATTTCCGCCTCGCTGAGCGGCGGCGCGTCCACGCCCATCAGCCGCCCGGCCTGGGCCCACTCACGGACATAGGCGTCCGGTCCGCCCGGGATGGGACTGCCCCACAGCTGGTGGGCGGCGAGGAACGCGTCGGTAAAGGCAATGTGGACCCAGCGGAGCAGCTCGGGATCGTTCGCGGCGTAGCTCCGGGCGACGCTGTGGCCGTCGACGTAGCTTCCTCGCACAGATTCGTGCAGCCGCAACACTCTGTCCGATGCCCCGCGTGCGGCGTCCGTCGAGCCGTAGGACACCGTGAAGATCCAGCGGATCGTCCCGGCCAGCCGTCCGAGGGGATCGTCGCGGAAGCGGGAGTGGTCGTGCACCCCGGCCAGGGCGCCGGGGTGGAGTGCCTGCATCAGCAGTGCCCGTATGCCGGCCACGATGGTGGGCATGCCGCCGTGCACGGCCCAGACAGCCGAGCCGGGCAGGTGGTAGCCGGCGTCGTCACCGTTCGCGAGCCGGGGCACCCAGTCCGGCACCTCCTCCCGGGTCCCGGTGAAGGTCTGCTTGAGCTCGGACTGCCACTCCCTGAGGACATTGCGCATGGTCAATTCTCGCGCACATAAAGTCGCACAGCCGACCGCCGCCGCCGCCGGCCGTGCACGGATTTCCACCACTCACCACAGATGCCCGAACGGGCACCTTGACGGCCACGCGGGAGTCCCCCAACGAGCGCGGTTTAGGGATTCCCAGAGCTTGCCAGCTGTGTTCCCGTGGAACGTGAGCCCGCCGAGATTGGGGTCTGGCGGGCATATCGCGGGAGTCGCATCGTGGGAATACCAGGGGGAAACGGACGCGAAAAGCGGTCAGGCGGACCGTGGTCAAAGTTTGCATGGATACTCGCGGTGTGTGCGGTTTCGGTGCTGACCGTGTTGGCGTTTGGGTTCCACGGCCCGCAACTCACACCGCTCAATGGCGGGTTGCCGACGCAAGGGGCGGCGGCAAATCCTGCCACGGCGTCTGCCATGCCTCATGCCGACAGCCCCGCGCGGTCCTCCCCTGGAATGTTTACCGGGGACGTGAATGCCCTGGTTTCCTTCAGCCGCTCTGGCATCAGGACGACGTCCAAAGACGGCAAGCACGAAATGAATGTTGCGTCCCTTGGAATGCGGCGTCCGCCCTTGGGGTCTCTCACGGCGCCTCTCGAGACGCTGACCCCAACGTCGCCGTTCGGGCTCCGTATCAGTCCCCTCTCCGGTTCCGCGGGAGAGTTCCACTGGGGCCAGGACTTCGCAGCACCGTGCGGCACCCGGGTGTACGCGGCCGACGCCGGCGTGGTCCGGGCAGTTGGGTGGCATCCGTGGGGCGGGGGTAACCGCGTGGAAGTCGACCACGAAAACGGGCTGATTACTACGTACAACCACCTGCAGGCGATAGCGGTAAAGAAGGGCGAGTCCGTCGAGGTCGGCGAGGTCATTGCAAAGGTGGGCACCACCGGCTCATCCACAGGTTGTCACCTCCATTTCGAGACCATCCGGAATGGTGCCCACACCAACCCGCTACAGTGGACGCTCCAGCCCATCAAGCAGCGCGATGAACTCGGGAACATCGAGATGATCAGCTACGTCCCCGGCACGAACGCCCCCAAGGGGGCGCCGACCTGGGCTATCCCCGTGCGGCAAGACAACTCGCATGCCGTCACCGGCGGGAACGCCGAAAAGGTCGTTCCGCCTCCGCCGGAGCCACCCGTTACTGAACCGCCTCGGAAGGCGCCGCCCCCGCCCGTGGTGGAACCACCGGTGGTGCCGCAGCCGCCGCCGGTGGTGGTGGAGCCGCCGCCCCCGCCGGTGGTGGAGCCTCCGGTAACTTCGCCGCCCCCGCCGGTGGTGGAGCCGCCGCCCCCGCCGGTGGTGGAGCCTCCGGTAACTTCGCCGCCCCCGCCGGTGGTGGAGCCGCCGCCCCCGCCGGTGGTGGAGCCTCCGGTAATTTCGCCGCCCCCGGTGGTGCCGCAGCCGCCGCCGGTAGTAGTGGTGCCGCCGCCCCCGCCGGTGCAGCAGCCGCCGGTGGTGCCGCCACCCCCGCCGGTGGTGCCGCAGCCCCCGGCGGAACAGCCACAGAACTTCGCGCCGACGCGAGCCCCGGAACCAGCTCCCTAGGCCCTCGCCAAGATGCAGCTGGAGGACCTAGTCGGACGCTGCGCTGGCGGCTGCCGGTGAACCATCCGACGAAGGGAACTTGATCGTCGCGGCCGGACGCATGGGTCCTCGCGGTTACTCCCATTCCTACCCGGCTCCGCGGTGGCCAACACCTGCTTTTGCAGCGGGCGCTACTGGGCCGCCCCTGAGACGCTACTGGGTCGCCCCTGAGGCGCTACTGGGGGCGCGCGAAGAACCCGAATTAGCACCCCTAGAGAGTGGTTTTTACGGTTCACAGACCTACCCGTCTGTGGTCACATAGGGAGGTGAGTCCGTGAAGATTGGGGTCTGGCGGACATGATGCAGGAGTCGCAGCGTGGGAAAACACCGGGGAAACTCATCGAGTGAGCAGCCGATCAGGGCACGGACCATTGCCGTGCGCTGTTTATCCGGCGGCTTCTGCTTGTCCCTCGCGGTCCTGACCTTCGCGGTTCACGGGTTGGCAGGCGGCGTGACGCAATTTGCGCCAAATACGGCAGCCGTTTCCGGTGCCGTTGCGCCCGTGCCACTGGGCGCCGCGATTCCGGCCGGCCCGGCCGTCGCCAGCAACGCAGCAGAGGCCCCCGTCGCTTTCACCGCGGACCCCTCGGCGCTGGTTGGCTTTAGCCGCTCCACGGTTGAGACGAGCTCCGAGCAGGGCGGAGGCGGGGAGCTGAATGTCGCCTCCGCCAGCCTGAAACGTCCGGCGCTGGGCTGGCTCATGGCGCCGCTGGAATCGCTTCGTGAGTCTTCCCCCTACGGTCTGCGCACGAGCCCGCTGACTGGTCACTCCGGCGAATTCCACTGGGGCCAGGACTACGCCGCTGCCTGCGGCACCCGGGTCTATTCGGCCGACGCCGGCGTGGTGCGGGCCGTCGGCTGGCACCCCTGGGGCGGCGGGAACCGGGTGGAGATCGACCATGGCAACGGGCTCATCACCACCTACAACCACCTTGAGGCCATAGCCGTTAAGAAGGGCGATTCGGTGCGTGTCGGCGAGGTCATTGCCCGGGTCGGCACCACTGGATCCTCCACGGGATGTCATCTCCATTTTGAAACCATTCTGAACGGCTCCCACACGGACCCGCACGGCTGGAAACTGCTCCCCACCACGCAAGTGGACCCCCTTGGCACCATCGAGATGACAAGCTACCAGCCGGAAGCCAACAGGTCGTCAAACGCCAGCATTGGCTGGGCCATCCCGGTCCGGGAGGACCTGACACACGAAGTGACGGGCGGCGTTCAGGAAAAACCGGTTCCAGCTGTTGTCGCCACGCCGACGCCCAGCGCGCCACCGCCGCCACCCACGACGACCGCGCCACCCACGACGACCGCGCCACCCACGACGACCGCGCCACCCACGACGACCGCGCCACCCACGACGACCGCGCCACCCACGACGACCGCGCCACCCACGACGACCGCGCCACCCACGACGACCGCGCCACCCACGACGACGCCGACCGCGCCGCTCAAGACGCAGCCGCCGACCGCGCCGCTCAAGACGCAGCCGCCGACCGCGCCACCGACCACACCGACGCCGACCACACCGCTCAAGACGCAGCCGCCGACCGCGCCGACGACCACGCCGCCGCCGACCGCGCCGACGCCGACACCCACCCCCTCGCCGGCCACCACGCCGATTCGGAGAACAGCCCCGGCGTCCAGCGCAGCTGCTGCCGCGCCGCCCAGTACCCCCGTCGCCCCCACCCCGGTGACACCCGTCGCGCCCACCACCAGCGTGACGCAGCCGAAGAAATCCGCTGCAGTGACGACCACGCCCCCGGCGCCTGCTCCCACCAGTACGCCGAAGCGTTAGGCCCGCGACGGAGCCAAAACGGGGCCGTGCCGGTCAAGGCGGGGCCAGCAACGCCGAACTGACCAAATTCAAGAACAGTGTCCTTCCTGGGCTGGTGAAGTGGAACTTCGAGAAGTTCCTGGTGAACCGCGACGGCGAGGTGGTGGCCCGCTTTGCGCCCACCGTGGAACCGGACTCGCCCGAGGTCATTGAGGCGGTCCAGGCCGCCCTTTGACGGAAAACCGGGCCGGGCATCAGGCTTGAGGGCCCGCTCGGCGCCCGGTTAGGACAGGGCACAACGGCCCCTGTTCCTAAATTTGCTTACCGCCTAGACTGGCGGAACCATCCAATATATCCGGACAAACCCGCGGTGCGGCCACGCCTGCCCGCCGGCAATGTGGCCGAAATCTGCCGGTGGATGGCGAATCAGCACGCTTCGTGAATCACAACTGGACACTCTTATTGGGGGTCCGTGAAACCAGGAGGAAAGTGATGACAGGGAACAAAGCCGTTGCCTACAAGGGACCGGGCAAGGTCGAACTCATCGACATTGACTACCCCACTTTTGAACTTAAAGACGGCCCGGGGGTCAACCCCGCCAACGTGGGCCGTTCGGTGCGCCACGGCGTAATCCTTAAAACCGTCGCCACCAACATCTGCGGCTCCGACCAGCACATGGTCCGGGGCCGTACTACCGCCCCCCCGGACCTCGTGCTCGGCCACGAGATAACCGGTGAGGTCGTCGAAGTGGGCCCCGACGTCGAATTCATCAAGGTGGGGGACATCTGCTCCGTCCCCTTCAACATCGCCTGCGGCCGCTGCCGGAACTGCAAGGAACGTAAGACAGGCATCTGCCTCAACGTTAATCCCGACCGCCCGGGCAGCGCCTACGGCTACGTTGACATGGGCGGTTGGGTGGGCGGCCAGGCCAACTACGTCCTGGTGCCATACGCGGACTGGAACCTGCTGAAGTTCCCGGACAAGGACCAGGCCCTCGAAAAAATGTTGGATCTGACCATGCTGTCCGACATCTTCCCGACCGGTTACCACGGCGCGGTCTCGGCGGGAGTCGGTGTCGGTTCCACCGTCTACATCGCCGGCGCCGGTCCGGTCGGGCTCGCTGCGGCCACCAGCGCCCAGCTGCTGGGCGCCGCCGTCGTCATCGTGGGGGATCTAAACGCCGACCGCCTGGCTCAGGCGCGCAGTTTCGGCTGCGAAACGGTGGACCTGACCAAGGGCGGACCGGCAGAGCAGATCGAACAGCTGCTGGGCGTTCCGGAAGTCGATTGCGGTGTGGATGCGGTCGGTTTCGAAGCCAAAGGCCACGGTGCCGGAGCCCAGGAGGCACCGGCCACGGTGTTGAACTCACTCATGGAGATCACGGCCGCCGGCGGTGCGCTCGGCATCCCCGGGCTCTACGTCACCGGTGATCCGGGCGGCGTGGACGAGGCCGCCAAGAAGGGCTCGCTCTCCCTTAGCCTCGGCACGGGCTGGGCCAAGTCGCTGAGCTTCACCACCGGACAGTGTCCCGTGATGAAGTACAACCGCCAGCTGATGATGGCGATCCTGCATGACAGGGTCCACATCGCTAAGAACGTCAACGCGAAGGCCATTACTCTGGAGGATGCGCCGAAGGGCTACGCCGAATTCGACGCCGGCGCGGCCACGAAGTATGTCCTGAATCCGAACGGCTACCTGAGCTAGAACACGCTGTTAAGGCGGCGGCACTGCCCGGTTTCCGCTCTCCGCGGGGACCGGGTGGTGCGCTCCCGCACCGGGCTGTGCTGCCCCGGCCGTCCAGGGAATATTCCGGAAGGGAAATGGGTGACGGCATAAGCTTTAACGCCCATTTTTCGAACATGCCTGCCGACGTTTGCACATTGTTTGCCTAATGTCTGGTTGGATAGACCTTACTGAGAGGGACACTGGAGGCACCGCTTCCACCCAACCAAGAAGGTAGCAATGGAGCTCATCGAGGCCGAACACCCCCGGCCACGTCATTTCCTACTCCACCTGAGCGACCCCCACCTGCTGGGAGGTACGGAGCGCCTGCACGGCGTAGTCGACAGCGACTCATTGCTCCAACAGCTCTTCGACGAAGTCCGGGCTTCCGGCGCGCGACCCGAAGCCGTGGTCTTCACCGGCGACCTCGCGGACCGCGGCGAGCCGGAGGCCTATGCCAAGCTGCGCGCGATCGTCGATCCCGCCTGCAAGGCCATGGGCGCCAAAGTCATCTGGGCCATGGGAAACCACGACAACCGTGCCAACTTCCGCACCGGACTTCTGGACCAGGCGGCCGATGACTCGCCAGTGGACCGCAGCTACTTCATCAACGGGCTGAGGATCATCACCCTGGACACGACCGTCCCGGGATTCCATCATGGCGAACTCAGTCCCGCGCAGCTGGAATGGCTAGCTGCGGAACTGGCCACACCGGCCCCCGACGGGACCATCCTGGCCCTGCACCACCCTCCGGTGCCCTCGGTGCTGGACCTCGCCATCCTGGTCGAACTTCGGGGGCAGGCGGCCCTCGCGGGAGTGCTGCGCAACTCTGATGTGCGCACCATCCTCGGCGGCCACCTGCACTACTCGACGACGGCGACCTTCGCTGGCATCCCCGTGTCCGTGGCATCGGCGACGTGCTACACCCAGGACCTGAACGTGGGTGTGGGCGGAACCCGCGGGCGCGACGGCGGCCAGGCGTTCAACCTGGTCCATGTCTACGAGCACACGATCGTGCACTCCGTGGTCCTGCTGGGCGAGACTGCTGCGGTGGGTGAGCTGGTCTCCGCGGAAGAGGCCCAGCGGCGGATTTCGGCCGCCGGGATCCGCGTTCCTCGTCAGGCCAAGCTGGAAGATCCGGCCAGGATGCCGGGCCACCGCACGCTGACCACCCGGAACTAGTGCCCCTTTACTTCTCCCAGGGAGCCTTGATCGGGTAGTACTTCTCCAGGAAATCCGTCACGAGGGCGGCCCGCTCCTCGGCCGGCACCTCGGGGAAGCTGCCGTCGTTCAGGCAGAAGAAATCCATGTTCCGCTTGGACAGCAGCTTGGGCAGGTAGTTGAGGCCGGCCCGCGCCGTGGTGTCCACGTACCGCACCTTGGCCGCCGTCTGGGTGACGGCGCGGCCGGTGAGCAGCGCGTAGTAGTGGTAGAACGAGTTGGTCACGGAGATGTTGTCCGCCGCGCGGAAGGTGCTGGCGGCGGTCTTGGCAAACTCCGCCGGGAATTCCTGTTCCATCTGGGCAACCAGGCTGCGCCGCAGCGGGGCGGCTGAGTGCTCGAGGTGCCTCGTGGTGATCCGGCCGAACCGGTCCCAGAGCAGTTTGCGGTTCACCCGGGCGGCGTTCTCGAACCCGCTGCGCTCGGCGTCGTTGTCGCCGAGCCCGATTCGGGTTTCCGCCTCGATGAACTTGGTGATGCCGCCCGGGGTGAAGAACATGTCCGGTCCGACGGCCCGCCCGAAGAACATGTCGTCATTGGAGTACAGGAAGTGCTCGGAGAGTCCCTCGATGTGGTGGAGCTGGCACTCCACCGCCTGCGAATTGTGGGTGGGCAGCACGGACGGGTCCGCAAAGAACTCCTCGCTGCGGACAATTGTCACACTCGGGTGGTTGGCCAGCCAGGACGGGGTGGGGGAGTCTGTGGCGATGAAGATCCGGCGGATCCACGGCGCGAACATGTAGACCGAGCGCAGGGCGTACTTGAGCTCGTCGATCTGGCGGAAGCGGGCCTCATGGTCATCGCCTTCCCCCACGACGACGCCCGCCATCCGTGCCCGGCGGGCTGCGATGTACTCCGGGGAGCTTCCATCGACCCACGAGAACACCAGATCAATGTCGAAGCTGATGTCGCTTGCGTGGTCCGCGAACATGTTCTCGATGGTGGGCCAGGTGTGCCCGTAACGCTCCACCGTGCCACGGACGGCGTCCTGGGCCAGCATGGTGCGGCGGGTCAGCGAGTTTTCGATCGGGAGGATCAGCTGGTCCCCTTCGAAGCTCCACAGCTCAAGCTGGACGCCGGCCGAGGCGCCGAACTCGAAGCCGCCCTCCGGCTCGACGCGGGGGCGGTACAGCCGGAAGATCCGGGACTGGCGGTTGGGAGACAGCTCGCCGTCAGCCACCAGCACCGACGACTTCTTCTTCGCGTCGACGCTCATCGAGTAGAACGGCTCGTCGTGGCAGGCCTCCACGAGCGCATCGCGGAGCTCCTTACGGTTCTTCCAGTCCACGGCGATGACCGGCCGGTGGTTGTTGCCGCGGACCAGCAGGTAGTCCAGACCGGCGTCGGCAAGCACAGAGCGGATAAACAGCAGGTCTTCGACCATGGCCTGGTACGGCGTGCGGTTTTCGTTGATCAGCGCATACCGGCCCCGCCGGCGTACTACGTCAGGGCGGGGCCGGAACCTGGCGACGGCCGCGGCGGAGGTGACCTCTTCGTGGGCGTCCTCGGAGGCCTGGCTGCCGTAGTAGATCTCATCCTGGACCAATGCTTCTGTAATGTCGTTTCTCCGGGCTTCTGTGCGTGAACGTGTACCTACTTGCATGATAACGCGAGGCCCAAAATCGCAACGGAAATCCGCCGGTATGGCTCCGGCAGGGCTCCGGAATGGCACCGGTCTTACGCCGGCAAGCGCAGACTCAGCCGATGAGGGCGGACCGCCAGCTGCGCAGGAAGGCCGCCCCGGCGTCGTCGTGGATGACGTCCCCGCCCAGCCCCAGATCCGCCGCGGTGAGCACCTCATAGGGCTTCACCGGAACACCGTCGGCCGGGCGCACATCCACGTGCTTCACCGGATGGTCGTTGTGGTGCAGCCAATCGGCCATGGCGTAGTCGGTGCGGGAGTCGCCCACCGTGCGCCAGGCCTGCGGTGTGATGCCTTGGGCTGCGAGCAGTTCCACGGCACGGCTCGCGCCCAGGTCCTTGCCCAACCGAACAGACTCAATGTCCGTGGAAATGATGGTGGGATCCACGCGGTAGTCGATCTGGTCGTCCGAGTTGGGTGCGTGGTGGTCAAGCCGCACAACCCCGAGACCGTGCCGCCCCATCAACGCCATGGCATCGGCGTCGAAAAGCTCCTGCTCGGCGCGGTAATCGGAATTGGCGACGGCGACGTGCTGCTCCACGGACACCATGGCCCGCTTGGTTTCATCGAAGAACATGTGGGCGGAATAATCCTCGGCCACGAGACGGCGCACATCGTCGCCTAAGGCCTGCGGCATGGCGAGTTCCCGGTCCACGTGTACGGGTCCGGGGCCTTCCGCGGTGTAGCTGAACCACACTGCGCCCTTCTCGCAGATCGCGTGGATGACGGTCCCTGCCGCCATCCCGGCGGCGATCATCGGCTCCATCACCTGCTCACGGATGAAGGCATCCGAGCGCCCGGTGTTGAAGATGACCGGGATGCCCGCTGCCGCCAGCGCGAGCATGTCCGCAATAATCCCCGGCTGCACGTCGCGCGTCACAGGGCTCGCCACGGGCCCGTCGACGTCGAGCAGCAGGGCCAGCCGGGGAGTCGACGGCGAGGGGGCGGCCGGCGTCTGAAGTGCAGTCATGCACCCATTCTGTCAGCCGTTGGGCCCCTTGGCATTCGCGGTTGACCCGGGCGACTGGATGGTGTGGCCCGTGACAACCAGGCGCCGCCGGTGTGACAAATGGTTACCGTTTGGCTACAACCTCACGCCTGCGGTGGTCTTGGATTCCTTTGTCCGCCCAAGTTCCCTAGGCTGGTAGGGTGATATTCAAAGCTGTGGGCGAGGGACGCCCGTACCCCGACCATGGTTACAACACGCCCAAGGAATGGGCGGCTCTGCCGCCGCGGCCGGTCCGGCTGGACGAGCTGGTGACCACCAAGCAGACACTGGACCTTGAAGCCCTGCTGGCGGAGGATTCAACCTTCTTCGGCGATCTGTTTCCGCACGTTGTTGAGTTCCAGGGCGTCCTGTACCTGGAGGACGGCCTGCACCGGGCCGTGCGCACCGCCCTTCACCAGCGCACCGCCATCCACGCGCGCGTCCTGGTGATTAATGGCTAGAAAGCCGAAGGACGTCACCGCCCTGCACGGGCACCGAGTCGTCAGTGGTTCCGAACTCCGGGCCACCTTCGTCGAAGAGGACGACGCGCCGGACAACCCCGTCCGGCTGCGCCGCCGCATTCTGCATGGCGTCGTCCTGGTGCTGCTGGTCGGCCTCATTGCTGCGGCGATCGTTGTCGCCCTGGCGATCATGAACGGCCAGATCAAGGTTCCGACGGCGGAGCGCAGCCGCGCTGCCACTCGGCTGTGCCCGGAAGCAACGTATGACTACACGCCGCCGGACAAGATCACTCTTAACGTTTTCAACTCCACCAACCGTCCCGGTCTGGCACAGAGCGTGGCGGACGCGTTTGCCGCCCGTCACTTTATCGTGGGGGCGGTGGGCAACACTGCGTCAAGCTACCGCGGCGTGGCACTGATCGTCTCCGGCGCGGCGGGCCAGTCGGCTGCCTTCAGCGTCCAGCGCAACGTCCCGGGCTCGGACTACGTCCAGGACGACCGCACGGACCCGAGCGTCGACGTCATCCTTACCGGGGACTACAAGGAGCTGACCGGTCCGGAGCTGGTGGACCAGACGCCGGGAAAGCTCAGCTGCCCGCGGGAGGAGCGGCGGATCGTCGACGACTCCGCCGTCCCGATCATGCCGACTGCGCCGCCGTCCACCGGCTAGCGACTGACGCGCACGGCCCTACCGGCGTCGTCGAACCGGGCGCCGGCGCCCAACTGGATAAACCGGACCGTCCGCGCAATCCGCGCCTCGGCGTCGGGGTCCTGGCCTGCGCCGTCGCCCCGGGCCGCACTTGAAGAGAGCGTGCCGTGGATGAGCTGCGCGAGCTGGGCGATGTCCGCCCGGGGCAGGTAGCCCTGGGCCATACCGTCGCGCAGGATGCCCTGCAGCAGCACGCTGAGCTCGCCCACATGGTCCGCCAGCTTCGCGAAGGACGCAGGCGAAAGCACCGCGCCCATGGCCGGACCGGGCGGGAGATGCCGGCGGCTGAGGTCCTCGACCTGGGCGCGCACATAGAGTGCCAGCCGCTCCACCGGGTTTTCCAGCGAGTCCAGCGAGTCCCGGAGGTCCAGGAGGAACCGTTCGGTCTCGTCCAGGGCGTATGCGATCAGGAGCTCTTCGATGTCCGCGTAGTAGTTGTAGACGGCGGTACGGCCGATCCGCGCGTGCCGGGCCACATCCGTCATGGTCAGGCCGGGCAGCCCGTGGGTGAACAGCAGTTCGCCGAACGCGGTTAGGATGCGGCGTTGGGTCTCGGCACGTTGGGCGGCGTTGCTCGCGGCCGAAATCCTGGGCATACGGACACTTTAGCGCGATCTGTCACCAAAGCTCCGGTTTCCCGGCGCGAACGGACACTTCGCGCCCACAAAACCGCGATTTCGGGGCGCCAAGTGTCCGCTCGCGCGGGGGCGGGGCGGGGGTGGCGGAGGTCCAGGGTACGGACGTTGGGCTAGACAGCGCACCCGTCCGGTCCGCAGGCATCTCCGGCACCGTCGACCGTGCCGTCGCCGGTGGCGTTGACCATCACGAGAGGGTTGCTTTCCTGCCACGCCTGTTCGAGTGCCGCGGTGAAGGTCTCCGCAGACTGGGCGCCGGAGAGCCCGAACGTCCGGTCGATCACGAAGAACGGTACGCCGTTGATGCCCAGTGCGCGGCCCTCCTCAAAGTCCAGCCGGACGTCGTCGGCGTACTTGTCGGTGCTGAACAGCTCGGTCAGTTCGCCGGCGTCGATCCCGTGGTCCAGTCCCAGGGACGTGAGGTACTCCTCGTTGCCGATGTCCTTGCCGTGCTCGAAATGGTCGCTGAGCAGCCGTTCCTTTGCGGCGTCCTGCTTGCCGCGGGCGGCCGCGAGGTGGATCAGGCGGTGGGCGGTGAAGCTGTTGGCCACGACGACGTCGTCAAAGCGGTAGTTGAGGCCCTCGCCTTTGGCCTGGGCCGCCACGTGCTCGAACATCTGCGAGATCTGGTCCGGTGCCATGCCCTTGCGCGTGCTCAGGTACTCCAGTTCAGTGCCGTCGTAGTGTTCGGGGAGAGTGGGGTCCAGCTGATAGCTGCGCCATTTCACCTCCACCGAATCGCGGTGCGGGAAAGCGGCCAGGGCGGTTTCAAAGCGGCGCTTGCCGATGTAGCACCAGGGGCAGGCCACATCGGACCAGATCTCAATCTTCATGCTGGCCACAACCGCGCGGGTGGCAACCGCATTCCCCGGAGGGGTTGTCACTTCGGTCACGGACGTGCCCGTACCCTGGCGCCGGCACTGCTCAGGGCGTGACCGCGCGCTCCATGACGAAGTCGTTTTCCACGGTGTTGCCCAGTTTGAAGGACTTGGTCCCGACCGTGCGGAAGCCGGATTTCCCAGTTCAGCCCGAACGCCGGCCGCTGGCCGATCGCCTCGAGGGTGCGGGCGGTGGACCAGGAGTCGTAGGCGATTTCGGAGGGGTGGAGTTCGTGGGCGAAGCGGACCCCTATTCATCGACTACGTCCAGGATCGGGTTCCAGCGGTCGGCGAGGTCCTGGTAGCCGGCGCCGAGCGCTTTCGGGTAACCCAGCTACGCCGTGATAGCAATGACGGGTAAGGATCTCAATCCATAAACCTGATTTGTGGCCAAGCACGCCCAAGAGTACGGACACTTCCTATGACGGCGAATATTCTCTCCAGGGTGCCGCGCGGCTGGCTCCTGCTTGCCGCCATCGGGCTCATCGCGCTGAACATGCGCGGTCCGCTGGTGGCGGTGGCGCCGGTGGTCGGGCTGATGCAGGCGGAGCTGGGCTTCTCGCCCGTGGAACTGGGTTTCCTGACCGGCATCCCGGTGCTCTGCTTCGCCCTCGCCGCGCCGCTGGCTTCCCTCGCCGGCCGCAAGATGGGCGCCGAAGTCGCCATCACCCTTACCCTGCTGGGCGTGCTGCTGGGCGTGATTGTGCGGTCCGCGGGCGGCGGCGGCCTCGTCATGGTCGGCACGGTGATCCTCGGCATCGCCATCACGGTGGGCAACATCGCCGTCCCCCTGATCATCCGGCGCGACTTCGCCCCCGCCCGGCAAGGCACGGCCATGGGCATCTACACCGCGGCGCTGAACGTCGGCTCCTTCGTGACCTCCGTGGTGACCGCGCCACTGGCCGAACTGCTGGGTTGGCGGCCGGCGCTGGCGGCCTGCGGACTCTTCGCGCTCGCGGCGTCCTTGGTCTGGGTGCTCGCCTTCGGCAGCCGGGCCCTCCGCCCCGAAGCCGTTCCCGGATCAAAGCCTGATCGCACGGCCACCAAACCGGCGTCGCGCTGGATCACCGTCGGCCTGACCGCCGGGTTCGCCGGGCAGGCCTTTTCCTACTACGGCGTGACCGCCTGGCTGCCGAGCCTCCTCGCCGACGAACTCGGCATGACGCCGGCCGCCGCTGGTGCGGGGTCATCACTGTTCCAGATCCTCGCCATCGCCGGCAGCCTGGGTGTTCCGTTCGCAGCCCGCTTTGCCAGTACGACGACGGTCGGCCTCACCTTGGGGCTGTTGTGGCTTACGGTGCCCGTGGGCTTGCTGCTGGCCCCGGAGCTGTGGTGGCTGTGGTCCTCGTTCGGCGGGGTGGCCCAGGGTGGCGGCATCACCCTGATCTTCATCGCCATCATCCGGTTGGCCCGGGACCAGGCCTCGGCGGGGCGGATGTCCGCCGTCGTGCAGGGCGCCGGCTACTGCTTCGGAGCCCTGGCGCCGACCCTGCTGGGCTACGTGCACGGCGTCTCGGACTCCTGGGCCGGCCCGCTGCTGATGGTCCTCGGCTCGGTGGGCGTCTTCATCCTCGGCACCGCACTGTCCCTGCGCCACGTCCCCAAGGTCCACTGACTGGCCGCTCCGACGCCCGAACGGACACTTGAGGCCCACGTTTGTGTAAAACGCGGGCCTCAAGTGTCCGTTCGACGCCGTTGTCGAGCGAGGGGGTGTTCCGTCGCCGGGCTGCCGCCCCGGATCTCGGGGTGCCTGTTGCGAAGGGCGTGGCGGCCCGGCGGACGGAAATCTATGCGCTACGGACCTGTTGCCCGTATCCAGCCCTAAGCCGCGACGAGCGCGGGGGCCCCGGCGGTGACGTCACCGCCGTCGCGCGCTTCATGCAGGAAGCGGTCGTAGGCCGGCAGCGTCAGGAACGCCGGGAACTCGGTGCTGAGCGTGACTTCCTCGAAGATGTCCCGCGCGTCGGCGAAGCGGTCCCCTTCGAAGCGTTCCAGCCTGACGAACTCCTCGTCCAGCATGTCCTCCACCCACTCACGGGTGATGACCTCGCCCGTGTCCGTGATGGCGCGGGCGAAGATCCACTGCCACAGCTGCGAGCGGGAGATCTCCGCGGTGGCGGCGTCCTCCATCAGGTTGTGGATGGCGACGGCGCCGTTGCCGCGCAGCCAGGACTCGATGTAGCGGATGCCGACCTCGATGTTGTTCCGGATGCCCTGTTCGGTGATGGTGCCGCTGGTGGCGGCGATGTCGAGCAGGGCGCGGTCGTCGGGGGTGACGTCCTCGCGGAAGCGGTCCAGCTGGTTCGGGCGCTCGCCGAGGACGCCGTCGAACACCTCGCGGCACACCGGAACGAGGTCCGGGTGCGCCACCCAGGATCCGTCAAAGCCGTCGCCGGCCTCGCGGGTCTTGTCCGCACGGACCTTCTCGAAGGCGCTCGCGTTGGCTTCCGGGTCCTTGCGGTTGGGGACGGCCGCGGCCATCCCGCCGATCGCCATGGCGCCGCGCTTGTGGCAGGCCCGGACCAGCTGTTCGGTGTAGGCGCGCATGAACGGCTGCGTCATGGTGACCTGGCCGCGGTCCGGCAGGACGAACCGGGGCCCGCGGGTGCGGAAGTTCTTGATCAGGGAGAAGATGTAGTCCCAGCGGCCGGCGTTCAGGCCCGCGGCGTGATCGCGCAGCTCGTAGAGGATCTCCTCCATTTCGAACGCGGCGGTGATGGTCTCGATCAGCACCGTGGCGCGGATGGTGCCTTGCGGGATGCCCAGCAGGTCCTGCGCCAGGACGAAGATGTCGTTCCAGAGCCGGGCCTCGAGGTGGTTTTCGATCTTCGGCAGGTAGAAGTACGGGCCCTTGCCCTGGGCGATCAGGCGGCGGGCGTTGTGGAAGAAGTGCAGTCCGAAGTCCACGATTCCGCCGGCGATCGGGGTGCCATCGATGAGCATGTGCTTTTCCGGCAGGTGCCAGCCGCGGGGACGGACCACGATCGTGGGCAGGTCCTCGGCGGGGCGCAGCCTGTACTCCTTGCCCTCCGGGGAAGTGAAGTCGATCCGGCGTTCCAGCGCATCCGTGAGGTTCAGCTGGCCTTGGATGACATTGCGCCAGGACGGCGTGGAGGAGTCTTCCATGTCCGCAAGCCACACCTTGGCGCCGGAATTCAGCGCGTTGATGGTCATCTTCTTATCCACCGGGCCGGTGATTTCCACGCGGCGGTCCTCCAGGCCCGGAGCCGGGGGAGCGACGCGCCAGTCCGGATCGTTGCGCACGGACTCGGTCTCGCGCAGGAAGCGCGGGTCCTGGCCCTTGCTGATCTGCTGACGGCGCTCCTGCCGGGCCTGCAGCAGTTCCAGCCGCCGGCCCGCCGTGGCCCGGTGCAACGTGGCAACAAAGGCCAGAGCGTCCGGAGTAAGCACCTCGCTCTGCCGGCAAATCGGCTGCGCGGTCAACGTAACCCCGTTGATGGTGAAGTTGTCAGTGAAGCTGTTCATTTCAATCTCTCCTTGGAGAAGCAAATGTTCGACGGCGGGTGCGGTTTGGGGCCGAAAAAGGCAATCCTCCGCGTGCTATTCCCCATCCCCGCCTTAGGCCTCGCAGAGCTCGGCCGGGCGGGGACGGGGCCCCTTTTACGCACGCTTCCGGATCACCTTTCCCAGCCCCGGGGGCATGGGCACCATGGGTGCCGGCCGCCGTCGTGCCTTCAGATGAGCGGCATCAACAGCTCACCTTGGGCGGGGAATGTTAGTGGAACTGGCCTTCTTCGGTGGATCCCACCAGGGCCAGAGTGGATGCGTTCGGGTTGAGCGCGGTTGCGATGTCGTCGAAGTAACCGGTGCCGACTTCGCGCTGGTGCTTGGTCGCGGTGTAGCCGCGGGACTCGGAGGCGAATTCCTTCTCCTGCAGCTCGACGTAGGCGCTCATGCCTTCCCGGGCGTACCCGTGGGCGAGGTCGAACATCGAGTAGTTGAGGGCGTGGAAACCGGCCAGGGTGATGAACTGGAAGGTGAAGCCCATGGCGCCGAGTTCGCGCTGGAACTTCGCGATCGTGGCGTCGTCGAGGTGCTTCTTCCAGTTGAACGACGGCGAGCAGTTGTAGGAGAGCATCTGGTCCGGGAACTCGGCCTTGACGGCCTCGGCGAACTTGCGGGCCAGCTCCAGGTCCGGGGTGCCCGTCTCCATCCAGATGAGGTCCGAGTACGGGGCGTAGGCCTTGGCGCGGGCGATGCACGGTTCGATCCCGTTGCGGACCTTGTAGAAGCCCTCCGCGGTGCGGACCGGCTGTCCCCCTTCGCGGAGGATGAACTCCTGGTCCCGCGGGTCGACGTCGGAGGTGATCAGGGTGGCTGCCTCGGCGTCGGTGCGGGCGATGATGACGGACGGGGTGCCGGCGACGTCGGCGGCCAGGCGGGCGGCGTTCAGGGTGCGGACGTGCTGCTGGCTGGGGATCAGGACCTTGCCGCCGAGGTGGCCGCACTTCTTCTCCGAGGCGAGCTGGTCTTCCCAGTGCACGCCCGAGGCGCCGGCCTGGATCATGGACTTCATCAGCTCGTAGGCGTTCAGCGGGCCGCCGAAGCCGGCCTCGGCGTCGGCGACGATCGGCACCATCCAGTCCTCGACGGTCTGGATGCCTTCGGAGAACTCGATCTGGTCGGCGCGGAGCAGGGCGTTGTTGATCCGGCGGACCACCGTCGGCACGGAGTTGGCCGGGTAGAGCGACTGGTCCGGGTACGTGTGGCCGGAGTTGTTGGCATCCGCGGCGACCTGCCAGCCGGAGAGGTAGATGGCGCGGAGCCCGGCCTTGACCTGCTGCACGGCCTGGTTGCCGGTCAGGGCGCCGAGGGCGTTGGTGTACGTGCCTTCCTTGTGCTCCTCGGTGAGCTGCTTCCACAGCTTCTCGGAGCCGCGGCGGGCCAGCGTGTGTTCTTCGGAGACGCGGCCGCGGAGGCGGACGACGTCGGAAGCCTTGTAATCCCGGGTGACACCTTCCCAGCGCGGGTTGCCAGCCCACTCGAGCTCCAGGGCGGCGGCCTGCTCTTCGGGCGTCTGCTGGGTGGGCTCAAATGCTGCAGTCATCGTTGTCTCCTTGGTTGTGCCCGGGGCCGGCCAGTCTGCGTCTCTGCAGATCCTGGCTGCTTGTTCCCGGATAGTGAATCTTTCCGTGAGATCTACTTTTCTGCACTTTCAAGGGGGTTTCTAGACTAAAAGGGTGGAAAGAAATGCACTTCTTCGCGTATCCTCAAGAAATGCACTCAAGCAGCTGGAACCGACAAGCCACTTCACCCTCCGCCCCCGCAGCGCCGGAGGTGGATGTCATCAGCATGGGCCGCCGCGTCCGCCACCTGCGCAAGGCGGCGGGCCTCACCCTCGATGACCTGAGTGCCGCCGTCGGCACCGCCCCGAGCCAGCTGAGCCTGATCGAAAACGGCAAGCGGGAGCCCAAGCTCGGCCTGCTGCAGCAGCTTGCGGCCGCCCTCGGGGTCAGCATCGATGAGCTGCTTGGCGCGGAGCCGCCCAACCGCCGCGCGGCCCTGGAGATCGAGCTGGAACGCTACCAGCGCAGCCCGATCTACGAGTCCCTGAAGCTGCCCAAAATCCGCATTAGCTCGCGGCTGCCGATGGATGTGCTGGAGTCGATGGTGGGGTTGCAGCATGAGCTGGAGCGGCGCTTGAACGAGCAGGTCGCGACGCCGGAAGAGGCCCGCCGCGCGAACGGGGAACTGCGTGCCATGATGCGCGAGCGGAACAACTACTTCCCGGAGTATGAGGCGGAGGCGCAGAAGGTCCTCGCCTCCGTGGGGCACACCAGCGGCCCGCTGTCCCATCACGTCATCGCGGACATCGCCGGGCACCTCGGTTTCAGCCTCCACCACGTGGGCGACCTCCCGCATTCCACCCGTTCGGTGACCGATCTTAAGAACCACCGAATTTATCTGACCCAAAATGTCCGCAGCGAACACGACCCCCGTTCGGTGCTGCTGCAGGCTCTGGGGCACTACGTCCTGGGCCACCAGACCCCCCACAACTACGGCGATTTCCTGATGCAGCGGGTGGCCACGAACTACTTCGCCGCGGCGCTTATGCTGCCGGAGCAGGCCACCGTGGAATTCCTGCAGAAGGCCAAGCAGGCCAAGGAAATCGCCGTCGAGGACGTCCGGGACGCCTTCGCCGTGTCCTACGAGACCGCCGCGCACCGTTTCACCAACCTGGCCACCCAGCATCTGGACATCCGCACGCACTTCCAGAAGACGCACAAGAGCGGCATCATCTACAAGGCCTACGAGAACGACGGCGTGACGTTCCCGCAGGACCATACGGGCGCCATCGAGGGCCAGTTTTCGTGCCGGAACTGGACCAGCCGGGTGGTGTTCGATGTCGCGGACAAGTTCAGCGCGTACAACCAGTACACGGATACCCCGGCCGGGACGTACTGGTGCACGGCACGGACAGAACGCTCCGCAAGCGGTGAGTTCTCACTGTCCGTTGGCGTGCCGTACGCCCAGGTGAAGTGGTTCAGGGGGCGTGACACCACGGAGCGGTCCAAGTCGACCTGCCCGGACGAGAACTGCTGCAAGCGGCCGCCGGCGGCCCTGGCTTCGGAGTGGGCCGGCAACGCCTGGCCCTCGGCGCGGGCGCGTTCGCACCTGCTCGCCGCGATGCCGCCAGGCGCGTTCCCCGGCGTGGACGAGACCGAGGTGTACTCCTTCCTGCAGGCCCACTCCGGGAACTGACCGGGCTGTTCCTCCCTCAGCTCTTCCGAGGAGGATTCCCGGGCGGCGGCCGGAAGCTGGGCGGACTATATTGGCCGTGTCAGCTAATGGATTCGACTGCGGGAGCGCCCAGCCATGGCCAAGGAACTTGCAACCCAGCTCATCGAACAGCTTCAGGCCGCCGGAGTGCAGCGGATCTACGGCATCGTCGGGGACAGCCTGAACCCGATTGTCGACGCCGTCCGGAAGATCGGCGGCTCTGCCAAGGGCGGCATCGACTGGATCCATGTGCGGCACGAAGAGGCTGCGGCGTTCGCGGCCGCGGCGGAAGCACAGCTGACCGGCCGCCTCGCGGTGTGCGCCGGCTCGTGCGGACCCGGGAATCTGCATCTGATCAACGGGCTCTACGACGCCAACCGCTCCGGGGCGCCCGTGGTGGCGATTGCCTCACATATTCCCAGCAAACAGATCGGCAGCAGCTACTTCCAGGAAACGCACCCGGACAGGCTCTTCAACGAATGCTCGGTCTACTCCGAACTGATCAGCACGGCCGAACAAGCTCCGCGGGTGATGCACAGCGCCATCCAGCACGCCGTCGCGCTCCGCGGAGTCGCCGTCGTCACCTTGCCGGGGGACATCGCCGGGCTGGAAGCAGCGGCCGAGACCCCTCTTCCCGCCGCGTTTGCGCCTGCCAGCCTGGTGCCGGCGCCGGGCAGCGTCCGGCAGTTGGCCGATGCAATCAATGCGGCCGGCAAGGTCGCCATCTTCGCCGGGGCCGGAGTGCAGGGCGCCCACGACGAAGTCATTGCCCTGGCCGAGCTGATCAAGGCGCCGATCGGGCACTCGCTGCGCGGCAAGGATTTCATGCAGTACGAGAATCCCTATGACATCGGCATGACGGGCCTGTTGGGTTACGGTGCCGCGGCTGAAGGGATTGAGGATGCGGATCTGCTGATTCTGCTGGGAACCGATTTTCCCTACGACCAGTTCCTCCCCGCATCCCGGACCGTCCAAGTGGACTGTGCCGCGCAGAAACTGGGCCGGCGGACGGATGTCGACATCGCCGTTCATGGCGATGTCCTCCCCACGCTCGCAGCGCTGATGCCCTTGCTCCAGGCGAAAAAAAGCAGCCGCTTCCTCGATCAGATGCTCAAGAAGCACGACAGGCTGATGAACAAGGCCGTGGGCGCTTACACCCGAAAAGTGGAAAAAACCGAGCCCATCCACCCCGAGTACGCCGCCTCACTGCTTGACCAGGTTGCGGCGACGGACGCAATCTTCACCGCCGACACCGGCATGTGCAACGTCTGGAGCGCACGATACATCAACCCGCTCGGCACCCGCAGATTGATCGGGTCGTACCTGCACGGGTCCATGGCCAACGCACTGCCCCATGCGATCGGCGCCCAGCTTGCTTACCCTGGGCGGCAGGTCGTTTCCGTATCGGGCGACGGGGGCCTGTCGATGCTGCTGGGGGAGCTGATCACCGTCGCTGCCCACCGGCTGCCCGTGAACGTTGTGGTATTCAACAACTCAACGCTGGGAATGGTCAAACTGGAAATGCTGGTGGACGGGCTCCCTGATTTCGGTGTGGACGTCCCGGACGCCAACTATGCCGCCGTGGCCCGGGCACTGGGGTTCCACGCCGTCCGCGTCACCGACCCGGCCAAGATCGAGGACGCTTACCGGGAAGCCTTCGCCCACCCCGGCCCGTCGCTGGTGGAACTGATCACGGATCCCAAGGCGCTTTCCATCCCGCCGAAAATCAAGGGCTCCCAGATCCTGGGTTTCGCGACCGCGATGTCCAAGGTAGTGCTCAACAGGGGAGCCGGCGAGGCGGTCAGCATGGCGCGGAGCAACCTGCGCAACATCCCGCGGCGTTGAGCCAGGATCCAGCGAGCCAGGATCCGGCGAGCCGGACGTCAGGGCCGCTGGGCGTTGCCATGGGCTCGGGGGTCCGTGTCGTCGCCAAAATGACGGCAAACCGTGACGCGACAGGCATGGTTAGGTTCAGCCACGGCTGGTTGACTGGGCAGAGGCGGATCCCCGCCATTCCAATTGGCAGACCTGTCCGAGGGGTGGCAATGAAGCATCATCGCATGGCCGGAATTGTGGTGGCAGGGACCATTGTGGCGCTCACGGCGTGTTCGCCCCCGGCGCCCGGGCTCTTGAAGGCCGACGGCGTCGAGCGGATCTCGGTCGACGGCGCCGCTTACCGAGCTGAACTGAAGGCACTCCGGTTGTCCGCGCTGAAGCTCGGAGCGGCGCTCCTGTCCGACGGCGGTGACGGTTCCACCGGAAACGTCGTCTCCTCGCCGGGAAGCCTGCTGATTGCCTTGGCGATGCTGCGGGCCGGCGCCTCGGGGGGAACGGCCGCAGAGTTGGACGGCGTGCTGAAGCTCCCGTTGGAACGCCGCGACGAAGCCATGAACGCGCTGCTCGCGTCCCTCGAATCGTTCGACGGCGATCCCGGCTCCGTGGATGAGAAGAACCCGCCGCGGAAGCCGGTGATGCACGCGGCGAACGGACTGTTTGTGGACAAGCAAGTGACGACCGGTCCGGAGTACCTGCGTACCTTGGCCGGGCATTTCGGAACCGGTGTGTACCCGGTGGACTTCCGGGATGAGCGCACCACCAAGCCGGCGATTGATGCGTGGGTTGACAGGAATACGGGAGGGCGGATTAAGGAATCGCCGGCAAAGTACGATCCCAGCAACACCTTCAGCCTGCTCAATGCGCTGTACTTCGCGGCCGCCTGGCGTGCCCCTTTTGATCCGGACAACACCTCGGACTTGCCGTTCACCAAAGCCGACGGTGAGGAAATCATCGCTCCCACCATGCACAACGAGCTGAAAATGAAATACGCGGAGGGTCCGGACTGGCGCGGGGTGGATCTGCCGTACGCGGAGGGCTTTGTGATGCGGCTGGTACTGCCCGACGCCGGTGCGGCCGGCGCCGGGGACCCGACACTGGAGTCGGAAAAGCTGGCGCAAATCGCTGATGCCTTCGACGCCGCACCGCTGGAGACGGTGCAGATCCAGCTGCCCCGGTGGGACCACAAATGCAGCTTCGACCTGCGCAGGGTGCTCGGTTCGTTGGGATTGCCTAAGACGCTCACCACCACCGAGGACTTCGACGCCATCCAACCGAAAATGATGCTCACGCAGGCCGCCCAGGGGGCCAACATCACCGTCGCCGAAAAGGGCACGGTGGCTGCGGCCGTCACCCAGATCAACGGCGCGGTTTCCAGTGCCCAGCCCCTGCCGGAGCGCACCATCGAATTCGACCGGCCGTTCCACTACCAGGTCGTGCACAGCGAAACAGGCCTGCCGCTGTTCATGGGGAAGGTGGCCGACCCCAGGTGAGCGCCGGGAAAGTTACCGGTTGTGACGGCAGAAGGGTTGTTTGAGGCAACTGAAGTCATGTCACCCCCTGCCATTGTCCTAGCCATGCAGGTCACGATAGGCGGCGGCCGCGGCGGGGTGCAGGGGTAAGCCCGCGGTGTTGATAAGTGATTCCGGGCTCAGGAACTGGACCCCCAGGCTGGAGCGCGGGATGAGTTCCTCGGCGTGTCCCACCAGCAGTTCGACAGTCCGCTTCACCGTTCGGTCATCCAGATCGTTCCGGCACAGGAGCAGATTCGCCACGCCCACCGTCCAGACGGCCGGAATGCCCTCGTAGGCACCTTCCGGGATCAGCACCCGGTCGTAGAAAACGCCGTACTTGGCGCGCAACGCCGGAAGCAGCGGGGAGAGATCGAGGAATCCCAGCCCGACGTCATGGTGCGCGGCGGCAATTGCAGCGGTAGGCACGCCGCCGGACCAGAACAGCGCTTCCACTGATTCATCCTGCAGAGCCGCGAGGCCCTCGTTGAGCCCGAGGTTCAGCACTGTAACGGCCTTTTCGGTCGCAACCGGGTCCGCACCAGAAGCAGTGGAGCTGAGCTCGGCAGCCTCGATCAGGCGGGGAGTGGTCAGCGACGTCCCCGAGCCAGGCTCGCCGACAGCCACGGTCCTGCCGGCAAGCCCGGCAATGTCCCGGATGCCGCTGTTCTTCCGGATGACGCAGTGGACGTAGTTTTCGTACACCTTTCCGACGGCGGAAATTTCGACGGCGGGCGGGTCGCCCGCCCCTGCGCGCTGGGACGCCGAGTCTGCCAGCGCGACGGCGAAGGTCGCTTTGCCGGTCAGTAGATATTCGAGGTTATCCAGGCTGCCGCCAGTGGTCAGCGCCGTGGCCTGGCCGGCCACACCATGTCGCTGGAGGGACTCCGCCAGCAGGGTGGTGAACTCTAGATAGAAGCCTCCGGGCTCACCGCCGGCGACGGTGACAGCGCCCGGACGGTCCGCGGGCGTGCACGCGCTAAGGACCGGCAGAAGGATGCCGGACAACCCGGCGGCCAGGCCGGCTTGGAGGACGGTCCGCCGCGGGGGAAGGGCTCGCGCTCCGATCACGTCAGGCATGCGGAGCCGCCTGCCCGTGCACAGCCGCGGCATGTGGAAACTCGATGCGCGCGATCAGGCCATGCGGCGAGGCGTCCGCGAGCAGCAGGCGGCCACCGTTGGCCCCCGCCAGCTTGTCCACAATGGTCATGCCCAGGCCGTTGCCGCGGATCTCCCGGTGCCGGGGGGACCGCCAGAACCGGCTTGTGGCCGCTGTCCGTTCCTCCGCGGAAAGCCCGGGACCATCGTCGGACACTTCGATGGCCACCGCGCCTTGGCGCACACGGGCAGCAACCGAGATGTGGGCACCAGCTGCGTATTTGATGGCATTGTTGATGAGTTCTCCCACCATCTGGGCCAGTTCCGCGGCGTTGCAGGCGATGTGCACGGCCGGTTCGGGCGGATTTTCCAGCAGGATCGATGCTCCGCTGCGCCGGGCGGCAGGTCCTGCCCGTTCGGCTTCTTCCTGCAGGATCGGGTAGGGGTCAAGGGGAGCCTGCACGCCGCGCGAAGGGGTGCCCAGCGGACCCCTGGCAGAGTCTTCAAACGCCCGGTGCTCAGCTGCCGCCAACCTCAATACTCCGTCCAGGATCTCTTCCACACGTTCGAGTTCGGCCAGCACCGCGGCTGCCGCGTCGTGTTCCCGGGCGGTCTGCAGTTCCAGCTGCAGCAAATCGAACCTCAGCCGCAGTGCGCCCACGGGATTGCGCAGCTCGTGCGATGTGTCCGCTATCAGTTGCCGCTGGGAATCGATGCTGTCGCTGACGGTCCGCGCCATCGTGGTGAACGAACGGCTCAGTTCCCGCAGTTCCGGCGGCCCGTCCTCCGGAAGCTGACCAGTCCGGCCTGTTGCCTCAAGCTCCGTGACCGCCGAATTCAGGCGATGCACCGGGCGCAGCACCCACCGGGTTACCCGGGCAGCGCCCAGGAGGAGCACCGCAGCCAGGGCCGCGGCCGCCAACCCGACCACGAGCCACCGTTCCCGCAGTTTCTGCCGGGCCGCATCCAGGTTGACCTCGAGGACTGCCTCGCCTAGAACCTGGCTGGCGCTGCCGAAGGAGCGGGAGATCACCTCGGAACCTGATCCGAAGGGCTGCAGCGGGGTGAGCGTGGTGTCGCTGAGGTTCAGGTTCGCCCTGGCCACTGCATCGCGGACGTCTGCCCTGTCCTCGCTCAGGCCGCCGGAACGCAGGGTGTTCTGCTGGAGGCGGATCAGGACTCCCTCCCCGTACAACTCCGAGTATCTGTCCATCTCCGTCTGCAGTTGGGTGGATTCTCCGGCCGTCGCAGCGTCGAACGCCACCTGCGCGAGCCGGTTGAGCGAAGCAACGCGGTTGATCTGGAGTTCCTGGGTCAGTTCCCGGCCGGCGGACGTCAAGATGGCGTTGGAGGCGATGATCACCATGAGAACGGCCAGCACACTCAGGATGCCGAGGACACGGAGTTTCACGCCGGGTCCGCCTCGATCCGGTAGCCAACACCGCGGACGTTGATGATGAAGCCTGGCAATTGGAGCTTTGCCCGCAGCCCCGTCAGGTGCACGTCAAGGGCCCGGGAGGAGGCGACGAAAGCATCCCCCCACAGCGCGTCCAGGATCTGTTCGCGGGTCACGACCGAACCAGCATGACTGGCTAAAAGCGAGAGCAGGTCGAACTCGGTGGCCGTCAAGGGCAGCACCTGAGATCGGAGGGCCGCCACGCGCCTCTCAAGGTCGATCTCAAGATCCCCCAGCACGACGCTCCGCTGCCGCGTGCCGCTGTGACGGCCTGCACGCCTGGTGACGGCTTCGATGCGGGCGAGCAGCTCAACGAGTTTCACAGGCTTGACGAGGTAGTCGTCCGCTCCGGACCGCAGGCCAAGCACCACGCTGCGCTCGTCGTCGCGGGCGGTGAGGATGAGGATCGGAACGGGTGTGACTTGGCGGAGCTTCCGCAGTACGTCGAGGCCGTCAATGTCCGGCAGCCCCAGGTCCAGCAGGATCACCTCGAACTTCCGGTGGACCAGCAGGGCGTCAGCCCCGCGGGCAACCCTGGTGGGGTTGTGTCCCGCGGTCACTACGGCGGCGGCGAGGGCAGACGCCATGGCGTCGTCGTCCTCGACGATGAGCAACTCCATGGCTTGGTCCCTTTTCGCTGAGTGGGCACCTGCAATCTGCCCGCTTTGGCAATTACCCATTCTCCCGGCGAAACCTAAGGAAGTGTTAGGAAATGCCCTCCCACGTTGGATGTGCCGTGGATCACGCATAGTTTGGATGTGGCCCTCGGCGTGTGAGGGGGACCGTCAACGTCGAGGAGGAACCATGGGCAATGTGGCCATGGACAGCAAGAAAGTACGCCAGGAACCCGTGCTGCCGCAGCCTAGGAAGGTTCAGCGATGAGCACCCAGCAAGCCATGCCCCAGACTGAGGCAGCACAGACCCGCAAGGCCGTAAGCAACATCCTCAAGGGATCTGCCGGCAACCTTGTGGAGTAGTACGACCTCTACGTTTACACAGTCTTCGCGGCATATTTCCAGTCGCACTTCTTCAACTCCAAGGACGAGCTCCAGGCCGGTCTCGAGGCTATGGCCGTCTTCTCGACGTCGTTCCTGATGCGGCCGGTCGGCGCCTGGTTCTTCGGCCGCTACGCCGACCGCAAGGGACGCAAGGCCGCGCTGACGCTCAGCGTGACGACGATGTCCGCCGGTTCGTTCGCCATCGCCTTGCTGCCGACGACGCAGCAGATCGGCGTCTGGGCTCTGCTCCTGATGATCCTGGTGCGTCTGATCCAGGGCTTCTCCGTGGGCGGCGAGTACGGCACCAGCGCCACCTACATGTCCGAGGCGGCCACCTCCAAACGCCGCGGCTTCTTCTCCAGCTTCCAGTACGTCACCCTGATCGGCGGCCAGATGATGGCCCTGCTGGTCCTCGTCATTCTGCAGAACACCATGGACAAATCGACCCTGACCGAATGGGGCTGGCGCATCCCGTTCGCGATCGGCGGCGTGGCCGCGCTCGTGGTCCTGTGGCTGCGGCGCTCAATGGAAGAGACCGTTTCGGCCGAGCAGGTCGAGGCCGCCAAGGCGCCGGTCACGGCCGGCGTTGCTCAGCCCGGCACCATGAAGCTGCTGTTCACCCAGTACTGGAAGCCGCTGCTGATCTGCATCGGCGTCACCCTTGGCGGCACCGTCGCGTTCTACACCTACACCAACTTCATCCTGAAGTTCATGAACGATACGTCCGGCATCGCCAAGACCGACACCTCGGTGATCAACTTCTGGGCGCTGTTCATCTTCATGCTGCTCCAGCCGGTCTACGGCATCATCTCCGACAAGGTCGGGCGCAAACCCCTCCTGCTCTGGTTCGGCATCACCGGTGTGCTGTTCACCTGGCCCCTGCTGAACGCACTGTCCGGGACCAAGGACCCGTTCACTGCGTTCCTGCTCATGATGGGAGGCCTGCTGATCGTGGGCGGCTACACCTCCATCAACGCGCTCGTCAAGGCCGAACTGTTCCCGGCATCGATCCGCGCCCTCGGCGTGGGCCTGGGCTACGCCATTGCCAACTCGCTCTTCGGCGGGACGGTTCCGCTGCTGGGTGCCGCGTTCCAGAAGGCCGAGCGCGTGGACCTGTTCTTCACGTACGTCACCGTGGCCATCGCGATCTCGCTGGTGGTCTACATCTTCGCGCTGAAGAACAAGAAGTCCACGCACCTGGACCACGAACAGGGCCACGCCTGGGAGACCACTGCCGGCCCCGCTGTGCCGGGCGGCGGCCCCAAGGACGACGCCAGGGATCTCGTCGACGCCTCGCACCGCTAAACCGCAGTCCGTTTCGGCGGATGGTACGACGGCGGGTCGCCAGCTACGGAACGTCAGTTCCGGGAGCCAGCGGCCCGCCGTCGTCGTTAGGGCCGGGGCGTCGGTGTTCCTCCGGGTGAGAGAATGGAGGGCGGTTCCCGGCGGTCTGTTCGCGGGGCCGACCAGTGCTAATACAGCCGGCTGCCGAGCGTGGTCCTTCCCCGGGCCTTGGTCGCCGAGCGAACCACTATGAATGGAACCCCATGACCTCCGCCCAGACATTCCCGGCCTCAGCGCCGCCAAAGTTCGCCCGGATCGGCTCCCCGTACTTCGGCATCATGCTGGCCTTCATGGCCGTGGTGCTGATCCTGTCCAACATCGGGGCGTCCAAGGGCGTAGCCATCGGCCCGATCATCACCGACGGCGGCTTCTTCCTCTTCCCGCTCGCCTACATCCTGGGCGACGTCATCAGCGAGGTCTACGGCTTCAAGGTGGCGCGCAAGGCCATCGTCACGGCGTTCGCGCTGTCAGTCTTCGCATCGCTCTGCTACTGGATCATCATTGCGCTGCCCGGGTTCGACGACGATTTCGGTGCCTCCAAGCAGGCCGCCCTGGAAGGGGCGCTGGGCCCGGTCCCGCAGATCGTGCTCGCCTCGCTGCTGGCGTTCCTGGCCGGCCAGACCATCAACGCCTGGATCCTGGTGAAGTTGAAGGCGCGCACGGGCGAGAAGACCCTGTGGGCCCGGCTCATGGGATCCTCCGTGGCCGGCGAATTCGTGGACACCCTGATCTTCTGCAGCATCGCCGCGTCCGTCATTGGGATTACCGACGCCGGCACCTTCGTGAACTACGTCGTCGTGGGCTTCCTGTACAAGACCCTCGTGGAGTTCCTCTTCGTCCCGGTCACCGCGGCCGCGATCGGCTGGATCAAGAAGCGCGAACCCTCCTACGGGGCGTAGGACCCCCGCCGCCCCCGCCGACGCCGCCCACCCGCCCCGCCGCCCGCCCCGCCGCCGCCCCCCACCCGCCCCGACGCCGTCCACCCGCCCCGCCGCCCCGACGCCGTCCACCCGCCCCGCCGCCGCCTAATTCGCCGATCACCTGCGGGGTCGCCGGACGGTCACTATGTGCCAGCCAAACGAATAATCTGTCTCACGTAAGGCTGGCACATAGGGACCGTCCGGCGACCTGGCACGGTTCCGGCGACTTCGGCGCCTGGACGCCACCGGCGGGATGCCCTACGAGTAGTACTTCGCCAGCGTCTCGGCCTTGAACTCGAAGAAGCTGCCGGACTCGATGGCCAGCCGGGCGTCATCGACCATCTTCACCACGAAGCGCTCGTTGTGGATCGAGATCAGCGTGGCCGAGACCATCTCCTTGGCCTTGAAGAGGTGATGGATGTAGGCCCGCGAGTAGTTCAGGCAGGCGTAGCAGTCGCAGCCTTCCTGCAGCGGGCCGAAGTCGCGCTTGTACTTGGCACCGGAGAGGTTGTACCGGCCGCTGGGGTGGTAGAACGCCGAGTTGCGGGCCACCCGGGTGGGGGAGACGCAGTCGAAGGTGTCCGCGCCGTTCTCGATGGCGGTGAAAATGTCGTCCGGTTCGGAGATGCCGAGGAGGTGCCGCGGCTTGTTCTCCGGCAGTTCCTCGTTGCACCAGCGCACGATCGTGCCGAGGTTCTCCTTCTCCAGTGCCCCGCCGATGCCGAAGCCGTCGAAGTTCATGGCGCCGAGGTCGCGGCAGGCCTTGCGGCGCAGGTCCTCGTACTGGGCGCCCTGGATGACCCCGAACAGGGCCTGGTAGGGCTTGCCGGCGCGCTCGTTCGTCAGCCGGAAGTGCTCGGTGATGCAGCGCTCGGCCCAGCGGCGGGTCCGTTCCAGGGATTCCTCCTGGTAGCCGCGGGAGTTCTGCAGGGTGGTCAGCTCGTCGAAAGCGAACATGATGTCCGCGCCGATCTGGTGCTGGACGTTCATGGAGATCTCGGGGCTGAAACGGTGCCGGTCGCCGTTGAGGTGGCTCTTGAACCACACGCCTTCCTCGTCCACGTGGGCCAGGCGTTCCTTGCCTGGTGCGACGGCGTCGTCGGGTCCGGAATTGTCCACCGAATTCATGTCGATGACCTTCTTGAAGCCCGAGCCCAGGCTCATCACCTGGAACCCGCCGGAATCCGTGAAGGTGGGGCCGGCCCAGTTCATGAAGGCGCCCAGCCCGCCGGCCTCGTCCAGGATGTCCGCGCCCGGCTGCAGGTACAGGTGGTAGGCGTTGGCCAGCACGGCCTGCGCCCCCAGCTCGGCGACTGATTCGGGCAACACTGACTTCACCGTGGCCTTGGTGCCGACGGCGATGAACGCGGGCGTCTGTATTTCACCGTGCGGGGTGGTGATGGTGCCGGTGCGGCCCAGGAAATCGCCGCCGTTCGCCGCCAGCTGCGCGCCCGACGGCGCGCAGCTTTCGCTCAGGCGTTTGCCCACGCGGAAGGAGAACTCGGATTGCTGGGCTGGCTGGAGCGGCGACGCGTCTGGTTCAGGTTTGGCTGGCACCGTTCAAGTGTGCCAGCTGAATGCCTTCAACCTTTAGTGCAGCGGATCGGAGGTGGGGTAGTTTTCGGCCCGCCATTTGTCCCAGTAGTTGCGGACGGCCTCAAGCTGGTGCGCCCCCAGATCGTAGCTCGAGACGATCACCAGCGAACCGCCGTCGGGCCGGACGTCCGGGATGGCCGGCTGGTCTGCCACGATCACGAGGCCCTCGCCGTGCTCCGCGTAGTTGTGGACTGTCAGCCCCGCCTGGTGGTTGCTCCGGAACCATACCCTGCCGGAAATGTCCTCGCCGGTGGCCAGGGTGAGCGAATACGGTTCGCCCGGGGCGGGCACATCACTGAGGCCGAGCTTGTCGATGACGGATCCCTCCGTTCCGGGCACCGAGAAGAAAAAGGTCCGGCGTCTGCCGCGGGGATGCCGCTCCAGGGCAAAGCGGAGTTGCTGAAGGAAGGTCAGCCAGCCCTGGGTGATGTCCTCATCCCAGGCGGCCCACTCCGAGTTGTGGTCGATCGCGGCCCTTGTGACGCTGACTTCCGTACCGGCGGGGACCGGTTTCAGCGTGAAGACGTCCCCGCCGTCGACCACGAGGGAGGTGTGGTCCGCGCCCTCGACCACCTTGGGACTGAAGTAGATTTCAGTGATCTCGGCGGCCTGATCATCAGCTTGCCAACCGTGCCACTCTGCCACTTTGGACGGTTCGCGCAGCATTGTCCAAACCTGCTGCGCGTCGGAGTTGATCACAACGCTCAGATTGTTCGTCATGGGGCGAATCTACAACGCCGGGCCGCCACGGGGTAGGGCCAAACGGAAGTCAGGCGCGGACAGATTCGAGTTCGTTGCCGATCCGGCGCTCCAGCTCCGGGGCGCCGATGGTTTCCGAGCCTCCGTGGGCGCGCAGGACGAGCAGCGACTCCAGCCGCAGCAGCCGCCATTCCCGTTCCGCATCCGGGTTCGAGTTGTCGATGGCGCGGAAGATCTCCTTGTCATACAGGTTCGGTTCATTGAGTGAGCGCTGGCGCACCTTGGCGTTGATCCGGGCCTTGAACGGGTCAGTTTCCATGCCGTCCGGCGTCCGGAGGAACTTCTCGTAGACTGCCGCGCGTTCCTCCTGCCCGAGCTGGCGGCAGATGTAGCTGGAGAGTGCCAGTGCCGCCTCGACCGATGCCCATCGTCCGGGGTTCCCATCGAAGGGCAGGACGTTGAGCACGTCGGCGACGGCGAGGGCGTTCTCGGCGTCCTTGCGGATGATGAACAGCTCCTGCGCCAGATCGGCGAGGTCCTTGAGGCAGCTGCCGGACTTGGTGTTGATGCCCTTGGCCAGCCGCTCGGTCAGCAGCAGCACCCCCACCGCGTCCGGGTACGCCTCGGCCACGGCTTCCACCACGGACTCCGGTGTGCCTTCAGCGGACGGGATCAGTGCCAGGTCCTCCTCGCTGGGCCCGCTCGTTCCCGGCGGTGCGGCAGGCAGGGGAGGGACGACGACGGCGGGCGCCGTTGCGGGGGTGCCGGCGGTGTCAGGAGTGGTGTCCGCGGCCGTGGTCGCCTGGACGTCTTCGCGGCCGGCAGCCTCCACCACCTCATCAGGGGCCTCATCCACGATCTTGACGGCGGAGCCGGCAGCGATCCGCAGCATGCCGCCGCCGGTGAGCGTCGCCAGGACCATTGCGGGGGTGCCGAAATCGTCGGTTTCGACGTCGACGCGCTGGATTTCGGCGGAGCGTTTGCCGTCAGGAAGGAGCAGGTGGTGGCCGGTCTGCAGAGTTCCAGCCTGCTGTTCGCTGTAGTTCCGGGAGGCTGGGGGGTGGGTCATCTGGAGTCCTTAAATTCTCTTACGGTCCGCCCAACAGTCTACAAAAGGCACCTGTGAAGTCGGGGACGCACGGGAACCTCCGGGAGTCCCGGGACTTTTACGGTGCGGCCAGGCAGCGGTCAGTTGCCGACGCCCGCGAAGGCCAGCGCCTGGCGGATGAGCGCGCCACGGCCTCCGCTGAATTCCAGCTGCACGTCCGAGCTCATGACTTCCTGGGGGGTCATCCAGGTCAGCTCGAGGGCGTCCTGCCGCGGGGTGCATTCTCCGGTGACGGGGATGATGTACGCCAGCGAAACGGCGTGCTGGCGGTCGTCGGTAAACCCCGTCTGGGACGGGGCGGGGAAGTATTCGGCCACCGTGAACGGCACCGGGCTGATGGGCAGCTGCGGGAACGCCAGGGGGCCGAGGTCTTTCTCCATATGGCGCAGCAGTGCGGCCCGGATGGTCTCGCGGTACAGCACCCGCCCGGAGACCAGGGAGCGGACCATGGTGCCGTCCTCGTCGGCCTGCAACAGGGTGCCGACCTCGTTTACGAACCCCAGCGGATCCAGCCTGACCGGCACGGCCTCGACATAGACCATGGGCAGCCGGCCGCGCGCCTCGAACAAATCGTCGTCGGAGAGCCAGCCGGGATTCGGGTCGGGAGTGCGAACGTTCATGGTTAAGTTCTACCGCATCCCTGACCCGTTCCCCGCCGTCCGTCAGATCGCCATCACCGATTCCAGCGGCTCGCCGGATGCGATCCGTGCCAGCAGCGCCGGTTCGGCGGCGTCGGAGACCAGTGCCTGCGGCGCCTTGCGCAGTGGCCGCCGCCGCGGTGACGGCGCCCACCGGCGCGTGCCGGTGGTCACCGGACATGTCCACGACCAGTACCGCGCCGGGGTACAGCTCCAGCAGGGCACGGTGAGGTAGGCGTTGACCTTGACCACGTGTTCCAGGCCGGACCCGGCGGCCTCGAGCACGGACCGGAGGTTGAGGATGGTCTGGCGTACCTGGTCCTCGAACGTGTCGGGCTGGTGGTCCAGCCCGCTGATCGCGGGAATTTGGCCGGCGGTGAACACGAAGCCGTTGGCGACGACCGCCTGGGAGCTGGCGAACGTCACGGTGGAACGCAACCACGCCCACTCCTGGCCCGTGACCCCGTACCAGCCCGAGGGCGTTGAACTCGCGGCCAAGGTGGCGGCGGACCTGGGCCTGGCCAACAAGCAGGTCATGACCCTGGCCGGGCACGATTCGACCAACATGAAGGACCTCGCCCCGACGGTCATGCTGTTCGTGCCCAGTGTGGACGGGATCTCCCACAACGAGCACGAATACACCACGGACGAGGACATCGTGGCCGGACTGACGATGCTCACCGAGGTCGTCAACCGGCTCTGCAACGGCGTGCTGGAGGACTGACCCCGGGTCAGGCCCCTGCCGGTTTCGCCGAAATCCAGAGCGTCGCCCCGTTGGGGTTGTCCGACAGATCGGCCGCGTCGGGGTTGGCAACGTGCAGGCTCCGTCCGTACGCCTCTTCCGTCATGCTGACCCGGTGGCCCGCGGCCGCCAGCCGGTCCCGCAGGGCGGAGAGGTCACCGGTGTATTCAAAGCCCAGGCCGGACCGTGCCGGGCCGGAACCGGTGCGCACCATTAGCACCCCGCCATTCTTGGCGGTGAAGTCGGCAGTCTCGTCGTCGTCAGGGACGGGACGGAACCGGGCGCCGATGCTCCGCAGCGTTTCGGCGGCAGCGGCAGCATCCCCGGTGAACCAGACTTCGACGACGGCGAGCGCCGGGTCAGCGTCCGCACGGTTGGCGCCGTGGGCAGCCTTGTCGGCCAGGAAGCTGAAGCCGTCCTCGCCGGTGATGCGGCAGGAGTCCCCGTGGTCCGCCTGGATGAGTTCAGCCGGGGCGTTTCCCGTTTCTGCGCCGGCTTGATTCGCACGGCGGGCGAACTCCGCGAGGTCGCCCACTTCGACGCCGAAGGAAGTGGTGCCGTCATCGGCGGAGCCAGCCGCGCTGCGGTGGAGTGCCAGGCGGCCTGCGCCGGCGTCGAACTCCCGCCATTCAGTCCCGTCAACGGTCTTCACCAGGCCCAGATCGGTGAGGAGGCTTTCCCACTGATCCATGCGGGAAGTGAAGTGGATGGGACGGACACGCAGCATTGGCTTCTCCCTGGACGCGGAATCGACGGTGACATGCAGTCGATGGTGACATGGCCATGATGCCACGCCTTGATCAAGGCGGCTCCTAGAGCACAATGGTGCCATGGCTGAACTTGAGGAACTGCTGGTTAGAGACGCCGCCGAGTGGCGGGCATGGCTTCAGGCGCATCACGCGGACAGCCCCGGGGTGTGGCTGGTGCTGCACAAGAAGGGCGGCTCGGTGACCGAGCTGGACTATGAGGCCGCGCTGCAGGAGGCGCTCTGCTTCGGCTGGATCGACGGCCAGGGCCGGCGCCGCGACGCGGAGAGTTCCTTCCAGCGGATGACCCGGAGGGGCGCCAGGAGCGTATGGTCCGCGCGGAACGTGGACCGGATCGGACGCCTCGAAGCCGCGGGCAAAATGGCGCCGGCGGGCCGTTCCGCCGTCGACGCCGCCAAGGCCGACGGGCGGTGGGAAGCCGCCTATTCCGGGGCTTCGACCGCGGAGCTGCCCGAGGATCTCGCGGCGGCCATTGCGGCCGATCCCCGGGCGCAGGCCATGTTCGACGTCCTGACCTCGGTGAACCGCTACGCGCTGATCTACCGGACCAACGCGGTCAAGCAGGCATCGACGCGGGAGAAAAAGATCACCGGCTTTGTCGAGATGCTATCCCGCCACGAGACGCCGTATCCGCAGGTCAAACGCCCGTCGGACTCCTGACCCGGCCGCCGGGCCCATCCAACGGGCAGCCGGGGTCATGCGAACTCCCAGCGGATGCCCGGGGTACGGGCAGGTCGGGGTGGCAGACTCGGCTGATGCCTACTGCCCACCGACTGCCGCGCGCCTCGGACATCTCCCGCGCCTCCGACGTCTCCACGGTGCCCTCGCAGCGCCGGCTGTTCTTCGGCGCCGCCGGTCTGCTGGTGGCCGGCGACGCCATCTTCTGGGCGATGCTTGCGGCGGTTCAATCGGACAGCGGGATCGCCGCCTGGGACGCGCCGGTACATGACGGGCTCGTGGCGTCCCGGAACCCGGCGGCCACCGCCGTCCTGACGGCTGTGACCACGGTGACGTCGCCGCTCTGGATGACGGTGATCGGGTTCGCGTTCGCCCTGGGCTGGGCCGCCTGGAAACGGGAGCTCTGGCGGCCCGCCCTGCTAATCGGTGCCATGGCGGCAACCTTCGCCCTGTCCACCCTCATCAAGCACGAGGTGGACCGCGCCCGGCCCGCTGCCGGTGACTTCCTGCTGGGCCCGGACGACGCCATGTCCTTCCCCTCGGGCCATACCTTCGGCGCCGGGGTCTTCCTCCTGGTTCTCGCCTACCTGTTCGCGGCGGGCCGGGGGAGGCGTCCGACGTCGTTCCTCGCCTTCGCCGCGGCCGCCGCCGGCGCGGTGCTGGTCGCCGTCAGCCGGCTCTACCTCGGCTACCACTGGCTGACGGACGTGCTCGCCTCGCTCGGACTGGCGGTGGCCGTCACCGGGATGGTCATCCTTACAGACGGACTGCGCTCGGCCAGGACCGCCCGGCTGTCAGCGGGAAGCGCCGTTGCGGAAACCTTCATCCCATCCGGATCAGAACCCCACCCCCATGGCCTGGGCGATCACCACAGCCGAGGCTGAGGACCACGCCTGCGGATAGCGATGGCCGTGTATGGGACTGCAGACCGAGCCGCAGTGGTAGCTGAAGGGCCAGAGTCCGGCTTGACGCGCAGGCGCTAACCACCGCGCACCGCCACAGAATTTACTCGTGCGCCGCGTCGTCCATCGGGAAGGCCACGGCCTCGCCCACCACGCGCAGGCACAGCTCGGTGCCGGGGCGGGCGATGGAGGCGTTCCAGTGCCGGATGGTGATGATCTCGCCGCCGCCGGGGTACCGGTGGTCGGCCACGGCGCCCTCGGCGAGGACAGGCGGGACGGCGAGCTTGAGCCGGACGGTGGTTTCCGGTCCGAAGTAGTCGGTGTCCACCACGACGCCGCGGATCGGCCCGTCCTCGGCGATCCGGATCTGTTCGGGGCGGAGCATGAGCTGGACCCGGCCCTGCGCCGGAGGCCGTCGGACCGGGATGCCGCCAAGCGAGCAGGTGGCCAGCGAGCCCTCCATCCAGGCGTCAAGGATGACGGCGTCGCCCAGGAATTCCGCGGTGGCGCGGTCCGCCGGGCGCGTGTAGACGACGAAGGGGTTGCCGATCTGTGCCAGTCTCCCGCCGCGCATCACTGCGACCTGGTCCGCGAAGGACAGCGCCTCGGCCTGGTCATGCGTGACGAGGATGGTGGTCACGCCGGCGTCGTGCAGAACCTTGCCTACGGCACGGCGGGTCGCGACCCGCAGGCCGGCGTCGAGGGCGGAGAAGGGTTCGTCCAGCAGCATGAGCTCGGGCTCGCGGGCCAGGGCCCGGGCCAGGGCGACGCGCTGCTGCTGCCCTCCGGAGAGCTGGTGCGGCCGGCGCTTGGCCATGGCCGCGTCGAGGGAGACCATTTCCAGCAGCTCTGCGACCCGGGTCTTGACGCCGCGGTGGCCGCCGGGGAGCTTGGAGGCGTCGAGGCCGAAGGAGATGTTTTGTCCGACCGTCAGGTGCGGGAACAGGGCGCCGTCCTGAGCCACGTAGCCAACGTGGCGCTTGTGGGCGGGGACCCAGACGCCGTCTCCGGCCACCTTGCTGCCGTTGAGCGAGATGGTGCCGGTTTCGGGGTGCTCGAAGCCGGCGATGAGGCGCAGCAGCGTGGTCTTGCCGGAGCCGGACGGGCCAACGATCGCCGTCGTTCCGCCCTTGGCTACCGAGAGGTTGACGCCCTTGAGCACGGCCTGGGAACCGAAGTTCTTCGTGACCGCGTCGATCTCCAGGTGGCTGTTGGTGCTGGGCGCCACGGACGCTGCGATTCGCGGTTCCGGAAGCCGGGAGGGGGCGTCGCGCGAAGAGTAAGAATCGGTCACTGTCCCGCTACTTTCTTGGACTGCTGGAAAAGGAGATAGGTCATCGGTGCCGAGATCAGGATCATCAGCAGTGCGTAGGGGGCGGCGCCGGCGTAGTCGATTTCGCTGCTCTTGTTCCAGAACTCGGTGGCAAGGGTCCGGGTCCCGCTGGGGGAGAGCAGCAGGGTGGCCGTCAGCTCGTTGACGATTCCGAGGAACACCAGTGCGGCCCCGCCCGCGGCTGCAGGGGCCGTGAGGCGCAGCGTCACCCGGAGGAAGGACAGCAGGGGAGGCTTGCCCAGCGCCTGGGCGGCCTCATCGAGTTCCTTGGGCGCCTGGGACAGGCCGGACCGGATATTGACCAGCGCCCGCGGCAGGAACAGCAGCACATAGGCGGCGATCAGGAGCCCCGTGGTCTGGTACATGCCGGGTACCAGCCGGATGCCCACGGTTACGAAGGCCAGGCCCACCACGATCCCGGGCATGGAGCTCGTGACGTAGTTGGACAGTTCCAGGGCTTTGCTGAACCAGCTGGGGTGCCGCACGGCCAGGTACGCCATGGGGAACGCGACCACGGTGGTGACCACGGCCCCGGCCAAACCGTAGGCGAGCGTCTGCAGCAGCGCCGGCAGGAACTCCTCCGCGGCCCAGATTCCCGGTCCGCCTGCGAAGATCCAGCGCACGACGAACCACAGTGGAAGGCCGAAGGCCAGCGCGGTGAGGGCGAGCAGGGACAGCTGGGCGGGAAGCTGGTAGGAGTGAAGGGGAAGCTGCAGCGCTTTCGCCTGCGCTCCGGAGCCCACGCGGGCGTACCGTGCGGTGCCGCGGCTGCGGACCTCCGCGAGCAGAAGGATCAGGCAGAGGAACACCAGCACGCTGGCCAGCATGTTCCCCGCCGTGCCGTTGAACGTGGACCGGTACTGCACCATGATCGCCGTCGTGAAGGTGTCGAAACGGATCATGGCGAAGGCCCCGTATTCGGCCAGCAGGTGCAGGGACACCAGGAGGGCTCCGCCGGTCATGGCGATGCGCAGCTGGGGCAGCACCACGCGGAAGAAGGCACGCCAGGCACCGAGGCCCAGGGACGCGGCGGATTGTTCAATCGCCGGATCCAGCCGGCTGAGGGTCGCCGCGGCCGGGATATAGACCAGCGGGAAGTAGGAAAGCGTGGCGATCAGCACGCCGGAGGACAGGCCCTGCAGAGACGGCACGGCCGAAACCCACGCATAGCTGTTCACGAAGGCCGGAATGGCAAGGGGGGCCGCGAGCAGAACGGCCCAGATCTTGTGTCCACGCAGCGTGGTCCGTTCCACCAGCCACGCGCCGCCGACGCCAAGGACGAGGCACAGCGGTACGGTGATCGCAATCAGCAGGACTGTGTTCAGCAGCAGCTCGCCCACGCGCGGCCGGAAGATCAGCCCCGCCGCCGTGTCCCAGCCCGTGACGGCCGTCATAAAGGCGACGTAGCCCAGCGGGACAAGGGAAAACAGGGCGATCAGCACCGCGAGGACCGCTACCGCAGATACGCCGAAAGGCGGGCGGGGGCGCTTGCCCCTGCCCGCCGTCGTCGTGCTCCCGGACGTTTCCGGGGCCGATAGATCAGTGGTCACAGAATTACAGCAGTCCTGCCTTGGTCATCAGTTCGGTGACCTTCTCGGAGTTCAGCTTGGCCGGGTCCACGGTGGGAGCCTGAAGGTCCTTGATCGGGACTAGCTTCTCGTTGGCGGGGACCTCGGAGGCGATGGCGTACTCGAAGGATGTGCCCTTCTGCAGCACTTCCTGGCCCTTCTTGCCGGTGATGAACTTCAGGAAGGACTGGGCCGCGGCCGCGTTCTTGGAGGACTTCAGCACGCCGCCGCCGGAAAGCGAGAGGAAAGCGCCCGGGTCCTGGTTCTTGAAGTAGTACTGGGCCACGTTCTTGGAGTTTTCACCGGTCTTGGCCTGGTCGCCGAAGTAGTAGTAGTGGTAGATCAGGGCGGCCTCGACTTCACCGGCATTGACGGCCTTCATGGCGGTGCTGTTGCCCTTGTAGTCCTTGGCGTTTTCCTTCATCGCCTTGAGCCATTCTTCCGTCGCGGCCTCGCCCTTGAGTTCCAGCAGTGCGGCAACGACCGCCTGGAAGTCGGCGCCGGACGGTGAAGCAGCCCACTTGCCCTTCCACTCCGGCTTTGCCAGGTCCAGCATCGACTTGGGCAGCTTGTCTTCGGTCAGCTTGGTCTTGTCGTAGACCAGCACGGTGGAGCGGGCGGCGATGCCGGTCCACTTGTTGGTGCTCGGGCGGAAGCCGGCCGGCACCTGCTCCGTGGTGGCTTTGTCCACGTCAGCGAAGAGACCCGCGTTCTCCACCTGGGCCATCGCCGGGGAGTTCTCCGTGAGGAAGACGTCGGCCGGAGAGGCCTGGCCTTCCTGGATGATCTGGTTGGCCATCTCCGGGTCTTCGCCGTTGCGCAGGGTGACCTTGATGCCGGTCTCCTTGGTGAAGGCGTCCACCCATTCCTGGGTCAGGCTTTCGTGCTGGGCGTTGTAGACCGTGATCTCACCTTTGCCGTCCGCTCCGGCGCTGCTGCTTCCGGAGGGGGAGGTCCCGGAGCCACAGGCTGCCAGGCCGAGCGCGGCGGTCGCGGCGAGGGCGATGCCCGCCAGCGCGTTGTTGCGGATCTTCATGGGGCTACTTTCTGCAAGGAAAAAGGTCAGGGAACCCTAGCCCCCGTGAGCGGGGAGTTAGGGCATGCTCACTAACGAAAACTGTAGGTTAGCCAAACCTAAGCAACCAAGCCGAGACCGGCCTAAGTGATCAGGATCACATGAATTACGAAACTATTGCGTGACTTAATTCCCTTCCTCGCCTTCCTGACTTGGCGCGTCTGCTGCCGCTTCTTCCGTGGGCGCCGGATCGGTTCCGGCCCCGGCCGGCGCTTCTTCCGCGGCCGGGCCCCCGGTCCTGCCGGCGATTGCAGCGGCGGCTTCCAGCACCATCCAGGCCTGGAGCTGGGTGGAGACTTCGACGACGGCGCCGGCCGGGTAGCTGCGGCGCGCCGCCAGTTCGGGCCGGGCCGAGAACACCAGCCGGCTGCCCTTGCGCGCCAGGGGTTCCTGGGCCGAGATGACGCGCCGGCCTTCCCAGAACGCCTCGGCGGTGTCATTCACCAGCACGGCGGCCGCGGCGCGGGTCTCGTCCGGAAGCCGCTCATCGAGGGCAGCCAGGGCCAGATAGCGGGCCAGGATGCCGGTGAAGAGCCCTCCGTCGCCGCCTCCCTCGCAGCGCAGCACGGTGGCAGTGCGGGCCAACAGCGGGGCGGGGATGGTGAGGCTGCGTGCCGCCGAGGCCACAAGGGCGGACGCGCGCTCCAGGTTGGCCGTGCCGCCGAGCTCCAGCAGGGCGCCGAGGACGGGGCCCTGGTTGTAGGTGTAGATCGCGGATTCCAGCACCACCTCGCCGGTGCCGGAAATGCGCAGGCCGTCCTGGTACATGCCTTGTTCCGGGTCGTACAGCCGCGCGTCCAGCCAGTCCAGCAGGGCCTGCGCCTTGGCTGCCTTGCCGGTGCGGGCGTAGTAGAGGGCCACCGGAGCGGTGGCCGGTGTGTTCTTAAAATCCCGTTTCTTGCTCCAGAACGTGCCGCCGCCCAGGTCGTCGGTGGAAGCGGAGTCGAACTGCAGCGTGAGGCTCTTCAGGACCTTGGCGTTCCGCCGGCGGCCGGCGGGTTTGCGGGTGTCCTCCGCCAGGCCTTCCAGCCGCAGCGTGGCAAGGGCCAGCCAGGCCATGTCGTCGTAGTAGTTGTTGACGAAGGTGAGGAAATTGCGCAGCCGGATGCCGGTGACCAGCTCGGAGGCGAGCTGGCCTGCGCTTGGCCGGTTCTCGCCGTCGAACCGTGTTCCGGGGTGGCCGGCGCTGCCCAGTTCGCGGCGGCCGGTGTCCACCAGAGCGTCCACGTAGTGCGCCTGCCACCAGTAGTGCCACGGCCGGGCGAGGTTCTTCAGCCGGCCCGACGGCCGCACAATCGCCGCGATGTGGGTCCCCGGCAGGAAGAAGAGCCGCTGCCCGAAAAGCCTGGTCACCGAGCGGGCCGCTTCGTCGGCGCGAAAGGACCAGTTGGGGGCGGCGGGGGCATCTGCTGGGCTCATGGGCCAAGCCTAGCGGCGGCGGTGCTGCCGGAGCGGGATCTTCGCGGGAGGTGCGGGCCGCCCGGATTTCAGTTAACCTGAACTAACTAATGTTCCCTGCCGCGGGTGATTGCCGCGCGTGATCGCCTCGGGTGATCGCCGCAGTGATTGTCGCGCGGCGGCCGCAGCACGCTGCGTGCAGTCCGCGGCCGGGGCCAGGTTCCACATCAAGGAGGATGCATGGACATCAAAGGTACTGTTGCGCTGGTCACCGGCGGGGCGTCGGGCCTGGGCGCGGCGACCGCGAGGCGGCTGTTCAACGCCGGCGCCTCCGTGGTGCTCGTGGACCTGCCGGGCTCGGCCGGGGCTGCGTTCGCCGCCGGGCTGAATGCCGGGGGCCCGGTGGGCGCAGGCTCCCCGGAAGCCGGCGATCCCATGGAACCCGCCAACAAGGCAGTCTTCGTCCCCGCGGATGTCACCAACGAGGAGCAGGTGCAGGCCGCCGTCGACGCCGCCGTTGCGCTGGGCCCGCTGCGGATTGTGGTCAACTGTGCCGGGATCGCCACCCCCGGCAAGGTGCTGGGCCGCGACGGCGTGCTCCCGCTGGAGGCCTTCAACCGCGTCATCCAGATCAACCTCGTGGGCACCTTCAACGTCATCCGGCTGTCCGCGGCGGCGATGGTTGCCACCGAGCCGGCCGTGACCCAGCTCGGGGGGCCGGAACGGGGCGTCATCATCAACACCGCCTCAGTGGCCGCCTTTGACGGCCAGATCGGCCAGCCCGCGTATGCCGCCTCCAAGGGTGCCGTGGCCGCCATGACGCTGCCGATCGCCCGTGAGCTGGCACGCTCGCTGGTCCGCGTCGTCACGATAGCCCCGGGCATCTTCGAGACCCCCATGATGGCCGGCCTGCCGCAGGAGGCCCAGGACTCCCTGGGGCACCAGGTGCCGCACCCGTCCCGGCTGGGCCGCCCCGCCGAGTTCGCGAACCTTGCCGCGCACATTGTGGACAACGCCATGCTCAACGGCGAGACCATCCGCCTCGACGGCGCCATCCGGATGGGGCCCAAGTGATGCAGGCCGGGTTCGGCCCCGGCTCCTCCCCGTCCACGGCCGGGCTGCCGGCCGCCGACTTCTTCGACTTCGAGTCGCTGCTCAGCGCGGCGGAGCAGGCGAAGCTGGCGGAGCTGCGGGAGTTCCTGGCCCGCGAGGTCGCGCCGTTCGCCACGGACTGGTGGAACAACGCCGAATTCCCCGCCCACATCCTGCCGAAGCTCGCCGCCCTTCAGCTCAGTGCCCCGGCGCAGCGCGGCTACAGCAACCTCTTCGCGGGACTGGTCATCGCCGAGATGACCCGGGTGGACACCTCCCTCGCGACGTTCTTCCTGGTCCATCACGACCTCTTCGTGGAGTCCCTCTACGGCTTCGGCTCCGAGGAACAAAAGGCCCGCCTGCTCGACGACGCCGCCAGCCTCCGGACCACAGGCGCCTTCGCGCTCACCGAACCGGAGCACGGCTCGGACGTCGCCGGCGGGATGGAGACCAGCGCCCGCAGGGTGGCCGGGGGAGCGGCCGACGGCGGTGACTGCTGGGTGCTCAACGGCGCCAAGCGCTGGATCGGCAACGGGACGTTCTGCGACTACATGCTGGTGTGGGCCCGCGATGAGGCCGACGGCGGCATCCGCGGCTTCATCGTGGACGCGGCCCTGCCCGGGGTGGGCCGGAGCAGGATCGAGAACAAGATCGCGCTGCGGACCGTGCAGAACGCGGACATCGTGTTCGAGGACGTCCGGGTGGCCGAGACGGACCGGTTCGCTGGAATCAACAGCTTCGAGGACACGAACGAGCTGCTCCGTGGCTCCAGGATCATGGTCGCCTGGCAGGGTGTCGGGCAGCAGCTGGCCGCGTTCGACGTCGCGCGGCAGTACGCCGTCGAACGCCAGCAGTTCGGCCGGCCGCTAGCGAAGTTCCAGCTCGTGCAGCAGCAGCTCGTGACGATGCTCGGCAACGCCGTGGCCAGCATGGGCATGATGGTCCGGATCGCCCAGCTGCAGGAGCAGGGCGCCGCGGACATGCCGCAGGTGGCGCTGGCGAAGTCCTATGTGAGCGCCAGGATGCGCGAAACCGTGGCGATGGGCCGGTCGCTGCTGGGCGGCAACGGGATCGTCACCGACTACCGGATGGCCAAGATCTTCTCCGACGCCGAGGCGATCTACACCTACGAGGGCTCGTTCGAGATCAACACCCTGATTGTGGGCCGCGCCGTGACCGGGGTTTCCGCGATCGTGTAATCTCCTGGAATCTCCGGCCGAGCGGACACTTGAGGCCCCGAAATGCGCAATTTCGGGGCCTCAAGTGTCCGCTCGCGCGTGGCGTTCGCGCGAGGGGCGGGCGCGTGGCTCAGGAGTCGGCCTAGGTGAACGGCTCCTTCTCCCCGGCTTCGATCCGGTAGTCCAGGCTGTTATTCTTCACCGGCATGGGGCAGGTGCCGTACGGGGTGAAGGCGCTGGGGTAGTTGATGGCCCGGTTGAAGTCCAGGATCACGGTGTTGTCCGGGCGGGGCCGGGCGGTGGACACCTTGCGCCACTCGGCTGTCGCTTGTTCGGGCGGGCCGGCGCCGTTGGTTTCGTCGTGGAAGGTGACCGTGAGGGCCCCGAGTTTCTCCTCTTCGGCCTGCAGGTGGAACTCGTGGGCCTTGCCGGGCAGCCGGAACACCAGGTCGCCGACCGAGCGGTGCACCCCGTCGACCAGCGGGTTGGCGGTGCCGATCGGGACGTCCACAGGCTCCGGGTACGGCAGGAACTTCGCCTCGACCACGAGGTCCGGCCGGAAGTCGAAGGTGGGCACGCCGTCGAATTCGGTGAACACGGGCGACTTCGCATCCCGGGTGCGGACGGCGTACCTGCCAGCCCGCATCGCCAGCTCCACCACCACCTGGCGGCCGTCGTTGCCGCCGTACTGGGCCCACATCAGCGACTCCTCATCGGAAAGCGTCGCACTGACGGTTCCGTCCACGGGTTCGCCGGCCGCCACCAGCGTCAGTCCGTCGGACGCAGCAGCGGTGAGGGACGCCGTCGTGCCGTCCGTGGACCACAGCCCCGGGACGAGTTCGACGGCGGAGGGCTCGCTGTCCAGCCACTGGAAAGAAGTCAGCGTGAGCCAGCCGTGATCGCTCGCGAGGGCGGTGTTGCGGCTGCTCCGAAAACGCTGCCAGCGGGCAAGCCGCGGGTCAGGGGTGGTTAGGTCGGTGCTCAAGAAGGTCCTCCAATGCGGTCAGTGTGATCCCAACTAGATCGCAGTTGTGTCGTTTTCACGGTTCAAAACGGCAACAAATGCGACTCAGTTGGGGGAGTGGGGGCGGTCGGCGTCGGGCGTTTCCGGGGAGCGGTTCAGGCCCGCGGCCACAAGCTGGGCCGCGGTGGCGCGGGCAGCAGCGGCGGCTGCCGGGTCGGCGTCGAGGACGCCGCTGGCCAGGCCGCCGTCGAGCAACAGGGTGAGGCTGCGCGCGAGCTGGCCCGGGTTACGGGCGCCGGCCTCCTCAGCCATGCCGTGGATCCAGGCCTGGATGTGCTGTTTGTGCGCCACCGTCCGCTCATGAACCCGGGTGCCGGAGGCGGACTCGGCGGCGGCGTTGATGAAGGCGCAGCCGCGGTAGCCATCGCGACGGCAGGCGCTTTCCAGCGCATCGAACAATCCCACGAGCCGGGCTGCGGGGTCCGGCCCGGCGGCGTCGGCGGCGGCGTGGAGCTGTCCGGTCCAGATGCCGTCCGCCTTCTCCAGGTAGGCAAGGATCAGCTCATCCTTCGCGGGAAAGTACTTGTAGAAGGTGGCCTTGGCGACGCCGGATTCGGCAATGATCGTATCGATGCCGGCCGCGCGAAGACCCTGGGCGTAGAAAAGCCGGAAAGCCGTGGACAGGATCTTGTCCCGGGCGTGTCCGGCGGGAGTGCGGACAGCCTGCGCGGTTTTGGCTGCGGGCGGGGTCATGGCTCCATGGTACACAGACAAGTCTGTCCATCCTTGCCGCAGAAAAAGCTGTCTGATAACGTCTCGCTCAAATCGTAGACGGGCTTGTCTACCCCTCCACCAACCTGCATCCATCCCGAACGGGGACATCATGAAGATCGCAGTATTCGGAACCGGAACCGTCGGACCCACCGTCGCGGCCGCCCTGTCAACCCTCGGCCACAACGTCGTGATCGGTACGCGCGATCCGCAGGCGACGCTGGCCCGGACCGAACCCGGTGCGACCGGCGGCCCGGCATTTGCCCCGTGGCACGAGACGCACCGCCAGATCGGAGTCGCGACCTTTGCCGATGCCGCGGCGGGCAGCGAGATCATCGTCAACGCCACCAATGGCGGCGGCTCCCTCGAGGCACTAACCGCGGCCGGTGCCCCAAACCTGGCCGGCAAGGTGCTCGTCGACATTGCGAACCCGCTGGATTTCTCCCAGGGGTTTCCGCCCTTCTTGAATCCGGTGAATACCGACAGCCTCGGTGAGCAGCTCCAACGGGCATTCCCGGAAGCGCGGGTGGTCAAGACACTAAATACGATGACCGCCAGCGTGATGGTGGATCCGGTGCGCGTGGCCGGCGGGGACCACTCCGTGTTCGTCTCGGGAAATGACGCGGAGGCCAAGGAGACTGTGAGGGGACTCCTCACGGGCCTGGGACACCGGGACATCATCGACCTGGGCGACATCACCACGGCCCGCGGCGCTGAAATGATCCTGCCGCTCTGGCTGCGCGTCTGGGGCTCTCTCGGCACGGGGCACTTCAACTTCAAGGTCGCCCGCTAAGGGCATCCGCCGGGCCCAACCAGCTCGCAGTTGTTGTCGTTCCCACGTCGTTCCCACGTCCCAAAACGTCAACTACTGCGAGCCACTTGGGGGCCCGACGGCCGGCCGTCGCGGACGGACACTATCTGAGACGGATTCCCGGCATGCGCGGGCTGCGGGTAACATCCCTTAGGAAGAAGTAACCGGGCTCACAGTATCCAGCGCAGTGTACGAGCCAAGTCGAACCCTCGAAAGATAGTTTCCATGGCTGACACTGCAATGAATTCCGGCACCGATCTCGCCTCTGAACTCCGCGCCGACGTACGCCGGGTCTCCACCCTGCTCGGCGAATCCCTCGTCCGCCAGCACGGCCCCGAACTCCTGGCCCTGGTGGAGCAGGTCCGCCTGCTGACCAAGGAATCCAAGGAAGCCGCCCGCGGCGGTGCCGATGCCACCGGACCGTGGAGCTCGTACGACGTCGTCGCCCAGGTCCGCGAACTGCTCGGCTCGCTGCCCCTGGAGCAGGCCACCGACCTGGTCCGCGCCTTCGCGTTCTATTTCCATCTGGCCAACGCCGCCGAGCAGGTGCACCGGGTCCGCGGGCTGCGCACCCGCCAGGAAAAGGACGGCTGGCTCGCCAAGGCCGTCGCGGACATCGCCGGCCAGGCCGGTGCCTCGGTGCTGCAGGAGGTGGTGAACGAACTCGACGTCCGCCCGATCTTCACCGCGCACCCCACCGAAGCCTCCCGCCGCTCCGTCCTGGACAAGGTCCGCAGGCTCTCCGACATCCTCGCCGAAGCCACCGAGGAGGGCACGTCCGGGCGCCGCCGCCAGGACCGCCAGCTCTCCGAAGTGATCGACCAGATGTGGCAGACCGACGAGCTCCGCCAGGTCCGGCCCACCCCGGTGGACGAGGCCCGGAACGCCATCTACTACCTCACCGGCATCCTCACCGACGCCATGCCGGAAATGCTTTCGGACCTCTCTGAGCTCCTCGGCGAGCACGGTGTCACACTGCCCGCGGAGAAGGCGCCCATCCGCTTCGGCTCCTGGATCGGCGGGGACCGGGACGGCAACCCCAACGTCACCGCGGCTGTCACCCGCGAGATCCTGCAGATCCAGAACCAGCACGCAGTGCGGATCAGCATCGGCCTAATCGACGGGCTCATCTCCATCCTGTCCAACTCGACGGCGCTCGCCGGGGCGGACCAGGAGCTGCTGGACTCGATCGACGTCGACCTCGAGAACCTCCCGGGCCTGGACCGCAGGGTCCTCGAGCTCAACGCCCAGGAGCCCTACCGCCTCAAACTCACCTGCATCAAGGCCAAACTGCTCAACACCGCCCGGCGGGTGACGGCGGGCTCTTCGCACGAGCCGGGCCGCGACTACACCGCCACCGCGGAGCTCCTCGCCGAGCTGGGCCTGCTGGATCGGTCCCTGCGGAACCACCACGCCGCGCTCGCAGCCGACGGCGCCCTGGCCCGGGTCCGCCGCGCCATCGCCTCCTTCGGCCTGCATCTGGCCACCCTCGACATCCGCGAACACGCCGACCACCACCACGACGCCGTCGGGCAGCTGATGGACCGCCTCGGGGGCCCCGGCGTCCGGTACGCCGAGCTCAGCCGCTCCGAGCGGCTGGAGGTGCTGGGGTCGGAGCTGGCCTCCCGCCGACCGTTGTCCGGCCATCCGATCAAGCTCGACGGCGTCGCGGACGGCACCTACGACGTCTTCCGTGAGATCCGCCGCGCCCTGCGCACGTACGGCCCTGACGTGATCGAGACGTACATCGTCTCCATGACCCGCGGCGCGGACGACGTCCTGGCCGCGGCCGTGCTGGCCCGCGAGGCCGGGCTGGTGAATCTCTTCGGCGAGGCGCCGTATGCCAGGATCGGCTTCGCGCCGCTGCTGGAGACGGTGGAGGAGCTGCGCGCGTCGGCCGAGATCGTGGACCGGCTGCTCTCGGATTCGTCCTACCGGGAGCTGGTCCGGCTGCGCGGCGACGTGCAGGAAGTCATGCTCGGCTACTCGGACTCCAACAAGGAATCCGGCGTGATGACCAGCCAGTGGGAAATCCACAAGACCCAGCGGAAACTCCGGGATGTCGCGGCCAAGCACGGCGTCCGGGTGCGCCTCTTCCACGGCCGCGGCGGATCCGTGGGCCGCGGCGGCGGCCCGACCTACGACGCCATCATGGCCCAGCCCAACGGCGTGCTGGAAGGCGAAATCAAGTTCACCGAGCAGGGCGAGGTCATCTCGGACAAGTACTCGCTGCCCGAGCTGGCCCGGGAAAACCTGGAACTCTCGCTGGCGGCGGTCATGCAGGGCTCCGCGCTGCACCGCACCCCGCGCACCTCCGAAGACCAGCGGGAACGCTACGGGCATGTCATGGAGACCATCTCGGACGCCGCCTTTGCGCGGTACCGGACGCTGATCGACGATCCCGATCTGCCCGCCTACTTCATGGCCTCCACCCCGGTGGAGCAGCTGGGTTCGCTGAACATCGGCTCGCGGCCGTCCAAGCGGCCCGATTCCGGCGCCGGGCTGGAAGGCCTCCGCGCGATACCGTGGGTCTTCGGGTGGACGCAGTCCCGGCAGATCGTTCCCGGCTGGTTCGGCGTGGGGTCCGGCCTCAAGGCCGCCCGCGAGGCCGGCCACCCGGCCCAGCTGGCCGAGATGATGGAGGGCTGGCACTTCTTCCGTTCGGTGCTGTCCAATGTCGAAATGACGCTGGCCAAGACGGACCTGGACATCGCCGGCTACTACGTCTCCACCCTCGTTCCGGCGGAGCTGCACCACCTCTTCCGCACCATCCGGGCGGAATACGAGCTCACCGTCGCCGAGGTCCAGAACCTCACGGGCGAGCACGTCATCTTGGATGCCCAGCCCACCCTCAAGCGCTCGCTCGAAATCCGCGACCAGTACCTGGACCCGATCAGCTACCTGCAGGTGGAGCTCCTGCGCCGGATCCGCGCCGGGTCGGCCGCAGGGGAGGGCATGTCCGGTGCCGAGATCGACGAACGCCTCCAGCGGGCCATGCTGATCACGGTCAACGGAGTGGCGGCAGGCCTGCGCAACACCGGCTGACCGCGACTCCCCGGCCCGCGTCCGTTGTGCGGTCCCGCTAGGGTTGTTCCATGCCGTCGTTCCAGAGCAGACTCAAGATCACCGGGCTCAAGCCGGGCAACCCGCCGGAGGCCGTGATGGCCGCGGCCGTGGAAGCGCTGGAAACGCGGCACCACGTGGAGTCGAACCAGCTGGAGCTGGCCGGCGGGGTCCCGCAGCTGAATCTGCGGTTCCTGGTCGAGGCCACGTCCTACAGTGGCGAGAACAGCCAGGCGCTCGCGTCGGCAGCCATGATGCGCGACGCCGTCGAACGGGTTGCCGTGACCGGAGCCCTGACGGTCCTCCGCCGCAACCGCGGCCGCTGGGCGCCCGTCTAAACGCCGGCCAGCCTCAAAAGTCCAGTTCCTCCTCGGGTCCGTCCACCACCGGGGAGCGGTTGCCGCGGCGCCGCGTGACAATCACGCCCACGACGGCGCCGATCACCAGTCCAACGCCGACGCCGATCAGGGAGCTTGCCCAGAACGGCAGCTTGGTGGCCGCGCCGGTGAAGTATCCGAGGCCGACCGACCAGATGGCCCAGAGCAGGCCGCCGAGGGCCGCGCATAGGCTGAAGCCGCGGCTGGAAACGTTGGCGATGCCGGCGGCGGCGGTTGTCGCCAAGCGTCCGCCGGGGATGAAGCGGATGCCGATGATGGCCCCGTACGTGGAGGACCGGCCCGCCTGGGCAATGGCGCGGTGCACGGCCAGATGGAACGAGCGGCCCCATTTCCAGCGGTCGAGCACATGGCTGAGCCGCCGCTTGAAGAGCTGGAAAACGAGGATGTCGCCGAGCCAGGATGCCATGGCGGCGAGGAGCACCACAAGGAAGGCGTTGGCGCGCCCGTCCGCGGAAAGCGCGCCGCCGGTGATGACGACCATTTCGGACGGGACGGGCGGGAAAATCGCATCGCCCATGACCACCGGGATGATCCAAAAATAGATCGCGTCCCCCCAGCTGTCAGCGTTGCCGAAGTCCATGGGCACAAGGTACCGCACTTCCGGGCGTACGTTCGCTCCTGACGGGGCGGCGAGCCATCGCTGTTGCGGGATGGTCCGTGGCCGGCGGGCTCAGCGGGCTTCGCTGAGCTGCAGCCCGCTGCGGTATTCCACTGCCCTGCCGGAGATGGGGTCATCGAAGCGGATCCCGCGGGCCAGCAGCTGCAGCGGCTTCGCGTAATCGTCCGGGGCCTTGTCCAGCAGCTCGGGATAGAACGCGTCGTTCACGATGCCCAGTCCGAGGGATGCCATATGCACGCGGAGTTGGTGGGTCTTCCCCGAGTGAGGCGCCAGCCGGTACAGCGCGCGGCGGCGGCTCCCGCCGTCGGTCCCGTCGTCAGCCGCATGTGCGGGTCCGGCGTCAAACGTCCGGAGCCGTTCGATGCGGGTCTCCGCGTTGGGTTCGCCGTCGATCACCTCGGCGAGCAGGTAGCTGCGCGACTTGGTCATCCGGTTGCGGACCACCACGGGGAAGTCGACGGCGGGGTGGCCGGCGGCGGGCTCGGCCGCAGCCACGCACTCGTATTCCTTCTGGACCTGGCGTTTTTCGAAGAGCACCTGGTATTTGCCCCGCGTCTCCGGATTGGTGGAGAGCAGCAGGATGCCGGCCGTCATGCGGTCCAGCCGGTGCATGGGGATGAGATCCGGCAGCTCGAGCTGGTTGCGGAGCCGGACGAGGGCGGACTCCTGGATGTAGGTGCCGCCGGGTGTGGTGGGCAGGAAGTGCGGCTTGTCCACCACCAGGAGGTGCTCGTCCTGATGCAGGATGTCCAGTTCCACCGGGATCCTGGTCTCCGGCGGCAGGGTGCGGTAGTACCAGATGAAGGTGTGGTTCCGCAGCGGGGTGGCGCGGTCCAGTGCGATGCCCGCCTCACCCACGATCTCCCCGGCGTCAAACCGGTCCTCGATGCCCTGGGGGTCGATGTGGCCCCAGCGGTGCATCATGTAGTCCATCGCGGTGCCCCAGGGCCCCTCCTCCGGGAGGCGGAGACGGGTCGCGTTGACGCCGTCGCGCACGGGAAGGGGGGATTGCATCACCGCTCCATTCTACTTTGCCTGCCCCGGCCCCCTCTCCGCGCCGGATTCGCCGGAAAGCGTCCGGTTCGCCGCAAGGGAGTTTCCGGCGAACCCGCAGCGTTCCCGCGAACTCGCCACCGACGGTAAAAAAGTTCTTGACAAATAAAACTGTCGGCGGGCACGCTGGAAGCATGTTGGACATCGAAGTGATCGAGGACCCGGCGGCGGCGGAGGCCTCGCTGGACCCGATTCGCACCCGGATCCTGCTGGAACTTGCCGAGCCCGGCTCGGCCACCCAGCTCGCCGCGAAAGTGGGGCTGGCGCGGCAGAAGTTGAACTACCACCTCAAGGCGCTTGAGCGGCACGGGCTCGTGGAGCTTGTGGAAGAACGCCGCAAGGGCAACGTCACGGAGCGCATCCTGCGGGCGACGGCAGCTTCGTACCTGATTTCCCCGGCGGCCCTGGCCTCGGTGGCGCCGGATCCGCACCGGTTCTCGGACCGTTTCTCCGCCTTCTGGCTGCTCGCGCTCGCCGGCCGCATGGTCCAGGAGATGGGCCAGCTGATTGCCGGCGCTGCGGCGGCGAGGGAGAAACTCGCCACCTTCGCCATCGACGGCGAGATCAGCTTCCGCACCGCGGCGGACCGGGCAGCCTTCGCCGAGGAGCTCGGCGTGGCCGTGACCCGGCTCGTGGACAAGTACCACGACGACGGCACCGGCGCCCCCGACGGCACCGGCACGCCGACGGGCAGCGGGCGAAAGCACCGTCTCGTCGTCGCGCTTCACCCGGCATTGAAGGCATCGGCATCCAAAGCATCACCCAAGATCACTCAGGCAAAGGAGCAGGACAATGACTGAAAAGCGGAACTTCGAGATCGTCTACGACACCGATCTCCCGGGCACCCCGGAGCGCGTGTGGAACGCGGTCACCAAAGACGCTCCGGCCTGGATGTTCCCCACGGATGAGTGGCCGGCCGTCAGGACAGTCGACGAGTACCCCAGGCATCTCGTCTCCCGGATGGACGGCCCCAACGGCTGGTTCAACCAGCTGGAGCACGTGCTGGAACCGCTCGACGGCGGCCGCGCCCGGCTGCATTACGTCCACAGCGGCATTTTCGCGGGCAACTGGGACGAGCAGTACGACGGCGCCAGCAAGCACACCGAGTTCTACCTGCACACCCTCGGCCAGTACCTGAAGTACTTCGACGCCAAGCCCGTGGTCTTCACCGACGTCCAGGCGCCGGCGGCTTCACAGTCCCCGGACGGTTTCGTCCAGCTGAAGAAGGCCATGGGCGTGGACAGCGTGGCGCCGGGTGACGCCGTGGAGCTGGAGCTCGACGGCGTGGGGCGGCTCACCGGCGAAGTGGACTTCGCCAACGAGCACTTCCTGGGCCTTCGGACGGCGGACACCCTGTACCGCTTCTTCGGCCGGAACGCCTTCGGGGCCCCGGTGGGCATGACGGTGCACGATTTCAGCGGCAGCCCGGACTCCGAGGCCACGGCCGAGGTATGGGGCGGCTTCCTGGACAAGGTCTACGGCCGGGACTGAGCCGGCGGCCCAGCGACGCGCGGGCCGCTGGGCGCTGCGCGGATGCCCTGGCGATACCCGGATCCCGGCGTCGCCAGGGCTCTCAGCCAGGCGTCGTCGCGCTCAGGCGATGGCGACGGCGGGCGGGTTGGTCAGGTCCCGCCGCAGCCGGGGCGAGGCCTCCAGCCGGTCCTGGGCCGAGCGCAGCGCTTGGACCGCGGTCTCGAGCTGCGCGGGCGGCAGGGTGAACGGCACGCGGAGGTAGTGCTCGAAGGCGCCGCCAACGCCGAACCTGGGTCCGGCCCCGAGCCGGATGCCGAAGTCCGGGGCGATCACCGTCATTGCCGTACTCAGCGGAGCCGGCAGCCGGCACCAGACGGACAGCCCGCCGCCGGGCCGCTCCGTTTGCCATGTCGGCAGGTTCCCGGCGATCAGCGCCAGCAGGGTGTCCCGGTTGGTGCGGAGCGAGGCGAGCCGTTCGGGGAGCGGTTCAGTGAGGTCCTTGACCAGATGGGCTGCCGCGAGCTGCTCCACGATGGGGCCGCCCAGGTCCATGGTGGTTCGGGCGGCGGCGAAGCGCTGGATGAGGGGCTCGCCGGCCCGGATCCACCCGGTCCGCAGTCCGGCCCAGTGCGACTTGCTGAGCGAACCGATGGAGACCACGGCCGGGCTGAACGCGGCCAGCGGCGTGGAGGGTGCGCCGTCGAGGTTGAGCTCCCGCATGGTCTCGTCCACCACCAGCACGGTGCCCGAGGCGGCAGCCGCCCGGACCAGTTGCCGGCGTTGGGCGTCCGGCATCAGCCGGCCGGTGGGGTTGTGGAAGTCGGGGACCACGTAGGCCATCGCGGGCCGCTGCTGCCTCAGGGCGGTCTCCATGGCCTCGATGTCCCAGCCGGCCCCGCCAGCCTGGCGTGCCGGGGGCATGGCCACCGGAACCGGGCGGCAGCCGGCCGAGCGGATGGCGTCGAGGGCGTTCGGGTAGCTGGGATGTTCCACGAGCACCTTGGCGGAACGGCCGGCGAGGGTTCGCAGGATGATGTTCAGCGCGTGCTGGGCGCCCGAGGTCACGAGGATCTGGTGCGCGGTGGTGGGCACGCCGGCGGCGGTGTACCGGGCGGCGATGGCTTCGCGGAGCGGGCCGATCCCGAGTGCGTCGTAACCGAACCCCGGCAACAACGCCGGCAATTCCGTCAGGGCGGCCGCGAAGGCTCGGTGCACCACCTCGCCGCTGGCCGGCAGGGAGGCGTAGGCAAGGTCCAGCAGTCCGTCCGGAATGGCCAGTCCGGGCGCCCCGCTGAGTTCGGATCGGCCATCCGGCGCGGTTCCGCGCGGGCCGCGGTGCGGGATGCAGGTCCGGCCCCGGCTGCCCTGGCCGCTGCTCAGGAAGCCCTGGTCGCGCAGCAGGGCGTACGAGGCGGTCACCGTGGTGCGGCTGATGCCGAGCGTGGCGGCAAGTGACCGCTCGCTGGGCAGGGCGACGTCGAGCGGGACGCGGCCGTCCAGCACCAGCAGACGGACGACGTCGGCCAGTTCGCGGTAGGCGGGGGACGCCCCAGGGTTCCACTCGCCCAGGAGGCGGGCCAGCGTGGTGGGATTCAGGGAGCCGGACATAGAGCCAGTATTTCAAACTGGCTATGGAATGCAAGGCCAGTTCTCGGGGAGGATGAATGACATGATGACCCGAAGGCTCCTCCAGCTCCTTATTGGCCTCGCCATGTATGGCGTATCGCTCGCAATGTTCATCCGGGCCGGACTTGGACTGGACCCCTGGGACGTCTTCCACCAGGGCATCGCGCTCAAGACCGGGCTGAGCATCGGCACCGTGGTGGTGATCGTCAGCTTCCTCGTGTTGCTCCTCTGGATTCCGCTCCGGCAGTGGCCGGGCGTGGGCACGCTGTGCAACGCCGTGCTGGTGGGGGTGTTCGCCGACATCGGCCTTGCGCTGATTCCCGCGTTCTCGCACCTCGGCGGGCAGATCGGGATGCTCGCGGGCGCCGTCCTGCTCAACGGCATCGCCTCGGCCTGCTACATCGGCGCCCGCCTCGGACCCGGTGCCCGTGATGGTCTCATGACGGGACTCGCCCGGCGGACCGGCTGGTCGGTGCGGGCCTCGCGGACCGGCATCGAGGTCGTGGTGCTGGGCGCAGGGTGGCTGCTGGGCGGCTCCGTCGGCGTCGGGACCGTGCTCTATGCCCTGGCGATCGGACCGCTCGTGCAGCTCCTGCTGCCGCGGTTCACGGTGCCCGAACGGGAAGTACCCGAGGTCCCGGTTGCGGCCGGCACGGCAGTCACCGCACCCTGAGGCCGCGGCGAGGGCAGGCGGCGTGCATTTTCCCTGCCGACGCTCGAGGGAATTTGAGTGTCGTCAGGAAATTTGAGGGTCAGCGGGACGATTACGCGTCATGACCTTCGGCCCTCTTCCGGCACCGGCTGGCAATTCGGGCAGTAGTAGATGTCCCGCTCTTCGGTGCCCGCCGCTTTGCCAAGCACCCCGCGGCGCACCGACGTCCCGCATTTCAGGCACGGCTGGTGCTCGCGACGGTAGACCCAATGGCCAGGCAACCCCGAAGACCGGCCCACGGCAACACCGCGGGGGTTCAGCACGGTGGTCCGGCGGCCGGGGCCCAGATTCGCCTCCAGGAGGACCTTGGCACCGGTCATCAGGGCAGGCAGATCAGCTACCGCGGAGACGGGCGACGCGGGATTGATGCCGGCGAGGAAGCAGGTCTCGCAACGGTAGATGTTCCCGATCCCGGCGAGGTTCCGCTGGTCCAGCAGGGCGACGCCGATCGGGACGTCGGGGGCGGCGCGGATCCGCCGTTCGGCCTCGGCCAGGTCCCAGTCGGGGCCCAGAAGGTCCGGGCCCAGGTGCCCGACGATCGACTCCTCCTCGGACGTGCGGATCACTTCGAGGATGCCGAGGGAGAAGCCGACGGCGTCTGCCGCGGCGGTGCGCAGCACGCAGCGGGCGGTGAATCCCGGTTTCTTCCAGCGTCCTCCCGGCGGGTAGACCTGCCAGTTCCCCTCCATTTTGAGGTGGGAGTGGATGGTCAGCCGGTCCGGTTCCGCCCGGCTGGCTAGTCCCGCCCGGCTGCCGTGTTTCGGCCCGGATTCTTCCGACTGATCCGCCGGACCCGGACCCGGACCCGGATCCGCCGGACGCTGCAGCCGCATCAGCAGGTGCTTGCCGCGGGGCACCACCTCGGTCACGGTCCAGCCGCCAAGCCTGAGCGTGGCGAAGCGGGGCACCCTGAAGTCGGAGGAGATCAGCTGCTGACCTGCCAGGGCGGCGTGGAGCTGCGCGGCAGTGCGGAAGACCGAGTCGCCTTCAGGCACGGATTCTCAGTCCCTTCGGGGTGGAATAGGCGCCGGCCTGGGCGAGGGCGGCGGCCACGGGGGTGTCGAGGATGCCGTGGCCGTTCACTTTTTCCATGATGAGCTTGTCGACCGCGCCGCGGGTCACCACGCTCACGAGGGCGGCGCCTGCCGCGGCCAGGATCTCGGTGTCGTCGCTGAATACCAGCAGGGTCTTGCCCCCGCGTTCCACGTAGAGCACCAGGGCGCCGTCGACCAGCACCACGAGGGCTCCCGCCTTCCGCCCCGGCCGGTGGCCCGTGCCTGCCTCGACATTGAGGGCGGGCCAGGGCAGGGCTGCGCCGTAGGGATTGGCCGGGTCCGTTGCCGCGAGGGCCAGGGCACTGGGTTCGGGTTTTTGCAGCTGGGTGTCCTCGGCGTAGGAACGCAGCCGGTCCACAGTGGCCGGTACGGCGAACTGCGCCGCGCCAAGATGCTCGATGAAGTAGCCCCGACGGCACCGGCCGGCTTCCTCCAACCTGGCGAGCACCTTGTACATCAGTCCGAAGCCGCCCAGGATGTTCTCCGCCATGACCGAGCCGCGGGTGACCACCCCGTACCGGTCCAGCAGCAGTTCCGCGGTGGCCCGGGCATGGATGGTGGGATCCAGTTCGGGGGCCGGCAGGGCGGACCAGCGGCCCGCGGCCAGCGGGGGAGTGGGTGCGGAGCCGGTGACGGAACCATAGCGGCCGCCGGTCAGCCCGGGTGACCCCAGCAGCCCGGTGCCGTGGGAACGTCCCAGCCGGCTCAGCCGGGGTGCGCGGGCCCGCGGCGCCCGGGACACCTGCCGATGGGCGGTGTGACCGCCGGCGATCAGGGCGCGGACGGGGGCAAAGGTGTCGCCGGTGATCCGGCCTGCCCAGGCAAGGTCCCAGAGGGCGGAGACCACGTCCTGGTCGCTCGGCACCGAGTCCATGCCGCCGGCTATCTCGGCCAGTTGCCGGAAGAAATACCCGCCGCCGTTGTTCCGTAGATGGTCGAGCAACCGCAGCTGCGCGTCGCCCGGCTCGAACTCCACGGCCGGATTCAGGGTCAGTTCGGCTGAATCGGCAAGGTGCAGGCTCACCCAGCCGTCATTGCCCGGGAGCGAGCCCGCACCGGACCAGAGGACTTCCCCGGCGGCCATGAGCTCGTCCAGCATGGCCGGCTGGTAGTCGGCCACCCTGCTCGCCAGAACCAGCGGTTCCCAGGCCGAGGCCGGAATGGGCACGCCGGAAAGCTGGTCGACCGCAGTGACGATGCCGTCCAGCCCGCGCAGTGCAGACTGGCCGCGCCGGCCGGGCGCGCGGACGTTCTGCCAGGCGGGCAGGAACCGCCCGTAGGCGGCGGCGTCCACCGGCTCAACCTCGGCCCGGAGCGCGGCGAGGGACCGGCGGCGGAGCTTGCGCAGGACCTCGGCGTCGCACCACTCGCTGACGCCGGCCAACGAGGAGGCGATGGGGGGAATGGTTTGTTGGGCCTCGGCAGCACCGCCGCCGCGGGCCGACTCCACGCCATCCGTTTCCGTCGCTGTGGGCGGTTCCGGCGCTGTGGCGTGGGGGCGGAACTCGCCCTCCACCACGCGGCCGTCTGCGGCGAGCCGTTTCAGCGCGGTGCCGACGACGGCGACGCCGAGTCCCAGCCGGGCGGCCGCCTCGGCGGAGGTGAACGGCCCGTGGGTGCGGGCGTAGCGGGAGACGAGGTCGCCCAGCGGATCCGCGACGGGTTCGATGAAGGCCAACGGGACGCCCATCGGCAGGGGGACGCCGAGGGCATCGCGCAGCCGGGCGGCGTCCTCCACCGCGGCGAAGCGTTCGCCGCCGCCAATGTTGACCTTGATGGCGCGGTTGGCGCGCTGGAGCGCGGTCAAGTGCGCGGCGGCGTCGGCGACCGGCAGTTCCGGGGCATCCTCCCGGGTCCCGGCAGGCTCAACCACCTCGGCAGGCTCAACCACCCCGGCAGGCTCAACCACCGGGAAAGTTTCAGCCGCATCCGCAGGCCGGGCGACGGGCGCAGGTTCGACGGACTCCGCCGGCGGTTCCAGCCGCGCTGCGACTTCCTCCGGGGTGAGCGGGCCCAGCAGGCGGAGCAGGTCCGCGACCCCTTCCACGCCGCGCACCTTCCGGTCCGGTGCGAGGCGCTGCAGCTCGCGTTCGGTGGCGTCGATGACCTTGGCGTCTAGCAGTTCGCGCAGCTCCACCCGGCCCAGGAGCTCGTTGAGCAAGGTGGAATCGAGCGCAAGCGCGGCGGCCCGGCGCTCGGCGAGCGGAGAATCCCCCTCGTAGAGGAACTGTGCCACGTAGCCGAACAGCAGGGACTTGGCGAACGGCGAAGGCTGCTGGGTGGTGGTCTGCACGATCCGCAGTTCCCGGCGCTCAACCGAGGCCGCGATGTCCTTCAGTGCGGGGAGATCGTAGACGTCCTGCAGGCACTCGCGGACCGTTTCGAGCACGATCGGGAAGGTGGGGTACTTCCGGGCGACATCCAGGAGCTGGGCCGAGCGCTGCCGCTGCTGCCACAGCGGCTGCCGTTTGCCCGGTGTCTGCCGGGGCAGCAGCAGCGCGCGGGCGGCGCACTCGCGGAATCGGGAGGCAAAGAGGGCGCTGCCGCCAACTTCCGCCGTCACGATCTGCTCGAGTTCCTCGGAGTCGAAGAGAAACAGTTCAGCTCCGGGCGGCTCGTCTTCCATCATCGGCACGCGCAGCACGATGCCGTCGTCGGCGGCCATGGCGGAGCCGTCCACCCCGTAGCGCTGGTGCAGGCGCTGCCCGACGGCCAGCGCCCACGGGGCGTGGACCGGCATGCCGAAGGGACTGTGCAGCACCACGCGCCAGTCGCCGAGCTCGTCAAGGAAACGCTCCACCACGAGGGTCGTGTCGCTGGGCACCACTTCGGTGGCCAGTTTCTGTTCGGCAAGGTACTGGATCAGGTTGTTCGCCGCGAAGTCGTCCAGACCGCTGGCCTTGCAGCGTTCCATGGCCGGTCCGACGTCGGACGCGGACAGTTCGCGCACGAACGCGCCGAGCGCGCGGCCCAGGTCCACCGGCCGGCCGAGGGAGTCGCCCTTCCAGAACGGGAGTTTTCCGGGCTGGCCGAACGCGGGGGACACCAGGACCCGGTCGTGGGTGATGTCCTCGATCTTCCAGCTGGTGGCGCCCAGGGCGAAGACGTCGCCGACCCGGGACTCGTAGACCATCTCCTCGTCGAGTTCACCGACCCGGCGCCCGCCCTTGGCAGCGGCCGCGGCCGGGCTCGCGGCCCTGCCGTCCGCGCTGGCACCGCCGGAGGAACCCGAACCTTCCACTTCGGTGCCGATGATGTAGACCCCGAACAGCCCACGGTCCGGGATGGTGCCGCCGGAGGTGACGGCCAGCCGCTGGGCGCCGGGCCGGCCCTCGATGGTGCCGGCGTTGCGGTCCCAGATGATCCGGGGCCGCAGCTCCGCGAATTCGTCGGAGGGATAGCGTCCGGCCAGGAGGTCCAGGGTGGCCTCGAAGGCGGAGCGGGGGAGCGAGGCGAAGGGTGCGGAGCGCCGGACCGCGGAGAACCATTCCTCCACGTCAATGGCGCCCAGTGCTGTCGCGGCGACGGTCTGCTGGGCCAGGATGTCCAGCGGGTTGGCCGGGACACTGAGCCGTTCGATCTTGCCGCCGAGCATCCGCTCCACCGTGATGGCGGTGTGGACGAGGTCCGCACGGTGCTTCGGGAACAGCACGCCCTGGGAGATTTCGCCGACCTGGTGGCCGGCCCGGCCCACCCGCTGCAGCCCGCTGGCCACCGAGGGCGGGGACTCCACCTGGACCACGAGGTCCACTGCGCCCATGTCGATGCCGAGTTCCAGAGAGGACGTGGCCACGACGCAGCGCAGCCGCCCGGACTTCAAATCATCCTCGATCAGGGCGCGCTGGTCCTTGGAAACGGAGCCGTGGTGGGCGCGGGCCAGCACCGGATCGGCGCCGGCGGTGCTGCCGGCCTGGGCCATCATGTGCGCCGGCGTCGCAGTCGAAGTGGGCGCTGGCGTCGCAGTGGAAGTTGGCGGCGCAGCAGCGCTACCGGACGGTCCGCCGGACCGAACCCCGGCGTCCGCCGCCTCCACGTCCGCCGCCCCCGCGCCAATCCCGGCCCAGCCGCCGGCGGCCATCAGCTGCCGTTCGGCGTAGATCTCGTTGAGCCGGGCGGTGAGCCGTTCGGCGAGCCGGCGGGAGTTGGCGAACACGATGGTGGACTGGTTGGCCAGCACCAGGTCCACGATCTTCTCCTCCACATGCGGCCAGATCGACGCCTGCGGCTGGAGCCCGGATGCCGGACCGGAGTCGAATGCCCCCGCCGCCCCCTGCAGATCGGACATGTCCTCCACCGGGACGGAGACGGTCAGGTCCCAGTTCTTCTTCGACGGCGGGGCCACGATTTGCACCGGCGCAGCGCCGGCCAGGAACTGTGCGACGAGCTCCTTGGGCTCCACGGTGGCCGAGAGCCCGATCCGCTGGGCGGGTTTGGACAACAAGGCGTCGAGGCGTTCCAGTGATACCGCCAGATGCGCCCCGCGTTTGGTGCCCGCGACGGCGTGGACCTCGTCCACGATGATGGTGTCCACCTCGCTGAGCGTCTCCCGCGCCTTGGAGGTGAGCATGAGGAACAGCGATTCGGGCGTGGTGATGAGGATGTCCGGCGGGTGGCTGAGCAGCGTGCGGCGCTCCGACGCCGGTGTGTCCCCGGAACGGACTCCCACGCTGATCAGCGGTGCGGGGAGTCCCAGCCGTTTCGCGGTCTGGGTGATGCCGATCAGCGGGGCGCGCAGGTTCCGTTCGACGTCGACGCCCAGCGCCTTGAGCGGCGAAATGTACAGCACACGGGTAGTCCGCTTCGGTGCCTTCGCCCGGGTGCCCTTCACGGCGCCAAGACCGGGCAACAGTTGGGGCTCGGCGGGGGCGGAGACGAGCAGCCGGTCCAGTGCCCAGAGGAAGGCCGCAAGCGTCTTGCCGGAGCCCGTGGGTGCCACCACGAGGGCGTGCGAGCCGGAGGAGATGGCGCCCCAGGCACCGTTCTGGGCCGGGGTGGGCGCGGAAAAAGCGCCCAGGAACCAGTCCCGGGTCGGCTGGCTGAACTGGTCCATGGCGTCGGCCGCGAGTGTGCCGCCAGCGAGCTCCTGCCCCTTCATTCCTCCATCATGCCCTACGGCACCGACAGTATTTGGCGGTAACGTTCCGGGCTGGATTCCGGGCATCGCAGCGGGACGGCCGCCGGGTTGCCCGGATACTACTTTGCCTGGAAAGCCCCAATAGTCAGCAGATTGATGCCTGGGTTACTGCAGGCGTCCATGGGCTGGGCGAGGAACAGGGACGCCGTGTCCTCCGGCGGGTAGATCCGGAAGCCGGCCGCCGGGGTGCGGGTGCAGTCCGGGTAGTTGCCGGCCTGGGTATAGCGCAGCGTCGCGGTTCCCGCCTGGCCCGGCGCGAGCAGTACTTCGATGACGGTGGTGGAATCGTCACGCGTCGCGGCAGCACCAATGGGCTCGCCGTTGGCGTCAGCGGCCAGGGAGACACCGGCGAAGCCCGTCAGCAGGCAGGGTTCGGCTCCGGAGTTCGTCAGGATCAGCTGCATGTAGACGCTGCCGGCCGCGCCGCCGCCGGTGGAATCGGTGGTGGCCGTCAGGCTGGCGGCCTTGCACAGTGCGGCGCCGGACCGAGTGGGCGCGGGGGATGCCGACGTCGGCTGGGCCGTGTCAGTGCCGGCAGCGGCGGCGCTGCCGGCCGTGTCCGACGAGCTGGCCGTGGGGGCCACTGTTTCGCTGGCAGCCTGCGCTGGCGGCTTGCTGGCCCCGCAGCCGCTGAGCAGGAGCGCTGCTGCGGCAACCGCCGTCGTGAGTGCCAGTCCGTTCTTGGTTCGCTGAGCCGTCATGGCACCACCTTTACGTTCCATGCTGGCTTAGTCAACGACGCCACGGCGGCGGAGCCGGATTGATGCCCCGATTGTGATTTCCGGGCATCAACCGAGGTCAAACCAGCCGTGCAGCTGCTGCTAGTCCGTCTCGGGTCCTGAGCAGTAGTGGCAATCCTCGGGGCACGAGTCGGTGACAGCGGGCCACGCCGCCGCACGGGCCGGCAGACCGCGGGCAATGTCCAGGGCCCCGGCGCCAGGCTGTCCGGTGGTGCTAGTTGTCCTCATGGTGCGTTCCCTCCGCAGCGACGGTCAACTGGTAGCCATCGGCTGCGTGGAACAGCTGCCGGGTGCCACCATCCGGCATCACCCACACGACGGCGCCGTCGGCGGTCCGGTTGTCCACCCGGCCGATGAGCTCGAGGTGGCCTTCCCGCCGGAGCTGGACGCGGTCACCGATCTGGACGTCGTCCCAACGGTCTGGGCTGCGGGTGGCCCGGTTCTGCTGCAAAGTCACGATGCTTCCTGGAGGTCAGTGGTGGAGAACGCTGTTGTGACTTAGCTAACCCGGTGAGATGCCGGCGGTTCAATGGACCAACTCACGGCGGAGAGGGTCTGTTGTTGTGCAGGCGTCCAGCCGCTAAGGATCGCGGCGGGCCGCCCGCCGGAACGTGGGGGGCGGAGGCGGCGGGACGGCCCACGGCTGAGCGGCGTGCCGACGGCGCCGCAATTCCAGGGCGAGGCTCTCCTGTCCGCGGGCCATCGCCCAGCGGTGGTTGGCTGCGAACGCCGGTTTCAGCAGCCAGCTCAGGCGCCGCAGCAGGGGCTTGGCCGCGCTGACGCGCCAGTCGTAGGTGATGACGGTTTCGGGGCCGTCCTGCTCGAAGGTCCAGCGGCCTGTTCCGTTCAGGTCTCCGCGGGTGGTGAGTGCGAATCCGCGGGCGGTGACCGGTTCGGTGACGGTCAACGTCCAGCGAAGCGTGTACGGCAGCCACCCCTTGGTGTGGAGAGCCACGGGCCTCGGGATGCCCGGTGCGGTGCTGTTCCCCGCGCCGGGTGCAGCCTGGACGCCCAGATACACGGAAGGCCACCAGCGGGGAAGGGTGGTGGCATCGCCGAGGACGTCCGCGACCTCCTCCGCAGTGCCGGCCACCCGCCACACGGTCTGGAATTCGTAGTCGGCGCTGCCCATCGGGGACTCCTGCCTGTTCTTCCGTGCGGATTGACTGCGTCTGGATTGCCTGCCGCCTGGGTTGCCTGCGCCTGGATTGCCTCGGGTCCGGCGGCGATCTGGTCCGTAGTACTAGTTCAGGCTGACGTGGGTGGCTTTGGCGAGCCATGAATGTCTCAGAGCTGCCAGGCAAAAGGAACACCCCGGTCCGAAGACCGGGGTGTTGCCGGGGCGCGGGACAGGCCTGCGCCTTGTTCCGCGGCCTTAGCGGCGTGCCGTCAGTCCGCTGCGCCGCCGGTTGCCGCGCCGGCTGCCGCGCCGGCGAGCCGGAGCCAGGTGTCCACCACGGTGTCCGGGTTCAGGGAGACGGAATCGATGCCTTCCTCGACCAGCCACTGGGCGAAGTCCGCGTGGTCGCTGGGTCCCTGGCCGCAGATGCCCACATATTTGCCGCGCTCCTTGCAGGCCTTGATGGCCATGCTGAGGAGCTTCTTGACGGCCGGATCGCGCTCGTCGAAGCTGCCGGCGACGATCGCGGAATCCCGGTCCAGGCCCAGGGTCAGCTGGGTCATGTCGTTCGAGCCGATGGAGAACCCGTCGAAGTGGTCCAGGAACTCGCCGGCCAGCAGCGCGTTGGACGGCAGTTCGCACATCATGATGACCTCAAGGCCGTTTTCGCCGCGGCGCAGTCCGTTTTCCGCCAGCAGTTCAATGACGCCGCTGGCCTCGTCCAGGGTCCGCACGAAGGGGATCATCAGCTTGACGTTGGTCAGGCCCATCTCGTTGCGGACGAAGGACAGTGCCTCGCACTCGAGGTCGAAGCAGTCCCGGAACGACGGTTCCAGGTACCGTGAGGCGCCGCGGAAGCCGATCATCGGGTTCTCTTCATGCGGCTCGTAGGCGGGTCCACCAATCAAGTTGGCGTACTCGTTGGACTTGAAGTCGGACATGCGCACAATCACCGGCTCCGGGGCGAACGCCGCGGCGATGGTCGACACACCTTCGGCCAGGCGCTTGATGTAGTAATCACGCGGGCCGTCGTAGGCGGCAATCCGTTCCCGGATTTCCGCGGCCACCTCCGCCGGCTGATCGTCCAGGTTCAGCAGCGCCTTGGGGTGGATGCCGATCTGGCGGTTGATGATGAACTCGAGCCGGGCCAGGCCCACCCCGTGGTTGGGCAGCTGGGCGAAGGTGAACGCCTGCTCCGGGGTGCCGACGTTCATCATGACCTTGACCGGGGCCTCGGGCAGCTGGGTGATCTCGGTTTCCTCGACGCTGAAGTCCAGGAGTCCTTCGTAGATGACGCCGGTCTCACCGTCGGCGCAGGAGACGGTCACCTCGAGTCCGTCGGAGAGGGCATCTGTGGCGTCCCCAGTGCCGACGACGGCCGGAATCCCCAGTTCCCGGGCGATGATGGCCGCGTGGCAGGTGCGTCCGCCGCGGTTGGTCACGATGGCGGAGGCGCGCTTCATGATCGGTTCCCAGTCCGGGTCGGTCATGTCGGCGACGAGGACGTCGCCGGTCTTGAAAGCGGCCATCTGGTCGATCGCGGTGAGGATGCGGACGCTGCCGGCGCCGATGCGCTGGCCGATGGCGCGGCCCTCGACCAGCGCCCGGCCGGTCCCGTTGAGGCGGAAGCGGCTCAGGCTGCCGGTCGCCCGGCGGGACTGCACGGTTTCCGGTCGTGCCTGCAGGATGTACAGGCCGCCGTCGATCCCGTCCTTGCCCCATTCGATGTCCATGGGGCGGCCGTAGTGGTTCTCGATGGCGACGGCGTGGCGGGCCAGCTGCTCGACGTCGTCGTCCGTGAGGCTGAAGCGGTTCCGCAACGAAGCCTCGACCGGTACAAAGTCAATGGTGTGGCCGACCTCGCGGTTGCTTGTGTAGGTCATCTGGAGCGCCTTCTCGCCCAGCCCGCGCTTGAGGATGGCCGGGCGGCCCGCCTGCAGCGCGGGCTTGTAGACGTAGAACTCATCCGGGTTGACGGCACCCTGGACGACGGCCTCGCCGAGGCCGTAGGAGGAGGTGACGAAGACGGCGTCGTTGAATCCGGATTCGGTGTCCATGGTGAACATCACGCCGGAAGCCCCGACATCGGAGCGCACCATGCGCTGGATGCCCGCTGAAAGTGCCACCTCGGCGTGTTCGAACTTGTGGTGCACGCGGTAGGCGATGGCCCGGTCGTTGTAGAGCGACGCGAACACATCCTTGATGGCCAGCAGGATGTTCTCGATGCCGCGGACGTTCAGGAAGGTTTCCTGCTGCCCGGCGAAGGAGGCATCGGGGAGATCTTCCGCCGTCGCGCTGGAGCGGACGGCCCAGGAGAGGTCCTCGGAGCCGCCGTGCTTGTCCACCAGCGTCCGGTAGGAGTTCCGGATCTGATCTTCGAAGTCCGGCAGAAAGGGCGTCTGACGCATCAGGGACCGGATCTCCTGGCCCGCCGAGGCCAGTGCCGTCACGTCATCGGTATCCAGGCCCACCAGCCGGTCGGCGATCTTCTGGTCCAGGCCGGAGTCGGCCAGGAAGCTGCGGTAGGCGTCCGCTGTCGTGGCGAAGCCGTCAGGCACCTGGACACCGGCAGAGGTCAGATTCTGCACCATCTCGCCGAGCGAGGCGTTCTTACCGCCTACTCGATCCAGATCCTTGAGTCCGAGTTCTGAGAACCACAGGATGTCTGTCGTCATGGTTGCTGCTCCTTTGCAGATGGTGGCATGCATGTGCGCCGCCCCTCGTGCGGGTTTACCGGTTGATGGGCGCAATTTCCTCTCCACAGTGACAGGTCTGGAGCCGTCTTTCCACATGAGCTCCGACACACAATGATTGTGAAAATTTTCCCTAATGCTTTAGCTTCATGCGCTGCAGGATGGTGGCTGCCATTTCCTCCACCGACACAGTGGCTGAATTCAGGTATGGAATCCCGTGGGAGACGTACAACTGCTCGGCGCTGCGCAGCTCAAAGCCGCACTGGCGCAGCGACGCATACGGTGAGCCGCGGCGGCGCTCCGTGCGGATCTGGCTCAGCCGCAGGGGGTTGGAAGAGAGGCCGAAACACTTCTCAACGAAAGGCCGCAGCGGTCTGGGGAGCCCCTCCCGCTCAAAATCCTCATCCACCAGCGGGAAGTTCGCGGCGAAGATCCCGTGCTGCAGCGCCAGGTACATGGTGGTGGGTGTCTTGCCACAGCGGGATGGGGCCACCAGGATGACCTGTGCCTTTTCCAGCGCGCGCAGGCTCTGGCCGTCGTCGTGTTCCATGGCGTATTCGACGGCGGCCATCCGGGATTGGTAGCGCTCGGCGTTGCCCAAGCCATGGGCCCGGCCCGGTTCCCCGCTGGCCGTGGTGCCGAAGGCGCGCTCCAGTTGACCGACATGCGTCCCGATCAGGTCCACGATGATGCCCTTGCACGCCGCCAGGGTCTGGCGGATGTCGCTGCCGACAGCGGTGGAAAAGACGATCGGCTGCAGGCCGCTGGCGGCCAGTTCGTCGATGGTGCGGACGACGGACTTCGCCTGTTCAACAGTGGTGATGAAGGGGATCGTAATGCGGTCAAAATTGTTCGCGGGGAACTGCGTCAGCAAGGTGTTGCCGAGGGTCTCCGCGGTGATGCCGGTACTGTCCGAAAGGAAGTAGACAGGCCGAAGATCGTCATTGGTCATGAACGCATTCTCCACCAGGGCGGGCCGGGTGGGGGAATCCCGGGGACTACATGGCGTAGGCTCGGGCGCCGTCGACCCAGGTCTCCAGGACGGCGATCCTGGAGATGTCCCCCGCCGCCACGGCCAGTGGGTCGGCGCTGAGCACGACAAAGTCCGCGCGCTTGCCGGGGGAGATGCTGCCCAGCTCGTCCTCGCGGCCCAGGGCCCGGGCGCCGTTGATCGTGTGGGCGGCCAAGGCCTGTTCCGCCGTGATCCGCAGATCGTCCGCTCCCAGCCGGTGGCCCTGCCGGGTCACCCGGGTCACCGCCGCCTGGATGGCCTCGAGGGGTTTGGGCTCGGCCACGGGCGCGTCGGAGCTGAGCGTGACCGGCACGCCGGCCGCCACAAACTCGCCAAGCGGGTTGAACCTTTCGCCGGGGGTGCCGATCGCCTCGGTTACGCCTTCGCCCCAGTTGAAGTAATGCTGCGGCTGGTTGACGGGGTAGACACCCAGCTCCTTCATCCGCACAATCTGCTCCGGGCTGGGCAGGCCGCAGTGCTCGATCCGGTGCCGGGCGTCCGACGCGGGGAAGGCCGCCTGCGCGGCTTCGATCGCATCCAGAACCATGCCGATCGCGGTGGGGGACTGCGCGTGCGTGGCGGTCTGGAGGCCCACGGAATGCGCCCGGGTGATGAGTTCGGTGTACTCGCCCGGCTCATGGTAGAGCTGGCCCGTGCGGCACGGGTCGCCCACATAGCCGTCGGGGAAGTACGCCGTCCAGCCGCCGAGCGTTCCGTCGGCGTAGAATTTGATGCCGCCCACGGCCAGGTGGGAGTTGCCGAAGGCGCCGTGGATGCCGATCTCGATGGCCTGCTCGAGCAGGTGGGACAGCAGGTACATGCTGACCCGGGTCTTGAGCTCGTTCCGGGCGGACAGGCGAAGGTACATGTCCAGCTCGCGCCGGGTCACTTGGCAGTCGCCGATGCTCGTGACGCCGCCCCGCAGGAACTTCTCCTGGGCCGCGCGCAGCTGGCGCAGGTGCTCCTCGGGCTCGTCCTCGAGGTGGAAGTTCGGGCCGTGGTGGCCCACCTTGACGCCGTCGACGCCCGTCAAAATGTTGCATGCCGCGTCCGAGAGCTCACCCGTGAGCTCGCCGTCGGCGTCCCGGAAGAACTCGCCGCCTTCGGGGTTGGGGGTGTCCCGGTCCACGCCATGCAGGGCGAGCGTGTAGTTGTTCACGACGCCGCCGTGCCCGCTGGCGTTCATGAGATAGACCTCGCGGTCCGTGGCGACCTGGTCCAGTTCCTCCTTGCGCGGATGCCGGCCCTCCGCCAGGTTCCTGTGCTCGTAGCCGTAGCCGCGCACGGGGGTGGTGCCGGGACGCTCAGCGGCCTCGCGAAGCAGAGCCACGATCTCGGGGATGCTGGCCGCCTTCGCGGGGCCGCAGTCCACCCAGCTCATCATCTGCCCGTACATGAGCGGGTGGGCGTGCGGGTCGATGAAGCCCGGAACCACCACCTTGTCCGCCAGGCCCACTACTGCGGGTTCGGTCGGGCACCGTCGGCGGGCCTCTGCGCGGCACTCGGCCTCGGTGCCGACCGCGGCCACATGCGAGCCGTGGACCAGGAACGCCTCGGCGCGGCCCAGTTGCGGGTCCAGCGTGTGGACCGTGGCGCCCGTGAAAATGGTGCTGACGGCATCCAGCGGGGATGCTTCCAGGTGGTGAAGCTTGCGCATGTTGTTGACCTCGCTTTGCAGGGGTGGCTGAGGCTAGCGGCGGATGCCGGCCGGCATGTCGGGGGCGGTTGCGACGATGACGCTGACGCCGTCGTGCCCGTAACTTTCCTTCAGGGCCCGGCCGAAGGCCTCGGGGTCCTCGACCCGCGAGGAGCGGGCGCCGAAACCCTCGGCGATCTTGACGTGGTCGACGGCGGTGACCTCCGTGTCGATCCGGGTCACGTTGGCGCGGTCGAAGGAGTCCCGGATTTCGCCGTAGCCGGCGTTGTCCCACAGGACCACGGTGAGCTGGGACCCGCGGTCCACGGCGCTGGCCAGTTCGGTCAGCGTGAAGAGGGAGCCGCCGTCGCCGGCGATGGCGAGCACGTGCTTGTCAGGTGCCGCGATCCGGGCGCCGACGGCCATCGGGATGGCCGCACCCAGGGTGCCCAGCCCGTAGCTGGCGATCCAGGTGCCGGGGGTGGAATGCGGAAGGTACTGCTGGGCCGTGTAGGCCAGCTGGGTCGAGTCCAGCACGGTGATGGTGTCCGGCGGCGTCGCCTCGGCCAGGGCGTCCAGCCAGGGCATGTGCACCCGGGAGGCGTCGACCCATTCGATCGCCGAGCGCATGGCGGCGGCCCGCGCGGCGCCGTCGTGGGCGGCGGGCGGCAGTTCCGCCGTCGCGTCGAGCAGCGCGGCCAGCACGGTCTCGGCGCGGCCGGCCAGTCCCACCGCGGCGGCGAAGGGGACGTTGAGCTGGGCGGGGTCCACGTCGATGCGGATGATGCGGCCCCCGATGCGGACGGGGCTGCCCGTGTAGATGGTCTCCGTCTCGGAGAATTCGGTGCCGATGGCGACGACGACGTCGGCCGCGTGCAGTTCAGCTTGCGTCCCGGAGAAGGGCAGCTGGTTGGAAGCGGAGAGCGGGTGGTCCGCGGGGATGATGCCTTTGGCGTTGGTGGTGGCGATGACAGGGGCGTCGAAGCGTTCGGCCAGCCGGATCAGTTGCTTCGAGGCGAGCAGGGCGCCACCGCCGGCGAGGATGACGGGCCGCGAGGCCGTGCGCAGCAGCTCGGCGGCCTCGCGAAGCTGCGCCGTGGTCCAGACCTGCGCCGGAGCGGGCGGGGACACCGGCTCGATCGTCCCCACCTCCTTGGCCAGGATGTCGATGGGGATCGCGATGTGCGCCGGGCGCGGCCGCCCGGTCCGGAAGCCATGCCAGATTTCGGCCAGTACCTGGGCGTACTGCTCCGGATCCGTCACGGTCACGGAGGGGGACGTCAGCTTGCCCACGAGCCCGGCCTGGTCCGGGATGTCATGCAGCGGGCCGCGGTTCCGGCCCAGCAGCGCCGTCTCGGTCGTGGAGGCGAGGACCAGCATGGGCACGGAATCGTGCCAGGCCTGGGCCATGGGGGTCAGCGCGTTAAGCACGCCGGGGCCGGAGATGAGCAGGCAGACGCCGGGCTTGCCGCTGACGCGGGCGTAGCCGTCCGCCATGAAACCGGATCCCTGCTCGTGCCGGGCCGGGATGGAGCGGATTCCGGTCTCGCCCAGTCCGCGGTACAGCTCGATCGTATGGACCCCGGGGATCCCGAAGACGGTGTCGACGTCGTAGTGCTCGAGGAGTTTGACTGCTGCCTGGCCGAATTTCATGTCGCTTTCTCCGCGTTCAGTTCAGTGGTGGTTCCGGGGCGTGTTTGGGTGCGCTGAAGCTGCCTGGGAGCCCTGTGGGGCATGGCGGCGTGAACCGTTCGCACCTCTGGGTGCCGGCGGGACGCGGTCCGGGAGGGCTAGTGGACGTGGCTGAGGAACTTTTTGGTCCGCTCGTGTTGCGGGTTGCCGAAGAACTGTTCCGGGGCGGACTGCTCGATGATGTAGCCGCCGTCGAACATGACCACCTCGGAGGCCACGCGCTGGGCGAACTTGACCTCGTGCGTCACCACGACCATCGTCATGCCCTCGCGGGCCAGGGTCTCCATGACCTCCAGGACCTCGCCCACGAGTTCGGGGTCCAGGGCCGAGGTCGGCTCGTCGAAGAGCAGGACCTTCGGGTTCATGACCAGGGCCCGGGCGATCGCCACGCGCTGCTGCTGTCCGCCGGAGAGCTCCGAGGGGAAGGCGTGCGCCCGATCGGCCAGGCCCACTCGGGCCAGCATCTCGTGCGCGACCGTTTCGGCTTCCTTCTTGTGCGTCTTGCGGACGGTGGTCATGCCGACCATGACATTGTGCAGCGCGTTCAGGTGCGGGAACAGGTTGAACTTCTGGAACACCATGCCGATGTCGACGCGTTGGTGCGCCATGGCGCGTTCGGAGAGCGGCACGAAATGTCCCCTGCGTTCCACCACCCCGATGCGCTGGGACTCCAGGTAGATCTCGCCGTCGTCTGCGGTCTCGAGCAGTGCCATCAGGCGGAGCATGGTGGACTTGCCGGAACCGGAGGGGCCGAGGACCGCCTTGACCTGGCCGCGCTGGATCTCGAAATCGACACCCCTGAGGACGGGATTGTGGCCGTAGCTTTTCTGCAGGTTCTTGACCCGCAGGATCGGCTGACCTGAGGCTTCACTCACAGTATGACTTCTTCCTTCTCCGGGCGAGTCCGGATGACCTTGGCCGCCTTGGTGGTCCAGCGGAATTTCCGCTCGAAGTAGCTCTGCAGGATCATCAGGATCGACACGATGACGAGGTAGTAGATGATGGCGGCCGCGTAGTACTCGGCGTAGCGGAACGTCACCGAGACGCCCACTTGCGCAGTAGTGAGCAGTTCCCGCAGCGAGATGACACTGGCCAGGGAGGTGTACTTGACCAGACCGATGAACTCGTTGCCCGTCGGCGGGATCGCGATGCGGGTGGCCTGGGGAATGATGACCTTGAGCATGACCTGGGCCGGCGTCATGCCCAGTGCCCGGGCGGCCAGGGGCTGTCCCTCATCGACGCTCAGCAGCGCCGAGCGCAGGATTTCAGCCATGTACGCGCCCTCCACAACGGACAGTGCGATGAGGGCCGCCAGGAAGGGTGTGTACCAGCTTTCCGTCAGGGCCGGAATGAGCTGCGGGCCAGCATTCCAGACGATCAGCAGCACCAGCAGGGTGGGAATTGCCCGGAAGAACCAGACATAGGAGCCGGAGATGCCCCGGGCCGTCTTGTTCCTGCTGATGCGGCCCACCGCGAGGGCGAAGCCGATCAGGATGGCCACGATCTGGGAGAGCGCGGCCAGGCCCAGGGCGATGCCGGCGCCCTGCACGTACTCCAGGGAGAAGAGTTGCTCCCAGAAGATGGCCGGATCAAATTGCATGGCGTCCCACCTTCAACGTTGGCATTCGGCCTAGCCCTTGACCAGTTTGTCGGGGTTGAGGCCGTACTTCTTGGCGAGCTCGGCAAGCGTCCCCTTGCTGATGAGCGCCTTGACGGCCTTGGCCACCGGCTCGCTGAGCGGGCCGCCCTTGATCGTGAATACACCGAACGTCGTGTCGGTCGGGAAGATCCCCTCCACGGGGACCAGCGCGCCATTGCTCTTGGCCACGATGTCCGCAATCGCGACGTCGGTTTCCACCAAGGCGTCGGCCTTGCCATTGGTGACGGCCAGGACCGTCTCGGTGACCTTGGGGTATTCGGCGACGTTGATGTTGCCCTTGCCGCCCTGCACGCACTTCTCGCCCAGCGCCCGGACGGTGGCGGCGTTGGCCCCGCCGTTCTGGGCCGCGACGGTCTTGCCGCAGAGGTCGTCTGCAACCTTGACGCTGTCCTTGTTCTTGGCGGCGACGATGATGCCCGGGCCCGTGTTGAGGTACTTGGCGCCGTCGGCAACCTGCAGGCGGGGCTCGCTCGTGTAGAGGCCGGACCACATGACGTCGCAGCGTTTGGCCTGCAGCGCAGGCATCAGACCGTCGAAGGCGGCCTGCTGGAACGTCGGGGTGAGGCCCCAGTAGGACGCGAGGGCGCGGGCGCCGTCGGCGTCGAAGCCGATGATGTCTCCGCTGGTTCCGTTGCTGAAGTACTCCAGCGGGGCGTATTCGGGGTCGATGCAGATCTTCAGCTGGCCGGCGGTGATGAGCCCGCTCGGCGCGGCTTCTACCGCGGCCGCCGTGGAGGCGGTGCTGGCGGGACTGGATCCGCCTCCACAGGCGGAGAGGGACAGCGCGAGGATCGCTGTGCCGAGGAGGCTGGCAGTTTTCTTCAAGGCCATCTCACTTTCGAGTTCGTGGTGCAGATCACACTGACTGGGGATGAGATGACCGTAGTCCCAAGCTCTAGCCGTGGCAAGCAATCGAATTGATACATTGCCGACTTGGTGATTCTTTTGTTGGGACGCCCGACAATAACGTGACTCTTAAGCCTGAATCTACCGTTTGCTCCTCGTTTTTTGTCAGTTCGATCGAGATAAGATTCTTCAAGTTAGTTCCGCTCGCGGTTCCGAAGGGTACGCCATGGTCGACATCGACGAACAGATCTTCTCCCTGCTGCAGGACGACGGGCGTGCCAGTTACTCCGCCATGGCGCAAAAGATCGGAGTATCGCGGGCCGCGATCACGGCCCGGGTCGATGCGCTCATGGCGGATGGATCACTTCGCGTCGTCTCCGCAACCCACCCCGACTTCCTGGGCCTTCACTCCATCTCGCACGTGTCGATCCAGACAGACGGACCCTCGGACCCTGTCGTTGAGGCGCTTTCCTCCTGGCCGGCCGTTGTGCTGGTGTTGGGGGTGGGCGGCATCCACAACCTCGTGGTCGAAATCCGGCTCCCCAACCAGGTGGACCTCTATGCCACGATCGGGCGGATCCGCTCCCTGCCGGGGGTCTTGACCGTGAACACCCTGGTCTATGTGGACGTGGTCAGGGGCATCTTCATGCCGCGGCATGCGCTGCCGGAGAACGTGAAGGTCGACGACGTCGATCTCCAACTGATGCGCCAGCTCGAGCAGGACGGCCGCATGAGCTACAAGGATCTGGCCCCACTCCTGGGGCTTTCTCCCAGTGCGGTGCGGAACCGCGTCAACTACCTGCTGGAGAACCACGTGATCCGTATTGGGGCCGCCCACAACCGGCGGGGCAGGACCCGCAACGTCGCGACGGGGCTCGGCGTGAACCTGCGGGGGGACGGGGCCTCCGTGCTTGATGTCATGGCCACGCTGCCGGGCATCGAGTTCCTGGCCCGCACAATAGGCCGCTTCGATCTGGTCGCCACACTGGCCGCTGACTCCGCGGCGACCCTCCGCCATCTCATCGACCGGCTCAGGCAGGTTGACGACGTGGTCAAGATCGAGTCCTGGATGCACCTTGAGGTCTTCAAGGAGAAGTACGAATGGCCCGTCCCGGACGCAGCCAGGCCCTTCGCCTTCCCCTCCCCGTCGAACGGCGCCAGCCGGCGTTAGGAAGGCGTTAAGACTTCCCTGGAACCGCACAAGGCGACTCTCTTGCAAGGTAGCTTGTGGGGGAGTGCCGCCCCTGCAGATCCCCCAATGATGCGGGGGCGGCACGTCTTATCTTTGGGGTCGCTTCTTGGCTGTCGCCGCGTGGCGTCCTGGTCGGCTGCGCCGCTGCCGGCGACGGAGCCAGCTTGCGGGTCTCATCGGTGGCACTGGCAGGTGCAGTAGGCGCTTCTGTCTCCAGTCGACGCTGGCTCCCTTTTTTCGGCTTGATCTGGCCCTGTGCACCCCCACGCCACATCCGTAGGTTTGGGGCTACACCAGGAGGAGTGATCGGGATCACTCAAAGTTAGACTGTGCGGACCGATACCTCCGGTGGACCCTAGTCTCGCCTCTTGGCGCAGGCGCAAAAGTGCACTTCTACGGGTTCCGTCAGAAATTTTGGAGGAAACGTGAACATTGCCGAACCTCGGCAGGCCGAGAATGCAGGTCTTAGTAAGGGCCTCAAAAACCGACATATGAATCTGATCGCCATTGGGGGTGTCATCGGCGCCGGATTGTTCGTCGGCAGTGGCGTGGTGATCAGCAGCACCGGTCCGGCCGCGATTATTTCTTTCTCGATCGCCGGCCTCATCACCTTGCTCCTGATGCGGATGCTGGCCGAAATGGCCGTTGCGCGCCCCGTGTTGGGCGCCTTTTACGTCTATGCGCGGCAGGCGCTGGGCCAGCGGGCGGGCTTTACCACAGGCTGGATGTACTGGTACTTCTTCGTGATTGTGGTGGCCGTCGAGGCGATTGCGGGCGGGAAGATCATCCAACTGTGGTTCCCCATGGTCCCGCTATGGATGCTCAGCCTGGGCCTCATGGTGGTGTTGAGTGCCACGAACATGGTTTCGGCCCGCTCCTTCGGCGAGTTCGAGTACTGGTTCTCCTCAATCAAGGTGGTGGCCATCGTAGTGTTCCTGGGATTGGGCATCCTGTGGATCACGGGGCTTTGGCCCGAATCCACCCCAGGTCTGGGGAACCTGTTCGACCATGGAGGGTTCACGCCACTGGGCTGGGGGGCGGTGCTGGCCGCCGTCGTACCGTGCGTGGCTTTCTATACCGGCGCGGAAATCATCACCATAGCGGCTGCTGAATCGGAGGATCCCGAGAGGGCCGTCAAGCGCGCCATGCGCTCGATTGTCGCCCGGGTGGTGACCTTTTACGTCGGTTCGATCTCCGTTGTGGTGTGCATTCAGAGGTGGGACGCCGAAAGCGTTGGTGTTAGCCCCTACGCGGCGGTGCTGGACGTGATGGGTATTCCGGCGGTGTCCACCATCATGAACTTCATCGTCCTGACAGCAGTGCTCTCCTGCCTGAACTCTGCGCTGTACACCACCTCGCGCATGCTCTTTGCCCTCACCCGCAATGGTGACGCACCCAAGTTTTTCACCAAGCTTTCCAAGGGTGGCGTTCCTCGCCGTGCCATCCTGCTGGGCACCACTGTGGGGTACATCTCCGTGGTTTGCGTCTACGTGTGGGGTGACGTGGTGTTCGCCTTCCTGGTGAACTCCTATGGAGCGGTGGCGCTCTTCGTCTACCTGGTGATCGCCATTTCACAGGTGGTCCTGCGCAAGAGGCTTGACCGCGAAGACCCCGGGGCATTGAAGCTCAAGATGTGGCTCTTCCCGTGGCTGAGCTACGCAACCATCGCGCTGATGCTGGCCGTGATCGCAGCCATGGCCATTCTTCCCAGCACCCAATCCCAGTTCCTGATGAGCGGCGTGACGCTCGTTGTCATCCTGCTCGGCTACGAGCTGCGCCGGCGGCACGGCAGGAAGCCGGGAGAAGAGGCAGGCAACGACGCCGCCGAACTGCCAGCAGAACTGCCGACAGACCTGGACAACGAGCCAGCAGCAGCCCGCACATGATCTTCAGGCCGGATCAACCATCCGGCCCACGGAGCCCGCTGCAGGAGAGTGCCAATGGCGGCACTGTCCTGCAGCGGGCTCTTGTGTTTAAGCGGGTGCAGGTTTGGGCGCAGGATCGGTGTTGTCAGCGGCGCCCGGCGCCCAAGGGCCCGGCTTCCCCAAAGGCTCGGTGTTGTCAGCGGCGTCCGGCCAGCATGGCCAGGACCTGCCCGACGACGGCGCTGGTGGTTCCGCGGGACAGGTCCAGTGAGATGTTCCGCCGGTAGTACGGCGAGAGGTCCAGCCCGACGCCCAGTCCGAAGATGTCCGCGCTGCCGGACGCCTCGTGCGCCGCCACCACATCCTGCAGGTGCTGCTCCAGGTAGTGGCCGTCGTTGGCCAGCGCTGTGGCGCCGTCCATCGGGCTGCCATCGGAAATCACCAGCAGGATCCGGCGGGCGGCGTCGTTGCTCCCGGTGCCGCCGTTGAGAAGGCGCGCGCAGGCCCAGTCCACGGCTTCGCCGTCGACCCCCTCGCGGAACAGGTCCTTCTTCATCAGCCCGGCAATCCCCGGGCGGGCCCGCCGCCACGGGGTGTCGGCATCCTTGAAGACCAGATGCCGCACCTCGTTGAGCCGCCCCGGATGCGCGGGCCTCCCGGCGCGGATCCAGTCTTTCCCGGCCCGGCCGCCGTTCCAAGCGGCGGTGGTAAAGCCGAGGATCTCGCACCGCGCACCGGCCAGCTCCAGGGCGCGCGCATAGACGTCCACCAGTGCGGCCACGGCGGCGCTGTATTCCTTCATGGATCCGGAGCAGTCCACCAGGAACGTCACCGCGGCGTCGGTCCGGGGTTCGATCCGTTCAGTCCTGAAGACCCTGCGGTCCCCGGAGGATGTGACCAGCCGGGCCAGCCTGCTGCCGTCGAGCCGACCCTCCAAGGCGTCCCCGTCCCAGCCGTCGTGGATGGCCGTGGACAGCACCGCGCCCAGGGCCCGGCCCAGCCTGGGCACGTTGATGCCCTGCCGGGCGATGTCGTCGTCGAGCTGTTGCCGGTAGCTGCGCAGCAGCTCGGCGCGGACCAGGTCTTCGGCCTGGAACTGGCGGTCATGGGCGGTGGTGAACCGCCGGTAGCCGCCATCGCCGGCCTGCAGGGCGTCGCTGTGCCCGTATCCGGCGGTGGGGACGGCGTCGTCGTTACTGTCCTGGTCGAAGAGCAGCTGGAACTGCGGCACCCGGCTGCCGGAGCGGGCCGGCCGCGCATCCCGGGATTCCAGGTGCTCGCTGATTGCCGCAACGGTCTCCGCGATGGCAAGGGCATGGCGGGCGAAGCCGGACTGCGAGAACCGTTCCCGGCGCAGGGCGGCCAGATGGGTGCCGATGTACGGGGCAAGGTCGGCCCGGGTCGATTCGATCCGGTCCTCGAAGTCCGGGGTCATCGGCTCGGCGGTGATCCGCGCCCGGCAGACGAGAGCCACGGTGAAGAGGATGATTCCCAGCGCAGTGTCGATCTGGGTGGATGCCTCGAACTCCCGGGACCACTGCTGGAAACGGCCGTTCAGGTTGGCCCGGACCCCCGGCATGGCAGGATCGGTCAACGATTCGGTGCGGAACTGTTCCAGCATTTCGAACACCAGCATGCGTGTGGGAGTCGCCGGGCAGAGCCGGCCGTGCAGGGCGGCGTCGCTGTGCCGCAACCGCAGCGCCATGCCGTCGGCCGCGCCGCGGAAGGACGCCAGGGCGGCGTCGTCCGTGTCCGGGTGCAGATGCGGGGCGGGCATCGCCACCGGGGTGCCTTCCCGATAGAGGACCGGGCCGCGGAAATGCAGGCCACCCTGCCCGCTGAGCGCGCGCAGGGCCGCGGCGCACAGTTCAACGGTCTGCTTGCGGCGGCGCAGCGATGCGGCTGCGCGGTGCCGGGAGGCGGTGTCCGCCCGTTCCTTATCCGCCTGCGCCGTCTGTTCCGGCAGGGAGGCCATGCGAGGCCCTACCCCGCGGCGGCGGCGAAGGCGCCGGCCGGCTGCGGTTCGGCCGGCCCATACCCCGGCGTCCGCGGTGCTTCCAGCTCGCGGTCGAAGCAGCGCTGGAAGTACTCGGCGATGACCGGCTGTTCGGCTTCGTCGCACTTGTTGACGAAGGACAGCTGGAACGCCTTGCCCGGGTCGCCGAAGATCTCGATGTTCTCGGCCCAGGTGATCACGGTGCGCGGGGACATCAGGGTGGACAGGTCCCCCACCCGGAAGCCGTCCCGGGTCAGCTTGGCCACGGCCACCATGGAGGCCACCAGCTTGCGGCCGGCCGGGTGGTCCATCTCCGGAACCCGCGCCAGCACGATCCCGATCTCGTCCTCCGCCGGGGGATGGTTCAGGGCCGCAACAATGTTCCAGCGGTCGATCTGGGCGTGGTTGAGCCGCTGGACGCCGTGGTACATGCCGTTGAGGTTCCCCAGTCCCACGGTGTTGGCCGTGGCAAAGAGCCGGAAGCCGGGGTGCACGTCCAGGACCCTGTTCTGGTCGAGCAGTGTCAGCTTGCCGTCACGCTCCAGGAGCCGCTGAATCACGAACATCACGTCCGGCCGCCCGGCGTCGTACTCGTCCAGGATCAGGGCCACAGGCCGCTGGATGGCCCAGGGGACGATACCCTCCTGGAACTCGGTGATCTGCTTGCCGTCCTTGAGGACCACGGTGTCGCGCCCCACGAGGTCCAGCCGGCTGATATGGCCGTCCAGGTTGACGCGCACGCACGGCCAGTTCAGCCGTGCGGCCACCTGCTCGATGTGCGTTGACTTCCCCGTCCCGTGGAGCCCTTGGAGCAGCATCCGCCGGTTCCGGGTGAAGGCGGCCAGGATGGCCAGCGTGACGTCGTGGTTGAACCGGTATGCCGGGTCAACCTCGGGGACGTGCTCCTCGGCATCCCGGAACGCGGCCACCTTGAGGTCCGAGTCGAGGTTGAACACCTCGCGGACAGAGACCATCTCATCGGGCATCAGGCGTGTCAACTGCTCCACAGCTGGTCCTCCGCCGCGTCAGCGCTGCCCGAGCCGGTGCCGCCCGTGCCGGCCGGGCTGCCGCCGTCGACGGCTGCTTCCCCGGTGCCGGCACCGGACTCGGCCTCAATCCTGCCGAGCTCCGCCGCGGCACGCTGCAGGGCGGGGAGTAGCTTCAGCCCTTTCTCCGGAGTGAGCCGCATGACGGGCGCCTGGACGGCGACACAGAGATTGGACACGGCGTTGGTGGTGGGCACCAGCACTGCGACGCAGACCATGCCCGGCAGGAATTCCTCGTCGTCGATGGCATAGCCGTCCCTGCGGACGCGCTGGAGTTCCTCCTCGATCAGCTCGGGGTCCGTCACGGTCTTGTTCGTGTAGCGCTCCAGCGGTGCGGCGGCAATGAGCCGCTTGCGCTGGGCCGGGCTGAGCTGGGAGAGGATCATCTTCCCGCTGGCCGAGCAGTGGACCGGAACCCTGGACCCAGGCTGCAGCGTGATCCGGAGCGGTTCGGAGGTTTCGATGCGGTCCAGGTAGACCACCTCGCTGCCGGACACAGCCGTCACGTTGCAGCTCTCGCCCAGTTCCGCGACCAGATTGCGCAGCACCGCGCGGCGCGCGCCGTGGTGCATGTCGTTAATCAGCAGGTCCTCGGCCATGCGCCGCAGGCGGACCCCGGTGCCGTAGTGCCGGCCGTTGTTTTCGCGGATCAGCAGGCCGGCGCTTTCCAGCTGCTGCAGCATGCGGTGCAGGGTGGGCTTGGGGGTGCCCGTTTCCTCCACCAGCCCCTGGAGCGTGAAGAGCTGGTCCTTCGTGGCGATCAGTTCCAGCAGCGAGAACAGCCGCATGGTGGGCGTCTCCCCGAGCAACTCCGTCGGTGCCTGCACGCCTGGGTCACCAAGCCTGTGAATCTCAGCCATTTGTTGTCCTCCACTGCTCAAGCCGCACTGTTTTTGGCATCTATTTCAAGAATATCGTACGTCTAGTTCCAAATATTTGAAATACCTGTTGACCTTGCGGCGCTTTTGTCATAATCTCGGCATCAGCACCAAAACAGGAACGTTTTGTTCCATTTTTTATATATCTAGCGTATCTAGGCGAAGTCCTGGAGGAGGAGTCATCATGAGCCAAGACACCGTCGAAACCTCATTCGTTGCCGACGACGGCGCGGAAGAAGCGCTCGTCACGGAGGCATCTGAGGCACAGGGCGATGGCGCCCCGGCCAAGGCCGCACGTGAAGTAGTCAAGGGCCTGCAGAAGATGACGCCGTCGGAGGCCTTCGTGGAGACCCTGGTCGCCAATGACGTCACCGATATTTTCGGCATCATGGGCTCGGCATTCATGGACGCGATGGACATCTTCGCTCCCGCCGGCATCCGTCTGGTCCCGGTGGTCCACGAACAGGGCGCAGCCCACATGGCCGACGGCTATGCCCGTGCCAGCGGCCGCCACGGCGTGGTCATCGGCCAGAACGGCCCCGGCATCAGCAACTGCGTCACCGGCATCGCCGCCGCCTTCTGGGCCCACAGCCCGGTGGTCATCGTGACGCCGGAAGCCGGTACGACGGGCATCGGCCTGGGCGGCTTCCAGGAAGCCAAGCAGCTGCCCATGTTCCAGGAATTCACCAAGTACCAGGGCCACGTGACGCACCCGGCCCGCATGGCAGAATTCACCAGCCGCTGCTTCGACCGCGCCATGTCCGAAAACGGGCCCACCCAGCTGAACATCCCGCGTGACTACTTCTACGGCGAGATCACCGCCGAAATCCCGCAGCCGCGCCGCGTGGACCGCGGTGCCGGCGGCACCAAGAGCCTGGACGAGGCCGCAGCGCTGCTCGCCACCGCCAAGTTCCCGGTGATCGTCTCCGGCGGCGGTGTGGTCATGGCCGACGGCGTCGAGGAATGCAAGGCGCTCGCCGAGCGTCTGGGCGCCCCGGTGGTCAACAGCTACCAGCACAACGACTCCTTCCCGGCCAGCCACCCGCTCTGGGCCGGACCGCTCGGCTACCAGGGATCCAAGGCAGGCATGAAGCTCATCTCCCAGGCCGACGTCGTCATCGCCCTTGGCACTCGCCTGGGCCCGTTCGGCACCCTGCCGCAGTACGGCCAGGCCTACTGGCCCACCGAAGCCAAGATCATCCAGATCGACGCCGACCACACCATGCTCGGCCTGGTCAAGAAGATCAGCGTCGGCATTTGCGGCGACGCCAAGGCCGTCGCCCTCGAACTGAGCAAGCGCCTGGACCAGCTGACGCTTGCTTGCGACGCCACCAAGGCCGAGCGTGCCGCCACGATCAAGGCTGAGAAGGAAAGCTGGGAAGAGGAGCTGACCGCGTGGACTCATGAGACGGATGAGTACAGCCTGGACATGCTTGAGGAGCACAAGAACGAGGAAGGCAACTGGCTGTCCCCGCGCCAGGTGCTGCGCGAGCTGGAAAAGGCGATGCCGGAGAACGTCATGATCTCCACCGACATCGGAAACATCAACTCCGTGGCCCACAGCTACCTCAGGTTCGAGAAGCCGCGCAGCTTCTTCGCCCCGATGAGCTTCGGCAACTGCGGCTATGCGTTGCCGACCATGATCGGCGCCAAGGCCGCGGCCATGGACCGTCCCGCAGTGGCATACGCCGGCGACGGCGCATGGGCCATGAGCATGGGCGAAGTCCTGACCGCGGTCCGGCACGACATCCCGGTCACGGCCATCGTCTTCCGCAACCGCCAGTGGGGTGCGGAGAAGAAGAACCAGGTGGAGTTCTACAACCGCCGCTTCGTGGCCGGCGAACTCGACAACGAGAACGAGAGCTTCGCCGCCATGGCCCAGACCATGGGTGCCGAAGGCATCGTGGTCGACCGGCTCGACGAGGTCGGTCCCGCCCTCAAGCGCGCGCTCGCCGCCCAGATGGAAGAAGGCAAGACCACAGTCATCGAGATCATGTGCACCCGTGAACTGGGCGATCCCTTCCGCCGCGATGCCCTCGCCAAGCCGATCCGCATGCTCGAGAAGTACAAGGACTACGTCTAAATCCTGATTTCGTTTCCGGTTTTACCCTTGCGGAGGTCTTCCTTGTGGAGGCCTCCGCAGGCCTTCTTCTCTTCCAGACCCGGCCGCCACCGGGCCAGACTTCTCGGCCCGACCCATAGAAAAGGACGCTCATGAGTATCCAGTCAACGACCAACTCCCGGACCTCGCAGCAGGCGCTTGACGCAATCGCCACGGTCAGCACCGGCCTGTTCATCGACGGCGAATGGGCCGAAGCGGCGTCCGGGGCCCGTTTCGACGTCGTAAATCCCGCCACTGAAGAGGTCATCGCCACGGTAGCCGACGGCGGTCCCGAAGACGCCCGCCGGGCCATCGAAACCGCCGGCCGCGTACAGAAGCAATGGGCCAAGACGTCGCCGCGCGAGCGGAGCGAGATCCTCCGCCGTGCCTACGACCTGATCACGGCCCGACAGGATGAGCTCGCTCTCATCATGACCAGCGAGATGGGCAAGCCGTTCCCGGAGGCCAGGGGCGAAGTGGCCTACGCCGCGGAGTTCTTCCGTTGGTTCTCCGAGGAGGCCGTGCGGATCGGCGGCGACCTGACCACCACCGGCGACGGCAAGAACCGCATCCTCGTCTCCAAGGAGCCAGTGGGCCCCTGCGTGCTGGTCACGCCGTGGAACTTCCCCCTGGCCATGGGCACCCGCAAGATCGGCCCGGCCATCGCGGCCGGCTGCACCATGGTGTTCAAGCCCGCCAACCTCGCCCCGCTGTCCTCCCTGGCGCTCGTGGACATCCTGATCGAGGCCGGCCTGCCCAGGGGTGTGCTCAACGTGGTCTGCACCACCAAGGCTTCGGAGGTGGTGTCGCCCTGGATGGCCAGCGGCATCGCCCGCAAAGTCAGCTTCACCGGCTCCACCGAAGTCGGCGTGCGCCTGCTCCAGCAGGCATCGCAGCACGTCATGCGCTCCTCGATGGAACTGGGCGGGAACGCCCCGTTCATCGTGTTCGAGGACGCTGACCTGGACCGTGCCGTGGACGGCGCTGTCGCCGCGAAGATGCGCAACATGGGCGAGGCCTGCACGGCAGCCAACCGGCTCTTTGTGCAGCGCCCCATCGCGGACGAATTCGCCCGACGGCTGGCCGCCCGCCTCAGTGCCCTTTCGGTGGGCGACGGAGCCGACTCCGGCACCGACGTCGGGCCCCTCGTCGAAGAGAAGGCACTCACTAAAATGCAGGAACTGGTGGACGACGCCGTGTCCAAGGGCGCCACGGTGGTGTGCGGTGGCTCCCGCCCGGACCGCCCCGGCTACTTCTACACTCCCACTGTTTTGTCCGGCGTCAGCCCGGAATCCGACCTCATGAGCCAGGAGATCTTCGGGCCCGTGGCTCCTGTAGTTCCCTTCGACACCGAAGAGGAAGTCACCCGGCTGGCCAACGACACCCCGTGGGGGCTGGTGGGCTATCTCTTCACCCAGGACGTGGACCGGGGCTTCCGCATGGGCGACGCCCTTGAAGTTGGCATGGTCGGGCTCAACACTGGAATTGTCTCCAACCCTGCGGCGCCCTTCGGCGGCATCAAGGCCTCCGGCCTGGGCCGCGAGGGTGGCCGGGTCGGGATCGAGGAATTCCTCGAGACCAAGTACATGGCTATTCCCCGCGTCTAAGCCTTGGCTAAGGCGCGGCCGGCTGCTGCCGTGGGGCTGGCAGAAGCTGGTGCCCCAGGCATACCGAGCGGACATAGCCGTATCGGCGGCTGCGATGCACCGGGTTCTGACCGGGCAGACTCCGAAGGTGGCCATGCTGTCCTTCAGCACCCGCGGCAGCGCCGTCCATCCGCACGTGGACAAAGTCAGTGCCGGAAACATCGGCTACAAGATCACCGAGCGTCTGGGCGGGGCGGTTGCGCTGGGACCCATTTTGGACGGTCTCGCCGCGCCGTTGATCTGTCCCGGGGATGCAGCGCGGAGGACATCATCTCCGTGGGTCTGCTGAGCGCCATGCAATCGCTCTCGCCGGCGGCGGCCTGAGCTTCCTGCCCCGAGGGGCGTTCCATGAGGCCTGTCCCGAAAGAAAGGAGATCCGGCCCGTATCTGGCGCATGCCGGCTCAGGGAGGATCGCAGACGACTATGACACAAGACATTGCCACATCCGCTGAAACAGGCGGCCGGGGGAGTCTTCCCCCCGGATTTCGAAGCCCGCGGCTTCCGGGGCTGGCGGTGGCCGCGGCTGCCGTCGCCGTCGCCTGGCTCATCCACTCGGCCGTCCCGGTGCTGCCGTTCCTCACGGTGTCCGTAATTCTGGGGATTCTTTCGGCGAACCTTCCCGGGATCAGTACGGCCGTGGAAGGGGTCCTTCAGCCCGGTCTGGTGCTTTCGGCCAGGCGCTTCATGCGGCTGGGCATCGTTTTGCTGGGTCTCAAACTCAGCCTCATCGATGTGGCCGCGCTGGGCTGGAAGACGCTGGGGATAGTGGTTGGTATCGTGCTGCTGACCTTTGCGGGGACACTGATGCTGGGTAAGGCACTGAAACTTCCGGGCGATCAGTCTTTGCTGCTGGCCGCAGGTTTTTCCATCTGCGGGGCCTCCGCGATCGGGGCGATGAGCGGGGTCACCAAAACGGATCACCGCGATACCGTGGTTCCCATCGCGCTCGTGACGCTGTGCGGAACGCTGGCAATTGCGGCGCTGCCAGTGCTGCAGGGGCCCCTTGGCCTGGACCCTGTTCAGTTCGGGTACTGGGTGGGGGCCAGCGTCCACGATGTGGGGCAGGTCGTGGCAACGGCGCAGACGGCCGGGGCGGCCGCCCTCGCCGGAGCGCTGATCATCAAGCTCACCCGCGTGCTGATGCTCGCGCCGATGGTTACCGGAGCCGCCCTCGTGGACCGTTACCGCCGCCGCCGGACGGCAAAGGGAGCAAAGAAGAACGGCGCAGGGGCAAACGGCGCACGGGAATCCGGCATCAAGCTCCCGCCGCTGATCCCGCTCTTCGTGGCCGGGTTCATGGCGATGATCGTTCTGCGCACACTGGGAATCCTGCCGCCCGTGGCCCTTGAGATTGCCGGCACGGTCCAGGACTTCCTGCTGGCCGCAGCCCTCTACGGGCTGGGAGCCTCGGTGCGGGTACGGTCACTGCTCCAAACCAGCGGCAAGGCAATCATCGCAGCGATGCTCTCCTGGGCCCTCATCGCGGCACTGGCATATGCCGGCGTGCAATTCATCTAGGAGCACACAAGGCCAGCTGGTCGGATACTTCTGCTGATGGGTGGTCCGTCCTCCGAGGGCGCTGTCGGCGCGTCGGCTACCGTCTTTACAACCAGCGTTCGCTGAGGCCGGTTGACCACCGATTCAGCAACATTTCGTGCCGGACTACGACCAGGTCGGCATTGCATCCGACGTCCAGCCCATAGTTCTCAAGGCCCAGAATCTGAGCACTGTTGCCAGTATCTGAGCACCGTTGTAGGTCGCCGAGTCCAATGCCAGCTCAATGTCCTTATCGCGGCGAAGGCCGCTTCGATAATCAACAAACATGGCACGTTCGAGCATGTCACCGTTGCCATATGGAGACCGTAGGTCTCGAATCCCGTCGTTTCCGCAGGCGACGTTCACGCCGCGATCGGCAAGTATCTTTAGCGGTAGCACCGGCCGGTTGAAGACGGGCGTCGGTGCGACCTTGCTATGACGGCGGCTCGGCAGCTTGGTCCAGAAGCTGGGCCAGGTGCAGCCCGCGCCGGTCCGTGAGGTCTTCCAGCTGGGTCCGGCACGAAAAGCCGTCGGCCAGAACCAGGGCATCAGGCGCCGCGGCCCGGACGGCGGGCAGCAACTGCTGTTCCGCTACGGCGACGGAAATATCGTAGTGGCCGCGCTCCACGCCGAAGTTGCCGGCAAGCCCGCAGCAACCGCCCAGTTGTTCGAGCTCGGCACCAGCCTCCTTGAGTAACTCCGCATCCGGACTCCAGCCCATCACCGCATGGTGATGGCAGTGCGGCTGCGCCACCACGGACTGTCCGGCCAGCGACGGCGGGGTGTAGTTCGGGAGGGTGCCGAGGTACTCGGCCAGGGTGCGGGTCGCGTTGGCGACCGGCAGCGCGGCGTCCGCCCCCAGCAGTTCGAGTGCGTCTGAGCGGAGGACGGCCGTGCAGGAAGGTTCCACGCCCACGATCGGCGTGCCTGCCTCCGCCGCGGCGGTGAGCGTCTCCACCGTCCGGCCAAGTATTTTGCGGGCGCTGTCCAGCTGCCCGGTTGAGATCCAGGTCAGACCGCAACACAGCGGCTCCGCGGGGATATCGACCGTCACCCCGGCCGCCTCCAGCACCCTGACGGCGGCCTGCCCGATTTCCGGCGAGAAGTAATTGGTGAAGGAATCGACCCACAGCAGTACGGTGCGCTGCCTTTCTCCGGCCGGTTCCGAACGCGAGTTAAACCAGGCGTGGAACGTCTGCGGCGCGAATTCCGGGATGCTGCGCCGGCTGTCCACGCCGGCAAATCGCAGGCTCAGTGGACCCAGGCCGGGAAGCCGCATCATGGCGTTGACCAGCCGCGGTGCCTTGGAGGCCAGCGCTGCCCATCGCGGCAGCCAGCCGAGGGTGTAATGCGCCATAGGGCGCAGACGGCCCTTGTAGCTCTGGTGCAGGACCTCGGCCTTGTAGGCGGCCATGTCCACCCCGGTGGGACAATCCGAGGCGCAGCCTTTGCACGAGAGGCAGAGATCCAGAGCATCATGGACTTCCGGTGCCCGCCAGTTTGCGCCGCCTTTGCTGATCATCTCCTGCAGGACCCGGGCGCGCCCGCGGGTCGAATCTTTCTCTTCCCTGGTGGCCAGAAAGGAAGGACACATGACGTCGTCGCCGGTGTTATCCGCCCGGCACTTGCCGACGCCGGTGCACCGGTGCACGGCCTGGCTGAAATCGCCCTTGTCATCGTGGTAGGCCCATGCCAGGCCCTTGGTGAGGGGGTGCGCGAGAGCGACCCGCACATCCGCGTCCAACGGGCGGGGGTCAACGATCACGCCGGGGTTGAGGAGATTGTCCGGATCCAGAATGTGTTTGATGTTGGCGAACATCCGGATGGCGTCAGGGGAGTACATGTGCGGCAGCAGTTCACTCCGGGCGCGGCCGTCGCCGTGTTCGCCGGAGAGTGATCCGCCATAACTTGCCACGAGCTTGGCGGCCTCGGTCATGAATTCACGGAAAACAACCGTGCCGCCCGGGTGGTCCAGCGGCAGGTCCAGGCGGACGTGGACACAGCCGTCGCCGAAGTGGCCGTAAGGGAAACCGGTCAGCCGGTGCCGCATCAGCAGCCTGTCGAAGTCCCGCAGGTAGTTGCCGAGCTCCGCCGGGGGAACGGCCGCATCCTCCCAGCCGGAGTGGGCCGGGACGCCCGCCGGCGAGCGCCCGGCCAGGCCCGCGCCGTCCTCGCGGATCTTCCAGAGCCTGGCCGCCTGGGTCTGGTCAGTCACCACCCGGCTCTCCTTGGCCGCGTCCAGCAGCGCAAGTTTCGCTGCGCGGTCCCTCACATCGGCCGGATCATCGCCGGAGATTTCCACGAAAAGCCAGGCAGCCCCTGCCGGAAGATCCGGAACCGCGGCCGCCCCGCGCCGGTTCGCAACGACGTCGACGATCCTGCGGTCCATGCCCTCGCAGGCTGTCGGCGAGAACGGAAGCACCTGCATCACGGCGTCCCCTGCGGCACCGATGTTTTCGAACCCCAGCACCACCATCGTCTTATACCGGGCGTCGGCCACGAGCCGCACGCCGGCCTCCAGCACCACGGCCAGGGTGCCCTCGCTTCCCACCAGGGCGCGGCGCAGGTCGAAGCGACGCTCCGGCAGCAGGTGCTCGAGTGAATAGCCCGAGACCTGACGGCCGAAGCGTCCCAGCTCCGTGCGGATGGTATCCAGGCCACCTCCGACAAGGGCGCGCAGGGCGTCGGTCTGCGGCGTGGACGGGGTTCCGTCCGGACCCAGAAACAGTCGCTGCCCGGACCCTGTGACGACGTCGAGTTGGGTGACGTTGTCGCTGGTGCGCCCGTAGGCCAGGGTGCGGGAGCCACAGGCGTTGTTGCCGATCATTCCGCCGATCGTGCACCGCGTGTGCGTCGACGGATCGGGCCCGAACCGTAGCCCCTGGGCCAGTGCCGCCTTCTGCAGCGTCGCGTGGACGGTTCCGGGTTCGACGACGGCGGTGCGGGCCTCATGGTCGAGTGACAGCACCTTGTTCATATTCCGGCTGAAGTCAAGGATGACGCCGGTGCCCACGGCGTTGCCGGCAACTGAGGTTCCTGCGCCTCTTGCGGTAAGGGGGATTCCGCGGTCCCGGCACGCTTCCATCGCGGCCAGGACCTCGTCCGTGCTCCTGGGGAACACCACGACGGAGGGTTCCACCCGGTACAGCGAGGCATCGGAAGAGTAGGCGGCCCTGGAGAGGGCGTCGTCCCGGACGTCTGCGATGCCGCGCGAGCGCAGCAAGGAGGCCAGCGAACGGGGTGCCTGCAGCGAAGTAACCATGACTAACATGTTACAGGCCACATAGTGGAGAATGTCCAGAGAGTTAGGCTAAAACATGCCACGTACCCACATGCAGATGACCCCGATCGTCACCAACGCGCCCTCCTTGACCGAGCGCGCCATCGAAGCCGTGCGGGATGCCATCAGGGAAGGAACCCTGGTTCCGGGGGAGCTGTACTCGGTCTACACCTTGGCCGAAAACCTAGGGGTTTCCCGAAGCCCGGTACGGGACGCCCTGTTGCGGCTGGCCGAGACCGGCGTGGTGCGGTTCGAACGTAACCGCGGGTTCCGCGTGATCATGCCCGGACCGGAGGAACTGGTGGAGATCTTTGCCGTCCGCCTGGCGCTGGAAGTCCCGGCGGCCGGGCGGGCGGCGCGGGCGGCGGTCAGTGACCGCGAAGCGCTGCGTGCCGCGAGCGCGGAACTGCAAGACGCCGTCGACGCCGATGACGAAGCGCTGTTCATGTTGCGCGACCAGCGATTGCACGGATTGATCCTGGCACTGGCCGGTAATAATCTGGTGCGCCAGACCATCGAGAACCTCCGGGACGCGATCCGCCTCGTGGGCGCCTCCACCGCGGAGAAGTCCCGCACGCTGCAGGGCATCCACGCGGAGCACACGCCGATTGTCCAGGCCATCCTGGCCGGCGACGGGCCCGGTGCGGCAGTCGCGATGGCCGTGCATCTGCGGGAAACCGGCCGCTTGCTGACGCGGGAGGCTGCGCGTCAGGAGGGGGAAGGTCGGGACGCCGACGCACTGTGGGCTGCCCTCATCGACTGACCGGCTACGTTCCGCCGGAAAAGACGGAGTGCGGGGCGCCGGCTGACAGGCGCCCGCGCCCAAGACGCTATCTGACCGGAGCGGCAACCAATGGTTCGTCCGATGCGACCGCTACGGCGGCGTCGTCCGCTTCCGTGTACATGTCACGACGACGTATGGCCATGGTGCACACGGCGCTGATGACAGTGACCGCGGCAATGTAGGCCATGATCCAGTACAAGCCGCCATCGGCTTCGCCCAGCAAGTAGACCAGTACCAGCGGCGTGAGGCCGGAGGCGAAGAGGCCGGACAGCTGGTACACCACTGAAATTCCGCTGTACCGCACCCGCGTGGGGAAGAGTTCGGAAAACAGCGAGGCCTCCGGCGCGTAGATCACCGGATAGATGATGCCTAGGACCAGAACGATAGTTCCGCCGACCACCAAGGCATTGCCGGTGCCAAGCAGCAGGAAGGCCGGCCAAGCCGCCAGTCCCAGAATGATCACGCCCACCGTATACATGTGCCGTCGGTCCACCCGGTCTGACAGCCGGCCCATGATCGGGATGAAGACCACCATGGCGGCGGCTGCGGCCATGACCGAGAGCAGAAGTGTGCCTTGGTCAAGTTTCAAGGTTCCGGTGCCGTAGGTGATGGCGAAGACGGCCCAGGTGTTGAAGGCCACGCCCTCGGCCCAGCGGGCTCCCATGCCAAGCATGATGTTGCGCCGGGATCCCCGGTTCTTCACGAGCTCTAACGCAGGGATGGTGGCGCGGGACTCGGCCTGCTGGAGTTTTTGAAAAGCCGGAGTTTCCATGACTTTCAGCCGGATGAACAGCCCAACGATCACCAGGACCGCACTGAGCAGGAAGGCTATCCGCCACCCCCACGCGAGGAACGATTCGCCGCTCATCACTGCCCCCAGGAGGGCAAAGATGCCGGTTCCCAGCATCAGGCCGAGGGCGAGCCCCACTTGCGGCAAGCTGCCGTACAGCCCGCGCTTCCCTTTGGGCGCGTACTCGACGGCCATTAGTACGGCCCCGCCCCATTCTCCGCCTACTGCCACGCCCTGAGCCAGGCGGAACACAATCAGCAGGATCGGGGCCGCGGCGCCGATCATCGCATAGGGCGGTATGACGCCGATCAGGAACGTGGCCACGCCCATGATCATCATGGTGGCCACGAGCGTCTTCTTGCGCCCCACCCGGTCGCCGATGTGGCCGAAGATGAGACCGCCCACTGGGCGGGCCACGAACCCCACGGCAAAGGACGCGAAGGCCAGGAGGGTGCCAACCAGCGGATCCTCGCTCGGGAAGTACAGCTTGTTGAAGACCAGTCCGGCCGCCATCCCGTAGAGGAAGAAGTCGTACCATTCGACCGTCGTTCCCACCACACAGGAGATGATGACCGTACGGAGATCCTTCTTGGAGATCTCAATGTCGGCGCCGCTGCGGAGCTCCGTTCCGGCACTCACAGGGACTCCCGGAAGATGCCGAGAAGGGCGTCTCTGGTGACCGGACGCGGTACCACCGCCAGTTGCCGAGTCTGCTTCATGGTGCCGTCCACGAGTTCATCCAGATCAGCCTCGGTGTAGCCGAAGCTGCGAAGGCCCGCGGGCATCCCGATGTCAGTCATGAGTTCGGACAGCACCTGGGCCAGGGCGTCAGCGCCGTCGGTGGCGGTGAACGTCTGACCGCTCAACAGCTCAGCGGCGCGAAGATGGCGGGCCGGATCGCCGTCGTAGGTCCAGCGGAAGACGGCTGCCGCCGTTGAGGAAACCGCCTGGCCGTGCGGGACCATGGGCATCTCCGGGTATCCCTCGGCGCGGTAGTTCTTCACAGCGCCTGCGACGGGATAAGCGTTGGCGTGCGGCAGGTGGGTGCCGGCGTTGCCAAACCCGGTGCCAGCGGAGGTCGAGGCCAGCGCCATCTGGTAGCGGGCTTCGAGGTCGGTTCCGTCATGGACGGCCCGGCGAAGGAACTTACCAACCAGCCGGAGTGCCTGCTCGCACCAGACGTCACTGATGGGGTTTGAACCGCAGAACGCCGGCCGCTTGCTGGGGTCCACCGGGGCCGGCTTGGAGTCGAAGGGGACGCAGGTGTAGCTCTCCAGCGCGTGTGAAAGCACGTCCATGCCGCTCGCGGCGGTGACCTGGCTGGGCAGCGTGAGAGTGGTCAAAGGATCGACGACGGCCAGTACCGGCCGCAGCTTCGCGTGGCTGATGCCGGCCTTGAGGTGGAGGCCCAGAAAGTCGATGACGCAGATGGTGGTGGACTCGGAGCCGGTTCCGGCCGTCGTCGGAACTGCAATGAGCGGCTTCAGCGGAAGCCACGGCGCCTTGCCGCCGCCGATCGGCGGGGTGACGAAATCCAGCAGTTCGCCCGGGTGGGTGGTCAGCAGGTTGACTGCCTTGGCGGTGTCGATCGCGGATCCGCCGCCGATGGCAATGTAGCAGTCCCATTCCCGCTGGCGGGCGTGGGCTACGGCCTCGTTGATGCTGTCGTCCGTGGGTTCGATAGATACCCGGTCAAACACCTCGCATTTGATGCGGGAAGCCAGCAGGATCTGCTGGACCCGCTCGGGAATGCCCGTATTACGCACACCCGGATCGGTGATGATCAGGCATGAGGAGGCTCCAAGCGCGGCCACCTCGAATCCGATCTCTTCCAGTGCGCCATTCCCGAAGTTCAGCGGGGGCGCAGCCCATGTGAAAACTGTTTCGGTGGAGTTAGGAGCGTTCATGACTGACCTCTTTGTCGTCGCTATGTGTGGAGGCTCCCCACATAATGGATTCACTGTAGTGCCGTCCATTGCAGATGTGAAGTACCTCATACCGCAAAGGGGCAGCATTAAGTGTTGTGATGCGCCCGCGATTGCAGGCAGGGAGCGGGTGAAGAACGCCGTGCGCGTCAGGTGGGGCGGGCAGGAGCCCGGCGGCGAAGTGTTCCCCGCTTAGCGGGAAGTGGTCCGGTTGACAGGGACGAACCAGGCCGCTTCTGCAGCAATCTGGACAGCGCGTTCGCCGAGTTCGCGGACGCGTCCCTTAGGCATTCGGACTGCCGGTACCTGTACTACCAGTGCGGCCTGGGCATTCCCCGCGCTGTCAAGGATCGGAGCGCCGACGCTGCGGACGCCGTCGACGTTTTCCTGTTCGTCAATGCTGTAGCCGCGCTTCCGGACCGCGGCAATCGCCTGTTCCAGCTCCTGCGGTGTTTCCAGTGTGTGCGGGGTCAATTTCTGCAGCCGCGGCGGCAAGGCTGCCACGTAGTCTTCCCAGCGTGGCGTGAACGCCAAAATGGCTTTTCCTGAGGCGGTGGTGTGGAGCGGGAACCGCGCACCGGTCCTTTGCTCGAACCGAAGCGGCAAGGTGGACTGAACCCGGAGCATGACCACCGATTCATCGCCGTCACGGATGGACAGGTTGACCGATTCGCCGGTTTCGGCGTTGAGCTGCTCAAGCAGCGGCAGCATCTTATCGATCCCGAAGCCGCGCTGTGCCGCCTGGCCCAGCAGGACGGTCCCGCTGCCGAGGTAGTAGCAGTCGGTCCGTGGGTTGCGGGCGATGAAATCCTCGGCCACGAGCGCCCTGATGATCCGGTTCGCGGTGCCGGAGGAGAGGCCAACTGCGTTGGCAATTTCCGCGCCGCTGAGCTCGCCGGTGGCCGAACCGAGAAGCTTGAGTACGCTGAGCGCCCGGCCCACTGCTTGTGTCCCGGCGGGCGCATGATCAGTCATTGCGCCAGTCTACCGGCGCTACGCCCGCGCGACCGTTCCGCCGGCAGTGCCCCCTGGGCCGCCGTCGTAATCCTCGATGGCTCCCTGCCCGAGCAGGATCTTTGCTTCCTCGCCGACCACTGCCAGACCCTCCGCAATTGAGCGCAAGGGAATGGCGCCAAAACCAATCCTGAAGCAATTCCGCGGTGCGTCCGGCTGGATGAAATAAATATCGCCCCGTTCAATGAGCACTCCGCGCTTTTCTACGCGGCGGACCAACTCCAGGGCATCCAGCCCGGGCGGCCCCTCCACCCAAAGACTGACGCCGCCGGGCGGGTAGCTGCCCTGATCCCAGGGCAGATATTGTGCCGAGAGGCTGCTGACCATCTCCCAGCGGGACTTCATCTGCCGGCGGTGGCGCCGCAACGCACGGTGATAGTCCCCGCTGTCAATCATCAGAGCGAGCGCCCGCTGTAAATGGCCTGGCGGATGGCGGACCTGGTAACGGCGCACCTTTCTTAGTTCGCGGATCAACTCAGCCGGGCCGACCAAAAACCCCAGCCGCAAACCGGGTGACAGGAACTTGGAGAACGTACCCAGGTACAGGACGTCGCCGGTGGAGTCCAGCGCCTTCAGCGCGGGACTGGGGCTGCCTTCGTAGCGGAACTCGCTGTCGTAGTCGTCCTCGATGACCACCGTCCCGGAGGCGGCGGCAAGGTTGAGCAGACGACGGCGGCGTTCCATGCTCAGCGTGACGTTGGTGGGGTGGTGGTGGCTGGGGGTGACGTAGAGCAGTGCGGTGCCGCTGAGTGTCTCCGGGAGGCAGAGCCCGTCCCGGTCGACGTCGATCCCGTAGACCTGGGCGCCGGTGCGCAGGAAGATGTGGCGCGCGTCCAGATAGCCGGGGTTCTCGATGCCCACGCGATGGTGGGGGCCCAGCAGGGTCCTGGCCAGCAGGTCCAGTCCCTGCTGGGATCCGACGGTGATCAGGATTTCGTCCGGCCCGGCCTCAATGCCGCGTGCCGGAAGGATCTGGCGCCGGATCATCTCTACCAGCATGGGGTCGTCGGCACCCACGCTGTCCTGGAGGCTGGCGAAACGGTGGGGCTGGTACAGGGCTTCCCGCAGGCTCCGGACCCAGGCGGTGGCGGGGAAGCTGTGGACATCCACCTGGCCGGCCACGAACGGGTACGGGTACTTGTACCAGTCGGCCGTTTTCTCCACCTCGGGGACGCCTTCGTCGGCGTAGCGGCGCATCCGGGAGGACCAGTCGATCATTGATTCCGTTGCCGGCGCCTCGACTGCCGCCGCGGCCAGCATTTCAGGGTTCACGAAGATACCGCGGCGCTCGTGGCTCAGCACCAGCCCCTCCGTGAGCAATTCCTGGTAGGCCAGGTTAATGGTGTTGCGTGAGACCTTGAGCTCGGCGGCCAGCTCCCGGGAGCTGGGGAGCCGCCGGCGCGCATCGAAGATGCCCACGGCGATTCCATGCTCGATGACGCGGCGGACCTGCCGGTACAGCGGCTCGCTGGAACTGCGGTCAATCTCTATGAGTGTCCGTGGCACGTGTCGCCTCCCAAGTAGCGCGATGAAGTATCAGGACCGAACGAAGCGAGGGAGTTCAGCATGAACTCCCTCGCCAAGAATTCCTCTTTGACTTTAGCTAAATGCCACAGCATCCACTGAATCCATGACATCGATGCCGTGGGCTGCGCCGACGGCGGCGTTGGTCAGCTGACCGCCGAGGGTGCTGAGGCCGGAGCGCAGCGCTGCGTTTTCGGCCACGGCCCGCTCGACGCCCTTGTCGGCGATCTGCAGCACGTACGGCAGCGTGACGTTGGTCAGGGCGTAGGTGGAGGTGTGGGGGACGGCGCCCGGCATGTTGGCCACGCAGTAGAAGACCGAGCCGTGCACGCGGAAGGTGGGTTCCTGGTGCGTGGTCGGGTGCGAGTCCTCGAAGCAGCCGCCCTGGTCGATGGCGATGTCCACAAGGACGCTGCCGGGCTTCATGCGGGAGACCAGTTCATTGGAGATGATCTTCGGGGCCTTGGCGCCGGGGACCAGGACGGCGCCGATGACCAGGTCCGCCTGGATGACTTCCTGCTCGATGGCGAGCTGGTTGGCGGCGAGCGTGCGGACGCGGCCCTGGTACATGCGGTCTGCGGCGCGCAGCTTGTCCACGTTCTTGTCGAACAGGACCACGTCGGCCCACATGCCGGCGGCCACGGCGACGGCGTTCATGCCGGAGACGCCGGCGCCGATGATGACCACGCGGGCCGGTGCGACGCCGGAGACGCCGCCGATCAGCACGCCGCGGCCGCCCTCGGGGCGGGTCAGGCACTGGGCGCCCACCAAGGGAGCCAGCCGGCCGGCCACTTCGCTCATGGGGAACAGCAGCGGCAGGGAGCCGTCCTCAAGCTGTACCGTTTCGTAGGCGATGGAGGTGCTACCGGCGTCCAGCAGCGCCCGGGTGCAGGCTTCGTCGGCTGCCAGGTGCAGGTACGTGAAGATCGTCAGATCCGGACGCATGCGGCGGTATTCCTCGGCGATCGGCTCCTTGACCTTAAGCAGCAGATCAGCCGTGGCCCAGACCTCGTCGGCCGTCTGGAGGATGCTGGCTCCCGCCACCGTGTACGCATCGTCGGCGATGGACGAGCCTATCCCTGCGCCGGCCTCGATGAACACCTCATGCCCGTGGGCAACCAGCTCATGGACGCCCGCAGGCGTGACGGCCACTCGGTATTCGTGGGACTTGATTTCCTTCGGGATGCCGATCTTCATTGGGACCTCCGTGTTGTTGATGGGTGCTGTCAGATAAGTCCGCTGTGCGGGCTGCGCAGCATTATCGAAGTATGGGCCGGGCCCGGATGGGACCAGAAGGGCCAGAAGAGTTCCAACTGAAGGGACCAAACTGGTCCCATCAGACGGCGCCCATGTGGCACTGACGCCCGCCGGAACCCGCGCCTAGGCTTTCGATCATCGCTACTCACCTCGACAAAAAGGAGATGATCGTGGACGCCACCACACTCAGGGCCCAGGCCCGACGACACCTCGGACCCCATTTCACCCGCAAGGACACCTGGGACAGCGAGTTCCCCATTTTTGTTCGTGGCGAAGGCAGCTACCTCATCGACACAGAGGGGGGCCGCTATCTGGACGGCCTCGCCGGCCTCTTCTGCGTGAACATGGGCCACGGCCGCAAGGACATCGCCAAGGCAGCCAGCGAACAGATCAGCACCCTGGCCTACGCCTCCAACTGGGGCTCGGCGCACCCGCCGGCCATCGAGGCCGCCGCCCTCATCGCGGACCTGGCCCCCGGCGACCTGGGTACCACGTTCTTCGTCAACTCCGGCTCCGAAGCCGTGGAGACGGCCCTGAAGTTTGCCCGCCAGTACTTCCGCAGCCAGGGCCAGCCGCAGCGCACCAAGGTCATCAGCCGCGACATGGCCTACCACGGCACCACCATGGGCGCCCTGTCGATCACGCAGCTGCCCAAGATCAAGGACCCGTTCGGCGAACTCCTGCCGGGCATCCGCAGCGTCCCGAACACCCTCGGCTTCACCGGCGACTGCGGCCCGGTCACCGAACTCGACTGCTTCCGAGCCATTGAGCGTGTGGTCCTCGAAGAGGGCCCCGAAACCGTTGCGGCGATCTTTGCCGAACCGGTCCAGAACGGCCGCGGAGCCCTCGTGGCACCGGACGGATATTGGCCGGCACTGCGCGCCCTGTGCGACAAGTACGGGATCCTCCTGGTCTCCGACGAAGTCATCTGCTCCTTCGGCCGGCTCGGCCACTTCTTCGGCTACGGCGTCACCGGCGTCGTCCCGGACATGGTCACCTTCGCCAAGGGCTCCACCTCCGGCTACGCACCCCTGGGCGGCCTGATCGTCCGTGAACAGCTGGTCCAGGAGCTGTTCAACTCCTCCACGGGCGGAGTCTTCACCCACGGCGCCACTTGGGGCGGGCACCCGGTGTCCACCGCCGTCGCGGTCGCCAACATCACCGCCATGCGGGACGAAAACGTCCTGGGGAACGTCCAGGAACAGGGCCCCAAGATCAGGGAGGCGCTGGAATCCCTGAAATCCTCGCACCGCTGCGTCAAGGCGGTCCGGGGCACCGGCTTCTTCTACGCGATCGAACTCATGGCGGACAGCTTCAGCGGCCGCGAACTGACCGAGGCCGAGTCGCTGAAGGTCCTGCGCGAAGTCCTGCCCGAGTCCTTCAAGCGGACCAAGGTGATCCTGCGCGGAGACGACCGCGGCGCCACCATGATCATGATCTCCCCGCCGCTCGTGGCCGACGCCGAGGTCCTGTCCGCGTTGCTGCACGGCGTGGACGGCATGCTCAACGACGTCGAAAAGGCCATCCAGCCTTAAAGCCGCGGCTCCCGGTTTCCCCCTGCGGAGACCTCCCTGACGGGGGTCTCCGCAGGGTTCGATATGAGAGGCAAGACGATGGCGACGGCGGTTACTAACAAGCGGGGATCGCAGGCAGCGCGGCCCGCGGGGAGCGCAGTGTTTGAGCGCTGGCGACAGGAACTGTCCGGCCGCGGCCGGGTGGTGGGATTCGCCGACGGCGAGGACGCACGTGCCGTCCGCGCCGCCAGTATGCTGGCGGCCGAAGGGATTCTCCAGCCCCGGCTGATCGGCAGGAACGACGAAATCCGGCGGCTGGCCGCCGGGCTGGGCTGTGCCCTGCCCGGGGATGCCATCCTCGACGTCGGTGCGCTGGCCCGCGACAGCGCGGTCGCCGCGCTGATCGGCGAGGCCTATGCCCGCAAACCCCGGCAGCTGCCCCAGGCCCAACAGGAGCCTGTCCATGTTGCCGCGGCCGCGTTGCGGGCCGGGTACCTTGATGCCTGCGTGGCAGGGGCGGGCGCTCCCACAGCCCTGGTGCTCCGTGCCGCGCTGCGTGTGGTGGGATTGGCTGCCGGCTGCACCACCCTGAGCAGCTCATTCCTGATGCTCCTTCCCGACGGCGGGGAACTGACGTTCGGCGATTGCGCCGTCGTGCCGGATCCGTCCGCGGAACAGCTGGCGGACATCGCCGCTTCGGCGGCGGCCTCGCACCAGGCGCTGACCGGGCAGACTCCGAAGGTGGCCATGCTGTCCTTCAGCACCCGCGGCAGCGCCGTTCATCCGCACGTGGACAAGGTCAGGGCCGCGATGGGGATCCTGCGGACCCGTCACCCGCTGCTGCAAGTGGACGGCGAGCTGCAGTTCGACGCTGCCCTTGTCCCCACGATCGGTGCGTCGAAGGCGCCCGGCTCGGAGGTCGCAGGCCAGGCGAATGTCCTGGTGTTCCCCAGCCTGGATGCCGGGAACATCGGCTACAAGATCACCGAACGCCTCGGCGGAGCCGTCGCCGTGGGCCCCATCCTGCAGGGCCTGGCCGCACCCTTGAACGATCTGTCCCGGGGCTGCAGCGCGGAGGACATCGCCTCCGTGGGCCTGCTGAGCGCCATGCAGTCGCTCTCCGCCGCCGCTGCCACCGGCCGGCCCGGGCTTCCGCCCTCAGCGGCCTGAGCATCCGGCCACCGTTTCAATTGCTGCCTCGAAAGAAAGGAGATCCGGCCTGGGCCTGGCGCGTGCCGGCTCCGGATGGATCGCAGACCACCATGACACAAGACGTTGCCACACCCGTAGGAAGCGACAAGCAGGGTGGACTTCTTTCCCGGGGCCTGCGGTACAAGCGGCTGCCCGGGCTCGCGCTGGCAGCCGCCGCCGTCGCCGCCGCGTGGCTCATCCACGCGGCCGTGCCGGTGCTGCCCTTCCTCACGGTGGCCGTCATCCTGGGCATCCTCTCCGCGAACCTGCCCGGGATCAGCACGGCAGTTGAAGGAGTCATGCAGCCCGGGCTGGTGCTGGCCGCGAAGAGGTTCATGCGGCTCGGCATCGTGCTGCTCGGCCTGAAGCTCAGCCTCATTGACGTGGCCGAGCTCGGCTGGGCGACGCTGGGGATCGTGGTGGGCATCGTCCTGCTGACCTTTGTGGGGACACTGCTGCTGGGCAAGGCCCTGAAACTTCCGGGCGACCAGCCCTTGCTCCTGGCCGCAGGCTTTTCCATCTGCGGCGCCTCCGCCATCGGCGCCATGAGCGGGGTGACCAAGACGGACCACCGCGGCACCGTCGTCCCCATCGCGCTCGTGACATTGTGCGGAACGCTTGCCATTGCCGTGCTGCCCGCCCTCAAGGGTCCTCTCGGCCTGGACGATGTCCAGTTCGGGCACTGGGTGGGGGCCGGGGTCCATGATGTGGGGCAGGTTGTGGCGACCGCGCAGACGGCCGGTGCCACCGCCCTGGCCGGAGCGCTGATCATCAAGCTCACCCGAGTCCTGATGCTTGCCCCGATGGTCACCGGAGCCGCGCTGGTGCAGCGTTACCGCAGCCGGGCGGCGGCCAACGGCACCGAAAAAAGCAACCTGAAGTTCCCGCCGCTGATCCCGCTCTTCGTGGCCGGATTCATGGCGATGATCGTGCTGCGGACGCTGGGAATCCTGCCGCATGCGGCCCTGCAAGTTGCCGCCATCGCCCAGGATCTTCTGCTGGCCGCAGCCCTCTTCGGACTGGGGGCATCGGTGCAGATGCGGTCCCTGCTGCACACCAGCGGCAGGGCCATTGTCGCCGCTATGCTCTCGTGGGGCCTCATCGGAGTACTCGCCTATGTGGGAGTGCAACTTATCTAGGAGTGGACGCCATGACCACCACGGAACTCATCATTTCGGCGTTCGTTGTTGCCATCGCCGTAGTGGCACACCGGTGCACGGGATCACCCGCCAGCACTATCCAGGCGGAGGTTTTCAGCTGAGGCAACGTATCCGGCTACGCGGAGGTATGAGACGAGTCAACGCCGTCCCTATGCGGCGTTCCGGCACAGACGTAGACTGCTGGCGTACAACGGCAACGACGTCGGGAGAAGGACATGAGCTATTCAGGGACCGGTAACGAGAAGGCCGTCGCAGCAAGCGATCTTAACCGTACACACGTCGGACTGACCGTGAGCTTCCAGCCGGACGAATTCACCGTGGTATTCGGCCGGATCGGCGCGATTGCGCGCAAGGAGGGCGGAGTCACCATCGCGCTGGAAGGGGTGGACGGTACGGGCGGTCTTCCAGCCCACTACAGCTTTCCTCCGACCCAGCAGGTCTACGTTCAGCCGGACATGCTCACCAACACAGAGTCAACCATCAAGGATTTGTTCGGCAAGGTGCAGGACAACCTGCGCGGCCATAAGGGCGATCACCGGCCTGAAAACGTGTAAGGCCCGCGCCAAGCCCCAGCCCCGGCAAGGCAAAGGTCCTTGGTGCCCTGGTAAGCAATGGGAACCAGGGGTCTTTCCGTTGCGTTGACGGCTTCTCCAGGCTTGGCTGATGCCCTGTATCTGGCTCCGTCCGCGCCCTACAATTGAGGCCTCGGCGTTATCGAGAAACTCATCAGGACGGTTGAGGATCAGCGAACGGGGAACACGTTGCTATCTTTCCAGCAGAAAAATCCTGACCGCAGCATATCCAGGAAGACGAGGACTGCCACCACCGCATCGGTCCTCATGTTTGCCGTCGGAACCTCCGTGCTCGGTGCCGCACCGTCAAACGCGGCGAGCACCACTACCGTCACAGTCGCTTCGTACAACGTCGACTCGGCCTGGCGCGAGGTGTCACAGCCCGAAATCCCTCGTTGGGATTCACGCGTTTTCGGCGTCAAGAATGTCATCAACACGGTAAAGCCTGATGTGATTGGCATCCAGGAAGCGCCGAACATCACGGTTGGGCGGCGCCAATACACGCAGGCATCAGACATTCGGCGGATGACGGGTTACGCCATGTACCAGCCTGCCAACGGCACGGCGGAACCGATCCCTATCATGTGGCGTGCGGGGTTGTTCAAACTGACTGCTTCCAGCTACAAAGTTTTCGAGTTCAAGCCGTATCCGGACTACGGTCGCGCGATGACCTGGGTCAAGCTGAAGTCCCGGGCGACAGGCAGAGAGTTCTTCGTCTTCAACACCCACTTTGAGGTCGGCGTTGGCGGGCAGGCTGCCCGCAACTCCGAAGCAGCAAAGCTCGCCGCCGAGATCAAGCGGGTCAACCCCGGCGGGTTGCCGGCCTTCGTGACTGGAGACTTCAACGACCCTTCGAGTATCTCGGCCCCGCACGCAATCCAGCTCAACGCCATCGGCTACGCGGACAGTTACGGGCTCACGGCTGCAAGGATGCACCCTGAATTCAACACCTACAACGACTACAGGCGTCCGGCCGTCGGTGACTACCGCATTGATCAGGTGTACGTCGGTGCTGCCAACGGCATCATGGTCCAGTACTGGGAGAACTGGACGCCGTCTGGCAATCAGATCGTCGGTGGACGACCGCCGTCCGACCACAACCTGATCTACACCACCGCCACGTTCCAGTAGCCGCAAAGCGCGCTCCCGTGACTGAACGACTCAGTAGAAGGCGCCTACTTCGATGAGTTATCAACGATGGAGACGCCTTCTCCATTCGCGGGCATCCTCATGGCGGCCGATGCCACCAACCGGGCCGTTCCTCGGCGAGCCGATCGACGTGAGCCTGAAGATTGTCGACTTCGAAGGACAACGAGGGTCGCCGGCGGGGAGGACCGGCATTATTCCGCGAAAAAAATCAGAGCATTGCCACGCGGCGGTCGTCGGCTCGTCGAGATGCCTTGGAACCCGAGGGATTCGGGACATCGAACAAAAATTCGATGCTTCATTGCGGGAGACGACCCCTCACCCTAGAAATATCTGCCCGTAGGGCTACTGACGCGAATTCCCAATTCCAATCAGGGCTGTCGGGGACGTGCGCCCATTGGTCGTCTAGGTACGCAAGGACGGTCTCAGCCCGGTCAACCCTCTGACGAAGGTCAAAGGCATCGCGCACATTGACCCGCACGTCAGCGTCCAAAATTGAGATGTCGACTGAGACCGCGTCCAGGTAGGTGAACTTGTCTATGAGAGTTTTGTAGCTGTAAGCACCCACGGTTGTGATGCGAAATACCTCGTCCGAAACGGCTTTGCCGTACTTTCGAGTTGAATCCACTAGGCGGAAACGCAGGGCGTATTCCAGGCAGTCCGCTACCTCCAACGCCTCATATCCGAGCGCTTGCAAGTAGCGGTAAATCTCGCTTGCCGCAACGTACCCATGATCGACATCAAGTTCGCCGGCCTTCTGAATGTGGGCAAGACAAAGAGGCAAGACGAAGTGCTCTTTGGGGTCTCTACGTGTTAGCCGGAATAAATTCGGAACGGGGGAGGAATCTGGATCGTAATACCTGTTGTCTCCGAACATGATGGACCGGAGGAACTCGTGGTCAGGAATGGTGTACCGACCGGAACGCTGTTGCATTTCGATGATCTTCTGCGTGTTGATGTGGCCGCTACCGACGAAGTCCGTAACGAATTGAAGGGCCATCCGCATGTTACCCCCGGCCAGATTGTCGACTAGTCGCACGAACGGATCATTGGCTTTGAGATTATCCGAAAGTATCTGAAGGAAAAGCTCCAGCGTTTCACTGTCAACTTGAATTCCAGTCGGAAACGAATTTAGACGTCCCGAATCGCGCAACTGCCTGAGAGCAAAATCGATGCGACGCCGCAACATGACATCGGTACGCGGCGGCGAAATCGTGAAAACTCGGGGGTGGTAGCCGGAAATTGCCCCCTCTCTTTCAGAGGTATAGAAAGTCTCCGGGCGGAGTGCAACGAAGACAGTGGCTGGCCAAGTGCGAGCAAGTTCATTCGCGATCAGGAACACCTCGTTCTGGTCCTGGCTGCTGCGCTGGTCAACGTTGTCCAGGAATATGACGATTTGGCGCCGCCAAGATGATCCAATCCATTCAAAAGCCTTGCGAAGGTAGTTAGATCTGTCGCTTAGTTCCTGCTGGAGGAACTGAATACGCGACGTCTGATAAGCCACGTTATCGATGTCTTTGAGATAGCCCGCCGGGGACTCGTCGAACAGGCGCAGCTCACTTTTCAGAGCTCTTTCAGCAAATTTCAAGCCCATGACATTGGTCTCATATTTGTCGCGGAGTTGATTGACGCACGCATCCAAGACATGCTCCGATAGTGATTTCAGAGTCGATGAGGCCCCAAAATCGACATAGAGGCTGATGCTTTCACCCAGCACTTCCTTGGCATCGACATGAATCAGGCGTTCGATGAAGGTGCTCTTCCCGGATCCAACATCTCCGAGAAGGATAACCGGCCTATTAGACAGCGCCGCCTGCATCACATCGGACGTGAAGCCTGCTGTCACGCCCCGTCGACCGCTGGCTTCTTGGACAGAGGCGTTTCCTACCTCGGACAACAATTCGTACCGAGTGGACAGGATTTGCTTACTGACTTCGGCATATTGCGACAGGGCCCCGCTCGACGCGTAGCACTCTCGTAAGAACTCCTCTTGCAATCCTTCAAGATCTTCTAGATCGCCGAGAAAAAGGTCGCTAAGAATTTGGAGCCCGGTCTGAAGATCGTTTCTACGTTGACTGCCTGGGTAATCATTGAGCCTGAAGGCCAGCGGGTCGGGAGGAAAGGGAACTGAAGATTGGAGGGTTTGGTGTAGGACTCTGTTCGCGACTCCCTCCGGTGACAGGTTGTTCCAAAGAATGAGTAGATCATCGAGAAGTGCACTACTGCTGGCAAAAACCAGTGCTCGTCCTTTTAGCGGGGCCAATCCATCAGTCCGAGAAGCAAAAAAAACCACCAATTGGTATCCGTTGAAAGCGCACGCGATTGGAACCCCTCGCTCTTGGGCATAACGTGAGGCCTGCTCGAGGGCTTTTTGCAGATTCTTTCCAGCGGCAGAGCCTGATACGAGTGCGGGAATTGACATCACCGCAGAAGTCGCACCGTGCGGTAGCTCAAAGTGGACACCGACTCGTTTTGCTTCCAGGACAAATTGTGCTCCTGCGCTTCCAACGCAGTAATCCATGTAGCCACTCTCTGTGTGCAGCTCATTCTGAACGGCGGAGGCTGGCCACTGAAGGACATCTGTGATAAGCGTGTTTATGACCCTGAACCGCGTATCGGCTTCGTTTACATCCTCGGTTCGTGCCTGCTCAATAATCGGCGCCAAAGCGCTCATCGCAAGGAAGGCTTGGTCAAAATTTTCCATAGACTGAACGGTACCTGTGAGGACCAACTATTTCTGTCCTGACATGAAACATACTGTACCGACCTATCAGTGAAGAGCCGAGGGGCACACGGCGCGTTGGGCAGACGTCTATGCGGCGCTGGTGCGCGGCGAGTTCGGTGATGAGGCGAGCGACATTCTCATTGACGTCGATTGGCTCCATCGCCGAGCCTGGATGAGTCCTACCGAGCGATTGCTCAGGGGACTTCGCGTTGTAGACGCCTTACTCGGCTCAGTGGTAGCGAGACCTATGCGAGCTGTAGCCCCTTCTAGCCCAACGTGCTGGAAGATCACTGGAGCGTGCCTGCGGTAGTTCGCCTCAATACGCATGACAGGAGCCTCGATGTCGGCCTAGCTGTGTGACGGACCAGCGACTCGGCCGTCTCGGTGAGCGAGTCAATTGTGAGCTGCGCATTGCTCCTCGGCGCTATCGGCGAAGAGCACCCGGGAAATGTTTGTTACCGCTGCGTTACTGCGGGACGAATTCCAGACAAAGCAAAAGGCCCTGCTTCCCTTTGTTTACAAGGGAAGCAGGGCCTTTCTTTCTGGCGGGGGTATTACGAATTACCTAGACCCCTTCTGGGACTTGGCATCTTTCCGTGAGTCCAAAGGTGCTAGCACAGGCTAAGGGTCTCGTTTAGCACACCTGTTGTCGGCGCCCCTGAGGTGGCATGGCGAATGCACGACCGTGGCGGCAAGTTACGGGCGAACAGGGCTGTCGACTTCCGGCCCTCGATCTGAACAACGACGACGTCAACGCCTCCACCCTCGGATGATTCCTCGACCGTTTGTGGCCGTAGGAGTTGCGTCAGGTTATCCACTAGTGCCAGGACCCGCGCGTCTGTGAGGAGCACCTTCCCTCGGGCCCACGCTCACGTGCTCGATTGGGCCCTACTTAGCCATCCGAAGGGACGGCGGCCGCCGACATCTGATGTAGCGGGACGACACTCGCGTCGGTCGTATGAAGGATCAGCGGGTCGCTGCTCACACGGAGGACCTGCCATAGTGAGCCTGGCCGTCCAGAAAGAGGGCGGCAAGTCCATCCACGCTTCCACGGGCAGCTCCTCGCAATGGATCTCAAGGTACTCCCTCGGCGTGAGCCGGTATGGCGTGCTCGCGATTCCGTCTCGCTCGAAGTCCCTGAACGGTGACAAAGAACTCTGGAGGCGGAACAGGATCTCGCGGGGCTGACCTGTGCTACTTCCGTAAGCGATGGCGGGCATGAAGGCGCTTTCCATTGTGTCCCCATGCCCGCCACGCGTGCATGAATGGGACCTCAAATGCCATATTGGTGGAGTCCAACTTCTTGACGCCGGACACCGCTAGGCCCGCCTGATTCCGTTCGCGAGGAGAAGTTGCTTCTGCTTTTTGGTTAGGCCGGCCGTGCCATCCTTCGGTGCGTGGTGAAAGTCGCAGCCTTCACAATAGAAGGTGGGTGAGCGGTGGATGGCCAGCCACTCAGGCCCGGGGCCACGTGCGTTCGCCCGCCTAAGCTCCGCGTTCTTTCGCCGCAGCCCGCGTCCGGGTTGCTGCCGCAGGGCAGCATGGAGGTGGCCCCGGTGATCCGGGTGACGTGGTAGCCCGTCGGCGCCGGGGTTCCTGTGGAGGCAGTCCAGCTGAAGGCGACGTTCGAGGTGCTGCCGGCATTGTTCCAGGTCCAGGGTAGTTGAAGCCCTGCAGCTGGAACGCGGCGAAACCCTTGATGTGGAACCAGCCGTTGTTAATTTTCAGTCAGTGAGGTCTCCTGAGGTGGTCTGTCGTGGGAGCGGATGCAAAGAACCGGCTGGCTGCTGGCGGTGTGTGAGCTCGACCGCGACGGAACCGACAAGCAGCTGCTCCAGCCGGATTCCCAGGCCAAGTTCGCGGGTGCCAACGACGATGACCGATGCGTTGGCGGATTCGGCAAATTGGTCCAGTGCCCCGGCCGGGTCGCCCCGAGAGCGTCAGGAAGGACCAGCGGACTCTGGTGCCGTCCAGGGTGTTTCTGAGACGGTCCCGGACACCGGCACTAGCTAACTCCGCTGTCCGAAATCCCCGCGGCAGCTCAGTACGGGACGAACGCGGCCCGGTCGTACGTGTCCCACCTCTTGGCTGGCGTTTGGGCCGGCGATGCTCCTCGGCGGCTGCATAGGCTCCGACGCTCCAGAACGATGAGTACCTACGGCAAAAGTCGCATTCGCGGCATTGTTTGTCAGGGGCGTCTGAGAACATGCGACGTATGAATAACAAGTTCAATCCGATGACAGATTCCGACAAGGGGAGACTACGGATTTTTCCCGAACGGATGAGCAGGCCTCCTCTCGAGGAGGCGTGGTGGGAGCGACTATCTGGCTCAGAGGCCGCATTCCAGTGGGCGGGTAGGGCAGGTCATGAAACTGCATGATGATGAGACATTGCGCGAATTCTTGGACGCAGGAGAAACCCGACAATTATGGGCCCGCCACCGGATAACTGGGGAACGCATCTACCTCAAGGTCGGGGAAGCGAACCTGAAGCGGTCTGAGGCGAAGGCGAACTGGGCCTGCATCATTCCCTACTGTGATGTGGCAATCAACACCCGAGGAGGCTCGAAACGGGATAGCTTCTACCATCCCAAAGGGCATGACCACGGCGGGAATGGACCAGAGACACTAAATCATCTGGCTGGCAAGGCCATGCTCCTCACCTGGGCCGATGCTCAGGCCCCGGAAGCGACAGTGACTGAAGAAACCACGCTGAAGGACAAGGCAATGGACTTTCACCGCCGACCTGACGTGCTGGTGAGGTGGGACAGGCCCACCGAGATGCTGTTGGCTCTGGAGGTCGAATACAAGAACTTCGCATACGGGCCATGGATAGCGAAGCAGAACGACTTCACCGCCCAAGATATCGCCTCCACATGGCTTCTCGGGCACACCAACTTCAAGCCCACCCGGAAACAGGCAGGAAGCTGGGACAGGACAGTCAAGGTGCCGTCACAGGCGAACATCATCGCCGAAACCGGGAAGCACGTACTCATCATCAACCCCGGCACCGAGCAGATCGGCACCCTGGCCGGAGACAAAGGATTCACCACGAAAGTCGCTTCGAAACAGGCGACAGCTTGGCTTGCCCTGGAGGCTATCGCGGACTGCGAACTGACCCCTGACGGGCTGATCACTCCCACGATGCGCCGGATAGATAAAGCCATCAAAGAACGAGAAGAAGCCGAAGCCGAACGACGAAGGCAGGCGGAGGAAGCCAGGTTACGCGAACTGGCTGAAAAGCAGCGACTTAAAGAGGAGGAAGAACGCAAGAAGCGCGAAGAACAGGAACGCACGGAACGGTGGGCCCTCTGGCGCTCGGAATGGGAGCAACACTCGCTAAGAGCCGAAATGATCGAACGCTGGGTGGAACTGCCCAAAGTCATCGACAACTACGACAACAAGCCAGGAGGAATACACGCCAACCCAGTTCACTGGCATGCCGTCCTCTATGAACGCCTGGTCCACCCGAAACAACCCGGTGAGGAGATCACCGAACAGGACTGCTGGAAGGTACTGAGCCAAGAGCGCATTCCTACCAGCCGCAGCATTTCACAGCGTACGAACTCCCTTCAGTCCTTCCTTACCGCTCTTGCCAAGGAAGGATTGACCGAACGCATCGAGAAGGGATGGGTGCTGCTCCGCAAGCTGGAAACCCTGGAGCAGAAACGTGCCCGGAACGAAGCGCTTCTTCGCGAACGGGAACAAGCCCCTCAAGAAGAACAACAACTCAAAGCCCACGAGGAGCAGCGGAAGGCCGCGACCCAAGCAACCCTAAGGCAAGTCGAAGAAGAGCGCTCCGAGACTGAAACGCGGGCACCACAGGAACCAGAAAAGCAGTCAGATGAGAAACGGACTCAGGCTTCCGACGAGTTTCGGTTGACACCCGAGACGCACAGCGCGGCCCATCTGGCGCCTGTCGCGAAGCGGGTCATTTCACCCGAGCCTGAAGACCACCTTCAAGCAAACCGGAGTCAACACAAAGCCAAAGGCATCCTAAGGAAAATCGGCAGATTCATCTTCGGGGGCGAATAAAGAAAGTGCGTGGCAGTCCCAGCTAGTAACGTCAGACTTCACTAGCCACGGCTTTTATGGGAGCGGGTGATGCAGAGGCATTTACAGGTAGGGAAAAGCGCCCAGGCAGCGGGACAGACCATCAACTCACCGTTTCGCCCCGGCTCAAACGAGCACCTTTTCTGGTGAACCATATGCCATCGGGGGATGGGGTTGTGTCCAAGGCGGGCTGGGCTGACTAAACGATCTCGTGCCACTGGGTTGTCGGCAGCAGGGGAGTGCCATGGCGCGGGTATTTCGCCCGCTACGATCCAAAGTCACAGATGCGCGCCTTCGCGGGTCCGTTCTTCGTATACATACCAACCCGCGGAAGCGTGTTGCCTCGCTGGCCGAGGCGTGGCCAGAAGGGACTCCAACACTGCGTCACCGTTCAACCTTATCTCCGGGTGATGGAGAAATCTGGCTATGGATCGGTCCGCTGTTCTCGACTCAGGTTCCCCTGTGGCGAGCACTACAGAGACGGCCGAGAACTGCTTCGCCCGGATTTCGCACGGTCAGAGGTCTGTGAGCAAGCGAGCACAAGTAGAGTTTTGCAAAGCCCCGACAGATCAGATGCGGCGATCCCCTCATGCCAGCCGAACCCTACGAATCCGTTTGGCGTTCCGTGGGTGCTGATCGCGAGCAGGTCAACTGGCTTGCTCAAGGCCTTCCTGAAGTCATCCACACTGCTCGTGAAGCACGTGCCTTCGACGCCTAGAACCGTGCGCTGGTATTTCCGCGCCGACGGACGGTCGAGCGTAACCACTCGGACACTGATCTCTCGTCTGTGAACAACGGTATCCACGCCGGCGGTATTGCACCAACCGATCAGCGCGGCCGCAGTGAACTCGGGCCCGTTGTCGCACCGGACGTAGGTCGGGGTGGTGCCGGTTTCGGCGATGATGTTCTCCAGCACCGCGACCACGTCCGACACTTTGAACGACCTGCGCGGGGTGATGGCCAGGGCGCTGCGCGTGTATTCATCGATGACGTTGAAGAAGCGGATGTTCCGGCCGCAGGAAGTCACATCGGACTGGAAGTCGAAGCTGACCACGTGCATCGGATATTCGGCCGTGAGACGCTTCTGCTGCCCGGCTCCGGGCCCGGTCCGCCGCTTCTTCCTCGCCCTGGGCTTGCAGGTGAGTCCTTCGTCGCGCCAGAGCCGGCGCACCCGCTTCCTGTTCAGCGCCACTCCAGCCCACTCCGGCTGGGCGAGCAGCTGCCAGCGGGCTTTCCGCCATCCCCACGCCGGGTGCGTCACCGCGACGGCGCGCAGGGCTGCACGGAGCCGCACTTCCTCGAAGCCCATGTCGGGCTTCTTCTTGCCGAAGGCTGACCGGTTCTGGCCGATGACCTTGCAGGCGAAGCGTTCGGAAGCCCCGAACTTCTCCACCGCCATGCGCACGGCACGGCGGCGGGGTTCGGGGCTCAGAATTTTCCAGTGATGATGTTCTTACCGGCTTGAACACCCGGCGGAGGCGATGAGGGAGGCCGTCATTGAGCATTTTCTGGCCCTGCCGGACCTTGGCGATGACCTGCTCGGGGGTGTGTCTGCGTGCCATGATTCGTGAATTTCCTCCTGTGTCCATTCTCGGACACGAAACTCACACAAACACTGGACTTCTATCCGGGGACCCAACCACTCCGTAGGAGTCCTCGGTGGACGGGGATCACAGCCGACGCCGTCCTGATTCGGGGGTGACGGGACGTTGCCAGCTTCCGCTCGTTGACCATGGAAGGCCTGAACTGCTCCTGCGTAGGAGCAAGTAGTATGGCCGGAACAGCAGCGGGAATGGCGTCTAGTACAGACCGCAGGAGTCGGTGCTGGCTTTGGGAGATCCAACCAAGTCGACGGTAGGCGGTTATGAACGCTTCAGGATCCAGCGGTTCGCGGCTGATGAGAACACGCTTGCCAGGCTCCAGATAAACTTTCAGTGATGACATGAAGATGCGATGGTAGAGCCTGCAAGATTTCTCCCCAGTCAGCCAGTAGGGAAAAGGAATCAAACTGACGAAGAAGACCAATCTCGTTCGCGGGTTCCTTGACACTGGCGACGCAAGCAGACGACTGATATGCGTCGTTTTACCGCCACCGTGCGGGCAGGGGACGGGTCAAAGATGCCGCAGGCCCGGGGGGAATGAGTCGAGGTGCAGCTGGGGCTAGAACTCGTTTGGGACGATGGGATGCCGCGTCCGTGCCCGGCAGAGTGTCGTGAGCATCAGGAGCATGTGTATGTTCTGTGTTACGGGTGGCCGACGATGGTCTCTGATATCGACATTTCGGGGGAGGTCTATCCGATCAGGCACTATGTCGGATACACGGCATCCCCGAAGTACCCGCCGATCAAGCGAATCGTTTCCCATGGGGCGATGAGCCGGAATTTTGTGGCCGATATCCGTCCGGGCACGCTTGAGGACGAAGCGAAGGCCAAAGAGCTTGAAGCCTGTCCGAAATGTGGGAAGAGCCTGTGGTACTTCGGTGAGTCTCCGCGGGCCGTGGACCGCTTCCAGGTCGGTGATGTCGTCACGAGGGGAAAGGGGAAGATCGGTTACGAGATCATCGACGGCCGACCCGGCAGGAAGGGCCTCCTGCGCCCAATCACCGTACCTTCAAGCGGGCTGTCGATACCGCGGACCGTTCCCCTCTCGACGCTCACCCTCCGGCAGAGGAATCCCGATTCCTACCTGGCCTTCCAACAAGCCCTGCAAGGATACTTCCGGCAGGAGTGCGGCAACACTCATCAGGAAGAGATCGAGCAGCTCCGAACAGCTGCTCTGAGAGCATGGCCTGGACAGGCAACCATCAGCTAAGCCCACCAGTCTATGGGCAGCCGTTCGTATGCAGGGGTCCATGCCATGGCCCCCGGTGTCTTATGGTCCGAGCTCACACGGTGCTCACACAGGCGCTTATCCGAGCGGTGGCGAATCTTCCAGCGACTCTCCGCCTTCATCGTCGACAAGGGTCTCTGCTCCTTCTCGAGTTGACTCGGAGAGGAGCAGATCCGCCATCACGTCTTCAGGTTTCTCCTGGAAGCGGGCGTGCGTCGATTCAGGAAGGTACAGGGCAAATGGCCAGTGCTCGTCGCTGGCGCAGGCTGTACCAACCCTAATTATCTGCTCCGCCTTTAGCCGCTCGCCATTCATGTCGGCAACAGCCTCATTGACTTTGTCGGTGCATTCCCGGTCGATGGCGAAAAGCGGATACTCCCTCGCTCTCCAGACTCCCTTGAGGATGTGCGAACCTTTGAATACGAAGTCACTGACTACGTGAGTCTTTTCGTTCGCATCGTCTGGCGCGGCGGCATGGGCGGCTAGGGCGATTGCCCATGCGACTTCTACGGACAGGGTGAAATATCTGCGTTCCGCACGCCCAATTACCCTAAAACCAGTATCAATGCTGGGGCCGAAGTAGTCATAGAGGTAGCGACGCGTCCTGCGCTGACCTGTCAGTGCCTTGTCGTTGAGAACAACAACAGCTTCGTCGGAGTCCTCATCCTCGGGGCTAATGGGGATAGTGGACTCGCTGTCGGGACCTGGGAAGGTTGCAATGAACGCTCCCCCTTTCAGGGCAAGTTTGTAGTCAGCAAGGACCTGATCCTCGTAGCGCCCCACTGCGGCCAGCCACACGCGGACGGCACGGCTGATCTGCCTCTCCGTCGTGACGTCGACTTCAAATAGCAGCTCGTCGCCCACACCTTTCCACAACGAGAAGGATGTTTTCTCATTATCGAGTTGAGTTTGAGCACGGTCGGCATCCACCAAGAACTGGGGAAACTCCCAGTAGAAGCTCAAGAACACCTTCTGCCAGCCACGCTGGGTCTGCTTGAAACTGGTAGATCCCACGAGGTCGCAGGACATGAACAACTTCGACTTCGCCCTAGATGCTGCCAACGCTAAAGCCTCAGGGCTTGGGCACGGACTTCAGCGGCCTTGGCCGAGACCCCAAACTCGTCCCCCAAAGCAAACCAGTCACTTCCGAGCCGCCTGTAGGCCTGCCTGAAATAGTCTGCCGGCATGAGGAGAGAAGCTGCAAAGACGTTAGCCTGCGTCTCAGTGCGGTTCCGCTCCCCCCTGCCGAAAGAGACCCGCTCCGTCCGGCCAGGTTCGAGATAATGCAGAAAGTAGTGACCCAGTTCATGAGCGATCGTGAAGCGATCTCGCCGTTCGGATGTCAACGGTGGCAGGTGAACGACGAAGCCGGCCTGAGGCCCATACACGGTCAATGCTTCCGAAGCGAAGATGGAGTTGGAAACGTCGACCGTCCCGCCAAGCTTGTCCAGAAGATGCTTTAGATCAGCCCGTCCTGAGGGCGAGTAGATGCCGTGATGATGCCCCACCATCTCGGCATAGTTCGATATCGCACTGTTCGACAGCGCAGATTCCTGTGTCGTGTACACCATAATATTCCCCGCCCTCCGGCTTACATTCTATTGCGCCGCCGACCACTCACGCTGTCATCTGCGTCTCGTCTGCGCTACATTTTGACGACTCTTTCGCAAGAAGCATCTTTGTCCAGCTTGGTGACGTCATCGAAGAGGCATGAATAGAAGCAAGAGTGCATCCACCAAGTTGTGGGAGGGGCGCTGATTGGCTTATCAGATGCTGGCGCCGGATCCGTTGCTCCTGCTGGGAAGAATTCGGCGTGAGCGCGTTCGCCTGGATACTTCGCATCCGCATCCATCGGTTGACCTCCGTAAATGTCGCAGGGGGAATCAGACGTTCATTCGCCAGAGGGATCCCGTTCCGGAGGCAGCCCGTACGTTCGTCCACCGTAGTCGAGGCAGTGATGGGAGTCCGCAGAGGGCTACTTCATGACAATCTCTGGGGGTGAGCAAGGCCGTCGCCAGGTCCGTGCACTGTGGTTTGAACATTGTGGACCCGCCAGCGGCGAGGTGGTTCACCACCCCGGAGTGCTTCCATAGTTCACCATCCCGCCGCAGCTATTCAGGGCAGTGTCGAGGGGCGCCTTGATGAAAGAAACCGCCCGACACACCCGCTAACGAGCAAGCTAAAGCGAAGTTCGAACTGCGAGCTTGCTGTCACAATCCAACGAGTCCGCGGCGATGTACTAGCCTCTCAGGCACCAGTTGGTGTCAAAGGGGGACAAGATGCACATCGAATCCGTGACGTTGCGGAATTTCCGGTGTTTTGGTGATGAGCCGGAGAAGATTGAGTTCGAGCCGGACCTTACGGCGTTCATCGGGAACAACGGGAGCGGGAAAACCGCGGCCTGCCAAGCACTCCAACGCGTATTTGGCATATCGGCTGAAGAACGAAGCGTGCGGCTCGATGACTTTCACGTTCCGCCTGATGGGAGCGGCGACGAAGAGGTCACAACGCGGTCGATGTCGATCGAGGTTGTCCTGGCTTTCCCCGAACTGGACAGCGAGGACGGGGACAGGCGATTTGTTCCGGAGTTTTTCCGCCGCATGGCGGCTGACGATGAAGGGAACCTCAAATGCCGCATTGTGCTTGAGTCGAGCTGGACAGCTGACAGCACGGTTGACGGTGCGATTGAGACGAGTCTCATGGCCGTGACCTCTTTCGCGGATACTTACGACAGCGACGATGAACACAGGTTTTCGCCCGCTGAACGATCCCGTGTGCAGTTTGTCTATGTGCCGGCCTCTCGAGATGGAGCCCGCCAGGTCACTGCATTCTTGCGGGGTCGCTTGTGGCGCGCAGCTCGATGGTCAAACGACCTGCGTGACCTTGTTCGCGAGATGTCCGCTGACGTCGGTAAGAAGTTCCATGAGGAGAAGGCCACACAGTCCGTCGAAACGGCCTTTGGTGAGAGGTGGCAGCAGTTACATGGGGCGGGCACGCATTCGACCCTTCGGTTCCAGCCTCTCGAACCTGATATTGACCAGTTTCTGCGTGGTGCCGAACTCACATTTGAACCAGATCCGATGAAGACAGCCCGGCCTGCCCGGCTCCTTAGCGACGGCCAACGCTCTTTGTTGCATCTGGCGTTGACTACAGCTTCGTTGGACCTTGAATCGGAAATTGCAAATGATCCGGAGAACGACAGTTTTGATTCGGCGGCAACTAACTTGCCGGCATTGACTGTTCTTGCCGTGGAGGAACCCGAAAACAATCTCTCTCCGTTCTACCTCTCCCGCATCGTCAGCCAGCTTCTGGAGCTGGGTGCAGGTTCCCGAGTGCAAGTGCTGTTGTCCACACACTCAGCAAGCGCGTTGGGGCGGGTTGACCCCGGTGCTGTTCGGTATTTCCGTCTCGATGGCGGCACGGGTGGTGTCTCTGTTCGAGCCATCACTTTGCCTTTGGATGGCTCGGTAGCCGGGACCTATGTGCGTGAGGCTGTTCGAGCCCATCCAGAGTTGTATTTCGCGCGGTTTGTCTTGCTTGGTGAGGGGGATTCTGAGCAGGTTGTCTTACCTGCGATCGCCCGCGGCCTTGGCTTCGATTTGGATCCGTCGTTTGTGGCCATGGTGCCTTTAGGTGGTCGGCATACGCAGCACTTTTGGCGGTTGCTTACTGATTTGGGAATTCCGCATGCGACGTTGCTTGACCTCGACCATGGGCGCGCAGGTGGGGGTGCGGGACGCTTTCGGAATGCGTGCAAACTCCTCGCAGAATTCGGCCACGATGTGATCCCTGCTTTGGACGGGTTCGCATCGGTGGAAGACATCAGTGATGACCTGGCTATCCAGTATCTTCGTCCCGTGCGGGACAAATTGAGGGAACACGGAGTGTTCTTCTCGGCACTGCTCGATTTGGACATGCTGATGCTGGACCACTACTGGGATGCCTACACATCGTTGGACGACGGGGAGCGGGGGCCACAGAACTCCGATGCCACAGAATCAGTTATTGGCACCGGGGGTACAAGCCGGGGGCGGAAATACTGGAACCCGACGAATAAACAAGATTCCGAAGAGAAACAGGAGCTGTTGCGTTGGTATCGGTATCTATTCAGTAATCGTTCCAAGCCTGCCACGCACTTGCGTGCCCTGAGCCAGTTGCAGGAAGGAGCCTTGGCTGATCCGCCACCGGTCTTGAAGGCCTTGGTTGAGTTCGTTCGTGAGCGTGTTCAGCCATGAATCTTGATGATGAATATCCGGAGGAGTTGGCAGGTGCCCGTACGGTGGCGCCTGGGTTGTGGCGGCCGACGGACATTGAGGATCTTGAGCCAACGGCCTGGGAGGCCCTGCGGCATACGGGCAATGCTGCTGTTACGGCCGGCCCCGGGGCGGGCAAGACGGAATTCCTTGCGCAACGTGCGGCGTACCTTTTGCAAACCGGTGTCTGCCGCGCGCCGGGCCGAATTTTGGCTATCTCTTACAAGCGTGACTCTGCGATCAATCTGGCACGCCGCGTTGCCGCACGTGTTCCTGACCACGCACATCGTTTTGTGTCCCTTACCTTCGATGCGTTCACCAAAGGACTCGTAGACCGTTTCGCACAGGCGCTGCCCTCTCCGTGGCGCTTTGACCATGCAGGCTACGACATCCAATTCTGGTATGAGAGAGCAGTGCGCGACTTCCTGACTGAGATTGCCCGGAATGGCCCCGCGGGGATGGAACGCAAGCTGTACTCCATCAATGCTGGCAGATTCCTGGCCGATACCGTCGGGATTTGGAAGCTGCCTCTAAACCCCGAAGAAGTGCCAGCATCGGCTGAGGAGTACGCCGCCTGGTCCTGGTGGCAAGAACAATACTTGGGATCCCGTGTGCCGACGGTCGATTTCACGATGCTCAACCGGATTGCGGACCTCCTCGTTCGTTCAAACCCCCGCATAGCAAGGGCCTTACGCGCCACCTACCCATTCGTGTTCGTCGACGAGTTCCAAGACACCACCAGCGCCCAAATCACCTTCCTTCAGACTGTCTTCGGGCATCCAGGCGTCGATACTACTGCCGTCGGAGACAGCAAGCAGCGAATCATGCGTTTTGCCGGTGCCCTCGAAGACGCCATGGGGCGCTACGAAAAGGATTTCTCCGCCAAACGCTTCCATCTGACCTGGAATTTCCGCTCGTCAGCCGAACTGGTATCCGCGCAGCACCATGTCGCCAGCAAACTCGACCCGGCAATTACCCAAGGGGTATCCAAAGCCAAAAGCGAAACAGGACATGTCCCTCTCGAGATCTGGACCTACCCCAACGAAGCCCGCCAGTCCGAGCACATCGCCGAATGGATCGCAACCGATATCTCGTCGTCCGGGCGGAGCACGTCGGACTTCGCACTCGTCGCCCGACAAAAGGTGGCCGATATAGAGCCCACGCTCGCCATCGCACTGTCCCGGCGTGGAATCTCTCTCCGGAATGATGACACCACCTACGGCAAGCTCCGCCTCACAGAACTCCTGAAAAACGACGTCATCCAACTGCTCATAGGAGTGCTTCAGCTCGCCGCCGAGAAATTCGGGCTCGCCTCCACCTGGGTCGAAACCCAAGCCTTGCTCAACCGGATCAACGGCAATGAGCACAGTGTCCGTGAGGAACGTACAAGCGCCGACCACCTCAGCGCATTCACCTCAGACCTTCGACAATGGCTCAGGACGAACCCGGTTTCGACGACGGATCCTGTCAGCGTCATTCAACGCGCAACCTTGATCGTTGAAGCCAAACAACTGAAAGCCTTCGTGCGATCCCAACACGCCGGAGATGACCTCGCCCTCCTTCTGGAGGCACTGACAGAGCGCCTCCGGGCTGTCATGAAGGCAGAGCGCAGCTGGAGCCAAATCTTCTCTGACGTAGCTGCGCAGGATGCAGCCACACTCATGACTATCCACCGCAGCAAGGGACTGGAATACCACACGGTCATCATGCTGGGCTTGGACGATCAACAATGGTGGTCCTACAAGAAGGACAGCCAAGAAGCCACCTCCACCTTCTTCGTCGGGCTCTCCAGGGCTGCGCACCGCGTCATTTTCACAGCCACCACTCCAGGACACCGCACAGGAGGCATCCGCGCGTTATACGAACTCCTCGACAGCGCCGGAGTGAAAGAAACGCATTGGAACTAGTTGGCGGGCGTTCAATGCTCGGGTCTTAGGACTGGGCAGCCCGGTAACCGAAGAGCCAGCCGTGGTTACCGGGACCCTTGGATGGCATGCTCCCGCCGGAACGCTGACCTTTCCGCTGGGCTCATTGCGTCAGCCATACCCTGCGGGTGGTTTCAGGAACTTATGGAGCAGTTAGGGCAGCTGAGTCTAATGCCAAAAGGACTGCGACGCCTCCGACTCGTGAACCTAAAACCCATTCATGACAAGTGCTACGCACCCTCTAGGTCACGGACATATACCCAGAGGTTCAGACGCGATAGTCCTTCGGGCGCACCGCCCTTGGTCCTCGCGATCCAAGCTGCGGTAGGTTTCTTTGCCGCGGTGACCACCCATTCCTCCAGTAGAGGGGCGGGTCTGGTCCAATCGGGCCTGGCAATGTTCAGCCGATCGCATTCCCTCCCTACAACAGCTGCGAGCAAAGTGTCCCATCGTTTGGAGCCTGTTGATTCGGGAGGTGGTACTAAGAAGTTTTCTTGATCCGTTCGGGAGGCTACGCGAAATGACTGAAGCGCGGTGGCCATATTTCTGAAGGCAAAGTAGATGTCGCCGTCCCGTAGTTCACGGCGCATGCCCTGGGCGGTGCTGTGTACTGACAAAGCGTGGTCGGCCATGACTAATACTATTCCAGCAAGCTGCATGGCAGGTGTTGAGGGACTGAACCGCAGCTTCCGATCCCATTAACCTGTCGAAGCAAAAGTCCGATTTCCTGACAATAAATCGTGCCGGAAAGCAATGCTGGTAGTACCTATGGCATGATCTCCCGGGATGGCAGAGATGCTCCTCAGTCGCAGAATGTCCCCGGGCCTTTCAGACTCTAAAGCTGCCTCAAGTACCCGCGCCCAACGCTAACCCTGGTGCTGCTGTGTCAGCAGGGCCCTGGTCGACCTCGTTACCGGCCCGAGCTCCAGGCATACGTTCAGGGGTACTGATTGGGGTGGATCCGGGATGTTCAGACTCGCAGCACCCGTTATTGACCTTCAGTGAGCGTCAATCGAATCTCCTCTACCAATGGGTCAGACTGAGCGTGACCCCCAACGCCCGGCTAGTCGACGGCCTCAAAGAACCATAGAAACACGGCGTTGGCAGGCGGCCACGGCACCATTTTCAGCCCGGAACGGGCGTCCGGCAAGGACACACAGGTTAGTCGCCTCGGCTTCGGGCCGATCGAGCGGAATTGATCCGCCACTCCGTCGAGGATGCTCTCGCTGTCGCCGCGGACGCTATAAGTATCGTCCTTGGATACTTTTCAATCTATCTGCTTCTGTCGCGAGAGTGCTCCGGACGGCTCTTTGAGGTGCTGGGTTTTGTCGGTCAATGCAGCGGGTGTCTCCTGAAGGGATGATGAGCTTCGGACGATCAGCTCGAATGGGGTTGTCACCGAAGAGGGCTCTCCGCTGGCTCCGGCGAGCTCATCAAGGAGGATTCTGACTGCCAGAGCCGCTTGATCCGCTGGATGTTGAAGGATGGATGTCAATCCAAGGGGGGCAGCCAGGTCATTTCCTTCCAAGCTGACAACCGCAACCTGCTCAGGGATTCTTACTCCTCGTCTAGCGCATTCGAAGAGGATCCCAATGGCCGCTTCATCTGAGGGACAGATGAACGCGACAGGTCCCGATGTCCAACCTGTCCATAGCTTTTCAAAGACCGCCCTGGCCCGAGTGAATGATTCAAGGGGTGATTCCGTTGCCCTGTATGTCAAGGACTTTCGCACTGCCTCAAGGATCTCCGGGCAGCCGGTATCCTCTTCTATCCATATGTGGCTGTCCGCGATCAACAGCGCTGTGCGCTTATGCCCTGATTGGCGCAAATGGCGTACTGCTGCGGAGAGCATTTGCTGCTCATCTACTCCAACGCTGTGGCCGCGAGAGGCGCTGCCGCCGACGACAACACAGGGAAGTGTTGAGCCTGTCAGCTCCGATAGTGCTGTTCCTGACTCGGCGGCGTTGCCGAGGATGAGGAAGGCATCGACATGGCTTGGGCCTAGCGCCCCGATGCGGTTGCGATCGTGCGCATCGGTAACAACGATGTTGAGACTGTAGTTTCGGGCCGCCAGTGCGCGGGACGCGCCTTCGAGAGCTTTGGAATAGAACCAGTGGCTCACCGAGGGGGTCAGTACCGTTATGATTCGGGACCGTCCTGTGGCCAGGGCCGCGGCCGAGGGGGAAATGGAATAGCCCATGGCCGCAGCGATTCCGGTGATTCTGTTTCTGGTCGATGGTGTAACGCTAGGTTGTTGTCTCAGGGCGCGTGACACCGTAGCCGTCGAGACTCCGGCGGCCAATGCTACGTCCTTGATGTTGACGGTCAAACCCGATGTCCGCCGACGCTGTGTTTTCAATGCCGCTCCTTTGATTCGACCTGCTTCATGGGAGGACAGCTGGACCTTCAGCCCGCGTGTCCCTGGCAACCTACTGTTCGGACCTCACTGGCAACTCATAAACGGACAGAAGCACCGGCCTTTCCAAACCAACAGAAACCTCTCCTGCCTCTTTGCACTTCATATTTCCCTGCGTATTGATGATCCTGTCACTAGCCTTAGCTCGATTGGGGACTCAAGGTGTATCGTTACACAAATGATGATCACACGTCGAGTTCGAGTTGGACTGCTCATGCTTGCCCTGGCCGCCTTTGGGTACAACACCTCGGAATCGTTTCCCGTGGGCTTGCTCCCGAGGATGTCGGCTGACCTGCAGGTGGCTGAATCCCAGATCGGCGCCCTATTGACTTTGTACGCCGCAGTCGTGGCAGTAACCGTTATCCCCGTCGTTGTGATGACGTCATCTGTTGGTCGCCGCCGTCTTATCCTGATCACTGTGGCCGCACTGGCCGTTTCCAATGTGGCCATATCGGTCGCGCCCACCTACGAACTACTGCTCGGGGCCAGGCTGCTCTCCGCCACTACGCACGGAATCTTTTGGTCGATGATCGCCCCCACGGCCGCCCTGCTTGTTCCCAGAGGCCGTGAAGGTTATGCCACGGCGATTGCCTTCACGGGGAGCTCTCTGGCGATGGTGGCCGGAACACCGCTCGTCACGGCCTTGGGGGAACTGATCGGTTGGCGATTGGCCGCGGCTCTTCTTGCATTCTTGGCAATTATCACCTTCATCGGACTCCGATCGGCCCTTCCAGCTTTGAGATCACCTTCGGGGGACAGAGGCCACCGGGCGCAGTGGGAGCCGTTCGTCCGTACGATCAAGGATGGGACACTCATTGCGCTGTGTGGGGGAACGGTGCTCGTTGTTGTTGCCTATTTCGCCACTTACACCTACATAGCCGTCTTTCTTGAGCGTTATGCGGGGGTGACGGGGACTGCGCTGTCCATAGTTTTGCTGGCCTTCGGCCTTGCCGGGCTGATGGGGGTATTTATCGTGGGGAAAGTGACCGACCGCCGCCCCAGGCTGGCGGCTGTCGTGTGTCTGGGTACCTTGGCGGCCGCCCTGTTCGGTATGGCTGCTTTTGCTGACGTGGCACCGGTCGCCGTCATCGTGTCAGTGGTTGCACTCGGCGGAGCATTCGCGGCGGTGCCGGTCTGTCTGCAGTCCGCCGTCATTCGGGTTGCTCCAGGATCTGCGGATGTAGCCTCATCGGTGTACGTCGTCGCTTTTCAGATCGGAATAGCCGGTGGTTCCTTTGTTGGAGGATGGATGATCGACCAGGATCAGCTCGTCATGGTCCCGGTTTGGGCAGGAATCATCGCCCTTGCCGCTGGCTTCATAGTGATCCGCCTGCGGCGGGCCTTCACGCCGCTGTCGCTGGAACCGGCCGCCTTCCCTGTGGCCGAACTGGTCGAGCGGACCTAGGCAAGACGGTATCGAAACGCCCGATACCATGTGGAGAAAAGTCAGCGCCTGGTGCTTCTTCTTTCGATGACACGCCAGGATGCCTGCGGCTGATCGGCCGTGAGGCCGGCCGCGATCTGACCGCAGGTCCGCCCCTGCTCATACAACGACTGCCGGAGGGTCGTCAGGCCTTCGGCGGCGGCCGCCAGCCCGTCATCCCATCCCGAAACCGAAAGACTGCTCGGCACCACTCGCCCGTGTTCGGAAGCGGCCTCCAACACTCCCACAGCCAGTTCGTCACTCATGCACAGAACAGCATCAACAGGGATACGGGCCTCCTTCAAAAGGAGATCGAAGGTGGCTTTCGCCTCGGTCCTGAGGTTACGGGAAAGCGCGACGACATAGACGTCACTCCACTTGAAGCCCGCCGCCTCAAGACCTTCCCGAAAACCTTGCAGGCGGTCCTGCGTTACGGGAAGTTTGGCCTCAGTTACATCCAAGCCGTATCCCTGGCATGGCGTGCGCGTGTGATCGAGGGAGAAACTGACAATTACCGGATGGTTTGTTTCCTTCAGGCACGTCTTGCTCATCGCCCGCGCCGCCGCCCGGTCATCAGCACCCACTTTAACGATGCCATCATATTCAGGCCCACCTTGAATGGCGCAAGGGCGACCAGTCCTGACCGCTGCCCCCAATGTTGGATCATCCGCGACCGTAGTCCAGAAGACGTACCCATCCACAGCCGCTTCCGACACCCGGGAGGCGTCTCCAGGGGTCCCTTCAGTGGGAATAAACGTCAGACCCAGATGGTGTTCAACACAAACGCTGGCAACCCCCGCGAGAAATTCGCTGGCCTGTGGATCACGGAACGCGTAGGTAAGGTGCTCGCCAAAAACAACACCCAGGCTGTTCGACCTGCCCGTTTTCAGTGAGGTCGCCCACGGATTCTTCCCGGTATACCCCAAATCCTTGGACGCTTTGAGCACGCGCTGGAGCGACTCCTCGGAGACACGCTCAGGGTTATTGAATGCATACGAGACGGTCATGACCGACAGGCCAGCCTCATTAGCAACGTCGCGGAGGGTCACTCGACGCTGATTCTGTTTTGTCACCAATCGAGACTACGTGGCCAACTCAGTTCCATCAAGCGATTTGTGTAACGCTACACGCTCGACTAGCGTCTTGTGTATCGTTACAGGTTATCGGGCCCCCACAGCGCCGTTCCCAGCCGATGACTCCGTCTTATTGCAGAAGCTACCCAACACCGTTGCGCTCCAAGTCAAAGGAATTGAGAGTCTCATGGAAACCTTCCCGGCTGAATCGAAGTTCGACCCACTCAACACTTCAGGCACATGGACCGTCGAACATTCCCACACGATCACCTACGACGTTCGCATTTGCAAGGGACTGCTCGATGTGGAGAGCCCGGTGCTTGCCGAGTGGTGTCTTTCGACGCAGGACCGGGAGCATCAGGTTCTTATCGTTCTCGATGACGCGGTGAACAGAATTTATCGGCAGGAGATCCACCGCTACTTCGTGCACTGGGGTTTGCTGCCTTCGTACATGGTTCTTGAAGGAAATGAGGGCACCAAGGACGTCGAATCAGCGATGAAAGTCGCCGCCCGAATCGGCGAGGTTGGGCTGCTGCGCCGCTCAGAAAAAGTCGTCGTAATCGGAGGCGGCGTAGTGATGGACGTAGTCGGGATGGCCGCCAGCCTGTTCCGGCGTTCGCCTTGTATCCCGTCTGGACTTCGACACCATCAACGTGTCTGACATTTTCCCCGACACGGACACTCCTGCCGGGGTGATCCTTGCAACGCCGCGAGACTCGACACTGGACTGCTTATCAGCCGCTCTGGATGAGGCACCGCCCGGAAGTCTTATCGATGTGATCGGCGGTTTCCAGCCGCCGGCTGAAGGGCCTTACCTCAGAATTTTTGAGACACGAGCATCAAATGTTTGCGGCAATCCATCCACCACCCGCACTTACACTCACCTGGGCGGAAAAGGAGAACTGTCGGTAACCGGGCACCGCGGCGTATCGGCCAGGCATCTGGCGGCATCCGCACAAATACTGAAGCAGGAGCCGAACCGCTTTAAACAGCTGCTCACTCATTGTGTTTCCCCTATGGCTGCGGTTCGGTATTTCAACCAACTCTCCGAGGGAGGAAGCCGAAACCTGGACGACCGACCCCTCAAAAAACTCGTAATCGATATGCAGATGGGTCTGGTTTCCGAATGAACCGTGAGGAGGATAACGACCGCAATTCGGCCCGGGCCGTTGTGGTGGGAGGGTCAACAGGAATCGGCCATGGAATAGCCCAGGGCCTGATACTGGCAGGTTACACAGTTGACATCGTCAGCAGAAGCGAGCCGAAAGGTCTCGGCCCCAAAGCACGCTGGCACCATTGCGATCTAGGTGATCAGGCCGCGACCTCCCGTACCATGCAGAGCCTTGCAGCCGAGCCACTTGATGTCTTCTGTTTTGCCGCCGCCTACTACGGCGAGGCCCGCAAAAAAATGGCGGAGACGACCGAGCTCGAGTGGGCACGACAAGTTCAAGTGATGATGCACGGATTATGGACGGGGCTTCATAGCTGCCTTCCTGCACTGCTGGATGCGGGTGACGGGTTGTTAATCAGTGTTTCCTCGGAGGTCGTTTACAACTCCGGCCCGGACAGGAGCGGCTACGCGGCGGTGAAAGCCGCAGCGTCCGCCCTCGTTCAGTCTGTTGCCCAGGAATACGACGCGAAGGATCTGCGCGTCGTGGAGCTATTGCCCTCAGGAATGGTGGATTCACCAGGTATCCGGAGCCGGCGCCCGTCCCAGTTCGATTACACGGGCTATATGACCCCGGACAAATTTGGGGCGATCGGCTATCACCTTGGCACGACCAAGGGCAGGACCGACGCGGGGAAGGTGTTGGCGGTAGCTGCGGACGGTACCTGGACAGAAGTTACCGAAGGGTCAATGCCTACCTCCCAGAGTGGCAGCCGATGATGGGGGCGAGCAAGAAAGTTCCCCTCGGATTGACTTCGTGGCGCCTCCCTGGGACCACGTTCGACGCCCCGAGCCTGGCCGCTCAGGCTGGCATCAAGCGTCTTCAGATCGATGTTGGCGGCGGAACCCGGGGACCTGTTCTGCATTCGGGGGAGCATATAACCAGGCTTCAGGACCACGCAGACTCGGCCGGGGTTCAGATCACTGCCGTGGCTGTCAATCGGCTGAATGACCTGGGGATTAATACAGTTGACAGTTCCGCAGTGGCGCGGGCGGTGGATTTCGCCAGGATATCCCTGAACACCGCACATTCCCTCGGCGTCCAGACGATTCTTATCCCAAGCTTTCGGCAAAGCTCGATAAACACGGATGACGACCTGCGCCGGACAGCCGATTTTCTGCGGATCATCTGCGATGAAGCTGTATCCGCGCGCATTGAGGTTGCTACGGAAAACGTCTTGACGGCACCACAGCTAGTAAAGCTTCTGCAGATGGTCGGCCGCAGCAACCTGAGAGTGCAGGGAGATGTTGGCAACCTTGCACTCCACGGAGTGGACCTTTCCACCTACTGCGAGGCCGCGCGAAAGTCTTTGCTGGGTGAATGGCATTTGAAGGATCATCCCAAGCCGCCGCTGGAAAATTGCCAACTAGGGGCAGGGATGGCAGAAGTCGCTGGGGCGATGTCAACACTCCTGCGCCTCAACTATGCCCGATCGTTCGTCATCGAAACGGATCATCGACACGCAACCCTCTCCGAGATCCGTGAAGACATTACCTGGGTGCAGAACACCCTTACTCAACTAGAAAGGTAGGACCAGATGCGAGCACAATTCGATGCAATCCTGTTCGATATGGATGGCACTCTCGTCGATTCCACTGCTGTCGTCGAAAGGACATGGAGGAACTTCGCCGCAATCCACGATCTTGACGCCAAAACAGTCATAGGCCACGCACACGGGCGCCCCACAGCGGAAACCGTTTCATTCTTCATCGGGAACCCGGAGGTAGCAGAAAGCGAAACCGCCCGAATCACCCAGGCTGAGAGCATCGACACCGAAGGAGTCACTGAAATCCCCGGTGCGGCTGCAGTCCTGGAGGCTCTTGCCGACCAGAAATGGGCCGTTGTCACCTCCGCTGGCACCAACGTGGCGAGGGCCCGCATGAAGGCATGCGGGCTAGTGCTACCGAAAGTTTTTGTCACAGTCGAAGACATCAACGTGGGCAAGCCGCACCCTGAGGGATACCTGTTGGCATGCACGCGCCTTGGAGTTGAACCTCAGCGCTGTCTCGTGTTTGAGGACGCCGGACCAGGGATCGCGGCGGGACTGGCATCTGGCGCGTCGGTTGTCGTCGTCGGTGGCTACCAGGGGAGCGAAACGGCCGGCCTCCGCGCCATCTCCGATTTCACGGATGTAGTTGTCGAAGCCGGAGCGGTCCGCCTGTCTCAGGAGAACCGTTCCGACCTCAATCACAAAGTGGCCTCGGTGGGATGACTCAGACAATCGCAGGCCTGCGATGGCACCGGAAACCGGCCAGCCGCGAGAAACCGTGGGTAGTACATGTGAACACCACTGCAACAGGAGGGGGAGTGGCAGAGCTGCTCGAAGTGCTGACAGTGGACGAGCAGGACAGCCCATATGAATCAGGGTGGCTTCTCCTTGAAGCACCTGCGGAGTTCTTTCACTTCACCAAGAATCTCCATCACTTGTTCCATGGAGGCGGCAATCCTTCCCTCCTCCAAAGCGGATCCGCCGCTATTTACAGAGGGGTGTTCCTCGCTCCGTTCAACCACCTGCTTAGTTCTCTTCTGCCGGGCGATACCGTCGTGCTCCATGACGCCCAGACATTAGGCCTGGCGAGTGCTCTGACACCTTTCGGCGTCCGAATTGTCTGGCACTGCCACGTTGGTTCTGCTGAAGATGGACCAGGGAAAGCTGCACTGTGGTCATTTTTCGCACCCGATCTGGCGAAAGTCGATGTCATTGCTGTTACCCGGCGGGAATATCTTTCGGGGGCAGGTGTGGACATAAAAATCCGCGAGGTATCACCGGCAATTGATCCGCGGGCCCCCAAAAACCGTGCCCTGCCCAAGTCGACGCAAAAAGAACTCCTAGATGGTCTGGGGCTCCACGGTACTTGCCGCAAGCCCGAGGGCTACAGGCTGTGGCAGGAGGAACCCCTGCCTCAGGACGCCTCAGTTGTCCTCCAAGTATCAAGGTGGGACCCGCTCAAAGACATGATGGGAGTTTTAGGCTGCGCCCACGCACTCCCCGCAGAAACTCATCTCATCCTGTGCGGCCCAGATCCTGACGAAATCTCCGATGACCCGGAGGGCGGGGAGCAACTCCAACTTGTCCTCAACGCACGCTCACGGTTGGAACCTCATCTGAGACGCCGGGTGCACGTGCTGGCGCTCTCGCTCCAAGACAACACCCTGAACGCGCTGCGTGTAAACGCCCTCCAGCGCCGAGCCGACGTAGTGGTGCAAAAAAGCATCCAAGAGGGCTTCGGCCTCACCGCGACAGAAGCAATGCACAAAGGAAAGCCCGTCGTCGCCACCCGGGTTGGCGGGATGATCGACCAGATCCAGGACGGTCAAAACGGGATCCTGATTGATCCCGCTGACGCCGAAGAGTTCGCCTCAGCGGTGCGAAGACTCATTGACGACCCGGGCATCCGCGCTACCCTCGGCCAAGCCGCGGCCCGATCGGTAAGTGAGCAGTATTTGATGCCGCGCCTCGTCGATGACTACCGACATCACCTCATAGCAAGGAGGAAGACAATATGACTGGGTCAAGATCCGCAATCATCACCGGAGGCTTCGGGCAGATAGGTGATGCCATTGCAACCGAGCTTCTGGAATCAGGGTTGGTTGATCAAATTTGGTGCCTTGACAGCCGCGTGCCAGATGTTCGAACAGATCCCCGGGTGCGGTACATCCAAGTGGATCTGTCCGGGGAGGAAGAAATGGAGCAGGTCAGAGCTCAACTCCCGGACAAGATCTGCATGCTAATTAATGCTGTGGGAGGTGAAAGACGTCCGTCCGTCGCTGTCGTCCAGGATAAGAGCTGGCCCCCCTCAGCGGTGTGGGACGACATCACAGTCCTGAACATGGGCCTCCCATATAAAGTCACCGAGCGGCTTCATGACCGCATCGAAGACGGTGGCACCATTTGCAACATCAGCTCCATTGCCGCAGGGATGCCCTGGGTCGTGTCTCCTGCATACGGAGCCGCGAAAGCGGCACTGGAGCACTGGGGTAAGTCCCTCGCTGTTGTGTTAGCCCCTCGCGGGATCCGCGTCAACGCGGTCCGGCCGGGCTTCGTCTGGAGCCGGCAATGGGCGGAGGTGTCCCGTCAAGAATTCGACGAGGTGGTACGGGACAGAGTGCCCTTGGCTCAGGTATCAACAGGCGATCACGTGAGCAAGGAACAGACGCCTGGGGACATAGCACAGGTCGTTGCTTTCCTATGTTCTAATGCGGCGAAACACCTTACAGGACAGACGCTCGATGTAGACGGTGGTGCGGCTCTTGCGCGCGCACCGCGGTGACTCTCAAATTCGGCTCAAGAACAGCAGCAGTCTGGGGCCACTAGGCACAATCCGACGTCCGGCCTCCACCCGAGGTACTCGCTATGTCGGCGCAGCAGCCGACCCGATGCTGAGAGATGTCGAGAAGACTGACCATGACAACACAAAATAGTCTCCTCGTTGAACAATGGCAGGCATACCGTGGAGAGGGGGTGCGGCTGTTCGACGGTGCCCTTTCCTATATCGACTGCGCTTCGGGCACCTTCAACCTTTCACTCGGCTATTCGAACGCGGAAGTGACGAGCGCGCTCCACGAGCAGATCGATCGCTGTTCCCACCTCTCATCGGACCTTACACAGGCAAAGACGTCGGCCATATTCGAGTCGCTGAAAGATTTTTTACCCCCGCACATTGCGGCGTTCTGGTTCCGGGATATTATCGGGTCTTCGGCCACCGAATGTGCCATTAGGATCGCCCAAAAAGCCACCGGCCGCTCGGGCATTGTGTCGTTGTTCCTGTCACATCACGGACAGACTGTAGGAGCGGCCGGCGTTTCGGGAAATGCGTTCCGGCAGGCAAGCTTCACCCTTCCCTTTGTCGGTTCTTTGAAAATACCGGCACCAGACTGTTTGAACTGTTTCTATGAAAAGACCCCTGACTCATGCAACATGCTGTGTGCCAGAAGGCTCGACGATTTTCTGGAATATGCCTCCAACGGGCAAGTAGCAGCAGTAATCATCGAACCTGTGCTGGGCAACGGCGGGAACATTGTGCCTCCTCCGGACTACTTCAAGACGCTCCGGGAAGTATGCGATCAGAACAAGATACTCATCATCGCCGATGAGGTACAAACTGGATTCGGCAGAACGGGGACCTTCTTTGCCAGCAACGGTTTTGCCAAGGATCTTCGCCCCGACATCATTACCTTCGGGAAAGGCGCCGGCGGCGTGGGTATCCCAGCAGCCGGAGTAGTCATGCGCGCCGAACTGGACGTGCTTGAGCCATGGGAACATTCGACAACCTCCGGCGCAAATCCGCTTGCCCTCGCCGCGATGGAAGCGACTATCGCCTACATCAAGAATCATCAGGTGCTCCAAAACGTGCAAGTCGCGGGAGCGGCCCTCAAACAAGGACTGCATGAACTCGAGACCGAGTTCCCGATTATGCGAAACGTCCGCGGCGTGGGACTCATGCTTGGTTTCGATCTTCCAAATTCAGAAACGACATCCCTCTTCATCAGCATTGCGAAGAGCCACGGACTGATCCTTCGCGGAAGCCGCTACGGATTCGGACACACGATCAAGGTCCGACCACCGCTGATCATCAGCAACGACGAAGTCGACGAAATCCTCGTCTCCCTACGATCGGCCCTGGCCGACCTCTCGATAAGGAAAACGGCATGAGAGCACTGAAATACGCGGACCCCTGGGACCTTCGGCTAGTTGAGGTGGAAGCCCTTCACGCTCTAGGGCCACACGATGTGGTAGTTGACATCCATTACTGCGGTATATGTGGGACAGATCTGGGAATCGTTTCCGGATCCTATCCGGTCGCGCAGCAGGGAGTCACTATCGGGCATGAAGCGACGGGCATAGTGGCCGAAGTTGGCGAGAAGGTCACCAACGCCAAGGTCGGTGACAGGGTCGTTATCAACCCGACACCGTTCTGCGGCGAATGCAGAATGTGCGAGAGCCGTCGCACGAACCACTGCACCAACAAGATGGGCACGGAAAGCGGGGTGAGCTACGACGGGGCATTCGCTGACCGCTTCCTCACCACCGAAGAATATGTGCACGTTCTACCGGAAGATGTGTCTCTTAAGGCGGCAGCGCTTACAGAACCCCTGGCTTGTGTCCTCGGGGGTGTCCGCCAACTTGACCTGAGCTTGCCCAGCCCGTACACGTTCGTATTTGGCGCGGGACCCCTGGGCCTGTTGTATGTATGGGCTCTGTCCCTGAGAGGCGTTCTCCCAATCGTCATTGAACGTTCCGAAGCCCGGCTTCGGTCCGCGGGCCCGCGCCTGCCTAAAGGAGCGAAAATTTACCGCTCACTGGAAGAAGCGCGGCGATCTCATTTCCGCAACCTTGAGGCACCGCTCGATCTCGTCATAGACACCACATCGGGCATGTTGATGGAGTTGTACCCTCAGTTGGCGTGCGGCGGCACTTTTCTATCAGTGGGCTTGAAAACACAAGACGCGACCATTGATGCGCTCCAGCTCGCCGACCGCAGCCTTACCATCCTCGGATCCATTGATTCACGTGATGGCTCCTTCTCAGAGGCTTTCAACCTCATCGCATCCGGGCTCCTTCCTGCCGAGGAACTGATCAGCGAGGTGATAAGTCTCGAGGATTATGAACGGGCCTTCTCTACGCTGGGATGTGACATCAGAAATCAGCAGCTGGGCCCTGCCCCAGACGCCAGCTGCAAGGTCCTATTAAGCATTGGCGGAGAATGAAATGGACGCAATGAAGTTCAGCATCGTCATACCGTACAAAGACCGGCTGGCCAACATGAGTTTGGCGCTAGAGTCGCTCTCACATCAGACTCTCCCCACTGACGACTTTGAAGTCGTAGTCGGTGTAATGGAGAACTCGCCGCAATATGCCGAGCTGTGCAGAAAATTCGAGAACCGTCTCAACATTGTCTCTGTCGTCACCGCGAAGAAGTGGCAGCTGGGCCTGGCCCGCAATATGGCGATGCGCCTGTCGTCCGGGCAGATAATTGTCCTGCTCGACGCAGACATGGTCCTGCCGGACCAATTCCTCGTCCGCTTATGGAATGAGCATTACTCAAACGGGGAGAATCAATGTGTTGTGGGCCAGATGATCGATTACTCGAACAATGACACAGACGTTACCGTCGTCGATCATCATCCCTACAGCCACTACAAGGACCGGCTCGAAGAGGTGCAGGCTAAAGGCCCTGGCGAATCGGATCCTCGACTTCAATTCGACCATATAATTCCTTGGGCCTACGCGTGGACCGCCTTGATCGCGCTGCCACGCGAGAGTGTCGAGCGTGACGACTTGACCTTCGACCTCAACTTCTGGGGCTACGGTGTTGAAGATCTTGAATGGGCCCATCGGATCAGCGCCGCCGGAATCCCCATCGTGATGAGCCGAAGTGCGTTTGGCATCCACCTGCCGCACGTCAGGAGCTTGGCAGCCAATAAGAAAACTGAGGCCGTTAACTATCGATATTTTGTAAAAAAGTGGCCATCCATAGAGGTGGAGCTCGCAGCGTGCTTCGGCGACTTCGAGGCAAACCAGCTCATCAACCCCCTGAGACAGGAGCTGGACCACGTCCTGGAAATCGGTAAGTCTTTCGCCACAGTCTGCGCCTCCCGCGGAGAAGTCCGAACTCTTTACCTCGGCGCCCTAATTTCCGCTGATGGGAGCCTCGAAGGCCTTCCTGAAGCAGTGCCGAACGAAACAAGGGAAGCCTACCCGCTGATCGGTCTTGCACTACCGTTTGGCGATAAGTCCTTTCAGGAGGTAGTTACCTTGGCCCCTGTCCGAGGCCTTTCTCTGAAATACCGGAAAGCAGTGCAGTCGGAGGCCATCCGAGTCTCTGAAAAGACACATGCAACGGAACTAAACTTTGCTGCACACACTCATTCATTTTAGCCGGAAGAGCCTCATGGGGAGACAACAGATGCACGCGGATATGCAATGGATAAACGAACCAAAAAACTGGTGGATGAACGGCGAAGTCCTACACGTCGAGACCGGTCAAGGCACAGACTTCTGGAGGAAAACATTCTATGGATTCACCAGAGACACAGGGCATTTCTACTTCAGGACGGTTTCAGGAGACTTTACCGTCACAGTCACAATCGGTGGAAATCTTTCCTCACTCTACGACCAGTGCGGCTTGATGGTGCGAGCAAATGACACAACCTGGATTAAAACAGGAGCGGAGTTTGCCGACGGGGTGGTCAACCTGAGTACCGTCATCACCAACGGGTTTTCCGATTGGTCAGTTCTTCCTCTGGCCGGTGTTCCGCGAGAAGTCACCATCCGGCTGACAAGACACGGGGAGGCAATACGGGTTCAATATTTGGATGGTGAGGGGATCTGGCAGTTACTGCGGCTGGGCTATCTCGACTTGTCAGAGAGTTGCCAGATCGGCGTGATGTCCTGCGCTCCGGAACGGGCGGGATTTGAAGCGACGTTCCGAGACTTTCAAATCTCAGAGCCCATATCGCGAGACCTACATGACTGACGGGGGCGAGCGGGCCAGAAGTAAGGAATGGTTCTTGAATCTGGCCACACGGGCAGCAGCCGCTGGGGCTGCGGAAGTGGTCTCGCGTGTCGCCGCGCCAGGTGCAACCACGACGAAGTCCAGCGCCACCGACCCGGTCACCGACGCGGACCGCGCGAGCGAGGATGCCATCGTTGAACTGATTCGACGGCACCGCCCCAGCGACGAAATTATCGGCGAGGAGCGCGGCCATCGATCTGGCTCAAGCGGATACAGATGGGTGATCGATCCCCTCGATGGCACAGTAAATTTTCTCTACGGAATACCTGCCTTTGCCGTTAGCGTGGCGTGCGAGATTCTGCGCGACGGGACATGGGTGCCATGGGTTGGGGTGGTTCATGACATTGGAAGGGAAGAAACCTTTAGCGCCGCAGCCGGCCTGGGCGCCCGAATGAACGGGGCCGTTATTCAGGTGGGTTCGGTTGAGGCTCTAGCTGCAGCGCTGATTACGACAGGGTTCTCCTACGAAGCCGCCTCACGTGCCCGACAAGCCAGGGCTCTATGCGCGCTCCTGCCTGCTGTCAGAGACATACGAAGTGGAGGCAGTGCCGCCATCGAGCTGTGTTGGGTCGCTTCGGGGCGCTTCGACGCATATTTCGAGGATGAGTTGGCAATATGGGACACGGCGGCGGGAAAGCTGATAGTGGCAGAAGCAGGCGGGCGTACCACGAGCCTTGGTGTTAGCGGCATCATTGCATCCAACACTGCCCTTCACCACGAGCTGAAGACACGCCTGTCCGATGAGGTTGCCCAATGAACAGGACAGTGCTGGCTGAAGACGGCACAGCCAGGAGGTCCACTCAAGGAAAAAACGGTAGAGCCTTTGCCGTAATCGCCCTACTCGCGGCATCCACTTTCATGTTCATTACCGTCGAGAACATGCCCATTGGTCTTCTTACGCTCATGGCGCCATCCTTCGAGACCACACCTGCGATGATCGGTTTGCTGGTAACCGGCTATGCCGTGATTGTCTCTCTGTCCTCAATTCCGCTCACCAAGCTGAGTATGGGTATTCCGCGACGGCGACTGCTTTGCTCAGCTATCGCCCTCCTTGTTTTGGCGACTCTGAGCACTGCATTCGCGCCCAACTACTATTTTCTCCTCGGCGGCCGCATCCTAGGAGCCCTCGCGCATGCCGTTTTCTGGTCCATTGTCGCCACTACCGCGGTATCGCTGTTCGACCGGCCAAAACACGGCACGGTAATTTCCATCGTCTTCGCAGGTAGTTCATTGGGTACAGTTTTGGGAATTCCTGCCGTCGTCTGGATCGCTAACCAGCAGGGGTGGCGTCTAACGTTCTTATTAATGTCCGCACTGGGTGTATGCATCTTCGTACTTCTGAGCATCCTGCTGCCGGGTGGTTCTCGTGACGATGAAGCCACCTCATCGGGATCAACACCGGACGGGCGAACGTTTCACGTTATCCTTCTGACAGCCGCGGTGGGAGTATCAGGCATATTTATCGCGCAGACGTACATCACACTATTCCTTACGGAGGCAACTGGGCTCAGAACCTCTGAATTGAGTCTGGCGCTTCTTGCAGCAGGCATCACAGGAGTTTTAGGTGTTTTTATGGGTGGCTGGCTGGCACCCAGAATGCCCAATGCGGCGATTGCGGGACCTCTAGCCCTCATCTCCGCGGCCATGTTTTGCGCCTACGCGGCAGCGGCCAGTGCGATGCTCGTGGTTGTGATGTTCGCAGTTGTTGCCCTCGGCTTCACCGCCTTCGCCGCCGCCGTACAGGTACGAGTACTCGTCGTGGCACCCGGCAGCACGGACATCGCATCGGCCGCTAGCTCGACCATGTTCAACATCGGTATCGGATCAGGTGCGCTTATTGGTGGCGCAGTCGTAGAAATTCTCGACGTCCGCACCACCGCGCTGGCTTCTGGATCATTGGCCGCCATCGCCGTGCTTGTCTTCCTGCTGGGACTCAGTCCCGCTGCGCAGCGACAAGTTGGAATTCGAATGCGAAACTTAAAGAAGGCCCCCCTCGAACCAGGAAATATGCAGTAGTTTCAACGCTTGGCCCATAAGGTGGGCGGTTCCTGCTCAGCTCACCTGCAATCAACGTTGTAGGCGTAGCCCATGATCCCGGAGCCGTGAAGACAAATTGGTTGATTGCCAATAGCTCTGCGCTGGCCGGCGCTGCCAGCTCCATGGGGTTGGGCCAAGCAGGACCGGATCGAAGTGTTTCAACGTGCGCCCGGTCGTAGCCGGAAAGATCGACATTGATGATCTCGACCGCAGCGTCAAAGTCACCGCTACTGACGGCCGCTGTCACGAGCGGCAGCGCCTCGACACCGAATGGGTATGCGACCGACTCGTACAGTACTAGCGAACGAACATTGGCACCTTGTAGAACCACTTCTGGGGGGCAGCGAACGACACATCAGCCTGCGTTCGGTTTGTATGCCGCCGGAGCCCGGCGTATCTCGATAATTTTTCTCCCCTCTGAGAGACCAGAGGGCCATTCAAGTGCGGCCATTCGGGGCCGCCGTAGCCTAATTGGGGTTCCAGCTATGCATGAAATCAAGTGCCCGCACTGCGGGCGGACATTCACTATCGATGAGGCCGGCTACGCCGACATCGTCAAGCAGGTTCGTGACGCTGAGTTCGAACAGCAGCTCCACGATCGGCTTGAGTTGGCAGAGCAGGACAAGGCCAACGCTCTCGAACTGGCGGGGACGAAGGCCGCCAGTGAACTTCAGAAGACTGCGGCGGCCAAGGATGCCGAGATCCAGGAGCTGAGGGTGAAGCTGGATACCGGTGAGGTCATGCAGAAGCTCGCCGTGACCGAGGCCCTCCATGCCGTTGAAAAGGAGCGCGACGCGCTTGCGAATGAGCTCGAACAGATGAAGCAGGAGAAGCAGTCCTCAGTGGAGCTGGCCGAAGCTAAGCTCGTCCACGAACTCCAGAAGGCCGCATCGACGAAGGACGCCTCGATCCAGGAGCTGAAGGTGAAGCTGGATGCCGGTGAGGTCATGCAGAAGCTCGCCGTGACCGAGGCAGTCAATACCGTCGAAAAGGAGCGGGACAAACTCAAGAGCAGTCTCGAACGCGCCGAGCTCGAGAAGCAGCTCGGCGAGAAGTCCCTGAAGGACAAGTACGAAACCCAGATCAAGGACCGCGAAGAACAGATCGAGCGACTGCGAGACCTGAAGGCAAAGCTGTCGACCAAGATGGTCGGTGAAACCCTCGAACAGCACTGCGAGACCGAGTTCAACAGCATCCGTGCCACAGCTTTCCCGCTCGCCTACTTCGAGAAGGACAACGATGCCCGGACTGGCAGCAAGGGCGACTATATATTCCGCGACTCCGACAAAGCTGGTACTGAGATTGTCTCGGTCATGTTCGAGATGAAGAACGAGAACGATGGCACCGCGACAAAGCACAAGAACGAAGACTTCCTGAAGGAGCTCGACAAGGACCGCACCGAGAAGGGGTGTGAGTACGCTGTGCTGGTCTCTCTGCTCGAGCCCGACAGCGAGCTCTACAACACCGGGATCGTCGACGTATCTCACCGCTACGCGAAGATGTATGTCATCCGTCCGCAGTTCTTCATCCAGTTGATCGCGCTGCTGCGGAACGCCGCGATGAACTCGCTCAAGTACAAGACTGAGCTCGCGGTGGTAAGGGCGCAGAACATCGATATCACAAACTTTGAGCAAGAGATCGATGATTTCAAGGACGCCTTCGGCCGCAACTGGCGGCTTGCTTCTGACGGTTTCGAGGAGGCGGTCAAGCGCATCGACGAAGCGATCAGAGACTTGGAGAAGACGAAAGCGGCGCTGCACAAGTCGGCTAACAACCTGCGACTTGCGAACGACAAGGCCGAAGGCCTCACGATTAAGAAGCTCACACGAGGCAACGCGACAATGGGCGCCAAGTTTGCCGAGATGGAGCCGGCTAAGGCTGGCGAATGGGAAGTCAACTGATCGGGCGCTTTCCGGTTGTGAGCAGCAGCGTGGCTACGGGCCACGACGAAGCGACTCACACTTGGGGTTGAATTCAAGGATTGGACTGCCCCAGGATTTCGTTGACTCAAGTCAAGCAATCCTGGGGTAGTCCCATCCTCCTGCTAATCCCACCCGGTGTCTCGAAACCTCTGCGCCTCAGTCCGCCCGTGTAGCCGACCCGCTGGGCGAGTGTTGGTGCGCCCATGCGTGGGAACTGGGTGAGGATCCGGGTCATGTCCTGCACGTATGGGTCGACTATCGAAGGCCGGCTTCTCGTCGGATATTTCGCCGGATGCTCATTGGCCAGCGCCCGGTCAACCGTCTTCCAAGCTATTCCCAACCGGTTGGAGATTTCGCGCACGGACAGGCCCTCGGTCATGTGCAACCGGCGGATCTCAGCCCATTCACCGATGTCGATCATCGTCCGAATCCTCTCAATCTCTCACTGCGTGACTCCGGCCCCATGTCGGCGCCGGCAGGACCCGCGCTTCTTCACTGCGGAGGTTTCTGCGGTCAGCTGGCGGTGGCCTTCTGTTCCCGGGGTGTATCGCTTCGGGACTGGGCGGCCTCGATCCGTGGAGCAGCTTTCGCCTTCCGGCGCGCGACCAGGTTCACGGCCAGAAGGGCAGCGAGCGTGAGGGTCACTCCCGCGATTTCACCGCCCGTGGGCTGGTGTCCGCGGATGGCCTCGATGGTGAAGGCCGTGATGGGGACAAGGTTGATGAACAGCACGCCGTTGGATGCCCCCAACGCGGCGACGGCATGATTCCAGGTGAGCACGGCCAGCACCGTGGCTGGAAGTGCCATGTAGAGGATCTGCCAGATGACGGCGCCGACGTCCCCGACAGTTATGGGCGGCTCGTTCCAGGTCAGCGCCGCGGTGAGGACGATGATGGAAACCGTTCCCAGCAGGCAGGTGTGCGTGGTGAACCGAAGCAAGCTGAACTTCGGGAACGCGCCGCGGCTGGTCGTGTAGATGACCCACGCGATCACGCCGGCAAAGGTCAGCGGGACGCCCAGGCCGAGACCGCCGTGAAGGACGGCGGCCGGGTTGCCGTTCCCCAGAACTATGGCGACACCGACGAGTGCGATGGCGGAGAAGAGAAACACCAGGCCGGCGGGGCGCTTCCTGGTGCGGGCCCACATGACGAACAGTGTGACCATCGGCAGGGTCGCCATGACCAAGGAGATGGTCTGTGGCGCCGAGTAGGCCAGGCCGGCGTACATGAGCATGTTGAATCCGGCGAAGCCAATGGTTCCCACCAGCCACAGGGCACCGACCCTCCTACCGGGGATGAGGGCCCGGGGACCCTCATTGAGGGCAAGGACGACCACGAAGACGATCGTTGCCACGATGAACCTGGCGGCCGTCAGCTGGAACGGCCCCAGGTGAGGAAATGCGGTTTTGGCGATGGTGAACATGCCTCCCCAGGCCAGGGCCGTTGCCAGGCCGCCGACGGCGGCGAGTGACGTGGTGCGGTTCATGAAGGCTCCCAAGTGTTCGCTAATTGACGAAGACACGAACACTGTACATGATGGTGAGACAAAAGAAAGGCCTGTATGAAACCCCTATTTCACCCCCGGGTGGAGGACCTGGACCTGTCCATAGTCCTTCACGCCTGTGCCGATCCCACACGGCTTCGGTTGCTTGCCGACATCAACACTGAACCCGGCAAGACCTGCGGAACCTTCGAAACCGAACTTTCCAAATCAACGCTATCGGCGCACTTCAGAGTGCTCCGGGAATGCGGTCTCATCCGTCAGGAGCTCGGCCCAGGCAACAGCAGGCTCAATTGGCCAAGGACCGCGGAAGTCCAGTTGCGGTTTCCCGACGTCATCAGCGCCATACTCAAGTCCGCCACTCGAAGTTAGGGCAGAAGTTCGATGGCGTTGAAAACCATGGCCACTTTTCGCCCGGCGCCACCGGCAACCTTTTACTTCAGCGCAAATGGCCTACATTCTGTCCGGCGTTGACAGGGCCGTGTCGGAAACAGCTGCCGGCTTCGCCGTGTCCTGGTGGATGGTCCGTGCGGCGCTGAATGAGGCCTGTCTCCTGCGGCTGCCCGACGTGGACAAACTCAGTCCCAGGATGCTTGGCATCGATGAACACCGGTTCCGGTCCGTGCGCTATTTCCAGGACCCGGCGACGAAGACCTGGACACCGGACAGGTCCTTGGGATCGTGGATGGGCGGGACCACAAGGGCGTCGGTGAGTGGCTGTTTGCCCGGCCGCTTGAGTGGAGGCTGGCCGTGCAGGTCGTCGCGATCGACCCCTTAGCAGCATTCCGGAAAGCGTTGCGGATGTGGCTGCCGCGGACTGCCGTCGCCGTTGATCACTTCCACCTGATCTCGCTGGCGAACCAGGCCGTGACCGAGACCCGGCAAAACCTGTCCCAGCAGGTCAAGGGCCGCCGCGGCAGGGCTGCCGACAAGGCATGGGCCTACCGCATGCTCCTGCTGTGTGGCGGCGATCAGCTCAGCCCAGAGGGCAGCCCTCCGGCTCGAGGAAGTGTTCGCTGTTGATGATCCGACCGACACCCTCCAAGCGGTCTGGAAAGTCAAGGAACAGCTCAGGGTCCTGCTGCGCACCGGCTCCCTGGAGGACGCGGCGGCGGCGAAGGAGATACTTGAGGAACTGGTCAAGGCGGCAGTGCGGCCGGAGACGAACAGGCTCTACCGCACCGTCTGCAGGTGGTGGAAGGAGATCGAGGTGCTGATCATCACCGGCGCCACGACAGGCAAGGTGGAGGCCAACAACACGGCGATCAAAAACATCAAGCGCACTGCCCGGGGGTACCGCAATCCTGCCAACTACCAATCAGTTATTCTCTTGAGAAGTGCCGTCCGGACGGCGGCATGACACTCATCTCAGGGATTTCAATTCCCCACGAACCGTGAAGAGCCCACAAAGGTGCCGGCAAAGCTTCCCCTTTGGGGACACATTATCCTCCGCCAGTAGACGCCATGCCTCCTGCCCTTACAGATCGACCGCCCCCAGCGCCGACTTGCCAGGGACCAAGTCGTTGTCCTTCCCAGCACCCTTGCCGCGCGCAGTTTCGTTCTCCGAGTTCGGCTTACGCATGCCAGTCGTAAATGACGGAGGCTAAGAGTGGAAGGCGGGGAGCCATCAGAGTGAGGTCCAGTTCGAGGAATCGGGTCAGGGTCAACGTGAACTTCCAGATGTCATCATCATCATTTGGGCTTTTGAATGGTTGCTAGTGCCTGTGAACCCTGCCTTTTGAAGTGCCCTCACGGATGTGGGCCTTGTCGACGACAGTTATGACAGCAGCAATCTTGCTGCTCTGTCGCGACGCGTCGGAAAGCGTAGCCGTGTAAGCGTCGTCAAGACCGGGCCTATCCATGCTGCCGGAATATGGAGAAAGAGGACAGCCTGCTCGCCCAGAGGCAGTTGCGAGGATGCCTTCTTGACAGTCTTGACCACGGTCCTTTCACTGAAGCGTGTGCCATCATCCTTTGTTTTCACTTCGACGTTTTCACTTCGACAGGGACTCTGCCGGCACCCATGTGAACAGAAATGTCGAAGTCTTGCCCAAGCTCGCCCGTTTCCTCGGTTCGGATTACCCGCGCCGGCATTGCCGTGAGGGCCATGAGAGTGTCGGCTTCAAAGCGGAGCCGGAAAGCTGGCTGGTTGCCATATGGCTGAGAAACCCCTCGAATCACGGCTGAGCTTTACCTTTTGAGATGTCGCGTCGCCGCGGGCGGAGATTTGCTCCACGAAGCGCAATGCGAAAAACGCATTCTGCATTACAATGTAACTGTGGCTAATGTAGCGCGTGCCGATGAGTGGTCGAAACTGCTCTTCAACAACATCTACGTGCTCCGGGTGTCCGCAGCGATATCAAACGGCGACGTGGAAACGGACAGCGGCACGTTGCAGCGCGAGCTGTCGCTCGGTCAGACGGCGGTCTATCGGGTTATGCGAACACTAGAAAGAGTTAACCTGTTGGAGAGAATGGAGCGGAGCTCGCGGACTCAGCCGCTGAAGTATCGGAGGGTTAGCCACCCCTTCTGGGACGCGGCGCTCGAACTACTTTCAACGGCGGAGGGTGCGTGATGAGTCTACTTTTCGAGCCGGTGAACTTGTCCCTGACCCGTGCGGCCAGGGCCGGAGCGAGCGTTTTCAGGCACAGTGGCATGTTCGACGGGTGTCCATTGACGGTCACCTACTTACTCGACGAACAAGAGCATCAGGCACGCTTGGAAAGGAGGGTAGGGGCAGTTGTTGACGAGCGGACCCTCGCGGCCTTGCTCGCGCTTCCCGACGACGACCTAGCGCCTGTGCCGACACGATTCTTGAGTGCACTGACCAGCGATGGGGCATCTGCGTGGGCGGCTCTCATTAGTGAGCCGCACGGCTCGACGTGGGGCCGGAGGAAGCTGGGCATCCCGGTTGAAGTCATTGATATCGAGGCTCGGGCCAAGGACTGGACACGTGGGTGTGCCTTGGCACACCGGTGGGTAGGTTACGCGCCGCGGACGGTGCGTGTGGCACGGCCCATACCGGGCGACAAGACGCTGCTGCTAACGGAAGCGGCGCACTACGGGTTGGGGGTCATCGCGGGGGACCAGGATACGCGACTTCTCGAACCATCCGCCTACGAACCGCGGCGGTGGACCCCGGCGCGATGGCGTTTCGCTGAGCTCGTGTACGAGCAATTCCTAACTTCCGATGCGGCCAGAGGTTAGGTGACGGGTTCGGCCCAGACGTCGAGGTCTTTGGTGGGCCGGACAGGAGCGCCGATATGTGTTGTGAGTTGTGGATACGCGTCACGTGCCCCGGCCACAAGCTTCGCCCACGCTGCCCTCGTTTGCGCGGGCGGGAGATGACCAACAACGGAAAACAGCCGCCCGATCTCCAGAACGTTGTGCTGGTGGCCGATGATCCGGTCGGACTCGTCGCCATACAACCGGTCGATATCATCACCGCGGCACACCATGCAGAAGCAACGCATCGGAGGCGCTTCGGCGAACCAATGCCGCCGCATGTATTTCGACCGCGTGAACCTCAGAATATCGCCGATCAGCATGTGGGGTGACTTGTCCTCTGGATCTGCCGAGGAGCCGCCGCGGCCTACCGGGGTGAGCCGTCGGGCGGCCGGGTACGCTCCGATGGCCGACGCGATGGCCCCGCCCGCGAGGGCGTCAAATCCGAACAGATCGACACGATAGGCTAGAACTGCCCCAGTCGTCTCGCTAATGAGGCGGCGGTAAGCGCGCATCCTCTTCAGGCTGCCCAGTGGGTTAGCGCGGTCAATAAACGTCAGTGCGACAGGGTGGCGGCTGCGGTCGATAGCCTTGATGACCTGTCGGGTCGCCGCTTCGTCACTCAACCAGTTCGCCGCCAACGGCAGCGCGAGAAGTGTATCCTCCCTATCGAGCGCATTGGCTGCGAACAGCGCGGCTTTCAGCGATGCCGAGTCACCGGAAGCAATCTGACCGGTTGGTGTTATTGCGAGGTCACTTCCATCTGCCCTTTGATCATCGAGTGCACCGGCCAGATCGCCTGAGTGAAACAGGTTGCCCGGAGGCAGGACGAACGGTTGATCTGGCGTAGCGATGTGATGGGTTATGGACCGGGGCTCCAAGATCATGGGAATCGTCGGGTGGTGCCTCCGCAGATCATTCATCCTCTTCGCGCCGTACTGGCCTGTGAAGAACACCCCTCCGGATGTGTCGTCGACGTACTGAAGTGTGTTGAGAACGTTGTCACCGCATACGTGGAATTGGCGGAAAGCGAGGAGCTCTTTGGCTCGCCCCGTTTCTACTCCACGGTCGAAGTGAGTCGGGGCGGAACTTGCCATGCGGGGGTTGCTTACGACCGAGAACTGGTTCATGCGGACTTCTCCAGGAAGATGGACGAGAATTCGTCGGTTGACATGTGTGTGCGTTCGGCGAGCTTTTCGAGGGTTGCGCCCTTGGCAAGTTCGGCGTGGATGTTGTCGGTCACGAGTCGTGGTCGTTCCGGTGGCAGCGGGTCCGGTTCCCTGCGGTGCATGCCCGAGGTGCTCAGGACGATATTCCAGTGACGATAGGCGCTTTCGTCAAGGAGGTCGCAGTCGTGAGCCCGACGAATTAACGCAGAGAGGGAAACGCCCCAGCGGCGTTTGAGTGGCAGGAGATCTTCCAAGTGTGGTGGAGTCGGCCATTCGCGGCGTAGGCGTGCTGCCGGCAGGAGGAACTCTGCTCCGAAGGCGTCTGCTTCGCGTTCCTGCTGTTCGGTGGCTTCCCCGTCGTGCAGTACCGCGTGACCTAGTTCATGCGCCATCGTGAAGCGCTGACGCTCGGCGCTTGCATCTTCCCTGAGAAGGATCAGCGGGGCAGCGTCTTCTGGCCACGCGGCGATGGCGTCAACTTGCAGCGAGTCCAGAGCCCAGCATAGAACGGTAACGCCGGCGTTTTCGAGTAGACCTGTTAGATCTGTGATGGGTTCAGTCCCGGCGCCCAAGTCTGACCGCACTGCCTGGGCGATCTCCTGGGGTGTGACGAACCCATCCTCTAGGTCATGTCGTTGCAGGGTCGTCGCAGGAGCACCTATGAGCCGGGCAATGCGCTGCCGCGTTAACGCCAAGTCCGCGCCGATTCGCCGAATCTCACTCTTCGGCGTAGTGCGGCGCTTGCGGTGGAAAATGCGTTCTGGGTGCACTGTGATTGAAGCCTCTGTGAAAGCCCGTACGGGAACGCGAAGGGCGGCCGCGATCTTCTCCCACCGATCCGCGTCGAGGTCCATGACCCCTGACTCCACCTTCGACAGCGTTGCCTGTGCAATGCCGGTCGCACGAGCGAGTTCGACCTGGGTCAAGCCTCGAGAGAGACGCAAAGTCTCCAGCAAGGCAGATGCTGGTGACGGTGCTTGTTCCATGAAATCGAGAATAGCAGCATGTGTGGAATATTCCAAACATTTTTGAGCGCGATGAATGTGCCGTTCTATAACGCGATCCAAAGTTGGCCCCCGGCGGAGTGGTGGATGACACGTGTCCCATTAGCACTTCGATGGACGGCCACGCCACTTCGGGGGTGTCCTCGGATCGCATCTCAAGAGCACTGCTCTCATTTGTGGCAAGGTGGAGGCATGATGTTAACGTCAACCGAAAATAGGGCCAGGAACGCCAACTGAAAATAGGGCCACCGACCATTATGGAAGGTGATCAATTTGGATGATTGGGCGGAGATACGCCACCTGTTTTCGACGGGTAAGCACTCGAAGCGGGAGATCGGTAGGATCGTGGGGGTTTCCCGCGGGACGGTGGACCGGGCGCTGGAGTCGGATCGGGCGCCGAAGTATCAGCGGGCATCCGGAGGGTCGAGTTTTGATGCGTTTGCTCCCAGGGTCCGGGCGTTGTTGGTGAAGACGCCGACGATGCCGGCCGCGACGCTGGCGGAGCGGGTGGGCTGGTCTGGTTCCGCGTCTTTGTTCCGGGCGAAGGTGGCCGCGACCCGGCCGGAATACGCGCCGCCGGACCCGGCTGACCGTCTGGTCCACGAGCCGGGATTCCAGGTCCAGTGCGATCTGTGGTTCCCGCACGAGCCGCTGCCCGTCGGTGCGGGCCAGAACGACACGCCCCGGTGCTGGTGATGACCTCGGCGTTCTCCGGTTTCATCCAGGCACGGATGCTGCCGTCGCGGACGACGCCGGACCTTCTGGGCGGAATGTGGACTCTGCTGCAGGACGCGCAGGCGGTTCCGTCCCGGCTGTTGTGGGACAACGAGTCCGGCATCGGCAGGCAGCCGGCCGACAGAGCCGGTGGCCGCGTTCGCCGGCTCCCTGGGGCTGGAGATCCGGAAAGGAACTGAGCGACCTAACCCACTTGCCTGGAACGCCGTGGCATCGAGTGCGAATGGAACATGGTCTCCGCCCCTATGAGCGCACAAGCCAAGTCATTGGGCATGCGGAGATGGAGGACTACTTTGCCAGGATCCTTTCCGGGTAAGGTCGCGGCCGCGGCCGCGGCCGCCTCCGACGTTCACGGGTCTAGCTGCTCACTAAGGGCCGGCTATTCACCACTCCAACGTCAATGAGCTGCGTAGCTTCGCAAGGAGAATATCCGTATCCGTGTCGTCAAGACAGTCGACAAGCGTCCGACCCTCCCCAAGATGTGTCGTCGGGCTGGTCAGCGCTGTGATCATGTCCAGGTCATCGCAGCCCACCTCCCGCGCTAGTGCCCGCACTTGAACAAGGAACGGTCTGACCGTCGACAGTTCGCCCGCCCCCCGCGCACGTTCAAATTGAAATCCTGGGAAGACGACATTCCCCTGGTACACAAGCGCCAGAAGGTCGGGGAGCTCGGCGCCTCCGGGTAAGCCAAGCATTCTGTGAACGTCGGCATCACTCAATAGCCCATAATCCTCGCGAATGCGGATCTTCAAATTAACGGTCGCCTGGACGGAACGGGCCAGCTGAGGGGATACCTGACGACCAAAAGATTCCATCGCCTCCACCAAGTGTCGTGTTCGCTCAGGTTGGCCTTGGCCTTCGACGTCGTTCATGTTTCGATGATCTCCTTTGGCGCCGCAGTCTTCAAGATGCTTTGGTACTGTCCGGGGGAGATTCGAGACTGGCATTACTGGGAGGTATCCGGTTCGTTCGCGAATGGCCCTTTGGTCGGTCGGGCGAGGCATCCTAGTCGATATCCCAACAGAACGCGTAAGCGACGTTTTAAGCATTAGCGGAGCTAGTCTAAAGAATCTAAAGGAGTCTAAAGCCTCACCAGGGCGCCGTCGGTGCTAGGGGGCATCGGATTTTCGATCGTTCGTCTTTTGCGACCCGGCCGGGTGGCGTGCCCGCCCCAGCTGATGAAATAGCAGTAAGGGTCAGGCTGAGTCAAGGTTTCGAGGGTCGAACCAGATACCGAGATCCGAGAATTCCTTTGGCGTTCTTGATCTGACCCGTGCGACCCATTGCTTGCTTGGGCGAGCAATCGAGGTGGCCACCCATTCGTGGGCAAGTGAAGGGGGGCGCGTCCAGCCTGGACGCGGAGTTCCTGCTTTGTCACATTCTAAGCCGACGACGACGGCCAGTAGGGTGTCCCACTCAGTGGAACCAGTTGTCTCCGGTTTTTCTAAGCCTCTGGAATGCTGGTCAGGTGGCAGCTGCCGAAAGCGGGCTACGGCCATGGCAAGCATGCGAAGTGCGAAGTCGTTGTCTCCGCGTGCGAGCTCAACTCCGATGGATCCCGCGGTTGCATGAGCGCTGAACTGTGCGCTGTTGGGTCTCTCACCCCGGCTATCGTCCTGCATTAGCGGTGATTTGGGATCTTGGCGACGAAGCGGTGGAAGGGCGTACCCGATGGGTCGATTACGTCGTCGAGCAGCATCTCTGCGCGGAACACTTCTACCCAAGATGCCCAATCCCGGCATTACAGTCAGACCCGCCGTGAACGACGCGGACGACGTTTGGGGTGCCTGACGGTATTTGTCGAGTGCGGTGGTCTCCCGGCGAGGAGGCCGCGAGACCATCCCCGCCGTTGAGGATGTGACCGAGGAGCCGCTCCGCTTCGGTGACGAAGTCCAGGCGCATGACGGCGTTGCCTCCGAGTATCTTGAGGTTTCGGTCGTACGTCTGAGCGGTCTGTGCGGAGTAGGTTGCGAGCGACATGCCGAGTTCAGCGATTCTGGACCGTATTTTGTAGGCGTAGCGATGCTGGAGTATCGAGGCAGCCAGACGGTCGGAATCAAGCAGCGAATCGGCGTCATTCCAAGGGATCTCGTTGCGTTTGCCGAAATCGGCAGGGACCTTGGCGAAGCTTTTCGGCGCGTACTTGGGTGAGCTCATGGTGCGACTGTTCCAAAGGGCATGGTATTAATTGTACTGCCGAAGGTAGATCAAAGATCCTACTGTCCCATGCTACACACTCTTTGTCGACTTGCCAAGTGGTGTGTAGTGTTACGGCTCAATTTGTTTGATCGAAAGGATTGATCGACCACATGACTAGCCGCCCCAAGGCGGCACTGGATACTGAAATGGCCCCCAAAACGAAGTCACGCGCCAACGCGACTTCCGGGGGCCCTCAGCAAAACGTCTTCTCCGACGTCCCCGATGTTACCCAGTTTCACTTGGGTAAGCAACGCATGGATTCAGTGCGCCCATTTTCAGTCCCCTTGCCTCTCGATCCGCAGGCCTGCCCTGGTCCGGGTTGGATGGCCCTATTGGGCTCTATAGCGGGTGTCGCGCACGTGCCGGCGCTGGGTCCGCAAAGCGTCTGGGTGAGTTACTCGTGACCGGCCCAAGTCCTGCTGAGCTGGTCGCGTCGTACAGACCAAAAGCTGGAAGTGTGCCTGCTGGACTATGGGGGATCATAGGGCCTCTCGTACGCGAGGTCGCGACTAGGTTCATCGAGATGGAACCCGGCATGGCCGCATCGACCCTGCGGAACTACATCAATGCCATCGTCTATATGGTGGCGTGGGCGCACGAGCATGGCGTGCCGTTGGAAGTCGAGACGGTCTTTACGCCGCTGCGGGTTGAGCATTACATCCAGACCGGCACGGAGCATCTCGTCCCCAATTCGCGTGGAACCCGGCGATCCAGCCTGATCCGCGTAGGGCGCCACGTGACTCGTAAGGTCGCATGGACCCCGCCTGCGCTGAAGTTCCCAGTCGCGCAACTTTCACCTCCCTACTCGGCCGAAGAGGTGAAGCGCTATTTCCGGATGGCTGCCCAGCAAGGCACAGAGTTCTGCCGACGCGTCGCGACAGCCCAACTCTGCCTCGGGCTAGGCGCCGGCCTCCGCGCGGATGAATACCTGCTGGTCGGATCCGAGAGCCTCGTTCTGCACGACGAGGTTTTCATGCTTGACATCCCTGGCGCTCGAGCCCGCAAAGTGCCAATGCACATCAGGTACGTGGATCCGCTGCTTGAAATCGCCGACGCCAACCCGAACGAGCCGTTCATGGGCCCCCTCACCGGGACAAGCCCCATGAATCGGCTTGACGGCATGCTGAGTAAACCCCACTACCCCAGGGTGCGGCGCCCGACAACAAACAAGCTGCGCACTACCTGGTTGCTGAGGATGCTCCGCAGCCGCTGCACTCTCTCGGAAATTCTTTACATGTCAGGACTCCGGAACACCAAGTCCCTTATCGAGTTGGCGGCGCACGTCCAGTACCGGGACACTGACGAGTGGTTCGTGGATGTGGCGACGTTCCATGACTGAGACGATCAATGTCCGCCCCCTTAACGGACCTCCCAGGCCAAGGAAGCGGCAGGCTTTGGAATACGCGATGCTGGTCCTCGACCGGACCCCCTGGCCGGAAGCGCTGACCATATATGAGCAAAAACGATCCGGTCCCAAACGACTCGTACCCTTCAAGGCCTTCGTTGTCGGCCTCATCTACTATGCCGTCCGCTTCGGCAAGGAGAGGGTGCCGATCAAGGGAATTGCCCAGGAACTTCACGCCCTCTCCGCGGAGGAAAAGGCCTCACTCGGAATCCATCAGCTTGGAATCATTCAGGGAATTGACTACCACCAGGTGTGGCGAACGTTCGATATCCTGCGCAAAGTCCTCGACCGGCAAACATGTTTTGGCGAGGAGTGGGTTCATCCTGAAACAGGGGAAATCCTGGCGATGCGGGATGAAGCGAACATCCCGTATTCAGGGCTTGACGCTTTCATCCACGAACTGATCAGAGCATCCATCCCTGAGGCCCAGCCGGCCCCTGTCGGGCTGGCCCTGGACGGAACAGCGATCGAGACATACTTCACGGTGAAAAGGGACGGCCCTGGATCCGATGATGCCTTGCAAGGAAAGCCAGACAAGCCCCGGAGGAAACCCGGCGACAAGATTTGGTTCAACGCGGACAGGCCCGTTCCCACCGACGACCGAGATGCCAGATGGGGCCACCGAACAACCACCCCGACAAACCAGAGCGAGTTCTACGCGGGGTATGAAGCGCACATAGCAGTGGATGCATGGCCCAAAGGCACCATCGAGGCCCCAAGAGTCGCCCGTGGCTTCCTTCTGGCGCCGGCCGGGACAACCCGGGCGATTGCGGGTCTGACGCTCTTAGACCTGGTGGCCCAGGCATGTGCCAACCAACACCCGGAAGGCGCCGCCCCCAACGCGGGCTACCCAGAGAACCTCTACGTCGACCGGGGGTACTCGATGCATACAGCCGAGAACTGGCAACTCCCACTGTGGCAGCGTGGCGTCAACCCAACGTTCGACCTTGCCGATAATCAACGGACTACCAGGGCGAGCCCGTTTGACGACACCATCTACGTCGATGGGGGGCTGTATTCCGACGCACTCCCGCAGACGCTGAAGAAAAAGCTTCCCCGGCCCAATCCATTCAATCTCGACTCCGAAAAGCTGAAAGAACTGACAAAAAAGTATGATCAACGGCGGGCCTTCGCTTACAGCCCCCACGGCGCCCGAAACCCGGAGAACGGCCATCAGCGCTGGAAGGGCCCAGCCACTGCAGGAACCGTTCGCTGCATGAACAATCCGGCCTCGATGACGCTCAAGGAAACTATTCCTCTCACCAATTGCGAAGAAGGGGAGCCCTGTGGCTGCTCAGGAACACTAACAGTCACCCCGGACGAATATGCGCGAGAGTCGCAATGGCCCCCGTACCAATCCTCCGCCTGGCGGAAAAACTACGGTGCCCGCAACGCTGTCGAATCGTTCAACGCTGACGCAAGGGCCAACATCTCGTCGTGGCAGAAAGGTTACACGATGGTCCGCACACGAGGACGCACCGCCCTCCTCCTTGCCGGGTCAGTGGTGGGGCTGAACTTCCACATCGTGAGGAACTGGCACTTTAAGCAGAGACTCCAAAGTCCCTTGGACAGCGAACAATGGGACTACGGTGCAGAACCGAAGAACACGAGGCAGCGCCGCACACAGACACTCAGCGAAAGACTAGACCCCTAAAGAACGCACCGACTAGGACCCCGCCGCCGCACGGCGACGGGGTCCTACCCATGCCTGCAATCCAAAGCAAGCACCGGATCCGGCCTTCCGCCCACACATGCAGAGACGCTGGCAACAACATAGTGTGAAGCATTTCACCCAAACCGGTGCCGTCAAGCATCAACCTTGCGCTCCGCCCCCGAAACGACGAATTCCCTCGGGCAGAAAACATGCCCAAGGGAATTCGTAACTAGGTACTTCGGGGATTCGTAAAACCCCCTTCTGGCGGTGACGGTGGGATTTGAACCCACGTTGGCTTTGACACCAAACAACATTTCGAGTGTTGCACCTTCGGCCGCTCGGACACGTCACCAACCTGTATAGGGTACCGGAGCAAGGCGCCCAACCCCAAAACGGCCGGCACGGAGCGGTTCGGCCATGTCCCGGGACGACCCGCCGGTACAGGACAGGCTTCCCAGTACCCTGCCTGGGCACTAGATTCATCAGCAAGATGGGTACTTCTGAGCAGCAGGCCACAGCAACCGCATACTGGACCGTCGGACCCGAAAAAGGTGAGCTCCGGCGCGAAGAGCTGCCCGCCCCCGGGCCAGGCGAAGCCATCGTGTGCACCCTGTACTCCGGCATCAGCAAGGGCACCGAACTCGTCGTCCACAACGCCCGCGTGCCGCCATGCGTCGCCGCGGAAATGGCTGCCCCCAACCAGGAGGGTTCCTTTCCCGGGCCGGTGAAGTTCGGCTACCTCTCCGTCGGCGTCGTCGAAGAAGGCCCGGCGGACTGGCCGGGCAGGACAGTTTTCTGCCTGTACCCGCACCAGGACCGCTATGTCGTCCCGGTCGAGTCGCTCACAGTCGTCCCCGATGGTGTTCCGGCCCGCCGCGCCGTCCTCACCGGAACCGTCGAGACCGCCGTCAACGGGCTCTGGGAGGCCGGCCCCCGGCTCGGCGACCGCGTCGCCGTGATCGGCGCCGGACTCGTGGGCGGCATGGTGGCCAAGCTCCTCAGCGCGTTCCCGCTCGGACGGCTGCAGCTGATCGACGTCGACCCCGCCAAGCGCGCGTTCGCGGAAACCCTCGGCGTCGAGTTCAGCCACCCCGACGACGCCCTGCCGGACTGCGACATCGTGATCCACTGCTCGGCCTCGCAGGAAGGGCTTGAACGGAGCCTGCAGCTCGTGGGCGACGAGGGCGACATCATCGAGATGTCCTGGTATGCCGACCGGAAGATCACGCTGCCGCTGGGGGAGGACTTCCACGCCCGCCGGCTTTCCATCCGCGCCAGCCAGGTGGGCGTGGTGGCCCGCGCCCGCCGCCACCGCCGCACCCACGCGGACCGGCTCGAGCTCGCCGTCTCTTTGCTGAATGACCCCGTCTTCGATGTGTTCCTCACCGGATCGTCCAGCTTCGAAGAGCTGCCCGACGTCGTCCGGCAGCTTTCCGAGGGCACCCTGGACGCGCTCTGCCACGTCATTGAATACCCAGTCCCCGATCCCAAGACCACAGAAGCCACGAGGTAAGACCGTGTTCAGCCTGACCGTCCGCCGCAACTTCATGATCGCCCACAGCCTCCCGCGCCCCGCCTTCGGCCCCGCCCAGGGCCTGCATGGAGCCACCTTCGTCACGGAGGTGACCTTCCGCCGTCCTGCGCTGAACGACGACTCGATTGTTCTGGACATCGGAGAGGCCGGCGACGTGCTGGATTCCGTCCTCGAGGGCCTCAACTTCAAGAACCTGGACGAGCACCCTGACTTCGCCGGAAAGCTCAGCACCACCGAGGCCCTGGCCCAGTACGTCGCCGACGCCGTGGCGGCGAAGATCCGCCAGGGACAGGACGGGCCGGAGCTGGCCGGGCTGGACGTCACCCTTCGCGAGACCCCCGACGCCTGGGCCAGCTACACGCTCGACTTCGACGCCCGCTAGGCACCCGCCGTGCAGCCGCCAGACCTCCGCCTGCGCCTGGTGGTGCCCGGCAACGTCCGGCATAACTCCGGCGGCAACGTCTACAACGCCGCCCTCGCCCGGGAGCTGTCCGCGCTGGGGGCCGCGGTGGAGACCTGCCCGCTCGACGGCGACTGGCCCGGCGGCAGCCCGGCGGACCGACGGCGGCTGGCCGCCCTCCTGCACGACCCCGGCGACACCGGGGCGGGGAACTCCGGCGCGGACAGCAGGATAACCCTCGTTGACGGACTGCTCGCCTGCGGGGCGCCGGAGGAACTCGCGGCCGCGGCGGCCGCCGGGCGGCCCGCCTGGATCCTGCTGCACATGCCGCTCGACGACTCCGGTCTAGAAGGGGCAGGGCTGGAACGCCGGGCGCTTCGGGAAGCGGCCGGGGTGATCTGCACCAGCAGCTCGGCCGCGGCCGGGATCCGGGCCAGGTACGGGCTGGGCGGCGTCACGGTGGCCCTGCCGGGCACGGAGCCCGCCCCGCTCGCCCACGGCTCGGAACCCCCGCACCTCCTTGCGGTGGCCGCCCTGCTGCCGAACAAAGACCAATCGCTGCTGCTCGCCGCGCTGGCCCCGCTCACCGGGCTGCCGTGGACGGCGTCGCTGATCGGCTCCGACTCCGCGGACGCCGCGTACGCCGCGCAGCTCAGGGATTCAGTCGTCCGGCTGGGGCTGCAGGACCGCGTCCGCATCCCGGGGGAACTCCGGGGCGAAGCGCTGGAGGCAGAATGGGCCGCCGCGGACCTCAGCCTGCTCATCTCCCGGGCCGAGACCTACGGGCTGGTGGTCACCGAGTCGATCGCCCGCGGCATCCCCGTGGTGGTGCGTGCCGGCACCGGAGCCGTGGAGGCGCTCGCGGCCGGCAGTGCGCCAAGCCAGAATCTGGCTGTCCCGCCGGACACCGCGGCAGCCGAGGTGACCGCACTGCCGGGCACCGCCGTCGCACTCGGCTCTGACCCGTCGGCGCTGGCCGAGGTCCTCCGGCGCTGGCTCACTGAGCCGGCGCTCCGCGCCCGGTGGCGGGCGGGCGCCGCCGCTGCCAGGGACCGCTTGCCCGGGTGGGAGACCACGGCCAGGACGGTGTTCGAAGCCTTGGACACAGCTCCGCGCGCGCCGCACCCGCGGGACCCGCCGGAATTGCCTGCGGCAGATGATTCCCCTGCCGCGCAGGCTGTTGGACAATGACCCCATGACGCCCGAGCCCCTCACCACCGTGCCCCCGACCGTGAACATCCCTCCGGCCAGGACGCTCACGCCCGAGCGGCTCCGCGCCTGGGCCTGGCACAGGCAGGGCCTGGACGGCTCGCTCGCGGGCTGCACGGCGGAGCAGGTCTTCGCCCGCGCGGGCTGGGCAAGGTCCGTAGGCGGCGCCAACCCGTACCTCTCGCTCTTTGCCCGCGCCGGCATCCGCCGGGAACAGGTCGACGCCGACGTCCTCTCCTACCGGATCCTCGAACTGCCCACCGCCCGCGGCTGCACCTACGTGCTGGGACGCGACGACTTCGCCTGGGCCCTCAAACTGGGCAAGGACGCCGCCGAGGCTTTCCGGGTGCTTGGCAGGCTCGGCGTCGACCGCGGGGAAATCACGCTCCTGGAGGAACAGGTCCTGCACACCCTCGCCGAAGCCGCCGCGCCGATGGACCCGCGGCAGCTCAAGGACGAGCTCGGCGACTCGGTGCGGAACCTCGGGGAGGAAGGCAAGAAGAAGGGCGCCACCACCACACTGCCCACCGTCCTCGGTATCCTGCAGGCGCAGGGAAGGATCCGCCGCGTCCCCGCCAACGGACGTCTCGACCAGCAGCGCTACGCCTACGAGCTCTGGAACCTCCCCGCCAGCCCCCTGGACGAGGACGAAGCCCGCACCGAACTGATCCGCCGCTACCTCGGCTGGACCGGCGGGGCCACGCTCAAGCAGTCGCAGGGGTTCACGGCTTTCACCGTGGCGCAGAGCAAGGCTGCGCTGGCAGCCGTCGGCGCCGTCGAGGTGGCCACCGAGGTGACCACCGCCGGGGGCGGGGGGCTGTGGTTGCTGCCCGACGACGTCGAACGCCTGGCCGCGTTCGAGGAACCGGCCGAGGAACAGATCCAGCTGCTCGCCGGCACCGATTCGCTGGTGCTGCTGCGGCGCAACGCGGCGGAGCTGCTCGCCGAGGACGGACCTGACGGGGACAACATCGGCAGGGACGTCATTACTTCGCTGGCGCTGCAGGCGGACCTGCCGGACCACCCGATCCTGGACCGCGGACGGATCATCGGGCTCTGGCAGTACGAGCCGGGCCAGGAGCGGATCGTGCCCTGGCTGTTCCACGGCCCGACGCCAGCGGTGACCCGGCGGATCGCGGAGGTGGAGGCCTGGATCCGGGAGGACCTGGGTGACTTCCGTGCATTCAGCCTCGATTCACCGGCCACCCGGCAGAAGCGGATCGACGTCCTGGCGGCAGCCGCAACAGGCTCCGCCGCAGCAGCTTCCGCCGTCGGCACGTAAGCCAGCAGGACCGGATGCCACCGGAACGGGGCCGTGATGTCCGAGGTTCAGCTGCCGCGGTGTCCGGCGAAGAAGCCCCGCAGCAGCGCCGCGCACTCCGGCGCCCGGACTCCCGCGTACACTTCCACCCAGTGGTTGAGCCGGCGCTCGCGGAGGATGTCGAACACGGAACCCGCGGCCCCGGCCTTCTCGTCCCAGGCGCCGAACACCACCCGGGGAATCCGGGCCAGCACCACCGCCCCGGCGCACATGGCGCAGGGCTCCAGCGTCACCACCAGGGTGCAGTCCTCCAGGCGCCAGCCGTCATCGCGTTGCCCGCTCCGTGCGCTGCGCTCCCGCAGCCGGGCCGCGGCCTCGCGGATGGCCACCATCTCGGCGTGCGCCGTCGGGTCCCCGAGCGCTTCCCGTTCATTGCGCCCGGAACCGAGCACAGCGCCGTCGGGTCCGATCACGACGGCTCCGATCGGCACGTCGTCGGTGGCAAGCGCCCGGCGTGCTTCGGCGATGGCAAGGCCCATCCATTCGGTATGGCGTGGCTCCGGGGAAGTCATGGCTCAATGATAGTTTCGACACTAAGCACGCTGTGCACCACCGGAACGTCAGGAGACAGCCGTGAATACCAGGACTGAGAGCTGGTTGACGCACCGCTGGGGCAAATGGGTGGTGCCCTACGCGGCGCTGTGGGTCACGATGCTCATCGGCGGCGTGGTCGTGGTGGTCTTGGCGCTGTTGAGCGCCGAGGTCTATGACAACGTCGTGGACGACGTCGGCCTGGCGAACCTGGACAAGCCCACCCTGGCGTTTATGGAACAGCTACGGAGTCCAGGCCTGGACTCGTTCGTCACGGGGTTCACCAACATCGGCGGCGGGATTGGCATGCCTATCCTGGCCAGCATCCTGACGGCCTGGCTCATCTGGGCCAGCCGTACCTGGCGGCCGCTGATCCTGATCGGAGGCGCAGCCGCCGTCTCCGTGACCGCCACCACCCTGGGCAAGAAGCTGATCGGCCGGAACCGGCCGGACCACGCCGACGCCGTCCCGCCCTACGAAAACTCGCCGTCCTTCCCGAGCGGCCACACGCTCAACACCACGGTGGTGATCGGGCTTGTGGTGTACCTCGCCTGTCTGGAGGTCCATCGGGCCATCGCCCGGGCCGGCCTGATCACGGCGGGTGTGATCTTCATCGTCGCGATGGGAATGAGCAGGGTCTATCTGGGGCACCACTGGATGACCGATGTGATCATCGGGTGGGTGCTGGGGCTGGGCTGGGTGGGGATCGTCATCCTGGCCCACCGGCTCTTCCATGTGCTGCGCCACCGGGAACAGGCCGGCCCAGCACCGACTTTTGACCATCCCGCCCGCCTCCACGAGGGCGGCGCGGAGGGCGGTGCGGAGGCCGGTGGCGGGGGCTCCGGCAGCGGCCGTCCTGCCGAGACCAACGACGCCGATACCCCCGGCCCCTCGGGAAGGTCCTCGGCGACCGGGTGATAGTTTTGACCCATGCGCACTCTCGTTGTGGACCACCCGCTGGTCGCCCATAAGCTCACCGTTCTGCGGGACAAGAACACCCCGTCCCCGGTCTTCCGCCAGCTCACCGAGGAGCTCGTCACGCTCCTGGCGTATGAGGCCACCCGTGAGGTCCGCACCGAGCCCGTGACCATCGAGACCCCGGTCAGCACCACCATCGGCACCGCCTTCACCAAGCCCACTCCGCTGGTGGTCCCGATCCTCCGTGCCGGGCTCGGCATGCTCGAGGGCATGACCAAGCTGGTCCCCACCGCCGAGGTCGGCTTCCTGGGCATGGCCCGGGACGAGGAGACCCTGGACATCATCACCTACGCCGAGCGCCTCCCCGAGGACCTCACGGACCGCCAGATCTTTGTCCTGGACCCCATGCTGGCCACGGGCGGCACCCTGCGCGAGGCCATCAAGTTCCTCTTCAAGCGCGGCGCCTCCGACGTCACCTGCATCTGCCTGCTCGCCGCCCCCGAAGGCTTGGCCAGGCTGGAGGAGGAGCTCGCGGACGCCAACGTGACGATCGTCCTCGCCTCGATCGACGAGAAGCTCAACGAGAAGTCCTACATAGTGCCCGGCCTGGGCGACGCCGGCGACCGCCTCTACGGCATCGCGGGCTAGTACAGCCAGGCAGCCGCGTCGAGGACCCGGCGCCGAGGACCCGGCTATTGCCGGGACCGGCACACGTTCCCTTCCGGAATCCCGCAACCCGCGCTAGCGTGTGGGCCATGGACTGGAAACTTGAACTCGTGTTTGTCCCCGTGTCCGATGTGGACCGCGCCAAGGATTTCTACGTCAACAAAGTCGGCTTCAACGCCGACTACGACGAGCGGCCCACGGACGGCATCCGCTTCGTCCAGCTGACCCCGCCGGGCTCCGGCTGCTCGATCGCCATCGGCGAGGGCCTCAACGAGGCGCCGCCAGGCACCGCTCCCAGCCTGCAGCTCGTGGTCAGCGACATCCAGGCCGCGCACAAGCAGCTCAAGGATAACGGCGTGGACGTCAGCGACGTCGATGTCCAGGACTGGGGCCACTTCGTCCATTTTGCCGATCCCGACGGCAACAAATGGGCGGTGCAGTACATCCCCAACCGGCCCAACGGCTAGACGCACCAGCGCACGTCCGTCCCGCCTCCGTCCACTGACAGCACTCAGCACGAAAGAATGCCCCGAACCGCAGGGATTCGGGGCATTCTTGCTGAAGCAGGTTCGTCCGGGAAACTGCCGGCTGGCTTAGTACCAGTTGTGCGCGTAATGGAAGTTCAGGGCGCCGCTGGGGGAGCCGTAGCGTTCCTTGACGTAATTGAGACCCCAGTTGATCTGGGTCCGGTAGTTGGTCAGGTAGTCAGCGCCGGAGCTCGCCATTTTTTCGGCCGGCAGGGACTGGACCACACCGTAGGCGCCGCTGCTCGGATTCGTGGCCGTGGTCTTCCACTCGGACTCCTTGGTCCAGAGCTTCATCAGGCTCTGCATTTCGCCGGGCCCCCAGCCGTAGGATTCCAGTTGCGATGCGGCGTAGGCCTGCGCCGCGGCGGGATCGTCAACGGCGACGGGAGTCGCCGCTTCGGGGGCCGGTGCGGGTGCCGCGACAGGTGCGGGGGCAGGTGCCGGAGCCGCGACAGGTACAGGTGCCGGAGCCGCGGCAGGTGCAGGTGCTTCAGCGGGCTTCACCTCCGCGGACTGGGCCTCGACGCTGGCGCCGGGGGGCACAGAGGTCTGGGCGTCGACGCGGACCCGTTCGAAGTTCAGGGGCGTCAGCGGGTCGGCAACGGTGGCCGACGCCTTGGAGCTGCCGGCGGCGGAGGGACCGTTGGCCGTCTCGGCGGCCTGACCGGCAGCGCCAACTCCGACGAGGACCGCGCAGGCGGTGGCAACGACGGCGGCGCGGCGGCCAGTGGAACCGATGCCCGCGGCAAACCGGGACAGGGCCGAGGCCGGCTTGGCTGACTCTGCGCGGTGGCGTGAATGCGTGGAGCGGGACTTGCCTGCAGCGCTGTCGGGGCGCGTTTGTACTTTGAATTCAGTCATGATGCCTCTCAAACGCCTGCGGAGTTAGCTGTCGGGTTCGGATGAGAAATCCGGCCGCACGGTGCTTCACGTGTCGGCTTCACCCCAAGGGTGCATAGATGCAGAATGCCCGGGAACTCTGGGTCCCCCGCCTCTGCCTGGTCCAGCGAATCCGGGAAGCGGCAGAGTTTGGCGTCCATCCGGATATACGGCGCCAGTGGTGGCCGCACTCTAAAAACCGTACAGGAGTTCCATCCGAGAGTCACATTTTGGTAACGGACATCACGACAGCGGAGTGTCGCCTTGTGCTCTTCCGCCTGGCCGTCGGTGCCGTTGCGCCGCCTGCGTGCCCACTCGACGCGCAGTAACGTCTAGCCGGCACGTAACCGTCGAACGGCGGTGGACGGACGCGACCGCGGCTAGGTCACGGGCGGGCTCGTGGGCAGGCGAACGGCGAACTCCGTCCGGCCTGGCCGGGAGGTGACCTCGACGGTGCCGCCGTGGGCCGCGACAATCGCCTGCACGATCGACAAGCCAAGCCCGCTGGTCCCCTCGGCAGTGGTTGCCGTCGTTGCCGGGGCGGGGGCCCAGGGGCTGCGGGAAATCGCCGAACGGGAGGTTGGCGCCGTCGTAGCTGCCGGATTCTTCCGCGCGGCGTCCGCGCGGGCAAAGCGTGAAAAGACCTTATTCATGAACTGAGGGGGGATCCCGTCCCCGTTGTCGGTCACCGTGACCACGGCGCTTCCATCGGCTGAACGCATCACTCCGGTCACCACCGTCGTCCCGGCCCCGGTGTGCTTGCGCGCATTGGACAGCAGGTTGGCCAGCACCTGATGCAGCTGGGCGGAGTCGCCGCGGACCACCACCGGCTCTTCGGGGAGTTCCAGTTGCCAGACGTGATCCGGGGCCATGACCTTCTCGTCACTGACGGTCTCGATCGCCAGCTGGGTGAGGTCCACCTCGCTGAGCTTGAGGGGCTGGCCCTCGTCCAGGCGGGCCAGCAGCAGCAGATCCTCAACCAAGGTGGTCATCCGTTCGGACTGGCTCTGCACCCGTGCGAGGGACTTCTCACCGTCCGGCGTGAATTGCTCGGTCATCCGCATCAGCTCGGTGTAGCCGCGGATAGCGGTTAGCGGGGTCCGCAGCTCATGCGAGGCATCGGCCACGAACTGGCGCACCCTCATTTCGCTGAGCTGCCGCGCCTCGAGCGCGTTGGAGACATTGTCCAGCATCTGGTTCAGCGCGTATCCCACGCCGCCCACTTCCGTGCCACGATGGGCGGCCGACGCCGGCACCCGGACTGCAAGTGCCACCTCGCCGGCGTCGAGGGGGAGTCGGGAGACCTTGGTAGCCACCTCGGACAGCTGTTCGAGCGGCTTCATGGTCCGGCGGATCAGTGCCGTGCCGGCGAGACCGATGACGATGAGGCCGCCGGCAGACACCACCACCATGGTCCACACGAGCGAAGCCAGGGTGTTCTGCTTTTCCGCCAGCGGCAGCCCGGTGACGATCACGTCTCCATAGGGGGTCCGCCCGGCAGTGAGCCGGTAGCCGCCGGCCGAGAGCGTACGGTCAACCGGGACGCCGTTGGGCGTGAGTCCGAGGAGGACGTGGTCGTCATCGGGGGAGAGGCTCTTCCGGGTGGCGTCCCCGGCGAGGAAGCCGGCCCTGCTGACGGCGCCACCCAGGATCCGCGCGTTGAGCGTACCGATGCCCTGGCCTCGGGCCTCCAGCGGATCGGTGCGTCCGCCGGAGTCGCCGGGCGAGGGCCGTCCGAACACGCTGGCGCGGTGGGACGCCTCATCCAGCTGCGTGTCGAGTTGCTTGGTGAGGAAGACGTCCATGGAGGCGTAGCTGAAAAGTCCTACGGCGCCGCAGATGGCCACAAGCAGCGCCATGGTGACGAGGACCAGCCGGGTGCGCAGATGCCAGGTGGAGGGGTCGCGCCACTTTCGCCGGGGGGCAGGGGTCTCACCGGGGAGAGCGCGCACGGATCAATCCGCCGGCTTCAGGACGTAGCCGGCGCCGCGCACGGTGTGGATCATGGGAGCGCGGCTGGCATCGATCTTTTTGCGGAGGTAGGAGATGTACAGTTCGACGATGTTGGCTTGTCCGCCGAAGTCGTAGTCCCACACCCGGTCCAGGATCTGCGCCTTGCTGATGACCCGTTTGGGGTTCTCCATGAGGTAGCGCAGCAACTCGAACTGCGTCGCGGTGAGGTGCAGTTCCTCGCCGGCCCGGGTGACTTCACGGGTATCGACATTGAGTACGAGGTCACCGACCACGAGCTCCGCTGAGTCCATGGCGGCCACGCCGGAGCGCTGCACGAGCCGGTGCAGGCGCAGCAGGACTTCCTCCATGCTGAAGGGCTTGGTGACATAGTCGTCCCCGCCGGCGGCGAGGCCGGTGATCCGGTCCTGGACGTCGTCCTTCGCGGTGAGAAACAGGGCAGGCACAACCGGAGCGAAGGCGCGGATCCTGCCGAGCAGTTCGACGCCGTCGAACCCGGGGATCATGACATCGAGCACCAACACATCTGGGCGGAACTCCTTGGCGAGTTTGACCGCTTCGGGGCCGTCTGCCGCGACAGCGACGGACCAGCCTGCCATCCGCAGGCCCATGCTCATGAGCTCGGAGAGGCTGGGTTCGTCATCCACGACGAGAGCTCGGATGGGGGAGCCGTCCGGGTGGGTGAGCTGCGGAAGGTTGTTGGTCATGGAGTGCGAGGAGGCCATGGGACAACTCTCCGTTCTGCCGGTTAGGCGTGGCTTTGGGGATCCTGTGCTGCACCTGTGAATCCCAGCCTAGCGAGCTGGCAGCCGCCGCGGTGGTCCGTCGCGGGCTTTTGGAACCGTCTCTGACGGAACGGCCGGCATGGGCGGCGGAACTTTGAAGGCGTTCCGCCGCCGGGCAATTCGGGCCTGACGGTGTGACCACTCTGTGGGACGGTGGACATTGAATGATAAGTAGGCGAAGCTTCCGCCAGACTGCCCTCCCATGAAGGATTCTTGGCAAACAGCCATCCGAGGCGAACAATATTCGGCTAAACGCCACGACCGACCAGTCAGTCAGGAAAACATCTGTTATTTTATCGACGCGGCAGAATTGTGATCTGCACTACAATCCCGCGTTTCGTCTCACTATGTGGAACCCGAATCCCTTTGTTACTTGCAAGTTGGCATTGTTACGTTGCACACTTCAATTGTGAACAAGAACTCAACAGCACCTGCAGCCGCAGCTTCCTGGATCAGCCCACCCGCTGATACCGAGATGCGCTGTTGTCGAATGTACGCCTAACTTTTACACCCCAAGAGTTTCTAGGCATTCGCCCCAGCCCAGCGTCGGGCGCCCCTCCCCAGTTTCATTGCGGGGAAAAGTAGCATTCGAGCCGCGATGACGGCCATTCACATTGAGGTAAGCATTCATGTCAGTTGCATCCGGATACGTCCACATCTCCGTCCGTAACGCCGGCAAGGCCGGCCAGGCCTCGGGTATCCGCCAGGGTTTTGGTGGCGGCGGCCGCCCGCCCTTCGCCCCCGCCGGTCCCAGCAACAGCTTCCCGGCCCCTGGTTATGCAGCACAGGGCTACAACCCCGATTCCTACGGCCAGCTCCGCGCCGTTCCGGCCGCCCCGGCCACGGCGCCCACTCCTGTCATTGGTCCGGCTAACGGCAACGCGGTCCGCCCCGTCCCGGCCGACAACGTCGCCCGCGGCTTCGTGCTCTACATGGGCATCGACGAGGAGACCGCCGCGGCTGCCGGCACGTCCATCGCCAAGCTCGCCCAGGAGATCCGGGCCTACGCCCAGTCACTGGTCGCGGGTGCGGAGAGCTACGCCGCCGTCGCCGTTGCGCCGGCCAGCGCCCCGGGTTCCGCGCTCGACGTCGTCCGCTCCACCTTCGGCGACCCCACCGTCGGCGCCCGGCAGCGTGCCGAGACCGCACGCCTCCAGCAGCCGCAGGACCCGCGCCCTTCCGGCGTTCTCATCGACCTTGCCCGCCGCGAGGTCCACCTCGACGGCGATTCCCTGAACCTCACGTTCAAGGAATTCGAGCTCCTGAACTACCTCGTGGAGAACGGCACCCGCACCGTGGGCCGCGACGAGCTGCTCGAAGGACTGTGGCGGAACGCCGAAGAAGTGCCGAATGAGCGCACCATCGACGTCCACATCCGCCGCCTGCGCTCCAAGCTCGGCCGGCTCGCCAACACCGTGCGCACGGTGCGCGGCCAGGGGTACCGCTTCTACGAGCACCCCGAGGTTGTTGTCTGGGCTGCTCCGGAATACTCGATCTAGTCTCTAGCTCACGCAAAGCGTCCGTTCCTGTTGCAGGGGCGGGCGCTTTTGCGTTGGCGGGACGCTTCAGCGACTTTCCGCCGTGCCTTAGACACCTCCTTCGTTCCTCAGTCGGCGATGCGGCACTACGCGGAAAGCCGCTTCGCTTCCGCCGGGCAGTTACGTTCCCCGCCGTGTGGCGGGCGCTTTGGGTGCCTGGCTGGCGGGTATGTGCCTCCGCGGCTGAGGGACCTGTTGTGATTCGTGGGTGCGGCGTAGGCTCTGAGCGTTGATCCGACTATTGGGAGGAAGCATGTCTGTTGCACGTATTACTACCCTGAGCTCGAACTCCAAGACCTCGTTTGATGCTGCCATCAAGGAGGGGATCGAGCGGGCCAACAAGACGCTGCGCAATGTCACGGGTGCGTGGGTCAAGGAACAGAAGGTGGAGATCAGCGACGGCGCAGTTGTTGCCTGGCATGTTGTGCTGGAAGTGACCTTTGTCCTGGAAGACTGAACCGCCGCCTGAGTAGCAGCCCGAGTGATGCGCGCCCGTGGAATTCTGTCCGCACTAGGATTGGTGCATGAGCGCGCATCACATCAAACGGCTGGTGATCATGCGGCATGCCAAGGCCGACTGGCCCGGAGGGGTTGCGGATCACGACCGGCCGCTGGAGGAGCGTGGCCACAGGGACGCGCCTATGGCCGGCAAATGGCTGCTCAAGCACGGCGTGGTCCCCGATTTCATCCTTTGCTCCAGTGCGCTCCGGACACGGCAGACGTGCACGTGGGTGTGCAACGAACTCGGCGACAAGGCACCGACGCCGAAACTTGAGGACGGGCTCTACGCCGCCTCAGCCCTGCGGATGCTGACCGTCATTAACGACGTCCCGGACACCGTCACCACGCTGATGGTGATCTCGCACATGCCGGGGGTGCAGGACCTTGCCATGCACCTCGCTTCCCGTGATTCCAACCATGACGCCTACATGGACGCGGCCACCCGGTACCCCACGAGCGGCCTGACCGTGATGGAAACGGAGAAGTCCTGGTCCGAGCTGGATGGCCAGGACGCACGGCTCACGCACTTCAAAGTGCCCCGGGCCAAATAGTCCCCGGCTGCGGGCTCCCGGCCGCCCTGAATCCATAGTCACGGGACCAATTCTGCGGTTTACTGATGCTGTTACTCGTCGACTTTCGTGTTCGAGAGAAAAGGTGGATCATCGTGGATTCAGGACAGCTCATAGGGATCATTGTTGGCGTCATCGTCGTGCTGGCGATCATTGCAGTGGCAGTCATGCTCAACCGCAAGCGCAAGGTGGAGGCAAACCGCAGCCGGGCGGTCGAGATGCGTGAACAGGCCAAGACCGACGAGATCGGTGCAAGGGAGCGCGAGGCGAAGGGGGCGCGCGCCGAGGCGGATGCGAAGCAGGCCGAAGTTGAGGCCGAGCGCCTGCGCGAGGAAGCCCACGGCCGCCAGTCAGAGGCCGAGAACGTCCGCGCCGGCGCCCAGGAACAGCTGCGGAAGGCTGACGAACTGGACCCTGACGTAGTGACCAGCGAACGCGGCGACGCCGAGTCCCGGGACGAAGCGCCCCGCGACGGGATGAGCGGTGAGGAATTGCGCCGGGACCGCGGTGCGACGAACCACGTCCAGGGCGATACCGGCACCCACCGGCCGGAGGATGACCAGCCCCGCGGCGACCGGCCACGGAATCTCTGACAGCAAGTCTCCCCGAATCCCGGCTGCCTGGGCCGGACTTTCGGTGCGTCGTCCCCGTCATAGGGGCGGAGCACGCCTGAAACCGGCATAGTAGCACTGTGAACCCTCGCCATTCCGCCCTGGCCCTGCTCGTTGCCGTGCTGTGGGGCGTCAACTTCGTCGCGATCGATCTTGGCCTGCACCCGAATGGGACGGAGATGCCGCCGCTGCTGTTCGTCGCCATGCGCTTCACGCTCGTGGTGATCCCCTGTATCTTCTTCATCCGGAAGCCGGACGTGAGCTGGAAGGCGATCGTCGGCGTCGGGCTCTTTATGGGCGCGGGCCAGTTCGGTCTCCTCTACCTGGCCATGGCCCTGGGCATGCCGGCCGGCCTCGCCTCCCTGGTCCTGCAGGCGCAGGTCCTCCTGACGGTGCTGCTGGCTGCCGGCTTGCTCGGCGAACGCCCCAGCCGGCGGCAGTTCGCCGGCGTCGTCCTGGGCGTGGCGGGCCTGGCCGTGGTGGCCGTCGGGCGCAGCCTGGTGGCCCCCGCGTTGCCGCTCATGATCGTGCTGGCGGCGGCCCTGTCCTGGGCGGCCGGAAACATCGTCGCCCGGAAGGCAAAGGCAGCCTCAGGGCTGGGTCTTGTGGTCTGGTCCGGTGCCGTGGTGCCGCTGCCGCTGTTGGGGCTTTCACTGCTCCTGGACGGCCCGGCCGCGATGTCGGGGGCTCTCATGGACGTGCAGCCCGTCACCCTGCTGAGCGCCCTGTACACCGCGGTCTTCGGTTCCCTCGTGGGCTACGGAATCTGGAACCGGCTTCTCAGTCTTTACCCGTCCTCCGCGGTGGTCCCGTTCACGCTGCTGGTCCCCGTGGTCGGCATGACCACGGCGTGGCTGGTCCTGGGCGAGGTCCCCTCTCCCGCCGAAGTGGCCGGGGGCCTGCTGCTGCTGGGCGGGGTGGCGACGGCGGTGCTGCGACCGTGGCGTTTGTCGCGCACGAGTTCGACGCCGCGGGGTGTGGCGCCGCACGCTCAGCGGCGCGTGGACGACCCTGCGGCAGGCAGGGCCGGGGACTTGGCCGGAGACTTGACGGACGCTTCTTTGGCAGCAGGTGCCTTGGCGGCAGACGTCTTGGCCGCCGGCCGTGGCGTGGCCCGGGGTGCTGCCGTCCTGGCGGCTGACGTTCTGGAAGCAGAGTCCCGCGGTCCGGGACGCGGCGCGGACGTCCCGGAGGAGGCGCCCCTCGTCGACGGAACCCGGCGGGACGGACCCCCGGCCGGACCCCTGGAAGCCGGACCCCCGGAAGCCGGACCCCTGGCTGTGCCGCGGGAGGCCGACGTCGGACGGCGGCGCGGGGCGTAGCTGGCGCCACGCCGGGTGCCGCCCCTGCCGGGCAGGACGGTCCCGGCGAACAGCAGCAGCAAGGTGGCGGCGCCGGATGCCGCCGCGAGGTAGAAGTACAGGTCCGGATGCTCGGAATCCACCGGAGTGGATATGGCGTCCGGGTCCGAGTTGAAGGCCAGCCCCCATTGCCGCAGGAATGCGATGCCGAACGCCATGAAGAGGATGCTGCCGATGCCGCTTGCCACCAGGGTCTTGTGCCGTCGGCGGACGACCACCTCGGCAACGCAGGCCACATACGCGGCGGCGGAAGCGGCCAGGAACCACACGAGTACCGTCTCGTGCAGGGTGACCCCGGTCAGCACCAGCAACGCGAGGGCAGCCAGAAACGCTCCGATGGCTGTCTTGCCGCTGTTACCCATGTGGCGCATGTGACCCATCATCCCTGAGCGGGGGCTACTTCACCACGTAGCCGCGCATGGATGCCATGATTGCGGCGACGCTTTGCTCGCGGGTCCGTTCCGGGTTGTAGGTCTGCCGGTCGAGCCCAACGACAAAGCAGGCACCGAAAATAGCGGTCTCCAGGCTGCCGCGGGAGACGGTGGGATCAACCGGGTGGACGGCGGCCACCCCGTCGATCGCGGCTCCGATCACGGCGAGCAGGCGTCCGCGCAGTTCGGTGAAGGTGTCCTGCCACTCGCTCGGCGTCCGCCAGTTCTCACTGACCCATAGCCGGGCGAAGGAGGGGTACTCCGCCATGAAGTCCATCGCCTGGCCGATCATCTCGTCCATGGCGGCGAGGGGATCGGCGGCGGTGTCCTTGACGCTTAGCAGCCGTGCCAGCAGGATGTCCACCCCATGGCGCAGCAACTGGGCGATCAGGTCCGACTTGCTGCCGAAGTTGTAATACACCGTGCCCTTGGAGACCCCGGCGGCCGCCGCGATTTCATCGACGGTGACCCCCGCCGCGCCGCGCTCGCCGATCAGCTCCATGGAGGCCTCGAACAGCTTCTGCTTGGTGGCGTTGGTGCGCGCCGGACGTAGCCTCTTCGCCGATTGAGCCGATTGAGCCGATTGACCTGGCGTCCCAGCGGCGACGGAAGAGGGCGAGCTGCTGTCCGAAGGGCTGCTGCTCATACGGCGATCTCCGGTTTCAAGGTCTTGAGGGTCCAGTACTTGTGCTTGCGAACGGCCATGGTGGACATTGCCGTACCCAGCAAAGTGTATCCAAGCAGCCCCAGCATGGTGGGAGGGATGCTGGTGAGGTCGGCGCCGTAGATCAGGTGCCGCATGCCGCTGACCACGTAGCCCATCGGCAGGAGCTGGTGCACCACATGCAGCGGCTCGGGCGTGGTCTGCCACGGGAAGGTGCCGCCGGAAGAGACCAGCTGGAGCACCAGCAGGATGAGGACCACGAGCTTGCCGGGAGATCCGAGCAGCGCCACCACGCCCTGGATTATCGCGCTGAACGCCATCGCCGCGGCCAGCATGAGGACCCACATCAGCAACGGATGTGCTGGGTTGAGCCCCAGCCCCACGTCCACCACCAGGGTCAGCAAGCTCGCCTGGACGGCGGCGACCGCCAGGAACGGAAGCCAGCCCCCGACGGCGATCTTCCACGCCGGGGCGTTGGAGGCCAGTGCCCGCTGGGTGACGGGCCGCATCGCCTGGATCAGCATGAAGACGCCAATCCACAGGGCGAGGGTGAGGAAGAACGGCGCGAGTCCTGCTCCATAAGACCCGGCCTTGGCCTGCGAGACGTTGCTGACGGCGACGGGATCGGCCATCACCCGGGCGAGGCTGTCCTTCTGGGCGTCGTCGGGGTTGGGGACTTTCCCGGCGCCGCTGGCGAGCTCGCCCGCAAGGGTCCGGGCGCCGTCGGACGCCGTGGCGGCCCCGCCCTCCAGCTGAGCCGCGCCCTCATCAAGTTTCCCCGCACCCTGGGAGAGTTTCCCGGCGCCGTCCAGCGCGCTCTGCTGCCCGGCGGCGAGGGCAGCTGCGCCGCCGTCGAGCCGGTCCGCCCCGGAAGCGGCCTGGGCGACGGCGCCGCTGAGGGCCGGGCCAGCGGCCGCCAGCTTTGCCGCGCCCGCGCTCACGGCGGCAGATCCGTCGGCAAGCTGCTGGATCTGTGCCGCGGCGGTCTTGAGGCTGGCCGCGGGGCCCGCTGCGGCGCTGGGGGCCGGGTTGGCATCGAAGTCGGCCAGGATGGCGTCCGCCTGGGCGGGGGTGATGGCCCCCGCCGAGACCAGCCGGGAGTTGGATGCCACGATCCGGCTCCGTTGCGCCTGGGCGGCGGCTTGGTCGGAGGCGGCCAACTGGCCCGCCAGGCCCTGCACCTGGGTGTTGAGCGCGGCGTTGCCGGCGGCCACCTGCGCGGCACCGTCCGCGAGCCGCTGCGAATCGGCAGGCAGCGTGGCGGTCTTGTCCTGCAGCTGGGTGAGCCCGGCGCTGAGCTGGGACGCGCCCGTGCTGAGTGAGTTTGCGCCGTCCCGCAACTTGAGCTGGCCGTTGTAGAGGTCCGCGGCGCCGTCCTTGAGTTCGCCGGTTCCCTGGTGCAGGGTCACCGTCCCGTCGTGCACGGTGGCGACGCCGTCGGCCAGCTTCCCGGCGCCGTCGGAGGCCTTGAGCATCTGGGAATGGATGGTGCCGAAGCCGGTGAGGAGCTGGTTGGCGGTTTCCTCGCCCACCTCGGTGGCAACCGTGGTGTGCACGGCGGTGGTGAGCTTATCCACGATGGTGCTCAGCAGATAGTTGTTCGCGTCGTTGGTGGTGACGTTGAGCATGGCCTGGTTGGCGGCGTCGAAACTGCCGGGGGAGACCAGGTTGGCCGAGAAGTCCTTGGGGATCTTCAGCGCGAAGGCGTACTTGCCCGTGCTCACGCCCTGGTCCGCTTGCTCCGATCCGGAAACGGTCTGCCAGTTGAAGACATGGCCGTCGGTCAGGCTTTCCGCCACCTTCTTGCCGGCCTCCAGCCGGGTGCCGTCCGTGGACGTGGCGCCGGAGTCCTCGACCACGAGCGCAGCGTCGATCTGGTTCAGCTTTCCGTACGGATCCCAGTTGGCATAGAGGTACACGGCCCCGTAGAGCAGCGGGACCATGACCAGCGCCAGGATGGTCAGCTTGGGCAGCAGGCCCGCGGTCATGCGCTTGAGTTCCGAGCGGGCCAGCCGCAGCACAGTCACTTTGCGCCCTCTTCCTGCAGTGTTTGACTTCGCTGCGTTTGATTTTGCAGCGTCTGAGCAGGGTGTTCGTCCCCGGACGGCGGTTCCGCCCGTTGTTCGGGCCCGGGGCGGGCGTTGCCGATCGAGGCGGCGGGACCGGCCCACCCGGCCGGGAGGCTGGTGACGGTGGCGACGACGGCAAGCGGCCGCCCGGCGTCGTGCGCCAGCTCCTCAAGCCGCGGCAGCCAGTCCGCGGGATCGCCGCTGTGGCGGTCGGGGGAGTCGACCACGAGGAGATCCGTGTTCGGGTTGGCGAGGGCCAGGGCCGTCAGCAGCTCGATCCGCCGGCCGGCGTCGAGCTGCTCGGCCCACAGCCCGGCGATGTCCTCGAAGCGGTTGACCTTGAGCCAGGGTTTGCTGAGCAGGGCGCCGCGGTAGCGGCGGGGGACCAAAGCGAGGTCCTCCGTGACGAGATCCTGGACGCTCAGGTGCTGCTCGGGCTCGTTGACGCCGGGGGAGTCCACCACGGCGCTCGCCGCACGCAGCTGTTTGATCCTGGCGCTGCCATCCCATTCCCTGCCGTCCCAGGAAAAGTGGCCGCCGGAGGGCTTCATGCGTCCACTCAGTGTCAGCGCGAGGGCCGTGCGCTGGTCCTGCCGCGTTCCAGTCACCAGCAGGAGCCCGCCGCGCATGGCCTGGAGCGACGTCGCCGGAAGCAGGAGGTCCCGCCGGCCGTTCACGGAGAGCTGTTGCACGGAGAGCAAAGGGGGCCTTTCGCAGAGGAATGTCTGCTCCAAGTCTAACTAAACCGACTGGTCAGTTCAAGTAAAGCCCGTCCCCGGAAGCGCGAACGTACACTTGAGGCCCCGAAAAGCGCGTTTTCGGGGCCTCAAGTGTACGTTCGCGCGTCCTGGGGGCGTGCGGAGTGGGCCTGCTTAGAGACCGTATTCCTCGAGCAGCCGGAGCCAGACTTCGCTGATTGTCGGGTAGGACGGCACGGCGTGCCAGAGACGGTCCAGCGGCACCTCACCCACAACGGCGATCGTGGCGGCGTGCAGCAGCTCGGCGACGTCCGGGCCGGCGAACGTCGCGCCCAGCAGCACCTTGCGGTCCTCGTCGATCACCAGCTGGGCCCAGCCCTCATACTGCTCGGAATGCAGCGAGGATCCCGCCACCTGGATGGGCAGCTCCACGGAGGCGGCTCGGAAGCCATCCTTTTCCGCCTGCTGCACGGACCGCCCCACGTTCGCGAGTTCCGGGTCGGTGAACACCACATTGGGTACGGCATGGCCGTCGGCGGTCTGGGCATAGCGGCTCCACGGCTCCGGCTCTCCGGTGAGTTCGCCCCTCGCGCGCGCTGCGATGGCGTCGCCGGTGGCCCGGGCCTCGTATTTTCCCTGGTGGGTCAGCATGACCTTCCCGGCCGCGTCGCCGACGGCGTAGAGCCACGGTCCGCCGTCGTCGCCTGTTGCGCCGGAGACCAAACCGGTGGAGTCGGTGCCGAGCCTCAGCGCCTTGCCCTCCGCTGCGGCGAGCCCCACGCTCTCCAGGCCCAGTCCTTCGAGGGCCGGGTGCCGCCCCGTGGTGACGAGCAGCTTGTCCGCCGTGACTGTGCTGCCGCCGTCGAGCGCCAGGCTGAGGGAGCCGTCGTCGTTCTCACTGACGCCTTGCGTTCCGGTGTGCAGGTGGAGTTCGACGCCGTCGGCCCGCAGGCCCGCCGCAACCAGCCGCGACGCCTCCTCCGGGAACATGCCCAGCAGCCCGCCGCGGGCCACGAGGGTCACTGCCGATCCCAGGCGCGCGTAGGCCTGGGCGAGTTCGGTGCCGGCCACGCCGCCGCCGAGCACGGCCAGCCGCTCGGGAATCTGGTGGGCTGAGGTCGCCTCCCGCGTGGTCCAGTACTCGACGTCGTCCAGTCCTTCGACCGGCGGCAGATTGGGGGTGGACCCTGTCGCGACCACGACGGCGTGCCGCGCCGCGAGCGCGTAGCTGTTGCCGTCCAGCCCCGCGACCTCCACTTTCCGCGGCCCCGTGAGCCAGCCGTGGCCGCGGATCAGTTCGATTCCGGTTTCCTCGACCCATATGACCTGGCCGTCGTCCTGCCAGTTGGAGGTGAAGTAATCGCGGCGTTTCAGCACTGCGGCGGCATCCAGGGTCCGGGCGACCGCCTGCCCGGCGCCGGGGACGGACTGGGCTGCGTGGAGGGCGGTTCCGGGCCGCAGCAGCGCCTTGGAGGGCATGCAGGCCCAGTAGGAGCACTCGCCGCCGACCAGTTCCGCCTCGACCAGCACCGCGGACAGCCCTCCCCGGACCACCCGCTCCGCCACGTTCTCGCCCACGGCCCCCGCGCCGATCACAATGACATCGAATTCCCGCTCAAGCTGTGCCGTCATGGCAGAAGCCTACGCCCGGACCTTACCGGCCGGGCGCGGGTCCCCACCCCGGAGAGTCTTAGCACGAGGCGATTGCGGAGTAGGGCTTAAACGAGAAAATCCGCAACCGGCGGACCGGTGCGGATTTTCTTGTTCTGTGCGCCCAAAGGGATTCGAACCCCTGACCTTCTGTTCCGTAGACAGACGCTCTATCCAGCTGAGCTATGGGCGCATTCTCGGCTCTTGGAGAACTTCTCGCTCCCCGAACCTCGAATTACTTTACGCGAGGTGGGCCGTGCTGACAAATCGAAAGGGGTGTAATCTGGCTGACTAGACCGGTCTACGTGACCTTAGTCACAAAATATCAGCTTGCGGAGGCAAAAGTTCGTTGAATTTCCGGGGTTTTTGATTTCCGGCCTCCCGGATGTCCCGTAACTGGACCACTTTTGAGGGGGTGATCTAGCCCTACATTTAGGAACACACCACTGAACCCGAGGAAGGGAACCGTAATGGGCGATCTGGCGCGACTGCCGTTGCTTGAAAAAGCACCCACCACACATGCTGGTCTGCTGGCATGGGTCGAAGAGGTAGCTGAACTGACCCAGCCGGACCGGATCCACTGGGTTGACGGCTCCGAAGCGGAGAGCACCCGGCTCACGGACGAGCTCGTAGCCGCAGGCACACTGACCCGGCTGAACGAGAAGCTGTTCCCCAAATCTTTCGCGGCATTCTCCGACCCCGCCGATGTGGCCCGTGTCGAAGAGCAGACCTTCATCTGCTCCGAGAACAAACGCGATGCAGGCTTCACCAACAACTGGATGGCTCCGGCGGAGATGAAGGAAAAGCTGCGCGGGCTGTTCAGCGGCTCCATGCGCGGCCGCACCATGTACGTCATCCCCTTCGTCATGGGACACCTTGACGCCGAGGACCCCAAGTTCGGTGTCGAGATCACGGACAGTGCCTATGTTGTCGCCTCCATGCGCATCATGGCCACCGTCGGCACCAAGGTCCTGGACCGCATCACCGCCACGAACGCCTTCTTCGTCCCGGCACTGCACTCCCTGGGCGCGCCGCTGACCCCCGGCCAGGCCGACGTCGCCTGGCCGTGCAACCCGGACAAGTGGATTGTCCACTTCCCGGAAGAGCGCTCCATCTGGTCCTTCGGTTCCGGCTACGGCGGCAACGCCCTGCTGGGCAAGAAGTGCTATGCCCTGCGCATCGCCTCCGTGATGGCCCGCGACGAGGGCTGGCTGGCGGAGCACATGCTCATCCTCAAGCTGACCTCGCCGGAGCAGAAGAAATACTACGTCTCCGCTGCGTTCCCGTCCGCCTGCGGCAAGACCAACCTCGCCTTGCTGGATCCGACGATCGAGGGCTGGGAGGTCGAGACTCTCGGTGACGACATCACCTGGATGCGGATCGGCAAGGAAGGCGAACTGCGCGCCACCAACCCGGAAGCCGGCCTGTTCGGTGTCGCTCCGGGCACCGGCTGGGGCACCAACCCCAACGCCATGCGCGCCATTGCCAAGGGCCACAGCATCTTCACCAACGTCGCCCTGACGGACGACGGCGGCGTGTGGTGGGAAGGGATGACGGAGGAGACTCCGGCGCACCTGACCGACTGGCAGGGCAACTCGTGGACGCCTGATTCAGATAAGCCGGCAGCCCACCCGAACTCCCGCTTCTGCACGCCGATCTCCCAGATCGACATGCTGGCCGAGGAGTACTACAGCCCCGAAGGCGTCGAGCTTTCCGCGATCCTGTTCGGCGGCCGCCGGAAGACCACCATCCCGCTGGTAACCGAATCCCGCACCTGGTCCAACGGCGTCTTCATGGGGTCCACGCTGTCCTCGGAGACCACGGCGGCTGCTGCCGGCCAGGTGGGCGTGCTGCGGCGCGATCCGATGGCCATGCTGCCGTTCATCGGCTACGACGCGGGTGACTACCTGAACCACTGGGTCAACCTGTCCGCCAAGGCCAACCAGGAACGCCTGCCCAAGATCTTCCTGGTCAACTGGTTCCGGCGCACCGCCGACGGCGGCTTCGCCTGGCCCGGCTTCGGCGACAACGCCCGCGTCCTGAAGTGGGCCATCGAGCGCATCGAAGGCAAGGCTGCCGCCGTCGAGACCCCCATCGGCTACGTGCCGACCGGCGACTCGCTGGACGTCACCGGCCTGGCCCTGACCCCGGCCGAGGTGGAAGACGCAGTCCGCGTCGACCCCGAGGAATGGGCAACCGAGCTGGCCTCCATCGAAGAGTGGTACGCCCGGTTCGGTGACTCCCTGCCCGAGGCCCTGCGCTCCGAGCTCGAGGGGCTGAAGGCGCGCCTCAGCTAGGTCCCACCGCCTCCCTCGCTTCGCTCCGCCCAGCCAGGGAACCCTCCCCGCTGCCTCCCCAATCTCGCAAGCTCGATTGGGGCCCCTCGGTAGCGTGGGCCCAGGCGGAGGCCCCGTTTAGTACGACGGCGGCGCCGCACCTTTTCGAAAGGTGCGGCGCCGCCGTCGTCTGCTCGCTCGGACCGGTCGGCCCGTGCAGCTAGCTGGCCAGCCAGATGTCCGGGCCGAAGACCTCGTAGTGTATCTTCGTGGCCGGGATGCCGGCGTTGATGGCCTCGTTGCGGATGCTCTTCATGAACGGCAGCGGACCGCAGAGGTACAGCGAGGCGTTTGCCGGGAGGTCCACTTCCCGCAAGGTCATGTTGCCCTGCTTGGCCCCGGCTGACGGCTGCTCGAGCCAGAGCTGGAGGTCGGCGCCGTTTAGGCGTTCGACGTCGTCCGTCATCTGGCCGCGAAGGGCCCAGCTGTCCAGATCGCTTTCCGCGTGCAGGACCAGGACCTGGCGGTCCGAGCCGGACTCGGCGAGGGAGCGCAGGATGGACGCGGTGGGGGTGCAGCCGATGCCGGCGGAGGCCAGGACCACGGGGCCGTCGCCTTCCTTCAGGGTAATCTCGCCGTAGGGGTTGGAGATCTCGAGGATGTCGCCGAGCTCCACATTGTTGTGCAGCACCGGGGAGACTTCGCCGCCGTCGTCCTTCTTGGTGGTGAAGGTGCGGCTCGCGCCGGCCTCGCCGGACAACGAGTACTGGCGGACCTGGCGCAGGCCGTCCGGCAGCTGGACCTTGACGCTGATGTACTGGCCCGGGAGGGCGGGAGTGATGGGGGTGTCGTCGGCCGGTTCCAGGGTGAAGGTCACGGAACCGGTGCCGGCGGGGGTCTTGGCGGCGACCCGCCACGGGCTCCACATCTTGCCGTTGGCCTGGGCCGCGTAGAGGCCCTTCTCGAGCTTGATCAGCGCGTCCGCCATGAGCCAGTAGACCTCGGTCCAGGCCTCGGCGATTTCCGGAGTGATGACCTCGGCGAGGTCCTCGGCGATGGCGGCGAACAGGTGCTCGTAGACCACCTGGTACTGCGGTTCGGTGATGCCAAGGGAGGCGTGGCGGTGGGCGATGCGGGCGAGGACGGTCTCCGGCAGGGTGCCGGGGTTGTTCACCAGGTGGGTGGCGAAAGCGGCGATGCTTCCGGCCAGGGCCTGCTGCTGATTGCCGTTGCGCTGGTTGGAGCGGCTGAAGAGCCCGTCCAGCAGTTCGGGGTGGGCGGCGAAGAGGCGTGCATAGAACTTGGGCGTGATCTCCCCGATCCGGGAACCGACCAGCGGGAGGGTGGCCTCGATGACGGGGAAGGACTTGTCCGAGAGCATGTTGACTCCTGAGATAGTGGCCCGGTCTTCAGCCGGACCGTGATGAATACCTGCATTTCAAATACGAGTATTTATAGTTCAGTTCTACACGGCGTAGAAAACGACGACAAATCGGCAGGATTCCCGGGCGTGGCGGATGGCGCCGGCTGGTGCAATCCGAGCAGGTTGCCAGGACGACGCGGGACGGTGAAATGGCCGGGCGGTGCCCGAGTCCGTGCGGCCGGTCAGAGCCCGGGGCGCAGGCCGATTGCCTGGAACACGGGGTTCATCTGCCGCGAGGTCGGCAGCGAGGTGACCACGACGCCGTCGAGTTCCCGGTAGAACGCCTCGCGGGCCCGGGCCAGGGCGCCGCGGAGCCGGCACTCATTGATGAGGGGGCAGGTGCCGGTGGCCACGACGCAGTCGGCCGGGTCGGTCCGGGTGTCGAGCTGGCGCAGGAGCTGGCCGACAGTGGCGGCCCGGCCTGAGCTGCTCAGCCGCGACCCGCCATGGCGGCCGCGTTCGACGTCGATCAGGCCCAGTTCGCGCAGCTTCGCCATCGCCTTGCTGACGTGGTTGTACGGCGTACCGACGGCGTCGGCGACGCTCTGGGTGGTCATCAGGCCGCCGTCGGGAGCGGCCGCGAGCACCATCATGGCGCGCAGGCTCACGTCCGCGAAGGCGTTGATCTTCATGGCACCAGCTTACGGTTGGTCTAGTCCACCCAGACGACGGGTTCGTTGGTGTCGGCGGCGAGCTGGCCGAATTCGAGGTCATGCGTGTCGGGGTCCGCGGTGTACGGGAGGACCGCGGCGAACAGCGAGCCGTCCTGGTGCTCGGCGGCAACGTGGATGGCGTCCGAGTCCTCGTCCAGCAGCGTGATGTCACAGACCACGGCGGCGGCGCGGAACTCATCCCGGTGCTGCCGCAGCAACTCCTTGAGGTCGCTGATCATCGAATCCGCATCGAAGTCCGCGTCCGTGCCGTCGGCGGCGTCGGCGGGCGTCACGGCTACCAGGCGGACCTCGCCGTCGTTCTCGACGACGAGGGCGAAGGGAAGGAAGCCGCCATTGCGCTGCAGTTGCTCCTGCGCCGCACCGACGCCGGTGCCCAGCAGGTTTTCCAGGTCCGTGGCACTGGCCTCGGGCACCGAGTCACGCCAGGAGCCGGCGGGAATTGCTGACGGCAGTTCTGACGGCATTTCCAGCACGGGCCTAGCCCCGGACCTGGGCCAGGACACGGTCGCGGACGCGCTCCATGGTGTCCTTGTCCGTGGCCTCGACGTTCAGCCGGAGGAACGGCTCGGTGTTGGAGGGGCGCAGATTGAACCAGTAGCTGCCGTCCGTGGCGATGAACGTGCTGCCGTCAAGGTGGTCCACCTCTACGTCCTCGGATTGGAAGTCACGGCGGACCCGTTCCACGGCGCCAGCCTTGTCGTCGATCTCGGAGTTGATCTCGCCGGACGATACGTAGGGCTCGTATTCGCGGGCCAGCTCGGACAGCGGACCGTCCTGTTCGCCCATGGCGGCCAGGACGTGCATGGCGGCCAGCATGCCGGTGTCCGCATTCCAGAAGTCCCGGAAGTAGAAGTGGGCGGAGTGCTCGCCGCCGAAGATGGCGCCTTCCGCGGCCATGTCGGCCTTGATGAAGGAGTGGCCCACCCGGGTGCGGACGGCCCGGCCGCCGTGCCTCTCCACCAGTTCGGGAACGGCCCGGGAGGTCAGGAGATTGTGGATGACGGTGGGGTTGGCCTCGCCCAGGCCCTGCGCGCGGGCGATCTCCCGGCGTGCGACCATTCCGGTGATGGCCGAGGGCGAGACGGGCTCACCGAGCTCGTCGATGACGAAGCAGCGGTCGGCGTCGCCGTCGAAGGCCAGGCCGATGTCCGCGCCGTGTTCGACGACGGCGGCCTGCAGGTCCCGCAGGTTTTCCGGCTCCAGCGGGTTGGCCGGGTGGTTCGGGAACGAGCCGTCGAGCTCGAAATACAGGGGGACGATCTCCAGCGGGAGCTTGGGCAGCAGGGCATCGCCAAGCACCGCGGGGGTGGTCAGGCCGGCCATGCCGTTGCCGGCATCCACCACGACTTTCAGGGGCCGCGAGCCGCGGAGGTCCACGAGGCTGCGCAGGTATGCGGCGTAGTCCTTGAGGACGTCCTGCACGCCGATCAGGCCACGGCGGGCGGCCTCGGGGATGGCGCCGGCGTTGAGGTACTGCTCGGCGAGGGCCTGGATTTCCTTGAGCCCGGTTTCGGAGGAGATCGGCACGGCGCCGGCCTTGGCCATCTTGATGCCGTTGTATTCGGCCGGGTTGTGGCTCGCGGTGAACGTGGCGCCGGCTGCGTTGAGGGCGCCACAGGCGTAGTAGAGCTCATCGGTGGAGATGAGGTCAAGCAACTGGACGTTGGCTCCGCGCCTGGCGGCGCCGTTGGCAAAGGCCTTGCCGAACTCGGGCGAGGACGGCCGCATGTCTCCGCCCACGAGCACCGTCTGCCCGTCCAGGTTCAGGACGTCGACAAACGCCGCACCCACGGCCTCGACGATTTCCGCGGTGATGGATTCGCCCACAATTCCGCGCACGTCGTAGGCCTTGAAGGAGGCCGAGAGGTCAAAAGTCTTTGTCTTGTCCATAGTCACGCGTCTTATCTTACGTGGAAGCCGTATGGCGCTGTGGAGGAGCAGTGGCGGTGCCGCGCCGATGTGATTGTCCACATGTCGGGGCCCCCGGGCTTCGCGGCCGTCGGAGGGGGCTGGGATACTGGAGCAATGGCCAATAACCAGAACGCTGCAGTCCTTTCCGCCTCCAACCCCGCTCATGCCTCCGGTTCCAATGGAGTTGCCGGGACGCGGGAACAGGCCCAGGAAGTGCTGCGCGAGCTGGTGGGGCACCCGGCCGCGGAATTCCATGACGGCCAGTTTGAGGCCATCGAGGCGCTGGTCGACGGCGGCCGGCGGGCCCTCGTCGTGCAGCGCACCGGCTGGGGAAAATCGGCCGTGTACTTCGTGTCCTCCCTGCTGCTGCGCCGACGCGGCGCCGGACCCACCCTGATCGTTTCCCCGCTGCTGGCGCTGATGCGCGACCAGGTTGCGGCCGCAGCCCGTGCCGGGGTCCGCGCCGTTGCCATCAACTCCGCCAACCAGCTCGAGTGGGACACCGTCCGCGAGCAGCTGGCGGCCGACGAGGTCGACGTGCTGCTGGTGTCCCCGGAACGGCTCACCAACCCGTCCTTCCGCGAGAACCAGCTGCCCGAACTGATCCGCCGCACGGGGCTCCTGGTCATCGATGAGGCGCACTGCATCTCGGACTGGGGCCACGACTTCCGGCCCGACTACCGGCGCATCGCGGACCTGATCACACAGCTGCCGGATTCCGTTCCCGTGCTGGCCACCACCGCCACCGCCAACTCCCGGGTGGTCCACGACATCGAGGAGCAGCTCGGCGCCGGTGTGCTGACCATCCGCGGCGCACTGGGCCGCGAGTCGCTCCGGCTGGGCGTGCTGAGCCTGCCGGACTCCCGCGACCGGCTGGGCTGGCTGCTGACGCACCTCTCGGACCTGCCCGGCAGCGGCATCATCTACACGCTCACGGTGTCCGCGGCCGAGGACACCGCACGCCTGCTGGCCGAAGCCGGGCACGAGGTGCTCGCTTACACCGGCCGCACCGACCCCGCGGACCGGGAACGCGCGGAACAGCTCCTCAAGGACAACCAGGTCAAGGCCCTCGTGGCCACCTCCGCCCTCGGCATGGGCTTCGACAAACCGGACCTGGGATTTGTGGTGCACCTGGGCGCGCCGTCCTCCCCGGTGGCGTACTACCAGCAGGTGGGCCGCGCCGGCCGTGGCGCCGCGAACGCCGATGTCCTGCTGCTGCCCGGCTCCGAGGACCGCGACATCTGGCAGTACTTCGCCACGGCGTCGATGCCCTCCGAGGAAAAGGCCGCCGCCGTCCTCACCGCCCTGGCCGAAGCGGGGACGGGCGTGTCCACCGTGGCGCTGGAGGCCCGGGTGGACCTCCGCCGGACGCCGTTGGAACTCCTGCTGAAGGTGCTGGCCGTGGACGGCGCCGTGGAACGTGTGGGCGGCGGCTGGCGCTCGACCGGACATCCCTGGGCGTACGACGCCGAGCGGTACAGCCGGATCGCCGAGGCCCGCGTGGACGAGCAGGATTCCATGGTCATCTACCAGGACACCGCCGGCTGCCGGATGGAATACATCACCTCGGTCCTGGACGACGAGACCGCCCACGCCTGCGGCCGGTGCGACAACTGCGCAGGCCAGTGGTTCCCGGCAGACATTGCCACCGCCGCCACGGAAGCCGCGGGCCAGACGCTGAGCCGCGCCGGCGTGCCGCTGGAACCGAGGCTGCAGTGGCCCAGCGGCATGGACCGCCTCGGCGTGAGCGTGAAGGGCAAAATCAAACCGGAGGAAAGCGTGGCCGGCGGCCGGGCGCTGGCCCGGCTCACGGACCTGGGCTGGGGCGGCGCCCTGCGCGAGACCTTCGCCGCGGGAGCGCCCGACCGCACGGTGGACTCCGGCATGCTGCAGGCCTGCGTCCAGGTGCTGCGGGAGTGGGGAACCGGAGACGCGCGCACCCCGGGGTGGAGCGGTGCCGGCCGGCCCGCCGCGATCATCAGCGTCCCGTCCCGCAGCAAGCCGGCACTCGTGGACTCGCTGGCCCGCGGTATTTCGGAGATAGGCCGCATCCCGTACCTCGGCCAGCTGGAGCTCGAACACGGCGGCCCCACGGGCGGCCGCGGCGGCAACAGCGCCTACCGGCTCGCCGGGGTCTGGGACCGCCTCGTGGTGGGGCCGGAACTGGAAGCGGCGCTCACCGGGCTGCAGGGCCAGAGCGTGATGCTCATTGACGACCTCATCGACAGCCGCTGGACCGTGACTGTGGCCGGACGGGCCCTCAGGCTCGCCGGCGCCGGAGCGGTCCTGCCGCTGGTGCTTGGCCAGGCCGGCTGACCTCAGCCCCCGCATGGCGGGGCAGCGTCAGGCTGTCCACGGTGCTCAGGAGCATGACGGCGGCAATCGCCAGGAACGCTGCGCGGTACGGCGCCGTCGGATAGTCCCCAACGGTGGCTGCCGGGCCTGCCAGCGGACCCGATGCCTCGAAGATCCGCAGCAGCAGCGCCCCGACGGCGATCCCGGCGGCCGTTGCCAGCTGCACGAGGGTTGCGGAGACGGCGTTGGCTGACGGCAGCTGCGACGGAGCCACATCCGCGTACTGGACCGAGGCATAGGCCGAGAAGCCGAGGGAACGGAACGCTCCGCTGGCCACGAGCAGTGCGAAGATCAGCGGCTCCGGAGTTCCGGCGTCGAGCAGGGCGCACAGGCCAAAGGTGGCCGCCGAGGCCAGCGATGCGAACACCAGCACCGGCTTGAACCCGAACTGCCGGATGATCGGCGTCGTGGCCGGCTTGATCCCGATGTTTCCCACAAACACCGCCGCCACCAGGATGCCCGCGTGCAGGGGGTCCCAGCCGAAGCCGTTCTGGAACATCAGGGGCAGCAGGAACGGCACGGCGCTGATGGTCAGGCGGTAGACGAAGCCGCCGGTGGCGGTGGCACGGAACGTCCGGGTTGCGAAGACGGCGAGGTCGAACAAGGGCTGCGGGGCCCGACGCATCCTCGCCACGGCGCCGGCGAGGAACAGCAGCCCTGCCGTGACGCTGACGGCCGCCGGCAGGGCCGAGGGCTGGCCGCCCGCGAGCTCAAGTCCCACCACCAGCGCCCCGACGCCGAGGGTGGTCAGCGCCAGCCCCGGCCAGTCGAGGCGGCGCCGGCGGTCCCCGCCGGCGGCGGGGACGAGGCGCAGCGCGGCCAGGAACGCAGCAAGCCCCAGGGGCAGGTTGATCAGGAAGATCCAGTGCCAGGAGAGGTAGGTGGTGAGTGCTCCGCCAACCAGCGGAGCGAGGACGGGCGCCAGCAGGCCGGGCCACACCAGATAAGCCGTGGCCCGCAGCAGCTCCTTTTTCGGCGTTCCGCGGAGCACCACCAGGGTGCCCACCGGAACCATCATCGCGCCCCCGGCGCCCTGCAGCACCCGGCTCAAGGTCAACATGGTGAGATCCTGGCTCAGCGCGCAGAGCAGGGACGCGGCCGCGAACGTGGCGATGGCCAGGCAGAAGACGCGCCGTGCCCCCAGCCGCTCCGCCATCCAGCCGCTGAGCGGAATTCCCATCGCCACCGTCATCAGGTAGGCGGTCATGGTGATGTTGACGTCTGCCGCGGGCACAGAGAAATCCGCGGCAATGCTGGGAATTGCGGTGGTCAGGACGGTTCCGTCGAGGAACTCCATAAAGAATGTCGCGGCGACCAGCAGCGCCAGCCGCGGACTCGACTTCCCCGGCGCGGCGGCGGACCCGGAGGAGCCCGCCTGGGCGGGATCTGCGGGTCCGTTCATCCAGCGGCAGGAACTGATAGAGCGGCGGGACCGGATTCAGCCATGGGACTTGATTCGGCCACGGGACCGGATTCCAGCACCGCCTTCGCCGCGTTGTGCCCGCCTATGGCACTGACCGCCCCGCCGCGCCGCGCGCCGGATCCGCAGAGCAGGATCTGCGGATCATCCGTCGCCACGCCCCAGCGCCGGGCCGGGGTGTCCAGGGGTGCACCGTCCTCCACAAAGGGCCAGTCGAGGCCACCGTGGAAGATATTGCCCCGCGGCATCCCGACGGCCCGTTCGATATCGAGGGTGGTTTTCGTCTCGATGCACGGGCGGCCGTCCGGTCCGGTGAGCAGCAGCTCCTCGACCGGTTCGGCCAGCACCGAGTTCAGCGACTTCAGCACTGCGGCCTGGAGCTCCGCGCGCCGCTCCTCGTTGTTGTCCTCGGTGATCAGCCGGTCCGGGACGTGCAGGCCGAACACCGTGAGGGTATGCGCACCGGCCGCCTGCAGTTCGGGGGACAGGATGCTGGGGTCGGTGAGGGAATGGCAGTAGATCTCGCAGGGCAGCGGATCCGGGATGGTCCCCGCCGCGGCGGCGAGGTACGCGGCGTCGAACTGGGACCAGGTCTCGTTGATGTGGAACGTGCCGCCGAAGGCCGCTTCCGGGCTCACGTTGCCATCCAGGAGCCGGGGGAGCCGCTTGAGCAGCAGGTTGACCTTGACCTGGGCGCCTTCGCGCAGTTGGTTGGGGTTGTGCGTCGCGGGCGGCACGGAAGCGGCCGGGGCGGATCCGGATCCCCGGAGCCGGTCGAGAACCACCGGGGCCACGTTGGCCAGGACCCACGGAGCCGTGGCGGCGTGCTCGGAGCCGTCGTGGCGGTAGCTGACCAAGCCGCCGGGACGGACGGCGGTGACTTCGGCGGCGGTGAGGATCGTGGCTCCGGCGCCGCGGGCGGCGCGTTCCAGCTCTCCGGAGACCGCGCCCATGCCTCCGACGGGCACGTCCCAGTCGCCGGTCCCACCGCCGATCAGGTGGTACAGGAAGCAGATGTTCTGCTGCAGGTCCTCGTCGTCCGCCCGGGCGAAGGTTCCGATCAGGGCGTCGGTCAGCACCACGCCGCGGACCAGGTCGTGCTGGAGTTCCCTGGCGATCACGGTCCCGATCGGCCGCTCGATCATGGCCTCCCACGCTTCCTCCGCCCCGGCCTGGACTGCCAGTGCGCGGGCCTCGGACCGGGTCCGCAGCGGTGCAGTCATGGTGGGCCAGAGGGCTTCGGTGAGCTGGCGGCAACGGGCGTAGAAGTCGGTGAAGGCGCGGAACTCGCCAGGGGGAGCACCGATGGCGGCAAAGGACGCGGCAGTGGCGCCGTCGTCCCCGTTGTCGATCAGCAGGGCCCGGCTGCCGTCCGCCGGGTCGGGCGTGTACGAGGAATACCGCCGCCGGGCCAGCTGGATGCGCAGGCCGAGATCGTCGATGATCTGCTGCGGCAGGAGGCTGACGAGGTAGGAGTAGCGCGAGAGGCGGGCGTCGACGCCGTCGAACGCCTGGGCAGACACCGCGGCACCGCCGGCGTGCTCGAGCTTTTCCAGCAGCAGGACCTTGCGGCCGGCCTGGGCCAGGTACGCTGCAGCGGCCAGTCCGTTGTGGCCGCCGCCTACGATGATCGCGTCAAACGCGCTGGTGCTCGACATGGGGTTGCTGGACATGGGCCTATCCTGCCATCCGGCCCGGCAGGACGCGCCAGGTGTCCGGCAACCGGACAGTGCCCTCGAATCCGCCGGCCCTCGCGGCGCCGAAACGCTCCGGGTGCGCAAAAGGCCCCGGTCCAGGGACCGGGGCCAAACGCGGAGACGGGGGGATTTGAACCCCCGGTGGAGTTGTGCCCCACACTTCATTAGCAGTGAAGCCCATTCGGCCGCTCTGGCACGTCTCCAATTGCTACTAACTAGCCAACCAAGGATACGCAGAAGGTGCCATGCAGTGCAAAACGACCGGCGCGGGGTCACTTCTGGCCCGTTCAGGCCCGGATGGGCTGGAAGTGACCCCGCGTTGCTCTTGGCTCGGGACGTTCCCGCTCAGGCTCCGCTGCCGGCCAGCGCACGCCACAGGAAATGCTGGCTGCGGCTCTGCAGGGCCGCGGCCTGGCGGTTGTCCGAGGCGCCGGCGTGGCCGCCCTCGAGGGCCTCATGGAACCAGACGTTGGGGATCCCCATCGCCTGCATGCGGGCGGCCATCTTCCGGGCCTGGACCGGGCCCACCCGGTCATCCGAGGTCGCCGTCCAGATGAACGTCTCCGGGTAGTCAATCCCGTCCCGGAGCAGGTGGTACGGCGAGAACGTCTTGATGGACTCCCACTGCTCCGGCACATCAGGGTCGCCGTATTCGGCAATCCAGGAGTAACCGGCGGAGAGCTTGGTGTAGCGGCGCATGTCCAGGAGCGGGACCCCGCAGGACACGGCCCCGAACAGCTCCGGGTACTGGGTGAGCATATTGCCCACCAGCAGGCCGCCGTTGGAGCCGCCCACGCAGCCCAGACGCTGGCGCGACGTGACGCCGCGGGAGATCAGGTCCTGTGCGACGGCCGCGAAATCCTCGTACGCCCGGTGCCGGTTCTCCTGCAGCGCGGCGCGGTGCCAGGACGGTCCGTATTCGCCGCCGCCGCGGATGTTCGCCACGACGTAAACGCCGCCGCGGGTGTGCGGGGCGTCCCCGTCATGGCCGGCGGACTCCTCGGTGCGGCGTTCCAGCCAGGCGCGGCCGACCGCGCCGCTGTAGGCCGGCGTCCGGGAAATCTCGAAGCCGCCGTAGCCGGAGAGCTGGGTCGGGTTCTGCCCGTCGAGCACCAGATCCTTGGACGCCACCTGGAAGTACGGCACCCGCGTGCCGTCCTTGGACACGGCGAAGTGCTGCTGGACCTCGTAGGCCTCGTCATTGAAGAACGACGGCGAGGAGCGGATCACCTCGTGCGCGCTGGCCACGCGGGCGTCAGCCCCGGTGCCACCGGCACGCCTGAGCGTTCCGCGGGTGAGCGTGCTCGGCGTCGTGAATCCCGTGGCCACGAGCCAGAAATCGTTCCCGGCGCCGGGGGCTTCCCCCTCCGACGCCGGGGCGCCGCCGCCGGTACCGTCGTCGTCAGAGCCCTCGGGGGCGTCCTCGTCGTCCACCGCGAAGGCGTTGACGTCGTGCAGCGGCGGGCAGGCGTCCAGCACGGTGGAGGCCCAGGCCGCGTCCGTGCCGGGCCGCTGCGGATCCAGCACCCGGATCTCCGAGGAGACGTCGCGGAGCAGGTTCAGCAGCAGGAAGTCCCGCGTCCAGCTCCAGGACTGCAGCGAGGTGTGCTCGTCCGGGGTGAAGAGCACGGACAGATCCCGGCCGCCGGCCAGGAAGTCCTCGAAACGGGCCGCGAGCAGCGCTCCTGCCGGATACGTCCTGCCGTTGACTGTCCAGTCCTTCTGTGGCCGGAACAGCAGCCATTCGCGGTGCGAGCTCAGGTTCACGTCGGCCGGGACGTCTATCTGCACCCACTCGCCGTCACGAAGCACCGAGGTGTTCTTCTCGAAGAAGCTGATCCAGTCCACGGCAAAGGTCCGTTCGAAGCCGGGCGTGGAGTCGTGGGCCACCAGGGCCATCATGTGGTCCTCGGGGATCTCGAACAGCCGCTCTGCGGCGGCCAGGGAACCTCCGCGCTGCAGCTTCACGCCGGTCCGGGCGTAGGAGGACGAGGTGCTGGGCAGCCCCTCGGCCGTGGTGGCCACCAGGAGCGTGTCCGCGTCGAGCCAGGAGGCGTTTCCCTTCGCCGTGGGCAGATCGAAGCCCCCGGCTGCGGCGTCCACGAAGCTGCGGCTCTCGACGTCGAACTCGCGGTGGCGGTTCGCGTCACCGCCGTCGGGGGAGAGGGCCAGCAGGGCACGCCGGTGCGGTTCGCCCTCGGACGGGCGGAGGAAGTTGGCGCCGTGGAAGACCCACTCCTGGCCCTCGGCTGCGGCTAGGGCGTCCACGTCCAAAAGGATGTCCCACTCCGGTGATCCGCCGCGGTAGCTCGCCCAGCTGGTCCGCCGCCACAGCCCCTTGGGGTTGTCCCGGTCCTTCCAGAAGTTGTAGTACCACTCGCCGTGCTTGCCCACCATGGCAATCCGGTCTGTGGAGTCCAGCACTTCCAGGATGCTGCCCTCGAGCCGGGCATATTCGGCATCCTCCAGCAGGTCCTCCGTCCTGGCGTTCTGTTCACGGACCCAGGCCAGTTGCTCCTCGCCGTAGATCTCCTCCAGCCAGATGTTCTCATCGACGGGTTCGGGGGCGGTTCCTGCCCCGGCGGCGGGTCCGGAAGGGCGGCCGGACGCGGACGGGTGAGCAGCTTCAGTGGTGGTCATCTTTCCATCCAAGCAACATCAGCGCGCGGCTAGCAAGTCAAGCGCCCGTCGGCGTCCGCCGGCCAAGCAGGAAGCCGGTTGCCGATACGCTGGATGCCGTGGGCATATCGCAAAGCATCCGGACGGCACTGATAGGCGCCGGTCCCCGGGGCACGAGCGTGCTGGAGCGGCTGCTCGCCAACTGGGTGCCGGCCGGCCCGGACGCAAGGCTCCACATCGATGTGGTTGATCCCTACCCCGCCGGCCCGGGCCATGTGTGGCAGCCGGGACAGTCCCGGCTTTACCTGATGAACACGCAGTCGTTCTACCCCACGATCGTTCCCGAGGACCCCGCGTTGGCGCCTCCGCTGGCCGGAGACACCTTTGACCGCTGGCGCGAACTGCAGCAGCGGCGTCCCCACCCTTCGCTGACCGCGGAGGAACGTGCCGAACTCGCCGCCCTCGGCTCCGCGGACTTCCCCAGCCGTGCCCTGTACGGCCGTTACCTCCGTTCCACGCTCGAGGAACTGCTCTCCGTGCTGCCCGCGGGAGTCACGGTGGAATTCCACGAGACGACGGCGGTCTCCGTCCGGCACGCGGCGGCCCCCGCGGCCGGACCCGACGCCGTGGCTTCGCCTGACGCCGGGACCGGATCCCACGCCGGGACCGGGCATGACGGTGACCTGAACGGGCGAGTGAGGTTCGACGTCGGACTGGCGGGCGGCGCAGTGCTTACCGTCGACTCCGTGGTCCTCGCGCTGGGCCACCTCGAATCGCGGCTGAACCCGGAGCAGCGGGAGCTGAAGGCCGCGGCGGAGGAGCTCGGGCTGCTGTACCTGCCGCCGGCCGCGCCGGCCGACGTCGACTGGTCCCGGGTGCCGGCCGTCAGGCCGGTGCTGGTGCGCGGCATGGGCCTGAATTTCTTCGACGTCATGGGCCAGCTGACCGAGGGACGGGGAGGCACCTTCCTGGCCGGGGAGGACGGCGGGCTGAGCTACCGGCCGTCCGGCCGAGAACCGCTTATCATCGCGGCCTCGCGCCGCGGCACTCCGTACCGGGCCAAGGCCGCCCTGGCCGGGTATTACCCCTCCGCCGTGACGTTGCGGTACTGCACGGAAAGCGCGCTGGCGAGGTTCGGCGAGGCGGGGATCCAGCCCGCCTTCGACCACGACCTCTGGCCGCTCCTGCACCGCGACGCTGTCTGGGCGTACTACTCGACGCTCGCGCGCTCGCAGCCCGGCGCCATCCTGACCGATCCCACCGAGTTCCTGCGGGCGCTGGAGGAGTCGCTGCGCCCGCACGCGCACAGCGCGGCCAAATGGGAGGACGCGGTGGATTCCGCGATCGCGGTGCATGTCCGACCGGCCCACCGGCTGGACCTGCTGGGCCTGGCGGCACCGCTGGCCGGCCGTTCCTTTGACTCCCGGGCGGAGCTGGACGCCGCCGTCGTCGAGTATCTCCTCGACGATGCCCGCCGCTCCGCGCTGGGGGAGGACGATCCGGTAAAGATGACGATCGGAGCCCTGCACCACGGGCGGGCGGTGCTGAAGACGGCGGTGGCCGACGGCGGCATCACGGACGAGTCGTGGGTGGCCGGGCTGCGCGGCTGGTTCGAGTCGTTCGTTGAAGGCCTTGCCAGCGGGCCGCCGGCGCTGCGCGCCGAACAGCTGGCAGCGCTGGCGCGTGCCGGCGTCGTCCGGTTCGTCGGGCCGGATCCCAAGTTCGGCGTGGACCGCAAGGCCGGGACCTTCACGGCGGCGTCACCGTGGGTAGGCGGCCGGGGCGCCGGCTCTGGCGGCCGGGGTGCCGGCGGAACGGGCACCAGGGGGACAGGCGCCGGCGGGGCACAGGGCGAGGCAGTGGCGGCCGGTGCCCTGATTGAAGCGCTTGCGCCGGCGAACAGGGTTGCCGTCAACGTGTCGGCGCTGCTGGAACAGCTGCTCGCGGAGGGGCTGGTGCGGCCGCGCCTCATGATGACGGTGGAAGGGGTTCCGGTGCAGACCTCCGGCCTGGACGTTTCTCCGCACCCGTACCGGCCGCTGGGCTCAAACGGCACAGTGACCGAGGGCCTCTATGTCCTCGGGCTGCAGCTCTCCGCGGCGCAGTGGGGGACCGCCATCGCGGCCGAGGCCCGGCAAAAGAACGGCCCCGCCTATCGCAGCGGCCAGCGCACCCTGCACGACGCCGACGAGATAGCCCGCGGCATCCTTGGGATCCTGACCCGCAACAAAGAATGAGCATGCCCCGCACCCGGGCTGAACACTGGACATATGGGCAATATGTCCCGTGCTGCAGCCCAGGGGAGGGCATGCTCATGGCTGGAAGGCTCTCTTACCGCGGCGCGTCCGGGTAGATGCTTCGGGTCTCGGCGCGTTCGTGACGCACCGGGAGCCAGGAGCCGGGGTGCAGCTTCGGCAGGATCTTTGCCACCGCCAAGGCGCCATACATGACGGTATTGATGGCCACGAAGGTCGCCAGGATGGCGAACCATTCGGTGTGCAGGATCGACTCCGGAAACAGGATACCGGTGGGGACGAGGGGGCTGACGGCGGGGATCATGCCTGTGCTTTCACGATCTCGGGGGCGGCCTCGTGGGTGAGGTGTTTCCAGTTGGCGGTGCGTCCCAGTGCGATGTCGATGATGCCTTTGACGTAGACGATGTTGAGGAACATGTCGAAGAGCAGCTCAGGGAACAACGTCAGGGCCAGCAGGCGTGCCCGCCAGCCGCCCTTCCACACCGTGACGACGCGCTCCGTGATGAACACTGCGCCGAGGCCCAGCCAGAACGGGAACCAGATCCAGACATCGAGCGAGAACATCATGAGCAGGATGAGCAGGAGGTAGGCGCTCAGGGCAATGACGCCGTAGCCGATGCCGAGTTGCTGTGCCCAGTACCGGAAGGTCTGCGGGGTCACGCCGTAGGCGCCGATGTTTTCCAGGGCGCCGCGTTGCCAGCGCAGACGCTGGGACCAGAGGGTGCGCCAGCTGGGCATGAGTTCGGTGACCACCGTGCACTTGGCCGGCGAGATCATCAGGGCGCCGAGGGACTTCAGGGCGATTGTCAGCTCGTTGTCCTCAGTCAGGGCAACGGTGTCGTACACGTCGCCGGGGTTCCCCGGGAGGGAGTCCCCGCGCTGTGCGGCGATCGTGCGTAGGGCCCGGGGCCGGAACATGGACGCGGTGCCGGTGAGCACGAAGACGCGGCCCCGGCGTCGGCGGATCTCGCGTCCGTAGCGGATGTATTCATTGCGTTGGAACTGCCCCAGCACGCCGTGGCCCTCCTCCCCGTAGAAGAGGCCGCCCACGGCCATGAGGGCCCGGTCGTCGGTGAATCGTGCCACTGCGGCGGCCAGGAAGCCGTCGTCGAGGCTGGTGTCCGCGTCCATCACCATCACGACGTCGTTGTCGCCCTGGCCGGGCAGCAGCTGTTTAAGGGCCTGGTTCAGTGCGCCTGCCTTCTTCTTGGTGTTTCCGACGGACTCAATGACCTCGACGCCGGCCTGCCGGGCGAGCGCGGCCGTGCTGTCGGTGCAGTTGTCCGCGACCACGATGATGCGCCCCGGGCGGTGCGACTGGGCCAGGAGGGACGCGATCGTGGTGGGCAGCGAAGCTTGTTCGTTGTGCGCCGGGATCAGCACCGTCACGGTCACGGGACCGGCATAGACCTCTCGCGTGTCCGCCATGACGATCCGCGGCGCAAGCGGGGCGGCCTGGGGATTCGCCGAACGGCGCGATTTATTGGTGATGCGGCGTTCCAGCAGCGCGATTCCGGCCGCCAGCAGGAGGGCGAGGGCAATTGCGGCGACAATATTGCGCAGAGCCGGCGCATCGGTGTTGTAGAGGACGTTCCAGACACCCAGGACCAGTCCATGACTCGGCGACTCGTCAGCCCGCGGACTCCCGGCCGCGACCGCAAACCACAACAGCGCCGCTGCGCCGGCGGCGGCCAGTGCTATGACAATGCCAACCGCCCGATGAAACCTTCCCCTGCCCATTGGCCAGACGATACCAGTGTCTCCTGTGCACCGCCTGTCACATTGGTCCCAGCGGTGTCACGAGCACCAAGGCCCGGCCGCGGGAACGAACTTGGTCCCCGGCATCTCCGCCCCAAAGAATGAGCATGCCCCGCCCCCGGGCTGAACACCGGACATATGGGCAATATGTCCCGTGCTGCAGCCCAGGGGAGGGCATGCTCATGGCTGGAAGGCTAAGAAACTAGGCCTTGAGGCGCTTCTGGTACTGGATCCAGGCGATCGTGTACTTGATCCACCCAAACACGTCGTACCACTTAGGTGAGCGGTGTCCGGGTGCCTCCACCGGACGCTCCACAGCAGAATACCGGCCAGTAGCCCTTTGGAAAGGGTCTGGCCGGTATCTCTTATAGCAATTTTCGTAATTGTGGTCGGAGGATCTTTCCGGCCCTTCTTCGTCTAGGCGCCCGCGGCGGCCTGAGCCCCCTGTGCGGTGTCAGCCACGATCTTGAACATGGCGCCGGTGGGGTCGGCAAGGGTGGCAAGCCGTCCGAACGGGGTGTCGTCCGGCCCGTCGATCACCCGGGCGCCCATGGAAACGGCCTTCTCGATGGAGGCGTCCGAGTCCTCAACGGCGAAGTAGACCTGCCAGTTGGACGGGACCTCGGCGGGGAGGTAGGCCGAGGCGTCCATGATCCCTGCCTTGGCGGCGTCCCCGGCACCCAGTGTTGTGTAGCGGAATTCAGGAGTGTCACTCATGACGTCGGTGTCCCAGCCGAACACGTCCTGGTAGAACTTGACGGCGGTGGCATAGTCCTTGGTGTGAAGCTCATGCCACGCCGGGGCGCCGGCCTCGGCCGCCAGCTCATAGCCCTTCATCTCAGCCGGCTCCCACACGCCGATGGATGCCCCGGTGGCATCGGCGATCATGGCCATGCGGCCCTGATCCGGCACGTCCATGGGCTGCATATAAACCTGTCCGCCGTTTTGGGCCGCAGCCTGCACGGTCGCCGCCGCATCCTCCGAGCGCAGGTACGTGCTCCACATGTCCGGCATGCCCGCCATCGAGTCGTCCTTCTGCATCATGCCGGCAACGGTTTTCCCGTCCTTCGCCGCCGTGATGTACCCGCCGTATTTTTCCTCGTCGCCGGTTTGGAAGGTCCAACCGAAGAGCGTCCCGTAGAACGCCTTGGCTTTTTCGGTGTCCGAGGTCATCAGGTCGACCCAGCACGGTGCGCCGTTGGTGTAGTCAGGTGTTGGCATTACAGGCTCCTGCTCTGTCTGGCGGCACATGCGCGCTGCGGCGGCCGCCGGATTCGGATGGGTGGTGGAGACATCAGAGAGACTATGCCGGGGGACCGACGGTTTCAATGGTTCGCCGGTTCTGGACCGCCATCATGCCCAGGGCGCAAAAATGCCCCCGGCTCTGCGGCAATCGCAGGAGCCAGGGGCATTATTCGCGGAAGGTAAGAGATTCGAACTCTTGGTACGGGGTCACCGCACACTGGTTTTCAAGACCAGCTCCATCGGCCGCTCGGACAACCTTCCCTAACGAGTAGTGTTTCATAGGCAGTCGACTGCCACAAAAAACGTGGCCGCGCTCGCGGACAGCGGCGCTTCCCCCACATACTCTGGTTGAAGGTGCCGTCTGCCGCAGGCGCATTCCGGCACGATGCACGGATGGAATCGGGAGTTCTCAATGAAGGCTGTCTATATCTCGGAGCCCGGGGGACCCGAGGCCCTGGAAGTCCGCGAGGTCCAGGCACCGGAGCCCGGCCCCGGAGAGGTGCTGATCGACGTCGTCGCCGCCGGACTTAACCGCGCGGACGTCCAGCAGCGCAAGGGACACTACCCGCCGCCGCCCGGTGCCTCGGAGATCCCCGGGCTGGAAGTTTCCGGCCGGATCGCCGGCTTCGGACCGGGCGTGACCAAGCCCTTCTCGGTGGGTGACAAGGTCGTGGCACTGCTGGCCGGCGGGGGCTACGCCCAGCAGGTCGCCGTCCCCGCGGGTCAGGTCCTGAGGGTCCCCGACGGCGTCGACCTGGTCACCGCCGCCTCCCTGCCGGAGGTCACGGCCACGGTCTATTCCAACCTGATCATGACCGCCCAGCTGCAGCCGGGCGAGACCGTGCTCATCCACGGGGCCACGGGCGGCATTGGCACCATGGCCATCCAGCTCGCGAAGGCCTTCGGGGCCGTTGTGGCCACGACAGCGGGCACCGCCGAGAAGGTCGGCACCGCGAAGGCTTTCCTCGGTGCGGACATCGCGATCAACTATGCCGAGGAGGACTTCCCGGAGAGCCTGCGCGCCCAAAACGCCGGCAAGGGCGCGGACGTCATCCTCGATGTCGTCGGGGCCAAGTACCTCAGCCAGAACATCGACGCCCTGGCCGACTACGGACGGCTCGTGGTGATCGGGCTGCAGGGCGGGGCCAAAGGGGAGCTGGACCTCGGCCTGTTGCTCCGCAAGCGCGCCGCCATCATCGCGACGGCGCTTCGTCCGAGGCCGGTCGAGGAAAAGTCCGTGATCATGAACGCGGTGCGCGACGCCGTCTGGCCGCTGCTGGCCGACGGGCAGATCCGGCCGCTCGTGGCGAAGACATTCCCGCTGGACCAGGTCCAGGCCGCGCACCGCTACTTCGACTCAGGCGACCATGTCGGCAAGATCCTCCTGGTGATGTAGGCGGCACCGGCCGGCCAATGCCGACTTATGCTTCGAGTGGCATACGTTTTTGCTTCCGGGCCCTCAATGACGGTACTGTGATCCCATACGCGGTATACACGCGTCTTGGGGCGCGTGTATGCTGTCGTCCCCGCTACCTCCGGGAGCATCATGTCGATCCGCCACAGCCTCCTCGCACTTCTGAAGGACCGCCCACGCTACGGGTACCAGCTGAGGATTGAGTTCGAGGACCGGACGGGCGCATCCTGGCCCCTGAACATCGGTCAGGTGTACACCACCCTGGATCGGCTGGAACGTGACGGCCTGGTCCGCAACGAGGGGGCCGACGGCGAAGGCCACGTGATCTACCACATCACCCCCGACGGTCTGGCCGAAGTCCGCGGCTGGTTCACCGCTCCGGTTTCCCGAGCCTCGCCGCCACGGAATGAGCTGGCCATCAAGCTGGCACTGGGGTTGACGCTTCCCGGGGTGGACGTCGGCGCCATCATCCAGGCACAGCGCGGTGTCTCGATCAGGGCGCTGCAGGACTACACCAAGGCCCGGCGGGACACCGCGGCCCAGCAACGCCCTGCCGACACCGCACGGCTCCTGGTCCTGGATTCGCTCATCTTCCAGACCGAAGCCGAAGTCCGCTGGCTCGATCTCTGCGAGGCCCGGCTGATGCAGTTGGCCAACCCGCCGCGATAGCCCCGGTGCCGTTCCTCGCGCCCTTCCTACCGTTCATCGCCGTTTCCGGGCCGCCTGGCGCACACCCGCCGCAAAGCCACACCCACGCAGTTGCCAGCTTGGTAGGGTCCCTTGGGGCGGATCCGTCGATTGGGTCTGGTCTATTAGGTTTGTCCGGCTGGGGTTCCTCAAGGAGAAGACATGGGCACAATGCCAGATGGCACGCCAAAAAACTTACAAGTCGATGACGGCATCACGCGGGATCCGGCGCTGCCGCCGACGTCCGTGGACGACTCCGTCCGCGAAGCCGAAGAGCGCAAATGGACGCCTGCCAAGATCGCAATCTGGGTAGGAATCTCCCTGCTGGGCGCTGTTGCCTGGTTCATGCTCGCGATTGTCCGCGGCGAAACCGTCAACGCGATCTGGTTCGTCTTCGCAGCCGTCTGCACCTACCTGATCGGCTACCGCTTCTACTCCAAGTTCATTGAGCGCTACCTGCTCAAGCCGAACGACCGCCGCGCCACCCCGGCCGAGTACAAGGCCGACGGCAAGGACTACGTCCGAACCGACCGCAACGTCCTGTTCGGCCACCACTTCGCCGCCATCGCCGGCGCCGGCCCGCTGGTGGGGCCGATCATCGCAGCCCAGATGGGGTACCTCCCGGGCACCATCTGGATCATCATCGGCGTCGTACTGGCAGGCGCCGTCCAGGACTACCTGGTGATGTTCTTCTCGATGCGCCGCGGCGGACGCTCCCTGGGCCAGATGGCGCGCGAGGAGCTTGGCGTGATCGGCGGCACCGCCGCGTTGGTCGCCACGCTCCTCATCATGGTGATCATTGTCGCCATCCTGGCCCTCGTCGTCGTGAACGCGCTGGCCGAAAGCCCCTGGGGTGTCTTCTCCGTCGGCATGACCATCCCGATCGCGCTCTTCATGGGTGTGTACCTGAGGTTCCTCCGGCCCGGCAAGATCATGGAAGTGTCCCTCATCGGCTTCGTGCTGCTGATGGCGGCCATCATTGGCGGCGGCGCCATCGCCGGGACCGAATGGGGTGCCGCATTCTTCCACCTGGACAAGGTCACCATTGCCTGGGCCCTCATCATCTACGGCTTCATCGCCGCCATCCTGCCGGTCTGGCTGCTGCTGGCCCCGCGTGACTACCTCTCCACCTTCATGAAGATCGGCGTGATTGTGATGCTGGCCCTCGCGGTCATCGTGGTCCGCCCGGAAATCACCGTCCCGGCCTTCAGTGAGTTCGCCAGCCGCGACAACGGCCCCGTCCTGTCCGGCGCGCTGTTCCCCTTCCTCTTCGTCACCATTGCGTGCGGTGCCCTCTCCGGATTCCACGCCCTGATCTCCTCCGGCACAACGCCGAAGCTGATCGAGAAGGAACGCCAGACCCGCTTTATCGGTTACGGCGGCATGCTGATGGAGTCCTTCGTGGCGATCATGGCACTGGTTGCCGCGATTTCGATCGACCGCGGGCTGTACTTCGCCATGAACGCTCCCGCTGCCTTGACCGGCGGCACCGTGGAAACCGCCGCCACCTGGGTCAACAGCCTGGGACTGTCCGGAGTGAACATCAGCCCGAGCCTGCTCTCGGAAACGGCCGCCAACGTCGGTGAAGAGAGCATCGTCTCCCGCACCGGCGGCGCGCCCACCCTGGCTGTGGGGCTTGCCCACATCATGCAGCAGTTCATCGGCGGCACCGCCCTGATGGGGTTCTGGTACCACTTCGCCATCATGTTCGAGGCACTGTTCATCCTGACCGCCGTCGACGCGGGCACCCGCGTTGCACGCTTCATGCTGCAGGACTCGATCGGCAACTTCGTGCCGAAGTTCAAGGAGCACTCCTGGCGGCCCGGGGCCTGGTTCGCCACAGCCGTTATGGTGGGCGCCTGGGGTGCTGTGCTGCTGATGGGCGTCACCGATCCCCTCGGCGGCATCAACACGCTGTTCCCGCTGTTCGGCATCGCCAACCAGCTGCTTGCCGCCATTGCGCTGGCGGTCTGCCTGGCCATCGTGGCCAAGCGCGGCTCCTTCAAGTACCTGTGGATCGTGGCGCTCCCGCTGGCGTTCGCGGCCGTCGTCACTATCACGGCCAGCTACCAGAAGATCTTCTCCTCCACCCCGGCTGTCGGCTACTTCGCCAACAACGCGGCCTTCTCCAAGGCCCTCGCCGACGGCAGGACCTCCTTCGGCACCGCCAAGACGGTCCCGGCCATGGAGGCCGTGGTGCGCAACACCGCGATCCAGGGCTGGCTCTCGGTCATCTTCGTGGTGCTCAGCATCATCGTCATCGTGACGGCCCTGGTGGCCACCTACAAGGCATTCCGGAACGTCGAGGCCGGCGTGGCGATCCGGGACCATGAGGACCCGGTCCTGCCGTCACGCGTCTTCGCCCCGGCGGGCCTGATCCCCACTCCGGCCGAGCGCGCGCTCATGGCCGAATGGGAAAAGCTGCCGGCCGATAATCGGCTCGAAAAGGCCGCTCACCACTGATGCGGAACTGGTCATGAACGCGGTAGTTGAGGGATTCCGGGGATTCGCCCGGTACCTGGGCGGTGTGATGGGCGCGGATGCTTACGCGAAATACCTGGAACACCAGGCCGTCTCCGGGCACGGCGACCCGCCGCTGACGGAGCGGGAGTTCTGGCGGGACCATTCGGACCGCCAGGACAGCAACCCGCAGGGCCGGTGCTGCTGACCCAGGATTGCTGACCCCGGATTGCTGATCGGGGTTCGCTGATTCGGCTGCCGCGTTCCGGAGGACGCCGTCGTGCACAATAGTGCCCGACGGCGTCCTCCGCGGTTTCGTACCACCCTGCGCCATCGCGCGGCCCGGTGGTTTCGCGGACGCGCAGCCGGCAGGGTTCCCGGTCCCGGGCTCGTGAGAGTATGAAGCCATGAGCGATCCGAACGCCACTCAACCTGCCGAAGACGTTCCCGTCGAAGGCACCACCCTGGACGACGACGCCCGGACCCCGGTCGACGGCCGCGCAGCCCCAGCTGCCGAATCAGGACACCGCGCGGAGCCAGCACAACCCGGGCCCGCCGACGGCGGCCGGCCCGCCGCGCGTCCCAAGGGCAGCCAGCTGCGGGACCTCGTGGATGAACCCGCGAAGGTCATGCGGATCGGCACCATGATGAAGCAGCTGCTGGACGAGGTGAAGTCCGCGCCGCTGGATGACGCGGCGCGCGCCCGCCTTGCCAGCATCCACGAACGCTCCATCAAGGAGCTCGAGGACGGCCTCGCGCCGGAGCTCGTCGAGGAGCTCGAACGGATCAACCTTCCCTTCTCCGAAGACATCACGCCCTCCGATGCCGAGCTGCGGATTGCCCAGGCCCAGCTGGTCGGCTGGCTCGAAGGCCTCTTCCACGGCATCCAGACAGCCCTCGCCGCGCAGCACGCCGCCAGGGAACACGCGGCCGCCCAGCTCCAGCTTCGTCAGTTGCCGCCCGGAACGGTGATCGCGCCCGGTGTCATCATCGGGGAGAACGGTGAACCCCAGCGGGCCGCCGCGTCCAGGCCCGGGGCGGCACCCGCCGGGCCTCCCGGGCCCGCCGATCCGGACCACGGTCCCGGCCAGTACCTCTAGGGCACCCTTGGGATTCTTCAGGACCGCCCGGCAGGGAAAGATAGACGACGCCGAACTCGGTACGGGCCTCTGGCGACGGGCCCACGACCGCTTCATACGCGGACTGGACCGTTATCACCAGGTCTTGGAAGGCGTCGAGGATGAAGTGCTCTATGCCGAACTCGTGGACATCGCCAACGAGCTGTCCGAACTCGCTGTTCGGGTCCGGATGGTCTGCGTCGAGGCCCAGAGGCGCTCGCCCAGTGACGGCCTCGACATCCCCGGCGACCTGGCCGGCGTCCACCGCTCGCTGTCCACCGCAGGCAACTCCCTGGCCACCACGGCCGAGGCGGCTGCGATGCTCCGGCTCGCCGTCGGGCCGGTGCCGACCGGCGCGGTATCGGTCAGGCGTCGGGCCGAATCCGTGCTGGAACACATCAGTGATGCGGAACGGCGTCTTGCCGAAGCCTCCGCCGGGGACTGAGAACCCGGCTCCGCAGTCCGCCGGCCGGTATTCCCGGTTTCGCGGGTAGCTTAGCTTGGCACCTACGCTGGCCGGGCCGCACAGAAATTGGCAGAGTAGTCGGATGACTTCTTCTCCGGAACTGACTTTCAATGACGGCAACACCATTCCCCAGCTCGGCTACGGGGTGTGGCAGGTTGAGGACGATGTAGCCGAAAAGGTGGTTGTCCAGGCGTTCGAAGCCGGCTTCCGCCACATCGACACCGCGAAGATCTATGGCAACGAGGCAGGAGTTGGCCGGGCGATTGAGCGCTCCGGCCTCCAGCCCGAGGAAATCTTCATCACCACCAAGCTGTGGAACTCGGACCAGGGCTACGAATCCACGCTGCAGGCCTTCGAGGCCTCCCTGGAGCGGCTCGGCCTCGAGACCCTGGATATGTACCTGATCCACTGGCAGCAGCCGAAGCAGGACAAGTACGTGGAGACCTGGAAAGCGCTCATCGAACTGCAGAAGCAGGGCCGCGTGAAGACCATCGGCGTCTCCAACTTCACCAAGGAAGGCCTGCAGCGCCTGATTGACGAGACGGGCGTTGTTCCGGCCATCAACCAGGTCGAACTGCACCCGTTCTTCAACCAGGCTGAGCTGCGTGAGTTCAATGCCTCCAAGGGGATCCTCACCCAGGCCTGGTCGCCGCTGGGCCAGGGCGGCGAGCTGCTGGACAGCCCGGTGATCGCCCGGATTGCGGCCAAGCACAACGCCACCCCGGCACAGGTCGTCATCGCCTGGCACCTCGCCATCGGCAATGTCGTCATCCCCAAGTCCGTGACCGAGTCCCGCATCCGCGAGAACTACGCGGCGCTGGACGTCACCCTGGACGAGACCGACGTGCAGGCCATCAACGGCATGGACAACTCGGCAGAGGGCGCCGGACGCATCGGCCCCGACCCGGCAGTCTCCGACTTCGCCTAAGCGAACGCCTCGGCTCCGCCGCCGGGACCACCCCGGCGGCTGACGCCGGAACCGCAGCAGGGCCTTCACCCGTTCCGGGTGGGGGCCCTTTCTGCTGGACAGTTCGCCCGCCGGATGGACGGCTCAGGCGGCCTTCCGGCGTTGCAGAAGGGGCACGGCGTCGATGATGGCCCAGCCGTCCTCGTCTGCAACACTCCGGCTCGCGAAGCGCTCCGCGTCGGCGGCGTCGTCGAAAGCCTCGGTGCGGATGCGGCCGCAGTCGGTGTCCAGATACGTCACTTCAAAGTACTGGTTCGTTTCCATGCATTAAGTGTGCAACCGGCCTCCGACAGTATTAGGCCGTTAGCCCGGCGTGTTGCCAAGCCGCAACACCCGCTCGCGGGCGAGGTCCTCTTTTCGCCGGGCCCTGTCCGAGGCCCGGACCGCCCGCTGCGCCTGGGCGGCCACCAGCTCGTGCTGTTTGCGGGCTGATTTGAGGTCCAGCTCTGTCTGTTCCAGCTGTTTCCTCAGCGTCAGTGCCGCCTCGGCCAGGCCGGCCGCCAGGGCTCTGGCCTCGTCCAGTTCCTGCCCGTACCGCAGGGCTTCCTCCGTGGCCTCGCGGGCGGACTGTTCGGCCTGGTCCAACGCCTCCCGGGCGCGTTCGAGCGCCGACGGCGCGGGCGCCCGGGATTCCTCCCGCACCGCCCGCAGCCGGGGCTGGGCCGCCTGCTTCGGGACCGCGTGCTTCGGGGCCGCGTGCTTCGTCGCCCGGGCCCCGGCCGGAGCGGAAGAGCTGGACGGGACCTTCGAGGGAACCGCAACAGAAGCTGCCGGGATGGCAAGGGACGGCAGCGCCACGGCACCGGCGAGGTCCACGACGTCGACCCCGTCGGCGGACAGCCCCCGGAGCAGGCGCCCGCTCCGCACCGCCTCCGCCGCGCCTTCGTCAGCCGTGGCGGCACGCAGCGTCTCCTCCACTTCCGTTGCGATCGCACCGCTGATCTTCCGGCCCTGCTGTGCTGCCACAGCCTGGGCATCCCGGACGGCAGCGGCCAGGAGTTGCCGCCGGTGTTGCGCCAGCTTACGGAGTTCCGCCGCGTCCAGGGCCGACTGCGCGGCGCGCATGGACTGCCCCAACGCGGCGAGTTCCCGGAGCGTCTCGGGCTGGCGCGCCGCGAGCATGTTCACGGTCCACGCCGCCACGGACGGCTTGGGCAGGGACCGCACGTCTGCGGCGAGGGACCGCTGGTCCGTCGCGGTGATACCTTTCCCCGACGCGGCGGCCACTTCCTTTGCGGCGGCCGTCCGGGCGGCAACAAAATCGTCGAACGGCAAGGCATAGAGCCGTGCCGCAATGCCCGCCAGCTCCAGCTCTCCCATGCAAGAATCATAGAAGCCGTGACCCCGGCCATGGCGGCACAAGGGGCGCGCCCAACGGAGGAGGGCACACTTGATCGAAATCGCTGGCCTCCGGCCCATATCCTGCTCATCCATGCCGTCGTGGTGCTGGCGCCCATCGCCGGACTGGCCGCCATCGTGTACGCCGCCGCCGCGCGCTGGCGCAGCTACCTGGCCTGGCCCCTGGGACTCCTGTCCCTGGGCCTTGTCCCGTGGTCCCTCCTCACTGCCCAGGCGGGCGAACAACTCGAAAAATCCCGCCCCTCCTCGGCGTTCATCCAGGAGCATGCCCAGCAGGGAGATGTGCTCAAGGTCACCTCGGTGATCTTCTTCGTCATCGTTGCGGCAATGATCGTTGCCAGCCACGAGCCGATCGGCCGGCGTTTCGCGTTCCTCGGCGGCCTTCGGACGAACCGCGTGGTCGGAATCGTCCTGCTGGCCGCCGGCGCGGCGGCCGGAGCCTTCTTCATCTACCAGAGCATCATCACCGGCCACTCCGGGGCCACCTCCGTCTGGTCGTCGCGCTAAGCGACCCGGGTCGCCAGGACCGGCGCGACTTCCGCAGCGTCACGAGCAGGACCACAAAGGCGACCAGCTGCAACGCACCCACCGCCCCGATGAGCAGCGGCCGGGCGTCGTAGAGCGCCCCGTACAGGGCACCTCCCGCCAGCGCCCCGCCTCCTTCGAAGGCTGCGAAGACGCCGTAGGCCGTGCCCTGCCGGAGTTCCGGCACCAGATCGGCTATCAGCGCCTTGACCGTGGAATCCTGGATGCCCGCGGCGGTTCCCCAGACCAGAACCCCGAGCAGGACAGGGCCAGCTCCCGGCGCCAGGGCCAGGACCGGCACGGCGGCGATCAGCACGGGCAGGGCGAGCAGCACCCCCGCGCCGGCACTGTCGTACACGACGCCGCTGGCGAGGGCGCCGAGTGCCGCCGCGCCCATCGCGCCCGCGTACAGCAGCGGAACCACCGCTACCGGAACGGCCAGCGACGTCGTCAGGTGGAAGGAGATGACGCCGAACGCCACCAGACCCGCGCTCCAAAAGAAGGCGGCGACGGCGAACAGAATGAAAGTTCCGGTGAACAACGACGGCGGCTGGCCGGCAGTGTCCGCCGCCGTCGGAACCTCCGGTTGCTGGCCCGCACCCGGAACCCGGACCCGGCGTCGCAGCCAGACCAGCAGGAACAGTGCCGCGGCAGCGGGAATGGCCAGCACCGCCAGGGCCACGGAGATGAGTCCCGTGGCAGCGAGCACTGCGGAGACCAGGAGCGGCCCGAGCAGGGCCCCGGCGAGGTCGAGGGACTTGTGGACCGCGAAGCCGCGGCCGCGGCCCACCGGCTTGGCTACGGCGGCCAGCAGCACGGTCTTGGCCGGGCTCCGGACGGCCTTGCCTACCCGGTCGCCGATGATGAGCACGCAGGCCAGGACCAGGCCGGCGGCTCCGATCAGTGGCGCCAGCGCGAGCAGCGGAACACAGACAGCCGTGAGTGCGTAACCGGCCAGCGTGAAGGTCCAGTACCTGCGGGTGCGGTCCGCCCACGGGCCGAAGATCAGCCGGAGCCCCTGGGCTGCGGCCTCGGCGCCGCCGGTCACGAGGCCCACAATCAGGGCCGAGGCGCCGAGCTGGGCCAGTAACGGGCCTGCCAGCGGACGGGCTCCGTCGGAAACAACGTCGGCCGCCAGGCTGACCAGGCCGAACCCGACCACCGGACCCCAGGAGGGACGGCGCTTCACGCCAGGCGTGGCAGCGTGCTGCCCACGCGTCCGCTCCGGCTGTCCCATTTCCCTAGGTTTGCCGATGTCCTGCGCAATGACAAGGCCACAGAACCCCGGCCGGGCTGCGGCGCGGGCAGGAAATATTCAGCAAACTGCATATTTTCCGTGTTCGCTTGGTAGTTTTTGTTTGCCCAGCCCCGTGAACAAGTGCGCGGTTCCTTCACCTCCGACTCCGGCGCCCGGGCCAGCGGTCAGCGACGCCTGTCCTGAAACGGCTGCTACGTCGCCAACATCGACGTCACCGGACTGCGGAGCGCCCTCACCTGGTCCGTGACCTGGCCGGATCCGAACGTCACGAGGGTCGTCAACTCCTGGGGTGTGAAGTGCACGTTCATCGCCAAGGTCTCGGTCACGTGCACAGGCTCCGCTTGGGCCACAACCATCAGCACCGGCCAGAAGCGCACCGTTGGCCTGCAGGTTGACGCCGTGAAAGCACCGATCAACCCGGTGTTGACCGCCAGGTTGCGCTCAGGCGCGCCGTCGAAGGCCGATGGCGGCCCACACCATCAGCAGGAGACCACCGAGAGCGAGCAGCATTGGGCCGGGAGAGCCACGGCCTTCCTGCTCTTCGGACGTCATCGGCGCCGCGGCGACCCCGGGAGCCTCCGTCGCGGTGGCAGCGGGAAGGGACGCGGTTGCGGTGGGAGTCGGTCCGGCGGCGGGCGAAGTCGTGCCCCGGTCCACTACTGGTGCCCCGGCTGCTGGCTGACCGGCGGACGGCGTGGTTGAACTTCCGGGAGCCGGCGGAGCCGGCCCGGCCGGCACCGCCCGGGTCGGCGTCGTCAGCGGTGCGGGCGTGCTGCTCGCTGTCGGGGCAGGTGTGGGCGCCGCCGGAGGCCCCGTCGGGGACGGCGGGCAGATCAGTACCGGGAGGAGGCCACCGATGGTCCCGCACGGCTCGGCCACCGCGGGCGCCGCGAGGACGAGCGGCGTCAGCGCAAGAGTCAGGGCAGCTGCGGCGGCATACCCTGTCCTCTTGTTCATCCTCATCCGGACCATCGTAGGGGGCAACAGCCGGCTGAGCTGGGATTTCGCCGGGTGAAAACCGCGGCTTAGAGCAGAACGCCGGCCAGAATCTCCTGGCCGGCGTTCCCGGCTGCGCCCGCTAAGGGCGGATGTTCTGATTCATCCGGAAGACGTTGTCCGGGTCCCACGCGCGCTTGAGCCCGACGAGCCGCTCGTACTTCTCGTCGCCGTAGATCGCACGCGCGTCTTCTCGCGATTCGGCGACATCGTTGACGTAGCGGCCCCTGGTTGCGAACCGCGCGACGTCGGCCATTCCCGCCCGGGCCCACCCGCGGGAGGGCCCGTCGAGCGCCGGATCGTCCCACTGGATCTCGGCGCCCATCCAGTACGCCGCCGTGCGGCCCGTGAACGCGGTCGCATCCTCCGGCACCTCGGCGATCGCCCGGCCCCACGACCAGATACCGAACTCGCCCCCGGCTCCCGCAGGCATCCCGTGCGCGTGTTGGACGGTCAGGTCGACGAGCTCGTCGGGCAGTCCGCGGAGGAAGGCGCTCTTCATATAGAAGCGGTGGCCCCAGGCCGAGGCCTCGTCTGCGAGGCGCTGCGCGACCAAGTGGGGTTTCGGCTCGATCGAGTCGGCGACCGGCGGTCCGAACGCACGCAAGATCGCGAGATCCCGCTCGGCCTCCCGGGGTGGCCCGCAGTGCAAGACGGAGACAGCGGCGATCGGCCGCCCACCGATCCCGGGCGGGAAGTTCTCCGCCGGGAGCGCCAGACGGACGTAGAAGCCGAGCCACAGCTCGTCAGGGCCAGCCTCGGCGGTCTCACTGAAGAGCTGCGCGAGCTCTCCGGCCCGCTCGATCGGGTGGACGACGGTCCCGTGCGTAATCGGATGCTCGAGCGGATGGAGCCCGTATTCGAATGACGTCGCGACGCCGAAGTTTGCGCCGGCCCCGCGGACACCCCAGAAGAGGTCGGGGTTCTCGTCCGCCGAGGCCCGGACAACCCTGCCGTCGGCTGTCACGAGGTCGACTGCGCGCAGGTTGTCGATCGTTAGCCCGAACTTCCGCTGAAGACGGCCCATCCCCCCGCCGAGCGTGAGCCCGGCGACACCGGTGTGGGAGACCACGCCGACCGGGCAAACGAGGCCAACCGCCTGAGCGGCGTTGTCCAGCTCTGAAAGCAGCGCGCCGCCGGCGCAGACAGCCGTGCGGCGTGCGGGATCGATCTTCGCGCCGCGCATCCGCGAGAGGTCGATGACGATTCCGTCGTCACACGTGGAGAGGCCAGGGATGCTGTGGCCGCCGCCGCGCACGGCGACTACGAGGTCCTGCTCCCGGGCGAACCGCAGGGCCGCCACGACGTCGGCCGTTCCCCTCGGCAGCACGACGAGCCCCGGCCGGCGGTCGACCAGCCCGTTCCAGACAGCACGCGCAGCGTCGTATTTCGGATCCCCCGGCCTGACCACGTCGCCGCCGAAGCCGTCCGCAAAGGCCTTCACCGTGCGGGTGTCCAGCATGGCTCCATGGTAGGGCCGGGGTACGGAGGTTTCCAGAGGAAGGACGGCCGGTACGTTTCCGGCCCCAGGTCGAGCGGGGTCCCGCATCGTGATTGCCGCGCTCTTGGCGTCGCTGACGGAGACTCTGGGAATTGACAGAACCCCCGGAAATCGTTGATTTCCGGGGGTTCTTCTAGAGCTTCCTGCCAGAATCGAACTGGCGACCTTCTCATTACGAGTGAGACGCTCTACCAACTGAGCTAAGGAAGCAACCGCATGAAATCCCGGGAAACCGGGCGGATCATGCAAGAGATAACTGTAATGGAGTTCCGGCGCCCGGGTCAAAATGAGCGGTGGCAGCCCTCGGCCGACGTCCCGCGGGAGGCCGCCGGAGACGAAACCAGGCTCAGCAGACGGTGTTGTCCGCCGGCGCCTTGCCGTCGACCAGATAGCGGTCCACGGCGTTGCCGATGCAGTCGTTGGAGCGGCCGTAGGCGGTGTGGCCCTCGCCCTTCCACGTCAGCAGCGAGGCGTTGCCGAGCTGCTTGCGCAGCGAGCTGGCCCATTCCACCGGCGTGGCCGGATCGCCGGTGGTCCCCACCACGACGATCTCGGCGGAGCCCTTGTAATCCACCGGCGCAGGGGTCCGGACGTTCTTGTAGGGCCACTCCTTGCAGTCGCTACCGCCGTAGGCGAAGTAGTAGCCAAGCGTCGGGGAGTCCTGGCGCAGCCGCTGCTCGTCGGCGCGCATCGCGGCGGTGTCCGTCACCATCGGGTAGTCCAGGCAGTTGATGGCGCTGAACGCGAAGCTGCTGTTTGACGAGTAGCTGCCGTCGGGCTGCCGGCTGGCGTTGAAGTCGGCCAGCCGCAGGAACTGCGTCGGATCGCCCTTCATGATCTGGTCAAGGGCCTGGGTAAGGATGGGCCAGTTGGTGTCGGCATAGAGCGGCACGATGATGCCCGTGACAACCGTCGACGCAGAGACGATCCGGCCGTCCCGGGCCCGCATCGGGTTGGCCTCCACGGCCTGGATCACGTCGCGGATCTGCTGCATGCCGTCGTCCACGCTGCCGCTCAGCGGGCAACCGCTGCCCTGCTGGCACCGCTCCACGTAGGCGCGGAGGGCCTTCTCGAAGGCCTTGGCCTGTCCGCTGGTGAGCTCCTCGTAGCTGATCGAGGGATCGAGGGCGCCGTCCAGGACCATCCGGCCCACGTTGTCCGGGAACAGCGAGGCGTAGGTGGAGCCGATGAGCGTTCCGTACGAATAGCCGAGGTAGTTCAGTTTCGTGTCGTTGACCACGGCGCGGAGCACATCAAGGTCCTTCGCGGCGCTCACGGTATCGATGTGGCCCAGGAGGGGACCTGTCTTCTCGGCGCACTTGGCCGCGATCACCTTGTTGTCGGCGAGGGCCGCATCAAGGCCGGCGTCGGTGTTCAGCGCGTAGATCTTGGCGCGGGAGGCGTCGCGCTCCTGGTCGGTGAGGCAGGTGACCGGAGCGGAGCGTTTCACGCCCCGCGGGTCGAAACCGATGATGTCGTAATTTGCGCGGACCTTGTCCGAGATGTTGGTGGCCCCGGCGTCCTTGACGAAGTCATACCCCGAGCCGCCGGGCCCGCCGGGGTTGACCAGCAGGCTGCCCTTCTTGGTGCTCTTGGTGGTCAGCTTGATGGCAGCAAGTTCGATGCTGTCCCCGTCCGGCTTGCTGTAGTCCGCCGGGACCTTGATCTTGGCGCACTGGAAGCTGCTCTCGCAGGGCGTCCAGTTGACCTGCTGCGAGTAGAAGCTGCGGAGCTCAGCCGGCGCCGAGGCAGCAATGGCAGGATCGGGCTGACCCGGCCTGGCGTCCTGAGACGCACCACCACCACCGAAGAGGCTGCACGAGGCAAGCACCACGGCCAGGGCCATGGCGCCGACAGCCCGCACACCGATCGCTACGGATCGGGATCTGGCGGGCACTTCTCGGGCAGACTTCATGCGGTTCTCCTCGGTGGATAGGTACGGAACGGCGGGGCCGGCCACATCAGACCGGCCACTTCGGGCCGGGCGGAGAGACGGGCACGGTCAGATGAGGCTGCTGGCCATGGACTCGATGGCCAGCAGCGGAGCAACGTTGGTGGTGGTGATCCTCGTCCTGGCCTTGTTGATGGCGTCCATGCGGGCAAGCGTGGTTTCGGCACCGGAATGTCTGGCGAATTCTTCGAGTTCGCCTCTGAGTTCAACGTTGACGAGTTCAACAGCGTTCCCCATCTGGATGATGAGCACATCCCGGTAAAAGGACAACAGGTCGGTCAGCGTGCGGTCAAGGGAATCGGTCACGGAACGCTTGGCGCGGCGTTTCTGGTCATCCTCGAGTTGTTTCACCTGGGCCCGAATGGCCGGGGGCAGGGTGCCGCTCTCCGGTGCCCCGAGGGTGGCAAGCAGCGCAATCTTCTCTGCCGCATCACGCTCGTCATTGGAGCTGTTGGCTTCCTCGGTGGCGATCTTGACTAGCTTTTCCGCCATCAGGACTGCCGCCGTGACGCCCCGCAGGCCCAGCGGGAACCGCACGGTTTCAAGCCGGCGCTCCCTGGCTTCCGGGTCCCGGGCCAGGCGGCGTGCGATGCCGACATGGCTCTGCGCCGCGCGGGCTGCGCGTTCCGCGACAGCCTGCTCCACGCCGTCGCGCTTGACCAGTAGGGCTGCGACGTCGGCAGGCGGCGGAAGCCGGAGCGCGACGGCCCTGCAGCGTGAGCGGATCGTGACCAGGACATCGGCCGGCGACGGCGCGCACAGCATCCACACGGTGCGGGGGGTGGGTTCCTCGATGGCCTTGAGCAGCACGTTGGTGGTGCGCTCGGCCATCCGGTCCGCGTCCTCCACAACGATGATCCGCCAGCGGGCCGACGACGGCCGGTTGCCCGCGGTGGAGACCAGTTCGCGGGCCTCGTCGATGGTGATGGTGACCTTCTCGGTGCGCACGAAGGCGACATCCGAGTGTGTTTCGCCGAGGATGGTCAGGCAGGCGGCGCATTCGCCGCAGCCGCGCCGGGTGACGTCCTCCTGGTCGCAGTTCAGGGCCGCGGCGAAGGCCTTCGCCGCGTTGGAGCGGCCGGAACCCGGCGGCCCGGTGAAAAGCCAGGCATGGGTGAGGCCTTCGCCCTGGGCCGCCTGTCGCAACTGGGCGACGACGGCCGGCTGGCCCTGGAGGTCGTCCCAGACGGTCATGCGGTCACGCTGCCGGACAGGGTCAGCAGGGACTCGACCCGCTCGAGGATCCGGGCGGCAAGTTTCTCGACCGGCAGGTGCGCGGCGAGCACCAGATACTTCTCCGGCCTGGCGGCGGCGAGCTCGAGAAAGGTGGTCCGGATCCTGGCGTGGAATTCATCCGCCTCGGATTCGAGGCGGTCCTCGGCGGCGTCACCCGCGGTTCGACGGCGGCGGCCGACCTCGGGGTCGACGTCGAGCAGCACGGTGAGATCCGGCCGGAGTCCGGAGGTGGCCCATTCGTTGATCTCCCGGACCGCGTCCGTGCCGAGCTCGCGTCCCGCGCCCTGGTAGGCGACCGAGGAATCGATGTAGCGGTCGGTGAGGACGATCTCGCCGCGGTCCAGAGCGGGTCGGATGACCTGGACCGCGTGGGCGGCCCGGGAGGCCGCGAAGATCAGCGCCTCGGTGTGGGCGTCGATGTGGCCGTGGCCGTGATCCAGCACCAGGGAGCGCAGCTTCTCGCCGATCGGGGTGCCACCCGGCTCACGGGTCCGCAGCACTTTCAGGCCGCGCGACTCAAGGGCCCCGGCCAGTTCTGCCGCCTGCGTGGACTTGCCGGCGCCGTCGCCGCCTTCGAAGGCGATAAACAGTCCGGGGTTCTGGGTAGTCACTGCTCTAGCCTACCGATAATCACCGACAGCATAATGCCCTGGCGTAACGCCTTGGCTGCCCTGCGGGGCTCCGAAGTACGCTGTGACCATGAGTCTTTCCGAAGAACAGGCAGCGACGCTCTCGGCCGAAACAGTGGTTGTCGCGGCAGGCCGTCCGCCCCGCACCCGTGACCAACCGGTCAACCCGCCGCTCGTGCTGTCCTCGACCTATTTCGGCACCGGGCCCCTGGGCGACGGCGACCGCGGCTACGGCCGGTATTCCAACCCCACGTGGGACCCGTTCGAGGAAGCTCTGGGCCAGCTCGAAGGCGCCGAACTGCCGGGACTTCTTTACGCCTCCGGGCTCGCCGCGGTCAGCTCCGCGCTGTCCCTGGTCCCGGCGCAGGGAGTGCTGGTGATGCCGTCCCACAGCTACGCCGGGTCGCTCGTGATGGCCACGGAACTGGCCCAAAAGGGCTTCCTGGAACTGCGCACCGTGGACATCGCGGACACCGACGCCGTACTGGAACAGCTCGCTCCGGCAGGTGGGGCAGCGGCCAGCATGCTCTGGCTGGAAAGTCCCACCAACCCGATGCTCGGCGTCGCTGACATCCGTGCGCTGACAGCGGCGGCGCACGCGGCGGGCGCCGTCGTCGTTACGGACAACACCTTCTCGACACCTTTGGTGCAGCAGCCCCTCTCCCTGGGTTCCGACGTCGTGCTGCATTCCGTGACAAAGTACCTGTCCGGCCACTCCGACGTCGTGCTCGGCGCCCTGGTGACGTCCGACGCCGGGCTGCGCGCCACGCTGCTGCACCACCGCACCATCCACGGCGGCATCGCCGGTCCCTTTGAGGCGTGGCTGGCGCTGCGCGGACTGCGCACGCTGGCCCTGCGCATTGAACGCTCGCAGGCGTCGGCGGCCGTTCTCGCGGAGCGGCTGAGCAAGCACCCGAAGGTCGCCAGCATCCGCTTCCCCGGCCTCGCCTCGGATCCGGGCCATGAGCGGGCCAAGGCGCAGATGAAGGGATTCGGCTCAGTGCTCTGCATCGAAGTCGCCCCCGTTGGCGGACAAAACGGCGGCCTCAGCGGGGCGGACGCCGCCGACCGCGTGGTCCGTGCGTTGCACTTGTGGCTGCCGGCCACCTCGCTGGGCGGAGTGGAATCCCTGATCGAACGCCGCCGCCGGCACACCGCCGAACCTGCCAGTGTGCCGGAGAACCTGGTCCGGCTGAGCGTCGGAATCGAAAACGTCGAGGACCTCTGGGCCGATTTGGAGCAGGCACTGGCGACTCTGGACGGCTAGGCTGGGGCTATGGACGGAAGAGCGCTTATTTTCTATATCGAGACCGGGGTCTATTTTCTCCTGGCCCTCGTAGCCCTGGTAATTGAGGTGTGGGCGTTCTTCGACTGCCTCCGCCACAAGGCACCGGTCTTTGAGGCCGTCTCGAAACGCACCAAGACGTTCTGGCTGGCCCTGACCGGCGGCGCGCTGGCCGTGGGCCTGCTCTCGGTGCTGGGAGGCGGCGGCGGAGGTCTCCTCGGCCCGCTGGGGCTGTTCGGCCTCGCGGCCGTGACGGCAGCTTCCGTTTACCTCGCGGACGTCCGCCCGGCCGTCAAGGACGCCGGCCGCGGCGGAAGCCGCAACATGGGACCCTACGGCCCCTGGTGACCTAACTCCCGGGCGCGACGGCGTCCCAACCCACCGTCAGTTCACCGAGACGCCAACGCGACGGCCCGTCGTGGACCGGCCAGCCGCCGTCGAACAGGGTCCGGCACATGGCCGACCAGCGCTGCCGGTTTCCGAACGAGGCCAGCGGCGCCGCGTCCAGCCAGGCCTTGTCCATCGCCTGCAGGTAGGAATGGATCCTCTCGCCCGGCACGTTCCGGTGGATGAGGGCCTTCGGCAGCCGTTCCGCCACCTCGGACGGCAGCTCGAAACCGCCGAACCGCAGGGACACGGACAGGCTCAGCGGCCGTTCGGCGTCGAGCGCCACCCAGGTGACGCGCCGGCCGATCTCGTCGCAGGTGCAGTCGATGAACAGGCCGCCCGGCGCCAGCCGGGCCTGCACCAGCTGCCAGATGTTCCCGACGTCGGCTTCCTCGTACTGCCGCAGCACATTGAACGCGCGCACCAGCACCGGCCGGCCCTGAACGGGGAGCTCGAAGCCTCCCAGCTGGAAGCTGAGCCCCGGCCGTTCCAGTTCCTTAGCCAGCCGCACGCGCTCGGGCTCGATCTCGACGCCGACCACGCGGACGTCCGGACGGATCACGGACAGGCGCTCAAAGAGTTCGACGGCAGTGGCAGGCGAGGAGCCGTAGCCCAGATCGACGACGAGCGGATCGGCCGCCGCGCGGAGCCGCCACGCCTGCGGTCCGGTCAGCCAGCGGTCCAGCCGGCGCATCCGGTTGGGATTGGTGGTTCCCCGGGTCACGTTGCCCACCGGCCGCCCGCTCCGGACCGCGTTCTTGGTGCCGCTCCTGATTCCGGAGGAGTCCACGCGCTCAGCCTTCTGCACCACACGCCCAGCCTATCCCGGGTCCGCGTGCGGACGCGTACGTAACGCTCGGCACCGTCCCTGACTGCTCCGCTAGGATGAAAACCATGACTTACAAGCTGATTCTGCTGCGCCACGGCCACAGCGACTGGAACGCCAAGAACCTGTTCACCGGCTGGGTGGACGTTGACCTGAACGACCAGGGCCGCGCTGAGGCGGTCCGCGGCGGCGAGCTTCTCGTGGAGAACAACATCTTCCCGGACATCCTGTACACCTCGGTGTTGAAGCGGGCCATCAACACGGCGAACCTGACCCTCGACAAGGCAGACCGCGGCTGGATCGACGTCAAGCGTGACTGGCGCCTCAACGAACGCCACTACGGTGCCCTGCAGGGCAAGGACAAGGCCCAGACCCTCGCCGAATTCGGCGAGGAGCAGTTCATGCTGTGGCGCCGGTCCTACGACACCCCGCCGCCGCCCCTCGCCGACGACTCCGAGTTCTCCCAGGTGGGCGACCCCCGGTATGCCGGACTGGGCGATGCCATCCCCCGCACCGAGTGCCTCAAGGACGTCCTGATCCGACTCATGCCGTACTGGGAATCGGACATCAAGGAAGACCTCAAGACCGGCAAGACCGTCCTGGTCACGGCCCACGGCAACTCGCTGCGCGCCCTGGTCAAGCACCTCGACGGGATCAGCGACGAGGACATCGCCGGCCTGAACATCCCCACCGGCATCCCGCTCGTGTACGAACTGGACGAGGACTTCAAGCCGCTGAACCCGGGCGGCACCTACCTCGATCCCGAGGCCGCTGCCGAAGCCATCCTGGCCGTCGCCAACCAGGGCAAGAAGTAGCGCTCACTTCGCTGAAACAACCAGCGGCCGGCCACCCCGTGAGGTGACCGGCCGCCGTCGTCTGTTCTGCGCTGCTGTGCCACTGCCGTCCCGACAGGGCAGTGCTAGCTGTGTTCGATGCTGTTCGGCTGCCAGGCCCCGGTGACCAGGTAGGTCACCTTCTGGGCCACCGAGACGCCGTGGTCGGCGAAGCGCTCGAAGTAGCGGCTGGCCAGCGCGACGTCGACCGTGGTGGCCGGGGATTCCTGCCAGTCGCTCCGGGCGATTGCCTTGAAGACGCTCAGGTGGAGATCGTTGACCGCACTGTTGGCCTTCATGATGTCGCGGGCCACTTCGAGGTCGCGGGTTTCCAGCAGCACGGTGAGCTTGTGGGCGATCAGCAGGTCCTGCTCGGCGAAGCTCTTGAACGTCCCGCGCAGCTGGGCGGGAACCACCGTCGCCGGGTAGCGGAGCCGGGCAAGCTGCGCGAGGTGGCGGGCGAGGTCACCCATGCGCTCCAGCGAGGCGCTCATCCGGAGCGAGCCCACGATCATGCGCAGATCGCTGGCCACCGGCCCCTGCAGCGCCAGGATGTCGATGGCGCGCTCGTCGAGGCTGTTCTGCAGGAAGTCGATCCGGGCATCGGCCGCTATGACGTCCTCGGCCAGGTCGATGTCGGCGCCGTCGAAGGCTCTTGTGGCCTTGTCGATGGCCTCGCTGACCAGCTTGGAGATTTCGACGAGCTGTTCCCCCACTTGGGTGAGCTCTTCCTGAAAAACCTTACGCACGTGTGCGTCCTTTCCTCGGAAATATTGCCGGCCGCCGCAGCGGCTGGCCTATTTCGGTTCACCTCTCGGCGCTTCAACTGTCAACTCTTGCAGTGTCCGGTGAACTGTTACGCCCCACTAGGTGAACGTTAGCTGAACCGGGGCCCGAATAGCAGGAGATTTCAGTTTTCGCCGCGTGGCAGAGCATAAGCTGGAGCCGTGGATCCAATGCTCATCGGCGTGATCGCCGGCCTGATCGGCCTCTCGCTTGGCATCTTCGGCGTGCTTGCGTTCCGGGTCAGCGAGCAGCAACGCCAGCTCGTGGATATGGAGTTCGAGGACCCCGCGCTGCCGGACGGCGCCGCGGAGGTACTGGCCGCCGTCGGACGAGCTTTCGTGGTGGTGGACGCGATCGACGGCGTCGTGCGGGCCAGTCCGGCGGCCTACGCCTACGGGCTGGTGCGCGGACACACCGTCGTGCACGAGCAGCTGCTGGAAATGACCGCCAGAGTGCGGCGCGACGGCGTCATCCTGGAAAAGCTGCTCGAGCTGCCCCGCGGCCCGCTGGGCCAGGGGACCATCGTGATCCAGGTCCGGGCGGCCATGATCGCCGAGGAATACATCCTCCTGCTGGCCGATGACCGCACCGAATTCACGCGCACCGAAGAAGTCCGGAACGACTTCGTCGCCAACGTCTCGCATGAGCTGAAGACACCCGTCGGGGCCGTCTCGCTCCTGGCCGAAGCACTCGAGTCCTCCGCGGACGATCCCGAAGCTGTCCGGCGCTTCGCCAAACGCATGCACAAGGAATCCGCGCGGCTGGCCGCCCTCGTGCAGGACATCATCGAACTGTCCCGGCTGCAGGGCGCCAACGTAGCCCAGCAGGGACGGCCGGTGGACATCAACACCGTCGTGTCCGAGGCCGTGGACCGGTCCCAGTTGCCGGCGGAGACCAAGAACATCCAACTGGTCGTCGGCGGCCGCGCCGACGCGATGGTCTACGGCGACCAGGATCTGCTCGTGACCGCGCTGCGCAACCTGATCGACAACGCGATCCGCTACTCCCCGGAGAACACCAGGGTTGGCGTGGGCGTCCGCGCGAAGGACGGCCTGGTTGCGGTGTCCGTGACGGACCAGGGCGAAGGGCTCAGCCCCGAGGACCAGGAACGTGTCTTCGAACGCTTCTACCGGGTCGACTCCGCCCGGTCCCGCCACACCGGCGGCACCGGGCTGGGCCTGAGCATCGTGAAACACGTCATCTCCAACCACGGCGGTGAAGTGACCCTCTGGTCACAGCCCGGGCAGGGATCCACGTTCACCATCCGGCTTCCGGAAATGGAAGGCCAGGACGACGCCGATGCCCCCGAGCCGCGCAAGCCGGCCGCCAAGGCCACCACCCCGCCCGCGGGACCACCCAAAGGACAACCCCACAGACGCGACGCCGCAGGCGTCCATGAGCAAGGAGCCAGCGCTTGAGCCGGATTTTGATTGTCGAGGACGAAGAGTCGTTCAGCGACCCGCTGTCCTATTTGTTGGGCAAGGAAGGATTCGAGGTGGAGGTGGTGGACAACGGGCTTGATGCCATCACCGAATTCGACCGCAACGGCGCCGACCTGGTGCTCCTGGACCTGCAGCTGCCCGGCCAGTCCGGCACCGAGGTCTGCCGCCAACTGCGGCAGCGCTCGTCCGTTCCCGTCATCATGCTGACGGCCAAGGACTCGGAGATCGACAAGGTGGTGGGGCTGGAGCTGGGAGCCGACGACTATGTCACCAAGCCCTACTCCTCCCGCGAGCTCGTCGCCAGGGTCAGGGCCGTGCTGCGCCGGCAGGGCGAACCGGAGGAGCTGGTCGCCAGCACCGTGCAGGCCGGTCCGGTCCGGATGGACGTCGAGCGGCACGTGGTCAGCGTCCGAGGCGAGCAGGTCTCGCTCCCGCTGAAGGAATTCGAGCTTCTGGAGATGCTGCTGCGGAACTCCGGCAGGGTGCTGACCCGGGGCCAGCTGATCGACCGGGTCTGGGGATCGGACTATGTCGGGGACACCAAGACCCTGGACGTCCACGTCAAGCGGCTGCGCAGCAAGATCGAGCCGGACCCCTCGGCGCCGCGGTTCCTCATCACCGTCCGCGGCCTGGGCTACAAGTTCGAGCCCTAAGCCTCGGCGGTCCGGGCACGCCCTAAGCAAGCTGGGCATGGACATCGAAAAACCGGAAGTCCGGGAGGCAACCGACGAGCTGATCAACGAGGGGCCGTTCGACTGGCACGAAGGCGTGCAGATGTACAAGTCAAACGACGGGTCCATTGTGGACTTCAGTGCCGCGACCGGGCGGGGCTGGCCCTGCTGGGAAGCGGCGCGTGCGTCCCGGAATACCAGGTTCGCCACTATTCCGCCCGGCGGCCGTATGGAGCATCATGGAGTACCGAGGGCCACGATCCATCGATCCGCACAACGGCTCTCCCTGAGAGGGTTCGTTCGCTGAAAGACCCGAAGCGTTACGCCCCGTGAGCCGTGAGAGCCAGCGGCAGAACACCGAGACATACCCTCCACACAAAAGCGGGAAGCCGCCATGTTCCGTGTCCCTATTCTTCGCGCCGCACACGTGACTGCTGCGGTGGCCACCACAAGCATGCTGCCCGAGTCTCCAGTGGCAGCAGCGCCGGATCCGGCGCCGCCACTTGCCTCATCCGAACAGCGGGAACTCGTCCCCGCCTACTTCTACCCGGACCTGGGAATCCCTCAGAGTCCGGGTAATCCCATACCCGGTGAGTGGCAGAAAATGTGCGACGTCGCCAAGCGGGGATCCATCATCATCGCGAATGAACATAACGGAGACCGCGACGAACCCGGCGCAGTTGCGGACCCCGCCTACCAAAAGACCGTTGCGCACTGCCAGAAGAAGGGCTACAAAGTCGTAAGCTACGTGGCCACGACTTATGGAACGAAGGCGCGCGACAAGCTCGAAACGCAGGTCCGCAATCAGATGTCCTGGTACAAGCCGAACGGCATCTTCCTGGACGAGATGAACTACAAAGGGGGAGAGGCGGCCCCCGGCGGCACGGTCCAGGACTATTACACGTGGATCAGCGGAATCATCCGGCAAGGACCGGCCAATCCCGACGGTTCGGCCAAAGATGATCATTGGAAATCCTGGCAATGTCAGCGAGCCCCAGGGGGACTGGGCTTTTGTACGACAGGCCGGCGCTCCCCCGGTGGTCGACATCCTCGTGGTCTTTGAGGGCTTCGCGAAAGATTACAAGACGTGGCCTCAGCCTAAATGGGTGTATCCGGGAACCGACCGCGCCCACGCATACCGGTTCGCGCACTTGGTGCACGATGTGCGGGAGTTCCCCTTCTCGCAGGAGCGAGCGATAACTGAACTCAGCCGAAAACACCATGCCGGATACGTGTACGTGACCACGGAGGTCACAGGAACTCAACCCACGGATAACCCATACACGGACAACGTACTTTGGAACATGCTTGCGCCGTCGTGGTTTTCAAGGGTTGGCCCCACACCGCCTGTCGGTTGATGAGGTAGCCGCATCAAGCAACGATCCGTCTCAGGCCAGCCGCCACCACGCACGCCGAACGCGCCCCCTCAGCCTCGGCTCCCCAGAGGCCCGCTGGGCCCTAAGGATGCAGGCAAGAAAAAGAGGGGCACCCGGACAGGGTGCCCCTCCTTCTGCCTGGAAGCTAGTGGTTGGCGCTGCTACTCGGCGACGGAGTCGAGGTTGCGGTCGACGTCGGCGTGGCCGTATCGGTGCCCGTCGGCGCGCTGCTCGGCAGGTACTGCTTGTAGTCGGTGATGGTGGCGTCCAGGACCGGAACCTTGAACTTGGCGTTCTGGTTGGTGCCGTCTTCGCTGATGCTGACCTCGACGACGGAGCCCGGCTTGGCGCCGGTGCTGCTGAGGATCGCCTCGTCTGTGGAGTCGTTGAGCATGGTGGAGGACTTCTTCTTGACCGGGATATCGGTCTGCGAGCCGCCGGCACCGGTGATGGTCAGCTTCACATCGCTGGAAGAGGAGTTGTAGACGGCGCCGATCACACGGCCCGGCTTGTCTTCGCCGGCGGAGATGATCATCATGTTGCGGAGCTGCAGCGGGCCGAGGTCCGTACGGGTTCCGTCCGACGCCGAGTACTGCTCAGAGGTCTGCTGGGGGTTGATGTAGCCGCAGCCGGTTACCGACAGCAGGCCGATGCCAAGTGCAGCCGTTGCCATTGCCAGCTTGCCGCGCTGGCCCCGGTTCATCGCAGTGAAACGCACGTCACGCACTCCTTGAGAGTCTTGAAACATTATTCAGCCATAGCCTATCCGCAATCGGTGGCAAACAAGGATTCCGCCCGTACACATGGGCGCTGGCCCAGCGTCCGCCCAGCATCGGCTCGGCGTCGACCCCGGCACCGGCCCAGCGGCCGGGGAGCTTTCACGCGCGCTACCCGCGGACCCTTGGCAAAGACGGGGCCATGCACTAATATCCGCTTTCGTCAAGGGGTCCGAAGGGGCCGTTTAAGGCCATTTTCCCCGGATTCACGCGGTTCCAGGGCGCGATCCATGGCAGTCATATGCCTTAACCGTGATAAACTGGTCTGCGGGAAAGGGGAATGTCCACATGGTTTTTGAGGTCGGCGAGACAGTAGTTTACCCTCACCACGGTGCAGCCAAAATTGAAGAAATCAAGATGCGCACTGTCAAGGGCGAAGAGAAGATGTATCTCAAGCTCAAGGTGGCTCAGGGTGATCTGACCATTGAAGTTCCAGCAGAGAACGTTGACCTAGTTGGGGTCCGGGATGTAGTGGGCAAGGAAGGCTTGGAGCACGTATTTGATGTGCTGCGGGCTGAGTTCACTGAAGAACCCACCAACTGGTCACGTCGATACAAGGCAAACCTGGAGAAGCTTGCTTCCGGTGACGTCATCAAAGTGGCAGAGGTCGTCCGCGACCTGTGGCGCCGCGATCACGATCGGGGTCTCTCCGCAGGGGAGAAGCGCATGCTGGCCAAGGCCCGCCAGATTCTGATTTCAGAACTGGCATTGGCTGAAAAGACGGATGAAGAGAAGGCCGCAAGCGTTCTCGACGAAGTCCTGGCTTCCTAAGGCAAAAGAAACAGACAAGAATCGAACCCCGGTGGCGTAAGCCGCCGGGGCTTCTTTTTTGCCCGATATCAGCACCCGCGTCCCCAACTGACTCGCAATAGTTGTCGTTTTCAGCGCCCAAAACGACAACAACTGCGAGCTACCTGGGCGGTGGGGTGGGGGCGGGGACGTAGTCTTGTGCGCATGAACTCTGCATCGGCTACTCCCGCCACCGCGGTCATCGTCGTCGCGGCCGGCTCCGGCCAGCGTCTCGGCTACGGAATGCCCAAGGCCAAAGTGCCGCTGGGCGGAGACACCATCCTCACCCACGCGTTGCGGGGCGTCGCCGCGGCAGGCGTCGCGCAGCAGATCTGCGTGGCCATCCCGCCGGGGGATCAGGAACTGCAGGCTCTCTGTGAGTCCTTCGTTGCGGAGATCCAGGCAGCACATCGGCTGAACGCCACCTCCGGGCAAGCCGTGCAGCTCCCGGTGGTGACCGTCGTCGAAGGCGGTGCCAGCCGCGCCGAGTCGGTCCGGGCCGCGTTGGCGGCGCTCCTGCCGGGCACCGAAGCCGTGCTGGTCCACGACGCTGCCCGCGCCCTGACCCCGGAAGCCGTTTTCCACAGGGTTGCCCAGTCCCTTGCCGCCGGCGCAAAAGCAGTCATCCCCGTCATCCCGGTGGTCGACACCGTCAAGACGGTGGAGCGGACCACCGGCGACGGCGCTGCGATCGCCCCGGAACTGGTCACCGGAACGGCAGCCCGGGAGTCGCTCCGCGCCGTGCAGACCCCGCAGGGCTTCGAGCTGGCCACGCTGCGGCGGGCCCACGAGGCCGCGGGCGGATTCGACGGAGGCCAGGCGGCCGCCGTCACGGACGACGCCATGCTCGTCGAACTCCTGGGTGTGCCCGTCCACGCCGTGCGCGGCGCCAGCCAGTCGTTGAAAATCACCACGCCGCTGGATCTGATCATTGCCGAGGGGCTCCTCGAAGGACCACTGGGCACACGCTGGGTGGAAGGCTGACCATGACCGCGACCCCGAACGATGTATCCCCGGACACGCCCCGCCCGGTCATCCCGCGGACCGGAATCGGCGTCGATGTGCACGCTTACGCCCCCGAGGACGCCCCCCAGCCGCTCTGGCTCGGCGGCCTGTTCTGGGAAGGCGAGCGCGGACTGTCCGGGCATTCCGACGGCGACCCCGTGGCTCACGCCGCGGCAGACGCCCTCTTTTCCGCCTGCGGACTCGGGGACCTCGGGACACATTTCGGCACCGACCGGCCCGAATACGCGGGCGCGTCCGGCGTGACCCTGCTGGCCGAGGCGGCTCGGATCGTCCGTGCGGAAGGCTTCGAGATCGGCAACGTCGCCGTACAGTTCGTCGCCAACCGGCCGAAATTCGGTCCCCGCCGGGAGGAGTCACAGCGGGTCCTCAGCGCGGCCGCCGCGGCTCCGGTCAGCGTCACGGCCACCACCAGCGACGGGCTGGGCTTCACCGGCCGCGGCGAAGGAATTTCGGCCATCGCCACGGCCCTTGTCTACCGGACCGGCCAGGCCGCGCGTTAGCCCGGGCACGGCGCGCACCGGCCATGCCGGATGTGGTCAAGTCACCTACGCTTAAGACACCTCGTTTAAGACACCCCGTTCCCGCGACAACAGGAGACCACCGTGAAGAAGCCGCTAACCGCCGTCGTACTCCTCGCAGGAACGCTGCTGACCGGCTGCGGCGGGGCCGGGACTGCGCCGGCGTCGACGCCGGCAAGGTTGAGTGTCCAGGAAAGCTGCACCTTCCTCAACGGCGACAACTTCGCACCCACCGGAAGCCAGAAAGAGCAGTCCGGCCAGATTGCCCAGCACTACCAGGAGGTGGCGGACAAGGTGGCCCCGGAGATTGCGGCCCCGATCCAGAAGATGGCGGACGTCATGAAAGAGGTGGCGGCAACCACCGACGGAACCAAGACTGCCGAGCAGACCGCGCAACTCACCGAGCAGATCAACAAGATCGGCCAGTACTGCAAGTAGGCGTCCGGCCTCAGGGCTGCCAGCGGGAGAGGGCCAGCGGACCGGACTGGGCCCATCGGCTAATCTGGAGCGGTGACCCTGCGCTTTTACGACACTGCATCCGCCGAAGTCCGTGACTTCGTCCCCCTGGTTCCCGGCAAAGTGAGCCTCTACTACTGCGGCGCCACGGTGCAGGGCATGCCGCACGTCGGGCACATCCGCTCCGCCATCGCCTTCGACCAGCTCACCCGCTGGCTGCAGTACCGCGGCTTCCGCGTCACGGCGGTCCGCAATGTCACCGACATCGACGACAAAATCCTGGCCAAGTCCGAGGCGTCCTTCGGGCCGGACTTCGAGGACGAGCCCGGCGCCGTCCGCGACGAGGAATGGTGGGCGCTGGCCTACCGGTATGAGCAGGAATTCCTCAACGCCTACGACACCCTCGGCGTTTCCCGGCCAACTTATGAACCCCGCGCCACCGGCCACATCCCGGAAATGCACGCCCTCATCCAGCAGCTGATCGAGCGCGGCCACGCCTACCCGTCGCCGGACGGCTCCGGCGATGTCTACTTCGACGTCCGCTCCTGGGACCAGTACGGCTCGCTCACCCGGCAGAAGATCGACGACATGCAGAGCGCCCCGGACGTGGAAGCTCAGTTCAGCAACAGGAAGAAGGATCCCCGCGACTTCGCGCTCTGGAAGGGCCACAAGGACGGCGAGCCGACGACGGCGAGCTGGGCCTCGCCCTGGGGCGCCGGCCGTCCGGGCTGGCACCTCGAATGCTCCGCCATGGTCACCAAGTACCTCGGCACCGAGTTCGATATCCACGGCGGCGGACTGGACCTGCGCTTCCCGCACCACGAGAACGAAATGGCGCAGTCGCAGGCTGCGGGGCACGGCTTCGCCAACTTCTGGATGCATAACGGGATGGTCACCTACGCCGGCGAGAAAATGTCCAAGTCGATCGGAAACACGGTTAGCCCGGCCGAAATGCTCGAGCTGGCCCCGCCGCGGGTGGTCCGGTACTACCTCGGCCAGGCCCAGTACCGCTCGAACCTGGACTACCAGCCCGGCTCGCTGCAGGAGGCTGCGGCCGCGGTGGAGCGGATCGACGGCTTCATCAGCCGCGCCCTTCGGAGCACCATGACGCATGACGGCGATGTCAGCTTCTTCAGCTACGGCACAGTTCCGGATGCCTTCGCGGCCGCGATGGACGATGACCTCAACGTGCCGCAGGCCCTCGCGGTCCTGCACGACACCGTCCGCGCCGGCAACACCGCCCTCACTGCCGGCGAGCTCGACGGCGCCCGGCAGTCACTCGCTTCCGTCTCCGACATGCTGCGTGTCCTTGGTCTCAACGACACCGCGGCCCCGGCCGTCGACGAGGAGAGCACCACCGCCCTCGGCGTCCTCGTCGAGGCGCAGCTCGCCGCCCGGGCGCAGGCCCGGGCCAGCAAGGACTGGGCCGCCTCGGACGCCATCCGCGACACCCTCGCCGCTGCCGGCGTCGTCGTCGAGGACAGCGCGGACGGCGCAAGCTGGAGCCTCAAGCGCAACTGATACGTCGAGTTCACCGGCCCGGAACTGTTCCCCTGGACCGGCCCCGCCCCAGCCCGCGGTCGTGGATTTAACTCGAGTCAGTAGACTGGAGTTCAGACTTATCAACAAATCGCGTATTACCAAAGCAGGGGTGGAACTCATGGCCAACAACGGTCGCCGGTCGGTCAAAATGAAGAAGGGCCCCACCGTCGGAACCGGCGGTCACGGCCGCAAGGCTCTCGAGGGCAAGGGCCCCACTCCCAAGGCGGAGGACCGCCCGTACCACAAGGCCCACAAGAACAAGCAGCTCGCGGAACGTTCCGAGGCCAAGCGCGGAACGGGCGCCCGCAGCGCCGGCGCCCGCTCCGGCCCCAAGGGCCGCGCCACCGAGGAAGTCGTCACCGGACGCAACTCCGTGGTCGAGGCGCTGCGCGCCGGCATCCCGGCCAAGGCGCTCCACGTCGCCATCCGCATCGAGATGGACGACCGCGTCAAGGAATCCCTCAAGCTTGCAGCCGAGCGCGGCATCCCGCTGCTGGAAACCGGCAAGCCCGAGCTGGACCGGATGACGGACGAGGCCATCCACCAGGGCCTCGTGCTGCAGATCCCACCGTACGAATACCAGGACGCCTACGAGCTCGCCGAGGAAACCTTGGAGAGCTGGAAGAAGGGCCACGTCGCCAACGCGCCGCTCTTCGTCGCCCTCGACGGCATCACCGATCCGCGCAACCTCGGCGCCATCATCCGCTCCGTCTCGGCCTTCAGCGGCCACGGCGTGATCGTGCCGGAGCGCCGCTCCGTTGGCGTCACCGCCTCGGCGTGGAAGACCAGCGCGGGAGCCGCCGTCCGCGTCCCCGTGGCACGTGCCGCCAACCTGAACAACACGCTCAAGGCCTTCAAGAACATGGGAATCTATGTTCTGGGGCTCGACGGCGACGGCGACGTCACACTGCCGGACCTGTCCCTGGCCACCGAGCCGGTCTGCCTCGTGGTGGGCTCCGAGGGCAAGGGCCTCAGCCGCCTGGTCCGCGAAAACTGCGACCAGATCGTCTCAATCCCGATCGACTCGGCCATGGAATCGCTCAACGCCTCCATGGCGGTCGGCATCTCCCTCTACGAAATCTCCCGCCAGCGCGCGGCTAAGTAGTCCTCGCCGGGTTTGGGCTGGGTCCGCCGGAACCGGAGTTTTGGCTGGGTCCGCCGTCACCGGAGTTTTGCCGTCGCTTAGACACCTCCCGACGCTCCGCGCGGCCGCTGGCGGCCTTGCTGCGCTCTGGTCGGCGATGCGCTCCTTTGCAAAACTCCGGTAACCGCTCTGACGCTCGCTCACCTTTTACGAAAAACAGGAATACGCTCCCTCACCTGTCGTGCAAAACAGCAAACGCTCCCTCACGTCTCGTGAGGGAGCGTTTGCCTTTAAAATTCAGAGTGGGGGAGATCCTTGGTCAACTGTTCGTCAGGCGCGGGAGGGCCGTTCCTCCTGAAGCACCTCGACGCAGGTTGCCGGATATTCGAGCGGGCGCCGGGGGCTTGCAAAGGAGCTCATCGCCGACCAGAGCCGGATGAGGCCGCCCGCGGCCGAAGTAGGCGGCGGGAGGAAGGGAGGCCCCGCGGGCCCCGAACTGAGCTTGCGAAGTTTGGGAAGGGGCTGACCGCTAAGCGACGGCAAGGCCTCGGTGTCCGCGGAGGTGACCCAAGTGCGAGACTACGGAAGCCTAGAACTTGTGGCGGTTGGCGAGGACCGGGAGCTTGGTGCGGGCTTCCTTGACGACGTCGGTGTCCAGGTCCGCGAAGAGGAGACCCGGGGCGCCGTCGAGCTCGTCCAGGACGTCGCCGAACGGGGACACCACCACGGAGTGCCCGACGCCGGTGGGGGCGGCACCCCTGGGCTCCAGACCCAAGCTGGCGGGATCGCCCTGGCCGCAGGCGAGGACCACCGTGGTGGAGTCCAGGGCGCGGGCGCGGGCCAGCAGCTTCCACTGCTCCGCCTTGCCGGGGCCGGATCCCCAGGACGCGCAGACGATGTTCACGTCGGCGCCGCGGTCGGCGTTCTCGGTAAAGAGGTCCGGGAAGCGCACGTCGTAGCAGGTGGCCAGGCCAAACGTCACGCCGCCAAGTTCGAACGTGACAGCATCGCTGCCGGCTTCCACCGTGTCTGATTCCGCGAAGCCGAAGGCGTCGAAGAGATGGATCTTGTCGTAGCTCGTTTCGACGCCGCGGCCGGTAACCAGGAGGGTGTTGCGGACCTTGGCGCGCGCGCCGCCGTCGGCTACGGCTCCCGGTGTGAACATCCCGGCGACGATCACAATGTCGTGCTCCGCGGCGATGGCGCGCACCCGGGTGGCCCACGGCCCGTCCAGGGGCTCGGCGATGTCCAGCAGCGAGTTGCCGAAGGCACGCATGGTCGCCTCGGGGAACACCACAAGCTCCGCGCCGCCGGCCTTGGCACGCCCCGCGTAGTCCTCCACGATGGCCAGATTGCCGGCAAGATCGCGGCCGGTGATGATTTGAGCCAGTGCAACCCGCACAATTACCTCCATATTTCGGCGCTTCAATCCAGTATGCAACGCTCTTTTCCGTACACTGCACAACGTCAGGAAAAACAGGTAGGGGCGGTTTGTCCGGCCCCGCTAAGCTATAAGCGATGGTCATGCCTTATGTAGATACAGCCTCCACCGTAGACGCCTCCCGGGCGTTTCCGCTGGGCATCAGTGTTCCAAGCACGGGTTCGCCGGCAATGGACGACCCTCGGGGTGCCTTCGCGAATGTGGCGGTCTACGCGCCCGGGGTGACCACCCTCGAGATCGCCTACCAGGCCCCCGGCGGAATGTGGCAACTCGAGACGCTGCCCAATGTGACGAACGGCGTCCACCACGGCATCGTGGAGGGTCTCCCGGTCGGCTCCCGCTACGGACTCCGTGCCTCGCCGGACCATGAGCCGCTGCCGCTGCCGCTGCCGCTGCCGCTGCCCCTGTCCATGACCGCCACGGATTTCGACGCCGACGGCGGGCAGCCGCTGCTGCTGGACCCCTACGGCCGGGCCGTGGACGTGCACGACGATTTCATGACGAACGTCCGGATGGCCAGCGACTTCGATTGGGAAATCGACAGCAGCCGCCGGATCCCGTGGCGCAGCACCATCATTTACGAGGCCCATGTCCGTGGCCAGACCATGCTCCATCCGGACGTGCCGGAAGACCTCCAAGGAACCTACGCCGGCTTGGCGCACCCCGCCATGATCGAGCACCTCGTCGCCCTCGGCATCACATCCGTGCAGCTGCTGCCGGTCCATTTCCATGTCGACGAACCGCATCTGCAGAGCCTCGGACTGACAAACTACTGGGGCTACAACACGGCGGCGTTTTTCGCCCCGCACCCCGCGTACGCCACCGAAGCAGCACAGGCCGCGGGCGCGCAGGCGGTCCAGGACGAGTTCAAAGGCATGGTCAAGCTCCTTCATGCCGCCGGGCTGGAGGTCATCCTCGACGTCGTCTACAACCACTCGGCCGAGGGCGGCAGCGACGGCCGCACGTTGAGCTTCCGCGGCCTGGGCGAAATGCAGTACTACCGCAACGACGGCCACGGCAGGTACGTGGACACCACCGGGTGCGGCAACAGCCTGAACTTCGGCGAACCGCGCGTGGTCCAGCTGGTCCTGGACTCGTTGCGCTACTGGGTAGACGAATTCCACATCGACGGCTTCCGCTTCGACCTCGCCGTGACGCTGGCCCGGAACGCCGCCAACGAGTTCGATCCCCGCCACCCGTTCCTGGTCGCGATCGCCGCCGACCCCGTCCTGTCCACCGCCAAGCTGATCGCCGAGCCCTGGGACATGGGCTACGGCGGCTGGCAGACGGGCCGGTTCCCGGCAGGCTGGGTCGACTGGAACGATCACTTCCGTGACGCCGTCCGCACCTTCTGGCTCGCTGACCGTGCCGCGATCGACGCCGGCGGCCAGGGAGGCTCGGTGGGCCCCCTCGCGGACGCCCTGTCCGGCTCCGCGAGCCTTTTTGAGGCCTCTGGCCGGTCCCGGCTTGCCTCGGTCAACCTCGTCTCGGCCCACGACGGCTTCACCCTGGCCGACCTGGTGTCCTACGACCGTAAGCACAACGAGGCCAACGGCGAGCAGAACCGGGACGGCCATGGGGACAACCGCAGCTACAACCACGGATTCGAAGGCCCCACGGAGGACGAGGACATTCTGGCCCGGCGGGCGCAGACCAGCCGCAACCTGATGGCCTCCCTCATGATCTCCCAGGGCGTGCCCATGTTCACGGGCGGGGATGAGGTCGGCCGGACCCAGCAGGGCAACAACAACGCCTACTGCCAGGACAACCCCATCGCCTGGATCGACTGGACCAGCACTCCCGAATCGCATGCGATGCTGCGCAGCACCAAGCGCATGATCCGGCTGCGGAAGGAATTCCTGGCCGGCCAGGCGCACGACGATCCGACCCGCGAGAAACAGTCCTACTTCCACTGGTTTGATGCGCACGGGGAGCCGATGGCCGGGGACAGCTGGCATGACCCTGCCCACCGTGTGGTCCAGCTCCTGCTCGGCTCCGACGACGGGCAGGTGGACGGACTGGTGGTGGTCAACGGCAGCACCCAGGACGTCAAGGTCACGCTGCCCCTGCTCAGCAACGATGACGGCACGGGCAACCGGCTCTTCGAACTGCGCCTGACCACCTCAGAGCTGCACGACCGCCGTCAGGGCGTCCGCGTGTCCTCCGGGGAGCGTGACGTGGTCCAGGCAAATTCCATCAGCATCTACCGCACCTAGGCCCGACGGCGGTACACGGCGGACCCCTAAACCTCCACGTCGTCGCCGTGCCCGCAAGCAGCAAGCAGACAAAAACGCCGCAGGCCGGGTGACCGGTCTGCGGCGTTTCTGACGGTTCGGTCCTAGGCGTTGACGATCAGGCCCAGTTCCGCCTTGGACGCCAGCGCCTCGTGCTTGGGCAGCACGCGGACGGTGTAGCCGAAGGACCCGGAGCGGTCGATCAGGATGGTGTCGGAGAAGAGATACCGGCTCTTGCCGAGGTCCTCGACGGACGTCAGCTCAGCCACCGTGACATCGGCCAGCTCATCGCTGTCTCCCGCCTTGCCGTAGGCCACTTCCACGGACACATCGTCCGGGGTGAGCCCGTGCAGGGCCACGTAGGCGTTGACCTGGAGCAGGTCGCCGATCTGCGGATCCTCGGAGACCCCCACCGAGTCGACGTGTTCCACCTGGATCTGGGGCCAGGCGGCGCGGATCCGGGCGGTCCAGGCAGCGAGAGTCTTCGCCTCTTTGAAGTTGTCCGCGACGGCCCGCCGGCCCGCGATCGCGGCCGGGCGGTACAGGATGTTGACGTAGTCCTTGAGCATCCGGTCCGCGGACACCTGCGGACCCAGGTGCGACATGGTGTGCTTGATCATTGACACCCAGTGCGTCGGGACCTTCTGCGGCCCGGGCTGCGACGGCCCGGCGGCGCCGGCGCTGTCGGACACCGTCAGTCCGTAGAAGCGGGGGGCCACCTGCGTTTCCAGCAGCTCGTAGAGCGCTGCCGCCTCGATGTCGTCGCGCTCTTCGGAGGAAGCGTCGTTGTTGGCGGTCGGAATCGCCCAGCCGTTCTCGCCGTCGTACATCTCGTCCCACCAGCCGTCCAGGACCGAGAGGTTCAGCGAACCGTTGAGGGCGGCCTTCATACCCGAGGTCCCGCAGGCCTCCAGCGGGCGCAGGGGGTTGTTGAGCCACACATCGCAGCCGGGGAACAGCGTCCGGGCCATGGCGATGTCGTAGTTGGGCAGGAACGCGATCCGGTGGCGTACCTCGGGGTCGTCGGTGAAGCGGACCAAGTCCTGGATCATCTTCTTTCCCGCATCGTCGGCCGGGTGCGACTTGCCCGCGATCACCAGCTGGATGGGGTGCGTCTTGTGCAGCAGCAGGGCCTTGAGCCGGTCCGGTTCGCGCAGCATCAGGGTGAGGCGCTTGTAGGTCGGCACCCGCCGGGCAAAACCGATGGTCATGATGTCCGGGTCCAGCACGGAGTCCGTCCACGCGAGCTCAGCGTCGGCCGCGCCACGTTTCTTCCAGGCGGCCCGGAGGCGGCGGCGGACATCCTCGACCAGGGAGACGCGCATCTCGCGCCGGAGGGCCCAGACGTCCTCGTCGCTGACGTTGTAGGCAAGGTCCCAGCGGCCTTGGGCTTCCGCCTCGGAACCGAACTGGTCTCGGGCCAGCTTGGAGACGCGCGGGTCCACCCAGGTGGGGACGTGCACGCCGTTGGTGACGGAGGTGATGGGCACCTCGGAGTGGTCGAAGCCGGGCCACAGCGCGGAGAACATCCCGCGGGAGACCTCGCCGTGCAGCTTGGCGACGCCGTTGGCCCGCTGTGCCAGCCGGAGGCCCATGACCGCCATGTTGAACACGAACGGGTTGCCGTCCGTGAAATCTTCCCGGCCCAGGTCCAGGATCTTGGCCACCGGCACGGCCGGCGCCAACCCGGCCTCGAAAAAGTGCTGGATCTGCGAGGTCTCAAAGCGGTCGATGCCGGCCGGGACCGGGGTGTGCGTGGTGAACACCGTGGAGGCGCGCCCGGCAGCCAGGGCTTCTTCCCAGCTCAGCGGCTCCGCAGCGGACATCATCTCCTGGATCCGTTCGACGCCCAGGAAGCCGGCGTGGCCTTCGTTGGTGTGGAAGACTTCCGGCGCCGGGCTGCCCGTGAGCTTCTGGTAGGCCCGCAGTGCCTTGACCCCGCCCATGCCCAGCAGGAGCTCCTGCTGGAGTCGGTGGTCGCCGCCGCCGCCGTAGAGGCGGTCGGTGATGCCGCGGGCAGCGTCGTCGTTGCCCGGGACGTTGGAGTCCAGCAGCAGGAGGGGAACGCGCCCGACGTCGGCCCGCCACACGTGCGCCAGCAGGCGGCGTCCCTGGGGGAGCGGCAGCGAGATCTGGATCGGCCTGCCGTTGCCGTCCGCGGAGGCCTCGCGCAGCAGGGTCAGCGGCAGGCCGTCGGGGTCCAGGACCGGGTAGGTTTCCTGCTGCCAGGCATCGCGGGACAGCGACTGCTTGAAGTAGCCGGCCTGGTAGAGGAGGCCGACGCCGATCAGCGGCACGCCCAGGTCCGAGGCTGCCTTCAGGTGGTCGCCGGCAAGGATGCCCAGGCCGCCCGAGTACTGGGGCAGCACCTCGGTGATCCCGAACTCCGGTGAAAAATAGGCGATGCAGGACGGCGCGTCGCCGCCCAGGCTCTGGTACCAGCGGGGCTGCTCCAGGTACCGGTCCAGGGCGTCGGCCGCCTCGTGGACACGCCGCACCACGTCCTGGTCCGCCGCGAGGCGCTGCAGTTCCTCCCTGCTGACCAGGCCCAGGAACGAGACGGGGTCGTGGTCGCTCTCAGCCCAGATCCGGGGGTTCAGCCCTTCGAAAAGCTCCCGGGTGGGCCGGTGCCAGGACCACCGAAGGTTGGTGGCGAGCCGGGCCAGCGGCCGGATTGACTCCGGGAGGACGGTACGGACGGTAAATCTGCGGATAGCCTTCACCAGCGAAACACTAACGGACAAGTCAGAGCCCCGGAACCGGTTTGAGTTTCTTACGCATAAATGACGGTCCACCGCCGGAAAAATCCGGAAACCACCGGAGGAACTTCGTTGCCTTAGCAATCTGGCCGATTTGTAGATAACGTCGAGCCTGTGACGAATAACTCGCGAACCAGTGCCGTATCCAAGCAAAAGCCCAAGGCCCTGATTGCGGAGGGCCTTCGATTTGGCCGTTTTCCGATCACCGCCGTACAGCCCGCCGTCGAAGGCGGGAAGTTCCCTGCCAAAGCCGTTGCGGGAGAAAGCCTGGTGGTCGGCGCCACCGCCTTCCGCGAAGGCCATGACCAGCTCGGCGTCAGCGCCGTGCTCCTGGACCCCCGCGGGAAAGAACGGCAGCGCGTCCGGCTGGCCCCGCCCGGGGGCGACCGCGGCAAGGGCACCGACCGCTGGGAAGGTCTCCTGACGCCCCCCTCAACCGGTAACTGGTCCTTCGTTATAGAGGCCTGGCATGACCGCTACGGCACCTGGCACCACAACGCCGGGGTGAAGGTGGAAGCCGGGATCGACGTCGAGCTGATGCTTGCCGAGGGCGCCGCCCTGCTTTCCGAAGCGTCGGAGGACCCGTCCCGCCCGTCAGCCGACCGGCGGATGCTGCGGATGGCCGTCGTCGTGCTCTCGGACGCTTCCCGGACCCCCGAGGAGCGCCTCGCCGCCGGTTTCAGCGCCGAGGTGGCCGCCGTCGTCGAACGCCAGCCGATCCGCGAACTGGTGACCGTCTCGAAGCCGTACCCCCTGCTCGTGGAGCGCGAACTCGCCGGCCGGGGTGCCTGGTACGAATTCTTCCCCCGCTCCGAAGGCGCCGTCCGCAACCACGAAACCGGGGAGTGGACCTCCGGCAACTTCCGCACGGCCGCCCAGCGGCTCGACGCCGTCGCGGCCATGGGCTTCGACATCATCTATCTGCCGCCGATCCACCCGATCGGCGTCCAGTACCGCAAGGGACCGAACAACACCCTGCTGGCCGGACCGCACGATCCGGGCTCGCCCTGGGCCATCGGCTCCAAGGAGGGTGGGCACGACGCCATCCATCCGGACCTGGGCACCTTTGAAGACTTCGACGCCTTCGTGGCGCGGGCCGGTGAGCTGGGACTGGAAGTGGCCCTGGACCTGGCCCTGCAGGCCGCCCCGGACCACCCCTGGGTGGAGAACCACCCGGCGTGGTTCACCACCCGCGTGGACGGCAGTATTGCCTACGCCGAAAACCCGCCCAAGAAGTACCAGGACATCTTCCCGCTCAACTTCGACAACGACCCCGCGGGCCTGTCCAACGAGATCCTCCGCATCGTGTTCCTCTGGGTGAGCCACGGCGTCAAGATCTTCCGCGTCGACAATCCGCACACCAAGCCCGTGTGGTTCTGGGAATGGCTGATCGGCAAGGTCAACAAGAAACACCCCGACGTCGTCTTCCTCGCCGAGGCGTTCACCCGCCCGGCCATGATGCACGCGCTGGGCCGGGCCGGCTTCCAGCAGTCCTACTCCTACTTCACCTGGCGCAACACCAAGGAGGAACTGGAGGAGTATTTCCAGGAGATCAGCCACGAATCGCCGGCCTACTTCCGGCCGAACTTCTTCGTCAACACCCCGGACATCCTCACCGAGTATCTGCAATACGGCGGCCCGGCCGCCTTCAAGATCCGTGCCGTCCTCGCCGCGACTGCAAGCCCCATCTGGGGCGTCTACGCCGGGTACGAGCTTTACGAGCACGTGGCCCGTCCGGGCGCTGAAGAGTACATCGACAACGAGAAGTTCCAGTACAAGGCCCGGGACTGGGACGCCGCGGCCGGATCGGGCCGTACGCTTGCCCCGTACCTGACCAGGCTTAACGAAATCCGGCACACCCACCCCGCGCTGGGGGACCTGCAGAACCTGACCGTCCACAAGAGCACCGACAACGCCACGGTGGTGTACTCCAAGCACAAGACCCTGCCGGACGGCTCGAAGGACACGCTGATCATCGTGGTCAACGTGGACCCGCACGGCACCCGGGAGAGCACCGTGTCGCTGGACCTGGCCGCGCTGGAGTTGGACCCGGAGACCCTGACGCACAACGGCGGGTTCATGGTGGATGATCTCTTGACCGGCGAAAGCTGGGAGTGGGGGGAGTACAACTACGTCCGGCTGGACTCCCATGTCGAACCCGCCCATGTTCTTAGCATCCGGAGGTAGCACGAGTGAGTTTCAGCATGCAAAACCCCAGCCAGCACTTCAGCCCGAAGGGGACCTTTGAACTGAACGCTCCCGGCCTCCAGCATGATCCCCTGTGGTACCGCAAGGCGGTGTTCTACGAGGTGCTGGTCCGCGGTTTTGCGGACGGAAACGGCGACGGCTCCGGTGACTTCCACGGCCTGATCGAGAAACTGGACTATTTGCAGTGGCTGGGCGTGGACTGCCTATGGCTGCCGCCGTTCTTCCAGTCCCCGCTGCGCGACGGCGGCTACGACATCTCGGACTACAACTCCGTGCTCGACGAGTTCGGCACCATCAGCGACTTCAAGCGCCTCGTGGCCGAGTCCCATGCCCGCGGCGTCCGCGTGATCATCGACCTGCCGCTGAACCACACCTCGGACCAGCACCCGTGGTTCCAGGAGTCGCGCAAGGACCCGGACGGCCCTTTCGGCGACTTCTACGTGTGGAGTGACACGGACGAGAAGTACGAAGACGCCCGCATCATCTTCGTGGACACCGAGGAATCCAACTGGACCTTCGATCCGATCCGGCGCCAGTTCTTCTGGCACCGCTTCTTCAGCCACCAGCCGGACCTCAACTTCGAGAACCCCAAAGTCATCGACGCGCTCTTCGACGTCGTCCGGTTCTGGCTGGACCAGGGGATCGACGGTTTCCGGGCAGACGCCATCCCGTACCTGTTCGAAGAAGAGGGCACGAACTGCGAGAACCTGCCGCAGACCCACGAGTTCCTCCGCAAGCTGCGCAAGATGGTAGACGAAAGCTACCCCGGCCGCGTCATCATCGCCGAGGCGAACCAGCCGCCCGCCGAGGTCGTTGAGTACTTCGGCACCGAAGAGGAACCGGAATGCCACATGGCCTTCCACTTCCCGATCATGCCGCGCCTGTACTACGCGCTGCGGGACCAGAAGGCCGCGCCCATCATCGAGACGATGAAGGACACTCCGAACATTCCGGAAGGCGCCCAGTGGGGCACCTTCCTGCGCAATCACGACGAGCTGACCCTGGAAATGGTCACCGCCGACGAGCGTGCCGCCATGCTCGGCTGGTACGCACCGGATCCGCGTATGCGCGCCAACATCGGCATCCGGCGCCGGCTGGCCCCGCTGCTGGACAATTCCCGCGCCGAGATTGAGCTGATCCATGCCCTGCTGCTTTCCCTGCCCGGCAGCCCGTTCCTGTACTACGGGGACGAGATAGGCATGGGGGACAACATCTGGCTCGAGGACCGCGATGCCGTCCGCACACCGATGCAGTGGAACCCGGACCGCAACGCCGGCTTTTCCAACGCCGACCCGGGCAAGTTGTACCTTCCGGTGATCCAGTCGCTCGTCTACAACTACAGCATGGCCAACGTCGAGGCCGAGGCTGCCCATTCGGGCTCGCTGCTGCGCTGGACCCGCCAGATCCTCAGCGTCCGCAAGAACCACCCCGCCTTCGGGCTGGGCGCGTTCGAGCACGTCGAAGCGGATCACGACGTCGTCCTCGCCTACCTGCGTGAGCTTCCGGAAGGCAATTCGGCCGGTGTGGACGGCGAAACGATCCTGTGCGCGTTCAACCTCTCCCAGCACCCGGTGGCGACTACCCTGCGGGTGCCGAAGTACGCCGGGCGCGGACTGCGGGACGTGTTCGGCGGCCAGGCCTTCCCCGCGATCGGCGACGACGGAATGCTGACGCTGACCCTGGGCAGCCATGATTTCTTCTGGCTGCGGATCCGCTCGGCTGCCTCCAATCCGGCGTCGCCTTTCACCCAGGCGATGCCTATCCTGTCCATCGAAGGCTGACATGACCCGACCGACCCTTTCCCCCGCCCTGAGTGGCCTGCTGGGCAGCTGGCTTCCGGCGCAGCGCTGGTTCCCCGTCAAGAGCGCGGAGTTCAGTTTCGAGCCGGTAGGCGGACTGAGCCTGGCGCCAGGGCGGGGTGATGCCGATCTCGAGGTGTGGCTGCTCGCCGTGACTTACCCGACGGCGGATGGAAGCCGCACGGACGTCGTGCAGGTGCCACTTAGCATCCGGCGCTCCCCGCTGGCCGGGGCGGAGTCGGCCCTGGTAGGGGAGACGGACGGCGACAGTGCCGGTCCAGGCAGCGGGCAGCGCTGGATCTACGACGGCGTCCACGACCCCGCGTTTGTCGCTGCGTGGCTGGAACTGATGCGCAACGGCAGTACCTCCCCCAGTGGAAACGCCGCCGGCCACCTCATACAGTCCGGCTACCGCCTGCCCTTCGCCACCGGTACGGTGAAAGTGCTGTCCGGCGAGCAGTCGAACAGTTCGGTGATTGTGCACGACGGCGAATCGGCCGCGATCCTGAAGTTCTTCCGCGTCCTCTCCGAGGGCCAGAACCCGGAAGTGGAGGTCGGCGCCGCCCTGACCGCCGGGCGCACGGTTGAAGTGCCGGCCACGCTAGGCTGGGTCACCGGCCAATGGGACGTTCCCACGGATGCCGCGGAGGGTGGCACCCGCCCGGCCCACGGCGAACTGGCCGTGGCCCACGAATTCCTTGCCGGCGGACTGGATGCCTGGCGGCTGGCCGTTAACGCGGCGGTCCAGGGCAGGGACTTCACTGCCGCGGCACGTGCCCTGGGCGCCGCCACCGCCACGGTGCACCGCCGTCTGGCCGAGGCCCTCGGCGCCGCCTCGGAAGCCGTCCCGGGCAGCGACATCGCGCCCGGTGTTGCCCAGCGCGTGCGCCAGTCCTGGGCGCAGGCCGGGAGCGTCGTCGGGCGCTACGACGATGCCCTCGAGGAGCTCCTGCTGCGCCTCCGGGGCTACAACGCGGGCCCACTGCAGCGAATCCATGGCGACCTCCACCTCGGACAGATCCTCCGGGTTCCGGGCGGGACCGGTATGGCCCCGCGGTGGGCCATCCTTGACTTCGAAGGCGAGCCGCTGCGGCCGATCTCGGAACGCAGTTTCCCCGACGTCCCGCTGCGCGACGTCGTCGGGATGCTGCGCTCCTTCGACTACGCCGCCGGCGCGGCTGCCCGGGAGACTCCCGGCGCCGCCGTCCCGGCGGGCTGGGTGGACGACTGCGCCGAAGCCTTCCTGGCCGGCTATGCGGACGTCATCCCCGGCAGCATCGACCGCGATTCGCCCCTGTTTGTGGCCCTGTGGCTCGACAAGGCGCTCTACGAAGTCATCTACGAATTACGCAACAGGCCGGATTGGCTCTCCATCCCGGTAAACGCATCACGACGTCTCCTCGGCAGTACAGGCTCCGGCGTTCCGGCCGAAGCCGAAGCGGAAGGTATCACAATGACAGGATCAGCACGGATCGATCGGCCCGGGGCTCCCCTCCCCGTGGACCCGGACACCCTCGCGAGGGTCGCGGCCGGCGAGCACCACGCGCCGCACTCAGTCCTCGGCGCGCACTTCGACGACCACGGCCACGTCACCATCCGTGCGGTGAAGCACCTGGCCGAGGCCGTCGCCGTCGTCACGGCGGCCGGCACGGTTCCGATGGAGCATGAGTCCGGCGGTGTCTGGGTGGCCGTGCTGGAACCGCTGGAGCCCGGCCACGTGCCGGACTACCGCTTGGAAGTGACGTACGAGGGCGAAGCCGCGCAGACCGTCGACGACCCCTACCGCTACCTGCCCACCGTCGGGGAGGTGGACCTGCACCTGATCGGTGAAGGCCGCCACGAGCGGCTCTGGGACGTCCTCGGCGCGCACGTCCAGCACTACAAATCCTCCCTCGGCGACGTCGACGGCGTCACTTTCGCCGTGTGGGCCCCCAACGCCCAGGCAGTGCGCGTCAAGGGTGACTTCAACGGCTGGGACGGCCGGCAGCACTCCATGCGCTCCCTTGGCTCTTCCGGAGTGTGGGAGCTCTTCATCCCCGGCGTTCTGGCAGGGGCGTGCTACAAGTTCGAAATCAGGACGCGGCACGGCTACTGGGTGGAGAAAGCCGACCCGCTGGCGTTCGGCACAGAGGTTCCGCCGCTGACCGCGTCCCGCGTCGTCGAGCCGTCCTACGCCTTCAAGGACGCCGAGTGGATGGAGGCCCGGGCCGCCCGTGATCCGCACAACGCCCCCATGAGCGTGTACGAAGTCCACCTCGGTTCCTGGCGGGTGGGCCTCGGCTACCGCGAGCTCGCCAAAGAGCTCGTCGAGTACGTCAAGTGGCTCGGTTTCACGCATGTGGAGTTCATGCCCGTGGCCGAGCACCCCTTCGGCGGATCCTGGGGCTACCAGGTCACGTCCTACTTCGCCCCGACGTCCCGTTTCGGGCACCCGGACGAGTTCCGGCACCTCGTGGACGAACTGCACCAGGCCGGCATCGGCGTCCTGCTGGACTGGGTTCCGGCGCACTTCCCCAAGGACGAATGGGCGCTGGCCCGTTTCGACGGCGAAGCCCTCTACGAGCACGCAGACCCGAATCTGGGCGAGCACCCGGACTGGGGAACCCTGATCTTCGACTTCGGCCGCCGGGAGGTCCGCAACTTCCTTGTATCCAACGCGTTGTACTGGCTGGAGGAATTCCACATCGACGGCCTGCGCGTGGACGCCGTCGCCTCCATGCTCTACCTGGACTACTCCCGCGAGGAGGGCCAGTGGCAGCCGAACCGTTTCGGTGGCCGGGAAAACCTCGAAGCGATCTCCTTCCTGCAGGAAGTCAACGCCACGGTCTACAAAACGCACCCCGGTGCCGTCATGATTGCCGAGGAGTCCACGGCGTTCCCGGGGGTGACGGCACCCACGAGCCAGGGCGGCCTGGGCTTCGGCATCAAGTGGAACATGGGCTGGATGCACGACTCCCTGAAGTACATGGCCGAGGACCCCTACAACCGCCGGTGGCACCACGGCACCATCACCTTCTCGATGGTCTACGCCTACACGGAGAACTTCCTGCTGCCGATCAGCCATGACGAAGTGGTGCACGGCAAGGGATCCATGTTGCGCAAGATGCCCGGCGACCGATGGCAGCAGCTGGCCAACCTGCGCGCGTTCCTGGGCTACCAGTGGGCCCATCCCGGCAAGCAGCTGATCTTCATGGGCACCGAGTTCGGCCAGGAAACGGAATGGTCTGAACAGCACGGCCTGGACTGGTGGCTCGCGGAGACTCCCGCGCACCACGGCATGCAGCTCCTGACAAAGGACCTGAACGAGCTCTACGGCTCCACCCCGGCCCTGTACGAGCTGGACAACGATCCCGCCGGTTTCCAGTGGATCCATGGCGGTGACTCGGACCGCAATGTGCTGACCTTCATCCGCCGTGACAAGGCAGGCAACCCGCTGGTCTGTGCGTTCAACTTCTCGGGCGGCCCGCACACGGATTTCCTCCTCGGCGTGCCGATGGCAGGGAAGTGGCAGGAAGTGCTGAACACCGACGCCGAGAGCTACGGCGGCTCGGGCGTGCAGAACGAGGGAACGCTGACAGCGTCCGACGCCGGTGTTGACGGCCAGCCGGCGACGCTCACCGTCACGCTGCCTCCGCTGGGAGCCGCGTACTTCCAACCGCTGGTCTAGTTGCAGCCAGCGCCCAAAAAGCCCGGAATCCCTGTGATTCCGGGCTTTTCGGCGCCGCCGCAGCGGGACGTTTGGGGACTGCTTTGTCACCCGGTCAAAGTGGTGGTAGAGTTTATTTCCGCGCTGCTCCCCGGAGTTGATCGGCCAAGAAGACCCAGATGCCCACGGCAACACTGAGTCGGAAGCGCCGATTTGACCAGGGTGAAGCGGCCGGGTAAGTTTGAAAAGTTGCTCCGGAGCGATCCTCGACTGGATAAGTCGTGGTGGTGCCGGGTGTGTCTGTTGTTTGAGAACTCAATAGTGTGCCAAGTTTGTTGATACCAATTTGTTTATATGGATTGGTTGAATTTGCCGGATCCCGCCACCCCGTGGTGTGGTCTGGTGTTTTTGGCTGGTTTCAAATTTTGTGCAGCCTTCGCGTCCCGTTTTCCCGGGGGTGTTGGTTGTGTCTGTTTTTGTTTTACTTCAACGGAGAGTTTGATCCTGGCTCAGGATGAACGCTGGCGGCGTGCTTAACACATGCAAGTCGAACGATGACCCGGTGCTTGCACCGGTGATTAGTGGCGAACGGGTGAGTAACACGTGAGTAACCTGCCCTTAACTCTGGGATAAGCCTGGGAAACTGGGTCTAATACCGGATATGACTCCTCATCGCATGGTGGGGGTGGAAAGCTTTATTGTGGTTTTGGATGGACTCGCGGCCTATCAGCTTGTTGGTGAGGTAATGGCTCACCAAGGCGACGACGGGTAGCCGGCCTGAGAGGGTGACCGGCCACACTGGGACTGAGACACGGCCCAGACTCCTACGGGAGGCAGCAGTGGGGAATATTGCACAATGGGCGCAAGCCTGATGCAGCGACGCCGCGTGAGGGATGACGGCCTTCGGGTTGTAAACCTCTTTCAGTAGGGAAGAAGCGAAAGTGACGGTACCTGCAGAAGAAGCGCCGGCTAACTACGTGCCAGCAGCCGCGGTAATACGTAGGGCGCAAGCGTTATCCGGAATTATTGGGCGTAAAGAGCTCGTAGGCGGTTTGTCGCGTCTGCCGTGAAAGTCCGGGGCTCAACTCCGGATCTGCGGTGGGTACGGGCAGACTAGAGTGATGTAGGGGAGACTGGAATTCCTGGTGTAGCGGTGAAATGCGCAGATATCAGGAGGAACACCGATGGCGAAGGCAGGTCTCTGGGCATTAACTGACGCTGAGGAGCGAAAGCATGGGGAGCGAACAGGATTAGATACCCTGGTAGTCCATGCCGTAAACGTTGGGCACTAGGTGTGGGGGACATTCCACGTTTTCCGCGCCGTAGCTAACGCATTAAGTGCCCCGCCTGGGGAGTACGGCCGCAAGGCTAAAACTCAAAGGAATTGACGGGGGCCCGCACAAGCGGCGGAGCATGCGGATTAATTCGATGCAACGCGAAGAACCTTACCAAGGCTTGACATGAACCGGAAACGCCTGGAAACAGGTGCCCCGCTTGCGGTCGGTTTACAGGTGGTGCATGGTTGTCGTCAGCTCGTGTCGTGAGATGTTGGGTTAAGTCCCGCAACGAGCGCAACCCTCGTTCTATGTTGCCAGCGCGTGATGGCGGGGACTCATAGGAGACTGCCGGGGTCAACTCGGAGGAAGGTGGGGACGACGTCAAATCATCATGCCCCTTATGTCTTGGGCTTCACGCATGTACAATGGCCGGTACAAAGGGTTGCGATACTGTGAGGTGGAGCTAATCCCAAAAAGCCGGTCTCAGTTCGGATTGGGGTCTGCAACTCGACCCCATGAAGTCGGAGTCGCTAGTAATCGCAGATCAGCAACGCTGCGGTGAATACGTTCCCGGGCCTTGTACACACCGCCCGTCAAGTCACGAAAGTTGGTAACACCCGAAGCCGGTGGCCTAACCCCTTGTGGGAGGGAGCTGTCGAAGGTGGGACTGGCGATTGGGACTAAGTCGTAACAAGGTAGCCGTACCGGAAGGTGCGGCTGGATCACCTCCTTTCTAAGGAGCACCTACAAACGTTCCGCCTCCGTGTATGCGGGGTGTGGGGTTTGTCAGGAGTACGCCCGTTGCGCAGACGCTAGTTCTGCGGCGGGTGCTCACGGGTGGAATATCAGCAGATAGCGGCCGCGTGTTCTTCTCCTTACCCAGTACGGATCCTCTCTTGAGGGGTTCCTGGAACGGTGCGGGGGCGGGTTGCATGCGGTTTAGTGTTTGGCACACTGTTGGGTCCTGAGGCAACAGGACCATGGCACGGCCGGGTTTCCTTACGGGGAGGCTTGGTTGTGGTGTGGGTTTTGTTTGTTTCTGGTTTCCTGGCTGCACCGATCATACGGTTGTGCCCCTTTTGCGGGGGTTCGTGTGGGGTGTGTGGTACGGGGTTGTTGTTTGAGAACTACATAGTGGACGCGAGCATCTTTTATAAGAAGCAATTTCCAAGAATATGAACCTGGATCTGTGCCGTGGTCTGGTGGTGCCCTTCGGGGTGTGGCCGGTGTGCGGTGTGGTTTCTGTGGTTCTCTCGTGAATTAGTTTTTTGATCTTTTGTGGTCAAGTTTTTAAGAGCACACGGTGGATGCCTTGGCATTAGGAGCCGAAGAAGGACGTAGGAATCTGCGATAAGCCTGGGGGAGTCGATAACCGGACTGTGATCCCAGGGTGTCCGAATGGGGAAACCCCGCCGGGGGCGCGAGCTGCCCGGTGACCCGCATCTGAACACATAGGGTGTGTGGGGGGAACGCGGGGAAGTGAAACATCTCAGTACCCGCAGGAAGAGAAAACAATAGTGATTCCGTCAGTAGTGGCGAGCGAACGCGGATCAGGCTAAACCGTTCCATGTGTGATAGCCGGCGGGCGTTGCATGGTCGGGGTTGTGGGACTTCCCGTTCTGTCTCTGCCGGGACAGTGGGGTGAGTAGTACAGGCATAGGTGAACGGTCTTGAAAGGCCGGCCAGAGAGGGTGTGAGCCCCGTAACCGAAATGTTGTGTACCGCCTGGTGAAGTATCCCAAGTAGCACGGGGCCCGAGAAATCCCGTGTGAATCTGTCAGGACCACCTGATAAGCCTAAATACTCCCTAATGACCGATAGCGGACCAGTACCGTGAGGGAAAGGTGAAAAGTACCCCGGGAGGGGAGTGAAACAGTACCTGAAACCGTGTGCTTACAATCCGTCGGAGCAACCGCAGCTTGCTGTGTAGTTGTGACGGCGTGCCTTTTGAAGAATGAGCCTGCGAGTTAGTGTTACGTCGCGAGGTTAACCCGTGTGGGGAAGCCGTAGCGAAAGCGAGTCTGAACAGGGCGTTGCAGTGGCGTGATCTAGACCCGAAGCGAAGTGATCTACCCATGGCCAGGTTGAAGCGACGGTAAGACGTCGTGGAGGACCGAACCCACTTCAGTTGAAAATGGAGGGGATGAGCTGTGGGTAGGGGTGAAAGGCCAATCAAACTTCGTGATAGCTGGTTCTCCCCGAAATGCATTTAGGTGCAGCGTTGCGTGTTTCTTACCGGAGGTAGAGCTACTGGATGGCTAATGGGCCCTACAAGGTTACTGACGTCAGCCAAACTCCGAATGCCGGTAAGTGAGAGCGCAGCAGTGAGACTGTGGGGGATAAGCTTCATAGTCGAGAGGGAAACAGCCCAGACCACCAACTAAGGCCCCTAAGCGTGTGCTAAGTGGGAAAGGATGTGGAGTTGCGAAGACAACCAGGAGGTTGGCTTAGAAGCAGCCATCCTTAAAAGAGTGCGTAATAGCTCACTGGTCAAGTGATTCCGCGCCGACAATGTAGCGGGGCTCAAGTACACCGCCGAAGTTGTGGATTTCAGATGATAGCCAAGCCGCCTCCTTTGTGGGGTTGGTTCAGGCGTCTGGAGTGGTAGGGGAGCGTCGTGTGGGCAGTGAAGTCGCGGTGTAAACCAGCGGTGGAGCCTACACGAGTGAGAATGCAGGCATGAGTAGCGAAAGACGGGTGAGAAACCCGTCCGCCGAATGATCAAGGGTTCCAGGGTCAAGCTAATCTGCCCTGGGTAAGTCGGGACCTAAGGCGAGGCCGACAGGCGTAGTCGATGGACAACGGGTTGATATTCCCGTACCGGTGAAGAACCGCCCATGCTGAACGGGGGACACTAACCGCCCGAAACCTGCCTGACCGCCCTTCGGGGCGGGAGGGTTTTGGTGGAGCGCGGGACCTGATCCCGGGAGGCAAGCGTATTAACAGGTGTGACGCAGGAAGGTAGCCGAGCCGGGCGATGGTTGTCCCGGTCTAAGGAGGTAGGGCGAACGGTAGGCAAATCCGCCGTTCATGATGCCTGAGATCTGATGGGACCCCCTCACGGGGGGATTCGGTGATCCTATGCTGCCGAGAAAAGCATCGACGCGAGGTTCCAGCCGCCCGTACCCCAAACCGACACAGGTGATCAGGTAGAGAATACTAAGGCGATCGAGAGAATTATGGTTAAGGAACTCGGCAAAATGCCCCCGTAACTTCGGGAGAAGGGGGGCCCCCATCGTGATGGACACTAGCTGTCCGGAGCGTGCAGGGGCCGCAGAGACCAGGGGGAAGCGACTGTTTACTAAAAACACAGGTCCGTGCGAAGTCGCAAGACGATGTATACGGACTGACTCCTGCCCGGTGCTGGAAGGTTAAGAGGACCGGTTAGCCGCAAGGCGAAGCTGAGAATTCAAGCCCCAGTAAACGGCGGTGGTAACTATAACCATCCTAAGGTAGCGAAATTCCTTGTCGGGTAAGTTCCGACCTGCACGAATGGAGTAACGACTTCCCCGCTGTCTCAACCATAAACTCGGCGAAATTGCAGTACGAGTAAAGATGCTCGTTACGCGCAGCAGGACGGAAAGACCCCGAGACCTTTACTATAGTTTGGTATTGGTGTTCGGAGTGGCTTGTGTAGGATAGGTGGGAGACGTTGAAGCCCGGACGCCAGTCCGGGTGGAGTCATCGTTGAAATACCACTCTGGTCACTTTGGACATCTAACTTCGGCCCGTAATCCGGGTCAGGGACAGTGCCTGATGGGTAGTTTAACTGGGGCGGTTGCCTCCTAAAAAGTAACGGAGGCGCCCAAAGGTTCCCTCAGCCTGGTTGGCAATCAGGTGTCGAGTGTAAGTGCACAAGGGAGCTTGACTGTGAGAGAGACATCTCGAGCAGGGACGAAAGTCGGGACTAGTGATCCGGCGGTACATTGTGGAATGGCCGTCGCTCAACGGATAAAAGGTACCTCGGGGATAACAGGCTGATCTTGCCCAAGAGTCCATATCGACGGCATGGTTTGGCACCTCGATGTCGGCTCGTCGCATCCTGGGGCTGGAGTAGGTCCCAAGGGTTGGGCTGTTCGCCCATTAAAGCGGTACGCGAGCTGGGTTTAGAACGTCGTGAGACAGTTCGGTCCCTATCCGCTGCGCGCGCAGGAAATTTGAGAAGGGCTGTCCTTAGTACGAGAGGACCGGGACGGACGAACCTCTGGTGTGTCAGTTGTACTGCCAAGTGCACCGCTGATTAGCTACGTTCGGATGGGATAACCGCTGAAAGCATCTAAGCGGGAAGCTCGCTTCGAGATGAGATTTCCATACACCTTGTGTGTGAGAGGCCCCCAGCCAGACCACTGGGTTGATAGGCCGGATGTGGAAGCGAGGACTAACGACTCGTGAAGCTGACCGGTACTAATAGGCCGATAACTTACACCACACACTCTCTTCGTGAACGGATTCAAAAGACGTTCACACCATGGGGAGGGTACAAAGAAACAAGACTGCTTGCGTCCACTATGTGGTTCCCAGACAACAAACCCGTTCACACGGCATGTTGTCCCAGGAACCTTCAACTGAATAACAACACCACAACTGCGATCCATCGCAGTCAGCATGTTGTAACCACAGATTTCCCACCCCCACGCCCAGGCATGGAGGGTCGGGAGCAAGGGTTACGGCGGTCATAGCGTGGGGGAAACGCCCGGTCCCATTCCGAACCCGGAAGCTAAGACCCACAGCGCCGATGGTACTGCACCCGGGAGGGTGTGGGAGAGTAGGTCACCGCCGGACAACCATTAAACACGGTCGAGAGCCTCCAGACACTTCTCTGGAGGCTCTCCCGCATTTAACCCCCAACCACACCACGCTCCAGCAGCTTTCATCCGGACCCTACCTCGCCTGCCGCCGGCGCCCCCGCCGCTCCTTCGGGAGCGTCGCGTGGGAGGGGCCGGAATGTGGAGGAGCGCGTGTTCGGGCACGGGTAGAGTAAATGCCCATGGATAACCTCTTCAGCCACGCTCCTGCCGACCCGTCTGATACTCCGGAGCCGGAGGCAACCCAGAGTCTGGAGCCCGTCGTTTTCACGGTGGTGGTGCCTGGTGCCGTCGCCCGCGCCTTCGTGGGTTTCACCGAGCATACGCACCTCTGGTGGCCACTCGAAGACCACGGTGTCTACGGCGCGGGGTCGTATGTGGAGTTCGAAGAGAACCTGATTCTGGAGACTGCGGAGGACGGCAGGACGGCGATCTGGGGATCGATTGACGACTGGCAGCCGCCGCTGTCCTTCCACGCGAGCTGGCATCCGGGAAGTTCCGCCGTGTGGTCTACGGAGCTGCGCGTGGCATTCCGGGCTGTCGAAGGCGGTACGGAGCTCCGCCTGGTGCACACCGGCTGGGAAGGTGCGGAGGACCCGGCTGCCACCCGGGCGGACTACCTGGCCGGCTGGCCCGGCGTCCTGCGGCAGTTCGTGCGGTTCATGGGCGGTGCCGATGACTGACGAGCTGACACTCTCGCCTTCGAAGGCAACGTGGCCGGGCAGCGTATCGGAGTTATCAGGGTTAGCGGCCTGGACCATAATGCCCGTCGGGCAGGCAGCAGGATCAAAACGAGTGGCGCTGGTCAGTCGAAGACGGCAATGGTTTGAGTCGGCTGCTTGAATTCTAGGGGACGATAGTGTGCCTCAACGCCCTAGCCCTCCTGGTCGCCGGCCGACATATCGCCGACGCCAGGCGTGCCATCGGCGAGCGCGTAGCGCTGCAGCACCGCACCCTTCGGTGAGGCGACGACCGGCTCGATGAGTCTGAGGTTCGTCGGAACCACCCCGTCGGCGAAGACCTTCTTTCCACCGCCGAGGAGGATCGGATACACCCAGAGCGTGAACCGATCGAAGAGCCGTTCGGCGAACAGGCTCTGCACGAAGTTGAGACTGCCGATGACGTGGATGTTCGCGTGCCGGTCGCGCAGTTCGCGCACGGCGGCGACGACATCAGGACCGAGCAGTGTGGAGCCGGCCCACTCGAGGGTCGGCGTCTGGCGCGAGGCCACGTATTTCGGGAGGCGGTTGAACAGCCGCGCGATGCCCCCGTCCGCGTGCGGCCAGTACGCGGCGAAAATGTCGTAGGTCCGGCGCCCAAGCAGCAGCGCGTCCATCCCCGCCATCCCGGCGTCGACCTGCTCGCCGACGACCTCGTCGAGGAGAGGCGCCTGCCAGCCGCCAAACGCGAAACCGCCGTCAGCGTCCTCGTCCGGCCCGCCGGGCGCCTGCGCGACGCCGTCGAGCGTGGTGAACAGGTCGATATGGATGAGTCCCATGCCGTGCTCCTTCTCTAGATGTCCGCAAGTGTCAGCGCCGGCGGCGAACTTCCGTCGATGTCCAGTACGCCGAACTCCTTCGCAACTGCGGCGGCGATAAGCACCTGGCCGGTCCGCGCCATTAGGTTCGGATCGTGGAACAGCGCGCTGATCACGCGGCCGATGAACTCAGGGCTTTCGCTGGTCGAGAGATCGAACGTGCCACTTTTCGCCGCTGCCAGGACCGACTCGGTTCGAACCAGACCGGGGTAGAGCGAGATTACCGGAATAGCGAACGGTTTCAGCTCTACGGCCATGTCGGACGTCATCTTGTCCGTCGCCGCTTTTGCGATGCCGTAGATCGTGTTGCCGAGGTGACGCTGCGCCGACCAGAAGCTGATGTTGATGATCAAGCCGCGGTGCCGCGGCGTCATCATGCGCGCCGCGTGCGCCGAACACACAAATGCCGCGCGCACGCCGGCGTCCATCATGCCGGTCCAGCGATGCGGCGGTTGATCCCAAAACGGCGCAGGCCACGTGAACGCGCCGTCTTCGACCATCTTCTCGTAGCCGCCCCAGGCGCAATTGACGAGGAGATCGAGGCCGCCGCACTCGGAGCGGATCGCTTCAAACACGCGCGCCGTCTCTTCGTCTTTGAGATGGTCGCAGCGCAGGCGCCGTATCGCCCGCGGCAGGTCCGCCTGGTCGATCGAGCGGCCCGAGCCGTACACTCGAAACCCCGCTGCCAGAAGGGCAATTGCGATGCCCCGGCCGACCCCTCGGCTCGCACCGGTCACGAGCGCAACGTTTCCCGTCGGCGCTTCATTGCGTTCGCGTTCGTTGGTCATGCTAAGCGGCCCCGCTTACCTTCCGTTCCGTGATCCCCATGATAGGCCGGAGCTGGCGCCTTGGGCCCGCAGCGCACGCACCCTTGCTTCGTCCGCGCGCATGAGCGAGCCGATACCGGGGGAAGCGCATCTCGCCAGCAAGACGGCCCGCCTGATGGCGCAGCAGCTGCAGACCATCGCCCACGTAGCCAGCTTTAAGCACCGGGCCCTACGCCCGGCACCTGGCCACAACCCGGGGCGCCCGGCTTCGCGCCTTAGACTGAAAGCTGGATTCGAAGAACTGGAGACCACATGAGCATCATCGACGAGCTCACCTCTGCCCTGGGCCCGATGAAGATCCTGGTGGATGCTGCCACCCTGGCCGCATACGCCGTGGACCAGGCCCCGGTGCTGGACTACCAGCTGCCACAGGCGGTGGTCCTCGCCGAATCCGTGGCAGACGTCCAGGCCACCGTCCGGGCCTGTGCCGCACGCGGGGTCCCGGTGGTCGCGCGCGGAGCGGGCACGGGCGTCTCCGGCGGCGCCCACGCCAGCCAGGGCTGCGTGGTGCTGAGCCTCGAGCGGATGAACCGCATCCTGGACCTCAACCCGGACGACGAGACCGCCGCCGTTGAACCCGGCGTCATCAACGCGGACCTCAACGCCGCCGCCGCCGCGCACGGCCTGATGTTTGCCCCGGACCCGGCCAGTTACAAGATGTCCACCATCGGCGGCAACGTGGCCACCAACGCCGGCGGGCTGCGCTGCGCGAAGTACGGGGTGACGCGGGACTCGGTCCTGGCGCTCGACGTCGTGATGGCGGACGGCTCCCTGATCCACACGGGCCACCAGACCTTCAAAGGCGTCGCCGGCTACGACCTCACCGGGCTCTTCGTAGGCTCCGAGGGGACGCTGGGGATCGTCGTCGGCATCACGGTCCGGCTCAAGTACCTTCCGCGTGAAGTGCACACCATCGCTGCGTTCTACCCGGACTTCCGCAGCGCTGCGGCGGGCGTCCTCGCGGTCGGCAAGGCCAGGGTGCAGCCGGCCATCATGGAACTGCTCGACGGCGGCTCGCTCGCCCAGCTCGACGACGCCCATGGCTCGGACCTGTCCGCGCGGGGTGCGTCCCTGCTGCTGATCCAGACCGACGGTTTCGGCGCCGCGGCCGAGGCGGCAGCCATCCGGCCGCTGCTGGTAGCGGGCGGGGCCGTGGTCACCCTGGAGGCCAATGCCGAGGCCGAGCAGCTCGTGGAGATGCGCCGCAACAGCCGGGGCGTGGAGGTCGACGACGAATACCGGGTGGGCGAGGACGTCGCCGTGCCCCGGTCCCGGCTGGTGGACTACGTCGCCGAGCTGGAGGCCATGGCCGTGGCGCACGGGGTCCAGCTCAAGGTCGTGGCGCACGCCGGCGACGGGAACCTGCACCCCACCTTCTGGGTGGACCGCGTGGACAACGCCGTCGACGCCGACGCCATGGCGCGCCTGGGCGCGGCGCTGGACAAGTCCGTCGCCGTGGCGCTGGCAATGGGCGGCACCATCACGGGGGAGCACGGGATCGGCCAGTACAAGCTGCGCTGGCTCGGACTCGAGCAGAAGGAGCCCGTTCGTGAACTGCAGCGCCGGATCAAGGAACTGTTCGACCCGGCCGGCATCCTGAACCCCGGCAAGGCGATTTAACCCGACCGGGCCAGGACGGCCGGCGTCAGGCGGGGATCAGTCGTCGGAGTCCGGGTACTCCTCGACGGATTCGTCGGCGCCGTAGCGCGATTCCTCGGTTTCGACCTCGAGGATTTTCAGCAGTTCAGTGTCCGGGTTGAGCATGATGGCAGCCTCGTCGCGGCGGTGGCGCAGCTCGGAGTCGATGTAGGACTGCACGGCTTCGGCCAGCGGGATGTGCCGGTTCTCCTTTTCGGACATGTACCAGCGGTGTTCCAGGATTTCGTGCACGGCCTCCGCCGGCTCGAGCTTCCCGGACAGATCGCGGGGAATGGAACGGACGATCGGCTCGAAGATCTGACTGACCCAGAGGTGCGCGCTGTATTCCTCGTCCATGCCCGGGTTGTTGTCCGCCCGGAAGGAGTCCATGTCGTTCAGGAGCCGGCGGGCCTGGTTCTCCTGGGCGTCCAGGCCGGTCAGGCGCAGCAGCCGGCGCTGGTGGTGCCCGGCGTCCACCACCTTCGGCTGGAGTTGGATCGTGGAGCCGTTCTGGGTGGTCTTGATCGCGTATTCCTCGACGTCGAACCCCAGCTCGTTGAGCTTCCGGATGCGGGCGGCCACGCGCCAGCGTTCGCCGATTTCGAAGGATTCCTTCTCGGTCAGCTCCGTCCACAGGCGGCGGTAGCTGTCCATGATCAGTTCGCTGGTGGCCACCGGGTCCACCTTCTCCTCGATCAGGCCGCCCTCGAGGAGGTCCATGAGCTCGCCGGCGATGTTCACCCGGGCGATTTCCAGATCGTACTCGCGCTGTCCGGTGGAGAGGTCCGGGTAGAGTTCGCCCGTCTCGGCGTCCACGAGATAGGCGGCGAACGCTCCGGCGTCGCGGCGGAACAGCGTATTGGAGAGCGAGACGTCGCCCCAGTAGAAGCCGATCAGGTGCAGCCGGACCAGCAGGAGCGCCTGGGCGTCGATCAGGCGCGTCAGGGTGTCCTTGCGCAGCATCTGGGAAAAGAGCGCACGGTACGGCATGGAGAACTTCAGGTGCCGCGTCACCAGCACGGGGTTCAGCGGCCGGCCCTCTGGCGTGGTGCGTCCGGTGATGACGGCGACCGGCTCCACGCACGGGACGTCCAGCCGGGCCAGTTTCCGGAGCATGTGGTACTCGTGGCGCGCGATGTGCTCCGAGGTCTCCTTGATGGCTATGACCGAACCGCCGAGGTGGGCGAAGCGCACGATGTGGCGGGAGATGCCGCGGGGGAGGGCGGCGAGGTTCTCGGCCGGCCAGTCCTCAAGGGGGATGTGCCATGGCAGGTCCAGCAGTTCGGGATCGGTGGCAGCGGCCGTGATGCTCAGTGAGCTGGAGGCCACGGAGGCCTTGGCATCGTTGGCGCTGGCGGCCTGGAACCGGGGCAGTTTGCCGATCTGACCGTAGTCGGTGGGCTCGTCGTGCCACTGGGCACTGTTTTCCTCGCTGATGGGGTTTTCCTCGGTCATGAATCCAATTCTTCCGTACTAAGGGCAAGCGCCCTAACGATCGGGCCGGGGATGCGGTTAATGTTCCACGGTCAAGCCGTGCCGTTAAAGGGCGACGGCGGCCCTCCAGTTGGGGAGGACCGCCGCCGGACGTGCAGTGCTACCTGGGGACTAGTCGCCCAGGCGCAGACCCGTCTGGGTGTCGAACAGGTGCACGTGGCCTGACTGCGGGCGGACCCAGATGGACTCACCCTTCAGCGGGGGGCGGCGGCCGTCGACGCGGGCCACGATGTCGTGGCTCTGGCCGTCCAGGGTGGTGTGGCCGTAGACGTAGGCGTCGGCGCCGAGCTCTTCGACGACGTCGACCTCGACCTGGAGGCCTTCACCCTGCGGCGCGGTCTCGAGGTCCTCGGGGCGGGAGCCGAGGGTGACGGTGTTGCCCTTGGTCGCCTGCAGCACGTCCTGGGGAACCGGGTAGACGGTGCCGCCAAACTGCACGCCGCCGTCGACGACCGGGAGCTCCAGCAGGTTCATGGCAGGCGAGCCGATGAAGCCGGCGACAAATACGTTCTTCGGCTTGTCGTACAGGTTGCGCGGGGTGTCGACCTGCATCAGCAGACCGTCCTTCAGCACGGCGACGCGGTCACCCATTGTCATGGCCTCGACCTGGTCATGGGTCACATAGACCGTGGTGACGCCCAGACGGCGGGTCAGCGACGCGATCTGCGTACGGGTCTGCACGCGGAGCTTGGCATCAAGGTTGGACAGCGGCTCATCCATGAGGAAGACCTGCGGGTTACGCACGATGGCGCGGCCCATGGCAACACGCTGGCGCTGGCCGCCGGAGAGCGCCTTCGGCTTGCGATCCAGGTACGGCTCGAGGTCCAGAAGCTTGGCAGCTTCACGGACACGCTCGGCGCGCTCTTCTTTGCTGACGCCAGCGATCTTCAGGGCGAAGCCCATGTTGTCTGCCACCGTCATGTGCGGGTACAGGGCGTAGTTCTGGAAGACCATGGCGATGTCGCGGTCCTTCGGCGGCACATCCGTGACGTCGCGGTCGCCAATGAGGATTCGGCCGGCGTTGACGTCCTCAAGACCTGCAAGCATGCGCAGGGAGGTCGACTTTCCACAGCCGGAGGGTCCAACCAGGACCAGGAATTCGCCATCGGCGATTTCAATGTTGAGCTTGTCAACAGCGGGCTTATCCGTGCCCGGGTACAGACGTGTTGCGTTGTCAAAAGTAACTGTAGCCACAGTTATCAATCCCTTCACCGGCAGGTACGTGCCGGACGATCCGTAGTGAATGGTCTTTTTATGCAGTTGTTAATTCAGTTGTAAGCATCGAACGTGCGCATACTCCCCGGCCGAAGCCGAGGAGTATCCAATGACGCCGCACGGTATTTGTGCGCCACATCACAAACAGAGTATGTCAGACTTTTAGCAATAGGGCTAAAAAGTTACGAATGTCACACGTGATCCCGCTTACGTGACGTCGGGGCCGGCCACCGGCTTGCGTTCCCGCAGGAGCGCCTCCAGCAGTTCGGCGATATGAACCGGGGCCCCGACGCGGAACTGCGCCTGGGTGAAATCCAGGCCGACCTTCACGCCAAGGTCCCCCTGGACCAGACGGCCCAGGGCGTCCTCGTCAGTGGTGTCGTCGCCGGCGAAGACGACCGCCGAAGCGCCGGTCGCCTGCCGCAGGAACGCGATCCCCTCGCCCTTGGAGGCATGGACCACGGAGGTTTCCAGCACGCGGTTGCCGGCTTTCAGGAAGACGCCGGGCCGGTCCTGGAGGACGGCGCGGGCTGCCGCCACGGCGTCCTCCGCGACGTCGTCGGCGGCAAGCCTCGTGTGCAGCACGACGCCGGCCGGCTTGTCCTCCAACAGAGTGCCCGGAGCCTCCTCCACGATTTCCGCGAGAACCCGGCGGACCTCGGCGAGCAACTCGCGTTGGGCGTCGTCGAGCACGAGCTGGGAGGAACCCGGACCCATCCAGACTTCCGCCCCGTGGCTGCCGATCAGCAGGGTCTTCTCCGGAGGGGAGGCGACTGCCCGCAGGCTGTCCAGCGCCCGTCCCGAGATGAGCGCCGTCGACGTCCGCGGGAGTTCGGTCAGCGCGGCGAAGGCCGCCGCGGAGCGGGGGAGCGCCCGGGAGTCCGCGGCATGGTCCACGAGGGGGGCCATGGTGCCGTCGAAGTCCATGGCGACCAGGAGGTGGTCCGTGGCCGCGACGCGGCGCACGGCCTCGAGCAGTCCGGGGGAGAGCGAGAGCGGCGTTTTGCCCGTGGTCTCAGGAGTCATCGCGGATTACCTTCTCTCTGAGAGCGCTGAGGAAGTCGGAAGACCATAGGTCGACGTCGTGGTCCAGGATCTGCTTGCGCATCGCCCTCATCCGGCGCCCGGCCTCGGCCGGCTGCATGTTCACGGCCTTCATGATGGTGTCCTTGAGGCCGTCGATGTCGTGCGGGTTCATCAGCAGCGCCTGCTTGAGCTGGTCCGCGGCGCCGGCAAACTCACTGAGCACCAGTGCGCCGTCGTTGTTGGTGCGTGCCGTGACGTATTCCTTGGCCACGAGGTTCATGCCGTCGCGCAGGGCGGTGACCAGCATGACGTCCGCCGCGAGGTACAGGGAGACCATTTCCTCGATGGGGTAGCTGTGGTGCAGGTAGCGCACTGCCGTGTTCTGCAGGGTGTCGTAGGTGCCGTTGATGTGGCCCACGGTGCCCTCGATCTCCTCGCGGAGCAGGCGGTACTGCTCCACGCGTTCCCGGCTGGGGCTGGCCACCTGGATCAGGCTGGCGTCCTCCACCGTGACCTTGCCGTCCGCCAGGAGTTCCTCGTAGGCCTTGAGCCGGTGCTGGATGCCCTTGGTGTAGTCGAGGCGGTCGACGCCGAGCAGGATGGTCTTGGGGTTGCCGAGATCCCGGCGGATCTGGCGTGCGCGCTCGATGATCTCGGGCTTGCGTGCCAGCTCGATGATCTGCTGGACGTCGATGGAGATGGGGAACGCCTGGGCACGGGCAATATGGGTGGTCTTTCCGTCCGCGCCCCTGACGTGGACCTGCTGCTGCTTGACGCTGGCGCCGAGGAAGCGGCGGGCGGAGCGCATGAAGTTTGCGGCGTCGCTGCTGCGCTGGAAGCCCACAAGGTCCGCGCCCAGCAGGCCATCGATAATCGCCCGACGCCACGGCAGCTGCGCGAAAATCTCCGGCGGCGGGAAGGGGATGTGGTTGAAGAAACCGATCTTCAGGTCCGGCCTCGCCTCCCGGAGCATCTTGGGGACGAGCTGGAGCTGGTAGTCCTGCACCCAGACGGTGGCGCCGTGCTCCGCGTGCTGGACGACGGCGTCGGCGAACCTCTTGTTTACCCTCCGGTACGAGTCCCACCAGGTCCGGTGGAACGCCGGCGGGGCGATCACATCGTGATACAGCGGCCAGAGCGTGGCGTTCGAGAAGCCCTCATAGAAGTGCTCGATGTCCCCGGTGCTCAACTGGACGGGTACCAGGTCGATGCCTCCGTGGCTGAACGGCTTCACTGTCTCGTCCGGTGCACCGTGCCAGCCCACCCAGGCGCCGTCGGTCCTGGTCATCATCGGTGCCAGCGCGGTCACGAGGCCGCCTGGGGAGCGGCGCCAGCCGTCCTGGCAGCCGGGCTCGTCCTCGGAACAGCGGTCAACGGGCAGGCGGTTGGAGACCACCATGAAGCTGTACTGGACATCAGACTCGGCGGCACCCTTGCTTGCGTTGCCTTCGGATGTCCCGCCCGCCGCGGCTGTCATTTTCTTGCCGTCGGCGCGGTCCGTTGCTTGCATTGCTGCCCCCTGGGGTCGCTCGTGGCTCTCACCCACCCTATCCGTACGGAATCTTCCGGGCTATTCGTCCGTTGGGAGGCGTGAAGGAAACCTGAAAGCGCAAGCTCTCGGGTTTCTCCCCTAAAATGATGAAGTTGCCACCCAGTGGACCATTCCAGGCCGATCGACCCGAGGAACCAATGAGCCCCGCAAACGAACCCCGTCAGTCCAAAGCAGAGCGAACTGCCGCGGCCCGCGAGAAAGCCCGTGAAATCCGCGAGGCGCAGCTGAAGAAGGAAAAGCGGAACAAGCTGCTGATCGGCTGGGGCATTGTTGCCGCCGTCGTTGTCATTCTCGCCATCGTGGCGCTGGTGGTCACCTCCAGCATCAAGAACAACGCCCCGGTCGCGGATGAGGGCCCCACCCCGGCCAACGGCAACATCCACGGTGGCGTCACCCTGCTGGCGAATACCGAGGTTGCCAAAGCGGATCCGGCCACAGTCAAGCTCGCCGATGTTCCCTCCGCGCCGGCCACTCCGCCGGCAGTGGTCACCGCGCCCGGCGCCGAGTCTGAGGCGGGCAAACCGGTCAAGGTGGTCCTCTACGTCGACTTCATCTGCCCCGTGTGCAAGAGCTTCGAAGCGCAGTACAACGAGTCCCTGACCAAGCTGCGCAATGAAGGAAAAATCACGGTGGAATACCGCTCGCTGGGCTTCCTGGACACCCGGTCCACCACCAACTACTCCTCGCGTGCGGCCAACGCTGCCGCCTGCGTCGTGAACGAGTCCCCGGAGAAATACGCGGACTTCGTCAACGCGCTCTTCGAAAAGCAGCCCGCCGAAGGCGGCCCGGGCCTGTCCGATTCGGAGCTGAAGAAGATGGCTGCCGACGTCGGAGCCAAGAGCATCGACAAGTGCGTGGACGACAAGACCTACCGCCCGTACGTCAAGTACTCCACCCAGGAAGCCTCGGCCATCGGTGTCACGGGCACGCCCAGCGTCTTCGTCGAAGGCAAGCAGTGGGGCAAGGGCGACAGCGCCCAGACCCCGTTCGAGGAGTTCCTGACGGCAGCAATCGACGCCAAGAAGTAACAGCAGCACCTGACGGCAACAACAGTCGGCCCGTTCCCGGATTCGTCCGGGTACGGGCCGACTGTTTGGTTTCAGGCAGCGGCATTGCCCTGGTTTTTACCACCGGGGGTCCGTGGGCTAACCTTATCTAGCGCCAAGGCGCCGGCCCCTCAAAGCGGCACGGTTCCGCTCGGCACGAAGGAATGCCTCCTTAGCTCAGTTGGCCAGAGCACCGCTCTTGTAAAGCGGGGGTCGTCGGTTCGAATCCGACAGGGGGCCCTACGAACCCCTCCTCCCGGCAATCTTGCCGGAAGGAGGGTTTTTTCGTGCCCGGAAATGGTCCGCCGCGGGCCGGGAGCCTGGAACTCAGATGCAGGACTTGTTGTAGTCGAACCCGCCCGAGATGTACTGGGTCATGGTGACTTTCCCGCCGCCTGTCAGCGGCGCTGCCGAACACATGCTGCTGGCGTTTGACAGCGAGCTCGCGCCGGCGAGCCAGCTTCGCTGGGCGTAAAGGTTGCTGGTCGTGGGCACCGCGCCGACGATCTGTGCCCACTGGTAGCCGGTCGAGTAGAGCCCTGTTTTGGCGCCGATGCTGGCAAAGTAGGCGGCCATGCCCTCCAGGTCTGCCCTGTTGGCGGCCTTGTTCGTTGACCAGGAGTTTTCGGTCTCGACGTCCAGCCACCAGATGTAGGAGGCCGGGTTCTTAATCCCGCGGATGTTGGCGTCGTCATAGGCCTTGGCGTAGCCGTACATATAGGAGCAGGCCGTGCCGACCGAGCCCTTGGTGCAGTTGCCGTACGGGTTGGCCACGGTCTTCCCGCCGTACGCGTTGCTGGTGGGCCACCAGGACCCGGCGGTGCCTGGGTTTCCGGTATTGACGTACAACGCCACGAGAGGCTGGCCTGTCCCGCCTGTGGATGTGGCGGCCCAGGACAGCTGTGTGGCCAGGCACGGGTTGGTGTTGTTCGCCAGGCCGTTGTTCACCCCGATGATCGCGAAGCTCTGGCCCTTGGGGAGGGGTTTGCCGCATTGGGGCCAAGACACATCGACGCCGGGTCCTGCGGGCGTGACTGCTGCTGTTCCGGCCGAAGTCTTCGCGGTGCTGGTGTAGCCGGTCTTGGTTCCCGTGACGGTGACGGTGAGGGTCTTGCCAGCCTGGGCAGTGGCTAGTTTGTAGGTGGCGGCGGTCGCGCCGGCGATGACGACGCCGTTGGCCTTCCACTGATACTTCAGGGTGACGGGTGCCGGTCCCCAGGAGCCCGGGACTGCGGTCAGGGTGTAGCCGACCGTCGTTTTGCCGGCGATCGTCGGCACGGGAACCGGCCCGAGCGAGCCGGCGGCGGTGGCGGCGGTGGCGGTCGAGGTCTTCTCGGTGGTGGTGTAGCCGGTCTTGGTTCCGGTGACGGTGACGGTGAGGGCCTTGCCCGTCTGGGCCGCGGCCGGTTTGAAGGTGGCGGCGGTCGCGCCAATGACGACGACGCCGTTGGCCTTCCATTGATACTTCAGGGTGACGGGCACCGGACCCCAGGCGCCCGGGACTGCGGTCAGGGTGTAGCCGACTTTGGCGGTTCCGGTGATCGTCGGCGCCGGGGCCGGCTTCAACGGCGCAACGGACACTTCACGTACCGCCGTCGTCGTGTCCGCCGCCGCAGATGCGGGGGCAAGCGGCGCCAGGGAAAGCATCAGGACCACAACGAGGAACAATCGAATCGATAGAGCCCGGACGCGATCGAATAGCAGCATAAAAATATCCCCCAAATTGCCGCGCCCGGAACGGGCTGCGCTAGAGCCCGCAGAAATGCAGACAGCGTGAATCTAGCACGTGGAGTTGTTCCAAAACATATCTTGGTGGTTTCACTCGGTTCCCATTGGCCGGGCATCGGATTTCCGCGGCGGTCGGCTGGTCTTTGACGCGCGGACAGGCGCGGTCAGCGGATAGCGCCTGCGCCGTCCCCGGAGCTGTCGTCGAAAGAACGTGGGAAGCGCCTCCAAGTAGCAGCCTCGGGTTGTCTGGGTGAAGTGGCCGCCGTAGCAGGCGTAAGAGGCCGCGGCGGCCTGCGCGCGGCCGGTCTCAGTCCACCGGCAGGAGCCAGGTCAGGTCCGAGCCGTCGCCTTCGATGTGGCGGGCAAGTTCTGCGTTGAACGTACGGCCGTACTCAGCGCCGATGTGCTCCTGGAACGCCGCCTCGTCCCGGTAGACCTCGAAGACAAAATACTTCCGCGGATCCGTCTCGCGCGTGCACGGCAGGAACAGGACATTGCCGGGTTCGCTGCGGACGTTTTCGGTAAGCTCGCGCATCATGTCGGCGACTCTGGCTTCGCTGCCTGATTTGACGGTGAATTCCGCGTACAACGTTCTGGTCATGGTGTGTCCTTGATCTGTAGGGTTTGTCCGCAGCCGGGTGGCGGCTTCAGTTTGGCGGCCGGAGCTCGCCGGAGCCCCGGGGTATCAGTTCGGTGGGGACAACGTAGGTCCGGGGCGGGACGTGGTCGCCGTCGATCCTGGCCAGCAGCCGCTCGGCAGCAAGTTTGCCGATGCGCTCCGGGTGCTGGGCGATCACGGTGATGCCTGGATCCATCATGTCGGCCAGGGAGAAGTCGTCGAAGCCGACCAGCGCCGTGCGCTTGCTCAGCCCTAGATCTTTCAGCGCGCGCATGGCACCGAAGGTGACGAGGTTCTGGCTGGAAAAGATCGCCGTGGGGGGATCATCGGAGCCGAGCAGCGCGTGCGCCGCGCGGCAGGCCGATTCCTCATCGTGCAGGCCCTCGAGGACGGGAATGGTGGAGATGGCGATGCCTGCCCGGCCGAGTTCTTCCGTGAATCCCCTCCGGCGTTCCCGGGCTGTCTGGATATCGGTACGGTCGCCAAGGTAGGCGAGTTTCCGGTGGCCGTGGCTGATCAGATGCGCGGCCGCCCTGGCCGCGCCGGCGGCGTTGTCAGTGACGACGGCGTCCGCTTCGATGCCCACAGGTTCACGGTCGATGAAAACCATGGGCAGATCCCTCGAATGCTCCGGAATGACGTAGGCCTGGCTCTTGGCGATGGGCGTCAGGACCAGGCCGTCGACGCGGCGTCGAAGAAACGCAGCAACGAGGGTCTTCTCCCGCTCGGGATCGTCATCGAGGCTGGCCGCGAACACCGCTATCCCGCGGGCGGCCAGTGCGTCTTCAATGGCCCGGTGGATTTCCCCGCTGAAGGGGTTGGCCACGCTGGGCAGCAGCAGGCCGATGGACAGCGTCCTGCGTCCGGTGCGCCTCAGGCTGCCTGCCGCTATGTCCAGTTGGTAGTTCAACTGCTCGGTCGCCTTCAGGACGCGGAGCCGGGTGGCCTCTGTGACGCCCGCCTCGTCGTTCATTACCCGGGAAACGGTCTTGGTCCCTACCCCGGCCAGTGCGGCCACGTCGCGCATGGTGGGGCGGTTGTTAGCGGGTTCGGCCCGGTAACGATTCGACATCGTTGTCAAAGAACTTCTCCTTAGCCTGATCCACTGCTTGACTCGGCTGTGTGATCCTGATTACATGCTACCTGACATCGTTGTCAGGCACAGAGTGTGCCACCCGAAAACAGGAGATTCAATGTTGAGTTCCAAAACCCCCCGGTCCAAGGCTACTCGTCTCCTCGCCGCCGGCGCGGTCCTGACCCTTGCCGGGCTGGGCCTGACTGCCTGCGGCGGAACTTCCGCCCCGGCCGCGACCGGAACCGCTGTCGCCGCGGAGAAGGTCGGTGTTTCGCTGATCGTCAAGACCACCACGAATCCGTTCTTCGTGTCGATGCAGGACGGTGCCAAGAAGGCCGCGGAAGCGGACGGAGTGGATCTGAAGCTGGCCGCCGGCAAGGCCGATGGCGACGAGGACACCCAGATCCAGGCGATCGAGAACGCCATCTCCAAGGGCGACAAGGGCATCCTGATCACCCCCAATGGCCCCTCCGTTGTTGACGCGTTGAAGAAGGCCAAGGATGCCGGGCTGTTTGTCATCGCGCTGGACACCCCTCCGGACCCGGCCGACGCCGCGGACATCACCTTCGCCACGGATAACTTCGCCGCCGGCGAACTGATCGGGAAGTGGACCGCGGCACAGCTGGACGGGAAGAAAGCCACCATCGCCCTGCTTGACCTCTTCGATGACAAGGTCGTATCCGTCGACTACAACCGTGACCAGGGATTCCTGACAGGCCTGGGCATCGACACGGCAGACAAGAAGAAGAACGGCGACGAGGCCAAGACCGGAAAGTACACCGGCGGCAAGGGCGGCGACTACGAGATCGTCGGCAGCCAGGCCACGCAGGGTGCCGAAGACGGCGGCCGCACGGCCATGGAGACGCTGCTCTCCAAGAACCCGGCCGTGAACGTCGTTTACACGATCAACGAACCCGCAGCGGCAGGGGCCTTCGAGGCCCTGAAGTCCGCCGGCAAGGAAAAAGATGTCCTGGTCGTCTCTGTTGACGGCGGCTGCGCCGGCGTCAACAGCGTCAAGTCCGGCATCATCGGCGCAACCGCGCAGCAGTACCCGGTCAAGATGGCCGAGCTGGGAGTGAAGGCTATCGTCGAACTCGCGAAGACAGGCAAGAAGCCGGCCAACTCCGAAGGCCTGGACTTCTACAACACCGGCGTCGAGCTCGTCACGGACAAGGCCGCCAGCGGCGTCAAGAGCATCGGCACCGCGGATGCATCGAAGATCTGCTGGGGCAAGTAACCCGCACCGCCTACTGGCGCCGGGGCGGCGCGTGGCACGCCCGCCCCGGCACCCTCCCCTTAGCAAACGCAAAAAGCAACCGAACATGGAAGTTCAGGAGCAATCGTGACCCAGCAACAAATGGCCGGTCCGCCCGGTACCCGGCATCCGGATCTGGCCGAGGAATTCCTCGACCGCCAGACGCCCCTCAGCCGCATCCGCAACGTCCTCCACCGCTACCCGGCGGTCAGCCCGGCCATCGTCCTGCTGGTCGCCGTGATCGTGTTCGGACTGCTCAACGACAGATTCCTGCGCGTCGAAAACCTCTCACTGATCACCCAGCAGGTCGCCGTCGTCGGAACCCTGGCCATCGCCCAGACCCTCATCATCCTCACCGCCGGGATCGACCTTTCCGTTGGCGCCGTGATGATTCTGTCCTCCATGGTGGTCGCACAGCTCGCCGTGAGCAACGGCGTCCCCGCCCCGCTCGCACTGCTGGCAGGGCTTGTTGTCGGCCTCGCTGCAGGGGCACTGAACGGATTCCTCGTCACCCGGCTCAGGCTTCCCCCGTTCATCGTCACGCTCGGCACACTGAACATCTTCATCGCCCTGACGCTCCTGTACTCCAACGGCGCCACTGTCCGCGGCTCGAGCATGCCGGGGCTGCTCACCTGGACCGGAAGCACGTTCCCCGTCGGCCCGGTCCGGATCTCCATCGGCGTCGTACTGATGCTGCTCGTCTACATCGCGGTCGCGTTCATCCTGGGCAAGACCGCCTGGGGACGCCACGTCTACGCCGTCGGCGACGACAAGGAAGCAGCCCGCCTCGCCGGAATCGCGGTCAACAAGGTCCTGATGAGCGTGTATCTGGCCGCCGGAGCCGTCCTGGCCGTCGGCGCCTGGATCCAGATCGGGCGCACCAACGCCGCCAGCCCCAACGCCGGGATGGACCTGAACCTGGACTCCATCACCGCCGTCGTGATTGGCGGCACCAGCCTCTTTGGCGGCCGCGGCTCCGTCTGGGGCACCCTGCTCGGCGCGCTGATCGTCGGCGTGTTCCGCAACGGTCTCTCCCTCGCCGGCCTGGACATCTTGTACCAGACCCTCGCAGTGGGCGTTCTCATCATTCTCGCTGTGTCCATCGACCAGTGGATCCGAAAGGTCAAGTCATGACCGCCACAGACATCTCCTCCGCCACGCCCGGAACACGGCAGCCGATCCTGCAGGCACGGAACCTCGTCAAGACCTTCGGGCGCGTCGTCGGCCTGGACGGCGTCAGCCTGGACCTCTACCCGGGCGAAGTGCTTGCCATCATCGGTGACAACGGGGCAGGAAAGTCCACCCTGATCAAATGCCTCACGGGCGCGGAAATCCCGGACTCCGGAGAGCTGACCGTCTCCGGGCAACCCGTCCACTTCAAGCGACCCCAGGATGCCCGCATCCACGGGATCGAAACCGTTTACCAGAACCTGGCCGTATCACCGGCCCTCGATGTCGCATCCAACCTGTTCCTGGGCCGGGAAGAACGGCTGCCGGGTCCGCTCGGCAAGCTCTTCCGCATCCTCGACACCAAGGGCATGCGGAAAAAGGCCAAGGAAGAACTGGCACGTCTGGGCATTTCCACCCTGCAGGACGTCACCGTGCCGGTGGAGAACCTGTCCGGGGGCCAGCGCCAGGCCGTCGCCGTTGCACGCGCCGCAGCCTTCGGATCAAAAGTGGTGGTGCTCGACGAACCCACCGCGGCCCTGGGGGTCCGCGAATCCAACCAGGTTCTGCAGCTGGTCCGCGACCTCAGGGACCGCGGCCTGCCCGTGATCCTGATCAGCCACAACATGCCCCACGTCTTCGACGTGGCGGACAGGATCCACATCCAGCGTCTGGGCAAGTGCGCGGCCACCATCACTCCGCAGTCCCACACTATGACCGACGCCGTCGCCATCATGACAGGCGCCGCCACGGCCTAGAGGCCGGCTGCACCTGTTTGATTGCATCGCCCCCACCCTCTTCGTCCGCGGACCTGTCAACCGGTCCGCGGGCGGACCCATCTGCGGCTTGGAACGGCGAAACCCCAGAACCCCAAGAAAGACAGAAAATGAAAAACACCGAGCCCGCGAGTTCCGCACGGAACATCTTCGACGCCATCGTCGTAGGCGAAGCCCTCATCGACATCGTCACCTCGGCCGACGGCACCAGTGAACACCCCGGCGGATCACCGGCCAACGTCGCCTACGGCCTCGGACGGCTCGGCGTGAGCACCGGACTGCTGACAGCCATTGGCGACGACGAACGCGGCGGCGAGATCGAGGCACACCTGCGCGCCGGGGGAGTGGTGCTTTTGCCGGGTTCCCATTCCCTGGCCCGCACTGCGTCAGCCACGGCGACCCTCGCTGCGGACGGCTCCGCCAGCTACGAATTCGACATTGACTGGAAACTGCCTCCCGTCGCCCCCGCCCACCTCCCTCGGGTGCTCCACACCGGGTCAATCGCCACCTTCCTCGCGCCGGGAGCCGGCACCGTCAAATCACTTCTGGAACAATCCCACCGCTCCTGCCTGGTCACCTACGACCCCAACATCAGGCCCGCCCTGCTCGGCAGCCATGCGCAAGCCCAAGGCATCTTCGAGGACCTCGTCCCACTCACGGACGTCGTCAAACTCAGTGACGAGGACGCCCTGTGGCTCTACCCCGGGAAGACCCTTGAAGACACCGCCAGGCATATCCTTCGCCTGGGCGCCGATCTGGCCGTCATCACCCAGGGCCCGGAAGGGTCGCTCCTGGCCACCGCCGCAGCAGAGCTGAGCGTCCCGTCGGTGAAATCCCAGGTCGCGGACACCATCGGAGCCGGCGACTCCTACATGGCGGCGCTGATTCTGGGGCTGCTTACACGCGCCGGCGAGGGACTCGGCCCCGAGGTCCTGGATCGGCTGGGCCGGACAGCCTCTATGGCAGCAGCGATCACGGTACGCCGGCCCGGAGCGAACCCCCCGACGCTGGAGGAACTGGAGCACCATCTGCAAGCACCTGAGGCGGCGGCGCACGCACACGCCTGAAGCCAGGGCATGCCGCACGGCGTTTAACGCCGAACGGCCTTGCCCCGGATTCCCGGGGCAAGGCCGAACATGGGCTCTCGGAGGCGGCAGGCTATTCCGGGACCACCAGTGCCGGTGTGTCCTGCCGGATGGTCTCGCCGCGGAAGAAGGCCGGCCGGAGCCGCGCCATGAGGATCATGAACACCCCTCCAAGCGCTAGGACGCCGATGCCCAGCACAAAGACCAGTCCCACACCGAGGAACTCCGATCCGCTGCCAAACTCTGGCGCCCAGCTGTCCACAGCGGTCTGCAGGAACACCACGAACAAGCCGGCCCCGCCCAGCAACGGGCACAGCAGCCGCAGAAAGAAGTGGCGGGCGCTGCTGAAGACACTTTCGCGGAAATACCAGACGCACGCGAAGGCCGTCAGCCCGTAGTAGAAACAAATCATCAGGCCGAGCGCCAGAATGGTGTCATTGAGGACGTTTTCGCTGATCACGTGCATCACGGCGTAGAAGCCTGCAGAGACCACTCCGGCTGCCACGGTGGCGAATCCGGGGGTGGAAAAGCGCTTGCTGACGTGGTTGAACGGCTTGGGCAGCGCGCCGTAGTGGGCCATCGCCAGGAGGCTGCGCGAGGGCGACGTGAAGGTTGACTGCAGCGAGGCCGCCGAGCTCGAGAGCACCGCGAGTGACATCAGGATGGCGAACGGCCCCATGATGGGGGACGCCAGGGCCGTGAAGATGTTCGCCTGGTTGTCGGCGTTGGTCAGGCCGATCCCGGCGTCTCCGATCCCGGCGAACATCATGGTGGCGATGGTGACGACGAGATAGATCCCCAGGACCACGACGGCGGTCAGGGTTCCGGCGATGCCTGCGGTCTTTTTGCCGTTGGAGGTTTCTTCATTGACCGTCAGGCAGACATCCCAGCCCCAGTACACGAAGATGGACAGGGAGATACCGGCCGCGATCTGGCCGAAGGTCTGAATCTTGGTGACGTCGAACCATTCCCAGCTGAACGGGATGGCCGTTTCCGAGGTGGACCAGTTGGCGAAGGCCATGACGACAAACAACCCCAGGACCAGCAGCTGAAAGCCGACCAGCCCGTACTGGACCAACTTAGTGGTGTGCAGGCCGCGGTAACTGATCCAGACGGCCAAGGCGACGAACACGAAGCAGGTGAGGACGTTCAGGGGTTTGTTGGCTGCGAGATCGGCCAGCTCCGGAGCACCGGTCAGCTGCGCCAGGAAAAGGTAGAAGAAATCCACCGCCACACCGGCCAGGTTGGATAGCACGATGATGTTTGCCGCGAGCAGCCCCCAGCCGCCCATCCAGCCCACCCAGGGGCCGAATGCCTTTGTGACCCAGGTGAACGTGGTGCCGCTGTCCGGGGAGTCGGCGTTGAGTTCCCGGTAGGCGAGGGAAACGAGGATCATCGGGATGAAGCCGATCAGGAAGATCACCGGCAGCTGCAGCCCGGCTTCGCTGACGGTCGGGCCGAGGGCGCTCGTGAGGGTGTAAGCGGGGGCGATCGTCGAGATCCCCAGGACCACGACGGCGAGCAGGCCAAGCTGTCCGCCTTTCAGGCCTTTTCCGGTGATGCCGTGGGCTGAACCGGCGGCGTCGGTGACGGCTGCGCGGTCAGGCGTGGGGGTCTGGCGGCTGGTTTGAGTCATGTCCGGCCCTTTCTAGGAGGCAGCAGGTTGCTGTTGGGTGATGCAGTGGATACCGCCCCCCCGGGCGAAGAGCTCGCGGGCGTCGATGCCCACAACCCGCCGGCCGGGGTAGGCGTCTGCCAGGATGCGGAGCGCCTTCTCGTCGTTGGGATCCGAGAAGGTGCAGGCTATGACGCCCCCGTTGACCACCAGGTGATTGATGTAGCTGTAGTCAACGAACCCCTCCTCATCGGAGAGGGCCAGGGGCGCGGGGACTTCGATGATGTTCCACTCCCGGCCGGCGGCGTCCCGCGTGGTGGACAGGAAGCTGATGATGTCCCGGCTGACCTCGAAATCCGGGTGCTCCGGGTTCTGCTGCGAATGGACCAGCAGCGTGCCCGGGGACGGAATGGCGGCCACGATGTCCACGTGTCCGCGGGTGCCGAATTTTTCCGAGTCCCTGGTCAGGCCGCGGGGGAGCCAGATGGCGTGGGTGGCGCCGATGGTCCGGGCCAGTTCGGCTTCGACGTCCGCTTTGCGCAGCCCGGGGTTGCGCCCGGGGTCCAGCTGGACGGTTTCGGTGATCAGCACGGTGCCTTCTCCGTCGACCTGGATGCCGCCGCCCTCGTTGACGAGGGCGGAAGGAATATGGGTCGCCTGGGAGCGGCCGGCCACCTCCGCGGCGATCTTGGAGTCCTTATCCCACGATGCCCACTCCTGGGCTCCCCAGCCGTTGAAGACCCAGTCCACAGCGCCGAGGTTTCCGTTGCCGTCCAGCACGAAGCTGGGGCCGATGTCGCGCATCCAGGCGTCGTTGAGTTCCGCGGTGAGCACCTCGACGCCGGGCCGGAGGTAACGTCCGGCGATATCGACGTCGCACGGGTTGACGACGACCGTGACCGGCTCGAAGTCGACGACGGCGTTGGCGACGGCGGCCCAGGCGGACCGGGCGGCGTGGGCTTCTTCGGCTGACTCACCGAGGGTGTAGCCGCCGGTGGGGAAAGCCATCCAGATCCGCTCCTGCGGCGCGGTCTCGGCGGGCATGTGCCAGGCGCTCATGCTGTCACCTCGAGGTACACGGGTGCCTCGCCGCCGAGCGGCGCTTCCCGGCGCACGGGATGCGTGAGCCGGGCGTAGGTGTCCGGGCGGCGGGTGGCCAGGAACGGAAAAAGCGTCAGCCAGTCCCGCCGCTGGTCCAGGTCCAGGTCGGCGACGAGGACGGCGGACTCATCCCGCGGGGCCTGGACGAGGACCCGGCCATAAGGGTCCGAGATGAAGGACGAGCCGTAGAAGTTCAGTGTCCCCTCGTTGCCCCAGCGGTTGGGGGCGACCATAAAGAGGCCGTTGGCGATGCCGTTGCCGACAATGACTTGCTGCCAGAGCGGCTGGGTGTCAAAGTCCGGATGGTCCGGCTCCGAACCGATGGCCGTGGGGTAGACCAGGATTTCGGCGCCGCCGAGGGAGTACAGGCGGGCGAGTTCCGGGAACCACTCGTCCCAGCAGGTGGGCATGCCCAACCGTGCCCCGCCGAGTTCGGCCGGGGCATGGACCTCGTAAGCGTCGTCGGAGGAGGGACCCTGGCGGAAGAACTTGTCCTCGTAGTACCCGGCCGTAACCGGGATGTGCAGCTTGTGGGTGCGGGCCAGCAGATCGCCTGCCGGGGACACCAGAATCGCCGTATTCAGTCCAAGGCCGTCGTCCGAGCCGTCCGGGTTGTCAGCACGCTGGTACAGCGAGGCATGGATGCAGATCCCGTGGCGGCGGGCAGCCTCGGCAGCGAAACGGAACGTGGGCCCGGTCAACAGATCTTCTGCTGTGTCCGAGGGGCGCGGACGCACCGCTCCGGACCGCGAGATGTCGTTTTCGGGAAGCGTAGCGGCTGGATAGCGGGAGAGCGTGAGCTCCGGGAGGAAGACGACGGTGGCTCCCAGCCGGGCTGCGCGCTCAATTCCCTCGTCGAGTTCGGCGCGGAGGGCGGCCATGTCCGGGTGCCAGCGGTGCTGGACCACCCCGACGCGGAGGGCCGGGCGTGTTGACGGCTCGGTCCGGGCCAGCGAAGGCGGTGAATTCAGGCAGGTGATTTCGATCATTTGGCTACTCCAGTGAGATGGGCGTCACTAAATGAATGACGTTCATTTCATACTGACGTGGATGGCATCGGAAGGCAAGGACTAAATGAATAAAGTTCATTTTGTTACGGCGGCACGCGTTCCCGGCGGTGGCTGGGCGGGGCGCCCGGTCCGCCGGGACGTTAGGCCCTAGACCCCACAAAACGGCGGGCGGAGTCTGGGCGTATGACTGAAACGAATCCGGAAAAGACGCCGGACATCAAGTCCACCCAACTCCACGAACAGCCGACCGCCGTCGTGCGCGAAACCGTCCCGATGACTGCCCTGCGCGAGTTCTTCAGCAGGGCCTATGCTGCTGTGATGGGCGCCGTGCAGCAGCAGCACGTCCAGCTGGCCGGGCCACCGTTTGCGCTCTACCGGGGGATGCCCACTGACGTCGTCGACGTCGAGGCGGGTTTCCCGCTGGCCGCGCCCTACCCGGGCACCGCCGAAGGTGGTGTGACGGCCGCGTCGCTCCCTGCCGGCCAGGCGTTCGAGGCGATGCACATCGGATCGTACGAGACCCTGGAGAACACGTATCACGCGCTCATGGCGCGGATGGAAGCCGAGGCGGTGACACCCGCGGAGAAGATGTGGGAGTACTACCTCAGCGATCCGGCGACCGAGCCGGACCCCTCAAAATGGAAGACCCTTGTCGTGTGGCCGGTGGCCTGAGAGGCGGTTCAGGCGCTGGATGAACGGCGCTGCCGTACGAGCCGGCGTCGATCTTCTCAAGCAGCTCCTTGGCGGCTTTGGCGATGTCGTCGTGACCGTGTTGCGCCGCGCGGCTCTCCAGGGAAATGACGGCGCACCGGTGGACCTTCCTGAAATCTCCGAAGGGGAAGGTCACGCTGCCTTTGGTCCCCGCGGACGCCTCACGGTCAAGGCCCAGGTGCCAGCTTGAGAACCCCGGAAACCCGTGCTTTTCGATGTACGTGTTTTCCTGCGCGGCCGACGGCGCGTGTTCGCTCCAATCGTCTCGTTCGTCCCGCTGGACATGTCCTTCCTTGATCAGCTTTTTGGCGTGTTCCAAGGCCTCCTTATTAAGTTTCGTAGCCATTTGAAACAACCTCTTCGACTCGTGTCCGGAATGCGGCTGCGCCGGTGTTCCAAGCCTAAATCCCGCTCGGCTGGACCGCCACAGCCGGCGTCCGCCAGTCGGTGGGCAATGGGCCGGGCGACGCAAAGTGTCTGTTTGAACACACTATGCTCCAACTCCATGCATAATGACCTAAACTGCTTCACTGAGGTGCCTGAAATGGCGCTGCGCAGCAACGAAAGTGAACCCCGACATGGCTACCGATTACGACGCCCCACGCAAGACAGAAGAAGAGTCCCCCGCTGAATCGGTGGAGGCCCTTCAGGCATCCCGCGGCGGCGGCGCCCAGACCGCCATTATTGACGTCGATGAGAACGACACGGCTGAAGGCATCGACCTTCCCGGTGCCGATCTCTCCGGCGAAGAGCTGACCGTCATTGTTGTTCCCGAGCAGTCCGATGAATTCACCTGCTCCTCCTGCTTCCTGGTCCGTCACCGGTCCCAGGTGGCCAAGGAAAAGAACGGCCTGAAGTACTGCCGCGACTGCGAAGGCTAGGGGACTTTCCAGCGCGCGGCACCCACTTCAGAGCACAAACAGTATTACCCAGCAAAGCGTCGGCACCCCAGCGGGGTCCGGCGCTTCGTTGCATCCGGCGCCCCGCGCGGCGCCGTGCGCGGCGCCAGATCACGTTCCGGTGACCCGGAACGGCCCGCGTTAACGGTTCGGCGCCGAAGTCCGTCCGGCCCTCGATTCCGGACCCGTACGCTTCTACGCTTGAACTATCTCATCGCTTCAGGGGGTGGCTGGATTGAAGAAGATCCACGTATGGCTCGCAGCCGTGTTGCTGGCCGTCGGCATGGTGCTGGTGGCATCCGGGCCGGCCTCGGCGGAACCCTATTGCGGCCTGGTGTGGGGATCGCTGGCCAAGGCTGATCCGGCGCTGAGCCAGGCCAAGGTGACCAACGTACGCACCGGCCAGCACTACTGCTTCGACCGGCTGGTGGTCGATCTCAACGGCCCGGTGGCGGGGTACAACGTCCGCTACGTTCCGCAGGTGACCCAGGACGGCTCGGGGGCCGGCGTGCCGCTGAGGGGCCAGGCGTTCATCCAGCTCACGGTCAACGCTCCGGCCTACGATGACACCGGCAACTCCACCTACAACCCGGCGGACAAGAATGAATTCACCACTGTCACGGGATACCAGACGTTCCGCCAAGTGGCTTTTGCCGGCAGTTTTGAGGGCTACACGACGCTTGGGCTCGGGGTCCGCGCGCGGTTGCCGTTCCGGGTGTTCACCCTCGCCGGGCCCGACGCCGGCTCACGGCTCGTGATCGACGTCGCGCATTTCTGGTGAGGCCTGGTTCAGGGCGGGACGTTTCCCGTTAGAGGGAGTTGAGCTCCGCCCGGAGCGGGTACTCGCGGCCGTCCAGGACCAGCTGGCTGCAGCGGCGTGTTGCCGGGTTGAGGACGAGCGGGGCCATCAGGTTGACCGTGGTGGCATTGGCGGTGTGGTTGAGGACCACCAGCACCTGGTGCCCCGCGCCCTGTTCCAGTTCGAGGGCCTCCAGCGATGCGGACGGAATCGGCGGGGCGTATCCCGGCACAAACACGGCCGCGTCGGCGAGGAACAGCCGCACCGGGGTGGAGCTTGACTCCAGGGCGTAGAGCCCCGCCGCGCCGTCGACGCTTCGAAGCGTGAAGTCGTGCACGTGCTCCAGTCCCGGCATGGGGGCGGTGAAGGTGACGGGGGTGTTCATCACGGCTGTGCTCACCGGAGGAAGTCCATCAGCGTGGGCTGCAGGACCCGTGCCGTGGCGGCCAGGGCCACCTGGTAGTTGGTTTCCTGAAGTTTCAGGTCCATGATGACGCTGCCGAGATCTGCCTTCTCAATGCCGGTCCGCTGGGCATCCAAGGTGGCCTCCAATTCTGTATTGACGTTGCCGGCACGTTCCAGCTGCGATTGGCGTGTTCCTATTTCAGCACGTCCGTTGACGACGTTCTTGAAACCAGTTTCCACCGCAGCGAGCCGCGGCGTAATATCCGTGCCGCTCCGCAGATCGGCGGCGATCTTGCTGACGACGTCGAAAAGGGAGCCGGTGCCGCTGCCGAAGATCGCCTCGCCATCGGCGTCGACGCGCACCGTCTGCGTGGCGCTGACTCGGCGCTCCACGGCGCTGCCGGAGACGCCGTTGAACACCGGCGGAGCCGCCGAGCTGAAGGCCGCGGCAGCATCCGAGCTGCCGGCAAAGATGTTCCGGCCCAGGTGCTTGCTGTTGGCGATCGAAACAAGGTCCTTGCTCAGGGCCTCCAACTCGAAGGCGATGGCGTCCTTGCCGGACTGGTTCAGCGAGCCGTTTCCCGCCAGCACGGTGAGGTCCTTGACCCGGTGCATCACATTGGTGGCCTGCTCTAGCGCGGAATCCGCCGCGGTGAGCCAGGTGCCGCCGTCGTCGATGTTACGGCCGTACTGCGCCGTGGCGGCGAGCAACGCACGGGTTTCGAGCGCCTTGGCAGTAGCGGCCGGGTCGTCCGAGGGGCGGGAGATCTTGTTGAGTGTGGTGGCCTTTTCCTGCAGCTCCGCCAGCCTGGACTGCTGGGTCTGCAGGGTCCGCTGGGCGTTCGCGCTCATGGTCAGGTTTGTTACCCGGTCCAGCATGTCTACCTTCCTACCAATCCGGTGCGGTTGATCAGGACGTCAAGGGCCTCGTCGACGGCGGTCATCACGCGGGCCGCGGCCTGGTAGGCGTGCTGGTTGGTGAGCAGGCTGACGTTTTCTTCGTCCAGGCTCACGGAGGCCTGCGAGGCGCGGCCCGTCAGGGCGGACGCCTGGGCGGCGTTGGTGAGTGACTCGTGCTGCTGGGCTCCGCGGGACTGCACCCCGATGTTGGTCACGATGCCTGCCCAGAGCTTGTCCGGGGAACCTGCGCCGGTGCCGAGCTGCGAGATCTTGTCAGCAATGCTGGTGCCCAGCGCGCCGCCCGTCGAAGCCTTGAGGGCGATGTTGTCGATGTTGGCGGGGCCGGAGATGCTCAGCGCAGCGGGGCCTGTGCCGGCGGTGGTGAAGAAGTCGACGTTTGTGGCGCCGGTGCCCGTGACTCCGGACTGGTGGACGGTGTTCACTGCCGTAGCGAGGGCGGTCGCGAAGGTGTTGTAGGACTGGGCTGCCTCGGCGATGGGGCCTCCGGATCCTCCCGAGGCGGGAGCCAGCACGGAGAGGGCGCCGGCGAGTTCGCCGCCGTCGGGGGCTGCCACGCCGGGTGGGTTCTTCCAGAGAAGCTGCACCGGGGATCCCATCCGATCCGAGGGCGTGCCTGAGAGGGCAAGAGTCCGCACGGAGCCGCCCGTGACGAGGGCGTTGCCGCCGACGAGGACGTCCACCGTGCCGTCGGCCTGTTCGCGGACGGTGCCGCCGGCGAGACTGGCGATGCTGTCCGTGAGTTTGGCGCGCGCGTCGATTAGCTCATTTGCGGACCCACCAGCGGCAAGGGTGGAGCGGATGGCCGTGTTGTAGGCGGCAACCTGGGCGGCGGCCGCGTTGACGGCGTCAACCGAGTCGGCGGCCTGGCCGCGAACACTGCTCCACTGGGAGTCGAGGGCCCGATATGCGGAGGAGATCTTGTCCGTCACGGAATTGGCAGCGTTCAGCAACAGTCCCTTGGGGCCAGGCTGGTCCGGCTGGTTGGCTGCACCCTGCCACGCTGACCAGAAGCCCTGCAATGCGGTGGAGATGCCGTTATCGCCGGGTTCCTGGAGGATCCCTTCGATGCCCTGCAGCGCGGAGGAACGGACGCTCGCGTAGCCGGCCTGGGCGCCCGCCGAGCGGACTCCGGCGTCGAGGAAGCTGTTGCCGAGCCGTGCGATGGCGTCCACGGACACACCCTGGCCGGGCTGCAGTGTGCCGCCGCTGAAGACTCCGCGGGCGGGCGCGGCCAAGGAAGACTGTTCCACCCGCTGCCGGGTATAGCCCTCGGTGGCGGCGTTGGCAATGTTCTGCCCGGCTATGTTCATGCCCTGTTGGGCTGCCGTCAGTCCACGGTAGGCGGTGTTCAGGGCGCCAAAGGTGCTCATGGTCGCTTCCTTAGAATTTCTTGTCGAAAATGCGGGAGCCGGCGGTTTGCCCGGTCTTGCCGTGTGCGTCGTAGGTGCCGGCGGCCGGGCGCAGATCGGCCAGCGATTCCTGGGTGGAGCGGACGGCGGTGCGCAGGTACTGGTCGTTGGAATCGCGCAGTTCCTTGATGAGGGAGGTCTGGCGGGTCAGCGCGGTGAGGTGCGCGGTGAGGATCTCGGCCCAGGCACCTTCCGGCGCCGCGGCGGCCAGTTCCGCCAAGGACGCGTCGGTGGGAAGGCCCCAGACCTCGGCGACGACGGCGGCCTCGATGGTGCGCGCCAGGCTCGCTTGGGAGAGGTGCCCGAGGACCTGTTCTACTTCCCGGGTGCCGTGGGGAAGCCAGCGGGACTTGCCCGAGGTGAGCAGCAGCTGCTCTTCCTCAAGCTTGAAAGTGAGTATGTCCAGGAGTTCACGCTCCCGCCACAGCAGGGCTGAAAGTTCGTGGATGGCCATGGTCTGGACGGCTCCCTCAAAGGTGACTAAAGCGGTGGTGCCGGGCATGCAGCACATAAGGAGGCGGCTGCAGCCATCAGCAGGGTTCGTAGAAACTATCGGCAGGGGAGTGGGATCCGTTAGCGGGAACAAGGCGGATTACAGGCGGAACGGCAAGGAAAAGCCGTCCGGAAAAGAATTTTGGAATTCTGCTTACCTGTGCTTCAGAAATGGCGATAACTACTCCTGAAGGCCCACGGATGGGCCATCGCTTACAGTCCCACTCACGGAGGAAACATCATGGGCTTCGTTATCAATAACAACCTTGCGGCAAACAACTCTTACCGCAGCCTCAACAACACCCAGAACGACCTCTCCAAGTCCCTGGAGAAGCTGTCCACCGGCCTGCGCATCAACCGCGCCGGCGATGACGCAGCAGGTCTGTCCATCTCCGAGGGCCTGAAGTCTCAGATCACCGGTTCGGCCCAGGCAGCCCGCAACGCCCAGGACGGCATCTCTGTCATCCAGACCGCTGAAGGCGCCCTGACGGAGGTCCACTCCATCCTGCAGCGCGTTCGTGATCTGGCAGTGCAGGCTGGCAACGACTCGAACAACACCGACGCCCGTACGGCGATCAAGACGGAAGCTACCAGCCTCGTCGAAGAACTGGACCGCATCGGCAAGTCCACCAACTTCAACGGTATCGATCTTCTGACCGGTGCCGCGGCCGGCGGAGGGGCGACTCCGGACGGCAAGATGGTTTTCCAGGTAGGCACGGGTCCCACCGCGGCCAACGACACGATCACCCTCGACCTCACGGGCGCCGATGTCAAGACGATGGCGGCCACTCTCAAGGCTGCCATCATCACGACCGACGGCTTTGCAGACCCCACTGTGGCAGCAACCACCATTTCTTCGATCGATGCACAGATCAAAGCCACTTCCACTGCTCGTTCAAACCTGGGCGCAACCCAGAACCGCCTCGAGCACACCATCAAGTCCCTGAACGTTGCCGGTGAGAACCTGCAGGCCGCTCAGTCCCGCATCGCCGACGTCGACATGGCCCAGGAAATGGTCAAGTTCACCAAGGCCAACATCCTGTCCCAGGCCGGCACCGCCATGCTGGCTCAGGCAAACCAGTCCAGCCAGGGTGTTCTTTCACTCCTGCGCTAAACCGGTTCCGGCAGACCGGCAGTCCAGAAGTGAGTCTGCCACCCTGATCGGACGAAGAGACACCCCCGATCACCATGCTGCGGAAGGGCCGGACGATGACACAATCATCGTCCGGCCCTTACGTGCAAAATTTGAATTTCCGAATACTTGGCACCAGTAGTCATTTGCAGCAATGAGAGGCAGCGATGGGAATCTCACTCGACGGATTGGCCAGCGGGCTCGACACCACCGCCCTTATTGCTTCGGTGATGCAGGTTGAAGCCATTCCCCAGACGCTGCTCAAGAACAAGTCCTACGACATCCAGTACATGGTGTCCGCACTGCAGGGCCTCAACAGCAAGGTCGCCGCCCTCGCGACTCAGGCCGCCACCGCGGCCAAGCCCGGTGCCCTCGACTTGTATTCGGCAACCACGACTAGCGACAAGGTCGTTGCCACGACGACTACAGCCGCCAAGGCTGGCTCGATCGACTTCCAGGTAACCAAGCTGGCGCAGGCCCAGGTCACGGTGACGCCCAAAGTGAATGCAGTGGTCGGATGGCCGTATACCACAATGACCATCAACAGCGGGGGCATTGATTACACGGTCGAGCCGCTCTCAAGCAACCTCGACGACGTCGTGACCGCCGTCAATACGGCCGGGGCCGGCGTCACTGCCAGCAAGGTGGCTGTTGGCGGCGGGGAGTTCCGACTCCAATTCACGGCAACGAAGTCCGGCGAAGCCGGCGCCTTCACCATCAGCGATCCCGGTACTACTTTCACGAACGTCAAGGCCGCGCAGGATGCAGAGATCACACTCTGGCCAGGCACCGCCGTGACCCAGACCGTGAAGTCGCCGACGAATACCTTCACGGACCTGTTGCCCGGCGTGTCCGTCACCGCCAAAGAAGTGACTGCCGCTCCCGTCACGCTCACCGTGGCCCGTGACGACGCCGGCATCACCAAGCTCGCCTCCGACCTCGTCTCAGGCGTCAACGGCATCTTCTCCTTCGTGGCCAGCAAGACCGCCGTCACCAGCACCACCAACACGAGCGGGACATCGACCACTGCCGGCATCTTCGCCGGCGACAGCGCCGTGCGTTCCGTGAACCAGAGCATCCTGTCTGCGGCATCGCTGCCGGTCGGCACGCCGCCGCGGTCGCCGTCGGAAATCGGGATCAGCATCACCAAGACCGGAACGATGGAGTTTGACGAGAAGAAGTTCTCGGCAGCTCTTGCCTCGGACCCGGCAGGCACCGCCGCCAAGGTCCAGGAGATCGCCACGCGAATCGCCGCAGCGGCAACCTCTGCTTCGGACAAATACGACGGCACCCTGACAAAGAAGATCACCGGCCAGGAATCCGAAGTCCGTGACCTCGCGAATCGCATCAGCGACTGGGACACCCGGCTCGAATCCCGCAAGGCCACGCTGCAGCGCACCTACTCTGGACTGGAAGTGGCCCTCAGCAACATGAAGGCGCAGCAGTCGTGGCTTACCGCCCAGCTCGGCGGCCTTTCTTCAGGAAGTAACTCAGCATGACCACCACGTCTTACGGCAGCGGCCTCGGCAGTGCCGCCCAGCGGAACCAGTACCTCGCCGATTCCGTCCTCTCGGCTCCGCCGGCACGCCTGCTCACGATGCTCTACGACAGGCTCCTGCTGGACCTGGGCCGGGCGGAAGCCGCGCAGCAGTCGGCCAATTGGCCCGTCGCTTCGGAGAACCTCCTGCATGGCCAGGCCATCATCGCCGAACTCATCTCCTCGCTCAAGACGGACGCCTGGGACGGCGCCGACGGTCTCCTGGGCCTCTACAACTATGCCTTCACCGCACTGGTCAACGCCAACATCCAGCGTGACCCGGGTCTGACCCGCGAAGCCATCGAACTCCTGGAACCCCTGCGCCAGGCCTGGCACGAGGCCGCTGCTGCTGTTCCTGCGCCGTCCGCAGCCCCCGCTTCCGGAGCCCACGGTGTAAGCACTGCCTTCCCCGCCCCCACAGGCTTCTCCGCAGCGGGAGCCTGGAACACGCAGCCCGGAACAGGTGGCGGGAGCCTCGGCTTTGGGTAGCCAAGCGGACGTGGCGAACGGCATAGGGGAAGCCAGCATCCAGCACTACGAATCAACTCTGTCAACGCCCGCGGACACCACCGTGGCCGCGTGGAAGGCAATCCTGGACGTGCTGGAGATGGCCGTCGGCGCCGCCGAACGCACCTTGAAGGATCCGCTTGGTCCGCTGTCCTCCCCGCCCCGGAACCTGACGGACCCGCTTCCGGAGAAACGCTGGTCGCCTCCCACCTTTACCGGCCCGGTGCCGGCCGAGGCTAGGCGCCGCGCCATCGCGCTGTCGGACGCCCAGGAACGGGTGGCCCGGCGGCTCGAAGAAGCCCGAATGGACGTGGCCCGCCAGCTCCAGGCCGTCTCCTCCGTGCCCGGCGTCGGCGAGTCTTCCAGTGCCGTCTACCTCGACGTAAACGGCTGAGACACTCCGGCCGGGAGACATCCGAAAATACTCTCTCGTTTTCTCCTAACGCACGGCTGACCAGTGCCGATAACCACTGATAGAGCACGGATCGCTCGCTTACCGGCCACGGATCGGCCTCTCATCTCCATCCCCAGGCAGGACTCTGTGCTCGAATCCGTGACTTCCGCCGCCTTGGCCAGCGCCATGGATGGCCTTGCGCTGCGCCAGCGCACCATCGCGAACAACATCGCGAACGTCAACACGCCGAATTACCAGGCGAAGCGCGTCAGCTTCGAGGCAGCCCTCGCAGCCTCCGTGAAGTCCGGCGACGGCCGCGCCGAGGCCACCACCGCGGAGTCTCTCGAGCCCACCCAACTGAACGGCAACAACGTCAACCTGGACACGGAGACCCTGTCCAACATCGACACCGTACTGCGCTTCCAGTTCGCCGCCCGCGCCATCGGCGGTGAATTCAACGCCGTGCGCGCCGCCATGAGGACCAACTGATGACCTTCGACGCAATCGGGATCGCCGGCTCGGCCTTGACCGTCCACCGCAAGTGGCTCGACGCCGTCTCGGACAACCTTGCCAACATGAACAACGCCTCGCCCACCAGCGGCAACGCGTTCCAGGCCCGCTATGTGGAGGCCGCCGAGGGCTCCGAGGGCACCGGCGTGTACGTCAGGAGCACCCAGCTCGGCAACGCCGAGGGCCGGATCGTGTACCAGCCGGACCACCCGCTGGCGGACGTGGACGGCAATGTGAAGTACCCGGAGATCGACATGGCCGAGCAGATGGGCGCGCTCATCATCGCCCAGCGCGGTTACCAGGCAAACGCGCAGGTCGTCGACCGCGCCCGCGAAACGTACCTGGCCGCCCTTGAGATTGGACGATCCTGATGCCTGTTTCCCCGATCGCCCCGGTCCAGGGAGTACTTCCCTCGAATTTCGTCTCCGGCGCGGGAGCCGCCACTGGCACCGACGGCTCCGGCTTCGCCACGACCCTCACCGGTGCTGTGGATAACCTCCAGCAGCTGCAGTCGACGTCGAAGGAGCTCGCCGTCTCGGCGGTCACCGGCAACCTCGACGACATCCACAACGCCACCATCGCGGCCAGCCGCGCGCAGATCACCCTTGAGCTTGTGGCAACCGTGCGGAACAAGGGTGTTGACGCGTTTAACGAGATCATGAGGATGCAGGCCTGATGCCGCCGCAGATAACGGGCTTTTTCCAGCGCTTTGGCGCGGGCCTCAAAGGTTTCTCCACCGGCCAGCGAACCCTCGCCGTGATCGGTTCCGCCATGCTGGTGGTCGGCATCATCGCCCTCTCCGCCTGGTTGGCCAAGCCTGCCCTGACGCCGTTGTTCTCCGGCTTGAAGGACACGGACGCCAACGGCATCGTGGAGCAGTTGCGCAAGGACAATGTGCCCTACGAGCTCAGCGACGGCGGCTCCACCATCCTCGTGCCGCAGGACAAGGTCTACGACGAGCGCCTCAAGGCCGCCGCCGCCGGCCTCCCCACCGCAGCGGCCACCGGCTACTCCCTGTTGGACAAGATGGGCGTGACGTCCTCCGAATTCCAGCAGTCCGTCACCTACAAGCGGGCCCTCGAAGGCGAGCTGGCCAGCACCATCTCTGCCATGGACGGTGTGAAGACCGCCGCTGTCCGCCTGGCCATCCCGGAAAAGACCGTCTTCGTGTCCAAGGCCCCGGACACCACAGCCTCCGTGTTCGTGGAGACCGCGCCCGGCTCCACGCTCTCCGGCGACAAGGTCCAGGCGATCGTGCACCTGACCTCGGCCGCCATCGAAAGCCTGTTGCCCGTCAACGTGTCCGTTGTTGACTCGCAGGGTAATGTGCTCTCCTCCGTCGGCGGCGGGGCTGTCGGCTCATCCTCGAAGCAGGCCAGCGACTTCCAGCAGCGCACGTCCGACGCCGTCAAGACCGTTCTGGACCGCGTGGTCGGTCCCGGCAACTCCACCGTGGCCGTGGCCGCGGACGTCACCGGCGAATCCGCCCAGCAGAAAAGCGAAACGTTCTCCAACGCCGAGGGCGCCCTGCCGCTCAGCGAGTCCTCCAAGACCGAGAAATACACCGGAACCGGGGGAGGAGCCGCAGGTGTCCTCGGCCCGGACAACATCGCCGTTCCCGGCGGCACCAGCGGAAACGGCAACTTCGACTCCTCGACCGCCACCAAGAACAATGCCGTCAACAAGGTCACCGAGGACCGCGTGATCCCGCCGGGCGCCGTCAAGCGGCAGACGATTTCCGTGGCGGTCAACCAGTCCGCCGCAGGCGGACTGAACCTGGCCTCGTTGACGTCGCTGGTCACTGCCGCCGCCGGCATCGACACCGCACGCGGCGACGTCGTCACGGTGGAGGTCGTGCCCTTCAGCACCGCCGCCGCGGACCAGGCTGCCGCCTCCCTTGAGGCCGCCAAGGCCGAGGCGGAAGCCCAGAAGCAGGCCGAGTTCTTCGGGACGCTGATCACTGCAGGCAGCATCCTGCTGGGGCTGCTGATCCTGGCGCTTGTCATCACGATTGTGCTGCGCCGCCGGCAAAAACGCGAACCGGTGGACCTGGGCGAACGGCTGGACCTCCTGCCGGTCATGCCGGCTGTCTCCGCACTGCCGCTTCCGCCCGCGACGTCGGCCATTCCGCTGACCGCGCTGCCCCCGCTTCCCGGCCCGCCACCCGAACTGCTGGAGGCTGAGCGGCGTCGCTTCGAGATCGACAGCATGGTCGCCGCCAACCCGGAAAAGGCCGCCGACTACCTGCGCGGCCTCATGGATGACAGGCAGCCGGTATGAAACTAGCCGAAGTCACTCTCACCGGCACCCAGCGTGTCGCCGTGGTCCTCATGCAGATGAGCTCCGCCAACGCTGCCAAGGTCATGGCCCAGTTCACGGATTCCGAGGCGGAAGAAATTGCCGCCGAAATCGTCCGGCTCCGGAAAGTGGACCCGGACGTGGCAGAGCAGATCATGAAGGACTTCCATCACGCCGCGCTGTCCAGCCCCCGGCAGGCCCGGGGTGGCCGGGAACTCGCCGAAGGCCTCCTCGAAGCCTCGTTCGGTTCCGAAAAGGCTGCCGGCCTGATCAACCGTCTGACGGTCAACATGGCCGGAAAGTCCTTTGAGTTCCTCGAAGACATTGAACCCGTCCAGGTCCTGTCACTGATCGACGGCGAACTGCCGCAGACTATTGCATTGGTCCTGGCCCACCTCAGCCCCCGCAAGGCCTCCGCCGTGATGTCCGGACTGCCGGGCTCGCTGCGGGCCGACGTCGCGTTGAGCATCGCGACGATGGGTTCCGGCGCGCCGGAAGCCATCGGCATCGTGGCGGACACGCTCAAGCTGCGCGGTGGCGCCGCCGTCTCGCAGCAGGCATCCAAGGTAGTGGGGGGCATCCAGCCGCTGCTGGAGATCATCAACCGGACCGATGCCGGCACGGAACGCTCCGTGCTTGACGGCCTGGACCTGCTGGACCCGGAACTCGCGGTGGAAATCCGCGCCCAGATGGTGACCTTCGACGACATCGTGAAGCTGGAGCGCAAGGACGTCCAGCTGGTGCTCCGCGGACTGGACGCGTCCGTGCTGGCCGTGGCCATGAAGGGCGCCTCGGAGCCCGTCCTGGAAACCATCACCACCAACGTCTCCGGCCGCAACCTGGAAATCCTCGAGTCCGAGATCGCCGCCATGGGCCCGCTGCGCGGCTCCCAGATCGAGGAAGCCCGCGCGGCCGTGGTCCGGTCCATGCGCGAGCTCGATGCCGAGGGCTCGATCACGATCCAGCGCGGGGACGAGGAAGACTATGTTTACTGACGCGGCCCCTACTGGCACTGCACCTGCTGACGCTGCCCCTACTGGCACTGCCCCTGCTGACGCCACCCCGGAGCGGATTGTGTTTCCCTCGCTCCGCGCGAGCGGGCCGGCCAGCGAACAGGCCGGCTACACGGAGGGCCATGCCGCCGGCTATGCAGCCGGCGTCCGGGCCGCCGCGAAGGAACAGCGCCGCTGGCGGGACCGGATGGCCGCCGAGCAGGCCGCCTCCCTCGCCGCCGGTCAACATGACCTCGACCGTGCCGTGCGCGCCCTTGCCGTGGCACGGACTGACTTCGCCCACCGCAATGTACAGGCCCTGCAGGACGCCGAGGAAGTACTGGCCCGCACCGCGCTGGAACTCGCGGAGGCCATCCTGGGCTACGAACTCGCCGAAGGCACCCGGACGGCGCGCGCCGCCCTAGACCGGGCCCTGTCCGGGAACGACGCCGCCAACGTGCTGGCGATCCGGCTCAACCCGGCCGACATCGACGTCCTCGCCAAGGAAGGCCTGGACCTGCCCGCCGGACTGCCGCTGCTCGCGGACCAGTCCCTCAGCCGGGGCGACGCCAAGGTGGAATATCAGCAGGGCTGGCTCGACGCCAGCCTGGGCAGCGCCCTGGCCCGTGCCCGTACAGCGCTCCTGGGCGACGGATTTCCCGGCGGATTTCCGGGGGACCAGCGATGATCGCCGGGTGGCGCCCCAAGGGTGCCGACTACGCCGCGGCCCTCAAGGCTGCCGTCCCCCAGCGGGTCGGCGTCGTCACCTCGGTGATGGGCCTGGGCCTTGAAGTGTCCGGACTCGACTGCGCCCTGGGCGATCTGGTGACCGTGGGCTCCAACCCGGGACTGGACGCTGAAGTGGTCGCCGCCCTGGACAGCTCGGTGCGCTGCATGCCGCTGGGCCGGCTCGCCGGCGTCGCGGCGGGCGACCCCGTCCGGGCCATGGGCGGCACTCTGCTCGTCCCCACCGGGCCGGGACTCTTCGGCCGGGTCATTGACGGACTGGGCCGGCCCATCGACGGCAAGGGTCCGCTCAACAGCGGCCCCCGGGTGCCGATCGACAACGAAGCCCCGAACGCCATGAAGCGTGCCCGGATCGACACCGCGCTGCAGACAGGCGTCCGTGTGCTGGACACGATGACCACGCTCGGCAAGGGCCAGCGCATGGGCCTCTTCGCCGGTTCCGGCGTCGGGAAATCCTCCCTGCTCTCGATGATTGCCCGCGGCACGGACGCCGAAGTCTCGGTGATTGCCCTGGTGGGGGAGCGCGGCCGTGAAGTCCGGGAATTCCTCGAGGATGACCTGGGACCCGAAGGCCTGGCGCGCTCCGTCGTTGTCGTCGCAACGTCGGACGAACCCGCACTGATGCGCATGCGCGCGGCCTTCACCGCCACCCGCATCGCCGAATCCTTCCGCGACAAGGGCCAGGACGTCGTCCTGATGATGGACTCCCTCACCCGGGTGGCCATGGCCCAGCGCGAAATCGGCCTGTCCGCCGGCGAACCGCCCGCCACCCGCGGCTACCCGCCGTCGACCTTCTCCATCCTGGCCCGGCTGCTCGAACGCGCCGGGACGGCCGAAACCGGCTCTGTCACCGGCATCTACACCGTCCTCGTCGACGGCGACGACCACAACGAACCGATCGCCGACGCCGCCCGGTCCATCCTCGACGGGCACGTCGTGCTGGACCGGAAACTCGCCGTCACCGGACACTTCCCCTCGGTGGACGTCCTCGGATCCGTCTCCCGGGTCGCCACCAAGGTCAACTCACGGCCCCACCTCGAGGCCGCAGCAACCCTGCGCCGGGTCCTTGCCGCGCGCAAGGCGGCACAGGACCTGATCGACGTCGGCGCCTACCAGACGGGCACCAACCCCCTGGTTGACGCGGCCCTGAACCACGAGCAGGACGTGAGCGGATTCCTGCAGCAGCCGATGGAGGAATCCACGGCCCACCCCGAGTCCTGGCAGCGGCTCGAGAACCTCACGTCAATCCTGGGAGCCGCAGCATGAGCCGCCAATTCTCACTGGCAGGGCTCCTTCGCCTCCGCCAGATCCAGCAGGACCAGGCCGCCACCGGGCTGGCGCGCGCCCGCTCGCGCTCAAGCTCCGTCCGGGTCCGGGAAGCCGCCGCGCGCCGCGAGCTGGCCGCCAACGACGAGCCGATCTCCAGTTCCGCCTCGCTGCGTGCCATTGCGGCTGCACGGTCCTCGTCCCAGAGCATGCTCGCGGACCTGCAGACCCTGACCCGGATCGCGGAGACCCAGGAAGCCGACGCCCGAAGCGACTTCATCGCCGCGCGCACGCGCTCGGTCGGCCTGGAGAAGCTGCAGGCCCGCCACCACGCCGAAGTCACCACCGAGGACCTCCGGGCCGAACAATCGACGTTGGACGAAATCGCGTCGACCGTGTGGCACCGCGATGCGCAGCAGGTGAAGCAGTGAGCATGACCGAGGCGATCGGCCGGATGCAGGGCATCCAGTCCATGATTGCGGAACTGACCCGCCCGGCGGCTGAGGCTAACGCCGCAGCGGTGAAGTCCGCCGCCGGGTCTTCGCTTGCCACCGCGACGGGCAGCGGCGACGCCGAATCCTTCAGCCAGGCGCTCACCGCGGCACTGGGCGGAAATACCGGAACCGACATCTCCTCCCTCGCCAACGGCCTCGGACTGGGAAGCACGATGGCGGTGGGCGCCCTCAAGGGCCTGACCGCGCCGGGCGCTGTTGCCGGGTCCGTTCCCGCCGCCGGGTCTGCCACCGGCACCGACGTGGTGGCCATGGCGAAGAAGTACATCGGCGTGCCGTATGTCTGGGGCGGAACCAACCCGGCCACCGGCATGGACTGCTCCGGCTTTACCCAGCGCGTCTTCAAGGACCTGGGCGTCGAGATTCCCCGCGTCGTGAGCGACCAGATGCGGCAGGGCACCCCGGTTGCGTCATTGGCCGAGGCCAAGCCCGGTGACCTGCTGGTGAGCTTCGGGGGAGGTCACATCTCCATCTACCTCGGCAACGGCAAGGCGATTGACGCCCCCGTTCCGGGCAAGACCATCCAGATCCGGGACGCCTGGGAGCAGCACTCGAACCTGACGTCCATCCGACGCATCGTTCCGGCAGGGGCAGCGTCGTGAACGGGATGGTATCGACGGACCTTGCTCCGGCAATTCTTGCAGCGGCGCCCGCCGCAGGGACTGCGCTTGGCCGCGGTGCGCAACAAGAGACCGCAGGAAATACGGACGCGGGCACCTTCGCCACCGTTCTCAGTGACGTCCTCAACTCAGTGTCCGGCCAGGCTCCGGAGACCGAGACGCCTGGAGCGCAGGAGACTGCCGGGGTTCCCGCCGAGTCAACTGTCGACGGCGAATCCGCCACCGCCACAAACCCGGCTCAGTTCGTTCCTGCTCAGTTCGATCCTGCTCAGTTCGTTCCTGCTCAGTTCGTTCCGGCCGTAGCCGTTCCTGCTGCGGTGGACCCTTCGGGTGCTGCGTCGGCGATGGGATCGTTTGCTGTTCCCGCCGCTGCCGCATCGTCGGTTGGAACCATGGCCCCGAACCTCGGCCCGGGTTCCTCGCGGTCACCCCTTGCGGCCAGCGCCGCACGCCGTGGGCTGCCGGCCGACGTCGGAAATCAGGTGGCCGTCGGAAGTCAGGTGGCCGGGACGCCAAACGTCCCCGCAGCGCAGCCGGCCTACTCCGCGGCTCCCCTCGCGGCGGCCCCCGGACTGGCAACTTTCGTGCCGGGCGAACCCGGCCTGCCGGATTCCCGGCTGATCCAGGCCGGCGGCGCGCCCGCCGATGCCGTGCAGCCCCTGGCCGCAGCGTCCCCGGTGACGCAAACTTCCACCGCGCAGCCCGCAGCGAGGCCGCCCGTCAATAGTGCGACGGCGACGGCGACCGCGACGGCACCGGCAACGGCCGTGCCCCCGGTGGTGCAGCAGTCGGCGGTGGCGGCCAGCACTGCGGCGCCGATGACGACGGCGACCGCACTTCCCGCAACGACGCCGCCGACCACGCCGGCCTCGACCGTCTTTCCCGCGACGCCGATGACCGGTGCCCGGGCGACCACGCCGGCTTCGACCGTCTTTCCCGCAACTTCGCTGACGACCACCGGTGCCCGGGCGACCACGCCGGCCTCGACCGTCTTTCCCGCGACGCCGAAGCCGGTGCCGGCCACTACGCCGGCGCACGGTGCGGCGGCGACCGCACCTCCTGCAACTTCGACGCCGCCCACGCCCGCCACGACAGTCCGTCCCACAACGCCGGCGCACGGTGCGCGGGCGACCGCACTTCCGACGACGACGTCGGCCACCACCGTCCTTCCCACTACGCCGTCGCCCGGTGCGGCGGCGACCGAACTTCCCGCAACTGCGACGACCACGCCGTCCACGACCGTCCTTCCCACTGCGGTTGCTCTAACGCCAGGAGCGGGGGCGACCGTGCTTCCCGCAACACCGGCGGCTGCGGCCTCGCCGGCCACGACCGCCCTTCCCACTACGGTTGCTCCGACGCCAGGAGCGGGGGCGACCGTGCTTCCCGCAACACCGGCGGCTGCCTCGCCGGCGGTCCCGGTGCAGGCCGCCACCATTCAGCGCGCGGCTGTGCAGCCCGACACCGGGAAGCCCGCAGCCGCTCAGTCGTCGACGGCGGAATCTGCGGTGCCACCGTCTCCAACCGCCCCGACGGCCGTAACCGTTCCGGCCAGCGCGGCCGCAGCGAACGGTTCAGCCCCCGTCGAGGGTGCAACGCGTCCGGGCACGCAAACGGCCGCCAGTACTTCCACCGCGCCCCAGCCACAGCCCCACCCTGCGGCTGCAGCGCAGGCGGTCGCCAGTGCCGCCGCAATATCGGACACCCAGACCGGCGTCGCCCTTCCGGATACGACCGGAAGCATCGCCTTGCCGGAGACGCCGGCCGTCGTGGATCCCGCCGGCAGCACGCCTCTTGAGTCTCCTGCGCCCGTTGCCGCCACCGCCGCCACAGCCGCCACAGCCGCCACCGCCGACGCGCTGGCGGCTGCCGGGACGGCGACGGCGACAGCGCAGCCGACGCCGGGTCCGGCGCATTCCCCGGCGCCCTCAGCCGCGCCGCAGCCAGCGCCGCACACGCCTTCCCAGCCCGCGGCCACTCTTCAGCCCCAGCTGGCCAAGCCGCTCTTCACCTTGGCCGGGGCGCCGCACGGACAGCACATCATGACCTTGAAGGTGTCGCCGGAGGACCTGGGTCCGCTGACGGTCCGGGCGCACATCGATGCTGCCGGCGTCCGGATCGAGCTCTTCGCCCCAGGAGATGCCGGGCGCGAGGCGATCCGGGGGATCCTGCCCGAGCTTCGCAAGGAACTTGCAGATTCCGGCTTTGGAGCCAGCCTCGACGTCTCTGACCGCGCTGGGCCGGGCGGAACAAGCCAGGACAACCCCGGCCGGGATGCGGGCCAGGACGGCAGCGGCCGTGGAAGCCGGAACGGCTCCAGCCCGGGCGGCGGAAACGTCGCCGGCGAGCAGCGCAGCGGACACCGCTGGGATGCTCTGGCCGACGAGTCGGCCATGCGCAACGCCAGATCCCTGAACGGACCCCAAACCACCCTCGACATTCTTGTCTGACACGAAGGAAAGCGACTCATGACGATCCAGCCCATCGCCTCCCAGCCCATCGCGGCCACGGGGGAGACCGCCAAGGCAGCTGCCGTGCGGGCACCCGTGCAGACCATGGATTCGGATGTCTTCATGTCCCTCCTGGTGGCCCAGCTCAAGAACCAGAACCCGAGTGCTCCCATGGATACCAACCAGATGATGAGCCAGACCATCCAGCTCTCCATGATGGAGAAGATGTCCGAGCTGACCACCAACAGCAAGGAAGGGTTTTCCCTCCAGATGCGCTCGGCCGCAGCCCAACTGATCGGCCATTCCGTCGGCTACACCCTCGGCGACGGCACCACCGGCACCGGCGTCGCCAGCTCGGTGTCCTACGCCGGAACGGTACCCACCGTGAAGGTCGGCGACCTTTCCATCCCTCTCGACTCCATCACCGGGCTCACGGCTCCGGCCGCTTCCTAAGTAGTTTTTCAACCGTAGAAAGGCAGTTCCCATGCTCCGCTCGCTGTACTCCGGAATCTCCGGCCTTCGCGCCCACCAGACCATGCTGGACGTTACCGGCAACAACATCGCCAACGTCAACACGGCCGGCTTCAAGGCGTCCTCCACCCAGTTCCAGGACACCCTCTCGCAGATGCAGCAGGGTGCCACGGGCCCGCAGGCCGAGACCGGCGGCAGCAACCCGGCCCAGATCGGCCTGGGTGTCCGGGTTGCCGGCGTCAGCACCAACTTCGCCCAGGGCTCCTCGCAGAGCACCGGCCGTGCCACCGACATGATGATCTCCGGCGACGGTTTCTTTGTCACGAGCAAGGGCGGCAACCAGCTCTTCACCCGCGCCGGCGCGTTCAGCCCCGACGCCGCCAACCAGCTGGTCAGCCCCGACGGCGGTATCCTGCAGGGCTGGACGGCCACCAACGGTGTGATCAACGCGGGTGCCCCGGTCGGCGGCATCACGCTGAACCCCAACACCATGGTTGCCAAGGCAACGGACACAGTGACGCTGGACGGGAACCTGCCCAGCGACTACGCCACGACCGGCGCTGCATTGGACCGTGTCGTCAAGGTCTACGACGGCGCCGGCGCCGAGCGCAGCCTGACCGTGACCTTCGCTAAGACCGCTACGGGCTGGGACGTCTCTGCAAAAGACGGGGCAGCCACGTCAACCATCCAGCTCGCTCAGAATCCGAACGGCCAGCTCACACCCAACGGCCCGTTGGCGATCAACGGCATCAACGTAGACCTCTCCAAGGTCTCCGGCTACGCCACCATGAGCTCCCTGACGGTCAGCGGCCAGAACGGCGCTGCGGTCGGCAAACTGGAGTCCTACACGCTGGGCAACGACGGCTCGCTGATCGGATCCTTCAGCAACGGCATCAAGCAGGTCCTCGCCAAGATCGCACTCGCCAAGTTCACCAACCCGGCGGGCCTGGAGAAGTCCGGCGGCTCGTCCTATGTGGCGACCGGCAACTCCGGCGGCGTGCAGCTGGGTGCGGCGGGCGACCCCGGCATGGGCAGCCTGACCGGCGGAAACCTGGAAATGTCCAATGTGGATCTGTCCCAGGAATTCACCAACCTGATCGTCGCTCAGCGCGGCTTCCAGGCAAACGCCCGCATCATCACCACCTCTGACGAGGTGCTCCAGGAGCTCGGAAACCTCAAGCGCTAAGACGTCGGAAAATTTGACTGTCTCCCAAAGATGATTGGGAACAGCTTCGGGTCCGCATACTTCCGGAGCCGAAGCTGTCTCCTTCACTACCCTGTGCGCGTCCGCGCTCATGTCCTTCGCTCATGCAGAAGCGGTCAGCGGAGGACCCTTTCGGCTCATTAAGGTCATCCCTGGGAGCCGGCCGCGCTCCGTGTGTATTTTCGGATCAGGACCTAACTCCCACCGATGACGTCCACTCCCGGCAGCACCTGGCGGAGTGGGCGTCATCGTTCAGCCACGACGGTGCATCAGCGCGCGGAGTGCAGGCACCCAGGCTAGTCGCTGATCCGTCCGAAGAGGGTCAGGCAGCCCTGTCGGACTCGGTCAGTTTCGACTTTGCTCCAGGCCCCGGGGGGCGTCCATTGGGCCGCGTCGGCCCTAACGATGCGGATCGCCGGGAACTCAGCCGGCGAACTCGTGTACCGGCATCCCGGTCACTTGAAGGTCTGCTCGGAAGAGGGATCCCGCCAGCGGATCTTCCCGGGTTCGAGCTGCTCCCTAGTCCGAAAATGAGATGACTTGCCTGCGGTCGGCGCGCCTGGGGGTGTCCGGAGGGCGACAGAGGGCCTCCGGACGTCATGGAGATTGGTAGTCAGGCTGCCGGGGTCAGGGTTACGGTGTAGCCGAGGGGGGCCGACCAGGCCGGATCGTCCGTGTCTGCGGCGGGCAATGGGTGCCAGGCCGTGAATTGGTGCCAGTCCGGGAAGGGGTCCGGGGGCAGTTCCGGTTCGGGATCCGGGCCGGGGTGCCCGGTTGGCGCCGGGTCCGGATGATGTCCCGGATCCGCGGGCAGGCCTTGGTCCGGGCCGGTGTCCGTGCCTGGGTCCGTGGTCAGGGTGTGGTGTGGCCAGTGGGGTGGTTCCCAGTCCTGGTGTTCGCTGGGCTGGTGCCGGCCTGAGGGTGCGGTCCACCCTGGTGGGTTGTCTTTGCTGGCTTCGGTTGGTGTCCAGGCGGAGCTGTGTTTGAGGCGGTGGTGTCTGGGGCAGGGCTGGCCGAGGTTGGAGATGCCGGTGTTGCCTCCGTCGGCCCAGGCCAGGAGGTGGTCTGCTTCGTTGTCCAGGGAGTGGTTGCTGCAGCCGGGGAAGGGGCACTTGCCGTCGCGGAGCCGGAGCCATTGACGCTGGGCCTTCGTGACGCGGTAGCTGGTCCGTCCGATTTCCAGCGGTGCGCCGTCGCGGGGGTCGGTCAGGACGCGGTGGAAGGAGTCGGCGCCGTCGGCGATCAGGCGGCGGGCCATGGACGGCGGGATCGGCCCGTACCCGTCGAGGGTGGCGGGTTCGTCGGTGGCGCCCAGGAGGGACAGGACCGGGACGGTGATCAGGACCTGCGCCCGCGGGGACGGGACACCCCCGGCCACGCCCCCGCCCACACCCCCGCCCGTGCCGGTTCCGCCGCCGGCCGTTCCGCCGCCGGCCGTTCCGCCGGTGGTGCCGGTGCCGGTGGTGTGGCTGGTGAGGAGCCAGGTGGCGGTGATGTCGGCGCGGAGCTGGGCCAGCGGCCGGGCCTCGGCCGGGCCCTGGAGGGCGCGGGCGGCGGCGGTGGTCCGTTCCCAGATCCCTGCGGCGGTGTCTGCCGGGAGGTAGGCGGAGAGCCAGGCCATGCCGTCCCGGTCCGGGGTGTAGTCGACCCGGCGGTCCTCGGCGCTTTTGGTGTGGCGTTTTTCGATGCTGACCGGGTGGTGGCGTTCCCGCCAGGCGCGTGCTTTGGCGCGGAACCGGGACGGGACGAGGTCCCCGGCCCGGCACCCGCGGGCGGGGTTGGAGGCGCCGGGGTCCAGGAAGTGCGCTTCCAGCGCGGCCGCTCCGGCGGGATCCAGGCTGCTGGTTTCGTCGACGATGATCCGGGCGTGCTGCCAGGAGATCGTCCCGGCCTGAAGGGCCGTCAGGGTCAGCGGCAGCGCCGTCGTCAGTGCCTGGCATTCGGACAGGAGGGCTCCGGCGGTCCGTTCGCTGACGGTCAGGACACAGGCGACCTCGGCGACCAGGGCCATCTCCTGGGCGGTGTGTTCCTGCGGGGACGCCGCCGGTGAGGCCAGGGCCCTGGCTGCCTGCACGTATTCGGCGGCCAGCCTCACCTTCAGCGCGGCGGTCCGGGCTTCCAGCCGGGCGACGTCGGCGAGACCGTCCAGGCAAGCATCCGCCAGATTCCGCAGCGGATCGATGTTTCGCAGCGGATCGGCGCCGGGCGGATCAGGGCGGTCCGCGCCGGTGAAGGCAGCAAGCACAGCAGTGGACGCGCGCGACGGCCTCCACGGCCTCCCTGCTTTCCACACTCCAAGCTGTTCTGCTGTCCACACCCACAGCATCTCAGGAGGCACTGACAATTTAAGGCGGCGCCGGCGGCAACTAGTCGTCGGCGGCGGTTCGCGCTGGCTAGCTTTAGCAATTTAGCTAGTCCGTAGCAGCGCGGTGCCTAACGAAGGTGCCGGGGCTGCCGACAGTAGGAGGAGAACACCCCTTCCCGCCGCTGAGCTGCAAAGCTGAGCAGAATAACAAAGCAGAATCGGCCCATGATCGTCGTCACACGCCTCAACGGAACGCGCTTCGCGGTCAATCCGGATCTGATTGAACGGATCCACGAGAGCCCGGACACGCACGTGGTGACGCTCGACGGCGCCGCCTACGTGGTGCTCGAAAGCCTCGCGGAAGTGGTCGAACTCATCGCCGACTACCGGGCCTACGTCCTCAGCAAGGCGCGGGATTTTCCCGCAGTCACGGGCTACCCGCTAAGCCTGGTGCCGACGTCGGACCCCGAGAGCGACGCCACCCGCCCCGCGCCTGAGCAACCAAGAAAGTAAGCCATGGATCCCGCTACAGTCATCGGGCTGCTCCTCGCCTTTGGCTCCGTCATAGCCATGGTGACCATGGAGGGCGCCAGCATTTCCTCCCTCCTGCTGCCTGCCCCCATGATCCTCGTTTTTGGTGCCACGCTTGCAGTCGGCCTCGCCGGCAACACCCTTAAGGACGTGCTGCAGGCCTTCAAGGCGTTGCCGAAGATGTTCATGGGGAAGACGTCCAAGCCCCAGGAGAGCATCGACCAGATTGTCCGCTTCGCCGAAAAGGCGCGTTCCGAGGGGCTGCTGTCCCTCGAGGAAGAGGCCGCCAGCGTCAAGGATCCTTTCCTGGCCCGCGCCTTGCAAAACATTGCCGATGGCACCGACGCCGAGGACCTCCGGGTGCTCCTTGAGGACGAGATTGACTCCAAGTCGCGCAGCGACCACGCCAACTCGAAGTTCTTCGCCAGCCTGGGCGGCTACGCCCCGACCATCGGCATCATCGGCACCGTGGTGTCCCTGACCCACGTCCTCGAAAACCTCTCCAAGCCCGACGAACTGGGCCACATGATCGCCGCCGCGTTCATCGCCACCCTGTGGGGCCTGCTCTCCGCCAACTTCATCTGGCTCCCGTTCAGCTCGCGTCTGGCCCGCCTGTCCGAGCTGGACATCGAACGGATGACGCTGCTCATGGAAGGCGTGCTGGCCGTGCAGTCGGGTGCCCAGCCCCTGCTGCTCGCCGAACGGCTCCGGTCCATGGTTCCCGAACACCAGCTCAAAGCCTCCGGAGGCGGCCGAAAGGGTGCCGGCAAGGACGCGGACACCGTGGACAAGGCCGCGTGAGTCCCAGGCGGCGCCCGCGCAAGAGGCCGGAAGAGCACCACGTCGACGAACGCTGGATGGCCTCCTATATGGACATGGTCACGGTGCTCATGTGCATGTTCATCGTGCTCTACGCAATGTCCACGGTGGACGCCAACAAATTCGAGAAGCTCCGCAACTCCCTGGCCACTGGCTTTGGGGCGACCGTGAGTGAGACCGTGGACACCGCCTCAGGAACCGTCGTGCCACCGGAACTGGCGGACAAAGACTCGGAAGCCTTCGCCGCCCCGGTCACCCCCAACGCCCCCGTCACCCCCGACGCCCTGGCTGCGGCAATGAAGGAAGTGGACCGCCTGCGCGCCCTGGAGGAGCAGATGAAGGCCGGTCTGGCCGCCGCCGGACTCAGCGAGAACGTGGAATTCCAGATCGACCAGCGCGGCCTGACCGTCAAACTCATCGGCTCCCAGACCTTCTTCGCCCCTGACCGGCCCGAACTGACTGACCGCGCGTCCCAGGTCCTGCGGATCATCTCTCCGGTCCTTGGCCCCGCAGCACTGGAGATCATGGTCGAGGGCCACGCGGCGAACGGCGTCACCTCCTACCCGTCGACGTGGGAGCTGTCCTCGGCGCGCGCCGTCAACGTGCTGCGCTACATGGTGGACCGCGGCGGGATCGCACCCGGAACCATCGGCGCCGTCGCCTTCGGCTCCGCCCGGCAGGTCAACGACGACTCCACCCCCGAGCTGATGGAGCGAAACCGCCGGGTGGACATCGTGATCGTGTCCGACCAGCCCGACGTCGTCCGTGCGCTCATTCCCGAGGCACTGAAGCTCACCCAGAAATAGCTGCCGCACTGCTTACGGCGGCGGATCCCTGGCCGATAGTGACAACCGTGAGTGTTATGGATGAGCGGGAAGTGGTACGGGAGCGGACCGTCAGCGTCTATGACTTCCGGCGTCCCGCGACACTGGCACGGGAACACAGCCGCGTCCTGGAACTGGCCTTTGAAACCTTCGCCCGCCAGTGGGGCACCCAGCTGACCGCCAAAGTACGCGTCAAGTCCGTCGTCCGGCTCGAAGACGTCAGCATGGTCAGTTACGACGAGTACGCCGCGTCCCTGCCCGCCGTCACGGCGATGGTGCTCTGCACGGTCGAGACCCACGATTCCAAGCTCGTCGTGCAGTTCCCGGCCCCGGCGGCGCTCGGCTGGGTAAACCGGATGCTCGGCGCCTCCAACGATGCGCCCATGCCCGACCGCAAATTCACCCAGATCGAGCAGGCCCTGATCAAGGGACTCATGGACGAGGCACTCGAAGACCTCGGCTACTCCCTCGGACCGCTCCTGAGTGAAGCCGTCCGGGTGGACACCATCCAGTACAACTCCCAGTTCGCCCAGGCGGCCGCGCCCAGCGAACTGATGATCGTCGCCGCGTTCACCATGAACGTCGGCAACATCAGCGCCCCGGCCACCCTGGCCGTTCCGGCCAGCATCCTGCTGGGGCGGCTCAAGAAGGTCAACCCCACGGACAACCGCGGGGATGCATCGGCCCGCGTCAGCGCCCAGCTGGAGCGGGTTCCCGTCGAGCTGTCCGTGCGGCTCTCGACGTCGTTCGTCACCCCCAACCAGGTCCTTGGCCTCGCCGTGGGGGACGTGCTCACCTTGCCGCACCTGGAAAACCGGCCGTTTGACGTCACCCTGGACGGCACCAGGCTGGCCACCGCGGCCCCGGCCCGCAACGGATCCCGGGCAGCTGCAGTCATTGTCACAATCGAGGAGAACCACCGATGAGCATCACCCTGACCAAGCACGAATTGTCGGCGGAGCGGCTCGTCGAGGAGCTGCCGAGCCCGGTGGCCCTCAAGGTTGTCGCGCTGGTGCCCGCCCGGGCAGCCGCGGCGTACGCCCGCCAGGCCGTCACCGCCACCTTCGTCGGTGCGGTCACGGCAGACCTCGCGCTGATGCTGAGCGACCGCACCTTCCTCGATGAAGCGGCCGGGGCAGGATCCCAGCTGGGGCACGTCTCGGTGACCGATGTGCTGCGCCCCGCGATGGAAAGCGCCAGCTCCGTCTTCGGCGCCGGCGTCCTCAGCGACCTGCGCGAATCCGACGCCTCCGGATTGCTCTCCGACCCGGACACGGCCGTTTTCGAACTCTCCGACGGCAGCAACGCCGCGGCCTGGTTCGCCGTCCGCCTCCGTGAGCACAGCACCGGGCAGGACCGCGGAGACGTGATCAGCGGCGGGGACACCGTGGCGGGCCGCCTGGGCCGGATCAACAACATCGAAATGGCGCTGACCGTCGAGATCGGACGCACCAGGATGTCCGTGCGCGACGTGCTTTCCCTCGAACCGGGCAAGATCATCGAACTGGACCGCTCCGCGGGCGCCCCGGCCGATGTCCTGCTCAACGGCCGGCTGATTGCGCACGGCGAGGTGGTGGTCCTGGACCAGGACTACGCCGTCCGGATCACCCGCATCCTGGACGTGGCCGAGGGGCTCAGCTGAATGGACTCGCTGATCCTCGGGCTGCGGGTACTCGTGGCCCTGGGCGCGGTGCTGGGCCTCATGTGGTTCCTGCAACGCCGGCTCGGCCAGGGCACCGGACGGCGGCGGGCTGACCGCGCGCTGACCGTCGTCAGCCGCCAGAGCGTCGGCCAGAAGGCCTCGGTGGTAGTGGTCGACGCCGCCGGCCAGCGATTCCTGCTCGGGGTCACCGAGCACGCCGTCAATGTCCTGCACACGGGCGATATCCCGCTGGAAGCGGAAGACGCCGCCGCACCGGAGACGCGCCGCGGCACGGGGGAATTCGCCCGGATCCTCGCAGTCTTCGGCCCCCTTTCCGGCGGCCAGGACGGCGGACTGGACAGGATCCAGGACGGCGGCCACGACGACACCCCGGATGACGGGGACGGCGGACAGGACGGTGGCCACGACGGCGCCGGCGATGTCGCTGACAACGTCCCGCTGTCACGCCGCAGCACCCTGCACCGGGATTCCCATGGCCGTGGACCCGCGACCCGCGCTGCCACGGCAGGACACCCGCCCCTGCACGGTTCAATTCTTGCCGGCTCCACCTGGAAGCAGGCCGCTGCCGCTCTCAGGAGCGGACGCCGCAATTGATCCGCCTGCCCGCCGCCCGCCGCACTTCCACACGCCGCACTTCCGCACGCCTGGCAGTTGCCGCCCCTGACCGGCTCCCGCCGGCCAGGGCATTCGTGCTGGGCCTGGCCGCTGTCCTGCTTGCCGTCCTGCTGCTGTGGCTGAACGCTGCCACCGGCCACGCCGCCCCCATCGTTCCCACCCCGCCGGTGGCCCCGACGGATCCGGCAAACCCCGACGACGGCAGCGTCAACATCCAGATCAACGGCATGGACGGCAAACCGTCCACGGCCGTGCTGACCCTGATCGGGATCACGCTGCTTTCCGTGGCGCCGGCCCTGCTGCTGATGATGACGTCCTTCACGAAGATCTTCGTGGTCCTGGCCATGACCCGCAACGCGCTCTCGCTTCCGTCCATCCCGCCCAACCAGGTCCTCGCCGGCCTCGCCCTGTTCCTCTCGATCTTCGTGATGTGGCCCGTCATCAACGAGATGAACAACATCGGGATCCAGCCGTACCTCAACGGAACCCTGGACTTCAACGGCGCCGTCGGCGCCGCGTCCGGCCCGCTGCAGCACTTCATGCTGGCCCACACCCGGGAAGAGGACATCGCCCTGATGTCCCGCGCCGCGGGTGCGGAGAACCCGGCGACCCCGGAGTCCGTGCCGCTGCAGACCCTCATCCCGGCCTTCATGATCTCCGAACTCCGGGCCGCGTTCATCATCGGCTTCGTCATTTTCATCCCGTTCCTGGTGATCGACCTCGTGGTCTCCGCGGCCCTGATGTCGATGGGCATGATGATGCTGCCGCCAGTGATGATCTCCTTGCCGTTCAAGATCCTGCTCTTCGTCCTCGTGGACGGCTGGGGCCTCATCATCACCGCGCTGATCCAGAGCTATGCGGGCACCGGATGAACGCCAACGCCGTCCTGGACATCTGCCTCCAGGCCATGATCGTGGCCGCCAAACTCTCCGCGCCGGTGCTCGTGACGGCCCTCGTCGTTGGCCTGGCCATCTCGCTGCTGCAGTCCATCACCCAGCTCCAGGAAGCCACCCTGTCCTTTGTGCCGAAGGCCGCCGCCGTGGCCGTTGCCCTGGTGGTCTGCGGGCACTGGATGATCTCGGAGATGGTCGCCTTCACCAATGACCTCTTCGCCAAGATCCCGTCCCTGCTCGGAGGCCTGTGAGGTGGGCATTCCGATCGACCCGACGTGGCTGGAAGCGCTCCTGCTGGCCACCGTCCGGATGACGGCGTTCCTGATCGTGGCCCCGCCCTTCGCACACCAGGCCTTCCCGGCACGTATTAAGGCCATGCTCGGCCTCGGGCTGGGCCTCGCGGTGTCCCCGCGCGTGTCCGTCGGCTACGCGGCCCGGGACACCGCCGGCTTCGTCACGGGGATCGTCCTGGAACTCGTCACCGGACTGGCCCTGGGCTTCCTGGTCCTGGTGATCTTCGCCGCCATCCAGTCCGCCGGCAGCCTGATTGATCTCTTCAGCGGCTTCCAGATGGCCCAGGCCTTCGACCCCCAGATGAATATCAACGGCGCCCAGTTCACTCGCCTCCTGCAGATGGCGGCCCTGGCGCTGCTCTTCTCCTCGGACGGCTATCAACTCGTCATCACCGGCCTGACCGGAAGCTTCGCGGCCCTGCCGCTGGCCGGCGGCATCGACCTCGCCCAGCCGGTGCAGGCGATGACGACGGCGGTCACCGGCATGTTCCTCTCCGCGGTCCAGATCGCCGGACCGCTGATCGTGGTGCTGTTCCTCGCCGACGTCGGACTCGGCCTGCTGACCCGCGTGGCCCCGGCGCTCAATGCCTTCTCCCTGGGCTTCCCCCTGAAGATCCTCCTGACGCTGTCGCTGGCGGGCTTCATGTTCCTGGCGCTGCCCAGAATCGTCTCCAGCCTCGCCGGCCAGGCAGCCAAGACAGTGCTGGGGGTGGGCTGATGGCGGATTCACAGGAAAAAACCGAAGAAGCCACCGACAAACGGATGAAGGAGGTGCGCTCCAAGGGCCAGCTGTCCCGGTCCCAGGACCTCACCGCGTGGGTCGGCGTCGGTGCCGCCGCCATCATGATCCCGGCCACCGTGGACCGTGCCTCCAGCGCCGCGACGGACCAGCTTTTCAGCATCCGCGGCATCGTCGCCGAGCCCGATCCGGGCAAGGCCGTCAAGGCGCTTGAGGACGGACTAACCGCGATCGCCGGGATCGTCGGCCCCATGCTGGTCGTCGTGTTCATCGTGGTCCTCGCCGGCTCCGCGCTCCAGGGCGGGGTGCACCTGAAGAAGTTCAAGCTCGACTTCGAGCACTTCAAACTGCTCAGCGGGCTGAAGCGGACCTTCGGGGCCCAGGCGGTCTGGGGCGGCGTGAAGGCGCTGCTGAAGGCCAGCGTGGTGGGGCTTGTGCTGTACAGCGTGGTGCAGGGACTCATCCCGGTCCTGCTGAGCGCCGGGGGACTGCCGGTGGCCGGAGTGGTGCAGGCCGCGGCCGGCGGTATTTCCTCCCTCGTCCAGTTCGCCGTGGCCGCCGGAATCGTGCTCGCGGCCGCGGACTTCTTCGTGGTCATGCGGCGCAACCGGAAGAAGACCCGGATGTCCAAGAAGGAAGTCCAGGACGAGAACAAGAACAGCGAAGGCGATCCGCTCATCCGGTCCCAGCGCCGGGCACGGCAGATGGCGATGAGCCGGAACCGCATGATCGCCGCGATCGGGGACGCCGACGTCGTTCTGGTCAACCCCACTCACGTGGCGGTGGCCCTCAAGTACGAACCAGGGAAATCCGCGCCCCGCGTGGTGGCCAAAGGCTCAGGACACGTGGCGGCCAGGATCAGGGAAGAGGCCGAGGCGAAGAACGTGCCGATGGTCCAGGACATCCCGCTGGCCAGAGCACTCCACGGAGCCTGCGAGCTGGGCCAGGAGATCCCGGTGGACTTCTACCGCGCCGTGGCCGGAGTGCTCGCCTTCGTCATGGCGCTCAAGGCCCGCGGCGCCGCCTCCGGAATGCACCGGATGGGCAGCGCGGCCCCTGCCGTAGGAACAGCCGTTGGAAGCCCGGCAGCAAGCCCGGCATGAACACTTTTCGAACCAGCGTCTGTGAAAGGACCGCACCATGAACAACAGGCTCGCCCGACTGTCAGTGCCCATCGGCATCGTGGGCATCGTGCTGCTGCTGGTTGTTCCGGTGCCGGCGCCGCTGCTGGACTTTCTCATTGTCTGCAACATCCTGCTGGCACTGCTGGTGCTGCTGACCAGCATGTTCGTGAAGAAGCCGCTGGACTTCTCCGTCTTCCCGTCGCTGCTGCTCGTCGCCACGCTGTTCCGGCTGGGCCTGAACGTCGCCTCCACCCGCCTGGTCCTGGGGGAGGGGTACGCCGGGCAGGTCATTGAAGCCTTCGGCAAGGTGACGGTGGGCGGCTCCCTGATCATCGGTGCCGTCGTCTTTCTCATCCTCGTGGTCATCCAGTTCGTGGTGGTCACCAAGGGTGCCGAACGCGTGGCCGAGGTGGGCGCCCGCTTCACCCTGGATGCCATGCCCGGCAAGCAGATGGCGATCGACGCCGACCTCAACGCCGGGCTGATCACCGATACCCAGGCCCGCGAGCGGCGGGCCGAGGTCTCGGCGGAGGCGGACTTCTACGGCGCCATGGACGGTGCTTCGAAGTTCGTCAAGGGCGACGCGATCGCCGGCATCATCATCATCATCATCAACTTCGTCGGCGGCATCGCCCTCGGCATGCTGCAGCGCGGCATGGAGATCGGCGATGCCCTGAACACCTACGGCCTGCTGACCATGGGCGACGGGCTCGTCACCCAGATCCCTGCCCTCCTGATGGCAGTCTCCACCGGCATGATCGTCACCCGGTCCAACGCGGAATCGGACATGGGCCGCACGGCCTCCACCCAGCTGCTGCAGTCACCCAACGCGCTCATGATCGCGGGTCTTGCCGCCATCGCCATGGCACTGATCCCCGGCATGCCGCCCATCCCGTTCCTGCTCGTCGGCGCCGGGCTGCTTTTCGCGTCCCGCCGGATCGCCGCCAGGCAGCGGCAGGAGGAAAACACCCGCGACGCCGAGGCCAACGCGCTCAACTTCCCGGAAATGGATCCGAACGAGAAGCTGCTCGAGGACATGCGCATCCACCCCGTCGAGATCCTGCTGGCACCGGACCTGGTGGACATGGTCTCCGGAGCATCCGATGACCTGCTGGCCAGGGTCCGGTCCCTGCGGCACAAGATCGCCATGGAGCTGGGGCTGGTGATCCCACCGGTCCGCACAAGGGACAGTGTGGACCTGCCGCTGGCCAGCTACGCGATCCGGATCGCCGGGGTGGAAGCCGGCCGCGGCACCGCGCCCACCGGCCAGATGCTGGCCCTGGGCGACAACCTCGACTCGCTCCCCGGCGCCGCGATGATCGAGCCGGTGTTCGGCCTCGCCGGTAAGTGGATTCCGGCGGAAATGCGCCACAACGCCGAGATGACCGGAGCCACCGTGATCGACCGGGTCTCCGTCCTGGTGACGCACCTGTCCTCGATCGTCACGGCCAACGCCGCCCGGCTGCTGTCCCGCGAGGATGTCCGGGTGCTCACCGAAGGCGTGCGGAAGCAGAGCCCCTCCGCCGTCGACGAACTCACCCCGGCGCTCCTCTCCCTGGCCGAGCTTCAGCGCGTGCTGCAGGGCCTGCTGGACGAACAGGTGCCGATCAATGACCTCGCGCGGATCTACGAGGCGCTCACGCTCCGCGCCAAGATCTCCACGGACCCGGAGTCGCTGGTGGAATCCGCCCGCCAGGCCCTGGGTCCGGCGCTGACGGCCAAGTTCATGGACGGCCCGGTGCTCAACGTGATCATGATCGACCCGCTCCTGGAGCAGTCCATGCTGGAGGACATGCGGCCGGCCGAGGGCGGCAGCCAGATCGTCATGGGCCAGGACAGGCTCGACGCCGTGCTGCGCTCGGTGGCCGCCGCCGTTGACTCCGCTGCCGCGGCCAATCGCCAGGCCGTGCTGGTCTGCGCGCCGGCGCTCCGCCCGGCGATCCGCCGCCTCGTCGGGGCCCATGCCGGCTCGGTGCCCGTGCTGTCCTACCGCGAAGTCACGTCAGCCAACGTCCGGATCGAAACAGTAGGAGTCGTGCGCCATGCCGAACCGCTATCGGCTTAAGGGAGCCTCGCTCGAGGAGATCCGCCGCAAGGCGGAACGGCAGCACGGCCCCGCAGCCCGCATCGTCTCCGCGGAACGCGTCACCAGCCCCGGAATCGCCGGCCTCTTCGCTGGCGACCGCTACGAGGCGATCGTCGAGGTGCTGACCAGCCACGAGGTCGTCTCGGGCGAGGTGGTTCCCGAACCGGACATCCTCGCCGAGGCGGATGCAGGCGCTGACGCCCGGGCGCGTGCCGGCAATAAGAGCGCCGGCCCGAACGGCGCCAGCCCGAACGGCGCCAGCCAGCAGCCGCCCGCCGGCGCTCAAGGCGCCGGAACCAGCGCCCCGGCGCCCGCCCCGGCGTCGGCCGCGGCTGCGCCGCCCCCCGCAGCGGGTGCCGTACCGTCCGCTGCGACGGCGTCCGCTGCACCCTCGCACCAGCTGCACGCCGCCGCCATCGCGGCCCTGCTCGAAGAGGCCGACGCGGCCGAGCTGAACCTGCACCGGTCCGGCAACACCGGTGTGTCAACGGAGTCGCCGGACTTCGCCGAACTGCTCGAGCAGCTCGGCGCCGGGCTGAGCGCTCCGGCTGCCGGCACCGCGGACGTGCCGGTTCCGCGGGTGCCTGTTTCGCCAGTGCCGGGGCCCGATGACGGCACGTCCGCCGCGCCGGCGCAGCCCCGCGAAACCGTTCCGGTCCCGCTGTCCGGGGTCGGTGACTTGGTGGTCCTCGTCGGCCTGGGGGAGGACGCGCTGGACGCGGCCCTGGCGATGTCCATGGCAGCCGGCGGCGCGGACGTGCGCACTGCGGGGAAGCTGTCCGCCTACGGGCATCTGCACGTGGACGGCCGTCAAAGCGCGACGGCGGCCCGCGCCCACGCGGTGCTCACGGACCAGACTGTGCTGGTTGCCTTCGGGCTTGGAAAGGCCCGCGACGCCGTCGCGCGGCTGCAGTCCGTAGCCGCAATCTCCGCAGACCAGCTCTGGGTGGTGGTGGATGCCGGGCGCAAGCATGAGGACACTGCACGCTGGGTCAGCGTCCTTGCCTCCCAGCTCAACGTCAGTGCTGTAGCCGTCGTCGGGGCGGCGGAAACCGCCACACCGGAGACCGTCCACGGGCTGGGACTACCCGTCGGCTGGGCCGACTCAGGCCAGGCCACAGTCGTGAGCAGCTGAGATGAGCTCAACTAGGCGGCTCCAAGCGCCGGGATTCGTCCGCAGTCCCACACTGCGAAGGGTAGATTGAGAGGATGCTGGTACTTACACGCAAGCCGGGCGAACAGATCATGATCGGCGATGGCATCGTCATCACGGTTCTGGAAGGCCGCGGCGACGGTGTTCGGATAGGCATCGAGGCGCCCCGAGGCGTTCCGATCCAGCGGCGGGAAGTCATCGAGGCGATTGCCGCGGCAAATCGGGCGGCAGCAGAAGCAGGCGCCGGGGCGGGACCGGATACTGAGGACGCGCTGCGCGGGCTACTGCCCCCAGCTTCTGCCGGAAGCGCTGACTGACGCGTCGCCCGGCCCGGTATTAGCCCCGCTCGCCGCCGAGGTACTGCGCCAGCATAGGCTGCGTTGTCCGCCGGTTTATGATCAGGGCGCGCTGTACGTTCGCGGCAGTCGTCAGCTCTTCAAGGATCTCCGCGGTATCCGTCCCGGACGCGGACCCTGTCCCGGACGCCCCACCGGGGGAAGCGCCGGAAGATGCCGGCAGGCTCCGCTGACGCAGGGTCTCTTCGGTGGACCGCGCAGTGTCGTTGAGCTGGCGGAGCAAGTCCCGGAGAGCATCCAAATGCTCGCCCAGGACCTCCTGCCAGGAACCGGCCGGCGCACCGGCGATCAGTTCGACGAGGGTGGCCTGGGCCGGCAGCCCCCATTCCGCCGCCACGGCCGCCGATTCGACGCTCCGGGCCAGCGCTTGAAAGCGCAGGCGGTCCAGGACACTCTCCACTTCGGTGGCGGTGACACTCAGCCACTGGAAGTTCCCCGCCAGGACATGCAGGCGCTGTGTCTCGAGCCTGAACAAGAGCAGTTCCAGCTGACGGCGCTCCTGCCAGAGAGCTGCCGAAAGATCACCTGCACTCATGCGCCCCCTTTAGTCGCCACGCCGGCAGAAACAGTGCTGCCGCAGTTTCAGCCAAGCTTTTTCCTGAGGGTACACGCAGATTGTTGATAGGGTGATAAGTTTCCTCCATGGGTGCTGCGCCCGGGTATCGAACACCGCCTCCCATGGGGGAGTGAGGGACCGTTTGCGGGTGCGGCTCTCGGTGTTTTAAGTGGTTTGACGCTTCGGATCCGGTCTCATGGGGGGACACACTATTGAATCGCGTAGAACGCAACGAGCTGGTCACACAGCACCTTCCGCTGGTGGGCTACCTCGTTTCAGATTTGTGCTCGAAAGCGTCACACCTTTCCCGCGATGACCTGGCGTCAGCGGGTGCCGTCGCCCTGATTACCTCGGCCGACTCCTTCGACCCGGACCTCGGCGTACCCTTCGGAGCCTTTGCCCGCCGGCGCATCCTCGGCGCGTTCGCGGACGAGATGCGTGCGAGCGACTGGGCCACCCGCTCGGCGCGGCGACGGATCAAGGAAACCATGTCCGTCCAGGAGACCTTGGCCGCCGCCCTCGGACGTACGCCCAGCGTCGACGAGATCGCCTCCGCCCTGGGCGTGCAGCAGAGCGTCGTCGAGGCAGCCCTGGCCGATGCGTCCCGAACGCTGACCCCGCTCGACGACGCCGTCGTAGACACGCTGGCAGCGGAGACGCTGTCCCCCGAGCACTCCGTGCTCGCCGATGAACGGCTGCAGTACCTGCGCGCAGCCGTGAAGTCGCTCCCGGAGCGCATGCGCTACGTCGTCGAGGAGATCTATTTCGGCGACCGCACCGTGAAGGAACTGGCCGCGGAACTCGGCTCCACCCACGCGGCTGTGTCCCAGCAGCGCTCCGAAGCCATCCGGCTCATGCGCGACGGCCTGACCGCGCACTACGCGGACGATCCCGAGCAGACCTTTGAACCGCAGTCCCGGATCACGCCGCGGCGCCGGAACGACTACCTTTCCCAGCTGGCCGAGACCACAGCGGGTGGCATCACCCGGGCCATTTTCCCGCAGGGGCCGATGCTCAACGAGGCGGTCTGAGCTTCCTGCACGGCAGATAGTAAGCCCCTTAGCAAGCTGGCCGGGGAAATTTCGGCGGGACGGTCGCCGTCCTGCTGGCCCCTGGGGTAGCGTCGGAAGCATCGGCCTTGCGGTATCGGACGCAACGGTATTGGACCTACTCAGGAGGACGCATGAAAGCAACACCTACGCTTACCGCGAACTGTCAGGCAGTGCTCGTGGACCTGATCGAACTTCACGTCCAGGGCAAGCAGGCGCACTGGAACATCGTGGGGGCGAACTTCCGGGACCTGCACCTTCAGCTGGATGAGATCGTCGACGCCGCCCGCACCTTCGCGGATGACATGGCCGAGCGTATGCGTGCCCTTCACGCCCTGCCGGATGGCCGCAGTTCCACGGTTTCCAAGTCCACTTCCCTCGCGGAATTCCCGGCCGGCCTGATCAGCACCAAGGACGCCATTGACAAGATTGTCGCGGCACTCGAGGCGGCGGTCGGTACCATGCGCAAGGTCCACGACGAAGTGGATGAAGAGGACCCCACGACGGCGGACCTGCTGCACGCGTTGATCGCCAAGTTCGAGCAATTCGCCTGGATGGTGAACGCGGAGACCATGCGCGCCACCGCCAGCGTCACCACCGCGGACAGCAAGAAGTAGCATCCCACACTCAGCCAAACCGCAGTCCAAGCGTCCGGCGCCGGGTTCTTCCCGGCGTCGGACGCTTGGCTTTTAAGCCTTGACATCCGGACGGGTCGGTGAATACTTAAGTATGTGCTTAACAATCAGGCGGGCCAGAAGGGGGAGCGGGAGCTCGACGGCGTATTCCATGCGCTCGCCGACCCCACCCGGCGCGCCATCGTCGCCCGGCTCTGCGAGGGCCCGGCGACGGTTTCGCAGCTCGCGGAGCCGTTTCCGATCAGCCTGCCCGGGATTGTCCAGCACCTTCAGGTCCTGCAAGCCAGCGGCCTGATCCGCAGCGAAAAGATCGGCAGGGTCCGCAGCTGCAGCATCGATCCTGCCACGGTCCGGCGTGCAGAAAACTGGCTGGGCCAGCGCCGGACGCCGGCCGAGCGACGCCTCGACCGGCTCGAGGGCTTTCTGGGTGAGGACAGCCCGGACCGCCCGCCCCAGCCTCCCGACTGAACCAATTCCAGGAGCCCACCATGAACACCCCGGTAACGCACGCCAGCTTCAGCCTGGAACGCAGGCTGAACGCCCCGCCGTCGCGCGTCTTCCACGCGTTTTCCGACCATCCGAGCAAGAAGAAGTGGTTCGCGGGCCCGCCCGAATGGAACCAGGGCGAGTCCAGCCTGGACTTCCGGGTGGGCGGCCGCGAAACCGACGTCGGCGGCCCCGTCGGCGGCTTCGTCTCCACGATGCACGCGGTTTACCACGACATCGTGGAGAACCAGCGGATCGTCTACAGCTACGAAATGCTGCTGGACGGGGAGCGCATGTCCGTTTCGCTCAGCACCCTCGAGCTGGAGCCCGACGGCGGCGGCACCCTGCTGACACTGACCGAACAGGGCGCCTTCTTCACCGGTACCCGGGACAGCGACCAGGCGCAGGTGGCAGGCCGCAAGGAAGGCACCGGCGAGCTGCTCGACGCCCTCAAGGCGTACGTCGAGGGCAACTGAATCCAGCCCGCTATTTGGCGGTCGGCACCTTCCGCAGGACGACGGCGGCAAGGACTGACGCTCCCGCCATCAGTATCAGTGCGATGGCGGCCGTGACATGTACGCCCGAATCAAAGGCGGCACGAGCGGCCGCCATCACTGCTTCCGCCAGCGGGCCGGGAAGGGCTTGCGAGAGTTCCACCGCTCCGGCGAGCGTTTCACCGGCCTGGGCAACCCCGTCCGCCGTTGCCGCCCCGGTGACGCCGCCCGGGAGCCGGAGATTGCCTTGGTACGAGGCGGTCAGGATGGAGCCGAGGATGGCCGTACCCAGCAGTGAACCAACCTCGTAGCCGGTCTCGGAAATGGCAGCAGCCGCGCCGGATTTCTCCGCCGGCGCCGCACCGAGGATCAGGTCGTTAGAGATGGTCTCCGCGGCCCCGACGCCCAGGCAGAGGACCAGCAGGGCCGCCAACAGGATCCCCGGGCCGCTGCTGTGGTCGCCGAAGGCCACCAGGAAGTAGCCCGCGGCGCTCAGCAGCAGGCCGCCGGCCACCACGAAGCCCGGCCGGATCTTCCGCACCAGCGGCACTACCAGCAGGCCGGCCGCGACGGTGGCGATCAGGGCCGGAACCATCGCGACGCCGGATTCCGAGGGGGACTGGCCTTCCAGCAGCTGCAGGTGCTGGGCCAGGAAGAGGATGAAGCCATTGTAGGAAAACAGGGCGAGGACGTTTGCCGTGATGGCCGTGCTGAAGACCCGGTTGCCGAAGAGGCTGACGTCCAGCAGCGGGGCCGCCGTGCAGCCCGCGGCCCCGCGTTCCTGACCGCCTCGCAGCAGGGCCCGCTGCCGCCGGATGAAGACGTATCCCATGAGCAGGCCGAAGCCGATCAGGGCCAGGGGCGCCGGGGCGGGGCCATGGGTGGCTAGATCCTTGATGCCATAGACCACCGGCACCATTACCAGGAGGGACAGGACGATGCTGGGCACGTCCACCCGGCCGGGATTCGGATCGCGCGATTCCGGGATCAGGATGGGCCCGAGCGCCAGCAGCGGCAGGATGATCGGCACAGCGACGAGCAGGACGGCGCCCCACCAGAAGTGCTCCACGAGCCAGCCGCCGAAGATCGGGCCCAGGGCGGCGCCGCCGGAGAAACCCGCAGCCCAGATGGCCACGGCCAGCCGGCGCCGGTTCGGCTCTGGGAAGATGTTGCGGATCAGGGACAGGGTGGACGGCATCAGCATCGCGCCGAAGAAGCCCAGCCCCGCCCGTCCGGCGATCAGCCATTCGGCGCTGGGCGCGAAGGCGGTGACAGCCGAGACCGCCGCGAAGCCCGTGCTGCCGATGAAAAGGAGCCTGCGGCGTCCGATCCGGTCGCCCAGGCTGCCCATGGCCACGAGCAGCCCGGCCAGGACCAGGGGATAAGCATCCACAATCCACAGCAACTGCACCCCGGAGGCGTCCAGGCCGCGGGCGATGGCGGGCAGCGCAAAGGTGAGCGCCGTGTTGTCCACCGCGACCAGCAGCACCGGGAACATCAGCAGCGACAGCGCCAGCCAGTCGCGCCACGGCGCCCGCGGGGCCCGCGGGGCGGATGCCGGCGTTGTGGCGGTGGCTGCAGGAATCGATGTAGTCCTCATAATTAATAACTATACCGTCCAGACGGTACAGTTAAGAAATTCCGGGCCGGACAGGCATGATGGGACCCATGCCCAGAAAACCCGTCGCCCGCGAAGCCGTCCTTGACGCCTTCGAATCCCTGCTCATCGAAGAGGGCGAACGTGCCGCCACGCTGGACGCCGTCGCCAGGCGGGCCGGGGTCTCCAAGGGGGGACTGCTGTACCACTTCCCGAGCAAGGAAGCCATGGTTTCCGTGCTGCTGGAGCGGCTCGACCGGCTCCTCGGCGAGGACCTCGGGAGGATGGCCGCCGCGCCGGAAGGGGCTGCCGCATACTTCATCAAATCCTCGGTCTGGGCGGACACCCCGATGGACCGCGTGTTCGTCGCCGCCACCCGGCTGGCCGAAGTGGCCCACGAAGAAACACTGCAGCGCATTGCCGCCGCCCAGGCGGGCTGGCTGGAACTGCTCGCTGCCGACGTCGGGCCGGGCATGGCCAAGGCGGTGCTCTACATGGGCGACGGGCTCTACTTCAACGCGATGCTGGCCCGAGGACCGGGCGGACCGCTCCCACAGGTCAGCGGGGATGTCGCGAGCCTGCTGGCCGCCGTCGAACGGCTGCGTGGCTGAGCCGGACGGCCGGGCAACTCCCGTCCGCCGAGGTCGCCGGAAGCGCGCGGGGTCGCCGTAATTTCGGGATTTTCCGGCGAATCCGCAGTCTTCCCGCGATTTCGCGTCCGACGGCGGTCCTGGGGCGTAACTCTCTCGCCTGGGTCCGGTCATTGGTTTGCGGACGCGCGCCCGCCATAGGACAATGGGAGCTGTGACTGTTGTCACGAGCAATTGAATATGCCTTTGATCTGCGGCGGGAGAGTTCTGCTTGTAGGTACAAGCGGGCGCCGTAGGAGCAAACCCTCCCCAGGAATCTCTCAGGCCCATGTACCGCCGCGGCAAGGCGACTCTGGAAAGTAGCAGGCTGTCCTCTGACATGCTGTGCTCACCGACGGTGCAAGCGGAGCCCTGCGAACGCGCGGCTGCGCGGAAACTCTCAGGTCCAATACAGAGCGGGGAGGAACCCGAATCAATGTGGCGTACCCTGCGCCGCCTTAGTTATGGAGTTCCTTGTGACTGTTACCCCAGCCTCCACGTCCTTCGTTGACCGGCACATCGGCGCCCGCCGCCAGTCCGACGTCGACGCCATGCTGAAGGCTGTCGGCTACGACACCGTCGATGCGCTGGTGGACACCGCCGTTCCGAAAGACATCCGGCAGGATTCGCCGCTGGCGCTCGGCGAAGCCCTCAGCGAAGTCGAGGTCCTCGCCGAACTGCGCAAGTTGGCCGGCAAAAACAAGACCGCGGTCCAGATGATCGGCCAGGGCTACTACGACACCCTGACCCCGGCCGTCATCCGCCGGAACATCCTCGAGGCGCCCGCCTGGTACACGGCGTACACGCCCTACCAGCCCGAAATCTCGCAGGGCCGGCTTGAGGCGCTGCTGAACTTCCAGACCATGGTCCAGGACCTCGTCGGCCTGCCGATCGCCAACGCCTCCCTGCTCGACGAAGCCACCGCCGTCGCCGAAGCCGTGCTGATGATGCGCAGGGCAAACAAGAACAAGACCGCCCACGACGGCAAAACCGTCCTCGACGCCGACTGCCTGCCGCAGACCATCGCGATCGTGAGGGGCCGCGCCGAAGCGCTCGGCTTCGAGGTCGAGATCGCCGATCTTTCCAAGGGCCTGCCCGACGGCGTCATCAACGGCGTCGTCCTCCAGCAGCCCGGCGTCTCCGGCCGTGTGTTCGACCACACCGCCGTGATCGCGGACGCCAAGGCACGCGGCGCGCTCGTCACCGTCGCAGCCGACCTGCTGTCCCTGACCCTCATTACCCCTCCGGGTGAGCAGGGCGCCGACATCGCCGTCGGCTCCGCCCAGCGCTTCGGCGTCCCGCTGTTCTTCGGTGGTCCGCACGCCGCCTACATGGCCGTCCAGAAGGGCCTGGAGCGGTCCATGCCCGGCCGCCTCGTGGGAGTGTCCAAGGACAACGCCGGCGTCCCGGCCTACCGCCTGGCGCTGCAGACCCGCGAGCAGCACATCCGCCGCGAGAAGGCGACGTCCAATATCTGCACCGCCCAGGCGCTGCTGGCGATCGTGTCCTCCTTCTATGCCGTCTACCACGGCCCGGACGGGCTGAAGGCGATCGCCGAGACCACCCACGGCCACGCCAGGACCATCGCCGCCTCGCTGAAGGCCGCCGGCCTGGACGTGCTGCACACGTCCTTCTTCGACACCGTCACCGTCTCCGTCCCCGGCAAGGCCGCGAACATCATTGCCGCCGCCGAGGCTAAGGGGATCAACCTGCGCGTCATCGACGCGGACACGGTCGGGATCTCCGCCGATGAGGCCACGACGGCGGCCATTGTCGCCGACGTCGTCGCCGCCTTCGGCGCGACTGTCACAGACACTAACTCAGACGCAGAATCCGGCGATGACTCAGACACTGACTCAGGTGACGATTCCGCTTTCCGCCTGGACACCGCCGTCGAGCGCACCTCCGACTACCTCCAGCACCCGGTGTTCAACACCCACCGCTCCGAGACGCAGCTGCTGCGCTACATCCGCCGGCTCTCGGACCGTGACCTCGCGCTGGACCGCACCATGATCCCGCTGGGCTCCTGCACCATGAAGCTGAACGCCACGGCCGAGATGGAAGCCATCTCCTGGCCGGAGTTCGCCTCCATCCACCCCTTCGCCCCGGACTCCCAGACCGCCGGCTGGCGCGAACTGATCGAGGACCTGGAAGCCCAGCTGACCGAGATCACCGGCTACGACCAGGTCTCCATCCAGCCGAACGCCGGTTCCCAGGGCGAGCTCGCTGGCCTGCTGGCGATCCGCGGCTACCACTTGTCCCGCGGCGACGAGCAGCGCAACATCTGCCTGATCCCGGCCTCCGCGCACGGCACCAACGCGGCCTCGGCCGTGCTCGCCGGCATGAAGGTCGTCGTCGTCGCCACCGCCTCCGACGGCACCATCGACCACGCCGACCTGCAGTCCAAGATCGAGCTGCACAAGGACGCCCTGTCCGCGATCATGATCACCTACCCGTCCACGCACGGTGTGTACGACGCCGACGTCCGCGAGGTCTGCGACGCGGTCCACGCCGCCGGCGGCCAGGTCTACATCGACGGCGCCAACCTCAACGCCCTCGTCGGACTGGCCCAGCCCGGCCTGTTCGGCGGCGACGTCTCGCACCTGAACCTGCACAAGACCTTCTGCATCCCGCACGGCGGCGGCGGACCCGGCGTCGGCCCGGTCGCGGCCAAGGCCCACCTGGCCCCGTTCATGCCGGGCAACGCCGCGGATCCGGCCAACGGCGCCGACGGCACCCCGATCTCCGCGTCCCGCTACGGCTCCGCCGGCGTGCTGCCGATTTCCTGGGCCTACGTGAAGCTCATGGGCGGTACGGGCCTGACCGAGGCCACGAAGTCGGCGCTGCTCGCGGCCAACTACATCGCGGCGCGACTCAACGACTTCTTCCCGGTGCTCTACACCGGCGAAGGCGGACTCGTGGCCCACGAATGCATCCTGGACCTGCGCGAACTCACGGCCAAGACCGGCGTGACCGCCGAGGACGTGGCCAAGCGCCTGATCGACTACGGCTTCCACGCCCCCACCCTCGCGTTCCCGGTGGCCGGCACCCTCATGGTCGAACCCACCGAATCTGAGGACCTTGGCGAGATCGACCGCTTCATTACCGCCATGGTCTCCATCCGCGCCGAAATCGACCAGGTGGCGCACGGCGATTTCACCGTCGAGCACAGCCCGCTGCGCAACTCCCCGCACACAGCCGCGGCCGTCATCAGCACCGACTGGACCCGCGAATACCCGCGCGAGCAGGCCGTCTTCCCGGTCCACACGCTCAAGCAGGACAAGTACTTCCCGCCGGTCGGCCGGATCGACGGCGCCGCCGGCGACCGGAACCTGATCTGCTCGTGCCCTCCCCTTGAAGCGTTCGAGGACCACACAGAAGCCGTCGAGGACCACTCCGACGACTCCGCGAACTAAGGACAGCCACCGATGACTGAGAACTACACGGCCCTGTACGAAGAGCACAAGAAGCTCGGCGCCTCCTTCACGGACTTCGGCGGCTGGCAGATGCCGCTCAAGTACAGCTCCGAGCTGGCCGAGCACCACGCCGTCCGTGCGTCCGCCGGCCTCTTCGACCTCTCCCACATGGGCGAAGTCTGGGTCACCGGCCCGGGCGCCGCCGCCTTCCTGGACTACGCCCTCGTGGGCAAGATCTCCACCATGTCCATCGGCAAGGCAAAGTACTCGCTGATCTGCAACGAGGGCGGCGGCATCATCGACGACCTCATCACGTACCGCCGTGGCGATGAGAAATTCCTTGTGGTCCCCAACGCGGGCAACGCCAAGGTCGTGGCCGCGGCCCTGGCTGAAAGGGCCGGTTCCGGCAAAGAGGGGGGCTTCGACGTCGTCGTCGAGGACGCCTCCGCCTCGACCTCGTTGATCGCCGTCCAGGGCCCCAAGGCCCAGGAAATCCTGCTCCGCCTGGTTCCCGCCGCGCAGCACGAGCTCGTCACCGGGCTCAAGTACTACGCCGCCGTGGACGTCCCCTTCATGGTCGGCGGGGCCAGCCAGGAGCTGCTGCTGGCCCGCACCGGGTACACCGGTGAGGACGGCTTCGAGATCTTCGTGGCGAACGACTCCGCCGCCGCCCTCTGGCAGGCCATCGTCGCCATCGCCGAGGACGGGGAGCTGACACCCGCCGGTCTCGCTTCCCGCGATTCGCTCCGCCTCGAGGCCGGTATGCCGCTGTACGGCAACGAACTCTCGCTGGACGGCGACCCGTTTGCCGCCGGACTCGGACCCGTCGTCGCGCTGTCCAAGGAAGGTGACTTCGTCGGCAAGGCCGCCTTGGCCGCCAAGAAGGAAGCCGGCGCCGGAACCACCACGGGCCGCAAGCTCGTTGGCCTCAAGGGCCTCGGACGCCGGGCCGGCCGCGGCCACTACCCGGTCCTCAAGGACGGAAACGTGGTCGGCGAAGTCACCTCCGGCCAGCCCAGCCCGAGCCTCGGCTTCCCGGTCGCGATGGCCTACGTCGACGTCGCGTTCACCGAGCCCGGCACGGCCCTGGACATCGACCTCCGCGGCAAGACGGAGCCGTTCGAAGTAGTGGCACTGCCTTTCTACAAGCGCGCTAAGTAGCCCTTCGGGTGCCCGGGTGCCGTCGCGGCCGGTATCCTCTGCCGTCCCCGGCACCGGGACCGGCTGGCCCCAGTTTTCACGCGTGCTCGCTCGTTCTCCCCACCGTCTCCCTAACCTCGCAAGTCCCCACCGGCTCCCAGCCTTCGCAAGCTCAGGCCGGGTCCCTCGCCGGCGTGGCCCCACGGCCAGGGAACCCGGACGGCGGGGGCCCCACGCTTAGACGCACGCTTTCGAAAACCGCGGCCAGCCAGCCCCTCAAGGGCAGCTCACCTTCAGGGAACTGAAGAGATCCGGACCAACGCGAACCAGCGCCTTTGAAAGCCAAGGGTGCTGAAAATTGACCGCCTACCGAGGGTCGGCACTAGAAGAATACGAAGGACCACGGTTCCTTTCCGGGAACTGGTGGTCTGTCCGAAACTGTTGGCCCCGAAAACTGAACTGGCCGATAGCGGCAGGGGAGCGGATTCCGGAAGCGTGCGTCTAAGCGAGGAACGAGCGAGCACGCGGAGGAATTCGGTTTCCTGACGCGTAACCCGGCCACGGCTGATATCAACACCCAGCCACAATTGATTTAGCACCACGACCAAACCAAGACTTAGGAAAAACACATGGCAAGAGTTGCCCCTGAACTGCAGTACTCCGCCGAGCACGAGTGGGTTGCGCGGGAGGCCGGGAACGTTGTGTCCATCGGCATCTCCGCCGTGGCCACGGATGCCCTCGGCGACATCGTCTACGTGGATCTCCCCGAGGTCGGCGCAGCGGTGACCGCGGGGGAGACCTGCGGCGAGGTCGAGTCAACCAAGTCCGTCTCGGACCTGTACTCCCCGGTCACCGGCGAGGTCACCGAGATCAACCCCGCCGTCGTCGCTGACCCCGCGCTGATCAACAGCGACCCCTATGGTGCCGGCTGGCTGTTCAAGGTCGCTGCCGAGTCCGACGGACCGCTGCTCTCGGCCCAGGAGTACGCGTCCAAGAACGGCGGCGAACTGTGAGCGGCGCACATGCAGGCACAGTAACGTTCGAGCAGGTCATTTCCCCGAGCCTGGACGCCTTGCTGTCCGAGCTGGACCCGGAAATCGCGGCGCAGATCGATGCCGAGCTGACCCGCCAGCGGGACGGCCTGGAAATGATCGCCTCGGAGAACCACACCGCCGTGGCCGTGATGCAGGCGCAGGGCTCGGTGCTGACCAACAAATACGCCGAGGGCTACCCGGGCAAGCGCTACTACGGCGGCTGCGAGCACGTGGACGTGATCGAGCAGCTCGCGATCGACCGGGTCAAGGCCCTGTTCGGCGCCGAATACGCGAACGTGCAGCCGCACTCCGGCGCGCAGGCCAACGCCTCGGTCATGCACGCGCTGATCAAGCCGGGCGACACCATCATGGGCCTGAACCTCGCCCACGGCGGGCACCTGACGCACGGCATGCGGATCAACTTCTCCGGCCGTCTGTACAACGTGGTCCCGTACCAGGTCCGCGAGGAGGACCACCGGATCGACATGGCCGAGGTGGAGCGGCTGGCGCTGGAGCACAAGCCGGCGCTGATCGTGGCCGGCTGGTCCGCCTACGCCCGGCAGCTGGACTTCGCCGAGTTCCGCCGGATCGCCGACTCCGTGGGCGCCTACCTGATGGTGGACATGGCGCACTTCGCCGGGCTGGTCGCCGCCGGGCTGCACCCCTCCCCGGTCCCTTACGCGCACGTCACCACGTCCACGACGCACAAGACCCTCGCCGGTCCGCGCGGCGGCATCATCCTGTCCAACGACGCCGGCATCGCCAAGAAGATCAACTCGGCGGTGTTCCCCGGCCAGCAGGGCGGCCCGCTGGAGCACGTCATCGCCGGCAAGGCCGTGGCCTTCAAGATCGCCGCGTCCCCGGAGTTCAGGGAACGCCAGGAACGGGTCCTCGCCGGCGCCCGGATCCTGGCCGAGCGCCTGGTCCAGCCGGACGTCACGGCCAAGGGGATCAACGTGATCTCCGGCGGCACGGACGTGCACCTGGTCCTGGTGGACCTGCGCAACTGCGAGCTCAACGGGCAGCAGGCCGAGGACCGCCTCGCGGAAATCGACATCACGGTCAACCGCAACGCCGTGCCGTTCGACCCCCGCCCGCCGATGGTCACCTCAGGCCTGCGGATCGGCACCCCGGCACTGGCCACCCGCGGCTTCGGCGAAGCAGCCTTCGCGGAGGTTGCGGACATCATCGCCGAGGCCCTGACCGCCGACGCCGGCGCCGACCTGTCCGGTCTGCGTCACCGCGTGGAGGCCCTCGCCGCCGCGCACCCGCTCTACCCCTCGGTTGCCAACCTCGCCTAAGGGACGTATTACAGAAGTAGTGGCACTACAGATCACGACGCCGGGCCGCCGCCACCAGCTGCCGCCCGGCGTCGTGCATCCGGCAGCGATGCCGCCCACCGGCGGCCGCACAGCCCTCCGGCAGGACCATCTGCCGGACCACAGTTTGACCTAGTTAGGAACCGACAATGGCTGTTGGAGTCTTTGACCTTTTTTCCATCGGGATAGGACCGTCCAGTTCGCACACCGTGGGCCCCATGCGGGCCGCCGCGGTCTTCGCGGGTGAACTCAAGGCGTCCGGAGACCTGGACCGGGTGGCCTCGCTGCGCGTGGACCTCTACGGGTCCCTCGCCGCCACCGGCCGCGGCCACGGCACCATGACCGCCATCCTGCTCGGGCTGGAAGGCTACCACCCCGAGCGCATCCTCCCGGACGAGGTGGAGGAACGGCTTGCCGCCATCGCCGCAACCGGCACCCTGAACCTGGCCGGTGAGGTTCCCCTGCCCTACGGGGAATCCGACATGGTCCTACGCCCGCTCACCGTGCTCCCGCGGCACACGAACGGGATGACGTTCACGGTCTCCGACGCCGGCGGCGGGGTCCTCCATGGCGCTACCTTCTTCTCCGTGGGCGGCGGCTTCATCGTCCGCGAGGGCGAGGAAGAGGCAGCCCAGAAGGAATTGGACGAGTCCAAGAAGGAACTGCCGCTGCCGTTCCGCACCGCCGCGGAACTGCTGGGCCACTGCTCCGCCAAGGGGCTGTCCATCGGCGAGATCATGATGGTCAACGAGCGCGCCTCCAGGTCGGAGCAGGAGATCCGGGAAGGCCTGCTGCACATCTACTCCGTGATGGAAGGCTGCGTCGCAGTCAGCCTCAAGCGCGAGGGCCTGCTGCCCGGCGGGCTCAAGGTCCGCCGCCGCGCCCCCGACTGGCATGAGCGGCTCCTGAAGGAGGACACGGACCGGGACCCGAAGTACTGGCAGGAATGGGTCAACCTGATCGCGCTGGCCGTCAACGAGGAAAACGCCTCCGGCGGGCGGGTCGTGACGGCCCCCACGAACGGCGCGGCGGGCATCATCCCGGCCGTGCTGTACTACGCCCTGCACTTTGCCCCCGGCATGGACAAGGCCACCCAGCAGGACCGCGACGAGACGATCGTCAAGTTCCTGCTGACCGCCGCCGCCGTCGGGGTGCTCTACAAGGAACAGGCCTCGATCTCCGGCGCCGAGGTGGGCTGCCAGGGCGAGGTGGGCTCGGCGTCGTCGATGGCGGCCGCCGGCCTGGCCGAAGTCATGGGCGGAACCCCCGGGCAGGTGGAGAACGCCGCGGAGATCGCGATGGAACACAACCTCGGCCTGACGTGCGATCCGATCGGCGGGCTCGTGCAGATCCCCTGCATCGAACGCAACGCGATCGCCGCGGCCAAGGCCATCAACGCCGCGAAGATGGCGCTCTGGGGCGACGGCACGCACCGCGTCTCCCTCGATGAGGTCATCGTGACCATGCGGGAGACCGGCAAGGACATGAGCTCCAAGTACAAGGAAACCGCCATGGGCGGCCTCGCCGTCAACGTTCCGGAGTGCTGAGACTATAGTTCCAAGGCCGAGCGTGGCGGGACCTAGCGCGCGGTAAAGGCCGGTTCGGTGAGCTCCGCCACACGCAGCTCGTGTCCCCGCAGCACCACCTCAGCGAACTGCCACAAGATGGCGCCCGTTGGCGCGTGGACCACCATGTCACGGCGCAGCGGCATTTGGAGGAGCGAACCACCGGCTGGCTGCGGTTGCCAGCGCGGGACCCCCGGGGCCGTCAGGACCCCGAGTGGCAGCGGGTGCAGCGAGGCCACTTCGGCCGGATGCCGGCGGGGCCGCTGCGGCCCGTCCAACAGGACAACAACGGGAGTGATGACGATGCCGCGGCTGGCTGGAAAATCGTCCAGCACGCCAACGACATCGTCACGCGATGCCGCGATCCCGGTTTCCTCGTGCAACTCGCGCAGTGCTGTGTCCACAAGATCCTCGCCCGGATCCATCCGTCCGCACGCCAAGGTCAGGCAGCTGGTCATCAACCACGGGCTCGCCGCCATCAACATGCCGTCGGAATGGGGCGGCGCAGGCCTCAGCGTGCTGGAACACGCAATCGTCTCCGAAGAGGTGGGCAAGCTGACCGGCGCCCTGTGGGACACACTGTGGCGCCCGGCCAACGCCCTGAAGGCCTGCACCCCGGCCCAGCGCGAGGAATACCTGATCCCCGAAATTCGCGGTGAACGCCGCGACGCCGTCGCCATCACCGAGCCGGAGGCCGGATCGGACCCCCAGAACATCCAGACCACCGCGGTCAAGGACGGCGATCACTACATCATCAACGGTGAGAAGCTCTTCGTCACCGTCGGGGATGCGGCGGACTTCATCCTGGTGCTCGCCAGCGTGGATGGTGCCCCCACCATGTTCCTGGTGGACAAGGACCTCCCGGGTGTCTCCGTAACCCGCACCCCGCGCTACACGCACACCTTCGTCTACGAGCACCCCGAATTCCTTTTCGAGGACGTGCGGGTCGGTGCGGACAAAATCCTGGGTGGGATCGGCCAGGGCTACGAACTGACCCGTGACTGGTTCGTGGAGGAGCGGCTCATGATCGCGGCCCGCACCATCGGCGCCGCCGAACGGGCCACCCTGCTCGCGGCCGAATTCGCCAAATCCCGGGTGCAGTTCGGCAAGCCCATCCTGGAATTCCAGCTCATCCAGAACATGCTCGCCAAGAACACCGTGGACATCATGACCAACCGTGTGCTGACGTACCAGGTGGCCTGGGAAGCGGACCAGGGCATGGACCGGAAGCTCCTCAACGCCAAGGCGGCTGTCATCAAGCTCGGTGCCTCCGAGGCCTCCAACCGCTGCGTGGACAACGCCCTGCAGATCTTCGGCGGCCGCGGCTACATGCGTGAAAACCCGGTGGAACGCCTGTGGCGCGAACTCCGCGTGGATCGCATCTGGGAAGGGACTTCGGAGATCCAGACGGTCATCATCGGCAACGAAATCAACAAGCGGGGCGCTGAGGGCCTGCTGGGCTACGCCGGCGCGGTGGCCAAGTGACGTCGGTGGCACACACTGCAGAACCTCAATCCGCGGTGACCGGCCCCGCATCCCAGGATCCCGGCGTCGAGCCTCTCGTCAAGCTGCAGCGCCACGGCAAGGTGGTGGTGCTGCAGCTCAACCGTCCCGGCAAACTAAATGCCCTTTCCACCGCCTTGGAGCAGGCGCTTCTGGACGCGCTGCGCTCGCCGGAGGTGGCGGGCGCTTCGGCGATTGTGCTCGCGGGTTCGGAGCGGGCCTTCTCGGCCGGCGCGGATACGTCCGAGCTGCCGGAGATGACACCCCAGCGGATCGCGGCCTACTACCGGGGGAGCGGTTCACTGTATGAGGTCGTGTCGCGGTTGCCGCAGCCCACCGTGGCCGCCGTGTCGGGGTACTGCCTGGGCGCCGGCTTCGAGCTCGCGCTGGCCTGCGATATCCGGATCGCGGACCAGACTGCTTCGGCCTGCCGGAGGTGGGACTCGGCATCCTGCCCAGCTCCGGCGGCCTGACGCGGCTGGTCCGTGCGGCCGGCCCCGCCATTGCCCGGGAGATCATCCTGTTCGGAGAGCGCTTCCCGGCGGCAGAGGCGCACCGCCTGGGCCTGGTCCGTGAAGTGGTACCGGCTGGCGATGCCCTGACCGTTGCCCTGGCGCGGGCGGAGTTCCTGGCCGAGCAGCCGGCGATGGCGGTCGCCTGGACGAAAGCGGCAATCGACGCCGCCGCGGAGTCCTCGGCCTCGGCTTCGCTGCTCATCGAACAGCTGGCCTACGCCGCCCTCAACCGTCCCGCGGGGGAGCCCGGATGAGCGTCGGCGAATTCGAGCGGGTAGGCGTACTCGGGTGCGGACTCATGGGTTCCGGCATCGCGGAGGTCTGTGCCCGGGCCGGTGCCGGCGTTGTGGTTGTTGAAGCCGACGACGGCGCCGTGGCCGCCGGGCGCAAGCGGCTCACCGCTTCGCTAGAAAAGGCTGTGACTGCCGGCAGGCTGGATTCCGCGGACAAGGACGACGCCCTGGCCAGGATCAGCTTCGGTACGGATATTGAGGCCTTCTCGGACAGGCAACTGGTGATCGAGGCCGTACCCGAGATCATGGATCTCAAACTCGATGCGTTCCGGCGCATCGATGCCGTGGTCCGGGCCCGTGAGGCGATCCTGGCCTCCAACACCTCGTCGATGCCGATCGGCCGCATTGCTGCCGCCACCCGGCGCCCGGAACACGTCCTGGGGGTGCATTTTTTCAATCCGGTACCGGTGCTGCCCCTCGTGGAGCTCGTCACCGGTCTGCAAACGAGCCGCGACACCCTGGCACGGGCCCGCGCATTCGCGAACGGTCTCGGCAAGGAGGTCATTGTGGCCAAGGACCGTGCCGGGTTTGTGGTCAATGCCCTCCTTATCCCGTACGTGCTGTCCGCCATCCGCATGGTGGAAGCTGGTCATGCCTCGGCGGCGGACATCGACACCGGGATGGTGGCCGGCTGTGCGCATCCGATGGGCCCCTTGAAACTGGCGGATCTGGTGGGCCTGGATACTGCGCTGCACGTGGCCAACTCGCTGTACGAGGAATTCAAGGAACCGCACTACGCCCCGCCGCCGCTGCTCTTGCGGATGGTGGATGCAGGCATGCTGGGCCGCAAGAGCGGACGCGGCTTCTACGACTACACATAACTTCTACGACTACACATAGGAGGACACAGCCATGGATGTACTGACTGACGCTGTTGAAGCGATCCAGGTCCGGAATTCCGGCTTCGATCCGATGGGTCCGGTGGTACGCACCGCCGTCGTGGGCTCCGGCCGCACGGTGAACTACATCGACGACGACGACGGCGGGGCCGGGGCGGTTCCGCTGCTGTTCCTCGGCGGTGCCGGAACGACCGTCCGGGCATTCCGGCTCCTGGAGTTCGCGCGCTCGTTCCGGCAGGAGCTGGGGATCCGCGTGGTGTCCGTGGAGCGCAACGGACTGGGGCAGACGGCGTTCGATCCCGCCGTCGGATCTGCCGAGTACGCCGAGGACGTCTGGTCCCTGCTGGATACGCTGGGCATCGGCCAGGTCTCCGTCATTGCGATTTCCGGCGGGGGTCCGTACGCAGCCACGATCATTGCGGCCCGCCCGGGGCGGGTGCGCTCCCTGCATCTGGCCTGCGCCTTCGGGGAGATGCTGGAGGGCGCGGACTCCCACTTGGAGGCAGGAACTGTGGCGGCGGATCCGGTGGCCTGGTGGCGGTTCCCGGCCGAAAGTTCCGTCCACTCGATTCCTGGCTTCAGGGACTCGGTGATCGAGGAGGCCACGCGGGGGCTCTTTGCGAAGGGACGGGACGTTTCCCCCGAAGGGCTGAGACAGGCCTTTGAGCTGTACGCCTCCCAGCCGCTTCCGGACCTGTCGTCGGTCCGGGCCCCGGTGTTTCTGTACTGGGGGAGTGCAGACGAGCTGGTCCCTCTGGCACAGATGGAGCGCTGGAAGTCAGCGCTGGCAGGGCGCGAAACGGTGGAACGGGTCTATCCGGGCGAGGGCCACGATGTCCAGTATCGCCACTGGGATCAGATCCTGGCGGATGTGGCGTTCCTGGGTGGCCGGATTGTGGCAAGCAGCGACGGCCGGACACAGTTGATTGTGCCGATGGAAGAGGAGGGCTTCCTTGCGGCTGGCGGCGTCCTGGGGCTCGCCGCCTGGCAAGACCCGGCGGGCGCACCCGTCGAGGCCTGATCGGCTCCACATTTCAGCCATAGCGGGGCCCGCTTCAACCTGGATGTGTGTTCCTCCTGGCTGGCGCGGCCCAGGAACGCTCGTGATTGAAAGGTAGGCCACTTGCAGGGGCACCGCTGCTGCCGGGCCGCGTATGCCGGAGAGTTGCCCAGCGGTCCTTTGGCGGCTTTGGCCCGTAGTTTGCGGCTCAGGAAACGCGGCGGAACAAGGCAGCGAGGGCCTGGCCACCACCGATGCACATAGTGACGACACCCAGTTCCAGGTCCCGCCTCTTCAGATCCTTGGCGACGCGCAGGCTGAGCATGGCTCCTGTCGCCCCGACAGGATGGCCAAGCGCAATGGCACCGCCGTAGGGGTTGGTCTTCTCCGGATCGAGCTTCGCGTCGCGGATCACGGCCACTGCCTGCGCTGCAAAGGCCTCATTCACCTCGAACGCGTCGATATCGGCCGGGGTTGTCCCCGTCTGCGCGAAAAGTTTCTCGAGTGCGAGCACCGGCGCATAGCCCATCAGCTCCGGTTCCAGGGCCGCCGTCGTGACGGCTTCAAGGGTGACCAGCCCAGCCAATCCTCTCTCCGCAGCAGCGCTCCCGCTCGCCAGCACCACTGCGGCTCCGCCGTCGTTGATACCGGAGGCGTTTCCTGCGGTGACCGTTCCACCCTCTTCGAAGGCCGGGCGAAGCTTGGCGAGAACTTCCAATGTCGTGTCTGGTTTGGGATGCTCGTCGGCGACGACGGCCCTGCGGTTCCGGCCGCCGATCTGCACGGCCGTGATTTCTTCCGCGAATGCGGCCTTGGCGGCGTGGGTGGCGGCCCTGCGCTGGGATTCGAGCGCGAAGTCATCCTGGTCCTGCCGGGAGATGCCGTACTTTGCGGCCACGTTCTCGGCCGTGACGCCCATGTGCATGCCGTGGAACGGATCCGTGAGCATTGCGACAGTTCCGTCAACCAGGGTGCGGTCACCAAGACGGTAGCCGGATCTGGCGTTGAAATCGTAGAACGGCATCCGGCTCATTGACTCGTTGCCGCCGGCCAGCGTGAAATCCGCCCCGCTCCAGCGCATCTGCATGGCCGCCGACCAGATGGCCTGCAGTCCGCTGCCGCACAATCGGTTGACTGTGTAGGCGGGTGTGGATTTGGCGAGACCGGCAGCCAACGCCACACGCCGGGCGTTGTAGGCGTCCGGGCCGACCTGCCCGATGCATCCCATGACAACTTCGCTGATGTCCGCCGCTTCAATCCCTGAGCGCTCAAGGGCTCCTTTGGCGGCAATCGCTCCCAGCTCAAAGCCCGGGATGTCCTTGAAGACGCCTCCGTAACTTCCGATCGGTGTGCGGGCACCATCGAGAATGACAATCTTTTCTGCATCGCTCATGAGTGCAAGCTCTTTCCTCTGTAATGGCTCTGTTTTGGCAGCGCAGCTTGGCCCGGCACTGCACATTTTGCTCAGCGGGTGACGGATCCGCTCAGTGATGCGATGGGGCGCAGGAACAGGGGCCTGGCCAGGAACCAGGCGGCGATCATGAGCACCACGGAAGCCGCGAAGATCCAAAAGCCCACCCAACTGCCGTCGTCGCCCGCGCCGTACATGTGATTAAGGTTCTTCAGCGCGCCCGTGGCCAGGACCAGGGTCACGTGCACGATGACGAACCCCACGAAGTACAGCATGACCGGCAGGTGGACCGCCCGGGCCATCTCGATCGGATAGAGCCTGCTGAGTCTTGTGGCTTTCTTCGGCCAGAGCGAGGACATCCGCAGACCTGTGGCCAGCGCCAACGGGGCCGCCACGAAAACGGTCACGAAGTACGCCAGCAACTGCAGGCTGTTGTAATTGACCCAGCCGTTCTCAACCGGCCAATCCGTCGACGCGTACTGGATCGCCGCCGAGAGCGCGTTCGGGAACACCTCCCAGCTTGTCGGCACGATCCGCATCCACTGGCCGCTCGCAAAGAGCAGCACCAGGAACACAACACCGTTCAGCAACCACAAGGCATCGAGGCTGAGATGGAGCCACAGCTCAAGGCTGATCTTCGCCGGCGCGTTCTTCGTCCGGAGCAGTCCTTTGTTGTTCCGCGTCCAGTAGGTGTTCGGGCGGGCCGTGGTGCGCACCTGCCAGCCTGAACGGATGATCAACACGATGAACAGTCCGTTCAGGAAGTGCTGCCATTGAAGCCAGCCCGGCAACCCGACGGGGGCTGCCCCAGGCAATTCCGAGTGCCCGGGAAACTCGGCCACGAACGACTGGACACCGGGAAGGTCCCGGAGCCATTTGGCCACCAGGACGAGCACGAACAGGATCACTAGCGCAGCAAGGGCGGTCAGTGCAGGCCTGGACCCTTTGCTCCTGTTGCTCCTGGTCTTCGGAGTGGGTTTCGTCAATGCCATGACGCAACATTCTTCTCAAGGTTGGCGGAGCCGCCGCGGCGGGCTTCGATCGCTTCAATCAACTGCGGAACCACCGTGAAGACATCGCCGACGACGCCGAAGTCCGCGACGTCAAAAATCGGGGCGTCCGCGTCCTTGTTGATCGCGACGATGGTTTTCGCGGTCTGCATCCCGGCCCGGTGCTGGATCGCCCCCGAAATACCTAGGGCAACATAAAGCTGCGGTGAGACCGTAATACCTGTCTGGCCGACCTGTGAGCTCTGCGGAACGTACCCGGCGTCCACGGCCGCACGGGAGGCACCCACGGCCGCGCCAAGGGCATCCGCAAGCTGCTCAACGAGCACGAACTTCTCCTTCGAACCCAGGCCACGACCCCCGGAGACAACCCTCGCAGCGTCCCGGAGTTCCGGCCGGCCCGAGCCCTCGGCGGCATGGTTGACTGACTCGATCACGGCCGAACGAGCCGGATCTGCGGAAACCGTCACGGTAGTCACGGCCGCGGTCGACGCGGCGGCCCGCTCCTCGATGGCCCCATGCCGGACCGTCACAATGGCCAGGCCGCCCTCAATGGTGGATTCCACCGAATACGCGCCGCCAAAGACCGAATGCGTTGCCACAATGGGTCCGCCGTCCGAGCGCACATCGACAGCATCGATGGCCAGGCCGGCCTGGGTCCGGGCTGCCAGTCGGGCCGCAACGTCGCGGCCCTCCGTCGAGTTGGCGATCACCACTGCCGCAGGTTCCAGGGCTGATACGGCCGCGGAGAGTGCCTCCAGCTGCGGGGCAACCAGGAGCGAGCCGAGCTGTTCGCTCTCGGCCATGAAGACGTGCTCAGCACCGAGCGAGCCGAGCTCCCCGGCGAGATTCCTCCCGCTGCCGGGTGCCACGGCCACAACAGCCACGGGTGTACCGAGCTTGGCCGCGGCGGCCAGCAGGCCGGGAACGGAATTCCCCAGCCCTCCCGTGCTCGACGTTTCAATCAGAGTCAGTATGTTCGCCATGTCCAGCTCCTCCCTCAGACCAGGTGGCCTGCGACAAGGAAGTCCGCAAGCTCGATGCCTGCGTTTCCTGTATCGACAGTCTTTTTTCCGGCGGTGCGCGCCGGACGCTCACTCACGGAGACGACGACAGAACGGCCCAGCAGCGGAAGCATCGTGGCGGGGTCAATCCCCAAATCGGCCAGGGAAAGCACTTGCAAGGGCTTCCGCTTGGCTGTCAAGATTCCCTTGAAATTCGGGAAACGGGCCTCAGCGGCGCGCTCCGTGACCGAGATGACGGCCGGCAACGACGCGCCGACACGTATTGACCCGCTCTCGGTGCCGCGCTCCCCACGGACCATGTCCCCGGTGATCTCCACAGAATCAAGGAAACTCAGGTGCGGCAGGCCAAGGTGTTCGGCAACCATCGCCGGAACCACTCCGCCGCGGCCATCTGTGGACTCATTGCCTGCAACGACGAGGTCGAATCCCGCGGTTTTCACGGCGGCCGCAAGCACGACGGCGGTCCGTGCCACATCCGCTCCCGCGAGTGACTCATCGAGTACCTGAACGGCGGAGTCGGCGCCCATCGTCAACGCCTTCCGCAGTGACTTGGTCACGGCCTCGGGCCCCATCGAAACGGCAACGACTTCCGTCCCCTTGTGCGAGTCCTTGTACCTCAGCGCCACCTCCAGCGCGCGCTCATTGATTTCGTCGGCGACACTCTCGCCCGCACTGCGATCGAGTGCCCCCGAGGCGGGGTCGAGCTTGCGCTCTTCCTCGGTATCCGGCACCTGCTTGACCAGCACCAGGATCTTCATAGGACTGCTCCTTCTGTTGCTTTGACCTCGAATGGAAACGCGGCTCGCCGGCTAGAGGTTGCGGGAGATCACGAGCCGCATGATGTCCGAGGTGCCCTCTTCGATTTCCTCAAGCTTCGCGTCACGCATCCACTGCTCCACGGGATACTCGCGCGAGTATCCCCAGCCGCCCAGCGTCTGGACCGCACCCCAGGTGCAGAACATGGCCGTCTCCGAAGCCTGGAGCTTGGCCATGGCGGCGAGGCCGTTGACGTTCTCGCCGGCGTCGAGCTGCCGGGCGGCGTGCAGAGTCATCAGCCAGGAGGACTCGATGCGGGTCGCCATGTCGGCCAGGCGGAAGGCCACGGCCTGGTGCTCGATGATCGGCTTGCCGAACTGCGTGCGGGTGCGGGCGTAGTCGAGCGCGTACTCGTAGGCGGCGCGGGCCGCACCGCTTGCCGCCGCGGCAAGAACCACTCGCGAGATGTCGAACGTCTCCATGAGGCCGTAGAAGCCCTGGCCCTCACCGCCAAGGCGGTCCTCTTCCGGGACGAAGACGTTGTCGAAGAAGATCTCGCGGCAGACTATGGCGCGCTGGCCCATTTTCTTCATCGGCTCGCCGAAGGTCATGCCCTCGGCACCCTTTTTGATCAGGAAGGCCGAAACACCTTTCGAGCGCTGCGTCGGGTCAGTCTTGGCGAACACCACATACTGGTCGGCGAGACCGGCGTTGGAGATCCACGCTTTCTGGCCGCTGATCGAATAGCCGCCTGCGACCTTGTTGGCCCGGGTCACGATCGACGCCGAGTCCGATCCCGAGCCGGGTTCCGACGTGGCGAGAGACGTGAAGGAGGCATTGGGACCGACCAGCGGAGAGAGCCACTTTTCCTTCTGCTCGGGTGTGCCGAGCGCGAGGACCGGATCAGCAAAAAATCCGTTCGAGCAGACGAAGTTGCCGATGCCAGGGTCCCCCCAGCACAACTGCTCCTGGACGAGGCATTGCGTGAAGGCATCGGTGAATCCGCCGCCGCCATACTCCTCGGGAAGCATGAAGTCGGTGATGCCGATCTTCGCAGCACTGTGGAAGATGTCAACGGGCGACACCACGTCCGCCTCGTCAACTTCACGGCCGCGGGGACGGATTTCTTCGCTGGCAAACTGCCTACACAACTCAACGATGTCGCGTTGCTCATCGCTTAGCGGCCAGTACTCAGTGGCTTTTTTGGCCATGGTTTTCTCCTGTTTCTTTCTTGTGCGTTAGCAGTTGTCGGCACGAATGGTTTGGGGACGGTTCACCGCTGAACCGCCGTGATTTCGGTGTATTCCTCCAGGCCGGCGACGCCGAGTTCGCGGCCCATACCGGATGCCTTCCAGCCGCCAAAGGGCGCTTCCGGATTGAATGCGGCACCGTTGATGTCGACCTGTCCGGTGTCCAGCTGCCGCGCGATCCCGAGGGCGCGGGCCTCGGTGCCGGCCCAGACTGCTCCACCCAGACCGTAAGGGGTACCGTTGGCAATCTCGATGGCTTCCGTTTCGCCGTTGTAGGGGTGGACGACGAGTACCGGACCGAAGATTTCCGATTGGCTGGCCGGATCGGAGGGATCCAGATCGGCGAGGATGGTCGGGCTCACGTAGTGCCCCCTCTCGCTCGGGCGGGATGAACCGCCGGCCACTGCGCGTGCTCCGCGGGCGATGGCGGCGTCGATCACGCCGGCAACGTCGTTGCGCTGTTTGGCGCTGATGAGCGGTCCGACATCAGTCTCTTCGGACTGCGGATCACCGACGACGAGGCTGTTGGCATGATCGCCCGCAATGGCCAGCGCTTCCTCGTACCGAGGGGCCGGGACGAGCAGCCTGGTCCAGGCACTGCAGGTCTGGCCGCTGTTGAGCATGGCCGAGTCGACGCTGGCTTCCACGGCGCTCTTGAGATCGGCGTCTTCGCAGACGATGCTTGAGGACTTTCCGCCGAGCTCCAGGCAGACGCGCTTGAGTTGGGCCGCGGCGTCGGCCCCGACCTGCCGGCCCACTGCGGTCGAACCGGTGAAGGACACCAGATCGACGTCGGGATGGGTCGTCAGTGCAGAACCGACCACGCTGCCGGCGCCAGGAACCAGGTTGAACACGCCCTCGGGCACCCCGGCGGCAATGGTCGCTTCCGCGAAAAGGTACGACGACAACGGTGCGAGCGCGGCAGGCTTCAGGACCACCGTGCAGCCGGCCGCCAAAGCCGGCCCGACTTTGGCGGCGAGTTGGTACAGCGGGTAGTTCCATGGCGTAATGCAGGCCACCACCCCCACCGGTTTGCGGATCAGGAGTGAATTGCCGAGCTCCTGCTCGAAGTCATAGTTCCGTGCGTTGGCAGATGCCGACTCGATCAGCTCGATCGCGAGGTCAACATGCCAGGCGCGTGCGTTGACGACCGAAACGCCCACCTCGGCAACCGTGACGTCGACGAGCTCGTCGCGCATGCTGCGCAGGGCCCGGGCCAAGGCAGCGATGGCGTCCGCGCGTGCGGCGGCCGGCGTCAATGCCCAGCCTCGGGCCGCCTTGCGGGCGGCGGTGACCGCCGCATCGACCATGGATCCGTCGCACAAGGCGCTCGTGCCGATGACCGTTTCAGTGGCAGGATTCTCGACGTCGTCCGTCGCCGGCGCCTGGACCCAGGCGCCACCGATCAGGGCGTCGTCGCGGTAGGTATCCGTCAGCGGCGCGTTCACAGCATGGCCTCCGACGCGCGGCTCTGCTCGCGCAGATGCAGGACTGTGGGGCGGTCGCCGTCCAATGCGGTCTTGATGGCCCGGGGCAGATCGGCGGCCGACTCCAGGTGGGCCGCCTCGCAGCCGAGCGAACGGGCCAACGCCACGAAGTCCGGCCGCCCCAGGGCGACGGCATGGACTGGTTCGTTGCGGTCGGCCATTTCGTTGCGGATCTCACCGTAGCCGCCGTTGTCCACGACGACGATGGGCAGCGCGAGGCGCAGTTCCGCGGCCATCGCGAGCTCCGCCACCGTGAACATGATGCCGCCGTCCCCCTGCAGCACCAGAACTGGCACCACCGGGTTGGCAACCTTGGCACCGATGCCGGCCGGAAGCCCGTAGCCGAGGGTGCCTGCGCCGCTCGGGTAGAGGAATGCGTTCGGGCGGTACAACGGCAGGTTGGACAGCGCACCGTAGTAGCACGACATCGAACTGTCGGCAGCAACGATCCCGTTCCGGGGCAAGGCTTCGGCGATGCCCGCCACGATCGCCAGCCACGGCCCGCCCTCGGCCTGGGCGTCGGCCTGGAACCGTTCCCGCCAGCTGGCTGCGCGGCCGCTGCCGTCGTTCTTGGTGCCGTCCAGACCCGCGAGCAGCGCCTCCAGCACGGCCGCGCTGTCACCGACGAGTCCCAGGGCCGGCACGGCGTTCGTGTTGACCGACGTGGCGTCGACGTCGATGCGGATCAGTTTGCCCGTGAACTCGGGCAGACCGTTCCACCAGTCCGAAGGCGCCAGTTCGGTGCCGATCGCGAGCACGCAATCGCTGTCGTCGATGGCGTCGAGAACCGCCCGGTGCTGAAGACCCGCGCCGATCGACAGTGCGTGGTCTTCCGGAAGGGTGCCTTTGCCATTGGCCGTGGCGAGCACGGGCGCACCAAGTGCTTCGGCAATGGCCTTGACCTGGGCGGACGCCCGGGAAGCCCCGCCGCCAACAATCAGGAGCGGCCTTTCGGCGGCGGACAAGGCTGCGCCAGCGGCTGCTACAGCGTCGGCGGGAGCGTTGAGGACTCCTGCCGAAACAGGCTTGACGAGGACAACCTCAGCGGATTCATCGAGAAGATCAAGGGGGATTTCAAGGTGCACGGGGCGCGGGCGGCCTGTCGACATCGCGGCGAACGCCTGGGCAACAGCCAGGGGGATTTCCTCAACGCTGGTGACGCGGTGGCTGTAGGCAACGAGCGAAGCCATCGCAGCGCTCTGGTCCTTGACCTCGTGCAGCAATCCGTTGCCGCGTCCCGGGTGGCGCAGCGGCATCCCCGGGGAGATGAACAGCACCGGCACGGAGTCCGAATAGGCCTGCGCGGCCGCGGCGGCCGCATTGAGAATTGCCGGTCCCGTGGTTGTCAGGACAATCCCCGGGCGCCCGGTGGAGCGCGCAAAGCCGTCGGCGGCATAGGCGGCGCCCTGTTCGTGACGCGGCGAGATGTGCGTTATGCCGTATTTGGCGAGGGCCGCGTACGCGGAAAGATTGTGGGTACCGGGGATGCCGAAGATAGTATCCACGCCATGTTCGGCCAGACCGGCAACGAGTGCTTCCCCTCCGGTCATGATGCTCATGAATTGCCCTTTTCATCCGTGTAGACGGACTTGCCCAGCCACTGGCCGCCGTCGACGACGAGAACCTCGCCGGTAATGTAGTCGGCACGGTCGCTCATCAGGAAGGAAGCCGATTCGGCAATCTCTTCCGGACTCGCGAACCGTCCCGCGGGCACGCCGCCCCGGACGCGGGCGCGCGCGGCATCGGTGCCCCACAGGGCCTTGCCTGCCCCCTCGGTCTCTGTGGGTCCTGGTGCAATGCAGTTGACGCGGACGCCCCGGGCAGCCCATTCGACGGCAAGCGTGCGGGTCATCGCTACGATGCCCCCCTTGGCGGCAGCACTGTGGACAGTGCCGGGATGGCCGTGCCAGGCGTAGGTGGCGATGACGTTGAGGATCGAGCCCGAACCGGCTGCGAGCATGTGCTGGGCAGCGGCGTGGGTCGCATAGAAGGAGCCATTCAGGACGATGTCGATTACGGCCTTCCACCCGTTAGGGCTGAGGCTCTCACCCGGCGCCACGAAGTTGCCTGCGGCGTTGTTGACCAGGCCATCGATGCGCCCTTCGCGGGCCACGACGCCGTCGATCGCTTCGGCAACGGCTGCGGCGTCGCGGACATCGCACGTCACATAGTCGGCCGATCCGCCGGCTGCGGCGATCAGTGCAACGGTTTCCTTGAGCGGCTCTTCGCGCCGGCCGAGGACAATTACTTTGCCGCCGGCAGCACCGTACCTTTGGGCGATGGCCCGGCCGATGCCTGAGCCGCCGCCGGTCACGACGGTCACGCGCCCAGCGAACTCATTGCGGATGTCAGGAACGCTCACGGGGTTCTCCTTCATGCTGTGACCGCGGTGGCTGGGACGAGCAGGGCGTCGACAGCCAATGCACCCTGGGGTGCAACACGGATGGGGTTAACTTCGAATTCGCTCAGTTCGGGGCTGGCAGCGATGGCTTCCGAGCCGGAGACGACGATGGCCGCGAGGGCGTCGATGTCCGCGGCCGCGTTGCCGCGCCAGCCGTCCAGAAGGGGGAAGCATCTGAGCCGCCGGATCATGCCGAGCGCGGTTGCGTGGTCCACCGGGGCGAGTTCCACGCAGACGTCACGGTGAAGCTCGGCCTCCGTGCCGCCCGCGCCGACTGCGATTAACGGCCCGAAATCCGGGTCCTGCCGCCCGCCGACGAGCATCTCAACCGCGCTGGACCGCGTGTCTTGCTCCTCCACAACATACTCCCCGTCACCGAGGCGCCCCCGCATATCCTCGTAGGCGGCCACGAGTTGCTCGGGCGAATCGAGGCCAAGCTTGACACCGCCGTGCTCGCTCTTGTGCTCGAGCCAACCGGCCTTGAGGACAAGCGGAAAGCCCAGCCGCTGGCCGGCCTCTTCCAACTCCTCCCGGGAGGAGATCCGCCTTCCGGCAGGGACGGCGATGCCAAGCTCGGCGAGGAAGCCCCGTGCGGCCCAATAACCTGGCTCCGGAAGGCTCCGGGCGGCGTCGGGCCCCTTAGTCTCACGGCCCGGCCAGGCTGCCAGATCCGCCGCCTGGGCCACCGCTTTCATGGCGAACTCGATGCCGGCAAACACGGGGATTCCGTGGTCCCGCATCCTGCCCACGGCTGTTGAGTCCGGACTCATGCTGTGCACAATAAGGGGCAACTGCGAGCTCCGGGCGGCTTCCCCCATGCGGTCGATGACGGCAAGTTCAGCATCCTCGATCCCCGCCGTATCTTCACCGTAGCAACCCAGATAGCCGGAGAGTACGAGGGCGTCGACCTCGCCGGACTCGAGGAGCCGCCGGCTCAGTTCCGCGTAGACGTTCAGATCCGCCTCCCCGGCACCGGCCAGGTCGACCGGGTTGGAGACGCCGGCTCCGACCGGCAGGACCCTGGCCAGGCTTGACTGCAGAGCATCCGAGAACACCGGGGTGGCCAGACCGCAGGCCGCGGCGACATCGGCGGCGATGCCGCCCTGTCCTCCGCTGTCACTGACGACGGCGACGCGCCGGCCCCGCGGCTTGGGGGCAACACCCAGGTAGCGCGCCACGTCGACAAGTTCATTCGGCGTGGACACCCGGATGGCGCCGGCAGCACGGCAGGCTGCGTCGACGGTGGCCAGCGCCGAGGTCAACGAACCGGTGTGCGAGCGGGCGAGCCGCTGGCTGCCCTCGCTCGCACCGGTGGTCAGGATGATCGTCTGTTTCCCGGCTTCGCGCAAGCTGCGCAGGGTCTTCACCAGGCACCGGCCATCAGCGAAGCTCTCAAGGTAGAGGGCGATCATCTGTGTCGCATCGTGGTCCAGGAGGTCTTCGAGCAATTCGGGGGCGCCGACGTCGAGCTGGTTGCCTAGGGAGATGAAGCGGGACACGCCAAGTCCGGCGCGGGCACCGAGCTTGGCTATCTCGGAGCCGAGTTGGCCGCTTTGCGAAACGATTGCCAGGGAGCCAGCCTTGAAGTGGCCCCAGGTGAGCTGCAATTCAGCGGGAGCATCATAGATCCCCAGGCTGTTGGGGCCGATGATGCGTGCTCCAGCGGCCCTGATCATGCTGCCGATGCGCTCTTCGTCCGGCACGCCGGCGGTGATGCCGAGAAACGCCTTGACGCCCTTGGCAAGCGACTCCACGACCACACCTTCAATGAATCGCGGAGGGACGGAGAGGACAACCAGTTCCGGCGCTTCGGGCAGTTCCGAAACGCTCGGGTAGGCGCGTTCCCCGTGCACCATCTTTGCCGTGCTGTTGATGAGATAAACGGGACGGCGGTGCCTTCCACCCAAGGCTCCTTGAGCCAGCCAGTAGCCCCATTTCGACGGGTCATCGGAAGCGCCCACCACGGCAACGGATACCGGGTTGCGGAACGGATCAAGTGAGGACGGGGCCAGGACTTCGCTTGGGAACTCGCTAACGAGCTGCTCTTGCTGTGTCATGACCGCCCAAAGCGGGTCTCGATCGCCCGGAGCTGGTCAGCGGTGAACGCCAGGGCAGCCTCGCGGAGGGTGGTGCCGCGGTGCCCTGCTCGGGCGAACATATCGGTGACTATCCGCCTCATCTCGGAGCGGATTTTGGCCTCGGACTGCCCGGCGTCGTCGCCAATGTCACCGAACAGCGTCCACCACCACCATGCGTTGGTTGCCGAGTTGGACACGAAGTCCGGTACGACCTGCGTGCCGCGGGCGGCCAGGAGAACCTCGGCCGCCGGCAGCACAGGCATGTTCGCCGCCTCGACGATGAGCGATGCCGTGATCTGGCTTTGGTTTTCCGGGGTGATGCAATAGGAGATCGCGGCCGGCACCAGGACATCCGTTTCCACGGCAAGCCACCGGCTGCTCGGCAGTTCGGCGTCTTCGGACCGCAGGGCGGACCTGTCGATTTCGCCGAAGGAGTTCCGTGACTTCAGCAGGGTTTCTACGTCCAGGCCCGCGGGATTGACGATGACTCCGTTGGCATCGGCAATACCGACGACGAGCATTCCTGCCCGGGCCAGGTACCGGGCAGTCGCCCCGCCCATCGAGCCAAAGCCCTGGATGACCACCCGGGTTCCGGCGATTGGCCGGCCCAGTTCGTCAAGGGCCGCCAGTACCGACTCCGCAACACCGAGTCCGCCGGCCAGCTCGCCGAGTCCGATGCCGTCCACGTCGATGCGGAAGGCCTTGTCCAGGCGCTCGATCGCGCTTGCCCGGTCTTCAAGCAGCGGGTAGACGGCCTGAATCGAACTCTGCAAACCGAGCTCGGCGATGACGTTGTCAATGAGCTTCTGTTGAAGCCCAAGGTCCTCGCCCATTGCCCAATGTGACTCGAGCAGGGCGCTGATTCCGTGGATGTAACGCGCCAGGACACCGCGCATGTCCGGATCGTGGGGATCGCAGTCGATTCCGCCCTTGGCCCCGCCGAGCGGCACGTAGCGGTTCTCTGGCCGGTAGTAGAGGCTCTCCTTCAACGTCATGCCTGCGGCCAGGCCGCGGACCTCTTCGAGGGTGCAGCCTTTCCGCATACGGAGACCGCCGCTGCAGACTCCTCTGACAAGACGGTCAATGACGAGAAACCCTCGGCATCCACTCACAGGATCGGTCCACGTCACCTCAAGGAGGGGCGGCTGCGTGGTCAGCGTGTGCTTCTCTTCGACTGCGATCGACATAGCTCGGCTCCTGATTCGCGTGCAACTTCTTACTGAATGATGAGTCAGTCTGTATTGCATCTCGAGAGCTTGTCAAGAGGGGTCTCACCCGGGCTGCGGCACGAGGTCCGATTCCTCGACGCCAAGCTCCCAGGCCACCTGACGAACAAGCCAGCCACGCAGGACCCCGCGCTTGAACTCGACCTTGTGAACCAACATCCGCACGGCGAGGCCGTCGAGGAGGGAGGTAATCCTGGTGGCGGCATCATGCGCATCGTCGGTGTGGAAGACGCCCTCAGCCACGCCTTCATCGATCACCCTGGCAATGACGTCGGTCCATTGGTCCTGGAGATCGGAGAAAACCTTGGAAAGCGTCATATCGCGCATGGCGGCGGACCAGCCGTCCACCCAGACCTGCCAGCCCCTGGCCGGCCCTGTTGGCGCATACCAGTCGAGGGCAGCCATCAGCCGGGCGGCGGGCGAAGTGGTTTCTCGCATGATTCGATGCAGCTTCAGCAAGTCACGTTCAGCGGCGTGCTTCAGCGCTTCGACAAGCAGGTTCTCCTTGGTTTCAAAGTGGTAGATGATCAACGCCGGGCTAACATCCATCGCACTCGCAACGTCCGTAATCCGCATCGCGGTCATGCCTTTTTCGCGGATCTTCTTCAGGGTCGCCTCGAGTACTTCCACCCGGCGCGCCTGGGCGCTCATTCTCTTCATGACTCGCACTCTAGCGGCGCCCTCCGCCCGCAGAAACATTTGAGGAACGGTTGACATGCCGTGTGAGGCGCGGCACAGTCTAGCTATTACCTGTACAGCGAGTCAGTACCGGGTTTCCCTGTCAGCAACAGAACGGAAGCGAAACGATGGCTAGATACCGGCTTGGAACCATTGCGGCAGCTGCTGCCGCGGCGAGCCTGACCCTGTCCGCCTGCGGCGGTGCCGCCACGCCGAAGGCCAGCGACTTCGGCTCCTGCACGGTTTATGGCGAGAAAGGCTCGATTTCGATCAATCCGGTCACACCGGACACGCTCACGGTCCAGACAAACCTCCCGTCGCCCGGCTGGTGGAAGGGCACGTCTCCTGAAACCATCGATGGCGGCTATGAATATTGCCTCGCCGCGAACATCGCCCACCGCGCGGGCCTGTCCAGCGTCAAGGTCATGAATGCGTCCTTCGATGCACTCGTCGCAGGCCAGACCAAGGATTACGACATCGCGATGGCCCAGGTGTCCATCACGCCGGCCCGGGAAGAGGTGGTCCAGTTCTCCAAGCCGTACTTTGACTCCAACGTCGCGGTCCTGGTCAAGAAGGGCTCGGACCTTACGGCGGCCAACATCTCCTCAATGAAGCTCGGTGTTGCGCTGGGCACCACGTCGGTGGACTTCGTGAAGGATAAGACCCAGCCTTCCACGCCCGCCAGAGTCTTCCAGGACACCGACACCATGGTGACCGCCGTGGCTTCCGGACAGATTGACGCAGCCGTCCAGGACACGGCGATCATGCTCGGTTTCGCCAAGGGTTCCTCCGGTGCCCTGGAAGTTGTAGGGCAGTACAAGACGGGCGAGCAGTACGGTGCCATCTATCCGAAGGGTTCTGCCAACGCCGCACCGATGGACAAAGCAATCGCCGCAATGAGCGCTGACGGGACACTCGAAAAGCTGTCGGCCAGCTGGCTTGGCCCGACGCTTGGCGGCGATCCGGCCAAGGTTCCGGTGTTCGCGGCTCCATGAATGACCTGATGACTACCCGGGAAGGTGTCCTGGAAACCGTCCAGCCACGCCGCTCCACTCCATCGGCTGTCCTGCCGCTGGCCGCCACCGCGATCATCGTCGTGATTGTCGCCGCAGGAAGTGCCTACTTTGCACTCAGTGGCGTCCAGTCACTGTACGGTTCCTACGGCCTGGCCACCGCCCTGGTGGTCACGCTCGGTTCCGTGGCCGCCTGGGCGCCGGTCATCCCGGCCATCCGGGCCTTGGCCCGGGCCAGGCGGCGGAGCTCGCTGATGCGCCAGGACAGGATCGTCGAGGCGCGCCATACTGCCGCCCTCGGGCGGGAATCTGCCTTGACCAGCATGGGCTATTCGGCGGCGGTGTTCCTGCTGGCATGCCTTGTGGGCTTTGCCGTGACAAACGACGGCGCCATTGCCCGTACCTTCCTTCGCGGTTCGTTCATCGCCGAAACCTGGGGGGACATCGCAAAGGCTTTCTGGGTGAATGTCCAGGTGTCTATCGGGGCCGAAACCCTGGTCCTGGTCCTCGGCCTGGCCATCGCCATCATGCGGATGCTTCCGGGCCGGGCCGGTCGGCCCCTGCGTGCCATCGCCATCCTCTATACCGACACTTTCCGGGCCATCCCGGGAATCATCGTGCTCTACCTGGTGGGCTTCGGCTTGTCGCTGGCAAAGGTGCCGGTGTTCAAGGACCTGCCGCCCATCTGGCTGGCCATTTTTGCCTTGACCCTCACCTATGGGGCCTATGTTGCCGAGGTCTACCGCGCCGGACTCGAGTCGATCCACCCCAGCCAGTGGGCGGCGGCACGCTCCCTCGGTCTCTCCTACACGATGACGTTGCGCAAGGTCATCGTGCCGCAGGCTGTGCGGCGGGTGATCCCGCCGCTGCTGAACGACTTCATCGGCCTGCAAAAGGACACGGCACTCATCGGCGTCATGGGCGTCATCGACGCGTTCACCCAATCGCGCTTGGCGGCATCGTCGGTATTCAACCTGTCGCCGGTTGCCGTGGTCGCCATCATCTTCGTACTGGTCACCATCCCGCAGTCCCGCTTTGTGGACCGGATGGTCGAAAAGGATCAGGCTCGGCGTCGAGCCGGGTCAGATTAGGAACCGCCATGACATTTCTGCAGATCCGCGACCTCCACAAGTCCTACGGCCAGACGCCCATCCTCCAGGGCGTCTCGCTCGAGGTAGCCAAGCACGAGGTCGTCTGCCTCATCGGGGCTTCCGGCTCCGGTAAGTCGACCCTGTTGCGTTGCATCAACGCGCTGGAGACCATCGGTTCCGGCGAAATCCTGGTTGGCGGCGACCAGGTGACTGGCCTCGGCGTCGATCTCAACGCGCTGCGCCGGAAGGTCGGGATTGTTTTCCAGTCCTACAACCTCTTTCCACACATGTCGGTGCTGAACAACATCACCCTCGCTCCCACCATGATCGGCGGCATCCCCAAAGCGGTCGCCGCGGAGCGTGCAATGGAGCTGCTGGACAAGATCGGCCTCAAAGACAAGGCCGGGTCCTACCCGGACTCCCTGTCCGGGGGGCAGCAACAGCGCGTCGCCATCGTCAGGGCCATGGCCATGGATCCGGAGGTGCTGCTGCTCGACGAAATCACGGCCGCGCTCGATCCCGAGCTCGTTGGCGGCGTACTCGAAATTATTCGGGAACTTGCGGTCGGCGGCCTGACCATGCTCCTTGCCACGCACGAGATGGGATTCGCACGGGAGGTTGCTTCACAGGTCTGCTTCCTTCACCGAGGCAAAATCCTCGAACGTGGAACCCCCGAAGAGATTTTCGAGAACCCGAGTGAAGAGCGGACCCGGCAGTTCCTCAGCCGCGTGCTCACAGCCGGCAGGATCTAGGGACCCTGCCGGGCAGGTCAATGGAAGGAAACGAATGAACTTCGAGCACATCAAAGTCACGCGGGACGGCGCAACCGTGTGGCTGACATTGAATCGCCCGGAACAGGCCAATGCCCTGACAATTGCTATGGCCGAGGAATTCTGTGCAGCCGTATCCCAGGCCGAGGCCGACCCCGGGTGCCATGTCCTCATTCTTCAAGGTGCGGGCAAATACTTCTGCGGCGGCGGCGATTTGGCCGGCATGGCGAATTCCGAGGATCCCGCCGGCTTCCTGCGGACTCTTGCTGGAAAAATGCATGAAGGACTTCTGGCTCTGGCGCGGTCCAGGCTCGTGACAGTAGCCGCCGTGCAGGGTGCAGCCGCTGGGGCAGGGCTCGGTCTGGTGCTCAATGCGGACTTCGTGATCGCCACACCAGCCGCATCGTTTCTGAGCGCCTACTCACGAGTCGGATTGACCCCCGATTGCGGAGTCTCCTACCTGCTCCCCCAGGTGGTCGGACCGCGCCGCGCCGCGGAGATGGGCCTGGGCGGCCGCGTGGCAGCTGCTAAGGAGGCCTTGGACTGGGGGCTCGTCACAGAGCTGGTTGAGGAATCCGAACTGCATGGCAGGACCGTGGAGCTGGCAGCGCAACTCGCCGGTGGGGCCACCCAGATGCTGGGCCCGACGAAGCGGCTGCTGACCGCGGCAAGACTCTCGGCTTATGCCGGGCACCTCGCCGACGAGGTCCAGTCGATTACAGCCATGATCTCCCAAGCAGACACCGGCAGCCGCATCGCGGCCTTTGTGGAGCGCATAAAGGTTTAGGGCCCAGCTCCGTTCGTCAGGGCCCAATACTCCTTCCGCGGGTCCGGAACGGCACGTTCGAGCCTGTGGGCAGATGAGCCACCCCCGCAGGGCCTTTTCAGCGTGCGCCAAGGCGTAGCCGATAGACTTGAGTCTGCGCGCCCGGGCGTGCCGTCGAAGCACCGAACGCAAAGATTGGATGTCGCTGGCTTTGAACCAGGAACACTTGCGAGAATTCACTGCCCGCTTTGCCTCCGCCGAAGAGATCGCCACGTGGGATGCGCACGTCACCGCGAACCCCAATGGCGGCAATCTCCTTCAGTCGGAGGCCTTCGCAGACGTCAAACAGCACTTCGGCTGGAAACCCCTTCACCTCGTTTACGAGACGGCCGACTATACGAGCTACAACCTCGTCCTGGAGAAGTCCTTCCCCCTCCTGGGCAAACTCTGGTACCTGATCAAGGGCCCCGACGTGGCCTCCGTCGACGACATCCCGGGCATCGCGGCAGCCAACGCTGAGTTCGTGAAGCGGGCGAAGCTGGGCGTTTTTGCCATCAAGATCGAGCCGGACATCGTGCTGACCGACGAAGCAAGGCGTGTCATCGAAGGGGCAGGGCTGGTCAAGACCCACAACCTGCAGCCCAATGACTCGACTGCATTGCTGGATATCTCCCCGGAGGAGAACCAACTGTTGCGCAACCTCCACTCCCGCGGCCGCAACGCCGTCCGCCGGGCCATCCGCGAGGGCGTGGAGGTCCGCACAGCGGAGCCCACCGAAGAGAACTTCCGGGCCATGTATGCCCTGATGACCACCACGGTGGAGGCCAAGTCGCAGGTCCGGGTCCGCGAATTCGAGTATTACCGCCAGTTCTGGACCAACTTCATCAACCGGGACCAGGGCCGGCTGCTGTTCGTCCAGGAGAACGGCGTGCCGTCCGTGGGCGCCTTCGTCATCAACTACGGCCGCAAAGGCACCTACAAGGATGGCGGCTCGCTGCAGAAACGCAGCCAGTACGGCGATTCGCACCTCGTCCAGTGGACCGCCATGAACCAGCTCAAGGAGCTGGGCTGCACCGAGTACGACTTCTGCGGCACGCCTCCGAGCGACCAGCTCAAGGACACATCCAACCCGTTCCACGGCCTGGGCCTGTTCAAGACCAGCTTCAGCAAGACCGTCACCGACTTCGTCGGCTGCTACGACCAGGTGCTGAGTCCGCTGAAGTACAAGGCCTGGATGGCCGCAGGGGAGCGCCTGGCCCGCCAGGTCTACACCCGCCGCACAGGCCAGCAGTTCTACTAAACCGGCTGCACAGGATAAAGAGGAGGCCGGAATGACCAAGGAACCCGACGGCCGCCGCAGGCCGCACACGGAGGGACTGCCCCCGACCGAGCCGATGTCGCCCATGCAGGTGCGCCAGAACGCAGCCGCGAAGCGCATGTTGCGGAGGCTGGTACAGGGCGAGAACCCGCCGACAGCCCCCATGAGCATTGTGGACCGGCTTGCCGGCAGCCCCTACGCCAACCCGATGATCCAGGTCGGCGGTGTTGACACCTCGGCCCGCAAGACCATTGACTTTGCGCTGCATCTGGCCGAGTCCATGTTCCGGTACGGCGCCGGAGCCCTCGAAGTCGAAACCAGCATTATCGCCATCACCGCCGCCCTGGGACTGAAGAACATCGAGGTGGACATCACCAACCAGTCGGTGGCCATCAACTATGCACCCAAGGACCAGACCCCCATCACCCTGCTCCGCGTCGTGCGGTCCTGGACCAACAATTACGCGGGTCTGGCAAAGGTGCACCAGCTGGTCACGGACATCGTCGCCGGCGGGGTGGGACGCGAGGAGGCCGTACGCCGGCTCGAGGAAATCACGCACAGTTCAAAGCCCTTCCCGCGCTGGATGGTCACGGCGGCGTTCGGAGTTTTCTCCGCTGTCTTCGTCGGTGTCCTCGGCGGCGGGCCCGGCGCCTCGGCCGTCGCCTTCGTCTCCAACCTGCTGGTCAGCCTGCTGGCCCGCCGGCTGGGGCGCTGGCGCACCCCGGACTTCTTCATCACCGCGTCGTGTTCCTTCCTGGTCACCTTCATCGCGCTGCTCCTGTGGCGGTTCGGCACCCCGATAGGCATCCAGATCCCCCCCGCCATCGTGGTGGTCGGCGGAATCCTGCTGCTGCTGCCAACCGGACGGCTCGTCTCCTCGGTGCAGGACGCGATCAACGGCTTCCCGGTCACCGCGGCGGGCCGCTTCCTCTCCACGATGCTGACCTTCGGCGCGCTCGTCACAGGAATCGCCGTCGGCTTCGTGGTGGGGGACATGACCGGCATGGAGCCGATCGACGTCACCGAAACATTCCCGCCCGCGTATCCCTGGTGGGCCGTGGGCATCATGATCGCCGTTGCCGTCGTCGCGATCGGGATCACCGAACAGACCAGCTGGACGCTGCTGCTGCCTACGGCGGCCGTGGGTGTCGTGGGCTATCTGGTCCTCATCGGGGGAGACGCCCTGGGGATCGGGCCGCGGTTCGCCCCGGCTCTCGCCGCCGTCGTGATCGGCCTGCTTGCCCGTGTGGTCGCCCTGCGGATGGGCGCACCACAGCTTGTGGTGGCCGTTCCGGCTGCCCTGATCCTGCTGCCCGGACTCACTATATTCCGGTCAATGTATGTATTGACGATTGAGGAATCCGAGATCCTGATGGGTGCCGGCGGGATGCTCAACGCCGGCGCCATCGTGCTGGGCGTTGCGGCCGGCATCGTGCTCGGAGACACCCTCGCCCGGCCGCTGACGAGGAGCCTGGCCAGCAACGAGCGACGGCGGGCGCGGCGCCGCTAGCACCGGGCCGCCGCGGCGGGCTGACGCTGCCGGTCAGATCTTCCCGGTCAGATCTTGCCGGTTAGATCATCCCTACGGGTAGCTTCTTCTCTGCCTGGAAGTCGTCCTCCACGCGGCCCATCGCCCAGTAGCCGGAGAGCGAAACCTGTCCGCGCTCCAGTCCGCGCTGCCCGTAGAAGACGTCCCGCAGGCTCTTCATGTACCCGCGCTCACCGTGCGCGAAGACCTGGACCCGGCCTTCGGGCCATTCTGTGTCCCGCACGGCGTTGACCAGCAACTCGCTGGCACCTGCAGGCACGCCGCCGCGCAGGAGCCACCGAAGTTCGACGCCGGCGGGTGCGGCCAGCGACTGGATCTCGGCGTCGCCGTCCACCTCCAGAAAGGCGAGGCCGCGGGCGTGCTCCGGCAGGGATTCGATCGCGGCGCTGATCGCCGGCAGGGCGGACTCGTCGCCGGCAAACAGGTACCAGTCCGCCGCGGGGTCCGGGTTGTAGCCGCCGCCTGGCCCGGTGAAGACGAGGCTGTCGCCGGGCCGTGCGGAAGCCGCCCAGGGTCCGGCAAGGCCCTCATCGCCATGGATCACGAAGTCGATGGCGAGCTCTCGGGCCTGCACGTCCACCCAGCGGACCGTGTAGGTCCGGGTGTGCGGCCACTCTTCGCGCGGCATGCTTTCCCTGATGGCCCAGAGGTCCAGCGGCTCCGGGTACTCGATCCCGGGCTGCGGGAACGCAATCTTGATGTAGCGGTCCACGAAGCCGTTGTTGACATAGCCGTCAAAGCCCGGGCCGCCCGCGACGACGCGGACCATATGCGGGGAGAGTTGCTCGCGGCGCAGCACGGAGAGGTTGATCTGCGGTCGCGATTTCCGGCTGGCCGAGGTGGTGGCGGGAACTGAAGTCATGGGGCCAAGCCTAGCCAATGAGCCTGTGTATGAAGCGAGCCCGTGACGCCGGGCCGGGAAGCCCGGTTACGGAAGCGGTGGCAGTTCCCAGTCCACCGTGCCGTTGCCCTGGGCCTGGAGCAGGGCGTTGGCCCGGCTGAAGGGCCGCGAGCCGAAGAAGCCCCGTGAGGCCGACAGCGGGCTGGGGTGCGCGCTCGCGATCACCGGCGCCGGCCCCAGCAGCGGGCGGGCGGATTCGGCGTCCTTGCCCCACAGGATGACGACGAGGGGGGCCGGGCCGCCGGCAGCGGTCCGGCGGGTCGTGACAGCGCTGATGGCAGCTGCCGTGATCGCTTCCCAGCCCTTGTTGCGGTGCGACCCTGCCGCCCCGGCCCGGACGCTCAGCACCCGGTTCAGCAGCAGGACACCCTGCTCCGCCCAGCCGCCGAGATCCCCGTGGATCCGGGGTGGAAGGCCCAGGTCGGCGTCGAGCTCCTTGTAGATATTGGCGAGGCTGCGCGGGATGGGACGGGTGCCGCCGTCCACCGCGAAGGACAGGCCCACGGCGTGGCCCGGCGTCGGGTAGGGGTCCTGGCCCACAATCAGGACCCGGACGCCGGCCAGGGGCTGCCGGAAGGCCCGCAGCACGTTCGACGGCGGCGGGAGCACCTCGTGCCCCTCGGCTGCCTCCGCCGCGAGGAAACCCAGCACCTGCCGCAGCTGCCGTTCCACGGGAGTCAGCGCCTCAGCCCAGTCGGGCGCGACGAGTTCGCTCAGCGGCAGGCGTGCCAGCTCGGCGAAGCCCACGGTGTCACCGGCCGGCCGCTCCAGCTCGAACAGTGCATCGGAATCACCGGGGTCGGAGTGGGGGGAAACGGAAGCAGGCACGGCTCCATTCTTGCAGGGTGCCAAATGACAACCTTGTTATTCGCCCGTAGCATGGGGACTGACCTTTGTCGGATCCAGCCAGGGAGTGTGTCGTGGCCGAAGCAGCACCGGAGCACCTTTCGACGGCGGAATCAGTTGCCGCGGATTTCCGCAGCGAGTCGCCGCTACGCAGCCGCGATCAGCAGATGCTGGCTTTGGAGCGGCAGTGGTGGAAGTACGCCGGGGCCAAAGAACAGGCCATCCGTGAGCTCTTCAATCTGTCCGCGACGCACTATTACCAGATCCTGAATGCGCTCATCGATACCGAGGATGCGCTGGCCCACGATCCCATGCTGGTGAAGAGATTGCGTAGACTACGTACGTCACGCCAACGTGCCCGCACTGCTCGCCGCTTGGGTTCAGACGCGTAAAGCACGGCCGGATGCGCAGACGATCTGCGCGGAAAAGCCCCTGGCAACTCGTAAGAAATCAGCAAGGACGTCGTTTTTACCATGACCAAATACGCGCGGGATGAATTTGACCGGGTCCCGGAGACCCCCACACGGCAGGGTGTGCACCGTGCCGCCGCCGAATCCCGACGCCGCAGCCTGGGTCCCATCCTGGCGGTCGGCGCCGCCGCCCTGGTCATCGGCCTCGTGGCCTTCCTGTTCCTGCCGAAGCTCGGCTTCAACCCCGCCGGAAACTCATCAGCCGTGACTGCGGAACAGCCTGCCGGCAGTCCCACCGCCTCACCGGCGGCCAGCGCCACCAGCCCGGCTCAAGCCAGCCAGACAGCCTCCGGCTCCGCAACACCGTCCGGGGCCGCATCGCCCACCGCCACGCCGGCAGAGGGAGCCGCCGTGGACAAGACGCAGCCCGTCACGGTCTACAACGCCAGTGGCACCCCGGGACTGGCGGGCCGGGTGAGCGCACGGGTCGCTGCCGACGGCTGGGTCCCGGGGCCGCTGGGCAACTGGACCGGCGCGCCGCAGACGGGCTCCGTGATTTTTTACGACGGGCCGGAGCAGAAGGCCAACGCCGAAGCCTTGGCCTCGCTGCTCGGCATCCAGGCCCTTGTCGACTCGGCCGAGTTCAAGATGCCGCTTGTCGTCGTCCTGGGACCCGGGTTCCAGTAGCCGGTTTCGGTTACGCCTGAATAACTATTAGCCGCCAACGCGGTCCGCAGCCTGCACTCCGGCGCGCTGCCGCGGGTACAGTATTGGCGGACTTCGTTTCGCATTCCGCGGCGCACATCGTGGTGGGCCGCCCGCAAGCTAGCTGAAAGTGTGGACACCATGGCATTGGGAACCGTCAAGTGGTTCAACGCCGAAAAGGGCTACGGCTTCATCACCGTGGACAATTCCGGAGACGACGTCTTCGTGCACTGGTCGGCCATCGTGGGGGAGGGCTACCGCGCCCTCGACGAAGGACAGCGCGTGGAACTGGAAGTGGGCGAGGGCGAGAAGGGCCCACAGGCCGAAAGCGTCCGGCCGGCCTAGTGACACCCCCCGCGGCAGCGCACGTCCGGCAGGTTCCTGCCGGACCGAACCCCGTTCGGCGCCGGACGGCTGCCCTGCGGCTGGTCCGCTGCGCGGCGGTGGGGGCGGCTGCGGTGCTGGCCCTGGCCGGTTGCCTGGCGCCCGCGGGCGGCGCCCGGGTGGAGCGCGCTGAAGCCAGCGGGGACGGCACGCTGAGGATTGGCCTCATCCTGGACAACACGGGCAAGCAGGATTTTCTCAACGCATCCCAGCTCACGGCCGCGAAACTTGCCGTTAAGGAAATCAATGCCGCCGGCGGTCATAAGGGCAAGCCGGTCGAGCTGCTGCCGGAGACCATCAGCGCCGACGCGGCCGCCCAGGCCAAGGCGCTAGCGGCCGCCAAAGCCGACGTCGTGATCGGGCCGACCGACTCCAGCCGTGCCCCCGGCGCCATTGATGTGCTGTCCAACGCGAAGATCGCCCTGATTTCCCCTGCCAACGCGGCGCGCGGTCTGAGCACCTACAATAGCGGCGGCTATTATTTCCGCACCTCCGCTGCCGATGTCGCGCAGGCCCCGGTCCTGGTCAAACTCGCCAAGGATGGCGGCGCCAAAACGCTCGCCATCGTGTACGAGGAAGGCAGCTACGGCACAGACGTCTCCACCGCCGTTGGCGCTGCCACCAAGCAGGCCGGCCTCGGGCCCGTGGCCGTCGCTTCCTTCAAACCGGGCCAGGCGCAACAGGCGGCCGCGGCCGCCAAGGCAGCGGCTCCCGACGCCGTCGTCCTCGTCTCCCGTGACGGAGCGCAGGGCGCCATCGCCGAGCTGAACAACGCCGGCCTCGCGGGACGCAAGCTCATCCTCAGCGACGGCGCCGTCAGCCAGTACGGCTCCGGTCTCGGCTCCCGCGCCCTCGACGGGGCCCGCGGTATCCTTCCGGGGGCGTTTCCGTCGGCACACTTCCAGGGCGAACTGGTGGCCGTTGATCCGGGCCTGAAAGACATGACCTTTGCCGCGGAAACGTACGACGCCGTCAACCTCGCCGCGATCGCGGCGGCCGCGGCAGAGGACGACGCCGGCACCTCCATTGCGTCCCGCCTGATTGCCGTTTCCGGCGGCAGGGCCCAGCCCTCCGGCGAGGCTGCGGTGTGCACGTCCTATCAGAAGTGCGTCGACGTCCTGCGCGCGGGCAAGCGCCCTGACTACGACGGCGAATCCGGGCTGATCAACTTCGATTCCCACGGCGATGTCACGTCGGCGGCCTACATGGTGTTCGGCTATGGCGCGGACAACAAGGCCACCATGAGCGGAAGCGAAACGGCCCGCAGCGGCGGCAGCTGATCGCTCGTAGCGTATTGTGCCGCAGCACAAACCGGGCAGAGCGCCGATGCGGGCCCGCGCGGGAGGCACACTGGTTGCACTCTCCCCGGGGGAGTGCTAATTATTGACTTAGCACTCCCGCGTATTGACTGCTAAAACGACGCCCGGTTCGACCGGTCGCGAAGTGAGGCAGTCGGACCGGGAGCGAAAGAAATACCAGGCTGGGTGAGATCCCGGACCCAGCGGCGTACAGAGGCCGCCGGGGAAGGATCGTCCGTCGCGGGCACCGCAGCCAGGTTCATTCTTAACGACTGTCCCGAAAGGACTACTGCCGTTATGGCCAAGATCATTGCATTTGATGAAGAGGCACGCCGCGGTCTTGAGCGGGGCCTGAACATCCTCGCCGACGCCGTCAAGGTCACCCTCGGCCCGCGTGGACGCAACGTTGTCCTCGAAAAGAAGTGGGGCGCCCCCACGATCACCAACGATGGTGTTTCCATCGCTAAGGAGATCGAGCTGGACGACCCGTACGAGAAGATCGGCGCCGAGCTGGTCAAGGAAGTTGCCAAGAAGACGGACGACGTCGCCGGCGACGGAACCACCACCGCTACGGTGCTGGCACAGGCCCTGGTCAAGGAAGGCCTGCGCAACGTCGCAGCCGGAGCTGATCCCCTGTCCCTTAAGCGCGGCATCGAGAAGGCTGTCGAAGCCGTCACCCGCGAACTCCTGGCTTCGGCCAAGGAAATCGAAACCAAGGAAGAGATCGCTGCCACGGCGTCCATCTCTGCCGGTGACGACGAGATTGGCGCCCTGATTGCCGAAGCCCTGGACAAGGTCGGCAAGGAAGGCGTCATCACCGTCGAGGAGTCGAACACCTTCGGCCTCGAGCTGGAGCTCACCGAAGGCATGCGCTTCGACAAGGGTTACATCTCCGCGTACTTCGTCACCGACGCCGAGCGCCAGGAAACGGTCCTTGAGGATCCGTACATCCTGATCGTCAGCTCCAAGATCTCCAGCGTCAAGGATCTGGTTGCTGTCCTTGAAAAGGTCATGCAGTCCAGCAAGCCGCTGCTGATCATTGCCGAAGACATCGAGGGCGAGGCACTGGCCACCCTGATTGTCAACAAGATCCGTGGCACGTTCAAGTCCGTTGCCGTCAAGGCTCCGGGCTTCGGCGACCGCCGCAAGGCGCAGCTCGCGGACATCGCCATCCTCACCGGTGGCCAGGTCATCTCCGAGGAAGTCGGCCTCAAGCTTGAGACTGCCGGCCTGGAACTCCTGGGCCGCGCCCGCAAGGTCGTTGTCACGAAGGATGAGACCACCATCGTTGAGGGTGCAGGTGACGCCGACCAGATTGCCGGCCGCGTTTCCCAGATCCGCGCCGAGATCGAGAACTCCGATTCGGACTACGACCGCGAGAAGCTGCAGGAGCGCCTGGCCAAGCTGGCCGGCGGCGTTGCGGTCATCAAGGCCGGTGCCGCAACCGAGGTCGAGCTCAAGGAACGTAAGCACCGCATTGAGGACGCAGTCCGCAACGCAAAGGCTGCTGTCGAAGAGGGCATCGTCGCCGGCGGTGGTGTTGCCCTGATCCAGGCTGGTGCCAAGGCATTCGCCAACCTGCAGCTCGAAGGCGACGAGGCAACCGGTGCGAACATCGTCCGCGTAGCCATTGACGCCCCGCTGAAGCAGATCGCCTTCAACGCCGGCCTCGAGCCGGGCGTTGTTTTGGACAAGGTCCGCGGCCTGCCTGCAGGCCACGGCCTGAACGCTGCAACCGGCCAGTACGTCGACCTGCTGGCTGCCGGCATCAACGACCCGGTCAAGGTCACCCGCTCTGCCCTGCAGAACGCGGCTTCCATCGCCGGCCTGTTCCTCACCACCGAGGCCGTTGTGGCCGACAAGCCGGAGAAGAACTCCCCCGCCATGGGCGGCGGCGACGACATGGGGGGCATGGGCGGCATGGGCGGTTTCTAACCACCCGGCTCCTACGCCACTGAACATATAGTTCGACACATATAGTTCGACACATGTAGTTCGACGACGGCGGTCTCACCTCAGGGTGGGGCCGCCGTCGGCGTTAACCCGCCCGCCCCAACCCCGACGCTCCCACAGACGTCGGCGCGCCTCACCGGTTATGGGGGGAGCGTCGATGCGTGCGGGAGGTCTGGCAGGATGGACCAGTGACGATTACAGCAGCAGCCGACGGTTCGGCTTTAGGAAATCCCGGTCCGGCCGGATGGGCCTGGTATGTGAATGACGACTGCTGGCGGGCCGGCGGGTGGCCGCACGGCACCAACAACCAGGGTGAGTTGATGGCGGTCCTCGACCTGTTCCGGTCCACGGCACACCTGCCCGGCGAGGATCTGCACATCCTCTGCGACAGCCAGTACGTCATCAACTCCGTGACCAAGTGGATGCCGGGCTGGAAGCGCAAGGGCTGGCGCAAGTCTGACGGCAAGCCTGTCATGAACGTGGACTTGCTCAAAGAGATCGATCAGGCGCTGGTTGGCCGCAAGTACAAGTTTGAATGGGTGCGCGGACACGCCGGGCACGACCTCAATGAGGCAGCGGACGACCGCGCAAGGGCGGCGGCCACGGCCTTCCAGCAGGGCGTGGCGGCCCGCCAGGGCCCAGGGTTCGGCCCGACGGCGGGGGGCACTGCGCCCGCGCCGCAGGCCGCACCAACCGCCGCGCCCGCCGCCCTGTGGCAGGCGTCGGCGCCGGAAGGCCAGCAGGAGCTGTTCGGCCAGGCCGGGTCCTTCGACGAACCCGATCTTTTCAGCGAGCTCGAAGAGGAGTCCACGCCGGCCCCCGGCACGGACTCCAGCCCGGAAGCCATAGTCGGAGCGCTGGAACGCGAGCTCCTCCTTCCGGAAACCCGGGCCGACATCGGACGCATCGGCGTGCTGCTGCACCCTGACTTCACCGAAATCGGGAGCTCGGGCCGTATCTGGACACGGGACGCCATGATGATGGCGCTGGAAGAGAACCCGAAAGGACCCACCGAACTGGAGCTTCTGGGTGCAGACCGTCTGGGCGAGAGCGCCATCCTGCTGACCTACCGCAGCTATACCCGCTCGGGAACGACCCTGCGCAGCTCCCTTTGGGTCCATGACGGGGCGCAATGGCGGCTCCGCTTCCACCAGGGCACTCCCGAGGCTTAGGGCCGGGAACGGGGCCGGTGCGGCGCCACTCAGCTGAAGCGCTGGGTGTTGTTCAGCTCGGTCTGGTCATAGCTGGCCGCCGCCGAATTGAGCGCCAGATTGATGGACGCCAGGGACGACTCAACCCTGCCTTGGGTCAGGGTCCACTCTGCGACGAGGGCTTGGAAGTTGCTGGCCGCGGAGCCTCGCCAGCTGGCCTGCAGCTCGTCCAGGCCGCGCTTCATGGCTTGGACGTCCGCGCTGATCCGCTCGACTGTGGCCTTCACATTCGCTGACTTGAGCTGGAGTAGTTCCGTGTCGACGGAGATGATGCTCATGGGGGTAGCCTCTCGACGGTGCCTGGAAGCAGCCCCGCTCCAACGTCACGAAGGCGACGCCGGAAGGGGGCTGCCCCGTCCGGACTTTCCGGACACAACGAGAGTAGACCGGGGAGACCAACGCGGCCCGCGGCCGATTCGGCTATGTGGACAACCGGCGTGCGGAAGAGCCCAGACGAAGAGCCCCAGCCCATGAGGCCGGCCGAAGAGCCCCAGCCAATGAGGCCGGCCGAAGACAGGAGCCGGGGGCCCCGATCAGGAATCAGGCGTCGGCTGAGGCTCCGGGGCCGGCGCTCGTCGGTGCGTCGGCTGACACAGTTTCCTCTGACGGTGCGTGGGCTGCCCTGGCCTCATCCGACACGGTGTCGTCGGCCGCGGCTTCGTCCAGGAACGGAAGGCTGACCACGAGGGTGGCGCCCCCGCCGTCGGTCTTCTCGACCCGGACCGTGCCGGAGTGCGAGCCGACGATGGCCGCCACGATCGCGAGCCCGAGCCCGCTGCCGCCTGTTTCCCTGGTCCGTGACGTGTCCGCGCGGTAGAACCGCTCGAAGACCCGGGAAGCTTGCTCGTCGGGCACTCCGGGGCCGTGGTCCCGGACCTCGAAAACGGACTGCCGCGATCCGTCCTCGGACGTCCGGACGCCGACGGCGAGTTCAATGGGGGTGCCCTCCGGCGTGTAGCGCAAGGCGTTGCCGACGAGGTTGCCGACCACCTGCCGCAGTTTCGCCTCGTCGCCCAGCACGGGCGCCGGGCCGGCGGGACCGCCGTCGAGCCCCGTGAGCGAGATGGTGCGGCTGCGCTCGCTGGCCTGGGTGTCCACCATGGCGTCGTGGGCGAGCAGCAACAGGTCAGCGGGCTTCTGCTGCAGCGGCCGCTGCTCATCGATGCGGGCCAGCAGCAGCAGGTCCTCCACCATGGTGCCCATCCGCTTTGCTTCACTTTCGATCCGCCCCATGGCGGTGGCTACGTCCTCCGGAGTGGATAGTGCGCCGTGCCGGTACAGCTCCGAGAACCCGCGGATGGTGACGAGCGGGGTCCGCAGCTCGTGGGAGGCATCGGCGGCGAAACGACGCATCCGCGACTCGGACGCCATGCGGGCGGCGAAGGCCGTTTCGATATGCGCCAGCATGGCGTTGAGTGAGCTGCCGAGCCTGCCCACCTCGGTGTTGGGGTTTTCGATTTCCACCCGCCTCGAGAGGTCACCGGCGGCGATGGCCGCCGCGGTCTTTTCCACCCGCGCCAACGGCCGGAAGGACCGGGAGATACTCCAAGTGGCGATGAAGAAGGCCAGCACCAGGGTCAGCAGCCCGACGCCGACCATCACCAGGACGGCGTGTTCCATCACCGAATCCACCGGCGCGAGCGGGAGCCCGATCACCACCACGGAGGTGCGCTCGTTGCTGTCGACCACGCTGAGGGCCACGACCCGCCAGTTGCGATCGTCGGTTCCGCGGACCTGATAGGGCGCCTGCTGGCGCACCCTGGCCTCGGCGGCGGAAATATTCTTGATGTCCGGGTGTGATTCCTTGTCGCCACCGAACGGATAGGGCGGCAGTCCGGGGCTGAAGAGCATCAGGGAATAGTCGGTGGGAATGTTCGGGTTCTGCTCCTGCAGTTGGCTGAAGGACTTTTGCTGGCGCACGGAATCGACGGCGGCCTTGAGCTTGTCGTCCACCTGGCCCTGCAGGTAGCTGTGCAGCAGCGTCAGGGTGCCGGCGCCGGTGGCGGTGAGCGCCACCAGCATCAGGGCTGTCATGATGGCGACGAGCTGCGACCTCAGCGAGGCCGATTTCCAACGGTGCAGCAAGGTCAGCGCTTCTCTGCCGTCCGCAGCACGTAGCCCACGCCGCGCTTGGTCTGGATCAGGGCCGGGGCGTCCGGATCGATGTCCACCTTGCGGCGCAGGTAGGAAATATAGGACTCCACGATCGACGCGTCACCGTTGAAATCGTATTCCCAGACGTGGTCCAGGATCTGGGCCTTGGACAGGACACGGTTGGGGTTGAGCATGAGGTAGCGCAGGAGTTTGAATTCGGTGGGGGAGAGCTCGATCACGGTGCCGCCGCGGCGTACCTCGTGGGCGTCGTCGTCGAGCGCCAGGTCATCCACGCGGATGACGGCGTCGTCGTCCTGCAGCGGCTGGGTGCGGCGCAGCACGGCACGAATGCGCGCCACCACTTCGTCGAGGCTGAACGGCTTGGTGACGTAGTCGTCGCCGCCCACCGTCAGCCCCATGACCTTGTCCTCGGTGTCGTCCTTCGCGGTCAGGAAGAGCACAGGAAAGTGCTTGCCCGCGGCGCGCAGCCGGCGGGTGACGGTGAAGCCGTCCATGTCCGGCAGCATGACATCCAGCACGGCGAGGTCGGGGGAGTGGAGCTCCGCCGCGGCCAGCGCCTCGCGCCCGTTGCCCGCGGAGACCACCTCAAAGCCGGCGAAGCGGAGCGACGTGGAGAGCAGCTCGCGGATGTTCGGTTCGTCATCGACGACGAGGAGCTTGGCTTCTGGACCGTTCTTTTTCATAACTCCCATGATGCTCCCAGACTCTGGGAGTTTTCTGAATGGCAGATGTATGTTTTATGGATCGTTCCGTGGCGTCAGCAGGCTGACCTCATTGAGGGCGCGGCGCAGCTCCTGGTACCGCTTCGCCCCCAGGGCGGCGGCCCATTTCTGCTCCGTCTCCGCAATGATCCGCAGGGAAAGCTCGACGGCGGCCTCGCCGGCCGGGGTGAGCGTGGCGATTTTGGCCCGTGAGTCGGAAGGGTCCGGGGTGATCCGGACGTACCCGTCCCGCTCCAGGTGCTTCATGAACTGGCCGATGCCCGCCTTCGTGATGGCGGCCCGCTGGGCAAGCAGCGAAAGCCGCAGCCCCTCCGGCGGGATGAGTGCCATCACGCGGTAGTGCGAGGGCCGCAGTCCCGGCAGTGAATGCGCTGAAATTTCGGCACGGAAGCTGTTGAACGCCCCGGCGAGCAGGCCGGCGATGTGGGGTTCCGCGGCGGGTTGCTGCCCGGGCCCATTGACGTCGATCATAAACTTACTTTACCATCAGCGTAGTAAATGTAGTTTACCAACGGAGCGCTGCGAGGATCGTCATGACGGCTGCAGTTCTGGACAACATGGACATCCTGGGCGTAGCGGTCCCGGAGCCGCGGGAACTCGCCGCAATCGCAGCCGCGTGCCTCGGTGAATCCCGGGTGGAGCTGCTCTCCGCCGATGCAGCGCCGCTGGCGCCGGTGTACAACATGACCACGGGCGGGCTGTGGCGGGTACGGGGGACCGCACGCACCAGCTGCGGGGGCCCGCGCGGGAGTATCGGCGTCGTCCCCTTCAGCGTAGTGGTGAAGCTTATCCAGTCGCCGCTGCTCTGGTCCGGGATCGGTCAGGTTCCCGAACCACTGAGGAGCGGGCTGCTGGAGCGGTTCCCCTGGCAAACGGAAGCCCTGGTCTACGGCTCCGATCTGCCGGCCCTCCTGCCCCGCGGCGGACGGATGCCGCGCATCTACCGCGTGGCCGAGGTCGATCCGCAGCGCATCGCCATCTGGATGGAGGACGTGGCCGAGGCCCCCGCCGCGGCGTGGACGGACCACCGCTTCGCTGGCGCCGCCCGATTCCTGGGCCGGCTGGCCGGCAGCCGGCAGGTGCGGGAGCGCGGTCCCGCCGGGAGTGCCATCCGCGATGTGCAGGGGCTGAAGTTCTATCTGGACGGCGTGGCGTCAGCGGTGTTCATTCCGGGCATCCAGGGAGCCGAACTCTGGGCGCACCCGGCGGTGGCCGCCGCCGCAGACGCGCAGCTGATCACCGGCCTGCGCGGCCTGGCGGAACGCGCGCGCGGTCTGCTCGACATTATTGCGGCGCTTCCCACCCTTCCGGCCCACGGTGACGCCAGCCCCCAGAACCTGCTGATCAACCCTGACGCCGGGCCGGCCGGCAGCGCCGGAGATGCAGGGTTCACTGTGATCGACTGGGGCATGTACGGCTTCGCCTGCGTGGGGTTCGATCTCAGCCAACTGCTCGCCGGGTGGGTTAACCAGGGCCAGCTGCACGGCAGCGAGCTGTACCGGCTCGAACCGCTGTGCCTGGCCGCCTACTGCGAGGGGCTCGCCGAGTCCGGGACCCCGGTGGCCGAAGCGCACGTCAGTCGCGGCCACGCCGCCTCCATGGCGCTTTTCACCGGCCTGGCCGCGGTCGCAACGCAGCGGCTGGCGGAACCGGACTCCGCCGAGCTGCGCTCCCTGGTGTCCGGGCGGGTGGAGATGGCCCGCTTCATCCTGGAGCTGCTCGCTGCTACGGACAAGGAACGCTGCTAGCTCGCCGTGCCCACGTCCTTGGCATCCATGATCCGGTACGCGTAGCCCTGCTCGGCCAGGAAGCGCTGGCGCTTGGCCGCGAAGTCCTGGTCCAGGGTGTCCCGGGCAACGAGGGAATAGAACCGGGCCGCGCGGCCGTCCTTCTTGGGCCGCAGCAGCCGGCCCAGGCGCTGGGCTTCCTCCTGGCGGGAGCCGAAGGAGCCGGAGACCTGGATTGCGACGGAGGCCTCGGGCAGGTCGATCGAGAAGTTGGCGACCTTGGACACCACGAGGGTCTGGACCTCGCCGGCGCGGAAGGCGTCGAAGAGCTTCTGGCGATCCTTCACGGAGGTGTCGCCCTTGATTACCGGGGCCCGGAGGCGTTCGCCGATCTCGTCCAGCTGGTCGATGTACTGCCCGATCACGAGCAGCTGCTCGCCGGCATGCTCGGCCACGAGCTGTTCCACCACGAGCGTCTTGGACTCCGAAGTGGCGCACAGGCGGTACTTGTCCGCGTCCTCGGCCATGGCATAGGCCACGCGTTCATCGCGCGGGAGATCGATCCGGACCTCCACGCAGTCCGCCGGAGCGATGTAGCCCTGGGCCTCGATGTCCTTCCACGGCGCGTCGTAACGCTTGGGGCCGATCAGGCTGAAGACCTCGCCCTCGCGCCCGTCCTCGCGGACCAGGGTGGCGGTGAGGCCGAGCCGGCGTCGTGCCTGCAGGTCCGCCGTCATCCGGAAGATCGGGGCAGGCAGCAGGTGGACCTCGTCGTAGATGATGAGCCCCCAGTCATTGCCGTCCAGAAGCTCCAGATGGGAATACAGGCCGCCGCGCTTGGTGGTCAGCACCTGGTAGGTCGCGATCGTGACGGGACGGACTTCCTTGAGGGAGCCGGAGTATTCGCCGATCTCCTCCTCGGTGAGGGACGTCCGCTTGAGCAGCTCGTCCTTCCATTGCCGGGCGGACACCGTGTTCGTCACCAGGATGAGGGTGGTGGTGGAACTCGTGGCCATCGCCGCCGCGCCTACCAGCGTTTTGCCGGCTCCGCAGGGAAGCACGACGACGCCGCTGCCGCCGGCCCAGAAGTTCTCCATCGCCAGCTGCTGGTACGGGCGGAGCTTCCAGCCGGACTCGTCCAGCATGATCGGATGGGGCGTGCCATCGACGTAGCCGGCCAGGTCCTCGGCAGGCCAGCCGATCTTGAGCAGCAGCTGCTTGAGCTGACCGCGCTGGGAGGAATGCACCACCACGGTCTCGCCGTCGATCCGCGCGCCCAGCAGGGGAGCGATCTTCTTGGCGCGGCTGACCTCCTCGAGCACCGGGTAGTCGGAGGTGCGCATCACGAGGCCGTGCTGGGGATCCTTCTCGAGCCGCAGCCGGCCGTAGCGGGACATGGTCTCTTCGACGTCGATCAGCAGGGAATGCGGCACCGGGAACCGGGAGTACTTCAACAGCGTGTCCAGGACCTTTTCGGCGTCGAGCCCTGCGGCCCGGGCGTTCCAGAGGCCCAGCGGCGTCAGCCGGTAGCTGTGCATGTGTTCCGGGGCGCGCTCCAGTTCGGCGAAGGGGGCGATGGCGTGGCGTGCTTCGGTGGCCAGTTCGTGGTCGACCTCAAGCAGGATGGTTTTGTCACTCTGGACGATCAGCGGTCCGTCATTCACTGGAGCAATTCCTCAGCGGCTTCTACGTCAATAATCCGGTGGATGGACAGGACGCGTTCGGTTTCCTTCTCCGGGTCAAAGACCCGCACGCGTCCGCCGTTTACAGCTACCGGAACAACCGTTTCGCGGTTGGCATTCCCCAGGCTGTCCACCACGTTCATGACCACCCGCTGTTTGAGCCTGATCGCCTTCAGCAGGGTTTCCAGCCCCAGCTGGGTGGCCTCCTCGCTGCCGGGAGACGCGGCGGGATGGCCCCCGGACCCGCCGGCTGCCGGGCGCCCGCTGCGCAGCACAGAGAGTTGGGCGTCGACGTCGGCTGCCGGCGGGGCGGTGCGCGGGGCGGTGTACACCGGGCGCGCGGAGCCGGGAACGGCGGTGCCGCGGCGCAACCGGAGGACAGCGGACTCGGGCTCCTCCAGCGCCGGGGACAGCCCCAGGCTCCGGAGCAGCTGCGCGGTTTCCCGGGGCGCGGCCTGGGAGATCAGCACGGTGGGTGCGATGCGCGTCAGGCCCAGGCCGGCCGCAGCGGAGGTATTGAGCAGCTCCAGCAGCGCCGTTTCATCGTCGCTCTGGATGAAGCTGGCGGCGGCGCCGACGCGGAGGCTGGCGTGGCGGGCGGCGGTGTCTTCGATCAGGTAGCTGAGCGGCTGCGGGATGTCCGTGGCCGAATGCTGGCGCAGGAAGTCCAGCAGGGCCCCGGCGTCCTGGCCGGCGTCGAGCGCCCGGCGGACTGAGGAGACGGAGAAGCGGTAGATCGTGGCCGGCCCCTGGCCCTCGGCGTCGGCCATGGTCAGGAGTCTCTCGCTCAGTTCCGGGGCGAGGTAGCCGGGTGCCACGGCGGTCAGGTCGGCCTGCAGCAACACGTGGTTCAGTGCGGCGGGCAGGTGCTCGCCCAGGATGCCGAGGGCATCGTCGGGCTGCTCGGCCGCGATTGCCGCCCCGATCTGGCTCAGGGCGCCGGAGCCGATGAGACCGAGCATTTCGGCCTCGGCCAGGACACCGCGGATCAGCGAGCTGAAGCGCCGGGCCATCCGGGGCTGTGCCCAGTCGGCGCGTTCCAGGACGGCCGCGGCGTCCAGCACCGGAGCCTGCCCGTCCGGCGCCGAGGCTTCCTGGGTGAGTTCATTCAGGATTTCCAGTATCCGTTTCCGGACTACGGGGGCGTCCGGCCGCTGGGCCTCGGCTGAGAGCGCATTGATGGTGGTGCCTGCCGGGCCACGGTGTGCGGCCGGTCCCGGCGCGCCGCCGTTCACGGGCTGACCGACGAGCGAGGGAGCACGCTCGCTGGCGAGCCAGGCGTTGACCAGCCAGAGCCATTGCTCCTGGCGCGGCAGCGTCAGCCACTCCAGCTGGGGCGGCTGGACCCAGGCGGAGCTGTCGACGTCGAGGCGCAGCAGGCCGGCGAGGGCGCACAGCTCGGCCAGAACGCCGGCCTCGTGCAGCTCGATCCGCAGTGAATCGGCCAGGCGCTTCAACTCCCGCACCCCCACACCGCCGCTGCGCAGGGTGACCAGCGGTTGTTCACGGGCGATGTAGAGCAACTCGCCGACGAGGCGAAGGGTTTCGGCGATCGCTCCCAGGGCGGCGTTGCGGCGCAGCGCAGCGCTCGTTGAACCCAGCCGGGGCACCGGGGGGGCCAGCGCGAAGTTCTCAATGACGAAGCCGCCGCGCAGCGAGACGCCGACGCTGTGCGGAAGTTCCACGTGGGCGGCGTCCAGCGGCACCAGCAGACCCCGGCCCAGCAGCCAGTCCACGGGTCCGACGTCGGAGCCTTCGGTGGCCACGGAAGCGCGGCGCTGCGCCTGGGGTACGGCACCCATGGCCCAGTTCCCGAACCGGGCGAGCAGCGCCGTCGTGCGTTCCGGGGCGGTGGCAAGGATCTGCTGGAGGGATTCGGGCGAGGCTGTCCAGTGCTGCAGCGACAGGGCCGCCTCCATCGGCGTGGTGGCGGGGGAGATGGCGGCGCCGCTGCGGTGCAGCTCCCCGACGAGCTGGACCACGCGTTGGGCAAACGCGGGCTGGAGCCGCACGAGCTCGGTGTAGCTGCGCCCCAGCCCGGCCGGGTAGATGCCGATGACGTCTTTGAGGCAGCCGACCGGAAGGTAGTAACGCTGCCGCGCGGCGGCGGCCGGAGCGACGCCGTGCGGGGGCTCGGCCCGGTGCACGAGCGCCAGCTCCTGCAGCGAATGCAGCAACCTGTCGATCGATGTCAGGGAGGAGCCGTTGATCAGCTTCTTCAGCATCGCGGACGAAGCGCTGTGGCCGGTGTCGGTGTTGGTGCACAGGTGCAGCGTTTCCAGCGCCTGCATCTCCGGGCGGTTAAGCCGCTCCAGGGCGCGCTGCACGCTCACCCGGCCGCTCGCCCGGGCGGCGAGGGCGGCGAAGTCCGGAACACCGGGGGAGATGAGGTCCGGCCGCGCGGAGAACAAGGCCCGCAACGAGTCGTCGCTGCGTGCCTCCAGTTCCTTGCTGAGCGCGCGAATAAGGGACATCAGTCCAACGTTACCTTTCACCCGGCTCGCGCGTCCGGCGCCGGGCCGCGACACCGTCCACCACGAGCAACAGCATCAGCAGGAAAGCAAGGGGCAGTCCGTAGAGAGCCAAGGAGGTGATCCAGGCCGGGGCCACCAGATTGCTGAACGCCATGGCCATCACGATGCCCACTGTAAGCAGAGACAGCACGGCGGCTGCTGCCGCAATGATCAGCAAGGGCCGCCGGAAGCGCAATGGTGTCATGGGGGCAACGCTAACAGTCCGGCTTCGTCCGCGTCTCACGCCGTCAAAGTTGGGAAGGCAGGATAACCTTGGGGGAACAGACGAACACGGTCCGGCAGTCATACTTTGAACCCGCATATCCATGCGGATGCGGTGACGGCCGGCTGTGTCCCCAGCAGAACGAAGAAGGTTGATTACGTGCCTACCGGCAAGGTCAAGTGGTATGACAAGGACAAGGGCTTCGGATTCCTCGCAGCGGAAGACGGCCAGGAAGTCTTCCTGCCCAAGTCGGCGCTGCCGGAGGGTGTCATGGAACTCAAGGCCGGGACCCGGGTGGAGTTTGGCGTGGCCGACGGACGAAAGGGCGCCCAGGCACTGGGCCTGCGCGTGCTGGACAAGACGCCCTCCATCGCCAAGGCCAAGCGACCCAGCGCCAAGGACCTTGCCCCGCTGGTGCAGGACCTGGTCACGGTGCTGGACAACCTCTCCGGCACACTCTCCGCGGGCAAGTACCCGGAAGGCAGCAAGGCCAAGGCGATCGCCGTCGCCCTCCGTAAGGTCGCCGACGAGCTGGATGCGTAAGGCACCTGATGTCACCGGAACCTGAGCAGAACGCGCCTAAGGCGGCCGGCGAAGCCGGATTAGATACAGCCGGATCAAATACAGCCGGAACAAATACAGCCGGATCCAAAGCAGCGGGGTCCAAAGCAGCGCGGTCCAATACCGCCGGATCCAAAGCAGCGGGGTCCAAAGCAGCGGGGTCCAAGCCGCGCGCCGGTGTCCCGGTCTGGCGCACCGGCAAACCCGACGCCGTCCTGGCCGACGCCGTCGACGCCGCGCGCGCCGCGGTGGAGAGCATCGCCCCGGCCGAGCAGATCGGCCGGCACCTGAGCGCCCGCAGCGAGGGCGACCGGCTCGTCACGCACCTCTTCGAGTCCAAGCTGGCCGGCTACGGCGGCTGGCAGTGGTACGCCGTACTCACCCGCAACTCCCGCTCCAGGGTGGTCACGGTCGACGAGCTCGGCCTGCTGCCCTCTGAGGACTCGATCCTGGCCCCTGAATGGGTGCCGTGGGCGGAACGGGTCCGGCCCGAGGACGCCCAGGATGAGGAGGCCGCTGAACAGGCCCCCGGGTCCCCGGCCGCGGAGCAGGCTGCCGACGCCCCCGAAGGTGACTCCGACGACGCGGACGGCGACGGCGCCGACGAAGAGTACGACGAGGACGACGCCGACGAGGCAGACGGCGACGCAGACGGCGACGCCGGCGGACAGCCGGCCGGAGAGGCTGACTAGGGGTTGAAACGCTTCGGGATGATGCGGGGTGAGGGCCGGGCATGACGTCCACCTTCAAGTCCCTGCGCATCCCGAACTACCGGATCTGGTTCATCGGTGCGCTCATCTCCAACATCGGGACCTGGATGCAGCGCACCGCCCAGGACTGGCTGGTCTTCGCCCACCTCACCGAGCACGACGCCGGAGCCATGGGCATCACGATGGCCCTTCAACTGGGCCCCCAACTTTTCCTCGCGCCCGTGGCAGGGCTGGTGGCCGACCGCTTCAACCGCAAACAGCTGCTGGTACTGACCCAGTCCGCCATGGCACTTCTGAGCGCGGGACTCGGCATCCTCGTGGTCTCCGGGGCCGCCCAGCTCTGGCACGTGTACGGCTTCGCCCTGCTGCTCGGCGTGGTGTCCGCCCTTGATGCCCCGGTGCGGCAGACCTTCGTCTCCGAGCTGGTCCGGGACGACTACCTGCCCAATGCTGTGGCGCTCAACAGCGCCTCCTTCAACGTGGCCAGGATGATCGGACCCGCCGTGGCCGGCATCCTCACGGTTGCGGTCGGCCCGGGCTGGGTCTTCCTGATCAACACCGTCACATTCCTGGCGATGCTGCTGAGCCTGTGGAAGATCCCCACTGCCTCGCTTCGCCAGCTTCCCCGGGCGGTGGCCGGCAAGGGCCGCATCCGCGAGGGCCTGCGCTACGTGCGGTTCCGGCCGGACATCGTGGTGGTGCTGGTGGCGGTTTTCATCGTGGGTACCCTGGGACTGAACTTCGTCCTGTTCATCGCCGCCATGGTCGGCACCGAGTTCGGCCTGGACGCCAGCGCCTTCGGGCTGATGAATTCGATCATGGCCATCGGCTCCGTCGCCGGCGCCCTGCTCTCCGCCGGCCGGGGAAAGCCCAGGCTGCGGATCATTTTCGGGGCCGCCGGCGCGTTCGGAGTGACCTCAGGAGTCGCCGCCCTCGCCCCCGACTATTTCTGGTTCGGCGTGGCGCTGGTGCCGGTGGGCCTCTTCGCGATCACGATGATGACGAGCGCCAACGGCTACGTCCAGACGACCACCGACCCCGTGATGCGCGGCCGCGTGATGGCCCTCTACATGGCGATCTTCATGGGTGGAACCCCGATCGGCGCTCCGCTGGTGGGCTGGGTGGCGAATGTCGCCGGGCCCCGCTGGTCGATGGGCGTCGCGGCAGCCTCCGGCCTCATCGCCGCCGTGACCGGCCTGCTGTGGATCATCCGCGCGCGCGAGTTGCGGATCCGTTTCGATCGCAGGGCGCGGGGACTGCACCATTTCCGCCTCGAATCCGGCACCGCCGGAGGCCAGCCAAATGGCGGCGCCGGCGGCACCGCCGGAGGCACTTCCGGCGCCGCCCGGGGACGAATCCCAGACGACGCCGACGACGCCGTCGATCACTGACGCTTCAGCGTTACCTGTTTCGCGGGGGAGCTATTTCTTCAGCTCGCCCACGACGAAGTCGATGCATTCCAGCAGCGCCGACACATCGTCCGGCTCGATCGCCACGAAGGTCGCGATGCGGAGCTGGTTGCGGCCCAGCTTGCGGTAGGGCTCGGTGTCCACGATGCCGTTGGCGCGGAGCACCTTGGCGATCGCCGCGGCGTCGATCGCGTCGTCGAAGTCGATCGTCGCGATGACGTTGGAGCGGTCCTCGGCCTTGGCGACAAAGGGGGTGGCGTAGTCGGAGGCTTCGGCCCAGCGGTAGATCCGCCCGGCGGAGTCCGCGGTCCGGCCTGCGGCGAAGTCCAGCCCGCCGTTGGCGTTGAGCCACTGCACCTGGGCGTCCAGGGTGACCAGGGTGGCCAGCGCCGGGGTGTTGTAGGTCTGGTTCAACCGGGAGTTGTCGATCGCCGTCTGCAGGTCCAGGAAATCCGGGATCCAGCGGTCGCTGGCCTTGATCCGTGCCGCCCGCTCCAGTGCGGCGGGGGAGAACAGGCCGAGCCACAGACCGCCGTCGGACGCGAAGTTCTTCTGCGGGGCGAAATAGTAAACGTCCGCCTCGGACACGTCGACGTCGAGGCCGCCGGCCGCGGACGTGGCGTCAACCAGCACGAGCGAACCCTGATCGGCGCCGGCCACGCGCTGGACCGGCGCGGCCACGCCGGTTGAGGTCTCGTTCTGGGGCCACGCATAGACGTCGACGCCGGCCTCAGCGCGGGCGGCCGGACGGGTGCCAGGCTCGGACTTGATGATGGATGATTCGGCCAGGAACGGCGCCTTGTTGGTGGCCGAGGCAAACTTCGAGCCAAACTCGCCGAACGAGAGGTGCTGAGCCTTGGTCTCCACCAGGCCGAAGCTCGCAATGTCCCAGAACGCCGTGGAACCGCCGACGCCCAGAATGACCTCGTAGCCATCGGGAGCGCGGAAGAACTCGCTCAGTCCCTTCCGGACCGAGCCCACGAGGTTCTTGACCGGCGCCTGGCGGTGGGACGTTCCCAGCAGGGTTGCCGAGGCGGCAAGGGCTTCCATCTGTTCCGGGCGGACCTTGGAGGGGCCGGCGCCGAACCGGCCGTCCTTGGGCAGGAGGTTTGCGGGAATCGTGATGCTGGTGTCGCTCACAGTGGCTCCATTTTCGGCTGGTAAACGCTTGGCGGCTGGTACAACCCTTGCTTGGGAGGTGGCCCGGCAGGGTGGCTGCAACGAAGCCTCCTTGTCATTCTGCCTGACTGCCCCGGGCGGGCGGGAAAAGAGTCCGTCATAGTCCGGTCATTGAGACAAAGCCGCGAGCCCCCGGCTCCTGCTGAAGCGGCCGGGGGATTATCCGGAGTAATTCAAAATAGGCTAAGCTGTCCTGCGAACGTACGGCCGTTCCCGCCAGGGCACGCTGCCTACAACCGGCACGCGGTACGGTGGGAATGACGCAAGGACGGCGCTCGAGGAGCTGAGCTGAATGACGGATCTGATCGATACAACCGAGATGTATCTGCGGACCATTCTGGAACTTGAAGAAGAGAACATCGTCGCCCTCCGCGCCCGCATCGCCGAACGGCTGCGCCACTCCGGCCCCACCGTCTCGCAGACCATCGGCCGCATGGAACGCGACGGCCTGGTGGTTGTTTCGGGTGACCGGCACCTTGAGTTGACTGAAACCGGCCGGAAACGCGCCATCGGGGTCATGCGCAAGCACCGCCTGGCCGAGCGGCTGCTGGCCGACGTGATCGGCCTCGACTGGGCCTACGTCCACGAGGAAGCCTGCCGCTGGGAGCATGTCATGAGCGAGCGGGTGGAACGGCGGATCTTCGAGATGCTCAACCATCCCACTGTCTCTCCTTATGGAAATCCGATCCCCGGGCTCGCGGAGCTCGGCGGCGTGCCCTCCCAGCCCTACTCCGACGGAGTCGTGAGTCTGCTGGAAGCGATGGCCGGCTACGGGGCCGATTCCCGGATCACGGTGAACCGGCTTGCCGAGCCCATCCAGGTGGAACCGGAACTGCTCGTCCAGCTCGACGAGGGAGGCATCCGTCCCGGCGCCCTTGTGTCCCTGGAACGCGTCGGCGAGTACATCTCGGTCCGCGTTCCGGACATCGAAGGCGCCCTCGAGCTGCCTCCCGAGGTTGCCGCCCACGTCTTTGTTACCGTCGGCTAACCGTCCGGAACCACAACTCGTGGGATGACCCATGAGTTGTGCACAGCAGAGATAACGGGATTATTACTGGGCGGCTTAATCGCCTATAGTTAGTCACCAGTACCGATACCAAAGCGTTACCTGATCCGAAGCCGAACTCTGCCAGCGGATCAGTCGCAGAGTCACCTTATGGCAGAGGCGGGGGAACCACTTCCGGCTGTTTTCAAGCAGCCTTGGGGTGAAGTCCGCCAGCGGCAAGCACACTTCACCGAGGGACTTTTTGGATTCCCCTGTGCCTGGATGCTTGTTCACGGCGGACCGGGTCTTTGATCTCTCTGACCCGAATCCGACAGCTAACTTCGCAGGCTATCCAGAGAGGAACCGTTCTTGACCACCCAGACCTCGCGGGGCCGCCGTCGTGCGACCGGCCCCGCTCCGGAGCCGCGACCGGCCGTCGCCGTTATGGCAGACCGCCCGCGTGACGCGCACCGCGACGAACGCCGCGGCCGCCGGAGCCCGTTCCGCCAGGTAACGGAATTTGCCGCCGCCAGTGGTGTGGGGCAGAAGGCCGGCATTGCCCTGGCTGCTACGGGTCTGGTCCTGACGGTCGCCGTCCCCGCCACCGGCCCGGTCATGGCTACCGACGCCTCGTCGGGCTCGGTCTCCGCGGCGGCGCAGCCGAATGTGACGGCCGCCTCCGCCGCCAAGATCGACTTCAGCCGGACTGCCGTGACCACCAAGGGCGATCCCGACGGCAAGCTGAAGCAGTTGCTGAGCGCACAGTCCGCGGGCAGCATCACGCGCGCCGCTTCTTCCGGCAGCCTGGGCGCACCGCTGGACCAGATGGTTTCCGCCTCGCCCTTCGGCTACCGCGTCAGTCCCATCACCGGCGGTTCCGGCGAGTTCCACCGCGGCCAGGACTACGCCGCGCAGTGCGGAACGGCGGTCCACGCGGCCGCCAGCGGCACCGTCACGTTCACCGGCTGGCATCCCTTCGGCGGCGGCAACCGCGTGGTGATCGATCACGGCAACGGTCTGGAGACCACCTACAACCATCTGTCCTCAGCCAGCGTCCGTGTTGGCCAGACGGTCTCACGCGGCGATCTTGTGGCCATGAGCGGGACAACCGGCGCCTCCACCGGGTGCCACCTGCACTTCGAAGTGATGGTCAACGGCGACGTCGTGGACCCCACTGGCTGGCTCTAAAAGCCGATGGATGACTCTCGCATTCTTATGACACGCCGTGATCTGAATGTGACATTGAATCCCAACTGCTGTACCGTATGAAGTACGCCAACTTCTCCGAAGTTGGCGCTCTTGAGTGGATTGCCTAGCTCTGCCACCGCTCAAGGTCCGTTCGCATTACATCGTCTGGCAGGGGCGGGGGAACCAATTTTGGTCTTCGCAAGAAGACCTTGGGGTTAAGTCGCAAAGCTTCCCAGGAAGCAGCGCGGCCGGGTGACTCCCATCCGAATCCGACAGCTCACCTCGCAGGCATTGGGAGAGGCTACTTTCGTGTCTTCACGCCACAATGCTGCGCGTCACCGCGCTTGCGCGGCTCATTCGAGCCCGCTGAAATCCACGTCCCGTGCTGCCCTTGCTGGCGCCCGGAATGGATCTCACCCCGCCGACTCAATCTCTGCTGAGTCCGGCCCGCAGGCCAAGCACCTGCAAGCAGTTCCCGCTTTTGGCGCGTCTTCGCAGTACACCCTTCGCTAAGTAACCCATTCGGGGCGATCCGGCGTACCCCCAAGATGCCGGAGCGTCCTCTGTCCGCGCCTGAAAAGTGCGGTCCAAGGATCACGAAAGAGAGAACTTAATGACTACTCGTGCAAATACTGCACGGCACCGCGCCGAGGTCACCAAGACCAGCTCGCTTGCTGTCATTGCCAAGGCCGTCGGCGACAACGCCGGCACCATGGGCCGCCAGGCCGCAGTCGTCGCTGCCGCTTCCGGGCTTGTCCTGACCAGCGGAATCGCAGCCAACGCTGCCGAGACCAACGTTCAGCGCGAATCCACCTCCGCTTCGGCCCTCGAAGTCCAGTCGGGCACCCCGGCAACGATCTCGGCGGCATCCACCATTGCAATCTCCTACGAGAAGCCGGCCGTTTCCACCTCACCTGCTCCCGTCGTCGAGGCCGCAAAGCCCGTCGTCAACGTCCAGGACTCCCAGGCCGGGACCGCCGGCGCCTCGGCCTCGACGCAGGGACTCTCCGTTGCCAGCGGCGCCGGTGCTTCCATCGCTGCCGCCGCCTACGCCCAGCTCGGAGTTGCGCAGGACTGCACCGCACTGGTCACGAACGCCCTGGCTGCGGCGGGCGTCAACTACCACGGCTGGCCGGCAGGTTACCTGTCCCTGGGCCGCACAGTGGGCGCCGCCGAAGCTCGTCCGGGCGACCTGGCGTACTACCAGAACGGTGGCGTGGGCATGGCCCACATCGCTGTCTACGTCGGCAACGGCATGGCTGTCCACGGCGGCTGGAACGGCGGAACCACCGCACTGAACAGCGTCAACGTCGGCTCCGGACCGGTCTTCATCCGCGTCGGCGCTTAATCGCCTCTGGCTGAAAACAGCCTGAAAGTCTTCAACAGGAAGAGGACCCCCGCCCCTGTGGCGGGGGTCCTCACCTGTCTGCCCGGCCATCTCCGGCAGACACGCACACCTTTGCGGGAGAAAAATTCGGTGATCCGGCCTTGGGGTGTTTACTCTTGTGGTGTCGATCCATAGCCCGACCATGCAGAGGGCAGCCGGCCCTCGTGCCCCTGGCGGGTGCGGCCGTGAAGAGGTATGCGGATGCGCACTCTCGTTCTGAATGCTGGATATGAACCGCTCGCGGTAGTCACCTTCCGCCGGGCGCTCGTTCTCGTGCTTACCGGAAAGGCCAGTGTGGTGGCCGAAGGCGACGATCCCGTCGTTGGTCCCCAGGACATCCTGGGCCGGCCGTCGGTGATCCTGCTCCACCGCTACATCCGGCCCCGGTACAACACCGTGACGGCGGTCAGCCGCCGGGGTGTGCTTCGCCGGGACGGACAGCGCTGCGCTTACTGCGGCAAAGCGGCCCACACCATTGATCACATCCAGCCCAAGTCCAGGGGCGGTGCCGATTCCTGGGAAAACCTCGTGGCTGCCTGCCTGCGGTGCAACAACGCCAAGGGTGACCACACCCCCGCCGAGATGGGCTGGAGGCTCGGCTTTGTCCCGGGGCCGCCGAAGGGCACCACCTGGCAGATTAAGGAACTGGAAAAGCCGGCGCCGGCCTGGGATCCGTTCCTGCTGCCGGAATCCGCGGCCTGATTCGTTTGCTTGACCTTTCTGCCGGGCCCTGTTGCGGCCCGGGCCCGGGCCGGGGCCGCGTGGCACCGCGCTAGGCTGGGCCAATGGAATTCGATGCTGTGGAATTCGACCCTGTGGAATTCGATGCTGTCATACTCGCCGGAGGGCGGTCCTCACGGTTGGGCGGCTCGACCAAGTCCGCCCTGGTGCTCGGCGGCCGGACCCTCCTCGAACGCGCGCTGCAGGCCGCGCAGGGGGCCGGGGTGATCGTCGTCGTCGGACCGGACCCGGGATCGCTTCCTGCGGGGGTGCTGAACTGCCGGGAAGAGCCGCCTTTTGCTGGGCCGGCCGCCGCCATCGCCGCCGGACTCGCCGCCCTGGCGGCCCACCATTCGGGGGATGGCCGGACCGTCCGTGCGCCTCCGCTGACCCTCGTGCTGGCCTGCGACATGCCCCGGGTGGATGCCGCTGTCACGGCGCTGCGCGAGGCCCTGGATGCCGGGCCGGAGGCCGACGCCGTCATGGCAGTCTCCGCGGACGGGCGCCAGCAACCGCTCGCCGGCTTTTATGGCACGGCCGCGCTACAACACTCCGTCGCGGAAGCCGCACAGCGGGGCGGGCTGGCGGACGCCTCGGTGTTCTCCCTTCTTGCTAGTCTTGATGTGCGGGGAATTCTCGTGCCCTCCGGTTCCACGGATGACGTGGACACCTGGGACGATGCCGCCGCACTTGGGGTATCCGGCCGGAGTCCGGACCATGGACCGGACGAGTCCGGAGCTCCGCGACTGAACCCGACTTTGGAGGCAAACGGTGAAGAGCCAGGATGAAACTCTGGAAGATTGGTGCCGTGCCCTGCTCCAGGCCCTCGAGCTGGAGGATGTTGAGATTGACGTCAACGAAGTCCTTGCCCTCGCCGGGGTGGCCGCACATTCGGTGGTGCGTCCTGCCGCCCCGCTGACTACTTTCATCGCGGGCTTTGCCGCCGGGCTGGCCTCCGGTTCCGGCCAGGCGACGGACGCAGTCTCGATGCAGGCGGCCATCGGCGTGGCCCGGAAGCTCGCCACCGACCACGCGGCCACCGAAGCCTCCGGGGCATGACGCCTGCGCCTCCTCATGGCAGTGCTGCTGCCGGGGACGACTCCGCGCCCGGCGGTATCCAGGCCCCAGCGGGCGGTGAAGAGCGCGCCGGGAGCGCCTCGCCGGAACCGCACCGGCACGCGGCACACACCTGGCAGGAGGCCAGGCAACTCGCGTTTGACTGCGCCACACCCATACCTGCCGCGCGGGTGACTCTCAGGAATGCCTTGCGGCGTATCCTCGCGGAGGACATCAAAGCGCTGCAGGATATTCCGCACTACGCCTCTTCCGCCATGGACGGCTGGGCTGTCAACGGCAGCGGGCCGTGGATTCTGGCGGAACCCGGCCAGCGGCTGGCCCCGCACCAGGCGAGCCCGATCGTTACCGGCGGCCTGATCCCGGCTGGAGCCAAAGCGGTGCTCCGCAGCGAGAGCGGCATCATTTCCCCGGACGAGGACGGGCTGCCGGCCCTGACCACCAGCGGCGCTGCCAGGCCCGGCGAGCCGAGAAACGGTGAACACGTCCGCAAGGCCGCGGAGGAAGCCGCCGCCGGAGAGCTGTTGATCAAGGCCGGCACCGTAATTAACCCGGCCCACCTGGCCCTGGCCGCCCTGGCCGGGCACGACACCGTTCCTGTTCTGGGCAAGCCGGTGGTCAGGCTCGTGCTCACCGGCTCCGAGGTCGTCTCGTCGGGTATCCCTCAACCGGGGGAGGTCCGCGACACCTTCGGCCCGCAATTGGCAGGTGTGGTGGAGCTGCTCGGCGGGATCTGCAGCGGCCAGGTGAAGATCGGGGACAGCTACGCCGAATGGCTGGCCGCCCTGGAAGACAATGACCCTGCCGTTCCGGACTCCGGGCCCGCAGGGGACGCCGGGTTTGAGATCCAGCCCGCCGACGTCGTCATCACCACCGGGGGTACCGGCCGCTCAGGCACCGACCATCTCCGGCGTTCCGTCGCCGAGCTCGGCGGCCGGCTGCTGATCGACGGCGTCGCGATGCGGCCCGGCCATCCCGCCGTGCTGGCCGAACTGCCCGACGGCCGCTTCATCATTGGCCTGCCGGGGAACCCGCTCGCGGCCATGATGGCACTTTCCACCCTGGCCGCACCGCTCCTGGCGGCCCTGGGGCACGGAACGATGCCACCCGTCGTCGAGGTGCCGTGCGGCTCGACGATCGAACCCGATCCTGGCCGGACGCGGCTGATGCCTTTCCGGTTGCTGTACGGCATGGCGTCGCCGGCACAACACGCGGGACCAGGAATGATGCGCGGGCTGGCTGCCGCCGATGGCGTGCTGGTGGTGCCGCCACACGGCGTCCAGTTGGGGGAGCTGGTCTCCGCCTTCGCCCTCCCCTGGGGCGCCCCCATCCCGGAACCGGAAGCCGCCGGGGCGAAAGCCAAGTCCTCACCCAAGCGTCCCGCCCGGAAGCCCGCCGGCACGGACGGTCCGGTTGACTGGAGCGCCCTGCTTGGCTGAGACCGGCGAGGTCCCGCCCTGAGGGAGGCGTGTTCGGGGGTCCGCGCCTGCGGCCCCTTATATTGTGTGGCCCGTGCTTCGGGCGGACCCTTGAGGCCCGCGCTGGCCGCCCGGCCCGGTGCTTGCGATGATGGATGCATGTTTCTAAGGAGTTTTTGATGGGTCGCGTGACGCAGCGCCGCAAAGTACACAAATTTGTCCTGGACGGCTCGCCGCAGGCTCTCGAGTTCCCGGTCCGGCACCGCGAGGACATTCTCGCCGTGGAGGAACCGCTGGAGATCCGGATCGGGGAGCTCTCCTACTCCGTCACCATGCGGACGCCCGGAAACGACTTCGACCTTGTGGCGGGCTTCCTCGTCTCCGAGGGCGTCATCTGGAGCCCTGAACAACTGGTGTCCCTGCGGTTCTGCGCCGGAGAAGATGAAAACGGGGTCCAGACCTTCAACGTCGTGGAGGCGCAACTGAGGCCCGACGTCGTGCGTCCCGACACCGGACGGAATTTCTACACCTCCAGTTCCTGCGGAATCTGCGGTACGGATTCCATCGAGGCCGTCCACAAGTCCTCGCATTTCAGCCCCGCCGCGGACCCGCTCACCGTTCCGGTGGGCGTCCTGGCGTCCCTGCCCGATCTGCTGCGGGAAGCCCAGGCCGTCTTCGATGTCACCGGTGGCGTGCATGCGGCGGGGCTGTTCCGGATTGCCGACGACGGCTCCGCCGAGCTGCTGTGCCTCCGGGAGGATGTGGGACGCCACAACGCGGTGGACAAGGTTGTCGGCTGGGCGCTCCGGGAGGGCCTGCTGCCCTTGAGCGGTACCGTGCTGCAGGTCTCCGGACGGGCTTCGTTCGAGCTGGTCCAGAAGGCCTCGCTGGCCGGCATCCCCGTGCTCACGGCCGTCAGCGCACCATCGAGCCTGGCTGTCGAGCTCGCGGAAGCCAGCGGAATGACCCTCGCCGGGTTCAGCCGCGGCACCACCATCAACGTGTACGCGGGCCACGGACGGGTCTCCACCCCCGCGCCCTCGGCCTGAGCGGCGCCCTTGGCCTGAGCGGCGCCCGCGCCCTGAGCGGCGCCCTTGGCTGATTGCCGCCGCGCAACGTAAGTTTTATCTATCGATTGGATACGATCGGGCTTCAGCCACACCAGCGCTAAGAGGATCACATTGCACGACGACCGCCGTCTCACGGAAGTCCGGCTGGACCGCTTTCTGCGCGAACGCATCATCCCCGCGATCTACTCGCGCAGTATCCCGCTGGCGCTGAGCAGCTGGGAGGTTCCCGGCGAGCCGGTGCCGGTCATGGAGGCCCTCCGGCAGGACTTCGCCCCGCAGGAACATGGGGCGCCCTGGGGCCGGCCCTGGAGCACCACCTGGCTGCGGCTACAGGGCGACGTGCCGACCTCCTGGGGCACCCGGGCGGACACGGCCGTGGAAATCGTGGTGGATCTGGGTTTCAGCGGCGGCCTTCCGGGCTTCCAGTGCGAAGGCATCGCCTGGCGGCCCGACGGCACCATCATCAAGGCCATTTCCCCGCGGAACCAGTACATCCCGCTCAAGCTGCTCGGCAGCGGAATGTCCGTCGATTTCTATGTCGAGGCCGCGGCGAACCCCGACCTTTCGCAGGGATGGACCTTCGCCCCCACCCCCTACGGCGACAAGGCGACCTCGGGCAATGAGCCGGGATACCGGCTGGGGCGAATCGTCATCGCCGAGCTCAACCAGGCTGTCTGGGAGCTGCAACAGGACATCTGGACGCTTAGCGGGCTGATGCACGAGTTGCCCCTGGAACTTCCCCGCCGCCACGAAATCCTGCGGGCACTCGAACGCATGCTGGATGTGATGGATCCCGACGATGTCCCGGGAACCGCAGTTGCCGGCCGGGCCGCCCTCGCCGGGGTCCTGGCCCGTCCGGCCTACGCCTCCGCCCACCAGTTGCTGGCCACCGGCCACGCACACATCGACTCCGCCTGGCTGTGGCCCATCCGGGAAACTATCCGCAAGTGCGCCCGGACGTTCTCCAATGTGGTCGCGCTCATGGATGAGAATCCTGAGTTTGTATTTTGCTGCTCGTCGGCCCAGCAGCTTGCCTGGATCAAGGAATACTATCCGGAGCTGTTCGGGCGCATCCGGGAAAAGGTCAAGTCCGGCCAGTTCGTGCCGGTAGGCGGCATGTGGGTCGAGTCGGACACGAACATGCCCGGCGGCGAGGCCATGGCCCGCCAGTTCCTGGAAGGCAAGAGCTTCTTCCTGGACGAGTTCGGCGTGGAGTGCCGGGAAGCGTGGCTGCCGGACACCTTCGGCTACTCCGCGGCCATGCCGCAGATCGTCAAGGCCGCCGGCAGCAAGTGGTTCCTGACCCAGAAGATCTCCTGGAACCAGGTCAACCGGATGCCCCACCACACCTTCAGCTGGGAGGGAATCGACGGCACCAGGCTGTTCACCCACTTCCCGCCCGTGGACAGCTACAGCTCCGAGCTGAGCGGACGCGAGCTCGCCCACGCGGAGCGGAACTACCGCGACCATGGCCGCGGCACCGTGTCCCTGGTCCCGTTCGGCTATGGCGACGGCGGCGGCGGACCCACACGCGAAATGCTGGCGGCGGCGCGCCGCACGGCAGACCTGGAGGGATCCCCCAAGGTGCTGATCGGCTCGGCGGCCAGCTTCTTCACCCGGGCGCAGGCCGAGTACGAGCCTCTTCCGGTCTGGGTGGGGGAAATGTATCTGGAACTCCATCGCGGGACCTACACGAGCCAGGCCAACACCAAACTGGGCAACCGTCGCAGCGAGCACCTGCTGCGGGAAGCGGAGCTCTGGTGCGCCACCGCGGCGGTGCGCGCCGGCTACAGCTACCCGGCGGCGGAACTGAAACGCCTGTGGCGCCTGGTCCTGCTGCAACAGTTCCACGACATCCTTCCGGGCAGCTCGATTGCCTGGGTCCATCAGGACGCTGAACGGAACTATGCCGCCGTCGGAAAGGCACTCGAAGCGATCATCACGGACGCCGCCCGGGTGCTGCTCGGCACGGGCGATCGGGACTTCCTGCTCAACGCGGCACCGCATGAGCGCCAGGGTGTTCCCGCCCTGGCCGTCGCCGAGCCGGTCCGCGCCGAGCAGCCCGTATCTGTCACCGAGGCCAAGGGCGGCTACATCCTGGACAACGGGATCATCCGGGCGGTCGTCAATGCCGACGGTCTGCTGGCATCCCTGATGGACTACGCCAGCGGGCGCGAGGCCATTGCGCCCGGTCAGTTTGGAAACCTCCTGGAATTGCACCGGGACACCCCCAACGAATGGGACGCCTGGGACATCGATGCGTTCTATCGCCGAAACGTCGTGGCCCTGACCGAGGCGCGCTCGGTGACGCTGGAGCGCGACCCCCGAGGGGAAAGCCCGGACGCCGTCGTCGTGGTGGAACGGCTCGCCCGCTCCTCAGCTGTGACCCAGCGGATCTCGCTCGAGGCGGGCTCCGACTCGCTATCTATTGCCACGGCCGTGGACTGGCAGGAGAGCGAGAAGCTGCTCAAGCTCGGGTTTGCCCTCGACGTCCGGGCGGACCGCTCCGCCTCGGAGACCCAGTTCGGGCACGTCTTCCGCCCCACCCACGTCAATACCTCCTGGGAAGCAGCCAAGTTCGAGATCTGTGCGCACCGCTGGATCCACGTCGCCGAGCCCGGCTACGGCGTCGCGGTCTCCAACGCCTCCAGCTACGGCCACGACGTCACCCGGACTATCCGGGACGACGGCGGGACCACCACCACAGTGCGTCTCTCGCTGCTGCGGGCACCGAGGTTCCCCGACCCGGGCGCAGACCGCGGCCAGCACGAACTCAACGTGACGATCCGGCCGGGCGCCAGCATTGCCGACGCGGTCGAGGAGGGCTACCGCACCAACCTCGCACCCCGGATCGTCAAGGGTGCCCACGGGGTGGAACCCCTGTTCACCGTGTTCAACCAGGGCCTCGTCATCGAGGCCGTGAAGCTCGCCGAGGACGGTTCGGGCGACGTGATTGTGCGGCTGTACGAGTCCCTGGGGGAACGATCCACCGGGATGGTGACGGCCAACTTCGACGTCGCCAGCGTCCACACTGTGGATCTGCTGGAACGTCCGGTGGCGGCGCCTGGAGTGACGCCGGGGCGCGATTCGGCGGAACTGGTGCTCCGGCCCTTCCAGCTGGTGACCTTGAGGTTTGTGCGCTGACGCCCGGGGTAGCTGGGTTTTTAGGGGCGGAAAGTCGCGCTAAACAGGCTGAGTGGTAGCGGTCCGATGGACCGCTACCACTCATCCCCCCAATGGTGCTTGGACGACTGCCTCGGCTTCGCACGGCTGATTCCCGTACACGAAGCGAATGCCGCTTTCACACATTCATGATTCTCTCACGGTCTAATGATTTTGTGAATGTCTAATCGCTGTTCTTTCCTAATGTTGCATTAGCGTTACCAGATTTGCTGGCGATCAGCCCGGAGAACCAGAACAGGGCGAGGCCCAGTACGTAGCCCAAGACCGCTGAGTAATTGACCACATGCTGCCCGAGGGCCCAGTCCGGAGGGGCGAAGGACGCTGGAATGCTCACCACCACGGCGAGGGCCCCGAGCAGCGTCACGAGCGCGGCTGCCCGCACGAGTCGCGGCAGCTGGCTCCTGACTGCAGACAGCAGGGGTGCCATGAGGACTAGTGAGACGAAAGCCGGGTAGCTGCGGCCGGCGGCGGCATAGAAGGGAGCAAGGACCGCGTTCCGCCCGCCGCTGCCCGAGAGGGCCTCCAGGCCAGCAGAGGACCCTCGCGTGTCCATGAGGAGGAAGAGCGCCGCTACGGCCACGCAGCTGATGCCCAGGGCCCAGCGTCCCGTTCTCCCGGCAATCAGCCGGTAGCCCCTGGTCGCGGCGAGCCCCCGCGTAATCCGCAGGCCGGCCAGCAGGACGGTGGCGAAAACGAGGTACCGCAGGATGAGATGGGTGAGGTTCCAGCCCCCGAGCACGCCGTCGATCGCCTCGTAGGGACCGGAGACGGCGAGTACGCTGCACAGCGTCGCCAGGAGCAGGATTCCGAATACGGTTCTGTTCCGTCCCTTCACGGCATCAGGAACGCGGAGGAGAAGCACGGTGCAGCACACCACCAGCGTGCCCCATTCAAGGACTGCCATCATCCCCGACTCTTCCAATTCGCTCGCCCGCCCAGCTCACGGTAACCGTCAGTTGAAGCCAGTTTGCGTCTTCGGCGGCCGCTTCGCCACTGTCTTCCCCAGCCAGATCAGGGCAAGGCCCAGAACCAGGCAAAGAATAGCGGTGTAGCTGAAAACGAAACGCAAGAACCCCAGCGAAGGGGGAATCGCCGGGGACAGCAGGCTCAAGGTGATGGCAACCGATCCCACGGCGAGCAAAGCCGCGCTCAGCCGTACGAGGACGGGAAGTCTGCTGGCCGCGGTACGCACCATGGCCGGCAGCAGGGCCAGTGTCACATACGCGGGGTACAGGCGGCCGGCGGCGCCGTAGTACTCCACGAGGGCGGCATGGCGCGCATCCTTGGCGAAAACATCGACCAGTCCGGCGGACGAGCCGGCCGTATCCATCATCAGGAAAACCGCCACCACCACCACGGAGGCTGCTCCCAGCACCACGATCCCGACGGGGCCGGTGATGAGCCGCAGGGCATCGTCGGCGCCGAACCCCCGGGCGACCCTGAGCCCGAGAGCAAAGATAGCGCCGAAAATGATGAAGCGGAGCATCAGATTTGCCAGGTTCGTACCGCCCAGAACCTGATCCACGGCGAGATACGGGGCATCCATACTCAGCAGGATAGCCACCGTCATAAACGCGTAGATGAAGAAAAGCGAACGGTTCTCACCCCGGAGCGCGCTGGGGATGCGGGCGAGCGCTACGATGCCGCAGACCGCCAGGGTGGTCCATTGCAGGATCGCGATCATCCGAGGTTCTCCCAAATCTTTTCTGTTTGTGCCTGTTCCTGCTCCTGGCGACGGAGGGTCTTTCCGAGCGTTTGCAACCGTTCGCCGGCCAGGGCGGTGAGCTCACCGTCCGGGAGCGCATCCAGGGCCGACTGCTTCGCGTCCGGCGGCCAGCCGGCCTCTTCCTCGGTGATCAAGCCGGTGGCCACGAGTCCGCCCGTGAATCCTACGCCAGCCGCGCGCGCGGTGGCGACCGCGAGCTCCGGAGACAACCTGTTGGCGGTCAACTGTGCGGAGTAGTTTTGGGGCGCGACGCCGGTGGCGGCCGACACCCGGTGCCGCAGCTCGCCGTCGTCGATCGAGTCCACCCAGTTCCGGACCGACGTCGCGTGCGGGGCCGGGCTGAGGGCGGGCCGGCCCGCCCTCGGCCCGGCCCCGGCGCCGCCGTCCGCGGGGGAAGAGCGGTCTATGACTGCGCGCAGCAGGTCCATCGTGGCAATCTGGCTGACGAGTTCGGCGGGGGTCGGCGGCTGCGGGTTGCCGGCAAGTTCGGCGTAGTGGTCGAAGGACGCCAAGGCCGTCAAGGGGCTCAGCCGCAACGCGCGGCTGATGCTCACCAGGGTGTTTTCCGCCACTTTCCCGCGCACCAGCTGCTGGGCCAGGGTGGTGCGCTTGATGCCGGAGATCCTGCAGATATCGGCCGTGCTTGCCGTCGGGGCGACACCATGAAGCCAGAGTTGAAACGCCTTGGCTGGTAGTGGCATCTACGGCTTCCTGCAGGCTCGGGCGGACGGGCGGCAATGGGCGTGCGGCTGCGCTGTGGAACTTCGGGTGCGGATTTTACGGGAGGAGCTGATTCAACTATGCTAAATGGTCGAACCCGCTGGTCCGTACACCCCCCAAGTCCGGACCGGCGGGTTCTTTCATGCCCGGCGGATATCCGCACCGCCCGGAGCTGTGTTGGGCTGCCGTTGCTACTGCGCGTTCGGGCGCCCGTTTTGGGCCGCGGTGAGAGGATGGACTAATGACTGCAACCCTTGTTGCCAAGGACCTTTCCGGTGGTCACGACCACCGCACCCTCTTCGCCAAACTCTCCCTTACTGTCGCGCCGGGCGACGTCGTCGGCGTCGTGGGCGCCAACGGCGCGGGCAAATCGACCCTGCTCCGGTTGCTTGCCGGCGTCGACGCTCCGCAGGAGGGCACTGTCAGCCTGGCCCCGGCGGACGCCTTTGTGGGCTGGCTGCCGCAGGAACACGAACGCCTGGCCGGCGAAACGGTCGGCGGGTACATCGCGCGCCGCACCGGCTGCGCCCAGGCCACGCTCGAGATGGAGTCCACCGCCGAGGCCCTGGGTTCCGGCGCCCCCGGCTCCAACGACGCCTACTCCCTGGCCTTCGACCGCTGGATGGCGTCCGGCGCCGCCGACCTGGAGGACCGCATCCCGGCCGTCCTGGCGGACCTTGGCCTCGACGTGGGGCCCGACGCCGGGATGACCGGCCTCTCCGGCGGCCAGGCTGCCCGGGTGGCCCTGGCGGCCCTGCTGCTGAGCCGATTCGACATCGTGCTCCTGGACGAACCCACCAATGACCTGGACCTCAACGGCCTGGCCAAGCTCGAGGCCTTCGTGCAGGGCCTGCGCGGCGGAGTGGTGCTGGTCTCCCACGACCGCGAGTTCCTTGCACGGTGCGTGACCACCATCGTTGAGCTGGATCTGGCGCAGAACTCCGTGGCCGTCTACGACGGCGGCTATGAGGCTTTCCTGGAAGAGCGCGCCGTCGCCCGCCGGCACGCCCGGGAACGCTTCGAGGAGTACGCCAACACCAAGGCGGACCTCGTCTCACGGGCCCGGACCCAACGCGAGTGGAGCTCCCAGGGCGTCCGGAACGCCATGAAGAAGAACCCGGACAATGACAAGATCCGGCGAGCCGCCAGCACCGAATCCTCCGAGAAGCAGGGCCAGAAGGTCAGGCAGATGGAATCCCGCATCGCACGGCTCGACGAGGTGGAAGAACCCCGCAAGGAATGGCAGCTGCAATTCAGCATCGGCCAGGCCCCGCGGTCCAGCGCCGTCGTGTCGACGCTCCGTGACGCCGTCGTCCAGCAGGGGGACTTCACCCTGGGACCGGTGAACCTGCAGCTGAACGCCGGTGAACGGATCGGCATCACGGGGCCCAACGGTGCCGGCAAGTCCACGCTGCTACGCCTCCTGCTGGGCGTTCAGCGGCCCGATTCCGGGGAGGCCTCCATGGGCGCCTCCGTTGCCGTCGGCGAGATCGACCAGGCCCGCGGGCTGCTCGCCGGCGGGCTGTTGCTCGGAGACGCTGTCGAAGCCGTGCTGACGGGCCACACCCCGGCCGAAGTCCGCACCCTACTGGCAAAATTCGGGCTCAAGGCCGACCACACCACCCGCCCGGTCGACTCGCTCTCGCCGGGGGAACGCACCCGGGCCGCCCTCGCGCTGCTGCAGGCGCGCGGTGTGAACCTGCTGGTCCTCGACGAACCCACCAACCATCTGGACCTGCCCGCCATCGAACAGCTCGAGGAAGCCCTCGAAAGCTACGACGGCGCGCTGCTCCTGGTCAGCCACGACCGCCGGCTGCTGGAAAACGTGCGCCTTGACGCGCGCTGGAACGTGGACAACGGCGTCGTCACCGAGCTGCTGGGCCATACCTCCCCGGCAGCACACGGCCGACGAGATACCGCCCCGAAAGGCAACAACACATGAGTATGGACCGGGTGGCCTGGAGCTCCCTCTACAACATCACACGCGCCTCGAGCGGCTCCAAGCCGTTCTCCAAGGAAACCCTCAAGCGGGTGTTCAGCTTTGCCCGCCCGCACCGGGGAAAGCTGATCGCCTTCGTGCTGCTGTCGATCGTGATGGCTGTGCTGGCCGTCGCCACCCCGGTCCTCGCCGGCCAGGTGGTGGATGCGATCATCGCCGGAGCGGGCACCGACGTCGTGGTCCGTCTGGCCGTGCTGATCGCCATCGTTGCCGTCGCGGAAGCCGGGATCGGCCTGATCACGCGCTGGTTGTCCTCGATCATCGGTGAGGGCGTCATCGTGGACCTGCGCACCAGGGTGTTCGACCACGTGCAGAAGATGCCGATCGCCTTCTTCACCCGCACCCGCACCGGGGCGCTGGTCAGCCGGCTGAACAACGACGTGATCGGCGCGCAGTCGGCCTTCGCCGGCACACTGTCCGGCGTCGTCAGCAACGTCGTGGCCCTCGCGCTGACCCTCGTGGTGATGCTGGGCAAGTCCTGGCTGGTGACCGTGCTGGCCATGATCCTGCTGCCGATCTTCCTGATTCCGGCCCGCCGGATGGGGTCCAAGCTGGCCGACCTGCGCCGCGAAGCCGCGGACAACAACGCAGCCATGGGCACCCAGATGACGGAGCGGTTCTCCGCCCCGGGCGCCACCCTGGTCAAGCTCTTCGGCCGTCCGGACGAGGAATCCCGCGAGTTCGCCCTCCGGGCCGGCCGGGTCCGGGACATCGGCGTGCGAACCGCCATGCTGCAGTTCACCTTTGTCACCGCGCTGACGCTCGTCTCCGCACTGGCCCTCGCGCTCGTGTATGGCCTGGGCGGCTGGCTGGCGCTCGCCGGGCAGCTGGCGGCCGGCGACGTCGTCGTGCTGGCACTGCTGCTCACCCGCCTCTACGCGCCGCTCACGGCGCTCTCCAACGCCCGGGTGGAGATCATGAGCGCCCTGGTCAGCTTCGAGCGGGTGTTTGAGATCCTGGACCTCAAGCCGCTCATCCAGCAGAAGCCGGACGCGGTGTCCTCGCCGCCCGGCCCGCTCTCGGTCGAGTTCGACGACGTCCGCTTCGCCTACCCTTCCGCTGACAAGGTCTCGCTGGCCTCGCTGGAGGACGTGTCCACGCTGGACACCCGCGGCGGCGAAGAGGTCCTGCACGGCATCAGCTTCCGGGTGGAGCCCGGCCAGACCGTGGCCCTCGTGGGCTCCTCGGGGGCCGGCAAGTCCACCATCGCGCAGCTGCTCTCGCGGCTGTACGACGTCGATTCCGGCGCCGTGCGTTTCGGCGGCACGGAACCCGGCTCGGGCGTGGACGTCCGCGATCTCACGTTCGATTCGATGCGGGAAACGCTCGGCATGGTGACGCAGGACGGGCACCTGTTCCACGAAAGCATCGCCTCCAACCTGCGCCTGGCGCGCCCGGAGGCCACCGAGGCGCAGATGTGGGATGTGCTGCGCCGCGCCCGCCTCGAATACATGATCCGGTCCCTGCCCGATGGCCTGGACACCGTGGTGGGGGAGCGCGGCTACCGGCTCTCCGGCGGCGAACGGCAGCGCCTGACCATTGCGCGCCTGCTGATCGCGCAGCCGCGGGTGGTGATCCTGGACGAGGCCACGGCCGCCCTGGACTCCACCAACGAAGCCGCGGTGCAGGAAGCGCTCGGCGCCGCGTTGGAGGGACGCACCGCCGTCGTGATCGCCCACCGGCTCTCCACCATCCGCGCGGCCGACGTCATCCTGGTGGTGGAGGACGGCTCCATTGTGGAGCGGGGAACCCACCCCGAACTGCTTGCCGCCGAGGGCCGCTATGCGGAGCTGTACCGGACCCAGTTTGCCGAGGCGACGGCTGTTGCCGGAGAGGCCGTGCCGGAGCACTAGGCGTGCTGCGGGGCCGGAACGCTGGTCCGGAACGCCGGTGCGGAACGCCGTGGGGCGGAACGCTGGTCCGGAGCCTAGGGCCGGCTGGCCTCGAGGGCGGGCAGCACGTGGTCGGTGATCAGGGGCGCGAGATCGTCCGGCAGCTCGACGGCCAGATCCAGCCAACGGATTTCGGCGATCTCGGCGGAGGGATGAGCGCTCCACACCCCGGGCGCGGTGAAGACGGTGGCTTCGATCTGTGTGGCGGCCTCGTTGGCGGCGTCCGCGAGCCAGATTCCCAGCAGCTTCAGCTTTTCCGGCGCGAGCACGATCCCCACCTCTTCCTCCAGCTCGCGGGATGCCGTCTGGGCGGCGTTTTCGCCGGCCTCGGGCTTGCCGCCGGGATGCATGAACTTGTCCGTGCCCCGCTTCCGGACCGTCAGGAGTCGTCCGGCGCCGTCGAAGACGCAGACGGCGGAAACAACAATAAGGGGATTCACGCCGGGGTTCCTGTGATGCGGTGCAGTACGGATTCGATCAGCTGGTCTTTGGCCGGTCCGGTGACATTCCAGCGGTAGCGGAAATCGTCCGGCCCGATCAGGGTGTAGCCCACCTGGTAAGTGTCCGGGTCGCACCAGTGCTGGGCGTGGCTGCTGGCCGTGCCGAACCCCATCCGGTGGAAGGGGCGGCCGTCGGGAAAGAACATGTCCATCGTGGCGCGGGCCTCGGTGGGCCGGAGCAGATACTCCCGGCTCGCCGGTCCGGTGAAAGGTTCCCCGCTGAAGGACGGCCAGGCAATGGTGCCTTCTTCGCGGAAGCGGAGGCCGCCGTCCTCGTCCTGACCGTCCGGACGGGTCAGGGGAGTGAAGCGGACGACGCCGGTGAAGGTCCCACGGGTGCCGGTGGCCCGGTCCAGCAGGGTCCGGGCCACGTTCCAGCTGCCCAGCAGGTAGCCGCGGAGATCGAATTCCGGAGCGGTGCCCGGTGCTGGCAGGTTCAAGTGCCCTCGATTGGAATCGAACCAACGACACCGGCTTTAGGAGAGCCGTGCTCTATCCACTGAGCTACGAGGGCGGGCATCCGCGGCGGACGGCTGCAAGGCCGGCCCGTGCGGACACGGATATAAGCATACAAGGTGAGGGGCGTACTACGCTCTTGGCATGACAGCCCCAGCCCCCGCGGTCCCCGAGGACGTCCTCTACATTCCGGACGTGGCGTCCACCAGGTTTTACGTCGGCGCCCTCGCCAAGCTCAGCGTGCTGCAGTATTTCGTGGCCGAGGCGGCCGTTATCGGAGTGTGGGCGGGGCGGGATCCGTACAGCCGCCGGACCGGCTACATCAGCGATCTCGGTGCCCTGGGCTGCGGGGTGTTTGACGGCCGGGACGTGTGCTCCCCGGCGCACCTGCTGATGAACGCCTCGTTCGTGGTCCAGGGCCTCGGCATGGTGGTCGGCGCCCTGCTGCTGAGCTCCGCCCTTCTGTGCACCGCGGCGCGGCCCGGGGCCCGGATCCCGCGGCGCCCGGGCCAGCGGCCGCTGTCGCGCGCCGCTCTCGCCGCACTTGCCGCACTTGCCGCACGGCTGCTCAGTTTCACGGCGGGCACCGGAACTGTCATTGTGGGTCTGGTGCCCGAGGACGCAGGGTCCGGCTGGCACGGGGCCGGGGCGGTGATCTACTTCGCGGCCGGAGCGTTGGCCCTGCTCATCCTGGGCTGGCTGTGGATCCGGCAGACGGCGCTGGGCTGGTTCATCCTCGCCTGTGGTGCGGTATCCCTCGGCGCGCTCGTCACCGCTGGTGTGACCGGGATGGCGGTCCCGGAACCGGGAACCCTGGAGCGGCTGATGGGCTACCCCATCACCATCGGCATGGCCGCCGTGGGGTTGGTCGTTGCCCAGCGCATCCGGAACGGGCTCAGGGCAAGAAGGAGCCCTGCTGGCCGGGCCGGATGAAGATCAGGCGACCACGGGGTGTCGTATGTCTCACAACGGCCCGAGCTTGCATTATCATAAGGGCACTCACCGGAATTCCGGTGCCTCGTGCGCGAGCTGTCTCTAGCGCACGCCGAAATGCCGACTTTGTAGTCTTTGGGGACGAATGTTTGATCAGCTAGTCTCGCCGCGCCTTGATGCTGCGACTGCCTTCCGGAACCGACGCAGGGGGCTGCAGTCCGATGACGGTTGAAGCGCTCGCCGCGCCCGATGACCAGCTCCCCGAGGAGACCACGGGGGCCCCGGCTCCTGCCCCTGCTGAGGTACCGGAACTCGCCACTGGCGTGGTCGCCGGACTTGCCTCTGCGGTGGTCGCGGGCCTTGCCTCTGCTGCGGTCGGGGGGCTTGCTCCGGATGTGGCCGCCGGACTTGCTGCGGATGTGGCCGCCGGCGCGGCGGCCCCGATCGGTGTTCGTCTGCTCGACGGCGGGATCATCCAAGTCACGCTGCCGCCCAACGAGGAGATCGCGGGGGCCGAAGCGCGTGTTGCCGGAGCGGCGGTCCGTGCACTGGCCATCGGCCGTCGCATGCCGGTCCTGCTTGTCATCACCGGTGTGGTCGGGGTCAGCGTCGAGGCGCGGCATGTGTACGCATCCTCCATCGCGGCATCGGCCTTCGCCCTGGTCGGCGAAAGCCCCGTCGACCGCGTCATTGCCCACTATCTGCTCCGCTCAAAGACAGAGACGATTCCGGCGCAGTTCTTCACCTCAGAGGCCGAGGCCGTCGAGTGGTTAGGGCTATACGCGAGTGAAGACTGATCCTCCGGACCCCAGGCTGCACGCCCTTGTGGAGGGTATCGTCCGGATTGCCGGTGGTGACCTGACCACCAGGATCCCCCACTCGGGTGCCCGGGACGACGTCGCGGCCGTCATCGCGGGGATCAACCTGATGGCTGATGACCTGCAGACGATCTACCAGGAGCTTGAGGAGCGGGTGGAAAGCCGCACGGCAATGCTGCGCGATGCGCAGGTTGAGCTTGAGCGCATGGCGTTGACGGACCCGCTGACCCAGCTTGCCAACAGGACGGCGCTTAACTCGGGGCTGAGCCATGCCCTCGCCGAGACGTCGCGGGGTGAAATGCCGCCGGCGCTGCTGATCCTCGACCTGGATTCGTTCAAGGGCATCAACGACACGCTGGGACACAGCGCCGGGGACGACGTCCTCCGCGTGATCGCCCGGCGGCTCCAGGAAGCAGTCCGCGAGACTGACACTGTGGCACGCCTCGGCGGCGACGAGTTCGCCGTCATGCTGCCCAAGTCCAACCTCGTCCGGGCCCGACGCGTGGCCAACAGGATCCTGAAGGCGCTCAGCGAGAGCCTGGAAATCGGGGACCTGCGGATCACCTGCGGCACGAGCATCGGACTGCGGATTGCCGAGCCGGGGCAGTCGGTCGACGATCTGGTCATGGAAGCCGATACCGCCATGTACGCGGCCAAGGCCCAGCCGCACAGCAGCATCAAGGTGTTCGAACCCGCCTTGTTGTATGCCCGCCGGCTCCAGAGCGTGATGGTCACGGAAATGCGTGAAGCGATCCGCCAGGACCAACTTGTCTTGCACTACCAGCCGGTGGTGGCACTCGCGACCGGCAAGTTCGAAGGCGTCGAGGCGCTGGTGCGGTGGAACCATCCGGAGCGGGGACTGCTCATGCCGGACCAGTTCATTCCGCTGGCCGAAGAGACCGGCATGATCGTGGATCTGGGCCATTGGGTCCTGCGGAACGCCGTGCGCCAGCTGCGCGACTGGCAGCGGGAACTGGACGTTGACCCGAGCTTCAATGTCCGGGTCAACATCTCGACAACCGAGCTGCAGAACCTGGACCTGATCGAACACGTGCGCGACATCCTCCGTGAAACCGGGGTGGATGCCGCAAACCTCATCGTGGAGCTGACCGAATCAATGGCCATCAATGGCGGGGACGTGGACAAATACTCCCTGAGCGGGCTGCGCCGACTCGGCGTGCAGCTCGAAATCGACGACTTCGGCACCGGCTATTCGTCCATCAGCTACCTGCGGAAGCTGCCGGTCAACGTGGTCAAGATCGACAAGAGCCTGATCGACGGGCTGGGCTCAGACGAAGAGCAGAGCAACTTCGTCGCGGCGGTACTGCACCTCATCCACGCCTGCGGGCTCAAGGCAATTGCCGAGGGAATCGAGACGGCCGAGCAGGCGGCCGAGCTCGTGAGGCTGGGCTGCGCCAGCGGCCAAGGCTACTATTTCAGCCGGCCCGTCCCTGCGGCCGAGATCGCCGCGTTGATCAGCCGCTGAACAGCCACGCCGCGTTGTTCAGCCACGGAGCAGGGGTGGACCGGGCCCATCAGGCGCAGGCTCCGTTTTGAGGATTAAGCAAGACGGCGGATACCGGAATCAATATCCGGTACCCGCCGTCGTTGTTGTTGGTTAGTTCTTCGGGGTGGAATTCGGCCACCAGTTGACTGCCTGCACGGAGCCCTGTCCGGAGTTTTCGCCGGTAGCCGAGATTGCTGAGGTCGCGGAAAGACCTGCGACTGCCAGCGCGCCGGCGATAAGGAGTGTTGCGAGGGATTTCTTCATGAAGGACTCCTGATACGTAAGTGGCTGATGTGACTAATGTGGTACTTGGTCAGTATAGAGGAGTAGACACGCCGTTGTATAACAATTACGGCCGCAATATTCGATACTGTGCTATCGGCGCGACTCCTGCCCAAATCTTTCGCCGTTCCTGCTTGCGGGGTTTGTTCATTTCCGCTTGCGTGGCAACGGATAATGGAGGCATGCCATTGAACTCCGTTTCGCCGTTGTACGCCGCCGCTGAATTGCAGGCATACGAGCACCGGACCAACCATGCCTTCTTTCAAGCAGCCAGCAGTGCCCAGGATGCCGCGGAAATAGCCCGCAATGAAGGTGATATGGATTCGTGGTGGAACATGACGTTCCTCCGGGCCGAGAACCTCCTGGACGCCGAGGACTTCGAGGCCTGCGCTGCTCTGGCGTGCTCGCTGGTTGCCGGTCCTCGTTCCGCGACCGAATCGCAGCCCGAAGCACAGGCCTACATTCTCCTGGCGAAGGCCAGGCAGGGGGCCGGGCTGCTGGAACGGGCTGCTGACGCTGCGCGGGAAGCCGTGGCACTGGTGGCAGATGAGGATGACATCGAAACGAATGTCAAAGCCCGCCAAGCGCTGATTGCCGCCCTGGCCGACAGCGGGAGGCTCGAGGAAGCCTGGGCCGAAAGCCTCGCGCTCGCCGAGGCCATCGAAGCCGAAGTCGACGATCAACTGGTGGGCAAGGGTTACTGGGTCATCGGAAACGTCGCCTTTCTCTGCAACAAAGTCCAGGAAGGTCTCCACTACCACGAGCTCGCGGCGGCCACTCTTTCGCCCGCCAGGAACCTGGACATCTGGGCGAAGTTCAACAGGGCCTCCGCAGCCATGCGGCTCGCGGCCGACGTGGCCGACGCCGACACCCTGCGCTGCATCGAACGAGCGGAGCTAGCCACGGATGTCATCGGCGGAAGCGCCAACGACTACCTGCTGATGAAGCTGAACCGGGCCCACTGGAAATTTCTGGCCGGTGAGGCCACCGCAGCAATCGAATTGTTGGACCAGATCTGTGCGGAGCCGGACGAGCCTTCACCCCAGATCCTCGGCGAGGCGTGCCTGCTGCTGGGCCGGGCACATTTTGCGATTGGAAACGCGGATGCGGCCGGGGAGAACCTGCTTCGGGCAGCAGACCACTTCGAAGGGTCCGGCGCCCAGCAACGTGCGGATCAGGCCCGGGGCTTCCTCGCAGCCGAGGCCTGAGCCTCCGCCCGCGGATCCTTCACCAATCCCGGCGGACATGCCCCCTGGACGCCGCGAGGGATGGACATAGCGGGACTATGTCCACGGGCCGCGACTAGGGCTGGGCATGTCCCGCGGACCGGGCCGCGGGGGAGGCGGATTTCCGGCCCAGGAACACCGCGGCGCCACCTGCCACGAGGCTCAGCACCAGCAGCACCCAGCCGGCCACGGTGAGCCCCGACGCGAGGGCAACCTGGCCGGCGTCGACCGCGTCTGCGGACATCATGGCGTCAATGGCGGTGTTGCCCCACAGCCGCACGGCGGCGAAGAGCAGCGGAATGGCCCACAGCGCCCAGCGCAGGGGTTTTCGGGCCACGTTCGTTCCGATCAGCAGGAGCCAGCTGAAGCCGAAGATCAACGGGAAGAGCGTGCCTGCCGTCTTGTGGATGTAGTTGAGCTGCCCGCGGGCGTCCGGATCCGTGGCGTCTCGCAGCCGCTCCACGAAGCCCTGGTCGAAGCCCCCGATCAGCGAGTCCGGCATCGGCAGGCCGCCGGAGAGCTGGGTGAGCTGGTTCAGGGTGAGCAGGTGGAGGTACCAGAACAGGAAGAGGCTGGCCACGACGCCGGCGATCAGGATCAGGCTGCTGTTGTTCTGCGCCTTTTGCGGGGTCCGGCTGGTGCTGGGATTGATCACGGACGGCAGGTGGTGCTGAGGGACGGCTGCATTGGCGCCGTGCTTCTTGATCCGCTGTGCGGGTGTCTTGGCCATGGCTCCATTATCGCCCGCCCGGGCCGCCGGGCCGGCGCTGTCTGTTCACCGCCATCCGCCGCCGATAGGCTGGAACGCGTGACCGAACTAGGAAAACACCGGCTTGGCCGGCACAGCACCGCAGATCTCGACCCCGGCCTGGATGACTACCAGTTGGCGGAAGCCCTTGTCCGGGAGGCCGGCCAGTTGGCGCTGCTGATGCGGCAGGCCGGGCTGGAAGGACGGCAGAAGACGTCCATCTCGGATGTTGTCACCGCCGCCGACCATGCTGCCGAGGCGTACGTCCTGGAACAGCTCCAGCGCTGCCGCCCCGACGACGGCGTTCTCGGTGAAGAGGGCGCTTCCGTGGCCGGCGCCAGCGGCCGCACCTGGGTCATCGATCCGGTGGACGGAACGTACAACTTCCTGCACGGGTCGACGTACTGGTGCTCGGCGATTGCACTGAAGGACGCCTCCGGGGTACTGCTGGGTGCGGTCTTCCAGCCGCAGGAGGAGAAGCTCTGGCTCGGCGGGACGGCCCGGACCGCAACGCTCAACGGGGAACGGCTGACCGCCTTCCAGCCGCGGGGCGCCGACGGCGGGGGCCGTTCGGACACTCCATTGTCCGAACTCGGTGCCGCCAGCTACATCCACCCCAGCTGGCTCGCCGATCCGATGTGCGCCATGCCCTGGCACGCCGCTGCAACGTCCGCTGCCACGCTGCGGATGTTCGGCTCGGGCTCGTGCGACCTCGGCCGCGTGGCCGACGGCGAGCTGGGCTGCTGGTTCCAGCACAGCTGCCCGGAATGGGACTGGCTGCCCGGAAAGGCGATCGTCCTCGCGGCCGGCGGCGCGGCCGACGTCGTCCGGGTCAACGGACTGGAGTGGTTCCTTGCCGGAGGCACGACGGCGGTCCGGCAGCTCCGCGCCGCGCTCGAGTCAGGCTCCGTGGGCTAGCTTCAGGACTCCGCGCCGCGCCCGTGGGACATGCTCATTCTTGGCCACGGTGCGTGGACATGCTTGAGTCACGCTCCGGGTCCCCCGTGGGACATGCTCATTCTTGGCCACGGTGCGTGGACATGCTTGAGTCACGCTCGGGGTCCCCCGTGGGACATGCTCATTCTTGGCCACGGTGCGTGGACATATCGGCTCAGTGTCCAATGGTCGCGGACAAGGGTGGACATGCTGCTCCGGGGTCTGCGAGTGCGGGGGACATGCTCAATCCAGGGCGCGAGGACTGGACATGTCCCGTCCTGCACCGGGACCGGACACGCCCGGTCCCTGATGCGTGAACTGGACATGCTCAATCCTCGCCTCGAATTCCGTGGGACATGCTCATTCTTGGCTGCGAGGAATGGACATGAGGGGCATATGTCCAGCGGAGACGGGCAGGGGAGGGCATGTCCCCGAGGGGGCGGACTCCGCGGTCACTGGCACCGCCTAGACTTGTTAACACCATGGACATGTTGTTTGACCCTTTCGCCGACGGACCCTTCCAAGCTGCCTCCAAGATGGCGGCGGCCACCAAATCGTCCGCCGGAACGGGCACAGCGGCCGTGGGATCCCCTGCCGGGTGGGACCCCAACCGCGCCGAGAGCGGCACCGCGGGGGACTGGGACCGCCCCCGGCTTCCCAGCGCGGAGGAGCTCCTGGAGGGGCTGAACCCGGAGCAGGAGGAAGCGGTCAAGCACGCCGGCAGCGCCCTGCTGATAGTGGCCGGCGCCGGCTCCGGCAAGACGCGGGTGCTCAGCAACCGGATCGCCTACCTGATCGCCACGAAGCGCGCGCACCACGGCGAGATCCTGGCCATCACGTTCACCAACAAGGCCGCGGCCGAAATGCGGGAGCGGATCGAAGCCCTGCTCGGCGGCCGCGCCAAGACCATGTGGATCTCCACCTTCCACTCCTCCTGCGTCCGGATCCTGCGCCGCGAGGCCAAGAACGTCGGCCTGAGCTCCAACTTCTCCATCTACGATGCCGCGGATTCGCTGCGGCTGATCACGCTCGTGGCCAAGAACCTGGACCTCGATCCCAAAAAGTTCGCGCCCAAGGCCATCCAGCACAAGATCTCAGCGCTCAAGAACGAGCTGATCGACGCGGACGGCTACGCCTCCAGCGCCAGGCACAACGATCCCTTCCAGCAGGCCGTCGCCGAGGTCTTCACGGGCTACACCCAGCGCCTGCGCCAGGCGAACGCCATGGACTTCGATGACCTGATCGCCGAGACCGTCTACATGTTCCGGGCCTTCCCGGCCCTGGCAGACTCCTACCGGCGCCGCTTCCGGCACGTCCTGGTGGACGAGTACCAGGACACCAACCACGCCCAGTACGCCCTGGTGCGCGAGATCGTCGGTGAAGGCCCCGGTGCGGCCGAGCTCACCGTCGTCGGCGATTCGGACCAGTCCATCTACGCGTTCCGCGGTGCCGATATCCGCAACATCGTGGAGTTCGAGGAGGACTACCCGGACGCCCGCACCATCAAACTCGAGCAGAACTACCGCTCCACCCAGACAATCCTCAGCGCGGCCAACTCGGTCATCTCCCGCAACCCCAACCGGCCGGAGAAGCGGCTCTGGACGGCGGAGGGCGACGGCCACAAGATCATCGGCTACGTGGGCGAGAACGAGCACGACGAGGCCCAGTTCATCGCCAAGGAAATCGACCGCCTCCAGGACGAGGACAACCTCCGCCCCGGCGACGTCGCGATCTTCTACCGCACCAACGCCCAGTCCCGCTCCATCGAGGACGTCCTGGTGCGGGTCGGGCTGCCGTACAAGGTGGTCGGCGGAACCCGCTTCTACGAGCGCAAGGAGATCAAGGACGCGCTCGCCTACCTGCGGGTGCTGGTCAACCCCGACGACGACGTCAACCTGCGCCGGATCCTCAACGAACCCAAGCGCGGCATCGGCGACCGTGCCGAGGGCGCCGTGGCCTCGCTCGCCCAGCGCGACCGGATCTCCTTCATGGCCGCCGCCCGCCGCGCCGACGAGGCGCCCGGCATGGCCACCCGGTCCGTCAACGCGGTGCAGGGTTTCGTGAAACTGCTCGACGACCTCGCCGAAGTGGCCTCCGGCTCCGGTGCGGTTGCGGCCCTGGAGGCCGTCCTGGAACAGACCGGCTACCTCGCCGGGCTGCGGTCCAGCACCGATCCACAGGACGAGTCCCGTGTGGAGAACCTCGCGGAACTCGTCGCCGTCGTCCGTGAATACGAACGCGACAACCCCGAAGGCTCCCTCGGCGCCTTCCTGGAGCAGGTGTCCCTCGTGGCCGACGCCGACCAGATCCCGGACGCGCCGGCGGGGACCGCCGAAGACATAGTTGCCGCCGTGGCCGCGGCCAAGCGCCTGGGCGTCGTCACGCTGATGACGCTGCACACCGCCAAGGGGCTGGAGTTCCCGGTGGTGTTCCTCACCGGCATGGAACACGGGCTGTTCCCGCACCAGCGCTCCGCGACGGACCCCAAGGAACTGGCCGAGGAACGCCGTCTGGCCTACGTGGGCCTGACCCGTGCCCGGAAGCGCCTGTACCTGACCCGCTCCGAGGTGCGCAGCATGTGGGGCCAGAGCCAGTACAACCCCGCGAGCCAGTTCATCGAGGAAATCCCCGCCGAGCTCGTGCAATGGAAGCGCGAAGGCTCCAACCGCCAGACCGGCAGCTGGGGGAGCGGTGCCTCGATCGGCTCCAGCCGCTACGGCGGATCGTCCTGGGGCGCCGGTGCCGCCCGCGGCGCCGAGGCCAGCCCGTCCGCAGGCTTCAACGCCGACGTCCCGGCCGCCATCGCCAAGAACCGCGTGCAGCCGCAGAAGGAGATCGTCGCGGTCAGCGTGGGAGACAAGGTCAACCACACGAGCTTCGGCAACGGCACCGTCCTGGCCGTCGAGGGCGCGGGGGACAAGACCGTGGCCAAGGTCAGCTTCGAAATCGGAGAGAAGCGACTGTTGCTCCGGTACGCGCCGCTGACAAAGCTGGACGCCTAGGAGCGTCTGCGTCCGCGGGCTAGGAGCGCCCCGCCGGCACGGTCGCAGCTTGGCCCGGCCGCCGCATTACACGCGGCAGGGGCATTGTGGCTGGGAATCCGGGGGCATACAGTCGTGGCAGATGTGCCGCGGCCGGCACCCACCCGCCGCAGGTCCCGCCAAGGAGCCCACGTGAAGATTCTGCTTGCCAGCCAGGCGATTGACGGCCACTTCAACCCGATGACCGGCATCGGCGTGCGCCTGGCCGAGGCCGGGCATGAGGTCGCGTGGTACACAGGCCCCGTGTTCAACAAGAAGCTCAGGGAGCTGGGCATCCGGCATTTTCCGTTCGACCGGGCTATTGAACACACCGCGGAAAACCTCAACGAGCTGTATCCGGAGAGAGCCAGGCTGAAAGGGCCCGCGGCCATACGGTTTGACGGCGAGCGGATTTTTGCCAGCAACGTGTCCAATTTCTTCGAGGACATCCGGGACATCCACAGCACGTTTCCGTTCGACGCTGTTGTGATGGACAGTGCAATGTTTGTCCAGCGGCTTGTTTCGACCATCCTGGGCAAATCGGTTGTCAGCTTCGTGGCTGTTGGCAACATGGAAAGCGACCCGTTGGTTCCTCCGCTGTTCTTCGGCTTCTCACCGGCGCGGACCCTTCCCCAGAAGCTGCTCCATGCGGGTGCCCGGCTTGTATCGGAACAGCTCGTCCTCAAACCCGCCCGGGTCAGTTACGTCAGGCAGCTGGAGCACTACGGCCTCCGCACCCCGAAGCGCGGGCCCATAACCGACGAACCCTACCGCTGGTCCGACGCCGTGATCCAGACGGGCACCGCGGCAATCGATTTCCCCCGCCGGAACGTCAATCCCAAGGTCCGGTACGTCGGCGCCGTGCTTCCCTACCGTGCGGACACCGAGGCCGAGGCCCCTTCGGCTGAACTTCCCCGGCACTACGCCCGCACCGTGGTGGTGACGCAGGGGACCGTGGACAACAAGGACCACGGCAAGCTCATTGTTCCGGCCATCGAGGCGCTCAAGGACACGGACGCCCTGGTTGTTGTGGCCACGGGAGGGGCCGGGACGCAGGAACTGAGGCAGCGCTACCCGCTGCCCAATATTCTGGTGGAAGACTTCGTCGACTTCGACCGGACATTCGCCTCAACGGACGTGTTCATCACCAACGGCGGCTTCGGCGGTGTGCTCCTGAGCCTGTCCCACGGGGTGCCGGTGATTGCGGCAGGAATCAATGAGGGCAAGAGCGACGTCAATGCGCGGGTTGAGTACGCCGGAGTTGGCATCAACCTGCGGACCGAGTCGCCCAGTACCGAAGCCCTCGCCGCCGCGGTGCAGAAGGTCTTCTCAGATCCCGTCTGGAGGGCGCGTGCACAGGCTATGCGCCGGCAGTTCGAAGCCGAGGACAGCGCGGGCGCCGCCCTGGAAATCATCGAAAATGCGGTCCGGGCCCACGGCAAAAAAACCACCGGGACGCCGTCAGAGGCCCCAAAAAGCCCGTAATCTAGCGGTTTTTCTACGCTCCATAGAATAGTGTCCTTACTCACATAACGGGTACTCTGGGACGGGCTTCTCCCAAGGAACGACTAGAGTTCGAAAGAGGAGCATTGCGCCGTGTGGCTCGTTTCCGAGCCAGTCGCAGGGTGCGTTTATTCCGCAGCCCGGTAACCGCGAGAACGTGGGGTCCGGCTGTACAGAAACTACTTCGACGTAGAAGGACACTAACCCGTGGACCTGTTTGAATATCAGGCGCGCGATATGTTCGAGGCGCACGGTGTACCCGTGCTTGCTGGCATCGTGGCGCACACCCCTGAAGAAGCAAAGGCAGCTGCCGAGAAAATCGGCGGCGTAACTGTCGTAAAGGCGCAGGTCAAGGCCGGAGGCCGCGGCAAGGCCGGCGGCGTCAAGGTCGCCAAGACCGCTGACGAAGCGTTCGAACACGCCACCAACATCCTCGGCATGGACATCAAGGGCCACACCGTTCACCGCGTGATGATTGCCCAGGGTGCGGACATCGCCGAAGAATACTACTTCTCCGTCCTGCTGGACCGGGCCAACCGCAACTACCTGGCCATGTGCTCGGTTGAAGGCGGCATGGAAATCGAGCAGCTCGCCGTCGAGCGTCCCGATGCCCTGGCCAAGATCGCCATCGACCCGGCCGTCGGCATCGACCAGGCCAAGGCCGACGAAATCGTCGCCGCGGCAGGCTTCGCCGAGGAACTGCGCGGCAAGGTCGCCGGCGTCATCCTGAAGCTCTGGGACGTCTTCAAGAAGGAAGACGCCACCCTCGTGGAGGTCAACCCGCTGGTCCTCACCGGTGCAGGCGACATCGTTGCCCTCGACGGCAAGGTCTCCCTCGACGAGAACGCCGGCTTCCGCCACCCCAAGCACGCCCACCTTGAAGACAAGGACGCTGCTGACCCGCTCGAGGCCAAGGCCAAGGAGCAGGACCTGAACTACGTCAAGCTGGACGGCGAAGTCGGGATCATCGGCAACGGTGCCGGGCTGGTCATGTCCACCCTCGACGTCGTCGCCTACGCCGGCGAGAACCACGGCAACGTCAAGCCCGCCAACTTCCTGGACATCGGCGGTGGAGCGTCCGCCGAGGTCATGGCCGCCGGCCTCGATGTCATCCTGGGTGACCCGCAGGTCAAGTCCGTCTTCGTCAATGTCTTCGGTGGCATCACCGCCTGTGACGCCGTGGCCAAGGGCATCGTCGGTGCACTGGCCGAACTGGGCCACTCCGCGAACAAGCCGCTGGTCGTCCGCCTCGACGGCAACAACGTCGAGGAAGGCCGCCGCATCCTGGCCGAGGCCAACCACCCGCTGGTTACCCTGGCCGCCACCATGGACGAGGGCGCCGACAAGGCTGCCGAGCTCGCCAACGCAGCGAAGTAAAGGGACCCGACTATGTCTATTTATCTGAACAAGGACTCCAAGGTCATCGTCCAGGGCATCACCGGCGGCGAAGGCACCAAGCACACCGCCCTGATGCTGAAGGCCGGCACCAACATCGTCGGTGGCGTCAACGCCCGCAAGGCCGGCAGCACGGTCGTGCACGGCGACAAGGAGATCACGGTCTTCGGCACCGTCAAGGAAGCCATCGCGGAGACCGGCGCTGACGTTTCCATCGTCTTCGTGCCGCCGGCCTTCACCAAGGACGCCGTCGTCGAGGCGATCGAGGCCGGCATCGGCCTGGTCGTCGTCATCACCGAAGGCGTCCCGGTCCAGGACTCCGCCGAGTTCTGGGCACTGGCCCAGTCCAAGGTCGATTCCGACGGCAAGCAGGTCACCCGCATCATCGGGCCGAACTGCCCCGGCATCATCACCCCGGGCGAGGCCCTCGTCGGCATCACCCCGGCCAACATCACGGGCAAGGGCCCCATCGGCCTCGTCTCCAAGTCGGGAACCCTGACCTACCAGATGATGTACGAACTGCGCGACCTCGGCTTCTCCACCGCCATCGGCATCGGCGGCGACCCGGTCATCGGCACCACCCACATCGACGCCCTCGAGGCATTCGAAGCCGATCCGGAGACCAAGGCGATTGTCATGATCGGCGAAATCGGCGGCGACGCCGAAGAACGTGCCGCCGAGTACATCAAGGCACACGTCACGAAGCCGGTTGTCGGCTACGTGGCAGGCTTCACCGCTCCGGAAGGCAAGACCATGGGCCACGCAGGCGCCATCGTCTCGGGTTCCGCGGGCACCGCACAGGCCAAGAAGGAAGCCCTTGAGGCTGCCGGCGTCAAGGTCGGCAAGACGCCGTCCGAGACCGCCACGCTCCTGCGCGAGGTCTTCGCGACCCTCTAGGTCCGAAGCACCACAGCACCACAGTACGACGGCGGCAGGTCACCATCCCCAGGGGAGGTGGCCTGCCGCCGTCGTACTTTTCCCTTAACAGTCCGTTTGCTACTGCCTGTCTTGCTGGCCGAGGAGTTCGTCCAGCTGCTCGTAGCCGGCGGCTATGCCGGCTTCCATGCCGTCAGCGAGGTACCTCGCGCGGGCCTCCACGCGTGTTGGCGGCCATCGTTGCCCTCCTGCACGAAGCGGTAGGATCCGCCCGGCCTGCAGTCGAATTCGTCCATCCGCGTGGTCAGCTCCCGCGGCCCGATCCACTGCCGGAACATCCCCGGATCGGTGTGTGCACGGAAAACGCTGCCGCCGGGAAATCAAACTCGCGTTCGGAGTCCACGAACGGCACGTTCTCCGGGACCACAAGCTTCAGCGCATTGCTCATGCTGTTACCTTCCCCGGCTGCGGGTGGCCGGTGACGGCGCCGGCCAAGAGTTCATCGAGCCGTTCGTAGCCTTCGGACAGTCCGCCTTCCATGCCGGACTGCGCCATGCCGTCCCGGGCCTCCATGCTGGGGTAGACCGCGTGGGCGGTCAGCCGGGTGCGTCCGCCGCCAAGATCCTGGAAGGTCAGAAACTCGATGCTGACCACGTCCGGGTAGCCGTCGAACTCGAAGGTCTGGATGGCGAAGTCGTTCTCACGGACCGTGTGGAAGACGCCGCTGAATCCGTAGGGGACTCCGTCCGGGCCAATGTGGTGGTAGAGGTAGCTGCCGCCGGTGCGGAAATCATAGTGGTCGATCTCCATCCGGAGCCGCCGCGGGCCGAGCCACTGGGCGACGAGCTCGGGCTCCTTGTGGGCCCGGAAGACATCGGCGACGGGAAAGTCGAACTCCCGCTCGAAATCGATGTAGGGCAGTCCCTCCGGGACAGTGACTTTCAGGGCGTTGGTCATGATGATTCGTCCTTTGCCTGCGTGCCGCGTGCCGCGGCGTTTGATTGGAGCACGGCGTCAAGGCTGCGGAACTGCCCCTCGCGGACCAGCCGGTACTGGTCGATCCATGAGGTGAGCGCCTCCAGCCGTGCAGGGTTCAGGTGGACGGGCCGGCGCTGGGCGTCACGGGTACGAGTGACCAGCTGCGCCTGCTCGAGGACCTGGATGTGTTTCGAGACCGCCTGCTTGGTGATCGCGAAAGGTTCCGCCAATTCGTTCACGGTGGCCGGACCCCGGCTGAGCCGGGCGATGATGCGGCGACGGACGGGGTCGGCGAGGGCCAGGAAGGCCGAGTCGAGCTGTTCGTCGTCGCCAGAATCCATGTGTTTCCGCGCCTCCTTGTAATCAATCGTTTCATTTATCAACCTCTTGGTTGTTAACGCTACGCCTGGCGTTCGCTATCTGCAATGGCCCGCGGCAGAAAACTCTTGCCCCACGTCTTCGTACTTTGTTAGTATGTCAGGACAAACTATGAAGGAGAAGCGAATGCCCCTCGTACGAATCGACGTCAACCAAGGCCGCAGTCCCGAGCAGCTCCGCGCGCTCAGTCAGGGCATCCACGACGCCATCTTGGCCGAATATGGCATTCCGGAGCGGGACTACTTCCATGTGCTGACCGAGCACCCCCAGGGGCAGATCTTCGCCCAGGACGCCGGCCTCGGATTCGAGCGCACGCCGGATGTGGTGATGATCCAGATCTTCACGCAGGGCGGACGCGGCCGGGAGTCCAAGCAGTCCCTGTTTGCTGCCATTGCCGGGAAGCTGGCGGCCATGGGTGTCGGCGGCGAGGATGTGTTCATCGGCTATGTCGAGAACAGTGCGGAGGACTGGTCCTTTGGTTTTGGCCGCGCCCAGTATGTCACCGGCGAGCTGGCCGTCCCCAAGAAATAGAACCCGGGTTCGCCTCCCGGAACGCCTGGCTTCGGCACCATGTGGGGACCGCATGGCAAGTTGTAAATATGTCAGTACAAACCTTTGACAGGACATGAATTCTAGGGCAAAGTAGTGGATGTGTCCCGGCTCACGCCGGCCCGCAAAGCACCGAAGCCCCAGCTGTGTAGAGGTACAGAGTTCAAACGAGAAAGGTCCACGATCACCGTGACCCACGAACTGCTCACGATCGGGCGCATCAGCGTTGATATCTACCCGAATGACATCGGGGTGGATCTGGAGGATGTCACGTCCTTCGGAAAGTACCTGGGGGGATCCCCGTCCAATGTGGCTGTTGCCGCTGCCCGGCATGGCCGCCGGACCGGAGTGATCACCCGCACCGGCGATGACCCTTTCGGCAACTATCTGCACCGCGAACTGCGTAAGTTCAGCGTGGACGATTCCTTCGTCACCGCGGTGCAGGAATGGCCCACTCCGGTCACCTTCTGCGCGATCAAGCCGCCGGAAGACTTCCCGCTCTACTTCTACCGTTTCCCCACCGCGCCGGATCTGCAGATCAAGGCCGAAGAACTGGACCTCGAGGCTATCCGGGTCGCCGGAATCTTCTGGTCCACCGTGACCGGCCTGTGCCAGGAGCCGAGCCGCGAGGCGCACCTCAAGGCCCATGAAGCGCGGCCCCGCACCGGCCTGAAGCAGGGGCAGTACACCATCCTGGACCTCGACTACCGCCCCATGTTCTGGGCCTCCGAAGAGGAAGCCCGCGCCCAGGTTGCCAAGATCCTCCCGCATGTCACCGTCGCTATCGGGAATGACAAAGAGTGCGCGGTCGCTGTCGGCGAAGGCACCCCCGACGAGCAGGCAGACCGACTCCTGGCCGCCGGCGTGGAAATCGCCGTCGTCAAACTCGGCCCCGAAGGCGTGATGGCCAAGACCCGCACCGAGCGTGTTGTATCCGCCCCCGTCCCGGTGGAGACCGTCAACGGCCTGGGCGCCGGCGATTCCTTCGGCGGAGCCTTCTGCCACGGCCTGCTGTCCGGCTGGCCGCTGGCCGAGGTCCTGGATTTCGCCAACGCGGCAGGCGCCATTGTGGCGTCCCGTCTGTCCTGCGCCGATGCCATGCCGACGCCGGAAGAGGTCACCTCGCTGCTGGCCGAGCGCGGCCGTATGGCTCCGGGCCGGTTTCTTCCCGGCCACTATGCCCCCGAAGGAGCAGCACTGTGACTCGCGACCCCGCCTCCTCAACAACGACGCCGTCAACCACCACGGTGGATGACGATCCCCGCCGCTACGCGCACCTGAGCACCATCCGCCTGGAGGATCCGGACGCAATCGCGCGGGCGGCGAAGGCCCGCCGCCGCCATCCCGGCCCCAAGTACGGCCGGCAGAACTTCATTGTTGCCGCCGACCACCCGGCCCGCGGCGCCCTCGCGGTCGGCGACGACCCGGTGGCGATGGCGGACCGCCGCCAGCTCCTGGATCGTCTGCAGATCGCCCTCGCCAACCCGGACGTGGACGGAATCCTCGCGTCCACGGACATCATGGATGACCTGCTGCTGCTCGGGGCGCTCGACGGCAAGCTCCTCTTCGGCTCGATGAACCGCGGCGGCCTCTCCGGCCTGGTCAACGAGTTCGACGACCGCTTCACGGGCCACACTGCCGCCGCCCTGGAAGCGCTGGGGGCCGACGGCGGCAAGATGCTCACGCGCATCTGCCTCGGCGACCCGGACACGGTGGCCACCCTCGAAGCCACCGCCAAAGCGATCGATTCGCTCGCCGAACGCAAGCTCATCGCCATGGTGGAACCCTTCCTCTCCGTGCGGGAACACGGCAAGGTCCGCAACGACCTTTCAACCAATGCGGTGATCAAGTCAGTTGCCATCGCGGAGGGGCTCGGCTCCACGAGCGCGTACACCTGGATGAAGCTGCCGGTGGTGGCCGACATGGAGCGCGTCATGGCGGCCACCACCATGCCGACCGTGCTGCTGGGCGGGGACCCGGACAGCACCCAGGACGAGGTCTTCGCCAGCTGGGAGGCCGCTTTGGCCCTCCCCGGTGTCCAGGGCCTCACCGTGGGCCGGACCCTCCTGTATCCGCAGGACGGCGACGTCGCCGGCGCCGTGGCAACCGCAGCCTCCCTCCTTAACCGCACCGCAGAAGCATCGGAGTAACTACCCATGGGAATGAGATCTGCATCAGGAACACGCAGAATGACGGTCGCCCAGGCCGTCGTCGAATACCTGTCCAGGCAGTACACCGTTGACACGATCGGAGGCCTGGACTACCGCGAGCGGCTGATCCCGGGCAGCTTCGGCATCTTCGGCCACGGCAACGTCGCCGGCGTCGGCCAGGCCCTCAAGCAGTACCAGCAGCTCGATCCGAAGATCATGCCGTACTACCAGGGCCGGAATGAACAGGCACAGGTCCACCAGGCCGTGGGCTACGCACGCCACACCCGGCGCCGCCAGACGTTCGCGATCAGCACCTCGATCGGCCCTGGTTCGACCAACCTGCTCACCGGTGCGGCGCTGGCCACCACCAACCGCCTGCCCGTGCTGCTGCTTCCCAGCGACACCTTCGCCACCCGCGCCGCCGACCCCGTGCTGCAGCAGCTGGAACGCCCGGATGCCTATGACGTAACCGTCAACGACGCCTTCCGCCCGTTGTCCCGCTTCTTCGACCGCGTCACCCGCCCGGAACAGCTGTTCTCCGCGTTCCACCACGGGCTGCGCGTGCTGACGGACCCGGCCGAGACCGGCGCGGTCACCATCTCGCTGCCCCAGGACGTCCAGGCCGAGGCCTTCGACGTGCCCGAGGAATTCCTCGCCGAACGCGAATGGCGGATCCGCCGCCCGGACGCCGACGACGAGGATATCGGCCGCGCCGCCGAGGCCATCCGTGCCGCGAAGCGCCCGCTCATCATCGCCGGCGGCGGTGTGCTCTATGCCTACGCCAACGAGGAACTGGCCAGGTTCGTGGAGCTGACCGGCATCCCGGTGGGCAACACCCAGGCCGGGGTGGGCGTCCTGCCCTGGGACCACCCGTTCTCCCTCGGTGCCATCGGCTCAACCGGCACGACGGCGGCCAACACCATCGCCGCGGAAGCGGACCTGATCATCGGCATCGGCACGCGCTACGAGGACTTCACCACCGCGTCCCGGACGGCATTCCAGAACCCGGACGTGAAGTTCATCAACATCAACGTCGCCCCGCTCGACGCCTACAAGCACGGCACGTCTCTGCCGATCGTCGCGGACGCCCGCAAGGCGCTCATCAAGCTGAACCAGGCCCTCGGCGGCTACCGGATCGGCGCGGACCTGGAACAGCAGATCGCAGCCGAAAAGACCCGGTGGAACGCGACGGTCGACGAAGCCTTCGACACCCGCTTCACGCCGCTGCCGGCCCAGAACGAGATCATAGGCGCCACGAACCGGGCCATGGACGCCCAGGACGTCGTCATCTGCGCCGCCGGATCCCTCCCCGGTGACCTGCACAAGATGTGGCGCGTCCGCGACCCCTTCGGCTACCACGTCGAATATGCCTACTCCTGCATGGGCTACGAAATCCCCGGCGGCCTCGGCGTCAAGCGCGCGGCGCTGGCCGAAGCCGCAGCGGGCGGCAAGCAGCGCGACGTCGTCGTTATGGTGGGGGATGGCTCCTACCTCATGATGCACACCGAGCTGGTCACCGCCGTCGCCGAACGGATCAAACTGATCGTGGTCCTGATCCAGAACCACGGCTACGCCTCCATCGGCTCGCTCTCCGAGTCCCTGGGCTCCCAGCGCTTCGGCACCCAGTACCGCGCGCTGGATGAGGAGCACCACAGCTTCGACGAAGGCGAAAGGCTCCCCGTGGACCTCGCCCTGAATGCCGAAAGCCTCGGCGTGAAGGTGATCCGGATCGAACCGGGGGAGAAGGTCATCGCCGAGCTCGAACAGGCCATCCGCGACGCCAAGGCTGCGCCGGAAAAGGGCGGCCCGATCGTCATCCACGTCGAATCCGATCCGCTGCTGGATGCCCCCGGCTCCGAGTCCTGGTGGGACGTTCCTGTCTCCCAGGTCTCCGAGCTCGAATCCACCCAGCAAGCCTTCAAGACCTACACCGACCACAAGAACCGCCAGCGCAAGCTGCTGGGCTGAACCCCTTCAGTAACAGACCAAGGAAGTCCATTATTATGTCGACGACGACCACCACTAAGACCATCCCACACTTCATCAACGGCGTTGAGACCGCCGGCGTTGGCGACCGCACCCAGCCCGTCTACAACCCGGCCACCGGCGCCGTCACCGCAGAGCTGCGGCTGGCCAACCGGGAAGACCTGGACGCCACCGTCGCCGCCGCCCGCGCCGCCGCCGACTCCTGGGGCGACATCTCCCTGGCCAAGCGCACCGCCGTCCTATTCAAGTTTCGCGAGCTGGTTGCAGCGCATATTGACGAGCTGGCCGAGCTGATCACGGCCGAGCACGGCAAGGTGCTCTCCGATGCCAAGGGCGAGATCGGCCGCGGCCTCGAGGTCATCGAGTTCGCCTGCGGCATTCCGCAGCTGCTCAAGGGTGACTACTCGGACCAGGTCTCCACCGGGATTGATGTCTTCTCGTTCCGCGAACCGCTGGGCGTCGTTGCGGGCATCACCCCGTTCAACTTCCCGGTCATGGTGCCGCTGTGGATGGCGCCGATGGCCATCGCCACGGGCAACGCCTTCATCCTCAAGCCCTCCGAGCGCGATCCGTCCGCCTCCATGCTGCTGGCAAAGCTGTGGAAGCAGGCAGGCCTGCCCGACGGCGTCTTCCAGGTCCTGCATGGCGACAAGGAAACGGTGGAGGGTCTGCTGACCCACCCGGACGTGGACGGCATCTCCTTCGTCGGCTCCACCCCGATCGCCAAGTACGTGCACGAGACCGCCACGGCGCACGGCAAGCGCGTCCAGGCCCTCGGCGGGGCGAAGAACCACGCGATCATCATGCCCGACGCCGATCTCGACAGCGCCGCGGACCACCTGGCCGCCGCCGCCTTCGGTTCTGCCGGCGAACGCTGCATGGCCATCTCGGTGGCCGTCGCCGTCGGCGACGCCGCCGACCTGCTGGTCAAGAAGGTCGAGGAGCGCGCCCTGGCCGTCGAGGTCGACAACGGCACCGCCCCCGGCGCCGAAATGGGCCCGGTCATCACCCCGGCCTCCAGGGACCGCATCGTGAAGATCGTCTCCGAAGCCGAAGCCGCCGGCGCCGCCATGGTCGTGGACGGCCGCGACCTCGTCGTCCCCGGCCACGAGGACGGCTTCTGGGTCGGCCCCACCGTCGTGGACCACGTCACGACCGGGATGACCGCCTACACCGAGGAAATCTTCGGACCCGTCCTCGTGGTGGTCCGCGTCGAGGACCTGGATGCCGGGATCGCCCTGATCAACGCCAACCCGTACGGCAACGGCACCGCCATCTTCACCTCCTCCGGCGCCCACGCCCGCAAGTTCCAGCGCTCCGTCACCGTGGGCATGATCGGCATCAACGTGCCGCTGCCCGTCCCGGTGGCGTACCACTCCTTCGGCGGCTGGAAGGCCTCCCTCTTCGGCGACAAGCACATCTACGGACCCGAAGGCGTCTCCTTCTACACCCGCGGCAAGGTGGTCACCTCACGCTGGCCCGACCCCACCCACGCCTCCGGCGCCTCCTACAACTTCCCGTCCCACGCCGACGACAGCCACGCGGTGCGCCACGACGGCATCGCCGAGGGCCTCCCTGACGAGTTGCGTCACGGAGAGGACGCGGTTCCGGGACGCGCCGATGACGACACCGAAGGCCGCGGGCGGCGCGACTAACCACCGACCACCGACCACCCAAGCTCGCAAGAGAAAGACAACGCTGTCATGACTGAAGTAGAGAACAAGCTGATCATCGGCACCGCGCCGGACTCCTGGGGCGTCTGGTTCGCTGATGACCCGAAGCAGACCCCGTGGGAGCGGTTCCTCGACGAAGTGGCCGAATCCGGCTACAAATGGATCGAACTCGGCCCGTACGGCTACCTGCCGAACGATCCCACCCGGCTGGCCGAGGAGCTCAAGGCCCGCGACCTGAAGGTCACCGCGGGAACGGTTTTCACGGCGTTCCACCGCGGTCTGGACCAGTGGGAGACCGCCTGGGAGCCGGCCCGCAAGGTTGCGGAGCTCACGGCGGCAATGGGCGGCGAGCACATCGTGGTCATCCCTGCCATGTGGCGCGATGACGTCACCGGCGAGGCCGTGGAAAGCGGCGAGCTCACCGGTCAGGCGTGGAACGACCTTTTCGCCGGCCACAACCGCCTCGGCAAGACCCTGCTGGAGGACTTCGGCCTGAAGCAGCAGTTCCACTCCCACGCGGATTCGCACGTCGGAGCGCAAGAGGACATCGAGACCCTACTCGCCGCCACAGACTCGAAGTACCTCAACCTCTGCCTGGACACCGGCCACGCCGAATACTGCGGCGCCTCCAGCCTGGAGCTGATCAAGAACTACCCCGACCGGATCGGGTACCTGCACCTCAAGCAGATCAACCCGGACATCCTCAAAAAGGTCAACGAGGAGAACATGACCTGGGCCGCTGCAAACCTGGCCGGCGTCATGACCGAACCGCCGAACGGACTGCCGGACCTGCGCGCCGTCATCGAAGCCGTCGAGGCGCTGGACCGGCCGATCTTTGGCATCGTGGAACAGGACATGTACCCCGTAGCGTTCGACGTCCCCATGCCGATCGCCAAGCGCACCCGCAATTACCTGCTCTCCTGCGGCTCCCGCACCGCGGTCCGCTGACCAAGCACCCCGAGAACCTCCAAACATCGAAGGACAGAACAATGACTGAATCACTCCGCGTCGCCGTCATCGGTGCAGGCCGCATGGGCGCCGACCACATCCAGCGCCTCAACAAGCGCATCCACGGCGCTGAAGTCGCCGCCGTCGTCGACGTTGACCTTGCCCGCGCCCAGGCAGCCATCGAAGGCATTCCGGGCGCCGTCGCCCTGGCCGACGCTGAGGAAGCGCTCAACAACGGCGACGTCAATGCTGTGCTGATCGCCACCCCGGGCTTCCTGCACGAAGACATCCTGCTCAAGGCAATCGCCAAAGACATCCCTATCCTGTGCGAAAAGCCGCTGACTCCGGATGCAGAAACGGCCTGGAAGATCGTCCAGGCAGAGGAACAGCTGGGCCACCAGCGCATCCAGGTGGGCTTCATGCGCCGCTTCGACGCCGAATACGCCGCCCTGGGCAAAATCATCCGCGACTCCGAACTCGGCGAGCTGCTCATGTTGCACCACCAGCACCGCAACCCCAGCACGCCGGCCGGCTTCACCAACGAGATGCTGATCAACGATTCAGTGGTCCACGAATTCGACGCGATCCGCTTCTTCACGGGCGAGGAAATCACCAGCGTCCAGGTCCGCCTGGGCAAGGCCACCAGGAACGCCCCGGCCGGCCAGCACGACCCGCAGCACGTCCTGATCGAGACCGAGTCCGGCGTCCTAGCCGACGTCGAGATCTACGTCAACGCCAAGTTCGGCTACGAAGTCGGCACCCAGGCCTCGTTCGAAGACGGCATCGTCAGCATCGGCGGGGACAAGGGACCCTACACCCGCAGCGCCGGCCGCTGGGGCGGCACCGTCACCCCCGGCTTCGAGGAGCGCTTCGGCGCGGCGTACGACGTCGAAATCCAGTCGTGGGTGGACGCTGCACGCCGCGGCGAAATCGGCGGCCCGACCGCCTGGGACGGCTACGCCACCGCCGCCTGCTGTGAAGCCGGTGTGGAAGCGCAGAAGAACGGCCAGAAGGTTGCAGTAGTCCTGAACGCCAAGCCGGCCCTGTACCGCTAAGGAACATAGGGAGGGGCGGAAGCGATTCCGCCCCTCCCACGATTGCCCGCCTGACCCACAATGGAGTGACCACCGTGAAAATTGCGCTCGACCCCACGCCGTTCCACCACAGCCACAGCCTGCTGGAGTTCCCCCAGCTGGTGGCCGACCTCGGGTACAAGTACATGCAGCTGACGCCGCACCCGGACTTCATCCCGTTCTTCAACCACCCCAAGGCGGACGACGCCCTCGTCCGCCAGCTGAAAAATGCGTGCACTGATGCAGGCATTGAGATCGCCTCCGTGCTGCCGGTGCTGCGCTGGTCCGGCCCGGACGAGGACGCCCGCGAAGCCGCGGTCCGCTACTGGAAGCGAGCCATCCAGATCACCGTGGACCTGGGGGTCCGGCAGATTAACACCGAGTTCAACGGCCGCCCCGAGAGGGCGGAGGAATCCGAGCGGGCCTTTTACCGGTCTATGGAGGAGCTGCTGCCGATCATCGAGCGCGAGGACCTGCACGTGGCCATCGACCCGCACCCGGACGACTTTGTAGAGCAGGGCGTGGCCGCCCTGCGCGTGATACGCGGCGTCAACTCGCCGAACATCGGCATGGTCTACGTGGCCTCGCACACGTTCCACATGCAGGATGACCCGGAGGCGATCATGCAGGCGGCCGGGAACCGGCTTCGTGTGGTCCACGTATCCGACACCCTGAACCACCATGCCTCCCATGGCCTCCGCTACATCACCAATCCGCCAGGCAACGCCGTGCGCGTACACCAGCACTTGAGGCTCGGGGACGGCGACGTGGACTGGGACGAGTTCTTCGGGTGCCTGTCGGAAAACGGGTTCCTTGACCGGGACGACTCGGTCATGGTCTCCAGCGTTTTTGCCGAGGACGACAACGCCCGGGAGGTATCCCGGTTCCAGCTGAACACCATCAAGGAATACGTCTCAAGCGTCCAATAGCGGCTGAGCTCTTCAACCCCCTAAAGGAACCATGACGAATTTACCCCTCCTGGAGACCGCGGCTCCGGCCCAAAAAACCGCGGCGAACCCCAAGAAATTCATGCGCCGCGTGGCGCTCTTCTCCACCTTTGGTGGGCTGCTGTTCGGCTACGACACCGGCGTCATCAACGGTGCCTTGCCGTTCATGCAGCGCGATCTGGGCCTGACGCCGCTCACTGAAGGGCTGGTCACATCGACTCTCCTGTTCGGGGCGGCTTTCGGCGCCATCGGTTCCGGCCGGCTGTCTGACCGGTTCGGCCGCCGCAAGACCATCATGGGCCTCGCTCTGATCTTTGCCGTGGCCACCATTGCCTGTTCATTCGCGCCAAGTACGGAGTGGCTCATTGCAGCCCGTACCTTGCTGGGTCTGGCGGTCGGCGGGGCGTCCGTCACTGTCCCGGTCTATCTGGCCGAAATGTCACCGGCTGCCCAACGCGGGCGGATCGTCACGCAGAACGAGCTCATGATTGTCACGGGCCAGTTCCTGGCCTTTACCTTCAACGCAGTGCTGGGAAATGCCTTCCCGGAGTCGATGCACGTGTGGCGCTGGATGCTCGTCATCGCCACGTTGCCTGCCGTTATCCTGTGGTTCGGAATGCTGGTGCTGCCGGAGAGCCCCCGCTGGCTGGCCGCGGCAGGCCGGTTCGGCGAGGTCATGGCTGTTCTGCGCAGCACTCGCGCAGCGGGTGACATCTCGAACGAGTTCGACGAAGTACGGCAGGCTGCCCGCGAGGACTACAAGTCGAAACTGGGAACAGTCAAGGATCTGACAGTCCCATGGATCCGCCGGATCTTTGTGGTGGGGCTGGGCATGGCCGTGATCAATCAGATCAGCGGCGTCAACGCCATCATGTACTACGGCACCACGATTCTGTCCTCGTCCGGATTCGGCGATCAGGGGGCGCTGCTGGCGAATGTACTCAATGGCATCACCTCCGTAGTGGCCGTCATTGTGGGCATGTACCTGATGACCAGAATTGCCCGCAAGTCCATGCTCATCTTCGGCCTGAGCGGCACCGCGACCTCACTGCTCGCCATTGCCATCATTTCCCTTGCCGTCCCGGAAGGGCTCCTTCGCGCTTACCTGGTGCTGCTCTTTATGGTGACGTTCCTGGCTTCCATGCAGGCCTGCATCGGCACGGTGACGTGGCTGACCATGTCCGAAATCTTCCCGCTCCACGTGCGTGGCGTGGCCATGGGGATCTGCGTGTTTGTGCTCTGGATGATCAACTTCCTGATCGGGTTCTTCTTCCCTCAGATGGTTTCGTGGATCGGCATCTCCGCAACGTTCATGATCTTTGTTGTTCTCCAGGCCTGTGCCATCGTCTGGGTCAAGCGGGTGGTTCCCGAAACCAAGGGCAAGAGCCTTGAAGAGTTGGAACACCATTTCAAGGAAGCGGCCGGAGTCAGGACCGCAGCTTAGGCGGAGTCCGCCGGCACGGTAAGTGCGGGGAAGGGCTCCCGGTCAGTCGGCGGGAGCCTTTTTGATGTCCTTCCGGAATGCGCTGCTGCGCTAGACGCCGGCGTGCAGCCGGGGGAGCGCGTCCACCAGCGGCGCCAGTTCCGGCACCTCCTGGGCCTCGGCCAGGGCGCGCTCCAGCGTGGCGTCGTGGATGGGGCGGACCTCTTCCAGCAGCTTGATTCCGCTGGGCGTGAGCTCGGTGTAGATCCCGCGGCGGTCGTCAGCGCACAGGATCCGGGTCAGCAGGCCGCGGTCCTCGAGCCGGTTGACCAGCCGCGTGGTGGCGCTGGCGCTCAGCGCCGTGGCGCGGGCCAGCTGCTGCATCCGCATGTGCCAGCCGTCCTGGCGGCTCAGCGCATCCAGCACGGTGTATTCCACCACTGACAACTGAGCCTCCGCCTGCAGCGAGCGCTCCAGCTCCGACTCGATCAGCCCGTGCAAGGCCGCCAGCGTCCGCCAGCCTTGCGCCCGGACTTCGACGGCGTCGTCCTTGATGCCCATCTGTTGTTCCCTTCAATCAGCCTGCTCCGCCGCGAAAGGCGGACACTCCACATAATAGTTGCTTGCGCGCTGTATCTGCTTGTGCAACAATAAATAACGCGTCTGCAACTAATAGCTTACGCCTCGTATTACTTTCCGTACAGTTTTGAAGGAGCTCTTCCATGCCTATTGGCCTGATAGCACTCGCCCTCGGCGGGTTCGGGATCGGACTCACCGAGTTCGTCATCATGGGCCTGCTGCCCGAGGTGGCCGCAGACTTCCAGGTCAGCGAGGCTACGGCGGGCTGGCTCATCTCCGGCTACGCGCTCGCCGTCGTCGTGGGTGCACTGCTCCTGACTGCCGCCGTGACGCGCTTCGAGCGCAAGCCCGTGCTGGCCCTACTGATGGTGCTGTTCATTGTCGGCAACCTGGTCTCCGCCATCGCGCCCGACTATGGGCTGATGATGCTCGGCCGCATCATCGCGGCGCTCGCGCACGGCGCCTTCTTCGGCATCGGCGCCGTGGTTGCCGCCAGTATGGTGGCCCCCACCAAAAAGGCCGGCGCCATCGCCATCATGTTCACCGGGCTGACGGCGGCCAACGTCCTGGGCGTTCCGTTCGGCACCATGCTGGGCCAGGCCGCAGGCTGGCGGTCCACCTTCTGGGCGATCACGGGCATCGGCGTCCTTGCGCTGGTGGGCATCCTGGCAATGGTCCCCAAAACGGGGTCCGCGGACGCCGCCGGTTCTGCCGCTGGTTCTGCCTCTGGACTCCGCGGGGAGCTCCGCGCCTTCCGGTCGGGCCAGGTCTGGTTCTCCATTCTGGTCACCATTCTCGGCTATGGCGGCATGTTCGGCGCCTTCACCTACATCGCGTTCACGCTCACCGAGGTCACCGGATTCGCCGCGTCCACCGTGCCGTGGCTGCTGATCCTCTTCGGCGTCGGACTCTTCATCGGCAACACTGTCGGCGGCAAGGCCGCGGACAAGAATGTGGACCGCACCCTGCTGGTGGCTCTCGCCGCCCTCGTGGCGGTGCTCGTGGTCTTCGCGCTGACCTCCAGCAACCAGCCGATGACCATCGCGTCCATGGTGCTGCTGGGCGGGTTCGGGTTCGCCACCGTTCCGGGGCTACAGATGCGCGTCATGAAGTACGCCAACAGCGCGCCCACCCTCGCCTCCGGCGCCAACATCGGCGCCTTCAACGTGGGCAACGCCCTCGGCGCCTGGCTGGGCGGCGTGACCATCACCGCCGGCCTCGGCTACACCTCGCCGATCTGGGCAGGTGCAGGCATCACCCTGCTGGGCATTGGCGTGATGGCGTTCGCAGCCGCTCATGCCAAGCGGAACGACGCCGGACGCACCGAAGGTCCCCGACCCACCGACGCCGCCACGGCTGACAGCCAGCAGGACAGCACCGAACTGCAGCCGGCCTGACTTCTGCGTTCGGACTGCCTCGGGACTAGGACCCTACCCGGCGAACGGCAGCCGGGGGTCCACGTCCTGTCCCGCCCAGGTCTGCCGGACCCAGCCGTGGTGCGGGTCGTCGCTGATAAGCCAGTCGCGGACACGGCCGGGCCCGGCCATGACGTTGAGGTAGTACATGTCGTAGCCGGGTGCGGCCATTGCCGGTCCGTGCCAGCCGTAGGGGACCAGGACAACGTCACCGGTGCGCACCTCGGCCGAGACATCGATGGGGCGTTCGTCGGAGGCATAGACCCGCTGGTATCCGATGGCATCCGCGTCCGGCGCGGGGCCCGCAGCGGGGCCTGCCAAGCTGGTCACCCGGGTTTCGAAGTAGTAGATCTCCTCCAGGCGGGTCTCGCCGTCTTTTTCTTCGTCGTGCTTATGCGGCGGATAGGAGGACCAGTTGCCGGCTGGAGTGAGCACTTCGCACACGATGAACCGGTCGGCCTCGAGAGCAGCTGGTGTTCCGAAGTTGTGGACCTGGCGGGAGCAGTTCCCGGCGCCGCGCAATTCAACGGGGGTCTCCGCGGCGGTGACCAGCCGCGTGGGGTACGAAACCTTTGCCGGAGCGGTGGCAATTGCCACCCTCCCGCCGTCGGACGAGCTGACGGTGACGGCCTTGCCCGTGCCGGAGTAGAGCACATCGGTGGGGCCGCTGAACACACTGGCCCGGCCCGCGAGCGGGAACTCCTGGCCATCAACTGTCGCCTCGAAGGCTCCGCTGAGCGGGATCACTATCCGTTCCTCGCCGGTTGCGGGGAGTTCGACGGCGGCTCCGGGAGCCAGTGTGGCCACCTTCAGCCCTGTGTGTGCCCACCCTTTCACCTCGAGGGTGGAGTCTGCCGTCCCCAGCGAAACGTCCCAGCAACCTTCGGCTGCAGTTCCCAGCGGATATACCCAGTCGGCCATGGATTTACTCTTTCGGTAGGCATGTCCGGCGCTCATCGTTGGACCAATGTCATTTCAAAACTGTAGGAATCCGCGCGGTAGACGTGATGCCCGGTCTCCACCATGCGTCCTGTGTCATCCACTGCGGTGCGCTCCATGGTCACCAGCGCTGAGCCCGGCTTTGTTTCGAGCAGGGGGGCCTGATAGTCGTTGGCCACCATGGCGCCAATGCGCTGGGAGGCCAGCCGGAAGTTGACCCCGCCGTTGCGCAGGATTCCGTAGAGGCCCTGGGATCCCAGCAGGGCTTCGTCAATGGTGGTGATGTCATCACGGACCCAGTTCTCCATCAGGGCCAACGGTTTGCCTGCCACTTTCCGTAGCCTGGTGAAGTGGTAGACGCTGGCCCCCGCCGGCAGATGCAGGGCTTCCCGGGTGGGGGCATCAGCCTCAATATGGGAAAAGCTCAGCACCTCGGTGGTGGGGTTGCTGCCATTGTTGCTGAGATCGTCAAAAAGGCTGGAAAGCTCCAGCGGGCGGCGGACCTGGCTGGAAACCACCTGGGTGCCCACCCCGCGTTTGCGGACCAGCAGTCCCGAGCGGACCAGTTCATCCATGGCTTTGCGCATGGTGGGCCGGGAAAGGTTGAGCTGGGCGGCAAGGTCGATTTCATTCTCCAGCCGGCTGCCGGGTGCCAGGATCCCGGTGTGGATGGCAGCTTCAATGCCCTGCACCACCTGGTGATAGAGGGGCACGGGGGAAGAGCGATCAATACTGAGATTAAGTTGATTCGCCATTGAGCTCTCCCTTGGTGCAGTGGGTTCCTGCGTCCAGGGTGCCCGTATGTCAGGTGCATGTTCGCTTGATAGGACATACTGCCTTTTACAGATAATAGCAGGGCCAGACAGTGCATCAAAGGCCCTGCCTCCGTGCCTCTGGTCTCGGTCTTGAGATTCTCTCCGGCCTGATTAGGTAAAAACATCCTCATGTCAGGACAAACTATTGACATCTGTGAGCAGAGTCACGAAGATCGGTGTAGACGGAATACGAACTGATGCAATGTGGCACCAGGCGTAGGCCGAAATCAAAGGAGATTATCGTGACGAAGTTCGCTTGGCGAAAGGCCGCACTGATAGCTGCGGTTGTGCCCATGATGGCGCTGAGCGCCTGTTCCAGCACCGGCGGCAAGCCGGCTGACACCGGAAATGGCGGAGGCGGTGGCCAGGCAGTCACTACCCCACGTATCAAAGTGGCCCTGATTACCCACGCGGCCGCCGGGGATACCTTCTGGGACATCGTCCGCAAGGGGGCCGAAGAGGCAGCGGCCAAGGACAATGTTGAACTCCTGTACACCTCGGACCCGGAAGGCGGGCGCCAGGCCCAGCTGATCCAGCAGGCGGTGGACCAGAAGGTTGACGGCATTGCCGTCACACTGGCAAAGCCGGACGCGCTCAAGGACGCACTGAAGAAGGCAACGGACGCAGGAATTCCTGTCGTCAGCCTCAACGCCGGCGAGTCCGTGTCGGCACAGCTGGGCGCATTCACGCACTTCGGATCCAATGAAAAACTGGCAGGTGCCGCTGTGGGCGAGAAGCTCGCCTCACTGGGCCTCAAACATCCCATCTGCGTGATCCAGGAACAGGGCCACGTGGGTCTGGAAGCCCGGTGCGCCGGCGTCAAGGAAAAGGTGCCCGCCACGGAAATCCTGTATGTGACCGGAACCGATATGACCCAGGTTTCCTCCACCGTGACGGCCAAACTGCAGGCGACAGCCGACGCCGATGCCATCATCGGCCTGGGCGCCCCCTTCACGCTGACCATCCTCAAGGCCGTCACCTCCGCCAACAGCAAGGCGAAGGTTGCCTCCTTCGATATGAACGCCGAACTGGCGCAGAAGATCGTGGGCGGCGAGGTCATCTTCACCGTGGACCAGCAGCCGTGGCTCCAGGGCTACAGTGCCGTTGATGCCATCTGGCAGACCAAGCGCGGTGGGTTCAAAATCGGCGGCGGGCAGCCCGTTCTGACCGGACCCACCATTGTTGACAAGGCAGCGGCAACAGACGCTCTCAAGTTCGCCCAGCAGGGCGTCCGCTAAGCAGTTTTTTCAGCCTGGCCCGGGCGTGTCCCGGGCCAGGCGCTAAGGAGAATGACCATGACCCAAACTCTCACTAAGCCCCTGGCCGGCGATGAACGCGTGGGAACGCGCAACCCGCTCCAGAAACTCCTGGGCCGCCCCGAAGTCGGCGCGCTCGTTGGCGCGATCGTGCTGTTCGTCTTTTTCGCCATTGTTTCGCAGACCTTCATCCAGCCGAACGCCTTCGCCACCGTGCTCTACGGCAGTTCCACCATCGGCATCATGGCCGTGGGTGTTTCACTGCTGATGATCGGCGGCGAGTTCGACCTCTCCACCGGCGTGGCCGTAATCAGCTCGGCGCTGACAGCCTCACTTTTCAGCTGGTACTTCACCACGAACGTCTGGGTGGGGGTGCTGCTGGCCCTGGCGGTCTCGCTCTCGATCGGGTTCATCAACGGCTGGATCCTGATCAAGACCAAACTGCCCAGCTTCATCGTGACGCTGGCAAGTTTCCTGATGCTGACGGGCCTGAACCTGGGCCTGACCCGCCTGATCGGCGGCTCGGTCTCCTCCCCGTCGATTTCCACCATGGACGGCTTCAAATCGGCGCAGGCCATTTTCGCCTCCTCTGTCAACATCGGCGGCGTCGAGGTCAAAAACACCGTGTTCACCTGGATCATTCTGGTGGCCGTGGCCTCGTGGGTACTGCTCCGCACCAAAGTGGGGAACTGGATCTTCGCCTCGGGCGGCGACGCCAACGCTGCCCGCGCTGTGGGTGTTCCGGTCACTAAGACCAAGATCGGGCTGTTCATGGCCGTCGGTTTCTGCGGCTGGATCCTGGGCATGCACAACCTGTTCGCCTTCGATGCCGTGCAGTCCGGTGAAGGCGTGGGCAACGAATTCCTCTACATCATCGCCGCCGTTATCGGTGGCTGCCTGCTCACCGGCGGCTACGGCTCGGCGGTGGGCGGGGCGATCGGCGCCTTCATCTTCGGCATGGCCAACAAGGGCATTGTGTACGCCCAGTGGAACCCGGACTGGTTCAAGTTCTTCCTGGGCCTGATGCTGCTGCTGGCCACCATCGTGAACCTGATCGTCAAGCGCCGCGCAGAACTCAAGTAAGGGGCTGAACACCATGAACTCCAAACAGATAGACCAGCAAACGCTGCTCAAGGATGAAAAAGACCCGCTGACCCACACACCCGTCCACCTGCTCTCTCTGGACCAGGTGGCCAAGCACTACGGCAACATCGTGGCCCTCACCGACGTCACCATGGCGGTGGACAACGGCCGGGTGACCTGCGTCCTGGGCGACAACGGTGCCGGCAAGTCCACCCTGATCAAGATCATTGCCGGCCTGCACCAGCACGACGCAGGCGTCTTCAAGATCCTGGGCGAGGAGCGGAAACTCAACAGCCCCCGCGAGGCGCTGGATTCCGGCATTGCCACGGTTTATCAGGACCTTGCGGTGGTCCCCCTCATGCCGATCTGGCGCAATTTCTTCCTTGGCTCGGAAATCACTGTTGGCTGGGGCCCGTTCAAGCGCATGGATGTCCAGACGATGAAGGACATCACCAAAAAGGAACTGGCCGACATGGGCATCGACCTGCGCGATGTTGAACAGCCGATCGGCCAGCTGTCCGGCGGTGAACGCCAGTGTGTGGCCATCGCCCGAGCCGTGCACTTCGGCGCGAAGGTCCTGATTCTGGACGAACCGACGGCCGCTCTCGGCGTGAAGCAGTCCGGCGTGGTGCTCCGTTACATCCTGCAGGCCCGCGACCGCGGGCTCGGCGTCGTCTTCATCACGCACAACCCGCACCACGCCTTCCCCGTCGGTGACCGGTTCCTGCTGCTCAAGCGCGGCAAATCGATCGGCTACTACGAGAAAAAGGACATCACCATCGAAGAACTGACGGCCCAGATGGCCGGCGGCGCCGAACTGGCAGAACTCGCCCACGAGCTCGAAGAGCTCGGCGGCCACGGCGAGGTCGTCAAGGCGGTAGAGGCCGAGTTGGCCGGAACCACCGGCCAACAGCCCGGCTAAGAATCCCGTAGAACCCCCGGCTGATGGCCCACCACCAGCCGGGGGTTTTCCTTTGACCGAAGATCGGACGGGCAATTGTCAATCAGGGTAGGTGTCATTGGCGCCGGAATCATGGGTGCCGACCGAATCCGGCCGGAACACGAACCTGCACAACTTCACGCCGACGACGGCGGCCCTGGTGGGTACCGCTGGGCTGTTCAACATGCCGGGCGGATTCAGCGTCCGCCTTCCGCACGGCAGGGAGCTTCGCTACGACGAGCCGGCAGGGGCCGCGGTGGTGCCGCCGATTTCCAGGAACGGAGGCACCAGCACGTGTTCGGCCGTGCCGCCGCACAGCCGAGCGGCGGCCGCACGGACGGCCGCCGCCGCCAGCTCGGGACCATTTTGGCCGATCGAGGTCAGGTTGATGTGCTCAAGCCGCGCCAGCCGGGAGTTGTCGTAACCCACCACGGAGATGTCCCGCGGGACGCTTAGCCCGGCCTTGCCGAACACATCCAACACGCCAAGGGCGCAGCGGTCGTTGAAGACGACGACGGCGCTGGGCCGTGCGGCACCGCCGGGCCGTCCAGCCGCGTCGAGCAGCTCGCGGGCGGCCCGGGACCCATCCGCCTCACTGGGGCCGCCCGTGAAGACCGAGGCATGTCCCGTGAGCCCGGCATCGGCCATATAGCCGAGGTAGGACCGGCGGCGTGCGGCGGAGCCGATCGCGGTGCCCCCGTCGATATGGGAAATCCGGGAGTGCCCCAGCCCGCGAAGGTGGTCCATCGCGAGCCTGATTCCCGCGTCCTCGTCGCTGGAGACACTGCCGGCCGCGTCGCCGCGAACCGGGCGGAGCATGGAAATCACCGGCAGTGGCAGCTGCGCAAGCCCTTCCGCGGGCGTCGAGGGGGCGATCAGGACCAGGGCCTCGGTGCCAAGGTCCAGCAGGGATTCAACGGCCCGCTGCTCGCTGCGCCGCGGACCTGCCGCGCTCAGGGTCACGCCGTAGCCGGCAGCCTCACCGGCCTCGTAAAGTAACTCAACGAGCTCGGCATGGTAGGGCTCGGTCACGTTGAAAACCACGCCAAGCAGGCGGGAACGGGTGCTGCGCAGAAGCCTGGCCCGCGTATCCGGACGGTAGCCGAGTTCCCGGGCGGTATTGAGGACCCTCTCTCGCGTGGCCAGGCTGGCGCCGGCCGCCCCACGGATCACGATCGAAACCAGCGCCCTTGAGACCCCAGCGGCCGCCGCGACGTCCGCCATGGTGGGGCGGGGGCTCGCTGTCATGGGGTCTCCTGAGTCGTCCGGAAAGTACTGGACCCAGTCTACTAGATCGATCTAGATTTTCTGCCGATGCTGTGCAAAACTCATTAGCAGCACATCTTCTAGATCGATCTAGAAGATTTCAGCACGAGGAAAGGACGGGCCCATGGCCTACATTGAAAACCAGGCAGGGACACCCGCACGAGGCATCCGGCTGGGACTTATCGGCGCCGGCTGGATGGGGGCATTCCACGGGGAAAGCATTGTCCGGCGCATTCCCGGAGCCGTCCTTGAGGCCATCGCTGACCCAGCGCTGGACGCCGCCGCCGAGCTGGCCGGCCGGCTGGGCGTCGCCAAGGTGACAGCCGATGCTGCAGACTTGCTGGCCGATCCGGAGATCGACGGCGTCATCATCGCCAGCCCGGCCCGCTTCCACGCCGCGCTGATCACCCAGGCGGCGCGCGCCGGAAAGCATGTCTTTTGCGAAAAGCCAGCCGGACTGACGCTTGCCGAACTCGACGCGGCCCTGACCGAGGTGGACACGGCCGGGGTGCACTTCCAGATCGGCTTCAACCGCCGTTACGCCCCTGATTTTGCTGCCGCGAAGCGCGACCTTGCCGCAGGTGTGGCCGGGCAGCCACAGCTCCTGCGCTCGCTGACCAGGGACCCTGGCACCGGCAGCATCGACCACGCTGCCCGGATCCCTGCGTGGACCATCTTCCTCGAAACGCTGATCCATGACTTCGACACCCTGAACTGGTTCAATGAGGGTGCCGAGCCGGTGGAGGTCTACGCCGTGGCCGACGCCCTGGTGGAGCCCGACTTCAAGGAACACGGATTACTGGACACGGCCGTTGTGACCATCCGCTACAGCAACGGTGCGCTGGCGGTCGCGGAGGCGAACTTCAGTGCGCTCTATGGCTACGACGTCCGAGGCGAGGTCTTCGGCTCCCGGGGAATGGTCCAGGCAGGACGGAGCACCGAAACATCGGCCCGCCGCTACACCGCGGACGGTGTTTCCGCCGACACCCCGCGGCTGAACGTCGAACTTTTCCGCCAGGCCTACACTGATGAACTGGCCGACTTTGCCGACACCGTCCGGGCACGGCGCGACGGCGGCACGGCGCCGTCGGCCGGGTTCACGCTGACCCCAGGTGCCGCCGACGCCCGCCGGGCTCTGGCGATGGCGCTGGCCTGCATCGAGTCGGTCAAACTCGGTGCGCCTGTGGCTCTGCCCGGAGCTCTTCTGAAGGCAGCGACGAAGGCCGGCAACTGATGCGGCTCGCGGTCTGCGCCGAAATGGTGTTCACGGAGCTGCCGTTCATCGAACGGGTCCGGCGCATCCACAACGCCGGATTCGACGTCGAACTCTGGGACTCGCGCAGCAAGGACCTCGCGGCGCTTAAGGCAACCGGGGCGGTGTTCTCCTCGATGACTGGCTACACCGCCGGCAGCGTAGTTGACCCGGCGACGGCCGATGACGTGGTCCGGACAGCCGCGGAGCTCATCCCCACGGCTCTGGAACTGGGCATCAGCCGGATGGTGGTGCATTCGGCGGAGCTGGTGGATGGCGCAGCCGCCCGCCCTGTCTTCCGCTCAACGGGCAGGATGTGGACCACCGGACTGCGCACTCTGCAACGGCTGGGGGACCTTGGCGAGAAGTATGGGGTGACATTCTGCCTCGAGAATCTCAACACCATTCTTGATCATCCCGGGATTCCGCTGGCGCGGGCCAAGGACACCCTGGCGCTCGTGGAGGCCGCCGGGCACCCGAACGTCAAGCTGATGCTGGATCTCTACCATGCGCAGCTGGGCGAGGGGAATCTGATCGGGCTGGTCCAATCGGCCCTGCCACACATCGGTGAAATCCAGGTGGCAGATGTGCCGGGCCGCTGCGAACCCGGCACAGGGGAGATCAACTACAGAGCCATCGCCGGCGCACTGGCCGATGCGGGCTATGACGGGACCGTGGGCATGGAAGCCTGGGCGAGTAACGACAGCGACGACGCCCTGGCCGCATTTCGCGATGCGTTCACTCTTCAGCGCTGAATTCCTGCCTGGGGGCTGAAGCTGCCGGATCACCTGTCCGGGGCGGCTGTGCTGCCCCGGACCTCCAGCACGGGCGGCAGTAGTTCGTCCCGAGGAAGTGCGGCGCCCGATTCCAGCCTCACAATCAGCAGCTCCGCTGCGCGCTGGCCGGCAGCGAAGCTTGCCGTGTCCACGGACGTCAGGCTGATCCTGCGAAGCCTGGCCAGCGGAGTGTTGTCGTAACCGGCAACGGAGAGATCAGCGGGCACGGAGAGCCCGCGTTCCTCCGCCGCTGACATGACTCCCAGGGCCGCCATGTCGTTGACCGCGAAGACCGCCGTTGGCCTGTCCGCACCGCTCAGCAATTCCAGGCCGGCGCTGTAGCCGGCTTCTTCCGTGAGATCCCCGGGCATTGTCCGGATGAAATCCGCAAGGCCGGCGGCCGCCATCTCCGCTGCGTAGCCGCGCTGCCGGGCGGCCCCGACTGCGGTGGCCGGTGCCCCCACATGTGCAATATTCCTGTGGCCCAGAGACACCAGGTGTGCCACCGCGAGGCGGGCGCCGGCGTCGTCGTCGTTGGTCACGACTGTCACGGTCGGGCCGGGGCCAGACGGCGCGCCCAGGGCCACGGTTGGTACCTGTGCGGCGGCAGCGGTCAGGCCCGGACTGTCCGGCATGGTCCCCACCAGAACCAGTCCCTCGATGTTCATTTCGAGCAGTTTCTTCAGCAGGGACTCACCGCTGCGGCTGTCCAGCCGGAAGTCTCCCATGACCATCTGCAGGCCGTGTTCGTTGAGCCGGCCGTTGAGTCCTTCCACCGCGCTGACAAACCAGGGATTCCGCATGTCATTGAGGACTACTCCCACGGTCCGGCTCCGGGACTCGCTGAGTGCCCGGGCGGCGGCGTTTGGCCGATAGCCGAGCTCAATCACGGCCCGCTCCACCGCTGCCCTTTTGGCTTCACTGACATACCCGGTGCCGCGCAGCACCAGCGAAACGACCGACTTGGACACTCCGGCTGCGGCGGCTACGTCGAGTATGGTGGCGGCGCGCTTTCGCATGGGATCGGACACGGCATCCTCCAGCTGTTGGGGCAGTTTGTTAATACAAAGTCTTGACCCGGAACGGTGATCTCCCATACTCTAGCAACCAGATGTTGGAGCGTTCCAACATTGCCAGCTTTCCTGTTCATTGCCCGGGGTCCGGGCTCGGTATTTTTGTAAAGGACACTATGAAGGATGTAACTCTCGGTCTGGTCGGGGTGGGGCGCATTGGCGTTATGCACGCCAACAACATTTCCGCTCTGAACGATGTGCTGAACCCGCAGGGGATCAATGTCCGGCTCAAGCTGACTGACGTTGCTGCAGACCATGCACGCAGCGTGGCGGCTGGGATCGGCGCCGAGTTCCTGCCATCGGTGCAGGAGCTGATTGCGTCCGGCGTGGACGGGCTGGTCATAGCCACCGGCACGGGCACGCATCCGGATCTGATCAGGACGGGCGTGGACGCCGGCATTCCGGTCTTCTGCGAGAAGCCTGTGGCCATGAATGTTGCGGACTCCGCGCCGGTGCTGGACTACATCCGGGACAACGGCGGAACCGTGCAGATCGGCCACCAGCGCCGCTTCGACGCCGGGTACCTGGAGGCTAAACGCTCTTTTGAAGCCGGTGAACTGGGCTGGATCCATTCACTGCGCGCCGTCACCTGCGACATGACACCCCCTCCCGTGGAGTTCCTGGCGGGCTCCGGCGGGCTGTTCCGAGACTGCTCCGTCCACGACTTTGACATCCTGCGCTGGCTGACCGGCCGCGAAATCGTGGAGGTCTACGCCAAGGGCTCCAACAACGGCGATCCCGCCATCGGGGAAGTGGGCGACGTGGACACGGCCCTGGCGCTGGTGACGTTCGACGACGGCACGCTGGGCACCGTCAGCGCCTCGCGCTACAACGGGGCCGGTCATGATGTCCGGCTCGAAATCCAGGGCTCGGCCGGCTCGCTCCTCGTGGGGCTCGATGAGAAGTCCGCCCTTGCATCGGCCGAGACGGGCGTTATGTTCCCGTCCGGGGAGTCCCACCGGACCTTCGCAGAGCGCTTCGACCAGGCCTACCGCTCCGAACTGGCGGCCTTCGTGGAGCTGATCCTGGGCGAGCGGGACAACCCGTGCACACCGGAGGACGCGGTGGCGGCCTCCCGGGTTGCCGACGCCGCCCAGGAATCACTCGAAACAGGGCTGCCGGTCAGTGTTGCCCTGGCAGCCCGGGACCACGGGAGCCGCAGCTAGCCCTGCTTCCGGACCCGGCACACTTCGACAAAGGCCCTGAAGGGCGCCGCCCGCTCCTCGGCGGACAGCTCCACGGCCTCGGGATGCCACTGGACGGATGCCACCCAGCGCTCCGGATCCTCCAGCGCCTCGATGGTTCCGTCCCCGGCCACGGCTGTCACCACGAGCCCCTTGGCTACCCTTGCCACGGCCTGGTGGTGGCCGGAGGCAATCTTGACCGTGACGCCGTCGGAGCTGTTCCCTGGGCCGCCGTTCCCTCCCCTGCTGTTCCCGCCGCCGTACAGCCCGGCAACCTGGGTTCCGCCCTGCACGTCGACCTCGTGCCAGGCCCAGGGGCCGGCCCCGTGCACCGGCGCGGGTTCGTGGTGCACCACCGTGCCGGGCGCCATGTCCTGGATCAGCGTTCCGCCGTAGAGGACGTTGAGCAGCTGGTGGCCCCGGCAGATTCCGAGCACCGGAATCCCCGCGTCGATCGACTGCCGCGCAACGGCCAGATCCAGCTCATCCTGGGCGTGGTTGACGTCGTAACACGCGCCGCCGGGCTCCTCGCCGTAGAGTCGCGGGTCCAGGTCGCCGCCGCCCGGAAGGACGACGCCGTCGAGCTCCTCGAGCGGCTCATCCGGTGCGGTGAGCAGTACCGGTTCGCCGCCGCCGTCGCGCACCAGATCCACGATGTAGTCGAACAGCTCGTTGGCCTCCGCCACCCGCGGATCCGCGTCCGTGGAGCTGCTGAGCCGTATGGGAATGCCGATACGGGGCCGGCTGCTGCGGGGGAGGGGCGGAGTCTGCATGCTTTATTCTGCAACACAACTTCCGTATCACAACGCAGGGCTAGGATTGCCGGATGACGAACAGATATCTCGTGTCCCGCAGCCGCTTCATCGCGGCCGCTCCGGAAGCCATTTTCGAGCTGCTCGCCACCCCGGCGCTGCACAGCGTGATCGATGGCTCGGGCACGGTCAAGGGCGCCCAGCCCCGCGGTCCCGAACGGCTGGCCCTCGGTGCGAAGTTCGGCATGGAGATGAACGTGCGGGTGGACTACAAGATCCTCAACACGGTCTGCGAGTTCGAGGAAGGCCGCCGGATCGCTTGGCGGCACTTCTACGGCCATGTCTGGCGCTACCTCCTGGAGCCCGCCACGGACGACGCCGGCAGGACCGGCACCATGGTCACCGAACAATGGGACGCCCGCCAGGTCCGCGGCAAGTTCTTCCTGCGCCTCGCGGGCTACCTGCGCCGGCACCCTGCCAACCTGGACAAGACCCTGGCCAAGCTTGAGGCCCACCTAGCGGCCTCCGGGCGGCGCGAAGCCGGCGACGCGGGGATTTCCTGATACTCGATGGCCAACGTGGGTAGGTGCCCGGCAATGCGGTCCTTGCAACCCTTCCGGCCCGGGGCGGCTCCCGCCCACTAGCGGGAATTCTGTAATGTGGATGGCACCGGGAGCAAAAGGCAAGACTGAAGGTGGGAAGCGCGATGGGCCGCAGGACACTCGTTGACGACCTCGTCGACGGCCTGCTCGACGACATCCTTGACGGCAAGCTGCAGCCCCACGAAGCCATTCCGCCGGAAGCCGACATCGCCAAGGCCTATGACGTCAGCCGGCTCACGGTGCGCGAGGCGCTGAAGGCCCTGCGGGCGCAGAACATCCTCTACGTGAAGGCCGGCCGCGGAACCTTCGTCAACCCAACTGACAACTGGACCGGGCTGGATGCGATCTTCAAGGCCGCTTCGCACGGCAACGGGGCGGAGCAGGTCGCAGTGGGGCTGATCGAGATGCGTCGCATGGTGGAAACCGGGGCGGCCGCGCTTGCCGCCAAACGCCATACTCCCGGGCATGCCGAACAGATGCGTGAGTGCATCGCGGACATGAAGCGCTTCCATGATTCGGGCGACCTGGATGGCTTCGTGGCAGCGGACATCGGCTTCCACGACGCAGTGCTGAAGGCCTCCGGCAATCCTTTTATCCGGGCACTGTTCGCCCAGCTGGGTCAGCTGCTTTACGTGAAGCGGCGCGAAACGTCCGCCGTCGAAGAGATCCAGCTGCACGCCATCGAGTACCACCAGAAAGTCATGGACGGCATCCTCAGCGGCGACGCGGAGCTGGCCCGCCGCGCCATGGACGAACACATGGACCAGACGTACCGGGACTACGAACGCTACGTGCACAACGCATCATCCTGACGTCACAGCGCGCACCAGCCAGGGCTTGACGTAATCCGCATCACTCTTCTATGCTTTTCCTCGTGTTCTTCAGTCAGATGTCTGACATCTGACTCAAACCGTATCGGACCCAGTTGCAGTTGGACTGGGCCTCCCAAATATCCCCACGGATTCCCGCCACAATCGCAGGTGGCCGGCTTCCGTTAGACAGAAGGTCGAAGATGACTTCACTCTCCTTAAAGTCCGCAGGACTCGGCGAGCTTGGCGAGCGTACGCTCCGCAAGGTCCGCCGCCGCGTTATGCCGCTGATCGTCCTGCTCTACTTCGTTGCCTACCTTGACCGCAACAACGTCGGCTTCGCCAAACTCACCATGAGCGAGGACATCGGCCTGAACGCCGCCGCCTACGGACTGGGTGCCGGCATCTTTTTCCTCGGCTACGCGCTCCTCGAGGTCCCGAGCAACGCCGGCATGTACCGGTTCGGCGCACGCAAGTGGCTGGCCCGGATCCTCATTACGTGGGGCATCTTCGCCACGGCCATGTGCCTGGTGAACGGTGAAACCACCTACTACATCATCCGTTTCCTGCTGGGTGCGGCAGAGGCTGGATTCTTCCCGGCCATCCTTTTCTACCTGACGCTCTGGTTCCCCGCCGCACAGCGTGTGTCGGTGCTCGGCATCTTCATTCTGGCCCAGCCGGTGTCCAATGCCCTTGGCGCTCCGGTCTCCGGGTTGCTCCTGCAGATGGACGGCGTCATGGGTCTTCAGGGCTGGCAGTGGCTGTACATCATCGAAGGCATTCCGGCCATCCTCCTGGGCTTGCTCACTCCCATCCTTATGACCGACCGCCCGCGGGACGCCAAATGGCTCAACCCGGACGAGCGCGAATGGCTTGCCAGCACCATGGACAAAGAACTGGCCGTCAAGTCCAGCTCCGGCAACCACAACTTCCTGGCCGGCCTGAAGGACAAGCGCACCCTGATCTACTCTGCCCTCTACTTCGGACTGGTCTGCGGCATCTATGGACTGGGCCTGTGGATGCCCACCATCGTCGCCGCCCTTGGCAAGTTCTCCACGGCCCAGATCGGCTTCATCGTCTGCGTCCCGTACACCGTGGCCGCCGTGTTTGTGTACTTCTGGAGCAAGCGCGCAGACCGGACCGGCAAGCGTGCCTGGCACACCGCCGTCAGCATGGTGCTGGCCGGTATGGGCCTGCTGGCCGCAGGATACCTGCTGCCCGTCAACCCGATTCTGGCCATGATCGGGCTGACGGCCTCGGCCATGGGTATCTACGGCGCCATCGCACCGTTCCTTTCCATGCCCTCTGCTGCACTGACGGGGGCGGCTGCTGCCGCCGGTTTGGCCCTGATCAACTCACTGGGCAACCTGGGCGGGTTCGTTGCCCCGTACGCAGTCGGACTCCTGAACGACGCCACGGGCAGCAACCAGAGCGGCCTGCTGTTCCTGTCCCTCTGCCTGTGCATCACCGCGGTGGCAACCTACCTCTACGCCCGCAAACGCCCCGAAGGCGACGCCGCGCTGGATCCCGCCGTTGCCGCGACTGCCGCAGAGACCCCTGACTCCACTGCCCCCGCCAAAATCTCCTAATCGCGAATTCCCTGAAGGAAAAACTCATGACTTCCAGCACCTTCCCCTCCGAACGCACAGTTGTCCTGACCGGCGCCGCGTCGGTTCGCGGCATCGGCCGCGCCGCCGCTGACCGTATGGCCAGCGAGGGATGGTCCATCGCCATCCTTGACATCAACGCGGAGGACGCCAAGGCTGCCGCCGCGGAGATCGGCTCCAACCGTGCCGTCAAGGCCATCGGCGTCGGAGCCGACGTGTCCGACGAGGCGTCCGTTGATCGCGCGATCACCGAGATCGAAGCCTCACTCCCGCCGATCGTTGCCCTCGCCAACCTCGCCGGGATCAGCTCGCCGACGACGTTCATGGAAACTACCGTGGCGGAGTGGGACAAGGTGTTCGCCATCAACATGCGCGGAACCTTCATCGTTTCCCAGCGGGTCCTCAAGGGCATGATCGAGCGCAAGCTCGGACGGATTGTGAGCATCTCGTCCATTTCCGCCCAGCGCGGCGGCGGCACGTTCTCGAAGGTTGCCTACAGCGCGACCAAGGCCGGAATCCTCGGATTCACCCGCGCCTTGGCCCGCGAAGTCGGCGAGTTCGGGATCACGGTCAATGCGATTGCCCCCGGCCCGATCGACACCGACATCATGGGTGGAACCCTCACCGATGAGCGCAAGGCCCAGATGTCCGAGGGCATCATGATGGGCCGGGTCGGCACCCGCGAGGAAGTAGCGGCCTTGATCTCCTTCCTGCTCGGCGAGGACTCCGGTTACATCACCGCCGCCACCTATGACATCAACGGTGGCCTCCAAGTCTCCTGACCGAGGTCTGGACCAGACAGGGGGTGCCTCCGCCGGTTTTCCGGCGGGGGCACCTTCGATTTACCGGCGGCCCAGCGCCTGCCGGGCGTCTGCGCATGCCGGGGCGGAGCCTAAGCCGCCGCCGTCTAGGCTGGCTCCATGAGCGCCGCCCGCAGCCTTCACCCCAGCCCCCGCACGTTGGAGGTCGAGAGCCTTGCGGGTTTCGACCGGCTGGTCGCCGCGGGGGCGCGCAGCATGCACGGTTGGCATGTCCAGTCCCTGGACCTGCGGGGCCGCCGGGCACAGCTAGAGGCACTGGAGGTCCAAGGCGCGGTCTTCCTCGGCTGCACCTTCGACGCCGGCGTGGAGGATTCGCTGCGCGGCCGCGGCGCCCTCATTTTCCCCCGGCTCCAGGCCGTGCCGTTCAACCCCTACCGCGGCCAGTTGTACACCCCGCAGGAGCTGTATGCAGGCATCTCTGATTCACGCTACGAGGACACCCTGGACGCGAAGGTGTACCAGTGGAGCATCCGGCCCGGCCAGCGCCATCGGCTGGACGCCACCCTGGCCGCCTCCCTGCATGACCACTCAATCGGCGACGCCCTCGACGAGCTGACCCGCTCGGAACCGTTCCTCGGACGCACCGTGGTGGGCGTTATGGGTGGCCATGCCGCGCGTCGCGGGTCTGCGGTCTTCGAGGAGGCCGCGCTGCTGGGGCGGCTGTTGGCGCGGAACGGAAGGGTGGTTGCCACCGGCGGCGGCCCCGGGACCATGGAGGGCGCGAATCTGGGCGCGTACCTCAACGAGATGCCGGACCAGCACTTCCGGCAGGTTCTGCAGGGGCTTGCCGCCGTCCCCGGCTTCCGCCCGTCGGTATCGGCGTGGGCGCGCGCGGCGGCCGCCGTCGTCGAACGCCATCCGGACGGCACGCCGTCCCTGGGCATCCCCACCTGGTTCCACGGGCACGAGCCACCCAACTTCTTCGCCACCCACATCGCAAAATATTTCGCCAACTCCATCCGCGAGGCCATCCTGTTGGAGCTGTGCCATGGCGGCATCATCTTCCTGCCAGGCTCCGGCGGTACGGTGCAGGAGATCTTCCAGGACGCCTGTGAGAATTACTACGGCGCCCCCGAGACCATCACCCCTATGGTGCTCGTGGGCCAGGAGCACTGGCTGCGCCGCTACCCGGCATGGCCACTGTTGCAGAGCCTGGCCGCTGGCCGGCGGATGGAAAGCAGGATCTTCCTGGTGGACACCGTGCAGGAAGCGCTCGCGGTCCTCGACGCGTAGCGCCGCTCTGGACGAATGACGGCGCCGGCCGCCGCGCCGGACGAATGACGGCGCCGTAGCGCCGCTCTGGATGAATGACGGCGCCGCCGGTCACTGACGCCTGCGCCTTAACCGCAGGGGACGGGGAACGGGCTACAAATCCTTGCGGCACTGGGCACGGCCCAGCTCGTGCAAGCCGTTCAGGTCGCCGTCGGCCAGGCCATCAGGGGTGCCGATCTCCGGGTACATGAGCTGCGCCGGGTCATCCACATGTTCCAGCCCCATGACATGGCCCAGTTCATGCAGGATCACGGCGGTGGCATAGGCAGCACCGGCCGGCCGGCGCAGGTCCTCGGTGATCTGCGGGGCGTCGAGTTCGAGGCTGCCGGTGACGAAGCTCTTGGGGCCGTCGCCGAAGCTGAAATGGGTACTGCCTCCCGTGCCGATGACGGGACCCTTGAGTTGCGGCGCCTGTTCCGGGGTGGTCCAGGCGATCAGCAGCGGGGCCCACCGCGCGCCGTAGACGTCCTTCTGATACGGCGCCCGCGACTGGGAGGGGGCCTCGGCCGTGGGGCCGTCGTTGATGAATTTGATGCCGGTCGCCCGGGACACCGTCCCGATCGCGTCCTCGACGAGGCGCTCCGCCCCTTCCGGTTCGAGTCCGGCGTTGACCACGTAGTGCAGCGGGCGGCACGGCGAATAGCCCACCGGCGTGCCATCCTCATTCGTGGCCAGGAATTCATAGGAATCGCTCGCGACGGCCGGTGTCCTTGGCCGCCCGAGCGGCTCGTCCTGTTCCTCCAACCCCGGTGGGGGAGCGTCGTTCCGCGTGCCCTCGGCGGGAACGCCCGGCTGCTGCCCGGGTTGTCCTGGTTGTCCGGTGCCCGGCTGGCCGGGTTGCCCTGATTGTCCTGTGTCCGGGGCCGCAGTCCGTCCGTTCAGCCCCGCGCCGCGGCTGACCTCGAACAGCCCCACGAAGCGGGGATCGCCATACACAAAGCCGGCGGCCAGGAAGGCGGCGCCGGCAATGACTGCGGCAGCGGCGAGGTTGCGGAAAACCCGCCCGGCGGTTCGGGAGCGGCTGTGCCGCGGTGTCCGGTCCCGGAACTCCGGACCGTCCACTAAGCGACCACGGCGCCGAACGCCAGCCCCAGCAGGTAGGTCACGCCGGCGGCGCCCATGCCGATGGCGAGCTGCCTGAACCCGCGGGATGTCGGGGACGTGCCGGACAGCAGCCCGACGATGCCGCCGGTGAGCAGGAGCGCCAGGCCCACCAGGACGGCGGAGACCACGAGGGCGGCGATCCCGGTCATGCCCAGGAGGAAGGGGATGATCGGCACGATCGCGCCGGAAGCGAAGAAGCAGAAGCTCGACGCCGCCGCGCCCCAGGCGGTGCCGACAGCCTCGTGCTGGTCCTGGCTCTCGGGCAGTTCGGGCCGCAGCGAGAGGCTGGGATCGCAGTCGCAGTCCAGCAGGCCCATCCGCTCGGCCACGCGGTGCTCGGCGGCGTCCCGGGACATGCCGCGGGCCAGGTACACGAGCAGGAGTTCATTGTGCTCGATGTCCAGGGCGGGTGCCGCGGCCAGGGTGATCTGGGTGGGGCGGGTCGCGGCCAGCAGCTCCCGCTGGGACCGCACAGAGATGAACTCGCCGGCGCCCATCGACAGTGCACCGGCCAGCAGCCCGGCGACGCCGCTGAGGAGAACCACCGAGCTTCCCACCCCGGAGGCGGCCATGCCCATGACGAGGGAGAGGTTGCTGACCAGTCCGTCGTTGGCCCCGAAGACGGCCGCCCGGAAGGTGCCGGCGAGGCGGTTGCGGCCCCGGGTGGCGAGTCCGCGGACCACCTCCTCGTGGATCTGTTCGTCGGCGACCATGGCCGGCGTGGCGGACGGGTCGGCGGCATACGGTGAGCGGCTTTCGGCGCGCTGGGCCAGGGCCAGGACAAACACCGAACCGAAGTGGCGCGCCAGGAATCCCAGGATCTGGCTGCGGACGGACGCCGGCCGGGACCGGCCGGCCTTCTCGCCCAGCAGTTGGAGCCAGTGTGCTTCATGGCGTCCCTCGGCCTCGGCCAGGGCGAGCAGGATCTCGCGTTCCTCGCCGCTGCGGTTCTGCGCCAGGTCACGGTAGACGGCGGCTTCGGCCCGCTCGTCGGCGAGGTACTGCCGCCACCTCTTGATGTCTGCAGCGCCAGGCGAGGATGCCGGCGCCTGGGCGGCTCGGCTGGTCCCGCCAGCGGCGGATTCAGGATGGTGGGGGTCAGGGTTGAGCGGGTCAGATGTGGCGTGCTGAGACACGGAATCTCCTGGGCTTGACGGGGCATGGTCCGGCCCCATTGCGTACCCAGCCTACCCCGTCTTTCCGCGCATTTCCGGCTGGCAATCCTCAGTGGAAAGTTTAGGCAAACCGTAAATCCCCTGCCGCCGGAGTGCGTATCAGTCCCGGGTCTTTCCGGCTGCGCGCGGACCCTTGACCGGCCGGGTTCCCGGTGTTCGAATGAAACTCAGGGCGGGTTCCCCGGAGCCACTGCCGCCACCCCAGGCACACGGAGGTTGCACCATGTCCGACACCGGATCACATCCCATCCAGCCAGCCCGGGAGTCCCTCGAGTCCGATCCCGCTTATGACTACGCCGAGGATGCGCCCGTGAGTGATGCTGTGGAGACCGAGGAAGAGGAGCTGCTCGAAGAGGCCGATCGGCTCGTTCCCTTGGACGCGGAGGACTTCCTGGGCGACGAGAAGCCGGTAGTGCCCCTGGAAGGGGAAGAATTCCTTGAGCCTGAGGAAAATGAGTGATTCTCCCACCCGCTTCTAAGTTCCATAAAGGTCGACGGCGGCGCCCCCAGAAGGGGGCGCCGCCGTCGACCTTTAACTCGCCGTCAGGACCCTAATGGGTCAGGGCCGGGCGCTGTTCTTCCTCGACGGCACCGCCGGCGACCCGCCGGCGCCAGTTCGCCATGACCGCGGGATCCGTCGGCTTGGTGAGCAACGACACCGCGATGTACACGGCTGCGGAGGCCACGAGGCCGTAGTAGATCGGCTCGTTGGCGTAGATGCCGTCCAGCGGAACCTCGGCGTTGATCTCCAGGACGATCATGGTGCCGAGCGTGATCACCGAGCCCACCGCCATGGAGGCCGCGGCGGCCACACCGGTGCCGCGCTTCCAGATCAGGCCGCCCAGGATGGCGACGAGGAGGCCACCGACGAGGATGTCGTAGGCGATGGTGAGGGCAGCGACGACGTCTTTGGTGATGATGGCGATGACGATCGGCACGATCCCCAGGCCCAGGACCCACATGCGGTTGGCCTTGATGTCGTGCTCCGGGTTGTCGGTGTCGTCGGTGTTGATGTCCTTGCCGAACCAGCTGGCGACGAACGGCAGGACGTCGGCGCGGGCCACCGTGGCTGCGGCGATCAGGGCGCCGGAGGCCGTGGACATCATTGCCGCGACGGCTGCGGCGAGCACGAGCCCGCCGATGCCGACCGGCAGGAGGTTGGTGGCGACCTCGGCGTAGACAACATCCTTGCCGAGCTTGGCGACGTCGATGTCCGGCAGGGCAACCCGGGCGCCGAGGCCGATCAAGGCACCGGCAGCACCGTAGAGGATGCAGTAGACGCCGGCGGTGGCGCCACCCCAGCGGGCGACGGTGGGGGTCTTGGCGGTGAAGACGCGCTGCCAGATGTCCTGGCCGATCAGCAGGCCCAGGGTGTAGACCACGAAGTAGGTGATGATGGTCTGGATCCCGATGCCGTCGATCTGGAAGAAGCTGGCGTCGACGCGGGCCCGGATCCCCTCGAAGCCGCCGGCGGCGTTGAGTGTGAAGGGCAGCATCAGCAGGAAGATGCCGATGGTTTTGATGACGAACTGGACCTGGTCCGCCAGGGTGATGGACCACATGCCGCCGATGGTCGAGTAGACCAGCACGATGGCGCCGCCGACGGCGATCGCGAGCGCGCGGTCCCAGCCGAAGAGCACCACGAAGATGGTGGCGTACGCACCGGTGGACGTGGCGCACAGCATCAGCGTGTACGCCAGCATCACGATGCCCGAGGTCTGGGTGGCCCGGCTGCCATAGCGAAGGGTCAGCATCTGGGAGACCGTGTAGATCTTCAGCTTCTGGATGGTGCCGGCGAAGAGCAGGCTCAGCAGCAGGACGCCGGATCCGATCGCGACCACGAGCCACATACCGGAGATGCCGAACTTGTAACCGAGGCCGACGCCGCCGACGGTGGACGCGCCGCCGAGCACGACGGCGGCCATGGTTCCGGTGTAGAGGAACGGCCCGAGACGGCGGCCGGCGACCAGGAAGTCGCTATTGTTCTTGGTGCGGGATTTACCCCACCACCCGAACGCCAGCATGGCGACCAGGTACACCACCACAATGGCGATGTTGAGATAAGTTGCGTCCATAAAGGGGCTCCTTGGAGCTGTGCGGAGCAGGGCCGAACCCGCCGCAGCGCACGAGCACGAACGGTGATTCCGCTGCTTCTTAACGGATGATGTGGGAGATCCCTCTGGGGCTCACGGTGCATGGAGTCGCACTACCTTGAGTCGCACTACCTTGACTCGCATTGAATTGTTTCGGTGATTGCCAGGTGATTCCCTGGGGTGATTGCCCAATAGACAACACTTGTTGCCACAAGAGTAGGTTGTGATCCCGGTAACAGTCAAGACGCAGTGCGTGCCGGTGCCGCTTCCCGCGTCACAGGACCTCTCGCCCGCTAGTATGGCTCCAATGATGGGGCCGAGCGGCCGGCCGTGAAAGGTTCCATAATGAAGGCTCTACCAGTAGAACCGAGCAATGTTCCTGTTGCTATCGGTTCCCGGATCCGTGCCGCGAGGCAGTCGCAGCGGCTCACCATCGAGCAGGTTGCGGATGCCACCGGCCTGACCAAGGGGTTCCTCAGCCGGGTGGAGCGGGACCTGACCTCGCCCTCCGTCGCCTCCCTCGTCACGCTGTGCCAGGTGCTCTCCATCTCGATCGGCGATCTCTTTGCCGCCCCGGAAACGCACCTCACCAAGCAGAATGAGGGACCAAGGATCTCCCTCGGCGGCGAGGGGATCGTGGAGCGGCTGCTCACTGCCCGCTCCGAGCGCCGCGTCCAGATCATCCAGGCCGTGATCGAGCCGCGCGGCCGCGGCGAATCCGAACTGTACGCCGTGGACTGCGACGTTGACGTGCTGCATGTGATCAAGGGCCGGATCCGGCTGATCCTCACCAACGAGGAGTTTGAGCTCCATGCCGGAGACACCGTGACGTTCCCCGGCAGGGAGCCGCACACCTGGGTGAACCCCACGGACGACGCCGTCGAAGTGCTCTGGGTGCTGGTCCCCGCCGCGAGCCGCTAGTGCCCCGCCGCGAGCCAGCCCAGCCAGCTGTCCGGCCCCGGCCCGCCTGTCTTCAGCCCACCTTTTCAGACCACTGGGGGATCCAAATGAACAAGCGCAAGATCGTCTTCGTGTCGGTGGCACTTGCCGGGGCAATCGGCCTCAGCTCGTGCGGCGCCGCCACCGGGCAGAACTCAGGGCAGGCCGCCGGGCAGAATTCAGGCCAGAATTCGGGGCAGACAACCGCCGGGCAGACCACCGCACCGGCCGATGCGTCCAGCGCCGCGGCTGCAACCTCCTCCCCGAAACAGCCGGCCGCCCCGACGGCGTCTGCCCCGGCGTCGGCCGCCCCCTCGGCAGCCAAGCCGACGGAGACTGGCAGTCCGGATGCTGCGGCCGGACTGGCGTCGTTTACCTTCCCGGACGGGCACCTGTCCTTTGCCTACCCCAAGGATTGGACGGTCCGGGTGGTGAAATCAGACCCCGAGGCCGATGCGCCCGACGGCGTGGACCCGGTCCAGGCCGTCCTGGCGGACCAGACCGGCAACGAACTGCTCGTGATCACCAGCGGAGCCTACGGCGGCGGCGCGTCCGGGCCCGTGCTCCGCACCGTGCTGGATGCCGCCCCGGTGCCGGGGCTCATGGACACCGCCGACGAGCAGCTCGACTTCGGTTTCGCCTTTGACTCCTTTGCCGGCCACCCGGAGTTCCACATGGGCATCCGGCGGAGCCGCGACTTTGAGCCCTCCCCGGAGAATTCCGGATCATCCCAGGTCAACCTGCCGCACGGGATCATGGAGACCCGCGTCGTCTTCGGCACTCCTGCCTTCGCCTCGATTGACTCCGCGAGGGCCTGGATGGCCACCGAGCAGTACCGCCAGCTGAAGCGGCTGTTGCTCAGCCTCAAGTACTCCTAAGTTCCGCTCCTCGGGCTGCGTTCCTGCCCGGTTACTGGGCCCCGGGCGGCCGCTGAGGCTCGGCGAACCCCGGAAATCCGCGGGCTGCGAGCCGTGGGCGACGAAGCAACTGGGCGGGAGCGTCGCGCGGGGCTAGCCCGCAACCCCTGGCCGCCGGCTCAGCGCGGCTCGTATCTCGGCGACGACACGCTCCGGCTCAAACCAGATGTGCTCGGGCATGTACCGGAGGACGGCAAAACCACTCAGTGTCGAGGCATTGTTCCTGCCCAGGTCCCGGCGCAGGGCCTCACGGCTGGAGTGGAACGCGAAGCCATCCACCTCAACGATCAGGTAACCCTCGATCAGGAAGTCCACCCGGCCAATTCCTGGAAGCTGGACCTGGGTCTCGAAGCCGATGCCGTTGGCGTTGAAGACGTATTGGGCGTCGACCTCCACGATCGACTCAGCCCGCAGATCGAGCTGATTCAGCGCCTTCAGGGCCGGGCCGGACCGGTCGCCGGCCAGCTGGTCCTTCAGTAACTCCAGGGGCACGCCGTACAGGCGTATCGCCGAGGTTGCGAGCGCCGTCGACGCGGGCGGTGCCAGGCAGGACATGGCATGCAGCACCACGTCCTCGATCGCGGCCAGCGGCAGCGAAGGATGGCCTTCGAATCTGACCGTCCGGTGACGGATGAAGCCGGTTCCGTGGCCGTGGTTGCAGGCGAGATGGTGTTGCCCTGGCGGTTCCCGGAGCCACAGGCCGTAGTGCCCGGCCGCGCTGGCGCACGTAATGCGGGCGTTGTGTCGGATCGCAGCCGCGAGATCGGGGCGGCAGTCCGGAAGCATGAAGATGCCGCGCCGGGGCTGCTTCACTGCCTTGTTGGCCAGATGCGCGATATCCGTCCGGGAAAAGCCGGCGGCCAATAATTGCGCGGTCCGCGCAACGCCGCCCAGCTGGACCAGATAGTTGATGGGCTCCATGTTGCCAGTTGATATCCGAAGCCGTGCCGGGGAAACGGGGCCGGCCGCCCATGTGGGAAAGCATCCTGGGAATTCTCGCTGGACTCTGGCCGCACTCCTTCCCAGTTGCCCGCGGCGGCACCGCACCTGGCCTGCCTCTGCACGCCGGATTTTCGCGGTTCTGCAGGGCGTTGGCCCGCTGCTTGGGAAAGCAAATGGGCTGGAACGCCGGGAACCACCCGCACTGGCCGTTTCTTGTAAACAAATGATGCGCATTGCGAAACTTCAAGTGTATGATGGCTGTCACACCCGTCGGTCAATCCTCGAAGGAGAGGCTTCTTTTGGAAGAGCTGCGCATCGAGGCCAATGGCAACCTTGGCCCCATCGATTCATCCCGCATCCCCCGTTACGCGGGAGCCGCCACCTATGCGCGCCTGCCGCGGCTGGACCAGGTGGCCAGGGCCGACGTCACGGTGGTCGGCGTTCCCTTCGACTCCGGCGTCTCCTACCGCCCCGGGGCGCGCTTCGGGTCCAACCACATCCGCGAAGCCAGCCGCCTGCTGCGCCCGTACAACCCGGCGTGGGACGTCAGCCCCTTCGAGAACATCCAGGTGGCCGACGCCGGGGACATGGCCGTCAACCCCTTCAACATCAATGACGCCATCGAGACCATCCAGCAGAACGCGCTGGACCTGACGGCCTCCGGCAGCAAGCTGCTGACCCTCGGCGGGGACCACACGATCGCGCTGCCCCTGCTGCGTGCCGCCGCGGAACGCGCCGGCGCGCCTGTCGCCATGCTCCACTTCGACGCGCACCTGGACACGTGGGACACCTACTTCGGCGCCGAATACACCCACGGCACGCCCTTCCGCCGCGCCGTCGAGGAAGGCATCCTGGACACCGAGGCGATCAGCCACATCGGCACGCGCGGCCCGCTCTACGGCAAGAAGGACCTCGACGACGACCACCGCTTCGGCTTCGGCATCGTCACCTCCGCCGACGTCTACTACCAGGGCGTGCTGGAAACAGTCGCCAAGGTCCGCGACCGGATCGGCAACCGCCCCCTCTACATCTCGGTGGACATCGACGTCCTGGACCCGGCGCATGCACCGGGCACCGGAACGCCGGAAGCCGGCGGCATCACGAGCCGCGAGCTGCTGGAAATCATCCGCGGCTTCCGCGGCATGAACCTCGTGGGCGCCGACGTCGTCGAGGTAGCCCCCGCGTACGACCACGCGGACATCACCGGCGTCGCTGCCAGCCACGTTGCCTATGAACTCGTCACGCTGATGGCGGACCGCGCCGTGCCGGGGGACAGGCACGGCGCGGCCAGCGGCTACGCGGCCCAGGCCCTGGGCCAGGAATCCCGCCGTCCGGCCGGCTTTGCCGCCCCGGTGGCCACCCAGTGAGCGGCGTGCGCAACGGCGGGGACCTCGTCGTCGAAACCCTTGAGGCCCTTGGTGCAAAAACCGTCTTCGGCATCCCGGGCCAGCACGCGCTGGGACTCTTCGACGCGATGGGCCGCGGGAACCTGCACTTCGTCTCCTCCCGGGTGGAAAACAATTCGGCTTTCGCCGCGGACGGCTACTCCCGCGCCACCGGCGAGGTCGGCGTCCTCTTCCTCTCCACCGGTCCGGGCGCCCTGACGTCCCTGGCCGGGCTGCAGGAGGCCTACGCCACGGGTGTGCCGATGGTGGTCATCGCGAGCCAGATCCCGCTCGAGGGACTCGGCGCGCGCCGGAAGGGCATGCTGCACCAGCTCGATGACCAGAAGGCCTCGGCCGCGAACGTCACCAAGAGCCAGCGGCTGATCCAGCACGCCTCGGGCATCCCCTCGGCCATCCAGGACGCCTGGACCGAGGCCATTTCCTCACCGCAGGGCCCCGTGTGGCTGGAAATCCCGCAAAACGTCCTGCTGGACCCCATCATGGTGCCACCCGTGGAGGATGCCCTCGCCGAAGCGGCGGACAACCCGCCCCGCGTGGAACTGGTCCGCGAAGCCGTGAAATGGCTCTCGACGGCGGAACGTCCGGCGATCATCGCCGGCGGCGGCACGCGCCGCGGCCGGGCCGAGAAAGCGCTGCTCTCCATCGCGGAGAAGCTGCGCGCCCCGGTCATCAGCACCCCCGGCGGCAACGGGGCGTTCCCGTGGAACCACGAGCTCTCGCTCCAGTCCTGGATCGAGGACCAGTACATGACGGAGCTGCTCGAGGACGCCGATGTGCTGATCGTCATCGGCTCCTCGCTCGGCGAAGTCACCTCGAACTACTTCACCTTCGAGCCCCGCGGCCGGATCATTCAGATCGACGCCGAACCCCGTGTCCTTGAGTCCAACCGTCCGGGCCTCGGCATCCGTGCAGACGCCGGCCAGGCGCTCGCCGCCCTCGACTCCGCCCTGGATGCCGCCCTGACCGGGACGCACGGCCAGCGCGCCGACTGGAACGGCACCCCTCCAGAGGCCCTGGTCAAAGAAGCCCTGGCCAAGGTCAAGGCCCGCCTCGAATCCCAGGATCTGGCCAAGGAACTGACGTTCATGGCGGATATCCGCGAGGCCGTTCCCGCGGCCATGCAGACGTTCTGGGACATGACGATTTCCGCCTACTGGGCCTGGAGCTGCTGGGACGCCCGCGAGGGCCAGTTCCACTCAGCGCAAGGCGCCGGCGGGCTGGGCTTCGGATTCCCCGCAGCCATCGGCGGTGCCGTCGGCCTGGAAACCACCGGAAGGCCCGGCGGTTCGGCCCGGGTGCTGGCCGTCTCCGGCGACGGCTCCGCGATGTACTCGATTTCCGAACTGGCCACGGCCAAGCAGCACAATGTTCCGGTCACCTGGCTGATCGTGGACGACGGCGGCTACGGCATCCTGCGCGAATACATGGTGGGAGCCTTCGGCAAGGCGACCGCCACCGAACTCGCCCGCCCCGACTTCGTCAAACTGGCCGAGGCCTTCGGCGTCCCCGCCGTCCGGGTGGCGCCGGAGGATGTGGGGGACGCGCTGAAGGCGGGCTTCGCCGCGGACGGCCCGAACGTCGTCGTCGTCGAAACCCTGCTCCAGATGTTCGCCCCGACCCATCTGGACGTCTAAGCACACCCGGCCCCGTCCCGCCCACCCCTCCCGCAACCCTTAGCGCGCTCTCGCAACCCTTAACGCGCTCCCGCAACCCTTAGCGCGAACGTACACTTCAGGCCCTGAATCCCTCGGATTCGGGGCCTGACGTGTACGTTCGCGCTTCCCTTGTGGGGGAGGGGAGTGTGGGGGAGGGGAGCCGCTCCGACGTTCCTGCCCCGCCTGCTTAGTTTCCCAAAGCAATCAATTTAGCGTATTGTTGCCTAAGGCAAGCAAAAAGGGGTCACCATGTCAGTTGCACCGAACACCGCAGCCAAACTCGTCTACCAGATCTTCGATCTCCAGCGCGCAGTCCGCTGCGTCGCCGCGATCAATACCCGCGGCCAGGACACCGGGGCGGCGTTGCAGGGAGTCCTGCGCTTCGTGGGGGAGGGCGAGTCGCGGGCCACGCACCTGGCCGAGCGCCTCGGCGTCAGCGCCCCCGTCCTCAGCCGGCACATCGCCGAGCTGGAGGAGCAGGGCTATGTGGTCCGCCGCCCGGACCCCGAGGACGGGCGGGCCCAGCTGGTGGCGCTGTCCCCGTCGGGCGTCGAGAAATTGCGCTCCATCGAGCACCACCGCACCGCCACCCTGCAGGGGCTCCTGCAGGACTGGACCGAGGACGACGCCGAAGACGCCGCGCGGACCCTGAACAAACTTGCTGAGTCCCTCCGGACCACAGCCCGGGCGAAGACGGCCGGATCCACCACTACGACCACCGTTGCTGAGGAGTAAACACATGGCAAGCCACGCTGCCGCCACCGGGCCGTCGCCGGCCCCGTTGCCGGCCCCCACACCACATTCGCAACCCGTTCCCGCGGCAGCAATGACCCACCGCCAGATCATGGAGGCCCTCACCGGGCTGCTCGCCGCGTTCTTCACCGCGATCCTGAGCAGCACCATTGTGGCCAACGCGCTGCCGACCATCATGGCCGAGCTCAAGGGCACGCAGACGGACTTCGCCTGGGTCATCACCGCGGCGCTGCTGGCCAACGCCGCGACCACGCCGATCTGGGGCAAGCTGGCGGACCTTTTCGACAAGAAGGTCCTCGTCCAGCTGAGCATCGTGATCTTTGTGGCCGGCTCCGTCATGGCCGGCCTGTCCGAGACCATCCCGCTGCTGCTCACCGCACGCGTCATCCAGGGTATCGCCATGGGCGGACTGACCGCCCTGGCCCAGGCCATCATCGGATCCATCATCCCGCCACGTGACCGCGGAAAGTACTCCGGCTACATGGGCGGCGTCATGGCTGTCGGTACTGCGGGCGGCCCGCTGCTTGGCGGCTTCATCGTGGACAGCCCGCTGGGCTGGCGCTGGACCTTCTTCGTCTGCGTCCCTCTCGCCGTCGTCGCGCTCATCCTGCTGCAGATCACGCTGAAGATTCCGCACATCAAGCGACCGGCCCGGATCGACTGGCTTGGTTCCATCCTGCTGACCTCCGGCGTGAGCCTGCTCCTGATCTGGGTTTCCTTCGCCGGCAACCCCGACTATTACGACTGGTGGTCGTGGCAGACCGCCGCCATGGTGGGCGGCGGCGTCGTGCTCCTGGCCCTGCTCGTCGTGGTGGAATCCCGGGTGGCGCAGCCCATCATTTCGCTGAAGATCATCTCGCAGCGGACCACCGCCCTGGCCGTCCTGGCCTCGGTTGCCGTCGGCGTGGGCATGTTCGGTTCTTCCGCGTTCCTGGGCCAGTACTTCCAGGTGGCCCGCGGTGCTTCCCCCACCGAAGCCGGGTTGCTGACCCTGCCCATGATCGCCGGCAACCTCATCGGCTCGGTCCTGTCCGGTCAGCTCATCAGCCGCACCGGAAAGTGGAAGCGCTACCTCGTTGCCGGCGCGGTCCTGCTGATCGGCGGCCTCGGCCTGGCCGGAACCATCGACCACACCACCGAACTGTGGCTCACCGGCATCCTGGGCCTCGGCCTGGGCCTGCTCATGCAGAACCTGGTCCTGGCCGTACAGAACACGGTCCGGGCAACCGACATCGGCACAGCCAGTGCCTCGGTGGCGTTCTTCCGCTCGGTCGGCGGCGCCATCGGGGTTTCGGTCCTCGGCGCCATCCTCGGCAACCGGGTCAAGGAACTTGCCACTGAGGGGCTCGCCGCGGCCGGGATCCCGGCGTCCGGCGGATCCGCCGGGGCAAGCATGGACCTCACGGACATGCCGGCTCCCGTCCGCGACATCATGCGGGCAGCGTACGGTGACGCGACGGCGGAGATCTTCCTGATCTCGGCGATCATCGGAATCGTGGCGCTGGTCGCGATTCTCTTCATCAAGGAACAGCCGCTGCGGCGCACCGTGGACATCCAGCCCGAGGCTACCGCCGCCGTGACCGGTTCCGGTGAGGACAGCGACGCCGGTGCTGCCGCACTGGCCGCCGGCGGGACGGGCGACACCCGCGGCAACAGGGTCGACGCCGCGGCGACGCCGGGTGGTTCGACGGCGGGTGCTTCGACGGCGGGTGGTTCGACGGCGGGTGGCGCCGGGAATTCCGGCGATGTCCCGGTGCCGGGAACCGGCATCGTCGATCTGGACCGGGAGTTCATCGAGGTCCTCAGCCGCCAGCGCGCCGCCGAGACCCGGGCACCCGAGACCCGGACACCCGACCGCGACGGTGTCCGGCTTCGGGCGCGCACCATGCTGGCGGAAGCTCGAACCGAAACGGCCGACGTCGTTCCCGTGCTGCTTGAGACCCAGAAGCTGCTCGCCGAACAACAGCTCCAGCTATCTGTTGCCCTGCGGGCGGTCAACCAGCAGGCAGAAGTGCAGCGGGAAATCGCCGCCGAGCAGGCCAGGGTCAGTGCCGAGCTGACCACCCTGCGCCGGCAGCTGGGGAAAGAACGGAAGCTGCAGCGTGCTGCGGCCGATTACATTGCAACGCACGGCCGGCACCGCGGCGCATAGGGGCCGCGGCGCGTAAGGGCCGCGGGCCTGGCTGGCGTCAAGCCTGAAGTCTGTACACCGTTTGGATGATTTTTGGTGTCGGTGTTCCCGGCCGGCAAGGGATTTCGTAGAGTTGGATGGCTAAGGCTGTCAGACCCATCTGCTAATACTGGGAGCATCACTTCGAAGTTCCCTCTTCAGTCTTCTCTCCAGCCTCATTTATTCGGTATTCCTAAGGACTCGTGGGCATGCTCGTCACCCTCATACGGCGCTATTCCAAACCGTATCTGCCGTATATCGCGGCAGTCATCATCTTCCAGCTGGCCTCGACCATCGCGGCCCTGTACCTCCCCAGCCTCAATGCGCAGATCATCGACGAGGGCGTCTCCCGCGGCGACACCGACTACATCTGGCGTACCGGCGGGCTCATGCTCGTCGTCGCCCTGGTCCAGGTCGCCACCGCGATCGCCGGGGTGTACTTCGGCTCCAAGGCTGCGATGGCGTTCGGCCGGGACCTGCGCCGGGGCGTGTTCCGCAAGGTCAGCAGCTTCTCCGCCAAGGACGTCAATGTCTTCGGCGCGCCCACGCTGATCACCCGCGGCACCAACGATGTCCAGCAGGTCCAGATGCTCATGCTGATGGGGCTGAACTTCATGGTGGCCACCCCCATCATGTGCATCGGCGGCATCTTCATGGCCCTGCGCGAGGACCTCAGCCTTTCCTGGCTGGTCTGGGTTTCAGTGCCCGTGCTGGTGGTTGTGGTGGGCTACCTCGTGGTCCGGCTCATGCCGCTCTTCCGCTCCATGCAGACGAAGATTGACAGGATCAACGCCGTCCTCCGCGAGCAGATCATCGGCATCCGCGTGGTCCGTGCCTTCGTGCGCGAACCCCACGAAACGGAACGGTTCGGCGCCGCGAACAAGGAACTGACGGACGTCTCGCTGAAGATCGGCGCCCTGTTCGTGCTGATGTTCCCCGCCATCGGCATGATCCTGCACGTCTCCACCGCGGCCGTGCTGTGGTTCGGCGGCCAGCGGGTCGACGCCGGGGACATGCAGGTGGGCTCGCTGACGGCGTTCCTGCAGTACCTGCTGCAGATCCTGATGGCCGTCATGATGGGCACGTTCATGGCGATGATGATTCCGCGCGCCTCCGTCTGTGCGGACCGCATCGGTGAGGTGCTCGACGTCGAACCCTCCATCCACGCGCCGCTCACGCCCGTGGCCCCGGCCCGGAAGGCCGGCCGGGTGGAGTTCCGGAACGTGTCCTTCGCCTACCCGGGCGCCGAGGCGCCGGTGCTGAGCGACATCAGCTTCACAGCCGAACCCGGCCAGACCGTGGCGATCATCGGCTCCACCGGTGCCGGCAAGACGAGCCTGCTGGCCCTGCTTCCGAGGCTTTACGACGCCGCCTCGGGTGAGGTGCTGCTCGACGGCGTTCCCGTCACCAAGCTTGACCGCTCGGAGATCACCCAGCGCGTCGCCATGGTGCCACAGCGTGCCTACCTGTTTTCCGGGACCATCGCGCACAACCTCCGCTTCGGCAGCCCCGAGGCCACGGACGAGGAACTGTGGGACGCCCTGACCGTGGCACAGGCCGCGGACTTCGTGCGGGACAAGCAGAACGGACTCGGTTCACGCATCGCCCAGGGCGGCACCAATGTCTCCGGTGGCCAGCGGCAACGGCTCTGCATCGCGCGGGCGCTCGTCACCGAACCCAAGGTGTTCCTGTTCGACGACTCGTTCTCGGCCCTCGACGTCGCCACCGATGCCAGGCTCCGACGCGCACTGAAGGCAAAAACCGTGGACGCCACAGTCATCATCGTTGGCCAGCGCGTTTCCACCATCGCCGACGCGGACCAGATCCTGGTGCTGGACAAGGGACGGATCGTTGACCGCGGCACCCATGAAGAACTCCTGGAGAGCTCCAGCACCTACCAGGAAATCGTCGAATCCCAGCTGAGCGCGGAGGCAGTGGCATGAGCACCAACGAAAAGATCGCCACCCAAACCACCGACGCCGCTCCCGACGACGATTTCCATGAGGAGGAATTCACTCCCGGCGAGGCCGACGGCGGCATGTTCGGCGCCATGCCGGCCAAGAAGGCCCAGCATTTCTGGCCCTCGGCGAAGCGCCTCATGGGCCTGCTGAAACCCGAGCGGGCAGGAATCGTCCTGGTGCTCGGGATGGTGACGGTCGCCGTCGTCCTCAACGTCATCGCGCCGCGGATCCTGGGGCAGGCCATGGACGTGATCTTCGGGGGAGTGGTCGGCAAGCAGCTGCCCGCAGGGGCCACCAAGGACCAGTTCGTCGAGGGCCTGCGGGCCCAGGGCGAGAACAACTTCGCCGACATGCTCTCCAAGATGGAACTCATCCCCGGCGTCGGCATCGACTTCCAGAAACTCGCCTACCTCATCAGTGTGGTCCTGGTCATGTACTTCGTGGCCAATATCTTCCTGTGGCTGCAGGGCTACGTCCTGAACGTCCTCGTCATGCGGGTGGTCCGCCAGCTGCGCGATGACACCGAGAAGAAGCTGAACAAGCTGCCGCTGAACTACTTCGATACGAGGCAGCGCGGCGACATCCTCTCCCGGGTCACGAACGATGTGGACAACATCCAGCAGGCGCTCCAGCAGGCCTTCGCGCAGCTGGTGAACTCGGCACTGACCGTGATCGGCATCGTGATCATGATGTTCATCGTGTCCTGGCAGCTGGCCCTGATCGCCCTGATCGCGCTGCCGCTCTCCGGCGTCGCCGCCGGCATCATCGGCTCCCGCAGCCAGAAGCTCTTCGCCTCCCAGTGGAAGAACACCGGCGAGCTCAACGGCCAGATCGAGGAGTCCTTCTCCGGGCACGACCTCGTCCGGGTCTTCGGCCGCGACGCGGACATGCTGGCCCGCTTCGACGAACGCAACGAAGCCCTCTACAAGGCAAGCTTCGGTGCGCAGTTCGTCTCCGGCATGATCATGCCGGTCATGCAGTTTGTGTCCTACCTCAGCTACGTGGGCATCGCCGTCGTCGGCGGCCTGCGCGTCGCCTCCGGCGGCATGAGCCTAGGCGACGCCACCGCGTTCATCCAGTACTCCCGCGAGTTCACCCAGCCGCTGGGCCAGATGGCGGGCATGGCCAACATGCTGCAGTCCGGCGTCGCCTCCGCGGAGCGGGTCTTCGAATTCCTCGACGCCGAGGAACAGGATGCCGAGACCGCCACCGAGCACCTCCCGGCCAAGACGGACGGCCATGTCGACTTCCGGCACGTCACGTTCAGCTACACCCCGGACAAGCCGCTGATCGAGGACCTCTCCTTCACCGCCGAGCCCGGGCACACCGTGGCCATCGTCGGGCCCACCGGCGCGGGCAAGACCACCCTGGTGAACCTCGTGATGCGTTTCTACGAACTCCAGGGCGGCAGCATCACCCTGGACGGCGTGGACATCACCCAGCTGAGCCGCGCGGAACTGCGCGCCAAGGTGGGCATGGTCCTGCAGGACGCCTGGCTGTTCGGCGGCACCATCTACGAGAACATCCGCTACGGCAAGCTGGACGCCACCGAGGATCAGGTGATGCAGGCTGCGAAGGCCACCTTCGTGGACCGCTTCGTCCGTGCCCTCCCCGACGGCTACAACACGATCATCGACGAGGAAGGCAACAACGTCAGCGCCGGCGAGAAGCAGCTGATCACCATCGCCCGGGCCTTCGTGGCGAACCCCTCGCTGCTAATCCTGGACGAGGCCACGAGCTCGGTGGATACCCGCACCGAGGTGCTCGTGCAGAAAGCCATGGCGGCGCTGCGGACCGACCGCACCAGCTTCGTGATCGCCCACCGCCTCTCCACCGTCCGCGACGCCGACACCATCCTGGTGATGGAGGCCGGCCGCATCGTGGAGCAGGGCAGGCACGCGGAACTGCTGGAACTGAAGGGCGCCTACTACCACCTGTACATGTCCCAGTTCGCCGGTGAGGACGCCGAGGCGGCCTTTTCGGAAAACACGGCAGACGATGCCACGGCGGTGCACAGCTGAGCGCCGCCGGGCCGGCCGCGCGCGCCGCGGCCGCCGAGCGGTCATCCGCCGCCGGGCCGTCCGCGTCCGCGCCTGGAGCAGCTGCAGAGGACCCGCGGCGCATCGAGGTGCAGGTGCCGATGCGCTGGGGCGACATGGACGCCTACGGCCACATCAACAACGTGCAGATCGTCCGGATCCTGGAGGAAGCCCGCATCGCGGCGTTCGGCCCGCCCCGCGGGGCCGGCCTGCCCGGGATCGAGCCGCCGGTGCCGCTGTTCAGCGAGATCCCGGAGGGCACCCTGGCCTTGGTGGTGGAGCACAAGATCCGCTACGTCAGGACGCTCGAATACCGCAACGTGCCGGCGCCGGTCCAGCTCTGGATCGGCGCCGTGAAGGGCGCGAGCTTCGACATCCATTATCTGCTGCAGGATCCCCTGACCCGGGAGGACTGTGTCCGCGCCACGAGCCACCTGGCCTTCGTGGAAGAGGCCACCGGGCGGGTGCTGCGGCTGACCCCGGAGCAGAAAGTGAAGCTCGCGCAATTCACTCCTGCCCACACGGGCTCAGGCCACCCGGCCCCATAGCCTCTATCTCGGCCCACGGATCGCCCCTAGAATGAACCACCCCGAAGGCAGTCAGCCCCGGAAGCAAGGAGCTCAGATCATGGTGAACAAGAGCCAGAAGAAGAACGCCCGAAAGAAGGCCTGGAAGGAACTCTCGCCGATGGCGAAGTTCGGAACCATCACGGCGGCAGTCGTCCAGCTCTCGCTCCTGATCGCGGCCCAGCGGGATATTTCGCGGCGCCCAGCCGAGCAGATCCGCGGCAGCAAGGCACTGTGGCGGGTGGCCACCCTGGTCAACTTCGTCGGCCCGGGCAGCTATTTCACCTTCGGCGTCAAGCGCCGTCCCGCGGTCAAGTAACCGCGGCCAGCTAGCCAATCGGGCCACCCCCTAGCTCTTACTTGGCAGTAGCTTCGGGGCGCCCCATGATGCGGGCGTTCAGCTTAACCCTGTAAATTGAAGGCATGACCCCATCCCCAAAGCCTGCCATGCACCGCGCCCTCGGCATCTCCAAGGAGATTGAGGACGCTGCGTGGTTTGTCTTGGGGCCGGGGCTGCTAGGCAAAGCGTCGGCGCTGGACGGCCGCACCAAAACCTGGTCGGTGCAGGCTGCCGCGGAGTTGCTGGAACGCCTTGAGCGCGGCGTTGCGGACCCCAAGGCGCCCATGATGACAAACCTCCGGGAGAACCTGGCGGATGCCTCGCGGGGAGCCAAGCAGCTGGCAGTTGAACTGCTGTTTCTCCAGTCCCTGCCGCTGGCGCACGAGGTGAAATCCCTCAAGGTCAAGCGCGCCCGGGTGGCCGAGGCGGCATCCTGGCTCGAACCGCCCCTGGAGCTCCCGGACGAGCTGTACGCGGGCATGACGGACCACGGCGTGATCCGGGACCGCACAGCGGAATTCAACTGGACCATCTGGGATCACCTGAAATGGCTCTGCCGCTTTGTCCAGCACGTTGCCCGGCGGCCTGCGGGCGTGGTCTCGGCTGCCGTCAGGGATCCGCTGGCATTCCACCAGTTGGTTGCGGGCACCCCCGACGACCAGCCGGCAATCCGCCGCAGCATCGAATTCCTCGTCTGGCCTAGCTACTTCGAGCCCGTCGTAGCCGACGTCGAACGCCAGGAAATCCGTGACGCCTTTGCCTCCCTCGTGGGCGGGGCCAAAGGGGACAGCGACGAGGAAATCTCGGCGGACATCCACCGCATCCGCCTGCACCTTGACGAGCAGGCGGGCCAGCGGATCGACTGGTACTCCAGGCAGCTCGTCAGCCAGTGGCGAAAGGTGGGGGACCCCGGCCGCCGCGCGTGGCTGCTGCGTACCCACCAGGACAACGCCGACCTGCTTGGCACCTGGCAGACCAAGGAAACAGTGACGCTCGACGTCGAACACCTCCGCCTGCTTGATCCGGGCGTCACTGCCGGGCTGGTCCAGCACGCAGTGGACGAGGACTACAAGCACCTCGGCTATGTGGAACGTGAGGACACCAAGACCGCCGTCTTCGCGTTCCTGACCGTGATGAAGCCCGGCGACCTGACCCTGTACCAGCACTCCGGCACCGTCCGGGTGGGAGTGGTCCTGGGGGAACCGGAGCACCACGAGAACAACCGCCGGCTGGCCCGCAAGGTCCGCTGGTTCGATGAAACCCACAACATGACGGAGCTGCCCCGGCACGTGCAGCGCCAGCTGGCCACCTCCGGCATCATTGTGGACATCACCCGCGTCATCCAGGCGCTCGAGGCGCTCCTGCCGACCGAAGCGGAAGCCGACGCCGGCGACGGCACCGAACCGGACGCCGTCGTCGAACCCGCCTGTGAGGGTTTCCGCCCCCTGACGCCGGACTTCGCCGCCTCCCTGCACATGGACCTGGATCCGCTCCAGGAGATCGCCGAACTGCTGGAGGAGAACCGGCAGGTGGTGCTTTACGGCCCGCCCGGTACGGGCAAGACCTACCTCGCCAAGCACCTGGCGGCCCAGCTGGCTGGGGACACCACGGACGAGCGCGTCAAGCTTGTGCAGTTCCACCCCTCGTACGCCTATGAGGACTTCTTCGAGGGGTTCCGCCCGGACAAGACGGATGAGGGCCAGGTGTCCTTCAAGCTCGTGGCCGGTCCGTTGCGCCGGATCGCCGAGGAGGCCGCCAAGCCCGGCAACGAGAGCAAGCCGTATTTCCTGATCATCGATGAGATGAACCGGGCGAACCTCGCGAAGGTCTTCGGTGAGCTGTACTTCCTGCTCGAATACCGTGACGACAGGATCTACCTTCAGTACAGTCCCAACGAGCCGTTCACGCTGCCGGACAATCTGTACATCATCGGCACCATGAACACCGCGGACCGGTCCATCGCGATGATGGACGCGGCCATCCGCCGGCGCTTTTCCTTCATTGAGCTGCACCCGAAGACCGAACCGGTAAAGGGCTCGCTGCTGCGGTTCCTGCAGGCCCGCGAGCTGGACACGACGCCGGCCCTGCTGATGGACGCACTCAACGACGCGATTGACGAGTGGGACCGCGACCTCATGATCGGGCCGTCCTACTTCATGAAGAAGTCTGCCCAGACGCCCAAGGGCCTGCGCCGGATCTGGAAGTACGAGCTGATGCCGCTGCTCGAGGAGCACTATCACGGTCAGCTCAACCGGGCCCAGCTGGAGGAACGGTTCGGACTGGACCAACTGCTCTCGCGCCTTGCGCACGCCTAGCCCGGGTGCGGCCGGCGCGGGTGCAGCGCCGGGTGCCGCCAGGAAGCGGACTCCGGGCCCGGCGCCGGGCGCCGCGCCGCTGCGCCGCATCGTGCTGGACGAGCTCTCCGTCGGGGTCGCCGAGCGGCTCGACCCGCCAAGCGCCGCCTACATCAACGGAAGCGGCCTGGCGAAAGCCTCGCCGATGGGCATGGGCCTGTACCGGATCGAACCCGTCGGAAGGGTGGGTTCCGTGCGCACCCCGACGGTGCAATTGGAGGTACGGCCCAAGGAGCGGCTCGGTCTGGGACGGCTGCTGTTCATGCTCGGCTACGCGGGGGACCAAGGTTTCCGCGAAGATTCCGTCGCCGCCGTCGAGGAGACGGATCTGTGGAGTGCACTGGCAGAATCGCTGGCGCAACTCGCGAACCGCGCTCTCAGCCGAGGGGTGCTGCAGGGCTACCTGAACGTGGACGAATCACTCCGGACGGTCAAGGGCAGGATCCGCATCTCGGACCAGATCTCCCGCCGGCCCGGCATGCTGGTTCCGCTCGAGGTTTCCTATGACGAGTTCACCGAAGACATCGCGGAAAACCGCATCCTGCGGGCCGCTTTGGAGCGGATGTCCCAGGTGCCGGGTGTCCGGCCGGCAGTACTCAGCCGGCTGCGCCAGCTGAAGGGAAAGCTGGCGGCCGTGACCCGGTTGCAGTCCGGTGCGCCGCTGCCGGCATGGCGGGCCAGCCGGATGAACACCCGCTACCACGCAGCCCTGCGCCTCGCCGAGCTGATCCTGCGCAACGCCTCCGCGGAAGCCGGCGACGGAAAGCAACAGTCGGCGTCGTTTGTGGTGGACATGTCCAAGGTGTTCGAGGACTTCGTCGGCACGGCGCTGCGGGAGGCCATGGCGGCCTTCCCCGGTGAGATGCGCCTGCGGTACAACGCTTTGCTCAACGAGGCTGTCCGGGACTCGGACCGGATCGTGGTGCAGCCGGGTGCCGTGCACCTGTTGGGCGGGCGGCCGGTGATGGTCTATGACGCCAGGTACCAGGCGGCGGCCGACGTCGGCGCCTCACTCTCCGGCGACCATTACCGGATGCTGGCCTACTGCACCTCACTGCGGGTTCCGACGGCGTGGCTCATTTACCCCGGCGCCGGCGAAATCAAGTTGCGTCGGATCCTGAACACTGACATCGACATTGTGGAGTTTCCGGTGGATCTGTCCAAGCCGCCGTCGGAGATCCTGGCATCGGTGGCGGACCTCGCGCAACAGTCCTGGGGCGAAGTCGTGCGACAGGCAACCATCAGTCGCTGACTGTGACGGGTGACGGTGGCGTGTGCCGCACCTAACTCTTGTGCGCGCGGCAATTGACTGTGTCCGAACGCCACTGCACTCCGGGTGCTTGTTGGGGGCGGAAGTTACCCCGCTGCCTCCCGCCGGGCTGACATTGAAAGCAAGTGGCCCATGAGCGCCTTCTCCGGCCTACCGGGATTGCGGGCGACATGCCAGCGAAGTTTTTCTCGTACCTCCGCCTCTTCCGGCGTGTTGTCAGCGAGAATCGCATCAATGATCGTCGACACCTGCCTGCGCAGGGGTTCAAGATCAGGGTCGACCTCGTGGGCCCGCCGGTAGTCCTCCAGCCGGGTGGGGGAGGACGGCACGGAGCGTGGCGCGTCGGTACCGGGCAATTCATTCGACGTCAGCAAGTGCGGCATCTGGCGCTCTCCCGTGGGTGTAGTAGTAGGAACAAGTACGGTCTGAATCCCCCAAAATCCCCCCGGACTCGAATTTTACCCGAGACAGACCATTCTGTCTCGCAACCCGCTAGAATATTTTTTGATGTCCCTTTCAACGAATCCCGCTGCGATATCGCCTCCGCCTGTTGTGGCGAACGGCGACGCGCTGCCCGTATCCGGAGTGCGCGAACGGATTCTCGACGCTGCCTATGACTTATTCTCCCGGCGGGGAGTCCGCGATGTCGGCGTTAACGAACTGATCAGCCGTTCCGGAGTGGCCAAGGCAAGCTTCTACCGTCATTTCGCGTCCAAGGACCAGCTGGTGCTGGCCTTCCTGGAACGCCGGGACCAGCAATGGACCGTTGACCAGATCGTCTCCGAGGCCCGGCGCCGGGGTGAGACCCCGGAAGAGCGGCTGCTCTCCATCTTCGACGTCTTTGCCGACTGGTTTGCGCGCGATGACTTCGAGGCTTGCTCCTTCGTCAACATCCTGCTCGAAATGGGGCCAGGCCATCCTCTCGGCCAGGCCAGCATCGACTACCTCGCCAAGATCCGTGGCCATGTGGAGCAACTGGCCGAAGAGGCTGGGCTGCGAGACCCGGAGAACTTCTCCCGTTCCTGGCACATCCTCATGAAGGGATCAATCGTTTCGGCAGCGGAGGGGGACCGTGCCGCCGCAGGCCGCGCCCGCGAAATGGCCGGTTGGCTGATTGCCCAGTACCGCGGCTAGTTTCCTGGCCGGCGTTCTGTTGATTGGGCCAGCAGGAATGCATCCAACTGCTGCTCCAGCGCGGATGGATTCCTGAGCTCGCACTCCCAGACGGTAAGCACCTTCCAGCCTAGGCTTTCAAGCTGTCGAAGCTGTTCGGCGTCGCGTTTCCGGGTGCACGTACGCTTGGTTTCCCAGAACTCGGCGTTGGCTTTGGGTGCGTGTTGCCCCACACGGCAGTCGTGGAAATGCCAGAAACAGCCGTTGACAAAGATGACTTTGTGGCGGCTGGCGAAGACCAGGTCCGGGCTGCCGGGGAGTCTGCCTCCGCGGGCCGTGCCGTGCAGCCGGTAGCGGTAGCCCTTGGAATGCAGCAACTTTCGAACCAGCAATTCAGGTTTGGTGTTCTTCCCCCGGATGCGGGACATGTTCCAGCTGCGCCGCTCCGGTGTCAGCTTGTCCGCCATGGTTTAAGTCTGCGCCATGGTTTAAGTCTAGGCGGCGGCTGAGGTTGCTCTGATTAGAGTTCCCGCTCCGGGTGTTCGGCGAACTGGAAGTGGCGGCCGGTGACCGACGTCGGCTCGATCTCAACGTAGAAGTCCTTCAGCGTGGGAACCCAGGGGTTGAGCCCCAACGATTCCGCCGCGGCGATGTCCGCGGACTGCTCCAGCACGCGCGCGGTGCCGCGCAGGACCACGGACCAGGCCTCCGCTGACAGGATGCCGTCGGTTTCGAACAGCACCTTGGGGTTGATGGTCAATTCGGCCAGTTTGTTGCCAGGCGCGGTGCGGAGGTACAGCATCCTGCCACTGACCACGTAGTTCACCGGGAAGATGTCTGGCTCCCCGGCCACGGTGACAACCAGCCTGCCGTGCTGAGTACCGTCAATCAGTTTCCAGCTCTGGTCATCGTCCAGATTGAGGATGGGGTTACCGTCGGCATGTTCGAACATCATGGCTTCATTGTTCTGTCGCCGGCAGGCAAACGCTAGAGGCCAAGGGGTCTGTCTGCACGCAGGGAGTGGGAGCTTCCGCCTGTGGACAACGCTGATGAGCAAAATGTGACGTCAGTTACCCTTAAGCCATTGTTTGGCTTAATGCGTCTTGATTTTCTATCGGGGGAGTAGCTGACCATGACATCCCGCACTTCGATCTCCACCAGCAGGCGAATTCGCGCGTCCGCCCTCGTTGCCGCGCTCCTGATGTCCGTCACTGCCTGTAGCGGGGGAGGGGCCGAGCCGAACGCATCGCCGTCCGCTGGAACCCAGAGCCCGTCGGTGTCGCCCACGCCCAGTGCCACCCCGAGCCCCACCGCCAGTTACAAGCCGGCCGACGCCTCAGGGAGAGCCCAGAACGTCCCGGTTCCGGTGCTACCCGAGGCCGCGAAGCTGGAGACGAAGGAAGGGCTGGAGGCATTTGCGCGGTACTGGTTTCAGTTGCTCAGTTACGGATACGAGACCGGAGACACGTCGAGGCTTCTGGCTATCACCAGTCGCGAGTGCAGAGCATGTGAGCGGGCGAAGGAAGTCATGACTGGCTGGCACGAGGAACGTCGTTGGCTCGCCGGTGGCAAGACGGACACGCCGTCCGTTAGCACTACGTTTCTCGTGGCGCCCGACGGGAACTATCAAGTGGCCATACAAGTTTCCCAGACGGCTATTTCCTACTACAACTCGGACGGCACATTGCACCAAGCCACCCCAAAGCCGGAGGATACGGGCAATCTCATGCTTGCTGCCTTCCGCGACGGCGCATGGTACGTGAACAACATTCAGCCGATAGTCGGCTAATCCAGTGAGGACAGCCGGGTGGGGCAGGGCGGCGTTGACTTTGTTGCTAGCCATGGTCTTGGCCGCACATCCAGTCCCTGCGCTTGGCGGCAGCAACGAGCCACCTATTACTAGTGATTGGGGAGAGGACACGGTCGACGTCGGTGGCTGGACGATTGACACGGGTTCAGGCCGATTCGTTTGGGCGGAGCCCGGCTCAATAGCTGCCGATCCCTACCAGTACAAGTACGAACTTCAGTGTCATCTTGGGGGCGGTGACTTCGACACCGACTGTCTGGCAGTCCTAGTTGATTGCAAGAACGGTCCCAACGGCAAGGAGGGGATTCCGGTCGTCTGGTTGAAAGCTCCGGCGGGTGTGCCGAACCCCTCGTGGACCTTCCATTCCGGCCCTACCTGCCTCTTTGATGCCAGGCCAGAAGACTTGCTGCCTCGAATCGCGGCCATGATCCAAACCGAGTTCCAGCGACTTCCCATCGCGGCAGGAACCGTGACGGCCCAGCCAAGCCCGCACACCCTACGGGGAGCGGAGACCAACTTCTTCGGGGATGCGGCGGAACAGCAGTTCGATGTCACCATTCTGGCTCAGAGGGTGCACGTCGTGGCAAAGCCCGTGGAATACACCTGGACCTACGGCGATGGTGGTTCGCTCGGTCCCCAAGCGGCGGCGGGCGGCCCGTTGCCGCAGGAGCGATGGGGAGAAAAGACCCTCACCAGCCACGCGTACACCCAGACCGGGGACTTCTCAGTGGTGCTGACCACGCATTTCCGCGGCACCTACTCCGTGAATGGCGGCCCGCCCCTGCCCATCCCGGGTCAAGGCTCCTTCAGCTCGCCGCCGCAGCTTGTCAGCGTGTGGCGGTCCATTACCAAGAATTACGCGGATGATTGTCTCCGGAACCCCCAAGGCCAAGGGTGCCCGGGCGGCTCTCCGCCCAATCCCTAGTGTGGAGTTCCACTCGCAGTGATCCGAGTCTCACATGGAATAGTTGCAAACGCTGCGCAGTTACCTCCAATGAACCAATCCATTGTGAAAGGAACTGCGCATGCTGTTTTCCCCGATGACCCTCGGCGAGCTGGAACTGCCCAACCGACTCGTAATGGCGCCGCTCACCCGCGTCCGCTCCGGCAACGAAGGAGTCCCCGGCCCGCTGGTGGTTGAGCACTACCGTCAGCGTGCCTCGCTCGGCCTGATCGTCAGTGAGGGCACGTACCCCAGCCACGCAGGCCGAGGCTTCCCGGGCCAGCCCGGGCTCGTGACCGACGAGCAGCTCGCGGGCTGGGCCAACGTCACAGCGGCCGTGCACGCCGAGGGCGGCCGCATCTTCGCCCAGGTCATGCACGCCGGCCGGGTTACCCACCAGGACACCACCGGTGGCTACGAAGTAGTCGCACCCAGTGCCATTGCCATCGACGGCGAGACCCGCACGTACGCGGGCAAGAAGCCGTTCCCCGTACCGCACGCTTTGACCACAGGGGAACTGCCGGGCATCGTCCAGGAATTCGTGACGGCCTCCCGCAAAGCGGTAGAGGCAGGATTCGACGGCGTCGAGCTGCACTCCGCCAACGGTTACCTGCTGCACGAATTCCTTGCTCCGTCCGCCAATCAGCGCGAGGACATCTACGGCGGCTCCCCGGAGAACCGGGCGCGTTTCGTCATTGAAGTGACCCGAGCCGTCGTGGATGCCCTTGGCGCGGACCGCGTCGGCATCCGTATTTCGCCCGAGCACAACGTCCAGGGCACAACCGAAGTTGACGCAGCAGATGTCCAGGAAACCTACGCCCACCTCGTGGATGCCTTGGCACCCCTTAAGCTCGCCTACCTGAGTGTCCTGCACAAGGAGCCCACCAGCGAGCTGGTGCAGGGTCTGCGCGCCCGCTTCGGCGGAACCTTCCTACTGAACACGGGCTTCGGCGTCATCACCACCCGTGAGGAAGCCAAAGCGCTGATCGCGGACGGCCACGCTGACGCCGTCGTCGTCGGACGCCCCGCCATTGCCAACCCGGACCTGGTCCGCCGCTGGCGTGAAGGACTCCCGGTCAACGAGCCGGACCAGTCCACCTTCTACAGCGACGGCGCACAGGGCTACACGGACTACCCGGCCTACCAGAACTAGGACTCCGGGAACTCACCAACCGCCGCTGTACATGTCCAGCCGCAGCCGCGAACAGTGGGCAGAACACGATTCTGCCCACTGTTCGCGTTTAAGAAATGGGCATGTCCCGCGGGCCGGGAATTTAAGAATGGGCATGTCCCGCGGGCCGGGAATTAGGGAATGGGCATGTCCCACGGGTCTTGCCCGAGAGCTCCACGGCAGCCCGTCCTATAGGATCTGAACATGCAACTAGCTTCCTCCGGGAGTCGCCCTGAGGGCCACTACGCGGGCCGTCCCGTCAGCCGCCAGGTCCTCGCTGACCACGTCTACGAAGAGCTTCTGGCGTCGCTGATGGACGGTCGGCTGGCACCTGGAACCGCGGTAAGTATTGACGGGACCGCCAGGGAACTGGATGTGTCCCCGACGCCGGTAAGGGAAGCGCTCGCGCGTCTGGAGCACACCGGAATGGTGCGCCGCGTGGCGCTCAAGGGTTACCGGGTTGCGCCGGTCTTCACCCGGGAAGATTTTGCCGAACTCATGGAAGCGCGCCTCGCGATCGAGCCCGTGAATGCCCGGCTCGCGTGCGCGCGGCTGACGCCGGAGCACCTTGCCGAGCTGGGGCAGGCAGTCGTCGATCTCAGGAAGGCGCCAAGGGGCCCGTCGTTCGCCGAATACCGTGACTATCTGGAGGCCGACGAGAGGTTCCACCGGCTGATCGCGGAACAGACCGGCAACCAGTTCATGGCTGCCGCCTACGCCGCCCTCGGCGGACAGGTCCAGCGCTTCCGCTTGTTTGGGGGAGTGGGCATCACCGACGCGGAGCATGCCATCGCCGAGCATCAGTCCGTGCTGGACGCGTTCTCGTCCGGCGATCCGGAGAAAGCGGCCGAGGCCATGGCCGAGCACGTGCAGAAGGTCCGCGGCCGAGCCATCGCGGACGCACCGGCAGAGTAGATTCACCCCGGTTCGCAGCCTTAATACAGACCCGTAATAACTTTCTTGTGACCCCCTTCACAAGCACATCAAACACCCTATAGGATCTTCGATTGTGGCGGTTGTGTGCCGGCATCGGGAATCACAAGGGAGTGAAGTGTGCAGACAGATACTTTGGCCGCTGGGCCCAAGGAATCAGCGACACGCCGCACCATCAAGAATCTGCGGTGGTGGATCCTCGGCTGGGCGCTGGCCGCCGGCATCATCAACTACATGGACCGCAGTGCGATCTCCATCGCCGCTCCGCAGCTGATCAAAGAATTCGGCATGACCCGGACAGACATTGGGCTCCTGGGCACCGTGTTTTCCTGGACCTACGCCTTTTGCCAGTTGCCCGCCGGCTGGCTCGTGGACAAACTCGGCGCCCGCCGGATGTACTTCCTCGCCATCGCCGGCTGGAGCATTGCTACCGCGCTGATGGCCATGGGCGGCAAGATGTGGCAGTTTGTCACCTTCCGATTCCTGCTCGGCGTCACCGAAGCACCCAACGGACCGGCATCGGCCAGGCTCACCGCTGACTGGTTCCCCCGTGCGGAGCGCGGACAGGCCACCGCGATCTGGGACAGCGGATCCAAGTGGGGACCCGCCATCGCGCCGCCCGTCCTGACTGCCATCATGCTCGCCTTCGGCTGGCAGGCCATCTTCCTCTTCCTCGGCGTCGCCGGCCTGGTGCTCGCCGTTGCCTTCTTCCTCTACTACCGCGCTCCGGAAGAACACAAACGCATCAGCGCGAAAGAACTGGAATACATCGAAAGCCAGCGCGCCACCCAGCTCCTGGCTGCCAAGAAAGTCTCCTGGCTGGGCCTCTTCAAGCACCGCCAGATCTGGGGAATGATGGCCGGGTTCTTCTGCGTCATCTGGATCTGGAACATCTTCATCGTCTTCCTGCCGCTCTACCTGCAGGAAGAGCGCGGCGCGAGCATCGCAACCTCCGGGTGGCTGGCGGCCGTCCCGTACCTCGGCGCAGCCATCCTCGGCATCACCGGCGGCTGGGTCATGACGCGCTACTCAAAGAAGGCAGGCCGCGATCCGCTCCTGGCCAAGCGCCACGTCATGTCGGTCGCCGCCGTTGCCGCCGGTATCCTGATCTGCCTCATCCCGTTCGTGGATTCCCTCCCGCTCGCCATCGCTGTGATGACCGTGGCACTGGGCTTCGTCGCCACCATGCAGGCAGCGGCCTGGGCCATGCCCGGTGACATCGTGGACAACTCCCAGGTCGCATCCGTCGGAGCCATCCAGAACTTCGGCGGCTACTTCGGCGGCGCCTTTGCCCCGCTGCTGACCGGCGTGATCGCCGACGCAACCGGCTCCTACGCGCCGTCGTTCGTCATCGGCGGCGTCATCGCGGCTCTCGCCGCCGTGGCCTACACCGTCCTGGTCCGCGAGCCCATCAGGGACAAGACGACCGCAGACCGGCCGGAGAACGGAGTCGACGCATGAGCACAGCCACCAATGAATTGACGACGACGGCGGCCGCCACCCGCCCGCCGTTCACCGTGGCGGTCACGGCCGACGCTGCAAGGCCTGACGGAAGCTCCATCCACGGGGATCTGGGGCTGCAGCGGCTCAGTGAGAAGGGCATCAGCTGGAGCGTTCTGCCCAGCTACACGGACCCGGTCCCGGTAGCGGATCTCGCCGGGGTCCAGGCCGTTCTGTCACTGGGGCACATAGCCTTCGATTCGCGCACCGTGGACCACGCCCCGGAGCTGCGGCTGATCGCCCGGTTCGGGGCAGGGTACGAAACCATTGACTTGGACGCCTGCACCCGCGCCGGCGTCGTTGTCACCAACACTCCGGATGCCATCCGGCGGCCGTTGGCGGTAGCCGGGCTGACCCTCCTCCTGGCCCTCTCGCACAAGCTCCTGGCCAAGGACAGGCTGACGCGCACGTCCGACTGGGCGAAGCGCGAACACTACCGGGGCGCGCCGCTGGTGGGGCAGACGGTCGGCATCGTGGGCTTCGGCAGCGTCGGCGCGGAGCTCGCGCGGCTGCTGGCTCCCCTTGGGATGAAGGTGGTGGGCAACAACCGCAGCGGCCGCCATACGGAGGCCGCCGAACTCGGCGTCGAGTTGCTGGGCCTCAACGAGCTGTTGGAACGCTCGGACTGCGTTGTGCTCTGCGCCGCTCTGACGCCGGCGACGGAAAAGCTGATCGACGCCGTGGCGTTGGCCCGGATGAAGGCAAGCGCCTATCTGATCAACATCGGCCGCGGAAAGCTCGTGGACACGGATGCCCTTCGGGATGCGCTGCGGGATGGCCGCATCGCCGGCGCCGGGCTGGACGTCTTTGCGCCGGAACCGTTGCTTCCCGACGACGAGCTGCTGACCTTCGACAACGTGCTGCTTTCCCCGCATTCGCTGTGCTGGACCGAAGATTTCACCCTGGATGTGGCGGCCAGCGCCATCGCCTCGATCCTGGAGGTGGCGGCGGGGGAGCGCCCTGCCCATGTCCTGAATCCGGAGGTCTTCGCAACAGCGGCCTTCGCCGCGAAGCAGGCGTAACCCGTCCATGTGATCTTGACAACACCACCTCAGATAGTAGATCCTATAGGAAACAGGATTCCACGAAGGAGTGAATACCCATGGCTTACACAGCTGAAAACTGGCCCATCACCGCGGCGCTGCTGCAGTTCCCCGGCGTCGACGCGCAGGGCAAGCACATCAACGACGCGTCCGCTTCCGCCTGGGCCGAGGTCTTCACCGAGGTCAGGGAAGCCGGCTTTGCCGACGCCGACCTCACGGACAGCTGGGTCCGTCCCGGCGACCTGAGCTCTGCCCGGCTCGCCGAGTTCAAGGAAACCGCGGAGAACGTCGGCATCGGCATCCCGGTCATCTCGGCCATCCGGCGCAGCGTCATCGAGGCCGAGAACTGGGAAGCCAACCTGGCCTACAGCCACCGCACCATCGACGCGGCGGCCGAGCTTGGCTGCGAGGTGGTCTCCTTCGGGCTGCACCAGGCGCTCACCGCCGAGCAGCAGAAGCAGCTGTGGTTCTGGACCGTCGAAGGGCACAAGGACCCGGTGGGGGACAAGGAGACCTGGGGCAAGGCCGTTACCAGGCTCCGCGAGCTCGGCCGCCACGCAGCGGATGCCGGCATCCTGCTTTCGCTGGAAATGTACGAGGACACCTACCTGGGCACCGCGGATTCTTCCGTGCAGCTGGTTCAGGACATCGGCCTGGACAACGTCGGCCTGAACCCGGACCTCGGCAACCTGATCCGGGTGCACCGCCCGATCGAGGACTGGCGCGAGATGGTCGCCAAGACCCTGCCGTACTCGAACTACTGGCACATGAAGAACTACATCCGCGATGAAGACGTGGCCCGTGACAGCTACGTCGCCATGCCCGCGCCGATGGAAAGCGGCCTCATCAACTACCGCGAGGCATTCAAGATTGCCCTGTCCGTCGGCTTCGAGGGAATCCTGTGCACCGAGCACTACGGCGGCGACGGACTCAGCGTCACGGCCAGCAACCAGGACTACCTGCGCCGCCACGTCCTGCCGAAGACCGACGGTTATGCCCTCGGCCGGAGCCAGGTGGCCCAGGGCCGGCAGCAGCCGGCAACCTCGGAACTCGCCGGCGTCTGACTCAGCGCATGGTGCGGCCGTCAAGCCATTTGGGGGCGGCCGCACCACCCCAGCACGACTTCTCCAACACGGACTCAATGAGGAACCATGACCCAGATCTTCGACAACCCCGCTGACTTTGCGGATGAGGCACTGGACGGCTTTGTCGCGGCCAACCGCGGCTACGTCGCCCGGGTGGACGGCGGCGTGGTCCGCTCCACCGAGGTCCCTGCCGGGCAGGTGGCCCTGGTGGTGGGCGGCGGATCGGGGCACTACCCCGCCTTCGCAGGCTTGGTGGGCCCGGGCCTGGCCGCGGGATCGGCCTGCGGCAACATGTTCGCTTCCCCCGCGGCGGGGCAGGTTTACCGGGTGGCCAAGGCCGCCAACGCGGGCGGCGGGGTGCTGCTCAGCTACGGCAACTACGCGGGCGACGTCCTGCACTTCGGCCAGGCCCAGCTGCGCCTCAACGCGGAAGGCATTGAAACCCGCACCGTTTTGGTCACCGACGACATCGCCAGCGCCCCGCTGGAGCAGATCGGGAAGCGCCGCGGGATCGCAGGAGACCTGACGGTCTTCAAGATCGCCGGCGCCGCCGCAGAGGCCGGGTTGAACCTCGACGACGTCGAACGGCTGGCCATCAGGACCAACCACCGCACCCGTTCGCTCGGCGTGGCGTTCGGCGGCTGCACGCTGCCGGGCGCCAGCGAACCCCTCTTCCACGTCCCGGCGGGCCAGATGTCCCTGGGCCTGGGCATCCACGGGGAACCGGGGATATCCGAACACCCGATGCCCACCGCCTCCGAACTCGCCGAACTGCTGGTTTCCAAGCTGCTCGCCGACAAGCCTGACCAGGCCGCAGACCGCGTGGTCGCCATCGTCAACGGGCTCGGCACGGTCAAGTACGACGAGCTGTTCCTGCTCTTCGGCAAGATCGAAAAGCGCCTCGTCGCCGCGGGACTCACCGTGGTGGAGCCGGAATGCGGCGAGCTGGTCACCAGCCTGGACATGTCTGGGCTCTCCCTCACCCTGCTGTGGCTGGACGAGGAACTCGAACAGTACTGGGCTGCCCCGGCTGACACCCCGGCCTTCCGCAAGGGCAACCTGGCACCCCGCGCCCGCCGCGAACTGGCCGGTCCGGAAGCCGCCGAATCAGCCGAGGTCGAACGACCCACTCCGGCAGCGGCGGACCTCGGGCGGCAGGCAGTCGGAGTGCTCGCCCAGGTGCGGGACGTCGTCGTCGAGCACGAAGAGGAACTGGGCCGCCTGGACGCCATCGCCGGCGACGGCGACCACGGGATCGGCATGCGGCGCGGCGTGGACGCGGCAGTCGCCGCCGCTCAGCAGGCGGCGGCGAACGACGGCGGCGCCTCGGCGTCGCGGGTCCTGACCGCAGCGGGGGAGGCCTGGAGCGAACGCGCGGGCGGCACCTCGGGGGCACTCTGGGGTTCAGCGCTCATCGCCGCCGGACTCGCCCTGGGAAACCAGGACAGCTACAGCGGTGAGGACGCAGCCGCCGCGGTCACGGCCTTTGTCGACGCCATCACCGAGCTCGGCAAGGCGGAGCTGGGGGACAAGACCATGGTGGACGCGCTGCTACCCTTCCGGGACGCCTTCCTCACAGCGTCCGACGGCGGCGCCCCGGTAGGTACTTCGCTCGCCGCGGCTGCGGCCGCCGCCCAGGCCGCCGCAGACAAGACCGCGGGCCTGCGTCCCCTCAAGGGCCGCGCCCGTCCGCTGGCCGAAAAGAGCCTCGGACACCCGGACCCCGGCGCGGTTTCGTTTGCACTGATCGCAGCACGGATCTCAACCCACCTCGAAACTGCACACACCGACGCCAGGCTCGCGAACCCCGAACTGGCGAACCCCGAACTGGCAAAGCAAGGAGTACAGGCATGAGCACAACAACAGGCTGGCGCGTCGTCGTCGGCAACGATGAGGCGGGCGTCGAATACAAAAACGCCCTGAAGGCACTCCTCGAAGCGGATCCCCGCGTGGCCTCGGTGCAGGACGTGGGGGTCGGCGCCAACGACTCCACCGCCTACCCCCACGTGGCCATTGACGCCGCGCGGAAAGTAGCCGAGGGCAAAGCCGACCGGGCGCTGCTGATCTGCGGGACGGGCCTCGGCGTGGCCATCGCGGCGAACAAGGTCCCCGGCATCCGTGCGGTCACCGCGCACGACAGCTACTCGGTGGAACGCTCGGTCCTGAGCAACAACGCCCAAGTGCTCACCATGGGGCAGCGCGTCATCGGACTGGAACTCGCCAAGAAGCTCGTCGGCGAATGGCTCAGCCACCGCTTCGATGAAAACTCCTCCTCCGCCGCCAAGGTGGAGGCCATCTGCTCGTACGAACCCGAATACACGAAGGCAGTCTGAACATGACCGAATCAACAGATACCGCGGCCGCCATCAACGCCGCCCGCAAGATCGCCGTCGTCGGCTCCGGCTACATGGGCGGCGGCATCGCCCAGGTCCTGGCGCTCGGCGGAGCCCGGGTTGCGCTGGCCGATGTGTCCGCCGAAGTGGCGCAGAAGAACTACGAGCGGCTCCTCACGGAATCCGACGAATTCGTGGCCGCGGGTCTCTTCCCCGAGGGCTCCACCGCCATCCTGAAGGAAAACCTCTGGGCCGCCCAGAACATCGAGGAAGCCGTGGCCGACGCCGACTTCATCGAAGAAGCCGTCCCCGAAGTCATCGGGATCAAGCACCAGACGCTGGCCCGGATCAGCGCCGCGGCCCGGCCGGACGCCATCATCGGCTCCAACACCTCCACGATCTCCATCGCGGACCTGTCCGAGCCCGTCACCAACCCGGGGCGGTTCCTGGGCGTGCACTTCTCCAACCCGTCACCCTTCATCCCCGGCGTCGAAATCATCCCCCACGCCGGCACCTCGGCGGCCACTATCGGCGCCGTCCGCGAGCTGGTCCACGCCGCCGGCAAGCAGACCGCCGTCGTCAAGGACGTCACCGGCTTCGTGCTCAACCGCCTCCAGTACGCGCTGTTCCACGAGGCCGCCCAGCTCGTGGAGCAGGAGATCGCGACGGCGGAGGACGTGGACACCCTGGTCCGCACCACGTTCGGCTTCCGGCTGCCGTTCTTCGGACCGTTCGCCATCGCGGACATGGCCGGCCTGGATGTTTACAACTTCTGCTACAAGTCCCTCCAGACGGACTTCCCGGAGCGCTTCGCCACCCCGAAAATCCTCACCGACCTGGTGGAGGCCGGCAAGCTGGGCACCAAGACCGGAGCCGGCTTCCTCAACGTCCCGGCGGAGCGCACGCCGGAGCTGATCGCCTACCGGAACAAGGCGTATGTGGCCATGCAGAAGCTCATTGACGAGCTTGGCCCCGCCCCCATCAACTGAACTCCAACGTTCACTTCCACCCTTTCAGGAGCACACCCATGAGCACTTTCCCCGCAGGACGCACGGCGATCATCACCGGCGCCGTGTCCGAGCGAGGCATCGGCCGCGCCACCGCCAACTACCTGGCGGCGCAGGGCTGGAACATCGGCATCATCGATCTCGATGACGCTCTGTGCAAGGCCGCAGCCAAGGAACTGGCCGCCGAACACGGCGTCAAGGCCTTCGGCGCCGGCGCCAACGTTTCCGACGAAGGCTCGGTCCGTGCAGCGATCGATGCGATCGAGGCCGAACTGCCGCAGATCGTGGCGCTCGCCAACGTGGCCGGCGTCAGCTCCCCGGTTCCCTACCTTGAGCTCGACGCCGCCGAATGGGACCGCGTGCTGAACATCAACCTCAACGGGGTCCACTACGCCACCCGCCGTGTCGCCGAATCCATGGTGAAGAACAGGATCGGGCGCATCGTGAACATCTCCTCCGTCTCCGCCCAGCGCGGCGGCGGCACGTTCTCCAAGACGCCGTACTCGGTGGCGAAAGCGGGCGTGATCGGCCTGACCCGTGCAACGGCCCGCGAACTGGGCGAGTACGACATCACCGTCAACGCCATCTCGCCGGGCCCCATCGACACCGACATCATGGGCGGCACCCTCAGCGAGGAACGCAAGGACGAACTCACCAAAGACCTCGTGGTCAACCGCGTTGGCTCCACCCGGGACATCGCAGCAGCCATCGCCTTCCTCATCAGCGAGGACGCCGGGTACATCTCCGGCCAGACGCTGAATGTGGATGGCGGACTCTACATGCACTAAGGAAGAAGAATCGTGGCCCAACACACCCAACCGCCCGCTGCCTCCGGCTTCGCGTCGTGGAGCAAGGGACGGAAGATCTACCTCGTCGTCGGGATCCTGGCCTGCCTGGCCGGGATAATGATCATCGCTTTTTCACGCTAGAGAAAATCACTGCCTGTTCAACGCACCTGTCCTACCCACCCGTTCTGCCCCACCTGATCTACTCACCTGATTCACTCAATGAGGAGTTTTGATGTCCGTAGCAACAACGTCCACCAGGGACCTCCTGGATACGCCGGTACTGAAATCGGCCATATCCAAGGCATCCCGCCGGCTTATGCCCATGCTGGTGATCCTCTATGTGGTGGCCTTCCTGGACCGCACCAATGTGGGCTTCGCCGAAGCGGCCCTGGGAGTGGACAAGGGCATCACCGCCGGCGCCTACGCCCTGGGCGCCGGGATCTTCTTCATCGGCTACGCCCTGTTCGAGATCCCCAGCAACCTGCTGCTGACCAAGTTCGGCGCAAAGGTGTGGCTGGCCCGCATCGCCATCACCTGGGGCATCGTGTCCGCGTGCTTCGCCTTCGTCCAGGGCGAGACGTCGTTCATCATCCTGCGGTTCCTGCTGGGTGTCACCGAGGCCGGGCTGTTCCCGGGCGTCATCATGTTCCTTGCCGCCTGGTTCCCCAACAAGGTCCGCGTCAAGATGTTCGCCATCTTCTACCTGGCCCAGCCGTTCTCCCAGATGATGGGCGCCCCGCTGTCCGGCTGGCTGATCAACATCGGCGACCAGGTGCCCGGAGTCCAGGGCTGGCAGGTCATGTTCTTCGTTGAAGGCATGCTGGCGGTCGTCGCCGGTGTTGCCGCGTACTTCTTCCTGATCAACAGCCCGCAGGACGCCAAGTTCCTGAGCAAGGACGAGAAGAACGCACTCCTGGAGGTCATGGCACTGGAGGACACCGTCAAGGAAGAGTCCGGCCCGCGCGGCGTGCTCGCCGCCATGAAGAACGGCAAGGTCTGGTACTTCACCGTCATCTACTTCTGCCTCCAGATCGCCGTCTACGGCGTCACGTTCTACCTGCCGCAGCAGGTGGCCCAGCTGACCGGCCAGAAGGTGGGCTTCGCCGTCGGCCTGATGGCAGCCATCCCGTGGTTCTTCGGCATCTTCGCCTGCTACTTCATCGGCAAGGCCGCCAACACCGTGGTCCGCCGCCGGGTCTGGGGCACCGGGCTGTTCATCTCCACCGGGCTCTGCATCTTCGGCTCCGCCTGGGCCGGCGCGAACCACATCCCGGCACTCGGCATCATTTTCATCACCCTCGCCGTGTGTAGCTTCCTCTCCATCGGCCCCATCGCCTGGTCCTACCCGACGGCGTTCCTCACCGGTACGGCCGCGGCTGCGGGCATCGGCCTGATCAACTCGCTCGGCAACCTGGGCGGTTTTGTGGCCCCGATCCTGCGGACGTCCGTGAATCAGATGACCGCATCCGATACCGGTACCATGGGCGTCTACGCGCTGGGCGTGCTCCCGTTCCTGGCCGCGGCCATGATGTTCGCCACCCGCCGGTTCAAGAACAAGGCCGACGAACTCCTGGAGCAGTAACCCAACCCGTCAGGCCCACGGGCTGCCCGATAGCTCAGCCCAGCAGTCCAGCAGAAAGCACCAACAATGCAGCAGACTCCAGCCAGCCATACCCCCAGCACCCGCATCCTTGTGGGGGTCAGCACCAAGATGTACCTGGGCTACCGGGACAGTCTGGACTGGCTGGAGCGGCTGCGGCACGAAGTGGACACCCGTCCGGCCCTCGCGGCCGGGCGGGTTGTCCCGTTTGTCATCCCGTCCTTCCCCGTCCTGCCCGCGGCGGCCCGGCTCCTGGCAGATTCGCCGCTGCTGCTCGGCGCCCAGAACTGCGGCTGGGCGGACGGCCCGTGGACCGGGGAGGTGGCCCCGTCGATGCTCGCGGAACTCGGGGTCCGGCTCGTGGAAATCGGCCACGCCGAACGCCGGCGGCACTTCGGCGAAGACGATGCCATGGTTGCCCTCAAGGTCCGGGCGGCGGATGACGCCGGGCTCACGCCGCTGCTGTGCGTGGGGGAGCGCGACGGCGGGCAGCCGGCGGCCGCCGCGGACTTTGTGTACCGCCAGATCGAGTTGGCCGTCGACGGCGACTGGGACCTCGCCGGCCGGCTCACCATCGCCTACGAACCCGTCTGGGCCATCGGTGCGGCGGAACCCGCCGGCGCGGCGTACGTGTCCGACGTCGTCCAACGGCTCCGCGGACAGCTCGCCGCCGCCGGGCTGCGGGAGCTGCCGGTCATCTACGGCGGTTCGGCCAAGCCTGGACTGCTGCCGACCCTCGAGGGTGTCTCCGGCCTGTTCCTGGGCCGTTTTGCGCACGACCCCGCGAACTTCGGCACAGTGCTGGATGAGGCACTCCTGATTGCAGCCGCCAACCAGAACTAGGGCCAGCCGCCAGGCCTTCATGGCTGGCCCCGTCACCACTGGACATGTCCAGCCGCGGCCGGGAACAGTGGGCAGAACGCCATTTTGCCCACCGTCCGCGTTTAAGAATGGGCATGTCCCACGGGCCGGATGGCCACAGACCGCTGGCACAGCCCGATGAAGCCGCCCAGCTGTTCCAGGCCTTCCGGGTGCGTGGGGAGGTAGTTGGTCAGTTCCCGGGCACGGATTATTACGGCGCGCCACTGCCCGCGGGACACCGCCACGTTGATCCGGTTGCGCGAGAGCAGGAACTCCATGCCGCGCGGGGCCTCGGCCACCGCTGAACAGGCCATGGACACAATCACCACCACCGCCTCCTGTCCCTGGAACTTGTCCACGGTCCCGACACGAACCGCCGCATGGCCCGCGCCGTCCAGGGCATCACGGATCAGGTTCACTTGCGCGTTGTAGGCGGCCACCACCAGGATGTCCTGTGCCCCCAGCGGACGGTTCCCGGATTCGTCGTGCCATGCAAGCCCCAGGTGCCTGTTGACCTGGTGCACCACTTCGGCTGCCTCCTCGGGGGAGGACGTGATGTTGCCGCTGTGCTCCACCAGGACGGTTTCTATGCCGGCAGGAACTCCGTCCAGGCGGCGCAGGTCCGCGGCGGGGGCTGACCGCAGCCTGCCCTCATAGGAGAGCTCGGAAACGGCCCGGCACAGTTCGGAGGTCATGCGCCACGAGTCAGCCAGGAAATACCCGAGCTCGGGCGGAAGCGTGGCGTGGCCGGCGGAGATCCAGCCCAAGGCGGACTCATTGACGGGTTCGGGATGCGTGCCCTGGCTGACCTGGGGAAGTTGCTGCGGATCGCCGAGCAGCAGCAGCCGCGGGCTGGCTTGGGCCACAGCCAGCGTGTTGGCCAAAGAGAACTGGCCGGCCTCGTCAATCACGAGCAGATCCAGCGCGCCGGGAGGCACAGTGGCACCGGTCATGGTCCAGGCTGTGCCGCCCACCAGGGCGCCGCCCGGAGTGCTGAGCAGCCGGTCGACGTCGGCGGCAGCGCGGTGATCCCACGGCAGGGATTCGTTGTGCTTCACATCCTTGGCGACCCGGCGCGGATCCACGCCCGCCTTGGCCACCGCAGTCCGAAGCAGGTTCTCCACTACCGCGTGGGACTGGGCCACGACGCCGACCTTCCAGCCCCGGTCCACGAGCCTCGCAATGACATGCGAACCAACGTGCGTCTTGCCGGTACCTGGCGGTCCCTGGACCGCCAGGTATGAGTGATCCAGGGCTTCGACGGCTGCTGTGATGGCGTCAATGAAGCGGTCCGGGCGGTCGTCCGGGACGGGGAGGGAACCGCCCGTCAGCAGCCGAGGCGGAATCCGGCGGACAAGATCCAGCGCCGGATGCTTACTGAAGGTCGGTTTTCCTGGCGAGCCTGACGTTCCGCCGGGCAGCCCCGCAGCAACCTCGTCAGCCAGCACCGCCAGCGCCTGCTCGAGGCTCTTGGTCGGGATGGGCTGGTCCTCGGTGAGGGCAATGGGAAGGTGGTCATACGGCTCGATGTTTCGGCGGAGCTTGTCCCGGATGACCACGGTGTCCTTGCCATCCTCGTGGTCGAGTTCCAGGATTTCCGTGCCGAACCATCCGTTGCGTCCGGTGCCGTCCTTGCCCGTGCCCTCCAGCCCTTCCGGAAGCGGGCGGTCATACATCCGGAACCACGTACTGCCCTCGCGGAGGTCCGAGCCGGCGCTCACAGCTCCGGTCAGCCGTACCTTCCGCTCCGAAAGTTTGGCGCCGTCCTTCCACCAGTCCTCCAGGATCCTGGCCTCCTCCACCAGAAAGACGTTGCGGTCCTGCTGGTGAGTGTCGGGTCCGTTTTCACAGCGGTCAAAGTGGGCCCACCAAAAGGCCTTGCGCTCGCGACGGTGGTAGTTCACGGCCGCGTCCACCATCGCGACGGCCTGTATGTCGGGATCCGGGCCGACGGCGTCGCCCGGATCCCGGGCCGCTTGGGCTGCAGTACGGGACTCTGCCGCACGGTGCAGAAAAGCCCTGATGACGCGTTCGGACGGTCGGACCGGGGCACTTTCCTCCCGTTCGGCTGGCACACCCCGCAGATTTTGTGGCGCCCCGCCCGTCCCCTCGCCGTGCCGTCCTTGACCGGGCCCGGTCCCGATGCCGCGCTCGTCCGCCAGCCGCAGCAGCCAGTCCCGGAGCTCGAGCGTGGAAAGGCAGTCGTACTCGTTGTAATCGGAGATTCCGGCGAGGATGGCCGCTGCGTCCTCGGCCAGCCCGGCGTCGCGGGCCTCGCAGTAATCGGCGTAGGCAACCACAGAGGCACCGGCGTCTTTCACATCACCGGAACGGAGATTGCTGCCCATGTACAGAGGTTCGAGCTTCTTGATGCTGTAGGAGTTCTCGGAGATTCGGATGCTGTTCCGCACGGTCTGGTAGAGGTCCACCAGAAGGCCTTCGCGCAACCACTGGTCCACGGTGTCCTCGCCCGCCACATGCATGACAGACAGTTTCCGGAGGGCAGTTTTCTCGTAGGCGGCGTAGTGGTACACGTGCATGTCCGGGTACCGGCGCCTTCGGTCCTGCACGTAGTCCAGGAAATCGAGGAAGGCCTGTTTCTCCGCGTCCCGGCTGTGTGCCCAGAAGGGCCTGAACACGGTGTGCCCGCCACGTTGAAGCGGGGGCTCAATGACTCCGAACAGGTACTCGATTCCCCAGGTTCCGGTGGAACTTTCCTGCCACAGCGGATCACCTTCGAAGTCGAAGAAGATGTCGCCTTCGCTGGGCGTGGGGAGTTCTGCCAAGGTATTTTCCGCAATGACCCGGTAGCTGATGCTGTGCTGTTCGCCGTCCTTGACGTAGCTGACGGACCACTCGGCGGCGCCTGCGCCGCTTTGCATCCGGGCCTGGTCCTGCATCCGCAGAAGTGATGCGTTGGCCCAGGGCAGGCTGGCGTCAGCCAACTGCTTGACCGTGAAGATGCCTTGCGCGTGGAGTTTCTTGCGCTGAGCGGAGTTCATCCGTGCCACGAGCAGGAGGTCGTCGGTCGCCTTCACCTGCTCCTTGCAGTAGTCACACCGACCGCAGGCCATGACGCCGGACGCGCCCCAGCTCACCGTGTCGGCCTGATCGCGGTGGGCTGCCGTCAGCGCGAGGAACCGGTCCCGCCGCTCCCGGAACACCGGCAGGATGTCCGCGAGTTTATGGCTGCTCCTGACGTAATCGAAGCCGCCGCCAGCCACAGCCAACGTGGCACCGAGGATGAGCGTCACCTCCGGGTCCGGGGTGATGCCGGCCTGCAGCAGCTGGTCGCCATACGCAGCCAGCTGGAGCAGCGCGGTCACCTTTGCATGCCGGGCCAGTTTGGTGTCGTACACGGCGTAGCTGCCGTCATCCTGCTTGACGAGGAAATCGGAACGCCCGTGGAAACGGCCGTCAAAGAAGGCCGCCTGGAACACGACGTCGGCTCCGGCGCGCAGCGCCTCGATGGATTCCGCATGTTTCGCCAACAGCGTGGCCCGGTCCATGTCAGCAGCCGCAGGGACGTCGTACACGCCACGGCCCGTAGCTGGATTCCAGGCACCGAACTGGCCCAGGAACTTGTCCAGGACCTTGTGCTCGTGGATATCGCCGAGCTTGGCTGTGCGTACCAGCATCTCGTCGGTATCGAATTCGGCCTTGGGGGACCGGCCCAGTTTTTCGTCGAGCTTCCGCAGCAGCTGGTACTCACACGTGGCCGCAATGACGAGATCGCTCGCGGAAAAGACCAGATCCTGTGCCAGGTCCGGAACTTCCGGTTCAAGAAGAAACACTGTGCCCCCGTTGTTTTGGCCCGCGTTGTTTTGGCCCGCGTTGTTTTGGCCCGCGGCGCCGTTGAAGTCCTATTGCCAAGCTATCAAAGCCCGCCGACAATTTGACCGCCGGCCGTGCTCCGACTCCAGGCGTGCGCAGGGCGCACAGACGCGCAGGCATGGGCAGGGGCTCAAGCAGGGATGCGGACAGACGCGGAGGTAGGGGCGGCGGGATGGCTCGCACGGGAACCGTGCCGGGCCCGTCAGGCAAGCCCGCAATCCTAACACCTAGTGGTGTGTCTCCAAAATAATCTATGAGTGTTCCGTTAAATTGGAGGTATGTCGAATCCAGCTCCTGCTTTGGTGGTCTCCGATGGTCAGCGTGCCGCGTTGGAGGTGTTGTCGAAGTCGCAGACGGCGTCCCATCGTGAGGTGCAGCGGGCACAGGTGCTGTTGATGGCCGCGGAGGGGCTGGCTAATGAATGGATAGCGAAGGTAGCGGGGACGAGCCCGGGGACGGTGCGTGCGTGGCGGGCCCGGTTCGAGCAAGAGGGTCTGGCGAAACTGGGGAAGGTCCGTGCCGGGCGGGGCCGTAAGCCCTCGATTCTGCAGTCGAAGATCGATGAGATCGTTGAGCTGACGCGGAACTCCAGGCCGGAAGGGCATACGCACTGGTCGGTGCGGACCATGGCCGCGAAGGTCGGGGTGTCCCCGGCGCAGGTGCAGCGGATCTGGGCCGCGCGGGGGCTGAAGCCGCACCGGATCGAGGCGTTCAAGCTTTCCACCGATCCGCGGTTCGAGGAGAAACTCATCGATGTGGTGGGCCTGTATCTGAACCCGCCGGAGCAGGCGATCGTGTTGTGCATGGATGAGAAGTCCTCGATCCAGGCCCTGGACCGCACCCAGCCGTCACTGCCGATGAAGAAGGGCCGGGGCGAAACGATGACCCATGACTACAAGCGCAACGGCACCACGACCCTGTTCGCCGCCCTGGACGTGGCCAGCGGAAAAGTCATCGGTTCATGCCTTCCCAAGCACCGTCACAACGAGTTCCTGACATTCCTGAAAACACTCGAGAAGGAAGTCCCGGACGGACTGGCCGTGCACCTTATCCTCGACAATTACGCGACACACAAACACGCTAACGTCAGGGCCTGGCTGGAGAAACATCCAAGGTTCCACCTGCATTTCACGCCCACGTCCTCGTCCTGGCTGAACCTGGTCGAGCGGTGGTTTCGGGAACTGACCGACAAGGCCCTGCGGCGCGGAGCATTCCACTCAGTCCCGGACCTGATCCAGGCGATCGAGGGCTACCTCGCCGCCCACAACGATGAGCCCAAGCCCTTGGTGTGGACGGCGACAGCGGAATCCATCCTCGAGAAAGTCGCCCGCGGCCGCGTCGCACTCCAAGCCGTCAAGCAAAACTGAGACAGACCACTAGGTGTATTGCGCATAGCTATGTATAGGCGGATCGTAATACTCAAGGTTGTCCTGTGCACAACCCAAGAACAGGTTTTCGTGATGTGGATCGGCGAGGCCGACAAGGCATTTATCCGGGGCAATTTCACTGCGCTTAAGGAACCCGAAATCGGGGGCGTCGCTGCTCAACGTATTCCGGAAGTCATTCAATCCGTTTCCGAAATGCTCGCGGACATCGAGAAGAACGGCATGGACGCCGTTCTTAAATACTCGCGGATGCTGGACGGCTGGGCGGGCACCGACGTCGAGATCAGCCAGGCTGAATTGGCTCAAACCGGTGACCAGCTCCCCCCTGCACTCCGTGAAGCACTCGGCGCCAGCGCGGAGCGCACCCGACTGTTTGCGCTCGAGCAACGAAAACACCTGACGGACTTCGAGACGGAAGTCCTGCCGGGCGTCGTGGCAGGTCAGAAGTACATCCCTGTTCCCCGGGTTGGCGCCTACCTTCCTGCCGGGCGCTTCCCCATCCTCGCAAGCGCCTTCATGACCGTGGGTGTCGCCAAAGCGGCGGGCGTTCCCAGCGTCATCGCGTGCACTCCGCCCACCAGTCCAACCGGCGGGCACCCCGCTGTTCTGCACGCCGCCTACCTTGCACGGGTTGACAGGGCATTCGCCATCGGCGGCGTGCAGGCACTGGCCGCCATGGCATTTGGACTGCTCGGCGGGCAACCCGTGGACATCCTCGTCGGAGCCGGTAACGCCTACGTTACGGAGGCCAAGCGCCAGCTCTTCGGCAGGGTGGGCATCGATCTTCTCGCAGGGCCGTCCGAGGTCGCCGTAATCGCTGACGAATCCGCGGATCCGGAACTCGTTGCAGCAGACCTGCTGGGCCAGGCCGAACATGGTCCGCAGTCACCGGCATCCCTGGTCACCACATCGGCGTCCCTGGGTCGGGAAGTCATCAGCCACATCGAAAAGCAACTGGAAACGCTGGCCACCCGGGACATCGCCGGTCCGGCTTGGCGCGATTTTGGAACGGTATACGTTGCCGACGATCGGGAAACGGCCGTGGAAATCATGGATCTGCTGGCTCCGGAGCATCTGGAAATCCAGACCGTCGATGACAACTATTACCACGAGAACCTCAAGAACTATGGCTCCATTTTCCTAGGGCCATGGTCCACCGTCGCGTACTCGGACAAGGGCATCTCCGGCACCAACCACGTGCTGCCCACCGGTGGCGGCGCACGGTCCTCGGCCGGTCTATCCGTAGCCAGGTTTCTCAAGCCGCTGACGTTCCAGCGGGTCGAGAGGGAGGCTACTCCGCAACTGGCCCAGTACGTTTCAGAGATTTCCGCTTTCGAGGGCATGGAAGCCCACAAAGCCACGGCGACGCTCCGACTCAATCGTTTCAACCGCTAGTACCGTCCCCCTCTATCAAAGGCACCAAGATGAAAAGTTCGATCAAACTGAGCAAGCGCCTCAGGGCTCTGCTACCCATGGGCGTCGTGGCTGTCCTGGCGCTGTCGGCGTGTGGCTCCGGTTCATCCACCGGCGGGGGCGGCGGCGGGGAACAGAAGACGGTCACCATCGCCACGTCCAATGACGCCCCCTTCTCGTTTACCGATCAGGCAACCGGGGAACTCAAGGGAATTGACGGCGAGATGATGAACGAAATTGCCGCCAGCAAGGGATGGAAGGTCAAAGTCTTCACGTCCGAGTTCGCCACGCTGATCGCCGCACTTTCAGCGAAGAAAGCCGACGCCATCGTCGATGCCATGTACATCACGGATGACCGAAAGAAACAGATTGATTTCACTGACCCCTGGTACACCGAGGGCGAGGCAATGGTGGTTCCGGCGGATTCCACTCTCGCCTCCCGGGATGACGTCAAGGGGAAGGTGCTCGGCGCCCAGACCGGTACCGTGTTCAAGGACCTCGTCGACAGCCTCGGCGGAAGCCAGGTGAAGCTCTTCGATTCCCAGGCGGCTTTGCTTGCAGCGGTTGAGAACAAGCAGGTTGACGCTGTATTCACGGACAGTGCAGTTATTGGGTACAGTCTCGTGCAGAAACCGAATCCGAAGCTGAAGCTTGTGACGCCGTACACGCCGTTCTACCCAGGCATCATCGGTGCCGGAGTCCGCAAGGACGATACCCAGTTGCTGAAAGACCTCAATTCCGGACTGGCAGACCTGAAGAAATCACCGAAGTACCTTGAGATCCTCAAGAAGTACGGCCTGACCGAAGCCAACGCGGCCAAGTAGATTCACGCACAGCCGGCGGCCAGTCTGACGGAATAACGACGCCGACAGCCGCCGCCGGCCATGCCCGCCCCGAAGCTAGGGATCCCGTCATGGACTTCATAAATAACACCCTCGCCGTATTCCCGGCACTACTTGTCGCTGTACCCGTTGTTGTGCAATTGGCGCTTGGAGCCATGTTGCTGGCCCTTGTCTTGGGACTGCTGATCGCCCTGGCGCGAATCTCAAGCATTAAAATCCTTCGCGGCATCGCCACCTTCTACCTCGAGGTCATCAGGGGAACCCCTCTGCTGGTGCAGTTGGTTTACATCTTCTTCGTGCTGCCGAGTGTCGGAATCGAAATCGAGCCGGTCCCGGCCGGCATCCTGGGCCTCGGGCTCAACTATGCGGCCTATCTGTCGGAGGTGTTCCGGTCTGCCATCCTGTCGGTGGAGCACGGCCAGACCGAGGCCGCGCTGTCGCTCGGATACACGCCAACCAAGACACTGTGGAAGGTCGTGATTCCCCAGTCGTTCGTCGTCTCCATGGGACCGATCGGAAATTACTTCATCGCCATGATCAAGGACACTGCCCTCACCTCGGTAATCGCAGTTACGGAAATCCTGAAGACGGCCAATATCCTCAACAGCCAGACGTTTCAAACTACGGCCATTTACACCGCCGCGGCCATTCTGTATCTGATAATTAGCCTCCCACTCTCGCGCGTCGTGGTAGTGCTTGAACGAAAGGCGCGCTCCAGTGGTTGACGACACCATCATCAACGTTCGCGACGTACACAAAACCTTCGTTTCCGAAACGAAGCCTTCACTGTGGAGCCGACTTACCGGCCGGGCCCACGTGCAGAAACGAGTCGAGGTACTCAAGGGCGTCGATCTAACAGTCCACCGCGGCGAAACCGTCGCCATTCTTGGCTCCAGCGGATCAGGCAAGAGCACGCTTTTACGCTGCATCAACAAGCTCGAAACCATCGAGGCCGGGAGAATCTATGTCAACGGACACCTCATCGGCTACGAGGAGAAGGACGGGGAACTGATCAGCGAGAAAGCGTCCATCACCGCGAAAAAGCGCACCGATATCGGAATGGTCTTCCAGCAGTTCAACCTGTTCCTGAACAAGACCGCACTCGGCAACGTCATGGCTCCGCTCCGCGACGTCAAGAAAATGTCGGCGGCGGAAGCCCGGGAAATCGCCATACCCACGTTGGAATTGGTGGGGCTCGGAGACAAGATGGAAAACTATCCGAGCAAGCTTTCCGGCGGTCAAAAGCAGCGCGTCGCCATTGCGCGTGCCCTGGCCATGGAGCCCAGCGTCATGCTCTTCGACGAACCGACGTCCGCGCTGGACCCCGAGCTGGTGGGGGAGGTCCTTGCGGTGATCAAGAAAATCGCACAGCAGGGAACAACCATGGTCATCGTCACCCATGAAATGCAGTTCGCCAGGGAAATTGCGGACCGTATCGTGGTGATGGACCAGGGCGTTATCGTCGAGCAGGGGCCGCCGGAAGCCATCTTCACCCACCCGCAACATGCCAAGACCAAGGCTCTCCTCAGCCGCTCGGGAATGATCCCCAGGGAGTCTACGGACAGCTGACCCAAGACGAACGACGGCCTACTGGGCTGCCACTGCATCACTTATGTCGCGGGCTTGGTAGACCCAATTGGTGGCCGGCCATGCAGCCGTCGGCGGCCCGGTGAGGCAAAATGTTGTGGGTGACTCAAAACCCGCAGCGCCCTCACACTTCCCCAGCAACCCCGGATTCAGCGATCCACACACAGATCGCAGCCGAGCTCGGCGTCAAGGCCTGGCAGGTGAAGGCGGCCGTTGACCTGCTCGACGCCGGGTCCACCGTGCCCTTCATCGCCCGGTACCGCAAGGAAGCCACCGGCACGCTGGATGACACGCAACTCCGCGAGCTCGAGGAGCGGCTGCGCTACCTGCGCGAACTCGAGGACCGCCGCGGGACCATTCTCGAAGCGATCGCCGCGCAGGGCCAGCTGACCCCGGAGCTGCAGGCCGCCGTCGTCGGCGCCGACACCAAATCCCGACTCGAGGACATCTACCTCCCGTTCAAGACCAAGCGGCGTACCAAGGCCCAGATCGCCCGCGAGGCCGGGTTGGAGCCGCTCGCCGACGCCCTGCTGAAGCGGCCCGAACTGGATCCGGAGCGCGAAGCGGCCAAGTACCTCAACGCCGAACATTCGATCGGGGACCCGGCTGCGGCGCTCGCGGGTGCCCGTTCCATCCTGGTGGAACGGGTCGCGCAGGATGCCGACCTGGCCGCGACCCTGCGGGAGCGGCTCTGGACACAGGGCCGGATGGTGTCCCGGGTCAAGAAGGGCAAGGACGCCGAGGGCCAGAAGTTCAAGGACTACTTCGAGTTCTCCCAGTCGCCCTCCGGGATGCCCTCGCACCGGGTTCTAGCGCTGTTGCGCGGCGAGAAGGATGGCGTGCTGGAGCTGGACCTCGCCGAAGCCGAACCGAACGACGACGCCGCCCTCACCGCCGCGCGCGGCCGGTACGAGGCCGCCGTGGCCAGGTGCCTCGGGGTTGCCGACCGCGGCCGGCCCGCCGACGCTTGGCTGTTGCAGACCGCGCAGCTGGCCTGGCGCTCACGGGTGCTGGCCCGGCTGACTGCTGATCTGCGCAGCCGGATGTTTGCCGCCGCAGAGGACGAGGCCGTGCGCGTGTTCGCCGCCAACCTGCGCGACGTTCTGCTGGCGGCCCCCGCCGGGAACCGTGCCACCCTGGGCCTCGACCCGGGACTGCGGACCGGAGTGAAGGTCGCCGTGGTGGACGGCACCGGCAAAGTGGTCGCGACGGACACCGTCTACCCGCACGCCCCGGCCCGGAAATGGGACGAGGCGCTGCGGACCCTCGTCGGCCTGGCCAAGAAGCACGGCGTCGAACTCGTGGCGATCGGCAACGGCACGGCCTCCCGGGAGACGGACAAGCTCGCCGCCGAGCTGCTGAAACAGCTCGGCACGGGATCGGACTCCGCCAACCTGGGCGCCAAACCGCAGAAAATCGTGGTGTCCGAGGCCGGCGCCTCGGTGTATTCGGCGTCGGCGCTCGCCGCCGCGGAACTGCCCGGCATGGACGTGTCCCTGCGCGGTGCCGTCTCGATCGCCCGGCGCCTGCAGGACCCGCTCGCGGAGCTCGTGAAGATCGAGCCGAAATCGATCGGCGTCGGGCAGTACCAGCACGACGTCACGGCCGCGAAGCTGGACCGCAGCCTCGACGCCGTGGTCGAGGACTGCGTGAACGCCGTGGGTGTGGACGTCAACACCGCGTCGCCCGCGCTGCTGAGCCGCGTGGCCGGCGTCGGACCCTTGCTGAGCGAGAACATCGTGGCGTACCGGAACGAGCACGGCCCCTTCAACAAGCGCAGCGAGCTGAAGAAGGTGCCTCGGCTCGGCGCCAAGGCGTTCGAGCAGTGCGCCGGCTTCCTGCGGATCAGCGGGGGAGCGGAGCCGCTGGACGCCTCCAGCGTGCACCCGGAGGCCTACCCGGTGGCCCGGAAGATCAAAGCCGCGGCAAAGAACCGCCCCCTGGGGGAGAAATACGCGGCGCTGAACCCGCAGGACTTCGTGGACGGCACCTTCGGGCTGCCCACCGTGCAGGACATCATCGCCGAGCTCGAGAAGCCGGGCCGGGACCCGCGTCCGGCTTTCGCGGCCGCAACGTTCTCGGAAGGGATCGAGAAGATCTCCGACCTCAGGCCCGGCATGGTGCTGGAGGGCACGGTGACCAACGTGGCGGCATTCGGCGCGTTTGTCGACGTCGGCGTGCACCAGGACGGGCTGGTGCATGTGTCCGCGCTGGCCAACCGCTTCGTCTCCGACCCCCGCGAGGTGGTCAAGTCCGGGCAGGTGGTACGGGTCAAGGTGCTGGAGGCGGATCCGGAACGGAAGCGCATCTCGCTGACCCTGAGGCTCGACGACGAACCGGCAGCTTCCGGCGGCACCGCACCTTCTACCGGAGGCAGCGCACCTTCTTCGGGGGGCCGCGCGAGCGGGCGGCCGCAGACGCCCGCCAAGCAGCAGGCGCCCGCCAAGCAGCAGGCGGCAGCCAGGCAGACTCGGCCCGCACCGGCTTCGGCCAACACGGCGATGGCAGAGGCTCTCCGGAAGGCGGGACTCGGCAAGTAGAACCGCATATCGCCGAAAAGCTACCGCTTGGCGCATAACTAGTACGTTTGCTGACGATCTGCACCATGCTTGCCGGAGGCGAACGGCCCAAATACAGGCCGTTCGCCTCTGTGTCGCTGGACATCGATGTCGTTGACGAGCAAGGGGAACAATTATGGGCTGGCTGGATCGCGAACGAACTATCGCCCCACCGGGATTCAACCGGTGGCTGGTGCCTCCCGCAGCGCTCGCTGTGCATCTGTGCATCGGCCAGGCGTACGCGACGAGTGTGTACAAGACGGCGCTGGTGAAGCACTTCGGCGCCAGCCTGACGGAGATCGGCGTGATCTTTTCCATCGCGATCGTGATGTTGGGCCTTTCGGCTGCCATCATGGGCACCTGGGTGGATAGGAAAGGCCCGCGCCAGGCGATGTTCACCTCGGCCGTGTTCTGGGCGAGCGGCTTCCTGATCGGCTCCTTCGGCATCTTCAGCGGCCAGCTCTGGCTCGTCTACCTCGGTTACGGCTTCGTCGGCGGGATCGGCCTGGGCATCGGCTACATTTCCCCGGTTTCGACCCTGATCAAATGGTTCCCCGACCGTCCAGGACTGGCCACGGGCATGGCCATCATGGGCTTCGGTGGCGGTGCGCTGATCGCCAGCCCGGTCTCTACGGCACTGCTCAAGATGTACGATCCCAACTCCGGCGCCAAGGGCTGGGTGGCCAGCGGCGACTCGGTGGGCAAGCTCTTCCTGACCCTCGCCGCCGTCTATTTGGCCTACATGCTCTTCGGCGCCTTCACCATCAAGGTCCCCGCCGAGGGCTGGAAACCGGCCGGCTTCGACCAGTCCAGGGTCAAGGCCTCCAAACTCGTCACCACGGACAACGTCTCGGCCAAGAACGCGGTCAAGACCAAGCAGTTCTGGCTCGTCTGGATCGCCTTGTTCTGCAACGTCACGGCGGGAATCGGCATCCTGGAACAGGCCGCGCCGATGATCCAGGACTTCTTCCGCCAGTCCGACGGCGTGTCCCTGGTCAGCGCCGGCGTCGCCGCCGGCTTCGTCGGGCTGCTCTCCATCGGCAACATGGCCGGCCGCTTCGCCTGGTCCGCGACCTCGGACGCGACCGGCCGCAAGCGCATCTACATGGTGTACCTCGGCGTCGGTGCCGTGCTCTACACCGTGCTGGCGCTGGCCGGGTCCACAACCACGGCCCTCTACGTGCTCCTGGCGTTTGTGATCATCTCCTTCTACGGCGGCGGCTTCTCGACCGTCCCGGCCTACCTGCGCGACCTCTTCGGCACCTTCCAGGTGGGGGCCATCCACGGCCGGCTCCTGACGGCCTGGTCCGCGGCCGGTATCGCCGGACCACTGATCGTAAACGCTTTCCTGGACGCCCAGGGCAAGCCGGGGCAGTTGAACGCCGCGTCCTACCAGCCCGCACTGTTGACCATGGTGGGGCTGCTGGTGATCGGCTTCGTGGCCAACCTCCTGGTCAAGCCGGTGGATGCGGGCTTCCACGAACCCCGTCCCGACCGCGTCCGGTCCGAAGAACCCGCCCTGGAGGCTTGAGATGAGTGCAGCAAACGAATCACCCGGAAAACCGTCCACCGGAAAGTTGACCACCGCGTGGGCCCTGGTAGGGGTGCCGCTCGCCTACGGCGTGTACGAGACGCTCACCCGGGTGGCAGCCCTGTTTGGCTGACACCGTGGTGACAGGTGTCCTTGGCCGCTCGCGCCGCCCGGCTCCTGTGCCGTTCACGCGCCCGGAGCCGTTCACCACCCGTCCCACGCTGCAAGGCACGTTCGGGATGAGTGCGTCCACGCGATGGGTTCGCCCGGCGGCGACCAGCAGGACCAATGGCAATTGCCGCACCTGCTGCGCACCATCGTGGGCGGGTACTCGCCACAGCAGGCGATCGACGCACCGACGTTCCATACGACGTCGATGCCCGGCTCGTTCTGGCCGCCCGCCTGGGAACCAGGCGGCGCCGTCGTCGAGGACCGGCTCGGTGAGGACGTCATCGCGGGGCTGGAGCGCCGCGGGCACGTTGTGACCCGGGCTGGCGACTGGGCGCTCGGGCGGCTCTCCGCCGTCTTGCGGGATCCCGAAACCGGGGTCCTGCAGGCAGCCGCCAATCCGAGGGGCGCGCAGGGGTACGCCGCGGGGCGGTAGCCGGCTGGAAGCGCCCGACCGTACCAGGACGCTCAGCCAATGAACTCGTTGAGCGCAATCAGGTTGCCTTCCGGATCTTTCAGGAAGGCCGACTTGGCCTGGCCGAAGTCCATGACGTCGCCGACCGCCTTCCCCTCCACGCCGGCGAAGCTGGCGGCTGAGAGCGGCTGAAACGTCGCGCCCCGGGCCTTCAGCGACTCAACGAGCTCCTCGATGCCGGTGACCATAAAGCTGACCACAGGGTATGGCGGCGGAACGCGGTCCGGCATCTCGCTGAGGGCGATGCTCGAGCCTCCCGCGGCGCCGAACACCATGGGGTCGTCCGTGGGGCCAGTGAGAAGATCCAGGCCGAGGACGTCACGGTAGAAGCTCCGGGCGCGGTCTCCGTCCTTTGCCGGGAGGATCGGATTGACGTAATAGCGGCTGAGCATGTTCGGCCTCCTCGTTCGCAGCGTGTTTGCGGGTAGTTAGATCGTGGCAGATTCCGCTGCAGGTTTGGAGGCTCGCTGGGGCGCTGCCGGGGCCCGCGGCACCGGGTCAGGAGGCACCGCTGTCATGCGGCCGTGCCTGGGTCTGCGGGACGGAAATAGTGGTTGCGGCGGGGGCGTTGGCGGGGGTCCAGGTGTGGTGGCGGGATGAACCAGGGAATCCCTGTCGTGAGCCGGATGGTCCATTGTTCCTTGTGGATCAGATGGTGGTGGTGGGAACAGAGCAGGACCCCGTTTTCTGTTCCCGTGGTCCCGCCACGGGACCAGTAGCTGATGTGGTGGGCCTCGCACCAGGGTGCGGGGATGGTGCAGCCGGGGAAGGCGCAACCCTGGTCGCGGGCGGTGAGGGCTTTGCGGATGTGCGGCGGGAAGATCCTGGAAGCCCGGCCGATGTCCAGGATCCGGCCGTCGCCGCCGAGCAGGACCGGGATGATGTCCGCGTCGCAGGCGATCTTGCGGACGGTGGAGGCGGTGACGGGCCCGGTGAACAGCAGCGACCCGGTGCCCGCCCCCGGCTGTCCGGTGTCTGCCGAGGCGCATGTGGAGTCCTGAAGCCGGGTGAGCAGGTCCCGGTAGTCGATGGTGACCATGACCTGGGGGCGGAGCCCACCGGCGGCGGGCAGCGATCCGGCGGCGAGTGCGACCTTGCAGGCACCGACCAGGCCGTCGAGCAGCTTCTGCGGCCGCGAGCGGAGGTCCAGGCCCGGCAGCGCGGGGTCCTCTACCGGACCGGCGGCTGCGGGGGCATCCCCAGGGACACCGGCAGCCGCCGAAACACCAGCAGTCCCAGCACCGGCCGCCGAAACACCCCCGGCAGCTCCAGCGCCGGCAGCACTCGAACCACGGTCGGTCTCACCTGCGGCAGGGCTGAGCCCGGACTCCTCACCGTCTGCCGCGGACGCGACATCCGTTCCGGCGGAAGCCGGGGCGGTGGCGGTGGTGCGGGGGTTGGTGGCGGTGTTCATGACGGTGAGGAGGTGTTCGAACTGTTCGGTGGTCGCGAAGATCTCGAGGTGCTGGAGGCCGTGACGGGGCGGGCGGATGAAGGCGCCCTGGAGCTGGCGGAGGAGTTTCTCGGAGGGCTCGGCGCCGTCCTGGTCCAGGGCCTCGGTCCAGCCCCGGGCGACGCGGACCAGGAAGTCCGGATCGTGCTCTGCCGCGGTGCGGGTCAGGGCGTGTTCCATCCGGCCGGCGGCCTCGGCGTCGCAGAGGTGCCGGACCCGGTCCTGGGCCGCGGTGATGATGCTCGCGGACCGGGACGCGATCTCTCCGGCGGCGACGGCGGCGCCGAGCTCCGCGTGGACCGGGGGCTGGGGCAGGCCGGTGAGTCCCTGGCGGGGCAGCAGTCCCCGGGCGAGGCAGAGCCGGCGCCGGGCCTCGGACGCCCCGATCCGCAGCCTGGCCCGCAGGAACTCCTCGGTATTCTTGTAACCGTCATCCACCGCCGCCACGGCTGACGCGTCATCCGCGGCCGCCGCAGCCGACGCGGGCACTTCCGTGGTCCCGGCAGGATCCGCGGCCACGGAGGTCTCCGTGGTCTCCCAGCCGCCGGGGCTGTCCCGCCAGCCGGTGGTCCACGAGCCGCCGACAGTGACGGCCGAGGCCGCGGCGGCGGCCTGTTTCCGGGTCCGGTCCACGGCGGCGGCGGCCACGAGCTGCAGATACTCCACCGTCCGCGAGAGTTCCTCCACCCGGCCGGCGAAATCCGACGCGGCCTGGAATCCCCAGGCCGCCGCGTCCTGCACCGCCGTCGAACCCACGTCCTGCAGCATCGCCAGGGCGCCGTCCACGCCGGGCCGCGGGACCGGGGCTGCGCCCCGGTCCGCGTCCTGGAAAGGAATGAAATCCCTGACGGCTTCCATAACCCAACTCAACCAAGGGGGTACGACATTATTAGCCCCGCTCATGGGTGGCGGCCGGTGCGGCCGCCCATTCCTTGCCGTCCGGCAGAATTCAGGAAGCAGAATTCAGGAGGCAGAAGTCAGGAGGCAGTATTCAGGACGCGCGATCCAAGACCCGCGGCGGGCCAAACTGTGTGCGGACCCCCGGCGAATACAACACCGACTCCGGTGGTCCTGCGACATTGAGGCCAGCAGCGCCCACCAGCTCGTCCCCAAGCAGAGTCACTTGCGCCCGGTACAGCGTCCACGGACTGTGCGCGTTGGGGACATATAGGGTCCGGCCCCTGAACCGGGTATGCAGTCCGAACCGGGCCGTAAGATGGATCGACAGCGGATCGGCGGCTTCGACGTCGAGCTCTGCGGCTACCGCGAAATCGCTCCGGGCGCCGCCCCGGAACCGGCGCACCGAATACCCAGCCGACCCGGCGGACCCGGCCGACCCGGTGGACCCGGTGGACCCGGCGGACCCTTCGGCTCCGGCGGTCCCGGCGACGGCGGTGCGGCCATTGGGATCCAATGAATCCGCACCAAGGAAGCTCGCACGCGACCACACATAGGGAATCCCGGCCGCCCGCGCGGCCAGCACCACAGCTAAGCGCGAAGCATCCAGGCTCAGGAAAACTACACCACGGGTGCCGTCCGGCTCCCGGGAGTAGAGGCGCACGTTGATCTCGTTGAAGCTCCCGAAATACGGGATACCAGGACCGCGACCAAGTCCAGCACCCTGCATGCGGAAGCCGATCAGCCCCACCCAGGCGGATCCGTCGAAGACGTCCGGCACGACGCCCTGCGGCATGAACGACGCCGCCACGGCCTCAGGGATGCGCCAATGCAGGAAGACGGCGTCCATCCACCGCTGGTACATGATGATGGGCGTCGGAAGTTCGGGTGCATCCGGCCAAGGATCTACGCCAATTCGGATCATCCCGCTTCGGTCGGCATGGTGAGAAGGCTCCGGGAGCCCAATAGACGCGGAGTCCATTGGTTTCGGAGCCCTCGCCCGTCAGTTCAGCGGCCGGGTTCCTTCCGGCAGGGCCCCGCCGGCCAGCAGCTCCGCCGTGGCATCGGCCAAGGCGGTCAGCGCCACGCGCTGGGTCCATGGGCCGTATGAAATGCGGGCCACACCAAGTTCCTGAAGTTTTGCCGGGGCCAGGGAACCGGGCCCGTTGATGACCGAAATCTTGTTCCAGCCGATACCCTCCACCAGTGCGGTGACGGTGGCCTCGTCCAACAGACCCGGCACAAACACGGTCGTCGCCCCTACGTCGAGGAAGGCACGGCCCCGCTCAATGGCATCGGCAAGCACCGCGGAGGGGTCCCGGTCCTTGCCCTTCAAGAAGGCGTCGGTGCGGGCGTTGAGCACGAAGTCGATGCCCTCGGCTTCGGCTGCGCGGGCCGCGGCCCGCATCTGCTCCACGGCATCGCCGGGCGGACGCATCTGGTCCTCGATGTTGGCGCCGACAATGCCAACTCCAATCGCTTTGCGCACCGTCTCGCCAGGGTTCCCGTAGCCCGATTCGAGGTCGGCACTGACCGGCAGCGACGTCGAGGCCGCGATCCGCCGGACGGCGTCGATCATTTCTGTGACCGGAATTTTCTCGCCGTCCGGATAGCCGCGCGAAGCGGCGATCGAATGGCTGGCCGTGGCCAGGGCAGCGATGCCTGGCACGTCGGCGACCACCTTCGTGGAAATGGCGTCCCAGACGTTGATGACCTGCAGGATTTCGGGTGCTTGGTGGAGGCGGAGCAATTCAGTGGCTTTGGCGGCAAGGGAATTGGCGTTTTCAGTCATTTCCCGAGCCTAGCCGGAGCCTGCGACACCCGAAAGGGTTCTCAGCCCGCAGCTGACGCGGCGGAGGAACCCGCGGGCTGCTTCTGCCACGGCCAACGCCCCGTGATTTCCAGCTCGAGCGAGAAGCTCAGGAACGTCCGGATGAGCACGATAATGGCGAGCACCCCCACGCTCTCGAACGTTGGCGTGACGGCGACGGTCCGGATGATGTCGGCCGCGACCAGCAGCTCCAGCCCCAGCAGGATCGAGCGGCCCAGCAGCTGTCGGTAGGAGCGGTAGATGGAGAGCGGTTCGGATCCAGCAGGCAGGCGCCGTGGCTGGAACCCGCGCAACGCCATCGGGATGGACACGACAGCGCCGACCACCATAACGGCCACGCCGGCGAAGTCCATGAAGCGTCCGACCGTCTCAATAATGTGCTGAAAATCCATGGGTCCCCCGGAGAAGTAGGCAGTGATGTCCAACGCAGGTCTTAGGGGTGCCGCACACCGACGCCGGCGAGAACGTCCCGGTAGCCTTCGCGGAAACTCGGGTACCGGAATTCGAAACCGGTGGCCCGGAGCAGCGCATTGCTGCAGCGTTTGTTGCCGCCGCGCGATGGCTCTCCGCCGGGGTCAGCAGAGGACGACGCCGGCCGGAGGAGTCCCAGCTCGGCCGCCAGGAAGCTCAGCACCTCTCCCAGCTCGGCTGGTTCGTTGTCGACGCCCAGATACACAGGCCCGGGAACTGCGTCCATGGTGCACAGCTGGACGATTGCGGCGGCGGCGTCGTCGCGGTGGATGCGGTTGGTGAAGCGCGGTTCGGCCGGAATCACGGCCGCTCCGCCGCGCACCTGGTCAATCAGCCGGGTCCGGCCTGGACCGTAGATCCCGCCAAGCCGCAGCACCACCGGGGTGATGCTCGTGCCGTGCAGGCGGCGGTAGAGCAGTTCCTCCGCCTCGCGGAGGATGCGGCCCGAGAACCCGCCGGGTTCCGGCGTCGTGCGTTCATCAATCCAGCCGCCGCCAGCGTCGCCGTAGACCGCGGTGGAGGAGACAAACAGGACCCGGCGGATGCCGGCCCCGGAGGCCATCAGGGCGTCCAGCACGTTCGACAGCCCGTCCACATAGGCGGCCCGGTAGGCATCCTCCGTGGGGGAGTCCGCCGCAATTGCGACGACGACGGCGGAGGTGTCCGCCGGGATGGGCGGCAGTACGCCGGAGCTCAAGTCGGTGCGGATGCCCTCAAGGGCCGGCGGAAGTTTCTCCGGCGAGCGACGCCAGCCCACCACGCGGTGGCCGGCCGCTGCAAATAGCAACCCGGCCTCGGTCCCCAGATCGCCGCAACCGGCCAGCAGAACAGTCATAGGCCCAGTCTGCCAGTGTTCAGGAAAAGCAGTGTTCAGGAAAAGCAGTGTTCAGGAAAAGCAATGGGAAGCGCTACGGTCGGGCTTGAGCGAATCTTGAAGTGATCTTGTCGACCACTGAAGCATTGCCTTGAGGGGGCCGGGCATTGTTGTCAGGGTCAGCCAGTGAGGCTGGCAGACACAACTACTTCCCGGTCTTCTGCGGCCGGCTCCACGAAACGGATATCTGATGGGTCTCAGCCTCAAGTCCACGTCCAGCAAGGTCCTTGCCTCCGCCGCACTCCTCGCCGCAGCCGCCGGCGCAGCCGGCCGCCCGACGTTGGATCTGGGGCCTGACGCCCGACGCCGGACCGGCGTCGGGCGTTCTTGTGCTGGTTACCTTGCGGGAATCGGGAAGAAGGCCCGCGGATCCTGCAGCAGAGCCGGGTAGTCAAAGGCCGAGCGGTCCAGGATCTCGTCGACCTGGAAGTTGCGCGCGAACTGGCCGTCCACGGTGATCGGACGGCCCAGGACCTTGCCTATCGCGAAGGAACTGCCGCCATGGACCGGGATGGCGACCACGGAGTTGCCCGGGAGGGTCTTGAACGCCTCTTCCTGTTGCTGCCGCTTGCGCGTGGGCTTCTTGACGAGCTGCTTCGGCGGCAGCTTGCGTACCTTGGCCGGGCGGCGGGCGCCCGAGTCCGCGTACACGAACTGGTAGTCCTCCTCCTCGGAGGTAGTCTTCGCACGTCCCACCGGCGGCAGGCTGACGGTCTTCAGCTGCTCGGGCGCGGTGTCGCCGAGCGGCAGTCGGAGTACCCAGATACGCTCGCCGGAAGGATCCTCCGGCAGCAGCTCGAGCTTCGGCTCGGGCCAGACGTACTCCAGGTCCGCTTCCGTACCGGGGAACAAGGGCGTGTAGAAGCGCGGATCCTTGGCGATCAGCTTGGAGCGGTGGCTCAGGTGCAGCTCGGGATCGCCGAGCCACTGCGGCATGGGGATCTTGGCGGCGTAGTCGGGGTGGGCTGCCTGGGGCGCGAACTCCATGATCTTGTCCCGGGTGGTGTCCTCGCCGCCGCGGGCCGTCCATTCGTCCACCACTGACAGGCCGTAGAGCGTCAGCGCCGGAACGTACCCCATCCACATCCGGATGGCCGGGTGCGACTGCCAGCCATACTCCGGGATCACCAGCGCACGCAGGATCTGCAACGCTTCGATGCGCTGCTTGCCGAGCCGCTCGCGGTCCAGTACCGCGGCGCTCTGCTGGAAATCCGGGAAGGGGAGAAAGGTCTGCATCTCTCCAGTTTGAGGCCCCGGACCAAATGCACCAATTGCAGAGGCTTCCTGGTGAGCGTGTTCACATTTCGGAACCGGACAGGCGGCTCTCAGCTTCGGCGCGTAAACTAGCACGAAACACCCCTGCCGCCCGGGAGGCACGCCCCATGTCGAACAAATCAATAACTACATCTGCGGCGCTGATAGCGCCCAAGTACGGACAACTGCTCAGCCCGGACGCCAACGGGATTCTGGTGCTGGAAGAGTTCACGATCGACCCGGAGGCTGCCCGCAAAGAGCAGCACGGTTTCCGGGCGGCTATCGCTTCCGTGGCACTCACCATGCGTCGCCTGCTGGCGCTCCGCCTCTTCATCGCCGTTGTAGCGATCGCCAACCTGCCGCTGTTCCTGCTCTCCAGCGGTTGGGAGATCTACGTCATCTCGCTGACGCTCGTGGTGGCGGTCCACGCCGCGGTGTCCTGGCTCAACCGCCACGAACCACGGATCCGGCAGCGCCGGATGCTGGAATTGCACCTGCACCGGGAACAGAGCGCCAACTACCGCAAGGTCCGCGACGCCGTGAAGTACGTCATTGACGCGCCGGCCCGGATGAACGAAAACCTCTACCTCGAACTCCTTGGTGCCAAGCGGGTGGCTCTCCACCTCGCCATGGGCACCGTGGCCCTGCTGGATACCAGCGACGACGCCGCCTGGAAGGTCCGGATCGTCCGCGAAATTCCGCGCGCCGCCTGAGCCGGTCCAACCAAGAAGGCGAATCGACGGGGGGGCCCGCCCGCAAGGGCGCGCTCCGGCGTCGTCGTTTCTGCGGGTTGTCAGCCGCCCGCCTGATGCCGCCCGCCTTTGCTGGGCAAATCGGCAGCATGCTGTTCACTTTGCATTGGTCCGACTCTGTCCGCCCCACAGGGTTGCGCTGGGCATATCCTTGCCGGATGGAACCTAACGACGGCGGCGCGGACGCCGGCACTGATGCGGCCGCGACAGACCCCGACAGCGGAGCGGCGCCTGAGCCGGCCGAAATCCCCGAGGGAGTCAACGGCGTGCTTCCGGTCGCGGAGCTGCACCTGCACATTGAGGGAACGTTGGAGCCCGAGCTGATTTTCGCGCTGGCCGAACGCAACGGGATCCAGCTGCCGTATGCGGACCTGGACGAGCTGCGCTCGCGCTATGAGTTCACGGACCTGCAGTCCTTCCTGGACCTCTACTACGCCAACATGGCGGTGCTGCAGACCGAGCAGGACTTCGCCGACATGACCCGGGCATACCTGGCCCGGGCGGGGCTCGCCGGGGTGAGGCATGCCGAGATCATGCTGGACCCGCAGGCGCACCTGTCCCGCGGGATTTCGCTGGAGACCTGCGTCAACGGAGTGGCATCGGTGCTGGCGACCTCCCGCGAGGAGTTCGGCATCTCCACCTTGCTGATCGCGGCCTTCCTGCGCGACCTCGCCGAGGAATCCGCCCTGGAGGTGCTGGAGCAGCTGCTCGCCATGGGAGCCCCGATCGCCGGAATCGGCCTGGATTCCGCCGAGGTGGGCAACCCGCCGGCGAAGTTCGAGCGGCTTTTTGCCCGTGCCAGGGAGGCCGGCCTGCACCGGATTGCGCACGCCGGCGAGGAGGGCCCGCCGTCGTACATCATCGACGCGCTGGACATCCTGGGTGTGGAAAGGATCGACCACGGCATCCGGTGCATGGAGGACCCCGAGCTGGTGGAGCGGCTGGTGAACGAGCTCATGCCGCTGACCGTGTGCCCGCTGTCCAACGTCCGGCTCAGGGCGGTGGACACCCTGGCTGCGCACCCGCTGCCGGCGATGCTCGCGGCCGGGCTGAACGTGAGCGTGAACTCGGACGATCCGGCGTATTTCGGCGGGTACGTGGACGACAACTTCGCGCAGCTGAAGTCGGTGATCGGGCTGTCCGAGTTCGACTTCGTGCGAATGGCGGCGAACTCGATCCGTTCCTCCTTCGCGAGCGAGGAACGGAAGACGGAACTGCTGGCCGAGCTGGCGGCGTCCGGGCACTAAATCTGGGCTGAGGATAGGCATGCACAGGCGCCGGACGGGCAGCACTACCTGGTGCGGACCGGCTCCATTGAAGGAACAGACCCTGAACTGACGGACGATATTGTTCAAGGCCTGCTCGACTTCCTTAATGTTCAGAGCCGCTGATGAATTGTACGGGCACCACGAACTCGAAGAACCGCTGATCGCCAGGAATTCCGGATAGCCTGGCCTCATGCAAATGGGGGAAATCGGGAAACCATGGACGGACGCTGAGATTGCACTGACTGTCGAGAGCTACTTCAGCATGTTGAGGGAAGAGTTGCTCGGCCGCGGATTCAACAAGAGCGCAGAGAATAAGAAGCTCCAGGCCTCGATCGGTCGGAGTAAGGGTTCCATTGAATTCAAGCATGCAAACATCAGCGCGGTCTTGGAATCCATGAATTCGTTTTATATCGACGGCTACAAGCCGCGGCGTAACGTCCAGGAATCCCTTCGCCGGGAAGTAATCCGCCGCCGCTTGGAAGAGACGGACCTTGATGCGCTAATGCTCCAGAAGTTGGACGAGCCGTTGCCGGCGGCGATTGACCTACTGCTGCATCTCGAGCCGGCCCCCGACGTGGAATTCGAGGAAAAGGTCTTCCATCGCAGGGCCGGAAGGGTGAATTTTGTCCGTCTGGAGGCGGATAAGAGGGAGCTGGGACTGGCGGGTGAGCTTGCCGTCGTCGGCTATGAAACGCGCAGATTGGAATTGGCAGGTAAACCAAAACTGGCTGCCAAAATCGACCATGTCTCCCAGAGCCAGGGCGACGGCATGGGGTACGACGTGCTCTCCTTCGATGAAAATGGCCGAGAACGCTTCATCGAAGTCAAGACCACCCGTAGACGAAAAGAGTGGCCGTTCCTTGTGACCCGGAATGAACTCGACTTCAGCCAGGAAGCTGCCGGGCAGTTCCACCTGTACCGGGTCTTCCAGTTTGGCCAGAACCGGCCAGGCCTTTACTCCCTGGCGGGTCAACTTGACGCCACGTGCCGCCTCGAACCCACTGTCTATGAAGGACTGCCCAAGCACGCCGTCGTAGGTCTGTAACCGGAAGCACCCCGGGGCGAAGGGCCCGTCGCCTTCTCACGATCGAAGCTACTCACGGGTACCGGTGCGTTGATCCCCCGCGCACTCCGGTTTGGGCTGTCATAGTGGGTCACGACACGCAGAGTTAACCGCATCCACTCGCGAAAACTCCCACATCCTTGGCAAAATGCAGGTGGATCAATTGCTTCTAAAGGAGACCCATGGGCGCGAACACCGCGGAAAACACCAACCTTCGGCTGAAAGCCGTGCTGGATGTCCTGACAGAGGGGGTGTGGACGGGCGAGAAGCTGAACGCCGGAGGCGTGCTGGGCGAGGCAATCGCGCGGGAGCCGCTCAACGATCATGAACGCGAACTCCTGAGCGGCGGCATTCCACGTGGCCACAAGACGCTGACCACCGCCACCGCGAAGCTGGTCAAGGCCGGCTGGCTGGTCAAGGGCCGTTCCGGCTGGTCCATCACCGACGACGGCCAGCGCGCCACGGTCGCTTTCGCCGAGCCTGCCTCTTTCGCCGCAGCGCTCGACGCCGGCACTCCGGTTCCGGCCGACACGCCGCTGCCGTCCGCTCCCGCCGGGAAGCCGTCTGCTCCCGCAGGAAAGGCCGCCGCGCCAGCCGAGAAAGCGCCGTCGAAAGCCGCTAAGGTGGCCGGCAAGGCTGCCAAGCTGGTCGAAGAGGCGGTCGCCCCTGTCGCCAAGGCGGTGCGGAAGCGCAAGGCCGCGGACAAGGCCCCCGCGGCCGCAGTTGCCAAGGTCGCGGCCCCGGCAGCTCCCGCAACGCCGGCTGTCAGCACCGAAACCATCGAGCAGCCGGAAGCCGTCGCGGTTGCCGGTGACTTCAACATCCTGCTGGGTGCGCCCGCCAATTGGGCGCCGCAGTACGACGAGTCCCAGATGGAACTGGACCAGGTGGACCAGCTGTGGAAGATCGCCGCCGACATCCCGGCCGGGTCCTACACCTTCAAGATCGCCCTGAACCGTTCCTGGGACGAAAACTACGGTGCGTTCGGGACCTTCGACGGACCCAACCACGAGGTGCACCACGGCGGTGGCGTCCTGGTCATCCACTACGATCACCGGACCCGCGACATCATCCTGCCGTAGGGCTGGAGGCCGCCCTAAACTGGGCTGATGGACGCCGTCGAGGTTGCGGGGCTACGAATCGGGTACCAGCGCGCGGGCCACGGTCCGCCGCTGGTCCTGCTGCATGGTGCCTACGAGGACAGCCGCGTCTGGCGCCGCCAGCTCGAGTCGTTGTCCGATGAATTCACCGTCATCGCCTGGGACGCCCCGGGGTGCGGGCGCTCTGACGACCCGCCGCCGGACTTCTCCGGTAAGGACCTGGGCGACGCCCTGACCGGTTTCCTCCGGGCAGCCGTGCCGGGCAAACCGCACATCCTGGGACTTTCCATGGGCTCCGGGATTGCGTTGGAGATGTACCGGGCTCACCCGGAAGTCCCCGCTTCGCTGCTGCTGGTCTCGGCCTACGCCGGCTGGGCCGGCTCGCTGCCGCCGGAGGAAGTCGAACGCCGCTACGCTCAGGTGCTGGACGAACTCGAGCGGCCACCGGAACAGTTCATCCCGGTCTGGCTGCCCACCCTTTTCACCAGCCGCGCCGATCCGTCGTCGGTCGGGGAAATCGCCGCCATCATGGCCGACTTCCACCCGAAGGGCATGCGCGCCCTGCTAAATGCGAGCGGCCGCGCCGACTACCGAGAGGTCTTGCCTACCATCACGGTGCCCACGCTCTTGCTGTACGGCGCCGAGGATGTCAGGTCACCACTAAGCGTCGCCCGGGACATGCACCAGCACATCCCTGGTTCCACGCTCGTGGTCATTCCCGACGTCGGGCACCTGGCTGCGGTCGAGGCGCCGGAAGCCTTCAACGCGGAGGTGCGCCATTTCCTGCATGGGATTGCCGGCGGTTGAGCGCGATTAGAACCGGGTCGGGTCCGGCCGTGGCGGCACCGGTCCGGGGTCCGGAATCGGGAGGGGACTCGGCGTCGGGAACGGGCCCGGAGTTGGTGCAGGCCCGGGCTCCGGGATAGGCGGCGGGGGCGCCACCGGGCCGGGTTCCGGCGGGAACGGATCCCCGGGCTCGGGCGGCGGAGTCGTGGGACCGGGATCCGGAAACGGGTCAGGTTCGTGTGGCGGTGGAATAGTCATGCGGGGCTCCCTCACTCTGTTGACGATCCGGGTCTGTTTGTCAGACGGTTTGTTGATCGGGCGGGTCGGTTGGTTAGGCGCGGCGGCGTCGGCGCTGGACCCGCAGCTCCCACGGCCTGAGACGTAACGGGCCGGACGCAGAAGCCCCGGCCGCAGAAGCAGCGTCGGACGCATCGCCGTCGGACGGGTAGTTCGCCAACACCAGTTCCGCGTCCCCCCAACTCTCATCGCCGAGTTCCATGCCGTGTTCCTCGCCGGAGAAGTTGCCCAGCACCAGCAGCTCCGTGAAGTCTGGGGCGCTTTCTGAGGGACCGCTCAGCGACCGCGTGAAGGCGTAGACGTGCTCGTCGTCGGGCAGCAGCATAGTGAAGTTCCCGTGCGAGACCACCGGCTCCGCATGCCGCAGCTCGATCACCTTGCGGTAGAAGCTGTAGACCGAATCCGGATCGTCCACCTGGGCGGCGGCGTTGATGTGGTTGGTATTCGGGTTGACCGCGATCCAAGGCGCTCCGGTGGTGAAGCCGGCATGCCGGGAGGCGTCCCACTGGACCGGGGTCCGCGCGTTGTCCCGGTTCAGCGGCGCGAGCGCGGCGAGCACCTCGGCGTCGGTGTGGCCGAGGTGGGTGGTGGCTTCGCGGTGGTGGTTGAGGACCTCGATGTCGCGGTAATCGCTGATCGCCCCGAACGTCATGTTGGTCATGCCGAGTTCCTCGCCCTGGTAGACGTAGGGCGTGCCGCGGTGCAGGTGCAGGATGCCGGCGAGCATCTTGGCCGAGAGTTCGCGGTAGTGGCGGTCGTCGCCGAAGCGCGACACGGCGCGGGCCTGGTCGTGGTTGCCCCAGTACAGGCTGTTCCAGCCCTTCTCGGCCAGGCCTTCCTGCCAGCGCCCCAGGGTCTGCTTCAGCTCTGTGAGCTTGAGCTTCTTGGGCCGCCACTTGTTGCCGCTCTCCTGGTCCAGGGCCACGTGCTCGAACTGGAACACCATGTCCACCTCGGCCCGTGCGGGATCGGTGAAGAGGATGGCCTCCTCGACCGTCACGCCCGGCATTTCGCCGACGGTGAGCAGTTGACCGGTGCGGCCGGCGAAGACTTCGCGGTGCATCTCCTGCAGGAACTCGTGGATGCGGGGGCCGTTGATGTAGGACGGTGTGCCGTCGCCGTGGAGCATGCCCTCGGCGATCGGCCCGTCCGGCAGGGAAGTCTCCTTGGAGATGAAGTTGATGACATTCATCCGGAAGCCGTCCACGCCCCGGTCCAGCCACCAGTTCATCATGTCGTAGACGGCGGCGCGGACTTCCGGGTTCTCCCAGTTCAGGTCCGGCTGCTTCTTCGAGAAGATGTGGAGGTAGTACTCGCCGGTGGCCTGGTCGAACTCCCACGCAGGCCCGGAGAACGCCGAGCCCCAGTTATTGGGCTCCGCGCCATCCCGCGGTGGCCGCCACCAGTACCAGTCGCGCTTCGGGTTGTCCTTCGCGGAGCGGGATTCCACGAACCACGGGTGCTCGTCCGAGGTGTGGTTGACCACGAGGTCCATGACCAGCTTCATGCCGCGCGCGTGCAGGCCGTTGGTCAGTTCCTGCAGGTCCTCGAGCGTGCCGAAGAGCGGGTCCACGTTGCGGTAGTCGCTGATGTCGTAGCCGTTGTCGTCCTGCGGCGAGGTGTAGATCGGGGACAGCCAGACGACGTCGACGCCAAGCCGCTGCAGGTAGTCCAGCTTGCTGATGATGCCGCGCAGGTCGCCGATGCCGTCGCCGTCGGAATCGGCAAAGCTGCGCGGATAGATCTGATAGACGACGGCGCCCTGGAACCAGTCGCTGGCAGGTGCCTCCAGCGATTCCGCAGGTGCTTGTTCGACCGTCATTTGGGACTCCTCGGCTGGTCCGGCACGTTGTGGCGGGCAGCGTTGCCGCGGTGCCGCCAACGTCTGATTATCGACCCGTTAGCGCAGGCTGGGAAGACCCTTCTAGTTCTGCGAGGCTAAGGGTCACGCCGTGGCGTCTCCGCGGCGCCTCGATCTGCCGGGCCGGCGCAAGGGGTCCAAAGGCCCTGTTTTTCGCGCCCGGAAAAACGAGAATTGTCGAACTACTTGCATCCCAGGGGGAGGGCGACATGCGCCGAGTTGGATCATCTTGCAGGGCTGCTTCGGCGGCATTCTGTGTAGCCGTTCTGCTGGCGGCCTGTTCTCCTCCCGCCACAGCCCCAAGTACCAGCTCGCCGTCTGCGAGCTCCGCGCCTGCGAGCTCTGAGGCGGCGACGCCGGACACGTCCGGGACGGCAGCCCCGGCATCACCCTCGGCGTCGTCGTCGGCCTGGACGAGCTTCACGACGTCGGACGGCCAGCTGATGTTCGACTACCCGTCAGCGTGGACGCTCAAGGACCGGGCAGCTGAGGCGGCGCCAGGCGGCGTCTTTGTGGAGGTCCTGAATAAGGCGGGAAAATCGATGGCTACTTTGCGGACCAATATGGTCACCGGGTCGGAATGCACTGAGAAGCATCCGTATTCCCTCATCGATTCCGAGGAACTGCCGGCACTGGCTCAGGGTGACGCGATTCCGCGGTTCGTTTTTGAGGGCCGGGCCAACCCCAACGATGCGGATCCGGCGAAGGCGAATGTCCTGGCCTATGGGATCACCTCCGCGCCCGAACCGTCCGGCCCCACCGCCTGCCCCATCTTCCATTTCTTCACGTGGCCGCCAAGCGGGGCGATGTTCGGCGGCGTCTACAATCCCCTCGATACGACTCCCGGGAACCCGCCCAACGTGGACACCCCGGAGGCCTATGTAGACACGAACGAGTACCAGGACATCCGCCAGATGATCACGTCCCTCCGGCCGGCGGGGAAGTAGCGGCGCGGCGAAACGCCGGGCTGAAACGAGGCGCACGGATGGAGGCCAGGAGGCCCGGGGTCACCATCGCGGCCACGTTCTGCGGCGCCTTGCTGCTGTCCTGCTGCTCGCCGCCCGGGCCGCCACCCGTTTCGACGGCACTGCCGCCCGCAACGACCTCGACCTCCGGCAGCACGCCGCCGTCGGGCAGTGCGACGCCAACCACGCCGCCGGCGTCGGACTGGAAGACCTTCACGACGTCCGACGGCGGGCTGTCCTTCGACTTTCCCAGCCGCTGGAGCGTCCGGGATCCCGCCGGGGAGATGCCTCTCGGCGGTGAGTTCGTGGACGTGCTCAATCAGGCGGGAAGGCCGATGGCCAGCCTGCGGACCAACATCGTCACCGGTGCGGACTGCACGCAGAGGTACCCGTTCGAGGTGTTCGACTCCGAGCCGATGCAGGCGCTCGCAGAGGATGGGGCGGCCGACGCGCCGGTGCCCCGCTACGTCTTCGAGGCCCGGGGCGACGCCACAGCTCCAAAGGCGGCACCGCCCACCATTGCCGGCTACGGAATCACCATGGTCCCGGAAGAAACCGGCAGCACGGCCTGCCCGATGTTCCTTCTGTTCCTCTGGCCGCCCAGCGGCGCCTTGTTCGGGGCAGCGTACAACCCGGAGAACAACACGACGCCGGGCGACCCGTCCATGCCGTACCTGGCGAAGGCGAAGCTCTACGCGACGACCCCGGAGTACCAGGACATCCGGAAGATGATTACCTCGCTGCGGCCGGCGGGGAAGGACGCGGGGAAGTAGCAGGCACCGATCCCGCCAAACTCTTCGTTCCGGCACCGCCAAAGTCACTGAAACGCGAGCCCCTGAAAGGCACACCATGGGGTTCATTCCTCGTCGCAGAAACGCTTCCTCGACGGATCTCACTGCGGATCCCACTGCGGATCCGACTAACCGTCCGCCCCGGCGGCGGCGCCGACGAGTGCTCCGCATCCTCGCCATCGTGGCTCTCGTCGCGGTGGGGCTGGGGCTGGTCTCGACGGCGGTCAATCTGCTCCTCGAGCGGCAGGAACGGGGCAGCATTGCCCCTTATGGCGAGCGGGTGGAGATCGCCGGCGGAGCGCTCAATGTCTACCGGAGCGGCCGGTCCGGTCCGCCGATCGTGCTCCTCGGCGGCCTGGGCACGGCCGCACCAGCCCTGGACTTTGCCCCGTTGATCCGGGAGTTGGGCGAATTCAACGTCATCGTCGTGGAGGGATTCGGCTATGGCTACAGCGACCTCAGCGCCAGCGAGCGGACCAACAAGAACATCAGCACTGAACTCCACGAGGTACTCGCTAAGCTCAACATCACTCGGCCGTATGTCCTGGCCGGGCACTCGATCGCCGGCTTCTACATGCTCGACTACGCCAACCGGTACCCCGCGGAAGTTTCGGCCGTGATTGGGATCGACCCCACGGTGCCGACGGCGAAGGAGGGGCCCGTGGAGCTGCCGCTGGAAGGGGCGGGGTTGGTGCGGATGCTGTCGGTCACGGGAGTGGTCCGCGCAGTACTGGCCGTGGCCCCCGCGCTCGTGGAGCCCGACGGCGACGCGTTTACGGCCGATGAGCGTGAACGCATGCGCTTGATGCTCAGCTGGAACCTGGGCAACCAGGCCGTCGCCGACGAGACCGCACGGATTAGCAACAACGCAGCCGAACTTAGGGGAGTCACGTATCCCGACGCGCTGCCGGTGCTGGCATTTGTCTCCGGCGCCGGATCCCCCGGGGAACCGGCCAAGGCTGAGGCGGCTGAGAACCTCCTGAAGAACGTCAAACGCCATGAAATCGTCCCGCTCGCCGGCGGCCACTACCTGCATTGGACCCAGGCCAAGCTGATGGCCGAGGCGATCAGGAAGTTCCTCGGGAGCGGGCAGGCGGACCGGTAGACGGACCGCCGTCGTCGAACCGGCTGTACGGGACCGCAACTCACCGGACCCGCGTCAGGGGCCCGGCGTCGTCGGTGCCGCGTCAGAGGCGGCGTGCCTCGATCCTGCCCGGAGCGCGGTGCGGATGTTGACCTTCGAGGTGTAAGAGATCGAGCCGTACTGGAAGAGCCGCACGGCGAGGCGGAGCATGATGGCGGCCCCCACATAGAGGATCACGATCACGATTGCGGCTTCGAGCAGGTTCAGTGAGCCGAAGCCGTTGCGCAGCAGCGCGGTGACCGGGGCGGAGAACGGGAAGTAGGTGAAGATCTGCACGATCACGGAGTGCGGGTCCGAGACCACCAGGGCCACGGCGTAGAACGGCACGAAGATCAGCGCCATCATGACGCCCATGAAATTTCCGGCTTCCTTCGCGGTCGGCATCACCGCGCCAATGGCCACGAGGGTGGTGGTGAACAGCGCGAAGCCGCCGACCAGGATCAGGAAGCCGACGGTCATCCGGACCGGGTCGAAAATCAGCCGGGGCACGTCCAGCGCCGCCGGGTTCAGCTGTTCGGGGAGGAGCAGCCGGGCGATGAGGATGGGGGAGAGGAACACGATCATCTGCACCAGGCCGATCGCGAACAGCGCAATCACCTTGCCCGCGATGAGGGTGGTGGGTTTGAGCGTGGTCAGGATCATCTCCGTCACGCGGTTTTCCTTCTCCTCCAGGGTGGAGTTGAGCATCTGCCCGGCGAGGAGCACGATCAGTCCGTAGAAGATGACCAGGAAGATCAGCGGCGGAATGACGGATCCCGGCCCGCCGGCTTCCTGCGCGCCGTCGTAGGTGACGGTCTCGATCTTCGCCTTGCCGGCCGCGAGCGTGGACAGTTGCGGGGAGCCGATCCTCTGATCGACGGCGCGGCCCAGCATGGCCTGCGCGACGGCGGCGTACTTGCCGTTCTCGAAGATCCCCCTGTCGGCACCGTAGACGCGCACGGCGGTGGTCTCGGGGTTCGCCGGGAAGTCGAAGTAGGCGTCCACGGTCCTGGACTGCACGGCCCGGAGCCCGGCGTCCGGGGACCCCGCAGGGCGGGCGCCGAAGAGGGCCGCGTTCTCGGCGGTGATCAGCCCCGAGGCATCCGTGTAGGCGATGCTGAGCTGCGCGCTCTTCTGGGCCTCCGACGCAGTGTCCGTGGTGCTGTTGCTCAGGAAGATCAGCCCGAACACCACGGCCATGATGACGGGGACGGCCAGGGTGCCGATCCAGAACCGCCGCTTGGTCACGGTGCGGACGAATTCGAAGCCGATGACGGTTCCGAGATTGTGCTGGGCCACGGCCTTACACCTCTTCCCTCACGAGGGCGGTGGCGGCGGGCGCCGGTGCGGCTCCGGAGGCGCCGGGCCGGTTCTGGTCGCCGTAGACGCGGATGAAGATGTCCTCGAGCGAGACTTTGGTGGTGGTGAAACTGCGGACGGTCACGCCGACCTCGATCAGGTCCTTGAGGATGGCGGCTTCATCGGTGGCGTCGGTGATGCTCAGCTCGGCGTAATTGGTTTCCTCGAGCATCACGTCGTAGTGGGGCGAGCGCGGGATGGTGCCGCCGTACTTGATCCGGATGATTCTGCCGCCGTATTTGTTCTGCACCTCGTCGATGGTCCCGTAGGCCTCGGCGGTGCCGTTCTTCAGCAGGATGACGCGGTCGCACAGGCGTTCCACCTCTTCCATCTGGTGGGTCACCATGACCACCGTGGCGCCGGATTGTTTCTGCTCGGCGATGACGTCAATCAGCAAGCGCCGGTTGACCGGGTCGAAGCCCTTGGTCGGTTCGTCCAGGATGAGCAGTTCCGGGCGGTTCATGATGGTGACGCCGAGTTGGACCTTCTGCTGCTGGCCGCTGGAGAGCTTGTCCAGCAGCGAACCGGCCTTGTCCGCCAGGGCCACCCGTTCGAGGTACTCGAGGGACCACCCCCTGGCGGCGCGCTTCTCCATCCCTTTGAGCCGGCCGAAGTAGGTCATGATGTCGATGACCTTTTCCTTCTTATACAAGCCGCGTTCCTCCGGGAGGTAGCCCAGCCTGTCCCCGTGCTCGGGCTTGAACTCCCGCCCGTTGATATGCAGGATTCCGGCGGTGGGCTCGTAGATCCCCAGCAAGGCACGGATCGTCGTCGTCTTCCCGGAGCCGTTGCTGCCCAGGAAGCCGAAGGTCTCGCCGGCGTGCACATCGAAGGACAGGTCCCGGATGACGGTGGTGTCACCGAAGTCCATGCGGAAGCCGCTGATGTGGACCCGTGCTTCGCCCATGGCTGCTCCTGTGCCGGGCCGCCCCCTTTTGCAGCCCGTGCCTCTACTCGATCGGCCTGTCGAGACCCCTGTCCAAACTGCTTGCCCAGGACCCTTTCCCGGACCCCGTGCCTGAACCCCGCTAGACGGCGGGGGAGTGCCGGTGGCGGCGGTTCGAGGGGGTCGGCAGGCCAGCCCGGGTCCGGCCGGTCCCGCCCCAGGCGTTCGAGCGGGCCTCCTTGATCAGGCCGGTGCCGGCGCACTCGCGGACATCCATGATGCCGTCCGCAGCCGAGCGTTTGTCCGCATAGGCCCTGGAAATGGCCAATACCGTTCCGTCCGCCCCAAGCAGGCGGAACCGGACGTTCGCCTCCGCGTCCGTGAAGATCTCGAAATGTCCTGCCATGGTCATGTCCTTTCGGGCCACCTAGGCACCCCGGGCCGTACACGTCCCTGTGCTGATGCCGTTTGTTCGACAGGGCGCCGCGGTGCTCTGACAAGACTGACCCGTGGGGACTAGGCGGGTAAGGGGCGAAAGTCCCAATGTCCCGGTGAGGCGGGGCACTACATTGGAAGAATGGCTGAGTTTCAGGAGGGCGAATCCGGGGAGCGTGTCCGGCTGACGGCGAGGGTGGGCGGCACAGTGCAGGCCGTCGGCTTCCGGTACTGGACGGTGCGGAAGGCCGAGGAGCTCGGGCTGACGGGCAGTGTCCGGAACAACGACGACGGTTCGGTCGGCATCGTGGCGGAGGGACCACAGATGGCGGTACTTGAGTTCCGGCGCTGGCTGCGCTCGCCGCAAGCGCCCGGACGCGTGGAAAACGTGGAGGAACAGATCTCCCGGGACACCGGGGAGTTCAACAACTTCGGGGTGGTGTACTGAGGCCGTGTTCGAGCGTGCCCAGTCTTGGGGCAAAGGGCACTCGGCACGGGACCCGATTGTGGGTACGGTGGCCCCATGCAGAAAATATCGATCGACGCCCTGGCCCGTCAGCAAATCGCGGCAGCCCTCGTGGCAGCCAGCGGCCGGGCCGCTGACACGGTGTTCGGCGGGCACGAGAAGGTCCTCCGCCAGACCGTCATGGCGTTTAGGGCCGGCACGAAGTTGAGCGAGCACCAGAACCCCGGCGAAGCCACCGTCTTTGTGCTCCGGGGCTGCGTCCGGCTGCAGGCTGGCAAGGAATCCTGGCAGGGGAAAGCCGGCGATCTCCTGATCGTGCCCGAGGGGCTGCACAGCCTGGAAGCGGAAGAAGACTCCGCGATCCTGATGACCGTGGCAAAAATCCACGCCTGAGAGAAGCAACACCTGAACCGCGGGGACTTCTAGTTGTGCCGTGCCCACAGCTGCAACCATACGAGCAGTCGCGTTTCGGGGTCCTCTAGGTCTATTCCGAAAAGGGGTTCAACGCGGGACAAGCGGTACCGGACCGTGTTGACGTGCACGTCCAGAGCCTTTGCGGCATCAATCGCGTTTCCGCCGCAGCTCAGGTAGGCGTGGAGGGTCTCCTCGAACGACTTCTTATGCTGTTCGTCGTATTCGGCGATCCTCAGGGCGTGGGCCCCGGGGAGCTGGCCCGACGTCGTCAGCGACGAGACGATCTGGCGCAGCTGAAGGCGTGAGCCGAGGGAGTCGTCGTCGGCGACGATCTCATCGGAATCTGCCGCTATCCGCCCTTCGGCGACGTTACGCACCAGCTCGGACAGGACGAGTTCCGCGTTGACCCGGGACTCCGCTAGGCGGTCGATCGTGGCCGCCACCCCCAGTGCGGCCAGGACCGGGCGGGAGAGAAGCCGCCGCGCGTTCTGCACAATTTTCAGGATCGCGCTGCGTTGAAATTGCCGTGAAGATTCGGTGGTCTGCGGCAGGACGATGTAGACGATGTTGTCCGAGAGCCCACAGACCGCCGAGGGCAGCCGGATGGCGCAGGCGGTCCGGATCGTATCGAAGAGCCGGAGGCGGGACTGCAGCGTTTCGGCTGCGATGGCATCGGACGGCCAGATGCCCAGGGCCGCAACCCGAACGGACGCCGCCGGGATCCCCAGCCGGATCGCGGCCAGCTCGGCGCGTTTGGGCTCGAACAGCAGCGGCTGGACCAGATCTATTTGGCGGGTCAGGTTCGAGACGTAGGTGGTGCGCTTGTGCAGGATGTGGAGCGCCGCAACGTTGGCAGCTTCACGCAGGATCCGGTTCGCGTCCTCGTTGTGGTGTTCCGCCAGTTCGAGGAGCCAGAGCGAGCCAAGGACGGAGTCGCCAGCCCGGATGGCGATGGCCGTGCGCCGGAGCAGCGGGTCCTCCGTCGCCACGTTCAACGCATTGCTGGCTGCATGGACGCGGCGGTAGTCCCTGTCCGTTTGAACGGAGTGCGGCACGTGCAGCCGCAGGATGGAACTCCGGCGCGTCTCGTCGATGGGCTGGTCCGGAAGGGTCGAATACGCCAGAATCGTCTGCTCCGGATCGGCGATCGCGATGGCACCGCCGGCTTGGGCCGCCACGGTGTTCGCCAGGTCGAACAAATCTCCGGGACGGATGTCCACCAGCGTGCGCCCCGATTGCCGGTGCGGGATGACGGCGGCGTCCATGATCTCCGCGAGCTGGTTCCACGGTACCGAATCAGAGGCCCGGAAAAGAGCCATCCCAGTGTCCCGCACGGCCGCCCGCAGTGTTTCGTCCGAGGTGCCGTTGGCTTTGTAGACTACTGCCACGTAGCCGGCGTCGCTGAGCTCCCGGATTTTCACGCCCAGCCGCTTGCCGGACAGCGACAAACCGATGGCAAGGGCGACGGCGCCGGGAAACTTCGCAGGACGGGCCATCGAGTCATAGAGAACAGAGCCTGCGACAATCTGCTGGTCGTCGGCCGGCATTTCGACGAGGCTGACAATTTCCGAACCGGCCGAGCGGGCGACGTCCGCCAGGGTGGGCAGCGCATGCCTCTCCGCCGCCGGGAGCGCCGTCATTGTTTCACCGAAGGAACTGTTTGGTAGTCGCTGCTAATGACGTGCCCTTCAATTTGTCGCTATCTCCATAGTGGCGCGGAGTTCCACTTCCTACGCTGAACCATAACGCAGCACCGCAAAAAGGAAGGCCCTCATTGAAAATCAGCGAAGCCAGGCAGCTCATCCAGGTCAAGGCCCCCGTGTTCTCCCGGCAGCGCCGGGTGCTGGCCAACGCTTTCAATGTGGAGGAATACCGGCAATCGGCACGGAAAGTCTTGCCGGCAGGGATTTTCGACTACCTGGACGGCGGATCTGAAGACGAGGTGACGCTCCGCCGCAATCGGGCCGTCTTCGACTCCTGGGCGCTCATGCCCAACTGGGGCCCGGTGTCCGGACCGGACACCAGTACCAGTTTGCTCGGAAAAGACAGCGCCCTGCCGCTCACCTTGACCCCCACCGGGGCCACCCGGCTGTTCCATCCCGAGGGCGAGCTGGCCGTCGCGGCTGCCGCGGACCGGGCCCGCATCCCCTACGGGCTGGCCGGACTGAGCACCGTGCCGATGGAAACGATCGCGGAGCGCCACCCGGCCCTGGACCGCTGGTTCAACTTCGGGCTCACCTCCGACGCCCAGGCGCTGCAGGCCAAACTGTCGCGCTGCGAGGCCGCCGGATTCAGCACCCTGATTGTAGGAGTGGACACGCGGGCGCTGGGCTCGAGAGAAAGGGATCTCCACAACGGCTTCACCGCCCCTCCCGCGCTGACTCTTTCAACCATCGCGGACATCGCCCGGCACCCCTCCTGGTGGGTGAATTTCCTGAAGTCGGACGGCATCAGTTTCCCGAACCTGGATCCGCGCAGTCCGGCGGCCACCGCAGTGGTCACGCCCTCCATGTGGCAGCACATCCTGGGCCACTCGGATGCGACCAGCGGATGGAACGAACTCGTTGCCTTGCGGCAGGCCTGGCACGGCAAGATCGTGCTCAAGGGCTGCGTCAACCCGGCCGACGTCGCAAAGGCCGCGGGCATTGGCCTGGACGCCGTCCAGTTGAGCAATCACGGCGGCCGCCAACTGGACCACATGCTGAGCCCGATGGACGTCCTGCAGGAATCCCGGCAGCGGGTAGGCGATTCGATCGAGATCTACGTGGACTCCGGCATCCGCCGGGGGAGCGACATCCTCAAGGCCTTGGCGCTGGGAGCCGACGCCTGTTCGATCGGCCGGGCCTACCTGTACGGGCTGGTGGCGGCCGGCTCGCCGGGTGTCGGACGCATCATTGACATCTTCGCGGACGAACTCCGGCGTACGATGACGCTGGTGGGCGTTTCCAGCATTCCCGAATTGAAGGCACGGGGCGGGGAAATTCTTCGCGACATCCGTCATTCCCCCGAAGTCCTCGAACCAACAGCCTCAAGCTCCACGCATTAATAAGCTCCGAACAATTCGGCTCAGCTCCGAACAATTCGGCACGCCGTGCCTTCCCGCAGCGTTGCGGGAGGCCCAAGAATCCCTGAACAGCTAAGGAAACCATGCGCACTCGATACCTACTTCCCGTTCTCACCGTCATCACGGCAATGTCGCTGACAGGCTGCGTCAACAACAGCGAACCAGCAGCCACGGCTGCCACGTCCGGCGCACCCGGACCGGCTGACGCCGTCGCGGTGAAGAAGAACGACTCCCTTGCGGCGTCGCTCCCGGAGAAGATCAAGTCCGCCGGTGTCCTCAACGTCGGCATGGCGAACAACTACCCGCCCAACGAGTTCAAGGACGGCAATGGTGCGCCGGCCGGCTGGGCCGTGGACCTGACGAAGGCGCTGGGTGACGTCCTGGGCCTGAAGGTCAACTTCGACATCGGCACCTTTGACAATATTCTTCCGGCCGTGAAGGCCGGAAAGGACGACATGGGCGTGTCCTCCTTCACCGACACCCTGGAACGCGAAAAGCAGGTGGATTTCGTGAACTACTACTCCGCCGGCATCCAGTGGGCCGCCCCGAAGGGCAAGACCGTGGACCCGGCCAACGCCTGCGGACTCAAGGTCGCCGTCCAGGCAACCACCTACCAGGACACACACGAGGTGCCCGCGAAGTCCAAGGCCTGCACGGACGCCGGCAAGGCGGCCATCACCATCTTCAAATACGACGCGCAGGACCAGGCGACCAACGCCCTCGTGGTGGGGCAGGTCGACGCCATGAGCGCCGATTCGCCCGTTACCCTGTACGCGATCTCCAAGACCAAGGACAAGCTGCAGACCGCTGGCGACGCCTTTGAGGTGGCACCCTACGGGATGCCCGTGGCCAAGGACAGCGCCTTCACGCCGGTCCTGCAGAAGGCGCTCCAGACGCTGATCGACGACGGCACGTACAACAAGATTCTGGCCAAGTGGGGAGTGGAATCCGGCGGGGTCAAGACGGCGGCGCTCAACGTGGCAGCCAAGGGGTGATCACGAATGAGCGAGCCGGAGTCCGGCAGGATGACTGAGCCGCTGCCCGGCCAGCGGCCCCGGGCCGGCGGCACCGCCCCCGGCCCGGGCGGCACGGGCCCGGGAACGGGCGGTGGCAAGGGTGCCGGCGTCGGCGTCTCGGACCGCGATGGCGAGCCGACGACGATCGTCGCCGTCCCGCTGCGCCACCCGTGGCGGATCCTCGTGGCTGTGGTCCTCGTCCTCATGCTGGCGGTCTTCGTGCTGGACGCCGCCCAACGACCGGACTACGGCTGGGCCGACGTCGGCAAGTACATCTTCGACCGCCGGATCAGCCAGGCCGCGTGGGTCACGTTGTCGCTGACCATCTACGCCATGGTGGGCGCGATAGTTCTGGGCCTTCTGCTGGCCATCATGCGGCTCTCACCGAACCCCGTGTTGAAGAGTGTGGCGTGGCTCTACATCTGGATCTTCCGGGGAACGCCTGTCTACGTGCAGCTGGTCTTCTGGGGCATCGTGTCCCTGATCTATCCGGTGTTCACGCTGGGCATTCCGTTCATGACGCCCTGGGCCACCATCCCGAACGAGATCTTCACCAACCTGTTCATCACCGCCGTGATCGGGCTGGCCCTGAATGAGGCCGCCTACATGTCCGAGATCGTGCGCGCCGGGCTGCTGTCCGTGGATCAGGGCCAGGAGGAAGCCTCGACAGCCCTGGCCATGTCCTGGGGGCAGACCATGCGCTATGTCGTGGTTCCGCAGGCCATGAAAATCATCATTCCGCCCACCGGCAATGAAGTGATCTCGATGCTCAAGACCACCTCGCTGGTGGCCGCGATTCCGTTGAGCATTGACCTCTACGGGGTGTCCCGGGGTATTTCAGCGGTGACGTTTACTCCGGTGCCGCTGCTGATTGTGGCGTCGCTCTGGTACCTGCTTTTCACTTCCGCCCTGATGGTGGGCCAGCACTTCATCGAGAAGCGATTCTCGCGCGGAACCGGCCGCCTCAAGACGGGCAAGGAACCGGCGTCGCCGGAGTCGGGACCGACGGCGGCGCCAGGCGCACCGGGCGTACCGCTCGGCACAGACTTTGGAGGAAAGGGATGACGGGCATGCCAATGGTGCTTGCAGACCGGGTTTCTAAGAACTTCGGCACCAACAGGGTGCTACGCGGGATCAGCCTGGAGGTCAAGCCGGGCGAGGTGCTCTGCATCGTGGGTCCCAGCGGTTCAGGCAAATCCACGTTCCTGCGCTGCATCAATCACCTCGAACGGGTGGACGCGGGCAGGCTCTCGGTCGACGGACAGCTGGTTGGATACCGTCAAAAAGGAGACAAGCTCCACGAACTGAGGCTCACGGAAGCGGCCCTGCAACGCCAGGAAATCGGCATGGTCTTCCAGCGGTTCAACCTGTTTCCGCACCTGACGGCGGTGGAAAACATCATCCTGGCTCCCATGCGGGTGAAACGGCTTTCCAAGGCCAAAGCCACCGCCCGGGCCAAGGAACTGCTGGAGCGTGTGGGCCTGGGGGACAAAGGTGACCACTACCCGGCGCACCTCTCGGGCGGGCAGCAACAGCGGGTGGCCATCGCCCGCGCGCTGGCCATGGACCCCAAGCTGATGCTCTTCGATGAGCCCACAAGCGCCCTGGACCCCGAGCTGGTGGGCGAGGTCCTGGACGTGATGAAGGAACTGGCCCTTACCGGCATGACCATGATTGTGGTGACGCACGAGATGGGGTTCGCCCGCGAGGTGGCGGACACCCTGGTCTTTATGGATGAGGGTGTGGTGGTGGAGGCCGGTCCACCGCGGCAGATCCTCAGCGACCCGCAGCATGCCCGGACCAGGGCGTTCCTTTCCAAGGTCCTCTGACGGCGGGTCCTCGGACGGCGGGGCCTCTGACGGCGGGTCCGGCGTCACCGAGTTCTGATGTCGAGCAGTCGTGGGACAGACTGTTGCCGTGAGCAACTCTCCGCGGAGCGGCCTTGCCGTCGCTGGACTCAGCCTCGGCACGGCGCTGAACCCCCTGAACTCCTCGATGATCGCCGTCGCCCTGGTGGTGCTGCGCGCGGATTTCGGGCTCGACGTCGCCACGGTCACCTGGGTGATCACCGCGTTCTACCTCACCTCCGCGGCAGGCCAGCCGCTGATGGGCCGGCTGGCGGACCGCTTCGGGCCGCGCCGCTTGTTCATGTTCGGCATGGCCGTGGTTGCCGTGACCTGTGCCGTGGCACCCTTCGCGCCGAACTTTGCGGTGCTGTGCGTTGCCCGCGCCTTCATGGCGCTGGGCACGGCGGCCGCCTACCCGAGCGCCGTCGTCATGGTGGGGGCGCTGGCCCAGCTGGCCAGGACCAAATCCACGCGGCCGCTGGGCAGCATCCAGATGGCCAACACCTCCGCTGCCGCCGTCGGCCCGGTGGTTGGTGGGCTGCTGGTGAGCCTGGTCGGGTGGCAGGCGTTGTTCCTGATCAACGTCCCGCTTTCGCTCGCGGCCATCCTTCTGGTCCGGAGGTTCGCTCCGGCCGACGAGGGGCGTGAACGCGGCCGGGCCTCCGAGCTGCTGCGGGACTCGGACATTCCGGGCATCCTCGCGTTCTTGGCTGCCATGGTCCTGGTGATGATGGCGCTGCTGAACGTGCTGCCGGAATACCGATGGTGGCTGCTGGGCGGCGGGACGCTGCTGGCCGTGCTGTTCGTGTGGCGCGAGCTGCGCTTCGCCCCGCCGTTCCTGGACCTTCGGCTGCTGGGCCGGAACCGGCCGCTGCTGCTGGTCTATCTGGGATTTGCCCTGTTCAACGGCGTCTACTACTTCGCGTTCTTCGGGCTCCCGCAGCTGCTGCAGGAGGCCGCGGGATACGATCCGGGCATTGTGGGGCTGCTGATGTTGCCGCTGGCCGCCATGTCGGTGGTGGTGACGCCGTTCGCGGTCCGCGCGATCGACCGTTTCGGCGTCAAGCGGGTGCTGATCATCGGCGTCGTACTCCTCGTGGCGGCGTCCGGGATGATGTGGCTGCTCACGGCGTCGTTCGCGATCCCGCTGGTGCTGGCGCTGACCGCCCTGATGGGGGTGCCGTACGGGGTGGCCAGCATCGCCTCCAGCCAGGGCATGTACCTCTCCACCCGGCCTGAGGAGAGCGGGGTGGCCGCCGGGATCTACCAGACCTGCCGCTACCTCGGCGCGATTACCGCAACGGTGCTGATCGGCATCTTCTACGGAACCGGCGTCAACCAGGCCAACTGGGGCCTCATGGTGTTCGTCATGCTGGGACTCGGCGCGGTGGTGTTTGTGGTGTCGCTGCTGTGGCGGGAGAGGCTGTAACCACAGCAGCTTGACACGTCCAACGGGCCGGATTAGCGTCGGCCTTAACGAGGCATTTCGCCCGTTTCTCAGTATTTTTTTACAGTATTTTCGGCGCTCAGTCCGGGCTGCTTCTGCTTGGCCATGGCGCCAGCAAGGAGAGTCCTGATGTCCACTTGGGAAATGTCCGGAAAGTATGTGGGCAACTGCAATTGTCAGCTGATTTGTCCGTGCCCCGTCGACGGGGTCCCCACCGGCCCGAATGGCGAGTGCCGCGGTGTGAATGTGTTCCATGTTGCCAGCGGAAAACTCGATGACACAGATTTGTCCGGAGTCGACTTCGCGTTCTGCAACTGGTTCCCGTCGCATCTCACCGCGGGTGGCTGGAAGGTGGGGGTCGTCGTCGATGAAGGAGCGTCGGAAGCGCAGGCGACAGCCTTGGAAAGCATCCTCCATGGCGAGGCCGGCGGCCCGTTCGCCGAATTTGCGGCGTTGTACGGGGAATGGCTCGGCGTAGAACGTGCGAGTGTCACGTTCTCGGACGGCGACACACCATCCGGTGCTGTGGCCGGGCGCGTGAACTTCACCTTTGAGCCCCTGCCGGGACCCGACGGCGGCGTCACCACCGTCAGGAACGCGATGTTCGGCTTCGCCCCCGAATTCCAGATCGGCAAGGCACCGGGCCACTCCGACCTCTTCGGCCTGGACTTCGACGGCGTATATGGCGAGACCGCGGACTTCACCTTCTCGAGCGAGATGGCTGAGAACGCCCCAAAGGCGCGGGCCTGAGCGCCGGCACCTGATGCTTCGCCGGAAGCAGTTGACACGAGAGGGCGACCGCCGTATCCCGCGCGTCACCGTTACACCTGCCGCAGGTTCAGTGGCAGCGGCGTACCGCCTCGATCCGCGGGAGGCCGGACTCCTCGCGGTCCTCCTCGGGCTCGCCGCAACGAGCTGGATCTTCATGTCCGCCCAGATGAACGGGATGGACATGGGCCGCTGGACGGACCCGGGACCGCTGGGATTCTTCGCCACGACGTGGGTCGTCATGCTGGCGGCCATGATGTTTCCGTCCGTGGCGCCGATGGTTGTCGCCTACGCCCGGATCCACCGCCGCCGACGCGAGCTGGGGCGTCAGGCTCCGCCGGCCTGCACCGCAGTGTTCGTGGCGGGCTACCTGCTCACGTGGACCGTCTTCGGAATCCTGGCCTATTCGCTGTACGCCGCCGTGGCAACGCTGGTTCCGGGTCTTTTCGCCTCGGATCAAGGCGGCCGCTACCTGGCAGCCGGAGTGATCCTGGTGGCGGCCGCCTACCAACTCACCCCCGCCAAGAACATCTGCTTGATGAAATGTCGTACGCCCATGGACTTTGTCCTCCGCCGCATGCGCTACGGGTACGGTGGTGCGCTACGCATGGGGATGGAGCACGGCGCCTGGTGCGTGGGCTGTTGCTGGGCCCTGATGGTGGCACTGTTCGCTCTGGGAGTGATGAGTATCGGGTGGATGGCAGTCGTCGGGGCGTTCATCGCCGTCGAGAAGATGCTGCCGTGGAAGCAGTTGGCTAACCGCGCAGTAGCGGCAGCCCTGGCTGCAATTGCACTCAGTATCGCCCTGGCGCCCTGGGCGATGCCTGGAATGGTGGCCTGACAACGCAGGTCTGCGCGTCGCACCTGGGCCATGCACCGGGGGAATTTACTACGGTCTCTCGTTTGCAAGGAGTAGGAAATGGCTGAAGGGACTGGATTGATCAAGCGTTTCTACACGGAGGTGATCGAGGGTGGAAACCTCGATCGCATCGATGAACTCGTGGTTGATGACGTTCTTGACCACGAGGAGGGCCTGCCGGGGCAACCGCCCGGCCGGGAAGGCGTTCATTTTTATGTCACCGCGATGCGGGCGGCATTTCCGGACCTCAAGGTGAAAACCAGCGGTCCGGCGCTGGCCGACGGGAACCTTGAAGCGATGCACGTGGTGCTCACGGGCACGCATCAAGGTGACATGGCGGGCATTGCGCCCACGGGCCGAAGCGTCGAATTCGGCGGCATCGACATTATCCGCGTCGAGGGCGGCAAAGTCGCTGAGCATTGGGGAGTCACGGACACCCTGACCCTCATGCAGCAGATCGGCGCAGTTCCTCAATAACGCGGAATCTAACGCCGAGCAAGGGGGTCCTTCCTCTTGGGAAGAGCCCCTTTGCGTGCCCGATGCCGTACCCGCCGACCTGCACGCGCCGACGCGAAGTCAGCCTTCGAGCAGTTTCCGGGCATGCGCGTACTTTGTGGCCAGCCGCGTCCGTTTCTCGGGATCCAGTCGAGCCGTGCGGGCCGGATCCGTGTTGTCGTCGATGTCCGCCAACTTCACTGCGAGGGCAATGGAATTCTTGCGGATTTCCAGGTAGTACCCGTCGCCCTTGTTCTTCGTGGTCCGCGTGAGCAGGACGACGGCGTCCACCACGTCCGGGCTGATTCCGGCGGCGATGAGGTCTTCAGCCGTGATGCCGCAGTCTTCAACCACGTCGTGCAGCCAGGCTGCGGCAACGTGAGACGGATCGCTGAGCCTGGCAGCCACCCGGCGCGGATGTTCGATGTAGTCGACGCCAATCTTGTCCGTCTGTCCCCGGTGCGCGATGGTCGCAATCGCCTTAGCGGCGGCTACTTCGATAGTCATGTCTTGGGTTTCCATGGAGACCCTCCCTGTTGACCGGCCAAGGTAGATCTTCGCCGGTAATCGCAGGCTATCAAGGGGCTGCGACATTCCTCACCCGGACCCGAAAATGTCAGTGCCTTGACTGAATATGGTCCTGTACATGACTACGAAAGGGGCGAGGGATGCTGGAAACTCTGGCGTTGCCCGAAACACAGCTCGAACTCATGCTCGCGTCCAGCCGGAGGAATCCCTGGAGTGGCAGACCCAGCGGAATCGGCACTACACGGGCTGGCATGATGTGGAGTCCACAGACCAGCTCGTCGCAATCGCTCAATCGATCACCCACGAGAACGATTGGTTCACGGTGCAGACGAGAGATCTGCATGGCCAACCGTCAGGACGGTACGCGCAGGCGGCGAATACCGGCGAGGGCTATCTGGTGGAGGTTGCCCAGATCAACGGCCAAACCACGCACAACTGGCGCATCGGACTGGGCACGGCGGCCGACGGCGCCGGAAACAAGCCACCCAAGGGGCCCAAAGCCAGCCAGATTCTCAGCCTTGCCGCAGTGATGGAAGTACTGCTGTCCTGGCTGCACGGGAAGGGGCTGCCCTTGGGGTACGGAGCTGCGCTGCGGATCTACCGGAGCGCTTGACGTGAGTAGGCCTTGGGCAGCTTCATCCCGGGCTCTTCCATGACCGTGCGAAGGCGGGTGGGGTAGTCGGTGATGATGCCGTCCACGCCGAGGGCCATCTGGCGTTCCATGTCCGCCTTGGTGTTCACCGTCCAGGGGATGACGGGCAGGCCGAGCTCGTGGGCTTCGGTGATCATCTGGGGTGTGACGGAGCGGAAGGTGGGGGAGATCATGTTGTAGCCCTGGGCTGCGGCTGCCTTGGCGAGGGACCCGCCGTAGGTATCAATGTCGATTCCGCCGAGGTTGGAACTAGCGCCGGGCCGCCCGACCCCGAGCCAGGCATCGCCACTGGACAGGGCCGCGAGCGGAAGCTCCGGGGCGATCTTTTTGGTCAGGTTCAGCGAGGACCAGTCGAACGACTGCACAGTGCTGCGCTCAGCCGTACCGGCGGTGTAGATCTCCCTGACCACAGCCTTGGTCAGGGCCACCATGCCCTCGCCGCCGGACCGGCCGTCCTCCACCTTGGTCTCGATGTTGAAGCGGACCTTCGTGGCATCGGCGTCGCGCACAAGCTGGAACACGTCCTTGAGCTCAGCGATCCGGTTGCCCCCGATCACGTCCTGCTCCGGATACCCTTTCAGCTGCGTAAACCCGCAGTCCAGCGTCTTGATCTGGGCGAGCGACAGCTCGGCGACCCGGTCACCGACATAGGGGAACTCGGCATCGCCCGGAGTCACCGGCGCGGTGTCGCGGCACTTGTCCGACTGGATGGTGTCGTCGTGCCAGACGATGATCTTGCCGTCGTCGGTCAGGTGGGTGTCCAGCTCCAGCGTGGTCACCCCGAGCTTGAGCGAGTTGGCGAACGCGGCCAGGGACTCCTCGGTCCACTCGCCGCGGCCTCCGCGGTGGGACTGCAGGTCAAAGGAACCATTGCGTTCGTTGCTGTTGATTTCGGACGTGGCGGTTCCGGCAGCCTTCGACGACGGCGCGGAGCCCGCTTCGGGGTATGAAGCGGCGACGGCGGGGCTCGCCAGAGAGGCGATGAGCGCGGCGGTGGCCGCGGCAGTCAGGGGTGTGCGCATGGTGATGGTTTCCTCCTGGATGACGGTTGCCGGCGTTGCGCCGGCAACTCGACCACCGTAGGGAGGCGAGATGGACTGCCGTGTTCGGGGAGCTGGACCTCGCGTGAACAAAGAGGCCGTACGAGGTGTCCGACTTACAAGAATTTATTGGTCGCTATCAATTTGTGTGCGGCGGCTGCACCCGTCGCGGGCCGGATGCCGCGCGCGCGATCCGGCCGCTGAGTAGGTTGAGATGGTCGACGAGCTCCGGCGGCTCCAGGACCGTGAAGTCACAGCCGAGCATGCCGAGCCTGGCAGCGAGCCATTCGAGGGTGTCTGCAAAGCCGCGCAGCTCGCAGCTGCCTTCGTCGATGGGAATGATTTCGGCAGAGCCGACACCGAGCACCTCGATCGCTCTACGGGCCGGCATCTGCAGGACGGCGACAGCCGAGTAGCTCGGCGCCAGCTGGTAAAAGGAGTCCTTGAGGAATTCGGCGGCTCCGTTCGCAGGCAAATCGCGCGGTGCAACCCGGGCGCCGGTGCCCAGAAGCCCGCTGATTCTGTCGATGCGGTAGGTTCTCCAGTCGCCGCGGTCGTTGTCCCAGGCGACCAGGTACCAGCGCCGGCCGGCGGCCACGAGCCGGTACGGGTCCACATGCCGGTTGGCCGGTATCCCGTCGCGGGGGCGGTAGGCAAATCTCAGGCGCTCACGGCTGTTGATGGCGACGGCCAGGGCCGCCGCATCTGCAAGAGGGAGAGCAGTTTCAGCAGCCGCGCCGGTGTATCCGTCATGGGTCTAATCTCGCTCTCTGGTGGAACCATGGATCATTTCCCGCAACACCGCAGGAGTGCTCGATTTCATGACGGCGGCATTCGGCGCACGGGAGGGCTTCCGCATACCTATGGAGGACGGATCGATCGGCCATGCGGAAGTGCGCATCGGCGATTCCAACGTACTGGCCTTCGACTCCCGCCCGGGCTGGCCCGAGACGCCGGCGTTCAGGCGACTATATGTGGACGACGGCGATGCCACGTTCGCGGCGGCAGTGGCAGCGGGGGCGACGCCGGTGACCGACATGACGGAGATGTTCTGGGGTGAACGTGCGGGCCGGGTCCGCGATCCGTTCGGGAACCTCTGGTGGATCCACTGCCGGGTGGTGGAGTTGACCGAGGACCAAGCCTACGAACGCGCCATCCAACCGGAGTTCGTGCGCGCCATGGGCTACGTCACCAGCGCAGAGATAGTGGCCCCGGCACAGAGCTGAATCGTATTCTCGCTTGCGCGGGCGTGCCCGGCGAATTGGCAGCTTTCCGGCGATTTCGCGCCTCAAGCCGAACCCAGGCCGAAGTCAGCCGCCGTAGACGCGCACGCCGTTCACCCAGGTCTCCACCACCTCGATGCCGCTGATGCTGCTTTCCGGGGCGTCCAGCGGATCCGCTGCCAGGATCACGAAGTCGGCCAGTTTCTGCGGTTCCAGGGAGCCCAGCTCGGTGTCCCGGCCCAGAGCGCGGGCCCCGTTGATGGTGTGCGCGCGGAGGGCCTCGACGGCGTCGATCTTGAGATTGTCGGCGCCCAACTGCACGCCGGAACGGGTCTGGCGCGTCACCGAGGTCTGGATGGCTTCGAGCGGGCGCGGATCGGCCACGGGAGCGTCCGAGCTCATGGTCACGGGCACCGACGCGGCCACGAACTCGCCGAGCGGGTTGAAGCGTTCCCCGGGCGAACCGATGGCGTCCAGCACACCCGGGCCCCAGTTGTAGTAGTGCTGGGGCTGGTTGACCGGCATGATCCCGAGTTCGGCCATGGTGTCGATCTGCTCCAGCGTGGGCAGCCCGCAGTGCTCGATCCTGTGCCGGTGGTCCGCGCGCGGGCTCGCGGCAACGGCCTCGGCCACGGCGTCAAGCACCAGCTGGATGGCCGTGGGCGACTGCGCATGGGTTGCCGTCTGCAGCCCCGCGCTGTGTGCCTTGGCCACGAGGGCGCGGTACTCGGCGGGCTCGTGGTACAGCGAACCCGTGCGGCAGGGATCGTCGCGGTAGCCCTCGGGGAAGTAGGCCGTCCAGCCGCCCAGGGTGCCGTCCGCGTAGAGCTTGATGCCGGCGAAGGAAAGGAGCGAATCGCCGAACTTGTCCACGATGCCCAGGTCCAGCACTTCGTCCAGGAGGCTTGAGAGGAAATAGGCGTTGATGCGTGTCACCAGCTCGCCGCGCTCCATCAGGTCCAGGTAGGCGGAGAATTCGCGCTTGGTCACCTGGGCGTCGCCAATGGTGGTGACGCCGTGGCTGAGGAACTCGCGCTGGGCGTGCAGGAGCTGGGCGCGGTGGTGTTCCTTGCTGTCGGCGAGGTGGAAGTTGGGGCCGTGGTGCCCCAGCTTGACGCCCTCGTCCCCGGTCAAGATGTCGCAGGCGGCATCGGAGAGCTCACCGGTCAGGGAACCCTCGGCGTCACGGAAAAACGTTCCGCCCGGCGGGTTGGGCGTATTCTCGTCCACCCCGGCCTTGTCCAGCACGAAGGTGTTGACCACTCCACCGTGGCCGCTGGCGTTCATGACATAGACCTCGCGGGTGGTGGAGACAGTGTCGAACTCCTGCCGCGTGGGGTGGCGCCGCTCGGCCAGGTTCCGGTGCTCGTAACCGTAGCCGCGGATGGGGGTATCGCCCGGGGTCCCGGCCGCAGCCTTCGCCAGTCGGGCCAGCATGGTGGGGATGTCCGGGGCCACGTCCGGGCCGCAGTCCACCCAGGAGAGCAGCTGGCCGTACATGAGCGGGTGCGCATGCGGGTCAATGAAGCCGGGCACCACAGTGCGGCCATTGAGGTTAACAACCTCGGGAATGGCCGTGATGAGCTCGAGCGCCGCCGTGCGGCATTCCTGCGGGGTTCCGACGGCGGCAACCCGGTTGCCGATGACCAGCATCGCCTCGGCGACGGTGTTAAGAGCGTCGACGGTCCGGATGCGGCCGCCGAAAAACAGCGTTGCCGTGGGGGCGATGGGGGACGTTTCATGGGATGCCAGGATTGACATGGGAATGACCTTTGCGTGTTGATGTGTTGCGTTGCCTGCGGACTGACTGCCGGCTAGGGACGTGGCTCAGGAACTTAATGCACGTGGCTGAGGAACTTAATGCACGTGGCTGAGGAACTCCTTGGTCCGCTCGTGTTGCGGGTTGCCGAAGAACTGTTCCGGCGCCGCCGTCAGGCGTTCCGGATGGCCTCGGCGAGCCTCTTGACGCCTTCGGTCAGCTGCTCTGCCGGCGCGTAGGAGAAGGCGATGCGCAGCTGGTTGGCTGCGCCGCCGTCGGCGTAGAACGCACTGCCGGGCACGAAGACCACCCCGGCGTCGATGGCGGCCGCCAGCACGCGTTCGGTGTCGATGCCCTCCGGCAGCGTGACCCAGGTGAAGAAGCCGCCCGTGGGCTTGGTCCATTGCGTCCCCTCCGGCATGTGCGCCGCCAGGGCGCCCAGGGTGGCCTCGCAGCGCGCGGCGTAGACGGCGGTGTACGCGGCGATCTGGCCGCGCCAGTCGAAGCTGCCGATGTACTGCTCTACCACCAGCTGGCTCAGTACCGAGGGGCAGATGGTGGTGGCCTCGGAGGCGATCTGGAGCCGGCCGCGGACGTCCTCGGGCGCGACCACCCAGCCGACGCGCAGTCCCGGGGCGAAGATCTTGGAGAAGGAACCCAGGTAGAACACGTTCTCCGGGTCCAGGGTGTGCAGCGCGGGCTTCAGGGTGCCGTCGAAGCTGAGCAGGCCGTAGGGGTTGTCCTCCACGATCAGCACGTCTTCGGCGCGGCAGATGTCCACCACGCGCTGGCGGCGCTCGAGCGAGAGGCTGACACCGGACGGGTTGTTGAAGTTGGGGATCGTGTAGAAGAACTTGATGGTCTTGCCGGCGGCCTTGATACCGGAGATGACCTCCTGGAGGCGGTCCGGGTCCACGCCGTCGTCGTCCATGACCACGTGCGCCACTTCGGCCTGGAAGCCCTCAAAGACGCCCAGCGCGCCCACGTAGGTGGGCCCTTCGGCGATCACCACATCCCCTGGATCGCAGAAGATCTTCGTGACCAGTTCCAAGGCCATCTGGGAGCCGGCCGTGATCTGCACGTTGCCCGGGGCCGTCGTGATGCCTTCCAGTTCCATGACCTGGCAGATGAGGGCCTGAAGCTCCTCGGTTCCGGCGCCGGAACCGTACTGCAGGGCCTCGAGCCCGCGGCGCGCGACGACGTCGCCCACCATGGCGGCTATGTCATCCATCGGAAGCGCCGGCAGGTAGGGGTTGCCGCCGGCAAGGGAGATCATGCCGGGCTGCATGGAGACGTCGAAGACGGCGCGGACCGGGGAGGGCTGGAAGCCGGCGGCACGCCGGGCCATCCGGTCCGTGTGGGAGAGTTCGGAGGTGGTGGTCATGGGGTTCCTTTCGAGCGGACTCCCACCAGTTTGGAGCGTTTGTTCCGGATGAATTCGTCGGCGTCGATGCCGAATTCCCGGGCCGCAAACCGGTGCAGAGTCTCGATCATCGTTTTCGGGGTTGATTGGTGGATGTTGTTCAGTGACTGGATGGCCAGCCCGTCGATGACTGCCGTGAAGAGCGTGGCCAGTTCGTCCACATCGGCGGTGGGGTTAAGGAGCCTTTCTTCGATTGCCTCCTCAAGGGCCCGGACAAACAGCGTCCGCCAGGTGGAGAGGACTTCTGCCACCGAGTCCCGGATTTCCGCGTTCTTGTGCGCGGCGGCATAGATCTCCAGCCAGAATCCCCAGGCCTCGGCGAAGGGGGTGTCGCCCTCGACGGCGAAAGTCAGCAGGTCGTGCAGGCGCTCCAGCGCGTTCTCGCCATTGGCGTAGATGCGCTGCCATTCCCTCATGGTTTCTTCGGTGCGGTATTCAACGGTGGCGCTGATCAGCCGCTCCCGGTGGCGGAAGTAGTGCTGGATCATCCCGATGCTGAACCCTGACAGCTCGGACAGCTCGGCAAAGGAACAGCCCTCCACCCCGCTGCGGGAAATCACCTGCGAGGCGTAGTGCAGAATGCTCTGCCTCCGTTCGGCCATCGCCTCTGTTGTGACGCTGCGTGTCCGTTTTACCGCTGTTTTCTCAGTCATGCCGACCTTCCTTACAAAGCTGCTCCCGAAGCCGCCCACAGAGTGCAAGCCGCTTCGTGTCATCTACAGATGATGTTGCCACTTTGTCTTGACAGGGGGTGTTGCTCATCTCACAATAAGTTACACATATTGTTATTTCAATACCGAACTGGAGAGCATCGTGAAGCACAACGGCGTGAAGAGGTCGCTCCTGGCAGCGGCCATGGTTTCCCTCGTGGCAGTGACGGCAGCCTGCACCAATGCTGAGGGAGCCTCGTCCACCGGCGCCGGGCAGGCGTCCCCCGGGGCCCAAAGCGGCCAGGAAGTTGCACAGTCCGTCCAAATTAACCCTAAGGTCCAGGCACTGGTGCCGGAGGCCATCAAGAGCAAGGGCACCCTGAACCTGGTGACCGACCCCACCTACGCACCCATCGATTTCACCGACGACCAAGGCAAGATCATCGGCCTGGAACCGGACATGGCCCTGGCCGTGGCCAAGAAGATGGGCGTCGGCATCTCGATCGAAAAGGCAGACTTCAACGGGATCCTGGCCGGTATCCAGGCAAAGCGTTACGACGCCTCCTGGGCCGCCTTCTCGATCACCGCCGAACGCCAGCAGGTGGTGAACATGGTCAGCTACATGCAGGCCGGAACCTCCGTGCTGGTCAAAAAGGGCAACGCGGCCGGCGTCAAGGACGTGCTGGACCTCTGCGGCAAGACGGTGGCCGCACAGACCGGCACAACACAGGCGCTGACTGTACTGCCCTCTTTCGAGCAGCAGTGCACGGCAGCCGGCAAGGACAAGCCCACGGCCCTGATCCTGCCGCAGCAGGACAACGTCAACCAGGCCGTTGCGTCCGGACGCGCCCATGCCCTGGTGGCTGACAACGCCCTGGTTGGCTACTACGCCAAGCTGCAGCCGGACGCCTTCACCCCCATCGACGCCATCCTGGTGGACCCGTCCCCGTACGGTGTTGTCTCCGCCAAGGACGACAACGGCCTGTCCAAGGCGTTCCAGGCTGCCATCCAGTCCCTGATCGACGACGGCAGCTACAGCAAGATCATGGAATCGTGGAACCTCAAGTCCGGTGAAATGAAGACGGCTGAGCTCAACCCGGTGGTTGCCTCGTGACGGGCAGCCAACGCACAGCGTCCCCGGGCGCAGGCCACGCCGCGACCGGCGCTTCGTCCACCGGCGCTTCGTCCAAGGGTGCGGCGTCCAATGGCGCGGCGTCCAAGGGCGCTGAGGTGCCGGAGTTGACGCACGACTTCCTCGCTCTGTCCACCCGGCCGGTGCTGAAACGCAAAAAGCCCGGCCAGTGGGTGGCCATGGTCCTGGTGGGGCTGATGGCCCTGATGGGAATCTACATCGTGTTCACCAATCCGGGCTTCGGCTGGGGCACGGTGGGCAAGTACCTGTTGGACATCCGCATCATGTCCGGCCTGCTGACCACCATCGAGCTGACCGTGATCGCCATGATCATCGGCTTCGGAGTCGGACTGCTGGTGGCCGTCATGAGGATGTCTGACAACACGCTGCTGCGGGCTGTGGCCGCCGCCTACATCTGGTTCTTCCGCGGCACCCCGTTGCTGGTCCAGATGCTGTTCTGGGGCTTCGCCGCAGTCCTGTTCCCCACCGTCGGCCTCGGCATCCCCGGCGGGCCGATGCTGGTGGAGTGGAACACCAACGAGCTTCTGCCCCTCTTCGTGGCCGGCATCCTGGGCCTGGGCCTCAACGAGGGCGCCTACATGGCGGAGATCGTTCGTGCGGGCCTCCTCGGAGTTCCCGCCGGGCAGTCGGAAGCTTCGCACGCCATGGGCTTCAGCCGCATGGAGACCTTGCGCTTCGTGGTGATCCCGCAGGCCATGAAGATCATCCTGCCCCCGGTTGGCAACGAGACTATCTCCATGCTGAAGACCACCTCACTGGTGATCGTGATCGGCGTCGGCGATCTCCTGTACAACACGCAGCAGATCTACGCGAAGAACCTCCAGCAGATTCCGCTGCTGATCGTGGCGAGCATCTGGTACATCCTGCTCACCACCATCCTGTCCTTCGTACAGGCACGGATTGAAAAACGGTACTCCAGGGGCAACGCCCTCGTAGCGGGAAGGGCCTGAGGAACATGTCTGAAGTCAGATTCCTGAACGTACACAAGAACTTCGGTGGCACGGAAGTGCTCAAGGGCATCAATTTCACCGTGGAAGCAGGCCAGGTGGCATGCCTCATCGGCCCCTCGGGCTCCGGGAAGTCCACACTGCTCCGCTGCGTCAACCACCTGGAGACAACCAGCTCCGGCACCATCCTGGTGGGCGGTCGCATGGTCGGCTACGAAGTCCACGGCGAGCAACTGATCGAGGCCCACCAAAAGGACATCAACAAACGCCGCTCCCGCATCGGCATGGTGTTCCAGTCCTTCAACCTCTTCGGCCACATGACCGCCCTGGAAAACGTGATGATGGGCCCGGTCAAGCTCCTCAAGGAGCCAAAGAAGAAGGCTGAAGCCGAAGCCCGCGAACTCCTTGCCAGGGTGGGCCTCGCGGACCGCACCGGGCACTACCCCGCCCAGCTCTCCGGCGGCCAGCAGCAGCGCGTGGCCATCGCCCGGGCGTTGTCCATGAAGCCGGACCTCATGCTCTTCGACGAGCCAACATCCGCCCTGGACCCCGAACTGGTGGGCGAAGTCCTGGACGTGATGAAGGCGCTCGCCCGCGACGGAATGACCATGATCGTGGTGACCCACGAGATGGGATTCGCCCGTGAAGTGGCGGAAGTCGTGGCCTTTATGGACGGCGGCGTGATCGTCGAGGCAGGCGAACCCAACGAAATAATCTCCCGGCCACAGCACGAACGCACCCAAGCGTTCCTCTCCAAGGTGCTCTAGAACCCGGTCCTCCACGGGACACAGACAAGGATTCCCCCATGACCAGCGACATCCCGACGAACAACGTTGGCCTTGCCGTAATGACCACCTTGCGGAACTACGGGATCAACACGATCTTCGGCATCCCCGGCACGCACAACCTCGAGTTTTACCGGCATCTGAAACCGCTCGGCATCCACCCCGTGACCACCCGGCACGAGCAGGGGGCCGGGTACGGCGCGGACGGCTGGAGCCAGCTCACGGGGCTTCCCGGCGTCGTGATCACCACCTCCGGTCCGGGCCTGCTCAATGCGATGTCGGCGGCGGCCACGGCATATTGCGAGTCCCGGCCCATGATCATCCTGTCCCCGGGCGCGCCCCTTGGCAGCGAGTTCTCCGACATCGGGGCACTGCATGAGACCAGGGATCCGACCGGTGCCGTCCGTGCCCTGATCGGACGCAGCACCAGGGTATCCAGCGGCCAGGAGGCCGTGGAGCTGATCCACGGGGCCTTCGCCCACTTTGCCCACGCGCGGCCGCGTCCGGTCCACATCGAGATCCCGCTGGACCTGCTGGAATCAGCCAGCGACGTCGATCCCGCAGACTGCGCGGCCCGCCCCCTCGGTGCCCCGAAGAAAGCCGACGCCGACGCCGTTGCCGCCGCTGCGGATATCCTCCGGAACGCGTCCAATCCGGTGATCCTGGCCGGCGGCGGCTCGTTGGGGACCGGCGGCGCCCTGCTGGAACTCGCCGAGGCCCTGCGGGCCCCGGTGATCACCACGATCAATGGCAAGGGCGCCATTCCTGAAGCCCACCCGTTGTCCCTCGGTTCGGAAATCCGGCTCACCGCTGCCCAGGACCTGTGCAACGCCTCCGATGCGCTGCTGGTCATCGGGTCCAAGGTGGGCGAATCGGAGCTGTGGGGCGGCAAGATGGTGCCGCAGGGCAGCTGCATCCGGATCGACATCGATGCCGCGCAACTTGAGACCAACCTCGCCCCGGAGATCGGACTGTGCGGCAACGCGGCTGCCGTGGTTCCCCAGCTGCTGGAGGTGCTCGCCGGGCACCGTGCGGCGCCGGCGCCGGAACTGGCGCCGCTACGGCAGGACCTTCGGGCCGAGGCACGCTCGCTGGCGCCGGTGCTGGCCCGGATCAATGAGATTCTTGCCGCCGCGCTGCCTGCGGACACGGTGATCGGCGGCGACTCCTCGCAGATCACCTACTTTGGCACCACGTCCTTCTTCCCCATGCAGCAGCCCCACCAGCTGCTCTACACGCCGGCCTACGCCACCCTTGGTTACGGGCTGCCCGCATCCATCGGGGCCAAAGTGGCGGCGCCGGAGCGTCCCGTTGTCTGCCTGCTGGGGGACGGCGCGCTGATGTTCGCGGTCCAGGAATTCATCACGGCCGTTGAGCAGGGCGTGGACCTGCCCATCATCTGCGTCAACAACGGCGGCTACGGCGAAATCCGGCAGAACATGGCCGGCCGGGACATTGAACCTGTGGGCGTGAACCTCACCCAGCCCGACTGGGTGCGGCTGGCAGAAGGCTTCGGCCTCACGGCGTTCGAGGTCGGGTCCCTGGACGAGCTGGCGCACACGGTCAGGCAAGCCATGGCCGTCAAGGGCCCCAGCCTGATCCACGTCAGCATCCAGTGAGTCCCACGACCACCGCGGGCTCCGCGTCCCGGGTGCTGAACCCGGCCACGGGAGCAGTCCGGGCCGAGTTCCCCGAGGCCAGACCGGCCGAGCTGGAGGCGGCTGTTGCAGCGGCGCAGCGCGCGTTTGCGGACTGGGGGCCTTGCAGCGGCCGGGGGTTCAGGAGTCCAGCGGCGTTCGGCGGTACTTGGCAGGGCCGCCGGGCTGCTTTTGAAGCGGCGGGAAGCGCTGGCGCTCCTGGCCACGGAGGAAACCGGCAAGCTGCTGGCCGAGGCTGTGTCCGAGGTGGAGCTGTGCGCCGACGGCACGGGAATGAATGACAGAACCCGCCCTGCAGGAGGCCCGCCGTTTTCTCGCGGGGCGGCTGCTTACTGGCGTCGCGCGGCGCGATGCCTCGCAAGCCTCGCGGTGTGCTCGCTGGACGGTGGCGATGGTGTCGTCGGGAGGGAAGACATGTGTGGAATATCCCAAGACCGGCTCGTACGATTCAGGTGATCTCGACGGCTTCACCGCTCACGATAATCCCGCCGGACGCAGGAATGTCGACCGTGAGCACGCTCGCGCGGCCGACATGGCTGCCTTGGTGCACCACCACGCGGCTTGGCGGCTCCACGAGTGAAAGCAAGCGGAGGTATCCGCCGAAAGCAGCGGCAGCCGAACCGGTCGCCGGATCTTCAATGATGGTGCCCACCGGGAAGAGGTTGCGCGAGTCGAACTCGCCCGGTCCGATCTCGCAGAGCGTCGTGACGGTGCCAGCCCAGTTCTGGGCATCCATCAGCTTGCGCATGGGATCCGGGTCGAAAACGAACGAGTCAAAGATCTTTCGTTCTGCGAAGACGAGAATGGGGTGCCAGTTTCCGGCAAAAGCGATCATCGGAGGGTACGCAGGGTGCAGCTCGCCCCGGCCCACGCCGAGCAACCCGAGCAGGGTGGTCAGAACACCGTCGGGGAAATCGGCCACTCGCGGCTCCACGCTCGTGAAGCATGCCGTCACCGCTGCGCCCCGGCCTGCAGTCTCGATCACAACAGGTCCCACCGCCGTGTCGAAGACGAAGTTCCCCGTACCATCACGCCCTGACAGCGCGACGGCCAGAGCAATCGTGGCATGGCCGCAAAACGGCACCTCGGCGATCGGGGAGAAGTACCGCACACGGTTTCGGCGGGAGTCCCCCTCAACCGTCGCCTCGGTGACAAAGACCGTTTCCGCATATCCGATGTCGGCCGCGATGGCCTGCATCCGGGCGTCGTCGAGTCGGGTTGCGTCCAGGACAACTCCCGCCGGATTTCCCCCGTCGGGGGTGGTGGCAAAGGCGGCATAACGTAGTACTTCGGAGGTTAGTTCCATTCCGATATCCTCGCACGGCGTCCGGCCCATGCCCGTAGGGCGTTGCCGCGGCATGGCCAGCCTGGTTCGGGAGGTTGTTCCCCGATGTCCGGGGAGGGACGATGATTCTATGCTTCCCGAGGAGCGGTTCAACGCGCTGGTCGACGAATTCAGAGCCAGTCCTGGCGTCAGGGTGCCTGGTGAACCGGGACGGCGCGGGTTCGGTTCGTCCGCGCTGAAGGTCAACGGCTCGATTTTTGCAATGATCGCCGGAGGCAGGCTTGTTGTGAAGCTGCCGCATGATCGCGTCACCACGCTGATCGGTTCCGAAGCCGGTGCACCGTTCGACGCCGGCAAGGGCCGTGCCATGAAGGAGTGGCTCACCGTCACGGCAGACGATGAGGAGTCATGGCTTGCCCTGGCCCGTGAAGCCCTGAACTTCGTGGGGTCTGCGCACCATTGACCTGAGGCGGGAGCGCTCTCTCGTGAGCGTGGCAACACCTGGGGCGCACGGTTCCGCTGCCCACATCCGGGGATAATCCACTTAGGTTATCCACCGCCACGGCTGCCAGGAAGCTACCCCAATGGCTCCCTATTCCAGCCGTGGATAACCCGAATTGACCCCAGCTGTGGACAGCCGGACTGTTGGGTGGGAGGGCCGTTTGGGGAACCTCCACCGGACACACCGCCGCTTGATCCGCGCGTCATTTTCAGAAGTCGTCTGCAAGGGATATCCCAGGTCGCCTGCGCACACCCATCTGCTCAAGGACGCGGCGTCAGAGTTTCCGGCCGGTGCTACGGATTGCCCTCCGGGCGTTGCCCGCGCCGTGCGATGGCGTCGAGGACCTGCTGTCTTGGGAGCCCGCGCTGCCGTTGAGCGAAGTCGATCGCGAACTGCAGGGCATCGCTCCGCTTGCCTTCTCGCACCTCGGCCCTCACCGTTGAGCGGCCGAGCTGTTCGGCTGCTGCAACACGGTGATGGCCATCGGCCAGAAGCAAGTTGCCGTTGACGTTGAACACCACCACAGGAGTCGACTCGTCCAGATGCTTCACGTAATACGAGACCCGGTCTGGATCCAGATGGGGCCGGCTGCGTTCGATCGAGTCCTGCGCCAGGTCAGAAATCGAGAGGTCAATTATCGGCATTTGTCCAGTTTGACCCATGCTGTCACGCCGATACCAGCGGTGCTGAGGAAGGGCACAGCTGGCCGCCAGCTCCTCGCCCATGCCCTGAATCGTCTTGTTGAGAACGAAGGATTGCGAGACTGGCTGATTTAAGATTCACAGGGCTTGCAGCGCCCCTGTGTGCTGCATCGCTGGTTTGGCGGACAACGGTCAGCCGATCCGCTCGGCCAGGGACACGATGATCCCCTCCGGACCGCGCACGTAGGCCATGCGCCAGATGTGCTCGTACTGACCGATGTCGCCGACTAGCCCGTAGCCGTCCGCGGCCAGCTGGTCGACGGCCGCTTGGAGGTCGTCGACCTCGAAGGCCACGTTGCGCAGCCCCAGCTCGTTGGCCATCGCCGCGGGCGATCCGGGCTGGTGCTCGGGCCGGACGAAGCTCGAGAGCTCCAGCCGGGTACCTCCGTCGGGCGGCCGCAGCATGACGATCTCGGTGCGGGAGTCGGGGATGCCGATGACCGTGTCGAGGAACTCGCCCTCCACGAACATCCGCGTGCCCTCGACCTCGAGACCCAGCCCGACGAAGAACGCCGTCACCGCGTTGAGGTCCGCAACGGTGATACCGACATGGTCGAAACGTCGTACATGTGTCATGGGGCCATCCTCCGGTGCTCATCTTGTCGATCCGTCCGAAGGGACGGGCCCGACGGGGATTCTCAACACAATCATGGGCGAGATCCTTAAGGGGCGCCATGATTGAACAATCTTAAGGATTGGCAGATTGCCCCTATGTTGCGCCGAGGCAGCTGCCTCTACCCGTTCAACCGCGCACGATGCCATCAGGCACACACGGCGGCACGTCGCCGGGTCATTGGCCGGCCCAGCGGCTGCGTCGCCCTGAACGTTGTGCCGTTAGCGATCAGGCTGCGCCGCTCGCTGCTCCGCGTGCAGAAACTCGGCGGCCCGCCCGCCACCGAAACACTCCTCACGCTCCTCGACCAGGAAGCACGCTGCGCGGCTTGACCGCGCCGGGGGACCTTTCCTGCACAGCCCGCGAAGAAGCGGAATGACCGCCGCGGATATGGCCCGGACAAACTCATTGGGGCCGGGCCATGTCCGCGGTTCACAGGCTCCGTAGTGGGGCCGATGAAGGGCGAGGGCTTGGAAGTGAGACCATGGCCTGAGCCCCGTGCCGGGCGCGGAACGTCAGCCCGCAGCGGTCGCGGCGTCGCCTAAGATGCGGCGGTGAGCCCGGTCAGTACTCGCCGTTGATCACGAAGAAGGAGCCGCGAATAACGCCCGCCAGCTTCGATTTTTGGCGGGCGAACTTGAAGCGCGACGCCAATTCCTCCGGAATTTCCATGCCTTCGGCAAGTTTGAACCCGACCGCTCTCTTCCCGTCATCGATGCTGTACATGACGTTGATCGACAGCCCCGACTCGTAGAAAACGTAGGCCATCCGCAAACCGTCGACTTCGAAGGCGGTCGCTTCTAGCGGGCGGGATCCGATGACGATGTCACGCTCGTCCCGGAGGATCCGGCTCACCCGGTCGACCACCTCTGGAACCTCGCTTGCAGGGCTCACTGTGAAGACGTGGTCGTACTTGTTCCGGTAATAGCGAGCCTCGTTGGCGCGCAACCCGGCGACGGCCTCGGCGACCGGAGACGATTCCAAGCCGACAGTAGTAACGTTCTCGAAGTCAACGATGTGCGCCATGCGCCCTCCTGGTCAGACGTGTTGGGACCAATGCTAACGCGACGACGTGCTGCCCGGACGTCAAAACGTACGTGCGTAGCGTGCCGAGCCCCGTGACAGGCGGCTCGGCCCGCGTGATGCTCTGTTGCGAAGATGGTTGGAAACCGCCGGGCTCTGCTGGGGGCTGCGCACCGTTGACCTATCCGTCGTCATGATCCCCGGCTTGGTCCTGGAGGACTGACCGCCGATACGTGCTGGGCGTGAATCCCAGGGACTTTTGGAAGTCGTTCGTCAGATGGGCATGGTCGGTGTAGCCGAGTTCGGCAGCTATCGCCGCGAGGTCTGTCGCCGGGTCGGTCCGTGACCGGTCAGCGGCCTCTTGTAGGCGGCGCCTTCGGATTAGCGCGGACGGGCTCAGGCCGATGTACTTCCTCGCCACTCGTTGAAGGGTTCTCGGCGAAACAAACAGACGCGCCGCAACGTCTTCAATGCGGTTCACCTCGGTGCACGTTCCGATAATGTCCATCATCGCGTTGGCAAGAATGCCCTCCTCGGACACCTCCGGACTCTGCGTTATCAGCCAACCAGTGAACGCCTCCACCGCCCGTTGCCGACGTTCCCGTGGATCGGTTCCGCTCATCGCCCCCGACACCGAGGCCTGAAGATCCGCGAGCGGCAGTGGCAGCTGGGCATCCCGCAGACTCCCCGGATCATCCGTAAAACGCGGAACCAGCGCGGGACGTAGCAGCGCCCCAACCGCCCAGCCCCGGCCCGTGAGATCGCGATGTGTTCGACGGGTTGTCGGGCCTGCGAACTCAACGAGATCCTTCTGGACCACAAGGTTGGACGTCGGGAACGCGATCAGGTGCTGGCGTGACGTGTGCCCTGGCTCGATGTCCCATTCGGGGATCCAAAACCACTGCACCAGGTTCGTGACGGACTCGGGCGCGGGCACACGGTGAAACGTGGGAAGCCGGGCCGGGTAGAGGATTCCCTTGAACGAACCCACCATCGGAGGACACTCCTTTATCCAGGCTGTCGCAATTCTCCAAGCTGCTGGGCGGACCCGTGCGTACCGTGAGATCTATGACTGATACTACAAGCCCCGAACTGACCGCGGCTGCCGACGGCAAGCACACAAAATCCGGTATCCCGCATGGCTCCACGAGCCTCACGCCGTTCCTTGCGATCACCTCTGCCAAGGAGGCGATCACCTTCTACCAGGAAGTTTTCGGCGCGCGCACCGTAAACGTCACCGAGATCGGCGGAATCGTGGTCCACGCCGAACTTGACTTCGGCCAGGGACGGCTCCAAATCGGTGAGCCCAACCCCGACTATCACCTCGTCCCGGCGCCGAACGGCGACGATGACTGCTACTCCGTCGGCTTCTACTGCTCCGATGCGGACGCCCTCGTTGCGCGCGCCGAGCGGTCCGGGGCTACCGTCCGGGAGCCGCTGTCCACCTTTGTGTCAGGAGACCGATACGCCAGCATCCGGGACCCCTACGGTGTGCGCTGGTCCATCATGACTCGCGTCGAGGACCTCTCCGAAGAGGAAAGCACGCAGTGAGTCGCCGACTGGGCCGCCAAACAAGGCTGAACCGACGCATCACATGGACTATGCGTCCGAGACCCTCATGCCCCGGCCTCGTTTTCCGGGGAACGCGGTTCGAAGTTGTGCCCGGAACGTCAGCGGGCTGCGCCGGCTGACCGCGATGACGGAGAGCAGGCCTGTCAGCAGCACGATGATGCCGCCGGCAGCCACTGACCAGCGCGCGCCGAATTCCGTGCCGATCCACCCCATCAGCGGCGCGCCGACGGCGGTGCCGCCCTGGAGGACGGCCAGGTAGAGGGCCAGTACACGCCCCCGGAACTGCGGTTCCACGGAGAGCTGGATGGTGGTGTTGCAGCTGTTCAGGAAGGTGATTGAGGCCAGGCCCACGGGTATCAGCACTGCGGCGTAGAGCCAGAACGACGGCGATACGCTGCCTATCAGCGTGAAGAATCCGAGTCCCAGGCCCCCGCCCAGCATGAAGCGCAGCCGGGGGCCGGACCGGCGGGCCGCGAGGAGGGCACCGGCCAAGGTCCCGACGGCCATGATGGAGCCCAGCAGCCCGAATTCACCCCGTCCCACCCCGAACTCCGCGGTGGACATCAGCGCGTTGGTGATGGGGAAATTCATGCCGAAGGCGCCAAGGACCCCCACCATGACCAGGATGAGCACCAGGTCCGGCCGGCCCCGCACGTACCGCAGGCCCTCGGCCACCTGGTGCTTGCCGCGGACTGCCAGCGTGGCCGGGGCCAGCTCTGGGGTCCGGATCCGGAACAGCGAGATGATGACGGCGGCGAAGCTGGCCGCGTTGAGCAGGAAGACCGGCCCGGTGCCCACCCAGGCAATCAGCACACCGGCGATGGCAGGCCCGGTGAGCCTTGCCGTGTTGAAGGACGCGGAGTTCAGGGCCACCGCATTGGCCACCTTGTCCTGCCCCACCAGTTCGGAAACGAAGGCCTGGCGGGCCGGTGCGTCGATGGCGCTGGCCAGCCCAAGGCAGAGGGCAGCCAGGTAGGCGTGCCACAGTTGGGCGGTGCCCGTCACCACCAGAAGTCCAATGGCCAGGCCGCACAGGCCCATCGCCAGCTGCGTCCAGAGCAGGATCACACGTTTGCGGTGCCGGTCCGCCAGCACACCGCCGTAGGGGCCAAGCAGCAGCATCGGCAGGAACTGCAGGCCGGTGGTGATGCCCACGGCCGTGCCGGAATGGTTGGTGAGGATGGTCAGTACCAGCCAGTCCTGCGCCACCCGCTGCATCCACGTGCCGATGTTGGAGACGAGCGCCCCGCCCGCCCATACGCGATAGTTGGGGTTCGCCAGTGCCTGGAACATGGCGCTCATTTGGCGGCCAGCTGCTGCATGATGTGGGCCGCGCGGCTCAGGATCCGGCGGTCCTCGTCGCTAAGGCCGGCCACGCGTTGGGCCAGCCAGGCGGTCCGCTGCTCGCGCGCCTCGGCCAGGATGGCCTCGCCGGCCGGGGTGATTCCCACCTGGACCTGGCGTCCGTCCAGCGGATGGGCTGTCCGGGTTACGAAGCCTTGGTCGGTGAGGGCATTGACGATCCGGGTCATGGACGGCGCCTGCACGTGCTCGCGTTCTGCCAGTTCGCGGAGGGTCTGCGGGCCGCCGCCGTTCAGTTGGGCCAGGACCGTGTACTGGCCGGGTGTGATTACGTCACCGGTTGCTTCCACGCGGAGCCTGCGGGAGGTGCGCATCACCGCCGTCCGAAGATCGATGGCCAGAATATCCGGCTTGATACTGTCCCTGGGCTCCCGGTCCGTTGCCGTCACTGTGTGTTGCGCCTCCCACAATTTACTTAGCACTGCTAATTAGCTCTGCTAACCATTATGCTCCGGCGGGGCGCAGGCGCCAAGTGGGGCGGCCGTGGGCTGCGGCCGGTTCCCGCTACTGGCTACCAACCTGCGCGGGAATAGAATGGCGGACATCCGTCCCGACGATGTGCTGGAGCCCTGATGAAATCCAACGAACTGCTGCTGGACGCCTTTGGCCGGATCCGGGAGACCGTGGAAGCCACGCTTGAAGGGCTCGACGGCGGGTCCCTGGTCCGCCGGCCCGCAGGCACCGGGAACTCGATTGCGTGGCTGATCTGGCATCTGGGCCGGGTGGAGGATGCGCAGGTCGCCTCCGCCGCCGGCCTGAAACAGGTCTGGACCTCTCAGGGGTTTCCAGACCGCTTCGACCTGCCGCTTTCGAAGCGTGACACCGGGTACGGCCACTCAAGCGAGCAGGTCGATTCGGTGAAGGCCCCGCCGGCGCTGCTGCTCGAATACTACGACGCCGTTCACCGGCAGACAGTGGACTTTCTGCAGACCCTCGGCGACGAGGACCTCGACCGCATCGTCGACACCCGCTGGGACCCGCCCGTCACCCTCGGCGTGCGGCTGGTCAGCACGATCGCCGACTGCCTCCAGCACGTGGGGCAGGCCGCGTACGCCAAGGGCTTGAACCGCGGGCACAGATAAGAGCTCGCGAGGTTAGGGCGAGCCTCAGGTGTACATGAGGGAACCGGGCGTGGTGAGGAGCTCGCCGGTTTCCAGCCAGGTCTTCAGGCCGGAGAGGATCATCGGCCAGCCGCCGTAGAGCTGTTCGTTGGCGCCTTCGCGGAGCTGGTCGTGCGTGACGGTGAGGTGGCAGGAATCGTCGCCCACCGGCTCGATCTCCCACGTGATCCGTGAGGTGCCTTCGGCCTTGACGTCCTCGCCCCACAGCGCCCGCATGGACTGGACGAGCTTCCGGGGCGGGTCCACCTCGGTGTTTTCGCCCTCGCCCAGGAGATCCCCGCCCTTGGGGGCCATCTCGAAGCGGCCGCCCGGCGTCCAGTCCGATGTGATGTTCATCCCGAACTGGTATTTGCTGCGGATCTCGCTGTCCGTGATGGCTTCCCAGAGCCGCTCCGGAGTGGTCTTGATGTAGATTTCGAAGATCTTTTCCATGGGACTTTCCAATCTGGTTTTGAGGTCGCTGAGGGCAGCGGCCCATGGTTCTGCGTATTTGCTGACCCAGCGGTCGTGGACCAGGCGGATGGGCACCGGATTCAGGAAGTGGAGTTTCTCCCGGCCCCGACGGCGGGTCACCACCAGGCCGGCTTCCTCCAGCTGCTTGAGGTGCTTCATGACGCCGTAACGGGTCATGTCGAAGCGGGCCTCGAGCGCGTGCAGGGTCTGCCCGTCTTCCCGGAAGAGCTCATCGAGGAGGTCGCGGCGGGTGGGGTCGGCAAGGGCCTTGAATACGGCGTCCACGGTTCTAGGATAGGTGACTAAATGGTCACATGTCTAGGGCTTTTTGGGCAGTAACTGGCGCCTCCGCCCAGCAGAACCGGAGAAGCGTCGCATTTCATTGATGTGCCGGGGCAGCGGTGCGAAAATGGTCGGAGCACCGTGAGTCAAATGCCCAAGATGGCGCCATTTGGGGATGACGCGTGACCTCCCGTGGAGGAATGAAAATGCTTCAGAGCCAGTGCCGGGGCCAGATGAACGTCGAAGCGGGAGGGCCGCGGCCATGACCGTTCAGCCCCCGAAAAAGCGCCGCCTCCGTTTCTCGGACGTCAATGTTGTCCACCATCCCACGCTGAGGAAGGCGCTGGGTGGCACCATCGTCGGCAACACCATGGAGTGGTACGACGTCGGTGTGTTCGGCTATTTGATCACCACCATGGGTCCGGTGTTCCTGCCCGAGGCCGACAAAGCGGTGCAGAACCTGTTCCTGCTGGGAACCTTCGGCGCCACGTTTATCGCCCGCCCCTTGGGCGGCATCTTCTTCGGCTGGCTGGGGGACAAGATTGGCCGCCAGAAGGTGCTGGCCATGACCCTGATGCTCATGGCGGCGGCGACCTTCGCCGTCGGACTGCTCCCGGGCTACGCCGTGCTGGGCATCTGGGCCGCGGTGCTGCTGGTGGTAACGAAGCTGGTCCAGGGCTTTTCCACCGGCGGCGAGTACGCCGGCGCTACCACGTTCGTTTGCGAGCATTCGCCGGATAGGCGCCGTGGCTTCTTCGCCAGCTTCCTCGACATGGGCAGCTACCTGGGATTCGCGATTGGCGCGGGTCTTGTCTCCGTGCTTCAGCTGACCATGGGCCAGGAGCAGATGGAGGCATGGGGCTGGCGCATCCCGTTCCTGATCGCCGGTCCGCTCGGCATCATCGCCATTTACTTCCGGATGAAGATCGAGGAATCACCGGTGTTCCAGGCAACCCTGGAAGCGGAAGAGGAATCGGCCCGGCACCCAGAGACAGGCGAGGTGCTCGGTGCCATGGGACCGGTGGGGATCTTCAGGGCCCATTGGCGCAGGATCGTGCTCGCGATGATTCTCGTGGCGGCTGCCAACACGGTGGGCTACGCCCTCACGTCTTACATGCCCACGTACCTGACCAGCAACAAGGGATACGACGAGATCCACGGGACTCTCCTGACCATCCCGGTCCTGGTGATCATGTCCTTGTGCATCCCGCTGACCGGTCATCTCTCGGACCGGATCGGGCGGCGTCCCGTGCTGTGGATAGGTGCCGTCAGCACGGTGGTGCTGTCGTTCCCCGCCTTCCTTTTGATCTCCATCGGAACCGTCCCGGCCACGCTCACTGGCCTTGCCCTGATCGCCTTCCCGGTGACGTTCTACGTGGCCAATCTCGCGTCGGCGCTGCCGGCGCTGTTCCCAACGGCCCACCGCTACGGAGCCATGGGCATTGCCTACAACTTCGCCGTGGCAATCTTCGGCGGCACAACCCCCTTCATCATTGCCTCCCTCATTCAGGCGACAGGGAACGACATGATGCCCGCCTATTACCTGATGGCCACCTCGGCGATCGCCGCAGTCACCATCTACTTCCTGCCGGAATCCGCCCAGCGGCACCTGCCCGGGTCAATGCCCAGCGTGGACTCGGACGAAGCGGCCCGCGAACTGGTGGCGACGCAGGACGAGAACCCCCTGCTGGACATGGACACGCTGCCGTTCGACAGCAGCTATGAGGCCGCGAGGGCGGCGCATGTGGGGCGTGCAGGGTCGACGCCCGGTAGTTGAGCGCGCACAAGATGCGGCACGAAGCGGCGTCCGTCACCCTTGGCGTCAGCACTATTTCCGTAGCCATGAATCGGTTCCATGATGGCCCCATAAGCTTCGGGGACCCTCGCGCCGATGATGGCTGGCGGGGCGTAGCAGAGTCCCAGGTGGCCGCCCCGGTACTTGGCGGAACGGGCGGCCACGCGGCCACGGGACAAAAGACGTTCCGGAACCGCTACCGGGGGAGAGCATCGCCATCAACGAGAGAACAATGCACAAAGGAATTCATCATGCTCACGGATTCAGACATCATGGCTGTCCTTCCCGCGAAGGACATCAAGAGGGCGAAGGATTTCTACCGGGACAAGCTGGGGCTGGAACCTTCCGAGTCCGCGGAGGAGGACAGCCTGATGTACCGCGGCGGCCACGGAACGGGCTTCCTCGTTTATCAGACAGAGAATGCAGGGACGGCGAAGAACACCCAGATGGGCTGGACCACGGATAACCTCGAACGCGAAATGGAGGAGCTGCGGGGCCGCGGCGTCGTCTTTGAGGATTACGACCAGCCCGGGTTGAAGACGGAGAACGGCATTGCCACCGCGGAATGGGGGAAGTCCGCCTGGTTCCTGGACAGCGAGGGCAACATTCTCAACATCCTCCAGCGGGCGTAACCCGGAACAGACGCGGAGCAGTGCGGCGAGCACCACTAAAGCTGGGATGCGGCGTTCAGAAAGACAAAGCACGACGCCGGTGCTCGCCGCCCGCAGCCCCCTCACCGTTGTACAGTCCTTAAGTGGATGATGCCGGGGGGCTCTCAATACCGAAGTGCCACAGCGCAGCGTCTAGGTCCTCAGCGCGCCATCCTCGTGAGTCGGCAGCAGCGCGGATCACGGCCGACATGTTGGCGTAAGAGATGTCCTCGATACCGGCGGCCTCTGCCACTCTCCGTATCCGCACATCAGTAGTCACCCCCGTTGAGAGTCCACTGAGAATGTCGATGTAGTCCAGCGTCTTAGGGCTCACATGGCGTACAGCTGCGAGGGCATCACGAAGAACCGGCCTTCTTGCTGGGTCGGTGAGTCTGGCTCGGAGTTCCTCTACAGTTTCGATGCCCTGATCCTCGAACACACAGGTTAAGTCGTCTATCTGAGCAAGGCGGCCCGGCGACGGCCAATCGATGACTTCCGAGAGGGTTCCCGTAGCAAGACGTTTCCGGAACCCACTTGTGGTTCTGGCGTCTGGCCATGCGACAAGAAGAGCGTCAACGCGCGGCTTCACGGTCGCCTGGTAATTTTGCCGTCGCTGCAAGGAGGCATCGACGATAATCGCTCCGATGGAAGCCCAACCACGGCTAACCTCAGTCGAGGCGTCGATGCCGTGGGAGTCCATGAAGGCTAGGAGTTTGGCGGTGTCGCCATCGATAGTCATAAGTGAATACTTGCACGTGAGATCCGCCGTCGTGCATCAGGCAGGCGCCGACGTGGCGCCGTCCGTCAGGCCCATGAACATCGTCCGGTGCAAGATGTCCACGTGCTTGCGCGAGACCTCCACGGCTTCCTGGCCATCGCCGGCACGCAGGGCAGCCACCAATGCGACGTGGTCGCAGTTTGATTTGTGCAGCAGCTCGATCGGGTAGGGGATGAAGTAGGCATAGAGCTCTGCCAGGGTCTCGTGGTAGGCCTCGACGGCGGTACCCAGCCCGGACGCGGTGCCCACCAGCTGATGGAACTGCTCGTCTGCCTGGTGGTAGTCGGACCAGTCCGTGGATTCGGCCATGGCGTGGGTCAGCCGGTCGAGCTCGTCCAGCTGTTCAGTCGTGGCGTTGAGCGCCGCGTAGTGCGTCACGGCGCATTCGAAGAGCAGCCTCCGGTCCACCAGCCGGTTCACGGCCCGGGATTCGGCTGGTGATGCCGAGAGTTCGGCCAGCACGCTCCGCGGGGGCTCGTCGGCCACGAACGTTCCGCCGCCCCTGCCGCGGCGGCGGACCACCACGCCCTGTTCCGCCAGGCTCGCCAGCGCGCGGCGGGCGGTGATCGGGCTGACCGACAGGCCCAGGGCCACGTCCTCCTGGTCGGGCAGGCGCTCGCCGGGTTTCAGCAGCCCCAGTGAAATTGCCATGCCGATCCGCAGCCGGACGGCGTCGATGGCGCTTCGGCGGTCGATTCCGGCCAGCCTGCCGGCGCCGATGGGCGAAGTGTCGGCGGTGTCCTCCAACTGACGGGTCATATCCGCTACTTTACGGCCCAATCCCACCTCTTCCCATAATTGGATCATTCTGATCTAATATAGTGCAGATCACATCCTCAACGTGGAGAACACCATGCAACGCACGCTTCCCCTCATCGCTGCCCAGGCCCGGCCCCGGCTCATCGGTGAACCCGTCTCGGCGTTCGCGGACGAGGTCACGGCCGCCCTCGCCGTCCAGCCCCACAGCAGGCTGGTGGTCTTTCCGGAGCTGCACCTGTTCGGGGATTCCAACCCCGACCAGCAGCGCACGGAAGTGCTCCAAGCCTCCGCCGAACCGCTGGACGGCCCCCGGGTCAAGGAGCTCCGGCAGCTCGCCCGGGACCTGGGCATCTGGCTGGTGCCGGGCAGCGTGTGCGAGCGCGGCCCGGAAGGGCAGCTGTTCAACACCCAGCTGGTCCTGTCCCCGGAGGGAGAGCTTGCCGGCTACTACCGGAAAGTTTTCCCCTGGCGCCCGTTCGAGCCCTACGACCCCGGCGACCGGTTCACCACCGTGGACCTGGCTGGCGTCGGAAGGGTGGGCCTGAACATCTGTTACGACGCCTGGTTCCCGGAGGTGTCACGCCAGCTCGCTTGGATGGGCGCCGAGGTCATCCTCAACGTCGTGAAAACCACGACGCCGGACCGCCGGCAGGAACTGGTGCTCGCCAAGGCCAACGCGATCGTGAACCAGGTCTTTGTGGTCAGCGTCAACTGCGCAGGCCCCACCGGCAAAGGCCTGAGCATCATCGTCGACCCCGAGGGAAACACCGTCGCCGAGGCCCCCGACGACGCACCGGTGCTGCTCACAGCGGAACTGGACCTTGCCGCCGTCGAGCACGTCAGAACCCACGGCACCGAAAACCTCAACCGGCCCTGGTCCCAGTTCCGCGACGGCGAAGACGCCGTCGAGCTGCCCGTTTACCAGGGCCGGATCAGCCCGGCCACCTGGGCTCCCCAGTCCTTCAACGCCTAAGGAAACACCGTGACAACACCCACCCTCACCCGCACGCTGAAACTGCCCTCCCTGGTCCTGTTCGGCCTGGCGTACCTGACCCCGCTGATCGTCCTGGGGATCTTCGGCATCATCGCCGAAACCACCGGCGGGGCGTCGCCGGCCGCCTACCTGGTGGCACTCGTCGCCATGCTGTTCACGGCCCACAGCTACGGCCGGATGGCCGTCGCGTACCCCGTGGCCGGTTCCGCCTACACCTACGTCCGCCGGTCCATCGATCCCAGGGTGGGGTTCCTCGTCGGCTGGGCCATCCTGCTGGACTACCTGTTCCTGCCGATGGTCATCTGGCTCATCGGCGGCTCCTACCTGAGCGCGCAGTTCCCCGGTATCCCTATCGGGATCTGGATCGTAGGCTTCATCCTCATCACCACACTGCTGAACATCCTGGGCATCAAGGTGGCGGACAAGGCCAACTACGTGCTGATGGCGTTCCAGCTGCTGGTCATCGTGTTCTTTGTGGCGCTGTCCATCGGCAACGTGGTGTCCACGCAGGGCGCCGGCGGCCTGGCCAGCACCCAGCCGTTCTTCAACGACACCTCCAGCTTCGCCACCATCTCCGCCGGTGCGGCCATCGCCGCATACTCGTTCCTCGGCTTCGACGCCGTCACCACCCTCACCGAAGAGACCATTGAACCGCGCAAGAACATGCCCCGCGCCATCATGCTCATCGCCCTGATCGGCGGCGGCATCTTCGTGACCGTTTCCTACGTGACCCAGCTGGTCCACCCCGGCGGGGTGTTCGAAGACTCGGCCTCCGCGGCCAGCTCCATCGCACTGCAGATCGGCGGGCAGCTGTTCGGCGCGGTCTTCCTCGCCGGACTGGTGGTGGCACAGTTCGCTTCCGGCCTGGCAGCCCAGGCCAGCGCCTCGCGCCTGCTGTACGCGATGGGCCGGGATTCCGTTCTGCCCAAGGCCGTCTTCGGCCGGCTCAGCGCGAAGTTCCACACCCCGGTGGCCAACCTGATCGTCACCGGCATCGTCGGCCTGATCGCGATCTTCCTGGACGTTGCCACCTCCACCTCGTTCATCAACTTCGGCGCCTTCACCGCCTTCACCCTGGTCAACGCCTCGGTGGTCTTCCACTACGTGCGCCAGCGCCGTGCCGGGAACCAGCTGAACCCCGTGTCCTACGTGGTGGCCCCGGTGATCGGAGCCATCGTCTGCGCCTACCTGCTCTCACAGCTGGACAGCAACGCCATTACGCTGGGAGTGTCGTGGCTGGTGCTGGGCGTCGTGGTTCTGGCCCTGATCACGCGCGGTTTCAAAGCGGCACCGCCGGAAATGACGGCCACGGAAAAGGCGACGGTTGAGGCGGCCGCCTGAGCTGGACGCCTTGGTCTGGGCCGCCGCCTGATCAAAGGGGAGGAAAAACCGTGAGGATAGCGCTCGGGCAGCTGGAGTCGGGCACCGACATCAAGGCCAACCTTGCTGCGATCGACCGGTTCGCCGCCGCGGCCGCGCGCGACGGCGCCACGCTGGTCGCCTTCCCGGAATACGCCACGTACGAGAAAAAGACCCTGGACGACACGTTCCCCGGGGTCGCCGAGCCGCTGGACGGTCCCATCTGCCAGGAACTCGCCCGCACCGCCCGCCGCCACCGCATCGCGCTGGTGGCGGGCGTGGTGGAAACTTCGGAGGAGCCGGGCAAGGCGTACAACACCCTGGTGGCTTTCGGGCCGGACGGAAACCGGCTCGCGTCCTACCGGAAGATCCACCTCTTCGACGCGCAGGGCTTCGGGGAATCGACGTTCATCAAGCCGGGCCCGTCCACCAACCCGGTGGTGTTCGAGTCCGGGGGAGTACGCTTCGGCCTGATGGCCTGCTACGACCTGCGGTTCCCGGAGCTGGCCAGGTCCCTGGCCGACGCCGGCGCCCAGGTCCTGCTGGTCTGCTCGTCCTGGGTGCCGGGCACCCACAAGACCGAGCAGTGGCTGGCGCTGAATGCGGCGCGTGCCATCGAGAACAGCGTGTACGTGGCAGGGGTGTGCCAGGCGCCGCCGCTCTCCGTGGGCCGCAGCATCCTGGTTGATCCCATGGGGGTCATTGAAGCCGATCTCGGACTCGAACCCGGCGTTCAGGCGGCGGATGTCTGGCTCGAGACGGTGGCACGGGTGCGGGAGGCGTTCCCGATGTTCCGGCAGCGCCGGCTGTTGTAGAGCTGACTGGGTGCCCGGGCCAGGGACATTCAGGACAACCTGAAAGGTGCGTGCTAATAGGTTTCGCGGGCGGATAGAACTTCCTTGACTCTGTTCAGGTAAGGCCTCATTTGGGTTTCCCACCACTTGTCGGGATTATCGGCAAACTCAGCGTTCGCCGGGATCTCGATGACGGTTCCGACGGTGAGGGTGCATCCGGACGGGGTCGGTTCGAGCCGGTAGGTGGAGCGGCTGTTCATCTCGCCCGGCGCTATGGGGCGCGTGGTTGCCCACCATGGGCTTTCCTCACCGATGACTTCGATGATGGATACCGAGCCGTCGCGGCTTATGAAGCATTGCTGTTCCCCCACGCCGGCAGGTGTACCGGGTACTGTGAACGCCTTTTGCGCATCGGAGAGCAGCACGGCGCTCTCGGCGGGCCGGATCAGTGACCAGACGGTGTGGGCATCGTGCTCGTAAGCTGCAGAGGCGTGCGCGCTATAAGTCTTGGTGAGTCCAGAAGCGGCGGCGGCCTCGGCATTCTGGGCTGAGCGCACTGCCCGCCTGAGTCGGCGGTTGACCATCGCGGAAGCGACCAAGAGCGTCACCGACATCGCAGAGGCCGTGAGGATAATGCCCAGCCCCAGTTCCGGCTTGCCGTAGTAGCTGATTATTGAGGCAAGCACAGCGATGGCGAGGTAGCCGGCCGCGTAGAGAATGTTGTGGAGGACCTTGATGAACGTGATCACTTGGTCATTATGAACTGCTGGGGTCGTCCGCTGGGCGCAAGCGGAGCCGCGACGCGCTGTCACGGATCCGGATGCGGCTGCCAGACAAATCGAATGGACATCTTTGCCCTTATTCGATGATGCGGTAGCCGCCGTTGGTGGCTTCAATATGCACTGGATGGCCAGGGACTACCAGCTCAGACATCAGGGCGCCGCCAAGACCCAGCCGGCCCGACCTACCGTTGCCGGGGTGCCATGAAGCGGTCCGCTTTTCGCCCCTGATGAAGACTGTCACCGCTCCCGGTAGAGACGGGAAGGCGTACTTCGAGCCTGCCGGAATTCGAAGATGGGAGCGATTTCGGTCTTTTGGCGTAAGCGACTGCGATGGGACGATCACGTTGGGCGTTTTATGAGCTGGTGAACGTCTGCCCATTCCTCGAGGTTGACGGTAGGTCCGCAACGCTCGATTCCTTCGGGAGCCGGCTACAGCAGTTCTGGTTGCCCGACGAGCCGATTCTATATGTCGGCAAAGCCGGAACGTCGCTGTCAGCCAGGACGAGTACCTACTACTCGACCAAGCTTGGTGCGACGGGACCCCATGCCGGCGGCTGGTGGCTCAAGATGCTGGCCATCCTTCCCGAGCTGACTGTGCATTACGCACGGCACTCCGACGTCGACGCCGCAGAAATTGCCCTCATCAATCAGTTCGCGCACCAGCTGTCGCCAACTTCACGGGCCAACCTCCTGGATAGGAATCGCGTCGGCCCATTCGCCAACGTCCGGATTCCGGGATATGGCAATAAGGCCCACGGTTTAGACCCGGTCTGGCCATGGCCGATGAGGGCGAAGGTCGTGAGGGTCATGCTTCCATTGCCCCAGGGAGCAGGTTGGCGCCGAAAACGCCGCGAACCAGATGACCTGCACCCGGAGAGCACAGTATGTGGCCATAAGGCCTGAGGGTTTGCTTACGTGATGTCGACGGCGGGTGCCAGGCTTCTGGCCGCTTCGATCCATACAAGGAAACCCCGCCAGTACTTTTGGCTGGCGGGGTTTCCTTGCGATCCAAGGGGTCGTGGTCGGGAGAAAGCCAGCCGCTATTTAGCCACGGCTGCAGTTGGGACGGACGTCCTGGAGAAGGTCGTGTATCCAGTCTTGGACCCCGTCACCTTGACGGTCAGGGTTTTCGCGGCGTCGGTTGTGGTGGGTTTGTAAGTTGCCGCGTTGGCACCGGTGATGGCAACGCCGGAGCGGTACCACTGGTACCGGAGTGTGACCGGGGCCGGGCCCCACGTGCCGGGGTTGGCGGTGAGGGTGGACCCGACCTTAGCGGTCCCGGTGATGACGGGCGTGGCCCTGACCAGCGATCCCTTAGCCACGGCCGCTGTTGGGGCGGAGGTTCGGGAGGAGGTGGTGAATCCGGTCTTGGAACCGGTGACCTTGACCGTGAGAATCGCGCCCAGGTCCTCCGTCACGGGAGTGTAGGTGGCGGCGTTGGCACCGATGATGACGGCACCGGAGCGGTACCACTGGTATCGGAGGGTGACCGCCCCCGGTCCCCAGGCTCCGGGGGCGGCCGTGAGGGCGGTCCCGACCATGGGGGTCCCTGTGACCGTAGGAGTGGACCGGGTGAGTGAACCCTTTGCTACAGCTGTCGTGAGGGCGGACGTTTTGGAGACGGAGCTGTAACCGGACCTGGACCCCGTCACCTTGACACTCAAGGTCGCCGCGACGTCGGAAGCGGTGGGAGTGTACGTGGCGGCGGTGGCTCCCAAGACGAGCACGCCGGCGCGGTACCACTGGTATCGGAACGACGCAGGCGAAGGTGCCCAAACGCCCGCCGTCGCCGTGAGTGGCTGGGCGACTTGGGGCGTGCCGGCGATTGTAGGTGTCGGGGCGGTAAACGAGCCCTTGGCGACCTCTGCGGTGGGTGCCGAATTTTTGGTCACCGTCGAAAAACCGGCCTTGGAGCCGGTGACGCTTACGGTGATGGTGCTTCCGGCATCGGCGGCGGCCAGGGAGTAGGTGCCCGCGTTGGCGCCGGCGATGGCAACCCCCGCGCGATACCACTGGTATCCGAGGGTGACTGGGGCAGGGCCCCAGCTGCCCGTGTTGGCCGTGAGGGTGGAGCCGACCTGCCCGGTGCCGGAGATAGTCGGCGTGGATCCGGCCAGAAGACCCTTAAACGTCAATGTCCAGGAGGAGGCGGCATTCGGGGCCAGCACGTATCCGGTCCGCGCCGTCGCGGTTACCGTTACTTTGCCCGTTCCCTGGTAAGTACCGGCGGAAACCACTTTGCCGCCGATGAGGTAGTCGACGCCGGACTTGGTCGGGATTGTGTAGGTATCGCCCTTAGTGCCTTCCTTTTCAGTGAACGTCACTGCGGCCGGGGACACTGCGGTCGGAGGCGCTTCATCGATCACTGTGACGGTTTTCAGCGTTTGGAAAAAGCTGGATTGATTCCCCCAAGTGTCGCTCAACGGGTAGAGCGTCACATCCCACTGCCCGGTCGCAGCCCCCTGCGGAATGACTATGGTGTGTTTCCAGACGCCGTCCTTCATGGTTCCGGAAACCAGGGTCATTCTGCCAAAGCCCTGGCTCTGGCCACCGCCCCAGGGGTCGGGGTTCACCCAGCTGGCGAGCATGACCGGCGATTCCACACTCGTGTCATCGCGCAAGTGAATGGTGATATTGAGCGTGGCCGGGCCGTTGTGGAGATTAAGGTTTGTCGACGTAACCGACTGACTTACAAGCACTGGCCCTGACATGTCGGATGCTCGTGCCGGGACGGCGAGCATGACGCTCATAGTTAGGAAGATGGCCACAGCGACCATCAAGGTCACCAACGGCCGGGCGCGATTGAAGACGGGCATGAGTTCCCCCAAAGTGTTGCCTGCGAAGGGCTGAGTGAGGCCTGCAGGAACCGCAGACACGTGAATCATACACATGAACCTTCAACTGTCAGGCCTTGCTGCTTGCGCGGCGGAGCGCACTGTCAAAAAATCCATCGCTGTGGTGGTGAAGCCGTGTCGGCGCAGCCTTGCTGGGGCGCAGGAAAGTACATCGGTGCGGTCCGCAAACGCCCGCCCCATCTTGACGGTGCCGGGCTAGAACGGCACTTTCCGGAGCCAGTCCTGAAGGAGCACCACGATGCTGCTGTTCATTGCGTAGCCCTGGTCCACCTGCGGGGAGGGCTGGAACGGGGTCATCCAGATGCCGTCGACGCCGAGCGCGGCGAGGCATCCGCCAATTAGACGGATAATCTCAGCCCCTCAGCACCCAGGCTGCGTTGTTCGGCTGCAGCCAGCGGTCCTCGGTCAGCGGCTCGGCGCTGAGCAGCACGGATCCGGCCGGCAGCTGCACCGGTTCCGTCCCCATTGCGACGGCGACAAAGAAGTCGGCGCTCCGCTCGCAGATCAGCAGGTTTCCGGCGTCGACGCGCCAGGTGCCGCCGTCGTTCGGTCCGAAGACTTCGTTCTTCTGCAGCAGGCGGCGCAGTTGCAGCGCTTTGGTGACCAGTGCCAGCGAGGATTCGGGCTCCTGCTGCTGCCGCTCGATCGCGTGGGTGCCCCAGCCCGCGGGGACCGGGAGCCAAGGTTGGGCAGCCGGCTCGGTAAGTGAGAAGCCGTGGTTCAGCGCGGCGTCCCCGGTCCAGGGCAGCGGGACGCGCGCGCCGTCGCGGCAGACGCCGCCGCGGGCCCACATCGGATCCACCCGAGATTCCACCGGGACGTCGACCTCGGGCAGCCCGAGTTCCTGGCCCTGGTAGAGGTACGCGGCGCCGGGCAGTCCGAGCAGCGCAACGACGGCCGCCCGGGCCCGGGCGCTGCCCAGCTCTCCGCTGCCGAACCGCGTGACGGAGCGGACGATGTCGTGGTTTTCCAGCGCCCAGGTGGGAGCGGCGCCGTGCAGCTGCCGGGCGGCCTCAAGCTCGTTCCCGACGGCGGCCCACGCCTCCGGGTCCCAGTCGAGCTTCACGAACGAGAACGCGAAGGCCTGCTGCATTTCATCGGCGCGGGTGTAACGCGCGGCGCGGGCCGGTTCCAGGTTGACCTCACCGACCAGCAGGCGGTGCGGCTGGTACTTCTCGGCGATGGTGCGCCAGCGGCGGTAGACCTCGTGGACTTCCTCCTGGTCCGAGACCTGCGGGTTGGACCGCAGCCCGTCCACCACCCCGTCCGTGGCGGGCGAGTCCGGCAGGCCCTCGGCCTTGAACAGGGCATGCGCGACGTCGATCCGGAGGCCGTCCACACCCTTGTCGAACCAGAAGCGCAGCACCCCGTCGAAGTAGTCCCCGACGGCGGGATTGCGCCAGTTCCAGTCCGGCTGCCCGGCCGAGAACAGGTGCAGGTACCAGTCCGTGTCCGTCTGCGAAGCCGGGTTGGCGCGGCTCCAGGCCCGGCCGCCGAACACGCTCTGCCAGTTGTTCGGCGGGACGCCGCCGGCGTCGGCAGTCCCTGTAGCCGAGCCGTCGCCGTCGTCGTCGGACATGCCCTCCGGGCCCGGGACAAAGTGGAACATGTCCCGTTCCGGTGACCCCGGGCCGGCCGCGAGGGCCTGTTGGAACAGCGGGTGCTCGGAGGAACAGTGGTTGGGGACGACGTCGAGCAGGACGCGCAGGCCCAGCGAGTGGGCGAGTTCCAGCAGCGTATCGAACTGTTCCATGGTGCCGAACAGCGGGTCCACGCCGCAGTAATCGCTCACGTCGTAACCCTGGTCCAGCTGCGGGGAGGGCTGGAACGGGGTCATCCAGATGCCGTCGACCCCGAGCGCGGCGATGTACGGCAGCCGGGCGATCAGTCCGGCGAGGTCGCCCACGCCGTCGCCGTCGCCGTCGGCAAAGGAGCGCGGATAGACCTCATAGATAACGGCGGACTGCCACCACTCGGCGGCAGGCGCGAGTGTGGTTTCTTCGAGAGGACTCATTTGCTGGCGCCCGCGGTGAGGCCTTCGACGATCCGGCGCTGGAAGATCAGCACCATAATGACCAACGGTACGGTGACGATCACGCCGGCGGCCATCTGCTCGCCGAAGGGCGCCTGGAATTCGGTGGCGCCGGTGAACTTGGAGATCGCCACCGTGGCGGTCTGGATCTTGGGGTCGTTGATCATGGACAGCGCGATGATGAACTCGTTCCAGCTGTGGATGAACGTCAGGATCGCGGTGGTGAAGACGCCCGGCGCGGCGAGCGGGAGCAGGACCCGGCGGAACGCCTGCCACTTGGTGCAGCCGTCGATCATGGCGGCTTCCTCGAGGTCGAACGGCAGGGCCTTCATAAACGTGGTGAGGTTCCAGACCGCCAGCGGGATCGCGAAGGACAGGCTGGGGACGATCATGGCCTGGTAGGTGTTGATCCAGCCGAGGTCCGTGAAGAGGCGCAGCAGTGGCACCACCACGGAGATGCCGGGGAACATCGACGTCGCGATGATGACGCCCAGGATCACCGACTTGAAGCGGAAGTTCAGGCGGGAGATCGCGTAGGCCGCGAACACGCCGAGCAGCAGGGCGAACACCGTGGTGGTGCCGGCGACGATCAGGGAGTTCAGCAGGGCCTGGCCGAACGTGGTGGAGCCGTCGAACACCTTGGCGTAGTTCTCCAGCGAGAACGGCGCCGGCAGCAGGGTGTTGTCGAAAATGTCCGCGGTGCGGCGGAAGCTGGAGACCAGCATCCAGTAGAACGGCGCCAGGCAGTAGGCGAAGATCAGCGCCAGGCCCAGGTACACCGAGTAGGAGCGCCACGTGCGCACCTTTTTCGGCTTGCCGGGGCGGCCGACGGCGGTGCTTGCGTTGGGCGCGACGGCGCCGGGTGCGCCGGAGGACGCGGCGGCGTTGCGGAGGTCGGAGATGGTCATCGGGTGGCCTCGGCCTTCTTCTGTTCGGCGATTTCTAGTTCAGAGTTCCCCTGGGTGCGGGTTGCCTTGGTGCGGGACTTCTTCGAGATCAGCTTGAGGTCCTTGGCGCCGGTGACGTCGGCGCCGAGGACCTTCACGAACACGATCGCGACGAGGGCGACGTAGAGGAAGAGCATCACCGCGAAGGCGGACGCGGAGCCGTAGCGGAGCTGGTTGGATTCGTCCCAGGCGAGCATGGAGAGCGTTTCCACGGATTCCTTGCCGGGGCCTACGAGGACGAAGGGGAGGTCGAACATGCGCAGGGCGTCGAGCATGCGGAACAGCACGGCCACCAGCAGGGTGGGCTTGACCAGAGGCAGCGTGATGGAGCCGAGCTGGCGCCACCAGCCGGCCCCGTCGATGCGGGCGGCCTCGTAGACTTCGCCGGGGATGACCTGCATGCCGGCGAGGACCAGCAGGCCGATGAACGGCGCGGTCTTCCAGACCTCGGCGATGATGACGGCGGCGCGGGAGGCGTTGCCTTCGGCGGTCCACAGGATTTCGCTGCCGAGCAGGGTGTTGGCGATGCCGTCGGACTGGAAGATCCAGCGCCACAGCAGGCCGGAGACGGCGGTGGGCACGGCCCAGGGGACCAGGATGCTGGCGCGGAGGAAGGACCGGCCGCGGAAGGCGCGGTTCATGGCCAGGGCCAGGCACAGGCCCAGCACGGTTTCCAGCAGCACAGTGGTGATGGTGAAGAACGTGGTGTTGCCGAGGGCGTTGAGGAAGCGCCGGCCGGATTCGCCGACGAACATGTCGGCGTAGTTGGCCAGGCCCACGAAGGAGTCGACGTCGGTGACGAAGCCGTCCGAGTCCAGGCCCGATTCGGCCTGGTAGAGGGACTGGTGCACCGCGGAGAGCAGCGGGTACAGGATCACCAGGGCCAGGACCAGGATGGTGGGGGAGAGCAGCATCGCGGCCATGCGGCCTTCGCCGGGGGAGCGTTTGCCGCGTCTGCGCGGGCTGCCTGCTTGGGGCGTACCGGTCTGCGCACCGGCGGGCTGGGCGGTCGTCGTCGTCATGCTTGGTACCTAACTGGAGTTGCAGCGTGCCTGGCCGGCCGGGGTGGACCGGCCGGCCAGGCATGTGGTCTGAACCGCTGGGGTTACTGCTGGACTACTTGGCCAGCTCGGTGAGCTTGGCCTGCATGTCGTTCAGGGCCGTGTCCGTGTCCTTGGCGCCGGTGATTGCGGCGTAGGCCTCTTCCTGGATTGCCTTGGTGGTTGCGCCGTACTGGACAACCTTGGGGCGCGGCTGGGCGTTGTTCAGCGAGGTCAGCAGCGTGGGGAAGAACGGGCGCTTGGCGACGACGGCGGGATCCTCGAACAGGGAGGCGTACACCGGGGCGCGGGAGCTGAGCGCGAGGCGCTTCTGGGCCTGCTCCTCGCTGGTGAAGAACTTGACGAACTCCAGTGCCGTGGCCTTGTTCGGGGTGAACGGGGAGATGGCGAGGCTGCGGCCGCCGAGAGTGGAGACGCCGGGGCCGTCGGTGCCGGGGATGGAGGTGATGTCGAACTTGCCGGCCACCTTGCTGGAGCCGTCCGTGGCGCTCAGGGAGGCGTGCAGGAACGGCCAGTTGCGCATAAAGACGAGCTTGCCGTCCTGGAAGGCGCGGCGGCCCTGCTCTTCGAGGTAGGTGATGGCGTCGGACGGGAAGAGCCCCTCCTTGAAGCCTTCCACCAGCAGGTTCAGGCCCTTCTTCGCTTCGGCGGTGTTGACGGTGGGCTTGCCGTCGGCGTCGACGATCGAGCCGCCGGCGGAGGCTACGGCCTCGGAGAAGTTGACCGTGAGGGCCTCGTTCTTGTCGAACTGGCCGGTGTAGCAGGACATGCCCGCCGCTTCCGGAAGGGCCAGGATGGCCTTGCAGGCGGTCTTCATCTCGTCCCAGGTCTTCGGCGGAGCGGTGATGCCGGCGGCCTTGAGCAGGTCCGAGCGGAAGTAGAACAGGGCGCCGTCGGTGTAGTACGGGGCGCCGACCAGGGAGTCCCGGTACGTCGCGGCGTTGACGGTGGCGGGGATCATCTTGTCGGTGGGGACGGCGTCCTCGGGCAGCGGCAGGATCCACTTGTTGGCGGCGAACTCGGAGGTCCAGACGACGTCGAGGTTCAGCACGCTGAAGGTGTCCGACTTGATCTGCGCGTTCTGGATGAGCTGCTGGCGCTGCTGGTCCGCGGAGTCCGGCAGTTCGATGAACGTGACCTTCTCCTCCGGGTGCGCGGCGTTCCATTCCTCGATGCTCTTGTTCGCGGCACCGGAGGCATCACGGTTGGAGACGTAGTTGATGGGGCCCTTGCCCTCGAAGGACGCGGCGGCGGCCTTCGGGGTGCTCTTCGCTTCCGTGGCGGTCCCGCCGCAGCCGGTGAGGGCGACGGCGGCGACGGTCAGGGATGCGGTGGTGGCGAGAAGAGTCTGCCAGGAGTGGCGGCGCTGCCTCATGTGTTGCTCCTTGTTCATTGGGGTGGTGCGGGCGGTTTGGTGCATGCGGAACTGCGGCGGTGGCTGGTTTGTGGCACGGGGGAGTGCCGGCTGCCGCCGGTAGTGGGTGGTTTGTGGGCCTAGCTGACCAGGAGTTGGTCTCCGGGTTGGGCTGAAGTCGCCGGTGCTGCACTGGGCATTGCTGACTTGGGCGGCGCGGTGGAGCCGCGCTGGATCAGCCGGTGCGGCATGATCTTCGGCCCGAGGTCGCGGGAGCGGAGCAGCTTTTTCACGGCCATCCGTCCCATTTCCTCGAGCGGCTGGGCCATGGTGCTCAGCGGCGGGTTCACGTGCAGGGAAGTGGAGGTGTTGTCGAAGCCCAGGACGGAGACGTCTTCCGGCACCCGGAGCCCGCGCCGCTGCAGTTCATTGACGACGGCGGCGCCCATCTCGTCGCTCATCGCGAAGATCGCGGTGAGGCCGGGTTCCTGCTGCAGCAGTTCGTCGACGCCGGCGGCGCCGCTCTCGTAGAAGAAGCTGCCGGTCGCCGTGACCGGGGTGCATCCGGCTTCCTTCATGGCGCGGAGGTAGCCGCGCTGCCGGGGCTGGGCGACGTAGACCGACGCCGGATCACCGGCCAGCAGGCCGATGCACCGGTGGCCGAGCCGCAGCAGGTGACGGGTCGCGTCAAAGGCTGCCTGCTCATCGTTGATCGCCACGCTGGGCGAGCCCGACTTGTCGCTGATGGCGACGGAGATGATGGGGACGTTGGGCCCCAGCAGCTGCCGGGTCTCCGGCGTGATCACCGCGGAGATGAGGATGACGCCGGCGGCCCGGTAGGTTCGCAGCGTCCGGAGGTAGCCGGCGATGTAGGCGGACTTCGCTCCGGTACGGCCGAGCATCACGGCATAGCCGCGTTCCTGCGCTTCCTCCTCCACACCCTGCATGACCTGGGAAGCCAGGGCATCCGACACCATCGGCGCAAGGAGCCCGATCACGGACGTCTGACGGGTCTTCAGGCCCCGGGCGAGGTAGTCCGTTTCATAGCTGAGGCTCTTGACCGCGGTCTCGACGCGTTCCCGGGTCTCGTCCGAGTAGCCGACGAGCCCGTTGACAACCCGGGAGACGGTGGCCGGGGAGACGCCGGCGTGCTTGGCGACATCGCGAATGGTGACCACTGTTCCTCCTCCCTGAGGGTGTCTTTGTTATCTGCTGTCCGCGTTACGTAATCGGTTTCGGAAAACGGTTTCCGTAAACGGTTTCGTTCGGTGCAGGTTCAACAGTAAGGGGTGGGCACGGGATCGCGTTGCGTTTCGTAAACGGGGCCGGCCGACAGTAGTACGTCGGCGGCACCCAAGAGAGTTGGGTGCCGCCGTCGTACTTATTGCGAGGGGTTCACCAGCCTGAGGCTCCCCCCTTTCCGACCCGAGCACAATTGCGATTGCCCCGGCCAAAGAGGGCGGCACAACATGACCGATTCCGTCTACTTCTGTAGGTTCAGGGTCGGTCGTTTTGGAAGGTGGGAGTCACTTAGTCCAGGAGTTTGAACGCGCCGCGACCTACCAGGTCTGAATCCATGAATACAATCACGATAGATCCAGAGCGGCACTGGCGGATTGTCACCAATCAGCCGCGTTCACACCTCCCGGCGAGGTGCAACCACAGAGGAGTAAGCGATGACCAATATCGAGAGCATCACGCTGGAGGCGGAGCTCGTCGGAGAGGACGCCACGCGTGACATTGCGAAGGCGGTCAGCGCTCGTCACTCGATCGCTCGCAAGTACGTCATGAGGCTCCGCCGGCGGCATCCGGACGCCACGCCCGCGGAGGTGATCCAGATGTTGGAGCGTCACTACGGAACCTCGATCACCACTGCTGGTGCCCTCATCAGCGCCGGAGCGATCGCGGCTGATATTGGTATCGCGATGATTCCAGGAGTCGGGGCGGCAGCAGCCGGCATGAAGAGTGCGGGACAACAGGCCGCCAAGAAGACTGGCAAGGAAGCCGTCAAACTTGCCGCAAAGAGCGCTGCGAAACAGGCCGCAAAGAACATGGCGCTGGGTACTGCGAAGAACGGTGCACAGCGAGCCGCTGCTCTCCTTCCCGCAGGCGATGAGCAGTTGCAGTTCGAGATCACCGCCGTTTTCGCGCTCGCTATTGCCGACATTCACGGAATGGACCTCGACAAGGACCAGGCGCTGGCCCTTGTCTACGGACTCTCGAACGAACGCGTGAGCCAGAAGCAAATCGCAACGATGGCGACAGACCTATCCAGCGCGACTCCCGAAGGCGTCGTCGGCGTCGGTAATAAGATCTCTGCTGGCCGCGGGGACTGGTCGCACTGGGCGAATACGCTAGCGGACACCCTCCCTGGAGGCGCCGCGCAGAGTTTGGTTCGGACCATGGAGACGGGTCAGCTGGACGCCGTGCGCGAAAATTTGAGTGGGAAGCAGCAGGCAACAATTGAGTACGGAGTTGGAGCCTTGGCGGGAGGAGTCACGCGCTTCGTGTTCGGTCGAGACGTCATCGTCGCAGCCCGGACAGCATTCGCCGATGCCCCAGATATGTTTCCCGAACATCTGTCCGTTCCTTTAGAGGCAGGCTCAGACGACCGCGACGTCGACCAGAATCGAGCTCTCGCAGCCATGGAGGACGCGGCAAAGGTGACGGGAAACTGGATTGCGGGTACTGCCAGCACAGTCGGAGGCGGCGTTGCAACGGGTGCTGTGACAGTGGGCGCCGGGGTGGCAACCGCGGCCGACACGGTAACGCGCGCGTTCCGGAGCGTGGACATCGACGGGGACGGGATCCCGGATGAGCCCCAGGCCCTCAGCGCGGTCAAGGGCGTCGGGGGCGCCATTGCCGGTACAGCGGGCGCGGTCGGAGGGAGCGTCGCAGGGCTGTTCAAACGGAAAAAGCGCGGCGACCAGACGGCGGACGGGTCTGAGACCGGCAGCGAGGAACTGGTCGAGAAGTAACCCCGGAGGTTAGTCAGCTGCGCGGCATGGTCCCGTTGCGCTATCACCTTTGGTTGTTCTCAGCCGCTGATAGCAGCTACAAATGCTTCAGCTGGCCGGCGCAGCGAAGGTGAACCGTACCGGGATTTAGGCCGTCTTCTTGCTGGTGGCCTCGTCGTTTGATGAGGCATCTATTTGAGCATAGTAGGTCTGCTCGAACTCGTTGGGCGGGGCCATTTCGAGGCTGCTGTGCAGCCTGGCGGTGTTGTACCAGTGGACCCAGTCCATGGTCGCTTTCTCCACGTCCGCGAGCTGTTTGAGCGGGCCATTGATGAACGGGCTGCCTTTGCGGATGCATTCGTTCTTGAACAGCCCGATCGTGGACTCCGCCAAGGCGTTGTCGTAGGCATCACCGACGCTTCCGATGGATGCTGCCAGACCCTCGAGCAGCAGGGCCTCACCGAACCGGATCGAGGTGTATTGGGAGCCGGCGTCGCTGTGGTGGACCATCCCCTCCGGGACCGGTGTCCCTTCCTGATCCCGGCGCCAGAGCGCCATCTTTAAAGTCGTTAGGACCATGTCTGTGTCTTTGATCGTGGAGCCGTGCCAGCCCACGATGGCGCGGGAGAAGACATCGATCGCGAAGGCCACGTAGACGAATCCGGACCATGTTCTGACATAGGGGAAATCGGTGACCCACACGGCGTTCGGCCGGACCGCGGTGAAGTTTCGGTTCAGCAGGTCCGGGGCCCGCTGCGAGTCCTTCGGAACTGGTCCGGCTTTGGGTTTGCGCCCCCGGACAAGGCCGTTCATGGCTTCATCCCGCATCGGCCGGTCCATTGTGCACCTGGCCACGGCATGGCCTTCCCGGCGCAGCCACGCCGTCATCTTCCGCCGCCCGTAGAGGGACTCAGGTTTCTCGGCGGTGTCCTTCAGCGCCTTGACGATGACAGCATCGCTGACGGTCCGCGCGGCCGGTGCCTTGGACTTCCAGGACCGGTAGGTCCTCGGGGCGGCCTGCACGCCCTGCTCACGCAGGACCCTGCAGGCCGGCTCGACCCCGAACCCGTCAGCACGTAGTTCGTCGATGAATCCGGTTATTTGCGGCGGCGAGGGTCGAGCTCCCTCGCGAAGAAAATCGAGGCCCGCTTCAGGATCTCGTTTGCCTCCCGCATCTCCCGGTTCTCACGCTCCAGCTCCCTGATTCGGGCCTGCTCGGCACTCGTGACACCGGGGCGTTCATCAGCGTCGATCTGGGCCTGGAGAACCCACCGGCGCAAGGACTCCCTGCCGATACTGAGCTTTGGTCCAATGGCGGAACAGGCGGCAAAAACGGAGTCATACTCGCCAAGATGATCCAGGACCATCCGCACGGCACGCTCACGCTGATCCTCGGGGTATCGCTTGGGCATAATCGCTATCCTTCACAAAAAAGGAAGCGGCATCAAACCCGGTACGGTTCAGACAAGGGCTCTGGCACAAAGATTCAGACGTGCGAAAGAGTCGCCTCGACGACCGACTGCGGGCATACGGGCGTGTAGCGGATTTGCTTTGATAGACGCGGAATTACAGTAACAATGGGGCCCTTCGCATTTAGGCATGGTTGGTCTGTTTCGTCCGGTAGGGGCGGTGTCCGCCGGCGGCGAGGAGGCATCTGAGCCGGTAGTTGGTGAAGTTGCGGAAGCCTCTGGCGATTCGGCGGGTGGTTTCGATGACGCCGTTGATCGCTTCGGTGGGTCCGTTGGAGGCGCCGTTGGCATCGAAGTAGGCCAGGATCGCGGCTTTCCAGGCCCGCAGGGTCCGGCCAAGCCTGGCCACTTCCGGGATCGGGCAGGTCGGGAACGACGCGATCACGTCTGTCACCAGCGCCCTGCCGTGTTCCGGGCGGGCGTGGTAGATGTTGCGGAGCTTCTGGTAGCACTGCCAGGCCAGGGTGACTTCGCGGTCTGGGTCCCCGGCGGTGAGCTTCGCGTCCAGCCGGGAAGCCTGTTTCTCGGTGAGGTGTTCTGCGCCGATCTGCAGGGTCCGGCGGATCCCGTAGAGCGGATCTCCCTTGCGTCCGCGGTGTCCCCGGGTGTCCTGCTGGACCCGGCGGCGGACTTCGTCGACCATGGCTGAACCCAGTTTCACGACATGGAATGCATCCAGAACGGTGATGGCTTCGGGCAGCTCGTCGCGGATCGCGTTCGCGTAGCCGCGGAACGGATCCAGCGCGGCTGTCTTGATCCCGGCGGTGAACCCGGTGCCGCGGTCCTTGAGCCAGTCGGCGTAGGCCTTTCCGGAGCGTCCCGGAACGAGGTCCAGCAGCCGGGCGTGAACGGTGCCGTCCGCGTCGCGGGTGTGGTCCACGATCCCGGTGACCATGCCCGTTCCGGGTGGCCCGGTGTGGGACCAGACATGCTCGTCGACGCCGAGCGCATCCACCCCCTTCAGCCTGTCTGTGTCAGCGATCCGTCGTGCGGCCTCTGCCCTGATCCCGTGCCAGACAGTGTGCCAGGAGACGCCGAGCTGGTGGGCCAGTGCCGAGACCGAGGTGTCGAAATGCTGGAGCGCATCGGTTGCCCAGTTCACGGCACGGGCGGTCAGTTTCGCCCGGGCTCCTGCCAGCGGGTGCTCCTCGGTGAACGTCGTTCTCGGGCAGCCCGGGTCCGGGCAGCGCCAGACACGTTTGGCCCACAGCAGCCGCACCGGCCGCCCGAAGCAGGGGATGTCATGGAGCCGGACCTGCCGGCGTCCGTGCCCGACCGCGACGACGCCGCACTCCGGGCAGCCGGTGACGTCCTCCCCGGTTTCGACGTCCAGAACCAGTCCAGCCGCGGTTGCCGTGACGGAGCCGACGTGGATGCCCTCGACACCGAGCAGCGCGCCCGCGCGCGTGCACCAGCGGCCATCGGAACAAGACATAGAGTTATTCATGTCAGGGTCTCTTTTGGGTATTGGTTGCTTGGTCGCTACCAATTCAAAGAGGCCCTGACCTCTTTCCTGCTGCAACACGCCGCACCGGAAACGGCCTACGCCGCGGCGCCAGTCTCGGACCGCCCTAACCACGCTCATCTGCGAAGGGCCAACAATGCGGGCAGCCACATGTGCTCTGCGCTCGGCTTCGATCAGGTCTCCAATCCAAGCTTTCGCAGTGCAGCATCGATGACGGCCCAGACCTCCACAGTATCTGCCGAACGCTGGTGGCCAGCGAGCTCAAGGAGCAATTGCCGCAGGTCGTCTTCGCCCTTGGTCAGTCCGCGGTCGTAAGCGGGGGCGAGCAGATAGGAGTGGTTGTCCGTCGCGTGGGCGGCCATCATATCCAGGAAAATCTCCAGTTCCCTCCCGGCAGTTGCGACCGCGGTTTGGATCGCGGCTTGGCCGGATTCAGTTGCGGGCGCGCTCCCGGACATGGGAAGGATGTCGAGACGTCCTTCCCAGACGAGATTCTGCAGGGGCTCGTGAAAGAGTGACAGGACTGTGCCCATCTGGTGATTCTTTGAAACATCTTGGGGAAGCGCACGCCTGACGTCGTGAACGATTTCGTGGAAATGATCGTCGGCCAGACCGAAGCCAACGAACAGGAGATGATGCGTCAACAGGTGTGCTTTGACCAGGGCGGAAAGCGCGTCTCTATTGCTGTTGTAGCCGAGGTAGTCGTCGCGGGTTAGGACGATGCTGTCAGGCTGAGTCACGGAGCCGTGGAGCTTTAGCAGCCAGTCGTTGCCCACCGCTGGAACGTTTTCTGGCAGCACTGTTCGTGGCCTCTGGGCGTCGTCGCAGGCTGTTTCGAACAGCCTGTCGTAGTTCAAAGTTATGGCACCGGCCGAGGGCAGCGTGGCCAGAAGCGCAGGTGCCAGGCCGTATCTCGGGAGGTCGACGGCACTGGCCACCGCCTCGCCGAAGGCCCCACGAGTGCCAACCTGATCTGAATAGAGCTGTTCCAGCACGCTCGCCTGGTCGAGAAGGGCGAGACCCTCGAAAGCGCGTTCCTCTGTTGCTCCGAGACGCACGCCTGTCTTTAACTGCTCAAGGAGTTGGCTCCAGCTTGGAGCTCCGGCGCTCACGCTCACGCCGGCTCCGAGAAAGGGAACCAAATGCCCTGAGCGGGCTTCCTGTCCCAGTGACATGGCCTTCCCATGCAGGCGGTCACCGAGCGACGGCCAAGACGAGTCACCCGATACTTCCCTCCGCAGCTTCTGGGCCAGCGAGAAAGCTGCTCGGTCTCGAAGGACGAGGACGAGGTCAACTCGGTAAGTAGCGGCCAAATTGCGACAGGCATCGAGGATAGCGCGCAGTGCGGCGCCAAGGTGGTTGCCAGCCCCGCCTCCGGCCGTTCCGAAGAACGGCAAGGCTAGAAGCCGATACGGTCGGTCATCTGGATTAGTAAGGGCCGCCACTGCCGTGGTCACGAACGCTTCAAGCCGTTCGACGACGGCGGTGGGTCCCCAGCCGCCGTCGGGGACTGTCGTCAGTATCGGCAACGGTGCGTTCGGGTCCCAGTGCCGGATGGGCTCGGCCAGCGCAGCACCCTCTCGGAATTCAGCCGAGGCAGAGGCGGCAGCAAGCTCCCGCAGCTCGGGATGAGCTTTGAGCCAATGCTGCTCGATGCGAACGCTTGAGTCCGTTGGCAGCAGCCATGCGTCACATCGGAGATTCAAGATGTCGGCCATGGCTACGAAAACATGAGGCTGAGTCATGCCTTCTGTTTATCAGAACAGCGAGGCAAAGCCGCTTCTCGGTTCCGGCTGTGCGCCAACGAGCTTATCGGCGAACGCCAGTTGAACCAGCACCCTGGCCCGGAGTGGCATCTGCGGGACGGAGCTTACAGAACGGCCCGCAATATCCGTTCTCGATTCCGTTCGAAAGCCGCAGAGCCATGGCCGTCGGGTGCTGGAACGCGAATTATGGGTGGGTGTCCCATCGCCGGAGTGGCGAGATCGCGAAGTGCATCGTAATACGCACGCTGCCGCTGCCGGCCGCCAGGGCCGAAGGCCGCCGCGGTTTTCGTTTGTCGGTACTTGTCGGCTTTCGGAGCGAATTGGCGGCAGAGTTCTTGATACTCCGTGGCTTCGAAATCCAGGGGATAACTGGCTGGGTAGTAGTCGAATGACTTCAGCCGGAAGCTGGTGAAGTGTTGTAGTTCGTCGATCTCAATGATCGTTCCGGTCGCAAGGTGGATGAAGTCGCCAGGCAAAGCCGTCGTTCGTTTCGCCGCCTGCTCAGTGGCTTGACCTCCAAGGGACAAGAAGATGTCATGCAGCGGGCCGGTGACCTTGGAGGCTCGATCGGGTAAACCGAAGTGCCCTCTTTGATTGAGCCACGGTGTTTTGCACCGAGCCAATTCCACACCCTCCCGGCGAGCAGCTTCCAGAAACGCATTCTCACAATCCCCAGCAGGCATGGAGCAAGCATAGAGGGCTGTTCTACAGTCAACGCGTAATTCGATGCGATCGCCGGCCGGGCCGATCCGGGTTTCTACGTGGGCACAGGTTTGGAACCGGCAAAATGGCCACGATGCATTAGCGGGCTAAAAGTTTGGTGTCCAGACATGTACCCAATAGCCTGGCGCAGTGACTAATTCCATGGCGGGAGTGGCAGCGAAGCAGCTGCCCGAGGGCTTGTACGAACTTCTCAACACGGATGCGGTCGGCAGTTTGTTGAATAGCGCGTCTGATCTGCGACCCGTCTTTGCCGCCATAGACGACGAAGACAGCCCGGATATCCTCTCCCGTCACGTGGCCGACGCCGTCCGGCGAGTACTCGCCTCAGCCAAACCCGCCGAACGCGTCGCCCTCGCGAATAGGCTCCTCCAGGAACTGAACATCGGGGACCGCATCGCATCCGGCCCCACCCAACTCCAGTCCCTCCACCGCCCGGACACCCTCAAACGCCGCAGCCTGCGCCGCCCCACTAACAAGCTCAGCGATTCGGCTTTGCTCACCAACAGCAAAGACGATCCAAACCTCGCCGCGGAGCTCCGCACCGAGATCGAGTCCGCCAACACAGTCGACCTGCTCTGCGCCTTTGTCCGGTGGACAGGCCTCCGCCTGCTCCATCCGGCGCTTGAGGAGCTCAAGGAGCGCGGCGCGAAACTCCGCGTCATCACCACCACTTACATGGGCGCCACGGAACGTCGCGCCATCGACGAGCTCGTGACCCGGTACGGGGCCGAAGTGAAGATCAGCTATGAGACCCAGGCGACGCGCCTGCACGCCAAGGCCTGGCTGTTCCGCCGGGACTCAGGATTCGACACCGCCTACGTCGGCAGCTCCAACCTCAGCCAGGCCGCCCTCCTGGACGGCTTGGAATGGAACGTCCGGCTCAGCTCCGTCGGCACGCCTGCGCTGCTGCAGAAGTTTGAGGTCACCTTCGACAGCTACTGGGCGCAGCGCGCCTTCCAAAGCTACGATCCCGAACGCGACGGCGAAAAACTGGACGCCGCCCTGGAACGCAACGGCGGCCGGCGCACCGCCATCCCCGGGGCAGCCACCGCACTCGAGGTCCAGCCGTACCTTCACCAGGAGGAAATGCTGGAAGATCTCGAAGCCGAGCGGCTCAAGGGCTTCAACCACAACCTGCTGGTCGCCGCCACCGGCACCGGCAAGACCGTCATCGCGGCGCTGGACTACAAGCGTCTCTGCGAAGCAGCGGACAAAAATCTGAAACTGCTGTTTGTGGCCCACCGCCAGGAAATTCTGCAGCAGGCCATGCGCACCTACCGTGACGTCATGCAGGACGGCGCCTTCGGCGAACTCTACGTCGGGGAACACAAACCCGGGCAGTGGAAGCACATCTTCGCCTCCGTCCAGTCGCTGTCATCCCTCGGCATTGAACAGCTGGAACCGGACTTCTTCGACGTCGTCGTCATCGATGAATTCCACCACGCCATGGCGCCCACCTACCGCCGGCTGCTGGATCACCTGCAGCCTCAGCAGCTCCTCGGACTGACCGCAACGCCGGAACGCGGCGACGGCGTCGACGTCGCCAAACAGTTCTTCGACGGCCGCACCGCCAGCGAACTGCGCCTCTGGGATGCCCTGGACGCCGATCTGCTGGTGCCGTTCCACTACTTCGGTGTCTCGGACGATGTTGACCTGAGCCAGCTGGAATGGAAGCGCGGCAGCTACGACACCGCGCAGCTGAGCAACCTCTACACCGGCAACGACGCCCGCGCCGCCAAGGTGATCCGCGAACTCCGCGACAAGGTCACCAGCACGGAGCAGATGCGGGCCATCGGCTTCTGCGTCTCGGTCCAGCACGCCCACTACATGGCGGATGTCTTCAACCGCGCCGGGATCGCCTCCGTCGCGGTCGACGGGAGCACCGACGACGCCGACCGTGCGGCGGCGCTGAAGCGTCTCGCCGCACGCGAGATCAACTGCATCTTCGCCGTCGACCTCTTCAACGAGGGCCTGGACCTGCCGCAGGTGGACACCATCCTGATGCTCCGGCCCACGCAGAGCGCCACGATCTTCCTCCAGCAGTTGGGGCGTGGGCTGCGCCGAGCCGAGGGCAAGGCGGTGCTGACCGTCATGGACTTCATCGGCCAGCAGCACCGGGAGTTCCGCTTCGATCTGCGCTACCGGGCGCTCACCGGGTACGGGCGCAAGGAGCTGGAGAGGGCTGTCGAGGACGAGTTTCCGTACCTGCCGTCGGGCTCTCAGATTGTGCTGGACCGGGTGGCGCAGAAGGTCGTGCTGGACAACATCAAGGCGCAGCTGCGGTTCAACCGGTCACAGTTGGTCCGGGACATCGCTTCCTACACCGAGACGGAACTTGAGAAGTACCTGGAGCGGTCGGGTAGCGACGTGAAGTCGATTTACCGTTCGACCAAGGATTCGTGGACCGGCTACCTGCGTCAGGCCGGGCTGATCGAGGGGTTCTCTTCGTTGGAGACGGCGCTCAGCGGAAGGATTCAGGAGCTCTCCGACGCCGACGAGAAGAAGCTCCTCGGCCGGATGGCCGCGCTGATCCATGTGGATGACCCGGAACGCGCCGCGGCGTACTCGATGCTCGTCGGCGCCGACGCGCCGCGCTACGCGGAGCTCGGCATGCGGGAGCAGACGTTCGCCCGCATGCTCTTCTACACGCTCTGGGACGACGGCGGCGGTTTCCAGTCGTACGACGCCGGCCTCGACTATCTGCGCGGCTACCAGTTTGTCTGCAGCGAGATCCGCCAGCTTGTGAAACTGGGCGTGGCGGCGTCCAAGCATGCCGCCAAGGGCCTCGGGGCGGGGCTGCAGCACGTTCCGCTGCTCTCGCACGCGACGTACCGGCGCGAGGAGATCCTCGCGGCTCTGCAGTACGGGTCGCTGGAGCTCGGCAAGAACGTGCAGCACCGCGAGGGCGTGGCCTGGTGTCCCGCCACGGCCACGGACGCCTTCTTCGTCACGCTCAACAAGGACGACAAGAAGCATTCGGCCACCACCATGTACAAGGACTATGCGATCAGCCCGGAGCTGTTCCACTGGGAATCGCAGAACGCGACCTCGCCCGGAAGTCCGACGGGCAAACGGTACCTGGACCGGGGCGCTCACGGATCGAAGATCCTGATCTTCACTCGGGATACTTCAGAGGATGAGACTGGCCTGACCGTCCCGTACACGTGCCTGGGCCAGGTGGACTACGTTCAGCACGCCGGGGAGAAACCGATCGCGATTAGCTGGAAGCTGCACCGCCCGATGCCGGCGGATGTCTTTGCGACGGCGGCTGCGGTGGCGCAGTAGTGGGCTCAAACTTTAACCAAATATTGCAAAATGCTCGCTGAGCGTAAGTACAAATAGGAAAACAATGAATCTCAACGATTGGGCCGTAATTGCTCAGCTCGTGACCGCAGTCGCGGTTGTCTTCGCAGTTTTGCAATTAGTGGGGAGCCGCACCCAGCGTCATCGCGAGTTTGAAAACCTCTACGTCCAGAGGTAGTGGCAGTTACTGGACCGCATGTCAGTCAGAATGTACTTGGGTGGGGAGATGACTAAACCTGTTAACGCCAGCCGAAAATAGGGCCAGGAACGCCAACTGAAAATAGGGCCACCGACCATTATGGAAGGTGATCAATTTGGATGATTGGGCGGAGATACGCCACCTGTTTTCGACGGGCAAACACTCGAAGCGTGAGATCGGCAGGATCGTGGGTGTTTCCCGCGGAACGGTTGACCGGGCGCTTGAGTCGGACCGGGCGCCGAAGTATCACCGGGCGGCCGGAGTATCGAGTTTTGATGCGTTTGCTCCCAGGGTGCGGGAATTGTTGGTGAAGACGCCGACGATGCCGGCCGCGACGCTGGCGGAGCGGGTGGGTTGGTCTGGTTCCGCGTCGCTGTTCCGGGCGAAGGTCGCCGTGATCCGGCCGGAATACGCCCCGCCTGATCCGGCTGACCGTTTGGTCCACGAGCCGGGGTTCCAGGTCCAGTGCGATCTCTGGTTCCCGCACGAACCGCTGCCCGTTGGTGAAGGCCAGAACGACACGCCACCGGTGCTGGTGATGACCTCGGCGTTCTCCGGTTTCATTCAGGCACGGATGCTGCCGTCGCGGACGACGCCGGACCTTTTGGGCGGAATGTGGACTCTGCTGCAGGACGCGCAGGCGGTTCCGTCGCGGCTGCTGTGGGACAACGAGTCCGGCATCGGCAGGCGCAAACCGACGGAGCCGGTGGCCGCGTTCGCCGGGTCCCTGGGACTGGAGATCAAGCTGCTTCCGCCGCGGGATCCGGAGTCCAAGGGCATGGTCGAGCGGATGAACAGGTTCTTCCGGCAGCGCTTCATGCCGGGCCGGGACTTCCGCTCACCCGCGGATTTCAACGGCCAGCTGGAGGACTGGCTGCCCAAGGCAAATCACCGGTACTCGCGGTCCCGCCACGGCCGTCCTGATGAGCTGATCGTCCTGGACCGGGAGAGGATGCGGGAACTGCCGCCGGTGACCCCGGAGGCGGTGTTCCGCAACGCGGTGCGGCTGCCACGGGATTACTACGTGCGGGTGTTCTCCAACGACTATTCCGTGGACCCGTCGTTCATTGGGCGGATCGTGGATGTCACCGCCGATCTGGACACCGTCTGGGTCACCCATGACGGCGTCATCATCGCCACCCACGTCCGGGCATGGGCCCGTCACCTCGTCCTGACCGATCCGGCCCATGTGGCCCGCGCGGCGGTGATGCGCCGTGATTTCCGTACCCAGCGGGTGCACCGCCCCGAACCCGAAGAAGCAGTGCAGGTGCGGGATCTGGCCGCCTACGACGAGATCTTCGGCATCGATCTCGGCCAGCAGCCGGCCCTTCTGGAGGCGGCTTCATGACCGGGACACCGTCACAGATCGAGTACTACGCCCGGGCTCTGCGCGCACCACGGATCAGCGACGGCTTCCGCCGCCTCGGGGACCAGGCCAGAGACGCCGGCTGGTCCCATGAGGAGTACCTGGCAGCGGTCCTCTCCCGAGAAGTCTCCGAACGCGAAGCCTCCGGAGCCGCGACCCGGATCAAGGCCGCGAGATTCCCGGCCCACAAGGACCTTGAGGAGTTCAACTTCGACCACCAGCCCTCCGCGGACCGGAACCTCATCGCGCACCTGGGCACCGGGGTGTTCCTCTCCGAGGCCAAAAACGTGGTCCTGCTCGGGCCACCCGGCACGGGCAAAACGCACCTCGCGGTCGGCATCGGCATCAAGGCAGCCAAAGCCGGTCACAGGGTTCTCTTCGACTCCGCCACCGGCTGGGTCGCCCGGCTCCAGGACGCCCATTCCCGCGGGAAACTTGCCCAGGAACTGGTCAAACTCCGCCGCTACAGCCTCCTGGTGGTCGACGAAGTAGGCTATATCCCGTTTGACCAGGACGCGGCGAACTTGTTCTTCCAGCTCGTCTCCAGCCGCTACGAACACGCATCCATGATCCTGACGTCCAATCTCCCGTTCGCCCGCTGGGGCGACGTCTTCGGGGACCTGACCATCGCCTCGGCCATGATCGACCGGATCGTCCACCACGCCGACGTCATCAGCCTCAAAGGCAACAGCTACCGGCTCAAAAAACACCAACCTGCCGCCAGTACGGCACAATAGAACCACAACCCCGTGGCCCCGTTTTCAAATGGCACTATTGGCCCTATTTTCGGTTGGCGTTAACAAAACCAACGGAAGTTGAGCAACGACTGGCTGTCGAATACCTCCGGCTTTGTGAAGATGAGATTGATTTGAGGGGTCAAGGTTTCGTAACGAACAAGACGTGGGTGATCTGGGCGGAGGGAATTCAGACCCAGCTCCAGACGCCGGTTTTCAGTCAGGCACTAGCCACGCATGTGAACTCTCTGCCCGCTCTCCGCAAGTTCGTTCAGTCGGGACACGATCCGCTCAGGCGGAGCCCGATGGGGAAGTGGTGGGCCGGCCTCCACTAAGAGGCAGTGGTAGGTGCGTGTCTTGTTCACGCACCTACCACTGAGCGCCTAGTGCCCGTTTTAGCTCAAGGATGCTCCCCAAGGCACAGGGACTGAATGACGGGCATCATCATGGAAGCGCGCGCCTGGAGGAATTGCTCGTAGTCCTCCCCGATCTGTCTTGAGCTCTCAGGACTGTACGGTCCAGCCATAGCGAGTTCATCGAACGGGATAAGGTGGGAGGCCAGTCGTGACTGTATGGCCTCCCTTCCAAGATCCGCTCGATCGGTTCGTTCCTCCAGATACTGCAGCGGAGGCTTGTTCGAAATGTTTCGATTCGTACTCCAGGTAATTAGGGCACAGTTGAGGGCCCGCATTGATCTGTTGCCGCCAACCTGGCTTTCCACATTTAGGAGCGAGTCAGGGAAGAGGTGGTGGTACTCCCGGAACTTCAGGTGCTCGGAAGTGACCGCGTGGTCATCAGCAATATCCCGTGCGCCGAGTCGAAGCGACACAGCGAGGATTCCCCGTGCGACGACCTCACGCGTTTTAGGCCAGCCCGCGGTTGTTAGGTCGAACTCTGTGGGGAGCGGGGTTACAGATTCGTCAAATATCGGCGCGGCAGATGCCCAATCAAGTACGTCCCCAACAAGAATTTTCTTCAGCCCCCGGAAGTCCTGGTGGGCCCTTGACCCGGCCGACTGATCATAGCGCCGCGTAAGGAATGAACGCCACAAATAGGACCTGACGAGCTTTCTTGCGTTGCCCGCAGCGTCCAAGGACCTAGGCATGAACTGGTGTATCGCTGCCAGAACTGGCAGAACTACGATGGACGGCAGACGCTGAGCGTCAAATACTTTCTCCGATTCCAAAAACCCAATAGCCCAGGAGATGCCCTCCACGATGTCGTCCCATTCCCGGGCGACCTCGGACAAGTCGAGTTTTTCATAGCTCCTTTGGCCGGCAGGGCGATCAGATCGAAGTGAGGCAACATCCAGGGCCAGGTTTCCTGCGTCAGCGTAACGATGCAGCGACGGGACTTGGGCGCGAAGGTCATCTACAAGCTCATGCAAGGACTGGCCGACTGCTTCCTCGAGCTGAGCGACCACGATGTCGAATGCACTCAGCCTCACTGAGGACGTGTTCATCTTGATGAAGACATCCAAAGCGACGTCCTTGGGCGTCGTCATGGGAAGGCTCAGATGAGGGATGTTGTAGTTCCGGACCTTGCTTCTCAGGTCGGCAATGTTCGTCTCAATATCCCTGCTGATGCGGAGGTCGTCTCCGGCAGCGGAGTCTGCCCATGCCCTCACGTCTTCATTGCTTTCGGGGTTAAGCAAACGCAAAGGGATGTAACCGCGTTCGCGACAATCGACGGGGTTGTCACACCAGATTGGGTATCGGGTCTCGCCACGTCGCCACCGGTTCTGGGCCAGAACCCGTGGGACCTTTTCACCCGTTGACTCGTCCTCTTCGTGACGAAGGAAATACGTCCGATCCGGGTAGTTGTCGTGGAGAGACCTCCAGAGCGCCGTCAGTCGTTGTTGGCCGTCTAAAAGGTGCTCGTGGACACGCTCGGAAGGGGACGGGGCGGTCTCTAGGGCACGAGAAATGAACGGTTCGTTGTCCCCAACTTCGAGGATGAGTGTAGCCCCAGCGGGAAGTCCTCTGAGTACTGTCTCCATCAAGCCAGCGACTTCGTTGTGACTCCACGCCTCATGCCGTTGAAAACGAGGCAATCGGAGTTGGCCGGTTCTAACTCGTGTGAACCAGTCGGCGAGCGAACGATTACGTGCATCCATGCGAGCTTCCCCATTTTTCTTCTGTTGTGTTGACTAGAGACTATCCATCTATGTCGCCCACACCGTGAATTGGCTTGCCAGCCCCGCTCGGAAATACGATCAGTCGCTGCGCACCCACCTTGTGAGGGCAATCGTCAGGGCGGTGAGGAAAGCAGTCTCGGGATGCATACGGTGTGTATAGCGGTGCCAGCGCGAAGGGTGACGAGGTGCTCCGCCGACCCACCAGACAGGTAGACCCCTCTCGTCGATCTCGCTTTCGAGCCACTTCACCTGGGCCACATGATGCTTAGCGGCTTCGCCCGATGGCTTGCTGATGCCATAGGCCAAGAGAACGGCTGACGCTCCATCGAGCGCATGTGCGAGGTTTGGGCGGGCATCCAGCCATCCGTCAGGCGAGATTCCGGCAGTGGAGACGCCGGAGGTGCGGTAGGTGGGCAAACTGAAGAGGTTGACGATTTCGTAGCGATCGAAGTCAAGAACATGTCGCGCCTGCTCCGCGCGGGCAAGCGTGCGTTGACCGCTGGTCGTAGGAGGGTTGCTTCCAATGATCAAGAGAGTCCCAGAGGATGTCGGAAGGGTCGCGGGAACTTCAGGATGCATGGGAACAACCTAGCGGATGCACGTTGTTCGACGAGTCCGGTCGCCGTTGCGCAACCCACCGCGGACCCAAGTGAAAGTCACGCGAGTCAGCTTCGAGGATTGTCGTATCACCCAGTAGTATCGGAAGGCTAGAGTCTCAAGGGCTGGCCGCGCTCACACAGGTGCTGGACGGCGAATCCACAGGGGGAACGTTGACTGAAGAACGCTGGGTTGAAGTCAGCCCGTCGCAGTTTCCCCATGAGATCGAGGGGCTGCGCTATCTCAAGTCGAAGCTGCCCACCACCACGCCCTTCCGAGCCTGGACGAACTTCGAGTTCCTGGACAGCCAAGGGCGGTGGCATGAGGTTGACGCTTTGGTGCTTGCGCGCGGCCGACTTCACCTGATCGAACTAAAGTATTACTCCGGCCGACTGTACGGAAACGACACCCAGTGGTTGCGTGACGGCCGGCGGGCCGAGGAATCACCGCTCCTCCTGGCAAGGCGTAAAGCTCAGCGATTCAGCTCCAAGCTCAAGGATGAGCTGCGGTCATGGGCGCGCGAGAAACAAGTGGACATCGCAGACGATCGCAAGATAATTCCGTTCGTGCAGGAGTCGGTGTTTCTGCACCACCCGGGCATGGTCAGCGAAATGAGTGGCACCGCTGCGTCGCACCTGTTCGGCCTCGACGAACGTGAAAACGAGTCGAATCTTCCCGGAATCAGCGACCTCCTTCTCGAGGAGCCCCGCGCTGACCGCGCGATCGGTCAAAACCAGGAAGCCATCCTCGCCGAGCTAATGGCTCGGATCGGCCTCGTGCAGCGGCGCGAGCGCACGGCAGGCTCATGGATTATCGAGGACGGCGCTCTGGACGAGGGCGAAGGCTGGCAGGATTGGCGCGCCTACCACCAGGTGGTCAAGCAGGACACAGCGCGCATCCGCTTCCAGGTGGCAGACCCCGGGGCAGGCAACGCAGAGCGGATCCGAGCTCGAAAAATCGCCGAACACGAATACCGGGTCATGAACCGACTGTCCCACGACGGGCTGCTCAAACCCCGAGACATGGTCGAGTCCGACCTCGGTGTGGGGCTGGTCTATCCATTCGATGAGTCCATGCAGCGACTTGATCTGTGGATTGCTGAGCAGAGGAACGGCGTCAGCCTGGCGGACCAACTCAGCATCATCCGGCAGGTTGCCGAAGTTATCGACTACGCGCACCGCAACGCAGTTGTGCACCGCGGGCTGTCCCCAAAGGTTGTCTGGGTTGCACGGTCCAAAGACCGCCTTCGCGTGCAAGTCAGTGACTGGCAAACGGCGGGAGCGGCCGCAGCGGTGGCGACCGGCCTTTCAGGCGACGACGGCGTCACACGGCTTTTCGGCGCGGACCAGACGTCCGTCGCGTCTGCAGCGGGAGATGACGCATGGCTGACTGAGGCGTTTCGTGCGCCCGAAGGACGGTGGAGTGCGGCTGCCACGGACCGCGTGGGGCTGGATGTCTTCGGGCTCGGTGCCCTGGCGTACTACGTCGTCACCATGGTTCGGCCGGCGGCCTCTTCACTGGCACTCGCGGAGCGGCTGCGGGAGCAGGGGGGCTTGGACATCGCACCGGTTCTTCCCCAAGTCGGCGAGGCTCTGCGCAAAGCGGTTCTGGACGCCACCCGGCCGGTCCCGCGTGAGCGGCTGCGCACGGTGCAGGAATTCCTCAATGCCTTGGACAGCAGTACGACTGGACCGAGGGATAGCGAACCGGATACCGATCCGCTCGATGCCGTGCCCGGAACGCTTCTGGGAGACGGCCGGTTCACCGTCGTCCGCAGGCTCGGCAAGGGATCGACAGCCCAGGGGCTGATGGTCAGGGACACACGACCCGACGGCACGGAAACTGACCGGGTGCTTAAGGTCGCACTCAACGACAAGGCTGCCGACCGGCTGACAGCCGAAGCCGAAGTCATCGGACGGCTCCGAGGCCCCCGCCTGGCCACTCTCGTTGAAGGACCGTTCAATCTCAACGGCCGTACAGTGCTGTTACTGGAGAGTGCAGGCTCACAGACCCTCGACGAACTGATCCGAGATCGTGGGGGGAGACTCTCCATCGACCTTTTGGAACGCTTCGGCGCCGACCTGCTTGACGCCGTCGTGGCACTGGACAAAGCCGGCATCGATCACCGCGATATCAAGCCCAGCAACCTCGGCGTCCGAGAAGACAGTCGCAAGGCGAAGCACCTTGTTCTCTTTGATTTTTCACTTTCCCGGGCGCCGGCTGCCGCCCTCGACGCTGGCACGCCGCCTTACCTTGACCCGTTTCTCGGGGGAGTTCGTCCGCGGTTCGACTCGGCTGCCGAACGGTACGCCGCCGCCGTCGTGCTGTTCGAAATGGCAACCGGACACCGTCCCTACTACGGCGATCCCCTGGCAAACCCGGCAGCTGTTCCGGACGAGGCAACCGTTGAGCCCAAGTCCTTTGACCCATCGGTAGCAGCTTCGCTTGCTGATTTCTTCCGCCGCGCGCTTGCCCGCGATGCGAGCATGCGTCACGACACGGCGGCGGAAATGCTCGCGGTGTGGCGGGGCGCCTTTACCCACGGAACGACCACAGCGCCGGAGGATGCCGACGAGCTCGCAGCCAAGGCGAAAGTAGAGACCGAGCTCGAGGCAGCTGGCTTATCCGCCCGGGCCTTGTCTGCTCTGGAACCTTTCGGTGTTCGCACGGTAGGGGACCTGGCGGCTGTGGACGCCGTGCGCCTCAACAGACTGTCGGGGGTCGCGGAGCCCACGCGCAAAGAAGTTAAGAGCCGTGCCAAACAATGGCGAGACCGGTTCGGCGCAGGGGACCGCAGCACGGAACTTGGCGCTTTGCCTCCGGTGGAGGAAATCGCCAAGATCTTGACCGACAGTGTGTCTTCTACCCGGTCCCCTGGCCGCGGGCAGATGGTGGCTCTGATCCTGGGCACGGAAGGGCACACGGACGCGTTCGCCACCCAGGCGCAGCTTGCTGCTGCCCTGCCGACTCCGGTGACCTCCGGCCGAGCCAATCAGGTTCTCGAAGCTCTCCACAAGGCGTGGGCCAAAGACGGAGAGGCGCTGGGGCTTCTCCGCCGCCTCGAAAAGATTGTGGATGAACGGCTGCAAGATTTGGGTAACGTGGCCAGCATCAATGAGCTGGCTTCAGAAATTCTTCGTTCCAGCACGGGCGCCCGCGTCCGGGATGATATTGCCCGCCGCTCCGCCTTAGGACTTCTTCGCGTCGTTGTGGATCGACGGCGTGCACAGCTTCGCGCTGAAGAAGCGCTTGGTGCCATGGAGCTGCGGCGTCGTGATGGCCGGGCGCTCGCCGTTGCACGGGAGCCAGGTCTCCTGGACATTGCCGAGGCGCTAGGCAGGGATGCAGACGCGCTCCTGATCGGAGGCTCATTCGGCGAGGCGCTCATCCCCGCAGACCGTGCGCGAACGAGGCTCCTGCCCACCGTGCAATCGGTAGGAGCGGACAATTCTCGACTTCTTGAGGGCACAAGACTGGTCCGGCTGGCGGCGGAAATGTCCCGGACTGCCGCCTTCACCGGTGCGGCTGAACTCTACCGACGCGATCTGGATCAGGCGAAGGCCGTGGCACTCACGTTCCAGGGAATCAGCACCGGGGAACGGCTCAGCCCCAAAGAAGTTCAGGACCGGGTCCATGCTCGCTTCCCCGCGCTGCCGGATCTGCCGCGCCGGCCGTCCCTCGACGAGCTGTTGGACCGGGCAGGCTTGGGCCTGAAGTTCGATGAGGCGTCTCAGTGCTACTACAGTCCCACCGAGGGCGGCGACACCACGGGACTTCATTCGTACATGCCGACTGTGGTGGCGTCCCAGACTGACGACATCGATGGCGGCTCAGTGGCCCGGCGCCTCGAGGAAAGTTCGGCTCGACGCTCTTTCCTCACCCTCGGGTGTCCAGCGGATCGAATCGACAAGCTGGTCAGCGTGCTCGAACACGAGTTCAACGCGCGGGTTCTTGATCTCACTGGCATTCTCATGGACGAGATGAAGCGTCTCGCCAACGAACGCGCAGTTCCGCCATGGGATGTTCTCGTGGCAGCCGACGCACAGCCGGGAGAGAGCCGCGCCGGGAAGGGCCTCGCCGCCGTGGTGAAACGAGCCCTTCCGGCAGTCGAACTGGCCATTTCAGAGGCCGTGATGCAAGAGCACGACGGCGGCACTCCGCGCCCGGTTCTGCTCACCGAAGCCGCTCCGCTAGCCAGGTACGGACACGCCCACGTTCTGCGACGGCTGAGCGACTTGGCCGTGGCCAGAGGACAGGCAGTCTGGCTGGTGGTTCCGCAGCTGGCCGCGAATCAAGGCCCACTGCTCGACGGCGTTCCCGTGCAAACTTCACCGAATCAATTTGTCCGTTTTGATCACATCTGGATCGACACGAAGGCAAACACAATCCTCAAGACCGCGCCCGCTATTGGAGTTCCTGAATGACTGTTTCGCCGCAGCTGACCGCTGATCTGCGCAAGCTTGTCTTGCGGCTGGAAGACGATCTGCGCGAACGGTTGGCGCAGGACCATGAGAACTTGTCGCGCTGGAAGGCAGAGCACCAGGGTGCGTTGGATGCGCAGCGGACGTCGTCGGCATGGCAGGCGTGGCGGGACGACAAGATCACCCAGGCGGCGGTTGCGTGGATTGTGACGACAGTGTTTGTCCGGTTCGCCGAGGATAACGAGCTGGTTCGCACGGTGTGGCTTTCAGGTCCTGGGGTGCGGCGGCAGGAGGCGCTGGATGCTCAGATTGCGTTCTTCCGTGCCCACCCTGAACTGACAGATCGCGAGTGGCTGCTGGAGCCGGTGGAATATCTGAAGGAGCTGCCTTCCACCAAGGAGCTGGTGGGGGAGCATTCGGCGTTGTGGCAGGTCCAGCCTTCGGGACGGATGGCTACGGAGATCCTTGAATTCTGGCGGCAGACGGACGACGCCGGACTTCCAACCTTCGACTTGGCAGACACTGAGCTGTCGACCCGCTTCCTGGGTGACTTGTATCAGGACCTATCCGACTATGCGAAGAAGACGTTTGCGCTCCTGCAGACTCCGGAGTTTGTAGAGGAATTCATTCTCGACCAGACGCTTACCCCGGCGTTGGCGGAGCGGCCGCTCGACGGGTTCAAGCTGATTGACCCGACCTGCGGGTCCGGGCACTTCCTGCTCGGAGCTTTTGCGAGGCTGACTCACGCATGGGCCCGCCATGCGCCGGGCTTGGACGGGCGTGCCCGGGTTCAAAGGGCCTTGGACGCGGTCCACGGTGTTGATCTGAACCCGTTCGCCGTGGCCATCGCCCGCTTCCGTCTCACCGTCGCCGCCCTGAAGGCCTGCAACGAGACGTCCCTGGAGCTGGCGCCGGCCTTCGACTTTCATCTAGCTGCGGGGGACTCACTCCTTCATGGGCAAGTACAGCGCGAGTTCCAATTCGAGGGGTTCGATGCCGACTCTAAGCTCAGCGGGTTCTCTTATGCCAGCGAAGACCTTAAACTCCTTAGGCAGATACTCAAGCCCGATCAGTACGATGTGGTCGTCGGGAACCCGCCATACATCACTGTCAAGGACAAGACGCTCAACGAGGCTTACCGTAAGCGTTACGCGACGTGCAAGGGCAAATACGCCTTGACCGTCCCGTTCATGGAGAGATTCTTCGGCTTGGCGAAATCCGGTGGCACGTCTCAGCCCGCCGGGTGGACAGGGCAGATCACCTCGAACTCGTTCATGAAAAGGGGCTTCGGCTCCGCGTTGATCGAGGACTTTCTTCCCCGTAAGGACGTGACTCACGTCATTGACTCGGAAGGGGCTTGGATTCCTGGCCACAATACGGACGGCACTCCAACCGTTATAATCATTGGTCGGAATCAACCACCGGTGAAACAGACTGTCCGAACAGTTCTGAGTATGGGCATGCGAGAGTCGAGATCAACGGCCCAGAACGGAACCGGACCATATTGGACCTCCACGACGAACAACTTGTCTGCCCCGGGCTTTGAGAACGAATGGGTTACGATTGTCGACCTGTCTCGCGATACGCTTGCTCGTCATCCCTGGAGCTTATCCGGAGGGCAGGCGCCCGCTGTGCTGGATCAGATCGAATCAGCTCGTATTCACAGACTTTCCAAGATCGTTAATTCTATTGGAATTGTCAGCTTTACACTCGAAGATGATGCATATCTAGCACCTGGCCATGTGCACCGGCGGGCGAGCATCTCGGCCGACTTATTACGCCCTATGGTCTTGGGGGACGGGCTTAGAGACTTTTCTTTCAGAGAAGAGCTTGAGGCGATATTCCCTTACGATGAAGATTTCAAAGCTCTTGACGTTTCTGCTACTAGTCACCGTTCCATTTTCACGTTCTTGTGGCCCTATCGGACCAACCTCTCAAACAATGTGATGTTCGGACGAGTCACAAAAGTGGAAAGCGGCCTCAAATGGACGGAGTTTGGACGCCTCACGGCTACGAAACTGAGAACCCCTCTCAGCATCGTCTTTGCCGAAATAGCAACCCATAATCACTTTGTTCTTGACCGCGGGGGCAAAATTTTCAAGCATTCGGCTCAGGTAATCAAGTTGCCGGGGCATGCTACAGAAAAGGACCACTTTCGTCTGCTCGGGGTGCTCAATTCGTCTGTTGCCTGCTTCTGGATGAAGGAAAAAGCTCAGCCAAAGGGCGGCGCGGCTGATCTTGCATGGGCTCGTACATACGATTTCACTGGAACAATACTTCAGGAGTTCCCGCTCGCTGCTAACCTCTCCCACGATCGAGGGCAGACCCTGGATTGTCTGGGGCGGCAGATACTGGACAACTCGCCTCGGGCTCTGGCTGAACAGTCACTCCCAACTTCAGACCGCCTTGCGGCTGCCCGAGAGCTATCGAATTCTCTCGGTCGCCGCATGATTGCCGAGCAGGAGGAATTAGACTGGGAGACCTACTTTGCCTATGGCTTCGTCGATGAAGACCTGACATATACAGGCTCGCACTTACCAGAGGTGTCGCTGGGCGAACGAGCATTCGAGATCTGGCTGGGACAGAAGCTGACGACGACAGGCGCGCAAAAGACCTGGTTCGATGCTCACGGGTCAACTCCCATTTCCGAGATCCCGTCGGCTTGGCCGGAGGACTATAAGTGTCTGGTTCGACGCCGCCTCGGGTTGATCGAGTCGAACTCATCGCTCCAGCTGCTAGAGAGGCCGGAATTCAAGCGACGGTGGGCGTCCGAGTCATGGGAAAAGCAGCAGGACGGTGCCCTTCGCGATTGGTTGCTTGATCGGCTGGAGGACCGGCCACTGTGGTGCGACCGGCAGGGCCGCCCAGGGGCCCGTAGTGTGGGGCAGCTCGCTGACCTCGTCTCCCGGGACGCTGACTTCCTTTCTGTTCTGTCCTTGTGGGACGGCAGCCGGGACGTTGACGTGGTTAAGGCCCTCACTCAGCTCCTGACCGACGAGGCTGTTCCGTTTCTCGCCGCGCATCGACTAAAGGATTCCGGGCTCCGCAAATATGAAGCGTGGATACAGACGTGGGATATGCAACGCCGCGAGGATGCCGGCGATGATGTCGGCTCTATTCCTGTTCCCCCCAAGTACACCTCGACGGACTTTCGGAAGGCATCGTGGTGGCAGGCGCGCGGCAAACTGGATGTACCCAAGGAACGGTTCATTTTGTACCCGGACGCCGGCCGCTCCACGGACCAGACTCTGCTGCTCGGATGGGCCGGCTGGAACCATGTGGAGCAGTTCCTGGCACTGGCAGCCATCATGGATCAGCTGGTTGCAGACGGTGCACCAGACGTACAACTGATTCCGCTGGTAGCGGGTATGGGTGAAATACTCCCGTGGGTGAATCAGTGGCACGCGGAAGTCGATCCTGCTTACGGCGTGAGTATGGCCGACTTCTGTGCCCAGCAGTTCGAAGAACGGGCAGCCCAGATCGATCGGTCCCATGACCAGCTCAAAGCCTGGCGTCCCTCGATGCCCCTCAGAGGACGCAAAGCCAAGGTGACGGCGTGATTTCTGAATCCGTCCGACAATGCTGACAACCACGCCCCCGTAGGAGTTTCTGAATGACTGTTTCGTCGCAGCTGACCACTGATCTGCGCAAGCTCGTCTTGCGGCTGGAAGACGATCTGCGCGAACGGTTGGCGCAGGACGATGTGAACTTGTCGCGCTGGAAGGCAGAGCACCAGGGTGCGCTGGATGCGCAGCGGACGTCCTCGGCATGGCAGGCGTGGCGGGACGATAAGATCACCCAGGCCGCGGTCGCTTGGATTTTGACGACCGTGTTTGTGCGGTTTGCTGAGGATAACGCTCTGGTCCGACCGGTGTGGATTTCAGGTCCCGGTGCACGTCGGCAGGAAGCGTTGGACGCGCAGATTGTGTTCTTCAGGGCACATCCGGAACTGACGGACCGGGAGTGGTTGCTTGAGCCGGTGGAGTATCTGATGAAGCTACCGGCCACTGCGGATCTGGTGGGGGAGCATTCGGCGTTGTGGCAGGTCCAGCCTTCGGGCCGGATGGCCACGGAGATCCTAGAGTTTTGGCGTCGGACGAACGACGCTGGACAACCTATCTACAATCTGGCTGATTCTGATTTGTCCACCCGATTCCTAGGCGACCTATACCAAGACCTTTCCGACTATGCGAAGAAGACGTTCGCGCTCCTGCAGACGCCCGAGTTCGTAGAGGAGTTCATTCTCGATCAGACCCTGACTCCAGCTCTGGTGGAGCGGCCGCTGGAGGGTTTTAAGCTGATTGACCCGACTTGCGGGTCCGGCCACTTCCTCTTAGGCGCGTTTGCGCGGCTTACTGAGGAATGGTCGCGCCAAGCACCCGGGCTGGATCGGCGAGCTAGTGTCCAGAAGGCTCTGGACGCGGTTCATGGAGTGGACTTGAACCCGTTCGCCGTGGCCATCGCCCGCTTCCGTCTCACAGTCGCCGCTTTGAAAGCCTGCAGCGAGCAGTCCCTGGAGCTCGCCCCGGCGTTCGATTTCCACCTCGCTGCCGGCGATTCCCTCCTCCACGGGCAGGTCCAGCGAGAGTTCCAGTTCGAAGGTTTCGACGCCGACGCGAGGCTCTCCGGATTCTCCTATGTCACCGAGGACCTCGAGGCGCTTAAGCGCATCCTCAAACCTGGCCAGTACGACGTAGTTGTCGGGAACCCGCCATACATCACGGTGAAAGACAAGACCTTGAACGAGGCCTACCGCAAGCGATACGCGACCTGCAAGGGCACGTACGCCCTGACCGTTCCGTTCATGGAGCGGTTCTTTGGCCTGGCCAAACACGGAACAGCGTCCCAGCCGGCCGGGTGGACGGGCCAGATCACGTCGAATTCGTTCATGAAACGCGAGTTCGGCTCAAAACTCATCGAGGACTACCTGTCGCGCCAAGATCTGCGTCTTGTGGTGGACAGTGAAGGTGCTTGGATCCCAGGTCACAACATGGACGGGACTCCGACTGTAATCCTTGTTGGTCGGCACCAGCCACCTGTAGGACCCAAAGTGCGTGCTGTCCTGGGCAATGGGCATCGAGAGCCGCGATCGTCTGGCCAGCGGGGCGGACCCTATTGGCAGTCCATCGTCTCGGAAATCCTAAGCCCCGGCTTTAGCAATGACTGGATCGATGTGGTTGACCTCGAACGAAAAATTCTCTCGACTCACCCTTGGAGTCTTTCAGGTGGGGGGGCTGGGGAAGTAGTAGCTCAAATGGCGAAGAACGGCGTTCATACCCTCAACGACATCATTTTGGGAAAGATTGGATTTGCGAGCTTCCCCGGTGCTGATGATTGCTTCTTCAGTACGCAGTCTGAGCTCGGACGGTCTCGAATCCCAGCGGACCTCTTGAAATCTGTGATTTCGGGCGATGGCGTGAGAGATTGGGCTGTCAACGTGAGCGAGACTGCCTTTGTACCGTACGATTTGAACGCAAGGATTATTCCCTTTTCGAAGGGATCGCCGTGGGCTAAGCGCCTATGGCCGCTCCGAACGGTATTGGGCTCAGTAACTGGTTTTGGTGGCGAAACACAGAAGACGTCCGGGAAACCATGGTGGGGATGGTATCGCTGGGTCGCCTCGCGCTATTCATCTCCCTTGACCCTAACCTTTGCGGAGGTTGCGACTCACAATCATTTTGTGTTGGACCGGGGTGGCAAGGTGTTCAACAGGTCGGCTCCCGTCGTGAAGCTACCGGCCAGCGCGACAGAAGACGATCATCTTGCCCTGTTGGGATTGCTGAACTCGTCTATCATTTGCTTTTGGCTGAAGCAAAAATGCAAAGCCAAGGGCGGCGCAGCTGACTACGCGTGGGCCAGAACTTACCAATTCAATGGCGGAAACGTCGGTGACATACCGCTACCCGTTGTTCTTCCACTTGAACGGGGAAGGAATCTTGATGCCCTCGCTCGTGAGCTTTCGACCACGATGGAAGAGGCATTTGCAAGTGGTCTACCGGACGAGGCCGTGATGGAGAATGCTCTCCATAAACGGTCATCGATTCTCCGGAAGATGGTGGCGGAGCAGGAGGAACTGGACTGGGAGACGTACCGGCTTTTCGGGCTGCTAAGTAGCGACAGCGACATCGCTGGGTCAGAACTTCCCGACATTGAAGTTGGAGAGCGTGCTTTCGAGATTGCCTTGGCATCAACCCTGCCTCCGGAGGATCCCGGTAACGCTTGGTTCGTCCGCCACGGATCCAGCCCGGTAGTCAAGGTTCCGTCGCGTTGGCCAGAGTCGTATCGGCAGCTGGTTCAGCGACGACTGCATCTTATTGAGTCAAACCCGACAATCCGGCTATTGGAACAACCCCAATTCAAGCGTCGTTGGGCGTCCGAGTCAGGGGAGAAGCAGCGGGAGCGTGCTCTACGGAGCTGGTTGTTGGACCGTCTGGAGGAGCGGTCGCTGTGGTTCGATCGGCAGGGCCGCCCTGTCGCTAAGAGCGTTAGCCAGCTTTCTGATGCAGTCTCACGAGACCCTGACTTTCTGTCTGTCCTTTCGCTTTGGACCGGTAGTCGGGACATTGACGTCGTCAAAGCCCTCGGGAGACTAGCCGGAGACGAGTCCGTACCCTACTTATCCTCACTGCGGCTCAAAGACTCCGGCCTGCGTAAGCGCCAGGCCTGGGAATCGACGTGGGACTTGCAGCGGCGTGAAGATGCAGGGGAAGACGTTGGCGCGACCGCGGTCCCCCCGAACTACAAATCGGAAGACTTCCAAAAGCCTTCTTGGTGGCAGGCCCGCGGAAAGCTCGATGTGCCGAAAGAGCGGTTTATCTTGTACCCGGACGCGGGCCGGTCCACCGATCAGACTCTGCTGTTGGGGTGGGCCGGCTGGAACCACGTAGAGCAGTTCCTAGCGCTGGCCGCCATCATGGATCAGCTCATCGCAGACGGCGCACCGGACGAACAGCTCGTGCCGCTTGTGGCGGGTATGGGAGAACTCGTCCAGTGGGTGAAACAGTGGCACGCCGAGATCGACCCAGCCTATGGCGTGAGCATGGCAGACTTCTGTACCCAGCAATTCGAACAACGGGCAGCCCAGATCGATCGGTCCCAGGACCAGCTCAAAGCGTGGCGGCCTGCAACGCCCACCCGCGGACGCAGAACTATGGTGACACAATGAGCTGCGCGAGCGATAAGAACGAGAACCGAAAAAGGGGAAGGCAGAATGCCTGAGTTGTTGAGGGATGTCTTTGAGATTCCAGAGCGTGCCGGAAGCGAAGACTACGTCCTTCGTCTGACCGACAGCGTTTCCGGCGAAGGTGCTAAACATGCTGTGGAAGACTATGTGGTCACCCCCGCGATTGCTGATGCCTTCGATGCCGCGCTCGGACTCGTATCGAACGCACTGAGCACCGGGTTCAACCGGGGCGCATTCCTGGCCGGGTCGTTTGGATCCGGTAAATCGCACTTCATGGCGGTCCTCCACGCCCTCCTCCAGCACAGTCCGGATGCACGCTCGCTTCCTGAGCTGCAAACCGTCGTCGCGCGTCACGATCCGACTCTGGAGAACAAGAAGATTCTGCCGCTGGCATTCCACTTCCTTGACGCGGATTCGATGGAGCAGGAGCTCTTTGACAGCTACATCAAACAGATCAAGCTTCTCCACCCGGAGGCACCCCTCCCTGCCTTCTTCCCTTCAGATGCGCTTTTGCGCGATGCAGAGGGACTGAGAGAGCGGCTGGGGCATGACGCGTTCTTTGCTGGCCTTGGTTCCGAAGCCGGCGACGACGAGTGGGCAGGACTCCTGGGGTCCAGCTCTTGGGACCGTGCCCGCTATGACGGAGCCCGCGCAGCGGCACCTCAGAGCGCGGAGCGCCAGGAACTGGTGAGCGCTCTCGTTGACAGTTACTTCAAGTCGTATGCCCGCCATGCCGAATACGTGGATCTGGATACCGGACTAGAAGCGATGTCCAACCACGCCAAGTCTCTGGGCTACGACGCCGTCGTCCTGTTCCTCGACGAACTGGTTCTCTGGCTCGCGTTCGCTATGCAGACCCCTGAGTTCTTCCGCCGGGAATCGCAAAAACTCACGAAGCTCGTCGAAGGTGAATATGAAAGGCTTGCGGCACCGCTCATTTCCGTCGTTGCTCGCCAAATGGACCTCCGCCGCTGGTTTGCGGACTCAGGTGCCAGCGGTAGCGAACAGGAAGCGCTGGACCGAGCCTTCCGCCACCAGGAAGGACGGTTCTCATCCATCGTTCTGGGGGACGACAACCTGCCGTATGTAGCCAGCAGACGACTTCTCAAGCCGAAGACCGATGCAGCCCGCCATGCCATCGAGGATGCGTTCTCTGGACTTGATCGTGCGCCCGCGGTCTGGGATGTGCTTCTGGACGGGGTCAATGCTGACGATCAGCACCGCGGATCGGACGAGGCCGCCTTCCGGATGACTTACCCGTTCTCGCCCGCGCTGGTGTCCACACTGCGCTCCCTATCCAGCGTCATGCAAAGGGACAGGACCGCGTTGAAGGTCATGCAGCAGATGCTGGTTGACCGGCGCAACGCGCTAACAATTGATGACGTTATCCCGGTGGGCGACGCTTTCGACTACATCGTCCAGGGCAAAGGTGACGCTGTCCTCGACCCGCAGGCTGCCGCCCTGTTCCGTTCGGCGACCCAGCTCTATCAGGAGAAGCTCCGTCCCCTTATCTTGCGGGTTCATGGCTTGGCGCAGACGGATCTCGGTAAGCCGGACCGTATCACCAGTGGCTATCTCGCCGACGACCGGCTGGCTAAGACACTACTGCTTTCCGCTGTTGCGCCCAAGGTCCCGGCACTGAAGGGACTCACCGCCGCACGCCTGGCATCGCTTAACCACGGTTCTATCGTGTCCCCATTGCGCGGAGGTGAAGCAGGAGTTGTGCTGTCCAAAGTTCGCGACTGGGCACGCCACGTTCCTGAAATTCACGTGGATGCGGATCCTCGTAATCCTGTCATTCGGGTCCAGCTTTCGGACGTGGACTACGAATCCATCGTGGAGCGTGCCAAGGGAGAAGATAACGCGGGCAGGCAGCGCGAGCTGCTTCGTGCCTTGATCACGGAGAGCCTGGGAATTGATCTCGGCTCACCGGATATCAGCGGAGCCCATCGTCATAGCGTCGTCTGGCGCGGCTCCAAGCGCGAAATTGAAATCATCTTCGGTAATGTCCGGGACGCCGGGGACATTACTGAGGACCGTCTCCAGGCTGGTGCGGGCGCCTGGCGCTTCGTCATTGACCACCCGTTTGATGAATCCGGGCACTCGTCGGTGGAGGACATCCAGCGCATCGATTCGCTTCGTTCCCGAAACTTCACCTCGCGGACGGTGCTGTGGTTGCCACGTTTCCTCTCCGGAGACCGTATGAAGGATTTGCGCCGGCTGGTCATCCTTGACTGGCTGCTCGGTGGCAGTGGTGACCGGTGGGCTAGCCATGCGGACCACCTAGGAGAGGTGGACCGCGCCCAGGCCCGCAATATTCTGGAAGCGCAGCATAGCTCGCTCCGAGACAGCCTGCTTCGAGTAATCCAGCAGGCCTACGGTGCTGCATCGCCAGAGATGGGGGCATTGCTGGACGACGGCGGCACGGGCCAGGTTCTGTGGTCCCTTGACCCGGGCTTCGATCCTGCCCCACCGGTGGGCGCGAGCTTGGGGTCCGCCTTTCAACAGCTCGTAGCGAAGGCATTCGATGCGACGTATCCGGGGCACCCCAAGTTTGAGCCGGCCGACGCCGAAGTCCGCCAACCTGAGCTGAAGGCCGTCGTCGCGCATCTCGAACGCGCCGCAGGCGACCCTGAGCACCGCGTCCAGCTAGAAGGCGATGCGCGAAGCATCCGGCGCGTGGCCAACGCGCTCCGCGTCGGCGAAGCCACGGAGACGCACTTCCTCTTCGGTGACGACCGCTTCGGCGACTGGGGCCCGACGCTGGTACGCGGTCTGTCCCGAAACAGCGTGAATGAAGACGGCCCGGTAACTGTGGCGCAGCTCCGCGCGGTCATCGATGCCGTGGAACCAGCCCAGGGACTGCGACCGGAAGTTGCTGACCTGGTGATTCTGGGGTGGGGGCTGCTCCGCCAGCGTGCCTGGTTCAACTTCGGGGCACCACAGTCCGGGCTGCCGGTGCCTGGCACACTGCAGCCGGGGATGGAGCTGCGACCTCAGCCAATGCCGACGGCTGAGGAATGGAACAAGGCGCGCAAGCGTGCAGCCACGATCTTTGGTGTTGCCGACCGTCCTTACCTGACGCCGTCGGCGGTTGCTGCGCTGTCCGGCGATGTTCAGGAGCGCGCTAAGGCACTGTACGAACCATCACAGACTCTGGTCTCGGGCCTCGAAGGCGCCTATTCCCGGCTCGAGATCTCAACCGGAGACCGCCTCGAGATGGCGCGCCGCACATCTGTACTGGTCGGCGTGCTGCGAGACCAAAGCGGCGTCGTCCTTATCCGGCATCTGGCTGGACTCGAGCTGCCAGGCCAAGACGAAGAGGCAGCCAAATCCCTGTCATCGGCGAGTCTTGTTGCCCAAAGGCTACGGGACTTCCAATGGGAGCGACTCGGGCCACTGAGGCAGGGCAGCGCGGGTGCGGACGAGCGGTCAGCTCGGGCGCGCCGCATCCTGGACGACCTTCGGGATTCTCTGCGGGCGAACGAACAGGCGGACCGGGCTACTGCGGCTCTTGAGAAGGCTGACAGAGACGGTTTTGCTTGGGTTGCAGGAGCAGTGACACCACCAGGTCCAGGTGGGGGCGGCACAGGCGGCTCGAACGGAGGAAAGGACGGCCGAGTTGGCCACTGGGAGAAGACAGTTCTCGAGCCTGGAGATGCTTTGAGCTTGTTGGAAGTTCAACTACAGGAGATACTCTCGTCCGGCGTCAAGTCCGTTGAGGTTCAGTGGAGAGTGATCGAATGATTGCGCAGGCGACTGCGGCTGTTTCCGTCACCCCGGCCGCAATTCAAGCTATGGTCGCTAAGGCCCGCGGGACCGATGGGCGGCGCAAGGGCGGCGTTATTGGTATCCGTGCGGTCCCTGATCCGGACGGCGCCGCAACGCTCGTAGACAAAGGGCAACGAGTCGACGTTGTGCACTGCGTCTCCTCGTTGGCGATTCGGGACGCGCTGCATCAGCGACGCGACGCCGAGTGGCTGGTGATTCTCACCGACCGGACTGAGTCCGATCTCGGTCCGGGCATCCTTTCGCACTTCGTCTGGCAGCAGCTGCGCAACCCTGACCCCTGGGACGCCGTACGTCAGAGGTTCTCAGCGACTTCATTGGACCGTGCACTGCTTCGTGAAGGGAGTCGTGCGGAGATTGCCTACGGGCTTCTTAGGACGGCGCCCGAGGACGGGTGGCCGCCGGCGCCGGCCGGCGTACTTTCCCGCGACCACGCACTCGGCTCAGTGGCGAGTAAGCAGCTTGGTCTGCCGTTTCACGGGATCGATGCCTTTGCGGTGCTCTCCTGGACGTCCGGCTTTGGGGCGGCCGCAACGATCGGTGACCTTCGTCGTGACGCGGGCGATGCCTTGGCCGATGCGGTCCTCCGCTGGCTCGCTGCACGTCTCGGCGATGGCGAACGCCCAATGTTGCATCTACTGACGAGCGGACAGCCAGAACAAGTGTTGCCGCTCGGCGTCGTCCTCCATTTGTTGACGTCTGCGAAGGCAACTGGAGCGGGCGAGCGACGAACGCAGGCAGAACTCGCACTGGCGCGGCTGGAGCACCGGTGGGCCGGCGAATCCATCACCGGCGCGGAACTCCAGGCTTTCGGGGCCATGTGCATCGGCGTGGTTAAGGACATGCTGGCGCGCCCGGAGAGTTGGCGCGCAGGTCAGGCGGCACTTGCGGCCGCCGACCGCGTCTTGAAGGACGTTAATGCCCAGCCACTCGCAAACGACTCCTATCTGCTGCCGTCCTCCCTCAATCAGGCATACCAAGTTCTCAGCGGCGCCCTCGGCGGGACTATCCAGTCAGTGGAAGCGGCCTGGGATCTCGTCACGAAACACCCACTGAGCGCCGTTGGGCTCGAGGATGCTCAGGACTCCAGGCGGCAGCCGTTCCAGGCAGCGGTGCGGCTTGAGCGATGGCTGGCCGAGGATATTGCCGACGGCAATGATTTGGCTTCCTTGGCCCGACGGCAAAGCCATACCGACGCTTGGGTTGATGCTGCTATCAACACTGCTGCGCAAGGGATCGACGAACCCGAGCTGGCGCGCTCTATCGAATCAACGGTTGTCAGAGCTCAGAAGCGCAGAACGTTACATGACCGCGTGTTCGCGCAAAAACTGGCCATCGCCACATCCGCCGCGAGCCGCATCGAGGGCTTCTCCGGGCGTGAGCCCGTCTGGCTGATCGAAGATATCCTGCCCAAAATGGTCGCCAAGCTCGCGAGACAAAGCCCGACCTTGCTGCTTGTCCTCGACGGCATGAGCACGGGCGTCGCGACGCAGGTGATGGCCAGCGTCTTAGCTCGTCCGGACGGATGGGCCGAGATAGTTGCTAAGGGAACCAGCAGACGAGCCTGCGGACTGGCAGTGCTTCCGACCATTACCGAGCACAGCCGCACGTCTCTCTTGACAGGCAGACTCCTCTCCGGCGGCCAATCCGAGGAACGGACTGGGTTTGCCGCCGTCGCCAAATCAGCCGGGCTAAAGGGCTCGGTGCTCTTCCACAAGAAGCCGCTCGATTCCTCGCGTCCCGGGCACCTGCTCGCTGCCGACGTGGCGTCGGCCATCGCCGATACGGAGGGGCTTCCCCTCGTGGGATCCGTGTTGAACACCATCGACGACGCATTGGATCGCAGCGATCCCGCCGGTACATCCTGGACCGACGACGCTGTACGTCACCTGCGCCCGCTTCTGTCTGCCGCTCTAGCTGCCGGCCGAACGGTGGTACTGACCGCCGACCACGGGCACGTCGTCGAGCGGCGCGCCGGAACCCAACGGCGCTTTGACGAGATCTCCAGCGCCCGGTCCCGCGCAGCATTAGGGACCCCCGGTGAAGACGAAATCGCCGTGGCCGGACCACGCGTTCTAGACCACGGAGGAAAAGCTATCCTGGCGGTCGACGAAGGTCTCCGGTACGGGCCGCTCAAGGCCGGATACCACGGGGGAGGATCGCCGGCCGAAGCCGTCGTGCCGCTCGCCGTCTTCGTCCCGGACGGAGTGGTCCCCGAAGGGTGGGAGCTGGCGCCACCCCAGGAACCGCTGTGGTGGTCACTTTCCTCGGGTACCACTCAGGCGCAGCCCGTGCCACTTCCGCCAAAAAGCAAGAAGGCCCGCGACGAGGGCCCGGACCTCTTTTCCGAGCTGGAGGGCTCTGCGAACGCACCTACAGCCGGAAAGAACCCCTCCAACTTGGGGGCTCGCGTCGTGGCCACCGCGGGCTATAAGTCACAACGAAAAATTGCGGGGCGCGTGACGCTCCTCGATGGTCAGATCGAAGCCTTCGTGGACGCTGCGGTTACTGCGGCCGGTTCACGGTTGCCCCTTCATGCTGCTGCGGTCGCGATCGGCGTGCCGATTCAGCGCATCAGCGGCGCTGTTGCACAGTTGCAGAAGCTGCTCAATGTGGAAGGCTACCCAGTTCTGCGGCTGGACGGGAATTCACTTGTGATCGACGAACCACTGCTCCGCGAGCAATTTGAGGTCAGGGCGTGACGGCCGAGGTTTCGCCGCGCCGCCGCAGGGAGGTAATTGACGCGCTTCGCCGCGGTACCGTTCCTGCCAACGGCTTGGACCTGCTGGCCGTAGGCCTGGACCGATTCCACGTTGCGTTGAGCGACGAGCTCAGCTCTGTGGCGTCCGGAGGTGCCACTGTCAAGGCAGTGCGAGGCGAATATGGCACAGGCAAGACGTTTTTCGCCCGATACCTGTCCGAGCTGGCGTTGAAGAACGGCTTCGCCACCGCCGAAGTGCAGATCTCGGAAACGGAGACGCCCCTTCACAAGCTCGAAACTGTCTATCGACGGATTACAGAATCGCTTCGGACTGCATCGGTTGCCCCCAGTGCATTCCGTTCCGTCCTGGATGCCTGGTTGTTCACACTGGAAGATGACGCTTTGGCGGCGGAGCCCGGTCTCGCTGATGCCGGGGCAGGTGCGCTCGAAGCCGCGACGGCAAGGCTCCTGGACGATCGATTGGCATCGGTGAGTGCCAAGACGCCGGCTTTCGCGCAGGCTTTGCGCGGTTACCGTTCCGCCGTCTCAACCGGAGATGCACCCGCCGCCGACGGACTTGCAGCGTGGCTGGGCGGCCAGCCGCACGTCTCGGCAGCAGCAAAGCGCGTCGCAGGAGTCCGCGGTGACCTCGATCATTTCGGTGCGCTTGGGTTCCTTCAGGGTTTGCTGCTTATCCTGAGAGATGCAGGGCATCCTGGTCTGCTGGTCGTTCTGGACGAGGTCGAGACTCTGCAGCGGGTCCGGGGCGACGTCCGGGACAAAGCGCTGAATGCACTGCGCCAGCTCATGGATGAAGTGGATTCTGGTAGGTTCCCCGGCTTGTACCTTGTCATGACCGGCACCCCTGCGTTCTTCGACGGGCCCTCCGGCGTGCCACGTTTGCCCCCGCTGGCGCAGCGGTTAGCCACGGACTTTGCTACGGACGGTCGCTTCGACAATCCTCGTGCCGTCCAGATCAGGCTGGCCGGCTTCAACCATGATTCTTTGGTTGAGCTGGGCAAACGTGTGAGGGATCTGTACTCCGCGGGAAGTTCCTCTGGCGACCGCATCGGGGCTTTGGTGGACGACGCCTACCTCCAGGATCTGGCTTCTGCAGTGGCTGGGGGACTGGGGGGCAAGGTTGGCATTGCGCCCAGGCTTTTCTTGAAGAAGCTGGTGGGAGACGTGCTGGATCGCGTCGACCAGTTTGCTGACTTCGATCCGCGACAGCACTACTCACTCACATTGTCCCGCGAGGACATGAGTGAAGTAGAACAGAACGCGAGCAGGCTCTCAGCCGGTGACATCGAGCTGGAACTCTAGCTCGTATGAGCGGATTTGACCGGCTGAGTCCGGCAGTGCAGCATCACATTGTCAATTCCCTGGGCTGGCCGGCCCTTCGCCCGCTGCAGGACGAGGCGGTAGAACCTCTGCTAAGAGGTGACGACGCGCTGCTGCTCGCTCCTACAGCCGGCGGCAAGACCGAGGCCGCAATGTTCCCGCTGCTGTCTCGCATGTCCGTTGAGGAATGGCGCGGAACATCGGTCCTATACATTTGTCCGCTGCGGGCGCTGCTGAACAACCTGGAACCCAGGATTGGCACCTACGCATCATGGCTGGGCCGCACAGCTTCGGTGAGGCATGGAGACACGACGGCAGGCGTGAGGCGCCGGCAGCTTCTGGAATCGCCAGATATCTTGCTAACCACCCCGGAGTCACTCGAGTCCATGCTGGTTTCTACCAGCAGCGATCCGAAACGATTCTTTGCTGATCTCCGCGCCGTCGTCGTGGACGAGGTCCACGCATTCGCCGGCGATGACCGGGGCTGGCACCTTCTCGGTGTTCTCGAACGACTCACCAAATTGTCGGGCCAGCCGCTCCAGCGAATTGGTCTCTCCGCGACGGTTGGCAACGCGCCCGAATTGCTTCACTGGTTGCAGGGAGGCGCAGTAGGAAGACCGGCCACGGTGGTTTCTCCAGATACCAGCGCGGCAGCTGCCCCGCAGATGGACCTGGATTTCGTGGGAAGCACCTCGAACGCGGCGAAGATTGTCGCTGGACTCCACCGCGGCGAGAAGCGCTTGGTCTTTGCCGACTCTCGCCGAGTAGTCGAAGAGTTGGCTCTGGCACTCCATGACAATGGCGTCGAGACTCATGTCTCCCATTCTTCGCTGTCGGTGGACACCCGGCGTCGCTCGGAGGCGGCCTTCGCCGTTGGGCGTGACTGCGTCATCGTCTCCACCTCTACACTTGAGCTCGGTATTGACGTGGGGGACTTGGACCGGGTGATTCAACTGGGTTCCCCACGCACGGTTGCCTCTTTGTTGCAGCGACTGGGCCGAACCGGCCGACGAGCGGAGACGAAGCGGAACATGTTGTTCCTCGCTACCGAGGAGTCCGAGTTCCTCCGGGCTTCCGGGTTGCTGCTGCTTTGGTCTGAGGGCTACGTCGAGCCTGTGGTGCCGCCGTTGTCGCCCCGGCACGTCGCCGCGCAGCAGATACTCGGCGTCACTCTTCAAGAAAGGCGCATTGGCGAGCGTCAGTGGCCGTCCTGGTTTGGAGGACTTGAACTGGCGGCGCCGGGGGAATGGCAGTCGATACAGGAGTGGCTGCTCAACCAGGGCCATCTTGATTCGGACGGCGGGATGTTATTTGCAGGACCTGAAGCCGAAAAACGATACGGTCGCATCCATTACAGGGACCTGATGGCGGTATTTACGGCGGACCCGCAAGTGGTGATTCTTCATGGCCGCCAAGAAGTCGGGGCGGTGGACCCGATGCTGCTTCAACGGAAGGTGGATGGGCCGAGGCTCATCACTTTGGGGGGACGGCCTTGGGAAGTGACGTACGTCGATTGGAAGCGCCGGCGGGCCTACGTTGAGCCTTCAAGTCAGGGCGGTGTGGTCAAGTGGGCCAGTATGCCGCAGCCGTATTCGTTTGCGCTCTCCGACGCTATCAGGCGTGTGCTTCTCGGTGCGGAACCGCAAGGAGTCCGAACGACCAAAAGGGCCGAGAACATGATGTCGGAACTCCGGGACGAGTACTCAAACAGGGTGGACCAGGCCCGTACTGTCGTTGGATCCGGCGGAGGAAGCCGAGTTCGATGGTGGACCTGGGCTGGCGCAAGAGGCAACGCAGTCCTAGCGGCAGCGCTTTCCGCTGTCCGCCCCGAGCTTTTTGAAACGACCACCGCCTACGACAACTGGCAGATTGCCCTGCGCGGCGACGCAACCGCAGGTGCCGTGGCATCCGCTGTAAGCGAGGCCAAAGCCGAATTCGGAGCGGACTTCCGCGGAGTGGTACCCACCGTTGATGAGCGGGCCGTCAGGCAGCTCAAGTTCTTCGAAATGCTGCCGCCGGAGCTAGCGATGCGAACAGTTGCAGAGCGCATGACCGACTACGAGGCTGCAGCGTCAGTTGCTTCGCGGGGCTTCCTCGATTTGAGTTAGAGCTTGTCGATCCAGGTGTCTTCTTCTCGGAGATCCCAGGCAGAAGCTCCTTCGGGTCCCGGCATTGCCGCGGCGGTTTCTTTAATGCGCTTCAAAACGCGATGGGCTTCGGCTGCTGTGAGTTCGCGAAGCGAAGCCAAGGGCCGAACCACGCAGCTTTGAGCGATATCTTGGCGACGTTCCTGACTGTCTATCCCGGCGTTAGCGAACGCTTCGCGGATGGCGAGCACTTGGTCGTCTCGAACCGGATGCTCCGGGGGACCAGCGCTTGGAGTCGGTTCGTCGTCAGGGCCAATGTTGAAAAGTGCGTCAGTCACATTTATGAGGATACAAGCACGGACGCTGGGTTCAGTCTCCCAGCTCTTTGGAGAGCTTCCTATAACTTTGTAGCTCCGGCGATGATGGCCTTCTGCGCAAGGTACTGGAGGAGATGGACATCGAAATTTAGGGAATGCGCTTCCTTTGAGCCGGGTAGCAGGAGACCGCCAGTCCCCTGACCATCTGACTTGGTATGTACGATTCGGCATCTCAAGGAGTAGATTCTCGCCGAGCATTGGTCGACCACGGACTGTCCACGGTTTTCGAAATTGATCGTTGACACATCCTTTATGAGCTTTTTGTCAGCCATTGCTTCGGATAGCCCGGCCGTTTCGGCCATGAACTCGCAAAGAGAGGCTTCAGATGTGATGCCGTCTACTGTGGCACGCAACTGATCTACTTCTTTGGCATAGGGCCCCCCGACGGCCGCTCCGATGGTTAGTATCTTGGCCAAGTCGGCTTCGTTTGAAAAATCAAATCGCGGATCCACGAGCTCTTGCCGAATGCGTTTCAACGCACTTTGTCGCGAATATTGGGGAAAAAAGAATTCCAGGACTTGGTAGTAGGCCAAGAACTGCAGGAGGGGCAATCCCACAGCCGCCCTCGCATAGTTGTAAAGACTCAACGCTTCGCTTGAATATTCAGAGCGCGGAAGCGTAGGAGGTTGAGTGCGATTCACGTTGCGACTAATACCTCCTCGGGATCGACCGACGCTGCTTCTCGTTAGTTCCAGTAGCAGCCCGTACCGAACGTCGAATTCAAAAAGAAGGGAGCCGGCATGTTTCTCGAGCACATGGACCGCCTGATCATGATTCGCGGCCTTGATCCCCCATAGTTTCAGTGTCACAGAGGGGCGTCCGCGCCCAGTTCCCAGAATAGGGGAGGCCATGGGGTCATGCACTAGAGCGGAGAACTCGTCGCTTTGAGGGGAGAGTTCTGCCTGCCACCCTTGTTTCGGATCACTTATAGAGAGCTTCCATTCGTCCCTTAGGTCGAGGCTCTGTTGGGCACTATAGTCTATCGACTCGTCGATGGCCACTTCGTCGACTTCGGAGTTCGCGCCCGAGTCTGGGTTGTCCTTGTTTTTAAAAGTAACGCCAGGCAAATCCAATAATTCTCGTGTTCCTGCGCGAGAGCGGACCATGATTTCAAAGTATTCTCGCGAGGTGTCGCTAATTGCGAGATAGTCTCCCAAGAAGCAATAATTCTCAAATTGGAAACGTGTGAGAATCTCTGCCCGCGGCTCACCTACAAATATTTTTCGTCGATCCCTGCCGTTGGGTCCGTGTATAACTACCCGGGGTCCAGAGGTGAACCCAGCGACGCTTGGCTTGCGTATTTCAGGAGTCCATCCTGCATTAGATGCTCGCTCTCTAACGAGCTCGAGGGAAGGGCTGATCTGAACGTCGCCTGTGATATTTTCCACTGCCTACCTTGCGTGCTTCATGGGAGCCGGAAAAGGGTTTTCCGCGGATTTGCTAGTCGTAAATCTACAACAGGCGAAGCAATGGACAGCGAAAGGACCAACGTCGGACGCGATATATGGCCTCACCGTCCGTCTGACTCCGGCAATTTCCTTGGCAGCCCGCGATCCTCCGAGGTGACGGTGCGACCGTGCCCGTTCTGTCGTTTGTTCGCCGGGATCAGGCATTGAGATGAGCTTCCACTGCCGCGGCGGGCGACTCAGCGTCGTAGGCAAATGTGACGTCGGACTGCAGCCCGATGGTCGCCAGGGGATTGGCACCTGCACCCCGCGGGCTGCTGGGCAGAGCATTCGCGTACATGAGGTCCGAGAGCGCCCCTCCGCGTCGCGGAGCAAATGGCTTACACCGCCCGAACCATCGCCAGCTTGCCAGCCGGATGCAGTCGTAGGCGCCTGGGTCGAAAGGTAGCCTGAAGTAGTTCTCCAACATAGAATGCCCATTGCAGGAGGGGTGTCTCACCGAAGCAGCGCGGGCTAGTCGACGCTAGCGCCGAAGGTCGGGTCCCCCAAAAGTGCGGGACACTGGAAGTACCGACCACGAAAGAGGGCCACCTTGATTAGTCTCCAGGAGGATGCCGACGGCTTCTCCCGGCTGAGTCCATGAGACTGAGCAATGCCGGCGGCACCGGCCATCTCGATCCGCTGCTGTATCCGTGGGACCCGCCCGTGGCCTCGGGTGTCATGGACGGCGATGTATTCTGGCCCCTTGAGCTTTCAGCCGGGCTGGATGAAGCCCTCGTGCAAGCCAGTGCGGCGCCGCTGGAAGCCCGTTCCCTGGTGGTCTCCATCGGCTCGAATTCGAGCGCCGACGTGATGCGGCGGAAATTCGCCAACTACCACCAGCCTGTCAGCGCGGTGCTGCCGCTGGTCCGGGGGCAGCTACGCAACATCGCCGTTGGCCACTCCGCCCACGTGAGCAAGGCCGGCTACATCGCCGCCGCCCCGTATCCGCTGCTGGGAGAGTGTACAGCGGTGTGGCTTTCGTGGCTGGACGATGTCCAGCTGATGGCCCTCGACGAAACGGAACCCAACTACCGGCGGATCCAGCTCGACGCCGAAGCCTGCCCGCTCGTGCCGGACCACGGCGAACATCCGGAGGAGTTTTCGCTGTTCACCTCGCGCTGGGGCGTGCTGACCGACGGCGACGGCGGGATGCTTCCCTTCCTGGACCAGCCTGCCCTCTTCGGGCTGCTCGCCGGCAGCGGCACCGGGGACCTCGCGGAGGAGGGGAAGGCCGTGTTCGACGGGCCGCCGGAGCTCGCTGCCGAGCAACTCGCGATGCCGTCAGTCCAGGCATGGGCCAGGGAATGGTTCAGCTCGGCCGGCCTCGCCGCACCCGTGGACTTCGACGGGCCTTGGGCGGGGTAGCCACCCCTCTGGAACGTCGCCTTCACCGGCCCGCGATGTGCCCGGCCACGTACCGGGCGTCCTCGCCCACCAGCGCCAGCGTCGCCGAGGCGTGTCTGGTCAGCCACGGCAGCCCCACGGCGTACAGTCCCTCAACCTCAGTGACGCCGCCGGAGTGCCGGGGGTAGTTCCATTCATCGAGCACCGGGATGTCCAGGAAGCTGAAGTCCAGGCCGTAACCGGTGGCCCAGATGACGGACGTGACGTTCTCCGCGTCCAAGTTCAGCCGCGCGCCGGACTCCCCGGGAAGCCACGGATCGTCCTGGGTCGGTTCGGCGGCCGGCGCGTCGATGCCCGCCGCCTCGATGTATGCGTCCGCCATCAGCTTCAGGCGCTGGCCGAACCCGGCTTCCACCATCTCCAGGCGTCCGGGGAGGTCGTCGCTGAAGGCGAGTACGCCGTCGTCCGCTCCCTCAAAGCGGCCGTGAAGCCGCACGCCGCGGCGGCCCAGTTCCCGCAGGTGTATGCTGTGGCCGCCATCGTTGCCGGGACCAGCGGATTGCACATGAAGCGGGCGGCGGGGGAGGGGAGATGCTCCACTTGGAGTCCGTTGATGCCGTACGCGGGCCCGTCCAGGTTGATCTGCAGGATCCAGTAGAAGGTGTCCTGGCCGCGGTACCTGCGCGGTGCCTCCGGGCATGCGGAAACGGACAAATGAACCTCGCGGCCGGCGGCCAGCAAGTCCTCGGTGATCTGGCCGCCAGACTGCCCGGTGCCCACCACCAGCACGGCGCCGTCAGGCAGCTGCTGCGGGTTGCGGTAGTCGTGGCTGTGGAGCTGGTGCACACACCCGGGGAGGCCGGCGGACGCGGCAGGGATGCGCGGGCGCTGGAAGGCACCGTTCGCCAGGACCACGTTCTCTGCCGTGAAGCGCCCGTCGGTAGTCTCCACGCTGAAGCGGCCGCGCTCCCTGGCGATCCGGGTAACCTCCGTGCCCAGCTGTACCGGTGCCGCGATCCGCTGCGCATAGTCGCGGAACAGGTCAATGACGGCGTCGCGGGGGAGGAAGGCATCCGGCTCGGGACCGTCGTACGTCAGCCCCGGCAGCATGAACGAGAAGTTGGGCGTGTTCAGGTAGAACGAGTCCCATCGGTCCTGCCACGCCCCGCCCAGCGTGGCGCGCCGCTCCAGCGCCTGGTGCTCCACTCTGTGCTGGGTGAGCCAGTAGCTGGTGGCAAGCCCGGCCTGGCCTGCACCGATCACCAGGGTGTTGACTCTTTGCGGAGCCTGGCGTCGGGCGGTTGCTTCCGGGGACGGCATGGCTACTTCCTGGCGGCCTGGGCCTTTGGCGCCTTCGGCGGCAGGCTTGCGACGTTGTCAAATGCCTCGGTCTCCATGGTTCCTCTCCCGTAGCTAAGGGGCAGGGCTGGATTTGTTGGCAGGATATGCCCGCAGCGTCGCCGCGTACAGCAGTTTCCCGCAGAGCCTTCCCTACACCTCCAGCCGGAACACCCAGAGAAGTACGTCCTCGCCGGGCACGTACCAGTCGCGGGCCGGAACCCTCCGGAAGCCCAGGGATTCGTAGAGACCATGTGCCCGTTCCATAAACGTTGCACTCGTGATGCTGATCGCCCTGATAACCGACAGCGACTGGGCGTGTTCGATGACCTGACGAACAACGGCGCGCCCAACCCCGCCGCCTTGAATAGCAGGATCAACCGCGAGCATCCGAAACTCGAGCTCATTCTCAATCGCGATCTCGCTGTACGGCTGCCCCGCGAAGGTTAGCGTCACTGCCGCGACCACCGCGCCGGAGGCTTCGGCCACCCACACCTCAGCATGCTCCGCCCGGTGTTCCACGTTGTCCAACACACTCATATACGGGTGGTCGGCAGTGAAATGCCCAGCGCGGAGGTACGCCTCCCGGGTAATTGTCCGGACCTCTGCATAATCGGCCGGCCTTGCTGGCCTGAAAACCAAATTCACTGCCCAGCAACCTCGGCTCCAGCTACCCGGGCAACGTACTCCTCCAACCGAGCCAGCGCCGGCTGGGAAGAGGGATCGCCCACCGCATCCGCTCCCACGGCGTTAGCCACGGCCAGCGCCGTGGAGTAGTCGAGCCCCGCCCGGAGTGCCAGAACCAGAGCCGCGCAGAAGGCATCACCGGCACCGATGGTGTTTGCCACCGTCACAGTCGAGGCCGGAGCCTCGGCCACCCGCCGCCCGTGCTCGAACATCGCCGCCCCGTCCTTGCCGTATGTCACGGCGACAAGCTTCGCTTCCGCCAGCGCCGGAATCAGCTGGTACTCGGTCTCATTGACGATCACCAGGTCGCAGCGCTCCAGCAGCTCCGCCGGCAGGTCCATGGCCGGGGCCGCGTTCAGGACGAAGAAACCGGCGGAACGACGGGCGGCTTCCAGCACCACGGGCAGGCCCACTTCGAGCTGGCACAGCACCGTCTCGTCCGGCCCGAACTGCAGGCCCTCCACCGAGAACCTGGAGTTGGCCCCCGGGCAGACCACGATCTGGTTTTCACCATCCCGGTCCACCACGATCAGCGCCGTGCCCGTCGCGTCGCCGTCGAGCACGGCGACCGCGGAAGAGTCCACACCGGCGCCTGCCAGGGCGTCCAGCATCAGCCGGCCGGAGGCGTCATCGCCCACCGCCCCGACGATCCTCGCGCTGGCGCCCAGGCGGGCAGCGGCCACGGCCTGGTTGGCTCCCTTGCCGCCAGGCTGCTGCTGCAGACTGCCGCCGCCGATGGTCTCCCCGGCAGCCGGGAGCCTGTCCGCGGTGGCGATGATGTCGAGGTTGATGCTGCCGACGACGGTGACGGCAGGAAGTCGATTGCTCATGGGAAGTCCTATCGGGGCCAAGGGGGCTGGATTAGGAAATAGTGTACGCCATGGTTGTACTTGTTCGTCATACATGGTTGTATAACAACTCACATCCCAAGGGCAGGACCGCCCTGCAAAACAAAGGAGTTTGATGTGAACACCCCAACTTCAGTCGCCACTTCGGCGCCAGCCGCCGTCGGAAACCGGGCCGGGGAGGAGCCAAAAATTGCCGGCCGCAGCGCCGCCCTGCTGATCTCCACTCTGCTGCTCGGAGTGCTGTCCTTCCAGCTCAACGCCAGCATGGTCACGCCGGCGCTGCCGCAGATCGCGGCATCCTTCGGCCAAGGCCCCGAGAGCGCGGCCCCCGTCCAGTCCATGTTCTTCCTCGCCGGCGCCATCGCCGGGCCCGTCATCGGACGCTGGAGCGACTTCATCGGACGCCGCGCCGCCTTGCTCCTGGTCCTCGGCATCATGGGCGCAGGCACCATCCTCTGCATCGCCGCCCCCACCCTGCCGCTCCTCATCGCCGGCAGGTTCCTCCAGGGCGTCTCCAGCGCGGTCTTCGCGCTCGCCTACATCGTCCTCAGCGAAAACCTGCAGGCCCGCGTCTTCGGCACCTCCGTGGGCATCATCGCCGCCATCAACGGAGGCGTCGGCGGCGCGGACGGCTACGTCGGCGGCCTCATGGCCGAAACCATCGGCTTCCGGTCCATCTTCGTCGTCGTCCTCGTCCTGACGGCCATCGCCGCCGCCTGCATCATCAAAACCGTCCCGAGCGGACGTCCGCAGGGAGTGCGCGGCGCCATGGACTGGTGGGGAGCAGGATCCCTGTCCGTGTTCCTGGTCTTCATCACCTACTTCGTCTCCGGCGGCTCGGCCGCCGGCTGGACCGCGCCCAGCACCCTGGCCCTGCTGGCCGGCGCGGTCGCGTCCTTCGCCGCCTTCTGGATGATCGAAAAGAAGCGCAGCCACCCGCTCATCGCCGTCCACCACCTGCGCTCCCGCCAGGTTTGGCCCGTCATCGCCACTACCGTCCTGACCCTGGCCGGTATCTTCGCCGTCATCAACTTCACCGTGGTGTTGCTCAGCCAGGACACCCACCACGGCTTCGGGCTCAGTGCCTCCCTGTCGGCATTGCTGTTCCTGACCCCCGCCGCGCTGATCGGCGTCTTCGCCGCACCGCTCGCCGGCTGGCTCGCCGACCGGCGCGGCTGGATCAAAACCCTCCGGGCCGGAACCGGGCTGAGCTTGGCCTGCGCCATCGCCGCGGCCGCGTTCGCCGACAACCAGGTGGCCGTCCTGATCGCCGTCGCCGCCCTCGGCATCTTCTACAACGGCTTGTTCCTCACCGCCATCAACGGACTCTCCGTCCTGCTCTCACCCAAGGAAGCGCCCGCGGCCCTGCCCGGCATCAACGGCGCCTCCTTCGGCATCGGCGCGAGCCTCGGCGTGGTGCTTGTGGCACCGTTCGCCGCCCAGGCCACGTCCGCCGGCTACACCACCGCCCTCTGGATTTCGGTCGCCATCACCGCGGCCGCCTTCCTGGTCAGCCTCTTCGTCGCGGCACCCAAGGGCGAAAAGCTCTGATCCGACGCCGTCCAGCACCACGTCCAGCACCACCTCCAGCACCAACGAAACGAGAGACCCAGCAATGACCATGCCCACCAGCCACCCGTTCTACCTCGACTGCGACACCGGAATCGACGACGCCCTCGCCCTGGCCTACCTGCTCGCCTCGCCGCAGGCGGACGTGCGGGGGATCGGTACCGTCAGCGGCAACGTCAGTGCCGCCGTCGGCGCCCGGAACACCCTGGACCTGCTCCAGCTAGCCGGGCACGCCCACATCCCCGTCGCGCTCGGAGCCCACGACCCGCAGGCCGGCGACTTCCGCGGCGGCGCCCCGCACGTCCACGGCTCTAACGGGATCGGGGGAGTGGACCTCGAGACCGCCGACGCCGAGCTGGTGCCCGGAACCGCCGCCGAGATGCTGGTCCGGCTCGCCCACGAACACCCCGGCCAGCTGCGGATCCTGGCCATCGGGCCGCTCACCAATATCGCCGAAGCGCTGCGTTTGGACCCGGAGTTGCCGCGGCTGGTGCAGGACATCACCATCATGGGCGGCGCGGCCTTTGCTCCCGGAAACATCACTCCCGTGGCAGAGGCCAACATCGCCAACGACCCCGAAGCCGCGGCGGACGTGCTCGCCGCCGACTGGAACGTGACCCTGGTGCCGCTGGACGTGACCATGTCCAGCGTGCTTGAGGAAAGCCACCGGCAGGAACTACTCGCCGCGGGCCATCCGGTCCCGCAGGCCCTCGGCGAGATGCTCGGCTATTACTTCCGCTTCTACGAGGGCCAGTTCGGCCGGGCCTGCTCGGCCATGCACGACCCCCTCGCGGCGGCCCTCGCGGTGGGCGGCGTCAGTGCGGCGGTCGCCCCGGTGGTGACGGTCGACGTCGATACCACCGACGGTCCCGGCCGTGGCCAGACCATCTGCGACCTCCGCGGACGGTACATGGATTACCCGGAGCAGCCCGGCGCCCGCTGCCGGGTTGTGCTGGAGCTCGACGGCGACTTCGCGCCGCACTTGGTGGAGGTGCTGCAGGGATTTGCCTAGGACTGGATGGACTGCATCACGGACAGGTGTCCGGCGCGTGCCGCGATGAGGCACTTGGCCAGGTAGAAGGGCCGGTTCGCGTGTCTGACGTACTGCGTCAGCACGAGGACCGGGTCCGGGGCCCGCAGGTCCAGCAGTTTGGCCCGGCTGGGCCCCACCTGGCTCAGGCTGATCTGGCATTCGCCGGGGCCGAGGACCCGGCCGAAGCGGTTGTTCAGGCTGGCGAGCAGGGTGCTGCCGCCGTCGTCGTCGATTTCCAACGGCGCGGCGGCAGCGGAACTGCTGCCAAGGCTCACGGGCAGGGCCGGGATGTTTTCCTGCAGGTGGGCGATGGCCTCGCCGTCGCGGATCAGGACCGACTCCCACAGCCAGCAATCGGTGCCGGGCTCGACGCCCACGCCGGGGGCGACGAACTCTGAGGCGGGCTGCCGTACCACCTGGACCCGCTTGATTTCCACCTGCTGCCCGGGGCCGCCGAGGACTTCCTCGAAGGGGCGGATCCGCTCGATTCCGATGCGGGGGAGGGTGTCGGCGACAAACCGGCCGACGCCCCGGCGGGCCCGGATGAGTCCGTCCTCCTCGAGCAGCATCAGCGCTTCGCGGACCACGGTGCGGCTGACCTTCATGTCCGCGCCGAGCTCCGTTTCAGTGGGAAGCATCGAGCCGGGCGTCAGCAGGCTGTTGCGGATGGCCTCGGCGATCCGGGAGTACACCGCAACCCGGAGCGGCGAGCCGGGCTGGGCCTCCACCGGTTGGGACAGGAACCGGACGGCGTCCTCGTGCACGTTATGCCTCGCTTAGTGGTCTTCGGAAAATCCAGCCTACTCCACGGTCCGACACGTTTGTTGGACAAGTAGCGCCGATTTCCGGGGGTCCGGTTCAGGGGAGCGGCTGCCGTTCGCCGACGCTGGACGGCGCCGTCGGGCTGGACGTAGTCCCGCCGTCGTTGTTCTATTCTTTACTGCTCGCCTTCAACCAGACCTTCACCGACTTCAACGTCCCGGTGTCGTCTCGCTGGCAACGCTCCGGGCAGTACTCGCGCAGCCGGTCCCGCCACGCGTTCGACTGCCCCTTTGACCACGACCGAGACACCCACGACCGCCACCGACTTCGCAGACGTCGAGTTCGTCGTCCGCGCCATAGCGTAGACAGCGATCGTGAGGTGCCGCATCCTTGGAGCTTAGCGGCGGGGCACCGAGGCCGAGCGGCTCCGTCGGGCAGCCGCCGGGTAATGTAACGGACTGGTAACATAGGGCTGATGCGGTATCAGTCTGGTCAAACACGAGTCACTCAGCTGGATGGCCTCAGAGGGATTGCCGCCCTGGTGGTTGTCGCCTGCCATGTACTGTCAACCCTCCCGGGACTCGGGAGTGTTGTCTCTGGCAACCGTTCCGTGGGGCTCAACACTGCGGAGATGTGGGCTGTTTTCTCTCCGTTGCACGTCCTCTGGAATGGCACTCCGGCGGTCCACGTCTTTTTTGTGCTCTCCGGTTTCGTCCTGGTCCTGCCGTTCACCAGGCCGGGCGCGGTCGCCAGTTGGGCGCCGTACTACGCCAAGCGTTTTTTCCGCCTTTACTTACCGGCCTGGGCGTCCCTGGCGGTGGCTGTTGCGTTGATTACGATCATTCCCCGGTCGGCGTCGCCGTCGCAGAGCCCCTGGGCGGACATGTACGTGATCGACCCAAGCGTGGGTCAGGTCTTCAAGGACGCGCTGCTCCTGCTGAACGCGAGCACCATCAACACTCCGCTGTGGTCCCTCAAATGGGAAGTCGCGTTCTCCCTCCTGCTCCCGGCGTACGTCTTCATCGCCCTCCGGTGGAGACGCTTCTGGCACGTGAAAATCGGCATTGCCCTGCTGCTGGCCGTGGTGGGAGCGGTGCAAGACCTGGATTGGCTGTCCTATCTCCCGATTTTCGCCATCGGGGCGATCCTTGGCGCCGAACGTGAGCGGATCCGTGAACTGACCCAATCCTGGCCGCGCTTCGCCTGGTTCTTCGTGGCCGCCGCGGGTCTCTTCCTGGCCAACGCAGAATGGATCAGCCCCGAGCAGCCGATCCCCGGCGTCGAGGCCGTTGTCACAGTCGGTGCGACGCTGATCGTATTGCTGTTCGTGTCCTGCAAGTCGGCCAAGAAGCTCGGCGACACGGCCGTCGCGCAGTGGCTGGGACGCGTGTCCTTCAGTCTCTACCTGGTGCACCTTCCGATCATTCTGGCCGGCGTCACACTGCTGAGGTCAGTCTCACTTCCCCTTGCTCTCGCGGTCTCCGTGGCAGCCTCGTTCGTGGTCGCCGAGCTGTTCTACCGCTACGTGGAACAGCCCGCCCACCGGCTCTCGATGGCCGCAGGCCGTGCTGTGGGGTCCCGGATCCGCCGGGAAGCCTGCCCGGACGGCCCACCGGTCCCACCCGCGGCAGAGGCGACTTCGAGGCATCTGGTAGAGAGCTCGGCAGGCACCTGAATTGGTGTGAACCGATGGAGCCAGGGCAACCCCCGGGCACATCAGGCGGTTCAAGGCGGTGCAACCCGGGCCGCAGTTGCAACTCGCTCCCTGTGGCCCGCGTTCCCACCCCGCGATGGCCCGCTTGGGCGGACGGCTCATCCGGGGCAGACTTCTCTGGTACCCACACCGCCGCTGGAAGGCAGGAACCCGATGATCTTCATCGTCGTCAAATTCAATGTCAAGCCGGATTGGACCGACCGCTGGCTGGATCTGACCCGCGACTTCACCGAAGCGACCCGCAAGGAACCGGGCAACCTGTGGTTTGACTGGTCCCGCAGCGTGGACAACCCGAATGAATTCGTGCTGGTCGAGGCGTTCCAGGACGACGCCGCCGGCCGCCACGTCAACAGCGAACACTTCACCCAGGCCATGAAGGACATGCCGCAGGCCCTGGTGGAAACCCCGCAGATCATCAGCGAAAAAATCGGCGCGGACGGCTGGGGCCGGATGGGCGAACTGACCGTCGCCTAGGCTCAACGCCCGGCGCCCACCCCGGCGCCGACCGCGGCCTCAGCGTCCTCCTCCACCCGAGCCTCCCGGGCATCTTTCCGGTACCGCCGGTGGCCCACCGCAGCAACCGCTGAAGCGATCACCGCCGAAATCGCCAGTCCCAGCCACAGATGCACGTGCAGCGCCGCGGCGCCCGCCACCGCTCCCAGCATGATCAGGACGATCGCCAGGGTGCGCCGGACCCAGTAGACCCCGCGTCCGCCGGCCAGCCGCGAGTCGGCGGCGAGGCCGGTGATGGTGGAGGTGACCACCACGGTGGTAATTTCCGCAACCTTCAGCTTCTTCGCCGTCGCGGCCTGGATACCCATCACGAGGGCCAGCGCCGACGTCGTGATGCTGCCGTACATTTCCTCGGTCCGCACCGGCGCCAGCACCACGAAGACCGTCAGGGCCCAGAGTCCCAGGGCCACGGCCAGCAGCGCAGCCGACGTCCGGGCCGACCAGCCGTCGGTGTTCCGCCGCAGCACCCGCCCCGCAAGGGCGGCGCCCAGCATGAAGAACACCAGCGCCAGGGCCGGCCGCAGGATCGGCAGGCCCGTGCCGCCGGTGACTGCCATGCCCAGCAGCACCACGTTGCCGGTCATATTGCCGGTGAACACGCGGTCCAGCCCCAGATAGCCCACCGCGTCCACCACGCCGGTGGAAAACGTGAGCATCAGCATCAGGACCAGATGCAGGCGGTCAGGGCCGCGGGAAAGTTTGGGTTTCATATTAATTTCCTCGCTACATGCTTGAAACAAAAGTATACGAATGTAGTATCCATACACAGATTGTATTCAATACCGATGTCGTGTTCGACCCGAGGATTTGGATCCGTATGTCTCATTCGTTCCGCCCAAGCTCCGTGCCAAGCTCCGTGCCAGGCGCCGTGCCAACCGCCAGCCGGCGCAGCACCCGGACTGCCGCCCTGGTCGGGGGCCTGGCCCTCCTGGCCGTTGCCGCCACCGGCTGCCAGCCCATCCAGGCGCTCCCCGCAGCAGTAACCCGCAGCGACGTGATGTCCGCCCCCATCGGGGGCCGGCAGATCCAGGAGGGCGGCGATCTGGTGATGGCACTCTCCGCCGAACCGGACCGCCTTGACCCCACGACGTCGTCCTCGCTCTATACCCGCTACGTCATGCAGACGATGTGCCAGAAGCTCTATGACATCGATGGCAACGGCAAGATTGTCCCGCAGCTGGCCACCGCCCTTCCCGAGGTCAGCGCGGACGGCCTGGCCGTCACCATCCCGGTACGGACCGGCGCCACGTTTGCCGACGGCACCGCGTTCAACGCCGACGCGGCCCGGGCCACGATCGAGCGCGGCCTCACCCTGAAGGGCTCCGCGCGGAAGAGTGAACTGGGCCCGATCGCCAGCGTCGAGACCCTGGACGAGACAACGCTGAAGATCAACTACAAGAAGCCCTTCGCCCCGATCACCGCCGCGCTCGCCGACCGCGCCGGGATGATCCTCTCGCCCAAAGCCGTGGCAGAGGCCGGGGCCACCTTCGGCGACCACCCGGTCTGCGTGGGGCCGTTCAAGTTCGCCGAACGCGTGCCGCAGACCTCCATCAAGGTGGAACGGGACCCGCTCTACTACGACACCAAAAACGTCCACCTGGACACCATCACCTACCGGATCATGACGGATTCCAACATTCGGGCCGCCAACCTGCGCTCCGGAGACGTCCACGTGGCCGACTCCATCTCCCCGCAGGACGTGGATGCCCTCTCCAAGGAGGACGGCATCGGCGTCCTGCAGGTGGGATCGCTGGGCTACCAGGGCCTCACCATCAACCTGGGCAACACCGACGGCGTGGGCAAACCGCCCGGGGAGATCGATACCCCCACCGCCAAGGAAGCCAAGGTCCGGATGGCATTGTCCATGTCAGTGGACCGCGCCGCACTGGTCAACACTGTCTTCAACAACTGGTACGAACCGGCCTGCTCGCCGATCGCACCCTCCAGCCCCTTCGCCTCGGAACTGAGCAAGGCCTGCCCGGAGTTCAACCCCGGAAAGGCCAAACAGCTCCTGCAGGAGGCCGGCGTTCCCCTGCCGTACCCAATCGAAATGCAGGTCAGCAACACCCCCGATACGCTGCGCTATGCCCAGGCCCTGCAGGCTGCGGTGGCGGACGCCGGCTTCGCCCTGACCATCCGGCCCGTGGAGTACTCCACCCTCCTGGACGTCCAGAGCCGGGGAGCCTTCCAGGCGCTGCAGCTGGGCTGGTCCGGCCGCGTTGACCCGCACGGGAATATGTTCAACTTCCTCGCCACCGGCGCCGGCAACAACTACTCCGGCTATAGCAACCCGGAGGTGGACAAGCTCCTTACCGCAGCTGCCGGGGAGACGGACGAGGCGGTCCGCGCGGAGCTTTACGGCCAGGTGGTGCGGCAGGTCCAGACGGACAACCCGGTGATCTACCTCTACCGCGTCCGCAGCCTCACGGCCTACAGCACCGGGGTGGCCGCCGTCGACACCTTTGCCGACGGTGTGGTGCACCTCAGCAACGCAGGCTTCGTGAAGAAGTAAGGACCACACCATGATTCGCTACCTCTCCACCCGTCTCTGGCAGTCCGCGGTCACCCTGATCCTGGCCTCCGTGGTGATCTTCATCGGCATCCGGCAGCTTCCAGGCGACCCCGCCATCGCCATGGCCGGGGAGGAAGCCACCCCGGAACAGCTCGACGCCGTCCGGGCCCAGCTCGGCCTGGACCTGCCCCTCCCGGTGCAGTACTTCAGCTTCCTCGCACGGATGCTCCAGGGCGACCTCGGCCGCTCCACCCGCACCGGCACCCCGGTCACCGAACTGATCGCCACCACCCTGCCGGTGACGCTCTGGCTCGCCGCCTACGCGATTGTGCTCGCCGTCGTCGCCGGCGTCCTCCTCGGTGTCATCTCCGAACGCTTCCGCGGACGCTGGCCCGAATGGGTTTCCAACGCCGTGGCGCTGGTGGGGCTCTCGGTGCCGAGCTTCTGGCTCGGCCTGCTCGCGATCCTCTACCTCGCCGTCAACCTCGGCTGGTTTCCGGCGTCCGGCTACGTCGACGTCGGAAGGGACCCGGTCCGCGGGCTGTATTACCTGACGCTGCCGGCGATCATCCTGGGCACCGCCCTGGCCGCGGTGATCCTGCGGCAGACCCGGGCGTCCATGATCGAAACCATGAACACGGACTACGTGCGCACGGCCAACGCCAAAGGCCTCGGCGCCGGCCGCGTCCTGTTCCGCTACGGACTGCGGAACTCCCTGATCGTGGTGGTCACCATCGTGGGCCTGCAGCTGGGCGGACTGATCTCCGGAGCCGTGGTCACCGAGCGTATCTTCGCGCTGCCCGGCTTCGGAAAGCTCACCCTCGACGCCGTCTTTACCCGTGACTATCCCGTCATCCAGGCCGTGGTGCTCATCATTACCGTGAGCTACATCGTGATCAACCTCGCCGTGGACATACTGTACTCGGTCATCAATCCCAAAATCCGAGTAGGGGGCAACTAATGGCCATCACCGAAATCCGTCCGGCGGCGCTGGACTCAGCAGGACTGGGTTCCGCCCGCGGTCGCATCTGGAATTCACTGCGCAAAAACCCCCTGGGCCTCGCCGGCGGCACCATGCTGGCCCTCGTGGTTCTCGTGGCCCTGTTCGCGCCGCTCATTGCGCCCTATGACCCGGCGCAGGTGCACTTCGCCACCCCCTTCCAGAAGCCGGGAACTATCGGCTTCCTGCTGGGAACGGACGACCTGGGACGTGACATCTTCTCCCGCCTGGTGTTCGGCATCCGCGCCTCGCTGATCGTCGGGGTGCTGTCCGTCCTCCTGTCAGTCCTGATCGGCGCCCCGCTGGGGCTGCTGGCGGGCTACTGGAAATGGCTGGACGTCATCATTTCCCGGCTCACCGACGTGACGCTGGCCTTTCCGTTCCTGATCATCGCCGTGGGCCTGGTGGCCATCAGCGGGCCAAGCCTGGGCAACGCGGCGATCGCCCTCGGCATCGCCCACATCCCGGCCATGATCCGGGTGGTCCGCGGCGAGACCCTGCGGATCAAGGAAAGCGACTTTGTCCTCGCGGCCAAAACCATGGACGCCTCCGGCGGGCGGATCATCTTCCAGCACGTCCTGCCGAACACCGCCTCGGCCCTGATCGTGCAGGCCACGGTGATCATGCCGGTGGCCGTGATCGGCGAAGCCCTGCTGTCCTTCCTGGGCCTGGGCATCCAGCCGCCCTCGCCGAGCCTGGGCATCATGCTCTCCGACGCCCAGCAGTACATTTTCCGTTCCCCCACCGCGGCCATCATCCCGGGCATCGGCATCGCCGTCATCTGCCTGGCGTTCAACCTCTTCGGGGACGCCCTGCGCGATGCCCTGGACCCCGCCGCCTCGAACCGAAAGTAGCCCCATGACCTACACACCCGCAGACTCCTTCACCACCCGCCCCACCCTGCAGGGCACCTTCGGCATGACCGCCTCCACGCATTGGCTGGCGACGGCGTCCGCCCAGGCCGTGCTGGAACGCGGCGGCAACGCCTTCGACGCCGCCGTCGCCGGCGCCTTCGTGCTGCACGTCGTGGAACCGCACCTGAACGGCCCCGGCGGGGACATGACCGGCGTCTTCGTCACCGCCGCCGAACCGTCCGACCCCGTGGTCCTGATGGGACAGGGCCCGGCGCCCGCCGCCGCGACCCGGGAGCATTACCTGGCCGAGGGCCTGGAACTGGTGCCCGGCGCCGGGGGACTGGCCGCCGCCGTTCCCGCCGCCGTCGACGCCTGGCTCCTCCTGCTCCGGGACCACGGCACCTGGGAACTGTCCGAGGTGCTCTCCTTCGCGATCGGCTATGCCCGGGACGGCCACCCGATCGTGGACCGGGTGGGCAGCACCATCGCCTCCGTCGCGGAGCTCTTCACCGAGCACTGGCCGACGTCGGCCGCGCTGTGGATGCCGGACGGCAAGATCCCCGCCGGGGGTGATCTGGTCAAAAACGGCGCCTACGCCGACGTCCTGGACCGGCTCATCGCCGCCGGGGCTGCTGCGTCTGCCGGCGTGGCTGCCGCGTCTGCCGGCGGGGCAGACTCGCGCGAAACCCGGATCGACGCCGCCCGCCGCGAATGGAGCGAAGGCTTCGTGGCGAAGGCCGCCGTCGCGTTCCTGGCCACGCCGCACCGTCATTCCTCCGGGATGGACCACGCCGCGGTGATCACGGAAGCGGACTTTGCGGCCTGCCGCGCCGGCTACGACTCCGCCACCACCTTTGAATTCCGCGGGCACACCATCGCCAAGACCGGCCCGTGGGGGCAGGGCCCGGCGCTGCTGCAGACGCTCGCCATCCTGGTCGGTTTCCCGGACGAGTACCTGGACCCCTCCACGGCCCTCGGCGCCCACACCATCCTGGAGGCGCAGAAACTCGCCATCGCCGACCGTGAGGCGTACTACGGGGACGCCTCCGTGCCGATGGACTACCTGCTGAGCCCGGAGTACGCGGCGCAGCGCCGCGGACTGATCACGGAACGGGCCTCGCACGAGTTCCGCCCTGGGACCGTGCCCGGCCACGAGCCGTTCGTGCCGCCGCTCCGGACGGAGTACCGGCCGCCGTCGCGCTCCGGCCGGGGCGAGCCGATGTTGGCCGGCGTCGGTGAACCGACGGTGATGCCCACCGGGGAAACCCGCGGGGACACCTGCCATATCGATGTGGTGGACCAGTGGGGCAACATGATCTCCGCCACCCCGTCCGGCGGCTGGCTGCAGTCCTCGCCCGCCATTCCGGAGCTGGGCTTCTGCCTGGGCTCCCGGCTGCAGATGACCTGGCTGGAAGACGGCGCACCGTCCACCCTCGCCCCGGGAAAGCGGCCGCGCACCACGCTAACGCCCACGCTGGTCCTCAAGGACGGCAAACCGGTGACGGCGCTGGGTTCCCCGGGCGGTGACCAGCAGGACCAGTGGCAGCTGCTCTATCTGCTGCGGACCCTGGTGGGCGGGTACTCGCCGCAGGAGGCGGTGGATGCTCCCGCGCTGCACACCACGTCCATTCCTGGATCCTTCTGGCCCCGGACGTGGACTCCCGGCGGCGCCGTGGTGGAGGACCGCCTCGGGGACGAGGTCATCGACGAACTGGAACGGCGTGGCCACGTGGTCAGCCGCGCGGGGGACTGGGCCCTCGGCCGGCTCTCCTGTGTGGTGTCCGATCCCGAAACAGGCCTCCTGAAGGCCGCCGCCAACCCGAGAGGAGCGCAGGGCTATGCAGCAGGGCGCTAGGAATGACGAGAACACGCTGCTCGCGGTCCGGAACCTGGAGGTCAGCTACGGCGGCACCCCGGTGCTGGACAGCGTCAGCTTCGACCTGAAAAAGGGCGAGCGGGTGGCGATCGTGGGCCAGTCCGGCTCGGGCAAGTCCACCGTGATCGGCGCCATCCTGGGCCTGCTCCCCGGCAGCGGCCGGATCTCCCAGGGGTCCATCCTGCTCGACGGCACGGACCTGGCGGACATCACCGGGAAGGAGATGCGCGCCATCCGCGGCAGGCGCATCGGCCTGGTGCCGCAGGACCCGATGTCCAATCTCAACCCCTCCATGAAAGTGGGCGCCCAGATTGCCGACGCGCTGGCCAGCAACGGGCTGCGCGGCCGGGCGGCGGTCAAGAAACGCGCCGTCGAACTCATGGCGGAAGCCGGCATCCCCGACGCCGGACGCCGCTACGGGCAGTTTCCGCACGAGTTCTCCGGCGGCATGCGCCAGCGGGTGCTGATCGCGATCGCCCTCGCCGGTGAGCCGGACCTGCTGATCGCGGACGAACCGACGTCCGCGCTCGACGTCACGGTGCAGCGGCAGATCCTGAACCACCTGCAGACCCTGGTGGATGCCCGCGGCACGTCCCTGCTGTTCGTCACCCACGATCTGGGCCTGGCGGCCGACCGCACGGACCGGATCATCGTGATGGCGGACGGCCGGATCGTGGAAACCGGCTCGCCCCGGGAGATCCTGCTGGACCCGCAGGAGGACTACACGGCCCGCCTCGTCGCCGCGGCGCCGTCGGCAAGCCTCCTGCCCGGCGCCGGAGTGTCGGCGGAGCTGTTCCCCGGCGCCGCACCGGAGCCGGTCCTGACGGTCCGCAACCTCGCCAAGGAATTCAGGCTCCGCGGCCAGCGCGGCGGGGTGGTCCGTGCCGTGGACGATGTCTCCTTCACCGTTGACCGCGGCACCACCACGGCGATCGTCGGCGAATCGGGATCCGGCAAGACCACGGTGGCGCGGATCATCCTGGGCCTGGAGACGGCTTCGGGGGGAGAGGCGCTGATTAACGGCGGCAGCCTCGCCACCAAGGATGTGCGGGCCCGGCGGGCGTTGCGCCGGATCGTCCAGCCGGTCTTCCAGGACCCGTACGGATCCCTCGATCCCACGTACTCCATTGAACGGCTGATCGACGAACCGCTGCGGATTTTCGGCGTCGGGAATCCGGAAAGCCGGCGGCAGCGTGTGGGTGAGCTCCTGGACCAGGTGGCGCTGCCGCGCACGCTCGCCCAGCGCCGTCCCAATGAACTCTCCGGCGGGCAACGCCAGCGCGTCGCAATAGCCCGCGCCCTGGCGCTGGAACCCGAAGTGCTCATCTGTGATGAGGCCGTCTCGGCGCTTGATGTGCTGGTCCAGGAACAGATCCTGGATCTGCTGGGGGATCTGCAGGATAGGCTGGGCCTCAGCTACCTGTTCATTACCCACGACCTGGCGGTGGTTCGCCAGATTGCGCACAATGTGGTGGTCATGAAATCCGGCAAAGTGGTGGAAGCAGGCAGCGTGGACCAGGTCTTCCTGGCCACCGAGGCCGACTACACACGAGAACTACTTGGAGCGATACCCGGTGCAGCATTCGCTAGATAGCGGGGATCCTGCCCCGCGACAGCGCGTCCAAGACGAGATCCGGCGCGACATCATTTTCGGCGTGCTGCCGGCCGGCAGCCGCATCACCGAAACGGCCCTGGCCTTGAAGTACGGCATCTCCCGGGTGCCGGTCCGGGAGGCCCTGCGGGCGCTGGAAGTGGAGGGATTCGTTGAATCGAAGCCTTTTGCCGGGTCAACTGTCTCTGCCATCCCCGTGGACGACGCCGACGACCTCTTCGCCGTCCGCGAAGCCCTGGAATCCGCCACCGCACGGCGTGCCGCGCAAAATGCGGCGGCGCAGTTTGCCGCGGGCGGCCCGGACCCGGCCTGGTGGAAAACCCGCAAGGATTTGGCCGCGCTGTTGGAAGCGGGGGACAAGGCCATTGCAGACGGGCGGATTGATCTGTTGCCGGAACTCAACATCCGCTTCCACCTTGGCATCGCGGAGCTCAGCCGGAGCTCGTCCCTGACGGCGCTGCTGCGCCAGATCTCGGGGAAGATCGAATGGCTTTATGCTTCCGACGTCGACTCCCGGGGAATTAGTTCCTGGAGCGAACACCGGACCATCATGGCCGCCATTGACGCCGGGAACTCCCAAGAGGCGGAGCGGGGCATGGGCGCCCATGTGCGCAGCTCGAGGTTGGGCTACGTCAGCCGGTTCTCGCCGGGCGGCGCGACGGGCGGCGTAGGGGGACCCGCGCCGGACGGTGCGGCCGGCGGCTTGGCTGACGGCGTGGGGAGCTGAGGCCTGAGCCGCTCAAGCGCCCAATCCCAGTGGATCAACTCCTGTTCCAGCCTGACGGCCGGTCCATGGGCGTCGCTGCCCAGCGCGTGACCCTGGTGCCGCTGGACGTCACCATGTCCAGCGTGCTCGAGGAAAGCCACCGGCAGGAACTGCTCGCCGCGGACCATCCGGTCCCGCAGGCCCAACGGGAGCTCGTCGGAGTGCCCGGTCACGCAACACTTCATGGGGGACAGTCGACACGTAATTTGCCGGCTGCCACTATCTAGACAGTGCAGATTGAAGCAAGATGCTCCTCATGAAAAGAATCGTTATAGCTAGCTTCGCGGCGGTAGTCATAAGCTGCGGCACAATCACGTTGGCAGCCCCAAGCAACGCAGTGACCACGAGCAACGCGGCGGCCCAGTCATCACCCATCGCGGGGCAAATCATGGTTAAATTCCACGACGATCGCGCAGCTGCCGGCGTACTACGCCAGCACGGCCTCAGCGACGGCGCGAGTATCGGCAGCACCGGCGCGCACCTCATCAAAGTACCGGCCGGTAAGGAACTTCAGCTCATCGACGCCTTAAGCCGCAACCCGGCAGTTGAGTACGCCGAGCCGGACGAGCTCGTTACTGCCGCTACAGCTGACCCGTATTTCCCTCGCCAGTATGCTCTGCAAAACGATGGCCAATCATTTACTAACACCGCCAGCGCGCTAACTGTAGCCGCGGGCAAAGCGGACGCTGATGTCGACGCCGTCGAAGCGTGGACCGTCACGACCGGTAGCAGCACGAGAGTCGCCATTATCGATTCAGGTGTCGCAAGCGACAACACCGACATCGCACCAAAGGTTGTTGCACGCGCCAACTTCAGTGATGCGGCAACCGGTGAAGACAATTACGGCCACGGCACCCACGTCGCCGGCATTGTTGCCGCCACCGCCAACAACGGGATTGGTGTTGCCGGTGTGTGCCCGGATTGCACCATCCTGGATGCCAAAGTGCTCAACGACAGCGGCTCCGGCTCTTCATCACGCATTGCAAACGGCATCAACTGGGCCGTCAGCAACGGTGCCAAGGTGATCAACATGAGCCTTGGACAGCGCGTCTCATCCCGCACCCTCGAAACTGCCGTCAACAACGCATGGAATGCAGGTGCAGTGATCGTCGCCGCAGCAGGCAACGCCGGTACTCAGGCCCAGATCTACCCCGGCGCATATCCCAACGTTATTGCCGTCGCCGCAACCGACAACACCGACGCCAAAGCATCCTTCTCAACCTACGGCGCCAAGTGGGTGGATGTCGCAGCGCCCGGGGTCAATGTTTACTCGACCTTCCCGAACCACCCGTTCTACCTGGGAACTCAGAACGGCCGCTCCCAGGGTTATGACGTCGCCAGCGGTACGTCAATGGCTTCACCTATCGTCGCAGGCACTGCCGCGCTTGCCTGGAGTTCACATGCCGGCGCCACGAACACATCGGTCCGGGCAAATGTCGAATCAACCGCCGAGAACATTATTGGCACGGGCACCTATTGGGCACATGGCCGCGTGAACGCATGCAAAGCAGTCGGTTGTGTACAGCCCTAAGTTTAAACGCGGTTGCAGTCAGGACTGGATGGACTGCATCACGGACAGGTGTCCGGCGCGTGCCGCGATGAGGCACTTGGCCAGGTAGAAGGGCCGGTTCGCGTGTCTGACGTACTGCGTCAGCACGAGGACCGGATCCGGGGATCAGGACCGACTCCCACAGCCAGCAATCGGCGCCGGGCTCCACGCCCACGCCGGGGGCGACGAACTCTGAGGCGGGCTGCCGCTCCCTGAGGACGCGCTTGATCTCGAGGTGCTGCCCGGGGCCGCCGAGGACTTCCTCGAAGGGGCGGATCCGCTCGATTCCGATGCGGGGGAGGGTGTCGGCGACAAACCGGCCGACGCCCCGGCGGGCCCAGATGAGTCCGTCCTCCTCGAGCAGCATCAGCGCTTCGCGGACCACGGTGCGGCTGACCTTCATGTCCGCGCCGAGCTCCGACGGCCTCTTCGGACGTGACGTACGCCCGCCGTCGTCGTTTCAGCCCTACACGCCCGGTGCCAGTGCGGTGATCCCCGCCTCGACCGCCGCGGTAACCAACTCCTGGTCATACGCCACCAGCACGTCCGCTTGCAGCCGGATTGCGGTGGCCAAGTGGATGGCGTCGGCGCTCCGGAGCCCGCCGGGCAGTGCGGCCGCATACATGAGGTCCGAGCGAGCCAGATCCACTAGGTTGATTCCACCCAGCACTGCATTGATCACGTCGGCCGGTAGGCCGCGACGCCGGCCGGCGCAGTGAAGTTCCGTGTACAGAAGCATGGAGGCAACCAGGTGGTTGCCCTCTGCTGCGCTCCTTGTAAGGTACTCAGCAACGTCGGCCGATTCAGTCTCCTCGACCACCAGTTTGAGAGCCGCGGACGTGTCGACGTAAACGATCAACGGTCGCCACGCAGATCGGCGATTATCTCCAAGGTCCTGGCGCTGCCATTAACGCGCGGCAACGATTGGAAGTCGACGGCCTTCTTGGCTGCCAGCCGAACGTTTCCGGACAGCAGCAGGCGTTCGAACGGAGACACCGACGGCGGTATCAGCGTGGCGGCGATTTCGCCGTTGTTCGTGACGTCGATGGTCTCGCCATTCTTTACGCGTTCCAGAATCTTGCTGCTCTGGTTTCGGAGTTCGCGGTGCGGAATCGTTGTCATGATTGCCTCCGTAGCAATCGTAGCACCGCTGTCGGGGGCGTCGACAGGCTTGGTGTCGACAGGCTCAACCACCGGAGCCGCTCCAGTGCTGACGCTACGCGCGGGGCTGCAGCCCCGGGACGCCGTCGTTGATCTGAAATGATGCCTTGGTGCTGACCGGGGATCCCGGCCTCGTGACGTAGTCCAGCACCCGAAAGTCCGCTTGCAGGGAGTCCCTGGTGATCCGGGTATTCACATAGCCGCGCTGATTGTTGTAGAACTTCAGATGCGGGTTCCACGCCATGGGCGGATCGACCGTGGAACCCGAACCGTTGCCCGAGGACGTAATGGACGTGCTCACCAGCTCCGAGCCCACCACTGGCGACGCCGGATCCTTGTAATCGACCTTGAGGTCGTTGGCGCAGTGCCGGTGCACGTCCCCGGTCAGTACGACGGCGTTGCGCACGTTCGCGTCCATCCAGCCCCGGGTAATCCGACGGCGCGATGCCGCGTAGCCGTCCCAGCCGTCCATGGACACGTCGTCGATATTGACGGCCTGGTTGCGGTCGCGCTCCGCGAAGAAGACCTGCTGGCCCAGAAAATCCCAGCGCTGGGTGGAATTCTTGAAGCCGTCCAGGAGCCACTTCTCCTGCTGGGCGCCGGTGATGGTGCGGTGCTCGCCCAGCCGCCGGGTCACGTTCTTCCTCCAGCCGTCGCCGGCAAGCTGATTGTCCCGGTACTGGCGGGTGTCCATCATATGGAAGTTGGCCAGCTGTCCCCACTGGATGGTGCGGTAGATCTTCATGTCCGCCCCGGCCGGCACGGAGGACGAGCGCAGGGGCATGTTCTCGTAGTAGGCCTGGAACGCCGCGGCGCGGCGCAGCCGGAAGCGCTCAGCGGTGTCGTCCATCTCGGCCGGGTCCCTGTCCTCCGGAATTTCGCCCGCATAGTTGTTGTCGACCTCGTGGTCGTCCCAGACCACAAGCCACGGTGCGATCGCATGTGCAGCCTGCAGGTCGGCGTCGGACTTGTACTGCGCATGGCGCTGACGGTAGCTCTCAAGCGTGACGGTCTCCGGTCCGTCGAGATTGCGGCGGTTTCTGCCGGCGACGAGGCGGTTGCCGTTGCGGCGCTCATACATATAGTCACCAAGGTGCAGCACCAGATCCGGTTGGTCCTGGGCCAGGCGCGAGTAGGCCGTGAAATAGCCATCCTCATACTTTGCGCAGCTGGCAAAGGCCATCGCGAGCGCTGCCGGCGTCTCATGCGGTGCGGGGCTCGTGAGCGTCCGGCCGGTGGGGCTGATGTGACGTCCGCTGCGGAAACGGTAGAAGTACTCACGGCCCGGCTTCAGCGCCCGCAATTCCACATGGACCGAGTGGGCGTTCGCTATGTGGGCGTATTCAACGCCCCGGGCCACCACATTCTGCATAGCGGCGTCTTCGGCGACCTGCCAGGCCACCGGGACACTGCGGGAGGGCATCCCGCCGAGGCCGTCTTCGGCGAGGGGGTCGAGCGCCAACCGGGTCCAGAGCACGAAGCCGTCCGGCCACGGCTCGCCTGACGCGATGCCGAGTATGAACGGGTCTGTCCGGAGCCCGGCATCCTCTGCGGTTGAGGTGCTGGTCACGGAGGCCCCCGGCAATGAGACGAGGATGCCGGCACCGAGGCCGGCGGCAATCAGGGATCTGCGAGAAATACTTTTCATGAATCAAACGCATTCAACCAATTTTGACGGGTACTGTTACCCACTGTGTAGCCATTGTAGGCGGCGTCCTCCCCGTTGGTGCCGGGGCCGACGTACATGTTCAGACCGGCCGCTGTCAGCGTTAGGGCAGGAGCCGCTCCAGCGCCCAGTCCCAGCGGATCAGCTCCTGCTCGAGGCGCACAGCTGAACCGTAGTCATCATTGCCCAGCGACTTGTAGACGATCGATTCCTCGTCCGTCAGCCTGGTCAGTGCGGCCCGCGACGGGGACGGTTCGCTGCCCCAGGCGTCGCAGTGCGCGAGCAGTGTCGCTTCGTCCATCAGCACGCTGGCGACATGCCGATGTACCGCGCGGAGCTGATCGAGGATCCGGAAGCCATGCGTATCCAAATCGCCCCAGTAGAGGACTCGGCAGTCCCGCAGCCAGCCCGCATCCCGAAGCGCCAGAAAGCCGTAACCGCCACCGAAAATGGCCAGAGTGCGCGGACGTTGCGGCAGGGACAGGAAATTCACGAGGTTTTCGGTAACGATCACCGTGCGGACCGGCAGCCGGAGCGCGCCGAACGCCTCCGCCGTCACCATGACATCATCAGGGCCGCCAAGCAATGGGGTCTCGGGATCCAGCAAGCGAAAACGGACGCGCTCGGGCGGGTGCAGGAAGCCATGCCGCCGGTCAAACCGTGCAGCCGGCGTGCGAGCCGCCCCAGCGCCCAGCACCGTGTCCGGTGCATCTGCTACGACGGACGCATCCTCTGCTACGTCCGACGCCTCGGTGAGCGCCTCCGGCTCAGCCTCCGCCGACGCACCCTCAAGCAGCACGGCCTCCATTTCGTCAATGACCCGCCGGTGATTTTCGATGAACTTCGTGTGCACTCCGGGCAGGCTCAACTGACGCACGTAGATGCCCGGCGCAGGGTTGTCCCGAAGCCAGAGCGCCACCTGAGCTGCCGTCAACGCCGCACCGCCAAGGCCCAGCAGCTGCAGCGGCCGTTTCAGTGCCCAGCCGCGCAGGGCGGGATCCAGTTCGGATAGTCCGGCCACAAGATCGAGAAAACGGACCGATTCCCGCGTCTTTCCGGCAAAGGCAATCTCATCCTCCACCGTCGCAAACATAGCCGCGGCGGGGAGCTGGTTGGACCCAATGGTGGTGCGGCCGACGTCGACCGTTTCCAGACTGTAATGCCCCGTCGCGGCGGACAGCTCGGCTGCCCACGCCCGCGCTGCTGCGTAGTCGTTGCGCAATTCGGCCGCCGTCGGGCGTTTCAAAGAACGACGGCGAGGGTACAACCCGGTGGGTTCCACCAGTTCGCGCAGCAACTGGCCCCGGTCCCAGGCTGCACGGGCCAGTGAACGCAGCCCGGCCAGCGTAGTCCACTTCCCGCGCTCCCCGGCTGCAGCGTCAGCCGGCACGCCGGTCCCGTTCGTCCCGGTATTCCTGGATGGTCATGTTGCGCAGCTGGGAGTCGTCGCCGTTGATGTTGGCCACGAAGCCGACGTGGGCCACAAAGGGTTCGATCACATGGATTTTCTGCAGGGGCGTGACAATCAGCAGCTGGAGCTTCATCCGCTGGAACAGCTCCAGGCCGTACCGCGCGGACTCATCGGAGCCGCGGCCGAAGGCCTCATCAATGACGACGAACCGGAAGCTGCGGCCATTGCCGGCATTCCTGCCGGCGCCCTGCCCGGAGCCCAGGCCGAACTGGAAGGCCAGCGCGGCGGCGAGGATGGTGTAGGCCAGCTTTTCCTTCTGGCCGCCGGATTTCCCGCCCGAATCGGTGAAGTGTTCGAACTCCTCACCGGTCTCGGTCCACTTCTCGGAGGCGGAGAAGGTGAACCAGTTCCGCACATCGGTCACCTTGGCTGTCCACCGTTCGTCGAGGGTGGTGTAGCCGTCCCGGCCGCGGAAACGCTCGATCAGCCTCGCCACCTGCAGGTACTTCTGCTCCGAGTACTGGTCCTCGTCTCCGATGGTGCCCTCCGAACAGGCCCGCAGGTCCATGCCGAACTGGCGGACGTCCAGGTCAGTGGTGTTCTGGTGCTCCAGCTGGATGTGGCGGCCGGCGTTGTACTCAATCCCGGCCAGGGAGAGGTTGATTTCGCCGATCCGGTTCACGATGTCCTGCCGGCGGCTGTCCAGGAAGGCGTTGAACGCCACCACCTCGTGGATGGTGTTCTGGTTGAGCGAGTCCTTGAAGTGGGCTTCGAACCGGGGCAGGTCGTTGCTGACCAGCTGCTCCAGGAGGCGGTTGTAGTCCCCGGCGGCCTCGAGGGCGGCGTCGATTTCGGTGGTCTCGTTCGGGTATTTGTTGCGGAAGTCAGCCATCAGCCGCACCGTGGTTTCCGCCGTGCGGGCGATCCGTTTGACCAGCGCGTCGATGATGTCCGTCAGCCCGGCACGGACGGTGCTTTCCACCGCCGCGGTGTTCTTGTACGTCAGCGGCTTGTCCCCGAGGGCGCCGGCGGTGAGCTTTGCGACGGCGGCCAGCACGCCGGCGTCGTCCGTCAACGGCTGCTCACCCAACACGACAGCGCATTCCTCGATCGCGGCGGCGATCTCCTTGGCCGCTTCCTCATTGGCGCCGATCCGCTGCTGGAGTTTGTTCGCCTGGTCCTCCAGGCGCCCCAGCCGGGAGGACATCTCCGTTTCCCTGGCTGCCAGCTGCTGCAGGACATCGCTGGCGGACTCGAGCTCGGTTTTCTCCTTTTTGAGGTCCTCGATGCGGCGGGCGGTGAGCTGCCAGCTGATCTCGGCGAAATCCGTCACGGAACGGACCGTGCCGAGCTGCTGGTTCTGCCTCCCGAGCGCGCCGAGGTAGTGGTCCACCTTGCCGAGCCGGGCGGTGTTGCCCTGGAGCTGGCCGCGGACCTCATCCTGTTCGGCGAGGAAGCGGGTGACCTTGTCCTGGTTGTCCCAGCCGAGCACATAATTGCGCCGGTCAGCCAGGTCCCGGCGGTCGTCCTTCTCATGCCGCCCCCGGCCACCCTTGAGCTGGCCGTTGAGGGTCAGGGCCTTCGGGTAGCGGCGGAAGTCCTCCAGGTTCTCGCAGCAGAAGTAGTCGAACCGGCTGCTGAGTTCGTAGAGGAGGAAGTCGCGGAACGGCGTACCCTGCTTGATGGCGATTTTGGCCGCCAGCGTTCCCGGCTCGGCTGCCTTGGGCGAATGCGATTCCCCGATCTTCAGGTACACCAGCCGGCCCCGGAGATTGTTGGTATCCACCCACTTGCTCACCGCCTGATAGTGCTCGGAGGGCACCAGCAGCGAGAGCGCAAAACCGTGGAGGGTGCGTTCCGCAGCTCCCTCCCACTCGGCTTCGCCGTCGCGGACCCGCAACAGTTCGCCGGCGTACGGCAGCGCGTTCTCCGGAATTCCGGTTCCCTCACACAGCCGACGGCGGAGCTCCAGCTGGGGGCGCGGCAGCAGGTTGGGGCGGGACTGCAGGCTGGTCAGTTCGGCGCCGATCTCGGCGGCGCGCTCGGTGAGCGTTGTCCGCTCGATGGTCAGCGCGGTCCGGCTTTCCTGCAGCCCGCGGGAGTTCTCGCCGAGCTCCGCTTCCACCTCGGCCAGCCGGGCGCGGTTGGCGTCGAAGAGGACCCGGTCCTCCGGGACCTGCAGGCCCAGGCCGGCGGCCGCCGAAGTGTAGTTCTCGAAGCGCGCCCGCTGGGTCCGTGATTCCTCGGCAAGGCGGGTGGCCTCGGCGTCGATGGCGGCCAGCCTGCCGCCGCCGTTGCTGCGGATGTCCTCCTTGACGGCGGAGAGATCGTGGCGCAGCTGGGTGACCGCCGTGGACAGCTTGCTGCCGTCCTCCCGCAGCCGGACGCCGGTGCCCGCCAGCTCCGCCTGGTGTGCCAGGCTCAGCTTCAGCCGCTGGTCCGTGAACCAGGGGTGCAGCTGGTCCCGCTGTGTCCTGGCGAGCTCATCCTCGCCGGCCAGCCGGGCGTGCTGGACGGAGCCCTCCTTGATGGGCGTCAGCAGGCCGATCTGATCCTTGGCCCGCAGCACGGCGTCGTGGGCCTTTTTCAGGTCGTCGAAGTGGTGGATGAGGTTGCCGATCCGTGCCGCCACGTCGTCTTCCTCGAGCATGTTGGTGCGCACGAAGTGGGTGATGTTCTCCACCTGCTTCATGGACACGGTGCGGTGGAACAGCTCCATGGCCTGGTTCCCGCCGATGCCGAACTGCCGCTTGAACGCCGCGGCGTAGGGGTCGAAGGAGTCATGGACGGTCACACTCGCGGCGCGGAGCTTCTTTTTCAGCTTCGCCGGATCCTGGCCGAAGTTCGCAAAGTCCGCCGCGATGGACTGGTCCGACTCGGCCAGCGAGTAGAAGCGGTTGGGCTGGCCGGCCTCCTGCATGGCCCAGAGCGTGACGGCCAGGGTGACCGACTTGCCCAGCACCGCGTTGTGGAAGACGCCGAGCACCACGGTGAGCGTTCCGGTCCCGCGCAGTGCCACCGGCTTGGAGTATTCACCCCCGGCGCTGCGGGCGCTCTTGTGGAAGCCCCGGACGTAGGACATCAGGGTGCGTTCCTTTTTCTGCGCGCCCGCGGCCTTGTTGTACTCGATCCGGTGCGCCGGAAGCAGCAGGGTGGTGATGGCATCCACCACCGTGGATTTTCCCGAGCCGATGTCACCGGTCAGGAGGCTGTTGGCACCGTCGAGCCGGAACGTCCGGACCCCCTGGTGGAAGGTGCCCCAGTTGAGCAGCTCCAGACGCTGCAGCCGGAAGCCCGGGGGAGTACCGGCGTCGTCCGCTTGTTCATCCAGACTGAAAAGGCTGTCCTGCAGTTCCGTGTCAGCGGTCATTTGCTTTCCACCTCCGTTGCCTCTGTGCCGGTGCCGGTGCCTGTGCCGGTGAGCGAGGAGCGGTAGTCCGCCAGCCGCGCGTCGAACTCCTCCAGCCACTGCGCGTCCACGTACGCCTTGAGGATGCGGGCCACCTCGTAAGTTCCCGCCTGTCCGCGCAGTTTCCGCAGGAAACCCAGCTCCACGACTTTCTTGATGTTGGCACCGAGCTGGTCCAGAATGCGGGCCTCGTTGCTGGACTCGGGCAGGAAAACCGAGACCATGTCCGCGATGTCCTGCTCCGTCATGATGAGGCGGAGCTCGCTGCTGTTGGTGTCAAACTCCAGCATCCGGCCGCGCAGTAGGGCCAGCAGCAGGCTGACGTTGAAGGTCAGCTGGCGCCGCGGGATCAGCCGGGGGAGGGTGCCGTCCGGGTCCTCACGCGACTTCAGGAACGCGTAGCCCTCGGATTCGTCGAGAATCAGGTCCAGCCCCAGCACGGCAACATAGTCGCGGACATGGGAGGCCAAGCCAATCAGCGACTGCCAGATTTTCTCATCCGCCTCGGCGTAGACCACGCCTTTGAACAGCCTGGTGACGACGCCGGGAAGTTCCTCCGGCGTCCTGGTTTCCGGTGTCCTGGTTCCCGGTGTCCTGGTTCCGGGTGCTTCGGCGGGGTTCATGCTGGCCTTCCAAAGATGATCTGGTCGATGGTCGCCTCGCGGATGCTTCCATCCGGCAGCGACCAGGACAATTGCTGGGTGGCCTCGGGGTTGATGTCGGCCCACTCGGTCTCGGTGGCGAGCTGGTAGTAGGCAACGATCTCGGCCAGTCCCTGCGACAGCGGATACGCATCCGTAATTTCCGCGAGGGTGGCCTGCTCCGCGTGCGCAAGGACGGCGTCGATGTTGGATTTGAGCCGCTCCGTATCCACGTGGAACTGACTGAACAGGGCGCCCGCGTCCACGTCCGTGTCATCGGCGGCAACGACGTCGTCGTCCACCATCACCTTCCGGCTGGGCTCGTACAGGGGACGTTCGAAGGGCAGCGCCACGTCCACGGACGGCGCGGCGACGTCCATGAAGACGCCCGACGGCGGCGCCTCCCGGGTGCCCAGCGCGCCGGACTCGATGCTGCGGATCAGCTGCATGATGCGTTTGTTTTCCAGGAACACCTTGTCGTCGAGGAGCCGGCGCATCTGTTGGGACAGCTGGCGGACCGTCGCCTGGGTCTGTTCGACGGCGGGCAGCCAGTCCTGGTGGAGGTTGGTGACGGCGTGGAGGTTGTCCAGCCGGGACAGGGCTTCGATTTGGGTGGCGCGCTGCAGCAGGTCCCGGAGCTCGGTGCGCAGCTGCGGGGACATGAGGTAGTCCCAGAAGCCCTGGAACGTCCGGCCCTGCAGGGAGCTGCTGATGTCCTGCTGGTTGGCGAAGATCGAGGCGAGCAGCTCGCCCTGGGACCCGTCCCACGTGGCGATCTGTTCGCGGACCTGCCGGTCCAGCCGGCGGAAGTTTTGTTCGACTTCGCGGAAGTCGGAGAGCAGGTCCTTGGCCAGTGCAGTCAGCTGCTGGAAATGGTCCAGGGCTTCGGGAGCGCTCATGACCCGGACGTTTCCGTCGCGGATGCGCTGCATCTCGGCGTCGATCCCGTCCCGCTGCCGCTGGAGCTCGGCCAGGCGCACCTCCGGGTCCGTCTCGGACTGCTGGACGAGGGCCTTGAGGACGGCGAAGATGCTGGTCAGCCGTGACTGGGTGGCGACGAAGTCCCTGCCGCGCAGGCTCTCCACCCAGCGGACCACATCCTCGGCGGCGGCCGTGAGATCGTAGCGGGGCTCGTCCTGGCCGGTTACGTAGTATTTCCGCAGCCAGGCGCGTTCGGGGGCGGCCCAGTCGTCGAGGTATTCCGCGGCCGGTCGCGGGAACTTGTCCTCGCCGTAGGCATCCCGCAGCCCGAACAGCACATCATCCAGGGTGTCAATGAGCTGCTGGCGGCCGATGTTCCGCTGATTCGGCCCGGTGAACGCGGTCATGAAAAACGACACCGCCAGCGGGGCGTTCTGCGCGCGGAGCAGCGACCATCCTGCGTGGTTTTCACGCAGCGAACTGATTGCGTAGTAGTCCATCGTGTCCTTCATGCGTCGGGTCCTAAGACCTAAGTTACATGCGACCACAGACTTCCTGCGGAGAGGAAGTTGCTGTCCTTATGTTGTTGCCGGGTAGTTTTCCGCGGCCATTGTAGGGTCGTGGCTACCCAGGGGAGGCGGGTATGGCTTTGGTTGCTGTGGCTGGACGGATTCATCCGTGACGGCTTCGAAGGATTGGCCGCCCGCCACCCCGCGATGACCCGACCGCTGATTGAGAGACGCGACATGATCGCCGGATAAGGACACGACGGCGCGGTTATCCGCTGGGACTTCACCCAACCGACAGACTGGAGGCTGCTTTGGTGCACCTATGGGCTGGCATCGACGCCGGCAAAGCCCATCATCACTGCGTCGTGATCGACGCCGACGGAAACCGTCTGCTTTCGCAGAAAATCCCCAACGACGAACCGGCACTGCTCGAGCTCATCGCCAACGTCCTGAAACTCGGCGACGGGGACGAGGTCATCTGGGCGACGGACCTGAATCACGGAGGACCGGCGCTGCTGATCGCACTGCTCCTCGCCCACGGCCAGAGCATCCTTTACATCCCGGGCCGGATCGTCCACCATGCCTCCAAGCTCTACCGCGGGGAAGGTAAAACGCCAAAGACGCCGCCGTAATAGCCGACCAGGCCAGGATGCGCCGGGACCTGCAGCCCCTCCGGGCCGGGGATGAGATCAGCACCGGGCTGCGGATCCTCACCGCCCGCCGGGCGGACAAATCCGCGGACCGGGTCCGGGCGATCAACCGCCTGCAGGCCCAGCTGCTCGAATACTTCCCCGCCCTGGAGCGGGCCTTCGACTACAGCCGCTCCAAAGGAGCGCTGTTGCTGCTGACCAAACACCGCACCCCGGACGGGATCCGCCGCACCGGGCAGGCCAGACTCCATGCCTGGCTGAAGAAACACGGCACCCGCTCGTCCGCCGCGGTCGCCCAGGCCGCCGCCGACGCGGCGAAATCCCAGCACACCACCGTACCGGCCCAGCACCTCGGGGAACTGATCGTCGCAGCCCTCGCACAGGAAATCATCACCCTGAACAAGGAACTGGCCGACCTGGACGCGCTGATCAGCGAGAAGGTCACCGAACACCGGCACACGCAAACCCTGCTCAGCATGCCAGGCTTCGGACCCGTCCTCGCCGCGGAGTTCCTCGGAGCCACCGGCGGCGACCTCACGGTCTTTGAAACCGCAGACCGGTTCGCCGGCGTCGCTGGGCTCGCACCCGTACCCCGTGATTCCGGGCGGATCACCGGCAACCACCACCGGCCCCGGCGTTACGACCGCAGGCTCCTGCGCGTCTTCTACCTCTCCGGGCTTTCGGCGCTGAAAAGCTGCCCCGCTTCCCGGACCTACTACGACCGAAAACGCGGCGAGGGGAAAACCCACATCGAGGCCATGCTCTCCCTGGCCCGCCGCCGCCTCAACGTCCTTTGGGCCATGCTCCGCGACGGCACTACTTATACCCCGGTGCCGGTCCCGGCAGCTCGGTTTGCTGCCTGACAGGTGAGGGACACCTTCGCGGGGGACGATTCGTCGATGGCTTGCATCGAGCCTTCGCTGAACCTGCGGTCCGCGGGGCTGGGACGCCTATGTTGTTGAGTGTGCGGGAAGACGGCACCGACGAATTTGGGAAGCCAGGTCCGAGTCGCGGGCCGGGCCGGCGCGGCCGACTTGGGGATCAGTATGAGATCGGTTCGGCCCGGCCGCTCGTCAGGGACCGGGTGGCTGCTTCGGCGATCGCTTGGGCTTTCAGCCCGTCCTCAAGGGAGGGACTGATGGGGGTGCCGTCCTCGAGAGCATTGACGAAGGCGGCGAGGGCTGCGGCATACGTCGGTTTGACTCTCTCGAACCAGCCGGGGTGGAGCCCGTCGTCCGTGACCTTGCCGGCGGTATAGCGCGATACGTTGCCGTTGCGGTGGCGGCGCGCCTCGGCCATGCCGGTGGATCCGAGGACCTCGATGCGTTCGTCGTAGCCGTATCCGATGCGACGCGTGCAGTCGATCTGGACGAGTGCCCCGGAGGCCAGCCGGAGGGTGACGGCCGAGGTATCGACGTCACCGTAGGCGGCCAGGCGAGGTTCGGCCAGGGTGGACCCGGTAGCAAAGACTTCAACGGGATCGAATCCGGAGATCCATCGTGCGAGATCGAAGAAGTGGACTGCCTGGTCGCGCATCTGCCCGCCGGAGACGGCGATGTACTCGAGGGGAGGCATGGCGGGACCTCTGCTGGAGAGCTGGATGAGTTCAACGTCGCCGATCTCTCCGGAATCGACGATGCGCTTCAGCTCGGCGTAGTCGCGGTCGAAGCGGCGGTTGAAGTCGACCATGGCGAGGGTGTTGCGTTCCCTGGCGTAGGCGACAGTCTCGGTTGCCTCCGCGAGGTCGAGATGGATCGGCTTTTCGCACAGCACGGCGACCCCGGCATCCGCGGCGCGCCGAAGATGACCGGCGTGGGTGTCCGTCGAAGACGCTATGAATACGGCATCAATCGCGCCGGCGTCGAAGATCTCGTCGAGGCTGCCGGCCACGGCGGCCCCGTATGTGCGCGCGAGGGCATCCGCGCGGTTGGTGTCGAGGTCGTACACAAAACAGAAGTCGACGTCCGGGTTGGTTGCGAGGTTGGCTGCATGGACGGTGCCGATGAATCCGGCGCCGATGAGGGCGAAGCGTTGCATGGTCAGGCCTCCTGGCTGGTTGCGCTGGCCGGGACGGTCCAGGCGCCGTTGTTCGCGTGGGATGCGGCGACAGCTTCGACGAACTGCACGCCGATGAGCCCGTCGATGCCGGTCGGAAAGGACAACTCGCGGATTGTGCTTGCCGTGCGGTCACGTCGTGCCGTGAGTTCATCGGCGAGGTCACGGTAGAAGTTCGCGAATGCCTCGAGGAAGCCCTCGGGGTGACCGAGGCCGACGCGGGTGAGCCGGGCAGCATCATCGGACAGAGTGCTGAGTCCATGGGTCAGGATGGTCGTGGTGCCGTCGAGGTCCTGCACCGACAGGTGGTGGGGATCCTCGTGCTGCCATTCCAGGCTCCCGGCGTCACCGAAGATGCGGATGCGCAGGCCGTGGTTGTGTCCCGTCGCGGCCATGCCGGCCCAGACGCGCCCCGGAACTCCGCTGTTGAGTCGGAGCGATACCGTGGCGTTGTCGAAGACCGTGCGCCCGGGGACGAGAGTGTGCAGCTGCCCGGAGATTTCTTCCGCTTCAAGGCCGGTGATGTAGCGGGCCAGGTGATAGGCGTGGGTGCCGAGGTCGGCCACGACGCTGGGGAATCCGGCAACGTCCGGGTCGGTGCGCCAGGAAGCCTGCTTGTGCCCGGAGAGTTCCAGCGGTGTCGCCGCCCACCCGGAGGCGTGCTCGACGTCGACGAAGGTGATGCGGCCGAGCGCACCGTCGCGGACCATCCTGCCGGCCTGGCGGACCATAGCGTAGGCGGAGTAGCAGTGCGGCACGGCGAGGATCACGTCGTTCTCGGCCGCGATGCGCACGAGCTCAGCGGCCGTAGCCGAATCGCTGGTGAGCGGCTTCTCACACACGACGGAGATTCCCTGTTCCAGGAACGCCTTCGCGATTGGGAAGTGGCTGTCATTCGGGGTGGCGACGACGGCGAGGTCGATTCCCTCCGGGTGCGCTGACTCCGCCTCAGCCATCTGCTCGTAGTCCGCGTACGTGCGCTCCGGTGAAACACCCAGGTTGCTCGCGACGCGTGCCGCCTGCCCGGCATCGCGCCCGAAGACGCCGGCGTCCAGCGAGTAACGGTCATCGAGCCTCATCCCGAAGCGGTGTGTCTTGCCGATGTCGGCACCGACGCCGCCACCGACCATTCCTGCCCTGAGGCGGAGCCTGCCTGGTTCAACCATTACTTACTTCCCTTACCGCAGTTTGGACAAATGTAGACCGTTCCATATTGAGTCATGGGGAACCCGGGCGCAACCCCTAGACTGGATTCGACATGAGGAGAACGAATGCCTGAAACGGACAATGACGCACGGTCACTGCGGCAGCCGACGATCCGCGACGTCGCCGAACGCGCGCAGGTGTCCAAATCCTTGGTTTCGCTCGTCCTTCGGGACGCGCCGCACGTCAGCGACACACGCCGGCGGGTGGTCCTCGAGGCAATCGCCGATCTCGGGTACCGGCCCAATGCCCACGCCCGGGGACTCTCGCGCACTAAGAGCGACACCGTCGGCGTTCTCCTGAACGATTTGCGCAATCCCTGGTTCGTGGACCTGCTCGAGGGCCTGGCCGCCACCCTGCATGCTGCGGGACTGTCGCCGGTCCTGGTTGACAGCTACACGGACCGGCGCATCGGCAGGGACTCGGTGGACGCGATGCTCCGGCAGGGCATCGACGGGCTCGTGGTGGTCGGTACGACAACCGAATCCGATGCCATCCAGACCGCTGCCGAAACCATCCCGGTAATTCTCGCCGGAACCCGCGACCCGAACCTTCCCGGCGTCGACGTCGTAGTCAACGACGATGAAGCCGGTGCCCGCGCGGCAACACAGCACCTCATCGACCTGGGCCACCGGCACATCGCGCATCTGAGCGGGCCAGGCCGGATCGGCGAGCTTCGCCTCGCCGGATTCCGCGAGGCGATGCAGGATGCCGGGCTTGATCCGGACGAATTCGCAGAGACAGGCGGGATGAGCGAGGAGAGCGGGTACGCGGCTACCCGCCGACTCCTGACACAGGAACGCAGGCCTACAGCGGTCTTCGCCTTCAACGACATTGCTGCGATCGGCACTCTTTCGGCAGCCGCGGATCAGGGGCTGAGTGTTCCGGCCGATCTTTCCGTCGTCGGCTACGACAACACGTACCTCTCCCGCATCCGGCACCTGTCTTTGACATCCGTCGACAACGGAAACTTCGCCATTGGCGTGCAATCCGCGAAATACCTCATTGAGCGGATGGAAGCCCCTGTGCAGCTCCAGAGGATCCACCTCGTCCCCGCAACACTGCAAGTGCGAGGCTCCACTGCTGCTCCTCCAGCTGGAAACTGATCACTGTTCCGGCGTTTACGCAGGTATCCGGGCGGGCCCTCCCTAACTCCATCAGCGCGCGCGATCGGCATCGACGGACTCAGTGTCCACAACGTGCTGACCACCCGGAACCGGTCTACAAATCGTCTCGGCGGGGGCGAAGCGGGGACTTCTGAGAATGTCAATCAGACACGAGCCCACTTTGCCCTGGTATCGCAGTCTGATCGGGGACCAGCAGTGGGCCTCATTCCCGCGTGGGTCAGGAACGTCAAACGGCCCTGGCCACAACTGGCCAGGCTTCAGCAGCCCGATGAGCGACCGCGATTTCGAGCAGTGACGGAGCGTTCCGGGAGCGCTGCAGCTGAGGATTCCTAGCCAGGATTCCTGGGAGGGGCCCAGCGCGCAGGAGGGGGATAGATTTAGCTCGCGATCGTGGTTGAAACCCATCCGAGGCTGAGAACCAGCGTCAGGACCATAGCCCAAGTGATGGCCAGCGCGGTGCTGTAGTACCAGTAGCTCTTGAAGTGGCTCATGACGTTCTTCGTTCCGGTATCGATGGCCTCCTGGTGGTCCGGTGTTCTCAGGCCGGGGGACGTGGCTGGAAGTGGAGTGTTTCAAGATAGTTTTCGTCGTACTTCTCTTCCCGGGGTTCATCATTCGGGAAACCACCGGGAAGTGTGCCCTGGTTCAGGCCAGCCAGAAGGACATGCTCAAGCCCCGGCTCGGTGTTCATGGTCGTTGTCTGGACGGTTCCGGTGGCCAGACCCGGTATTTTGGCGTTGGCCATTTCATCGATTCCGGCCACGCCGGCTGCGACCAGGAGAAACGCCGCGACGGCTGCCAGCCCGGGAACTATTTTTCTTCTCCATGCGCTCATACCCTGATCATGGGCTCCCCACATGGGAACAGGGCACCGATTCCCTATGGCGAGGCTGTGATAGCCAGTCGGCCCCGATGCTGATCCAGTGCCAGACACCGGCGGTGAGATCCACCGACCTCTGCGTTGTGCCCCGTCCCCGGTGAAGTGCGCGGATACTGGGAGGCTAAGGCGTGTCAGGAGCCCGGCCCGCGGTCCAGGTCAAGGCCTTCCGCGGTCGCCAGCCTTCTTGGCTCGTGCAGGATTTCCAGTTGCTGGTTGTTGAGGTCCATCAAAAGCTCGATCTCTTCTTTTGCTTCACGTTGGTGTCGTAGTCGTGCTGCGCTATCGCCGCGGCGACCGCGTCCTTGCGCTTGGCGGCGATAAGCAGGATAGCGCCTTGGAGCCCGGCCAGCATGGAGAGCAAGAGGTTCAAAAGAATTTAGGGATACGGGTCCCAGGCGTTGTTCGCCAGCGCTCAGGTGTTGATGGCGAACGGGTGCCCCGGCCATGAACCTGCCGGGGGCACCCGGAAGGCACGCCAACATCCGTTGACAACATCATTGAGATTCCTTCGGATCATACGTGTCCGCTCCAGCCCCTCTACCCCCTCCTTCGTCGGGGCCTGCGGGCCGCACAATCGGCTCCGGCGCTCCTTCGTCGTCGCTCATTTCCTCTGCAGATCGCGCAACCCTTGCCTTCGGTAGACGGGCCTCCGTCGGCCACAGCTCCGCAAGCGCCAGCAGCCAAAAAACAACGGGGTGCTCCTATGTTTTTCGTCAAGGCGTCGGCTGCGGTTGCCCGGCTTTCGAGATGCAGGATTCGGCCGTGTCGCCCGAGTGCGTTACTTGCCGGTCGAGTAACGGGATCGAATGCGGCATGGGAGGACGGTTCCGCCATTGCCGGTGAACCGGGTTGGTTGGTCGTGACCGTTATCTGCCTAAAAAGGGGATGGTAGTAGAGGGCCGTGTTGCTCCGGCCGGCCGGTTTCGACTGCCGGGCAGTCCCAGCTTGTCTCAGGAAGGCCTTCCCTGCCCAGATCGAGCACGGAAATGGCATAAGACAGGAATGTTTGCCGGGATGTCGGACTCGTCCTGTGGTTTCCTGTAGATCGGGCGCAAATATGACGGGCGGTGCCGCAGGGTTTACGCAGCATTGTCAACATTTCGGAGTTGTCCGGGAATGTCGCTGCTATCCTCAGTATCCGTGAAGGCCCAGTGCAGGTGAACGCTTTCGGACGGGTCATTCACCGGGACTTGGCGCAGCTACGCTTCACTGCATCCTTGGAGTATCGGCGAGGGCCTCCGTCTGCGTCCCCGATCATTATTAAGGATGCAATGTTTCTAACTTTTTGGCGGTTCCGAGGCGCGATTGTTCCCTATGCATGGGCAATGGCCGGAGGCGCGCTGTTGGTTATCTTCGTCGCCGCAATGGAAGTGGCATTGCCTTGGCCGATGAAAATCATCGTCGATGACGTCCTGCAGCCGACAGGCAGTTCCGGACAGCACGGGACGCCGGCGTTCCTGGGGCTGGCCGGACTTGGGCCGCTTCAGTTACTCCTGCTGGCGGCATCGGCTCTGCTCGCGATGACAGTGCTGAACGCCTGCGCGGACTATCTGGGGACCCGCATACTCAACGGTGTGGGCGAGAAGGCCATGGCCACCATCCGGGCGGATGTTTTTACCCATCTGCAGCGCTTGTCCCTGTCCTTCCATGACAAGCAGCGCCTTGGGGATCTGGTCACACGCACCACCACGGACGTTGACTACGTGCGTGCGCTCATGGTGTCGATCCTCTCCGTGCTGCTGCCCAACGTTTTCATTCTGGGATTCATCATCGCCATCTGCGTGCTCGTCGATCCGGCCTTTGCCATGATCGGCCTGGCAGTTGCCCCGCTGCTGTTCGTGACCGTGCTGGTCTACCGGCGACGCATCAAGAGGGCCTCCCGGGAGGCCCGCAGCAAGGACAGCGACATAGCGGCAGCCATGTCCGAGACGTTCTCTTCAGTGCGGGTGATGCAGACCTACACCAGCGAAGCACGCCACGAGGAGGACTTCCGTACCCGGAATAACGGCAGGATGGACGTCGGCCTGAGGGTCATTCGGCTTCAGTCCATGTTCTCCCCGCTGGTTGATGTCATCGCCACTGTGGGCACGGTACTGGTGCTCTGGGTCGGTGCGCAACGTGTGCTGGAAGGAACCATGACACTGGGCCTCTTGCTTGTATTCCTGGCATACCTGAAGGCGCTGTACGCGCCGATGAAGGCCCTGGCGAAACTGACCACGGTGATAAGCCGCGGCCAGGCCAGTGCCGAACGTATCCAGGAGATTCTGGACACGGCTCCGGCCATCACAGACAAGCCGGGGGCAATGCCCGCCCCGTGGCTCGCCGGCGGGGTGGAGTTGCGCGGGGTCAGCTTCGGCTACCAGGGGGATCGTGATGTCCTGCACGGGATTGATCTCACAGCCCAGCCAGGCAGTGTCGTGGCCATTACCGGTCCCACGGGAGCCGGCAAGTCATCCATAGTCAGTCTGATTCCGCGCCTGTATGACGTGACTCGGGGCGCCGTGCTGCTGGACGGGATCGACGTACGGGATCTGCAGGTCGCCACCGTACGCAAACAGATTTCCATGGTGCTTCAGGAATCCATCCTGTTCCGCGGGACAATCTACGACAACATCGCTTACGGCTCCGAGGGGGTCAGTCGCGAGCAAGTGCTTGCGGCGGCTGAGGCGGCCTACGTGGACGAGTTCGTCCGGAATCTGCCGCTGGGCTACGACACACCCGTGGCAGAGCGCGGTGTCACTCTTTCCGGCGGACAGCGCCAGCGCATCGCCATTGCCCGCGCGCTGGTGCGGGACACTCCCATCGTCATCCTCGATGAACCAACATCAGGCCTGGACGCGATCTCCGAGCAATACATCATGCGTGGTCTCGACCGGCTCATGGTCGGACGGACGGTTATCGTCATCGCCCACCGGCTGTCCACGCTCCAACGCGCCGATCAAATATTCGTCCTAGACCACGGACGGATAGTCGAAAGCGGCCGGCACAGCGACCTTATTGCCTCAGGCGGTCTCTACAGCCGTCTGGATCGGCTCCAGCGCTCACGGGACACCCCAGCACGCGCCTTGGCCCTGACACAGACGGAGACAAACACATGAGCCAGACCCTTCCGGGCACCTATGGGGCCCTGCCCTGGCGAATCGGCAGTAAGGGCGCCCTCGAAGTACTCCTGATTCACCGGCCCGGCCATGGCGACTGGTCCATCCCCAAGGGCAAAGCGGAACCGGGAGAATCAGGCCGGGAATGCGCGGCGCGGGAAGTGCGGGAGGAAACCGGTTTCGAATGCCGCCTCGGGGCCGAACTGCCCAGCATCCGGTATGAAGACAGCAAGAACAGAACCAAAACGATCCGCTACTGGGCTGCGGCCGCGGAGTCAGGACACTTCACCGCCAATAAGGAGGTCGACGCCGTCCGATGGCTGACTCTACCCGCCGCCTTACGCACGGTAACCGAACCGCGGGACCGGCCAGCCATCATCGCCCTGGGCACCCAGCTGCAGATGCAGTTGGGTGTGCGCCCGGTACCTGCGCGGGAAAATATGCTGCTGCTCGTCCGCGGCGCCCAAGCCACGAAACAGGCCGAATGGAAGCATTCAGATGACAGCAGGCCGCTCGCGGAGGAAGGCGAAAAAGCGGCGCAGTCCTTGGCCGTGCTGGGATCGATGTTCAACATTGAGCGCGTTCTATCGTCCCCTCCGGCCCGTTGCGTTGAAACCGTCGCCGAACTCGCCCGGCGGGAATCCCTTGACGTGGAACGATCCGAACACTTGGCCGTAGGCCGCATCGAGGACACTCTGGGACTGGTGGCGCAGGCCCGCGGGACGGGAACCGTCCTGTGCACGCATGAGGACGTCATGGCAGGGGTCCTGGCTCACCTGATCCGCCACGACCGCACGGTGGTGAATAAGCGCTTCCGCGTCCGCAAGGGAGCAGCCTGGGTCCTGACCGGCGATGACCACCGGTACCACTCCGCCTACTACCTCCCGATGCCGGCGACGGGCGAACAGTCTCCCACTGCGGACGACAACATCTGAAACCCGGCTCCAAGGAACGGACACACCTGCGTCAGGCACGGCATGCCCGTAAATGGGGCCGAGCCAACTACATCACCCCCGGCCCATGCGCTTCATCGGGCCTGACGGAAGACAACAGGCATAGGACCAAGTCGCGCAGGCATGCCTTCACCCCGGCCGGTCAGGCATGGCTGGGGACTCGACCATTCCGGCGCCGCGCACTGTGCTGGAGATGACGGAACGCCATCAGATTGTTGACCATGAAACGCTCGCAGAGCCCGGCGCTGGCCCCGCTGCGGCGCTCCGGCATGCGGTCGCGGTTGATGACGCAGGCACCGACCTCGCTTCCATGCGCCACATCCTTAACTCAGACCGGACCTGATCAAGCTCAACCGGAAGATTATCGAGATCGGCGCCGTCCCGGTCGAGGAAAGAATCAAGACCGACGTGGAACTGGCCGCGGTCACCAGACTGGGCCTGAGGCGCAAACTGCGACCTCGGCCGGTGACGCAGCCATGAAGCCTCGGGCGGCTGATGAGCGGCATTCGCGGCCACGGCCTGCTTTCGTGGATCCCGGATCAAAGCCGGCCAGGTGCGGCAGCCCGCGGGAACAGCCCGGCCGCCGCTCTTCCCCAGCGAGACCATGCCGGCCGCCTGACAGAGCGCCAGGGCCTGCAGGAACACGTTGCCCAGGGCCGCCAGACGCCGTTGGCGGAAGCGTCCGATCGACCGGAAATCAGGGGCCTGCTGGGCACAAAGCCAACGAAACGCGACCACATCCGTGCAGGCCCTCTCCAACTCCCTCGAGGAGCGGACCCCGACGCAGTATCCGTACAGCAGGATCCGGAGCATCAGCCGCGGGTCATACGGTGGCTGGCCCTTTGCCTTGGCATAGGAGGCATGGAAACGGGTCAGGTCCAGTTCCTCATCAACGAGCTCGGCGATGAACCTGGCCAAATGGTTTTGCGGCAGCCACTCATCCAGAGACGGGGGAACCAGCATCACCGCATCCGGCTCAAACGCCTTGAATCGCTTCTTCGCGCCTGCATCGGCATCCATGGCCTCGTCAACGGGTGTCTCGACGCGCTCCACGAGCGACTCGGCGAACAAACCATCCTGCGCAGAACAACCGGTATCCATACCCCAATTCTCCCCGCCACTACCCCTGGACCCGTGTTACTCCGTCGGCGTTTTAAAAACTCCGACCGACTATTGACCCACGCACCTAGAAGCTCCAGAGGTGTCCCGGCCACCACCGGCCGGGGCACTGGAGCGGCACCGCAAACCGTTGACAACATCATTGAGATTCCCTCGGATTACCTAACGTTCAATCCCGGCGACCACCTGGACGTCGTCCTCCCTCCGGCCCAAAAGTCTCGACGCTTCGGCAGCGTGGTAATCCGTCCCGTAAATCTCCTGTATTGTTGATCCTGTTGTTGTGTTTATGCAGTTTCGTAGTTCAGGCAGTACGCATGGTTGAAAGACCATGTTCTTCTGAAGTAGCGGTTGAACACCCCACACCGGAGGACCCGAAAGTCGGGACTTTTCCTCCACCTTCACGAAGGACAAAAAATAATGGCTACTGGTACCGTCAAATGGTTTAACGCTGAAAAGGGCTTCGGCTTCATTTCCCCCGATGACTCCTCACAGGACGTCTTCGCACACTACTCCGCGATCGCCTCTTCCGGCTTCCGCTCCCTCGAAGAGAACCAGAAGGTCTCCTTCGAGACCGAGCAGGGCCCCAAGGGTCCCCAGGCCGTAAACATCCAGGCTCTCTAAGACTTAGCTTCCAGCTAACTCTTCTGAGTCCGGAACCGTAAGGTTTCGAGCAGGGCCCGTCTTTGACGGGCCCTGCTTTTGTTAACCCGGAAGTACAGATTCGGGTCCCAAGGCGGTCCCAAGTAGCGCACAATTGTTGCCGTTTTGAGCCCTGAAAACGACAACTACTGCGAGCTAGTTGGGACCAAGCTCGAGTTCGACGTCGACCTCGTCTCCGGCGAGGATGCCGGCCGCCACCCTGATGTCCTTCTTGACGGGAAGGACGAACGAGCGGCTCTTGCTGTCCGGGAAAAGCGACGTGGACCAACGCCGCCCGGCGATGGAGGCGCTTACCTTGACCGAACCGAATGCCTTGCGGAAGGGGGCGGCGTCGTCCCGGAGCTCCTCAGCCAGGTCCGGAGGCAGCGTGATGAAATGCCACGCGGATTCCCCGGGATACTGCCACAGCTCGCCGCGGAACGAGTACGACGCCGTCACATTCAGCCGGCGTCGCGGTAGTCGAAGAAGACCTCAGCCGGGGGAGGGCCCTGCAGCATCTCTGCCGTCAGCCCGTGCAGGCTCACCAGCTGCTCCCGGAACCAGACATCGAAAGGGTCCTCCGACGTCGCGAGCGTCTGGTACGCTTTCGCGAGATCTTCGGCCTCATGGAACAGGCAGACCGAATCCCCTTCCGGCGTCTGCATCAGACTGGCCACTTCCCGGGTGACGCCCATGCGCTTCCACGACCGTACCTGCTCCTCCCAACGCGGGCCCTTGATCTCCTCGACCATCGCCTTCCACTCGTCCAGTTTCCCGGGCAGGATCGGCGCGAACCACGTGATGCATTCCATGACAGATTTCCTTCCACGCAATAGTGAGCACACTGGTAACCCCATCGGTACAGGAGCATGTTGGTCCCGTGCACGACGGCGGGACAGGGCTTCCGGAAACGCCTCCGGACCTGCTCAACCACCGTGGCGCTGCGCCAGGAACGCCGTCAACGCGGGGTTGTCGATCTCCTTGGCCAGCCACGGTACGGCCTGGGCGGCGGCCTGATCCCCGAGGACCGCCCGGTGCGACTGCGCCCGGACCACGAACTCGCGCATGCCGCTGCGGCTGGCCAGCGCAGCCAGACGCTCCACGAATCCGGAAGCACGGGGCGAGCCCGTGGCGAGGGCGACTTCCGCCGCGGTGTCCAGCAGCCGGGCCGAGTACCAGAGATACCACGGCGTAGGTTCCAGGCCTCTGTCAATCCAGTGTTCGGCGGCCGCGAGGTCGCCGTGGGCCAGGAACAGCCGGGCTTCGGCGCCGGCCGCCAGTGCCATATAGCAGTGGTCGCCGGCCAGTTCGGCCATCACCCAGGACCGGTCAATCAGGGCCGCGGCCGCATCCAGCCTGCCGGCGGCAAGGTAGGTTTCGCCGCGGATGCCGGCGACAAACGGTTCGAACGCGGTGCAGTGTTCCGCCGCGATCCAGTCCAGGGCCCGGTCCAAGGAGGCGGCCGCCGGTTCCAGCTCGCCGCGGAGCAGGTGGACGCGGCCCAGCAGCGCCTCGCTGAACGCCTGTTGCCGGCGGTTCCGGACCGCCCTGGCGAGCCTTCCGGATTCCGTGAAGGCGGTCACGGCGTCCTCATAGTGTGCGGTGTCCGACGCCAGCATGCCCTGGATGGCCAGGATTCTTGCCTGTTCGTCCGGGATGCCCTCCGCAGCCTGCATCGCCCGGTCCAGCCAGCCGGCCGCGCGGTCCGGCACGCCGCGCTGTACGGACAAATAGCCAAGCTCGCGGAAGGCGGCAGCGGCAGTCCGGGAGACGCCGTCGGGCGCCTCCGCCGACAGCGCGCGGTGCAGGAAGTCGGCCACCTCGGCGCCGCGGCCGCCCGCCTGATGGATCAGAGCCCCGGCCAGCGTCACGAGCGACTCGGCCAGCAGGTGCCCGTCAGCGGTGCGCTGGGCCAGTACGACGGCGAGCCGCAGCTGATCGAGTCCGCGGTCGACGGCGCCTGCCGAGAGTGAGGCGCCGCCGGCGTCGAGATAGGACCGTACGGTGGCCGGGTTCGCGGGGATCCCGGGGGGCGAAGCTGGACCGGCATCCGCAAGGGCGCGCCGGACTTCCGCGGGCAGCGGCAGGCCAAGCTCCCGGTGGTACAAGTTCTCGAATTTGCTGACCTGCTCGCGCGCCCGCCGATGCTCGCCCTGCGCCACCAGGGCCTTCACCAGGACGGCGGTGCAGTCCGTGTTGAAGGGATCCCGGCGCAGTGCCTGCGAGCTCAGCTCGACGGCCTCGGCGGGAGTGCCCGAGGCCAGGGCAGCCAGCGACGCTTCATAGAGCAGCGACTGGACACAATTTTCCAGCCGGTAGCGCTGGTCCGCCAGCCAGGAGTCAAAGACGGGGCTGTCCCCGAAGGAGAGGCCCTCCAGCAACTGGCCGTCGAACCTTCGCGGGTCGGCGTCGTGGCTGGTGGCCGAGTCGACAAGCTCCAGGGCATCGCAGCGCCAGGGCGGCAGCAACGCCAGCCGCAAGGGGTCCCCGGTTATGGACACGCCGCCGAGGGACCGGCGCAGCTCCGACAGGTTCCAGCGCAGGGCGCCCAGCGGATCCGCGGCATCCGGAAACAGCAGTGTGGCCGTGCGGGAGCGGCTGGTGCCATCCGGTTGCAGGGCGAGGTAGGCCAACACCGCCCAGGCCTTGCGGCCCCTGGGCTGCGGGGGAGTGGCGTCAGGGGACTCGATCGCGGGCGGACCGAGGAGCCGGATCCACGTCTCGGCCATAAGACTCATGCTACGCCGGGGGATTGGCGGCGTCGCAGTGCAGGCAGCGGAAGATTCACACGCTTGCTCACACGGCTGCTGAACAGACTGGATTCATCCAATCCGCACAACACCTGAGGTGAATCAAAAATGGCATTCCTCATTGTCCTGCTCGCCGGAATCGTGCTTGTCTCCGGCGGTGCCACGTTCCGTGCAGTGCTCAAGGACGGCCACGGCCACACCCCCGAGGTGCGCTCGAATGCACCGTGGACGGCCGGCTCTCTGCCGAGCGAACCCTACACGGCGGCCCCGAATCGGATCCCTATGGCGTTGTGGCTGCGTTAGGCCGGCCAGCAGCCGTCGTCCAGTCTGGACACCGAAGAGGGGCGGTGGGATTCTGGTCGCAGGCGCCATCGGCGAGGGAGGCTGGTAGCAGGTCATGGATGAAGCACCGGACACACGTCAATTGCTTTCCACCCGCATCGAACAGAAGCAACAAGCCGTCCGCTCCTATCTGGGGCGGGAACGGCCACGGCGGAACAAGCTCTCCAACATCAGCGTCGTGGGCAGTGCCCTAGCCGCCATGCTTACCGCCGGTCCGGCGTTCGGAGGCACGGGCTTCACCGAGGCACTGCAGGGGATCTTCTCGCTGGGCGACGATTCGGTGGTGTGGCGTGTCCTTTGCCTCCTGGCCGTCCTGCTGTCCGTAGCCGCGGCGCTGGCCACGAATTTCGCCAATTCACATTCGTTGTCGGACAGGGTCAGCGCAGCAGAGACAGTGAATGCGCAGCTGGAAGGGCTGCAGGATACGTTGAGTTTTGGCCACATCGCCGTAGACGACGCGCTGAAGCTCTACCAGCAATATGTGGCCCAGGTGGCGTTCGTGGACGAAGTGCCGTCCCGCTGATCCTGGACTCCGCTGACGCGAGGACCCTTTAACCCGGGTGAGCTTCGACGTTAACCCGCGTGCGCTTCGACTCCGACGGGTATCGATTCAGCCGGGTTTCGGCAAGGCCACTGAGCCGTTCACGTCGCCGTCGCCGCTGGTTCATACGGGCGGTCAAGGATGAATCCATGACTGCTTTCACACGCCGAACCATTCTCAAAGGTGCCCTGGCCGCTGCCGGTGCCGCCGCCGTCGTTCCCGGAACTGCGCAGGCGGCCAGGCCGGCCGGCGTCGCCCTGGTCCGGAACCGTCTGCTTCTTCCCTCCGGGATCGCCACAGGTGATGTCACCGCCGATTCCGGCGTCCTGTGGTCTCGCGCGTCGGGGCCCGGACGGCTGGTGGCGAGCCTGCTGGCCGTCGCCGACGACGGATCCCCGCTCCGCGGCGGCCGCGCCTTCCAGCGGGTGCTGCGGGGGAGTGCCGCCAGCGAGGCGACGGACTTCACCGCCAAGATCAACGCACGGTACCTCCCCGCTGGCACTCGCTTTGCCCTCACGATGCATTTCGAGGATGCCGAAGGCAACGCCGGGGAAACTGCGGAAGGCTCCTTCCGCACCGCTCCCGGCCGCGGCGGCGTCAGCAAGGGTGACTCACCGCGCCGGCAGAGCTTCGTCTGGAGCGGCGACACTGCCGGCCAGGGCTGGGGCATCAACGAGGAGATCGGCGGGATGCGGGGCTACGCGGCCATGCACGCGACGCGCCCGGACTTCTTTATCCACTCCGGCGACACCATTTACGCCGACGGGCCCATCACCGCGCAGGTCACGGAACCCGACGGCAAAATCTGGCGCAACCTCGTCACCGAGGAGGTGTCCAAGGTGGCCGAGACGCTCAACGAGTTCCGCGGCAGGCACCGGTACAACCTGATGGACCGGAACGTCCGCGCCCTGTACGCGGAGGCCCCGGTAATTGCCCAGTGGGACGACCACGAGACCCACAACAACTGGTACCCGGGGCAGCTCCTCAGCGATGACCGCTACAACGAGCGCCGCGTGGACGTGCTCGCTGCCCGAGGCCGCCAGGCGTGGCAGGAGTACCAGCCCATCGCGGAGCCGGGCGGCCGGTTCCGCGACGGGAGCACCGGTTTTGAACCAGCCCGGATCTATCGCAAGATCTCCCGCGGCCCCCAGCTGGACATTTTCTGCCTGGATATGCGCACGTTCAAGGACGCCAATACAGACGGCAAGGAAACCCGGCTGACTCACATCCTCGGTCAGGAGCAGGCGGAATGGCTGATCAAGGAAGTCAGCCGGTCCAAAGCCACCTGGAAGGTGATCGCCGCCGACCTCCCGCTCGGACTGATTGTGCCGGACGGGCCCGTGAACCAGGAATCCCTCTCGAACCGCGACGACGGCGCACCCTTGGGCAAGGAGCTCGAGATCGCCGGGGTGCTTTCCGCATTCAAACGGCACCGGGTGAAGAACGTGGTCTGGCTGACTGCCGATGTCCACTACTGCGCGGCCCACCGCTACTCTCCTGAGCGCGCGGCCTTCCGCGATTTTGACCCTTTCTGGGAGTTCGTGGCCGGGCCCATCAACGCCGGCAGCTTCGGACCCGGCACGCTGGACGGCACCTTCGGACCGGAACGGGAGTTCTTCAAGGCCGGCAGCTACGCCAACGAATCCCCGCGCAGCGGCGAGAGCCAGTACTTCGGCCACGTGGACCTTGGCGATGACGACGTCTTCACGGTCAGCCTGCGTAACGCCAACGGCACGGTGCTCTGGAGCAAAGAGCTACTCCCGGAGTAGTGACCCAACGGCAGTGACCAAAAGGCAGTGACCCAGCTCATAGAACGCGGCTTTGCCGGAAAATCCAAAGTGGGTAATCCGAATGGGGACGGATTCCCCGCCGTTATTGGGTTCTCCGGGCCGCAGGACCGCTTTCGGGGTGGATTTGTGCGGGGTCCCGGCGGCGTGTAAAGTAATTCGAGTCGCCGCCGCTGATGCGGAAAGATAGCGACCGACCCCCTGATAAACAGCCTGAAAATGGTACGCAAATTTGCGCGCTAATTACGGGCGGGGACCCACTCGTGGAACTGGAAATCGCGGAAACGCTGATTTGCAAAGCTCCACGGAACCGGGTAAGTTTGAAAAGTTGCTCCGGAGCGATCCTCGACTGGATAAGTCGTGGTGGTGCCGGGTGTGTCTGTTGTTTGAGAACTCAATAGTGTGCCAAGTTTGTTGATACCAATTTGTTTATATGGATTGGTTGAATTTGCCGGATCCCGCCACCCCGTGGTGTGGTCTGGTGTTTTTGGCTGGTTTCAAATTTTGTGCAGCCTTCGCGTCCCGTTTTCCCGGGGGTGTTGGTTGTGTCTGTTTTTGTTTTACTTCAACGGAGAGTTTGATCCTGGCTCAGGATGAACGCTGGCGGCGTGCTTAACACATGCAAGTCGAACGATGACCCGGTGCTTGCACCGGTGATTAGTGGCGAACGGGTGAGTAACACGTGAGTAACCTGCCCTTTAACTCTGGGATAAGCCTGGGAAACTGGGTCTAATACCGGATATGACTCCTCATCGCATGGTGGGGGTGGAAAGCTTTATTGTGGTTTTGGATGGACTCGCGGCCTATCAGCTTGTTGGTGAGGTAATGGCTCACCAAGGCGACGACGGGTAGCCGGCCTGAGAGGGTGACCGGCCACACTGGGACTGAGACACGGCCCAGACTCCTACGGGAGGCAGCAGTGGGGAATATTGCACAATGGGCGCAAGCCTGATGCAGCGACGCCGCGTGAGGGATGACGGCCTTCGGGTTGTAAACCTCTTTCAGTAGGGAAGAAGCGAAAGTGACGGTACCTGCAGAAGAAGCGCCGGCTAACTACGTGCCAGCAGCCGCGGTAATACGTAGGGCGCAAGCGTTATCCGGAATTATTGGGCGTAAAGAGCTCGTAGGCGGTTTGTCGCGTCTGCCGTGAAAGTCCGGGGCTCAACTCCGGATCTGCGGTGGGTACGGGCAGACTAGAGTGATGTAGGGGAGACTGGAATTCCTGGTGTAGCGGTGAAATGCGCAGATATCAGGAGGAACACCGATGGCGAAGGCAGGTCTCTGGGCATTAACTGACGCTGAGGAGCGAAAGCATGGGGAGCGAACAGGATTAGATACCCTGGTAGTCCATGCCGTAAACGTTGGGCACTAGGTGTGGGGGACATTCCACGTTTTCCGCGCCGTAGCTAACGCATTAAGTGCCCCGCCTGGGGAGTACGGCCGCAAGGCTAAAACTCAAAGGAATTGACGGGGGCCCGCACAAGCGGCGGAGCATGCGGATTAATTCGATGCAACGCGAAGAACCTTACCAAGGCTTGACATGAACCGGAAACGCCTGGAAACAGGTGCCCCGCTTGCGGTCGGTTTACAGGTGGTGCATGGTTGTCGTCAGCTCGTGTCGTGAGATGTTGGGTTAAGTCCCGCAACGAGCGCAACCCTCGTTCTATGTTGCCAGCGCGTGATGGCGGGGACTCATAGGAGACTGCCGGGGTCAACTCGGAGGAAGGTGGGGACGACGTCAAATCATCATGCCCCTTATGTCTTGGGCTTCACGCATGCTACAATGGCCGGTACAAAGGGTTGCGATACTGTGAGGTGGAGCTAATCCCAAAAAGCCGGTCTCAGTTCGGATTGGGGTCTGCAACTCGACCCCATGAAGTCGGAGTCGCTAGTAATCGCAGATCAGCAACGCTGCGGTGAATACGTTCCCGGGCCTTGTACACACCGCCCGTCAAGTCACGAAAGTTGGTAACACCCGAAGCCGGTGGCCTAACCCCTTGTGGGAGGGAGCTGTCGAAGGTGGGACTGGCGATTGGGACTAAGTCGTAACAAGGTAGCCGTACCGGAAGGTGCGGCTGGATCACCTCCTTTCTAAGGAGCACCTACAAACGTTCCGCCCGTGTATGCGGGGTGTGGGGTTTGTCAGGAGTACGCCCGTTGCGCAGACGCTAGTTCTGCGGCGGGTGCTCACGGGTGGAATATCAGCAGATAGCGGCCGCGTGTTCTTCTCCTTACCCAGTACGGATCCTCTCTTGAGGGGTTCCTGGAACGGTGCGGGGGCGGGTTGCATGCGGTTTAGTGTTTGGCACACTGTTGGGTCCTGAGGCAACAGGACCATGGCACGGCCGGGTTTCCTTACGGGGAGGCTTGGTTGTGGTGTGGGTTTTGTTTGTTTCTGGTTTCCTGGCTGCACCGATCATACGGTTGTGCCCCTTATGCGGGGGTTCGTGTGGGGTGTGTGGTACGGGGTTGTTGTTTGAGAACTACATAGTGGACGCGAGCATCTTTTATAAGAAGCAATTTCCAAGAATATGAACCTGGATCTGTTGTTCTGCCTTTCTTAGGTGGAGTGATGGTTTTCATGGTTCTCTCGTGAATTAGTTTTTTGATCTTTTGTGGTCAAGTTTTTAAGAGCACACGGTGGATGCCTTGGCATTAGGAGCCGAAGAAGGACGTAGGAATCTGCGATAAGCCTGGGGGAGTCGATAACCGGACTGTGATCCCAGGGTGTCCGAATGGGGAAACCCCGCCGGGGGCGCGAGCTGCCCGGTGACCCGCATCTGAACACATAGGGTGTGTGGGGGGAACGCGGGGAAGTGAAACATCTCAGTACCCGCAGGAAGAGAAAACAATAGTGATTCCGTCAGTAGTGGCGAGCGAACGCGGATCAGGCTAAACCGTTCCATGTGTGATAGCCGGCGGGCGTTGCATGGTCGGGGTTGTGGGACTTCCCGTTCTGTCTCTGCCGGGACAGTGGGGTGAGTAGTACAGGCATAGGTGAACGGTCTTGAAAGGCCGGCCAGAGAGGGTGTGAGCCCCGTAACCGAAATGTTGTGTACCGCCTGGTGAAGTATCCCAAGTAGCACGGGGCCCGAGAAATCCCGTGTGAATCTGTCAGGACCACCTGATAAGCCTAAATACTCCCTAATGACCGATAGCGGACCAGTACCGTGAGGGAAAGGTGAAAAGTACCCCGGGAGGGGAGTGAAACAGTACCTGAAACCGTGTGCTTACAATCCGTCGGAGCAACCGCAGCTTGCTGTGTAGTTGTGACGGCGTGCCTTTTGAAGAATGAGCCTGCGAGTTAGTGTTACGTCGCGAGGTTAACCCGTGTGGGGAAGCCGTAGCGAAAGCGAGTCTGAACAGGGCGTTGCAGTGGCGTGATCTAGACCCGAAGCGAAGTGATCTACCCATGGCCAGGTTGAAGCGACGGTAAGACGTCGTGGAGGACCGAACCCACTTCAGTTGAAAATGGAGGGGATGAGCTGTGGGTAGGGGTGAAAGGCCAATCAAACTTCGTGATAGCTGGTTCTCCCCGAAATGCATTTAGGTGCAGCGTTGCGTGTTTCTTACCGGAGGTAGAGCTACTGGATGGCTAATGGGCCCTACAAGGTTACTGACGTCAGCCAAACTCCGAATGCCGGTAAGTGAGAGCGCAGCAGTGAGACTGTGGGGGATAAGCTTCATAGTCGAGAGGGAAACAGCCCAGACCACCAACTAAGGCCCCTAAGCGTGTGCTAAGTGGGAAAGGATGTGGAGTTGCGAAGACAACCAGGAGGTTGGCTTAGAAGCAGCCATCCTTAAAAGAGTGCGTAATAGCTCACTGGTCAAGTGATTCCGCGCCGACAATGTAGCGGGGCTCAAGTACACCGCCGAAGTTGTGGATTTCAGATGATAGCCAAGCCGCCCCCTCGTGGGGTTGGTTCAGGCGTCTGGAGTGGTAGGGGAGCGTCGTGTGGGCAGTGAAGTCGCGGTGTAAACCAGCGGTGGAGCCTACACGAGTGAGAATGCAGGCATGAGTAGCGAAAGACGGGTGAGAAACCCGTCCGCCGAATGATCAAGGGTTCCAGGGTCAAGCTAATCTGCCCTGGGTAAGTCGGGACCTAAGGCGAGGCCGACAGGCGTAGTCGATGGACAACGGGTTGATATTCCCGTACCGGTGAAGAACCGCCCATGCTGAACGGGGGACACTAACCGCCCGAAACCTGCCTGACCGCCCTTCGGGGCGGGAGGGTTTTGGTGGAGCGCGGGACCTGATCCCGGGAGGCAAGCGTATTAACAGGTGTGACGCAGGAAGGTAGCCGAGCCGGGCGATGGTTGTCCCGGTCTAAGGAGGTAGGGCGAACGGTAGGCAAATCCGCCGTTCATGATGCCTGAGATCTGATGGGACCCCCTCACGGGGGATTCGGTGATCCTATGCTGCCGAGAAAAGCATCGACGCGAGGTTCCAGCCGCCCGTACCCCAAACCGACACAGGTGATCAGGTAGAGAATACTAAGGCGATCGAGAGAATTATGGTTAAGGAACTCGGCAAAATGCCCCCGTAACTTCGGGAGAAGGGGGCCCCCATCGTGATGGACACTAGCTGTCCGGAGCGTGCAGGGGCCGCAGAGACCAGGGGGAAGCGACTGTTTACTAAAAACACAGGTCCGTGCGAAGTCGCAAGACGATGTATACGGACTGACTCCTGCCCGGTGCTGGAAGGTTAAGAGGACCGGTTAGCCGCAAGGCGAAGCTGAGAATTCAAGCCCCAGTAAACGGCGGTGGTAACTATAACCATCCTAAGGTAGCGAAATTCCTTGTCGGGTAAGTTCCGACCTGCACGAATGGAGTAACGACTTCCCCGCTGTCTCAACCATAAACTCGGCGAAATTGCAGTACGAGTAAAGATGCTCGTTACGCGCAGCAGGACGGAAAGACCCCGAGACCTTTACTATAGTTTGGTATTGGTGTTCGGAGTGGCTTGTGTAGGATAGGTGGGAGACGTTGAAGCCCGGACGCCAGTCCGGGTGGAGTCATCGTTGAAATACCACTCTGGTCACTTTGGACATCTAACTTCGGCCCGTAATCCGGGTCAGGGACAGTGCCTGATGGGTAGTTTAACTGGGGCGGTTGCCTCCTAAAAAGTAACGGAGGCGCCCAAAGGTTCCCTCAGCCTGGTTGGCAATCAGGTGTCGAGTGTAAGTGCACAAGGGAGCTTGACTGTGAGAGAGACATCTCGAGCAGGGACGAAAGTCGGGACTAGTGATCCGGCGGTACATTGTGGAATGGCCGTCGCTCAACGGATAAAAGGTACCTCGGGGATAACAGGCTGATCTTGCCCAAGAGTCCATATCGACGGCATGGTTTGGCACCTCGATGTCGGCTCGTCGCATCCTGGGGCTGGAGTAGGTCCCAAGGGTTGGGCTGTTCGCCCATTAAAGCGGTACGCGAGCTGGGTTTAGAACGTCGTGAGACAGTTCGGTCCCTATCCGCTGCGCGCGCAGGAAATTTGAGAAGGGCTGTCCTTAGTACGAGAGGACCGGGACGGACGAACCTCTGGTGTGTCAGTTGTACTGCCAAGTGCACCGCTGATTAGCTACGTTCGGATGGGATAACCGCTGAAAGCATCTAAGCGGGAAGCTCGCTTCGAGATGAGATTTCCATACACCTTGTGTGTGAGAGGCCCCCAGCCAGACCACTGGGTTGATAGGCCGGATGTGGAAGCGAGGACTAACGACTCGTGAAGCTGACCGGTACTAATAGGCCGATAACTTACACCACACACTCTCTTCGTGAACGGATTCAAAAGACGTTCACACCATGGGGAGGGTACAAAGAAACAAGACTGCTTGCGTCCACTATGTGGTTCCCAGACAACAAACCCGTTCACACGGCATGTTGTCCCAGGAACCGACAACTGAATAACAACACCACAGTTGTAACACCAGATTTCCCACCCCCACAGGCCACGGCCAGGAGGGTCGGGAGCAAGGGTTACGGCGGTCATAGCGTGGGGGAAACGCCCGGTCCCATTCCGAACCCGGAAGCTAAGACCCACAGCGCCGATGGTACTGCACCCGGGAGGGTGTGGGAGAGTAGGTCACCGCCGGACAACCATTAAACACGGTCGAGAGCCTCCAGACACTTCTCTGGAGGCTCTCCCGCATTTAACCCCCAAAACCGCTGATGAATCGGGTGAGCAGTTCTGGCACATGCGAATGGTCGATAGGCACCTTGGGAATACCTTTAAATGGCCATCTATTTTGGGCATGAGCATTGTGAGGCTCTATTTGGCAGGCTAGGGTTTGGAACTCCTACCGCCCACCAGGGCGTAGGGTGCGTGGACCTACCTAGGAGCCCCACGATGAGCCTTGAATCTGACGTCGCCCCAAGGAAGATCAGCACCAAGAGACACCGGCTGAACCGCACCACATCGCGGCACCGATGGATATCCGTGGCATCAATCTTTTTCCTCGTGGCCTCCACAGTTTCCCTCATGGCGGGCCCCGCGGAGGCCGCCACGTTGACCTTTTCCACTTCGGCGGATGCCGTAGTGAAGCGCGACAGTCCCACCATCAACTTCCGGACGGCAACAAGCCTTAAAGCTGACAATTCGCCGGTCGAGATGATCTATCTCAAGTTCACGGTAACTGGCACCGCGGGCAGCACCGTGACCGGCGCAAAGCTCAGGCTATTCGCTACGGATCCGTCCAACTCGGGCGGCCAATTCCGACGGGTCCTTAGCAACTCCTGGAGTGAAAACACGATCACATTCAACAACGCGCCCGTCGCGGAATCGCCAGTAGTGGCCTCGCGCGGCGCCGTTGGCGACAACACGTTTGTGGAGTTTGATCTCTTCAGCGTGATCAAGCGTGACGGGACGTACTCATTCCGCATCAGCAGCACCTCCTCCGACGGTGTCATCTACAGCTCCAAGGAGACTTCGGTCGCCACCCAGCGGCCTCGATTGACGATCACCACGAACGCCACGCCGCCACCACCTCCGCCTCCGCCCCCGCCACCGCCCCCGCCACCGCCCCCGAACCCCTGCGGCAAGACCTCGACGCCGCCGGCAAAATACGACCACGTCATCTGGATTCTCTTCGAGAATAAGACCTACTCGCAGGTCATCGGGAGCGCCAACGCGCCGTACATGACGCAAACTGCCAGGCAGTGCGGCTCAGTGTCCACGTGGAGCGATGCCGGGGCTGGCTTGCCATCGCTGCCGAGCTACCTGGCCATGACGTCCGGGAGCACACAGGGCGTCACGTCCGATTCGAGCCCGAGCGGTCTGCCGCCGATTACGGCCGACAACATATTCCGCCAGGTGAGAGCCTCGGGCCAGTCGCAGAAGAGCTATCTGGAAGACATGCCCTCGAATTGCCGGCTGAGCGCGTCGGGCCTGTATGCGGAGCGGCACAACCCGGAAGTGTATTACCAGGGGCCAGGAGACAGAGCAGCTTGCGCCACCAACAACGTGCCGATGGGAACTCCGGCGTCGGGAAACTTTGCACGGGACCTGGCCAACAACACGCTGCCGAATTTCTCCTTCATCGTGCCGAATGTCTGCAATGACATGCACGATTGCAGCATTGCGACGGGTGACGCCTGGCTTTCCCAGTGGTTGCCGGTCATCCTGGCCAGCCAAAGTTATCAAGCGGGGAAAACCGCGATATTCGTGCTTTTCGACGAAGATACCCCGGTGCCCAATTTCGTGGTGGCTCCGTCCGTGGTGCCGGGCACGGTTATCCAGGGTTCCTATAGCCACTACTCGCTACTGCGGACAACCGAAGAGATGCTGGGCATCGGTTTTAGATTGCTCAATGCCGGCACGGCGCTGAGTTTCCGGTCGCCGCTGCGTATCTAGCGGGTTCGTATTTAACGGCTGCGTATTTAGCCCGCTGCATCATTAGCCGCCCAGGAATTCAGGTCAATACCGGGGTCACGCCCCCGGCCGGGGAACATTACCCGGCCGGGGGCCGTTGTATGAGCGCCACCCTCCGCCATTCGAAGGACATTTCATGACCGCACGGACCATTGTCATCACCGGAGCCAGCGACGGCATCGGCGCGTCCGCGGCGCGGACCCTCAGCAAACAGGGCGAGCAGGTGGTCGTCGTCGGGCGTTCCGCGGAGAAGACCGCGAAGGTCGCGAAGGAGATCGGGGCGGACCATTACGTCGCCGACTTCGCGGAGTTGGCACAGGTTCGGCTGCTCGCCGAGCAGCTGAAGGACAAGTACCCGCGGATCGACGTCCTCGCCAACAACGCCGGCGGGATCATGGGCCGCCGCGAGCTCACCCTGGACGGCCACGAGAAGACGTTCCAGATCAACCACTTGGCACCGTTCCTGCTGACCACCGAGCTGATGGACGTGCTCACCGCCAGCAACGCCACTGTCATCAACACCTCCAGCGCCGCCAACGGCTTCGGCAGGCTGGATCTCGAGGACCTTGACTCCGCGCAGAACTACTCCATCAACCGCGCCTACGGCACCGGCAAGCTCGCGAACATCCTCTTCACCACCGAGCTGAACCACCGCTTCGGCGCCGAGGGCATCACGACGGCAGCCTTCCACCCCGGCGTCGTCGCCACCAACTTTGCGGCCGAGTCCACGAGTCCCATGCGGCACGCGTACAAGACCTTCCTGAACCGGTTCCTGCTGAGCCCGGAGCAGGGCGCAGACACGCTGGTATGGCTCGCCACCGCGATGCCGGGGCACGACTGGATCTCGGGTGCCTATTACGCCAAACGGGCGCTGGCGAAGGCCAACAGGCATGCGTACGACGCCGAGCTGGCGCGCCAGCTCTGGGAGCGCAGCGAGGCGATGCTGGCACAGGATCTCGACAAGCTCGATCACCGGGCGTAAACGTGGCGTAACCACTGGACTCAGCGCGCGGCGTCGACCTTGTCGATCGCGGTCAGCGCGCTTTCCATGGTCCCGGCCAGTTCGCTGGCCGGGGCCGGCTTGGCGAAGAGATAGCCCTGCAGGGAGTCGCAGCCGCGGTCCATCAGGTACTTGGCCTGCGCCGGGGTTTCGATGCCCTCGGCCGTGACGTGCAGGCCCAGGGCATGGGCGGCGTTGACCATGGTGTTGAAGAAGGGCAGCTGCTCCTGGCCGGTCTTGATCATCGCCACGAAGGAACGGTCGATCTTGACCTTGTCCAGCGGCAGTTCCTTGAGCCGGCCCAGCGACGAATAGCCGGTGCCGAAGTCGTCCATCGCGATCTGCACGCCGGCCTCCCGGAGCTGGCGAAGCTGCCGCAGCACGTCCGAATCGGCGTCGAAGAACACGCTCTCCGTCAGTTCCAGCATCAGCTGGCGCGGATCCACGCCGGTGGACCGCACAATGGCGAGCACATCCGTGCCGAAATCCCGGTTCTGGAACTGCAGGCCGGAGACGTTCACGGCGACGCTGTACGCGGCATCGCCGGCCAGCCAGGGGCGGATCTCGGCGCAGGCACGGCGCAGGACCTCGTCGCCGATCTCCCGGATCAGGCCGCTCTGCTCCGCCACCGGCAGGAACTGGTTGGGCGGAATCACGACGCCGCGCCGTTCCCAGCGCGCAAACGCCTCGAACTGCACCACGGCACCAAGCCCGGGGGAGACCACCGGCTGGTAGTGGACCGAGATCTGGCCCAGCTCGACGGCCCGCCGGAGCCCCTTTCCGCCGTCGGCCCGGTGTGCCGCCGTGGTCAGCATCTCCGGCCGGAACCTGAGCCAGCTGTGCTGGCCGCCTGTCTTTGCCGCCGTCATTGCCGTTTCGGCCTGCCGCAGCAGCTCCGCGCCGTCTTGCGTGTGTGGCGTCTTGGACGCAAGGCCCATGCTCAAGCCTGGCCGCACCCTGGAACCGCCCACGCGCAGCGGCTCAAGCAGGGACTCGGCAATCCGCGCGGCCACCGCGTCCGCGTTGAGGCATTCGGTCAGCAGCACCACGAACTCCTCGCCGCCGAGCCGGGCCACGGTGTCGTGCGGCCGGACGCAGTTGCGCAGCCGGCTTGCCACCTCCACGAGGAGCTCATCCGCGGACGAACGGCCCAGCATGCCGTTGAGGCTCTTCAAGTCATCGAGGTTCAGCAGCAGCACGTCCACGGGGTCCGGGCGGCGCATCGCGGCGGCCAGGCGCTCGTTGAACAGGGTCCCGTTGGGCAGCGCGGTCAATGGATCCCGCAACACTCCGGCCTTGAGCTGGTCATCGTGCTCGGCAACCGCCGCGGGAACCGCCGGTGAAGCAGCAGCAGTACGACGGCGTTGCGTCGCGGCATCTGCCGCAGCGGCGGCGTAGCCCTGGCGCTTGTCGGATGACGCAGCAACCGTGCGGTGGCCGGCGCCGCGGACCGACAGCGCAACAGACCGCGCGGGCTGCGCCCCGGCGCCATTGGAATCAGAGCCGGTGTTTTGGGCGATTGCCCCGCCGGTGGTCTCGGCAGTGGTCCCTGCAGTGGTCTCGAGGGGGAGCAGGGAACAGGTGATTTCGACCGGGAGCTCGGTCCCGTCCGCGCGGCGGCCGGAGCCGGCGAACGGCTCTCGGGAGCGGCGCCCGGTGACGCCCAGGCCGGCGAGCACGCCGTGGAAATCCTCCCGCGAGGCCTCGGCCAGCAGCAGGCTGGAATCGGCTCCCAGCAGCTGGGCGCGGGGGTAGCCGAAGAGCTCCTCCGCGGCAGCATTCAGGAACGAAATGGATCCGTCCGGAGCAAGGAGCAGCAGCGCATCCGGAGTGTGCTCCAGCAGTATGTGTGCGAATCCAGATTCCAAGATGTTGCCTGCCCCCAAGTGACGGATGCGGTTGCAGGCACCGGGCGGGAACACGGTGGGGCTGCGCTTCCTGAATCATATGTGGTGGAGCCCGCTGCCACGCTATCCGGGGTTCGCTACCTGGGGTTCGCTACCAGGGGGAGCGGGACGCCCTCGAGTGCCGCGATGGCCGCAACGGAGTTCCGTACCGCGAGTTGCCGCTGGGATTCAGGCACCGGGCGGGAGAACAGGAAGCCCTGCAGGGCGTCGCATCCGTGGTCCATCAGGTACCGCGCCTGCGCCGGCGTCTCGATGCCCTCCGCCGTGACCTTGAGCCCCAGGCTCCGGGCCATGTGGATCATCGAGGTCAGGATGGGAAGCTTCTCCACCCCGGTCTGCAGCATGGACACAAAAGACTTGTCGATCTTGACGACGTCCACCGGGAGCTCCTGCAGCCGGCCCAGGGAGGAGTAGCCGGTGCCGAAGTCGTCCAGCGCCACCCGGATGCCGGCCGCGCGCAGGCTGGAGAGCTGGGCGATGACGTGGGTGTCGGCGTCGAAAAATACGCTCTCCGTCACTTCCAGCACCAGCTGGTGCGGATCCACGCCGCTCCAGGCCGCAATGTCCAACGCCCGTTCCGCGAAATCTCGGTGCTGCAGCTGCACGCCGGAGACGTTCACGGCGAGGGTCCGGAAGGAGTCCTCCGCCAGCCACGGCTGCAGTTCGCTGCAGCTGCGCCGCAGCACCTCGGCGCCGATGTCCCTGATCAGGCCGCTGCGTTCCGCCGTCTGGATGAACTCGTCCGGGGCCATCAGCTGCCCGCCCCGCTCCCAGCGGGCCAGCGCCTCGAACTGCACCACCTCGAGCCGGTCGGTGGAGATGACGGGCTGGTAGTGCACGGTGATCTGCCCGAGTTCCACTGCCCGGCGCAGGCCGGCGGTCAGCTGGGTGCGCTCCAGGAGCGCCTCGAGCATCTCCGGCCGGAAGTGCACGTAGCAGTTCTTGCCGGCTTCCTTGGCCGCGTACATCGCCAGGTCCGCCTGCCGGAGCAGCTCCGAGGATGTCATTGCGTCGTCGTTCCTCGAGGCCACGCCCAGGCTCAGGGCCGGCCGCATCAGTGTGCCCTCGATGGACACCGGGGCGTTCAGCTGACTCACGACGCGCTGCGCGACGGCGTCGGCGTCCCGGCAGCCGACCAGCAGGACCACGAACTCGTCGCCGCCCAGCCGTGCGACGGTTCCGTGCGGACCCACACAGTTCTGCAGCCGCCGGGCGACCTCCACCAGCATCTCGTCGCCGGCGTGGTGGCCCAGCACATCATTGATTTCCTTGAAATCGTCCAGGTCCAGCAGCAGCACGTGCACCGGTTCCGGCGTCAGCAGTGCCGCCGCGGCCCGTTCGTTGAACAGTATCCGGTTGGCCAGGCCGGTCAGCGGATCCTGGAAGGCCAGCTCCTTGAGCTTGTCCGCCTGCTCGGCGAGTTCCTCCATCGCGCGCCGGGCTTGGTCCTGGGCGCGCTGCCGCGAGCTGATGTCCCGGAAGTTCCAGATCCGGCCGACGACCGCGTCCGCGACCCTCTGCGGACGCGAGTAGAGCTCCACGGTACGGCCGTCCTTGAACTCCAGCACGTCCTGGCTCTGCATGAGCGGGTCCGCATGGAGCGCCGAGACTTTCTGCAGGAAGTACTCCGGGTGGACCAGCTGATCGGCGATGAACGAGACCAGGGCCAGCGGGTCCTCGGCCGCCACCAGCTCCGCCGGCATGCCCCACAGCTTGAGGCACTGGTCATTGATCCCGGTGATCTGCCCTTCACAGGACACCACCACAATCCCGTCGGCGGTGGTTTCCAGCGTGGCGTCCAGCAGCGAGACGGCAAGACGCCGGCCGGAATCGGTGTCCAGCCGGTGGCGCGCATCCCGGACCGCGACCGCCATGGCCGTGCCGGCGTCGAACGTCACGAGCGAGCAGGTGATCTCCAGGGCGATTTCGGTGCCATCCCGACGGCGGCCTGCCGCCGCGAACGGCCGCTTTCCGGCCAGGCTTCCACGGCCGAGCCGGCCAAAGACCCGCAGGAATCCTCCGCGCCCGTCCCCGGAGAGCAGGATATGGTGCGGGACTCCCAGCAGCTGTTCGCGGCTGTAGCCAAACAGGCACTCCGCGGCGGCATTCACGTACGTGATGGTTCCGTCCGCGGTCAGCAGCAAGAAGGCGTCTGGACCCTGCTCAAGCAGGGTCTCTTGGAACCCAGTTCCCACGGCGATACCGGCTCCCATAGCGATGGTTGGTGACGAACTAATGTTGACGGACTCATGATGACGGGTGCCCGCAGGGATGCCGTGGACAATGCGTATCACTGATCTTAGGGTTACCGGGCGCCGAGTCCAGCACCAGGGCACCTGGTTTTTCTTGCGGCGTCCGGACGGACGCCTGGCGGTCTACCGGTTTCCGGGCACCCGGTCCCCGCGGAGCGAGGCGAAAGCCTCTGCCGATCGGCTGATGGCAGGCTCCAGTCCGGACCCCGGTTCCGGGGCGGAAAAGAAGAACCCCTGCAGCGAATCGCACTCCAGCCTGATCAGGTATTCGGCCTGGGCCGCGGTCTCCACGCCCTCCGCCGTGACCGTCAGGCCCAGTCCGTGGGCCATGCTGATCATGGACGTGAGGATGGGAAGCTTCTCTGCGCCGGTGTGGATCATCGCGACAAAGGACTGGTCGATCTTCAGGGTGTCCACCGGAAGCTCCTGGAGCCGGCCAAGCGAGGAGTAGCCGGTGCCGAAGTCGTCCAGTGCCACCCGCACGCCGGCCTTCCGGAGGGCCACAAGCTGCCGGATCACGTGGCAGTCGTCGCCGAAGAAGACGCTTTCGGTGACCTCCAGGACCAGCTGCCGCGGATCCACGCCGCAGGACTCAGTGACGGCCAGGACCAGCTCGGCGAAGTCGCCGTGCTGCAATTGCACCCCGGAAACATTGACGGCCAGGAACCGCGAGGAATCCTCCGCGAGCCAGGACTTCATTTCCGTGCAGCCGCGCAGCAGTACCTCCGTGCCGATCTCGACGATCAGGCCGCTGCGCTCGGCCGCGGGAATGAACTGCTGCGGCGGCACGATTTCGCCGTCCCGTTCCCAGCGGGCCAAGGCCTCGACCTTGACGACGACGCCGCGCTCCGCCGAGAGGATGGGTTGGTAATACACGGCGATCTGGCCGCTGTCCACGGCCAGCCGCAGCCCGGCTTCCATCTCGGTGCGCCGCACGAGGGCCGTCATCATCTCCGGCCGGAAGCGCAGGTACCGGTTCTTGCCTGCGGCCTTCGCCGCGTACATGGCGACGTCCGCGCGACGCAGCAGCTCGGAGGCGTCCACGGCGTCCTCGCTGATCGAGGCCAGTCCCAGGCTGAGGCTGGGCCGCAGCATGGTTCCGTCGATCCACAGCGGCACCTTCAAGGATTCGACGATCCGCGCGGCGGCGGCCTCGGGATCGAGTGAGCCGACGAGCAGGACGACAAATTCGTCGCCGCCCAGCCGTGCTACGACGTCGTGCGGCCGGACGCAGGCGCGCAGCCGCCGGCCCACCTCGATCAGCATCTGGTCACCGGCGTGGTGGCCCAGGATGTCATTGACTTCCTTGAAGTCGTCCAGGTCAAGCAGCAGGACGTCGACGGCGGTTCCGCGCGGCCCCAGCAGCGCGCTGACGAGGCGGTCATTGAAGAGCTGCCGGTTGGACAGCCCGGTCAGCGGGTCCTGGAACGCGAGGGACTTAAGCAGCGCGGCCTGCTCGGCGAGATCGGCCATGGCCTGGGTGATCTGGTCCTGCGCGATTCTGGCCGGAGTGACGTCACGAAAACTCCAGACCCGCCCCACCACCTCCTCCGCCACGAGCTGCGGCCGGGAGTAGCGTTCAAAGGTCCGGCCGTCGCGGAAGTCCAGGACGTCATGGCTTTCCGCGGCGGGATCGGCGTAGAGCGCGGTGACTTTCTCGATGAACTGGGCCGGGTCCACGAGCTGGTCCATGACGAAGCCCAGCACGGCATCATCATCCCGGGTTGCCAGCAGCTCCCGGGATATACCCCACATGGACAGGAACTGGTTATTGACGCCCGCTATCTGCCCCTCGCCGCTGACCACGAGGATGCCGTCCGCGGTGGATTCGAGCGTGGCCGTCAACAGCGACATCGCGGCGCGCAGACCCGCGTCCGCTGCCTGCCGGTGCGAGATATCCCGGACCATGACGGCCATGCAGACGGCGTCTGCACCGGCGGCCGCATCCGCGGCTGCGTCTGCGGGGGCGTCCGGGTGTCCCTCCGGGTGGTCCTCCGGGGCGACGAGCGAGCAGGCGATTTCGCCCTGGAATTCCGAGCCGTCCCGCCGCAGGCCGTAGGCCTCGACCGGCGGGAGGGCGGCGGCGTCGGCATCCCGGCGGAGGGCGAAGAACAGCCGCTGGAAACCGCTGCGGAAGCCCTCGGCCAGCAGCATGCGGTGGTCCTGGCCCACCAACTCGGCGCGGGAATAGCCGAACATGCGTTCCGTGGCCGCGTTGACCATGCGGATGGCGCCGTCCGCGGCAACCACCAGGAGGGCGTCCGGGCTGGATTCGAGGACGGCCCTGGAAGAAGGGGCGGCGCTGGACCCCGCGGGAGACGCGGGTGCGCCCAGGAACTCGGCGGCGTGGTGCGCGTCCGGGCGCCGTGACGCCATCACGCGGCCGCCCGAGCGTGCATTTGAGACCGATATGCCATTGACTGTCCTCCCCACAGGAAATCATAGGGGTGCCGTGCGGCTGCCCAGTGCTACGACTCAGTGCAACGGCCCAGTGCTACGACGCAGCGCAACGGCTCGTAGGGACACTGTTAGTGGTTCCCGCAAGGCGTGATCACGCGGGCGTGGCCGCTGGTTCAGGCGGTGGCTGAGCTTGCCGCAACCATCCGGCGCCCGGCTGCGGCGGTGGCGTCGGCAGCCACGCTGCTGCCCGCCCCGCGCCCGGGTACCCGCCCGAGGCTGCGGACGGTCCAGCCTTCCGCCTCCCACGCGGATGGATCGAGCGCGTTGCGGGCGTCCAGCAGCGTCCGGCGTCGAACGAGCGCTCCGGCGGAGGCGGGGGAGAGCGCGACGTACTCGTCCCATTCGGTCAACAGCAACACCAGTTCGGCGCCGTCCAGCGCCTGGGCGGTGGAGGGCTCGAAGCGCAGCTGCGGGTAGCGCTGCCAGGCGTTGTTGATGGCGGCAGGATCCGTGGCCGTGACGTGCGCGCCGGCAGCGGCGAGCTGCTGGGCGACGTCGAGGGCCGGGGAGTCGCGGATGTCGTTGGTGTCCGGCTTGAAGGCGGCGCCGAGCACGGTGATCCGGCGGCCGCCGAGCTGGCCTCCGCACAGTTCGCGGGCCAGGTCCACGGTGCGGGAGCGCTGGTCCTGGTTGACGGAGTCCACCACGTCCATCCAGCGGTCCACCGACGGCACGCCGAGGGCCTGTGCCTGGACCCGGAGGGAGCGGATGTCCTTGGGCAGGCAGCCGCCGCCGAAGCCCAGGCCGGCGTGGAGATACCGGCTCCCGATCCTCGGGTCCAGGCCCATTGCTCCGGCCAGCTGGGTCACGTCCGCGCCGGAGGCGTCGCAGAGCTCGGCCATGGCGTTGACGAAGCTGAGCTTGGTCGCCAGATACGCGTTCGACGCCGACTTGATCAGTTCCGCCGTGGCGAAGTTGCACACGATCCGCGGGATCCCGGCCGCCAGCAGGGGCTCGTAGACGGCGTCAAGGGCGGCGGTGACGGCGACGGCGTTGTCCTCGGGGACGCCGTAGACGAGACGGTCCGGCACGAGGGAATCCTTGACCGCCGTGCCCTGGCGCAGGAATTCCGGGTTCCAGCCAAGCAGCACGTCCGGCCGCGTGGACAGCTCCCCGCGGAGCATGTCCACTGTGCCCACGGGAACGGTGGACTTGCCCACGACGGCGGCACCCGGCAGCAGGTACGGGAGGAGCGCCCGGGTGGCGGCGACGAGGTAGCTGAGGTCGGCACCGTCGGACGTCTTGGACTGCGGCGTGCCGACGCAGAGGAAATGCAGCGTCGCGCCGGCCGCGTCGGCAATGTCCGCCGAGAAGCTGAGCCGTCCGGTGGCGCGGCCGTGCTGCAGGAGCTCGTCCAGCCCGGGCTCGAAGAAGGGGGCAACACCCCTGCCGAGCTGCTCCACCTTGGAGGGGTCGACGTCGATCCCCACCACAGTGTGTCCCATCGAAGCCAGGGTGGCGGCGTGCACGGCACCAAGGTAGCCGCAACCGATCACGGAAATTTTCACAGGGTTGCTCCTGAAATGGGTATGGACTGAGTGGTTGTGGGTTCGGAGTCTCGATGAGCTCGATCACCGGCGGTTTCGGAAATGACGGCTTTGTAGTGCTGGACAAGCTCGGCGCCCAGGGCGGACCAGGTCCGGCCCTGGACCGAAGCGTGGGCCGCCGCGGCGAACGCTCGGCGCTTGGCGTCGTCGCCCATCAGGTCCGCCACCCTCGCCCGCAGTGCCTTGAGATCGCCCGGCTCGTAGAGCCAGCCGGTCCGGGAGTTCTCCACCAGGTCCAGCGGTCCGCCGCGTCCCGTGGCGACCACCGGCACGCCCGAGGCCATGGCCTCCTGGATGGTCTGGCAGAAGGTCTCCAACTCGCCCGGATGCACAAAGAGGTCGAAGGAGGCCACGACGCGTGCCAGGTCCTCGCCGCCGAGGAAGCCGGTGAACACCGCCTGCGGCAAAACCGCCTGCAGGGCCTGCCGTTGCGGTCCGTCGCCCACAACCACCAGCCGCGTTCCGGGAATATCGGCCAGCACCGCGAGGTCTTCCACCTGCTTCTCGACGGCGAGCCGGCCCACGTAGCCGATGATGCGCTCGCCGTCCGGGGCCACGGAAGCGCGCCAGCCGCCGTCGCGCTTGTCCGGGCTGAACCGCCGGGTGTCGACGCCGCGGCGCCACATGTCCACGCGCGGAATGCCACGGCCGCGGAGCTGGTTGAATGCGAAGGTCGAGGGGACCAAGGTGCGGGTGGCCAGCAGGTGGATGTCCTCCACCCGGTTCCAGGCCCAGTTCTCCAGGAAGGGAACGCCGTAACGTGCCGCGTAGCTGGGGACCTCGGTCTGGTAGATGGCCACGCTGGGGATGCCGATCTGGTGCGCGGCCTGCGCCGCACGCCAGCCGAGCACGAACGGGGACGCCAGGTGGACCACGTCCGGCGCGTAGTCGGCAAGGATTCGCTTGACCCGATAGACACCGCCCAACGCCACCCGCACATTCGCGTAGCCAGCCAGCGGAACTGAGGGCAGCCGATGGACATGCGCACCGCAGACCTCCGCAGGAACGTCAGCGTCCTGCGTGGACGGTGCGATCACCAGCACCTCGTCCCCGCGCTCCTGCAGATGCTCCAGGACCCGCAGAATGGAATGCGTAACGCCGTTCATGAGCGGCAGGAATGATTCGGCCACGATTGCGATCCTCACCCCTCCACGGTGGGGGCGCGTGCTGTCCGGCCGGGGGAGTGGGCGTGACGCGTGGGGGAAGAGTGGGTTAACAGGAGGGCGCGGCAGCCCCGCACCACCCTTCCGGTGGTGCGGGTGGCCCGGCTTCCGTCAGTGGAACTTGCTGGGGAAGGCACCGCGGCGACGGGGTCAGTGGCCCGTCAGCGGAATCGTTCCGTCAGTGGAACTTGCTGGGGAAGGCGCCGATGAGTCCGGCGCTGAGAGCGTCCGCCATCATCATCATGTGTGCCTCGGCCTGGTCGTAAACGGCAATGCCGTGGGCGTACCTCCCGGTCAATTCGTTGCCGCCATACACGATGGTCTGGTCAATATGCCCCTTCATCATGTCCCGCATCGCCTTCTGCGGCCAGAACTTCGGGTTGGCCTTGGCGAGGAAGTCGGCGATCTCCTGGGCGTTCGCATAGACGGCGGTGGTTGCCGATTTGAGGGCTGCTGGGTCATTGGCCTTCGCCGCTTGGAACAGGGCCACGAAGTCCGTGATGTGGCCCTTCAGCAGGGTGGTCAGTTGCCCGCCGGCAGCGCTGCCGTAGAACGGCTTGATCGCGTTGCCGATGTCCACCTGGTTCTGCAGCAGCCGCGAGGCGGTAGTGGGGAAGCCCGCGGAGCCGGAGGCGAAGTCGACGACGGCGAGCCGCGTCCACTCCATATGCTGCGCCCACAGCGTGCGCATGCTCTGGCGGAGGGCGGTCTGCGAAGCGGGAATGTGGCCGGAATTGGCGTCAGTGCTGGCGGAGTGATCGTGGGCGAGGGCAAGAACAGGCACCTCCTGGGCGCCAGCGGCGGGTTGGAGGCCCTGCGCCGGGGAGTAGGCGATCAGCAGACCGGTCAGCAAGGCCAGCACGGCCAGCGGCGCGGCACTCCAGAGGCGCCGCGGACGCGAAGTGAAGTAACTCATGACATGTCTTCCTGTCTTTGCGTTGGGGAAACACCGGCGCCTCCGGAGGGCCAGGGAATGGCTGACGCTGCTGAAGTGTGCCGGTTGGGCGAAGACGTCCATGGCAAGTTAGTAGCGGCTCGACGGCGGATCTTACCGGAGAGGGGCCGCCGGATCTTGGGGGCGGGGGGATCCGGGTACGGGCTGCACGGAATGCCTTCAGTTTTCCGGGTAAGACGGCCGACGCCTCAGACACTAACTGGATATGAGAAACCATCACTCTGTCCCCCCGGCCGCCGGTGCGGCCGATGGGAATATCCACTCACCGGAAGCCGGTGGCAGGGACCAGGACAGTACCGTCGCCTGGCGCCGAAGGCTACTGCGGTCGGCAGGATTTCCTGATAGTCCGGCGCACCTGCTGGCAGCAACGCCCGGGACGGACATTCATGCCCTGCTCAATCTGGTGGACCGCGGCTGCCCGCCGGAACTGGCTGCCCGAATTCTCGGGCCGCGCCCTGACCCCGGATGGCGGGAGTGAGCCGATGGCTTCGTTGGATGGCCCCGAGCTGGCGGATGCGGATCCTGTGCGGACGGAACGAGTCCGGGACACTTGGGTGGAGCTGCTCAGCTCGCCGGGACCGGGCCGCGACGAGGCGTTGGCCAGGCGGCACGGACTCCTGCTGAAGGCCGCCCGCCATCAGGTGTCGCAGATGCTGTCCCGGCTGCCGGCTATCGGCCAGGCGCGCTGGGATGATTTGGTCAACCAGGCGGCGGACGAAGCCATGGTTGCGGTGCTGGCAAAGCTACCCAGCTTCCCTGCTGCTTCTTGTGGCGGAGGACGAGGGCATTGATCCAGGCCGCGGACTACGCCTCCTCACCTACCGGTGACATTTTTCTCAACCGCCCGGGCCCTTCTTGAGGACGTCCGGCAGTTCATCAACGTAGAGGGTTTGCGGCGGCTCGTAGTAGATGACCAGGACCTCCTCGCCGACTGCGAAGACACTGGTCTTGTCGAAGGGGTGGGCGTGGAACGCGCTGGTGCCGCCCCGGAACGGCAGCATGACTTCTCCGATGGTGCCCGGCCCGATGCGTCCGGTAACCCGTCCGATCCTGCCGGTGAGGCTGCGGTCAACGTCTTTATGCATCGGGGCTTTTCGGGGGCTGTTTGGTTGCTTCCTTGCCGTTCCGGAGCGCGGATCGGAGGGCCGGAAGGTAATCCCCCACCTGGGCCAGGATCCCGCCGATCATGCGGTTGATGCCTTCGCCGCCGTTGAGGACGGTGAGCTGCCCGACATGGGCAAACGGTTCGGCTGCGGCCGCGACGATGGCGGGCATGTTCTCGGCGAGCTGCTGGGAGATGACGGCCTCCTGGTTGGTACCAAGGGCTTCGGCGCGTGCCTTGATGCCGTCCGCCTCGGCCAAGGCCTTGGCTTTGATGGCGGAGGCAGCGGCATCACCGCGTGCTTTCGTGGCCGCCGCCTCCGCTTCGCCGGTGACCCGGGTGGCTCCGGCCGCGGCTGCCGCCGCCGTGGCGTTGGCCTGGGCCTGCAGTTCCGTACGCCTGGCGTTGACCTGTGCTTCGAGTTCCGTGCGCCGGGCCAGCGCTTCGGCCGCGCTGATGTCGGCCGACTTCTGGCCTTCGGCATCGGTGCGCTTGGCATAGGCCTTGGCATCGGCGGGCTTGCGGACGGTGGTCTGCAGCTTTTGCTCCTCACGGTCCGCCTCGAGCTTGGCCACTTCAGTCTCCTGGACCACCACCTGCTGGCGGGCTGTCGCATCGGCGAGCGGCCCGGCCTGGGCGGCATTTGCCTTGGCCCGTTCGGCGTTGGCCTGTGCCACGGACTGCCGGATCGCCGAGATACTCTGTGCGTCGGCGATCAGGGCCTCCGCTTCGGCTTCCTTTTCCGCTGCCTCACGGTTCCTGGTGGCCTCGGCGATGCGAGCCTCCATCTTGACCTGGGCAATATGCGGTTTGGCGATGTTCTGGATGTAGCCCGTTGGATCCTGGAGGTCCTTGATCTGCAGCGAATCGACCACCAGCCCGAGCTTTTCCATTTCAACACCGCTGGCGCCGCGGACTTGCGATGCCAGTTTGTCTCGCTCGCGGATGATTTCTTCCATCGTCATACTGCCGATGATGGAGCGCAGGTGCCCTTCAAAGACGTTGTACACCTGACTTTCCATTTTGGGCTGCTGGCCGAGGAACCGGCGTGCGGCGTTGGCAATGAAAGGCGGGGCGTCGCCGATCTTGTAGATGACCACGCCTTCGACGATCACCTGGATGCCCTGGGACGTCACGCAGGAGACTTTGAGTTCGGTTTCGTTCAGCGTCAGGGACAAGGTCCGAACGGTCTGCAGCCCCGGCAATACGAGTGCCCCCTTGCCGGTGACGATCTTGAAGTCCATGCCCTCCCTGGTGTCCAGGGTTCCCCGGGTCAGCCCCGAAATGATGAGGGCCTCATTCGGCTCGGCCACCTTCCACATCAGTTTTGTTGCAATCCAAATAACGCCGACGACGACGATCGCTCCAATGAGCGTGGAGACAAGCGGAAGGAATGCTGACACATCCGGCATATCCGGTCCTTTCACGATGCTGGAAAAGGTATCCGGCCAAGCCCCCCCCCCACGACGCCGCTGACAGAACCCGGCCGGACTTGAATGCGCAAGGCGGGGCCGCCAAGTCAGCTGTTGTAGACAGTCTGTGTGGCTCTTCGTCGGGAAGTCCATAGTGCGGTGCCGGTTTTTTGCTGTCGGCACGGGCTGCAAGGGACAAGCCGCTAGTCTCCCAGCATCTTCCGTGCTGCCTGCTGGGCCTCGAGTTCCCCGGGCGAGACGGTGCCTCCGCTCAGGAACCCGGCGCCGCCGATGATCCGGCGCAGCTCGGCCACCGTGCGCGGGGTGCCGACGCCGAGGTGTGCCATGGCGTGGCAGTTGGCGCAGAGCGGCACCAGGTCCGTGACCGGATCCAGTTGATAGCCGCTGCCCAGCTGGGATGCCGGCACGAGGTGGTGGACGTGGCTGAAGTCTTTGCCGATCTCTCCGTATGCGACTTCGAAGGAGAACCCGCAGGCCGCGCAGCTGGTGCCATGATGCGCCATGCAGGCGCGCCGGGCCTCCGGGCTTCTCTCGTAGCGGTTCACGAGGACCCGGGTGACCGCGGCTTCCGGGTAGGTGCCGGGGACGGGCTGCGTGGGATCGGGGCCATGCGGCGGCCCGAAGTCGCTCCAGACCGCCCGGATCGCCGCCTCGTCGCTGGGCCCGAGGGATTCGCCGGAACCGGGGACCGCATCCCACGGCACTTTGGGCACGGCCTCTTTGAGGACTGCTGCGGGAACCTGTTCGCCGAGGGGGAGGAGGGCATCGAAAGTCACCAGCACGGACAGCTCCCCGGTCCCGGTCTCCGCCTGCTCCGGCAGCTCGGCCTGCTCAGGCAGCTCGGGTGCGGGTTCGGGATGCTCCGAGACGACCACGCCGTGGCCGATCATTCCGCCGGCGTGGCCACCCTGGAGGACCAGCCAGGCATCGGCGCCGGCGGGGATGTTCCGGTGCTGGCCCACGCCCCAACGCTCCACGCGCAGGCCGGTCAACCCGATCTGGGCTACCGCTGCCGGGTAGTTCCAGCGGTCCCAGTTTTCAGGGTTCCACCCCAGAATGATGGCTGTCATCTGGCCATTCTCGCAGTAGTCAACGGCGGTAAAATTAACCTAGAGGTGTTGGACATGACTGGATCCATTGCAGTCTTTCTGATCATCCTGGCAGCGGTCGTCCTGCTCGCGGTCGTTGGCACGGTGGTGGTTGTCATCCGCGACGGCCGTGGCCAGGTTCCGGCGGAAAAATCGGAGCGCCCGTGGACCGCGGGAAACCTGCCGAGCCTGCCGTACTCCCTCATCCGCTTTTAGTTGCGGCGATCCGTGCGGGCACGGTGTGCCCTCCGGCGTGGGCGATCCTCGGGCGTGGGCGGTTTGCCACAATCGGCCGCTAAGCAGTGCCGCTTAGCGGCCGATTGCGGCAAACCGCAGTTCACTCGGCAGACCAAGGCCGCACCCGGCTTCACCCGGTAAAACCCCGGTCTGCTCGGCCCGGGCAGGCCACTTCGCCCAAGCCCCGGCCCGAGGCGGCAAAGGCGTCCGTAGCGGTCGGCCAGTTCTTCCGGCGTCGGCCCGCCGTCGAGCCGGCACCACGCCGGTACACATGGTTGTGACCGCCCGATTGCCCTCCCATGGGTGGGGCGTGTCGGACAGCAATGTGCTCCGCTCGTGCCGATCCGTCGAGGCCTCGGATCTCGCTGAGGGCGACAATGGCGGGCTCGCCGCGGTGGGCGTGGAACAGCGTGAGGCAACGGATGAGCCGGTCGAAGAGGTCCAGCGCCGGCTGCGGACCGTCGGCCTGGGCTGCCGTGCTCCGATCCCAGAGCCTGATACCGCCGTTGCGCGCCCAGGCGGGCAGGGCCGGGCAGGGCGGGGCAGCGGCGAGTCCTCGAGTCGCCGGAGATGGCCGCTAAGCGAGGGTACTTAGCGGCCGTTTGCGGCGAATGGCGGGGTCTGGGGGCGGGGAGGCCTCGGAACTCACAGGGTCGATCATCGCTCAGGCTCATCGACGGGAGACCTTGACCGCCCACCCGCGGAACCGTCCGCCCACCCGGCCCATCCACGGAACCGTCCGCCGTCGTCCGCTGGACATAGGGAAGCTGGTGCAGCCACCGCGAGGCGCCTGCACCAGCAGGTAGTACGAATTTTCAGATTGCTATGAAACGTTACTCATTCGCGGCTCCCTTTTTCCCGGTTGTTCACTTACCGGGTTTGTGCGTCGTCAGCCAGATGCCTCGACATCAGCCAACCGGCGCCAACCATTGCTACGCCCAGCACCATGTGGGTCCAGTTGTCCATGGTGTTCAGCGACAGGAAGTTGGCCGCCGACCCCACGCCGACGATAAGCCCATAAACGCTAAGGACGATGTACAGCAGACCGAAGCCCATGAGGAAATTCCGGGCGCCCATGGCGTTCCGGGACATGACCCAGCCTGTGGCGCCGATCGCGAGCTGAACGATATTCAGCAACATCGACACCTGGAACAGGTTCAGGAACATGGCCCTGGAATCGGGCCCGAAGAACCTTAGTTCGCTGTACTGCGTCGTGATGCCCGGGATGAACCCGAGGACACCTACGACAATGAGGACGATACCTACACCCATGCCGACATTCTGAACATCTGTCCGTCCGAAGTGAATGCCATGTGCATGTGGAGATGCGGTAGTCATTTTCTGCCTCCAACCACTGATTGCGGACACTCCAATTTTACGGCGGGCCTCTGGAAAAAGCTCGCTCAGTCCCGGCGCCGAATTCGGGTTTCTTGAGCCTGTCGCGACCGTTCCGGAGGCCCGTGCATGGCACCATGGAACACGATGAAACTGCGCGCTGATCAGACCGGAGAACGTGGACTTCCGATGCCCTTGTGGCTGCAGGGAGCCCTCGAATCCGCACAGGCCGCGGTTATCTCCGCCCTGGTGGTGGCAGCCCCGATCATCGCGGTGTGGGCCACGGCCGGTTTCCAGCACGGCGGTGCCGATGTCCTCGCGCGGCTCGCCGGCCAGGCCTGGCTGCTGATCCACGGCGTTCCGCTGATGCTGGACACCGTGGGAGCCGGCGCCGCAGCCCGGCCGGAACCGGGGGCCCTCTCGCTGATCCCGCTGGGATTGACCCTCATCCCGTTCCTGTTCGCCTGGCGTGCCGGCCGCCGGCTGGCCCGGGCCTCCTACACGGACCAGCTCTGGCAGGCGCTGCTGGGATCCTGGCTCGTCTACGCCGGCTTCGGGCTGGCCACGGGCTTCATCTGCCGCACTTCCGACGTCGGCATCAGCCTCTGGGCCGCCGCGCTGGCCCCGCTGGTGCCGTTTGCGCTGGGCATGGTGATCGGCGCCCGCCGGGAGGCCGGTTCCTGGAGCCGGCTGATCGGCGTCGACGCGGTGGCCTGGCTGTCCAAAACCAGCCAGCACTCGCGCTGGGCCGGCTCCTACCTCGGCTCCGCGATCAAGGCCGGCTCCGTGGCGCTGATGGCGAGCCTGGCGATGTCCGGCGTGCTGCTTGCCGTCGACCTGTTCATCCACTGGAACCTGGTCGTCGCCGTCTATGAAGCGCTCGACGCCGGAGCCATGGGAGGAGCGGTGCTCACCATCGCGCAGCTCGGCTTCCTGCCCAACCTTGCGGTGTTCGCGCTCGCCTGGATTTCCGGCTCCGGGTTCGCGCTGGGCGTCGGATCGCAGGCCGGGGCGCTCGGCACCGCCGTCGGGCCGCTGCCCTCCATCCCGGTGTTCGCGGCCCTGCCCGCCGGTTCGCTGGACTACGGCTTCGCCGCCCTGGTGGTGCCGGTGCTCGCGGGGACCCTGGCCGGCTGGTGGTTCCTGCGCGAAGGCGAAAACCACTTCGACGAATGGCTGTCAATCAAGATCCGCGCCCGCTGGTTCACCGCCGCGGCCTCCACCCTGGTCCTGGGCGTCATGATCGGCAGCGTTGCCGGGCTGTTCGCCGCGGGGCTGGCCTGGCTGGCCCGCGGCTCCGCCGGCGTGGGGCGGCTCACGGACATCGGCCCGGACCCGTTCCGGACGGCGCTGTTCGTGGCCGCGGAGGTGGGGATCGGCGTCGTGATCGGCTACGCGGCGGGACCCTGGCTGGAACGCCAGCAGAAGCTGCGCGAAGCGGACCTGGAAACCGCCGCCAACTGACGCGGCGGCGCCCTTTTCGGTGCTCGGCGCCGGATGTGGGGCGCTGCGCTAGCGTAGCTGCACCGGCATCGACTTCTCCAGCTGCGTCCTGCACCCGGAGGCGGCCTGCTCGGTGAGGGCGTGGCGGACGCACTGCTGGTAGTCCCGGACCTGGGTGAAGAACAGCGCCGAGGTCAGCACCAGCAGCACCTGCACCGCCGCGACCACCAGCCCGGAAATCGCCCCGAAAAGCACGAGCTTGGACTCCTTGAGCTTCGCGGCCCGGACGAGGACCATGATGCCAAGCACGATGGCGGCTGCGGTGAGGATCGCGCTCAGCCACAGGTAGTTGATGTCCAGCTGGTACACGAAGAACGATCCCAGGACCACCACGACGAAGGTGCGGAACAGAATGTGCGTCTTCAGCAGGGAGGCCTTGGCCGCGTCGCTGAGCGGCTGCTGGCTCCGCCGGCTGTCCTGCCTGTCGGCGGGGTCGTTCGGGGGTTTCATGTTTTCCAGCCTACGCGAGCGGCCCCATAAGCTAGGACCATGCGCATAGTTGTCCTCGTTTCCGGCACCGGCTCCAACCTCCAGGCTCTCATCGACGCCGTGACGGAGGGCAGGCTCGACGTCGAGATCGCCGCCGTCGGCGCCGACCGGCCTGGGACCTACGGCGTCGAGCGCTCCGCCGCGGCCGGAATCCCGACCTTCGTGGTGGACTTCAAGGCCTACCCGGACCGGGCGGCCTGGAACGGGGCGCTCACCGAAGCCGTGGCCGCCTACCAGCCGGACGTCGTGGTCTCCTCGGGGTTCATGCGGATCGTCAGCGCCGACTTCATCGATGCCTTCGGCGGCAAGTACCTGAACACCCACCCGGCGCTGCTGCCGTCCTTCCCCGGTGCCCATGGGGTGCGCGACGCCCTCGCCTACGGCGTGAAGGTCACCGGCTGCACGGTGCACTGGGCCGACACGGGCGTGGACACGGGCCCCATCATCGCGCAGGAGGCCGTGGCGGTCGGGGAGGGCGAGGGCGAGGAGTCCCTGCACGAGCGCATCAAGGTCGTGGAGCGCCGGCTGCTCGTGTCCACGCTGGCCGCGCTCGCCGCGGAGCAGTTCCTGAGGTACAAGTAGGCCGCTTCTAAAAGACGGGTGCCCCCCCACGGAAGACGGGTAGCGGAACAGCCGCAAGCCGCTGGTTGCAGTGTGATTTAGGCCATAGTCTGGCGCCCTCGAAACCATTTTTTCCTGACCAGGGGGGATTCCATGTCTTCAATCAGCTTTGTCAAAACCAGTCCGAAAATTCTTTGTCTTACAGCGGCGCTCGTGCTCGGCACGGGTGCCGTGGTCTATGCAGCGGGGACAACGACCGCCGTCAGCGGTGAGATTAAGGGGTGTTACAACAACAACGGCGGCGGACTCCGGGTGCTTTCCGCCGGCGCGGGCTGCGACCTCAAAAAGGAGACTCCGATCACCTGGAACAGCCAGGGCGTGCCGGGCTTGCAGGGCCTCACCGGCGTAACTGGCGCTGCTGGGCCGGCTGGGGCGATTGGTGCCATGGGCCCGGCCGGCGCTGATGGCGCGATTGGTGTGATGGGTCCAATGGGTCCGGCCGGTGCTGATGGCGCGATTGGTGCCATCGGTTCCCAGGGCGTTCCGGGCGACGCTGGTGCGGCTGGTGCGCAGGGCGAGAAGGGCGACGTAGGTGCGCAGGGCGAGAAGGGCGACGTGGGTGCGCAGGGCGAGACTGGTGCGGCTGGTGCTGATGGCGCGATTGGTGCGACAGGTGCGCAGGGTGAGACTGGTGCGGCTGGTGCTGATGGCGCGGCTGGTGCTGATGGCGCGATTGGTGCGACAGGTGCGCAGGGTGAGACTGGTGCGGCTGGTGCTGATGGCGCGATTGGTGCCACAGGTGCGCAGGGTGAGAAGGGCAACGTCGGCGAGACCGGCGCAACGGGTTCCCAGGGTTTGATGGGGCTCCTGGGTCTCACGGGTGCAACCGGTGAGACCGGTGCTATGGGTCCGATGGGCCTCCAGGGCGACAAGGGCGACAAGGGTGACGTCGGCGAGACCGGCGCGACGGGCTCCCAGGGTTTGATGGGGCTCCTTGGCCTCACGGGTGCAACCGGTGAGACCGGTGCTATGGGTCCGATGGGCCTCCAGGGCGACAAGGGCGGCGACAGGGTGACGTCGGCGAGACCGGCGCGACGGGCTCCCAGGGTTTGATGGGGCTCCTTGGCCTCACGGGTGCAACCGGTGAGACCGGTGCCATGGGCCCGACGGGCCTCCAAGGCGACAAGGGCGACAAGGGCGACAAGGGTGACGTCGGCGAGACCGGCGCGACGGGCTCCCAGGGTTTGATGGGGCTCCTTGGCCTCACGGGTGCAACCGGTGAGACCGGTGCCATGGGCCCGATGGGCCTCCAAGGCGACAAGGGCGACAAGGGCGACAAGGGTGACGTCGGCGAGACCGGCGCAACGGGTTCCCAGGGTTTGATGGGGCTCCTGGGTCTCACGGGTGCAACCGGTGAAACCGGTGCCATGGGTCCGATGGGCCCCGTGGGCCTCAAGGGCGACACCGGTGCGCAGGGAGCAGCCGGAGCAGTTGGTCCGGCTGGTGCAACGGGCGCTGTTGGTGCCACAGGTGCAATCGGCGCGACAGGGGCCACCGGAGCGGCAGCTTCGACTAGCGTGACCGTGGTGACTGTCAGCGGTACCGGAAGCAACACGTCGGCCACGGCCACGTGCCCGGCCGGCCGTGTCGCGGTGGCCGGAGGCTTCACCATCACCGAGAGTAGCCAAAACGCGGTGAGTTCAAGCAAGCCGGTACCAACCACAGGGGTGCCCACAGGCTGGACAGTGACCCAGTCCAAGGCAGCGAACGCGTCGGCCTTCACGGTCTACGTGACCTGCATCCAGTAGTTCACAACCGACACAAGCGCGACGGCGCCCCCAGCAGCGAAGCTGAGGGGCGCCGTCGTACGTTCTGCTCAGCTACGCTCCAGTCCCCATGTAGCTAGCAGTTGTTGTCGTTCAGGGCGCTCCAAACGACAACAACTGCGAGCCAGTTGGGGAGAGCCCACCGTTACTCGAGCCGGCGCTGCTTGGTCTCGGGGGAGAAGAAGGCCATCCACAGCACGGAGAGAAGCACCAGCCCGCCGGCCAGGGCGAACGATGTCGCGAGCCCCAGTTCGGGCCACAGGAAGGCCGCGAAGACCAGCGGGCCGAAGCCGGCGCCAAGCCGGGAGAACGTCGAGGCCCAGCCGAAGCCGGAGCCGCGGAGCTCGGTCGGGTACAGCTCGGAGACGTAGGCGTAGAGCACGGGGATGGCCACCTGGACCACGAAGCCGAACACCAGCAGCCAGAACACGGCCGCCGTCGGGATGTCCACCACGATCGCCACGATCACCAGGGTCAGCGCGGACAGCGGGCCGGTGACGGCCAGGATCCATTTCCGGCCCACCCGCTCCACCAGCAGTGCGGCCACCACCACGCCCAGGAGCCCGACGGCGGCCATGGACGCCGTCGTGAGGAAGGCCTTGTACTCCTCGAAGCCGGCACCGATCAGGATCCGCGGCATCCAGGTCAGGGACAGGTAGTAGACCAGCAGGATGCTGAAGAACAGCAACCAGGCCGCCGTCGTGATCTTCCAGCTGAACTTCCACAGCAGGCTCAGCTGGGTCCACGCGCTCCCGGCGGAAAGCCGCGGGGCGTCCAGGGCCTCGGGCAGGCTGTAGGCGCGGGGCTCGGCGCCGGTGGCGTCGACGAGGTCGTCGATGACCTTGGCGGCCTCCTCGCGGCGGCCCTTGCGGATCAGGAACAAGGGGGACTCGGGGACGCTGCGCCGGACCCAGAACACCAGCAGCGCGGGAAGCACCATCACGAGCATGGTCAGGCGCCAGTCGGCGAAGGCCGCGATGAGGCCGGCGGAGACGAAACCACAGAGTGCTGCGCCGATCGGCCACCAGCCGTCCATCGCCGTGAGGACCCGGCCGCGCTGCTTGCGGGGCGTGAATTCGCCCACCAGGGCGTAGTCCACAGGGATGCAGCCGCCCAGGCCGAACCCGGCCATGAACCGGAATGCGCAGAACCAGAGGAAGTCGGGGGAGAAGGCGCCCAGCACGGTGAAGAGCGAGAAGATCAGCAAGGTGGCGGTGAAGGCCTTCTTGCGTCCGATGGTGTCGGCGATGGTGCCCCAGATGAAGGCGCCGAGTGCCATGCCGATCAGGTTCGAGGCCCCGATCCAGGCGGCCTCGCCCGGGCTGAGCTGCCAGTGCTTCGAAAGCAGCGGGATCAGGATGCCGTTGAGCGTGACGTCCCAGGCGTCGAACATGAAGCCCAGTCCGCCGATCAGGAAAATCCGTCCCTGCACTTTCCAGCGCCACGGCAGTTCCTGGACCACCTGTTCGCCGCTCGGCACAGTGGTGTATGTATTCATCTCAGCCTCCTGTGAAAACTCTACGTTGCGGCGCTCGTCCGGGCATGTGCTTCACACTCCGGCGCGCGGGAAGCACCCAGGTCGTGACGCGATAAACTGGGCCCATCCCCACCACCCGCGGCCGCGCCGCGATATAAGACGGAGACTTTTTGTGAGCTTTACGCCGCTTGACCGTGTATCCATCGACCGTGTTCCCATCCGCCGGGCGCTCATCTCGGTCTACGACAAGACCGGTCTGGAGGAGCTCGCCAGGGGCCTGCACGCCGCCGGCGTCAAGATCGTCTCCACCGGCTCCACCGCCAAGAAGATCGCCGCCGCGGGGATCCCGGTGCAGGAAGTCGAGGAAGTCACCGGCTCACCGGAAATGCTCGACGGCCGCGTCAAGACCCTGCACCCGCGCGTCCACGGCGGCATCCTCGCGGACCGCCGCGTCCCGGCGCACATGGAAACCCTCCAGTCCATGGGCATCGAGCCGTTCGACCTCGTCGTCGTGAACCTCTACCCCTTCGTGGAGACCGTGAAATCCGGCGCCGCGCAGGACGACGTCGTCGAGCAGATCGACATCGGCGGCCCCGCGATGGTCCGCTCGGCCGCGAAGAACCACGCCGCCGTCGCGATCGTGGTGGACCCGTCCTCCTACGGTGCCGTGGTGGCGGCAGCCGCCGCTGGCGGTTTTGACCTGAAGACCCGGCGCCGGCTCGCCGCCAAGGCCTTCGCGCACACCGCTAGCTATGACAACGCCGTGGCGACCTGGACCGCGAGCCAGTTCCTCGATGAGGACGGCGACGGCGTGATCGACTGGCCCGCCTACGCCGGCCTCGCGCTGGAGCGCTCCGAGGTGCTCCGCTACGGCGAAAACCCGCACCAGCAGGCCGCGCTCTACGTCGACAGGGCAGCCCCGGCCGGCATCGCCCAGGCCGACCAGCTGCACGGCAAGGCGATGAGCTACAACAACTTCGTCGACGCCGACGCCGCCCTCCGCGCCGCCTTCGACTTCGCCGGACCCGCCGTGGCGATCATCAAGCACGCCAACCCCTGCGGCGTGGCCGTTGGCTCCGCCTCAGCCGCGGATCCGATCGCCGACGCCCACGCCAAGGCCCACGCCTGCGACCCGGTCTCCGCGTTCGGCGGCGTGATCGCGGCCAACCGCACCGTGACCGCCGGCATGGCCAGGACCGTGGCGGACATCTTCACCGAGGTTGTCATTGCGCCGGGCTTCGAGGACGAGGCCGTGGAGATCCTGTCCAAGAAGAAGAACATCCGGCTCCTGGCGTTGCCCGAGGGCTATGGCCGCTACCCGTCCGAGATCCGCCAGGTCTCCGGAGGCGTGCTGGTGCAGATGTCAGACCGGGTCGACGCCGAGGGCGACAACCCCGCCAACTGGACCCTCGCCGCCGGCGAGGCAGCGGACGCTGCCACCCTGGCCGACCTCGCGTTCGCGTGGACCGCCTGCCGCGCCGCCAAGTCCAACGCCATCCTGCTCGCTGCTGATGGCGCCGCCGTGGGCATCGGCATGGGCCAGGTCAACCGGCTGGATTCCTGCAAGCTTGCTGTCGAGCGGGCCAACTCCCTGGGCGTCACCGTCACGTCCGACGTCGATGCCGCCGGCGGCGCGGCTGGTGCCTCAAATGCAGATGCGAGCGGGGCCCCCGAGCGCGCCCGCGGTGCCGTGGCGGCGTCGGACGCGTTCTTTCCGTTCGCGGACGGGCTGCAGATCCTGATCGACGCCGGCGTCCGCGCCGTCGTCCAGCCCGGCGGATCCGTCCGGGACGAGGAAGTCATCGCCGCGGCCAACGCCGCCGGCATCACGATGTACTTCACCGGAGCCCGCCACTTCTTCCACTAGGACCTTCGCGGTTCCGTGGTCCCCCAGCTTCATGGTTCCCGGTTCCCGGTTCCCCGCGCCGCCAAGAATGGACATGCCCTCCCTTCCCGGAGGACATGTCCATTTTTCGTGACCAGGGCTGCGCATATTGGGATTGTGTCCACGCCCCGTCCCGGGGGGAGGGCATGTCCAGTGGTGGCGCGGGTGCGGATGGGAGCCCGGGCGGGGGACATGCTAATTGTTTGCGCCAGAGGCTGGGCGCATCGGGTCTGTGTCCCCGCCCCGTCCCGGGGGGAGGGCATGTCCAGTGGTGGCGCGGGTGCGGATGGGAGCCCGGGCGGGGGACATGCTCATTGTTTGCGCCAGCGGCTGGGCGCATCGGGTCTGTGTCCACGCCCCGTCCCGGGGGGAGGGCATGTCCAGTGGTGGCGCGGGTGCGGATGGGAGCCCGGGCGGGGGACATGCTCATTGTTTGCGCCAGCGGCTGGGCACATCGGGTCTGTGTCCACGCCCCGTCCCGGGGGAGGGCATGTCCAGTGGTGGCGCGGGTGCGGATGCGAACCCGGGCGGGGGACATGAGGAACTGTCAATTCTTGTCACAGCGCGTTGCGATGGTCATGGAGGGACAGGCCCACGACGCCGGTAGGCGGCAATCCGGCGACCTCGGGTAAGTTAGAGCTGTCGAAATACACAAGATTCCGGAAATACCCAGACCTTCAGGGAGACGCCCGAGCAATGGCCAAGATTATCTATACCCACACCGACGAAGCGCCGATGCTGGCCACCTATTCGTTCTTGCCGATTGTCGGGGCGTTCGCCTCGACGGCCGGTGTGGAAGTGGAGACCCGCGACATTTCGCTGGCCGGCCGCATCATCGCCGCGTTCGGCGACTACCTCACCGAAGAGCAGCGCGTCAGCGATGCTTTGGCTGAACTGGGCCAGCTCGTCAAGAAGCCCGAAGCCAACATCATCAAGCTGCCGAACATCAGCGCTTCGACACCGCAGCTGAAGGCCGCCGTCGCGGAACTCCAGGGCCAGGGCTACGCCCTCCCGGATTACCCGGACAACCCCTCCTCGGACGAAGAGACGGACATCCGGTCCCGCTACGACAAGATCAAGGGTTCCGCCGTGAACCCGGTGCTGCGCGAAGGCAACTCCGACCGGCGGGCGCCGCTCTCGGTCAAGGCGTACGCCCGCCAGAACCCGCACAGCATGGGCGCCTGGACCCCCGAGTCCAAGACCAACGTCGCCACGATGGGCGCCGATGACTTCCGCTCCAACGAAAAGTCCGTCGTCATCGAGTCGGCCACGAACATCAAGATCCAGCTGGTCAAGGAAGACGGCACGGTCAAGGTCCTCAAGCGCGCCTTCCCCGTCCTCGCCGGCGAGATCATCGACGGCACCGTCATGCGCGCCGCCGCGCTGGATACGTTCCTCGCCGCACAGGTTGCCCGCGCCAAGGAAGAAGGCGTCCTCTTCTCCGCCCACCTCAAGGCCACCATGATGAAGGTCTCCGACCCGATCATCTTCGGCCACGTCGTCAAGGCCTACTTCTCCGAACTTTTCGACACCTACGGCGCCCAGATTGCCGCCGCCGGCCTGAGCCCCAACAACGGCCTGGCCTCCATCCTCAACGGCCTTGCGGACCTCCCCGAGGAGATCCGCGGCGAGGTCGAGGCGGCCATCAAGCAGGGCCTGAATGAGGGCCCGGAGTTGGCCATGGTGGATTCGGACAAGGGCATCACCAACCTGCACGTGCCGTCCGACGTGATCGTGGACGCCTCCATGCCGGCCATGATCCGCAGCTCCGGCCACATGTGGGGCCGGGACGGACAGGAAGCCGACACCCTCGCCGTCCTGCCGGACAGCAGCTACGCCGGCATCTACCAGGTGGTCATCGATGACTGCCGCGCCCACGGCGCCTTCGATCCGACCACCATGGGCACCGTCCCGAACGTCGGCCTGATGGCCCAGGCAGCCGAGGAATACGGCAGCCACGACAAGACCTTCGAGATCCAGTCCGCCGGCACCGTCCAGATCATCGACGACGCCGGCACCGTGCTGATCGAACACCAGGTCGCCCCCGGCGACGTCTGGCGCGCCTGCCAGACCAGGGACGTGCCGATCCGCGACTGGGTCAAGCTGGCCGTCACCCGCGCCCGCGCCTCCGCCGTGCCGGCCGTCTTCTGGCTGGACAAGGGCCGCGCCCACGACGCCCAGATGATCGCCAAGGTCGAGGAATACCTCAAGGACCACGACACCGAGGGCCTGCAACTCGAGATCATGTCCCCGGACGAAGCCACGGCCTTCACCCTGGAGCGCGTCCGCAAGGGCGAGGACACCATCTCGGTGACCGGCAACGTACTGCGCGACTACCTCACGGACCTGTTCCCGATCCTGGAACTCGGCACCAGCGCCAAGATGCTCTCGGTCGTTCCGCTGATCAACGGCGGCGGGCTCTTCGAGACCGGTGCCGGCGGTTCCGCCCCGAAGCACGTCCAGCAGCTGCTCAAGGAAAACCACCTCCGGTGGGACAGCCTGGGTGAGTTCCTGGCCCTGGCCGTGAGCTTTGAACACCTCGCCAGCAGCACCGGCAACGCCCGCGCCCAGATCCTCGCGGACACCCTGGACCGTGCCACCGGCACCTTCCTGCTGGAGGACAAGTCCCCCAAGCGCAAGGCCGGCGAGCTGGACAACCGCGGCAGCCACTTCTACCTGGCCAAGTTCTGGGCCCAGGAGCTCTCCCGCCAGGGCGACGACGCCGAGCTGGCCGCCGCTTTCGCTGCGGTCTCCGGCGCGCTGGACTCCAACGAGGACACCATCGTCGGCGAGCTTCTCGCCGTACAGGGCTCCCCGGTCGACATCGGGGGCTACTACCGCCCCGACGAGGCCAAGGTCTCCGCAGTGATGCGCCCCTCGGCCAAGTTCGGCGAAGTGTTGTCCATGCTGGGCTAAGCACCACGCCAGCACGCAGCGCCTGATGAGCGCACCGCCTGAACGGCGCACCGGGAGTTCCCGGTGCGCCGTTCAGGCGTTTAACGGTTCCCTGCCACCGGGGCCTGATCCCGCGAACTCCGTGTAGCCGGAAAACCGGCAGGGAAAACCTCAGGGGTTCCTCCCTGGCGCCCGTCCGGGGGAGGGCGTCAGCCGTTTCCCTTGCCCTTGTTCTTCGGCTTGTCGCCCTTGTCCGAGTTACCCGGCGCCGGCGCCACCACAGGCGCCTGGGCTGCGGCTGCCTGCGCTGCCGCCTCCCGTTCGGCCGCGACCCTGGCCGCTTCGGCGGCGGCCTGCTGGGCCGTGAGGTCCGTCCGGACAGCGTCGATGGACGTCCTGACACTCTGGCGGCGTTTGAAGGACACAGCGCCGCGGTCGGCGGCCTCATCCAGCTGTGTCACCAAGTCATCCAGCAGCTTGAGGGAGGTTGACGGATCATTGGCGGCGGCGGCCTGCGTCACGGCGAGCACCTTGGACTGAAGCTGGGAGGCCGCATCGCGGTCCAGCTCAGGCGCCGGAACGCCGCAGCCGGCCAGCGCACCAGTCAGTAAAGCCGTGCTGAGCAGGCATCCCGCGAGCACCATGCCCGGCGTGCGTCGGCCCGGGCCTGTCCCGGGTGTGCGCGGCTTCATGGCTGCACGCCCTTCTGCAGCTGCTCCAGATGTTCGCCCAGGCTGCCCGTGACGGCCGGATAAGGCACGACGGCGGGCGCTTCCGGCGTCGTGAAGGCGACGGCCGCGGCAGCGGCCACCGCCAGCACGGCCAGCATGGCGAGGAGTACGACGCTCCGGGTGCGACGGCGGGCCTGCCGGAAGCGGGAGACGGTGCGGGACGCGAAGGAATCCGCTCCCGTCCGCCGCGGTGCCGCAGCATCCGGGTCCAGCACGCGCAGGGCGCGCGTTCCGGCGTCGTTCTGCGGCAACCGCGGAAGCCTGCCGGGCGGCGCCGGCAGCACCCGGGTGCGCTCCTCGGCCAGCGGCCCGGGCAGCGACTGCGGCGAGATCAGGGCCTGCCGCAGTGCCGCTTCCAGATCCGCGGCGGCCGGACGGTCCATCGGGTCTAAGGCCGTCATGACCCGGATCAATTGCGCCCACTCGGCCGGAACGGTGTCTGGGATGGCGGGGGCCCGGTGCAACCGGGCGACGGCCGATTCCACGGCGCTGCCGGGGTACTCGACCTCGCCCTTCAGGCATTCGAGCATCACCAGGCCCAGCGAGTAGATATCGCTCGCCCGTCCCAGATCGGCGCCCCGGGCCTGTTCCGGACTCAGATAGGCGGCGGTACCCACTATGGTGCCGGTCGCCGTGAGCCTGGTCCCATTCATGATCCGGGCGATTCCGAAGTCGGTGAGTTTTGGCCGCAGCGGCTCGCCTGGGCGGACCGGAACCAGCAGGATGTTGGCTGGCTTGATGTCGCGGTGGATGATGCCGAGCGCGTGCACATAGGCCAGAGCGTCAGCCACACCGGCACCGACGACGGCCAGTTCGGTGAGGGACAGCGTGCGGTGCCGGATCCTGGTCCGGAGGTCCTGGCCGTCCACCAGCTCCATGGTCAGGAACGTCCGCGGCTCGTCGGGGATACGGCTGTCTGTCCCGGCGTCGAAGAGCGTGACGAGGCTTGGGTGGTTCAGCGTCGCGAGGAGTTCAATCTCGGCCTCGTGGCGCCTGAGTTCGTCAGGATCGGCCGACTGTGGAGCGAAGAGCTTGAGTGCCACATCGCGGCCCAGGTTCTCGTCCTTGGCGGTATAGACGGATGCCATGCCGCCCCGGCCGATCACTTCCCCCAGCCGGTAGCGGCCGCTCACTAGGTCAACCGCGACGCTGTCGGGTGAAATGCCCACACTATCCCCGTCCTTCCCCGGGCGCCTCGGCGGCGCTACTCAAGACTAGTACGGGGACGGGTGTGCGCCGCCCCGCCGCGGCCGCGTCAAGCGGCCGCGGTGGGGGCGGAACTCCGCCGCAGCGAGTGAATGCCGTTGAGTCCCCCAGCGGACCCAACGACTTCGCTCCGGCGGTCACGGAACCTCCACGCGAGCGGTTAGTTGCGCTAGGGCGGATGTTCGTCCTGCTGCGGAGATGGTTTTCGTTGCCGCAGCAGCGGGGCCGTCCAGGCCCGGCGGGGCTTTCGGAGCGTGGCCGAGCGGCGCGCGTACGGGGCGGACGCCGGGTGCGGCGAAACCGTGAGCCGCACCGGAAGAGGGGTGCCGGAAAAGGGAGGGACGGAAAAAGGGGTGCCGGAAATCCGGGCGGGGACGAGGGCGTCCATTGGAAATCTCCTGAATGACTGTTGGCGGGCGCCTCAAGGCAACCCGATTGGCCGTGCTCTGTGGAGGGCAGAGACGGCTAGCTAGTCAGGAGATGAACCGGGGTCAGCAGCGAACGCTGAGTGTTCGTTCTGAAGCGGGCCCCGGATTGGATCTGCGTCGGCAATGGGGATGAACAAGTACAGGCTTGGAAGCCAGGCTGCCGCACCGGCGGGTCCGTTGGACGGGTGGGCGTTGCCCGAGCCCGAGCCGGGGGCCGCCGGAAGGGCGTCAGGTGCGGGTAGTCCGGGCGCACCGTGCCACGGGCCGGGCCCATCATCGCCAGGAGGGCCCGGGTCGCCGGGGGCGGCCGGTGGATCCGCCGCGCCGGAAGGAGGCGGTGGGGCTGCGACAGGGACTTCACTCGAGGCTCGCGGCGGGACGTAAACGGTACGGATGGCGCGGGCGGGTTCAGCCCGGGCTGTCATCACTTCCCGCGGGGATGAGCCGGTTTGTGGCTTGACGCTGCACTTTGGCCGCGACCCGTAGGCGGCCGGCGACGCGGCAACCGGCTGCGACACAACCACAGAGTCCGTCGCGGGTACGGGGACGCCGGACGGCGCCGGGGTAACGGAACCCGGAAGGTTGGGGTCCTTAACGGGGCCGCCGGGGAGGGGACCGGCCGGGTCAGGAAGCGGCTTCGTGGGGTCCGCGACGGGCGGTTTACCGCCGGGGGGCGGTGTGTCGTGGTCTGTGGCCGGCGTTGTGGGCTCCGGCGCAGGCTTAGTGAGGTCCGGAGCGGGCTTCGTTGGATCTGAGACCGGGACGCCGGGGACCGCGGGGCCCGTGGCAGGAGTAGTGGGGACAGTCGCCGGAAGCGTGGGCTTCGGTGCCGGGACAGTAGGCGTAGCAGCCGTAGCGGTCGGAACGGGAGCCGGCACGCTCGGACTCGGACTCGGAGGCGTCGGCGACGGTGCGGCGGCTCGTTCGGACACCCTCGGGGACGGTGCGGGCTTTGACGGTGCCGGTGTCGTGGCGGGAGGGGACGGTGCTCCGCTGGGCGCGGGATGGCTGGGTGCCGAGCCTGCCCGCCCCGTGCCCGGAACAGGGGCGCTGGGGCTCGGGACGGCGGCATGCGCGGGAGCCGTGGGTACGGCAGGCGCCGGCCCGGGCTGCAGGGTGGGCGCCGGATACGGAGCGGTTGGCCAGGGGGTCTGCGTCGCGGAGCCGGATGGAATCTCGGGCGTTCCGGCAATGTCGGACGGGACGGCAACCGCCGTCGTGACAGTGACACCGGAGAGGCCCGTCATGGCAACCGAAGTGGCGGCGTCGTCGGCGTTTGCGGCCGTCGCGGAAAGCGCCAGCCAGGCGAATCCGGCGACGCCAGCCAGAATCACCCGCCGGATTGGGTGGCGCGCGCGCATCAGGACTGACACTGAGTCCATGCGCACACCCCATTCCCCGAAGCTCGACGATTGCCTACAGGGTAAGTCCGCGCGCCCCGGTGAGTCCAGAGTGCGCCGAACAAACGGCGGATCCACACGGAATAATAGGCGGATTCACGCCGCTCGGGGCACCGTCAGCGAGCGTCGTTCGCGTAGCTCACACCTAGTTGGGCGCGGACCCCGTCGAAGAGCCGCATGGTGTTCAGCGAGTCCTCCAGCGGCATGACCGGGCTCTCGGTCAGCCCCTGCTGGATGCAGCGTGTCACTTCGCGCAGTTCGTAGCAGTAGCCCCTTCCGACGACGTCGAACCGTTCGCTGCGCACGTCGTCGAATCCGACCCGGACCTGAAGTTCCTTGGGGTTGTTGATCGAGCCGATGGCCTGCAGGAAACCTGCGCTGCCGGCCACGGTGGCGGTGCGGGGACCGTGCGCCAGCAGCGACGAGGTCAGCTGGGCCTGGCCTCCGTGGTGGTAGCCCAGGGTGAGGGCATTCTGGGCGTCCACGCCGTCGTCGTTGACCCAGCCGGTGGCACTCACGGTCTGCGGGAATCCCAGCGTGCCGAGCGCCCACAGCAGCGGATAGACGGTGATGTCCAGGAGGGCGCCGCCGCCGTCCTTGCGAGCCCACAGCCTGGACGTGGGCGAATAGGGCGCCGGGAAGCCGAGATCGGCCCCCACCCACTTGACCTCGCCGATTTCGCCGGAGGCGGCGATCTCGAAGGCCCGCTGCATGCTCGGCAGGAAGCGGCTCCACATGGCCTCCATCAGGAACAGCCCCCGGGCGCGGGCCAGTTCCACCAGTTCACCGGCCTCCCGGGCGTTCACGGTGAGCGCCTTCTCGCACAGCACATGCTTACCGGCGTTCAGGGCCGCCAGGGCAATCTCATGGTGATGGGCGTGCGGAGTCGCCACATACACGACGTCCACAGCGTCGTTGGCGAGCAGCCGCTGGTAGCCGGGCTGCCCGCCGTCGTCCCCGTACGCCCGGGCAAAGCCGTAGTCGGCGGCGAACGCGTCGGCTGCCGCCTGGGTCCGGGAGCTCACGGCGTAGAGCTCGGCGTCGGGCAGGAGCTCCAGGTCCCGGGTGACCGAGGCGGCGATGCCGCCGGTGGCGATGACGCCCCAGCGCAACCTGGCGCCGGTGGCCGTTCGGGGGTCCTGGTCCGGCTGGCCGGAGAGCCAGGGCGTCGCGATGAGGGCAGTCATGGTGCCATCCTCTCACCCTGGAGAGGGATGGTTTCGGATTCGACGGCGGGAAGTCGGGGAGGGCCGGCGGAGGGGCGGAAGGAGCGGGGTCGGGGGAGACCCGCCCCCGACTTCCGGCCCCCGCGCCCGGCTTCCCGCCCCCGGCGTCCGGTCCCCGCGCCTGTCCGGCGCCCGCGCCTGTCCGGCTACCCGGCTACACCTGCCCCGGCCCGGCTGCGCGCGGCTTCCTCGGTGAGCAGGCCCTGCTGCAGCCGGAACCGCCGCTCGGTCTTGTCGGCCAGCGAGCGGTCATGGGTCACTACGAGGATGGTGGTGTTGTGGTCCCGGCTCAGCGAGCTGAGCAGCTCGATGATGTGCCCGCCGGTCTGTTCGTCCAGGTTGCCGGTGGGTTCGTCGGCCAGGATCAGTTTCGGTTCGTTGGCGAGGGCGCGGGCGATCGCCACCCGCTGCTGCTCGCCGCCGGAGAGTCGGTTGATGCGGCGGGCGTGCTTCTCCGAATCAAGCTGCACCTGCTCGAGCAGCTCCCGGGCGCGCTGCAGGCGGGCGGCCCTGCGGATCCCGGCGAACTCCATCGGCAGCATGACGTTGTCCACGGCGGAGAGGTTGGGGATCAGGTTGAACTGCTGGAACACAAAGCCGATGTCCCGCCGGCGGTACTCGGTCAGTTTGCCGTCCGGCATGCCGGCCAGGCTCACGCCGTTGACCAGCACGTCGCCGCTGGTGGGCTTGTCGAGCGCGCCCAGCAGGGACAGCAGCGTGCTTTTGCCGCTGCCGCTCTTGCCCACGATCGAGGCGAGCGTTCCCTGCTCGAGCTGGAAGCTGACATCGTTGACCGGCTTGATGGTCCGGTCGCCGGACTTGAACGTGCGGACCAGGTTCTTGACTTCGATCATGGCTACTCTCCTCGGAGGACTTCGATGGGACGGATGCGGGCGGTCAGCAGGGCTGGAACCAGGGCGCCGATGATGGCGACGCCGAACACCGCGGCGATGCCGGCGCCAATTACGCCGGGGGAGGCGCTCGCCGTCACGGACGTCAGCAGCTGGGAGGCACCGCCGAAGGGCCCGCCGGCGGGGAGGCCTGCGCCGCCGCCGGGGAATCCGCCGGCCGCTACGCCTGGGAGGCCTCGCTGGCCGGCTGCGCCGCTGGCCGCGGTGGTGCTGTTGGTACTGATCAGCGCCGAGGCGATGCCGCCGCTGGCGAACGAGGCGACGGCGGCACCCACCACGCTGCCCAGCGCCACAAGGACCAGCGCCTCCAGCACGAATTGCAGCCCGATGATGCGGTTGGGGGCGCCAATTGCCTTGAGCACGCCGATTTCCCGGCGGCGCTCGCGGACCAGCGTGACCATGATCAGCAGGATGATCAGCCCGGCGGTCGCCAGGGCGGCGACAAAGGCGGTGAACGAGATGTTCTTGACGCTGCCGAGCGAGCTGACGGCGGTCTCAAGGTTGCGCTGGCCCTGGCTGACGTCGGCGGCGTCGGTGCCCAGCGCGTCCTGCAGGGCGGTCTTCGCGGCGTCAACGTTGTCCAGGCTGTTCACGGTGACGATCATCGTGGACAGTTCCCCGGGCAGTTCCGCCAGGCTCTGGGCCGTCGGCAGCGTGAGGTACAGGGCGTTGTTGCCGAAGGCGGTGCCGGCGTCGAACAGGCCGGCCACGGTGAAGGCCTGGTCCTTGATGGTGAAGGTGGAGCCCACCGCCAGACCGTTTTTCTCGGCCAGGGTGGTGCCCAGCAGGGCGCCGGTGGAGGCGGCGTTGTAGTCGCCGAGGCCCGCGCCGCCGGTCAGCTGCAGGGCTTTGCCGGTCGCGTCGACTTCGGCCCCGATGCCGGTTGCCGTGACGGGCAGCGAGAACGCCGGCGCTGCCGGCGTCGTTCCGGTGCCTGTGGTCCCGGTGGCTGCCTGATTGCGGGAGCCGAGCGTGCCGGCGTCGACGGCGGCCGTGAGGCTTGTGGTCACGGTGGTGGCCGCTTGCCCGCCGGGACCGCCTCCCCCGGGGCCGCACTGGCCCGTCTGGGCAGCGGCGGCGTCGGCGTTCCGCAGTCGCAGCGCCTTGGTGCCAATGACGGCGCTGACGTTCGGTACCGCGGCCGCCGTCGCGGCCTGTACTGCGGTGAGCGGTTCGCCGCCGCCCTCGAAGCCTTGGCCGCCGGCCGGGTTGACGGTGAGCACGGTGCCGACCGAGGCATTCAGCTCCGCGACCTTGGCGGCGACGGCCTGGTTGGCGACGAGCATGGCAAGGGCGAGGCCGATGGCTACGGCCAGCACGGCCACCACCGCCGCGGTCCTGACCTTGTTTCTAAAGGCGTTGCCTACACTCCGGGCAAGGACGCTCACGGGACTCCTAGGATCAGGCCGGCTCGAATGGCCGGCGGCTGCTCCCACACTGGTACGGGCTGCTGTGCGGAGATCACAGCCAAGCTATGGATGGGCTGTGAAGGCGTCTGGAAGGGGTCTGGCAGGGCACACAAAAGCCCCGGCCCTCCCTTTCCGGGGGAGCCGGGGCTCTGGTGTTGCCTGCGGCTCAGCGCCTCACGCTGTGGCGACTACACGGGCACTACTTCGTCAGCGGTCCGAGTACCGGATCGTCGGCGTAGGCCGTCTTGACGTTTTCCTTGGTCACGATGACCGGCTCCAGCAGGTACGCCGGAACGGTCTTGACCTTGTTGTTGTAGGACTTGTCATCGTTGATCTCGGGCTTCTTGCCGGCCTGGAGGTCCTTGACCATGGTGATCGCGTGCTCAACGAGCTTGCGGGTGTCCTTGTTGATGGTGGAGTACTGCTCCCCGGCGAGGATGGACTTGACGGACTCAACCTCGGAGTCCTGGCCGGTGATGATCGGAAGCGGCTTCCCGGCGGCCTTGACGGAGGTCAGGACTGCGCGGGCCAAGAGGTCGTTCGGGGACAGGACGCCGTCAAGCGTGGCGCTGCCGTAGCTGCCGCTCAGCAGGGTGTCGGCACGACGCTGCGCGTTCTCAGCCTTCCAGCCCTGCGTGACGGCCTGCTCGAAGGACATCTGGCCGGAGAGGACCTTGAGGGTGCCGTCGTCGATCTTCGGCTTCAGGACGCTCATGGCGCCGTCGAAGAAGACCTTCGCGTTGGCATCATCCGGGGAGCCGGCGAACAGCTCGATGTTGTACGGACCGCTCGCCTTCTTGGCCTTCATCCCGTCCAGCAGCGCCTGTCCCTGGAGGACACCGACCTTGAAGTTGTCGTAGGCCACGTAGTAGTCCACGTTCTCGGTGTTCAGGAGCAGACGGTCATACGCGATGATCGTGGCGCCGGAGTCCTTGGCCTGCTTGAGCTGGGTGCCCAGCTGCGCACCGTCGATGGCGCCCACGATGAGCACTTTGGCGCCCTTGGTGACCATGGCGCTGATCTGGTTCTGCTGCTCCGAAACGCCGCCGTTGGCGAACTGCACATCCGCCTTGAAGCCGGCACCGCTGAGGCCGTCGTTGAACAGCTTCTCCGCCAGGACCCAGTTTTCGCTGGTCTTCTGCGGGAGCGCGACGCCGATCGAGGAGTTCTTCGGGAATGCCTCGCCGCCGGCAGTCGAGCCGCCGGAAGTTCCGGTGTCGGAACGGCCGCAGGCTGTCAGCGCCAGTGCCGCAATAGCAGCGATTGCTGCTGCCTTTCCTGCTTTACCAATCAGTTGCATTGCTTGGTTCACTTTCTTTAGGTGGTGTGCGGAGAATCTGGGGGAAATGGGACCAGAGGGAGCCGCTCAGGCTTCCTTCGAGATGACCTCTTTGACAGACGTGGTCTCGTCGGGCTTGATCTCGCTGCTGCGGCCGAAGTTCTTCATCATCAGGCCGATGATGGACCGCTTGCCCTGGCTCTTGTTGTAGACGTCGAACGCGACGGCGATCAGGAGCACCAGGCCCTTGATGATCTGGGTCAGGTCGGCGCCGACGCCCAGGAGCTGCAGACCGTTGTTCAGCACGGCCATCACGAGGCCACCGACGATCGAGCCGATCACGGTGCCCACGCCGCCTGTCACAGCGGCGCCGCCGATGAACACGGCCGCGATGGCGTCCAGTTCCCAGCCGACGCCGTCGAACGGGCCCGAGGCGGTGGAGCGGCCGACGAAGATCATGCCGGCGAGGCCGGCCAGGATCGACATGTTCATCATGACCAGGAAGTTGACCTTCTTGGACTGGACGCCGGAGAGCTCGGCGGCGTGCCGGTTGCCACCGACCGCGTAGATGTGGCGGCCGATGATGGTCTTGGAGGAGATGAAGCCGTACACGATCACCAGGACCGCGAGGATGAGTCCGGGGACGGGGAAGGAGGTGCCCGGACGGCCGGTGGCGAACAGGTACGTCGCATACAGGATGGCGCCGCAGACCAGGACCAGCTTGGTGATGGTGACCCAGGCCTCGGGCACCTCGGCGCCGAGGGCCTTGGCGTTGCGGCGGGAGCGGATCTCGCTGAAGACCACGAAGGCGACGGCGAGCAGGCCCAGCAGCACGGTGAGGTTGTTGAAGCCGGTGTTCGGCCCGACCTCCGGCAGGTAGCCGGAGCCGATGTACTGGAAGTCAGCCGGGACCGGGATGGTGTTGGACTTCCCGACGAACTGGTTGAAGCCGCGGAAGAGGAGCATCCCGGCCAGCGTCACGATGAACGCCGGGATGCCGACGTAGGCGGTCCAGAATCCTTGCCAGGCGCCGATCAGGGTCCCGAGCAGCAGCCCCAGCAGGATGCCCAGGTACCAGGGGATGCCCCAGTCGCGGATGAAGAGCGCCACGCTGACGCCCACGAAGGCTGCGACCGAGCCGACGGAGAGGTCGATGTGGCCGGCGATGATCACCAGGACCATGCCGATGGCGAGGATCAGGATGTAGGAGTTGCCGTTGAAGAGGTTGATGACGTTGCCCGGGGTGAGCGTGCGTCCCTCGGTGAAAATCTGGAAGAAGACGATCAGTGCAACCAGGGCGAAGATCATGCCGAATTGGCGGGTGTTGCCGCCAAAGAGCTTCTTGAGCGCGTTCATTATGTCAGTCCTTGTTTTCCGGGGTGATCGGAGTGTTCTGGATGGTCCCAGGGGGTCAGGCGGTCCTGCGGGCGGAAGTCATGAGTTTCATGAGGCTTTCCTGGCTGGCTTCGTCCTTGTTGAGCACGCCGGTGATGGCGCCCTCGAAGATGGTGTAGATGCGGTCCGAGAGGCCCAGCAGCTCGGGGAGTTCCGAGGAAATGACGATGACGCCCTTTCCCTGGTTGGCCAGCTGCTGGATGATGCCGTAGATCTCGTACTTGGCGCCGACGTCGATCCCCCGGGTGGGTTCGTCCAGGATCAGCAGGTCCGGATCGGTGAACATCCACTTCGCCAGCACCACCTTCTGCTGGTTGCCGCCGGAGAGCTTGGCGACACCCTCCTCCACTGACGGCGCCTTGGTCCGCAGCGATTTGCGGTACTGCTCGGCGACGGTGAATTCCTGGTTGGCATCCACCACGTTGTGCTTGCTGATCTTCCTCAGGTTGGCCGAGACCGTGGTGGCCTTGATATCGTCCAGCAGGTTCAGCCCCAGGGACTTGCGGTCCTCGGTGACGTAGCCCAGCCCGGCGTCGATGGCCTGGCGGACCGTGCGGAGGTTGACCTCCTTGCCGTCCTTGTAGATGTGACCGGAGATGAACCGGCCGTACGAGCGGCCGAAGACGGACCGTGCGAGTTCGGTGCGTCCGGCGCCCATGAGTCCGGCGACGCCGACGATCTCGCCGCGGCGGACGAAGAGGCTGGAGTTCTTGCAGACCATGCGGTCCTGGATCTGCGGGTGGCCCACGTTCCAGTTCTTCACTTCGAAGAACACGTCACCGATCTTGGGCTCGTGGTCCGGGAACCGGGATTCCAGGGTCCGGCCCACCATGCCCTTGATGATGCGGTCCTCGTCGACGCCGTCCGCCTTGACGTCGAGCGTTTCGATGGACTTGCCGTCGCGGATGATGGTGATGGAATCCGCGATCTGCTCGATCTCGTTGAGCTTGTGGGAAATGATGATGGACGTGATGCCGCGGCCCTTCAGGCCGAGCATCAGGTCCAGCAGGTGCTGTGAATCGGATTCGTTCAGCGCGGCGGTGGGCTCGTCCAGGATCAGGAGCTTCACGGACTTGTTCAGCGCCTTGGCGATTTCGACGAGCTGCTGCTTGCCGACGCCGATTTCCTTCACGGGGGTTGCCGGGTCGTCCCTGAGCCCCACCCTGGCCAGCAGCTCGGTGGAGCGGATCCGGGCCTCGGCCCAGTCGATCACCCCGCGTTTGGTGGGTTCGTTGCCGAGGAAGATGTTCTCCATGATGGACAGCTCCGGAATGAGCGCGAGTTCCTGGTGGATGATCACGATTCCGGCGTGCTCGCTGGCACGGATGTCCTTGAATTGCTGGACTTCGCTCTGGTAGACGATGTCCCCGGTGTAGCTGCCGAAGGGGTACACCCCGGAGAGCACCTTCATCAGGGTGGATTTCCCTGCGCCGTTCTCACCGCAGATGGCGTGGATTTCACCGGCCTTCACCCGCAGGTTCACCTCGGCCAATGCTTTAACGCCGGGGAATTCTTTGGTGATGGAGCGCATCTCGAGGATTATCGGATCGCTGTGCGTGTTGAGGGACGTCATCTGCCCTTACGCCTCCAATGCATGACTTCGTTGTCCGCCCCTGCAAACCGCAGGGCCGTCTGATGAAAAAGTAAACTGGATCACAGGCCTTGTCGTCAAGTCTTTAACGCAACGGGCCGGTAACGAAACACTAGTTCCGCCGGATTCCGGCGTGTTGGAAGACCAGGGCCGTGGCCCCGAGGGCTTCGGCCCGGTCGCCCAGTGAGGACATGGTGAGGGTGGTGGTCTCGCCGATCACGGGCACCGCGTGGCGGACCAGCCCCCGCCGGATCGGGTCCAGCAGCAGCTCTCCCAGCCCGGCCAGCGGACCACCCACCACGATCACTTCGGGGTTGATCAGGTTCGCCACATTGCCCAGCGCACGGCCGGCGGCAAGGCCGGCGTCGTCCACCACCCGCAGGGTCGCGGAGTCCCGGGCGAGGGCCTTCCGGACGATGTCCTCCGGGGTCAGCGGCTTGTCCTCGCCGCGGCCCAGGAGCTCGATCATGGTGGTGGTGGACGCGATGGTTTCCAGGCAGCCCCGGTTTCCGCAGCGGCAGACGAGCCCGTGCTCGTGGATGGTGGCATGTCCGATTTCACCGGTGATGCCGACGTTGCCGTAGTAGGGCAGCCCGTTGAGGATCAGCCCTGCGCCGATGCCCGAACCGATCTTGAGGAACATCAGGTTGCTGATGCCGCTGTGAGGTCCCCAGGTGACCTCGGACAGGGCGCCCAGGTTGGCGTCATTGTCCACGAAAACCGGGAGATCCAGCGCTTCCTCGAGCCGCTGCAGGATGTTGATGCCCACCCATTCGGGCAGGATGGCGCCTTGCGCCACGGTCCCCGTGCGGCGGTCGATGGGTCCCGGGATGCCGACGCCGGCCCCCACCACGGCGCTGCGTTCCACGCCGCTGTCCGCCAGCAGCCGGTCCAGCAGTCCGACGGCGGCGGCGATGCCCTCCTCGGCATGGTGGCCCAGCGGCAGCAGCACCGTTTCCTCCGCGATCACGTGGTAGCTGAGGGATGCGAGGACCACCCGCAGGTGCCGGCGCCCGAAGTCGATGCCGACGGCGACTGCGCCCTTGCTGTTGAGCCGGACGTTCAGGGCGCGCCGCCCGGAGCTGGTGATCGGCTCGGTGGACGCCAGTCCGGCGTCCTGCATGATCCTGACGATGTTGGACACCGTGGCGGTGGAGAGGCCGGTCTGCCGTGCCAGTTCGGCCTGGGTCGACGGGCCGTTCAGCAGGCATTCGATGATCCGCTGCTGGTTCAGATGCCGCAGGGCGGATTGCGATCCGGGGTTTTTGGTTCGGCTCCTCGTTGAGCGCGTTGGTGAGGGCATGGAAAGAAGCGTGCACCATTCATGGCTTGCAGTCAAGAAGTTAACGCATAGCCGCGCGGTGTGTCTTCGGCAACGGCAGGGCATTCCGCCCCGCGGACGCCCGGGATGGGCGGAAATGCACCGGAGCCACGGTGGCGTCGCGTGGCTAGGCTGGAGGAAACGCGCGTCCGCCGCCCCGGTGCGGACCTCCCGAGATGCCGAGGTGGTAATGGTGCTGCTGGCCCTGATGCAGGCGAATGCCGCCGTGCTGGACGTAGAGGCAAACTGTGCCGCGGTGGATGAGGCCGCCCGGAAGGCCGCCGCCGCGGGCGCGCAGCTGCTCCTCACCCCGGAACTGTTCCCGGTGGGTTACGCGCCGTTGAGGATCCGCGCGGAGCTGGACCCGGCGGCGCTCCCGGCCATCCGCCGGACAATGGCCGGTATCGCCACCCGCCATGGCATCGCCCTGGTCTACAGCCTGCCGGCCGTCACCGGGGAGGGGGACTGGCAGATCACGGCCACTCTCGTGGACGCGCAGGGCACCGAACTCCTGAGCTATGCGAAAGTCCAGTTGTTCGGAGCGGAGGAACAGCAGGCCTTCACCCCGGCCGGCGACGCCCCGGGGGTGGTGGACTTCCAGGGGGTCAGGACCTCCCTGGTGATCTGTTACGACGTCGAATTCCCCGAGACCGTCCGTGCCGCCGCCGTCCGGGGTGCCCGGCTGGTGCTGGTGCCGACAGCCCTTTCCGAGGGGTTTGAGGCCGTACCCCAGCTGCTGGTCCGGGCGAGGGCGCTGGAGAACCATGTCACGGTGGCCTATGCCAACCACTCCGGCACGGAGGACGGCTGTGATTTCCTGGGCGGCAGCGTGATCGCAGCTCCGGATGGCTCGCTGCTGGCCGGCGCCGGGACAGGTCCGGAGCTGCTGTTCGCCGAGCTGCCGGAGCCGGCCGGCGGCGAAGAGCCCGTGGCGTACCTGGATGACCTCCGGCCGGAGACCTACCGCTCCTGGGGCAGCTGAACGTACTGCAGGGCAATCCAGAGCTCCGCCCGGGCCTGCGCCTGGTTGAGGTCCAGCTCGAGCAGCTCCGCGAGCGTCCGGATGTGGCGGCGCACGCTGTTGCGGTGAAGTCCCGTGACCTTCGCCGTGGAATCCCAGCTGCCGTTCGCGCCCAGCCAGGCGCGGAGAATCCCCAGCAGGGTGTCCCGGCGCTCGGGTTCCAGCGCGAGGACGGGAGCCAGCAGCCGCGCGGCGAGCATGGCACCCGCCTCGCTGCCCAGCAGCCCCGTCAGGGACCAGGTGACGTCGTCAACGCGGACGCTGTGCCCGCTGGTCCGCACCCGGCCGCGTAGGGACGACGTCCGCTGGTAGGCCTCCGCCAGGCCGGCGAATTCAGTGGCACTCCCGACCACCAGGCGCCAGCCCAGCCGCTCGACGTCGGCCAGCAGGGCGTCGTCGACCTTCAGCCTGGTGATGGCTGCGAAGCCGAAGTCGGTGATCTCCACCAGCTTGGTGTCGAACATCCTGCGCCATTCCAGCAGTTCCCTGACCGGGCTGTCGCCGGTGCCGCGCACCGCAGCGGCCAGGTTGATTCCCTGGACAACGCGCAGCTGCCCGGAGCGGGTGGAAGAAACGCTCTGTGCCAGCAGGTCCTTCAGGCCGTTGACGTGCCGGGTCCCGCCGGTGCTGTGACTTTCCGGGTGCAGGAGCAGGGCCGTGGCGAGCTGGCTGGGGGCCAGCGAGCCGCTGGTGCGCTGGCGTACCAGCAGCTCCAGGAGGCCGACGGCGGCCGAGACCACGCTGTTCTGCGCCGGTGTCAGCGGCGCCTCCGTGCCGAGGACCAGGGCGCCCAGGTTGGCATCGCGGGAGCTGCGCAGCGGATGGCCGAAGACGAGCGCCGAACCGGCGTCGTCGAAGGAATCCAGCTCCACCCGGGGACCGCTGCCGCTCAGCAGCTTGGCCAGCAGTGGCTGCAGCGCGGCTGCTTCCACGCCCGGTACCGGGCCGGTTCCGTGCGTACCGGCGGAGCCGCGGGCACGGACCCGTCCGTCCGCACCGACGAGGACGGCCCAGACCGGGACGCGCTGCACGAGTGCCGCCAGGAGCTCGTGTTCGGGCCTGGCCGACAGTACCGCGCGCATGAGCTGCCGGTTGGTGTCGGCCAGCTGCCGGAAGGTCTTGGCGTTGTCCGATTCCAGCAGCTGCGAGAATTCGAGTCCGATGGCGGCGAACGGGACGGTCTGGGGGATGGCGACCAGCGTGAGGTTGCGCCGGCTGCAGGCCTGGATGACGGCGGCGGGTACGGCGTTGAAGTAGGGTTCGAGGCCGAATCCGAGCGCGCCGACGCGAGCCCGGACCAGCCGCTCCACATAGGCGTCAACGCGTTCAGGGTCGCCGCCTTGGTCCAGGAACGGCAGCCCCGCGGTCAGCAGGAATTCGCCGTCGAGCAGGTAGGGGGTGGGGTCCTCGAGTTCGCTGGGCTCCACCCAGCGCAGGCGGTCCGCTCGGTTGCCGCCGTCGTGAAGGACAGTGAGTTCCGGCGGCAGTTGCCGGAGGAACTGCTCCAGGGTGACGAATCCGAGCCGCTCCCCGGCGTCAGCAGGCATGGCTGTCCCCGTCCGGCAGGCCGCGGCCGGCCGATTGGGACCGAACCGTCCGTTGTGGTGCAATACGTCTCATGCCTGAAGACTATAGGTCATTTTGCACAACCTTGAGAGCTGGCTCACAGCCCTAGGCTGAAACGGGGAACTCAACCACTACTCACGAATGGACGTCAACGATGACTGTGCCTACCCTCAACCGGGAACGGCCCGCGGCCGCCGCCAGCCGTCCCGGCCTGACGACGCAGCTGCTTCGGCGGAAGCCGATCGGACAGCTCGTCAGCGAAGCCGAATCCGGTCACGGCGGCACGCGGCTGGTCCGCAGCTTCGGTGTGCTGCAGCTGACCATGATCAGCGTCGGCGCCACCCTCGGCACCGGCATCCTGGTCATCCTGGGCGAATCCGTCCCGCTGGCCGGCCCGGCCATCTGGATCTCCTTCGCGATCGCCGGACTCGCTGCGCTGCTCTCCGCCGTCTCGTATGCCGAGATGGCCGGACTGGTGCCCGCAGCAGGTTCGAGCTACTCCTACACCTACGCGACCATGGGCGAAGGCATGGCCTGGATCTGCGGCTGGTGCCTGGTGCTGGAATACGCCGTCTCCGTGGCGGCCGTCGCCGTCGGCGCGGGCCAGTACGTCAACGAAGCCCTGGCCGTCTTCGGCCTGGCGCTTCCGGACGCCATCTCGCAGCCGCCCGGCGGCGGCGGGGTGCTGAACGCACCGGCGATCGTGATTGTGGTCCTCGCGATGGTCCTGCTGGTCCGCGGCGCCAAGGAAAGCGCCTGGATCAACACGGCCATCGTGCTGATCAAGGTCGGCATCCTGCTGTTCTTCTGCGCGGTGGCGTTCACCGCCTTCAACGGCGCACACTTCGAGCCCCTGCTGCCGATGGGCGCCGCCGGCGTCTCCGCCGCCGCCTCCCGGGTGTTCTTCTCCTACATCGGGTTCGACGCGGCGTCCACGGCCGGCGAGGAAGCCCGGAACCCGAAGCGCGACCTGCCGCGGGCCATCCTGCTCTCGATGCTGATCGTCACCACCATCTACGTGCTCGTGGCCGTTGCAGCGATTGGCGCGCGGCCGTGGGGCTGGTTCGACGGCACCGAGGCCGCGCTCGTGAAAATCCTTGAGGAAACCACCGGGCAGCCGTGGATTGCGTTCGTGTTCGCGGTCGGAGCCGTGCTGGCCATCGCCAGCATCGTGCTGACGGTCCTCTACGGACAGACCCGGATCCTGCTGGCGATGGCACGGGACGGCCTGATTCCCAAGATCTTCGGCCGCGTTTCGGCCCGCACCGGCACCCCGGTTGCCGGGACCCTGATCGTGGGGGCCGCCGTAGCACTCACCGCGGGCCTGGTGCCGCTTGGCGCGCTGGCGGACGCCACCAGCATCGGCACGCTCTTCGCCTTCGCCCTGGTCAACGTCGCCGTCATCTACCTGCGGCGCACCCGGCCGGAGCTCAAACGCAGCTTCCGCGTCCCGCTGTTTCCGCTGACGCCGATCCTGGGCGCCCTGATGTGCGCCTACCTGATGGCCAACCTGGGCGCCGAGACCTGGGCGGTCTTCGGCATCTGGATGCTGGTGGGCCTGGCAGCCTACTTCGGCTACGGCCGCAGGAATTCGAGGGTAGCGGCCCTGAGCCACGAGGAATACCGTGAACTGTCCGGCACCACCCCCTCCGAGCCCACCACGTCCGAAACCGAACCGATGAAAGCAAGCCACTCATGACCACCGCCACCGAACTTCCGGCCCCCGGACCGAACGCGCCGGGCAGCGGCGCCGAAGCACCCATCACCATGCTGAATCCGGACTTCCCCTTCAGCTACGACCACTACCTGGCCCATCCCGCGGGCCTGGGCAGCATCCCCGCCGGGCTGTACGGGACCGAAGTTGCCGTGGTCGGCGCAGGACTCTCCGGGCTCGTCACGGCCTACGAGCTGATGAAACTTGGCCTCCGCCCGGTCGTGTACGAGGCGGACCGGATCGGCGGCCGGCTGCGGACCGCGAGCTTCCCCTCCGCCGCCGGCGTTGTCGCCGACCTCGGCGGGATGCGGTTCCCGGTCTCCGGCAAGGCCTTCTACCACTATGTGGAGCTGCTCGGGCTGGAGACCGACGAGTTCCCCAACCCGCTGGCGGCGGCGACCTCCAGCACAGTGATCGAGCTCGCCGGGCAGAAGTACTACGCCCGGACCTCCGCGGACCTCCCGCCGTTCTTCCGGGAGGTGGCGGACGCCTGGAAAGCCGCCGTCAACGACGGCGCCAGGTTCACCGAGATGCAGGAAGCCATCCGGGCCCGGGACACCGCCAGGATCAAGGAGCTTTGGAATGAGCTGCTTCCGCTCCTGGACGAACAGACGTTCTACGGCTTCATCGCCGGCAGCGACTCGTTCAAGCAGGCCGGATTCGCCCACCGCGAGGCGTTCGGCCAGGTGGGATTTGGAACCGGAGGCTGGGACACGGACTTCCCCAACTCCATCCTGGAAATCCTGCGCGTTGTCTACACCGACGCCGACGACCAGCACCGGCTCATTGCCGGCGGAGCGCAACGGCTCCCCGAGGCGCTCTGGCGGCACGCGCCGTCGGGCATGGCCCACTGGCCGGAAGGGACCTCCCTGGCGAGCCTGCACGCCGGGGCCCCGCGCGGCGCCGTGGACCGGATCGCCCGGGACGGCAGCGGTGACTTCCGGATCCGGGAGCGGTGGGGCCGCGAGGCCGCCTTTCCCGCCATCGTGACCACCTGCCAGTCATGGCTGCTGTCCACCCGGATCCACACCGAGGAAACGCTGTTCCCTGCCGAACTCTGGACGGCGATCGAGCGCTCGCACTACATGCAGTCATCCAAGACCTTTGTGATGGTGGACCGGCCCTTCTGGAAGGACATCGATCCCAGGACGGGCCGCGAGGTCATGTCCATGACGCTGACGGACCGGCTGAACCGTGCCACGTATCTCCTGGACAACGGCCCGGACCAGCCGGCAGTGATCCTGCTGTCCTACACCTGGAACGACGACGCCCTGAAATGGCTGGCCCTGGACGCCGACGAGCGCGTGGAGCTGATGCTGCACTCGCTCGCCCAGATCTACCCCGACGTCGACATCGCCAGCCACATCGTCGGCCAGCCGATCACCGTCTCGTGGGAAGCGGACCCCAACTTCATGGGGGCGTTCAAGGCAAACCTGCCGGGCCACTACCGCTACCAGCAGCGGCTCTTCACCCATTTCAAGCAGGACAAGCTGCCGGCGGAGCAACGCGGGATCTTCCTGGCCGGCGACGACGTCTCCTTCACGGCAGGGTGGGCGGAAGGCGCCGTCACCACCGGGTTGAACGCGGTCTGGGGCGTCGTCAACCACCTGGGCGGCCGGACGTCGGCCGGGAATCCGGGGCCGGGGGAGTTGCTGGACGAAATGGGTCCGATCCCGCTGGATTAGCCCTTCCCGCGGCCGGGCCCTTCAGGAGCCGTGCAGCTCCCGGTGGGCCCGGGCCAGCTCCTGGTAGTGCGCCGCGTTGTGCTGGACGCCGGCGAATTCCTCGTCGCTCAGCGCGCGCCGGACCTTGGCCGGCACCCCGGCGACCAGCGAGCGGGGCGGCACGACCGTTCCTTCCAGCACCACCGCTCCGGCGGCGACCAGGGAGCCCGCACCGATCACGGCGCCGTTGAGGATCGTGGCGCTCATGCCGATCAGGCAGTCGTCCTCGACCGTGCAGCCGTGAACGACGGCGCTGTGGCCGACGCTGACGCGCGAGCCGACGGTGCAGGGGAAGCCGGGATCGGCGTGCAGCACCACGTTGTCCTGCAGGTTGGTCCCGGCGCCCACGGTGATGGCGGCGGTGTCTGCCCGCACGGAGACGCCGTAGAAGGCGCTGGAGTTCTCGGCCAGCGTGGCCTTGCCGATCACGGAGGCCGTGGGCGCGATGAAAGCGGAGTCATGGACGGCCGGGCTGTCGCCGGCGAATGCGTAGAGAGGAGCCATGCCTCCAGCCTAGGACACGCCCCCGGCCGTTGAGCTATCAGTTGTGGTCCTTCAGCCCGGCTGGGAACCACCACAACTGATAGCTCAACGGGTGTTGCCGGGGAGGGTCAGGCGGGGGAGCGGAGGACCGTGAAGCCCTCGCTGTGTTCCGGGAGGCCGGGATCGGGGAGTACGACGGCGATCGGGGCGCCGGGTTCCGCCACGCGCCCGAGTTCGCGGACGACGTCGTCCCACTTCTCCGGCGGCAGTCCCGCCAGGGCATCCACCGCCCACACGGAACGGAACGCCGAGTCGGCGAACGGAAGGGCGGCGGCTGCGGCCACCGAGGCCTCCAGACCGCGGGCACGCGCCGAATGGATGTGTTCCTCCGAGGCATCCACGCCGGTGAAGTGGATGCCTCGCTGGACGAAGAGGAGCCCATCCGCGCCGGGGCCGCAGTCGAGGCCCAGCACCGAGTGCCTGCCCTCGGACTTGAGCAGGGATACGAACGCGGCCAGCCGGTCCTCCCGCAAACGTGCCATACCTCTCATTAAATACCAGGGTCAGCTAAAGACAACGGTCCGGTTCCCGTCGAGCAGGACGCGGTGTTCGGCGTGCCACTGCACGGCCTGGGCGAGGGTGCGGCCCTCGACGTCCCGGCCCATCTGGACGAACTGCTCGGCGCTGCGCCGGTGGTCCACCCGGATGACCTCCTGCTCGATGATCGGCCCCTCATCCAGGGCGGCCGTGACGTAGTGCGCCGTGGCGCCGATGAGCTTCACGCCGCGGGCGTGCGCCTGGTGGTACGGCCTGGCGCCCTTGAAGGACGGCAGGAAGGAGTGGTGGATGTTGATCGCCTTGCCGGTCAGCTCGGTGCACAGCTCGTTGGAGAGGATCTGCATGTACCTGGCCAGGACGGTGAGCTCGATGTCGTGCTCCGCCATCAGCGCCCGCAGCGCGTCCTCTGCCTGGACCTTGGTGTCCGGCGTGACCGGGATGTGGTGGAAGGGGATGCCGTAGAACTTCGCCAGTCCCTCCAGATCCTGGTGGTTGGACACAATGGCCGGGATCTCGATCGGCAGGGTTCCGGAGCGCTGCAGGAACAGCAGATCGTTGAGGCAGTGCGCCGAGGTGCTGGCCATCAGCAGGGTGCGGACCTTCCGGCCTGCCGGGTTGAGGCTCCACTGCATGCCGAAGGCCTGGGCCACGGGCTCAAGGGCGGCATGCAGCTCGGCGTGGGAGGCCGCCGTCGTGGACTCGACCCGCATGAAGAACGTGCCGGTGCTCTGGCTGCCGTACTGCTGGGAATCCGTAATATTGCTGCCCGCCACCAGGAGGGCCCCGGCGACGGCATGCACGATTCCCGGCCGGTCAGGGCAGGAAAGAGTCAGGATGTAGGAAGCAGTCAGCTGGTCGTCAGTCACGAAGGACAGCCTACCCGCGGGTGCGACGGGCCTGGGGCAACAGCCTCGGGCCCTGGGGTAGGCTTAAACGGTCGCAACTGGCGTTGGGTGGTTAACCACCAGGGAGCGGCACTCACGAAGACCACGGATCGTACGCCTGGGCCGAGGGTCATGTTTTGCCGGTCGGCAGCGCCTGCTGCCGCCCCGCCGTCGGCACCCCTGAACGGGTGCCAGCCCTTGGCGCGTGCCCCGGATCTCCGGGACCGTAATCTAGGGGCGCGGCAGCGGGCCAGCCGGTAACCTGACCTTAAGCAGTGACCGTTGCCTAGCCAGGAGTTCTTCGTGACTACTTCCGTAAACCTTTCCTCGACCGCCGTGAGCAACCAGCCGCTGGCCGAACTTGATCCCGAGATTGCCGCCGTCCTCGCCCAGGAGCTTGGCCGCCAGCGCGGCACCCTGGAAATGATCGCCTCCGAAAACTTCGCGCCGCGTGCCGTGATGGAAGCCCAGGGCTCGGTCCTGACCAACAAGTACGCCGAGGGCTACCCGGGACGCCGCTACTACGGCGGCTGCGAATACGTCGACATCGCCGAGCAGCTCGCGATCGACCGGGTCAAGGACCTCTTCGGCGCCGAATACGCCAACGTCCAGCCGCACTCCGGCGCCCAGGCCAACGCCGCCGCCCTCTCCGCCATGATCACCCCGGGCGACAAGATCCTGGGCCTCTCGCTGGCACACGGCGGCCACCTGACCCACGGCATGAAGCTCAACTTCTCCGGCAAGCTCTACAACGTCGCCGCCTACCAGGTCGAGGAAGACAACTTCCGGATCGACATGGACAAGCTGCGCGAGCAGGCCATTGCCGAGAAGCCGCAGGTCATCATCGCCGGCTGGTCCGCCTACCCCCGCCACCTCGACTTCGCCGCCTTCCGCTCGATCGCCGATGAGGTCGGCGCCCTGCTCTGGACGGACATGGCACACTTCGCCGGCCTCGTCGCGGCAGGCCTGCACCCGAGCCCGGTGCCGCACTCCGACGTCGTCACCTCCACGGTGCACAAGACCCTCGCCGGCCCCCGCTCCGGCGTGATCCTGGCCAAGAAGGAGTGGGCCAAGAAGATCAACTCCAACGTCTTCCCGGGCCAGCAGGGCGGCCCGCTCATGCACGTGATCGCAGCCAAGGCGGTCGCCTTCAAGATCGCCGGCACCGAGGAATTCAAGGAACGCCAGGAGCGCGTCCTGGAAGGCGCCCGGATCATCGCCGACCGCCTCAGCCAGGCGGACGTGTCCGACGCCGGCGTCTCCGTCCTCACCGGCGGCACCGATGTGCACCTGGTCCTGGTGGACCTGCGCAACTCCCAGCTGGACGGCCAGCAGGCCGAAGACCTGCTCCACTCCGTGGGCATCACCGTCAACCGCAACGCCGTGCCGTTCGATCCCCGCCCGCCGATGGTCACCTCCGGCCTGCGGATCGGCACTCCCGCCCTGGCCACCCGCGGCTTCGGCGCCGAGGAATTCACCGAGGTGGCGGACATCATCGCCACCGCGCTGAAATCCGGTTCGGCCACGGATGTGGAAGCCCTGCAGGCCCGCGTGGACAAGCTCGCCGCGGACTTCCCGCTGTACCCGCAGCACGAGCAGTGGTGACCGTATGACCACTACCAACGCCGCAAACACCGCTGCTAAGACAGCACAGGTCCTCGACGGCAGGGCCACCGCCGCCGCGATCAAGGCCGAACTGACCGAACGCGTGGCCGCACTCAGGGCCAAGGGCATCGTCCCCGGCCTCGGCACCATCCTGGTGGGCTCCGACCCGGGCAGCACCTGGTACGTGGGCGGCAAGCACAAGGACTGTGCCGAGGTAGGTATCACCTCCATCCGCCGCGACCTGCCGGAGGAGACCAGCCAGGACGAACTGCTGGCCGTGGTCCGGGAGCTCAACGAGAACCCGGAATGCACCGGCTACATCGTCCAGCTGCCGCTGCCCAAGCACATCGACCAGGACGTCATCCTGGAGGCCATGGACCCGGAGAAGGACGCCGACGGCCTGCACCCGATGAACCTGGGCCGGCTTGTGGCCAACGTCGGCGGACCCATGAAGTCGCCGCTGCCCTGCACGCCCAAGGGCTGCGTTGAACTGCTGACCCGGCACGGGATCAGCCTCCGCGGCAAGCGCGTGCTCGTGGTGGGCCGCGGAGTGACCATCGGACGCCCGGTGGGGCTCCTGCTCACCCGCAAGGACGTCAATGCCACAGTCATCCTGGCCCACACCGGAACGGTGGACCTGCCCGCCGAGCTCCGCCAGGCCGACGTCGTGATCGCCGCGGCCGGCCAGCCGCACATGATCAAGGCGGAGGACCTCAAGCCCGGGGCCATAGTGCTCGACGTCGGCGTCAGCCGGGTCGATGACGGCAACGGCAAAGCCGTGGTCACCGGAGACGTGGACCCCGCCGCGGCCGGCGTCGCCGCCTGGCTGTCCCCGAACCCCGGCGGAGTGGGGCCGATGACCCGGGCCATGCTGCTCGCCAACGTGGTGGAGACCGCGGAACGCCAATTGGCAGAGAAAAGCAGCTCAGGCATCGCCTGACGGGTATCCCGCCGTCGAGCTTGGCCGGCGGTCGAGCTTGGCCCGGAACCGAAGGTAGGGCGCCTACTCCCGCGGGAGTAGGCGCCCTACCCCGTTCAGCAGACGACGCCGGCCGGCTCCGCCGCTAGGCTCGGAGTATGCCGCGCCGATTCCAGGGTCCGCCCACCAGCTTCATGGTGATTGCGGTGGCCGTGGTCCAGGTGGTGGGCACGGTTTTCGCCGCGGCACGGCAGCCTGATCACCGGCCGCTGGACGTGCTGGCCTTCGCGCTGCTGCTGGCCGGGCCGGCCGCGCTCTCGCTCCGGCGGCGAGCACCGGCAGCCACGCTTCCGGTGGCCGCCGCGGCAACCATCATCTACCTGGCCTCCGGCTATCCCTGGGGGCCGGTGCTGCTCTCACTGGCACTGGCCATCGTGTTCTCGGCAGCCGCGGGCAGGCGGTGGCAGACCTGGACGGTGGCGGGCACCTGCGCCGCCGCACTGGTTGCCTTTTTTCTGGCCAGGGGCGATGAAGGTGCACTGATCCGCGCGGTGGCCGGAACGTCCTGGCTGGCTATCCTGGTGCTGCTGGGGGAAGGAGCCCGGCTGCGCGGCGAACGCGTGGCCGAAAGGCGCCGCCAGCAGGAAACCCGGGAGCAGGCCGCCCGGGACGAATACCGGCTGGCGCTGGCCCGTGACATCCATGATGTGGTGGCCCATTCGCTGTCCATGATCAACGTCCGCGCCTCGGTTGCCCTGCATCTGGGGGACCGGGATCCGGACCAGTTCCGCCCTGCCCTGGAGGCCATCAAGACGGCCAGCAAGGAATCCCTGGACGAGGTCCGCCAGTTGCTGGGCGTGCTGCGTGACGACGCTCCGCTCCGCCCCGCCGCGGGTCCGGGGCTCCAGAGACTGCCCGAACTCGCCGACAACGCCCGCCGGGCCGGGCTGGAGGTGCGGCTGGACCAGCGGATCGACAGGCCGCTCAGCGCAGCCGTGCAGGAGGCTGCCTACCGGATCGTGCAGGAGGCGCTGACCAACGTGGTGAGGCACTCCGGAGCCAGCCGGGCCGCCGTCGTTCTTGAGGCCCCTGCCGGCCCCGATGCCGGACGTCTCACCTTAACGGTCGACGACGACGGCCGCGGCTCTGCCGGCGCCCCCGAAGGAAACGGTGTGACCGGCATGCGGGAACGGGCCGCCGCGCTGGGCGGAGCCGTGGAGTTCCTGTCCCTGGAGCCGGGCTGGCGCGTGCGGGCGGTCCTTCCGCTGGCCGGGGCCCCGGGGGAGGAACCGCGATGATCCGCATCCTGATCGCCGACGACCAGACGCTCATCCGCGCCGGATTCCGGGCACTCCTGGGCGCCGAGCCGGACATGGAAGTCGTGGCCGAATGCGGCACCGGGGACGAGGCCGTGCGGCTGGCGGCACGCGACAAACCCGACGTCGTGCTGATGGACATCCGCATGCCGCACGGAGACGGGCTGGAGGCGACCCGCCGGATCCTGGCTGATCCGGGGCTCGCGGGAACCCGGGTCATCATCCTCACCACTTTTGAACTGGACGACTACATCGCGGAGGCCGTGCGCGCCGGTGCGGCGGGGTTCCTCGTCAAGGACACCGAGCCGGAGGAGCTGCTCCGCGCCGTGCGCGTGGTGCACGACGGCGACGCCCTCCTGTCGCCGTCGGTGACCCGCCGCATCATGGCGCAGCTGGCGGTGCAGTCCCGCGCCGCCAGCCGGCCCAAAGTCACGGACCAGATCACGGACCAGATCACGGACCGTGAACGCGAAGTCCTGCAGCTGGTGGGCGAGGGACTCAACAACGCGGAAATCGCGGAGCGGCTCTTCATCACCCCGCTCACGGCGAAGACCCACGTGTCGCGGATCATGGCCAAGCTGCAGGTCCGCGACAGGGTGCAGCTGGTGGTCCTCGCGTACGAATCGGGCCTCGTCCGCCCCGGCTGGACCGGCTGACGGTCCCGTTGGGGTGCAGCCGGCCGGCGCGGCCTGCGGTCTCCCGGTGGAGTACGCCGCGCGGCGGAAGTGACTCCCCGCGGCGGATGCGGAGGGCGCGGCTGCGGAGAAGACTCGATGCAGAGCCGGGAAACGGCTCGAACCGAGAGTTTGGACGACTGACATGCTTACCTCAATGACTGCCGCGATTGCCGCCCCTGCCGCCGCCATCGCAACCCACGGGCCCTGGTCCGACGGCGGGTTCTCACCATGGTTCCTGCTGTTCCCGCTGTTCTGGATCCTGGTCATCGGCCTGCTGATCTTCATCGGCAGGCGCACCTGGCGCGCCAACCGTCGCTGGGCCGCGGCGCAGGGCGGCGAAGGCGTGCTGCGGGAACGTTATGCCCGCGGGGAAATCGACGAAAACGAATACCGGAAGCGCCTGCAGGTACTGCGCGGCGGAGAGAAAAGCGCAGAGAAATAGGCGCAGAGAAATAGGCCGGCCTGGGGTTGGGCCAGCGGAGTTCCTTCGGGGATTTCGCTGGCCCCGCTCCGCCACCACGAGCCCCAACCTGACCATCGGAAAACGTCTGGATTTTTAGCGGTCGGGCTCTTTCCTTGTTCGAACGCACCTACTAACGTGGGGCGGGTGCGTGAACTTGTGTCGAAAGAATCCTCTCCCAAGGAATCATCTCCCAAGGATGCGCCGTTGAGCAGCCCCTCCGAAACCGGCCCGCCGCAGTATGTCATCACCGCCGAGAACCTGACCAAGCGCTACGGCGAGGTCACCGCCGTCGACGGTATCTCCTTCCGCGTGCCCGCCGGGGAAGCCTTCGGGCTGCTTGGACCCAATGGCGCCGGCAAGTCCACCACCATGAAGATGATCGGCGGGGTGTCCCAGCGGACCTCCGGAACCCTCAGCATCATGGGCCTGGACCCCGACCTGAACGGACCGGAAGTCCGCGCGCACCTGGGCGTGGTGCCGCAGCAGGACAACCTCGACGAGGAACTCAAGGTCCGGGACAACCTGCTGGTGTACGGCCGCTACTTCGGCCTGCCGATGAGCTACCTCAGGCCCAAGGCGGATGAGCTGCTGGAGTTCGCCCAGCTCACGGACAAGGCCAAGTCCAGGGTGGACGCCCTCTCCGGCGGCATGAAGCGCCGGCTCACGATCGCCCGTTCCCTCATCAACGAGCCCCGGATCCTGCTGCTGGACGAACCGACCACGGGCCTTGACCCGCAGGCGCGCCACATCCTGTGGGACCGGCTGTTCCGGCTCAAGGAGCAGGGCGTCACCCTGATCCTGACCACCCACTACATGGACGAGGCCGAGCAGCTCTGCGACCGCCTGATCGTGGTGGACAAGGGCAAGATCATGGCCGAGGGCTCGCCCGCGAGCCTGATCCGCGAATACTCCACGCGTGAGGTCCTCGAACTGCGCTTCGGTTCGGAGCGCAACGCCACCGTTGGCGCCGAGCTCGAAGGCATCGGCGAGCGGGTCGAAACCCTCCCGGACCGCGTCCTGATTTATGCCCACGACGGCGAGGCCGCCCTCGAGCAGGTCTCCGCCCGGGGACTCCGGCCGGTCACCTCGCTGGTGCGCCGGTCCTCGCTGGAGGACGTCTTTCTGCGCCTGACCGGCAGGAGCCTGGTTGACTAAAAAAGCAGAGTTGACTAAAAAAGCAGAGTTGACTGAGCGGGCCGTCACTGGAAAAGACGGAACCGCGCAGGCGGCAACGCTCCACGCCCACCCGCCGGCCGTTTCGGCGGCCCGCGCCAGGAAGTGGGGCGCGTTCTACTACGCCGAGCAGGTCCTCCGGGTGATGAAGGGCTACGGCTGGACCATCATCATGTACGGCGTCGGGCAGCCGGTGGCGTACCTGTTTGCGATGGGCGTGGGCCTCGCCACCCTCGTGGAAAGGAACAGCACCTCGGCGTTCGGCGGCGTCAGCTACCTCACCTTCATCGCCCCGGCCCTGCTGGTCTCGGCCACGGTCATGACGGCGGCCAGCGAGTTCACGTTCCCCGTGATGGACGGCTTCAAATGGCGCCGGGTCTACTACGGCCCGCACGCCTCGCCGCTGCCGCCGGAGCAGATCGCTGGTGGGCAGGTCATTGCCGTCACCGTGCGTTTCCTTCTGCAGTCTGCCATTTACTTCGCCGTCGTCGCGCTGTTCGGGGCGTCCCCGAGCGGCTGGGGCTGGGTCTCGATCCTGGTCGCCACCCTCGCCGGGCTGTCCTTCGGGCTGCCGCTGATGGCCCACGCGGCAGCCATCAAGGACGACAAGGGCCAGTTCGCCATGGTCATGAGGCCACCGGGGAACCGGTTCCAGTAATGGACTTCGTCCTCCTCGTTGCCGCCGCTGACGTCTGCGATGAGCAGATCACCGCCGAGCAGGTCTTGAACGATGAGAGCTGTAGGTCCGCACTGGCCATGTGCCGCATTGCCGGGGTGCCACTTCGTGAGGCTCCTGGCATCGAGACAGGTTGTATCCGCACTCCAAGACAGACGGAATGCGCGTTCGAGCTCGAGCAACGTATGGGTCATGGCGACAGCGTAGCAAGGGACCTACTGAACAGTGACGGATCGGCTAACTGGCGCTGGTGCGACATCGAGCGATCACAGAATGCCGCCACGAAACGATCAAATCCACAGAGGACCGTCAATCGGACAGTCCCCAAAGCGTCGCCTGTGCTGCTTGCTCATTGCACACGAACTCGAATCCCAGGACGTCAGCACCTCTTCAATCCGGATCGTGGACCACGAGGTGAAGCGAGGCGTGCAGATCGACATGGGCAACGGCGACGAGTGGCCCGCTATCCGCGAAAGAATCCTCGCCTCCGACATCATCGTCCTGGCCACCTCGATTTGGATGGGCCATCCCTGCAGCGTGGCCCAACACGGTGGCAGCCCTGCCATTAACCGCGCTTTTCGGGGTGAGCTGCATCGAAAAAACGGAATTGATCGTTGGGTTGACCGGCATCCAGGCCTGTTCCCTTTTCTCGGATGAAATCGAGGTCCTCGCGGGTAAGGATCATCTGTCCGTGCCCGTCTACTTCGATGTGCCCTACGGAATTGTGCTGGATCGCGGCGGTGACCGCGTGCGGCACTAGCACGCATCCGGGATTGTCCAGAAGCCACTTGCGCGTCTCTGAATCAAGTCTGTCCCACTCGTCGTTGAGTGTCATCTTGTTCATGCCATCCTTTCGCATTCCACGGAACCCGACTTCCTGAAGAATTCCGCTAAGAGTACGTTGCAGGTTACGAGAAAAACAGTATGTTCACCCATCGGCAGAACCCTCATGGCATGGACGGTCACCGGACAACTCCTGACCGCCGGAGGCCGGATCGCCCCCGAGATTCCCGAGATCAAGGATCAGGCAACCTGGCGACGGATGGTGCAGTTGTCGTTGGCGACCTTGCCCCGGCCTGGAGCGAAGATACTCTGCCTCCTGGTTATCCTTGTTTGCTGCCCAAAAATGGCGGTAGGCATAACGGTCACGGACGGGGGCTTCCCCCTTTTCGGGTGGGGGAGTGGCCGGACCCACAAGGTCACTTCCGCGACTTGCGTTAGGGTCAAAAACGGCGGTTTCACTGCGCTGTGCATCCGTGCCGCGACACTGTGGATTTGATCGCTTCGTGGCGGCATTCTGTGATCGCTCGATGTCGCACTTGCGCTCGTAAGCCGATCCCTCAGCGGGACAGTCGGTTCTAACGCCACCCGCTATTGGACAAGAACAGATCCTGATCGAGCCGCCATCAGAGTGTGAAAACTGTTCCAGTGTCCGAGTTTCACGCGGTTGGCGGGTAACGCCGCTATCGGTGCTGGTGAGAGTCGGTTGCGCGCGGTTGGGTCTGGCCCCCGTAACCGCGCGCAACCGACTCTAGGTGATCGCAGTACTCGTGCCACCACGCCGGGTCCACGGCTGCCATATTGTCGTTGCCGTCCCGGTGTCCGACGCTGCCGTCGGCCAACTCACGCACGATGTCTGCATGACCGGCATGCCGATGCGTTTCGGCAGTCACGTGGACCAATATGCGGGCGAGGCTGACCGGGTTGCTCGCCTCACGCCACCACGGCACGTAGCCGGAAGCATCAAGCGGCAGCAGGGAAATTGTTGCGTCGGCATGTGCCCACACCCGTTGATATAGGCCGACGATCGCGTCGCGGGACTCCTCAGACCGCGCCCACATGTCCTCATTCGGCTCGGCATTGGGCGAAATCCATTTTAATTCCTCAGCGAAGGGTCGGTTGAAGACTACGCCGAAGTACTCGGCTTCGACCCCGGCTAGGTGCTTGACCAGCCCGAGGAGGTTCGTGCCGGTCGGTGTCAAGGGGCGGCGTAGATCGTACTCAGACAGGCCCTCAAGCTTCCACACAATCGCATCACGGCCATCCTGCAAATACCGGCGCAACTCCGCCTTGGCAACATCAGTCATGTGTGTCAGCTTGTAACGGTTGACGGCCGATGGCAAGCCAACATGAACCCGGTGTCAGGAAGGGAACCTTGGGCGGGCGCCATCGGTTTGTCAGACTCGGACCACGGAAGCGAGTTGCACCGGGATGGTCTGCTCATCCCACGTGGCTGTCAGGAGCCTCTGCCCAAAAGGCTCGCTGATGAGATCGAGTACCCGACTAACCGACAGGTCCAGTTCCCCTGCATGGATGGTTGTTACGCCGTCCACAATATCGGGAACTGCCGAGCAGATGATGGGAATGCTGGTCTCTGGCGTTCCCGTGCTCTGCAGGTGTACGGACTCAGGAATTAATTCAAGCCTCCCGTCGACCTCGAAGGATTGGTCGGCCTGTGGCTGTCCGGTCAGGATGGTGGCGGCCAAGGCGGACGCATAGACGGGATCACCAGCGGCATCGTAAACCCATCTCTTTCCGAGAAACGAGTGCTCCATAGTGCCAATCAGGCACGGGTCGGCACCTTGAAGAGGGGAGTCTCTACGTCATCGGAACCTGAAAAACTGCGCTCTCACTTGCAATGATAAGTGTTTCGATGCCGACCTCACCGTCGGGATCATCAAAACGGAAGGAGCCGACACGCCCTAGGTTCGTTGGCCCGTTCTCCTTGAACCACGGTTGGTTGGGCAGCCAGCGTGTGAGGAGTTTCATTTTCGACGGAATCAACGTAGCTCTGTGAACGATTGCCATGACGCCCAGCCTAAGGCCAGGCGACTCTTGTGCCGTCGGCTCCATATGCCACCTTGTCGACTGTCGCTCTCTTGCGGGTTGCCTCTGATTGACTAGTCGTGTGATCAGGGAAGCGCGGGGAGAAGACCTCCCGAGAATACGGGACATCGAAGTCGCAGCCGGCGAAGCATTTCGAACTATCAACATGGCAGCCATCGCTAACGACTCGCCACCGGACTTGGATGACCTGGCCGCGTACCAGCGAGAAGGCAGGGCATGGGTCGCCACGGACTCGGGCGATGAACCGGTCGCTTACATTTTGGTTGAAGACGTTGATCGGCACGCCCACATCGAGCAGGTGACCGTCCACCCTCTGTACGCCCGCCAGGGTCTTGGTCGGTCACTCATCGAAGAAGTGGCTCGCTGGGCTGTGGCACGAGGACTCGAAGGAATGACGTTGACGACCTTTGAACAAGTTCCCTGGAACGCCCCTTATTAGGGGTCGCTTGTGAATTAGTGGAATATCCGACGCTAACCTCGATCTTTCATGAGAGACGGTTTCTGAGGTTTCAGGGCTTACCGGCTGCCTGACGCTGCTGATTCTTGCGGATGGGTATGACAATTTGACCGCTGACCGGTGGCGGCTGGGCGTGATGGTTCCACGTCCATCGTTCTTATGGTTCTTCCTTTGGTGGGTGCCGGATGTGCGTGGCTATGGTGGGCTGAGCGCCGCGAGCCGTGTCAGGGCCTTGAGGAGCAGTCCCGTTTCGGGTGCTTTCGCTGCCAGGTGAACGGTGACTGCGCGGGCGTGACGGCTGATCTTGGCGGCGATTTCAAAGATCCGGGCACGGAGTTTCTTCGGCTCCCACCTGCGTGCTTTGGTGCCGGTGAACGCGAGCATCTGGGTCCAGGCCATGAGCTCGGCGGCCATCATGACCAGGTGGCACCAGAGCGTGTTCGCTGCGAAGGAATGCAGGGGCAGGTTGGCCAGCCCGGTGTCCTTGGCGTTACGGATCCGGTCCTCACACCGGGCACGGAGCCGGTGCCGTACTTCGAGGTCGGCGAGCTGGCCGCCTTTTTGGTTGGTGGCGAACGCTGTGTAGCGCATCCCGTCGATGTCCGTAATACGCAACTGCGCGCCGGGGTGGGGTTCTTCCTTCCGGACGATGACCCGCATTCCTGCAGGCCAGGGCGCAAGGTCCAGCATGCCGGTGATTTCCGCGACCCAGGCACCGTCGCGTTCAATGCCGTCACTGTTGTAGGCACGGGTCCAGGCCTTCTTCGGGATCCGTGGCAGGGCCACTTCAACGGCGCCGTGGATCGGGAACCCCACCGAGTAGCCCAGGTTCCGGGACGGGGCGGTGAGCCAGCGCAGGAAACCCTGGGTGCTGCCGGCCGAATCGGTGCGGATCATGACTTTCCGGCCCGAACGGTACCCGGCGGGCAGTTGCTTCAGTGCGTCCCTGACCACGCTGATGTGGTCGGCGGCGGTGTTCGACCCGGCGTTACCCGGGCGCAGTAACATGGCCAGAGGTTCCCCCGTCCCGGTGGCCCCGTGGTCAATGAACGCGGCCAGCGGGTGGAACCCGAAGCCTTTCTTCCATGTCGGCCGGGCGTCCTCTTTCTCCGAATGAGAGGCGATGAGTGTCGCGTCAAGATCCACGATGAGCGGGCTCTTACCGGTGACACCGTGCAGGGGCGAGTCGTCCCCGGCCGCAGCCCAGACGTGGGCGCGGGCAGCGGCCCGGGCGGTATTGATTGCTGCCAGTGCCTTGCCCGGACCGGCCGTGGAGAGGGTCCTGATCAGCCGGCTGATCGTGGGGTCCGACGCCACCAATCCATAGACCTGGGGCTGGGAACGAAGCCGGTCAACATCAGAGACACAGTCCCCGCCGGTAGCCAGCGACAAAGCCACGTCCGTGAGGATCTTGCCCGGATCATGGCGAGCAAAAGGCTTCCGCCACGGCCCCAAAGCCTCCGAAAGCCCGGCGCCGAGACCGGATACGTGCACCGTCCGGGCCAATACCAGCCCGCCAGCCTGGGACACCACACCCCCACCAGCAGAATCAACGCGGACAGACGGGTAGAACCCGGTAGAGTTACTCACCAGAAAGGTGCTCCTTTGAACTGGGGATAATGCGGCTTAGACACCATCATTTTCCCAGTTCAGGAGCACTTTTCGTCGCTTAACCACGCGGCGAATCGCTCGCCCTCATGAAAGGCCGAGGCTAAGGGTTCCGAGCGTCGTAGTGGCTTGTATTTGCCGGGGCTTGAGGTGGCTGGTGCGGGCAAGGTGCAGGTGTCAGACGTCCGATGCGGTCCGGCTTGATGATGCCGAGCTCCTGTGCCTGGTCGTGGCCCAGCAACTGCTGCACGGTGCGTCCGGGCGGCCGCTCTCGCCTAGGGCGTGTCTCCTAATGCTGGGGGTGGCTTGTTGGCAAAATTGAGTGGTGAGTTCGCGTTATGCCTTGTTGTCCGATGCCCAGTGGGAGTTCATTGCCCCGTTGATGCCTGATTCGTCGGGGAAACCGGGTCGGCCGTTCAATGATCACCGGTTGATGACGGAGGGCATCATTTACCGCTACAGGGCAGGTATTCCATGGCGGGATCTCCCTTCCCATTTCGGGTCGTGGAAGACCGTGTGGAAGCACCATCGCCGCAACAGCGCCAGCGGGATCTTGGACAGGGTACTGGCTGCGTTGTTGACCCGTGCCGATGCGCAAGGGCTGATCAACTGGGAGGTGTCGGTGGACTCCACGGTGAACCGTGCCCACCAGCACGGCACGAACCTTCCCCGCCACACAGGGGGACCTCTCGAATTACATGAATCTGTTTGATGAGCCTGATGATCATGCCATCGGCCGCTCCCGCGGCGGGCTGACCACCAAGATCCATGCCCTGGTTGACGGCAACATGCGCCCTTTGGTCCTGCTGCTGGGGCCCGGGCAGGGTGGTGACTCGCCCATGTTTGAAAACCTCATGGATGCCCTGAAAGTCGAACGGGAAGGTCCCGGACGGCCCCGCAGCCGCCCGGACCGGGCCATGGCTGACAAGGCCTACTCATCCAAAGCGATCCGGAGCTACCTGCGCGGGCGGGGCATTGAATGCGTCATCCCAGAAAAGGACGACCAGAAAGCCAACAGGAAACGCAAGGGCTCCTCCGGCGGACGGCCCGTCACCTACGACAAGGACGCTTACAAGCGCCGCAATGTCGTCGAGCGCAATTTCAACACCCTCAAGCAATGGCGATCCCTGGCCACGCGCTACGACTGGCCCTCACCTACCGCTCAGCGGCCGTTCTGCACGCCGTCGTCATCTGGAGCGCACTATTAGGAGACACGCCCTAGCGGACTTACCGCTGGATGGCTGCCTGGACTACAACGTGCACCGCGACGAGCAGGGGGCCGAACGCACCACTGCCGTGCTGGTGCACCGCATGTCAAAGGTTGGAATCATCGGCTACCGCCTCCCCATCAGCTCGGACACGGCAGCTGTCATCGAAGATCAACGCAAACGGGTACTGGAAGCCTTTCCCGATGCTAATCGGGCGCAGCTCCCGCTTTTCCCATAGTTGACTTTTGCCGGCGTTGGCGCAACGGGTTAGTTGCTGCGGGCGAGCAGGCGTTCAACGCGGGGTTTGACCTCGGTCGCCAGCAGAGTGAGGGATTCAAGGTAGTGCTCCTGGGGCAGGCCGCCGACGTCCATCTGCAGAAAGTGGCGCATATGGCCCATGTAGTCATGGAGATGGACGATGCGTTCGGCGACTTCGTCCGGGTTCCCGATGTAGTAGGCGCCGGGCGCTTCTGCTTGGGCGAGGTAGGCCTTTTTGTCCGGGGCCGGCCAGCCGCGCAGTCGGCCCATCTCGACGTTGACGTTGTGCCAGCCGGGGTAGAAGCGTTCCAAGGCTTCCTTTTTTGTCGGGGCGACCAGGCCCAGGGCGGCAACGGAGACCTTGATGTTCTCGCCGGTGTGTCCTGCCTGCTCGGCGCTGGCCCGGTAGAGCTGGGCGAGCGGGGCGAAGCGGTGGGGGACGCCGCCGATGATCCCGTAGGAGATGGGCAGTCCGAGCTGTCCGGCGCGGGCGGAGGAGCCGGCGTTTCCTCCGGTGGCCAGCCAGATCGGCATGGGGCCGTTCACGGGCCGGGGTACCACTGCGAGATTGTCCAGGGCGGGGCGGACAGACCCGGACCAGGTGAGGTATTCGTCCTTGTTGGTGTTGATCCTCATCAGCAGGTCGAGCTTTTCGGCGAAGAGCTGGTCGTAGGCGGCCATGTCGTAGCCGAACAGCGGGAAGGTTTCAACGGAGGAGCCGCGGCCGGCGGTGATCTCCACGCGTCCGCCGCCGGAGATCGCATCGGCGATGGCGAACTGCTGGTAGACCCGGACCGGGTCGTCGGTGCTGATGATGCTGGCGGCGCTGCCGAGTTTGATCTGGGTGGTGGCGCCGGCAGCAGCTGCGATGACCGCCCCGGGTGAGGAGGCGGGCATGCTGACCGTGTGGTGCTCGCCCACGCCGAAGTAGTCCAGTCCGGCGGCGTCGGCGTGCACGATGGCATCGAACAGGTTGCGGAGGGCTTCTGCTGTGGATCGGTGGCTGCCGTCCGGGTTCAGTGGTGTGTCGCCAAAGCTATAGGCGCCGATTTCCATGGTATCTCCAGGTTTTCGTAGGGTTTGGTGGGGGTTTAGGCGTTGGCTGGTTCGGCGGCGACGCTGAACAGTGTTTGGAGTTGTTCGGCGGTGTGGGATCCGTTGAAGATTTCGGTGCCCGGCTGGAAGGCGCGCCCGGCGGTGAGCGGGCCGGCGTCGACGGGGTCGTAACCGAGTCGGTCGAGGAAACCGGCGACGAGTGCCTTGGCCTCGTCGCGGTCGCCCGCCAGGGCCAGTGCCCGGCGGCCGGGGGTGCCGGGTTCGGTGCCGTCTTCTTCGAGTTCGTGGTAGCCGATGTGATTCAAAGTTTTGACCACTTTCGCACCGGCAAGGAAGTCCTGGATGATTTCGCTGCTGGTGCGGTGGTCGTTTTCGAAGTCGTCGACCTCGCCGTCAATGGGGGCCCAGTAGTTCATGACGTCGATAACGGTCTTCCCGGCCAGCAGGCCTGCATCAAGCGTGCGGTATTTGTGCAGGGGAACGGCGACCACGACGAGGTCAGCCGAGGCGGCTTCGGCGGCTTCGGCCGCGAGGGCGCCGGGGGTGATGATCTGCACGAGCAAAGAGATCTCGTCGACGGGCTTGGCGGTCGCGATCTTCACCGCGTAACCGGCTTTGAGGGCCTGCCGGGCGATGGCGGTGCCGACCCTGCCGGCACCGAGAATGCCGACGGTGCGCAGTTCAGGGGTGGGGGTGTTCATGCGGTGACTCCTTCGGGACAGTGGGGCGGGTTTAGATGGACAAGACCCTGAGAAGGACGACGGCGACGCTGACTCCGAGCAGAACGGCAGAAGCGCTCACGGCGCGGTCCCCGACGCGCAGGTGCGCAACGATCGCCCCGGCGAAGTAAAGAAGGGCACCGATACCAGCTGCGATTCCGATGGGCCACCAAGCCAAACCGGCGAGCAGGCCGGCTGCTGCGGCGATTTCGAGGGCGGCGAGCAGTGGCGCCGCAGTGGTGGCTTGCACAACTCCCAGGACGGCCATTTGCTGAGGGTCTTTGCGGATCTTGCCGACCGCGGAAAAAACGAGCACGGCCGCGAAGAGGACGCTGAGAATGATTGCTGTAATGAACACGAGAGGTGTTGCCCCGTTCTGAGGAAGATGGATGGCTATGGATGTGAATGGTTCAGTGGTGCTGCAGGCGCACGGAGTCGCCCGTCGGGTGAGGTGGTGGAGGGTGGTCAGGCTGCAGAGGTGAGCGATGCGGCGCGAACGATCGGGGCTACACGGGTTCCCAGGAGTTCGATGGATCGCATGACCTCTTTGTGGGGCATGGTTCCGACGCTGATCTGCATGAGGAAGCGCTCGTTCCCGAAGACGCTCTGCTGGAACAGGATCTTCTCGGCCACTTCCTCCGGGGATCCTGCGACGAGGGCTCCCTGTAGCGAGGTGTCCCTGGCGTAGTGCTGCTTCGTAGGCAGGGCCGAGGAGGGTGCGTTGAGGAAGGCGCTCATGGCGGACTGGAAGTACGGGAAGCTCAGGTCGACGGCCTGCTCCATGCTGTCAGCAACATAGCCGTGGGCGTTGATGCTGACCTTGATGGCGCTCTCTGGGTGGCCTGCGTCGAGGGCGGTCGCCCGGTACAGGTCAGCCAGAGGGGCGAAGCGGCGCACGTCACCGGCGATGATGCCCAGGGACAGAGGAAGTCCGAGCTTGCCGGCACGGACGGCCGAGGATGGTGATCCGCCGACCCCTACCCACACGGGCAGCTGGTCCTGGACCGGACGGGGGTAGACGCCTTGGTTCGACAGCGGCGCACGGTGCCGGCCCGCCCAGGTCACCTTCTCATCGGCGCGGATCTTCAGCAGTAGGTCCAGGTTTTCCTCGAAGAGAGCGTCGTAGTCCGACACGTCGTACCCGAACAGCGGGAACGACTCCGTGAAGGCACCGCGGCCGGCCATGATTTCCGCCCTTCCGCCCGAGAGCAGATCGAGCGTAGAGAAGTCCTGGTGCACGCGCACCGGATCCGATGAGCTCAGCACGGTCACCGCGCTGGTCAGCCGGATCTTCTCCGTTTTCGCGGCGGCAGCGGCAAGAACAACAGCCGGACTCGCGGCGGCAAAGTCCTCGCGATGGTGCTCCCCGAGCCCGTAGACATCGAGGCCGACCTGGTCAGCGAGCTCAATCTCCTCGACGAGGTCTTTGAGGCGTTCCTGAGGACTGACCCGACGACCGGTCTTCGGGTCTCCGACGACCTCTGCGAAGGAATAAATGCCCAGCTCCATAATGAATCTCCCATGTCTGGTGTTGCGGAGGGTTGTCTCCGTTTATTGTAAGGCGGAGATGCGTCTCCGTATTCCCGGTGACGCAGATAAGGTTGTGTTGTGACCAGTGATGCATCAGAAAACAAGGTCGGTCGGGCCCGTGCCCCCCGCAGGGACGGGCTGCGCAACCGGGAGGCGCTGATCGAGGCGGCGCGCGTCGCGTTCGCCGCGGAGGGCCTTAACGCCTCCCTGGATGCCATCGCGGCCTCGGCCGGGGTCGGCGCTGGGACACTGTACCGGCACTTCCCGACCCGGCTGGACCTATGGAGCGCCGTTCTGGTCGACCCCCTAAAGGAGCATCTGCGCATTGTCGAAGAAGCCCTGAGCAACCCCGACAGATGGACCGGCCTGTCCGGCTACATCATCGCCAGCTGCGCGCTTGAGGCTGACAGCCGCGGCTACCTGAACCTCATGACAACCAGATTCGATGAATCAGAACCCCTTCTGAAACTCCGGCGGCAGATCCAGGTCGGCATCGAGGAGTTGATTCGCCAGGCGCGTGACACCGGCGCTGTTCGCCCGGATTTCCGGGCCGAGGATCTTCCGTTCATCCTGCTCGCCAACAGTCGCGTGGCCGAAATCACCAGAGACATCGCCCCGACCGCATGGCGGCGCAACGTCGAACTCTTCCTCGACGCTATCCGGCCAGACAGAGCCACCCCCCTCACGGAACCGCCGATGAAGCCGAGTCAGGTCGCGCGAATGATGATGCGCCCGCGGCTACGGGATCCCCGTCGATCTGAGAAGCACACGCGATAGGCGATGGGAGAGCCCGGGCGTGCGTGAGGCACGCTACTTATCGCTGCGATCTACAGCAACGCTGCGGGGGCGTTTACACCCCGGTGTGCTGGTCCACCGCTGCGGCTGGGAAGGAGCTACCCCGACGGCTCCAATTTTCAGCGTGGATAACCCGGATTGACGCACAGCTGTGGACAGTGGGTGCTGGGCGGGCACTCCTGCTCGTGGGCCCGCTCTACAGCATGCCTTGAGGGTTTCTGGTGCTCGCTTTCACGCCTTAGCACTTGGTCCTGTTCTAGTTCTCGGTTGACAGTGAAGTATTGCCGGTGTGTTTGGCGGCGACGGCTTGGACAACGGCGGGTATGTCCCTATAGCGCCGACACGACGATGTAGGGTCGAAAAACAACTGTTGCGTCGACCGCTGGAAACCGCCGCAGCGGGCATTTCTGCTGGCCGCCCATGGGCACAAACTTATGGCCATTGACACACTCGCACCAGGAGCGCCAAAAACTTGGTCTTGAACCTGACATATATGTCGGCACCCGCGAAGTGGCAACGGGCGGCTCCTGACCTGGCGCCGTCCGGGCACTCACACGCCACGGCCTTGGGGACCATCGGTACAGCCGTTGGCGCTAAGCGTGTGACGCGATCGCTGGCTGCCCGGGTTGGGTGTCGGGGACCAATGCGCGGGAACCCGGCGCTAAGGTATTCCGTGGTGTCCGATAACGATCGTTACCCGACACTCCTAAACAGCCTTGACGCCGGTTTCCCATGCATTGGTCCACGACCCCTCGTCGATCTGGCCGTACGCCCCCGCATCTGACTGCCATCTGCAGTGGAGGCCGTTCGGGATATTTAAGGACTTTGATGTTGCGCGTCCCCGGGCGCGGGTCCTTAATGAGAGCCATGGGAACGGAGCCGGTCATGGCTGCTGCGACGGCCGCCCCCGCTGAGGCGGGCGGGGACTCACGGCTGGCCCGCGGGGGTGTCGCCGCGTTGCGCATCGGCGTGGCGCTGCTGTGGATCCAGAACGTGGCCTGGAAGGTGCCACCGGACTTCGGTGAGCACGCGAACACCGGATTGTATTTTTTCACCCGTTTCGCGGTCGACTACCCGGTGTTCCCCCCTTATTCATGGTTCGTTGAACACGTGGTGCTGCCGAATTTCCCCTTTTTCGGGTGGATGACGCTGCTCATCGAGGCCGGCCTCGGCGCGTTCCTGCTGATCGGGCTAGCCACCCGGTTCTGGGCGGCGGTCGGGTTGGCCCAGTCGCTGGCGATCATGCTGTCCGTCCTGAACGCACCCAACGAATGGCACTGGTCCTACTACCTGATGATCCTCGCGCACGTCGCGGTGTTCGCCACCGCCGCCGGGCGCAGCTTCGGGGTCGACGGTGTCCTGCGCCCCGGCTGGCAGACATCCACCGGACGCCTCGGCTCCCTGCTGGCCAGGCTCTCATGAGCGGGCGCCGCTTCGATCTTCCCGCGCTGGTCCTGGGTGTGGCCGCCCTGCTGGGCTCCCTGTTCGCCTTCTCCACCGGCGGACCGGCGCCGGTGGACCTCATCCATGTCCGCGGTGCGGGCCTGATCGTGATCGTGGCGCTGGGGGTCCTCGCGGTGCTCGGCGGGGTGCTGCGCCTCCGTGTTCTGGTGATTGTGGCCGGTACGGCTTTCGTGGCGGCCGCGGTGATTCAGCTGCTGCAGGCCGGCCAGGCGGTCAACTTGCTCGGCGGGGATGGCTCCACCCTGGCGCTGATGGGCGGTCTGGGGCTCGGGCTGCTCGCCGTCGCGTTGACGCCGCGTCCCCTCTCCACAGACAGGAAGACACACGATGAATCTGAACGCACGGCTTGATCCGGTCCTCGCCATTGCGGGCGAGCATGCCCGCGACGTCGACGCCGATGCCCGGTTCCCCGGGGAAGCCGTCGCGGCCCTGCGGGAGTCCGGGTTGCTCGGGCTGACGCTGCGGGTGGAGGCGGGTGGTCTCGGTGGCGGCCCGCACGAACTGGTCGAGGTCCTGGGTGCACTGGCCGGGGTCTGCGGGTCGACCGCGATGATCTATCTGATGCATGTCAGTGCCGCGATGCCGGTGGCGGCCGCACCACCGCCGGGACTGCCGGATCTGGTGGCCGATCTGGCCGGCGGCAGGGCCCTGGGCTCGCTGGCGTTCTCGGAGGCCGGATCCAGGTCGCACTTCTGGGCGCCCGTGTCCCGGGCACGGCTCAACGGTGCGGGGGTGCGGCTGAACGCCCGGAAGAGCTGGGTGACCTCGGCCGGCCATGCCGATGTCTATATCGCTTCGACGCTGACCGCCGATGCCGACACCGTTGACCTGTTCGCGGTCCCGGCGGGCACACCCGGCGTCGAGGTGGCCGGGAGATGGCACGGCATGGGGCTGCGGGGCAACGCCTCGACCCCGATGACCTTCGACGCCGAGGTGCCCGAGAGCTACCGCCTCGGTGCGGTCGGCGCCGGGTTGGACCTGATGCTCCAGACGGTGTTGCCGTGGTTCAACCTGGGCAACGCGGCCGTGTCGGTCGGGTTGTCCCGGGCCGCGGTGGACGCCGCCATCCGGCACACGAGCGCCGCCCGGCTGGAACATCTGGACGAGAGCCTCTCGGCCCTGCCGACCATCCGCGCCCGGCTGGCCAGGATGTCGATCGAGCTGGCGTCCACCTCGGCCTATCTCACCCAGGCCGCCGGCCGGATTGCCGAGCCGCGCGAGGACACGCTGCTGCACGTGCTGGGGGTCAAGGCCGCGGCCAACGACGCGGCCCTGCGCATCACGGACTCCGCGATGCGCGTCTGCGGGGGTGCGGCGTTCTCGGAGCATCTGCAGATCGACCGGTACTTCCGCGACGCCCGGGCCGGCCACGTCATGGCCCCCACCGCCGACGTGCTCTATGACTTCTACGGCAGGGCCATCACCGGACAGCCCCTGTTTGAGAGCCAGCCGTCCGCCCCGGAACAGGCCCCGGCGTGAGCGCCCCGCTGATCGTGGGTTCGGTCGCCTACACCCCTAACGTCGTCACCATCTGGGAGGGGATCCGCGACTACTTCGCCGGCTCCCCGGCCGAGATGGATTTCGTGCTCTTCTCCAACTACGGGCGGCAGGTGGACGCGCTGCTTCAGGGCACGATCGACGTGGCCTGGAACACGAGCCTGGCCTGGGTCCGCACGGTCGCGCAGACCGATGGTGTCTGCCGGGCGCTGGCCATGCGGGACACCGACACCGTGTTCCGGACAATGTTCGTGGCCCGTGCCGGCAGCGGGCTGGGCGGCCTGGAGGACCTGAAGGGCCGCCGCCTGGCGCTGGGGTCCAGGGATTCGGCCCAGGCCGCGATCCTGCCCGTCCATTTCCTTTCCCGCGCCGGGCTCGGGACCGGCGACATGGACTTACTGCGGATCGACAGCGACGTCGGCAAACACGGCGACACAGGCCGCAGCGAGCTCGATGCCCTGCGCGCCGTCCTCGATGAAAGGGCCGACGCCGCCGCGATCGGCATCAACACCTGGGATGCGATCGGGCGTGATGAGCTGATGCCCGGGGCACTCGAGGTGTTCTGGGAATCCCCGCTCTACAGCCACTGCAACTTCACCGCACTGCCCGCCCTCTCCGAGGAGCGCTCCGCACCCTGGGTCGAGCACCTGTTCGCGATGGACTGGGACAACCCCTCACACCGGCCCATCCTTGAAATGGAAGGCCTCCGCCGCTGGGTGGCCCCCCGGCTGGAAGGATACGAGTCGCTGTTCGAAGCCGTACACGAACAAGGCATCGGGCCCCGATGGTAAACCACGGTATCGTCCTGGATCTGGTGGAGCGCCTCGCCGCCGTGGCCGACGGCGCCGCCGTGGCCGTGCCGCTGGGACCCGGCGACCAGGGCCCGCTGACGCAGACTGTGGCCGCATGGTGTGCCCGGACGGGCAACGAACTTCTCGCCGTTCGGGACGGGGCCGCCATTATCCGCCGTGGCCACGCCCCGGACCCGCTCGCCGGGCTGGCGTCCGGGCAGATGCCCGGGACCCGGTTGTGGATGTACACCAATTTTGACTGCAACCTGGCCTGCGACTACTGCTGCGCCCGGTCCTCACCGCAGACCGCCCGGCGGGCGCTGGGCATCGACCGTGTGCGCCGGCTGGCCGGCGAGGCCGTTCAGGCCGGGGTCAGCGAGCTGCTGCTCACCGGCGGGGAACCCTTCCTGCTGCCGGACCTCGATGACCTCGTGGAAGCATGCACGGCCGCGCTGCCGACCACGCTGCTGACCAACGGGATGCTCTTCCGCGGGAACCGGCTCGAACGCCTGCGCCGGATGGACCGCAGCAGGCTCGCGCTGCAGATCAGCCTCGACTCCGCCACCCCGGACACCCACGACAGCCACCGCGGAACCGGATCGTGGGCCCGGGCCGTGGCCGGCATCCGGATAGCGCAGGACGAAGGATTCCGGGTCAGGGTCGCCGCAACCCTGCCCGCCGGACAGAGCCACGAGCTCCAGCCGTTCCACAGCTTCCTCGACTCGCTCGGCATCGCGCCCGTTGACCAGGTCATCCGCGCCCTCGCCCACCGCGGCAACGCCGACGCCGGCCTGGAACTGACCATCGAATCGCTCATCCCCGAAGTGACCGTCACCGCCGACGGCGTCTACTGGCACCCCGTCAGCGCCGACGACACCGATCAACTCATCACCTCCGAGATCTTCCCGCTGGCCGAGGCCATCGCTGAGGTCCGCCGGCGGTTCAGCGAATACCGCGCACGCGCCAACGCCGCCGCCAAATGGTTTCCCTGCGCCTGAGCACACCGGCCGTGGGCCGGGCCACCCGGCGCCGGCATCCCCGGGCCGGGGATGCCGCAGGCGCCGCGCCCCGGCCGCGCCCTTTAGGGACCGGGGTCAAAACATGACCGAAAAAGGGCCGGGCATCGACGTTGTCCTGCCCTGCCTGAATGAGGCGGCCGCGCTCCCGCGTGTTTTGGCCGGGTTACCTGCCAACTTCCGCCCCATCGTGGTGGATAACGGGTCCACCGACGGCTCCGCCGCCATTGCCCGCGCACTCGGGGCCACCGTGGTGTTCGAGCCGCGGACGGGTTTCGGGTGGGCAGCCCACGCCGGCTTGCTCGCCGCAACGTCGGATTACGTGGCATTCTGCGATTGCGACGGGTCGATGGGCGGGGAGGACCTGCGACGCGTTGCTGCACCGGTGCTGGCGGGACGGACGGATCTAATGCTGGGACGACGACGGCCCGCCCGGGGCTCCTGGCCCTTTCACGCCCGGCTGGCGAACGCCGTCCTGGCCCGCCGGCTCCGCCGACGCCTGGATATCAGCATTCATGACCTCGGCCCCATGCGCGTGGCCTCGCGCCAACGGCTGCTGGACTTGGATCTGCAGGACCGGCGCAGCGGGTACCCGCTGGAAATGGTCCTCAAGGCCGCGCGTGCCGGGTGGAGGATTGAGGAAATCCCGGTTGCTTACCGGCCACGCACCGGACGGTCCAAGGTCACCGGCACCGTGCGGGGCACCATCACGGCCGTGATCGACATGTCACGCCAGCTGCGGAGCAGGTAATGCACCCGACCTACCGGCTCACCCTCGTCGTCATGGCCAAGGAATGCATACCCGGACAGGTCAAGACCCGGCTGACGCCGGCGCTGAGCCATGCCCTGGCCGCGGATGTTGCCGCCGCGAGCCTGGATGACACACTGGCCACCGTCGCGGCCCTGCCCGTGGCACGCCGGGTCCTTGCCTACACCACCGACCGACGCCCGGCCCTGGCTGCAGGCTTTGAACTGCTTCGTCAGCCGGACGGCGACCTCGACCAGCGCCTCGCCGCCGTCTTCGACGCCGCCCGCGGATGCGGATGGGGCACCACGCTCCTGATCGGCATGGACACCCCCCAGCTACGAGCCGATCACCTTGCGGCCTGCCTCAGACCGGCACCCGGCGTCGACAGCTGGATCGGCCTGGCCGGTGACGGCGGCTTCTGGGCACTGGCACTGCGCAACCCCGACGGGGACCTGATCCGCGGCGTGCCCATGTCCGCGTCCGCCACCGGAGCCCGGCAGCTGGAACGCCTGCTCCGGGCCGGCCACCGGGTCCGTCTGCTCCCCCAACTGACCGACGTGGACACCATCGGCACCGCGGCTCAAGTCTCGGCACAAATCCCCCACAGCCGATTCACCCGGGCCCTGCAGGCAGCACTCGCAGAACGCCCGGCCGGAAGACCATGAGACCCGTTGAAATCCGGGATTGCGGACTGCTTCGAAGGAGAAACCACGAATAACCCACCGTCAGTCATTGCTTCTGATGTGAACGAGACGCCCGCGCTTCCACCGATTCCCGCTGTTTATTCCCCGGCCCGGGCGACTTCGAGGCAATGCTTGCAGCACGCCCGCCCGTTGCCCGGCCGCGGAGCAGATCAGCCGGCCGTTGCTGGATGAAGCAGCAGACGGTCGGGTTCCTTACCGCAGCGCACGCTTGCTGCGATACTCGGCGTGCAGCGGCCAGCCCCGAATAAGATACTCAAGGACCTCGAACGCGACGGAATCATCTCCATCGGCCACTCCACGATCGACATCACCGACCCTAAGGAACTCAGCGACAGGGCCGTCACCGAAGCCGCATCGCCCTGGGCCGGCTACGCACCAAGCGACCACGACTAACCAACCGCAGCCGGGACTCAAACACCGCACGAATACAGACCACTTGAATAACGGCCGCTACCAGTAAGGGATCCCACCATGACCAGTGCCGACCCCGCAGCCGCCGCCGCCCTCCAGGCCGGATCCCCGGCCCTGGCCGGCTTCGGCCTGGATTCACTGATTGAGATCTTCGCCTCGCGGGTCGTGGTGTGGCAGCTCAAGGGCGTCCACACGGACCGGGAGGCCCGGGCCATGCGGCTCATCGGCGCCGGATTCATGCTCCTCGTCGCCTACCTGATCATCCAGCTCATCGTGGTCTTCGCCACCGGAGGCCGGCCCGCCGTATCAACGTCGGGCATCATCTGGACGGCCATGACGTTCCTCGTCATGCTCGCCCTGGCCCGGGGTAAGATCCGCACCGGACAAGCCCTGGGCCCGCGAACGCTCATCATCGGAAGCTAACCCGCCAAATAGCACTGATAAAAAACCGCCACTTACCAATGCGATTCACAGCTGAGACGGGGCAGGGTCCCGGAGCCACCGGAAAGCCGGGGGCTTCGACCCACTTCCGAGGGCCGGCCGCCCCGTCCTGATATAGGATCCCTTGCTGAGACGGCTGATGCTCGTTCGGCTCCAACGTCGAACCCACGGCCCCCGCCTGTAGTTGTGGATTTGATCGCTCTTTGGCGGCGTTCTGTGATCGCTTTATGGCGCTAGTGCAGAGGACGAGGTCGGTGCTGCGCGCTGGATGGCCCGGTAGACCGTGGAACGGGCGACGCCAAAGAGTTCAGCGATCTCGCTCGTCGTGTGTGCTCCCTTTCGGTGGAGGCTGACCAGGTGGGCCTCTTGGGCTTTGGAAAGTTTCGGCTTCTTCCCCCGGAGCCGGCCCTTGGCGTTGGCCACGGCCATCCCCTCCCGGGTCCGGGCACGGATCAGGTCGGCTTCGAACTCCGCCACCATCCCCAGGACGTTGAACAGGAGCTTGCCCACTGGATCGTGGGGATCGTAGATGCTGCCGCCAAGGTTCAGGGCCACACCTTTGCGGGTGAGCTCGTCAGCGATGTCCCTAGCATCGGGCAAGGAACGGGCAAGACGATCAAGCTTGCTCACGACGAGAGTATCCCCGGCGCGGCACGCGGCCAGCGCCTTTCCCAGCCCAGGACGCTCACGCTTGGTGCCTGTGAATCCGTGGTCGACGCACCGCTCCGTGGGCAATGAACACCTGCAGGTGTACCTCGACGAGTTCACGTTCCGCTACAACCGGCGCAGCACACCCATGGCGGCCTTCCAATCCCTGCTCGGTCTCGGCGCGCAGCAGGCGCCAGCCACCTATCGCCAAATCGTCGCCCACGGTCCGGGATCGAACAGCACAACCTGAGCTAACCGGATACCCACTAACAGTCTTTTCCTTCGCCCCGTGTACCGGGAACCGTTTCCTGCTGAAACGTCCAATATTGTGGAGGATTCGGATACTCTGCCGGACTCTCTTGACGACGAATCGACCGTCGCTGATTCGAAGTCGGACGATATTCAACGAGAACCCGCCGACGCCGGACGAACTCACTCTGTTGGTATCCAGGGAGAGGCTGTGCTGCCGGCCACCGTCCCGGAGCCGATCAGGAAACCGATGTTCATCTCATTCAAAGATCCGGAAGGCGCCTTCTGGTACCGGTTCGACGAACCAAACGGTCGAACCACTGTGGGTGGCCCATATTCCAGCAAGGCCCCCATGTGGGAGGGCATTGAATCCCTAAGAAGTTACGCAAGTGCTGCTGCCACTAGCGACGTCGAGAAGCCCTAGGGGAAGCCCGTTCACCAGGGGACGCGGACACACCTCGCGAACCTCCAGCTGGGTTGAGGCCGACTAGACGAGGGGAGAGTACGTTATCGCTCCTATTCTTTTACCTCTGACAGAACAGCGGCCAAATACCGCTGCGCCTCAGAGTTCCCGCGGAACCTGTCAATAGCTAACGCCCCAGCGGCCTGGTCTTAGCAACCGATCCTTTGCTGAGATGTCCCCATAGACAAGCGTCCTTTAGATCGCATCCCGTGTGCCGGGGATATTTGGCTACCTGAAAGCCTCGAGTGCCATGCCGACAAAGGCCAGGACTCCCATGCACATGTACATGAAGCCCATGAACTTTATCGTCGGAACATCGGCGAAGGTGAAGCCTTCCGGCGGTATTCCTTTGCTCTCTTTGTACATGCGGGACCAGCCAGTTGCGGCGCCGTTGACGTCCCTGAAAATGCAGAGGCCAAAAAGAAAGATTGAGAGTCCAATGACGGAGACAATCAGCAGCAGCAACCATTCCGGACCCTTCAGCGCTCCAACGAGAAGGCAGAGGACGAAAGACGCGAGGTGGCGGGTGTGGAGGGTGAACACGTGGCCCGGCTGTGGTTTGTCGGCGCGAACCCCTGGCTGGGCGAGGTCTCCCCGATCGAAGCAATCCGGGACATGCGCGCCAAGGATGTCATGGGCGCGGCTGCCGCCATGACCGACGACAGGTTCTCCGCTTGACGCAGGTCTGTGCCGCCAAGGGGCCGGCCTTCGTAGAGGGCCCAGTTCTCCTGAAGGTGTCGTGAGCCGCCAAGTTTGTAGGCCCTGTGCTCCTGGAGGTGTCCTCAGGGGCAATGCGGTGAATCAGAACCCGCCTGTAACCCGTCGGGGTATGGCCGGGACCGAAACGCGGAGTTCAGGGACACATAATTCGGGTTAATCCCGCGTTTGGGGAAATTATCTGGACAAAAACTCACAACGCGTCGAAGGTTCGCGCGGCCTGCCCAGCTTACAAGACCCGGGCGGCTGTCCGTGACGCGGGCAACACCAAACCGGCGCCATCCCTAATTAATGACGCCACTCCGGACAGTTTTCAGAACGATGTTCTGTTCACCGTCGGTATGAACCTCGTAGCTGCGCAGCGGCTCAGCCCCGGTAGTGGAGCTCCCGGTGTCCAGCTCGAAGGCATTCTGGTGCAGCGGGCACATCACCACCCGCTGGTCGATGGTGCCGTCAGCGATCGGCCCGCCCCGGTGGGGGCAGACGGCGGACAGCGCGCGCAGGGTTCCGTCGCGGAGCCGGAAGACCGCCACCTGTTCGCCGTCGACTCCAAAAGCCCGTCCCTCCCCGAAAGGGATCTGATCGACGGGGCCGAGGTTGCGAAGGCCGGCACTCATCGGACGCGTACTCATCGGACCGGCACCTGCGGCAGGACCGTGAGCGGCAGGGAGGTGCGGAACTGGCCCGGCGTGAGCGGATCTTCGCGCTCACTCCACGGATCCACGTAGCTGTCCACGGAGGCTTGCATGGCGGCGTCCAGTTCGGCGGCGATGCCGTCCGCGTCATCAACCACCACGGCACGGATGTGCTCAATGCCCACCCGTGGCACAAAGGCATACGTCCGTTCCAGCCAGTTGGCGTTCTGCCGGTAATACTGCATGAAGCGGCCGGTCAGCAGCTTAACGTCCTCCGGATCATCCACGGTGGCCAGCAAGTCGCCCTTGCGGATGTGGGCTCCCGCCGCTCCCCCGACGTAGACCTCCCAGCGGCCGCCTTCCACCGCCACCACGCCCACGTCCTTGACCAGCGACTCGGCGCAGTTGCGCGGGCAGCCGGACACGGCCAGTTTCAGTTTCGCCGGCGACTCGATGCCCTGGAACCTCGACTCGATCTCGATGCCCAGCCTCGTGGAATCGCCGGTGCCGAAGCGGCAAAAGTCCTTCCCAACGCACGTCTTGACCGTGCGGAAGCTCTTCCCGTACGCATACCCGGAGGGCATGTCCAGGTCGGCCCAGACGTGTGGCAGGTCCTCTTTGGGAACGCCCAAAAGGTCGATGCGCTGCCCGCCCGTCAGTTTGATCATGGGGATGTTGTGTTTTTCGGCGACGTCGGCAATCCGGCGCAGCTGCTGCACGGAGGTCACGCCGCCCTTCATCTGCGGAACCACGGAGAACGTGCCGTCGCGCTGGATGTTTGCGTGCACGCGGTCGTTGATAAACCGGGCATCGCGCTCGTCAATGTACTGGTCTGCCAGCATCATTTTCATCAGCGAGGCGAGGCCCATTTTCGACTTCGCGTCTTCTGCGCTGTCCGGCGCCAGGGCGGCAAACACCGCTGACACCGAGCGGAGCCCCTGCTTCCGGATGGCTGCCATCAGCGAGGGCTTGTCCAGCGGAATGCCCGGTACGTAGTAGCTGGCTGCCGGATCCTCCTCCACGTCACCGTCGGCCGCCCATTCCACCACCTGCTTGACCAGGAGCTTGCAGGAGCCGCAGCCTTTGCCTGCCCGGGTGGCGTCCATGGCGCCCGCGACGGTATTGCAGCCGCCCTTGACAGTGTCCACCAGCGATTTCTTGCTGACGCCGTTGCAGTTGCATACCTGGGCGTCGTCGTCCAGTTCAGCCACGCCCTGCTCCTCGGCCGGGCCGCCCAGATCAAACATCAGCGAGATCCGCTCCTCCGGCAGCGGCAACCCCCTGTCGAAAGCCTGGGTGAGATAGGCGACCTTGCGGCTGTCGCCCAGCAGGGTCGCGCCCACCATTTTGTTGTCCCGTATGACGATCGACTTGAACACGCCCCGGCTCGGTTCGGAGAAAACGATGTGCTCGTCCGTGTCGCGCTCCGGGCCGTGCAGGCCCATCGACGCCACCTCGACGCCGGCCACCTTGAGCTTGGTGGCGATCCGCGAGCCAAGGTACGCCGCGGAGGTATCCGCACCCGTGATGTGGTCTGCCAGGACAACGGCCTGCTCCCACAGCGGCGCCACGAGTCCGTACACCTCCCCCCGGTGCTGGACGCACTCACCCACCGCGTAGATGTCATCCTCGTCCAGGACGCGCAGCTGGTCATCCACCACAATGGCACGTTCAACGGGCAGGCCGCTGAGGACGGCAAGATCGACATTGGGGCGGATGCCCGCGGCCACCACCACCATGTCGCACTCAATGTCCGGCTGGTCCCGCAGCCGGACCCCGGTCACCTTATCCGCGCCGAGGACAGCGGTGGTGCGGCTCCCGGTGTGCACCCTGATGCCGAGGGCTTCCACGCTCCGGCGAAGGATGGCCCCGCCGTCGGGTCCCATCTGGGCATTCATCAGGTGCGCGCCGGAGTGCACCACGTCAACACCGACGCCATGGCTCTGCAGCCCGCGGGCAGCTTCCAGGCCCAGCAGCCCGCCGCCGATCACCACTGCCCGGTGGTGGTGATCATGCCGCGCGTGCTGCACCATGTTGCGGGTGTCATCGATGGTGCGGAAGGTGAACACGCCGGGCTTGAGCGATCCGCCGGGTGTGTACAGACCGTCCATCGGAGGCATGAAGGACCGGCTGCCCGTGGCGATGATCAACACGTCGTAAGGAATGACGTGGCCGTTGTTGGCGAAGACGTACTTGGTGAACCTGTCGATCCGTTCAACCCGGACGCCGGCGTGCAACGTGATGTTGTTTTCCCGGTACCAGGGCAGGGAGTTCAGGAAGATTCCGGAGTCGCTCTCCTCGCCGGACAGGACATGGCTGAGCATGATCCGGTTGTAGTTGCCGTAGGGCTCATCACCGAACATCGTGATGGTGAACTGCTCCGCACCGCCGCGGGCCAGGATTTCCTCCACGGCACGGGCCCCCGCCATCCCGTTGCCGATCACCACAAGCCGGCGGCGTGCGGCGCGCTTCCCCTGCAGCGCCTGGGGCTTGGGCTTGCCCTTATCCAAGATGGTGGTCATCAGTGTTCCACCATGCCCAGGTCTATGACCACGGATCCCTCGACGCCGTCCGCTGCCAGGAGGAACAACTCGATCACCGACCCGCCTTCGATGTCCTCCACCACCCTGAGGGGCACGTGCACGTCGCTCTTGGCGCCGATGGGGAAATACCGCATGGGCACGCCGTCGCGCATCAGGACGATCGTGATCAGCTCGGAACAGGAGTTGCCGCCGCGAAAATAGAGGGTCTGGTTGATGACCCCGTCCGGAACGAAGTGCGCGAGCTCCCGGTGGATGGGAACCGGCTTTTGAAGTCCGGCTCCCTCAAAGCGGAAGACGCCCTGCAGGAAAAGGTTCTTGGTGATCACGGGACAGATCCTTTCGGCCGGCTGAGTACACCCCCGCAGTCGAGCCGCACGGGTGCTACATGAGCGTGGGAATCACAGACTCCCCCCATCCTGCTCCGCGGTTGTTTCGGCCCGGCGCGCAGGGCGTAACGATTCCTTAACGCAAATCTCACCGTTTCCGGAGGCTACGCCAGGGCACCGTCCCGCATGGCGTACCGGAGCCAGTTCCCGGCTTCGGCGCCGCGCTCGTTCCCGATTTCCCGGGCGCAGTTGCTGAACCATTCCCCCAGGGCCCGGTGCGCCTATTCGTGTCCTCATGTGACAAGTAAGGGCGGACTCGGAGTCGCTACCGATGGTTTCCGTTCCAATGTTCCCCATGGGCCGGTCCCTGCAGGATCTGGGCTCATTCTTTGAAATTGACCGGATCCTCTCCGCCCCGGCCGCCCGGTGCATGGAAACCGTGGTTCCGCTGGCGCACCGCGAATCACTGACGGTGGAAGTCACCCACGATCTCTCCGACAGCCGCATCGAACATGCGATGCGGCTTGTCGACGACGCCCGCGGTACCGGCACCGTGCTGTGCACACATGAGGATGTCGTCTCCGGGGTCCTGGCCCGCCTGGCCGACCGCGACCGGACCACCCTGGAGCCCCGCGCCGGCCGGCGGCGCGGCTCCGTCTGGGCTCTGACCGGCGACGCATCGCGCTACACCTCCGCGTACTACCTCCCCATGCCCGAACCGGTCCACGCCCCTGACCTGGGCCCGGCGAATAATTGACGCGACGGAACTCAACAACCAGGTTCGTCAGACGGGACCGCCGCACCATGTGACGTCACGCGGCCGGAAGGCCCGTGTCTGACTTAACTGTCACAACGCGGCGGAAGTCATTCCTGGCTGGCAGAGGGTTCCGCTAACGGGACAAGTTATTGGTCAAGCAAACTCTCAGTAGTCCCCCGGAAATAGTGCCTCCGCCGCCTGCCGCGAGGATGCTGGTCGCCAGCTCAGCGGCCGGTGCGCATCCGATCACGTGCGCAACTCACAACGGCGGACAAGTCGAGCCCGTAGGTCGGCCCTTCGCCGGAACCGTACTCCTCGAGTCGGGCCGCACCGCGCTCGAAGAGCCGGAGCGCGCCAACGCTGTTGCCCCGGGCGGCGTGGGTGAGCCCGACGCAGATCTGGGCGAGACCTTGCCAAAGGTTGCGTTCTTCGGCCGGCCCAGCTTTCCAGCGGGACTCGAGTACCTCATGGGCGGCGAAGGGCCGGCCAGCTTCCACCAGACTCCGGGCCGAGACCAACGTCTGCGCCGGCGGCAGCGGCTCCTCCGAGACCGGCTCGACGCCAGCGCTTCCGTACGGCAGCGGCCGCCCAAGAGCGTCACGTGGCCGGGCCTGCCGCGGGCGCCTTGAAGCATCCCGATCCCTGTCACCGGTCATTGCAGTTTCCGCCCTGAGCGTCCGTGGACCTCACCAACCTTCATACGACCAATGCTAAGACCCTGCCCTTCGAACATCCGTTCCGCCGCAAAGGATGCCGTCGGGACGGCGGCCGCGAGAGAAGAAATGATCACCGCTGGTCGCGTCGCAGGGGGTGATCCTTCGGAACCTCAACGAGCACGATGCGCACCCCGTCGGGGTCCGCGATCCACATCTCCACCAGCCCCCACGGCTCCTGCTGCGGCTTGCGGATCACCGGTACCCCGGCCGCCCGCAGCCGATCGTACTCGAGCTGCACGTCGCGGACCTGAATCCAGATCGCCAGGGCACCCCCCTGCGGATCAGTCGACCGTCCGCTGACCTCGAGAAAACCGTTTCCCAGGAAGAACACCAGGCCCGGCGCATCACGACTCCCGAACTCTCGGTAGATCGCCAAGCCCAACGTGTCCCGATAAAACCGGTGGCTCCGCTCAGGTTCGGACGGATGAAGCAGGATGCGGCTCCCAAGGACTTCCATGTTCTCCATCCTGCCCTCGAGCCATGCACTTCGCTCGCCGCGTGCTTGTGAATTCTTGGTGTTGCGTTCAAGGATCCCGTTGGGCGGCGAGCTGCCACATCGATCGGGGCGCCACGGTCGACGCCGAATCTGCTGCACCGACCGTTCCCCTTACGGACGCACACTGACTAGTTTCCTTGGACAAACTGCCGGTTGAAACTGACTGTGTCCGTGCCAAGCGGCATCTGAGAGGGCGTCATCGCCAACACCCGGCGCGCGTTGTCTTTCCGCTTCTTGAGCTGACCCGGTAGATACCTGCCTCCGAACGCCCTTAGCGTACGATTTTTTCCGTTTTCTGAAGCGACCCCCTAACCGCCGCAAACGCACCAGATGATCCCTCGCCCACATGTGGACGGCCTGAGCTTCCGCATGGCTCCACCCGCCCACATGATGGACGACCGACCACCAACACCTCTAATAGTTCCATTAGAGGCGGTCCGGAAGGGCACCCCGTGGCCCGTTCCGGACCACCCACGGGGACGGCCGCAAGCGCGGCCGGTACGTGATGGCCGGGGCAACAGATGATCTTCCTGGGCTGTTTCGACGCCCTGGAAGCCGAGGGCCGCGCCACCCGCGGCCGCGGGCTTGCCGTAGCTGATCCGGCCGTTACGATGTGAGTCGCAGCGCCTGCCGTGTCCAGGACCGGAGGTTCAGCGATGCCGCACTACCCCGACGAAGTGGTCAGCTGAGCGCGTGAGGATCTGCTGCAGGCACTGGCCGACGAGTCCGGATCCCCGGCCGAGGCACCCGAGGATCCTGGACGCCTACGACCAGGTCATCAGCGGATGGACGCTGAGCGCGGAGGACCCCGACGCCGGGTACGCGCGTTACTTCCAGGATGGGCCCGTAGCCACCCGGCGGGAGCTTGTCGCCGTGCAGGACCGGGCCAACGGGCGCGTCCTGCTGTAGCCGGGGCGCTGCACCTGGTTACGGCCGGGAGACGTATGCGCTGTTATCGGCGTTGGGCTGCCGGCCCCTTACCTCCGGGGCAGCCGCAAGGTGTCGGCCTTGCTATGTGTGCCCCAACGCTGGGGCGAGCTGGCCAAGGTAATAGTTCTTCGGCCAGTGTCTGAGCCGTTGCGGAAGCAGCGGATAAACCCTGGCCAAAAGATTTATCGTGCGTTCGAAACACAGACGGTGCCGCCGGTTCCACGGCAGCCGGAAGTCCTTCCGAAGCTGGCGCGGCAGGAGCCCTGCCGTGATCAGGCGCGCCAGGGGCATGACCAGGCGCATCACGGCCGGTCCGGCTGACGGATAAAGCAGGTCACGTGCGACGCGCACCGCGACCTCGTCGGCTTGCAGTCCGGCCAGGGTGCGGTTCCAGTATTCGCGGAAGGCCGCCCTGTCAGCCGGCCACATCTTCTCCGGCAACTGCAGGGCAGTGCCGATCTTGGCGTACTCGCGGTAGACAACATCGGCCGAGGCGTCGTCGAGCGGACCGTGGATTTTCTCGTGGACCGTGACCATTGTGTCGTACAGGGTTGCAACTACCCAGAGCTGGGTTTCGGCGTCGAAGGCGTTGTACCCCCTCGAGGTGGCGTCCGGCTGGCGGAGGACACGGGCATGGGCCCGGTTCACGACACGCCTGACGGCGGCCACCTGGCCCGAGGTGCCGTAGACCACGGCGTAGACATAGCTCATCGTGCTGCGGAGCCTGTCCAACGGGCGCTCGGAGAAGTTGCTGTGCTCAGCGATGGCATGACCGATGGCAGGATGGGCGATCTGCAGCAACACGGCGCGCCCCGCGCCGGCAAGCAAAACACCCTCCGCCCCGATGTCGGCAAGTCCACGAACCATTCAAATACTGTACCCGAGCGGTTTTCTGGGGCTGTGGCAGGTCCGGATGGCCCGGCAGGACGTTCTCATTCCTAGCCCCCGGTTCACTGCAAGGCTCGTACTCGGATGGGCGCCGCTGGCACGGCCCCGGCTGCTGGGATCAGGTGCGTCGATGCAGTGTGTGGACACCTTTTGTAGGGACTATCGGCCCCTGTCTCAGTAAAGGATCCTTTATCAGGACGGGGCGGTCGGTCGGTCGGTCGGTTGCAGGATCCCAGCAATGCCGGTGTCTACCTGGACGGTGCGTCGTCTCAACAATGTGTCTCACATGGACTATTCTCAACAAAAGGGAAATTGGCCTTTGATGAGCATTTGAGGAGTCGGCGTGGGGAGTATCGGATATGCCAGGGTCAGCACCGTGGACCAGAACGCCGGTCTGCAGCGTACGGCATTGACTGCGGCGGGCTGCCACCGGATCTTCACCGACCACGGCGTGAGCGGAACGAGAGCCAACCGGCCCGAACTGGAGAAGATGCTTGATCACCTGCGGGACGGCGACGAGGTAGTGGTCTGGAAGCTGGACCGGTTGGGACGCAACACCCGCAACCTGCTGGCTCTCATCGACGACCTGGAACACCGGGGCGTGCACTTCCGCAGCGTCACGGAGGGCATCAGCACAACTGGACCGATGGGCAGGGCCATGCTCACCGTCATGTCCGCGTTCGCCCAGCTCGAGCGCGACCAGCTGGCCGAGCGGACCAAGGCCGGCATGGCCGCAGCCGCCGAACACGGACGCAAGGCCGGCCGGCGGGAAGTCACCGCCGCTCATGCAAAGGTCAAGCGAGCCCGTGATCTGAAGGCGCAGGGGCTCACGCCGGCCGACATCGGGAAGATCATTGGGGCCAGCCGCGCCACCGTGTACCGGTATCTGAGGATGGAAAGCAACGAGCTGCCCTGACGAGGGCCGAGGCGATGCCATAGACGGCCGGACGGGCGTTTGACCGGGGCGCCGGGGGGACTGCTGCCGCGTCGATGTGTCTCGTAACTAACGGTGAATACACCGGTTCAGCGGGAAGGTTTCGAGACATAGTTACGGGAATCGCCAGCGACCGACGAACCCAACTGTTTCGCAAAATGAACATTGCCCGGCGACCGTCGACGAGACGCCTCTTGTCCCTAGCGTTTCGAGACGCAATGGTTTCGACACTGAGTCCGTTAAGGAAGGAGCCCGCCGCCGGTGAGGTGGATCGTCTGCGGACTGAGTGGGGGCAGCCAGAGCTTGCGCATCGCGGACCGTCCTGCACGGCTCCAAGCATGCCGGGCCAGGTCTTCACTTCTGAAGAGGACCCCGGGCGCTACGGTTCCCTTTTAATGTTTCCTGCCGAGACGGTGGCGAGGTCCTGTCGGAACGTTTCTGGTTCATTGGCGACGGGGAGGTTGACGTTGTCTTCGGCGGCGTCGAGTGATCCGTCTGTGTCTGCCGTCAATGAGTCAAAGACTGCGGTGAGGTCGTCTTGTTCCGGTCCGTGATCTGCGATGAGTTCGAGAGTTTTGTGGTCGGCGGCATCGATGCGCAGGCTGTCAATGAGGACGCGGGCGATCTGATCGCGGGCGATGACGCCGTCAGCGGGTGAACCGGCCTGGCGTTTGTCGCCTTGGAGCATGACGATGGTGCGCTGGTCGGGTTGGTTGTAGTCGAACCAACCCGGGCGCACGATCGTGTACGGGTTGCCGCTCGCCCGGACAAGCCGCTCGCTCCGGAGCTTCCAGGTAGCATAGGCGACTCCCGGGCGGGTAGTGCCGATGGCTGTCATCAGGGCGATACGGACCCGCCGGCCACGCAGAGCCTTGAGGACGTTGGCGACGCCGGCATAGTCGTTATCCCGGACGTCGCGTTCGCTGGTGGTGGACCCGTGGGTGAAGACAATCGCGTCCACCTCCTGGACAGCCGCGGCAAGGGTTTCGGGACGGGTCAGGTCGCCGACGACGAGTTCGACGCCGTCGGGAAGGATTTTGGCGGCGCGGGCCTTGTCGCGGACGAGGGCCCGCACGGTGTAGCCCTGCCGCAGCGCTTCGGCCGCGGCGTAGCGGCCGATGCTGCCGGTGGCACCGGCAATCAATACCGTTGACGGACGATTGGTCATCGTTTCTCCTTGACTGAGGCTTCTGTTGTTTCACGCTGGGTGGCGGCCCAGCTGGCGAGGACTTTCAGTGCGTCCTCTGAGGGTGTGTTGGGGTCGGCCGTGTAGACGTTGATGCGCAGTCCCGGATCGGCGGGAAGTTCCATTGCCTCGTAGCTCAGGTCCATGTCTCCGACGATCGGGTGGTGCAGGCGCTTGCGGCCGGCGCGGTGGTACTTCACATCGTGGCGGGCCCACCGGGTGCGGAACTCTTCGCTGCGGGTCGAGAGTTCACCGACCAGGTCGGTGAGGTCTCTGTCGTAGGGGTTTTTCCCGGCGGCGGACCGCAGGACAGCGACGACGTCGTCAGCGGCCCGCTCCCAGTCGATGAAGAATTCGCGTGCTTTCGGGTTCAGGAAGGTGAACCGCGCGCTGTTCGGCGGAGCGGCCCCCTCTTTCATCATGTCCAGATATAGTGCCCGGCCCAGCTCATTGGCAGCGAGGACATCCCCGCGGTCGTTGCGTACCCAGGCGGGCGCCGTCGTGATGGCATCGATGACGCGTTGCACGCTCGGCCGAACTGTGTGCGGGCTACGCTTGCGCCGGACCCGGGGGGAAGCGGTCGCGGCGCGGGCCAGGTCGAAAAGGTGGGCCGTTTCGGCGTCGTCAAGTTTCAAGGCGCGGGCGAGGGCTTCGAGGACACTGTCGGAGGCGCCGGAGAGGTTTCCGCGTTCAAGGCGGATGTAGTAGTCGATGCTCATCCCGGCGAGCATGGCAACTTCCTCGCGGCGCAGCCCGGTGACGCGGCGGTTGCCGCCATAGGCCGGAAGCCCGGCTTCCTCGGGCGTGATCCTTGCACGGCGGGAGCTGAGGAACTTCCGCACGTCATCGCTGTGTGTCATGGCAGCCACGCTACGCCGCCGTCCCGAGGGGAGGGAGGGACTGTCATTACCCGGAACGTCAGTGACTCCCGGACCGTAAGAATTCGCGGTTGCATGGAAAGCATGAAACCGGCACCTACCACCGCCCCTCATCCGGGAGCGATCCTGGCGATCATCCTCGCCAGCTACTTCATGATCCTGCTGGACAACTCGGTCATCTTCACCGCGCTGCCCAGCCTTCAAGCCGACCTGCAGCTGAGCACCAGTGAGCTCTCCTGGGTCCAGGATGCCTACACGCTGGTCTTCGGCGGCCTGCTGCTCCTCGGCGCCCGGGCCGGTGACCTGCTGGGCCGGCGGCGCGTGTTCGTGTTCGGGCTGGTGGTGTTCTCACTCGCGTCGCTGCTGATCGGACTGGCCCCGGCGGGCTGGTGGGCGATCGCCGGCCGGGCCGTGCAGGGTATCGGGGCTGCGATCGTGGCCCCCGCGTCCCTGTCCTTGCTCACGGCGAGCTTCCCGGAAGGCCGTGAGCGCACCCGGGCGGTGTCCCTCTACGGTGCGACCGCAGGGATCGGTGCCAGCCTCGGCCTGGTCATCGGCGGCGCACTGGCGCACTGGATTTCCTGGCGCGCCGGGTTCTTCGTCAACGTACCCATCGGCGCGGCGATGATCGCGCTTGCTCCCCGATTCCTCCCGGAAAGCGGACGTGCCAGCGGCCGCTTCGACGTTTCCGGGGCGCTGACTGCGACCCTCGGGGTGGGTGCATTGGTATTTGGGATCATCAATACCGCTGAAGTGGGCTGGACCTCGCCGGTCACCGTTACGGCTGTGGGCGCCGGTGTCGTACTCCTGGTCTTGTTCGTGCTGATCGAACGCAAGGCGGCCCAGCCGATCATGCCGTTGCGGCTGTTCGCGAGCCGCCGGCGCACCGGCGCCTATGTGGCACGCTTCCTCTACCTCGGTGCGATGATCGGGTTCTTCTTCTTCACCACACAGTTCATGCAGGAAGTCCTTGGCTTCGACCCGCTGCAGGCCGGTCTCGGATTCCTGCCCATGACCGCCGTAAACTTCGCCGTCGCGATGAGCATTCCGCCGTTGGTCAGGCGGATGCCGGGCTCGGTTGCCCTGCTGGCCGGTATCCTGATCACCCTCGCCGGGATGTTCTGGCTCAGCCGCGCCGGTGTCGACTCCAGCTATTCGACGGGAGTCGCCCTGCCGATGGTCCTCATTGGCGCCGGCCAGGGCTTCGCCTTCGCGCCGCTGACCTCATTCGGCATCATTGGTGCCCCTGCGGCCGACGCCGGCGCGGCTTCGGGCCTGGTGAACACCTTCCACCAGGTTGGTACCTGCCTGGGGCTCGGCATCGCGGTCGCGGCCGCCGCCACCGTCCCCACCGGAGACCCTGCTGCGGAGCACCTGGCCGCACAGGTCAGTGCCGCACTCACCACGGGCAGCGTCCTCCTCTTCCTGGCCCTGGTCACCACAGCGGCCCTCATCCTGCCCGCAGATCTCGCGGTCCGGCGAGCCGGGAAAACAAGGTCGACCGTGCCCGCACCGGAGGCTGAGCCGGCCCGCTGAACTGTCTGAGACCCGGTCCTCTGGGCTCCACGGACAGAACTTGTCCGCGTTCTCTACCTCCTGAAGGGCAAGCCCTTCATTTCCCTCAACCCAAGCGTTCAACACCACAAAGGAAAAATGCGATGAAAACACGTAAGCTCGGCGACGGCCTTGAAACATCGGCCATCGGCCTCGGCTGCATGGGACTGAGCTTTGGCCTTGGCCCCGCTACCGACCGGACCGACGCCCTTGCCGTCATCCGCTCCGCCGCCGAACGCGGCGTCACCTTGTTCGACACCGCCGAGGGCTACGGCCCCTACGTCAACGAAGAGCTGGTCGGCGAAGCGCTGCAGCCCATCCGCGACGGCGTTCAAGTGGCCACCAAGTTCGGGTTCGACATCAACGCCGACGGGGAAACGGTCGGACTCAACAGCCGCCCCGGGCACATTCGGGACGTGGTTGAGGCGTCACTGCGCCGGCTGCGCACCGATCACATCGACGTGCTGTACCAGCACCGGGTCGACCCTAACGTCCCGATGGAGGACGTCGCAGGCACCGTCAAGGAACTCATCGCCGAAGGCAAGGTACGCCACTTTGGCCTGTCCGAGGCGAGCGAGACAAGCATCCGCCGTGCCCACGCCGTCCAACCCGTCGCCGTCATCCAGGACCACTACTCACTGTGGATGCGGGAACCGGAAACCACGAAGTTCGGGGTCTGCGAAGAACTGGGGATCGGGCTGGTCGCCTGGGGCCCGCTCGGACAGGGCTTCCTCACCGGCGGCATCACCCGGGACATGAAGTTCGACAACCCAAATGATCTCCGGGCGGACTTCCCGCGCTTCACGCCTGAGGCACTTGAGGCGAACTTCGCCCTCGTCGACTTCCTCAAGAATTTCGGAGCCGAAAAAGGCGCCTCCCCGGCGCAACTGGCACTGGCCTGGCTCCTCGCCCAGAAACCGTGGGTCGTTCCGATCCCCGGCGGCACCCGCCTGACCCACCTGGACGACAACCTGCCCGCGGCCGACCTCGAACTCAGTGCGAACGACCTGCAGCGGATCGACGAAGCCCTCGCCGCGCTCGACCTCGTCGGCGCACCGCTTTCGGCAGGGCTGGACGCCGCCATCGACCGCGACCACTAACCACAGGGTCAACTGCTGGCCAATCATCGGCACCCCCGGGGCGCCCACAATTGGCCAGCCCCGACTCTCACCGAAACCGCCCGCTGAACCAACACACCTGCACTTCATGGGGGTACTGACATGCACTCCCAAGCGGTCCGTGACCGGTGTTGACTGGAAGCCGGCAACAACCACTAAGGAACCCTGACCATGCGAGCAACACTGATGTACGGCGCCGGAGACGTGCGCGTCGAAACCGTTCCCAACCCCACCATCCAGGAGCCCACTGACGCTATCGTGCGCATCCTCGCCGGCTGCATCTGCGGCAGCGACCTGTGGCCCTACGCCTCCAAGCCGGAAACCTCCGAAGGCGCCCGGATGGGCCACGAGTTCGTCGGCGTCGTCGAAGAACTCGGCTCCGAGGTGACCGGCCTGTCCGTGGGTGACTTTGTCATCGCACCATTCGTGGCCTCCGACGGCACCTGCGATTTCTGCAAGGAAGGACTGCAGACCTCCTGCCGCCACGGCGCCCACTGGGGCGGTCACGACGACGGCGGCCAGGGCGAATTCGCCCGGGTCCCGCAGGCGTCGGGCACCCTCGTCGTGGTGCCGGGGGGCTTCGACGAGAAGCTGATCCCGTCACTGCTGAGCCTCTCCGATGTCATGTCCACCGGATACCACGCGGCCAAGAAGGCCGGTATCCAGCCCGGCCAGACGGTCACCGTGATCGGTGACGGCGCTGTGGGACTCTCAGCGGTTCTCTCCGCCAAGCTCATGGGCGCCTCGCGCATCATCCTCATGGGCCGCCACCAGGCCCGCACCGACCTCGGCCGCGAATTCGGCGCCACCGACGTCGTCGCCGAGCGCGGTGAGGAAGGCATCGCCAAGGTCAAGGAACTCACCAACGGCGACGGAACCCATGCCGTGCTCGAAGCCGTGGGCCTCAAGCCAGCGATCGAGATGGCGATCGGTGTCGTGCGCGACGGCGGCGTGATCAGCCGCGTCGGAGCACCCCAGTTTCCTGAGGTGCCGTTCGGCTTCCCCGAGTTCATGCGCAACATCACGCTCACCGGCGGCGTCGCACCGGCCAGGGCCTACATCGAGGAGCTGCTGCCGCTCGTGCTCGACGGCACCATCGAACCCGGCAAGGTCTTCGACCGCACCATCGGCCTGGACGACGTCCCGGCCGGCTACAAGGCCATGGCCGACCGCCAAGCACTCAAAGTACTCGTCCGCCCGTAACGAAAGGACCAGGACCTTATGGACATCAGACTCAACAACGGGGTCGTCATGCCCGCCCTTGGGCTCGGAGTCTTCCAAAGCCCACCGGAAGAAACAACGGCCGCGGTCGAGGCCGCCCTTGCTGCCGGTTACCGGCACATTGACACTGCCGCCGCCTACGGAAATGAGCGGGAGGTCGGCGACGGCATCCGCAGCTCCGGGCTCGACCGGTCGGACGTGTTCATCGAGACCAAGGTCTGGGTCAGCGACTACGGCTACGACCAGACGCTGCATGCCTGGGACAAGGCGACCGGCAAGCTCGGGGTGGACTACCTGGATCTGCTGATCCTGCACCAGCCGGTCCCGAGCCGCTTCGAGAAGACCATCGCCGCGTACAAGGCGCTGGAGACCCTGCTCGCCGACGGGCGCGTGCGGGCCATCGGTGTAAGCAACTTCATGCCGCACCACCTCAAGCAGCTGCTCGCCGAGACCGACATCGTCCCGGTCGTGAACCAGGTGGAGCTGCACCCGTACTTCAGCCAACCGGATGTCCGGGCAGCCGACGCCGAACACGGCATCACCACCCAGGCATGGTCACCGATCGGCGGCATCACCTTCTACCCCGGCTGGGGCGAGAACCGGAAGAACGTCATGCAGGACCCGGCCATCGCCGCCATCGCTGAAGCGCACGGCAAGACGCCCGCGCAGGTCATGCTCCGCTGGCACCTGCAGCAGGGCCGCTCAGCCATCCCGAAATCGACCAACCCGGCACGCATCGCCGAGAACTTCGACATCTTCGACTTCGACCTGTCCTCCGACGAGCTTGCGGCCATCGACGCGTTGGACACCGGCGTGCGCAACGGCCCGGACCCGGACCTCTCCCGCGACCAGTGGTTCGACGTGTCCATCCCCGAAGCCTAAGCACGGCAGAACCAGACCAGAGAGAAGGTACCAGCATGGACTACCGCCCGCTTGGCCGCACCGGAGTCAAAGTCAGTCCCCTGTGCCTCGGTGCGATGATGTTCGGCCCCTGGGGCAACGAGGACCGCGCTGACAGCATCCGCATCATCCACCGTGCCCTTGATGCAGGGATCAATTTCGTCGACACCGCGGACGTCTACTCCGGCGGGGTATCCGAAGAGATCGTCGGGCAGGCGCTGGAAGGCCGGCGTGATGACGTCTTCCGCGCCACCAAGTTCTTCATGCCCATGAACCAGGATGACCCCAACCAGCGCGGCGGCTCCCGCCGGTGGATCATCCGGGAGGTGGAGAACTCGCTGCGTCGGCTGAACACCGACTACATCGACCTCTACCAGGTCCACCGGCCCAGCCCGGACACCGACGTCGAGGAAACCCTCGGCGCGCTCACCGACCTCGTCCGCCAGGGCAAGGTCCGGTACATCGGATCCTCGTCCTACTCCGGATCCCAGATCGTCGAAGCCCAATGGGCGTCACGGGAACGGAACCTGGAACGGTTCGTCACAGAACAGCCGCCCTACTCGATCCTCGTCCGCGGCATTGAGGAAGACATCCTCCCTGCCGTGCAGCGCCACGGAATGGGCACCCTCACCTACAGCCCGCTCAGCGGCGGCTGGCTCTCCGGCCGCTGGCGCAAGGACTCAGCCTCGGCACCCACGTCAAGTGCCCGCCCGAGCGCCCGCTTCGACCTGACGAGCCCGGCCAATCAGCGCAAGCTCGACATCGTCGAAGAACTTTCCCAGCTTGCCGAACAATCAGGTATGACGCTCATTGAGCTGGCTATCGCGTTCGTGATCAACCACCCCGGCGTCACGTCCGCGATCGTGGGCCCGCGCACCATGGAGCAGCTGGAGTCCTACCTCCCCGCGGCGGCCATCACGCTGTCAACTGATGTGCTGGATAGGATCGACAAGCTCGTAGCCCCAGGTGTCACCGTTAACCCCGATGACAACAGCTACGGCGCACACGAACTCACCGCACAGGCACGGCGACGGCACCAATCATGAGCGACAAGTTGATGGGTGCGCTCTACGAAACCATGTGTGATGCGATGGTGGCTGCTGATATCGCCGAGCTGGACGGCCTTCTCGCCGACGAATTCACGCTCACCCACATGACGGGCTACGTGCAGTCAAAGGCTGAATGGCTGGACGCCATCGAAACCGGCCAGATGCAGTACCACCGGATGGAGACAGTCGAGGCAACCTCGAGCCCGGAGGGGACCACGCCCGGGCTGACCGCCCGGACGCTTACCGACGCCACGATTTGGGGGTCGAGGGCCACGTGGCGGCTGACGCTACGTTCCTGGTTCGAGCCTCGAGGCGAGGAATGGGTCATCGCAAGAACGGTCGCATCGACCTGGTAACAACCCACCACACAACGGTGACGGTGCGCTGCATGCGGTTCATCGTGATGCCGCTGTTCCTGTTCTCCGGTACCTTCTTCCCGCTGGACACCCTGCCGCTGGGCGTCCGCTGGATCGGCTGGATCTCACCGATCTGGCATGGCACTGAGCTCGGCCGGGTGGTCAGCTACGGCTACCTGGAGGCCCCGCTGCTGACCGTCGCGCACCTCGTGTTCCTGCTGGTCCTCGCCGTCGTCGGCTGGATCCTGACCAAGCGGCAGTTCGCCAAAAGGCTGGGCTCATGAGCGCCGTCGTCGAAAGCCCCAATTCCGGGAACTCCAGCGTCACGGAGGCCGCCCGCAACCGGCGCCTCGGGCCGCTCTACTCGCGCAACGTGCGCGCCGTCGTCGCCCGCGGGCTGATGGCCACCAAGAGCAGCAACTGGATGGTGATTGTCTCTGGCTTCTTCGAGCCGGTGCTGTACCTGATCGCCATGGGCGTGGGCTTGGGCGCGATCGTCGGTGCCGTGCGGGGGCTAGTTGGGATTGCCCCCCCGCGGATACGTTCGCCCGGGGTGGAAGCGGGGCGGCGGGCGGCGCGGGTTTGCGATAATGGGGGAATGCGATCTCTGGGCAACTCCGCGTCTTCCAAGCCGTCCGCGTACAACGCCGCCACGGGCAAGTTCTCGATGTTCCGGATCGGCGGTCTTGGCATGACCGTCTTCATCATCGCGTTCCTGGTCGCGGTCATCTTCGCGGCCAACCAGAACGACGTCGTGGGATGGGTCGTGGCGATCATCGCCGCCTTCTGGCTGGCCCTGGCATCCTTCGTGGTCTTCAGCATCCAGAAGGCCGCCAGGAAGGCCGCCGCGAAGCTCAACGAAGCGCAGAACGCGTTCAACGCGGCGACCGGCCGGGCGCCGTCGTCGGGCAGCGTTGACCACGGCAACACCCGCCTCGTGGCCCAACGCCGCGAAGCCGACGAGGTCCGCGACCTCAAACTGGACCACTCCTTCAAGATCGTCCAGGTGCAGGTCCGCGTCGTGGAGCAGGAACAGGCCAAGGGCGCCGCCTCGGACCAGGACACCATCCGCCGGGCGCTCGACACCATCGAAATCACCGCCACCAACGCGCGGGACATGATCAAGTCCTCCGGCGGAAGCGACGAGCCCGTCTCCGGAACCATCATCGACTAGAGTGGATCGGGTGAGCTCGGCATTGGAGAAGGAAAACCTTCGCATCGCATCTGTCAACGTCAATGGCCTTCGCGCCGCCTACAAGAAGGGCATGGCGGAATGGCTGGAGCCCCGCGGAGTGGACATCCTGTGCCTGCAGGAAGTCCGTGCCCCTGACGCGATCGTCCACGAACTGCTCGGCGAGGGCTGGTACATCCTGCACGCCGAAGCCGAGGCCAAGGGCCGCGCCGGCGTCGCCATCGCCTCCCGCGCCGAACCCGTCGCCACCCGGGTGGGCATCGGCGAGGACTACTTCGCCACCGCCGGCCGCTGGGTCGAGGCCGACTACATCGTCCGGGACGCCCAAGGGCAGGCCTCCCGGCTGACGGCGGTCAGCGCCTACGTGCACTCCGGTGAGGCCGGCACTCCGAAGCAGGACGACAAGTTCCGCTTCCTGGACGTCATGATCAACCGGCTGCCCGAGCTGTCCAAGCACAGCGACCATGCCCTCGTGGTCGGCGACCTGAACGTGGGCCACACCGAGCTGGATATCAGGAACTGGAAGGGCAACGTCAAACGTGCCGGCTTCCTGCCGGAGGAGCGCGCGTACTTCGACCGCTTCTTCGGCGAGGAGATCGGCTGGAAGGATGTTCACAGGGGCCTGGCGGGTAACGTCGACGGCCCCTACACCTGGTGGTCGCAACGGGGACAGGCCTTCGACACCGACACCGGCTGGCGCATTGATTACCACATGGCCACGCCCGCTCTCGCTGCTGCTGCAGTGTCAGCCGTTGTTGACCGGGCACCGTCCTGGGATACCCGCTTCTCTGACCACGCCCCGCTGGTAGTGGACTACCGGCTCTAGTCTTAAGGCTTCAACGAATGACCTCTCCTTCAACTGCGACCACCGGCACCGAACCCGCGCCCGCCGCCACGGCGGCAGTGCCCGTCGCCACCTCACCCGGCACGTCCGCTCCTGCCCCGGCCGCCACCGCCACCGCCGCCAGGCACCGCATCCTGTCCGGAATGCAGCCCTCCGCCGACTCCCTGCACCTGGGCAACTACCTCGGCGCCCTGGTGAACTGGGTCCGGATGCAGGACGAGTACGACGCGATCTTCTTCATCCCGGACCTGCACGCGATCACGGTCCCGCAGGATCCGGCGGAGCTGGCCCACCGCACCCGGGTCACGGCCGCGCAGTACATCGCCGGCGGCGTGGACGTGGACAAGTGCACCCTCTTCGTCCAGTCCCAGGTGCCCGAGCACGCCCAGCTGGCCTGGGTCCTGAACTGCATCACGGGGTTCGGCGAGGCCTCCCGGATGATCCAGTTCAAGGACAAGGCCGGCAGGCAGGGCTCCGACCACGCCAGCGTCGGCCTGTTCACCTACCCGGTCCTGCAGGCCGCGGACATCCTCCTGTACCAGCCGCACGGCGTCCCGGTGGGTGAGGACCAGCGTCAGCATGTGGAACTCAGCCGCGACCTCGCCCAGCGCTTCAACACGCGCTTCGGAGAGACCTTTACAGTTCCCCAGCCCTTCATCCAGAAGGAATCGGCGAAGATCTATGACCTGCAGCACCCCACTGCCAAGATGTCGAAGTCGGCGGAGTCACCGGCCGGCCTGATCAACCTCCTGGACGATCCCAAGGTCACGGCCAAGCGGATCAAGTCAGCCGTGACGGATGCCGAGACCGAGATCCGCTTCGACCGCGAGGCCAAGCCCGGCGTCTCCAACCTCCTCGCCATCTATTCGGCCATCACGGGGCAGAGCGTCGAGGCACTCGTCGCCGCCTACCAGGGCAAAATGTACGGCCACCTCAAGGTCGACCTGGCCGAGGTCGTGGCCGATCGCCTGACACCCATCCGGAACCGGGCCAACGAGCTGCTGGACGACCCCGCAGAGCTGGACCGTCTGCTGGCCCTCGGCGCGGACAAGGCCCGCGAGATCGCCTCCGTCACCCTCCGTGACGTCTACGCCAAGGTGGGTTTCCTGCCCTACGCCGGAGCCCACGGAGTCCGCTAGGCCGATGTCCTCCGTCAGCAAAGTCACCGCGAAAGACACCCCGCGAGCCGGCACTGCCCCCTCCGGCAACGGGCAGTCCCGCAGCGAAGGCATCAGCATCGGTGTGATCCTGGGGTTTCCGCCGGAGATCGCCGAGGAGCTCCAGCGCTGGCGTGCCTCCTTCGGTGACCCCATGGCCGGCGTCATCCCTGCCCACATCACGCTGGTGACCACCACCATGACCCAGGACTGGGAAGCGACGCGCCACCATGTGCGTGAGATCGCGAGCAAGCAGGAGCCCTTCGACGTGACGATCGCCGGCACCGGAACCTTCCGGCCCGTGTCTCCCGTGGTCTTCCTCAACGTTGAAGACGGCTTCGGTCACTGCGTCAGCCTGCACCAGCAGCTCCAGACCGGCCCGCTGGAGCGGGAACTGCCGTTTGCGTACCACCCGCACGTCACCGTCGCCCACGACGTCGCGCCGGAAAGTCTCGATGAGGCCGAAACTGCGCTCAGGGATTACAGGGCCACATTCCCGGTGGCTAGCATGGGACTTTACGAGCACGACGACAACGGCATTTGGCAGCTACGGGAAGAGCTTGACTTTGGGACCGAACCTGACCACTGAGCCGCGCTCGACGCAGGCGCGGCCGGGGCGGCAGCCGCCCGCCGAGCCGCCCCCTCCCACCGAGCTGGCCCGGCTGAAACTGGAAGTCATCCGGAAAAAGGTTGACTGGGGCAAGGCCCGCCGCTCCGGCGGCGGGGGACTGGCGTCGCTGGTGCCGATGGTGCAGTGGCTGCTGGCCCGGCTCAACGTGTTCTTACCCGTGCGCGCCCTCCAGCATTACGGGGTCCAGCACGGCCCGCTGATGAGTGCCGGCATCGGCTTCAGGATGTTCTTCTCCATCACGGGTCTGCTGGCCACCGGATTCTCCCTGGCCGGACTCGTTCTCCGCGGACAGCCGGCCCTGCTGGAACGCGTGGTCAGCAGTGTTGCCACGGGCGCGCCCGGCCTCTTGAAGGTCGACGGCGGCGAGGGGCTGGTTGATCCCCAGGAGCTGCTGAACCCCAACGGCCTCGGCTGGACCGCCGTGATCGCCGCCGTGGTGACAGTGGTGACCTCGCTGGGCTGGATCGACGGCCTGCGCGACGGCGTGCGCGGCGTGATGCAGCTCGGCCCGCTGAAGATGAACCCGATCCTGCTGAGACTGCACGACGTCGGCACCCTGCTGTTGATGGGCGTCGCCCTCGTGATCAGCGCCGGAGCCTCACTGGTGTTCGGTACGGCCGCGGGCTGGGCGACCGAGCAGCTGAGCCTCGATCCGCTGCTTGCCGGGCCCCTGACTACCTCCGTCAAGATCGCCGTGCCGCTGCTGCTGGGCTGGGCCACCGCGCTGATCATGTTCCGGCTGGCCGCGGGGCTGAAGCTGGCCCGGCGTTCCCTGCTGGAAGGGACCATCCTCGCCGCGGTGGGCACCGGTGGGCTGCAGATCTTCAGCGCCGAGCTGCTCGCCAGCGCGGGACGGAACCCCATCCTGGCACCGTTCGCCATCATCATCGGCCTGCTGATCTGGTTCAACCTGGTCAGCCAGGTCTACCTGCTGTCCGCGGCCTGGGCGGCGATCCGGGATGAGGACCTCAAGGCCGAGCCCGCCAACAAGACGACCGGTTGGGGCGCCCGCCAGGTGCAGCCGGGCAAAACACCGGTGGAGTCCGGCCAGCGCCGCCGCCCCGCCGCGCCTACAAGCCCGCGTCGAGGTACTGATCGGCCCACGCCGAAATAATCTTCGCGGCACGCGCCGCCTGGCCCTTGCCGGTCAGCAGGTGATCGCTTCCCTCCAGCGAGACGAAGCTGCGTGGGTGGCGCGCCGTCTGGAAGATGGTGCTGGCGTTCTCAATGCCGACGGTGTTGTCCGTGGGGGAGTGCAGCACCATCAGCGGCTTGTGCAACTGCCGGATGCAGTCCGTCAGGTCCGCATTTTCCAGGTCCTCCACGAAATGCCGGCGGATCTCCACCCGTTTGCCGCCCAGGTCCACCTCGGCGCTGCCTTCGCTGAGGATCCGGTCCAGGGCCGCGTCAAAGACGTGCGCCACATGCTTGGGCGAGAACGGAGCGCCCACCGTTGCCACGGCGTCGAGCTCCGGAATCTCCCGGGCCGCTGCCAGGACGGCTGCGCCGCCGAAGGAATGGCCCACCAGCAGCGAGGCCGGCCTGCCTGACTCCCGCATGAACTCGGCGGCCCGGACAGTGTCGGCCACCTTGTGGCTGAAGGAGCCCTCCGACCACAGCCCGGCTGATCCGCCCAGCCCCAGGTTGTCGAAGCGGAGCATGCCCACTCCGTTGTCCGCCAGCGCCTTGCATATCCGCGAGGCCGAGGGGCTGTCCTTGCCCAGCGTGAAGCCGTGCGAGAACACGCCCCAGCCTTTCACCGGCCCCGCCGGGACGTCGATGATGCCGGAGAGCAGCTCGCCGGTGGAACCCTGGAAGGAGACTTTTTCAGATCGGGACATGGGGAGCCTTTTCGTTGAACGGGAAGACGACGACGGCGCCCCCACCCGTAAGGTGAGAGGCGCCGTCGTCGTGGTTCTTTTGGTTCTTGCGGAGACCGGTTGCTAGATCTTGCGGGACAGAATGGCCTGCTTGACCTCGGCGATCGCCTGCGTGACCTGGATGCCGCGCGGGCATGCCTCGGTGCAGTTGAAGGTGGTGCGGCAGCGCCACACGCCTTCCTTGTCGTTGAGGATCTCGAGGCGCATGTCGCCGGCATCATCACGGGAATCGAAGATGAAGCGGTGCGCGTTCACGATTGCCGCGGGGCCGAAGTACTGTCCGTCGGTCCAGAACACCGGGCAGGACGAGGTGCACGCGGCGCAGAGGATGCACTTGGTGGTGTCGTCGAACCGCTCGCGTTCCTCGGCGGACTGCAGGCGCTCCTTGGTGGGTTCGTGGCCCCGGTTGATCAGGAAGGGCATGACCTCGCGGAAGGACTGGAAGAACGGTTCCATGTCCACGATCAGGTCCTTCTCCACCGGCAGGCCCTTGATCGGCTCGACCGTGATGGGCTTGGACGTGTCCAGGTCCTTCAGCAGGGTCTTGCAGGCGAGGCGGTTGCGGCCGTTGATGCGCATGGCATCGGAACCGCAGACGCCGTGGGCACAGGAACGGCGGAAGGAGACGCTGCCGTCGATTTCCCACTTGATCTTGTGCAGGGCGTCGAGGACACGGTCGGTGCCGTACATGGTGACCTTGAAGTCATCCCAGGTGGATTCGTCGGAGACCTCGGGGTTGTAGCGGCGCACGCGCAGCGTCACGTCGAAGGAAGGGATCTCCCCGCCGCCTCCGATATGGGCGGGCAGTTCGATCTTGGAGGCCGGCTCAGCAAGTTCAGCGGTCATCTTAGTACTTCCTCACCATCGGCTCGTAACGCGTAAAGACCACCGGTTTGGTGGCAAGCCGGATCCCAGCTGTTGTTTCTGCGGTTCCCGCAGCCCCATCCGCCGGAGCATGCTCATCCTTGTACGCCATCGAGTGCTTCATGAATTTTTCGTCGTCGCGCTCGGGGAAGTCCTCGCGGAAGTGTCCGCCGCGGGATTCCTCGCGGTGCAGGGCCGCCACGGTCATGACCTTGGCGAGCTCCAGCAGGAAGCCCAGCTCCACGGCCTCGAGGAGGTCCAGGTTGAAGCGCTTGCCCTTGTCCTGGACGCTGATGCGCTGGTACCGCTCCTCGAAGGAGGCGATGTCCCTCAGGACCTGGTTCAGCGTGTCGGCGGTGCGGAACACCTGCATGTTGGCATCCATCGTGTCCTGCAGTTCCTTGCGGATTGCAGCGACCTTCTCGGTGCCGTCCGAGGTGCGGACGTGGTCCAGCAGGTTCAGCGTGTAGGCCTCCGGGTCAGCGGGGAGCTCCACGAAGTCAGCGGTCTTGGCGTACTCCGCGGCGGCGATGCCGGCGCGCTTGCCGAAGACGTTGATGTCCAGCAGCGAGTTCGTGCCCAGTCGGTTGGAACCGTGCACGGAGACACAGGCGACCTCGCCGGCGGCGTAGAGGCCCGGGACGATCGTGTCGTTGTCCTGGAGCACCTCGGCGGTGATGTTGGTGGGGATGCCGCCCATGGCGTAGTGCGCCGTCGGGAAGACCGGAACCGGCTCCGTGTACGGCTCGACGCCCAGGTAGGTGCGGGCGAACTCGGTGATGTCCGGCAGTTTGGCGTCGATGTGCGCCGGCTCAAGGTGGGTCAGGTCCAGGAGGACGTAGTCCTTGTTCGGGCCGCAGCCGCGTCCCTCACGGACTTCGTTGGCCATGGAGCGGGCCACGATGTCGCGGGGGGCGAGGTCCTTGATGGTGGGGGCGTAGCGCTCCATGAAGCGCTCACCCTCGGAGTTGCGCAGGATCGCTCCTTCGCCGCGGGCGGCCTCGGAGAGGAGGATGCCCAGGCCCGCGAGGCCTGTCGGGTGGAACTGGAAGAACTCCATGTCCTCCAGGGGGATGCCGCGGCGGAACGCGATGCCCATGCCGTCACCGGTGAGAGTGTGGGCGTTGGAGGTGGTCTTGAAGACCTTGCCGGCGCCGCCGGAGGCGAACACCACGGACTTGGCCTGGAAGACGTGCAGCTCACCGGAGGCGAGGTCGTAGGAGACGACGCCGGCGACGCGCTTCTGCTTGTACGGCGTGCCGTCCTCGCGGACAGCGTCTTCCTCGACGGTCAGCAGGTCAAGGACGTAGTACTCGTTGTAGAACTCGACGTTGTGCTTGACGCAGTTCTGGTACAGGGTCTGCAGGATCATGTGGCCGGTGCGGTCGGCGGCGTAGCAGGCACGGCGGACCGGAGCCTTGCCGTGGTCGCGGGTGTGGCCGCCGAAACGGCGCTGGTCAATCCGGCCCTCGGGCGTGCGGTTGAACGGCAGGCCCATCTTTTCCAGGTCCAGGACGGCGTCGATCGCTTCCTTCGCCATGACCTCGGCGGCGTCCTGGTCAACCAGGTAGTCGCCGCCCTTGATGGTGTCGAAGGTGTGCCACTCCCAGTTGTCTTCCTCGACGTTGGCCAGGGCCGCACACATGCCGCCCTGGGCCGCGCCGGTGTGGGAACGGGTGGGGTACAGCTTGGTCAGTACTGCTGTTTTCGCGCGCTGACCTGATTCGATCGCCGCGCGCATCCCGGCGCCACCGGCACCGACGATGACGACGTCGTACTTATGGACCTGCATACCAGACGCTCTTTCTCTCAAAATTCGCTATCAAACACCGGCCGGCGGAGCCTGCCCGGTGAAGTCTCGTGGAAATCCTTGCCGGCACCGGGCAGGCAAGGATCGGTTGCCGCTTGGGCTGCGCCGTTACGGCGCGGGGCAGAAGCCGCCGGGCAGCTGGGCACCGTTGACCACGGGGCACGGGTCGAAGGTGAAGATGACCATGGTGCCCAGGACGATGATGACGGTGGTGGCCGCGTAGAGAACGATCTTCAGCCAGAGACGCGTGGCGTCCTTCTCCGCGTAGTCGTTGATGATGGTGCGGACGCCGTTGGTGCCGTGCAGCATGGCCAGCCACAGCATGGCCAGGTCCCAGACCTGCCAGAACGGGTCGGCCCACTTGCCGGCCACGAAGCCGAAGTCGATGGCGTGGATGCCCTCGCCCACCAGCAGGTTGACGGTCAGGTGGCCGAAGATCAGGACCACCAGGACCACGCCGGAAAGCCGCATGAAGAGCCAGGCGAGCATTTCGAAATTGCCCCTGGAAGAGCCGCTGCGGCGGTACTGCGGGGCAATGCGGCCGCTGCCGACCTTTGCACTCCTGTTTTGTCCACTGCTGTTTTGTCCACTTCGTGGGGTCTGAATCTCAGTTGCACTCATGGCTTAGTGACCTCCAAAGGCAAGGGAAAGGTGGCGGATGGAGAAGCCCACCATGACGACGACCCAGAGGGCCAGTACCGTCCACAGCATCTGGCGCTGGTACTTTGCGCCCTTCTTCCAGAAGTCGACGGCGATGATCCGCAGGCCGTTGAAGGCGTGGAACACAATCGCAGCGACAAGGCCCGTTTCACCCAGGGCCATCAGGGGGTTCTTGTAGGTTCCGATCACGGCGGTGTAGGCCTCCGGGGACACACGCACCAGTGAGGTGTCCAGCACATGGACCAACAAGAAGAAAAAGATCACTACACCGGTAATGCGGTGTCCAACCCAGGACCACATGCCTTCACGGCCGCGGTACAAGGTGCCAGCTGGTTTTGTCGGCACTGAATAAACCTCCCTGCAACACAGCGGCGCTGGCATGGGATCCACGCGGGGGGAACGCCTGCTGCGAGAGCACTCATAAACTCAAGCCTAAATCTAGGCTTCGCCCACAGCTTATTCAATTCAGCCACCCGTTGGTGACGGGCCCCGGCGCGGTTTTCGAACCGTTTTGAGACTAACGCCACATTGCCCGCGCTGGGCGGAGCGGTCGCGGGAGTGCCCCGCAGGAGCGGCAGGTGCCGTGTCCTGGCCCCTGATCAGGGGCGGCCGGGCCGGATTCGGCTAAAGTAGCCGTGATGACTACAGACAAAGTGACAAGCCAGGACTCACCACAGGGTTCGGCCCTGAGCCGATTCATTGCGGTGATTCCGGCAGGCGGTGTGGGGACCCGCCTCTGGCCTCTGTCGCGGGCAGCAGCCCCCAAATTCCTTCACGACCTCACGGGCTCGGGCAGCACACTGCTGAGATCCACCTACGACCGGCTGGAGCCGCTCGCCGGCAAGCACATGCTCGTGGTGACCGGGATGGCCCATCGTGACGCTGTCTGTCGCCAGCTCCCCGAGATTGACGACGCGGACCTTGTGCTGGAGAGCGAACCCAAAGACTCCGGCGCCGCCATCGGTTTGGCCGCAGCGATCCTGCACGAGCGTGATCCGGACACCATCATGGGGTCTTTTGCGGCGGACCAGGTGATCAGCCCCGACGAGCTGTTTCATGAGGCCGTCAGGGAGGCCATCCACGCAGCCGCGGCCGGCAAGATCGTCACGATCGGCATCAAGCCCACGCACCCCTCCACCGGCTTCGGCTACATCCGGGCCGGGAAGAACCTCGGCGTGGACGGCGCCCCCAGTGCCCAGGCCGTCGTCGAGTTCGTGGAGAAGCCCAGCGAAGAGGTCGCCCAGGAGTATCTCGACAGTGGCGAGTATGTCTGGAACGCCGGTATGTTCGTGGCTCCCGTCTCGCTGATGCTCAAGCACCTCGAGGCCAACCAGCCCGAGCTTTTCGCCGGGGTTCAGGAAATCGCCAAGGCCTGGGACACCCCGCAGCGCGAGGAGGTCAAGGCCCGCGTCTGGCCCACCCTGCCCAAGATCGCCATTGACTACGCCGTGGCCGAACCGGCCGCTGCCGCCGGCGACGTCGCCGTCGTGCCCGGAACCTTCCGCTGGGACGACGTCGGGGACTTTGCCTCGGTGGGCCGGCTCAACAGCGCAAAGGAAGTCAAGGACGTCACCGTGATCGGTGAGGGTGCCCGCGTCTTCACGGAGGACGCGAGCGGCGTGGTGGTCTCTGATACCAAGCGCGTGATCGCGCTGATCGGGATCAAGGACGTCGTCGTGGTGGATACCCCTGACGCCTTGCTCGTGATGCACAAGGAACACTCCCAGCGCGTGAAGCAGGCCGTCGACGCCCTCAAGGCCAGCGGCGACACGGACGTCCTGTAGCCGCCAGCCGGGCCTTGCCTGCCGGCGGCGAACGTTCATTCATCTGTAACGCGCCGTACCCGATGCCGCTATTCTTTGTGCGCTCGCTAGAGTTATTCCGTGCGCAATTACACTACTGAAGCTGAGCCCACCACACTGGTGGGGCCGTGGCTGGAGCCCCTCCTGCCGGAGCTGATCGCTTTCCGCCGTGACCTGCATGCGCACCCGGAGCTGTCCTTCAAGGAGTTCCGCACCACAGACAAACTCGTCAAGCGACTCCAGGACGCAGGCCTCACGCCCCGCCGCCTCGAGGGCACCGGCCTGACGGTGGACATCGGTGAGGGCCCCATCGCCACCGCCCTCCGCGGCGACATCGACGCCCTGCCGATCATCGAGGAAACCGGGCTCGAGTTCGCCTCGAAGAACCACGGCGTCACCCACGCGTGCGGACATGACGTCCACACCACCACCATGCTCGGCGCGGCCCTGGTCCTGCAGCGGATGCACGAGGAGTCGCCGCTGCGCGGTTCCGTGCGGATCATCTTCCAGCCGGCCGAGGAAACGATGCCCGGCGGCGCCCAGAGCTGCATCGAACAGGGCGTCCTGGCGGGTGTTCCCCGGATCCTGGCCCTGCACTGTGACCCCCGGATCGAAGTGGGCAAGATCGGCACCCGGATCGGCGCCATCACCTCCGCCTCGGACACCATCAAGATCGAACTGACCGGCCGCGGGGGACACACCTCACGCCCGCACCTGACCGAAGAGCTCATCTTCGCCCTGGCTCAGATCGCGGTCAACGTTCCGGCCGTGCTCTCCCGCCGCGTTGACGTCCGCAGCGGCGTCTCCGTGGTCTGGGGCCACATCTCCGCCGGCTCCGCCCCCAACGCGATCCCTGCCAGCGGCTACATGGCGGGCACCATGCGCTGCCTGGACCGCGACGCCTGGCACAGCGCCGGTGTAATCCTCGACGAGGTCGTGCAGCAGATCGCGGCACCGTACGGCGTCGACGTGCACCTTGAACACACCCGCGGTGTGCCTCCCGTGGTGAACTCCGAACACGAGACAGCCCTGATCGAGGCCGCAGCCCGCGCCGAAATCGGCGAGGGTGCCGTGGTCCTGACGCCGCAGTCGATGGGTGGCGAGGACTTCGCCTGGTTCCTCGCGGAAACCCCCGGCGCCATGATGCGCCTGGGCACCAAGACCCCCGGCGGCGAAGAATACGACCTCCACCGCGGCGACTACATCCTGGACGAACGCGCGCTCGGCCTCGGCATCCAGGTCCTCACGGCCGCGGCGCTGCGCACCATCCGCGACCTCTAGCCCTCCGCGACCTCCAAGGCCCGGCCACACCCAAACCCAGGCGCGAACGTACACTTCAGGCCCCGATTTCTGCGATTTCGGGGCCTGAAGTGTACGTTCGCGCATGGGGTGGGCGTCCGGCGATGCGCTGATTAGGTTGTGCACAATGCAATTGTGGACTACGGTGGTGGCATGACCAACGAGCCGAGCGTCAACGCCCCCCGCCTCAACAGGCAGGTTTGCTTCGCGATGTACTCGGCGTCGCGTGCCGCCACCGCGGTCTACCGGCCGATGCTCGAGGGGCTGGGCCTGACCTACCCCCAGTACCTCGTGATGCTGGTGCTCTGGGAGGAGCAGCCCCGCAGCGTCCGGGAGCTGGGGGAGGAGCTCGGGCTCGACTCGGGCACGCTCTCACCGCTGCTCAAGCGGCTCGAAGCCCTGGGCCTCGTGGAACGGCGCCGATCCGCGGAAGATGAGCGCCGGGTGGAAGTATTCCTGACCGACGCCGGTGCCGCCCTGAGCGCTGAAGCCACCGGCATTCCGCAACGGCTCGCGGTCGCCGCCGGGCTGTCGCCCGCAGAACTTGACCAGCTTCGGGACACCCTCGGCCGGCTGACCGCCGCGCTGCATTCCTCCCGCTGAGCACATACCCCCAACAGAACGGAACCACTTGAAGACTCTCTACACGGCAGAAGCACTCGCCACAGGTGTTGGCCGGGACGGCAACGCCCGGAGCCAGGACGGCAGACTCGATGTGACCCTGGCCAGCCCGGTGGAACTCGGCGGCACCGGCGAAGGTACCAACCCCGAGCAGCTGTTCGCCGCCGGCTACGCGGCGTGCTTCCACTCGGCACTGCGGCTCGTGGGGCGCAAGGAACGGGCGGACCTAACGGACTCCGCCGTCGCCGCCAAGATCCACTTCGGTGCCCTCGCCGACGGCGCCGGCTACGGGCTCGCCGCAGAACTGGAGATCGCTTTGCCCGCAGTGGACTGGCGGACCGCCGAGGCCCTCGTGGCAAAGGCGCACAAGATCTGCCCGTACTCCAACGCCACCCGCGGCAATATCAACGTCGACATCAAGATTCTGGAGGTCGCCGCATGAGCGCCAACACGGCAGAAACCACCGCCGTCCCCACCGGCCCGCTCCCCACCACCACTCGGGAAGTCCAGCTGGCGTCCCGGCCGCACGGCCGCCCGGTGCCGGAAAACTTCCGCCTCGCGGAAGCGCCGCTGCCGGAACTGCAGGACGGCCAGGTGCTGGTCCGCAATCTCTACATCTCGGTGGACCCGTACATGCGCGGCCGGATGAACGACGTCAAGTCCTATTCCGCTCCGTTCGCCCTGGACGCGGCGCTCGACGGCGGTGCCGTCGGTGAGGTGATCGCGTCCCGGGCCGAGGGGCGAACGGTGGGGGACGCCGTCGTGCACCAGCTCGGCTGGCGCGAGTACGCCGTCGTGGACGCCAAGGCCACCACCCTGGCGCGCACGGACCTTGCCCCGGCCTCCGCCTTCCTCGGAGCCCTCGGCATGACGGGACTCACCGCCTATGCAGGCCTGCTGAAGGTAGCCGACTTCAAGCCCGGCGACGCGGTGTTCGTCTCCGGTGCCGCCGGCGCCGTGGGCTCGCTGGTGGGCCAGATCGCCAAAGCCAAGGGCGCCTCCCGCGTGATCGGCAGTGCCGGCAGCCCCGAGAAGGTGGCACGGCTGCTGGAGCTCGGCTTCGACGCCGCCTTCAACTACCACGACGGCCCGGTCCGGGACCTGCTGCAGGAAGCCGCCGGAGAAAAAGGAATCGACGTCTACTTCGACAACGTCGGCGGAGACCACCTCGAGGCGGCGCTCTCGGTCCTCAACGTGGGCGGACGGGTGGCCCTGTGCGGCGCCATCTCGCAGTACAACGCCACCGAGGCCCCGGCCGCCCCGCGCAACCTGGCCGTCGCCATCGGCAAGCAGCTGACCCTGCGCGGCTTCCTCGTCGGCGGGCAGCGGCAGCACTCGGCGGAATTCGCCCAGCAGATGGCGGACTGGCTCGCGGACGGCACGGTCCGCTACGACGAGACAGTCGTGGACGGGCTGGAGAACGCGCCGCAGGCCTTCATGGACCTGCTCGACGGCGCCAACACCGGCAAGATGCTCGTCCGGATCTAACACGAAAGTAAAGTTAGTCAGCCTGCGCGAGCGGACACTTGAGGCCCCGGAATCCACGATTTCGGGGCCTCAAGTGTCCGCTCGCGCATCCTCGACTACCGCTTGGTAACAAGTTCTCAACAATCTAGGGAAATGCCGTGAACTGTGTTATCCGGACGTGTTGCAGGACACTAAAGTAGCTTGCATCAGTGCGCCTCGGCGCAGTGCTGCGAACTTCTCATTGAAAACAGCGTTGCAGCGGCAATACCGCCAACAGACACTCATTGAACTCCTGTCGTAGCGCCTACTCTTTCTTCCTGGAGGAAAATTGAAGAACTCACTACGTGCAACCTTCAAGCGCGGTTCAATGGCCGGAGTCGCCACCGCGGGTGCGGCTGCTCTCCTGCTCACGGGTTGCGGGGCTGCCCCGGAGGCAGGCAGCAGCGCCACCAACACCGCCGGCAACTACACGGGTTGCATCGTGTCCGACTCGGGTGGATTCGACGACCAGTCGTTCAACCAGTCCTCCTGGGAAGGCCTGAAAAAGACCGAGAAGGACCTCGGCATCAAGGTCAACCAGGTCGAGTCCAAGACCAACAACGACTTCGAGCCGAACCTGCGCGCCATGGTCACGGCCGGCTGCAACCTGACCATCACTGTCGGCTTCCTTCTGGGCGACGCCACGAAGGCCCAGGCCACGGCGAACCCGGACAAGCACTTCGCGATCATCGACTTCGGCTACGACACCCCGATCTCCAACGTCAAGCCGATCATCTACGACACGGCCCAGGCCGCCTTCCTGGCCGGCTACCTCGCGGCAGGCACCACCAAGACGGGAACGGTCGCCACCTTCGGCGGCATCAAGATCCCCACCGTCACCATCTTCATGGACGGCTACGCCGACGGCGTGAAGTACTACAACGAGCAGAAGGGCAAGGACGTCAAGGTTCTTGGCTGGGACAAGGCGAAGCAGGACGGCTCCTTCACCGGCGACTTCGAAAAGCAGGACAAGGGCAAGCAGTTCACCCAGAACTTCCTGGACCAGGGCGCGGACATCGTCATGCCCGTCGCCGGACCGGTCGGCAAGGGTGCGGGCGCGGCCCTGAAGGAAGCCAAGGCGGCAGGCAAGGACGTCAAGCTCATCTGGGTTGACTCCGACGGCTTCCTCACGGCACCGGATTACAAGGACATCATGCTCTCCTCCGTCATGAAGCAGATGGGCGAAGCCGTCGAGACCGTTGTGAAGGAAGACAAGGACGGCAAGTTCACCGGCACGCCGTACATTGGCACCCTCGCAAACGACGGCGTGCGGCTGGCTCCGTTCCACGACCTGGATTCCGCGGTTCCGGCCGAGCTGAAGACCGAGCTGGACCAAATCAAGAAGGACATCGCCGACGGCAAGCTGAAGGTTGAATCCGCAGCAAGCCCGAAGGCCTAGCCTCCTCCTCCGAGCGCCACGGCCCGTCCGGTCATTCACCGCACGGGCCGTGGCGCTTTTCGTTGAGCGGACCCCGCTCCGCCTCCGGCCGCAAGCACTAGGCTGGTGCTGCAGCCCCATTACGCGTCCGGGCCACGTCTTCCGGGCACCTCGAGATTGGTCAGAGTTTTGAAACTTGAACTCAAGGGGATCACCAAACGCTTCGGCTCCCTGGTAGCCAACGATCACATCGATGTGGTTGTTGAACCCGGGCAGATTCACTGTCTGCTCGGCGAGAACGGCGCTGGCAAGTCCACGCTGATGAACGTCCTATACGGGCTGTACGAGCCCACCGAGGGTCAGATCCTCGTTGATGGCAAACCCGTCACCTTCCGCGGCCCGGGGGACGCCATGGCTGCGGGCATCGGCATGGTGCACCAGCACTTCATGCTGGTCCCGGTCTTCACAGTGGCCGAGAACGTCGCCCTCGGTGCTGAAACCACCAAGGCCGGCGGTTTCCTGAATCTGGATGACACCCGGCGCAAGATCCAGGAGATTTCCGACCGGTACGGCTTCGACGTCGACCCGGACGCCCTGATCGAAGACCTCCCGGTCGGCGTGCAGCAGCGGGTGGAAATCATCAAGGCACTGGTCCGCGACGCCAAAGTCCTCATCCTGGACGAGCCCACCGCCGTGCTGACGCCGCAGGACACCGATGAGCTGCTGGACATCATGCGGCAGCTCAAGAGCCATGGAACGTCCATCGTCTTCATCTCGCACAAGCTCCGCGAGGTCAAGGAAGTCTCGGACACCATCACGGTGATCCGGCGGGGCAAGGTGGTCGGCACCGCCAATCCCGACGCCTCGACGACGGAACTCGCCTCCATGATGGTGGGCCGGGCCGTCAACCTGACCCTCGACAAGGCTCCGGCCCAGCCAAAGGAAAAGACCTTTCAGATCACGGACCTCACCGTCATTGCGGCCAGCGGCCAGCACGTGGTGGACGGCATCAGCTTCGACATCGCCCGGGGCGAGATCGTCGCCGTCGCCGGCGTCCAGGGGAACGGCCAGACGGAACTGACGGAGGCCATCCTGGGCCTGCAGGACCGCGTGCACGGCTCCATCCTGCTCGACGGCGAAGAGCTCGTGGGACGCAGCGTCAAGGAAGTCCTCGGGGCCGGCGTCGGCTTCGTACCGGAAGACCGCTCGGTCGACGGCCTGATCGGGACCTTCTCCATCGCCGAGAACCTGATCCTTGACCGGTACGACCAGGAACCGTTCGCCAAGGGCATCAGCATGAGCCCGGCCAAAGTCCTGGAGAACGCCAGGACCCGGATCGAAGAATTCGATGTGCGCACCCCGTCCGGCTCTCTCGCCGCCGGCACCTTGTCCGGCGGCAACCAGCAGAAAGTCGTCATGGCGCGGGAGCTTTCCCGGCCGCTGCGCCTCTTCATCGCCTCCCAGCCCACCCGCGGCGTGGACGTGGGATCCATCGAGTTCCTGCACAAGCGCATCGTGGCCGAGCGGGACCACGGCACCCCCGTGATGATCGTCTCCACCGAACTGGACGAGGTGATTGAGCTCGCCGACAGGATCGCAGTGCTCTACAAGGGCAAGCTGGTGGGCATTGTCCCGGCCGGCACCGGACGCGACGTCCTCGGACTGATGATGGCCGGGCTGTCCCCGGCCGACGCCCACGCCGACACCGTCAGTAAGCAGCACGCAACAACCCCGGCATCGATCCCGGCGCCCGCCGCCCACCCCGCGCAGGAGCCCGGCTCCGGCGCCGTAGGAGAGCACCATGACTGAACAGAACCCGCCACGACACCCGGCCGAGCAGGGCCCGGACAAGGGCCCGGACGAAGCTCCGGAGACCCAGGCTCCGGACGAAGCTCCGGAGGCGCCCGCCACAGCGCGCGAAACGCCGGCGGCGGCTGCCGCGGCGGCCATCTCGCTCGACACCGCGGGCGGCGCGCTGGCGCCGTCGGCCGTGCCGGTCTCCGCGCAGAGCGGCACGATCCCCGGCGGTCCCGACTCCGTGCTGCGAAGGATCTTCACCGGCGGCGGCCTGGTGTCCGTCCTGGCGGTGCTGCTGGCACTGATCCTCGGCGGGCTGCTGATCGCGAGCACCGACAAGGCTGTCACCACGACGGCCGGTTACCTGTTTGCCCGGCCCGCTGACTTCCTGTCCGCCGTCTGGAACGCCGCCACGCGCTCCTACATCGCCCTCTTCCAGGGCTCGGTGTTCAACCCCCGGGGCACCGGCGTGGCCGGCCAGTTCGCCCCGCTGATGGAAACCCTCACCATTTCCACCCCGCTGATCACCGCCGGTCTGGGCGTGGCTCTGGCCTTCCGTGCAGGCCTGTTCAACATCGGTGCGCAGGGCCAGATCATCATGGCCGGCATCCTCGCGTCCTGGGTGGGCTTCGCCCTGCACCTCCCGCTGGGACTGCACCTGCTGCTGGTCCTGCTGGCCGGCATCGTCGGCGGCGCCGTCTGGGGCGGCCTCGTCGGTTTCCTCAAGGCACGCACCGGCGCCCATGAAGTGATCCTGACGATCATGTTCAACTACATCGCGCTGTACTTCCTGCGGTACCTGCTCAACACTCCGGCCTTCCAGCGCCCGGGGGAGAGCAACCCGATCTCGCCCATCCTGGATCCCAGCGCGGTGTACCCGCAGATCTTCGGCAGCCAGTACCGGCTGCACCTGGGTTTCGTCCTCGCCATCGCTGCCACGTTCCTGGTCTGGTGGATCCTGAACCGCTCCACGATCGGCTTTGAGTTCCGTGCTGTGGGCGCCAACCCGAAGGCAGCCCTGACGGCAGGCATCAACGTGCCGCGGGCCACCATCCTCGTGATGGCGATCGCCGGCGCCCTCGCCGGCATGTCCGGCGTCGCGCAGGTCGCGGGTACCGAAAAAGTGCTCACCGACGGCGTCGCCGCCACCTACGGCTTTGACGCCATCACGGTGGCGCTGCTGGGACGCTCGACGCCGTGGGGCACCTTCGCCGCCGGCCTGCTCTTCGGCGCCTTCCGCGCTGGTGCGGTCCAGATGCAGATCCAGACCGGCACCCCGATCGACATTGTCCTGGTGGTCCAGTCGCTGATCGTGCTGTTCATCGCCGCCCCGCCGCTGGTGCGTGCGGTCTTCGGGCTGAACCCGCGTCAGAAGAAGGCCGCGTCCGCCGGCAAATCCCAGAAGGCAGCAACCACCGGAGGTGCAGCATGAGCACAACAGCAACATCGCCCGTTCCGGGAAAGCCCCAATCGGGAAAGCCCCAATCGGGAAAGCCGCAATCGGGAAAACCGCGGCCGGGAACCCCGCCGGTCAAGGAACAAACACCCGCGGTCACCGCCAAGCCCGTGACCTGGAAGCTGCCGGTGACCCTGCTGGTCCTGGCAGTCGTGGCGTTCGTCTTCTTTGGCCTGCTCGGTCCCCACCAGAGCGCGAAGTTCGGGATTTCCACCGGCAGCGACTTCTTTCAGCTGCCGGCGATCGAAGTTCCGGCCTTCTTCGGCGGGATCGTCCTCTCCGTGTTGATGCTGGCCCTCGCCGGCTATGCCGTCTTCCTCAAGACCAAGAACCGGATCACGCCCGGCTGGTTGACGGTTGTGTTCATCGTGCTGTTTGTCGCGGCCTTCCTGATCTGGGTTGTCGGCGGCGCGCGCTCGACCAGCATTTCCCTCGCCGGGCTCATCGCGGGATCGGTGACACTGGCCGTGCCCCTCGTTTTCGGGTCCCTTTCGGGTGTGCTTTGCGAGCGCGTCGGCGTCGTGAACATCGCGATCGAAGGCCAGCTCCTGGGCGGTGCGTTCACCGCAGCGATCGTTGCGACCCTGACGCACAATGCGTTTATCGGCCTGCTGGCGGCCGCGATGGCCGGAGCCCTGGTTTCCATGGTCCTGGCCTTGTTCAGCATCAAGTACCTCGTCAACCAGATCATCGTCGGCGTCGTACTCAACGTCCTGGTCTCCGGTCTGACCGGCTTCCTGTTCAGCACCGTCATGCAGGCGGACAAGACGAAGTTCAACTCGCCGGCCCACCTGGACCCCATCCCGATTCCGCTGCTTGCGGACATCCCGCTGATCGGTCCGATCCTTTTCAAGCAGTCCCTGATCGGCTACCTGATGTACATCGCGGTCATCGTGGTGTGGGTCGGGTTGTTCAAGACCAAGTGGGGCCTGCGGGTCCGTGCCGTCGGCGAGCACCCGCAGGCGGCGGACACCATGGGGATCAAGGTCAATGCGACCCGGTTCTGGAACGTCACGCTCGGCGGCGCCATCGCAGGCATCGGCGGGTCCTTCTTCACGCTGGTGGCAATCGACAGTTTCACCAAGGAGATCTCCGGCGGCCGCGGGTTCATTGCCCTGGCCGCACTCATCTTCGGGCGCTGGAACCCGATCGGCGCCTTCTTCGCCGCGCTGCTGTTCGGCTTCGCCGACAACCTGCAGAGCATCGTGACGATCATCGGAACGCCCGTGCCGAGCCAGTTCATGGCGATGCTGCCGTACCTGGTGACGGTGCTGGCCGTGGCCGGACTCGTGGGCCGCTCCCGCCCGCCGGCCGCGAGCGGCATACCGTACGTCAAGGGCTGACGGGCGTGGGGAGCAACGACGTCGACTGGGCGGTCCTCGAGGCCGCGGCGGTCGCCGCCATGAAGAACGCGTACGCGCCGTATTCGAAGTTCGCGGTGGGGGCGGCAGCCCTCACCGCGGACGGCCGGATCGTCAGCGGCTGCAACGTCGAGAACGCGAGCTACGGACTCACCCTGTGCGCCGAGTGCGCCCTCGTGGGCAATCTGCACATGACCGGCGGCGGGCTGCTGCGCGCCTTCTACTGTGTCGACGCCGGCGGCAACGTCCTGATGCCGTGCGGACGCTGCCGGCAGCTGCTCTACGAATTCCGGGCTCCCGGCATGGAGCTCATGACCACGCAGGGAATCAAGAACATGGACCAGGTCCTTCCCGATGCCTTTGGCCCCCAACACCTGGAGGAACCCCGGTGACACAAACCCCCAACAAGACCGAAGCGTTCGACGCCGTCGACATCATCCGCATCAAGCGGGACAAGGGCGTACTCAGCCCCGCCCAGATCGACTGGACGATCGACGCCTACACCCGCGGCGCGATCGCCGACGAGCAGATGGCCGCCCTGAACATGGCCATCCTGCTCAACGGCATGGACCGGGCCGAGATCTCCCGCTGGACTGCCGCGATGATCGCCTCCGGTGAGCGGATGGACTTCTCCAGCCTGCGCCGGTCCGACGGCTCCGTGTTGCCCACGAGTGACAAACACTCCACCGGCGGCGTGGGGGACAAGATCACCCTCCCGCTGGCCCCCCTCGTGGCGGTCTTCGGCGTGGCTGTGCCGCAGCTCTCCGGCCGCGGCCTGGGCCACACCGGCGGCACGCTGGACAAGCTCGAATCGATCCCGGGCTGGCGCGCGGCGCTAAGCAACAAGGAAATGCTGGCCCAGCTCCAGGACGTGGGCGCCGTCATCTGTGCCGCGGGCGCCGGGCTGGCCCCGGCCGACAAGAAGCTCTATGCGCTGCGGGACGTCACCGGAACGGTCGAGGCCATTCCGCTGATCGCCTCCTCGATCATGAGCAAAAAGATCGCCGAAGGCACCGGCTCGCTGGTGCTCGACGTCAAAGTGGGCAGCGGTGCCTTCATGAAGGACGAGGCCCGGGCCCGCGAACTGGCCGAGACCATGGTGGCCCTGGGCAAGGACGCCGGTGTGAACACGGTGGCACTGCTGACCAACATGCACACGCCCCTGGGCCTCACCGCGGGCAACGCGATCGAGGTCGAGGAGTCCGTCGAAGTGCTCGCCGGCGGGGGCCCGGAAGACGTCGTCGAACTCACCGTCCGGCTCGCCGAGGAGATGCTGGCCTGCGCCGGGGTCCGCGACGCCGACCCCCGGGCGGCGCTGCGGGACGGCCGGGCCATGGACGTCTGGAACCGGATGATCGAGGCGCAGGGCGGGGACCCCCGGGCCAAGCTGCCGGTCGCGAAGGAATCAGAAGTCATCTACGCCCCGGCCGACGGCGTGCTGGTGGAACTCGACGCCATGGCCGTCGGTGTCGCGGCCTGGCGCCTTGGGGCCGGCCGCGCCCGCAAGGAGGACCAGGTCCAGGCCGGCGCCGGGGTGCGGATGCACGCCAAGCCCGGCGCCACGGTCAAGGCCGGCGAGCCGCTCATGACCCTGCTGACCGACACCCCGGAGAAGTTCGAGCGGGCCAGGGAGGCACTCGAGCACGCCGTGATGATTGCCCCGGAGGGTTCCCGCCCGGCACAGCGGCTGATCATCGACCGCATCGCCTGAGGACCCTGCCGCCGGCCCCCCGGTTGCCCTATCACCTATGGTCGCCAAACCCGCCGTTTAGCCGCCGCATCTGATAGGGCAACCAGTACACTGGCACCACAGCAGTACTCCCAGGCCCGGCCGTGTGATAGGAAACCGTGCAGGCAATCAACGATTTCATCCTGGCAGCCGCAGGCCAACCCTGGGTCCTCTTCGTCGTGTTCGCCTGCTGCGTGATTGACGGCTTTTTCCCGCCCATCCCGAGCGAATCCGTGGTGGTCGGGCTGGCCGCCGTCGCGGCCACGGCAGACGTACCCAATCCGCTCTTCCTGATAGCCACCGCAGCGGCGGGCGCCTTCCTCGGCGACAATACCGCCTACCTGATCGGCCGGCGCACAGGCACCCGCCGCTGGGCGTGGATGCGGGGCCCGCGTATGCAGAAGGCCTTCTCCTGGGCCGGCACGGAACTGCACAAGCGCCCGGCGTCGCTGATCCTCGTGGCGCGGTTTGTTCCCATCGGCCGGGTAGCCGTGAACTTGGCCGCCGGCGTCACGCACTACCCGCGGCCCCGGTTTGTGGGGCTGACAGTCCTCTCGGCGCTGCTCTGGGCCGGGTATTCCGTCGCGATCGGACTGTTCTTCGGGCAGTGGTTCGAACACAACCACCTGCTCGGCGTCATCGTCGCCGTCATCTGCGCGATCGGCCTCGGAATCGTTGTGGACCTTGGCATCAGCCGGCTGCGCGGAAAGGTCCCGGCAGACGCGGACCGGACGCCGCCGCCGGCGGAGGGCTAGGCCGGCAGTGAACCTCCGCGAAACCGTAGCGAAGCGTGCCATCGCCATGGGACACTTAGGAGCGATTTACGTCACTTTCCGCTGGCAGATGTTGTGCCACATTTTCGTCTAGGAGCCATGCCCGCGTGGAGTTCATTAATGAGGTCGTGCTCCACGCAGCTGGCCAGTGGTGGATATACCCCCTCCTCCTGGTCTTCTTCTTTGTGGACGGCTTCGCGATGGTGGTCCCGAGTGAGACCCTGATTGTTGCCCTCGCGGCGTTCTCCGTGCGCGGCGGTCAGCCCAATCTCTGGATCCTGGGCCTGACAGCCCTGGTCGGCGCCATCGCGGGTGACAACATGGCGTACCTGCTGGGCCGGAAGATCGGCCTCGAGCGGTTCCGCTGGATGCGCAAGCCGAAAGTCCAGAAAGCCTTCGGCTGGGCGCGCTACGAACTGGAGAAGCGCGGCGCAGTCCTGATCTTCACCGCCCGTTACATCCCGTGGGGACGCGTCGCCGTCAACTACGTTGCGGGCACCACGGGCTTCCCGCACCGGAGATTCTTCTTCCTGGACGCCTCTGCCTGCGCCACCTGGGTGGTCTATTCCATCGGCATCGGCGTCCTGGCGAGCTCCTTCCCCTGGCTGCATGACAACCCGTTGCTGAGCGCCGGCATCGCAGTGGTGTTTGCGATCGTGCTGGGTGTGCTGATCGATCACGTCCTGCGCTGGTGGCACAAGCGGCTCGGGCGCCACGACGCCGAGGTCGTGGACGAGTGGCTCGACGGCGGGCCCACGCACGAACCGGCCGCCGCCTCCGTCCCTTCACCGATGATCGCCTCCGGGGATGCCGAGGCCGGCAGAAAGTAGCGTCCGGCGCCCTCCGACCCTAAGGTTGGAACGTGACTGAGACTATTCCTGACGCTGCCCCTGACCTCGACTTCGACCTGAAGGGCCTTCCCAAGGTTTCCCTTCACGACCACCTGGATGGCGGGCTGCGTCCGGCCACCATCATTGAGCTTGCAGAGGCCGTGGGCCATACGCTGCCTTCGACCGACCCTGTCGCGCTGGGGGAGTGGTTCCGCGAATCAGCCGACTCCGGCTCGCTGGTCCGCTACCTCGAGACCTTCGACCACACCATCGCCGCCATGCAGACCAAGGAAGGTCTGTTCCGCGTCGCCAAGGAGTTCGTCGAGGACCTGGCCGACGACGGCGTCGTGTACGGCGAAGTGCGCTGGGCACCCGAACAGCACCTGCAGAAGGGCCTGAGCCTGGATGAAGTGGTCGAGGCCGTGCAGGCAGGCCTCGAAGCCGGCGTGGACGCCGTGGCCGAGACCGGCCGCGATATCCAGGTCGGCCAGCTGATCACGGCCATGCGCCACGCCGACCGCGGCCAGGAGATCGCCGAACTGGCCGTCCGCCACCGCAACAACGGCGCCGTCGGCTTCGACATCGCCGGTGCCGAGGACGGCTTCCTGCCCTCCCGCTTCAAGGACGCCTTCACCTACCTGGCCCAGCACAACTTCCCGGCCACCGTCCACGCCGGCGAGGCTGCCGGCCTGGAAAGCATCCAGTCGGCCCTCGTCGACGGCCGCGCCCTGCGCCTGGGCCACGGCGTCCGGATCGCCGAAGATGTCACCGTTGAGTTCGAGGAGGACGAAGACGGTGCCGAATTCAACGACAGCAGTGATGAGGTCAACGACAACATCGGCCTCGTGACCCTCGGCGAGCTGGCCAGCTGGGTCCGCGACCGCGGCATCGCCCTGGAGATCTGCCCCTCCTCCAACCTGCAGACCGGCGCCATCGCCGGCTTCGGTGAGGGAATCGAAAGCCACCCGCTGGACATGCTGTACCAGCTCGGCTTCAACGTCACCATCAACACGGACAACCGGCTGATGAGCGGCGTCACGCTGACGGACGAGTTCGAACTGCTGGTGGAGACCTTCGACTACGACCTCGATGACCTGCTGGAGCTGACGCTCAACGCAGCCGAGGCGGCCTTCCTCCCGCTTGAGGAGAAGGAAGCCCTCGTCGAATACATCAACGAGGCCTACTCCGACCTTGGCTAACGACTCCAACGCGATGGACGCGCTGGTCGGTGTCATTGCCGAGCTGCGCGCCCACTGCCCCTGGATGGGCGCCCTCACCCACGAATCCCTCGTGGAGTACCTCCTCGAGGAGGCTTACGAGGTGGCGGAGACCATCGAGACGGGCGGCGGCGACGCCGAGCTGAAGGCCGAACTGGGCGACGTCCTGCTCCAAGTGGTCCTGCACGCCCGCCTGGCCGAGGAGCACAATGCCTTCGACCTTGACGACGTCGCCCGCGGCCTCAGCGCCAAGATGATCCGCCGCAACCCGCACGTCTTCCGCCCGGACGGCTCCCTGCAGGACTCGTTCCCGGCGACGGTGGAGGAAATCGTTGCGACGTGGGATGCCGTCAAACGCTCGGAACAGGTCCTGCACTCCGGGGTCCCACACTCCGGACCCTTCGACGGCGTCCCCGCCGCCCTTCCGGCGTTAGCGCGGGCGCAGAAGCTGCTGGACCGCGCCGAACGGGCCGGAATCCCGGCGGGCGTGAGCGAAACCGCCGTCGACGCCCCGGCCACGGAGGCGGAGCTCGGTGAGCTCCTGTTAGGCATCGTCGCGGCCGCCCGCCGCAACGGGCTCGACGCCGAACGTGCCCTCCGCGGGGCCGCGCGCCGCTTCCAGGACGGCCAGGCGTCCGCGGCATCGCCATGATGACGTCCGGGGGCCGGATAGGTTTCCGTAACCTGTACCACTCTCGACTAGGCTTAGGCGGACGAGGACGTCGGTTTCAGCTTGATTCCCAGCTAGAGTCCCAGCAGTCAGATTCCCAGCAGACCGCTTCACCCAAAGGAGCCTATCCATGGCGCTTATCGATGCCATCCACGCCCGCGAGATCCTCGATTCCCGCGGCAACCCGACCGTAGAAGTTGAAGTTCTGCTGTCCGACGGCCAGATCGGCCGCGCAGCAGTTCCCTCCGGAGCCTCCACCGGCGAGCACGAGGCCGTCGAGCTCCGCGACGGCGACAAGGGCCGTTACCTCGGCAAGGGCGTCCAGAAGGCCGTCGACGCCGTCATCGACCAGATCGCCCCGGCCCTGATCGGCTTCGACGCCACCGACCAGCGCAGCATCGACCAGGCCATGATCGATCTGGACGGCACCGCCAACAAGAGCAAGCTCGGCGCGAACGCCATCCTGGGCGTGTCCCTGGCCGTCGCCAACGCGGCAGCCGCCTCCGCCGACCTGCCGCTGTACAAGTACCTGGGCGGCCCGAACGCCCATGTCCTGCCGGTCCCGCTGATGAACATCCTCAACGGCGGCTCGCACGCCGATTCCGACGTCGACATCCAGGAATTCATGGTTGTTCCGCTCGGCGCCGAAACCTTCTCCGAAGGCCTGCGCTGGGGCGTCGAGGTCTACCACGCACTCAAGGCCGTGCTGCAGGAAAAGGGCCTCTCCACGGGCCTCGGCGACGAGGGCGGCTTCGCGCCGAACCTGCCGTCCAACCGTGCCGCCCTGGACCTCATCCAGGAAGCCATCAAGAACGCCGGCTACACGCCGGGCAAGGACATCGCCCTGGCCCTGGACGTCGCCTCCTCGGAGTTCTTCACCGACGGCGCCTACCAGTTCGAAGGCAAGGCCCTCAGCTCCGCCGAGATGAGCGCGTACTACGCCGAACTCGTTGCCGACTACCCGCTGGTTTCCATCGAGGACCCGCTGGACGAGAACGACTGGGACGGCTGGAAGGCCCTCACCGACGCCATCGGCGACAAGGTCCAGATCGTCGGCGACGACCTCTTCGTGACCAACCCCGAACGTCTGCAGACCGGCATCGACTCACGCACCGCCAACTCGCTGCTGGTCAAGGTCAACCAGATCGGTTCGCTGACCGAAACCCTCGACGCCGTGTCCCTCGCCCAGCGCGCGGGCTACACGACCATCACCTCGCACCGCTCCGGCGAGACCGAGGACACCACCATTGCTGACATCGCCGTTGCCACCAACGCGGGCCAGATCAAGACCGGTGCCCCGGCCCGCTCCGAGCGCGTCGCCAAGTACAACCAGCTGCTGCGCATCGAAGAAGAACTCGACGACGCCGCACGCTACGCCGGCCGCAGCGCCTTCCCGCGTTTCAAAGGCTAGTAGCGACAAAATCCGGTAACCGGTGGCTATGGTTGAAAAACCATGGCCGCCGGTTCTTTTGGCACCGGGTTGGCGCCTGAGTTGGTGCCGGGTTGGTGCCGCCGGTCCCGGTCACGGTTGTCAGTATGAGTCCAGCATGCCAGCCCAGCAAGGACCGGGCATTACAGGAGTGACATGGCTACCCGCCGCCCTAAGGTACCCCGGGCCACGCCGTCGGCCCCGAAGTCTACGGACACGGGCGACGGCGGCGACGTCATCCTCGCTGATTTCGGCGGCCGTGCGGCCCCGGGCGACGCTGCCGGCACGGCTCCCGGTTCCCGGCACGACGCGCCCCGGCACGACGCCGGCAGAGCTACATCCGGCACAGCCACACCGCACGCGCGGACCACCCCGGCCAAGAAGAGCACCACCAAGTCCAGCGATGCGAAGTCCAGCGATGCGCAGTCCGGCGACGCCAGGACGAGCACTGCCAGGACCCGCGGGACCAAGGACGGCGGCGGCACCAAGCAGCCCGCAGCGGGGCCGGAGGAGACGCCCGTCCCCGCCAGAGCCTTCTCCGGACGCATGCTGGCCCTGTTCGTGGTCATGATTGCCATCACCATCATGCTGGCGCCCACCGTCAAGATCTTCTTCGAGAAACGCGCCGAAATCGCCGCACTTCAGGGCGATATCTCCGCGAAGCAGTCGCAGCAGAACGACCTCAAACGCCAGGTCTCCCGGTGGCAGGATCCGAACTACGTTAAGCAGCAGGCCCGCGACCGGATTAACATGGTTATGCCCGGAGAGACGGGCTACTGGGTATTCGGCAGTGATCTTCCTGCCGGAGAGCCCGGTGGCACAGCCGGAGCAGCATCAACACAAGACCCGGCCAAGCTGCCGTGGGTGGACACTCTCTGGGAGTCCATCCGGCGTTCGGCAACAGACTAAAGCGGCGCCCGCCGCCGGCTTATCCGACCGATAAGCCAGACAGGGCAGGAAAGGTGCCGCGCCAGTGGACGAGAACCGAGTGGACGAGAGCCTCATGGCAGGGGCCGCGGCGGCAGGAAACCCCGATGCAGCCAGCACGTCAGCCGCGCCACAGGAATCCCGCCAGCCCTCACCGCACGACCTTGACGTACTGAGCCGGCAGTTGGGACGCCCCGTCCGTGACGTCGTCGAAATCCCGGCCCGGTGCGTCTGCGGCAACCCGCTCGTCGCGGCCACCTCACCCCGGCTGAGCAACGGCACGCCGTTCCCCACCACTTTTTATCTGACGCACCCGGTCATCACTTCCGCAGTCTCCCGGCTTGAGGCGGCCGGGCTGATGAACGAGATGAACGAGCGGCTGGGCGGCGATGAGACGCTGGCCGCCGGCTACCGTGCAGCCCACCAGGCCTACCTGGCCTCCCGGGCGGAGATCGGCGCCCGGTCCGGCATCGGAGCGGTGCCCGAGATCGACGGCATCTCCGCCGGCGGTATGCCCACCCGCGTCAAATGCCTGCACGTCCTGGTGGGCCATTCCCTTGCCGCCGGACCCGGCGTGAATCCGCTCGGCGACGAAGCCATTGCCGCCATCGCCGAATGGTGGACCAAGGACCGCTGCTACTGCGCCGGCGCCTGGGACACCGGCGGCGAGGTCCCCTCGCAGGACCTCAGCCGGCACGGACCGCAGGGCCTTCCCGAGATCGTGGGCCGGCCGGCCCCCGTCCGCAGCGCCCGCGCGGAGAACGCCGGCAGCGCCGCGTCGCCGGAGGCCGGCCAGTGACCCGCGTCGCCGCCGTCGACTGCGGCACGAACTCCATCCGACTGCTCATCGCAGACGTCCACACTGGGGCCGGCAGTGCCGTGCCGCGGCTCACGGACGTCGTGCGTGAAATGCGTGTCGTCCGGCTGGGCCAGGGAGTGGACGCCACCGGCGAATTCGCCCCGGAAGCCCTGGACCGCACCTTCGCCGCCACCCGGGAGTACGCCGAACTGATCCGCCGCCACGGTGCCGGGAGAATACGTTTCGTCGCGACCTCGGCCACCCGGGACGCCGGGAACCGGCAGGCCTTCATCGACGGGATCCGCGAGCTCCTTGGCGTCGAACCCGAAGTGATCACGGGCGACGAGGAAGCAGCCCTGTCCTTCGCCGGTGCCAGCAGCGTGCTGCCCTCCCGGGGACAGGACCCGGTGCTTGTTGTCGATCTCGGCGGCGGCAGCACGGAGTTCGTGCTGGGAAACGCCGACGGCGTCATCGCCGCCAGGAGCGTCGACGTAGGCTGCGTCCGGATGACGGAGCGCCACCTCCGCAGCGACCCGCCGACGGCGGAGCAGATCGCCGCGGCGGAAGCCGACGTCGACGCCGCCATCAGCGAGGCTGCACGGACCGTGCCGCTGGACCGCGCCACCGCCGTCGTCGGGGTGGCGGGATCCGTCACCACCATCACAGCCCATGCCCTGCACCTTCCCGAGTACTCCCCGGAGGCAATCCACGGCACCGAGCTCCCCCTGGCTGCCGTCCGTCGGGCGTGTACCGAACTGTTTGAAATGACGCGGGCGGAGCGTGCCGCCCTGCCGTACATGCACCCCGGCCGTGCGGACGTGATCGGCGCAGGCGGACTGGTTTGGCGCCGCGTCCTGGAACGCCTGGCGGAAGTCACAGGGGGAAGGATCACCACGGCCGTCTCCAGCGAACACGATATCCTTGACGGCATTGCCCTCAGTATCAGCTAGCCCGGGCATCAGCCGGATCCGCCGTCAACCGGATCTACGTACCGGCCGGACCGGCCGACCGCTCCAACTTGCCGCAGCGCCTCCCGGCCGCGGTGCAACCGCTGTACCGCCGATAGGACCCGAATGACCAGAGCAACAGCCCGGCCCCGCCGGACCGCCTCCGCGTTGATGGCCTTGGCCCTTGTGGGCGGCACCCTCACGACAGCGCTGGCCGGGGTCCCCGCGGCCCACGCCGATTCCTGGCGCGACAAGGAATACTGGCTCGCAGAATCGGGAATCACCAAGGCCTGGGAAGTCTCCAAGGGTGCCAACGTCAAGGTCGCCGTGATTGACAGCGGCGTGGACGGCAGGCACCCGGACCTGGCGGGAGTCCTGGCCGGGGGAGTTGACATCTCCGGTGCCGGCAGCCCGGACGGGCAGACGAGCATCGGTGCCAAACCGGAGCACGGCACCCTCGTGGCCACCATGCTCGCCGGCCGTGGCCACCAGCCCGCAGGATCCACGCCGAGCCCCAGCCCCAGCGCCAGCGCCAGCGCACGGCCCCGCCCCACCGTCGGGCCGGACGGGATCGTCGGCGTTGCCCCCGAGGCCCAGCTGCTTTCCGTCTCCACCTGGCTCGGATCCGCCAACCCCGGCGGCAAGAGTGACCAGGACCAGATCCCCGAGGCGGTCCGCTGGGCCGTGGACAACGGCGCGCGCGTCATCAACATTTCGCTTGGCAGCACCTCCCCGGAGTGGCCGCAGAGCTGGGACGCGGCATTCCTCTACGCCGAGCAGAAGGACGTCGTGATCGTGGCCGCCGCGGGCAACCGGGTAGGCGGCAACGTGCAGGTCGGTGCCCCGGCCACCATCCCCGGCGTGCTGACCGTGGCCGGGCTGGACCGCAAGGGGACGGCCAGCATCGATTCCTCCTCGCAGGGCATCAGCATCGGCGTCGCAGCCCCGGCGGAGAACCTGGTCGGGGGCGTGCCCGGCGTCGGCTACGCCGAATGGGCCGGCACCTCGGGCGCCACCCCCATCGTCGCCGGCGTCGCCGCCCTGATCCGGTCCAAGTGGCCGGACATGACCGCCAGCCAGGTCATCAACAGAATCGTCAGCACCGCGAAGGACGCCGGCGCGCCTGGGAAGGACCCGCTCTACGGCTTCGGTGTGCTTGACGCCGAGGCGGCACTCAAGGCCGATGTGACCGAAACCAAGGCCAACCCGCTGGGTTCCATTTCGGAGTGGATCCGCGTCCACCGGCGCGGGAACCTGGCGACGACGCCGGCCGCGGCAGCCCCCACCCCGACGAGCGCCGCGCCGACCCTGCCCGAGGCAACGGTGCCGGTGGCGGAGCAGCCCTCGCAGCTGGACAGTGCCGTTCCGGCTGTCGTGATCCTGGGCTTCGGCGGATTGTTCCTGTGCATCGTCGGGGCTGCGGTCTTCCAGCTCCGCCGGGCCGTGCGGAACCCTCCGGGGGTTCCGGACGGCTCCGGCGGGCCGGAAACCGGGGTGCTGGATTCGGTGGATTCCGGCAAGCCCAACTAGCCCGCAGTAGTTGTCGTTATGAGCGCTCAAAGCGGCAACTACTGCGAGTCGGTTGGGGGAAATCAGGAGTTAGTGAAGTTTTTCACAAACTACGGTATCCTTGACCAATGGCATCCTCCCCTCAGCTCCAGGACCGTCCCAGGGTACTCGTCGTCGGCGGCGGGTACGTCGGCCTGTACGTAGCCCTCAAACTGCAGAAGAAGATCGCGAATGCCGGTGGCATCGTCACCGTCGTTGATCCCCTGCCCTACATGACCTACCAGCCCTTCCTCCCCGAAGTTGCCGGCGGCAACATCGAGGCACGCCACGCGGTGGTCTCGCACCGTCAGCACCTCAAGCAGACCGAGCTCATCCAGGGCCGGGTTCTCTCCATCGACCACGCCAACCGCACCGCTGTGGTTGCCCCGGCCGACGGCGGCGAAAACTTCGAGGTTCCCTACTTCGACGTCGTCGTTGCTGCCGGCGCGATCACCCGCACGTTCCCGATCAAGGGCCTCGCGGACAAGGGCATCGGCCTCAAGACCATCGAGGAGGCCGTCGCCCTGCGCAACGGTGTCCTGGAGCGCATTGAAACCGGCTCCCTCATGACGGACCCGGCCGAACGCGCCCGCGCGCTGACCTTCGTCGTCGTCGGCGGCGGCTTCGCCGGCATCGAGTGCATCACCGAAATGGAAGATCTCGCCCGCGCTGCCGTCAAGAACAACCCGCGCGTCAAGCAGGAGGAAGTCCGCTTCGTCCTCGTCGAGGCCATGGGACGCATCATGCCCGAGGTCACCGCCTCGCAGGCCGACTGGGTGGTCGAGCACCTGCGCAGCCGCGGCATCGAGGTCCTGCTCAACACCTCCCTCGACAACGCCGAGGGCTCCCTGAAGCTCATCAACCTGCCGGACAAGACCCCCGCCCAGGAATTCGAGTCCGATACCCTCGTCTGGACTGCCGGTGTGCAGGCCAACCCGATGGTCCGCTCCACCGACTTCCCGCTCGAGCCGCGCGGACGCGTCCGTGTCCTCCCGGACCTGCGCATCGCCGGCGACGAAGGGATCATCGAGAACGCCTGGGCTGCCGGCGACGTTGCGGCCGTGCCGGACCTCTCGGGCAGCGGCCTGCCGGACGGTACCTGCGTCCCGAACGCCCAGCACGCGCTGCGTCAGGCCAAGCGACTGGCCAAGAACCTGTGGGCTTCCCGCTGGGACAAGCCGCTGAAGGACTACAAGCACAAGAACCTGGGCGCGGTTGCCGGTTTCGGCGAGTGGAAGGGTGTTGCCAACATCAACCTCCTGGGCCGCATCGGGCTCAAGGGCCCGCTGGCCTGGGTGGCGCACCGCGGCTACCACGGCCTGGCCATCCCGACGTTCGAGCGCAAGATCCGCGTCATCTCCGGCTGGTTCTGGGCCCTCTTCTTGGGGCGCGACACCACCCAGCTGATGGACCTGGACAACCCGCGCGGCGCCTTCGTGACAGCAGCAACCCCGGCACCCAAGCCGGCCGCGGCCCCCGTTGCCCCGGTTGCCCCGGTTGCCCCGGTTGCCGGCAAGTCGGCAGCAGACGCTGCCAGGACCGAAACCAAGGAAGCTGTCCCGGCCGACTCCAAGTAGCCAGCGCCAGCCTTTCGACGGCGGCCGTTCCCCTCCGGGGAGCGGCCGCCGTTTTCGTTTGGGCAGCCGCCGGCAGCTGTTGGAGGACGGCCGGGCACGCCGCGCACCTAGACTGGCTGCATGAGCGCTGACAAGGACCTGAACACTCTTCTGGCTACCATGCGCCCCGAACTCCGCGCGGGCGAGTTCGTCTACGTCCTGTGGCCACATGGTAGACCCCTGGCCGGCGCGATCGCGGCAGCCGTCCGCGAGGCGGAAGGCCTCACCGTGGTGTTGCCGCGGGCCGACGCGGACGGCCAAGGGCTGTCCTATGACTTTGTCGGGGCCTGGATCACGCTCCAGGTGCACTCTTCGCTCGAGGCAGTGGGCCTGACGGCAGCCGTCAGCGCAGCGTTGACCGAGGCGAAAATCAGCTGCAATGTCCTGGCAGGCTTCCACCACGACCATCTGCTGGTCCCCGTGGCGGACGCCGACCGTGCGCTGGAGGTTCTGCACGAGCTGGTCGCCGCCAGCGGAGAGCAGAAGCCGGCGCCGGAACTCGTGCTGCGCAGCGAACAGCCCGCAGACCGCCCCGCCATCCTCGCCCTCACGGCCGCGGCCTTCTCCGTCTCGCCCGTCACCGGGCTGCCGGTCGAAGGCGAACCGGAGGAGGTGCAGCTGCTGGCCCGGCTCTTTGAGTGCGAGGAATACCTGCCGGACTTCAGCATCGTGGCGGAGCTCGACGGCGAGGTCGTGGGCCATGTGATCAGCACCCGGGGCCGGGTGGGGGAGTTGGAACTCCTTGGCCTGGGTCCCATCGGCGTGGTGCCGCGGCTGCAGCGCCACGGCATCGGGTCCGCGCTCATGAAGGAAACTATCTCCCGCGCGAACGCCGCGCGGGAGCGGGGGATCGCGCTGCTGGGAAGTTCCGAGTATTACTCGCGGTTCGGCTTCGTGCCGTCCACCTCCCTCGGCGTCGAGGCCCCGGACCGTGCCTGGGGCGTGCACTTCCAGCTGCTTCCGCTGGCCGTCTGGCCGGGCGGAGTCAGCGGGACCTTCCGCTACGCCGGGCCGTTTGGCTGAACTCCGGCAGGAGCGGAGGGCTGCCCGAGGGGATAGCATGGACCGGGCGCCCCAGTAGCCCAACTGGCAGAGGCAGCGGACTTAAAATCCGCGTGTTGTGGGTTCGAGTCCCACCTGGGGCACAGCAGGATTCCGTTGCTCGCGACAGCGGTTCCGGGTGCGTAGCCGATGCGCGTCTCGACGGTCATTTGAGAGCAGAGCCCGCCTTTCCGCTCCCGGCCGCCCCTGTCCAGGGCCAGCCGGATCACACCGCTGATTTCCTCTATGCAACGAGTGTTATAAGGATGTGACCGTAGTCACTTATGTTCGCGCCAAATTTGCATTAGCTTGAAGTTAAATCAGGAACACCTGATCTTTCGCATCAAAGGCCGTTCGCACCTTTAGATCGAGGAGATTTCTACATGACTTCACTCCCCCAGGTGGCGCCCCGCATCGCTAAGCTCACAGCGCTTAGCATCGGCGTCGCCCTTCTGGCTACGGCTTGTGGTGGCTCGTCCACCCCGACGTCGACAGGATCCGCCACCGCCAAGGCCGCAGGCATCGCCTGCCCGGCCCCCAGTGCAACCGGCAGCGCCACCACTGCGGCCGGCGCTGGCGGTTCCGTGCCTGCTTCCGCCACCACCACCGACACCCCCCTGAAGATCGGCTCGCTCCTGCCGACCACCGGGTCGCTGGCCTTCCTCGGCCCGCCCGAAATCGCGGGTGTCAACCTCGGCATCAAGGAAATCAACGATGCCGGCGGCGTGCTGGGCAAGCCGGTCGAGGTCGTCCACCGCGACTCCGGCGACACCAAGACCGACATCGCCACGCAGTCCACCAACGCGTTGCTTGGCTCAGGCGTCAGCGCAATCGTGGGTGCCGCATCGTCCGGTGTGACGAAGACCGTGATCAACCAAATCACCGGCGCCGGTGTGGTCCAGTTCTCGCCGGCCAACACCTCGCCGGACTTCACCACTTGGGACGACAAGGGCCTCTACTGGCGCACCGCCCCCTCGGATGTGCTCCAGGGCAAGGTCCTGGGCAACTACATGGCCACCTGTGGAGCCCAGACCGTCGGCATGATCGTACTCAACGATGCGTACGGCACCGGCCTCGCGAAGAACGTGAAGGCTGCGTTCGAGGCGGCCGGCGGCAAGGTTGTCGCCGAGGAACTCTTCAACGAAGGCGATTCCCAGTTCAGCAGCCAGGTGGACAAGGTCATCGCGGCCAAGCCGGATGCCATTGCCCTGATCACCTTCGACCAGGCCAAGAGCATTGTCCCGCTGATGACGGGCAAGGGCATCAAGCCCACCCAGATGTTCCTTGTGGACGGCAACACGTCCGACTACAGCAAGGACTTCCAGCCGGGCACGATGAAGGGCGCCCAGGGCACCATCCCAGGCACCTTCGCCAAGGAGGACTTCAAGAAGAAGCTGCTGGCGATCGACCCCGCGCTGAAGGACTACAGCTACGCAGGCGAGTCCTACGACGCTGTGAACCTGATCGCCCTGGCCGCCGAGGCCGCCAAGAGCACCAAGGGCGTCGACATCGCCAAGCAGCTCAAGGCAGTCTCCGAAGTTGGCGAGAAGTGCACCGACTTCCCCTCCTGCGTCACCCTGCTCCGTAACGGCAAGGACATCGACTACGACGGCCAGTCCGGCCCCGTAACGTTCTCCGACGCCGGCGACCCGACGGAAGCCTACATCGGGATCTACGAGTACCAGGATGACAACACCTACAAGGCGTCCAAGGAAGAATTCGGCAAGCTCTAAGCCGCTTCCTCCCGACACCCAAAAGGCCCCCGTCCACTCCGGACGGGGGTCTTTTTGGGTGCGCGGGAGCTGCCGAGGGGCGTCAGGGAGAGCACCGGCGCGTCCGACCATGGAATTCCGGCTACGCCCGCAGGGTGCCCGCCCATAACTCTCGGCACTGCGTGCCGCCGTCGTCATTCTGCCGGGGGAGCGGGCAGGTGAGACAAGCGCTGAGGGCGACGGAGGCAGGCGCTTGTGAAAGCGCCGTTGTTGCGTGAGGAACGAGCGCAGGCGCCGAGCAAGTGGCTGCGGAGGCGCCCGGACGGTACCAGCGCACTTGGAACTACGCCGGGCACGCAGAAGGGCCGCCACCGGCTGCTTGGATTCTAGGGATCGTTGCAACACCTGTTGGTTAGGTGGTTAGTAGTAAATCACGTAAACGCTCGGCTGGAGTATTCCAGCCGAGCGTTTTGCGTGGGCGTCCGTTGAGTTCCTGGGCGACGTGTTCGAGGTCTTCAGGCCCATAGACGGACAGGTCGGTGCCTTTGGGGAAGTATTGGCGGAGCAGCCCGTTGGTGTTCTCGTTGGAGCCGCGTTGCCAGGGGCTGGCGGGGTCGCAGAAATAGACGGGCATGTCGGTGGCAAGGGTGAAGGATTTGTGGGTGGCCATTTCCGCGCCCTGGTCCCAGGTCAGGGATCCTCGCAGGTGCGCGGGCAGGGTGGCCATGGTCTTGACGAGGCCGTCGCGGACGGTTTCGGCGGTGTGGTCATGTGGCAGGTGGACGAGCATCACGTAGCGGGTGGTCCGTTCGACCAGGGTCGCGATCGCTGACTGGTTATAGGCGCCGGTAATGAGGTCCCCTTCCCAATGGCCGGGCACGGCGCGGTCCTCGATCTCGGGCGGGCGCTCGGAAATCATGACCATCGGGTCCAGGAACCTGGGGGTGCGTTGCTCGCCGGTGCGGTGGGGTTTGCGGCGGGTCCGGCCGGTGCGCAGCGCTGCCTGTATCTCGCGTTTGAGGCCGCCTCTGGCCTGGACGTAGAGGGCTTGATAGATCGTCTCTGGGCTCACACGCATCTCCGGGTTGTCGGGGAACTCTTCGACCAGCGTGTGGCTGATCTGCTCCGGAGACCAGCGTAGGAGCAGCTTGTCCTTCACGTAGTCGCGCAGGTCCGAGTCGCCAGCGAGCTTGGCCGTCTTGGGCCGGGCCCGCCGGGCAGCGGCCTTCCGATGCGCCCCGTGCGGCAGGTAGCCCATCCGGGAATCGGTATTCCTGGCCAGCTCGCGGCTGATCGTTGAAGGCGATCGTCCCAGGGCGTGGGCGATCGCCCTGATCGAAGTGCCGGCGGCCTGCAGGTCCCGGATCAGCTCCCGTTCCTGCACGGTCAGGAACCGCGGATCGATAGATTTCTCCAACGCTGATACCGGTACGGGGACCAGGGTCGTTCCGGTCGTGCCGGCGGGAGGGGTCATGGTGGTCACACCACGTTTGTAGTCGACGATTCGGCCATCCGGGTAAATGCGTCGGCCGCCGGACTTACGGATTCCCTGGTCCCACTCTTCGGCGGTCCGGAGATGTATCCCGACCGCTGCGGCAGCTTTGCGCCGACTCACGCCGGTCTTGCGCAGCCGGAAGTACTCATCCCGGCCTGGGTGAGGACCCGTCCCCGTTTTGCCATGGCTTTTCAGCCCGGCTTTACGGACCCAACCGGCGCAAGTTGCGGGATTCAGTCCCAACTCCCGTGCGGCCTGCGTCGTGCTCTTGACGCGGTCGAACACGACGAAGAACTCAGCCTTCTGCGCAGGCGTGTATTTCCTCTGCCCAGCTTCCCGATTCCGTGGGACCCGCTCAGGGAGCCGAGATTTATGGACCCATTGGTAGCACGTCATCTGATTGAAGCCGAGCTCCGCCGCGGCCGCGCTCACACTCCCACACCGGTCCAACACCGAAAAGAACTGAGCCTTCTGCTCCGGCGTGTATTTCCTCCGGCTGGCAGCTTCCTTCGTTAAAGACGACACGGTCGTTGCAACTCCCAAAAATTCTGGGTGTTGCAACGACCGCTAGAACCCGCCCTGGTGACGGCCCTTCTGCGGGGATACTGCCCGGGGAGCTAGTCGACTTCGTCGGCCAGGGTGCCCAGGTACAGCTGGATGACCTTGGGGTCCTTCATGAGCTCCCGTCCGGTGCCCGTGTAGGCATCCTTGCCCTGGTCCAGGACATAGCCGCGGTCACAGATCTGCAGGCAGCGGCGGGCATTCTGCTCCACCATGATGACGGAGACGCCGGCCCGGTTGATCTCATGGACCCGGAGGAACGTCTCGTCCTGTCTGACCGGGGAGAGACCAGCCGAGGGCTCATCGAGCAGCAACACGGCCGGGTCCATCATCAGGGCCCGCCCCATGGCCACCATCTGGCGTTCGCCGCCGGAGAGGGAGCCGGCCCGCTGGGCGCGCCGCTTGCCAAGTTCCGGGAACAGGCCCGTGACGAAGTCGAAGCGCTCGGAGAAGTCCTTGGGCCGCTGGAACATGCCCATCTGCAGGTTTTCCTCGATGGTCAGCGCCGCGAACACGTTGTTGTTCTGCGGTACAAAGCCGATGCCCCGGCTGACCAGCTTGTTGGCCTTGAGCCCGGTGATGTCCTGGCCGCGGACCACGACGGAACCCGAGTGGACCTTGACCAGGCCGAACATCGCCTTCAGCAGGGTCGACTTACCGGCGCCGTTGGGGCCGATGATGCCGATCAGCTCACCCTTGCGGGCCTCGATGCTGCAGCCGTTGAGGATGTTGACGCCGGGGAGGTAACCGGCCACCAGATCGGTGACCTTGACGACCGAGTCCTCATCGTGCACGGTCTGTGCGGCGGGCGCCGCGCTGGTGGCGCTCATTCTGTATCCTTCTCTGTGCGGTTCGGCTCGTCGAGGCTGCGCCGGCCGTGGGCCGTCCCGTTGGCCTTCTGCTCCGTGGCTTCGGCGGCGACGACGTCGAGCGAGATGATGCCGGCATTCTCGGTGCCGACAATCGATTCCTCATCGGCCACCAGTTCCGCGGCGAGCTCCTTGATGCCTTCCGAGTCACCAAGATCCACGTCGTGGTGGGCGCCCAGGTAGGCGTCAATCACGGCCGGGTTCTTCATGACGTCGGCGGGCGGGCCCTCGGCCACGATCTTGCCCTCGGCCATCACCACGACCCAGTCGGCGATGTGGCGGACCATGTTCATGTCGTGCTCGACGAACAGCACGGTCATGCCCTCGGCCTTGAGGTTCTTGATGTGGTCCAGCAGGGACTGGGTCAGTGCCGGGTTGACCCCGGCCATCGGCTCATCGAGCATGACCAGTTTGGGCCGGACCATGAGGGAGCGGGCCATTTCCAGCAGCTTGCGCTGGCCGCCGGACAGCGACGCCGCGTAGTCGTCCTTCTTGGCGTCCAGCTTGAACTTCTCCAGCAGCACTTCGGCCTCGGCCGTGATCTCCTTTTCGCGGCCGCCCCAGATGCCCTTGAAGAGGGCCTTGGAGAGCCGCTCGCCGGACTGGTGGGACGCGCCCAGACGCATGTTTTCCATGACGGTGAGCTTGCCCATGACCTTCGTCAGCTGGAAGGTCCGGACCATGCCCATGCGGGCAACCTTGTACGAGGAAACGCCGGCAATGCTGTTGCCCTCGAACTGCCACGTGCCCGAGTTCGGGATATCGAAACCCGTGAGCAGGTTGAACAGGGTGGTCTTGCCGGCACCGTTCGGGCCGATCAACGCCGTGATCTTGTGCCGCGGGATCTCAAGGTATTCGACGTCGACGGCGTTGATGCCGCCGAAGCTGCGGGTGACGTTCTCCGCCACCACGATGGGATCGCGCTTCTTGCAGCCGGGTACTGCCTCCCCGGCCGCGATCGGGCGGGCGTCCGTCATGTAATCAATGTTGTCAGTGTTGTGGTTTTCGTCTGTTGCTTTTTCGCTCATGCGAACGCCAGCTCCTTCTTATTGCCAAAGACGCCCTGGGGCCTGAAGATCATCAGCAGCATCAGCGCGACACCGACCAGGATGAAGCGGAGCTGCCCGGCCTGGACAGTGTTCAGCCAGGTCACGGCGCCGGATTCGATCAGGCCGAACAGGATGCCTTGTGTGAGTGACAGCACAACCCAGAAGATCATGGCGCCGACAACCGGTCCCAGCACCGTGCCGAGGCCGCCGAGCAGCAGACAGGTGTACAGGAAGAATGTCAGCTCGGTGCCGTAGTTCGCCGGCTGGATCGCGCCGCGGGGGAGAGTGAAGATCATGCCCGCCAGGGCGCCGAGCACACCACCGATGATCAGTGCCTGCATCTTGTACGCGTACACGTTCTTGCCGAGCGAGCGGACCGCGTTTTCGTCTTCGCGGATGCCCTTCAGGACGCGGCCCCACGGGCTGCGCATCAGCAGCCACACCAGCGCGCAGCAGACGATCACGAGTCCCCAGCCGACGACGCGGATGAAGAAGTCCCGGTTGTTCATGCCGAGGTAGGAACCGGCAGGGAACGGGTTCATGGAGTAGAACCCGCCTTCGAAGGCGGCCAGGCCGTTGGCCGAACCGGTCACGGAGGTGAGCTGGTTGGTCGTGACGATGTAGCGCACGATTTCGGCGGATGCGATGGTCACGATCGCCAGATAGTCCGCCCGCAGGCGCAGGGTGGGTATGCCCAGGAGCAGGGCGAAGATGGACGAGGCGACCACGGCGATCAGCAGGCCCACGAAGAAGGGTACGTGGAACGTCAGAGTGGAGATGGCGAAGCCGTAGGCGCCCACCGCCATGAAGCCGGCCTGGCCGAAGTTGAGCAGGCCCGAGAAGCCGAAGTGAACCGCAAGGCCCAGGGCGGCAAGGGCGTACGCCGCCGTCGTCGGGCTGAAAATTTCACTGGCAGCGCTTGAGAAAATGAATCCGAAGTCCATGGCTGTCTCCTAACCCACGCGCTCGCGACGGCCCAAGATGCCCTGAGGCCGGAACAAGAGGACAACAATCATGATGAACAGTGCTCCCACATATTTGAGGTCGGCGGCGAGGCCGAACACGGTAGTCAGCTCCACGAAGATGCCGACGATGACGGATCCGATCAGGGCGCCGAAGACCGTGCCGAGGCCGCCCAGGGTGACGCCGGCGAAGATGAGTAGCAGGATCTGCGAGCCCATGTCGAAGGTGACGCCGGGACGGTAGTACGCCCACAGGATGCCGCCGAGGGAGGCCAGCATGCCGCCGGTGACCCAGACGATCCGGATGACCGAGTCGACGTCGATGCCGGAGGCCGCAGCCAGCGCCGGGTTGTCGGCCACCGCGCGGGTGGCCTTGCCCAGCCGGGTCTTCAGCAGGACGATGCCGAGCAGCGCGATGACGACGGCGCTGATGACAAGCGACCAGAGGTTATTGGGGGAGATGGAGACCGGGCCGATCTGGATCTCCGGGCTCTGGGCGAACGGCAGCTGCTGTGTGGCACCGCCGAAGTAGAACTGGATCACGTAGCGGACGGCCAGTGCGAGGCCGATGCTGACGATCATCATCGGGACCAGGCCGGTGCCGCGGCGCCGCAGCGGCTTCCACAGGCCGGCGTCCTGGACGTAGCCGAAGAGTCCGCCGCCGAGGAGGGCGAGCAGGATGGCCAGCCAGAACGGGAGGTGCATCGCGTTGAAGGCAAAGACCAGGACGGCGCCGAGGGTGACCATTTCGCCGTGCGCGAAGTTGGTCAGGCCGGTGGTGCCGAAGATCAGCGACAAGCCCACGGAGGCGAGGGCGAGCAGCAGTCCGAAGCTGAGGCCCGCCACCAGGCGGTTCAGCAGGTTCTGGCCGAAGTCCTGCTGCTGGATGACGATGCCTTTGCCGAAGGCGAAGATCACCGAGAGGTTGGAAGTCTGGCTGAACGTGACCTTGCGGGGATTCTCCTGGCCGTCGGCGAGCTTGATGCCCTCCGGCAGTGTGGATTCGTCCAGCTGGACCTCGTACGTTCCCTGGGTGGGGACGCCGATGGTCCATGAGCCGTTGGCTCCCGACTTCGTGGTTCCTGTGAAGTCACCGCTCTTGGCGGTGATGGTCACGTCGGCGATCGGGGCGCGGTCGTCGCCGCGGAGGAAGCCGCTGATGCTGTTCTGGAACGTGGTTGCCGACGGGGATGGTGCCGGCGAGGGAGTCGTGGCCTGCGATGCCGGTGCGACGATGAGCAGTAGCGCGGCCGCGGCGGCGAATACGGCCCCCACAGCTTTCAGCAGTCTGCCGCGCCGTCTCTGCGACAGGCCTCTCGGTGTGCTTCTCAAATTGAAAACCTCCACATGGGGGTGGTCTGGGTTGCGCCTTTGCAACCGCTGCGATCGGTCAGGGGACGAGGGGTGGTGCGTGGTGCGATGCGGATGGATAGAAAACGGTATAGCTTGTGATGTTCGTCACCCTGTGTGGCCCATGTTACAGCCCGTTCAGGGCAATGAATGCCGCTGCGAGCAGCGAGAACGTCGCGATCGGGTAACAACCGTGAAGCCCGCCCGTGCTGTGGTTTACCTGCGCTAAAGAAAACTTTTGTTGATTCCGAGTATTCCTAAACATTCGGAGTCTGCGGCGGCCGCAGGGCGGAAAACCGCGCCGGGGAGATCACGGTTGGGTTGCGGCCGGGGCCCCGGGGGAACTATCCCTGCCCGCCAGTCGTGGAAATTGGTAGCGTGGGCTGTAACCATGGACTAACGGCTCACCACCGGATCATCATTCACCCCCTTTATTTGGAGGACACCCGCAATGGCACTTGGCGGAAACCCGATCTTCAACGGAAAGAACTTCCGTGGAGCCACCCAGGCACCGCCTGCCCCGCAGGCCTACGGGCAAGGAGCCTACGGTCAGAACGGCTACGCCCCGGGACAGCACGGCCAGGGTCAGTACGGCCAGGGCGGCTTTGGCGCAGCCCAGCAGGGCATGACCCAAGACCAGCTCCAGGACATGTACAACCGGCCCGCCGCCGGGCCCGCCGATACCGGCCGCATGACCTTTGACGATGTCATCGTCAAGACCGCCGCCTGCCTCGGTGTACTGATCGCCGGCGCAGCCGTGACCCTCGTCGTGGCTCAGGGCCTGGCTTCCATGCTGATGATCGTCGGCGCGCTGGGCGGCTTCGTCCTCGCGCTCGTCAACAGCTTCAAGAAGCAGCCTTCACCGGCGCTGATCCTGGCCTATGCCGGCCTGGAAGGTCTCTTCCTCGGCGGTCTGACGCGGATCCTCGACGGGATGTTCCCGGGCGTGGGCCTGCAGGCCGTCATCGGCACACTCTCGGTCTTCGCCGTGACCCTGGTGCTCTTCAAGAGCGGCAAGGTCCGCGCCACCCCGAAGGCCATGCGCTTCTTCATGATCGCGATGATCGGCTACGCCGTTTTCGCGCTCATCAACATGGTCATGATGTGGACCGGCGCCGTCGATTCCCCATTCGGCCTGCGGACCAGCGTGGAGATCTTCGGCATTCCGCTGGGCGTCTTCATTGGCCTGCTGGCGATCGGCCTGGCCGCGTTCTCCCTGATCATGGACTTCACCAGCATCGAAGCCGGTGTCCACAGCGGCGCCCCGCAGCGCTTCTCCTGGACCGCTGCCTTCGGCCTCACGGTCACCCTCGTGTGGCTGTATGTCGAGATCATCCGCCTGCTGGCGATCCTCCGCGGCGACGACTAACGATCGGCGACGACTAACGATCGGTCCCGGGAACCAGCTGACAGGGGAGCCCCGCCGCAGGGCGGGGCTCCCTTCTGCATGCCGCTCCTGCGGCCCGGGTGGACTGCGGCCCGGGTGGACTGCGGCCCGGGCGCGTTGCGGCTCAGCCCAGCCGTTCGAGGACCACTGCCATGCCCTGCCCGCCGCCGACGCACAGCGTGGCCAGCCCGAGCTGCGCATCCCGCTCCCGGAGTCCGTTCAGCAGGGTCACGGCGAGGCGGGCGCCCGTCATGCCGAACGGGTGCCCCAGCGCAATGGCGCCGCCGTGGACGTTGAGCTTGTCGTGGTCGATCCCGAGCTCCTTGGCACTCGCCACGACCTGGACCGCGAACGCCTCGTTGAGTTCCACGAGGTCGATGTCCCCGATGCCCAGCCCGGCGAGCTTCAGCGCCCGCCGGGTGGCCTCCACCGGGCCCATGCCCATCAGCTCGGGGGAGAGGGCGCTGACGCCGGTGGACACGATCCGTGCGAGCGGCGCCAGCCCGAGTTCGCGCGCCCGCAGGTCGCTCATGACCACGACGGCGGCGGCGCCGTCGTTCAGCGGGCAGGCATTGCCGGCGGTGACGGTGCCTTCGCTGCGGAAGACGGGCTGCAGGGCGCTGACGGACTCGTAGGTGACACCCGCCCGGGGCGAATCGTCCCGGTCGACCACGACGCCGTCCTTCCGGGTGTACGGCGTGATCTCCCGGGTGTAGAAGCCCGAGGCGATGGCCGCTTCGGCGCGGTTCTGGCTGAGCACGGCCCAAGCGTCCTGGTCCGCCCGGCTGATCCCATAGCTGGTGGCGACGTTCTCGGCGGTCTGGCCCATGGAAATGTAGATGTCCGGCATCCGGCCGCCCAGCCGGGGGTCCGTCCACGGCGTGTTGGAGGCGGCGCGGGCCGCCGTGCGCTTCCGGGCGGCGTCGAAAAGCGGATTGTGGGTGCTGGCGTCGGCTTCCCCGGCCCCCGCCCAGTCGCGGCACCGGGACACCGCCTCCACTCCCGCCGAGACAAAGGCCTGGCCTTCGCCGGCTTTGATGGCGTGGAAGGCCATCCGGAGCGTCTGCAGGCTGGAGGCGCAGAAACGGTTGACGGTGGCGGCCGGGACGTTGTCTAGGCCGGCCAGGATGGCGACCACCCGGGCCATGTTGGAGCCTGCTTCACCGCTCGGTTCCGCGCAGCCCAGATACAGGTCGTCGAGGCCCTGGCCGTTCGTGTCCGCGGCGTCGAAGGCTGGTATTTCGGCCAGCGCGGCCGTCACCATGGCGGCAGCCAGGTCGTCGGGCCGCTCGTCTTTCAGCGAGCCCTTGAAGGCGCGTCCGATGGGGCTTCTGGCAGTGGAAACGATGACGGCTTCTGACATGCGCCCAGCCTACGCTCCGGTCATGCCAGGCGCATGGCCCCGGCCGCGGGGCGGACGCTGAAGACGTCCGGCGCGGCGTAGCCGGCCTGCGCAAAAGACCGTTCGACGGCGGTCCGCACCTGCCGTACCGCCCCCACCGGCGTGAGCGCAATCGCGGAGCCGCCAAAGCCGCCTCCGGTCATGTGGGCGCCGAGGGCGCCCGCCGAGCGTGCAGCTTCCACCGCGAGGTCCAGTTCGGGACAGGAGATCTCGAAGTCGTCCCGCATCGAGGCATGGGAGGCATCGAGCAGGGGACCGATCGACTGGGGTCCGGCGCTGCGGAGCAGCTCGATCGTCTGCAGCACGCGGTCATTCTCGGTGACGACGTGGCGGACCCGGCGGAATGTCTCCTCGTCCAGGAGCCCGCCCGCTTCATCAAGATCCTCGAGTCCCACATCGCGCAGGGACGCCACCCCGAGCACCTCCGCCCCGAGCTCGCAGGAGGCGCGCCGGGCAGCGTAGCCACCGCCGGCATGGGAATGCGACACCTTCGTGTCGATCACCAGCATCTGGAGCCCGGCACGGGAGGCGTCGAACGGCACGAGGCGGATGCTTTGGTCCCGGCAGTCGAGGAAGACGGCGTGTCCGGGTGAGCCGCGCAGCGAGGCCGACTGGTCCATGATGCCCGTGGGCGCGCCGACGAACTCGTTCTCGGCGCGCCGGGTGGCCAGCACCATGTCCTCGAAACCCAGCCCGGCGGCCGTGAGCTCGTTCAGCGCTGTAATGACGGCGCACTCGATGGCATGGGAGGAGGCCAGCCCCGCGCCCCGGGGCACGTCCGAGTCCAGGAGCAGGTCCAGGCCGGGAACGGGGAGCCCACGCTGCTGCAGCGCCCACAGCACCCCCAGCGGATACTTCGTCCATCCGCGCGCCGTGGCGCGGTTCAGGGCACCGGCATCCGCCGTCGTCAGGCCCTGGTTGCCGAAAGTGGACAGCAGCCGGAGGGTCGAATCCGGCCGGACCCGGACCGCCACCCGGGCCGTCCTGTCGATCGCGAAGGGCAGTACGAACCCCTCGTTGTAGTCCGTGTGCTCGCCGATCAGGTTGACGCGGCCGGGGGCCTGCCAGACGCCGTCGGGGGCCGCGCCGAAAGTGCCCCGGAACAGCGCGGCGAGTTCGCCGGTGCCGAGGGGGGCGGTCATGGCTGTGCAGCTTTCGAAGTGCGGCTCATGGGTCCAAGGTATACGGCTTGCCGGGCCGGTCTGTACGGTGGTGCGCATGGATCAGACGACGCCCGTTCCCCGCCACGCCTCGGGCCGGCAGTACGAGCTGCGGCGCGGCGACGCCCTCGCCGTCGTGACCGAGCTGGCCGCCGGGCTCCGGCTGTACAGCCGCGGCGGCACCCAGCTGACCGAAAGCTACGGCGACGGCGAGATCCCGCCCGGCGCTACCGGGATCACGCTGGCTCCATGGGCCAACCGGGTGGAAGACGGGCTCTGGTACCTGAACGGCAGGAAGCAGCAGCTCGACATCACCGAGGTGTCGCGCAACAACGCCAGCCACGGGCTGCTGCGCAACACCTCCTACGGCCTCGTGGACGAATCGGAGTTCTCGGTCACGCTCGAAGGCGTGGTCTTCCCCCAGCACGGCTACCCCTTCCTGCTGCGTCACCGGGTCCGCTACGAACTGGCCGGGGACCTGGGGCTGGTGGTCCGGCAGACCCTCATCAACGACTCGCAGGAGCCCGCGCCGGTTGTCCTCGGCGCCCACCCGTACCTGCGGCTGGGGGACGTGCCCAGCGGGGAGCTCACCGTGACCGTCGGCGCCGGCACGAGGCTCGTGACGGACGCCCGGCACATTCCGCGCGGCACCGAACCGGTCAGCGGCGACTTTGACCTGCGCGGCGGCCGGCTTGTCGCCGGGCTGGAGATCGACTCCGCCTACACGGACCTGGAGTTCGACGGCCGCGTCGCCCGCCACACGCTGCACGCGGCGGACGGGCGCAGCGTGAGCCTCTGGCAGGACGCTGCCTGCGGCTACGTCCACGTCTTTATCACCACGGAGTTCCCGGGCCGGGCCAAGGCGGTGGCGATCGAACCCATGACCGGGCCGGCCAACGCCTTCAACAGCGGAGACGGACTGCGCTGGCTCGCGCCGGGGGAGGAGTTCGCGATGAGCTGGGGCATCAGCGCGTCCCTGGGCTAGGCAAGCTACTGCGGGGTTTCCCATCCGGGCGCCGCTGGTGAATCATGGGGCTATGACGCCAGCTGACGCCGCCGAACCGCGCAACGCATCCGATTCCGCCCCACGGGCCGCGCCCCTCCGGGTGATGACGGACCGGGAACTGGACCAGGACATTCCCTACGGCATCCGTATCGCGGCAGCGTGGTCCTGGCGGCTGGGGCTGATCCTGCTGTTCAGCGGAGCCCTCATCTGGTTGCTGGGGCGCATCAGCTTCCTCATCATTCCGGTCATGGTGGCGGCGCTGCTGGCCGGACTGCTCAGCCCCGTCACACGGTGGCTGACGCGGCACCGGGTGCCCACGGGCGGCTCGGTGGCGATCACGGTCCTGGGCTTCATCGGGATCATCGCCGGCGCGCTCGCCCTGGTGGGACGGCAGCTAGTATCCGGTTTTGCCGAGCTGTGGAGCCAGGCGCTCGCCGGAGTGCAGCAGATCCAGGGCTGGCTTTCCGAGGGGCCGCTGCACCTGTCCGCCGCCCAGATCGACCAGTACCTCAAAGATGGCACCGCCGCGCTGCAGAACAACAGCAGCAGCATCCTCAGCGGCGCCCTCTCCTTCGGCAGCACCGCGGGCCACTTCGCCGCCGGACTGGTCCTGTCCCTCTTCGTACTGATTTTCTTCCTTCTCGAAGGCAGCCGGATCTGGGGCTTCCTCGTCCGGCTGCTGCCCCGGAAGGCCCGAGCCGCCACAGACGGAGCCGGCCGGAAGGGCTGGACATCGATGGTCAGCTACGCGCGGATCCAGATGTTCGTGGCCTTCGTGGACGCCGTCGGCATCGGAGCCGGCGCCGCCATCATCGGAGTGCCGCTCGCCCTGCCGCTGGGCGTCCTGGTTTTTCTCGGCTCCTTCATCCCCATTGTCGGTGCGCTCGTCACCGGGGCCGTCGCCGTCCTGCTGGCGCTGGTGGCCAACGGGCCCGTCAACGCGCTGATCATGCTGGGCATCGTGCTGCTGGTGCAGCAGCTGGAGAGCCACATCCTGCAGCCCCTCGTGATGGGCAAGGCCGTCGCCCTGCATCCGGTGGCCGTGATCCTGTCCGTGGCGGCCGGATCCTACCTCGCCGGGATACCGGGGGCGCTGTTCTCCGTGCCGATCCTCGCCGTAGCAAACTCGTCGGTTCGCTACATTGCCGGCAGAACGTGGGAACATGATGAGGTGCTTGCAGCCGCGGGTCATCAGGGCGTCCTTGCCCCTGCCGAGCCCGGCGCCGACAACACTTTCAGAGACGTCCACCTGCCGGGCCGAACGCCCGGCAACCGGGGGGACGCCGCACACCACCATGGTGACCCGGGCAGCGATGCCGGCCGGGGCGCCGGAGCCTGATCCGAAGAAGGAGACTCGTTCGTGATTACCCTTAAGAGCCTGCCCGTCACGCTGGACAATGTCCTGGAGGCGCAGAAGCTGCTCGACGGGATTATTACGCGGACGCCGGTCGAGTCATCCCGTGCCCTCGGCAGCATGGTGGGCGGCGAGGTGATCCTCAAATGCGAGAACCTGCAGCGTGCCGGCTCCTTCAAGGTCCGCGGCGCCTACGTGCGGATGGCAAAACTCTCCCCGGAAGAGAAGAAGCGCGGCGTCGTGGCCGCCTCGGCCGGCAACCATGCCCAGGGCGTGGCGGTCGCGGCCAAGAGCCTCGGCATCAAGGCCCGCATCTACATGCCCCTCGGCGTCGCCCTGCCCAAACTCGCCGCCACCCGCAGCCACGGCGCCGAAGTGGTGCTCCACGGCCACAACGTCGATGAGGCCCTCGCCGAAGCGAAGCGCTACGCCGACGAAACCGGCGCCGTCTTTGTCCACCCGTTCGACGACGTCGACGTCGTTGCCGGCCAGGGCACCGTCGGCCTCGAAATCCTCGAGCAGGTCCCCAACGTCGACACCATCCTGATGGGCGTCGGCGGCGGGGGGCTGCTCGCCGGCGTCGCCGTGGCCGTCAAGGCCCGGGCAAGGGAACTCGGCAGGGAAATCCGCATCATCGGGGTGCAGGCCGAAAACGCCGCAGCCTACCCGCCGTCGCTCGCCGCGGACGCCCTGGTGCCGCTCAAGCGCGTCTCCACGATGGCCGACGGCATCGCCGTGGGCCGGCCCGGGCAGTTGCCCTTCAGCATCATCCGCGAACTCGTGGACGACGTCGTCACCGTCAGCGAGGACGCCCTGGCCCGGGCACTGATCTTCCTGCTGGAACGCGCCAAGATGGTGGTCGAACCTGCAGGGGCCGTCGGCGTCGCCGCGCTGATGGAAGGCAAGATCGAGAACCCCGGAACCGTTGCGGTGGTCCTCTCCGGCGGCAACATCGATCCGATGCTGATGCTCAAAGTCATCCAGCGCGGACTCTCCGCCGCGGGCCGTTACATGACGGTGCGCATGATGCTGGACGACCGTCCCGGCTCGCTGGCCACGATCGCCCGGATCATCGCCGAGAATGACGCCAACGTGACCGGCCTGGACCACACCCGGGTGGGCGGGTCGATCAGCATGGGCGACGTCTCCATCACGGTGAACCTGGAAACCAAGGGCCACGAACACTGCGAACAGGTCCTCGCGGCACTCCGGGCCGAGGGCTTCCAGCCGATCGTGGTGCACTAGGCCCCATGACCCTCGACTCTTCCCGGGACGAACGGCCAGGTGCAGGCAACACCACCGCGGTGCGGGCCCGCATGGGACTGCTTGTGGTGGGCTCCTTCGTGCTGCTGCTGTACGTGATCGAGATCATCAACACCGTGCTGTTCCATTCCCTGAACAGCACCTTCGGGCTGCGGCCGCGCAGCCCGGACGGGATCGTGGACATCCTGACGTTCCCGCTGCTGCACGCCAATTTGGCCCATCTGATCTCCAACACCCTCCCGCTGATCATCTTCGGATTCCTGGTGTTCCTGTCCGGACGGCGGGTCTTCATCACCGCCCTGGCTGCAAGTTGGCTGGGGTCCGGGGCCGTGGTGTGGCTGATCGGCGGGTTCAAGGTGACCGTGGGTGCATCCGGCCTGGTCTTCGGCCTCTTCGCCTTCCTGCTGGTGCGTGGATTCTTCAACCGCAACTGGTGGCAGATCGTGCTGTCGGTCGTGCTGTTCATGAGCTACGGCGGCATCCTCTTCGGCATCCTGCCCACCGTGGCGAGCTTCGTCTCCTGGCAGGCGCACCTCGGCGGGGCGATCGGCGGCGTCGCAGCCGCGCTGCTGCTGAGCACCCGGCGCGCCGGTGCGCTGCGCGCCGGACGGTAGGGCCGGCAGGCACAGAAGAACGACGCCGGCCCTCCCGCGAAAGGGGAGGGCCGGCGTCGTTCTGCGTTAAGGTGTTCCGCCGCTGGGCGGCATGCCCGAGTGCTTAGCCGACGTACGGCTTGGCGGACATGATCTCCACCGTGATGTCCTTGCCGTTCGGGGCGGTGTAGCTGAGCTTGTCGCCCTCCTTGTGGCCGACGATCGCGGCGCCCAGCGGGGACTTCTCGCTGAAGACGTTGAGGTCGGAATCGCCGGCGATCTCGCGGGAGCCGAGCAGGAAGCTTTCCTCATCGCCCGCGATCCTGGCGACAACTATCATTCCGGGCTCCACGATGCCGTCGTCAGCCGGCGACTCGCCGACGTGGGCGTCCCGGAGCAGGGCGGTGAGCTGGCGGATGCGGGCCTCGATCTTGCCCTGCTCCTCCTTGGCCGCGTGGTAGCCGCCGTTCTCCTTGAGGTCGCCTTCCTGCCGGGCAGCTTCGATCTTCTGAACGATTTCCGCCCGGCCGGGGCCGGAGAGGTGGTCCAGCTGTGCCTTCAGGCGGTCAAAAGCTTCCTGGGTGAGCCAAGCTGCCGTTGCGCTGTTGGGGGTAGACACGGACTTCTCCTTTTTGTGGTCAAACAAGCAAAGACCCCGCCACGGTGGCCACTTATGGAACTCAGTAACCAGCTCAGCGGGGGAAAGGTATTAATCCATTGTAGTCAATCCTGTGGATAAACCAAAGAACACTGCGGTGTGGATCACACCGTGTTACGGCCGGCCGGCCCGCTGCCGGGCTATTTGGCGGCGCCGGGAATCCAGCAACTGTCGATGACGCCGGAAACGGCCTGGGATTCGGTGCGGACGATCGCACGGTGCACGGTGGTACGGCCGCCGTCGGTGCCGGCGTCGGCAGCGTTGGGTCCGACGTCGACCACCTTCCAGCCGACCACGGCGAACTTGGCATCCAGTGCCTTGAGGGCGCATTTAGCGTCCGTGGCCGGGTCCTTGGTGACCTGGAAATCGATTTCGGTGAGGGTGGCGTCCGGAGTGCTGTAGCCGATGTCCTTGAAGCTCACCGACGCGGTGGCAGACGAGGTCGAGATCCAGGCCATGAAACCGATCCCCACCGCGAGGGCAGCAATCAGGATGTTGCGTTTGGCCTTGCCGGTCAGCGCGCGCTTTTGGCCGCCGTAACGATTGGCTAGGCTGGTAGATGCCGGCGCGGGCGCGGCAGGCTGATCCTCGGAAGTCACCAGTCCAGTTTAGTGTGGATCGGGACGGGGATTTTCCGGGCCGAGGATCCGGCCCGATCCCATTGCAAGATGACCCGTGTAAGTAGTCCCGAATCCGAAGACCTGTAGAAACCTGTAGAAAGAGGAGCCGTCCCACGATGACAGCGTCCCCCAGCCCGTCAGCGCCGCTCCGACTGCTGGCTGTCCATGCTCATCCCGACGACGAATCGAGCAAGGGCGCCGCCACCATGGCCATGTACGCGGCGGCCGGCATCGACGTCCTCGTGGCGACCTGCACCGACGGCTCCCGCGGTGATATCCAGAATCCCGCCATGGAGGGCGAGCCACACCCCAAACGCGACATGGCCGGAGCCCGCAGGCTCGAAATGAACCGCGCGGCCGAGGTCCTCGGCGTCCGGCAGCGCTGGCTGGGCTTCGTGGACTCCGGACTGCCGGAGGGCGATCCGCTGCCGCCCATGCCGGTGGGCTCCTTCGCCACGCAGCCCCTTGAGCGGGCCGCCGCCCCCTTGGTGCGCCTGGTCCGAGAGTTCAAGCCGCAGGTCATCCTCAGCTACGACGAGAACGGCGGCTATCCGCACCCGGACCACATCATGGCGCACCGCGTGGCGGTCGAAGCCTTCGAGGCCGCGGGCGATCCGGCCCGTTATCCGGGAACCGGTGCGGCCTGGGCGCCGAGCAAGCTCTACTACGACCGCGCCTTCAGCCCCGAACGTTTCCGCGCCCTGCACTTCGCGCTGCAGGAATCCGGCCTCCAGTCGCCCTACGCCGAGCGGATGGCCGCCTGGCTCGAGGCCGATGCGGAAGGACACACCCCACCCGCGCCTACTCACGCCACGACCACCCAGATCGAGTGCGGGGACTTCTTCGAGGCGCGGGATGAGGCCTTGCGCGCACACCGCACCCAGGTGGACCCGGAAGGCTTCTTCTTCGCCGTGTCGCCGGCGATGCAGCGCCGCGTCTGGCCGTGGGAGGATTACTCGCTGATCCAGGCCAGGATCCCGGTGGACCTGCCTGAACAGGACTTCTTCGCCGGGCTAAGATAGAGCCAGAAGGCCAATTCTATGCCGTGTAGAACTATGACGTTTACGTGTCATCCAGAAGCGGTTCAGAAGCGGTTCAGAAGCAGCCATTCAGAAGTAGCCCCGCAGGAACGGCCCCGGCGTCGGGGCCGCCGTCAGTCCCCACAGAAGGTTCTCACCGTGCATTCCTTGCTCATCGCCCTGGCAACATCACCGGCGCCTGCTCCTTCGCCGTCGCTGCGCCCGGGACTGTCCCAGGACCAGGTGACGCCCGGCCTGCTGGGCTTCCTGCTGACCGCGTTCATCGTGGTGCTGACCGCGCTGCTGATTGTGGACATGGTGCGGCGCATCCGCCGGGTACGCTACCGTGCGCAGGTGGAGGAAGAACGCGCGGCCGCCGAAGAAGCGGCGCTGAACAACGGTGACGCCCCGGCGTCCCCGCTTGCCGGGGGCCTGTTCCCGGACCACGGTCCTTCCGGCGCTGCCGGCACCCGCCCGGAAGCCAACGGTGATGCGGGACCCGGAAACCGCTGACGGCGGAACGCCGCGGACCTTCCCCGAGGCTGCCAATGCCCTGGGGGCAGAGCCCTCTGCCTATCTCCGGCAGCATGCCGGCAACCCAGTCCACTGGCGCCCGTTCGGCGACGAGGCCTTTGCCTTCGCCGCGGCCCGCGACGTCCCGGTGTTCCTCTCCATCGGGTACGCGGCCTGCCACTGGTGCCATGTCATGGCGCACGAATCGTTTGAGGACCAGGCCAGCGCGGACTTCCTGAACGCCAACTTCGTGGCCGTGAAGGTGGACCGGGAGGAGCGGCCCGACGTCGACGCCGTCTATATGGCCGCCACCCAGGCCATCACCGGTGAAGGCGGCTGGCCGATGTCCGTCTTCCTCCTGCCCGACGGCCGCGCCTTCCATGCCGGCACCTATTTTCCGCCCCGGCCGCTGCCGGGCAGGCCGTCCTTCCGTCAGGTCCTCGAGGCTGTGGTCGATGCCTGGCACGAGCGCCGCGACGCGCTGGTACAGAATGCCGACACCCTGGCCCGCGGCCTCGCAGCCTCGCAGCCCGGCTCCGCGGTGCGGCTGGACCGCCCACCCGAGCCCATCGGCGCAGCCCTGCTATCCGAGGCCGTGGAGTCACTGGCGGCCTCGGAAGACCCGTCCCACGGCGGCTTCGGCACCGCACCGAAGTTCCCGCCGTCGCCGGTCCTGGAATTCCTGATCCGGCACGCCGCCGCGCCCTCAACTGCCGTGGGATCGAATGCCTTGCCCTCGACCGCCTTGGGATCCGGAACCGCCGACGCGGCCCGGGAGATGGCGGGCCGCACCCTGGCCGCGATGTCCCGTTCGGCCTTGTTCGACCAGCTCGACGGCGGCTTCGCACGTTACTCCGTGACGCGCGACTGGTCCGTCCCGCACTTCGAGAAAATGCTCTACGACAATGCCCAGCTGCTGCGCCTCTACGTCCACTGGGTGCGGCTCGGCGGCACGGCGGGGTACCCGCCCGCGGAAGCCGCCGATGTGGCCGGCCGCACCGCCGACTGGCTCCTCGCGTCGCTGGGTCTGACAGCTGCGGCTGGTCTGACAGCGCCGCAGGGACCGGCAACGGCTGATGCCGGCGCCGGGGTACTTCCGGACGCCCTGGCCTCCTCCCTCGACGCCGACACCGTGGTGGACGGAGTCCACGCCGAGGGCGCCAGCTATCTGTGGACCCCCGCGGAACTGGCCGGGCTGCTGGGACCGGGCGACGGCGCCGCTGTCGCCCGGCTGATGAACGTGAACGCCCGCGGCACCGTGACCGCCGGAGAATCCCCGCTGCACCCCGCGCGGGAGTTCAGTGCGGAGGACGCCGTGCTCTGGCAGCGGGTGCGGCCGGCACTGCTCGCCGCGCGTTCACGCCGGCCGCAACCGGCCCGGGACGACAAGGTAGTAGCGGGCTGGAACGGGCTGGCCGTCGCGGCGCTTGCCGAAGCCGGCGCCGTGCTGGAACGGCCCGCGCTGGTGGCGGCCGCGGAACGGATCGCGGCGTACCTTGAACGGGTGCACTGGAGCGCAGGCGCCGAGGGGACCCCGGGCAGCCTGGTGCGGGTCTCGCATGACGGCGCCGCCCGGGGCATCGGTGGCCTCCTGGAGGACTACGCTTTCTGCGCCGAGGGACTGCTCGCGCTGCACTCCGTCACCGGCCGGACGCGCTGGTACCGGCTGGCCGAGGACATCCTGGCTGCTGCCTGCGCCCGGTTCGTCACGGAAGGCGCCCTGCAGGACACCGCAGGAGAGTCGGAACAGGTGTTCAACGCCCAGGGCCGCAGGGCAGCGCTGGATCCCTTCGACAACGCCGCCCCCAGCGGCGCGGCCGCCTTCGCCGGCGCGCTGCTCTCCTACTCCGCCCTGTCCGGCTCCAGCAAACACCGGGCACTGGCCGGTAAAATCCTCGGCCTGCTGCCGCCGCTGGCGGTCCGGGCGCCCCGGGCTGCCGGCTGGCTGCTGGCGACGGCCCAGGCAGCGCTCGCCGGTCCGGTGGAGGCAGCGGTCACCGGCCCGGACACGCCGGAGCGTGCCGCACTGCACCGGGAGCTGCTGCTCTCGCCGAGTCCCGGACTCGTGATTGCCGTCCAGGACACGACCCAGCCGGACACTACCCGGCCGGACACCGCCCAGCCGGACGCCGCGCCGGCCGTGCCGCTGTTGCGCGGCCGGGGACCCGCCCCGGACGGCTCGCCGCAGGTGTTCCTGTGCCGCGGGATGGTCTGCGAACTTCCCGTGGGTTCTGCCGCCCAGGTGCTGGCACGCCTCGCTAGCATGGCGGAATGACCTCTTTCAGCCGGCCGTCCCGGTGCGACTTCGAGCTTGTGGTGTTCGACTGCGACGGCGTCCTGGTGGACTCCGAAGTGATCGCTGTCCGGGTGGACCAGCGGGTGCTGGCGGACCTCGGCTGGGAGCTGGGGCTCGGGCAGACCGGTCTCCTGCACCGCTTCGAAGGAAGGATCTTCAGCGCCACTGAAGTCGCAAACGGCAAGCCGGCCCCGGATCTTTTCCTGCATGCCGCGGCTCGGCTCGGAACACCCCCGGAGCGGTGCGTCGTCGTCGAGGACAGCGCCTACGGGGTCCAGGCGGCGCGGGCGGCCGGGATGCATGTCCTGGCCTACGCCGGCGGCGTGACCCCGGCAGAGCGGCTGGCCGGCCCCGGCACCACGGTGTTCCACGATATGCGGCAGCTGCCGGAGCTGGTTGCCGCGGGACGTCCCGCCTGAGTTGGCCTCGTGAGGGAACCGCCCAGGCCCCCGGAACGGCCCAGTCCCGGGCTCAGCTCAGGACCGCGATGGCAATCGCGATGAAGTGCGCGGCAAAGGCGAAAACCGTGAGGGCATGGAACAGCTCGTGGAAACCGAAGTGCTCGTAGCTGAAATTCGGCTTCTTCAAGGCGTAGAAGACGGCCCCGGTGATGTAGAGGACGCCCCCGACGCAGATCAGCACGGCTGAGGCCACATTGGCGGCGAAGAAGTCCGGCAGGTAGAACAGGGAGCCGCAGCCCAGGGCGATGTAGATCGGCACGTAGAGCCAGCGCGGGGCGTGGGTCCACAGCAGCCGGAACAGCACGCCGAGGATGGCTCCGGACCAGATCACCCACAGCAGCAGTTCGGCCTTTGGCCGCTCCAGCAGGGCCCACGCCAGCGGCGTGTAGCTGCCGGCGATCACCAGCATGATGTTCGTATGGTCCAGCCGCTTCAGCACGATCTTAACGCCCGGGGACCAGTTCCCGCGGTGGTAGGTGGCGCTGATGCCGAACAGCAGGACCCCGGTGAAGGCATAGACGGCGGAGGCGATCTTCAGGTCCGGCGTCGGGGCCAGAATCACCAGCACGAGACCGGCTGCCAGCGCCAGCGGGGCCGTCACGGTGTGGATCCAGCCGCGCCATTTAGGCTTGATCATCAGCAGCTCGGCAAGCCGCACCGCGGCGTCGTCCACCGGGGTTCGACGTTCCGCCGGGCGCTCCGGCAGGGGCTCAGGACTGTTGCTTTCCATCCCGCCATAATATCCTACGGCTGAGTAAGTTACTGATCAGTAGCAGCTGCTTCGACGCAACATCGCGACTGCCCTGCACACGCCACCGCCCTCCGGCAGGTAGCCTAGGATGTGCACTGAAGTCGTACAAGGAAGCCAGGTGAATCTCCGGATGGAACTGCCCGGGTTCCTCTATGGCTTCTACGAGCGCAGGCTCCAGCGGTCCCTTGACCCGGGGCGGATCCCCAAACACATCGGCGTGATGGTGGACGGCAACCGGCGGTGGGCCCGCCAGTTCAACGCCCCGACAAGCCAGGGGCACCAGGCCGGGGCCGACAAGATCCACGAGTTCCTTGGCTGGTGCCAGGAGCTCGGCGTCAAGGTGGTCACGCTCTACATGCTCTCCACTGACAACATGAACCGCTCGGGCGAGGAACTCGACCTGCTGATGGGCATCATCGCCAACACCCTGGACCGGCTGGACGACGACGCCGACATTTCGGTGCACGCCATGGGAGCTCCGGAGCTGCTCCCGGACTATCTCGCCGAGCGGCTCAACAACCTCACGGCCCGCACTCCCGTGCGCGAGAAGATCCACGTCAATGTCGCCGTCGGCTACGGCGGACGGCGCGAGATCGTCGACGCCGTCCGTGAGCTGCTGCACGACGCCGTAGCCCGGGGCGCGGACATCGGGAAACTGGCCGACGAGCTCACCGTGGACGATATCTCGCGGTTCCTCTACACTCGCGGCCAGCCTGATCCGGACCTCGTGATCCGCACCTCGGGGGAGCAGCGGCTTTCCGGGTTCCTCATGTGGCAAAGCGCCTACAGCGAATTCTATTTTTGCGAAGCGCTGTGGCCCGCCTTCCGGAAGGTGGACTTCCTCCGTGCCCTGCGCGACTACGCCGGCAGGCAGCGCCGTTACGGCACCTGAGGCGTTCACCCCGAGTTCACAGGACCGCAACAAGAATCGCCGAAAAATAGGCGCGGGAATGCCGCGTTCGGGACGTACGTTAATCCCATCAGCAGGCAAACCGCCGGCTGATCGGGGAGGCCAACACGTGGAGCGGATATTCGCACCGGATGTATGGGAGGCCCGTCCGGCCTCCGGGCCGAGCCGCCTCACCAATAACAAATCCGGGCACGCCCGGGGCTGGAGTCGATGTGGCTAATTCTGAGCAACTGCCCGACGTCATTTCCGACCAGGGAGAGAAAGCTAGCTCTCGCGCCAAGCGAGCCACCACAAAGACCGGTGCAGCAGATTCTGACGCTGCGGCCGGTCTTGCTGTTTCCGGGGAAGAAACAGCAAGCGGAGCCCGGGCCCGGAGCTACGTGATCGACACCTCCGTACTGCTTTCGGACCCGCGGGCTATTCTGCGCTTCGCCGAGCACGAAGTTATTTTGCCAATCGTCGTCATCACCGAGCTCGAAGGCAAGCGGCACGATCCCGAACTCGGCTACTTCGCCCGCAAGGCGCTTCGTCTCCTCGATGACCTGCGGGTGGAGCACGGCGGACTGGACCGGCCCATCCCGCTCGGCGACGACGGCGGCACGCTGATGGTGGAGCTGAACCACATCTCCGCAGAGGTGCTCCCCGCCGGCTTCCGCGGCGGGGACAACGACAGCCGGATCCTCGCCGTCGCCAAGAACCTCGCCAACGAGGGCCGGGACGTAACGGTGGTGTCCAAGGACCTGCCGATGCGCGTCAAGGCCTCTGCCATGGGGTTGCAGGCCGACGAATACCGCAACGAGCTCGTCAAGGACTCGGGCTGGACCGGGGTTGCCGAGATCGACGCCAGCGAGGAGGAAGTCTCCACGCTCTACGGCCACGAGCCGGTCTTCATCCCGGAAGCGGCCGAGATGCCGGCGAACACCGGACTGGTGCTTCATTCCAACCGGGGATCGGCCCTGGGCCGGGTGGGGGCCGACAAGCAGGTCCGGCTCGTAAAGGGTGACCGCGACGTCTTCGGACTGCACGGGCGTTCCGCCGAACAGCGGCTCGCGATCGACCTGCTGATGGACGCTTCCGTCGGCATCGTCTCCCTCGGCGGGCGTGCGGGTACCGGCAAGTCCGCGCTCGCCCTGTGCGCCGGCCTGGAAGCCGTCCTGGAACGCCGGGAACACCGCAAGGTGATCGTCTTCCGGCCGCTCTACGCGGTGGGCGGTCAGGAGCTCGGCTACCTGCCCGGCTCCGAAGCGGAGAAGATGAACCCTTGGGCGCAGGCGGTCTTCGACACCCTCGGCGCGCTGGTCAGCCAGGAAGTCGTGGAGGAGGTGATGGACCGCGGCATGCTCGAGGTGATGCCGCTGACGCACATCCGGGGGCGTTCGCTGAATGACGCCTTTGTGATCGTGGACGAGGCGCAGTCCCTGGAGAAGAACGTGCTCCTCACGGTGATGAGCCGGATCGGCCAGAACTCGAAGATCGTCCTGACCCACGACGTCGCCCAGCGTGACAACCTGCGGGTCGGCCGGCACGACGGCGTGGCCGCCGTCGTCGAGACGCTCAAGGGACATCCGCTCTTCGGCCACATCACCCTCACCCGCTCGGAGCGCTCGCCTATAGCGGCCCTGGTGACCGAGATGCTCGAGGGGGCGGAGATCTAACTGTGTTGACCCGGCCTGGCCTGCCGCCCGCCGTCGGCAGGCCAGGCCCGGGCCCTAGTTGCCGCCCGGAACGGTGCCGATGACCGCGGAGACGGGGATCGGTCCGAAGTCGCGGGAGTCGATGGATGTCTCTCGGTTGTCCCCGAGCACGAACAGCTCCCCGGGCGGTACGGTCACCGGGCCGAAGTAGACGCCGTCGATGGTCTTCTGGTCCACATAGGGTTCATTTGCCGGCGCCCCGTCGACGTACAGCAGGCCGTCCAGGACCGAGACGGTCTGCCCTCCTTCCGCCACGACGCGCTTGAGCAGGATGCCGCCGTCCCTCCATCCGCCGCCGTCCGGTTCACGGAAGACGACCAGCTGTCCGGAACGGATGTCGGCCACATGCGGGGCGACCTTATTCAGCCAGACGACGCTGCCGGCCGCGATCGTGGGTTCCATGCTTACGGAGCTGACCGTGATCGGTTCGAGGACCCAGAGCCGGAGGCACAGCAACCCGCCCAGGCATACGGCCGCCGCGGCCAGCGTCCGGCGGTGCATGGTGATCAGCCCTGGACCGGATCAAAGACCGCCGGGGCCGCCGTGATCGGATCGTTCGGGTCGGCCTGGTCTGCGCGGAGGCCCACCCGGAACTGGAGCATCATGGCATGGTCCTCGTGGGTCGGGTTGTGGCAGTGCACCATGTACCGTCCGCGGTGGGGGCCGAACTGGACCAGCAGCCGGACGCTTTCTTCCTCGCCCACGTACGCGACATCCTTGGGCCCCTTCTCATAGGCGAATGGGGGCTTCCCATTGCGGCTGAGGATCTGGAAGTCCACCAGATGCAGGTGAATGGGGTGGAACCAGCCACCCGCGGTGTTTCGGAACTCCCAGATTTCCACCGCATTCAGGGCGGGCTCCGCCATGACCTTCTTGAAGCCGCTGGCGATGACGTCCTCCCAGGTCAAGTCATCGATGCTCCAGGTGTCATCGTGGCGCTTGACCCGGAACTCGCGGGTCTTGGTGGCGGCAGCTGCCGTGAGGTCCATCGCATGGCTGGAGGCCAGTGTGGTCGGGATCCTGTTCCAGCTTGGATCCTTGGTGTCGACGGCATCGGCAACGACGTCGAACGCCATGATCTTGCCGGTGTTGTCGAAGTCGCGGTTGTTGTCGTTGGAAAGATTGCGGAGTTCGATCCGCGTGCCCGCCGCATACTTACGAAAATCAATCAGGACCTCATAGCGCTCCGCATTTCCGTGGCGCCAGGATCCGACGGTCTGCGCGGCGGGCATCAGTCCGCCGTCAGTGGCGACCATGATGACGGGTTCCCCGTTGCTGAGGGTGAATCTGTAGGACCGCGAGACGGAGGCGTTGAGGATCCGGAAGCGGTAGACGCGCCGTTGGACCTTCATCACCGGCCAGGGCATTCCATTGACCAGGATGACGTCGCCCCACAGACCGGACTGGTCGCGGTCGTCAAACGCAAGCGAGCCGTTGGCTGCAAACATTGCGTCGCTGACGGTCAGTGGAATATCAAAGTTTCCCTGGGGAAGCAGGCCTTTCTCGATCGGATCGCTGATCAGGTACTGGGCGGCGAGTCCGGAGTAGACGTTCTGCGCGGTGAAATGAACGGCGTGATCGTGATACCAGAGGCTCCGCGCCGACTGGAAGTTCGGGTACTGGTAATCCTTGTAGAAGCCGGGCAGGGTGAGGTCATTCGCGTAGCCGTCGAACTGGGGAAGCGACGCGGAACCGTGCAGGTGCGTCGAGGTGGGCAGGGCATGGCCGAGGGTCGGGTGTTTGGCCGGCAGCTGGTTCCGCATGTGGACCACCGCCCGGGTGCCCTGGTCAATCCGGATGGTGGGCCCGGGGAAGATTCCGTTATAGCCGAGGATAGGCGTGGCCAGGCGGGGCAGTATCCGCGCGTTGGCCAGCCTTTCCGTCACGGTGTAGTGCCGGGTCTTGATTCCGTTTGCGTCGACAGTGGTCTGGAACGCCAGCGGGGGCGGAATTGTCAGCGGCGTCCGGTACGGGCGGGGCATGTCGCTGTCACTGAGAGTGCTGGCAGATTTGGCACTGACACCCGAAATCGGGACGGTCACAATGCCTGCGCCGACCATTCCCAGCCCGCTGAAAAGAAGCGCCTGCCGCCGTGTTACGGACATGATGATCAGCCTTTCATTCGGTTACCCGGTTGTTCTTCCGCCAGAGTGGGCCATGGGACTTGGAATAACCTATGCCCGCGCCGCCAGGCCGATTGCGCGGCGGCCCGCGACTTGCTAGCCGCTGTGGTGTGCCAGGCCCAGGGACAGGCGGGAGTCCCCGGGGCCCTCCAGGACGAGGGCGACGGCCTTGTCCGGGACTTCGAAGACCAGGGTTTCGCCGAGTGATTCCCCCTGCCGCAGCCACATGTTCGACGCCGAGCTCCACACCGGCTGCGCCTTGAGGGAGCCGAGGCCGGACACCGAGAAATCGCGGTCATCCAGCTGCACGCCGCCGCTTTCCAGTGCGGTGATCCGGACCACGAGCCGCACCCTGTGGCTCCCCTCCGTCGGGTTGCCGGACAGTGAACCGCCGTCGCCGGCCGGGGCCCAGCCGTCGACTTCCAGCGGGACGATTTCGCTGATGCTTGCCATGCCTCCCGGAACGATAGCCGAAGCGCCCAGTGGAACACTGGGCTCCGGTTTGGCCGTGAGGAACAGGTATGCCAGCGCGATCGCCAGGGCGCACAGCAGCGTGAGGGGGATCAGCAGGGCCCGCCGCCGTCCGGTGGACGGGCGGGGCCTGGTCTCGATCGCTGGGCCGGACATGCGGTCATTCAATCCCGGGCAACTTCGGAAAAGCCTATGCCCGCTTTCCCCGGGCGGGCCCGCGCTAGCTGCCGATGCCCAGGTATTTTGCGGTTGGTTCGTGTCCCTGGACTTCCAGAGTCCAGTCGGGGCGTTTGAACGACTGGGGCGTGAGGCGGACTTTCTGGACGTCCTGCGCCTTGCCGCCCCAGGCGGCGCGTGTGACGCCGTTGAGTTCGTAGCCGAGGGAACGCGAGACGCCAAGGGACTGCTGATTCCACGCTGCGGCCTCGGATTCCGCGACCTCTGCGCCGAGGTGGTCGAAGGCGTACTGGGCGACGGCGGCGCGCATCTCCTTGCCGAGTCCCTGGCCTTGGGCGCTTTGGCGGAGCCAGGAGCCGGTGGTGACCGTCTTCAGGGTAGCGAAGTCCTTGGCCGCGACGTCCTGGCAGCCGATGAACTCGCCGTCGTGCCAAATCCCCAGCAGCAGCGTCCATTCTTCCGGGGACATGCCTCCACGGCAACGCCAGTACCACTGCGCCATATTCGGGCCGAGTTCGTGTGCCGGGGCTTCGGTCCAGGGGTTGCTGAAGGGCCTGCGGCCCGGTTCATGGATGCCGCTGAGGGCCGCTTTGACTGCCGCCGGAATCTCCTCGTCGCGGATGGGCCGGAGTTCCAAACGGGGCGTGGTCAGTGTGAGGCCGAAAGGCGGCCAGTAGGGGGCGAGTTCAGTCATCCCGGAAGCCTAACGGCGCGGGGCTGCGGCTGCCAGTCACACGCCCGGCGACACGTCCCAGCTGATGTGCCGGCGCACATCGGTGAGGTTCATGGATTCGGCGAGGAACAGATCGTCCAGCATGTACTCGTCTACGGCCAGGATCCGCATCCAGTGGCCATAGCCGTCCGAGTCATCCTCAAGCCAGCGGCTCGAGACGCAGACGCCGGTGCCGGCGTCGATCCTTACCAGGGTGCGTCCCGGCCGGCAGAGCGGCGCGTCCGGGTCCGCCGGGCGGTAACCGGCATTGGGCGTGACTGTGGTTTCAAGTGCGGGACGGCCCTCATGGTCCACGTCGGTGATGGCGCCCAGTTCCACGGCGTTGGAGTTGGGGAACTCAAGGGGGACCGGGGCGTTGCCAGCCAGCTCAACAGGGTCCAGGGCGGCGCCGAATCGGCCGTTGCCGAAGCAAGGCTCGCCGTAGGCCGCTTCAGGCCGGCGCCGGACCAGGCCACCGTCATCGTAGACCGGGGTGACGAGTTGCGGCGGCAGCAGCCACGACTTCCGCGTGGAACTGACGTAGAACACGTCGCGGGAATCATTGATGCCCGTGGTGCTGTGGAGGACAAGACCGTCGGCGGTCTCGAGCCGCAGGGCTCCAGGACGCCGCAGCCACGCGCGGACCAGGTCGGGAGCGCCGCCAGCGGCCTCGCCGGACGTCTCCGCGTCGGAACCGGGCAGCGGCCGGTCCAGGTACTCGAACCGCAGCGACTGCCACTTCCACGGCGAGGAACGGCACAGGTTTCGGAAGGCGGCCTGCTCCGCCGGCCCTCCGGGCGTGCGCGGCCCGGGCCGGATCCTGCTGTCCCATGCGGCCATATCCACAGTTTACGCGCGGGCCCGGCCACGGCTGCCGCAAAATCCCGTAGCATCCGAGGGTGATCCAACTGCTCGGGAACCTCGTTCAAGCGGCCCCGCTGGCCTTCTGGCTGGTGGCGGCTGCCTGCGCCTACTTTGCGCTGATGGCCGTGCGGCTCGCCGTGATCGACATCCGTTACCACCTGCTGCCGAACCGGATCGTTTTTCCCTCCTATGCAGTGGCCGGTGTCCTCCTGCTCGGCGCGGCAGCCAGCACCGCTTTCCTGGGCGTGCCGGCAACGGATGTCACATCGGACGTCACCCCGGACGGCGCGGCCGGACTGTTCGGTGTGCCGGGACTGCGCATTGTCGCCGGGGGAGCGGTGTTGTGGCTGTTCTATTTCCTGTTGCGGGCCCTCTACCCGCCGGGCATGGGTTTTGGCGACGTCAAGCTTGCCGGCGTCCTGGGGATGTATCTGGGCTTCCTCGGTTGGCCTCATGTCTTCGCCGGCACCATTGCCGCGTTCCTTTTGGGGGGATTGTGGAGCCTGGGCCTGTTGGCGTTGCGGCGCGGCACCCTGAAATCGAGCATCCCTTTCGGGCCGTTCATGCTGGCCGGCACGGCCGCAGCCATGGTGCTGCTGCCCGCCGCCTGACGCCTCGGCCAAGTCCCTCCCGGACGTCTTCCTTGTGCACCCCGGGAGGCAACGCGCAGACTGGGCTCAACAATGCGGGTGGCCGCAATCGGACACCAATCGACGGGGGAGCCATGGCAGGATCACGGGGGCGCACCACGGGCGAGCGCGGCAAGCTGCGTCAGGTTCTGATCCTTTTTTGGCTGGTGGCCGCCCTTGGCGGCTGCGGAGGGTTGCCGGGGGATTCGGCTCCCGGCCCGCCGGAGCCCATGCGCCCGGGAGGCTCCCCACCAGCGGTTCCGGGTGCTACGCCCGGATCCTCCGCTCCGGACTTGACGTCGGGTTCCAGGTCTCCGGTGGTCTCAGCGTCCTCCACTCCCGGTCCGCAGACCCGCTATTGCGAGGGCGGCCCGTTGGGTTGCAGAATCTACCGCTCAGTCGGTGGGCGGGACGGTTCGGGTGAGCTTGACTGGCTGAGGACGCAGCCGCTGGAAGTGTCGAGTGTGTTCGTTAACGGAACGTGGACGATTGGAGTCAAGACCCCGTGCAACCATCTGGGTGTCGAGGTGGATGTGCGGGCCGGTCAGTTGATCCCGGGCCGGACCATCTCGACAGCCATGGGCTGCCTCGGCCCTGAAAGCGGATACGAAGATTGGGCCATGCAGCTTTTTCGGCAGCCCGTCGACTGGGAACTGGACGGCGCCTCACTCATCCTCCGGAATGGACACGGGACTGTGGAATTCGACGACGCCGGCCCAAACACCCAGCTGTAGTTTCCGTGCCGCACGGCCTCGCGGCAGCGCTTCCGGCGGTTAGGCTGGCGGCATGGCTACCCCCGGCTTCATCCGCAGGCTCCGCGAAAAGATCGGCCACGAGATGCTCTGGCTTCCGGCCGTTCGGGGAGTGGTAATTGACGACGCAGGCCGGGTGCTGCTCGGCCAGCGCGCCGACAACGGCCAGTGGGGCCTGATTACCGGAATCCTCGAGCCCGGTGAGGAGCCGGCCCCGGGCCTGCTGCGGGAAATCCTGGAGGAAACCGGCGTGGTGGCCCTTGCGGAGCGCCTCGTCGCGGTGGACGCGGCGGGCCCGGTGACATACCCGAACGGCGATTTGTGCCACTTTCTTACCCTGGTTTTCCGCTGCCGGCACCTCTCCGGTGAGGCGATGGTCAATGACGACGAATCCCTCGCCGTGGGTTGGTTCCGTCCCGAGGAGTTCCCGGAGCTGACGCCCGGTCACCTCGAGTCGGTCCGGCAGGCGATGGAACAAGATGGTGCCGCCCACTTCCTGCGATGATGCGTTCCCGCCGATTGGACCGACACAGGGAGCCGCACCCACCAACAGTGCGGCGTCCCTGCATGTGGCGTGGCGCCGAGCCGGGCGGCCCAGCTCCGCAGCTTTAGCCGCGCGGGCGCGTCAGCCCGGCGTCGTCCGCGGAAGCCGAAGCCTCAGCGTCCTTGGCGGCCGCGCAGTCCTGGTGGGCGTGGCGTTCGGCTTCCAGCCGCTCGGCCTCTTCGCCCCCCACTGCCTCGCCGCGGGCCACCATTCCGGCGGTGTCCGATAGCGGGATCTGCTTGAGGGTCAGTGCCAGGACCAGGGCGATCGCGAGGAAGGGCAGCAGGTACCAGAACACGGGCGCCAGCGAATCCGCGTAGGCACCTACGATGGCATCCTTGAGCTGGCCCGGGAGCCGGCTGAGGGCCTGCGGGTCCAACGTCCGGGTGGACTGTGAGGCCTGCTCGGCGGAGGCGCCGGCGCCCGTGAACGCCTTGGCCAGGGACTCGGACAGCCGGGCGGTGAAGATGGATCCGAAGACCGCGACGCCGAGGGAGGCGCCGACTTCGCGGAAGTAGTTGTTCGTGCTGGTGGCCGTGCCGATCTGCTCGGCCGGCACGGAGTTCTGCACCACCAGGACGATCACCTGCATGATCGAACCGAGACCGGCGCCGAACACCAGCAGCTGAACACAGATGACCCAGAGGGGGGTCGCCGCGGTAAGCGTGGTCAGCCAAAGCATCGCGGCGATGGTCAGGGCAGCCCCGAGGATCGGGAACAGCCGGTACTTGCCGGTTTTGGAAATGCGGATACCGGAAAAGATGGCCATGCCCATCAGTCCCGCCATCATGGGCAGCATCAGCAAACCGGACTCCGCGGCGGATGTGCCGGAGGACATCTGCAGGAAGGTGGGGACAAAGGCGATCGCGGCGAACATACCGAGGCCCAGGGTGAAGCCGATCGCCGTGGAGTTCACGAAGATCCGGTTCTTGAACAGGCTCAGCGGGATGATCGGATCCTCGGCACTGCGCTCAACCAGCACGAAGGCGGCGGCGGCCAGCACCGTGCCGGCGCCGAAGGCCCAGGTCAGCGGCGAATCCCAGCCTTCGTCCTTCTTGCCCCCGAAGTCCGTGAAGAAGATCAGGCAGGTGGTGGCTGCGGAGAGCAGCAGCACGCCGAGGACGTCGATGCGCTTCTCGGCCTTCTTGTTTGGCAGCGTGAGGGTGAACCACGCGATGGCGAACGCCGCGACGCCGATCGGGATGTTGATGTAGAAGGCCCATTCCCAGGTCAGGTGGTCCACGAAGTAGCCGCCCAGCAGGGGGCCGGCAACGGCAGAGAGACCGAAGATCGCGCCCAGCGGGCCCATGTATTTGCCGCGGTCCTTGGCCGGAACGATGTCCGCGATGATGGCCTGCGAGTGGATCATGAGGCCGCCGCCGCCCAGGCCCTGGACGGCGCGGAAGATCACGAAGCCCCAGAAATCGGTGGCGAAGGCGCAGCCGAGCGAAGCCAGGGTGAACAGCGCGATAGCGACGAGAAACAGGTTGCGGCGGCCCAGGATGTCACCGAACTTGCCGTAGATGGGCATCACGATGGTGGTGGCCAGCAGGTAGGCGGTGGTGATCCAGGCCTGGTGCTCGACTCCGCCGAGTTTGCCGACGATGGTGGGCATGGCAGTGGAGACGATCGTCTGGTCCAGGCTGGAGAGCAGCATGCCGGCGATGAGGGCGGAGAAAATGATCCAGATGCGTTTCTGGGTCAGCAGCAGCGGTTCGGCTGCCGGTTTGGGGCTGACGGCGGTGCTCATTGCGTTCCTTCGGGGGAAGTTGAGGGGGAAAGTTCAAAAGGCAGCGAAAAGAGGGTGCGTGCGGCTCCGACGTTCTCGAGCAGCATGTCCTTGTACGGGCGCGTGTTGCCTTCGGAGAAGTATGCGGCGCTGGTCTTGCGGGCGATGGTGCCCAGGAGGACCACCGCCATGCGCACCACGGGGTGGTCAGGCGGGACGCCCTCCCGGGCGGAGAGCATCCGGGCGAACTCGGCCTCGCGCTCTTCGGAAGCGCCGATGATCCGCAGCATCAGCTGGGGTTCCTTCTGGATGACGCCGATCAGCTGGCGGGTCTCTTCCTCCGAGGCGCTCATCTGTTCGGACAAGCGGAGCGTCAGTGCCACCAGATCCCGGAAAAGGGTGGAGGAAATCTCCCCGCCCGGGGAACCCGCGCCGCCCCGGATGAAGTCCTCGAAAATTTCGGCCGGGAGTTCGTCGTCGACGTGCCCGATAATCGCGTCTTCCTTGGAACGGAAGTAGTTGAAGAAGGTGCGGCGGGAGATGCCCGCCCGTCCGCAGACTTCCTCCACGGTGTAGCCGTTGAGACCGCGCTCGGCCGTCAGGGACCGCGCGACGGCGGTGATGGCCGCACGCGTCGCGGCGCGCTTGCGCTCGCGGAGGCCGCCCTCGATATTTGCACTGTGACTCATAAAGTGTATTTTTGCACTGAAGTGACATAAGTGCAAAGCGTGAAAGATGATCCAGCGGGCCCTATATTGTCGGTGCCCGGCCGTAGCCTGTTCGTGTCCAGTCATCCGCTGGAACAGTTGGCCCGGGCGTCCGGGCCGGAAACGGGGAAACATGACAGACTCTGCTTTGACACACGTGTACGTCCTCCTGGACCGATCGGGGTCCATGAGTGCCATCGCCGACGACACGGTGGGCGGATTCGCGGCCTTCGTCCGTGAGCAGCAGTCGGTGGCCGGCCGCTGCCGGCTCTCCCTTGCACAGTTCGACGACAGCTACGAGCGGGTCTACGCCGCAGTGGACATCCAGGATGTGCCTCCCCTGGACCTGCAGCCGCGCGGCAGCACTGCCCTGCACGATGCCATGGTCCGGCTGATCGGGGAGGCCGGCGCGGAGTTGGCCGCCCTGCCGGAGGACCGGCGACCCGGCACGGTTCTCGTGGCCGTCCTGACTGATGGCCACGAGAACTCGTCGCGGGAGGCCACGGGCGCCATGGTCAAGTCGCTGGTCGAACGTCAGCAGAGCCAGTGGGGGTGGCAGTTCACCTACCTGGGCGCAAACCAGGACGCCGTGCTGACGGCCAGCGGCCTCGGAATCCGGGCAGAGGACGCTTTGACGTATGCCGCGGGAAACGTGGACGCGGCCTTCTCGGTCCAGTCGGCCAAGACCCGCCGGCTGCGTGAGGCCCGGATCGGCGGCGCCAGCATGGCGGATGCGGCCGCGGCAGCGGCCTACACGGCGGAGGAGCGGGAGGCAGCCGGGGGAGATCCGCCCGGGGTCTGAGGAGAGGCGCCTTGGCCGGGGTCCGGCGGCCACGAACGACGTCGGCCGGCAACCTTCAAGGAAAGCTGCCGGCCGACGTCGGACGTTCTTACGGAGTGCGGGTGCCGCCCGCGGTCACTACGACTTCGCGGTCACTAGGCCTTGTGCGGCGGACGCGTCATGGACATGACGTCCAGTGCGGTGTCCAGCTGCTCCTCGGTCAGTTCGCCGCGCTCCAGGAAGCCCATGGCCACCACGGTCTCGCGGACGGTCAGGCCCTCGGCCACGGCCTTCTTGGCGATCTTGGCGGCGTTTTCGTAGCCGATGAACTTGTTCAGCGGGGTAACGATGGACGGGGAGGCCTCGGCCAGGAAGCGGGCGCGTTCCACGTTGGCGGTGATGCCGTCGATCATCTTGTCCGCCATGACGCGGCTGGTGTTGGCCAGAAGGCGCACGGACTCGAGCAGGTTGGCGGCCATCACGGGGATGCCCACGTTCAGTTCGAAGGCGCCGTTGGTGCCGGACCAGGCGATGGCGGTGTCGTTGCCGATGACCTGGGCGCACACCATGATGGAGGCTTCGCAGATGACCGGGTTGACTTTGCCCGGCATGATCGAGGAGCCCGGCTGCAGATCCGGGATCGCGATTTCGCCGAGGCCGGTGTTGGGGCCGGAGCCCATCCAGCGCAGGTCGTTGTTGATCTTCATGAAGGAGATCGCGATGTTGCGCAGCTGGCTCGAGGCCTCGATCAGGCCGTCGCGGTTGGCCTGGGCCTCGAAGTGGTTGCGGGCCTCGGTCAGCGGCAGGCCCGTGTCGGCGGCGAGCAGTTCGATCACGCGCTCCGGGAAGCCGGCCGGGGTGTTGATGCCGGTGCCGACGGCCGTGCCTCCGAGGGGAACTTCGGCCACCCGGGGAAGGGAGGCGTTGATGCGTTCGATGCCGTAGCGGACCTGCGCGGCGTAGCCGCCGAACTCCTGGCCCAGAGTGACCGGGGTGGCGTCCATGAGGTGCGTGCGGCCGGACTTCACGACGTCCTTGAACTCGACGGCCTTGCGTTCCAGCGAATCCGCCAGGTAGCCGAGGGCCGGGATCAGGTCGTTGATCAGCGCGGACGTGGCGGCCACGTGGACCGAGGTGGGGAAGACGTCGTTGGAGGACTGGGAGGCATTGACGTGGTCGTTCGGGTGGACCACCTTGCCGCTGCCGGCGGCCTTGAGGGCCCGGGAGGCAAGCTCCGCGATGACCTCGTTGGTGTTCATGTTGGAGGACGTGCCGGAGCCCGTCTGGAAGACGTCGATGGGGAAGTCGCCGTCGTACTTCCCGGCGGCAACCTCATCGGCAGCGTCGGCGATCGCCTGGGCCAGCTCGCCGTCGAGCACGCCCAGTTCTGCGTTGGCCTGGGCGGCAGCCTTCTTGACCCGCGCGAGGGCCTCGATGTGGGCGCGCTCCAGGGTCTTGCCGGAGATGGGGAAGTTTTCGACTGCACGCTGCGTCTGGGCGCGGTACAGGGCGTTCACGGGGACGCGGACTTCGCCCATCGTGTCGTGTTCAATGCGGAACTCTTCAGTGTTCAACTCTTCAGTGGAAGTCATGGGGCTAGCTTATTGGGAGGGGGCGCCCCATCGAAAACCGTGAACCGGCTGGCGGAAGGCGGCCGCCGGCGGGACTACAGTTCGCCGATTCCAGAAACGCGGTCGGCATGGCCGTCGGCCAGGCTGTAGGCGAGCCCGATCACGGCGGCACGGCCGCTGTCGATGGCGTCCGAGATCACGCGCGAGCTGTCCACCAGCCGCCGGGAGGTCTGCTTGACGTTCTCGACCACCATGTCGTTAATGCCGTCCTGATTGTTACGCAGTGAGGCCAGCACCGAGGGCGTGATCCGCTCGACCAGGCTGCGCATGAAGCCGACCGGCATCTCCCCGGTTTCCACGGCTTTTTTGGTGGCCGTCACGGCGCCGCAGTTATCGTGGCCGAGTACCACGATCAGCGGCACATCCAGGACGCTGATGCTGTATTCCAGCGAGCCGAGCACGGCGTCGTCGATCACCTGCCCGGCGGTGCGGACCACGAAGGCGTCCCCCAGGCCGAGGTCGAAGATGATTTCGGCGGCGAGCCGGGAATCGGAGCAGCCGAAGATCACGGCGAAGGGGTGCTGGTTCTCCACGAGGGAGGAACGGCGCGAGGCGTCCTGGTTGGGATGGGAGGATGCGCCGGTAACAAAGCGCTCGTTGCCTTCCCGGAGGCGCTGCCAGGCTAGGGCGGGAGTCAGGTAAGTGGCCACGGCAATACCTTACGGTGATGGAGGGGCGGAGGGTGAAACTGTTGCTTCGGGATTGTTGTCCAGGGACGTCACGACGGCGGCGGCCAGCACCGTGAACTCGTCGAGCTGCGCCGGGCCGCTCAGGATGACGGTAGTGCCGCGGTGGACGAGCACCATGCTCTTTTCGCCCTTGCCGGTGTCCCGGAGTTCCCAGTCGCGTCCCCCCGCGTTCCTGGTCCCCGTCAGGGGAGCATTTTTCACCTGCTGCAGCAACCACGTGGGATTGGACTGCCGGGTCTGCACCAGGCCGATGAAGGACTGCTTGGGCGTGATGTAGCCGACCTCCCAGGTCGCGACACCGGTACCCGTGCCGGACTCCCACCGGGCGTAATTCGGCCGGAATGCGTCGCCCGTGGAGGGGGCCGCCGGTGTGAATCCCGCCACACCTGCGGCATTCTTCGCAATGCCGCTGACATCGATGTCCGGCCGGTAGCCGTCGCTCTTCGGCGACGGGTTCAGGAGGACGATCGGCAGGAAAACGGCGATGCTCAGCGCCAGCGCAATGAACATACCGATCACCGAGGCGTTCGCGCGTTTCGCCGCCCCGGCGGCGATGACGGGCTTGACGGGCGGCTGGCCGGCCTCGGCCGGGGCTCCCTGCGCGGCTCCGCCGGCGGGGGGCACTGGGGCTGCGGGGGACGTATCCTGCATTTCACTCACCCCTCTATAGTCGCCCATCCCGGTGCCGATCTCACATTCGGGAGTACCGGCCCGTGGCAGAGTGAGGTGTTTCACGGCGTGGTCATGCCGAGACGTAGCATTCCCGGCGCGACTATGATCAGTAACAGACGAATCACCGCGACGGATCGATCTTGGCCGTCCGGGTTCAACGATCGCCACTCGAAGAAGAGGTTCACGTGTCACCAGCGTCCATGACCCAGAAGTACTCCACGCTTTCCCCGTCTCTCGCCGTCGGGATCGACGAGCCTGACCGCAACCTTGCACTGGAACTGGTCCGCGTCACCGAGGCCGCGGCCATCGCCGGCGGCCACTGGGTTGGTTTCGGCGACAAGAACAAGGCAGACGGCGCCGCCGTCGACGCCATGCGCTCCTTCCTTCAGACGGTCCACTTCAACGGCGTTGTGGTCATCGGTGAAGGCGAGAAGGACGAGGCCCCGATGCTCTTCAACGGCGAGAATGTCGGTGACGGCACAGGCCCCGAGTGCGACGTCGCCGTCGACCCCATCGACGGAACCCGCCTCGCTGCCCTCGGCATCAACAACGCCTTGGCCGTCCTGGCCGTGGCGGAGCGCGGCTCCATGTTCGACCCCTCCGCGGTCTTCTATATGGAAAAGCTCGTGACCGGCCCGGAAGCGGCCGACATGGTGGACCTGCGCCTGCCGGTCAAGCAGAACCTGCACCTCATCGCCAAGGCCAAGGGCGTCAAGGTCAACCAGCTCAACGTGATGATCCTGGACCGGGACCGCCACCGTGGGCTCGTGGAGGAAATCCGCGAGGCCGGTGCCCGCACGAAGTTCATCATGGACGGCGACGTCGCCGGTGCTATCGCTGCCGCGCGCGCCGGTACCGGTGTCGATGCCCTGATGGGTATCGGCGGTACGCCGGAAGGCATCGTCTCGGCCTGCGCCATCAAGTCCCTCGGCGGCGTGATCCAGGGCCGCCTGTGGCCCACGAGCGATGACGAGAAGCAGAAGGCCATCGACGCCGGCCACGACCTGGACCGTGTGCTGTCCACCAACGACCTCGTCTCCAGCGACAACTGCTACTTCGCGGCCACCGGCATCACCGACGGTGACCTCCTCAAGGGCGTGCGCTACTCCAAGGACAAGGTCCTCACGCAGTCCATCGTGATGCGCTCGAAGTCCGGCACCATCCGGTTCGTGGACGGCGAGCACCAGGCCAGCAAGTGGGAAGGCTACGCCCGCAAGAACTAGGCCGCTCCCTTCAGGTAGCGCGAACGTACGCTTGGGGCCCCGGATCGACGCGATTCGGGGCCCCAGCTGTACGCTCGCGCTGTTCTTGGCGGCCCAATGCGGCCCGGACCTTTTCGACGACGAACGGGTGGTCTCCCTCCAGGTCGTCCTTGGAAACCCTGATCTCCCGCCAGCCAAGGCGTTCGGTCGCCGTCTGGCGCAAGATGTCGAGCCTGTACTGCTGTGGGTCCCCGTGGTGTGCGCCGTCGTACTGCAGGGCGATCCGGTGTTCCGGGTAGGCCGCATCAGGCCAGACGGCGGGCCGGCCCCAGCTGTTGCGGACCATGTAGTTGAGGACAGGTTCACCCAGCCCGGCCCGGCAAAGGACGAGCCGCATTTTCGTCTCCTGCGGAGAATCCGCCCCCACCCGGATATCGGCCAGCGCTGCACGCGCCGTCCGCACCCCGCGCATACCGGGATGCGCGGCGACCATCCGCTGCAGCTCGCCGATCGAGGCCAGTGCAACGCGGGGCGCAGGAAAGTCCCGGCCGTGTCCGACGACGATCGAGTCGCCGGCCGCCACCAGCTCGTCCGGGGCCAGCAAGGACGCCAGATCCAGCCACGTCCGGGCCGCTGAGGTGACGCGCAGGCCGTTCAGATTGACGACCTCGCCGGCAAGGAAGGTCAGGCGGTGCCCGACGACATTCCGGCGCCGGGGTTTGCTGCAGTTGCGTTCCCTCGCCACATGGATCCGCCAGTCCTCCTGCAGCCACGCCGGGAGGCTCACACCCCAGACCAAGCCGCCGGAGTGATGGGTAATGATCGACACGCCGTCGAGGGCTGTGAAGGCGCGCAGGTTGGACGCCGCGCCGCCGGGACCCCCGGCGGGGATCCTGATGCCGCGGGAAGGAATGTAGACGTCCGGCCGGCGTGTGCGTTTCCGGGTCAGTCCGGCGTCATCCGAGGCGGCGGCTGTGAAGGAGCCAGCCAGGAGTTCCGGCGGCAAAGGCAGGCGGGGCATGCTTCAGTTTCGCCGGTCCGGGACCCCCGCACCCGGTTATCCACAGGCCGGGCCCCGCCTGACAGCGCGAACGGGCACTTGGCGCCCGGAAAACCGCGGTTCCGGGGCGCCAAGTGTCCGCTCGCGCGAGGGGAGAGAGGGGAGAGAGGGGAGAGAGGGGAGAGAGGGGGGAGAGGGGGGAGCGAGGAGGAGGGAGAGGGAGAGCCCGGGGTGGAGGGGTTACTTCCGGAGCCGGGCGCGGACGCCCGTCTGCAGCCCCTTGACCAACGTCTTCGCGGCCTGGGCACACCGGCGGGCCAGCTGGTACGCGCCGTAGCGCAGCTTCCGCACCGGCAGGTCCCAGGTGCCGGGATAGGCCACCCCGCGTCCGCCGAAGGACTTCTTGAACACCGTGAAACCGGCCCACTTGTGGTCCGGCTGGTCTTCGGGGGCCACGCCCCAGAGGTCGACGTGCTTCAGGCCCTTGTCCCTGGCGTCGGCGATCAGGGTCACCAGCAGCGGAATGCCCGCGCTGAGCTTCCGGTGCGTGTCATCCAGCGCGGCGTGCGCGTAGGTGCGGGTGTCCGCCGAATCGTACGCCAGGGCGGCGGCGATCGGAGTGCCCTCCAGCTCGGCAATGAAGAGCGTCGCGGCCCCGGCCGGCATCAGGGAGCGGGCCACCTGGCTCAGGTACTCATCGCTCTGGGGCTTGAAACCGTTGCGCGCCGCGGTCATATGCAGGAAATCCAGCAGCACCGAGACCTCGGCCGGATCCTGGCTGGAGCGGAACGTCACACCCTTCTTGTGGATGTTCCGGTACAGGTTGCGGTTCACCGGCTTCATGTCCGCCAGGACGTCCTTGAAATCGCGGTCCAGGTCCACAATCCAGCTGAGCTCGGGCTGCTGGTTCGCCGGCGCGGGCTGCAGGCCGCGGCTGCGCAACACGGCGGCGGCGGGCGCTGGCAGGCCGGCACCTACCGGCTCAATCCGGACAAACACTGCCCCGCGGCTGCGCGCCAGATCCGTCAGGGCCGCCAGCGCGGCGTCGAACGCCTCCAGCGTAGAGGCCACCGGGCCGTAGGGTGCGTACAGCAGCTTCCCCGCCGGGTTCGTCTCCTCGACCGCGAGGAAGCTCCAGCCGGGCCCGGACTTTTCATGGACGGTCCGGCCCAGCGCGCGTTGGAAGTCGGCCCACGGGGGGCTCTGCAGGAAATAGTCCACGGTGTCAGGCTTTCAGTGCGGTGGTGACGGCAAAGGCCAGGGCTGCCTCGGTGGCGCCGGAGACGGCGTGCACGTTGACCGGCGCTTCGGCGGCGGGCAGGAAGGCGCTCGCGCCGCGGCCCAGGCGCAGCTCGCCCTTGGGGGAGTCGAGGAGGACGGCGCCGGCGACCACGATGATCACGGCGGCTCCGGACTGCGCCAGCGGGACCGGCTCGCCGCCGGGCTCCAGGTCCACCCGCTGCAGCTGGAATTCCCGGAACGGCGGCCGGAAGAGCTCCTGGCCCAGCATCGTGGTCCCGGCGCCGAGCATCGGCACGCCGACGGCCTCGAACGCAACGGTCTTGAGGAGCTCCGGCACGTCCACGAACTTGGGCGTCAGCCCGCCGCGGAGCACATTGTCCGAGGAGGCCATGACCTCGATCCCGAGGCCGTGGAGGTACGCGTGCACATTGCCGGCGGGCAGGTACACGGCCTCACCCGGCGCCAGCGAAATCCGGTTCAGCAGCAGCGAGATCAGCACGCCCGGGTCGCCGGGATATTCGCCGTTGAGCTCGACGACGGTCGACAGCTCCGCCTGGTAGGAGGCCGTGGGGGCGCCCGAGACCAGGGCGGCGACGACGGCGGCGGTCGCGTGCGAAACGTCCTCGCCGCCAGCTATCAGCCGTTCGAAGGCGGCGCGCAGGGCAGCCTGTTCGTCGGGTTGGGCCAGGTCTTCCAGCAGCTGCGGAACCAGCGGAGGGAGCTCGAGCCCAGCCAGGTCAAAGCACGCCGCCAGGTGCAGGAAGACGCCGCGGGATTCCACCGCCGGACGGAAGCCGCACAGTGCCTCGAAATCCGTCAGCGCGAAGATCATTTCCGGCTTGTGGTTGTCGTCCTTGTAGTTGCGCCCGGGGGCGGAGTGATCGACGCCTGCGGCCTCCTCCCGGGCAAAGCCTTCCCGGGCCTGGCGGAGCGTGGGATGCACCTGCAGGGAGAGCGGTCTGTCCGCGGCGAGGACCTTGAGCAGGAACGGCAGCCGGGGGCCGAACTCGGCGATGCTTTCGCCGCCCAGGTGATGCTCCGGGTCTTCCGCGATCAGCTCGTCCAGGGGCCGGCGTCCGTCGTCGTCAGCCCCCGCGGCGTGCGCTCCGCCGGAACCGGACGCGGCATACGACAGCGCCACGGACGGGGAGTCCGGGTGCGCGCCGATCCACAGCTCGGCCTCGGGCCCGCCGGACGCGGGCCTGCCGAGCAGTTTCGCAATCGCCGTGGTGGAACCCCAGGCGTAGGGCCGGAGGACGTTCTCGAGTTCGTACACTGCCTGGTCCCTATCTGGTTACTGACGTTCGGTCGCTAAAAGTTGGGTGGACCGCCGGATCAGGTCAAGTCCGCGTCCCGGATATCCGGAGCGCTTCCGGAGTCTAGAGCGGCGCGCACTGGCCGTTGGTCGCGACCAGATCGCGGATCGACTGTTCGTCGCCCTGACGCTTGAAATCGTTGAGCATCTCCTCCGTGATCGGCTCGCCGTCGGGCGTCGTGGTCACGGGGGTGAAGTCCGACGGCGGCGGCGGGGGCTGCGTGCCGGTTACCCCGCCGGCGGCGGAGAGCGGTCCGGGCGCCGCGGCCTGCGGGAGCAGGCTGTCATCGGCCGTTGCCGAGGCCTTCGCGGCGAGGAGCCGGTCCACCCGCTCGTGGATCTGATCGAAGTCCGGAACCGTTGAGAAGGAGGCGTCGAAGTCCGGCGGCCCGATGGTCAGGCGGCTCACTTCCTGGCCCTTGGCCTTCATCGCCAGGTCCACGAAGCTTCCGAGCTGGCCAGCGGAAATATTGGAGTCCACCACCTTGGTGCCCGCCTTGGCGATGTCTTCGAACTTGGACAGCAGCGTGGCCGGGTCGAGCTGCTTGAGCATCGCCTGCTGGACGCACTGCTGCCGCTGGATCCGGGCGTAATCGTCCACGAATTCCCGCGAACGGCCGTACCAGAGGGCGTGGTAACCATCCAGCGTCTGGTCTCCTGCCGGGATCCAGCCCAGCGGCATGCCGTGAATGCCGTTGGCCTCATCGACCATGTCGCCGCTCATCGGGACCCAGCCGCCCGCCTTGATCCGGATGCCGCCCATGGCATCGATGAGCTTGGAGAAGCCTTCCATGTCCACCAGCACGTAGGCCTGGACCTTGATGCCGAGCGTTCCGGACACCGCCTCCAGCGTGGCCTGCGCACCCGGGTCTTCCACCCCGGGGTAGAGGTCCTGGTGTTCGTTGGTGACTTCGGTGTTGATGGCGTTGATGAGGCATTCGTCGCCGCAGTCGTAGCCGTCGGGGTATATCTTGCGCATGGGGGAGTCTTCGCTGAACTGCGCGTTCTGGAGGTTGCGGGGCACCGAGATGATGGCGGTTTTGCCGGTCTTGGCGTCAACGCTGATGACGGAGAGGCTGTCCGGGCGGCGGCCCGTGCGGTCCGCTCCGGCGTCGCCGCCCATCATCAGGAAGTTGTACCGGCCCTCGGACGGCTCGATCGTGGGGCCGTTGGAGGAGAAGATGCTCCCGATTGCGTCCCGTCCCACGTTGAGCAGGTAGGCCGCATAGCCCAGTGAACCGCTGCCAAGGACCATCGCCAGCACGAGGGCCAGCACGACGGCGGGGCGCACCCCGGGTGCCAGCAGCGCCGGGCGGATCAGGCGCAGGGTGTTGTAGAACAGGGCGGCCCAGCCGATGGCGAGGACCGCGAGGCCGATGACCAGCAGGAGCGAGGCGATGGGGTTCGTCAGGAGGTTGATCAGCGTGGAACGCGCCGTCAGGAGAAGCACAACCGCCGCAAGGGTCAGTGCCCAGACGGTGAAGGTGACCCGCAGCGCGATCCTTCCGAGCCGCTTGTTGCCCGCGACGATCTGGGCGCTGCCGGGAACCAGCAGCGTCATCAGGACCAGCAGGAACGCGCGCTTGGTCAGGACCGGTGCCGCGGCGCCCGAGGGAAAGCGGACAGGGTCCGTCAGGGACGGCTGCGGCTGGTTCTGCCGGTCCGGCCGCCGTTTGTTCTGCGGAGCAGGGGCGTAACTATTGGTCATCGGGTGATCCTTAACGGCTGCTCCGCGTGGCTGTGCGTCCGTTCCCGTCGGAGAACACTTCGCTCACTTTTTGCCGGAGGTTGGCGCCTTTGCGCGTGGCGACGTCGTTGAGTTCCTGGGCGAACTCGACGAGGTCGGCCCTGAGCTGGGTGGCGAGGTCATCGGTGCCCGAGGCGAGCATCCGGACGGCGAGCAGCCCGGCGTTCCGCGCGCCGCCGATGGACACCGTGGCGACGGGAACCCCGGCGGGCATCTGCACGATGGACAGCAAGGAATCCATGCCGTCGAGCGTCTTGAGCGGCACCGGTACACCGATCACGGGGAGCGGCGTGACGGAGGCGAGCATCCCGGGCAGATGGGCGGCGCCTCCCGCACCGGCGATGATGACGCGCAGTCCGCGCGCGTGCGCGGTCTGCCCGTAGCGGATCATTTCGGCGGGCATGCGGTGGGCGGAGACGACGTCGGCCTCAAACGGGATGCCGAACTCGGCGAGCGCCTCGGCGGCAGCCTCCATCACGGGCCAGTCCGAGTCCGAGCCCATGACGAGGCCCACGATCGGGCCGCCGCTGAGTGGTTCGCTGCTCGCGGCGGGCATTTCGGTGCTGGCGCTCATGCGGTCTCCTCGGAAAGTCCTGATGGGGTGCCGGGCTGCGCCCGGCCGTTCCTGATGATGTTGGCCACCGTGGTGGCCCGCTCCCGGAGGGAGTCCACCTCCGCCGCGGACGTGCCGACAAGGTTGACGTGGCCGATCTTGCGTCCCGGCCGCACGGCCTTGCCGTAGCAGTGGACCTTCGCGGCGGGTTCGCTGGCGAGGGCTGCGGGGTAGGCGGAAAACAGGTCCTGGTTGTCGCCGCCCAGGAAATTCTTCATCACGACGACGGGGCCGAGGACGTCGGTGGCGCCGAGCGGCAGGTTAAGGATGGCGCGGAGGTGTTGTTCAAACTGGCTCGTGACCGAGCCGTCCTGCGTCCAGTGGCCGGTGTTGTGCGGGCGCATCGCGAGTTCATTGATCAGGAACCCTGCGCCGACGCCGGGCGTTTCGAACAGTTCAACGGCCATGACACCCGTGACGCCGAGCTCGTTGGCAATCCGGAGGGCTGCGTTCTCTGCCGCTGCGGCCACCTCGAGCGGGATGTCCAGGGCGGGGGCGATGACCTCGTCGCACACACCGTCGACCTGGATCGTGTGCACCACCGGCCAGGCCCTGGATTCGCCGTCCGGGGTCCGGGCGACGAGCGCCGAGAGTTCGCGGCTGAACTCCACCTTGGCCTCGGCCAGCAGGGGCGACATCGCCTCGAACCAGGCCGAGGTCCCGGCGGCGTCAGCGGCGGAATCAACAATCCGCACGCCCTTGCCGTCGTAACCGCCGCGGGGGGTCTTCAGGACCACGGGCCAGCCGGTGGCCTCGCCGAAGGCAGTGAGCTCCGCCACATCGGCGACGGCGGCCCAGCGCGGGTTGGGGAGTTCCAGCCTGTCGATGGCGGCGCGCATCACGAGCTTGTCCTGGGCGTGGACCAGGGCGTCCGGGCCGGGGTGGACGTTGACGCCGGCCCGGATCAGGGAGCGCAGATGCTCGGTGGGGACATGCTCATGATCGAAGGTCAGGACGTCCAGGCCGCGGGAAAACTCGAGCAGGTGGTCCAGATCGGTGTAGTCACCGACCGGGGCGTTGGCCACGGCAGAGACGGCAGAGACGCCCTCCCCTTCGGCAAGGACGCGGAGCTCGAAGCCCAGGGCGGTGGCCGCCGGGGCCATCATGCGGGCCAGTTGGCCGCCGCCAACAACACCGATTACAGGAAAAGTCACATCACCCAGCCTACCGAAGACCTCACCTTATCCCCGACTTAACCCCGAATTTGCGCCGTCGGACGCGGCAGGGACGGCGAATCCCGCCACATCGAGTCCGCGCTCCGACCAGGTTGGGAGGGCGCCCGTGCAGCTCCCAAGGCCCCCAGTTACCCCCTGCGGGGCGAGCTCCCGGCAATCGGCGCTAAAATAGTCCCTTGGCCCAATGGCCGACAGTTCCAGCAGGCCACGGAGGGTCATGATTACTACACTTAATGAGCGCATGCGCGGGCTTGCCTCGCTCTTCTGGCGCGAAGTGGCCAAATTCGGTGCCGTTGGAGGTGTTGCGTTCGTCATCGACAACGGACTCACGTACTACCTGATGCACGGTCCGATGACCGACAGCGAGGCCAAAGCCCGGTTTGTCGGCGCCAGCGTCGCCACCGTCTTCTCGTGGATCGCAAACCGCTTCTGGACCTTCCGGCGCCGCCGCCAGGACAACGTGGTGCGCGAGTTCCTGATGTTCATCCTCATCAACGGCATCGGCATCGGCATCTCCACCGGGTTCACCGCCCTCGCCAAGTACAGCTTCGGAATTACCGACAAGAACATGCTGTTCCTCGCGGGCGTCGTCGGCATCCTCGTGGCCACCGTGATGCGGTTCTTCGCCTACCGCTTCCTAGTCTTCAACAAGGAACTCGACGAAGAGCCGGAATTCTCCCACGACCACGAAATCATCGAGCGGCACCCGCACGCGGCTCCCGGCGTCCGGGTTCCTGAAGAGCAGGTCAAGGATCCCGAGCTGCCGGGCCCGCACTCCTAGGGTCCAGGGGCTACGGCCCGGCTTTAAGGACGGCGCCTAGCGGCCGTCGACGCGTTCCTCGCTGAGCAGCTTCTCCGTCACATCGACGTCGGGGTGCACCAGCACCACCGAACCGTCGGTCTTCCAGACGCCCAGCGACCGGGCCAGGGCTGCCTCGAGGCCGTCTCCGGCCGGCACCAGAAGCCGCAGTCCGGCGTCCTGCACCGAGGCGAAACCGTCCAACAGCCCGGCGTGCGTGTGCGCCGTCCCGGCGGTGCTCAGTACGGCCGGCCGGGATGCTTCCGGATCCACGTGCGGCATGAAGACGTCGCCGTGGGACCGGACTTCGGCGGCGTAGTCGACGACGCCGCTGGGCAGCTCGCCCGGCCAGCGCATGGCCAGGGCCGGCAGCGCCACTGCCAGGACGGCGTCGAACGCCCCTTCCGCGGCGGCAGGCCCCGGATCGGCGGTGGCCACAAGGTCCGCTTCTCCGGCATCGAGCACCAGTTCCATCCCCAGTTGCCAGGCCGCGAGGGCGAGGATCAGCGACTTCCAATGCGCGGGCAGGTCCAGGCGCAGCCGCGTACCGGGCTCGGCGTCGAGCTCGTCCTGCAGGAGGTTGCTGGTTTTCGCCACCCAGTTGTCCAGGACCCGGCCCGAGAGTTCAACGCGTTCGCCCTCCGGCCCGTACCAGGTGAGCCGCGGCGAGGTGGACTGGCCGGAACGCAGGGCTGTCATCAGATCGAATGCCGGGATGCTCATGCCTTCATCTTGCCACGGCCGTCTTGCCGGGGTGCGCGGACCCGTGATCTTCGTCATAGGCGCGCCGGAGGCTTTGCTCCGGACGCCATCCAGCCCGCCCGGAAGATCCCCGGGATTTCGGTAAAAACGTCCGGAAGTACTCAGCACCCTGACAACTACGGTGCCGCCGTGCGGGGGGCGGGCGAAAAATCCCGGGCGTGGCGTGCCTCCGCAACAGGTCTCAAGTTGATTATTATCTCCGCCGCGGCTTGACTCCCGGATACTTACACACGTGTAATTAGGTATCGAAGGCCAATGCGTAGAAACCGGCACACAACCGAGTGTCCGAGTGTCAGGCAAAAGGCTGCAAAATCAGAGAGGGAAACGCCAATGGGGCTAGCAGAGCGTATCCATGAAGATGCCGTCGTCGCCGGCCAGGCCACGGCGAAATACCGTTCACGCGGAGTGCCGAGTGACTGGTACGTAGATCCGGCCGATCCGGTCGCAGCCGACCGTTACAACGAACACACTCGAGACTCACTCCAGGACCAGGCCACGGCCTTCCTGGCGGCGCACGATGAACTTCTGGCCGGCAGCCCGGACCAGGACAACGATCTTCACGACCCGCCGATGGAACTGCACGCACTCCGCGCAGGCACCACCGCGCAGCCGGTCTGGATCGGGTTGCCGTCCCGGCAGGACTTCGACGATGAAGGCGAGCTCGGATGGCAGACGGATGCGCTGTGCGCACAGACGGACCCGGAGGCATTCTTCCCTGAGAAGGGCGGCTCCACGCGCGACGCAAAGAAAGTCTGCGGGGCCTGCAACGTGCGTTCGCAGTGCCTCGAGTACGCCCTGTCCAACGACGAGCGCTTCGGCATCTGGGGTGGCCTCTCCGAGCGGGAGCGCCGCCGGCTTAGGAAGCGAGCAGTCTAATTCTTCAGGAAGTACGAGTCACCGCCGTCGTGGTCTCCCACGACGGCGGTGACTTTCTCCCCAGGACCCTGGCAGCGCTGGCGGGCCAGACCCGGCCGGCGGACGCTGTGATAGGCGTCGACACCGGTTCCCGCGACCACTCTGCAGCTCTCCTGGAGCAGGCGTTCGGCAAGGCCAACGTCGCTCACTTCGCCCAGGCCAGAGGCGGCATGGGCGCCGCCGTGACTGCCGGACTCGCCGCCCTCGCGCCATGGCCTGCGAAGGGCGGGACGGCGGGGGGAAGCGGCTCAACCGGCCGGCCCGGTTCGGAATGGATCTGGCTGCTGCACGACGACGCCGCACCGGCACCCGAAGCCCTCGCCGAACTGCTCCATGCCGTGGAACGGGCCCCGTCCGTCACCGTGGCAGGCTGCAAGCAGCTGGACTGGCACGCCGAGCGGCGGCTGATCGACGTCGGCCTCTCCACCAGCCGCTGGGCCGAACGGTTGACCCTCATCGACGCCGACGAACTGGACCAGGGACAGTACGACGGCCGCAGCGACACCTTTGCCGTCAACTCCGCCGGCATGCTCGTCCGCCGCGACGTCTGGGAGGAACTCCGGGGCTTCGACCCCGCACTTCCGGGCAGCGGCGACGACGTCGACTTCTGCTGGCGCAACCGGCTTGCCGGACACCGGGTGGTGGTGGTGCCTGCCGCCAGGATGTTCCACGTTTCGCACCGGCCCCAGGCGATGGGCAATGCGAAGGCAGCCCGGAAGGCCCAGGTCCACCTGCGGCTCAAGCATTCGGCTGGCTGGAAACTTCCGCTGCATGCGGCGGGCGCACTCCTGGGGAGCCTTTTCAAACTTGTCCTGAGCATCGCTGTCAAGGACCCCGGCCACGGTTTCTCCCAGCTGCTCGCTACCTTTGGCGGCCTGGGACGCCCCGCTGCCGTGATCCGCGGCCGGCGCAATGCCGCGCGGACCCGCCGCATCCGCCGCTCCGTCATCAAGGGGCTGCAGACACCGCGGCGTGAGGTCTGGGCCCACCGGCGCTCCCTGATGGAAGCCCTGGGCGCGGACGACGCCGGCGAGGCCCTCACCGGCCACGAACTGGCCGAGCAACCCAGCGGCGACGCCGCGGACGACTTCGCCGCCCTCGCCACCTCCGAGCGCGGATGGGTGGGCAACGGCGCGCTGCTCGCCGTGCTCGTCACCACGGTGGCGTCCCTGATCGGCCTGCTCAGCCTCTTCCAGGCCGAGGCGGTCTCCGGAGGCGCACTGATTCCCGTCTCGCTCCGGCTGGGCGAGGTCTGGGACCACGCCTCCGGCTGGTGGATCACCCTCGGTGCGGGCCTTCCGGGGCACGGCGACCCCTTCGGCTACGTGCTGTGGCTGCTGGGCGTGCTGGGCGCGGGGGATGCCAACGCCGCCCTGGTCTGGCTGGTGGTCCTCGCCATGCCGCTGTCCGCGCTCGGGGCCTGGTTCGCGGCCGGTGCGCTGACGCAGCGCCGCCGGCTCCGCCTGGCCGCCGCGTTCGTCTGGGCCGGTGCCCCTGCCCTTCAGGTGGCACTCAACCAGGGACGCGTCGGTGCGCTGCTCGCCCACGTCATGATGCCCCTGCTCGTGCTCGCCCTGCTGCGGGCCACCGGCACCGCCGTCGGCCACGGCCGTCATGCTGTTCCGGCCCCGGGGGAGAGGCGCACTAGCGTGCAGCCTCCCGCCAGGCTGCAGCCTCCCGCCAAGCTGCAGCCTCCCGGCAGGCCGGGTAGTAACGGAACCCCGTCGTGGACCGCGGCGGCTGCAGCCGGGCTCGCGCTGGCCGTGGTCACCGCGGCTGCCCCGGCACTGCTGGTGCCCGCCGTCGTCGTCGTGGTCCTTTGCGGTGTGCTCCTGGGCCGGCGTGGCCGCACCGTGTGGTGGGCCCTGCTTCCCAGCGCGGCACTGTTTGTGCCGTTCGCTGTCTCCGTCATGGACCGGCCCCGGGCCGTGCTTGCCGATCCCGGCATGCCGCTGGGCTTCGACGCGGCGCCGCTCTGGCAGCAGGCGCTGGGGCAGCCGCTGCGGTTCGCAGCCGACGGCGGCCTGACCGGCCTCCCGTTCTTCGGCGGTTTCGGCGCAGCGGCGATTGTTCCCTGGGCGTTGCTGCTTGCACTGCTGATCGGCCTGCCCGCGCTGCTGCTCGCCGCGGCCGCGCTCTTCCTGCCGGGGCGGCCGGGCGTTGCCCGCTGGCTGTGGGCGGCGGCTGTCCTGATGCTGGCCGGGGGCTGGCTGGCGGGACACGTCGCCACCGGTGCCAGCGCGAGCGTCCTGGTCACGCCGTTCACGGGACCCACGGTGTCCGCTGCCGCGTTCGCCATCCTCGGTGCCGCGTTGCTCGGTGCCGAAGATTTGCTGGATTCTGCCGACCGGGCCGCCGCAGCGACGGCCGGGCGCAGGTTCCTGATCCGCGCCACCGCCGCCACGGCCACCGTCCTCCTGCTGGCCGGACCACTGGCAGGGCTCACGGCCTGGACCGCGCAAAACCTTCTCCAGCCCCCCACGCCGGCCGCGGAGTCCGCGGAGTCCGCCGACGCACCGTCAGCTGTGGATTCCACAGCGGCCGCCGGCCTGGTTGCCGGAACGGGAAGCCTCGGCACGCCACGGCTGGTCCGGCCGGCCATGCCCCGCACCCTCCCGGCCACCGCGGTCGACCGCGGCCAAGGCCCCGAACAGGCCCGGACCCTGATCATCACCGTCACCGGAAACGACGGCTACGGCGCCACCCTCATGCGTGGTGCCGGCACCACCCTGGACGCGCTGTCCACGGCCGCCGCCGCCCGCCCCATCCTGGGGCAGCCGGGCAGTGAGACGGTCCGGGACGACGACGCCGTCGCCGGTTCCCTCCGCGGTGTCGTCGCCATGATCGTCGCCGGACAGGGGGTGGATCCCCGCGAAGACCTGGAGCGGCTCGGAGTCGGCTTCGTGGTCCTGCGGGCCTCCGACACCGCGGCCCAGCTCACGGCCAGCAGGATGGACGCCGTCCCGGGACTCGTCGCCGTCGGCAAGACGGATGTCGGCTGGCTCTGGCGGATCAGCCCCCTGAACCAGCCGGTCATCGAGGCCGCCGACGTCGCGCACCGCGTGCGCATCGTCGACGGCGACGGTGCGGCCATCGGGCTGCTCCCCTCGGAGGCGGTGTCCGCCAGGGCCCCAGTGCCTGCCGGCCCGGAAGGCCGCCTCGTCGTGCTCGCCGAACGCGCCGATCCGGGCTGGAGCGCCTGGCTCGACGGACGCCGCCTGACCGCCACCACCTCGGGCTGGGCCCAGGCCTTCACCCTGCCCGCCGAGGGCGGCCAGCTGAGCATCCGCTATGAGGCTCCCTGGGCCCTTTGGGCAGGAATCGCGCAGGCCGTCGTGATCGGGCTGACCGTCCTGCTCGCGATTCCCATGCCGGCGCGCCGGCCGAAAACCGGGCTCTCACGGGACGAAGGCTCCCTGCGTAAGGAACATCAGCATGCATAAGGAAGCCAGCGACGGCGCGAAAGACAGCCCCGACGCCCCTGAACAGCAGGTAGCTGAACAGCAGGTAGCTGAACAGCAGGTAGCTGAACAGCAGGTAGCTGAACAGCAGGTAGCTGAACAGCAGGCAGCTGAACAGAAGACGTCGGGCAGGCCGGCCAGCCGAAGGGCAGCCGGCCCGGTGCCGACACGCCTGAAAATACCGCGGCGCGGGACAGTGGGGCGTGTCCTTTCCGCCCTCGCTCTCGTCGCCGCCGGCGGCGGGCTCGTGTCGGCGGCGTCGCTGGTGCCGCAGGAACGTGGCAGCAGGCAACTCGAGGCGCCCGTGGCGGCCGTCCCGGCCGGCGGCAACATCGGCGTCTGCCCGGGACCTGCCCGGCTGCTCGAAGGCACACCGGTGGGCACCGATCCGCAGTTCAGCCCGGAGTCTGCCAGCGCGAAAAGCGTCGTGAATGCTGTCGTGCTCAGCTCAACCGCGGGCACCCTGCCCGGCAGCCGGCTCGCCTCGCTGAAGGGCAAGACCCTCGTCGAGCTCGCCAAGGCCGCAGACCCGTCCGCGTCGGCAACCGCCGCCAAGCCCGCCGCCGGTGCGCCCGCGCCGCTGGCCGGGGTGGTGCGTGAGCGCGCCGTGGACGCGGTCAGCGTCCTGAGCGCCGATGCGCAGGCAAACCGCCAGCCCTCCGCCGGCGCCATCATGAGCTTCACGGCCGACGACGGGGACCTCCGCGGTTCAGCTGCCGCGGCCTGCCAGCAGCCTGCCAACGATCTCTGGCTGGTCGGCGCGAACACCGCGCTCGGCCGGACCGCCGTACTCAACCTCAGCAACGCCTCAACCACCCCGGCCACCGTCAGCCTGGACCTATACGGGGCAAAGGGCCTGATCCATGCGCCCGGAAGCCGAGGGCTCCTCGTGGCGCCCGGCAGCACCCGCTCCGTCATCCTGGCCGGGCTGGCCCCCGGTCAGGAACGGCTGGGCGTCCGGGTGCGCAGCGCCGGCGGCCCGGTTGCCGCCGTGATCCAGCAGAGCGTGCTGCGCGGGCTCACCCCTGGCGGAGTCGACTTCATCGTGCCGGGAACGGCCCCCGCGGCCCGCCAGGTGATCTCCGGCGTCGAGGTACAGGATCCCGCCGCCCTGGCGGCCCTCACTGCGAAGTCCGGTTCCGCTGAAGCCGGACCATCCCTTCAGATCGCGGTGCCCGGGTCCTCCGACGCTGTGGTGGCCGTCAAGCTGTACGGACGGGACGGGCAGAAAGCACTGCCTGGCGGGGGCGTCGTGGAGGCGAAGGCCGGAGCTGTCACCGAAGTCTCGCTGGCGGGTCTGCCGCAGGATTACTACACCGTCGAAGCCAGCTCGGACGTCTCCTTCACCGCTGCCGCCCGCGTCACGAAGGGACTGGCCTCGGAGGATGCCTCCGACGTCGCATGGTCGCCCGCCTCGGCCAGGCTCGGAAGCCAGCATGTTGTTCCGGTGCCCGCCGCCGGGGACCGCTTCCTGGTATTCGGGGCGCCGGGCGGACAGGCCACGATCTCTTACACCCCAATCACCGCTGACGGAAAAATTCGGACGGCCGCGGCCGCGGAGATCGCCGGTGGAACCACGGCGTCCTTCAAGGTGCCGGCCGAGGTGGAGGGTTCGCCGATCGTCGGCTACCAGCTGTCCGCCGCTGGTGAACCGGCCTACGGCGCGGTGCTGCTGCAGCAGGACAGCTCCCAGGACATCTCAACCATCGCGGTGGCGCCGGGAGCCGCAGGCCAGGAACAGGTCCCGGTTTCGCTGGGGTACTAGTCTGTTTTATTCGCTGAGGGACCGGCTGTTGTAGTCCGGGAGCCGGGCACGGCCGGGTCAGTAACGGCGGCGGTAGACCGGATCCAGGGATTCGGGGGGCACCCCGAGCATCTCGGCGGTGTGCTCCACGACGACGTCGTGGACGAGGTCCTGGAGTTCCTCCCGGCTGCCGCAGGCTTGTTCCACCACCCGGCGGAACAGGGTAATGACGGGACCTTCCTCGGCCGTGGCAGAGGTGTAGGCGCCCATCGGGGCGGGAGTGCCGTCCGATACGAGCTGCTCCAGGCCCGGCGGGATCTCGTCGACGGCAAAGCGGACACCATCCAGGGTCTTGCCCCAGATGTCATGGAGCCGCTGGGCTGAATCGAGCACGAAGTCATCAAAACGCTCGGAGCGGGTCCGGTACCCCGGCAGGGTGGGCAGCGTCAGCTCGCCCCGGAGCCCCCGGCCGTGCCTGTTCCTGCGGCGCTGCCTGAAGTTCTTCGGGGCAGCGGTGCGGCCGGAACCGGCCGGCGCGGAAACGGCGTCCGTGGCTGCGTTGTCGGGGTCAGCCAAGCGGACCGTAAAACCCGGATCTTGGTGCGATGACTGCATATCTTGACTCTAAACCCGGCAGATGATTTACGCGACACGGACCCCGCGACCCGCCGCCGCGGCCCTTGCGGTGGACCCGGGGATCCGGCAGGACCCGGCCGGACCGGGGTGTTTCAATGCGACGTTCCGGCGCCGAGGGGGAGTAGTCTGTGATCTCGTGGGTGCAATTCGTCTTTGTTCAAGGTCAGCCTGCCGCAATTCAGCGGTGGCCACTTTGACGTACGTCTATGCCGACTCCACCGCCGTTCTCGGACCCCTGGCAACCTACGCCGAACCGCATTGCTACGACCTCTGCGAACAGCACGCGGGATCCCTGACCGTCCCCCGGGGCTGGGAAGTCCTGCGGTTGGCCATGCCCGCTACGCCGGCAGGACCCGGCCCGGATGATCTGCTGGCACTGGCCAACGCCGTTCGTGAGGCGGCGTCGCGGCCCCCGGCATCCGAGACGAACCAGGGGCAGCGGAGCGCGCACCCCGCCCTGGAAGCGCCGGCCGCAGCCGAAGGCACCCGCCGGGGGCACTTGCGCATTCTGCGCGAACCCTCGTGAGCTGCAACTGGCGGTAGGCTGGGAACTGCAAAATCCGTAAGCCACCGGCGCCTGCTGCGGCGTCCACCAGGGAGCGTTCACCATGCCGAATCTCAGTCCCGAGCTGTTGTCTGTCCTGCGATGCCCCGTGACCGGATCCGCGCTGGTCCAGGAAGGCGAGGAACTCGTCGCCACCACGGCTGATGCAACCGGCGCGAAGCCTCGTTACCGCATCGAGGACGGTATCCCGCTGCTGCTGCCGCCGGAGCTGCTCTCGACAGCCACCTCTGCCCCCTCCGACCAGCACGACGCCGGTCCCCGCCACACCGCCGAATAGGCCCCGCCGCTGGGGCCCGCCGAATAGGCCTCGCCGCTGGGCCCCGCCGACCAGGCACGGCACAGCTCCCTCGGGCCGCCCTTCGGCACCGAACCGCTTTCTAGTCACCGACAAGCAAGGTCACCAAACGCAGGTGCCCGACCCCCAGCCGGCTACAACAAAGGATTCACATGACTTTCGATTACAGGATTGCGGACATTTCCCTGGCCGAGGCGGGCCGCCACCAGATCCGCCTCGCCGAGCACGAAATGCCGGGACTCATGTCCCTGCGCGAGGAATTCGGCGCCGGCCAGCCCCTTAAGGGTGCCCGCATCGCCGGATCCCTGCACATGACGGTCCAGACCGCCGTGCTGATCGAGACCCTCACCGCCCTCGGTGCCGAGGTCCGCTGGGCTTCCTGCAACATCTTCTCCACCCAGGACGAGGCCGCCGCCGCCGTCGTGGTCGGCAACGGCACCGCCGAGGCCCCGCAGGGCGTCCCTGTGTTCGCCTGGAAGGGCGAGACGCTCGAGGAATACTGGTGGACCGCCCAGCAGATCCTGACCTGGCCGGGCGCGGACGCCAACCCCGACCTCGGCCCGAACATGATCCTGGACGACGGCGGCGACGCCACCATGCTCGTCCACAAGGGCGTCGAATTCGAAGCCCTCGGCGCCGTGCCGTCCGCCGCCGCGGACGAGTCGGAGGAAGGCCGCGTGTTCCTCGAGGTGCTGCGCGCCTCGCTGCAGGAGGACCCGCAGAAGTGGACCCGGATCGGTTCCCGCCTGCTGGGCGTCACCGAGGAAACCACCACCGGCGTTCACCGCCTCTACCAGCTCGCCGAGCAGGGCAAGCTGCTGTTCCCGGCGATCAACGTCAACGACTCCGTCACCAAGAGCAAGTTCGACAACAAGTACGGCATCCGCCACTCGCTGCCGGACGGCATCAACCGCGCCACCGACGTCCTCATGGGCGGCAAGGTCGCCGTCGTGTGCGGGTACGGCGACGTCGGCAAGGGCGCCGCGGAGGCCTTCCGCGGCCAGGGTTCGCGCGTGATCGTCACCGAAATCGACCCCATCTGCGCGCTGCAGGCGGCCATGGACGGCTACCAGGTCGCCAAGCTGGAATCCGTCCTCAGCGAGGGCCACATCTTCATCACCACCACGGGCAACAAAGACGTCATCATGGCCGAGCACATGGCGGGCATGCGGGACAAGGCCATTGTCGGCAACATCGGCCACTTCGACAACGAGATCGACATGGCCGGCCTCGCCAGGATCCCCGGCATCAAGAAGGTTGAGATCAAGCCGCAGGTGCACGAATGGGTCCTCGACGCCGGCGCCCCGGAAGAGCGCTCCATCATTGTCCTCTCCGAGGGCCGGCTGCTCAACCTCGGCAACGCCACCGGCCACCCGTCCTTCGTGATGAGCAACTCCTTCGCGAACCAGACCATCGCGCAGATCGAACTGTTCACGAAGCGGGACCAGCCCGAGGGCGAGCGTGAGTACGAAAAGCAGGTCTACGTGCTGCCGAAGATCCTCGACGAGAAGGTGGCCCGGCTGCACCTGGATGCCCTCGGCGTGGAGCTGACCGAGCTGTCCAAGGACCAGGCCGAATATCTGGACCTCGAAGTGGCCGGCCCGTACAAGCCGGAGCACTACCGCTACTAAAAGCCGGTGCCGGCTGGAAAGGGCTCCCGACCCCGCGGTCTGGAGCCCTTTCTTTGCGACCGGATCGTGGCGGAACGCGCGGTCGGGTTCCGCCACGAATTCGCCTATGCTGGCAGGAGAGCGTCTGGAAGGACCTGAGTATTGTGATCGCCCCGAGAAGCTGGAGCACCGGCCGCAAGCTGGCCGTGCTCGGAGCGGTGTGCGCCCTGGCCGCGGGCGGCGGAGCGTTTGCGGCGACAGGTCCGCTGGCCCGCGCATCCTTCGCGTCCGAGGCCACGTCGCCGGAGCGTTCGACGCCGGGACTGGCCTTCCCGGTTGTGGCGCCGGCAGAACTTGACGTCTCGCCGGCGGACGACGCCAAGCCGGTCAACCCGGCCGCGCCGGTGACCTTGAAAGTCAGCAACGGCCGGATTGAGCGGGCGGCACTCACAAGCGGTTCCGGCGACGCGGTGGAGGGAACCCTCAGCGCCGGCCGCTCCAGCTGGACCGCGTCGGAGCCGCTGAAGTTCAACACCCGCTACTCCTTCACCTTCTCCGTGGTGGACGCGGCCGGACGCAAGACCAACAACACGCGCAGCTTCTCCACGGTTTCCGCCGCCAATGAAGCCGATGCCGCAATTTACCCGCTGGACGGCATGAAGGTCGGAGTCGCACAGCCGCTGCAGATCACCTTCAGCGAACCCGTGCTGAACCGGGACGCCGTCGAGAAGGCCATCAAAATTACCTCCAGCGCGGGCCAGGCCGGGGACTTCCACTGGTTCAGCAACACCATGGTTCGGTACCGGCCGGAGAGTTTCTGGACAGCGAACAGCACCATCACGATGGACATGCAGCTGTTCGGAGTGGACCTGGGCAAGGGGCAGATCGGTAACTTTAATAAGTTGGTCACGGTCCACATCGGAGACAAGAAGCTCGCGGTCGCCGACGCCGCTGCGCACACCTTCTCGATCAGCATCAATGACCAGCCGGCCGGATCCTGGCCCGTCACGATGGGCGATCAGCGCTTCCCCTCCGCCCGGGGATACCTGGTTCTGATGGAGAAGCACCGGTACGACCACTTCGTCGCCGCGAGCATCGGCCTGAAGCCGGGGGATCCGGCGAACTACGGGGAACTGGACGTTGAGTATGCCACCCGGCTCACTCCCAGCGGCGAGTACATCCACCAGGCCCTGGATTCCGCGCTGCCCTACATCGGCAACACGAACGTGTCGCACGGCTGCATCGGCATGACGGCGGACCGGGCCGCCTGGGTCTTCAACAACATGACCAGCGGTGATGTGGTCCAGGTGGTCAACACGGAAGGCGACTTCGCGAATTTCGACGACGGCTTCGGGGACTGGAACATCCCCTGGTCGCAGTACGCGAACTGAGGCGGGTTCCGCGGGCAGTTCCGCGGACACCAGGAGTGGAATGACGTTGGGGGACGAAACATAAACATGGCCAAAATGACAAGAGTCAGGCGCCTCGGGCGCCGACGCGGAGAATCCGCAGGCCGCCTGCGGCCCGGGAGACGGAGCCGCGGAAAGTTCACCGGCCGGATCACCGGCAAGATGCTTGCCGTCGTCGGGATCTGCGCTGCCGTCGGCGCCGGCGCGCTCGGCGTCGCCACCGCACCGCAGTGGGCCCACGCTGACATGCCGTCAGAATCATCGGCGCCGATGCGGAACGTGCCGGGCCTCGCGGTTCCAGTGGTGAAGCCCGTCGAGCTCGGTGTGACGCCGACCGACGGCGCCAAGAGCGTCAACCCGGCCGCGGCACCCTCCGTTAAGGCGGTCAACGGCCTCGTGAAGGACGTGGTGCTGGAACCCGCCACCGGCGGTGGCCGGGTCCCGGGCAGCACCAGTGCCGACGGCTCCACCTGGACTGCGGAAGATCCGCTGGAATTCGACACCAAATACAAGTACAGCTTCACGATCGTGGACCAGGCAGGCCGGGAGACCAAGAAAACCCAGACCTTCAGCACGGTGGCGAAAGCGAACGAGGCCGATGCCGCAGTCTACCCCCTCAACGGCACCACCGTCGGTGCCGGACAGCCCATCGAGATTGTCTTCAGCGAACCGGTCCTGAACAAGGAGGCGATGGAGAAGGCGGTCACCGTTACCGCCTCCTCCGGCCAGGCCGCCGCCTGGCGCTGGTACTCGGACCGGCGCGTCCGGATCCGGCCCGAGGCGTTCTGGGCCGCCAACAGCCAGATCACGGTGGACCTGAAGCTCTTCGGGGTGGATTTCGGCAACAAAATGATCGGCAACTCGGACATGCTGGTGTCGTTCAAGGTGGGACCGCAGCGCCTGGCCGTCGTGGATGACACCACCAAGACGATGAAGGTCTACTTCGACGGGCAGCTGGTCAGGACCGCGCCGGTGACGCTCGGCGGCTCGGACTGGCTGTCGCCTTCGGGCTTCGCCGTCATCATGGAGCAGGAACGCAACTCGAAATTCAACGCCGGCAGCATCGGCCTGAAGCCGGGCGACAAAGGCTACTACCCGCCGCTGACGGTGGAATATGCCAACCGGCTGACCAGTTCGGGTGTCTACGTCCACCAGGCCCTCGCCTCGGCGTGGGGCGCTGTCGGAAGATTCAACGTCTCGCACGGCTGCGTCGGCCTCCTCCCGGCAGACGCCGAGTGGTTCTTCAACAACATGACGAGCGGAGACGTGGTCCAGACCCTCAATACCGGCGCGCCTCCGGTCGAACCGCTGGAAGGCTTCGGCGACTGGAACATCCCTTGGGCCCAGTACGCCAGGCGGTGATGGCGGGCACGGCCGCTACGCCTAAATAACCGCCGGAAATACCGTCACACGGGGTGGCACCTCGCCCGGCCAGAGGGTCTGGCGGTAGGCTCGGAGACAGATATGTTGCGTTGCCGGGCGCAGTCCTGGCGGCACGGAATCCTACGGAAGCGAAGCTGCAGTGACTGACACAGGTCCCACCCCTCCGAATCGACAGGATCCGCAGCTGGATCCGGCCGACGACGGCGATGAACCCGCTTTCGATTGGATGAAGCCGTCACCAGCAGGCACACGGGAATCGGGCAGCGACGAGCGGTCCGCGGGGACCGGAGCCAGCGCGACGCCTGGCAGCCGCGCCGACCGCAAGGCCGCGGAAGCGGCCGCCGGATCGCCGGGCGCCGGGCCAGTCGCGGAAGCGGCCGCCGGATCGTCGGCCGCCGGGCCCGGATCGCCCGCCAGCGAGCCGCTGCACACCTCCGCGCTGCAGATCCGTCCGCCTGAGGAGGACGTCGAGCGCCGCAATGCCGAACGCGAGCACGCGGCGAATACCAAGCCCGTCCTCCCGCGCGTGATGCAGGTCCTGTTGGCCATCTGCTACCCCATCATCCTGCTGGTGCTGGCCGTCCGGGCCGTGACCAGCCCCTTGTTCCTGTGGGTCGAGTACAACCGGCCCGGATTCCCGGGCGACGGTTACGGCTTCAGCACGGACGACCGCATGACCTACGGCTCCTACGCTGTGGACTACCTCAGCAACTGGGCCGGCCCGCGCTATCTCGGTGAGCTCGTCAACCGCGGCGGCGACCAGCTCTTCAAGGACGGCGAAGTCAGCCACATGGCGGACGTCAAGCTCGTCATCCTAGCCGCCTTCGGAGCCGGCATCCTGCTGCTCCTGCTCAGCCTCATCGCCGTGATCTACCTGCGGCGTCGCAGCACCGGAGGAGTCCGCCGCGGACTGTTCGCCGGCTCCATCATCACCCTCGTGATCATCATCGGCTTGGCAGTGCTGGCCGTGCTCGGCTGGGAGCAGTTCTTCACCGAGTTCCACCGCATCTTCTTCGCCAACGGCACGTGGACCTTCTCCTTGCAGGACACCCTGATCCGGTTGTTCCCGGGCCAGTTCTGGGTGGACGCCGGGATTGTGATCGGCGCCCTTGTGCTGCTCGCCTCCCTAGTCACACTGATCCTCACCTGGCCGACGCGGAAGCGCCGCGGCCTGCTGGAGAACGCTGCGGCCGCGGACAGCGTGCCCGCCGACGGCGCGGCCACGGAGGACGCGGCCGGAGAGTCTGCCGGAACGCGGTCCCGCGTCAAGCGCGTCAAGGCCCGGAGGGCCCGAGCCGGGGATAGTTCCGCGGAGGAGCCTGAAGACTCGGCGGCAACGGACGCCGACGCCGATACGGTGGCGGACACGGATCCGGCCCCGGCGGAAGGCCAGGCGTCCCGGGGTCACTCCAGCGCCGTCTAGGGGGCATTAAGCCGCCCGGATTCAGCCGTAAATCCGGTTGATCTGCGCCTGGAAATCCCGCACGACGGCTGCCCGCTTGAGTTTGAGGGACGGGGTCAAGTGCCCGGATTCCACGGTGAAGTGGGCGTCCAGGATGACGAAGCTGCGGATGGATTCAGCCTGGGACACGAGCGAGTTCGCCTCGTCTATGGCGCCCTGGATTGCCGCCCGGACCTGTTCGTTGCCCGTGGCTTCGGCCAGCCCCAGGGCTGGGACCTTGTGCGTGGCGCACCAGTTTTCCAGGCCTTCGGGATCCAGATTGACGAGGGCCGAAACGAACGGCCTGCCGTCGCCCAGGACGACGACCTGGCCCACGAGCTGATGCTCGCGGATCTTTTCCTCGAGCGGCCCGGGGGCCACGTTCTTCCCGCCGGCGGTGACCAGCACGTCCTTCTTCCGCCCGGTGATCGTCAGGAAGCCGTCCTTGTCAAGGGATCCGAGGTCCCCGGTGCGGAAGAATCCGTCCAGGAACGCTTCGGCGTTGGCGGCGGCGTCGGCGTGGTAGCCCTTGAAGACGCCGATCCCTTTGACCAGGATCTCGCCGTCGTCGGCGATCCGGATGGTGGTTCCGGGGACCGGGATGCCGACCGTCCCCACCTTGGTCCGGCTCGGGGTATTCGCGGTGCAGGGCGCCGTCGTTTCGGTGAGGCCGTAGCCTTCGAGGACCGGGACGCCCGCGCCCCGGAAGAAGTGTGCGTCGTGGGAGCTCAGCGGGCTGGCACCGGAGACGGCGTAGCCCAGCCGGCCGCCGAACGCCTGCCGCAGCTTCGGGTACAGCAGCCGGTCGAAGAGGGCATGCCTGGCGCGGGACGCCAGGCCGGGGCCGGGCCCCTTGCCCTGCGCCGCTGCGTCGAGGGCCTTCGAATAGTCGATCGCGGCGGCGGCCGCCGCCCCGAACAGCCGTTCCTGGCCGGCCAGCGCCGCTTTGTGCGCGGCTCCGGCATAGACCTTTTCCAAGATCCGGGGCACCACCAGCAGGAAGGTGGGCCGGAAACTGGACAGGTCCTCCAGCAGTTCCTTGGCGTTGGAAGTGTGGCCCAGGGTGGTTCCGGCGCTCAGGCAGATGACCTGGACGGCTCGGGCGAGGACGTGGGCCAGGGGGAGGAACATCAGGGTGCGGGAGCGGGGCTGCAGCAGGATTTCGGGAAGGAACAGCACAATGTTCCTGGCCACGAGGGCGAAGTTGCCGTGGGTGATCTCGCAGCCCTTGGGCCGGCCCGTGGTCCCGGAGGTGTAGACCAGCGAGGCCACGTCCGCCAGTCCCGCCGTGGCCCGGTGCCGTTCGAGCTCCCCGTCGCCCACACCGGTGCCGGCGGCGGCGAGGCTGGCCAGGTTGGGGGCGCCGCCGTCGTACTCCATCCGGACCACCGGGACCAGACGGTCCCCGAGCAGCTCGGAGGAGTCCAGAACGTTCTGGACGAGGGTGACCCTGGCCTGGTTTTCGGCGAAGACGCGCCGGGCGCCCGAGTCGTGGAGGATCCACTCGACCTGGCTGGGGGAGGACGTCTCATAGATGGGGACCGTCACACCACCGGCAAACCAGATGGCAAAGTCCACCACCGTCCACTCGTAGCGGGTGCCGGACAGGACGGCTACGGTTTCCCCCGGCGTAATGCCGCCGGCGATCAGGCCTTTCGCCAGGGCCGTCACCTGGTCCAGGAACTGCTGCGCGGAGATGTCGGCCCAGCCGGCCGGTCCCTTGCGGGAGTAGAGCGCGTGGACGGGATCCTTGGCATGTTGTGCCAGCAGCAGGTCCGTCACGTTGCTGTCCGGGTCCAGTTCGACGAGCAGTCCCGTACTTGCTTCTCTCACAGCCTGGTCTCCGTTCCGGGTCCGCGCGGGTGGCGGCGGACTTACCCTGTCATCCTGCCCTAGATCCAGGACGGCATCCACATCCGGAACCGCCAGTCCTGGTAGGGGATGGTCTCGGCAGCCCAGACGGGGTAGAAGAATGCGGACACGACGACGGCGGTGACCACGAAGAGCGTGACTAGGTACAACCCGGAGCGGCGCCGCCAGGGCGGATCCGTCCGTTTGCCCAGGACGAGGCCCAGGCAATAGACGAGGGCCAGCACCAGGTAAGGCTCGAAGGACACGGCATAGAAGTAGAACATGGTGCGTTCGGGATACATGAACCAGGGCAGGTAGCCCGCCGCGACTCCCGCGAGGACGGCCCCGGCCCGCCAGTCGCGCCGGCCGGCCCACCAGAAGAGCAGGATGCCCAGGCAGATGGCGGCGCTCCACCAGATCAGCGGATTGCCGACCGAGAGGATAGCCATGGTGCAGCTGCCCGTGCCGCAGCCGGGGCTGCCCGGTTTGGGGGATTCGTAGAAGAACGAGGTGGGCCGGCCCAGCACCAGCCAGCTCCAGGCGCTCGCTTCATAGGGATGGTCCGAGCTGAGCCCCTGATGGAACTTGTACGCCTCGAGGTGGTAGTGGGCCAGGGACCTGACGGCGTTGGGCAGCCAGCCCCAGTCCGCCGACGGGTTGGTCTCCGCCCAGTGCCGGAAATAAGCGTCCTGGGACCGGAACCAGCCGGTCCAGCTCGCGGCGTAGGTGAGAGCCGCGACCGGGACAATGCTCAGGAAGGCCGGGATACCGTCCTTGAGGATGCCGCCGCTGATCCAGCCGTGGATCCCGGCGATCCGCCGCGCGCTGAGGTCCCAGAAGACAGTCATCAGTCCGAATCCGGCAAGGAAAAACAGGCCGGACCATTTTGTCCCGACCGCCAGTCCCAGGCACACTCCGGCCGCAAGGCGCCACCAGCGGATGCCCAGCCACGGGCCGGAGGCGAGCTGGAGCGGGGAGGGCCGGCCGTCGGCGGAGGCCGCGGCCTGCCTGCCGAGCCGTTCCGCGAGCCGGCGCCGGCCGTCGTCGCGGTCCATCAGCAGCGCGCCGAACGCGGCAAGGACCCAGAACATCAGGAAAATGTCCAACAATGAGGTGCGGGACATCACCAGATGGTGTCCGTCCACCGCCAGCAGCAGCCCGGCCACAGCCCCGAGCGTCAGCGAACGGAACAGCTTCTGCGCAATCAGTGCCAGCAGCAAGATCGACAGCGTGCCGGTCAGGGCCGCTCCGAAGCGCCACCCGAAGGGGTTGTCGGGGCCAAAAAGCCACATGCCGGCAGCGATCATCCATTTGCCGACCGGCGGGTGGACCACGTATTCGGGCGAGTCCAGCAGGACTCCGGGGTTGCCGGCGATGAAGGAATCGTTGGCCTTCTCCGGCCAGGCGCGCTCGTAGCCGCTGATCAGGAACGAATAGCCGTCCTTGACGTAATAGGTTTCGTCGAAGACGAGGTTGCGGGGCGTGTCCAGCCGGACAAAGCGCAGGACTCCGCCGAGGGCGGCGGTGAGGACTGGGATGAGCCAGAACCACAGGCGCAGCGACGGCGGATAGTCCCGCCAGCTGCGGACGCAGCCGATCAGGCGCTCCTTGAGAGCCTCGGGGGTGTTGGCCTCCGAGGGGCGGCTGACCCAGCGATGCCCCTCCAGGTTGCGTCCGGAAGGTGCAGCTGAGGCCGCCGATCCGGCTGAACCGGCCTCGGCGGGCCGCGTGGGGGTCTGCGTCACGTTGCCCATGCTACCTTTCGCGGCTGTGCCCGTCGGGCCGCCCTGCCGCCCGCAGTAGGCTGGTCATGTGGACCCTCAACTCAGCACCTCCCCGAATCATCCCGACAGCGCCGGAATTCCGGCCGACCGCGCCGGGACTGACACCGGGCAGGACAACGCCCCTGACACCGGGCAGGACACCGCCCCGGCAGCCGCAGCGTCGCCCGGCGGACCGGGCCGGATCGTGCTGGCGGCGACCCCGATCGGCAACGTCGGCGATGCCTCGTCCCGGCTGATCGAGCTGCTCACGACGGCGGACATCGTCGCCGCCGAGGACACCCGGCGGCTGCACCGGCTGGTCCAGAACCTCGGCGTCACCGTGGGCGGCCGGGTGGTCAGCTACCACGAGCACAATGAGGCAGCCAAGACTGGCGAGCTGCTGGACCAGGTCCGGTCCGGGAAGACCCTGGTGATGGTGACCGACGCCGGGATGCCGTCGGTCTCGGACCCCGGCTTCCGCCTGGTCGAAGGAGCCGTGGCGGCCGGCCTTACGGTCACGGCCGTCCCCGGGCCCTCCGCTGTGCTCACGGCTCTGGCGCTCTCCGGGCTGCCCACCGACCGTTTCTGCTTCGAGGGGTTCCTGCCGCGCAAGGCCGGTGAACGGTCCTCCCGGCTGGCGGATCTCGATGCCGAGCGGCGCACCATGGTGTTCTTCGAAGCCCCCCACCGCCTGGAGCCGATGCTCCGCGCCCTGCGCGAACGCTTCGGCGCCGACCGCCGGGCCGCCGTCTGCCGGGAACTGACAAAGACGTACGAGGAAGTCATCCGCGGCAGCCTGCGCGAACTGCTGGAATGGGCCGAGAGCAACGAGGTGCGTGGCGAAATCGCCGTCGTGGTGGGCGGCGCCCCGGAACGGGAGCCCGGGAAACCGGAAGACCACGTGGCCGCGGTGAACGCGCTGATGGCGCAGGGGATCCGGCTCAAGGAAGCAGTCGCAGCGGTGGCCGAAGAGGCCAGGGTGAGCAAGCGGGAGCTCTACTCGGCGGTGCTCGCTGCGCGTTAGCCCGGCTGCCACCCCGCCGCATGGATCCGGCCTGTCGCCCGGTCGGCTGTGTAGCTGTGTAGTTGAGTAGCTGTGCAGCTGCACAGCGCATCCCACTGGACGTAGTGCGGACATGCGTAGACACTCCGGAGAATCCGGCAGTACCGTGGCAGTAAATCCAGCGCGGTTTCCACAGCGCTGAACCCGTTCCTAGTTCACCCCGAATTGCTGACGAGGGAGTCAACCGTGACTGTAACTGCCCAGCCCATTGTTACCGCCGAGCGCGAAAGCGCCCTGCTGGCCGCTGTTCCGACCGGCCTGCTGATTGACGGCCGGTGGCGCCCGGCCGCGTCCGGAAAGACCTTCGATGTGGAGGACCCCGCCACCGGCAAGGTGCTGCTGAGCATCGCCGACGCGGGGCCCGAGGACGGTGCCGCCGCCCTCGACGCCGCGGCCGCGGCACAGGATTCCTGGGCCAAGGTGCCGCCGCGTGAGCGAGGCGAGATCCTGCGCCGGGCCTTCGAGCTGGTGACCGAGCGCGCCGAGGACTTCGCGCTGCTGATGACCCTGGAAATGGGCAAGCCGCTTGCCGAGGCCCGCGGCGAAGTCACCTACGGGGCTGAGTTCCTGCGCTGGTTCTCCGAGGAGGCCGTCCGGGCCTTCGGCCGCTACTCCGTGTCCCCGGATGGCAAGTCCCGGCTGCTGGTGACGAAGAAGCCGGTGGGCCCGTGCCTGCTGATCACCCCCTGGAACTTCCCGCTGGCGATGGCCACCCGCAAGATTGCCCCGGCCGTGGCCGCGGGCTGCACCATGGTGCTCAAGTCCGCCAACCTCACCCCGCTGACCTCGCAGCTGTTCGCAGCCGTGATGATGGAGGCGGGCCTGCCGGCCGGCGTCCTGAACGTCATCCCCACCTCTACCGCGGGCGCGACCACTGGCCCGCTGATCAAGGATGCCCGGCTCCGCAAGCTCTCCTTCACCGGCTCCACCGAAGTCGGCCGCCGCCTGCTCTCCGACGCTTCCGAAAACGTGCTGCGGACCTCGATGGAACTCGGCGGCAACGCCCCGTTCGTGGTCTTTGAGGACGCCGACGTCGACGCCGCCGTCGCCGGAGCCATGATCGCGAAGCTGCGGAACATGGGCGAGGCCTGCACTGCCGCCAACCGCTTCATCGTGCACGAGTCCGTCGCCGATGAATTCGCCGCCAAGTTCGCGGCGAAGATGGCAACGATGACCACTGCACGCGGAACGGAAGCTGACTCCAAGGTCGGCCCGCTCATCGATGCGAAGAGCCGGGACAAGGTCCACGAGCTGGTCAGCGATGCCCTCGCCGCCGGCGCCACAGCCGTACTCGGCGGCGCCCCGGTGGAAGGTCCCGGCTACTTCTACCAGCCGACCATCCTGAAGGGCGTCACCGAGGGGACCCGGATCCTGTCCGAAGAGATCTTTGGCCCGGTGGCCCCGATCATCACCTTCAACACCGAGGACGAGGCCGTCCGGCTCGCGAACAACACCGAATACGGTCTCGTGGCCTACGTCTTCACCCGCGATCTGAACCGCGGCATCCGGATGGGCGAACACCTCGAAACCGGCATGCTGGGCCTGAACGCCGGCGTCATTTCCAATGCAGCCGCACCGTTCGGAGGCGTCAAGCAGTCCGGGCTCGGACGTGAAGGCGGTCTCGAAGGCATCGAGGAATACCTCTACACGCAGTACATCGGCATCGCCGATCCCTATGCCGGCTAGGTCCCACGCAGGTTAGCGGTCCACGCAGGCTAGGAAGCCAGCCTAGCTCCGGCGCACCCGGCGGAACACGTCGCGGGTCCTCAACCAGGAACCCGCGACGCCGCGCCGGGTGCGCTTTGCTGTCCGCGACACGGCGCGGAAGGGTTCGGAGATTGACTTCCGCCAGCTCGCCATGACCGACGGCGGCAACCAGGCCGCACGGAGGCGCACGAGCGGCCGCGCATTGACGCGCAGTGCCGCCTGGACCGCGGCGATCCTGGCGGCAGCCGCGCGGGCGGAGCCGTGGTCGGAGCCGCTGGTGGTCCCGCCTCCGGCGCCGCCAGGGCGGCCGTACTGGTGGCGTTCGAAGTCGCCGGTGAGGGAAACCACCGCCGCGTGACCGGCAGCGTCAACGCCGTCCGGCTGTCCCAGCGCGGCCGAGGCCCGCAGGCGCGCGCTGAAATGCCGCGGCGTCTCGCTGGTCAGCGGCGGCACGCCGTAGTCCGTTGCGAGATCACGCAATTCCGCATAGGCCGGCGGCGCAGATCCATCGCCGTCGGATCCGCCGCCCCCTTTCAGACGCCTGCGCCGGAGGCCGTTGCGTGCCAGCTGGGGGGAGGCCGCCAGCAGCGCCAACAGCAGCAGCGCACCGGCACCATACAGTGCGGGCAGCAGCAGGTTGCCCGCATCCGTCGTCGCTCCCCCACCCGGAACCGGGACCGGCGCGGCGCCGGGCAGCGGGGTGGGTTTGCCCTCGTCGGCCGGAATCAGGCCGTCGTTGCTTTCGTTGGTGCTGGCGCCGCTGGGAGGGGCGCTTTCCGTGGCGTAGGACGGCACCACCCCGCGGGAAGGCGTCGGTTCGAACGCCACCCAGCCCACGCCCTGGAAGTAGAGCTCCGGCCATGCATGGGCGTCGCGGGCGTCCACCTCGAACTCCGGCAGCGCCCCTTGGTCCGCGATCGACACCGTGCCGCCGGTGGGACGCCCCGGGGCGTAGCCGACGGCAATCCGGCTGGGGATTCCCTCCAGCCGGGCCATCACAGCCATGGCCGAGGCGAAATGGATGCAGTAGCCGCTCTTCTGGGTGAGGAAGTCCGCCAGCACGGAGAGCCCGTTGCCGTCGTAGCCGCCCTGCACCGGGGACTGGAGTGAGTAAGTGAACTCTGCGGAGCGGAGATACTTCTGGATGGCCATTGCCTTCGCGTAGGCAGTCGGGCTGCCGGAGGTCACGGCTTCGGCCGTCGTGCGCACGATCTCCGGAACGTTGTTCGGCGGCCGGAGGAACAGCTCGGGGACTCCCTGGGCCGGGGCAGGTGCCTGGGCCAGCAGATCCGGCGTCAGCTGCGGGGCAACGGAGAGCACCACATACTGCTGGTTCCTGGAGTTAGTGTCGACTCCCTTGATACTGAGCGTTGCCGGATCCCAGCTCCAGCGCCCGGTCAGGCCGTTGACAGCCTCGGGGGCGTAGGGCGCGGGGAGGTAGGGGCTGGTGAACTGGCCGGTGTTGACGGCGGTGACAACCCGGAGCTCCGTCGCGATGGACTCGAGTCCCGAGTCCATCCTTCCGGTGCCCGCCCGGCGGGTATCCTCCCGGTCATCCGGAGCCCAGGAATCGCCGTTGAAGCTGTCCACGGTCACGGACCGGAGGTATGGCGCGGACGGTGCATTCGTGGCAAAGGTGATGCGGCCGTCCCCGGTCGGACTGCGCAGGCTGTTACCGAGGCTGATCATCGGGTTGAGTCCGGTGGCTGCGCTGAACGGGTTCAACCGCGAGCCCTGGGGAAAGGTGCCCTGGTCAAAGCCGGGGAGCACCAGCTGGAGCAGCAGCGTGACGGCCAGCGCCAGGGCTCCGGTCAGCGAGGCCCGCCGGAGCTGTCCGGGGTTGCGTGCAGTGTCCGCCCGGGTCCGTGGGTCCGGAGCGAACCACTGGCTGCTGGCCAGGATCATCAGGTAACCGACGGCGGCGGCCGCGAAACCGAGCGCGCCGACGCTTTGCGGCTTGACCACCGCCGGGACCACGAGGATGGCCAGGATCCCGAGTCCGCTCGTGGCGGGCAGCGCCAGCGGGAGCGCCAGGGCGTCAACCAGCATCACCAGCAGCCCGAGGACGGCGCAGATCAGCAGCACGATTCCGGCGTTGGGGGCCACGGGGGAGCTCTCCGCGAGGATCGTTTCGCTGGCACGGCGCAGATAACGGCCCAGCTGGGTCATCGTGGCGCCGGACGGGATGAAACCGATGAAGCTGTGCGGGCGGAAGAAGGTGAACGTCAGGATCATGACGAGCGACGCCAGGCCGCCCAGACCCACGAACACAGTGCGCCACCGAAGTGCCCGGAGGCCCGCCATGGCCAGCGAGACGGTAAAGACCGTTGAAAGCACGGGGGAGTACCAGGCCCAACCCCTCAGGACCCCGTTGAGGCCAAGCGCGGCCCCCGCGACGGCCGTGGCGATCGCCAGGGCCATCACCCACGGTTGCGCTCCCACTCGTTCCCGCCGCCGAGGATCGGCCGGGGCAAGGACGGCCGCCTGTCCTCCGGTCCCGGACACGCCGGTGCCTGCGCGGGAGTCCCGCTGCGGTGTGAGTGTCATGGCCTGGCCCCAACGCCACGCCGCACGTCGGCGGTGCCCGGAGGAGGAACCGATTCGTCCTGGTCGAAGGCTGTCCAGGCAGCCCGGAGCGCCGTCGAGGCGGAGACGGCAACCGCCCGCCAGCCGCCGCGCCGCAACGCTTCAAGGACTGCGCCGGAGTCCTGCGCCTGCTCCGTGATGACGAGGGCAAAAGCATTGGCCCCGAAGGCGGCCGCCGGGGCGAGATCCCGGGCCTCACCCAGCGAGAGGTTCCCCAGGATGGCCAGGACGGGCCCCCGCAGACGGTGCGCAGCCAGCTTGTCCATGAGCCGGTCGTCGAACGCTTGCGGCCCGGCCTCGGTTCCGGCGGGAGTCCCGCGCCGGGCAGCATCCTTCGTCTCCCGGTGCGGGTGCTGGGGTCCGCTGAGCTGGATGGCGGCCAGACTCTCGGCGACGGACTGCAGCCCGGTGGCGCCGATGTATTCCTCGGTCTCAGGTTCGGGGGCGGACGGGGAATGGAGGAAGGCAGGCTCGCCTGCGGCATCCAGGAAGCGCAGCGCGTAATTGCGTTCGGACAGGTGGGCGCCGATCGACATCGCGGCCGTCACCGCCCATTCGAAGGCCTCGCTCGTGCTGAGCTCATGACCGTCCGCGTCCGCAACTCCGGAGGCCTTGGCATAGGAATGGGCGCCATGCGGGAACGCCGCAAGCCGCTGGTCCAGGATGATGGTGGCCTCCGGGGTCGTGACGGATTCCTCCTGGCGGACCATGAGTTCACCATGACGTGCGGTGGCGGCCCAGTGCACGCGCCGCATCGGATCACCGTGGCGGTATTCGCGGGTCATGACGTCGTCGTCGCTCGGGTTGGCGCGGAGCCTGGTGGCAGTAATGCCGTCGTGGCCGCGGGCGCCGGCCAGGCCTGTCACCGGCAGATCGACGGCGGCCGGAGTCACGGTGAGTATATCGCCGTCGTCGATCGCGTGACGGTGCAACGAGAGCCCGAAGGGGTCGCTGAATTCGGCCATAACCGGTCCGATCCGGAACTGGCCGCGTTTCCCGGACCGCAGATGGTATTCGTAACGGCTGGTCCCGCCCACCGCGGAACGCGCCGGAAAGCGGAAGGCGGGCGATTCCCCGAACCGGGCAGGAAGGTGCTCCTCCATGAGGGCATGTCCGGATCCGGTCCCGATCCGGGCCACGGCCAGGCGGACCGTCGTGGTGGCAGCAGTTTCGACGGTTGACGGATTGAACTCCCGGTAAACCCGGAACCGTGGCTTGAGGACCCGGGTCCCGGCGAGCGAGAGCAGCGGCAGGACGGTCACGAGGATGGCCAGCGCCAGCAGGTCGCGGCGCCCCATCACCTGGGCCGCCAAAAGGAAGACGCCACCCGCTCCCAGCAGGCCCCAGCCGCGCGTGCTGAAGATGTTTCTGGGAAACCGGTCCATCAACGACACGGCGGGGCCACCTAGCGGAGATTCGGCAACTGGGACGCCGGTCCGGCCGCCGGGACAGGGCCCGGCTTCCGGCCGTTGGCGGACGCGGGGGCCGCACCGAGCTCCGGGTTGACCGGGATCCTGGCCAGGATGGCCCGGACGACGCTTTGCGGCGTCTCGCCGGTGCTGGCGGCCTTGCGGTCCAGGATGATCCGGTGGGCCAGGACCGGCTCGGCAACGCTGACGACGTCGTCCGGCAGCACAAAATCCCGGCCCGCGAGGGCCGCCGTGGCCTTGGCCGCCCGAAGCAGCTGGAGCATGGACCGGGGACTGGCCCCGAGCCGGAGCATCCCGCTTTCCCGGGTGGCGCGTCCCAGCGAAACCGTGTACTCCTTGATCGACTTTGAGACGTAGACCTGCTGCACCGTGGCAATCATCGCGGCCACGTCACCGGCGGTGACCACAGCCGTCACACGCGTCAGCGGTGACGTCGCCTGGTGGGTCTCCAGCATTTCCATCTCGGAGTCCTTGTCCGGATAGCCCATGGAGATCCGCGCCATAAAGCGATCCCGCTGGGCCTCCGGAAGGGGGTATGTCCCTTCCATCTCGATGGGGTTCTGCGTGGCCACCACCATAAAGGGCTCATCCAGTTTGTAGGACTTGCCGTCCACAGTGACCTGGTGTTCCTCCATGCACTCCAGCAGCGCCGACTGCGTCTTGGCCGAGGCACGGTTGATCTCGTCACCGATGACGATGTTGGCGAACACCGCACCCGGCCGGAACTCGAACGACCGGGAGGCCTGGTTGTAGATGGACACCCCGGTGACATCGGAGGGCAGCAGGTCCGGCGTGAACTGGATCCGGCTCACCGAACAGTCGATGGTGCGGGCCAGCGTCTTGGCCAGCAGGGTCTTGCCGACGCCCGGGACGTCCTCAAGCAGCAGGTGCCCCTGCGCCAGGAGCACGGTCAGCGCCAGTTTTGCGGCATCCGCTTTGCCGTCGATCACGGTGTTGATGGCCTGCAAGACGCGCTCGCTGGCCGCGCGAAACTCCTCCGCAACCATGGCTGCGGGCAACCGCGCCGGGCGCCTGGCAGTTGCGTTTCCCTCCACGGCGGAGCCATCCTGGAAGCCCTGGCCTTCAGGGAGAACTTCGTCTACGGAGGTGCGGTGGTAGTCCATCGGCAGCCTTTCAGCCCTGGTGCGTTCCTTGGCGGGACCGGCGCGGATTGCCGGGCCCGTCATCGCGTGTTCGCCCTTATTGCTATCAGAGTACTAACAGAACTGCCGGGGCTGACAGAGAGTTCCGGGTAAATCTCCGGCACCGGCCCGGAGACGGATTAACCCGCCCCGGTTAAAACGGCCGGTTAAGCCAGCCCGTTAAGCCAGCCCGCGGCTCCCGGTTAAGGTAGACGGATGCGCAATCCCCTCACTCCGGCCCCCTTCCGCGCCCCGGGCAGCGACGGTGCGGGCCGGCAAGGATACCCGCCCGCGCCGGAACCCCTTCCGGTCCCGGTCATGGACAACCACACCCATCTGGACTTCCCCGACGCCGAACTGACGGTCAGCATCACGGACGCCCTGGACGCGGCCGAGGCGGTCGGGGTCCATGGTGCCGTGCAGGTGGGATGCGACCTGGAGTCCTCCCGGTTCACCGTCCGGGCCGTGGAGCTGGACGCACGGCTGCTGGGCGCCGTCGCGCTCCATCCCAACGACGCGCCCGGCTACGCCGCGCGCGGGGAGCTGGAAGACGCCCTCGCCGAGATCGAGGCGCTCGCCTGGCATCCGCGGATCCGGGCAATCGGGGAGACGGGGCTGGACTATTTCCGCACAGAAGGGGAAGGACTGGCGCATCAGCGCTATTCCTTCCGCCGGCACATCGACATCGCCAAACGCCTCGGGCTGACACTGCAGATCCATGACCGGGACGCCCACGAGGACGTGGTGCAGGTGCTGCGGGAGGAAGGCGCGCCGGAGCGGGTGGTCTTCCACTGTTTTTCGGGCGGGGAGCCGCTGGCCAGGATCTGCAACGACGAAGGCTGGTACATGTCCTTCGCGGGGACCGTGACGTTCAAGAACGCGGTGAATCTGCGCGATGCCCTGGCGATCGCGGAGCCGGAGCGGATCCTCGTTGAAACCGATGCCCCCTTCCTCACGCCGCACCCGCACCGCGGCCGCCCCAATGCCAGCTACATGGTGCCGTACACGGTCCGGGCCATGGCCGAATTGACTGGAAGCGAGCTCTCGGGGCTATGCGCCCGGATCAGCGAAAATACCGTGCGGGCATACGGATCCTGGGCCTGAAAGTGCCGCCCGCCACCGACTTTCGAGCATACCTGGTATGCACAAAATCTTGGTGGCTTTATAACGCTACGGTTACAGTGGTCAACTATTAGCCGGGGTCGGGGAAGGCCTACGGATAACTTCACTCCTGCAGGGCGTGCATTGTGGCCAAGGTTCCACATGCGCGCTCTCGTTTGTGAGTGTGGCAGTGCACACAGCTGCCGCGAACAGCCGGACCCGTTCCGGAGCTGCCCCTGGGGTGTTTGCGACGGCTGATCCTGTGCGCTTTTCCCCGTGCCCGGATGGTCCAAGAGATACGGGCAATCGTGGTCAAGTTCTTCACTTCGGACGGCAAGTTCAGCTTCGTCAAGGTCGGCACGCAACTCGTGGTGCTTGTGGCACTCGTGCTCGGCCTCGTGGCCTTCGTCGGCAACAACAAGACAGTCACGCTCAATGTCGACGGAAAAGTCAGCTCCGTGCAGACATTCGGCGGCACCGTCGGCCAGGTCGTCAAGGGCGCCAAGGTTGAACTGCAGCCGTCCGACAGGGTGTCGCCCTCGGCGGACGCCCATGTGCAGGACGGATCGGTCATCAACGTCAACCTCGCCAAGGCCGTCAAGGTCAGCCTGGACGGCGCCGAGCGGACCATCAACACCACCTCGCCCACCGTCGAGGGCCTCGTGACGGAACTCGGCGTCGCCAGCGCCTCGGAAGTGTCCGTCCCGAAGGACGCCCAGCTGTCCGTCTCCGGCTCCTTCGTGGCGATCTCGACGCCGAAGACGGTCAGCATCGTCGCGGACGGCAAGGCCGCCCGGACCACCACAACGGCAGCCACCGTCTCCCAGCTCCTCGCTGACGCGGGCCTGTCCCTGGGCGCCAGCGACCGGAGCTCACAGCCGGGCAACGCACCGGTCGTCAATGACATGGTCATCAAGGTCTCCCGCGTCGACGTCAGCAAGAGGGCGGATGTAACCGAGCCCGTGCCGTTCGAGACCCTCACCACCGAAAGCCCGGAGATGCTCAAGGGCGAGAAGGACGTGACCCAGGCAGGCGTGGCGGGCGCCAAGAACAAGAGCTTCAAGCTGGTCCTCGTGGACGGCCGGGAAGCGTCCCGGACCCTCGTGTCAGAGTCAGTCAGCGTCCCGCCGGTCACCGAGAAGATCACGGTCGGCACCAAGGAAAAGCCCAAGTCCGCGGCCCAGGCCGGAAACACCGGCGCCGCCGCCCCGGGGATGATGAACGAAGCCATGTGGGACAGGATCGCCCAGTGCGAGTCCACCGGCAACTGGTCGATCAACAACGGCAACGGCTACTACGGCGGCCTGCAGTTCGACGTCCGGACCTGGCTCAGTGCCGGCGGCGGAGCGTACGCCCCCAACGCCAGCCTGGCCTCCAAGGCCCAGCAGATCGACATCGCCAACCGGGTGTACGCACAGCGTGGCCTGCAGCCGTGGGGCTGCGGCTGGGCCGCCTCCCGCTAAGACCGGCAGCTCCGGCTGACCAGCACATGATTCACAACGGCTGCCGCAGCGTCTGACCACGGCTGCGGCGCCCGGCAGAGGCCGGGTCCGGTACTCCGGACCCGGCCTCTGCCATGCCCGGCTTTTGATCTGCCCGAGTTGTGGTGCGCGCCCTGTCCGCTGCCGGGGGACCGGCGCCGGCGCCCGGCTGCCCGGGCGCAGCGGACTCAAGCCGGCGGGATAGGATACTTAGGTGACTGAACCGACCCCCTCCGCGCCTGCCAACGTGGCCGGAACCGAGCGCGCCAGCGCGTCCGGAACCGTGCCCGGAACCACGCCTGCACCCCTCATGGGTGCCTCCGACATCCGCCGGCTGGCCGAGGAAATCGGGGTGCGTCCCACCAAGACCCTGGGCCAGAACTTCGTCATTGACGGCAACACCATCCGCCGGATCGTGGCAGCCGCGGACATCCACCCGGACGAGACCGTGCTGGAGGTGGGACCCGGGCTGGGCTCGCTCACGCTCGGCCTGCTCGACGCCGCCCGCGCCGTCGTAGCCGTCGAAATCGATCCGGTCCTCGCCGCGAAGCTTCCGGCCACCGTGAGCCAGTGGCGCCCCGAGGCCGTGGAGAACTTCCACCTGGTCCTCGCCGACGCCATGAAGGTCACCGGGCTGCCCGTGGAGCCGACGGCGCTCGTGGCAAACCTTCCTTACAACGTTGCCGTCCCGGTGGTTCTGCATCTGCTGCAGCATTTCCCCGGCCTCCGGCACGGACTCGTCATGGTCCAGGACGAGGTTGCCGACCGGCTCGCGGCCGGACCCGGCTCCAAGACCTATGGCGTGCCGTCCGTCAAGGCGGCCTGGTACAGCAGCATGCGCAAGGCCGGCGTGATCGGGATGAACGTCTTCTGGCCCGCGCCCAAGATCCACTCCGGCCTCGTCGCCTTCACGCGCAGGGAGCCGCCGGTCACCACGGCCACCCGGGAACAGGTCTTCGCCGTGATCGACGCAGCCTTCGCCCAGCGCCGCAAGACCCTGCGCGCCGCGCTGGCGGGCTGGGCCGGAAGCGCGGCCGAGGCCGAGCGTTGCCTGCGGGCGGCCGGCGTCGACCCCACCGCCCGCGGCGAAGTGATCGACATCGCGGCGTTTTCCCGGATTGCCGAAGCGCACGCCCGGCCCGAGGCCTGAACACCCCGCCTGCGTCCCCAGGCAGCCCCTGGGCGGACGCGATGTATTCGGTCAACGCTTGGAGCCTGGCACTGCCATGCCATAGCGTGGAGCCATGAACGCAGTGAGAGGGCGCTTTGCCGCGAGGACCGTCCGGGTCAAGGCTCCCGGCAAAGTAAACGTCTCACTCGACGTCGGACCCCGGCGCGGTGACGGCTACCACTCCGTCGCCAGCGTGTACCTCGCGGTGTCCCTCTACGAAGAGGTCGCCGCCACCAGCACAGACACCGGCGAGATCACGGTCAGCCTCAGTCCGGCAAGCACGCTGGACCTCGACGGCGTCGACATTCCACTCGATAAGCGAAACCTGGCCTATCAGGCCGCCGCCATCATGACCGATGTCTCGGAGCACTCCACCGGGGTCCACCTCGAGATCACGAAGCGCGTTCCCGTGGCGGGCGGCATGGGCGGCGGCTCGGCCGACGCCGCCGCCACCCTGCTCGCCTGCGACGCGCTGTGGAACAGCGGGCTCTCCCGCGATGAGCTGGCGCACCTGGCCGCTGAACTCGGCGCCGACGTGCCGTTTTCCCTGCTTGGCGGCACGGCCGTCGGACTGGGCCTGGGCGACGACCTGTCCCCGGCCCTGGTCAAGGCCCAGACGGACTGGGTGCTCGTCACAGCCGATTTCGGCCTGCCCACCCCGGAGGTCTACCGGACCCTGGACCGGCTGCGCGCGGCGGAAGGACTCGTCGTGGAGGAACCCACGGCCGTGGACGCCATGATCCTCAAGGCGCTGCGCAGCGGAGACGCCGATGCCCTCAGCCGGGTCCTGGTCAACGACCTCCAGCGGGCCTCCATCGAGCTGGCGCCGGAGCTCCGGGACACCCTGGGGCTCGGCGAATCGTGCGGCGCAATCGCCGGCATCGTTTCGGGCTCCGGACCCACCGTGGCCTTCCTCGCGCACAGTCCCGCGGCGGCCGCCGGACTGGCCGAGGACCTGCGCCACCATGGCCTCGAGGCCATGGCCGTCCACGGCCCGGTTCACGGGGCACGCATCATCTCCGATACGCTCCTTTAATAGCTCCGATGGCTTCGGTGCCATCCGCATGACCTTTTTCGCTTGACCATATTCTTATCTAGGAAAGCAGTTCCCAGTGGCACACCTGCTCGGCGGCGAGAACCTCACGGTTTCGTATGCAACCCGTACCGTCCTCGATGGCATTACCCTCGGCCTTGAAGAGGGCGACCGGATCGGCATGGTGGGCCGCAACGGTGACGGCAAGTCGACCCTCATGCGGCTGCTGGCAATGCGCTCCACCCCGGACTCCGGCCGCGTGACCAAGCGCAGCGAGGTCAACACCGGCTACCTGGACCAGAGCGACGTGCTCGACGGCGACCTCACCGTCGGTGCTGCGATCGTCGGGGATCAGGCCGACTATGAATGGGCCCGCAACCCGCAGATCCGCGAAGTCATGGGCGGACTCGTGTCCGACGTCGACTGGCACGCCAACGTCCACGCGCTCTCCGGCGGGCAGAAGCGCCGTGTGGCGCTGGCCAAGCTGCTGATCGAGGACCACGACGTCATCATGCTCGACGAGCCCACCAACCACCTCGACGTCGAAGGCGTCGCGTGGCTGTCCCGGCACCTGAAGACCCGCTGGCGGGCCAACCAGGGCGCCTTCCTCGTCGTCACCCACGACCGCTGGTTCCTGGACGAAGTCTGCACCAAGACCTGGGAAATCCACGATGGCATCATGGACCCGTTCGACGGCGGTTACGCCGCCTATGTGCTGGCCCGGGCCGAACGTGACCGCTCCGCTTCCGTGGTGGAAAGCAAGCGCCAGCAGCTCGTGAAGAAGGAGCTGGCATGGCTGCGCCGCGGCGCCCCGGCCCGCACCGCCAAGCCCAAATTCCGGATCGAGGCGGCCAACGCGCTGATCGCCGACGTCCCCGAACCGCGCGACTCGACGGCGCTGAGCAAGATGGCCACCGCCCGGCTCGGCAAGGACGTCTTGGACCTCGAGCACGTCTCGCTGGACTTCCTCGGCGGCGAGCCCGGGCAGAAGCTCTTCGACAACATCACGCTGCGGCTTGCGCCGGGTGAACGGCTGGGCCTCGTGGGCGTCAACGGCGCCGGCAAGACCACCCTGCTGAAGCTCCTCAACGGCGAAATCGAACCCACCTCCGGGAAGGTGAAGCGCGGCAAGACGGTTGTCACCGCGGTCCTGACCCAGGAGGTCAAGGAGCTCGACGACGTCTCGGACCTGCGCGTGATCGAAGTGATCGAGCGCGAAAAGCGTTCCTTCAACGTCGGTGGCAAGGAATTCACCGCCGGCCAGCTCGTGGAACAGCTCGGCTTCACCAACGAGAAGCAGTGGACCCCGGTCAGGGACCTCTCCGGTGGCGAACGCCGGCGGCTGCAGCTGCTGCGCCTGCTCGTGGGGGAGCCGAACGTGCTCATGCTTGACGAGCCCACCAACGACCTCGACACCGACACCCTGGCCGCCGTCGAAGACGTACTGGACGGCTGGCCGGGCACGCTCGTCGTCGTCAGCCACGACCGTTACCTGCTCGAGCGCGTCACGGACCACCAGATGGCGCTGCTGGGCGACGGCAAGATCCGCGCCCTGCCGCGCGGCGTGGACCAGTACCTCGAACTGCGCGAAGCCGCGCTGGCCGGCTCCACCATCACCGGCGGCGGCAACCCCGTCATCTCCTCAAGCTCAGGTTCCGCCCCCGCCGCAACCGGCTCCTCGGAAGCCGAGAAGCGCGACGCCCGCAAGGCCAAGAACCGGATCGACCGCCAGCTGGGCAAGCTCAAGCAGCAGGAAGACAAGATCCACGCCCAGATGACCACCGCCGCCGCCGATCCCTCCGCCGCGGGCCAACTCGCCGAATTGAACAAGAAGCTCAAGGACCTCGCCGGAGAACGCGAAGCCCTCGAACTCGAATGGCTAGGGGCCCTCGAAATCCTCGGCGAGTAATCTCCTGGCGGCCCGGGGGAGACAGGCCCAGTGTGTTGCGGCACGGCTGGACATGTCCCTCGGACCACTCAAGACCCTCAGGACATGTCCCTCGGTGCAGGCCACGGATGGACATATTAGTGTTATGTCCATTCCTCGGGGCCGGGGGAGCGCATGTCCCGCGGAGCGTTCGGAGCCCTGAGGACATGTCCCGCGGAGCATTCTTGGCGCCCGGAAGACAACTCCCTTCGCGCAGGCCAGCAATGGACATGTCCCTCGGTGCAGGCCTGGGATGGACATCTCCCTCAGAGCGCTGGAAACCCCCGGGACACGTCCCTCGGTGCACGCCACGGACGGGCATATTGGTGTTATGTCCATTCCTCGGGGCCGGGGGAGGGCATGTCCCGAGGAGCGCCGAAGACTCTCCGTCCCGCGGCAACAAGCGTGCCCCGCACCGGGCTTGGGATTCAGTCGTCGCTGCGGAGTCCGGGGTCCTTTTGCAGGCCGGTGAGGCCGTTCCAGGCGAGGTTGACCAGGTGTGCGGCGACTTCGCGTTTGTCCTGGGCGCGGCTGTCCTGCCACCGTTGGCCCGTCATCGCGACCATCCTCACCAGCATCTGGGCGTACATGGCGCCGTCGGCCGAGGTGAAGCCGCGGCGGGCGAATTCGCCGGCCAGGCCTTCCGTCCCGCCGGATGCCCTTGTGCGCTTGCTCACAGCACCACCATGCCCTGCGCGCCGTACCCCCGGCAGTCTGCGCCGGGTCCGGCCGGGCTCCCGGCGGCTGAGTCGCACGAGGCTCAACCTTCGTGGCAGAATTGGTTCTCGTGCCACCGGCTGAACGCCTGGGCATGGTCCGCCCTGGTGTAATGGCAGCACCCCGGCCTTTGGAGCCGTGGAGTATAGGTTCGAATCCTATGGGCGGAACCGCCGCGCATCGGCGGGGCGTGGAACATCCCCCGACGGGCGGGGACCGTCTGGGTCCAGTAGGATGAAGCTGACGCCGTGACCGGATTCTGGTCCGGACAAGCCGCGCGGATCCGGCAGGCCAGGTGCAGCAACAGGGCCTCAGCCGCGGGGCAACTCAGATCCACCGAACAGAGGCGCTGAGCCGCGCCGCTGAGCAAGGAGAGCCCGTACGTGAGCCCCGAGAATACCGGCCCAGCCGCCGTAATCGTCCTAGCTGCAGGTGCCGGTACCCGGATGAAATCCCGTACCCCCAAGATTCTCCACGCGATCGGCGGCCGCTCCCTCGTCGGGCATGCGCTCGCCGCCGCCCGCGCCATCAACCCGCAGCAGTTGGCGCTCGTTGTCCGGCACGAACGCGATCTCGTGGCCTCCCACGTCGCGACGCTGGACCCTGAGGCCCTGATTGTTGACCAGGACGAGGTGCCCGGCACCGGCCGCGCCGTGGAAGCCGCCCTTGAGGCGCTCGACGCGCTCGACCCCCAGGGTTCGCTCGGCGGCACGGTCGTCGTCACCTACGGCGATGTTCCCCTCCTTACCGGAGCGCTGCTGGCCGAGTTGGTTGCCTCCCACGAAGCAGACGGCAACGCCGTCACGGTCCTCACCGCCGTGCTGGACGACGCCACCGGCTACGGGCGCATCCTTCGCGCCGCGGACGGAACGGTCACCGGCATCCGGGAGCACAAGGACGCCACCGACGCCGAGCGCGACATCCGCGAGGTCAACTCGGGCATCTACGCCTTCGACGCCGGCGTGCTGCGTGACTCGCTCACACACGTCACCACCAACAACGCCCAGGGCGAAAAGTATCTCACCGACGTACTGGCGCTGGCCCGTGAAGCCGGCGGCCGGGTGGCCGCCGTCGTCACGGATGACCGCTGGCAGGTCGAAGGCGCCAACGACCGGGTCCAGCTTTCGGCCCTCGGCGCCGAGCACAACAGGCGCACCGTCGAAGCCTGGATGCGCGCCGGAGTGACCGTCGAGGATCCGTCCACCACCTGGATCGACTCCACCGTGACCCTCGACGAGGACGTCCGCCTGCTGCCCAACACCCAGCTGCACGGCGCCACCACGGTGGCGCGGGACGCCGTCGTCGGCCCCGACACAACCCTGACCGACGTCCGCGTGGGCGAGGGCGCCACGGTGATCCGCACGCATGGTTCCGGCTCCACGATCGGCGCGAACGCCAGTGTCGGACCGTTCACCTACCTGCGCCCCGGCACCGTCCTGGGGGAGACCGGGAAGATCGGCGCCTTCTACGAGACCAAGAACGTCACCATCGGCCGCGGCTCCAAGCTCTCCCACCTCGGCTACGCCGGCGACGCCGAGATCGGCGAGGGCACCAACATCGGCTGCGGCAACATCACGGCCAACTACGACGGCGAGAAGAAGCACCGCACGGTCATCGGCTCCGGCGTCCGCACCGGCTCAAACACCGTCTTCGTCGCCCCCGTGCAGCTCGGCGACGGCGCGTACAGCGGCGCCGGCGCGATCATCCGCCGCGACGTCCCCGCCGGCGCACTTGCCGTGACCGAGGCCAAGCAGCGGAACACCGACGGCTGGGTCCTCGCGAACCGCCCCGGTACCGTCTCGGCCGCACTGGCCGAGGCCGCCGGCGCCACCCCACCATCCTCCAGTACCCCGGCATCTACAGAAGAGGGCTAGCAAACATGAGCGAAATTACGGCACGCGGCGAGAAGAAACTGGTGCTTGCCGCTGGGCGCGCACATCCCGAGCTGGCGAAGGAGATCGCCAAGGAGCTCGGCACCGAGCTGCTGCCCCTGGATGCTTATGACTTCGCCAACGGCGAGATTTATGTGCGGGCCGGCGAAAGCGTCCGCGGCACCGACGCATTCGTCATCCAGGCCCACCCGGCCCCGCTGAACAACTGGCTGATGGAACAGCTGATCATGATCGATTCGCTGAAGCGGGCCTCTGCCAAGCGCATTACCGTGGTCTCGCCGTTCTACCCCTACGCCCGCCAGGACAAGAAGGGCCGCGGCCGCGAACCGATCTCCGCCCGGCTCGTGGCGGACCTGTACAAGACGGCCGGCGCGGACCGGATCATGAGCGTGGACCTGCACACCTCGCAGATCCAGGGCTTCTTCGACGGCCCGGTGGACCACCTCATGGCCATCCCGCTGCTCGCGGACTACATCCGTACCCGCGTCGCAGCCGACGACATCACAGTTGTATCCCCGGACACCGGCCGCGTCCGGGTTGCCGAGCAGTGGGCCGAGCGGCTCGGCGGAGCGCCGCTGGCGTTCGTGCACAAGAGCCGCGATCTCACCGTTCCCAACCAGGCCGTGTCCAAGACCGTGGTCGGGCAGGTCGAAGGCCGCACCTGCGTCCTGATCGATGACATGATCGACACCGGCGGAACCATCTCCGGGGCGGTCCAGGTGCTTAAGAACGCCGGTGCCAAGGACGTCATCATCGCGGCCACCCATGCAGTGTTCTCCGATCCGGCCGCCAGGCGACTCGCCGAATCCGGCGCCCGCGAGGTCGTCGTCACGGACACCCTGCCGATCAGCGCCGACAAGCGCTTCCCGCAGCTCACCGTTTTGTCCATTGCTCCGCTGATCGCCCGGGCCATCCGCGAAGTGTTCGACGACGGTTCCGTCACCAGCCTCTTCGACGGCAACGCCTAACAGCGCTGCTCGAGCCGGGTCCGGTTTCATAAACCGCGCCCGGCGCTGGTAGCCTTGTACCGAAACCTTGGCGAGGGAGAGCACCGGTAATCCGTATTCACGGTGAACCGGACTGCTGGTCTCCGTTATCGACTGGGTCTGAATCTCCCTTCGGAAGGGTGGCCTCGCGGCCACCCGGCGTTGAAGGTCGCAAACAGACCTCCGCCCTTGCTGAACACCGCTAGTCCACTAGGAGATACCCATGGCTGAGCAGAAGCTCGCAGCAGAAGTACGCACCGAATTCGGCAAGGGCTTTGCCCGCCGCGCCCGCATGGACGGCCTGATCCCCGCGGTGATCTACGGCCACGGCGCAAAGCCGATCCACATCACCCTGCCGGCCAAGGCGACCACGCTGGCCGTCCGCGCTGCCAACGCCCTGCTGACCTTGGACATCAACGGCGAAAAGCACCTCGCCCTCGTCAAGGACATCCAGCGCAACCCGATCAAGCAGATCATCGAGCACCTTGACCTCCTGACCGTCCGCACCGGCGAGAAGGTCACCGTGGACGTTCCCGTGCACCTGACCGGCGAGCTTGCCCCGGGCAACGTCTACAACCAGGAAATGACTGTTGTTTCCCTCGAGGCCGAGGCAACCCACCTGCCCACCGCCGTCGAGGTCAGCATTGAGGGCCGGACCGCGGGCGAGCACATCCACGCTTCCGACCTGGTCCTGCCGAAGGGCTCCGTCCTGCTGGCCGACGCCGAGTCCCTCGTCGTGCACATCTCCGAGGCCACCGAGGTCACCGAGGAAGCGGCTTCCGAAGGGGCCACCGCGGCTTCCGAGGCTGCAGCCGAGTAATTCCGGCGAATTTTGCGGTGGCCGGGTCCCTTTGGGGCCCGGCCGCCGTCGTCTCCGCCGCCGGGACGTCGACGCGGCTCCGGCCGCCCACGCCCCCTGGAACCGGACCGCCCCACAGAAGGACTGATCCATGACTGACAACTGGCTGATCGTAGGGCTGGGCAACCCGGGAGCCGAGTATGCCCACAACCGGCACAACGTCGGGCAGATGGTCCTCGACGAACTCGCCGCTCGCGTCGGCGGCCGCTTCAAATCCCACAAGTCACGGGCCCAGGTCCTGGAAGGGCGGCTGGGCATCGGCGGGCCCCGGTGCGTGCTGGCCAAGCCGCTGAGCTACATGAATGTTTCCGGGGGCCCGGTTTCGGCGCTCGCCAGGTTCTACGACATCGATCCCGGCCACGTCATCGCGGTACACGACGAAATCGACATCCCCTTTAACACTGTCAAACTCAAGATCGGCGGCGGCGAAGGCGGCCATAACGGACTGCGGGATATCTCCAAGGCCCTCGCCACGAAGGACTATCCGCGGATCCGGGTGGGCGTCGGACGGCCACCCGGGCGGATGGACACCGCGGACTACGTGCTGAAGGATTTTTCCGCCGCCGAGAAGAAGGAACTGCCGTTCCTGCTGGATTCCGCGGCAGATGCGGTGGAGGTCCTGGTCCGGGACGGCCTGCTCGCAGCCCAGCAGCAGTTCCATCCCGCGAAAGCCCCGTAGGCCCCGTAGCCCCCGTTTTTGGGTTTCCTGCCCGGACCGCCGGGCGGGCGCCCGGCGCCGCCCGCAGCCACGCCGCGGGCATTCCTTCCAAGCATCCGGGATTCCCGCTATGATCTCTCTACTCTCATGTCGGGGGATAGGGATACGCTACTTCTAAGCGGGCAATCTGGGGTTGCTGTCCGCAAAGCGGTACGAAGGAAACTAGATGTCGAGGGATTCACTGGGCTGGGGAAATGTTTCCACTACATTGGCACCCGCCGAAGAGCACGCTGCCGGTCCGGTCAACAGGCACAGGTGGTCCGGTCTTGCGCGCGCCGCCGACGCCGACCGCGTCCGCGAAGCATTGCTTGCCGACGGCCGGACGGGCGTGGTCATCACCGGTGACCGCGGCGTCGGCAAGTCGCTGGTGGGCCGCACCGCTTTGGCCGGGTTCGGTCCGGACATCTACACCCTGCAGCTCCGGAGCTCGGGACCGGGGTCAGCGACCCCGTACGGCTGCCTGGCGTTCACGCTGGCGCGCCTGCCGCAGAGCTCCCTTGGCTCCCCGACCGCCATTCTGCACGGGATTACCTCCTTGATCCGCGACGACGCCGCCGGGCGGCCATGCGTCATTTTGCTGGACAATGCCGGTGCGCTGGACGACCTGAGCACCGGGGTCCTGCTCAACCTGCTCCAGACTCAGACGGCCCGCCTCATCGCGACGGCCCAGCGCACCAGCGACCTGCCTCCTGATTTCTACTGGCTCATCACCTCCGGCCAGCTGGCCGAGGTCAGGCTCGCGAACCTTACGGAACTCGAAACCCTGGACGTGCTGCAGACGGCGCTGGGCCACCGCGTCTCGAGCGCTCTCGCCAACCAGATGCACCAGCTCGTCGGCGGCAGCCCGACGTTGCTCCAGGCCGTGGTCTCCGAGCAGATCGAGCGCGGAAACCTCGTGCTGTCCGGTTCCGTCTGGACCCTGCTTGACGAAGTGGTCCTGGACGGACGCACCGGGCTGGAAGACATTGTCAGGGCCCGCTATGCCCGCGAGACTCCGGTGGCCCGGGAAGTCATCGAAGTCCTGTCCTGCGCCCGGACCATGGCGCTGTCCCGGCTCGCGAGGATGTACGGGGCGGGCGTCATCGCGGACATGGAGGATGCGGGCCAGATCATCGTCGACCGCACCGACCGCCACTTCGTGACCCTGGGTGACCGCTATCTGGGTGACATCGTCCGGAACTGGCTCAGCGTGGAACGCCGCCTGGAGTTGCGGGACAAGGTGCCCGGTCATCGGCCGGACGAGCTCGGCGAACTGACCGTCGAGGACCTGCTCGCCTACGCGGCCTGGACCCACGACTGCCAGGCCCCGCTCGCGCCGGCGTACGCGCTGGCGGCAGCCGAGGCGGCTGTGAAACTTTTTGACCCGAAGTTCGCGCTCGAATGCGCCGGCAGCCTGTCCCGGGGTGACCGGGAATGGGCCGAAGGGCAGCTGCAGAAATCGGCGGCGTACCTGCAGCTGGGTCTGCCGCTGCAGGCGATGGCGGCCCTCGACGATATTTCGGAGGAACAGATCAACGCCCTGGGCGCGGGGGTGTTTGCGGAGCTTGTCGCCGCCAAGGCTGATGGCATGTCGTGGCTGGAGGACCGGTCCGGCAAGGTCCCTGAGCTGATCCGGCAGGCCCGGCTTCGGCTGCAGGAGCTCAGTCTGAATGAGCTCCCTGAGCCCGAGGAGGAGCTGGCCCGGGCGGGACGGTGCCTGGACCTCTGTGAGTTCAACTTTCTCTCCTTCATCGGTGATTTCGAGCCGATGATGGACAGGCTCACGGCAGCGGCAACCGCCGAGGGGCCAGGCATCGATCCGGTGCACAGGCTCAGGTGCGCCATCATCCTGATGGAAGCCCTGTGCATGACGGGCAAGGAGCTCGACGCGCGAAGACTCATGCGCGAAATCGGCGGCCAGCTGGGCGAATGGTCCAACGTCCCCCGGATCCGCGAGAATTTCGCCTGGAGATCGTTCAACGTGCTGCTGCTGTCCGGGTACTGGCGCCAGAGCATCGACATGCTCAAGGACGCCAGCGGACGGGCGGGGCACGGACTGCATTCCGGAAGCGCTGCCACGGACCTGGCTGTCGGGCTCGCGTATGTCTACGCCGGCCGCGGCTACATGGCGCTGGATCCGCTGCTTGCCGCAATTGCCCAGCTGGAGGTGCGGTCGAGTCTGCACTCCCTGCGGCAGGCCTACGCCGCAACCGCCTTTGCCTACGCCCAGACGGGCAATTCAATGCAGGCGACCATCTACCTCGACCGGGCGCGGTCCGCGGACGGCCCGGCACGGTTCGCGATCAGCAGCTCCGCCGAGTTCTGCATGGACATGGCCTCGCGGTGGCTGGGGGACCCGGAAGCGAGGGAGCGGCTGGTGCACACGGCTGAGGGCCACTTCCGCGCCGGCCGCTTCACTCTGGCCGGCATCTTCATGCTTGGTGCCACGGTCAACGGAACCGCCAAAGACTTCCTCTTTATGGAGGACATCGCCGCCAGGCGGCAGGGTCCGCTGGCGGAGCTGTCCCGGACGGTCGCCGAGGGCAGCCGGAAGAAGGACGCCGCGATCATGCTGGCGGCCGCCGAGCTCTCCGCCAACCTGGAACTGGACGCCGTCCAGGCCAGATGCGCCGCCCTGGCCTTCGACTTCGCCCAGGCCGCGGGACTGAGCGGAACCGCCAGCACAGCTCACACCATGCTGGAAAAACTTTCAGAGTCCGTCCCGGCCCTGCCGATCACGCCCCGGAACAAGGGCCCGCTGCTGACGGAAAGAGAACGGCAAATAGCCACCCTCGCCGGCAACGGCGTCTCAAACAGGGACATTGCCCTTGATATCGGCATTTCCGTGAGGACCGTGGAGGGCCACCTGTACCAGGTGTTCACGAAGCTCGGAGTATCTTCGCGGAGTGATCTGCTTGGACTCATCTAGGGCCCGCGCAACGTCGCCCGGAGCAGAGACGTCAGCCGTCCTGACCGGGCGGACGGAAGACCTGAAATCAGCAGTGGCGGCCATCCGGGGCGGCACCCACGTCGCCGTCATGCTGCTTGGGGACAGCGGCATCGGAAAATCCACCCTCATGGAAGCGGTCGTTGCAGAGCTCGGACCGGAAGTGACGCCGATTCGTATTCACGGCAGCCCCTCGCTGACGCACGTCCCCTACGGAGTGCTGGGTCCGTTCATCGTTGGCCTCCCGGTGCAGGAGGCCACTTCTCAACTGGCCGTCCTCAGGACGTTGTGGACCCATCTGGAGGAGGAGCGGCGCGCAACCCAGAAACCGCTGCTTCTGATAGTGGACGACGCCCACGACCTCGACGAGGCAACGGCGGGGATCCTGGTGGAACTTGCCGCCGCCGGCTGGGTGAAACTGCTGGTGGGGGCAGCCGCACGGCCCGGGCTGCCCGAACCGCTGCTGCAGCTATGGTTCGAAGGCATCGCCGAGCGGCACGATCTGCGTCCCCTGACGCAGCCCCAGACGACGGAAATGCTGGAGCAAACGCTGGGCCCCCAGGTCCTTCCGAACGTCGCCGAACTACTCTGGGAGGCGTCCGAAGGTAACCCGCTGCTGCTCAATTCCCTGATCGACGACGCGAAGAACGACGGAACGCTCCTTCAGCGCAAGGGAGTCTGGCTGCTGACACGGCCCCCGAACAGTCATGGCGACCGTCTGACCGACGTCGTCCGCCGCCAGCTGCTGCGGCGGTCGCCGGAGGAAAGGCAGGCGCTGAACCTCGTGGCGCTTGCCGAGCCGGTGTCCAGGGAACTGATTGAGGCCGTGGTCGGCGAAGACGCCGTGGCGGCACTGATCGTGCACGAAATGATCCGGGTCTCGGCCGCTCCCGATCCCGAACTGAGGCTGCGGCACGCCGTGTACGGTGACACGCTGCGCAACCTGATCTCCCCCGCGCGCAGCCTGCAGCTGCGGCAGAGCCTGCTGCGGCTCATGGACACGGAACCGACATCGGCCGAAGGGCTGCTGCGGCAGGTCAGCTGGTCAATGGAATGCGGAGCGGAGATGGAGGACCGGCAGCTGCTCAGGGCGGCGGTGCTGGCGAGCCGGCTCTACCAGGATGATCTGGCCCGCAAGGCCGCGTCCCTGGTCCAGGACCCCGAACTGCAAATAGCGGCACGGTCAGTGACGGCGCGGACCCACTACAACACCGGTGATTTCGCCGTCGCACAGGGTATTCTTGAGGCTGACTTCGGCACCGGGCACAGCGTTTCAAGCCTGCTGACCGGAACCCTGCTGTGGGCCGCCGTGCTGTCCGCGCAGGGCCACACACCGGCGGACATCATGGCCCGGGCGGGCGCGCTCGTGCAGGCCGGCGAGCGGCTGGCCCGGGAAAAACCGGCCGACGCCGGACGGATCCGCGCTGCGACGCAGGAACGGTACATGACGATTCAGAGCATGGTCCTGGCACTGGCCGGTGAGCTTGGCGGGGAAACGCCCGCGGAAGCAGGCGCAGCCCCTCCCGAGCCGCCGGTTAACCATCTGGACGAGGCATTCAGGCTCTCCCTTGAGTCCGAACGGCTCCTCGTCGCGGGCAAACCCGTCAGTGCCTTCGAGGTTGCCTCCAACGCGCTGAGTGCCGCTGGTGCCGGGCACGACGAACTGCACTTCCTCACGGGCTTCCTCATTGTGCGGTCCGCCGCGGCCGTGATTCACGGCGGCGACTGGCAGGCCGCCGAAACGCTGCTGGCTCGCTTTGCCGCCGGAACCGGGCCAAGCCTGATCTCTTTCGGCGGCGGTGTCCATGCCGCGCACGGCATCATCCTGCTGTACCAGGGGAAGGCCGCCCAGGCCCTGAACACGCTGAGCGGTGCCCTCGAGTCGCTGCGGCTCGCGGATCCCCAGCAGCTGTTCGGCCTGACCGCGGCGATGGCATTCGCCGCCGCCGCGGAAGTCGGCGCCAGGGAGAAAGCCGATTCATTCCTCGCGGACTATGGGTCCCTGCGGCCGGCTGTCTCGCGCTACCCGCGCACGCTCGCCGAGATGGCCGTGGTGTACGGCAAGGCTCGCCTTGGAAACCATCCGGAGGCCATCGCTGAGCTTCGGCTGCTGGGTCAGCCCGATCCCGGGCAGAACACTGCCGGGCTGGAGTTCGACGCGCTGGCATTCTGTCTCGCCCTGGGGGACCGTAACGCGGCGGCCCGGCTGCTCGAGCTGAAGCCCCAGCTGGAGGGCCGAAGACCGGCAGCGATCTGCGACTATGCGGCCGCCGTCAGCACGGACCTGGCCGCGGACCACCTGTCGGCCGCCAAGAGCTGTGAAGACGCCGAACTCTGGGGCTTCGCTGCTCTTGCCTATGATGCTGCCGCACACGCCTACCGGACGGCCGGCGACTCCCTGCGGGAACGCATGGCGATGTCCCACCGAAAGAGGTGCCTGGACCGGGCAGACAATGCCCCCGGACAGGAGCCGGAAGGCATCGATGATTCCCTCGGACTCCTGACGCGCCGGGAACGGGACATCGTGGCCCTGGCCGTCCGCGGGTTCAGCGACCGGAGGATCGCCGCCGCGCTCCAGGTATCCATCCGCACGGTTGAAGGCCACTTGTACCGGAGCTACGCCAAACTCAACGTCAAAGGCCGCGACGAGCTCCCCGGCATCCCCGGAAACTAGTGTCGCCGGAAACTAGCATCGCCGGACGCCAGCTTGACCGTTAGGCCGTCTACCCGGGCCGACAGGCCGTCTACCCGGGCTGACACGCTGTCGGCGCCGTCGGGTCTGCAGACGCTACGGCCAACGACACTCGGGTGCCTTGCCGACTACTTGGTTTCCGCACGCGGGTGTCTCGACCGATCTGAGTACATCCACGTAGACCCGGGTCAAGTACGCGCCACGTATTCGAGTACTACTTACGCATCCCGAAGAGTCCCGCGCTCCATAGTTTGGATATATCACTGGTCAACCATTGATTGCGAAGGTCTCACTCATGTTTCAGCAGGACGTCGGGCTGCCCGCGGGCAGCGGCAAAACAGATGCGATAAATCCGCCACAGCGCTTCGCCCAGGGGCGCTACGAGAAACCCTTCATCCGCAATCAGATCGTTGCGGACGTCGTCGAGACGCTGACAGCAGGCTCCGGCTGCGGCGTCGTCCTAGTGGGGGAGCACGGGGCCGGAAAGTCCTTCATCGCCCAACGCGCTCTCGAGCAACTCGGCCCGGAATACGCAGTGGTCCAGGTCCGGGGCAGCTCCATTTCCTCAAAACTTCCCTACGGCGCCCTGAGCGTTCTGCTCAACGACCTCGACGCTTCCCACCTCGAGCACCCCCTCATGGTGCTGCGGGGGCTCACCCAGGTGCTCCACAACAAGGCCCAGGGGCGGAGCATCGTCTTGTTCGTCGACAACGCGCACGACCTGGACGATCTGTCCAGCATGATGGTGGCCCAGCTCAGCGCCGGGGCTCATGTCACCCTGCTGGCCGCGTGTGTCGACCTTCCCCATGTGGGCGGGGACATCATGGGTCTCTGGAAGGACGACCTGCTGCGCCGGATGGACCTCGCGCCGTTCGACTTCGCCGAGGTTGCGGCCTCCCTCAGCCACGAATACGGCGGTCAGTTCTCACACACCGCCGCCCGGGCCCTGTGGAGCGCCAGCGGGGGAAACGCACTTTTTCTTCACTCGCTCGCGAGGGAGCAGATCAAACTTGGAACGATCGTCCGCCAGGACGCTGCCTGGGTCCTGAGCAACGGCCCCATCGCCCTGACGGGGGAAATCCGCGATGTCGTGAAGGCCCGCCTGAACCGGCTCAGCTCGGGCCAGCGCGATGTCTTTGAACTGTTGGCCCTGGCCGGCGCCGTCCCGCTGCAGACGCTCATGAGTATCGCGAACCCCCAGGACATGGATGCCCTGCAGGAGCGTGCCATGATCCGCGTCAGCCATGATCACCCGCCCATGGTCAGCGTTGCCAACCGGCTGTCGGCAGGGATCGTTGCAAGTGTGGTTCCCCCCGGCCGCAGCGCCGAGCTCCGCCGGCGGCTGACGGCGGTTCTCCAGGATTCGGAGCAGAGCGACGCCAGCGGATCAGCCGGCGTCGCCTGGGCACTGGACTGTGGCGAGCAGATTAGCCCGGAGACGGCCCTGGCCGCGGCACGCACAGCGAACAACTCGTCCGATCCGGCCGCGGCGCTGAGATTCATCCACGAGATCCGGGGTATCGATTCCGTCTCCCGGACCGCTGTCGAATCGGTCCATGCCTACGTCTCGTCCGACAATCATGACTCCGCGCGTCGTGTTCTTTCCGCACTGGATCACTCTGCCGGCGACGAAATTCCGCTGGCTGACTGGATCTCGCTGCAGCTTTTCCGGGCCGAACTGGACAAGCGAAGCATCTTGACGGCCGCAGGCGCCAAAGCCAGGCTGCAGGAGATCGGGCGGAGGCTCTCTGCTGAGCCCGACGGGGACCCCGCTGGGATGGATTCGGCCTGGCAGCGATTGCATCATGCTGAGGCTGAGCTCGCTGTTTTCGAAGGACGCTACCACGACGCCCTGTCCATCACAGATGTCCCGGACGTCGGCAGTCTGGACACCGAGTCACGGATTCTGATGGCAAGCCTGCGCTGCGAGGCCATGGCTGTCACCGGAAACGTTATCGGTGCCCTCGGGCTTGGCAAGCAGATCCTATCGTCGGCAGCTACGGTGCCCCTCGCGGACCGGGCCATGCGGGAGATCAGGGGCCGCTTCCTGCTGCTGATGCTGCTCTCGGCCAAGTTCAGGGAGGCATCCGCCTTCCTGGCGGGTTCCGCCGGCACGGCTGACCCCCAGGAACGGATGGGCGGGATGTTCGAGATCGGGCAGGGAGTCATCGAACTTCATGCCGGACTTCTCGACGAAGCGCTCCCACGGCTCCAAGCCGGCATGGACCAGCTTCTGGCTCGGGACCCCGATGCAGTGGCCGGTCTGGCCATGGCAGCCTTCGCCTACGCCGCCGCACTCCACGGTGACGAGGAGAAAGCCAGCCTTCAGTTGCTGGAGCTGGCGCAGCTGCAGCCACACGCGTCCTGGCTGGTGACCCGGATGACACGGTATTTCGAGCTGTGTGCCTTGGCTGAACTCGGACAGCGGGCGACGGCAATCCGGGCGCTCGTGGCAGAGGCAGACAGCGACACGGAAGCGTCGGCGTTGGCCCCCGGGCTGCTCTTCTTGTCCGCCGCGGCCCGGCTCGGAGACCGTCAGATGGCACTGAAGCTTGGAAGTCTGGCCGGAAGGGTCACCGGGCACTTCTCAGGCCTGTGCTCGCGGCTGGCTGACGGCGTGAAGGTGTCGGACAGCGAGCAGTTGCTGGCCGTCTCGAAAGACTCCGACGCCGCCGGCAACGCCATATTCGCCAGGGACGCGGCCCGCAAGTCCGTCAGCTGCGCCAACGACGCCGGAAACCGGATCGCGTTGCGGACCGGTCAGCGTACGCAGCAGTCTCTCGACGACAGGTTCGGCAGTCCGAAAAACGGTCTTCACTCGCTCACGACGTCGACGCTGACGGCCCGGGAATGTGAAGTCGCTGTCAGGGCAGCTGCGGGTACCTCCAACCGCAAAATCGCGGAACAGATGCATGTTTCGGTCCGCACGGTTGAGGGTCACCTTTACCAGGTGTACTCAAAGCTCCATGTGGCCAGCAGATCGGAACTCAAAGATGTCATCTCCACACCGACGGAAAGCGCGCGTCTCGGCTGAAACCGGGCCAGCCCTACGGGCTGCCCGGGTTCGTCCGGGTAGCCGGGGAGGTGCCCGGGATGGAAAGCCTCGCTGAAACCGCCCCCTTGATAGGGCTGTCCGGCCTGGTCAAGGATGTGGTGCGCTGCCTACGCGACGACTCCAGATCCGGTGCCCTGATCGTCGGGGCCGCCGGAACCGGAAAAACGGCCGTGTTCAAGGCGGTAATCCGCGACTTGCGTCCCCGCGGGACGGTGATTCGCCTCATAGCTACCCGTGCCTTGGCCGCGGTGCCGTTTGGAGCCTTGGCGCCCTATCTGTCGGAACTGCCGGACCACGAACTGGATTCCTATGCTGCCGTCCTGCGGGCAATGACGGGCCGGCTCAGGTCCGAGGCAATCCGGCCTCTGTTCGTGATCGACGACGCGCAGTGCCTGGACCGGGGGACGACACAACTGCTCGCGCGGGCCGTAGCCACAGGGGCCGCGGGCATCCTCGCCACCAGCCGGCCGGGGCCGTTGATTCCTGAGGAATTTCTGGCTCTTTGGGACGACGGGCTCCTTTCCAAGTTCGAACTCTCACGGCTCAGCCGGCCGGGCGTCCACGAGCTCTGCGAACAGGTGCTCCGGGCGGACGTCTCGCCCTGGGTGAGCGCGGTGTTCTCCGAGGCAGCCGAAGGCAACCCGCTGATGCTCATGTCCCTGATCGAGCACGCGCGGAGCAGCGGCGCCCTCGTGCTTCGGCACGGCGTGTGGTTTCTACAGGCCAATCCCGATCTGGCCGGGGTGCCTGCGGCCGACGTCGTCGACCAGCAGCTGCGCTCCATGACCCCGGAAGAGAGGACCGTCGCTACCATCGTGGCCCTGGCCGGCCCGCTCTCGCTGGGCCAGATTCTGAAGTTCAGCAGTCCCAAAGCCGTTGACGCATTGGAGGCGGCTGGAATCATCACCGTCTCCCCGGGACATGACCGTACCGTCAGGCCGGCCAGTCTGTTGCTGGGCGAAATCATCCGCCGCCGTGCCCCGGCGGGACAGAGTGCGGCCTTGCGGGCGAGTCTCTTCGCGCTGCCGTCGGCGGGCGCGGTTCGTCCCGAGGCGTTTCTGAACCAGCTGCGCTGGTCCTTGGACTGCGGAGCGCGTGTCCCCCCTGGGCAGCTGCTACAGGCCGCCGCGGCGGCCAACACCGATTTGGACCCGGCTGCCGCGATCCAGGCTGCCTGGGCTGTCCGGGACGCGCAATTTCTGCCGGAAGCCAGACTACAGCTGGCCTATGCGCATCACATCCTGGGCCGGCCCGAAGATGCCGTCGGCTACCTCCTGACGGCCTGGCCTCTGCGCTACGGGCGTGCGTCGTACCTTGCGGCGCGCCTCGCTGCCCTGCTCCCGGCTGCCGTGAAGGTGACCTTGCCCGGAAGCGGGACTGAGACGGCCCGCGGTGACGGACCGGACCTGACCTCGAACGAGCCCTCTTGGTCGCGGTCGCCGGCAGCCGGCATGGCGGCAGGCATCATGTACCGCCGTTGGGACGGGCAGTTCTCGGACCTTGAGGCAGGACTGCAGGATCTGATCGACGCAGCTGCAATGAATCCGGATATCCGCCTACCGGCTGTCTCCCTCCTCGCCGAATTGAGAGGCGCCGAAGGCCGCCTCCTGTCGGGACTGCGGCTGGACCGCGAAGCGTGGGCAGGCATCCGCAACGGGGGCCTGACCCTTCCGCTGGTCCGTGAGGAGCTACTGGCACGCCATTGCCTGAGCCTCATTCGGGCCGGGGAATGGGCGGAGCTCGCCGTTGCCCTGGACGACTACGCCTCGGACCATCCTGCCCGGCTGCTGTACAGCGGGGGGATGCTGCACGTGATGCGTGGGTTCTCGCTGTTGCGTCAGGGACGGATCCCAGAAAGCCTTGCGGAGCTTTTCCTGGGCGTTGAAGAACTCATCATCGCCGATCCCCTGGAAATGCTGCCCTTCGCGCACGCCGTAACCGGGTACGCTGCCGCCTTGGCCGGGCGCCCGGGGGAGGCCCAGGAACAGGCTCTGAAGTTCCGTACTGCCGCCTACAGTGGGCTGCAGAGCCTGCAACTGCTCTCCGAAGCGTATTGCCTTGCGGTTGAACGCCTCACGGGCCGGGATGACGGCCGGCGCGGCCTCGGAGACTTGGCAGACCAGGCGCAGCGCCAAGGTTTCAGGGGAGTTGAAACCGACATCAGGAGGCTGGTCCTCCGGAGCGGCGACACCGGCGGTGCCCCGGCTTTGGCTTCCAGCAGCAGCGCAGTGGAGGGGGCGGAAGCCCGGCTACTCGAGGCTTTTGCCCTCGCCGTGTCAGCGTCCGACGCAGCCGGACTGATCGGGATCAGCGACGAAGCGGCGGCTGCCGGACACGGGCTTCTGGCTTTTGAGGCCGCCCAGCAGGCGGCGGCCTGCCTTGAACACAGCCCGGATCGGTGGAGACTCTCTGCGGCCCAGCGCAGAGTCCATCACCTGATGGTGGATGTCGGCATGTCCGGGCACATGGACGTTGTCCGGAGCGAGCGGGGACCCGGGCTGACGGCACGGGAAACGGAGATTCTGGAGCTCGTGGCCGGCGGGTCCAGCAACGCCAACATCGCCACTGCCCTGTCTTTGTCGCCGCGAACGGTCGAGGGGCATCTGAGCCGGATATTCGCCAAACTTGGGGTCAGCCGCCGCGCGGAGCTCCTCGATGTTAAGCGGGAGAACCATCGCCCCCTATCGGCGAGCAAAGATGCCCCTGAGCTGCGGTGATACTGTCGGCCACACGCGACCTGGCGCATGAGCTGCGGTCAGTCTGCGTACTGCACGGGTGGCCGGTGGGCCCGGCGGGAGTATCACCAAGTAGTGGGACCGAGCGTTGGGAAACAGAAATCGGGTAAACGCTACTCGTGCACATATTAGGCCTGGGGGCTTCAATTAAGACAGTTCACGAAAAACCATAAAGGTCTCAAAATGAGAAACTTCAGGGCGGACATCGGCCGCGGGCTAAACCAGCATAAAAGTGTCGTCCCAGGACTCCTCTTGATTGCTGGCGCAGCTACTGCCACCATTGAAGGTGGTCGCGCCAATACCTCCCATCTCCGTACTCCTTCATTGGAATCGCACGGTGCCTTAGCCGGCAGCTGTGCGCCAAGGTCGGAGCCGGCGGCGTCAGAGCCTTCTGAGACCGAGGCTCTCCCCCCAGCCGCCGCCGGCTCCCTTAACGGTCTGCGCCACTGAACGACGTGGAACCGGCATGTGCGCCATGAATGAGCGCCGCCGGGGGAATCGCCCAGGGGGCTCGGGTGGAGTCGTGGAAGTCCTGGGCACAGGCGTGTCCCTCAAATAGCTTGGCCGCCGGCTGCATGACGCGGACTTCGCGATCGTGACGATCGCCGTCGCGGCCGCCTATTCTTCAACGTCGACGCCGGCTGACCCTTCCTCGCACTGCCCACGGCTGGTGTCTCCTGTCTGGCCGCCCGCATGCCACTCTCGTGCCGGGCCCGCCCTTCAAGAGACGGCCTCCAAGAGACGGCACCGTGAAGAGACCTTCCAGGAATCGGCTCCGAGGAATACGGGCGGGTCCTGGACGCTACCTTGGCGCCTTCTGAGGCATCGCCATGCTCGTCTTCCCTTGGACATCGACGTCGAACAGGGCGTCCGCCAGTTCGGCAGCTCCGCCAGGTAGCCGGTGGCAGAAACAATGCTGGAGCGTCCCGAACGCCCGTGTCAGCCTGGCGGGAGCCCTTCCGCCCCGGCCGCTGCGCAGGCCGGGGCGGGCCGCCTGGCGGCCCCGGGAAGCCGGCTGGCGGGTAGTCCATTGGCGGTGGCACGTAGCGACTACCCGTGTGGCGCCACTCCGGCGGGTAGTCCAGGGTGCCGGGGGCAGGAACGGTGCCGCGAAGATAGGTGGGACGTACTCGTGTGACCCGCACGTCCGGCTCATAGGTTAGCGATAGCAGTCAGTCAGTAATCGCTACGGCTACCAAGTGGGTCTCGATATGTGCTCTTCAATGCCTTGCGCCTTTGCCAGATTTTCCCTAATTTACAACACACGCGCAGCTGCGTGCCAGACCGGAGTCCGACCGTGAGCGCGCTCCGTGAAACTAGCCCTGCTCCACTCCTGACCCGACCCGTCTTCAGCTTTCCCAAGGTTTCCGCACCGCCGCTGCTGCGGCACCGGGTCCGCGTTGTCCGGGAAGGGACGCGCTGGAGCAACAAGTACCGCCGCGTGCTGGCCGTCAGTGACGGTTCCGTCATCTTCTCCGTTGCCGTAATCGCCGACATAGCCCGGTTCGGGCTCGATGAGGCCCAGGTCGCAGTCGGATGGTTCGACGTCGGCTATCTCCAGATTTCGATCCTCATCGCGGTGGCCTGGATGCTGGCGCTGGGCGCTTACCGTACCCGGGACCCCAGAATCGTGGGGATCGGAGTGGATGAGTACAAGCGGGTGATCAGCGCGACGGTGGCCCTTCTCGGCATCCTCGCCATGGTTTGCCTCGTCTTCCAGGTCGACATCGCACGCAGCTACTTCGCCCTGGCTTTCCCTCTCGGAGTGGCCGGCCTGATCGGCTCACGCTGGGTGCTCCGACGCTGGCTCAGCCGCCAACGCACCAAGGGGCATTATCTTTCACGGGTCCTGGTACTCGGGAAACCGCGGGACGTGAGCTACGTCGTCAACCAGATTGAAAAGAAGTCTGGAGCCGCCTATCACGTTGTCGGAGTGTCCCTGACGGGAGATTCCGGGATGCCGTGGCTGAATCTCGGCCGGCGGACAGTTCCCGTAGTGGCGGAATCCTGCTCCATCGTCGACGCTGTCCGTGAGCTTGGAGCCGATGCGGTGATCGTTGCCGGTGCCGGCAAAGGTGGCGGCGAGTATATCCAGGAACTTGGCTGGCAGCTGGAAGAATCGGCCACCGAGCTGATCCTCACCACCGGCCTGACCAACGTGGCCGGCCCGCGGATCCATGCCCGTCCCGTCGAGGGACTGCCGCTGATGCACGTTGAGCTCCCGCAGTACACGGGGGCCCGGCACACCCTGAAACGACTATTCGACATTCTGGCTTCCGCCTCGGCTCTGCTGGTCCTGCTTCCGGTCTTCCTGACGCTCGCCTTCCTGATCAAGCGCGACGGCCCGGGCAAGGTCCTGTTCCGCCAGGAACGGGTAGGCAAGGGCGGCAAGAAGTTCCTCATGGTCAAGTTCCGTTCCATGGTGGAGACCGCCGAGGAAGATCTGGCCGGCCTGCTGGATCAGAACGAAGGGGCGGGAATGCTCTTCAAGATGCAGCATGATCCCCGCGTCACTGACGTAGGTCGTTGGCTGCGGAAGTACTCCCTCGACGAACTCCCGCAGTTCTGGAACATCCTCAAGGGGGATATGAGCCTGGTCGGCCCCCGGCCTCCGCTTCAGCGGGAGGTCGACGGGTACAACAGCCGGGTACACCGCCGGCTCTACATCAAGCCGGGGCTGACGGGAATGTGGCAGACCAATGGCCGCTCCGAGCTGAACTGGCAGGACAGCGTCCGCCTGGATCTGTACTACGTGGAGAACTGGTCGCTCGCCGGGGATCTGATCATCATCTGGCGTACGGCGCTGCAGATGATCAAACCCGTCGGGGCATTCTGATGCGGCTGCCTCCCGGTGCAGCAGCACTTTCCCGTTCCCGAATCTGACCCGCAGCCTCAAGGAGATGCCATGAGCACACGTATCGGCTACGCCGCCGGAGCCTTCGATCTGTTCCACATCGGTCACTTGAACATCCTTCGACATGCCAAGAGCCAGTGTGACTATCTCGTTGCCGGTGTCGTCTCGGACGAATTGTGTGAGGCCACCAAAGGAACCCGACCGGTCGTTCCGCTGGTGGAGCGGCTCGAAATCGTCTCCAGCATCGGCTGCGTGGACCGGGCAGTTGCCGAAACCCACCCGGACCGGCTGGATACCTGGAAGGAAGTCGGTTTCAACGTTTTCTTCAAGGGTGACGACTGGCGCGGAACCCCGAAGGGAGTCCGGCTGGAACGTGCCTTCGCCAAGGTCGGTGTGGAAGTCGTGTACTTCCCGTACACCGTCCACACCTCAAGCACCGCCTTGCGCCGGACGCTCGAGGCCATCACGGCCTCGGCCCGGCGCGAGGCGGTCCACTAGAAACGCAACAGCTTCTTCCGTGCTGACAGTCCGGTCTCACCTGCCAGGACGCGCACATCCAACCCTTAGGAGGTCGGCGTGAAAAAATTCACAGCTAGCCCTGCACCGATGCGGATAGCGATGGTAGGAACGCGCGGCGTCCCGGCCCGCTACGGTGGTTTTGAAACGTGCGTTGAGGAAGTGGGCAAGCGGCTGGCTGCCCGTGGGCACAAAGTCATCGTTTACTGCCGGGCAGCAGAGGACACGGACACCTCACAAACGGAATACCAGGGCATGCAGCTGATCCACCTGCCGGCCCTGAAGCGCCGCTCCCTGGAGACGCTGAGCCACACGGGACTCTCCGCCGGACACCTGTTCGCGAACCGGGTGGACGCGGCCATTGTCTTCAACGCCGCCAACGCACCCTTCCTGCCGGTACTGCGTGCCGCCGGAATCCCGGTTGCCACCCACGTGGATGGTCTTGAATGGAAGCGGGCCAAGTGGGGAGGAATGGGCAAGCGCTACTACCGGCTGGCGGAGTCACTGGCTGTGCGTTGGTCCGATGCCCTTATTGCCGATGCCGCGGGCATCCAGGACTACTACCGCCGCGAATTCAACGTGGACACCACGTACCTGGCCTACGGTGCGCCGATCCTGGAATCCGGGGCCTCGCACCGGCTCCCTGAAATGGAGCTGGAGGCCGGGAAATACCACTTGGTCGTGGCCCGTTTCGAACCCGAAAACCATGTGCACCTGATCGTGGAGGGCTACGCCCGCAGTTCGGCGACTCATCCGCTCATTGTTGTGGGTTCCGCCCCTTACGCGGACGAGTACACCCGGCATGTCAAGTCACTGGGGGATGAGCGGGTCCGCTTTGTCGGCGGCGTCTGGGACCAGGAACTGCTGGACCAGCTCTATGCCAATGCCTTGATCTACTGGCATGGACACTCCGTGGGAGGCACGAATCCCTCCCTGCTGCGCGCGATGGGGGCAGGCGCCGCAACTAACGCCTACGACGTGACATTCAACCGCGAAGTGCTCGGCGAGGCCGGCGAGTACTTCGCTGACGCTGCGGCCATTCCGGACCTGGTCGCAAGCGCCGAGGACCCCACCTCGGACACGGTGCTGCGCGGGAAAAAGGCGCAGGCGGAAGCCCTGCGGTACGACTGGGACTGGGTGGCGGAAGGCTATGAGGAGTTGTGCCGCAACCTGGTGGAACGTCGCTCGCCTCCGGACGGCGCCAACAACGGACGCCGGACCGGCGCCTATCCGCTGGAGCCCTCCCAGCCGCTGACCGGAGCGCGGTCATGACCAGCACCCGCATCCCGGCACGGCCGCCCTCCGCCCGGGACCGCGGGTATTGGGAGATTGTCGCGCAATTGGCGGCGGCCCAGAAAACAGCCGCCCGCAGCGCACCTGCCTACTCGCTCTTTATCAACCGCAAGCTGGGCCGGCTGCTCGCGGCCTGGGCATACCGGGCCGGCCTGACACCGAACGCTGTCACGGGCCTCAGCGCGGCTTTCACGTTCAGCGGTATCGCGCTGCTGATGGTCTTTCCGCCCTCTGCCTGGCTGGGCATCGCCGTTGCACTGCTGCTGGTCACCGGCTATGCCTTTGACTCGGCCGACGGCCAGGTAGCCCGGCTCCGTGGTGGAGGCAGCCCGGCCGGCGAGTGGCTGGACCACGTGGTTGACGCCACCAAAGTCTCGATGCTGCCGCTTGCGTTGGCCGTTGGCCTGTACCGTTCCGGCGCCGTCGACACTGCATGGCTGCTGGTTCCGCTGGCATCCGCCGTGGTATCGGCCGTGCTGTTTTTCGGCATGATCCTCACGGAGCAGTTGCGCCGGCAGCACGGGGTCACGGCATCCAAGGCAGTACAGGGCCGCGGCTCGTGGCTGCGGCCGCTGCTGGTTCTGCCCATGGATTACGGCGTGTTGTGCCTGTCCTTCCTGCTGTTGGGCTGGCCGGCGGTTTTCGCCACTGCCTATACCCTGATCTTCGCCGGAACGACAGCATTTCTGTTGGCAGCCCTCCCCAAGTGGTATCGCGATCTCGCCTACGTAGGAAAGCAGGAACGCTGACATGGCAGTAACGCCCCCACGCAAAAGGCACACCATCATCGTCTCCGCCGCGGCGCTGCTCCTGGCTGCCGGCGTGCCCACAGCTGCCCTTCAGCTGAATGCGGAAGCTGAAGGCAGCCACGCCGCACAGCCGGTGACGATCACGCCCGAGGCAGGCTCGAGGGCATCCGAGTCAATCCAGGGCCCCGGGGCCGCCGCCACGGCCGCAACCCCGGCGCCCGCGGAATGGGGCGCAGCAACGTCGGAGCGTCCGGCAGACTCGGCACAGCCTGCGGCTCCCGTCCCCGCGCCGGCGGCACCCGAGGGAGCAGTGGCCGGAATGAGTGTTGTGGAACTCGCGGAAATCAAGCAGCCAGTCTCTGCCGCCGCCCTGGATGAACCGATCGCGATCGGTCCGAGAGTGGAGGCACATCTGGGCCAGCTGGAAGCCGTTGACGGCGAAGCGGCCGGCGTCGGGGAAGTGTCCGGGCCGGCTGTTCGCTTCGTTGTGACCTTGACCAACAGAACCGGTCAGGACCTGCCGACGAACAACACGGTGGTGACTGCCAATGCTGGTCCGGACGAGACGCCTGCCCTGCAACTCAGCGGGCCGGGTGCAACCAGCCTCCCGGCAGTGATTCCGGCCGGCCAGGAAATATCAGCGAACTTCGTGTTCCTTATCCCTCCTGAGCTCAGGAACCAGGTCCGAATCTTTGTCAATTATGAAGCCAGTTCACCGATTGCTGCCTTTGCAGGAACCGCACCAGGAGCGAAGAGCCAATGACCAACACTCATGAATCCACACCTGTTGAAGGCACCGGAAACCACCGGACCAGGCGGCCGCGGTCCCGGTTCTCCGCCCTGTCGGCCATCGTCGGGATCATCAGCTGCGCCGCGGCCCTGACGATCTTGCCGCCGGCCGGGGCGGACACGATGCCCGTCAATGCCGCGGATCCCGCCACGCCCGAAACCGTTTCCGCCGACGCTCTGCCCACCGCGCAGATCGACGGCGTGGTCTGGCAGCAGGTCATCGTCGGGAACACTGTCTACGCGGCGGGCAACTTCAAGACAGCCAGGCCGGCGGGATCGGCTGCCGGGATAAACACCGTCGCCAGAAGCAACATTGTTGCCTACAACCTGGATACCGGCGCCATTGTCCCCGGGTTCGCTCCTACCTTGAACGCCGAGGCGCGGAGCATCACGGCGTCCCCGGACGGGTCGAGGATCTACGTCGGGGGCAGCTTCACCAGCGTCAACGGCACAGCTGTCTATAACATCGCTGCGCTCAACCCGACAACGGGTGCGCTGATCACCAGCTTCCGGCCTCTGATGGGCGCGCGGGTGAACTCCATTGTGGCGACAAACGAGACCGTCTACGCCGGCGGCTGGTTCACCTCGGTCGGTTCAGTGGCACGCACGCGGCTGGCGGCCCTGAAGGCCAGCAACGGCGCGCTGCTGCCTTGGAACCCAACCGCGGATATCGGAGCGGTCAACGCCATGGTGCTCTCCCCGGACGGATCGAAAATGGTTGTTGGCGGTGCCTTCACCAGCCTCAACGGCTCCGCGAACCCGGGCTACGGTCTCGGCGCGGTCGACACCGTCGCCGGCGCCTCCCTTCCCTGGGCGTCGAACAGCCTGATCCGGAACGGGGGTACCAAGGCTGCCATCCTTTCGCTCAAGAGCGACGGAACCAACGTATACGGCAGCGGCTATGTCTTCGGAACGGGAGGCAACCTGGAGGGTGCCTTCTCCGCAAACTGGAACGACGGCTCCGTCAAGTGGGTCGAGGACTGCCACGGCGACAGCTACGACGTCTACCCTTCATCAACGGCGGTGTACGTAGCCTCCCACTCCCATGCATGTGAAGGGGTCAACGCATTCCCGCAGACAGACCCGTGGACCATGCATCACGGAACCGCCTACAGCAAAGCGGCAACACAGACGTTGTCGGCGACGCCGTACAGCGCGTATTACAACTTCAAGGGAAAGCCCGGGCCCTCACAGCTGAACTGGTATCCGGACTTCACCATTGGCACCTTCACCGGCCAGGGGCAGGCGACTTGGGCTGTGACCGGCAACGGCAAGTATGTGGTGATGGGGGGAGAATTCACGGCCGTGAACGGGCAGCCTCAGCAGGGGCTCGTGCGCTTCGCCACAAAAGATATCGCACCCAACAAGCGCGGACCAATGGCCGGTGGCAAGACTTTCCAGGCGTCGGCGGCTTCCTTCCAGCCCGGTACGGTGCGTGTTTCCTGGCCGGCGAATTGGGACCAGGACAACAGGAATCTCAGCTATGAACTCGTGCGGGACAACAAGATCGCTACACCCATCTACAAGACGTCCGTCGAGTCGACGTTCTGGAACCGCCCGCTGCTGAACTTCGTGGACTCCGGCTTGAACGCAGGGTCCAGCCATAGCTACAGAGTTTATGCCAGGGACCCCTTCGGCAATGTGATCCAGTCTCTCACCGCGAACGTGACCGTTGCGACGGCAGCCACAGCAAGCCCCTACGCCGATGCTGTCCTGGCGGACGGCGCAGCGAATTTCTGGCGCCTGGGCGAAGCCGGCGGGACCACAGCCATGGACACGGCCGGCAGTACGACGGCGACGGTCGGCACAGGCGTGACGCGCGGTATCGACGGCGCCATCAACGCGGACCCCAACACCGCCTCGACCTTTGACGGTTCGGTCAACGGAATTGCCGTTTCGGGTAACAAGGCTGCCGGACCGTCCGTGTTCAGCGCAGAAACGTGGGTCCGCACCACATCCACCGTTGGCGGAAAAATTCTCGGCTACGGAAACGCTGCCACCGGGAACTCGACCAGTTACGACCGGCACGTGTACATAGACGCCGCAGGCAAGGCCTGGTTTGGGGTAAATTCCGGTGGAGCCAAGACGGTGAACTCCACCCAGAGCATCAACGATGGCCAATGGCACCACATCATGGCGAGCCTGAGTGGGGCCGGCATGCGGCTCTTCGTCGACGGCAAGCTGGTGGCCCAGCGCACTGACGTGACGTCAGGCCAGGCTTACAGCGGTTACTGGCGCATCGGAGGGGACAACTTGGGCGGCTGGCCGTCGGCGCCGTCGAACGCCTACCTGTCCGGGGACATAGACGAGGTCGCCATCTATCCGACGGCGCTGACCCGGGGCCAGGTGCAAAGCCACTACCAGAAATCCGGCCGGACACTGAACCTGCAGCCGGCACCGGCTGACGCATACGGCAAAGCAGTTTTCGAGGCGGATCCGCAACTGTATTGGCGGTTGGGCGAAACCAGCGGGACTCAGGCCGGCGATTCGGGGCTGATGGGCAATCAAGGAACGCTGTATCCCGGCGCTACCTTGGGGGCGGCGGGCGCCATCTCGGGTACGGCGGACTCGGCGGCCGGATTTGATGGAGTGGGCGGCCTGTTGACCAGCAACAATCTCGCCAACAACCCGACGGTGTACTCCGCCGAGCTGTGGTTCAACACCACGACGTCGACGGGCGGCAAGCTGATCGGATTCGGCAATCAGAAATCGGGTCTGTCATCCAGCTATGACCGGCACGTTTACATGGAGACTTCGGGAAAACTGACCTTCGGCGTGTACACCGGCAGCAAGATCACAGTCACCTCGCCCGGCTCCTACAACGACGGTAAGTGGCACCATCTGGTGGCCAGCCAGTCCTCCTCGGGGATGGCCCTCTACGTCGACGGCGGATTGGCGGGCGCCAACCCGGAAACACGGCAGCAGGCCTACGACGGCTATTGGAGGGTCGGCGGCGACCGGACCTGGGGTCCGCAGCCGTACTTTGCAGGCCTTATCGACGAAGTGGCCGTCTACCCCACGGCGCTCACGGCTGCAGCCGTGGCCACGCACTATTCGCTGGGGGCGGGGACGGCGGTCAATGCCGCTCCGGTGTCCTCGTTTGCGGCGGCGGCGTCGGATCTGATGGTTGCCTTTGACGGGTCCGGTTCCTCGGATGCTGATGGGACCGTGGCTTCCTATGCCTGGGACTTTGGTGACGGGACGGCTGCCGGAACGGGGCAGAAGGTCTCGCACACCTATGGGCAGGCCGGGACGTATACAGCCCGTTTGACGGTCACCGATAATGCCGGCGCCACGCATGAGAGCTCGCAAAGCGTGACCGTTGTTGCTGCGGCGGTCAATGCCGCTCCGGTGTCCTCGTTTGCGGCGGCGGCGTCGGATCTGGTGGTTGCCTTTGACGGGTCCGGTTCCTCGGATGCTGATGGGACCGTGGCTTCCTATGCCTGGGACTTTGGTGACGGGACGGCTGCCGGAACGGGGCAGCAGGTCTCGCACACCTATGGGCAGCCGGGGACGTTTACGGTCCGCCTGACGGTCACCGATAATGCCGGCGCCACGCATGAGAGCTCGCAAAGCGTGACCGTATCGCAGGCCCCTGTTACGGTGCTTCCGCTTGCCAAGGACGGCTTCGAGCGGAGTGTTACCGGAGGACTGGGTGCTGCTGAAGCCGGAGGAAACTGGACGCTCAGCGGGTCAGGCTCCTTTTACTCAGTGGGCAGCGGAAGCGCAGTTATCTCGACCCCGGCAGGGAAAGGACCGGCTGCCCATCTTGGTTCAGTCGCTTCGGCGGCCGCCGACTCTGCGGTTACCTTCGCCATTGACAAGCTTCCAAGCTCAGGTGCAATTTATGTTTCGGTGATCGGCCGGCGGGTCGGTACCTCGGAATACCGGGCGAAATCCTGGATCACCACCTCAGGTGCTCTGCAGCTGCAGGTGACCAGGGTTGTCGGCGGAGTGGAAACGGCGATCAGCACGGGTACAGTTCCCGGCCCGTACGTGGTGGGTGACTCCTTGCGGTTGCGGCTGGCTGTTTCCGGTGCCGCCCCGACGACGGTGCAGGCCAAGATGTGGAAGATTGGCTCGGCGGAGCCGGCCGGCTGGCAGGCCACCGGGACGGATTCGACGGCCGGGCTTCAGGTCGCGGGGTCCGTCGGAATGCTGACCTACCTCTCCGGCATCGCCGCCAACGGACCTGTCAGCGTCAGGTTCGATGACTGGCTCACAGAAGAAATCAAGTGAGGGGAAAGCCATGACATTGCTCGCAAGGCACAGGGTCAATGATCCCGGGCAGAAGGATTGTCAGCCGATCACGGTGCTTCAATCCTTTCCCGTTCCCCGCCCGCACAGCAATCCTTACACCGAGCTGCTGAGCCGCAGCCTCCGGGACCTGCCGGACGTCACTGTGGTGAACTTCTCCTGGCGCCGGGCACTCATGGGCCGCTATGACGTCTTCCACGTGCATTGGCCCGAGATCCTGGTGGACGGGCATTCCCCGGTCAAGAAAGCGGTGCGCCAGATGCTGACGCTCATCTTGTTGGCAAAGCTGGCCGCCAAGGGAATTCCAATTGTCCGGACGATGCATAATGTCGGGCTGCCGCAGGGGATATCGCGGCGGGAGAAATTTCTGTTGCAGGTATTCGAGCGGCGAACCGCCTTGTGCATTCGACTGAACGCACTCACCGACGTACCTCCGAGGCTTCACGCCGTCACCGTTCCGCATGGCGACTACCGGTCGTGGTACGCCCCGCACCAAAAAAGCGGGGCGGCCGCCGGGAGGTTCGGCTACGTAGGACTTGTCCGGCGCTACAAAGGGGTGGAGTCCCTTGTCGAAGCTTTTGCCGCCATCTCCGGGAACCAGCCGGGGCTGACCCTGCGCATCGGCGGCAGGCCTTCAACAGCCGAACTGGCAACCACCATCCAGGATCTCGCGGGCGGCGACGCCCGCATTCAGCTGGATCTGCGCCAGCTCTCCGATAGCGTGCTCGTGGACATCGTGACGTCCTCGGAGCTTGTGGTGCTTCCTTACCGGTTCATGCACAACTCGGCCGGCGCGCTGACGGTGCTGTCGCTGGGCAGGCCGGTATTGTTGCCGGACAACGAGGTCAATCGGTGCCTGCTCGAGGAAGTGGGGCCGGGCTGGGTCTATTTGTACCAGGGCGATCTGGTGGCTGAGACTTTGGTAAACGCACTGCAAGCTGTCCGGTCCGGCGTCCGTTCCGCGGAGCCCGATCTGTCCCGCCGCGGATGGGACGAGACTGGACGGTTGCACTTGGACGCCTATCGAAAGGTACTCTCATGACCGGCCGGCCCCGAGTGCTGATGGCCCACCCCGGCGCTGAAATGTATGGCGCCGATCGGGTCTTCCTTGAAAGCGTCGCAGCTGCGGTCAACCACGGTGCAGCCGTCACCGTGGTGCTTCCGCAGACCGGCCCGCTTGTTGCCGAACTGGAACGGCTGCGGGTTCCTGTGCTGTTCTGTCCTACCCCCGTGCTCCGGAAATCGATGCTCCGTCCCAGGGCGCTCCTCGGCCTTGCCGGCCATTCCCTCAAGGCCTCTGTCAATGGCTGGCGGCTGATTGCCGGCGCCCGTCCAGACGTGCTGTACGTCAGCACGCTGACCATCCCGTTATGGGGTTTGCTGGGACGGCTGGCCGGGAAACCTGTGCTGACGCACGTGCATGAAGCGGAGGAATCAGCTCCTGCCATTCTGCAGCGCCTCCTGGCGGCGCCGTTGGCCCTTTCATCGTCCATCGTGTCCAACAGCCAATTCAGCGCGCGCCTGCTGGCCCGCTCGCTGCCGCGGCTATCCGGCCGCACCCATGTCTTGTACAACGGTGTTCCGGGGCCGGACAGCGTTGAGGGGGCACGGACGCCGATCCAGGGGCCGCTGCGCCTGCTGTATGTCGGCCGCCTCTCGCGGCGCAAGGGGGTGGATGTGGCGGTGGAAGCGGTGGCCCGGGCCCGGCAGGAAGGGGTCAACGTTTCGCTGGACATTGTCGGCGGCGTATTTCCCGGCTACGAGGAATTTGAAGAGGACCTTCACCGCCGAGTGCACGAGCTGGAATTGGACGACATCGTGACGTTCCACGGTTTCAAAGACGACGTGTGGCCCCTTCGGAAGGAAACGGACGTTGCCATCGTGCCGTCGAGCTTTGATGAACCCTTCGGCAATACGGCCGTCGAGGCGATCCTGAGTGCGCGGCCTCTGATTGTCAGTGATACGTCCGGCCTGCGAGAAGCGGCAGCGGGCTACGAATCGGCCCAGCTCGTTCCGCCAGGGGATATCGACGCGTTTGCGCGGGCGATTGTGCTGGTGTGGGCCAGATGGAATCACTACCGTCTGGCGGCGGTGCGCGACGCCGGGCATGCAGCGGCCCGCCACAGCGTGGAGACGTACGCTGAAGGCCTGAACGAGCAGCTGGACGCCCTTGTCGCCGGCTCGATCCAAGGGAGGACCCATGTCTTGCGCTGATGCTCATGTTGTTATCGCCGTGCTGACATATCTCCGGCCGGAGGGGCTGCAGGCGCTGCTCCCCCTGCTGATACAGCAAGCCGCCGGGGCGCCCCTGGCCACCAAGGTGCTGGTGGTTGACAACGATCCCAAAGCGTCTGCGCGGAGCGTCGTCGATTCCTTCGGATCCGATGTCCTCGTGTATGTGAACGAGCCGCGGCCCGGCATTGCGGCAGGGCGAAGCCGGGCCCTGCTGGAAGCGCGTGGTGCACGTGTCCTCGCCTTCATCGACGACGATGAACTTCCGTCCGCCGGCTGGCTGCGTTCTCTGCTGGACACCTACCACCGGACGGAGGCGGCGGCAGTGGTCGGGCCTGTCGTGTCCGAATTTGCTGTCAAACCGGAGGACTGGATCTCCAGCGGCGGGTTCTTTCAACGCCGCCGGCTCCCGACAGGAACTGAGGTTACGGTCGCTCACACGGGCAATCTTTTGTTGGATCTGGAACAGATCTCCCGGCTGGGACTGGACTTTGACTCCCGGTTCGGATTGACCGGGGGAGAAGACACGCTCTTTACGCGGCAGATCATTCAGCGCGGCGGCAAGATCGTCTGGTGCGATGAGGCGTTGGTTGCCGACATTGTTCCCGAGGACAGATCCACGCGCAAGTGGGTCCTGCAGCGTGCCTTCAGCAGTGGGAACACCTGGAGCCAGGTCAGCCTCGAACTGGCCGGTGGGGGATCCGGCGGGCGATACGGCCGTCTTGGAGACCACTGCCGCCTCGTGGGAGCGGGCTGCGTGCGATCCCTTGGCGGCGCCTTAAGATTCGTCTACGGGGTCGCCACCCACTCGGTGGCTGACAACGCCAAGGGGCTACGGACCTGCGCGCGCGGAGCGGGAATGCTCGTCGGCGCGTTGGGCTACAGCTATCAGGAGTACCGCCGTGGCTGAGGCTAGTGTGCAACATATGGATGATACTGGGGCAGCACCGTGGGCCATTGTCGTCGTGAATTATGGCTCGCACCGCCTTCTCGAAGCCAATCTCCTTCCCATGGCCAGGCAATCACCCGAGGCGCACATCGTCGTCGTTGACAGCTTTTCGACGGCTCCTGAGCGCACGGCTGTCCGGGTGCAGGCCCGCAGCAACGGCTGGCATCTGCTGGCGCCCGAGGTTAACGTCGGATTTGGCGGCGGCATGAACCTCGGCGTTGCCAGGGCCATCGAGCTCGGCGCTGAACGCATGCTCTTGATCAACCCCGATGCGACTATGGACCGCCGCGATGTCGAGTTACTGCAGGCCGAGGTTGCGGCCTCTCCCATGACCATGTGTGCCCCGGTAATCCGCACGTCCGAGGGCGCGGTGTGGTTCGCCGGAGCGGACCTGTATCTCCGCGATGGCAGCATCCGATCAGAGCGACGCCGCGGTGAAGTGAACGCCCCGTACCAATCCTGGCTGACCGGCGCATGCCTGATGATCAGCAGGCAGCTATGGGAGGTAGTGGGCGGCTTTGACGAGGACTATTTCCTGTACTGGGAGGACGTCGACCTTTCGCACCGCATCCTCCAGGCCGGTGGGCGACTGACCTGCGTAAGGACTGCGACCGCAATCCACGACGAAGGGGCCACCCACACTGACGACGCATCCGGAAACCGTCACCGCGCCAAGTCGCCGACCTACTACTACTACAACATCCGCAACCGCCTCATGTTTGCCCGGAAGAACCTCGACCTGAAAGACCGGCGCCGGTGGCAGCGTGGCTCGCTGAAGGCGGCCTACGAGATTCTCCTCCGGGGAGGGCGGCGGCAATTCCTGCACCGGCCCAGCCAGACCATCAAGCCTGCGCTTCGCGGCCTGAAGGATGGCTTGCGCCTGAAGGGCATCACCCCCGGCTCCGGCGGCGCCGCAACCGGAGGGCAGGTGCCGGGATGACTGGAAGTCTGGCGACGGAAGTGAACGGCGACCTGCTCACCGGGGTCGCAGCGGTGTTGGCCGTTCTGCTGGTGCTCGCGCTGCGAAAGTACCCGACGCTCGGCTTCTGCCTGTGGGCGTTCACCCTGTGCTTCGTGCCGATCTGGGTTGGTGCCGGCAGCAAGGTGTTCCTTCCAGGCCTTGTCCTGTTGTCGGCGCTCGCGGTAGTCGCCTGGGCGGGGAAGCCGGTGGCAGGTATTTCCGTCGTCGACATCGTTGTGCTGGTGATCGCCGTTCTCTACGGTCTTGCGTTCCTCCTCGGCCTTGAGCGGATTTCGGACGGGCTCACGCTGTTCGCCTACTGGATTCTCGCCTATGTGTTGGGGCGCCTTGCGCCAGCGCGCATCTCCGTTCCGGTGCTGTACCGGATCCTCGTTATCGTCTTCGCAGCAGTAGCCATACTGGCCCTGGTCGAGTACCTGAGGGGCGAGAATTTTTTTGTCAGGCTCTTCCCCTCCTCCAACGCCCAGTTCATGCTCTGGGGCCAGATCCAGCCCCGCGGGGGCGTGCTTCGTGTCGAGGGCGCCTTCGGCCATTCGATAGCACTGGGCGCCTGCCTGGCGCTGGCACTGCCCCTGGCCATGGCTGCGAAGTTGCCTCTCTGGATCAGAATGCTGGTGGTTTCGGGTCTCTTGGGGGCGGCTGCGCTCACCTTTAGCCGGATCGGGATCATTACGGCCGTCACGGCGCTCGTGCTGACGGTGGTGTTTCTTCCCTCGGGGCTGACGGCGCGGAACCGCTTGGCTTTCCTGGCCCTGCTGGCGGGTGCGGCGGCTGCGGCCTTGCCGCTCCTGACCGGGACTTTCCTGGAGGCTGGGGAGGAGGCCTCAGGGAGCGCCGAGTACCGGGCTGATCTCTTGGGTCTCGTTCCGCAAATGAGGCTGCTGGGCGTCGCCGATGTCTTCCAGGTGTTGCCTGACGGAACAGCGTATTTCGGGAATTTCCGTTCCATAGACAGTGCCCTGATTCTCCTGGGGCTCTCCTTCGGACTCATTCCCCTGCTCGGGGTAGGGGGCCTGTTGGTGGGGGCCGTGGTCCTTGTGCTTCGCCGCAAAGCCACCCCGCCGACCATCGCCCTCGTCGCGCAATTGCCCAGCTTCGCAACCGTGGCTCTTATCACGCAGTACTCTTTTTTCCTGTGGTTTATGTGCGGTCTCGCAGTCAGCACGCAGATGATTCAAAAAGAGCGCAAGCAACTAGTCACTCCGGAATTCAGGACGCCGCCAGCCGGCCGCATTGACTTGAACCGGCCGAAACAGGGGGTAAGCAATGAATGAGAAGCGCAAGGAACTCGAGTTCCTGCGGCGTCACTGGATAACGTTTATCGTATTCATCATGCTGGGTGCGGCAGGGGGCTGGGCGGCCGATCAGTTTAGTGATCCCCTCTATAAATCTCAGTCCAGCGTCTATTTTTCCCTCGATTTCTCGCAGTCCGCAACGGACCTCAACCAGGGCTCGAACTACACCCAGAAACAAATGGTGTCGTTTGCAAAACTGGCCGCTGCCCCGATTGTGCTGGACTCAGTTATTCGGGATTTATCCCTGGATACGTCCTCGCGGGCGCTGGCGAATTCCCTTGACGTCTCCTTTTCGCCTGACTCCGTGATTCTGCAGATTGTCGTGGCGGACCGGTCGGCCAGCCAAGCCAGGGACATAGCCAATGCGGTGGCACAAAACCTGACTCTGGTGGCGGAGCAAATCGGGCCAAAGTCCGGTGCCGGGAAGGGCAGCATCAGCGCCCAGACTATTGAGCAGGCGACGGCGGGATCCAGCCCTGGATCGTCCGATGTGAGGACCAACATTGCGGCAGGAGCCTTTTTAGGACTCCTGCTGGGCTTCCTGATGGGCCTCATCCGGGAGACACTACGCTCGCGTGTGAGGGGAGTGAGTGACCTTAAGTCCGCGGGGCCGGTAGCCGTTCTCGCCGTCGTGGAACCCCGTCCAGCCGGTGTGCCTCTTATGGTGGCCGAGCCTTCATCCACGTCCGCTGACCAGTATCGCCGCGCCGTGATGAACCTCCAACAGCTCCATGGGGCGGAAGGGCCGTTAAGCATTGTTGTGGCTGCCGCCTCGCGCCAGCGGTCCAACTGTCAGGTTACGGACAACTTGGCCGCCGCCTTCGCGGAGCAGGACACCCAGGTCATCGTGGTGCATGCATACCAGGGGAAGGATCCCACGGGAGGGCACGGCCTTTCGGACGTTCTGGAAGGCGACGTGGAGCTGGAGGAAGTGGTAAGCCCCGCCGCTGGCGGAACCTACGACGAGCTGATGGCCGGAACAACGGGAGCGAACCGCCACCGGCAGTTGGCGTCCAAAGGATTCGATGGCTTGATTGAGCGTCTGCAGTCGCTGTACGACGTCGTGCTCGTCGAAGCGGCGCCCCTTGATCAGGCGGCCGACGCCCTGCAGATCGCACGGCGCCTTGATGGTCTGGTGTTGACAGTCGAGGACGGAAAAACCCGGCGCCGCGACGTGCGGACGCGGTTGGAGGAGGTGCAGGCCGCTGGGGTTCAGATTTCGGGAGTGGTCTTCTGCCTCCGGAAGAGGCGATCGAAGAACGGAGGTGTCCGCACATCCCAGCCGGCCCGCGAGCAGGCGGCTCCTGCTCCCAGACACGAAATGGTTTGACGCCTGGAAATTTGACCCCCTGGAAACAGGTGCTTCGGAAGGGAGGCGGGCCCGCAGCCCGATGATTTCGACAGGCTGCGGAACGCATTTATCCATCACCGGCCGCATGTTTGCGTATATACCGTTTGTCAAACGTCGAGCGATTTGGACGCCTAAGCAGGGGAGCTGAGGGCCAGATTGCCCGGGGTGGCAGCCTTCAAGCACCAGTGCTAACGGTCTCATGAGTACGCGAACAACCGGACGGCCACGTTCCTTCGGTTTGCAACGTTCACCGACGCCTGGAGTTGTTAAGCATGCTCTCACCTCATCGCTCATGTTTCTCCCCGGCCAGGCTGGCCGCCCTCGCCGTGCTGTCCATTGCACTCGCGAGCACGCCGCCAGCCCAGGCCGCAACGCCCGCCAGCGTGCATGTCCAAGACGACTTTTCCAGCCCGCAGTCCGCGGGATGGGGGACGCCCGACAAAGGTGGACCATACTCGTACAGCAGCGACAAAGGACTGCGGGTGGTGGACCATTCGGGTGTCATCGCAATCGACGAGCCGGGATCGGCCCGCGACGTCACCTATGCCGGCGCCAGGGTCAACGACGTGCGGGTCTCAGCCAATGTGAATGTACGGGAACTGCCGCAGCAGGGCTGGGGTGCCACCTTCGCTCTCCAGGCCCGAAAATCCGGCGGATGGTCGTACCGCTCAACTGTGCGCACCACGCCCGACGGATCCGTTTACCTGGGGACCAGCCGCGTCGACGGTGCGCCGGAGACGGTCACGGAGCTGGGAGCTGAGCAACTGAGCGCCATAAACGCAGGCGCCGGCCAGAAGCTGAACATTCAATTCGAAGTCACGGGCGCGGATCCAGTGACGTTGAAGGCCAGGCTTTGGGTCGCCGGCAGCGTCCAGCCGGACTGGCAGGTGGTGGCTGACGACGCGTCGCCAGGCCGGATCCGAGCGGCAGGAACGACCGGCCTGTGGGCATACACGTCCACCGGATCCAATGCTGTGCGCTTCGGAGTGCAGCGTTTCGAAGCAACGGAGCCAGGAACTCGCGCAACTGCACCGGCTCCCGCACCGGCTCCCGCACCTGAGCCGGTCCCCGCGTCCAGTGCTCAGGCCGGATCCCTGCCGGTCGGGCGGGCAGCCTATCCCTACCCCGCCGGCGCCGTGTTTGTGGCATCCTCCGGGTCCGACACCGCCAGCGGCAGGATAGGCGCCCCGCTTCGGACCCTGCAGCAAGCGGTTCGTTCAGCCCCCGCGGGGGGCACGATCGTGCTGCGTGGCGGTGATTACCACGAATCGGTGATGCCGGAGAACAACAAGAAGCTGATAATCCAGAACTATCCTGGCGAAGCCGCCTGGCTGGATGGCAGCGAGGTCATTAAGGGATGGACTAAATCAGGCAATGCCTGGGTTCGTGCGGACTGGAATACGAACTTCGATGCAAGTCCCACCTATCGCCGCGGTGCAGCAGATAACACCGTCCCTGGCTGGTCATTTATTAGCGCGTTGCACCCGATGGCTGCCCACCCCGACCAAGTCTGGATTGGCGGCGCGGCACAAAAACAAGTGGGCAGCCGCGGCGCAGTCACAGCGGGTACTTTCTATGTTGATCTTGCCGGGAAACGTCTTTACGTGGGCAGCGACCCCGCCAGCCAAACCGTGCGCGCCAGTACCCTCAACAAAGCCATCTCCCTCCGCGCGGACGGCAGCGTGCTGCGGGGAGTGGGCGTACGACGCTACGCTCCGTCGGTGCCCGATATGGGCGCCATCGAAGTTAGCCAGCTGGCAGCCAACGGTCTGGTCGAAAACGTAGTGACAACTGACAACGCGACAACAGGGTTGACTGTCGGTGCACCCAACGTCGATCTGCGAAGGGTCACCAGCTCAAACAACGGCTTCCTCGGTATCCATTCTGTTTACGCCGATCACCTTCTCGCGGACGGTGTGCGGGTAACGAATAACAACACGGAGCACTTCAACCAAACGCCGGCAGCCGGCGGATACAAGATTACTCGTAGCAGGGATGTCACGGTGACCAACAGTGCGTTTTTGAACAATGACGGCACGGGCCTATGGATGGATGAGTCCGTCTACAACATGGCAGTGACAAATAACGTGATCTCCGACAATCGGAGGCATGGCCTCGTCGTCGAAATTTCCGATACTGCTGTGGTCGCGAACAATCGGATGAGAGGCAACGCCCGGAACGGAGTGTACGTCATCAACACGGGGCACGTGGCTGTCTGGAACAACACCATCGTCGGAAACCAAAACGGGATTCACGTCGCGCAGGATCAAAGGTCTGCCGCAAACCGCGGCACCGCCGGTCACGACCCCCGCCAGGTCAACCCGGACCCCACCATGCCGTGGATCAGCCAGGACATTCGGATCAGCAACAACATTGTTTCCGCCGGCCCGGACGCCGCGGGCCAGTTACTGGCAGTGGTGGATCAGACCGGCAAGAAGACGGGCCAGCAGATGGGCGTAGTGGTCAACGGCAACCTGTACCATCGAAGCTCTGCAGCGGCTCAACCCTCGTTGTTCTCATGGGCCGTTGGGACAACAGGCAGCAGAAATTACGGCGACTTGACGTCCTACCGCCAAGGCACGGGCCAGGACGCCAGAGGAATGCTGCTCACCGGCCCGGCGGCGGTGACACCGGCCGGCGAAGTCTCGGTTGCGGTTACTTCAGCCATCCCCTCGGTGGCTGTACAGATACCCGCCCGGATCAGGGCGCTGACCGGATTCTCGACAGACCCCAGGCTGGGTGCGTCTGTCAGCGGACGATGACCTCGTGGCCGCGACGGCGGGCAGCGTTCCCGGCCTGGCTGCTGCCCGGCAGCGCAATTCGGCGACTCTTGGTGTTCCACCGGTTTGGGTGTGCCGGTCGGTTGCCGTTGGCGAGGACCTCTCACAGAGCCAGCAGGAGCGGATCCCATCGTCAATGCACTGTCACAACGAGCCCTTCCCGTCCTTCGAAGATTTTTCGTCGTCGCGTGAAGATCCACCCTTACCGTGCCCGCGGCGGGTGGGCCGCAGCATGCGTCGGGCGACGTCCAGGATTTCCTGGGCGTCCCGTCGGATCGGCGGAATGACCAGGGCAAAGCAGGCGCAGATGATCAGGGCAGCCCCCACGGCGGAGAGGAGAGCCATCAGCGCCGGCACATCCGCCAGAGCGGTTGCGACCACCCAGGAGGTTGCCGCCGCGACAAATGACATGATCACGATGCGGAGGGCCCCTCCATAGAGGCTGCGTACCGGCACGGGAGTGCAACGGGAGAGCCACCAGAAGGACAAAGGCCACGTCAGGGCAGGGGCAAGAGCGTAACCGGCGGCAACGCCGATGACGCCCCACTGGCTGCCGAGGAGGACTAACAGCACTTTGACGACGGACGAAACAACCGAGTACTGCACGAGGTTCCGCGTCAATCCACGAGTGACATAAACCCAGTAGCCAACGAAGGCAAGCATCTGGAAAATTCCGGAAATGGCCAACAGCGAAAGGATGGGAGCCACCCCGCTCCACTCGCCGGCTCCCAGGAAAACGGCCGTCAAGGGCACACATGCGCCCGCGCCCGCGCCCAGCACGAAGCCCAGACTGTGGCCCAGTGCGCTCTGTCCCCGGAGCAGAAATGCCGAATAGCGTTTCTCATCGTCCTGCAGGCTGGCAAGGATCGGAATCGCTATCCGGGTGACCGGGGCGCGCACCTGGTTTAAGGGGTTCATCAGCAATTGGAAGGCTCGGTTGTACTGGCCGAGCGGGTCGGCTCCATATCGCAGCCCGATGATCACCGAGTCTGCATTGCTGCTGACGTAGCCGATGAGCTGGGTCGCTACGATATTCCAGCCGAAACGGAGCATCCCATCCATCGATGTGGCTCTGGACGGCCTACCCGGCAACCAGCGCGCACCTGCCACTACTATGACGAGCATGACGGCGAACTGGACCAGCTGCTGGGCGACCAGCGCCCAATAGCCGGCACCACCGGCTGCGAGCCCGGCCGCAACGCCAAGCGCGACGACGGGGCCAGCCACATCGGCCGTTGCGAGCAGTGTGAACCGCAGGCTTCGGTTGAGGTCCGCACGGTATTGGGTGGCTATGCCGTTCAGGAGGAACGTCCACGCCAGGCTCTGCGCGATCGGAACCAATGAGGGCTGTTGATACAGCGTCGCGATCAGCGGGGCAGAAATCCAAACGAGGATTGAAAGCAGCAGTCCTATGGACGTGTTGATCCAGAACAGATTGTTGCGCTGGCTCTTGGAGAGGGTCCTGGCTTGGATTGCGGCCGTGGACAGGCCAAAATCCCGAAAGATGTCGGCAACGCCGATTACTGCGGCAACCATGGCCAGAAGGCCATAGTCTGCCGGCGAGAGCAGCCGCGCGAGGATGGCAACCGAGAGTACCTGAACTGCTATTCGCAGGGCTTGGCCGGACATCGTCACGAGGACGCCCCGCGCGGCTTGGTTTGCGAGCGATGGCACCACCGCTACATTGCTCTTCACCCGGTCACTGGACCTTGTCTCGCTGAAAGGATTCCAGCGACCGCTGCGCAACAGCCAGCAGGTCCGCCGCCTTTGCCAGCACAGCGTCCACCTGCCGCCCGAGGCCGGGGTCGGCACAGACGGCAAGCACCGCGGCCACGGGATCCGGATGGCTGCGGAGATCAACCGTGTGGTTCCACCCGAGATCCTGGAACAGGGGAGCGAACTTGCGCGAGTAGGCCAGGGGGACAGCCGGAGTGCCCGACGAGAGCGCGTTCAGGCAGGCATGCATCCGTGATCCAATCACTATGCTGCCACTTGCCAACAGCTCCCTGACGCTGGTGAGGGACGTCGGTATCAGCACCTCGGCCCCCGGGGCGTGCGCAGCAGCGAACTCCCGGATAGCCGGAACATCATTGTCGGCAACAGGGGAATCAAGGACGTGGGCCACGAGGCTCACGCTCCTTCCGTCGCGGAGCAGCTCCTGATACAGGGCCGTGACGGTCCTTCGGTAATGCTCCGCGTCCACGTGGGGACCTGGAGTCCACAGGAGTCCGGAGATGTTGAGGATCACGTCACGCTGTGCCGTCCGCGGGGCCTGGGGCAGCGCGAACACGACATCCGTGCTTTCCACGTCCACCGGCCGTCCCAGCTTTTCGGCATGGGCCGCGCTTGCCGAGTCCCGGGACATCACGGCCGCCGCCGTCTTAAGGCTCCGTCGTCCTAGTGCCCGGCCGGCCGCAGAAACGAAGGGACCGATGGTCTGTGGCCCGAGAATAAGCGGTACGCCGGCCCGGCGCACAAGTTCCGCGACCATTCCCATCGCAAAGAGGCGCTCCACTCCATACAGATCTGCAAAGCTGTCTCCCGAGCGGGTATCGATCACCACGTCAAAACTTTGGAGCCACTTTTTCAGTCCGCGGTTGCCTGTCACCCACTCCTTAGCCAAGGATTTGGGACTGCTGATAGGCATGGGTGCGGTGCCCTTGCCATAATCCTGAAATTCGATTTCGGCATCCGGCCAGGCGCGCTTAACTAACGCAGCTGTTCCTTCCGCCAGGACATGGAGCCCCAAGTTCGCCGAATCCTGATGAGCCCATAACACTAAAACCCTCACGGCGCCGCGTTCCTTGGCTGGGAGAGAAAGGTCCGCCGAATGTCCAATTTTCCCCTAAGCTCGTCGTGGCCCTACGGAAGCATGAAAGCCGCCGGCAGTCCTCTAATTCGTCCGTGGAATAAGCAGAATCAATCCCAGATCCAGCTGCCGGGCCGGTTGCCCTGAATATCCACCAGATGCCTGCGTCTAATGTAGTTTGCAAATGTTGTTTTCTCCAGAGGTGAAGCAGGGTACACCGACGTGCGGCGGCCTGCGGCAGAAGTGGTAGTGGCCGGTCCGCACGAGCGACTGTCGCACCGCGACTTCCTGGCACTCCTGCCGGCCCTGCTGCTCGTGCGGCACTACTGCAGGAGGTGCAGGGCGACGGCCTTGACCGCTCCTTCCGCAGCACATGAGATGATTACGTAAGGATTGTATTGCGTAATTGGCCCATCCTTGGGCCGCCAAGGGAGGAATCAACGGTGACAACAGTTTCAGCTTCGACGTTCCCGGGTCCTGTTGCCACCGCACTGGACAACGCAGAGGTCCTGCGGATCCGCAACGACTTCCCGATCCTGGGCCAGTCCGTCAACGGCAAGCCCCTAGTGTACCTGGATTCCGGGGCCACGTCGCAGAACCCGCTTAGCGTGCTGGAAGCCGAGCAGGAATTCTATGAACAGCGGAACTCGGCGGTCCATCGCGGTGCCCATCATCTCGCCGTTGAGGCCACCGAGGCCTTCGAAGACGCCAGGGAAACGGTTGCAGCCTTCATCGGGGCCGAGCCGGACGAACTCATCTGGACCTCGAACGCCACCGAAGGCCTGAATCTGCTCAGCTACTCCTTCCTGAACGCCTCCCTGCCCGGGGCGGCCCCCGAAGCGGCCCGCTTTGCCCTGTCCACCGGTGACGAAATCGTGGTCACGGAGATGGAACACCACGCCAACCTGATTCCGTGGCAGCAGCTGGCAGAACGGACCGGAGCCGCACTGCGCTATATCCCCGTGGATGACCGCGGCGCCCTGGACCTCGACGCCGCCGCCCGCATCATCGGCAGCCGGACGCGCATCCTTGCCTTCACCCACGCCTCCAACGTCCTCGGCACCATCAACCCGGTGGCGGCGCTGGTCGCGCTGGCCCGGTCCGCCGGGTCGCTCGTCGTGCTGGACGCCTGCCAGTCCGCGCCGCACCTGCCTCTGGACGTCAAGGCACTTGACGTGGACTTCGCTGTCTTCTCCGGGCACAAGATGCTGGCTCCGACCGGAATCGGCGGGCTGTACGGCAGGTCCGAACTGCTCAACGCGATGCCACCGTTCCTAACCGGCGGCTCCATGATCACGACCGTCACCATGGAGCGGGCCGGATTCCTGCCCAGCCCGCAGCGCTTTGAGGCCGGAACCCAAAAGATCTCGCAGGCCGTGGCCCTCGCCGCCGCCGCGAACTACCTGAGCGAAACCGGGCTGGACCGGATCCATGCCTGGGAGTCCGAGCTCGGTCAGCGCCTGGTGGAGGGCCTTGAGTCCATCCCGGGGATCCGCGTACTGGGACCGGCTGCGGGCCAGGAACGGATCGGGCTGGCCGCGTTCGACGTCGCGGGCGTCCACGCGCACGACGTCGGGCAGTTCCTGGACAGCCGCGGCATCGCCGTGCGGGTGGGGCACCACTGTGCCCAGCCGCTGCACCGCCGGCTTGGACTGACGGCGACGACGCGTGCCAGCACCTACCTTTACAACACCACGGACGATGTGGACGCGTTTCTGCAGGCCGTCGCCGATGTCCGCGGATACTTCCAAGCCTGAGGACGGCAGTACATGAGTCTCGACCAGCTGTACCAGCAGATCATCCTGGAGCACTCCAAGGCCCGGCACGGCAGCGGGCTGGCCGGCGCAGTCGTCCCCGACGGCGCGAGCAGCGGCCAGTCGCATCAGCTCAATCCGGTGTGCGGGGACGAAATCACCGTCCGGGTCGCCGTGGCGGACGGCAAGGTCAGGGAAGTGCGCTGGGACGGTGACGGCTGTTCGATCTCGATGGCGTCAGCATCCGTGCTGACGGACCTCGCCGAAGGCATGGCTGCCGAAGAGTTCCGCGCCGTGATCGACAGTTTCCGTGAGGTGCTGCGCTCCCGCGGGAAAGTGGCCGCGGATCCGGAAGTGCTGGGGGACGCCGCCGCGTTTGAAGGCGTGGCACGCTACGCAGCCCGGGTCAAATGCGCCATGCTGTCCTGGGTCGCCGCCGAGGACGCGCTCGGACAAGCCCTCGTACGCTGACCCTGCCCGCGCCTGCCCGGCTCAGGGCCGGCCGAGGCCCTTGTAGGTCCAGCCCGCGGCGCGCCACTTGGCCGGATCCAGGACATTCCGGCCGTCGAGGATGCGCGGAGCGGAGACGAGGGCCCGGGTGGCGTGCGGGTCCAGCTCGCGGTACAGCTTCCATTCGGTCAGCAGCAGGACGGCGTCGGCCCTGCGCAGGGTGGTCTCCAGGTCCGGTTCCAGCGGGAGCTCCGGAAAACGCTTGGCCGCATTCGTGAGGGCCTGCGGGTCGGTGACTGTCACCACAGCGCCCTGAAGCTGGAGCTGTGCTGCGGCGCTGAGCGCCGGCGAGTCGCGGACGTCGTCGCTCTCGGGCTTGAAGGCGGCGCCGAGCACGGCGATCCGCTGGCCCATCAGCGAACCGCCGCAAAGTTCGCGGGTCAGCTCGACGACGCGGGTCCGGCGCCGCATGTTGATAGCGTCCACCTCGCGCAGAAAGGTCAAAGCCTGGTCCGCGCCCAGCTCGCCGGCGCGGGCCATGAAGCCCCGGATGTCCTTGGGCAGGCAGCCGCCGCCGAAGCCGATGCCGGCATCCAGGAACTTCCGGCCGATCCGTTCGTCCAGGCCGATAGCGTCGGCCAGCCGGGTGACATCCGCGCCGGTGGCTTCACAGACCTCGGCCATCGCATTGATGAAGGAAATCTTGGTGGCGAGGAACGAGTTGGCGGCGCTCTTCACGAGCTCGGCCGTGGCATAGTCGGTTATCAGCCGCGGCGTCCCCTTGGAGAGGGGCAGCTTGTAGACCTGGTCCAGGACAGCCACCGCGGGGTGTTCCTCGCTTCCGTCCGGGACACCGTAGACAAAGCGGTCGGGGTTCAGCGTGTCGGTAACCGCATGGCCTTCGCGTAGAAATTCGGGATTCCATACCAGCGTGGCGCCCGGTTCGGTCTCGGCGAGGATGTCGGCGAGCCGCGCCGCGGTCCCGACCGGCACGGTGGATTTGCCGGCGATGATGTCGCCCGGGGACACGTGGGCGGCCAACGCCTCCACCGCGGCATCAACGAAGCGCAGGTCGGCGCCGTTTTCGCCGCGTTTTTGCGGAGTGCCCACACAGATGAAATGGACCTCGGATCCGCGGGCGTCCGACATTTCAGTGGTGAACCTCAAGCGCCCCGATTCCTCGAGCTCGGAAAGTAGCTCGTCCAATACGGGCTCGTAGAACGGCGCCTGCCCCCTGGACAGCTGCGCCACTTTGATTTCGTCAATGTCGATGCCGACCACATCGTGACCGAGCTTCGCCATGCACGCCGCGTGGACTGCACCAAGATACCCGCAGCCGATAACCGAGATCCGCATTCCGTAGTCCTCCCGCAAAGGGTGTGATCACAGAGTACGTGTTGGGGACGCGTTTGGCACGGGCTTGCGGAGAGTCATGACCAGCAGCGTGAGCAGACTCCCGAGCGTGGCCCCTGCGGTGTTGGCGGCGACATCAAGCAGTGTGGGGTAGCGGGCCGGCAGGAAGAGGAACTGAGCGAGCTCGATCACACCGGACAGCAGCATTCCGGCGGCCACGCCTGCCCACCAGTAGCGCCTGCCAAGGATCCAGACGACCAGGGCGCCCAAGGGAACGAACAGGATCACATTGGACGCCGACTCCACGAAGGCGTAGTCAATCCACTCCGGAAGCCCCCAGGGGTGCAGCTTCTTCAGCGCCTTCGCCAGCAGCCCGGCTCCGGCGCGGTCCACGGGAACGGGCCACAGGGCTGTGGCGCCCAGGATGATCGCGTAGGCGGTGAATTCCCACCTGGCCACGCGGCGGCGGGGTCGCAATGGGCAACGCCTTTCGGTGGGTCGCGCGGATTTCCCTGAGTCTAGTGCCCCGAGCGCGGCGGCGGGCGGCAAAGGGTTTGCCGCGCGCCGCCGCGCTCGGGGCAACAGCCGGGCCACCGCGGTTTCGGCTAAGCCAGCAACCCGGCAATCCCGATTGCCGCCGTCGCCGCGCCCAGCCCCATTGAGACGCTGACGAGGACGATGTGGACCGTCAGGAAACGGGTAGCCCGGCCGCCGGCGTCGCGGGACCGCGGGTCCTTCATCACCCGGCGCAGGAACTGCGGCCAGACGGCGAGGGACCAGATGCCGGCCACGATCAGGACAACGGCCAGGATTGCGGGCAGTTCCACGCTGCTAGTGGCTTTCGAGCCAGGCCTGGGCCCGCTGCGACTGGATGTTCAGGGCCTTGCCGACCATCGGCTCGGCCGCTTCGGCGATCTTGCCGCCCAGGAACGGAACCGAGGACGTGACGGTGCCTTCGAGCTCGATCCGGGTGCTGCCGGCCGCGGACACGAGGCGCTGGACGGCGTTGACGTCCAGCGGGGCCCCGGCGACCTTCATCGAAATGCTGCTCTGCCGTGAACCGTCAGCGGCGGGTGCTGCCCAGGTCTCCACCTGCGTCACCTTCAGGCTCTCACCAACGAATTTCCGGGCGATGTCCGGCATCCGGGTGGTGGGGATGGTCCGGACGGTGGTGGTGACGAACGCGCCGGCAGGGTCACCGTCCACGGCAAACGATTCCAGGCTGCCGCCGACGTATTCGCTCGTGTGGCGCAGGAAATCCTCGTTCACGAGAACAGCGGTAACGCGGTCAACACTGTGGGGCAGGGTGGTGGATGCACTCAGGGGCATGGGATCTCCAAAGCTGTTGTACTGGACGTTTCGGGCTCCCAATATTCTACGGGGTGTGCCTGCCCGGCTCCGATTCGAGGTTCTGGAGATCCCGGGCGGCGGCCGTGATATTCCGTGACGTGGCGGGGAAGATCAGGCTGTGGAACGGCAGCACGGCGAGCCAGTAGAGGCGTCCGCCGTCCCCGGCCCCGCGGTAGGCTTGGAAGACCCGGGATTCTCACGAATTTCGGGTATTCGTGTTGCCTGCACCCCCGTGATCCCATCAGGAGCAACAGCTATGAGCCTCAACGGCCCCTCTCTCACCGGTTTGCGCCGCGTCCTCGCCGAAGACCGGAACTACGCCCGCATCCAGGCAGAGGCCGCCCGCGGTTTCGCCGCCCGCAGCGAGGACTACCAGATCAGCGCCCCGGCCGGCATGCGGTCCGCGCTGCTCACGGAAATGGCCGACGGACTCACGACACTCGCCAAGAACGAAACCGGCTCTGCCGGCTCTGCCGGAGACAGCCGCCGGACCCCCGTGGTTCTTGCCGTCACCGCGACCGGCCGCGAGGCCGAGGACCTGACCGCGGCCCTGCGAGCCTTCCTGCCGGCAGACGCCGTCGCCGAGTTCCCCAGCTGGGAAACCCTCCCGCACGAGCGGCTCTCCCCGCGCTCGGATACCGTGGGCCGGCGGCTGGCCGTGCTGCGCAGGCTGGCGCACCCCGAAACGTCCCCAAGCGGCGCCCTGCGCGTCGTGGTGGCCCCGGTGCGCGCCGTCGTCCAGCCGATCGTGGCGGGCCTGGGCGAACTGGTGCCGGTGACCCTGAAGGTGGGCCAGGAGGTCCCCTTCAGCAGCGTCGTGAAGAGCCTCGCCGACGCCGCCTACGCCCGGGTCGACATGGTGACCCGGCGCGGCGAGTTCGCCGTCCGCGGCGGCATGCTGGACGTCTTCCCGCCCACCGAGGACCACCCCGTCCGGGTCGAGTTCTTCGGCGACGAGGTGGACCAGATGCGCTGGTTCGCCGTCGCCGACCAGCGCTCGCTGACCGCGCCGGGCGTGCACCACCCCACCGAACTGCACGCCCCGCCTTGCCGCGAAATCCTGATCACGCCCTCCGTCATGTCCCGCGCCGCGACGCTGAAGTCCCAGCTCCCGGCCGCCGCGGACATGCTGGAAAAGATCGCCGGCGGCATCGCCGTCGAGGGTATGGAGTCGCTGGCCCCGGTGCTGGTGGACGCCATGGTCCCTTTCCTGGACCAGCTCCCGGCCGGCTCCATCTCCGTGGTGATCGAACCCGAGAAGGTCCGGACCCGCGCCCACGACCTCGCCGCCACCAACGAGGAATTCCTGGAAGCGGCGTGGTCCACGGCGTCCGACGGCGGCACGGCACCCCTTGACCTGACCTCACAGGCGTCCGAAGCCCTGCACTCCGCCAGCTTTCGTTCGCTGACCGAGACCCGCTCGGCGGCCCTCGCGCACGGCGTCTCCTGGTGGTCCATCACGTCCCTCGCCACCGACGAGGAGCTGCTGCCCGACGTCGACGTGCTGAACCTGCACGCCCGGGAACCCCGCGGCTACCAGGGCGACGTGGCGGAAATGATGGACTTCATCGGCTCCCATATCCGGGACCAGTGGCGGATGGTCGTGGTGACCGAGGGCCCCGGCCCGGCGCAGCGCCTCGCGGAACTCTTCCACGACAACGACATCCCGTGCGCCCGGGTGGAATCCCTCGACGACGAGCCGCAGGCCGGGCTGATCGAGGTGACCACCGCCGCCGTCGGACGCGGTTTTGTGCTGGACCCGCTCAAGCTGGCGCTGCTGACCGAGGCTGACCTGCTGGGGCGCACGTCCCCGGGCTCCACGAAGGACATGCGCCGGATGCCGTCCAAGCGGCGGAACGCCGTCGACCCCCTGCAGCTGGTGGCCGGTGACTCCGTGGTGCACGAACAGCACGGCGTCGGCCGGTTCGTGGAGCTGATCCAGCGCAAGGTCGCTGGTGGTGGCGACGGAGTGCGCGAGTACCTCGTGCTGGAATACGCCCCCTCCAAGCGCGGCGCCCCCGGCGACCGGCTCTTCGTGCCCACCGACCAGCTGGACCAGGTCACGCGGTACGTCGGCGGGGACACCCCCGCGCTGAGCAAGATGGGCGGCTCGGACTGGGCCAGCACCAAGTCCAAGGCACGCAGGGCCGTCAAGGAAATCGCCGGCGAGCTGATCCGGCTGTACTCGGCCCGGATGGCCTCCCGCGGCTACGCCTTCGGCCCGGACACCCCGTGGCAGCGCGAACTCGAGGAAGCCTTCCCCTATGTGGAAACCCCGGACCAGCTGACCACCATCAACGAAGTCAAAGCCGACATGGAACGCGAGATCCCGATGGACCGGCTGATCTCCGGCGACGTCGGCTACGGCAAGACCGAGATCGCGGTCCGGGCGGCCTTCAAGGCGGTCCAGGACGGCAAGCAGGTCGCCATCCTCGTGCCCACCACGCTGCTCGCCCAGCAGCACTACGAGACCTTCACCGAGCGGTTCTCCGGCTTCCCGCTCGTGGTCAAGCCGCTGTCCCGCTTCCAGGGCACCAAGGAAGCCAAGGAGACCGCAGCAGGGGTCAAGAACGGCTCCGTCGACGTCGTGATCGGCACCCACCGCCTGCTGTCCAAGGACTTCGCCTTCAAGGACCTCGGCCTCGTGGTGGTGGACGAGGAGCAGCGTTTCGGCGTCGAACACAAAGAGGCGCTGAAGAAGATGCGCACCAACGTGGACGTCCTGGCCATGAGCGCCACCCCGATTCCCCGGACCCTGGAAATGTCGCTCACCGGCATCCGCGAGACTTCCACCCTGGCCACCCCGCCGGAGGAACGCCACCCGGTGCTGACCTATGTGGGCCCGTACACGGACAAGCAGACCTCCGCCGCGATCCGCCGCGAATTGATGCGCGAAGGCCAGGTGTTCTTCGTCCACAACCGGGTTTCCACGATCGACCGCACCGCGGCGAAGATCCGCGAGCTCGTCCCGGAGGCCCGGGTGGAGGTGGCCCACGGGCAGATGTCCGAGAGCCGGCTGGAACAGATCATCGTGGACTTCTGGGAAAAGCGCTTCGACGTGCTGGTCTGCACCACCATCATCGAGACCGGCCTGGACATCTCCAACGCCAACACCCTGATCGTGGACGGGGCGGACAAGTACGGACTCTCGCAGCTGCACCAGCTGCGCGGACGCGTGGGCCGCGGCCGCGAACGTGCCTACGCCTACTTCCTCTACCCCTCCGAGAAGCCGCTGGGCGAGGTGGCGCTGGAACGGCTCAAGGCCGTCGCCACGCACAACGAACTCGGCGCCGGCATGCAGCTGGCCATGAAGGACCTGGAGATCCGTGGCGCGGGCAACCTGCTCGGCGGCGAGCAGTCCGGCCACATCCAGGGCGTCGGCTTCGACCTCTACATCCGGCTGGTCGGCGAGGCGGTGGCGGAGTACCGCGGCGAGGCCGAGGAGAAGGCTGCGGACATGAAGATCGAGCTGCCGGTCAACGCGCACCTGCCGCATGACTACGTGCCGGGCGAACGGCTCCGCCTTGAGGCGTACCGCAAGCTGGCCGGTGCCATCACCTACGAGGCGATCGACGAGGTCCTCGCGGAGCTTGTTGACCGCTACGGCGAGCTGCCGCTGCCCGCGAAGAACCTGATCGACGTCGCCCGGTTCCGGGTGGGCGCCCGCGAAGCCGGCCTGAGCGACGTTGCCCTGCAGGGCAACTTCATCAAGTTCTCCCCGGCGGAACTGCCGGAGTCCAAGCTCATGCGGCTCACCCGGATGTACCCCGGCGCGCAGGCCAAGCCGGCCCTGGACGCGGTGCTCATCCCCAAGCCGAAGACGGCCCGGATCGGCGGCCGGGACCTGCAGGACGCCGAGATCCTCGAATGGGCCAACGGCGTCATCCGCAATATCTTCTCCGACGCCGCTGTTGCTGCCGAACAGACGAGGAGTTAGCCCGTGATGGGAGGACACCACGCGGCGTCGGGAGCCGCGGCGTGGGTGGCTATTGCCTCAACCGGGCCGTACGCCCTGGGCTGGTATCCGCTGGACGCCACCGGGATCGTGATCGGCGGGATGGCGACGGCGGGGACGGCCCTGGTCTGCGACTGGGACCACCGCTCCAGCACGGTGGCGCATTCGCTGCCGCCGCTGTCCAATGTGATCGCCGTCGGCATCGAGAATGCCAGCGGCGGGCACCGGCAGGGCACGCATTCCCTGCTCGGTGCGGCGTTCTTCGTGCTGCTCGCGGCCATGGCCGGGCAGCTCCAGCTGCAGACAGAGTGGGGACTGCTGTCCCTCGGCGCCGGCCTGCTGTGCATGTTCATGATCAATATCGCGGCCAAGGCCTTGAAGCTCTTCCCGAAGTACGGCTGGATCAGCAACTGGGTCTTCGCCCTGGCCATGGCCGGGCTGGTGACGTGGCTCGCGCCGCACCAGTGGACCTGGCTCCCGGTCTCGATGCTCACCGGGGTGCTGGTGCACATCGTGGGGGATATGATCACGACCGGGGGAGTGCCGCTGCTGTGGCCGCTGGTGATCAAACCGCCGAAGTTCCTCCGGAAGGTGCCGCTGTTCAAGGACGTCTGGAAGGCCAACGGGGCATTCTCCATCCCGCTGCTGGGCCGCGCCGGTTCACGGCGGGAATGGTTCGTGCTGATCCCGGTCAGCGCCTACGCCATGATCGGCATGTTCGGCGCAGCGCTGGCCCTCGGCAAGGCACACTTCCCGGCCGCCGTCGCACTCGTTAGCGAGCTCGTCAGCAGCGTGTTCGGCCGGTCCCTGGCCGGCTAGTGTACCGTGTCATTGATTCCTTCAGGTCTAGTTTCGGTCAGCTCTCAGTCTGCGTCCAATTCCTCTTCTTTCGAGAGTGCTTCCACGAACTCGGGAGGCAAGGGGAGGCCGCTTGATGGGTAGAGGAACAGGGCCAGCGATATGGAGTCGGTTGTGGTCAGAAACATTTCAATGGGCTCGGTCCGGCCCGCGGTTTCAAGGATTAGGGTGAAGCCTTCGGTCCCCATGCTGGGGCGGAGAGACCATCTCTCCAGCGCCGGCGCAATATCCTGGTCCATCACTACGTGGTCTCCGCAGAGATCCCAGTGCGCACCGGAGTCGATCTTCGCCTTGTGCTCGGCACAGACGTAGACCTCGTGAAAATCGGCGCTTCTATGCCCCGCCACCACGAAGGCGGAGCCGGGATTCTGGCATCGGAGCACGGAACAAGTCCTCATGCTTGCTACGTTACTGAGGAGAAAGTGAGAAAAGGCTGAGCAGGGTCAGTACCGGGCGATGGTGAATGCGTCGGTGAAGGTGTAGCCCTTGGCCGGGACCAACCTGGCGGAGAGCTGGTCTGCTGTTGCTGTCACGTCCAGGGTCCCGAAGGCCGGGTCGCGGTTCCCGCCGGACCAAGTGGTGAAGTATCCGGCTTCCGAGTCGTTGTTGTTCACATCGTAGAGGCTTTCGCCGCCAACACCGACCGTGACGAATACCGTTCCGGCGCCCTTGGCCATGCTGGAGTCGGAATCGGTGATGCAGTTTGGCGAAAGTTCATTGGGTACCAGGGCAGGGCAAGCCGTGCCGAGAGCGAGCTGGTGGGTGCGCTGGTAGATGTGGTCATGGCCGGTCAGTACCAGATCCACTTTCTTCTCCAGCAGCATGGTTGCGAAGTCCTGGCCGACCTTGCAGTCGTATTTGCCCACGCTCAGGCACGGTGCGTGCATGCCGACGACCGTCCAGGGAATCTTCGCGGCTGTGGCCCCGTCGATGGCGTTCGTGGTCCAGTTCCAGCGGTCGCTGCCCTTGGAAAAGTCCAGGTGTTGCTGGTTCTGGAAGTCGATGCCCGGTGAGACCATGACGAACCGCACCAGGGGGTTCGTCTCGGGGACATCGACATACCATTGCGTTCCGTACTCGCCCTGGATTCCCGGCAGCTTGTTGGGCAGGCACTTGACGATGTTGGCGATGTCGCCGTCGCTGCCGTCGCTTTCGTGGTTGCCGGTGAGGACTTCGTACGGGAAGTTTTCGCCGAGCTTGCCCTTGACCATGTCGCAGAACTGCTGTTCGATCCCGGCTTTGTAGGTGAAGTCGCCGAGGGCGAGGTTGAACTGGGGTTTGAGGTCGGCGATGGTGTCCAGCACGTGCTGGGAGGTTTTCTTGACGCCGATGTCACCCTGGGTGGTGAAGTGCACCGACGCCGCCGCATTCGCCGGAGCGGACAGTGTCGGTTCCGAAGGGCCGGGCGTGGCCGAAGAGCCCGGCGGCGACGGCGCCGGGCCGCCCGCCTCGCACCCCGCCAGAAGCAGAGCCAGACTGACTAAAGCCGCAGTGAGGATGGTGCCCGTTCCGCGCTTTGCTGAGTTCCTCATGGTGCCTCCTGCCGGATCCGGAAATCATGAATACGATGCATTACCAGCGTCGCCCGGCGGTGCTGAGAGATCACTGAGCACCGCCGGCGTCGACCCGGACCGGAGGTTTCTCAGGTTCGGCTCAAACCGTTGCGACATACTGCCTGTATGAAGGAGAGGGGTCCCGATGAGGATTCTGGTCGTGGAGGATGAAAAGGGTCTCGCCGAAGCGGTCCGCCGGGGACTGACGAATGAAGGGTTCGTCGTGGACGTCATGCACGACGGCGTCAGTGGTCTGTGGGCGGCGACGGAAAATCCTTATGACGCGATCCTGTTGGATCTGATGTTGCCGCTTATGAACGGTTATGAGGTCCTGAGCGTGCTTCGGGAACGCAAGGTCTGGACTCCGGTGCTGATGCTCACGGCGAAGGACGGCGAGTACGATCAGACCGATGCCTTCGATCTGGGGGCTGATGACTATCTGACAAAGCCATTTAGCTTTCTCGTGCTGGTGGCACGGATCCGGGCGCTGATCCGCCGCGGGGCGCCTGAGCGTCCCGTGGTGTTGACGCTGGGTACCCTGACGCTGGACCCTCTTCTTCGCAGCGTCCGTCGGGGGGACACGGCGATCAAACTCACCCCGCGGGAATACGGGCTCCTGCAGTACCTCATCCGGCGTCACGACCAGGTCGTGACGAAGGCGGAAATACTCGACAACGTTTGGGACCCCGCTTTTGAGGGCGGCGACAACGTAGTGGAGGTCTACATCGGCTACCTCCGGCGCAAGATCGACGCTCCCTTCGGCGTGCAGACATTGTCCACGGTCTGGGGGATGGGCTATCTGCTCAGCGCCGACGGGGACCCGGGGAACGTTTCCCCCCGATCCTCCGGGACGTAGTGGCGCCGCGCCTCACACGTTAGGTCCGGGGAATTCCAGCTCGAAGCGGCAGTGGCCCAGCGGGCTTTCGGTGGCGCGGATAGAGCCGTGATGGGCTGACATGATTCCGGCCGCAATGGCTAATCCCAGTCCGCTTCCACCGCCTTCCCGGGACCTGCTCTCGTCGAGCCGGACGAACCGCTCAAAGACCCGTTGCCGGTCCGCTTCGGGCACCGGGTCGCCGTCGTTGTCCACGGTGATAACCGCGCCGGCTCCGGCCTCACCTGAGTTCAGGCTGATCTGGATCCGCGAGAAGGCGTACCGGTCGGCGTTGTCCAGGACGTTTCGAAGTACCTGTCCCACCCGGCGCGCGTCCCCGCTGATCCGCACGGGGGTGAGATCTGCTGTGATGACGTGTGTGCTTGTGGAGCGGAGCCTGCGGGTTTCGCGGTCTACGACGTCGTCGAGGTCAACGTCCTCCTCGTTGAGCCGAAAGCCCCCGTCATTGGCCTTGGCGAGGGTCAGAAGGTCTTCGACGAGGTAGTGCATGCGGGACGTCTCTTCGGCGAGAATGTCCGTCAGTTCGTGCCAGGTCTCGCCCGACGGGTCCGCGGCAGCGACCTCCACCCCGGCGCGCAGCGTCGCCAGGGGACTGCGGAGTTCGTGGCTGGCGTCCGAAATGAACCGGCGCTGCTCGCGGTCCGAGGACTGCAACCGTGCCAGCATCTTGTTCATGGTTAGCGCCAGAGACTGAATCTCGTCGTTGGTACGCGGAACGTCGACTCTTTCGTCCAGGCGCGCGCCGTCGATGTTGGAGACCTGCCCGCGGATCCTTTCCACCCGTTGCAGAGACCGCCCCACCAGTAGCCAAACCGAGACGCCGACCACAAGCAGCAGCAATGGAGTAGCGCCGAGCAGGAACCAGGAGACTGTGGAAACCGTTTCCGCCAGGAGCTGTACCGGGGACGCGACGACCACCGTGTAGGGCCCGTCGTCCAGCCGGACAGCGGTCGCGATGATCCGGAAGTCATCGGGGTCGCCGAGGCTCTCCAGGCTGGATACATCCTCCGTCAGGATCTGGTCCGGGGCAGGCCGCAGGGAGGTCAACGGCCGGTCCCCCGCGGTGGGCACTGACGCGGCCACGACGGCGCCGGCCGGGTTCAGGATTTGGACGATCTGTCCTCCGTGCGCGGTGGCGGCAATGTACCGTCCTGCTTCGGCGACATCCTGGTCCTGAATCTGGACGATGACTTCCAGGGCCTCGTGCCGGGCGGCCGACTCGGTCGAGGCGATCAACGCCCCCTGGAGCAGGACCAGAAGGGTGACCCCGCCGACCAGCAGCGCCATGGCGACGACGCCTAGGGCCGTCGCTGTGGCGCGCTTGCGAACTCCCCACTCTCCCCTGCGGGACGCGGGCCGACCGGCAAAGGGCTCGACTTTCATGTTTCAAGAATGGGCTAACAGTTGGTCACCGACAACTGGCCCCGTCCGGCTCTCAGCTCCGGCACAGGTACCCTAAGACGCTACTCAACGGTGGCGGACCACACCGGATCCACAGCCAACCATCGCGGCGGCGCCGGCAAACATTCAACCGTTATGAAAGGAACCGATCATTGCCACATAAACCATGACTCAAGTCTGATCGAAACCAGACCTAAAGGAATCAACGACACACTACAGTAGCGGTGCGCGGTTCTTAGACGACTGAAGCTCCGGAAAAACCCGGAGCTTCAGTCGATTAATTATTGCGGTGCCTAGCTCTCGCCAGCCGAGTCCGAGCGGCCGAGGATGGTCTGGGGGATCCAGAACGAACCGGCGAACAGGGCCAGGCAGGCGGCCATCGGCCACGGGTTGCCCAGCGTCAGGAAGGACAGCGAGTACAGGGAAGCGAGGAACAGGACCATCATCACGGAAAAAATGACAATGGTGGAGCCGAGGCCGTTCTCGGCCTGCGGGTTCTGCTGGGTCTTCGCGGTGTTGCTGGACATTCGTTCCTCCTCGGCCCCGGGGGGCTCAAAACTGTGGCGGCTGCCGGAGCGGATCAGTACGCGGACGAACCCTGTTCGCCCTTGACGATCGCGATGCCGGAGCTGGCGCCAATACGTGTTGCACCAGCAGCAATCATAGCCTGTGCATCGGCCCGGGAACGCACGCCGCCGGAGGCCTTGACGCCGAGCGTGGGGCCCACCGTGCGGCGCATCAGGGCGACGTCCTCGGCCGTGGCTCCGCCGCCGTTGAAACCGGTGGAGGTCTTCACGAAATCGGCACCGGCTTCCACTGCGGCCTCGCAGGCCAGGACCTTCTGTGCATCATCCAGCAGGGCGGTTTCAATGATGACCTTGAGGATGGCCCCACCGTCGTGGACGGCTTCGGCGACGGCGGCGATGTCATCGACCAGGGCGCCCTTGTCGTTGGCGCGGGCGGCGGCGATATCGATGACCATGTCGACCTCCTCCGCGCCGTCCAGCACGGCACCGCGGGCTTCGAAGGCCTTGACGTCGCTCGGGGTGGCGCCCAGCGGGAAGCCGACCACGGAACACGTCAGCACGCCGGAACCCTTCAGCGCTGTCTTGACCTTCTTGACCCAGATGGGGTTGACGCAGACAGACTTGAACCCGAATTCGGCGGCCTCCGCGCAGACCTTGAGGATCTCGGCCTCGCTGGCCTCCGGCTTGAGCAGGGTGTGGTCAATGTAGGAGGCAATGCTGACGGCGCTGTCCCCGGACTCCTGACCGGCGGGGGCGGCGCTTCCGGCGGCCGTGGGGGCTTCGTTGCTCATGGTGGTCCCTTTCCTGGCGGGCCGTGGACTGTCTTGTCCCTCTGGGAGGTTGTCCCTCTGGGAGGCCCCGGGGGCCTGCCGACACCGCGGCTCTCGTGGCTTCTCGGTGTCCATCTTGCCATAACAGGAACACGCTCCGGCGGCCCCGGCGGCCGCCCCGGCGGCGGCTCCGGCGCGCGCGGCTAGGCTGCCCTGACGAGGGGGTCAGCCAGGGTGGCCTGGAGCAGCTGCGAGGCGCAGACCGAGGCGGCGGACGCGGCGGCCACGAGCAGTCCCAGCCGCACGCCGTCGAACGCGGCAGCATCCCCGATGGCCCAGATGCCCGGCACCGAGGCGCGGAAGTCCTGGCCGATCACGATGCCGCCCCGGGGAGCGGTCTTGAGCCCGGCACTCACCGAGAGGGCGTCGCGGGCGATCCGTTCCTCCGCCAGGACCACCAGGTCGCCGTTCATGCGGGAACCGTCTTCGAACACGACGCCGGCCGCCGGCAGCATTGAGCCGGCAAGGTTCGGAACGACGGCCGCGGGACGCTGCGTGGTGCGGACGGGACGGACGCCCCGGGCGCGGAGCACCGCTTCCGCCTGCCCGGCGGCAGTTCCGGTGCCCACGAGGATGCCCAGGGGCCGCCTGCCGAGGACCCGGGTGACGTCCCTGACGGCCTCGCCCAGCCGGGTGGCGTCGTCGATCGTGGAGTAGCTGAGGCACCGGCCGGCGCCTTCCAGCGGCGCTCCGGACGGGGAGGAACCGGTGGCGATGACCAGCTGGTGGTAGCTGAACTCCAGGCCGTCCGCCGTGGTCACCCGCCGGGCGTCGGGATCGATGTAGCTGACCGGCTGGCCGAAGCGCACTGAAACCTGCGGAAGGGCGGCGAGCTCCAGGAACTCGGCGGGGGCGTTGTCCCGGTTGCTCAGTACCGTGATTCCGCCGGCGAAGGGTGTCCGGGTGAGCTGCCGGACGAGGGCATGGGCGGCCGGCCCGGCCCCTGCAATGACGAGCCGGGGCCGGGTCTGGGAATCGGGCCTTGCGGTGGAGGTGGCGGACATGGTGGGCCCTTTCGCTGGTGGCCGGTGGTGTGGCCTTCGTGCTTGATGCACCCAGCGTAGGCGTACGGTTTTTCCGGCGTGTTTCCCGGGTGTTGCGGTTTTTTCGCTGCCCGTTCGCCAATGTTTACCCGCCGGTAACAGCCTGCGTCACACGCGGATCCGGTAGCCGCGCTTCACCACGGTTTCCACGAGGCCGCCGTCCGGCAGCGAGGAGCGCAGCCGGCTGACCGTCATGTCCAGGGCATGGACGGACCCGCGCAGTTCCAGCAGTTCGGACAGCGCCTCCCGGGAGAGCACGGCCCCGCCGGCGCCCAGCAGGGCCCCCAACAGCAGCAGCGGGGCCGGCGCCATGTCCACGGCCTCGCCGTCGATCCGCAGCGAGCGGCCGCGGAGCTCCACGCTGCCCGAGGGCGTGTCCAGCCGGCGGACGTGGTTCAGGGCCAGGTGTTCGACGACCAGCCGGATCAGGGCGCCCATCCGGAACCGCTCCGGGACCAGCGGCTGCACGCCGGCGTCGAGCAGCGGCTGAGCCGTGACCGGACCCACGACGGCGGTGGCGACGTTCGTTTTGAGGCTCTCCACGAGCTGTTTGTACAGGCCCATTTCGTGCGCCGTGCTCCACATCGCGTCCACGGCCGGGGCGCTCGTGAAGGTCAGCACGTCCAGATTGCTGCTGCAGGCGGCCTCGATCAGCCGCGGCAGCCGGTCGGCGCCGTCGGGCTTGACCCAGCGGTACGGGGTGACGGTCAGGACGGTGGCGCCGGACATCCGCAGCCGCTCCAGCTGGCGCACGTCGGTGTAGCCGTGCAGCTGGACGGCCACGGTCTTGCCGCGCACCCCTTCGGCAAGGAGCATGTCCACCAGTGTCGCGGTGGTTTCGTCGCTGCTGATCCCGACGTCGGCGAGTCCGGCCGCGCGGACCGCACCGCGGGCCTTGGGGCCGCGGACGAACATCCGGGTGGCGCCCAGGGTTTCGAGGAGCTGTTCGCCGATGCCGAAGGTGTCCGCGGCCTCGCACCAGCGGCGCATCCCGTAGGCGGTGGTGGCGATGCAGAGCTCGGGCCGGGCATCGATGATGGCCCGGGTGTCCTCGATCAGTCGCAGGTCCTCCTGCACCGGGGCGATCTTCAGCGCCGGTGCATGCAGCACCTCGGCGCCGCGCCGTTCCAGGGCCTCGATCAGGTCCTGGGAGCGCCGGTGCGAGGTGACGCCGATCCGGAACCCCTCGAGGGGCAGTTCCGACTTCGCCAGGGCGTCCTCGGGGCCGACGGCGTCCGGGGCCCCGAGGACTCCGGACCCGGCAGCTCCGGAGAGGGCAGCCGGAGCAATGGCATTGAGCGCACTCACGGCTCTCACGCGCCCATCAGCGACGCGGCGAGGCGGTCCAGCTCGGCGGTGGCTTCGGCGCAGCCCCGGTTGGCCTCGGCCACCCGGACGACGTCGCCGATCACCAGCACGGCCGGGTTGGTGCAGTCCGCGGCTGCGGTGGTGATGGTGCCGAGTTCGGCGATGGTGGTGCGCTGGCCGGGACGGTAGCCGCGTTCGACGACGGCCATCGGCATGTCCGCCCGCATCCCGGCGCGGCGCAGGCCGGCGGCGAGCTGGTGCAGCGTGCCGATGCCCATCAGGACCACGATGGTCCCGCCGAGCCCGGCAAGGTGCGTGTGTTCCTTCTCGGTCAGCGGGGCGTGGCCGGAGACCACGGTGAACATGTGGCTGACCTCGCGGTGGGTGACCGGGATCCCGGCCGCGGCGGGGACGGAGATGGCGCTCGTGACGCCGGAGATGACCCGGACGGGCACGCCGGCCTTCACACAGGCCGCCACTTCCTCGCCGCCACGGCCGAACACGTACGGGTCGCCGCCCTTGAGCCGCACCACGTTCCTGCCTCCCAGGGCGGCTGCCACCATGAGTTCCTCGATCCCGGACTGGCTGACCGGGTGGTGGCCGGGCCGCTTGCCTACGTCCACCAGTTCGGCAGTGCTCAGCGAGGGAAGTTCCTGGTACGGGGCGAGCCGGTCGTAGAACACGACGTCGGCGTCCCGCAGTGCCTTGATGGCCGCCACGGTCAGCAGTTCGGTGGTTCCGGGGCCGCCGCCTACGAGAGTGACGTGGCCGGCGGGTCCGGCGGCGGGCTCGGCGGAGACGGGGATGCCGGTCCCGCGGCAGCGCTCCAGCAGGGCATCCCAGCCGGGCTGGCCGTCGTCGACCGCGGCCACGAGGAAGGGCCGTTCCGGCAGGGGGCCGTCGTTGGACGAGCCGCCGGGAGCGGTGAGCCGGGAGACAATGGCGCCGGCGGCTTCATAGCGCCGGACCGCCTGACGGGCGGCGGGGTCGGAGCCGGTGACGAGGACTTCGCGGCCGCTGAGATCGATGCTGAGCTGCATGGTTAGACCTTGCTTTCCTGGGCGGAGCTGTCCCGGTCGGGGCGTCCGGTGGCGGTGCTGCCAGTAACGGCGGCGTCGGCTGGCCTCATGGGGATGGAAGCTCCGATCAGCACTGGTTCCTGGCTGGCGCGTGTCTGAACGGCGAGCGCCTTCTCCTCGGCGGTGGCCGGACGCATCTGCCCGCGCTCGTCCGGGACGAAGGTGATGGAATCGTCCTTCTGGTCGGGGGCGTTGACGAAGGAGCGGAACCGGCGCAGGCGCTCGGGATCCTTCAGGGTGTCGGCCCACTCGTCCACGTAGGTGTCAACGTGCCTGGCCATGGCGGCTTCGAGTTCCTCGGCGATGCCCAGGGTGTCGTGCACCACCACGTCCTCGACGTGTTTGATGCCGCCGTCGAGCTCCTCCTGCCACCGGGCGGTGCGCTGCAGGCGGTCGGCCGTGCGGATGTAATACATGAAGTAGCGGTCGATGTACTTGAGCAGCGTTTCGTCGTCGAGGTCCTTGGCCAGCAGCTGGGCGTGCGCCGGGGTGGCGCCGCCGTTGCCGCCGACGTACAGGTTCCAGCCGTCCGCGGTGGCGATGACGCCGACGTCCTTGCCGCGGGCCTCGGCGCATTCGCGGGCACAGCCGGAGACGCCCATCTTCAGCTTGTGCGGGCTGCGGAGGCCGCGGTAGCGCAGCTCCAGCTGGATGGCCATGGCCACCGAATCCTGCACACCGAAGCGGCACCAGGTGGAACCGACGCAGGACTTCACCGTGCGCAGGCTCTTGCCGTAGGCCTGGCCGGACTCGAACCCGGCGTCCACGAGTTCCTTCCAGATCTCCGGAAGCTCCTCCAGCCGGGCGCCGAACATGTCGATTCGCTGGCCGCCGGTGATCTTGGTGTAGAGGTTGTACTTCTCGGCCACGGCGGCGATCACGCCGAGCTTCTTCGGAGTGATCTCGCCGCCGGCGATCCGGGGGACCACGGAGTAGGTGCCGTCCTTCTGCATGTTGGCCAGGGCGCGGTCGTTGGTGTCCTGCAGGGTGCCGCGGCCGGCGTCCAGGACGTAGGCGCTGTTCTGGCTGGCCAGGATGTTGGCGATGGTCGGCTTGCAGATATCGCAGCCTTCGCCGGTGCCGTACTTGGCCATGACCTCCTCGAAGGAGGTGAGTTCCAGGACGCGAATGGTCTCGAAGAGTTCCTGGCGGGACAGCTCGATGTGTTCGCAGAGTGCCTTGGAGACGGCGACGCCGGACTTGGTCAGTTCGGTTTCGAGCAGCTTCTTGAGCATCGGCACGCAGGAACCGCAGCTGGTCCCGGCGCGGGTGCAGCCCTTCAGCTCGCCGAGCTCCTGGACGGGAGCGTTGCCGTCGCAGGCCCCGCAGCCGTTGACGGTGTCGCGGATGGTTCCGGCAGCCACGTTGTTGCAGGAACACAGGATGGCGTCGTCCGGAAGCTCGGTGTCCGGGGCCTCGCCGCCGCCGGCCGCGGTGAGGTAGGCGCCGGGTTCGGCGGCCAGTCCGCGGCCCAGCATGGGCCGCAGGGAAGTGTACGGGGTGGCGTCGCCGACGAAGATGCCGCCGAGCAGGGTCTTGGCATCGTCCGTGGTGACGATCTTCTGGTAGACGCCGCGCGCGGGGTCGGCGTAGACGATCTCGAGGGCGCGCTCGGTTCTGGCGAAGGCGTCGCCGAAGCTGGCGACGTCGACGCCGGAGAGCTTGAGTTTGGTGGCGGTGTCGAAGCCCGGGAAGGTCGCAACGCCCCCGTGCAGCCGGTCCGCGACGATCTCGGCCATGGTGTTGGCCGGGGCCACGAGGCCCAGGCACATGCCGCCGAAGTTGGCCACCTCGCCGATCGCCCAGATCCCGGGCACTTCGGTGGAGCAGTCGTCGGAGATGACGACGCCGCCGCGCGGGCCGAGCTGGAACTGCGGGGCGGTGCCTTCGGTTTCCGGGCCGTTGGCCGCGCGGAACAGTTCGTCGCGGGGCTTCACGCCGATCGCGACGATCACGAGGTCGGCTTCGATGATGCGGCCGTCGGCCATGAGCACACCGGTGACCTGGCCGTCGTCGTCGGAGATTACTTCGGAGGGGAACACGCCGCCGTGGACGGTGAATCCCTTGGCCTCGATCAGGCGGCCAAGGGCCTGCCCGGCGCCCTCGTCCAGCTGGGTGTTCATGAGCCAGGGGGAGCCGTTGATGACGATGGGGTTGGCGCCGAGCTGCTCGGTGCCGGCCGCGGACTCGAGTCCCAGGAGGCCGCCGCCGATGGTGACGGCGTTGACCCGGCGGCCGAGTTTGGCCGTCAGCTCCGCGATCGCCTTGTTGATGGCCCGGACGTCCTCCAGGGTGCGGTAGACGTGGGTGAGTTCGGAACCGGGGATGGGCAGGCGGGCCGCGTCGGAACCGGTGGCGACGACGAGCTCGTCGTAAGGGTACACGGTGCCGGCCGCGGTGGTGACGTTCTTGCCGGCGGTGTCGACGCCGGTGACGCGCTCGCCGGTCTTGAGGCTGAGGGCCTCGTGGTCCCACATGGAAGCGCTGCCGAGGGTGAGGTCCACGCCGCTGTCCGTGAGGGCCTTGCTCAGCGCGACGCGGTCGTAGGGGAGGTGCGCTTCCTCGGTGAGGACCGTCACGTGCCAGCCGTCGAGGCCCCGGGAGTGCATGGCATCGGCGAAGCGGTGGGCGGCAGGACCGCCGCCGGCAACCACGATGCGGCGCGGTGTTGTAGTGCGCTCTGCGCCCTGGTTCTGGGGGCTTGAAGTCTGTCCGGTCACTGTGGGCCTTTCGCATGGGCCGCAGTCGGTGCTCTGCGACCTTCTCAATCGAAGTGTCCCTCCAGACTAGGCAAGCGCAGTTTCGCTTCAGTTTCCCTTATGTTTCGTGATCTTAACTTCTGCATCACGAACGCGTTTCCGGCCGCGTGAGTTCTCTTTTACCCGCCGGACACATTCGCTGCACGCCGCTGAAACACCGCGGCCCTAGCTTGGGTATGTGGCCGCAGGAGCGGCTGAGCCCGTGAGGGATGGATCAGAGAGGGGCCGAAAATGACTGCCGTACTTGAGAGCGCAGTACACGACCTTGAGGATCAGGCCGCTGGGCAGGCTGTTGTATCCGCAGCCGGCTGGCACCGCGTGTGCGCCGTGGAGGATCTGGAGCCGGCCTGGGGCGAGGCAGCACTGATTGCCGGCCGCCAGGTGGCCGTGATCCGCACCGTGTCCGGTGAGGTTTTCGCCGTCGCGCAGGAGGACCCGGCCACCGGGGCGCATGTCATGGCCCGCGGCATTACGGGGTCCCGCGGGGCACGCCCCACCCTGGCCTCGCCGCTGCACAAGGAGGTCTACGACCTTGGAACGGGTGAGTGCCTGGGCGCCCCGGGACTCCGTCTCGCCACCTTCGGTACCCGGATTGTGGGCGGGTACATTGAGGTCGAGCTCTAGGCCGAGCTACAGCCCGAGCTCTAGGCCGAGCTACAGCCCCAGGGCTTCGCGGACGTCGGCGAGGACGCCGTCCAGGGCGGTGCGTGCCTCGAGCCGTGCCGCAGGAAGTTCGGCCGCGGAGCCGACGCTGCGGATGACCTCCAGGTAGCACTTGAGCTTCGGCTCCGTCCCGCTGGGCCGGATGATGACCCGGCTGAGGTCCTTCGTCAGGTACAGCAGGCCTTCGGTCGGCGGGAGGTGCTCGCTGCCCTCGGCCAGGTCCGTGACCGTTTCGACGGCGGAGCCGCCAAAGGATTCCGGCGGGGAGACGCGCAGCCGGTTCATCATGGCGTCCAGCAGGCCCAGGTCCGCCACCCGGATGCTGAGCTGGTCGCTCGCGTGCAGGCCGTGGACGAGGTACAGCTCGTCCAGGGTGTCGAAGATGGTCTTGCCCCCGGCCTTGGCCGCGGCGGCGAATTCCGCGATCAGCACCGCGGCGGAAATCCCGTCCTTGTCCCGGGCGAGGGACGGCGCGACGCAGTAGCCCAGTGCCTCCTCGTAGCCGTAGAGCAGTCCGGGGACGCGCGCGATCCACTTGAAGCCGGTCAGGGTTTCCTCGTGGGCGTAGCCCGCGGCAGCCGCGATCCGCGCCAGCAGCCGCGAGGACACGATCGAGTTCGCGAAGACGCCGGCGGGGGCCGAGTCACCGGCGGCCGCCAGCCGGGCCACGACGTGTGCGCCCAGCAGGGCGCCCACCTCGTCGCCGCGCAGCATGCGCCAGGCGCCCGTGTCCGGATCCTTCGCGGCAACCGCGGCGCGGTCGGCGTCGGGGTCATTGGCGATCACAATATCGGCGTCCACGCGGGCCGCGGTCTCGAGGGCCAGGTCCAGCGCACCGGGCTCCTCCGGGTTCGGGAAGTTCACGGTGGGGAAGTCGGGGTCCGGCTCCGCCTGCTCCGTGACCAGGGTGACGTCGGCAAAGCCGGCCGCGTTGAGCGCCGCCACCGCCGTCCCGCCGCCCACGCCGTGCATGGGCGTGAGGACAATCTTGAGCTCCCGGGCCGGGAAGCGCGCGGGAACTGCCAGCGCTGCGACGGCGGACACGTAATCGGCGGCGATGGAGCGGTCCAGCACCGTCCAGCCGTCCGTGGCCAGGACCACTGAGTCCAGGGTGCCGACAGCGTCGATCCTCGCCGCGATCAGGGCGTCGTAGGGCGCAACGATCTGCGCGCCCCGGCCGCTCTCTTCGACGGCATGCCGGCCGAGGTAGACCTTGTAGCCGTTGTCCTGCGGCGGGTTGTGGCTGGCAGTCACCATCACGCCGCCGTCGCACTCCAGGGCCCGCACGGCGTAGGCCAGCAGCGGCGTCGGGAGCGCGGCCGGCATCAGGAAGGTCTCGACGCCGGCGGCAGTGAGGATCGCCGCGGTCTCTTCGGCGAAAACATCTGAGTTGTAGCGGGCGTCGTAGCCGACGACGGCGCGCGGCCGGGTGCCGGGGGCGGCCTGCGCGACGGCGTCGGCCAGGAAAGCGGTGAAGCCGGCCGCGGCGCGGCGCACGACTGCGCGGTTCATCCGGTTCGGGCCCGGTCCGAGGGCTGCACGCAGCCCTGCGGTGCCGAACTGCAGGGTGCCGCTGAAGCTGTCCGCCAGTTCCTGCCGGGCTGCGGCGTCGCCGTCGTCCGTGAGCCGGACCAGCTCGGTGAGGGCAGCGGCGGTGGCCGAATCCGGGTCCTGGGCAGCCCAGGTGCGGGCATCGCTCAACAGTCGCGAAAGTTCGGCATCAGAAGACGTCATGAGTACCAAACTATCCGCAATCGCGGAGGAATCGTCGCCCCGACGAGCGGGTTGGCCTTACGGTTCGGTCACGCCGGGGGCGCCCCATGGCCTTGACACCGATTTTTCCGGACACGTAACGTCTGGAATATGAAGATGGGCCGTGGGGTGGAATGGGCCGTGCACAGTTGCGTCAACATGGCGTGGACACCGGCGGGGGAGGCGGTCAACAGCGCCCGGCTGGCGGAGTACTACAAGCTTCCCGGCGCCTACCTGAACAAGCAGCTCCAGGCGCTGGTCCGCGCCGGTGTCCTGACCTCGGTCTCGGGACCCCGGGGAGGTTTCCACCTGGCACGCAGGCCCGAAAACATCACGGTCCTGGACATTGTCCTGGCGCTCGAGGGTCCCGAGCCGGCGTTCCGCTGTGAAGCCATCCTGGGAAGCATCCCCGAGCCCGACGCAGGAGTGAACCATGTCCGGACCTGCCTCATTTCGCAGACCATGCGCCAGGCCGAGCTGGTGTGGCGGCAAGCCCTGGCGCGCCAGACCATCGCCGGAATCGCCGATTCGATGGAGCGGCGGTTCCCGGACGACAGGCAGAAGGCGCTGAAATATCTTGCCACCGAACCCTACTAGAGCTTGGCATCTGGATCGCCTGGCTGCTGCCTTGGGAGGTGGAGGAACGCTTTCAGGACAGTTTGTCGATAGTGCGTGCGAAGGCCGGCCCCGGCCGGGTTGGTCGCTATGCCCTGCTTCTGCGGCCGGCAACGGCGCCAAAGATCAGGAGCACAATGACGGCACCGAGGATGGAGAGGAGCCAGGTCCGAAGATCGAAGAAGTCACCGAGGCCTCCACCGAAGATCAGCGAGCCGATCCAGCCGCCGAGGATTGCTCCCACGACACCCAGAACGAGTGTGACCACCCAGCCGCCTCCCTGCTGGCCGGGAAGGACCGCCTTGGCGATGGCTCCTGCGATAAGCCCGAGGATGAGAAATGCGAGAATTCCCATGACTGTACTTCCTTTCGGTAGACCGGTCGTGGAATGCGGCCGTAACCACGATTTAATCAGCATGCTTAGTGGCATGCAATACCCGGCACCCAAGGGCCGACGAAGGTCGCTCATGCGTCAATGGGATGGGCTGTGGTGTTGGGGGCGCGGCTGGGGCCATCGCCTGCAGGACTACGGTTTCGTGGGGAATGCCGTGCGGCGCCCAACAAATGCGACCGTCAGCGCGGTCAGGGCAAGCCCGCTCATGACGACCGGAAGGGCGATGCCGTCAAAGTTGCCGATGACGACGGCGCCGATCACGCCGGCGGCGAAGATGGCGACGTTGAAGGCGACGCCGAGCATGGAGTTCGCGACGTCGGCATTCTCGCCGCTTGCCATGCTGATGGCCGTTTGCAGTTGAGCTGCTGCGCCCCCGAAAGCCAGTCCCCAGAGGACGATCGCGACAAGGACCGCGACGATTGACTCGTGGCCGATGATGAAGACCACACCGGCGGCGATGAACAGTGTGATGCTGCCAAGGACCAGTGGCCGGAGGGCGCGGTCAATGACGGCGCCGGTGATGCCGATACCGATCAGGGCTGCGACGCCAAAGGTCACCAGCGCGACGTCGACGGAGAGCCGGAGGTTGCCGGAGCGGAGGTAGGCGGAGATATAGGTGTAAACGATGTTGTGCGCGAGCATCCAGGTGACGATGACGGCGAGGATCACCGCGACGCCGGGAATGTGGAGGATGCGCACCAGCGGGACGCGGGAGGCCACCGCCTGGCCGGGTGCATCGGGGACGAGGGCCGCGGCGAGCAAGGCGGTGATGAGTGTCAGGACCGCCAGCGTCCCGAAGGACCAGCGCCAGTCGAACGTTGTTCCCAGCCATGAACCCAGTGGGGTCCCGACGGCCAGGCCGATCGGAGTGCCGATCGAGGCGATCGCCAGCGCCCTGCCGGCGTATTTCGGGGCGGTGATGCGCCGTGCATATCCGGCGAGCATTCCCCAGATCAGGCCGGAGAAGGCCCCGGCAAGGAAACGTGACGCGAGGGACAGCGCAATCTCGCCGGAGAACGCCGTGATGATGTTAGCGACAAGGAATCCGAGGGCTCCCACGATGAAGACCGGCTTTCGGCGCATGCCCCGGGTCAGGGCGACAGCGGGCATCGTCGCGATGACCGTTCCCAGGGCGTAGGCACTGACGAGCTGTCCAGCGGTGCCCTCGCTGGTGCTCAGGCCGGCGGCGATTTGCGGCAACAGGCCAGCGGGCATGGTTTCGGTGGCGATGAGGATGAATCCCATGAGCGCCATGACCAGGAGAGCGGCCAAGGGCAGGCGGTCGCCTGGAACCGGCGAGTCCGCAGAACCCGGAACGGCTATGCGACCCATCGGGGCGTCCGCCGCCCCGTCGGCGACGCGGACCTCACCGGGGGCCTGCATGATGACTCCACGCATGATGGGTCCTCTCCTCGCTATCGGTTCGTCCTTCCATACAAGGACACCACTCATCGCGCGGACCTGGGAGTCCCGGTTGGTGGAGGTACCGACAGGGACTCCCTCGGCATGCGGACATCGTTTAGCGTGGACGTATGGACAATCGAGCGGAGGTGCGGGAGTTCCTGATCTCGCGTCGTGCCAAGGTGACTCCGGATCAGGTCGGTCTCCCATCCGGCGCCAATCGACGGGTCGAGGGGCTGCGCCGCAGCGAGGTTGCGACCTTGGCAGGGGTGAGCGTCGAGTACTACACGCGGTTGGAGCGCGGCGCGATCAGCGGCGCCTCACCCGAGGTCCTCGACAGCCTGGCCAGGGCCTTGGACCTGGATGACGCCGAGCGCGCGCATCTGTTCGACCTCGCCCACGCGGCAAGCCCGGTGGCCAGGCCGCCGCGGCGACGCAACTCGAAGACGTGGGTCCCTCACCAGAGCCTGCAGTGGGCGCTCGACGCGATCACCGCCGGCCCGGCATTCGTCCGCAACGGACGCATGGACCTACTCGCCGTCAACACTCTGGCCCGCGCGTTCTACAAGGACGTCTACGACATGCCGGGCCAGCCGCCGAACATCGCCCGGTACACCTTCCTCGATACCCCGCGCGCGCGACTTCTACCCCGACTGGGACCTATTCGCCGAGGTGACCGTCGCCATCTTGCGCACCGAAGCCTCCCGGGACCCACACAACAAGGAACTCCACGACCTCATCGGAGAGCTCAGCACCCGCTGCGAGGAGTTCCGGCGCCGGTGGGGCGCGCACAACGTCCGTCATCACGGCACCGGCTTCAAGACGTTCCACCATCCGGTCGTCGGCGAACTCACGCTGGCCTTCGAGGGCTTGGAAATGGCCGCCGAACCCGGCCTGACACTCACCATCTACACCGCAGAGCCCGGCTCCGGTTCCGAACAGGCGATGCGCCTGCTCGCCTCATGGGCCGCCAGTGAATACGGAACCTCGATACCCTTGTCTCCGGCAAGGGAATCCACCGACCGCTGACCCTGGCCGTAACGGCGAGTCGGCCCGAACCCTCATGGCGCCGCGCGGGACGCGCCACTCGCAAGCCCGCGCACGATGTGGGTTTCTAGAGCTTGGCGATGATCTCCGCGAGCAGCCGGGAGATGCGCGGGCCCGCGGCCTGACCGGCTTCGAGGACTTCCCCGTGGCTGAGCGGAACCGGGCTGATGCCGGCGGCGAGGTTGGTCACGAGTGAAATGCCGAACACCTCCAAGCCGGCGTGCCGGCCGGCGATGGCCTCAAGCGCCGTGGACATGCCCACGAGGCTGGCGCCGATCCGCTTGGCGTACTGCACCTCGGCCGGGGTCTCGTAGTGCGGTCCGGTGAACTGCGCGTAGACGCCCTCGTCCAGCGAGGCGTCGACTTCGCGGGCCAGGGCGCGGATGCGCGAGGAGTACAGGTCCGTCAGGTCCACGAAGGTGGCGCCTTCAAGCGGGGACGTGGCGGTGAGGTTGATGTGGTCGCTGATCAGTACGGGCGTGCCGGGCGTCCAGTCCTCGTTCAGGCCGCCGCAGCCGTTGGTCAGGACCAGCGTCTTGCAGCCGGCCGCCGCGGCGGTGCGCACGCCGTGGACCACGGCGCGGACGCCCTTGCCCTCGTAGTAGTGGGTGCGCGCGCCCAGGACCAGGGCCCGCTTGCCCTCCCTGGTCAGCACCGAGCGGATGGTGCCCGTGTGGCCCACCACCGACGGCGAGGAGAACCCCGGGACCTCGGCCGCGGACAGTGTCGCGGTGGTCTCGCCGATCAGTTCGGCGGCGTCGCCCCAGCCCGAACCGAGCACAAGGGCCACGTCGTGGGCCTCGACGCCCGTCTCTTCGGCGATGTAGTCGGCGGCGGCGCGGGCGGCGTCGAAGGGATCAGTGTCCAGGAATTCTGTTGTACTCACCGGTACAAGTTATCCTGCCTGTGCCGTGCTGCCCAGCACCGCGTGCGGCATGGTGCGGGCCCGTTTCTTGGTGGGCCGGGGCGGATGGGGGACAATGGATGATTGTGACTACGCATCCCGATTTCAGCTCACCCCGCATCGCAATCCTCGGCGGGGGGCCGGGTGGCTACGAAGCCGCCATGGTCGCCGCGTCACTGGGGGCGAAGGTCACCATCATCGAACGTGCGGGGCTCGGCGGCTCCGCGGTGCTGACCGACGTCGTACCGTCCAAAACGCTGATTGCGACGGCGGACCTGATGACCCGCGTGGGCGAGGCCGGCGAGCTGGGCGTCAAGTTCGACGTCGACGGCGGTGATTTCGCCCCGGTGATGCGGGCCGACCTCAAACACATCAATGACCGCCTCCTGGGCCTCGCGCGGAAGCAGTCCGACGACATCCGGGCCGGCCTGGAGCACCAGGGCGTCCGCATCCTGATCGGCTCCGGCAAAATGCTGGACAGCCACACCATCGAGGTCCTCACCGTCGACGGCACCGAAACCGTCGAGGCCGACGCGATCCTGCTGGCCGTCGGCGCCCACCCGCGCGAACTCCCCACGGCGCGGCCGGACGGCGTCCGGATCCTGAACTGGGCCCAGATCTACAACCTGGACGAGCTCCCCGAGGACCTGATCGTGGTGGGTTCCGGTGTCACCGGCGCCGAGTTCGCCTCCGCCTACAACGGCCTGGGTTCCAAGGTCACGCTGATTTCCAGCCGCGACCGCGTGCTCCCGGGTTCGGACACGGACGCAGCCGAGGTCCTGGAAGGCGTCTTCGAGCGCCGCGGCCTCAAGGTGCTGTCCCGTTCGCGCGCCGAGTCCGTGGAACGCACCGAGGACGGCGTTGTGGTCACCCTCGGCGACGGCTCGACGGTTTCCGGCAGCCACTGCCTCGTCTGCGTCGGCTCCATCCCCAACACGGACGGGATCGGCCTCGAGGAGGCCGGCGTGGCGCTCACCGAGAGCGGCCACATCAAGGTCGACGGCGTCTCCCGCACTACCGCGCCGAACATCTACGCCGCGGGTGACTGCACCGGCGTCCTGGCCCTGGCCTCCGTGGCTGCCATGCAGGGCCGGATCGCGATTGCCCACTTCCTGGGCGACAGCGTCATGCCGCTCAAGCTGCACCAGGTGGCCTCGAACATCTTCACCTCGCCGGAGATCGCCAACGTGGGCGTCTCCGAGGCAGAGATCGAGTCCGGCAAGTACCAGGGCGACGTCGTCAAGCTTTCGCTGAAAAGCAACGCCCGCGCCAAGATGCGCAACCACAAGGACGGCTTCGTCAAGATTTTCGCCCGGAAGGGTTCCGGCACCGTGATCGGCGGCGTCGTGGTGGGACCGAACGCCTCCGAGCTGATCTTCGCGATCTCCCTCGCGGTGACCCAGAAACTGCACGTCGACGACGTCGCCAGCACCTTCACCGTGTACCCGTCCCTGAGCGGTTCCATTTCCGAAGCCGCGAGGCGCCTGCACGTCCACATGTAGTCTCCGGGCGGGCCCGCCCAAGCAGAGTCCCCGCACCCTGCGGCGTCTGGACAATGCACAGCACCACCGACCCCGGGTCCTCCTGCCCCCGGTACTTCCGCAGCGCCCTCGGATCGGCATCAACGGTCGGGATCTCCATCCGGTGGCGTGACGATTACTCCTTCAGCGTGGAGGTCTGAGACGGCGTGGACCTGAACTGGGACCTGACGCTGGCCGCGACGCCGGTGAGCCGGCTGATGTCCGCGGTGTCCGGCGCGGTTCCGGAGCCGCTGTGGCGAAGCCGGACATTCCTGCGCGCCATGGGGGCTGTCGCCGGCCCCGCGCTGGGGGCGGGGCACATCGGGCTGACGGGCCGGGTGCCCAACGGCCAAAGCTTGGGGCGCGGCCCCGGCGGATGTGGTTTGTCCGCGAGAGCAAGGCGCACCTGCAGGGGCACAGCCTGGGTCAGACTTCAGCGCTGTCCGTCCAGGACAGGCTCGGTGACTTCTGGATCCCGCAGCGCGGCATCTTCATGATCGGCTCGTCCTTGTTCGAGCCCTTCGACCCCGCCACGCACCTCGCCAGGGGGCCCTGAGCCGCCCCGGGTCAGGAGTAAGCGTACGGCGGAACGGTGTCGCCGGCGGTGAACGGCTTGAACCAGTGCTCGAAGTCCAGTTCGCTGGCGTCATCTTCGAGATCATCGAGCCTGTCCGAATACAGGGCCTCACTGTCCGCGTCCTCCAGCAGGACTTCTTCGACGTCGGCCCGCCAGTCTTCGGGAAGGTCCAGTTCGTAGATGTCCTCGGTGATTTCGGCCTGGTCGAGCAGGCAACGGACGGCGAGTTCGGCGGCGAGGCAGCCGGGGGCGGTCCAGCCGCGGACCAGCGATGCGGTGACGTCGGCTGCGACCACGATGAACTTCTGGGCGAACTTTGCGTCGTAGCTGGCGGCGAACTGCGGCGGCAGCGAGGACAGCACCGAGGTTCCTGCGATATCGGTGGGCGTGACGGCTTCCAGCTGGCTCAGCGTGCCCAGGTCACGGAAAAGCTGGTCGATGAGGATGCTCGACGAGTTCCACAGCAGGCCTGCCAGCAGGCGCGTCTGGCGCACTAACTTCTCACGATCCTCCGGCGTGACGGCGGCCATCTCCTCCAGGTCTTCCGGGTCGAACTGGAGCCGCTGCTCAGCTGTCATGTCATCGGGATGCGGGTCGAGCCCCAGGAGCTCCAGGCTCAGCCCGGTCAGCTTCTCGGCGTCAGCCAGCAGTTCTTCGGTGATGTCGTCCTCGTCGGCGCTCATGGCCCCGATGCTACCGGGCAACCGCTCCCTGCCCGATTCCTGTGACGCGAACGTGTAGGGCCGATTCTGGGCTGGCGCTGGATGGAACCCGTCGGAACATGGTGTGCGGAAACCGCTATTTGGTCTCGGGACACGTAATGATGCGCGCTGATCGCCCTGAACTCGGGCCTGCCCAAGTTGAGGACACCCCAGCCCCTACGCCACCGCCCCCTCGAAGTGCTTCTCGATGATCCCCTTGATGTCGTCATGGCACCCGCCGCAGCCGGTGCCCGCCCGCGTCGCGCCTGACACCTCAGCCACAGTCCCGCACCCGTCACCAACGGCTGCAGCGATCTTCGTCCCGCTCACCCCCGCGCACCGGCACACGGTCCGCTCCGGATCCGCGGCACCCGCTGCAGACGCCTGGTCCGGACCGTCCAGGCGCAGCAACAAGGACCGGTCCGCCGGCAGCTCCGCGCCGCGTTCGAACAGCTGCACCAGCTCCGCCGCGGTGCGGGGCATGCCCACAGACACCAAGCCTTCGAGCACCCCGGCGCGGGTGGTCACCTTGACGTAGCGGCCGTGCTCGGGGTCGGCCCACTGGGCGATCTGCAGGCGGGCCCGCCCGTTCACTGCTCCGGCGGTCAAAACGTCCTCATCCCACGGGTCTGCCGAAACATCTCCGGCCACGGCCATGTTCATCCCGCGCGCCTTGAGCACAATGACGCCCGGCAGCTCCGGCGCCAGCACCGGCAGAGCCCCAGAGTCCGGAGCTCCGGAAGCCAGCAGCACCAGGTACTCCGCGAGCCATTCCGCCTGGCGCCACCCCGGACCTACCAGCCCGGACGGACCACGCGCGGTCCGGCACTCGACGCACTCCGGATCGGGGCAGCGGACCTCGGCGCAGTCGCCGATCGCAAAGATGTGGGGTTCGTGGTGGGCACGGAGCTTGTGGTCCACCAGGATGCCTGCCGCCGTCGAAAGTCCGCAGCCTTCCGCCAGTTCGGTCCGGGGCCGGACGCCGCAGGAGAGCACCAGCAGGTCGCCGTCGATCGCGGAGCCGTCATCGAGCAGCAGCGCCGAGAAGCCGCCGTCTGGCGCGTTGTGTTCCACCCCGACGGACCGCGCGTTGCCGGCCACCCGCACGCCGCAGTTCCGCAGGCTCGCCGCGAGCACCGCGCCGCCGCCGCGGTCGATGTTGCGGCCCAGCGGATGCGGTCCGTTGTGCACCACGGTGACCGTGGCACCTTCCTCGGCCGCGGCCAGGGCTGTCTCCAGGCCGAGCACGCCGCCGCCCAGGACCACCACGCGCTTGCCGCCCGCCACCGCGGCCTGCAGCACCGAGGCGTCGCGCAGGTCGCGGAGGGCAGTCACGCCGGCAGGCAGCACGGGGGCGGCCGGATCCGGGTTCAGCCCGGTGAGGTTGGGGATCACGGGGCGGGACCCCGTGGCGAAGACCAGCCGGTCGTAGCCGGCGGAGGTGCCGTCGCTCAGCTTCAGCTGCTGCCGGGCACGGTCCACCCGGCGGACGCGCACGCCGAGCCGGACGTCGACGCCCTCGGCAATCAGTGCGGCGGCGTCGGACAGGGCCAGGGCGGAGGCCGTGGTCCGGCCGACCCCGAGGTCCGCCACGAGCACGCGGTTGTACGCGGCCTCCGCCTCCTCGCCGATCACCGTCAGGTGCGCCAGTCCGCCGCGCACCGCCGGCAGCAACTCATCAACCAGCCGCGCGGCCACCGGCCCGAAGCCCACAACAACAATCCGCTCAGTCATGAGGCACCCTCTTTCTGCAGTACATCGACGCCGAGATTGGCAGCGCCCGGCCGGACCCACACCTTGCTGGTTTTGAACTCGGGCATCCCGGAAATCGGGTCCGTGGCGGCCTCGGTGAGACGGTTGGCGCTCTCCAGCTCCGGGAAATGGAACGGCAGGAACACCGTCTCCGGCCGGATGTCCGTGCTCAGTTCGGCGCGGCAGCTGACCTCGCCGCGTCCGTTGGAAATCGAGACGAAGTCGCCGTCGGCGATGCCCTGCGCGGCGGCGGCCGCAGGATGGATCTGCAGCCTTGCTTCCGGCTGGGCGGCGGCGAGGGCGGCGACCCGCCGGGTCTGCGCGCCGGACTGGTAGTGCTCCATCAGCCGGCCGGTGATCAGGGTCATCGCCGTTCCGGCCCGGTCTGCGGCTGATGCTGCGTCCGCGGCGGAAGGCGTACGACGGCGGGGTGTCACCGCCGTGAACACCGCCCGGCCGTCCGCGTGGGCAAAGGAGTCCAGGAACAGCCGCGGCGTGCCGGTGCTTCCGGACGGGTAGGGCCAGTAGGCGGCCTCGCCGCGGTCCAGCATGGCGTAATCGATCCCGGAGTAGTCGGCCAGGCCGCCTTCGGACGCGAGCCGGAGCTCCTCGAAAACGGTCTCCGGATCCTCGCTGAACATTGACGGCGCGTCCAGAGCTTCGGCCAGCCGGGTCATGATCCACAGCTCCGTGCGCACCCCAGGCGGGGGAGCGAGGGCGCGGCGGCGGCGGAGCACGCGGCCCTCGAGGTTGGTCAGGGTGCCCTCCTCCTCGGCCCACTGGGTGACCGGCAGGATGAGGTCCGCTTCGGCGGCGGTCTCGGAGATGAAGAAATCGCAGACCACCAGGAAGTCCAGGCTCCGCAGTCCTTTGATCACGGCGTTCGCGTCCGGGGCGGAGACCGCCACGTTGGCGCCGTGCACGAAGAGGCAGCGGACGCCGTCGGGCTGGCCGAGGGATTTGAGCAGTTCGACGGCGGGAACGCCAGGTCCGGGGATGAGCGCTTCCGGTACGCCCCAGACGCGGGCCATGTGGGCGCGGGCGGCGGGATCGGTGATTTTGCGGTAGCCGGGGAGCTGGTCGGCCTTCTGGCCGTGTTCGCGGCCGCCCTGGCCGTTGCCCTGGCCGGTGAGGGTGCCGTAGCCGCTGCGGGCGGAGCCGGGCAGGCCCAGCAGCAGCGCGAGGTTGATGGCGGCGGTGGCGGTGTCCGTGCCGTCCACGTGCTGTTCCACGCCGCGGCCGGTGAGGATGTAGCTGCCGCCCTGCCGGGCGCCGTCGGCCAGCCTGCGGGCGGTGTCCCGGATCAGCCCGGCAGGGACGCCGGTCAGGGACTGCACGCGTTCCGGCCAGTAGGAGGCGACGCTCCGGACCAGGGCCTCGTAACCCGAAGTCCGGGAGGCGATGTAGCCCGAGTCGGCGAGGCCTTCGTGGATCACGACGTGGGAGAGGCCGAGGAGCAGGGCGAGGTCGGTGCCGGGCAGCGGCTGCAGGTGCAGCCCGCCGCCGTCGGACGTGAACGCAGCGGTGGCCGAGCGGCGGGGGTCCACCACGATCAGCCCGCCGGCGTCGCGGGCGCCCTGCAGGTGCTGCACGAACGGCGGCATGGTCTCGGCGACGTTGGAGCCGAGCATCAGGATGGTGCTGGCGGCGTCGAGGTCCTCCAGCGGGAAGGGCAGGCCGCGGTCCAGGCCGAAGGCGCGCATCCCGGCTGCGGCGGCCGAGGACATGCAGAACCGGCCGTTGTAGTCGATCCGGGAGGTACCCAGGGCCAGCCGGGCGAACTTGCCCAACTGGTAGGCCTTCTCGTTGGTCAGCCCGCCGCCGCCGAAGACGCCGACGGCGTCGGCCCCGTAGCGGGCCCGGGTGTCCTTGACCGCGGCGGTGATGAGGTCCAGGGCCTTGTCCCAGCTGACCGGGCGGTGCACGCCGTCGGCGTCCTTGAGCAGCGGTTCGGTGACGCGGCCGGGGTGGGTCAGCAGCGAGGCGGAGGTCCAGCCCTTGCGGCAGAGGCCGCCGCGGTTGGTGGGGAAATCGCGTCCGCTGACTTCGAGGGGCGCCTCAGCGGGCGCCTCGAGGACGGGGGAGTCAGCGGCCGGCACGGGGTCTGACCCCGGCTGGACAGCCGGGGTCAGAGCCGCTGGGGACTTGAGCGTCATGGCGCACTGCAGAGCGCAGTAAGGGCAGTGCGTGTCGGCGCTTTTGGTCATGTTAGACGTGTCCCATCGCATTTCGGTTGGCGTTGCGGATGTAGAAGAACCAGCAGACGGCGAGCATCAGGACGTAGGCACCCACGAATCCGTAGAACGCCGGGGTGTAGGAGCCGCTGGCGGAGTTCGAGGCGTTGAGCACCTGCGGGATGACGAATCCGCCGTAAGCACCGATGGCCGAGATCAGGCCCAGGGCCGAGGACGCGAGCCGCTGGGTGGTCACCGTGCTGGCTCCTGACTTTGCTGCACGGCTTGAGGTGGCGAAGATGATGGGGATCATCCGGTAGGTGGCACCGTTTCCGAAGCCGCTGGCGGTGAAGAGCATCAGGAACAGGACCAGGAAGAGCCAGAAGTTCTTCAGCGGCAGGGTCCAGATCATGGTCAGGGTGATGACGGCCATGGCGGCGAAGGCTGTAACGGTCATCCGGGCGCCGCCCATGCGGTCGGCCATCCGGCCGCCGTAGGGGCGGGCCAGCGAGCCGACCAGCGGTCCGAGGAACGCCAGCGAGAGTGCCACGGTGCCGACGCCGATCGATGAGAACGCCGGGAAGTAGTCCTTGATGAGCTTGGGGAAGACGCCGGCGAAGCCGATGAAGGAGCCGAAGGTGCCGATGTACAGCAGCGCCATGACCCACAGGTGTGGTTCCTTGAGCGCGGCGAGCGAGCCCGCGACGTCGCCCTTGGCGCTGGTGAGGTTGTCCATGTACTTCCAGGCGCCGAACGCGGCGAGCAGGATCAGCGGGACCCACATGAGGCCGGCCATGGGCAGGTTGACGGTGCCGGCGGCCAGGAGGGTGATGGCAATCGGAACGGCAAGCTGTGCGACGGCGGCACCGAGGTTGCCGCCGGCGGCGTTCAGTCCCAGCGCCCAGCCCTTTTCGCGGGCCGGGTAGAAGAAGGTGATGTTGGCCATGGAGCTGGCGAAGTTGCCGCCGCCGAAGCCGGCGAGGGCTGCAACGAGGAGCATGGTGCCGAACGGGGTCTCCGGGTTGGAGACGCAGAGGGCCAGTCCGGTCGAGGGGATCAGCAGCAGCAGGGCCGAGACGATGGTCCAGTTGCGGCCGCCGAAGCGGGGGACCATAAACGTGTACGGGATCCGGAGGGTGGCGCCCACTAAGCTGGGCATCGAGATCAGCCAGAAGATTTCCGAGGTGGTGAAGGTGAAGCCGGCCGCGGGCAGCTGGACCACGACGATTGACCACAGCTGCCAGACCACGAAGCCCAGGAACTCGGCGAAGATGGACCAGTTCAGGTTGCGCCGGGCAATGGGGCGGCCCAGGGTTTCCCACTGATCTTTGTTCTCGGCATCCCAGTTGGCGATCCAGCGGCCGGGACGGTACTCAAGGGCGGGCCCACCGAGGGTGGTGCCGGCGTGGATATCGGGGGAAACGCCGGTTTGGGCGTTTGCGGTGCGTTCAGCAGTCACGGGGACCTCCTTGGGGGTGTTGTCCTTCCACGGTAGAGAAGCCGCGTTTCCGGGACCGTCGCCGTTTGTTAACGTGCTGTGACGTTTGCCTATCGGCGCGTTGGTTGCAGCGTGAGGGAAGCCGTGGGGCATAGTGTGATGACCACCACGTGAGACAAATATGAATGTCCAAATAGTGGAACGTTTGTCCAGTCAGTGGACGGCGGGAACTATTATCAGACATATACCAATCCCTTAGCCGAACGGCCCGGGGCCTCGCGCCCTGCAGCAACTCCGTCCGGTCTTGATGAAAGTGCTACTACATGCCATCCACTGCCACTTCCACGGAGCTTGGGTCCGCCAAACCGGTGAACTCGCGCGGCCGCGTGATCGTCGCCAGCCTGATCGGCACCACCGTGGAGTTTTACGACTTCTACGTCTACGCCACAGCCGCGGTACTCGTTTTCCCGAAGCTGTTCTTCCCGGGCCAGAACGAGACCACCCAGCTGCTGAGCTCCTTTGCCGTGTTCGGCGTCGCGTTCGTCGCCCGCCCGCTCGGCTCAATTGTCTTCGGCCACTTCGGTGACAAGTTCGGACGCAAGGGCACCCTGGTGGCATCTCTGCTGACCATGGGTATTGCCACCTTCCTCATCGGCTGCCTGCCCACGGCGCTCGTCCCGGGCTGGACCTTCTGGGCCCCGGCACTGCTGGTCGTCATGCGCTTCGCCCAGGGCCTGGCCCTCGGCGGCGAATGGAGCGGCGCGGCCCTGCTGGCCACCGAGAACGCCCCGGCCAACAAGCGCGCCATCTACGGCACGTTCCCGCAGCTGGGTGCCCCGATCGGCTTCATCATTGCCAACGTGATCTTCCTGGTCTTCAGCTACACCCTGACTCCGGCGGCGTTCGAAGCCTGGGGCTGGCGTGTGCCGTTCCTGATCAGTGCCGTCATGGTCATCATCGGCCTCTACGTCCGCCTCAAACTCATCGAAACACCCGCCTTCACCAAGGTGCTGGAATCCAAAGTGGTCGCCAAGCTGCCGCTGGCCAGGGTCTTCAAGACCAGCTGGCGCCAGCTCATCCTGGGCACGTTCATCATGCTCGCCACGTACGTGCTCTTCTACCTGATGACCACGTTCACGCTGACCTACGGCACCCGCGCCTCCAGCCTGGGCGCCGCCAAGGCAGCCGCAGAGAAGGCCGGCAAGCCGATGACCGAGGCCGCCGCGGCCGCCTTCGTGCCCGGCCTGGGCTTCACCCGCAACGACTTCCTCTGGATGCTGATTGCCGGCGTCGTCTTCTTCGGCATCTTCACCCTGATCTCCGGCCCGCTGGCCGAAAAGTTCGGCCGCCGCAAGATGCTGATCGCCGTCACCGCCGGCATCTTCGCCTTCGGGCTGCTGTTCGTCCCGCTTTTCAGCGGCGGCTTCATCGGCACCATGGCCCTGCTGATCCTCGGCTTCTCCCTGATGGGCCTGACGTTCGGGCCGATGGGCGCGCTGCTGCCGGAGCTGTTCCCCGCGAACGTCCGGTACACCGGCTCCGCCATCAGCTACAACTTCTCCAGCATCCTGGGCGCAGCGGTGGCCCCGTTCATCGCCGTCTGGCTCTGGGAAATGGCGAAGGGCAGCCCCGTGCTGGTCGGTGTCTACCTCACCGCCATGTCGGTCCTGACCCTGGTGGCACTGTTCCTGAGCAAGGAAACCCGCGACCTGGACTACGAGAACAACGTGGCCTGACGCTCCGACCTCGTTCCTGAGGAAAAAGCCCGGCGTGTTCACTGGGCGGGTTCTAGCGGTCGTTGCAACACCCAGAATTTTTGGGAGTTGCAACGACCGTGTCGTCTTTAACGAAGGAAGCTGCCAGCCGGAGGAAATACACGCCGGAGCAGAAGGCTCAGTTCTTTTCGGTGTTGGACCGGTGTGGGAGTGTGAGCGCGGCCGCGGCGGAGCTCGGCTTCAATCAGATGACGTGCTACCAATGGGTCCATAAATCTCGGCTCCCTGAGCGGGTCCCACGGAATCGGGAAGCTGGGCAGAGGAAATACACGCCTGCGCAGAAGGCTGAGTTCTTCGTCGTGTTCGACCGCGTCAAGAGCACGACGCAGGCCGCACGGGAGTTGGGACTGAATCCCGCAACTTGCGCCGGTTGGGTCCGTAAAGCCGGGCTGAAAAGCCATGGCAAAACGGGGACGGGTCCTCACCCAGGCCGGGATGAGTACTTCCGGCTGCGCAAGACCGGCGTGAGTCGGCGCAAAGCTGCCGCAGCGGTCGGGATACATCTCCGGACCGCCGAAGAGTGGGACCAGGGAATCCGTAAGTCCGGCGGCCGACGCATTTACCCGGATGGCCGAATCGTCGACTACAAACGTGGTGTGACCACCATGACCCCTCCCGCCGGCACGACCGGAACGACCCTGGTCCCCGTACCGGTATCAGCGTTGGAGAAATCTATCGATCCGCGGTTCCTGACCGTGCAGGAACGGGAGCTGATCCGGGACCTGCAGGCCGCCGGCACTTCGATCAGGGCGATCGCCCACGCCCTGGGACGATCGCCTTCAACGATCAGCCGCGAGCTGGCCAGGAATACCGATTCCCGGATGGGCTACCTGCCGCACGGGGCGCATCGGAAGGCCGCTGCCCGGCGGGCCCGGCCCAAGACGGCCAAGCTCGCTGGCGACTCGGACCTGCGTGACTATGTGAAGGACAAGCTGCTCCTACGCTGGTCTCCGGAGCAGATCAGCCACACGCTGGTCGAAGAGTTCCCCGACAACCCGGAGATGCGTGTGAGCCCAGAGACGATCTATCAAGCCCTCTACGTCCAGGCCAGAGGCGGCCTCAAACGCGAGATACAGGCAGCGCTGCGCACCGGCCGGACCCGCCGCAAACCCCACCGCACCGGCGAGCAACGCACCCCCAGGTTCGTGGACCCGATGGTCATGATTTCCGAGCGCCCGCCCGAGATCGAGGACCGCGCCGTGCCAGGCCATTGGGAAGGGGACCTCATTACCGGCGCCTATAACCAGTCAGCGATCGCGACCCTGGTCGAACGGACCACCCGCTACGTGATGCTCGTCCACCTGCCACATGACCACACCGCCGAAACCGTCCGCGACGGCCTCGTCAAGACCATGGCCACCCTGCCCGCGCACCTGCGAGGATCCCTGACCTGGGACCAGGGCGCGGAAATGGCCACCCACAAATCCTTCACCCTTGCCACCGACATGCCCGTCTATTTCTGCGATCCCGCCAGCCCCTGGCAACGCGGCTCGAACGAGAACACCAACGGGCTGCTGCGCCAGTACTTCCCGAAGGGCACCGACCTGTCCGTCTACGGGCCTGAAGACCTCGAACACGTCGCGCAGGAACTCAACGGACGCCCACGCAAAACGCTCGGCTGGAATACTCCAGCCGAGCGTTTACGTGATTTACTACTAACCACCTAACCAACAGGTGTTGCAACGATCCCTAGAATCCAAGCTGAACACGCCGGGCTTTTTCGCGCCGGGCTTCTTCAGGCGGGGCTCAGCCCGGACCCGTCAGCTGGCGTACAGCTCCACGAAGTTCCGGAGGATCTTCATCGGTTCCGTCGCCGTGAACTGCCGGGCATCCTCCATCAGCGTTTCGGCCGATTCCGGCGGGAAGTAGCCGGCGTGGCGGTAGATGTCGATCCTGGTGACCAGCCCTTCCGCGTCGAGCTCGGGGTGGAACTGGGTGGCGTAGAGGTTGGTTTTGATCCGGAACATGTGCACCGGGCAGGGGGCGGAACTGGCCAGGAGCACCGCGTGGGAGGGGAGAACGCTGCAGGCTTCCTTGTGGCCGGTGAAGGCCGTGAAGTTCTCCGGCAGGCCCTTCAGCAGGGGGTCCAGCAGCCCTTCTTCCGTCAGCTTGATGGTCACGCCCCCGAGCGCTTCGCCGTAGGTCCGGTCGATCACGGCACCCTGGTGCAGGCCCAGCGTGCCGACCCCGTAGCAGGCGCCAAGGAAGGGAAAATCCTCGGCCACGATCCGGTCCAGGAGCGCGGCAAGCTCCCGCTCCACCCGGTGCTGGGCGGCACTTTTTTGCTCGGGCGGGTCGCTGGAGGTGAAAGGGCTTCCGCCCACGATCACTCCCGAATACGCCGAGAGATCCAGCTCCGGCAGCGGAGCCGCCTCCATCCGGATCCGGTGCAGCTGCGCGGGTTCGAGCCCGGTATAGCGCAGGTAGGCGCGGTATTCGTCCTCGGCGGCTTTGTCCTCGGCACGCGAGGCGAGGAGCAGGAATGGCTTCACGGACCAAGTCTGCCTGCGCCGGGCATGGTGGCGCCAGAGGCGCGCCCGTGCCCGGCAGCGGCGGCTATTCGGCGACGGCGTCCTCGATCAGGGCTATTACGGCGCCCGCGGAGACGGTCTCGCCGGCGGCTGCTGCCAGCCCCATCACGATTCCGGCCCGGTGCGCGGTCAGCGGCTGTTCCATCTTCATGGCCTCGAGCACGACGACGAGATCGCCTTCGGCAACCGCGTCGCCCTCGGCGACGGCCACCTTCACGATGGTGCCCTGCATGGGGGAGGTCAGGGCGTTGCCGCTGGCCGCGACCGGGGCACCGCCGCTGCGGGAACGCTTCTTGGCCTTCGCCGGCTTGCCGCCGCCCCCGCTACCGGAAGTAACGGAGCCCAGCGACGCCGGGAGCACGACCTCCAGGCGCTTGCCGCCGACCTCGACGACGACGCGCTGCCGTTCGCCGGCGTCGGGCGCTTCAGCGTCGGTGCCGGTGGGCGTCCAGGCGGGGATGTCGTTGACGAAAGCCGTCTCGATCCAGCGGGTGTGGACTTTGAACGGTCCCTCGGCGGGGGCGAAGTCAGGGTTGCTGACGACGGCGAGGTCAAACGGGATGACGGTGGGGATGCCATCGACCACCATCTCCTCGAGGGCGCGGCGGGCGCGCTGGAGGGCCTGCGGGCGGGTGGCGCCGGTGACGATGAGCTTGGTGAGCATCGAGTCGAAGTTGCCGCTGATGACGTCGCCCTGCTCCACGCCGGAGTCGATCCGGACGCCGGGGCCGGTGGGGTTCAACAGGCGCGTGATGGTGCCGGGCGCGGGCATGAAGTTCCGCCCCGGGTCCTCGCCGGTGATGCGGAATTCGATGGAGTGACCGCGGACCTCGGGATCCCCGTAGCCGAGCTCCTCGCCGCGGGCCAACCGGAACTGCTCGCGGACGAGGTCGATTCCGGTGACTTCCTCGGAGACACAGTGCTCCACCTGGAGCCGGGTGTTGACCTCGAGGAAGGAGATGGTGCCGTCCTGGCCCACGAGGAACTCACAGGTGCCGGCGCCGAGGTAGCCGGCTTCCTTGAGGATGGCCTTGGAGGATTCGTAGAGCAGTCGGTTCTGCTCTTCGGTGAGGAAGGGTGCCGGCGCTTCTTCGACGAGTTTCTGGTTGCGGCGCTGCAGCGAGCAGTCGCGGGTGGAGATCACCACGACGTTGCCGTGGGCGTCGGCGAGGCACTGGGTCTCGACGTGGCGCGGGGCGTCCAGGAAGCGCTCGATGAAGCACTCGCCGCGGCCGAATGCGGCGACGGCCTCGCGCACGGCGGATTCAAACAGCTCCGGGATTTCCTCGCGGGTGCGGGCCACCTTGATGCCGCGTCCGCCGCCGCCGAAGGCGGCCTTGATGGCCACGGGCAGTCCGAACTTGTCCACGAACTCGAGGATTTCCTCGGCGGATTCCACAGGGTCGGCCGTGCCGGGGACCTGCGGTGCGCCGACCTTTTCCGCGATGTGGCGGGCCTGGACCTTGTCGCCGAGGGCGGAGATGGCCTCGGCGGAGGGGCCGATCCAGGTGATGCCGGCGGCGATCACCTTGGCGGCGAACTCGGCGTTTTCGGCCAGGAAGCCGTAGCCGGGGTGGATGGCGTCGGCGCCGGAGCGGTGGGCCACCTCGATCAGCTTGTCCATCACAAGGTAGGACTCGGCGGCGGTGTTGCCGCCCAGGGCGTAGGCCTCGTCCGCGAGGCGCACGTGCAGGGCGTCCCGGTCCGGGTCCGCGTAGACCGCCACGGAGGCGAGGCCTTCATCGCGTGCGGCGCGGATGATGCGCACGGCGATTTCGCCGCGGTTGGCAATCAGCACTTTGCTCATCGGATGGGTGCCGGCGGCGTTGCCTTCCGGGGATGATCGCTGCACGGGTTTTGCGGACTGCTCCGAATTTACTGACAAGGCGTCTCCTTCTTTCCTTCAGGGAGCCTAGCGCGGTTTTGTGGGTTCGGCCGATATTACTTGCGGATTCCGCGCGTAAACGGCCCATCCTTTGTAGGATTGCTACAAGGAGCAGCGAATTGACTCACTCAGCCCGCACCTCAGCAGGGTCCACCGCCCCTTCGGTCCAGAGTTCGGTGATGCCCACCTTCGCTTGGCCCAGCAGCCCGCGGAGGGTGGAAATGGAGAGCCCGACGACGGTGTGCGGGTCGCCGTCGACCTTGCGGATGAAGGCCCCGCCGTAGCCGTCGATCGTGAAGGATCCGGCGCACTGCAGCGGCTCGCCGGTGGCGATGTAGGCATCGATTTCCTCGGCGCTCATCTCCATGAAGTGCACTTCGGCGGAGGTCACGGAGCCGATCGTCGCGCCGGTGCCGCGTGCGGTGACGCCGCCGTCGTCGTATGCCCCTTCGCCGTCGGTGTCGCCGTCCATGTCTCGGCAGTCCACGAGCCAGTGGCCGGTGTGCAGCACGCCCATGCTGCCGCTCATCCGGAGCATCCGTTCCCTGGCGACCTCGGCCGTGTACGGCTTGCCGTGCGCCTCGCCGTCGAACTCGAAGACCGAATCGCAGCCGAGCACCAGGGCGCCCTCCGCCTCCGGCAGCGATGCCACGGCCTCGGCCTTGGCGCGGGCCAGCAGGAGGGCGGTGTCGTGCGGGTCGGTCACGCCGTAGCGGGCCTGGACGGCGTCCTCGTCCACATCGGAGACGAGGATCTCGTGCCGGATGCCGGCGTAGCTGAGCAGCTTGGTACGGGCGGGGGACTGGGAGGCAAGAATGAGGCGGGTCACCGCTCCAGCCTAGTTCACCGCGGCAGAGCGACGCGGGGTCACTTGCGGCCCATCCGCCGGGGGATTTTGGGCGCTAGGTAACCCCGCGTTGCTTTAGTGGGCGCCCTCGCAATGACAGGTAGACAGGCAACTGGGGAAGACGACTGCGGCGGATCACCGGGCATTAATGTCGTAGGTGCCTGAAAGACTCTAGGTATGAACGGCAATCGGGAGCCCTACGAGGCTCCGGCGGCAGCAGGCAGTGTGGCGGTCAGGGATGTGGCCCGTTCCCTGGCGGCTGTCCGGCCGTGCGGTGATTCTGCCGGCTTGATTGACCAGCTCCGGGAGCTGGAGGACATGAAGTCCGCCGCGGCCGCACTGCAGGCCCGCATCGCGGTCGCCTTCGACGCCGCCCAGCGCCGCACCCAGCGCGAGCAGGGCGTGCCCGCGGCCGAGCTTGGCGCCGGGGTCGCGGCGCAGATCGCCCTGGCCCGGCGCGAATCCCCCGCCCGCGGCGGACGGCTCCTGGGCCTGGCGAAAGCCCTCGTCACCGAAATGCCGCACACCCTCACCGCCCTTCACACCGGCCAGCTCAACGAATGGCGCGCCACCCTCCTCGTGAAGGAAACCGCCTGCCTGTCCGCCGCGGACCGCTGCGCCGTCGACGGCCAGCTCGCCGCCGACACCGGCACCTTCGCCGGCGCCGGCGACCGGGAGATCATCGCCGCCGCCCGGACCGCCGCCTACGGCCGCGACCCCCGCTCCGTCACCCAACGCGCCAGCCACGCCGCCACCGAACGGCACGTCAGCCTCCGCCCCGCACCGGACACCATGTGTTACCTCACCGCCCTACTCCCCGTCGCCGAAGGCGTCGCCGTGTACACCGCCCTGAGCCGGCATGCCGATTCGTTGCGCGCCGCCGGGGATCCGAGGGGCCGGGGCCAGCTCATGGCCGACGGCCTCGTCGAACGCCTCACCGGCACCCCCGGCGGGATCACCGGGATCGAGATCCAGCTCATCATGACCGACCGGACCCTGTTCCAGGGCGACTCCGAACCCGCCCGGCTCCCCGGCTACGGCATCGTCCCCGCCGGCTGGGCCCGCGACCTGCTCAAAAGCAAGGGCTGCACCGGAGCGGACGCCGCGGTAGCCGGCGTCGCTCTGCAGACCTGGTTGCGGCGGCTCTACACCGCCCCGGGCACCGGGGACCTGGTCGCGATGGATTCGAGGGCCAGGCTCTTCCCTCCCGGGCTCCGGCGCTTCCTCCAGGCCAGAGACGACACCTGCCGCACCCCCTACTGCGACGCCCCGATCCGGCACATGGACCACGTCATTCCATGGTCCGAAGGCGGAGAGACCACTGCCGCCAACGGAGCCGCGCTCTGCGAAGCCTGCAATTACACCAAACAAACCGCCGGCTGGACAAGCCGGCCACGACCCGGGTCCGCCGGCACCAACGAAATCAGACACGCGCTCGAGCTCACCACCCCCACCGGCCACAGCTACTACTCCACCGCGCCACCCCTGCCCGGCACACGGATACGGGACGCAGAGGCTGAAAGGCCGCTGGCCGGGTCAGCGGCCTCAACGGCACCTAACACCCGACGCGAACTCCGACACCGCGCCAAGATGCTCAAGCGAGCCCGGGCGGCCAGCTCGCTGGCCGCCTGATCGCCGACGCCTCATTGGCCAATCGGCCGCGAGCCGACTCCAGCCTGCGGCAATATCAGCGGACGGTGACCTCCGCAGGTTCCTCCGCGGACTCGCCGGCCGCCGTCGTACCCGGCGTGCGGAGCTGTGCACCTTCCACATCCACGTCCGGCAGGATGCGTTCCAGCCAGCGGGGCAGCCACCAAGCCTTCTCGCCGAGCAGGTACATCAGCGCCGGGACGATCGTCATGCGGACCACGAAGGCGTCCACCAGCACGCCAAACGCCATCGCGAAGCCCAGCGGCCGGACCATGAACAGGCGCGAGAAGATGAAGCCCGCGAACACGCTGACCATGATGATCGCTGCCGCAGTGACCACCGCGGCGGCGTGGCTGAAGCCGGAGCGGACCGCGTGTTTGGCGGATTCGCCGTGCATGTAGGACTCGCGCATGCCGGAGGCGATGAACACCTGGTAGTCCATGGCCAGGCCGAACAGCACACCAATCAGGATGATCGGCAGGAAGCTGAGCACGGCGCCCGGGTTCTCGACGCCGAAGATGGCCCCCAGCCAGCCCCACTGGTACACCGCCACGACGCCGCCGAAAGCCGCGGCCAAAGAGAGCAGGAAGCCGCCGGTGGCCAGGAGGGGCACAACGATCGAGCGGAACACCAGCAGAAGCAGGATCAGGGAGAGTCCCACCACGATTGCCAGGTACGGCGGCAGGGCATCGCCGAGCTTGGTGGAGACGTCCACGTTGCCGGCGGTCTGGCCGGTGAGGCCGATGCTGACGCCGGTGGAGTCCTTGATCGTGCCCTTTTCAGTGCGCAGATCGGAGACCACTTGGACTGTGGTGGCGCTGGCCGGCCCCTCCTCGGGGATGACCTGGAACACCGCGGTTCGGCGGTCTTCGCTGAGAGCCACGGGGACGGCGGCTGTGACGTTTTCGGTGCTGCGGAGAAAGTCAGCGACGTCGAGCTGCTTGGCCTGCGCCTCGGGAGCGCTGAGTCCGGCCGGGAGGTCACCTACGACGACGATCGGACCGGTCATGCCTTCGCCGAAGCTGCGTCCGGTGACGTCGTAGGCCTTGAAGGCCTGCGAATCGACAGGTTCGGACCCGCCGTCGGGCAGGGCGAGCCGCAGTTGGCTGGCAGGCAGGGCCACGATCCCGAGCAGCAGGACGCCGGCCAGCACTGCCATCACGGGGTGCCTGGTGACCAGTCCGCCCCAGCCATGACTGCCGCGGTATTCGTCCCTGGCACGGTCTTCGGTCTCGTGGCCGGGAGCGGTGTTGTGCTTCTCCGCCTTGGCCCAGGCCCGCTGGGAGATCAGCTTCCGGCCCACCAGGGAGAGGACGGCCGGGGTCAGGGTCAGGGCGACGACGACGGCGACGGCCACCGTGCCGGCGGCGGACAGCCCCATCACGGCCAGGAAGGGCAGGCCCGGGATGACGAGGGCGGCGAGGGCGATGATGACGGTCAGGCCGGCGAAGAGCACGGCGTTGCCCGAGGTGCCGGTGGCGAGGGCCACGGATTCCTCAGGATCCATGCCGGCAAGCAGCTGGCCCCGGTGCCGGTTGACGATGAACAGGGAGTAGTCGATGCCGACGGCGAGGCCGAGCATCAGCGCCAGCATCGGGGAGATGGAGCTCATGTCGAAGGCGCCGCTGAGGGCAAAGGTGCCGCCCACGCCCACGCCCACTGCCACGCCCACGACGGCCATGAGCAGGGGGAGGCCCGCGGCGATCAGGGTGCCGAGCATGACAATGAGGACCAGGGCGGCGATCGCGATGCCAAGAATCTCGGAAATGCCGAAGAGTTCGGAGACGTCCTCGGTGATTTCTTTGCTGGCCAGGGCGGTGACGCCGGCGGAGGAGACTTCCTTGACGATGTCCTGGACGTCCTGACGGACCTCCGGCTTGAGGCCGTTGATGGAGGTCTTGAACTGGACCTGAGCGATCGCGGCCTTTCCGTCCTCGGAGACGAAACGCATGCCTCGGGAGGCGTCCAACTGGCGCTGACCGAGTGCGAGCTTCCCGTTGCCGGTCTCACGTTCCTTGGTGCCGGCGTCGAGCTTGTCCTGCCCCGCGGCCAGGGCCGCCTTCTGCTGGCCGAGCTGTGCCTCGATGGCGGCCGCGGGGAGTCCGTCGGCGGCCATCTGCTGCTCGGCAGCTTCAAGCTGGGACTTGCCATCGGCGAGTTCGCCTGCGGCCTGGGCCAGCTGGGCCTCTCCGGCAGCTGACTGTTGCTGGGCGGTGGCGAGGTCTGCGGCGGCTTCTTCCAGCTGCGCCTGGGTGGCGAACGGATCAACCGTCCCTTGGACGTCAGGGAGGGCCTTCAGCTTGGTCAGCGCGGCGGACACGGCGTCCTTGCCGGCCTGGCTGAACCGGGCGTCATTGGCTTCGAAGACGATGCTGGCAGAGCCGCCCGAGGATCCGGGAAGTTCCTTCTTGAGCCTGTCCGCCATCTGCTGGGTTTCGGTGCCCGGTATCTGGAAGTTGTTGGACAGCGTGCCGTGGAAGGCCGCTGCAGCCCCGCCGACGGCCACCATCACTGCCAGCCACAAGGAAATGACGAGCCAGCGGTGCCGGTAGGAGAATTTGCCGAGGCGGTACAGCAAAAGTGCCATGTCAGAGCCGATCTGGGGAAGGGGTGGCGGTGGACGGGGCGGCCGGGCGGGCTGCCTGAGGAACAGCCTGGGCAGCGGCCGGGCGGGCGAAACCCGAGCCCAGCAGGCTCATGGAATCGATCAGGAGCTGGCGCAGGGTGGAGAGCGATTCCGGGGTCAGGGACCCGCCGCATCGGGCCAGCCAGACGTCCATGGCGGCCTTGCCGCAGGAGATGACGGAGCCGGCCAGGGCGCGGAGGTACAGTTCGTCGAGTTCGACGCCGGCGCCGAAGCGCTCGCGGGCCGCGGCAATGATTTCCGCGGTGCAGTGGTCCCAGGCTTCCAGCTCGGACCGGCTGAGCTGCGGATTGGACTGGCCCAGGCTGTACAGCTCGGCCATCGGGGCCACAGTCATCGGGTCTGCCAGTTCCACGAGGGCTGCGCGGGCCGATTCCAGAAAGGGTTCCCCGGCCGGGCGAAGCCGGAACTGCTGGAGCGCCTTGTCCAGGAAGCCGAAGGTGACGGCGGCGATCGCCGCTTCGGTGCTGTTGAAGTAGTTGAAGAAGGTCCGGCGGGAGATCCCGGCGTCGTCGGCGATGTCCTCGACCGTGAAGTTGCCCGGCCCCCTGGTACGGAGCAGGCCCAGGGCCGCCTCCGTGATGGCCTGGCGCGTGGCTGCCTTGTTGAGCTCGCGGCGGGAGAGCGCTCTGCTCTCCGGAGGCGCGGCCGTGGGGATCTCGGGGGAGTGCACACGGTTACACTACGTGCATGTTTGCACTGTGGGCAAGTTTACGAAGTGGGCAAGTTTATCCAGTGGGCAAGTTTACGCGGGCTGCTGTTTCCCCTGGCCGGTGAGGTAGATGGACTGGCCGGTGGCGCCGTCCTCCCCTTCGGCCAGCGGGATCGCGAACACGGCCGTGCCGTACGCGCAGACTTCCGTCCAGTTGGTTCCGAGCTCCGAGGTGTCGAAGCGCATGGCAACGATGGCGTTGGCGCCGCGCTGCTCCGCCTCGGTGACCATCCGGGCCATGACCTGCTGCCTGCTCTCGTAGAGGGCGCGGGTCATCTCGGGCAGCTCCCCGCCGCCGAGCGAGCGGAAACCGGCCATCACCTGGGCGCCGATGTCCCGGGAGCGGACGGTAAGGCCCATCACTTCGCCGAAGACGGCGTCGATCCGGTGGCCGGGGATCTTGTTGGACGTGACGATCAGCATGCCCCGAGCCTACCCACTTCCGGGGCCGTCGGACGGGAAGGATTCACAGGAAGATGAAAGCTTCCCGACAGCTCCCGCTGATGCGTCCGCCGCAAACTTGAACTACGTCTTGGAACAAAGACCCAACCACACAGAGCACAACACAGAGCACCACACAGAGCCGTGGCGGCACGGCAGATCCAGGAGACAGTCCATGTCAACCACAAAGAGAATCACGCTCGGCGTATCGGCCGCGGCTTTGGCACTCGGCGCCGGCCTGGGAGTCAGCGGAATGGCGTCCGCGACCACCACTCCGGCCCCCAGCCCCAGCTCGACGGCCTCGCCCGACAGCTCCACCGGCACCACCGACGGCCAGGGCATGCGCGGTGGCCACGGGCACGGCGGGGATCACGGCGGCCGTGGCGGCGTGCAGGCTGCCGCCCTTGCCACCAAGCTCGGCGTCGATGAGGCCAAGGTGACCGAGGCCCTGAAGGCTTTCCGCGACGCCAACAAGCCGGCCACCCCGCCGGCTGAAGGTACCCCGCCGGCTGAAGGTACCCCGCCGGCTGAAGGTACAAAGCCGGACCGCGCCGCCCGGGAGGCTGCCCTTGCGAAGTCGCTGGCGTCGTCGCTCGGCCTTGAGGAGTCCAAGGTCACCGCGGCCCTGGAGGAGCTCCGGACCGCGGCCCGGGCCGATCATGCTGCAGCACTGAAGACCAGGCTGGACAAGGCCGTCACGGACGGCACCCTGACCCAGGCAGAGGCCGACGCGGTCACCAAGGCCGTCGAAAAGGGCGTCATCGGCGGAGGCGGCCGCTAAGCCCGGCGGGATTCAAGCCGACCTCGCTTAACCAGAGAAGTCCCCGGGATCTCCCGGGGACTTCTCCTGTAAACGCTCGTTGCAGTCGCTACGCCTTCGCGTCCGCCAACTCGCGTTCTTCCCGCCCGGCTGCGGGAGCAGCGGCAGCCGAGGGGTCGACGGCGGCCGTGCCGGCGTCGTCGGTGGCTTCGTCACTGAACGGGTCACCGGTGCGCGGTGCGTTGTAGAGCGACTCGTTCAGGATGCCCTGGCGCTTGGCCACGATGGTGGGGACCAGTGCCTGCCCGGCCACGTTGACGGCGGTGCGGCCCATGTCCAGGATCGGGTCGATCGCCAGCAGCAGCCCGACTCCGGCCAGCGGCAGTCCCAGCGTGGATAGCGTCAGGGTCAGCATCACGACGGCGCCCGTGGTGCCGGCCGTCGCAGCGGAGCCCAATACGGAGACGAGGGCGATCAGCAGGTACTGGGTGAAGTCGAGCTGGATGCCGAAGAACTGGGCCACGAAGATCGCGGAGATGGCCGGGTAGATCGCGGCGCAGCCGTCCATCTTGGTGGTGGCGCCCAGCGGCACGGCGAAGGAGGCGTAGGCGCGGGGGACGCCCAGGCTGCGCTCGGTCACGCGCTGGGTCAGCGGCAGGGTGCCCACCGAGGAGCGGGAGACGAACGCCAGCTGCACGGCAGGCCAGACGCCGGAGAAGTACTGCTTGACGGACAGGCCGTGGGTGCGGACCAGGACCGGGTAGACCACGAACAGCACGAGGGCCAGGCCCACGTAGATGGCGAAGGTGAACTTGCCGAGCGAGCCGATGGTGTCCCAGCCGTAGATCGCCACAGCGTTGCCGATCAGGCCGACGGTGCCGATCGGGGCGATCCGGATGATCCACCAGAGGACCTTCTGGATCACGGCGAGGGCGGAGGCGTTGAGGTTCAGGAACGGCTCGGCCGCTTTGCCCACCTTGAGCGCTGCGATGCCGACGGCGATCCAGGATCTGGAGCACGTTGAAGCTCACGGCCGTGGTGGCGACGCCGTCGGTGACGGTGGTGCTGGCGCCCAGGCCGAGGAAGTTCTTCGGGAACAGGCCGGTCAGGAAGGCCCACCAGTCACCGGACTTGCCGGCGTACTTGGCCTCCTGCGTGATGCCGGTGCTCGCGCCCGGCTGCAGCAGCACGCCCAGGCCGATGCCGATCAGGACCGCGATCAGCGAGGTGATCGCGAACCAGAGCAGCGTGTTCCAGGCCAGCCGGGCGGCGTTGGAGACGGCGCGCAGGTTGGAGATGGAGCTGACGACGGCGGTGAAGATGAGGGGCACGACGGCGGTCTGCAGCAGCGAGACGTAGCTCGAGCCGATGGTCTGCAGCGTGGTGCCGAGGGCATTCGGGCTTGCCTTGGTGCTGCCGGTGTACTTGGCCAGCAGGCCCAGGCCCAGGCCGACGATCAGGGCGGCGATGATCTGGAAGCCGAACGAGCCGGCCCATTTGGGCAGCTGGGAGCCGGTCTTTCCGGCGGGTGCGGGGGTGCTTGTCTGAGTGCTCACCCGAACACGCTAGGACCGGGCTGGTTATCACGACGAACCGATGTTGAGAAATGTTACGCCGTCACCAGCGGGTATCCGGCGCGGAATCCCCGGTATCCCGGCGTCACGCAAGGACAATGTGAAGTTATTCCAGCCTCCGGTGTGGCGATTGTCTCGGCGGCCGGGGACTTACCCGAGCAGGGCGCGCTTGAGCGTGTCCAGGCCTACCGAGCCGATATTGAGCGCCTTGCTGTGGAACTCCTTGAGGTCGAAGCCGGGGCGGGATTCGAGCTCGGCACGGATCTGTTCCCAGAGCCGCTGGCCCACCTTGTACGACGGCGCCTGGCCCGGCCAGCCGAGGTAGCGGGTGAACTCGAACCTGAGCTGGCCTTCGCTGATGGCGAGGTTGTGCTTGAGGAACTCGTAGCCCTTGTCCGGGGTCCAGGTGCCGGAGCCCCAGCGCTCGGGGACCTCCAGCTCCAGGTGCACGCCGATGTCGAAGACGACGCGGGCTGCCCGCATGCGCTGCATGTCCAGCATGCCCATGTGGTCGCCCGGATCCTTCAAGTAGCCCAGTTCCTGCATGAGCTTCTCCGCGTAGAGAGCCCAACCCTCGCCGTGCCCGGAGGTCCAGCAGACGTTGCGGCGCCACTTGTTGAGCAGCTCGCGGCGGTAGGTGGCGGTCGAGACCTGCAGGTGGTGGCCGGGGACGCCCTCGTGGTAGACCGTGGTGGTCTCGGCCCAGGTGGTGAAGGTGTCCTCGCCCGGCGGCACGGACCACCACATGCGGCCCGGTCGGCTGAAGTCGTCCGAGGGGCCGGTGTAGTAGATGCCGCCTTCCTGGGTCGGGGCGATCTTGCACTCGAGCGTCTTCATGACATCCGGGATGTCGAAATGCACTCCGGCCAGATCCGCCACGGCCCTGTCGGAGAGCTCCTGCATCCAGGTCCTGAGGGCATCGGTGCCCTTGAGCTGGCGGGCGGGATCGCCATTGAGGATCTCCTTGGCTTCCTCGATGGTGGCGCCGGACCGGATCTCTCCAGCCACCCGCTCCTGCTCGGCAATCAGGCGGTCGAGTTCCTGCACGCCCCAGGCGTAGGTCTCCTCGAGGTCCACCGTGGCGCCGAGGAAGGAACGCGAGGCCAGAGCGTAGCGCTCGCGGCCCACCGCATCTTTTTCCGGGGCGAGCGGCAGCAGTTCGGCTGACAGGAAGCCGGCGAGCCGGGAGTAGGCCACACGGGCGGCGGCGGCGCCGGCGTCGAGCCTGGACTGCACGTCCTCCGGGAGCGCGACTTCCGCCATCTTGGCCTCGGCGGCAAGCTTGGCGAAGAAGCCGTCGTCCGCGGCATGCTTGGTGGCCTGTTCGATCACGATCGAGACCTGGCGGGCGGCGGAAACCTTGCCGTCCTCCTTGGCCGAGCGCAGCGACTCGATGTAGCCGTCGATCGCGGCCGGCACGTTGTGGGCGCGTCCCGCGATGTGGTCCCACTGCTCCGCGGTGTCCGTCGGCATGAGATCGAAAATCGCGCGGATATCCTGCGGGGGGGAGGCGATGTTGTTCAACTCGGCCGTGTCCCAGCCCGAATCGTGGATTTCCAGCTGCAGGCCCAGGCGTTCCCGCATGGCATCGAGGGTGACGGCGTCGACGTCGTCAACCGGCTCCAGTCCCTCGAGCGCGGCAAGCGCCCCGCGCGCGGCGGCGGCGAATTCCCCGCGCCCGGCGGGGGAGAAGTCCTGGTATTCGGTCTCGTGGCCGGGCAGCCCGAGTTCCGTGGCGAGGCTCGGGTTAAGCCGGATCAGGGTCTCCGTGAAGCCATCGGCGACAGCATCGATGGCCGTCTTCGGGCGCGCGGGGGCTGTGTGTTCAGTGGTTTCGGTAGTCACCCGAACGAGACTAGCCGGGCGCTGGCGGTTATGAAAAGGTTACTGAACTTTTCCGGCGGGGGCGGTCGTCAGCCCCGGCTGCGCTTCCACGCCCCGGGACCGGGCTGGGGTGCCAGCCGCAGTTGCTGCCGCCGGACCCAGTGCCGGACGCCGGGCTTCTCCGGTGCCGCTGTTTCGACGCTGCCGAGCGAGAGGACGACGGCGGTCAGCGCCGCCAGTTCCTCCGCCGTCGGCTCGCCCTTGACGACCGACAGCAGGCTTTCCGCGGGGGCCGCGGCCGGCTCGGCAGGGTCCATGGGCTCGAGCCCGCTCACAGCGGGATGTTCCCGTGCTTCTTGGCGGGCAGGCTGGCGCGCTTGTCCCGCAGGGCGCGCAGGCCCTTGATGATCTGCATCCGGGTCTCGGAGGGCGCGATGACGGCGTCCACGTAGCCGAGCTGGGCGGCCTGGTAAGGGTTGAGCAGCTCTTCCTCGTACTGCCGGATGACCTCGGCGCGCTGGGCCTCGACGTCGCCACCGGCCTCCGCCACCGCGGCCAGTTCGCGGCGGTACAGGATGTTGACGGCGCCCTGGGCGCCCATCACGCCGATCTGCGCGGTGGGCCAGGCCAGGTTGAGGTCCGCGCCGAGCTTCTTGGAGCCCATCACGATGTACGCTCCGCCGTAGGCCTTGCGGGTGATGACCGTCAGCTTGGGCACGGTGGCCTCGGCGTAGGCGTAGAGCAGCTTGGCTCCGCGGCGGATGATGCCTTGGAACTCCTGGTCCTTGCCCGGCAGGAAGCCCGGCACATCCACGAGCGTGATGATGGGGATGTTGAAGGCGTCGCAGTGCCGGACGAAGCGGGCGGCCTTCTCCGAAGCGGCGATATCCAGGGTGCCGGCGAACTGCAGGGGCTGGTTGGCCACGATGCCCACCGTGTGGCCCTCCACCCGGCCGTAGCCGATCATCACGTTGGGGGCGTACAGGGACTGCATCTCGAGGAAGTGCGCGTCGTCGACAATCTGCTCGATGACCTTGCGCATGTCGTAGGGCTGGTTGGCGGAGTCCGGGATCAGCACATCGAGGGCGAGGTCGTCGTCGTCGAGCTCCAGCTCCTGCTGGTGTTCCAGCACCGGGGCCTCGGCGAGGTTGTTGGAGGGCAGGAAGTCCAGCAGTTCGCGGACGAACTCGATCGCGTCGGCCTCGTCGGAAGCGAGGTAGGTGGAGGTGCCCGTGTTCGCGTTGTGCTGGCGGGCACCGCCGAGGGTTTCCATGTCCACATCTTCGCCGGTGACCGTCTTGATCACGTCCGGGCCGGTGATGAACATGTGCGAGGTCTTGTCCACCATGACCACGTAGTCGGTCAGCGCGGGGGAGTAGGCCGCGCCGCCGGCGGAGGGGCCCATGATGAGGGAGATCTGCGGTACGACGCCGGAGGCATGCACGTTGTTGCGGAAGATGTCCGCGAACATGGCCAGCGAGGCGACGCCTTCCTGGATCCGTGCCCCGCCGCCGTCGAGGATGCCGACCACGGGGCAGCCGTTGCGCAGCGCGAATTCCTGGACCTTGACGATCTTTTCGCCGTTGACCTGGCTCAGCGAGCCGCCGTAGACGGAGAAGTCCTGGCTGTACACGGCGACGGGGCGGCCGTCGACGGTGCCGTAGCCGGAGACGAGCCCGTCGCCCAGCGGCTTCTTCTTCTCCATGCCGAAGGCCGTGGAACGGTGCACGGCCAGCGCGTCGAATTCGACGAAGGAACCGGCGTCCAGCAACAGGTCGATGCGCTCGCGGGCGGTGTTCTTGCCGCGCGCATGCTGCTTCTGGATCGCTTCGGGGCCGGAGGGCTGCTCGGCACTGGCCTGGCGGTCGCGGAAGTCTGCAATCTTTCCCGCAGTCGTGGTCAGATCGTGGCTCATCAAGTGTCTCCGGCTCTGTCGCTGATAGTTCTGGCGCTGGTTGTTCTGAAGTTTCCTGGCCCTGTCCCGTGCGGCGGGTTTGGCCGGATTCCACAAATCTGGAAAACCGGACGGGGGCCTGCTGGCAAGTCTAGTGACGTAACGAGCCCAGGCCGCTGTAGAAAACCTACAATTTTCCCAGATTCTCCCCACCGTGACAGCGATGTTACTCGTCAGTAATATAACTCCGCTAGAGTGTCCTCATGACTTTGAGCAATGACGCTTCGGGCACCGCTGCAGGGCCGTACCAGGCCGCCGGTTCCCTCCAGGGCCGCACCGTCCTCATCTCCGGGGGCAGCCGCGGCATCGGCCTGGCCATCGCCACCCGCGCCGCGCGCGACGGCGCGAACATCGTCCTGATGGCCAAGACCGGCCAGCCGCACGCCAAGCTGGAAGGCACGGTCTACTCCGCCGCCGAACAGATCGAGGCGGCCGGCGGACAGGCGCTGCCGCTGGTCGGCGATGTGCGCAACGACGACGACGTCGCCGGCGCCGCTGCCGCCGCCGTCGAACGCTTCGGCGGGATCGACATCGTCATCAACAACGCCTCCGCGATCGACCTGTCCACGACCGACGCCGTGGACATGAAGCGCTACGACCTCATGCAGGACATCAATGTCCGCGGCACCTTCCTGCTGTCCAAGCTCGCCCTGCCCGCCCTGCGCGAATCCGGCGCCGGGCACATTCTCACCCTCTCCCCGCCGCTGAACCTGGATCCCAAGTGGGCTGGCATGCACCTGGCCTACACCATGGCCAAGTACGGCATGAGCCTGACCACCCTGGGACTCGCCGAAGAGCTCAAGGCGGACGGGATCAGCGTCAACTCGCTGTGGCCCTGCACTTTGATTGACACCGCCGCAATCCGGAACATGCCGGGCGGGGAGCTGATCGTCAAGGGCGCCCGCGGCCCGGCGATCATGGCCGACGCGGCCCACGCCGTGTTGACCGGCAGCAACGCCACGCCGGACTCCGGCAGCCGGAGCGGCAACTTCTACACCGACGAAGAAGTCCTGGCCGCCGCCGGCGTCACGGACTTCACGCCCTACAGCCTTGGCGCCCCGGAGAACCTGCTGGTCCCTGACATGTTCCTCTGAGTTTCCTGCCGGTCCCGGGATCCGGGCAGGCGGAGCCGGAGCCGGAGCCGCGGTGCCCGTTACTCGGTAGGATTCAAGCATGGAAGCCGCGCAGGAAGCCCCGGACCGTCCGCCCCTTGACGTGAACGCCCTCAGTGATGAGTCGTTCCTGGCTGCCCACGGCATCCCCCAACTCACCGTGGTGGAGTCCACCGGTTCCACGAACGCGGACCTGCTGCGCGGCGCCAGCGAGGATCCGGCCGCCTATCCGGACCTGACCGTGCTCACCGCCGAATACCAGAGCGCTGCCCGCGGACGGCTGGACCGCCGCTGGGAAGCCCCGGCCCGAAGCTCCGTCTCCGTCTCCCTCGTGCTCCGGCCGGTCAATTCCGATGGCCGGCCGTTGCCGACCCAGAGCTATTCGTGGCTGTCGCTGCTCGCGGCGCTGGCCCTGCGCGACGCGCTGCTGGAAACGGCAGGCATCCCGGCCGAACTCAAATGGCCCAACGACGTCCTGGTGCGCGGCCGGAAAATCGCCGGTATCCTGGCCCAGCTTGGGCCGATGCACGGCGGGGCGGTGCCGCCGGTGGTACTCGGCACCGGGCTCAACGTCTCCCTCACGGAGGCCGAACTGCCGGTTCCCAACGCCACCTCCGTGCTGTTGGAGCACCCGGCCACCGTGGACCGGACCGTGCTGCTGAAGAGCTACCTGTCCCGTTTCGCCACCCTGTACCGGAGCTTCTGCAACGCCGACGGCGACCCCGCCGCCGGGATGGCAGGCGGCCACTCGCTGCACAAGCGGGTCGAGGCCGTGCTGGCGACGCTCGGCAAGCAGGTGCGAGCCCACCTGCCCGGCGACCATGAAATCATCGGCCATGCCTCGCGCCTGGATGACTACGGCTCGCTCATGGTGGTTGACTCCGGCGGCCACGAGCACGTCGTGACGGCGGGCGACGTGGTGCACCTGCGGCCCTGGACGCCGCCCGCCCAGGAGCCGGACGGCAGGGCCGGCGGGAAGCCTGGCAGCGCCGAAAGTGGCTATGCGTAAAGAGCTTCTCCCGGGCGAGCAAGTCATTGCGGTGACCCGGCCCCAGCCCAGGACGCTGATGGTCCCGGCGCTGTTGTTCATCCTTGTTCCCGCCTTGGCCGCCTATGCCAGCGCCTGGATTGTGAAAGGCGGCCCCGCCAAGCTGGTTCCGCTGGTAACACGGGACTGGACGGTCTGGCTGACAGGAGTGTGCGTGGCGCTGGCGGCTTGGGTACTGCTTGGCTACTGCCTGCCCCGGGTGCTGACGTGGCACGCCACCCGTTACACGCTCACGAACCAGCGCTTAGTTGCCCGTTACGGCATGTTGCGGCGGCGCGATCAACAGGTCTACTTGGCCGCCGTCCGAAATGTCGAGATCCACCAGTCGTTGCTCCAACGCGTATTGCGGTCCGGGAATATATCCTTGGATACCGGGTACCCCTCCAGCACGGTGGTCCCCGACGTCCCGGAGGTGGTGACGTTCCGAAACTTCATACTTGACGCCATCAATGAACTCCCGCAGGGTGGGGGATTTGGGGCCGAGGGCATGATGCACAACCCCGACGGCACCCGCTACGGCGCCTGGCCATGGGAGACGAGAGAAGGTGGAAGAGATGAGCGCTGAGAACGTCCACCATGAAACCGGACTTCTGGCGGAGGATCCGTCGCACGTTGAAGACACCGTCGTCGAGGCCGCCACGCTCGAAGCAGCCGTCCTCGACTCCGCTGCCGGGACCTTCGCCGACCGCGACAGCGCGGCAGCGGACGGCACCCACGCAGCAGTTCTTCCCGTTGATTCCGCCGACGTTGATTCCGCCGGCACGGACTCCGCGGACAGCGTTCCCGAGGCGGGCCCGGAACCTGCCTCCGCGCCGTCCACCGGAACTATTTCCGCCGAACGCATCGCCGTGAAAGCCCTGGAACACCGGCTGCTCGGTGGGGAGCGCAAGCTTCGCCGCCGTGAAGTCGCGGCTGGCGCCGGGCTCTCGCTGCTCTCCGCCCGGAAACTTTGGCGTGCCCTGGGCTTCCCCAACCTGGGCGATGAGGACGTCGCCTTCACCGAACGCGACCAGGCCGCGCTCAACACCATCGTGGACCTGGTCCGGGCCGGCAAGCTCACCGAGGAAGCCGCCATCTCCGTCACCCGCGCCATCGGCCAGATGACGGACCGAATGGTGGTGTGGCAGATCGAGGCGCTGGTGGAGGACCTGGTCCACCAGCAGGGCGTTCCGGACTCCGTGGCCCGCAAGCGGCTGGTCAGCGAGTTGCCCTCCCTGGTGGACGCCCTTGAAGAGATGCTGGTCTACTCCTGGCGCCGCCAGCTCAACGCCGGCATCCAGCGGCTGGCCGTGCGGGCCGAGGCAGGGCTCCAGTCCAGCGAGGAGGGCCGCGAAGGGGACGAGGACGACACGCCGCTGCCGCTCGCCCGGGCCGTCGGCTTCGCCGACCTGGTTTCCTATACCAGCCTGTCCCGCCGTATGAACGAGAAGACGCTTGCCCAGCTGGTGCAGCGCTTCGAGAACAAATGCGCCGAAATCATCTCCGTCGGCGGCGGCCGCCTGGTCAAAACCGTCGGCGACGAAGTCCTTTACATCGCCGAAACCCCCGCGGCCGGCGCAGAGATCTCACTGGCCCTGTGCCGGGCCTTCACCGAGGACGAGATCCTGCCGCAGGCCCGGGTGGCCATGGTCTGGGGCCGCATCCTCTCCAGGCTCGGTGACATCTACGGGCCCACGGTAAACCTCGCGGCGCGGCTGACCGCCCTGGCGGATCCCGGAACGGTGCTCGTGGACTCCATGACTGCCGCCGCCCTCGAGCAGGATGAACGCTTCGTCCTGCTTCCGCGCCCCGCCGAAGACGTCCGCGGCTTCGGCGAAATCCACCCGGTCCAACTGCAGCGCGGCAGCGGCCGCGGCCTGGTCCTGGACTGACTTCTGTCCCGCTGCCCGATCCCGGGTAGGATCCCCGTTATCGCGGGCCCCAAGCCCGGTGACCGCTCCTTCTACCTAGGACAGGCATGAAATTCCAGCCGGACGCCGTTCCCCCCTCTGCTGATTCAGCATCCCGCTCCGTGGGGAGTCCCTCCAGTGCCCCCGGCAGCGCCCGCAGCCTCCGACTCAGCTGCGGCTACGGCACTGACCGTGGCCTGCGCCGCGAGATGAACGAGGACTCCTTCATCGCCGCCGATCCCGTCTTCGCCGTCGCAGACGGGATGGGCGGGCATGAGGCCGGCGAGATCGCCAGCGGCATCTGCGTGCGCACCCTCGCCGGGATCCCCCAGCTGGCGAGCGGAGGGCGGGACGCGACTGCCGGCGTCGTGCAGGAATACCTGCTCCTGGCTGACGCAAGCATCCGCGAGGCGACCGGATCCCGGGCCGGCACTACGCTCTCCGGCGTCGTGGTGGTGGAACAGCTGGGGATCCCGTACTGGCTCGTGGTGAACATCGGCGACTCCCGGACCTACCGGCTCAGCCAGGGCACGTTCAGCCAGGTCAGCGTGGACCACTCCGAAGTGCAGGAACTGGTGGACGCCGGCCAGATCAGCCGGGCCGAGGCAGCGGTGCACCCGCGCCGGCACGTGGTCACCCGTGCCCTCGGCGCCGGGGACGAGACCGGGGCCGACTACTGGCTGCTGCCCGTGGAGGAGGGGGACCGGATCCTGGTCTGCTCCGACGGCCTCAACGGCGAGCTGGACGACGGGCAGATCGCCGCCATCCTGGGCTCCGAAGCTGATCCGCAGGCGGCCGTCGACGAACTCATCCAGGCGGCCCTGGGCAGCGGGGGACGGGACAACGTCACCTGCATCGTGGTGGACGCCTCAAACGTCCCGGCCGCCGTCGATCCTCTGCCCGGCGCCGCCCGGACAATGTCGGGGATCTAAGGCAGGATAGGTCTGTGAGCATAGGGAAGACTGCAGCAGATACCGACGCCCAAAGCCCTGCCGGGGAGCTGGTCCCGGCCAAGGATGTGCGCGAAGAGTACGAGGACCTCGTGGAGCAGGTCCGCAAGCACCGCTTCGCGTATTACCAGGAGGACGCGCCGATCATTTCCGACGCCGAGTTCGACGAACTCTACCGGCGGCTGGAAACGATCGAGGCCATGCACCCCGAACTCGTGGCCAACGATTCGCCCACCCAGGAGGTGGGCGGCGAGGTGTCCGCAGCCTTTACCGCCGTCGAACATCTGCAGCGCATGTACAGCCTGGAGGATGTCTTCTCACTCGAAGAGCTGGAGGCCTGGGTTGCCAAAGCGGAAGCCAGCATCACAAGGCTCGGCAACGGGACGCCGTCGTGGCTGACCGAACTCAAGATCGACGGCCTGGCCGTCAACCTGCTCTACCGCGACGGCGCGCTGATCCGGGCCGCCACCCGCGGCGACGGCACCACCGGGGAGGACATCACGCACAACGTCCTGACCATCAAGGAAATCCCGCAGCAGCTCAGCGGCAGCAACTTCCCGGCCGAGATGGAGATCCGCGGCGAGGTCTTCATCCCCTCCAAGGCGTTCGCGGAATTCAACGAGGCCCTGATCGAGGCCGGCAAGGCGCCGCTGGCCAACCCGCGCAACGCCGCCGCCGGTTCGCTGCGCCAGAAGGACCCCGCGGAAACCGCCAAGCGGCCGCTGCGGATGTACGTGCACGGCATCGGTGCCCGCGAAGGGCTCGAAACGGCCAGCCAGTCGGACACCTACGCCCAGCTCGCCGCCTGGGGGCTCCCCACGAGCCCGTACTTCGAGGTCCTGCCGGGGCTGAAGGACGTGCTGGAGTTCATCACCCGCTACGGCGACAAGCGCCACAGCCTGGCCCATGAAATCGACGGCATCGTGGTCAAGGTGGACGACTTTGCCACCCAGCGGGCGCTCGGCTACACCTCACGCGTCCCGCGCTGGGCCGTCGCCTACAAGTACCCGCCGGAGGAAGTCCACACGAAGCTGCTGGACATCGCGGTCAACGTGGGCCGCACCGGCCGCGTCACCCCGTACGGCGTGATGGAACCGGTCAAGGTCGCCGGCTCGACGGTGGAGATGGCCACCCTGCACAACCAGGAAGTCGTCAAGGCCAAGGGCGTCAAAATCGGCGACATCGTGGTGCTGCGCAAGGCCGGGGACGTCATTCCGGAGATCGTCGGGCCGGTCCTTGCCCTCCGGGACCTGCAGGATCCGCCGGTGCGGGACTTCGTCATGCCCACCGAATGCCCGGCCTGCGGCACACCCCTGGCGCCGGCGAAGGAGGGGGACGTGGACATCCGCTGCCCCAACTCCCGCTCCTGCCCGGCGCAGCTGCGCGAACGCGTCTTCCACCTCGCCGGCCGCGGCGCCTTCGACATCGAGGCACTCGGCTGGGAAGCCGCCATCGCCCTGACCCAGCCGGCCGAGCCGGAAGCCGCGCCGCTGACCACCGAGGCGAACCTGTTCCGGCTCACGCGCGAAGACCTCGCCGACGTCCGCATCCGGCGCGAGAAGCGGTCCAAGGGGGTGGCCACCGGCGAGTTCGAGCTGGTGCCGTACTTCTACAGCAAGGGCACCGCCAAAACCCCGTCCAAGCCGACGGCCACCACGGAGAAACTCTTCCGGGAACTGGACAAGGCCAAGGCCCAGCCGCTCTGGCGTGTCCTCGTGGCGCTGTCCATCCGGCACGTCGGACCGCGGGCCTCCCGGGCGCTTGCGACGGCCTTCGGCAGCATGGATGCCATCCGGCAGGCCTCCGAGGAGGAGCTCGCCCACGTCGACGGCGTCGGCCCGGTGATCGCCCAGGCCCTCACGGAATGGTTCGCCGAGGACTGGCACCGCGAGATCGTTGACAGCTGGGCAGCCGACGGCGTCCGGATGGCGGACGAGCGCGACGAGTCCACACCCAGGACGCTGGAAGGACTGACCATCGTGGTCACCGGAAGCCTCGAGGGCTTCAGCCGGGACGAGGCCAAGGAAGCCATCCTGGTCCGCGGCGGCAAGGCAGCCGGCTCTGTCTCGAAGATCACGAGCTACGTGGTGGCCGGCGAGAACGCCGGTACCAAGCTGGACAAGGCCGAACAGCTGGGTGTGCCCGTGCTGGACGAGGACGGCTTCCGCGCGCTGCTGGCCACCGGCCCGGCCGCCGGTTCCGGCGCTTCCGACGAGGAAGAAACCCAGGAAGTGGTTGCCGAATGAGTGCGGATCCCGCCGCCACCCCGGAACTGACAGTGCTGCTCGAACTGGCCAAGGCGGCTGCGGCGGCCGGAGCTGCCGTCCTGGCCGGCCGGAACGCGGCCGAACTGGAGGTCAGCAACAAGGGCGATTCCGGGGACTGGGTGACAGCCTTTGACCTCGCCGCGGAAACAGCCGTCCGCGATGTCCTCACCGCCGCACGGCCGCGCGACATCATCACGGGGGAAGAGGGCGGCACCGTCCTTCCGGATACCCCCAGCGGCTACCGCTGGTCCGTCGACCCACTCGACGGCACCACCAACTTCATCCGCAACATCGTCTACTACGGCACCTCCGTGGCCGTGGCGGACCCCGACGGCGTCTGGCTGGCCGGCGTCGTCAACGCCCCGGCGCTGGGACGGACGTACTACGCCTCCCGGGGCCACGGTGCCTGGCTCGAGGAGAAGGGCCGGCAGACGCAGCTGTTTGGGCCCGTGACCGGGCGCAGCGGGCAGATCCTGGCCACCGGTTTCAGCTACGACCCGGCCGTCCGCTCGGAGCAGGCAAGCGGCCTGGGCTCTCTGATGGACGGCTTCGCCGACGTCCGCCGGCTCGGCTCCGCGGCCCTGGACCTCTGCCTCGTGGCGGACGGCAGCGTCGATGCCTTCGGTGAACGCGGCCTCAATGAGCACGACTTCGCCGCGGGTGCCCTGATTGCCGAAGAAGCCGGCTGCTGGGTGCGCCGGCCGCGGCTCACCAGCCCGCTGGCGGGCGGACCCTCCGACGATGATCGGCTGGCAGCATGGACCTGCGCCGGGCCCCTGGAGCTCTCCGGCAAGTTCCCGCTCTGAACGGGCACTGTGGCAGGCCCCTGTCCGAGTGCCGGCCTGCTTTCCTTGTCAAACTGATAGTTCAGTCACGGAAACGGCCCATCTGGCGGCTGCCGGCAGTGACCGACCGTACCATGGACAGGTGCCTTCGCAGATCCTCATTCGCCCCGCTGTTCCGGCTGACTACGACGCCGTTGCGCGCATCACCCGGGACGCCTACCTGGCGGCAGGCTACTTTGCGAGCGCCGACCACCCCTACATGCGGCAGATCCAGAACGTCGCCCAGCGGGCGGCGAAGGCCACGATCTGGGTCGCCGAGCGCGCCGGCCGGATCGTGGGCTCCGTGACGCTTGCCGTCGCCGGTGAGCCTTACGCCGACATCGCCCTCAGCGATGAACTGGAGTTCCGGATGCTCGTGGTGGACCCGGCGGTCCAACGCAGCGGAGCCGGCAAGGCCATGGTGCAGGCCATCATCGAGCATGGCAGGTCCCTGCCCGGCATCCACGCCGTGGCGCTCACCACTGGTATGACCTGGGAAAGCGCCCACGGCCTCTACCGGAAGACCGGCTTCGTGCGGGTTCCGGAACGCGACTGGCTGGTGCCGGACACGGACATCAAACTGCTCGTTTACCGCCAGGAGCTGTAAGCCCCGGTTTGGGCTGGACACCTGGGAGACGAGGCCCGCGCCCAGATTGAGGCCCTCAGCCGGTCCGACCCCAACGGAGCCACTGCACGTGCCCCCGGACAGGACATGCCCCGCGCCGGGCCCGGCCGATGGACATATTCCGGATATGCCCGGTCCCCGGGTCGAAGAATGGGCATGTCCCCCCGGGGACGTGGCCCGACGCCCCAGCGGAGCCACTGCACGTGCCCGGGCGCGAAGACTGGGCCTCAACCCCCGACAATTAGCGAAAATGACCACTAACCTCCGCCGGCTGCAGGCGGCAGGCCGTAGCGGTGTTCCGGACGGCCGGTGGTGCCGTAGCGCAGCTGGATGTCGACGGCGCCGTCGTCCGCGAGCGCGGACAGGTATCGCTGGGCGGTGGCCCGGGAGACGCCCACGCGCGCGGCGACGTCGGCCGCCGAGTACTGCTCGCCGGGCACCAGGGATTCGAGCACCGCTGCCTCGGTGGCGGACCGAGGCCGGGCCGAGGCGGTGACGTCCCCCGGGATCAGGGCGCGCTTGGCCCGCTCCACGGTGTCCTGACTGACGTTGCCGGGCTGGGCGAGGATCCGCCGGTAGCGCGCGTAGGAGCGGAGCTGCTGGGAGAGGGATTCGGCCGTGAAGGGCTTGAGCAGGTAGCCCAGGGCGCCGCGACGGAAGGCGAGCCGGAGCGAGGCCGTGTCCGAGGCCGCGCTGAGGATCATGGTGTCCACGTCCAGCTGGCGCAGCAGATCCAGCCCCGAGGCATCCGGCAGGTAGACGTCCAGCAGCACCAGGTCCGGGCGCAGGCTGTGGATCGCCTGCAGCGCCTGCGACGCCGAACCCGCCGGCGGCAGGGCCAGGAATCCGGCCGCCGAATCCACATAGGCCGCGTGCAGCTTGGCCACGTGGAAGTCATCATCGACAATCAGCACCCTGAAATCTTCAGACATCGTTGTCCCTCCGTAGTGAACCGGTCTGGTCGCCGCCGGAGGTAGTCCCGGGCAGCGTCGCGACGAACACGGCTCCCGGGCCGCCGGGGGAGCCCGGATCCAGCACCCGCACGTCCCCGCCGCGGCGCCGCGCGAGCTGCCGGGACAACGCCAGCCCCAGCCCCTGCCCGGCGCCTGCCCGGGCCGTCGGCTCCGACGTCGTGAATCCTTCCGCGAACACCGCCTCGGTGTCCGTAGCGGCATCGGGTCCGAGAGCGATTCCGTCGCCGGAATCGCCGACGACGATATGCAGGGTTCCCCGTCCGGTGGCGCCGCCGCCCTCCCCGGGTTCGTCCAGCACCTCCACCTCGACCCAGCGCTCCGGTGCGGAGCCGGCGACGGCGGCATTCACGGCGTTGTCGATCAGGTTCCCCAGGACCGTGGTGACCTCCTGCGGCTCCGTGACATGGCCGCGGACCAGGGTTTCCGGGCCGAGCCGCAGGCTCACGCCACGCTCGTCAGCTTCCACGCCCTTGGCACCCAGGAACGCCTGCAGATAGGGGTCCTGGAGCAGCTCGGCCTGGTCCACCGGGAATTTCAGCGGCCCGGTGGCCGCCAGACGCGCCAGGTAGTCACGCGCCTGCTGGTGCTGGCCGATGCTCATGAAACCGGCGATGGTGTGCAGCTGGTTGGCGAACTCGTGGCGCTGGGCGCGCAGGGCGGCGGACATGGTGCCGACGGCGTCGAGCTGGCGGGTCAGCTGCTGCAGCTCGGTCCGGTCACGCAGCATGACCACCCAGCCGAGGTCCTCCCGGCCGTGCAGGGCCTTGCGGGCGCTCGCCACGAGGACCCGGCCGCCGGCAACCAGTTCCACCGCGTCGCCTTCGGTGGCGTCGGCCCGGGTCAGGGCCTTGAGCTGGCCGGGGACTGCTGCCGCGGCCCAGGGGGTACCGGCCAGATCGGGCTCGCCGAGCAGCCGCTGGGCCGCGGCATTGAAGACACTGATCCGGCCGTCCGCGGACACGCCGATCACGCCGTCGTCCACGCCCTGCAGCACGGCGACCTGGTCGTGCACCAGGGTGCTGATCTCCTCCGGTTCGAGACCCAGCGTGAGCCGCTGCAGCCGCCGCCGCAGCAGGAAGGACGCGAGCACTCCGGCGAGCAGGGCGCCCGCGGCCGTCAGGGCGATGGGGACGATGTCCCGGGCCAGGCTCTGCCCGATGGTCTCGGTGGAGTAGCCGACGCTCACCTCGCCCACCACGGCGGCGGAGCCCGGCGCGTACACCGGGACCTTGGCGCCGGCGGACGGGCCCAGGGTTCCGGTGTTGCGGGTGGTGACCTCCTTGCCGGCCAGCGCCTCGGAGGGGTCCGTGCTGACCCGTTCGCCCAGCCTCTCGGCGTCGGGGTGGGCCAGCCGCAGGCCCGTCTCGTCGGTGATGACGACGAACAGCGCTCCGGTGCGGGCCCGCGCGCCCTCGGCGGCGGCCATCAGCGGGCCGGCCAGGAGCTCGGCGGCCGGGGGAGTGCCGGAGAGGGCGCTGATCGAGGTGACTTCCGCCCGAACCGAGGGGTCCGAGGCCACGGTCCGGGCCAGGGTGAGCGCCTGGCTCTCGGCCTCCCGGCCCAGCCGGTCGTAGGTCAGCCAGGCATGGACGGCGCTGGTGAGGAGCACCACGAGCGCCACCACCCCGAGCTGCAGCAGCAGCGTCTGGGTGGAAAAGCGCAGGGGAATCCGGCCTTTGAGCGTCTTCATGGCGGCCCTCCTGTGAGTGTGAGCAAAATGAGCAAAATGCTTCCAATAAGCAGTATGCCAATCAATTGAGCCAAAGACCCAGCCGTGATGCGCGCCACCCTAACGTCTGTAGTGCGCATCACACCGGAGTGGTGCCATTCAATGAAGAAGGAGCCGGCCGTGCTGGTATTACTTGGATTCGCCATGATCGCGGTATTCATGGTGCTGATCATGACGAAGAAGCTGACGCCAGTGCTGGCGCTCATCATCGTCCCCACAATCTTCGGACTTTTCGCCGGCGCCGGTCTCGGGATCGGCGCCATGGTGCTGGAATCCATGAAGTCCATGACGTCCACCGCCGCGCTGCTGATGTTCGCCATCATCTACTTCGGCCTGATGATCGACGTCGGACTCTTTGATCCGCTGGTGCGCTTCATCCTGCGCAAGCTGGGCAACGACCCGGCCAAGGTGGTCCTCGGCACCGCGATCCTCGCTGCGGCGGTCTCCCTCGACGGGGACGGCTCCACCACGTTCATCCTCACGACGGCGGCCATGCTGCCGGTTTACCTGCGGCTCAAGATGAGCCCCGTGGTCCTGACCTGCGTGGCGGGCCTGGCCAACGGCACCATGAACATCCTGCCCTGGGGCGGCCCCACGGCCCGCGCCGCCTCCGCCCTGAAGATCAGCGTCTCCGAGGTCTTCGTCCCGATGATCCCCTCGCTGATCGCCGGCCTCGTGGTCGTATTCGCCTTCGCCTGGCTGCTGGGCCTGCAGGAACGCAACCGCCTCCGCGCCGTGGCTCCGGAAATCTGGGCCGAGGGTGTCGAGTTCGACGGCGGTGCAGGCACCGGTGGTACCGGCCGCAAGGGCGCCCGCCGCAACAGCGGAGCCCCTGCCGGAGGGTCGTCCGTTGCAGTCCTGGAACGCACCGAGGACCTCGTCGACGAGCGCGATTCGGCCATGGCGGACACCGCCCTGGACCCCAACCGCGCCACCCTGCGCCCCAAGCTCCAGTGGTTCAACCTGGGCCTCACCGTCGCCATCATGGTCCTGCTGGTCGCGGACCTCGTGCCTTTGCCCTTCGTCTTCATGGTGGGCTCCGCGATCGCGCTGCTGGTCAACTTCCCCAAGCTCAAGGACCAGAGCGCCCAGCTCGTCGCCCACGCCCCGTCGATCGTCGCCGTGGTCAGCATGGTCATGGCCGCCGCGGTCCTGACGGGCGTCCTGAAAGGCACGGGCATGGTGGAGGCCATGTCCACCTGGCTGGTGCAGATCATCCCGTCCGACATGGGACCGTTCATGGCCGTCATCACCGGCGTGCTGAGCATCCCGATGACGTTCTTCATGAGCAACGACGCCTTCTACTTCGGTGTCCTGCCGGTGCTCAGCGAAACCGCCGGCCACTACGGCATCAGCGCGGCGGACATGGCCCGCGCCTCCATCACCGGCCAGCCCTTCCACCTGCAGAGCCCCCTGGTCCCGGCCATCCTGCTCCTCGTCTCCCTCGCCAAGGTGGACCTGGGCGACCACCACAAGAAAGTCCTCTGGCGCACAGCGGTCATCTCCCTGGTGATGCTCGCAGTAGGAGTCCTCACCGGAGCCATAGGAATCGGCTAAAAGCCAAGGAACACCACAAGAAATAACAACGAGACTGTCGAGTCGGAGATTTTCCGGACTCGACAGTCTCGTCTTGTCTGTTTCCGCATTCCCAAAGGCGAGAGGAGCACATCGGTGGCAGGACGGGCATCCGGAAGCGTGCGTCTAAGCGAGGGCCCACGCCGTCAGGGTTCCCTGCCCGAGCTTGCGAGGGGAGGGGGACAGTGGGGAGGACGAGCGAGCACGCGGAGGATCGTCCGGCCTGGCACCGGAAAGGTGACCGCCGGCGCCGCCAACGAGTGCGGAACGGCAGCCAAGGGGCACGTAGACTGGGACGGAAAATAATCCGAACTTGCAGGGGAGATCCATGGCTGCGATCAACCGCGACGACGTCGCGCATCTCGCGCAACTCGCGCACATCGAGATGAGTGCTGAAGAGCTGGACAGGATGGCCGGCGAACTCGCCGTCATCGTCGATTCAGTGAAGTCCGTCAGTGAAGCCGCCGGTGATGACGTCCCGGCCACGTCCCACCCGATTCCGCTGACGAATGTGTTCCGCGAAGACGTCGTGGGCCACACCTTCACGGCCGAGCAGGCACTGTCCGGCGCCCCCGACGCGTACGAAGGCCGCTTCAAGGTCCCCGCAATCCTGGATGAGGACTAAGAACATGACTGAAACCAACTCCGAGCTGATCCGCTCCTCCGCCGCGCAGCTCGCCGACAAGCTCGCCGCCCGCGAGGTCTCCGCCGTCGAGGTCACCCAGGCGCACCTGGACCGCATCGCCGCCGTCGACGGCAAGGTCCACGCCTTCCTGCACGTCAACACTGATGAGGCGCTCGCCGTCGCCGCCGAGGTGGACGCCATCCGCGCCGCCGGCGGCGCCGCCGCCGGGGAGCTGCACGCGCTCGCCGGTGTGCCGATCGCGGTCAAGGACCTCATCGTCACGGTCGGCCAGCCCACCACTGCCGGCTCGAAAATCCTCGAGGGCTGGCACAGCCCCTACGACGCCACCGTGGTCAAGCGCCTGCGCGCCGCCAGGATGCCGATCCTGGGCAAGACCAACCTGGACGAATTCGCGATGGGCTCCTCCACCGAGCACTCCGCCTTCGGCCCCACCCACAACCCCTGGGACCTGGACCGCATCCCCGGCGGCTCCGGAGGCGGCTCCGCTGCCGCCGTCGCGGCCTTCGAAGCCCCGCTGGCCCTCGGCACGGACACCGGCGGTTCCATCCGCCAGCCCGGCGCCGTCACCGGCACTGTCGGCGTCAAGCCCACCTACGGCGGCGTCTCACGCTACGGAGCGATCGCCATGGCCTCCTCACTGGACCAGATCGGCCCGGTCTCCCGCACCGTGCTGGACTCCGCCCTGCTGCACCAGGTCATCGGCGGGCACGATCCGCACGATTCCACCTCGCTGCAGGATCCGCTGGAGGACCTCGTCGCGGCCGCCCGGACCGGCAACGTGGACGGCATGAAGATCGGCATCATCAAGGAGCTCCACGGCGAGGGCTACCAGGCCGGCGTCGAGAACCGCTTCAATGAGTCCCTTGAGCTGCTCAAGGCCGCCGGCGCCGAGATCGTCGAGGTCTCCTGCCCCAACTTCAAGTACGCCCTGGGCGCCTACTACCTGATCATGCCCTCCGAGGCCTCCTCCAACCTGGCCAAGTTCGACGGCGTCCGGTACGGCCTGCGGGTCCTCCCCGAAGACGGACCGATGACGATTGAACGCGTCATGGGAGCCACCCGCGCCGCCGGCTTCGGCGACGAGGTCAAGCGCCGCATCATCCTGGGCACCTACGCCCTGAGCGCCGGCTACTACGACGCCTACTACGGCTCGGCCCAGAAGGTGCGCACCCTGATCCAGCGCGACTTCGAGGCCGCGTTCGCCAAGGCCGACGTGCTGATCTCCCCGACGGCCCCCACCACGGCCTTCAAGCTCGGCGAGAAGCTCAACGACCCGCTGGCGATGTACCTCAACGACGTCGCCACCATCCCCGCCAACATGGCAGGCGTCCCGGGGCTCTCCCTGCCCGGCGGCCTGGCCGATGAGGACGGGCTGCCGGTCGGCGTCCAGCTGCTGGCCCCGGCCCGCCAGGATGCCCGGCTGTACCGCGTCGGCGCGGTGCTCGAAGCCCTGCTCGAGGCCCAGTGGGGCGGGCCGCTGCTGGACAAGGCTCCTTCACTGACGGCCCCGTCCCTGACTGATTCTGCACCGGCGGTTGCTGCTGGCGCCCCCGCGAGCCACGGAGGTTCACACTCATGACTGACGCAACCCTCAGCTTCGAAGAGGCCATGGAGAAGTACGATCCCGTCCTGGGGTTCGAGGTCCACGTGGAGCTCAACACGAAGACCAAGATGTTCTCCTCCGCGCCGAATGTCTTTGGCGACGAGCCCAACACCAACGTCAACGAGGTGGACCTCGGCATGCCCGGCGTGCTGCCCGTGGTGAACCGGACCGCGATCGAGTCCTCGATCAAGATCGGCCTGGCGCTCAACTGCACGATCGCCGAAACCTGCCGCTTCGCCCGGAAGAACTACTTCTACCCGGACACCCCGAAGAACTTCCAGACCTCCCAGTACGACGAACCCATCGCCTACGACGGCCACCTGGACATCGAGCTGTCCGACGGGACCATCTTCCGCGTCGAAATCGAACGCGCCCACATGGAGGAGGACGCCGGCAAGCTGACCCACATGGGCGGCGCCACCGGCCGCATCCAGGGCGCGGACTACTCCCTCGTGGACTACAACCGCTCCGGTGTGCCGCTTGTCGAGATCGTCACCAAGCCGATCGAGGGCGCCGGCAGCCGCGCCCCCGAACTCGCCAAGGCCTACGTGGCCGCCGTCCGCGAAATCGTCAAGAACCTCGGGGTCTCGGACGCCAAGATGGAACGCGGCAACGTCCGCTGCGACGCCAACGTCTCGCTGCGCCCGCACGGCCGCGAACGCTTCGGCATCCGCTCGGAGACGAAGAACGTCAACTCGCTGCGCGCCGTCGAACACGCCGTCCGCTACGAGATCCAGCGGCACGCCGCCGTGCTGGATTCCGGCGAGCCGGTCATCCAGGAGACCCGGCACTGGCACGAGGACACGCGGACCACGACGTCCGGCCGGGCCAAGTCCGACGCCGACGACTACCGCTACTTCCCGGAACCTGACCTGGTGCCGATCACCGCGTCCCGCGAATGGGTCGAGGAACTGCGCGCCACACTGCCCGAGCCGCCGGCCGCCCGCCGCAAGCGCCTGCAGGCCGACTGGGGCTACTCGGACCTGGAGTTCCGCGACGTCGTCAACGCCGGCGTCATGGACGAGATCGAGGAAACCATCGCCGCCGGCGCCACCGCCACGGTGGCGCGCAAATGGTGGATGGGCGAGATCGTCGGACGCGCCAAGAACGCCGACGTCGAACCCGGCCAGCTCGGCGTCGCACCGGCCACCATCGTGGAACTGAACCGGATGGTAGAGGACGGCAAGATCAACAACAAGATGGCCACCGAGGTCCTCGACGGCGTGCTCGCCGGCGAAGGCACCCCGGCGGACATCGTGGAGAAGCGCGGCCTCGCCGTGGTCTCCGACGACGGCCCCCTCCTGGAAGCCATCGACGCGGCCCTCGCCGCGCAGCCCGACGTCGCGGACAAGATCCGCGCCGGCAAGTTGCAGGCGATCGGCGCGATCGTCGGCGGCGTCATGAAGGCCACCCGCGGCCAGGCCGACGCCGGCCGCGTCAAGGAGCTGATCCTGAAGCGCCTCGGCGTCGAAGGCTGAGGCAACGGACTTAACCCAACTGGGTCGCAGTTGTTGTCGTTTTGAACCCTCAGAACGACAACAACTGCCACCTACTTGGGTTCAGGGGTGCGTTCAGGCGTTGACGAGCCCGGTCATGATGGTCTGCAGTGCTTCGCAGACCATCATGACCGATCTGCGCTTCAGGTTTTCCGGCCGGGCCAGGATGTCGATCCGGCGCCGGGTGCTGATGCCCGCCAGCGGGCGCAGCACGATCTCCGGGTTCAGCACAGGCCGCGCGGTATGCCGCGGCAGCAGGCCGATCACGCTGCCCGTCGCCACGAGCGCGGCCACCGTGGAGTAGTCGTTGATCCGGTGGACGATGTTCAGTTCCCCGCTGGAGACGGCGGCGACGGCGGACAGCACGTCCGCGGGGGAGTAGCCGGCGTGGCTGGTCACCCACGGCTCGCCGACGACGTCGTCCGCCGTCACCGCCCGCTGGCCGGCCAGCCGGTGTCCGGCAGGCAGCGCGACATCGAGCGGCTCGTGCGCGAGCGGGATCACCGCGACGCGCTCCTCCGGCCAGCGCGGGCTGTGGTCCATCCGGTGCGCGAGGACCAGGTCATAGCGGGCGGTCAGGGCGGGGAAGTCCTGCTGGGCCACATCCTCGTCGGAGAGCAGGATCCGCGGCTGGTCCGGGGCGGCCAGCAGCCGCGCGAGCGGAGCGAACAGCGCCTGGCCGGCACTGTGGAAACCGCTGAGGGTCACGGGAGCGACGGGCGAACCGTGGTAGGTGCCGATCGCCGTCCGTGCGTCCGCCATGGCGCTGACGACGGCGGCCCCGGCATCCGCAAGCACCTGCCCGGCCTCGGTCAGGACCAGGTTGCGGCCTTCCTTCCGGGTCAGCGGAACCTCCACGGTCTTCTGCAGGGCGGCCAGCTGCTGCGAGACTGCCGAGGGCGTCACGAGCAAGGTTTCGGCGACGGCCTTGACGCTGCCGAGGGCCCCCAGTTCCCGGAGCATCTCAAGCTGGTGGATTTCCATGCCTGCCAGTCTATGCGGAAGAAAAAGCTAAATCGTCGATTGAGATAAATCGGGTTGTGCTAATGCTTTGTGCCCGGTGTAATGGGGTGAGTTGTCCCACACCTTCTTGTCCCGCACAGCGGGGCAACCCACCCCGCAGAGTAAACAGCACAGTTAGGAAGGCCCATGAAGGCTCTCTACAAGTCCGGCTCGCACGCAGGATTCGAGCTGGTGGACCGCCCGGAGCCGGAAGCCGGCGCGGGTGATGTCAAGATCCGCGTCATGACCACCGGCATCTGCGGCACGGACCTGCACATCCAGTCCTGGGACGCCTGGGCCCAGGGCATCATCAACGCGCCGCTGATCGCCGGCCACGAGTTCTACGGCGAGGTGGTGGAGATCGGCGAGGACGTCCTGGACGTCAAGGTGGGGGACCGCGTCTCCGGCGAGGGCCACATTGTCTGCGGCATCTGCCGCAACTGCCGCGCCGGCCGCAAGCAGATGTGCATCAACACCGTCAGTGTCGGCGTCCAGCGCGACGGCGCCTTTGCCGAGTACGTCGTGATTCCGGAGACCAACGTCTGGGTCCACCAGGACCCCTCCGTGACCCCGGAACTCGGCGCAATTTTTGACCCGTTCGGCAACGCCGTCCACACCGCACTCAGCTTCCCGCTGGTCGGCGAGGACGTGCTGATCACCGGCGCCGGACCCATCGGCCTGATGGCCATCGCCGTCGCCCGCCACGCCGGGGCGCGGAAGATCGCCATCACCGACGTCTCCGCGCCGCGGCTGGAACTCGCCCGGTCCCTCGGCGTCGACCTCGCGATCGACGTCTCCAGGATGCGCGTCAAGGACGCGCAGCGCGAACTCGGCATGCGCGAGGGGTTCGACATCGGCCTGGAAATGTCCGGACACCCCACGGCCCTGCCTGAGATGATCGACAACATGAACCACGGCGGCCGGATCGCGATGCTGGGACTGCCCAGCCAGTCCATCGACATCGACTGGGGCAAGGTGGTCACGCATATGCTGACCCTGAAGGGCATCTACGGCCGCGAGATGTTCGAGACCTGGTACGCCATGAGCGCCATGCTGTCCTCCAACCCGGTACTGCACGCCAACATCTCCGCCGTCGTCACGGACACGCTGCCCGCCGCGGACTGGGAAAAGGGCTTCGAGATCGCCCGCGCCGGCGTGGGCGGCAAAGTGGTCCTGGACTGGACCGGCTTCTAGGCTTTTCGCACCCGGCCCCCACCCGCCGCCGACATCCGGCACCTGACATAACCAGCTGAGGAGCACAACCCATGTATTCAGCCATCAAGGACCAGTTGCAGCGCGAGCTCGACGAGATCCGCAGCGCCGGCCTGTTCAAGACCGAACGGCACATTGACTCGCCCCAGGCCAACCGCATCAAGGCCGGGCAGATCGGCGAGTCCGGCGCGGACGTGCTGAACTTCTGCGCCAACAACTACCTGGGCCTGGCGGACCACCCGGAGATCATCGCCGCCGCCAAGGCCGCGATGGACCAGCGCGGCTTCGGCATGGCCAGCGTGCGCTTCATCTGCGGCACCCAGGACCTGCACCTGGCCCTGGAGGAGCGCGTCTCGACGTTCCTCGGCACCGAGGACACCATCCTGTTCTCCAGCTGCTTCGACGCCAACGGCGGCGTGTTCGAGTCCCTCTTCGGCCCGGAAGACGCCGTCATCTCCGACGCCCTGAACCACGCCTCCATCATCGACGGCATCCGGCTCTGCAAGGCCCAGCGCTTCCGCTACGCCAACCAGGACATGGCGGACCTCGAATCGAAACTGATCGAGGCCACCACGCAGGAGAACCCTGCCCGCCGCAAGATCATCGTCACGGACGGCGTCTTCTCCATGGACGGCTTCCTCGCGCCGCTCGAAGCGATCTGCGACCTCGCCGAAAAGTACGACGCCATGGTCATGGTGGACGATTCCCACGCGGTGGGCTTCATGGGCTCCACCGGCGCCGGAACGCCGGAACATGCCGGCGTCTCGGACCGGGTGGATATCTACACCGGAACCTTCGGCAAGGCCCTCGGCGGCGCGTCCGGCGGCTATGTCTCCGGCCGCGGCGAGGTGGTCGCGATGCTCCGCCAGAAGGCCCGCCCGTACCTGTTCTCCAACTCGCTGGCCCCGGCCATTGTCGCGGCCACGCTCACGGCCCTGGACCTCGTGGAGAACTCCGGCGAACTGCGCAGCAAGCTCTTCGCCAATGCGGAGCTGTTCCGGAACCGCATGAGCGAAGAGGGCTTCGAGCTGCTCCCGGGCGAACACGCGATCGTCCCGGTCATGTTCGGCGACGCCGTGATGGCCGCCAAGATCGCGGACCAGATGCTGCACCACGGCGTCTTCGTGACGGCATTCAGCTACCCCGTCGTGCCCAAGGGCGCCGCCCGGATCCGGGTGCAGCTCTCCGCCGCGCACAGCGCCGAAGACGTCGAGGCCTGCGTGCAGGCGTTCGTCCGGAGCCGGGCGGCGGTAGCTTCTGCAAAGATGTAACCATGTCAGCTCATTACGATGTCGTGATTGTCGGCGGCGGTATCGCCGGCCTGTCCCTTGCCTCCACCCTCGCCGGACAATGCAGCGTCGCCCTGGTCGAGGCCGAGCAGACCCTGGCATACCACACGTCCGCGCGCTCGGCCCGGCAGCTGATTCCCAGCTACGGCCCGCCCGTGGTCCAGGAGCTCACCCTCCGCACCCTGGAACTGATCGCCGCGCGCGACGCCGAACGGCCGGAGCCGGTGCTCTCGCCCCGCAGTTTCATGCTGATCGGGGACGACGCCACCGTCGGTGCGGCAGCAAGCGGCCACATGCGCCGGATCACCCACGCCGAGGCCATGGAGCTGTGCCCGGTCCTGGTCCCCGAATCCTTCAGCGCCGCAGGCCTGGATACCGGATCCTTCGCTTGCAACGCCCCCGTGCTGCTCGAGGACCACCGGCAGCGTGCCGAGGCCGGAGGCGTGGACATCATCACCGGCGCCAGGGTCCATTCCGCCCAGCGCCTCGGCACCGGCTGGGAACTCGGCGCCGGGCAGGAAGGCTTCCAGGCCGCCGTCGTGGTCAACGCCGCCGGTGCCTGGGCGGACGAACTCGCCGTCCTCAGCGGTGTCGAGAAAGTCCAGCTGCAGCCGTACCGGCGCACCGCGGCGATCGTCGACGTCGAACATCCCCTTCCGGACGGCACCCCCATGGTGGCCGCTGCCGACAAGTCGTTCTATTTCAGGCGAGACGGCGAGCAGGTGCTGATCTCGCCCTCGGAGTCCGTTCCGAGCGGCCCCGAGGACGCCCAGCCGATTCCGGGCGACGTCGAGGCCCTGATCACCCGGCTCAACAGCATCACCACCCTGGGCATCCGCGGCGTCCGCAAGGCCTGGACCGGGCTCCGCACCGAGGCAGCCGACGGCGTCCCGGTGGTGGGATTCGACGCCGAGGCCACCGGATTCTTCTGGCTCGCAGGCCAGGGCGGTTACGGGTTCCAGACCTCCTCCGGCATCGCGGAACTGGCCGCCGGGCTGATCCTGGCCGGACAAGGCACCGGAGCCGGGGCCGCTAGTCCGGCATCCCGGACAGTGGAGGCGCTGGCGGCTACGCGCTGGTCCATCCGGCGCTGAAGAATGGACTCATGAGCACCCTCATCACCAACATCGCCGAACTGATGACCCAGGACGCGGATCACCGGGTCCTGAAGAACGCGGCAGTGGTGATCGAGGGGGAGCGGATAGCCTGGCTCGGCGCCGCTGCCGATGCGCCGGCCGCGGACGGGGCTGTCGATGCCGGCGGCCGTGCCCTGCTCCCAGGCTGGGTGGATTCGCACACCCACCTGATCTTCGCCGGGGACCGGACCGCCGAGTTCGAGGCCAGGATGGCGGGGGAGAGCTACAGTGCCGGGGGCATTGCCGTCACCACCGGCGCTACCCGCAGCACAAGCGACTTCGACCTGACCCGGCTGGCGATGGGCCGGGTGGCCGAGGCCGTCTCGCAGGGCACCACGTACCTGGAGACCAAGACCGGCTACGGCCTGGACGTGGAGAATGAGGCCCGCAGCGCCCGGATCGCCTCGACGGTGGCGGACGAGGTGACCTACCTCGGCGCGCACCTCGTGCCCGACGGCCTGGATCCCGAGGAGTACACGGACCTCGTCTGCGGACCCATGCTTGCGGCGGTCCGCCCCTACGTCCGCTGGGCGGATGTCTTCTGTGAACGCGGTGCCTTCACCGAGGACCAGTCCCGCCGCGTGCTCAAGGCCTGCAAGGAGGCCGGCCTGGGGCTGCGCGTCCATGGCAATCAGCTGGGCGTTGGCCCCGGCGTGCAGCTCGCCGTCGAATTCGGCGCGGCCAGTGTGGACCACGTAAACTTTCTTTCCGCCTCCGACGTCGATTCCCTCGCCTCGAGCTGGACCGGCTGGGACGCGGCGGACGGTGTTGGCAGTGTTGGCGGTGTTGGCGGTGTTGGCGGCAAGCGGGGAACGGTGGCCACCTGCCTGCCGGCCTGCGACCTCTCCACCCGGCAGCCGCTGGCTCCGGGCCGGGAGCTGCTCGACGCCGGGGCGCAGCTGGCGCTGGCCTCCAACTGCAACCCGGGCACCTCGTACACGAGCTCCATGGCGTTCTGCGTCACCACCGCGGTGCTGCAGATGCGGCTCAGCGTCCACGAGGCCGTGCGTGCGGCGACCTACGGCGGCGCTTTGGCTCTCGGCCGGGAGTCCGGGAACGACGCCGACGGCGAGCGCGCCGTCGGTTCGATCGCCGTCGGACACCGCGCGGATCTGCACCTGCTCAACGCTCCTTCCGCAACCCATCTGGCTTACCGGCCGGGCATCCCGCTCACCCACGCCGTGTGGCGGGCGGGCGTCCGCGCCCGCTGACTGCGCCGTTCAACCGCGCAGTTCGACTCCGCAGTCGACTCCGCCCCTTGAAATCCAGGAGGACCGCATGGCTTGGCAGGAGAGCCAGCTGCGCGTCATGGTGGATCTGCTGCGTGCCCAGCGCGAGGGTGTGCCCGGACTTGCCCGGCGCCAGGAGCAGCGGCTCGCCGCCCTCGTGGCCCAGGCCCGGACCAGCTCGCCGTTCTACCGCGAGCTCTACCGCGGGCAGCCGGCCGGCACCGTCCTGCTGGGGGACCTGCCGCCGGTGACGAAGCCTCAGCTCATGGAGCGCTTCGACCACTGGGTCAGTGACCCCGGCGTCACGCGGGCGGGCGTCGAGGCGTTCGTCGCCGATCCCGACTTGATCGGCAGCCGCTACCGCGGGAAGTACTTCGTCTGCACGAGCTCCGGGACCACGGGACATCCCGGGCTGTTCGTGCACGACGCCGGCGCTGTCGCCGTGTACCGGGCCCACGGCGTCCGGATCGCCCGTGCGTCGGTCACCACGGGGACCGTCGGCCGGTTGCTCGCCCTGCTTCAGAAGAAATTCCGCGCAGCCGTGGTGGTGGGCACCGGCGGTCACTTCGCCGGTGTGGCCTGGATCGAGTCCGAGCGGCGCCGCAGCCGGGGGCGCCGGCACGCGAACCGCGTGTTTTCGGTGCAGCAGCCGCTCGCCCGGCTGGTCGCCGGACTCAACGACTTCGATCCGGCAATCCTCGTCGGCTACCCGAGCGCGCTCGAGCTCCTGGCTGAGGAACAGGCGGCCGGGCGGCTCCACGTCAGGCCCGCGGTTGTGGGGCACAGCGGCGAAGCCACCGGCGAGGACACCCGGGCGCACCTTGCCGCGGCGCTGGGCGGCGCGGTCCACAACGTGTACGCCGCCTCGGAGTTCACCCCCATTGCCTTGGACTGTGCCCGCGGCTGGCTGCACGTGAACAGCGACTGGGTCATCCTGGAACCGGTCGACGCCGGCTACCGGCCCACGCCGCCGGGAGAACCGTCCCACACTGTGCTCCTGACCAACCTCGCCAACCGGGTGCAGCCGTTGATCCGCTACGACCTCGGCGATTCCGTACTGGCCAGGGCTGATCCATGCGAATGCGGCAGCCCCCTGCCCGCCATCCGGGTCAGCGGCCGGCGCGACGACGTGTTGCGACTCGACTCGGCGGAGGGGCGCCCGGTGAGCATCCTTCCGCTCGCCATCACCGCCGCCGTCGAGGACACGCCCGGAGTGCGCCGCTCCCAGCTCCTCCAGAGCGGGCCGGCGGCGATCCGGCTGCGCCTTGACACCGAGCCCGGGGTCGATGCGGGCGCGGTGTGGCGCACGGTCGAGGCGGCACTGGCCAGCTACCTGGCCGGGCAGGGCCTGTCCAACGTACGCATCGTCCGCGCTGCGGAACCCCCGGAACAGAGCGCTCGGAGCGGGAAGTTCCGCCAGGTCATCGCGCGGCCCCGGCCCAACTAGCGGTCATCCGGGAGGCTTCTCCGCGACGTCACCGGATTCATAGTGCCCGGGATCAGACGGGAGTATCGTGGATCCAAGCCGGACAGTGCCGTCCGGCCAGGCAGCAATTAGCGGTCCAGCGCCGCTTGGCAATCGCCTAGGAGTGGTCATGACTTCGCCCACCATCCCCATACCCCAGCCTCCGCCGAAGCCGGTGGTCGGCAACCTGCCCGATATCGACTCCAGCAAGGGCGTCCTGGGAATAGTTGAGGTGGCCGAGCGGTACGGCCCCATCGTCCGTATCCAGTTCTTCAACCGCAGCGTCGTCGCCGTCTCCTCTCAGCAGCTCGTCAACGAAGTATGCGACGAATCCCGTTTCGGCAAGGTGCTGGGCAATGCCCTGCGGGAGGTGCGGGATTTCATCGGCGACGGCCTGTTCACCGCAGAGACACAGGAACCCAACTGGCAAAAGGCGCACCGGATCCTGATGCCGGCGTTCGGGCCTGCTGCGCTGAAACGGATGTTTAGCGGTATGGACGACATCGCCGAGCAGCTGCTCCTCAAGTGGGAGAGGCTCGGCCCCACCGTCCGGATCGACGTTCCGGACAACACCACCCGGCTGACGCTGGACACCATCGCCCTGTGCTCGTTCAGCTACCGTTTCAACAGCCTCTACCGGGAGGAGCTGCATCCCTTCGTCGGGGCCATGGTCCGTGCCCTGGTCATCGGTCACGCAGGCTCCCGGTCCAGAACAAGATCATGCTGCGCAGACGGCACCCCCAACGGACCACGACTCGTCTGAGCCGTCGCCCTCGACGCCCCCGGGCACTCATGCACTGGCACGACCAGATCGGAGCGACCCTAGCCCACACCCCGGGTGAGCCGCGCACCGCGGCATTCGGAGAGCGGCTGCGCCTCACACCGGTCAACACCCCGCGTCCACGCAAGCCGTGAGATACAACTGCGGTTTCCAGGTTCATTTTGCCCTTGTTTTCACATAAATACAGGAGTGGGCTAGACATGGGCGCGCTGCGGCCCGTTGTGTGACCATGTGGCGGAGCCTATCCAATAGTGACGGAACAACCGCTAGGAGAAAGTCATGTCCACACCACCGAGTGAGCAAAAAGAAATGAAGCCGTATGTCTTCCACGTGATGCCAATTGAAGGCGAGGACGAAAAGAAGTGGGACCTGCACAGGTTTCGGACAGCCAAACATGAGCACTTCCACACCGTGCAGCAGGCAGTAACGGCCGCACACGAGGAAGCCGGAACGCACTCGGCCCACATTGTCATCCACGCCCTCGACGGGCATGCCTACCGGGAGTATGACCTGCACTGAAACGAAAAACACCTCAGGGTATTGCCCACGACAAGTCAACGACGAAGGCGCTTCCTTCACAGTCATTTCAACGAAGGAAGCGCCTCGCTTGGCGGTGACGGAGGGATAGGAAACGTTTTAGCCCCGCAGGCCAGGAGCTCAAAGCGTGATCCATCCACTTAATAGGGGTGGCTTGTGAAGTAGTGGAAAATCCGACGTGAGTGTTCTGTCCGGCGTCGCTGTGGGGACCAGCTCACGGAACGTTAAAAAATACCACGGCAGCGGGTGTGGGCTCGGATCCAGCGGTAGAGGGTGGGCACGGAAATACCAAGGCCGCGGGCGACGTCACGGGGTGGGGTCCCATCAGCGAGGAGTTTCTTCGCCGAGGTGATTTTGCTGTCGGTCATGATTCGTTTGCGTCCGTGAGTGCCTGCGCGGGTGCGATCATGAAGGCCCGGGCGAAGATCAGGAACGCGGCTGTGGTCAGGGGCGCCCAACAGCAGGCGCGGCATCCCAGTGGAAGACGCTTCCCTCGCTGTGGTGGGCCGGGGGCCGCTGACCGCGGGCGGGCTGGTTATCGTGGGGCCGAAAGCGCATGGCGCCTCCAAAAGTAGGTGTCGAATCAACGTGGGCGGGAAGCTGGCCGGTGCGGTGCAAGGGATGGCGATGTCCCGGCCCGTTCCTGTTGTGTTCCGGTCCCCGCCCGGCCGGCTCAGGGGGGCGGTGTGACGATCTGTTCCAGGTCGGTGTCGCCGCTGGTCCCGTCGAGGCGTCAGGTTTCTTCTCCGTTGCACAAGACGATGACCGTGGGGATGCTCATGACGTTGTAGCGGGCGGTGAGCCGGGGCTGGGTGCCGACGTCGACGCGGTACTCATCGAAGGCAGCAGGGAGGTTTCGGTGAAGTGTTCGAGGCATGGCTCGAGCGCCCCGCAGGGGGCGCAGGATTCCTGCCAGAAGTCGAGCAGGTCCAGGCCCGGACGGAAAAGAGCGTGGACCAGTCCGGTTTCGTCGATCAGCGGGAAGGTGTTGTTCCTTATTCGTTCCCGGTCCTGCCCCGGGCTTTGACGCTGCGGATCGCGTCGACGAGCAGGGCGGGGCGGGTGCCGATGGAGTTGAGGAAGATCGCCGTGACGGAGGCGGCCATGGCTGCCATCGCCCAGACCGGGTAGACCAGCCCGGTGGCGGCCAGCGGGACGCCGATGCCGTTGAAGACAAAGGCCAGGGCCACGTTCGTGCGGGTCCGCCGGTAGGCGCGGTCGCTGATGTCGCGGGCTTCCATGTCTGCTGTCACATCCTCGCGCAGGAGCACGATGTCCGCGGACTCCACGGCAATGTCGGTGCCGCCCCCCGCGGCGATGCCGACGTCGGCCTGCATCAGGGCCGGTGCGTCGTTGATGCCGTCACCGACCATGGCGACCCTGGTGCCGTCGGCCTGCAGCTCGCGGATGATCGCGGCTTTGCCTTCCGGCCGTATCCCGGCCCGAACCCGGGTAATCCCGGTTTGTTCCGCCACCCGGCGGGCAGGCGTACCCTGAGCACACCGGAGTGCGCCACCGGGGAACCGGGCTAGCGGGCAGGCGGCGGTGCTCCGGACAGGGATGTTCAAGGCCTGAGGGGGCGGTTAGCGAGGGGTGTCAGGGCGCACCGACCGACCGGTAGAACATTGGTGCTCAATGAGGAGTGGCTGGCAGTGGAGGACGTGACGGCGGAGGTGTCAAAGGTGTTCCACGACCCGGACGGGGCGTTGCCCTTCACATTCCCTCTTCGGCAGCTCGGATGACGGCACGGTGGTTGCAGTCTCCCGGGTCTGGGCAGCGCCGTGGAGCCATTATTCTCTGGAAGACGGTCTACCTTGACCGCACCATAACCACCCTGAACAGCAACGGCGACACCACGAACCCGGACATCCTGCGGTTCCTCTCACGCCTGGGATGGGAACACATCAACCTCACCGGCGACTACACCTGGCCACGCACCAACCATATCAAACGGTAATACTGGAAATGCCCTTGAGCCGGCGTGACTCAGCAAAAAACTGACGTGCCTGGCGGCACTGTCTTTCCGACGATCTGTCCGCCGGCTCAAGGTCCGTTAAAAGGGGTGTCGAGCCAGGCGGACATGACCTCATAGGAGCCTGATACGACCAGTCCCATTACCGTTTTGTCTGCCCACCTGGCCCGCGCCCACTCATCAGCCATTGATCCGACTGGGGGCAATTTCCATTTTGGCAACCGAAACAATCAAAGTCATCGCCGGTATCGACACCCACGCCGACACACACCATGTGGCCGTCATCAACGCACACGGCAAACCCCTGGCAGACAGGGAATTCCTCGCCGTGGGATCCGGGTACCGGAAGATCGTGGAGTTCATCACCAGCTACGGCACAGTAGCGGCCGTAGGGGTCGAAGGAACAGGCTCCTACGGGGCGGCAATCGCCAAGACCCTTCGCGGGGAAGGTCTGACCGTGTTGGAGGTGAACCGCCCGAACCGGGCCGCGCGCCGACTGAAAGGCAAGTCCGATCCTCTGGACGCCTACCAAGCTGCCCAATCGGTACTCGACGGCCGGACCACGTCAATTCCGAAAGCCAAAGACGGTCCCGTTGAATGCCTTCGAATCCTGCGTGCCGGCCGGACATCGGCAGTGAAGGCCCGCACTGCAGCCATCAACCAGATCAAGGGCCTTCTCGTTTCAGCCCCGGACAAGCTACGGGCAAAATACAGAGGGCTCGGAACCTCAGCGCTGATCAACGCCCTACAGCGCACCCGACCTTCAGGCCACACAGCTGACCCCTAGTACGTATGCCTGCTGACATTGAAAGCCCTTGCCAACCGCTGCCACTCACTTGGGGCAGAAATCGCCACCTCTGACGCTGCGCTCGAGGAAATCCTCGACAGCTACGCGCCGATGCTCTGTGACCTTCCAGGTGTCGGAACGGAAGTCGCCAGCCAGCTCCTGGTCACCGTCGGAGACAACCCGGACCGCATAGAAAATGAGGCCCAGTTCGCTGCCCTCGTCGGGGGTCGCACCCATACCCGCGTCCTCGGGAAAAACAACCCGTCACCGGCTCAGCAGAGGCGGTGACCGCAACGCCAACCACGCCCTCTATCAGGTCGTCCTGGTCCGTATGGCCTCATGCCAGCGGACCAAAGACTACGTGGCCAAACGCACCGCCGAGGGCAAGAGCAAACGGGAAATCATGCGCTGTCTCAAACGATATGCAGCCCGGGAAATCTACCGCCAGATCACCAACCCCCAAGCAGCCCCAGACAACACACCGATCTGCGCCAAATGCGTACCACGCTGGGTTGCACCATCGCGACCGCAGCCAGCGAACTTGGCCAATGGCCCTCCAAAATTTCCCTTTTGGAACGGGGTCTGCTCCGAAACGACAACCTCGCGGGGGCCTATCGCCAATGGCTGACCGAGCAACAGCGGGTCGACTAGCGCATCACCTGTCGGGGGCGTACCTGGGTTTTCTACCGGGTGCTGCGGCCTTGTGCGGCGGAGGTGATGAGGTCGCTCTTGGTCAGCGGCGCGCCCGTACGCAGTGCTGTGGTCCAGGTCGCCGTGTCGGTAACGGCAGCCCAGTTCGAGTGCAGCAGCGCCATGAGGGTCTCGTGGACTTGGCGTGCTGCCGCGGTGCCAGCGTCATTGGAGAGGTCGATTGCTCCGGTCGCGTCTGAAAGGACTTCGACGGCGAAGCCAAGGGGCTCGGCGGCCGCGGCGGAGGCAATCACGCAGTTGTTCGTCATGTAGCCAACGAGCGTGATCGTGTCGATGCCCTGTTCCCGCAGCCAGGCTTCGAGTTCGGTGTCGGCGAAGATGCTGGAGAACTGCTTGCTGATGCGCTTGGCTGCGCCGTTCTCGTGGGCGGCTACTTCGGGGTGGTTCTGCCAGGTCGCCGATCCGGATGCGAACACCGGGGCTTCTGCCGGGAGTTCGTGCTGGACAAGCACGACAGGCGTTCCGGTCTGCTGGGCGGTGTCGATTGCGGTCTGGATGCGGGCGATGGATTCATCCCGGGCCGGGTATTGAATCGGGAGCAGTCCATCGAAGTATTCCTGTTGCGCGTCGATGACGATCAGGGCTCGGTGCGGTGCGGTCATGGGGTTCTCCTTCAAGGGGTGGTTGTGAACGTGTGCAATGTGGGTTTGGGTGCTACTGCGCGGCGGCCGAACGCGGTGCCTCCATGTAGGGCAGTGCGTAGTGATCGGCGATCAGGATGATCCCGCGCTGGTCGAGGGTTGCCGAGTGGCCGCCGACAACGAGCATCACCTCGTCGGCGCCGGTGCGCTTATGCAGGGCTTCGAGACGGTCGGCGACAGTAGCGGCGGTGCCGTGGAAGCTGCGGTTTGTGTAGGCGCCGAGGATCTGCCGTTCCTGCGTAGTGGCTTGGTAGGCCTCGACCTCGTCCGGAGGCAGGAGCAGGTAGCCCTCGTTTTTGAACATGCGCAGCATGGCCATCGCCGACGTCGCCGCCTGCCGTTTCGCCTCGGCCGGGTCATCGCTGATCGCCACGGGCACGCTGACAAGGGTATGGGGCTCGGCGAGCACAGCTGAGGGCTGGAAGCTTTCTTTATAAAGACGCATGGCCGTGTCGATGTCCGCGTCACCGAACTGCAACGCGAACGCATATGGTCGGCCCAGCTGCCCGGCCAGCTGCGCGGAGTACGGCGAGGAGCCCAGCACCCACATCTCCGGGGCGGTCGAGGGTGCAGGCACCCGGTTCTCCCTTGCCTGCCATGGGCCGGGCACCGCGTGGACGTGCCGGTACGGGTGTCCGGGAGGAAACTCGTCACCCAAGAACCCGAGCAACTCGAGCACCTGCTGTGGGAATCCGTCGTTGGCATCCGCGCCTCGACGCAGCGCGGAAGCGGTCGCCCCATCGGTGCCAGGGGCGCGGCCCAGCCCGAGATCGATCCGGCCCCGGGCGAGAGCCTCCAGCATCCCGAACTGCTCGGCGATCAGCAACGGGGAGTGGTTGGGCAGCATTACCCCTCCGGCGCCAAGGCGGATGCGCGTCGTCTCAGCGATGAGGCGGGCGACCATCAACTGTGGTGAAGACACCGAGGTCGCTCCCATCGCATGATGCTCCGACATCCAGAACCGGTGATAACCCCGCTGGTCCGCCGTCCGCGCCAGCGAGATAGTGCCCGCGAGCCCCTCCTCAGCGGTCATCCCCACTCCGGTGCCGCCCGCGGAGAGCACAGACAGCGTGAACGGGGCCGTGCCGGATGGTCGACCGAACTTCATACAAACTCCTCATGGAAAAATCTTCGTTTTGGCGTGATTGAAGCGTAGCAGGTGCCTCACGCTTAAATGAACCTGATACCATGAGAACCATGTCGGACCCACTGCTAACTGCCGTACCAGGTGCCGAGGAGCATCCCTGCCTCGCGCTGGTCAACAGCGCAAGCGAACTGGCCGGAGGCAAACGCTACGACGAACTGGGCACTCCTGAGGGCGCGGCGGCTTGGCTGATGGCGCACGATCTCATCGCATCGGAGACTGTGTTGCACGAGCACTGCCAGGGCAGACTCGCTGCGCTGCGTGCAGATCTGCGCGATCTCTTCACTGCGCACACCACTGGAGACGTCCCCACGACAGCGGCTGTGCATGCTGTTAATCGTGCGCTGACCCGCGCCCCCGGCGCGCTGCTGTTACGGTTCGACCCAGCGGCGGGGTTCACCCGTCGCGCCGACCATCCCGTGACGCAGGTCGTCGAGCACGTCATGGCAGTCATCGCCGATGATGCCGCCTCGCTGCTAAGCGGCGACCAAGCATCACTGCTGGCGTCCTGCGAAGCGGACTCGTGCCAGCGGTTCTTCCTCCGCACCCATGCACGACGGCAATGGTGCTCAACCCGTTGCGGCGACCGAGTCCGCGCCGCACGCGCCTACTCACGCAAACGCGCGATACACAGCGCATGAATCATGTGCTGCCGAAGCCAACAATCGGCCCGGTGGAACAAGCACACCCAGCTTCAAGTGCATTTGTGAGCCAAACCCGGCCCACAAGTCCTTTTAGCAGACTGCCATGCTCACCAAATCAGGATTTGACGCCTATAGGAGCATCCCCGCAAATACAGGCAACTACGACGCCCGGCAAGACCTTAGCTCGGATATTTCACTTTTTCACAAGCCACCCCTACTTCGCCTTCCCGGCAGCTGCGAGGTGCGGCTGCAGGTCCCCCTTCGACGCGGGCGCCGCCGCTTCGTCCTCAACCCGGGAGCGGCAGGGCGTCCGGGATGCGCGGCTTGGCGTTGCCGGCGAAGGTGAACTTGGCGTCGTCGCCTTCGCCGTCCACATCCACCACCACGATGTCGCCGGCGTGCAGCTCGCCGAAGAGGATCTTCTCGGAGAGCTGGTCCTCGATCTCACGCTGGATGGTGCGGCGCAGCGGCCGGGCACCCATCGCCGGATCGTAGCCGCGGGTTGCCAGGAGCACCTTGGCCGCGGGGGTGAGCTCGATGCCCATGTCCTTGTCCGCCAGGCGCTTCTCCAGCCGGCCGATCATCAGGTTCACGATCTCGATGATCTCGTCCTGGGTCAGCTGCGGGAAGACAATGACGTCGTCAACACGGTTCAGGAACTCGGGGCGGAAGTGCTGCTTGAGCTCCTCCGTGACGCGGGCGCGCATCCGGTTGTAGCCGGTCTGCGTGTCCGTGCCGGACTGGAAGCCGGTGGCAACGCTCTTGGAGATGTCCCGGGTGCCGAGGTTGGTGGTCATGATGATCACGGTGTTCTTGAAGTCCACCACCCGGCCATGGCTGTCGGTCAGGCGGCCGTCTTCCAGGATCTGCAGCAGCGAGTTGAAGAGATCGGCGTGTGCCTTCTCCACCTCGTCGAAGAGCACCACGGAGAACGGACGACGGCGGACCTTCTCGGTCAGCTGTCCGCCCTCGTCGTAGCCCACGTAGCCCGGAGGGGCACCGAAGAGACGCGAGACCGTGTGCTTCTCCGAGTACTCGGACATGTCCAGGGTGATCAGTGCGTCTTCTTCGCCGAACAGGAACTCGGCGAGGACCTTGGCGAGCTCGGTCTTGCCGACGCCGGTGGGACCGGCGAAGATGAACGAACCGCCCGGACGCTTCGGATCCTTCAGACCCGCACGGGTCCGGCGGATAGCCCGCGAAACCGACTTAATCGCCTCATCCTGGCCCACCACACGCTGATGCAGCTCCTCTTCCATCTTCAGCAGGCGCGAGGACTCTTCCTCGGTCAGCTTGAACACCGGAATGCCGGTGGCATTCGCCAGCACCTCGGCGATGAGGTCCTCATCGACTTCGGAGATGTCGTCCATGCCGCCGTTCTTCCACTGGCGTTCCTTCTCCTTACGCTCGGCGGCGAGCTTCTGCTCCTCATCGCGCAGTGACGCGGCACCCTCGTAGTCGGAGGCGTCGATCGCGGCGTCTTTGGCCTTCCTGACGGCAATGATTCTTTCGGCAATAGCCTTAAGCTCCGGCGGGGCCGTCATCCGGCGGATGCGCAGCCGGGCGCCGGCCTCATCGATCAGGTCGATCGCCTTGTCCGGCAGGAACCGGTCCGAGATGTAACGCTCCGAGAGGGTCGCCGCGGCGACCAGCGCGCCGTCGGTGATGGTGACCCGGTGGTGTGCCTCGTACCGGTCGCGGAGGCCCTTGAGGATCTCGATCGCGTCGGCGACAGATGGTTCCTTGACCTGGATCGGCTGGAAGCGGCGTTCCAGGGCGGCATCCTTCTCGATGTGCTTGCGGTAGTCATCCAGCGTCGTCGCACCGATGGTCTGGAGCTCGCCGCGGGCCAGCAATGGCTTCAGGATCGACGCCGCATCGATGGCACCCTCGGCCGCACCGGCACCCACCAGGGTGTGGATCTCGTCAATGAACAACAGAATGTCGCCGCGGGTGCGGATCTCCTTGAGGACCTTCTTCAGCCGCTCTTCGAAGTCACCGCGGTAGCGGGAGCCTGCCACCACGGAGCCCAGGTCCAGGGTGTACAGCTGCTTGTCCTTGAGAGTCTCCGGGACATCGCCGCGGACAATCGCCTGGGCGAGGCCTTCGACGACGGCGGTCTTGCCGACGCCCGGTTCACCGATCAGGACAGGGTTGTTCTTGGTGCGGCGGGACAGGACCTGCATGACGCGTTCCATTTCCTGCTCGCGCCCGATCACGGGGTCAAGCTTGTTCTCGCGCGCAGCCTGGGTCAGGTTGCGGCCGAACTGGTCCAGGACCACGGAACCGGAGGGAGTCGCTTCAGCCTGGTCCTGGCTCGGGCCAACGCCGGTGCTTTCCTTGCCCTGGTAACCCGAGATGAGCTGGATGACCTGCTGGCGGACCCGGCTCGGATCCGCACCGAGCTTGACCAGCACCTGGGCGGCAACACCTTCACCCTCACGGATGAGGCCGAGCAGGATGTGCTCGGTTCCGATGTAGTTGTGTCCCAGCTGCAGGGCCTCGCGCAGCGAAAGCTCCAGCACCTTCTTGGCGCGCGGAGTAAAGGGGATATGGCCGGACGGGGACTGCTGGCCCGGGCCGATGATCTCCTGCACCTGCTCACGCACGCCCTCGAGCGAAATGCCAAGGGACTCAAGAGCCTTGGCGGCAACACCTTCACCCTCATGGATCAGTCCCAAGAGGATGTGTTCGGTACCGATGTAACCGTGGTTCAGCATGCGTGCCTCTTCCTGGGCAAGCACAACCACGCGACGGGCACGGTCCGTAAATCGCTCAAACATTTCGCCACACTCCCGGCTACCCCCTCCTTGATGCTACGTCGCCGCAGGCCCACTTGGGGCGTTCGCGGGAGGCAAAATATTAGAGAGCCGGATTCATCCGACGTCCGGGTAAGTGGCAGGTTTTCGCACCGCTATCCGGCGTGCCACGGCGAGTGGACTCCGCCGCCATGACACCTCCTGCCGTTGGATGCCGATTCAATTCCCGCACCCAATCGGACCGGTTAATGACGGATGGCGGTTGAGCCCAGGCCGAGATGGTTGTTACGGCTGACGCCGACGATCAGGGTTGAACGGCAGCCTCGATGAGGTCATCAATTCCGTGTGCATCTCACACGCCGACGGATGCAGGGAAATCCGGTGAGAAACCCTGGCATTTCCCAATCGGTGAGCTGGCCGGATCTACGAATACGCTGACCGGCTGCGGCCACAGAATGCTGATGAGGCTTCTCGAAGCGCTCCATGGAGCAGACGGGCTCGTCACTGGGCCGCCGCCAACTTTCCACTACCGGAAGGGGCGCGGAATCCGTCATGCGCGGAGCGGGGATTCTGCATCGCCGGATCCATGAGGCAAGCTTTCCACCGGTCACGACAGAGGAAGGGAAAGCCGCTCCAACTTGGTCATTTTGATGCTTAGCGCTACTTTTCCGCGCAGTGGTCCTCGACCCCCGAGACAGCGCCGGTGGCCGTCGAAGAACTCCTGCAAGATTCCTGAACGCTGCCCCCAGGTCCGGCCGGTCTTTTCCACTGCTCCCGACGATGGCCGGAAGTACGTCCAGCACCGGCTCTGGGCGGACCGGGCCGATGTGGTCGAGCTGGTCAAACAGGGCGCCACGGTCTACGTCTGCGGCGACGGCAAGCACATGGCGCCGGAGGTCCGCGACACATGTGCGCTCATCTACCGGGAGGCGACCGGGGCCTCGGCGGCGGACGCCGATGCGTGGATGGATGAGGTGGAACGCACCCACGGCAGGTACGTGGCCGACATCTTCACGTGAAGATGCCACCGGTCAGAAGAACATCGGCGGGGCGTCCAGGACGGTCTCGTCCACGCGCCGGTCCACCCACTGGCTGAAGGGCTTGTCCAGTTCATACTTGCCGCGGTCGGTCCGCAGTAGCGTCCGGACCTCGGCGTTGTCCGGGTTGTTCAAGGACTCGAAGTACTCCACGGACCAATGGAACCAGCGCATGCAGAACAGCCGCATCGTGAGCCCGTGTGTCACGAACAGGGCGTTCGGGGCATAACTCGGCTTGGACCAGTGCCGGTACAGCGTCTCCATGAACGAGGAGATCCTGTCGTACACATCGGAGCCGGACTCGCCCTCCCGGAAACGGTAGAAGAAGTGGCCGTAGGCGTTCCGGAGCTCCTTCTGGTCCTCGATTTCGCCGGCGATCTGGAAGTTCGCCCAGTCCTGCTCGCGCAGCCGCGGCTCCTCGATGACCCGTTCCGTCAGCGGACCCAGGTTCAGTGCCTCGAGGGTCTGGTACGCCCTTAGATACGGGGAGACATAGACGCAGACGTGGCGGCCATCGAGCAGGCGCCGGACCTGCTCGCCGGCGGCCCGGGCCTGCTCGAGGCCCAGCCCCGTCAGCGGAATCCGGTAGTCAGGCACCCGGTTGTAAATGGAGGTGTCGGCGTTGGCGGCAGACTGGCCGTGCCGGATCATGATGATTTTCCCGGGCGCACTCATAAATCCCAAGCATAGGGCCCTGCAGCCCGGCGGATCCGCCAGAGCCCGGAAGCAGGCAACTGCCAGCAACTGCAGGCAAGATAGGAACATGTTGGTTCCCTCCCGCCGTCGGCTGCGGATAGAAGTGTTGATTGCCCTGGGCCTGTCACTGGGGCAGTCGGCCGTGTATTCAGTGGTGCAGCTGCTGGACAAGATAACCAGGGCGCCGCTGGCGCAGGGGACCTCCACGCTGAACCGCTCGCAAAGCAGCCGCGAGTACTTCGACCTCACCTACCAGCTGCTGGACATCATCTTCGCGCTGGTGCCGGTGGCCCTGGTGATCTACTTCCTGACCGAGCACCGGGCCGGCCTGCCCGGAGGCAGCAGCCTTTCCGGAAGCAGCAGCCTTTCCGGAAGCAGCAGCCTGTCCGGAAGCAGCAGCCTGCCCGGAAGCAGCAGCCACGGCGCCACCGCCTTCGGCAAGCTGGGCTTCAATTTCGCCCGGCCCGGCAAGGACCTGCTGCAGGGGCTGGGCCTGGCCGCGCTGATCGGGATTCCCTCGCTGGGCCTGTACGCCGGAGGCCGGGCGCTGGGGATCACGACGGCGATCATCCCCAGTGCGCTGGACTCCTACTGGTGGACGGTGCCGGTGCTGATCCTCTCCGCGGTCCGGCACGGGATCGTGGAGGAGGTCATTGTGGTGGGCTACCTGCTGGACCGGCTGGGCAAGTTCGGCTGGAGCATGCCCGTGGCAATCTTTGCCAGCTCCATGCTGCGCGGCAGCTACCACCTGTACCAGGGCTTCGGGCCGTTCATCGGCAATGCGGTCATGGGCGTGATCTTCGCGCTGATCTACACCCGGACCCGCCGGGTGATGCCGCTCGTCATTGCCCACGCGCTGCTGGACATCGTGGCGTTCGTCGGGTTCAGCCTCTTCGGCAAGGCCATCGGTCTGGGCTGAGCCGGCCCGGGCCGGGCCGGCTACCCGGCCGCCCCGCCGGCCGTTAAACGATCTCGGCCGCCATCAATGGGTGACGTCATTGGCACCCGCTGATGGCGGCCGAAGTGTTAGGGCAGTGAAGGCCTCAGATGGTGACGGCTCCGGAAGCGGTTTCGAAGGTGACGGAGAGGATGCCGGGCGTGCCATGCGGGGCAAGCCAGTTGACGGCGACATCTTCCAGCGGCTTCTCCACCTGTTCACCCAGCCATTCCGTGACGCGGTCTGCCGAGCCGGCGATGGTCAGGGACGTCATCTTGACGTCGCTCGGGTAGGCGTTGGAGGGGTGCAGCTCCGGATCGCCCTCCCACTTGAGCATGTACGGGACCTGGGGGTCGGCGATGAGTCCCAGGATGCCGATCTGCTTCCAGACCAGCTCGCGGCCGTCGGGGAACTTCCGGTTGCCGTTGACGGCAGCGCGGCCGAGCCGCTCTTCGAACGGTGCCAGGTCGTCAACCTCGACGCACCAGCCCATCCAGCCGCCGCCCGCTTCGGAGCGGGCGCGTACGGCCTGGCCGAAGGGAGCCTTGTCCGAAGCCGGGTGGTTCAGGACCTCGACGACTTCCAGGTACTTGTGTCCCGCGAGCGGGATAATCATGTTGCGGGTCCCGAAACGGGGGTGTACTCCGCCCTTTACGGCTTCGACGCCGAGGGCAGACGCAATACGGTCGGTGGTGGCTGCCAAACCATCTCGTTCACAGGCGTAAGAAACGTGATCCATGCGCATGCCATCATCTTGGCACTTTGTGATGGAGCTCTCAGCTTAGGGCATCCTAAGCGAGATGGGATGTCATTCTGTGGTGGTGCGGGCGCCATCGTTGCGCCCGTCACGGCAGGACTCCGCCCGCGGACCCGGGGTGCCGGAGGGCGGGCTTCATCTTTGTCACAAAGCTATCCAAGGCCCGGGGAGCGTTCCTACACTGAAGCCAGGTCATGAGTGCCAGCGCATAGCCCCGGCTTGCTGGCCGGCAACCCTCGTATCGCGGTGGGGTGCCCCGGGTGAAGACCTGGCCGTCCGGCGCCCGCCGGAGGGCAAGCGCGGCGCCTGCACCGCCCCCGGGCCGATGGCCTGTGGGGTGGGCTGTGCCCGGTCCTTGAGGAGTATTCCGATGTCCAATGCCTGGTCCTTCGAAACCCGCCAGATCCACGCCGGCCAGGAACCGGACAGCGCCACCGGCGCGCGTTCCCTGCCCATCTACCAGACGACGTCGTTCGTGTTCCCCAGCGCCGAAAGCGCCGCCAACCGCTTCGCGCTTGCCGAACTCGCCCCCATCTACACCCGGATCGGCAATCCCACCCAGGATGCCGTGGAACAGCGGGTGGCCAGCCTTGAGGGCGGCCTCGCGGCCCTGCTGCTGAGCTCCGGCCAGGCCGCGGAGACCTTCGCGATCCTGAACGTCGCCGAGGCCGGCGACCATGTGGTGGCCAGCCCCAGCCTGTACGGCGGAACCTACAACCTGCTGGCCCACACGCTGAAGAAGTTCGGCATCTCCGTGACCTTCGTGGAGGATCCGGACAACCTGGAGCAGTGGCGCGACGCCGTCCGGCCCAACACCAAGCTGTTCTTCGGCGAAGTGGTCTCCAACCCCCGCCAGGACGTCCTGGACATCGAGGGCGTCTCGAAGGTAGCCCACGAGGCCGGTGTCCCGCTGATCGTGGACAACACCCTCTCCACGCCGTACCTGATCCGGCCGATCGAGTGGGGCGCTGACATCGTGGTGCACTCCGCCACCAAGTACCTCGGCGGCCACGGCGCCGCAATCGCCGGCGTGATCGTGGACTCCGGCAACTTCGACTTCGGGAAGGACCCGGAGCGGTTCCCCGGCTTCAACACGCCGGACCCCACGTATAACGGACTCGTCTACGCCCGGGACCTCGGCAAGGACGGCGCCCTCGGCGCGAATCTCTCCTACATCCTCAAGGCCCGCGTCCAGCTCCTGCGCGACCTCGGCTCCGCCGTGTCGCCGTTCAACGCCTTCCTCATCGCCCAGGGGATCGAGACCCTGAGCCTGCGCGTCGAGCGCCACGTCGCCAACGCCACCAAGGTGGCCGAATGGCTCGAGGCCAGGGACGACGTCGAATCGGTCGCCTATGCGGGGCTGCCGTCCAGCCCCTGGTACGAGCGCGGCCGCAAGTACGGCCCCAAGGGGACGGGCGCCGTCGTGGCGTTCAACATCGCCGGGGGAGCGGAGGCCGGCAAGCGCTTCGTCGACGCCCTCGAACTGCACTCGCACGTCGCGAACATCGGCGACGTGCGCTCGCTGGTCATCCACCCGGCGTCGACCACCCACAGCCAGCTGTCGCCGGAACAGCAGACAATTGCCGGCGTCAATCCTGGACTCGTACGGCTTTCGGTGGGTCTGGAACACATTGACGACATCATCGCGGACCTCGACGCCGGCTTCCGCGCGGCCAAGGGCGTCTGAGTCCGCCGGTTCCCGGCACCCCTGCCGCGCAGGGGTGCCGGGAACCACGGCCTCGAGTCACATAGCCGTCATAATCTTCGCCACAACGGCGCCTCGTTTCGTAAGCTAGTGGCAGGTCATGAGTGCCAGTGACAGCCCCGGCTTGCTGGCCGGCAACCCTCCTTTTGCGGCGGGGTGCCCCGGGTGAAGACCTGGCCTGCCGGTCTGCCGACGGCGGGCAAGCGCGAAGTTAGGTCCTCACATGACGATTGCCGTCACCCGCACGGGTGTACCCGGAAGCAAAACCGCCCATATGCCAGCCACCGGCCCGGCCGTCGCGGTGCCCGAAACAGTGCCTGGCGCAGTGCCCGGCGCAGTGCCCGATACCGTGCCCGACGGGACCGTCCGGTACCTCCGGATCGGCGGCCTGGAACTCGAATCCGGCGCCCGGCTGCCCGATGTCACCCTCGCCTATGAAACGTGGGGGACCCTCAACGCGGACCGCTCCAATGCGGTGCTGATCGAGCATGCCCTCACCGGGGACACCCACGTCACCCGCGGTGCCGGCGAGGAGCCCGGCTGGTGGGAGCAGCTCGCCGGGCCCGGCGCCCCCGTGGACACCGACAGGTTCTTTGTTGTCTCCATAAACATCCTCGGTGGCTGCTACGGCTCCACCGGACCCTCGACGCCGGCTCCTGACGGCCGGCCCTGGGGCTCCCGCTTTCCGCTGGTCACCCTGCGGGACACCACCGCCGCCGAAGCCCGGCTGGCCGACGCCCTGGGCATCCGCAGCTGGTATGCCGTGCTCGGCGGATCCCTCGGCGGGGCGCGCGCCCTCGAGTGGGCCGTGACCTTCCCGGAGCGGGTCCGGCGCTGTGCCGTGATTTCCATCGGGGCCAGCAGCACTGCTGAGCAGATCGCCTTTGCCCAGGCCCAGACGCTCGCCATCCGCCAGGATCCGAGTTTCAAGGGCGGGGACTACTACGGCGGCCCGGGACCGGAAGCGGGCCTGGCCCTGGCGCGCCGGATCGCGCACATCACGTACCGCTCCGCCGCCGAACTGGACGGACGCTTCGGCCGGAATCCCCAGGCGTCCGAGGCTCCGCTGGAAGCCGGCTCCCTGGCGGGCCGCGGCCGCTACCAGGTGGAGAGCTACCTCGACCACCAGGGCAACAAGCTGGTCCGGCGCTTCGACGCGAACAGCTACATCGCCATCACCGAGGCCCTCATGAGCCACGACATCAGCCGCGGCCGCGGGGCGCTCGAGGAGGCCCTGGCGCCGGCCACGGCCGAGTTCCTGGTGGCGGCCGTGGACTCGGACCGGTTGTATTTCCCGGCGCAGTCCCGGGTGCTCGCCGAGGCGCTGCCCGGCGAGGTGGAGGTGCAGCTGATCGAGGCGCCGATCGGCCACGACGGCTTCCTGACCGAGATCGGGCAGCTCAGCGGCCAGCTCAGGGAAGGTTTCTTCAGCTGACCCTGCCCGCCGCCCGTCAATGGCCTTAAACCGCCATCGCCTCGGCCGAAACGGCCGCCGATTGTGCATTTTTGCAGATGCGCTCTGCACTAATGGCCGTTGAGGCCGGGGCCGGGAGCGACCATACTCATTGGGAATGATGCCGCGTGTCACAAATCACAGGCGTCCTCTGCCCAATGGTCCATAGGGTGTCGACGGAGACACCGAAGGAGTCACGATGAGTACGGAAAACGCGGCCGCGAGGCGCGCAGAAGAGCCCGACGTCAAAACGTCCGGCCTGAAGAAGGTCGTTGCCGCCTCCATGGCCGGCACCGTGGTGGAGTGGTACGAGTTCTTCCTCTACGCGTCCGCCGCCACCCTGGTCTTCGGCAAGATGTTCTTCCCCAACTCGGGGACCGAACTGGACGGCATCCTCGCCGCTTTCCTCACCTACGCGGTCGGCTTCATTGCCCGCCCCATCGGCGGGATCGTCTTCGGCCACTTCGGCGACAAGTTCGGCCGCAAGCAGCTCCTCCAGCTCAGCATCATCCTGGTCGGTGCCTCCACCTTCGCGATGGGCTGCCTGCCGGGCTTTGCACAGATCGGCTACTGGGCCCCGGCCCTGCTGGTCTTCCTGCGCTTCGTTCAGGGCTTCGCCGTCGGTGGTGAATGGGGCGGCGCCGTCCTGCTGGTTGCCGAGCACAGCCCCAGCAAGTCCCGCGGCTTCTGGGCCAGCTGGCCGCAGTCGGCGGTTCCGATGGGCAACTTGCTCGCCACCGGTGTGCTGTTCACCCTGTCCTCCACCCTGTCCTCCGCTGACTTCCTCGGCTGGGGCTGGCGGATAGCGTTCTGGCTCTCCGCCGTGATCGTCGTCATCGGCTACTACATCCGTACCAGGGTCAGTGATGCCCCCATCTTCCTGGAAGCCCGCAAAGAGGTCGAGTCCGGCCACAAGGGGTTCGGTGTCGCCGAGGTTTTCCGCCGCTACCCGCGGGGCGTCTTCACCGCCATGGGACTGCGTTTCGCGGAGAACATCCTGTACTACCTCGTGGTCACGTTCTCCATCACCTACCTCAAGACGGTCGTCCACACGGACACTTCGCGGATCCTGCTGCTGTTGCTCGTTGCGCACTTCGTGCACTTTTGTGCCGTACCGATGGTCGGCAAGCTTTCGGACCAGTTCGGCCGCAAGCCCGTCTATATGGCCGGCGCTGTCCTCGGTGCGACCTGGGGCTTCTTCGCCTTCCCGATGATGGACACCGGGAACGACCTCGTCATCCTCGCCGCGATCACCATCGGCCTGCTGTTCCACTCGCTGATGTACGCCGGCCAGCCAGCCATCATGGCCGAGATGTTCCCGACCCGGATGCGCTACTCCGGTGTCTCGCTGGGCTACCAGGTCACGTCGATCGTCGCCGGCTCGCTGGCCCCGATCATCGCCGTCGCGCTGCTGAGCGCCTTCGGCTCCTCCACCCCGGTGGCCATCTACCTGCTGATCGCCTGCGCCATCACGGCAGTCGCGGTCTTCTTCCTGAAGGAAACCCGCGGCATCTCGCTGCACGACGTCGACGCCGCCGACGCCCAGGGCACGGCCGACCTGCTTGCCGCAGGCAAAAAGTAACAGGCAAAAAGTAACAGGCAAGGAGTAACAGGCAAAAAGCAGGCTCAACCAACAGCCCCTGTCCCCGCACTGCGGGGACAGAGGCTGTTGTTCTGTGCGTGCTGTGCTCAGCTGGCGAGGACGCCTCAGCCTGCCAGAACGCCTCAGCCTGCCAGAACGTCCTGGCGGGCGGCGACCTCGGTGCGGATCGCTTCGAGCACGGCCTGCACGGGGGCCGAGCGCAGCGATTCCGAGCGCGCCACGGCCCAGATGGGGAGTTGCCGCTGGAAGTCGTCCGGCAGCACCGGCAGGAAGTCGGGATTCCCGACCACCAGGAAATTGGGCAGCAGCCCGATCCCGCCGCCCCGGCGCACGGCCTCGAGCTGGGCGAAGATGCTGGTGGCCTGGAAGCTGGACCGGGGCACGGGAAGCTGGGTGGAGCGGTGGCCGAGTTCGGCGACCTGCAGTGCCGATTCCACGTAGGAGACAAAGCCGTGCTGCCTCACGTCGTCGAGCGTGAGGGGCAGGCCACGCTCCTGCGCATACTGCGGGCTCGCATACAGCCGGAGGAAGTAGTTGCTGAGGAAGATGGTCTGGGCGTTGCTGACGTCCAGGTTCCCCACCACCACTTCGAGGTCCACCCCGGAGCGGTTCTGGCTGACCTTGCGCGTGGCGCTGAGCATTTCCACGTTGAGCGTCGGATGTTCCTGCTGCAGCCGCACGAGCGCCGGTGCGACGAAGCCGACGCCGAAGCCGTCCGGCGTCGCGATCCGGACCAGGCCGGAGAGCAGGTCCCCGGTCCGGGTGATGCGGCTGGACAGCGCGCCGAGGGTGCCCTCGATAGCCTCGGCCGCGGCGACCGCCTGGCTGCCGAGTTCCGTCAGCTCCCAGCCGTGTGGGCTCCGTTCCAGGGTGCGCCCGCCCAGCTGCTTGTCCAATGCGAGGATCCGGCGCGAGATGGTGGTGTGGGTGGTGCCCAGCGTCTCGGCGACCGCATTGAACCGGCCCAGCCGGGCCACGGTCAACAGGATCAGCAGGTCATCCGGGCTCGGAAGCCGTCTCAAGTCCACAATGACCTTCCTCCCACGTCCATGTGCATCCATGCACATGCCATCTGTAGTTTTTTACCTTGATTGCACTGTAACAGGATGTGATGCTGGACACGGAACATCCGGCGTCGAGGCCGGACCACGCAGCACAAAGCACGCAGCACAAAGCAAAGGAGCTTATGCCATGGCAGTAATCGCTTGGATCGGACTGGGGAACATGGGCGGGTCCATGTCGGTGAACCTGGCCAAAGCCGGGCACGACGTCCGCGGCTTCGACCTCAACGCCGAGGCAGTGGCCGCCGCCGAAGCCGGCGGCGTCAAGCCCGCCGGCAGCATTGCCGAGGCCGTCGACGGCGCCGACGTCGTCTTTACGATGCTCCCCAAGGGCGAGCACGCCCGCGCCGTCTACCTCGGCGAGGACGGCGTCCTGGCCCATGCGGCTACCCGCACACTGCTCGTGGACTCCTCCACCATCGACATCGCCTCCGCCCAGGCCCTGCACGACGCCGCGGCCGCCGCCGGCTTCCGCTTCGTCGACGCCCCGGTCTCCGGCGGGATGAGCGGCGCGAAGGCCGCAACCCTGACCTTCATGATCGGCGGCGAGGCCGGCGCCGTGGCCGAGGCCACCGAATACATCCAACCGATGGCGGCGAACATCATCCCGACCGGCGGCGCCACCACCGGCCAGGCCGCGAAGATCTGCAACAACCTGATGCTCTTCATCAACCTGGCCTCGACGGCCGAGGGTGCCGTGCTGGCCGAGCGGCTCGGCCTGGACAAGCAGGTGTTCTGGGACATCGCCTCCGTGTCCTCCGGCGACAGCTGGGCCCTGCGGACCTGGTACCCGGTGGCCGGCGTCGTCCCCACCGCGGCCTCCAACAACGACTTCGCGCCCACCTTCACCACCGAGCTGGCCAACAAGGACATCGGCCTCGCCATCAGCGCCGCGCGCGACACCGGCACCCCGCTGGAAATCGGCGAGCACGTGCAGCAGCTCTTCCAGCGGCTCGTCGATTCCGGCCAGTCCGGCAAGGACTGCTCAATGATCATCAAGCTCGTCGACGGCTCCCTCGAGTCCGCCAACTAGCCATGCTGCACTGCACCAAGCTGCACTTCACCAAGCTGCGCTGCACCAAGCTGCACGCTTCGAACCCGCACCACACGAAAGAGACCCACCCCATGGAACGCATTCCGCACTTCATCAACGGCGCCCTCATTTCCGACGCAGACCGCTTCGGCCCCGTCTTCAACCCGGCCACCGGCGAACAGGAAAAAGAGGTCGCTCTGGCGTCCGCCGCCCGCGTCGAGGAGGCCGTCCAGGCTGCCCGCGCGGCCTTGCCGGGCTGGCGCGCCACGAGCCTGGCCAAGCGCACCACCATCTTCTTCAAGGTCCGTGAACTGCTGATGCAGCGCCGTCCCGAGCTGGCGGCCCTGCTGACCAGCGAACATGGCAAGGTTCTCTCCGACGCCGAAGGCGAAATCACCCGCGGCCTGGAGAACATCGAATTCGCCACCGGGCTGTCCCACATGCTCAAGGGCGAGCGCTCCGAACAGGTGTCCGGCGGCGTCGACGTCCACTCGGTGCGCCAGCCGGTCGGCGTCGTTGCCTGCATCACGCCGTTCAATTTCCCCGCCATGGTGCCACTCTGGATGATCGGCAGCGCCCTGGCCTGCGGCAACACCGTGCTGCTCAAGCCGAGCGAGAAGGACCCGTCCTCCGCCCTCTTCATCGCCCAGGTCTTCGCCGAGGCCGGCCTGCCCGCCGGTGTGCTCAACGTGGTGCACGGGGACAAGGAAGCCGTGGATGTCCTGCTGGAACACCCGGACGTCAAGGCCGTCAGCTTTGTCGGCTCGACGCCGATCGCCCAGTCCATCTACAAGCGTGCCGCGGACCACGGCAAGCGCGTGCAGGCCCTGGGCGGCGCCAAGAACCACATGGTGGTCCTGCCCGACGCGGACCTGAGCATGGCCGCCGACGCCGCCGTCTCCGCCGCGTACGGTTCCGCCGGCGAGCGTTGCATGGCGGTCAGCGTGCTGGTGGCCGTCGGGAACATCGCCGATGAGCTGGTGGAGGCGATCACCACCCGGATGGCCACGCTCAAGATCGGCCCCGGCACGGACCCTGCCTCGCAGATGGGACCGCTCATCACGGCCGAGCACCGCGACAAGGTCGCCTCCTACGTGGCCGGCGCGGCCAACGAAGGGGCCACCGTGGTGGTGGACGGACGCACGCAGGAGTTCGACTCCAAGGGCTTCTTCATCGGCGTCAGCCTGATCGACAACGTCAAGCCCGGCATGAAGGTCTACGACGACGAGATCTTCGGCCCCGTGCTCTCGGTGGTCCGGGTCGAGACGTACGCCGATGCGGTTAAGCTCGTCAACGACAACGAGTTCGGCAACGGTGTGGCGATCTTCACCCGCGACGGCGGCGCCGCCCGGCAGTTCGAGTTCGACGTCGAGGCCGGCATGGTGGGCGTCAACGTGCCCATCCCGGTGCCGGTGGGAACTTTCTCCTTCGGCGGCTGGAAGAGCTCGCTCTTCGGCGACACCCACATGTACGGCCCCGAGAGCATCCGCTTCTACACCCGCGGCAAGGTGGTCACCACCCGCTGGCCGGACCCGTCCACCTCGGTGATCGACCTCGGTTTCCCGCAGGTCGACTGACACAGCCGGCCCGGCGCCGGTGCACGTACGAAGAGAGGCCCCGCAGCTGCGGGGCCTCTCTTCGTACGTGCCTGGCAGGGCGTGTGGGGCTAGCCCTTCATGATCTCCGCACGCTGGGCCATGTAATCCTCCATGGCGAGCTCACCGTTGCTGTAGCGCTGGTCCAGTTCCGCCAGCTTCCGCGCCCGGAAGCCCTGCGGGGCCGACGGCGGCGGCGGAACCGAAGGGCCCGACGGCTGCTGCTGCGCGCTATCCTGCCGTCCGGAACCCTGCTGTTCCGGCCGCGGTTGCGGCGGATTGTTCAGGTACTCGGGGCTGTCCTCGTAGGGGACGGGCGCCTGGTAGCCCTGCTGGCCCGGGAACTGCTGACCGGGGTACGGCTGGTTCGCGGGCGGCTGCGGGGCGCCCAGCTGGCCGAACCCGCCGTAGTAGTCCTGCTGTGTGTAGCCGTCCCGAGGTTGCTTGCTTTGCCCGCCGGGGAATTGGCCGAACTGTCCCGAAAATCCGCCGGGCCGGGACTGGTCCTGGTTCCGGCCGCGCACCGATTTCCTGTACAGGCGCATCGCCATCGGGACCAGGAATGATAATACGATGATCCAAAAGAACAGACTGTTCACGGTACCGCGCCTTTCAGAGGGTGTCCTTTCAGCTTAACCCCATCGCCTCCGGGGTTAGAGCCGGACGGCCGGCATCCCGAGGAAGCCGGCGTAGGCAGCCACGGCAGCCTCGATCGACTGCCCCCTGTCGGCCCCGGTGCCCGGCTGCAGACGGATATCCAGTTCGCAGCGGCCCCGGACGAAGCTGTGCCGCCACACCCCCGCGAGCCGGCCGTCGCGCAGGACGAGGTGCATGGGCTGGCCGGCCACGGGAGCGAACGGTGCGGTGCCGCCCAGGAAATGGCGCGATCTCGAGTACCCCATGACGTACTCGTCGTAGCACTGGATCAGGTCGATTCGCCCTGCCTGTCGGGTGCCAGCCTGTCCCGTGCCGGCCCCGCTGAAGTCTCCGCCGCCGGCGTCCCCGGCGTCCCCGGCGTCCCCGGCGTCCGGCGTCGGACGGGCGTAGAAGACGAGGCCGTCGATCACTGTCGGGTCGAGCGACCCCGGGGCTGCTTCCCGGGCGAGCCGCAGCCCGGCCCGGATGTCCGCCACCGTGAGCCCGGACCAGTCGGCGCAGTCCTTTTCCGTCGCCGGGCCGCGGCTGGTGAAGTAGCGGCGGACCAGCTCGGCCAGGGCCAGCGGTCGGTCCATCAGTCCGGCCCGTGCAGCGGGCACGCGTTCGTCAAAGAGGGCATACGTCTGTCTCAGCGCTCCGCCGGCGCTGCGCCCCGGCACCCCGCTGACCAGCACGCCGCTGGCTTCGGCGAACATGATCCGGTAGGCCAGCCCGAGGCCGCCGTCGGCGAACCCCGCTGTGAGGAGTGCGGCCGCGAGTTGCTCCCGGGTCTTGTGGGCGCCGCCGGCCACCGCCGCCGCCAGGACGCAGTTGCTCCGCGCGCCGTCGGCGGAGTCGATCCCGGACCGGCGGTACATCCCGGAGTTCCCTTGGTGCAGCCGGGGTGCGGAGAGCGCCAGGAGCCAGCGCAGATCGTCGCGGTGCACGAAGTGCCAGGTGGGCCGCAGGATATGGGTGCGAAGGATCGTGCCGTCAGACACCGCCTGTTCCACGTCGGCAGCCGAGGCGCCCGCGGTGCGCTGGGCCAGCGTCCAGCGCGCGTAAGGGAACTCCTGCGACTGGACAGCCAGGAGGTTCCTCACCGCCTCATCGACCGTTGCGGCGAAAGGTTCGCGCAGCTGCTGCCCGCGGAGCCGCAGCCTCACGACGTCGTCGGCGTCCATCCGTCCCGCCGGAGCTGTCCGGGCCGGCTCAGGACCGCGCTGGCTCTTCCGCGCCCGGCGGGCCTTCGCCGGAGCCCAGCGGTACCCCCGGGCCGAAAACGGGACCGGGCAGGGGGCGCTTGGCCGTGATGCCGTCGCCGGAGGAGCGGTGCCGCAGCCGGCGGACCACCCACGGCACGAAGTACTCCCGGGCCCACACGAGATCGCCCGAGCGGGCCTCCCGCCAGCTGCGTTGGGGCAGCGGCTTGGGGGAGAGCGGCTCCAGCGTGTGCTGGACGTTCAGGGAATCCAGCACCATGGCGGCGATGGTGTGGTGGCCCAGCGGGGAAAAATGCAGGCGGTCCGCGTCCCACATCCGGGGATCGTTCAATTGCCGCAATGACCACATGTCCGCGATGACGGCATCGTGCCGGGCGGCGATGGTGCGGAGGTTCTCGTTGTAGATGGCCACCTTGCTGCGGATCCGGCCCAGCACGGAGGAGCCGGTGTCCGGGCCGTTGAACAGGACCACCGTGGCCCCGCCCAGGCTCAGGATCTGCACTATCGAGTCCAGCTTTTCAGCCAGCACATCGGGGTCGCCGCCGGGCCGGATCAGATCGTTTCCGCCGGCAGACAGGGTCACCAGGTCCGGTTTGAGGGACAGGCAGTGCGCCAGCTGTTGGTCAACGATCTGCTGCAGGAGCCGGCCGCGCACGGCGAGGTTGGCATAGGCAAAGTCTTCGTGGCCGCGGCTCAGTTCCTCTGCCACGCGGTCCGCCCAGCCGCGGTGGCCGCCGGGGCTTGCCGGTTCGGGATCGCCGATGCCTTCCGTGAAGGAATCGCCCATGGCCACGTACCGGGTCCAGGGGTGGCTCAAGGCGCGTTCTGGTGGATTCTCCATGGCTTCGGATTCGCTCCGTTCATATCCTGCACTGTTCCTGCAAAGCTACGCCACCGTAGCTTATTACCGGCAGGTAACGGGAGGAGCGAACTGCAAGAATGGACCCATGACTCAAGCTGATGCCTTTCCTGCCCCCGTTGTCCTGTGGTCCAAGCCCGAGGAGGAGCGCGCTGGCAAGCCGCTCCTGGTCCTGCTGCACGGCTACGGGGCCAACGAACAGGACCTGCTGAGCCTTGCGGACATGCTTCCCGGAGAATTCACGGTGGCCTCGGTGCGGGCTCCCCTTGTCACCGGCCCCGGCTTCACCTGGTTCCCGCTGACCGCCTCCATCGACTATTCGCTCGACGCTGTCAAGGCGGCGTCGGGGTATGTGCTGGACTGGATCGACTCCGTCAAGGCCAACCACTCCTCGGTGACGCTGCTGGGATTCTCCATGGGCATGGCGATGGCCACCACGCTGCTGCGGCAGCGGCCCGCGGACTTTGCCGCCGTCGTCGGGCTGTCCGGTTTTGCGGTCAACGCCGACTCGGACCCGAGCTTCCGGGACGCCGAACTCGACGGAACCGTGCCGATGTTCTGGGGCCGCGACCAGCAGGATCCGGTGATTACTCCGGACAAGATCGAGTTCACCATGGGCTGGGTGCGCCAGCATGTCAAGCTGACCAAGGTGCTCTACACGGGGATGTGGCACGGCATCAACCAGCAGGAGGTCGGCCATGTCTCCGAGTTCCTCACGCACGAGGTGCTGAGCAGGTAGCGCGCCCGACGGCGACCCGCAGGAGCGCGCCCAGGCGCGCCGGGACGCCCGCGGCGGCTACGCGCCGGGCGCTTAAGCCCCGGCCGGGGTGGTGATCCGGACGGTCTGTCCGTTCACGGTCACGGTGTCGCCGTGGTGGAGCTGGCGGCCGCGGCGGTCCTCGATCTCACCGTTGACCTTCACGAGTCCGCTCCTGATCAGTTCCGCAGCCTCCACGCCGTCCTCCACCAGACTGGCGAGCTTCAGCAGCTGACCGAGGCGGATCATGTCGTCGCGGATGGGGATGTCTTCAATTTCCGGGTTGCTCATACAAGCAATAATGCCTGACGTAAGGTGTCACCAATGACCCACGCACCACGCCTCCCTCGCCTCGCCGGCCTGCCCTTGGCGGTGGCGGCCGGTCTGCTTATTCCGGTGCAGGGCCGGATCAACGGCGCGCTCGGCGCGGCCCTGGCGGACGGCATCGCCGCCGCCGTGGTCAGCTTCACCACGGGGCTGGTCCTGATCATCGCCATCTCGCTGGCGCTGCCCAAGGGCCGGGCGGGCCTGGCGCGGGTCCTGCCGGCCGTCCGGAACCGGGAGTTCCCGCCCTACTACGTACTGGCCGGCTGCATCGGGGCGTTCTTCGTGTTCACGCAGTCCTTCACCGTCGGCCTGCTGGGCGTCGCCCTCTTCACCGTGGCAGCCGTAACCGGACAGACGCTCAGCGGGCTGCTGGTGGATCGGATGGGGATCGGCCCTGCCGGAAAGAGGCCCATCACCGGCATCCGGGTGCTGGGCAGCATCCTGACCATCGCGGCCGTCGCCTGGGCCGTGTCGCCGCGCTTCTCCGGAGCCGAATCCGAGACCGCCCAGTTGCTGGTTCCGGTGCTGCTCCCGGTACTTGCCGGCTTCCTGATGAGCTTCCAGCAGGCGATGAACGGCACCGCGACGGTCCACTACGGCACGCCCATCACGGCCACCCTGGTGAACTTCGTCTCCGGCACGGTCCTGCTCTGGGTCGCCTGGCTGGTCAAACTCGCGGTCGCCGGCGCCGGCAACCCGCTCCCGGGGGAGTGGTGGTACTACCTCAGCGGCCCTATGGGCTGCGTCTTCATCGGGGTGGGCGCCCTGCTGGTGCGCAGCCTAGGCGTGCTGGTGACAGGACTCGGTATGATTTCCGGCCAGCTCCTGGGCTCGCTCGGCCTGGACCTTGCCTTCCCGGCACCCGGCACCGTGGTGGCACTTCCGACGGTGCTCGGAACCGTGCTGACTCTCGCCGCGATCATCCTGGCCACCCTGCCCTGGCCCCGGGGCGCCCTGAAGCGGTAGCCGTGAAGCGGGTGGCCTGAAGCGGTCGCCGTGAAGCGGGTGGCAGCCCGGTAGGCTAGGAGGCGCAGCTTCCTGCACCGCAATCCCTTGCACCACAGCTCTTTTGTTTTGCGTTTTGTTTTGCGTTTTAGTGCCCCGTCCGGCAACCAGCCGGGGTTCCGGGGCTGAGACCGCGGACCGCACCCAGCGGCCCTGTAGAAAGTGGAGTTCCCATGGCAGCAAAAACCGTCCTCGACCAGATCATTTCCCTCGCCAAGCGCCGGGGTTTCGTATTCCAGGCCGGTGAAATCTATGGTGGCTCACGTTCTGCCTGGGACTACGGGCCCCTCGGTGCCGAGCTCAAGGAAAACATCAAGCGCCAGTGGTGGCAGTCCGTGGTCCGCGGCCGCGAAGACGTGGTGGGCCTGGACTCCTCCGTCATCCTGCCCCGCCAGGTCTGGGAAGCGTCCGGCCACGTCGATGTGTTCTCCGACCCGCTGGTTGAATGCCTCTCCTGCCACAAGCGCTACCGCGCGGACCACCTCGAGGAGGAATTCGAGGAAAAGAAGGGCCGCCCCGCCGAGAACGGCCTCAAGGACATCGCCTGCGCCAACTGCGGCACCCGCGGCGAATGGACCGAGCCGCACGAGTTCTCCGGCCTGCTCAAGACCTACCTCGGCCCCGTCGCCAGCGAAGAGGGCCTGCACTACCTGCGCCCCGAGACGGCCCAGGGCATCTTCGTCAACTTCAGCAACGTGCTCACCACCTCCCGCAAGAAGCCGCCGTTCGGCATCGGCCAGATCGGCAAGTCGTTCCGCAACGAAATCACACCGGGCAACTTCATCTTCCGCACCCGCGAGTTCGAGCAGATGGAAATGGAATTCTTCGTGGAGCCCGGCACGGATGAGCAGTGGCACGAGTACTGGATGAAGGAGCGCATGTCCTGGTACACCGGCCTGGGCATCCGCGAGGAGAACCTGCGGTTCTTCGAGCACCCGCTGGACAAGCTCAGCCACTACTCCAAGGGCACCACGGACATCGAATACCGCTTCGGCTTCCAGGGCTCGGAGTGGGGCGAGCTCGAGGGCATCGCCAACCGCACCGATTTCGATCTCTCCACCCACGCCAAGGCCTCCGGCACGGACCTGAGCTACTTCAACCAGGCCACCAACGAGCGCTACACGCCGTACGTGATCGAACCCGCCGCCGGCCTGACCCGCTCCTTCATGGCGTTCATGATCGACGCGTACACCGAGGACGAGGCACCCAATGCCAAGGGCGGCGTCGACATCCGCACCGTGCTCAAGCTTGATCCGCGGCTGGCGCCGGTCAAGGCGGCCGTGCTGCCGCTGAGCCGCAACGAGGACCTGTCCCCGAAGGCCAAGGACCTCGCCGCCCAGCTGCGCAGGAACTGGAACATCGAGTTCGACGACGCCGGCGCCATCGGCCGCCGCTACCGCCGCCAGGACGAGATCGGCACGCCGTTCTGCATCACGGTGGACTTCGAGACCCTGGACGACCAGGCCGTCACCATCCGCGAACGCGACACCATGAGCCAGGAACGCGTCTCCCTGGACAAGGTGGAGGGTTACCTGGCCGCACGGCTGATCGGCGCCTGATCATGGCGATCGAATACCGTGAATGGCGCGAGGGCGACGACCTTGCCCTGTTGGAGATCTGGGGCGGCCCGGAAACCGTCCAGGCCGGGCAGTTCCGCGGCACACTGGCGCCGTCGGGCAACTCCCCGTGGCGCCGCTGCATCGTGGCCGAGGACGTCGTCGACGGCGTGGCCATCCCCGTCGCGGCGGGCGTGGTCCACGAGGCCTCGCTGCACCCGCAACGGCTCTGGGCCTACATCGAGGTGGACCGGCAGCACCGCCGGACCGGCGTCGGCTCCACGCTGCTGACCATGCTCCGGCACGAGGCCGCGCAGTCGCCGTCGGGAGTGACCCGGCTCCGCTCCAAGGTGGAGCCCGGCACCGCGGGGGCGGCCTTCGCCGAGGCGGCGGGACTGGCCCCGATCCAGCGCTCCCGGCTCGTCGTCGTGGAGCCCGGAGCGCTCAAGCTGCCGGTCTTCGGTGACGGTTCCGAGGCTGCCGCCTCCGAGCAGGTCGAGGATCTCGCCACCGGCTCGGTGGAGCTCAGCGACGTCGTAGGCCGCTACTACACGGCAGCGCACGGCTGGGACAGCCCCGGGGACCTGAGCATCGCCACGGTCCAGCGGCTGTTCCTGGACGAGCTGAGCGGAGCCCACGGCGCCATTGTGCTCCGGTCGCCGAGGGCGAGCGCCTTCGGCCAGGGCGTGCCGGCCAGCAGGAAGGGCCGGCTCGAGGCGTTCGCGATCAGCTACGCGGAGCTTGCCCCCGCCGAGGGGGAGGGCGGGGCCAGCTCCGGGCAGCCCACCGAGGTGTTCCTGGGCCATGACCCGGCGCTCTCGCTGGAAGAGGCCCGGGCCGCGGCGCGTGATCTGCTGGCGCTGATCGCGTTCCAGCATCCCGTGCTGCTGGAACTGGACGATTCGATGACCGCGGTGGGCGACGTCGTCGAACCGCTGCTGCAAAGCGGCAAGGCCCGCGTCCAGGGTGCCGAGACCCTCGTCGTCTCCGACTGACACCGCCCGCAGACCCATCTGACCCGCAGTTGTTGTCGTTTTACCGTTTTACCGGCTGGTAACGACAACAACTGCGGGTCAGTTGGGCTAAAGGACTACTGGCCGGCGGGCATCACCGGAGCGACGAAGCTGAACGTCATTCCCAGCAGCCAGACCAGCAGCAGGACCACCGGCAGATGGAAGATGAACTGCAGGAAAGTGAAGCCCACCAGGTCCCTGGCGCGCAGCCGCAGGACCGCCAGCAGCGGCAGCATAAAGAACGGGTTGACCAGGTTCGGCAAGGCCTCGGCGATGTTGTAGATCTGCACGGTCCAGCCGAGGTTCATGTTCACATCGGTGGCGGACTGCATCACGTACGGCGCCTCCACGAGCCACTTGCCGCCGCCGGACGGCACCAGGAGGCCCAGCACGGCGGTGTACAGCGCAATCACGACGGCGAACCCGCCGCTGCCGCCGATGTCCGAGAAGAACTCGGCCAGGTGCGCGGAGATGGTCATCCCGCCGTGGCCGGTGGCCTTGGTCAGGATCGCGGCCATCGCGGCGTAGAGCGGGAACTGGACCAGGATGCCGGCGGTGGCCGGGACGGCCTTGGTGACAGCCTGCAGGAAGTTCCGCGGCGTTCTGTGCAGCACCAGGCCCAGGATCAGGAAGACCAGCAGGTAGCCGTTGAGGCTGCTCACCACGGTCAGGAACGGCTTGGTCAGGAACTGCGAGACGAGCCAGCCGAGCGTCAGGATGCCCGCCAGGACGGGCAGGATCATGCTGTATTCGAGCCATTCGCCCGGGCGGGAGCGCGGCGCCGCTTCGCTGGGTTCGTCGTCGAGGTCGACGCCGAGATCCTCCGCGGTGCGGATGGCGCCGCCCTGCGGTGCGGAGAAGTGCGCGATCACGGTGGTGAGGGCCATCAGGATGGCCAGGGTGAGCAGCGACTGCCAGGTGAAGATCGTGGTGCCGAAGTCCAGGATGCCCGTGATCTTCAGCAGCGCGGGCGGCAGCGAGGCCGCGGTGGCCTGCAGCTGCGCGGCGGAGGAGGACAGCCCGAGCGCCCAGACGGCGCCGAGGCCCATGAACGAGGCCGCGCCGAGTGCGCGGTAGTCCACGGTCAGGTCCTTGCGGCGGGCAATGGCACGCGCCAGCAGGCCGCCGAAGATGAGGCTGAGGCCCCAGTTGAGGAAGGAGACGGACATCGACATCAGCGCCACAAAGCTCACGGCCGTGCGGGCCGTGGCCGGGATGAGGGCGAGACGGTTGATCAGCTTGGCCACCGGCGGGGAGGTCGCCACGACGTAGCCGGTGAGCACCACCATGGCCATCTGCAGGGTGAAGGCGGTCAGGTCCCAGAAGCCGTTGCCGAAGGAATCGGCGATCGACTGGGGTGAGGCGCCGATGGCCAGGGCGGCCAGGGCGATGATGACGACGCCGGCCAGGGCGAAGATGTAGGCGTCCGGGAACCACTTCTCGGTCCACGCCGCCATCCGTTGGGCTATTCGGGCGAGACCGCGTTCTTCGATGCCGCTTTTTGTCGGGACTGTGTTTGCCACAGAGGAGCACCTCTCCATTGAGTGCGATTTTGTACCCGATGGAGCTTAGTCAGGACGCTGCCGGGAACCTAAGCTTATCGACGGCGGCCGCGTGCGCGCCGCGGGCCCTCGGCCTCGTCCAGCCGCTGCCGCTCCTCGTCGCTGGGGGCTCCGCCGCCGAGGTCCGCCGGCATCCACCACGCGCCCGGGGCCGGGTCCAGCGGGAAGTCCGCGATGCCGGCGTCGATCCCGGCCTGCAGGACCTTCCGCAGCCTGGCCGTGGCCGCCTGGACGTCCTCAGCCGCGGCGACGAGCATGGGCTCGGCGACGTGGATGCGGACCGGGGCACACCAGGCACGGCGCGGCGAGAAGCCATGGTGGCGGGTCAGCAGGCGGTGGGATCCCCAGACGGAGACCGGGATGACCGGCACCCCGGCCTCCGCGGCCATCCGCACGGCCCCGGTCTTGCATTCACGGACCCGGAAGCTGCGGCTGACACCGGCCTCGGGCAGGATGGCGATGTACTCGCCGTCGCGGAGTTTCTGCACGGCGGCGTCGTAGGCGTGGGAGCCCGTCTCGTAGCCGACGACGACGTGCCCGGCGGCGCTGACGGCGGGTCCGGCGAACCAGTGGTCGGCCGCGCCCTGCGTAACCAGGAACCGCATCTGGGCCCTGCTGTGCCACCACAGCAGCAGTTCCGCGAAGGCGAAGTCGAGGTAGCCGAAGTGGGTGATCGCGATGACGGCGCCCCGGCCCGGGGCCGCGCGCCGGGACGAGCCCGCGGGGTATTCGGCGGGTCGCTCCGGTGCCGGGAGATTTTCCCGCCCGGTGACGATGACGCGGATCCGGAACAGCCGGTGCAACGCCAGACCTGTGCGGACGATGACGCGGTAGAAGCGGTCGTTGGGCTGGGGCCGCCAGGCCATGGTCAGTTTCCGCCTGCCCGGTGTCCGCCGGCCGGGCGTCCGCCCGACTGTTTTCTGCCCGTCGGGTGTCCGCCCGTCCCGCGCCCGTGGGGCGGCAAGGGCAGGAACCCGGAGGTGGACTCGATGTACTCCTTGTAGCCGGGACGGGCGGACATCGCCTTCTCCGTCAGCGGCTTGCCGGTCTTGCCGGCGAGCGTCCAGATCATCAGAGCGGGGGAGAGGATGGTCAGCACGCCGGGCCAGGAGTCGGCGGCGACGAGGAAGAGGCCGGCCCAGACGGCCGCGTCACCGAAGTAGTTCGGGTGGCGGGTGTAGCGCCAGAGGCCTGTGTTGAGAACTGTGCCGCGCTTGGCGGGGTCGGCCTTGAACTGTGCGAGCTGCCAGTCTCCGACTGTTTCGAAGACGAAGCCCACGATCCAGAGCAGGACCCCCAGCACGGCGAGCCAGCCGAGGCTCCCGGTGCTGAACATGCCGACCTGGACGGTGAGCGAGACGAAGAACAGCACCACGGCCTGGGGGAGGTACACGCGGCGCAGCGCGTAGTTGTCACGGGAGCCGGGGGCGGAGGAGAGCATGTCCACGTACCGCGGGTCCTCGTGGCCGCCGCGGGCGCGGAGGCCGATGTGGACGGCCAGCCGGATGCCCCAGACGGCCACGAGGGCCAGGAGCAGCAGGCGGCGGCCGCCGTCGCCGTGCCCGGCGGAAGGCAGCCAGGAGATGCCGGCCACAACGACGAAGCCGAGGCCCCAGACGGTGTCGATGACGGAGTGGCGGCTCTGGCGGACGGCAATGGCGAACGTCACGGCCAGCAGCACCACAAGCCCTGCCGCCACCCACGGCAGGCTGGCCAGAAACGCGTCGAGCGGGAAGGCCGGCATCAGAGCACCACCGGCAGGCGCGCGCCGGCGGCTGGGAGCAGGCTGCGGAAGGCCTCGGTGCTGCCAGGCATGTCGGCTCCGCTGTTGTTGCCGAACGCGTCCAGGATGAAACCGTTGGCGAGAGAGTTCCACAGGCCCACCCTGCGGATCATGAAGTGCCCCGTGCCCTTGAGGGAAACGTAGTCCACGGATTCCGCTACGCCCTCGGCCCGGCGGGCGTAGGCGAGCGAGTTGGCAGGGCTCGTCCAGCGGTCCTCGGTGCCGTGGACGATCAGCACCCGGCGTCCGGCGACGGGTTCCACCGGGGTTTTGCTGTCGAGCCACGGCGCGAGCGCCACCACGGCTTCCACCTGCGGGTCATCGGCAACACAGAGTGCGGTCAGCCCGCCCATCGAGTGGCCCAGCAGGTAGACCGGCACGCCGGGGTGCTCGCGGCTGATGTGGGACAGTGCCCAGCGCGCGTCCTGGACGGGGGACATGTCCTCCCCGTTCCAGCCGCGGTAGCGGTTCCGGAGCGTCCACACGGCCAGCCCGTGGGGGCCGCCCTGGGTCCGGAGGGCCCGGGCGAAGGGGAGCATCCGGGCCGGGCTGAGGTGCCGGGCGCGGACGGAGTCGTAGCTCTCCGAACGGCCGCCGTGCAGCACCAGGGCGACTCCCCGGGTTTCGCCGCTGGCCTCAGCGATGCTCAGCACTGCCTTCGCGTCAGTCCCGGGGCCAGCCATCCCGGCTTCGCGGTTGTCTATCTTGCGTATCGCCACGCCGGTGTCCTCCAGATCGTTCGTCCCTCAATTACCAACCATATGGCGCCGCGTCCGCAGTTCAAGGTCTGCAGCTGATCCGTTGATCGGCTGGGCCCGCCCGGGTTCCTGGGGACATGCCCATGGAACATTCGGAGCGGCGGCGCCCAACGATGGGACGGATGGATTGCCGCCGGCTGCGGGCTCCCTGCTGCGGCACCCCAGGCCCGGGCATTGGGCAGGGCCTGGATCCTATTGACGGCGCAGGGCTGGAGGAGTAGGCCTGTGCTGGTAAACCTCCGGACGCCATGCCGGCTGGGAGTGCAGATCACCGTCCGGGCCGGGTCTCATGACGAATATCCCGATACAGAAAATGAGACGGTACAGAAATGAACGGAATCAGCTTCGATAGCCTGCGCGAGCAAGTCCGCGGGCAGATCATCACGCCCGGCGACGCCGGTTACGACGCGGCGCGTGCGGTCTTCAACGGCATGATCGATAAGAGGCCGGCAGCGGTGGTCCAGGTATCCCAGGTGGCCGATGTCATCTCCTGCGTCGACTTCGCCCGGGACAACTCCCTGGACCTGGCGGTCCGCGGGGGAGGACACAGCGCCCCGGGCTTTGGCACGTGGGATGACGCCTTGGTCATCGACTTCGTAAACACCACCGGGGTCCGGGTCGATCCCGCAGCCGCGACGGCGCGCGCGGAGGCCGGTGCGACGTGGGCCGATTTCAACCACGCGACCCATGCCTTCGGGCTGGCAACTCCTGGCGGCATTGTCGGCTCGACCGGCATCGCCGGGCTGACCCTCGGCGGCGGCATCGGCTACCTGAGCCGCAAGTATGGGCTCAGCTGCGACAACCTCCTCTCGGCCGACGTCGTCACGGCCGAGGGAAAGTTCCTTACCGCCAGCGAAAGCGAGAACGAGGACCTGTTCTGGGCGCTGCGCGGCGGCGGCGGGAACTTCGGCGTCGTGACGTCATTTGAATACCGGCTGCACCCCGTGGACATGGTCCACGCCGGCATCATCATTTACCCCATCGAGCATGCGGAGACGGTGGCAACGTTTTACCGGAACTACATGGCCACCGCCCCTGAAGAGTTTGGGGCGTTCCTGGGCTTCCATCAGGGCCCTCCAGTTCCGTTCCTGCCCGAGCAGTGGCATGGCAAACCCGTGTGCGTCATCGTCGGCATGTGGACGGGCGATCTGGCGGAAGGTCCGGCACGCTGGCAACCGTTCCTGGACGCCGCGCCGGCGGCGGGCTCCATGGTGGGGCCAATGCCTTACCCCGCCTTGAACACGGCTTTCGACCCGCTGCAGCCCCCCGGCATGCAGGCCTACTGGAAAGCGGATTTTCTGGCGGAGCTCAACGACGGCGCCATCGCTGCGCACATCGAACACGGCAGCAAAGTCCCCAGCGTGCAAACCGCGGTACACATCTACCCCATCGATGGTGCTGTCCAGCGGGTGGGCGCCACGGACACGGCGTTCGCCAACCGGAACGTGAAGTTTTCGCCCGTAATCGCGGCGCAGTGGCTGGACCCCGCGGAAAACGAGGCAAACATCGCCTGGGTGCGGGACTACGCGGCCGCGCTGCGGCCCTACTCGGCTCCCGGCGGCTACATCAACTTCATGGACGGAGATGATCTGCCCAGGATCGCGGAGAACTACGGGGAGAACTACAAGCGACTGAGGGAGGTCAAAGCTAAGTACGATCCGCAGAACCTCTTCCACGTCAACCAGAACATCCCGCCCGCGTAACGTCCGGCGCGCCCCGCGCCCCGCGCGTCGCCGTCGCCGTCCGGTGTCGTCCGTCCGGCGCCGTCGCCCTCGGTGTCGTCCGTCCGGCGTCAACCGTCCGGAGGGGCCTCGCCAACCCCGTAAAGTTTCCGGCATGAGGTTGAACTGCTGATGGGCGCCGGACATTCACATGCGCACACGGGACATGCGGAGCCGACGCCCCAGGCGCGCGCCGCGCGGAAAAAGGCGAACTGGATCCTGGCCGCCGTCCTGATCCCGCTGACCCTGCTGACGCTCGCGGCGATGGTCATGCTGTGGCCCTCGGGCAGCAAAGAGGGCATCAAGCTGGCCAGCCCCTATGCGGCGGCGCCCGGCGTCACCTTTGACACCGGGAAAATCCAGCGTGTCGTCACCGGCAGCTGTACGGAGCGTGCCCAGCCCGGCGGCGATGCTGCCGGCCAGGCTCCGCAGCAGGGCGCGGAGTGCACCTTCGCCTTCACCGAGCCGGACAAGGGCGGCAACCCCGTCAAGGTGGTTATCAACCCCGACGTCGCCAAGTCCCATGGCGTCAAGGTCGGGGACAACATCCGCTATTTGAATCTTTCCAAAGCCCAGGGTGCCGCCGAAGCCCAGGGCACACCGGCCTACGTCTTCGTCGACTTCGTCCGGACGCTGCCCATCATCTTCCTGGCCGTGCTCTACGCCGTCGTCGTTATCGCGGTGGCTCGCTGGCGCGGCCTGCGGGCGTTGATCGGGCTGGTCGGGGCCTACGGGGTACTCGTGGCCTTCATGCTCCCCGGACTCGTGGAAGGCAAACCGCCGCTGTTGCTGGCGCTGGTGGGATCGACCGTGATCATGATCGGCGTGCTCTACTTCGCCCATGGCTTCTCCGCGCGGACCTCGACGGCGCTGCTCGGCACCATGTTCGGGCTAGGCATCACCGCACTGCTGGCGGCCTGGGCCACCGACGCCGCGAACCTCGCCGGGGTGGGCAGCCACGACGCCGCCACGCTCACGAACATTTCGGACAACATCTCGATCTCCGGCATCATCCTCTGCGGGCTCATCATCTCCGGCCTCGGCGTCCTCAACGACGTCACCATCACGCAGTCCTCTGCGGTGTGGGAGCTATGGGAGCTCGCCCCGGAAACGTCCGCCCGGCAGCTGTTCGCCTCGGCCATGCGGATCGGCCGGGACCACATCGCCTCCACCGTCTACACCATCGCCTTCGCCTACGCCGGTGCGGCACTGCCGGTCCTGATCCTGGTGATGCTCTACGAGCGGCCGCTCGGCGACGCCCTCACCAGCGCCGAACTCTCCGAGGAAGTGATCCGCACCCTCGTCGGCTCCGTCGGGCTGGTCCTGGCGATCCCGGTCACCACGATCATCGCGGTGCTGGTGGTCAAGGCCACCGGTATCCGGGGCGCCGCCAAGGTTCCCGACGCCGTCGGACGGGAGGCGGACGACGCCGTCGACCGGTCTGGCGACGTCAGGGACCGCATCGTTCTCGACCAGCGCACGTCCGCCGCCGGACCGGACGCAGACGATGGCGTCGTGGAACCAGCCCCCGAATCGCGCCGCGGGCGCCGGGCGGCCGCACGGGGCTGACCGCCGCGTATCCACATAGCCGGCCCGGATCCCGCCGATTTGCCCGGCTTTGAGACAATGATCTGGTGACTGTTGTAGCAACGACTCCCGCCCCCAAGCTGGAACTCCCGCCCCTGAAGCTCGGGCCCATCACGGTGGACACCCCCGTGATCCTGGCCCCCATGGCGGGCATCACCAACTCCGCCTTCCGCAGGCTCTGCCGTGAATACGGCGGAGGCCTCTACGTGGCGGAGATGGTCACCTCCCGCGCCCTCGTGGAGCGCACGCCCGAATCGCTGCGCATCATTTCGCACGACGACGACGAGAAAGTCCGCTCCGTCCAGCTTTACGGCGTGGACCCGGTGACCGTCGGCCAGGCCGTCCGGATGCTCGTCGAGGAGGACCGCGCGGACCACATCGACCTGAATTTCGGCTGCCCCGTCCCGAAGGTGACCCGGCGCGGCGGCGGATCGGCGCTCCCGTGGAAGATCGACCTGTTCACCTCGATCGTCCGGACCGCTGTGAAGGAAGCCTCCAAAGGCAACGTCCCGCTGACCATCAAGATGCGCAAAGGCATCGACGATGACCACCTCACTTACCTGGATGCCGGTCGGATCGCCCGGGATTCCGGGGTCGCCGCTGTTGCGCTGCACGGCCGTACCGCCGCACAGTTCTACTCCGGCCAGGCCGACTGGTCCGCGATCGCCCGGCTGCGCGAGGCCCTGCCGGACATCCCGGTGCTCGGCAACGGCGACATCTGGTCCGCGGAAGACGCAATCCGCATGGTCCGCGAAACCGGCGTCGACGGCGTTGTGGTGGGCCGCGGCTGCCAGGGGCGCCCGTGGCTGTTCGGCGACCTCATGGCCGCCTTCGAGGGAAGCGACGAGCGCCACAAGCCGGCCCTGCGTCAGGTGGCGGAAGGCGTGTACCGCCATGCTGAGCTGATGGTCGAAACCTTCGGCAACGATGAAGGCAAGGCGCTCCGCGAGATCCGCAAGCACATGGCGTGGTACTTCAAGGGCTACGTGGTCGGCAGTGAACTGCGGACCAAACTGGCGATGGTGACCAGTCTTGAGGTGCTGCGCGAAACGCTGGACCAGCTGGACCTTGATTCGCCGTACCCCGGGGTTGACGCCGAGGGCCCGCGCGGCCGCGCCGGCTCGCCCAAAAAGCCTGCCCTGCCCAAGGACTGGCTGCTGGACCGCAACATGGACGCCGAGCAGTCGCGCGAGATCTGCCACGCGGAACTGGACGTGTCCGGTGGCTGAAACCAGGACCACCGCCCCGGTGCTGGACGGCTACATTGCCCGCGACACCGCCCGCTGGGTGGAGGAGCCTGCCAAGAGCACCTACCGCTCCGACTTCGAACGTGACCGCGCCCGCGTCCTGCACTCCTCGGCGCTGCGCCGGCTCGGGGCCAAGACCCAGGTCGTGGCACCGGACACCGACGACTTCGTCCGCACCCGGCTCACCCACAGCCTCGAAGTGGCGCAGGTGGGCCGCGAACTCGGCCGGGCGCTGGGCTGCGACCCCGACGTCGTGGACACCGCCTGCCTCAGCCATGACCTTGGCCACCCGCCGTTCGGCCACAACGGCGAATCCGCCCTGAACGAGGTGGCCCATGCCATCGGCGGCTTCGAAGGCAATGCCCAGACCCTGCGGCTGCTGACCAGGCTGGAACCCAAGGTGCTGGCTCCGGACGGGCGCCCCGCCGGGCTGAACCTGACCCGGGCAAGCCTCGATGCCGCCGCCAAGTACCCGTGGTCCGCCGAGAACGCCCCCGTCATCCACGGCCAGCGGACCAGCAAGTTCGGCGCCTACGAGGACGACCTGCCGATCTTCGACTGGATCCGCGAGGAGGCCCCCGGACGCCGCTCCTGCCTTGAGGCGCAGGTGATGGACCTCGCGGACGATATCTCCTACTCCGTGCACGACGTCGAGGACGCGATCGTAGCCGGCCATTTCCAGCTGAGCTGGATGGACAACCCGGACCACCGCGCCCGGGTGGTTGGCTACGCCAAGCAGTGGTACCTGCCGCACAACGATCCCGCCGCGATCGACGCCGCACTGGCCCGCTTGGAGGCCACGAGCGTCTGGGTGCGCGAGGCTGACGGCAGCCGCAAGTCGATGGCCGCCCTCAAGGACATGACCAGCCAGCTCATCGGCCGCTTCTGCCAGAGTGCATTGGAGACCACGCGCGCCGTTTACGGACCGGAGAACCTGACCCGCTACAACGCGGAACTCATCGTCCCCGATGGGACTGTGATGGAAATCGCCGTGATGAAGGGCCTGGCCACCACTTTCGTGATGACCACCGAGCACCGGCAGCCCATCTACGAGCGCCAGCGCGAGGTCCTGCACGCCCTCGTCACGGCGCTGAGCGCCACCGGAGACCGCCACCTGGAGCCGATGTTCGCCGCCGACTGGCGCGACGCTGAGGACGACGGCGCACGGCTGCGCGTCGTGATCGACCAGGTCGCGTCGCTGACCGACGGTTCCGCGCTGGCCACGTACGAGCGGCTCGTCGGCAGTCTGCCGTCACTGTGGTGACTGCCGGGTGACGGGCGCCATAGCCGGCCCTTCGGCGTCGTGCCCGGGTATTAGGATGGCATTGTGGCTGGCCTGATCAAGCGTGAAGATATCGACGAGGTACGCCAGCGCACCGACATCAAGGAAGTCGTTGACGGCTACGTGACCCTCAAGGGCGCGGGTCTCGGTTCCTTCAAGGGTCTGTGCCCCTTCCACGATGAGCGCTCGCCCTCGTTCACCGTCCGCCCGCAGGTGGGCAGGTACCACTGCTTCGGCTGCGGCGAGGACGGCGACGCCATCTCCTTCGTGCAGAAACTGGACCACACCTCCTTCCACGAGGCCGTCGAAAAACTGGCTGCCCGGATCGGCTTCGAACTCCGGTACGAGGACGGCGGCTCGGGCCCCAACCGCGAGGACACCGGCCGGCGCCAGCGGCTGCTGGACGCCCACAAGGTTGCCGACGAGTTCTTCCGCGCCCAGCTGCTGACGCCCGGCGCCACCGAGGGGCGCAACTTCCTGCATGGCCGCGGGTTCGACCGCGGCGCCGCCGAACAGTTCGGCGTCGGCTACGCCCCGCAGGGCTGGGACTCGCTGCTCAAGCACCTCCGGGGACGGGGTTACACGGATTCCGAGCTCAAGTTGACGGGCATGTTCTCTGAAGGCGGCCGGGGGATCTACGACCGCTTCCGTGGCCGGCTGATCTGGCCCATCCGGGACATCGCCGGGGACACGATCGGCTTCGGGGCCCGCAAGCTCTATGAGGACGACCAGGGCCCCAAGTACCTCAACACCCCCGAGACCGCGCTCTACAAGAAGTCCCAGGTCCTCTACGGGATCGACCTCGCCAAGCGAAACATCGCCAAGGAACGCCAGCTCGTTGTGGTGGAGGGCTACACCGACGTGATGGCGTGCCACCTCGCCGGGATTACGACGGCGGTGGCCACCTGCGGTACAGCCTTCGGCACCGAGCACATCAAGATCGCCCGACGACTGCTGTCCGACGACGGCAGCGGGGGAGAGGTCATTTTCACCTTCGACGGCGACGCCGCCGGCCAGAAGGCCGCGCTGCGGGCCTTCGAAGAGGACCAGCGCTTCGTGGCGCAGACCTACGTTGCCGTGGAACCCAACGGCGCCGACCCCTGCGAGCTGCGCCAGTCCAAGGGCGACTCCGCCGTCCGGGACCTGATCGGCACCCGCCGCCCGCTCTTTGAATTCGCCATCCGCGCCACCCTGAAACGGCACAACCTGGACACAGTGGAGGGCCGGATCGGCGCCTTGCGGGAATCCGCGCCGGTGGTGGCCCAGATCCGCGACGCCGGCATCCGCCCGGCCTATGCCCGCGAACTGGCCGGCTGGCTGGGCATGCCGGTGGAGGAGGTCAGCCGTGCCGTCGGAGCGGCGGCCAAGCGTGCCACCCAGGGGCCATCCGGCGGGTCCGGGCACAGGGGACCGGGCCAGGGGTATGCTCCGGCTGCTGGCGGCGGAGCTCCGGCGCGGTCCGCTCCGGGTGTGGCGCCCTTGCCGCCGTCGGCCGTCCTTCCGTCTTTCAACCGGCCGGACCCGCGCGATCCGGTGGCCGCCATGGAGCGTCAGGCGCTTGAGGTCGCCCTGCAGGAGCCCGCGATGCTGGAGGGGGAGACCTGGCAGCGTTTCTCCGAGGCACGGTTCTCGACGCCGGCGTATCTGGCCATCCATGAGGCCATCCGGGCGACCGGTCTGGCCTTTACCGGGGATCCTCTGCGCTGGGTGGAAGGGCTGCTGCAGGAAGTCCCCGAGCCGCTGCGGCCGCTCGTGTCCGAACTCGCCGTCGTGCCCCTGCCGGCCAGCACGGCAGAAGGCGTGCAGCGGTACTGCAAGGACATCCTGGCGCGCCTGTTTGAGCTGCAGATCACCCGGGTCAAGGCGGACAAAATGGGCCAACTGCAGCGCCTGGACGCCTCGGCGGATCCTGAAGACTTCCAGCGGCTGAACCGTGAGCTCATGCAGTTGGAGGTGCAGCGGAGGTCGTTGCGCTCGGATGCCTGATTGTCCCGCCGTGTTGTCCCTCCGGGGGCAATTTCACTTCCCGGCAGAGTGTTTGCTAGGCTTATAGCCGCTTCATTCCTCCTTAGCTCAATTGGCAGAGCATTCGACTGTTAATCGAAGGGTTGCTGGTTCAAGTCCAGCAGGAGGAGCGCGCAGTCCCCGTTCCGGGTTACCGGGACGGGGACTTTTTTATACCCGGAGGGGTATTTGCGGCGTTCTCTGGGCAGGGCGCGCGGCCGATTTCCTAAGCGGCAAATCCTTTGCTAATGTCATACCTGCTTCATTCCTCCTTAGCTCAATTGGCAGAGCATTCGACTGTTAATCGAAGGGTTGCTGGTTCAAGTCCAGCAGGAGGAGCGGACAGGTCCCGCGGCCGGTGAACAGCCGGCCGCGGGACCTTTTTGTGCCCTCTTACGGCGGCTCATGGATTGGCTCAGACGAAGTACATCTCCACCTGAAGGAAGCGTTCGGCTTCGGCCACCGCGGCTTCGAAGGCCTCGTGCTCAGTGGGGGACTTCCGCGGCTCGCGGGGGTGCCACTCGTGCGGAGCGGAGTGAACCTGGGTGAAGCCGCCTCCGGGCGGAGCGAAGAAAATGCCGAAACGCTGCACGGGCCATTCAGGTGAAGATTCGGGGGCCACCAGCAGGGCCGAATCATAGGCCGGGTTGTACCACTGCGCGATCGGGCGCCGCCGGTCTTCGGTGAACAGTCCTGCGGCGAAGAGGGCGGCGGACTGGCGGCTGGTCTGACTGCACAGCCGATCCCACCACAGCGGCAGTATCCCGGCATCACACCGCTGCCACGTGGCCGGGAGGGGCGGAGGGTCCTGCCAGTGGGGCACGTTACAACTTTATCGCCCGCAGCGGACCGGGAACAGGGTCGTGGGACAGGGGTCACGGGTCAGGGCCTCGTGGCCAACCCGCACGTGGGGGACATGCCCCGCGCTGGGGTTGGCGGGTGGACATAGGCCCGGTATGTCCAGTCCCGGGCCCCAGGAATGGGCATGTCCTCCAGGCGGAGTTGTCCTGTGCTCCGCGCCGCCGTCGGACATGTCCCGCGCTGGGGTTGGCGGGTGGACATAGGCCCGGTATGTCCAGTCCCGGGCCCCAGGAATGGGCATGTCCTCCCGGGGAGTTGCCCGGTGCTAGTGGATTGAGGGCACGGTCCGGGGCCGGACGACGAGCCAGAGGGCCGCCGCGGCCAGGAAGATGCAGGCTGCCTGCACCCCGCCCATCGGGGTGGCGGAGCCGAGGCCCAGCCAGCCGACGACCGGCGAGATCAGGCCCGCCATCATGAATGTCGCCGCTCCCAGCAGGGAAGCGGCGGTTCCCGCCTGCGCGCCGTGCTTGGCCAGCGCCAGGACCTGCACACACGGGAAGGTGAAGCCGGCGCCGAGGATGTAGAACCAGAGCGGCACCATGACGCCCCACAACCCGAAGTCCAGCTGGTCGAAGACGACGATCAGCACGGCCATGAGGAACATCCAGGCCGTGGAACATCCCAGGATCCACTGGGGCGGGACCCGGCGGATCAGCCGGGAGCTGGTCTGGACGCCGGCCACGATGCCCAGCGAGTTGACGCCGAAGAGCAGCCCGTACTGCTGGGGACTGAAGCCGTAGACGTCCTGGAAGAGGAACGGTGAGGCGGAGAGGTAGGTGAAGAGGCCGGCGAAGTTCATGCCGCCCACCATCAGCAGGCCAACGAAGATCCGGTCCGCGAACAGCACACCGTAGCGCTGGCGCACCGTCATGCCGGTCTTCCCGCGCAGCTCGCGCGGCAGGGTCTCGCGGACCACGAACACGGCTGCGATGATGACGCAGGTCCCGTAGCCGGCCAGGAAGACGAAGATGCCCGGCCACGGGGTCAGCAGGAGCAGCTGGGAGCCGATCACGGGGGCGAGGATCGGTGCGAGGCCGTTGACGAGGGCCATCCTGGAGAACATCCGGACCATGGCGTAGCCGCTGAACAGGTCCCGGACCATGGCCATGGCCACGACGCCGCCGCCGGCCGCGCCGACGCCCATCAGGACACGGAAGAGGCCAAGCGTGCCGATATCGGTGGACAGGGCGGCGCCCAACGAGGCCGTGATGTGCACCGCGGTCGCCAGGATCAGCGGCATCCGCCGGCCGAACTTGTCGCTGAGCGGCCCCACCACGAGCTGGCCCAGGGCGAAGCCCAACGTCGTGCCCGTGAGCGTCAACTGCACGGCCGCCTCGGAGACGCCGAGGCTGGCTTCCAGCGCCGGGAACGCCGGCAGGTAGAGATCCACCGTGAAGGGCCCCAGGGCGGTCAGGGCGCCGAGCATCAGAATGTAGAGGAGCTTGCGGCGGCGGCTCAGGGAATCGCCGGGATTGGGGGGTGTACTCACAGGGGTCAATCCTAGGCCCGGCACAGCTGCCGGGCGCGGCAGCGTGGCGCGCCGCACCGTGCCCGCACGGCCCGGCCCGGGGCCAGAATGGTAGTTTTGACACCGGAGTGTGCGTCAAGCGGCGCGGACCGGCAAGCCCGCGTGAGCGGAATCACAGGTGTAACCAGTTAGGCGGGACCGATGAGCGGACGTCACAGCGGCGGGACAAATGGCGGGCTGCGCATTTCCGCGGTGCCCAGAACCCTGAAACTGATCTTCAAGCTGGCCCCCCGGCAGCTCAATGACGAGATCGCCCTCGCGAAGATTGAAATCAAGCGCAAGGGAATCCAGGTCGGTATCGCCGCCGCCTTCTTCGCCGTCGCGCTGGCTTTTGTCGCGTTTCTGGTGATCGGCCTTGTCGTGGCTGCCATCATGGGCCTGGCCACGATCATGCCCGCCTGGCTTGCCGCGCTGCTTGTCTGCGGCGTCTTCCTGCTGGTCGCCCTCATCGTTGGGCTGCTGGGACTCCGGAAGTTCAAAAAAGCCATGCCGCTGATGCCGGAAGACACCATCCGCGGCCTCAAGTACGACCTCGGCATCGCCAAGGAAGGCTCCGCCTTCGATCCGGCGGTCCTGGACCCCGACTCCGAGCAGTACAAGGCCGCCAAGGCCGCCAAGGCTGTAGCCGCCGCCAAGGCAAAGGCCGAGAAGGCAGCCAAGAAGGCCGCTGAACCGGACTTCGGCCCGCCGCCGACCGAAACGGAACTGCGGCGCCGGCTGGAGCAGCGCCGCACACACCTCACCGGGGTCCGCGACGAACTCAACGAGGAACTCGACGTCAAGACCCAGGCACAGGCCGTGCTGGCCGCGGCCCAGGTCCGGCTGCAGGACGGCAAGGAGCGGCTCAGCGACAACGTGGCCGGCTTCCGCTCGGCCCGTCGCTCCGCGAAGAAGCCCGCGACGTCGACCGGCCGCGGTGCGGCGGAACAGCTGAGCCAGCGCTGGAAGCCGCTCGCAGCGCTGGCCGCCTCGAGCGTTGCGTTGGTGTTCCTCCTGCGCAAGCTGATCAAGGACTAGGCAGCCCGTTGAACTGCAAGGCCCGAACGTTGCCGGCCACGGAAAGGGGCACTGGATGAAGTTCATCGGCGCTGGTTCCCGGCCTGGTCGGCCCGAGATCCACCACGACGGGGTCTTCACCATCCCCAATGTGCTGACGGTGGTGCGGTTCCTTGGCGTCCCGCTCTTCATCTGGCTCGTGCTCGGGCCGAAGGAATACGGCTACGGCGCCCTCGTCCTGGCCATCATGGGCAGCACCGACTGGGTGGACGGCTACATCGCCCGGCGCTTCAACCAGATGTCCAACCTCGGCCGGGTCATGGATCCCATCGCGGACCGGCTGGCGCTGATCGCCGTTGCTGTGACCCTCGTGATCGCCGGCGTCGTGGAGTGGTGGTACCTGGCGTCACTGCTGGTCCCTGACGCGATCCTGCTCTGGGTGTCGTTGTATTACTTCCACAGCCATCCGGACCTGCCCGTCAGCCGGGTGGGCAAAATCCGGACGGGCCTGCTGCTGGTAGGAACGCCGCTTCTGGTGCTCTCCAAACTCCCGATCCCGGCCACCGAGGTCTACGCCGTCGCCGCCTGGATCTTCCTTGGCCTGGGGCTCGTGGGGCACTGGATCGCCGGGTACAGCTATTTCTGGGCCATCATCCGCAAGGGCAAACAGCTTAAAGCAGTCGACGGCGGCCTCGGCTGATGGTCTGGATCGCAGTACTGCTGGCGGTGCTCGGCGCCTTCTTCCTGGCCTTTGGCGCGCAGCGCCAAGGCAGTGCAGTCAAGGCCGATACCGGCGGCCTGGCGCTCAGCAGCCACGGGCTGCTCCGCCTCCTGCGCAGTCCCCGCTGGATGTTCGGGCTGCTGCTGCTGTGTACGGGCATGGTCATGAACGCCATCGCCCTGGTCTCGGCGCCCCTCACCGTGGTCCAGCCGATCGGCGCGATTGCCCTTGTCATCACCACGATCGTCAACGCCAAGGACCAGGGGCTGAGCATCAACCGGGCCACGGTGGTGGCGATTTCAGCCTGCGTCACGGGCTCGGCGCTGTTCGTCGTGCTGGCTGTCAACGTGACCCAGGAAAACCACCACGTCAGTTCCTCTGATGAGCTGACGATCGTGCTGCTGCTGGCCCTGGCGGTGGGCCTGTTCGGTACGCTCGCCGTGATGTTCAAACACCGGACGAGCGCCTTCGTCTACATCCTCGGCGCGGGGGTTCTGTTCGGCTTCGTGGCCGTGCTGACCCGCATCATCGGCAGGCACCTGCTGGACCCGAATGGTCTGGCCCTGCTGAATGTCCAGTGGTATTCAGTGGTCGCGATCGTGGCTGCGGGCGGCCTCGGCTCGTGGTTTGTGCAGAGCGCCTATTCAGGCGGCCCCCCGGACCTGGTGATCGCCGGACTCACGGTGATCGACCCGATTGTGGGGATCGCGATCGGCATCGCGATCCTGGGCGAGCTCCGCCCTGATGTCCACGCCGTGATGGCGATTGCGATGGGGACGGCCGCTTCCCTTGCTATCGTGGGAGTGATAGCCCTCTCCAGGCACCACCCCGAGGTCACCAAGCGCAGGAAGGATGCGCGGAGGGCCTCGGGCCGGCCGTCCTAGGGCAACAGATCCAGACTTCAGCAGTAGGCCCGGCGCGCCTGCGCCGACGGCCAGCCGGCCACCACAGCCCCAGCTGCCCGCACCGTGACCACCAGGAGCTTTCCACGTGACCATGTCCGACAACCAGAAACCGCTGACCATCCTGATTGCCGCGGACACGTACCCGCCCCACGTCAACGGCGCCGCCATGTTCGGCTACCGCCTCGCCAAGGGCATGACCGCCCGCGGAAACAACGTGCACGTCCTGGCCTGCCGCCCGAGCAAGGGTCCGAGCTACAGCGAGTTCAGCGATGAAGCCACGGTCCACCGGATCCGCTCGCACTCGGTGCCCACCCACGAATACTTCCGCATCACGTTCCCGTGGGAAATCAAGAAGGAAATCAGCCTGCTGTTCGACCGCATCCAGCCGGACGTCGTGCACATCCAAAGCCATTACATGATCGGCGAGCATGTGCTCTATGAGGCCGTCAAGCGCGGCATCCGGATCGTGGCGACCAACCACTTCATGCCCGAGAACCTGAACCCGTTCCTGCCGTTCCCGCAGTGGTTCAAGGATATTGTCGGGCGCATCTCGTGGAAGGACATGGGCAAGGTCATGGGCCAGGCCGACGTCGTGACCACCCCCACGCCGCTGGCAGCCAGGGCGATGCACCAGCATGCCTTTCTCCGGAAGGTCCTCCCGCTCTCCAACGGGATCGACGCCGCCGCCTACGAGCTCCGGGCCGGCGAGACCCTGGAACGCCACACCAGCCCCACTGCGCTCTTCGTCGGCCGGCTCGCCGAGGAAAAGCATGTCGACGTGCTCATCGACGCCGTCGCCAAGACACCCGCGGACCTGGATATCCACCTCGAAATCGTCGGCGGCGGGGAAGTCCGGCCGGCCCTCGAAGCGCGGGTGGTCCGGCTCGGACTCCAGGACCGGGTCAAGTTCCTCGGCCTGGCGAGCGAAGCCGAGCTGAGGGAGGCCTACCTCGCGGCGGACGTCTTCTGCATGCCCGGTACCGCCGAGCTGCAGTCCCTCGTGACTCTCGAGGCGATGTCCGCGTCCACCCCGGTGCTGCTTGCGGATGCGATGGCGCTGCCGCATCTGGTGCGCGACGGCGAAAACGGCTACCTGTTCACGCCGAATGACAGCGACGACCTGGCCGCAAAGCTCATCCGGCTGTTCACGCTTCCCGCAGACGAGCTCGCGGCCATGGGCAAGACGAGCCGGGAGATGGTGGAGAACCACAGCCTCGGACGCACGCTCCAGACGTTCGAAGACCTCTACCGCGGCGCCAGCTACGACGACCTGGTCGTCTGAGCCCAAGGCTCTGCTGGCACGTAACAGTGAATAGTATTGTTAGAGTGTTTTTGCCCGGAAGCAGCCCGGCCCTCAGGGGCGGGACGGTCTCCGGGCGCAAGGGGCTATAGCTCAGCTGGTTAGAGCGCGGGACTCATAATCCTAAGGTCCTCGGTTCAAGTCCGAGTAGCCCTACTTTTCTGCGGGAATCCCGTCCGGGTCCGCACCACGGGAGCCGTGGCCGATGTTTCGACGTCGGCCACGGCTCCTTTCGTTTCCCCGGACGGCACCCGGTTTCTTCCCGTCCGACCGCGGCGGCTCCTTGCCCTTCTGACCGGAACCTGGCCATCCGATTGTGGGACACCCGAGGCCTGGGGTATGTTACTCATGAGTAACATACCCCGGCGCGACACCCCCGTGTCCTTTGGTCGCTGCTGATCACAAGTGAAGGAAGACCATGTCTAAGGCTGCAATCGACGTCAACAACCTCCCGTACGCTGATGGCGACTTCTTCGCCTTCGAGCAGCTGCTCAGCGGCAAGGAACAGGATCGGCTGGCCGAAGTCCGGGGGTTCCTGGCCCGCGAGGTCAGGCCGATCGCCGTCGACTGCTGGAACCGCGGCGAATTTCCGATGGAACTGATCCCGAAGCTGGCCGAGATCGACTTGGTCAGCCCGGTGAAGCGGCAGGGCTATTCGAACCTCTTCGCCGGGATCATGCATGCCGAGGCCACCCGCGCCGATACATCCATCGCCACCTTCATGGGAGTCCACGACGGGCTCTTTACCGGTTCCATCGAGGCCCTCGCCTCGCAGGAGCAGCAGGAGGCCTGGCTGCCGGACATCTACTCGCTGAAGAAGATCGGCGCCTTCGGCCTGACCGAACCCCTCGGTGGCTCCGACGTCGCCGGCGGCACCCGGACCACCGCAAGGCGTGAAGGCGACAGCTGGATCCTCAACGGCGAGAAGCGCTGGATCGGCAACGCCACGTTCTCCGACTGGGTGGTCGTCTACGCCCGCGACCTTGCTGACAACCAGGTCAAGGGCTTCCTCGTCGACACCAAAACCGAGGGCTACAGCGCCACCAAGATCGAAAACAAGATCTCGCTGCGCACCGTGCAGAATGCCGACATCATCCTGGACAATGTCGTGGTCCCGGACTTCTTCAAGCTCGCCAACGCCAACAGTTTCCGGGACACCAACAAAGTCCTGAAGGTCACGCGCCTCTCCGTCGCCTGGCAGGCCGTGGGTCAGCAGCTCGCAGCGTTCGACGTCGCGCGCCGTTACGCCGTGGAGCGCAGCCAGTTCGGACGCCCGATTGCCTCCTTCCAGCTGATCCAGCACCAGTTGGTCCAGATCCTCGGCAACGCCGTCAGCTCGATGGGCATGATGGTTCGGCTGTCCCAGCTCGAGGATGCCGGGGAAGCGAAGGATGAGCAGTCGGCGCTGGCCAAGGCCTTCACCACGGCCCGCATGCGCGAGAGTGTGGCCTTGGGCCGCAGCATCCTTGGCGGCAACGGGATCGTGACCGACTATGAGATGGCCAAGGTCTTTGCCGACGCGGAAGCCATCTACTCCTACGAAGGCACCCACGAGATCAACACCCTCGTCACGGGCCGTGCCATCACGGGAATCTCCGCGATCGTCTAGGGCTCGCCCCCTCTGGGGTAGCCAGGGACCCTGCATCACGAACAGCGGCCTTCATCTTGCGGTCGCCGGCCCGGACGCCTACGCCGGCGCCGGATCCAGAGGTGGCAGCAGGATGGAGGGCCGGAGGTCCATCACGAAGGCCAGCGGGTTGAGATACTCCTCTCCGCGCCTCACGCCCCAGTGCACACAGGGAACAGGTCCACAGTGGCCGGACAACACCTTGCCCAGGATCCCGCCGTCGGCCACCAGGGCCCCCGCTGCCAGCTGGCTCTCCACCGGCTCGAAACTGCTCCGCAGGCCGTTGCCGTGGTCTATCGTGATGACCGGCCGGTCCACCACGACTCCGACAAAGCTCACGGTGCCGGACGCGGGCGCGGTGACCGGGGCGCCGTCGGACGCCGCCTCAAGGTCCACGCCGCGGTGGCCGCTCAGCCACGGCCTGGCCGGCGGGTCGAAGGCCCGCAGTACCGCAGGCCTGGGGCTCAGCGGCCAGCTCCAGGCGGCGGACCCCGCCGGTGCGGGAGACGCGGCCGTCGCAACCGGGGCAAGCGCCAGGAATATGGCCGCGAGGAGCGCGGGGATCACTGCAGACCGAGTCTTCATGGACCCAGCCTGCCGACGCCGCCGGGTGTACAGAAGTACCCGCCCCGGCTATGTGGAAATGCCCCGGCGCAGACCCCGGAGCAGGTCCCGGCGCAGGCCCCGGCGCAGCCCCCGGCAGTACCCGGAGCAGCCCACGGATCAGCCCACGGAGCAGGCCCCGGCAGTACCCGGAAACCGTCCAATCCGGCAGTGTCCCTGTAGTACACTTGCTGGAGCAGTTTGCTGTGCCCTCATGCTTGTTCAATTTAGATTGTCTAAGCCGGCACGTCTCATTCAGAGGTGCGGGGGAGCAGTGGCTGACTACGCGTATCCAGCCCTCCCTATCGATGCTTTTCTTCCGCTGCGGAGGACTGCGCCTCTTGCGGTCCGGACCCCAGGTCCGGGTAAGAAGCGCAGTGGATGCCAGGAGCAGCGCCCGCCCGGGTGTCTGCTAATTAACCGTCAACTATTGGCAGGGTAAGACAGCCTAAGGGCTGTCTCATGAATGACCTGCCGGAAGGAGCGCCGGCATGCCCGTCGTAACTATGCGCCAGCTGCTTGACAGCGGCGTCCACTTTGGACACCAGACCCGCCGTTGGAACCCGAAGATGAAGCGATTCATCTTCACGGAGCGCAACGGCATCTACATCATTGACCTGCAGCAGTCGCTGTCCTACATCGACCGTGCCTACGAGTTCGTGAAGGCCACCGTTGCGCACGGCGGCACCGTTCTCTTCGTCGGCACGAAGAAGCAGGCGCAGGAATCCATCGCCGATCAGGCCACCCGCGTCGGCCAGCCGTATGTCAACCAGCGTTGGCTCGGCGGCATGCTGACCAACTTCCAGACCGTCTCCAAGCGCATCCAGCGCATGAAGGAACTGGAAGAGATCGACTTCGACGACGTCGCCGGTTCCGCGTACACCAAGAAGGAACTGCTGCTCCTTCGTCGTGAACTCACCAAGCTGGAAACCAACCTCGGTGGTATCCGCAACCTGACCAAGGCGCCTTCCGCGCTGTGGATCGTTGACACCAAGAAGGAACACCTTGCTGTCGACGAAGCCAAGAAGCTGAACATCCCGGTTGTTGCCATCCTGGACACCAACTGCGATCCGGACGAAGTCGATTTCCCGATCCCGGGCAACGACGACGCCATCCGCTCCGTCAACCTGCTGACCCGCGTTGTTGCTGACGCCGTTGCTGAGGGTCTCATCGCCCGCAACCAGCGCGCCACCGGCACCACGGAAGCTCCGGAGGAGCCGCTGGCCGAGTGGGAGCGCGAGCTCCTCGAAGGCAGCAAGACCGAAGAGGCTGCTGCCGCTCCGGCCGCTGAAGAGGCTCCGGCCGCTGCTGCCGCTCCGGCCGCTGAAGAGGCTCCGGCCGCTGAAGAAGCACCCGCCGCTGCTGCCGAGGAAGCTCCGGCAGCTGCCGAGGCCGCCCCTGCTGCTGACGACGCCGCTGGCGAAACCAAGTAGCAGGCCAGGCATCTGCCAGCTCAGCTGACAGGTATGTCTGACAAGTAAAACCGGATCTCCCCACACGCTCTCGGCAGCGCAAGGGGGTACTGACAGGATGGCCGCTCACTGGGTGAGCAGCCGTCCTGTCGGTCCGTACACCACACAAAATTTCTAGACAGAGGGGTTCACATGGCGAACTACACTGCCGCTGATATCAAGGCTCTGCGCGAGCGCACCGGCGCCGGCATGATGGATGTCAAGAAGGCTCTTGACGAAGCCAACGGCGACGCCGAGAAGGCCATCGAAATCATCCGCATCAAGGGCCTGAAGGGCGCTACCAAGCGCGAAGGCCGCTCCACCGCAGAAGGCCTGGTTGCTGCCAAGGTCGACGGCGGCGTCGGCGTGATGATCGAAGTCAACTGCGAGACCGACTTCGTCGCGAAGGCCGACAAGTTCATCCAGCTCGCCGACAAGGTTCTGGCCGTTGCAGTCGAGTCCGGCGCTGCCGACCTCGAGACCCTGCTGGCCACCGAGGTTGACGGCAAGGCGCTGTCCGAGGTCGTCGTCGAAGAAGGCGCCGTTCTGGGCGAAAAGGTTGTTGTCCGCCGCATCTCCCGCATCGAGGGTGCAACGGTCGACGCTTACCTGCACAAGACCTCCAAGGACCTCCCGGCCCAGGTCGGCGTCCTGTTCGCTGTTGGCGGCGAAGGCGAAGCAGCTGCTACCGCAGCCCACGACGTCGCCGTCCACATCGCCGCGATGTCCCCGAACTACCTCTCCCGCGAGGATGTTCCGGCCGAGCTCGTCGAGTCCGAACGCCGCATCGCCGAGGAAACCGCCAAGGCTGAAGGCAAGCCCGAAGCTGCAATGACCAAGATTGTGGAGGGCCGTGTCACGGGCTTCTACAAGGGCGAGGTCCTGCTCGACCAGGCATTCGCCAAGGATGCCAAGAAGTCTGTCGCGCAGATCCTCGAAGAGGCCGGCGTCAAGGGCGCCGCTTTCGCGCGATTCCGCGTCGGTTCCTAGTCAGACACCAGTCAGACACCTGTCGGCTCCTAGTCAGACACCTGTCAGACACTAGTCAGACACGCTAAGGGGGTGGTCACCGCGGTGGCCACCCCTTTTGCATGCACCCGGAGCAGGCACCCGGGGCCCGCCCCTGAAGCACGCCCCTGAACGCACCCGCCAGGGGCATGCACCGGCCAGGGTGGAATGACGCCTTTGGCCCCCGGCACGATAACCTTTTTTCAGAGTTCACCAACGGGAAGGCACCATGGAAACCGTCACCACTTCAGCCCAGCCAAAGAAGAGCCGGCGCAGAGTCCTGTTGAAGCTTTCCGGCGAGGTCTTCGGCGGCGGGAAACTGGGCGTTGACCCCGATACCGTCCGCGGCGTGGCCAAGCAGATCGCGGCCGCAGTGCCCGACGTCGAGGTCGCAATCGTCGTCGGCGGCGGAAATTTCTTCCGCGGCGCCGAACTGTCGCAGAGCGGCATGGACCGCTCCCGCGCCGATTACATGGGGATGCTCGGCACCGTCATGAACTGCCTGGCGCTGCAGGACTTCCTGGAGCAGGCCGGCGTTGAGACCCGCGTGCAGAGCGCCATCACGATGGGCCAGGTCGCCGAGGCCTACATTCCGCGCCGCGCCATCCGCCACATGGAGAAGGGCCGCGTGGTGATCTTCGGCGCCGGGGCCGGACTCCCGTATTTCTCCACGGACACCGTGGCGGCGCAGCGGGCCTTGGAGGTCCACGCCGACGTCGTCCTGATGGCCAAGAGCGGGGTCGACGGCGTCTACACGGCGGACCCGAAGAAGGACCCCATGGCCGAGAAGCTCCACCGCCTCAGCTACGACGATGCCCTGCGGCGCGATATCCGTGTCATGGACCAGACCGCGATGACCATGTGCAAGGACAACAACCTCACCATGGTGGTCTTCGGCATGGAAGGCGAAGGCAACGTCACCCGTGCCATCCTCGGCGAGGACCTGGGCACCGTGGTCACCCCCTAGCAACGGCTAGGATGTTTTCAGGACAGTTCCGCGCCCGGACCGGGGCATGACCAGGCGGAAGACACAGACGGAACCAACACCGTGCAGCACTCCCGTCCGCCGGGAGGCACCAATTTCTGAGGAGAGACCGTGATCGAAGAAACCTTGCTCGAAGCCGGGGACAAGATGGACAAGGCGGTTGAGGTAGCCAAGGAAGACTTCGCCTCGATCCGTACGGGCCGGGCGACGCCGGGCCTGTACAACCGGGTGCTCGTGGACTACTACGGATCGCCGACGCCGCTGCAGCAGCTGGCCTCCTTCGCCGTTCCGGATGCCCGCACGATCCTGATCACCCCGTTCGACAAGACCTCGCTGCGCGACATCGAGCGTGCCCTGAGCGACTCCGAGGTGGGCGCCAACCCGTCCAACGACGGCAACGTCATCCGGATCACCATCCCGGAACTGACGCAGGAACGGCGCAAGGAATACGTCAAGATCGTGAAGTCCAAGGGCGAAGACGCCAAGATCTCCATCCGCAACATCCGCCGCAAGGCCAAGGAAACGCTGGACAAGCTCGTCAAGGACGGCGACGCCGGCGAGGACGAGGGCAGCCGCGGCGAAAAGGAACTCGACGCCATGACCAAGGCACACGTCGACGGCATCGACGAGCTGCTCAAGCGCAAGGAAGCCGAGCTGCTCGAGGTCTGATGGGTCAGGCACAGCAGGCCCCCGGACCACACGTCCGGGGGCAGGGGAAGCAACGCAGTAACCCGACGCCCAAAGCCGGCAGGAACCTTCCTGCCGCCACTGCGGTGGGCCTTGGCATGCTCTTCCTCGTCCTGGGCGGACTGCTGTTCCTGCCGCTGGGCTTCGTGCTCATCACCACCGCCTTCGCGGTTTTCGGCGTCTGGGAGATCTTCCGGGCGCTGGAGGCCTCGGGCACGAGGCTGCCCGTCATCCCGGTGATGACGGGCACGGTAGGCATGCCCCTCGCCGCCTACTTCGGCGGCCTGGAAAGCCTGCTTTTCGCCATGCTGCTCAGCAGCGTGGCCGTGCTGCTGTGGCGCTCCCTGGAGGGCGCGGCCGGTTCGGCGCGGAGCATCTTCGCCGGTGTCTTCACCCTGACCTGGGTGCCGTTCCTGATCAGCTTTGCCGTGCTGCCCCTGCATACCTCCGGCGGCGAGACGCCGGTAGGACTCTGGCCCGGCGGCGTCGTGCCCCCGGGTGCCTGGCAGATCGCCACCCTGCTGCTGCTCGTGGTCTCCAACGACACCTTCGGCTACCTGGTGGGCGCCTCGCTGGGCAAGCACCCGATGGCCCCGAAAATCAGCCCCAAAAAGACCTGGGAGGGCTTCAGCGGCTCGATCGCCGGTGCCATGGTGATCGGCGTGCTGGCCAGCGTCTTCGTGCTGGGCAAGCCCTGGTGGGTGGGCGCGGTGCTGGCCGTGGGCATGGTCGCCGCGGCCACAGCCGGGGACCTGGCCGAATCCATGGTGAAGCGCGAACTGGGCATCAAGGACATGAGCAGCATCCTGCCGGGCCACGGGGGAGTGATGGACCGGCTGGACTCGATCGTGTTCGCCTCGCCCGTGGCTTTCATCCTCTTCTCCGCCGTTGCCGGCACCTAGCGCGCGCCCGGTTCCAACTTCGTTCCAACTTCCGGCCCTTAGAATGGTGCCAGCAAACCAGCCGAACGGCATTGAAGGAAACATAGTTACAGTGGACATTCAACAGCAGATTCCTGCTTCCTTTGACCGCGTGCAGCGGAACCAGTACGGCTACAACGCCAAGCAGGTCGACCAGTTCCTGCAGCGCGCACGGGTGTCTTTTGAGGCCCCGAATGCCGCGGGCCGTCCGGTCAAAAGCGCCGACGTCCGGGCCGTCACCTTCGACCCCGTCAAGGGCGGCTACGCGGCGGCCGGCGTCGACGCCGCCCTGGACCGGCTCGAGGATGCGCTTGCGCTGCGGGAACGCGATGAACTGATCGGGGAACGCGGCGAGGAAGCCTGGCTCCGCGACATCGGCCGGCTGGCCGGCCTGCTCCGCGGACGGCTCCACCGTCCCGACGGCCAGCGCTTCCGACGCCCGGCCAAAGCCAAGGTCCGGAGCTACAACACCACGGACGTGGACGACCTGTGCCACGAGCTGATCGGCTACCTGGAAGAGGACAGGCCGCTGAGCGTGGACAACGTCAGGCGCGCCGTGTTCCGGCCGGCTGTGGGCCGCGAAGGCTATGAGGAAAGCCAGGTGGATGCCTTCCTGGACCGCGCCGTTGAACTGATGGCCGCCATCGACTGACGGTCGCCGTCAGCGTTCGGTGGCCAGCGGCCGTTCGGGTGTGTGCAGCCTGGTCATCAACCGGGTGATCGACCGCGGCACGCGGTGTCTGGTTGCCCGGGACACCAGGACCACGACGGCGAAGGCTGCCGGGACCGTCCAGGCGGCGGGCTGTGCAAGCCACGACGGCGTGCCGGCACCCCCCAGCACGGAGCCGGCCACCATGGCTCCGCCGCAGAGCAGCCCGCCGGTCACCATGCCGGCGATCGCCCCCGCGTCCGTCAGCCCGCGCCACCAGATGCCCAGCAGCAGCACCGGGCAGATCGTTGACGCCGTGAAGGCAAACACCAGCCCCACGCTGCCGGCCAGCCCCAGGGAGTCCGTCATGGACGCGATCCCCAGCGGCACGATTGCCGAGATGACCGCCGCGAGCCGGAAGCCCCGCACACTGCCGCCGAGCACGTCCTGGCTGATCACGCCCGCCAGCGAGACCACCAGTCCGGACGTGGTGGAGAGGAACGCGGCGAACGCGCCGGCCACCACGAGGGCGGACAGCAGATCCCCGGCGCTCCCACCGATCAACCGGCCCGGCAGCAGCAACACCAGCGCGTCGGCCTGGCCGCTCTGCGCCAGCCCAGGCGTGAAGAGGCGCCCGATCAGGCCGTAGGCCGTAGGGAAAAGGTAGAAGACCGAAAGCAGGCCCAGCACAATCAGCGTGGTCCGCCGGGCGGACTGGCCGTCCGGGTTGGTGTAGAACCGCACCAGCACATGCGGCAGCCCCAGGGTGCCGAACAGCAGCGCCACCAGCAGGGAGACGTTCTGGTACGGGCTGGCCGGAGCGGCGGCGGTGGGATTCACCCCGGCCTCGGCCACCGCGGGGGCGCCGGTACCGGCCAGCGCGAACAGGATGAAGAGGACCGGCACGGCCAGCGCCGTCAGCTTCAGCCAGTACTGGAAGGCCTGGACGAAGGTGATCGAACGCATCCCGCCCGCCACCACGCTGACGGAGACGACGGCGACCACCGCCACCGGCCCCACCCACGCCGGCAGGCCGGTGGTGATCCGGATCGTCAGCGCGGCGCCGTGGAGCTGCGGGACGATGTAGAGCCAGCCGACCAGCACCACCACCACGCTGGTGACACGGCGGACCGCCCGCGAGTCGAGCCGGGCTTCGGTGAAATCGGGGATGGTGTACGCGCCGGAACGCCGCAGGGGAGCGGCCACGAAGAGCAGCAACATCAGGTAACCGGCGGTGTAGCCCACGGGGAACCACAGGGCGTCGGTGCCGGAGAGCAGGATCAGCCCCGCGACGCCGAGGAAACTGGCGGCGGAGAGGTACTCCCCGCCGATCGCCGAGGCGTTCCACCACGGCCGCACGGTGCGCGACGCCACGTAGAAGTCTCCGGTGGTGCGTGAGATCCGGAGCCCGTAGAAACCGATGACAGCCGTGGCCAGCGAGACTGCGGCGAAGGCCGCGACGCCGACGACCGGGTTCACCGGCGCCTCACTTGTCCCCGGCCAGGTCCCGGTAGCGGGCCTCGTTCCGTGCCGCCGTCCGCACATAGAGCCACGCACTGAGCCCGATCACGGGATAGATACCGGCGCCCAGCAGGACCCAGTCGAAGGGAAGGCAATCGTCGAGTCCGCCAGCCCGGGAACCAGCCCCAACATGAGCGGGAACGCGAGCAGGATCAGCAGGAAGCCGCCTGCCACCACGAGTCCGAGCCGCAGCTGGGAGCGGATCAGCGAGCGGACGAAGACCTGTCCGGCGTCGGATTCCTCCGCCGCTTCACGGGCATCAGTGGCTGACCGGGCGGCGGGCAGCGCCGTACCTCGAAGTGCCATGCTGCCCGGTGTCACGCTGCGCGGTGCGGTCACGCGGACGCGTGTCATGCCTGCGGCCGGATCCGGGTCGACTGCAGCTTCTCCCGTACGGACGGCAGGTGCCGGCGGCTGATGGGAAGCTCGGCCCCGGCCACGGTGACGCTGGGGCGCGCCGCCGCAAGCTTCATATGGCTGACGTGGTTCAGTGCGATTAGGTAGGAGCGGTGGGTGCGGATGAATCCGGCGTCGGCCCATTGCTGCTCAAGGTCGGCCAGCGGGACCCGGATGAGGTAACTCGCGTCGGCGGTGTGGAGCCTGGCGTAGTCGCCCTGCGCCTGGACGTAGGTGACGTCCTCGCGCCGGATCATCTTGGTGTGGCCGCCGAGGTCCACGGTGATCATCTCCGGCGCTGGGGCGCCGTCCTTGAGCAGCTCGCTGATCCGGCCGATGGACTTTGCGAGCCGTTCCGCCCGCACGGGCTTCAGCAGGTAGTCCACGGCAGCCAGCTCGAACGCTTCCAGCGCGCGGTCCTCGTCGGCCGTCACGAACACAACGGCCGGCGGGTGGGAGCTGCGGGAGATGACGCGGGCGATGTCCAGCCCGGACAGGGCCGGCATATGGATGTCGAGGAAGACGGCGTCGACCTCCTCGGCTTCGAGCGCACGGAGGGCCTCGGCGCCGGAGGAGGCACGGTAGATCGTGCCGATCCGGTCATCTTTGCGGAGCAGGAAAGCCAGTTCCTCGACGGCGGGGAACTCGTCGTCGGCGACGAGGACGTTAATCATGGTTCAAGACTACTGCCAGAGGCATTTTGACCTGTATCAGGCCAACGATCAGGCGTCGTGACGGGGCTGCGACTTGGGCACCCGCATGGTGATCAGGGTGCCCTCCCCGGGAGCCGTTTCGATCACGAGCCCGTTGTCTTCGCCGTAGACCTGCCGCAGCCTGGTGTCGACGTTGCGGAGCCCGACGTGGTCGCCATCGGTGTGCCCGGCGAGCACGGAGCGCAGCTGATCGGGATCCATGCCCACCCCGTCGTCCTCGATGGTCACCTCGGCAAAGGCGCCGGAGTCATTGGCCGTGATCGAGATGTGCCCCGGCCCCTCCTTGGCTTCGAGCCCGTGCCGGACCGCGTTCTCCACGAGCGGTTGCAGGCTCAGGAACGGGATCACGGTGCTGAGCACTTCGGGCGCGATCCGCAGGCTGACCTGCACCCGGTCGCCGAAGCGGGCGCGTTCCAGGAGCAGGTAGCGGTCGATGCAGCGCAGCTCCTCGGCCAGGGTGGTGAAATCGCCGTGCCGGCGGAAGGAATACCGGGTGAAGTCGGCGAATTCCACCACGAGTTCGCGCGCCCGCACCGGGTCCGTGTTGATGAAGGACGCGATCGCGTTCAACGAGTTGTAAATGAAGTGGGGGCTGATCTGGGCACGGAGCGCCCGGACCTCGGCCTCCATCAGCAGCGTACGGGAGGCATCGAGCTCAGCCAGTTCCACCTGGGTGGCCACCCAGTCGGCCACCTCGCTCGTGGCGCGCACCAGTCCCGCGCCGGCCGACGGGGCGAAGGCCGCCACGACGCCCACCACCCGCGTGCCGGCCTTGATCGGGGCGATCACGACGGCGCGTTCCACCTCCGGGGTGAGCGTCCCGGGTGCGGTGCCGCCGGCAAGCAGCTGCAGCTCGCCGGCCGGGATCACGGCCGTGTGGCCGCCGTCGAACACGCGGGCCGCGAGCCCCATCAAAGCGGGCTTGAGTTCCTCGCCGGCGCCGTCCCACGCGAGGACGCCCGTCGTGTCGGTAATCGCCAGCGCGTCGCTTCCCAGCAGGCTGCGCAACTGCCGGCTGGCCTTGGCCGCGCCGGCGGGATTGAGTCCGGTCCGCAGGTGCTGGCCGGCCAGGGAAGCGGCGTGCAGGGTCTTGTACGTAGCCTGTTCCGCGTCGGTGCCCAGCTCCCGGAACGAGCGGAGGACCTTGAGGCCGACGGCGACGACGACGGCGATCGCCATCGCGATCACGGCGATGGCGGCGGCGGTAAACAGCGGAGAGTCCGGCATGCTGCCAGCGTATCGCGGGCACCGCCGGGGCGTTGCGCGGCCGCCGTTGAGCGCAGCATCAGGACCGTTGAGCGACGCCGGCACGGCGACTATGGACTGTAGTGCACATCACGATGCACAGTGATTGTAGTCACATCGGCCCGGGGGACTGTTTCCATCAGGCTAACGCAGCCGGTGTCGACTAGCCAGTCTCAATGAGGAGGAACGATGGGTCACCACGCCCAAGAAGCGGACGCAGCGGCGGCCGTGGACTTCAAGGAAGTCCAGTCGACGGAGCGGTTCCAGCAACTACGCAAACGTCACCGCAGCTTTGTCTTTCCCATGGCCATTGCATTCCTGCTCTGGTACTTCGCCTACGTCGTGTTGGCCGACTACGCGGTCGGCTTCATGTCCACCAAGGTCTGGGGCAACATCAATATCGGCCTGATCCTGGGCCTGCTGCAGTTCGTGTCCACATTCGCCATCACCGGCTGGTATGTCAGCTACTCGAACCGGAAGCTTGACCCCATCGCCGCCGAGATCCGCCACGAAATCGAAGGCCACGAGTTCGACAAGCACGGCAATCAAATTGGCGGGGCAACAAAATGACATTCATGGTTCCCACAGTTAACGTTTCGGACCTCAAGGACACCACCCTGCTGAACATGGGCATCTTCGCCCTCTTCGTCGCCATCACGATGGTGATTGTGCTCAGGGCCAGCCGCAGCAACAAGACGGCGGCGGATTACTACGCGGCCGGGCGTTCCTTCACGGGGCCGCAGAACGGCACGGCCATCGCCGGCGATTACCTCTCGGCGGCGTCCTTCCTCGGGATCACCGGCGCGATCGCCGTCAACGGGTACGACGGCTTCATGTACTCCATCGGCTTCCTTGTGGCCTGGCTCGTCGCCCTGCTGCTCGTCGCCGAACTGCTCCGCAACACGGGCAAGTTCACCATGGCGGATGTGCTCTCCTTCCGGCTCAAGCAGCGCCCCGTGCGCATCGCGGCTGCCATCTCCACCCTCGCGGTCTGCTTCTTCTACCTTCTGGCCCAGATGGCGGGAGCCGGCAGCCTGATCTCCCTGCTCCTGGGCATCAGCGACTGGGGCGGTCAGGCCCTGGTGATCGTCGTCGTCGGCGCCCTGATGATCATGTACGTACTGATCGGCGGCATGAAGGGCACCACGTGGGTGCAGATCATCAAGGCGATGCTCCTGATTGCGGGCGCCGCCGTCATGACCTTCTGGGTCCTCGCGATCTACGGCTTCAACCTTTCCGACCTGCTCGGCGGGGCGGTGGAAACCTCGAAGAACCCGAACATCCTCAACCCGGGCCTGCAGTACGGCAAGTCCGAGACGTCCAAGCTGGACTTCATGTCCCTGGGCCTGGCCCTTGTGCTCGGCACCGCGGCCCTGCCGCACGTGCTGATGCGCTTCTACACGGTTCCGACCGCCAAGGAAGCCCGCAAGTCCGTGGTGTGGTCCATCTGGCTGATCGGCATCTTCTACCTGTTCACCCTCGTCCTGGGCTACGGCGCGGCCGCGCTGGTGGGCGCTGACACCATCAAGGGTGCCCCGGGCGGGGTCAACTCCGCGGCACCGCTGCTGGCCTTCCACCTGGGCGGACCGCTGCTGCTCGGCTTCATCTCGGCCGTTGCCTTCGCCACCATCCTGGCGGTTGTCGCGGGCCTGACCATCACCGCGGCGGCATCCTTCGCCCACGACATCTACGCCAGCGTGATCGCCAAGGGCAAGGCCGACGCCGACACCGAGGTCAAGGTGGCGCGCCGCACCGTAGTGGTGATCGGCCTGCTCGCCATCATCGGCGGCATCTTCGCCAACGGACAGAACATCGCGTTCCTCGTGGCGCTCGCCTTCGCCGTGGCCGCCTCGGCGAACCTGCCCACCATCGTGTACTCGCTGTTCTGGCGCCGTTTCACCACCCAGGGTGCCATCTGGAGCATGTACGGTGGCCTTGGTTCGGCCATCATCCTGATCGCGCTCTCCCCGGTGGTCTCGGGTATGAAGACGTCCATGATCCCGGGCGCCAACTTCGCGATCTTCCCGCTCAGCAACCCCGGCATTGTCTCCATCCCGCTCGCGTTCTTCCTGGGCTGGCTCGGTACAGTGCTGGACAAGAAGCTGGAAGACACCACCAAGCAGGCCGAAATGGAAGTCCGCTCCCTCACAGGTGTGGGCGCCGAAAAGGCCACCAACCACTAGCCACCAACCACTAGCCGCCAACCAGTAGCCACCAACCAGGGGCCGTGTGGACGCCGTCGCGTCCGTTGGCCGAAACTACAGGAGCCCCCGTGCGACCCACGGGGGCTCCTGTAGTTTGTTCCTGTCTCAGGCCGCGGGCCTGAGCCGGATATTGACCATCTTGAGCTCGTCCCTGCCCTGGAAGCGGTAGTTCAGTTCGACCCTCTTGCCGTCGCAGTCGAGGGAGCCTGCGACGTCGGCCCCGTTGATGCCGTTGTCGGAGCTGACCAACAGATCCGTGTAGTTCGGCTTGCAGGAACCGTCCAGCTCCAGGCCCTGGACGCCGGCGGCAAAGTCCTCCTTGGAGAGCTTGTCCATGAGGGCCGGATCCAGGTACATGTCGTACGCCGTGCCGGTGTCCCCGGCAATGATCAATTTGTTGAAGTCATCCGCGAGTCCCTTGGCTTTGTTCGTTGCCCCGCCGACGACGCTCAGCAAAACCCCGACGCCGATCGCCACGAGCAGCAGTACCCCGCCGACAATTCCCAGCACGATCCACAGCCCCTTCCGGCTCCTCTTCGGAGGCTGGGCGGGCGGCTCCTGTGCGGGCTCCCGCGGTGCCGGGTGGTGGGGATCCTGAGGAGTGCTCAAGAGTCATGCCTTTCTGGCGGTCCGCAAATCCACTGCCTGGGTCGCAGGGGCCGCGTTCCGGAACCCTTGGGAGTCGATGCGACCCAGCCTATAGCCACGCCCAGAGCCGGGCACTTCAAAGCGGCGGTGCCACGTCGTCGTTTGCTCAGCCTTCCGCGGAACCGCGTTCCAGCAGCGGCTGGATCCGGAACGGAATCAGCTCACCCATGGCCAGTGCGGTATCGGTCCGGTCTACTCCGTCGCAGGCCAGGATCTTGCCGTTTATCCGGAACAGATCCTCGGCGTCGAGCGCCACAACCCGCAACAGGAGGTCCGCCGAGCCGGTCAGGCCGAAGCCCTCCAGAATTTCCGGGATGCCGGCGAGCTCAACGGCCAACTGGCCCAGTTTTTGCTGCTGGACGTGCACGGAAATAAAGGCCATCAGCGGATACCCCAGCGAGGCCGGATTGATGCGCCGCTCGAAGGAGAGGAACACGTGTTTTTTCTCCAGCTGGGCCATCCGCGCCTGCACGGTATTCCGGGACAGGCCGAGCTTCTGGGCCAGGGCGACGACGGTGCGCCGGGGGTCGCTGGCCATGGCCGAAAGCAGGCGTGTGTCGGTGCCATCCAAGGTTTGCATAATGCGCAAGATTAGCACGGTCGGCCCACTCCAGACAGGGCATAATGCTCAATATTTTTGCGGGTGGTTGTACCCGATGAGCATTGTGAGTAGGGTCACAATTATCCGGGGCAACGGCGCCCGGGCGGCTGGCGCGCAGCGGGATCACGAGTCCTGCGAGCACCGGTCAGACGACGTCAGAAGGTTGCGGACAACTGTGTTTACCGACGACGCGGGCAAGGGCGGCATTGCCGCCGGAGGCCCGGGCAACAGTGCAGAATCAAACCGGCGCACGGGCGGGGATCTCGTCCAGCTCATCACTCCGGGGGGTGAACGTGTAAGCCATCCCGAGTTCGACCCCTGGGTTCAGGATGTCAGTGACGAGCAGCTCGGCGCGCTCTACGAAGACATGGTGGTGATCCGCCGGATCGACGCTGAGGCCACCGCCCTGCAGCGCCAGGGCGAGCTTGCCCTCTGGCCGCCGCTGCTGGGCCAGGAAGCTGCCCAGATCGGCTCGGCCCGGGCCCTCCGCGACGACGACTTCGTCTTCCCCAGCTACCGCGACAACGGCGTCGCCTACTGCCGCGGGGTACACGCGGAGGACCTCGTGCGCGCCTGGCGTGGCAACGCTTTGGCCGGCTGGAACCCCTACACGGTGAACGTGGCCACGCAGCAGATCATCATCGGCTCGCAGACGCTGCATGCCACCGGCTATGCCATGGGCATCCAGAACGATGGTGCCGACTCGGTCGCCGTGGCGTACTTCGGCGACGGTGCCACGAGCGAAGGCGACGTCAGCGAGGCCTTGGTCTTCGCCGCGAGCTTCCAGGCGCCGGTCGTGTTCTTCTGCCAGAACAACCACTGGGCCATCTCGGAACCCGTCCGGATCCAGTCCCACATCCAGCTCGCGGACCGCGCCTCCGGCTTCGGCATCCCCAGCATGCGGGTGGACGGCAACGACGTCCTGGCCGTGATGGCCGCGACCCGTATCGCCATCGACCGCGCACGGCGCGGCGGCGGACCCACCTTCATCGAGGCCGTCACCTACCGGATGGGCCCGCACACGACGGCGGATGATCCCACCCGCTACCGGGATGCCAACGAGCTGGAGGACTGGGCCGCCAAGGATCCGATCGCGCGGCTGAAGTCCCTGCTCGACCGCAAGGGCCTGCTGAGCGAAGATTTTGAAGCCGCCGTCGCCACCAAGGCGGACGCCGTGGCCAAGGCGCTGCGGGCCGGCACCATCAACATGCCCGAGCCGCAGCCAATGGACATCTTCAAGCATGTCTACAGCACGCCCAATTCCTCGCTGGACCGCCAGCAGGACCACTACTCCCGTTACCTGGCTTCCTTCGGCGATCCCGCAGAAGCCGCTTCTGAAGAAGGTGCAAGCTGATGACGCAGATGACCTTTGCCCGAGCCATCAATTCGGGCCTGCGCAAGTCCCTCGAAAATGATCCCAAGGTGATCCTGATGGGGGAGGACATCGGCGCCCTCGGCGGCGTCTTCCGTGTGACGGACGGCCTGCAAAAGGACTTCGGCACGCACCGCGTCGTTGACACGCCGCTCGCCGAGTCGGGCATCATGGGCACCGCCGTCGGACTCGCGTACCGCGGCTACCGCCCGGTGGTGGAGATCCAGTTCGACGGCTTCATCTACCCGGCCTTCGACCAGATCGTCAGCCAGGTCGCCAAGATGCACTACCGCACCCAGGGCGCCGTCAAGATGCCCATCACCATCCGCGTACCCTTTGGCGGCGGCATCGGTTCCCCGGAGCACCACTCCGAATCGCCCGAGGCCTACTTCACCCACACCTCCGGCCTGCGCGTGGTCAGCGTCTCCAACCCGCAGGACGCCTACACCATGATCCAGCAGGCCATCGCCTCGGACGACCCGGTCCTCTACTTCGAACCGAAGCGCCGCTACCACGACAAGGGTGAGGTGGACGAGTCCCTTGACCTCAGCGCCGCCCTGTCCATGGAGAAGGCCAGGGTCGTCACCGAGGGCAAGGACGTGACCCTTGTGGCCTACGGCCCGCTCGTCAAGACCGCCCGTGACGCCGCGCTCGCCGCCGCCGACGAGGGGGTTTCGGTCGAGGTCATCGACCTCCGCTCGCTGGCCCCGCTGGACTTCGCAACGCTGGAAGCCTCGGTCCGCAAGACCGGCCGGCTCGTTATCACCCACGAAGCCGGCCAGTCCGGCGGCCTCGGCGCCGAAGTGGCCGCCAGCATCACCGAACGCTGCTTCTTTCACCTCGAAGCGGCCCCGGTCCGGGTCACCGGCTTCGACGTCCCCTACCCCTACTCAAAGCTTGAAATGCACCACCTGCCGAGCCTTGACCGGATCCTCGACGGCGTCGACCGTGCCCTGGGCCGCCCCAACTCCCTCAGCGGGCTGGAAGGATGACCGCCACCATGATCAAGGAATTCAGGCTCCCGGACCTCGGTGAGGGTCTCACTGAATCGGAAATCGTCGCCTGGAAGGTCGCGGTAGGGGACACCGTCGCGCTCAACCAGATCATCGCGGAGGTGGAGACGGCCAAGGCCGTCGTCGAGCTTCCCTCGCCGTACGCCGGCGTGATCACCGCCCTGCACGAACAGCCGGGCACCGTGGTGGAGGTGGGCAAGCCGATCGTCTCGTTCGAGATTGAGGGCGACGACGGCGGGGCCGGCTCGGTTGACTCTGACGCCGGTGAGGCGGCCGCCAAGCGTGAGCCGAATCTCGTCGGCTACGGCGCGGTCCTCGAGGACTCCGGCCGCCCGGCCCGCCGCGCCCGCAGCTTCGCGGCCCCGGCTGCTTCGGTCGTCGCGCCTGTCACAGTTGCCGAAGCTGTTAAAACCGCACTGGTAGTTGAAACGGCTCCGGTAGCTGAAACCGCTCCGGTGGTGGCCGCGCCTGCCGAACGTCCGCGGTCCACGCCGCCGGTCCGGAAACTCGCCAAGGACCTCGGCGTCGACCTCGAAGCCGTCACCGGCACCGGGGAGCACGGGCTCATCATCCGGGACGATGTCCTGAACTTCGTCGGCGGAGGGGACCTTGCCGCGGTGTCCCAGGAGCTGGCGGGAACCCAAGCTGCAGGCCTTGGCGCCGGCCAGGGGCAGGGTGAGCGGGAAACGCGCACTCCGATCAAGGGCGTCCGCAAGTTCACGGCCGCCGCGATGGTGTCCAGCGCCTTCACCGCGCCGCACGTCACGGAGTTCCTGACCGTCGACGTCACGCCCACCATGGAACTGCTGGCCAGGCTTAAGGCCAGCCGCGCGTTCGCCGGCTACAAGCTCACACCTTTGACCATCGTGTCCAAGGCCGTGCTCATCGCGCTGCGGAACCACCCGACGCTCAACACCCGCTGGGATGAAGCCAAGCAGGAGATCGTCCAGTACAACTACGTGAACCTGGGCATCGCGGCGGCGACTCCCCGCGGCCTGACCGTGCCGAACATCAAGGATGCGGACCGGATGTCCCTGCTGGAGCTCTCCACGGCCTTGGCGGCGCTGACGGACACGGCGCGGGCAGGCAAGACCTCCCCGGCCGAGCTCTCCGGCGGCACCATCTCCATTACGAACATCGGTGTCTTCGGCATCGATGCGGGCACACCCATCCTCAACCCGGGCGAGGCCGCCATCCTCGCTCTCGGCGCGGTCCGCAAGATGCCGTGGGAGTACCAGGACGAGGTCGCACTGCGCCAGGTCATGACGCTGAGCCTCTCGTTTGACCACCGGCTGGTGGACGGCGAGCAGGGCTCGCGGTTCCTGCAGGACCTCGGCGCCATCCTGGCGGACCCGGGCATGGCGCTCGCCATGGTCTAACCGGTCACCGGCCTTACCAGGCTGCCGGCTGTTCCCTTCCAGGGGAGCGGCCGGCAGCCGTATTTCGTGGAGAGGTGTTCGGTGCGGGGGCACTTTGAGTGCAATGTTCGACGGCGGCGCCACGGTTCACGGCGTGTCCGCGCCAAAGTGCCCCCGGACGGAGTCCTGGAGTCCTGGAGTCCTGGCGTAGCTGGGTGCGCGGTGGGGGAGTTGCTTAGCCGAGGGGTTCGGGCGCGGCCGGGGCCATGAGGGCGGCCAGCGCCATGCTTTCGAGCAGCGGACGGGCACGCTTCACCGCGATCCGGCGCCCGTGGCTGCGCACCGAGTGTGGTGTGGAGTTGATCAGGCCGAAGGTGGCGTGGGCGCGCATCCGCAGCTCGGCGGCTTCGGTATCGGCGTGCAGCCTGGCCAGGACCTCAACCCAGAGCTCCACGTAGTTGCGCTGGAGCGTGCGGACCTCGGCCTGGTCGTCGTCGGCCAGGTTGCTGAAGTCCTGGTCCTGCACCCGGATGACGTCGGGATTGCTGAGTGCGAAGTCCACGTGGAACTCCACCAGCCGGGTCAGCGCCACCGCGTCGCCGTCGGATTCGGCCACCACCCGCCGGCCGCCGTCGAGCAGCTCCTGGCTGACGCTCAGGAGCAGGGCCCCGAGAACGGCCTGCTTGCCGGCGAAGTGCCGGTATACCGCCGGCCCGCTGACTCCCGCCGCGGCGCCGAGGTCCTCCAGCGAGACGCGGTTGAAGCCGTCGACGGCGAACAGCGCGGCGGCCGCGGAGAGCAGCGCCTGCCGGCGGTTCTCCTTGGCCTGGCTGCGCTGGGTTGCTGGAGGCTGGGTTGAAGGGGCCTGGATAGTCTGGCTGGGTTCGGTCACCGGCACATCCCTCGTTTCACATTCCGCGTGGCCGTGCGGCTTATTTGCGCGGCCCCGTGTTGGACATCACAGTTAATAGAGACTAACCTAAATCTCAGTTATGCGGTACTAACCGAAGTGGCTGGAACGGGCGCAATGAAGGCCCCCAGCATGCAGCCCCAGCATGAAGGTCGAGAACGGAAGCAGTCAATGGAGACAATCGCCAGCCAGGTCGACGCCGCGAGCGCCGTCTACGCCGCGAACCGGGAAGCCCAGCTGGGGCTGGCCCGTGAGCTGAAGGAACGGCTCGCCACCGCCGCGCTGGGCGGCCCGGAAAAGTCCCGGGAGCGCCATGTGGCCCGCGGCAAGCTCCTCCCGCGCGAACGCATCGACCAGCTGCTCGATGACGGCAGCCCCTTCCTGGAAATCGCACCGCTCGCGGCCAACGGCATGTACAACGACGATTCACCCGGCGCCGGTGTAATCGCCGGGATAGGCCTCGTGCACGGCCGCCAGGTCCTGGTCATCTCCAACGACGCCACCGTCAAGGGCGGCACCTACTATCCCATGACCGTGAAGAAGCACCTCCGGGCCCAGGAAATCGCGCTGGAGAACCGGCTGCCCTGCATCTACCTCGTGGACTCCGGCGGAGCCTTCCTGCCCAAGCAGGACGAGGTCTTCCCGGACAAGGAGCACTTCGGCCGGATCTTCTTCAACCAGGCCAAGATGTCCGCCGCCAGGATCCCGCAGATCGCCTCGGTGATGGGTTCCTGCACCGCCGGCGGCGCCTACGTTCCCGCGATGAGCGACGAGACCGTGATTGTCCGCAACCAGGGCACCATCTTCCTGGGCGGGCCGCCGTTGGTGAAGGCCGCCATCGGCGAGATCGTCACGGCCGAGGAACTCGGCGGCGGGGACGTCCACTCCAAGATCTCCGGCGTCACGGACCACCTGGCCGAGAACGATGGGCATGCCCTCCAGATCGTCCGGGATATCGTCTCCACGCTGCCCCGGCCGGCAGTCCCCGTCTGGGACGTGGACACCGCCGTCGAACCCCTGGCGGATCCGGAAGAGCTCTACGGTGCCGTTCCCACGGACGTCAACGCGCAGTACGACGTGCGCGAGGTGATCGCCCGGCTCGTGGACGGCAGCCGCTTCCACGAGTTCAAGAAGAACTACGGCACCACCCTGGTCACCGGTTTCGCGAAGCTGCACGGCCACCCTGTCGGCATCGTGGCCAACAACGGGGTGCTCTTCAGCGAGTCCTCGCTCAAAGGCGCCCACTTCATCGAACTGTGCGACCAGCGCGGCATCCCGCTGATCTTCCTGCAGAACCTCTCCGGCTTCATGGTGGGCAAGGACTACGAGCAGGGCGGCATCGCCAAGAACGGCGCCAAGATGGTCACCGCCGTCGCCACCGCACGGGTCCCCAAGCTCACGGTGGTGATCGGCGGCTCCTTCGGCGCCGGCAACTACTCCATGTGCGGGCGGGCCTATTCGCCGCGCTTCCTGTGGATGTGGCCGGCCAGCCGGATCTCGGTGATGGGCGGCAACCAGGCCTCGAGCGTGCTCGCCACCGTGAAGCGGGACCAGTACGAGGCGCGCGGGGAGGAATGGTCCGCCGAGGACGAGGAAGCCTTCAAGGCCCCGATCAAGGCCCAGTACGAGGACCAGGGCAGCCCCTACTATTCCACCGCCCGCCTCTGGGACGACGGCGTGATCGACCCCGCGGACACCCGCACCGTCCTGGGACTGGCGCTCGACGTCGTCTCCCGCACCCCGCTGCCGGAGACCTCCTTCGGCCTTTTCCGGATGTGAGCCAGCAGTGACTATTTCTTCGCCGACTACAAACTCCCCGAAGCCCCTCTTCGGAACCGTCCTCGTGGCGAACCGCGGCGAGATCGCCTGCCGCGTGATCCGGACCCTGCGTGCCCTGGGCATCCGTTCGGTTGCCGTCTATTCCGACGCCGACGCCGGCGCCCGGCACGTGCGCGAAGCCGACCTCGGGGTGCGGATCGGCCCGGCTGCCGCCGCCGAGAGCTACCTCAAGATCGAGGCCATCATCCAGGCCTGCCGCGACACCGGTGCCGAGGCCGTCCACCCGGGCTACGGTTTCCTGAGCGAGAACGTCGACTTTGCCCGCGCCCTGGAAAAGGCCGGCATCACCTTCATCGGTCCCGGCGTGGAATCCCTCAATGTCATGGGGGACAAGATCCGCTCCAAGAATCACGTCGCGGGCTACGGGGTTCCCGTGGTTCCGGGCATCGCCGAACCCGGGATGACGGATGCGCAGCTGATCGAGGCCGCTGCCGGCGTCGGCTTCCCGCTGCTGATCAAGCCCTCCGCCGGCGGCGGCGGCAAGGGGATGCACATTGTGGAACGCCCCGAGGAGCTGGAGGCCACCCTGGCCACGGCCCGCCGGGTCGCGGCAAGTGCCTTCGGTGACGACACCCTGTTCCTGGAGCGGCTGGTGCTCACGCCGCGGCACATCGAGGTGCAGGTCCTCGCGGACAACCACGGCAACGTCATCCACCTGGGGGAGCGCGAATGCTCGCTGCAGCGCCGCCACCAGAAGGTCATCGAGGAAGCGCCGTCGCCGCTCATTGAGGCCATGAACGACGGCGGCGCCACCCGCGCCCGTCTCGGCGAGGCCGCCTGCAACGCCGCGCGCAGCGTCAACTACTCCGGCGCCGGCACCGTGGAATTCCTGGTCTCGGACAACGCCCCGGACGAGTTCTTCTTCATGGAAATGAACACCCGGCTGCAGGTCGAGCACCCCGTCACCGAGATGGTCACCGGCATCGACCTCGTCGAATGGCAGGTCCGGATCGCCGCCGGCGAGGTGCTCACCGTGGCGCAGGACGACGTCGTGCTCAACGGCCACTCGGTGGAGGCGCGCGTCTACGCCGAGATCCCGGAACGGAACTTTCTGCCGTCCGGCGGCGAGGTGGTGCTCCTGGATGAGCGGGGCACGATCTTCACAGCAATGGACGATCTTGACTCCTTGACCCCGGCGTCGGCCGATCCGGCCATCCGGATCGATTCCTCGCTGCTGGAGGGACTCGAAATCTCCAGCGACTACGACCCCATGGTCTCCAAAGTAATTGCCTGGGGGAGCGACCGCACCGCTGCGCTGGACAAACTCGATACAGCCCTCGCCCGGTACACGGCGCTGGGCATAGACACCAACGTCGAATACCTGCGCCTGCTGATCAACGACGGCGACGTCCGCGCCGGCCGGCTCGACACCGGCCTGATCGAGCGCAAAATGCCGGACTTCACCTTCCGCCGGGCCGGCGATGCCGAACTGATCGCCGCGGCCATGCCATTCTGGGTCCTGGCCGAGGCGCCGCCAGCGGTGGGATCGCCCTGGGACACCACCACCGGCTGGCGGCTGGGCGCGCCCGCGCCGTGGAGGATGAGCTTCGGCGTTCCGGGCGGCGGGATCGCCACCGTGGCAGTCACCTGGCTGAGCAACACGGATCTCGGGCGCGCCCGGGTGCGGGTCAACGGCGGACCGGATCATCTCGTGGTGGTCATCGGGCTGTCGAGTGACGATGTTTATCTGGAGATCGACGGCGAGGAACTGCGGTTCGCGCAGGTGGCGTCCTGGCGGGACTACCCACGGGAGGACTACCCGCCGGAAGGCAATCCGCAGTTCGTCTATCTGGGCAACGAAGGCTGGTCCTGCCGGCTGGAGCCGCTGAGCCGCGAGGCGAGGCTGGCCCGGATGCTGGCCGCGATCGAACGCGACGAGGGCGCCGCAGACCCGGAGGTGCGCTCGCCGATGCCCGGCACTGTGGTGTCCGTGTCCGTGAGCAACGGCGACACCGTGGAAGCCGGGCAGGTGCTGCTCTCGGTGGAGGCCATGAAGATGGAACACCAGCTGGTGGCGCCGCTGGACGGGACAGTGCACGTCAGCATCACGTCCGGCGACCTGGTCAAGGCGGACCAGGTCCTGGCCACCATCCACGCTCCCGTTCACGCGCCGGAGCCGTCCAAGGCCGAGGACACGATCGAGGAAGCCGTCATCGCCATGGGCGCGGCGGAGTAACAGTCGCCCCACAACAGGCTCGGCAACAGAGCCAGGCTTTCAGCACCAGACCACAGACAAAGCGGTACAGGCAATCAGTACAGACGAAGGAGTCACCCCCATGGCAGATTTTGAACTCAGCGAGGAGTACCAGGACCTCAGTAACACCGTCCGCGAATTCGCGGACGACGTGGTGGCCCCGGTCTCCGCCAAGCACGACGAGGAGCACAGCTTCCCCTACGAGGTGGTGTCCCAGATGGCAGACATGGGCCTGTTCGGCCTGCCCTTCCCGGAGGAGTTCGGCGGCATGGGCGGGGACTACTTCGCCCTGGCGCTCGCGCTCGAACAGCTGGGCCGCGTGGACCAGTCCGTCGCCATCACCCTCGAGGCCGGCGTCTCGCTCGGCGCCATGCCCATCCACCGCTTCGGTAACGACGCCCAGAAGCAGGAATGGCTGCCGCTGCTGGCCTCCGGCAAGGCGCTCGCAGGCTTCGGCCTGACCGAGCCGGAAGCCGGCTCCGACGCCGGCGGCACCAAGACCACCGCTCGGGTTGAAGGTGGGGAGTGGGTCATCAATGGAAACAAGGAGTTCATCACCAACTCCGGCACCGACATCACCAGGCTCGTCACCGTCACCGCGGTGACCGGCCAGGAGGAGCGTCCGGACGGCAGCATCAAGAAGGAGATCTCCACCATCCTGGTGCCCACCAACACCCCCGGCTTCAAGGCGGAGAAGGCCTACAACAAGGTCGGCTGGAACGCCTCGGACACCCACCCGCTGACGCTCAACAATGTCCATGTCCCGGAAGCCAACCTGCTGGGCACCCGGGGCCGCGGCTACGCCAACTTCCTCTCCATCCTCGACGAGGGCCGCATCGCCATCGCCGCCCTCGCCGTCGGTGCGGCCCAGGGCTGCGTGGACCAGTCGGTGAAATACGCCAAGGAACGCAGCGCATTCGGGCAGAACATCGGCAAATACCAGGCCATCGCGTTCAAGATCGCCCGCATGGAAGCACGCGCCCACACGGCCCGGCTGGCCTACTACGACGCTGCCGCCCGGATGCTCGCCGGCAAGCCGTTCAAGACCCAGGCCGCCATCGCTAAGATGGTCGCAGGCGAGGCAGCCATGGACAACGCGCGGGACGCCACCCAGGTGTTCGGCGGCTATGGCTTCATCAACGAATTCACCGTGGCGCGCCACTACCGCGACTCCAAGATCCTTGAAGTCGGCGAGGGCACCACGGAGGTCCAGCTGATGCTGATCGCCCGCGAACTCGGGCTCTAACCGGCCCGCTGGCCGCAACTTTCCACCCGGTGGTCGAGCATGTCGAGACCCCTGAAAGGATCAACGATGATTGACAAAGTTGTTGCCAGCGCCGCCGAGGCAGTGGCGGACATCCACGACGGTGCCTCGCTCGCGGTCGGCGGCTTCGGGCTCTGCGGCATTCCCGTGGCCCTGATCGATGCCCTGCACCAGCACGGCACCAGGGACCTGGAAACCGTCAGCAACAACTGCGGAGTGGACGACTGGGGACTCGGGATCCTGCTGAAGGACGGCCGGATCCGCCGCACCATTAGTTCCTACGTGGGGGAGAACAAGGAGTTCGCCCGGCAGTACCTCTCCGGCGAACTCGAGGTGGTCCTCACCCCGCAGGGCACCCTGGCTGAGAAGATGCGTGCCGGCGGGGCGGGGATCCCCGCGTTCTACACTCCGGCCGGCGTCGGCACCCAGGTGTCCGAGGGCGGGCTGCCGCAGAAGTACGACGCCGAGGGCAACATCGCGATCGCCTCGGCGCCGAAGGAGGTCCGCAGCTTCAACGGGGCCGACTACGTCCTGGAGGAATCGCTGAACCCCGACTTCGGCCTGGTGCACGCCTGGAAGGGCGACCGGCACGGCAACCTGGTCTTCCACGCCACCGCGATGAACTTCAACCCGCTCTGCGCCATGGCCGGGAAGATCACCATCGCCGAGGTCGAGGAACTCGTGGAACCCGGCGAGCTGGACCCGGAGCACATTCACGTTCCCGGAATCTTCGTCCAGCGTGTCGTACTCGCGCCGCAGGTCCAGAAGCGCATCGAAAAGCGGACGGTCGCAGCGGCGCCGTCCGGGAACACCTCCGGGACCTCTTCCGGGACCACCTCCGGCAACATCGACCAGGCAGGAGCATAACCGTGGAAACGAACAGCTCGCAGGGCGCCCCTCCCCGTCCGGAAGCCGTCCGCCACGAATACCGGCGATCCGCCGTTGAACATCCCGAAGTCAAGGGCTGGACGCGCAACGAACTGGCCGCCCGGGTGGCGCAGGAGCTGCGCAACGGCCAGTACGTGAACCTGGGCATCGGCATGCCGACGCTGATCCCCAACTACATCCCGGCCGGCATCGAGGTGGTCCTGCATTCGGAGAACGGCATCCTCGGCGTCGGACCGTACCCGCGCGAGGATGAGGTCGACCCGGACCTGATCAACGCGGGCAAGGAAACTGTCACAGTGAACAAGGGCGCCGCGTTCTTCGATTCCGCCGCCTCCTTCGGCATGATCCGGGGCGGGCATGTGGACGTGGCCGTGCTCGGTGCGATGGAGGTCGCCGCCAACGGCGACCTGGCCAACTGGATGATCCCGGGCAAGATGGTCAAGGGCATGGGCGGGGCGATGGACCTCGTGTTCGGCGCCAAGAAGGTGATCGTGATGATGGAGCACGTGGACCGGAACGGCAAGCCGAAGATCGTGGAACGGTGCACGCTCCCGCTGACCGGCAAGGGCTGCGTGGACCGGATCATCACCGACCTCGCCGTGATTGACGTCGTGGCCGAGGGCGGAAAGCCCCGGCTGGTGCTGCGTGAACTGGCCCCCAATGTCTCGGTTGAGGACGTGGTTGCGGCCACCGGTGCCGAGCTTTTCGAGGAAGACCAGGAACTGACCGTATGACAACGAACCCTGCGCCACAGCCCGGCATCGAACCCCGGGTGGTTGAGCAGCGCGGACTCTACTTCGATGAACTCGAGGAGGACGTGGTCTACGCGCACCGTCCCGGCCGGACCGTGACGGAGACGGACAACGTCCTGTTCACCACCATGACCATGAACACCCAGGCACTCCACCTCGATGCCGCCTGGAGCGCCGACCAGCCGTTCGGCCAGCGCCTGATGAACTCGATGTTCACCCTGGCCACGGTGGTGGGGCAGTCGGTCCCGCAACTGACCCAGGGCACCATCATCGCCCAGCTGGGAATGACGGATGTGTCCTTCCCGCACCCGATGTACCACGGTGACACGCTGTACACGGAGACCGTCGTGACCGGGAAACGGCTGTCCTCTTCCCGGCCGGGCCAGGGGATCGTGACCATGAAGCACACCGGCCGGAACCAGCACGGCGACGTCGTGGCCCTCGCCACGCGCAGCTGCCTGATGTGGACGCGCGAAGCACACACCGGAGCGCAGAAGGAAAACGCTGCGCAGAAGGACAACGCTGTCCAGAAAGAACGCGCGGAAAAGCGGAGAATAGACACATGAGTTTCCTGATGGGCCCTGCCCTGCTGTTCTGCCCCGCCGACCGCCCCGAGCGCTACCAGAAGGCCGCCGAGCGCTCTGACGCCGTCATTGTGGACCTGGAGGACGCCGTCGCGCCGGCTGACAAGCAGCGCGCCCGCGGCGCCATCCTGGCCCAGCTCGGTTCCACCGGCGACGTCCCGGAATTGGACCCGAGCCGGACCATCATCCGGGTCAACCCGGCGGGCACGGAGGAGTTCGAGAAGGACCTGCACTGCCTCAAGCACACCCCGTACCGGCACGTCATGCTTGCCAAGGCCGAAAGCGCAGCCCAGCTCAAGGAGCTTGAGGGCTACGGCGTGATTGCACTGTGTGAGACGGCGGCCGGGATCCTCAACGCGGCCGCCATCGCTGCCGAGCCCAATGTTGTGGGATTGATGTGGGGCGCCGAGGACCTGCTCGCCTCCCTCGGCGGCACCTCCAGCCGGACCGACGACGGCGCCTACCGTGCTGTGGCGCTGCACGCCCGCTCCGCGGTGCTGCTGGCGGCGAAGGCATTCGGCAAGGAAGCCATCGACTCGGTCTACGTCAACATCCCGGACCTTGACGGTCTGGCCGTCGAAGCCGGGGACGCCGTCGCCTCAGGCTTCGGCTCGAAGGCCTGCATCCATCCGAACCAGGTGGCGGTGGTCCGCGGTGCCTACGCGCCCTCCGAAGCCGACGTCGCAGCGGCCACGGAACTGCTCGACGCCGCCGCCGGAGCAGGAACGGGCGTGTTCCAGTACAAGGGCAAAATGATCGACGGGCCAATCCTCAAGCACGCCGAGTCCACCCTCCGCCGCGCCGGCCGCTAACTTCAGGAGGTTCGTGCCGTCGTCCCGCTGGCCACCGAAATGTGGCGAGGTGGCGGCTCCGCAGGTCTGAACCTCGTCGATTCGCCAGCAATGGCCGGATTGGCGGGCCCTATTGCGGCCATCTGCGTCGAATGGGTGCTCCGTTGCGCTCATCTCGGCCATACGCGTCAAGCGGTACCTCCGGACGGTTGCTGAAGACCTACGACAAAGGGCCAGAAGTCGTGAGACTTCCGGCCCTTGCCGCGTGCACCCTTGTCAGGCCAGGCCAGGCCAGCTAGGTCGCCGGGGCTGCCTTGACGGCGAGGATGGGGCAATCTGCCTCAAGGAGGATCTGCTGCGCGGTGCTGCCCATGATCAGTTTGCCCACGGGCGTGCGCTTCCGCAGACCGATGACGATCAGCTCCGCACGGTAGTCCTCGGCGGCCTGCAGGACCTCGTTGGCCGCGTCGTTGCCCCGGACCGGCTGAAGGATGTGGTGTTCCACGCCCTCACGTCCCAGCCGCTCTTCGATGCCCGCGATGTCGCTGCCCTGGGCATACCGTTTGTCCACCGTCGCGTCTCCGCGCGACGAGTTGATGATCACCAGAAGCGTGCTGTTCCTTCGTGCCTCTGAGATGGCACGTTCCAGTGCCGCTTCCCCTTCGGGAGTGGGCACGTATCCGACGATGATGCTCACAGTTTCTCCTGTCGTGCTCGGGCGTGGCCGGCATCGACGTTGCTGCCGGCATGTTCTGAAGCCTGGGTGCCGCCGGCTGCGGGCGCTTCGGACACTGTATTTTCCGGCCCCAGGTCCGTCCCGCCAGTGGAGACGGGTGCGGTGGCGGGCCTGGATTTACGCCACAGTTTGAGCAGCAGCGGCCAGACGAGGATGATCGCCACGATGACGTAGATTCCGACGGCGATGGGCTCGCTCCAGAGACCGGCGGGGTTGCCGGCGCTGAGCTGCAGGGTCTGGCGCAGCTGGCCCTCGAGACGCGGCCCCAGGATCACGCCGAGGATGAGTGGGAGCACGGGGAGTCCGAACCGCCGCATCATGAACCCGAGCGCGCCGAGCACCAGCAGGAGCACCAGGTCGAACGCCTGCAGGTTCACCGAGTAGGCGCCCAGCGTGGCGAAGAACAGGATTCCCGCATACAGGTAGGGACGCGGCAGCTGCAGGAGTTTGGCCCACAGGGGTGCCAAGGGCAGGTTGATGATCAGGAGCAGGAAGTTGCCGATGAAGAGGCTGGCAATCAGTGCCCACACCAGGGGCCCCTGGCTCTCGAACAGCTGAGGTCCGGGCTGGATGCCGTACCCGGTGAACGCTGCCAGCATCACCGCCGCGGTGGCATTGGTAGGTAGCCCCATCGCCAGCAGCGGGGTCAGTGTGCCGGCCGCGGATGCGTTGTTCGCAGCTTCCGGCCCGGCCACGCCTTCGATGGCGCCATGTCCGAACTCCTCGGGGTGCTTGCTGAGGCGCTTTTCCGTGACGTAGGACAGGAAGGTGGGGATCTCGGCGCCGCCGGCCGGAAGCGCACCGAACGGGAAGCCGAAGGCGGTTCCCCGCAGCCAGGGCTTCCAGGACCGCTTCCAGTCCTGCTTGCCCATCCAGGGATTCCCCACCGGGATGACGTTAAGGGGGGTCCGGCGCAGGTGGGCGGCCACCCACAGGGCTTCACCCACGGCGAAGATGGCGACGGCCACCACCACAATGTCCAGGCCGTCGGTGAGCAACGGTTGGCCGAAGGTGAGCCGCCGCTGTCCCGTGACAGAGTCCATCCCGATCAGGCCGATCGCCAGGCCCAGGCCCAGCGAGGCAAAGCCGCGGAGCCGGGAGGACCCCAGCACGGCAGTAACGGCAAGGAGAGAAAGGACCATGATGGCGAAGTAGCTGGGGGATCCCAGACTGACCGCGAATTTGACCACGATAGGTGCACAGACGGCCAGCAGTGTGGTGCCGATGGTGCCGGCCACGAACGAGCCGATGGCTGCCGTCGCCAGCGCCTGGGCGGCCCTGCCGGCCTTAGCCATCTTGTGGCCCTCGATGGCCGTGACCACCGAGGAAGACTCACCGGGCGTGTTGAGCAGGATGGAGGTGGTGGATCCGCCGTACATGCCGCCGTAGTAGATGCCGGCGAACATGATGAAAGCGCTCGTGGGCTCCAGTACAGACGTCACAGGAAGCAGCAGGGCCACGGTCATCGCCGGGCCCAGTCCCGGCAGGACGCCGACGGCGGTGCCCAGGATAACGCCGATCACGGCGTAGAGGAGGTTCATGGGTGTCAGGGCGGTGGCAAAGCCGTCCATGAGGGAGGTGAAGACGTCCATTTAGAGAATCCCTTCCAGTAGGCCGGCGGGGAGCGAGATCCCGAGGCCGAGGTAGAAGCCGTAGAAGGTCAGGAGGGACAGAGCTACGGAGATGAGGCCGTCGCGGACATAGCGCCGGCTGCCCAGGGCCAAGACGCTGCCCCAAAAGAGGACGGTCCCGGAAATGACCCAGCCGGCCCAATCGATCAGCAGGATATTGGCGATGAAGGCGGCAGCCAGGGGAAGGACCGTTTTCCAGTCCGCCGGGTGGGTCAGGTCCACATCTTCGCCGCCTTCCGCTTCGCCGTGGCCGCCACGGAGAACGTTGATGGACAGCATTACCGCGCAGATGATCAGCAGGCCCGCGACGATGTAGGGAACGGTCTTGGGTCCGACAGGGTCCGACTTGGAGTAAGGAGTGACAAGGCCGGCGGCGTCCCACAGGACGAGCCCGCCGGCCGCCCCGAGCAGGAGGGCGACCCCCAGCTCGGAGCGGCCTTTGAGTTTGGTGGCTAAGGAACTCACGCCAGCCCAAGCTTCGTCAGTACGTCGGCCACCCGCTTGTCCTGCTCGGTCAGGAAGGTCTTGAACTCATCCCCGGTGAGGAACGCGTCGGTCCAGCCCCGCGTCTTGAGGACGTCCTTCCAGGACTGGCTTCCGTGCATCTTCTCCAAGGCGGCGATCAGGGATGCCTTGTCCGCATCGCTGATGCCGGGAGGCGCCACGATGCCGCGCCAGTTGCTGAAGACCAGGTCAATGCCCGATTCCTTCAGGGTGGGGGCATCGACGCTGTCAAGACGCTTGTCCCCGCTGGTGGCCAGGACGCGGACGTCGCCGGACTCGATCTGCTTGAGGAACTCACCGGCACCGGACGCGGCGAAACCCAGCTTGTTTCCGAGGATGGCCGGAAGAAGAGCGCCGCCGCCGTCGTAAGAGACAAAGTTAACCTTCGTGGCGTCAATGCCAACGGCTCCGGCCAGCTGCATCGGCAGCAGGTGGTCAGGGCCGCCGGGGGAGGAACCGCCGCCTACGCTGATGGAGGCCGGATCTGCCTTCCACGCTGACACGAGGTCATCGATCGTCTTGTAGGGCGAATCCTTGCCGACCATGATCGCGCCCGGCTCTTCGATGAGCTTGGCCAGGGGAGTGGTGTCCGTCAGCTTGGATTCGGTCTTGTTCGTGTAGCTCGCGCCCACCACGCCAAGGCCCATCAGCATGGCCAGGTCGCCGTTGCCCTTCTCATTGACCACCCGGGCCAGCCCCACGGTGCCGCCGGCGCCGGCGAGGTTGAACACCTCGGTGTTCGTGGCAATCTTCTCGTCGTCGAGAACCTTCGCCGCCGCCCGGGCGGTGGTGTCGTAACCGCCGCCGGCGGTGTTGGGGACCAGGATCTGCAGCCCCGTCACGGGGCCTGCAGCGGCGCCGGAGCTGGCGGGAGCGGTGGTGCTCTTGGTGGTCGCACCGCAACCGGTGGCCATCAGGGCGATGCCGGCAGCGACGGCGGCAATTCGCAATGCGCGGATCTGGCGCATGGGTGTTCCTCTTCTCAATAAACTGACCAGCAAATCTGACTGGTGATCTGATGCTAGGTGCGGAAGTGATAGGCATCACTCTTGTGTAACCAGAGAAAGTTAAGTTCATTGCGTTCATATTTCCGGTTTCCAACAGCTGCCAAACATATCGCGGGGCCGGTGCTGCACCTTGGGGTATAGTCCACTGTGCCGGACGGACCCCGGTGCGCACCCCCTCCAGCCCGGACGGCGGCTGAACCACGCACAAGGAAGACAGCACGTGACTCGACGAAGAGGGATGTCCCTTGCCGGGCAATACCTGGTCCTTCAGCTGCTGATCGTTCTGGCCGTCCTGGTGGCTGTCGTTGCAATCTCCCTCGCGCAGTCGGCAGCCGCCTTCGAGCGGATTGAGGGGCGCCGGGCGCTCTCTGCCGCGGAGGCGCTGGGCAACAATCCCACTGTCCGTGCGTTGCTGCCGAGTGCAGAGTCCCGGGGCGGTTCGGCGCTGCCGGCCGTGGCTGAATCGGTCAGGACTGTTTCCGGATCCTCCCAGGTGGCGCTCGCCTGGCCGAATGGAACCGTCGTGGCCTCATCGGATCCATCCCTGCTGGGCAGGGGACTTGAGCTCGGCAGCAGCCGCGTGATGGAGGGCCGCGCCTGGACCGGAGTGGTGGGCGGGACCGCAACCGCGATGCTGTCGGCGCACGTCCCGGTCCTGGACGATACCGGGGCGATGATCGGCATTGCGGCCATCAGCAGGAACTACCCCTCGACCTGGGAGCGGCTGGGCGATGCCGTGCCCAACCTCTTGACGTACCTCGGCGTTGCGAGCGTCCTGGGCGTGGCCGGGTCGCTGCTGCTCGCGCGCCGGGTCAAGCGCCAGACGCTGGGAATGGAGCCCACCGAGATCACCGGCCTGGTGGAAAACCGCGAGGCCATGCTGCACGGCCTCAAGGAGGGTGTGGTGGCCCTGGATCCGAACGAGCGGATCACCGTGGTGAACGAAAGCGCCCGCCAGTTGTTGGGTCTGGCGCCGGACTGTGTGGGAAAGAGCCTCAATGCCTTGGCCGTTGAACCGGCACTGCGGGACGTGCTGACACGTGACCAGCCCGGCCCGGACCGCTTGGTGCTGGTCGGTGAACGGCTGGTGGTCCTCAACCGGATGCCAATGTTGTCGCACGGGCGGACCATCGGTTCGGTGACCACCCTGCGCGACCGTACGGAGCTCGCCTCCCTGGAACGGGAACTCGGCGCCACGCGCACCGCGACGGATACGCTCCGCGCCCAGGCCCACGAATTTGCGAACCAGCTGCACACAATTTCCGGGCTGATCCAGATCGGGGAGTATGACGCGGTGGTGCAATTCGTGAACGGCACAACCCTGGACCGGACCCGGCTCAGCGACGACGTCACGAGCCGGATCGAGGACCCGGCGCTGGCGGCCCTGCTCATCGCAAAATCGAGCCTCGCGGCTGAGCGCGGAGTGACCCTGCAACTTTCCCCCGACTCCCGTCTGGAACGGGTGGACGACGAATTGTCGAGGGATCTGACCACCGTCGTAGGCAACCTGGTGGACAACGCTTTGGACGCCGTGACGGGCACGGCCGACGCCGCCGTTCAAGTGTTCATCGACGGCCGGGACCAGAAGCTGAGCATCGTGGTCCGCGACTCGGGCCCCGGCGTTCCTCCCGAAGTCCTCGAGGAGGTGTTCCGGCAGGGGTTCACTACGAAACAGCCCACCTCGGAAGGCGGCCGGGGCTACGGGCTGGCGCTGTCACGGGTCGTATGCCAGCGGCGGGGCGGACAGCTTACGGTGCACAACGACGGCGGTGCCGTCTTCTCTGCCCGGCTCTTCCCCAGGAGGTTTCAGCCATGATCAGGGTCCTGATCGTCGACGACGACTTCATGGTCGCGAAGGTCCATGCCGGCTTCATCCAGCGCAGTCCGGGATTTGCGGTGGTCGGGGCGGCCCACAGCGGTAGCGAAGCCCTCGCCAAGGCCAGGGAACTGGCGCCCGACCTCGTCCTGCTGGACATCCATCTACCTGACGTCAACGGGCTTGACCTGATCTCGCAGTTGCGCGGCATAGTGCCTGACCTGGACGTCCTGGTGATCAGCGCAGCACGGGAGAGCGAGACGGTGCGGCGGGCACTCCGCGGCGGCATCGTGCACTACCTGATCAAGCCGTTCTCGCAATCGGACCTGCAGGAGCGGCTCGCGCACTACCTGAGCGCCTATCACGGCCTGGACGCCTCAAAGGATGTGGCCGGGCAGTCGGATGTGAACCGGGTTTTCGGTGTTGAGCGCATGGAGCCGGGGGAGTTTCCGTTGCCCAAGGGATGCAGCGTCGAGACGCTGAGGTTGGTTGTAGGGGCGCTTCGTTCAGCCGACGCAGACCTCTCGGCCGCAGAAGTCGCCGACCTGTTGGGAGCATCACGGGTAAGTGCCCGCCGGTATCTCGAGTACCTCCACGATTCGGGCAGGGCGGACGTGCGGCTCAAGTACGGGGCGGGGCGGCCGGAACGGCGGTACGTGCTGAAGCCGGGCGCCCGGCCGTAGCACCGGCCCCGTCTCAGTCCTCCGGCGGCAGTGACATCGGCGCGATGGCTACGTACAGCGGGATCCGGATCCACCGCTGGCCTGTCGCGCGGAACTCGGCCCGGCTGGAGAAGCGGTAGAGGTAGCTGCGGGCCCGCACCCAGCGGGGGCGTCCGCCGTCGAACGGGTCGTGGCGCAGCAGCCTCAGTGTGGGCCGGTCGGCGGCGAGCAGCCTGGCCAACAACGCGTAGAACCATTCCTCGTGCACGGTGCGCAGCGGCAGGAACCACATCAGCCAGTCCAGCCGCAGATGGTAGGGGGCGTACTGGCGCGGGATGCGGCGGACATCGCCGGGTTTGCCCTTGAAGCCATACTCCCGCCACTCTGTGTCATCCCCGGGCTCCGCGTCGAGGGTCCCCTCCACGACGATCTCGATCCGCCGTTTCGTGACAGTGCCGAAGGCACCATAGGTGTTCACGAGCTGCCACCGGTTGAAACTGGCGTTCATCAGCTGGTAGTGGGAGAACAGGTTCTCGATCGGCCGGTAGCTGAGCACCACATGCAGCACGGTGGCGAGCAGGACCACCACGAGCCACGGGACCGGCGCCAGGCTGCCGGCGCCGGTGGCCGTCCCGCCGCCGGCGGCAGCACCAACACCCCACGCTGCGGCGTGCCAGTCGAGCGGGATCGCCGGCAGCACGGCGTGCGCCACGGGATCACTGACCGCGGCGAACGCGAGCAGGATCGCCATCCAGTTGAGCCAGGCGAAGTTGCCGCTCGCCACGAGCCAGAGCTGCGTGAAGATGATGATCCCGGCCGCGGCACTGCCCAGGGGCTGCGGGGCGAAGAGGAAGAACGGCACCAGCAGCTGGGCGAAATGGTTGCCCAGGACCTCCAGCCGGTGCCACGCCTTCGGGAGCAGATGTGCCTGCCGGCTCAGCGGCCCGGGCATCGGCTGGGTCTCGTGGTGGTAGTACAGGGCCGTCAGATCCCGCCACTCCCGGCCGCCCCGGATCTTGATCATGCCGGCACCGAACTCCAGCCGGAACACCAGCCAGGCCAGCAGGATCAGGATCGGCCGCGGCGGGGGAGTCTGGTCGGAGCCGAGGAACGCCACCGTGAACCCCGCCTCCAGCAGAAGCATCTCCCAGCCGAAGCCGTAGAACGTCTGCCCCACGTTGACGATCGACATGTACAGCAGCCACAGTGCAAGGAACGCGAGCAGCGGAACCCACGGCCGGCCCAGCTGGGGCAGCCCCACAATGAGCGTGGCGGCAACGGCCATCCCGCTCCAGCACACGCCGCGCAGCAGCCGGTCCGAGTAGCGCCACTGGAACAGGCTGGGCCGGCGCAGGCGGCTGAACCCCTCCAGATACTCCGGCACCGGCAACAGGCCGCGCTCGCCGAGGAGGGCCGGAAACTGGTTGAGCGAGGAAAGGAAGGCCACAAAGTAGAGCGTGGCGATGCCGCGCTGCAGCACCTGCCGGGCGAACTCGTACTCCGGCGCGTCGAACCATGCGGTCCACTCCACGATTTCCACGTTACGCCTGCGGTGCGGGCCGTCAATCGGGGGCGGCATTGGCTGCGGCACTAAGATCGAATCATGTTTGCTCTGGTCCTCATCGCCGTCGTGGCCGGGGCATTGGCTCAGCGGCTTGCCGGGCTTGGCTTCGGCCTGCTCGTATCCCCGGTGCTTGTGGTTCTGCTCGGCCCCTTTGACGGGGTGATGATCGTCAACCTCTGCGGTGCGGCGTCGTCGCTGCTGATCCTGTCCAGGGTGTGGCGGCATGTTCAGTGGAGACGCTACGCGGGCCTCGCCATCTCTGCCCTGCTGGGGGTGGTCCCCGGTGCATGGCTGGCCAGCCATGCACCGGAGGCACCGCTGGAAATCTGCATCGGGGTGCTGCTCATCATCGCCCTGCTGGCTTCGCAGCGGCTGAACCGCAGCTCATGGCGCGCCGCCGGCCCGGTTCCCATGGTGTCACTCGGATTTTCCAGCGGTCTCATGAACGCCGCGGCCGGCGTCGGTGGGCCGGCGATCACTGCCTATGCCATTGCCACCCGCTGGGATCAGAAGAGCTTTGGCGCCACCCTGCAGCCCTACTTCGTCACCACCGGGCTGTCCTCGTTGCTGAGTAAATACCTATTTTCCGGTGGCCATCTTCCAGCCTTGGAGGGCTGGCAGTGGCTGGGCATCCTGGCGGCCATGGTGCTCGGCATCGCGGCCGGCGATCTCCTGTCCGGGCGGATCCGGCCCGGGATTGTCCGCCGGATTGTCGTCGTCATTGCCTACACGGGGGCGGCATCCACGATGACGAAGGGCGTGGTGGAGCTTGCGTTCGGGTAGGCCTTCCCCGGGTGCGTCGGTTCGCCAAAAATGGCTGGGCAGGGCAAAGTCTGCCGTTACGTGTCAACTCGATGAGGAACGCAGGGCCCCCTCGCGGTGCGGGATACTTAAACCATGCAGCCGCGCAAGATCGTCCTCCTCGGATCCACCGGTTCCATCGGCAGGCAGGCGATTGACGTCGTCGACGGCGCCCCGCATCTTTTCGAGGTCGTGGCGCTCAGCGCCGGCGGCGGCAACCTGGAACTCCTCGCCGAACAGGCCGTGCACACCCGCGCCCCCGCGGTCGGCGTCGCTTCCGGCGACGCCTCCGTACTGCAAAAGCTGATCGACGACGCCGCCCGCGCCGCCAGCGTCACAAGCTACCGCCCGGACATCATCACGGGCCCGGATGCCTCCACGCGGATCGCGGAGACCGACGCCGACGTCGTGCTCAACGGCATCACCGGCTCCATCGGCCTGGCGCCCACCCTCGCCGCACTCAAATCCGGCGCAACCCTGGCCCTGGCCAACAAGGAGTCCCTGATCGTCGGCGGCGCCCTCGTCAAGGCTGCGGCGCGCGATGGCCAGATTGTCCCGGTGGATTCGGAGCACTCCGCGATCGCCCAGTGCCTGCGCTCCGGCACCGCCGCCGAGGTGGACCGGCTGGTCCTCACCGCCTCCGGAGGGCCGTTCCGCGGCAAGACCCGCGAGGAGCTTCAGGTCGTCACACCGCGGGAAGCCCTCGCACATCCCACCTGGGACATGGGTCTCATGGTCACCACCAACTCCGCCAGCCTGGTCAACAAGGGCCTGGAAGTGATCGAGGCGCACCTGCTCTTCGACATCCCGCTGGACCGGATCGACGTCGTGGTCCACCCGCAGTCCGTGGTGCATTCCATGGTCCAGTTCATCGACGGCTCCACCATCGCCCAGGCCTCCCCGCCGGACATGCGCCTGCCCATCGCCCTGGGCCTCGGCTGGCCGGACCGCGTGCCCCAGGCCGCCCAGGCCTGCGACTGGACCCGGTCCACCAGCTGGACCTTCGAGCCGCTCGACACGGAGGCGTTCCCCGCCGTCGGGCTGGCCAAGGATGCTGCCAGGCGGGGGAGCACTTACCCGGCCGTCTTCAACGCCGCGAATGAGGAAGCCGTGATGGCCTTCCACGCGGGCCGGATCCGCTTCACCGACATTGTCGATACCATCGAAGCCGTACTCAGCGAACACACAGGGTCCTCCGGGCTGACGGTGGAGTCCGTGCTGGATGCTGAAAGATGGGCACGTGCCCGCACCCACGAACGTTTAGCCGTCAGAAGCGTCTGAACAGCCGAGAAGCGTCTAGGAAGCAGCAGATCGAAGCATGAGCCCCGTCCTCCTCTTTATCCTCGGTGTCGTCTTTGTGGCGATCGGCATCGCCGTGTCCATTGCCCTGCACGAGGTGGGACACCTGCTGCCGGCCAAGCTGTTCAAGGTCCGCGTCACCAAATACATGATCGGCTTCGGGCCCACACTCTGGTCCCGGAAGAAGGGCGAGACCGAATACGGTTTCAAGGCCATCCCGCTGGGCGGCTTCGTCTCCATGATCGGCATGTACCCGCCGAACAAGGAGGACGGCACGGTGCGCCCCTCCAGCACCGGGATGTTCCAGTCGCTCGCCAGCGACGCCCGCTCCATGTCCCACGAGGAAGTCGGACCCGAGGACGGTAACCGCGTCTTCTACCGGCTCCCGGTCTGGAAGAAGATCATCATCATGCTCGGCGGTCCGGCCATGAACCTCCTGATCGGCGTCGTGCTCACGGCCGTGCTGCTGATGGGCTTCGGCGTCGCCACGCAGACCACCGCCATCGCCGATGTCTCCAAATGCCAGGTCAAGGCCGGCGAGACCGTGGACCCTAACTCCGCCGACTGCAAGCCCACGCCCGCCGCGGCCGCGGGGCTCAAGCCGAACGATGTCATCACCTCCTTCGACGGCAAGTCCGTGACCAGCTGGGACGAACTCACCGGCTGGATCCGCTCCTCCGCGGGCAAGCAGGTCAGCGTTACGGTGCAGCGCGACGGCGCCCCCGTCACCACCACCGTCACCCCAGTGCTGTCCGCACGGCCGGTCATCGGCGACGACGGCCGGCAGGCCAAGGACGCCGAGGGGAAGCTGCAGTACCAGGATGTCGGTTTCCTGGGCATCGGCGCGCAGACCACGCTCGTGCAGCAGCCGGCTTCGGCGGTGCTGCCGATGGCTGGCGAGAACATCAAGCAGATCGCCGGCGTCGTGGTGAACCTCCCGGCGCGGGTGGCCGGTGTGGCGAAGGCGGCCTTCAGCGAAGAGCCGCGCGACCCCAACGGACCCATCAGTGTGGTGGGCGTGGGCCGGGTGGCCGGTGAGGTCGCCGCGATGGAGCAGGTCCCGCTGCAGTCCAAGATCGGCGCCCTGGTGGGCCTGCTTGCCGGACTGAACTTCGCCCTGGCCGTCTTCAACCTGATCCCGCTGCTGCCGCTCGACGGCGGCCATGTGGCCGGCGCGCTGTACGAGGGCGCCCGGCGCAGGATCGCCAAGCTGTTCGGCCGTCCGGATCCCGGTGCCTTCGACATCGCCAAGCTGCTGCCGGTGACCTATGTGGTGGCGGTGCTGCTGATGGGCATGGGCGCCCTGCTGATCTACGCGGACATCGTCAAGCCGGTCAACCTCTTCGGCTGACGGGCCTGCCGGCCGGCTGACCTGACCCTGACCACCGCTAAACAAGGCCCCAAACCCCAGCCTGCGATCCAGGCCGGCTTTAGCCCGCGGTCCGGGGGCACTTTGCCGCGGTCCGGCGTCGAAACGGACGACGGCGCCCGGCGTTTCGTGTCAAAGTGCCCCCGGACGGCGCCGGGTAGCCCCGCCGGCCCCCGGCCCCGCCGGCTAACCGGACTGCGCTGATTTGTATTTCTCAGCTTATTTCAGTTTATTTTCAGTAATCAGTTGAAAATGATTGATTATCAAAGATCAGCCCTTTAGGCTGGAGCTATGTACGTCATGACCATCGACCAGCGCGGCAGTACTTCCGACGTCGACCGCGTGCCCGGACTCCTCGCGGAGCTGGCGGCACTGTCCAGCGCCGGGCGTTTCGAGCGCTCGGTCGGCGACGAAGTCCAGGGCGTACTCGAACACCCCGAGGAAGTCGTGGAGATCGCCCAGCATGCCCTGCGAAGCGGCCGCTGGTACGTCGGAATCGGGGTGGGGGCGGTGGACCTTCCGCTGCCGGCCAGCCCGCGCGAAGGGTCCGGCCCGGCCTTCGTCGCGGCCCGGCTTGCGGTGGACCGGGCCAAGGCCGCGGCGGCCCATGTGCCGCTCGCCGTCGTCTCCGGCGGCGCCGGCAGGGGAGCGCCGTCACCGGGAACATCCGCGGGGGTGAGGGCCTGCGCCAATGCCGAGGCGGTGCTGCGGCTGATCGGGCGGCTGGTCCAGGACCGGACCGAGGCGCAGTGGAGGGTGCTGGATGTGCTCCGCTCTGTCCAGCACGGCCATTCCGGCACCCGTGGCACGCAGAAAATCGCGGCCCGAACACTCGGAATCACGGAACAATCGGTGAGCCGCGCACTCCTGCGGTCCGGCTGGCAGGAAGAATGGGCCGCGAGGCCGGCCGCCGAAATGCTGCTGTCCCTCGCCCACGGACTGATCACCGGGACGGATGACGCCGCCGCCCAGCCCCAGGACCACAGCGCCAAGGACCACAGCGCCAAGGACACCCGCGCTAAGGACGACAGCGCAGAAGGAGACAGGTGAACGCCCTCTGGATCACCCTGGCCCTGCTCACGGCCGGTTTCGTTGGCTGGCCGGTCACCGCGCTGGTCTTCCGGCTCGCCCGGACCATCGACGACCGGGCCGACGCCGGCGCACATGCCGCCGGCTCTGACCCCGCCGGCTCTGATCCCGCCGGTGCGGAAGCTGCCGTTGAGGATCCCGCCGCGGACACCACCACCGACGTCGCGAACCCCCAGCCGGCCCTTCAGCCAGCAGCGGACGCCGCCACGGTCAGCAGCTCCCGCATCCTGCGCGGTGGAGCGATTATCGGCGTCCTGGAGCGGCTGGCGGTCTGCGTCGCGGTCCTGGCCGGCCAGCCGGTAGCCATTGCCTACGTGGTCGCCATCAAGGGACTTGGCCGCTTCGCCGAACTGAAGGAGACGCCGGTCGCAGCCGAGAGATTCATCATCGGAACCCTTACGTCCATGCTGTGGGCGGCCGGCATCGCTGCCCTGGCGAAGCTGCTTTTCCTCAACTGAACACAGGCCAGCCGGGGCTGGTCACGAGCCGGCTGGTCGAGCAGCGCAGTCCGAGCCTTGCAAGTCCGTGCCGTGCCTGGCCGGCCGCCGGATGGGTACCTGGCCGCCGGGGCGATAGTGTATCCGTATGACTGTTTTTGCTGTTGAGTACGTATACGACGCCGAATCCTCCGAAGCCCGTGACGCCAGCCGCCCCGCGCACCGCGAATGGACCGCTGCACTGGCGCAGGAGGGCGCGCTGCTCGCCAGCGGACCCTACGGCGACGGCGCCGGTGCGCTCCTCATCTTCAAGGCGGCCGACGAGACGGCCCTGAACGAGATCCTCAAGCAGGATCCGTTCGCCGCCGCCGGCGCCATTTCCGGAACCCGCACGACCGTCTGGGCACCCCTGACCGGCCTGCTGGCCGGCCACGCCGCCTAGCCCGTCCCCGCAACCAGCCCATCGATCCTTCGATCTACAAGGAGTCCATGTGACCTCGGTCAGCCTGGGAATGCCGTCAGCACCGCCCCCCGTTCTTGCTCCCCGTCGGAAGACCCGCCAGATCAAGGTGGGCTCGGTCGGCGTCGGCTCCGATTCGCCGATCAGCGTGCAGTCGATGACGACGACCCCCACCACGGACATCAACGCCACCTTGCAGCAGATCGCCGAGCTCACGGCCTCCGGCTGTGACATCGTGCGCGTGGCCTGCCCGTCCGCCGACGACGCCGAGGCCCTGCCGATCATCGCCCGCAAATCCCAGATCCCCGTGATCGCGGACATCCACTTCCAGCCGAAATACGTCTTCGCAGCCATTGAAGCCGGCTGCGCCGCCGTGCGCGTCAACCCCGGCAACATCCGCAAGTTCGACGACCAGGTCAAGGAAATCGCCCGGGCCGCCAAGGACCACGGCACCTCGATCCGGATCGGCATCAACGCAGGCTCCCTCGAGCCGGGCATCCTGAAGAAGTACGGCAAGGCCACTCCGGAAGCCCTCGTGGAATCCGCCGTCTGGGAAGCCTCGCTGTTCGAAGAGCACGGGTTCTACGACTTCAAGATCTCGGTCAAACACAATGACCCGGTCATCATGGTGGCCGCCTACGAAATGCTCGCCGAACAGGGTGACTGGCCGCTGCACCTCGGCGTCACCGAGGCCGGTCCGGCGTTTCAGGGCACCATCAAGTCCGCCACCGCCTTTGGTGCCCTGCTGTCCCGCGGCATCGGCGACACCATCCGCGTTTCACTTTCCGCGCCGCCGGTCGAGGAAATCAAGGTGGGCAACCAGATCCTGCAGTCGCTCAACCTGCGGCCGCGCAAGCTTGAGATCGTCTCCTGCCCGTCCTGCGGCCGCGCCCAGGTGGACGTGTACACGCTCGCCGAGCAGGTCACGGCAGGGCTGGAAGGCATGGAGATTCCGCTGCGCGTTGCCGTCATGGGCTGCGTCGTGAACGGCCCCGGTGAGGCACGCGAGGCCGATCTCGGTGTAGCCTCGGGCAACGGCAAGGGCCAGATCTTCGTGCGGGGAGAGGTCATCAAGACTGTCCCTGAGGACCAGATTGTTGAGACACTGATCGAAGAGGCCATGCGTATCGCTGAAGAGATGGGGGAGGCCGATGGCGAAGATGCTGTCAAGGGTAGCCCCGTGGTTAGCGTCTCGTAGGGACGGCACCGGCTCCGGCGTCGCAGTCCGTGCCCTGAACGGCCCGGACACAGCACAACTGCTGGACCTGGCCGGGCAGGACGCCGTCGCCAATGTCTTCATCCTCTCCCACCTGGAAAGCTCCGGCACGGCGGCTCCCACCGCCGGGGGAGCCAGCATCCTCGGCGTGTTCGACGGCGCTGCCCTGGTGGGTGCCTGCTGGGCCGGCGCCAACCTGGTACCGGTGCAGCTTGACCCGGAATTTGCCGGGCTCGTGGCCATGGCCGCGCACAGCTCCGGGCGCCGCTACGCCTCCATCTTCGGTCCGGCCGAGACTGTGATGGCCCTCTATTCCGGGCTGGAACGGCTGGGCCAACCCGCGCACGAAGTCCGGGACGACCAGCCGCTGATGACCATTTCCGGGACTCCTGCCGTCCCGCCTAATCCGGCGCTGGGCTTCGGCCAGCTCGCGGACTTCGACAGAATACTGCCTGCCTGCGCGGCAATGTTCGAGGAGGAAGTGGGCTATTCGCCCTATCTCGGCGGCCGGGAGTATTACAGCCGGCGGGTGAGGGGCCTGATCCGCCAGGGACATTCGCTGGTCCATCTGGACCCGGACGGCGAGGTTGTCTTCAAGGCCGAGCTTGGCGCGGTGACGCCCGGCGTAAGCCAGGTCCAGGGGGTCTGGATGAACCCGGCCTTCCGCGGACTGGGTCAGAGCGCCGGCTACATGGCCGCCGTCGTGGTCCTGGCCCAGACTCTCGCGCCGGTGACCAGCCTGTATGTCAACGGCTTCAACACCCGGGCCCGTGCCACCTACGAGCGCGTGGGCTTCCGGCAGGTGGGCACTTTCGCAACCGTTCTCTTCTAGGCGTCTCTCGTCCGGGTGCCGTTTCCGGAGGCGATCCCTCCCGCCCCAGCCCCCGGTTCCGGCGCTTCCGCCGGATCAGCCGGCAATTCTCCCGTGAGGTATCGCTCGATGGTGGGCGCCAGGAGCCTGACTACCTCGTCCTGGCTCGCGGAGGCCAGCGGCTCGAGCCGGATGACGTAGCGCACCAGCATCGCCCCCACCAGTTGGGTGACGACGAGGTTCCCGCGCAGGGCGACTTCCTCCGCCGGGCCGGGAACGCCGGCCATGATCCGGGACAGGATGGCCCGGCTGGCCACTTCCCGGAGCATTGCCGTCTTCGCCTTTGAACCGATCGTGCCCCGGAGGAAGGCCACGAGGCCAGGCTGCGCGGGGCTTTCCCAGAGGCCCAGCACCGCCCGGAGCAAGGGCTCGGCCCGCTGTGAAGGATCGCGGCGGTCCAGCCCGGCCAGCACCAGTCCCGGGTCGGCGGGCAGTTCAACGCTCAGGGCAAAGAGTTCATCCTTGCCGGTGAAGTAGTGGTGGATCATCGCCGGGTCCACGTTGGCTTCGCGTGCGATCCGGCGCAGGCTGGTGCCTTCGAAGCCATGCTCCGCGAACAACCGCCGGGCCGACGCGAGGATCTGGCTGCGGGAGTCTGTGTCGCCTGCCCGGCGGCCCCGCCGGACCTCGGGCCGGCCGCCGCTCACCCGCTCCGCCTGCGCAGGGTCAGCGAGGCCAGAACCAGCACCGCGAGGACAACCACGGACAGGATGCCGGTGTCCTGCCACAGTGGCTCCGTGGCATCTGCGTGGCCGGCGATCTCTTTCAGGGCATCCACCGAAAACGTCAGGGGGAGCACATTGGAGACGGCTTGCAGCACCTCGTTCATCCGGTCCCGCGCGACGAACAGCCCGCACAGCAGGATCTGCGGCACCACCACCACGGGCATGAACTGGACGGCCTGGAATTCGGTGCGGGCAAACGCGGAGCACAGCAGGCCCAGCGCCACACCCAGCACCGCATTGACGACGGCGATCATCACCACAAGGCCCGGGCTGCCCTTGATCTCCAGGCCGAACACCCAGTACGCGACGCCGGTGGCTACGAGTGATTGGAGGGCTGCCATGACCGAAAACGCCAGCCCGTAGCCGAACAGCAGGTCCGCTTTGTGGATGGGGGTGGTCAGCAGCCGCTCCAGGGTTCCTGACGTCCTTTCCCGGAGCATCGTGATCGACGTGACGAGGAACATCACCACAAACGGGAAGATCGCCAGCATCATGAGGCCCACCCGGTCGAAGGTCCGGGCGGCGCCTGGCGGGACGGTTTCGTTCTCGTAGAGGAAGTACACCGCCGTCAGCAGCAGGGCGGGGACGGCGAGCATCAGCGCCACGCTGCGGTGGTCGTGCCGCAGCTGGTCCAGCACGCGGGCCGTCGTGGCCAGCATCATGCGGAGATTCATTCCGTCACCTTCGCTTCAGCTGCCCGGCGCGTTTCACGGCCCGGATCCGATCCGGCCGCTGGGCCCGGGGGCGGCCCGTCGGCGGCCTCCGCCTGCCGGATGACGTTCAGGAATGCCAGCTCCAGGTCTTCGCTGCGGCCCCGCGCGCTGAGCTCGGCGGCGGTGAGGGATGCGAGGAGCCGGCCCTGCCGCAGGAGCAGGAGGGACGCGCAGTGGCTGGCCTCTTCCATGACATGGCTGGAGATCAGCAGGGTGCTCCCTGACCTGGCCATGGCCCCGAAGCGATCCCAGAGATCTGCCCGGAGGACGGGGTCCAGGCCCACGGTGGGCTCATCGAGGATGAGCAGCTTCGGGCGGGCCACGAGGGCGCAGGCCAGCGACACGCGGCTCACTTCGCCTCCGGACAGGTCCGCCGTCCTGGTGCGCGCCTGCCCTTCCAGCCCGACGGCGGCAATCACCTCGGCGGCATCGCGCCTGTCGGTGCCGTGCATGGCGCCGAAATAGCGAACGTTGGCTTCGACGCTGAGGTCAGGGTAGACGCTGGCCGACTGGGTGACGTAGCCGACTTCCTGCCGGAGGGACGGATGGCCGGCGGGCCTGCCGAGCACGGTCACCGAGCCGGAGGTTATGCGCTGGACTCCCACAATGGTGCGCATCAGGGTGGTCTTGCCGCTGCCGGAGGGGCCCAACAATCCGGTGATCCGCCCCAGGGGGATGGCGAAGTCGACGTCCTGCAGAATGTTCTTTCCGGCCTTCACGACGCGCAGGCCGTTCACCTGCACCGCTGCTTCCCCGAGGGGGACGGCGCCCGCCGCTGAATGGGACATGGTTTCCTCTGCCGAAAAGGGCAATGCCGATAAGGGCAATGCGATTCAATTCATCAACTGATGAATTGAATCTAGACCCCTGGAAAGGTTCGGTCAACGGAAAAATAACCGGATGCGGACTCTTGTTTTCGGCCCGGAAATCACATAGGTTCTACCTAGCCGTGCCGCAAGGGCGCGTGCGGCCCGCGGAGAACCCGGGGCCGCAAATGCCTTCAAGGGCAACACAAAAGTAGCTCACTGCCGGAGATCTGGCGGCGTTGGGGGCCGCAGAGCCACGCCATGACGGGATGACCAGCCGGAGACGGCCAGGGGCTTCCAGCTGTGATGGCGTGGCTCTTCCGTGTCCGGGCTGACGGTAGATTAGTACCTAGACGCTTTTGCTCAGTTCTGCCCGGTTTTACTGGGTTTTCCCGGCACCTCCCAGAAACGGATACTCCTCCAGTGGTCCTTCGACTCTCCAAGCTGTTCCTGCGCACCCTGCGTGAAGACCCCTCCGACGCCGAAGTGGCCAGCCACCGGCTCCTCGTCCGTGCCGGCTACATCCGCCGCGCCGCGCCGGGCATCTACACCTGGCTGCCGCTCGGGCTGAGCGTGCTGCGCAAGGTCGAGCGGGTGGTCCGCGAGGAAATGACGGCCATCGGCGCCCAGGAAGTCCACTTCCCGGCACTGCTGCCCAAGGAGCCCTACGAGGCCACCAACCGGTGGACCGAGTACGGCGATGGGATCTTCCGACTCAAGGACCGCAAGGGCAACGACTACCTGCTCGCCCCGACGCACGAGGAAATGTTCACCCTGCTGGTCAAGGACCTGTATTCCTCGTACAAGGACCTGCCGCTGAGCATCTACCAGATCCAGAACAAGTACCGCGACGAGGCACGCCCCCGGGCAGGCCTGCTGCGCGGCCGCGAATTCATCATGAAGGACTCCTACTCCTTCGACGTCGACGACGCCGGCCTGGACGCCAGCTACGCCGCGCACCGCGGCGCGTACCTGAAGATCTTCGAGCGCCTCGGCCTCGAGGTTATTCCGGTTGCCGCCACGGCCGGCGCCATGGGCGGCTCCAAGAGCGAGGAATTCCTGCACCCCACCGAGATCGGCGAGGACACCTTCGTGCGTTCCGCGGGAGGCTATGCGGCCAACGTCGAGGCCGTCACCACCGTGGTCCCCGCGGACATCGACTTCAGCGACGCCCCCGCCGCGGAAGTCCGGGACACCCCGGACACCCCGACGATCGACACCCTGGTCGACGCCGCCAACCTCCTCGTTCCCCGTGCCGAGTCCGACGGCGGCGCCTGGACTGCCGCCGACACCCTCAAGAACGTCGTGCTCGCCGTGACGCTGCCGACCGGCGAACGCCAGATCGTCGTCATCGGGCTGCCGGGCGACCGCGGCGTCGATCTCAAGCGGGTGGAAGCGAACATCAGTTCCTTCCTGCCGATCGCCGGCGAGATCACGCTGGAGGCCGCCAACGACGAAGACCTCAAGAAGCAGCCGCTCATCGTCAAGGGCTACCTCGGCCCGGGCCTGTCCCTGGACGCGCCACTGCTGGGCACCGAGGGCGCCGCGAAGGTGCTCTACCTCGTGGATCCCCGCGTCGTCAGCGGCTCCGCCTGGGTCACCGGCGCCAACGAGGCCGGCCAGCACGTGTTCGGCCTGGTCGCGGGCCGCGACTTCGGCTGGGACGGCGTGATCGAATGCACCGACGTGCGTGCCGGCGACGAGGCCCCCGACGGGTCCGGACCGCTGGAAACGGCGCGCGGCATCGAAATGGGCCACATCTTCCAGCTCGGCCGCAAGTACGCCGAGGCCCTCGGTCTGTTGGTCCTGGACCAGAACGGCAAGCAGGTCGTCGTCACCATGGGCTCCTACGGCGTCGGGGTCACCCGTGCCGTCGCCGCCCTGGCCGAATCCAACCATGACGACAAGGGCCTGGTCTGGCCGCGCGCCGTCGCACCGGCCGATGTCCACGTGGTGGCTGTCGGCCGCGGCGAAGAAATCTTTGCCGCCGCGGAAAAGCTGTCCCTCGAGCTCGAAGCCGCCGGCCTGGACGTCATCTATGACGACCGCCCCAAGGTGTCCCCGGGCGTGAAGTTCGGCGACGCCGAACTCGTCGGCGTGCCCACCATCCTCGCCGTAGGGCGCGGACTCGTGGACGGGGTCGTGGAGATCAAGGACCGCCGCAGCGGCAATGCCGAAAATATCGCCGTTGAGAAGGCCGTTGACTACGTAGTCAACGCCGTCCGCAACAGCTAACGGCACGCACGGGTGGTCTCGGGACTGGAGTCGATCGAACTCAGTACCCTCATCCTGATCGTGGTGGCCGGCTTCGCCGCAGGCTGGGTCGACGCCGTCGTGGGCGGCGGCGGACTGATCCAGCTCCCGGCGATGCTGCTGGTGCCGGGCATCAGCCCGGTGCAGGCGCTGGCCACCAACAAGATGGGATCAATCTTCGGCACCACCACCAGTGCCGCGACCTATTACGGCCGGGTCCGGCCGGACCTGCGCACCGCCTTGCCCATGGCGGTGATCGCGCTGGCCGGCAGCTTCGGCGGGGCGGTGCTCGCCGCCACCCTGCCGGCCAGCGTGTTCAAGCCGATCATCGTTGCCGCGCTCGTCGCCGTCGCGCTGTTCACGGCGTTCCGGCCGAGCGTGGGGGAGCTGACCAAGCTGCGGCATGACGGGCACCGGCACTACGTGGTGGCCTGCCTGATCGGCGGCGTGATCGGCTTCTACGACGGCCTGATCGGCCCGGGCACGGGCTCGTTCCTGATAATTGCGCTTGTCTCCGCGATGGGCTATGCCTTCCTGGAAGCGAGCGCCAAGGCCAAGATCGTGAACATGGCCACCAACGCCGGCGCCCTGCTGTTCTTCCTGCCCCACGGTGCCGTGCTGTGGGGCCTCGGGCTGGTGCTCGGCGCGGCGAACATGGCCGGCGGCTACCTGGGCGCGCGGACGGCGGTCAAACAGGGCAGCCGCTTCATCCGCGTCGTGTTCCTGATTGTGGTGGCGGCGCTGATCCTCAAGCTCGGTTCCGATATCTGGCAGGACTCTTTCGCATAGCACCCGCTCCCGCCGGCCGGTTACCGGGGGGCACCTTCCCGGATGGACCGCGGAGACTCCCCGTACAGTACCCCCCCGAACCGGGGCCGTCGGCGTAGCATGCTGCTATGTCAGCACCTGAAGAACGCTACAGCGATGCCCTGGAGGCTGCGGCACGGCACGCACGTTCCTGGCTTGCGAGCCAGGAAACACGGCACGTAGGCCCGCGAGCCACCGCGGCGGACCTGGCCGCCGACTTCGGCGGTCCGCTGCCCCGGGAAGGAATGCCGGCCGCGGAGGTCGTGGACTACCTGGCCAGAAAGGCCGAACCCGGCCTGATGGCGATGCCCTCCGGACGGTTCTTCGGCTGGGTCATCGGCGGCACCCTGCCGGCCGCGCTGGCCGCGGACTGGCTGGTCAGCGCCTGGGACCAGAACGCCGGATTGCGTTTCGCCACTCCCGCGACGGCCGCCATCGAAGAAGCCGCCGGCAAGTGGCTGCTCGAGCTGCTGGGGCTTCCGGAAGAGTCCGACGTCGGCTTCGCCACCGGTGCCACGATGGCGAACTTCACCGGCCTGGCCGCGGCACGGTGGCGCCTGATGGCCGACGCCAGCTGGGACCTCGACGGCGATGGCCTCACCGGGGCGCCCCGGATCCACTGTTTCGTGGGCCAGGAACGGCACGACACTATCAACCTCGGCCTGCGGTACCTGGGGCTGGGGCGGCCCACGGTGATCCCCGCGGACCGGCAGGCCGCATCAACCCCTCGGAACTCGACTGCGCCCTGGACGGCGCCCTTGCCAATGCGTCAGTCGGTGCCAACGGATCAGGCCCGGCCCCGCTGCTGGTCTGCCTGCAGGCCGGAAACCTGCATTCCGGAGCCTTCGATCCGTTCCTGGAGGCGGTCGCCGTCGCAAAAGCCCATGGGGCCTGGGTGCACGTGGACGGGGCGTTCGGACTCTGGGCCGCCGCCGTGCCGGAACTGTCCGCCCTGACGGCCGGGCTGCAGGGGGCCGATTCCTGGGGCACCGACGCGCACAAGACCCTCAACGTCCCGTACGACTGCGGGATCGCGATCGTGCGCGACGCCCGGGCACTGCGATCGGCGATGGGCCTGCACACCAGCTACCTGATCCAGGACGCGGACGGCGCGGCGGACCCGTTCGAGACGGTTCCGGAGCTGTCCCGCCGTGCCCGCGGCGTGCCGGTGTGGGCGGCGCTTAAATCCCTGGGCCGGGACGGCGTCGCCGGCCAGGTCCGCGAGCTCGTGCGTCGCGCCTCGCAGCTGGCGGAGCAATTGTCCGCGCTCGATGGCGTCGAGGTGCTTAACGACGTGGACTACACGCAGGTCTCGCTGGCCTTCGGCGACGACGCCGTGACCCGCGCGGTGACCGAAAGGATCATCAGTGACGGCCGGGTCTGGATGTCCGGCTCGCGCTGGCAGGACCGGGACATCCTGCGGATTTCCGTCAGCAACTGGAGCACGGACGACGCCGACGTGAAGGTCGCCGTCGACGCTGTCCGGGACGCCCTGGCCGCGGTCCGTGGGCGCCACGCTTAGCCTGCCGCTTCCCCCGGAGCCGGCAGTTCGTGCGGTGAGGGCAGCTCCGGCAAGGTGCGTCCGGCGAGGGTGCTGGCAACCCAGAGCGAGCGGGCCAGGTCTCCGTGGTGGCCGGGTTTCGAGGCGTACCAGAGGGCGTTGTCCACTTCCCGGGCCAGGCTCCACTGGCGGGCGGTTTCGGCGTCGAGGCCGGCGGCGGCGCTGAAGTCCCGGCAGCGCTCCAGCAGTCCCCGCTCCGGATCCGCCCGTGACAGCTCGGGAATCCGGTTCCACAACAGCGGAGCCACCGCGAATTCCGCCTCGCCGATCATGGGCTGCGGATCGATCGCGGCGTAGCTTTCCGCGTCGGCAACTTCCGAACCGTCCGCATCCTCCGGCCCGCCGGGCCGTACCGGACGGGCCAGGATGTTCAGGTAGTGCAAATCGGTATGGACCAGCACATCGGTCCCCGAGCGGCGGCCGACGGCTCCGCGGGTCTGGCACACCTCGAGTGCCGCCTCCAGCAGCCAGCGTGGGAACGGGCGGCCCAGTTGCTCCCAGCTCTCGGGCAGCTCATCGCTCCATTGCTCGGCCCGGGCCGCAATATGGTCGAATTCCTGCCACTCCGGCCGGCCGGCTGGCGTCAGGTCGGGCACCAGGCTGAGCCGGCGCACCACGGCTCCCCAGACGGCCACAGCCGAGTCCAACGGAAGGTCCTGCAGGGAGCGGGCAGCGTCCAGGCGCTCAAGCAGCAGCGCGCCGGCGTCGGAGTCGGCCGCCAGCAGCCGGACGGCGCCGTCCCCGCCCCACAAGGTGAGCGCGTGCCGTTCCACGAGCGCCTCGTCGTGCGGATAGGCGATTTTCAGGACGGCAGCTTCCCGCATCCCGCTGTCGGCGCCCATACGCCGGACCGGCACCACGATGGCCCCATGTCCGGTCCACGGCAGCCAACCCGGCGCAAGGTCCAGCACCAGGTGCCACTGGTCCAGGCAGCGGTTGACCAGCCGGGGGAGCGACGCCAGCCAGTCGCGGCCGTGGACCGTGCCGCTGTACCGGCGGCTGAGATCGGGCGGGATAGGGACATCTGCGGGCTGGCTCATCGGGTCCAGCGTAGTGGCTGAGGAGCGGAAGCACCGCCGGCAGGGGACGGGGAACCTAGACGACGCCGCTGGCGCCGAGCAGGTTGCCGATGATGAAGGTGGCTGCCAGGGCCAGCGCGCCGCCCATCACCACGCGGACCGCCGCCCTCAGTTTCGAGCCGCCGCCGATCCAGGCGCCCAGCGCTCCCGTGATCGCCAAGGCCACGAGGACGGCACCGAAGGTCAACTGGACACGGATGTTCTCCGGCGGCAGCAGTATGGCCAGCATCGGCAGGATGGCACCGATCAGGAACGCGACGAACGAGGCGAAGGCGGCGTGCCAGGGGCTGACGATATCGGTCTCGTCGATGTTAAGCTCCGCCGAAAGGTGAGCGGCCAGGGCGTCGTGCTTGGTGAGTTCGAGGGCCACCGTGCGGGCAGTCTCTGCGCTGAGTCCTTTGGCCTGGTAGATGGCAGCAAGTTCTTCCAGTTCCTCTTCGGGCTCGTCCAGCAGCTCCCGGCGTTCCTTCGCGATCAAGGCCCGCTGGCTGTCCTTCTGGCTGCTGACGGAGACGTATTCGCCCAGGGCCATGGAGATGGCGCCGCCTACCACGCCGGCGGTGCCGGCGACCAGGATGGGTCCGGAGTCCGTGGTGACGCCGGCGACGCCGACTACGATAGCGGCGACCGAGACGATTCCGTCATTGGCGCCCAGCACACCGGCACGAAGCCAATTGAGGCGGTGGGCGAGGTCGTTGTGATGGGGCTCGTTCTCATGCAGTGTGGGTGCGCGGCTGTCCATGATTACAGCAAAGCACCAGTGCCACGGGCTGGCCAGTATTACGACCCTAAGCAAGTCAAGCCAAGGCTCGGTCCGACGCCAGCTTCGCGTGCACTTTCGCCCTCCGGCGGGCCGGGCGGGGGCACTTTGACACGGACTCGCCGCGTTCTAGCCAGTCATCGCCCGTTTGGGGGCTCAAAGTAGCCCCGGACGGTGCGGTCACCCTGCCTGCGAGCGACCGGGGCTGGACGACGGAGGAAGTGTCGGCAACGGCGGGAAGGCGTCCGGGTCTGCCGCCAGGCCGGGCACGGGCCCGGGCTCTGCGCCCCACAGCACGGCCCGGCGGGCGGCGCCCACGAGAGCGGAGAGGGCCCATTGCCTGGTTTCTCCCTCGCTCAGGGCCACCAGATCGGCGTAGACCGGCAGTGCGGCGGTTTCAAGTCCGGCGAGTCCGGCGGCGGGCGAGGCCAGGAAGGACGGCGCCAAGGCATAGCCGGCCTCCCGCGGTGGAGGGGAGACACAGTGGCCGCGGCTTAGGGATTCCGCGCCGCTGACAAGCGCTTCGTGGCGGGCCAGCTGTTCAGCCGCCGATTTCGCCGCGTCGCCGCCCAGCCTGGTCAGGGCAAGCTGATAGCCGTAGATGCTTTGGAGTTCTGTCCGCACTGCCGCTTCAAGCGCCGCCTCAATCGTCGGGCCACCGTCCCCGGCGCTCGTGCCGGCCGGGGAGGCCGATGCCGATGGGCCGGGGCAGGCTCCGGACAATTGTGGCGGCGCCGGGTCCGCCTGCAGGGGTGCCGGGGCGCCGGAGGCCGCCGCGAGCGAGGACGCCTGAAGAAGCTGCGCGGTCCCGACGGCGGCCAGTAGCCGGGCCATACCGCCGTCGGCCACGGCAGCGTCACCGATCCGCTCGGAGCCGCTGCCGGCGAGGGCGGCGGCCAGCCCGGCGGCTGTGTCCGGCAGGGGAGGTGCCGGGGAGGACGGGTCACCGGTTGCGGACGGGTTTGACTGCAAGGACGGGTTTGACTGCACGGATGGGGTAATCAGCGCAGACTGGGGGGCCAGAAGCGCCCGGGCCTGGCTTGTCAGCAACGTCACAGTCTGCGAAAGGGAGGACTGGCCGGCGCCCGATGCGGAGTTGCCGAGCTGCTCTCCGGCTGCCCGGAGCCGCAGGGTTTCGGACAGTGCCGCAGCCCGCGCCCGCTCAGAAAACGGCGGTTCCCCGGGCGCTTTGGGGCTCCGGGGAATCAAAGCCACGCCGAGGCTGACCACCACCACGGCGATACACGCCAAGAGGGCGAAGCGGGGCAGGAACCGCGGAGTGAGCCCGCGCCAACGCTTTTCCCTGGTGTCGTCTTTCACAACAGACCATGTTGTCATGCCGGCTGGGAACTCCGTGCACCATGGTGCCTGGAAAATCGCTAGGCTAGTACACACAACATCATCTAGCGGGAGGCGGCCGGCATCATGACCAACGCAGAAGCCACGACTTCAACAGACCGGACCGGGACGGGGAAGGCTGAAGCCGCACCCGCTCAGAATTTGGAGGCCGAGCGCCTTCGCGCCCTCCTGGAACCCGCAGTCCTGGCAAACCGCCTGTACCTTGAGGACGTTTCCATCCACGTCGCCGGCGCCAACCGGGTGGTCCACGTAGTGGTGGACCTGCCCCAGGAAGAGACAGGCGGCGTCACCCTCGATGTCATCGCCGAGATTTCCAAGACCCTCTCGGACATCCTGGACAACGATCCCAGCACGGACGCCCGCCCGTACGAGCTCGAGGTCTCATCGCCCGGCGTCGGGCGTCCCCTCGCCGAGGAGCGGCACTGGCACCGCGCCCGCGGGCGGATGGTCACGGTCAAAGTCCTGCAGGGCGAAAACGTCACCGGCAGGATCCAGTCCGTCGATGACGGCGGCGTCACCCTGGTCCCGGAAATCGCCGTCAAGAAGGGCATGAAGCCCAAGCAGGGCGAGCCGGTCAAGATTCCTTTCGACAGGATCCGCAGCGGAAAAGTCGAGATAGAGTTCAGCCACCTCGAAGAGGCCGGGCTGGAAGACGCAAACAATGGACCTTCTGAGGAGGCCTAATGGATATTGACATGAGCGCACTGAGACTCCTGGAGCGTGAGCGTGAAATCCCGCTGGATCTCCTGATCCCGACCATCGAGCAGGCCCTGCTGGTGGCCTATCACAAGACTCCGGGGGCCTTCGAGAAGGCACGCGCCGAGCTGGACCGCAAGAGCGGCCACGTGACCATCTGGGCCACCGAGATCGACGACGACGGCGCCCCGATCGGCGAGTTCGAGGACACCCCCGCGGGCTTTGGCCGCATTGCTGCAAGCACCGCACGGCAGATCATCCTGCAGCGTCTGCGCGATGCTGAGGATGACAACGTCCTCGGCCAGTTCAAGGGCCGCGAAGGCGAACTCGTGGCCGGAACCATCCAGCAGGGCAACAACCCGCACATGATCCAGGTCAACCTCGGCACCGTGGAGGCGCTGCTCCCGCCGCCCGAGCAGGTTCCGGGGGAGAAATACATCCACGGCAACCGGCTCCGCGCCTTCGTGATCGATGTGCACCGGGGCACCAAGGGCCCCTCCATCACGCTGTCCCGCTCGCACCCCGGGCTCGTCCGGAAGCTCTTCGAACTGGAAGTTCCGGAGATCGCGGACCGTTCCGTGGAGATCGTCGCCCTGGCCCGCGAAGCCGGTCACCGCACCAAGATTGCCGTCAAGGCGAAAACCCCGGGGATCAATGCCAAGGGCGCCTGCATCGGTGAAATGGGTTCCCGCGTCCGGGCTGTCATGACCGAGCTGAACGACGAGAAGATCGACATCGTCGACTACAGCGATGACCCGGCAAGTTTCATCGCCAGCGCGCTGTCGCCGTCAAGGGTGAATTCCGTCACGATCATGGACGAAGCGACCCGGTCCGCCCGCGTCGTCGTCCCTGACTACCAGCTCTCCCTCGCCATCGGCAAGGAAGGCCAGAACGCGCGGCTCGCCGCCAAGCTCACCGGCTGGCGGATCGACATCGTCTCCGACGCCGTCGTCAACCGCGACAAATAGGCCGCACTTCCGGTCCGCCCGTCAGCGTCGGCGTCCGCTCAAGTTCGGGGTCCGGGCGCTGGAGGGGCTAGAATGGTCATGACCGCGCCTATGGGCCGGTGTCCGCGTGCCCTCAGCGCATCCGGGTTTTCGCTTGGCAAAGTCGTAGTTCCCAGACACTTCGCCGGGCGGGCTCCGGAATCCACGGGCAGGCAGACAGGTACTGGCAGGAAGATACTCGGACGTGGCACAAGTGCAACACCTCGAGAATCAGCCGCAGCGCACCTGCATCGGATGCCGACAAAAAGGCTCGCGGTCTGAGTTACTCCGGCTCGTCTCCGGCGGCAGCGGTTCATCCGCCGTCGTAGTGGATGAACGACGCCGGATGGCTGGCCGGGGTGCATGGCTGCACCCCAGCGAAAAGTGCCTGGCACTGGCGGTCAAACGTCGAGCGTTCGGACGCGCCCTCAACGGCGTAACCGGTACAGCCGACGTCGAGCGCCGGATCATGGCAGGCACGAAAGCCGCGGGCACTCCGGTGGCCGCAGCAACAACCGTCCAACCTGAAAGCGGGTCAGAAAACTGATGGAAACCCGATGAGTTCCCAGCGATGAGTGCGCAACGATGACAACTTTGTTGCGCTCTGCAATGGGCCTTTCAGCTGCACTCGCGGCGGAGGCCCGCATTAAGAAGTAGACGGTTCGTGCCTGGCTCGGTGCGGACCGAGACAGGAGAAATGTGGCCAAGGTCCGCGTACATGAGCTTGCAAAAGAGCTCGGTATTACTTCCAAAGATGCAGTAACCAAACTGCAGGAACTGGGCGAATTCGTTCGCTCTGCCTCTTCCACCATTGAGGCCCCCGTTGTGCGGAAACTCCGCAACGCATTCCCCGACGCGGCAGCTTCGAAGTCAGAAGCGCCCGCGTCCGCCCCCCAGGCACCCGCCAGCCCCTCGGCAACCCGTCCGGCGCCTGCGCCGGCCCCGGCTGCGCCCGGTGCCCCGGCGCAGGCAGCAGCAAGCAAGTCCGAAGCCCCGGCTCCGGCAGCAGCTGCCCCGGCACCCGCCGCACAGGCAGCACCCGCCGCTGCGCCGGCTGCGGCCAGCGCCGCACCGGCGGCTCCCGCTGCCCAGGCTCCGGCCGCTCCCTCGACGGCTCCGTCGACGGGCATCAAGCCCGGCGCGCGGCCTGCCCCGAAGGCTGAAGCTCCGGCTGCTCCGGCTGCTCCGGCACGCCAGGGCGGCTCGGCACCCCGTCCGGGCGGCCCCCGTCCCGGCAACAACCCCTTCGCCACGTCCCAGGGCATGCCCCGGGGCCGCGGCGGGGACAACGAACGTCCCTCGCGTCCGGGGAACAACCCGTTCGCTCCTTCCCAGGGCATGCCGCGTCCGGGCGGAAGCCGCACCGAGGGCGAACGCCCCGGCGGCCCGCGTCCCGCAGCAGGCGCAGGGGGTCCCCGTCCGGGTGCTCCCCGCACCGGCGGCGCTCCGGGTGCACGCCCGGGTGCTCCGCGTCCGGCCGGCGCTCCCGGCGCTGGCCGTCCGGCAGGAGCCGGCGGAAACCGTCCGACCCCCGGCATGATGCCTAACCGCACCGAACGTCCCGCACCCGCTGGTGCAGGGCGTCCCGGCGGCGGAGCCCGTGGTCCGGGCCGTCCGGGTGGCGCTCCAGGTACCGGTGCTCCCGGTGCCGGTGGCGGCGCTCCGGCCGGCGGTGGCTTCGGCAAGGGTGGCCGCGGCCGCGGTGGCACCCAGGGTGCTTTCGGTAAGGGCGGCGCAGGCCGTGGCAAGCAGCGCAAGTCGAAGCGCGCCAAGCGCCAGGAACTCGAGCAGATGAGTGCTCCGTCGCTGGGCGGCGTGAGCGTACCCCGCGGCGACGGCAACACCGTAGTCCGGCTTCGCCGTGGCTCGTCCATCACGGACTTTGCCGACAAGATCGAGGCGAACCCCGCCGCGCTGGTGACCGTGCTCTTCCACCTCGGCGAAATGGCCACGGCCACGCAGTCGCTGGATGAAGAGACCTTCGCACTGCTCGGCGAGGAGCTTGGCTACAAGCTCCAGGTCGTGTCACCGGAGGACGAGGAGCGCGAGCTGCTCTCCGGCTTCGACATTGACTTCGAAGCCGAGCTGGAAGCCGAAGGCGATGAAGACCTCGAGGCACGTCCTCCGGTTGTCACCGTCATGGGTCACGTTGACCACGGTAAGACCCGGCTGCTGGATGCCATCCGCAAGTCCGACGTTATGGCGGGCGAGCACGGCGGCATCACGCAGCACATCGGTGCCTACCAGGTCAGCCACGAGCACGAAGGCATCGATCGCAAGATCACCTTCATCGATACTCCGGGCCACGAGGCGTTCACCGCCATGCGTGCCCGTGGTGCGAAGGTCACCGACATCGCCATCCTGGTGGTCGCAGCGGACGACGGCGTGATGCCGCAGACCGTTGAGGCCCTCAACCACGCACAGGCGGCCAACGTGCCGATCGTCGTGGCTGTGAACAAGATCGACAAGGAAGGCGCCAACCCGGAGAAGGTCCGCGGCCAGCTGACCGAGTACGGACTGGTTCCGGAAGAGTACGGTGGCGACACCATGTTCGTCGAGGTCTCTGCCCGCCAGAACCTCAACATCGACGAGCTGCTCGAGGCTGTCCTGCTCACCGCAGACGCTGCCCTCGACATGCGCGCCAACCCGAACAAGGATGCCCGCGGTATCGCGATTGAAGCCAACCTGGACAAGGGCCGCGGTTCCGTTGCCACCGTCCTGGTTCAGTCCGGCACCCTGCACGTCGGCGACACCATCGTGGCAGGCACGGCCCACGGCCGAGTCCGTGCGATGTTCGACGACGACGGCAGCGTCCTGACCGAGGCCGGCCCGTCCCGCCCCGTGCAGGTCCTGGGTCTGTCCAACGTCCCGCGCGCCGGTGACACCTTCTTCGTGACCGCTGACGAGCGCACCGCCCGCCAGATCGCCGAGAAGCGTGAAACCGCCGACCGCAACGCCGCCCTGGCCAAGCGCCGCAAGCGCATCAGCCTGGAAGACTTCGACCAGGCTGTCGCCGAAGGCAAGATCGACACCCTCAACCTCATCCTCAAGGGTGATGTGTCCGGTGCCGTGGAAGCCCTCGAGGACGCGCTGCTCAAGATCGACGTCGGCGAAGGCGTCCAGCTGCGCATCATCCACCGCGGTGTGGGTGCGATCACGCAGAACGACGTCAACCTGGCAACGGTCGACAGCGCCGTCATCATCGGCTTCAACGTCAAGCCCGCCGAGCGTGTTGCCGAACTGGCAGACCGCGAAGGCGTGGACATGCGCTTCTACTCCGTCATCTACGCAGCAATCGATGACATCGAGATGGCCCTCAAGGGCATGCTCAAGCCCGAGTACGAAGAGGTCCAGCTTGGCACCGCCGAGGTCCGCGAGGTGTTCCGTTCCTCCAAGTTCGGCAACATTGCAGGCTCGATCGTTCGCTCGGGTGTTATCCGACGCAACGTCAAGGCCCGCATCACCCGCGACGGCAAGATCATCGGTGACAACCTCGCCGTTGAGACGCTCAAGCGCTTCAAGGACGACGCCACCGAGGTCCGCACGGACTTCGAGTGTGGTATCGGTCTTGGCTCGTTCAACGACATCAACGAAGGTGACATCATCGAGACCTTCGAGATGCGCGAAAAGCCGCGCGTCTAAGGCGGTTTAGCGTTACAGGTGCGGGGCCGTTGGATTTTTCCGGCGGCCCCGCCCCTACGCTGGGCGGCATGGGATCTGCGATCCCTTGCCGCCCAGCTCCGGCAGGCCCGATGCCACTCCCAGGCCGCCGGAATAAATCCAACGGGAGTCCGTCGTAGACTCGCCTTAGGCGCGTGGCAAAAAACCCAACGTGTGTACGCCAGTTGTTAACGCGCCGTCGTACATCCAAATTTTTAGGAGTGGAAATGGCTGATCCCGCACGGGCTGCCAAATTGGCGCAGCGGATTAAGGTTGTTGTTGCCGAGGCCCTGGGCCGTAGGGTCAAGGATCCGCGGCTTGAGGGCATTACCGTCACGGATGCGCGCGTGACCAACGATCTGCAGCACGCCACGATCTACTACACGGTGTTTGGTGACGAGCTGGTCCAGGCCGAGGCTGCCAAGGGGCTGGAGAAGGCCAAGGGTGTGCTCCGGCAGGAAGTCGGACGGAACATCACTGTCCGGCTGACCCCCACCCTGGAGTTCGTGGCGGACCAGATTCCGGTCAACGCCTCCAACCTGGAGGAACTGCTCCGGGCCGCCAAGAAGCGCGACGCCGAAGTGGCCGCGCTGGCCGCGAGCGCGACCCACGCCGGCGACGCCGATCCCTACAAGAGCGATACTCCCGAGGACGTGGAGCTCGACGAGGACGACTTCGACGAAGAGGACATCGACCTCAGGCCGGACAGCGATCTGGACGAGGACAGCAACACGTAGTCCCGAACACCGCACCTTCCTAAACAGCGCAGTGTTCTAACACCACAATGAAATGGCCGGACCCGGCGAGGGTCCGGCCATTGCTGTGTCCGGATCAGTCGTCCGAGTCGCGGGAATCCCGGCCCAGCTTCAAGGTTGCGACCTGCCCGTTCGGGGGCGCGGGGTCGGACGGCAGCGCATTCACGGTGGCGTAGAGCGTTGAACCACGAAGATCGACGTCGGCCGTCGAGCCCGCGGCCAGCACCACGCTGGTCTTGCCGGTGTGTCCGTCCAGCTTGAGGACTCCGTCGCCGAACAAGGACGCAAGGTACACATCGCCGTTCTCGTCCACGGCAATCCCAGTGGGGGACATGATCCCTTCAGCCAGCAACTTAACGTGCCCGTGCTCCGGATCGACTGTGAAGACGGCCCCGCGGGCTCCGGCGGCGGGGCTCTCCGGCCCGCCCGGCAGGGTTGACACGTAGAGCCGGCCGTCCGGGCCGGCCGCGACATCCGTCGGCACCGGCTCGAAGGCGTAGGACCGGCCCACCACACAGGGCGGCAGGTGCAGCTCTGCCGCAACAGCGGCCGAGATCCGGGACGGACGTGGCGGCAGTACCGCGACGGTTTCCGTCTTTCCGGACCGAAGATCTACCGACACCACGGTGTTCGCCCCGGCATCGGCGGCGTAGACGGTGCCATCGGAGACTGCGATCCCATAGGGATGGGAGTCCACCTCGCCGGTATAGGAGGCGGGAAGCTCCGGCGGGAGCTGCGAAACACAGTCTGCGGGAAGATCGCGGAAGCCGTAGTGGGCACCGCCGTCGGCGTTGTCCTTCTTTTCCAGTGCCGCGAAGTCACCGATGGTGCGCTGGCCGCCGTCGTCCTCAATGATCCGCACGTGGGCGGCGAGATCCCGATGGTCCTCGGGTCCGGCCCCCTGGCTCTCAAGGACGTAGGTGGCGGAACCATGGTGGGTGTTCCCGGCGACATCCCACTCGGTGTTTTCGTAGAGTACCTTTTTCGTGCCGTCAGCGGCGATCCGGGTCAGCCTGCTGGCGAACTCCTCGCTGACCGTCACTGAGCCGTTGCGGCCGGCGCTGACATGAAGTGGTCCCACGAGGCCATCAGTCAGCCGGACGGCGGTGTTCCCTGCGGGGCCGCCCGCGGGGTTGCCTGCGGCGTTCCCTGCGGAGGTCCGTTCCGGCGCTTCAGCAGCCGCAGGACCTGCAGCGATGAAGAGAACCGCTGTGGCGGCCGCAGCCAGCAAAGAGAATTGTTTTCTCATGGTGAGCTCCAAGGCGAGTGATGAACAATCCACAGCTTTGAGACCATTTCGACCACCCAATGAGGCCGGGCAGGCGGCCGGAAAACGCAGCTGCCCTATGGGCGGATTTTATTCGGTAGCGCCGGCAAAGTCGACGTCCCGAAGGTCATCCTCCGCGGCCGAAGGCAGGCCACTGGCTATGATCGGAACATGGATACGCCCCGCACAGCAGCCGAGACCGGCGAGTACCTGAACCAGGCAATCCGCCTCGCTGTCCGCAATGTGGCCGACGGCGGCGGGCCCTTCGGAGCAGTCGTGGTCACCGCGGACGGCCGGGCCTATGACGGCGTCAACCGGGTGACCCGGGACAATGACCCGACGGCCCACGCCGAAGTCGTGGCCATCCGCAGTGCCGCCTCCGCGACTGCCAGCTTCGACCTCAGCGGCGCCGTACTGTACGCCAGTTGCGAGCCGTGCCCGCTCTGCCTCGCTGCGGCCTTGTGGGCCCGGGTGGGTCAGGTGTACTTCGCGGCCGACCGGAATGCTGCTGCCGCCGCCGGCTTCGACGATGCCCTCTTCTATGAGTACTTCGAGGGGGCACGCCCGGAACTGATGCCGGTGCGCCAAGCTGCCGTTCAGGCGTCGGACCTGCCTTTCCAGGCCTGGCGCGACAACCCGGACCGCACCGAATACTAAGCTAAGCGCGTGTCCTTGAGAAGGGCGCCGGCGCCGCCGGAGGGACTTTTGACTCTAGGCCGGGTCTCCGCAGTGGCGTCACATGGAACCATGACGGCGGGTACACGGGAAAACAGCGGCGGGCCGTGGTCTCGGGCCTGATCAAGTGTCCCCGTTGCGGGAAAACCAACCGGATTCCGACGGCGGCGTCCGGACACCCGCGTTGCGGCCACTGCCGAACGGACCTTCCATGGATCGTAGAGGCCAGCGACCCGGACTTCGGAGTGATTGCCGAACAGTCCTCGACACCGGCCCTGATCGACTTCTGGGCGGCGTGGTGCGGGCCGTGCAGGATGGTCAGCCCCGTCCTGGACAAACTGGCCCAGGAACGGGCCGGGCGGGTCAAGCTCGTCAAGGTCGACGTCGACAAGTCGCCCCTGCTGTCGCGCCGCTTCGACGTCCAGGCCATTCCCACCATGCTCGTGATCCGGGACGGAAAAGTCGTGGCCCGGCAGACGGGGGCTCCGACGGCGGCTGCCCTCCGCAGCTGGCTTGACGGGGCGCTTTGACGGGGCACTTTGACGGGGCACTTTGACGGGGCACTGTCCTGGAAACCCACTTGAGCGTCCGCTCTTGACGCCTCACGAGGACACGCCTCCCGACGTGCCTCCCGAAAACGTGACGGCGATTCCTTCCGCGGCGATTCCTTCAGCGTTGATTCCTTCAGCGTTGATTCCTTCAGCGGCGCCTGCCCCGGGCCCCGCGGGCACCCAGGCCGCCCAGCAGGGGCGAACCCATACCTAGCAGGAACCCGAAGTCGTACCAGTTTCCGGCGCGGGCGGTGTTGTAGAAGGGGAACTCGCCCCACTGCCCAAAAACATGGACGATCAACACAATCCACGCCGTCAGCCCGTTCCAGATGCCCCAAAGCAAGTCCTGCCACCACATGCCTTACCTCCCCGACGGAACCATGTAACCCGGCTGCCCTGCGTCCTGGGTTCAGGCTAAGGGCGACGACGCCGGGGCGGTAGGGTCTATGGGCCCTTCAGCCGGCCCTGCCGGGTCGGGCGGCGGTTGAGGCCTGCCGGGCCGCGCTTCAGCCCCTCCGGTCTTCAGCCCTGCCGGGCCGGGAGCCGGCTGAGGCCTTCCACGAGTTCGTCCAGGCTGCTGCAGAGCGCAATCCGGATCCAGCCCTCGCCGATCGGGCCGAAGGCAGTGCCGGGGGCGAAGGACACCCCGGAGCCGGCCAGGAAACGCCGGACCCAGGAGCGGACGTCGCCGCCGCTGACGTGGGACACATCCGCCCAAAGGTAGAAGGCCCCCTGAGCCTTGAGGAACGGGATCCCCTTGGACTCCAAGACGGCCGAGGCGGCGTCCCGGTTGGCCCGGTAGTGGGCGTGGGCATGGCTGACGTAGTCCTGCGGGCCCGTGAGCGCGGCGAGCGCCGCGTACTGCGATGGCGAGGCGACACAGGAGACAATCGACTCCATCACGTTGTTCATCTTCTGCTCCAGACCGGGCGGGCAGATCAGCGCCCCGATCCGCAGCCCCGTCAGACCGTAGGTCTTGGACAGTGTCAGCGAGGTGAACACGCGGGCTTCGCCCGGGACGTCGCTGTCGAAGCGGGCAGCGCTCACATGCGGGACGTCGTAAGTGAACGTCTCGTAGCATTCGTCGGAGATGATCCACAGATCGTGGCGCCGGGCCAGTTCTACCAGGCTGCGCGTGAGCTCCTCGCCCAGGACAGCCCCCAACGGGTTGGACGGCGAATTCAGGATCAGGACCCTCGTCCGTGTCGTGATGAGCTCCTCGATGTCCTCGATCCGCGGCTGGAACTCGTGCTCCGGATACAGCGGGTAGCGCACGGGGACTCCATGAAGCAGGCTGCTCGTCATCGCGAACGTGGGATAACCCGGGTTGGGAATGAGGATTTCGTCGCCGGGGGAGAGCAGCAGGCTCATGGCGAAGTGGAGTCCCTGCTGGGCGCCGGCGACGACATGGACGCGGTCCGCTCCGACCGGCGTCGCGTTGTGTTCCCGGAACCGCGCCGCAAAAGCCTCCCGCAGTGCGGGGATGCCGGCGTTGGGCGTGTAATTGGTTTCGTCACGGTCCAGGCAGGCCATGCCGGCCTCGAGGATGTGGCGGGGGAGGGCGAAGCCCGGCTCGCCGATGCTCAGGACGATGGCGCCGGGAGTGCCCCAGGCAGCTTCGGTGATCTCGCGGATCTGGTTGATAGGGACGTCGCGGACGTGGGCGGCAAGCTCTGGCATGTCTGCCATCCTAACCGCCTGCGGGTTCCCGGAACGGCTGTGGGCGGGGTGCCCGGCCGGGGCTGGCCGTCTGGGGCGGGCCCCGCGCGCAGATATACTGGGAAGCGTGCTTTCTGGACTGGTGATAGTGGACAAGCCGCAAGGCTGGACCAGCCACGATGTGGTTGGACGGATGCGGCGGCTCGCCGGTACCCGAAAGGTGGGCCACGCCGGCACCCTGGACCCGATGGCCACCGGCGTCCTGGTGATCGGCATCAACAAAGCCACCCGGCTGCTGACCTACATCGTGGGCACCTCCAAGACCTATACGGCGACCATCCGGCTGGGCGAATCAACCGTGACAGACGACGCCGAGGGTGAGGTCACTGCCACGCACAGTGCCGCCTCGGTCACCGAAGAGGCCGTCCTGGCCGGCGTTGCCGCCTTGACTGGCGAGATCGAGCAGGTTCCCAGCAGCGTCAGCGCCATCAAGGTGAACGGCGAACGCGCCTACGCCCGGGTCCGTTCCGGCGAGGAGGTCAAACTGGCCGCCCGTCCGGTCACCATCCACCGCTTCGACATCCACGAGGTCCGCCCGGCGCGCGACGGCGAGGCGCTGGACGTGGACGTCACGGTTGAATGTTCCTCCGGCACCTACATCCGGGCCCTCGCCCGCGACCTGGGCAACGCGCTCGGCGTCGGCGGCCACCTCACGGCGCTGCGAAGGACCCAGGTGGGTCCGTACACGCTTGACCAGGCGCACACCCTCGAGCAGCTGGCTGAAGAACTGGACGTGCTGGAAATGTCCCGGGCCGCGCGGGCACTGATGCCGAACCGTGAACTCAGCGACGAGGAAACCACCGAGATTTCCTTCGGCCGGAGGATCGCCGCCGGAGCGGCCTCCGGTACCCCCGAAGCCGCGACGGCGGACAAGCCGGCCGCGGCCTTCGCCCCGGACGGCACCCTCGTGGCACTGCTGGCCGACGCGGGAAGTTACGCCAAGCCCGTGCTCGTCTTCGCCCCGGACAACGAGAAGCGCGCCGCCACGCAAGCGGCTCCGGAACAGCGGGGCCCAGGGCAGCAGACGGCAGCACGGCAGGCCCCATCCCAGCAGGCCGGGCAGTAGTGGACGCGTATTTTTACATTATCCTGGCGGTCGGGCTGATCTCCAGCGTCATCTGCCTCACCGCCGGCATCCTCAAGAAGGCTCCGAACGACACGACGATCCTGTCCGTGGCCGCCGTCGAGCTGTCCCTGCTGGTGTACCTGGTCGGCTCAATCGTCCGGGTCGCGGGTGGAGAGCGGATTGCGGGGGAGCCCTGGGAGTTCTGGGGCTACCTGCTGACTGCCCTGATGCTGCCCGTCGGCGCGGTGTACTGGTCCATCCTGGAGCGCACGCGCTGGAGCAACTTTGTCCTGGCGGCCGTCGGCGTCACAGCACTCGTGATGGCGGCACGTATGAACCAGATCTGGTACTGACTTGGAAGAGGCAAGAAACGTGACGGCAAAACCTTCGCACCAGGAAACCGGGGCGCACACCACTGCGACAGAATCCGCGACGGCGGCGTTGGACACCCGGAATACCGGTCCCGGCCGGCTGTTGATCGCCGTTTACGCGGTGTTTGCCCTTTCGGCGACTGCCCGGGCCGGCTACCAGATCCTCACGAAGTTCTCCGAGGCGCCGCTGGCCTACCTGCTGTCTGCCTTCGCCGCCGTCGTCTACGTCGTAGCCACGGTATCCCTCGCGAAGGCCGGCCGCACGTGGTTCAAGGTGTCCGTCTCGGCTGTGTTGGTGGAACTGATCGGAGTGCTGGTGGTCGGGGCGCTCAGCGTGTTCGACTCCGTGAACTTCCCGCACGAGACCGTCTGGTCCCTGTTCGGCCGCGGCTACGCCTTCATTCCGCTGGTGCTGCCCGTCCTGGGCCTTATCTGGCTGTACCGCCGTCGTCCGGCCCCGAAGCAGGCCTGACGCGTTTTAGTTGCTTAGCCGGGGTTGCCGCCGGGGTCCGGGACGCTTTATTCCGGGCCGCTTGGTTCCGCCGCCGGGTCCAGCTCCTGGAACAGCGTGATCTGCAGCCCGTCGGGCGCGGTGAGCCGGGAGTTCAAGGACCGCCACGGCGTTTCGCGCGGCTCCGCGATCAGGGTTCCCCCGGCGGCCACGAGATCCCGGGTGGCGGTTTGCGAGTCCTCGACTTCAAACGCGACCCGGAGCTTCGCACTCGGCTGGCCGTCGGCCTCGACCTGATCGATCATCCTGACCTGGGCCGGATTTGAGAGCTCCAGCGTGGCCCGGCCCGCTTCCAGGATGGTGATGCGGGCATCCCCTTCGCCTTGGATGACCTCGCGTTCGACCAGCCCGAGAACGTCCCGGTAGAACGTCACCGCGGCCTCGTAGTCTTCTGTCTCGACGACGAGGCGTAGCTGCCGGACAGGGGGTGGGATTCGCTCGATGCTGTTCATGCTCGAACTGTAGGACCTCACCGGCCGTCGGGGAATGGCTGCCGGTGAATTGTCAGTGCGCTTCGGTGCCTGTAGCCGACTCAGTCTCCATGCCGGTCTCCATCCCAGTCTCCAAGCCGGTCTCCATGCCCAGAAGCCGGCGGCGCAGTGCCGGCCAGGCTGCGGCAAAACCCGGGTGCAGTTCCTTGTCGCGGACCTGGTCTACCGGGACCCACTGGAGCTCCAGACTTTCGGGGTCGCTGATGGCTGGCTCAAACAGTTCAATAACCTGCACCGCGACGGTGGTGTAGCTCCAGTACCCGACGTCGAATACCGAGGTGAAGAGAACGCGGACGTGGCCGGGCGGGACGGCGGCTTCTTCCTGGGCCTCTCGCAACGCCCCGTGGATGGCCTCTTCCCCCTGATGCAGGGCGCCGCCGGGGAGTCCCCAGGTTCCGCCCTGGTCGCTCCACAGGGCGCGGTGCTGGAGCAGAACTCCCTTGGCGGCGTCGTGAACAAGGAGCCCGGCCGAGCCGAAGCGCCCCCAGAACTTGCCGCGGCCGCCGTCGACCCATGCGTCGCCCGGATCGCGGGGACCGAGCGGCCGGCGGGGTTCGCCGGACAGTGGCCCTGCGAACGGTTCCCCGGGTTGCGGGACGAAGGTGCTATCCATCCCTACAGCTTGCCATGGTCTGGGTCAGTGCCGGGCGTCGAGGGCCATGTTCGGTTGCCGGGTGCGGCGCCGGTTCCACAGACGGCGTCGGCTGCGGCGGCTAAATTGTCGTACCCCTTTGGCAGAGTTTAGCTATGGAAGCCATTGGAGAATTCATCCCGGAACAGGCCGCCCGGCCCTGGTCCGCGATTCCCACCGGCTCCCCCCGGCCGGCTGCCGCTGCCGGCGACTCGGACGCCACGGATTGTTCCCTGAAGGGGGCGCTTGCGCTGGTGCGAGATGCAACCACGACGGCGGTGGCAAACGCGGCGCTCTTTGGCGTGAGCGGCGCTTCGGACTTCTCCGGCCGTGTCGAGGAACTCTCCCGCATGGCAGAGTACTTGCAGATCGTTGCCGCCGCCGCAGTCGACCGGACCCGCCACGACGCGCTAACGGCATCTGTAGCCGCAGCGGCACGGAGCGGCTCAAGGACCGGAGCCCCTGCCGGCTGGTTGACCGGCTGGAACACCGCGGGGACCGCCGAGGCGGGCGCCCCCCAGGACGTTCCGCAAGGGACGGTCGCCGCATTGGCGACGGCCGCTGCGCCGGAATCCGTGGACGACGGGTACCGGGATACCACCGCGTTCTTGCGGGCGCGGCTGCGGATCAGCGCCTCGGAAGCCCGCCGTCGGCTGTCTCTGGCCAAGACCCTTCTGCCGCGTACCGGGATCGCGCGACAGTCCCTTCCTCCGGCGCAGGAAGAGCTTGCTGCGGCGGTGGCCTCAGGAAGTATCGCTTCACGCGCCGCGACCATCATCGCGCTTGCGTTGGACCGTGTCCGGTATGCCGCGCCGCCAGAGACTGCCGCCCGGATGGAACACGCCCTGATCATGACAGCTGTCGAGAGCGACCACGATTTCCTGACCCGGATCGCCAAAAGCTGGGTGGACGCCTTGGACCAGGACGGCGACGAACCCAGCGAAGAGGAACTGCGCCAGCGTCAGGGCGCCTTCATCCGGCGGACCAGCCGGGGGCTGCACCGTCTGGAAATCTTTGCCACGACAGACCAGTTCGAGCACCTTCTCACGGTCATGAACGTCGCCACGAACCCACGCATCGGTAGCGTCACCACAGTTGTTGAGCAGGTCGAGGCCGCGGCTGCCTCAGTCAACCCCGCTTCCCACGCCGGTACGGATGACGATGCACCAGAAGAAGCCGGTGCGGAACACTTGGACCTTCGTTCCAGACCGCAGCGCCTCCTGGACGGCCTCGTGGGTGCCTGCAAGGCCGCGCTCGCTACGGGAAACCTCCCTTCGGCGGGCGGACTGCGCCCTCAGGTAATGGTCACCATCGACTACCGGCATCTCCTTGACCAGCCTGAGGGCGCAGTCCCGGGCGCCGGGGCTTCCGGCTCGAACACAGGAGCGCATTCGAACACGGGAACGCTGATGTTTACCGGCCCGGTCACATCTTCGACCGTGCGCAGGATCGCCTGCGATGCAGACGTCATTCCGGTCCTGCTCGGCGGAGAAGGAAGGATCCTGGACATCGGCCGCGCCTCACGCGTCTTCCCGCCCCATATCCGGAAAGCCCTGACGGCGCGGGACCGGGGCTGTGCGTTTCCGCAATGCACCATCCCGGCGTCGTGGTGCGAGGCCCATCACATCAGTTACTGGTCGCGGGGTGGGAGCACGGGTACGGGCAACGGTGCCCTCTTGTGCTCCCATCACCACCACCTGATTCACAAGGAACAGTGGAATATCCAGATGCGAAGTGGCATTCCCTGGTTCGTCCCGCCTCCGCATGTGGATCCACGCCAGGTGCCGCGACGAAACCGCTACTCGACTGAGATTCGGCGGTGCCGGTTCCAAGGGGACGGCCCCAGGTGCGGGCCCGCAGGGGCAGCCTGTGGTGTTCAGCACGTCAGGATGTCCTGAAGGGAAGCGGTGTGTCCCTTTCGAACGGCACGGCACCCTGGGCAGGGGTCTGCGTGAACCATCCACCGTCCTGATTGCTGGCGTAGATCAGCATCCGGTTATTTCCGTCGAGCGGATCGCCGTCCGGATAGGACTGGCCGCAGGTTACGGGTGTTGAGGCGATGCGGAGTGGTCCGGGCGCTGGCTCGCCTTTGAGAACAGCCTCTACGTCCACCAGATGGATCCGCGCCCGGTAGCCGTAGATTCTGGTTTCCCCGTCCGTGCGGATGGGTTTCCCGACCACCACCAGGGTCGCGTCGTCGAACTGCTGCTGCGGTGACTCAAAGCGGATCCAATCGACACATGTGTCGGTGGCCGCGCCGGGAAAGAGGCCGCAGCCCGTCGTCAGGGTGGCGGCCAGTAGTGCCAGCACCGTCACCAATGGAGTCCGCATACTCCGAACCTAGCTGGCTGAGTGCCGGCGGTCTACAGGGGAAACGGGGCTGTCGGTCCCGGCCGCGGATAGTCAGTGGGGACAGTCACCGCGACCACCGGAACCGGGCGAAGACCCGCACCGGTTCCGGGCGGTACGTTCTTCCGCTCTGGGGATCCGCCCGAGGATGTCCTGGAGCTCAGTCATGGCGGACTCCTTCAGCGCTCGAGGGGGCAACGATGGTGTGAAACGGCGACCCCGCAGGCGCCGCTCAAGGGGGCGACGATGGTGTAGTCCGGTCTAACGGGCCGCGGAAGACAGCTTCGGGAGGGCCGGCCGGGCCGTCCGGGGCCTGCGGCGATTGCGGGTAATCTTAGAGAGTTCCGGAGCCGGCACCGTGGTCCGGAAGAGCTCATGGCAGGCAGCAAAAAGGCGAGGTTGATGGTCCACATCTGGAACGATCCGTCCGAAGTCCCGGCGGACTTCGGTCCTTCCGTTGTCACGTTCGGCAACTTCGACGGCGTGCACCGCGGCCACCAGCAGGTGCTCTCCCAGCTCATCCGGATTGCCCGGTTGAACCACGCCCGCGCCGTCGCCATCACCTTCGATCCGCACCCCGCGCAGGTGCACCGGCCGGAGTCCGCGCCGGAACTGATCATGGGGCTGGAGGACAAGTTGGCGGCCCTCGGCGAGCTGGGCCTCGATGCCGTGCTGGTGATGAAGTACTCACTCGAGCTGGCCAGCCTCACACCGGAGGAATTCGTCTCCACAGTTCTCGTCGACAGCCTCCGGGCCAGCCACGTGGTAATCGGCCACGATGCCCGCTTCGGCCGCGGCAACTCCGGGGACCTGCACACGATGCAGGAACTCGGGAAGAAGCTCGGCTTCGAGGTGCTGGTCATCAGCGAGTTCGGTTCCGAGGGTTTCCCCATTCACGACGACGCCGGCAAGGACCGCCGCTGCTCCTCCACCTGGGTCCGCGAGGCCCTGCGCGAGGGCGACGTCGCCACCGCCGCCGCCGTCCTCGGCCGTCCGCACCGGATGCGCGGCGAAGTCGTGCACGGCGCCGCCCGCGGCCGCAACCTCGGATTCCCCACCGCCAACCTCGCCTCCAGCTCGAGCGGCTACATCCCCGCGGACGGCATCTACGCCGGTTGGCTTGTGGACCAGGCCGGCACCCGCTGGCCGGCCGCCATCTCGGTCGGCTCCAACCCCACCTTCGACGGCGTCAGCCGTCAGGTGGAAGCTCACGTGATCGACCGTCCGGACGAGGCTCCGGAGGACTTCGATCTGTACGACCAGACAGTAGTGGTGGAATTTGTCGCCAGACTGCGCGGCATGGTGGCGTACCGTGGCCCTGAAGCGTTGGTGGACCAGATGCGTTTGGACGTGGTCCAGGCCCACGACATCCTGTTTGCGCACCGACCGCCCACCCAATCTGCGCACCAACCGCACCACTGATTCAGCTGGCGCACCGGCGGTCCACTACTGGGTCCCCGTGTCGATTCGCGGAATGATTCACAGCCATTTGGCAAGGAAGGCAAGAGAAGTGACCCTTGATAAGAATACGAGGGAGCTGGACAAGGATATTGTCCGCGACTTCAGCTCCCGGATGAGCTATGCGTCCTATCTGCAGCTGCCCACGCTGCTGAGCGCCCAGCAGCCCGTCAGCGCCCCGGAGCACCACGACGAGATGCTGTTCATCATCCAGCACCAGACCACGGAACTGTGGCTGAAACTGGTCCTGCATGAGCTCCACAGCGCCGCCGACTGGCTCCGCGCCGACGACCTCGGCTCGGCCCTGAAGGCGATCGCCCGGGTCAAGCACATCCAGAAGACGCTGACCGAGCAATGGTCCGTGCTGGCCACCCTCACTCCCACCGAGTACTCGCAATTCCGCGGCTTCCTGGGCAACTCCTCCGGGTTCCAGTCGAGCCAGTACCGCGCGGTCGAGTTCCTGCTCGGCAACAAGAACCGCAAGATGCTGCCGGTGTTCGAATCCGATCCGGAGGCCCACGCGATGCTGCTGGAGCTCCTCGAAGCCCCCAGCATCTACGACGACTTCCTGGCCTACCTCAAACGCCAGGGCTTCGACGTCCCGGCATCCTTGCTCGAGCGCGACGTCACGAAGGCCCACGAGTTCTGCCCCGAACTGGTCCCGGTGTTCAAGTACATCTACGAGAACGCGGCTGGCAACTGGGGCGCCTACGAAGCCTGCGAGGAACTCGTGGATCTGGAGGACAATTTCCAGCTCTGGCGCTTCCGCCACCTGCGCACTGTCCAGCGCACCATTGGCATGAAGTCAGGCACCGGCGGCTCCAGCGGAGCCGCCTTCCTGCAGAAGGCTCTTGAGCTGACCTTCTTCCCCGAGCTCTTCGCCGTCCGGACGGAGATCGGCCAATGAGCACCGGCACAACACCCGAAGACTCCGGCACTGAAATGGCAGCAAGCCCCGCGGCAAGCGCTTCGCGGGACGCCATGCGGCAGCGCGCCCAGGAACTTGACGCTGCCGACCCGCTGGCCGCCTACCGCGGGCACTTCATCGGCACGGACAAGGAGCTGTCCTACCTCGACGGCAACTCCCTCGGCCGCCCGCTCAAACGCACCGTCACGGATGTCGGCAGCTTCATCCAGGAGAGCTGGGGCGGCCGGCTGATCCGCGGCTGGGACGAGGAATGGATGGAGCTCCCGCAGGCCATCGGCGACCAGCTCGGACGGGCCGTCCTGGGCGCCGCGCCGGGGCAGACCATCATCGCCGACTCCACCACAGTGGTGCTGTACAAGTTGATCCGCGCCGCGCTGGCCGCCGTGAGGGACCCTGCGCGGACCGAAATCGTGCTGGACACGGACAATTTCCCCACCGACCGCTACCTCGTCGAGGGCATCGCCCGCGAAGAGGGACTGACGCTGCGCTGGATCGACGCCGATCCTGCCTCCGGTGTGACAGTCGAGCACGTGCGGGCCGCCACCGGGCCGGCCACCGCCGTCGTGGTCCTGAGCCAGATCGCCTACCGCTCCGGGTTCCTCGCAGATCTGCCGGGGATCACCGCTGCCGTGCACGACGCCGGCGCGCTCGTCGTGTGGGACCTGTGCCACTCCGCCGGCTCGGTGGAGATCGGCCTGGACGCGGCCGACGTCGATTTCGCCGCCGGCTGCACGTACAAGTACCTGAGCGGGGGACCGGGCTCGCCTGCGTTCGCCTACGTCAACGCCCGGCACCTGCCCGGCCTGCAGCAGCCGATCTGGGGCTGGATGGGACGCAAGGACGCCTTTGAAATGGGCCCCGGCTATGAGGCCGCCGCCGGCATCCGGGGCTTCCTCAGCGGCACCCCGGCCATCTTCGGGATGCTCGCCATGCGCGGGACGCTTGACCTGCTCGAGGAAGTCGGGATGGCAGCCGTGCGGGAGAAATCGCGGAAGCTGACCGCGTTCGCCGTCGAACTCCACGACGCCTGGCTCGCCCCGGCGGGCGTTGAACTCTCGACGCCGCGGGATCCGGAACTGCGCGGGAGCCACATCACGGTGGATCACCCCGCGTTCCGGAAGATGACCGCGGCGCTGTGGGAGCAGGACGTCATCCCGGATTTCCGGGCTCCGCAGGGCATCCGGATCGGGCTGTCCCCGCTCAGCACCTCCTTCACCGAGTTGTACCGCGGCGTGGCCGCCATCCGCGAACGGCTGGAGAGCAGTGCGGGCAGCCGTTTCGACAAGATTAGCGGCGTGCCGGTAAACTAAACGTTGGATCCGGCTGCAGTCCGTGGCGGCTGGTTCTTGTTGTGTACGGAAAACCCTCTGTTTCAGAACGGGGATCCGGCGCGGCACCCCCGGCAGTGAGTTACTGTTTCGGGCCTCACGGCACATCTCTAGGAGTTATCGTGGCACTTGAAGCCGCTGTAAAGCAGTCCATCATCAAGGATTTCGCAACGTCCGAGGCCGACACCGGTTCGCCGGAGGTCCAGGTTGCAGTCCTGACTCAGCGGATCAAGGATCTCACTGAGCACATGAAGGTGCACAAGCACGATTACCACACCCAGCGCGGTCTGCTGGCCATGGTTGGTCGTCGCAAGCGCATGCTGACCTACCTCAAGAACACTGACATCACCCGCTACCGTGCGCTCATCGAGCGTCTCGGCCTGCGCCGCTAGTCAGCTTTAAGGGGCGGCCCCTTCCGTGACGGAAAGGGCCGCCTTCTTCAAACAAAAACTCAACAGGAGGATCAACCGCATCACGCATTCGCGGTCCTCGGTAGTGATCCCCGGGAACGGCTTCAAGGAAATGTTGCCCGGCCCGTGGGTCTCGATCGATGACCGGGTGCAGTGCAGGCCAGTAGACAGATGCTGGACTGGGTTGATGCGGCTGGGCTCCGTGAACCATGAAACGGAGGTGACTCTCTATGGAGGGTCCCGAAATCCAGTTCTCAGAAGCAGTCATTGACAATGGCCGCTTCGGCAAGCGTGTAATCCGCTTTGAAACCGGCCGCCTTGCCAAGCAGGCAGCCGGCGCAGCGATGGTCTACCTCGATGAAGAGACCGCGCTGCTGTCCGCCACCACCGCCGGCAAGCACCCGCGTGAAGGTTTCGACTTCTTCCCGCTGACCGTCGACGTCGAAGAGCGTATGTACGCCGCCGGCCGCATCCCGGGCTCGTTCTTCCGCCGCGAAGGCCGCCCCTCCACGGAAGCCATCCTGGCCTGCCGCCTCATGGACCGCCCGCTGCGCCCCGCCTTCGTCAAGGGCCTGCGCAACGAGGTCCAGATCGTCGTCACCGTGCTCTCCATCAACCCGGACGAGCTCTACGACGTGGTCGCGATCAACGCGTCCTCGATGTCCACCCAGCTCTCCGGCCTGCCCTTCTCCGGCCCGATCGGCGGCGTCCGCGTTGCCCTCGTCGCCGATGAGAACGGCTCGCAGTGGGTTGCGTTCCCGAAGCACTCCCAGCTGGAGAACGCCGTCTTCAACATGGTCGTTGCGGGCAGGGTCGCCGGTGATGACGTCGCCATCATGATGGTTGAAGCCGAAGCCACCGACAACTCCTGGAACCTCATCAAGGAACAGGGCGCCACCGCCCCGACCGAAGAGGTTGTTTCCGAAGGCCTCGAGGCTGCCAAGCCGTTCATCAAGGCCCTTTGCGAAGCACAGTCCGACCTGGCCGCACGCGCAGCCAAGCCGACCGTCGAGTTCCCGGTCTTCCTGGACTACCAGGACGACGTCTACGCCGCTGTTGAAGCCGCTGGCGCCGAGAAGCTGGCCGCCGTCTTCCAGATCGCCGACAAGCAGGAACGCGACACCGCCTCCGACGAGCTCAAGGACGAGGTCACCTCCTCCCTGGCCGGCCAGTTCGAAGGCCGTGAGAAGGAGCTGTCCGCAGCCTTCCGCTCGGTCACCAAGCAGGTTGTGCGCCAGCGCATCCTGAAGGACCAGATCCGCATCGACGGCCGTGGCCTGACGGACATCCGCCAGCTCACCGCCGAGGTAGAGGTCCTGCCCCGCGTGCACGGCTCGGCCATCTTCGAGCGCGGCGAGACCCAGATCATGGGTGTCACCACGCTGAACATGCTCAAGATGGAACAGCAGATCGACTCGCTGTCTCCCGTGACGCGCAAGCGCTACATGCACAACTACAACTTCCCGCCGTACTCCACCGGCGAGACCGGCCGCGTCGGTTCCCCGAAGCGCCGCGAAATCGGCCACGGTGCCCTTGCAGAGCGCGCCATCATGCCGGTGCTGCCGTCCCGCGAGGAATTCCCCTACGCCATCCGCCAGGTGTCTGAGGCGCTCAGCTCCAACGGTTCGACGTCGATGGGTTCCGTCTGCGCCTCCACGCTGTCCCTGCTCAACGCGGGTGTGCCGCTGAAGGCCGCCGTTGCCGGTATCGCCATGGGCCTGGTTTCCGACCAGGTTGACGGCCAGACCCGTTACGCCGCCCTGACCGATATCCTCGGCGCCGAAGATGCCTTCGGTGACATGGACTTCAAGGTTGCCGGTACCTCCGAGTTCGTCACGGCGATCCAGCTGGACACCAAGCTCGACGGCATCCCGGCCTCCGTCCTGGCCGCTGCCCTGAAGCAGGCCCGCGAAGCCCGCCTGCACATCCTGGATGTCCTGAACTCCGCGATCGACACCCCGGACGAGCTCTCCGAGTTCGCGCCGCGCGTCATCGCGGTCAAGATCCCGGTAGACAAGATCGGCGAGGTCATCGGGCCGAAGGGCAAGATGATCAACCAGATCCAGGAAGACACCGGAGCCGACATCTCGATCGAGGATGACGGCACGGTCTACATCGGCGCCACGAACGGCCCGTCTGCCGACGCAGCACGGTCCGCGATCAACGCCATCGCAAACCCGCAGATTCCGGAAATCGGCGAGCGTTACCTGGGCACGGTCGTCAAGACCACGACCTTCGGCGCCTTCGTTTCCCTGACTCCGGGCAAGGACGGCCTGCTGCACATCTCCGAGCTGCGCAAGATCGCCGGCGGCAAGCGCGTGGACAACGTCGACGACGTCGTCTCCGTGGGCCAGAAGATCCAGGTGGAAATCACCAAGATCGACGACCGCGGCAAGCTCTCCCTGTCTCCCGTAGTGGCAGACGGGGCAGGCTCCGAGAACGCCGACAACGCCGAGGTCTCCGAGGAGTCCGCAGAATAGTCTTCTGCACCAAACAGCGGGGCCGGTGGATCATCCACCGGCCCCGCTGCCGTTACAGGTAGGATTGCAGGCAGATTTGGCACATGTTTACTGAAAGGCCTTGATGACTGTCGTACCCCTGCCGCTTGAGCAGAATCAGCATGCCGACACCCTGATCCATGGAGCCGACGGCGGTTCCGAAGTGCGCCGCTCGGTCCTGCCCGGCGGAGTCCGCGTGCTCACTGAAGCTATGCCCGGCCAGCGCTCGGCCACGATCGGTTTCTGGGTCGGAGTCGGCTCCCGCGACGAGGCTCCCGGCCAGCACGGCTCCACGCACTTCCTGGAGCATCTCCTCTTCAAGGGCACCAAGCGCCGCACCGCCCTGGAGATCGCCTCAGCCTTCGACGAGGTCGGCGGGGAATCAAACGCCGCCACCGCGAAGGAAAGCACCTGCTACTTTGCCCGGGTGCTGGACACCGACCTTCCCATGGCGATCGACGTCATCGCGGACATGATCACCGGTGCGGTCCTGGACGCGCAGGAGATGGAGCAGGAACGGGACGTCATCCTCGAGGAAATCGCGATGGACAGCGACGACCCCACCGACGTCGCGCACGAGAACTTCGTCGCCGCCGTGCTGGGAACCCACCCGCTCGGCCGCCCGATCGGCGGCACCCCGGACGCCATCCGGGCCGTCGCCCGCGACTCGGTCTGGGACCACTACCGCCGCTACTACCGCCCCGACGAACTCGTCATCACCGCGGCCGGGGGACTGGACCACGACGTCGTCTGCGGCCTTGTGGTGGATGCCCTGCATGCCGCCGGCTGGAGCCTTGAGCCGGATGCCGCTCCGGTCCAGCGCCGCCCCACGCAGCGCGCCGACATCGCCGGAACCGCCGGGCTGCACGTGGTCAAGCGTCCCGTCGAGCAGGCCAACATCATCATGGGCTGCCCCACGATCGTCGCGACCGACGAGCGCCGCTTCGTCATGAGCGTACTCAACGCGGTGCTCGGCGGCGGCATGTCCTCCCGGCTGTTCCAGGAAGTGCGGGAGAAGCGCGGGCTGGTCTACTCGACCTACTCCTTCGCCTCCTCCTACGCCGACGCCGGCTACTTCGGCATGTATGCCGGCTGCACGCCGTCGAAGGTCCGTCAGGTCCTTGAGCTCCTCGGCGCCGAACTGGACAAGCTGGCCGAGGGCGGCATCTCCGACGAGGAGCTCCGCAAGGCCGTCGGTCAGCTCTGCGGCGGAATCGTGCTGGCACTCGAGGACACCGGCTCCCGGATGTCCCGGCTGGGCCGCGCCGAACTGGTGTCCGGCGAATACCAGGACATCGACGAGACGCTGCGTCAGATCAAGGCCGTGACCGCGGCCGAGGTCCAGGAGCTGGCCCGTGAGCTGGCGGCCGCCCCGCGGACCGTCACCGTGGTGGGACCCTTCGAGGAAACCGAGACCTTCGGCCTCTGAGCTGCGGCTCCGGCTCGCCCGGGACCAAGCTCGCCCGGGACCTAGACAGCACAGGCGGCACCGCGTGATGATGGGGGCGGGGTCACTCGGGAGGACCCCCTGGAAGGAAAACATGGACCGGCCGCTGCCAGGCAGTGCACACGAGGCGCTTGAGGCGTTCCTGGGGCAGTGGACCGGCACCACGCAGTGGGAGGCCACGCCCTGGGGGCCGGCCCGGACAGCGGCCATTGAATTGACCTTCGCCCGGGCGGCAGCCGGCCTGGCCGTCACCCAGAGTTACCGGCACACGGAGGCCGACGGCAGCCGCTCCGAGGGCCACGGCGTCTTCACCATGGACCCCGACCGACCGGACACCCTCTGGTACCACGTGAACAGCGGCGGACTGCCCCCGGAGCCGCCCGCGCGCGCCAGCTGGCAAGAGGGTGTCCTCACCATGGAGCGGCGCAGCGACCGCGGCACCGCGCGGCATACCTTTCGGGTGGACGACGGCGTGCTGACGCACAGCGCCGGACTCCGGCTGGGCAAAGCAATCGAGTTCACCCCGTTCATGACCTCGATCTGCCGACGCGTGGCCGCCTAACCGCCGGCGAAGGGCGGCAGCACATCGACGACGTCGGCCGGCTTGAGTGCCGTGGCACGGTTCCGCACGGCCACCTCGTTGAGCAGGAAGCTGCTCCGGGACAGGATTCGGGCCAGCGGCGGGGTCCCGGCCGGGGGTTCCGGGCGCTCGACGGCGAGGATGGCGTCGAGCAGGGTCGCGAGGGTGTCGCCGTCGGACAGGTCAAAGAGTTCCTCGTCCACGCCGGCGGCGGCGCGCGCGGCAGCGAAGTAACGTACGTTCACAGGTGGTTCAGCCTCCGATGGCGCTCATGCTGCGATCCGGCTGGACGAAGTCCGGAGCGTCCAGTCCGACGTGGTCCATACCGTGGGCCTTGGGCTTGATCCACATGGCGTCCTGCCAGCGTTCGGCAAGTTGTTCGTCGCTGGCGCCCTCGCGGAGCAGCCCCAGCAGGTCGACTTCCTCGCGGGAGAACAGGCAGCTCATGATCTTGCCCTCGGCGGTGATGCGGGTGCGGCGGCAATCGGAGCAGAAGGGCTCGGTCACGGAGGCGATGATTCCCACGGTTCCCAGCACGGGGCCGGTCGCCTCGGCCGTTCCGGGCACGCGGGCCCGGACCTCGAAGCGTTCGGCCGGGGCGCCGTCGCGGTCCCGTGGATCGGCGCTGAGCACATAGTGCACGGAGAGCAGCTCACGGATCTCAGCGGCCGTGATCATGTTCCGGCGGGTCCAGCCGTGGTCGGCGTCGAGCGGCATCTGCTCGATGAAGCGCAGCTCGTAGCCGCGGTCCAGCGCCCAGGCCAGCAGGGCCGGGGACTCGACGTCGTTGATGCCCCGCATCAGCACGGCATTGAGTTTCACAGGACCCAGCCCGGCGGCCCAGGCGGCGTCCACGCCAGCCAGCACTTTGTTCAGGAAGGGGCGCCGGGTCAGCTTGGTAAAGGTCTCCTCGTGCAGCGAGTCCAGCGACACGTTGATCCGGGAGAGCCCGGCGGCTTTGAGCCCGGCGGCCTTTTTGTCCAGGCCCACGGCATTTGTGGTCATCGAAATCGGCAGCTCGGGGTGGGCCTGGCGGAGCGCCGAAATGATGTCCAGCAGGTCGGCCCGGACCAGCGGTTCGCCGCCTGTCAGCCGCAGTTCGCGCACGCCCAGCGTGTCAACGCCGATCCGCACGATCCGGACAATTTCCTCCGCGGACATCACAGCCTGCTTGGACAGCCACTCCAGGCCCTCGGCCGGCATGCAGTAGGTGCAGCGCAGATTGCATTTGTCCGTCAGGGAAAGCCGCATGTCCGTGGCACGGCGGCCGTATCGGTCCACAAGGCCGGCAGGCATCCCGGCCGGGCGTCCGGGCAGCGACGGGGTTCCGGCAGGGCCCGCGCCGGAAACACCTCCGACAGGGCCGGTTCCTTCACGTGGCTGGGGCATGCCAAGCTGAACACTCATAAAGTCAGGCTACGCCACCTCAGGGTAAGCATCACGCCCGTTGAGCCACGCATCTTGCGGATTTCCTTCGGCTGGAGCGGCCATGCCACGCCGGGCCGCTGTACCGGCCCCCGGGGGCGTGACATGGCCCGTGCCCCGGGCGGGTTGCGACCCTATGCTGGAAGGGTGAAAACCTTCCAGGGTGCGCCGGCAGCAGCGGCTTCCGGAAACCGGCGAAAACCGGACCGGCCGGCCATCATGTGGGCAGCCGCAGCCGGAGTGGCTGCTGTGGGCAGCGGGGTTGTCCTGGGGGAAGCCGCCGCCGGTCTCCTGAGTCCCTCCATCTCGCCCGTGACGGCCGTCGGCGGCGCCGTGATCGATGTGGTCCCTCCGGGCGTCAAGGACTGGGCCATTTCGCTCTTCGGCACAGCCGACAAGGTCGCGCTGCTGGGCGGCATGGCCCTGGCCATCGCGACGCTTGCTGCCCTGTCCGGGGTCCTTGAGCTCCGCCGCCGCTTCGCCGGGGTGGCCGTCATTGCGGTTTTTGGAGCCGTGGGCGTCGTCGCCGTACTGGGGCGGGCCGACGTGACCGCCAACGCGATCCCCGTCCCGCTGCTGGCCGCGGCGGTAGGCATCGGGCTGATGCGCTGGCTGGTCCGGCGGCTGGGGGAGTGGCAGGCCGAAGCCGGCCTTGTGGCCGGCCCGGCTGTGGAAGGCCGGACACCCGACGCCCCGACGCAGAGCCGGACGCCGGAGGCCGCGACGACGAGCCGGACACCGGGGAGCCCGGCACAGAGCCCGACGCCGTACAGCCCGGCCCGCCGCCGCTTCCTGCAGGCGCTCGGCGGAACGGCCGCCGTCGCCGCTCTTGGCGGGGTGCTTGCCGCCACGCTGAGGGGAGCCGCCGCCGCCGTCAGCGAACTGCGCAGCAAACTCGTGCTCCCGTCGCCCGCGTCGCCCGCCCCTCCGATCCCGGCCGGTGCCGAGCTGGGGCTGGACGGCATCGGTCCGCTGGTGACCCCGAACAAGGACTTCTACCGGATCGACACGGCGCTGCGCGTCCCGGTGGTGGACCCTGGCCAATGGACCCTGAAGGTCACCGGCCTCGTGGAGCGCGACATCGAACTCGACTTCGCGGCCCTGCTGGCCAAGCCCCTGATCGAACGGCACGTGACCATCGCCTGCGTCTCCAATGAAGTGGGCGGGGACCTGATCGGAAACGCCCGCTGGCTGGGCTGGCCGGTGAGGGAACTGCTGGCCCTGGCCGGACCCAAACCCGGTGCGGACATGGTGCTGTCCCGCAGCACCGACGGCTGGACCGCCGGCACCCCGCTGGAAGTACTCATGGACAGCAGGGATGCGCTGCTGGCTGTCGGCATGAACGGTGAACCGCTCCCGTTGGAACACGGATTCCCGGCCCGGCTCATTGTTCCCGGCCTCTACGGCTACGTCTCGGCGACGAAATGGGTCACCGAGCTGAAGGTGACACGCTTCGCGGACGATGTTGCCTATTGGACGCCCCGGGGCTGGAGCGAGCGCGGCCCTGTCAAGATCTCCTCCCGCATCGACGTTCCCCGGGGCGGACGTTCCGTCGCCGCCGGGACGGTGGCGTTCGGCGGCGTTGCCTGGGCCCAGCACACCGGTATCGGCAAGGTGGAGCTCCGGGTCAACCGCGGTGACTGGCAGCAGGCCGAGCTGGCGCCCGGGATCTCCAAGGACACCTGGTACCAGTGGAAGCTGGCCCTGCCGCTGACCCCGGGGCAGTACGAGGTGCAGGTCCGGGCCACGGACTTCAACGGCGTCCCGCAAGTGGAGGACCGCGCCCCCGTGGCGCCCAGCGGGTCCACCGGCTTCCACACGGTTACAGTTGACGTGAAGTCGTAGCGGGCCCGGCAACCACTGTTCCGGCAATCAGCGTCCAGGCATAGAGCCACGACAAAGGGTCATCACGAGGGGTCAAGAAAACGTATGCACCGCACCCAGACACTGCGCGTCAGCGTGGAAGCGCACCGCGAGGCGGTCCGCCGGCTGCTGGCCCCGCTCCGCACACCGGACCGGATTGAACGGCTCCCGCTGCTCGCGGCCCTCGGACGGGGACTCTCGGCGGACATCGTGGCGCCGGTGGACCTGCCGCCCTTCGCGAACTCGCAGATGGACGGCTTCGCCATCCGCAGCGCGGACGTGCCCGACGGCGGCACCGAGCTGCGCGTCGTGGCGCCCATCCCCGCCGGTGCCGCTCCGGACGGACTCGCCCCGGGCACGGCCGCCCCGATCATGACCGGAGCCATGATGCCGCCGGGAGCGGACGCCGTCGTGCCGATTGAGCAGGCGGTGCCGGACTCCTTTCCCGCGCCCGGAGAGCCGGCCACGGTCACTCTGCCCGCTGCCCCGGCCGGGAATTTTGTCCGCGACGCCGGCAGCGACATCCGCACCGGGGAGCTGGCGCTCGCCGCCGGGACGTACCTGGGACCGGGACAGCTGGGACTGCTGGCCGCGCTCGGGCTCACCGAAGTGGCGGTCTACCGCGCCCTGCGGATCCTCCTCGTCACCACCGGCGACGAAGTCGTGGAACCCGGCAGTCCGCTCGGGCCCGGCAAGATTTACGACTCCAACGGAACCCTGCTCGAATCAGCCATGCGTCAGGCGGGCCTGGCGGTGACCAGAACCGGCATCTCCACGGACCGCCCCGAGGAGCTCGCCGCACTGCTGCGCCGGCACACCCCGGACGTGGACCTGATCGTCACCACCGGCGGCGTCAGCAAGGGCGCCTACGAGGTGGTCCGGCTGGCGATGGACGGGCACGACGTCGAGTTCCTCGGAGTCGCCATGCAGCCGGGCGGCCCGCAGGGGATCGGAACGTTCGACGGCGTCCCCGTCCTCGGGTTCCCGGGGAACCCGGTGAGCTGCCTCATCTCCTTCGAAATGTTCCTGCGCCCCGTCCTCGGCGCCCTGTTCGGCTCGCCCGCCCCGCGTCCCAAGGTCCGGGCGCGGCTGGCCGAAGCCGTGACGTCCCCGCCGGGCAAGCACCAGGTCCGGCGCGGCACACTCCAGCCGGACTGCACAGTCCGCCTCGAAGGCGGCGCAGGCTCGCACCTGGTCAGCGCCCTGGCACACTCGAACGCCCTCATCCACGTCCCCGAAGGAATTGCTGCGCTCGCCGAAGGCGCAGAGGTGGAAGTATGGATGCTGTGAACGATGCAGAAATCCCCACACCGGGAAACCCGGCAGCTGTTAACGCGGACGCCGTTACCGATGAAGCCAGAAAACCGGTCCTGACCCACCTGCGCCAGGACGGCACCGCCCAAATGGTCGATGTGTCCAACAAGGCCGAGTCAACGCGGGAGGCCACGGCCACCGCCACGGTCAACAGCACGGCCGAGGTCCTGACCCTCCTCGGCGCCGGTGACCTGCCCAAGGGCGACGCCCTGGCCGTCGCCCGCATCGCCGGCATCATGGCGGCCAAAAAGACCCCCGAACTCATCCCGCTGTGCCATCCGCTGCCGATCGCCAAAGTCACCGTCGACTTCGAACTGGACACCGCCTCCATCACCGTGTTCGCCACCGTCAAGACCCTCGGCGTCACCGGCGTCGAGATGGAAGCACTGACCGCTGCCTCGGTGGCCGCGCTCAGCCTCTACGACATGATCAAGGCCGTGGACAAGCACGCGGTCCTGAACGACATCAAAGTGCTGGCCAAAAGCGGCGGCAAGAGCGGGGACTGGACCATATGAGCATGCCCGAACCCCACCGTCACGGCGAAGCGACCGGGCGGAAGGCCGGCGTCGTGATTGCCTCGACGCGGGCCGCGGCCGGCGTCTATGACGACCTCACCGGTCCCGTCATCATCGACTGGCTCACCGAACACGGCTTCGAGCCGTTCCCCCCGCTCGTGGTGCCGGACGGGGAGCCGGTGGGCGCCGCCCTCCGCGCCCTCCTCACCCAGCAGCCTGCCGTCATCATCACGAGCGGCGGCACGGGCCTCAGCGCCACCGACGCCACCCCGGAACAGACCCTGCCCCTCCTGGACCGCGAGATTCCGGGCATCATGGAAGGCATCCGGAGCGCGGGAACGGCCAAGACGCCCATGGCTATGCTGAGCCGGGGCCACGCGGGGGCAGCCGGACAGACCTTCATCGTCAATCTCCCCGGATCCCCGAAGGGCGTCATGGACGGCCTGAGCGTGCTGGATCCCATTCTCGGACATCTCTGCGACCAGCTGGAAGGCAGCCATGGGCACTGACACAGGATTTGAAATCGTCCACGCCGTCCTCAGCGACGAACCGATCTCCGTGGACCAAGCCATCGCCGCAGTCGAATCGGACACCGCCGGGGCCGTCGTCAGCTTCAGCGGCGTCGTCCGGAACCACGACGGCGGCAAACCCGTCCAACGGCTCAACTACAGCGCGCACCCGACGGCGCACCAGGTGATGGCCGACGTCGTTGCGGCCCTCGTCGCCGAGCAGTCGAGTGCCGGCGGACCCGGCGGTGAACCCGCCTCCGGGCAAGACCAGCCGGGGCAGGGCCAACCGGTGCGGATCTGGGCGGCGCACCGGATCGGCATGCTGGAGATCGGCGACCCGGCGCTGGTCTGTGCCGTCTCGGCCGCACACCGCGGCCAGGCCTTCGCGGTCTGCTCGGAGCTCGTGGACCGGATCAAGGCGCAGGTCCCCATCTGGAAGGAACAGTTCTTCACCGACGGCACGGTCGAGTGGGTCGGCGCGGGCGAGTAGCGCCAGACGGCGCGGGCGTGTAGCGCCAACCGGCGCGGGACCGGGCCGGCCAGGGCAGGACCTGTAACGCAGGGCCCCGGTTCAAGGAGGCACGGGCCCCGGCGGTAGGGTTGATGGCATGACCGAACAACTCGCAGTCGCCGTGCTGGGCGCGAACGGGCGCATGGGCGCCGAGGCGGTGAAGGCTGTTGAAGCCGCCGCGGACCTGAAGCTTGTGGCGGCCCTCGGCCGGAAGGATTCCCTGGACACACTCGTGGACGCCGGCGCCCTGATCGTGGTGGACCTGACGGTCCCGGAAAGCACCGAAGCCAACGTCCGTTTCGCGGTCGAACACGGCATGCACGCCGTCGTCGGCACCACCGGCTGGGACGCGGACCGGCTGGCACGGCTCGAGGAACTCCTCGCCGGCCAGGAAATCGGCGTCCTGATTGCCCCCAACTTTGCCCTCGGCTCGGTCCTCGCCTCGGCCTTCGCCGCCAAGGCCTCCCGGTACTTCGAATCGGTCGAAATCATCGAACTGCACCACCCGGACAAGGTGGACGCCCCCTCGGGAACGGCCGTGCGGACTGCCCAGCTGATCGCGGCCGAGCGGGAAGCCGCCGGTGTCCCCGCCAGCCCGGATGCCACTACCAGCGAACGCCCCGGTGCACGCGGCTGCGAGGTCGACGGCGTCCGTGTGCACAGCGTCCGGCTGCGGGGGCTCGTGGCGCACCAGGAAGTCCTGCTCGGCGGGCCGGGGGAGCAGCTGACCTTCCGGCACGACTCCTTCGACCGCGCCTCCTTCATGCCCGGCGTGCTGCTGGGCATCCGCAACGTTGCCGCGAACCCGGGCCTCACCGTGGGCCTCGACGGCTACCTGGACCTGGGACTCTGAGCGCCGTGGCCAATGTGCTGACCGCCCTGAAAGCCAACCGCACCAAGATCTGGGTCGGGGCCGTGACCCTGCTGCTCGTGTTCTACCTGGTGGTGTCCTTCCAGCGCTCCGTGCTGCTGATGTCCGATCCCAACCTCGTGGCGAAAGCCATCGGCGTGGCGTACCTGGTCCTCCCGCTGGTCGGTGCCTGGGCCCTCGTCCGGGAGCTGGTGTTCGGCGCCCGTACCGAACAGATGGCGAAAATCCTCGAAGCCGAGGTCGGACTGCCGGAGGACACGCTCCCGCGCACCCCGGCCGGACGGATCATCCGGGAGGCCGCGGACCTCGAATTCGAAAAGTACCGCGCCGAGACGGAAGCGGCGCCGGAGGACTGGCGCTCGTGGTTCCGGCTCAGCTGCGCCTACGACGCCTCGGGTGACCGCAAGCGCGCCCGCGCCTCGATGCGCGACGCCGTCCGGCTGTTCCGTTCCGGCTCGGCCGGGACGCCCGCGGCCTAACGGATGCGGGCCGGCTGGTACCGGCCCAGCTGGTTGGCCGCATGGGCCACCCATTCCAGCGGCCCGCGCCAGGCCAGGGCCGCGAAGATCCCGCCAATAATCACGACGGCGGCTGCCTGCGCCCAGTACACACCGTCCACCGTCCACCCGGACGGCAGCGGCTTCTGGTACAGGGCCGCCATGACGCACAAATGGGCCGTGTAGAGACTCAACGTCAGGGCGCCGGCGCCGCGCAAGGGGAGCAGCAGGTCCAGCTCGACCCATTCGGCAAGCCGGCCCAGCAGCAGGCAGAAGCCCACGACGGCGGCCGCGACCCCCGAAGTATGCAGCAGATCCAGCGTGCTGCCTGAGTGCGGGGCACTCGTGGCCAGCCACCACCACGATCCGGACTGCTCCACCCCGGCAACATTGACCTGCAGCAGGCTCCCCAACGGGTACGAGGGGTCCGCCAGTTGCTCTTCCAGCGCCCTCCGGCCGCCCCAGTCCTCCATCATGACGACGCTGGCCCATTTGGCCAGGACGGCCACCATGGCACCGCCGGCCAGCAGCAGCGCCGAAACGGCCGCCGTCGTCAGGGCCATCCGGCCGATGGCGAGGCCGATCAGCAGGTAGGCGATCCACTGGAACACGGGGTAATAGCCGGTCAGGAAAAGATCGCCGAGCAGGGCCCCCGGCGTGCCGAGGTCCTCCCAGCCGGGGTTGTGTCCGAGGTGCAGCGGCGGGGTGGCCGCCAGGAGCCAGGGCCGCAGCAGGAAAGCCAGCACCGGCGGCATGACGATCCAGAGGGCGGCGAGGGGCAACAGTTGTTTGACCCCCAGCCCAAGGAACGGAAGCACGCAGAGGAACAGGACTGCGTAATGGACCAGGATGATGGCGATATTGACTTCGAGTCCGCCCAGCGAGAGCCCGACGGCGCCGACCACGAGGGCGCGCAGAGTGATGCCGCGCCGGGCCGCCCATAGTTCCGGGCCCTGGAGGGGTTGCTGCTTTCCCGTTGACAGGGCCAGACCGATCCCGGCCAGCACGGCGAACAAGGCGGACGCTCGTCCGGAGAACACCAGCCCCACCCACGTCGGGGTGAGCTGGGCATTGGACTCGAAGGTGGGCAGCACGTGGGTTGCCATCATGCCAAGGAGCGCCAGCCCGCGGGCGGCATCGATGCCTGTCAGCCGGGCGCCGGGCCGCTTGCCCCGGGCGGTCCGGGAATGTGAGGCCGTTGCGCGCTGGGTCATCTTTCGATCGTCTCATGTCCGGCTGGCGCCGCGCCCCCGCAGGCAGTGGCCCTGAACATGTTCACAGGAGCTCCACAGGCCTTGTATTCGAATATATGTTCGAATACCATGATGCCATGAACAACGCATCAGAGCCCGCTTTCCACACTCAGGCATTGCAGGGTCAAGCATTGCAGGGTCAAAAATTGCAGGGTCAAGCATTTCCGGATGGGGCGCCCGGCGTGCTGAAGGCGATGAGTCCTGGCGTCGTGGATTTCCTCTTTCGGCAACTCGTCGCCGGCGAATCGGCGGAGGACTTCCAGTGGCATCGGGAGGGCATGGCGTTGTCGGCGCAGACACCCGGTGCCGAGCTTGCCCGCCGCCTCGCCGAGACCGACCTCGAAGCGCTGACGCCCACCGAACTGTTCCACTACGTGCGCGCCGCGCAGCGCCTTTCCGCCTGGGCAGAGTCCCTGCGCGAACACGCAGTCGGCCGCTACTGCGCAACGCCCTCAGCCGATGCCTCCCCGCCGCGGTGACCCGCCGCCGTGACCCGCGAGTTGTCCGCCGGGCCGCAGGGCTGCCTAGGATGGCAGGGTGACCACAGCGCTGACGCTCTCCGCCATCCAATACCGGGCCCTCGACGGCGGAATCGCCGCCAATGTCCCGGAGCATATCCGCCTCATCGAGGATGCGGACGCCCATGGCGCGCGGCTCGTCCTTTTCCCGGAGCTGTCCCTCACGGGCTACGAGCTCGATCCGCTGGCGGACCCGGATCGGTGGGTGACGGCCGGGGACGGGCGGCTGGACGGAATCGGGGAAATCTGCCGCCGGACCGGCATTACGGCAGTCGTCGGTGCCCCGTTCCAGGAAGCCGACGGCACACCGCGGCTGGCCTCGCTCGCCCTCCATCCCTCCGGTGCCGTGGACTACGCGTTCAAGTCGAGGCTCCACGGCCCGGAGAACCGGTTGTTCACGCCCGGGGACGGGGCCGTCCTCCTCGAACTCGACGGCTGGAAGATCGCCCTTGCCATCTGTTTCGACGCCGCCCACTCCGAACACGCTCTGGATGCCGCGGAGGCAGGGGCGGACGTCTACGCCGTCTCGGCCCTCTACACCGCGGGGGAGGACAGCCGGCTGGACAGCCATCTTGCCGCCCGGGCCATGGACAACCGGATCTTCGCCGTGCTCGCCAATCTGGCCGGCAGCACCGCACTGGGGCCGTCCTGCGGGTTGAGCGGTTTTTGGGGGCCGGACGGAATGGTCATCCGCCAGGCCGGCGGCACGGGTACCGAGGTGCTGACCGTGACCCTGCAACACCCTGCCGGCCGAGTTTGACGATCATCACGCTGCCTCCATTGCCCTAACATGCCGAAGACAGGGTAACGTTTTTACCATGGCTGACTCTGACATTCGCTCTTACACGTTCGGAACCCTCGTGACCGCCATGGTCACGCCTTTCACCACCGACGGTGAGGTCGACTATCAGAAGTCCGCAGAGCTGGCCAACAAGCTCGTCGACGACGGCAATGACGCCCTCGTCATCTCCGGCACCACGGGCGAAACCTCCACGCTGGAAGACGACGAAAAGGAAAAGCTGTTCCGTGTCATCGTTGAGGCCGTGGGGGACCGCGCCAAGGTGATCGCCGGGACCGGCACCAACCACACCTCGCACTCGATCGAGATGGCCAGGCGCGCCGTGAAAGCCGGAGCGCACGGCCAGCTGATCGTCACGCCGTACTACAACAAGCCGAGCCAGGCCGGCATCCAGGCCCACATCGAAGCCGTCGCCGACGCCGCTGACCTCCCCGTCATGGTCTATGACATTCCCGGCCGCGCCGGCGTCCCGATCCTGCCCGAAACCATGATCCGGCTCGCCGACCACCCGCGCATCGTCGCGCTCAAGGACGCCAAGGCCGATTTCGCTGCGGTGACCCGCGTCCTGGCGAATACTGATCTGGATGTCTACTCGGGCGACGACGGACTGACCCTGCCATGGATGGCAGCGGGCGCCGTCGGCCTCGTCAGCGTTTCGGCGCACGTGGCCACCAAGCAGTTCCGCGCCATGATCGATGCCGCACTTGCAGGCGATTTTGCCACCGCCCGCACCATACATTTCGAACTGGACCCCGTGGTCCGTGCAGTGATGACCCACATTCAGGGTGCTGTTGCTGCAAAGCAAGTTCTTAAGTGGCAGGGAGTCCTGCCCAACTCGGTTGTCCGTTTGCCCCTCGTGGAGCCGGGCGAAGCCGAGATCGAAACCATCCGCGAGGACTTGGCGGAAGCGGGACTGGTCTTTTCCTGATCGGGGGTTTTTCTGATTGGCAACGACCTCTCCGGCAACCGCCTGGAAAGTAGTGCACTATGACCCAAACCGCCCTTCCCGGCCTTGTCACGCCGCCGAAACTGCTCAAGGACACCCTGCGGATCGTGCCGCTCGGCGGCCTGGGCGAGATCGGCCGCAACATGACCGTCTTCGAAGTTGACGGCAAGCTGCTCATCGTCGACTGCGGTGTCCTCTTCCCCGAGGAAACCCAGCCCGGCGTCGACCTGATCCTGCCCGATTTCTCCTACATCGAGAACCGCCTCGATGACATCGTCGCCGTCGTCCTGACGCACGGCCACGAGGACCACATCGGTGCCGTCCCGTATCTGCTACGACTGCGCGCCGACATTCCCCTGGTGGGCTCCCGGCTGACGCTGGCCCTCATTGAGGCGAAGCTGCAGGAGCACCGGATCAAGCCCGTCATGCAGACGGTCACCGAGGGACAGGTTCAAAAGTTCGGCCCGTTCGAATGCGAATTCGTCGCGGTCAACCACTCGATCCCCGATGCCCTGGCCGTGTTCATCCGCACGGCCGGCGGCACCGTGCTGCACACCGGCGACTTCAAGATGGACCAGTTGCCCCTGGACGGCCGGATCACCGACCTCCGCCACTTCGCCAAGCTCGGCGAAGAAGGCGTGGACCTGTTCATGTCGGACTCCACCAACGCCGACGTCCCGGGCTTCACCACCGCAGAGAAGGACATCGGGCCCACCCTGGACCGGCTCTTCGGCCAGGCCAGCAAGCGCCTGATCGTGGCCTCGTTCTCCTCGCACGTGCACCGTGTCCAGCAGGTCCTCGACGCCGCCGCCAACCACAACCGCAAGGTTGCCTTCGTGGGCCGCTCGATGGTCCGCAACATGGCCATCGCCGAGAAGCTCGGCTACCTCGAGGTGCCGGCGGGCATCCTGGTCGACATCAAGAACATCGACAACCTGCCAGACAACCGCGTGGTCCTGATGTCCACCGGTTCCCAGGGCGAGCCGATGGCCGCGCTGTCCCGTATGGCCAACGGCGACCACCGGGTCGTCGTCGGCCAGGGCGACACCGTCATCCTCGCCTCCAGCCTGATCCCGGGAAACGAGAACGCGGTCTTCCGCATCATCAACGGCCTGCTCAAGCTCGGCGCCGACGTCATCCACAAGGGCAACGCCAAGGTGCACGTCTCCGGCCACGCCGCCGCCGGCGAGCTGCTGTACTGCTACAACATCCTCGAGCCGCTCAACGCGATGCCGGTGCACGGCGAGACCCGCCACCTGATCGCCAACGGCAAGATCGCTCTGGACTCCGGCGTGCCGGAGGAAAGCATCCTGCTCGCGGACAACGGCACCGTCATCGACCTCCGGGACCACCAGGCCGACATCGTCGGCCAGGTGGAGGTCGGCTTCGTCTACGTCGACGGCTCCAGCGTCGGCGAAGTCACGGAAGCCGACCTGAAGGACCGCCAGACGCTCGGCGATGAAGGCTTCATCTCCATCATCACCGTGATCCACCGCGCCACCGGCAAGGTCGTCTCCGGCCCCGAAATCCACGCCCGCGGCGTGGCCGAGGACGACTCCGTCTTCGACGAGATCATCCCCAAGATCAATGCCGCCCTGGAAGAAGCCGTGCTCAACCGCACGGACCACACCACACACCAGCTCCAGCAGGTTGTCCGCCGGGTGGTGGGCACCTGGGTCAACCGGAAGCTTCGCCGCAAGCCCTTGATCATCCCGGTGGTCCTGGAGGCCTAAGCGCCTGCCCTCGGAGCCCTCTGCGGGTGAACCGAGACGGCCTTCCTGACCCGCCCCAGCCCTTTGGCCGGGGCCGGCCAGGAAGGCCGTTTTGGCTTGCCGGTGGAACGCGTCACCGGCGCCCGGGGAAGGCCGTGGGTCCGCAACATGATCCCCGCGGAGGCCCGGAAATCCGCGGTTTTCGGCCCGGTGTCCGGTACCGTAGCGGGTATGGCGACACGTACTTCCTCCGCGCCTAGAGGAAACCCAGGCGGTAAATCAGGTAGTTCCACGGGCCGGGGCTCGGGCACAGCTGCGTCCAAAGCACGGCCCTCAGGTTCGGCGGGCACCGCACGGACCCGCCAGTTGGCCACCGTCGAACCCAAACAGCCCTGGCTGGTGCGGGTCGTTGCCGGCGCGTGGCTGGGGATTGCCCACGTCGTCGGCGCCGGGGTCCGCCGGGTCGGCTCTGACGTCAGCGACCTCGCCCCCGAGGACCGCCGCGACGGCGCAGCCCTGTTCAATCTCGCGCTCGGCGTCTTCGCCGCCACCTTCGCCTGGTGGGGCTTCCAGGGCTGGTTCCCGGACATGGTCTACGGGATCGTCAACGGCACCTTCGGCTGGATGTCCCTGCTGCTGCCTCTCATGCTCTTCGTCTGCGCTTTCCGCCTGTTCCGCCAGCCCGTTGACGGCCGCGGCAACAACCGGATCGGCATCGGTTTCCTGCTCATGACCTTCGCCGGCACCGGCCTGGCGCACATCATCGGGGGCGAGCCGACCGTCGCCGACGGTTTCGACGGCCTGCGCCAGGCCGGCGGCATGCTGGGCTATCTTGCCGCCGCACCGCTGGCCGCCATCCACGCCGCCGTCCCCGTGGCCGTGTACAGCGTGCTCGCCTTCACCTCGCTGCTGATCGTCACGGCCACACCCTTCGGCGCCATCCCCAGCCGGCTCAGGGACGCCTACGAGCACCTCATGGGCATCGACTTGGAGGAACACGACGCCGACGACGACCACGACCGTAGCTACCTCTACGAAAACGACACCGCTGCCCCGGCGAAGAAGAAGCGCCGGCGGCTCTTCGGCAAAGACGCCGACGCCGACGCCGGCCTGGAAGGCTACGTCGGGGACGAAGCTTTCGAACGTGCCCTTATCGAAGATGAGGAAGCAGCCAAGGAAGCCGAGGCCGCGAAAGCCGCCAAGGGCTCCAAATCCGTGGCTCCCGGCGTGCGCCGGCCCACCCAGGCCGAGATCGCCGTCGAAAAGATCAAGGCTGCCCAGGGCCTCGGCGCCGCCGCAAACGTCGGGGAGAACGCCACCGAGGCGATCCCGCTCGTCACCCCGGGAATGGTGGCCGCAGGGTCCCTGAACCCTGCCGCCGGAACTGCGGCGGCGGCCGCCGCCAAGGTCCCCTCCAACCCGGTGGCGCCGGCGCCGCTGCCCACGCCCATTCCGCAGCGCACCGAACAGCTCTCCCTGGCCGGGGACGTGACGTACACGCTCCCGGCGTCGGACGTCCTGACCCCTGGCTCCATCCCCAAGGAACGCACCGAGGCCAACGACGCGATCGTCGCCTCCCTGACCGAGACCCTCAACCAGTTCAACGTGGAAGCCCAGGTCACCGGCTTCAGCAGGGGCCCCACCGTGACCCGGTACGAGATCGAGCTCTCCCCGGGCACCAAGGTGGAACGCGTCACCGCCCTGTCGAAGAACATCTCCTATGCCGTCGCCAGCTCGGATGTACGGATCCTGAGCCCCATCCCCGGGCGGTCCGCGATCGGCATCGAGATCCCCAACACGGACCGCGAAACCGTGTCGCTGGGGGACGTGCTACGGAGCCAGAACGCCCGGCGGACGGAGCACCCCATGGTGATCGGTGTCGGCAAGGACGTCGAGGGCGGCTACGTCGTGGCGAACCTCGCCAAGATGCCGCACCTTCTGGTGGCCGGTGCCACCGGTGCCGGCAAGTCGGCATTCGTGAATGCCATGATCACCTCCATCCTGATGCGCGCCACCCCGGACGAGGTCCGCATGGTCATGGTGGACCCCAAGCGGGTGGAGCTGACAGCCTATGAAGGCGTCCCGCACCTCATCACACCCATCATCACCAACCCCAAGAAAGCCGCCGAGGCGCTGCAGTGGGTGGTCCGCGAGATGGACGCCCGTTACGACGACCTCGCCAACTACGGCTTCAAGCACATCGACGACTTCAACAAGGCCGTCCGGGCCGGCAAGGTCCACCCGCCGGAGGGTTCCAAGCGGGTCATCCGGCCGTACCCGTACCTGCTGGTGATCGTGGACGAACTCGCCGACCTCATGATGGTGGCCCCGCGCGACGTCGAAGACTCCATCGTCCGCATCACCCAGCTGGCCCGTGCGGCCGGCATCCACCTGGTCCTGGCCACCCAGCGCCCGTCCGTGGACGTCGTCACCGGCCTGATCAAGGCCAACGTGCCATCCCGGATGGCCTTCGCGACCTCCTCCGTCACGGACTCCCGCGTGGTCCTGGACCAGCCGGGCGCCGAGAAACTCATCGGCCAGGGCGACGCTCTCTTCCTGCCGATGGGCGCCTCCAAGGCCATGCGAGTCCAGGGCGCCTGGGTCACCGAGTCCGAGATCCACAAGGTGGTCGAACACGTCAAGGGCCAGCTCAAGGCCGTCTACCGTGACGACGTCGCCCCGGAGGCGCAGAAGAAGCAGATCGACGACGACATCGGGGACGACCTCGAGGTGCTGCTGCAGGCCACCGAACTGGTGGTCACCACCCAGTTCGGTTCCACCTCGATGCTGCAGCGCAAGCTGCGCGTCGGCTTCGCGAAGGCAGGCCGGCTCATGGACCTGCTCGAGTCCAGGGGAGTGGTGGGTCCCTCCGAGGGCTCCAAGGCACGCGACGTCCTGGTCAAGCCGGACGACCTCGCCGCCGTCCTCGCCGCCATGAAGGGCATGGACATGCCCGCCGTCGCTGATTCCCAGACCGCGGCACTGAGTGACAACGCCAACGCCAACATCGCCCAGGGCGGTTACGCGGAAGACCTCGTGGCGGCAGACCTGGACAAGCGCAGCCAGAAAGTTGAGTACTTCGACGGCGCAGACGGCTCGGACGGCTCTGACGGTGGCTCCAGGGGGGCCTCTGATGAGGACGACAGTGGTTCCGAGGACGCCTGGTCGCTCACCGGACGGTAGCCTAGGAAGGTGACTAGCGCCGACGCCAGAAGTGCCGGGTCCGCCTCGCGGATCTGGAACCTGCCCAACATCCTGACGATGCTGCGGATTGTGCTGGTGCCATTTTTCGTCTGGTTCCTCGTCGTTGACGCCCCCGGGCTGGACAGCCAAAACGGCGTCTGGCGCTGGGTCGCGGCGGCGACGTTCGCCGTCGCCATCTACACGGACAAGCTCGACGGCGACATCGCCCGCAGCCGGGGACTTGTCACCGATTTCGGCAAAATCGCCGACCCGATCGCGGACAAGCTCCTGATCGGCTCCGCCCTCGTGATGCTCTCCCTGCTCCAGGAACTCCCGTGGTGGGTCACCGTCCTGATCCTGGTCCGCGAGTGGGGCATCACCGCGCTGCGCTTCTTCGTCATCCGCTACGGCGTGATCCCGGCCTCGCGGGGCGGAAAGCTCAAGACCGTCGTCCAGACGGCGGCCATCTTCCTGTACGTCATTCCGCTGGCCTCCCTGGTGCCGTGGCTGGGGGTTGTGGCCTTCGCCGTCATGATGGTGGCCCTGGCCATCACGGTCTGGACGGGCGGAGAATACGTCATCGAGGCCCTCAAGCTGCGCGCCAGCGGCATCCGGGCACAGCACCAGCAGGCCCAGGAGGGCAAGCCATGACCACTCTGCATCCCAACCTTCACCGCATCGCCGAACAGGCCGTGACCGGAGCCATCGACCGCGGGCTGACCGTCGCCACCGCCGAATCCCTCACCGCTGGCATGGTCGCGGCGGTCCTGGCCGATACCCCCGGTGCCTCCGGGATGCTGCAGGGTGGTGTGGTGTCCTACCAGAACTCGGTCAAGGCCGATGTGCTCGGAGTTCCCCGGGACCTCCTGGACGCCGTCGGCGCCGTGGACGGGCAGGTCGCCGCCGCCATGGCCGACGGCGCCCGGCGGATCTGCGGTGCCGACATCGGCGTGTCCACCACCGGCGTCGCCGGCCCCGAGCAGCACGGAGGACAGGACGTCGGGTCGGTCTATATCGGCATCGCCACCGCGGACGGGTCGGCCTCGTACGCGTACAGCTTCGAGGGAAGCCGGGCGGAAATCCGCTCTCTGGCCTGCGCGGCGGCCCTGGACCGCCTGCTGGAGGTACTGGCGCCGGCAGGCTACCCTGCGTAAAGTTGCCGGGAACAAAAGTTGATTCCTAATAGTTGTTAGATTGTGTCGCCTCCGAATATGGGAGGCGCCTAGGATGAAAGCATCAATAGTTCGCCCTCTAGCGGCGGACTCGACATACGAGGGAGCAAGGCGATACAGATGGTAAAGCAGCCCGTATCCGTAAACGGCGTTGTCCGCTGGAAGGATGTGGGCCTCGCCGATCAGGCTAAGAGCGAACAGAAGGAGCGCAAGATGGTTGTACTTCGTCACGAAATCGGCGATGTTCTGCGCGATGTCCGCCAACGCCAAGGCCGTACCCTCCGCGAAGTCTCGCACAGCGCCCGCGTTTCACTGGGCTACCTGAGCGAAGTGGAACGCGGCCAAAAGGAAGCCTCCTCGGAGCTCCTTTCCTCGATCTGCTCGGCCCTCGATGTTCCGCTCTCCAGCATGCTCCGCGAAGTCAGCGACCGCGTCGCCGTCGTCGAGGGTGTGGCAGTTCCGGACACCGTCCCGCAGGAGTTCGCACAGCGCTACGGCCGTGACCTGGACCGTGAGCTCAACTCGGACCTGAACGACGAGTTGGCCAAGGGCCTTCTCTCCGGGGCGCGGTAGCCCCGGCCCCATTCGATCTAAGGAAGGTCCCCGGCGGTGTGCCGGGGACCTTTTCCGTGTCCGGGACGGAGCGCCGGACGACAGTTCACGGCAGTGTTCCGCCGCAACACTGCCGTGATGTGCCCTCCGGCGGAGTATTGGGCTCAGGCGTAGTTACGCGGACTCGTCCCTGGGGAAGCCGTCGCGCTCGTACGTGGCGTTGAGCTTGGCCATATAGGCCGCGAGGGCCTGCAGTTCCTCGGCCGGCCACTCTGACAGCCGCTCCCGGAAGACCTCACGCCGGGCGTCCTGGACCTGGTGCATCTTCTCCTCCCCCTTGGCCGTCAGCCTGATCGACTGGGCCCGGCCGTCGAGCGGATCGGCCTCCTTGGACACCAGGCCGAGGTTTTCCAGGAATGCGATCTGCCGGCTCACCGAAGGCTTGCCGACGCCGATGCAGGAGGCCAGCTCGGTCAACCGGATCGGACCCTTCCGGCGGATCACGCTGAGCAGGCCGTAGGCTGCCGGCTCCATGTCCGGATGGACCTGCCGCGAGAGCTGCTGGGACACGGACCGGGCGCGGCGCCACAGCACGCTCAACTGGTGCTCTACAGCGGTCAGGGCGGCGTCCGCGGGATCCTCGGCGTTCCCGGGAGAATTCAGTGAATTTTCGGGGCCCTCGGGTGGGTTGCTCATGGCAACCATTCTAGAGTCCCGGACCGTGAGAGACTTTATTGGTGCGAATCAGTGACTTTTGGCGGCTCATGGACGACGAGTTCGGAGCAGGCTATTCCCGGGTTCTCAGCAGCTCGCTGGTCCTGTCCGGGGTGGGTGGCCGCACCGCGGACCAGGCGCTCAGTGCCGGGGTGCCGCCGCGGCAGGTCTGGCTGGCCCTCTGCGAAGTCCAGGATGTACCGCCTGAGCGCCGGTTGGGCCGCGACGTCAAAACCCGCTGACCCGCGGCGGGACCAGGCCGGTCGAACACACCGAACACTGACACGCCGAACACTGACATGCCGAACACTGACACGCCGAACACTGACACGCCGAACACTGACACGCCGCCGGATTGTTCGAATATCTGTTCGGGTGGGACTATGCTTTTTTTAGAGCGCTTTCCACATACGCGATGCAGGCCGGCAACTCTGTCGGTGGGTGCCATTAGCGTCAGTGAAGACAGGTCAGCGATGACAGACGAAGGGCCAATACGGCCACTCCACAGCGAGAAAGCATTAGAGGTGTGAACCATGGCCGCAGCCCCGGATCGCCAGAAGGCGCTCGACGCAGCGCTTGCCCAGATTGACAAGCAGTTCGGCAAAGGCTCGGTCATGCGCCTGGGCGACGAAGTCCGTGCACCCATCGAGGTCATCCCGACCGGCTCCATTGCACTGGACATAGCCCTGGGAATTGGCGGGCTGCCCCGCGGCCGCGTCGTTGAAATCTACGGTCCGGAATCCTCCGGTAAGACCACCGTGGCACTGCACGCGGTGGCCAGCGCTCAGCGTCTGGGCGGCATCGCCGCCTTCATCGACGCCGAACACGCCCTGGATCCCGAATACGCGGCCAGGCTGGGCGTGGACACCGACGCCCTGCTCGTTTCCCAGCCGGACACCGGCGAGCAGGCCCTGGAGATCATGGACATGCTCATCGGCTCCGGCTCGCTTGACGTCATCGTCATCGACTCCGTCGCCGCGCTGGTTCCCCGCGCGGAAATCGAAGGCGACATGGGCGACAGCCACGTCGGTCTCCAGGCCCGCCTGATGAGCCAGGCGCTGCGTAAGATCACCGGCCGCCTGAGCCAGACCAAGACCACCGCCATCTTCATCAACCAGCTGCGTGAAAAAATCGGCGTGTTCTTCGGCTCCCCGGAAACCACCACCGGTGGTAAGGCCCTGAAGTTCTACGCCTCGATCCGTATTGACGTCCGCCGGATCCAGACCCTCAAGGAGGGCGCGGACTCCGTCGGTAACCGCACCAAGGCCAAGATCGTCAAGAACAAGATGGCCCCGCCTTTCAAGATCGCCGAGTTCGACATCATCTACGGCCAGGGCATTTCCCGTGAGGGCGGCATCATCGACATGGGCGTCGAGCACGGCCTGATCAAGAAGTCGGGATCCTGGTTCACGTACGACGGCGACCAGCTCGGCCAGGGCATGGAGAACTCGCGCCGCTTCCTGCGCGACAACCCTGAGCTCGCCTCCGAACTGGAGCGTCTCATCAAGGAGAAGCTCGGCGTCGGGGTGAAGGCCCCGGCCGAGACCGAAGCATCGCCGAGGCTGAAGGCCGTTGACGGCTTCTGACGGCCTGGTGTCCGAAGGCACGCCTTCACGACGCGGAGCGCGCAAAGGGGCAGGATTCTCATCCGGGAGTCCTGCCCCGGGCGTTGCCGACCGCGCCGGGCGTGAGGACAGTCCTCAGGACGGGCGCCGTCGTTCCCGTCCCTCGCCCGAGCAGCGCCGGGACGCAGATCCGGCGGCGGTAGCCCGGGCCATCGTGCTGCGGCAGTTGACGTCGTCGCCCAAGAGCAGACTTCAGCTTGCCCGAAAGCTGGCCGAGCGAAACATCCCCGGCGATGTCGCCGAAGCCGTACTGGACCGCTTCGAAGAGGTCCGGCTCGTCGACGACGCGGAGTTCGCGGACATGTGGGTCCGGAGCCGGTCCCAAAGCCGAAAGCTCGCGAAAGGCGCCCTGCGGCGGGAACTCGCGGACAAAGGCATCGACGCGGACACCGCCGCCATCGCCCTGGAACAGCTCAGCGACGAAGACGAGGAGGCCGCGGCCCGGGAACTCGTCCAGCGCAAACTTCGCGGCGTCACCGGATTCGAAGACCGCGAGGTGCGGGACAAGACCACGCGCCGGCTGGCCTCGATGCTCGCACGCAAGGGGTACCACCCCTCGCAGGCCTTCAGGATCGTGGGCGAGGTGCTCGAAGCCGTGGCAGCGGGGGCGGAAGCAGACCCGGACTATTGAATCCGGAGTCTACTGAACCCGGAGTCGGGTGAACCCTCCGGCACGGCGGCGGCGCGGACCCGTTACCCTTAACAGGTGAGTTTGACCATTCCCTCCCCAGCAGCCGGTACCACGCCCTCCCTGGACTCCTCGTCTGCAGCTGACGCCTTGCCCGCGCATGCTGCCGCGCAGCCGCGTACCTACCAGGTGCGCACTTTCGGCTGCCAGATGAACGTGCACGATTCCGAGCGGATGTCCGGGATGCTCGAAGCCGCCGGCTACGTCCCCGCCGCAGGTGAGCTGGCCGACGTCGTGGTCTTCAACACCTGCGCAGTCCGGGAGAACGCCGACAACAAGCTCTACGGCAATCTCGGCATGCTGGCTCCGGTCAAGGCCGCCAACCCCGGCATGCAGATCGCCGTCGGCGGCTGCCTGGCGCAGAAGGACCGCGACACCATCTTGAAGAAAGCACCCTGGGTGGACGCAGTCTTCGGCACCCACAACGTCGGTGCCCTTCCCGCCCTGCTGGACCGGGCGCGGCACAATAACGAGGCGCAGCTGGAAATCCTCGAATCTCTCGACGTCTTCCCCTCCACGCTTCCGACCAAGCGGGACTCGGTCTACTCAGGCTGGGTGTCGATTTCCGTGGGCTGCAACAACACCTGCACCTTCTGCATCGTCCCGGCCCTGCGGGGCAAGGAAAAGGACCGCCGGCCCGGTGACATCCTGGCCGAGATCCAGGCCCTCGTTGACGACGGCGCCATCGAAGTCACCCTGCTGGGCCAGAACGTGAACTCCTACGGCGTCGAATTCGGCGACCGGCAGGCCTTCTCCAAGCTCTTGCGCGCCTGCGGGGACATCCCCGGCCTGGAACGCGTCCGGTTCACGAGCCCGCACCCGGCCGCCTTCACCGATGACGTCATCGACGCCATGGCCGAGACCCCCAACGTCATGCCGCAGCTGCATATGCCGCTGCAGTCCGGCTCGGACAAGGTCCTCAAGGACATGCGCCGTTCCTACCGCTCCACGAAGTTCCTCGGCATCCTGGACAAGGTCCGGGAAAAGATCCCGCGCGCGGCCATCTCTACCGACATCATCGTCGGGTTCCCCGGTGAGACTGAAGAGGACTTCCAGGCCACCCTCGACGTCGTGGAGAAGTCGCGCTTCGCCACCGCCTTCACCTTCCAGTACTCCAAACGCCCCGGCACCCCCGCCGCGGACCTCCCGGATCAGCTGCCCAAGCCCGTGGTCCAGGAACGCTTCGAACGCCTCACCGCGCTGCAGGACCGGATCGCTGCCGAGGAAAACGCCCGCCAGCTCGGCCGCCGTGTCGAGGTCATGGTCACGGCCCAGTCCGGCCGCAAAGCCGAGGAAACCCACCGGCTCTCCGGCCGCGCCCAGGACCAGCGGCTGGTCCACTTCTCCGTCCCCGCCGGCGCCGAAGTGCCCCGCCCCGGCGATCTCGTGACCGTCACCATCACCGAGGCTGCGTCCTTCCACCTCGTCGCCGACCCGGTGACGGCGGACGACTACAGCCTCCGCCGCTCCCGCGCAGGCGATGCCTGGGACAGGTCCCAGGCCGACTCCTGCGGCGCGCCGGCGCCGGGGGCCGCCTCCGGCAGGACGGGTGTGTCTTTGGGCATGCCCACCCTACCGGTCCGCGGCCGCTAGCCGGTGGCAGGTCCGGAGGGCATTCCGGCCGGCAAGGCACAGGAGGACACTCAGGCCGACGCAGTGCGGGACGCACCGCCGGTGATAGCCGTCGTCGGGCCGACCGGTTCCGGCAAGTCCGACCTTGCCGTCTCGCTCGCGCTGGAGCTCGACGGCGAAGTCATCAACGCCGATTCCATGCAGTTCTACCGCGGCATGGACATCGGCACTGCCAAGATCACCGACGCCGAACGCAGGGGGGTGCCGCACCACCTCCTGGACATCCTGGACGTGACCGGGGAAGCCAGCGTCTCGGACTTCCAGCAGCAGGTCCGCGCGCTCATCACGGACATCCATACCCGCGGCAAGCGCGCCATCCTCGCCGGCGGCTCCGGGCTCTACGTCCGCGCCGCCCTTGACGTGCTGGAATTCCCTGGCACCGATCCTGCCATCCGCCGCCGGCTGGAGGCGGAACTGGAAGCGGACGGCCCCGCCCCTTTGCGGGCCCGGCTGGAGACCGTGGATCCGGCGTCCGCCGGCCGGCTCGGCGATGCCCGCCGGATCATCCGAGCCCTCGAGGTCCACGAACTGACCGGGCGGCCCTTCAGCGCCTTCATGCCCACCCGCGAGTATTTCCAGCCTGCCGTCCAGATCGGCCTCGAGGTGGACCGCGAACTGCTCAGGGAGCGGCTCGCCCGCCGCGTCCACGCCATGGTGGACCAGGGGTTGCTCGAAGAGGTCCGGCGGCTTGATGGGGCCGGGCTCCGGCTGGGCAGGACCGCCCCGCGGGCCCTCGGCTACGCCCAGTTCCTCCGGGTCCTCGACGGCGAGACCGGCGTGGAACAGGCGGCCGAGGAGACCATCGTCGCGACCCGGCAGTTCGCCCGCCGCCAGCTGACCTGGTTCCGGGCGGACCCCCGCATCCACTGGCTGGACTGGCAGGATCCCGGCCTCGTGACCAAGGCCGCCGCACTGTGCCGCCCCGGCCATCCGGGACCGGTAACCTTGAATCATGGATGAAACCCTCGCCGCAGCCGTTGACCAAAACGCAGAAGCCAACACTGCGGCCCTGAGCGGACTCAAATTCTCCAAAGGACACGGCACGGGCAATGACTTTGTGCTCCTCGCCGACCCGAACGGCACCCTGTCCGTCACCCCGGAGCAGGTCGCAGCACTGTGCGACCGCCACCGCGGCATCGGCGGAGACGGCCTGATCCGCGCCGTCCCCTCCAGGCTGCTCCCGGAAGGCCAGGAGCTGCTCACGGAGCACCCGGACGCCGAATGGTTCATGGACTACCGCAACGGCGACGGCTCGCTCTCGGAAATGTGCGGCAACGGGGTCCGCGTCTTTGTGCACTTCCTGATCGCCGAAGGCCTCGTCGAGCTGCCCGCCGGGGAATCCCTGACCATCGGCACCCGCGGCGGGGCCAAGACGATTGTCCGCACCGCGGCAGGGTACGCCGTCGACATGGGCCCCTGGGAGTTCATCTTCCCGGGCGAGGCCACCGCGCGAGCCATGGATTCACTGGTCAGCGCCACAGGACTTGAGGTCGCGCGGCCCGCTCTGTCCGTGAGCATGGGCAACCCGCATACCGTCGTTGCACTGGCCGAACTGGCAGAGCTCGAGGCCACGCAGCTGTTCACCGCACCCCATGTGGATCCGACGCCGCCCCACGGCACCAACGTCGAGTTTGTTGTGCCCTCCGAGCCGCTGGTGCACGACGGCGTCGGAACCATCACCATGCGCGTTCACGAGCGGGGCGTGGGCGAAACCCAGTCCTGTGGCACCGGCGCCTGCGCGGCCGCCGTCGCGATCCGCCACTGGGCCGGCCAGGGCGCCCCGGACGTCTGGAACGTCCACGTGCCAGGCGGTGTCGTCGGCGTGAAATTCTTCCTCGGCACCGAAGGCCACGAGCATGTCGAGCTCAGCGGCCCGGCCGTGCTCGTGGCTAGCGGGACGCTTTCCTGACCCGCAGGATGCGGAACGACTTCGAGGTGCTCTCGCGCGTCACGGTGAAGCTGCTGTCCAGCTCGGCGGCAAGCCAGCGCTGAAGCGAATCGGACCCCAGGTTCTTCTGCACCACGAGCCAGGCCGAGCCGCCCTCGGCCAGCCGCGGCAGCCACAGGAGCAGCAGGGCATGAAGCTCGTCTTTGCCGATCCGGATCGGCGGGTTGGACCAGATGGTGTCGAAACGCAGCTCCGGATCGACGGCGTCGGGTGTGCTGGCCGTGAGATTTCCCAGCCCCAGGAGCGCCGCGTTCTCGTTCGTCAGCGTCACGCAGCGCTCGTTCACATCCACCGCGCAGACGCGTGAATGAGGTGCCCGCAGCGCCATGGTCAGCGCGATCGGGCCCCAGCCGCAGCCGATGTCCAGAAGGTTTCCCTGCGGCGCAGGGGAGGGCACATCGGCCAGCAACACGGCCGTTCCCTTGTCGATGCCGTCCGGGCTGAAGATTCCCGAGGCGGTCTGCAGGTGGCGTGTCTCACCGGCAAGCTCCACGGTCAGTGGCTTGCGGGTGAACGGCCCGGCCGGCTGGGCGCTGAAATAGTGTGCAGACTCCATAACTGGCCAGATTAGTTGGCCCTCGACCTGTATGGGAAACCGATGGGAACCGCAGGGGAAACCGATGGGAACCGATGGGAAACCGATGCGAACCCCGATGCGAACCCGCCGGGAAGCAGTGGCCGCCCCGCCGGGCGCCTGCCGGTCCGGGCAGAATGACAGTCTGCTAGTCTTTGAGGCATGTTCTTGAACTTCAAGTAGCCGGCACGGGTTAAGTCCCGTCCCCGCAGCGACGCAGGTCCCTACCTTCCGCAAGTTTTTTTCGTGCAGCGCGCCCAATCCAGTGATTCCTTCCCTGTCCGGCGCCCGCATCACTTGGAGTCCCGCAATGCTCAGCGAATGAACATCCCTCAAAAGCGGCCTGATCCGCCAGGATCGGTCCTTAGTTTCCGCCCACTTCTCCCGCTCCCACCCTGCCCCGGCACCGCCGCCGCGGGCATCCCAGGAGGCCCGTTTGACCAATAGTCGTCAGCCCAGCGCGAATTCCGCCCCACACGGCACCGATCGGCACTATTCTGAAATTGCCGAACCTTCAAAGGAGACCATGACCAGTCAGCCCAACACCGGACCCGATTCAGCAGCCCAGGACATGAGTCCTGCGGAAATCCAAGCTGTCATCGACCGGATCCTCTCCAAGGAAACCCCTGCCCGGAAGGCGTCCCCGGCCGCCGGCGAGTCCAAGTCGGTGCTCGGCAAGGCCCAGGCGATCTCACGGCCGGACGAGGAACACAGCAACTACGACGGCGACCAGCAGGACCTTGAGGAACGGCACGCACTGCGCCGTACCGGCAGCCTGTCCACCGAACTGGAAGACGTCACCGAGGTCGAATACCGGCAACTGCGCCTCGAACGCGTCGTCCTCGCCGGTCTCTGGACTGAAGGCACCCTCGCCGACGCCGAGAACTCGCTGCGCGAACTCGCCGCCCTGGCCGAGACCGCCGGCTCGGAGGTCCTCGATGGGATTGTGCAGCGCCGCCAGAAGCCCGATCCGGGCACCTTCCTTGGCTCCGGTAAGGCCCAGGAACTCAAGGACATCGTGATGTCCACCGGCGCGGACACCGTCGTGGTCGACGCCGAACTGGCTCCGTCCCAGCGCCGCAGCCTGGAAGACATTGTCAAGGTCAAGGTCATCGACCGCACGGCCCTGATCCTCGACATCTTCGCGCAGCACGCCAAGAGCCGCGAAGGCAAGGCCCAGGTCGAACTGGCCCAGCTCGAATACCTGCTCCCGCGCCTGCGCGGCTGGGGTGATTCGATGTCCCGCCAGGCCGGTGGGCAGGTGGGCGGCGCCGGTGCCGGCATGGGCTCGCGTGGTCCCGGTGAAACCAAGATCGAACTGGACCGGCGCCGGATCCGCACCCGGATGGCCAAGCTGCGGCGCGAGATCGCCGCGATGAAGCCAGCCCGGGAAACGAAGCGCGCCAACCGCCGTCGTAATGCAGTGCCCTCGGTGGCAATCGCCGGCTACACCAACGCCGGCAAGTCGTCACTGCTGAACCGGCTGACCGACGCCGGCGTCCTGGTGGAGAACGCACTGTTCGCCACCCTCGACCCGACGGTCCGCAAGGCCGAAACCTCGGACGGACTGGGCTACACCCTCGCCGACACCGTGGGGTTCGTCCGCTCGCTGCCCACCCAGCTCGTGGAGGCTTTCCGCTCCACCCTGGAAGAGATTGCCGACTCGGACCTGATCCTGCACGTCGTCGACGTCTCCCACCCGGATCCGGAGGGCCAGATTGCCGCCGTCCGCAAGGTCTTCAGCGAGGTCGACGCCCGCAAGGTGCCGGAAATCATCGTCCTGAACAAGGCCGACGCCGCCGACCCGTTCGTGATCGAACGGCTCAAGCAGCGCGAACCGCGCCACATTGTGGTGTCGGCACGCACCGGCGAGGGCATCCCGGAACTGCTCAAGGCCATCAGCGAGGGCATCCCGCGGCCCAGCGTGAAGCTGGAACTGATGATCCCGTACAACCGTGGGGACCTGCTCAACAAACTGCACGAGACCGACGCCGAGATCCTCAGCCTCGACCACGAGGAGACCGGCACCCGCGCCGTCGTGATGGTGCGCGAGGGCCTGGCCGCTGAACTGGATTCGTTCATCAGCAATGACTGAGGCAGCGGTGGCCGGGGGGGACCCGGACGCGAACCGCCCGGCGGGGGAGGACCCGGAAGGGGACGCGTCCGGCGGAAAGGCTTCAGCAGGCAAGGGTTCAGCAGGCAAGGGTTCAGCAGGCAAGGGTTCAGCAGGAACCGGCGGACCACCCGGCGAGGAGTTCGTGATCGATCTGCTCGACAGGGCGGTGTCAGGCATGGGCGGACAGAGCCGCAGCGGCCAGCACGAGATGGCCCGGCAGGTGGCGCAGGCAATCGACACCGGCGACCATCTGCTGGTCCAGGCCGGCACCGGCACTGGCAAGTCCTTGGCCTACCTGATCCCGCTGATCGCGCATTCCCTTGTCAGTGACAAACCCACCCTCGTCTCCACCGCCACGCTGGCCCTGCAGACCCAGATCGTGGGCCGCGACCTGCCCAGGCTGCTCAAGACCATCACCCCTGCCCTGGACCGCCCGGTCAAGGTGGCCCTCGTCAAGGGCCGCTCCAACTATGTGTGCAAACACAAGCTCGAGGGAGGCTTCCCTTCCGAAGAACCCTCCGAGGGCCAGCTCTTCTCCCTCGGCGAGGACACGTCCGTGCCGCACTTCGCTGCCGCCATGGGCGGCCCTTCCTCCCAGCTCGGCAAGGAAGTCGTCCGGCTGCGCGAATGGGCCGAGGAGACCGCCACCGGGGACCGTGACGAGCTCATGCCCGGTGTGACGGACCGCGCCTGGCGCCAGGTCTCCGTCACGTCGATGGAATGCCTCGGCGCGCAGAAGTGCCCCCTGGCGGCCGAATGCTTCAGCGAACTGGCCCGGCAGAACGCTGCCGACGCCGACGTCGTCGTCACCAACCACGCCATGCTGGCGGTCAGCGCCTTCGAAGGCCTCGCCGTGCTGCCCGAGTACGACGTCGTGGTGGTGGACGAGGCGCACGAGCTGCAGGACCGCGTCACCGGGGCCGTGTCCGGCCAGCTCTCCGTGGCAATGGTGCATGTCGCCGCCTCCGGGGCACGGAAGCACACCGGCATCACGGTGGACGCGCTCAACAACGCCGCGTCCAACCTCGAGCTTGCCATTGAAGGAGTCCCCAGCGGGCTGATGCCCAACGGGCTCAACAGCGAGCAGCTCGACTCCGTGGACCAGCTGCGTGACGCCTGCCGCGCCGCGCTCTCCGATTCCAAGGGGGACAGCGCCAACACCGCCGACGGCGGGCGCCAGCTCGCGCGCTCCCGCCTCATGGTCATCCTGGAACTCTGCGAACGGCTGCTCGCTGCCCGCGAAAACCGCGAGGTGGTCTGGTTTTCCCGGAACAGCACTTTCGACCCTGCGCAGGGATACTCCCAGCCGGACGAGAGCGCACCGGCCCTGATCAACGTGGCCCCGCTGAGCGTCGCCGGACGGCTCCGCGAGGGTCTGTTCGCGGACCACACGGTCATCCTGACCTCGGCCACCCTGGCCATCGGCTCCGCCTTCGAACCGGCGGCCGGAGGTCTGGGCCTGGTAGGCCCCGGCGCGCCCAGCTGGACCGGAGTCGACGTCGGCTCGCCCTTCGACTACCCCAAGCAGGGCATCCTCTATGTTGCCAAGCACCTGCCCAAGCCCGGCCGCGGCACGTCCCCGGAGGCGCTGGACGAGCTGGAAAAACTGATCCGGGCTTCCGGCGGAGGGGCACTGTGCCTCTTCTCGTCCCGGCGGGCTGCCGAGGACGCCGCCGAGGCGATGCGCCCCCGGCTGGACATGACCATTCTGTGCCAGGGGGATTCGACCATGACGGCGCTCGTGCGCCAGTTCGCCGATGAACCGGACACCTGCCTCTTCGGCACCATGTCCCTGTGGCAGGGCGTCGACGTCCCGGGGGGCTCCTGCCGGCTCGTAGTCATCGACAGGATTCCGTTCCCGCGGCCGGATGACCCGCTCATGACAGCGCGCTCCCGCGCGGTGGCCCAGGCCGGCGGCAACGGATTCATGAGTGTGTCCGCAACCCACGCCGCGATCCGGCTGGCCCAGGGAGCCGGACGGCTGATCCGCACGACGACGGACAAGGGAGTCGTGGCGGTGCTGGATTCGCGGCTGTCCACGGAACGCTACGGGGGATTCCTCCGGGCCGCTCTGCCGCCGTTCTGGCCGACCACCGATCCGGCAATTGCCATGGCGGCTTTGGAACGGCTCTCCAAGGAGTCGGCGCAGACCGCCAAGTAGGCGGACGGAGCACCCCGCAGCAGGGAATGTGTTGGGCCCCGCCGGCATCCCCCTTCCGGGGGACGCCGGCGGGGCTCTGTGTGGCAGGTGCTAGAGGGAGCGCAAGACCGAGACGACCTTGCCCATAATGACGGCGTGGTCGCCGAGGATTGGCTCGTACTGCGTGTTCTGGGGCAGCAGCCAGGTGTGGCCGTCGCGCTGGCGGAACGTCTTGACCGTGGCCTCGTCGTCCAGCAGTGCGGCAACAATGTCGCCGTTCACGGCGTCACCCTGCCGGCGCACCACCACCCAGTCGCCATCACAGATGGCGGCATCGATCATCGAGTCGCCCGCCACCTTCAACATGAAGAGCTCTCCGTGGCCCACCAGCTGGCGCGGCAACGGCATGACGTCTTCCACAACCTGGTCCGCGAGGATGGGGCCACCGGCCGCGATACGGCCGACGAGGGGGACCATTGCGGTATCCGTAGCGCTGGCCAGTTCCGAGACGGACAGCCCGCCCACGGCACGCAGGCCGCTGGACTTCGCCACTCCCGAGACCTTGGAGCTGCCCTCGTCAAGGGTCAGCGGCATGAGCACTTCCATGGCGCGCGGCCGCTTGGGATCCCGCCGCAGGTAGCCGAGCTTCTCGAGTTGGGAGAGCTGGTGCGTCACGCTGGAGAGACTCGCCAGTCCCACGGTATCGCCAATCTCGCGCATGGAGGGAGGGTAGCCGTTGTCCGTCACCGAACGCTGGATGGTTTCGAGGATCTTCTTCTGCCGGACGGTCAGGCTCTTGGGAGGCCTGGCTGACTGCGGGCTCCGTTGGGACGCCCGGCCGCCGGTGGCTGGTGCTGCCATATTCGCCAATGCCTTTCCAATCCGCCCGGCTGCCTTGCGGCAGTTACCGGGACCTTCCGGCCTGAATGTCAGACCCCGCTGATCAACTACTGATGATCGACTGCAGAAGTGGTTGTCCTGTGACTCAAACGTAGGCCAGCCACACAGTTATTTCAAACATTTGTTCTAGCGAGTCTCGACAATGTTCGTTAATAGGTGCTAAAACTGGACAGGTGAAGTTCGAAGATGTGTTCGAACTTCCGGGGGTTTGATGAGGCATCGCAGTTGGATGAGGGCGTTTGTTCGGTTCTATGTTCGAAGGTTAGGCCGGTTGGCGGCAAGTACGTGGAGTACGCCGGGCGGCACAGTATGGTCCAGGAGGGCTCAGTTCATGTCAGCATCAAGCGCGTTTCACCACACTTTCGGCCATGACGCATCCGGCGGGTATGGCCGGTCCGTACCGCGGGTTTCCTTCCGTCCGGCCGCTCCGGCAGGCGGTGCGTCCCGCACCAAGCAGGCACCCCTGCGGCTGACCAGGCGAGGGCGGTTCGTCTTCTTCGGAGTGCCGTTGATCCTGCTGGCCGCCCTGATCCTTTCCTTCAGCGGCTTCCTGAATGCACCCGCCAAGGCTTCCGAATCTGTTGAGGAGCTGTCACTGACCCCCACCGTCTCTGTCACGGTGCAGCCCGGGGAATCGCTGTGGGCCATCGCCGGGACCGTGGCACCCGGGCGCGACCCCCGCGACGTCGTCGCCGACATCGTCCAGCTCAACAACCTCGATGCCGCCCGCGTCCTGCCCGGCCAGACGCTCTTCGTCCCGGCCCAGTAGTCCAGCCCAGTAGTCTTCCGGCCCCGGGAACGTCGCGTACCAAGCAGCCGCCAAGGCGCCGACGGACCTGGCCCGAGCCGTCACAGTTTCAGGGCCCGCCGCCGTCTCACTTAAACTACTGAAGTGACTGACCAGTTAGAGCGCCTGAACCGACTTCCCCTCCGGACCAATCTGCGGGGAATGAGCCCCTACGGGGCACCCCAGCTGGACGTCCCCATCCTGCTCAACGTCAACGAGAACACCCACGGTGTGCCGGCGGACGTCCGAGCGGCCATCGCCGCGGCCGTAACAGAGGCAGCGGCCGGCCTGAACCGGTATCCGGACCGCGAGTTCACGGAACTGCGCGAAGCCCTGGCGGAATACCTCGGGCATGGGCTGGGCGCGGAGCACATCTGGGCAGCGAACGGCTCCAACGAGGTGCTCCAGCAGATCCTCCAGGCCTTCGGCGGACCCGGACGCACGGCACTGGGCTTCCCTCCCACGTACTCCATGTACCCCCTGCTCGCCGCGGGGACGGACACGGAATACATCGTGGGGGTGCGGGCCGATGACTACGGGCTGAGTGCGGAGTCGGCGGCGCGCCAGGTCCGCGAACTTCAGCCCAACATCGTCTTCCTCTGCTCCCCGAACAACCCCACCGGCACGGGCCTGGGTCTCGATGTGGTGCAGGCTGTGTACGAGGCCGGCCAAGCCAGCCAGACGATCGTGATCGTCGATGAGGCGTACCACGAGTTCGCCCACGACGGTACGCCGAGTGCGCTCGAGCTGCTGCCGGGCCGGGAACGGCTGATCGTCTCGCGCACCATGAGCAAGGCCTTCGCCCTTGCCGGCGCGCGCGTGGGCTACATGGCGGCAGCCCCCGGGGTGGCCGACGCCCTTCGCCTCGTCCGGCTTCCGTACCACCTCTCCGCCATCACCCAGGCAACCGCCCTTGCCGCCCTGCACCACCGCGTGGCGCTCATGGCCGACGTCGAGGACATCAAGCGGCAGCGGGACAGGATCGTTGCCGAACTGCAGCGGATGGGCCTCAAGCCGTCCGCCTCGGATTCGAACTACGTCTTCTTCGGCGGTCTCCAAAACCCGCACGCGGTTTGGCAGGGACTGCTGGACGCCGGGGTGCTCATCCGGGACGTCGGCATCCCCGGCCACCTGCGCGTCACCGCCGGCACTGAGACGGAAACCACAGCCTTCCTTGAGGCCCTCGACCAGATCCTGAGCAGCCCCGCGAAACAGCGGGCCTAGACTTGACTCCGGGTCAAGCACAACGCCAGAACGCCTAGCACCGCCTTCATCACAAAAGGACACCTGCACATGAGCATCACCGGATCAACCGCTGCCCGGACCGCCCGCCTGGAACGGACCACCAGCGAGTCATCCGTCCTGGTCGAGATCAACCTGGACGGCACCGGCGTCTCGGACATCAGCACCTCGGTCCCGTTCTATGACCACATGCTGACGGCGCTGAGCAAGCACTCCCTGATCGACATGACGGTCAAGGCCACAGGCGATACGCACATCGATGTCCACCACACGGTGGAAGATGTCGCCATCACCTTTGGCGAGGTCCTGCGCACCGCGCTGGGGAACAAGGCCGGCATCCGCCGCTTCGGCGAGGCGACGGTGCCGCTGGACGAAGCCCTGGCGCACGCCGTCGTCGATGTCTCCGGGCGGCCGTACCTGGTCCACGGCGGCGAGCCGGCAGGCCAGGAATACCACCTGATCGGCGGACACTTCACGGGTTCCCTGACCCGGCACGTCTTCGAGGCGATCACCTTGCACGCGGGCATCTGCCTGCACATGAATGTCACCGCCGGCCGGGACCCGCACCACATCGTCGAGGCCCAGTTCAAGGCTTTCGCCCGCGCCCTGCGCGCCGCCGTCGAGCCGGATCCCCGCGTCGAAGGCATCCCGTCCACTAAGGGTGCACTGTGACCGGCAAGGTGCTGCAGGACGGCGCCATCCTCAACCCCGACGCCGGCCGGAAGCCCGTCTCACCCGAGGGCAAACCCACCGTTACGGTGCTGGATTACGGATCCGGCAACGTCCGCTCGGCCGTCCGTGCCCTGGAGCGGGCCGGCGCCGAGGTCATCCTCAGTGCCAGGCCCGAGGACGTCCTGAACGCCGACGGCCTTGTCGTCCCCGGTGTCGGAGCCTTCGAAACGGTCATGCGCGAGCTCAAGGCCGTCGACGGGATCCGGATGATCGGACGCCGCGTGGCCGGCGGCCGTCCCGTGCTGGCTATCTGCGTGGGCCTGCAGGTCCTGTTCGAGGCCGGTGTGGAACACGGCACCGAGGCCCTTGGGATGGGGGAGTGGCCCGGCAAGGTGGAACTGCTGCCTGCCGAGGTGGTGCCGCACATGGGCTGGAATACAGTTTCGGTGCCGGAAGGTTCGAAGCTGTTCGCCGGTGTCGAGAACGAGCGATTCTACTTTGTGCACTCCTACGGCGTCCAGAACTGGGATTTCGACGTGATCCAGCCCCGGATGATTGCGCCGCTGGTCACCTGGTCCGAACACGGCGCCCCGTTCATCGCGGCGGTTGAAAATGGTCCGTTGTGCGCCACCCAGTTCCACCCGGAGAAGTCCGGCGACGCCGGCGCACGCCTGCTGCGCAACTGGGTCGAGGGCCTGCGCAAGGGGTCCCCGGACGCGGCCGCCCCGGGCAGCGCAACCGGCGCCGGCCCGGAACAGGCCGCCTAGATGTGGTCCATCGTCCTGATGGGGCTTGCCGGCCTGCTGGTTGGCGGGGCGCTGTCCTTCCGGCAGCAGAAGAGTCCGCGCTGGGTCCAGATCGTCTTCTACGTGCTGGCCGGGATGTCGCTTCTGGCCGCCTATTTCCTGACGCTGCCCGCCTCCTAGCGGTCCCGCAGCATTCCCGACCATCCGCCGCCACCTGAGAAGCTGAGGATCCCCGATGACCACCGAAACCCCGCTGCCCGTGCTCGAGCTGCTGCCCGCCGTCGACGTCGTCAACGGCCAGGCCGTCCGGCTCGTTCAGGGCGAAGCCGGAAGCGAAACGAGCTACGGCACCCCGCTGGAGGCCGCACTCAACTGGCAGCAGCAGGGGGCCGAGTGGGTCCACCTCGTGGACCTTGACGCCGCTTTCGGCCGGGGATCCAACGCCGAACTGCTGCGCGAAGTCGTGGGACGCCTGGACATCAAAGTGGAGCTCTCCGGCGGCCTGCGCGACGACGAATCGCTCGAGAAGGCCCTCGATCTCGGCGTCGCCCGGGTCAACCTCGGCACCGCGGCGCTGGAGAACCCGGAGTGGACGTCCCGCGTGATCGAGCGCTTCGGCGACAAGATCGCCGTCGGCCTGGACGTCCGCGGCACCACCCTCGCCGGACGCGGCTGGACCAAGGAAGGCGGCGACCTCTGGGAGGTCCTGGCCAGGCTGGAAGAGGCTGGCTGCGCCCGTTACGTCGTGACGGACGTGACCAAGGACGGCACCCTGCAGGGTCCCAACGTCGAGCTGCTGCGCCGGATGGTGGAGAAGACCGGCAAGCCCGTCGTCGCGTCCGGGGGCATCTCCAGCCTCGAGGACCTCAAGGTGCTGCGCTCCCTCGTCCCGCTCGGCGTCGAGGGCGCGATCATCGGCAAGGCCCTCTACAACGGAAACTTCACGCTGCCCGAGGCACTCGACGCCGCCGGCCGCCGCTAACCGGACCGCAGCCATGGAACACCAGCCAGCAGGCACCAACCCGGCGCCGGACGCAGGCGGGAACACCGTCCCGCCCCGGCATCTGCCCGGGCACATCGCGGCAGCACTGGCGGGCGCCGGCGGTCCGGCCGACTCGGCCGGCCAGCCGTGGGCCGGGCGGAGCCTCGCCGGCGACGACGCCAGGATCCACAATTTCGAAGACGACGACGGCGCGGCGGACGCCGGTTACCTGGCGGCCCTCGCGCGCCTCGCCAGCGGCGACGGCGACGAAGCCGCAGTCATCGCCTCACTCGCCACCGCACGCGTCTTCGTGCCGATCCTTGCCCGGCTCGCGGAAGAGGGCGAAGGCTCGACCCGCCCGGCAGGGGACAAATTGCATGGGGACAAGGAGTCCGACATGGCCCTCGTCACCCTCAAGGCGCCCGACGGCCGGACGGCCATGCCTGTGTTCACCTCGGCCGCGGCGCTTCAGGCCTGGCATCCCGAGGCCCGCCCGGTTGCCGTGTATACGGCCCGGGCAGCGCTGTCCGCCGTCGCCGAGGGCGCCGAGCTGCTGGTTCTGGACCCCGGCTCGGACCTGACGTATGTGGTGCGCCGGCCCGCCGTCTGGGCCCTCGCTCAGCAGCAGCCGTGGACCCCGTCGTACGCTGATCCTGTGCTGGCGCAGTCCCTAGGCGCGGCCGCGGTAGGCTTTCCGGAGGTCCGGCGTGTTGAAATTCATCCAGGCGGTGGAGTTGCCTCAACTGCGGCTGATGGACGGCAGCTTCCCGGCGGAGGTGCGGGCCCGGAACTCCGGGTGGTCCTCTACCTCGAGGACGGGCTCGACGCCGCGGGGGTGCAGTCCATCGTGGCCGGCCTAAACAACGCCTGGGCCCGGAATGAATTGTTTGCCGAGCGGGTTGACTCGATCGAAGTCAAGTTGCAGCGCGCAGCACCATAGCTGACGGCCAGCGGGGGACTCCTGCCGGAAGCAGTACCAGGCTGCCGAGGGCAATACCAAAAGGGATGTAGTCCGTGAACTTCACGCTTTACCAGGAGCTGCTGGCCGTCCGGCCGATCAGGCGGCTCCTGCTGGTCGGGATGATTGCCCGCATACCGCACTCCGCCGCGGGCGTGCTGCTGACCCTGCACATCGTCCTGAGCCTGGGCCAGGGCTATGCCGCCGCCGGCGCCGCGGCAGCAGTCATGACAATCGGCATCGCCGTCGGGGCGCCCTGGCGCGGACGGCGTGTCGACACCGCGGGCCTGCGCAAGGCCCTGATCCCGTCCGTCATTTCCGAAACCGTCATCTGGTCGATCGTGCCGCACGTGTCCTACGAGCTGCTGCTGCCGCTGGTGTTTGTCGGCGGCCTGCTGACGCTGCCGATCTTCAGCGTCGTGCGCCAGTCCCTCGGCGTCCTGGCCACAGGGGAGCAGCGGCGCACCGCGTTTGCCCTCGATGCGATTTCCACCGAACTGGTCTTCATGATCGGCCCCGCCGCCGGCGCCCTCGTCGCCACCGCCGGCTACTCGGTCGTAGGCCTGACCATCGTCGGCATTGCCACCTCGGTGTCCGGGCTGTTCCTGATGTGGTTCAACCCGCCGACCCGCAGCCCCGTGGCCGGCCGCGGCCTCGACGCCGGGCTCGAGGCGGGACTCGATGCGGATGAACAGAATTGCGCGGAGGCCGCCGTCGTGGCTGCCGCCCCGGCACACCTGCAGGAAGCCGCCGCAGAGCTGGCCCCGTTGGCAGCCGCCGCCGAGCAAAGGCGGCAGCGGCGCGCCGGGCTACGCCACAAGGTCAACCATAATTTCGCCTGGTTCACGGCGGCCGTGGCTGCCGTCTTCGCCGTCGCGGCCGGGGCCGGCATGGTGCTCAGCGGCACCGACGTCGGCATTGTGGCCGCCCTCGAGACCGGCGGCCACCAGGCCGAGATCGGGCTCGTCTTCCTCTTCTGGTGCGCGGCCTCGGTGGTCGGCGGGCTGATCTACGGCGCCATGCACCGGCCGATCTCGCCGATCTTGCTGCTGCTCGGCATGTCCACCCTGGCCATCCCGATGGCGTTCGCGACAGACACCTGGACCCTGAGTCTGCTCTCGCTGCTGCCGGGACTGCTGTGCGCCCCGGTGCTCTCGGCGGCTTCGGAGAAGGTCGCCGAACTCGTCGACGAGAGCCGCCGCGGAGAGGCGATGGGCTGGTACGGATCGGCCCTGACCGGCGGCGTCGCCCTCGGGGCGCCGCTTGCCGGGCTCTTCATCGACGGCGTCGGCCCGGGGGCCGGGTTCGTCTCCGTGGGGGCTGCCGGCGTTGTGCTGTGCCTCGTGGGGCTGGTGCTGCAGCACCGTCGTCGTCGACTGCTGGCCTCGGCAGCCTAGCCAAGGCGTGTGGCTGGGCAGCGCCTCGGAACGCCGTGCAGGGAACTCGACGCACCGCGGTTAACGACGGCGGCGGGCGGACCGCTGAGGTCCGCCCGCCGCCGCGGAGTGAGTAGCTTGTGCCCGGTTCCTAGTTGACCGGTCCGGTGTATTTCTCGCCCGGGCCTTTGCCCGGGGCGTCCGGAAGGATGGACTCCTCGCGGAAAGCCAGCTGGAGGGACCTCAGTCCGTCACGCAACGGTCCGGCGTGCTGCGAGCCGATCTCGGGGGCAGCAGCCGTGACCAGGCCGGCAAGAGCCGTAATCAGTTTGCGGGCTTCGTCCAGGTCCTTGAGCTCTTCTGCGTTCTCCTCGGCGGCGAGGCCGAGCTTGACTGCTGCTGCGCTCATCAGGTGCACCGCTGCGGTGGTGATGACTTCGATCGCGGGGACCTCGGAGATGTCGCGGATCTGCTGCGAGACGTCGGCCTGAGAGCCGGCGGGCTCATAAACGTGTGAATTACTGTCTGAAGTGCTCATGCTGGTAAGCTTGTCACAGACCGACTGAATGTCGTTATTTCGATTTCTTCACTGTGGCAGCTGAACTGCCGTAGTGAAGGAACTCCCCTTGGGAAGCCCCCGATCCATACCTGCTTCGTCGAGTATGTGCGCCGGACGGGATTCTTTGGGTAGAATCGATTTCAGTTTGCAAGCGGAGTTCTCTCCCACCCGCGTCAGCCGCTCTCCTTCGGGAAGCTTCGGAAGAAGCAAGGTTGCCGGGTACCTGGTCGGGCATTTCCCTGAGGCGTCAGCCTGGCGGGAACGCATGCCGCCTCCTACGAGGCAGGCAATTCCGATCTTCGAGGCCTTCGATTGCTCCGGCAATTGGGGGCCTTCTCTATTTGCCGGTGGAATGCCACTCACGAACACAGGAGCTTTAACATTAGCGAGCCAAGAATCAATGAGCGTATCCGCGTCCCCGAGGTGCGGCTGGTCGGCCCTGCAGGCGAACAAGTAGGAGTTGTCCGTATTGAGGATGCCCTGCGTTTGGCTGCCGAGTCCGATCTTGATCTCGTTGAAGTTGCACCGCAGGCCAAGCCTCCGGTGTGCAAGCTGATGGACTTCGGCAAGTACAAGTACGAAGCTGCGGTCAAGGCACGCGAGGCCCGGAAGAACCAGACCAACACGGTTCTGAAAGAAATCCGCTTCCGCCTGAAGATCGACACCCACGACTATGAGACCAAGCGCGGCCACGCGCTCCGGTTCCTCGGTGCCGGTGACAAGGTCAAGGCCATGATCCAGTTCCGCGGCCGTGAGCAGCAGCGCCCCGAGATGGGCATTCGCCTGCTGCAGCGCTTTGCCGACGACGTCGCCGAAGTCGGCGTGGTGGAGTCAAGCCCGCGGATCGATGGTCGCAACATGGTCATGGTGGTGGGTCCCCTGAAGAACAAGGCCGAGGCCAAGGCGGAGGCACGCCGTGCGACGCAGCGCGCGGAAGCCAAGGCTGAGAACGAAGCCAAGGCCTCGGGGGCCCCGGGCCGCATGGACGTTTCCGGCGACGACAGTGCGCCGCTGACGCAGTCCCTGGCCGACCTCCTTCCGGAGGGATACCAGATCAAGACGGAGGCTCCGGCAACGGAAGCAGCTCCCGCCGTCGCCGAGGCCCCTGCCGCGGACAACGCGGTCAAGGACGAAGCAGTCGAAGAAACCGTAGCCACGGAGGCCCCCGCCGCCGAGGTCAAGGTGCAGGAAGCGCCGGCAGCAAAGGCTCCCGTCCAGGAAGCGCCCAAGCAGGAGGCCCCCAAGGCCGCTCCGAGGCGTGAAGCTCCGAAGGCAGCTTCCAAGCCGGCAGTTGCCAAGGCTCCGGCTGCGCCCAAGGCAGCAGCCGCCAAGGCCCCTGAGGCTGCCAAGGCGCCCGAGGTTGCGAAGGCACCCGAGGCTGAAACGGCCGCTCCGGCAGCGGCACCGAAGCCGGTGCCGCGCCCCGCGGCGCCGAAGCCTCCTGTGCGGCCTGCCGCTCCGAGGGCAGCCGCCAAGCCGGGCACCAAGAAGACCAACTAGTTCACGGCCGCCGGACAGCAATGTCCGGCAGCAAGCAACCAGCACGCCGCCCGCAGGGGCGGCTGCACGAAAGACTGCAGACCCTGTCTGCGGATACGTAAGGAGATCGGTTCCCATGCCGAAGATGAAGACCCACAGCGGTGCTAAGAAGCGCTTCAAGCTGACCGGCAGCGGCAAGCTGCGCCGCCAGCAGGCCAACCGCCGCCACTACCTCGAGCACAAGTCCTCCAGGCTGACCCGCCGCCTCGCCGGCGACAAGATCGTCTTCAAGGGCGACGCCAAGGTCATCCGGAAGATGCTCGGCATCTAAGTTCCAAGTTCTCTGACTGATTGCCACCTGGCAGCAGTCAACTACCAATAAGGCTTCTCAGGCCAGCCGGTTGTTCCGGCAGTAGACGCTTGGGATCAGAATTTTCGAAGGAGTACGCACGTGGCACGTGTGAAGAGGGCGGTAAACGCCCACAAGAAGCGCCGGGTTATCCTTGAGCGCGCAAAGGGCTACCGTGGACAGCGTTCACGCCTGTACCGCAAGGCCAAAGAGCAGCTGCTGCACTCGTTTGTATACAGCTACGGCGACCGCAAGAAGAAGAAGGGCGACTTCCGCCGCCTGTGGATCCAGCGCATCAACGCTGCATCCCGCGCCAACGGCCTCACCTACAACCGTCTGATCCAGGGCCTGAAGGCCGCTGAGGTCGAGGTTGACCGCCGTATGCTGGCCGAGCTTGCCGTTTCCGACGCCAACGCCTTCACCGCGCTGGTCAAGATCGCCAAGGACTCTCTGCCCGCCGACACCTCCGCTCCGGCCGGGACGGCTCCGAAGGCCAAGGCCGCCAAGAAGCCTGCTGCCAAGAAGGTTGCTGCTGAGGCGGCTGCTAAGTAGTTCCCGTAGTCCTCAAAAACTACGTCGTTCAAGAGCCGGCTGCGAAAGCAACTAAGGTTCTTATATGAACGAAACCGGGCGCCCGCAAGACTTTCCACTTTCCAATCCTCGAGCTGATCGGGTGAGGAAGGTGGCACAACTTGCCGGGCGCCCGGCCCGTTTAAAACGCAGCGAGTTCCTGGCGGAGGGCCCGCAGGCTGTCCGGGAGGCCCTGGTCCTGCACCAGAAAAGGATTGCCGCGGGGGAGCCCGGCGTCGTCCATGAGGTGTACGCAAGCGAGGCCTGCCTCGACCGGCACCCGGATCTGGAGACACTCGCGGAGGGCACCACCGCATACCTCGCCACCGACGAAGTGCTGGCCGCCATGGCGGACACGGTCACCCCGCAGGGCATTCTCGCGGTCTGCGGGTTCCTGGACGTCAGTATCGAACAGGTGCTCGACGCCGGCCCCCGGCTGATCGCCGTGCTGTGCCAGGTCCGCGACCCAGGGAACGCCGGCACGGTGCTGCGGGCGGCAGACGCCGCCGGCGCGGACGCCGTCGTGCTGACCGCCTCCAGCGTGGATATCTACAACCCCAAAGCTGTGCGCTCGACGGCGGGGTCCCTCTTCCACCTGCCCGTCGTCCTTGGCGCCGAAGTGGAAGAGCTCGTGGCCCGGTGCAAGGAGCGCGGCATCGGTGTGTTGGCCGCTGACGGCGGCGGCCAGCTGAACCTGGACCGGCTCCAGGACGAGAACGCGGCCCGCCGCCTGGGGGCATCCGCCGCCGGCTCCGACTACGCCCTGGAAAAGCCCACGGCCTGGCTGTTCGGCAACGAGGCCCAGGGCCTGTCCGAGGAAGAACTCGCGCTGGCGGACCACCGCGTGGCCGTGCCTGTGTACGGAGCGGCCGAAAGCCTCAACCTCGGCACCGCCGCGACGGTCTGCCTCTACGCCAGCGCCCGCTCACAGCAGGACGGCGCGTCGGGCCACTAGCGCATTGATGAGCCGGCCGGCCGGGCCACGGCGGCCGGACATACAGAGAAGGCCGGACATAGAGAAGGCGGGGGTCCACCGAATGGTGGGCTCCCGCCGTCGTTGCTGTCACCGCCCTGGCACTGTGCGCGCCGGGCCGGTGGCCTGTGCAATTACGTAGTTGTCTTGTTGCGTCCGGTAACGGCGCCGTAGATGCCGGCAACCACGAGGCCACCGACAATGGCCAGGATCCAGGAACCGAGATTCCAGAATTCCATCTTGCCGCCGCCGAATAGCAGGTCGCCGATCCAGCCGCCGACAATGGCACCGACAACGCCGAGCACGAGGCTGGTGACCCAGCCGCCGCCGACCTTGCCTGGCATGACTGCCTTAACGATTGCACCTACTATGAGTCCGAGAATGATCCAGCCTAGAAAGCCCATGTCTCCTCCTACATATTCGTCGGCATCCAAATTATGAATCCCGATTATGGCTTCAAGCTAACACCTGCGGCATCAAATGTCAGCAGGATCACCTCCAATCGTTACCTGCCTGCATCCGGCCTGAGATCGGCATGTGCCCGGGCATTGCGCGGTGCGGCAGCACGGTCCAGCGGGTACGGTATTCCATGCGGGTACGGGCGGATTCCGGTGCCCGCCAACACCCCAGTAGAACCCCCTAAGGAGAAGCTCACTTGGCTGCAAATGGCGGTACCAAGGCGATTGTTGCGGCGCTAGCTGCCAACCTGACCATCGCCGTCCTGAAGTTCGTCGCGTATTTCCTGACGCTGTCCTCCTCGATGCTCGCGGAGGCCATCCACTCGCTGGCGGACTCCGGCAACCAGATCCTCCTGCTCGTGGGCGGCAAGCGCGCCCAGAAGGCGGCGAGCCCGGAACACCCCTTCGGCTACGGACGCGAGCGCTACATCTACGCTTTCATCGTCTCGATCGTGCTGTTCAGCGTCGGCGGCCTCTTTGCGCTCTATGAAGCGTGGGGAAAGATCCAGCACCCGCACGCCATCGAGGGCGACTTCTGGTGGGTGCCGCTCGCGGTACTCATCGGCGCCATCATTGCCGAGTCCTTTTCCTTCCGGACCGCGATCATCGAGTCCAACCACGTCCGGGGCAAGCAGGGCTGGGTCAAGTTCATCCGCAGCGCCAAGCAGCCCGAGCTTCCCGTCATCCTGCTGGAAGACTTTGGCGCCCTCCTGGGCCTGGTCTTCGCGCTCTTTGGCGTGAGCCTGACGCTCCTCACCGGCAACGGCATCTGGGACGCGCTGGGCACCGGCATGATCGGCCTGCTGCTCGTCGCGATCGCCGCCGTGCTGGCCGTTGAGACGAAGTCCCTGCTGCTGGGCGAATCCGCGACCAAGGATGACGTGGCGAAGATCCGCTCCGCAATCGGGGCCGACGGCACCGGCATCATCCATCTCAAGACCCTGCACCTTGGCCCCGAAGAACTGCTGGTGGCTGCCAAAATCAGCATCGGCCGGGCGGACACCGGCCAGGAAATCGCCAAGGTGATTGACGACGCCGAGACCAGGATCCGTGAGGCCGTGCCGATTGCCCGGGTCATCTACCTTGAGCCGGATGTCCAGCGCGTCAGCACACCCTGACCGACTGCCCGGCCGACAGGAAGTCCCGGGGCCGCTGGCACGGTAGCCGCGATGCGGCTACCGTGCCAGCGGCCTCTTGCGTTCCACCACGCCGCTGATGACAGCGACGCCGAGACCCAGGAGGGCCAGAACGGCGCCCACGAGGGCGGGGGCGACATAGCCCCAGCCCCAGGCGATCACGAGGCCGCCAAGGAAGGCTCCCAGGGCGTTGGCGACATTGAGCGCGGCATGGTTGAGCGAGGAGGCCAGCGACGGGGCGTCGGGGGAGGCATCCAGCAGCCGGGTCTGCAGGGCCGGGACCAGCATCGAACCTGCCCCGCCCACCACAAAGACCATGACATAGGCAGACCACGGCCAGTGCACTGCCACGGCGTAGACCACCAGCGCCACGGCAATTGCGGGCAGCACCCAGTAGATGGTTCCCATGACGGACTTGTCAGCGAGGCGGCCGCCGACGATATTGCCCGCCACCATGCCCAATCCGTAGAGCGCGACGACGAGCGGCAGCCAGGCAGAGGGGATGCCGGCCACGGAGGTCATGGTGTGGGCAATATAGGTGTATGTGGCGAAGAAGCCGCCAAAGCCGACCACGCCGATCAGGAGCGCCAGCCAGACCTGGAGCCGCTTAAGAGCCCCAAGCTCGCGGCGGATGCTGGCATCGGCGTGGGGCTTCTGGTACGGCACGAACCTCCACAGCATCGCGAGCGTGATGATTCCGATCAGGCCCACCAGCAGGAAAAGCAGCCGCCAGCCGAACGCCTGGCCCATCCAGGTGGCGAAAGGCACGCCGATGACGTTGGAGATGGTCAGGCCGGCCATCACCATCGAAATCGCCCAGCCGCGCTTGGTTGGGGCCACCATCGACGCCGCAATGACGGCCGCGACGCCGAAGAAGGCGCCGTGCGGCAGCCCGGCGGCGAAGCGGGACACGAGCATGGTCCCGTAGTCCGGGGCGACGAAGGACGAGAGGTTGGCGATGCTGAAGAAGAGCATGAGCCCCAGGGCCAGGTATTTCCGCGGCAATTTGGCACCTACGGCGGCCAGCAACGGGGCGCCGATAACGACGCCGAGGGCATAGGCCGAGATCAGGTGGCCAGCCTCGGGAGTGCTGATGTTAAGGCCTTGCTCCACTTCCTTGAGCAGCCCCATCATGCTGAATTCCGTGGTGCCGATGCCGAATCCGCCCATGGCAAGGGAAACGATGGCGAGGGCAAGATGGCGGGTGCCGGTTCTGGGCGTCGCCGAGGCTTTTTGCGTGGTTGTCATTCGTCTGCTTTTCGAGGAAGATCCCGGCCGATGGCCAGGAGAATGCGGCATCTTAAATCTGATTTATGTAACGTCCGGGGCGCGTCCGGTATTCCGGGGAATCAGGAGGGCGGCTGCCTCCATTCTCCCCTAAGCGGGCACCGCCCTAGACTTGGTGACGTGACTGGACTCATTGACGTCGTTGGCGGCGCGGTACTGGATTCGCTGGCAGACCCGGGCCGGCTGCTCGTGGCGCGCCGGACCGCGCCCCCGCAATTTGCCGGCCTGTGGGAGTTCCCCGGCGGAAAGGTGGAGTCCGGGGAAACGGCCGAACAGGCCCTGCACCGCGAACTGCTGGAAGAACTTGGCGTCAACGTCCGGCTGGGCGCCGAACTCCAGGCCGCGTCCGCCTCCGGTTGGCCGCTGAACGACCGCGCCGCGATGAGGGTCTGGTTTGCGGAGCTCGTCGACGGCGATCCGCACCCCCTGCAGGACCACGATGAGCTGCGCTGGATCGACCTCGGGAACCGCCGGGAGGTACTGGCGCTGCCGTGGATCCCGGCCGACCTGCCCATCGTCGAGGCACTCCTTGACGCGCTGCAGGATTCGGTCCGCACCGCCCTGCCCGCGCACTGATCCCCGGCCTGCCTCTCGCCAAAGCGCGAAGCATGTGACTACTCTGAAGCGAATCGAGAGGAGTCGTCCGTGCAGGTCGGTGTCAGACGGGAGCAGCGAGCGGGGGAACGCCGGGTCGCGGCCACACCTGAGACGGTGCAGCAACTAACGGCTCTTGGCCTCGACGTTGCCGTGGAGAGCGGAGCAGGGAACGAGGCCGGTTTCCCGGACGCCGCGTTCGCCCAGGCTGGTGCCACCGTAGTCCCGGACCTCCTGCCCGAGTCGCTGGAGGTGCTCCTGCACGTCCGGCCGCTCAGCCCGGAGACGGCTGCAGGGCTGCGGCCGGGCACCATCACCGTCGGTTTCGGCTCGCCCGCCTCTGAACTGTCCACGGTACGGGCCCTTGCCGACGCCGGGGTCACCTCCTTCGCGCTGGAGCTGGTCCCGCGGATCTCCCGGGCACAGTCCATGGATGCGCTCAGTTCGCAGTCCCTCGTCTCGGGCTACCGGGCGGTGCTGGAGGCGGCCCTGCGCTACCCCCGTTTTTTCCCGCTGTATATGACCGCCGCCGGCACGATCCCGCCCGCACGGGTATTGGTCCTCGGCGCCGGGGTCGCCGGACTGCAGGCCATCGGCACCGCAAAACGCCTCGGCGCCAGGGTCTCCGCCAATGACATCCGGGCGGCTTCGGCGGACGAGGTCGCCTCGATGGGCGGCACCTTCATCCATCTGGACCTGGACAGTCGAAATGCGGACGCCGCCGCGGAAGGCAGTGGGGGCTATGCACGCGAACTCGGCGAGGACCGGGCCAAGCGCCAGCGTGGCCTGCTCGCACCCCACGTCGCGTCGGCGGATGTCCTCATCACCACGGCAGCCATCCCCGGCCGTGCGGCACCCTTGCTGGTGACACTGGACATGGTGGCCGGCATGCGGGCCGGATCCGTTGTCGTCGACCTTGCCGCCGAATCCGGCGGAAACGTCGAAGGTGTCATTGCCGGCCGGGACATCGAGGTACCCGTGGACGGCGGGTCCGTGACCCTGGTGGGGCTGCAGGACGCAGCCTCGGCGATGCCGTCCGATGCTTCCCGGCTGTACGCCAAAAACGTCGCCAATCTGCTCGCCCTGATGACTGCGGACGGCCAGGTCAGTCCGGACTTCGACGACGAGGTCGTCGCCGGAGCCTGCCTGACCCACGGCGGCTCGGTCCGGCACGCGGGGACTTCCGAGGCCATGGAGGCACTGAAGTGATGGGGCCTGAAGTGATGGAGGCTGAAGTGATGGAGACCCGGACGTAATGGAGACGCTGCAATGATGGATCCGATCACGCTGCTGACCGTAGTGGTGCTTTCTGTCTTCGTCGGCTTCGAAGTCGTCTCCAAAGTGACCAGCAAACTGCATACGCCGCTGATGTCCGGTGCCAACGCCATCCACGGCATCATCCTTGTCGGCGCCATCCTCGTGGCGGGGCAGGCCAGCGATCCATGGTTGCTCACGATCGCCCTGATCGCCGTGATTCTGGCGACCGCCAACCTGGTGGGCGGATTCGTTGTCACCGACCGGATGCTGGAGATGTTCGGCGGCCGGAGGCCAGCCAGGCCACGTGCTGAAGGCCGCGCAGGGGAGGACGGCACATGAGCCTCCTAGCCCCCGCGTGGACCGCCCTGTTCTACCTGGCGGCGGCCATCTGCTTCATCCTGGCGCTGAAGGGCCTCAGCTCGCCCCGGACCGCCCGCCGCGGAAACGCCATCGGCGCCGGGGGCGCGCTCGTCGCCGTGGTCACGGTCTTCCTTTCCGCGAGGCTGGAGAATATCCCGCTGATCCTGGCCGCGATCGCCGTCGGCTCCGCCGCCGCTGTCCCGGTGGCCCGGCGCGTGCAAATGACCCAGATGCCCCAGCTCGTCGCGTTGTTCAACGGGGTCGGAGGCGGGGCCGCCGCACTCGTGGCAGTGCTGGAACTCGGCCACAGCGCGGACCCCTGGGTGCGCCTGGCAGTGGCCTTCACCATGCTGGTCGGCGCCGTGTCCTTCGCCGGCTCCGCGGTGACGGTCGGCAAGCTGCAGGAACTGATCAGCACCCGCCCGCTGCTCTTCCCCGGCATGCCCGTGGTGATGGCCGTTGCGCTGGCGGGCGCCATCGCGTCCGGCGTCCTGGTCATCATCAGCGGTTCGACCGGCTGGGCCCTTGCGCTGCTGGTGCTGGGACTGGCAGCCGGGCTGCTGCTGGTGCTGCCCGTCGGCGGGGCAGACGTGCCGATCGTCATCTCCCTGCTCAACGCCTTCACCGGCCTCGCAGTGGCGGCGTCCGGCATCGTGCTCGGCAACGTGCTGCTGGTGGTCGCCGGCACGCTTGTGGGGGCCAGCGGCACCATCCTGACCAAGGTGATGGCCTCCGCCATGGGCCGGGGCGTGGCGGGCATCATGTTCGGGGCGTTCCGGGGAGGATCGACGGCGGGCTCGACCGTGCAGAGCGACCGCCCGGTGCGCTCCTCCTCGCCGGAGGACGTGGCCGTCCAGCTCGGCTACGCCCAACGCGTCGTGATCGTCCCCGGCTACGGGCTTGCCGTGGCCCAGGGCCAGCACACCGTCGCCGAGCTCGCCACCGCACTGCAGGCCCGCGGCATCGAGGTGGTGTTCGCCATCCATCCGGTCGCCGGTCGGATGCCGGGCCACATGAACGTGCTCCTGGCGGAAGCGAACGTGCCCTATGAGGCGCTCCGGGAGCTTGAGGAAGTCAACCCTGAATTCCCGAACACCGATGTCGCACTCGTGGTCGGAGCCAATGACGTGGTCAACCCGGCGGCCAAGTCCACGCCCGGGGCTCCGATCTACGGGATGCCGATCCTCGAGGTGGCACTGGCCGGCCAGGTGGTCTTCCTGAAACGCTCGATGCGCCCGGGATTCGCGGGGATCGAGAACGAACTCCTGTACGACCCGAAGACCACACTCCTGTTCGGCGATGCGAAAGACTCGCTGGCCAAAGTCCTGGGCGCGGTGAAGGCCCTCTAGGCTGAAGTTACGTGAGTTAAGACAGGAAGATCCCCGGGTTGGCTGCTGTGCCGGACGCTCTTCGTGTGAGGGCTTCGAAGAATTGGCCCCCTGCCGCCCCGCGATGACCCGACCGCTGACTGAGAGACGCGACATGATCGCCGGATAAGGACATGACGGCGCGGTTATCTGCTGGGTATCAACGTATCCGACAGACTGGAGGCTGTTTTGGTGCACCTATGGGCCGGTATCGATGCCGGCAAAACCCATCATCACCGCGTCGTGATCGGCGCTGATGATCTCCCTGCAACTCGCCCACGGCCAGAACATCCTCTACGTCCCCGCCAAAATCAGAATCCTATAAAACCGCCGCTAAACGCGGGGCGCATTGCCCTGTTGGACAATAAATCCAGTGTGTATTCTGTTCGTAAAGACCGCTGCGTCACACGGTCCTCAGGCCGCCGGCACGTCCCGGGAAGCCTTCCCGCTCCGGGGCCGTCTCGATGAGGAGGCGTCGATGTCCAGTCCTGATGTGCCAACGCGTGGGCCGGCCAGATCCGGTCCATACATCATCACCGGAATCCTGTTGACCATCGCCGTTGTGGTTCCGTTGTTTGTGCCCGCGTATTCGGTCGATGAGCCGCGCTTGGCCGGTATGCCGTTCTTCTACTGGTATCAGATGATGTGGATTCCGGTCACCGCTGGCCTGGTGGGGGTCTCCTACTGGCTGGTAAGCAAGGAGGATCGCCGCCGGCGCGAATCCGTGCGGGGCATGACCAGCGCCGAGGAGGAGCCATGAGCGGGGCCACCGTGCCGCTGGCGGTTCCGGACCGGCCCATTAGCGGCGTTGCGCTCGCCATTGTGATCATTCTCTTCGTCTTGGTGGCGGCCTTGGGGTTCGTTGCTGCGCGGTGGCGCCGGGAAGAGGCGACAGGGCTGCACAGCCTGGACGAGTGGGGCCTCGGGGGCCGCGGTTTTGGAACATGGGTGACCTGGTTCCTGCTCGGCGGCGACCTATATACGGCCTACACTTTCGTGGCCGTTCCGGCTGCAATGTGGGCCACTGGAGCAGTGAGCGGTTTCTTCGCGGTGCCGTACACGATCGTTCTGTACCCGATCGTGTTCCTCCTGATGAGCCGGTTGTGGTCCGTCTCGCACCGGCATGGGTTCGTCACGCCGGCCGATTTCGTTGGCGGCCGCTATGGCAGCAAGGCGCTTTCCCTTGCCGTCGCCGTCACCGGCATCGTCGCGACCATGCCTTACATCGCGCTGCAGCTGGTCGGCATAAAGGCCGTGCTCACGGTGCTGGGCCTGGGCAGTGCGGAGAACGTGCTGCTGACGGACCTGCCGCTGATCATCGCGTTCGTGGTCTTGGCCGCCTATACGTACACGTCGGGTCTGCGGGCTCCGGCCCTGATCGCCGTTGTGAAGGATCTGCTGATCTATCTGGCAGTGATCGTTGCGGTAATCTACCTGCCGATCAAGTTCGGGGGCTGGGGCACCATCTTCGACGCCGCCGAGGCGAAACTGGGTGCGGTCAACCCGGCTACCGGTAAACCCGCTGGAGTCTTCATTCCGGGCGCGGGCAGTTACTCCGCTTACTGGACGCTGGCTCTGGGCTCGGCCTTGGCGCTGTTTATGTACCCGCACTCGATCACGGGCGTCCTGGCGAGCAAGAGCAGGAATACGATCCGTAAGAATGCCGCGGTGCTGCCGCTGTACTCGTTGATGCTGGGGTTCCTGGCGCTGCTGGGCTACGCGGCTATATACGCCGGTACCAAGCCCATCGACTTGAACGGCACCGTCAACCCGCAGCTGGTAGTGCCGCAGCTGTTCCTCGATCACTTCCCGGACTGGTTTGCCGGTATCGCCCTGGCCGCCATCGCCATCGGTGCTTTGGTCCCGGCCGCCATCATGTCAATAGCCGCGGCGAACCTGTTCACCCGCAACATTTACCGCGATCTGATCAAGCCTGACGCCAATCCGCGGCAGGAAGCAAAAATCTCCAAGATCGCATCGCTTGTGGTGAAATTCGGTGCACTGGTTTTCGTTATTGCCATGGACCAGTCGGCAGCAATTAACATGCAGCTCCTCGGTGGTATCTGGATCCTGCAGACCTTCCCGGCGATCGTGGCAGGGCTCTACACCCGCTGGTTCCACCGGTGGGCGCTTTTCGGGGGCTGGGCAGCCGGAATCATCTATGGCACTGTCGCGGCCTACAACGTGGTCAACCCCGTCACCAAAGCCAACTTTGGCGGCTCCATCGCGGCCATCCCCGGCACCGACATGCAGGTCTACATCGCTGTCGTCGCGTTTGCGATAAACCTTATCGTTGCCGCAGGCCTGTCTCTGATCTTCCACGCAATGAAGCTCCCCGAGGGGAAGGACATCACCCGCAGCTCGGACTACGGCGCCGACGAGAACGATCCGAAGGTCGCCCAGATCCGGCGCGACTACCCGCTCGCCGAGCCCGGAGCCCCCACGCTCTGAGTCGCTGGGGGCCTCGACACCGTAAAGGAACCCGACTGACCTTATCCGCAGTGCCTCTTCGGCGACCAGGTAGGACGCGTCACTTGGCTGCCGGACGTCTTCAGAACAACGAGGGCTGCACGGCTTGCTCTGCCGGGCTTCCATGCCGGCCGGAGTGGCCGGCCGTCCCGGGGATGCTGCCGGCCGGATATTGGGCCTCTTCCTCCCGGGGATCCAAGTCATTGGCATCACCGTTGAGCTCCCGGTGGCTGAAGCCCTGCGAGCCGGAAAAGCCATGCCGGGCCTTGAAGTAACGGATGCGTCCGGCCAGCCAGACGCGGTACTCCTTCGAGGCATAGGAGCCGCTGCCGTACAGGCGCCGGTATTTGCCGGCGAGCTGGGGGTGCTCCCTCGCAAGCCACTGCATGAACCATTCACGCGTTCCGGGCTTGAGGTACAGGGCACCGGCCGTGACGCCGGTGGCGCCGGCCGCCGCGAGGGAACCGAAAAGGGAATCCAGGGCCTCGTCGCTGTCCGAGAGCCACGGCAGGATGGGCATGGCCATGACCCCGCACGGCAGGCCGGCCTCCCGCAGCCGGGAGACCAGCTTGAGCCGAGCCCGGGGACCAGGCGTGCCAGGCTCCACGGCTTCTGAGAGCCGCTCATCGGTCATCGCGAGCGAGATGCCCACCCCAACGGGGACCTGGGCCGCGGCGTGCTTCAGGAGCGGGATGTCCCGGGCGAGGAGGGTGCCCTTGGTCAGGATGGACAGGGGAGTGCCGGAATCGGCGAGCGCGCCAATGATGCCCGGCATCAGCTGGTAGCGGCCCTCGGCCCGCTGGTACGGATCGGTGTTGGTGCCCAGGGCGACATGCTGCCGTCCCCACGAGGGCTTCGCCAGCTCCTTGCGCAGGACCTCCGCGGCGTTGATCTTGACCACCACCTGGCTGTCAAAGTCCAGACCGGCGTCGAAGTCCAGGTAGGTGTGGCTCTTGCGGGCGAAACAGTAGACGCAGGCGTGGCTGCAGCCGCGGTACGGGTTGATGGTCCACTCGAACGGCATGCGGGAACCGGCGACCACCTTGTTGAGCACCGATTTGGCGGTGACCTCATGGAAAGTGACCCCGGCAAACTCAGGGGTTGAAACGGAACGCACAAGACCGAGCAGCGGGAGCAGTGCATCGGCGGCTGGGGCGGCCGGGGATCCACTGCTTCCACGGGGCGCTCCGGGTGCTCCGTTGCCAGGCGCTTTGTTGCCAGTCGCTTTATTGACGGCAGGGCTGAGTGCTTGTGCGTCCCATCTCATGCCTACATTCGAATGTATGTTCGAGTTTAAGTCAAGCCTCCCGCCGGGTGGTTCGGGCGCTCGCCGTCACCGTCCGCACCGCGCTGGCCACCACGGCGGACCTGAAGCTTGCCGCCGGCGGGCTTCACTCCGCAACCCGCCACCAGTGCGCCGACGAGCGGCGGACCGCCATCCGGAAATCAGTCGAGCAGTTCCCAGACCACACCCACCTTGGCGCTGACGCTGGACTCGCCGGCTTCCACGGCGAGCGATTCCACCGCGACGGCGCGCTGTATCCCGGCCACCGGAATGGGCGCCGGGAAACCGGACTGCTGGGCAACAGAGACCACCTTGCCCAGTGCGGCGCCGGCGAGGGACGCGAAGTGCCCGGCCGTGACGAGGGCGTCGGCCCATGCGGCTTCCCGGGCTCGGACGGCGACGGCGGCGGGATCCGCGAAGCCGAGCTCCAGCCCGTTGAGCCGGACGTCGTTGCCGCCGGCCGCGACGGCCGCGGCGATGATCTCCGAGGACGCTGCCAGCTCGCGGATCCGGACACTCAGCATGCTGGAGGCCAGGTAGCCGGACACCGTCTGCCCACGGCCCTCCTGCCAGTTGAGCTCGGCGCGGACATTGAGCCCCGAGGTGGTGATGTCCCTGTCCTGGATGCCGTGTTCGCGGAGCACGGCCGTGATCGCGGCCGAGGCCCCTCCGGCGTCGCCGTAGGCAGCGCCGACGTTTTCCCGGCGGCACTCGACGCCGATCGAGAGGGTCAGCAGATCCGGCTCGGCCTCCGCGCTGCCGGAGCCTGTGACTGAAATGGTCCTGGGGCTGTCCGTCATGTCATGCCTCGTTCCGCTCGGGGGCCGGGGATCCCGGGGTGCCGGTGGTCTGTGAGGGGCCTACCTCCGCGGATCCCGGCTCCGGATAGCCGCCGGCCTGCAGCCCGGCGTGCCGCTCGAAGACATTGCCGGAGCCGGAGTTGCCGGTCCGCCAGAGCGACCAGCCCGCCGCGAGAAAATACAGCGGCAGGAAGGGCACACCGAGGCACCAGGCGTACTGGGTGCTGTGACGCTCCTCGTGGCCCAGCAGAACCTGATTGCCGAGGGCCTCGTCCGGTCCGGCGCGGAACAGCACCACATTGCCGACCGTGAACGCGCCGGCGAAGGGCAGCCGCCAGCGGTAGCCGGTGGCGATCAGCAGGCCGCGGGGTCCGCGGCGGACGGGGGTGCGGGCACAGGCAGCGAGGAGCAACCCCAGCGGGGTCGAAGCATTCAGCACGTTCGCGATCTGCCGCAGCCGTTGTCCGGACGTCATGAGGCCATGCTAGTCCGGGGGGATCCCCGCCGGTCAGGGATCTGTGCAGTCCAGGGAGAGGGCGGCTCCGTCACGTTCGGGCCCGCCGGTGCAGTCAACTAGACTGGAGACGAGTGCCCGCCGGAGCGATTTCGGCGTGCCTGCCCTTTGTTAGTGCCCTTTGTCAAAGCCCGGTGTCATGACACTGTTCATGGCTCCGAGCTGTTGGCATGAACCGACTCGTAGCTAAGAACAGTAGATGACTGAAACTCTGCCGGGCGCCGCCATCCCGAATCCTCTGGATGAAGCCGCCATCACTGCCGCCGTAGACCAGGCCGTTGCCGCCATAGCCGCCGCCTCCACGCTCGATGAACTCAAGGCCGTGCGTCTTGCGCACACCGGCGAAAAGTCCGCCCTGAGCCTCGCCAACCGTGAGATCGGCGGACTGCCGAAGGACCAGAAGGCCACCGCCGGCAAGCTCATGGGGGCCTCCCGCGGACGCGTCAACAAGGCGCTCGCGGACCGCACTGCCGAACTCGAAGCCGAGAACGACGCGCGGATCCTTGTCGAGGAGACGGTCGACGTCACGGCGGCTCCGCGCCGCCGTCGTGCCGGTGCCCGGCATCCGCTGTCCACCCTGCAGGAACGGGTGGCGGACATCTTCGTCGGCATGGGCTGGGAGATCGCCGAAGGCCCCGAGGTCGAGTCCGAGTGGTTCAACTTCGACGCGCTGAACTTCAAGCCGGACCACCCGGCCCGCGAAATGCAGGACACCTTCTTCGTCGAGCCGCCCGAGGCGCACCTGCTGATGCGCACGCACACCTCCCCGGTGCAGGTCCGCTCGATGCTGGAACGCGAAGTGCCCATCTACGTGCTGTGCCCCGGCAAGGTGTTCCGCACGGATGAGCTGGACGCGACGCACACCCCGGTCTTCCACCAGTTCGAGGGCCTCGCCATCGACAAGAAGCTCAGCATGGCGGACCTCCTGGGCACCCTGGAGCACTTCACCCGGCAGATGTTCGGCGCCGAGGCCCAGATCCGGCTGCGCCCCAACTACTTCCCGTTCACCGAGCCCTCCGCGGAGCTGGACATCTGGCACCCCGGCGCCAAGGGCGGCCCGCGCTGGATCGAATGGGGCGGCTGCGGCATGGTCAACCCCAACGTGCTCCGCGCCGCCGGCATCGATCCGGACATCTATTCAGGTTTTGCCTTCGGCATGGGCATTGAGCGGGCGCTTATGTTCCGCAACGAGGTGGGCGACATGCGAGACATGATCGAAGGCGACGTACGTTTCAGCGAGCACTTCGGGATGGAGATCTAACAGTGCGTATCCCACTTTCCTGGCTGCGTGAATTCGCGCAGGTACCGGCCGGAGCAACGGCCGAAGACGTCATGGCCGAACTCGTCAAGGTCGGTTTTGAAGAAGAAGCGGTCCACCGCCCCACGGACACCCTCCAGGGCCCCATCGTGGTGGGCCAGGTGCTGAGCATCGTCAAGGAGCCCCAGACCAACGGCAAGACCATCAACTGGTGCCAGGTCCGGGTTGTCCCCGAAGGCCAGCAGCAGACCCTCACGGGCGACGGCATCGACCCCTCCGGCGTGCAGGGCATCATCTGTGGCGCCCACAACTTCGTGGAGGGGGACAAAGTAGTCGTCACCCTTCCCGGCGCCGTGCTGCCCGGCGACTTCCACATTTCGGCGCGGAAAACCTACGGCCACCTGTCCGCGGGCATGATCGCCTCCGTGCGCGAACTCGGCATCGGCGAGGACCACGACGGCATCCTGGTGCTCGCAAGGATCGGACTCGATCCGGAAATCGGCACCGACGCCATGGAGCTCCTGGGCCTTCATGACGAGGCCGCCGAGATCAACGTCACCCCGGACCGCGGCTACGCGTTCTCGATCCGCGGCGTCGCCCGCGAATACGCGCACGCCACCGGCACGTCCTTCACTGACCCTGCGTCCAAGGTCTCGGCACCCGCGGAACTTGCCGGAGGCTACGGCGTCAAGCTCAATGACGACGCGCCCATCTACGGCAAGCCCGGCTGCGACCGCTTCGTGGCCAGGACCGTCCGCGGCGTCGAGGCCACAAAGCCGACGCCCCCGTGGATGACGTCCCGGCTGCGTCTTGCCGGCATCCGCTCCATCTCCCTTCCGGTGGACATCTCGAACTACGTCATGCTGGAACTTGGCCAGCCCACGCACTGCTACGACCTGGACGCGCTGTCCGGCGACATCGTGGTCCGCCGCGCCGTGGCGGGGGAGAAGATCACCACCCTGGACGACAAGGAGCGCGCGCTCGACGTCGAGGACCTCCTGATCACGGACGGCTCCGGCGCGATCGGCATCGCCGGCGTGATGGGCGGCGCCGCCACCGAGGTCAGCGATTCGACGTCGAACGTCCTGGTCGAGGCGGCGCACTTCGACGAAGTCTCCATCGGACGCTCCCGCCGCCGGCACAAGCTCCCGTCCGAGGCCTCCAAACGCTTTGAACGCGGCGTCGACTGGCACGTCGCCAACGTTGCAGCCCAGCGCGTTGTCGACCTCCTGGTGGAACTTGCCGGGGGCAAGGCCGACGAGGCCGGGACCGACGTCGGAACCGCGCCGGACGCCGTGACCATCGCCCTTCCGGCCGGCTTTGCCGCCGCCCGGATCGGCATTGACTTCGGCGAAGAGCAGATTGTCACCTCGCTCGAGGACCTGGGTGCCGTCGTGGTGAAAACCGACGACGGCTGGATGGTCACCGCCCCGAGCTGGCGCAACGACCTGGAAACCAAGGAAGACCTCACCGAGGAGATCGCGCGGCTGGTCGGTTACGACAAGATCCCCGCGAGCCTTCCGGTGGCGCCTCCGGGCCGCGGACTGACCCGCGTCCAGCAGCAGCGCCGGCGCCTGGTCCAGTCCCTGGCCGCCTCCGGCCTCACCGAGGTCCTCGCGTACCCGTTCGTCTCCAAGGCCGCCAACGACACCTTCGGCATACCCATGGAGGGAACGCCGCGCAAGGCGCTCAAGCTGGCCAACCCGATCAGCGAGGAGCAGGGCTACCTGCGGACCTCGATCCTGCCGGGCCTGATCGAGGTGGCCAAGCGCAACCACTCCCGCGGCTTCCGCGACCTGGCGCTGTTCGAGGCCGGGCTCGTGTTCCTGCCCGGTGACACGCTCGGCACCGCCACGATCCCGCCGCTGGGCGCCAAGCCGGCCGACGAGGTGCTGGATGCCCTGTACGACGGCGTCCCGGACCAGCCGCTGTATCTCGCCGCCGTGCTGACCGGCCACGATTCACCCGCCGCGGCGGGCCACACGCCCCGAGCCTGGGACTGGGCGGACGCACTGGACATCGCCCGGCTCGCCGGCGACGTGCTTGGCGTCGAGATCGTCATCAGCCAGGGCCAACACCAGGCCTTCCACCCGGGACGGGCCGCGCAGCTGGCGCTCCGCACCGGCGAAGTCCTGGGCTACGCCGGCGAACTGCACCCGAAGCTGCTGGCCGCGCATGACATGCCCGCGCGCTCGGTGGCGCTCGAGTTCAACGCGGATGCCCTCTTCGAGGCCGCCGCGGACGTGATCGTCGCCAGGCACATCTCCACCTACCCCGTGGCCAGCCAGGACGTCGCCCTCGTGGTGCCGCAGGAGGTTCCGGCCGAAGAGGTGCTCGCCGCCCTGCGCGATGGTGCCGGCGAACTGCTCGAAGACGTCGCACTTTTCGACGTGTACGCGGGCAAGGGCATCGAGGACGGCAAGAAGTCGCTGGCGTTCAGCCTGCGGTTCCGGGCCGAGGACCGCACGCTGACAGCGGACGAGGCGTCCGCGGCCCGCGAAAGCGCCGTGGCCGTTGCCCACGAGCGCTTCGGAGCGGTCCAGCGCTGACGCACTGACCATCCCGGGAATCTGCCGATGCCGCCACTGCTCGTCGTGCGTTCCTGTCCTCCCTTCGGCCGTTCCGGCCACTCCGAAGGGCAGCCGGGAGGACAGGAACGCGACGCGCAGGAGCTGCTGGACGCCGTCGAACGAGGGCGTGCCGACGCCATGATGCCTGGCCCGAGGGCAGCTTTCGTGGCCGGCCGGCTGGCACAGCGGCGCTTCGCCGCCGAGCTGCTGGAGGTGCCGCCCTCCAAGCTGACCGTGGACTACAGCTGTCCCCGCTGCGGGACCGGGGCCCACATCTCACACGGCCGGCCCGGCTACTCTGTGACCGGTCCGGGTGCCAGGAGCACCGCCGCCCCGCTGCTGCTGAGCCTGTCCCGGAGCTCGGGGTGGACGCTGCTGGCAGCCGTGGTTCATCCGGAACCGGGCCTGCGGCTTGGTGTGGACGTCGAGGATCCCGCACGGACGGATTTCGCCGGTTTCGACGACGTCGCGCTGGCTCCGGCGGAACGCCGGGAGCTGCAGGGACGTCCGGCCCGGGCACTGCCGCGCGAACGTGCGCGGTTCTGGGCCCGGAAGGAAGCCTGGCTGAAGATGACCGGCGACGGGCTTCGGACAGCCCCGGACACCCTCGAGGTGTTGCACCGTGCCGGACTCCGGGACCTCGCTCCGGCGGAGACGGGCATGCCCCAGGACCTCGCCGCAGCCGTCGCGCTTTCGCTCGGCACCAGATTCTCGGCGCCAGACCGACGCCCTAACTGACCGGCAGCGGCGGGAGTGCCTCCTCGTACAGCCAGGGGTGCAGCAGGGCCTCGGTGTCCAGGCCGGTCGCCCGATCCGCGGCGAGGATGAACTGGGCTGTTGACACGGAGCCGTGGCGGTTGCGGTCGGCCCAGTCGTGCAGCAGCGCGAAGAAGGCCAGGTCGCCGCAGCGCAGCCGCAACGCGTGCAGCGCGAGGGCGCCGCGCTTGTAGACACGGTCATCAAACATCAGTTCCGGCCCCGGGTCACCCACCAGCAGATCCTGGCTGCCGGCGTCGAGCCTCCGCCAGGCGGCCGCGGCGCGGTCCGCGAGCGGCAGGACGCCGGCTTCCTCGGACCAGATCCATTCCGCATAGCAGGCGAATCCCTCATGCAGCCAGATGTCCTTCCAGGACGCGGCCGTCAACGAATTCCCGAACCACTGGTGCGAGAGCTCATGGGCCATCATCCGCTGGGACTCCCACTCCAGGCCCAGATGGTTGCGGCCCAGGATGGAAAGGGTCTGTGCCTCGAGCGGAATCTCCAGCTCGTCCTCCGTCACCACCACCGTGTACGCCGGGAACGGATAGGGTCCGAAGCAGTTCGTGAACGTGCGCATCATCTCCGGCTGGCGCGCCAGGCCCTCGCGGGCAGCGCCCGCCAGGTCCGGCGGCACTGCCACGAACTGCGGCACCAGTCCGGCCGCGTGGGATGGATTGAGGGCCACGAGCTCATAGCGGCCGATCTGGACCGTCGCGAGGTAGGTGGACATGGGCTCGGATTGCTCGTAGACCCAGGTTTCGCGGCTGGACCGGCTGCTGTGCGAGAGCAGCACCCCATTGCACACGGCCCTGTAGTTGGCGTCCGTGGTCACGGTCATCCGGTAGCTGGCTTTGTCCCGCGGGTGATCGTTGCAGGGGAACCAGGAGGCCGCGCCGTTGGGCTGACCGGCCACGAGCGCCCCGTCGGTGAGTTCCTCCCAGCCCACTTCGCCCCAGAGGCCGCGGCGGGGGACCGGGTTCCCTTCGTACCGGATGTCCAGGGTGAATTGCTCGCCTGGCAGCAGGGCAGCATCCGGGACGACGACGAGCTGATCGGCGCGCTGGCTGAACTTGCGCACCTTCCGGCCGCTGAGCTGCACCTTGGTGGCCCGCAGCCCGGTCAGATCCAGCACGATGGCCGAGGCAGGATACTGCGCGACCGCGTGCAGGACAGCGCGTCCGTTCAGGCGGTTGCTGCTGAGCCTGTAGTCCAGTTGGAGTTCATAGCGCGTGACGCGGTACGCGTTGGTGCCGTGGCCCGGCAGGTAGGGATCCGGCGCCCCCGCTTCCTCTTCCGAGGGCAGGGCACGCCCGGTGCCGGCAGCTGTGCTGGAACTCATACGCTGGGATTCATGCGACTGGGGGTCATCGGAGCGGGCCTTCGGGATTGCGGGTGCGGGGACTGGCCTTGCGGAGCGTGGCTACCTGGGCTTGTGGGCCGGCTGGCCCGGTCCACCCCAGGGGCTGACGGGATTTCCCATCCAGTACGTCGCGGCCGGCACCGTTTCACCCCGCATCACGAGGGACGCCGGCCCCACCGTGCCGCCGGCGCCGATCCGTGCCTGGGGGAGGATGACCCCGTGCGGTCCAATGGTTGCTCCGTCTTCGAGCGTAACAGTGTCGATGCTCATCACACGGTCGTGGAACAGATGGGTCTGGACGACGCAGCCGCGGTTGACGGTGGAGTTCCGGCCCAGGGTCACGAGGTCCGCTTCGGGGAGCCAGTAGCTTTCGCACCAGGTGCCGGCGCCGATCTTCGCGCCGAGGGCGCGGAGCCACCAGACCAGTGCCGGCGTCCCGGTGGCCGCGCGGGCAAACCAGGGGGCACTGACCATCTCGATGAAGGTGTCTACTACCTCGTTGCGCCAGATGAAGGAGCTCCACAGGGGATGCTCGCCCGGATGGATCCGCCCGACCAGGACCCATTTAGCCACCACGGCGCTGCCCGCGGCCACGGCGCCGGCCAGCAGGACCACGACGCCGCCCAGTGCCGCGGCCACCCCGTAGTTGAACGTCGTGGCCAGCCAGTCAAGGGCGAGAAGGACCCCGGCGGCGATCGCCACGGTCGCCACCACCGGCACGAAGCGGCCCAGCTCCCACAGGGCGCGGGCAAGCTTGAGCCTCAGCGGCGGCTGGTAGGTCCGGGTGTCGTCGGAGGCGATCGCGGTGCGCCGCAGCCTGACCGGCGGGCTGCCCAGCCACGAGGTCCCGGATTTGGCCTTCGCCGGCGTCGCCGAAAGCACCGCGATGAGGGAGTTCTTGGGCACGTTGCGGCCCGCGCCCGTCATGCCGGAATTCCCCAGGAAGGAACGCTTGCCGATCTTGGCCGGGGCAATCCTCAGCCAGCCGCCGTCGAGCTCGTAGGACGCCACCAGGGTGTCGTCGGCGAGGAAGGCGCCTTCGCCCACGGTGGTCATCTTGGGGATCAGCAGGACCGTGGAGGCCTCGACATTCCTGCCGATTTTGGCGCCCAGCAGGCGCAGCCAGACCGGGGTGAAGAGGCTGGCATAGATCGGGAACAGCAAGTCGCGGGCCAGGTCCAGCACGCGTTCGGTGGCCCAGACCTGCCAGCCGATCCGGCTGCCCACCCGGTAATAGCCTTCTGCCAGCCCCACGCCGAGGAGACGGGTGGTGAGGAGGATCAGCACCAGGTTGGCCAGGAACCAGACCAGCGCGGCCAGCGGGAGGGACAGCAGAAGTTGGGGCAGTGCGGCGGAGAGGGATGCGCTGCCGCGGATGAAGAGGAACATCACCAGGGCGGCGACCGCCGCGGACAGCAGGGGGATCAGGGCCAGCACCGCTGACGCGGCAGCGAAGCCGGCAAACCAGAGCCGGCCGATCAGGGGATGCTCCGGCCAGGAGTGCCTGGCTTTGCCACGCCGTCCCGCGGGGGATCCCGCCACGAGCTGGCCGGCCTTCACCTTGCCCAGCACGGCCGAGCCCGGCTCCACCTGGGCCCCGGCGCCGATCATGGCTCCCGGCATCAGGGTGCTTCGTGCGCCGATTGTTGCGCCGGCGCCGATGTGGATGGCGCCGATGTGGACCCGGTCGCCGTCGATCCACCAGCCCGAGAGGTCAACTTCAGGCTCGACGTTGCAGCCGCTGCCGAGGGAGAGCAGGCCGGTGACGGGCGGGAGCGAGTGGAGCTGGACGTTAAACCCGATCTTCGCCCCGAGCGCCCTGGCGTAGTAGGGCACCCACGGGGCACTCGCCAGGCTGATGGCGCCGGCGAGGTCTTGGATCTGCTCGGCGAGCCAGAGGCGCAGATGCACGCGGCCGGAGCGGGGATACGTTCCCGGCGTTACCGTTCGGAGCAGCAGGCGGGCGGCGGCCACGGAGATCAGCATCCGGCCCGGGGGGCTGACGAACACCAGCCACGAGGCGCCCACCCACCACCAGGACACCGTGGGGGCGGCGCTGAAACCGGCAAGGGCGGAGAGCAGGTTGTTCGCCGCCATCAGGTAGCTCAGCCAGCGCATGCCCACAAGGACGTGCAGCGGGACACCCATCAGGGTCTGGAAGATCTGCGACTTGCGGGCGGTGGGGCGGACGGTGCGTTCCGGGGCGGGCCCGGCGCCGCCTTCGGGAAGCGACTGGCGGGCGGCATCCACGAGCGCGCCGAGCCGCGGGGTCGCGTAGATGTCGGCCACCGTGATGGTGGGGTAGCGCACGCGCAAGGCCGAGACGAGCTGCGCGGCCGCGAGGGAACCGCCGCCGTAGGCGAAGAAATCGGCGTCGAGGTCGGCGACGCCGCTGCCCAGCACCGCGGTCCACTGCGCCACGATCCATTGGGCGTCGTCGGGAAGGTTCAGTGGCGCCTTCGCCGCATCAGCGGCACCGGCGCCGGCAAGCGGCCAGGGCAGGGCGTGCCGGTTGACCTTGCCGCTGGTCTTGGTGGGAAGCGAGTCAACGAGCGTGAGCAGGGGGATCAGCGGGGCCGGCAGGCTCGCGCCGAGCAGCTCCCTCGCGGCTGCCAGATCAAGCTGCTTGCCCGCGGCCGGGGCGAGATAGCCGACAAGGATCTGGTTGCCCGCGGCCGTGGTCTGCACCGCGGCGGCCGCGCCGGCAACATCGGGAAGGGCCTGCAGCGCAGCGTCGATTTCGCCGAGTTCGATCCGGCGTCCGCCGAGCTTGACCTGCTCGTCGGCACGGCCTTGGAAGATCAGCCCGGCGGCTTCGTAGCGGACCAGATCCCCCGAGCGGTAGGCCCGCTCCCAGCCGAGGGAGGGCATCGGGGCGTATTTTTCGGCGTCCTTCGCCGGGTCCAGGTAGCGGGCCAGCCCGACGCCGCCGATGATCAGCTCGCCCACCTCGCCTTCGGCGACGGGGAGGCTGTTGGCGCCGACGACGGCGAGGTCCCAGCCGTCGAGCGGCAGCCCGATCCTGATCGGCCCCGGGCCGCCGAGCGGTGCAGCGCAGGCCACGACGGTGGCCTCGGTGGGGCCGTAGGTGTTCCAGACCTCGCGGCCCTCGACGGCGAGCCGGTCCGCGAGTTCCGGCGGGCACGCTTCACCGCCGAAAATCAGCAGCCGGACGCTCTCAAGGGATTCGACCGGCCAGAGGGCGGCCAAGGTGGGCACCGTTGAGACCACCGTGATGCCGTGGCTGATCAGCCACGGTCCGAGGTCCATACCGGTCCGGACCAGGGCACGGGGAGCCGGGACGAGGCACGCACCGTGGCGCCAGGCCAGCCACATTTCCTCGCAGGAGGCGTCGAAGGCGACCGACAGGCCGGCCAGGACCCGGTCCTGCGGGCCGATCGGATCGTCCTGCAGGAAGATCCTGGCCTCGGCGTCGACGAAGGCCGCCGCGGAGCGGTGCTGCACGGCGACGCCTTTGGGTGTTCCGGTGGAGCCGGAGGTGAAGATCACCCAGGCGTCGTCGTCCGGGCCGGGAAGCCTCTGGGCGGGAAAGGGCCGGGTCCGCCGGGGGTCCGCCACATTCTGTCCACCGGCGCGCAATATTCCGGCCACCGCCGCCTCACCGAACACCAGTTTGGCCCGTTCGTGTGGGTCGTCCGCGTCCACCGGAACGTAGGCTGCCCCGACCAGGAGCACGGCCAGGATGGCAATGTAGAGCTGGTTGGTGCCGGACGGAATCCGGACGCCGATCTTGTCTCCCGCGCCGAGGCCGGCCCGGTGCAGCTCCCGCGCCCTGGCCCGGACTGCCGCCAGAAGCTGGGCGTAGCTCAGCGATTCGTGGCCGTCGTCGAGCGCGGAGGCGTCCGGGAACAGCGAGGCGGTCGCCTGCAGGATCTCGACCAGCGTCCGCTCCGGTGGCCCGGCCAGTGACCCCGGCAGCTGTGCCCGATGAACCTGACGAACGGATACCGGCCCGGCGGCGCCTGCGGCGGACGGCGGAAGATCGCTGCGGTGCGGTTGCTGCTCAGTCACAGGGGCATTGTCTCCGGGCAAGATGAACAGCAGGGGTCAGGGTTTGCCTGCTGTTCGTCCACCGTTTCTTGCACTGTTGGTGCGCTGTCCGCATGATGTTCCCTGGCGTGCCTTCCGGATCCTTGCTGACCCTACGGGACCAGGATGACCTTGCCGGTGGTGCGGCGCTGCTCCAGGTCCGTGTGGGCCTGGGCGGCCTCCGCCAGGTCGTAGCGGGCGCCGATCCGAACCTTGAGGGTCCCGTTGGCGGCCGCCGCGAAGATCTCGTCGGAGCGCCAGCGGCGTTCCTGGGGGTTGAGCAGGAAGTGGCCGATCGTGGGCCGGGTCAGGGACAGCGAGCCGCCGGCGTTGAGCCGCTGCGGGTCGAAGGGCGGGACCGGGCCGGAGGCGGCACCGAAGAGCACCAGTGTGCCGCGGATGCGCAAGGCGGCGAGGGAACCGTCGAAAGTGTCCTTCCCGACGCCGTCGTACACCACATCCGCGCCGGTTCCGTCGGTCAGTTCGCGGACCCGGGCGGAGAAGTCTTCATACCGCAGCACATGGTCGGCTCCGGCCTCGCGGGCCAGCTGCTCCTTGTCGTCGGTGGACACGGTGGTGATGACGCGTGCGCCCTTGGCCTTGAGCAGCTGGATCAGCAGCAGGCCGACGCCGCCGGCTCCGGCGTGGAGCAGTACGGTGTGGCCCGGCTCGACCCGGAAGGAGGAGTTGATCAGGTAGTGCGCGGTGATGCCCTGCAGCGGGAGGGCGGCCGCGGTGAAATCGTCGACGCCGCGCGGGACCGGCAGCGCTTTGGCCTCGTCGACCAGGGCGTAGCCGGCGTAGCTGTTGACGCCCTCGGCCGTGGCGACCCGGTCGCCGGGGGAAAACCCCGTGACGCCCTCGCCCACTTCCTCGACGGTGCCGGCCGCCTCGGAGCCCGGGGTGAAGGGAAAGGGCACCTTGTACGCACCGCTGCGCTTGTACGTGTCAATGAAGTTCACGCCGACGGCGGAAACTTTGACCAGCAGCTGGCCGGGCCCCGGTACCGGACGCTCCACTTCGGTCAGCTCCAGGACCTCGGGTCCCCCCGCTTGGCGGGCGACGATTGCATGCATCATTGCGTCTCCTTCTCCGGCCGGGGATTTCCTGGTCCGGATCCTCGATCCATCCTAGGGACACCGGCGCCAACGACGAAGTGACGGCCGGTAAACGGCCGTCACTTCGGGGCAAACACGTGGAGCGGCGCGGACGCCGGTAGCGGTACGGCCGCCTAGTAGCGGCGCGTCACTGTTGCCATCGGGCATTCGAAGTGCCGCCCGGCGGCGAGCCCGACGTCATTAAGATAGCGGACGATGATGCCGTAGGACTGCAGCAGCGTGGTTTCGGTGTAGGGAACCTGGTGCTTCTTGCAGTACTCACGGACGATCGTGGCGGCCTTGTCCAGCTGCGGGCGGGCCATGTCCGGGAAGAGGTGGTGCTCGGCCTGGCGGTTGAGGCCGCCCAGCAGGATGTCCATGAAGCGGCCGCCGGAGATGTTGCGGGACGTCAGGACCTGCCGGCTGAAGAAGTCCACCCGGCTGTCCGCGGGCAGGACCGGCATGCCCTTGTGGTTCGGGGCAAAAGAAGCCCCCATGTAGAAACCGAAGACTGCGAGCTGGACGCCGATGAACGCGAACGCCATGCCCAGCGGCAGGAAGGTGAAGGCCAGCACCGGGAGCAGGCTCAGGCGCGCCACGAGGATGGGGATTTCAACCCAGCGGTGCGTGACCTTGGCGCCGCGGAAGATGAACTTGACCGAATCGATCTGGAGCCCCAGGCCCACTAGGAACAGCAGCGGGAAGAAGAGCCAGCCCTGTTTGCGGGTCAGGAACGAGAACCGCCCCTGCCGGGTGGCCGCGGCTTCCTCGTGGAAGGCGATCGCGCCGGTGGCGATGTCCGGGTCCTTGGAGATGACGTTCGGATGGATGTGGTGCGCGCCGTGCTTCTGCTCCCACCAGGAGTAGCTCATGCCGGCCACGGAGGTGGCGAGCAGCCGGGCGGTCCAGTCGTTGGCGCGGCGGGAGGCGAAGATCTGCCGGTGCCCGGCCTCGTGGGCCAGGAAGCTCAGCTGCGTGCATAGGATGCCCAGGGCCGCCGCGATGAGGAGCTGGAACCAGCTGTCACCGATCAAAGCGAAACCGAACCAGGTCGCGGTCATCAGCAGTACCAGCACGGAAAAGACGGTGACGTAGAAACCGACACGGCGTTCCAGGAGACCGGCGGCCTTGACGCTCTTGAGCAGTTCCGAATAGCTGAGAACGACGGCGTTGGGCTGCCGGACCCGCGATTTTGGGCGCACAGAAGTTGTCGCAGTGGCAGGGAAAGTGGTGGTCATCTAGGGCGTGCCTCGTAACTGTTTCGGGTAACGCTGCATCCGACACTCGGACCGCACGGTCTGGATCACCCTTCTACCAAGCATACGGCCCGGGGCTTCGCTGGCCTCCCGGACCGGACCGGATCGGCTCTCGGCGGAACGCCGGGTAGGAGAAAAGCGGGCACACTCAAGCGCATGCATAAATATCGGCACCTATGCATACTCTTGCTGTATAGTGGTGGCTATGACTATTTCTGTTGCCGTCTCCGGGGCGAGCGGTTATGCCGGCGGCGAGGTCCTGCGGCTCCTCGCTGGTCATCCCGACGTTACGATCGGCGCCATCACGGCCCATAGCAACGCCGGTTCCAGACTAGGGGAACTGCAGCCGCATCTCCATGGTCTGGCCAGCCGCATCCTGGAGGACACCACGGTCGAGAACCTGTCCGGACACGACGTCGTGTTCCTGGCCCTGCCGCACGGCGCCTCCGCCGGGATCGCGGCCCAGCTGCCTGCCGGAACGGTCGTGATCGACGCCGGCGCCGACCACCGCCTGGCGGATCCGGCTGCCTGGGAAAAGTTCTACGGGTCCCCGCACGCCGGAACCTGGCCCTACGGTCTGCCGGAGCTGCCCGGCCAGCGCGACGCGCTCCGCGGCGCCACTCGGATCGCCGTCCCCGGCTGCTACCCGACGTCGGCCCTGCTGGCCCTCACCCCGGGCTTCAGCAACGGCCTCCTGCAGACGGACGACGTCGTGATCGTCTCCGCCTCCGGTACCTCCGGGGCCGGCAAGGCCGCCAAAGTCAACCTGATCGGCGCCGAGGTCATGGGCTCCATGAGTCCGTACGGCGTGGGCGGCGGACACCGGCACACGCCGGAGATCGAACAGGGCCTGTCCAAGGCCGCCGGCGGGCCGGTCACCGTCTCCTTTACGCCCACGCTGGCGCCCATGAGCCGCGGCATCCTCACCACGGCGACCGCGAAGATCCGGCGCCAGCCAGGACGCAGTGTGACGGCTGAGGAACTCCGCCGCGCCTGGAGTGAAGCGTACGACGACGAGCCGTTTGTCCACCTGCTCCCGGAAGGGCAGTGGCCCTCCACCAAGTCGGTGCAGGGATCCAATCACGCCGTGATGCAGTTGGCGCTCGACGAACACACCGGCCGCGTGATCATCACGTGCGCCATCGACAACCTGACGAAGGGGACCGCCGGCGGCGCCGTGCAGTCCATGAACATTGCCCTCGGCCTGGCGGAAACCGCAGGCCTCGAACTGCAGGGAGTCGCACCGTGAGCATCACCGCCCCCCAGGGATTCCGTGCCGCCGGCGTCACCGCCGGCCTCAAGGCCTCCGGCAACCCTGACCTGGCCCTCGTTGTCAACGACGGGCCCTCCAAGGCCGCCGCGGCCGTCTTCACCTCCAACCGCGTGGCCGCCGCCCCGGTGCACTGGTCCCGCGAGGTGGTCAAGGACGGCCGGGTGGACGCCGTCATCCTGAACTCCGGCGGCGCGAACGCCTGCACCGGTCCGCAGGGCTTCCAGAACACGCACACCACCGCGGAGAAGACCGCCGAAGCGCTCGGCGTGTCCGCCACGGACGTCGTGGTCTGCTCCACCGGCCTGATCGGCGAACAGCTCCCGATGGAGAAGATCCTTGCCGGGATCGGCGCCGCCTCGGCTGCACTGGACCCCGACGGCGGAGCCGCGGCCGCCACGGCGATCATGACGACGGACTCCGTGTCCAAACAGGCCGTCTTCACCGGCATGGACGCCGCAGGGAGCCAGTTCACCATCGGCGGCATGGCCAAGGGCGCCGGCATGCTCGCTCCCGGCCTCGCCACGATGCTGGTGGTCCTCACCACGGACGCCGACGTCCAGCCGGACATGCTCGACGTCGTACTCCGCGACGCCACCCGGGTCACCTTTGACCGGGCGGACTCCGACGGCTGTATGTCCACGAACGACACCGTGCTGCTGCTTGCCTCCGGTGCGTCCGGAGCCGTGCCGTCCGCCGTCGACTTCGGCACGGGCCTGACCCAGGTCTGCGCCGAGCTGGCCCGCAAGCTGATCGGCGACGCCGAGGGCGCCAGCCATGACATCGCGATCCGGACCTTCAACGCGGCCAGCGAGCGGGACGCGGAAACCGTCAGCCGCGCCGTCGCCCGCTCCAACCTGTTCAAGACCGCGATTTTCGGCAAGGACCCCAACTGGGGCCGCGTGCTCTCGGCAGTCGGCACCACGGATGCCGTTTTTGAACCCGACCAGCTGAACGTTTCCATGAACGGCGTACAGATCTGCCGCAACGGCAGCATCGGCGATGACCGCAACCTCGTGGACCTGGAACCGCGCGAGGTCCTCGTCGAGATCGACCTCCAGGCCGGCGACGCCGAAGCCACCATCCTGACCAACGACCTCACGCACGACTACGTCCATGAAAACAGCGCCTACTCCAGCTGACCCCCTGGAAGGACGAACAGTAGGACGAACAGTAGGACGAACGGTAGGACGAACGGTAGGACGAACGGTAGGACGAACAGTATGAACACCCAGACACGCGAGACCACATCCATGTCCGATGCCCAGAGCAAGGCCGGCACGCTGATCGAGGCACTGCCCTGGATCCAGCGCTTTGCCGGCAGCACCATGGTGATCAAGTACGGCGGAAACGCCATGGTCAACGATGAACTCCGGCGCGCATTCGCCGAGGACGTCGTCTTCCTTCACCATGTCGGCATCCACCCCGTCGTGGTGCACGGCGGTGGCCCCCAGATCAACGCCATGCTCAGCCGGCTCGGCATCGAATCCGAGTTCAAGGGCGGCCTGCGGGTCACCACCCCCGAGGCCATGGACGTGGTCCGCATGGTCCTCACCGGCCAGGTCGGCCGGGAACTCGTGGGCCTGATCAACTCGCACGGCCCCTACGCCGTGGGCATGTCCGGCGAGGACGGCGGCCTGCTCCGCGCCGTCCGCACGGGGACCGTCGTGGACGGCGAAGAAGTGGACCTGGGGCTCGTCGGCGAAGTCGTCGGCGTGAACCCCGAGGGCATCCTGGACATCGTCGCGGCCGGCCGGATCCCCGTGATCTCCACCGTCGCCCCGGAGATCTTCGATGACGGGAAACGCGACGGAGCAACAAAACAAGCGCAGACCACCGGGCAGGTGCTCAACGTCAACGCGGACACCGCCGCCGCGGCCCTCGCCGAAGCCCTCGGCGCTTCGAAACTGGTGATCCTGACCGACGTCGAGGGGCTCTTCGCCAACTGGCCGGACCGCTCCTCGCTGATTTCCTCGCTCACGGCCTCCGAGCTGCGCGAGCTCCTGCCGCGCCTGGAGTCCGGCATGATCCCCAAGATGGAAGCCTGCCTCAAAGCCGTCGAGGGCGGCGTGGAACGCGCGCACATCGTGGACGGTCGGCTGCCGCACTCGATGCTGCTGGAAACCTTCACGACCGCGGGCATCGGCACGCAGGTCGTCCCGGATGAGGAAGTAAAGGCATGAACCAGATCGCAAAGTCACCAGAGCTTACTGAAATCATCGAGACCAAGGGCCACGCCACCGGCGCGCAGTGGCTGTCCCGCTACTCCTCCTCGCTGCTGGGCGTCTTCGGCACCCCGCAGCGGGTCCTGGTCCGCGGCTCCGGCTGCCTCGTCTGGGACGCCGACGGCAAGGAATACCTGGATCTGCTCGGCGGGATCGCGGTCAACGCACTGGGCCACGCGCACCCCTTCGTCACCTCGGTGATCTCCAGCCAGCTTGCCACCCTGGGCCACGTCTCCAACTTCTTCACGAGCCCCACCCAGATCGCTTTGGCCGAACGGCTGCTGGAACTCAGCAAGGCCCCGGCCGGCTCGAAGGTGTTCTTCGCCAACTCCGGCACCGAGGCCGTCGAGGCCGCGTTCAAGCTGGCGCGCCGCAATACGGGCGCCAGCCCGAACGGTACGGAACAGCCCCGGACAAAGATCATCGCGCTCGAAGGGGCCTTCCACGGCCGCACCATGGGCGCCCTCGCGCTGACCGCGAAAGAGGCCTACCGGGCGCCGTTCGCGCCGCTGCCGGCCGGCGTCGTGCACATCCCCTTCGGTGACATCGACGCGCTCCGCGCTGAAGTGGACCACACCGTCGCCGCGGTGTTCCTCGAGCCGATCCAGGGCGAGGCGGGCGTCCGTCCGCTGCCCGCGGGCTACCTGCAGGCGGCCCGGGAAGCTACCAGCGCGGCCGGCGCGCTGCTGATCCTGGACGAGGTGCAGACCGGGATCGGCCGCACCGGCAAATGGCTCGCCAGCGAGGACGCCGGAATAGTGCCCGACGCCGTGACGCTCGCCAAGGGCCTGGGCGGCGGCTTCCCGATCGGCGCCCTCCTCACGTTCGGGCCCGAGGTCTCCTCGCTCCTGTCCGCCGGCCAGCATGGCACCACCTTTGGCGGCAACCCCGTCGCCACCGCCGCGGCACTGGCCACCCTGCATGTCCTCGAAAACCAGCAGGTCCTGGCCCACGTCCGGGACGTGGGGGAGCACCTGCGCTCGGGCCTCGCCGGGATCGACGGCGTGACCGAAGTCCGCGGTGAAGGGCTGCTGATCGGCTTCGACCTCGACGCCGACGTCGGCCCCGCCGTCGTGACGGCCGGCCTCGAGGCGGGCTTCATCGTCAACAGCCCCGGCCCGCACACCATCCGCCTCGCGCCGCCGCTGATCCTGACCACCGGCCAGGCCGACCGCTTCCTCGCGGCGCTGCCCGCCCTCCTCCAGACCGCAAAGGACGCCCAGTGAACGCCACAGCAGCCACCCGCCACTTCCTCAAGGACACGGACCTCAGCCCCGCCGAACAGGCCGAAGTCCTCGAGCTCGCCGTCCGGATGAAGGCCGCCCCCTACAGCGTGCAGCCGTTTGCGGCGGAAGGCAGCGGCCGCAAGACCGTCGCTGTCATCTTCGACAAGACCTCCACCCGGACCCGGGTCTCCTTCGCCACCGGCGTGGCGGACATGGGCGGCAACGCCCTCATCATCAACCCGGGCGAGGCGCAGATCGGCCACAAGGAATCGGTCGAGGACACCGCCAAGGTGCTCGAGCGCATGGTCTCCACCATCGTGTGGCGCACCGGCGCGCACTCGGGACTCGTCGCCATGGCGGAAAACTCGAAGGTCCCGGTGATCAACGCACTCTGCGACGACTACCACCCCTGCCAGCTGCTCGCCGACCTGCTGACCATCAAGGAACACAAGGGCGGGCTCAAGGGCCTCACCATGAGCTACCTCGGCGACTCCGCCAACAACATGGCCAACTCCTACCTGCTCGCCGGCGTCACGGCGGGCATGCACGTGCGTATCGCCGGCCCCGAGGGCTACCTGCCGTCCCCGGAGATCATCGCCGCCGCCGAGGACCGCGCAGCGGAAACCGGCGGCTCGGTGCTGGTCACCGTCGACGCCGCCGAAGCGCTGCTGGGCGCGGACGTCGTTGCCACCGACACCTGGGTGTCGATGGGCCAGGAGGACGAGAAGGAAGCCCGGCTGCGGCTGTTCCGCGACTACGCCGTGGATGAAGCGGCGATGAAGCTCGCGGCGCCGGACGCCGTCGTGCTCCACTGCCTGCCTGCCTACCGGGGCTACGAGATCGCCGCCGGGGTCATCGACGGAGCGCAGTCCGTGGTCTGGGACGAGGCCGAAAACCGGCTGCACGCCCAGAAGGCGCTGATGGCCTGGCTCATGCACCGCTCCGGCCTGGCCGTTGTTGACGGGCTCGACTAGTGTCCGTCCAGCCGAGCTCCCCGGGGGCCAGCCCGGCCACCAAGACGGCCCGGCAGGCGCGGATCACCGCGATCCTCACCGGTGAGTCGGTCCGCTCGCAGGCGGAACTGGCGGCACTGCTGGCGGACGACGGCGTCCAGGTCACCCAGGCCACCCTGTCCCGGGACCTCGTGGAACTGGGCGCGGTCCGGGTGCGCGGCAAGGACGGCGTGCTCGTCTACGCGGTGCCGGGGGAGGGCGGAGAACGCGCGGCCAGGAGCGGCGTCACCCAGGAGATCCTCGACGCTCGGCTGTCCCGGCTCTGCGGGGAGCTGCTGGTCACCGCCGAAGCATCCGCGAATATAGTGGTGCTCCGGACGCCGCCGGGCGCGGCCAATTTCCTTGCCCTCGCGATCGACCACTCGGTGATGCCTTCGATTCTTGGCACCATCGCCGGGGACGACACCGTGCTGCTGGTCACCCGCGATCCGCTCGGCGGCGCGGCCCTCGCGGCGCGCTTCCTCCAGTTCGCCGAGGAAGCCGGCCCCAGCCAGTAAGCTGCCCGGCTTTGTGACAGGCTTTCACCAGACAAACAAATAACCAACCAACAACTAAGGAGCATTTGAAGTGACTGAGCGTATTGTGCTGGCCTACTCCGGTGGCCTGGATACTTCCGTAGCCATCGGCTGGATCGGTGAAGCCACCGGAGCCGAGGTCATCGCCGTGGCGGTCGACGTCGGACAGGGCGGCGAGTCGCTGGAGACGATCCGCCAGCGTGCCTTGGGTTGCGGCGCCGTCGAAGCCTATGTGGCCGACGCGAGCGACGAGTTCGCCAATGAGTACTGCATGCCCACACTGAAGGCCAACGCCCTCTACCAGGGCCATTACCCGCTGGTCTCCGCGATCTCCCGCCCGGTGATCGTCAAGCACCTGGTCAAGGCAGCCCGCGAATTCGGCGCCACCACCGTGGCCCACGGCTGCACGGGCAAGGGCAACGACCAGGTCCGCTTCGAGGTCGGCATCCAGACCCTCGGCCCGGACCTGAAGTGCATCGCCCCGGTCCGCGACCTCGCCCTGACCCGCGACAAGGCCATCGCCTTCGCCGAGGAAAAGGGACTGCCGATCGAGACGACCAAGAAGAACCCGTACTCGATCGACCAGAACGTCTGGGGCCGCGCCGTCGAAACCGGCTACCTCGAGGACATCTGGAACGCCCCCACCAAGGACATCTACGACTACACCGCCACGCCGGAATTCCCGCCGGCCCCGGATGAGGTCACCATCTCCTTCGAAGCCGGCGTCCCGGTCGCGATCGACGGCGTCAAGGTCACCCCGCTGCAGGCCATCAAGGAACTCAACCGCCGCGCCGGCGCGCAGGGCGTCGGCCGGATCGACGTCGTCGAGGACCGCCTCGTCGGCATCAAGTCCCGCGAGATCTACGAGGCACCGGGCGCCATGGCGCTCATCACGGCGCACAAGCACCTCGAAGACATCACGATCGAACGCGAGCAGGCCCGCTTCAAGGCGACCGTCGGCCAGCGCTGGTCCGAACTGGTCTACGACGGACAGTGGTTCTCCCCGCTCAAGCGCTCCCTCGACGCCTTCATCGAGGACACCCAGCGCTACGTCACCGGCGACATCCGCATGGTGCTGCACGGCGGCCAGGCCATCGTCAACGGACGCCGCTCCGGGACCTCGCTCTACGACTTCGACCTCGCCACGTACGACACCGGCGACACCTTCGACCAGTCGATGGCTCGCGGCTTCATCGAGCTGTGGGGTATGTCCGCCAAGGTTGCCTCCAGCCGCGACCTCCGGGTCGCAGGGCAGTGAGTCAGCAGCAGGGCCCACGGGCGCAGGGGTCCCCGGCCGAGCGAAGCGAGGCCGGGGTGCGCTCGGGGACCAATGAAGGCGCGCTGTGGGGCGGCCGGTTCGCCGGCGGCCCCGCGGACGCCCTCGCCGCCCTGAGCAAGTCCACGCACTTTGACTGGCGGCTGGCCCGCTACGATATTGCCGGGTCCAAGGCGCACGCCCGCGTGCTGCACAAGGCCGGGCTGCTGGACGACGCCGAGCTCGAAGGCATGCTCGACGCCCTGGGCCGGCTGGACGACGACGTCGCCTCCGGCGCCTACCTGCCCGCGGAATCCGACGAGGACGTGCACGGGTCGCTGGAACGCGGGCTGATCGAGCGCGCCGGCACCCAGCTCGGCGGCAAGCTCCGCGCCGGACGGTCCCGCAACGACCAGGTGGCCACACTGGGGCGGATGTTCCTGCGCGACCACGCCCGGATCATCGCACGCGGTGTGCTCGCCACGATCGATGCCCTCGTGGAGCAGGCCAAGGTTCACCGGGGTGTGGCCATGCCGGGCCGCACCCACCTCCAGCACGCCCAGCCGGTGCTGCTCAGCCACCACCTTCTGGCCCACGCCTGGGCGCTGTTGCGCGACGTGCAGCGGCTCCAGGACTGGGACAAGCGCGCCGGTGTCTCGCCCTACGGCTCGGGCGCCCTTGCGGGCTCCTCGCTGGGGCTGGACCCTGAGGCCGTCGCAGCAGAGCTGGGTTTCTTCTCGGCGACGCACAACTCGATCGACGGCACCGCCTCCCGCGACGTCTTCGCCGAATTCGCCTGGATCACGGCCATGATCGGCGTGGACCTTTCCCGCGTCTCGGAGGAAGTCATCCTGTGGGCCACCAAGGAGTTCTCCTTCGTCACCCTGCACGATTCCTACTCCACCGGGTCCTCGATCATGCCGCAGAAGAAGAACCCTGACGTGGCGGAACTGGCACGCGGAAAGGCCGGCCGGCTGATCGGCAACCTGACCGGGCTGCTGGCCACGCTGAAAGGCCTGCCGCTCGCGTACAACCGCGACCTGCAGGAGGACAAGGAACCGGTCTTCGACGCCGCCGACACGCTGGAGGTCCTGCTCCCGGCGGTCTCCGGCATGATCGCGACGCTGACGTTCAACACGGAGCGGATGGAGTCGCTGGCACCGCAGGGCTTCGCGCTGGCGACGGACATCGCCGAATGGCTGGTCCGCCAGGGTGTCCCGTTCCGCGAGGCGCACGAGCTCTCCGGTGCCGCGGTCAAGCAGGCCGAAAGCCGCGGCGTCGAACTCTGGGACCTGACGGATGATGAATACGCCGCCATCTCGGAGCACCTGACGCCGGAGGTCCGCACCGTCCTGAGCACGGAGGGCTCGCTCAACAGCCGGAACTCCCAGGGCGGCACCGCCCCGGCCGCCGTCGAGCGCCAGCTGCTCTTCCTCGAAGGCGAGCTCGCCGGCGTCCGCGCGTACGCGGGGTAGCGACCGTTTCTGCGCGAGATGGCATTTCGCGGCAATGTTCTTCGATAACACTGCCGCGAAGTGGCGTCTCGCGGCGCTTAAGGTGGTTCCATGAGCGAATCCTTCCGACAGTACCTGCGCTCCCTGCCCGATTTCCCGGAGGAGCTCCCGGACTTCAATCCGGCCGCGGCCCACGCGGATCCGGCGGAGCTGTTCCGCCAGTGGCTGGCTGAGGCGCTGCAGGCCGGGGTTCCGCAGCCCAACGCGTGCAGCCTGGCCACTGCCGATGAGCAGGGCCGTCCCTCCGCCCGGATGCTGATCCTGAAGAACATCGACGCCGACGGCTGGCACTTTGCGTCCTCGCGGGCCTCCCGGAAAGGCCGTGAGCTCACGGCCAACCCGCACGCGGCGTTGAACTTCTACTGGCCGCAGCAGGGCCGGCAGGTCCGCGTCGTGGGCCCGGTGGCGGAGCTGGGCGCGGAGGCCTCCGCTGCCGACTGGCACAGCCGGCCCGGGGCGGACGGCAGCGACAATCGGGACTGGCAGCTCTACGCCATCCGGCCCCGCGAGATCGAATTCTGGCAGGCCCGTCACGACCGCCGGCACATCCGCCACCGCTTCGGTCCGGAGGAGCTGAGTTAATCCCGGTTAATCCGGGAGCTCGGCTAGGATGGGCGCTATGACCGAAATCACCCCGCAAGAGCTTCTGGAAGAACTTCACCGCGCCGCCGACGTCGTGGCCGGAATCACCGCCGAACTGACGGATCAGGGCGTCTTGGCGCCCTCGGAGCTGCCGGGCTGGACCCGCGGCCACGTGCTGGCCCATGTCGCCGGCATCGCCAACGCGATGGCCCGCCAGCTGGAATTCGCAGCCCGCGGCGAAAGCATCGAGCTCTACGACGGCGGATTCGAAGGCCGCACCCGCGCGATCGACATGGCCGCGGGCCACGGCATCGAGGAACACCGCGCCGATGTGGAGGCCGCCCTGGAACGGGCCCTGCGCGCCTTCGGGGCGCTGGATGCAGCCGGCTGGCAGGCCCCGATTACCTATCGCGGCGGAGTGGTGTTCGACGGCGGCCTGGCGCTCTGGCGCGAGCTCGTCATCCACGCCACCGACCTGGGCACGGGACGTGGTCCCGAGACCTGGAGCCGGCCGTTCTGCGAGCACCTCTTCGACTTCCTGGCCGCCCGGGTGCCGGCGGGCGAAAGGTTGGTGCTCCAGCCGCTGGGCCTCCCGCCGGTGGCCATCGGCAGCGGCGGCAAATCGACGGTGATCAACGGCATGCTGACCGACATCGCCGCCTGGCTCGCCGGCCGCAACCCCACCCTCGGCAGCCTGCGCGCCACTGCCGCGGCCGACGGCGTCGACCTTCCGGAGCTGCTGCCGTGGCCCGCCGGCGCGCCCGTCACCCGTTGACACTCACGCGAGGTGAGACTTCGCGCCCATGACTTTGCCTTCCAGGCATGGGCGCGAAGTCTCACCTCGACGCTGATTGCGGGAGGGCCAGGGCCGCCTGGTGTTCCCGGTCCAGCAGGCTTTCCTTGATGGCCAGTCCCCAGCGGAAGCCGCCCAGGGTGCCATCGGTCCGGATGACGCGGTGGCAGGGCACGAACAGTGCCGCCGCATTGAAGGCGCAGGCACTGGCCGCAGCCCGCACGGCCTTCACATTCCCGGACAGCTCCGCGTATTCCGTGTAGGTCACCGGATGCCCGGGCGTCACCGTCCGGAGCATGTCCCAGGCGTGGTTGCGGAACGGGCCGGACTTCTGCAACACCGGAACGCCCATGGCGGGGGCAGGATTGCCCGCGTAGAACTCCTCGACGGCGGCCGAGATTCCGCCGAGCTCGGTGACGGTCTGGTACTCGCCGGGGAGCAGCTCCGGATGGATCTGGCCGGTCAGTTCCCCCGGAACCGCGGTCCAGCCCGAGGCCAGCACCGTCCCGTCCCGGGCAATGATGGTGAAGGGGCCGTCGGGGGTGGACATGGTCAACAGCTGGGCTTTCATTGCGTCACTTTCTTCCGGGTGGGGGTCTTTGCCGGCGCGCCGGACAGTGTTGCAGCGCGCGCGGCGGCCTGCGCAGCTGAGGCCGCGCGCCAGAGGTGCATGGTGGCGTAGGAACGCCACGGGCTAAGCTCACGGAAATCAGGGCTCAGTTCCGGGCCATTCCTGCCTTGGGCGAGGGACCGGATGCCGTTCCGCACGGCAGCGTCACTGGCGAGGAAAACATCCGGGGCGCCGATCACGCGCATCGCGACATAGCCGACGGTCCACGGCCCGACGCCGGCCAGCGGAAGCAGCTTGGCCTCGAGCCCGGGCAGGTCGTCGCCGTAGCCGAAATCGAGGTCCCCTGAGGCCATCGCCGCGGCCGCCCCGCGGACGGAGTCGATGCGGGGCTCCCGGAGCAGTTCGAAACCGGACTCCGCGATCTGCGCCGCCGTCGGAAAGAGCCGGTGAAGGCCGTCGGCGGGAACCAGGCTTTCACTCCCGGCCGAGGACAGCTGGACGAGGGCCGTGCGTGCGGCAGCCACGGTGATCTGCTGTCCGATCATGGCCCGGACCAGCAGCTCCTGCGGGTCCACCGCTCCCGGCATCCGCATGCCAGGCGCGTTGGCGACGCTGGCGGCCAGCCGCGGATCCGCGGCCAGGGCAGTATCGATCGCGACCGGGTCGGCGTCGAGATCCAGCAGGCGGCGGACCCGGCTGAGCAGGGAGGGCAAGTCCCGCAGGTCAACGGCCCCGATCGTCAACACGAGCGGCCGGCCAGGGGCGCCGGCGTCGTAGTCCACCCGGAACCGGGCGTCCCCGTTTGCCAGCCGCAGGGTCCGGGCGTAGGAACGCGATGTTCCTTCCTCGATGCCGGGGATGGCGCGGACGGCGAGGAAGTCGAAGACGCCCGGATCAAACGGTTCACGGTAGGGGAGGTTCAAGGTCAGCGCCGTCGACGACACCGCGGTCAAGGCTGGCGCCTGGTGGCGCCGGGCGGTGGCCCGCAGCGCCGAGGGCGTCATCGCGAAAACCTCGCCTATGGTCTCGTTGAACTGGCGCACGCTGCTGAAGCCGGCGGCGAAGGCGATGTCGGCCACTTTCATGGACGTGGAGACGAGCAGGGTCCGGGCCGTCTGGGCACGGCTCGCCCGGGCCAGCGAGAGCGGCCCGGCTCCGAGCTCATGGCTCAGGATCCGGTTCAGCTGGCGGGAGGAATAGCCCAGCCGGGCGGCGAGCCCTTCGACGCCGTCGCGGTTGATCACGCCGTCGTTGATGAGGCGCATGGCGCGGCCCGCGATGTCCGAGCGAAGGTTCCACGCCGGCGTCCCGGGGACTGCCTCCGGCAGGCAGCGTTTACAGGCGCGGTAGCCCGCGTCGTGGGCCGCCGCCGACGTCTCGTAGAAGGTGACATTGCCCGCTTTGGGCGTCCGGGCGGGGCAGGAGGGCCGGCAGTAGATGCCGGTGGTCCGGACAGCGGTATAGAACTGCCCGTCGAAACGGGTGTCCCGGGCGTCGATTGCCCGGTAGCGCTGCCAGAAGTCCATGAGTTCATCCTGCCAGCTTCCCGGTACGGCTGCTAGCGGAAATCGGACACGGCCGTGGAGCAGTGCACGGGTCTTTGTTAAAGTCGGACCATGACGTCCAACCCGCCGCCTGCCGCGAGCCTGCGGGAGCTGCTGTCCGCCGATGCCCGGCAGGTGGCGCCGCTGCTGCTCGGCGCAGTCCTGACGTATGAGGGGCGCGACGGCACGGTCTCGGTCCGGATCACCGAGGTGGAGGCCTACATGGGTCCGCATGACTCCCGGCACCCCGACCCCGGTTCGCACACCTTTCGGGGCGCGACTGCCCGCACTGCACCGATGTTCGGCCCCGCCGGGCACCTCTACGTCTACTTCACCTACGGCATGCACCATTGCGCCAACATCGTCTGCGGTCCGGATGGCGTGGCCTCCGCGCTGCTGCTGCGGGCCGGCGAAGTCATCGAGGGGGAGGAGCTGGCACTCGCCCGGCGTCGGACGTCGAAGTCCCCCAAGGACCTGGCAAGCGGACCTGCACGGCTCGCCACCGCGCTCGGACTGACGACGGCGGACAGCGGCCGCGATGCGCTCGATGCCCCGTTCCGGCTTGAGCTGCCGCACACCCCTGCCACGGACATCAGCTCCGGGCCGCGGGTTGGCGTGTCCGGGGCCGGCGGCACGCACTACTATCCCTGGCGCTTCTGGCTCACCGGCGATCCGACCGTCTCCCGCTACAAGGCCGCGAAGGTGCGGACGGCGTAGCTGAGTGGGCAACCTGAGTCCTAAGCACCGGCAGTGGGGGATGATGAAGCCTTATGGGCGAGGGTAAACGTGGAAAACCAGCCAGCGAGCTCGAAAGGCTCCAGATTTTTGAGCCGCTGGCCACCGAGTACTTCCGAATGGTTGAGCTGTTCAAACCCGGTGGAGGACCGGTGGCCCTAAACTCCGTCGAGGGGGAGCGCAGGCACTGGGTGGAGCTCTTCCGTGCGGCGCTGTTGCGTAAATTTATCGTTCGTGATGAGCACGTTTCGCTCAAGCTAGTGGTGAGGGCCCTGCGCCTATGCAACTACACGGGGGACCGCAAAGTGGTTGAGGGCGCCGAACAAGTGGCTAGTCTCTTCACCGACGAGATGGTTGGGGACCGTCATACGTTGATGTCAGGACTCGCCCAATCTAATGAGCATGACCTTTTCGAAGACGTTCTCTATGGACGGCTCTTGCATGGTGACGCCGACAGGTTCCACCGTTCCGGATGGGCCGACGACTACGCCCGGATGAGTGCCGTAGCGGCCGGACGGTTCGACGCGGAGCGCGCGCTCAGGAAGGCGCTTGAAGTCGTCAGGTACGGGCTCGCGAATGAACTCCTGCAGTCCCCAGGTGTACCGACAGACGATACCCAGCCTCCGGCGAGCAACAGGTAGGTAGGTCTACAAGGCAGCGAAGGAGCGGAGCGCGCCCTGCTGCGCGTATAGCTGGACGATTCCCGACTCCTCGGTAGAATGCCTGCAAAAACGGACACATGCCGTCGGGTTGACCGGAATGGTTGTAGAATGGTTGGTCTGTCTTTTTCGATAGGGGAACGCCCGATGCACGACGCTGATTTGGCCCATGAACGCGACTATGTAGCCGGACTCTACGCCCGGCTCGATGAGTTGCGGGCAGAAAAGCGCGCCCAGCTGGCCCAGGTCCGCCGCGCCGGTGCCGTAGGTACCATGCAGAATGTCTCCGAGCGTGACGCGTTCGCGGCGCTCTATGAGGACCGCCTCGCCCAGCTCGATGCCGTTGACGACCGCCTGGTGTTCGGCCGGCTGGACCTCGATTCTGGGGAGGCGCAATACATCGGCCGCATCGGCCTGACCACGGAGGACCTCCAGCGCCTCATGGTGGACTGGCGCGCGCCGGAAGCCGGCCACTTCTACCAGGCCACCGCTTTCGACCGGCAGGGAGTCCGCCGGCGCCGGCACCTGATCCTGCAGGGCCGCGAGGTCAAAGCGATCGAGGATGACGTGCTCGACGCCGACATGCTCGCCGATGGCGATTCGCTCCAGGGCGAGGGCGCCCTGCTGGCAGCGCTCAATTCCAAGCGGACCGGCCGGATGTCGGACATCGTCGGGACCATCCAGTCCGAGCAGGACCGGATCATCCGCTCCTCGATTTCCGGCGCCCTCGTCGTCCAGGGCGGCCCGGGCACCGGCAAGACAGCCGTCGCCCTGCACCGCGCCGCCTACCTGCTGTACACCCACCGGGACCGCCTCAAGACCGCCGGCGTGCTTCTGGTGGGCCCGTCGTCGTCGTTCATGAAGTACATCGAGCGGGTGCTGCCCTCCCTCGGCGAGACCGGCGTCGTGATGGCCAGTGTGGGCCGGCTGATGCCCGGCATCCATGCTGTGGCTGAGCCGGAATCCGCCGTTGCCGCCATCAAAGGCCGGCTGGAGATGGCCCAGGTCGTCGCGAATGCCGTGGCCAACAGGCAGCGCATCCCCGCCGGGAACAGGGTCCTCGAAGTCGACGGGCGCAAGCTGCTCCTGACCCCGCGGCAGGTCCGCCGGGCCAGGGACAAGGCACGCGCCGCCGGCAAACCGCACAACGAGGCCCGTGTCTCGTTCGTCAAGATCCTGCTGCGCGAACTGACCGAACAGTTGACCGAACTGGTGGAGGCCGGAAGCATCGGCAACAACGCCGACCGCTCCTACCTGGCCGAGGACGTCCGCTCCGCCCGGGACGTCCGCATAGCCCTGAACCTGTGCTGGATGCCGATGACGCCCGAGAAGCTCGTGGGGGAGCTCCTGAGCAAGCCGGCCATCCTGGCGGCGTGCACACCGAACCTCAGCCCGGCCGAGCGCGCCCTGCTGCTCCGGCCCGCCGATTCACCGTGGACCGAGGCCGACGTGCCGCTGCTGGATGAGGCCGCCGAGCTGCTCGGCGAGCTTGACGCGGCGGCCGGCAGGGGACTGGCACAGCAGGAACAAGACCGCGCCCGCGATCTTGCCAACGCCAAGCAGACCCTGGTCAACATGGAAACCGCGGGAGTGGACGTCCTCATTTCCGCCGAGGATCTTGTGGACCAGAACCAGGAGCGCGAAGCCCGGCTGACCGCAGCGGAGCGAGCCACGACCGACCGCAGCTGGGCCTTCGGGCACATCGTGGTGGACGAGGCGCAGGAGCTCTCGCCGATGCAGTGGCGCCTCCTCGTGCGCCGTTGCCCGCTGAAGTCCTTCACGATCGTGGGGGACATTGCCCAGACCAGTTCCGTGGCCGGCGCAAATTCATGGCAGGGCGCCCTCGCCCCGATGTTCGGGGACCGCTGGCAGCTTGAGGAACTCACCGTCAACTACCGGACGCCGTCCCAGATTGCCGAAGCGGCCGCCCGGATGGCCAACGCGGCCGGGCTGGTTGTTTCCGCGCCCAAGGCTGTCCGTGAGGGACGCTGGTCGCCGATCATCGACCGGGTCGAGCCGGGCCAGATCGTCAGCAAACTTGTGGAGGTTCTCCCGCAGGAACTGGATGCCCTCGAGGGCGGCCTGCTGGCCGTGATCGCCGACGGCGACCTCCTCCCGGAGGCCACCGCCGCGCTGCGCGCCGTCTATGGCCGCCGCGTCGGGACGGATGCCGGCAGCTACGTGCAGGACATTGTGGTGATCAGCCCCCGCGAGGCCAAGGGCCTGGAGTTCGACGGCGTCGTGGTGCTGGAGCCGACGGCCATGCTCAACCATGAGCACGGCCGCGTCGGCGACCTCTATGTGGCTATGACCCGGCCCACCCAGCGGCTGCGGCTCATCGCCGCCGCCGGTGTGCCGGCCGGCATCGAGGACTGAACCTGCCGCCGTCGGCCGCTCCTGGCCGGCGGCGCTGCGGGGACACCGCGTCCCCTGACGGTCACACACGCTGAGCGGGTCCCGATCCTGCTAACTTAGATTCCGTGTCCCAGCTAAATGATCTCGATTCCCAGCAGAATGACCCAAGCTTCGCCAATATCTGGCAGGAGCTGAAATGGCGCGGCCTCGTCCACGTCTCCACGGATGAGGCGGAGCTGGAAAAGCTGCTCGCCGGGGACCCGATCACCTATTACTGCGGGTTCGATCCCACCGCGCCGAGCCTGCACCTGGGCAACCTGGTGCAGCTGCTGCTCATGCGCCGGATCCAGCTGGCCGGCCACAAGCCCCTGGGCCTCGTAGGCGGTTCCACCGGCTTGATCGGTGACCCGCGCCCGACGGCGGAGCGCACCCTCAACACCAAGGACACGGTTTCGGAGTGGGTCGGGTACTTGCAGGCCCAGGTCCGCCGTTTCCTGAGCTTCGAGGGCGATAACGCAGCCCGGATGGTCAACAACCTGGACTGGACGGCGCCGCTGAGCGCCATCGACTTCCTGCGCGACATCGGCAAGCACTTCCGTGTTGGCACCATGCTGCGCAAGGATGCCGTCGCGTCCCGCCTTGGCTCCGACGAGGGCATCAGCTACACGGAGTTCAGCTACCAGATCCTGCAGGGCCTGGACTACCTCCAGCTGTTCCGCGACTACGGCTGCGCGCTGCAGACCGGCGGCTCTGACCAGTGGGGCAACCTGACCAGCGGCACCGAACTCATCCGCAAAGTTGAGGGCAAGCATGTCCACGCACTGGGCACTCCCCTCATTACCAACTCCGACGGCACCAAGTTCGGCAAGAGCGAAGGCAACGCGATCTGGCTGGATCCGGACATGTGCAGCCCGTACGCTTTCTACCAGTTCTGGCTCAACACGGCGGACGCCGACGTCGCGGCGCGCCTTAAGGTGTTCACCTTCCTGAGCCGTTCCGAGATCGAAGCCCTGGAGGCTGCCATTGCGGAACGGCCGTTTGCCCGGGAGGGACAGCGGAAGCTGGCGTACGAAGTGACCTCCCTCGTGCACGGTGTGGACGCCACGGAGAAAGTCATCGCAGCATCGGCAGCACTGTTCGGCAACGGTGACCTGACCATGCTGGATGAGGCAACCCTGCAGGCCGCGACGTCAGAACTGCCCTCCGCCACCGTCGACGCCGGCGGGTTGGGAATCGTTGAACTGCTGGTGGCCTCCGGCCTGTCCGAGAGCAAGTCGGCGGCCCGTCGCACGGTGGGGGAAGGCGGGGCCTACGTGAACAACGCCAAGGTGTCGGATCCCGAGGCTGTTATCGCCCCCAGCCAGCTGCTGCACGGACGGTACCTGCTGCTGCGCCGGGGCAAGAAGAGCCTGGCAACTGTGGAAGTCTCCGCGACTTAGTCTTCGTCCTATCGTTCGGGCCTCCGGGTCGTTCGGTGTCCCGGCGCGTTTGCCGGCGTCCAAAAATGTCACCTACACGCTCCTTCCCCGCCGAGTTGCAAGGCAGGGGAGGAGCGTGTATTGTTTTCTGAGTCGCCGCCGCTGAGTGGCGACAAACCCCCACTAAATAGAGAAGCAATTTTTTCTGCGCATTGGCGCAGATATGAAGAATTGCTTCACATTTTGCTGGGCGGATTCGTTCCACCGGTAAATTTCGAGAGAATATCTTGGATTTGCAAAGTGGAAATGAATGAAATAAGCTCTAGATATCGCAGCGAAGAAAAGCGAAACACGGAATTCAAATGAATTGTTTCGACAAGTATTCGAATGTGTCTGTTGTTTGAGAACTCAATAGTGTGCCAAGTTTGTTGATACCAATTTGTTTATATGGATTGGTTGAATTTGCCGGGCCCGCCACCCCGTGGTGTGGTCTGGTGTTTTTGGCTGGTTTCAAATTTTGTGCAGCCTTCGCGTCCCGTTTTCCCGGGGGTGTTGGTTGTGTCTGTTTTTGTTTTACTTCAACGGAGAGTTTGATCCTGGCTCAGGATGAACGCTGGCGGCGTGCTTAACACATGCAAGTCGAACGATGACCCGGTGCTTGCACCGGTGATTAGTGGCGAACGGGTGAGTAACACGTGAGTAACCTGCCCTTAACTCTGGGATAAGCCTGGGAAACTGGGTCTAATACCGGATATGACTCCTCATCGCATGGTGGGGGGTGGAAAGCTTTATTGTGGTTTTGGATGGACTCGCGGCCTATCAGCTTGTTGGTGAGGTAATGGCTCACCAAGGCGACGACGGGTAGCCGGCCTGAGAGGGTGACCGGCCACACTGGGACTGAGACACGGCCCAGACTCCTACGGGAGGCAGCAGTGGGGAATATTGCACAATGGGCGCAAGCCTGATGCAGCGACGCCGCGTGAGGGATGACGGCCTTCGGGTTGTAAACCTCTTTCAGTAGGGAAGAAGCGAAAGTGACGGTACCTGCAGAAGAAGCGCCGGCTAACTACGTGCCAGCAGCCGCGGTAATACGTAGGGCGCAAGCGTTATCCGGAATTATTGGGCGTAAAGAGCTCGTAGGCGGTTTGTCGCGTCTGCCGTGAAAGTCCGGGGCTCAACTCCGGATCTGCGGTGGGTACGGGCAGACTAGAGTGATGTAGGGGAGACTGGAATTCCTGGTGTAGCGGTGAAATGCGCAGATATCAGGAGGAACACCGATGGCGAAGGCAGGTCTCTGGGCATTAACTGACGCTGAGGAGCGAAAGCATGGGGAGCGAACAGGATTAGATACCCTGGTAGTCCATGCCGTAAACGTTGGGCACTAGGTGTGGGGGACATTCCACGTTTTCCGCGCCGTAGCTAACGCATTAGTGCCCCGCCTGGGGAGTACGGCCGCAAGGCTAAAACTCAAAGGAATTGACGGGGGCCCGCACAAGCGGCGGAGCATGCGGATTAATTCGATGCAACGCGAAGAACCTTACCAAGGCTTGACATGAACCGGAAACGCCTGGAAACAGGTGCCCCGCTTGCGGTCGGTTTACAGGTGGTGCATGGTTGTCGTCAGCTCGTGTCGTGAGATGTTGGGTTAAGTCCCGCAACGAGCGCAACCCTCGTTCTATGTTGCCAGCGCGTGATGGCGGGGACTCATAGGAGACTGCCGGGGTCAACTCGGAGGAAGGTGGGGACGACGTCAAATCATCATGCCCCTTATGTCTTGGGCTTCACGCATGCTACAATGGCCGGTACAAAGGGTTGCGATACTGTGAGGTGGAGCTAATCCCAAAAAGCCGGTCTCAGTTCGGATTGGGGTCTGCAACTCGACCCCATGAAGTCGGAGTCGCTAGTAATCGCAGATCAGCAACGCTGCGGTGAATACGTTCCCGGGCCTTGTACACACCGCCCGTCAAGTCACGAAAGTTGGTAACACCCGAAGCCGGTGGCCTAACCCCTTGTGGGAGGGAGCTGTCGAAGGTGGGACTGGCGATTGGGACTAAGTCGTAACAAGGTAGCCGTACCGGAAGGTGCGGCTGGATCACCTCCTTTCTAAGGAGCACCTACAAACGTTCCGCCCGTGTATGCGGGGTGTGGGGTTTGTCAGGAGTACGCCCGTTGCGCAGACGCTAGTTCTGCGGCGGGTGCTCACGGGTGGAATATCAGCAGATAGCGGCCGCGTGTTCTTCTCCTTACCCAGTACGGATCCTCTCTTGAGGGGTTCCTGGAACGGTGCGGGGGCGGGTTGCATGCGGTTTAGTGTTTGGCACACTGTTGGGTCCTGAGGCAACAGGACCATGGCACGGCCGGGTTTCCTTACGGGGAGGCTTGGTTGTGGTGTGGGTTTTGTTTGTTTCTGGTTTCCTGGCTGCACCGATCATACGGTTGTGCCCCTTATGCGGGGGTTCGTGTGGGGTGTGTGGTACGGGGTTGTTGTTTGAGAACTACATAGTGGACGCGAGCATCTTTTATAAGAAGCAATTTCCAAGAATATGAACCTGGATCTGTTGTTCTGCCTTTCGGGGTGGAGTGATGGTTTTCATGGTTCTCTCGTGAATTAGTTTTTTGATCTTTTGTGGTCAAGTTTTTAAGAGCACACGGTGGATGCCTTGGCATTAGGAGCCGAAGAAGGACGTAGGAATCTGCGATAAGCCTGGGGGAGTCGATAACCGGACTGTGATCCCAGGGTGTCCGAATGGGGAAACCCCGCCGGGGGCGCGAGCTGCCCGGTGACCCGCATCTGAACACATAGGGTGTGTGGGGGGAACGCGGGGAAGTGAAACATCTCAGTACCCGCAGGAAGAGAAAACAATAGTGATTCCGTCAGTAGTGGCGAGCGAACGCGGATCAGGCTAAACCGTTCCATGTGTGATAGCCGGCGGGCGTTGCATGGTCGGGGTTGTGGGACTTCCCGTTCTGTCTCTGCCGGGACAGTGGGGTGAGTAGTACAGGCATAGGTGAACGGTCTTGAAAGGCCGGCCAGAGAGGGTGTGAGCCCCGTAACCGAAATGTTGTGTACCGCCTGGTGAAGTATCCCAAGTAGCACGGGGCCCGAGAAATCCCGTGTGAATCTGTCAGGACCACCTGATAAGCCTAAATACTCCCTAATGACCGATAGCGGACCAGTACCGTGAGGGAAAGGTGAAAAGTACCCCGGGAGGGGAGTGAAACAGTACCTGAAACCGTGTGCTTACAATCCGTCGGAGCAACCGCAGCTTGCTGTGTAGTTGTGACGGCGTGCCTTTTGAAGAATGAGCCTGCGAGTTAGTGTTACGTCGCGAGGTTAACCCGTGTGGGGAAGCCGTAGCGAAAGCGAGTCTGAACAGGGCGTTGCAGTGGCGTGATCTAGACCCGAAGCGAAGTGATCTACCCATGGCCAGGTTGAAGCGACGGTAAGACGTCGTGGAGGACCGAACCCACTTCAGTTGAAAATGGAGGGGATGAGCTGTGGGTAGGGGTGAAAGGCCAATCAAACTTCGTGATAGCTGGTTCTCCCCGAAATGCATTTAGGTGCAGCGTTGCGTGTTTCTTACCGGAGGTAGAGCTACTGGATGGCTAATGGGCCCTACAAGGTTACTGACGTCAGCCAAACTCCGAATGCCGGTAAGTGAGAGCGCAGCAGTGAGACTGTGGGGGATAAGCTTCATAGTCGAGAGGGAAACAGCCCAGACCACCAACTAAGGCCCCTAAGCGTGTGCTAAGTGGGAAAGGATGTGGAGTTGCGAAGACAACCAGGAGGTTGGCTTAGAAGCAGCCATCCTTAAAAGAGTGCGTAATAGCTCACTGGTCAAGTGATTCCGCGCCGACAATGTAGCGGGGCTCAAGTACACCGCCGAAGTTGTGGATTTCAGATGATAGCCAAGCCGCCCCCTCGTGGGGTTGGTTCAGGCGTCTGGAGTGGTAGGGGAGCGTCGTGTGGGCAGTGAAGTCGCGGTGTAAACCAGCGGTGGAGCCTACACGAGTGAGAATGCAGGCATGAGTAGCGAAAGACGGGTGAGAAACCCGTCCGCCGAATGATCAAGGGTTCCAGGGTCAAGCTAATCTGCCCTGGGTAAGTCGGGACCTAAGGCGAGGCCGACAGGCGTAGTCGATGGACAACGGGTTGATATTCCCGTACCGGCGAAGAACCGCCCATGCTGAACGGGGGACACTAACCGCCCGAAACCTGCCTGACCGCCCTTCGGGGCGGGAGGGTTTTGGTGGAGCGCGGGACCTGATCCCGGGAGGCAAGCGTATTAACAGGTGTGACGCAGGAAGGTAGCCGAGCCGGGCGATGGTTGTCCCGGTCTAAGGAGGTAGGGCGAACGGTAGGCAAATCCGCCGTTCATGATGCCTGAGATCTGATGGGACCCCCTCACGGGGGGATTCGGTGATCCTATGCTGCCGAGAAAAGCATCGACGCGAGGTTCCAGCCGCCCGTACCCCAAACCGACACAGGTGATCAGGTAGAGAATACTAAGGCGATCGAGAGAATTATGGTTAAGGAACTCGGCAAAATGCCCCCGTAACTTCGGGAGAAGGGGGGCCCCCATCGTGATGGACACTAGCTGTCCGGAGCGTGCAGGGGCCGCAGAGACCAGGGGGAAGCGACTGTTTACTAAAAACACAGGTCCGTGCGAAGTCGCAAGACGATGTATACGGACTGACTCCTGCCCGGTGCTGGAAGGTTAAGAGGACCGGTTAGCCGCAAGGCGAAGCTGAGAATTCAAGCCCCAGTAAACGGCGGTGGTAACTATAACCATCCTAAGGTAGCGAAATTCCTTGTCGGGTAAGTTCCGACCTGCACGAATGGAGTAACGACTTCCCCGCTGTCTCAACCATAAACTCGGCGAAATTGCAGTACGAGTAAAGATGCTCGTTACGCGCAGCAGGACGGAAAGACCCCGAGACCTTTACTATAGTTTGGTATTGGTGTTCGGAGTGGCTTGTGTAGGATAGGTGGGAGACGTTGAAGCCCGGACGCCAGTCCGGGTGGAGTCATCGTTGAAATACCACTCTGGTCACTTTGGACATCTAACTTCGGCCCGTAATCCGGGTCAGGGACAGTGCCTGATGGGTAGTTTAACTGGGGCGGTTGCCTCCTAAAAAGTAACGGAGGCGCCCAAAGGTTCCCTCAGCCTGGTTGGCAATCAGGTGTCGAGTGTAAGTGCACAAGGGAGCTTGACTGTGAGAGAGACATCTCGAGCAGGGACGAAAGTCGGGACTAGTGATCCGGCGGTACATTGTGGAATGGCCGTCGCTCAACGGATAAAAGGTACCTCGGGGATAACAGGCTGATCTTGCCCAAGAGTCCATATCGACGGCATGGTTTGGCACCTCGATGTCGGCTCGTCGCATCCTGGGGCTGGAGTAGGTCCCAAGGGTTGGGCTGTTCGCCCATTAAAGCGGTACGCGAGCTGGGTTTAGAACGTCGTGAGACAGTTCGGTCCCTATCCGCTGCGCGCGCAGGAAATTTGAGAAGGGCTGTCCTTAGTACGAGAGGACCGGGACGGACGAACCTCTGGTGTGTCAGTTGTACTGCCAAGTGCACCGCTGATTAGCTACGTTCGGATGGGATAACCGCTGAAAGCATCTAAGCGGGAAGCTCGCTTCGAGATGAGATTTCCATACACCTTGTGTGTGAGAGGCCCCCAGCCAGACCACTGGGTTGATAGGCCGGATGTGGAAGCGAGGACTAACGACTCGTGAAGCTGACCGGTACTAATAGGCCGATAACTTACACCACACACTCTCTTCGTGAACGGATTCAAAAGACGTTCACACCATGGGGAGGGTACAAAGAAACAAGACTGCTTGCGTCCACTATGTGGTTCCCAGACAACAAACCCGTTCACACGGCATGTTGTCCCAGGAACCGACAACTGAATAACAACACCACAGTTGTAACACCAGATTTCCCACCCCCACAGGCCACGGCCAGGAGGGTCGGGAGCAAGGGTTACGGCGGTCATAGCGTGGGGGAAACGCCCGGTCCCATTCCGAACCCGGAAGCTAAGACCCACAGCGCCGATGGTACTGCACCCGGGAGGGTGTGGGAGAGTAGGTCACCGCCGGACAACCATTAAACACGGTCGAGAGCCTCCAGACACAGTCCGGAGGCTCTCCCGCATTTAACGGCTTGTATCTGACCTCACGGATCGCGGCTGCCATTTCCTGAAGCGCGCATATTTCTGGTTGTGAGCCGCCTAGCTTTTCACCTATCCGTCCAGCGGCGGAGTACGCGGGGGAGCGGTCCGACGGGTGCCTAACGCCTCAACGGCGGCGGCGAGGTGCAGTAGCGCGCTGTCGTCGTATGCGCGGCCGGCGATTGTGAGCCCTACGGGCATACCGGTGTCGGCCATGGTGCCCATCGGAACGGTCACGGTCGGTATGCCGAGGTGTCGGGGTACGAGGTTGCCGTTGGCCACCCACACGCCGTTACACCAGGCGTGGGCGGCGGATGCCTCGTTCGCGTCGGCGTCCGCCGGGCCGACGTCGGCGACGGCCGGGAAAATGACAGCGTCCAAGCCGCGCTCGTCCATCCATTCCTCGAGGTCCTCGCGGCGGGTTTCCTCCAGTCCCCGCAGTCCTTCGGCGAGGTGTGGGATTGCATGAAGCGGTGGGATTCCTTCCTCCCGCGCGCGTACGGCGTATTGGGCGAGGTCGAAATCCAGTTCACCGTAACGGTCCGGCAACGCACCCTCCGGATGGGGGAAGATCCGCGGCCCGTCGACGTCGGCGAGGCGGTGCAGGTCCGGGTCGCCGTTGGCGTCGAGGAAGTCGTTCCAGGCCCACATCGACAATTCCCACAGTTCGTGTTCCAGGTACTCGGGGCTGACCAGTCCGCGGGTGTGGATCATGGGCGCACCGGGGCGGTCGCCTTCGTAGTTGGTCACGACGGGGAAATCGACTTCTACAACCTCGGCGCCGGCGGCCTCCAGGTCACTGCGCATGGTCTCCCAGAGGTCGAGCACGGAGGGCCGGGTCTTGATGCGTTGTCCTGTGGGCCCGCCGATGCCGGGGGAGGCGCCCGTGCCCGCGTCGGGGTCGGCGTTGATGTACATTCGTGGAACTCCGAGCCGGGTGCCCGCGAGAACCCGTGCGGCGGCCGTGGCGTCGGTTAAGGCGAGGGTGCGGTAGGAGTCGGGGCGCACGCTTGACGCCGCGGGGATCTCGACCCACGGCTGCACGCGCCAGAAGTCGCCGCGGGCCTCGGTGTCGTTGGCGACTACCACGTCGAGCACCTCGAGTAGGTCGCGCATGGTTCGGGTGTGCGGGACGACGACGTCCATCGTCGGTACGAGTGGCCAGTTACCTCGCACGGAGATGATCCCGCGTGAGGGTGTGTATGCGCACAGCGCGTTGTTCGAGGCCGGTGCACGGCCTGAGGACCAAGTCTCCTCACCGAGTCCGAACGCTGCGAAGCTCGCCGCCGTCGCCGTGCCTGAACCATTGGAGGAGCCTGAGCCGAAGGCCGCGGTCAGGTAGTCGGCGTTGTAGGGGCTCTCTGCGCGTCCGTAGACACCCCGCTGCATGCCGCCATTGGCCATCGGGGGCATGTTGGTCAGTCCGATGAGCACCGCTCCGGCCGCGCGCAGTCGTTCGATAGTGAAGGCGTCGCGCTGGGCGACCAGGTGCTCGAAGGCTGGGGAGCCGGCCGCCACGGTGAGCCCGCGGATCTGGAAGCTGTCCTTGGCGGTGTAGGGGATGCCGTCCAACGGCCCCGATACCGCGCCGCGGGCACGGCGCTGATCGGAAGCGCGGGCCTCGGAAAGGGCGTCGGGGTTCATGACGACGAGGGCGTTGAGGCAGATCCCGGTCCGGTCGTAGGCCGCGATCCGGTCGAGGTAGAGACGGACCAGTTCCTCGCTCGTCACGCGGCCGGACTCCAGTGCTGCCCGGAGCTCGGCGATAGTAGCCTCGACGACGTCGAAGGTGCTCATCGGCGGTCCTCCGCACCCATTGCTGTCCGCCGGGGAGACGGCTGCTGCTGGGTGATGCAGTGGATGCCGCCGCCGAAGGCGAAGATGTCGCGGGCGTCAACCAGCTCGATAGTGCGGCCGGGGTAGGCATTCGCCAGGATCCCCGCCGCGACGGCGTCGTTCGCGTCGTCGAACGCGCACAGGATGACCGCGTCGTTGGCGACGTAATGGTTGATATAGGACCAGTCGACGAAGCCGTCGCCTGCGTCCAGGACCGTGGGGGCGGGAACATCGACGATGTGCAGGCGGCGTCCTGCGGCGTCGACGGCGTTCTCCAACACTGATCGGATCTCCCTGCTGATCTCGAAGTCGGGATGGCGCGGGTTCTCCTGCCGATGGACCAAGACCGTCCCGGGACCTGCGAACGCGGCGACGATGTCCACGTGGCCGCGGGTGCCGAACTCGTCGTAGTCACGGCTCAGCCCGCGCGGGAGCCAGATCGCTTTCGTGGTGCCGAGGCGGGCGTGGATCTCCGCCTCCACCTCGGCCTTGGTCGCCCCGGGGTTGCGGCCGGGGTCCAGCTGCACGGTCTGGGTCAGCAGGACGGTGCCCTCGCCGTCGACGTGGAAGCCGCCCCCTTCGTTGACAAGGAGGCTGGGCCGCAGTTCGGCGCCCGCCTGGCCGGCGACGAACCGTCCGACGTACTGGTCCTTTTCCCAGGCTGCCCATTCCTGGGCGCCCCAGCCGTTGAAGACCCAGTCCACGGCCACCAGGGTCCCGTCGGGCCCGTGTGTGAAGGTGGGTCCGGAATCGCGCAACCAGGCGTCGTCCAGGGGCGCGTGCACGACCGTGATCCCCTCACCGAGTGCGGCGTGGGCCGCTTCTGCGTCGGCGGGTTCAGCGACGACGGTCACGGGCTCGTGGCGGGCGATGGTCCGGGCGACGGCGGTCCAGGCGCGTCGAGCGCGCTCCAGGGTGTCGCTGCCGGCGGCACCGAAGGTGTCGTTGGGGGTGGGGAAGGCAATCCAGGTCCGGTCGTGGAGGTGCCACTCTGCGGGCATGACGGTGTCCGTTGCTATGGCAGGTTTCATGGCGGGTATTTCTTTCGATGAGTGAGGGATGGGGAGGCAGGCAGAACCGTTGCTATGGCGCAACCGCCGCGACGGTGGCGTCGAAGGCGACACGTCCGCCCACGACTGTGAGGCGCGTCCGATTGGTCAGCAGCTGCTCGGCCTCGGAGAGGAAAGGATTGGTGTCGAGGACGGTGAAGTCGGCGAAGTGGCCGGGCACGATGCGGCCCTCGCGGTCCTCGGCGCGGCAGGAGTAGGCAGCGTCGCGGGTTCCGTGGCATAGGGCGTCGGCCAGGTCCAAGGCGTAGTCCGGCTGGTTTGGCGGCAACGAGGGGTCGATAGCGGACTTCCGAGTCGTGGCGATGTACATGTTGGGCAGCGGCTGGTGCGGGGCGGTGGGCGCGTCCGTGCTCAGGGCCAGGGTGGCTCCGGCTGCGACGAATTCGGTCCAGGGGTAGGCCCGTTCGACTCGGTGGTCGCCCAGCACGGCCTTCCAGTTGTCCTGGATTGCAGGGTCGGCGTGGACGGGTTGCACGGAGGCCACCACACCGAGGGCGGCGAGCCGCCGCACGTTGGCGTCGGTGACGGTCTCAAGGTGCTCGATGCGGTGCCGGCGGTCCATGGGGCCGTTGACCCGGTGCGCCTCTTCGAGGGCGTCCAGGGCGATGTCCGACGCTTCGTCGCCGATGGCATGCAGGGCAATCTGCATGCCGGCAGCGTCGGCGGCGACCACGATCGGGATCAGGGACTCCCGGTCCCAAATGGGTTCACAGCGGCTTCCGTCGGCGTAGGGCTCCTTCATGGCTGCAGTGCAGCTGTCGATGACGCCGTCGATGACGATCTTGATTCCGCAGATTTGGAGCCACTCGCCCGAGAGCTCCGCGGCCAATTCTGCGGCCCGGTGGACCTGGGCGAGGTTGTCCTGGTCGGCCGCGTGTCGGAAGACGAGCCAGTGGCCCTTTACCCGCAGGGGCAGGGAGCCGCCGTGGCGGTGCAGGGCACGTCGGAAGGTGTCGAGGTCGTCGTCCTGAACGGCCATGTCCACGGCGCTGGTGACGCCGGCCGAGAGGTAATGGTCGAAGGCCGCCTCGAGGTGCGAGTCGCGGTCCGTGTCAGTAGCGGCCCGGGCCAGGGCGGGCCAGACGATCTGCTGCGCGGCTGTCTCGTAAAGCATTCCGTCGGCCGCCGCGGTGGCCGGGTCGCGGCCGATCCGGCCGCCGATCGGGTCTGGCGTGGCATCGTCGATACCGAGTTCCGCCAGTGCTGCGCTGTTGACCCAGACTGAGTGCAGGTCGTTGGCGTCGAGGTACACGGGTCGGTCGGCGACGGCCTCGTCAAGGATCTGGCGGGTCGGCGCAACACCCCCCAAGGCGCTGTAAAGCCAGCCTGCGCCCAGGATCCTGGGCGCCTGTGGGTTCTCCGCGGCCGCCTCACGTAGCCGCTGCTGAATGTGGGCAAGGTCCGAGGCGTCGCGCAGGGCCACCTTCTGCACGGCCTGTCCCATCATCAGCAGGTGGGTGTGGGCGTCGACGAACCCGGGCAGGACGAAGCCACCGGCCAAGTCGACCTCCGCGGCGTCGGGCCCTGCGGTCCGGCGCGCGTCGGCCTCGGTCCCGACGTAACTGAACCGGGACTCCTCGACAACAAAGGCTTCAGCAGTAGTGCCGTCTGCGGTGAAGACGGTGGCATTGGTGTAAAGGGTGCGCTCGTTCAAGGTTGGACTTTCATGTGGTGTGGACGGGGTGGCGGACATCAGGCGATCGCCGCCTGGGGGAACCTGGGCTCCGGCGACCGGCCGGCCGAGGCGGCCTCGATGCGAACGGAGATGCGGGAGATCACGATGAGCGGGATCAGAAGCGCGAAGGTCATGCACGCCAAGACGATGCCCATCCCGGCGTAGCCCATCCCGGCCGAAAGGGATGTCCCGAAGACGGGGGCGAAGGAGGATCCGATGAGGTATACGCCCAGCAGTGGGGCAGACCAGCGTCCCGAGGCGTCCAGCGCGACGGCGACAGCGAGGATGTAGACAAACGCGGCCGCGTAGATCGTGTTCCAAGCGATGATGACCGCCAGGTACCATCCCGGTTCGGTCACGGTCCCGGAGAGAAGCTTGAGAAGACCGCCCGTCACGAGAACTAGAGCAAGGGGCACGGTGCGTCCCAGGCGCCGCCCGAACACGCCGACTAGTGCTGTGGCAACCAGTCCGCCCAATGCGGACAGGCTCAATGCCAAGCCCATCCCGGTCTCGTCGAGGCGGGCCTGGTCTGCCCCCATAGTGGCGGCCACGGCCCACAGCGAGTCCTCGCTGAGCGCCCACAGGGCGAAGCATGCCAACAGCCCGACCCCCGCAAATGTCGTAGTGCGGGAGGACCCAAGGGTTGTTGTTGCGGGCAAGGAGGACCCTGAGGTGGATGTGGGGGCGGGTCGGTCCGGCAGCCATGCCGTGGTCAGCAGGGCAGCGGCAGCGAGGCCGGCAAGCAGTCCGAAGGCACTGCCCATTCCGGCCCCCAGAGCAGGGATCGCGAACAGGACGACCGACACGATGGCCCGGTTAGTGAAACCGTTGATGCCCGAAGCGCGGTCAGGGTTGCGCAGGGCGCCCAACGCAGCACCGCCGGCGGAGACGGCCCCGCCGGCGCCCATGCCGCCGATGACGATGCCGGCGATAACTACGGGTACTGACGGAACAAATGCGGCGGCACCGAAGCCCAAAGCGGTCAAGGCCAGGCCCACACGGGCAACTACATACCGGCCTCCACCGGCTGAGGACCATCGGGAGGTCAACAGACACGACGCGGCGCAGGCCAGCAGGGACGCTGTGATCAGGACACCCGCATCAGTGACGGAGAACCCGAGCTCGCCGGTCAGGGCCACGATCATGACCGGTACCAGGTTGGCGGTCATGAACCCCACGACGCTGATCCCGAAGACGGAGACGGCGCGCCTGGCCGTCAGCTGTACGCGGCCGGAGCCCTCTGGCTCCACACTGTTTTTGGACATGGTCTTCCTTCGAGGGGTGGACTAGATGTGAATGCCGTCACTAAATGAAAGGCATTCATTTAGTGTGGGGCATCTTCCGCCTCACCGCAAGAGGTTACTGAAAGGCTTTCATTAAATCTTCTGGAGCGCCCTGGCCCGCACCCCGGCAACGAGCAGATCCAAGCCGAAAACGAAGGCCGCCTCCGCCCGCTTCTCAACGGAGCCGGAATTTGCGACCGCACGATGAAGCGCGGGGAACTGCCCCTCCGGCGGTGACCAAACAACCTCCGGTGCGGTCAAGTCAAGGGCCGCCCCCAGAGCTAGATAGTCAATCGTGGCGATCGCCGGGCCGATTTGGCCCTGCTCCAGGCCGGCCCTCTCGAGCGTGACGGCAATATCCTCGTAGAGGCTCACCACGCCGAGATCCTGAACGGTTTGCGTGATCAGCAGGGGCACGAGCCGCGGGTGGGCGGCGAATCCGTCGCGGTAGGCGCGCACGAGGGCACGCAGGGCGTCCTCCCAGGGGAGACTTTCGATCCGAGGCGGAACCTGTGAGGCGAATAGCCGCCCCCGCATCAACTCGATGATGTGCTCACGATTTTCGATGTGGTTGTACAGGGCTGACTGGCTTACGCCGAGCCGGCGCGCCATCTTCGGGAAGCTGAAGTCCCCCGCCTCATCAACGAGCACTAACGCCGCCGTGACGATCGCATCGACGGACAACAGCGGAGAGTGGGGACGAGGCATCTGAGACTCCTTGGGTAGCGCAACTCCTCTGAATGTACTCTCAAATCCGTGGCGGTGAGGGCGGATGAGCCAGGGCCATGGACGCCTGCCACCTCAGAGGTCTGAGAGCGGTAAATGATCTAGCCACGGTGACACCGCCGGACCTTCGCGAAACCTGGGTTCTGTCGTTGTCCGTGGGTCCGGTCAGCGGGCGATGATGACTTTGACGCCGCTGGCTTCAAAGGCGGCCTTGTCGGCGGGGGTGATGCCGGCATCGGTGATGAGGTTGCGGAAGACGAATCCGCTCATGGTGGCGAAGGATCTTTGGCCGATCTTGGACGAGTCCGCGACCATGTATGCCTCGGACGCGCGCCGGGCCATGAGCGAGTTGACGGTGGCTTCGCCTTCGTCGTTCACGGTGGGTCCCAGTATGGGGTCCGCACCGTTGACGCCGATGAAGGCGAGGTCCAGCGCCACTTTCTGAAGGGTCGCGTCCGCGAAGGGGCCCACCAGTTCGTATGAGCGGGCGTTGACGATTCCGCCGGTCACCATGATTTTGATGTTGGGGCGCACGGCGAGCTGGGCTGCGATGTTAATCGCGTTGGTCACGACGGTCAGTGCCGGCCGGTTCGATGGAACGTTCAGGTCCGCTCTGGTGGACAGCACCTGGGCGATGGCGGTGTTGGTGGTGCCGCCGGAGAGGCCGACCACGGCGCCGTAGGGGATGAGGCTGCTGGCGGCCTGGGCTATGAGCTGTTTTTGCAGGGAATTGTCATCGCGGTTGTAGCGGCCGGGCAGATCGTAGGCCACGGAGCCCTTGACCGCTCCGCCTCTTGTACGGGACAGCAGTCTCTGGGATGCCAGGCCGTCAAGATCACGCCGGGCCGTGGCCGGCGACACGGCCAGCTTTTCAACGATTTCGTCCACTTCAACCTGTCCGCTTTCGGCAAGCAGGTTCAGGATCGCGTTAAGCCGCTCGGTCCGGTTCATGAGTCTGGCTCCAGAGTGGTGAAGAGCGTCAGCAGTCTGGCCGCCTCGGGCACGAGCGCGTCCCTGCCTGCCCGGAAGTATCTGCGTGAGTCGACCAGGGCCGGATCGGTGTCGAGGCAGGTGCGGACGGCCCGGGTGAAGAACCCGTTCAGGTGGGTGGAGACGTTGATCTTGGTCATTCCGGCGGAAATCGCGGCGACGATGTCTTCGTCGGCAACCCCCGAGGATCCGTGCAGCACCAGGGGAACATCCAGTGTCTGGTGAAGGCGGGCGATCAGTTCCAGATCGAGCGCGGCGCTGCGTTCGGTCATCGCGTGGGAGGAGCCGACGGCGACGGCGAGGGCGTCGACTCCGGTTGCGGCCACGAAATCGGCGGCCTCCGTCGGGTCTGTGCGCACGCCGGGTGCGTGGGCTCCGTCCTTGCCTCCGACCTTGCCCAGTTCCGCTTCCACGTATACGCCCATGGCATGAGCATATTCCGTGACCCGCGCTGTGGCCGCGATGTTGTCCCCGTAATCGAGGTGGGCTCCGTCATACATGACGGAGCCGAAGCCCAGATCCACGGCCTGCATGGCCAGTTGCTCGTTTTCTGCATGATCGAGGTGAAGGGCGACGGGCACGCTCGCCGTTCGTGCCAGGGCCAGCGACGCCAGGGCCAGCGGTTCGAGTCCGCCGTGGTATTTGGCGCAGTTTTCGGAGATCTGCAGGATGAGCGGCAGGCGGGCCCTCTCTGCGCCCGCGATCAGGCCTTCCACTGTCTCCAGATGGATGACGTTGAAGGCGCCCTGCCCGACGCCGCGGGCAACCGCGTTGCCCATGAGTTCTGCTGTGGGTGCAAGGGTCATGGCGTGTTCTCCTCCTGGGTGATGATCAGGTCCTGTGCCAGTTCGGCGTGGCGCGGTGAAATTTCGCCGGCGGCCGGCATGAGCACGGCGGCCGCCGACCAGGCGGTGGCCGCGCGCAGGATTTTCTCCGGATCTCTCTCGCCCGAGGCAAGGGCAACAGCGGCAGCGGCGACGGCCGCATCGCCGGCACCTGTGGGGTTGCCGGTCAGGGGCTGGGGCAGCCGCGCTTTCCAATGGCTGCCCGGGGCTTGGTCCGTGAAGGCGTACATGCCGTCGGCGCCCGCGCTGACGAGAACCATCCGTGCCCCCAGGTCCAGGAGATGGCGCGCTGCCCGGGGCAGGTCGCTCTGGCCCGTGGCGTCCATCAGTTCCTCGTGGTTCGGCTTGAGGAGGTCCGCTCCTGCCCGTGCCGCGTCCAGCATTCCCCGGCCGGAGGTGTCGATGACCGCGGGCAGGTCATGCCTGTGCGCGAGCGTGACTAGTTCCGGATAGAAATCGTCGGGGGCGTGTGCGGGGAGGCTGCCGGATCCGACGAGAACCCCGCAGCGCGGTGCGCCGCCGTCCGGGTTCCTGTCCAGGGCCTGTGCGACGGCGGCGGTCAGAGCCTGCCACTCGGAAGCCCCCAGTGGGCGTCCGTGTTCGTTGAATATGGTGGTTAACTCCCGTGCGGCGTCGACGAAAGCGATGCTTCGACGGGTAGTTGCGGTAACCGGGATGAGCCTGTGGGGCATGCCGCTGGCCTCCAACTCGGTGCGGAACACGGTTGCGGTGGTGCCTCCCACCGGTGCCACAGCGAGGACGGGGTGGCCCATTTGGTGGGCGACGCGTGCGACGTTGAGTCCTTTGCCTCCTGCCCGCTCCAGTGGTGGGGAGACGCGGTGCGTCCGGCCCGGGTGGATGCCATTGACGTGGTAGGTCATGTCCACTGCGGGGTTGGGCGTGACCGTGACGATGAGGCGCCCTGGGGCTGTTGACGGGGAGTTCATAGGGCCTCGATGTCAGATTCGATGGTGTCCAGGAGTTCACGGGCTTTGAGTGCGGAGCCGATCAGTCCGGCGTTTTGGCCCAGCGTCGCGGGAACGATCAGGGGGCGCCGGTGGATGGTCAGCAGTTCCTCCACGCGGGTCCGCAGGGGACCGAGCAGCGCCTCGCCGGCCTGGGAGAGACCGCCGCCGATGACGATCGTCTGGGACCCCAGGATCGAAACGCAGTGGACGATGCTGAATGCAAGCGCGTCGATGGCCTCGTTCCAGACCCGGCCTGCGTCCGGATCTCCGGCTGAGGCGAGGGCCAGAACCTGCTGGGCGCCGCCGGCCACGCTGCGACCGGTGGCGGCGGTGTAACGGGCAGCAACGGCTCCGGCCGAGCCCACGGCTTCGAGAATGGTCGTTGAGCCTGGCCGGTCGGGATCCGGTACCGGGGCGTGACCGAGTTCGCCGGCGTATCCGCCGCCGGTCAGGCGCCTGCCGTCGCTGAATACTGCCCCGGCGATGCCGGTTCCGATCACCAAGACGACCGCGTCGGCCGTGCCCCGGGCTGCCCCGAACCGGAACTCGGCTTCCCCCGCTGCCCCGACGTCATGCCCGAAGGCAACAGGGAGTCCGAGTGCGGCCTGTGCCCGTGCAGCGAAGGGGAAGTCTTTCCACCCCAGGTTCGCTGAGAGAATGCCTGTGCCCGTTACTTCATCGACCAGGCCGGGGACGATGAGTCCGGCAGCGCTGAAGGGAAAGTTCGCATACCGCTCCCGGAAGTCCGCCGCCAGTTCCGCGATCTTTTGAATCACGGCTCCTCCCGTGCCTTCCGGGTGCTTGGGGGTGGGCAGCCGCTGCAGGCCGATGATGCGCCCGGAGGGCAGGACGATGCCTGCCTTCATATCAGTTCCGCCGACATCGAAGGCCAGCACTGCCGGCCGGGTTTCGGCGCCGAAACGTCCGCCGTCATCATTCATTGGCTAGGCATCCAGAATGACGGATCGGCTCAGGTTCCGCGGCTGATCGGGATCCAGGCCGCGGGCGCGGGCACGTTCCAGGGCAACTTTCTGGGCCCGCACAAGCTCGGCAAGCGGTGCCGTGTCGCGGTGGATGTACAACCCCCCGGTGCCTGCCATGTCCGAGGCCAAGCCTTGCGGCTCCTCTCCGAAGAGCCAGGTGACGCGGTTGGGGGCGGCGATGGAGATAGGCCCGTGCCGGTATTCCATCGCGGGGTAGGACTCGGTCCAGGACTGGGAGGCTTCGCGCATCTTCAGGGCTGCCTCGTGGGCCAGACCGACGGTCCAGCCGCGGCCCAGGAAGGTGAACTGTTCAGCGTCGATAAGCTCCGGGGCTACCGGTTCCAGCACGGCAGCACCTGCATCGGTGATGGCCGAATCCACCGGGAAGCCCAGCGCGGTCTGCAGGTAAACCAGCGCTGTGGTGGCGAACCGGGTCTGCACGACAGACTTTTCATCCGCGTACGGCAGGCCGACAACGGAGCCGGCGACTCCCGTGATGGGCGAGCCGGTGTCACCGACGAGAGCCACGGTCGGGATTGTACCCTGCAGCCGGTCCAGGACTTCAAGGACCTCGGTCGTCGTCCCGGAGCGCGTGATCGCAACGACCGCGTCATAGCCGCGGTTGACAAAGGCCTCGGACGCCGCGAAGGCGTCCGTCACCCCACGGCCTCCCGATTCCCTCAGGGCCGCATAGGACTGGGCCATGAACCAGGACGTGCCGCAACCGATGACGGCGATCTTCTGCCCGTCAGCGGGCAGCAGGCGGCGGGCTTCGGAACGGGCCTGCTCGGAAGCCCGCGCCCAGACCTCGGGCTGGGAAGACAGTTCGGCTTCCATGTGGGCACCAATCAGGGGACGGACGAGATGCGGCTCAGTCATGAGGACAGGCTCCTTCTGGAGAGGGATCAGATACAGGTCATCAGGGAACATGAACGCATGCAGCAGGCGGCGCCGTTCAAACTCACCCAACAGGATGATTATTGCTGATTGCATTGACCATGTAAACATCACTAACAAGCTAATGACGTCTTTGGATCCTGGCCGTGCAAAAAATGACCGGAAATTGCCCGGTCCTGAGCGGGGAGGTGCTATCGACGTTCACCCGAGGAGAAGGCTTCCGCTGCAAAAAGGGTTGACCTGAGGGCTGGATCACGAGACAATCAACGGGCAGCATGATTGCAAATGATTGTAATCTTGGCGCTCACATCACATATCGTCACAACTGCTTCTCAGCTTGCGTAGGCTTTCCTGCTTCAAGCCCGCGGCGGAGGCGGGTGACGTCCGTTGAAAGTAAAGGAAGACCATGAAGAAGCCCTTGCGCACCGGCGCACTCGCCTCAATCGCGGCAGCCAGCATGCTGCTCTCCGCCTGCGGGTTCGGCGGATCCGGCGGCGGCAACGCCGGCGCCGCCGAAAACACCATCAACCTTTTGGTCCCGAGCTATTCCGACGGCACCAAGGGCCGCTGGGAAGGCATCATCAAGGACTTCGAAGCCAACAACCCGACCATCAAGGTGAACCTTGAAGTCCAGTCCTGGGACAACATCAACGATGTCGTGAGAACCAAGATCCAGGGAAAACAGGCCCCGGATATCCTTAACATCGATGCTTTCGCCGGCTTCGCCAAGGACCAGCTGCTGTACCCGGCGAAGGACGTTCTCTCGGAGTCCACGGCGAAGGACTTCCAGGACACATTCGTGAAAAACGCCTCCGTAGCCGGTACCCAGTACGGCATGCCACTGATCGCTTCCGCGCGCGCTCTCTTTTACAACAAGGACCTCTTCGCCAAAGCCGGAATCTCCGCGCCGCCGAAGACCTGGGATGAGCTGGAAGCGGCTGCGCAGAAGATCACCGCGGCCGGCACCCCCGGGTACGGGCTCCCGCTCGGTTCTGAGGAGGCGCAGGGCGAAACCGGGATCTGGTTCTATGGTGCCGGCGGCGGCTACGGCGACGCCGAGAAAATCACCGTGGACACTCCGCAGAACCTCGAGGGCGCCAATTTCATGAAGAAACTGGTGGATGAGAAGGTCACGCAGGCCAACGCCGGCGCCACCAACCGCACCCCGCTGATCAACGTCTTCATCCAAGGCCAGCTGGGCATGATCGAGGCCCTGCCACCGACGGTGGGCCAGATCAAGGAAAAGAATCCGGCCCTGCAATACGGTGTGGCCCCAATCCCCACCAAAGACGGATCGCCTTTCACCCTCGGCGTCGCTGACCACTTGATGGCCTTCAAGAACGACGGGAAGAAGCAGGAGGCGATCAAGAAGTTCCTGGACAACTTCTACTCGACCGACGTTTATGCCAAGTGGGTCTCAGCTGAAGGGTTCCTGCCCACCACCAAGTCAGGCGCCGACAACCTCTCATCCAACCCGGATACAAAACCCTTCCTTGACCTGCTGCCCAACGCCAGGTTCTACCCGTCCACCAATAAGGCCTGGACCGCAACACAGGGCGCGGTGAAGTCACTGATTGGTCAGATCGCGCAGGGCACAGACCCGGCTTCAGTGCTGAAGGACATCCAGGCCAAGGCCGACGCCGCTTCCTAGACCCCCAGACGCCGCTTCCTAGACCCCCAGGGGATGGCCGGTGACTGACGAACATGTCACCGCCGGCCATCCCCGTACAGACCCGCTGAGACCCCGGAGAATCTCCCATGAGTACAACAGTCGCCAAGGGCGATACCCCAGACACCCCCGCAGCCGGGCCTGCTGCGCCCCGGCGCCCCAAGGCCGGCCGTGGCCGGGACAGCATCTGGAAGGCGCTGCCCTGGATCGCCCCCTGCCTGGTGCTGATTTTCGGCATCGTCCTTTTCCCCGCCGCCTACATGATCTACAACGCGTTCCGCTCGATCAGCAGCTACGGGACGGACACCGGCTCCGCGGGGCTGAAGAACTTTACGTTGGTCTTCGCCGACCCTGCCCTGCCCCGCATCCTAACCAACACCGTGGTGTGGGTTGCCGCAGTGGTCATCATTACCGTGGTGCTGTCCCTGGCGCTGGCACAATTCCTCAACAAGCCCTTCCCCGGGCGGACCCTGGTCCGGATGGCTGTGATTGTGCCCTGGGCGGCCAGCGTGGTCATGACCACTACCGTGTTCGTTTACGGCCTGGACCCCTTCTACGGCATCATCAATAAATTCATGGTGGACCTGCACCTGATAGATGTCCCCTTCGGCTTTACGAAAAGCATGCCCTCGGCTTTCATCGTAGCGATCCTGACCGCAGTCTTTGTCTCCCTGCCTTTCACCTCCTACACCATCCTCGCCGGCCTGCAGGGCGTACCCGGGGAGGTACTGGAGGCCGCAAAAATGGACGGCGCCAGCCCAGCCCGCACTTACTTCAGTGTGATCCTGCCGCAGCTTCGCGACAGCCTCGCCGTGGCGGTACTGATCAATATCATCAACGTCTTCAACAACCTCGCGATCCTGAAACTCATTACCGGCTCCCTACCCGGATACGACGCCGACACCCTGATCACCCGCATGTTCAAGTGGATCCAGGTCGACCAGCGGCTGGATGTTGCCAGCGCCATGAGCGTTGTCAACTTCGCCATTGTCCTGGTGATCGTGGCCGCCTACGTCAAGATCGTCAAACCCATGAAGGAAGTGGACTAATGGCACATTCGACGCTCCCGCCCATGGCCGGCACGACGCCGGCAGGTCCCGCCGTCGTCAGCACCGCACCGCGCAAGACGCGCTATGGCAGCGACCAGGCCAGCGGCCCTCGTGTCGCTCTGCGCATGGTGGCCGGCCTAATCATCGCGCTGATCTTCATTTCTCCCTACGTGATCATGGCCATCGGGTCACTGAAGAGCCGCCCGGAGATCCTGGGCGTCCCCCCCGAATACCTGCCGGCGACGCCCCGCTTCGACAACTACGCCACCATGTGGTCAACGCCGGAGACACCACTGCCGCAAAACCTGATCTCCACCATCATCATCGCCTCCTGCGCCACCATCCTGGTGCTGCTGGTCGCCACCCCCGCCGCGTACTACACGGCCAGGTTCAAGTTCCCGGGAAAAATGGTCTTCATGTTCCTGGTGATCGTGACGCAGATGCTGCAACCGGCAGTACTGACCGCAGGCCTGTTTCGGGAGATGCTCGCCCTGAACATTGCCGACACCTGGCTCGCAATGATCCTTATCAATGCCGCCTTCAATCTCTCCTTCGCGGTATGGATCATGCACAGCTTCTTCGCCGGTGTGCCGAAGGAAGTCGATGAGGCGGCGCAGATTGACGGCGCCGGCAGATTCAGTGTCCTGTTCAAAATAAACCTCCCCCTCGTGTGGCCGGGCATCGTCACCGCCATCATCTTCACTTTCGTCTCCTGCTGGAACGAGTTCGCGGCCAGCCTCGTGATCCTGCAGACTGCCGGAAACCAGCCGCTCTCCGTCGCCCTGACCAAATTCGTTGGACAGTATGACTCCGCATGGCAGTACGTCTTCGGTGTCTCAATCGTCGCCGTCGTGCCCGTGGTGATCCTGTTCATGCTGATCGAAAAACGACTGATCGGGGGACTGACCGCCGGCAGCGTGAAGTGAACACCGGCAGAACGCCACGACATTCCAAGCCATCCGACGCCGGGAACCTCCCCGGTTCCACGACAGGAACAACGAAACTCACGTGAAAATCATCAAGACCGGCACCTCCGCCCAAGCCGGTGTCCGCGCCGCCCGGATCGTTGCCGCACTGATCAGGGAAAAGCCCGATGCAGTCCTGGGGTTGGCCACCGGCTCCTCACCCCTGCCCTTGTACGAGGCACTCGCCCGGGAGAATCTCGATGTGCGGAACGTGCGCGGATTCTCCCTCGATGAATACCTCGGACTGGGCTCCACGCACAAGCACAGCTACGCCCAGGTCATCCACCGCGAAGTCATCGACCGGCTCGGTCTAACCCCCTCCCTCATCCACACCCCGGACGGACAGGCGCAGGACGCCGCCCTGGAGGCTTCAGACTTTGAAGCCCGCATCCGCACCGCCGGCGGCATCGACATCCAGATCCTCGGCATCGGTTCCAACGGACACCTGGCCTTCAACGAACCACCGTCCTCATTTACCTCCCGGACCCGAGTGGTTGAACTGGCGGACAGCACACGAACAGACAACGCCCGGTTCTTTGACTCGCTGGAGGACGTTCCCATCCACGCCATCACCCAAGGCCTGGGCACCATCTCCGAAGCACGGCACCTGCTGCTGATCGCCCACGGCCAGCGCAAAGCCGAGGCCGCGGCGCGGGCCATCGAAGGGCCCGTCACCGAGCAGTTCCCGGCATCCATGATCCAACTCCACCCCCACGTCACCGTCATCCTCGACGAGGCAGCCGCAAGTAAACTGCAGCGCAACTGACACGCCGCAGCTGGGCCAACGAACGAAAGCATGACGTCATGATCATCGAAGCAGCACGCATTTTCAGCGCCGGCCAATGGCTGGAGCCCGCGTGGATCGAAATATCCGGGACACTCATCCAGGCCATCGGCCGGGGGAAGCCGGCCCGCGAACCCGACATCAGGCTGGAAACGGCCCTCGTTCCGGGATTCATAGACGCCCACGTGCACGGAGGCGGAGGGTTCAGCTTCAATGACACGGACCCGGACGCTGCAAACGGAATAGCTGAAACCCATCTGCGCCACGGAACTACCTCGATCATGGCAAGCTTGGTTACCGCGCCTCTGGATCAACTCGAAGAACACGTCCGGGCCCTTGCGCCAAAAGTCCGCAACGGCGTACTGGCCGGCATCCATCTCGAAGGGCCCTGGCTCAGCCGTTCACACCAAGGAGCGCACGCGCCGGAACTGCTGCGCACCCCGGACCCACACGAAATCAAACAGCTCCTGCAGGCAGGCGCCGGAACCGTGCGCATGGTGACCCTTGCTCCCGAACTGGAAGGGGGCCTCGATGCCCTACGCCAGATCCTGGACCACGGAGCCATCGTTGCAATCGGACACACGGACGCCTCCTACGAGCAAACCCAGGCAGCCATCCGTGCCGGGGCCACCGCGGGAACCCACATCTTCAATGGGATGCGGCCCATCCACCACCGGCAGCCCGGACCGGCCATAGCGTTACTGGAAGACCAGGAAGCGTTCGTCGAACTGATAGCCGACGGCGTCCACCTCCACCCCGCGATGATCCGGACAATCTTCAACAGCCCGGCGAGCGCAGTCCTCGTGACCGACGCCATGGCAGCGGCCGCAGCCCCCGAAGGCCGCTATAGGCTCGGGCACCTGGACGTTGACGTCCACGACGGGCAAGCCCGCCTGACGAGCAACGGCAGCATCGCCGGCAGCACGCTCACCCTGGACGCAGCACTCCGGTACGCCGTTCAGACCGCCGGCGTCCCGCTCACCGAAGCCCTCAAAGCACTGACCCAGCACCCCGCCAACATGCTGGGACTGACAGACGTCGGCCTGCTGCAACCCGGCAAACGCGCCGACCTCCTCGCACTCGATCCCGACCTCACCGTCGTCGCAGTCATGCGCGCCGGACAATGGATCTCCCACCCCTCATCCAGCGGCTTCTAAAATCGGGGCCTCATCCTTTGTCGACTCTGACCTCACCCAGCGCGACGCGGAACCGATTCCCACCCGATCTACCCGACATACGTGCGCTGTTATCGGCCGTCACGACGGCCGCGCCGGGCAGCCCGATACTGAGAACAGGGCGAACACGGGATGCAGGACCTCGCCAGCCGGCCGCATCGGTTTCCTTGGCAGGCTCCTGTGCGCCCGAGCAGCCCGCAGTCCGGTCAATGCAGCCGGGCTTCAGGCCGCCGATAATCACCGCAAGGCCAAGTTCGAAGCCGAGACGGCCGCGCTCGTGGGACTAGCCGGCCGTCAGCGACCCCTCGGAAGGCACGGTCTGGAACCTGGCCTGTGACACTTGCCACCGGGAGGGCTCTAATGGCCAGTGCCGTTAGCCGGTCACTGCGTACTCGCCTAGAATTGGATGAGATGTACGGACTTCGAAGCGCTTGATTTCGGGTTGCGTAGTGAACGAAACACGGAACAGAGCGGCTGCGATTGCGCCAGTGGTCAGCTCATAACAGGAGGAATCCAGCATGGCTGAGCACAACGACGGCGGCGGCAAAGACCGCGGCAACTTCGGCGGCGGACGAAACACAGGCGGTGGCGGGTTCCGCGGAACAAACAATGCCGGTGGCGACCCCCGAGGATTCCGAGCCAGGGACGACCGTGGCTCCGAGGGCTCCCGCCCCTCCTCCAACGATCGTGATCGAAAGCCTCCCTACAGCGGTGGTGGGGATCGTGATCGTAAGCCTTTCGGTGACCGCGGCCCGCGTGAAGGCGGGGGAGAGCGTCGCAGCTACAGCGGTGGTGGCGATCGTGATCGTAAGCCGCCCTACAGCGGTGGTGGCGATCGTGATCGTAAGCCCCCCTACAGCGGTGGTGGCGATCGTAAGCCGTTCAGCGGAAGTGATCGTAAGCCGTTCAGCGGAGGTGGCGATCGTGACCGCAAGCCTTTCGGTGACCGCAAGCCTTTCGGTGACCGTGGCCCGCGTGAAGGCGGGGGAGAGCGTCGCAGCTTCAGTGGTGGCGATCGTGATCGTAAGCCGCCCTACAGCGGTGGTGGCGATCGTAAGCCCTATGGTGACCGTCCTGTTCGCGACGGGGATCGTAAGCCGTTCAGCGGTGGTGGCGATCGCGACCGTAAGCCGTACGGTGATCGTGCCCCACGTGAAGGTGGCGGAGAGCGTCGCAGTTTCGGTGACGGAGATCGCGATCGTAAGCCTTTCAGCGGTGGTGACAACCGGAAGCCGTTCGGCAGCCGTGATGACCGTCCGGCCCGCAGTTTTGACCGAGATGACCGTCCGGCCCGCAGCTTCGACCGCGGCGGTGACTCGGGCCCGCGCCAGTTCGGCCGCGACCGTGCCGAGGACCGCCCGGTCCGTGTACCCAATGCACGGGACCTTCGCAGCGCCAATCGCCCCGACCGTGAGCGTTCACCCCAGATCGACGAAGACGTCACCGGCAAGGAACTGGACCGCGCTACGCAGCACCAGATCAAGACCCTGGAAGACAACAGCGCCGAGTGGGTTGCACGCCACTTGGTCATGGCCGGCCGCCTCATTGACGAAGAACCCGAACTCGCTTTCCAGCATGCCCTCGCGGCCAGCCGCCGCGGCGGACGCCTCGCGGCAGTCCGTGAAGCCGTCGGCCTGACTGCCTACGCCGCCGGGCACTACGGCGAGGCCCTGCGCGAATTCCGCACCTACCGGCGGATCAGCGGCTCCAACATGCACCTGCCCGTCATGGCGGACTGCGAACGTGGTCTCGGCCGCCCGGACCGTGCCCTGGACATGGCACGCTCGGACGAAGCCAAGGATCTCGACGCGCCCGGCAAGGCGGAACTGGCCATTGTGGCTGCCGGCGCCCGTACCGACCTGGGTCAGCTCGACGCCGCCGTCTCCGAATTGGAGATCGCACAGCTCGATATCAACCGGGCCTTCTCCTACAGCCCCCGCCTCTTCCGTGCCTACGCCGATGCCCTGGCAGCAGTGGGCCGCACGGCCGAATCCGAGAAATGGCAGCGCCAGGCCGTCGTCGCCGAGAACGCGCTCGGCCTCGACGTCTCAGAGGATCCGGACATCATCGACCTCGGCTGGGACGAGGAAGAGGAAGCGCGCGAAGAAGAGCAGCAGCGCCGGCTCCTCACCCAACAGGCTGCCCAGCAGGAATCTGCCTCGGCCGCGGAAGAGGCGGCCCCCCGTGCTGCCACGGCCGCAGCAGTGGCCGGCATCACGGAAACGCCCGCAGCGGAGGCCGGACTCACCGCTCTGGAGGAAGGCTCCGACGACGTCGAGTCCGACTTCTTCGAATCCGACGACGCCGAGTCCGATGAAGACTCTGTGGAAAAGGACGCCCTGGACCGCTCAGAAGTTCTGGCCGGGGACGAGTCCGAGGATGCAACAGACTCCGACGACGACGTCGACGCGGATCACGCAACGGACTCCGGGCAACCGGACCGCACCGAGGACTAGACGCGGATGGACGGCAAGGACCTGATCTCTACGTTCGACGCGCTGCTCGCTGATCTGGATGGCGTGGTCTACGCAGGACCCCACGCCATCCCGGGAGCCGTGGAGTCCCTCCGCAGGCTCGCCGGAATCGGCGTCGGGCTGGGCTACGTCACCAACAACGCGTCCCGGACGCCTGCACAGGTAGCCCAGCACCTGCGCGAGCTCGGGGCGCCGGCGGAGGACCATCAGGTGGTCAGCTCCTCGCAGGCCGCAGGGGAGCTGCTGGCTTCGCTGCTGCCTCGCGGCGCCCGCGTGCTGATCACCGGCGGAGACGCCCTGGCCCGAGAAATTGAACTTGTGGGGCTGGTCCCGGTCCGGAGCGCAACGGAGGAACCTGTTGCGGTGGTGCAGGGATTCCACCCCGACCTCGGCTGGAAGGACCTCGCGGAGGCCTCGTATGTCGTCGCCGGCGGCGCCCTGTGGGTGGCCACCAATACGGACATGTCCATTCCCCAGGCCCGGGGCATCGCCCCGGGCAACGGCACGCTGGTCGCCGCGGTGACCGCGGCAACCGGGCAAAAGCCGCTCGTTGCCGGCAAACCGGAGGCACCCCTCTTCCACGCGGCCGCCAAGCGCCTGGCCGCCGACCGGCCCCTCGTCGTCGGCGACCGGCTCGACACCGACATCCTCGGCGGCAACAACGCCGGATTCGCCACGGTGGCCGTGCTGACCGGCGTCGACACGCGGGAGTCCATCCTCGCCGCACGCACCCTCGAACGGCCCGGGTTCCTCATCAACGACCTCACGGACCTCTATCGCCCCTACCCGGCGGTGGAGCACGACGCCGGACGGTACGGCTGCGGCGCCGCCTCCGCCGTCGTGGACGGACAGACAGTCCACGTCAGCGGAGATCCCGACGATCTCAATGCCTGGCGTGCCGCGTGTTCCGCATGGTGGGCCGCCAACCCTGAGACCCTCAGTCCCCTGTCGCCGGTTCTCGAGTGGCTGGATCACTAGAGTGGATGCATGACCGAGCTGAACCCTGCACTTGAGACGGAAGCTGCAAACGAGCCAACCCTGGACGCGGACACAGCCACAGACACGGACACAGACACGGACACAGCCACGGACACAGCCACTGCGACGGACCCGGAGATGCTGGAAACCCGGGTGGACTGGCCGTCCCTTCCGGCCGGGGCAGCCGCCCAGGACCCGTATGTGGACGCCCTGCTCGAACGGCTCGGCACACTGCCCGGGCTGCCCGTCGCCGTCCACGGCGAAGTCTTCGCAGGCCTGCATGACGATCTGTTGGAGGCGTTGAACGAGGACGTATCAGGACCCATCAACACGGCAGGGGATACCGCATCATGAGCAGGCTTGACCAGGCCCTCGTCGGCCGCGGGCTGGCGAGGTCCCGAACCCATGCCGCACGGCTCATCGCCGAGGGCAAGGTCAGCTCCGGCGGCGAAGTGCTGGCCAAAGCCTCCCTCCAGGTGAACGACGATACGCACCTGGACGTCGCGGCCACCGACGAGGACAACTACGTCAGCCGGGCAGGGCACAAGCTGGCCGGCGCGCTGGACGCCTTCCCCGCCGTTGCGGTGGCGGGCAAGCGCTGCCTCGACGCCGGTGCCTCCACCGGCGGATTCACCGAGGTGCTGCTCCGCCGCGGCGCGGACCACGTCGTGGCTGTCGACGTCGGCCATGACCAGCTGGTCCCGCAGATCCGGAGCGACCCGCGGGTCTCCGTGCATGAGGGCCTCAACGTCCGCTACATGACGCCGGCCGAGATCGGCGGGCCCGTCTCCCTGACAGTGGCGGACCTGTCCTTCATCTCCCTGACCCTGGTGGTTGCGCCCCTGGCCGCCTGCACCGAGCCCGGCGGAGACCTCGTCCTGATGGTCAAACCGCAGTTCGAGATCGGCAAGGACCGGCTGGGCCGCACCGGCGTCGTGACCTCCGACCGGGAGCGCCGCCTGGCCGTGGGCAAAGTTGCCGCCGCCGCGATGGATGCGGGCCTGGAACTGCAGGGCCTGGCCAGCAGCCCGCTGCCCGGCCAGGACGGAAACGTCGAATACTTCCTGTGGATAAAGCGCGGGATCCGGACAGACCTGCCTAAGATCGAGGAGCGGGACGCAGCCGTTGCTGCGTTACTGGGAACGATCTGGCCAAAGCAGCAGCAGCACTAGAAGGCGGAACCCGATGAGCAGGCGTGTCCTCATCCTTGCCCACACCGGCCGCGAGGAATCCCTCAAGGCTGCCTGGGAAGCGTGTGCCCAGCTCCACGCTTCCGGCATTGTTCCAGTGATGCAGAAGTCCGAGCTCGGCGACATGGTCCGGTTCTTCGGCCGCCTGGACCACCCCGTCGAGGTCCTGCACGACCACGTGCAGCTGCCCGACGTCGAACTCGTCATGGTCCTCGGAGGGGACGGAACGATCCTGCGTGCGGCGGAACTGGTGCGTGAGGTGGACGTGCCGCTGTTGGGCGTCAACCTCGGGCACGTCGGGTTCCTGGCCGAAAGTGAGCGGGCGGACCTGGCGCAGACGGTCGAATGGATCGCCAGCCGGGAATACACCGTGGAAGAGCGGATGACCATCGACGTGCAGGTCTGGGTCCGCGGGCAGAAAATCTGGCACACTTGGGCCCTCAACGAGGCGGCGATCGAGAAAGGCAACCGGGAACGGATGCTCGAAGTGGTCACCGAAGTCGACGAGCGTCCCCTCACCTCGTTTGGCTGCGACGGCGTCGTCCTGGCCACTCCCACCGGCTCCACGGCCTACGCCTTCTCCGCCGGCGGCCCCGTGGTGTGGCCCGAGGTCGAAGCCCTAGTGATCGTGCCGATCAGCGCCCACGCGCTTTTCGCCAAGCCGCTGGTGGTGTCTCCTCGCTCGAGGCTTGCCGTCGAGATCCTGAACCGGACGGGTGCCCAGGGGGTGCTCTGGTGCGATGGCCGCCGTTCGGTGGACCTGCCGCCCGGCGCCCGCGTGGAAGTCACCCGCTCCGCCACGCCCGTGCGGCTGGCGCGCACCCACCAGACCCCCTTCTCCGGACGGCTGGTCCGCAAGTTCGAGCTCCCCATCCAAGGCTGGCGCGGCCCCATGCCGCAGGCCGCGGCCATCCACACCGGGCCGATACCGGTCATCCGTACCCCGAGGCCCATGCCCCCGCTGCCCACACCCCGGCACGCCGGGCCCGGCGAAACAACAGATCCCTCGACTGCGAAGTGACCCATGCTTGAAGAACTGAGAATCCGCGACCTCGGCGTCATCACCGACGCGACGCTGCCCCTCGGACCGGGGCTGAGCGTCGTGACGGGTGAAACAGGTGCCGGCAAGACCATGGTGGTGACCGCCGTCGGGCTGCTGCTGGGCGCCCGGTCCGACGCCGGCGCCGTGCGCAGCGGCGCGAAGAGCGCCTCCGCGGAGGCGATTGTGAAACTCGACGCCGGACACGCCGCGGTGGCACGGGCCCGTGAAGCCGGGGCGGACGTCGAGGAATTCGACGGCGGCGCCGAGCTGCTGCTGGCGCGCAGCGTTGGCGCCGACGGCCGGAGCCGGGCGTACCTCGGCGGCCGGGTAGCGCCTGTGGGGGTGCTCGCCGAGATCGGCGAAACCCTCGTGGTGGTCCATGGCCAGTCCGAGCAGATCCGGCTCAAGAGCCCGGTGGCGCAACGCGGCGCCCTGGACAAGTTTGCGGGGGAGAGCCTCGCCGGGACCCTGGCCGCCTACCAGGACCTGCACGGGCACTGGAAGACCATCCAGGCCGAACTGGACTCGCTCCGCAGCGCCGCCCGGGAACGCCTGCGCGAGGCGGAATCGCTGGAGGCGGCCCTCGGCGAGATCGATGCCGTGGACCCGCAGCCGGGGGAGGACGATTCGCTCAAGGCCGAGGCCGTCAAGCTTGCCAACGTCGAGGAACTCCGGATCGCGGCCACGACGGCGCACCAGGCACTCATCGCCGAAGACTTCGGCGAAGGCAGCGACGCCACCGCCCTGGTGGATGCCGCCAAGCGCACCCTGGAGCACGTGGCCGAACACGATGAGGAGCTGGGATCCGCGGCGGCACGGCTGGCCGAGGTCGGCTTCCTGCTCAACGACATTGCCACCGAACTTGCCAGCTACCAGGCGTCCCTCGACACGGAGGGCCCGGAACGGCTCGCCGAGATCGAGGACCGGCGGGCGGCTCTGGCAAGACTCGTGCGCAAGTACGCGCCGAGCATCGATGAGGTGCTGGTCTGGGCCGAGGAGTCCCGGGCCCGCCACGAGGAGCTGCAGGACGACTCGACCCGGATCGAAGCGCTGGACGCCGACGTCACCCGCACCGAGGCCGGGCTCCGGAAGCTGGCGGCCGCCATCAGCAAGGCGCGCAAGAAGTCCGCCAAGGAGCTCTCCGCCCGGGTCAGTGCGGAACTGAAAGCGCTGGCCATGGCCGACGCGACCCTCGTCATCAACGTCGACCCCGGCGAGCAGCTGGGCCCGTTCGGCGCCGACGACATCTCCTTCCTGCTCCAGCCGCACTCCGGCGCACCTGCCCGCCCGCTGGGCAAGGGTGCCTCCGGCGGCGAGCTTTCGCGTGTGATGCTCGCCATCGAAGTGGTGCTCGCCGCGGTGGATCCGGTCCCGACGTTCGTCTTTGACGAGGTCGACGCCGGCGTCGGCGGCCGGGCCGCCGTCGAGATCGGCCGGCGGCTGGCGATGCTGGCCCGGCACGTCCAGGTCCTCGTGGTCACGCACCTGCCGCAGGTGGCTGCCTTCGCGGACCAGCACATCCGGGTCACGAAGACCTCCGTGCGGGGCGCTGACGGGGCAACGGCAACCGGCTTCACCTCCAGCGACGTCCGGCTGCTCGATGCCGCGGAGCGCGTCCGGGAGCTGGCCCGGATGCTGGCCGGCCAGGAGGACTCGGAATCCGCCCAGGCGCATGCCCAGGAGCTGCTGGACGACGCCAGGCTCCTGCCGCAGCAGGCCTGACAACTCTCACGACCAGCAAACGACCAGCAAACTACAAGCAGACGGCTGGGATGACAATCACAGTTGCCGCCCGCAAACACACCCTTCCAAAGCAGAATCGATGATAGGCTCGAACTCCGTGGTGCAGCGATCAAATTCCCGTGTAAATTCCCGGTTCCCGGGCTCGTCCAAGACGACCAAACACATCTTCGTCACCGGTGGTGTGGCGTCCTCGCTCGGCAAAGGACTGACGGCTTCGAGCCTCGGTCACCTGCTGCGGGCACGCGGTTTGTCTGTAACAATGCAAAAGCTCGATCCCTATCTGAACGTGGATCCGGGCACGATGAACCCCTTCCAGCACGGCGAAGTCTTCGTGACCGACGACGGCGCCGAGACGGACCTCGACGTCGGCCATTACGAGCGCTTCCTCGATGAAAACCTCGAAGGCTCGGCCAACGTCACCACCGGCCAGGTGTACTCCACGGTCATCGCCAAGGAGCGCCGCGGCGAGTACCTCGGCGACACCGTCCAGGTCATCCCGCATATCACTGATGAAATCAAGCGCCGGATGCGCCTGCCCGCCGAGGGCAAGAACGCCCCCGACGTCATCATCACCGAGATCGGCGGCACCGTAGGAGACATCGAGTCGCAGCCGTTCCTCGAGTCCGCCCGCCAGGTCCGCCAGGACATCGGCCGCGGAAATGTCTTCTTCCTCCACGTTTCCCTCGTGCCGTACATCGGCCCGTCGCAGGAACTGAAAACCAAGCCCACGCAGCACTCCGTTGCCGCGCTGCGCTCCATCGGCATCCAGCCCGAGGCGATCGTCATCCGTTCGGACCGCGAAGTCCCGCAGCCGATGCGCGACAAGATCGGCCGCATGTGCGACGTCGACATCGACGCCGTCATCGGCTGCCCCGATGCCCCGAGCATCTACGACATCCCGAAAACCCTGCACTCACAGGGCCTGGATTCCTATATCGTCCGCGCCCTCGACCTTCCCTTCAAGGACGTTGACTGGACCAGCTGGGACAAGCTCCTCGACGCGGTCCACAACCCCAAGCACGAGGTTGAGATCGCCCTGGTCGGCAAGTACATCGACCTGCCGGACGCCTACCTGTCCGTGACGGAAGCGCTGCGCGCCGGCGGGTTCGCGAACAACACCAAGGTCAAGATCCGCTGGGTCCCCTCGGACGAATGTGAAACGCACGAAGGCGCGGTCAACTCCCTGGACGGCGTGGACGCGATCTGCGTTCCCGGCGGCTTCGGCATCCGCGGCCTCGAAGGCAAACTGGGCGCCCTGAAATACGCCCGTGAAACCAAGCTCCCGGTTCTGGGCCTGTGCCTCGGCCTGCAGTGCATGGTGATCGAGTACGCCCGCAACGTGGTCGGCCTCGAAGGTGCTTCCTCGTCCGAGTTCGAGCCGGATTCCAAGTACCCCGTGATTGCCACCATGGAAGAGCAGCTGGACATCGTCGACGGCAAGGGCGACCTGGGCGGCACCATGCGCCTGGGCCTGTACGAGGCCAAGCTGGATGAAGGTTCCGTGGTCGCCGAGACGTACGGCACCACCAAGGTCAGCGAACGCCACCGCCACCGCTATGAGGTCAACAACAAGTACCGCGAGCAGATCGCCGCCAAGGGCCTGGTGTTCTCCGGAACGTCCCCCGACGGCAAGCTCGTGGAGTACGTGGAACTTCCCCGCGACGTCCACCCGTATTACGTGGCAACGCAGGCGCACCCGGAGCTCAGCTCACGGCCCACCCGGCCGCATGCGCTGTTCTCGGGGCTGGTCAAGGCCGCCCTGGATCACCAGAAGACCGACGACGGCCGGCAGGGTGCCGCCCAGGAAGGTGCCGCCGAGGAAGCCCCTGCCAAGGATGCCGCTGCCAAGGAAGCCGCCGCCGCTGCGAAGCCGTCATCAGCTGTAGCGTCCAAGTAACTCCCGACTTAATCAAAGGACGGCGCGATGCCCGGTAGGTCTGAGACCCCCAATGCTGCACGGCAGGTTTCGGATCAACCGAGCCCGCGCCGTCTTTTGTCATCCCAGACGGTCTACGAAGGCCGGATCTGGGATGTTGTCAGCGACAGCTTCCAGCTCACCGACGACGGCGATGCCCTCGTCCGCGACTACATCGAACACCCGGGCGCGGTGGCGGTTTTGCCGATGAACGACGCCGGCGAATTATTGCTGATCAAGCAGTACCGGCACCCCGTCGGGATGGACCTTTGGGAGATCCCGGCGGGACTTCTCGACGTCGAGGGCGAGGACTTCGTCGCAGGAGCCGCCCGCGAACTGGCCGAGGAAGCCGACCTCGTCGCGTCACAGTGGAACGTGCTGGCCGACTTCTTCAACTCGCCCGGGTCCTCCAGCGAAGCCATCCGGATTTACCTGGCCCGCGGACTCAGCGATGTGCCCGGCCACGAACTGCACGTCCGCACCGACGAGGAAGCCGAAATCGAGCTGCACTGGACGCCGCTCGACGCCGCCGTCGCCGCGGTGCTGGAGGGACGCCTGCACAACCCGTCGGCTGTCGTCGGCATCCTTGCCGCCGCGGCGGCCCGCGCCGACAACTTCGGGAGCCTCCGCCCGGCCGACGCGCCGTGGCCCGCCCATCCCAGCCAGCGCTGATGGTGGAACTGGTGGCGGCCGGGCCACCCGCCCCGCAGGAAGAGGGCGCCCTGCAAGAGCGTCCCGGCGCCCCGGCCCGGGCGCCGACAGCGATTGACCGCGCGATGACGGATTATCTTCAGCACATGGGCGTGGAACGCGGACTCGCGGCCAACACCCTCTCGGCGTACCGTCGGGATCTGGCCCGCTACGCCAAGCACCTTGCGCAGTCGGGCCGGCAGCTTCCCGCAGAGGTCACCCGGCACGACGTGACCTCCTTCGTCCAGGCGCTCTCCAACGGCTCCGACGGCGGTTCCGCCCTGGGCATCCGGTCTGCCGCCCGGACAGTGGTGGCCGTCCGCGGCCTGCACAAGTTCTGGGCGCTGGAAGGTGTCACTGCCACGGATCCCGCCAGCGATGTCCACCCGCCCATGCCCGGCAAACGCCTGCCCAAGGCCATCAGCGTCGACGAAGTGACGAGGATCCTCGAGGCGGCCGGCGCGGACACCGCGACGGGTCTGCGGGACCGGGCCTTGCTGGAGTTCCTGTACTCCACCGGTGCCCGCATCAGCGAAGCCGTGGGCCTCGATGTCGACGACATCTCCCTGCAGGGCGAACAGCAGGCCGACGAGACGGGCCCGGCAATCGTCCGTCTGTTCGGTAAGGGATCGAAGGAGCGGCTGGTCCCGCTGGGGTCCTTCGGGGCCAGGGCCCTCGACGCCTATTTGGTCCGTGGCAGGCCGTTGCTCGCGGCCAAGGGGAAGGGTACTCCCGCGCTGTTCCTGAATGCCAGGGGCGGCCGGATCAGCAGGCAAAGCGCCTGGACCATCCTCAAGACGGCCGCCGGGAAGGCCAACATCACCAAGGACGTCTCGCCCCACACCCTGCGGCACTCCTTCGCGACCCACCTGCTGGAAGGCGGGGCCGACGTCCGTGTGGTCCAGGAGCTGCTTGGCCATGCTTCAGTCACCACCACCCAGGTGTACACGCTGGTCACTGCCGACACCCTGCGCGAGATCTACGCCGCGGCGCATCCCCGGGCGCTCGGCTAGAAGCGTTCGGGGCACCGTCGACGTCGGACTTCACCGCCGGAACGCCGACGCGCTGTCCCAGGCGTCCAGCTGCTCCGCCGCGGGAATCCAGACCTCACCTGCGTCGATTTCCGAGTGTGCAGCGCTACTTCCACTCGAACAGGCGGCCTTCGGACTTGCCGTCGGCCACCTGGTACTCGAACAAGACCGCGATCCCGTTGAGGCTACTCAACTCGTCGGAGGTGGATTCGTAGAACAATGCACCCCGCCAGGCGAGTTGGCCCGGACCAGTGAATCTACCGACGCCGCTGCCGGTGAAGGTCGCAGTCTGCCCGCTTGCGGTGACGACAAAACCGTTTCCGGTGCCGGCGACCGTGCCGCTGGGACGAATCGTGCCGACGTAAGTGACCGTGACGTCAACTTGGACACCACAGAGCGTGCCGACCTGATGATCGGTGACTTCGCTGCGCGGACCGAGACCAATGTCTTCCAGAACCCGCGTGCTGATGGTTTGTCCAGTGAATTCCCCGATTTGCTCTCCGAGCATCATGATCTCCTTGCCAATTGGATAGGTGCATGGACCGGAACGAATGCCACGTCGACTGACGTGACGCTCCAATCGTAGGGCGGAGACCGCTCGAGGTCGACGGCTGCACGGTGCCCGTTTCGGACAGTTCGGATGAGCCCGATCCACGCGAATGACGGCGGCAACGGCGCGGGGTCCCTGCAGCGCTAATCTTGGAGTCATGACCTCCGCCCCCGTCACCCTGTGCTTCCTGCTCCGCGATGCGCCCGGCGGAGGAACGGAGGTCCTGCTTGGCCTGAAAAAGACCGGCTTCGGCAAAGGCAGGATCGTCGGGCTCGGTGGCCACGTCGAACCGGGGGAGAGCGACGCCGAGGCAATTTGCCGGGAGGTTCTCGAGGAGGCACGGATTACAGTGCGGCAGCAGGACCTGAGCGACGCCGGCGTGGTGGAATTTGTCTTCCCGGCCAAACCAGAGTGGAACATGCACACGCGTCTCTTCACCGCCCGTCTGTGGCACGGCCACCCCCAGGAATCTTCGGAGATTATTCCGGAGTGGTTCCCTACGGGGGCGCTGCCCGTGGACCGGATGTGGCAGGACGCGGATCACTGGCTGCCCCTAGTGCTGGAAGGCCGGACGGTGGATATTGTCGTCACACTGAACGCCGACAACGAAACTGTTGCTTCGTCTGTGAGTATCCTCCGGAGCCCATAAACGGGCCCTTCGCAGATGAGCGTGGTTAGGGCGGTCTGAGAATGCCGCCGCGGTGTTGGCCGTTTCCTGTGCGGCGTGGTGCGGCGGGAAAGAGGTCAGGGCCTCTTTGAATTGGTAGCGACCAAGCAACCAATACCCAAAAGAGACCCTGACATGAATAATTCTATGTCTTGTTCCGGTGGCCGCTGGTGCACGCGCGCGGATGCGCTGCTCGGTGTCGAGGGCGTCCACGTCAGCTCCGTCACGGCAACTACGACCGGCCTGCTTCTGGGCGTCGAGACCGGCGATACCGTCAGCGGTTGCCCGGACTGCGGCGTCGTCGCGGTCGGCCACGGACGCCGTCAGGTCCGCCTGCACGACATACCGTGTTTCGGCACGCCGGTGCGGCTGCTGTGGGCCAAGCGGGTCTGGCGCTGCCCGGACCCGGACTGCCCGAGGACCACGTTCACCGAGGAACACCCGCTGGCCGGCCCACGGGCGAAACTCACCACCCGGGCCGTGGGGTGGGCGACCGACGCGTTGCAGTGTTTCGACACCTCGGTCTCGGCCTTGGCCCACCAGCTCGGCGTCTCCTGGCACACAGCCTGGGACGCCATCAAGGCAGAGGCCACCCGGCGGATCGCAGCGGCCGGCAGGCTGACGGGGGTGAATGCGCTCGGCGTCGATGAGCACGTCTGGTCCCACACCGGCCCGCCCGGATCCGGCATGGTCACCGGAATCGTGGACCACACCCGCGACGCCCACGGCGTGGTCCACGCCCGGCTGCTGGACCTCGTTCCGGGACGGTCCGGGAAGGCCTACGCCGACTGACTCAAAGACCGCGGCACCGGATTCACCGCCGGCATCAAAACAGCGGCGCTGGATCCGTTCCGCGGCTACGCCAACGCGATCCGCGACGAACTGCCCGAAGCCATCACGGTCCTGGACGCTTTCCATGTTGTGAAATTGGGATCGGCCATGGTCGACGAAGTCCGCCGGCGGGTTCAGCAGGAGACCCTGGGGCACCGCGGCCGCAAGGGCGATCCGCTCTACGGGATCCGCCGGACGCTGCAGATCGGCGCCGAACACCTCACCGAGAAACAGACCGCACGGCTCGATGCCAAGCTTGTGGCCGGGGACCACGGCCACGAAGTCACGCTGGCCTGGCAGTGCTACCAGAAGCTCCGCAACATCTACCACGCCAGGCCGGAGAAAGGCCGGGAACTCGTCAACGAGGTCCTCGCGTCGTTCCCGACCTGTCCGATCCCGGAAGTCGCCCGGCTCGGCCGGAGCCTGCGGGCCTGGAAGGCCGCGATCCTGGCCTACTTCGACACCGCTGGCGCCTCCAACGGACCCACCGAAGCGATCAACGGCGTCATCGAAACCACCCGCAGAATCGCCCGCGGCTTCCGCAACTTCCCCAACTACAGACTCAGATGCCTGCTCGCCGCCGGAGGACACCGTCCCTACCGGATCAAACAGACCAACCATGCCTAAATGCGAAGGGCCCATAAACGACGGCGGGCCGGTCGCCTCCCAGAGGTAACCGGCCCGCCGTCGTGCGCTGTTCCGTTGTTAAGTCGTAGTTACGGCACGTGCCGTTCCTCGACGCCGTTGTATTCGCTCAGCGGACGGATCAGCGAATTCGCGTCCAGCTGCTCCATGATGTGCGCGGTCCAGCCGGTGATGCGGCTGGCGACAAACAGGGGAGTGAAGGTCGCGGTGTCGAAGCCCATGAGGTGGTAGGTGGGACCGGTCGGATAATCGAGGTTCGGCTTGATCGCCTTGGCCTCGTCCATCGCCGTTTCCAACCCGTTGTACAGGCCCAGCAGCTCGGGGCGGCCGTAGTGCGCAATCATCTTGTCCAGGGCGGCCTTCATGGTGGGCACGCGGGAGTCGCCGTGCTTGTAGACGCGGTGGCCGAAGCCCATGACCTTCTTCTTCTGGGCCAGGGCGTTTTCCATCCAGGCCTTGGCCCGGGTGTGCGCCTCGTCCAGTGACTCCTCCGGCCGGATGCCGATCTCGTCGAAGGTGTGCATGACGGCCTCGTTGGCCCCACCGTGGAGCGAGCCCTTGAGCGCGCCGATGGCCCCGGTCACGGCCGAATGAAGATCCGAGAGCGTGGACGTGATCACCCGGGCCGTGAAAGTGGAGGCATTGAAGGAGTGCTCGGCGTACAAAATCATGGAGACATTGAACGCGTCGACTACTTCGGGGACGGACTCCTCGCCGAACGTCATCCAGAGGAAGTTGGCGTCGTAACCCAGATCCTCGCGGGGTTCCACCACGTCCTGGCCGTGACGGCGCCGCTGGTCGTAGGCGACCACGGCGGGCATTGCCGCGAACAGATCAATGGCCTTGGCCAGATTGGCCTCGCGGGAGGAGTCCTCAGCGAGGGGGTGCCGGGCACCCATCACGGAGGCCGCCGTCCGGCAGACATCCATCGGGTGGGAGGTGACCGGCAGAGCGTCGATCACCTGTTTGACGACAGGGTCAAGCGCACGTCCGGCGCGTTCCCTGGCCATGAATTCCGCCAGTTGCTCCGGGGTGGGCAGCTCGCCATTCCACAGCAGGTAGGCAACTTCCTCGAAGCTGCACCTGGCGGCCAGCTCCTGCACGGGGTAGCCCCGGTACAGCAGTGAATTCGTGTCCGGGTTTACCTTGGACACCGCGGTGTAGTCCACTACGACGCCGGCGAGGCCCTTTTTGATCTCTTGTTCAGCCATGCTGAAACTCCTTTGTTCCTGTCGCCTGTTGTGCCGGCCGGAGCCGGAAATCGGATGCGGGGATCACTGACCGGGGATCTGGAAATTGAAGACCCCGGTGTCAAAACGGTTGTAGGCCTCATAGTCCACGAGGTCATACAAACGCGCACGGGTCAGCATGTTTCCAACCTGTGACTCCTGTGTTCCGTCGTCCCTAATCGATTCCAGAGTACGCTCCGCAGCGCCCATGGCACTACGGAGCAGCGTCACCGGATAAATGATCATGTTGACCCCGACGCCGGCCAGCTGCTCCACCGTGAACAGTGCGCTCTGGCCGAATTCGGTCATGTTGGCCAGGATCGGCACGTCGACGGCGTCACGGATCGCCTGGAACTCGCTGAGGTCCTTCATCGCCTCGGGGAAGATGGCGTCCGCCCCGGCGTCGACGAGGGCCCGCGCCCGGTCCTGGGTGGCCTGCAGCCCGTCGGTGGCGCGGATGTCGGTCCGTGCCATGATCAGGAAGTTGGGGTCACGCCGCGCGTCGGCCGCCGCGCGGATGCGCTTGGTGGCGGTGTCGAGGTCCACGACGTTCTTGCCGTCAAGGTGGCCGCAGCGCTTTGGGTTGAACTGGTCCTCGATGTGGCAGCCGGCCAGGCCCGCGTTCTCCAGTTCCTGCACGCTGCGGGCCACATTCATCGGCTCCCCGAAGCCGGTGTCGGCATCGACGATGCAGGGCAGGTCCGTCATCCGGGCGATCTGCCCGGCCCGGGTGGCCACTTCGGTGAGGGTGGTGAGGCCGATGTCCGGCAGGCCGAGGTCGTTGGCCAGGACGGCGCCGGAAATGTAGACCCCGGCGAAGCCCTTCTCCTCGATCAGCCGTGCCGAGAGCGGGTTGAACGCGCCCGGGAACTGCTGGACGGTTCCGGAGGCCAGGAGCTCGCGGAAGCGGGTCCGCTTCTGCTCCGGCGTGACCTTCGAGTACAGCATCAGAAGAGCCCCTTCGGTGCGGCGGCGGGGTCGATCACGCCGTCGGCCGCCTGGATGTTGAGCTGGTCCAGTTCACCGGCGGCGAGTTCGGGCAGCCTGGCGGCGGCGGCGAGGAAGCGTTCGATTTCTTCGTCGGCCACGAGCCCGGCGGCGAGGGTGCGGAACTTGTTCACGTACTGTTCCCGGGCGAACGGCCGGGCACCCAGCGGGTGCGCATCGGCGACGGCGATCTCATCGGTGATGACCGTGCCGTCCTTGAGCGTGATCTCCACGGAACCGCCGAAGGCCTTCTCGGCGATGTCGAGGGAGTGGTAGCGCCGGGTCCATTCCGGGTCCTCGACGGTGGTGACCTTGTGCCAGAGTTCCACGGTGTCCGGACGCGCCGCGCGTTCGGGGGCGTAGGAATCGACGTGGTGCCACGCGCCGTCCTGCAGTGCGACGGTGAAGATGTACGGGATGGAGTGGTCCAGCGTTTCGCGGCTGGCCGTGGGGCTGTACTTCTGCGGATCGTTGGCGCCGGAGCCGATCACGTAATGGGTGTGGTGGCTGGTCTTGATCAGCACCGACTCCACGTTGGCGGGGTCCTTCAGCTCGGGATGCTCGCCGTGCAGCTTGCGGGCGAGGTCGATCCAGGCCTGCGCCTGGTATTCGGCAGAGTGTTCCTTGGTGTAGGTGTCCAGGATGGCGCGCTTGGCTTCGCCGGCTTCGGGCAGCGGCACGGTGTAGTTGGCGTCGGGGCCGTCCAGCATCCAGGCGATGACGCCGTCTTCGCCTTCGTAGATCGGCACCGGGGAGGTCTGGCCGCGCATGGCACGGTCCGTGGATTCGACGGCCATCTTGCCGGCAAATGCCGGTGCGTGGGCCTTCCAGGTGGAGATCTCGCCTTTGCGGGACTGCCGGGTGGCGGTGGTGGTGTGCAGGGCCTGGCCGATCGACTGGAAGATGGTCTCGACGTCGAGCCCCAACAGGGTCCCGATGCCGGCGGCAGCGGAGGGGCCGAGGTGTGCGACGTGGTCGATTTTGTGTTCGTGCAGGCAGATGGCCTTGACCAGGTTGACCTGGATCTCGTACCCGGTGGCGATGCCGCGGATCAGGTCCTGGCCGCTGGAACCGACGTGCTGGGCCACGGCGAGGACCGGCGGGATGTTGTCACCCGGGTGCGAGTAGTCCGCGGCGAGGAAGGTGTCGTGGTAGTCGAGTTCACGGACCGCGACGCCGTTGGCCCAGGCCGCCCATTCGGGGGCCACCCGCTCTTCGATGCCGAAGACCTTCGAGCCTTTGCCGCCGGTGGTCGGGCCGTGGGTCAGCGCCTGCGCGCGGGCGGCGACGATCGGTGCACGGTTCAGCGAGGCGATGGCCACCGAGGCGTTGTCGATGACGCGGTTGATCACCATGTCGGTGACCTCGTCGGTGACGGCGACGGGATCCGCGGCCACCTTGGCGATCTTGTAGGCGAGCTGGTCCTCGCGGGCCAAGTTTTCCTCGCTCTTGTAAACGCGGACGTGGTGTTCCTTAACCATGGTGCTCCTTTTTTAGTGAAGTATGTGCGTGGCTTTGACGTGGGAAAGACTGCGGTGCAGATGGAGCGTCGTGGCGGCTTCGGCCAGCCGGGGGTTGCCGGCTGCGATCGCCTCGGCAATGGCTGCGTGTTCGGCGGCGGCTGCGGTGAGCCGGGCCGCGTCGTCGGCCGCGAGCCGGCGGACCCGGACCAGGTGCACGCGCAGGCTGCGCATCGCCTGGGCCAGGTAGGAGTTGGAGATCGCGGCGTCGATGGCCGAGTCCAGCCTTCCGACGAGCCCGTAGTAGTCGTGCCGGGCCGGATCCCCGCCGTTGATCAAGGCGGGGGCCTGGAGCAGTTCGTTCCGCAGCTGCTCAAAGGTCGCGCGGTCGCCGCGTTCGGCGGCCAGGGCGGCGGCCTTCCCTTCCAGGGTTTCGCGCAGCTCGAACAGCTCATCGATGTCCTCGAGCGAAATGTCGGTGACGACGACGCCGCGGACGCCCGCCGTCGTCGTCAGGCCCTCTGCGGTGAGCCGGCTCAGGGCCTCCCGCAGCGGGGTGCGTGAGATGCCGAGCCGTTCGGACTGCTCTACTTCCGCAAGCACCGTTCCGGGTAGGAGACGCCATTCAATGATGTCGTCGCGTAGGGCCGCGTAGGCCTTGTCGCTGGCGCGCATCCTGCCTCCTTCGGTGCTGGGCCCTCAGTGATGGACCAGAAACAGTGTATACACGCGCGGGCCATTTGGCCAGTAATTCTCCAATATCGGGCCGCAAAGCACCAGCTGTGTATACACAGGCCCTTGTGCTGTCCGCCGGGGCCGGGCTACCATGAGCTCCATCACAACGTCGTGGACGGGATTCATTTCATGGTCACCAAGAGCTACCGGGACAGTTACGAACGCAGCCTCGAACAGCCCGCAGAATTCTGGCTGGAAGCCGCGCGCAGGATCTCGTGGTCGACGCCGCCGCGGCAGGCGCTCGATTCCAGCCGGGCACCGCTCTACGGCTGGTTTCCGGACGGGGTCCTGAACACTTCCTACAATGCCCTGGACCGCCACGTGGCGGAAGGCCGCGGCGCACAGGACGCCCTGATCTACGACTCCGCCATGCTGGGAACCCAGCAGCGCTTCAGCTATGCCGAACTCACGGAGCTGGTGGCCCGCTTCGCCGGGGTCCTGCGCAGCCACGGCGTGGGCAAGGGCGACCGCGTCGTGATCTACATGCCCATGATCCCTGAAGCGGCCATCGCGATGCTCGCCACCGCCCGGCTCGGCGCCGTGCACTCCGTGGTCTTCGGCGGCTTCGCGCCCAAGGAACTCGCCGCCCGCATCCGGGACGCAGCCCCCGCCGCAGTGGTGACGGCGTCCGGTGGCCTCGAGCCATCACGCCGGGTCGAATACCTGCCCGCCGTCGCAGACGCCCTGGAACTGGCGGGCACGCCGGACACCCCGGTGCTGGTCAAGGCCAGGGAAGGCTTCGACTCCACTGTGGCCGACCACGCCGGCTGGCTGGACTGGGACACCGAGATGGCCGCCGCCGAGCCGGCCGCACCGGTCGACGTCAAGGCAACCGATCCGCTCTACATCCTCTACACCTCGGGAACCACGGGCGCCCCCAAAGGCGTCGTGCGGGACAACGGCGGCCATGCAGTGGCGCTCAGCTGGACCCTGGAAAACATTTACGACGTCGGCCCGGGGGACGTCATGTGGACCGCCTCCGATGTCGGCTGGGTGGTGGGGCATTCCTACATCGTCTACGGGCCGCTGCTGGCCGGCGCCACCACCGTCCTGTACGAGGGAAAGCCGGTGGGGACGCCCGACGCCGGCGCGTTCTGGCGGGTGATCCAGGACCACAATGTCAACGTGCTGTTCACCGCGCCCACCGCGCTGCGCGCCATCCGGAAGGCCGACCCCGAGGCAAAGCTGCTCGAACAGTACGACATTTCCGGCCTGCGCACCCTGTTTGCGGCCGGTGAGCGGCTGGACACGGACACCTTCCACTGGGCCTCCCGGGTCCTGGGCGTCCCGGTGGTGGACCACTGGTGGCAGACCGAGACCGGCTGGGCCATCTGCGCCAACCCCCGCGGCCTCGATGAGCTGCCGATCAAGGCAGGCTCGCCCAGTGTCCCGATGCCCGGCTTCAGGCTCGACGTCGTCGATGGCACCGGCGAGGACGTCGAGGCCGGCACGGAAGGCAACATCGTCCTGGGACTGCCGCTGCCGCCGGGCACGCTCACCACGCTCTGGCGCAACGACGAACGCTACATTTCGTCCTACCTTCAGGCGTTCGAGGGCTACTACGCCACCGGCGACTCCGGCTACCGGGACGAGGACGGCTACGTCTTCGTCATGGGCCGGACCGACGACATCATCAACGTGGCCGGACACAGGCTCTCCACGGGTGCGATGGAACAGGTGATCGGGCAGCATCCGGCGGTGGCCGAATGCGCCGTGATCGGTCTCGCCGACCCGCTCAAGGGCCAGCGGCCCAGCGGTTATGTGGTGCTCAAGTCCGGGGTGGACGTGCCCGAGGAGACTCTGGTCAAGGACCTCATTGCCCTGGTGCGGCGCGACATCGGGGCGGTGGCGGACTTCAAGCACGTCACCGTGGTGGAGGCCCTGCCCAAGACGCGTTCGGGAAAGATCCTGCGCAAGACCATGCGTCAGATCGCCGACGGCGACGACTACGTGGTGCCGTCCACAATCGAGGACGCCGGCGTGATCGACCAGCTCATCGGGACCCTGCGCCCCGCCGCAGGTGGGGAGTAGCGGCCCGGGAGTAACAGGCGGGGGAGCAGCGGCCGGCACTTGGGTCGTCCTTGTGTTGCAGAGTTACCGTGAACCTGGGGTTTGCTGTGCCAACTTCATCCATGCCTCAATGCCGGTGGCATCCAGCGGAAGGGCGTCGGAGATGACGTCAGAGCCCGAGGAAGTGACCACAGTATCGTCCTCCAGCCGGACACCGATTCCGCGCAGCTCCGGCGGCACGGTGAGGTCGTGTTCGTGGAAGTACAGCCCCGGCTCCACCGTCAGCACCATGCCCGGCACCATCGGGGCACCCTGGTAGCTCTCGTAGCTGGACTGCGCACAGTCGTGGCAATCCAAGCCCAGGTGGTGGCCCACCCCGCACACCAGGTAGCGGCGGTGGTGCTGGCCTTTCGGAGACAGCGCCTCGTCCACGGAGACCGGCAGCAGGCCCCAGTCGTGCAGGCCGTTGGCAATGACCTCCATGCAGGCCTGGTGGAAGTCGGCGAAGTACTTGCCCGGCCCCACCTGGGCAAGCCCGGCCCGGTGCGACTTTTCCACGAGGTCGTGGACCTGCCGCTGGATAGGGCTGAAGGTACCCGAGCCCGGGAACGTGCGCGTGACGTCGGCGGTGTAGAAACTGTTGGTTTCCACACCCATGTCCAGCAGCAGGACCTGGTCCTCCAGGACGGGGCCGTCACACCGCACCCAGTGCAGCGTGGGGGCATGCTTTCCACTGCCCACAATGGTGGCGTAGCCGACTCCGTTGCCGTAGGCACGGGCGTGCCGGTCAAAGGTGCCCTGCAGCCAGCGTTCGCCGCGGCCGGAAATGGCCGTGGGCACCTCGGCCAGCACGGCCGCAAAACCTTCAACCGTGTGGTCCACGGCCTCGCGCAACTGGGCGATCTCCCATGGATCCTTCACCATGCGCAAGGTAGAGAGCTCCCTGCCCAGCATGGCACCGGCGTCGATGCCGTGGCGGGCGGCAAGCCCGGCAGGCAGGCTGCCGGCACCCAAGGTGGCGGACCCGGGCCGCATGGCCGCGGTGATGCCGGCGTCCAGCTCGGCCAGCGGCTTCACGGGCAGCGCCAAGGCTTCGGCCCAGTCGGAAAAATCGGGTGCCGAGCCAACCCACATCTCCCCCTGGGCGGCATTTGTGAAGAACTCGGGGTTGTCGGCATAAAAAGGTGCCGGGATGTAGAGCACGGAGTCGTGCCCGGCGGCCGACGGCGCCATGACCAGGACCGCGCCGTCAATCGGGGCACCGGTCAGCCAGTAAAAATCGGAGTCCGGGCGGAAGCTGTAGTAGGTGTCATTGCTGCGCACGGGGGCCGTTCCGGCGCCGATGACCAGGGTCTGGCCGCGGAACGCCTCGGATGCCCGGGCCCGGTGCTCCCCGGCCGCTGCTGCAGCACCGGCCACGACGGGCGGCGTCCGGTCCGGGGTGCCCCATCCCTGGCTCATGTAATCGGCGAACGCCGGGATGTTTGCCAGCCGGGGCAGGCGGGGGTCCGTCCCAAGGGGTGCCGGCATGGAACGGATGGCGGTGGCGTCTGTTGAAGTCATACGAGTTTGTTTCCCATCTCCACCTCAATGCGCGGGGCACAGGAGCACCTCCCCACATTTGTGGCGTACTTTTTGTTGTAGCGAATTGTTCGTTTTGCACTGGTTGAAGCCGGTGCTCAATATCTCCCAGGTGGCTGCACAGGATGGCTGTTTCCTGCATAGGCACCGAATCCCGGAACGTGCGTCCCGCCGGCGAGTATCCACCAGAAGGGATCATCGCCATCGAGGCGTCGCCTCAGGATCTCTTGTCCCGGGCTCGCCCGCCGGCGTCGCCAGCGGACAAGGTGCGAGGCGGCCGCCTGCAGCCAGTTTGAAGCAACCATCAGTTCAGTTCCTTTCGCGTTGCGAGTGCAGGGGAAGGGGCCGGCCCCGTGCCCGGTGTTTCGGGCGTCCCCTGCGGTACCCCCGCAGGGTGGCCCGACGTGCAAGGTTGCGCACTCCGCCATGCATGGCGTGCTAATGGCGTAGAGCGGCTACCCGTTCCGGCGTCCGTCTACGAGGCGCGGCAGTCCGAGCGGGTTTTCCTCCCGCAGGGCGTCGGGCAGCAGATGCTGCGGGAAGCCCTGGTACGCGACGGGTCGGAGGAAGCGTTCGATCGCGGCGGTGCCGACGGAAGTACTGCCAACAGCAGTCGTCGCCGGGTAGGGACCACCGTGCTGCTGGGCGTAGGTGACCGAGACGCCTGTGGGCCACTGGTTCCAGACCACGCGGCCGGCCTTGCGGGCGAGGACTTCTACCAGGTCTGCGACATTGCAAGATTCCGTGCCATGGATCGTGGCAGTCAGCTGCCCCTCGAAGGTCCCGGCGAGTTCCGGGAGTTGGGACTCGTCGTCGTATGCCACAACGACGGCGGCCGGGCCGAAGCATTCTGTCTGGAGCGTTTGCGGCTCAGCAAGCACGTCCGCGGCCGTGGTGAGCAGGAGGGTGGGGCCGGGAGGGGCGGCCAGAGGTGCCGGGCCCTGGGCCAGGACGTCGATGCGGGGGTTGTCCTGCAGGCCAGCGAGCACCGCTGTGTAGCCGGACTGGATCCGTTCGTTGAGCAGTGGAGCGGCAGGCGGCAGGGTGGCATTGCGCAGCGCCTCCACGACGCCCGAGCCGGCCGGGACGAACAGCATGCCGGGCTTGGTGCAGAACTGCCCGGCCCCCAGGGTGAAGGACCCAAGGAACCCTTCGGCGATCTCCGCGCCACGCTCGGCGGCTGCGGCTTCGGTGACGAATGCCGGGTTGTTGCTGCCCAGCTCGCCGAAGAAGGGGATCGGTTCGGGCCGGGAGCTTGCGATGTCGAAGAGCGCCCGTCCGCCGGGGATGGAGCCGGTGAAAGCTCCGGCTTTGACCCGGGGGTCCCGCAACGCCGCGGAGCCGGCGGCGGTACCGGTGATCAGAGCGAAGGCGCCCTCTGGTGCTCCGGCCGCGCCGAGGGCTGTTGTGACCACTTCGCCGGTCATCCGGGAGAGACCCGGGTGCCCGGAATGGGCCTTGAGCAGCACGGGGCTGCCCGCGGCAAGGGCGGAGGCGGTGTCGCCGCCTGCCACCGAGAACGCGAAGGGAAAGTTGCTGGCTGCGAACACGAGGACCGGGCCCAGGGGCACCAGCATGCGGCGCAGGTCTGGCCGCGGCGCGCCCATGGGCCAGTCGGCGTCGGCGTGGTCCACACGGGCGTCCAGGTAGGCGCCATCTCGGAGCACCTCTCCGAAGAGGCGCAGTTGGAAGGTGGTGCGCTTTAGCTCGCCCCGGAGACGGGCCTCGGGCAGGTTGGTCTCGCGTTCGGCCACCGGGATCAGCTGGTCTGCCGCTGCGTCGAGGGCGTCCGCCACGCAGTCGAGCAGGGTGGCGCGCTCAGCCGGGCGCAAGGCCGCGAGCGGCGCGGCGGCCGTATGCGCGGCGGCGAGGAGCGACTCAAGTTCGGCATCAGTGGTGGGCTCTACTATGGCGGGGGCGATCGCGGTCATGTGCGGTGTCCTTCCGGAACGGGGTCAGTGGTATTGGTTTCAGCTGTCTGCAATGTCGAGGGAGGCGAGTTCGCCGATGCTGACGGGCGCGCCGAGCGGTCTCTTGGCGGCGTCTTTCAGGGACTGGGCGGAGGCCGAAGCACCCGGCCCGGCCCCAAGGCAGGCTGTTGCGAAACCGCAGACCCTGCCCTGGCACCAGCCCATGCCGGCACGGGTGAAGGATTTCAGGCTGCGGCTGTCGCGGGCCTCAAGCGTTTCCCGGGCCTCGGTGAGCTGGCCGGCAGTGACCTCCTCGCACCTGCACACGGTCGTGTCGGGTGTGAGCCATTCCTGCCAAGCGGCGGGCACCGGGTGGGCCCGGTGCATGGCCTCGGCGAAGCGCCGATGCCGTGCGGCGCGGGACGGTTCGGCGCGCGACGGTGCGGCGTAGGCCCCCGCGCCGGGCTCCCGGGCCGCTGCCGCTCCTGCCGTGAGACCTTCAATTACGGCCAGGGATGCCCCTCCGACGCCGGTGACTTCCCCCGCCAGGAACAGGCCGGGGATGCTGGACTCCTGACGCTCATCGACGATGCCGACAAGGGAGCCGTCGGCGTCGAGCCTGGTATCGGCGCCGAGGGCTACGGGCAGTTCCATCTGGGGAGTGAAGCCCCAGCCAAAGCCGACCACATCGACGTCGTCGTAGACGCCTTCGGTGCCGGGCCGGACCCTGCCGTCGGCATCGACCTTTGCCGTCCGCACGCCTGAGGCACGGTCCTGGCCGAGGATCTCGGTGACGATGCTGCGGGTACGGTACGGGATCCGGTGCCGGGCGAACACTGCTGCGTACTCGGCCCCTTCAAGGGCCTTCCCGGGAACTCCGGCGGCCGCGCGCAGATGCGGCAGCCATGCTGTCGGGGAGGAGGACTCGAGCACAGCAAGGACCTGGCCGCCGGCTTCCGCGATTCCGGCCGCCACCGGGAGCAGGAACGGGCCGGTGCCGGCGACGACGAATCTGCGACCTGGCAGTGTTCCGTTTCCTTTCAGGAAGGCCTGGATGCCTCCGGCGGCCATGACCCCGGGCAGCTCCCAGCCGGGGACCGGCAGCTGCCGGTCGTAGCCTCCCGGGCACAGCACCAGACGGCGCGCGACGACGGTCCGCCCGACGCCGGCGCCAGAGCCCGCTGGGCCGTTGCCGGACGCGTCTTCGGATCTTGCCCCGGCCACAGTTGGCGTCGTGCGCAGGGTGAAGCCGGCGTCGTTCTTCTCCGGCATCCAGACCTGGAGGCCGGGAAGGTAGGTGATTTGCCCACGGCGGCGCGCCGTGTCGAAGCGGGCACGGAGGTCAACGTAATTGCGCCAGCCATGGTGCCCGGCACCGTCTGGCTCCGGCACTACGGGCTCGGGGCGATGGCGCCAGAACTGCCCGCCCGGCTGGGCGCCGGCGTCCACAACTGCGACCAGGGCCCCTGCCTCGGCGGCCGCGACGGCCGCGGCCAGGCCGGCGGGTCCGGCGCCCACGACGGCTACGTCAGCCTTTACGAGGCCGCCAACCTCGCCAGGGCTCACGGCCGGCCTCCCTCAGCATGAGGGTACGAGCCGTCAATCTGCATGCCATCACTTACTTCAACGAGGCACGCACGCTGGTTGGCCGCGCCGTCGACGGTGACAAGGCAGTCGAAGCATACGCCGATTCCGCAGAATAACCCGCGCGGCCTCTCTCCCTTGCGCGTGCTCCGCCAGGCGGTGATGCCATGGGCCACCAGGGCGGCGCCGACGCTCTGGCCGGGTGCAGCCTTGAGCGGGCGGCCGTCGAAGCGGAGGGTTAGTTCATCGGTAGACCCGCCGGGCGTCTCTGCCGCGCTCTGTGCCTGGGTGCTCATGCGGTAGCCTCCTGGTGATGTGTCGGGGTGGGATCAGCCGCCAAGCCGAAGCGGGCCGGCGCGAAGGGGGAAAGGTCCAGATCCGGGGACTGGCCGGCCAGGGCCTGGGCCAGGAGCTTGCCGGTTCCGGCGGACAGGCCGATGCCGGCGCCCTCGTGCCCGGCGGCGTGCCATAGCCCGGGGGCGCGCTCATCGTGTCCGATCACCGGCAGGTGGTCCGGGCAGTATGGGCGGAAGCCGTGGTAGTGGCGGATGGCCTTGACGTCCTCAAGAAAAGGGAAGAGGGCGGTCGCGTTGCGGGCAAGCAGGCGCAGTGCGCTGGTGCTCACCGAGCGGTCAAAGCCCACGCGCTCCCGCGTCGAGCCGATCAGGATGGTTCCTCCGGGGGTGCTCTCAACCACGGGCGAGGCCTGCAGCCCGGCGTCTGAACTGCCGACGTTGTCGATGTATTCCGCCGCGTAGACCTTGTGGTGGACCATCGGCGGGAGCGGCTCGGTGACCAAGACGAAGCCCCGTCTGGGCAGGACCGGTACGTTGACGCCGGCCAGTGCGGCGAGTTCCCCCGCCCAGGTGCCGGTGCAGTTCACGACGGCGCCGGCGGCGAAATCCCCTCGAGGGGTCCGCACACCGGTCACGCGGTCGCCGCTGCGCAGGAAACCCGTCACGGGCGTCCCCGCCAAGAAGCGGGCCCCCGCCTCGGTTGCGAGTCGGACGAGGTGGGCCGCGACGAGCATCGGCTGGACCTGGCAGTCCTCGCGGTAACTGGCCCCGCCAAGGGCCTCGGGGGAAATATGCGGCTCTGCTTCCCGTAGCGCATCGCGGTCAAGCTCCTCGACGGCGACGCCGTAGCCGGTCTGGACGGCCATGACGCGGTGAAGGGAGGCGAGGCTGCTTTCGCGGGAGGCCACGATGATCCCGCCCTTGGACTCAAATTCCCAGAGCTTCTTGTGCTCGCCCAGGTCTCCGTGCCATACCTCCAGGGAGTAGCGTGTCAGTTCGAGTTCGGGGCCGAGTTCCTTGTCCGAGACCAGAATGTTCCCCTCGCATGCGGAGGATGTGCCGCTGGCCGGCAGGCCCTTGTCCAGGACTGTGACGGTCAGGCCCTGCTGCGCGGCGAAGTACGCGGTGGCCGCACCGACGACTCCGGCGCCAATGACGAGTACGTCGCTGGCTGCGTTCATGGCTGTTGCTCCTGGTCTGGTTTTTCGTGCTCACCGGTGGCCCAGAGGCCGCGGGCGTGGCCGATGTGGCGGCGCATGAGCTCGCGTGCCGCCGGTCCGTCGCCTGATTCAATGAGGTTGAGCAACTCGTGGTGTTCTTGGGCCGAGTCGGCCAGGCGGTCGCTCTCGCTCAGCGTTTTGAGACCGTACATCCGGGTGCGTGCGCGAAGACTGGTCGCGAGCTCAACGAGCTGGTTGTTGCCGGTGTAGCGCAGAAGCTCGGCGTGGAAATCGCGGTCGGCGGCCAGATATGAGGCCAGGTCCCCCTCACGCGCTGCGTTGACGATGGCGTCTGCCATCGAGCGAAGTGTGGTGATGCCTGAGGGCGGGACGGTCCCGGCAATGTCGGCCATCACGGGAGGCTCAAGGAGCAGCCGGATCTCCGAGAGCTCGTCGAGCTCACGGTCGCTCATGCTGGTGATGCGGAATCCCTTGTTCTTCATCGTCTCGACCAGGCCTTCGCGGGTCAGATCCATCATGGCTTCCCGCACGGGCGTGGCCGAGACGCCGAAGGCCGCGGCCAGGGCGGGCGCAGAGTACAGGGTGCCTTCCTTGAGCGTGCCGGCGATGATGGCGGTGCGCAGAGACTCTGTGACGGATTCGCGCAGGCTGTACTGGCGGCCGAGCGGTGCTATCGGGAGTTCGTTGTTGACTGACACGGTGAGAACTCCTTGTGCGGTCTTCATGGCGTGCTTCTTCCTTCTTCATACACCACGGCGGCCGTGACGAGGTCTTCCCATGCCATGCCAACGCCGGCGTACAGGCACGGCCGGCCGGGCGTGCGATTAAACCGTCCGGTGACCAGGTCTTGAAGGTTGGCGGGACGGATGGCTTCCCACTCCTGGACGGTTCGGGCCGGGATCAGGTCTCCGGCCTCGCGCCAGGCGGAGGCGCGTCCCTCCACGACGACGTCGCTGCGGCGCACGAGTGCGGCGTCAACCTCGCGCGCGTCCAGTCCGTGCTGACCCACCGCGGCGACCACGGCTCCGGGGGCCACCAGTCTGCCGTCGAAGAGCGGAGTGCGCGAGGAGGTCGTGCAGAGCACGATGTCCGCGTCGGGCACCTCTGCGACGGTTCCCGGGCGGAGCTCGATGTCCTCGGTGGCCAGCTGCGCGATGAGCGTCCGCACGCGCTCGGGGCGCAGTCCGACGACTGAAAACTTTGCATCGGGGATGACCGCGTTCGCCGCACGAACGTGGTTGAGTGCCTGGGTTCCGGCGCCGAACACGAGCACCCGGGGAGGCTCCGGGGCGCCGCCGGACGCGGCGCCCCGGATATGCTTTACGGCCAGGAGCGTGGTGGCAGGCGTGCGGATTGCGGTGAGTTCGTTGCCGTCCATCACAGCCAGCGGCGCCAGGGTGCCGGAGTCGACGAGGAGATAGACGCCTTGGATCTTCTCCAGTCCGCGCGCGGGGTTGCCCGGGGCAACGGTGAGGGCCTTGATGCCGCTGTAGCTGCGGCCGACCGCCGGCATGAGGAGGAATGCCCCGCCCGGGGCGGGGCTGAAGAGCCTCGGACTGTCCTCCTCCGGATCCACGCCGTTCCGGAGGGCCCGCTCCAGGGCCGCGATCGCCGTCGTCCACGGGGCGGCCGCGCGAACGGCCGCCGCATCAAAGTAGGGAAGGCTCACAGCAGGAACCCTGCTGGAAACGGATCGGTGGGATCGAGGAAGTACTGCGCCGTGCCGGTCAGCCACGCCCTGCCTGTCACTGTTGGGACAACGGCCGGCCGGCCGGCCACCTCGGTCTCCTCGATCAGCCTGCCGGTGAAGCGCGAACCGATGTAGGACTCGTTGACGAAGTCGGCGCCCAGGGCGAGCTCGCCGCGGGCGTGCAGCTGAGCCATCCTGGCGCTGGTGCCGGTGCCGCACGGTGAGCGGTCGAACCAGCCCGGATGGATGGCCATGGCATGGCGGGAGTGCTCGGCCGTGGAACCGGGAGCCTTGAGGTAGACGTGGTGGCAGCCGCGGATGTCGGCACGCTCGGGGTGCACGGGCTCGTCCGCGGCGTTAATGGCGTCCATGATCGCGAGGCCGGCCTTGAGCAGGTCATCCTTGCGCGAGCGCTCAAAGGGCAGTCCGAGGCTGTCGAGGTCTACGATCGCGTAGAAGTTCCCGCCGAAGGCCAGGTCATAGGCGACGGTGCCGTAGCCGGGGACTTCCACCGTGGCATCGAGCCGGTCCACGAAGGAAGGGACGTTGCGCAGCGTGACCGACGCCGCCCTCCCGTCCTCGACGGATACTTCGGCGATCACCAGGCCGGCCGGCGTGTCCAGCCGCACCGTCGTGACCGGCTCGACCACCTCGACCATTCCGGTCTCCACCAGCACGGTCGCGACGCCGATGGTGCCGTGCCCGCACATGGGCAGGAGCCCGGACACTTCAATGAAGAGGACGCCGAAGTCCGCATCCGGCCGTGTGGGCGGTTGGAGGATGGCCCCGCTCATGGAAGCGTGGCCGCGCGGCTCGGTCATGAGGAGGGTGCGGATCCAATCGCAGTGCTCCATGAACCACAGGCGGCGCTCCGCCATGGTGGCGCCAGGGATCGTCCCGATGCCGCCCGTGATGACGCGCGTGGGCATGCCCTCGGTATGCGAGTCCACGGCGTGGAAAATGCGGTTGGTTCTCATCGGGTACTCCTTGGGTTCCTGTGGTGTCGGATCCCGGTGCGGCGCGCGGCGCCGCACCGGGAAGGCAGGCTTGGCCTGGAATCTGGCGTGGACCTGAGGTTACTTGTAGCCCTTGGCGAGGGCCGCCTCGGTGTCGCGGACGACGGCGTCGCGCACTGCTGCGCTGAGCGGTCCGCGCGGCGGGCGGCAGACGCCACCGCGCAGGCCCACGACGTCCATGGACAACTTGATGGCCTGGACGAATTCCGTCTTACTGTCCCAACGCAGCAGGGAGTGCAGATCACAGTAGATCTCACGGGCGCGCTCCAGATCCGAGACGTCGCCCGAGGTGGAGAGCCGGTAGAGCTCGAGGGTGGACTCCGGAATTGCGTTGGGGTAGCCGGACACCCAGCCGACGGCACCGGCCAGGCCCATCTCGACTACGGTGTCGTCGGTGCCGATGAGCAGATCGACCTCGGGGGCCAGCTCCTTGATTTCGTAGGCGCGGCGCACGTCGCCGGTGAATTCCTTGACGCCGACAATGAGGCCTTCGCCGTGAAGGCGGGCAATGAGCTGCGGGGTCAGGTCCACCTTGGTGTCGATGGGGTTGTTGTATGCCACGATCGGCAGCCCGACGGCGGCAGCGCGGCGGTAGTGGTCCACCACCTCGTCGTCGTTGGCCCGGTAGGCGTTCGGAGGGAGCAGCATCAGCGAGCTGGCTCCGGCCTCGACGGCCTGCTCCGCCCACTTCAGCGTCTGCAGGCCCCCGTAGGCGCCCACTCCTGCCATGACGGTGAAGCCCTCGGGCGCCGCCTCGACCGCCGTCGTGATGACGCGGGCGCGCTCTTCCTCGCTCAGGGTCTGGTATTCGCCCAGGGAGCCGTTGGGGGCCACACCGTCGCAGCCTGCACTGGCCAGGAACTGGACGTGTTCGGCATAGGCGTCGTAGTCGATGCTCAGGTCGTCGTTGAACGGCAGTGCTGTGGCGACGAGTACGCCGTGCCAGGGCTTGCGGGTTTCGGTCATGATCATGTCCTTTCGTGGGGCACACGCGGCGCCGTCATTGTGTTGCCGTGAGCTGCCTCACAGCCAGTCTACCATGTGACATTGCACAGGTGGTCTAAATGTGGTGCCGGGCCGAAGCCCGGCACTCTGGGTCGGTCGGCGGGGTCAGCTTGCGGGAACCACGTACTGCTTCGAGGCAACCTTCCCGAGCCCCTCGGACAAGCCGGCGTCGGTCAGGAGCTTGGTGATGGTCCCATCCCCGCGCTGTGCGGTGATGCCGGCGTCGAGCGCTTCGCGCAGGCTATTGTTGCCCTTGGTCATCGGGAAAGCGGCCTCGGGTGCGTTGGCGATTGCCCCCACCCGCGGGTCCGGCTTCTCATTCGCAAGCGCCACCTTGACGCCGGCGACATCCTTGAACTGGAGCACCTGCACACCATAGGCGTCGACGTCCGCGTCGAGTCGGCCGGCGTCGAAGTCGGCCTTGAGCTCAACACTGCTTGGGTAGGTGACAAGCTTGTCGCCCAGGATCTTCTTGAGGTCTTCAACCCACAAGTAGCCGTCGATCGTGCCCACCTTGTTCATCTTCTCAAGGTCCGTGACGGTGGTGGCGCCGGTCTTCGAGGTGATGCCCATGCCGTCCAGATATGTGGAGGCGGAGAAGTCAACGGCCTTGAGGCGCTTCTCGGTTGCGTCGATCGTGCCGACTGCCAGGTCGATGTTGCCGCCGGAAATGGACTGGACGGCATCCGCGTAGGTGGCCTGCTGGTAGGCCGGTTCGAGGCACTCGTCCTTGGCGATCTTGTTGACGATTGCGATGTCGATGCCGTTGGGCTTGCCGCTGTTGTAGCTGCTGAACGGCGGGATATCGATGACGCCCACCGTGAGCTTGCCCGGGGCGACGGTCTGGATTCCCGAATGCTGGGGTGTGCACGACGATGTGCTCGCATTCGTGGATCCGCCGCACGCCGTTAGTGCGAGGCCGAGGGTGATCGCGGTGGCAGTCAGGATGCCGGCGCTCTTGAGGGGGTGCGTTTTCATGGTTTCTCCTGGGTGTGTTGGGGATGGTGCGGAGTAGGTGGGGTGGAACGGTCAGGTGTGGCGGCCCATGCGCTTCTCGAAGAAGACGGTGATCCACGTGGCCGGCATCGAGATGACGGCATAGCAGAGGCCAGCGAGGGTGAAGATTTGCAGGTAGTTGAAGTCCTGGCTGCCGATGTTGTAGGCCGTCTTCATCAATTCAGGGACGGCAATGCCGTAAGCCAGCGACGTTCCTTGGAATACCTGGATCGCGACGCCCATCAGTCCGGGGATCGCTGAGCGCATGCCTTGCGGCATGATGACCCGGAAGAAGGTGTCGCGCTGCGACAGGCCTAAGGCGTTGGAGGCCTCCTGCTGTCCGCGGGCCACGGACTGGAGGCCCGCTCGCATGATCTCGCTCGAGTACGCTGCCGAGTTCCAGGTGAGGGCGAGGCATGCGGCTGTGATGCTCTCGAATGCGATCCCGAACTTCGGCAGGCCGTAGTAGAAGAGGTAGAGGATCACCAGGGCCGGTGCGCCGCGGCCGATCTCGACGACGGCGAGTCCGAGAGTACGGACGGCCAGGTTCTTGGCGGTCACCATGAGGCTGAGGCCCAGACCCAGCGGATAGCCGAAGAAGATTGAGATGCCTGCGATCAGGAGGCTGACGCCGAGGCCGGACATCATCTGCGGGAGGTAGCCCACCCATTCTGTAAGCCAAGTCATGCGTAGATGGCCTTCCTCATGCGGGAGTCGAGTCGACGGGACAGATAGGCAACCGGCAGGCTAAGCACGATGTAGAGGACGCCCACGATGATGTAGGGCAGGATCCCCTCGACCGTGGGGTGCTGCCGTGCGAAGGCCTGGGACTGGAACACCATCTCGGTGACGATGATCGTCGAGGCGATCGAGGAGTCCTTGAGCAGGCCGGTCAGGTAGGTGGCGATGGACGGGGATACGATGCGGAAAGCCTGCGGGGCCAGCACACCGAAGAACGTGGCCGCCGGGGCCAGCCCCAGGGCGTGTGACGCCTCGCCCTGACCTCGGGGGACAGACTGCAGACCGCCGCGAAAGATCTCGGCCAGGTAGGCCACGGAGACAATACCGAGGCCGACGATGGCCGCGCTGACCGGGTTGAACTTGAAGGTGCCGATCTGGATGCCGAACTTGAGCAGGAACAGCCACACGATGATTGGCACTCCCCGGACAAGATCAACGAAGAGCCGGGAGGCCAGCCTCACCGGCAAATTCGATGATGACAGTCCGATGGCGAGGGGAACGGCACCGACAATGCCGATGGCGAACGCCGACAGGGTCAGCCCCAGGGTCATGGGCAGCCCCTGCAGGACGGCGGAGAGCGCATCCATGTCAGCGCTCCAGCACGGCGCGCAGGAAGCGGCGGGTACGGGCCTCCTGGGGATCGCTCATGATGGCCCGCGGATCGCCTTGCTCGATGATCTTGCAGTCGGCCATCACGACAAGCGTGTCCGAGACGTCACGGGCGAACTGCATCTCGTGGGTTACAACGATCATCGTCATCCCATCTGCTGCCAGCTCGCGCATCACGGCCAGGACTTCAAGCCCCACCTCGGGGTCGAGGGCTGAAGTCGGTTCATCGAAGAGCATGATGCCCGGGTCCAGGGCCAGAGCCCGCGCGATGGCAATGCGCTGCTGCTGACCTCCGGAGCACCGGCCAGGATGCTGGCCCGCTTTCTCCTTCAGGCCCACCCGCTCAAGCAGCTGCATCGAACGCTCATCGGCTTCCTCCTTGCTGCGGCCAAGAACCTTCTGCTGCGGAAAGCTGATGTTCTTCAGCGCGGACATGTGCGGAAAAAGGTTGAAGGACTGAAAAACCATGCCGACCGTGCGCCGCAGCGCGGCAAGGTCCGGGGCATTGACGTCTTTACCCGGCTGAATGGTGTGTTCGCCCACCTGGATGGTGCCGGAGTCAGGCCGCTCCAGGAGGTTGATGCACCGAAGGAATGTGCTCTTGCCGGCGCCGGAGGGGCCAATGAGCGCCGTTACCGTCCCGGGCTCGACGTGCAGGGAGACATCGTCAAGGACGACGTGGTCGCCATAACGCTTTGAGATATTGTCCAGCTTGATGCCGGTACGGGGGGCGAGCTTGCCGTTCGCGATTTCTGAAAGGGTCATAGCGATCTTCCATGTGTGGACTAGGTAAACACGGTCCCTGTGGGCCGTGTCACATCATATGTGCAATGGTACATGACACTATCGGGCGTGTGAAGACTTTTATTTAGCTGCCATTTTCCGAAGGACTGCACGGGTGCCTGACGTCATGTGCACTTGCTGGTCTTGTCACCAGCGGACCGCACGGAAATCCCGAAGGTGTCTGCACAATCCGTCGTTCGTATGGGGAACTGGCGAGGACTGCGTGAAGCACTGGGAGCGAACTGTGCCTGCGATACCTTCGTTGTCACCAGCTCGACCGGTTGGCCGGCTCTGTCCTGGACGCCCGCGAGATAGCCGATGAACTCTGGCCGTGGGAACAAGCTCAGCATCGGCGGATCCGTCCATGACCCGAACGATCCAACGGGAAAGCTGCTGTTCAATGCTTTGGCGATGGTTGCCGAGATTGAAGGGGATCTCATCTGTGCCCGCACACGGGAGGGGATGAAAAGTCGCCAAGGCCAAGGGCCGGCTGCGCGGGAAGAAACCCAGGCTCTCCATCGGCCAGGAGCCCCGCCTCGTGAAGCTGCACGCGGCCGGCGATCACACCATGTCAGAGTTGGCCGAACTGTTCTCCGTTGGATGCTCCACCGGTCGAGGGCACGGCAATAGCGGTGGACCCAGTCGGGACGTGAGGCCCAGCACCGCCGAATGCTGGGGAGCGTCCCACACCCTAGGTTCTCTCGGGGTCCTGCGTGACTGCGGCAGGGAACATACCTCGTTTGTGCAGGTCAGGCGTCGTCGGGCGCCACTCTGGCGTGGGCCACAGGTGTGGTCCTAGTGTTCACACCCGTCGGAGTGTGGCCGGTTGAGCCGGGTCATCAGCTCGCGCTGGGGCAGTCCCGCCGGCCAGTCCCACAACGGCACCTCCGGCTGTTCAGGAATCTGCGCTTTTGAAGCTGAGTGTGTCTGCTCCGCTCTTCCACTGAAGGGTGTCCTGGCTGAAGGTCATTTCTACCGGACGTTTCAGGAATTCCAGGACCCACTGGTCTTGCCGGCCGAGCTCCTCCGGGCACCCTATAGCGCCGATGGCAAGGTCACCGGCGGTCATGGCGTTCCCGGCGATTTCCACTGGCCCGCTAATGGGCGCGCAGTTGGTCCTCACGCTCAGGTAAAGGTCCCCAGTTACGGAGTTCAGCTGGACCCTGAGGCTGCCCGACGCCACCCACGGCAGATTCCTTCCACCCGCTGTTCCGGAAGTGCTCGTATAGATGGCACACGGGGCCGATGGCAGGAACGCCGCACATGTTTCCTGGGGCGGGGTGGAGCTGGTCGGGGAGGCAGCGGAAATCACAGGGATGGTCGGGGCGGGACTGAGGCTGGTCGAGGAAGGAGACGATACGGAAGGACCTTGTCCGTCCGAAGTCTGGGCTCCGCAAGATGTCATTAGTGTGCCGATCAAGACGAGAGGAACACCATAGTTCCAGGCCCCAGTGCGCTTCATTGTGCTCCCTTGAAGGTGGACGCTGCTGGGAGCCTATACGCACGCAGCGGCTTTGTCTTGAAGCTGGCCCAGAGGCCGTGTCACCAGAGGTGGATCCGCTGACTGTTGTAGCCACAGCCGCGCTCGGCTGACACGAGTGTGGCTTGGTCTTCGCGAACGCCCCATACCGGTCCCGGCCGCGCCTTCACCAGACAGACGAAGTCATGCGTTCGTCTCCACCCGTAGGACATTGCCAAGGGCTTGTGGGACTCCGGCAACGTCCCACGGCCTATCCACATCCCAGGTCACCTCGGGGTCCGACGGGACTCCGGCAAGGGAAGAGACCTCGATTGTGCAAGTTAGGCGTCGTCGAGCGCCACTCTGGCGGGGGCCACAAGAGTGTGGTCCTAGTGATTGCACCCGTCGGGGTGTGGCCGGTTAAGCCGGGTCATGAGCTCGCGGTTGGCTGCCCGTGCCGCGTCGAGCTCGTCGTCGCGTTCTGAGAGTTGCCGGTGTTGTTCTGCGGTGTGTTGTTCCAGCTCGGTGACGCGGCGGTGCAGACGGTCGACATCGTCGGGGGCTCCGAGGCCGGACTCTCGCCACACCTGTTCGCCGAGATGCTCGGACAGGCGCTGGCGGAGTTGGGCGTTTTCGCGGGTCAGGCGCGTGATGCGGTCATGAGCGTTGGCCAGGTCGGCTACGAGGGATGGCCTGCTGACGCAAGGGCCTCTGGTGCTGGCGGTGGTTGGTTCGGCGGCCTTGAGGAGTACCGCGGCGTGAAGATCGCGGTGGCGATAGAGGAAGCTGCGGTCCACCCCGGCGCGGCGGGCGATCGCGGAGATGCTTTTTCGGTGCCCAGATGGACAGCTTGCTCAAGCGCGGCGAGAACACGTTGCCGGCATCGTGTGCTGTGGGCTTGCCGGGCCGCGGCGATGCCGTTGGTGTTATTGTTCACGGTCTCTCCAGTCCCGCGCTGGTATCGGGCTTGCCCCTGATGGCAGGCATACCCAGACTGGTGACCTGGCGGGTACGCCGAACGGCCGAAATGGCGGCGGCGATGTCGGCTTGTTCGGCGGGGGCGAGCTGTTCAAGATGTTCCCCGACCCGGTGCACGAGTTCTTTCACCCGGCGGATTTCTTCCTCTGAGGGTAAAGCTTCTGTTCTGGCCCAGTTTTCGAGATCGGTGGTGGCCAGCACGCGTTCGCGGTCACGGAGCAGGTCATGCAGGTATGCCTTCAACTCGGGCAGGTGCGAGGGATCGGTGTGGAAGTGATCGCAGCCGACGCAGCGAAACCGGAATGGACAGGACCCACCCCCTGCCTGGACGTTGGAGGGTTCGTGACAGTTGCCGTAGGGCACCGATACCTGGCCGAGCGTGTGGCGCGCGTGCTCGTCTTCGAGTAAAGCCTGGGCGTCTCGCCAGAGGTGGTTGCCGTGCCGGTCAAACCGGTGGTCGGCCAGCCGGTCGACCGCGGCACGGCGGCGTTTCTCGCCGACCTGGTAATAGGTCTGAGTCGAGCTCAACAGCTCGTGGCCCATCAGCTCGGCGAGTACATCGAGCGCGACGCCGGCGTCGGCGTGCCGTTGCGCGTAGGTGTGCCGATAGGAGTAGGGCGTGATCGTGGTCAGGTCGTAGCTGCTGCCGTCGGAGCGCCGGAGAGGAGAGGGCAGCGAAGCGATCCAGCCGCGGTGGGCCCGGCCGATGCGATGCCGGGCCATCGGACGCCGGCCGTCCGGGTCTTCGTCAGAGGGCAGCAGAACCAAGGACGCCGGGTTGCTGTCGGGGAACCGCTCCCGGATTGCTTTCTGTTGGGTGGTGATTAGCTCGGCGGTCGCCTGGGTGATCGGAAGCCGTCGGCCCGGCCTGTTGTTCTTGAGGTCGTCGTAGACCAGGACATAGTTCTCGTCGTGGTCGCGGTCTATGCAGTCCCAAGGCAGGTTCAGGATCTCGCCGGGACGGCGGCCTGTGTCGATGAGCAACTCGATCGCAACAGCCAACCCTTTGGGCATGCGCGTGCGCAGCAGCGGCAGGGCATCGCAGAGCTGGGCGAGGATCTCGGGAGGCAGCGACCGGTTTGGAGTTTGCCGGTCGGGGCGCCGGGGAATGTCCTCGCGCCGGAACGCGAAGTCGTCAGGCAGCCCGCTGAGCGGGTCACCGGCACGGGTCAGGCCGAGCAGCCGCATCTGACGCAGCGCATGATGAGCCTTTCGACAGCTCAGGGATCGGGACAACGCGGTGATCTTCTCGCAATGCTCCAGGTAGGTGAGTCGCTGCAGAAACAACTCAATGTCAGGGCGGCCGAGGTCACGGATGATCAGGCCGCGGTCGCTTCGATGGGCGCGCAAGCTCTCTGAGAGCCCCGCCAATGCCGCCACGTGGGCTCTCAGCACCGTGGTGGCGCCCTCGCCCCGACGATGTATCAGGTCGTGTATCGCCCACCGTTTCGCACCCTCGCGTAACCACGGTTGGCTTATCGCCGTGAAGTCCAACCGTCCGCTGTGGCCAAACAAGGACATCGCCCAAATGTCCTTGGCCTGTTCTGCCTCCAACGGGTCCTCGTGCGTCGGCGTGACCAGAGCACGGGCTGGCACGGCGGTCACCTCGTCACGTTCCCGGTGACGTGGCGGCCCGGGGCTACCCGCTCCACCGCCGCGCGCAACCGCTCCGGTGCCGGATGGACATACACCTGGCTCGAGCTGATCGAGGCATGGCCGAGGAGCTCTTGGACCTCGTCGATGCTCCCGCCGGCGTCCAGGACGTTGCTGGCAAACCCATGACGCAGCGCATGCGGGTGCACGGCCGGATCCAGACCCGCCCGGCGGGAGGCCGCGGCCAGCAGCTACCGCAGCGGGAGTCATCGGCGCGCCGATGGGCGCCCGGAACAGGTTCACGAACAAGAAATCGCTCTCACCTGCCGCGGTATTCATGGCTCTCTCGGTGAAGTACTGGTCGTGGGCATACACGACCAGCGAATCCACCGGGACGATCCTGGAGTGCCGCGATTTTGCCCACGCGCCGTTAGTGTTCTGCCTCCGCACCACGTGCAGGTGAGATCCGGGGAAGCGACAGCCCAAGGACGATGAGTCGACCAGGAAATGGACGTCCTCACGCCGCAGTCCAACCAGCTCGCCGCGACGCAATCCAGCCCGCGCGAGCAGCATCACCAGCAGCCGGTCACGCGCCGAGAGGCATGCCCTCAGCAGCGCGAGGACATCTTCATCGCGGGCCCGGTCAGGCCGTTGCCTGATAGCAGGAACCCTGTGCCGGGCCTTCATCCGCAGCCTCCAGACGCCGTCCTCGCCGCGCGCCTCAGCCGGCAGATCCTGGCTATTGGCAAGCTCATAAAGATGACCCAGCACTCCTCTCGGAGCGTCGCCGTGATCCACCGCGAAGGCCAGGAAGCCCCGCACCCCTGCGAGCACGCAGTTGATCCGCCGCGGTCCTCGGACCGCAGTCTCGACCGCGCCGCCGGTTGTTGTCCCCGGCTGCGACGGGGAGTGGCGGAGCCACAACACGAACGCCGGCATCTTCCCCGCAGCGGCCCGCCAGTCTTGCCCGGTGGCCGCGCACCACGATAGATAAAGTGCGACCGCGCCCGCATAGGTCTTAGTCGTCGACTCGGCAGCATCACGCCCGAACCGTAAATACCGCAGATATGCATCCGCCACAGAAATGACCAGCAGGTCCTCGCCGATCACTGTCCAGTAGCGCATTCCAGAAGGCATCTGGACCGGAAAAGTTCGCATAGTCATCTCCTACGCCAATCATGAACGCCATCACGACGAACACCTGACCGACACACGGAGAGAACCCGTCGTCCACCAAGCAAGCGATCCAACTTGTGCCACAGTCCACCACAGGTGGTCGGACCCCTATAGAACCAAGGTAGTGAGACGCCCCTACTCGGGCGCGAGGCTCAGGTGTCGAGGAAGTCCCATTCGGCCCCAAGAACCCATCTCAGCGCCGAGAGCTTTCCGTTGAGCATTCCCCACTCAAAATCGGTATAGGGGCCCAACGTCTCACCATACTCGGCTTCTACACGCTCCATAGGTGGTCCAGCCACTTTCGTGTACCTGGCCAAGCCCTTGGTGTCCTCGGCCTCCTCAAGTTCATAGATGCGGTTCAGCTTCCGCTGGTACCAGACCCGGTCGAATAGTTCCTGCTCCCATTTCTGGATTTCAACTAGCAGACGGGGATTCTCAACAAAGTCCGATTCATCCAGCATCTCGGTCAATTCATCGCCAAAGTGATCCCGTAACGTCGACTCAAGACCATCGAAGCCGAGCGCGTACATCGACCCCTTGTGAGCGAATACAGACTCAAGATCCTTATGCGGTTGCCTCTTGTCGCCGTTGTCCAAGGAGAAGTCGTGCGAGTTACTCGTCACGAAGGCGTGGGGATCCTCGGCAAGATCAGCTTCCGAAGTCGCAGAAATGTACAGCTCGATAAGAAGTGCGTCCGCAACGCTGTTCCGAGAGCGATGAAAAGGGGACTTCTTATCCAAGCCCCGCTTGACGACCCGGCCGTTTTCAACGCCGGTTGGTTCCAGTCGAATACCGGCTTGAAGCAGTTCAAAGATGTCATCGAAATTCCGGGTCGTCATGGCTCCGATGAGAGGAATATGGTGTGCCAGGCCATCGAGAGCGTTCAGGGCCTGTTCGAGGTCTTCGCTGTCGTACGTTGCTCCAATATCTGTCCGCAGGAGTCGAAAGAGATCTGCCACTCGAGTCGTCATTGCTTGTTCCGCACGAGGACGGTTCCGCTCAAATTCCTCTATGACCACTTGGGTACAAGAAGTCGGAGATCGCCTTGGCGGATGAACTGATGTAAGGCAACGATCCATTTTTGGCCATCACGTCGGGCCGCGAGATCCAGCCAGGTCGAAGTATCAACAAAGAGGTTCAGCACGGCCCCACACTAGCGGTTGGGGACCGTCGGGGGCACGCCCATCCGGTGATTCCCTGTCTTCTCAGAACTCGGTTCATGACACTGGCTCGACTGGCTCTATTTGAGAACTATTTTCGAGATGCGCAGTTCAGGTGACGACTCTCTTCGCAGCGACCATTTTCCCGCTGCTGCACTCCTCCTCGCCGAAGCGAACGGCACGGAAGCGGAGTGTCGTATACAGGGCACCCTCACCGGACAGTTCACCAGGTCGGCCTTTAGTGACGTTCCCAGAAGTTAGGGACAACGGCGCAGATTAGCAGGGGTGACCGAGAAGCCCACCGCAAGCGACTGGGCAGCAATGGCGGCAGACCCGTTGGCCTGGACAAAGATGCCTACAAATTCCGGATCTTTGTCGAGAGGGCGTTCAAAGTATTCAAGCAATGGCGCGGGCTTCCCACATTAGGACGAAGCTGTGGAACTCGTCATTTCCTCGGGCCGTCCGATCGCGCAGGTCACGCCGGATATTGGGGTGAATGAGGGGACGCTGGGGACAGATGAGGAACACCGGGAGCCCCGGTGAACCCCATCCGCCCCCTCACCAAGCCTGGGACCCTGCAAGAGGACCGAGCAGGCCTTCTGAGAGTCAGTGCGGCAGTGTCGTCATGTGGGGAGTGTTCCAGGGATAAGACGTCTGCGCCCCGTGCGCTTGAACGGATTCCGCGGCTGCCCGGACGGCCAGCGTGCAGGCTTGGATGAGGGTGAGACCGCGGGCGAGGCCTGCTGCGGCGGTGCCGACGAATGCGTCCCCGGCGCCTGTAGTGTCAACAGCATCGACGGTCGGTGCCAGAAGATGCTCGATGCCGCCGGCGCCGGCGATAATCGCGCCATCGGATCCCAATGTGACGACCGCAGAAGGCACCCCGGTATCGATGAGGGCCTCCGCCAGGGACTTGCCGAGTCGTATCGCGTCGCCGGACGCGGCAGGGATTTCGGCGGAGAGCAGGCTCAGCGCCTCGGCTGCTTCATGCTCGTTGACGATCAGTGGATCAGCCAAGCGGAGGGTTTCCGCTGCAACACCGATGACCGGTGCCAGATTCAGGATGACGCGCGTGTCCGTGCCGGCTATGGCGTGGACGGCGAAGTCGACGGTGGTGGCCGGAATTTCGCCCTGCACTATGACGACGGCGCAGTTCATCAGTTCAGGCAGTGCGGCTTCCACCATTGCGGTGTCGACCCTGAGGTTGGCTGCCGGGACTACGATGATGTTGTTTTCACCGGCCCGATCGACGGCGACCACCGCCATCCCGGTGGGGCCCTCCAGGGCGGCCACATGGCAGAGGTCAACGTTTGCCTCTCGAAGCAGCGAAGTGGAAACCCCGGCGTTGCCATCGGTTCCGACGGCGCCCACCATGAGAGTCGGTACTCCCTGCCTTGCAGCGGCCACGGCCTGATTGGCGCCTTTGCCGCCCGGAGAAAGCGTTCCGCCTTCACCCAGAACCGTCTGCCCCGGGCGGGGGAGCCGGTCAACCAGCAGCAGCAGATCCACGTTGATGGATCCAATTACGCCTACGCGTTCCTGTTTCATTCCGTCCTTCCCGCCCCTTCAACTGATATGCGGACTGGGATTAGATGTCCTTGGATACCCAGCGGACGATTCCGCTGAAGATCTCCTGGTAGCCGCTCCAGTCCTCGCAGAACGCCTTCGGCGCCCAGTGCGGGGAGCAGTCGGAGGTGAAGACGGCGCTTCGGCCGGAGCCCTGCTCGGACAGGGCAATCAGCGGGTCGCCGTTGATGGTGGCGACCAACTCGGCTCCCGCCTTGAGTACGGTTCGGTTGTAGCCGAGCAGGGCCGGCCATTGGCCGCCTGCGCTGCCCAGTACCGGATGGCCGGCCCTTTCTACGTTTGCACACATGCCGGCGGGCAGTTCCCAGCGGTCATCCTCGGCCAGCATCTCTACCGGCAGCACCTCCGCGAGGGCGGTATTGCGGAAGGCCGCGCGGGCCTGGAAGCCGGAGAAGGAGAGGTAGCCTCCGATCATGACCAGTCCGCCGCCGTCGCGGGTCCAGTCTGCCAGCGCCTGAAGCCGGTCCATTCCTGGTGTGAAGAGTTCGAACACGCCCGGTGCGAGCTGAATGGAATTGGCGCCGATATCCGAGAGGATGATCACGTCGTATCGCCCGAGGGCTTCAGCGGAACCAGGGAAGTCCGTGGGGACGATGTGGCCCGGCATATGGGTGACTTCGTGGCCTGCTGCTTCGAGGGCCTTCTTCAGCGGACCGACGCCCTCAACGTAGGAGTGGACGGAGAATTCGTCGACACCTTTGACATGAGTGGAGGTGGTCATCCAGCTTTCGCCGGCAATTAGTACTTTTGTCATGATTCCTTCTGGGTTATGAGGTTCGGGCATTGTGGAAAAGGGCGGCCGGGTTGTCCCTCATGATTCCGGCGATGTGCTCGACTGAGATACCGCGCTCAAGGAGCCGCTGGGGAAACGCGAACGGAACGTAGCTGAAGCCGTTGCCGCCGTATCTGGTGAGCATTCCCTTAAGGAATACGTCGTGGCTAAGCATGATCCGCTCGTGGTGAGAGCCTTCGATCAGTCGGGCGATGGCGTCGGCCGCTTGTGCCGGGCTAGGAGATGCGCCTTCGCTGGCGAAGTTGTAGGGCATCCCGATCATGTCGAAGCAGAGATAGGCGCCGCGCGCGGCCAGTTCGTCTTGATACTGCGGATCGTCGAAAGACGGATCCATATGGCATAGGACCACGGCCTCGGGCCGGACTCCGATTTCGTCTAGGACGATATCCAGGATGCGGTGGCCCAGCCGCATCCAGCCCGGCAAATGGATGAACAGCGGGACGCCCAGCGTTTTCTGGGCCTGTGCTGCGGCCCGGAGCGACTTCTCCTCTGCCACGGTGAACAGCGGGGATACGCCGATCTCGCCGATGACCCCGGGTTTGATCCCGTCGCGCTGGAAGTCCTCCATGATCAGCGCTGTCAGTTCCTCCTCGGAAGCGGATAATTCGGCCGGAGATTGGAATTTTTGCAGGTATGAGCCGGAGCCCATGACGACGTTGACATCGGCGGCCACCGAGTACGCTTTCAGCGCCGCGGGATTGCGTCCGAGCCCGGGCGGGGTGAGATCGATGACCGTACGGCCGCCCATGCTGCGGAAGGAACGCAGGTCCTCCACGATGGCGTCTGCGTCCGTTAGGCCGCAGTTGTCCCGGCTGTTGTAGGGATGTTCGCGCAGCAGCCAGGCCAGTTCCGCAGTGACAGGTCCCTCCAGGAGTTCCCTGATGTTTTGATCCGGTGCCGGAGTGTAGGCACCGGTCAGGTCATTGGCCAGATGCTCGTGGGGCAGGACCAGGCCGAGTTCGGTGTGCTCGATGGTGCCGGTAACGGTCTGGACTCGGGTCATTTGTTGCCGCTCAGCTTCGCCAGCAGGTCGGAGAGCTTCTTACCGCGCATATTGATCCAGATGGCTACGAGTAGCACCAGGCCGGTCACGATGGGGGTTATGAACGGGCTCATGCCCACCAAGGTGAGGCCGTTGGCGATTAGGCCGGTCAGGATCGCCCCGATCAGGGTACCGACGACAGTGCCGCGGCCGCCGAATAGGTCCGTTCCGCCGATGACGACGGCGGCGATTACCGTCAGCTCCAGGCCGACGGCGGAGTTCGCGGACCCGGAGCCGAGACGGGCGGCAATCAGTACACCGGCAATCCCGGCTGCAAGGCCGGAGAAAGCCAGTGCCCACATCTTGATCGCCTTGGTGTTGACTCCGGCGCGGCGGGTGGATTCCTCGTTGGAACCGATGCCGGTGATGTACTGCCCGAAGCGCATCTTGTGCATTAGTACCAGTCCTGCGGCGAATACCAGCAGACCGACCCAGGCCAGCCAGGAGATCCCGAGGAAGGAACTGGAACCGATCTGGCGCATGACCGTGTTTTCGCCGATCGGAATGGAGAAGCCTTCGGTGGAAAGCAGCGCGAAGCCTCTGATGACGGACATCGTGGCCAGAGTAACGATGAAGGAGGGGATGCCCTGGTAGCTGGTCAGGTAGCCGTTGATCAGGCCCCAGCCCAGACCCATGATGCAGGAGAACACCATGACGAGGGAGGAGTTCATGCCGGTACTGATCAGTTCTGCGGAGGTTGCGGCGATAAAGGCGGCGATGGCACCGACGGAGAGATCGATCTGCCCGGCGGTGATGACGAATGTCATGGCCACACCAATCACCAGCACCGGAGCAATCTGGGTGGCCAGATTAGAGAGGTTCGCCAGGGACAGGAACGCCGGGCTGGCGATGGCAAAAACTGCAGCGATCAGCACCGTGACGACACCCATGAGGAGTGTCGGCTTGTTCGATCGCTCCAGCCATGAGGGCGTTTTCGTTCGAAGGATGGCACTGTGGGCTGTCTTGAGAGTGGTCATTAGGATGCCTCCGGATACTGATCGTCGGCTCGGGTGATCATGGCGACGAGCTTTTCAATGTTTAGTTCCCCGATCGGCCTGTCATCGACGCTGCGCCCCTCGTACATGGCAGTGACCCGGTCGCAAACCCGGAAGATGTCCTGCAGGCGGTGGGTGATCAGGATGACGCCTACCCCTTCTTCGGCGACCTTGCGGATCAGTCGCAGCACGGATTCCACTTCGGCGACGGCCAGAGCCGCCGTCGGCTCATCAAGGATGAGCACATCGGGTTTGAAGGAAACGGCCCGGGCGATGGCCACCGTCTGGCGCTGGCCGCCGGAGAGGGTGCCGATTTCCTGATATGTGGACTTGACCCGGACATGCAGGTCTTCAAGTACCTTGGCGGCATGTCCGTGCATGGCGTCCCGGTCCAGGAACCGCCCCTTCATGGGCTCGCGGCCTAGGAAGAGGTTGCTGGCCACATCCAGGGTGTTGCACAGCGCAAGGTCCTGGTAGACAATTCCGACGTTTTCCTTCCGCGCATCGCTGGGGCTTGAGAACTTTACGGACTTGCCCCGGATGAGGATCTCCCCCTCATCGTGTTGTTCGGCGCCGGCCAGGACTTTCATCAGGGTGGACTTGCCGGCGCCGTTGTCGCCGACGAGCCCAAGCACTTCACCGCGGCGGAGCTTCAGATCCACACCCTGCAGCGACTTCACGGGGCCGAATGATTTCTTAATCCCACGCAGTTCGACGAGGAGTTCGTTTGCGCTCATGGCGGTCACTTCTTGAGGTAGTACATGTAGTCGCCGACGTTATCCGGTGTGACGATCTGGGTGGGCACGGGGATGTTCTTCTCCACCGTCTTGCCGCAGCTCAGCTCAATGGCGGCTGTCATGGCATCGTATCCGAACTTGAAAGTGTTCTGTTGGACGACGCCTTTGACGTACCCAGCCTTCAGCCCGTCAACGGCGGGTACGGAGAGGTCCCAGCCGACCACGTTGATGCGGTCCTGGGCCATCTGGTTTTTCACGCCGGCCACAAGGCCGATCAGGGCCGGTTCGCCGGTGGCATAGACGTATTTGAGGTCGGGGTTGCCGGTAAGCAGATTTTCGGCGGAGGTCTGAGCCGTTTCCTGAACGTTCTTACCGTCGACAACGGTGCCCACCGTCATACCCTTGGCCCTGATTGCCTCTTCGAAGCCCTTCTGTCGTTCGAGCTGGATAGTGGAGTTCAGGGCGCTGACCACCCCCACCTTGCCAGTTCCCTGTACCTGCTTGGCCAGAAAATCGCCCATCTGCGCTCCGCTTTCGGCGTTGGAGGTGCCGACTTGTGCGGAGACGGACGGGTCCTTGACTATGGCATCCACAGCGACGACCTTGACGTTGGCCTTGCTGGCGGACTGGAGCGCGGGTTTGATCCCTTCGGTGTCTATCGCTGCCACGACTACAGCCTGGACCTTCTTGGCCACCAGGTTGTCTACCGCGTTGGCCTGCTGGGTCGGGTCATCGTTCCCGCTGACGATCTGCAAGTCCACGCCGGCCTTGTCGGCGATGGTCTGCGCGCCGGTGTTGATCTGGTTGAAGAACAAAGCCTGCAGGTTGGGAGTTACCAGGCCGATCCGCAGTTTTCCGCCGTCCGGAGCCTTGCAGGATTCAGGAAATCGCTCCGGCTGGGGGATTACGGCCGAAGCCGCGGCGGCGCTTCCATTGCCGGTAGGAGATTGGGAGGCCGTTGACGGGGCGTCGCAGGCGGCAAGTGCCAACGCCAGGGCGGCGACGGAAAGGGCGGCAGTTATTCGCTTATTCATCTGTGATTCCTTTTCTCGATGACTGGTGCCAGATGTGAGTTAGTACAGTTCCAAAAAATCCGTCAGTTCACGGCGCGTGGGGGCCGCGCGGGCTCCGGGATGCCGGCAGGACAGGGTCGCGGCGGCTGCGCCGGTGGTCGCGGCGTCGACGGCGGTCGCGCCCCGCGCCAGTTCCGCCAGGTACACGCCGGCAAAGCAGTCCCCTGCCCCCGTATCATCGGTGACGCTGACCGACCGAACCGGGATTTGGCGGGCCTGATGGCCGGGCTCCAGGACAGTCAGGCCCTGCGCCCCGCGGGTTACGACGATTGTTGTCCCCTCCGTCGCGGCCAGCTGATCCAGCGCCTCAATGGTGAAGCCGCAGGCCTCGCTGAAGATGCGGCTGCTGCCGATCAGATGTTGTGCGGCGCGTGCCGCACGGATCACTTGATCAGCCTCGGTACAGCCGTCGACGTCGACGACCAATGCAGCTGGCGCATTCGTCGGCACCCAGAGACTGTCCCAGCGGTAGCCGTCCACATACACCCAGTGCTGCTGCGTGCGATCGAGCCGGTTGAGGACCTGCCTGAGGTCCTCAACTGTCAGAGCGTCATCTTGGCTGATGACGGCGCGTTCGCCGCTGACATCCAGGAGAATTACAGCATGCGTCAGATACGCATCCGTGCGGGTCCAGTCGGTCGAGACCCCCTCGCGCCGCAGGCCGGCAAGGAAATCCGAGGATTCAGCATCCGATCCCACCACGCCCGCGAAGGTGGGTGTGGCTCCAAAGCGGGCCGCGGCCACGGCGGCGTTGGCGGCCATGCCACCGTCGTGCTGCCGGATGAACCGCGCGTGCCGGCGTTCGCCGACGCCGGGCAGTTCATCCAGCTGGATGACGATGTCCCGGTTGGCGTAGCCACAGAAGACAATCATGGTGCCCCTACAGTCCTGCGGCGCGGGCCACGGCGGCCACCTTGGAGGACTCCGCGCGGCCCCACCAACGGCCGTTGTCCTTCACGGAGGAGGCAACGATGGCGCCATTGCACTCATCCAGCAGCTGGTCGACGTTGGCCTCGGTGATGCCCGAGCCGATGATTACCGGAAGGACGGTGCTTTCCCGGATGCCCCGGACCTCCTCCACGCTGGCGGCATCCCCGGTCCGGGACCCGGTGGCAATCAGAACATCAGCATTGAAGAACTCTGCGTCTTCGGTCTGTTCGGCCAGCGTCCGGTCCGCGACGATGGCGTGGGCGCCGTGTTTGACGTGCACATCGGCGAAGACCTTGACACCCTGTGCCTGGATCCGGGCGCGGTAACGGGTGGTGCGGGCGGCCTGACCCTCGATGAAACCCTCGTTGGCGACGTAGGCGTTGGCCCATTGGTTGACCCGGATCCAGCCGGCCCCGGCCGCATGTGCTGCGGCCACGGAACATTCGCCGGCATTGGAGAGGATGCTGACTCCCACCTGCGGGCCAAATTCCTCGACTACCCGGCGCGTAATGACGGCCATGGCCGCCGCCGTTTCATAGCCGTGTTCGCCTGGTTTCTGGAAAGGGATGTCCCAGTGATTTTCCACGATGACGCTAGTGAAGCCGTTACGAAGATAAGTCCTTGATTCCTCCAGCCCGAATGCTGCAATCTCTTCCACCGGCTGGCCCATGTACTGGGGACTGCCGGGCAGAGGAGGAAGGTGCACGGCGCCGATCAACACCCGGTCCGCGGCGAAGAGTTCCGCCATTGCGGACCTCTTGGGTGGGTACACGCCGAGTTTTACCGCCTGCATCTATGCCTCCTGGGAACATGCTGAGAAAACGTTTTCTGATCGAACTAAGACGATGTTAGGCAGGTTAGCGTGTGGCCGTCAACACATTTCTGGGAAGAAATTATGGTTGAAGATACGAAATATGCAGGAAACATGGGCAGTTTACCTCCGCGGTCGGCGGCGGGTCAGGCTAGAGTTGTGGCCGACCGACTGGTAGATTGAGAATACGTTTTCACGCCGAGGGAGGCTCAATGAGCAAGGTGACAATCCATACGGTCGCCGAGCACGCGGGAGTGTCCATCGCCACAGTGTCGCGAGCACTGGCCGGATCCGATACTGTGGCGCCGGAACTTCGGCAGGCAGTTGAGAGGTCCGCCCGGAAGCTGGGCTATGTGCGGAACAACATTGCCAGCGCGCTGCGCAGCTCCAAGACCCGGACCGTCGGGATGGTGGTTCCTGAGATCGCCAATCCCTTCATCACCGAACTGGTGCAGGAAGTCGAGGATGCACTGCGCGTCCGAGGATTCCAGTTGCTGTTGTGCAGCGCCCATCAGGACCCGGCTGGCGAGAACGAGGCGCTGCAATCGCTGATTGCCAGGCAGATAGACGGGATTATCATCAGCCCGGTAAACGCGGCGACCAGCATGACGGCCGTCAAGGCCGCCGCCGCCACCAAGCGCCTGGTTCAGGTGGATCAGAGGATCGACGGGCTGGATGCCCACTGGATCGGCGTGGACGACGAGCAGGGCATCCGCCTCGTGCTCCGGCATCTAAAGGACCAGGGAGTGAACAGCGCAGGGTTTGTGAGTGCGCGGGAAGCTGATTCGTCCTCGGTCACCCGATATCAGGCCTTCCGGCAACTCTGCGGGGAGATGGGGATAACAGTGGCTGAGGAACATGTCAGGCTAGGCGACTACAGCGCCTCCTTCGGCCGCCGGGCGATGACGGAGTTGGTGGAACAGGGCGGGCTGCCCGATTCGCTGGTCTGCGGTGCGGACGTGATTGCCATCGGCGCCCTGCAAACCTGCTACCGAACCGGACTGAAGGTCCCGGATTCGCTTCTGCTGACCGGATTCGATGACATTGAATTCGCCGACCTGTGCGCGCCGCGGCTGACCACAGTCCGGCAGCCTCTTAGAGCCATTGCCCGTCAGGCCGTCAAGCTACTGCTCGACGACGACCAAGAGACCACCGTCCGCCTGGCACTGGCTCCCCGGCTGGTGGTGCGGGAAAGCAGCATGCGCCGCCCGCGCCAGAATGGGAGCGCCGATGACTGACCAAGAAGCCCTGGAATTCCTGAAGCAATTAGTCCGGCACAGGTCGGATTCCCGCGATCATGGGGCACAACGTGAGCTCCAGACACGGATCGTCGACAGACTGAAAACGACAATTCAGCGACTAAGAATCCGTCAAGGATCCGACGAAGATTACCCCTGGACGCTCATCACCACTGGCCCCAGCGCCGATCCGATGCTGCTCTTTGCCTGCCACCTGGACACTGTCCCGGTCGGGGACCCGGGACAGTGGGCACATCCGCCTTTCTCCGGACACATCGACGGGGCTCGTATTTACGGCCGCGGCACTGTGGATATGAAAGGCGGCATCGCCGCCGCGGCGACTGCACTGGCCTTAGCCAGTGATCTCAACAAACATGTTGGCCTCCTGCTAACCGCTGATGAGGAAGTTGGAAGTCTAGGGGCGCCCGACGCGGCCGGCTCACTCATTGGGCAGCGCATTGGAGCCGTCATTATTCCTGAAGCAACAGACAACAAGATCGTTCTGGGACATCGCGGAGCATTATGGCTGCGCGTGCGCTCCGACGGTCTTGCCGCACACGGCAGCACCCCGGACCTGGGGATCAACGCCGCATTGAAAATCTCGGCCGTGTTGCTCCGTGCCCAGCATGAACTCCCACTGACGGGGGACAGTTTCCTCGGCGCTGAAAGCTGGAATCCGGGAATCCTTGCAGCCGGGTCTGCGGCGAATATCGTTCCAGACTCCGCGGAAGCCGTTATCGACATGAGGGTGGTCGGCAATGGCAGTGCGCTCCTGAACTGGTGGAAAGCGCAACCGGAAATTGCCAGTGTGGAAACCATCCTTTCGCTGGTACCACTGCGAACCACAGACACTGCGCCTCTGAGTACCGGGGACACCGAAGTCAATCGAAACCCCGCACCGTACTTCACCGATGGATCGGCCCTAGCTCAGGCGCTGCCCGGTGTTCCCATCGTCATCTGGGGACCTGGCACTTCCGACCAGATGCACGCCCGTGACGAATCCCTGGAGCTGCAGTCCCTATTCATGGCCCTCAGGCATTTTAGGGGCGCCGTCGCTGACTGGAACTAGGGCGTGTCCCCAAATTCTTTGAGTCAGATGGTGAACGCGCGAAGGACGACTCCGTTGCGATACGTGAGGACGACGTTGTCGTAGCTGGCGGCAAGCCCGCGCCTTTGCTTGAATACAGAAGGCCGTGGAAACCGACGAGCAGCGTCAGGCGCGCCGCCGAACAGGCCGGGGAATCCCGGGCAGAAGGTGCCGTCGTCGATGAAGACGCGGACGAGCTGCCGCATCACGGGTTCGGGGTAGTCCATCAGTTCGGAGAGCCGGCGGCGCACCTGCCCGAGGGCAGGCAGCGTAAATTCTGCCCGGATCCCTTCCCACGTCTGATCCCTGACCGGCTGGCGGTTCAATGTCGCCGCGGCCTAGTCGCTGATGTTTTCCAGCAGCCACTGGTGGAGAACGGGTCCCGTCGCAGCGTGAAAGTCCGCAGCGTGGAGTTGGACCCGAGGCGGATTATCTGCCCTCCGGGAACGTTTGGGCAGGTCAGCCACGGATGCCGGCACGAGCCACGTTGGGCACGTCCGGAACTTTGGCGAGACGTTGTCCCAATTCCAAGAACTGGGACGACACCATGCCGGTGATTCAGAGTGGAACCAGTAGTGCCGGCAGGAGTAGTGCAGACGGCTTCGGACTGTTGTGTAACTGTGACTGTTAACTTCGTCTGGCGGTTCAACCCTCAACGGACGTTTTGGAGGTCACAGCCTTGTAAATGGGACGCTGATCTTACGGGCCATCGGGCCATCCGATAAGTGCGTGCAGTTCTGAGGCAACATCTTCCACGCTGCGCCCGTCTGTGGTTATTCGATGCACCCAGCTCGGCGTCAGTGCCTCAAGTTCGCGCGCTCTGGTACTGCTGCGGTTGATGTGCTCCAGAAGGTCGACCCCCTGGATTCGGCCTCTCAATCTGGCGTGAGCCGTCTCGTCGGTGGAGGTCAAAAGCACGGCAGTAATCCTAGGCCCGTCACCCATGGCCGCTGCGAGTTGGTCTGTGAACCGGACGCAGACGGTGTTGGTGTAGATCATCCGCCGGTACCCGAGGCCGCGATAGTTATTCCACACCGCTGACAGGTTCCGTTCGGCCAGATGATGTTCCCAAGGAGCGGGGTACGCCAGGTCGAGGTTGTCGCCCTCGACCACGCAATGCTTGACGTCCCGCTGAGAAAGCTGAGCATGGAGCTCAACCCGAAACCACGTGTGTTCGAGCTCAAGCAGCAGGTCAACGATCCAGGCGCTGTAGCCGGTCCCACCTGATACGGCCCCGTCTAATGCTTGGCTCTGCATCAGACGGGGCCGTGGTCGAGCGATCATTCCCCAACGGAGTTCCTGGCAGGCTCGGGTATGGCTGCGACGGCGTCGATTTCGATGAGGAAGTCGCCCAGGAACGAACCGACGGTGGTTCTTGCTGGGTAGGGGGCTTCGACGAATTCTTCGTAGGTGGCGTTGAAGCCTGCGAAGTCCCGGCCGGGGTGATGCAGGTGCACCGTTGCTTTGACGACGTGGGAGAAGTCCAGTCCGTGCCCGGCCAGGACGGCAGCCAGGTTTTTCATGGCCTGTACTGTCTGCTCCTCGATGGTGGTACCGACGGTGTCTCCGGTGACGGGCTCGTGCGGTGTCTGGCCCGCGGTGAAGAGGAAGCCGTTGGCGGCGATGGCCTGGGAGTAGGGGCCGGCCGGGCTGGGCGCGAGGTCTGTGCTTACCTGCTGTCGAGGCATGGGTTTGTTCCCTTCACGGGGCCGGCCTCATGGCCGGCCTGGGTTGGTGGTGTTTAGAGGACCTTTGAAAGAAAGGCCTGTGTGCGTTCGTGCTGCGGCGAACCCAGGACCGCCGCCGGGGCTCCGCTTTCGACGACCACTCCCTGGTCCATGAAGACGACCTGGTCGGAGACCTGGCGGGCGAAGGCGAGTTCGTGGGTGACCACAACCATAGTCATTCCCGCCTCGGCAAGGGACTTCATGACGTCGAGGACTTCGCCGACGAGTTCGGGGTCGAGCGCGGACGTGGGTTCGTCGAAGAGCATGAGCTTGGGCTTCATGGCCAGTGCCCGGGCGATCGCGACCCGCTGCTGCTGCCCGCCGGAGAGCTCCTGGGGGTAGGAATGCCCCCGGTTGCCGAGCCCTACGCGGTCCAGCAGCGTCTGCGCCTCGGCGGTGACCTCGCTGCGCGGACGGCCCAGAACGCGGATGGGTGCTTCGACGATGTTCTCCAACACCGTCATGTGCGGGAACAGGTTGAATCGTTGGAAGACCATTCCCGCGGCGCGTCGTGAACGCGCTGTCTGCCGCTCCTTCATTTCGTAGAGGCGTCCGTTGCGTTCGGCGTAGCCCACCAGATGTTCGTCCACGTACAGGCGTCCGGCGTCGACCTTTTCCAGGTGGTTGATGCATCGCAGGAAGGTTGTCTTTCCGGAACCGGACGGGCCGATCAGGCAGGTCACCGAGCCGCGTTCGATCTTCAGATCGATGCCCTTGAGGATTTCCGTTGAGCCGAAGCTCTTGCGGACTCCCTGGGCCTCCACCATGGCGGTGTTCATGATGCTGTCCTTGTCTTTGACCGGCGGGTCGGCCGCGGCGCGGTGTCGAAGCCGCGGCCATAGCGCCGTTCGAGTTTGGTTTGGAAGAAGCTCAGGATGGTGGTCATCAGCAGGTACCAGAGGCTGGCGACGATGAGCAGCGGGATGGTTTGGTAGTTGTTGGAGTAGATGATCTGGGCCGAGTACAGCAGGTCAGAGATCGCCAGTACGCTGACCAGGGACGTGCCCTTGAGCATCGAAATCACCTGGTTGCCGGTCGGCGGGAGGACCACGCGCATCGCCTGGGGGAGGATGACGCGGCCCATGAGCTGGGTCCCGTTCATTCCCAGGGCCCGGGCGGCGTCGTACTGGCCCTTGTCCACCGATCCGATGCCGCCGCGGATAATCTCGGCCATGTAGGCGGCCTCGTTCAAGGAGAGCCCCAGCAATGCGGCACACAGGGGTGTAATGAGCACATTGGCCGAACCCAGGGCCAGCGAGGGGCCGCCGAAGGGAAGGCCGAAGGCGATCACCGGATACAGTGCGGCGATGTTGTACCAAAAGATCAGCTGCACCAGCAGGGGGGTGCCGCGGAAGAACCAGATGTAGCCGCGGCTGATGGTGCTGACGATCGGATTGGCCGAAAGCCGCATGATGGCCAGGACCGTGCCCAGGGCGATGCCGACGCTCATGGACACGACTGTCAGCAGGATGGTCAACCAGGCCCCGGTGAGGATCTGCGGGGCGAAGAGATATGAGACGACGACGTCCCAGTGGTAGCGCTGGTTCACCGCGACGTCCCATCCCGCGCCAAGCGCGAGGACACTGAGAACGACGGCGATGGCCCGGCGGACCGGATGCCGCAGGGGCACCACCGGGATGGAATCCGCCGATGCCGGCAAGGATTCTGTCCTGGTGTCAGGGATTGAGTGTTGCTGCATGGTGTTCACCTCCTACTATTGGGCGAAGTTGACGCGGGCGTCGGCGATGGCGCTGGACTCAAGGCCGTACTTGCCGAGAACCGTGCGGTAGGAATCGCTGGTGACCACAGCGGAGAGCGCTGCGCCGACGGACTTGACCAGGCCGGAGTCCTTCGGCATGCCGACCCCGACCGCCGCGAAGTCATACGTGGCGGCGACCTCGACCTGGGAATTCTGCGCGGAGGCGAAGTTCAGGATGGGTTGATCAGCCAGCACTGCGTCCAGCCGGCCGCTGGTGAGAGCAGAGATGGCTTGCCGCGTGTCTTGGAACTCGCTTGTTTGGATCTGCTCCTTGCCGGCCGCGCTGCAGGCCTTGTTGGTGTCCGGGACGTTGACCGTCAGCTGGTAGGACCCGGTCAGGAGTCCGACCTTTTTGCCGCACAGGGATCCTTCACCGTCGATCCCCAGAGGGTTGCCTGTCGGCACCGCAATGGCGGTGCCCATCTGCATGTAGTCAACGAAGTCCAGAACCTCCATGCGCTTTTCCGTGGGCGTCATTGAGGAGACAGTCATGTCGTACCGGCCCGCGGCGATGCCCGGGATGATGGAGTCGAAATTGGCGACCTGGATCTCCACCTTCACTCCCAGGGCCTCACCGATGAGGTGTGCGATGTCCGGGTTGGTCCCGGTCATATCCTGGGTTCCTTCACGGTAGAACTGTGTCGGCGGCTCGTTGGTGGGGATGGCAACGCGCAGAACCTTCGTTGATTTGATCGATTCCGGGAGCAACTGTGCGGCTGCCTCGTTGACCGCGAGGGCTGGGACCCCGGTGCCGGACCCGGCGGAGTCTCCCGACGGCGTCGACGGTGCGGAGGCGGTGCTTGGCGCGCATGCGGTGGCCGCCAGCAGGAGTGCCGTGGCCATGACGGCAGGGATGCCGCGTTGAATGAGCTTCGCGGGAGCGGGTGCTGTGAAGGTTTTCATCAGGGGGTCCTCAGATCGGAGTAGGCCAGCTGGGCAGCGGGAAATTTGGCAGGGGGATTTCGGTGGGAATGGTGCAGGTGTTGGCCTCGCTGCGGTGCCGGATCAGCTCACGGCCTTCGACACGCAGCTCCTGGATTGTGGAAACACCCAGCAGCATCATGGTGCGCGTCATTTCCGCTGCCAGCAGCTTCAGGACATGGGCAACGCCTGCCTGGCTCGCGGCTGCCAGGCCGTAGAGATAGGGTCGGCCGATGGAACAGGCATCGGCACCAAGGGCGAGAGCCTTGACAATGTCGGATCCTCGGCGGATGCCGCCGTCGACGATGATTTCGACCCGGCCGGCTGTCTTGTCAACGATGTCGGGGAGTACATCCAGGGGTGAGGCCATGTGGTCCAGCTGCCGTCCTCCGTGATTGCTGACCTGGATGGCGTCGATGCCGATCTCGGCTGCGGTGGCGGCGTCGTTGGGGTTGACGATTCCTTTAAGAATGATGGGACCGTTCCAGCGTGCCCTCAGGTCCCGGATGTCGTCCCAGTCGGTCGGTTCGTACGAACCGGCCAGCAGGGTCCGCCACATGTCAGGGGTACTTGAAAGCTGGCCCTCAGGGATTTCCGCGTCCAGGTTCGGGAAGGCAATCGCGTCATGGGCCAGGAATCCAAGCGCCCACCGGGGGTGCAGTGCCCCCTCCACAACGGTTTTCATCTTGATTGATGGCGGCGCGGTGAATCCGTTACGGTAGTCCCGCTCACGGTGACCGATGGCCCGGCAGTCGACATTCACCAGAAGGGCTTCGTAGCCGGCCTTCGCGACCCTGTCCAGAAGCGCCTGAAGTTCGACCTTGTCCGCAATGGGTTCGATGTTGAACCATCGCCGAAGTCCGGGGGCAGCGGCACTCACGCGTTCCATCGTCGTCGTACTCAGATGTGCCAGCCCGTACGGCACGCCGGCCTCAAGGGCTGCACGGGCCACCGCGCTCTCTCCGTCCGGGTGGAACAGCCTGGTGCCACCGGTTGGGGCGAGAGTCAAAGGCATCGCAACCGGGCCGCCCAGGAGGGTTGAGCGGAGGTCAAGATTCTCGACCGATCCCCACTTCGGGAGGAAGGACCAGTCATCAAAGGATGACCGGTTGCGCCGCAGGGAAACCTCATCCTCACCGCCGCCCTCGATGTAATCAAAGATGCTTCCGGGAAGGCGTTTCGCGGCCATTTTCCTCATATCCTCGACGCTGTAGCAACGCCGGGACAGGCGCTCCGACACGGACCGGGCCGGTCCCTGCACCGAGGCGAGGGCCTTGATGTCCTTGAATTTCATGATTCATCCTTTGGTTTCTTTCTGGAATTCTCTGTCTCTTCCTCCCCAATGGTGACCTAGATCTCCCTCCATCTATATGTGGATTCTCCCGAAAGATTTACTTTTGCCTTGTGATAACGTCCATGTATGGACATTGAGGAACAGGGCTTGGGAGAGGGCGATCTCCACGGGGCCGTCGTACGGCTCTCGGATTGCATCCAGCTGATGCAGGCCGATCTGGTGCATGCCAATCCCACACCGGAGAACCTCGGTCATCCCGTCTCGGACGTCCTCATGTATGACCCGTTGGACGAATGGACAAGCGTCGATGACCGCATCATCCTGGCCGTCGGTCTGACCTGCGGTTCGGTAGATTTCGACCAGCTGCTGCACCGGGCCGCGAACAGCAACGCAGCTGCGGTGATCGTCAAAGCCCACGGGACGCCCATGGAACGGCTTCGTTCCGCCGCCGTCCTGCACAGCCTGGCCGTCCTCGTTGCACCGGACAATGTGGATTGGACGCGCCTGGTGGCGCTGGCCAGGGCCTCCGTCATGGGGGCGGCGGCAGATTCAGTCTCAGGGGTCCGCCTCGGAGACCTCTACGCATTCGCCAACGCTGCCGCGTCGATCACCAGCGGCGCAGCCAGCATCGTGGATCCGCTCGGACGAGTGCTCGGATACTCGACACTGCCGGGCCAGCCCGTCGACGAACTGCGCCGCGTCACCACCCTCTCCCTGCAAGAGATCAAGCCGCCTGCATTCGATACAGATTTCAAGATCGTCTACGCATCCGCGGGCGCGGTGCTGATCCCCTCAAGAGACGAGGAGATGGACAGACTCGCCCTCGCCGTGAGAGCCGGCGGGGAACTGCTGGGCTCGATCTGGATCATCGACCCGGGCGAAGACAAGCGAGAGGCGGCGCTGGACGCACTCGACAGGATGGCGCCACTGGCCGGACTGCACATGCTCCATGCCCGTTCAGCTGCCGACTTCGGGGAACGCCGAAACGGGGACTTGATCCGCACGCTCATGGACGACACCGCGCATGCTTCATTTGCCGCCGCCCAGCTCGGGCTCGATGCAGCCCACGGGCTGGCGGTCGCGGCATTTTCGATCGTCCGCCCCGAAACTTGGACTCTTGAATCGGTGCGCGAAATCCAGCGGCTACTGCATCTTGTAACGACGGTCTGCAACATCCAGTTCAACACCAGCCACAGTGCCCTCATTGACTCGGTCGTCTACGCCCTTCTGCCCTGCGAAGGAACCACCCCCAGGGCCGTGCATCGGCGCGTGGTCCAGGAGATCGGGGCGTACGCCCACACGATCAGCTCCTACCCGCTCTTCGCAGCAGTTGGCGGCATCGCGCCCCGGGTAGAGGACCTGCCAGAATCCAGATCCGAAGCGCTGCAAACGCTGCAGTATCTACTCCGCCGGCACACGGCAACACCGGGTTCCAATGGGGGGCAATCCCCGGCCGCTGGGCTTTTCGAGGACTACCGAATCCCGCTGAACCTCTTGAAAATCGGGGCGTTCATCGCCGACACCGGGCTCTCCGACCTCGACGACATCACCAAGATCCAGGCCCACGACGCGGAGCAGCAAACCGACTACCTGGACACCCTGCGGGCTTACCTGGCTTCCAACGGAAATATCTCCACGATGGCAGCACGCCTCCACGTGCACAACAACACCGTCCGCTATCGGGTCGCACGCTTGACCAAGGACTTTGACCTCGATCTGGACGACCCACAGAAGCGGCTCTGGCTCTGGCTGCGCCTCACAACCATGGATCTCACACCTCAGGCAAAACCAACCATGCCGAAGTAGCAGCGGAAATACTCAACTTCTGAGCCGAAAACAGGCCACCCGCCGAGATTCGGATCAGCCCGACTGAGAAATGAATGGTCGAATCCCTGGAGCCGTGCTTTCGTGGACATATATGCAACTCCATCTGGGGGTCATATGAGACGCCGTTTGGATCCGAAGAGTGTTCGCCAGATCATTGCCTTCTCGCTCACGATTGCTGTTGCCCTTGTCTTCCTGCTGGTTCCCGTATACAGCGAAGTGAAGCTGATAAATGGCGGGCCAGACCAGGTCACTACCTCGACCTTGCTTGAGACCGTAGGCCCTCCATCTTGGTGCCCTTGCTCATCCCCGTGGCTCTGACCGGACTGCCGCTCCTGCTAAGGGGACGGGCACAGGTCTATGCATCCGTCGCGACTACCGTTGCTCTCGCCATTTTCACCGTCATCGCCTCCGCAAGCATCGGCTGGTTCTACGTGCCGGCCCTGGCTGCTGCGTTGGCCTCCCTATTGGCCCCATCGAGAAAGCCGTGGAACACCAAGGTCAACCCTTCATGGCGGGCCAGCGTTGAACACAAGGCTGCCCAGTAGCGGCGGGGAGGAGCAGGCTTACGACGGCGGCCGGTTCCAGCGGTATTCGTTCTCCGGCCGCCCGGGCGCGCCGTACCGCGCCGTGCGGGAAACAGTTCCGGCGTCGGCGAGGTACTCGAGGTAGCGGCGGGCGGTGACCCGGGACATGCCCAGCCCCTCCATCACCTCGCTGGCTGACACCGCCCCGGTCTGCAGCTTCATGAAGTCCTGAACGGAATCCAGCGTGGACACTGCCAGGCCCTTGGGCAGCGGCAGTTCGGATGGTGCCCGCAGGCTCGCAAACGCCTGGTCCACATCACTTTGGGAGGCACCGGGCCCGGAAGCCCCGGTCCCCGGCGAGGCCAGCTGTTCACGGAACAGCCGGTAGCTGGCAAGTTTGTCCGCAAACGTGGCGTAGGTGAACGGCTTGATCAGGTACTGGACCACGCCAGTGGCCACCGCGCTGCGGACGATGTTCAGCTCCCGCACGGCGGTGATGGCGATGATGTCCGCAAAGAGCCCCGCCGCCCGCATCCGGCGCGCGACGTCGAGCCCGTGCAGGTCCGGGAGGTTCATGTCCAGCAGCACCAGCTCCACCGGGTCGCCTGCCGCCGAGAATTCCGCCAGCAGGCGCAGGGCGGACTGCCCGTCGGGTGCGGAGCCGGCCAGCGTGAAACCGTCAAGCCGGTTGACGTAAGCGGCGTGGGCCGCGGCGGCGATCGGTTCGTCTTCGACGACGAGCACCCGGATGTCACTCATGGCTGTCCCTCTGTTGTCACCGGCAGTGTGACGCGGAACAGTGCTCCGGCCGGGCTGGTGATTGTCATGGTACCGCCCAGGCGCTGCACCGCCTGGCGGACCAGGGCCAGGCCCAGGCCGCGTCCGAACGGCCCCGGCGCCTTCGTGCTGAATCCGTGCCGGAAGACGTCCTCCACAGCCTCGGGGTCGATTCCGGGGCCGCTGTCCTCGACCATGATCTCGACGGCGGTCCCGGTGGTCTCGACGGTCAGTTCCACGAGCCTGGGCGCCGGTGCTTCGGCGGCGGCGTCGATGGCGTTGTCCAGCAGGTTCCCGAGGATGGCCACGAGGTCCTGCACGGCCAGTCCGGTCACCGCCGTGGAGCCGCCGGTGTTCAGGATCAGTTCGACGCCGCGTTCGTGCGCTTCGGCGGCCTTGCCCATGATCAGGGCGCCGAGCACGGGTTCCTCGATGGAGCTCACGAGGTCATCCGTCAACCGCTGGCTGAGTTCCAGGTCCTTGGTGGCGAAGTCCAGGGCCTCCGGGGCCCGCCCCAGTTCCATCAGCGAAACGATGGTGTGGAGCCGGTTGGCATGCTCATGGGTCTGGGCACGCAGGGCGTCGGAGAGCGTGCGCATGGTTTCCAGTTCGCTGCCGAGGGACTCGATTTCGGTGCGGTCCCGGATGGTGGCCACCGTGCCGAAAACCGCAGCGCGCTGGCGGGCCGCGGCGGAGCCAGGGCCCACCGCCGGCCCCTGGTTGACCACCAGGATCCGGGAGCCGGTCAGGTGGATCTCGTCGAGCGCCGTCCGCCCCGACTCGAACAGTTCCTTGAGGCTGGGAGCCAGCGGCAGCTCCGCCAGCGACGGTGCCGCCTGGCGGCCGCCTGCTGCGGTTCCGCCGCCGTCGGAGCCGGTGGAGTCAGCGCCGGTGGAGCCCGTGCCGGCAGCCGGAGCGCCGGCAACTGCAGCGCCGTCGGAGGAGCGCTTCGTCAGCCCCAGCAGTTCGGCGGCCTGGTCGTTGTACATCACCACCTTGCCCTTGGAATCGATCAGGATCACGCCCTCGCGGACTGAATGCAGCACCGATTCGTAGTAGGCGAACAGCTGGGCGAGCTGCTCCGGACCCCAGCCGCGGGTGACCCGGCGCAGGTACCGGCCCAGCAGCCAGGATGCCACCGAACCGCCTGCCAGCAGCGCCACGACGATGGCCAGCAGCGCCGGCAGCCTGCCGGACACCGCAATGTCCACGGTCCGGACCGTCACGCCCGCCGCCACGAGCGCCCGTACGGTGCCGTCGGCATCCTTGACCGGGGCGATGGTGCGGACCGAGGGCCCGAGAGTGCCGGCCACGACCTCCGTGAACACCTGGCCTTTGAGGGCTGCGTCGATGGAACCGATATAGGGCTTTCCCAGTTCCTCATCCCGGGGATGGGTCCACCGCGTGCGGTCCGGGGCCATGATCGTGATGAAATCCGCGTCCGCGTCCTTCATGATTTTCAGGGCATACGGCTGGAGCAGGGCTGACGGATCGGCGGCGCTCGCCGCCTCCAGCACGAGGGGGGTGTCGGCCACCGTGACGGCAATGCCGGCCATCCGGCGGCCGGCCTCCTCGTAGGCATGATCGCGCGCGTCAACGAAGGTGGCCGTGCCGATGATGGCCGTCAGGGCCACCATGAACAGCAGATGGGCCACAAAGAGCCTGCGGGCGATGCTCCAGCGGTGGATCATCAACACCTTCCATGACCAATATGAACGCAACGGTGAGCTAAATCACTCGATCGCTAATGATGGATATCACACCCCATCGACGTGATCAGCTCAGAGCCTGGGCCGCAGCGTCTTCCAGATTATCCCTAAGGAGACAACCATGGCCTCTCAACGAGGAGAGTCAGCGGCACCGGCCGCGACGACGGTCAAGAAGCGCAAGGGGCTCGACAAGTCCCACTACCTGTACATCGCGGTCATCGTGGCCGTGATCCTGGGTGCCCTCGTGGGGCTGCTGTTCCCCGAGGTCGGCAAATCGCTGAAGCCGCTGGGCGACGGCTTCATCAAGCTGATCAAGATGATGATCGCTCCGATCATCTTCTGCACCATCGTGCTGGGCATCGGCTCGATCGCCAAGGCCGCCACGGTGGGCAAGGTGGGCGGGCTGGCCCTGGGCTACTTCATCGTCATGTCCACCTTCGCGCTGGCCATCGGACTGGTGGTAGGCAACCTGATCCACCCGGGAGAGGGCCTGAACCTGACGCCGTACGACCCAAACAAGAAGGCGGCCACTGACAGCACCGTCGACTTCCTGCTCGGCATCATTCCGGGCGACATTCCGGTGCTGCCGACACTCCTGGCCGCCATCCTGGTCGGCTTCGCCCTACAGAAGATGGGCCCGCAGGGCGCCCCGATCCTCAAGGCCATCGGCCACGGCCAGGCCCTTGTCTTCCGCATCCTGATCATGATCATGTGGCTGGCCCCGGTCGGAGCCTTCGGCGCGATCGCCGCCGTCGTCGGTGCGACCGGCTTCCAGGCCATTGTCAGCATGTTCACCCTGATGGTCGCCTTCTACATCACCTGTGCGCTGTTCATCGTGGTGATCCTCGGCGGATTGCTGCAGGTCGTGGCTGGCGTGAACATCTTCCGGCTGATGAAGTACCTGGCCCGCGAATACCTGCTGATCTTCTCCACCTCATCTTCCGAAGCCGCGCTGCCCCGCCTCATCGCCAAGCTGGAACACCTGGGTGTCTCCAAGCCTGTCGTCGGCGTCACGGTCCCCACCGGTTACTCCTTCAACCTGGACGGCACGGCCATCTACCTGACCATGGCGTCCCTCTTCGTCGCCAACGCGATGGGCACCCCGCTGGATCTCGGTGCGCAGATTTCCCTGCTGATTTTCATGATCATTGCCTCCAAGGGTGCCGCCGGTGTCACCGGTGCCGGACTGGCCACCCTGGCCGCCGGCCTCCAGGCTCATGCGCCCCAGCTTCTGGGCGGCGTCGGGATGATCGTCGGCATCGACCGCTTCATGTCCGAGGCCCGCGCGCTGACCAACTTCACCGGCAACGCCGTGGCCACCGTGCTGATCGGCACCTGGGTCAAGGAGATCGACGGCGGACAGGTTGAGCGTGTCCTGTCCGGAGCCGAGCCTTTCGACGAGCAGACCATGATTGCGGCCCACGGCGTGCACGAGGCAGCTGAGGAGCCCGCCCGCCCGGTACGGGCGAACGCCTGACCAGCAGCTTCACTGCCGTCACACCGCAGCATCAGCCGCGTTGATCACCGATAAAACCGCCCGGACGCAGACCAGCGTCCGGGCGGTTTTTCGTGGCAAAACGCCAACCTTCGACTTTTACCAGAAGGTTCAGGCTCAAATAAAGGCCGCTGTCAAGGTCCGCGGAATACCGTGTCGGGCGCTGTAGCCTTGGGAGGAATAAGACTCCGCTGGAGGTCCAGCGGCAGCAATTTCAAGCACGACAATCACCGTCATCGAAAGTGTGGATAGATACGTGAGCAGCGAACAGGGTTCAGCAACTCTGGAAGGCACCGAACTCGATCTGGAAGACGCCGTCATGGGCCCCACCGGGCGCCCCAAACGCGACTTTCCGGACCCCGCGCCGCTGTCATCCCACGGCCCTGCGCGGGTCATCGCCATGGTCAACCAGAAGGGTGGGGTGGGCAAGACTACTTCCACCATTAACCTCGCCGCTGCGCTGGCGGAATACGGCCGCCGGGTGCTCCTGGTCGATTTCGACCCGCAGGGTGCGCTGTCCGCGGGACTGGGCATCAACCCCCACGAACTCGATCTCACGGTCTACAACGTGCTGATGGACCGTAAGGTCGACATCCGTGACGCCATCCACAAGACCGACGTCGAGAACGTGGACCTGCTGCCGGCCAATATTGACCTCTCCGCCGCGGAGGTCCAGCTGGTCAATGAGGTGGCCCGCGAACAGGTTCTTGACCGCGCGCTGAAAAAGGTCGAGGACGATTACGACATCGTCCTGATCGACTGCCAGCCCTCGCTAGGCCTGCTCACAGTCAACGCGCTGACAGCTGCCCACGGCGTCATCATTCCGCTGATCTGCGAATTCTTCGCCCTGCGTGCGGTGGCGCTGCTCGTCGAGACCATCGATAAGGTCCAGGACCGCCTGAACCCGCGGCTCCAGGTCGACGGCGTGCTCGCCACGATGTACGACGCCCGCACCCTGCATAGCCGCGAGGTCATCTCCCGTCTTGTGGAGGCCTTCGGTGACAAGGTCTTCGAAACCGTCATCAAGCGGTCCATCAAGTTTGCCGATGCCACCGTGGCCGCAGAGCCCATCACCACCTACGCCGGCAACCACATCGGTGCCGAGGCCTACCGCAACCTCGCCAAAGAACTCATTTCGCGCGGCGGCGCGCCCTAGTCAGGTCCGTGGCAGAGTCGGGTGCTCCCACAGCGGAGCTGAGTGTGCCAGCGGAGCTGAGTGTGCCAGCGGAGCTGCATATGCCGGCGGGTGCGCAGGCGGGGAAAAAGCCCGGCTTTGAAGTCCGGCTGGCCAACTTCACCGGCCCGTTCGACCTCTTGCTCGGCCTGATTTCCAAGCACCAGCTGGACATCACCGAGGTGTCACTGTCCACGGTCACGGATGAATTCATCAAGTACACCAAGGGCCTGCAGCAATTGGGGGAGGAGTGGGCCCTGGATGAGGCCAGCGAATTCCTGGTGATCGCCGCCACCCTGCTGGACCTCAAGGCGGCCCGGCTGCTCCCCGCCGGCGAGGTCGAAGACGAGGAGGACATCGCACTGCTGGAAGCCCGTGACCTGCTCTTCGCCCGGCTGCTGCAGTACAAGGCCTTCAAACATGTCGCCGGGATGATGGGGTCCACCCTGGAGCTCGAGGCCTGCCGGTTTCCGCGCCAGGTTGCGCTCGAGGAACACTTCGCCGCACTGCTTCCTGAACTTATCTGGCGGCACAGCCCTCAGCAGTTCGCCGCCCTGGCCGAGGCGGCCCTTAAGCCCAAGGCGGGCGCCCCCACCGAGGTCGGCCTGGCGCACCTTCACGGCAGCCCCGTCAGCGTCAAGGAGCAGGCTGAACTGCTCGGCCAGCGCTTGCGCCTCGGCAATCCGCTGACTTTTCGGGCGCTCATCGCCGACGCCGAATCCACCCTTGTCGTAGTAGCTCGGTTTTTGGCGCTGCTGGAGATGTTCCGCGACGGCACCGTCGCTTTCGACCAGCTGCTGCCGCTGGGGGACCTGACCGTCCATTGGACCGCCGGGGCAGAGGCCTGGAGCAGCGGAAACCTGAGTGAAGAATATGAGGAACAGCCTTGAGTGACATGAGTTCCGGCCCGGCCCGCGAAGAGGCCGGAGCCGACGGCGCGAGCGACGCCGGACCCGATGTCGCCAGCCTGCCGGGCGGCGCCCGCGCTGCCCTCGAGGCCGTGCTGATGGTGATCGACGAGCCGGCCACGGCCACCGGGCTGGCGGCGGGGCTGAACCTGACGGTCGACGTCGTCGAGGGTCTGCTGGCGGAACTGCAGCGGGAGTATAACGGCTATACTGTTAATGCCCCGGATGTGGACGACGCCAGTTTGAACGGCTTCAGCTCCACCGCCCGGGGTTTTGAATTGCGGAATATCGCCGGAGGCTGGCGGATCTATTCCCGCGCTGAATTCGCCGATGTCGTCGGCGGTTTCGTGCTGGAGGGACAGACAGCCAGGCTGACGCAGGCGGCGCTCGAAACGCTCGCCGTCATCGCTTACCGCCAGCCCGTATCACGGGCGCGGGTGTCTGCAATTCGAGGAGTCAATGTTGACTCTGTCGTGCGGACGCTGACGCAGCGCGGGCTGATCGAGGATTCGGGAACAGATCCCGAGTCCGGGGCCATCCTGTACCGTACGACGTCGTATTTCCTGGAGCGAATGGGAATCGGCTCGGCGGCTGAATTGCCGCAGCTTTCACCCCACCTTCCGGGGCTGGAAGGCATCGAAGAGTTCTACGACGCAGGAAGAATGTAGGCAGGAACAACTGCCTGCGCACGAGTATCCACCAGGGCAGAACCATTTTGCCCTCGTTGGCGGGTGTTGTCGGGAGACAGCGGCCGTCGGCCGATAAACGAAGGACGGGTCATGACACAGGCGGGACGCCAGGGTTCACCACGTAACAGTGCCGGACAAAACAGTGCCGGACAAAAAGGTGCTGGACAAAAAGGTGCTGGACAAAAACCGGCGCAGGGCTCAGGCCGCGGCGCACAGGGCGGTTCAGGCCGCCCGGCGCAGGGCGGTGCCGGCCGCAGTTTCCAGGGCGGCGGAAGCCGCAGCGGGGCCGGCTTCAAGGGCGGCGGAGACCGCCCCTTCAAGCACCCCAAGCCCCGCGAAGAGGCATTCATCGACCCGGACCTGCAGGGTCCCGATGGCGCGCCGTCTGCGAGCCGGCCGGCTTCCGGCGACTGGAAGTCCAAGGCGCCCTCCGGCAAGGAGGCAGCCCGCAAGGCCGCCGCCCGCAAGCCCGGCTTCGGCAAGGCCCCCGGAACTCCCGGCGCCCTCAAGCCCAAGCCGCGTACCGGAGCCGCCAAGTTCGCCGCCCCCCGCGCGTTCGGCAGCGAACGCTTCGGCCAGAACCTGGGCCCCGTGCGCAAGCCTGCCCGCAAGCGCGGACCGCGAGCCGAGGTACCCCAGTCCGAATTGCACGACCAGGACGGCATCCGCCTCCAGAAGGTCATGGCGTCGGCCGGCGTCGCCTCACGGCGTGTCTGCGAGGAAATGATCTCCGAAGGCCGCGTCGAGGTCGACGGCCAGGTCGTCACCGAGCTCGGCGTCCGCGTCGATCCGAAGACCGCCGTGATCCACGTCGACGGTCTCCGCATCCAGCTGGACGAGAACATGGTGTACATGGTCTTCAACAAGCCCAAGGGCGTTGTCTCCACGATGGAAGACCCGGATGGCCGTCCCTGCATCAGCGACTTCGTCCGCAACAACCACGGCGAGCGGCTCTTCCACGTGGGCCGGCTCGACGTCGCCACCGAGGGCCTGCTGCTGCTGACGAACGACGGCGAACTCGCCAACCGGCTGACGCACCCCTCCTACGAAGTGCCCAAGACCTACCTCGTGCAGGTCCGCGGGCCGTTCCCGCAGGGCATCGGTGCCGAGCTCAAGGCCGGCGTCGAACTCGAGGACGGCATCGCCTCGGTCGATTCCTTCAAGCTCGTTGACTCGACCCCGGGCCACGTGCTGATCGAGGTCATACTGCACTCGGGCAAGAACCGGATCGTCCGGCGCCTCTTCGACGCCGTCGGCTTCCCGGTGCTGCGCCTGGTCCGTGTCAAGGTCGGACCCATCGGCCTGGGCGACCAGCGCCAGGGCAGTATCCGCAACCTTGGCAAGCAGGAAGTCGGCCACCTGCTGGCATCCGTAGGGCTGTAGGGCATGTCCGCTTTTCGTACCCGCGGCCGCGGCCACCTCAACGGCCCGGTAGTGGTCGTTGGAACGGGGCTCCTCGGCACCAGCATCGGGCTGGGGCTGCGGGGCCGCGGGGTCCCGGTGTTCCTCTCCGATCCCTCGCCCACCAACCAGGCCGTCGCCGTCGACATCGGCGCAGGCCTGCCGTTGACGCGCCTCGACGCCGAGCGGCCTGAACTCGTGGTGGTTGCCGCTCCGCCGGATGTCACCGCGGACGTGGTGGCGCAGGCCCTGACGGACTACCCGCAGGCCGCCGTGATCGACATTGCCAGCGTCAAATCCGGCATCCAGGCCGAACTACGCGCCCGCGGGGCCGACCTCGGCCGCTATGTGGGAACCCACCCCATGGCCGGCCGGGAGAAGTCCGGTCCGGTGGCCGCCCGCGGTGAGCTGTTCACCTCCATGCCCTGGGTGCTGTGCCCCTCGGCGGAAACGTCGCCCGAGGCCTTGCAGACGGCACGCGCCCTGGCAACGGACCTTGGCGCGGTCGTGTCCGAATTCGGAGCCGAAGAACATGACGAGGCCGTGGCGCTCGTCTCGCACCTGCCCCAGATCATGTCCTCGCTCGTGGCCAGCCGCCTGCAGGGCACGCCCCTGCACGCGCTGTCCCTCGCCGGGAACGGGCTGCGGGACGTGACCCGCATAGCGGCGAGCGATCCCACCCTCTGGGTGCAGATCCTTGGTGCCAATGCGGGCAAAGTCGTCGGGATCCTGAACGGCGTCCGCGAGGACCTCAACCGCCTGATCGGCACGCTCGAGAACCCGGCCGCCCCCGGCGCCCGGCTCGACCTGGCCCAGCTGATCAGCGAAGGCAACGCCGGACAGTCCCGGATTCCGGGCAAGCATGGCGGACCCCCGCTGGCCTACTCCTGGCTGACGGTCCTGGTCGATGACACCCCGGGCCAGATCGCCAGGCTCCTCACGGAGATCGGCGAGATCGGCGTCAACCTCGAGGACCTCCGCCTGGACCACTCCTCGGGCCAGAACGTGGGCATGGTGGAAATCTCCGTACTGCCGAACAAACATGACCTATTAATCGAAGCCCTCAACGATCGCGGATGGCGGGTACTCCAGTAATGACCCAGGAACTCATAGAAACGGTGGACGTTGTCCGCCCCGGAAAAAACCTCGTCGTGGCTATCGACGGACCGTCCGGATCGGGCAAGTCCAGCGTCAGCAAGGAAGTCGCACGGCGGCTCAGGCTTGCCTATCTCGATACCGGCGCCATGTACCGCGCCCTGACCTGGTTCTGCCTGGATTCCGGGACCGACCTGGAAGACGGGGCTGCGGTTGAGGCTGCAGCCGAGAACCTTCCGCTGGAGATCAGCACCAGCCCGCAGGAAGAGTACGTCCGGGTCGGCGGCGTCGACATCACCCTCGCCATCCGGGAGCCGGCGATCTCCGCGGCCGTGAGTGCCGTGGCCACCACCCTCGGCGCCCGCACCGAACTGATCCGCCGCCAGCGTGAGCTGATCGAGCAGCACCACCGCCGCATGGTGGTCGAGGGGCGTGACATCACCACCGTCGTCGCCCCGGGCGCCGAAGTCCGGATGCTCCTCACCGCGAGCGAGGAGGCGCGCCTGCGCCGCCGGGGGATCCAGCTTGGCGGCAGCCAGAACGCCGAGCAGCTCGCCGCCCAGGTGACCCAGCGTGACGCCAAGGACTCCACCGTTGTGAACTTCACCCAGGCCGCCGACGGCGTGGTGACCCTGGACTCTTCGGACCTGGACTTCGCCCAGACGGTCGACGCCGCCCTCGGCATCGTGGAAAGTGTCATCAACCACACGGTCACCAAGGGTGTCTGAGCTGCAGCCGGCGGTGCCGGGCCGGTGGACGACGGCCTGGAGCCGGCCCGTGGGCTGGCTGCTGGACCACGTCGTGTACCGGACCTCCGTGACGGGGCGCGCCAACGTCCCGGCTTCGGGCCCGGTAATCTTTGCCGGAAACCACATCAGTTTCCTGGACGGACCCGTCATGTTCGGCGCCGCACCCCGGCCCATGCACATCCTGGTCAAGAAGGAGCTGTTCACCGGCTTCCTCGGCCGGGTGCTCACAGCCTCCGGCCAGCTGGCCGTTGACCGTGCGGGCGACCGCGCGGCGCTTCAGAAAGCCAGGAGAGTCCTCGACGCCGGACGGTGCGTCGGGATCCTCCCCGAAGGAACACGGGGGAGCGGCGAAGCCGCGGCGATCAACAACGGAGTCGCCTGGCTCGCGCTGACCGCCGGCGCCACCGTGGTCCCCGTGTCCATCCTCGGCACCCGGATCGGCGCCGAGCACCTGGACGCCGTCCCCGGGCTGCGCCGCCGGCTGCATGTCAGCTTCGGCGGGGCCCTCAATGTCAGCCGCCGGCCGGGTGAGACCGGCCGTGTTTCAATGGACAGGGCGGGAACCGAGATCCGCGCTGCGCTGGCCCGGCATGTCCAAGACTCCATTACATACAGTGGGCAGCCCTTGCCCGACGCGGATTCCCCGCAAGAACGTCATGAAGCAGTAGCCGGGACGCCGGCAGATCACCCCATAAGGAATGTGCAATGAGCGATACGACTCAAACCTCCGGCCAATTTGGCGCCGGCGAAGACGAATACACGCCCACCGGCACGGACCAGGTGGCTGAGCATCTCGCCGCCCTGGACGACGAGGAAGCAGAGGTCCGCGCGGCCTCCCTCCGTGCCGGCCTGGACGACTACGAGCTGGATGAAGACGACGCCGCCCTCCTGAGCGGCGAGTACGAGGACGAGGATTTCGACGGTCCAGTCAAGCTTGATCCCGTGCTGGCCATCATCGGCCGTCCGAACGTGGGCAAATCAACCCTGGTGAACCGAATCCTCGGCCGCCGCGAAGCCGTGGTGGAAGACACACCTGGCGTCACCCGTGACCGTGTCATGTACTCGGCCACCTGGAACGGCCGGAACTTCACCGTGGTCGACACCGGCGGCTGGGAGCACGATGCCCGCGGCATCCACGCCCGTGTGGCCGAACAGGCCGAGATGGCCGTGGAGCTCGCCGACGCCGTGCTGTTCGTCGTCGACTCCGCCGTCGGCGCCACGGCCACGGACGAGGGCGTTGTGAAGATGCTGCGCAAGTCCAAGAAGCCGGTCATCATGGTGGCCAACAAGGTGGACGACTTCGCGCAGGAAGCCGACTCGGCGACGCTCTGGGGCCTCGGCTTCGGCGAGCCGTACCCGGTTTCGGCGCTCCACGGCCGCGGCGTCGCCGACCTGCTGGACCACGTCATGGACACGCTGCCCGAGTTCTCCACGATCGAAGGGCTGGAACGCTCCGGCGGCCCGCGCCGCATCGCCCTGATCGGCCGGCCCAACGTCGGCAAGTCCTCGCTGCTGAACAAGCTCGCCGGATCCGAGCGCGTGGTGGTGGACAACACCGCCGGCACCACCAGGGACCCGGTCGATGAGTTCATCGAACTCGGCGGCCGGACCTGGCGCTTCGTCGACACCGCCGGCATCCGCCGCCGGCAGCACATGGCCCAGGGCGCGGATTTCTACGCCTCGCTGCGGACCCAGAGTGCGCTCGAAAAGGCGGAGGTCGCCGTCGTGCTCCTCGCCGTGGACGAAGTCCTCAGCGAGCAGGATGTCCGCATCCTGCAGCTGGCGATCGAGTCCGGCCGCGCACTGGTCCTCGCGTTCAACAAGTGGGACCTGCTGGACGACGAACGCCGCAGCTACCTGGAGCGTGAGATCGAGCAGGACCTGGCCCACGTGGCGTGGGCGCCGCGGGTCAACATTTCGGCGCTGACCGGCTGGCACAAGGACAAGCTGGTGCCGGCCCTGGACACCGCGCTGGAAAGCTGGGACAAGCGCATCCCGACCGGACGGCTCAACGCGTTCCTGGGCGAACTTGTCGCGGCACACCCGCACCCGGTCCGCGGTGGCAAGCAGCCCCGCATCCTCTTCGGCACACAGGCCTCCAGCCGGCCGCCGAAGTTCGTGCTGTTCACCACCGGTTTCCTGGATCCGGGCTACCGCCGCTTCATCACCCGCCGGCTCCGGGAGACCTTCGGTTTCGAGGGCACCCCGATCGAGGTCAACATGCGCGTGCGCGAAAAGCGTGGCAAGAAGCGTTAATTCCGACACACCGCGCCCGTGGCACCTTGAGAATGTCACGGGCACCCTCCGGGATCGTGTAAGCTTTTGGAGGTGGTTCGGCCGGACTGCTCAGATGGAAATCTTCGGATGACATCGAGGCGGAGAACGGCGGAACCAGCGGGCTGTAGCGCAGCTTGGTAGCGCACTTGACTGGGGGTCAAGGGGTCGCAGGTTCAAATCCTGTCAGCCCGACCAACACAAAAAACCCCGCCATTCCTGACAACGGAATGGCGGGGTTTTCTGTTGCCCCTGCCCCCGCCGATTCGGAGCCGGAGCCGCGCCGCAGCCTGAGGGTCTCGGCGCCTATTTCAGGAAGCGCGACGTCCGGCGGTCGGCCAGGATCTTTCCCTTCGTCTGGCAGGTCGGGCAGTATTGCAGGGCAGTGTCCGCAAAGGAAACCTCACGAATGGTGTCCCCGCACACCGGGCATGCTTCGCCGGTCCGGGCATGGACCCTCAGGTGGCTCCGCTTGGTGTCTTTGAGTTCACTTGGCGGTTTGCCTTGGGCTTCCTGCAGGGCTGTCCCGAGAATGCTGTGGATGGCATCGTAAAGCCGCAGGACCGCGTCACGGTCCAAGGACTTCGCCGTGGCGAATGGTGACGTCTTGGCCGCATGCAGGATCTCGTCGCTGTAGGCATTCCCGATGCCCGCGATCACGCTCTGGCTCCTCAGGAGACCCTTGACCTGCTGGGCACTGGATCCAAGGATCTCCGCCAAGGCATCGACGTCGAACCCGGGGCTGAAAGGATCCGGTCCGAGAGCAGCGATTCCGGGAACGTCGTACGGATCCCGCACCACATACACCGCCAGGCTCTTTTTCGTGCCGGCCTCGGTCAGATCCAGGCCAAGCGGGCCGGCCGGGCCGGAAAACGCCAGCCGCGCCGCTATGTGTCCCTTGCCCATTTTCAGTTGGATATCAGTGGGGGAGTCGGTGAACCGGACCCAGCCGGCCCTCGCCAGGTGGAAGACAAAATACAGCCCGTCGGCGTCCAAGCTGACAAATTTCCCAAAGCGGCGCACCCCTGTCACGGCCCTGCCCTGAAGTTCGGAGAAGGGGGGATCCGCCGTTTTGAGTACCGCGAACGAGACGATCTGGATCTGCGTCACAACAGCACCGCGCAACTGCTCGTCCAGAAAGTCCGTCAGGCCAGCCACTTCCGGAAGTTCGGGCATCGGCTAGCCGTTATCGCCTTGTTCTGTCATCGCACCATCATGTCAGAACCCACCCCGGGCACCGGCTGAATATGCCTATACTTTCAGCGGCGGGCAGTTCGATTGGCCGCCGTCGACATTGGTGATTGACCCGATGAAAGGCCCGTCATGAGCATCATTCCCGAACAGCTGTCCTACACCGCAGAACACGAGTGGGTTTCGGCCCCGAACGCCGACGGGGTCGTGCGCGTGGGCATCACCGATTTTGCCCAGGACGCCCTCGGAGACGTCGTTTTTGCCCAGATGCCCGAAGTAGGCACCACGATCAAGGCCAACGACGTCGTCGGCGAAGTCGAGTCCACCAAGAGCGTGAGCGACATCTACGCCCCGGTATCGGGCGAAGTGGTGTCCCGGAACGAGTCGCTGGACACCGATTCTGCCCTGATCAATTCGGATCCGTACGGCGAGGGCTGGCTGATTGAAATCAAGCTTGCGGAGGCCGACGCGGTCGAGTCGCTGCTCAGTGCGTCGGAGTACGAACAGCAGGTAGGCTAAAGGAAACGATCTTTCAGGCCGGGCCGTTGGAATACTAACGACGGCCCGCCGGAGGACCGAATACCGGATCTGCCAGGCATTTCCGGACGGCATGCGTTGTTTGCAGGGGGGACACCTGCAACGAATGAGGAGGACTCAATGTTTCGGCACGAACGGAACCACCCCGGTGACGGTCACGGCACGCGTGGAGTGAAAGCTTCGGAGACCACATCGATCAACCTCACGCCGGTCCGCGACGAGCCCCACTTCACACCGAAGCTTTCCACCGAGGAGCGGGCTGCAGTTGAGGCGCTGCCGTACGGCTCTGCCCTGCTGGTCGCCCACAGCGGGCCCAACACGGGCGCGCGCTTCCTGCTGGATTCGGACACCACGGCGGCGGGCCGCCACCCGGACGCCGACATCTTCCTTGACGACGTCACGGTTTCGCGCCGTCACGTCGAATTCCGCCGCACGGCACGCAGCTTCGAAGTCGTGGATACCGGAAGCCTGAACGGCACGTACGTGAATCATGACCGCGTCGACAGCGTGGAGCTGAAGTCCGGCAACGAAGTGCAGATCGGGAAGTTCCGCCTCACCTTCTACCTGAGCCCTGCCCGCGCAGCAGGCAACGTCTGATTCCGGGGTAGCTGCCTGTGGCAATGGCACAAGCGGAACGGCGCGGACCCCAGGTCCTGAACATCGGAGAAGTCCTGGCTCAGTTGAGCGACGATTTCCCGAACATGAGCGCGTCGAAAATCAGGTTCCTGGAGGAAAAGGGACTCATCAACCCGCAACGGACGCCTGCCGGCTACCGGCAGTACGCGGAGAGCGACGTCGAGCGCCTGAGGTTTGTCCTGTCCCTGCAGCGGGACCAGTATTTGCCGCTGAAGGTCATCAAGGACTACCTCGACGCGATCGACCGCGGCGAACGCCCGGACAACCTGCCCCCGGGCGTCACGGTGTCACCCCGGATCGTGTCCGCGGAGCTCGCCTCCGAACTGCAGAACCGGGTGCGGCGGCTGAGCGAGGAACAACTCCGGGCCGAGTCCGGCGCGAGCGTGCCTCTGCTCGAGTCGCTGCTCAGCTATGGCCTGATCGGTCACGTCAACGGCAAGTTCGACGAACACGCCCTCCAGGTGGCGCGCGCCTGCGTGCAGCTGGAGAGCCACGGCCTGGAGCCACGTCACCTGCGGCCCTTCCAGGCGGCCGCGGAACGCGAATTCGGGCTCGTGGAACGCGCGGTGGCAACCCTGACCTCGCGCAAGGACGCCGCCTCCCACGCCCGTGCCGCCGAGGCAGCGCGGGAAATCAGCGAGCTCTGCCTCTCGCTGCACCAGGCCCTGGTCCAGGACCGCATCTCAAGAATGGACATCTGATGATTGAGGTGGAGATTGTCGGCGTGCGGATTGAGCTGCCGTCCAACCAGCCGCTTGTCCTGCTCAAAGAGATCCATGGGGAACGCCACGTGCCGATCTGGATCGGGACGCCGGAAGCCAGCGCCATCGCCCTGGCCCAGCAGGGTGTGGTCCCGCCCCGCCCGATGACCCACGACCTCCTCGTCGACGTCGTCGAATCCCTGGGACACTCCATTGTCAGTGTCAACATCGTGGCAGTGGAAGACAACATTTTCTACGGCCAGCTCCAGTTTGAGAACGGCACCACCGTCAGCTCCCGGGCCTCGGACGCACTGGCCCTCGCCCTCCGCGCGAAATGCCGGATCTGGTGCGCGGACGCCGTCATGGAGGAGGCCGGGGTCCGGATCACCGAACACGACGAGGGCGAGGACACACACCCTGGCCCGGCCGTCGATGAAGAAGGCGAGCTGCGGCGGTTCCGCGAGTTCCTGGACGACGTCGAGCCTGAAGACTTCGCCGGTTGAGCCGGCGGGGGTCACGTTAAGGTTAAAGTCGAGGATTAGAGTTTCGACACGCCCCCCCAATATCGCGAACGTCTTTGACCTTGGGCCCCGGCAGGCCTAACGTCGGAGGTACAAGTTCCCATTGCATACAACAGCCGCGCAAGTCACACTGAAAGTGCGGCCCGGCCGAATTACACGGATGAATTTCACGGATGAATTTTACTGCTGAATTTCACTCCGTGGCCTGGTTACGTAGCCGGTCAGATGACCGGCGTTGCTGCAACTTCCCTCGGGGAGCCATGACAAGGAGGATCCACGTGAGTCCGAAAGGCGAAGCGGGCGAGCTCAAGCAGACCTCGACGGCTGGTATCGCCGTACCTGCCAGCGGTGCCCAAGGCCTGCTGTTCACCGAGGATCTTCCCGTCCTGGACGAGGACGCAGGCTACCGCGGGCCCACCGCATGCAAGGCCGCCGGCATCACCTACCGCCAACTGGACTACTGGGCCCGGACCGGACTCGTTGAACCTGCCGTGCGCGGTGCCGCCGGATCCGGTTCCCAGCGGCTCTATGGCTTCCGGGACATCCTGGTCCTCAAGGTCGTCAAGCGGCTTCTGGACACGGGCGTCTCGCTGCAGCAGATCCGCGCCGCCGTCGAGCACCTTCGGGAGCGCGGCGTCGAGGATCTGGCCCAGATCACGCTCATGAGCGACGGCGCCAGCGTCTATGAGTGCACCTCGGCGGACGAAGTCATCGACCTCGTCCAGGGCGGACAGGGTGTCTTCGGCATTGCCGTGGGCCGGGTGTGGCGCGAAGTGGAAGGCAGTCTCGCAGCTCTTCCCAGCGAACACGCCGCAGTCCAGTCCTTTCCCGACGATGAACTCAGCAAGCGACGGACCGCGCGCAAGACCGGCTAAGCCCCGGATTAACAGGACCTAGACGAAGGCCGCCTCCCGAAGGGGAGGCGGCCTTTGCCGTCCGGAGGAGGTTGTGCTGGAGCCCCGGATCCTAGCGCTGGCTGCGGTTCCGGACGCTGCCGTTGGACTTCAGCAGGTTCGCCAGCAGCGCATCGAAAAGCGCAGCGGCGTTCTTGGCCGAGTCGCCGGGCCAGTGATGGATGGCGTGGGCCGCACCCTGGATCTGCTGCCAGTTGGCCTGCTCCGGGATGTGCGGGGCCAGGAGAAGTTCACCGAACATGGACTGCATTTCGGAAAGCCTGAAGGTGTGCTCGGCGGAGCCGCTGCGCACCCGGTTGGCAACAATCCCCGCCGGAGACAGGTTCGGGGCGAACTCGTTCCGGAAGAGCTGGATCGCCCGCATCGTGCGTTCAGTGCCGGCAACGGAGAAGAGGCCCGGTTCGGCCACCAGGGTCACCTTGTCACTCGCGGACCATGCCATCCTCGTGAGGCCGTTGAGCGAGGGCGGGCAGTCGACGAGGACCAGTTCGTAGCCTTCGGCCCCGGCCAGCACCGCGGAGAGCCTGCGCAGATCGCGGCGGCCAAGATCCGGACGGTCGTAGATGCCGGTGTACGCGGAACCCACGGCCACATCCAATATAGATACGCCAGAGCCGGCGCGGGAGGAGCTGTTGGCACGCGCCCGTTCCACCCAGCCGCTGGGAACGACGTTTTCGGCCAGGCGTGCGCGCCGGGGTGACCTGAGCATCCTGCCGATGTCCAGCTGGTCTCCGGGCCGGACAGCGAGAGCCGTGCTCGCATCGGCATGGGGGTCAAGGTCGACGACGAGGGTGGGGATGCCGGCGGCCAGGGCCGCGGACGCCAATCCGGTGGTCACCGATGTCTTGCCGACACCGCCTTTGAGGCTGCTGATGCTGACTACTTGCACTTGAAAAACCAATACCTAACGCCGGTTGCCGGGACGGGGTCCTGCCGGCCCCTGCGTTCTGGAGCCGGGGCGTGCATGCGCCACCCACCCACTCATCATATGTTGATGGTCCGCCGAATCCTGTCTCATCGGGTGGAAGTGCGGCAGATCGTCAGGAAGGTTCGGCCGGGCCGCCCGTTCCCCTGCCAGCAGGCGGACTTGCGCGCAGGCGGGCTTGCGCGCAACCGGCATCCGTGACGGACATTGCTGTGACGGTGACCACAATGATTTGTATTTGCCCACGCCGGTCTTAGACACTGTGAGCACTTACCGATACGCCCGCGATGATGCAGGAGAAGTATGTTTTCCAAGATTCTGGTGGCCAACCGCGGCGAAATCGCGATCCGTGCCTTCCGCGCCGGCTACGAGCTGGGTGCCAAGACTGTAGCCGTGTTCCCCAACGAGGACCGTAATTCGATCCACCGCCAGAAGGCCGACGAGGCCTATCTGATCGGCGAAGAGGGCCATCCGGTCCGGGCCTACCTGGACGTCGACGAGGTGGTGCGGGTAGCCAAGGAATCCGGGGCCGACGCCATCTACCCCGGCTACGGATTCCTCTCCGAGAACCCGCGGCTGGCCCGGGCCGCCGCCGCAGCCGGCATCACGTTCGTCGGACCGCCGGCTGAAGTCCTGGAACTCGCCGGCAACAAGGTCGCGGCCCTCGAGGCGGCCCGCAAGGCCGGCGTCCCGGTGCTCAAGTCCAGCCAGCCGTCCAAGGACGTTGACGAGCTGATCGCAGCCGCGGACGAGATCGGCTTCCCTATCTTCGCCAAGGCCGTCGCAGGCGGCGGCGGCCGCGGCATGCGCCGCGTCGACACCCGGGAGGGACTGCCCGAAGCGCTGCAGGCCGCCATGCGCGAAGCCGACGCAGCCTTCGGTGATCCCACCATGTTCCTCGAGCAGGCGGTGCTGCGGCCCCGCCACATCGAAGTCCAGATCCTGGCCGATGCCGAGGGCAATGTCATGCACCTCTTCGAGCGTGACTGTTCCATCCAGCGCCGGCACCAGAAGGTCATCGAGATCGCGCCCGCACCGAACCTCGACGAGGGCATCCGGCAGGCGCTTTACCGCGACGCCGTGAAGTTCGCCAAGGCCCTGAATTACGTCAACGCCGGCACCGTGGAGTTCCTGGTCGACACCGTCGGGGAGCGCGCCGGGCAGCACGTGTTCATCGAAATGAACCCGCGCATCCAGGTTGAGCACACCGTCACCGAGGAAGTCACCGACGTCGACCTCGTCCAGGCGCAGCTGCGTATCGCCGCCGGCGAGACGCTCGCGGACCTGGGCCTCTCGCAGGAGACCGTCCAGCTCAAGGGCGCCGCCCTGCAGTGCCGCATCACCACCGAGGACCCGGCAAACGGCTTCCGGCCCGACGTCGGAAAGATCACCGGCTACCGTTCGGCCGGCGGCGCGGGGGTCCGGCTCGACGGCGGCACCGTGTACTCGGGTGCCGAGATCAGCCCGCATTTCGACTCGTTGCTGGTCAAGCTGACCTGCCGGGGCCGCGACTACCCGGCCGCCGTGGCCCGGGCCCGCCGCGCGCTGGCCGAATTCCGCATCCGCGGGGTGTCGACGAACATCTCCTTCCTGCAGGCCGTGCTGGACGATCCGGACTTCGTCGCCGGCAACGTGGCCACCTCGTTCATTGACGAACGCCCCGAACTGCTGAAGGCACGAGTCTCCGCGGACCGCGGAACCAAGCTGCTGACGTGGCTCGCCGAGGTCACCGTCAACAAGCCCAACGGCGAGCTCACGGTCCACAGCGACCCTGCCCACAAGCTCCCCGCCCTGGACGACTCGGCGGCCCCGGCCGGCTCCCGCCGCCGGCTGCTGGAGCTGGGCCCGGAAGGCTTCGCGAAGGCCCTGCGCGAACAGGCCCCCGTCGCCGTCACGGACACCACCTTCCGTGACGCGCACCAGTCCCTGCTCGCCACCCGGGTCCGCACCCGCGACCTGGTGGCGGCCGGCCCGGCAGTGTCCAAGCTGCTCCCCGAGCTGCTGTCCGTCGAAGCCTGGGGCGGTGCCACGTACGACGTCGCGCTGCGATTCCTGGGCGAGGACCCGTGGGACCGCCTGGCCGCGCTGCGCAAGGCGCTGCCGAACATCTGCCTGCAGATGCTCCTTCGCGGCCGCAATACCGTGGGCTACACGCCGTACCCGGAAGAAGTCACGGTGGCGTTCGTGAATGAGGCGGCCGCGACCGGCATCGACATTTTCCGCATCTTCGACGCGCTCAACGACGTCAACCAGATGGCGCCGGCCATCCGGGCCGTCCGTGAGACCGGCACCGCTGTCGCGGAGGTCGCCCTCTGCTACACCGCGGACATGCTTGATCCGGAGGAAAAGCTCTACACCCTGGACTACTACCTTGAGCTGGCCCAGAAGATCGTCGACGCCGGCGCGCACATCCTGGCAATCAAGGACATGGCCGGGCTGCTTCGCCCGGCTGCCGCCGCGCGCCTCGTGACTGCGCTGCGTGAACGGTTCGACCTCCCGGTCCACCTGCACACCCACGACACCGCAGGCGGTCAGCTGGCGACGCTGCTGGCCGCCGTGGACGCCGGCGTGGATGCGGTGGATGTGGCCTCGGCCTCCCTGGCCGGCACCACGAGCCAGCCCTCGGCCTCGGCCCTCGTCGCCGCGCTGGCCCACACGCCGCGCGACACCGGGCTCAGCCTCGCGAGTGTTTGCGCCCTGGAACCCTACTGGGAGGCCGTCCGCCGGGTCTACGCGCCCTTCGAATCCGGGCTGCCGGGCCCCACCGGCCGCGTCTACCAGCACGAAATCCCTGGCGGCCAGCTCTCCAACCTGCGGCAGCAGGCGATAGCGCTCGGCCTCGGCGAACGGTTCGAAGCGATCGAGGACATGTACACCGCCGCGGACCGGATCCTCGGCCGCCTCGTGAAGGTCACGCCGTCCTCCAAGGTGGTGGGTGACCTGGCCCTGCACCTTGTCGGCCTCAACGCCGACCCCGCGGACTTCAACGAGAACCCGCAGAAGTACGACATCCCGGATTCCGTGATCGGGTTCCTCTCCGGTGAGCTCGGCGACCCGCCCGGAGGCTGGCCCGAGCCCTTCCGGACCAAGGCCCTGCAGGGCCGCACCGTCAAGGTGCGCGACGTCGAGCTCAGCGCCGATGACAGCGCCGCGCTCGGCTCGGATTCCAAGACACGGCAGCAGACGCTCAACCGGCTGCTTTTCGCCGGCCCCACCAAGGACTACCAGAAGAGCGTTGAAACCTACGGAAACCTCTCGGTGCTGGACACCCGGGACTACCTCTTCGGCCTGCAGCGCGGCGCGGAGCACGAGATCGAGCTGGAGAAGGGCGTCCGCCTGATCGCATCCCTCGAAGCGGTCTCCGAACCGGACGAGAAGGGCATGCGCACCGTGATGTGCACGCTCAACGGCCAGTCCCGGCCGGTGGTGGTCCGTGACCGTTCCGTGGTGAGCAACGTGAAGGCCGCCGAACGCGCCGACACCTCCCAGCCGGGCCAGGTGGCCGCACCGTTCGCCGGAGCCGTCACACTGACCGTGAAGACCGGAGACACGGTCAAGGCCGGGGACGCCGTCGCCACCATCGAGGCCATGAAGATGGAGGCCTCCATTACGACGCCGGTGGCCGGCACCGTGTCACGGCTTGCCGTGGGCGCCGTCGAACAGGTCCAGGGCGGGGACCTGCTGCTGGTCGTCGAATAACAACAACCGTAAGGCAACGCGGGGTCAGATCCGGCCCGTCCGAAGGTGGCGGATGGGCGCGGAGTGACCCCGCGTTGCTGTGGAACCGATGATGCTGTGGAACCGATGAGGCTCAGGCGTGGGTGGGACGCGGGGCGCTGTACATATCCTCGATCACGTCCTCGAAGTCCTTCATGACCTGGGCGCGCTTGACCTTCATGGACGGGGTCAGGTGTCCCGATGCCTCGGTGAAGTCGGCCGGCACAATCCGGAAGGACTTGATGGCCTCCGCCTGCGACACCGACTGGTTGGCGTGGTTGATGAGCTCCTGCACTGCCGCTTTGATGGCCGCGTTTCCGGTCGCCTCGTTGAGAGTCGTCGAGACCGGCAGTCCGTGGCGGTGCAGCCAGCCCGGCAAGGCCTCCTCATCGAGGGTGACGAGGGCGCCGATGAACGGGCGGTTGTCACCGACCACGAGCACCTGCGAGACGAGTGCGTCGGCGCGGATCTGGTCCTCCAGCAGGGCAGGCACCACGTTCTTGCCGCCGGCCGTGACAATGATTTCCTTCTTGCGCCCCGTGATGGTCAGGAACCCCTGCTCGTCGAGCTGACCGATGTCACCGGTGCGCAGCCAGCCGTCTTCAAAGGCGTCCCCGGAGAGATCCTCGCGCTGGTAGTAGCCGTGCATGACGCAGACGCCCTTGGCGAGGATCTCGCCGTCGTCGGCAATTCTGACGGCGTTGCCGGGAATCGGGGCGCCGACGGTGCCGATCTTGATCAACTCCGGGGTATTGACGGTGACGGGCGCCGTCGTTTCGGTCAGCCCATAGCCCTCCAGGATCTGCATTCCGATGCCCTGGAAGAAGTGCCCGAGCCGTTCGCCCAGCGGACCGCCGCCGGAAACGGCGTGCGCCACCTGTCCGCCCATCGCGGCGCGGAGCTTGCTGTAGACGAGTTTGTCGAACACCTTGTGCTTGAGCCTGAGCCCGAGGCCTACCTTGCCGGCCTGCCGGGCCCGCGAGTAGGCGATAGCGGTGTCCGCGGCCCGGTGGAAGATGGCCCCCTTGCCGCCGTCCTCGGCCTTGGTCAGGGCCGAGTTGTAGACCTTCTCGAAGACCCGCGGTACCGCGAGGATGAAGGTGGGCCGGTAGCTCTGCAGGTCCGGCAGCAGGTTCTTGATGTCGGGCGTGTGCGCCACGGTCACGCCGGCCGCCACGGCGAGCACCGAGATGAAGCGGGCGAAGACGTGCGCCAGCGGCAGGAACATGATGGTCTTGGCATTTTCGTGGACGACGTTGCCCAGTGAGGTGGCCAGCACATTTTCGGAGAGCTCCACGAAGTTGCCGTGGGTCAGCTCGCAGCCCTTGGGGCGGCCGGTGGTGCCGGAGGTGTAGATGATCGTGGCGATGTCCAACAGGGACGCCTTGCTGCGCCGCGCCTCCAGCTCCTCGTCGCTGATCCCGGCGCCGGCGGCGCGGACCTCGTCCAGGCCGTTGCCCTCAAGCTGCCAGACGTGCGCCAGCGCGGTCAGGCCTTCCGACGCTGCGGCCTGCCGGATGAAGTCCTCATGGTGGGCCGATTCGCCGAAGGCGGCCACGGCTCCCGAGTCGCCAAGGTTCCAGGCGACCTGGGAGGGGGAGGACGTCTCGTAGATGGGAACGGAGACGGCGCCGGCGAACCAGATCGCGAAATCAATGAGGGCCCATTCGTACCGCGTGCGGGACATGATGCCGACCCGGTCGCCAGCGGTAACTCCGCTCGCCATCAGGCCCTTGGCGAGCAGCGACGCGTCGGCCAGGAAATCGGTGGCCCGGACGTCCTGCCACTGGCCCGCCGCGTCGAGGCGCGAGAACAGGGCGGGGTTTGACGCCTTGGCGGCCTGGCGCAACACCAGGTCCGTGACGTTCGATTCCGGGGGGACGAACACCTGGGGCGGGACACTGACTTCTCGCACGATAGCTCCTTTGATATCCATAGACCCGCAAGGGGTAGAGGGTACAGCTAAGACTAGTATGTGGTCCGCATCGAGTGTGTTCCACAACACCTACTGGCGGGTAACTCTATGGTTAAGGCTGCTGCCGCGCCAACCCGGGGGCGCGGCCGGCGCCAACCGGGGGCCGCCGCTGGCTCCCCGGGGGAGCCGGCCTCCGGGGAACCGGGCGGTCCGATGAATAGAATAAGGAACCATGCACACACCGACGCCCGGCCCGCAGCCAGCCCCCTACCGCCGGACGGCCGCGTGGCGGCGCAGGATGCACGGTGGAGCAGGCGCCGGCGGCGGTGCCCCAGCCGCGGGGCAGGGCCTGCGGGAGCACCTGAGGCTGGGGCGCAAGGGCCTGGCGATCGGCGTCGACATCGGGGGCACCAAGGTCGCGGCGGGCGTCGTGGACGCCGAGGGGCGGATCCTGAGCCAGGCCAAGCGCTCCACACCGGGCAATGACCCCCGGGCGGTGGAACAGGTCATCGTGGAACTCGTCGAAGAACTGGGCCAGGGGCACCGCATCTGGTCTGTCGGTATCGGCGCCGCCGGCTGGATGGACCTCGACGGCGGGACGGTGCTGTTCAGCCCGCATCTGGCCTGGCGCAACGAACCGTTAAGGGACAATCTGCAGCGGCTTCTGCGCCGTCCCGTGCTGCTGACCAACGACGCCGACGCCGCCGGCTGGGCCGAGTGGCGCTTCGGGGCGGGCCGGGGGGAGAACCGGCTGGTCTGCATCACGCTGGGCACCGGCATCGGCGGCACCATGGTGATGGACGGACGGGTGGAGCGGGGCCGCTTCGGCGTGGCCGGGGAATTCGGGCACCAGATCATCATGCCGGGCGGCCACCGCTGCGAATGCGGCAACCGCGGCTGCTGGGAGCAGTATGCCTCCGGCAATGCGCTCGGCCGGGAGGCCCGCGAGCTGGCGGCCGCGAATTCCCCCGTGGCCCAGGAGCTGCTCAAGGCCGTCGACGGCCACGTCGAAGGCATCACCGGGGTGATCGTCACGGAACTGGCCGAGGCCGGGGATCCCACTTCGCGCGAGCTCATCGAGGACGTCGGCGAGTGGCTCGGGCTGGGACTGGCCAATCTGGCCGCCGCGCTGGACCCGGGAGCGTTCGTCATTGGCGGCGGTCTCTGCGACGCCGGCGAACTGCTCGTCGCGCCGGCGCGGAAGGCCTTCGCCAGAAACCTGACCGGACGCGGGTTCCGGCCGGCGGCGCGGATTGAACTCGCGGCACTCGGTCCCAACGCCGGACTGATCGGTGCCGCCGACCTGTCCCGGGTCAGCAGCCGGATGCACAGCTAGTACTCCGCAGCGGCGCAGCCCCGGCGGTCCCCGGCGAAGGGCTGCAGGCGCAGGCCGCAGACAGCCAGGGCAGGCTCTGCCAGGGCAGGCACTCCGAGGGCAGGCACCGCGAGGGCAGGCACTGCAAGGGGAAGGGAACAGGCCTAGACGCGGGCGCCGTCGTCGTGCTCGTCCTTCTCGCCTGGAAGCTTCATGATCAGGAAGACCACTGACGCCGCAAAGGCCGCGACCATGCCCAGGATTGCCGTCAGCGGCGCGGAGCGCCAGAACATGGCGGACATCACGAGCGCAATAGGCCCGCCCACCGCGCCAAGCCAGGCAAGGACCGTCAGCGGGTCAGCCCCCGCCAGGCTGGGCGGATCCTCCGGCACAAACGCTCCGTCGTCCTCGGCCTCGTAGTCCCGGGGCCCGGCAACAGGCACCGCACCACCCGCGGCAGCACCCCCGCCCGCGGAACCCGGGGAACCCGCGCGCGGGGCTTCCGGGGGGAGGGCAAGCCGTTCCCGGGCGGAGAGTTCGACCGGCGGGGCGCCGGCGAGGCGCAGCGGGTCGAAGTCGCTGAACGGCCTGGCCGGAGCGGATCCCTCGGCCGGGCCGCCGGTCGCTTTGTCCTTCGGGTCTGCCGGGCTGGAGTCGGCCTCCAGCCTGGCCACCAGGTCCAGCCAGACGGCGTCGTCCTGGTTGGCGCGAGAATCCGATGAATCAGGGTCAGGAGAGTCGGGGTCCGGTCTAGTCATCTGCCGTGTCCTTCCGGCTAGCGTTGGCGGCGTCCTGAGTACCCGCGGCTACCACCGTGCGGATGAACTCGGCCGAGCCGCGGAAGATCTCAGGCGCGTCGTTGTCCATGGTAGCCACGTGGTAGCTGTTTTCCAGCCGGATCACCTCCAGCGGGGCATGGGTCAGCCCGCGGCGCAGGGCGAGCATGCTCGAATCGGAGACCACATGGTCCACTGCGGAGCGGTACACGCGGACCGGAGCCGTGATCCGCGGCAACAGGCGCACCGTGTCTTTGAACATCTTGTTCAGCTCGTGCGCCGCCGCGACCGGCGTCCTGGGATAGGCGCCCTCATCGATGCCTTCCTTGAGGGTGTCATTGGCGATGGCCGGGGTGCTCTTGAGCACGAGTTTGAGGATGCCCGCCAGCGGGGCGCGGCGGTCATCGATGACGAGGCCCGGGTTCACGACAACGACGCCGGCCACGGGACGGGTGGCGGCGATCCGGAGCGCGAGTGCCCCGCCCATGGACAGGCCGGCCACGACGACGTGTTCGCATTCGTCCGCGAGTTCGAGGTAGGCGGCGTCCAGGGCCATGTGCCAGTCCTGCCAGCGTGTCCGGGCCAGCTCCTGCCAGCTGGTGCCGTGGCCGGGCAGAAGCGGCATCCGCACGGCGTAACCGGCGTCCGCGAGCGACCTTGCCCAGTCCCGGACGCCGTGAGGGCTGCCGGTGAAGCCATGGGACACCACGACGCCGGTCCGGGGGCCGGTACCCGTGAACGGGCTGCTGAACGGCGTGTGATCGGGGCTCATGCTCATGGGGTCTCCAGGGCTGTTGTGGTCGACGACGGGGCTTTCGGCACGGCCGGTGCCGGTGCGTGCTGCAGGAAAAAACGGGCGGATCGCTCGAAAATCAGGGGCGCCTCGACGTCGAGCGTGGCCACGTGCCCGCTGTCCCGCAGCGGCACCACGTCCAGCTCGCGGGAGCCCAGGCGGTTCCGCAGCAGCTCCAGGGAGGACGGCGGGACCACGACGTCGGTGTCCGACTTGAAGACGAGCGCCGGCGCCTCGACGCCGGAAAGGTCCCGGACCGTGGCCTTGAACAGCCGGCTCAGTTGATGGACCGCCGCCAGCGGGGTCAGCGAGTAGTCGCCGTCCTCGGTGGGCGACGCGGTCGGGTTCTGTTCCTGGACCGGCACGGTGGTGCGCTGGACATACTTCAGCAGGCCGATGTACCGCACCCGGCGGTCGTAGAAGCTCAAGCCCGGGTTCACGACGGCGACCCCGGCTAGGTTGTGCCGGGCGGCGTTGTGCCGGGCGGCGGTGCGCAGGGCAATCGTCCCGCCCATGGAGAGCCCGGCGACGAAGCAGCCGCGGGTTCCCGCGGCCAGTTCCAGGTACGCGGCCTCGAAAGCCGTGTACCACTCCTGCCAGCCATGGCGGGCGAGGTCGCGCCAGTCGGTGCCGTGGCCGGGCAGCAGCGGTACGGACACGGCGAAGCCGCGGGCGGCGAGGTACTCGGCCCAGGGAAGGACGCTCAGGGGGCTGCCGGTGAAGCCGTGGCAGATCGCCACCCCGATGCCCGCGTTGCCGCCGTGGCCGTGGTAACTGAACGCTGCCGGCGCCACGGGAGTGCTGCTTCCGGTCATGTGCCCATCGTGTCACTGTTCGGCACAAAACTCACTAGAGTAGGGTGTCATTGAAGCCCTGGCCGGACCCGACGGAGGGCCGGCCAGACGCCTTCCGGAGAGGTACACCCAGTGTTCTATTGGTTCATGAAGACGTTCGTTCTCGGGCCGGTGCTGAAGCTGCTGTTCCGGCCCTGGGTCAAGGGTCTGGACCATGTTCCCGCCGGGGGCGCCGCCATCCTGGCCTCGAACCACCTCTCCTTCTCCGATTCCATCTTCATGCCGCTCACGGTGCCCCGTCCCGTGGTGTTCCTGGCGAAGTCGGAGTACTTCACGGGCAAGGGGATCAAGGGCAGGCTGACCGCCGCCTTCTTCCGGCTGACGAACCAGCTGCCGATGGACAGGTCCGGTGGAACGGCCTCGGCGATGTCGCTCAACGCCGGCATGGACGTGCTTAACAACGGATCGCTTCTCGGGATCTATCCCGAAGGCACGCGCAGCCCCGACGGCCGGCTCTACCGCGGCAAGGTGGGTGTGGCACGGCTGGCGCTGCAGGCCCGGGTCCCGGTCATTCCGGTGGCCATGATCGGCACGGACAAGGTCCAGCCGATCGGCAGGCGGCTGCCCAACATCCGGCGCATCGGAATGATCTTCGGGGCGCCGCTCGACTTCAGCCGCTACTACGGCATGGAGGATGACCGGCTGATCCAGCGTTCCGTGACCGACGAGATCATGTACGAACTGATGCGGCTCTCCGGCCAGGAATACGTCGACGAGTACGCCGCCGTCGTCAAGCTCCGGCTGGCCGGAAAAGCAACGGACAAGCCCGACGACGGAGCCGCCGGAGACCCGGCAACACCCGGAACTGTGTGACGGTACCCGTCCTGTCGATGACGGGCGGCTCCGTCGATCACCGCGAAGGCAACTATCCTAGGAAGGTGACTGAGTTATCTGCGCCTTCGGCCTCCCCGTTCACCGGTTCCTCCCTGAGCAGCACTGCCCAGAGCGGTGCCGCCAACTATCCCGGCCTGGACCGCTGGCGGGAGCTGCCGGCCTCCCAGCAGCCAAGCTGGTCGGACGGGGCAGTCTTCGAAGCCTCGGTCAAGGAACTCTCCGTCCTTCCGCCGCTCGTTTTTGCGGGCGAAGTGGACATCCTGCGGGAACGGCTCGCAGCGGCGGCGCAGGGCAAGGCGTTCCTGCTCCAGGGCGGCGACTGCGCGGAGACGTTCGAGGCCGCGACGGCGGACAGGATCAGCGCCCGGGTCCGCACGATCCTCCAGATGGCTGTCGTTCTCACCTACGGCGCGGCCATGCCGGTCATCAAGATGGGCCGCATGGCAGGCCAGTTCGCCAAGCCGCGCTCGTCCAATGACGAGACCCGCGACGGCGTCACGCTGCCGGCGTACCGCGGCGACATCGTCAACGGCTACGACTTCACTCCGGAGTCCCGGGCGCACGATGCCAGCCGGATGCTCAACGCGTACCACACCTCCGCCTCAACCCTGAACCTGATCCGTGCCTTCACGCAGGGTGGTTTCGCGGACCTGCGCCTCGTGCACCAGTGGAACAAGGGCTTCACGGAGAACCCGGCCCACGCCCGCTACGAGTCGCTGGCGCGGGATATCGACCGTGCGATCAAGTTCATGGCCTCCTGCGGGGCCGACTTCGAGGCGCTCAAGCGCGTGGAGTTCTACGCCAGCCACGAGGCGCTGCTGCTGGAATACGAACGCGCCCTCACCCGGATCGATTCGCGCACCGGCTTCCCCTACGACACCTCCGCGCACTTCCTCTGGATCGGCGAGCGGACCCGCGAGCTGGACCACGCCCACGTCGATTTCCTGTCCCGGGTGCGCAACCCGATCGGTGTGAAGCTGGGGCCGTCCACGAGCGGCGACGACGCACTGCGCCTGATCGACAAACTGGATCCGGACCGCGAGCCCGGCCGCCTCACGTTCATCACCCGGATGGGCGCGTCCAATATCCGCGAGAAGCTGCCGTCGATCGTGGAGCGGGTCACGGCCTCCGGCGCGCAGGTCCTGTGGGTTACCGATCCCATGCACGGCAACACGGTCACTTCGCCCAACGGCTACAAGACCCGCAACTTCGACGACGTCATCAACGAGGTGCGCGGCTTCTTCGAGGTGCACCACGCCCTCGGAACCGTCCCGGGCGGACTGCACGTGGAGATGACCGGCGACGACGTGGCCGAATGCCTCGGCGGGGCGGACCCGATCGACCAGGAAGCGTTCCTGGACCGCTATGAATCCGTCTGCGATCCGCGCCTGAACCACATGCAGTCGCTGGAGATGGCCTTCCTGGTGGCAGGCGCCCTGTCCAAGCGCTAGGGACCAGGTCTCAAGCAGCAGAACGCTCCGCCCGGCCGGTTTCAGCCGGGCGGAGCTCGTTAACTGCTGATCCGGCTCTGGTCAGACCACCTTCAGGGTGACAACGGAACCCTCGGGGGCTTTCTCGTTCTTCGGGTCCTGTTCCCGGACCGTGCCGAAGAATCCGCCAAAGATGTTCTCCACGCGGACTTCAAACCCGAGGTCCTCGAGGGCCTCTTGCGCTTCCTTGGCCTGCTTCCCGATGAAGCTGGGGACGTCGACGAGCTTGGGGCCCTTGGAGATCGTGAGGTTCACGGTTCCGCCCTTGGTGAGGTTGCCGGAGGCCGGGTCCTGTGCCACGACGGAGCCCTTCGGGATCTTCCGGTCGTTGACCGTTTCCGGCGAGATCACGGCTTTCAGCCCGGCCGCTTCCAGGGCCTTGACCGCCGCGCCTTGTTCCTGGCCGCGCACATCCGGCACCGGGATGGGCTGGGGGCCCTTGGACACCGTCAGGTCCACGGGGGTGCCGTGCCGCACCGGATTGCTGCTGCGGGGAGCCTGGGCCAGGACAGTGCCGGCGGCTGCCGATTCGTCGAAGGTCTCGGTGATCAGCCCCAGCGCCATTCCGGTGCCGTTGAGGGCCGTCTTGGCCTCGTCCAGGGTCTTTCCGGTCAGCTCCGGTAGGGGGAACAGCTCGGGCCCCTTGGAGACGGCAAGGGACACGGTCTGGAACTTCCGGATGACCTGTCCGGCTTCGGGTTCCGAGCCGACGACGAGCCCTGGCGGGACGTTGTCGTCGTAGACGTCCTTGGTGGTGGACTGGAAGCCGGCCGTCCGCAGCAGCTGCTGCGCTTCCGCCACGGTTCTGTTCGCCAGTTCCGGAATCGTCCCCGGGGCGCCGGGACCCATGCCGAAGAACCAGCCGGCGCCGGCGGCCAGCAACGCTGCAATGACCAGCAGCACAATCCACAGCAGCCCCCGGCGTCGTGCATTGCCCCCGCGCAGGCTCCGGACGGGCGTGGCCGCGGCCCGCTGGCGGGCCCTCTCCTCATCGCGGTCCTGCTTTCGTTGGGCACGCTTGCCGGCGGGGGCCGCCACGGGTTTCAGACCGTCATCGCTGTACGTTTCCTGGTCCGGGAGCTCCTCCGGGGCGGACAGCGGGCCGTAGGACGGGCGCCGGGGCGGCGCGGACATCACGGTGGTGGGATTGCTGCCCCGGGAGATGACTTCGGTAGGCCGTTGGATCCCGCCGATCACCTCGGTCCGGGACTGGGCAGCGTAGTCCTCCGGGGGACCTTCCGAGCGATCTTGCCGGGGGTCCGCGGAGGCGGCGACGCCGGCCGGCGGTGCCGGTGCGGCCGCAACCGCGGGCAGGGCGCTGCGGCCCGCCGGGGGCTGGATATCGAGTTCGGCGTCGCTCAGGTTGGTCCTGATGTGGCGCAGCTCAGACAACAGTGCGTTCCCGTCCACGGGCCGTTTATCGGGATCGTTGGCGGTGCACCACTGCACCAGTTCATCGATTTCTTCGGCCAGGCCCGGCACCAGCTCCGAGGGTGCCCCCACGGTCGAGTTGACGTGCTGGTACGCCACCTGGATGGGAACCTCGCCGTCGAACGGCTGCCGGCCGGTGATCATCTCGTACAGCATGATGCCGACGGAGTAGATGTCGCTGCGGGCGTCAGCCTGCTTGCCGAGCACCAGTTCGGGGGAGAGGTAGGCCACCGTTCCGATCAGCGCGCCCGTGCTGGTCGAGGTGGACACGGCCCGGGCCAGTCCGAAGTCGCCGACCTTGATCCGGCCGTCGTCGGCAATAAGCACGTTTTCGGGTTTGATGTCCCGGTGGATGAGGCCGGCCTCGTGGGCTGCCCCCAGACCTTCCACGACGGGGGCGATCAGTGCCAGGGCGAGGCGCGGCGCGAGCGCACCCTTGTCCGTGATGACGTCCCGGAGGGTATGGCCCTTGATGTACTCCATCACGAGGTAGGCGATCCGGCCGTCCTCGCCCTGGTCAAGGACGCCGACGACGTGCGGATGGGACAGCCTGGCCGCAGCCTTGGCTTCGCGGCCGAGGCGGTCCAGGAATTGGGGGTCGCCGGCCAGATGGGGGTGCAGCACCTTCAGCGCGACGCCGCGCTCGAGGCGGCGGTCCGTGGCCAGATAGACCGTGGACATCCCGCCGCTGGCCAATCTGGACTGAATCAGGTACCGGCCATCCACCAGGGTGCCAACGAGAGGGTCCGACGTGTAATCCTGCACCTTACGATCCTAGTCGCTGCACGGAAACGGGTCCGGATCAACATGCGATCCGGACCCGTATCGTTATCCTTCGAGGGCCTGGCGGAGCGCCTTAACGCCCCACCGGTTCTGTCCCGGGACTTAGCCGAAGTTCTGCTGGTTGGCCTTGATGGAGGCAACGTACTGCTTGGTGTCCTCGTACATTCCGTACTTGCTCACCGAGTACTGGCCCTGGTAATAACCCGCAATGGCGTCGTCCAGGTCGCTGCTGGTGCGGATGAGCTGGCGGATGATGGCGACGCCGGCGGTGGCGTTGTCATAGGGGTCCAGCAGGTTGAGCTTGCGGCCCACGAGATCCGAGGCCCACTCGCCCGAGGACGGGATCACCTGCATGGTGCCGATCGCGTTGGCGGGGGACACCGAGCGGTGGTTGAAGCCGGATTCCTGAAGGGCAAAGGCCAACGCCAGCGAGACGTCGACGCCCATCCGGCGGGCTGTGTCGGCCACAATCGACTTCATCTGCTCGCGGCTCGGGACCGGGGAAGCGTTCAGGACTGCCTTGTTCTCGTTGGCGGAGCTCACCACGGCGGCCGGGTAAGTGAATCCGAGGAAGGTGCTCGGCACCAGCGGCGTCACCGGGGCCGGAGGCTGGCTCGACGCCGGTGCGATCGATCCGCCCGGAAGCACCAGCTTCTGGCCCGGGTAGATCACGGTGCTCATGGTCAGCCGGTTGGCGGAGAGGATGTCGGACAGCTTGACGCCGTTCCTGGCCGCGATGCCGGAGAGGGTGTCACCGGCCTTGATGGTGTACGAACCGGAGGCCGGGGCCGTGGGAGTCGAGGCCGGTGCCACTGGAGCCGGCGCGGCCGGTGCGGACGGTGCGGGAGCGGACGGCGCCGTGGTGCCGGAGCCGATCGTGATCTTCTGGCCGGGGTAGATGATGGAGCCCATGTTGAGCCCGTTCCAGCCGAAGACCTCGGAGAGCTTGACGCCGTGGCGGGCTGCGATGGCGCCCAGGGTGTCTCCCGGCTTGACGGTGTAGGACCCTCCGGTGGAGGACCCGCCGGGGGAGGCCGGGGCCGCTGGAGTCGAGGCCGGTGCCACCGGAGCCGGCGCTGCCGGATCGGCAGCGGACGGCGCCGTTGTGCCGGGGCCGATCGTGATCTTCTGGCCCGGGTAGATGATGGAGCCCATGGTGAGCCCGTTCCAGCCGAAGACCTCGGAGAGCTGGACGCCGTGGCGGGCTGCGATGGCGCCCAGGGTGTCTCCCGGCTTGACGGTGTAGGACCCGCCGGCGGAGGCCGGGGTGCTCGGCTGAGCCGCCGGAGCAGGTGCCGGGGCAGGTGTGTTGCCGCCAAGCTTGATCCTCTGCCCGGGGTAAATGATCGTGTTGGCCTGCAGATTGTTCAGCGCCAGGACGGCGTCGGTGTCCAGACCGAATTTGCCGGCGATTCCGCTGACCGTGTCACCGCGCGCGATCGTGTACTCGGCGGGGGCCGTCACCTGGGCCGGGCGGAACGAGCTGGGGATGGCCGCCGAGACGGAGCTGGACGGAATCATGGCGGATGCCGGCAGGGTTGCCGATTGTGCCTGTGCGCGCATGGCAGCTGCCAGCGTCGCCGGGATCGCGCGGCTGCGGACTTCGGCCGACGCCGGCTGGGCGATCGCCAAAGAGGAAAGGACGACGGCAGGCAGGGCGGCGGTCGTGGCCGCAATCATCGGCAGGCTGGGCCTCGCCTGGTGCTTCGGCGAACGTGACGTCGTCATGGGAAAAATCCTCTTCTCAGCGGCGAACGCTGCGGGTCAGGCCGGTGTTACTGGTGTTACCAGTGTGACCAAAGTTATTGCTGTTACAAATGTGATCTATGTGAATCTCTCATGAATTGGGAGTTAGCACAAGAACCTCCGGACATTCTGCAAACAAACACTTGCGGAGTGTCGGTGGAATTGCCGATTCGGATGCGTTGAACAAAGTATGTCGATCCGCGTGAGCCTTGCAAGGGCCTGCCGCCAGGGTCCGGCACCGGTATCAGCGGCGGCCAAACAGGTGCCCGCAGTAATCGCTCAGCCTCGACTAGGCGCAGAAGCGTCCGCCATGGCAATCTTGATCCGTGAGTACTGTAGAAAGCCTCGTGGGCGAATGGCTGCCCCTGCCCGATGTTGCCCAGCTTCTGAATGTTTCCATTACGAAGGTCCATGCGCTGCTCGATGAACGCGCACTGGCGGCACTGAGGGTCGGTGACCGGCGTATCCGTTCGGTGCCGGCGGCTTTCGTCCAGGACGGCCACGCCGTGGAGAGCCTGAAGGGCACCATAGTGGTCCTCGCAGACGCTGGCTACTCGGACGAGGAACTCATCACCTGGCTCTTTACGCCCGACGAATCCCTGCGCGGACGGCCGATCGACGCCCTCCGCGAAGGACGTAAGACGGAGATCCGCCGCCGGGCACAGTCCCTGGCCTGGTAGCACGTGCCACTCCCGTAGAGTCCGTCCACGGACTCCACGGGGTGGCTGGCCTGACCGGCGGCAGGCCTCTCAGGCCGTTCGGCTGATCAGGCCGTTCGGCTCACGGTGGCTTCGGCGAGCTTCCGGAGCGCCGTCTTGGGCAGCTCCTCGAGCGGCAACAGGTCCAGGGCCGCGAAGGCCGCGTGACCGAACTCCTCAATCAGCACTTCGGTGGCCTGCAGCGCACCGCAGTCCACGATGATGCGTCGGATCGCGTCCACGTCCGCCTCGCTCAGCCCGGGGTTGCCCAGCTGGGCATCGATGAACGCTGATTCGGCAGGGGTGGCCTGGTCCAGGGTGAAAGCCACCAGGACGGTGCGTTTGCCTTCGCGCAGATCGTCTCCGGCGGGCTTACCCGTACTGACCGGATCGCCGAAGACCCCCAGCACGTCGTCCCGGAGCTGGAAGGCCTCGCCGAGCGGGAGGGCGAAGGCCGAATAGCCGCGGAGCAGCTCATCGGGCGCACCCGCCAGGGCACCGCCGAGGGCCAACGGGTGCTCGGTGGAGTATTTGGCCGACTTGAACCGGATGATGGACTGGGCACGGCCGACGGCGCCGGCGCGGTCCCGCCGCGGTCCGGCGACCTCCTCGAGAATGTCGAGGTACTGGCCGGCCATGACCTCGGCGCGCATCAGGTTGAAGATGAGCCGGGCCTGGCTTCCGGAAGCGGCCCGGTCCCCGATTTCGGTGAAGGACTCCTCGCTGAAGGACAGGCACAGGTCGCCGGTCAGGATGGCCGCAGCGTGCCCGAACCGTTCGCGGTCCAGAGCCCAGCCCTGCGTCTCATGCAGATCGCTGAAACGGCGGTGCACGCTGGGTCCGCCGCGGCGGGTGTCCGAGCGGTCAATGATGTCGTCGTGGATAAGGGCGGCAGCCTGGAACAGTTCCAGGGCGGACCCGGCCGTGACCACTTCGCCGGCCCCGGCCTCACCGCCTGCACCGCGCCAGCCCCAGTAACACATGAGCGCCCGCAGTCTCTTACCGCCGGTGACAAGGTTGGAGATGGAGCCCATCAGCGGATCGATGTCCTGGGATATTGAAGACATGACGGCCTGGCGGGTGGTCAGGAAATCGGTGAGCTTGCCGGCGACGGCGGCTACGTAGGCAGTCTGCTCGAGGCGCAGCTGTTCCGCGAGGGTCACTTGACGGACTCGGCGGCGACGTTTGCGCCGATGGTGAAGGTCGAGACGCCCGCGGTCTCGATCACCGAGGTGTTGACCGTTTCATTGTCACCGCGCAGGAAGTCCTTGGACGGGACCGAGCCCACGGCCTCGCCCGGAACGGCAGTGAAGCCTTGGGCCTCCAGCTGCGTGGTGTAGAAGGCCAGGACCGCGGCGGCCGGCGAGGTGATGCTGCCGACCAGTGCCACCGTGGCCGGCGCCGTGGTCTTGTCGAAACTGCTCGAGACCACCTTTGCTCCGGGCATCAGGGGCAGCAGTTGCTGCGGGAAACCGGAAACCACGGCCCCTACCGTGGCCGAGGTGCCGGGCTCCGCGGAAGGGCTGGGGGGTGCGGTGGTGGTGGGCGGGGCGGTCGATGTCACCGCCGGCCCCGCCTGCGCCGCCGAGGAAGCCGAGGAAGCGGTCCCGGGGGCGGCGGGCGTGCAAGCGGCCAGGGCCATGATGGCGCCTGCCGCAATAACGGCAACCGCAGCACGTTTGCGCTCTCCAAAAACCTTCACAGACACTTTCCTCCTGGTGTTGACGCCGGATTCAGCCTCCAGTTTAGTCAGTCCCGGGGCATAGGATTGAAGTTGTGGGGCCGGACAGGGAGAAACAGCAGCTTGAAGCGACGCTTCGCGAACTCCGGCGCAGCAGCATCATGCACGTGGACATGGACGCGTTCTTCGTCTCCGTGGAGCTGCGCAGCCGGCCCCAGCTGTTGGGAAAACCCGTCATCGTCGGCTACCCCGCGGACCGGTCCGTGGTGCTCTCCGCCTCGTACGAAGCCCGCGCCTTCGGCGTGCGCTCGGCGATGCCGATGGTGGTCGCGGCCCGCATGTGCCCCTCGGCCGTCATCATCGAGCCCCGGCACAAGCTGTACTACGAAGTGTCCGGCCAGATCATGGCAATCTTCGGCTCCATCACCGATCTGGTGGAACCGCTGAGCGTGGATGAGGCCTTCCTCGACGTCGGCGGGGCGATCCGCCGGCTGGGTACACCCCGCGAGATCGGCGAACTCATCCGGGCCCGGGTCCATCGGGAACTGGGAATCACGGCATCCGTCGGGATCGCGGCCAGCAAGTTCGTGGCGAAAATCGCCTCCACCCGGTGCAAGCCGGACGGACTGCTGCTGATCGGACCGGAGGAGACGGTGCCGTACCTTCACAGTCTTCCTGTCAGCGCACTCTGGGGCGTCGGCGCCAAGACGGTCGAGGTGCTCGCCCGAATGGGCATCCGGACCGTGGCGGACGTCGCCGCCTCGCCGCTGCCTTCCCTGCGCAAGGTGCTCGGCGCCTCCGGCGAACACGTCTACAACCTGTCATGGGGGATCGATCCCCGTCCGGTAACACCGGTCCGGCTGGAAAAGAGCATCGGGGCGGAAGAGACCTTCGCGGTGGACACGGCCGACGAGGCGCTGTTGCATCGCGAACTGCTGCGGCTCTCACACCGCACGGCGGAGAGGCTCCGCAGCGCCGGCATGCATGCCCGGACAGTGGCACTCAAGCTGCGGTACGCCGATTTCTCCACCATCACGCGCAGCCGGACCGTCAGCACCCCGATCGACAGCGCCCAGCTGCTCTACGCCGTGGCCGTCCAGCTCCTGGAATCCGTCGGGGACCGGCCCATGACGGTGCGGCTCGTCGGCATCCGGGCGGAGCAGCTTGAGGAAGCCGCCCAGGCGCCGCTGCAGCTGAGCCTGGACCGCAGGGATGACAACTGGCGTGCAGCCGAACAGGTACTCGACGCGGTGACGCGGAAATTCGGGACAAAATCGGTGCTGCCGGCCCGGCTTCTCGATCCCGGCAGCGGCTCCGGCTGACATCTGCGGCCGGGTCGGCCGTCTTGAATGCGCCAAGCTTGTGCAGCGTCTTTCAGAACGGGCCGCAACAAACTATCCTTAGATGTACGTAGGTTTAGAACGACTGGAACGAGCGTTCGGGCTGATGCGTGACCAGTTGAACACCCAAAAGGGACCGTGGAAAACCACCGGTGGGAACCCCGATTCGCGCAACGACGGCGGACGGGAACCACTCCGGAATCCCGGTCGTTATGGGATTAGGGACACTGGCCACGTCAAGTCTGGACGTTGGCCGACTTAAGGAGGTCGTGATGCCGCTCTCGGAGCACGAACAGAAGTTGCTTGAGCAACTTGAGAAGCAGCTGCATGAGGACGATCCCAAGTTCGCCAGCTCGATGGACTCGGACCATGGACGTTCATGGTCTACCCGCCATCTGGTGATTGGGGTCTTGGCCACCCTGGCAGGCATAATGCTCCTGCTGGTCGGCGTTACCGTCCAAAACATCTTGGTCGGGGTCTTGGGTTTTGTCGTGATGGGAGCCGGCGTCTATTTCGCGACAATGCGCAGCTCCACCTCCGGCAAGGCAAAAGCCGCCGGGTCGTCCCGGAAGTCCGGAAAGCCCAGGAAATCGTTCATGAGCAACCTCGAGGAACGTTGGGACGAACGGCACCGCGGGGATTCCTGAGCGAACTCGGGAGCATCCTCCATTTCCCGCCACCCGGCTAGCCCGGAGGCGCGCAAAGACCCGCTTCGGCGGGTCTTTTGCCGTTATCGGGGGCTTTTGGCGGCAACCGCAGGCGATTCGCCAGCTCGCGCGGACGCGGGTACGCCCGGCCGTGTCCGTCGTCGTGATTGTAGGGGTGCCCGCCCGCGCCGGATGCCGGAATCCCTCCACTACGCACCACCGGGCCCTGTTCGCTGCCGTTGCACGGAACTTCGGGACCCACATGCCCACGGAAATGCGCAATTGTCTTCGGCGTGTCGTTGACTGTGGAGGGATGTGGAGTAATGTGGAGGACGTAAGAGGGTAGTGGCAGCAAGGGGACGTTGGGCTTCCTACGAACAGACAGGCGGTGGGCCGTGTTTCTCGGCACACATTCGCCGCGTCTGGACGAAAAGGGCCGGATCATCCTTCCCGCCAAGTTCCGCGAGGAACTTGCCGGCGGGCTGGTTCTCACAAGGGGCCAGGAACGTTGCATCTATGTCTTCAGTGAGGCTGAATTCGGCCGGGTGCACGAGCAGATGCGGGAGGCTCCAATCTCCAGTAAGCAGGCGCGTGACTACATCCGGGTGTTCCTCTCTGGAGCCTCTGACGAGGTACCTGACAAGCAGGGGCGCGTGACGATTCCGCCGGCGCTCCGGGAGTACGCAGGACTCGGCAGGGAACTGGCCGTCATCGGCGCCGGTACCCGGGCGGAGATCTGGGACGCCCAAGCCTGGAATGAGTACCTGGCCGAAAAGGAAACAGCCTTCTCGGAGACAGACGACGCCATACCGGGGATTTTCTGAGCCCCACGGATCCACCAGCACTACGTTTCTTGACCAAGATCTCCAGCCGCCCATCCAGTTGTTCTCCTGGCTCACTTCCCCGGAGCCAGGCGGACGCCGGGTAGGCGCGGATGGGGATCTGGATCAAGAAGCGGGAAGCGCAGCTGCGCAGGCAGCACAGCAAGCACGCCCGGACAAGGAAAGGACGCAGGCATGACTGACCCTCACCAGAAGCCCACGTCCGAACGCCATGTACCGGTCCTCAAGGACCGGTGCATCAATTTGTTGGCACCGGCATTCGAGGCGGCCCGCGGCCGCGGCGAGTCCCCGGTGGTCATCGACGCCACCCTTGGCATGGGCGGGCACTCCGAGGCCATGCTCCAGCGCTTCCCGGATCTCCACCTGATCGGCATCGACCGCGACGAGGAAGCCCTGGCCCTGGCGGGGGAGCGGCTCAAGCCCTTCGCCAGCCGGATCGACCTCGTGCACGCCGTGTACGACGAAATCCCGGAGGTCCTGGCGGACCTTGGCTTCAGCCAGGTCCACGGCGTCCTGATGGACCTGGGTGTCTCCTCGCTCCAGCTGGACGAGCGGGAACGCGGTTTCGCCTACTCCTTCGATGCCCCACTGGACATGCGGATGGACACGAGCCGCGGCCAGACCGCCGCCGACGTCGTCAACAACTACAGCGAAGAGGACCTCGTCCGGATCATCCGGAAGTGGGGCGAAGAGAAGTTCGCCGGCCGCATCGCCAACAGGATCGTCACCGCCCGCGCCGGGAAGCCCTTCAGCACCACCGGTGAGCTCGTCGAACAGATCCGCGGGGTTGTCCCGGCGGGCGCTGCGAAATCCGGCGGGCACCCCGCCAAGCGCACTTTCCAGGCGCTCCGGATCGAGGTCAATGAGGAACTCGACGTGCTGGAGCGCGCGATCCCCGCGGCGGTCAGCGCAATCGCCGTCGGTGGCCGCGTCGTCGTCATGTCCTACCACTCGCTGGAGGACAAGATCGTCAAGGGCTTCTTCCAGGCCGGCTCCAAATCTTCTGCCCCGCTCGGTTTCCCGGTGGAGCTTGAGGAACACAAGGCTGAACTGAAGACCCTGACGAAGGGCACCGAGGTGCCTACCGCAGCCGAAATTGCCGAGAACCCGCGCGCAGCCTCCGCCAGGCTCCGCGCCGTGGAACGCATCAAAGCCAGGAGAGCCGTATGAGCACCGCTGCCGTCAACCGATTCCCCGTTGCCACTGGCGCCACCGCCCGCGCCCTTCCCGGGCTGAACCCCGGTCCGGCCCGCAAGTCCCGCACCCCGCTCTCGCTGGTTCGCTCGGCCCCGCGCAAGCGCCGGGCGCCGTTCGTCGTGCTCTGCTTCGGCATCCTTGCCGTAGCCCTGATGGCGGTGCTGGTCCTGAACATCTCCGTATCCACCTCGCAGTACCAGCTGGTCCAGCTCAGGAGCGATCAGCTGACCTTGACGAAGCAGAACCAGGACCTGACGCAGCAGGTGCAGCACTTCGACGCCCCCCAGAACCTGGCGGCAAAAGCCACCGAGCTGGGCATGGTGGCCTCCACCGGCAAGGGCCAGATCGACCTGTCCACCCTCCGCGTCACCGGCAAGGCCAAGGCCGCGGTGAAGGGCGACGCCCCGGGTGCCGTCATCGCCGCGCCGGCTGTCGCGGGGCAGCTTAATGTCGTCCCGCCCGCCATCGGCAAGGAGCCGCTTGTGAACCGCAAACCGGCAGCCGACGTGCCGGCACAGCCCGCCGCGGAGGCAACACCGGCACGGGCTACTGCCGCTGCGCCCGCCGCAGAAGCCACACCGCGCACGGCAGCCGCACCAGACCTACCGGCTGCGCCGGCTGTGGAACTCCATGGCGGGTCCGTTCCGGCCCCGGCCCAGAAAGTTCCAGCCCAAAAGGTCCCCGGACAGTAACCCAGGACGGATCACGAGCCAGGCAAGCAGCAAGGAATCATCGTGGCGCAGAACACCGGCAAGGCACGCAAGGCAAAAGTGCCAAGCGCCACGCGGCGGCTTCGGCTCGGCCTCGGCCTCATGCTCACGCTCTTGCTCGTCGTCGGCGGCAAGCTCTTCCTGGTCCAGGGACTCGACGTCGGAGGCATGGCCGAGGCCGCCCTCAAGAACCGCCTCACGCCGATCGAACTCCCTGCCGAACGCGGCAGCATCCTGGACTCCGGCGGCACCGTTCTGGCCAGCAGCGTGATCCGCTACAACATCGTGGTGGACCAGACCGTCAACACCAAAACCCAGACGTTCCCAAGGCTCGACGAGGGCAAGGACGAGATTGTCAAGGTAACCCGGGACCAGGGCATCTCCGAGCTCGCCGCGGCGCTTGGCATGGACCGGGACGACGTGAAGGACGCCCTCACGGGCGACAAGCGGTACTACATCGTGGCCAAGGACCTGTTGCCCGACGTCGAAGACCGGATCTCCAAGCTGCATGTCCCCGGCGTCGAGAGCGAAGGCACCAGCAAGCGGGTTTATCCCAACGGGGCAGTCGCCGGCGGAATCGTGGGTTTCCTGAAGGATGGCACAACCGGCCAGGCCGGGCTCGAACAGACCCAGGACGAGATCCTCAAGGGCACACCCGGTAAGCGGCTCTTCGAAATCGGCGCCGACGGGCTGCGCATCCCGGTAGGCGTGGACCAGTTGACCCCGGCCGTGAACGGCAAGGACATCAGGCTCACGCTCAACTCTGATCTCCAGTACTTCGCGCAGCAGGCGATCCAGAGCCAGAAGGACAAGTTCAGCGCCGAGTGGGGCGTCATCATCGTCTCGGACGCCAAGACAGGCAACATCATCGCGATGGCGGACACCAATACCCCGGATCCCAACGACCCCGGAAACTCCGCGCCGGAGGACCGCGGTGTCCGGGCAGTCACCGCCGCCTATGAGCCCGGGTCGGTGGAGAAAATGATCACCGCCGCCGCGCTCATCGAGGAAGGCAAGTCCAGTCCGCTGGACACTTTCACCATCCCGCCGACCTACACCGTGGACGGGCAGACCTTCAGCGATGCGTTCGAACACGGCACAGAGGAACGGACCCTGGCCGGCATCCTGGGCTGGTCGATGAACACCGGCACAGTCATGGCAGGCCAGCGGCTGAGCAAGGACCAGCGCCACGACTGGCTGCAGAAGTTCGGCATCGGCGAGGCACCCGACATCGGGCTTCCCGCCGAAGCCAAGGGCATCCTGACGCCGGCTGAACAATGGGACGGACGCCAGGAGTACACAGTCCTCTTCGGCCAGGGGGTGTCGCAGTCGACCCTCCAGACGGTGCGGGCCTTCCAGTCCGTCGCCAACGACGGCGTCATGCTCCAGCCGCGCCTGATCGACAGCTACATCAGCCCCGACGGCACCGAGGAAAAGGTCCCGGCCCAGCCCCCGCGGCAGGTCGTCTCCAAGGACACCGCCAAGCAGGTCCGCGACATCCTCGAAAGCGCCGTCACGGAAGGCCAGATCAAGGAAGCCGGCATCGACGGCTACCGGGTCGGCGCCAAGACGGGAACGTCACAGTCGCCGTGCGACGACGGCAAATCCGGGTTCTGCGGCTTGACCGCCTCCATGGTGGGGATGGCGCCGATGGACGATCCGCGGTTTATTGTTGAAGTGGTCCTGCAACGGCCCAAGGGCGATATTCACGGCATCTCGAACGGACCGGTGTTCCGCTCGGTGATGAGCCAGACGCTGCGCGCCTTCAACGTCCAGCCGTCCACCGGCGAACCCGTCCGGCTGCCGCAGTACGCCAAGTAGCGCCCGCACCATTCAGCACCCAGTACGAATACGAAGCCTGCGGGCCGGAGCATCTTTCCGTGCGCAGCGCCAGATCCACTAGCACCGCAAACGGAGATCCCCTTGTCAGAGCTCAACGCCCCAGACGCTTCCACCGCGCCCTCCGGCCAGGACGCCACCTCGGGCTTCCGGCCCGCTATGGTCGCCGCGGTGCCGCTGGAAACCATCGGTGAGGCGATCGGCGTCGTCGTTCCCGGGGAATCCGGCTCAGTAGCCGTCACCGGGATCTCACTGAACTCCCGAGCCGTTCAGCCGGGCGACCTGTACGTCGCCCTGCCGGGCGCCACCCGGCACGGGGCCGACTTTGTTTCCCAGGCAGTGGAGGCCGGGGCCGCCGCGGTGCTGACGGACGACGCCGGAGCGCGCCTGCTGGCGCTCTCGAACGACATCTCCGTGCCCGTGCTGCTGGCCGGGGAACCCCGCGGGCTCGTCGGACGGCTCTCCGCCCTGATTTACCGGAGCGGGTCGGACGACGCGGCCGCGCCTGCCCTCTACGGCGTCACCGGCACGAACGGCAAGACGACCACCACGTACTTCATCAACGCCCTGCTGCAGGCCCTGGGCCAGAAGACCGGCCTGATCGGGACCATCGAGATCCTCGCCGGCGGCGAGCCGATTCCCAGTCTGCTCACAACACCCGAATCCACGGACGTCCACGCGCTGCTCGCCCTCATGCGTGAACGCGGCCTCGATGCGGCCTCCATGGAGGTCTCCTCGCATGCCGTCTCCTTCCACCGCGTGGACGGTGTGGTGTTCGACGTCGCCGGCTTCAGCAACCTGACCCAGGACCATCTGGACCTGCACGGCAGTATGGAGGAGTACTTCCGGACCAAGGCCCGGCTCTTCACGGCAGAACGCGCCCGCACCGCCGTAGTCACAGTGGACGATGAATGGGGCGTGAAGCTGGCAGCCTCAGCCGAAATCCCGGTCACGACCCTCGCGGCCGCCCCGGCACCACACGACGCCGGCGGGAAAGTAGCCGACTGGACCGTCACCGGCCTGTCCCCGCGCGGACTCGGCACCGATTTCACGCTCCAGCACCGCGACGGCACCGCCCTGCGCGTTCACACCGGCCTCCCGGGCAGCTTCAACGTCGCCAACGCCGCACTGGCCACCGTCATGGTGCTCGCAGGCGGCCACGACGCCGCGGCGGTGCAGGCCGCCCTCGAGGCCCGGGATCCCTTCACCGTCGCCGTCCCCGGCCGCATGCAGCTCGTCTCCACGGCGCCCGCCTCGGTGGTCGACTTTGCCCACAACCCGGATGCCCTGGCCCGGGCCCTGGCGGCCGTCCGCTCACCGGAGCCGGGCTCGAAGCTGATCATCGTCTTCGGCGCCACCGGTCAGCGCGACCAGGGCAAACGCCCGGCGATGGGTGCCATCGCCGCCCGGCTCGCGGACACCGTGATCGTCAGCGACGATGACCCGCACGACGAGGACGCCGCCGCCATCCGGGCAGGCGTACTGGCCGGAGCCCTCGATGCCAAGGACCGCGAGGGCCTTGACTGCACGGTGGAGGAGGTCTTCCCGCGCGACGCCGCCATCCGCAGGGCCGTCGAGCTGGCCGGGCCGGAGGACACCATCCTCGTCGCAGGACGGGGCCACGAAGTATGGCAGGAAGTCAAGGGCGTCAACCTCGCCCTCGACGACAGGGTGGAGCTCCGCTCCGCCTTGACAGCACGGGGATTCACCGTTCTGCAAGACCAGCGGATAGAGTCCTAAACCGAGATGATTGCATTTACCGCGGCGGAAATCGCCGACCTGACCAACGGCCGGCTGGCCGCCGAACCGGGCATCACGCCCGGCTCCGTGGTGACCGACTCCCGCGAAGCCACAGCGGGTTCCCTCTACGTGGCCAAGCCGGGGGAGACGGCCGACGGCCACGACTTCGTGGGCGCCGCCTTCGCGCTCGGTGCTGTGCTGGCCCTCGTGGAGCATGACGTCGCCGACGCCGCGGGCCGGAACTACCCTGCCGTCGTGGTTGAGGACTCGGTCCTCGCCATGGGGGCACTCGCTGCCGAGTCTGTCCGCCGGATCCGGGCCCGCCGCGAAGCCGAAGGCGCTGCGCTGACCGTCATCGGCATCACCGGTTCCGCCGGCAAGACCACCACCAAGGACCTGCTCGCCGGGATCCTCGCCGAAGAATCCGGCGCGGGCCACACCGTCGCCCCGCAGGGCTCCTACAACGGTGAGGTCGGCGTCCCGCTCACCGTCTTCAAGGCCGGCTACGACACCCGGTACCTCGTGATCGAGATGGGCGCCACGGGCGTCGGGCACATCCGCTACCTCGCGGACATGGTGCGCCCGGACATCGGCGTCGTGCTCGGCGTCGGCACCGCCCACGCCGGCGAATTCGGCGGCGTGGAGAACATCGCCGTCGCCAAGGGCGAACTTGTCGAAGCCCTTCCGGCCACCGGCACCGCCGTGCTCAACCTGGACGACGCCCGCGTCGCAGCCATGGCGGGCCGCACCGGTGCCGCCGTGCTCGGCTACTCTTCCCAGCCCTCCCGCGACCGCCGCTCCGACAGAGTCGGTGCAGAGCGTGTCCGCGCGGAAGGCGTCGAACTGAACGCCGCCGGCCACCCCGAATTCGAACTCTTCCTGCCCGGCGACAGCGCCCCGGATGGGACGGCCCCGCAGCACGTCACAGCCAAGCTGATCGGCGCCCACCACGTGTCCAACCTGCTGGCAGCCGCCGCAGCAGCCCACGCCGCGGGCATTCCCGCAGCGCGCATCGCGGCCTCGCTGAGCGCACAGACGGCTGCCAGCCGGTGGCGGATGGAACGCACCGAGCGCGCCGACGGCGTCACCGTCATCAACGATGCGTACAACGCGAACCCGGAATCCATGCGGGCCGCCTTGCGGACACTGGCCGACCTCGGCCGCGGACGCCGGACCTGGGCGGTGCTCGGCGCCATGCTCGAACTGGGACCCGACTCCATCCGGGAGCACATGGCCGTCGGCACCCAGGTGGTCCGGCTCAACATCTCCCGGCTGGTCGTCGTCGGACGGGAGGCACGATCGCTCTACGTCTCCGCCGTCAACGAAGGATCCTGGGGCAACGAATGCGTCTTCGCCGAGACCGCGGAGGAGGCCTACCAGCTCCTGCAGGCCGAGCTTGAGCCGGGTGACCTGGTGCTGTTCAAATCCTCGAACAGCATCGGCCTGCGCCATCTGGGCGATCGGATAGCATTACCTCCACAAGCCGCCCGACGCGGTGCCGAAGTCACTGCTGGAAATGCCGCTGGAAAACCTGCCGGAACCGCCGTTGAAGGGAGTTCGCTGCCGTGATTGCACTGCTGATGGGCTCCGGCCTGGCGTTGCTCTTTGCCCTCGTGGGCACCCCGCTGTTGATCCGGCTGCTGGTCCGTAGGAGCTACGGGCAATTCATCCGCGATGACGGTCCCACCTCGCACCACACGAAACGCGGCACCCCCACCATGGGCGGCACCATCGTGGTCCTGGCGGTCCTCGCCAGCTACGGGCTCACCCACCTCATCATGTGGATGATCAACCCGGTCTCACCGGGCCCCTCCGCCTCGGCACTGCTCCTGCTGTTCCTCATGGTCGGGATGGGACTCGTCGGTTTCCTGGACGATTTCATCAAGATCTCCAAGCAGCGCAGCCTCGGCCTGGACGCCAAGGCCAAACTGATCCTGCAGGCCGGCGTAGGCATTATTTTCGCGGTCCTGGCGCTGCGGTTCCCGGACGAGAACGGGCTGACTCCCGCGTCCACGCAGATTTCCTTGGTCCGCGACATCCCGTGGCTGAACCTGGCCTTCGGCGGAACCGTGCTCGGCGCCATCCTGTTCGTGCTGTGGTCGAACCTGATTATCACGGCCGCGACCAACGGGGTGAACCTCACCGACGGCCTCGACGGGCTCGCAGCCGGCGCCTCGATAATGGTTTTTGGCGCCTACACGCTGATGGGTATCTGGCAGAGCAACCAGGCCTGCGGCTCCCCGCGGCAGGCCGGCAGCGGCTGTTACTCCGTCCGCGATCCGCTGGATCTCGCGCTGCTGGCGGCCATCCTCAGCGCCGCCTTGGTCGGTTTCCTCTGGTGGAACACCTCACCGGCAAAAATCTTCATGGGAGACACCGGATCGCTCGCCATCGGCGGCGCCGTCGCAGGCTTCGCGATCCTCTCCCGGACCGAACTGCTCCTTGCCTTCATCGGCGGCCTGTTCGTCCTGATCACCCTGTCCGTCATCATCCAGGTCGGCTACTTCAAGATCACCAAGGGAAAGCGGTTCTTCAAAATGGCCCCGCTCCAGCACCACTTTGAACTCAAGGGCTGGGCGGAAGTCACCGTCGTTGTCCGGTTCTGGATCCTCTGCGGACTGTTCGTCGCCGCCGGGCTCGGGATCTTCTACGCCGAATGGGTGGTGCTCCTGTGACCGACTCCATCCCGGCAGCGCTCACCACCTCGCCCCGGCTGAAGGACCTGGTCAGCTGGGATTCGGACTGGGCCGGCCTGCGCGTTGTGGTCACTGGCATCGGCGTCTCCGGCTTTGCCGCCGCCGACACCCTGATCGAGCTCGGCGCGCGGGTGGTCGTCGTGGACTCCGCTACCAGCCCGAAGGCGCAGGCGCAGGCGGAAACGCTGCGGATTGTCGGGGCCGTGGACGTGCTGCTGGGCGAAGAGGGCGTGACCGCCGTGCCCAGGATCGACGGCGGGAAGCCCGATCTGATCGTCACCTCCCCGGGCTGGCGGCCGGACCAGTCGTTGCTGGCCGCCGCGGCGAGGGCACACATCCCGGTCTGGGGCGACGTCGAACTCGCCTGGCGCGTGCGCGAACGCAAGGGCCGCAAGACCGCCGACTGGCTCACCATCACGGGCACCAACGGCAAGACGACGACCGTGGGCCTGACCGAGTCCATGCTGCAGGCCGCCGGACTCAAGGCGATCGCCGTCGGCAACGTCGGGACGCCGATCCTGGACGCTCTCCGGGACCCGGTGGACTATGACGTCTTCGCCGTCGAGCTCTCCAGCTTCCAGCTGCACTGGAGCCATTCCGTGTCCCCGGTCGCCAGTGTGTGCCTCAACGTCGCGGAAGACCATGTGGACTGGCACGGCTCCTACGCCTCCTACCTGGCCGACAAGGCGAAGGTCTACGAAAACACCCAGAAGGCCTGCATCTACAACGCGGAGCAGATCGAAACCGAACGCATGGTGGAGGAAGCCGACGTCGTGGAGGGCTGCCGCGCCGTGGGCTTCACCACCGTCACGCCCGCCGTCAGCATGCTCGGCGTCGTCGAGGGCCTCCTGGTGGACCGCGCCTTCATCGCCGAGCGCAGGGACAGCGCCGTCGAGCTGGCCTCCGTCGCCGACCTGGGCCCGGTGGCACCGCGGCACATGGTGGCGAACGCCCTGGCCGCGGCAGCCCTGGTCCGGGCCTACGGGGCGGAGCCGTCCGCAGTCCGCAAGGGCCTGCTGGACTACCTGCCGGGCGACCACCGCATCCAGCTGGTCGCCCGCCACAACGGCGTGCTCTGGATCAACGATTCCAAGGCCACCAACCCGCACGCCGCCGCAGCCTCGCTGTCAACGTTCGAAAACGTGGTGTGGATCGCCGGGGGACTCTCCAAGGGCGTCAACTATGAAGCGCTGGTCCGGGAGCAGGCCCACCGGCTCAAGGCAGTGGTGCTGATCGGGGCGGACTCCAGCGCGCTCCGGTCCGCGCTGCAGCGACACGCACCCGATGTCCCCGTGATCGGGCAGGCGAAGGGCGACACTGAAGACGTGCAGACTGCCGGACCGGCCGATGCCGAAGCAGGTCCTTCGCCGATTTTCGGTGAGACTGTGATGGCCCGGGCCGTTGCGTCGGCGGCGCAGTTGGCCGCCTCCGGGGACACTGTGCTCCTGGCCCCGGCGGCTGCATCCATGGATCAGTTCTCTTCCTACGCTCACCGTGGCGACGCCTTCATCGAAGCCGTCCGCGGGCTCGTGGAAGGGCAGGCTCAGACCAGCGAGGAGTAACAATGGTCAGCACGCCCACACGCACGCCGGCGGCCAGGCCCGCCGCAGCGAGACCCGCCGCGGCCAAGCCCGCCGAGGCCAAGCCCGCCGCGGCAAGACATGGCACAGCCGGGAACAAAGCGCCCGCCGCAAAGGTGCCCGGCCAAGCGCCGGGAAAAAGACTGTCACCCGCAGCAAGGGTCCGCGGCTGGTTCCGGGGCTTCTGGTCCGCGCTGGAAGGCACCGGAAAGTCCCGCAACGGCTCCACTTACTACCTGATCCTCGGCGCCACGCTGGCGCTGACGGCGATCGGCATCATGATGGTGCTCTCCGCTTCCAGCGTGGAGGCCATCGCTGCGGGGGAGTCGCCCTACTCGGCCGCCCTCAAGCAGGGCGTGTTCGCCGCCATCGGCGTCTTCTGCATGTTCCTGCTCTCCCGCGTCAACGTCGTGTGGCTCAAACGTTTCGCGTGGCTCGCCATCTTTCTCGCGCTGATCCTGCTGGTGCTGGTGCTCGTGATGGGGCGCAGCGCCCTGGGCAACAAGAACTGGATCGACGTCGGGCCGTTCACCTTCCAGCCCTCCGAGGCCGCCAAGCTGGCCCTCGCCCTGTGGATGGCGACGGTGCTTGGCGCCAAGACGAAGCTCCTCAGCCAGTCGAAGCACGCACTGATCCCCGTTGCCCCGGTAGCCGTGCTCGTGATCGGCCTCATCCTGGCCGGCAACGACCTCGGCACGGCGATGATCGTCATGATCATCACCGCAGCGGCGCTCTTTTTCGCGGGTGTCCGGCTCTACGTGTTCGGCATTGGCGCGATATTCCTCGGCGCCGCCACCGCTGTCCTGGCCATCACGAGCCCCAACCGCGTCTGCCGCATCCTGTCCTGGACCGGCCAGACCTGCGCCGACGGCTCGGATCTGAATTACCAGTCGACCAACGGCCTCTACGGGCTCGCCTCCGGCGGCTGGTTCGGGGTGGGGCTGGGCCAGAGCCGGCAGAAGTACAGCTGGATCCCGGAAGCCCACAATGACTTCATCTTCGCGATCATCGGCGAAGAACTCGGGCTGATCGGCACCCTCGTGGTCCTGGTCCTGTTCGGCATCCTGGGAACCGCCATCTACCGCGTCGTCGTGGCCCAGAAGGACATGTTCCACCGGGTCCTTGCCGGCACCATCATGGTCTGGCTGCTGGGCCAGGCGACCGTTAACATGGCCGTTGTCACCGGCCTGGCTCCGGTGGTGGGCATTCCGTTGCCGTTCATTTCCTATGGTGGCTCCGCCCTGCTCATGTCCTTGTGCGCCATCGGCGTAGTCTTGTCTCTGGCCCGGGCGCAGATGGCGCCGGGCCTGCAGCCCAAGCGGATGTTCAAGTTCGGCCCGGCCGGGCTGGCCAAGATCCTGCGGAAGCGGTTCGGGACCAGCAGTTCCGCCGCCCGGGCCGCTGCCAGGAACGCGCCGACGAACCCGGCGCCCAAGAAGCCCGCCCCTCAGGACTCCGCCCCCGGAAGCCCACCCTCAAGAACCCCGCCCCCAAGAACCCAGCACGAAAGCGTAAATAGGCCTTCATGAGCACCGAGTCCTCTTTGTCCGTCGTCCTCGCCGGCGGCGGTACAGCCGGGCACATCAGCCCGCTCCTGGCCATCGCCAACGCGGTCCGGGAAGCCCGTCCCGGTGCGCGGCTGCTCGCGGTCGGCACGCCCAACGGGATGGAGGCCCGGCTGGTCCCGGCCGCGGGGCTGGACCTCGCCACGATCAGCCGTGTCCCCTTCCCGCGCAAACCGTCGCTGGACCTGCTGCGGCTCCCCGGCCGGCTCGCCGGTGCGGTGAAGCAGGCAGGGGTCATTCTCGATGAGGCCGGAGCTGACGTGCTGGTCGGCGTCGGCGGATACGTGTGCACGCCCATGTACCTCGCCGCCCGGCGCCGGAATATCCCGATTGTCATCCATGAAGCCAACACCCGGCCCGGCCTCGCGAACCGGGTGGGGGCACGGCTGGGCGCCAAGGTGGCTGTCGCCTTCGCCGGCACCAGGCTCCCCGGGGCGGTGCACGTCGGCATGCCCATGCGCCGTGAGATCTCCGGACTCGACCGCGCGGCAGCCATGGCGGCCGCCCGGACGGCACTGGGGCTCGATCCACAGCAGCCTGCGCTGATCGTCACCGGCGGTTCCTCGGGAGCGCAGAGCATCAACCGGACCATCGCGGCGTCCGTCGGAGCCCTCGCCGAGGCCGGCATCCAGACCCTGCACATCACCGGACGCGGCAAGTCGGTCCACGACGCCGACGGCAAGCCGCTCGCAGCACCCGGCTACCGGCAGGTGGAATTCGTGGACGTAATGGAATCCGTCTACGCCGCGGCCGGGTTGCTGCTGGCACGCGCCGGGGCCGCCACCGTCTGCGAAGCCGCCGCCGTCGGCGTGCCCGCGGTCTTCGTGCCGTTGCCCATCGGCAACGGGGAGCAGGCGCTCAACGCCGCCGGCCTCGTCGAAGCCGGCGGCGCCCTGATCGTGGCAGACAGTGCGTTCACCCCCGAGTGGTTGCGCCAGAACCTCATCCCGCTGCTGCTGGACGGCGCGAGGCTCGCCCGGATGGCAGCCAGCTCCGGCCAGCTCGGCATTCGAAATGCTGACCGGCGCATGGCCGATCTCGTCATTGCAGCGGCAGCGTCTTCGAAGGCTAAGCCGTTGAAGTCAGCGCCTTTGAAAAAGCACAGCAGGAAGCGGTAGAGCCATGATCCAGCCCCAACACCAGCCGGAGCCGCAGGCCGGCCGCACCCAGGAGTCCCTCGGCCGGGTGCACTTCATCGGCATTGGCGGCGTGGGCATGTCCGCCGTCGCCCGGATCATGGTGGCCCGCGGCCTGCCGGTCAGCGGCTCGGACGCCAAGGACCTGCCCGTGATGGCCGAACTCGCCGCAGCCGGTGCCCGGATCCACGTCGGCTATGCCGCCGCCAACCTCGGCGACGCCCAATCGGTCGTGGCCGGCTCCGCGATCCGCCCGGACAACCCCGAGCTGGCCGCAGCACGGGCCGCCGGGCTGCCCGTCCTGCACCGCTCCGAGGCGCTGGCGGCCACGATGGCGGACGACACGGTGGTGACCGTGGCCGGCACCCACGGAAAATCCACCACGACGTCGATGATCACCATTCTGCTGCAGGGCGCCGGGCTGGACCCGTCCTTCGCGATCGGCGCGAACGTGCCGGCGCTGGGCGTCAACGCCGCCCACGGCAGTTCCAGCATCTTCGTCGCGGAAGCCGACGAGTCCGACGGTTCCTTCCTGAACTACCGCCCGCGGATCGCCGTGGTCACCAACGTCGAACCGGACCACCTGGACCATTACGGCACTGCCGAAGCAGTGTACGCCTCGTTTGACAGCTTCACCGCCTTGCTGCCCGCCGACGGCGTGCTGGTGGCCTGCGCGGACGACGACGGCGCCCGGGCTCTGGCCCGCCGCACCCTGGAGCGGGGCAACACCCGGGTGGTCCTCTACGGCACGGCGGACGGTGCCGCGCTCAAGCTGCACGACGGCGGTCCGGGCGACGTCTGGATCGAAACCCCCGGGGGACGGTTCGCCGTCGATCTCCAGGTTCCCGGGCGGCACAACGCGCTCAACGCGGCGGCGGCGTTCGCCGTCGCGCTCGAACTCGGCGTCGCGCCCGAGGCCGCTGCGGGAGCCCTCGCGCATTTCGCCGGAGCCTCGCGGCGCTTCGAATTCAAGGGCGAGGGCCGTGGAGTGCGTGTCTATGATGACTACGCCCACCACCCCACGGAGGTCCGGGCCGCGCTGTCCGCCGCACGGTCCGTGGCCGGCGGGCATAGGGTGCACGTGCTCTTCCAGCCCCACCTGTTTTCCCGGACCCGCGAATTTGCCCGTGAATTCGCCGAAGCCCTCAACGCTGCGGACACGGCCCTGGTCCTGGACATCTATCCCGCCCGTGAGGACCCCATCCCCGGCGTCAGCAGCCAGCTGATCGGCGACCACCTGGCCCCGGGCGGCCGGCTGATCGGCCCGGACGAGGCGGCCGTGCAGGCCGTAGTGGCCGCGGCAGCCCCCGGCGACATCGTGCTGACGGCCGGAGCCGGCGATGTCACGGCCTACGGCCCGCTGATCGTCGCGGCCCTGAACGCCGGCGCCCCGGACCACGGCGCCGCGGCAGCTGGAGCAGCCGGTGCCTAGCACCCGCCGCCCCACCTATAAGACCGGGACACGGCGTCCGTCGTCGGACGGTCAGGCCCAGGCGCCAACGGATGTGATTTCGGCGTCAAAGGCCGATTCCGGGCCGGGCGCCCGGACCGCGGCCGGCGGAACCCCTGCCGCCAGCGGTCCGGAGCGGCAGCAGGACAATGTGCTGTCCTTTCCCGAGCCCAAGGCCAAGCGGCGGAAACGGATCCTCCTGAGCACCATCGGGGTCGTCGCCGGGCTCGTCGCCGCGATCGTGCTGGCGGCCGTCTACACGCCAGTGCTGGCGCTGCGGACCGTCACCGTGGAGGGCACGAAGCTGCTGAGCGCAGGGCAGGTGCAGGCCGCCCTGGCGCCATTGCAGGGCAAGCCGCTGCCGCAGATCGGCGACGAGGACGTAACAGCCCTCCTGCAGCCGTTCGTCCAGATCAAAGAGGTGACCACCCAGGCACGCCCGCCGGGCACGCTGGCAGTGCACATCACGGAGCGCCTCCCGGTGGCCATGCTCAAGCAGGGCGACGGCTTCCAGCTGGTGGATGTTGACGGCGTCCGGCTCAGCAGCACCACGGACTCCGCCTCGATAGCGCTGCCGGTGATCGACGCCGGGGACGGCGCGCTGGCTCCGGAGCTGTTCCACGCGATCACCGGCGTCCTGGGCGCGCTCCCGGCAGACGTGCTCGCCAGGCTCTCCGATGCCTCGGCGAAGTCCGCGGACGCCGTCGAACTCAAACTCGTTGACGGCCAGACGATCATCTGGGGAAATGCGGGGGAGAAGGAACTCAAGGCCCGGGTCCTCGCCGCGCTCCTCAAGGCTCCCGTCGACCCGAAAAATCCGGTCCGGATCTACGATGTCAGCGTGCCCAGGCACCCGGTCACCCGATAGCAGCCGATCGGTTAGCCTGGAATTCCGATACGCGTGCGAGGCACCACGCCCCAGGTGGCAAACCGCCGGGCACCCGGCGGTCGCAGGACAGCAGCAAATGCAGCACAAATTAAGGGTATTTGACCGGTATTCCCGCGACACGCGGCGCCGGTTATTGAATGTCCCCTACATAGGAAATAGCGTCACAGACATGAGTTACTTGACATAACTATAACCTTCAACTCGAAGGTTAAGGTTCGAAGCTTCAAGCCCGACTCCATCAGTTTTCGCAACAGAACACGAACAAGGGACACGTAACGTGGCAGCTCCGCAGAATTACTTGGCCGTCATCAAGGTCGTCGGCATCGGCGGCGGTGGCGTGAACGCAGTCAACCGCATGATCGAGGTCGGTCTTCGCGGCGTCGAATTCATCGCGGTCAACACCGATGCGCAGGCATTGTTGATGAGCGATGCCGACGTCAAACTCGACATCGGGCGTGAGCTGACGCGCGGGCTGGGAGCCGGTGCGAACCCCGAGGTCGGCAAGCAGGCTGCCGAGGACCACGCCGAGGAAATCGAAGAGGTCATCCGTGGCGCTGACATGGTCTTCGTCACCGCCGGCGAAGGCGGCGGCACCGGCACCGGTGGCGCGCCCGTCGTGGCCCGCATTGCCCGCTCGCTCGGCGCCCTGACCATCGGCGTCGTCACCCGCCCGTTCACCTTCGAGGGCCGGCGCCGCGCCGGCTCTGCCGAGGCGGGCATCGACGCCCTGCGCGACGAAGTCGACACCCTGATCGTGATTCCGAACGACCGGCTGCTGTCCATCAGCGACCGCAACGTCTCCGTGCTGGACGCATTCCGTTCCGCCGACCAGGTCCTGCTGTCCGGTGTCCAGGGCATCACCGATCTGATCACCACCCCGGGCCTGATCAACCTGGACTTCGCCGATGTCAAGTCCGTCATGCAGGGCGCTGGTTCGGCGCTCATGGGCATCGGTTCGGCCCGCGGTGAGGACCGTGCCGTCAAGGCTGCGGAGCTCGCCATCGCCTCACCGCTGCTCGAGGCCTCCATTGACGGCGCGCACGGCGTCCTGCTGTCCATCCAGGGCGGCTCGGACCTGGGCCTCTTCGAAATCAACGAGGCGGCCCGCCTGGTCCAGGAAGTCGCCCACCCGGAGGCCAACATCATCTTCGGCGCCGTCATCGACGACGCCCTCGGCGACGAAGCCCGTGTCACCGTCATCGCCGCCGGCTTCGACGACGTCAAGGCCACCTCGCCGTCGATGGACCAGTCGCTCCCGCAGACGGCACCGCAGCGCCCGGCAGCCCCGGCCGCCGCACCGGCTCCGGCGCAGGCCCCGGCCTCGGCCCACGTCCAGCCGCTGCACGCAACCGTCGGCGCCTCCGCCCTGGGCGGCTGGGGCCAGCAGCGTTCGTCCGCCGTGCCGGCAGACTCCGGCTTCGACGTCGACCTGCCGTCCGTCGTGGAACCGGACCTGTCCGGCCGCCATTCGGATGACCTGGATGTCCCCGATTTCCTGAAGTAGGTCCTGAGGCACCATGGCACTGCCGGATGGCAGTGCCATGGTGCTTTCTCGTAGGATTGAAGCTCTGCAAACAAGTTTGGCGGTGTTCTGAGTGTTCTCGTGGCGGACGGAAGCCCGGCCCGGCGTCTGGGTGGCTTTCACCGACGCCGACGCCGGCAACCTGGCGCTCCATGTTGGCGACGATCCGGCGGAAGTCCGGCGCCGCCGCAGGGAGCTCGACCTGGCCGCCGGCCTCGGCAGCCGCGGCTTCCACTACATGAACCAGGTCCACGGCCACGAGGTCGCCACGATCGCCGGCAGCGTCCCCGCTGCACCGACCGCCGACGCCATGGTGTCCGCCGGTCAGCCTTTGGCGGTCATGGTGGCCGACTGCGTGCCCGTGGTCCTGGTGGGGGAGCAGGCTGCCGGGGGAGCGCCGGTGCTCGGTGCGGTGCATGCGGGACGGCCCGGCGTCGCCTCCGGTGTGGTGCCCGCCGCGGTGGCGCGCATGCGTGAGCTCGGCGCTGCGGAGATCAGCGCCTGGATCGGCCCGTCCATCTGCGGGCGGTGCTACGAGGTGCCGGCCGGGATGCGGGCGGACGTAGTGGCCATCGTCCCCGCTACCTGGTGCAGCACTTCCCGAGGTACGCCCGGGCTGGACCTGCCGGCGGGAGTCTGCAGCCAGCTGGAGGCCGCAGGCGTGCGGGTCGAATACTCCGGCGGCTGCACCCTGGAAGACGAAAAGCTGTTTTCCTACCGCCGCAACAGCAACACCGGCCGGTTCGCCGGCCTGGTCTGGACAGGTTCCCCGCTCGGGGCGGGGCCACGCCACGATGGATGAGCAGCAGGATCCCCGGCTGGCCGAGCTCCGGGGGCGCCTCGCCGCGGTCAGGTCCCGGATCGACGGCGCCGCGGCGGCCGTCGGACGGCAGGAATCGCCGCCGCGGCTGATCGTCGTCACCAAGTTCCACCCCGCGGAGGACGTGCGGCGGCTCGCATCACTGGGCGTCACCGACGTCGGCGAAAACAGGGACCAGGAAGCCTCGGACAAGGCGGCCGGGCTCGGCGACCTTGACCTCCGCTGGCACTTCATCGGCCAGCTCCAGAGCAACAAGGCCAAATCCGTCGTGAAGTACGCCCACGCCGTACACGCCGTTGACCGGCCCCAGCTCGCCGGTGCCCTGGCCAAGGCCATGGCTGCCGAGCGCGAACGCACTGGCCGGGACCCGCTGGACTGCTTTATCCAGGTCAGCCTGGACGACGACGCCGACGGTCACCGGGGCGGCGCGCTTCCCGACGACGTCCCCGCGCTGGCCGACCGCCTGGCAAGCTCCGACGGGCTGCGGCTGGCGGGGGTCATGGCGGTGGCTCCGCTCGGCGCGGATCCCGGCCGCGCTTTCGAGAAGCTTGCTGAGATCTCGGCCCGGCTGAGGACCGGATACCCGGACGCCACAGGTATTTCCGCCGGCATGAGCCAGGACCTCGAAGCTGCCATCCGGTTCGGTGCGACACACCTTCGTATTGGCTCGGATATTCTCGGTCCGCGTCCGGCGTTGCGGTAGGTTCAACGTATTGGAAGGTAATGGCGGGAATTCCAAGGCTGTCAGGTCATTTTGAGCGGCCCGCTGACGGACACGATAGGAGTCGACCATGGCTGGCGCTCTGCGCAAGACAATGATCTATCTTGGGCTCGCCGACGGCGAGGAACACTACGAGTCCGAGCACCCCACACCGCACAAGGATGAGGACAATTCCATGGAGCACGACCGCGAGGAGCGCCGTGCGGCGCCGGTCCGCGAGGTCCCCCGGGAAGAGCCCCACGCCGCTGAAGAGGAATATCGCGCACCTGTGACACCCATCAAGCGAGCGGCATCGAGCCGCGAAGAGACCACCGGACTCCGGCAGATCACCACGATCCACCCGCGCTCCTACAACGACGCCAAACTCATCGGCGAAAGCTTCCGTGACGGCATCCCCGTCATCATGAACGTCACCGACATGGGCGAAGCGGACGCCAAGCGCCTCGTCGACTTCTCCGCTGGACTGGTCTTCGGCCTGCGTGGCAGCATCGAACGGGTCACGAACAAGGTATTCCTGCTCTCGCCGTCGTACGTTGAAGTCATCGGCGATGACAAGAAGGTCAGCGAGACGCAGGCCGCCTTCTTCAACCAGAGCTAGCGCAGGATTTTTCCACGGATGCCAGGCAGGGACACCTGTCTGGCATCCGTGCTGAATTATCCGTGTTGAAATAGAGGCGTAACCATTTTAAGGACACTGCGGTTTCCGGAATGAACATGGAGATATGAGTTAACTCATGGGAATTGTTTTCGGACTTGTCTATATCGCGCTGCTGTTCTTTTTTGTAGCCCTGATTGTTCGGCTTGTCTTTGACTGGGTACAGATGTTCGCGCGGAGCTGGCGGCCGAGCGGCGTGGCTCTCGTAGCCGCGCACGCTGTGTATTCCGTCACAGACAAACCCCTCAAACTGCTCCGGCGGCTCATCCCACCGCTCCGGCTCGGCGGGATATCGCTCGACCTGGGCTTCCTGCTGCTTTTCGTGGCCGTGACGGTGGCGATGGCGGTCGCCAAAAGCCTCGTATACGCCCAGCCCATCGCGGCTTAGCGGGAAGGCGGACCCGCGCCGCGCCCAAACTGATACAAAACTCCGGTTTGACACTGCGGTGTTGAATTAGAGGAACCAGACCATATTTAGGTACCGTAGTTTTGACGGCCGGAAGGCCTCCTGACTAACTAGACCAACGAGGTGACCAGATGGCTTTGACGCCAGAAGACGTTGTCAACAAGCGCTTTCAGCCGACCAAGTTCCGCGAAGGCTACGACCAGGACGAAGTTGATGACTTCCTGGACGAGATCGTCGTGGAACTGCGACGTCTGAACCAGGAGAACGACGAGCTGCGCAAGAAGCTCGCCGAACTCGGCGCCGGCACGCCCGCCAGCTCCGCCGCCGCGGCCCCCGTCGTGGAAAAGGTGCCGGCCCCCGTCAAGGTCGACAAGGACAAAGAAGACCGCGCCAAGGCAGAAGCCGAGGCCAAGGCAGCCGAAGCTGCGAAGAAGAAGGAAGCCGAGAAGGCTCCCGCGCCTGCCGCTGCCCCGGCACCCGCCGCCGCCACCCCTGTCTCGGAGTCCGCTGCCGGCCTGCTCGCCATGGCGCAGCAGATGCACGACAAGCACATCGCCGACGGCGAGCAGCAGCGGGACAAGATCATCGCTGAAGCCCAGATCGAAGCCAGCAGCCTTGTCAACGACGCCCAGGAAAAGTCCCGCAAGATCCTCGGTGCCCTCGAGCAGCAGCGCTCCGTGCTGGAACGCAAGGTCGAGCAGCTCCGCGGCTTCGAGCGCGACTACCGCTCTCGTCTGAAGGCCTACATCGAAGGCCAGCTCCGCGACCTGGACGCCCGCGGTTCCGTGGCGGCCCCTGAGGTCGAAGCCAGCTAGGGCAAAAAGCCAAGTATTCTGAAAGCCGGTGGCTGAGGATTCCTCGGCCGCCGGCTTTTGCCATTCACCGCCATCTTCCGTGGCCTGCTCGGCCAAGCGGCAAGCCCCCAGTCCCCGCACTGGCTCCCGAATGAAAGCCCTATGACTGACGCCCCAACACCAGACGCCACGACACCCGCGCCCGTAGCGCACGCCAAGCCTCGACGGGGGCTGTTGCTCTCGGTTTTCTCGGCCCTGGCGGTGTTCGCCTACGTGTTCGACCAGCTGACCAAGCTGTGGGTCACCAGCCATATGATCGAGGGTGAACGGATCCCCGTGCTGCCCCCGCTGTTGCACTGGTACTACATCCGCAACTCCGGGGCCGCGTTCTCCATCGGCGAGAACGTCACCTGGGTCTTCACCATCATCATGGCGGCCGTGTCCGTGGCGATCCTGCTCCAGCTGCGGAAGCTGGGCTCGGTCTGGTGGGCCCTGGCGCTGGGCCTGCTGCTGGGCGGGGCCCTGGGAAACCTCACGGACCGGCTGTTCCGGGAGCCCTCCTTCGCAATGGGCCACGTGGTGGACTTCATCCAGTTGCCAAACTTCGCGATTTTCAACATTGCCGATTCCGCCGTGGTGTCCTCCGTCGTGATCATCTGCCTGCTCACGCTCAGGGGCATCGCTCTCGACGGCTCGCACCATACCAAGGAAGCAGCGGAACGCGATGTCTGACCATACGCCGAAGAACCTGAGCGAAGACGAGGCCGAGGACCTGGCGGACCTCGCCGAGGAATCCGGCGCGCCACGGCGGATCGTGGTCCCGGAGGAGTTGGCAGGGACCCGGGTGGACTCCGGACTGGCCGAACTGATGGACATCTCCCGTTCCCAGGCTGCCGTGCTGATCGCCGAAGGCAACGTCACGAGCGCCGGCAAAGCCGTCGGAAAATCCCTCAAGCTCAGCCCCGGCGCCGTGCTCGACGTCGTCGTCCCGGACCGGCGGGACCCCCTGGAAGTCGTGGAGGAAGTCGTGGAAGGCCTCAAGATCCTGCTGGATGATGACGAGTTCGTCGCCATCGACAAACCGGTCGGCGTCGCGGCGCATCCGTCTCCCGGCTGGGTCGGTCCCACTGTTGTGGGCGGTCTGGCGGGCCTCGGCTACCGCATCTCCACCTCCGGCTCGCCGGAGCGCGCCGGCATCGTTCACCGGCTCGACGTCGGGACCTCCGGCGTGATGGTGGTCGCCAAGACCGAGAGGGCCTATACGGCCCTGAAGCGTGCCTTCAAGGAGCGGACTGTGGACAAGGTGTACCACGCCGTCGTCCAGGGCCTCCCGGACCCGCTGGCTGGCACGATCGACGCACCGATCGGCCGCCACCCGGGCCACGACTGGCGCTTCGCCGTGATCGAGGACGGCCGCGACTCCATCACGCACTACGAGGTCCTGGAAGCCTTCGGCAAAGCCACGCTCGTGGAGGTGCACCTGGAAACCGGGCGCACGCACCAGATCCGCGTACACTTCTCGGCACTGCGGCACCCGTGTGTCGGTGACCTGACCTACGGCGCGGACCCGCGCCTCGCGGCGAACCTGGGACTCACGCGGCAGTGGCTGCACGCCCGTCAGCTGTCCTTCGACCACCCCCGCACAGGGGAGCGGGTCACCGTCACGAGCGAATACCCGGAAGACCTGCGCTACGCGCTGGAAGTCCTGGAATCCGGACAGGCTTGATTCCGCGTCCTTGATTCCGCGTCCCTGATCCGGCGGTGCCTGATCCCGCGTCCCTGGTCCGGCGGTGCCGGGGCGCCGGGGCGCCGGCCACGGTGCGTGCCTGGCAGCGGGGGCCGGTGCCCGGCACTAGAATGGTCCGGTGACTTCCAGCAACGACTCGTTTGTCCATCTCCACAACCACACCGAGTACTCCATGCTGGACGGCGCCGCCCGGCTCGGAGAGCTATTCGATGAAACCGAGCGGCTGGGTATGCCCGCTCTGGCCACGACGGACCACGGCTATCTGTTCGGCGCCTTCGACTTCTGGAAACGGGCCACGGACAAGGGCATCAAGCCGATCATCGGCGTCGAAGCCTATGTGACGCCGGGAACCGCGCGCAATGACAAGAGCCGCGTCCGCTGGGGCGAAGAGAACCAGCGCAAGGACGACATCTCCGGTGGTGGCTCCTACACGCACATGACCCTGCTCAGCTACAACAACGTGGGCATGCGGAACCTCTTCCGGGCTTCCTCCATCGCCTCGCTGGACGCCGTCTTCGGCAAATGGCCGCGGCTGGACCGGGAACTGCTGAACACGTACTCCGAAGGGCTCATCGCCACGACCGGCTGCCCCTCGGGTGAAGTCCAGACCCGGCTCCGGCTCGGCCAGTACCGGGAGGCGCTGGAGGCGGCCTCCGAGTTCCGCGATATCTTCGGGGCGGAAAACTACTTCTGCGAACTCATGGACCACGGCCTGGACATCGAGCGGCGCGTCACCGGCGACCTGCTGCGCCTCGCGAAGGACCTGAACCTGCCGCTCGTGGCCACCAACGACCTGCACTACACGCACGAGCACGACGCCAAGGCGCACGAGGCCCTGCTGGCCATCCAGTCCGGTTCGACGCTCCTGGAGCCAAGCTACGACAACGGCGGGTCCCGGTTCGCGTTCTCGGGCAGCGGCTACTACCTGAAGTCCCCGCAGGAGATGCGGGAGCTGTTCCGCGACCACCCCGAGGCCTGCGACAACACCCTGCTGATCGCCGAGCGCTGCGAAGTCTCCTTCAACACCGGCGCCAACTACATGCCCCGCTTCCCCTGCCCGCCCGGCGAGGACGAGACCTCCTGGCTGGTCAAGGAAGTGGCCACGGGACTGGCCTACCGCTACCCGGGCGGCGTGCCGGACAAGGTGCGCACCCAGGCGGACTACGAGCTCGGCGTCATCACCTCCATGGGCTTCCCGGGGTACTTCCTCGTGGTGGCCGACTTCATCAACTGGGCCAAGAACAACGGCATCCGGGTAGGTCCCGGCCGCGGCTCGGGCGCCGGCTCCATGGTGGCGTACGCGATGCGCATCACCGACCTCGACCCGCTGCTGCACGGCCTCATCTTCGAGCGGTTCCTGAACCCGGACCGCGTCTCGATGCCTGACTTCGACGTCGACTTCGATGACCGGCGCCGCTCCGAAGTGATCGACTACGTCACGCGCAAGTACGGTGACGAGCGCGTCGCCATGATCGTCACCTACGGCACCATCAAGACCAAGCAGGCCCTCAAGGACTCCTCGCGCGTGCTGGGCTACCCGTTCAGCATGGGCGAACAGCTCACCAAGGCGCTCCCGCCGGCCGTGATGGCCAAGGACATCCCGCTCGCGGACATCCAGAACAAGGACTCCAAGCGCTACAGCGAGGCCGGGGACTTCCGGCAGCTGGTCGCCACCGACCCCGAGGCCGCCAAGGTGTTCGAGACCGCCCTGGGCATCGAGGGCCTGAAGCGCCAGTGGGGTGTGCACGCGGCCGGTGTGATCATGTCCTCGGACCCGATCATCGACGTCATCCCGATCATGCGCCGCTTCCAGGACGGCCAGGTCATCACGCAGTTCGACTACCCCACCTGCGAGGGCCTCGGCCTGATCAAGATGGACTTCCTCGGCCTGCGGAACCTCACGATCATTTCCGACGCCCTGGAAAACATCACGATGAACCGCGGCGTGGACCTGGACCTCGAGTCCCTGGCCCTCGACGACGCCCCGTCCTACGAGCTGCTGGCCCGCGGCGACACCCTGGGTGTGTTCCAGCTCGACGGCGGGCCCATGCGCTCCCTGCTCAAGCTCATGAAGCCTGACAACTTCGAAGACATCTCCGCCGTGCTGGCCCTCTACCGGCCCGGGCCCATGGGCGCCAACGCGCACACCGACTACGCGCTGCGCAAGAACAAGATCCAGGACGTCATTCCGATCCACCCGGAACTGGAGGAACCGCTCTCCGAAATCCTCGGCGGCACGTACGGCCTGATCGTGTACCAGGAGCAGGTTATGGCGGTGGCGCAGAAACTCGCCGGCTATACCCTCGGCCAGGCCGACATCCTGCGCCGGGCCATGGGCAAGAAGAAGAAATCCGAGCTGGACAAGCAGTTCGCCGGCTTCTCCCAGGGCATGCAGGACAACGGCTACTCGATGGCCGCCGTCAAGACCCTCTGGGACATCCTGCTGCCCTTCTCCGACTACGCCTTCAACAAGGCGCACTCGGCCGCGTACGGCGTGATCTCCTACTGGACCGCCTACCTGAAGGCGCACTACGCCCCGGAGTACATGGCCGCCCTGCTGACCAGCGTCGGCGACGACAAGGACAAATCGGCGATTTACCTCAACGAATGCCGGCGCATGGGCATCACCGTGCTGCCGCCGGACGTCAACGAGTCAGCCCTCAACTTCACCCCTGTCGGCAACGACATCCGCTTCGGCATGGGCGCCATCCGCAACGTCGGCGTCAACGTCGTCGAGGCCATGGTGGCGGCGCGCGAAAAAGAAGGTGCCTACACGTCCTTCAAGGATTACCTCATGAAGGTCCCGGCCGTTGTGTGCAACAAGCGCACCATTGAATCCCTGATCAAGGCCGGCGCCTTCGACTCCCTGAACCACCACCGGCGCGCCCTGGCCATGATCCATGAAGAAGCCATCGACTCCGTCATTACGCTCAAGCGCAACGAGGCAATCGGCCAGTTCGACCTCTTCGCAGGCTTCGACGAAGCCGAATCGGAGTCGTCCCTCAGCATCGAGATTCCCGACCTTCCGGAATGGGAGAAGAAGGACAAGCTCTCGTTCGAACGTGACATGCTCGGGCTCTACGTCTCGGACCACCCGCTGCAGGGGCTCGAAGGGCTCCTGAGCCAACACGCCGACCAGTCCATCACCTCGCTCATCGCCGAGGACGGCCCGCACGACGGCGCCATAGTCACCATTTCGGGCATGATCACCTCCCTGAGCCGGCGGATCGCCAAAGCCAGCGGCAACGCCTATGCCCGAGCGGAGATCGAGGACCTGGGCGGTTCCGTCGAGGTCATGTTCTTCGGCCAGGTCTACGGCCCGATCGCCTCCGTGCTGGCCGAAGACCTGATCGTGGTGGTCAAGGGTCGGCTGCAGCGCCGGGACGACGGCGCCGTCGCGTTGAACTGCATGGAACTCTCGGTCCCGGACCTCAGCGAGGGCCTGAACGGCCCGCTGGTGATCACCATGCAGACGCACAAGGCAACCGAAGCCGTGGTGACCGAACTCGGGGACGTCCTCAGGACGCACCGCGGCAAGTCCGAGGTCCGGCTGCACCTGCAGGGCGATGCCCGGGTGGAGGTCATGGGGCTGCCCGTGCACTTGCGGGTCAACCCTAGCCCCTCATTGTTCGGTGACCTGAAGGTGCTCCTCGGCCCGACCTGCCTGGATAGCTGACGCCGCCGTCGCTTGGATAGCTGACGCCGCCGTCGCTGCCCTGGTAAGGACTCAGATCTCGTAGTCGAGCGGGATAGGCTGGCTGTATGCCCCCGAGTGGTACAGCAGGGGAGTGCCGTCCTCGCCGACCTCGCCTTCCACCACCTCGACAACCACCACGGCGTTGTTCTCGAAGGAGAGCCGCATCTGGACCTTGCCGATCAGCCAGCCGGCGACGTCCTTCAGGATGGGCACCTCGTGGGGGCCGAGCTCCCAGTGGTCGCCTTCGAAGCGGGTGCTGGTCCGGGCAAAACGGTCGGCCAGCTCCTGGTTCTCCAGTCCGAGCATGTGCACGCCGATGTAGGTGGTGTTGGCCACCGCCGGCCACGAACTCGAGGTGCGCGCCATGTTGAACGTGAACCGCGGGGGCTTGGCCGAGAGCGACGCCACCGAGGTCGCCGTGAAACCGAACGGCACGCCGTTGTAGTTCGCGGTGATGATCGCCACGCCGGCCGCATGCCGGCGGAACATTTCCTTGAACGTTCCTTCGAAGGCTCCGTCGTCTGAGGCCACTGCGATCCAACTCCCTGCTGCACGTGCATGTGATGTACCTACCCTGCCAGCGTATTGCGTCCGCGATCGGCCGCGGTACTTGTTTACCCGGGCCGTCATGAGGAACGTCATCCGGGGACGCCCGGTGTCATGTGCCCGGCCGGCGCAAAGCTTGTTAAGGTTTGTTGCATGACACAGCCCGCAGTACACGGCCCGGACGAGCATATGGAAGATGGCCAGGGACAGCCCGGTCCGGAACATGGGCGTGGCCGCCGCTCAACGCCGTGGCGGAAGGCCGCGGCCATCACCGCGGCCGGCGTGCCGCTGGGGCTGCTCTGGTGGGTGCTGGCGCCAGCGGGCCTGAACCTGCTCTCGGGCGACGCGGCCCTGCGGAGCGGCAGCAACCCGGAGACCTGGCTGCCCCGGGATCTGGTGCTGGCCGGGCTGTTCCTGCTCGCCGGCTGCATTGCCGGAGCCCTTGTCTCCGGCACGAAAGACCAGGGGCCGTCGGCGCGGGACGTTGTCATCGCCGTTGTCGCCGGGGCGCTGGGGGCGGTCATCGCCTGGCGGACCGGAGTGCTGTGCGGCTTCTGGTGGGGGCCGGCGGCGGACGCCTCGGCCAGCGCGAGCACCGCCTTTTCGCTGCGGTCTTACGCAGTCCTGGCCATCTGGCCGGCCGCCGTCGCCCTCTCCGTCTTCCTGGGCGGTGTCGTCACCAATCCCCGGAAGCCTGCGTCCGGGGAACCCGCCGCGTAACAGCGTCAGGGCTCCCCGGTGCCGGCACGTAAAATGTAGGGGTGACCCTTACTCCTGACAGCCCCGTGCCCCCGGCTACCGTGCCCCCGGCTACTGCGCCCCCGGTTCCCGTCGATCTCACCTTCCGCACCGTTGATCTGCGCGGCCAGCGGCTGACCCTGGCAGGGCTCCGCGCCGCAGTGCCGCGGGCGCAGACCGGCATCATGGCCGACGCCGAAGAGAAGGTCCTCAGCATCATCTCGGCGGTCCGCAGCCGCGGCTTCGAGGCCCTTCGCGAGCTGGCCCTGACGTTCGACGGCGTCGAGCAGCAGCGCCCCCGGGTCCCCGCGGAGGCCCTGGAGGCAGCGCTGGCCGGGCTCGATCCCGCGGTGCGCGCTGCCCTGGAAGAATCCATCCGGCGGGCCCGCCGTTTCGCCGACGCCCAGCGCCCGGCGGACACCGACGTCGAACTCGGCGAAGGCGCCGTCGTCAGCCAGAAGTGGGTCCCGGTGGCCCGGGTGGGCCTGTACGTTCCCGGCGGCCTCGCCGTGTATCCGTCCTCGGTGATCATGAACGTCGTCCCGGCCCTGGCCGCCGGCGTCGAGTCCATCGCCCTGGCGTCGCCGCCGCAGAAGGACTTCGGCGGTCTCCCGCACCCCACGATCCTCGCGGCGGCCTGCCTGCTGGGCATCGAAGAGGTCTACGCGATCGGCGGGGCGCAGGCCATCGCGGCGTTCGCCTACGGCATCCCCGCCGGCTCCGGGACGGAGGGCGACCCCGGCGCGGGCCTGGACCCGGTCGACGTCGTCACCGGCCCCGGGAACATCTTTGTCGCCACCGCCAAGCGGCTGGTGAAGGGCGTCGTCGGCATCGACTCCGAGGCCGGCACCACGGAAATCGCGATCCTGGCCGACTCCACGGCCCGGCCGGACCTCGTAGCGGCCGACCTGATCAGCCAGGCCGAACACGATCCCCAGGCAGCCTCCGTGCTGTTCACGGATTCGGAGGAGCTCGCCGCGGAAGTGCGTGCCGAGCTGGAGCGCCAGGCCGCCGCCACCAAGCACAGTGCGCGGGTGCGCGAGGCGCTTTCCGGGCCGCAGTCCGGAGTCGTCCTGGTGGAAGACCTGGAGCAGGGCATCGCGGCCTGTGACGCCTACGCCGCGGAACACCTGGAAATCATGACGGCCGACGCCGCCCGGGTGGCTGGCCGGATCCGCAACGCCGGGGCAATCTTCGTGGGCGACTACAGCCCTGTCAGCCTGGGGGACTACTGCGCCGGATCCAACCATGTGCTGCCCACCAGCGGCACCGCGGCTTTCTCCTCGGGATTGAACGTGGCCACCTTCCTGCGCGCCATCCAAGTCATCAACTACAGCCGGGCGGCGCTGGAACAGGTCAGCGGGCACATCGTGAGCCTCTCCGGCGCGGAGGACCTGCCCGCCCACGGCGAGGCCGTCACGGCCAGGTTCAGCACAGGCTCAGCACAGGGTTCAGTACATGCGCCTGACCACTACATGTAGTAATTACAGGCTTGTTATTCAGCTACATCTAGTCGTAAACTGATGACGACAGCAGACTGCCGGTGCCCACTCCGGTGTTCATTGGCGCTGGGCGGCTTGTCCAGGATTGCGACAGGGGAGGAAACGACGTGTATTGCCCGTTCTGCCGTAACCCTGATTCCCGCGTGGTGGACAGCCGGATCGCCGACGACGGCTCAGCCATCCGGCGCCGCCGGCAGTGTCCCGAGTGCGGCCGGCGGTTCACCACCGTCGAGACCACCAGCCTGACCGTCATCAAGCGCTCCGGCGTCGGCGAACCGTTCAGCCGCAGCAAGGTCATCAACGGCGTCCGGAAGGCCTGCCAGGGCCGTCCCGTGACCGAAGACGACCTCGCCATGCTCGCGCAGGAGGTCGAGGAGACCATCCGTGCCTCCGGCGCCGCGGAGATCGACGCCCACGAAGTCGGCCTCGCCATCCTCAACCCGCTGCAGAAGCTGGATGAGGTCGCCTACCTGCGCTTCGCGAGCGTGTACCAGGCCTTTGAATCCCTCGAGGACTTCGAGTCCGCCATCTCGCTGCTGCGCCACGAGGCCGGCGCGAAGGGCCTGGAGGGCAAGAGCTCGCAGAAGAGCCCGCTCTAGGCTCCCGACCAGGATGCCGGACCATAGACTCCGGTGGTGGCAGCGGAGGGGAAGCCGCGGCCACCACCGGCTCCAACCCACCGGGTGGAGTCATCTGCCGCCGGACACCGGCAGCACGGCGCCGGTGATGTACCCGGCCTCGGCAGACAGCAGCCAGAGCACGGCGGCCGCGACCTCGTCCGGCTCGGCCCCGCGTCCCATCGGAATTGTGGAGTTGAGCCGTTCCACCCGGTCCGGCATGCCCGCGGCCGCGTGCAGCCCGGTGTTGGTGCTTCCGGGGGCCACACAGTTCACCCTGATGCCCTGCGCCGCCACTTCGGCCGCAAGGCCCACAGTCAGCACGTCCACGGCGCCCTTGGACGCCGCGTAGTGCACCCACGTTCCGGGCGAGCCGGCTTTCGTGGCGGTCGAGGAGATGTTGATAATGGAGCCGCCGCGGCCTCCGCGGTCCCGGCTGAGCCGCCGCACGGCCTCCTGGCAGACAAAGATGAGGCCGGCCGCGTTCACCTCGAGGACGCGCCGGACCGTGGCCGCGGGCACGTCCGCGAGGGGTCCGATCAGGTTGCCGGTGATCCCGGCATTGTTGACGACGGCGGCCAGCGGACCCAGCGCCCGGGCGGCGTCGAACAAGGCCGTCACGGCGTCGGGGTCGCCGACGTCCGCCCGGACTGCCAGCGCGGAACCGCCCCCGGCGAGGATGGTGCCGACCACCGCGTCGGCGCCGTCGGCGTCGGCCGAATAATTGACGAGGACGGCGTACCCGGCGCGAGCGGCCCGCAGGGCGATCGCCGCGCCGATGCCGCGGCTGCCGCCCGTGACGATGACGACGTCGGGCCCGGAGTCAGCCATGGTGCTACTTGGCCAGTTTGTGCTTCAGCGCGATCTCGATCGCGGCGCCGACGATGCCGGCGTCGTTCTTCAGCTCCGCCGGGACAATCGGCGTGCGGAGCTTCATCCGCGGGAGGTACTCGTCGGCACGCTTCGAGATGCCGCCGCCGACGATGAACAGCTCGGGGGAGAAAAGGAACTCAACGTGGGAGAAGTAGCGTTGCAGCAGCACGGCGTACTCTTCCCAGCTGAGGCCGTCCCGCTCACGGGCCACGGCCGAGGCCTTGCTCTCGGCGTCGAATCCGTCAATTTCCAGGTGGCCCAGCTCGGCGTTGGGGACGAGCTTGCCGTCGAAAATGAAGGCGGAGCCGATCCCGGTGCCGAGCGTGATGACCAGCACGGTGCCTGCCACGCCTTCGCCGGCGCCGTAGCGGGCCTCGGCCAGGCCGGCGGCGTCGGCGTCGTTGATGACCTCCACGGGGCGGCCGAGGCGGGCGGTGAGCAGGGCATCGATATCGAGGTCCAGCCAGGCTTTGTCGACGTTGGCCGTCGAGTGCACCACGCCGTGCTGGATGATGCCCGGGAAGGTCACGCCGACCGGGGAGTCAGGGGCCGGGGCGTCGGGACGCTTGGACAGCTCGGCCACGACGTGCGCTACGACTTCGGCGACAGCCTCGGGAGTTGACGGCTGGGGGGTGGGCACGCGGAGCCGGTCACCCACCAGCTTGCCCTTCTTGAGATCGACAATCCCGCCTTTGATCCCGGTACCGCCGATGTCAATCCCGATCAGCAGGGAGTTCTTGTGCGACTTCTCGTCCTTCTTGGCCAATGTGGTTCCGTTCGTGGCAGGGGGCGGGCTAGGAAAGGTGCGGCCCAGGGCCGGCGGCGAAGACGGGATCTTCGGGGGACGTGCAGGGCTCAGGGGAGGGTGAGGACCTCGGCGCCGGACTCGGTCACCAGCAGGGTGTGTTCGAACTGGGCGGTGCGCTTGCGGTCCCGGGTCACCACCGTCCAGTCATCCGCCCACATATCCCAGTCGACGATCCCCAGGGTCAGCATGGGTTCAATGGTGAAGACCATGCCGGTCTCCATGACAGTGTTGTAGGCGGGGGCGGCGTCGTAGTGCGGAATGATCAGCCCGGTGTGGAAGGCCTCGCCGACGCCGTGTCCGGTGAAGTCGCGGACCACGCCGTAGCCGAAGCGCTTGGCGTAGGACTCGATGGTCCGTCCGATCACGTTGATTTCGCGGCCCGGCGCCACCGCACGGATGGCGCGGTTCAGCGATTCCTGGGTGCGCTCGACGAGCAGCCGGGATTCCTCGTCGACGTCGCCGGCCAGGAAGGTGTAGTTGGTGTCGCCGTGCACGCCGCCGATGAACGCGGTGATGTCGATGTTGAGGATGTCGCCGTCCTGGACGACGGTGCTGTCCGGGATGCCGTGGCAGATCACTTCATTCAGCGAGGAGCACAGTGACTTGGGGAAGCCGCGGTAGCCGAGGGTGGACGGGTACGCCTTGTGGTCGAGCAGGAACTCGTGGCCCACCCGGTCCAGGTGGTCGGTGGTGACACCGGGCTGGATGTGCTTTCCGACCTCCACGATCGCCTGGGCTGCGATCCGTGAGGCAATCCGGATCTTCTCGATGGTCTCCGCCGTCTTGACCTCCGAGCCGGTGAACTTCGCCGGTGACGGCTTCCCCACGTATTCAGGGCGCGGGATGGACGCCGGCACGGGAAGCTGCGGGCTGACTGTTCCCGGGACGAGGGTGCCGATTGGTGCAGTCGAGGCGAGAGAAGGCATAGATTGATCATATAAGGCCCCGGCCGAAGGCCGGAAAACAAAGCGGAAACACAGCGGAAAACAATTCCGGAAAACAACTCCGGAATGTACGGCGGAACAAGAGGAGTAGCGATGCCCGAATACTGGTACAACGTCAAAACCCACGAGGTCGAGGAAGACGCCTTGTCAGACTGGACCCAGTTGATCGGACCCTACAAGACACGTGAGGAAGCCGAGCACGCCCTCGAAAAGGTCCGGGCCCGCAATGAGGCCTGGGAAAAGGGCGAGGACGACTAACACCGTCAACAGGCACCCCCAGTGCCGCCGTCGGGTTCTGCGAACCACGCCTGCTCCGACGGCCACCCCCAGCCAAGCGGTATTACACAAGTCGGGATACCGGGCCTGCCGGAACCCAAGGAGGCAAATCATGGCCGAACTCAAGTCAGAATACTCAGGGCGTTGGCGGTTCGATCCCACCCATACGCGCATCGGATTTTCCACCCGCCACGCAATGGTCACCAAAGTTCGTGGAGCTTTCAATGACTTCGAAGGCTTGATCACGGTCGACGCCGATAACCCGGAACGCTCGAAGGTTGAGCTGGCTGTCGAGGTCGGGAGCATTGATACCCGCAATGCCGACCGCGATCAGCACCTGCGGACCAACGATTTCTTTGACGCCCCCCGGTTCCCGGAGATCACCTTCGTGAGCAGCCGGGTAGATCAGGTGGACGAGGGCCACTTCATTGTCAGCGGTGACGTGACCATCCGAGGCGTCACCAAGGAGATTTCCATCCCGATCGACTTCATCGGCGTCGAGCGGGATCCCATGGGCAACCTCCGGGCAGGCTTCGAGGGATCCCGTCGAATCGACCGCCAGGATTTCGGGCTCAAGTGGAACACCGCCTTGGACTCCGGCGGTGTGCTGGTGTCGGACAAGATCACCCTGGAGTTCGAGGTGTCCGCTATCAAGAGCGAGGTTAGTGCCGGAACCCCCGAGGGCTAAGGCAGCACTGGCCCGGCCAACTCAGATGACTCAGAAGGAGTGCTCGGGGCCGGGGAACTGCCCTGAACGCACGTCCTCGCCGTAGGCCTTGGCGGCGTCGCTCAGCGAGGTGCGCAGATCCGCGTACTGCTTGACGAACTTCGCCATCTTGCCGCCGCGCAGACCCGCCATGTCCTGCCACACCAGCACCTGGCCCGTGGTTGCGTTGCCCGCGCCGATGCCGATAGTCGGAACCGCCACCGCCGCGTCCACGGCGGCCGCCGTCTCGGCCGGAACCATTTCCATCAGCACGGAGAAGGCGCCGGCATCGGCCAGCGCGACGGCGTCGTCAATCAGCCGCTGGGCATCATCGCCGCGGCCCTGGACCCGGTAGCCGCCGAGCGCGTGTTCGCTCTGCGGGGTGAAGCCGATGTGCGCCATCACCGGGATGCCGGCCTGGACCATGGCCCGGACAGTCTCGGCGTAGAACGTGCCGCCCTCGATCTTGACGGCGTGCGCGAGGCCTTCCTTGAGGAACCGCACGCCGGTGGCCACCGCCTGCTGGGGGGAGACCTCGTAGCTGCCGAAGGGCAGGTCCGCGACCACCAGGGCGCGCCTGGCCGAGCGCGCGACGGCGCGGCACAGCGGGATCAGCTCGTCCACGGTCACCGGGAGGCTGGTCTCGTTGCCGAAGACGTTGTTGGAGGCCGAATCGCCTACCAGGAGGACTTCAATGCCGGCCTGGTCAAAGATCTCCGCCGTGTACTGGTCGTAGGCGGTCAGCATGGCAAAGCGTTCCCCGTTGAGCTTCGCGTCGCGCAGGTGATGGGTGCGGATCCTGGCGGCAGGCTTCCGGGAGGCGTCCGGCGCCGCGTCCGCTCCTGCGCCGGGCGTCGCGGGACTGATGCCTGCCGGGCCGTTGCCGTAGGGTGCCGCAACTTCTGCGGGCGTGCTTGAATCGGGGCTGATGCTTGTGGCCATGGCACGAGCGTAGTGCGATACCGCGCGTACTAGCTACCGGGTACCAAAGCGGGAACCGGTGAATCGCGTCACAACGGCGCGCGGAAAACGTCCCCGCTCCGGACCGGCCGGGGCGTATTTCCGGTTCCTTGTGTTAACGCTGTGTTACGCGGGGCGGCTGCTCCAGCAATCGGTGGCAATGCTTAGTAAAGTGAACGGTGAGCAGCTGCGGACCCATGCACGAAGGGCCTGGGGCACGGACGAATGAACCGGAAAGAGGCCAGTATGGACCGCCAGCAAGAGTTTGTCCTGCGGACGATCGAAGAGCGCGATGTGCGGTTCGTGCGTTTGTGGTTCACCGACGTCGTGGGATCGCTGAAGTCCGTGGCGCTGGCGCCGGCGGAAGTGGAGGGCGCCTTTGAGGAAGGCCTCGGCTTTGACGGCTCCTCCATCGAGGGACTGGCCCGCGTCTTCGAATCGGACATGCTGGCCCAGCCGGACCCCGCCACCTTCCAGATCCTGCCCTGGCGCGGTGAGACGGAAGCGACGTCGCGGATGTTTTGCGACATCCTGACGCCCGACGGCGAACCCTCCGCCGCGGATCCGCGCAATGTGCTCAAGCGCAACCTGGCCAAGGCCGCGGACATGGGGTTCACCTGCTACACGCATCCCGAGATCGAGTTTTACCTGCTGAAGTCCCAGCAGCCCGGACCCGACGGTTCGCCGGTCCCGGTTGACGAGGGCGGCTACTTCGACCACGTCCCGGGCGGCGTGGCCCAGGATTTCCGCCGCACGGCCGTGACCATGCTCGAGTCGGTCGGCATCTCGGTGGAGTTCAGCCACCACGAGGCTGGCCCCGGGCAGAACGAAATCGACCTTCGCTACGCCGATGCTTTGCAGACCGCGGACAACATCATGACGTTCCGCACCGTGATCAAGGAAGTCGCGCTGCAGCAGGGAACCTACGCCACCTTCATGCCGAAGCCCTTCACGGCGCATCCGGGATCCGGCATGCACACCCACTTCTCGCTCTTCGAGGGCGACACGAATGCGTTCTACGAGGCCGGTGCCGAGTTCCAGCTCTCCGAGACCGCGCGGCAGTTCATCGCCGGCATCCTCAAGCACGCCCCGGAATTCACCGCCGTCACCAACCAGTTTGTGAACTCCTACAAGCGCCTGTGGGGCGGGGGAGAGGCACCGAGCTACCTCAGCTGGGGCCACAACAACCGCTCCGCCCTGGTCCGGGTGCCGCTCTACAAGCCCGGCAAGGGCCAGTCAGCCCGGATCGAGTACCGCGGCATCGACTCCGCCGCCAACCCCTACCTGGCCTACGCCGTGCTCCTGGGCGCCGGGCTCAAGGGCATCGAGGAAGGCTACCAGCTGCCCGCCGCGGCCGAGGACGACATCTGGTCGCTGAGCTCGGCCGAGCGCCGCGCCATGGGCCACGACCCGCTCCCGGCCAGCCTGCACGATGCCATCCGGACCATGGAGGACTCCGAGCTCATGCCGCAGATCCTCGGCGAGCAGGTATTCGAGCACTTCCTGCGCAACAAGCGGGCCGAATGGCAGGACTACCGCCTCCAGGTGACGCCCTACGAACTGCAGCGCAACCTCGGCATCCTTTAGGCGCCCCGGTGAGCCTGGCACGACGCCTCATTGCCGCCGGATTCAGTGATCTGGAGAAAGGCGAACGGTTCCTGGCCGCCCCGGAACTGGAGGGACTGGACCAGGAGGTCCTGTTTGCCGGGCTGCAGCTGGCGGCCAACCCGGACACCGCCCTGCAGTCGCTGGTCCGGCTGATCGAGAAGCACCCGGCGCTGCGGAAGCTGGCCGCGGCGGAGCTGGAGACCAGCGAACCGCTGTACCGGGTGCTGGGCGCCTCCGAGGCGCTGGGTGAATTCCTGATCCGCCACCCCGAGCACCTCGACGCCTTCGAGGTGACGGCCAGCCCGGAGCCCCGCGCGGCCGACACCGCGGTCCTGCGCGCCCGGCTGCTGCAGTCCGTGCGCGCCGATCCGAAATCCGCCCGGCCGGTCGCCGGCCTCTTGGGGCAGGAGGGCTACGAAGCGCTCCGCACGGCCTACCGGCGCGGCCTCGTCGAGCTCGCCGTCAAGGATCTCTGCGCCGCCGATCCGCTGGACTTCCTGCCCGCCGCGGGCGCCGAGCTGGCCGACCTCGCCGGCGCCGCCATCGAGGCGGCCCTCGCCGTTTCCCGGGCCGAGGCCGCCGAGCACTTCAGCGCCGCCGAAGTGGCCGACGTCGGGCTCGCCGTGATCGGCATGGGCAAGTGCGGCGCCCGCGAACTGAACTACATTTCCGACGTCGACGTCATCTACGTGATCGAATCTGAGCTGGAGGATTCCCGCGCCAACACCATCGGCACCGCCCTCGCCTCCGGCATCTCGCGGGCCATCATGTCCACCGGCCGCGAACCCGGGCTGTGGGAGGTCGATGCCAATCTGCGGCCGGAGGGAAAGTCCGGCCCGCTGGTCCGGACGCTGGCCTCGCACGAGAGCTACTACGCCCGCTGGGCCGAGAGCTGGGAGTTCCAGGCCCTGCTCAAGGCGCGGACCATCGCCGGCGACACCGACCTGGGGGCCCGCTACGAGGCGGCAGTCGCACCGCTGATCTGGTCCTCGGCCGGCCGCGAGGGATTCGTGGAATCGGTCCGGTCCATGCGCCGCCGGGTCACCGAGCACATCCCCGCCGAGGAGGAACAGCGCCAGATCAAGCTCGGCCGCGGCGGGCTGCGCGATGTCGAGTTCACCGTCCAGCTGCTGCAGCTGGTACACGGAAAATCCGACGAATCGCTGCGCCGCCGCGACACCACCTCCGCCATCGCCGCGCTGTCAGCCGGCGGCTACATCGGCCGCTCGGACGCCGCCGAGTTTGACCGCGACTACCGGTACCTGCGGCTGCTCGAACACCGGATCCAGCTCTTCCAGCTGCGCCGCACCCACCTGATGCCGGTCCAGGAAGCATCGCTGCGCGCCCTGGCCAAGTCCGTGCTCGGACCATTTTCCAGCGAGCGGCCCAAGCCCGATGCCCTCGTCGACACGTGGCGCAGGACCAAGCGCTCCGTCCGCGAGCTGCACGACCGCATCTTCTACCGGCCGCTGCTCAACACGGCCGCGATGCTCAGCAGCGAAGAGGCCCGGCTGACCCCGGAGGCCGCGCAGGGGCGGCTCGCGGCACTGGGCTATCTTGATCCGCAGGGCGCCATGCGGCACATCGAGGCGCTCACCGCCGGCGTCAGCCGCCGCGCCGCGCTCCAGCGCCAGCTGCTGCCGATCCTGCTGGGCTGGCTCGCGGACGGCGTGGATCCCGATGGCGGGCTGCTGGCCTTCCGCCGGGTCAGCGAGGCGCTGGGCACCACGCACTGGTACCTGGGCCTGCTCCGGGACTCGACCGCCGCGGCCGAGCGCCTCTGCCACGTCCTCGCGAACTCCCGCCTGATTGCCGACCTCCTCGAGGTCTCGCCCGAATCCGTGGCCTGGCTCGGCTCGGACAAGGAACTCGTGCCGCTGAGCTTCGAGGCGCAATGGCAGGAGATCGCCTCCAAGATGTCCCGGCACGCGGAACCGGAAAGCGCCATGCGCCTGATCCGGCTGATCCGACGCCGGGAAATCCTGCGGATCGCCATCGCCGACAGCGCCGGGCTGCTCGACCAGGACCAGGTCGGGACTGCGCTGGCGGACACCGACCGCGCCGCCGTGCTGGGGGCCCTCCGGGTGGCGGAAACCATGGTCACCGCGGAGGAGCCGCTCAAGACGCACGTGCTCGTCGTGGCCATGGGACGCCAGGGCGGACGGGAAATCGGCTACGGCTCCGACGCCGATGTCATGTACGTCCACCGCGGCCTGCCGGGCGTTCCCGACGAAGAAGCCCAGAACCAGGCCGCCCAGATCGTCGGCAGGCTTTCCAACCTCCTCACCCAGCCGCTGAGACCGGCCATCCTCGCCGAACGCGTGCTGGCGGTCGACGCCGACCTGCGGCCCGAGGGCAAGAGCGGGCCCAGGGTGCGATCCCTGGATTCCTACGCCGAGTACTACCGGCGGTGGTCCCTGATCTGGGAGGCCCAGGCGCTGTTGCGTGCCCGGCCGATGGCCGGCGACGACGAGCTGGCCCGCGATTTCGTGGCGCTGATCGACCCCATCCGCTACCCGGCTGAGCTCTCCGAGCACGACGGGCGGGAGGTCCGCCGCGTCAAGGCGAGGGTCGAGTCGGAGCGGCTGCCGCGCGGAGCCGACCCCGCCCGCCACCTGAAGCTTGGCCGCGGCGGCCTGAGCGACGTCGAATGGCTCACCCAGCTGCTGCAGCTCCAGCACGCCGGACGGTACCCGGAGCTGCGGACCACCTCCACCGTGGAAGCCCTCGAGGCGGCGGCCGGCCTGGGGCTGCTGGCGGAGGACGACGTCGACGTCCTGCTCCGGTCGTGGCGGCTGGCCAGCCGGATCCGGTCCGCCAACGTGATCTGGACCGGCCGGGCCTCGGACCTGCTGCCGTCCTCCCGACGGGACCTTGAGGCCGTGGCGCGCTGGTGCGGTTACGGCCAAGGAAATGCCGCCGCGCTCGAGGAGGACTACCTGCGGCTCAGCCGGCGCGCCCGGGGTGTGTTCGAGCGGGTCTTCTACGGCCAGTGAACCCTGTCCAGTGAACCTGGCCGGCGGGGGTGCACGAAGGCGTCCGCTGAAATGCGGGTAGCCTCTATAGGTACTTTGCCGGTCTCCTGAGTCCGGCTGCCGCACCTTATCCGCACATTAGCTCCGCACTTTAAGAAGGAGTGGTTACTCTTGCCCAGAATTCAGCAGACCGGGGCCGCCAGACCGCGGACCGCCCCGGTCATCGGAGCGTTGCTGGCACTTGCCGCAATGTTTTTCGGTGCCGCCGGCGCCGCCGCCGCACCGGACAGCGCACCGCCAGTCACAGCTCCACAAGTCACAGCAGCGCAGGCCGGCCCGGCGCCGTCGAGCCTTTCCGGAAAGACTTACGTCATCGGCACGGACACCACGTTCGCGCCTTTTGAATTCCGCGACGCCGGCGGTGAACTGACCGGCATCGACATGGACATCATCCGTGAGATTGCCAAGAGCCAGGGCTTCGCCGTCGAGATCAAGTCGCTCGGCTTCAACGCCGCCCTGCAGGCGCTGTCCTCCAACCAGGTGGACGGCGTCATTGCCGGGATGTCCATCACGGAACCGCGCAAACAGATCTACGACTTCTCCGATCCGTACTTCGAGTCGGGCGTACAGATGGCAGTGGCCAAGTCCAACACGGACATCAAGGGCTACGGGGACCTCAGGGGAAGGACCGTCACCGCCAAAACCGGCAGCGAGGGCGAGACGTTCGCCAAGTCGATCTCCGGGCAGTATGGCTTCACGGTCAAGTCCCTGGACCAGTCGGCCACGATGTATGAGCTGGTCAAGTCCGGCAACGCCGTCGCGGTGTTCGACGACTACCCCGTGCTGGCCTACGGGATCAGCCAGAACAACGGGCTGAAGGCCGTCTCCGAGAAGGAGAAGGGCGGCTCCTACGGCTTCGCCGTCAACAAGGGCCAGAATCCCGAGCTGCTGCAGGCGTTCAACACCGGACTAGCGGAGCTGAAGTCCAGCGGCAAATACCAGGAAATCCTCGACAAATACCTGAAAGACCCCACCCAGGTGGCCCAGCCCAGCTTCTGGGACCTGCTGGTCAACAGCTTTCCCGCCCTCCTGAAGGGCCTGGGCAACACCGTGCTGGTGACCGCCATTTCGTTCGCCGCCGCCATGGTGATCGGCCTCTTCATGGGCTTCCTCAAGATCTCCACCAACGTGGTGCTGCGCGGAACCGCCACCACCTATGTCAGCATCTTCCGCGGCACGCCGCTGCTGGTCTGGGCTTTCTTCTTTTACTTCGGCATCCCACAGCTGACCGGCCAGCCGATCGACATCTGGGTGGCAGGCGTGCTGACGCTGAGCCTCAACGCCGGCGCCTACATCACCGAGATAGTCCGCGGCTCGATTCAGTCCGTGGACCCCGGCCAGCTCGAAGCCAGCCGGAGCCTGGGCCTGGGCTACGCCAAGTCCATGGAGAAGGTGGTGGTCCCGCAGGCCTTCAAGATCATGACGCCCTCGCTGATCAACCAGCTGATCATCATGCTCAAGGACAGCTCGCTGCTGCTCGCCATCGGATTCGCCGAACTGCTCTACCAGGGCCAGCAGATCTACGCAGGGAACTTCCGGATCACCGAAACCCTGCTGATCGTCGCCGTCCTGTACTTCGTGGTCATCATGCTGCTGACCAAGCTGGCCAACGTCGCAGATAAGAGGTTCAACAAATGAGTACGGCAATCACGGCACCCAGCAAGATCTCCGTCAAAGGCCTGAAGAAGTCCTTCGGAGCCAACGAGGTCCTCAAGGGCATCAATGCCGAAGTCGCCGAAGGCGAGGTGGTCTGCGTGATCGGTCCCTCCGGTTCCGGCAAGTCGACCTTCCTGCGCTGCCTCAACAAGCTTGAGGACATCACCGCCGGGCACGTGACGGTGGACGGCTTCGACGTCACGGACCCCAAGGTGGACATCAACGAGGTCCGCCGGCACATCGGCATGGTGTTCCAGCACTTCAATCTGTTCCCGCACATGAGCGTGATCGAAAACATCATGCTCGCCCCGGTCGAGTCCAAGAAACAGAGCACGGACGAGGCCCGCGCCAACGCCGTGAAGCTGCTGGCGCGCGTGGGGCTGGCAGAGAAGGCGGACGCCCGCCCGGCGTCGCTCTCCGGCGGACAGAAACAGCGCGTCGCGATCGCCCGGGCGCTGGCCATGAGCCCCGACATCATGCTTTTCGACGAGGCGACGTCGGCTCTGGACCCGGAAATGGTGGGCGAGGTGCTGCAGGTCATCAAGGACCTGGCCGGCGAAGGCATGACCATGGTGCTGGTCACCCACGAGATGGGCTTCGCCCGCGAAGTCGCAGACCGGGTGCTGTTCATGGCGGACGGCGTCATCTGCGAGGAAGGCCGCCCGGAGGAGCTGTTCGGCAGCCCGCAGCAGCAGCGGACCCAGGATTTCCTCTCCAAGGTTCTCTGACCGGGAAACACTGACCGGGAAACACTGCCCGGAATCACCGCCGGGACTCACTCCGGGGATTGACTCCCTGGAGTGGCTGCCGGGATCGACGGGGAGCGTTGGGTGCTGACAGGCGCCGGGCCCGGTGCTATTTTGGGCCCATGGCCAAGCAAATGTTCCTCAACCTCCCCGTCCAGGACCTCGACAAATCCGTCGCGTTCTTCACCGCGCTCGGTTTCTCCTTCAACCTCGACTTCACCGATGAGAACGCCACGTCCATGATCATCAACGACGACGCGTTCGTGATGCTGCTGGTGGAGGGCTACTTCAAGACCTTCACCTCCAAGCCGATCGCCGACGCCAGGAGCACCACCGAGTCCATCATGTCCTTCTCCCTGGACAGCCGCGAGGCCGTCGACGAGATGGTAAGGAAGGCACTCACCGCCGGCGGCACACCTTCCGAGGAAGCCCAGGACTACGGTTTCATGTATACCCACGGCTTCCAGGACCCGGACGGGCACCTCTGGGAAGTCTTCTGGATGGATCCTGCCGGACCGCCCAAGGACGCCGCCCTCTAGCGCGATCCACGCGCCCGACGACGCAGCGCACCTCCCGCTTGGGTACGCTTCTGTCATGTCTGAAAATGTGTGGCTGCTTCCGCTGAAGAACCTCGACGACGACGCCCGCGCCATCAAACTGGGGGAGATCGCGGAGCTTGAACTCGGAGAGGACCAGCGGAACTTCGTCGGGGATCCGCTGCGGATGGTGCTGATTGCGCTGGAAGAGGAATCACGCTACCCGTTTGCAGTCGACTCCAACGGTGCCGCCGTGGGGGTGCTGACGCTGCAGGCCGGTGCCGCGACCCTCGCGGGGTGGCCGGATGACGATTCCGTCTGGCTGCTCCGCGGCTTCCTGATCGACCGCCGGCATCAGGGAATGGGTCTCGGCACCCTGGCCGCCGAGGCTGCCGTCCGGGAGGCCGCCAAACTGACGGCAGCGCTCGGCGGCGACCAGACCGGCGTCGTGCTTTCCGTCAACGAACTCAACCCGGCCGGGCAGTCCGCCTACCGCAAGGCCGGCTTCGAGGACCGCGGACTGTACGTCGGCGGCAACGCCGGCCCGCAGTGGACCAAGTACCGGGCGTTCTGAACCGCCGGGCCGGGGACGGGCGGGCACAGTAACACCACCGCCCGCGCCGGGACCAGGTCCCACGGGTGGTTGCGCGCGCCCTATGCGCGCGAGTTTCGCTGCGGTGTCGTCGCCGTGGCCTCGCCGGCGCGGCGCGCCCATGTATGCGCGGCCCAGATGACCAGCAGCAGGGCCACGAGGGCGAGCCCGGCGTGGCCGAGGTCGAGCTCGGCCAGGAAGGTCGTCACCGGGTCGGTGAGCCCGAGAACCCGGTGCAGAATCCCGGAGATCGTGATCGCCGAGATGAACAGGGCAGAGGCCGCGGAGACGCCCGTGATGACCATGTTGAAGCCGATACGGCGCGCTGGGTCGACAACGGCGCTTCGGTACATCTTCATCATCGCGACGCCGTTCACCGTGTCGCACAGTGTCATCGCCGCCATGAATCCGAGGGGAAGGGTCATCAGCGCGGCCGGGGAGATGCCGGCGAGGGCGGCCGTCGCCGTGAGCAGCAGGAAAGCGATCGTCGAGGCCGTGTCGAAGCCGAGGCCGAAGAGGAACCCCAGCACGAAGATGTCGCGTGGGCGCTTGACTCGGGAGAGAGGTTTGTCCAGGATGCGCGCTATGAGACCGGTCGGCGCGAGCCCCTCGCGAGTGACATGCGCGCCGCCCTTAACCCGGCGATACAACACGACGGTACGGCGGAACGCGGCGGCGTTGTAAACACCGATGGTGAGCAGGAACAGCGCCGATACGGATGCCCCGGTGAGGCTCAGGACAAAATTCGCCGCCGATCCGTCGTTCAGCAGGTTCTTCATTATTCCGGCGCCGCTGACCACGAATACCCCGGCGAGCACGACGACCATGCTGTGGCCCATGCTGAAGGCGAACCCGACACTCACCGGGGCGCGGCCCTGGGCGGCGAAGCGGCGGGTGGAATTATCGATCGCGGCGATATGGTCCCAGTCGTAGCTGTGTTTCACTCCGGCCAGGTACGCGGTGATGAGCAGGCCGAGGGCGAGAGGGCTGGTATTGGTGCTGAGCGAAAAGGCCAGCAGCGCGAGCACGACGCCGTGGAGGGCGGCGACGGCCGAAAAGGTCACCGCCAGACGGCGGACTGCCGGGAGGGTTTCCCGCTCTCGGTAGTTCAAGACGGCCTTCATCAGTACTTCCGAAGGTTGAGGCAGGGCTGGCCGAACCAGCGAACTCGCAGAAAGTCGATCCCGGCGCGGATCACCGCATCCAGCGGCTCGGTGGCGTGGGACAGCGCCCGCACCACCAGGCCGCCGTCGAGAAGTGACATGCCCAGGTTGCAGCCGCCGGCAAGCGGCAGGAGCAGGTCATGCAGTTCGTTGAGTAGGGCGGCATCGACGCGGGCGTCCATCACCAGGAGGGAACCGAGGTGGGTGTAGTCCTCGAGAAAGGCCATGCCGACGGCCGGGGCGCCGCCGGACCCTGGGCGGATCAGCAGGTTGTCGAGCACTACCAGCCGACCGTCAACAGCGATCTCGTTCCGCAAGCGAATCTCGTCGTAGCGGAACAGGGTGCCGTCCGGCGACCAACCCGGGGTGACCACCTCGGCCATAACGAGCGAGGCGCTCGGGTGCATCTCAATCACCGTGGCCTGCCGGTAGGTTGCCCCGCGATACGCGATCAACTGGTCAGGCACGGATTCCAGGCTGGCGTGGGGCCCGAGCCGAATGTGCATCCTTTGTTCGGCTCGAGTGCCGGGAGTGCGGTAGACCTTCGTTGCGGCCTGTGTGGTCAGCAGGAGTCGGGCGTCCGCTTCGACGGTGATATCGATTTCGTACTCGTCGCCGCCGACGTACCCGCCACCGGGATTGACCACCACGTAGCAGACCTGGCCGGTGTCATCCAGGTAGTGCGGGCGCAGGATGCGGAGCGCTCCCTGATGGTACTGGCTCGTGGCGACGCAGCGTTCGCCACGCACGCCCACCACAAGTGAGAGAACTCCGGCGAGTTCGACAGCGGCGCCAGGCACAGGGAAAACAGTCGCAGGCGCCCCCGTCACTGGGAGAGGTCAAGCATGAGCACGTCGCGCCTGATCCAGTTGATGACGTGCTCCAAGCCCTCGTCGGTCTTGAGGTTCGTGAAGCAGAAAGGCTTGTCGCCGCGGAATTCGAGGGAGTCGGCCTCCATCACGGAGAGGTCCGCGCCCACATACGGGGCCAGGTCCATCTTATTGATGATGAAGAAGTCGGACTTGATCATTCCCTGGCCGGCCTTGCGCGGGATCTTCTCGCCCTGCGCCACATCAATGATGTAGATCGAGAAGTCCACGAGCTCCGGGCTGAACGTGGCGGAAAGGTTGTCTCCGCCGCTTTCGATGAAGACGATCTCGAGGCCGGGGTGCCGCTGCCGAAGCTCCTCCACCGCGGCCGAATTCATCGAGGTGTCTTCCCGGATCGCCGTGTGCGGGCAGCCGCCGGTTTCGATTCCGATGATGCGGTCGAGGGGCAGGATCCCGTTGGCAGCGAGGATCTTGGCGTCTTCGATGGTGTAGATGTCGTTCGTGATCGCGGCCATCGAAACTTCGCCGCTGAGGTGGCGGGTGAGGCGTTCCACGAGCTGGGTCTTGCCTGCTCCGACGGGACCGCCGACGCCGATCTTGATGAGTTCCATGGTGCTCCTTGCTGGGTGTGGGGGTGCGGCGGACCGCGGACGTCTAAGACATGAACATGCGGACGCGCTGGCGTTCGTGGCGCATCTGGGCGATTTCAAGGCCAGGGGCCGCAACCCCGAAGTCATCGGGTTCGAGCAACTGGATGCGACGGACGGCATCTATAACCTCGTGGTGGGCGCCCAGAAGCACGCGCTGCCCGGCGTTCTGCCCAATCGGGATAGCGCGAATGGCGTTCTGGGTCAGTGACGTTACCGTGGCGAAGAGGTAGCTCGCGAGCAGTTCCCCGAGTGGCACGCCCAGGTGCCGGCCTGCCACGGCGAACGCCACAGCCGGATGCCCAGTGCAGCGCTCCGACACCACATCGGCCGCGTACGCCGCGAGTTGGGCACTCGGCGCCACCGTGCCCGCGATGGCGAGCATCCGCGCGCCCATCTTGGTTCCTGCCTCGCGAACTTCACGGGGCAACGCCGCCGCGGCGAGCATTCGGTCGACCCGGGCGAGCTCGTCGGCCGAAGTCGCCTCGAACGCCAGGCGCAGGGCGAACCCGTCGCTGTGGGTCAGTTGGACACGCACAAACTGGCACAACCAGACGGCGAAGCTCGCTTCGCCATCGACGAGCCCACGTTCCAGGAACGTCTCCATTCCGAAAGAATGGCTGAAGCCCCCGGTCGGGAGCGCGGAGTCAGACAGCTGCAACAGCGGCAGCAGGTACGACGGCGCCTGGCTCACGGGGTCAGTGGGCGTGCTCGGCGTGGCGGAACGGCACGGGCATGACGCGCTCCTGGCGTGAGTACGGCACGGCAGCGTGGATCAGGTAATCCTCGATCGTGTGGTCGTACTGCACCACCATCACCTCGGCCGCGTACTCGCTGTCGGCTCCGAAAAACTGCGCCTGCATGTGCCGGTTGCCGAGGTTGTGCGCCACAACTCCCATTTCACGGATGCTGCGCGCGGCAATAACGAGAACGTCCGTTGCGATGACTGACACCACGATGGCCGACACGTCGTCGCGGAACAGGATGTCGCCGTCGCGGAGATCCCGCACCGGTCCCGCCACGCTGCTGAGCCGGATGCCCAGCTCACGACCGTGGTCGGTCGTCACTCGCTGGATTCTTTTGACGAGCTCCGCACTCGGCAGGACGACCCGTTCCTCGTGAAGGCCGGCGAGCTCGTCGGCGGGGAGATCATGCCGGTTGGCGATGACGTGGTCGATGATCATGCGTACCCCCTTGGGGAATCGTGTCTAAAAGAGGAAGTAGCGCTGCGCCATGGGCAGCACCGTCGAGGGCTCCGCCGTGATCCGTTCGCCGTCGACGGTCACCGAGTAGGTTTCCGGGTCGACCTGGATGTCAGGGGTCGCGCCGTTGTGTTTCATGTCGGCCTTGGTGAGGGTGCGGATACCGCTCACCGGCCGGATCACTCGGCGCAGGCCCAGCTGACCGGGGACGCCTGCAGCGATCGCGGCCTGGGAGAGGAAGGTGATAGATGAGGAGTGCACGGCCGTGCCGAGTGCCCCGAAGTTGCCTCGCAGGAGGCGTGGCTGCGGGGTGGGGATCGATGCGTTCGGATCGCCCATGACGCTCATGACGGCCTGGCCGCCTTTGAGCACGAGCTCGGGTTTGACGCCGAAGAACATCGGGTCCCACAGCACAAGGTCCGCGAATTTCCCTTCCTCGATACTTCCGACCGAGTCCGAGATGCCATGGGCGATCGCCGGGTTGATCGTGTATTTGGCCACATAACGCTTGAGCCGGAAGTTGTCGCCCACCTCGGGGTCGCCCTCGAGCTTGCCTCGCTGGCGCTTCATGGCATCCGCCACCTGCCACGTTCGCAGTACCACCTCGCCCACCCGGCCCATGGCCTGGGAATCGGAGCTGGTGATGGAGAAGATGCCCATGTCGTGCAGCACGTCCTCCGCTGCGATGGTCTCCGTGCGGATACGCGAATCCGCGAAGGCCACATCTTCGGGGATGTCGGGGCTCAGGTGGTGGCAGACCATGAGCATGTCGAGGTGTTCGTCGATGGTGTTGACCGTGTACGGCAACGTCGGGTTGGTCGACGCCGGCAGCACGTTGGGAAGCGCCGCTATCTTGATGATGTCGGGAGCGTGGCCGCCCCCGGCGCCCTCGGTGTGGAAAGTGTGGATGACGCGGCCCGCGATGGCCCGCACGGTGTCTTCGACGAAGCCGCACTCGTTGAGCGTGTCGGAGTGGATGGCCACCTGCACGTCGTACTCGTCGGCAACACGCAACGACATGTCGATCGAAGACGTGGTCGCGCCCCAGTCCTCGTGAACCTTCAGCCCGATGGCGCCGGCCCGGATCTGCTCGGCGAGGGGCTCGATCGCGCTCGCGTGCCCCTTGCCAAGCAGGCCGATGTTGATGGGCAGGTTGTCCGTGGCCTGCAGCATGCGTGAAATGTGCCAGGCGCCCGGCGTCACGGTGGTGGCCTTGCTCGCGTCGCTCGGTCCAGTACCGCCACCGATCAGGGTGGTCACTCCCGAAGCCAGCGCCACCGGCACCTGGTCCGGACTCACGAAGTGCACGTGCGTATCGATGCCGCCAGCGGTGAGGATCTTTCCCTCTCCCGCGATGATGTCGGTTGCGACGCCGATGACGATGTTGACCCCCCGGGAAATCTGGGGGTTTCCCGCCTTGCCGATCTTGAAGATGTGCCCGTCGCGCAGGGCCACATCTGCCTTGTAGATGCCGGTGTAGTCAAGCACGATCACGTTCGTGATCACCGTGTCGGGAATGTCATCGTCGCGAACCAGCTGCCCGTTCTGGCCCATGCCGTCACGGATGACCTTGCCGCCGCCAAACACGACCTCCTCACCGTAGTTGGTGTGGTCGTGCTCAATCTCGAGGAACAGATCAGTGTCAGCAAGGCGCACGGCGTCTCCCGTGGTGGGACCGTAGAGGTCCGAGTATTGCTTGCGACTCAGCTGGAAACTCATTTGGTGTCATCCTGAAGCGAAATGAGACCGCGACTGTGCTCGAGCGGGCCGTTCACACGGTCCCTCAACCCGTAGACCTCCCGCTCGCCCGACAGGGCGAGCAGATTGACCGTCTTGGCGTCGCCCGGCTCGAAGCGCACTGCGGTGCCCGACGGGATGTCCAGCCGGAAGCCGTAGGCCGCCTCCCGGTCGAACTCGAGGGCATCGTTCACCTCGAAGAAATGGTAATGGGATCCCACCTGGATGGGGCGGTCACCGCGGTTGATCACGGCCAGTGCGCGGGGAATGCGGCCCGCATTGCAGGTGATGGGCTCCGGGCGGAGGATGTATTCGCCGGGTTTCAAGGGGTGTCTCCTTCGCCTAGCGAATGGGGTTGTGCACGGTGACGAGCTTTGTGCCGTCGGGGAACGTCGCTTCGACCTGGACGTCCCGGATCATGTCAGCGACACCCTCCATCACGTCTTCCCTGGTAAGGATGGTCGTACCGTAGCTCATGAGGTCGGCGACCCGGCGTCCATCGCGGGCGCCCTCGACGAGCTCATACGTGAGAATCGCGACGGATTCCGGATGGTTGAGCTTCAGCCCGCGTTTCTGCCGGCGCCGTGCAAGATCGGCGGCAACCACGATCATCAGCTTTTCGTTTTCCCTGGGCGACAAATGCATAGAGAACTCCTTGGTTCGCGATACTTCGCGAGTCCCCACCCGTTATCTACAACCGGCCTAAGGAGTGGCCGGGAGGACCGTGGATTACCGAACACTATCAGAGTCTCACCGGCAATCAACTCAAACTCAACACCCGCTGGGAGAGCCGGAGCCGGGGCTGGGAGCGCCCGCCGTCAGGCCTCGTACCGCAAGCTCAGGATGTGGTCGAACGTGCGGTCAGGAAGGCGCGGTTCTATAGAACCTTTTCGAGAAAGGACTGGATGCGCGGATTCGTGTTCAGGTCCGAGAAGAACTCCTCAGGAGGGAGATCGGAGGCGATCTTCCCGCCGTCGATGAATAGCACGCGGTCGGCCACTTTACGGGCGAAACCCATTTCGTGGGTGACAACGACCATCGTCATGCCGTCGGCGGCGAGCCCAGCCATGACCTCCAGGACGTCGCTGACAACCTCCGGGTCCAGAGCGCTCGTTGGCTCATCGAACAGCATCACCTTGGGGTTCATGGCTACCGCGCGGGCAATGGCGATCCGCTGCTTTTGGCCGCCGGAGAGCCTGTTCGGATAGACGTGGGCGCGATGGCTCATACCCACCTTGTCCAAGAGTTCCATAGCCCGGGTTTCCGCTTCCTTCTTGCTGACCTTGAGGACGTCCATCTGCGGAAGCATGACGTTCTTCAGGGCCGTCATGTTGGGAAACAGGTTGAATTGCTGAAATACCATGCCCATGCGGGAGCGGAGGCGGTCCAGATCCACCTTCGGCGATAGGAGGTCCTCGCCGTCGAATATTACGTGGCCGGAGCTGGGCGTCTCCAGCAGGTTCAGGCACCGCAGAAACGTGGATTTGCCGCCGCCGCTTGGACCGATGACGGCAACTACTTCCCCGGGCTCGATGCTGAAGTTGATGCCCTTGAGCACATGGTGGTCACCGTAGGACTTGGTGATCTCTTTTGTTTCCAGGAGAGCCATTAGATGTAAACCGCCATCTTCTTCTCGAGTGTGTTTGCGGCCAGGCCGATGATGTTGGTGAGGATGTAGTAGACCGCGCCGATGAATACGTAAACGGTCAGGGCGTCAAAGGTGCGGGCGATGATTGTCTGGCCCACGAGGAACAGTTCGCTGATCGTCACGAAGGAAACCAGCGCCGAGTTTTTGGTGAGGGAAACGAATTCGTTGGCAAGCGGGGGGAGCATGCGCAGGAAGGCCTGCGGGATGACCACATGGCGGAGCGCGGAAGTGGAGCTCATGCCGCAGGAGCGGGCGGCCTCCATCTGGCCAATATCGACGGACTGGATGGCGCCGCGGACGATTTCCGTGACGTAGGAACCGCTGTAGAGGCCAAGTGCCAGAATGCCCGCCACCATCGGCGAGAGCTGCACGCCCAGCTGAGGCAAGCCGAAGTAGATGAAGAACAGCTGGACGATGAACGGTGTACCGCGGATAACGGAAACGTATGCCTTGCCGATCCAGCGGAGGGGGCGGATGTGGGAGAGCTTGGCGAAGCCGCCCAGCATGCCAAATGCGAGACTCAGGCACAGTGACAGCCCGATGATTTGCAGCGTAGTGGCCAGGCCATTCATGAGCGGACCCCAGGAATTGGTGATCGAACCGATGTTGAACAGGCTGTGTTCCTTGCCCGACGACGTCGCGGCCTGGGTTTCATCGCCGAACCACTGGCTGGAGAGCTTCGTGAATTCGCCCGAACCCTGGATGTCTTTCAGAGCGGTGTTGAAGGCATCGCGGATATCGGAATCGCTCTTCTGGAAAGCGAACCCGTAGTTCTCGTTGGTGAGGCGTTCGCCCACCTGCTTCAAACCGCCCTGCTCATGAATGAAATAGCGTCCACCAGGCTGGCCGGTCACCACGGCATCTGCCTGGCCGAGCTTCACGGAGGAGAACATCTGATCGTTCGTCTGGACCTGCACCAGTTCGGCCTTGGGCTGGTTCTGCTGCAGCCACTCCACGGATTTGGTACCCACCTGGACAGCGACCTTCTTACCGGCCAGGTCCGCAAGGGATGTCACGGAGTCGTTTGATTCGCCAACGAAGAGGCCCAGGCCGCCGGGATAGTAGATCTCCGAGAAATCGACAACCTTGGCGCGGGCCTCGCTGATGTAGATGGCGGAAGCCCCGACGTCGATCTGGTTCGCCTGGAGCGCCGGAACGATGTTGCCGAACGGCATCTGGACGAACTCGACATTCTTTATGCCGGCTTTGGCGGCCAGAGTGCGGACGACGTCAATGTCGAAGCCGATCTTCGTACCGTTGGCGTCAGTGAACTCGAACGGCGGGAAGGAAGCATCGGTGCCGACCTTGAGTGTGGTCTTGCCGGAGCGCAAATCGGCCATCTTGTTGACCGAGGGGGACGGCGGCGTCGTTGCAGCTTGGGCCGGTGCGGAGAGTCCCAACAGGGCGATCAGAACGGCCAGCCCCGTGGCTGCCCATCCGATGCGCGGGATTCGGTTCTTCATGTGTGCTCGTTTCAGGGAGGTGGGGAGGAGGGGAGCGCGCGGCGGCTATGCCGGCACCTGCCCGGATGCTTCGCGGAAGGCGGTTCCGGACTCCAGACGTTCGGAAGCAATCGTGTGGATCAGGCGGGCGGCTGCGCGCGCTGTCCGGGAGTCGACGTCGAACCGTGGGTTAAGTTCCACGACGTCGACGAGCGCCAGCTTGGGGGAGCGGGCGAGCTGCCGGCACACAGCCAGCAGGACGCTGAGCGGTACGCCGTACGACGCCGGGGCGCTGACGCCGGGAGCGACGTGGGCAGGGAGGACGTCGAGGTCGATGGTCAGGTAGGCAGCGTCCACGGTGTCCGTGAACGCCCCCGTGAACGCGAGGACCTGGTCAAGACGGGCTTCGGAGCAGTCCTCATCCAGCATGTAGGTCACACCGAGGTCTCGCGCCGTCTGGAACAAGGCCTGGGTGTTGCCGGGCTTGCTGATGCCCACCACGGAGTAGTTGAAATCGTGGCCGTTGGTCCGCTCGGACTCGGCCACCTGCCGGAACGGGGTCCCTGAGGACGCTACGGATTCGGCGCGGAGATCGAAATGGGCGTCCAGGTTGATGATGCCCAGGCGCTTGCCGACGGTCACGGGGCTGGATCGCAGCCCGATGTACCCGCCGAAGGCGGTCTCGTGCCCGCCGCCCAGAACGATCGGCAGGTGGCCTTCGTCCAAGGCGCTTGAGACGGCCTGCCCCAGACGGAGCTGCCCATCCTCCAGCCGCCCGTCCAGAACCTCGGTGTCACCGAGGTCATGGACAACCAGTGCCGCCTCGGCGGCCAGGGGGGCCAGCGCGGAGCGGATGCTGGCGGGGCCGTCGACTGCGCCCACGCGGCCCTTGTTGCGGCGCACGCCTTCATCGCTGCGGAAGCCGAGAAGGGCGACGCCAGGCGTTCCGGGAACAGCCGATTTCACCGCGTGGTGCCAGCGGCGGTGTTCAGCACCGGGGCCTTCGTCGCGGGCTGTCCAAGGGTTCGGGGCGGTTGCGTTGGTCATCGGGGTCCTGTCCCTTCTTGGGCAAGTGCGGCGGCGGCGTCCCGTGTGCTGGCGATGAGTTGCTTTTCGCGGCCGACGGCGCGCCCGGCCGGGGCCATGGAGCTGACCGCCCCCAGCAGATGCCCGTCGTGATCGAAAACCGGAAAGCTCACACCCCACACGCCGGCGTCCACCGCGCCGTAGCTGAGGGCAAAACCGCGCCCCTGGATCAGCTGGAGCTCCCGCCCCAAGGACGCCGTGGCGTCGGCATCAAGCCCCAGGCCGGAAATCACCGCGGCGCGTTCCTCGGCGCCGATGTAGGCCAGCAGAGCCAATGCGCTTGCTCCCCTGTGCAGCGGCTGGGAGCGGCCGGGCGAGTAACTGCAGCGCAGCATCTGCGGGCCTTCGACGGCTTCGAGGCACAGGGCCTCGGAGCCGCTGATCACCAGATAGGCAGCCAATTCCTGCGTCTCGTCAGAGAGCAGCTGGAGCTGCCGGGTGATGCGGCCCTTCAGCATCGCTTCCTGCCGGAAATTGGCGGCGAGCCTGAGGGATTCCGCGCCCGCACTGTACTGGCCGCGACGCTTGGTCTGCGTTACCAGGCCGGACTGCACCAACGTCGTCAGATGACGGTAGACGGCGCTGGCCGGGATGCCCGTCACGGTGGTGATCTGCGCCGCGGTCAGGGTCCGGTGAGAGGCGAAGGTCAACAAGATCTCCACGACACGCGAGGCGTTGTTGTCCCCTATCACGTTGGTCGACTCTGCATTCATGGATTTCACGTTAGTGGCTGGAATCACAGACAGGCGAAACTTTTTCCCGATGACTGGGAAAATATTTTCCGTGACGTGGGAACAAGCGTGCCACCGCTTCTGCCTCAGCGCCCTGACAGGGCCACAAGCAGCCTTCGTTTCCGCAAGAAACTATGGGAGGACCTCCCGCAACCGAAAGGGACTAGTGCGTGTCCACGGCCTCGATCGAGGTCGCGCTGGCCCTGGATCAGGGCGGCCGGGAGGCGCTTGCGGCGCAGGCCGTCGTAGTAGGCCAGCGAGGAGGAGAACACCGGCACCGGGATGCCGAGCTGGACAGCCGTGGAAACAACCCGGCGCCAGGCCGGAAGGACCTCGGCGATCGCCTTGGTGAAGGCGGGCGCGAAGAGCAGGTTGGCCGGCTTCTCCGTTGCGGCGTAGGCCTTGGTGATCTCCTTGAGCAGCTCCGCCCGGATGATGCAGCCGCCGCGCCACAGCGAGGCGATCTCGTCCAGCTTCAGGTCCCAGCCGTATTCCTTCGCGGCCGAGGTGAGCATGTCCAGTCCCTGCGCGTAGGAGACCAGCTTGGAGGCGTACAGCGCCTGGCGCACGTCTTCGACGAAGGTCCCGGGGACCTCGACGTCGGCCCCTGCGCCGGCCAGGAGTTCCTGGGCCAGCACACGCTGCTCCGTCTGGGAGGACAGGGCCCGGGCGAAGACCGATTCGGCGATGCCCGACGTCGGCGATCCCAGTTCGAGCGCGGAGATGACCGTCCAGCGGCCGGTGCCCTTCTGGCCCGCGGCGTCCACCACGACGTCGACGAACGGCTTGCCGGTCCTGGCGTCGACGTGGCCGAGGACCTCGGCGGAGATTTCGATCAGGAAGGAGGCGAGCTCGCCCTGGTTCCACTCCTCGAAGATCTTGGCCTGTTCCGCCGGTTCGATCCCCGCGCCGGAGCGCAGCAGGTCGAAGGCTTCGCCGATGACCTGCATGTCCGCGTATTCGATGCCGTTGTGGACCATCTTGACGAAGTGGCCGGCGCCGTCGGTGCCGATCCAGGCGCAGCACGGCTTGCCGTCCACGTGGGCGGCAATTTTTTCCAGCAGCGGGCCGAGGGCGTCGTAGGACTCCCTGGAGCCGCCGGGCATGATCGAGGGGCCGTTCAGGGCGCCCTCCTCGCCGCCGGAGACGCCGATGCCGACGAAGTGCAGGTCCTTCTTGGCCAGCGCGGCCTCGCGGCGGCGGGTGTCCTCGTAGTGCGAGTTGCCGGTGTCGATGATGATGTCGCCCGCCTCCAGGAGCGGCTCGAGCTGCTCGATCACGGAGTCCACCGGCTTGCCGGCCTTGACCATGATCAGCACGCGGCGCGGCTTCTCCAGCGAGTCGACGAGTTCCTGGAGCGTCTCCGTGCGGACGAAGTCTCCGTCCTGGCCGTGCTTTTCCAGGAGCGCGTCGGTTTTCTCCACGGACCGGTTGTGCAGGGCAACGGTGAAGCCGTTCCGGGCCAGGTTGCGGGCGAGGTTGGCCCCCATCACCGCAAGGCCGGTGACACCGATGTGTGCTGACATCAAAACTCCAATTCATTTCTGTGCAACGAGTGCATTGAGTCCCGCACATCCTGCGGAAGGATGCCTCCCGGTCAGGCCGCGTTCTCTTCCAGAGTCAGGTCGCGGTCCTTCGTCTCCGGAGTCTTCAGGGCTTGGACGAGGGAGATCCCGACTATGACCATCATGTAGAGCGCGATTGGCCAGTAAGAATTTGTCGCCCAGACCAGAAGTGCGGAACAGATGATGGGAGCAATACCCCCGCCGAAGATGGCTGAGAACTCACGTGCGATGGCGACACCGGCATAACGGTACTTGGAGCCGAAGAGCTCGGCGTACATGGCGGACTGCGCTGAGATTCCGCCTTCCACGGCGAATGTGAACCCTACGGCATAGACCAGTGCGATCAGCCAGACGTTACCGGTGCTGCTGAGCCAGAACGCAGGAAAAGAGAACAGGAACAGGAAGGACAGGATGAAAACGTTAACTGGTTTACGGCCCCAGCGGTCGGTGGCCCGCCCGGCGATCAGCGCGGCCGGGATGGCGAAAAGCCCGCCGATGGCCAGCATCTGAGGGATCAGTGCCTTGTCGATGTTGACGACGGAGATCAGGAACGTGCCAAGGAAAGCCTGGTAAATGTAGGAGTGGGCATGTGTTCCCATGTTGATGAGGAAAACCTGGCGCAGCGGACGGCGGCCCTTCTGCAGAACTTCCTTGATCGGTGAGGCAGCCTGGACCTGCTCACGTTTCAGCTCCGCAAAGACCGGGGACTCTTTCATGTGCCGACGGATAAAGTAGGCGGCGACCGTGACCACGGCGCTGGAGAGGAAGACGAGGCGCCAGCCCCAGGATTCCAGGTCTTCACGAGGCAGGAGCTGGACCAGGATCCAGGCGAGTGAACCGAAGACGGAGCCGACGGCGGCTCCTGCCCACACGAGGGACGTCATGGCGCCACGTTTGCCTCTGGGCGCGAATTCGGCAAGAAGTACCACTGCGCTTGCCATTTCCGCCCCCGCGCCGAAGCCCTGGATGAACCGGAGCACGGTCAGCAGGATCGGCGCCAAAATGCCGGCTGTCTCGTAGGTAGGGAGCAGGCCCATGGCGAATGTGGCGGTCCCCATCAGGGCGAGGGTGGCCACGAGAACAAACTTCCGCCCGATCTTGTCGCCGAAGCGTGAGAAGAACAGGCCGCCCATGGGGCGGGCAATGAATCCGACGGCGTATGCGCCGAAGCTGGCGATGAAGCCTACTGCGGGGGAGACATTCGGGAAGAAGAGGGTGTTGAAGATGATGGCTGTTCCGACACCGTAGACAACCATGTCGTAGTTTTCCAGGACAGTACCGATGAAGCCGGCCCACCCGGCACGGCGCAACTCCTTGCTGGAAGGTTCGGGAGGGGAGCCAATCGCAGACCGCACCGGCTGAGCTGAGGAAATTGAGGACATTGCATTCCTAATCTGGAGAAAGCGGACCACTGCGTCCGCGACCCTGCAAGTCTAGTGACTATGGCCACAAATGGCAACCGATTGCCGCACTAGAGCCAGTACGTCGCCTCTGAGTCATTTGTCGGTAAGGGTCGTCGGTAGGATGGGGCTGTGACCGAACTCGCGAAGCCTGACTCTGCCCCAACACCCCGAGACGCCAAGAATGGCGCCCGCGAGGGCAGAGGCAACGCCACGATTTACGACATTGCCAAGGTTGCAGGGGTTAATCCGTCCACGGTGTCCCGGGCTCTGAGCAAGCCCGGCCGGGTAAGCCCCAAGACGCAGAAACTGATCGAGGACGCGGCCGCCGGACTCAATTACCATGTCAATCCGTTTGCGCGCGCGCTGCCGACCGGCCGCACCAGCACCCTGGGGCTGATCGTCGCGGATATCACCAATCCGACGTTCTTTGACATCATCCGGGGGACAGAGAGTACAGCTGCCGTGCGCGACTACACCTTGGTCCTCGCCGAATCGGCCGAATCCGCGGTAACCGAATTGATGACAGCCCGGCGATTAATGGCAACCGTGGACGGCCTCATCCTCGCCAGCCCGCGGATGGATGATGACAACATCCGGGCGTTGGCCCGGGACAAGCCCGTGGTTGTCATCAACCGCGAGGTCGAGGGAGTGCCGTGCGTAGTCCCTGATGTCAACAAGGGCATCGGTGAGGCGGTCCGCAGCCTGGCCGCCCACGGCCACCAGAAGATTGCCTTCGTCGCCGGGCCGCCGCAGTCCTGGATGTCTGGCCGCCGCTGGGAGGGCGTCCAGGCCGCCTGTGACTGGTCCCGGCTCGAGGCCGTGCGGCTGGAATCCACAAAACCAACGATCGAGGGGGGCAGGCAGGCCGCGCGCGCTGTCCGCGCCAGCGGCGCCACGGCGGTCCTGACCTACAACGACCTCCTGGCGATCGGACTCATGCAGGAGCTCCAGGCGGCAGGCATCGAGGTGCCCGGGCAGATCAGCATTGTCGGCTTTGACGACATCTTCGGGGCCAACTTCACGACGCCGCCCCTCACCACGGTGCGGGCACCGTTGCGCCAGAGCGGTTCAGATGCCGCAAAACTCCTCTTGCAGATACTGCACGGCGGGACGGAGGATTCCTTTGTGGTGCAAGCAGAAAGCGAACTGGTCATCCGCGGCTCCAGCGGACCGCTCTTCACCCGCTGACGCTGCTCCAGCACCTCCGTCCGCAGCCGTGCGGACCAAAACCCGCAAAGGGTAAAGCACTCAGAGCCGCCCTGGTTGGCAACCGATTGACAAAAATTGCCAAAGGAAGGACTATTGCTTTATGTCAGAGTCGATTGCCGCTAATCCCGACCGGCTCCTCCCCGCGGATCCCGGAACGCGCAGTATTGCCCGCGCGCTTCTGGAGCGGGTGCAGGACCTTCCCATCATTTCTCCGCACGGCCACGTTGACGCCGCCGTCATCGAACACAACACGCCGTTCCCGGACCCGGCCGCGCTGCTGGTCAGCCCGGACCACTACGTCACTCGCCTGATCCATGCCAGCGGAGTGCCACTGGACCGGCTGCGCGCACCCAAGCCGGGGCATACCGCGGCTCCAGTACTGAAGCCCCGCGGTGTCTGGCGCGAGTTCTGCAACTCGTGGCCGCTCTTCGAAGGAACGGCGTCCGGCTACTGGCTCCGCCACCAGTTCGAGAGCGTGTTCGGCCTCCACCAGGAGCTCAGTGCCGAGACCGCTGATGCAACGTATGACGCCATCAGCGCCAGGCTGCAGGAGCCCGGCTTCCGCCCCCGCCAGCTGTTCAAGGACTTCAACATCGAGGTCCTGGCCACCACCGACGACCCGCTCGATGACCTCGCCAGCCACAGGGCCATCGACGAGGATCCCACCTTCCATGGCCGGGTCCTGCCCACGTTCCGCCCGGACCAGTACCTGAACATCGCGCACCCGCAGTGGCAGGCGAACGTCGAGCGACTCATGGCGGCAGCGGCCGACGGCGGAACCGGCTATGCCGGGTACATCAGCGCGCTGGAGAACCGGCGTCGTTATTTCGTGGACCACGGGGCCGTATCGGCGGACCACGGCGTCCGCACGCCCGCAACGCTGAAGCTTGACGACGCCGAGGCGGCCAGGCTGTTCGAGCGGGCCCGCGCCGGCCAGGCCACGGCGCAGGACCGCGAAAACTTTGAAGCCCACATGATGTACCAGATGGCGCGGATGTCGGTCGAGGACGGGCTGGTGATGACCATCCACCCGGGTTCGTACCGCGACCACCACGGGCCTACGTTCAACGCCTACGGCGCGGACACCGGCCACGACATTCCCTTCGCGGTGAACTACACCGAGGCCATCCGCCCCCTCCTGCAGGACTTTGGTACCGCCAAGGACTTCCACCTCGTGCTCTTCACGTTGGATGAGACTGTATTTTCCCGCGAGCTGGCGCCCTTGGCCGGCTTCTACCCGTCTGTGTACCTCGGTGCCCCGTGGTGGTTCCTGGACGCACCGGATGCCATGCTCCGCTTCCGTGCCGCCGTGACTGAAACGGCCGGCTTCTCAAGGTCGTCGGGCTTCATCGACGACACGCGTGCGTTCTGCTCGATCCCGGCCCGGCATGACGCCTCGCGCCGGATCGAGGCCGCCTTCCTGGCGCGCCTTGTCGCCGAGCACCGGGTCAGCGAGGACCGCGCGCACGAGATCATCGTCGACGTCGTCGATTCCGCTCCGAGAAGGGTCTTCAAGCTGTGACCATCGAGCTGCAAATCGGCGAGCAGGCGCCTGTGCCGGCAGCGCTGCCCCGGTTGAACAGGTCCCTCCGGCCCAGCGCCAAGGCGCCGGTCCGGATTGTCCACCTTGGACTGGGCGCCTTCCACCGGTCCCACCAGGCCTGGTACACCCATCAGGCAGGCGACGCCGCCGAGTGGGGCATCGCCTCCTTCACGGGCCGCAGGCCGGACGCCGCGCTGGCGCTTGCCGGGCAGGACGGTCTGTACACCGTGGTGGAGCGTGCCGACGGCGGTGATTCGTTCGAGATTGTTAGCAGCATTGTTGAGGCCGTGGACGGCGCCAACGTGGGCCGCCTCGCCGAGCTGGTTGCCGCCCCTGCCACGGCGGTCATCACCCTGACCATCACCGAGGCCGCCTACCGCCTTGACTCGGACGGCCAGCTCGACCGCACGGCTCCCGACGTCGTCGCAGACCTTGCGCTTTTGGCCGGTACTGCGGCTGGCGGCGGCACACCGACGACGCCGCTGGGCCGGCTGGTCTTCGCCCTCGCTGCCCGCAGGACCGCCGACGGCGGCCCACTAGCCGTCGTCTGCTGCGACAACCTCTCCAACAACGGAAGCGTTGCCCGCAGCGCGGTGCTTGGCCTGGCCGCGGCATGGGACGCTGGACTGGCTGCCTGGGTTGACGCCAACGTCAGCTTTGTCAGCACCTCCGTGGACCGCATCACGCCGCGGACCACCGACGCCGACCTCGAGGCCGTGGAGGCCGCATGCGGCTACCGCGACAACTCACCGGTAGTGGCCGAGCCCTTCCGCAGTTGGGTACTGAGCGGGGCCTTCCCGGCCGGCCGGCCGCGCTGGGAAGACGCAGGCGCGGTTTTCGTGGACGAGATCGAACCGTTCGAGAACCGCAAGCTCTGGCTGCTTAACGGTGCCCACTCGCTGCTTGCATACGCAGGGCAGCTGCGCGGCCATGCCACTGTGGCCGAGGCATTGGCGGATCCCGCGTGCCTGCACGCCGTCGAGGCTTTCTGGGACGAAGCCGAGGCCAATCTGGCAAGTGCCGGGCTCAAAGGTGCCGAGCTGCGGATTCCGGAGTACCGTGCCGAACTCCTGGACCGCTTTAGGAACGCACGCATCGCCCACCACCTCGCCCAGATCGCCATGGACGGCAGCACAAAACTGAGGATGCGCGCTGTACCGGTGCTCTTGGCCGAACGCTCCCACGGCAGGTCCGGCGCCGCCGCCGCGCTCATGATTGCCGCATGGATGGACTTCAGTGTCCACGCCGGAACCTTGCAGGATCCGCTCGCAGACGAAGTGGATGCCGCCAACGCGTTGACCGGCACCGGGCGCATCCGCACCCTGTTGGCTCTCCTCAACCCGCAATTGGCAGAGGACCATGCCATCACCGAACTCATTGAAGGCCTGAGCGGCACGTTCACGGAACCAGCAATCGGCCCCTAGTTTTCCCTCATCAGCACGGCCGTATTCAGAGGGTCGGAGCCTGGAGCAACGGTCGTCCCCGTTGCTCCAGCCATGTAGCCACCGCCGGCGCGCCGACCGGTAATTACAAAACACCGAGACTTACTCGGATTGGAAGGATCTGCCATGAAAATCATTGCCGCGGAAGTCTTCGTGACGAGCCCGTCCCGTAACTTCGTCACCCTGCGCATCACCACCGAGGACGGTGTCACCGGGATCGGGGATGCGACCCTGAACGGCCGGGAGCTGGCCGTGGCCGCGTATCTGAAGGAGCATGTCGCGCAGCTGCTGATCGGGAAGGACCCGCACCGGATCGAGGACACCTGGCAGTTCCTCTACCGGTCCTCCTACTGGCGCCGGGGTCCGGTCACGATGGCCGCGATTGCCGCGGTGGACATGGCGTTGTGGGACATCAAGGGCAAGGTCGCGGGGATGCCGGTGTACCAGCTGCTGGGCGGGGCGTCCCGGAACGGGCTGCGCGCCTACGGCCACGCCTCGGGGGCGGATCTGCCCTCGCTGTTCGATTCGGTCCGGGAGCACCTGGAGCTGGGCTACAAGTCGGTCCGGATCCAGACCGCGGTGCCGGGCATCAAGGCCGTCTACGGGGTCGCGGCGCAGGCGCAGGCCTCGGGGGAGCGCTACGACTACGAGCCGGCCGGCCGGGGCGCGTTCCCGGTCGAGGAGGACTGGGACACCCGGGCGTACCTGCGGCACCTGCCCTCGGTGTTTGAGGCGGTCCGGAACGAGTTCGGCCCGGAGCTGCCGCTGTTGCACGACGGGCACCACCGGATGACCCCGATCCAGGCCGCGAAGCTGGGCAAGGCCCTGGAGCCCTATGACCTGTTCTGGCTGGAGGACTGCACGCCGGCGGAGAACCAGGAGGCGCTGCGCCTGGTCCGCCAGCACACCACGACGCCGCTGGCGATCGGGGAGATCTTCAACACCGTGTTCGACTACCAGACCCTGATCAAGGAACAGCTGATCGACTACGTCCGGGCCGCGTCGACGCACTTCGGCGGGATCTCGCCGCTGAAGAAGGTGATGGACTTCGCCGCGCAGTACCAGATCAAGTCCGGCTTCCACGGGCCCACGGACATCTCCCCGGTGGGCTTCGCCGCGCAGCTGCACGTGGGCCTGGCGATCCACAACTACGGGATCCAGGAGTACATGCAGCACTCGGACGCCACCAACGAGGTCTTCGAGCAGTCCATGACCTTCGTCGACGGCTACCTGCACCCGGGGGAGGCGCCCGGCATCGGCGTCGAGTTCAACGAGCAAGCCGCCGCGGCCTACCCCTACCAGCAGGCCTACCTGCCCTACAACCGCCTCGTCGACGGAACGGTCCACGACTGGTGACGAACAATCAATCCCCCACTCCGAAAGCCGGCGTCACACCTGGCGCCGCGCCCGCCCGCCGCGTTGTTGTCATGGGTGTCTCCGGCTGCGGCAAGACCACCATCGGTGACCTCGTGGCGCGCGAACTCGGCGTCCCGTTCCTCGACGGCGATTCGCTCCACCCGGTGGAAAACGTCGCCAAGATGGCTGCCGGCAGCCCGCTGACGGATGAGGACCGCTGGCCCTGGCTCGCCACCGTCGGCAACGCACTGGCCGGTGCCGGTGCGGGCGGCCTGGTCCTGGCCTGCTCCGCGCTTCGCCGCAGCTACCGGGACGCCATCCGGGAGCAGGCGCCGGACACCGTGTTCCTGCACCTCGACGGCAGCAAGGACGTCCTCGGCGCCCGGCTGGAGGGCCGCAGCGGACACTTCATGCCGGCCACGCTGCTTGACTCCCAGCTGGCAACCCTGGAACCGCTGGGGGCGGATGAGGCCGGGGTTGTCATGGACATCGCGTCCCCGGTCGAGCGGGTGGTCCGTGATGCTGTGGCCGGCATCAACGGCGAAGAGCAAGACCTACGGGCACGTCTACCGTGATTGATCGGCCACATCGGCGCGCCGGAGCTTTCCCGGCATATCCGTCCCGGCATCGCTGAACAGAACCTCCTGCCGGCTACCCTTGCGCCAGAACTGCTCCAGGACCTGCTGCTCCAGGAACTGCTCCGCGGCGAGCTGGCCATCCACGGCATGATCCCACCGACGCCTCCCTGATGATTGGCGCCAGTTGCAGTGCTGGGCGCCAGTTGCAGTGCTGGGCGCCATTGGAAGCGAAGCCCACCGTACAATCGCCGCCCGGATCGCGGACAAGACAGTCACGCTGGTCAAGGACACCGCGAACAACCTGCCTACTAAGCCGGAGCCGCACAGACGCAGGTGCAGCGGTGAACTTCTACATCCAGATTGTGCTTGGCTTCGCACCGTTCCTCGCCGGGCTTGCGTCCCTGCCCATGACCGTGGTGCTGATCATCCAGGCGGGATCGTGGCGAAGAACCTGCCGAAACTGGGTGCGAAGATCCCGACGGCCGTGGGGCCGGTCTTCATGGCGGCTGCGATGCTGTGGCTCACGCAGGTCAGCGCCGAGGGCAGCTACCTCGTCAACATGCTGCCGGCGTTGCTTCTCATGGGCGTCGGGCTGGGCATGGTCTTCGTGCCGATGCAGAACCTCGCACTGTTCGGCGTGGACAAGGATGATTCCGGTGTCGCCGGCGCTTTGGTCAACGCCTCGCAGCAGATCGGTGGTTCCCTGGGCATCGCCCTGTTCAGCACCATCGCTGCCGCAGCCACAGCCGGTGGTGTGTCGCTGGCGTCCCTCTCCGCGGGCTACTCCATGGTCTTCCTCTGGGCCGTGGGAGTTGCGATCCTGATCGCACCGATTGCTCTGCTTCTCATCAACATCGACCGCAAGAAGTTCACCGGAACCGACGGTGACGCCCCCATCGTCCATCTGGGATGAACCCGTCCTAACGGAGATAAAGGATCACTGGCCTGCCGAATGACGACGGCGGCACTCAGCGAGTGCCGCCGTCAGCAAGTCCCGGTGGACCCAGCGCCGTGGTTCACGCAGCTTCCCATTGACCGGCCGCAGTCGCTTGTAGGCGTCGGTGTCGTTGAAGGAATGCAGATGCGAATCCCGCCACCCGACGGCCGCTTGGATGATGTCGTGGATCCTGTCCAGCGTCAGGGAAGAGTCGACCTCGAGGAGCCGCCAGATGACAGGTTCGCTGCCCACTATCGACACCTTCACCCGCAGTAACGCTGAACCAGGATCTCCATCTACATCGCGTATCGTCACAGCACCATCCTGCCAATTCCGGGTCTCTAAGAGGCGGCCGCTACTCTGGCTAGGCGCTGTCCGAGGCCGTGAGGAACAGGAGGCATTCCGGGACGGGGTCGTCGAGGGGCGCTGGCCAGCCCGGATCGTCCGTGTCTGCCGCGGGCAATGAGTCCCAGGCCGTGAATGAGTCCCAGGCCGTGAATTGGTGCCAGTCCGGGAAGGGGTCCGGGGGCAGTTCCGGTTCGGGATCCCGGCCGGGTTCCTGGCCGGGGTCCTGGCCGGGATCCGGGCCGGGGTGCCCGGTTGGCGCCGGGTCCGGCTGGTGTCCCGGATCCGCGGGCAGGCCTTGGTGCGTGCCGGTGTTCGTGGCCAGGATGTGGTGTGGCCAGCGGGGTGGTTCCCAGTCCTGGTGTTCGCTGGGGTGGTGCCGGCCTGAGGGTGCGGTCCACCCTGGTGGGTTGTCTTTGCTGGCTCCGGTTGGTGTCCAGGCGGAGCTGTGTTTGAGGCGGTGGTGTCGGGGGCAGGGCTGGCCGAGGTTGGAGATGCCGGTGTTGCCTCCGTCGGCCCAGGCCAGGAGGTGGTCTGCTTCGTTGTCCAGGGAGTGGTTGCTGCAGCCGGGGAAGGGGCACTTGCCGTCGCGGAGCCGGAGCCATTGACGCTGGGCCTTCGTGACGCGGTAGCTGGTCCGTCCGATTTCCAAGGGTGCGCCGTCGCGGGGGTCGGTCAGGACGCGGTGGAAGGAGTCGGCGCCGTCGGCGATCAGGCGGCGGGCCATCGACGGCGGGATCGGCCCGTACCCGTCCAGGGTGGCTGGTTCGTCGGTGGCGCCCAGGAGGGACAGGACCGGGACGGTGATCAGGACCTGCGCCCGCGGGGACGGGACACCCCCGGCCACACCCGCGCCCGTGCCGGTTCCGCCGCCGGCCGTTCCGCCGCCGGCCGTTCCGCCGGTGGTGCCGGTGCCGGTGGTGTGGCTGGTGAGGAGCCAGGTGGCGGTGATGTCGGCGCGGAGCTGGGCCAGGGGCCGGGTCTCGGCCGGGCCCTGGAGGGCGCGGGCGGCGGCGGTGGTCCGTTCCCAGATCCCTGCGGCGGTAGCTGCCGGGAGGTAGGCGGAGAGCCAGGCCATGCCGTCCCGGTCCGGATGTAGTCGACCCGGCGGTCCTCGGCGCTTTTGGTGTGGCGTTTTTCGATGCTGACCGGGTGGTGGCGTTCCCGCCAGGCGCGTGCCTTGGCGCGGAACCGGGACGGGACGAGGTCCCCGGCCTGGCACCCGCGGGCGGGGTTCGGGGCGCCGGGGTCCAGGAAGTGGGCTTCCAGCGCGGCCGCTCCGGCGGGATCCAGGCTGGTGGTTTCGTCGACGATGATCCGTGCGTGCTGCCAGGAGATCGTCCCGGCCTGAAGGGCCGTCAGGGTCAGCGGCAGCGCCGTCGTCAGGGCCTGGCATTCGGACAGGAGGGCTCCGGCGGTCCGTTCGCTGACGGTCAGGACACAGGCGACCTCCGCGACCAGGGCCATCTCCTGGGCGGTGCGTTCCTGCGGGGACGCCGCCGGTGAGGCCAGGGCCCTGGCCGCCTGCACGTATTCGGCGGCCAGCCTCACCTTCAGCGCGGCGGTCCGGGCTTCCAGCCGGGCCACCTCGGCGAGACCGTCCAGGCAAGCATCCGCCAGATTCCGCAGCGGATCGGTGTCTCGCAGCGGATCGGCGGCGGGCGGATCAGGGCGGTCCGCGCCGGCGCCGGTGAAGGCAGCAAGCACAGCAGCGGACGCGGCGACGGCCGCCAGGGCCTCCCTGCTTTCCGCACTCCAGGCTGTTCTGCTTTCCATACCCAAAGCATCTCAGGAGGCACCGACTTTAATGATGGAATGAGTGGTACCGCGGTGTGACTCAGGCACCGACTGACGGCTTCTGGCCTGTCTTCTAAATGATCAGTCCACCGCGGTACCACCGCAGGAAACGCGGCGGCCAGGTGGACATGACTTAATAGAATGGTTCCAAAAGACCCATTACCGTCTTGTCTGCCCACCCGGCACTACCGACGCACGCACCCAGGATTCAGATCCACTTGGGTGCTGCCGGTACCTGGCCGAGGGCTGCGCCGTTCTCTGCGGTGACGCCGCCGCTGCCACGGCCTGCGGCCCATTCGACCACTGCGGCCAACGATCCGGATACCACTGTGGGGGACGCCGACGTGGAGTCCCCGAACGTGAGATCGCGGTCAGTTACCTTAACCACGAGGCCCTCGTCCGTGCCGCGGGCCTGCCAGGCGCCGGTGATATCCCGGAGGAGCCGCTCCAGCACGGGTACCGGGATGTCCCCGAAGGCGGCGCCGTTGGCCAGGTCGACGGCGTGCATCCAGACTTCTCGGCTGCGCATCCAGACCGTTTCCGTGGCAGGCACTTCCCGGCCCTGGATCGTCCGCACTTTGTGGCGCCAGGCGTCCTCCAGCAGGTCGCGCCATTCGACGTTCAGGTGCACGGCGGAGTGGTCAAACAGGTTCCGCAGCGCGATCGGGCTCAGCGTGGCGCCGAAGTCGATCTCGTGGTCACGGACCGCGGTGGACGGGTACATCGGGGATTCCACTCCGGTGGCCGCCCACTCGATGAGCCGGGCGATGGCCCGGGCGTTGTAGCCGATGTGCGCCGTGATGTGGCGGCGGGTCCAGCCCGGCAGCAGCGAATCGCCGTCGAGCTCCGCGTCACTGAGTTCGTTGAGCTTGCGGGCGAAGAACGCCGTGCCCCGGCGCGCCTGCAGCAGTGCCGCAAGCAGCTCTGGGTCCGTGGTCTGGTCGTGGCGGGCAACCATCAGGCTTCCTTGACCACACGGTTCTTCAGCTGGCCCAGTCCCTCGATGGTGGTAACCAGGAGCTGGCCTTCCTGCAGGTAGCGCTTGGGGTCCTGGGCGTGGCCAACACCGCCGGGGGTGCCGGTGGCGATCACGTCGCCCGGGTTCAGCGTGATGATGGTGGAGATGTAGGAGACCAGGTACTCGGGAGTGAAGACGAGGTCGCCGGTGGGGGTCTGCTGCTGGACTTCGCCGTCGACCTCGGAGGTCATCAACGGGCCGGCGGTGAATTCGTCCTTGGTGACAAGTGCGGGCCCGAACGGGGTGGACTTTTCCCAGGTCTTGCCCTGCAGCCACTGGATGGTGCGGAACTGGTAGTCCCGCATGCTCACGTCGTTCAGCACGGCGTAGCCGGCGATGTGGTCCGCGGCGTCGGCTTCGCTGATCCGGCGGCCTTTCTTGCCGATGACGACGGCGAGTTCGGCCTCCCAGTCGACGGCGTCGGATTCCTGCGGGAGGGCCAGGTCATCGTTCGGGCCGATCAGGGATTCCTGGTACTTGGCGAACAAGGTGGGGAACTCGGGGACTTCCCGGCCCATTTCCTTGATGTGGTTGCGGTAGTTGTGGCCCACGCAGATGATCTTGCCGGGGGAGGGGACGACGGCGTCGAGGTCCGCGCCGTCGAGCGGGTGCGTGGCGCCGTTGGCTGCCTTCGCGGTCGCCTCCCAGCCTGCTGAGCGGAGCAGCTCTCCGACGTCGGCAAAGCCGTTGATCTCGGTCAGGGTGTCGCCGTCCTGGCGGACGGCCTGGGTTACTGTTTTGTCCCCCTGGGGGAGGCGGAGGGTGAGGAGTCTCATTTGTTGCGTCCTTCGATGTAGGTGCGGTTGAAGTTCAGCCGTTCGAAAATGGGGGCGTCACTGAAGCGGAAGAGATCGAACCCGGTGTCCGCCTGCAGGTCCGCCTGCAGCTCGGCCCGGAGGGACCATTCTGTCCAGGACGGGACGACGAAGAGGTCGCCCTTTTCCAGGGTCCTGGTTTCGCCGTTCAGGACCACGGAGCCGGAGCCTTCGAAGACCTGCCAGACGCTGGAGCCGACTTCGCGGACGGCTTCGGTGGAGGCGCCGGCGCGGAGGCGGTGGAATTCGGCCCTGATGGTCGGCATCACGTCGCCGCCGGTGGTGGGGTTGGTGTAGCGGACGGCGGCGTGGCCCTGGGACACAGTGGCCGGGTGGCCCTCGTCCTCGAGCAGCAGCTGCTCGCGCAATGCCCGGTCCGTGTGTTCCCAGCGGTAGGCCGCGATGGGGGAGCTGGTGGTGTCATCCAGGCCGGAGAGCGGACGCAGGCCCGGGTGGGCCCAGAGCCGCTCGGCCCGGGAGATGTCCGGGGTGGCCTCGTCCGTGACGCGCTCGGTGCCGAACTCGAAGAAGCCGGCGTCGGCGTAGTGCACAAAGGGGATGTCCAGGCCGTCGATCCAGGCCATGGGCTCATCGGTGTCGTTGTGGTGGCCGTGGAAGTTCCAGCCCGGGGTCAGCAGGAAGTCGCCGCGGGACATCCGCACCGGGTCCCCGTTCACCACCGTCCAGACGCCTTCGCCCTCGACGACGAAGCGGAACGCGTTCTGGGAGTGGCGGTGCTCGGGCGCGGTCTCGCGGGCGCCGAGGTACTGGATGGCTGCCCACAGCGTGGGGGTCGCGTAGGGCGTGTTCGCCAGGCCCGGGTTGGCCAGGGCAATGGCGCGGCGTTCGCCGCCGCGGCCCACCGGGACAAGATCGCCCGCCCGGGCAGCCAGCGGGTACAGGTCGCTCCACCGCCAGACGTGGGGCACCGCCTTGGGGGTCGGGACCATCGGCATCAGGTCGGCGATCCCGGTCCAGAGCGGGATCAGGTTCTCGCGGTCAAAATCCCGGTACAGCTCCTTCAGCTGGGCAGCCTCTTCGGGCGTCGGCTCCGGAGCAGTGTGCCCCGCGGCCACTGATTCATGAGTCGTGTTCTCGGCGCTGATGGACACGTGGGCCTCCTCGGTAGGTCAGAACAGTTCTTTGGCGTAGTTCGACTCTACGGACGCAGGTATGTGATCCCGAGCATATTCTGCTGGTCAGAATTGATTGACTGTTCCTGCTGGGTGGCCAGCCAGGTGCTCAGTCCGGCCCGGCCGGATTCGCCGCGATATCGATCTCCAGCTGCCGGCAGGTTTCCCGCAGGGCGGGGACGAGCCCGGCGTCGAACACCCGGCGGAAGCGGGTCGCGGGAGTGGCGACGCTGAGCGCGCCGACCACCTGCCCGTGCCGGTTGTGCAGGGCCATCCCGAGGGCGCTCACACCCTCCTCCGTGCCTTCGAAATTGGCCGCGAAGCCGTTGCTGCGGACGGACTCCAGCTCGCGCAGGAACGCCGGGTAATCCGTCGCCGGAATGGTGTCCCCGCCAATCTCGGCATTGTTGCTGCGGAAGAGCTGGTCGATCATGTGGAGTTCCAGTTCGGCGAGCATGGCCTTGCCTCCGGAGGTCTTGTTGGCTGGCATCACCGTCCCCTGCCGGTCACCAACCCGTAACACATTGTCCCCTTCCACCGTGGCCAGGAACCGCACTTTCGTACCCACCCGCACCATGAGGTTGACGGTCTCGTTGAGTTGCGCGGAGAGCAGCTCCATGTGCGGCTGGGCGAGCGAGCGGAGCAGCCTGGTCCAGCTCAGCCCGGCCGGCCCGACGCCCATTGCCGGGCCGGGGACATAGCGGCGGGTTTCATCCTGTACGGCGAAACCCCGGTAGACCAGCATCGCCAAGAGGCGGTGGGCGGTGGACGGGGCCACGCCCAGCTCCTCGGCGGCGTCCTTGAGCCGCAGTGCGCCGCCGTCGCGGAGCAACTGGAGGAGCTGCAAGGCGTTGTCGACTGCCTCGATGGAATAGGTGGGCCGCTTCTGTACGGGCATCCGGGCGGACTTGGCTGATGGGTTGTTCTGCACATCAGAATTGTATTGTGGTTCACCTGTGACCGCTACGACAGTAGTGGGATGAATCACACACCTTCCGCCGTAGCACCGCAACGGTCCTCGCCGGGGGCTCCCGCCCCCACTACCGCCGATGGGCCTGCATCAGGGTTCTCCAAAGGCTCGGCAGCAGCCGTCCTCGTCTGCTGGCTATTGGTGGTCTTCGATGGCTACGACCTCATCGTCTACGGCACCGTCCAGTCCTCCCTGATCTCCGAGACCGGCTGGGGCCTGAGCAAGGCCACCGCCGGGACCATTGGATCCATGGCCTTCCTCGGCATGATGATCGGTGCCATCTTTGCCGGCCGGATGGCCGACTCCTGGGGCCGCCGCCGCACCATCCTCGGCTGCGCCATCATCTTCTCGATCTTCACCATCCTCTGCGCCTTCGCCCCCAACGCCGCCGTCTTCGGGGCACTGCGGCTCCTCGCCGGCGTCGGGCTTGGCGGACTGGTGCCCTCGGCGAATGCACTCGTTGCCGAGCTGGTCCCCACCAAATGGCGGTCCACCATCGCTACCCTGATGATGTCCGGCGTCCCGATCGGCGGATCCATTGCGGCCCTCGTCGGCATCCAGCTGATCCCCGCCTTCGGCTGGGGGTCCATGTTCCTCGTGGCCGTGCTCGCACTGATGATCGTGGTGCCGCTCGGACTGAAATACCTTCCGGAGACGCTGGCCCCGGTCCGCGCCACAGGCAGTGCAACAGGCAAAGCTGCACGCAAGGCAGCCGGCAGCGGTCGCAAGATCATGGAGCCGTCAGGCTTCAAGTCCCTGCTCCGCGCCCCGTACCTGGGGGTCAGCGTGCTTTTCGCCCTGGCGACGCTCGCCACACTGTTTGCTTGGTACGGGCTGGGCACCTGGCTGCCCAACCTCATGCAGCTGGCCGGGTACAACCTGGGCTCCGCCCTGACCTTCGCCCTTGCCCTTAACCTCGGGGCGGTGGCCGGCTCGGTCATCACGGCCTGGGCAGGCACCCGCTTCGGTCCGATTCCGACCGCCATCGCCGCGGCCGCCGTCGCCGCCGGCGCGCTGGTGGTCCTGGTCGCGGGACCGCCGGTCAGCGTCGTGTACCTCATGCTGGTCCTCGCCGGCGTCGGCACCCACGGCACGCAGTGCCTCATCATCGCCGCCGTCGCGAGCCACTATCCCGGACACCTGCGGGGGACCGCGCTGGGCTGGGCGCTGGGGACCGGCCGCATCGGCGCCGTCGCCGCACCGCAGGTAGGTGGCCTCCTGCTGGCCGCCGGGCTGGGTGTCAGTTCCAATTTCCTCGCATTCGCCGGTGCCGCCGCGATCGCCGCGGTCCTGCTGGCCGCTGTCGGCCTCAAACTGAAGTCAAAACTCTCCATCTCACCCTCACCAACAGGAGCAAGCAATGTCTGAGCACGCCACGTCCACCGATGTCCTCGTCATCGGAGGGGGAATGGCCGGACTGGCCGGAGCCCTCGCGCTGCGGGAAAACGGCGCCAACGTCACCCTCGTGGAGCGGGCCCCTGAATTCGGCGAGGTCGGCGCGGGGCTGCAGATGGCCCCCAACGCGTCCCGAGTCCTCAAACGCTGGGGCCTGCTGGAAAAGGCACTGGAAATCGGCGTCCAGCCCAAACACCTGGTCTTCCGCGACGCCGTCACCGGCGAGGAGCTCACCCGCCAGAGCCTCGGCGGGGAATTCGCGGAACGCTACGGCGCACCGTACGTTGTGATCCACCGCAGCGACCTGCACCGGGTCCTGCTCGAAGGCTGTGAGGCGGCCGGCGTCAAGCTCGTCAACGACGTCCTAGTCGAAAGTGTTGAGACCGTGAACGGCCGGGGTGTGGCCCACACCGCCGCAGGCGTGGACTACGAGGCCGACGTCGTGATCGGCGCCGACGGACTCAAGTCCACCCTGCGCCCGCTCGTCGCCACCGACCAGCCGGTCCCCTCGGCCTACGTGGCCTACCGAGGCACCGTGCCGATCACCGAAAACACGCCCAAGGCCGACCTCGAGGACGTGATCGTCTACCTCGGACCGGACTGCCACCTCGTGCAGTACCCGCTGCGCAAGGGCGAGCTGCTGAACACCGTGGCCGTTTTCAAGTCCGCCTCCTTCGAACGCGGCGAAGAGCAGTACGGGGGAGTGGACGAGCTTGAGGCCGCCTACAAGGATTGCGTCCCGGCCGTTCAGGAAGCGCTGAGGAACCTGGGCACCGGCATCCGCTGGCCCATGTACGACCGCGACCCGATCGAAAACTGGGTCGCCGGCCGGATGGTGCTGATGGGCGACGCCGCCCATCCCATGCTCCAGTACCTCGCCCAGGGCGCCTGCCAGGCGCTCGAGGACGCAGCCGTGCTGCAGGACGTCAGCAACGGCACCGTGTTCACCCCGGACGGCGTCAACCAGGAAGCCTGGGACGACGCCATCAAGGAATTCAACAACCTCCGCGCCGGGCGAACCGCCCGGGTCCAGCGCACCGCCCGCATCTGGGGCGAATCCTGGCACGTCTCCGGACTGGCCCGGACGCTGCGCAACCTGCTCTTCAAGAGCCGGAAGGACAACGACTTCCAGTACAACGACTGGCTGTACGGCCAGACCGGCGATGGCGTGCCGGCCGTTGACGCGACTCACTCCAGTCTGGCGAACCGGATTTCTGCCTGACCTGGCGACGGGTCCCCGGTCTGGAGTACGGTCCGAGCCACACTTGGGCCCACGATTCCCCCTCGACAGCCCTCCGGAAGTCTGGGCACGTGCTGTATCTAGCGCAGTAGGACAACTAGCGCAGTACGACGGTCCGGTTGCCTTGGAGGAAAACGCGTCCCTCGCAGTGCCAGCGGACGGCGTTGGACAGTGCTTTGCACTCGGTGTCCCGTCCGGCGGCCACGAGATCGTCGGGCCCGTAAGTGTGGTCCACCTCCACCACCTGCTGGGAGATGATGGGCCCTTCATCGAGCTCCGCGTTGACATAGTGGGCGGTGGCGCCGACGGTCTTCACGCCGCGGGCGTGCGCCTGGTGGTAGGGCTTGGCGCCCTTGAAGCTGGGCAGGAAGGAGTGATGGATGTTGATGGCGCGGCCGTCCAAGCGGCGGGTGAGTTCGTCGCTGAGGACCTGCATGTACCGGGCCAGCACCACCAGTTCGACATCCAGCCGGTCGACGAGCTCCAGGAGGCGTTCCTCGGCTGCCGGCTTGGTGTCTGCCGTGACGGGCACATGAAAGAAAGGGATGCCGTGCCATTCCACGATCCCCCGGTGGTCCGGATGGTTCGAGACGACTCCGACAGTATCGATGGGCAGTTCACCGATGCGGGCGCGGAACAGCAGATCGTTGAGGCAGTGCTCGAATTTCGAGACCATGATCAGGACCCGGCGTTTCGTCCCGTGGGCGCGCAGTTGCCACTGCATGCCAAATTTTTCGGCTACGGGCACGAAGGCATCCCGGAGCGTATCAGTGATGGCAGGTTTGCCGGCCGGGTCTCCGTCCGAAGCAAAGTGGATCCGCATGAAGAAGTGGCCGTCCACCTCTGAGTCGAATTGCTTGCTTTCCAGGATGTCGCAGCCTTGTTCCATCAGGAACCCGGACACGGCATGGACGATTCCCCGTGTTTCCGGGCAATCGAGTGTCAGAACGTATTCAGGGGCGCTGCTATTCGGGGTGTCCACGGTTCAGCACTCGATCACGTTCACGGCGAGGCCTCCGCGGGAGGTTTCTTTGTACTTGGTTTTCATGTCCGCTCCTGTTTCACGCATGGTCTTGATGGCTTTGTCCAGCGACACTTTGTGGCTGCCGTCCCCGTGGAGGCACAGGCGGGCGGCGTTGATCGCTTTCACGCTGGCGATGGCGTTGCGTTCGATGCAGGGGATCTGCACCAGTCCGCCGACGGGGTCGCAGGTCAGCCCGAGGTTGTGTTCGATTCCGACTTCAGCGGCGTTTTCCACCTGTGCAGGGGTGCCGCCCAGGACTTCGCACAGCCCGGCTGCCGCCATGGAACAGGCCGATCCCACCTCGCCCTGGCACCCGACTTCCGCGCCGGAGATGGAGGCGTTGATCTTGAAGAGAATTCCGACGGCGGCGGCCGCCAGCAGGAAGCGGATGACGCCGTCGTCGTTGGCTCCGGGGACGAACTTGACGTAATAGTGCAGGACGGCCGGCACGATGCCCGCGGCGCCGTTGGTGGGAGCGGTGACAATCCTGCCCCCTGCGGCGTTTTCCTCATTGACGGCCAGTGCGAACAGGTTCACCCATTCCATGGCCCGGAGTGGGTCGGTAACGCCGGTATCCGCCGTCAGCGTGCGGAACAACGACGGCGCGCGGCGCCTGACGTTCAATCCGCCGGGCAGGATCCCTTCCGCGGCGCAGCCGTTCTCCACGCATTGGCGCATGACCGCCCACAGTGCCAGGAGCTCCTCGCGGAGTTCCGCTTCGCTGCGCCAGACGAGTTCGTTGGCCAGCATGACGTCGGAGATGGACATGCTCTCGCGGTCACAGATTTCCAGGAGCCCGTCGGCTGTCGTGAAGGGGTAGGGCAACACCGTGTCGTCTGCCACCACCTGGTCAGCGCCCTGTGCGGTGCCGTCAACGACGAAGCCGCCGCCGATCGAGTAGTAGCTGCGTTCCCGGAGCACTGTCCCGGCGTGGTCCAGGGCCCGGAAGGTCATGCCGTTGGGATGGGCGGGCAGGGACTTGCGGCGGTGCAGCACCACGTCTTCGTCCCAGTTGAAGTCCACGCGGTGGTGGCCGCCGATCCGGAGCTCGGCATCCAGGGCGGCGGCCGCCACCTGGTCATCGGCGGTTCCCGTGTCCACAGTCTCGGGGTCCTGGCCCTGGAGGCCCAGGACCACGGCCTTGTCCGAACCGTGGCCCCGGCCGGTGGCGCCGAGGGAACCGAAAAGCTCGGCCTGGATCCTGGCCGTGGCCGGAAGCTGGCCAGCGTCGCTGAGCCCGTCGGCGAAGCGTTTTGCCGCTCGCATCGGGCCGACCGTGTGGGAGGAGGACGGCCCGATGCCAACAGAGAACAGGTCCAGGACGCTGAGCGCCATCAGGTGACCTCAGGGGACGCAAATTCACGCATGGCATCGAGGAGCCAGCGGCCGAGGAACTCCGCAAAGGATGCACGCGGGAAGATCCGGTAGTTCTCTTCTGCGGTCTTCCAAAGAATGGCCGGGATGCCGCCGATTTCAGTCGACAATGCCGTCCCGGGCTTCAGGACGCGGGGGTGCAGGTCCAGGGAGCAGCCCTTCTCCAAAACGGCCCGCGCCCGCGGACCGGAGAGTTCGAGCGTGGTGCGGTTGGCGGAGAGATCCACCACCTGGCCCTCGCCGGCCCCCAGTGCTTCAATGAGCGTCCTGGGAAGGTCGCCGCCCAGACTTTCGTGGGATTCCGCGGGGGCCACGAGCAGGAATTCTGCCGGACCCAGCCACAGCACTGCGGTGTCGCCGCTGCTGCGGACGTCCCCTGAAGCGGATGGCAGGCCTCCCGTCAGGGTTCCCAGCCGCGCCCCGGCTTCGCCGGCCGGATTGACCCGGATTCCCGCCATGGTCAGAAACGGCACTTCCCGCAGCTCCACGGCGCCGGCCGCCGATCCGGAGACAAATGCTTCCCGCAGGTGCGATGCCGGGCTTTGCCGGAGAGTCCGGATCTTCTTGGAATTATCGAGTGCTGCTGTTTCAGCCATCTTTACGGGTCCCTTCAGAGTCAAAAAGTACGGTTTCTGCCACAACAACGTCCACCAGCTGGTCGCCGGCGGCAGCCACCAGGGTTTCGCCGATGCGGTTCCGGCCGTTCTTGATCAGCGCGAGGGCGAACGATCTGCCCAGTGCCGCGCTGTGGTAGCTCGAGGTCACGAACCCCTGCATGGGCACGGGGCCGTAGGCGGGGTTGACGGTGATGCCCTGCTCCACCAGCTGGGTACCTTCCGGCAACCGGAACGTACGGTCCACCGGTAGGACACTGACCAGGTGTTTCCGGTCGGTCCGGCCGGCGTCCTTGCGCGCATAAGAGCGTTTGCCGATGAACTCCTTGGCCTTGGACACCACCCATTCCATCCCGGCGTCCTGCGGGGTGACGGTCCCGTCGGTGTCCTGGCCGACGATCGGGTAGCCCTTCTCGGCACGCAGAACGTGCATGGTTTCGGTGCCGTACGGGGTGATGTTGAACTCCGCACCCGCGGCTGCCACGGCTTCCCAGGTGCTCAGCCCGTACCAGGAGGGGACGTTGATCTCGAAGGCCAGTTCACCGGAGAACGAGATCCTGCAGATCCGTGCCTGGACACCGGAGGCAAGGGTCGTTTCCCGGAAGGTCATGAAGGGGAAAGCCTCGGCGTCGAGCCCGCCGTTTGCCGCCAGTTCCGGAGCCAGTTTCGCCACAACTGCGCGGGACTTCGGCCCGACGACGGCGATGGTGGACCACTGTTCCGTCACGGAGGTGCAGTGCACGTCCAGGTCCGGCCATTCGGTCTGCAGCCATTCCTCCAGCCAGTCCAGCACCTTGGCGGCGCCGCCGGTGGTGGTGGTCATGAAGAACCGGTCCTCATCGAGACGCAGCGTGACGCCGTCGTCGAAGATCATTCCGTCCGGCGTGCACATGACGCCGTACCGGGCCGAGCCCGGCGCCAGTTTCTTGAATGCGTTGGTGTAGATGCGGTTCAGGAACTCGCCCGCGTCCTTGCCGCGGATCTCGATCTTGCCCAGCGTGGTGGCGTCCATGAAGCCCACGGAGTCACGGACGGCGGCGCATTCACGCAGCACCGCGGTGTCCATATCCTCCCCGTCCTGCGGGTAGTACCAGGGCCGCTTCCACTGCCCCACGTCTTCGAAGAGCGCCCCCCTCGCGACGTGCCAGGCGTGGATGGAGGTGAGGCGGGCAGGGTCGAAGAGTTCGCCGCGCTGGCGTCCGGCCAGGGCAGCGAACGCCACCGGGGTGAAGGGGGCGCGGTACGCGGTGGTGCCGATTTCCCCGATGCCGCGGGAGGCTTCGCCGGCCTGCCGGAGCGCCGCGGCAATGACGCCGATCGCATTCACCCCGGAGGTCTTGCCCTGGTCGTTGGCGGTGCTGATCGAGGTATAGCGCTTGACGTGTTCCACCGAGCGCATGCCGGCCCCGGTGGAGCGGAGGACGTCGGCCACGGACTGGTCCCGCTGGAAGTCGACGAAGTGGTGGTGCCAGTCCTCCGGGCCGCCTTTCTGCCCGGGGACCAGCCAGAGCTGGCGGGTCGGGGCAGACGCTTTCGGCTCGTCCAGGACGGAGGTCGGGACGGGTGCAGAGTTTTCGGTGTCGAAACCGGCTGCGCCAACGGCGGCCGCGCCGGCGGAGATGCCCTCGGACACGCAGTCCTCGAGCGCAAAGCTGCCGCGGCCCGCACCTGGCACGTACTGGTTGGGGACCACGCTGCTGGGGACGAACGCCGCCAGGTCATCGTCCCAGCGGATCTTGCCCTGGCGTTGGGAGTGCAGGTGCACCACGGGTGACCAGCCGCCGGAGACGGCCAGCAGGTCGCAGGCCAGCTGCTCGACGCCGGAGGTGAGTTCGCCGTCGTCGTTGATGCTCCGGACGGTGACGCCGGTGAGCTGGCCGCCTGTTCCGGCAGTGTCGGTTCCGGCGGTGGTGTTGGCGACGGCGCTGCCGACCAGGACACGGGTGCCGGCCGCGGCTGCGGCGGCGGTTTCGCTCAGCTGCGGACGGGCGTCCACGACGGCTTCGACGCGGATGCCGGCGGCCTTCAGGTCCGCGGCCAGGGCGTAGGCGCTGTCGTTGGTTGTGCTGATGACCACGCGGGATCCGGCGGCCACGGCGTAGCGGTTGAGGTAGCTGCGGACCGCGGAGGCGAGCATGATGCCGGGGCGGTCGTTGTTTTCGAAGACCAGCGGGCGTTCGTGGGCGCCGGGGGCCAGGATGACCTGGGCGGCGCGGATGTGCCAGATCCGCTGGCGGGACACGCCGGGCGCGGCGGGACTGGACAGGTGGTCGGTCCGGTTCTGGGCCGCGATGACGTAGTTGGAGTCGTAGGAACCGAACGCGGAAGTGCGGTTCAGGACCGTGCACTCGGCCGCGGAGATCAGTTCGGCTTCAACATTGGACACCCAGTCCAGGGCGGGCACACCTTCGATGGTCTCGGCGAGGGCCGGATCGGTGGATCCGGAGAGCAGCGAGCCACCCAGCTCGGGCTGGTCGTCCATGAGGATGACGCGGGCGCCGCTGCGGACGGCTTCGCGTGCCGCGGCCAGGCCGGCGGGTCCGCCGCCGACCACGAGGACGTCGGTGTGGACGTACTTCTTGTCGTACTCGGCGTGGTCCTCCTCGGGGTCAAGCTTTCCGAGCCCGTTGAGCAGTTCGGCGCTGAGCCCGTCCACCAGGGTCACCGTGGTGGCGGGGAGCATGGACTCGGCCACGTGGCCCGGGAAGCGGGCGGCGACCTTGACGAGGGCGTTGGATTCCTCGACGCCGGCGGACATGATGCCGCGGGGCCGGTCCTCGTACAGCGAGTTGCCGGCGGCGATCCGGCCGTTCGCCAGCAGGGCCGAAGCGAGGGTGTCGCCGGGGTGGCCGGTGAATTCCTCGCCGTCCAGGGTGAAGCGCCAGGTGACGCTGCGGTCAATGCGTCCGCCGGTGGACAGACGCGCGGGCTGCGGCTGAGCGGTCATTTGACTGCTCCTTCCGGGGAGACGGGGCTGGGAACGGTGGGGGCTGTGGTTCCCGTGGCTGCGTTTTCCTTGTCAGGGCGCGGCTGGCCCATCGGGTAGACGGCCTGGATGTCGTAGGTGACGGTGTCGCGGAGCATGTTGAACCATTGCCGGCAGCCGGTGCTGTGCAGCCAGCGTTCGGCGAACGCGCCTTTGGTGTTGTCGCGGTAGAACAGGTACTCGGCCCATTCGCGGTCGGTGAGTTCTGCCGGGTTTTCGGGGTAGGCAATGTGGGCCTGGCCGCCGTACTGGAATTCGGTTTCGTCCCGGGGGCCGCAGTTGGGGCAGGGGATCAGGAGCATGTCCATACCTCTTTCTAGTGGGCCACGGCGGCGGCGCCGTGTTCGTCGATCAGGGCGCCGGTTTCGAAGCGTTCCAGGGCGAAGGGTTGGTTGAGTTTGTGCGGCGTTCCGGTGGCGATGGTGTGCGCGAACGTCAGCCCGGCCGCCGGGGTTCCCTTGAATCCGCCGGTTCCCCAGCCGCAGTTGACGAACATGTTCTCCACCGGGGTGGTGCCGACGATGGGGGAGGCATCGAGGGTGGTGTCCACGATTCCGCCCCAGGTCCGGAGCACATGGGCCCTGGCGAAGATCGGGAAGAGTTCGACGGCGGCTGCCATCTGGTGCTCGATCACGTGGAAGGATCCGCGCTGGCCGTAGCCGTTGTAGGAATCCACGCCGGCGCCCATGACCAGTTCGCCCTTGTGCGCCTGGGAGACATAGACGTGGACGTGGTTGGACATGACCACGGTGGGGTGGACGGGCTCGTGGAGCTCGGACACGAGCGCCTGGAGGGGGTGGGACTGGATGGGGAGCCGGAACCCGGCCATTTCCGCCAGCACCGAGCTGTGTCCTGCCGCGCAGAGGCCGACCTTTTCGGTGTGGATGGTGCCGCGGTTGGTCTTGACGCCCACCACGCGGTTGCCGTCCTTGACGAAGCCGGTGACTTCGCAGTTCTGGATGATGTCCACGCCGAGCTCATCGCATTTACGGGCGAACGCCCAGGCGACGTGGTCGTGCTTGGCGATGCCGGCGCGGGGCTGGTAGGTGGCGCCCATCACCGGGTAGCGGATGTTGTCGTTGATGTTCAGGATGGGGCAGAGTTCCTTGACCTGCTGCGGGTCCAGCCACTCCGCGTCCACGCCGTTGAGCTTGTTGGCCCCGACACGGCGGATGCTCTCGCGCACGTCGCCGAGGGTGTGGGCCAGGTTCATCACGCCGCGCTGGCTGAACAGGAAGTCGTATTCGAGTTCCTCCGGCAGGATTTCCCAGAGCTTCAGGGCGTGCTCATAGATCGCCGCGCTCTCGTCCCAGAGGTAGTTGGAACGGATGATGGTGGTGTTCCGGGCCATGTTGCCGCCCGCGAGCCAGCCTTTTTCGAGGATGGCGATGTTGGTCATCCCGTGGTTCTTGGCCAGGTAATAGGCGGTGGCCAGTCCGTGGCCGCCGCCGCCGACAATCACGGCGTCATAGGATGACTTGGGCTCGGGGTTGCGCCAAAGGAAGTCCGGGTGTTCCGGAAGGTGTTCCGTGGTCATTGTGCTGCTCCAATCAGTTCTGCCTCAAGCCCGGATGCCGCTGCCTTGCCGCCAAGGTGCGGGTACAGAGGGAATCGTGCCGCCAGGGAGGCCACGCGCCTGCGGAGGCCGGCGGCGGTTTCGTCGCTGAGTTCGTTGTCTGTTGCCGGTGAAATGAGTGCGGAGGCGATGATGTCAGCCACCTCCGTGAATTCCGGGGCGCCGAAGCCGCGGGTGGCCAGGGCGGGGGTGCCGATCCGCAGTCCGGAGGAGACCATGGGCGGGCGGGGGTCAAACGGAACGGCGTTGCGGTTGACGGTGATGCCGATCCGGTGCAACCTGTCCTCGGCCTGCTGTCCGTCCAGCTCCGAGTGCCGCAGGTCCACGAGGACCAGGTGAACATCGGTGCCGCCGTTGACCACGGAGATCCCGGCTGCGGCGACGTCATCGCGCAGGAGCCTTGACGCGAGAATGCGGGCACCCTCGAGGGTGCGCTCCTGGCGTTCCTTGAACTCGGCCGAGGCGGCGATTTTGAAGGCAACGGCTTTGGCCGCGATCACGTGTTCCAGCGGACCGCCCTGCTGGCCGGGGAACACGGCGCTGTTGATCTTGCGCGCATACTCCTCTTTGCTCAGGATCACCCCGCCGCGCGGGCCGCCGAGGGTTTTGTGCGTGGTGGTGGTGACGACGTCGGCATACGGCACCGGGTTCGGGTGCAGCCCGGCGGCGACGAGTCCGGCGAAGTGCGCCATGTCCACCATCAGGTAGGCGCCCACGAGATCCGCGATCCGGCGGAACTCCGCGAAGTCCAACTGCCGGGAGTACGCCGACCAGCCGGCCACGATCATCTTGGGGCGGTGCTCGAGGGCCAGGGCCTCCACTTCCGCCATGTCCACCACGTGGTCGTGCTCGCTCACATGGTACGGGACAACGTTGTACAGCTTGCCGGAAAAGTTCAGGCGCATGCCATGGGTGAGGTGTCCGCCGTGTGCCAGCGAGAGTCCCATGATCGTGTCGCCCGGATCAAGCAGAGCAAACATGGCGGCTGCGTTGGCCTGGGCGCCCGAATGCGGCTGCACGTTCGCGGCTTCGGCGCCGAACAGGGCCTTGACCCGGTCGATGGCCAGTTGTTCGATCACGTCCACGTGCTCGCAGCCGCCGTAGTAGCGCTTGCCCGGGTAGCCCTCGGCGTACTTGTTCGTGAGGACCGAGCCCTGCGCCTCCATGACCGAGGCAGGGGCGAAATTCTCGGACGCGATCATCTCCAGGGTGGACTGCTGGCGTTCCAATTCAGCGGTTATGGCGGCGGCAATGTCGGCGTCCACCTCGGCGAGGGAACCTGTGAGTGCTTCCAGCATCATTTCTCCTTTGAAGAGTTTGCCCTCGGGCTGATCAACAACTGATCTCTAACTGATATATTAGCTGTCGTGCAATAGTATGTTGAACGTCACAGCACGTCAATAGCAGTGTTTGTCCCAGCCGAATGCCCTACCGGGCCAGAATTAAGGAGCCCTGATGACCTTGACGCTGGAGAATCAGCTCATCGCAGGAAATCCGGACCTCTCGCTGGCCGAGCGGGCTTACCGGCATCTGCGGGACAGGCTCATAATGCTTGAGATCCGGCCGGGCGAGGCCATCAATGACGGCCAGCTGGCCGCCGAACTCGGCATTGGCCGCACACCCGTGCGGGAGGCGTTGAAGCGGCTGGAAAGCGACCACCTGGTGGTCTCCTATCCCCGCAGGGGAACGTTCGCCACGATCGTGGATATCACCGAACTTGCCGACGTCTCGGATGTCCGTGAGTTATTGGAACCACTGGCGGCCCGCCGCGCCGCAACCAACGCCAGCGCAGACATGCGCGCGGAACTCCGCAACGTGGCCCGCACCATCTCCGGCATCGATGCCAAGCCCGATGACAAGCGCGAGCTCATGCGCTACGACCTCACCGTGCATCGGCTGATCTACCGTGCCGCAGGCAATCCCCACCTGGAAGACACCTTAATCCGCTACGACAACCTGGCCACCCGGATCTGGTGCCTCGTCCTGGACAAGGTGCCCTCCGTGACGGGGCACATCACCGAACATGTGGAATTACTGGAAGCAATTGCCGACGGGGATGCGGACCGCGCCGGTCAGCTGGCCCTGGCGCACGTCAGCAGTTTTGAGCAGGCCGTCCGCAGCGTGCTTTAGCGCGTGCTTGTCTGAGGACCGGCGGGGCCGATGGCCAAGACGGGCCGAGACGTTACGAGCGGTTGCCAGCACACTGCCGGAGAGTGCGGTGATGCGGTCCGGCCCTGTCCTGGACCGTGGTGCCGACATCGTAATGCAACCCGCCACCTCCTTCCGCCCTCCAGCAGTCCTCTACCTTGGCAAACGGAAGCTGGGCCAGGAATACGCGCACCGGAGAGCTTTCACAAAGGTTGTACCGCGTCCCGATGGCAGCTGTGTGTTTCACCTCCCGCCACATACCTCACGGTGATTGCCGCCGCGGCGTTGCTGGCCGCTTTCCTCCTGCCGGAAACCAGCGGCCGTTCGATGCGGACGTCATCAGCCGCAGATTTCGGGCCAACGCTGCGGCAGCTCCCGGCAACGAGACCGCGCACAGGGGCTGAGCTCCGACAACACAGTACTGCAACGGTGTTGTGCTTATCGCAACCCGAAATGGTTTCGGCTGTACGGGCTCATCCTGCCCGACTCACGGCCAGCCTGGTCGTTCTCCCAGCTTTCACAGCACAGATATTTACTGCCGCCACCAAAAAACCATTGACTGTGGTCCGCATCACTCTTAGTCTGGTGCAACAGCGTTGCGTTCATTGCAACCCCAAAAATCATTGGTGGATCTATGAGTAACGAAACAACTTCCATGGCTGCATCGGCGTCATCGCCGCTCGGCGGCCAGCCCGTACCCGTCAACGGCGACGACATCAGCAAGGACACCCGGCGCAGAGTCATCGCTGCCAGCTTCATCGGCAACTTCGTCGAATGGTTCGACTACGCCGTTTACGGCTATCTGGCCGCAACAATCGCCGTGGTCTTCTTCCCCGGATCCAACCCCCAGACCGGGCTTCTGCTGACTTTCGCACTGTTCGCAATATCGTTCCTGGTGCGGCCGCTCGGCGGTTTCGTCTGGGGCCATATCGGCGACAAGGTCGGCCGGCGGACCGCACTCTCCCTGTCAATCCTGATCATGTCCGGGGCGACCTTCTGCATAGCACTGATCCCCGGATACAACACGATCGGCATCTGGGCTCCGATCCTGCTCCTGGTCGTCAGGGTCGCGCAGGGCTTCTCCGCCTCCGGTGAATACGCCGGAGCGTCGGCCTTCCTGGTGGAGTACGCCCCGGCCAACAAGCGCGGCCTGTACGCCGCGGTCGTTCCCGCCAGCACCGCCGCGGGCCTGCTCCTCGGCTCCCTGATTGCGGGCCTGCTGACAGTCCTGCTCAGTCCCGAGGCAATGCAAAGCTGGGGTTGGCGCCTGCCGTTCCTGCTGGCCGCCCCGATGGGACTGATCGGACGCTACATCCGGACCAAGCTGGAGGACACCCCGGTGTTCCGCGAACTGGCAGCGGAGGGCGAGGCCGTCAAGGCTCCCGTGTCCAGCCTGTTCCGGACCCACTGGCGGCAGCTGCTGCAGGCCGTCGGAGCAGTGCTGCTCAACGCCGTCGGCTTTTACGTGATTCTCAGCTACATGCCGACCTACCTGTCCTCGGAACTGGGCCTCGGCGAAACCGAGTCCTTCCTGGCCACCACCATCGCCCTGCTGACGTACATCGGGTTCATCTTCCTGACCGGAATGCTCTCGGACCGCTACGGCCGCAAGAAGGTGCTCATCAGCGCATCCATCACCTTCATCGTGCTGACGGTGCCCGCCTTCGCGCTGCTGGGCACCGGGAACTTCCTGGTGATCGTCCTCGTCCAGATCCTGCTGGGCGCCATGCTCACCCTCAATGACGGCACACTGCCGAGCTTCCTGGCGGAAATGTTTCCAACCCGCGTCCGCTACAGCGGCTTCGCGGTCAGCTTCAACCTCTCCAACGCGCTCTTCGGCGGCACGGCTCCGTTCATGGCCACCCTGCTGATAGCGGCCACTGCCAACGATCTGGCTCCGGCCTGGTACCTCGTCGGCGCAGCGATCATCTCCCTGATCGCCGTCGCCCTCTCCCGCGAAACCTGTAAAGAACCGCTCCGCCACGAATAGTCCGGCCTGCTCCAAAATTCTTCATCTACGGAACCGCACCAAAGAAAGGCATCACCACAATGACCACCACAGCATCCGAGAACGCCACGTCCATCGCCGAACTGGAGCGCCTGAAGGTCCTGCACAATGGCCAGAAGGAAAAGCTGACGTTCTCCACCGCCGAATTTGAGCGCCGGCTCGCCGGCCTCCGCCGGATCATGGCCGAGAAGAACCTGGACGCCGTCGTCCTGACCAGCTACCACTCCATCAAGTACTACTCCGACTTCCTCTTCACCTACTTCGGCCGCTCCTACGCCATGGTGGTCACCAAAGACGACACCGTGACCGTCACCGCCAACATCGACGCCGGCATGCCGTGGCGCCGCAGCTACGGCGACAACGTCGTCTACACGGACTGGCGCCGGGACAACTATATCTTCGCCATCCAGGAGGCGCTGCGCACGCGGGGCATTTCCGTCCGCCGGCTGGGCGTCGAAGACGACTCACTGCCGCTGGACAACCGGAACAAGATCCAGTCGGCCTTCGAATCGGCCACCCTGGTGGACGTCGCCCAGGCAGCCATGCGCCAGCGGATGATCAAGTCGGCCGAAGAGATCGAGGTCATCAAGCACGGTGCCCGCATCGGCGACCTGGGCGGAGAAGCCATCCGCAACGCCATCACCGCCGGGATCACCGAATACGAGGTCGCCCTGATCGGTACCGAAGCCATGGTCCACGAAATCGCTAGGACCTTCCCGGACTCGGAAATCCGGGACACCTGGGTCTGGTTCCAATCCGGCATCAATACCGACGGCGCCCACAACTGGGCTACCACCCGCAAGATCCAGGAACACGACATCCTGTCCCTGAACTGCTTCCCCATGACCTCCGGCTACTACACCGCCCTGGAACGCACCCTGTTCTACGGCGAACCCGACGCCCGCTCCCTGGAGCTGTGGAACATCAACGTGGAAGTCCACAAACGCGGCCTCGAACTCATCAAGCCGGGAGCTGTCTGCAAGGACATCGCCGCCGAACTGAACGAGATCTATGTGGGCCACGGGCTGCTGGCCAACCGGACCTTCGGCTACGGACACTCCTTCGGCGTCCTCAGCCACTACTACGGCCGGGAAGCCGGACTCGAGCTCCGCGAGGACATCGACACCGTGCTGGAACCGGGCATGGTTGTCTCCATGGAGCCGATGATCACCGTCCTGGACGGCCAGCCGGGCGCCGGCGGCTACCGTGAGCACGACATCCTGGTGGTCGGTGAGGACGGAGCCGAGAACATCACGAAGTTCCCCTTCGGCCCCGAATACAACATCGTGGGCGCCTGACCGGCCCACGCCCCCTGAAAGGGACGGACAGCAGAAGCGGCGCCACGTCCACCGTGGCGCCGCTTTTCGGCCCTCATACGGAATGATGGTAAACACCATGACCCCAGCAGAATCTCCCGACACCAACGGAAACGGCGACACCAAAGGCACCTCCGTCATCGTCAACGCCATCGCCGTCCTGCGGACGTTCACCGCCGATGAACCACTGCTCGGAGTCACCGAGATCGCCAACCGTGTCGGCCTGCACAAAAGTACCGTTTCCCGGATCCTTTCCACCTTCGAACAGGAACACCTCGTGGAACGGGACCCGGAAACGCGCCGTTTCCGCCTGGGCCTAGGGCTGATCGCGGTTGCCGGCCCGTTGCTCGCGGAACTCGAGGAACGGCGCGTGGCATACCCGGTCCTGCGGGAACTCACCGAACAGACCGGCGAAACCAGCGCACTCATGGTGTGGAACGGCACAGAATCGATGTGCGTGGAACAGATCGCCAGCCACCAGCAGATCAAACACACCACCCCGCTGGGAGCCCGGTACAAGGACGCTATGAGCGCGTCCGTTCAGGTCTTCCTTTCCGCCGAACCCGCCGAGCGTGTCCGCGCCCTGCTCCGCAGCGGAGCCATCACCTATCCGGGGCTGGATGATGCCAGCCTTGACGGCTACCAGATCAAACTCGGCGACGCAATCCGCCGAGGTTGGGCTATCAACTACGGTGAATCATCCATCGACGAAGTCGGCGTGGCCGCGCCCGTCCATGACCACCGCGGCGATATCGTAGCCGCCGTCCTCATCCCGGCCCCCCGGTTTCGAGTTTCCCGCGAGCGACTGCAGGGTCTGGGCGAGGCATGCGCCGCTGCTGCGCACCTGGTCACCACCCGTCTGGGCGGACGTCCGCCCGGGAGCTCAGAATAAGCGGGCCAAGGCTAGGGCTCAGGCGAGTCTGGCAAGCCGGGTGGCCAGATGCAATGCTGCCAGCCGGCCCGTACTCCGGGGGTCACCGTCGCACAGTTCGAAGATCCGCCGCAGCCGTTGGTGCATCGACTGCCGCTCCACATGGAGCTCTCTGGCCGCGTATGCGGTGTTGCATCCGCATTCCATCCACATTGCCAGCGTATCGAGTAGCCGCGAATTGCGTTGCTCATCATGATCCAGGAGCGCTCCCAGTTGCTGGCCCACGAAGATCCGTCGTTGATCGGGGTCCAGAGATTGAACGGCGAGACGTTCCACTGCAAATGCCTCCGCGTCGACGACGGGATGGTGCGCACCGCCGGTTCCCGGCCGGGATCGCCCCGGGGAGTCCGCCAATTCCAGGGTGAGCTTGGCTTCGGACAGCGACCAGGGAGCTTCCGCCGACCACTCCCGCTTCGTCAGCACCGAAGTGCCCAAGCGAAAGGTCTACTTCGCCTCGGTCCTGGGCCAGTTCATCCCCGTCGTCTGGCTGGGTATCCTGGGCGCCAGCCTGGCCACCAACAGCGGCGAGATCGACCCCGGAAAGCTTATAGTTCAGAACTTCGGTGTCATGGCGCTTCCGGTGCTCTTAATGGTCCTGCACGGACCGATCGCCACCAACATCCTGAACATCTACACCTTTTCCGTAGCCACACAGGCACTGGACATCTCCATCAGCAGGCGCATGTTGAACCTGTTCGTCGGCGTCCTCTCCCTTGCAGCCGTGATCTTCTCTATCTTCCAGGACGATTTCGCCTCCGTACTGGATGCATGGCTGATTGGGCTGGTCGCCTGGGTGGCCGCCTGGGGCGGAGTCATGCTGGTCCACTACTTCTGGATCGAGAAGCGCTGGCCCGGCAACCCATCCAGGCTTTTCGACGCGGTCGGCACCAAGCGCCTGCCAGGCGTGAATCCGGCAGGCATCGCCTCCCTGATCATCGGCATCTTCGCGACCTGGCTGTTCATGTACGGGCTCGTACCTGCGATGCAGGGACCTATCGCCGTCGCCCTGGGCGGGTGGGATTTGTCCTGGCTCGCCGGGGGAGTGGCCAGCGCCGGAGCCTATGCCCTCATGGGGCGGCGTTTCCACCGAAAGTTCCTGCACTCGCCAAGCGCCGGCGAGGCGACCTCAGTATCAGCCCTGCCTCGCGTGACCGACGTCTCCGCCACCACAACCGCCCCAGTCGGCCTCTAGCCAGGAGATGAACACCATGGACTTGCCCGCTTTCCCTGACACCGCCCATCCAATCGCCTGGCCTGATGGCCATCGTGCGGCAGCGTCCTTCACCTTCGATGTGGATGCCGAGTCCTGCACCATTGCCCATAACCCGCAAAGCACCAGGCACATGTCGCTCATGACGCACCAGTCGTACGGGGCCCAAGGTGGCCGTTCCACGGCTCCTGCAGATTCTCCAGCGCCAGGATATCAAGGCGACTTTCTTCATCCCGGATTCACCGCGGAATGCTACCCGGACGTCGTCCGCCGGATAGCGGACGGAGGCCACGAGATCGCCCACCACGGATACCTGCACGAACCCATGCAGGGCATCGACGCCGCGACAGAGGCACGATATCTCGACCGGGGCCTCGATGCCCTCGCCAAGGCCGCGGGCATCCGGCCGACCGGCTACCGCGCACCATGGTGGGAGCTCAACTGGCACTCCGCAACGCTGCTCGCAGACCGCGGTTTCCTCTATGGGGGGCGGACGTGGGGTCCGCTTCAGGTGATTGCCGCAGGGCATGTTGGCGATGCGACTGGCCCGAAGTTTGGTTACAGCGATCCTTCCTACGTTTATGACGCCGAAGCCGGAAAAGTGTTCGCCTTCTTCGTCTATTCAAAGGACCAGGGTTTCGGAGGCAGCGCCTTTGGAAACGACGACGCCGACCGCTCGGTGATCTCCTCGGCGGTTGTGGAATCGGGCGATGGCGGGCAGACCTGGAGTTCCCCGCGGCTCATCACCAATGTGACCAAGCCCGGAACGAGTCGGACGGACCCTCAGCCGGGCGACATCCGGGCCAACTTCGCGGCCTCGGGGGAGGGGATCCAACTGAAGTACGGGATCCACAAGGGACGTCTCATCCAGCAGTACTCGGGCCAGGTCCTGCAAGCCAGCGGCACACAGGCCTTCCAGGCCTACAGTGTCTTCTCGGACGACCATGGCGCGACGTGGCAGAAGGGCACTCCCGTGGGCGCCGGGATGGATGAGAACAAGACGGTCGAGCTTTCGGATGGCCGGGTCATGCTCAACTCCCGCGACAGTGCCAACGGCGGGTATCGAAAAGTTGCCATCTCCAACGACGGCGGTGCCACCTACGGTCAGGTCGCCCAGGACACTGAACTTCCGGACCCGGCAAACAACGGCTCGATCGCCCGGATGTTCCCCGATGCCCCGGCGGGATCGGCTGACGCCAGGAAGTTGATCTTCACGAACGCCAATTCCAAGACAGCCCGCGAAAACCTATCCGCCAGGGTCTCTTGCGACGACGGGGCAACGTGGCCGGGTGTCCGCACCATCCGCTCGGGTTTCTCGGCCTATTCCACGCTCACCCGGTTGGAGAGCGGGCAGTTCGGTGTGCTGTACGAGGCCAACTACACCGACAACATGCCCTTTGCGAAGTTCAACGATGAGTGGCTCAACTACGTCTGTGCACCTGTCAGCGTGGACGCACAGGCCGTGACTCCCGGCGCGAGCAAAGCCGTCGCCGTGACGGTGACGAACCAGGAAGGCACCGTGCTCTCCGGCGGATCCGCGACAATCTTCACCCCCGCGGGGTGGTCCGCAACCACCGTGCCGATGCCCGACGTCGCTCCCGGCGCTTCCGCGACGGTCAGCGTGAACCTGACCGCCCCGGCAGGGGCCGCCGGCGCACAGAATCTCAACGCAGCGTTCACTGCCGCTGACGGCAAAGTTGCCCAGTACACGTTCGTCGCGACGGCGCCCCAGGCCCAGCAGCTCGGGCTCAGTATCACGGGCACAGCCCCGGACCGCGATGTCATCAGCTCGCCGTACAACGCCGGTGAGGTGCTGGCGTATTCGTTCACGATCCGCAACACCGGCAGCGTGACCTCGAACGCCGTCCCCACCGGGGGCAGCTTCGAAACCGGTTACCTCCCGCCGACCGCACCGAACTGCCGCTACAACAACCTCCCCGCCGGCTCCACCTATAGCTGCACGACGGCCAGGCATACCTTGACGGCAGAGGACATCTCACGCGGCTACTTCACGCCCCAGGCGACGTTCACGGTGACAGCCTCCGCTACTCCGTCCCTGACTCAAACGGCAGTCTTCAACGGCTCCAACATCGCCCTGCGCGACGGGCTGTCCGTGGCCCACATCGCCGGTCAGCGCAACGATGCCGGCAGGGACCTGACGCTGCAGCCCTACGCTGCCGGCGACCAGGTGCCCTACCTCTTCACCGTCGCGAACAGCGGTCCGCTTACCACCACCGTCACGCCGACCGCGGGGGACTTTTCGCCGCTGGTTCCCGACGGCGCTGGCAACTGCCGTTGGCGCAACCTGGCGCCCGCAGGGAAATACAGCTGCGATACCCCGCGGCACACCGTGACCCAGGCCGAACTGGACAAGGGCTTCTTCGTCCCGCTGACCTCGTGGACGCTGACGGCACCCGGACAGAGCCCGAGGGTGGTCGAAGTAGACGGCGGGGAAGTGGACCTGGTGGCCAGGAACGCGCTGCTTGAAGGTACGGCCACGGCCGCGTGGGACGATTCGAACGACGACGGCTACGCCACTGCCGGAGAGAATGTCACCTTCACCTACACGCTGGGGAACGCCGGAAACGTCGAGCTGTCCGGGCTGGAGGCGCCGGACATGGGTATCGCCGAACCAGTGTTTGCCGCCGGCGCAACCGCAACCCGGAACCCGGACTACATCCTGACTGCCGCTGATGTTGCCGCGGGGGAAGTGCCCGCCGCGGCCTTCGCCGTGACGGCCAGAAACGGGTCAAAGAGCGTTGAACTGGAGGTCACCCGGGAGACGCTGGTCCTGCCCGCCCAGCCGGCGCACCCCGAGGTCATGCCCGACCTCCGGACGCAGGATCTCGGCGGCCTGACTGCCCCGACAGACTTGGGCACCGAAGCAAAGTACCGGACGGGTCAGAAAGTAACGCTCCGAAACCTCGAGCACGGCCAGTGGTATTACGTCTACCTCAACGAAAGCCTGTACCGGCTCGGCTGGATCTTCCCGGGACGGAACGGCACCGTTGAATTCATTCTGCCGGACGACGTGAAGAATGGCCGTGATGACGTGGTGGTCCTCGATTCACGCGGACAGCAGGTCACCTTCGACCGGCTCCAGGTCACTCCGAAGGGCCAGTAGCCCTAAAGACACATCCGGGTGGCGGGATCCGGGCGTCGGGTCCCGCCACCCTGGTGGTGGGCGAAGATCCGCGAGGGGAAAAATCTTCTTGACGGCTCACAAGGAAAATGAGACATTGGACGTCCCATCTCCTGTGCGCTGGGAGAGGAATGGTCGATCACGGCCGCGGCCAGAAGGAGAGTCACATGAGCATAGAGTCCCGGGTATTGTCTCCGGCCCGTTTCAGCGCTCAAATCAGGTCCCACGCCCTGCAAACGCGCATTATGGACCTCATTCTGGAACAAGGTCTGGACGTTGGGGACGCGCTGCCCACCGAGAGCGAGCTTTCGGCGGTGCTGGGTGTTGGGCGCAACACCGTGCGGGAGTCGCTGAAGGTACTTCAGGCGCTTGGTGTGATCGAGATCCGGCATGGTTTTGGCATGTTCGTGGCACCCAACAACTTCAGCGCACTCACCGACGGGCTGGCCTTCCGCGGCCGGCTGTCACTCCGGCACCGGGGTGAAGAGGCCATGGAGCTGATTGACGTGCGTCAGGCACTGGAATCCGGCCTCATCGGATCCGCCATCGACCTCATGACCGAAGAACAACTCGGCGATCTCCGCGGCACCATGGAACAGATGGAAGCGGCCGCGGAAGCGGGGCAACCCCTGGCGGAACTGGACGCGGAATTCCACCGCAGGCTCTATGCGCCCCTGAATAACGAGCTGCTCATCAATCTCATGGATGTCTTCTGGAAGGTCTACCGGCAGATCCATCAGGCTCTCGGCTCAGGCCCGGTCGATCTGGGGGAGCAGGCCCGGGTCCACCGGGAGATCTACCGGGCCGTGGCTGACAAGGACAAGACCCTGGCCTCCGAGCGCCTCCAACGCCACTTCGACGGTATCCGCCTGAAACTCAAGGACGTCGCGGCCCGGTAGACGACCCGCGGGCCGAACCGCCCACGCATCAGCCCGAACCACCTAGAAAGCGACTGTGTGATGGAAATTTTTGTCGTGCCCAACGCGGAGGGAACCGGAGCAGTTGCCGCCGGCATCCTGGCTGCCGTTATTCGCAGCCGACCCGACGCCGTCCTCGGCTTTGCTACGGGAGGCTCACCCCTGCCCGTGTACGCGGCCCTTGCCGGCCACGGGCTGGGCATGTCCGGTGTCCGCGGTTTCGCGCTGGATGAGTATGTCGGGCTGCCGGCAGGCCATCCGCAGAGCTGCGCGGAAGTGGTGCGCCGCGAAGTGACGGAACGGCTAAGCCTCGACCCGGCAAAAGTCTTCGTCCCCGATGGCGGTGCGGAGAATCCTGAAGTCGCGGCGCGGGACTACGAGCGCGCGATAGCCCGGGCCGGCGGGATCGACGTACAAATCCTGGGGATCGGACATAACGGGCATCTGGCCTTCAACGAACCGGGCTCAGCCCTGGACTCCCGTACGCGGGTGGAAGCGTTGACCGAGCGTACAAGTCAGGCGAATTCCCGGTACTTCGACAGCCCCGGTGACGTACCGGAGCGCTGCATCACCCAGGGCCTCGGGACGATCCTTGAAGCCCGGCAGTTGCTCCTGGTGGTCAACGGGGCGGACAAGGCGGACATCCTGAGCGAGGCGCTCACCGGTCCCGTTTCGCCGGAGTGCCCGGCTTCAGTGCTACAGCTGCACGGGCATGTGACTGTGGTCGCCGATGAGGCTGCGGCAGAGCGGCTCGACGCCGCCCGGACGGGCTCCGTCCGCGGGACGGGACCGGTCAGGGTGCGGGCGGGAGCAGCCGCCGTCTGAGCCGGATGACGCCTGCGCGGTGGCACCGGTGCCGGGATCAGGCGGGGGAGTCCAGAATCCGCCCGCCGCGCAGGACGGTCACGAGTTCGAAGCTTGGGTCAACGGCGATGATGTCGGCGCGCGCTCCAGCGCGGAGGCTTCCGATGTCGGTTTCCATGCCCAGGACGCGGGCCGGCACGAGGGTTGCCGCCATGACGGCATCGGCCGGGCTTACCCCAGCCGCCGCGCGGCCTGGCTGTCAACGCGTATTCATCGATTTCGTTGGACCCGCCACTCATCATGGCGTGTGTGCAGCGCACTTCGTCCACTTACCCGGCCCTGTTCGCCAGCACGCATTTGGGAGTGAACATCCTCAGCAACGAACAGCGCGGCGTGGTCTCGGTATTCGCATCCAAGGCTGAGGACAAGTTCGCCACCATCGGCTGGCACGAGGGACCCCACGGTTCGCCCCTTATTGACGGTTCTTCGGCGATGCTGGAAGCCGAAATCCGCGAACGGTTCCAGGCCAAGACGCACACGGTGTTCATCTGCCGGGTCCGTCACGCCGATGTCAGCGCCAAGTCCCCTATGGTTTACAGCGCGGGAAAGTTCTTCGACGGCGCCGAGTTGACCGAGCTGAATAAGGACTGATTTGTAGGACGCCGGTTCCAGTGAGTTCCTGGGTCCGTTCTGTGGCCAGACAAAGAAGAGTCCGCACGGGCTGCCATTGCGGAAGTGCTGGCAGCGCGTGCGGACTCTCTGCGGACTGAACCCTGTCAGCCCTGCGATCTAGCTAGACGCCGTAGTTCTAGACGCCGTAGTACAGCTCGAACTCGTACGGGTTCGGGCGCAACGAGAGCGGACGGATCTCGTTCTCGTACTTGTACTCGATCCAGGTGTCGATCAGGTCCTGCGTGAAGACGCCGCCGGCCTGCAGGAACTCGTTGTCCTCGGTGAGGGCATCCAGGGCCTCCTCGAGGGTGCCGGGAGCCTTGGGGATGTCCTTGGCTTCCTCGGCGGGGAGCTCGTAAAGGTCCTTGTCGATCGGAGCGGGCGGCTCAATGCGGTTGCGGATGCCGTCAATGCCGGCCATCAGCTGGGCAGCGAAGGCCAGGTACGGGTTCGAGGAGGGGTCCGGGGCGCGGAACTCGATGCGCTTGGCCTTCGGGTTGGATCCCGTGATCGGGATACGGATACCGGCGGAGCGGTTGCCCTGCGAGTAGACCATGTTGACCGGCGCTTCGAAGCCCTTGACCAGGCGGCGGTAGGAGTTCACCGTCGGGTTGGTGAAGGCGAGGACAGCCGAGGAGTGCTTCAGCAGGCCGCCGATGTACCAGCGGGCCATGTCCGAAAGCCCGGCGTAGCCCTTTTCGTCGTAGAACAGCGGCTCGCCACCGTTCCACAGCGACTGGTGGCAGTGCATGCCCGAGCCGTTGTCGCCGAAGACCGGCTTCGGCATGAAGGTGACCGACTTGCCCCAGGCGTCGGCGGTGTTCTTGATGACGTACTTGAACTTCTGCAGGTCATCAGCCGCGTGGGTCAGGGTGGTGAACTTGTAGTTGATCTCGGCCTGGCCGGCGGACCCGACCTCGTGGTGGCTGCGCTCGACCTCAAGGCCTGCTTCATCGAGGGCGATACACATGGCATCGCGGAGGTCAGCCTGCTTGTCGGTCGGGGAGACCGGGAAGTAGCCGCCCTTGATCGGAGTCTTGTAGCCGAGGTTTCCGCCCTCTTCCTCGCGGCCCGTGTTCCAGTGGGCTTCCTCGGAATCGATCTTGTAGAAGCTGCCCTGCGGGGAGGACTGGTACTGCACGTTGTCGAAGACGAAAAACTCTGCCTCCGGCGCAAAGAAAGCGGTGTCGGCGATGCCGGTGGAAGCCAGGTAGGCCTCTGCCTTCTCGGCCACACCCCGGGGATCACGGTGGTACGGGTCGCCGGTGCGCGGGTTCACGATCGAGAAGTTCAACGCGAGGGTCTTCTCCAGGCGGAACGTGTCGAGGAACGCCGTCGTAACGTCCGGGATGAGCTGCATGTCCGACTCGGCGATGCCCTGGAAACCGCGGATCGACGACCCGTCGAAAAGCTGGCCGTTGACGAAGAAGTCCGCGTCAACGCTCTTGGCGGGCACGTTGAAGTGCTGCTGAACGCCAGGGAGGTCGGTGAAGCGGATATCGACGAATTTCACGTCTTCGTCTTTGATGAACTTGAGGACTTCGTCCGCAGTCTTGAACATCTATGCTCCTTATGCATGTGAAATATCTGGCCGTCAGGCCATGTGGTCCAGCGCAGTCCGACAGCGGGGAAAACGTAAAGTTCGCCCCGCTCCTATGCCGCCAGCAACTGTTACCACCCTAAGGACACGGGATTTCCCCATGGTGTCCGCTTTGTTTCGGGCAGGTTACAGAATCCCCTGACAGGTAAACGGTAGTCGGTGTCCACAGTGTGGCCTATCCGGTCCCACAGTGTGGCCAGGCGAGGTCCACAGTGTGAACGGCCTGAGGCGGCTGGCTTTGCCGATAGCGCTGGCTTTCCCGATAGGCTGGGAGAGTGGTTGATCGCAAAGACATAGGCTCATGGCTCAGCGGCCCGGACACGTCCGGCATTTCCAAGTACCCGGGGGAGCGGCTGGGCCTGCCGGAATCCGGACCGGGCTCGATCGCACGCGCCGGTCGCCGGATCCTGGCCATCTGCGTCGACTGGGGGATTGCGCTGCTGATCAGCAATTTCGCGTTCACCGGAAACCCCTGGGCCACCCTGGCCGTCTTCGCCGTCGAGCAGGCCCTGCTGATCGGCACTCTCGGCTACAGCATCGGCCACCGCATCATGGGGATCCATGTGACCCGGCTGGGCGGCGGTCCCGCCGGCCCGCTTCCGGCCCTGGTCCGCACCCTGCTGCTGTGCCTCGTCATCCCCGCTGTCATCTTCGATCCTGACCAGCGCGGCCTTCACGACAAGGCAATGAACACTGTGCTGGTCCGGTTGTAACTTCGGACGGCTGAACCTCGCCGCTGCGCTCTCTGCGGCCGGCATCCCCAGAGTTCGCCAGGAATGGCCGCTTTGCGCGTCTGCATAGCGGCCATTTGCGTCAACCGGGCGTGGACGCGGGGCCGTCGCGTGGTGTTCGGTCCCGGGGCGGGCCGCTACACCCCCGCGGTTTCCTCGACGGGCTGGCCCGCCGGCTGTGCCGGCGTGAGGAAACCGTGCCGCCCGGCCCAGCGTTCAAACCAGACGGTGGCGAACGGGAAAACCGCGGAGAGCCCTGCGAACAGCGCCACCCGGAACGGCCACCGCTGCAGTCCCCAGAGGCCCAGGGCGGTGGTGCCGTACGCGATGAAGAACGCCCCGTGGATGGGGCCGGCAATCTCTACGCCGAGCTCCGTGGTCCGGGTGACCCACTTGAGGAACATGCCGATCAGCAGGGCGGCCCAGCTGAAGCCCTCGGCAATGGCGAGTACCCGGAAGATGCGGATCAAGGCCGGCTTCGATGGCAGTTTCATGGGGAGTCTCCGGATTCTGTCCTGCTGGACGTTGATAAGCGTCGTTGATAAGCGTCGGGGATGAGCAAGGGGAGTGAGCCCCGGGGAATAAGAAATCGCCCCGGCTGCCGGCCTGAAAGGCGGTAACCGGGGCGACTCCCGAAGTTTCTGGTGGCCGGGCGCTGCGGCAGGCTAGCGCCCGCGGGCGGCCTTCCGGTCCGGGCGGGCCTTGTAGGGATCAATGCCCTTGGGGATAGGCAGGCGGCTTCCCAGCGATGAAATGCGCTTGGACACGGCGCTGACCTCGATCTTCGTCAGTTCGTTCTTCAGCTTGTTCATCTGCTTGGCGACCTGGCTGATGGGCACCTGGCCTTCGCCGCGTCCGCTTTCGATCACGTGGATGGTGACGTTGGGGAGGATGCGTGCGAGGCGCTTTCGTTCGGCGTCGACCAGCGGCTTGACCCGGTTGCTGGGGCCTTCGCTGACCAGCACGACGCCGGGCCGTCCAATGGCGCGGAAGACGGCGTCCTGGGTGCGGGGGTTCACCGCGACGGGCTGGTCTTCGGTGATCCAGCCGCGCTTGAGGGTGCCCAGTGCAGCGCCCGAGGCGCCCGGCTGGTTTTCAATCTGTGCGAACGCGGCGCGCTCCGCCCGGCGGGAAAGAATCAGGGTGGCGGCGAGGATGCCCAGCGGAATGCCGATAATCAGACCGGTGATCCAGTTGTCCAGCACGAAGCCAACAACGAAGCTGACGGCCACCACACCAAGGAACGCGAGCAGCATCAGCCACGGCACCATCGGATCGTGGCGCCGGGTCATCTGGAAGACCTCGCCGATCTGCTTCAGCCGGCTCGGCTTCTTGACCTTGGCTTCCTTCGGCTTACGGGAGAAAAGGCCACGCTTCGGAGCATCGGCAGCCGGAGTGGAGGTGCTGGAATCAGAGGAATTCGCCATAGTGCCTTAATTCTACGTGATTTATGGCTAAGGGCCGGACGCCGGAAATGTCCGGTGCCAGCCCTTGGCCACAGTCGTTTACAACCGGAGTCAGGAGTGTGCCGCGAGCAGTGAGCTGGCTTCCTGGCGGGTAGTTCCGGAGCTTTCGATGTGGGCCAGCTCGGCCGGGATTTCCCAGCCCTTCTTGCGCATCGCGGTGGCCCACAGGCGGCCGGCCCGGTACGAGGAACGCACCAGCGGCCCGCTCATGACACCGAGGAAACCGATCTCATCGGCTTCCTGCTGCAGGTCCACGAATTCCTGCGGCTTGACCCAGCGGTCCACCGGCAGGTGCCGTTCGCTCGGGCGCAGGTACTGCGTGATCGTGATCAGGTCGCAGCCGGCGTCGTGCAGGTCCTTGAGGGCTTCGGAAATCTCTTCCCGGGTTTCGCCCATGCCCAGGATCAGGTTGGACTTGGTGACCATGCCCAGGTTGCGGCCCTGCGTGATGACGTCCAGGGACCGGTCATAGCGGAAGGCGGGGCGGATGCGCTTGAAGATCCTCGGCACTGTTTCGACGTTGTGCGCGAAGACCTCGGGCTTGGAATCGCAGATGGCCTGGATGTGTTCCGGCTTCCCGGAGAAGTCAGGAATCAGGAGTTCGACGCCGGTGCCCGGGTTCAGTTCGTGGATCTTGCGGACCGTTTCGGCGTAGAGCCAGACGCCCTCGTCGGCGAGGTCGTCGCGGGCCACACCGGTGACGGTGGCGTAGCGCAGCTGCATTGCCTGGACGGAGCGGGCCACCTTGGTCGGCTCGAAAACGTCAACGGGGGAGGGCTTGCCGGTATCGATCTGGCAGAAGTCGCAGCGGCGGGTGCACTCGGAGCCGCCAATCAGGAAGGTCGCTTCCTTGTCTTCCCAGCACTCGAAGATGTTGGGGCAGCCGGCCTCCTCACACACGGTGTGGAGCCCTTCCTTTTTGACGAGGTTTTTGAGCTGGACGTACTCGGGGCCCATCTGGACTTTGGCCTTGATCCATTCCGGTTTGCGTTCCACCGGTGTGGCCGCATTTCGCTGCTCGATACGCAGCATTTTCCGGCCTTCTGGTGCCAGTGTCACAGTAGAGCTCCTTCTTGGGTTGCAACTAGGGCTTCTTCATTGTTGCGCAGTTCTTCGGTGATCCGCGACACGAGGTCTGCCGGGGTGACGTCCCTGCCGGTCTCCTGGGCGATCGTGGTGACGCCGGCGTCGGCGATTCCGCAGGCAATGATCTGGGCGTAGGGCGCAAGATCGTTGTTGCAGTTAATGGCGAAGCCGTGCATCGTGACGCCGTCGTGGACGCGGATGCCGATGGCCGCGATCTTGCGGTCCGGGCCCTTCTCATCCTGTTCGATCCAGACGCCCGCACGGCCCTTGATGCGTACGGCGGCGATGCCGTAGTCGGCCAGGACGGTGATGATGACCGCTTCCAGCCGCTCCACGTAGTCGCGGATGCCCGCCTTGTTTTTGAGCTTGATGATGGGGTAGCCAATGAGCTGTCCGGGACCGTGCCAGGTGAGTTTGCCGCCGCGGTCCACGGGAACCACCGGAGTTCCGTCAAAGGGGCGTTCGTGGTCCTCGGTGCGTTTGCCGGCGGTGTAGACGGCGGAATGTTCGAGCAGCAATACGGTGCTGGGTGCGGTGCCGGCGACGACCTTCTCGTGGAGTTCGCGCTGGAGATCCCAGCCGCGGGTGTAGTCGACGAAATCCGGGGCGAGACCCAGCCGGGAGAACTCAAGAGTCATGGCATCCAGCTTAGACCTCGACCGCCGTCGTACCCGATTGTGTGTTCAAGCTCTCACGACTGTGGATAACTTCTGCGGGATTTCGGGGGATCGGCTATTTCTTGGGTATGGATGATTTCGCACAGGCGCACAGTGCGGCCCCGGTCGTTCCCGGCTACGACGTCGGCCGGCGCCTGGGCCGCGGCGGCAGCGCTACGGTCTGGCTCGTCACCGAACAATCGACGGGCCGCGACTTTGCCCTGAAGTGCTTCGCCGCCGGCGGCACCTCGCCGGAGTCAAAGGAAGCGGAAGAGGAGACGCGGCGCGAAGTCCGCATCCTCTCCGCTTTGGACCACCACCACCTGGTCCGGGCGCACACCGTGGTGCGCCTGCACTGGCCCCCAGAGGAGCACGGCGGCGGAGGCGATGGGCTCGGGCTGGCGCTGGACTACGCTCCCGGCGGCTCGCTGGCAGCGCTCGTGGCGGGCCGGGGACGGCTGGGCCCCGGCGAGACGGTGACGGTTCTGACTCCGATCGCACAGGCGCTGGCGTACCTTCATGGCCACGGGTTCACCCACGGCGACGTGGCCCCCGGCAATGTGCTGTTCACTGCCCACGGCAAACCGCTGCTGGCCGATCTGGGCGTCGCCCGGATGGTGGCCGACGCCAACGCAGTGGCGGAGGCCGGCACCGAGGGGTTCCGCGATCCGGCCCCGGTGGACGCCGTGCGGGCCGGGCTGCAGCCTGAGCGTGACATCTACTCCCTCGCGGCCCTGGGCTGGTACTGCCTGACCGGACACGCTCCGGAACCCGGGGAGCAACGTCCGCCCTTGCCCCTGCTGGTGCCGGGGGTTCCGGCCGCACTGGCCGCCGCCCTGGAAGCAGGTCTCCACGAGGACCGACGGCTCCGGCCGGCCGCTGCGGAGCTGGCCGCGGCGGTCTACCGCAGTGCCGGGGCGGAGCCCGTGGACCTGTCCGGCACCGTCCATCCGACGGTGATACCGCAATTGCTGACCCGCCGTGCCTTGCCCCGCAGCCCGCGAGGGCTCAAGGCTGAACGGCTCCGGACCTGGTTTCGCATCCGCCCTGGCCGTGCCGGCCGAGCTGCAGAGCCGCGCCTGGCGGCCGGGCCGCGCCGGGCGGGCGCCAGGCACCGTTCCGGGACCAACCGTTCCGGGACCAGCGGTTACGGAAGCCGTGGTGACGGCCGCCGCGGCCTTCGCGCGGCCCCGGCGGGGCTGGCATTGGTTCTGCTCCTCTCGGCTGCCTGGCTGCTGGCCGGAACCCGGCTGCCCTCGCCGTTCCCCGCGGCTTCCACAGGCCAACCGGGTCCGGCGGCGTCCGAAAGGAGCGCCGCGGGTTCGACGCCGGAGCCTCCACCCCCGGAGGCAGCCACGCCGGCCACCGTCCCCCAGGATGTGCAGGCCTTGCTCCGCTCGGCGGACCCGGAAGAAGCGGTCCGTGGCCTGGCCCGGCTACGCTCGGTGGCGTTCAACTCCGGGGACATGCGCCTGCTGGACGAGGTCAACGCCCCGGCGTCCTCCGCTGCCGTTGCTGACGGCAGGATCGGTGCCCGGCTCTCGGAATCCGGCCATGTGCTGACCGGCTTTTCCACCCTTCTGACGGCGGTGGAAACGTCGCCGGACAGCAGCCCGTCGCGGGCTGTCGTGGCCGTCAGTGTGGCTTCGAACCCCTACCAGGAGCGGGACGCCGCCGGCGCCCTGGTCGCCGAGGCTGCTGCAGGGGACCAGAAACGGCTCCGGCTGGTACTGGTTCCGGTCGACGGCCGCTGGCGGATCCAGGAGATCCTTCCGGGAAGTTAATTCGTCGGGGGTTAGGTCCAGGCGGTGGGGTCGTTGGGGTAGAGGCCGCGGGCGGTGTCGCGCCAGGCCATCACCGGCGGCCGTTTCAAGGGCCTCGGCCAGCCGGCCGGGTCGACCGGAATGCACCAACGGCCTCAGCGACTAGCTGCTACGCCTGAGCAGCCACGGGCACGCACCGGCAGCCTGACCCCGACGTCCTCAGCGAAAATGAGCACCGGACAGGACATGCCCCGCGCCGGGGCCGGCCGATGGACATATTCCGGTTATGCCCGGTCCCCGGGGCGAAGACTGGGCATGTCCTCCCGGGGAAGTGGCCCGACGCCCCCAGCGGAGCCACTGCACGTGCTCCCGGGTCAGGACATGCCCCGCGCCGGGGCCGCGCATGGACATATTCCGGTCATGCCCGGTCCCGGGCGCGAAGACTGGGTGGTGTCCTCCCGGGCGCGAAGACTTGGGCCTCAACCCCCGACGAATTAACGAAAATGACCACCAGCGCCGGAAGTTGGCGGCGCAGGCCAGCGCCCGAGGTCGGCGGCGCAGGCGCACGCCGAGGCCGCAGGTTCAGGCCCCCGGTTCGCGTCCGGCCACCCACGCGGCTGCCTGCGCGAGGGACGGGTACTTCCATTCAAAGCCCGCTTCGACCAGTTCCGCGGGCTCCATCCGCTGGCTCGCGAGCAGCAGTTCATCGGCGAGCTTGCCCATCACCAGCCGCAGCACCGGCGCGGGGACCCGGAGCAGGGCCGGCCGGTGCAGCGCCCCGGCGAGTTGCGCCATCAGCGAGTTCACGTCGGCGCTTTCGGGGGCGCAGAGGTTCACCGGACCGGACAACGGCGTGGAGAGCAGGAACCCGAACGCGCCGGTCACATCGGGCAGCGTGATCCAGGGCCAGTACTGCCGGCCGTTGCCCAGCGGGCCGCCCACGCCGAGACGCAGCAGCGGCATCAGCCGGCCGAGGGCGCCGCCGGAGCGGCTCAGGACCACGCCGGTGCGCGGCGTGACCACACGGACCCCCGCGGGAGCCTCGTGCGCCGCGGCCTCCCAGTCCACACAGAGCCGGGCCAGGACGCCGGAATCGGCGGGCGCATTCTCCCGCAGCACCACCGGGCCGGCATCGCCGTAGTAGCCGGAGGCCGACTGGCTCAGGAACACCGCGGGCGGGGTCTCCTGCCGGGCCATCGCCGTCGTCAGGGTCCGGGTCGCGCCCAGCCGCGAGCTGCGGAGTTCGTTGATGCGGGACCGGGTCCAGGGCCGGTCACCGATTCCGGCCCCCGAAAGGTTGACCACCGCGTCCGCTCCCCGGAGGGCGGCGTCATCGATGCGGCCCGCCGCCGGGTCCCATTGGAATTCGGCCGGGGAGGCGGGCGGCCGCCGGACCAGGGTGCCGACGTCGTGCCCGGCGTTGCGCAGGGCGCTGGAAAGGGCGGTTCCGATCAGTCCGGAGGCTCCGGCAACAACGATTCGCATGATCCATCTCACCATGCCCGGCACGGCCGGGAAACCTCCCGGGGACCGGGGGTGGTCTTGACTATGATCGAACGATGACCTCTTCGAGTTACTTCCGTTTCCCGCACCTGCACGGCGATCTGGTCACCTTCGTGGCCGAGGACGACGTCTGGATAGCGCCCCTCGGAGGAGGCCGCGCCTGGCGGGTCTCTTCGCTTCAGTTGCCCGCCCGCAACCCCCGCTTCAGCCCGGACGGCAAGCGCCTCGTGTGGACCGTGGTGCAGGGAACGGCCCCGGAAGTTGTCACGGCGGACGTCGAGGGCGGCGGCTACCGCCAGTTGAGCTATTTCGGCCACAGCTCCACCCGGGTCAAGGGCTTCACGCCCGCCGGCGACATCGTTGTGACCAGCGCCTTCCGCCAGTCCGACGGCCGCCACACCCACGCCTACAGCCTGCCCGTTGCCGGCGGCTGGGCAGAGGAGCTTCCGTTCGGCCCGGTCGAGTCCGTGGCATTCGGCCCGGTCGTGGGCGACGAACGCCCGGTGGTTCTCGCCAGCGTGCTCTCGCGTGAGCCGGCGTGGTGGAAGCGGTACCGCGGCGGCGCCGCCGGCAAACTGTGGATTGACCGGGACGGGAACGGCGAGTTCGAGCGGCTCGCGCCCGAGCTGGACGGCAACCTCACGGACCCCATGTGGGTCGACGGGCGGATCGCGTTCCTGTCCGACCATGAGGGTTACGGCAACCTGTACTCGGTACTGCCGGACGGCACCGGTCTCCGCCGCCACACAGACCATGAAGACTTCTACGTCCGGCACGCCGCCACCGACGGCAAGCGTGTCGTCTTCGAATCGGCCGGCGAACTCTGGATCCTGCCGAACCTCGGCTCGGATGCCATCAAGCTCGAGATTTCGCTCGGCTCCGCTTCACAGGGACGCCGCGCCACGCAGCTGTTGCCCTCCCGGCACCTCGGCGATGTGGTTCCGGACCGCACCGGGGGATCCAGCGCCGTCGAAGCCCACGGCACCCTCCACTGGCTGCGGCACCAGGACGGCCCGTCCCGGGTCCTGGAAGCCACACCGGGCGTACGGGCCCGGCTGCCGCGCCCCTTTGGTAATGGCCGGATCGCGTACGTGGCAGACCACGACGGCGTCGAGGCCCTGTACCTGAAGGCCATCGCCGGTCCGCCGGCCGGCAGTCACCAGTCCGGCGAGCACGCGACCGGCAGCCAGACTGCAGCGGCGCCCGCCACCAAGCCCGCCACGCCGCAGGAGGACTCCGACGCCGGCACGCCGCTGCCGCAGCCGGTCTCGGCCGCGGCGCTGACCCGGCCGGACGCCGTGGCCCCGGTGGCCGTCCCCGCCGCCGGGCACGCTTCCGCCGGTCACGACGCTGCCGACACGGCCGGTGCCGTAACGGGCACCGACACCGAAGCCGCCGCAGTTTCCGCCGTCCCGGCGTCCGGGCAGCCGACCAGGGTCGACTTCCCCAAGCCGAGCCGTGCCAGCGCCATCGAGGCCAGCCCGGACGGCTACTGGCTCGCCGTCGGCACCGCCTTCGGTGACATCTACCTGGCCGACACCCGCACCGGCGCCCTGTCGCTCGTGAGCAGCATCGGCGAAGGCAGCATCGACGGTTTCAGCTGGTCGCCGGACTCGGCGTGGCTGGGCTGGTCCGAGCCGGTCACATCCTTCGGCTCCCGCAGCCGGCTGCGGATCACCATGGTCGGCGCTGAAGGGAAGGCAGTGGACGCGAAGCGCGTCATCATCGACGTCACCGACGGCCGCTTCCGCGACGAATCGCCGTCGTTCACGCCGGACGGCAAGTACCTCGCCTTCCTCTCCAACCGCAGCTTCGACCCGGTCTACGACGGCCACTCCTTCGATCTGTCCTTCCCCAGCCCCATCAAGCCCTACCTCGTGGCCCTCGCCGCAGACACCCCGTCGCCGTTCGGCCCCAACGTGGACCTGCAGGACGACGTCAACGCCGGGGTGGAATCCGACGCCGCAGAACGCTCCGAGCAGGACGAGGTACCGGCCGTCCGGGTCGACGCCCAAGGCCTGGCCCACCGCGTCATCTCCGTTCCCGTGCCGCAGGGGAACTACTCGGCGCTCACGGCCACATCCGGGGCCCTGCTCTGGCTGAACAGCGAGCTCTCCGGTGTGACCGGCGAGGGCCGGGCCAGCCTGGAAGACAAGATCGCCGCCCCGAGCCTGGTCCGCTTCGATCTGGCCAAGCGCCGCACCACCACGATCGTCGAGGCGCTGGACAGCTACCGTCTCTCCGGCGACGGGGAAAAGGTGGTCTTCCTGCAGGACAAGCAGATCCGCGTCTCGCCCTCCAGCGCCAAGGCCGATGAGGAGTCCGGCCAGCTGGTCAAGGTGGACCTCAACCGCATCCGCGTGCAGCTGGAACCCCTGAGTGTCTGGGGCCAGGCCTTTGACGAGACCTGGCGCCTCCAGCGGGACTTCTTCTGGACCGAGGACATGGCCGGCCAGGACTGGGACTCCGTGCACGCCCGCTACCGGCCGATCGTGGACCGGCTCGGCTCCCATGATGACCTCGTGGACCTGCTCTGGGAACTCCACGGCGAGCTGGGCACCTCCCACGCCTACGTCCGCCCGGTGGCCGTCACCGAAAACGGCAGCAACGGCCAGGGCCGCCTGGGCGCGGATCTCGCCTTCACGGGTGAGGGCTGGGAAATCACCCGGATCCTGGCCGGGGAGTCCTCCGACCCGCTGGCCACGTCCCCGCTGACCCGTCCGGGCGCGGACGCCAAGCCCGGCGACGTGCTGCTGGCCATCGACGGCGTGGAACTCACGGAAGCCAGGACACCCGCGGTGCAACTGGTCGGCGCCGCCGGCCGTGCCGTGGAACTCACCCTGCGCAACGGTCCCGGACACGGCGCGGCGGCAGGAAAACAGCGCCGTGTGGCCGTGGTTCCGGTCAAGGACGAGGAACGGCTGCGCTACCAGGAATGGGTGGCCGGCAACCGCCGGACGGTCCGCGAAGCCTCGCAGGGCACCTTCGGCTACCTTCACATCCCGGACATGATGGCCAACGGCTGGGCGCAGCTGCACCGGGACCTCGACACCGAAACGGCCCTCGACGGGCTGATCGTGGACGTCCGCCGCAACCGCGGCGGCCACACCTCCCAGCTCGTGGCGGAACTCATCGGCCGCAAGGTCACCGGCTGGAGCATGCCCCGCGGCGAGAAGCCCAGGACCTACCCGCACCACGCCCCGCGCGGGCCCGTCATCATCCTCACCGATGAGTTCGCCGGATCCGACGGCGACATCATCACCCAGGTCTCCAAGCTGCGGGGGATCGGCCCGGTCATCGGCACCCGGACCTGGGGCGGAGTCGTCGGGATCGACAACCGCTTCGCCCTGGCGGACGGCACCGGGGTCACGCAGCCGCGCTACGCCACCTGGTTCGCCGGCGGCGTCGGCTGGGGCGTGGAGAACTTCGGCGTCACGCCGGACATCGAGGTGACCTTCCCGCCGCACGCCTACGCCGCCGGGACCGACCCGCAGCTGGAGTACGGGATCGGGGCGCTGAAGGAAATGATCCAGGAGCTGCCCACGGACCGTCCGCCGCTGCGTGAAGGCTACCGCCGGGTGCGGCCCGCGCCGCTGCCCGCCCGGCAGCCCGACAAGTAGCCCACGGCGGCTCAAAGCGGCGAATGCACCGAACGGCGAAGGTCCCCGCTCCCTGGAAGGGGAACGGGGACCTTCTGCTTGGCGCGTGACGTACTAGGAGGCCAGTGAGGCGTCCAGGGTGATCTTGATGCCGGTCAGGGCGGCCGAAACGGGGCACCCGGTCCTGGCTTCCTCCGCGAGGCGCTGGAACTCCTCCTTGGAGATCCCCGGAATGCGCGCGCTCATGGTGAGGTGGCTGTCGGTGATGCCGGTACCGGGAACGAAGGTGACGTCGGCCTTGGTGTTGATTTCTTCCGGCGTGTGGCCGGCCTGCGCGACGGCGAGGCTGAAGGCCATCGAGAAGCAGGCCGAGTGTGCGGCGGCGATGAGCTCTTCGGGGCTCGTCTTGCCCTCGGAGGCCTCGGCGCGCGCCCTCCAGGTGACATCGAAGTTGCCCAGCCCGGAGCTGTCCAGGGTTGTGTTGCCGGCGCCCGTCATCAGGTCGCCGTTCCATACAGTGTGTGCGGTGCGTGTTGCTGCCATGTCCACTCCTCATCGTGGTGAATCCGCGATCCGGCGAAGCGCCGGACCGTGCCGTGTCCAATCCTAGGGATTCAGCGCCGCCGGCGCACGGGTGTCCGCTGTCAGAGGATTGTGACCCTGCACCAGGTCGCCATGGAATGCACGGTCCCGGACAGTGCGCGCCCGAGGCGCGGATCGCCGGCGACTGACCGCAGGAAACACCGGCACAACGACGACGGCGACGCACCCTGCGAGGGGTGCGTCGCCGTCGTAAGCGGTGCAGGAGAAAAGCTACTGCCAGAGGGTGGCGATGGCCACGTTCAGCAGCGCGAGTCCACCGACGCCGTGGGCGAGGCCCTTGCTGACATCCTCGCCCTTCTTGTACTTGCGGCGGCCCATGAAGGCCAGGACGCCGACGGCAAGCGCCACGGCGAACTTGATGCCGAGCTTGAAGTAGTTGGCATCCATGTGCAGTGCCGGGATGAGCCCCATCATCACGATGCCGGTGATGAGCTGCAGCACCGCTCCGTCGAACTGGCGGGGGTGGACGGTGGGCTTCTTCATCTGGCCGATCCAGATGCCGACGATCATGGCGGCGCCGACGATGTGCAGGAAGACCATGATGTTATAGACGATGTTCATGGGATCAGTGTAGCCAGAAGATTCTACGCACCGTAGTAGGACCCGCTGGGCATTCCCGGACGACACACGACACAAAAAAGGCGACGGCTGTGCGGGCCGGCCGGTGGTTTCCCGCCGGAGCCCGCACCGCCGTCGCAGTCGGTGTTCTTGAACCCCTACAGGCTAGAGGCCGAGGTCGGCTTCGAAGGCGCCTTCTTCAAGGCGGGCCTTCAGCGTCTGCAGGAAACGTCCCGCATCGGCGCCGTCAACCAGGCGGTGATCGTACGTCAGGGAGAGGTACATCATCGAGCGGATCGCCAGTGAATCATCGCCGTTTTCGTCGGCAACCACGACGGCGCGCTTGACGATCGCGCCGGTGCCGAGGATCGCGACCTGCGGCTGGTTGATGATCGGGGTGTCGAACAGGGCGCCCACGGAACCGATGTTGGTGATGCTAAACGTTCCGCCGGAGAGCTCGTCCGGCCCGATCTTGCCGTTGCGGGTGCGGTCTGCGACGTCGGCGATCTTGCCGGCCAGGCCGGCCAGGTTGAGGTTGCCGGCGTCGGCAATGACCGGAACCAGCAGGCCCTTGTCGGTGTCCACCGCGATCGCCAGGTGCTCGGCGTTGTGGTACGTGATCTCCTGCTTGTCCTCGTCGTAGGAGGCGTTGACCTTCGGGTGCTGCTTCAGGGCCTCGGCAACAGCCTTGGCGATGAAGGGCAGGAAGGTCAGTTTGGAGCCGTTCTGGGCCTGGAAGGAGTTCTTGGCCTTGGCACGCAGCTTGGCGACCTTGGTCATGTCCACCTCGTGCACCTGCGTGAGCTGGGTGGAGATGTCCAGGGATTCGCGCATCCGGCGGGCGATGACCTGGCGGATCCGCGGCGCCTTCTGCACGGTGCCGCGGAGCGAAGACAGCTCAGTTGGTGACGGTGCTGCGGCCCGCGCGGCCGGAGCGCCGGACGCTGCCGGTGCGGCTGCTGCCGGGGCCGGAGCGGCCTTGGCCTCCGCGGCTGCCAGCACATCCTGCTTGCGGATGCGGCCGCCGACGCCGGTTCCGGTCAAGGAGGAGACGTCCACGCCCTGTTGGTTGGCAAGCTTGCGGACCAGGGGAGTGACGTAGCCGGACTCGGCCGCTGCGGCAGCCGGGACCGCTTCCTGCTTGGGTGCCTCCTGCTTCGGGGCTTCCACGGGTGCCGGAGCTGCCGGGGCCGCCGCGGGTGCCGGGGCGGCGGGCGCTTCGTCCTTGGGCGCTGCGGGAGCAGGAGCTGCGGCGGGCGCGGCAGCGCCGGAGCCGATGACGGCCAGGACGGAGCCGACCTCGGCCGTTTCGTCCTCGTTGACGCGGATTTCCTGCAGCGTGCCGGCGACCGGGGACGGGATCTCGGTGTCGACCTTGTCGGTGGAAACCTCGAGCAGCGGCTCGTCCACCTCGACGGTGTCGCCGATGCTCTTCAGCCAGCGGGTGACGGTGCCTTCGGTGACGCTTTCGCCGAGGGCCGGGAGCGTCACTTCGTGGCTTTCGCCGGCCGGTGCGGCAGCGGGTGCTTCGGCAGCGGGTGCTTCGGCAGCCGGCGCCTCAGGGGCGGGAGCCTCGGCGGCGGGGGCCGGAGCTTCGGCAGCCGACGGAGATTCGGCGGGCGCTTCTGCAGGGGCTTCAGCGGCCGGGGCGGCTTCACCGGCGGAACCAGAGCCGATGCGGACCAGCGGGGCGCCGACTTCAGCGGTCTCGTCTTCGGCGACGAGGATTTCCTCGATCACGCCGGCGATCGGAGAGGGGATCTCGGTGTCTACTTTGTCGGTGGAAACTTCGAGCAGCGGCTCGTCCACCTCTACCCGGTCACCTACCTGCTTGAGCCAGCGGGTGACGGTTCCTTCGGTGACGCTCTCACCGAGGGCGGGCAAGTTAACGGATTCAGACATATCGTCCCCGTTCTCCTTATTGATCTTTAGTGCGGATGGTTTGCTGCCTTGGTCGAGCTTAGTGCACCCGGCAATTCGAGCCGGGTGCACTAAACCCTGTGGTCTTGCGGTAATGCCTAGCCGTGGAGGGGCTTGCCGGCCAATGCCAGGTGCGCCTCGCCCAGGGACTCGTTCTGGGTCGGGTGGGCGTGGACCAGCTGGGCCACGTCCTCGGGGTAGGCTTCCCAGTTCACGATCAGCGCGGCTTCGCCGATCTGTTCGCCCATGCGGGCGCCGATCATGTGGACGCCGACGACGGGGCCGTCCTTCTGGCGGACCAGCTTGACGAGCCCGCTGGTGCCCAGGATGGAGCTCTTGCCGTTGCCGGCCAGGTTGTACTCCTGGGTCTGGATCTGGTCGTCGCCGAACTTCGCTTTGGCGGCCTGCTCCGTGTAGCCCACCGTGGCGATTTCGGGCTCGGAGTAGGTGACCTTGGGGATGTTGACGTCTTCGACGATGACAGGCTTGAGGCCGGCGATCTCTTCGGCGACGAAGATGCCCTGCTGGTAGCCGCGGTGCGCCAGCTGGACGCCGGGGACGATGTCGCCGATGGCGTAGATGTTGCCGACGCCGGTGTGGAGGCGCTCGTTGGGGATGACGAAGCCGCGGTCGATGGTGACCCCTGCGTCTTCGTAGCCGAGGTTGGCCGTGACGGGGCCGCGGCCGACGGCCACGAGCAGGAGGTCTGCCTCGAAGGTCTTGCCGTCCACCAGGGTGACCTTGACGCCGTCGTCGTTCTGCTCGACGCCCTGGAAGAAGACGCCGGTGGAGAACTTGATGCCGCGCTTCTTGAACGCGCGCTCAAAGGCCTTGACGATCGTCGCGTCCTCGTTCGGGACCAGCGAGGGCAGGCCCTCGACGACGGTGACGTCGACGCCGAAGGACTTCCAGACGGAAGCGAACTCAACGCCGATCACGCCGCCGCCCAGGATGATCGCGCTCTTGGGGATGTAATCCATGGTGAGGGCTTCGTCGGAGGTGATGACCTTGCCGCCGATTTCCAGACCCGGCAGCGTGCGGGAGTAGGACCCGGTCGCGAGGACGATGTTCTTGCCCTTGTACGAGGTGCCGTTCACGACGACGGTGTCGGTGCCCTGGAGCTTGCCTTCGCCTTCGATGACGGTGATGCCCTTGCTCTTGATGAGGCCCTGCAGGCCCTTGAACTTGCCGGCAACGATGCCGTCCTTGTAGGCGTTGACAGCGGTGATGTCGATGCTGTCGAGGGTGACGTTGACGCCGTACTTGGATGAGTCCCGGGCGTGGTCGGCGAGCTCTGCGGAGTGCAGCAGGGCCTTGGTGGGGATACAGCCGTTGTGCAGGCAGGTGCCGCCGAGCTTGGCCTTTTCGATGAGGCCGACGGTGAGGCCGAGCTGAACGGCACGCAGGGCAGTTGCGTAGCCGCCGCTGCCGCCGCCGAGTACCAGGATGTCGAATTCTTGCGCAGTTGCCTGATCGGCCACTAAAACGCTCCCTCGCGTGAACGATGACACGAGAGTACGCATCATCTGGTCTTGGAACTTCCTGCCGCGATTATGCCAGCAGGCCCGTTCCCTTTCATTTGTGACTATTTGTATGGGTCTATCGTGGTTCACCTTAGCGAACCACTTATCCATGCTCCACCTTGCCGTGGCGTTTGTGGAGCGCTTGTGTCCAGTGTCACGCGGCCTTGTGGCGAGGGCGTCATGCCCCCGCCACAAAGCGCCGCGGACACTCAGACGGTGCTAGCCAGGATGTCCTCGGCATACGCCACGAGGGTCCGAACCGTGGAGCCGGTGCCCTGCTTGTGGTTGTAGCCGTAGGGACTGCCGTTGTTGAAGGACGGTCCGGCAATGTCGATGTGCGCCCAGGGGATCTGCTCCCCGTCCTTGCCGTTGCCGACGAATTCCCGCAGGAATACCGCTGCCGTCATCATTCCGCCGTGGCGTTCGCCGATGTTGGCGATGTCCGCGACCTGCGAGTCGAGGCTGGCACGGAGCTCCTCCGGCAGCGGCATCGGCCAGACCAGCTCGCCGGCGCGGTCCGCGGCGGCCTTGATCGGACCGGTGACGGAGTCGGAGCCCATGACGCCGGCGGTGCGGTCGCCCAGGGCGATCAGCTGCGCGCCGGTCAGGGTGGCGACGTCGATGATGGCGTCAGGGTATTCCTGGCTCGCCGCGACGATGCCGTCGGCCATGACGAGGCGGCCTTCGGCGTCGGTGTTGAGGACCTCCACGGTCTTGCCGCCGAATATGGTGAGGACATCGGCCGGTCGCTGCGCGGCGCCGGAGGGCATGTTCTCCGCGATGCACAGCCAGGCGGTTGCCTTGACGGGCAGGCCCAGGCCGGCGAGGGCCAGTACGGTGTTGAGGACGACGGCGGCGCCCGCCATGTCGCTTTTCATGTCGCCCATGCCCAAGGCCGGCTTGATGGAGATTCCGCCCGTGTCAAAGGTGATGCCCTTGCCCACGAGGGCGATCTTGGTGGTGGCCTTCGCCGGGGCGTATTCGACCTTCACGAGGCGCGGCTGCCGGGTGGAGCCCTTGCCGACGCCGAGGATGCCGCCGAAGCCCTCCTTCTCAAGGCGCTTCTCGTCCCAGACTGTGACCTTGACGGGCAGGCCCTTGGAGAGTTCCTTGGCGGCTTCGGCGAACGACTCGGGGTAGAGGTGGCTCGGGGGCTGGTTGACCAGCGAGCGGGTGGCGTTCACGGCCTTGCCGATCAGGGCCGCGCGGTTCAGTGCCGGCTGCAGCCCCTTGTCCGCGGCGAGGCCGGTGACGATCACGACGTTCTTCACCGGGTCCTTCAGGCCGTCCCTGGAGGAGCGGTACTCGGTGAACGAGTAGGCGCCCATCGCGGCGCCCTCGGCGACGGCCGCGACGTCGGCCAGGGACGCCGTCGGGAGGGCCAGGGTGACGGTGGCGACGCCGGCGAGCTGGCGGACGGCGGAGCCGGCCGCACGGCGCAGCGCCTCCTCGGTGAGCGGCTGGTTCGCGGCAAGCTTGCCGACGCCGGCGAGCACCAGCACCGCCGCTCCGGCTTCAGGCAGGCCCGGAAGCCGGTGGGCCTGGTCGGCTGCCCCGGTGACGCCAAGAACGTGCAGTGATTCCGCCAGCGCCTCGGCGGCCTTGGCCGACAGCGGGTTGCTCAGCAGGACGGGACCGTCCGGCCCCTGTCCCACGCCGATGACGAGGGCGTCGCTGGGGGACTTCTTCAAATTCCCAGCAATTGCACTAAGTTTGACTTCAGTATTCTTGACCACGAGGACAGTCCTCAATTCTCTCTGATTTTTCGGCAGGAACTGCATGTTCGGCGCCCTGCCATGGGAACCTGAGCCACAGTCGGCTTGAGACGTGACGTAAGTGTCTTCAAGGCGTCCATCAGGCCAGTTCCGATCGTAGTCTCTCCGCCGTGCGGGTGTTCAATTGAATGAGAGCTGGAGCACACCGGGGGCAGGAATTCCACCGCGCGTCGGGGCGTTGAAAGAGGTATCGGCGCCACCGCCCGCTTGGCCGTTGCCTCCGGAAAATCCGCCGCGCAGGGCCGCGTCCCGCGCCTCCCACCGCCGCTACCGCGAAAGGAACATGCCGTGATTGAACGGATTTCCGGCTCGTTGCTGGACCCCGAATCGCTCTATCTGCGTGATGACGCGCTGTTCCACAGCCCGGAGCTGCGCGGACTGAACCTTGTTATGGGTTTCACGGGCTTCGCCGACGCCGGCCACGTCGTCAAACAGATCACCGCCGAAATGCTGGACACCCTCGACTCGGAGATGATCGCCGAGTTCGACGCCGACCAGCTGATCGACTACCGGACCAGGCGTCCGCAGGTGAGCTTCGTCGAAGACCATCTCCAGGACTACCAGGCGCCGAGCCTGGCGCTGTACCGGCTCTTTGACGGGCTCGGAAGCCCTTTCCTCCTCCTGGCCGGGTTCGAGCCGGACCTGCAATGGGAGCGGTTTGCCCGCGCCGTCGTCGGAATCGTGGAGGAGCTGGACGTCAACCTGGCCACCTGGATCCACTCGATCCCTATGCCGGTCCCGCACACGCGGCCCGTGGGCGTGACCGTTCACGGCAACCGCCCGGACCTTATCGAGGGAATCTCGGTGTGGAAGCCGACGGTCGAGGTCCCTGCCGCGGTGGGACATGTCCTTGAGATGCGGCTCGTCGCTGCAGGCCGCAATGTGGCCGGCTACGTGATCCACGTCCCGCACTACCTCGCGGAAGCCGAATACCCGCCGGCCGCCGTCGCCGGGCTGGAATACCTCGGCGCAGCCACCTCGCTCATGCTTCCCAGCGACCGCCTGCGCGAGGCGGGCCGCGAAGTAGGCCGCCAGATCGCCGAGCAGATCGATGCCTCGGAGGAGGTCCAGCAGGTCGTCTCCCGGCTGGAAATACGCTATGACGAGAAGGCCGAAGGGACCGTGCGGCGGTCGCTGCTGGCCGACGAGAACGACCAGCTTCCGAACGCCGACGCCCTGGGTGCGGCCGTTGAAGCCTACCTGGCCCGTAAGGAGCCCGGTAAATAAATACTAGGTATATAAATAAGATTTGTTCAGTGGAGGGCATAATGGGGTAGTGACCTCACCCCGCGCCTGGCTGATCTGGATCGTCGGGATCTTCGCCTATCTGGTGGCGGTCAGCCAACGGACGTCCTTCGGCGTGGTTGGGCTGGAAGCCACCGAGCGCTTCCACGCCAGCGCCGCCGAAATCTCCTTCTTCACCGTGCTGCAGCTCCTCGTCTACGCCGGCCTTCAGATCCCGGTGGGCGTGCTGGTGGACCGCCTCGGCTCCCGTGTCATGATCGCCGCAGGTGCACTGCTGATGGGGCTCGGACAACTCGAGCTGGCCTTCGCGGACAGCATCCCCGGCGGCGTCCTGGGCCGCGTGCTCGTGGGCGCGGGGGACGCCATGACCTTCATTGCCGTCATTCGGCTGATCCCGCTCTGGTTCGCCCCCGCGCGCGTGCCGCTGCTCACGCAGCTGACCGGTATGTCGGGACAGCTGGGCCAGCTCTTCAGCGTCGTGCCGTTCGCCATCATCCTGCACTCGGCCGGCTGGACCCCCGCCTTCCTCACGCTGGCCGCCATGTCCGCCCTCGCCGTCGTGCTGGTGCTGGTCCTGCTGCAGGACCTGCCGCCGGGACATCCGGCGCCCGAACCGTCCCAGGGGCTGCGCGCCACCGGAGTCTCGCTGTCCCACGCCTGGCGGCAGCCCGGAACCAGGCTCGGGCTGTGGAGCCACTTCACGGTCCAGTTCAGCGGCACCGTGTTCGCGATGACCTGGGGCTATCCCTTCCTGATCTCCGCCCAGGGCCTGGACCCGGGCACCGTCTCGGCCCTCATGACCCTGTACGTGGCGGCCGCGATCGCAGCGGGGCCGCTGATGGGCAGCTTCGTGGCCCGGCACCCGCTGCGCCGTTCCACCATGGTGCTGCTGATCTCCGCCGCCACCGCCGCGGCCTGGGCGGCGGTCCTGCTCTTCCCCGGCCGGTCCCCGCTGTGGCTGCTGGCCGGACTGGTGGTGGTGCTGGCCATCGGCGGTCCCGGCTCCATGATCGGCTTCGACTTCGCCCGGACCTTCAACCCGGCCCACCGGATCGGAACGGCCACCGGGATCGTCAATGTCGGCGGTTTCATCGCAGCTCTCGTGGCCATCTTCGTGATCGGCCTCGTGCTCGACGTACTGAACACCACCGGGTTCTCCCAAGGGGAGCTTTATGCCCTCGATCCGTTCAGGATCGCCCTGAGTGTCCAGTTCCTTCTGTTGGCCGGGGGAGCCGTCGCCATCCTGATCACCCGGCGCAAGGTTCGCCGGCAGATGGCAGCCCAGGGCGTCGTCGTGCCCCCGCTGCGCGTAGCCCTCTCCCGGCAACGCAGGCTCGGCGCGGAACGCCGCCGCCGGCCCTGATCCGGGAGTCCGGTTCTCCACATAGGACAGATCCTTGGCTGACGGCGGAAGGTGGGGCGACGAAGCTGGCGTTATGACAGCTCCCGATCACCTGAAAATCACCGGCCCCGAAGACATTCTTGGGTTCATCCCGCATTCCCTGGGCTACTGGCCGTCGCACAGCCTCGTCGCCATGACGATGCAGGGCAAGCGGCTCGGAGCCACCCTCCGGGTCGACCTCCCCGGCGACGGCAGCCCCGGCAGTCGCGGCAGTTTCGCCGGCTTCGCCCGCACCGTGGCCGGCTATCTGGAGGCCGACGACGAGGCGGACGGCGCCCTGCTGGCTTTCTTCACCGGTACCGACGGGTCCGTAACGGGCCGGGACGGTGCCGCCTGGGCCGAACTGCTCGAAGAGCTGGAGCACGCGCTGGCGGAAGGCGGCATGCCCGTGCGGGACGCCTGGCTTATCGGCGCCGAGCACTGGCGCAACGTGTACTGCACCGACCCTGCCTGCTGCCCCACTCCCGGCCGGCCGATCGATGAGATCAGGAACAGCCGGCTAAATGCGGAGATGGTCTTCCGCGGCAGCACCGTCGGACCCGCCCCCGGCGCCGCCGCACGGTTCCCCTCCCCGCTGCCCGAGGACCCGGCGGTGCTCGAGTCCGAGCGGCACTGGGCACAGCTGTTCTCGGGACACACAGGGGACCGGGTGCAGTTCGGCCAAGTGATGGATGTCTGGGCCCTGGTGCTTCGGTCGCCGGCCGGTCCTCGGCTTCCCGTGGGGCTCGCCGGGTACCTGCGGGCCGCGCTCCGCGTCCCGGCCTGGCGCGATGCCGTGCTGGTGATGGCGGCTGCCGGGCCGGAGGCCGCCGAGCAGGGCGCCGCAGGCTTCGGCATCTTCGACAGCCCATCCTTCGGCGGCCCATCGTTGAACACTTCGGCCCCGCCCGCCGAGTTGCCCGGCACGCCGGCGGCCACGCAGGCACTGCCCGGGACGCAGCCCGGCCCCGGCGTGCTGGCTCGGCCGCTCCCGGTTCCGCTGCCGCCGCTGGAGGGCTTGCCTCCGCTCCTTCCGGCGCGGGTGGAAAGCGCCGGTATCGGGGCCGGCAGCGGGGCATCGGCGGCCCCGGGGTACGGGGAGGTGCTGCTCGGCCTGGCGCCGCCGGTGCCGGACTGGCCAAAAATGGCCAGCCTGGAGCGGATCCTCCTGCAGTTGGGCGAGGCCGGCGGGGAGGCCGGGGCTGCCGCGCTTACCGGACGCGGCTGGATTGAATGGTGCCGCGGCAAGGGGTCCTTTGCCGACGCGTTGTTCAGCCGGGCAGAGGCGGAGCACCCGGGCTACCGGCTCGCCGAACTGCTGGCTGAGCTTGTGAGCCGTGGCACCTTGTGCGGATGGGCAGGAAGGAGGGACGCCGCGTGGCAGAAGTTTGAGCCCGGCGCCGCGTGATGGTGAACGGAATGTGGTGCGCCACCATGTTGCGAACCCGGCACCGTGACGGCACCGATTCTGAAAATCGTGAGACAATGGTTGCCGCGACCCGGTTGGGTCCGTGTATCAAGAGCTCGTAGCGAACCTTGGAAACAGGGAACATTACGGCCGCCTCAGCAGTTCTACTTAGTGGCTCTGCTGGCCGTGGCGGCTCCTGATGTGAAACACGGACTTGACAGGGTCATAGTGGTGTTGCCCGTATGGTGATTCCACAGACCGCCGCTAGAAAGGTTTTCTGTGACCCCGTCTTCCGCGAAGAAGGAACCCGCCGACCAGGCCGTATTGTCTCCCGAGGAGAAGAAGGCGGCGACGAACGCCAAGCGCGCCGCCACGCGTGCAGCCAACAAGGCTGTCCAAGACGCAACCTCGGCCGAAGGTGACGACACCGCATCGGCAGTCGCCAAGCCTGAACCCAAAAAGCGCGGGCCCAAGCCCGGCGCTAAAGCCGCGGCGCAGGCCGCCGGCAAAGCCGCCCGCGGTGACGACGACGATGACGACGTCGAGGTGGACCTCGACGAGGTGGCCGGCGTCGAGATCGGCGAAGACGGCGAAGAGATCCCCGCCAAGGCTGCCGCAGCCCCCACCGGCTCCGGTTTTGTCTACTCCGATGCCGACGATGACGATGCGCCCGTGCAGCAGGTCATGTCGGCCGGCGCCACCGCCGACCCCGTCAAGGACTACCTGAAGCAGATCGGCAAGGTCGCCCTGCTGAATGCCGAGCAGGAAGTGGACCTGGCCCTGCGCATCGAGGCAGGCCTCTTTGCCGAAGAAAAGATCAACGCCGACGACGGGTCCATGGATCCGAAGCTCAAGCGTGAACTCGAATTCGTCATCCACGACGGCAAGCGCGCCAAGAACCACCTGCTGGAGGCCAACCTCCGCCTCGTGGTGTCGCTGGCCAAGCGGTACACCGGCCGCGGCATGTTGTTCCTGGACCTGATCCAGGAAGGAAACCTGGGCCTGATCCGTGCCGTCGAGAAATTCGACTACACCAAGGGCTTCAAGTTCTCCACGTACGCCACCTGGTGGATCCGCCAGGCGATCACCCGCGCCATGGCCGACCAGGCCCGCACCATCCGCATCCCCGTGCACATGGTGGAAGTCATCAACAAGCTGGCCCGTGTGCAGCGCCAGATGCTGCAGGACCTCGGCCGCGAACCCACCCCGGAGGAGCTGGCCCTCGAGCTGGACATGACTCCGGAAAAGGTCGTTGAGGTCCAGAAGTACGGCCGCGAGCCGATCTCCCTGCACACTCCGCTGGGCGAGGACGGTGACTCCGAGTTCGGTGACCTCATCGAGGACTCCGAAGCCGTGGTCCCCGCCGATGCCGTGAGCTTCACCCTGCTGCAGGAGCAGCTGCACTCCGTGCTGGACACGCTCTCCGAGCGCGAGGCCGGCGTGGTGGCAATGCGCTTCGGGCTGACCGATGGACAGCCGAAGACGTTAGACGAAATCGGCAAGGTCTACGGGGTCACGCGCGAGCGGATCCGCCAGATCGAATCGAAGACGATGTCCAAGCTGCGGCACCCGTCGCGGTCCCAGGTCCTGCGGGACTACCTGGACTAAAGCCCGGGCCGCAGCACAACGCGGGGTCACTCCGCGCCGATCCTCCCCGGAGGAATGGGCGCAATGTGACCCCGCGTTGCCGGTTAATCATGCTGCTGGTTAATCATGCTGCGCGTTCGAGAACCGCCGGGCAGAGAACCGCTCGTTAAAAACGCGGCCCCTCCGGAACGGAGGGGCCGCGTTGCTGAGAGCAAAGGGACTAGTCGACGGGAAGCGGCGCTTTCTCGTTCAGGCGTCCGGTCTCGTCGTGCCAGTCAGAGCTGAGCGGCCTAAGTGTCGGTTCTACGGCGCGTGCGTGGTGGCCGCAGAAGAGAAGCTCACCGCCGGAGGCGCCGAGAACAACCCGGACATATGCCTGTGCTCCGCAACGATCGCACCGGTCAACGGTGGTCAGTGTGCGGTCCGCAACTGCTGTTGTCATGTTCGGCCTCCTTGGTAGTTCGGTATACCTATATAACCAGCATTCGCAGCCAATCCATCACAAGGATGGTCCACTTTCGCTGTACGCGTATCACGTCTCGGTAACAGGTCCGCCGGCGCCGGGCCGGATGCGGGAGTGGCAACCCGGGGGACAGCCGCACTCCGACTACCCTTGGAAGAGCGTCAAGCATGCTTTGAATGATCCGTCCCTGAAGGAGTTTCCGCCCCGTGGCACCAAGTTCTGACTACACCGCCCGGCATCTCTCCGTGCTGGAAGGCCTCGAGGCCGTCCGCAAGCGCCCGGGCATGTACATCGGCTCCACCGACTCCCGCGGGCTCATGCACTGTCTCTGGGAGATCATCGACAACTCCGTCGATGAGGCCCTCGCCGGATTCGGCCACGACATCAAGATCATCCTGCACGCCGACAACTCGGTGGAGATCCACGACGACGGCCGCGGCGTTCCGGTGGACATCGAACCGAAAACGGGGCTGTCCGGCGTCGAGGTCGTCTTCACCAAGCTGCACGCCGGCGGCAAGTTCGGCGGCGGCTCCTACACCGCTTCCGGCGGCCTGCACGGTGTCGGCGCGTCGGTGGTCAACGCCCTGTCCGCACGGCTGGACGTGGAAGTGGACCGCGGCGGCAAGACCTACAAGATGTCCTTCCGCAGGGGGGAGCCCGGCCGGTTCAAGGACCCGGGAACCAAACCGGACCCGGCGACCCTCTTCGAGCCGTTCATCGACGGCTCCGTGCTGGACATCGTGGGGAAGGCCAAGCGCGGCGTCACCGGAACCCGGATTCGCTACTGGGCGGACCGCCAGATCTTCACCCCGGACGCCAAGTTCTCCTACGACGAGCTCGCCGCCCGCGCCCGCCAGACCTCCTTCCTTGTCCCCGGCCTGAAGCTGACGGTCCGGGACGAACGCAGGGCCGCCGGGACACCGGGGGAGTCCGGCCCGCACGAGGAGGTCTTCCACCACGACGGCGGCCTCTCCGAGTTCGTCGAGTTCCTCGCCGCGGACCCGGCCGTCACGGACATCTGGCGCCTGCACGGGGCCGGCAAGTTCAAGGAAACCGTGCCGGTCATCGACGAAAAGGGCCACAGCCAGCTGGCGGAGGTCGAGCGGGACTGCGAAGTCGACGTCGCCCTGCGCTGGGGCATCGGTTACGACAGCACCGTGCGCAGCTTCGTCAACATCATCTCCACGCTGAAGGGCGGCACGCACCAGGCCGGCTTCGAGCAGGCCCTGCTCAAGACCTTCCGCAAGGCCGTGGAAAGCAACGCCCGCAAGCTGAAGGCCGGCAATGACAAGATCGAAAAAGACGATATCTTCGCCGGGCTCACAGCGGTCCTGACCGTCCGTCTGGCTGAACCGCAGTTCGAAGGCCAGACCAAGGAGATTCTGGGCACTTCCGCCGTCCGGGCCATCGTGACGAAGGTCGTGGAGCAGGAGATCAACGCCAAGCTGAACTCGGCCAACCGCAATGACAAGGCCCAGTCCGCGCTGCTGCTCGAGAAGATCGTCAGCGAGATGAAGTCACGCATCTCGGCCCGCGTCCACAAGGAAACCCAGCGCCGAAAGAACGCGCTGGAAACCTCGTCCATGCCCACCAAACTGGCGGACTGCCGCACGGACGACGTCGCCCGCTCGGAACTGTTCATCGTGGAAGGTGACTCGGCCCTGGGCACCGCAAAGCTGGCGCGTTCCTCCGATTTCCAGGCGCTGCTGCCGATCCGCGGCAAAATCCTCAACGTGCAGAAGGCCTCGGTGGGGGACATGCTCTCCAACGCCGAATGTGCCGCGCTGATCCAGGTGGTGGGTGCCGGCTCCGGCCGGAGCTTCGACATCGGCGCCGCCCGCTACGGCAAGGTCATCCTCATGACGGACGCCGACGTCGACGGCGCCCACATCCGGACTCTTCTGCTGACGCTGTTCTTCCGCTACATGCGCCCGATGATCGATGAGGGCCGTGTGTTCGCCGCCGTCCCGCCGCTGCACCGGGTGGAGGTCATCAACGCCGGACAGAAGGCCAACGAGATGATCTACACGTACTCCGAGGCGGAGCTGCACGTGCTGCTGGCCCGCCTCGCCCAGGAGGGCAAGCGGTACAAGGAGCCGATCCAGCGGTACAAGGGCCTGGGTGAGATGGATGCGGAGCAGCTGGCCGAGACCACGATGGACCCGCGGCACCGTACGCTGCGCAAGGTCGGGATCGAAAATGCGAAACAGGCCGAGGAAACCTTCGACCTGCTGATGGGCTCCGACGTCGCACCCCGCAAGGACTTCATCATTGCCGGCGCCGCAAGCCTGGACCGGGAGCGGATCGACGCCTGACGCCCTCCGGCCTTCCAACGCCGGCAGCACCTTCCAACGCCGGCAGGAGCTTCCAACGCCGGCAGGAGCTTCCGCCCGGACGCCCGGCGGGGACGGTCCAGTCTGTCGGGATCAGCCGAGCAGGCCGGGGACGATCAGCAGCGCGGTCGGAACGGCGAGGAGCAGGAGGCAGGCCGCCAGTACGGCAAGCCGCAGCGGCTCCGGCAGCGGGGGCTGCGGGGAGAGCAGACGGCTGACCCGGGAGGCCGTAGTGCTCGCCGAACCGGCCCCGCCGGTGGCGCCGGGCTGGCCGGGATCGACGTCGGGCAGCTCCGCCTCACCCAATGCCATCCGGGCCACCGGTGCGCCGGAGGAGCCGCTGGCCACGATTGCGATCGCTTTGATCAGTGTCGCCTTACTTTCCGTCTTCAGCGCGACGTCGTCGGCGAGCATCTCGATGAGCGAGTTGACCGCGTCCTGCGCCAGCCGGGTGGTCGGCAGCCACGGCAGGGCCTGGCGCCAGGCGGCGAAGGCCCAGAGCAGGAGATGGTGGCGCTGGCTGAGATGGGCGTTCTCGTGGATCAGGACCGCCCGGAGCTCGGCGGGTTCCAGCGCCGCCATGAGCCCGTCGGAGAGTACCGTGACGGAGCGTGCGCCACCCGGCAGGCAGTAGGCCACGGGGGAGTCGAGGCTGAGCACCATGGTCTTCGGGCCGTCAGCGGACGGAGAGGCGAGCAGGGCCAGCAGTTCCCGGTGCCGTTGCCGTTGCCGCTGGATCTTGTAGTACGTCAGCAGCAGGGTGAACACGAGGTGCGCCGTCAGCAGGGCCGCCGCGGAGAGCCCAAAGATGTGCCAGAAACCCAGCACCGTGGTGGGTGCGTTGTTGAAGACCATGCCGGTCAGCGACTTGAGCCCGGCCAGCAGGTTGTCCCCGGCGGGCTCCAGCCCGTAGACGAGCATGGCGCCGATCATCGACAGGCCGCCGGCAAGGGCGATCGCCTGCCAGAGCAGCATGGCGGTGAAGGGCGACCGGGCCGGCCACTGGGCGCGGGAGAGCAGGATAGGTACCGGCCATGCCAGGACTACCGCGAGGACCGCCAGGAACCATGAGGTCCAGAACATCGGGCGCTAGCTGAGGCCCAGCAGTTTGCGCAGCGTTTCCGCTTCAGTATCGGTGACGGAACCAATGAAGCGCGCCAGCACGGCCTCGCGGTCCGGCGCGGACCCCAGAACCTCGTGCATGAGCTCGGCGGTGTGGTCAGCCCTGCTTGATACGGCCTGGTAGCGGTGCGGCCGGGTGCCGCGTTCGCGCTCTACCAGGCCCTTGCGCTCGAGGCGGGACAGCACGGTCAGCACCGTGGTGACGGCCAGATCCTTGCCCACGTGTCCTGCGGTGCCGCCCTCCGCGCGGGTGCTCTGCGCAAGCAGATCCCGCAGCGTGTTGGCCGTTGCCGCCTCCTGGCCTGCCCAGAGCAGATCCATCACTGCCCGTTCCAGTTCACCGAGACTTGCCATTGGGTACATCCTTCGTGCCGGCCGCCCGGGTGTGGCTCGCTGGCCTGCCGGGCGGCGTGTTTACGCTTCAGCATTAAAGTTACCGCGTTTTGCACTTTCTTTCTACATGAAGTAGAACTATCCGCTTCGGCGAGTCGCGGGCGCTGGCGTCAGCCGTCGGCCGGTCCGTTGCGGCCCTTGCCCCGCCGTGGGACGCTGGGATGCAGGGACGCACCGATATGTTCTACACTCTGTAGAAGAATCACTTCTACGTCATGTAGAAGTTGCTCAGCCAAAAGTAGGGACTGCCTTGGACGCCTTGGAAATCGCACGCTGGCAATTCGGCATCACCACCGTCTACCACTTCATGATGGTGCCGCTCACGATCGGCCTTGGCCTGGTAGTGGCCGTCATCCAGACGCTCTGGTACCGCACCGGCAGGCCGGAGTACCTCCGGATGACCAAGTTCTGGGGCAAGCTCTTCCTGATCAACTTCATCATGGGTGTCGCCACCGGAATCGTGCAGGAGTTCCAGTTCGGCATGGCCTGGAGCGAGTACAGCCGCTTTGTGGGGGACGTCTTCGGCGCGCCGCTGGCGATGGAAGCGCTCCTGGCCTTCTTCGTGGAATCCACCTTCCTGGGCCTGTGGATCTTCGGCTGGAAGCAACTCAGGCGCGGCGTCCACCTGGCTTGCCTCTGGATCGCCGTCATCGGTTCCGTTTTCTCCGCGTACTTCATCATTGTGGCCAACAGCTGGATGCAGCACCCCGTGGGCGTCGAAATGATCGACGGCCGCCCCGTCATGACGGACGCCTGGGCGGTCTTCACCAACAACACCGCCCTCGTTGCCGTGCCGCACACGCTCTTCGGAGCCCTCGCCGTCGCGGGGGCGTTCCTGCTGGGCATCGCCTGGTACCACCTGTGGCGCCGCCGCCACGACGGGATCGACACGGTCGCGGCGGACGGCAAGGTCATCCCCGGCGAGTCCACCGTTCCGGGACGCGACCGTGCGGACCATGCCGTCTGGATCCGCTCGCTGCGGATCGGCGCCGTCGTCGCCATGATTTCCTTCGCGGGAACCGCGGTCACCGGCGACCTGCAGGGCAAGCTCATGTTCGAACAGCAGCCGATGAAGATGGCCGCCGCCGAGGCGGCCTGCCACGACGGCACCGGCTTCTCCGTGCTGAGCGTCGGCAACCTCGGCTCCAAGAACTGCGATGACATCGTCGCCGTGATCGAGGTCCCGGGCATCCTGTCCTTCCTCGCCAAGGGCGACTTCACCACCGAGGTCAAGGGCGTGAACAGCCTCCTGGACCGGTACAAGGCCGACTACGGCACGCACCTGCCGGACAACCCCATCTACGGGGACCGGGCGGGCCAGGAGATCCAGTACGTCCCGGTCATGGAAGTCACCTACTGGGGGTTCCGGATGATGATCGGGTTCGGCGGCTTGGCGGCCCTCGCGGCGCTCGTGGCGTTGTGGGTGACGCGCAAGGGAACCGTCCCGGCCTCCAGCGGGCTCATGCGGGTGGCCGTGTTCGGGATCCTCGCCCCGTTCGGGGCCAACGCCGCCGGCTGGATCTTCACCGAAATGGGGCGGCAGCCGTTCGTCGTCGCCCCGAACCCGGATCCCAGCGGGATCGACCAGGTCTTCATGTTCACCGCCGCGGCCGTCTCCCCGGGCGTATCCGCCGGGGAACTGCTGACCTCCCTCGTGGTGCTGACCGGCGTGTATGCGGTCCTGCTCGTGGTCGAGGTCAAGCTGCTGGTCAAGTACATCCGGGGTGGCGTCGTCTCTGCCATGCCGGAGCTCGTGCACGCCCCCGTTGACGAGAACGAGGACGGCACGCCGAAGGCCCCCGGTGAAGGCCCGCCCGGTCCCGGCAAGCCCGGGGACGACGTCCTGGCTTTCGCCTACTAAGCATCCGCCACCGAAGAAACGCAGAGGATACTCAGCATGGAACTGCTTCCCACCATCTGGTTCATCGCCATCGCGGTGCTGTGGACGGGCTATCTCTTTCTGGAGGGCTTTGACCTCGGCGTCGGCATGCTGATGAAGGGCTTCGCCCGGAACAACACCGAACGCCGCGTCCTGCTCAACACGATCGGCCCGGTCTGGGATGGAAACGAGGTCTGGCTGCTGACCGCCGGCGGCGCGACCTTCGCGGCCTTCCCGCTCTGGTACGCGTCCCTGTTCTCCGCGCTCTACCTGCCGCTGCTGGCCGTCCTTGTGGCGCTGATCTTCCGCGCCGTGGCCTTCGAATACCGCGGCAAGGTGAACACCCCGCAATGGCGTGCCCGCTGGGACTGGGCCATCTCGGCCGGTTCCCTCGTTGCAGCCTTCGGCGTCGGCGCCGCCCTGGCACTCACCACCACGGGACTGCCGCTGAACGCCAACGGCGACCGCGAGGGCGGCCCGTTCGCCTGGTTCAACGCCTACGCCGTGCTCGGCGGCCTCGCCGTCGTCGGCTTCTCCCTCCTGCACGGCCTGGCCTTCCTGGCCCTGAAGACCGACGGCGAGGTCCGGCACCGGGCGCGGCAGTGGTTCGTCCGGCTGCTGCCGGTGCTGCTGCTGCCGATCGCGGGCTGGGCGGTGAGCCTGCAGCTGCTCAGCGGCGAGGCCTGGACCGTGGCGGCCGTGGTAGCCGCCGTCATCGCCGCCGTCTTGGCCTCGATCTTCGCCCGCAACGGTGCGGAGGGCAGGGCGTTCCTGGCCCTCGGCGCCTTCCTGCTGCTCGGCAGCGCCTCGATCTTCGGCGCGGCCTTCCCGGTGGTGCTGCCCTCCTCGGTCAACCCCGAGTTCGACCTGACCATCTCCAACGCCTCCTCCTCCGACTACACCCTGGGGCTGATGAGCATTGTCGCCTGCATCGGGCTGCCGCTCGTGCTGGCCTACCAGGCCTGGACGTACTGGGTGTTCCGGCGCCGCGTGAGTGCCGCGCACATCCCCGAGGCCCACAGCTTCCTTCCCGCGATCGCCGCCAAAGCGCTGGCAGCCAAGGACTAACACCCGATGAGACCGCAGTTCCCGTCCGGCCCTGCCACCCGTTCCGCCCTCTATCTGCTGGGCGTGCTCGCCGCCCTGAAGGCGCTGTCCCTCGTGCTGATGGGACAGGCGGTCGCGTCCATGCTCGCCGGGCTGATGGCACACAATCCGGCGTGGAGCGAGCAGCTGGTCTGGGGATTCGCCGGGGTTGTCCTGCGTTCCCTGACCGTGTGGGCGCAGTCCGTCGCGTCACGCCGGGCCGCGCTGGGAGTCAAGGAGGAGCTGCGCTCCCAACTGTTGGAGCGCGCGCTGCGCAACGGGACCCGGAACGCGGGACCCACCGACGGCGGCCTCGCCATCCTGGCCACGCGCGGACTGGACGCCCTGGACAGCTACTACACCCAGTTCCTGCCGGCCCTGGTGAACTGCGCCGCGGTTCCGTTGCTGCTCGGGGCCCGGATCCTGTTCGCGGACTGGATCAGCGCCGTCGTGATTGTGCTGACGGTACCTCTCGTGCCGCTGTTCATGGTCCTGATCGGGCGCTACACCGAGGACCGGGTCCGGGAGGCCCAGTCGGCACTTGCCCGGTTGTCCGGCCACATGCTTGAGCTCGCCAAGGGCCTCCCCGTGCTGGTGGGACTGGGCCGTGCCACCGCCCAGCGGAAGGCGCTGGAGGACATCTCCGAGGAATACCGCTCCCGCACCATGGGGACCCTGCGCACCGCGTTCCTCTCGGCGCTCGCGCTGGAACTGATCGCGACGATCTCCGTGGCTGTGGTCGCTGTCTTCATCGGCGTCCGGCTGGTGAACGGGGACATGGGGCTCGAAGCGGGGCTGCTGGCGCTGATCCTGGCTCCGGACTGCTACCTCCCGCTCCGGGAGCTGGGTACCGCCCACCACGCGAGCGACGAAGGCCGCGCCGCGCTCGCCGAAACCACCGCGGTCCTCGAGGCGCCGGAAGCCACACCCCTGAGCCCCGCCTCCGGCCAGCCCGCCGCGGCCGGCGAAACGGCCCTGCCTCCCGCCGTCACCGTCCGCGGACTGACGGTCCACTACAGCGGCAGGCGGGACGCCGCCGTCGGGCCGCTCAGCTTCACCGCGGCCCCCGGTAGGATCACGGCCCTCGACGGGCCCAGCGGGTCCGGAAAGAGCACCGTGCTGGGGGTGCTGGCCGGCACCGTCGGGGCAGGCGGCGGAACTGGCCACCAAACCAGCGTCAGCGGACGCCTCGAAGGATTCACGACGGCGGACCTCGCCTGGGTCCCGCAGCATCCCGTGATGGTGGCCCCGACAGCACTCGACGAGATCCGGCTGTACCTCGGCGCCCCGACCCTGGGAAGGGATGCGGCGGACGCCGCGGCCCGCCGCTGCCTGGCAGCCTGCGCCGCGGGGCACCTCGCCGCGAAGCATCCCGCCGAGCTCAGCCCGGGGGAGCTGCGCCGCGTGGCACTGGCCCGCGGCCTGGCCCGGATCGAGGCCGGAGCCACCGTGCTGCTCCTTGACGAACCCACCGCCCACCTGGACCGCGAATCAGCCACCATGGTCAGCCATGCCATCGCCGGGCTGCGCGGGAAAGTCACTGTATTGCTCGTGGCGCACGACCGGCAGACCCGCGAGCTGGCGGACCAGCTCGTGGCAGTGGCGCCCGGCAAGGGCACTGCGGCCCACACCGCACCGGCCGCCGCGGCGCCCGGGGTGGAGCCACTGCAGGAGGCCCTGCCGGAGCCACTGCCGGAGGCCTTGACTGCCGGGGGGTCCGCCGCCCACGACGTGGGCTGGGCGGAAACCGCGTCCGAGGAACCCCAGGACAAGGTCGCCGCCGGCACCGGTTCAACGGCTTATACAACAGTCCAGGTGCGCCGTCTCCTGGCCCCCGTCGCCGCCAAGTTCGCCGCGGCAGGCACCGTCGGCACACTGGCCGCCCTTTTCGCCGTCGCCCTCGCCGGGCTGTCCGGCTGGCTGATCATCCGTGCCAGCGAACAGCCGCCCATCCTCTACCTGCTCACCGCGATCGTGGGCGTGCGGTTCTTCGGCGTCGGCCGGGCGGCCCTGCGCTACGCCGAGCGGCTGTTGCTGCACGACGCCGTTTTCGCCGCCCTGACCCGGCTCCGCGGCCGGCTCTGGGAATCACTGAGCCGCCGCGCCCTGTCCCTGCGCCGGCTCCTGCAGGGCGGAAGCATCCTCGGCGCCGTGGTGGACGACGTCGACACGGTCCGGGAGCTGCTGCCCCGGGTGGTCCTGCCGCCGCTGACCGCCGCGGCCGTCGCGGCCGCCGCCGTCACCGGGATCGGCCTGCTGCTGCCGGCGGCCCTCCCGGCCATGATTGCCGCGGCGGCGCTCAGCCTTGTGGCCGCCCCGGCCCTGGCGCTGGCGGCGGACCGGATGTCCGCCCGCACCGAACAGCGGCTCCGGTCCGGCGTGCTGCGCAAGGTCGCGGCCACGCTCGACGCCCGCGCCGAACTCCACGCCAACGGCGTCTCCGCCCCGGTGCTCGCCGCAATCACGACGGCGGACCACTCCGCGACCGCAGCCTCCCAGCGGTCCGCCTGGGCCGAAGGCCTCGGCCAGGGGCTGACGGTGTTGGCCTGCGGGGCCGCCGCCCTGGCCAGCGCCGTGCTGGCCGCGCCGCTGGCCCTCAGCGGAGCGGTGGAGCCCGCGAGGGTCGCCGTCGTCGTGCTGTTGCAGCTCGCGCTCGTGGAGCCGTACGCAGCCATCACGACGGCGGTCCGCCAGTACCCGGCGCTGCGCACCGTGCTGCGGCGGATCAGCGAGGCCGGCGTGCTGGACCGGCCCGACCGCGCTGCCGACGGAGCCAGCGGGCTCGTGCCGGTACCGGCGCGGCCTGACGCCACACCGGGAGTCGAACTCCAGGAGCTCTCCGCTGCCTGGCCCGGAGGAGGTGCCGTCTTCACCGGACTCAGTGCCACCGCGGAACCCGGACGCTGGCTCGCAGTGACCGGGGCATCCGGCTCGGGTAAATCCACCCTGCTGGCCGTGCTCCTGGGCTTCCTGCCGCCGCGGAGCGGGCAGATCTTCGTCAGCGGCCGTGCCGCCTGGTGCCCGCAGGAGGCGCACCTGTTCGACTCAACGATCCGCGGCAACCTCATGCTCGGACTTCCGGACAGCCGGTCGGACAGCCGGTCGGACAGCCGGCGGGACGGGCAGCTTGGGCAGCTGGAGCAGCAATTGCAGGAGGCTCTCGCCGCGGTGGGCCTCGGGCCCCTCGTTGCCCGGCTCGGCAGTGGCCTGGACGGTGGCCTGGACACCAGGATCGGTCCGGGCGGCGCCTACCTCAGCGGCGGCGAGCGGCAGCGCCTGGCCGTCGCCCGCACGCTGCTGACTGGCGCGGACGTGATCCTGCTCGATGAGCCCACTGCCCACCTGGACGCGGAGTCCGGCCGGGCCCTGCTGGCCGAGCTCCGGAAAGGCCTCAAGGACCGCACCGTGGTCCTCGTCACGCACAACCCTGAGGATATCGACGCCGGCGACAGCCGCCTGGATCTGGACAACACGGCTGCCACCGCCCTCGGCGCGGCTGCAGCCACGGCCGGCGCGGTGCTGGCGCGGCGCTGAGCCGGAGGCTAGCCTGTCCCCATGATTGGACAAGCATGATTGGACACGCATGATTGGACACGCATGATTGGACAAAGGGGGACCGACGCCCGCGCCTGCCTCAACCCCAGGCTTACGTGGCGGTCCGCAGGGACCGCGGACCTTGACGGCTGGGCCGCCCTGATCGCCCGGGCGGCCGCCGTCGAACAGCCTGTCTGGTTCGAGCGGCGCGCCGACCTGGCGCAGATCCTCGACTCGACGAACAACCCGGCCGCCGCGAACACCATCCTCGGCGTCGACGGTGACGGCGTTGCCCGCGCCTACGGCCGGATCACCAAGAACCGCGACGGTGACAAAGCGCTCGGCTTCGGCTGCGTCGATCCCGGGTGGCAGGGCCAGGGGATCGGGAGCGGGCTGCTGGGCTGGATGGAACAGCGGACCCGCGAACGGTTTGCCGGGGATGCCGCGTCCGGGCAGCCGGAGGCGGGCCCCGCACCCAGGCTGCGACTCCACATGGAGCAGCAGCACAGGCACCAGGCGGCGCTCTTTGAGGGCGCGGGCTACCGGATGGTCCGCTACTACAACGAGATGCACCGGCCGTTAGCCATCGGGATCCCCGAGGCCGAGCTGGAGGCGGGGCTGGAGCTGGTGGCGTTCGGCCCGGAACTGCACGAGGCGGTCCGCCTGGCCCACAACGACGCCTTCCGGGACCACTGGGGCAGCGAACCCCGCGACGAGGAAGCCTGGGGCTTTGTGGTGCATGATCCGCTGGCCCGCCCGGACCTGAGCGCGGTGGTCCTGGAGCGGTCCAGCGGCACAGTGGCCGGCTACCAGCTCGCCAGCCACGACGCCGAGGGCGCAGCGTCCCGCGGCTTCAGCGAGGGCTACACGGACCTGCTGGGCGTACCGCGGGAGTTCCGCGGCCGCGGGATAGCGCAGGCGCTGCTCGCCGATGCGATGCGCCGCTTCGCCGCGGCCGGGATGGACAAGGCCTAGCTCGACGTCGACTCGGAGAACCCGACCGGAGCCCTGGCGCTCTACACCAAGATGGGCTACGTCACCGTCAACCGCAGCATGGCCTGGGATAAGGAACTGTAGCTACTCATCCACGCGCTATCCGCACGCGCTAGCCATCCACGCGCTAGCCATCCACGCGCTATCCGCACGCGCTAGCCATCCACGCGCTAGCCATCCACGCGCTATCCGCACGCGCTAGCCATCCACGCGCTAATGGGCATTTTCGTTGGTTCGTCGGGGGGTTAGGTCCAGGCGGTGGGGTCGTTGGGGTAGAGGCCGCGGGCGGTGTCGCGCCAGGCCATCACCGGCGGCCGTTTCAAGGGCCTCGGCCAGCCGGCCGGGTCGACCGGAATGCACCAACGGCCTCAGCGACTAGCTGCTACGCCTGAGCAGCCACGGGCACGCACCGGCAGCCTGACCCCGACGTCCTCAGCGAAAATGAGCACCGGACAGGACATGCCCCGCGCCGGGGCCGGCCGATGGACATATTCCGGTTATGCCCGGTCCCCGGGGCGAAGACTGGGCATGTCCTCCCGGGGAAGTGGCCCGACGCCCCCAGCGGAGCCACGGCACGTGCTCCCGGGTCAGGACATGCCCCGCGCCGGGGCCGGCGCATGGACATATTCCGGTCATGCCCTGTCCCGGGCGCGAACACTGGACATGTCCTCCCCAGGGGTGGCACGATGCCACGCGCTATCCATCCACGCGCTACCCATCCACATCGTGGAGGTGATGCACGACGTCGTGCAGGAAGTACTGCGCCAAGGTCAGCACGGTGAACTCCGAACCGTTGCTGCGGGTCCCTTTGCGGCCCCAGCGCTCCTCCGGAACCCCGGCGAAGGCCGCGGCGATCTGCTCGCCCCCGGCGGTCAGTTCGGCGCTGACCCCGGCCGGATCGGCGTTGGCGTAGTCCTTCTCGATCGCCGTGAGGTCCTGGTCCCAGTCGTCGAAGCGTGCGTTGTCCCCGGCAAGCATGAGCGACAGCCGGTGGTCGAACAAGGTGAAGACATCGCGGACATGGCAGGCGTACTCGAGCACGGACCAGGTGTCCTCACCGGGACGGTCTGCGACGTCCGGACGCCGCAGGGCGGCCCGCCACCGTGGCAGCATGCTGGTCACGATTCCTGGCGCCGTCGCGGGAGTGGCCGTGGCGGAGTCGAAACCGCACTCCGGGCAGGGCCGCTGCAGCACCCAGGTCCAGTCCTTGTGATCGGGGATGATAGGCATCCCGGCAGTCTATATGTGCCTTTCTCCCCGGCCCGCTGAAGGACGTTGATCCGCCGCCGGCATCGCCCGGGAAACCGGGCACTGTTTGGCGGGTACGTGACCTTCCCAAAGGAGTAAGATTCCTTCCGGGGGGCGGGCCTGGAAAGAGAATAGCCATGCTAAAGGATAAGCAAGTCGGCGCTGTGCTGCCGGCGGCGGACATCGCCCGTGCGCGTGATTTCTACCGTGACAAGCTCGGGCTCGAACCCGAGAACCCCGATGCCGAGGACAACCTGCAGTACAAATGCGGCTCCGGAACCGGGTTCCTCCTCTACCAGACGCCCAATGCCGGGACTGCGAAGAATACGCAGATCGGCTGGATGGTCGATGACCTTCCCGCTGCCATGGCCGAGCTCCGGGCCAGGGGAATCACCTTTGAGGAGTACGATTTCCCGGGCCTGAAAACCGAAGACGGCATTGCCACCGAGCCGGACGGGAGCTCGGCTGCGTGGTTCCTGGACACCGAGGGCAACATTTTGAGCCTTAACCACATGTCCTAGGGTGCCAGCCCGAAGAGTGCCGGGACACCAAGCCCGGGCGCCCGCGGAAGCGCGGCCCGCCCGGGCTCCGTGCGTCCCGGGAGCCTGACCTTCCTTAGGGGGCGGCGGCCCCGTCGGCGTCTTCCGCGGTCCAGGCCATGCTGGGCCCGATCGCGTCTATGGCCTGCGAGAGCGGAATCCCGGAACCGTCGCGGCGGCCGTGCTCCCCGGGCAGGGAACGTGCCACCCCGGCCAGCGAGGATGCCTTCGCCGGACCATGCCCGGCCCACGCAAGTAGGAGGGTGTCCTCGCCCTTCAGGAAGCGGTGCGCCCGGACCCCGGCCGTGGCGCGGCCCTTCGCCGGATACTCGGACAGGGCGGTGACTTTGGCGGCCCCGGGAGCAGTGCCAGGGAGGGCCCCCTCCGTGCCGGCGACGGTCACGACGACGGCGGCCGCGTCCCCCGCGTCGGCGGCGCCGAAGAATTGCACCTTGTCCCCGGCGGCCAGCTTGATCCCGGCCATGCCGCCGGCCGTGCGGCCCTGCGGACGGACCGCCGAGGCGCCGAAACGCAGCAGCTGGGCCTGCTGCGTCACGAAGACGAGGTCGACGTCGTCGGACCCCGCGGGAGCCACGCCGATCACGGTGTCCTGGTCCTTGAGCACGATGACTTCCCAGTCCTCGCGGTTCAGCGGGTAGTCCGGCTGGACCCGCTTGACCACGCCCTGCGCCGTGCCGACAGCCAGTACATCGTCCAACGGGGCGAAGGCGACGAGTGATTCGTTCTTCAGCAGCGTGATGAAGTCCTTGGCCGGCACCCCGCCTGCCATATTCGGTGTGCCCGAGGTCGGCGGCAGCACCGGCATGTCCATCACCTGCAGGCGCAGCATGCGCCCCTGGGAGGTGACGGCGGCGATCTCGCCGCGCGCCGAGGTCTTGATCGCGGACTGGAACACATCGTGCCGCGTCCGCGGGCCGGACTCGGCGAGGCTGTCCTGGTTCGCGGTGCGGGCGATCTGCCCGGACACGGTGAGAATGGCCCAGCACGGGTCGTCGGCGATCTCGAGCACCAGCGGGGCGGCCTTGCCCTTGACTCCCGGGGCTGCGGCAAGGGCAGCGGCGACGGTGGGCGAGACGGCCTCGGACTCGAGCAGCACGGTCCGTCGCGGGGTGCCAAACTTCTCGGCGATCTCGGCGAGTTCGGAAGACACGAGGGCGCGGAGCCGCTCGCTGGAACCGAGGATGGCCTCAAGTTCGGCGATTTCCCGGCGCAGCTCGTCCTGCTCCTTTTCGAGCTCGATCCGGGAGTACTTGGTCAGCTGCCGGAGCCGGAGCTCCAGGATGTAGTTGGCCTGGATCTCGGAGAGGTCGTAGATGGACATCAGGCGGGTCCTGGCGGCGGCTGCCTCGTCCGAGGAACGGATGATCTGAATGACCTCGTCGATGTCCACGATGGCGATGAGGAGGCCCTCGACCAGGTGCAGCCGGTCCTTTTTCTTGCCCAGGCGGTAGGCCGTGCGGCGCCGGACGACGGTGATGCGGTGCTCGACGTAGACGGAAAGCAGCTGCAGCAGGCCCAGGGTCTGCGGCTGGCCGTCCACGAGCGTGACGTTGTTGATGCCGAAGGAGTCCTCCATCGGCGAGTAGCGGTAGAGCTGCTGCAGCACGGCGGTCGGGTTGAAGCCGTTCTTCAGCTCGATCACGAGGCGCAGGCCGTGTTTGCGGTCCGTAAGGTCCACGATGTCGCTGATGCCGGTCAGCTTCTTGCCGTTGACCGCGTCCTTGATCTTCTCGATCACCTTCTCCGGGCCCACCATGTACGGCAGTTCCGTGACCACCAGGCCGGTGCGGCGGGCCGAGAGCTGCTCGATCTCCACCTTGGCCCGGGTCCTGAAGGAGCCGCGGCCGGTGGCGTAGGCGTCCCGGATGCCGTCCAGGCCCACGATCCGGCCGCCGGTGGGCAGATCCGGGCCCGGGACGAACTTCATGATGTCCTCGAGCGTGGCGTCCGGGTTGTCGATCAGGTGCCGGGCGGCGGCGATCACTTCCACCAGGTTGTGCGGGGCCATGTTCGTGGCCATGCCGACGGCGATTCCGGTGGCGCCGTTGACCAAAAGGTTCGGGAACGCGGCCGGCAGCACATCCGGCTGGGTCAGCTGGTTGTCGTAGTTGGGCACGAAGTCGACGACGTCCTCGTCGAGGTGGTCCGTCATTGTCAGCGCCGCCGCCGCAAGGCGTGCCTCGGTGTACCGCGGGGCCGCCGGGCCGTCGTCGAGCGAGCCGAAGTTGCCGTGCCCGTCGATCAGCGGCAGCCGCAGCGAGAAGTCCTGCGCCATGCGCACCATGGCGTCGTAGATCGCTGTGTCGCCGTGCGGGTGCAGCTTGCCCATCACCTCGCCCACCACACGCGCGCTCTTGACGTGGCCGCGGTCCGGGCGCAGGCCCATGTCGCTCATCATGTACAGGATGCGCCGCTGGACCGGCTTCAGGCCGTCGCGGGCGTCCGGAAGGGCCCTCGAGTAGATCACCGAATAGGCGTACTCGAGGAACGATCCCTCCATCTCGGAAGTGACGTCGATATCGACGATGTTCTCGACGAATTTCCCTGCGGAATCAGTGTTGGCTTCCCCTGCCGGGGGCGTGGTTTGGCGGCGTGCCATGAGGCTGGTGGGTCCTTCTGAGGGGTGCTGGGCGGGTGCTGCGGAGGTTTATGACTAGGCTAAGCCTATGGTGGATCAGCCCGCGGACGGCGTATATCCGGAATATTGGGAAGCCGATGTTGTCCTGCGCGACGGCGGGACCGCCCACCTTCGCCCGATCCATCCGGCCGATGCCGACGCCGTGCAGGCCTTCCACGTGGGCCAGTCGCAGACGTCCATCTATATGCGGTTCTTCGCGTTCAAGTCCAGACTCTCCAGCAAAGAACTCAAGCGTTTCACCGAAGTGGACTACCGGGACCGGGTGGCCTTGGTGATCACGATCGGCGGGGAGATCATGGGCATCGGCCGCTACGACCGGCTGGACGATCCGGAAGAAGCGGAAGTGGCCTTCAACATCGCCGACGCCCACCAGGGCCGCGGCATCGGGTCCATCCTGCTGGAACACCTGGCCGCCGCCGCCCGCGAAAACGGCATCCGCAAATTCAGCGCCGAGGTGCTCCCGGAGAACCGCAAGATGTTGATGGTTTTCTCGGACGCCGGGTACGACGTCAAGCGCCACTTCGACGACGGCGTGGTCAGCCTCGAGTTCAACATCGACCCCACCGAGAAGTCCCGCGCCGTGATGGAATCCCGCGAGCACCGCGCGGAGGCGCGCAGCATCCAGGAACTGCTCGCTCCGTCCTCCGTGGCCGTGATCGGGGCCAGCCGCAGGTGGGGCACCGTGGGCTACCAGCTGCTCGAACACGTCATCGAAGGCGGTTTCACCGGCCCGGTCTACGCCATCAACCCGGAGGCCCTGGAGCTCGCCGGGATGCTGTCTTTCGCCAGGCTCGCCGAGGTCCCGGGCCCCGTGAAGCTCGCCGTCATCGCCGTCCCGTACGACGAGGTGCCCAAGGTGGTCGAGGAGTGCGGTGCCGCCGGCGTCAAGGGGATCGTCGTCGCGACGGCCGGCTACGCGGACGACGGCGAACGCGGACTGGCCAGGCAGCGCGAGCTCGTGCGGCAGGCCCGCGCCAACGGCATGCGCGTGATCGGCCCGGCATCGCTGGGCATCGTCAACACCAGCCCGGCGGTCTCGCTCAACGCCTCGATGGCACCCTCGCTGGCCCGCCGCGGCGGCCTGGGGCTGTTCAGCCAGTCGGCCGCGATCGGGGTCTCCCTCTACGCCGCCTCGAGCCGCCGCCGCGTCGGCATCTCCACTTTCCTCTCGGCCGGGAACCGCGCCGACGTCTCCGGCAACGACATGATGCAGTTCTGGGAAGACAACGCCGACACCACTGCGGTGGGCCTATACCTCGAATCGATCGGCAACCCGCGCAAGTTCTCCCGCCTGGCCCGGCGGCTGGCCCGGACAAAGCCCGTCATCGTGGCCAAGTCCGACGCGATGGGACTGCATCTGCCCCCTGGCCACGCCGTCCGGACCACCCAGGCCCCGCCCGAGGCGGTCGACGCGATGATGCGCCAGGCCGGAGTGATCCGGGTCGAGACCATCGAACAGCTCATGGACGTCGCCCAGATCGTCTCGAGCCAGGCCTTGCCAACGGGCCCCGGCGTTGCCGTCTTCAGTAACTCCCGGGCCCTTGGAAAGGTCGTCGCGGACAGCGCCGCCGTCCAGGGGCTCGGCGTGGAACGCATCGTCACCGACGTCGACCTCGACGCCGGGATGTCGCGGGCGCTGCCGGCGCTGCGGCGCAGCCTGCAGGAAACGCTCACGATCGACGCTGTCCACGCCGTCGTCGTGGCACTGCTCCCGGCCCGCGGGCTGACCGTGGAGAAGATCGCCGCAGTGCTGGCCGAATGCTCGGCGGCCGCCGGGAAGCCGGTGGTCGCCGCCTTCAGCGGCATCCTGGATCCCTCCGTGTATGTGGAGGGCATGGTCGGCGCAGATGCCGCAGATGCCGCAGGCGCCGCAGCGCCAGCGGCCAGGACCACGGTGCCGTGTTATTCCAACCCCGGGGCCGCCGTCGCAGCCCTCGGCGCCGTCGTCCGCTACGCCCAATGGCTGGACCGGGACCAGGGACTCTTCGTGGAACCCGCGGGCTGCGACCCGGAGGGCACCCGCGCGGAGCTGGAAGAGCTGCTCCGCAGCGTGGGCGGCGAGCACCTGCGCAGACTCGACCAGTCGACGGCTGCCGGGCTCCTGGCGCGCTACGGCATCCAGGTGGTGCCCTCCGTGGGCTTCGAGACCGCCGAGGAAGCCGTGGCCGCGGCGGACAAGCTCGGCTGGCCGGTGGCCCTGAAGACCACGGACCCGGCGCTGCGGCACCGGCTGGACCTCGGCGGGGTGCGGCTGGACATCCAGGACGCCGCATCGCTGCGGCTGAACGTGTTGCAGATGCGCAAGTCGCTGGAACGTTATGGCTCGCCTTCGCTTGAAGTGCAAACCATGGCGCCGGTGGGGCAGGCCTGCACCTTCCGCGCCGTCGAGGACCCGCTGCTGGGCCCGGTGATCTCCTTCGGCCTGGCCGGGGATGCGGTCAACCTGCTCGACGACTGGGCGCACCGGGTCCCGCCGCTGTCCGGCTCCGACGTCCACGACTTCATCCGGGGCCCGCGCGCCTCGCGGAAACTGTTCGGCTACCAGGGGCTGCCGCCCGTGGACGTTCCAGCCCTCGAGGATCTGGCCGCCCGGCTGACCAGGCTCAAGGACAACCATCCGGAGATCGCCCTCGTGGAGTTCAATCCCGTCCTGGCCGGACCCGACGGCGCCTCGATCCTCGCCGCGGACGTCCGGATCGCCAATGCCGCTCAGCGCACCGACAGCGCGCGCCGGGCGATGCGCAGCTGAGCGCTGCGGACGGTCCGCCGCCCAGTCACTGCCGGCTGGCCGCTTCCGCGCGGCTGGCCCTGCCGGCTGGCCGCTTCCGCGCGGCTGGCCGGTGCGTGCCGCCGTGCAGTTAGCATGTCCCCAGCCGATCTGTGAAAATGGAGACCATGAGCTCCCAGTCTCCGACACCCAAGTCCCCGGCGCCCGTCTCCGGACGCCAGGGCGCACCGCACCACGGCCTGCATGACCACAGTGAGCAGGGTCAAAGCCTCGAGGGGGCCCTTCAGCAGTCCGGTTTCTACCCCCGGCTCGTGGCCGACGTGGTCGCTGACGCCCTGGACGGCCGCGACTGCGTGGCGCACCTGGTCCATCTCGAGACGCATTTCGACCGGGCCGAGGTCCGCCGCCACATCACCGTGCTGGTGCTGACCGATGACATGCTGGTCATCACCCACGTGGATGACCAGCAGCTCGATGACGCCGGCGAACAGACCGTCGCGCAGGTCTCCACGGAATCCGTCCCCGTGACCCAGATCCGCTCCGTCGTGCTCAGCTACGTGTACGCCCAGCCGCAGGACTACAAGTCCTCGGACCCGGTCCGCGAGCTGACCCTGTCCATCGCTTGGTCCGGCGGGCAGCGGCTCGACATGGGCCCGGCCAGCTGCGGCGATCCGCAATGCGAAGCGGACCACGGCTACAGCGGCACCATCGCCCAGGAGGACATTGTGCTCCGGATCAGCGCCGAAGCCGACGGGCTACAGGCCGTCCAGGACGCCAAACTCTTCGCCCGCGCCCTCCGGGCCGTGAACACCGGGTCCTCGGCCCCCACACCGCACACCGGCCCCGGTCTGCCGCCCCGCGCCCGCATGGGTGTCTTCGGAAACCGCCTCAGCCGCGGCCACCAGCGCTGAGATGGCGCCGGTCCGCGTGCCCGAGCCGCTCTCTGTGCCTTCCGCACCGTCCCTGCCCCTGACGCTCCCCACCGCACTGCCGGCCGCGCCGGCGTTCGGCCACCGCTCCGTCGCCGAGGTGCTCAGCAGCGCCGCGGCCAGCATCGGGGTCCCCGGATTCGAAAACCGGCTGGATCTGCCCGCTGGCAAGCGGATCTGCGTCGTGCTGGCCGACGGGCTGGGCCGGAACCTGCTGAAGCAGAAGTCGGCGCACACTCCGTTCCTGCGCTCCGTCATGCAGGCAGGCCAGGGGCGGGTGCCGGTGTCGCTGGATTCCGCCTTCCCCTCGACCACGGCAGCATCGCTGGCCAGCTTCGGCACGGGTCTGGCCGCAGGGCAGCACGGCATGGTGGGCTACGACGTGCTGGACCCGGACCAGGACCGCGTGGTCAACATGCTGGGTAACTGGGACGCCGGGGTGGATCCGCAGAAATGGCAGCCCTTCCCCACGGTGTTTGAGCGGGCCGCGGAGCACGCGGACGTCACCACCGTGGGCCTGCCCCAGTTCAGCAACTCCGCCATGACCCGGGCGTCGCTCCGGGGCGGCCGCTACGTCACGGCCACCACCTCGCACGCCAGGACCGCCGCTGCCGCCGAGGCCATGGCCGGTGCGGGGAACTCGCTGATGTACTTCTACATCAACGAGCTGGACAAGGCCGGGCACCGGCACGGCTGCCAGTCACCGCAGTGGGAGTACCAGCTCGAAGAACTTGACGCCACCGTGCGCCGGCTCAGCTCCACCCTTCCGGCCGGCACCACGGTATTGCTCACGGCAGACCACGGCATGCTTGACGTCCCGGAATCCCAGCGGATCGACTATTCGGCGGAACCGGCCCTCATCGCCGGCGTCCGGCACACCGCGGGGGAGCCGCGGATGGTCCATCTCTATCTGGAGGACGGGACGGACGACGCCGGTCGCGCCCGGCTGCTGGCGGCCTGGCGTGCCCGCTTCGGCGACCGGATCTGGGCGTTCACCCGTGAAGAGGCCGTCGCCGCGGGGCTGTTCGGTGAGGTCCGCGCCGAGGTTGCCCCGCGGATCGGCGACGTCATGATCGCCGCCCGGGACGCCCTGGCACTCTATGACACCCGGCGGGTGCGGCCGACTGCCCTGGAGGTGGTGGGCCAGCACGGTTCCCTGACCAAGGCGGAACGCGACGTCCCGCTGCTGTGCTTCACGGCCGACGGGGCCAAGGCGCCACGCCGCTGAAAGAGTGCCGCTGGGACAGTGCCGCTGTCGACTCGCGGTTAGTCGCCGCGGGTGCCGAAGACTATTTCGTCCCAGCTGGGGACGCTGGAACGCTTGGGTTTGGCGGGCTGGCGCTCCGGCTGCTCGGACTCCCGTTCGGTGCGGACGTCGGCTCCGGCGTCACGGTGCTGGCGGCGCGGGCTCCCGCCGCCGAGGAGTTCGTCCAGGCCTTTGCTCTGGGTGGGGCCCTGCTGGCCGGCCGGACGGAGCTGGGACGCCGCAAGGGTGATCTCCCGGGTCTCCGTGCTCACACCGTCGTGCAGTTTGAGGGCGTCGTCGTCCGCGTCGTCATGCCGGGGGGCCAAGGTGAGCCGGGACATGATGGAGGGCCGGCCGTCGCGGCGGCGTCCCCAGGTGTCCGCACCGGGCTGCTCTGTGTCCGCACCGGGCTGCTCTGTGTCCGCACCGGGCTGCGCTGTGTCCGCACCGGGCTGTTCTACCGCTGCTACCGCATCCGCCCGTGCGTCCGGGCGGTCAGCTTCCGGGGCCGCGGGCAGCTCCTCGGCGGAATCCGTTTCCGGCTCAGCTTCGGCTTCGGCCGGAACTTCGGATGGCCGCGGGTGGGCCGCCGGGACTCCGTTGGTCAGGAGCAAGGCGAGGGCGTCGTCGGCGTCTTCGTCGACGCCGAGGCGCTGGCCCCGGCGGGAGCGCAGCATGTCGAGCAGCCCGTCCGCTTCCTGATCCTGCTGGAGCTGGAGTTGCTGGATGGCGTTGTGCTGGGCAGTCGCTGTCCGGGCCGCCGCATCGGCGTCGGTCTCAAAGTCAAAGGGCCGGTCCGAAACGGCCGAGAGCCGGCGTGCCGGGACGGGCCCGTCGAGCGGTTCCAGTTCGCTGAGCTGCTGCGCCCAGCGGTTGGCGTTCTGCAGGGATTTGCGGGCGGGATTGAACGTCCACATCGCCGGCGGCTCCTCGCCGATGCCGGAATGGCCGGGCTTCGGTTCGAAGCGGGCCACCACGTTCCAGCTGCCGTCCGTGCGCCGCCAGGAGTCCCACTCGACCGTCGAAGGATCGATGCCGTGCGCCGGCAGGCGGTGCGTCACCATGTCGCTCAGGGAGGCCGGGTTGTCACCGAACACCGAGCGGTATATGTCCTGGCCGGGGGCGGGGGAGGCAACTTCCACCTTGCGGGCCTGCAGCGCGATGTACTCGCGCTCGGCAAGTACCGGACCCTCATAGCGCTGGACTTTGGCGAGCGGGATGCCCGAGAGCTCCGCCACCTCCGCCGCCGTCGAACCACTGCGGATCCGGGCCTGGATATCGCGCGGAGACATGGCAATAGGCGTGGTGCCTGCGCCGGAAGCGGCCTTCGCCGACGCCCGGCTGGCCGCCACCCGAAGTGCTTCATCGATTGGCAGCTGGAACATCTCGCCGCCGGCGCCGCTCAACAGGAGATGCTCCCCGTCGTCGTGGACGCCTACAAGCCGTAGATCCTGCATACAAATCCTCCACCCTGGCATTACTAACAATCGAAACTCTGCCACCCGGAGGGGACTTTTCGGGTGAGGACAGAGGGCGCGCCGCGAATTTCCGCGACTTTCCGGCACTTTTCGGCCCGTCAAGGACCGTCCGGCGGGCCGTGTACCACTCGCCTCTGGTTTTCACCAGACGCTTAAGCAAAAATGACCCGACATCGGGCACAAAAACCGCGTGCCCGGCGTTGTCATCGGTGAACCGGGCCCGGAGGGGTCCCGGGCCTCAAGCCCGGTAGGACCAGCCGGGGCTCGGCGAACCAATCGAACCAGCGGAGTGTGAGCAACAAATAATGGCGACAGACTACGATGCGCCACGCAAGTCCGAAGAGGACCTCAACGAGGACTCAATCGAGGAGCTGAAAGCGCGGCGTACGGACAAGCCTTCCGCAGTGGTGGATGAAGATGAATCCGAGCTGGCTGAAGGCTACGAACTCCCCGGGGCAGACCTGTCCGGGGAGGAGCTCCTGGTCCGGGTGATGCCGGCCCAGGCGGATGAATTCACCTGTGCCTCCTGCTTCCTCGTCCGCCACCGTTCGCAGATCGCCCGCGAAAAGGATGGGCTCAAGTACTGCAAGGAGTGCGAGGGCTAGGCTGCGAGGGCTAGTCTGCGAGGGCTAAAAAAGCGGCCGGGGAGCATTAGTTCCGTGACCGGAGGGCGGCGAGCAGCTGATCCGGGTGCCTGGTGGACGTCAGCCAGTACGGCGTGCGGTCCGATGGGTCCGTGATCTCGATCCGGACCACCGGATCCACCCAGCCCCGGATGCACATGAACGCCAGGCCGTTGAGCCGGGTGCCGCGCTCCGCCGTCGCTTCCTTTCCCCGGTAGGCCTCCGCGGTCCCGAGGAAGCGGCGTTCGATCGTGGCCCGGCCGACGCGCAGGGTCGAACCCGTCACCGTGATGGCCGGCGTGGAGACTATCAGCAGTACGGAGATGATGACGAAGAGCACGACGGCGGCCGTGATCCCGGCGGCGATGCTGATGGGTGCGAAGACCAGGATCCCGGCGCTGGACAGTCCCGCCGACACCAGCCAGATCCAAAAATTCGGCCAGATCTTCTCCCGATAAAGAACGGCGGCGTCACTGGGGGTGTTGGAGGCAGGCACAGCTGCGCTGGATTCGGGCATGAGCCCAGCCTTCCACTTTTCCCGGGCTATTTCATCTTGCCCGCCGGGCTTGGTCCGGTCCGGCACACCCACTGCCCGTTGCTGTGCCGGCCGAAGGCCGCTGCGGATAGGCCGAAACCACCGCCGGGCGTTAGAGTGAGGGATTGTGACTGAAGAAAAAACCGCCGTGACCACCCGCCCGGACGAGCCAGCGGAAACCGGCGCCGGGGAGTACGGAAACCCCACCCTGACCGTGCAGTTGAAGATGCTCGACGCCGGGCTGGAACCGCCGTCGTACGCGCACCCGGGGGACGCCGGCGCGGACCTGCGCGCCCGCGAGGACGTCGTGCTGAAGCCGGGGGAGCGCAGACTGGTGCCGACCGGCGTGTCCATCGCCCTCCCGGACGGCTTCGTGGCCCTGATCCACCCGCGGTCCGGCCTGGCCACCAAGCACGGGCTGACGGTCGTGAACGCGCCCGGAACCGTTGATGCGGGCTACCGGGGCGAAATTGCCGTGACACTGCTGAATACTGACCGGCATGAGGCGATCGAACTCAAGCGCGGCGATAGAATTGCACAAATGGTTATCCAGCGCGTCGAGTACGCACGGTTCCTCGCCGTCGAGGAACTGGGCGACTCGGTTCGCGGCGGCGGTGGCTTCGGATCCACTGGTGGCTTCGGCGCCGCCACGGCCTGAACCAGAGAAGAGCGACCCGCAGCACTGCGCAGCGGGCATTGCGCAGGGGGCCTTGGGCAGTGGACCTTCGGCAACGGGCCTTGGGCAGCGGGCATTGGATGGTGGCAAAGATCCGTGGCATACGGTTCTGCGGCACGAATTCAGGATTTTGAGCAGGTACCCTAAACCGGCGGTGCCGAGGGAACGGGCAGACGCCACGCGGACGCAAAGCGTCGCGGCGGCACATCACAACGAAGGAGACAACCCGATGGTTTTTGGGCGTGGCAGGAAAGCCAAACAGGAACAGCTGAGCGAGACCGGGGACACCCTGGAGAGCGCAGCTGAAGGCTCCGCCGCGGATTCCGCGGACGGTGCAGCCCGCGGCGCCACCGGTCCCTTCGACGTCTCGGAAATCGAGAACCACGACGGGTATGTGGACCTCGGTGCGCTCCTGATCGCCCCCCAGGAAGGCCTTCAGCTCCGGCTCGAGGTCGAGGAGGCCACCCAGCGCGTCGTCGCTGTCACCATGGACCTGGACGGCTCAAGCCTCCAGCTGCAGGCGTTTGCCGCGCCCCGGTCCGAAGGTCTCTGGGACGAAATCCGCGAACAGATCGGACAGTCCGTCGGAAGCCAGGGTGGCCAGGTCGAGGAGATCCAGGGCAACTTCGGCACCGAACTCGTCGCCAAGCTTCCCGCCAGCGGCTCGGACGAAAGCCAGGGTTACCGCGTGGCACGCTTCATCGGCGTCGACGGTCCGCGCTGGTTCCTCAGGGGCGTCCTGGGCGGAGAGGCTGCAGTGGACCGCGACGCCGCCGCCGGACTTGAAGGGCTGTTCCGTCGGATCGTCGTCGTCCGGGGCGAGAACCCCATGCCGCCGCGCGACCTGCTGCAGCTGCGCCTCCCCAAGGACTCCGCCGCCCCGTCACCCAAGGCTGCTCCGGACCTCGAACAGCCTGAGCGTGGACCGGAGATCACCCAGATTGGTTGATGCCGCCCGCAAGGGAACCGCCGCCTCGCTCTCCATCAGGGGACTGCCGAACCGCGGCCGCGTGCTGTGCCACGGCTTTATCGAGGCGGTAACCTACGCGCCGGCAAGCCAGGTGGCGGCCTTCACCGCCATCGTTGCCGATCACGACGCTCCGCCGGCGAAGTCCAAGTCCACCCGCAAAGGCGCCCCGGCCCGTTTGCGGGTCATCTGGCTGGGGCGGCGGCGGATCTCCGGGGTCGCCGCCGGCACGGAGCTGCGGCTCGAAGGCATGGTCACCATGCGTGACGGCATGCCCACCATGTTCAATCCCCGCTACGAGATACTCTCCCGCCAGGAGGAGCAATGACCTTGCCCGAGAAGTCCCAGCCCCCTGCTGAACAGAACACTGCTGACCAGCCCCCTGCTGACCAGGGCACTGCTGAACAGGGCACTGCTGAACAGGGCACTGCTGAACAGAACACTGCTGACCAGCCCACCATGGCACAGCTTGCCGAGGGATACGCGAGCAAGGCCGGCCTGCACCGTTCCGGGAACGGCAACATCGACGTGCTCAAGAGCGCCGGCGGCATCCAGGGCATTGCCGAAAGCATCCTGCCCGGACTGGTCTTCCTCATCGCCTTCACCATCACCCGGGAACTGCCGCCGGCACTCATCTCCTCGCTGGCCGCCGCCGCAGCCTTCACCGTCGCCCGGCTGGTGCAGCGGAAGCCGCTGACGCAGGCCCTGGCGGGGATCGTCGGCGTCGGCCTCTCTGCGTGGATAGCCAACTCCACCGGCAAGGCGGAAGACTTCTACGTCCTCGGTTTCTTCACCAACATCGCGTACATCCTGGCGATGTCCCTCTCGATTGCCTTCCGCTGGCCCTTCGCCGGGCTGCTTTTCGGGTTCATCCGGAACGAGGGCCTGGAGTGGCGCAAGCACCCTGCCCGGGTGAAGGCGTACCAGATCGGTACCTGGGTGATCGTCTCCGTGCTCGTGCTGCGGCTGCTGGTCCAGGTTCCGCTGTACTTCATGGGGGAGCAGGGCCTTGCAGGCCTGGCCACGACCCGGCTCCTGATGGGGGCGCCGCTCTACGTCCTCGGCGTCTGGGTGGCCTGGCTCCTGACCCGGCCCGCCCGATGAGCTATCAGCAAACGTCGTTCCCAGCCTTCAGAACGATGCTTGCTGATAGCGCAACCGTGGACTAGCCGTCGAAGCCCTCGTTCTCTGTCGGCTGGTTCCCGGCGCCGTGCCGTTCAGAGGTGACCGGGTGCTGTTCCTCGAGCGTTGATTCCGGCGAGAGCAGGGCACGCAGCTGGTCCTCGGCGGCGATCGTGGTCACGAAGAACAGTTCATCTCCGCCGTCAATCACGTCGTCACGGCTCGGGGTGATCGGCGCCTGGTCCCGCAGGATCGCCACGAGGGTGGCGTCCTCAGGCCACTCGATGTCGCCGACGGTCAGTCCGATGACGTGCGAGTCGTGCGGGACGGTGAACTCGACCAGCGATGACACCCCCGTGTGGAGGGTGAGGAGCCGGACAAGGTCGCCGATCTCCACCGCCTCCTCGACAAGGGCCGTCATCAGCTGCGGCGTGTTGACTGCGACGTCGACACCCCAGGAATCGTCGAACATCCAGTCGTTCTTGGGATTGTTGACCCGCCCCACCGTCCTGCCCACGCCGAACTCCGTCTTTGCCAGCAGCGAGACCACGAGGTTGACCTTGTCGTCACCGGTGGCGGACACCACGACGTCGGCGTCCTCCAGTTTCGCGTCCTTGAGCGTGCTCAGTTCGCAGGCGTCGCCGACAAGCCAGTGGGCGCCCCGCAGGCCGCTGCGTCCGATCACCTCGGGCTTGAGATCGATCAGCAGGATTTCATGTTTGTGGGCCAGCAGCTCGCGGGCGATCGACGAACCGACACTTCCCGCCCCGACGATGACAACTTTCACTTAGGACTCCTTGGCGGGGGACTTGGCAAGAATATGGGCGACTTCGGTGCTGCGGTCCACATCCAGCATCGCGTGGACCGTGTCGCCGTCCTGGTAAGAGGTGCCGGCCCCGGGCAGCATTCCCTCGCCGAAACGGGTCAGGTAGGCCACCCGGATGCCCGCAGCCTTCTCGATCGCGCTCACGGGGTGCCCGATCCAGCCGGCTTCCAGGTCCACCTCGGCGAGCACGAGCCGGCCGGAGGGGTCGCGGAAATCGCCGGCGATGTGCTGCTCCGGCAGGATCCGGCGGAGCACCTGGTCGGCGCTCCAGCGAACGGCCGCGACCGTGGGGATGCCGAGCCGCTGGTAGATCTCCGCGCGGCCCGGATCGTAAATCCTGGCCACGACGTGCGGGACGTGGAAGGTCTCCCGGGCCACCCGGGTGGCCAGGATGTTGGAATTGTCGCCGCTGGAGACGGCGGCGAAGGCGTAGGCCTCCTCGACGCCGGCCTGCTTCATCGTTTCCCGGTCAAAGCCGACGCCCGTGACTTTGCGCCCGGTGAAACCGGGGCGGAGCCGCCGGAAGGCACGGTCGTCCTGGTCGATGATGGCCACCGAATGACCGGCGTCCTCGAGAGTGTGCGCCAGGGTTGCCCCCACCCGGCCACAACCCATGATGACGAAGTGCGCCACACGTGCCTCCTAATGCTTCGCGGTCTGCTGCTGCGTAAAACTCTACCGGCCATGCGGCGCCCCGCAGCCAGTGCCGCAGCCAGTGCCGCAGCCAGTGCCGCGCCCCGCCGCCGGGCGGGGGAGGCTTGCCGCCAAGACCCAGCGGACGGAGCCGTCATGACATCGCGTGCGAATGCGACTAGCTTTGTCTGGTGCTGACAATTTTCAATGCCGTGAAGCGGGTGCTGGTAGGCAAGCCCTTCCGGAACGAGAGTCTGGCCCACACCCTGCTCCCGAAGCGGATCGCGCTGCCCATTTTCGCCTCCGATGCGTTGTCCTCCGTGGCATACGCGCCGGACGAAATCCTCCTGACGCTGGCCCTGGCCGGGGTCAGCGCCGTGGCGTTTTCACCCTGGGTGGGGCTGGCCGTCATGGTGGTGCTGCTGACGGTCGTCGCCTCCTACCGCCAGAACGTCCACGCCTACCCGTCCGGCGGCGGCGACTACGAGATCGCCAACGTAAACCTGGGCAAGTACGCCGGCCTCACTGTCGCCGCAGCGCTGCTCGTTGACTACGTGCTGACAGTGGCCGTGTCGATGTCCTCCGCCGCCGCGTACCTGACCACCGCCATCCCCTCGCTGCACGGCCAGCAGGCCGCCATCGCCACCATCGGCGTCGTGATCCTGGCCCTCGTCAACCTGCGCGGCATCCGCGAAGCCGGCAGCGTCTTCGCCGTCCCCACCTACATCTTCATGGCCTCCATCCTCGGCATGACGGCCGTCGGCATCTTCCAGGCCGCCACCGGGCAGCTGGGCGAGGCGCCCTCGGCGGCCTTCACCATCGTGCCGGAGCAGGGCTTCGACGAAGGACTCGTCGGGCTGGCGGGCGCCTTCCTGCTGCTGCGCGCGTTCTCCTCCGGCGCCGCCGCCCTGACCGGCGTCGAGGCGATCAGCAACGGCGTGCCGAACTTCCAGAAGCCCAAGAGCAAGAACGCGGCTACCACGCTGCTGCTGCTTGGCGTGATTGCCGCCTCCATGCTGGCCGGCATCATCTACCTCGCCAACGCCACCAAGGTGCACATCGTGCTGGACCCGGCAAAGGAATTCCTGCTGGACGGCAAGCCGGTGGCGGAGGACTATATCCAGAGCCCCGCGATCAGCCAGATCGCGCAGACCATCTTCGGCGCCGGATCGATCCCGTTCTACCTCGTGGTCGCCGCGACCGGCGTGATCCTGGTGTTCGCCTCCAACACGGCCTTCAACGGGTTCCCGGTCCTCGGCTCGATCCTGGCCCAGGACGGCTATCTGCCCCGCCAGCTGCGCACCCGCGGGGACCGCCTGGCCTTCAGCAACGGTGTGCTGGCGCTGGCCGCCGGCGCCCTGGTGCTGATCATCGCCTTCAACGCGGACGTCACAAAACTCATCCAGCTCTACATCGTGGGCGTCTTCATCTCCTTCACCATGAGCCAGCTCGGCATGATCCGGCACTGGGGCCGGGAACTGAAGCTTGCCAAGGACCCGGCGGCGAAGCTGCGGATGGTCAAGTCCCGGACCATCAACACGATCGGCTTCGGCATGACCGCCCTGGTCCTGGTGATTGTGCTGATCACGAAGTTCGAACAGGGCGCCTGGATCGCGCTGCTGGCGATGTTTGTGCTGTTCCTCATCATGTGGAGCATCCGGGCGCACTACGACAACGTGGCCAAGGAACTCGCCGTGGATGAGGACTCCTCGCCGCGCGCCCTGCCCACCCGCGTGCACGCCGTCCTGCTCGTCTCGCACGTCCGCAAGCCTGTGCTGCGTGCGCTGGCCTACGCCCGGGCCTCGCGCCCCTCCCGGCTCGACGCCATCACCGTGGACATCAGCCCGGAGGAGACCGAGCAGACCGTCGCCGACTGGGAGAAACTGGAAATCCCGGTACCGTTGACGGTGCTGGCCAGCCCGTTCCGCGAAACGGTGACGCCCATCATGGAGTACGTCAAGAACATGCGGCGCGACTCCCCCCGGGACCTGATCGTCGTGTACATCCCGGAGTACGTCGTCGGCAAATGGTGGGAGCAGCTGGTCCACAACCAGACCGCGCTGCGCATCAAGACCCGGCTCCACTTCGAGCCGGGAGTCATGGTTGCCAGCGTGCCCTGGCAGCTGAAATCGTCCGAAGAAGCCAAGAAACTGCAGGATATCCAATGAGCCCCGAAACAGCCACGCAATCCCACACCGACCTCGTGGTCGACGTCGGGCCGGTGGCCCATGGCGGTCACTGCGTTGCCCGGCATGAGGGACGCGTGGTGTTCGTCCGGCACGGGATCCCGGGCGAGAAGGTCCGGGTCCGCCTGACCGAGTCGGCTCCGGACGCCAAGTTCTGGCGCGGCGACGTGGTGGAGGTCCTGGCGGCATCCCCTGACCGGGTGGAGCACTTCTGGGACTTTGCCGACTCCCGCCGCTCCTGGTCCCACCGCCACCCGCCCCTCGGCGGGGCGGAGCTGGGCCACATTTCACTGGCACGCCAGCGCAGCCTCAAGGCCGAGGTGCTGGCCGAACAGCTCAAGCGCCTGGCCGGCGTCGAGCGCGTGACCGAAGTCGAGGCCGTGGACGGCCCCGCGGCGGCAGGAACGGCCGACGGCCTGGCCTGGCGGACCCGGGCCGGCTTCGCCGTAACACCCGGCGGGAAACTCGGCATGCACGCACACCGCTCCGACACTGTCCTGCCGGTCCGGGAGATGCCGCTGGCGGTGGACGGCATCAACGCCCTCCGGCTCTGGGAGATCGATCTGCAGGGCATCGAACGTGTGGAGGTCGCGGCCCCGGCCAACGGTTCCCGCCCGCTCGTACTCCTGGTCCCGGCCCCGGCCCCGGGTACCCGGGCCAAGCGCCTCAGCGCCATCCTTGCGCAGCTTCCCGAGGACGTCTCGGTGGCCAGCTTTGACCCGGCCAAGGGCGAGGCCCTGCAGCTGCGCGGGCGGACCTACGTCCAGGAGACCGCGGCCGGCCATGACTACCGTGTCACGGGCGACGGGTTCTGGCAGATCCACCGCGCCGGCCCGGACACCCTCGTCGGGGCCATGACCGGCTTCCTGCGCGACGGCGGTTTCCTGGACGCGGGGGCGGTGGTCGCGGACCTCTATGCCGGGGCCGGACTCTTCACGGCGCCCCTCGCCGACGCCGTGGGCGTGACCGGATCGGTGCTGTCCGTGGAAGGATCACCCGGCACCAGCCGGGACGCCCGCAAGAACCTGCACGGCGCCTCCCAGGTCGAAATTGTCCAGGGCCGGGTGGAACGGGTGCTGCGCCAGAGCCAGCGCAATTTCGACGCCATCCTGCTGGACCCGCCCCGGGCCGGCGCCGGCAAAGCCGTCGTGAACCAGATCGGCACGGGCCCCCGCGCCGTCGCCTACGTCTCGTGCGATCCGGCGTCGTTCGCACGCGACCTTGGCTACTTCCAGCAGGGCGGCTGGGAACTCTCCGGGCTGCGGGCCTTCGACCTGTATCCGCACACCCACCACATGGAGACTGTGGCGCTGCTGACTCCCCGGCGCTGATCCCACTAGGATGGGCGGAGTAGTCCGACGTCGCGCTCCGTAATCACGGCTGACCTCATGCAATACATGCTGATCCTTGTCCTGACGACTTGTCCTGACGAGTCTCAGTACCAGTTAGGTTGACCTAACTAGCATGGGGTCTGCGGCGCGACAAAGATGAAACTGTTGCGAGAGGAGTCCTGCGATGAGCATTGTGGACAGCTTCGGTTCAAAAGGCAAACTTAATGTAGCCGGTACCGAATACGAAATTTTCCGGTTGAACTCCGTTGAAGGTGCAGAAAACCTTCCGTTCAGCCTCAAGGTATTGCTTGAAAACCTGTTGAGGACCGAGGACGGCGCCAACATCACGGCCGACCACGTCCGAGCACTGGCCGGCTGGGACCCCAGCGCGGAGCCCGACACTGAAATCCAGTTCACGCCGGCGCGCGTGATCATGCAGGACTTCACTGGCGTGCCCTGCGTTGTGGACCTTGCCACCATGCGCGAGGCCGTCAAGGAACTCGGTGGAGACCCCAAGCGGGTCAACCCGCTGGCACCGGCGGAAATGGTGATCGACCACTCCGTGCAGATCGATGCCTTCGGCAACTCCGGCGCGCTGGAGCGCAACATGGAGATCGAGTACCAGCGCAACGGCGAGCGGTACCAGTTCCTGCGGTGGGGCCAGACCGCGTTTGACGACTTCAAGGTCGTCCCGCCGGGAACCGGCATCGTGCACCAGGTCAACATCGAGTACCTGGCCCGCACCGTCATGACCCGCGAGGTGGACACCGAGACAGGCACAGTCGTCCGGGCCTACCCGGACACCTGCGTCGGCACCGACTCACACACCACCATGGTCAACGGCCTGGGCGTGCTGGGCTGGGGCGTGGGCGGCATCGAGGCCGAGGCCGCCATGCTCGGCCAGCCCGTCTCCATGCTGATCCCGCGCGTCGTGGGCTTCAAGCTGACCGGATCCATTCCGGCCGGCGCCACCGCCACCGACGTCGTCCTGACCATCACCGAACAGCTGCGCAAGCACGGTGTGGTCGGCAAGTTCGTCGAGTTCTACGGCGAAGGCGTCGCGGCTGTGCCGCTGGCCAACCGCGCCACGATCGGCAACATGAGCCCGGAGTTCGGTTCCACCGCCGCCATGTTCCCGATCGACGACGTCACGCTCGAGTACCTGCGCCTCACCGGCCGGTCCGACGAGAACGTGGCCCTCGTTGAGTCCTACGCGAAGGAACAGGGCCTCTGGCACGATCCCTCCCGCGAGATCAAGTTCTCCGAGTACCTCGAGCTGGACCTGTCCACGGTTGTTCCCTCCATCTCCGGCCCGAAGCGTCCCCAGGACCGCATCGAGCTCACGGAGGCCAAGGAACAGTTCCGCAAGGACATCCACAACTACGTGTCGCTCGAAGACGGCAGCGTGGACGAGTCCCTGGACGAGTCCTTCCCCGCCTCGGACCCGCCCTCGTTCACCCACGCCGATTCCCACCCCACGGAAATCGCCCGCGTGGAGTCCGCGGCGAACGGCGCCCACGGGCGTCCGAGCAACCCGGTGCACATCAAGACCGAAGACGGCCGCGAGTTCGAGCTGGACCACGGAGCGGTCTCCATCGCCTCGATCACGTCCTGCACCAACACGTCCAACCCTTCGGTGATGCTGGCCGCCGCACTGCTGGCCCGCAACGCCGTCGACAAGGGCCTGATGTCCAAGCCCTGGGTCAAGACGTCCGTGGCCCCCGGTTCCAAGGTCGTCACCGACTACTACAACAAGTCGGGCCTGACGCCGTACCTGGAGAAGCTTGGCTTCTACATCGTCGGCTACGGCTGCGCTACCTGCATCGGCAACTCCGGTCCGCTCGACGCCGAAATCTCCGAGGCCATCCAGGCCAACGACCTTTCGGTCACTGCGGTGCTGTCCGGTAACCGCAACTTCGAAGGCCGGATCAACCCGGACGTGAAGATGAACTATCTGGCCTCCCCGCCGCTGGTCATCGCCTACGCCTTGGCCGGTTCCATGGACTTCGACTTTGACACCGATTCACTCGGCAAGGACGAGGCCGGAAACGACGTTTTCCTGAAGGACATCTGGCCGAACCCGGTCGAGGTCCAGCAGGTCATCGATTCCTCCATCGACAAGGACATGTTCGCCCGCGGCTACGAGGGCGTCTTCGACGGCGACGCACGCTGGAAGGCGCTCGACACCCCGGCCGGCGACACCTTCGCCTGGGACCCGAAGTCCACCTACGTGCGGAAGCCCCCGTACTTCGACGGCATGAAGGCTGAGCCGGATGCTGTCACCGACATCACCGGCGCCCGTGTGCTGCTGAAGCTCGGCGATTCGGTGACCACCGACCACATCTCCCCGGCCGGCTCCTTCAAGTCGGACACCCCGGCCGGCCAGTACCTGCTGGCCAACGGCGTGGAGCGCAAGGACTTCAACTCCTACGGCTCACGCCGTGGCAACCACGAGGTCATGATCCGCGGCACCTTCGCCAATATCCGGATCAAGAACCAGCTGCTCGCTGACTTCAACGATGGCGCCGGCGTCGAGGGTGGCTTCACCCGGGACTTCACGCAGGCAGACGGGGCGCAGGCCTACGTCTACGACGCCGCGCAGAACTACCAGGCAGCCGGCACCCCGCTGGTGGTCCTGGCGGGTAAGGAGTACGGCTCCGGCTCGTCACGTGACTGGGCAGCCAAGGGCACGGCTCTGCTGGGCGTAAAGGCTGTGGTGGCCGAAAGCTACGAGCGGATCCACCGCTCCAACCTGATCGGCATGGGTGTCCTGCCCCTGCAGTACCCGGCTGGCGAATCCGCTGCCACCCTGGGCCTGACCGGTACGGAAGCCTTCGCCGTCGAGGGCGTCACCGCCCTCAACGAAGGCACCACGCCGAAGACGCTCAAGGTCACGGCAACGGCCGAAGACGGCTCAGTCAAGTCCTTCGATGCCGTCCTGCGCATCGATACTCCGGGCGAGGCGGACTACTACCGCAACGGCGGCATCCTGCAGTACGTGCTGCGCCAGATCTCCGCCAACTAGGGGAGAATCCCTCTCCCTGCGGGAGGAACAGCACCAGTGAAGGCCCCGGCCGGTCAATGACCGGCCGGGGCCTTCACGTTCCGGCACCCGGGCACCTCCGGAGGCGTTAGAGTTAAAAGGTATGTCTACCACTCGAAGGAGGGGCCGTTGGGAATCTTGGAGACCATCCGGAATCCGCAGGACCTGAGCAAGTTGTCCGAGGCGCAGCTGGATAAGCTGGCAGCGGAGGTCAGGGACTTCCTGATCGGCAACGTCTCCCAGACCGGAGGCCACCTCGGCCCGAACCTCGGCGTCGTTGAGCTGACCATCGCGGTGCACCGGATCTTCGACTCGCCCCGCGACAGCATCGTCTTCGACACCGGCCACCAGTCCTACGTCCACAAACTCCTGACAGGCCGGCAGGACTTCAGCACCCTCCGCCAGCAGGGCGGACTGTCCGGCTACCCGGACCGCGCCGAGTCCGAGCACGACATCGTCGAAAGCTCGCACGCCTCCTCCTCCCTGTCCTGGGCTGACGGGATCTCCCGGGCCCGGGCGCTGACTGGCGACGGCGACCGCTACGTCATCGCCGTCGTGGGCGACGGTGCCCTGACCGGGGGCATGGCCTGGGAGGCCATCAACAACATTGCCGCGGACAAGAAGCGCCGCGTCGTGATCGTCGTCAACGACAACGGCCGCTCATACGCCCCGACGGTCGGTGGCTTCGCGGACTATCTTGCCTCGCTGCGCCCCACCATCGATTCCTTCCGCGCCGCGCCCGCCTACGAAGGCACCCTGGACTGGTGGCGTCGGAAGCTGCAGAGCGGCGGACCCGCGGGCCAGTTCACCTACCGCAGCCTCCATGCCATGAAGAAGGGCATCAAGGACTGGTGGGCGCCTCAGGGCATGTTCGAGGACCTCGGGATGAAGTACATCGGCCCGGTGGACGGCCACAACCTCCAGGCCATGGAACATGCCCTCTCCACCGCGAAGAACTACGCCGGACCCGTGATTGTCCACGCCATGACGGAGAAGGGCCACGGCTACGCGCCGGCCCGGGCGCACGAGGCGGACCAGTTCCACGCCGTCGGCATCATCGACCCGGAGACGGGCGAGCCCACCGAGGCCGGCGGCGCGAAATCCTGGACTTCCGTCTTCGCGGACGAGATCGCGGACATCGCGGACGAACGCAAGGACATCGTCGGCATCACCGGCGCCATGCTGATCCCGGTCGGGCTGCACAAGTTCGCCGCACGTCACCCCGAGCGGGTGTTCGACGTCGGCATCGCCGAACAGCACGCGCTCACCTCCGCCGCCGGCATGGCTTTTGGGGGACTGCACCCGGTGGTCAGCCTTTACGCGACTTTCCTCAACCGCGCCTTCGACCAGCTGCTCATGGATGTGGCCTTGCACAAAGCCGGTGTGACAATGGTCCTGGACCGCGCCGGGGTCACGGGGCCCGACGGCGCCAGCCATCACGGCATGTGGGACATGGCCATGGTCCAGATCGTCCCGGGACTGCACCTTGCTGCCCCGCGCGACGCCAGCCGGCTGCGCGAGGAACTCCGCGAGGCCGTCGCGATCGAGAACGCGCCCAGCGTGATCCGCTATTCCAAGGGCAGCGTCGGGGCCGAGGTGGAAGCCATCGAGCGGCTCAGCGACGGCGTGGACGTACTGGCACGCCGCCCCGCCGGTTCGACCGAAAACGACGTGCTGATTGTCAGCGTCGGGGCGATGTCCGAACTCGCCCTGGACGTCTCCAACCGGCTCGGCGCCCAGGGCATCAGCTCCACCGTGGTGGACCCCCGCTGGCTGCTGCCCGTCCGCAAGTCCATCATCGCCCTCGCCTCGCACCACCGCCTGGTCATCTGCATCGAGGACGGGGTGCGCGCCGGCGGCGTTGGCTCCCGGATCCGGCAGGAGATGCGGGCCGCCGGGGTGGACACCGCACTGAACGAGGTGGGGCTTCCGGTGGAATTCCTGGACCACGGAACCCGCAGCCAGGTGCTGGAGCGGGTTGGATTGACCGCCCAGAGGGTCACGCACGACGTCGTCGCCCAGGTCCTTGGGACCAAGGTGCCGTTCGCCCGCCCCCTGCCCGGGCAGGAACACCCCAGCACCGGCAGCCTGCCGCTGCTTTAACCAGCATGTCTGAACAGCAACCGTCCGAACAGCAACACCGTCCGACGGCGCCCCAGTGGTGCCGTTGCGGCACGGTCCAGGAAGGAACTGGCACATGAGCGGCATTATCCGGGTCTACAAACGCAACGAAGAAGGGGTCCTTGAGTTCAGGGAAGCCTGGTTTGACGAGGACTACAGCCAGTTTGTGATGAATCACGGCGTCGTCGGGCACCAAAGCAAAACCGATGAGACCGACGTCGCCGACGCCGCCGCTGCCGAGGGGCTCATGGACGCCTTCGCGGTGCAGTGCGCCGAGGACGGCTACGCCGAAATCCCCGAGGAGGAGCAGTTCTGGGTGGTGGCCCAGTACGCACTGAAGACCAAGGACGGCACCGACCGCGACCGTTACCTGGAAGAAAAAGCCAAGGACGCGCTCATCAGCCATCTGGCCTGGCGCGGGCTGGGGATCGTGGACCGCTCCGAATTTTCCGACGCCAAACTCAACATCTTCTGTCTCACCCCGGACGTCAACAAGGCCGTCAACGCCATTAAGGTGTGCATCCGCGGCGAGGATCTCGACTTCACCAAGCTGAGCATCGGCGCCGCGCCGTTCGGTGAGACGTCCTTCAAGCTCAAGCACTCACCGAAGCCCGCCAACGGTTTCAGCCTGTAGTCCACTCCACTAGTCCACACCTGTAGTCCACACCCGTAGTCCACTCCACTGGTTCGCACCGCTCGTCAGTTCACACCGTAAGGGTCACATCAGTTTGGGGGCAACCAACTGGAAGGTAACCGCAATGACGCCCAAATCCTTTGAATCGAAATCCTTTGAACCGGGCCGCACCCCGCTTCCACGCGGGATTGCGGCACCGGCCCGCAGATCCCTTGCGCACGCCGGGGTGGAAACCCTGGAGCAACTGGTGCAGCTGGGCGAACGCCAACTCGCCGGCATGGCAGGGGTCTGCCCGCGCACCATGGCCCAGCTGCAGGACGCCCTGGACGACCACGGACTGGAACTCTCGGCCGGCTGAGGCGGGGCGGCGCCGGGCCGTTATAGGCTGAATCCCATGACTGAATACCGCCGCGTGGGAAATTCCGGACTGACCGTCTCCGTCGTAGGGCTTGGCTGTAACAACCTTGGCCGGTCCAATACGGCCACCGAGTCGCAGGAGGGGACCGACGCCGTCGTGCATGCCGCGCTGGACGCCGGCATCACCTTCTTCGACGTCGCCGACAGCTACGGCCGGGAACCCGGCCTCAGCGAGACGATGCTGGGCAAGGCCCTCGCCGGCCGCCGCGACGACGCCGTCATCGGCACCAAGTTCGGCATGGACATGCGCGGAACGAACGGCAACGACTTCGGCGCCCGCGGATCCCGCCGCTACATCATCAAGGCCGCCGAGGCCTCCCTGCGCCGGCTGGACACGGACTGGATCGACCTGTACCAGTTCCACACGCCGGACCCGCTGACACCCATCGACGAGACGCTCGCAGCCCTGGACGAGCTGGTGACGAGCGGCAAGGTCCGCTACGTCGGCCACTCGAACCGGGCCGGCTGGCAGATCGCCGAGGCCGAATTCGTGGCGCGGGCCCGCGGGGGAGCACGCTTCATCTCCAGCCAGAACCACTACAACCTGCTGGACCGCCGCGCCGAACTTGAGGTCACCCCCGCAGCGGTTGCCTACGGACTGGGGGTGCTGCCGTACTTCCCGCTGGCCAACGGCCTGCTGACCGGCAAGTACGCCCCGGGCAAGGCGCCGGCTGGCTCGCGGCTGAGCCACACCCGGACCAACCTCGTCCACGACGCCGACTGGGAGCAGCTGGACAGCTTCAGCGCCTTCGCCCTTGAGCGGGGCTTCAACGAGATCCAGGTCGCGTTCTCCTGGCTTGCGGCCCAGCCGTCCGTCAGCAGCATCATCGCCGGCGCCACCCGGCCCGAGCAGGTCCGGCAGAACGCCGCGGCCGTGGCCTGGATCCCGAGTGCCGCGGAACTGGCAGAACTCGACGACCTCTTCCCGCGGACGCCGAAGGTCGCCCTGTTCTAAGTGGGATTGCTCTGGGTGGGACTGTTCTTACTGGTGAAACCCTTACTGGTGAATCCGTGCTGACGCATTCCGTGCTGATGGACGTCGACACCGGAATCGACGACGCGCTGGCCCTCGTGTACCTGCTGTCCCGCCCGGAGGTGCACGTCCAGGCCGTCACCTGCACCGCCGGCAATGTGGGCGCCCGCCAGGTGGCGCTGAATAACCTGGCCCTGCTGGAGCTGTGCGGCCGCCCCGGCGTGGAGGTCGCCATCGGTGCCGAGGTGCCCCTGGAGATCCCGCTGGTGACCACCGAGGAAACGCACGGGCCGCAGGGGATCGGCTACGCCGAACTGCCGCCGGCCGCCCAGCAGATCTCGGCCCGGCACGCCGTCGACGTCTGGGTACAGGAAGCCCGGGCACACCCGGGGGAGCTGACCGGGCTCATCACCGGGCCGTTGACCAACTTCGCCCTGGCCCTGCGCCGGGAACCGGAACTGCCGCGGCTGCTCAAGGGACTCGTCATCATGGGCGGGAGCTTCTACTACCAGGGCAACACCACCCCGACGGCCGAGTGGAACGTCTCGGTGGACCCGCACGCCGCCCGGGAAGTCTTCGCGGCCTACCGCGGCCTGCCCAAGGACAAGCTCCCGCTGGTGTGCGCGCTGGAAACCACGGAGCGGATCGAAATGCGGCCGGAGCACCTGCGCCGGCTCGCCGAAGCCGCCGGCGCCGACGGCCCGGAACTGGTCCTGCCGGGCCAGCCCGAGGGGCTCCGCAGCACCTCCAGCAGCCCGCTCGTCGCCTGCCTGTCCGACGCGATCCGGTTCTACATGGAGTTCCACCGCCTCTACGATCAGGGCTACGTGGCGCACATGCATGACGCCTTCGCGGCCTGCGCCGCCGTCGGCCGCACCGAGCTCACGGCGCGGCTGGCAACGGTCGACGTCGAAACCTCCTCGCCGCTGCTCATCGGCACCACGGTGGCCGACTACCGGGGACTCTGGGGACTGCCTCCCAACGCACGGATCGTGGCCTCCAACGATCCGGAGCAATGTTTTGCCGAGCTGATCTCCTCGGTCGGCGCCCTGGCCCGCCGGCTCGGCGGCCGGTAGCGGGCACTCCGCCGCGACACCCGTTCACAGCACGGTCCGCTGCTCGCTAGGATGGTAGCTGCGCCGAGGTGACATAGGCGGATGTTGCAGCTACCCAGCCGAAGGACCATCCCCATGTCACCGCAGTCCCTGACCATCCCCGGCTCCGGCCCCGGATCTGACCCCTACTCCGGGCACCCGGCCGGCCGACGCCGCCTGCTGGAACTGGCCGGGGCTGCCGCCATCGCGGCCACGTACATCTTCCTTGTCCTCACCCAGCCGGCGGACATCGCCAACGGCCCGGCGAGCTTCTCCGCGCTCGTGGCGCTCGGCGGATTCCTGCTCGGCGCCGTGCTGCTGATCGTCGCCGTGCTGCCGGTCCTCCCTACCTCCACCGTGGTCCTGATGCCCGTGGCGCTGATCTTGAACGTGGTCCTCGGCCAGCTCATGGGCAGCACCGGGCTGCCGTTCTACTTCGACGCGATCGGCACGGTCCTGATCGCCGTCCTGGCCGGTCCCGCTGCCGGTGCCGCCACCGGAGCGCTCAGCAGCGTCGTGTGGTCCTTCTTCAACCCCACTGTCCTGCCCTTCGCCGCCGGCGCAGCCCTGATCGGCTTCCTGGCCGGCGTGGCCGCGCGCAGCGGACTGTTCCGCCGCTTCTACCTGGCACCGGTCGCGGGGTTCATTACCGGCATCCTCGCCGGCGTCGTCTCCGCACCGATCGCCGCCTTCGTCTTCGGCGGCACCTCCGGCGTGGGCACCGGTGCGATCGTCAGCGCCTTCCGCGCCATGGGCGACACCCTGCTCGCGGCCATCACCAAGCAGGCGCTGATCTCGGACCCGATGGACAAGGCGATCGTCTTCGTCATCGCCGCGCTGCTCGTCTATGCCCTGCCGCGACGCACCGCCTTCCAGTTCCCCTTCGTCCGGCGCTTCCGCGTGCTTGCCGGCAAGGCCCCGGGAACGCCCGAAGCCTGAGCCGTGCCCGCCGGAAGAATGCGCTCCACCCTGCACCCGCTCACCGCACTGACTGCGGCCGGCTGCACCGCGGTCATCACGACGGCGGCAGCAAGCTGGCCGCTGTCCGTCGCCGTCGCCCTCGGGGCGGCGCTGCTGGCCGTCCGCGCCGGGGTCGGGACCCGGGTGCTGACGGCGGCAGCCGTGATCCTGGCCCCCCTGTGGCTGTCCCTCCTGGTCCTGCACGGGCTGTTCTTTCCCGAAGGGCACACCGTCCTTGCCGCCTGGGGTCCGGCACGGGTGACGGCGGAAGGGTTGAGCTTCGCCCTGGAGCTGGGTACGCGCACGGCCGCCTGCGTGCTGGTCCTGCTGCTGTTCTCTTGTACGGTCAGTATTCCTGACCTCGTTGCCGCACTCTCGGCGCGGCGGGTGCCGCCGCAGCTTGGCTTCGTCCTGGCATCCACCCTGACGCTGCTGCCGGCCATCGCAGGCCGGCTCGACCGCATCCGGCAGGCGCAGGAAGCCCGCGGGCTGGTCCTCCGCGGCGGGGTGCTGTCCCGGCTCGGGGCCGTGCGGCTGCAGATGGTTCCGCTGGTCCTGGGGCTGATCGAGGATGCCGGCACCCGTTCCCAGGCCCTCGACGCCCGGGGCTTCGGCAGCACCGGTCCGCGGACCAGCTACCGCGAGGTCGCGGACCCGCCCGGCCAACGGCTGGTCCGGGCGGCGGCCCTGCTGCTCGCTGCCGCCGCCGTCGCCCTGCGGTTCGCCGCCTCATGGCCGGCCGGGTGGACGTCGTGACTGCCGCCGCCTGGCCGGCCCTGGGCGCGAGCCTCGAATCGTTCACTTTCCACGGGGACACCGCCCCCGTGCTCCGCGGGATCGGGCTGGTTGCCACCCCGGGTACGCTGACAGCGGTCCTGGGCGGCTCCGGCAGCGGAAAGACGACGCTGGGAAAGCTGCTGGCCGGCTGGCTGCGGCCTGGCCCTGCGGGCAGCCTCCGGGGCAGCCTGCAGCTCGGTGCGACGTGCCTGGAGTTCCGCGGCGCCGGGGACGATCCCCGGATCGATTCCGGCGCGTGGGCACGGCGGGTGGGCTTCGTTCCGCAGGACGCCGCCGCCATGCTGTCCTCGGTGCGCTCCACCGTGGCGGAGGAACTCGCCTTCGGGCTTGAGAACCACGGCACGCCGCGGGACGAGATGCTCCGCGGGGTGGCCAGCACGGCCGCGCGCACCGGCCTGGCAGGTCTGCTGGACCGGGACCCCGCCACGCTCTCCGGCGGGGAACTGCGGCGCCTTGCCCTGGGCTGCGCCGTGATTGCCGGCCCGGAAGTGCTGGTGCTCGACGAGCCGCTGGCCTCCCTCGATCCGTCAGGCGAGGCCCAGATCCAGGAGCTCATCAGGGGACTGCTCGACGCCGGTACCGCCGTCGTGCTGCTGAGCCAGACCGCTGACTGGCTGGCCCGTACCGCAGCACACTGGATCATCCTCGACGGCGGCACCATCACGGCCCAGGGCGCACCGGTGGCGCTGCAGGAAGCGCCCGTGCTGGCCCTGGCAGGCATCGTTGTAGCGGACATGCCCTCCCCGAAGGCGCCCCGGAGGGACATGTCCAGCCGCGGGCCCCGCAACACCACCCCGGCTTTGGAGCTGCGCGGCATCGGCTTCGGCTACGCGGACCCCCACGGATCGTCGGGAACCGAGCCGCGGACGGCTGTGCTGCGGGACCTCGAGCTGACGGTCCGGCCCGGGGAGATCGTTGCCATCACCGGCCCGAACGGCGCAGGAAAGTCAACCCTGTTGCGCCATTTCAACGGTCTGCTGAGCCCGGAGGCCGGGGAGGTCCGGGTTTCCGGGAGCAGCATCGCCGGCATCCCGACCGGTAGGGTTGCCGCGTCCGTGGGGCTGCTGTTCCAGCAGCCGCGGGACCAGCTCTTTGAACGGACGGTTCGCCGGGAGGTGAGCTTCGGGCTCCGCAAGCTGTTCGGAGCGGAGCGGGCCGCAACCCGCGCGGAAGCGGCGCTGGCCGCCGTCGGACTGGCCGATGCCGCGGAGACCCACCCGGCGGAGCTGCCGGCCTCACAACAGCGCTTGCTTGCCCTGGCCACGGTGCTGGCCCGCGAACCGGCCGTACTGGCCCTGGACGAGCCAACCGTGGGGCTGGACCGGTACGGGCTTGAGCGGCTGCGGCAGGCCCTCGAGGACACGACGGCCCGGGGCGGCGCGGTTGTGCTGGTCACTCACGACCTCAGCTACGCGCGGGCCGGCGCACACCGCATCCTGCGGCTCGACGGCGGCCGGCTGCGCGAGATCTGACGCACGACGGCGACGCCCGGCGCCAGGACAGTGACTCCGGCGCTGGCGCCAGGACAGTAACTGCGGCGCCACCAAACGCGGCGGCACCCCCGTCCGCACTGGCAATCAACAGTGCGGACGGGGGTGCTGGCGCACAACGCCGGGGGCTGATCAGGCAGCGGGCCCGGACGCCACGCCGGCGGCCAGGAACTTCCTGCCGTTGACCCGCTCCGATGCCCCCACCCGGTCCAGGTAAGGGGTGATACCGCCAAGGAACATCGGCCAGCCGGCGCCGAGGATCATGCACAGGTCGATGTCTTCGGGGCCGGCCACGACGCCCTCGTCCAGCATCAGGCCGATTTCCTCTGCCAGCGCGTCCTGTGTCCGGCGCAGCACGTCCTCGCCGGTGGACGGGCTGGTGCCGAAGGACAGCAGCGCCAGGGTTTCGGCCGGAATGAACGGATTGCCGTCGGGACCTTTTTCGGGCGCCCAGATGGACTTCACGCCGTTGTCGATCAGCGTCTGCAGGTTTTGGGACACCGGGAAACGGTCGCCGAAGGCGGTGTGCAGGGATTCCTGGACATGCTGCGCCACCGGCAGGCCAACCATGGCGCCAAGGACGAACGGCGTCATCGGCAGGCCCATCGGGCGCAGCGCATTGTCCGCCACCCCGGCGGGCGTGCCCTCGTCGAAGGCCGCCGTCACTTCGCCCATCAGGCGCAGCAGGATGCGGTTGACCACGAACGCCGGGGCGTCCTTGACCAGCACGGCGGACTTCTTGAGGCCCTTCGCGAGCTCAAACGCCGTGGCCAGCACGGCGTCGTCGGTCTTGGGCGCCCGGACGATCTCCAGCAGCGGCATGACGGCCACCGGGTTAAAGAAGTGGAAACCCACGAGACGTTCCGGGTGCTCGAGGTCTTCGGCCATCGCGGTGACGGACAGTGAGGAGGTGTTGGTGGCGAGGATGCACTCGGGGGAGACGATCGCCTCCACCTCCTTGAAGACCTGCTTCTTCACGTTGAGTTCTTCAAAGACCGCCTCGATGACGAAGTCGGCGTCGGCGAAGGCCTCCTTGGACACGGAGCCGGTCACGAGTGCCCGGGTCCGGTTGGCGGCGTCGGGGCTGATCCGTTGCTTTGCCAGGAGCTTGTCCACCTCGGCGTGGACGTAACCCACGCCCTTGTCCACGCGGGCCTGGTCAATGTCCGTCAGCACAACAGGAACCTTGAACTGGCGGGCGAAGAGCAGGGCCAGCTGGCTCGCCATCAGCCCGGCGCCCACGACGCCGATCTTCGTCACCGGGCGGGCGAGCTTGCGGTCCGGGGCGCCGGCTGGACGCTTGGAGCGCCGCTGCACGAGGTCCAGGAACGCGTAGACGGTGGAGCGGAACTCGTCGGTCTGCATGAGATCCGCGAGCGTCTCGCATTCGAGCTCCGCGGATTCCGCCTGCGTCAGGGTGCGGTTGGCTTCCATGACGTCCAGGACCTTCGCCGGTGCCGGGGAGGCGTTGGAGGTCTTGCCTTCCACGAACTCGCGGCCGGCGGCGACGGCGTCCGCCCAGCGGGCGGCGACCTCCGGAGCGGCGGGGTCGACGGCATTGGCCCGCTCCGGCGTCACGGCACCGGAGATGACCTTGGCGGCCCAGGCGACGGACTGCTCGATGAAGTCTGCGGGCTCAAACATCGCGTCGGCCATTCCCAGCTGGTAGGCCTGCGGCCCGGTGAGGGTGCGGTTGTTGCTCAGCGGGTTCTCGATCATCACCTTAAGGGCGTTCTCGGGGCCGATGAGCCGCGGCAGGAGGTAGACGCCGCCCCAGCCGGGGATCAGGCCGATGAAGGCCTCGGGCAACGCCAGTGCGCCGGCGCCGGTGGACACCGTGCGGTAGGTGGACTGGAGCGCGATCTCCAGCCCACCGCCCAGGGCGAGGCCGTTGATGAAGGCGAAGCTGGGGACGCCGAGGTTCGCCAGGGTGGAGTAGACCTCGTGGCCCAGCTGGGCCATCCAGAGCCCGTGTTCGCGGCCGCTGATGGACTTGACCGTGGACAGGTCCGCCCCGGCTACCAGGAAGTACGGCTTGCCGGTGACGCCCACGCCCATGATCTCGCCGCGGGCGGCGCGTTCCTTCAGCCCCTCCAGGACGAGGCCGAGTTCGATCAGGGTGTTGGGGCCCAGGGTGGTCGGCTTGGAGTGGTCCAGCCCGTTGTCCAGGGTGACCAGCGCGAAGGTGCCGGGGCCGGTGCCGTCCACGGCGGGCAGCTGGATGTCCTGGACGTAGGAGTGGGTGACCGTCTCGTTCGGGAAGAGATCGGCAAGCTTGCGGAAATCTGCGGCACTCATGCTGCGGCTCCAGTCTTGGTGGTGGTGTCTGCCTGAATTGCATCTGTGTCAACGGCTTCTGTGTCAACGGCTCTGCCGTATTCGGCGTGGTGCGGGTTTTCCCAGATCACGGTGGCGCCCATCCCCAGCCCGATACACATCGTGGTCATGCCGAAGCGGACCGAGGGGTCCTCCTCGAACTGCCGCGCCAGCTGGTTCATCAGGCGGACGCCGGAGGAGGCGAGCGGGTGTCCGACGGCGATCGCGCCGCCGTAGCGGTTGACCCGGGGGTCGTCGTCGGCGATGCCGAAGTGGTCCAGGAAGCTGAGCACCTGGACGGCGAAGGCCTCGTTGATCTCGAAGAGCCCGATGTCCCCGATGCCGAGTCCGGCGTTCTTCAGGGCCTTTTCGGTGGCGGGAACCGGGCCGATGCCCATCACCTCGGGCTCCACGCCGGCGAAGGCGTAGCTGACCAGGCGCATCTTGACCGCCAGGCCGAGCTCCTCGGCGGCTTCCGCGGAGGCCAGCAGGGCGGCCGTGGCGCCGTCGTTCAATCCCGCCGCATTGCCCGCGGTGACCCGGCCGTGGGCACGGAAGGGGGTCTTGAGCATGGCGAGGTCCTCAACCGAGGTGCCCGGGCGCGGGGGCTCGTCCACGGTGTTGACGGTCCAGCCCCGGCCCGGCTTCATGGTGGCCACGGGTACCAGATCCGGCTGGATCTGGCCGTTGGCGTAGGCGGCGGCCAGCTTGTCCTGGGACGCGACGGCGTACGCGTCGGTACGGTCCCTGGTGACGGCGGGAAAGCGGTCGTGCAGGTTTTCGGCGGTGTTTCCCATGTTCAGGGCCGCCGGGTCCACGATCCGTTCGGACATGAAGCGCGGGTTGGGGTCCGCGTCCGCACCCATCGGGTGGTTGCCCATGTGTTCCACGCCGCCGGCAATCACGACGTCGTAGGCGCCGAAGCCGATGCCGCTCGCCGTCGTGGTCACGGCGGTCATGGCGCCGGCGCACATCCGGTCGATCGCGAAGCCGGGCACCGTGAGGGGCAGGCCGGCCAGCAGCGCCGCGGTGCGGCCGATGGTCAGGCCTTGGTCGCCGGTCTGCGTGGTGGCCGCGATGGCGACCTCGTCGATCCGTTCGGCGGGCAGGGACGGGTTGCGGCGCATCAGTTCGCGGATGCACTTGACCACGAGGTCGTCGGCGCGGGTTCCGGCATAGATGCCCTTCTCGCCGGCGCGGCCGAACGGGGTGCGGACGCCGTCGACGAAGACGACCTCGCGTACGGTGCGGGGATTCGCGCTGCTGGGTTTTCCGCTGCTGTGTTTTCCGCTGCTCGGGGCTTGGCTCACGTGGTACTCCTCATTGAGACATGGATGCCGGATCCACGCCGCTGGCGAAACAGCCACAGGCAGCGTGGATCCGGGCTACAACAATCAACATGTTACTCGTCAGTAACATTGCTGGCAAGGAGCGTGGGGAATGCCCGTCAGGGGGCCGAGTCGGCCGCCGATTCGGGAACGGCCTTGGCTTCCTTGACCGGCAGCGGCTCGGGGTGCAGGAAGGCCTCGGTGATCAGCGGGGCGGTGATTTCGATCTGCCACTGCCTCGCGCCGAGGTTCTGGAGTTCCTCGGCCACGCCTTCCTCGCTGAGCTCGGCCGGCGGACGCCAGGTCACCCGCCGCAGGTAGTCGGGGGTCAGCAGGTTCTCCACTGGCAGGTTCAGTTCCTCGGCCTTCGCCTGGAGCTTCGGCCGGGCGGTGGCAAGCCGTGCGGCAGCCTCCGGGTCCCGGTCGGCCCAGACGCGCGGCGGCGGGGGAGCGTTGGTGGGCAGGTGCAGGGGAGGAAGATCCTCGAGGCTCCTGGCGGTGCTGATGCAACGCAGCCAGCGCGGCGCCTCGCGCTGGGCCGCGCGGCCATGGAATCCCTTCGTGCCGAGCAGTTGCGGCACGGTGGTCGGCATCGCCTTGGCCGCCGCCACGAGGGAGGAGTCGGGGATGAGCCGGCCCGGGGCGACGTCGCGCTTCTGCGCCAGCGAGTCGCGTTCCAGCCAGAGTTCCCGGACGGCGGCCAGCTGGCGCCGGTCCCGGATCTGGTGGAGGCCGGACGTCTTGCGCCAGGGGTCGACGCGGGGCAGGGCCTGGCCGGCCTCGAGGATGGCGGCGAACTCCTGTTCGGCGAAGTCCAGTTTGCCGTCGGCCACGAGGAGCTCAATGAGTTCCTCGCGCAGCTCGGCCAGGACCTCGACATCGAGGGCCGCGTAGCGCAGCCAGGGTTCCGGGAGCGGGCGGGTGGACCAGTCGGCCGCGGAGTGTTCCTTCGCGAGGCCGAAGCCCAGGAGCTGTTCGATCACGGCGGCGAGGCCGACCCGCGGCAGTCCGGCGAGCCGGGCGGCGAGTTCGGTGTCAAAGAGCTTGTCCGGCCACATGCCGAGCTCGGATAGGCAGGGCAGGTCCTGGCTGGCCGCGTGCAGGATCCATTCGACCCCCTTGAGGGCCTCGTTGACGATTCGCAGGTCCCCGAAGGCTTCCGGGTCGATCAGCCAGGTGCCCGAGCCTTCACGGCGGATCTGCACAAGGAAGGCGCGCTGGCCGTAGCGGAAGCCGGAGGCACGTTCGGCATCCACTCCCGCGGGGCCGTGGCCTGCGGCAAGAGCCGCAGCGCAGCGTTCCAGGCCGGACTGGGTTTCGATCACCAGCGGCACGCCGTCGCGGGGGGCATCGAGGTCGATTACCTCGGGGACCAGGCTGTCGAAGCCCTCCACGGTGATATGGGCTGTGATGTCAGCGGCCTCTGTCTTACTTTGAACGGCGCCGGCCGTGGTCATTTCCGGTATTTGAGAGGTCATGGTGACTTCAGTTTACCGACAAGTTAGCGACAACACGGCGTAGCGGACCGCGCATTCGGCAAAACCGGGCCGATTCGGCGCGGACTCATGACTGCTCCCGCCGTCGGTGCGGCAGCGGGGTGACGCCGTCGGGCAGCGGTGGAAGCCCCGCGAAGGTGCAGACCATGTCAGACCATGCTTCCAGGTGTGAGGTGATGTCCGGGCTGGCCGGGGTCCAGGAGGCGCGGAGTTCGATGTCGATCGAATTGGGCCGGTCGGAGAGCGTGCCAAAGCTTTCAGACAGCACCCTCGTTGCGGTGCCGCCGGCCGAACGGTAGGGCGCGGCGTGGTTGTCGAGTGCTTCCACGAGCCAGGTCCAGGCGACCGAGCCCAGCATTTCGTCGTTGCCCATCTCGGCCTCGAGCTGGGCGCGGATATAGGTCACCACCCTGAACTCCCCGTCCCAGACAGCGGAGCCGTCGGGATCGTGGAGCAGGATGAAGCGGCCGGTGGCCAGTTCGGCGTCGTCACTCCCGGAAGCGGGTTCCAGCCCCGCCGCTGCCGGACCGTGGACGGCGCCTGCCGCGTCACCAGGGGCAATGACTTCTGCTCCGAGTGCCACGGCGAAGGGTGCCAGCCGTGAGGGCGCCGGAATCTCCTCCAGGTGCAGCTCACTGCGGCACCGTGCTTGGCGAAGGGTCCCCAAAGCGAAGAGAAAATCTGCCGGAACCTGGTCGAGTGCGTTCACAATGGAAGATTATGCAACGCGGGCTCCGAAGCCCGGCAGGCTCGCCGCCTGCCGGGCGGAAACGGGCCTGGCCCCGGGCGGGCCGGACTAGCCGGCAGCGAGTTCGCGCTTGATGGCTGCGATGAAGGAGTCAACGTCGTCCTCGGTGGTGTCGAAGGAGCACATCCAGCGGACCTCGCGGGCCGCCTCATTCCAGTCGTAGAAGCGGAAGGACGTGCGCAGCCGGTCAGCCACACCGGCAGGCAGGATCGCGAAGACTCCGTTGGATTCGGTCTTCTGGCTCAGCTCGACGCCCGGGATCGACTCGACGCCGGCGCGCAGCCGGGCTGCCATCGCGTTGGCGTGCGAGGCCGAGCGCAGCCACAGGTCACCTTCGAGCAGGGCGATGAACTGTGCGGACATGAACCGCATCTTGGAAGCCAGCTGCATGTTCATCTTGCGCAGGTAGATCAGGCCGTGGGCGGCTTCCGGGTTCAGCGCCACCACAACCTCGCCGAAGAGGAGCCCGTTCTTGGTGCCGCCGAAGGAGAGGATGTCCACGCCCGCGTCGCGGGTGAAGGCCCGCAGCGGCACCTGAAGGTGCGCGGCGGCGTTGGCCAGCCGGGCGCCGTCCATGTGCAGCTTCATGCCCTTGGCGTGGACGTGCTCGGCGATGGCCCGGACTTCCTCCGGCGTGTAGCAGGTGCCGAGTTCGGTGGTCTGCGTGATGGACGCGGCCAGCGGCTGGGCGCGGTGCTCGTCGCCCCACCCCCAGGCTTCCTTGTCGATCAGCTCGGGGGTGAGCTTGCCGTCCTCCGTGTGCACCTGGAGCAGCTTGATGCCGCCGATGCGCTCCGGGGCGCCGTTCTCGTCCATGTTGATGTGGGCCGTGGAGGCGCAGATGACCGCCCCCCAGCGCGGCAGCAGGGACTGCAGTGAGAGCACGTTGGCGCCGGTGCCGTTGAAGACCGGGAAGCATTCGATCCCCTCGCCGAAGTGCCCCTCCATCAGCTGCTGCAGCCGGGCGGTGTAGTCGTCCTCGCCGTACGAGACCTGGTGTCCCTCGTTGGCGGCGGCGAGGGCCGCCAGCACCTCGGGGTGGACGCCGGAGTAGTTGTCCGAGGCGAAGCCCCGGACGGACGGATCATGGAGCCGCCCCGCGGTGCCGGCAGGGGAAGTCTCAACTGTGCTTGTCATCGATTTGCTCACGCTTTCAGTCTAGGGAGGTCCGGGCCCAGGGGCTAAGTCCAGGGTTTGGGTTCAACGGCTCAGGAGCAGCCGTTGCCCGTTCAGCTTCGCCGCAGGGGTGGTGAAGAGCCCGACGGCGGCGGCGGCCAGCTCCTCCACATCGGTGAAGCCCGGGAACTTCCGCTCGGGGGACTTGGCCCGCATGGCCGGGTCGACGAGCGCCTTGACCACGAGCACGACGGCGGCGCTGCGCTGCTCCACCGGATTGCCGGAACTGCCCGGATCTTTTGTACCCCCGGAGTAGGCGGTCGCCGACTGGTCCCGCCGGAAGCCGTCAGCCACCGCGAGGGTCCACGCCTCGGCCGCGGCCTTGGCCGCCACATAGCTGGCGGTGGCCGCCGTCGGGCTGCCGACGGCGGTGGAGGAGACCATGGCGAAGCGGCCACTGTCCGAGGCTGCGAGGTCGTCATAGAAGACCCGGGTGACGTTCCGCACCGTGGTGATGGCGCCGCGTTCCAAAAAGTCCCAGTCCTCGTCGCTCTGGTCGGTGATGCCCTTCGCGCCGCGCCAGCCGCCGACCAGGTGCACGACGCCGTCGACGGCCCCCACCTTCGCGGCGATCGTGGCGTGCAGCGCCCGGACGTCGGCAAGGGACGCGAGGTCGCACACGAGCGGCGTGACGCCGGTGCCGGCCGCCGCGGCGGCGGCCCCGATCCGGGGCCCGTCGGAGCCGACCGTGAAGACCGTATGCCCGGCGTCGTGCAGGGCGCGCGCCGTGGCGATCCCGGACGGCCCGCTGCCGCCCGTGACCACCACGTTCAGGGCGCGTCGAGCGCTCATCCGGCGTTAAGGGCTGTGGTTGCCGTGCCGGTGTCCGAGGACCCGATGATCCCCGCCGTCGATTCGATGACCGGCCGCATCTTCTTCTCCAGCGCCTCGTAGAACATGGACAGCGGGAACTCGTCGTCGAGCACCTGGTCCGTGAGGCCGCGCGGCGGGCCGTCCAGCGGGAGCGCGCCGGGGCCCTTGGCCCAGACGGAGGCCGGGTTGGGGGTGACGGTCCCGGAGATCAGCTCGTAAGCGGCGAGCCAGTGCGCCATCTTGGGGCGGTCGATCGAGCGCCAGTACAGTTCCTCGATCCGGGCGCCGAGTTCCACGACGACGCCGGCAGCCTCGTCCCAGTCGATGCTGAGCTTGCTGTCGGTCCAGTGCAGGACGTGGTGCTGGTGCATCCAGGCGAAGAGCAGTTGCCCGCCGAGGCCGTCGTAGTTGCGGACGCGGCTGCCGGTGATGGCGAAGCGGAAGATCCGGTCGAAGATGACGGCGTACTGGACGAGCTTGGCGTGCCGCCGTGCCTCCGGGTCCGCGTCCTCGTCCTTTTCGATTTTCACGGATTCGCGGAAGGCGGTCAGGTCGCAGCGCAGTTCCTCGAGGGAGTAGAGGAAGAACGGCATGCGCTGCTTGATCATGAAGGGATCGAACGGCAGGTCGCCGCGCATGTGGGTGCGGTCGTGGATGAGGTCCCACATGACGAAGGTTTCCTGGCTCAGCTCCTGGTCCTCGAGCAGGCCGGCGGCGTCCTCGGGCAGCTGCAGGGAAGTGATGTCCGCGGCGGCCCTCAGCACGCGGCGGAAGCGGGCCGCCTCACGGTCGGCGAAGATCGCGCCCCAGGTGAAGGTGGGGGTCTCGCGGACAGCGACGGATTCCGGGAAAAGGACGGCGGAGTTGGTGTTGTAGCCGGGGGTGAAGTCGAGGAATCGGATCGGGACGAAGAGTTTGTTGGAGTACTCGCCCTGTTCCAGCCCGGCGATGAACTCGGGCCAGATGACCTCGATCAGCACGGCTTCGACCAGGCGGTTGCTGCTGCCGTTCTGCGTGTACATCGGGAAGACCACGAGGTGCTGCAGCCCGTTGGCCCGGTGCTGCTGCGGCTGGAAGGCCTGCAGGGAGTCCAGGAAGTCGGGGACGCCGAAGCCGGCGTCGGCCCAGCGGCCGAAGTCGGTGACGAGGAGGCCGAGGTATTCCGCGTCGTGCGGGAAGGCGGGGGAGAGGGCACCGATCGCTGCAGTGATGGTTTCGACATGACCGGCCGCGGCCGCATGGTCGGCAGCCTCGGGCACGGATCCGTCCTGCACCTGGAGGCCCTGCAGCGCGGTGGCCGCAGCCTTGAGCCGCAGCCAGTCCGGGGAGTTGGAGGTGATGGGGGCGGGGGCGGTGATAGCGGTGGTAGTCATCGTCAGGCGCCTTTCTGTTTGCCGGGAGCATCGCTCGTCAGTATCTATGGCGAGCGTAGCAAGCAAACAGCATCCCTAATGCAAAATTGCATCGAGCATAAGAAACTCTGTGGCAATCGGGCCGAGGAGCCCGTCCCAGCCAAAGCCCGGACGGGGCTGCCGGACGGGGCTGCCGGACGGGGCTGCCCGGCGGGGCTGCCCGGCGGGCAGCCCGGACCAGGCGTGAGGCTACTTGCCGGCGTCGTCCGCCGAGACGAGCTTCAGCGAGACGGAATTGATGCAAAAGCGCTGGTCGGTGGGGGTTCCGTAGCCCTCGCCGTCGAACACATGGCCCAGATGGGAATCGCAGGTGGCGCAGCGGACTTCCACACGTTCCATGCCCAGCGTGCGGTCGTGGATGTAGCGGACGGTGCCCTCCGCGAGCGGCGCCCAGAACGAGGGCCAGCCGCAGTGGGAGTCGAACTTCTCGTTGCTCGTGAAGAGTTCGGTGCCGCAGGCCCGGCACTGGTAGACGCCCGCGGTATGGGTGTCCCAGTACTCGCCGGTGTACGGGCGCTCGGTTCCGGCCTGGCGCAGCACCCGGTACTCTCCCGGCGTCAGCTCCTGGCGCCACTGCTCATCTGACTTTTCAACCGCTGTGCTGGCCGTTTCTGCGGCAGCCCCGGCGGCGGGAGCTGCTACGGGCGTGACTTTGGGCCTGTGGTTAAAGATGCTCATAGCCTCAATAACGCTCAGGAGTCCCCGATAAATCCCGATCCGGCGTACAGATGCAGGACCGGCAGGCCCAGCTTGTCCTGTGCCTTGTTGGCCCAGTCGGTGTGGAAGGTGTCGGCGACGGCGTGCGGGCGGGTGATCACCACAGCCTGTCCGGCGCCGAGTTCTTTGACCTTGGCGACGAGGCCGTCGACGGCCCTGCCTTCGACGATTTCGCCCGAGACGCCACCGCCCAGACCGGCCAGGGCCGCGAGCGAGAGCGCCAGCGTTTCGGCGGCTTCAGCCCGTTCCCCGGCAGGGTCGGAGTGTGCCGTCAGTTCACGGAAGGCCTTGGAGATTTCCAGCAGGGAAAGGTTTTCCAGGAAGTCCACCAGCAGGTGCCGCTCGGTATTGGCGGGTACCAGGACCACCAGGGGAGCATCACCGCCGGCAACCAGGGCTTGGATGTTGACGCGGTCATCCGCGCCGAGGGGCTCTTCTGTCAAAATGACGATTGGATCACTCATGCCCCCAGCCTAGCCGGGCGCTACTGGCCCCGCACCAATTTGCCCGTGTCCGGGCCTGCCTCGCCCGTCGCGGCCCACGCAGACGGGTCTCGGAACGGCCCGGATGCCGCTGTGAGCGTCGCGTTCGGTAAGAATGGTGGCATGGCTTCCTCCCAGCGCCTCCTGCCTGACCCGCCCCGGATCCCCACCGCCCGCGTCTCCCCTGCCCGAGGTAAGGCGAGCACCGCCGCGGCAGCACCCGGGACCGAGGCATCGTTGCCCGCCAGCGCCAAGTGGGTCCTGGGCGGCATCATCGGCGGGAGCGCCGCGGCCGGACTGCTCGCCGCCGGATCCTCCGCCCTGGCCTTGTACTTCGCCCGCCGGGTGATCACCCCGGACAGGGTCCGCGACGAGGATCAGGAAATCCTCGCGGTGATCCGTGACGGGCACGGGCTGCAGGTCATCCTCGCGGCCACCCCCGATAACACCGTTGAGGGCGTCTACGGCTTCTTTTTCGACGGCGGCCGGGGCCACGCGCGGATCGGCCGGATCGTGTCCTACTCGCCGGCGGAGCGCACGGTGCTGCGGGAAGTCGAGGCGGTCTACAGCGGCGACCTCACCCAGGCGCGGCGCGGCTGGTGGAGCGGCGCCGCGCACCCGGACGCCGCCAGCATCGGCCTCGCCTCGGAAGAGGTGCAGATCGACGTCGACGGCGGGACCGCGCCGGCGTGGCTCATCCGGGCACCCGAGGCGGACACCTGGGCGATCATGGTCCACGGTCGCGGGGCGACCCGGCTCGAAGGCCTGCGGGCCGTCCGCACGGCACACGAACTGGGCATGTCGAGCCTGCTGATCTCCTACCGCAATGACGGGCTCGCGCCATCAGCCCTGGACGGACGCTACGGCCTCGGTTCCACCGAATGGCGGGACGTCGAGGCGGCCATCGGCTACGCCCTGGCACAGGGCGCCCGCGAGGTGGTGCTGTTCGGCTGGTCGATGGGCGGGGCCATCTGCCTGCAGACCGCGGACCTCTCCCGCTATCACCATCTGATCCGGGCCATGGTGCTCGACGCTCCGGTGATCAACTGGGTGAACGTGCTGGCGCACCATGCGGAGCTCAACCGGATCCCGTCCGCCGTCGGCCGTTACGGGCAGCTGATGATGAGCCACAAGCTGGGCCGCCGGCTGACCGGCCTCGCCGCGCCGGTGGACCTGAAGACGATGGACTGGGTCTCGCGCGCCGTGGAACTGCGGACGCCGACGCTGATCCTCCACAGCGTCGACGACGAGTACGTCCCGTATGGCCCGTCGGCGGTCCTGGCCGAGAAGAACCCTGAGATGGTCACCTTCGAGAAGTTCGACCGCGCCCTGCATACCAAGGAATGGAACGTGGACCCGGGGCGCTGGGAAGGGCTCGTGTCGGCCTGGCTGGGGCGGCAGCTCGCTCCGCGGCCCAACCCGGGCCAGTCCAGCCCGGACTAGCTCATGCTGGTGCCGATCCGGGCCGTGCGGGCGCCGGTGAGCCGGATCAGTTCGGCCGGGCTGAGCTCGATGTCCAGGCCGCGCCGTCCGCCCGAGACCAGGATCGTGTCCAGGCCCAGGGCGCTGTCGTCCACGACCGTGGGGGAGGACTGCCGCTGCCCCAGCGGCGAGATCCCGCCGAGCACATAGCCTGTCCGGCGTTCGGCGGCGGCGGGGTCCGCCATCGCGGCTCTCTTGGCGCCCAGGGCCGCGGCCATCGCCTTGAGGTCCAGGTTGCCGCTCACCGGAACCACCCCGACGGCGAGCCGGCCGTCGACGTCGACCATCAGGGTCTTGAACACCCGGGCGGGATCAACGCCAAGGACCTCCGCGGCCTCCAGCCCGTAGCTGGCCGCGGCGGGGTCATGGCTGTACGGGTGCGAGACAAAAGGAACCCCGGCCGCCGCGAGGGCCGCGGTGGCCGGAGTTCCCTGTGACGCCTGTTTGCGGGCCATCAGCAGTTGCCGGACGTCAGGAGTGCTGCGGAAGCGCGGCAACCTTGCGCTTGATCCGGCCCAGCATCGCCGTCATGCCGCGCATGCGCAGGGGGGTGATGGCGCGGGTGAGGCCCAGCAGCTCCGGCATGTCGTCCGGGACGGCCAGGATCTCGGCCGGGCTGAGCCCGTCGAGTCCTTCGTGCAGCACACTGGCGAAGCCCCGGGTGGTCGGAGCCTCCGGTGGCGCCTGGAAGAAAAGGCGCACGCTTTCCGGGGCGCCGCCGTCGTGCTGTTCCGTCTCGATGGTGAGGAACAGCGGCGACTGGCACTCGACCACCTGTTCCATCAGCTCGGGGTGGTCCTTGAGCCGGTCCGGCAGTTCCGGCAGTCCGCGCGAGAACTCGAGCAGCAGCTGCAGCCGGTCGGGTTCCGTCAGGGCCTGGAAGTCGTCAACAATTTCCGCCAGCGCGGCGGGGAGGGCAGAAGTATTCATCACTCCCAGCTTACGCACGGCAGCCGATTGTGTCCCGGTCCGGCCACACTGAGCTTCAGTTGGCAGCCGGAACCGTGCCGCGTTCGGTGCCCTTGGTGATCGGGACGCGCACGGCGTTGCCCCACTCGGTCCAGGAGCCGTCGTAGTTGCGGACGCTGTCGAAGCCCAGGAGGTACTTCAGCGCAAACCAGGTGTGGCTGGAACGCTCGCCGATGCGGCAGTAGGCCACGACGTCGTCGCCGGCCTTCAGGCCCGCTTCGCCGAGGTAGAGCGCCTCAAGTTCGGGGCGGTTGCGGTAGGTGCCGTCGCCGGCGGCCGCGCGGGCCCACGGGATGGAGGCAGCCGTCGGGATGTGGCCGCCGCGCAGGGCACCTTCCTCAGGGTAGGCGGGCATGTGCGTGCGCTGGCCGGTGTATTCCTCGGGGGAGCGGACATCGATCAGCGGCTTGCCGAAGTGCGCCAGGACATCGTCCTTGAAGGCCCGGATCGGGGCGTCGTTGCGCTCAACGACGGGGTACTCGCCGGGAACCGGCACGGTGGTCTCGGTGGTGAGGGCACGGTCCTCGGCGATCCACTTGTCGCGGCCGCCGTCCAGGAGTCGGACGTCCTCGTGGCCGAAGAGCGTGAACACCCACAGGGCGTAGGCTGCCCACCAGTTCGATTTGTCGCCGTAGATCACCACGGTGCTGTCGCGGGAGATCCCCTTGGCCGCTGCCAGGGCGGCAAACGCCTGGCCGTCCACGTAGTCGCGGGTGACCTCATCGTTCAGGTCGGTGTGCCAGTCGACTTTCACCGCACCGGGGATGTGGCCGGTCTCGTAGACCAACACATCCTCGTCGGATTCCACCACCACCAGCTTGCCGCCGTCGAGGGCGCCAGCTTCGATTTCAGTGGCCAGCCACTCGGTGGAGACCAGCCGCTCCGGGTGGGCGTAGGCGGCAAACTTTTCGTTCTGCTCAACGGGATAGGGCATGGTGATGGCCTTTCACTGAAACGGTCAGGGCCGGGCCACGGACGGATCGATGGCGGCGCCGGGTCTCCTACAACACTAGCCACGCACCGCCGGGAATGTCCCGCCCCCGTTCACACTCGGAAATATGGCCTTCGTCACGTGGGCCGGCCCCTCCCGCGTCCGCTCGCGGGCAGGACCTGCAGTGCCGGTATTCTTGCTGGGGACAAGTGACCAGCAGAACGGACCACCTTGGTACAGATCGAACAGCTCGCCGCCCGCACCCCGGCAGTTTCAGTGGATGAACTCCTCCACGGTTTTTATCCCTCGCCGCGCTTCGGTGAGGTGTCGTTTTCCAGCTACCGGCCGGATCATTCCCAGCCCAGCCAGGCCGCGGCGGTCCGGGCGCTCGAGGGTTTCGCTGCGGGCGTTGGCGCGCGCGACGGCGACGGACTCTTCAAGCGGCTCTTCGGGAAGAAGGACACCTCGCGCGCCGGAATCTACCTCGACGGCGGATTCGGCGTCGGCAAGACCCACCTGCTTGCCTCCCTGTGGCACGCCGCCCCCGGGCCCAAGGCCTTCGGCACCTTCGTCGAATACACCAACCTGGTCGGCGCGTTGTCCTTCCGCAAGACGGTGGAGGCGCTGAGCCACTACAAGCTTGTCTGCATCGACGAATTCGAGCTCGACGATCCGGGCGACACGGTGCTGATGTCCCGGCTGATGCGCGAACTGGCCGACGCCGGCGTCAAGCTGGCGGCCACTTCCAACACCCTGCCGGGCTCCCTGGGCGACGGCCGCTTTGCGGCCGTCGACTTTGCCCGTGAAATCCAGGTGCTGGCGGACCAGTTCGACGTCGTCCGGATCGACGGCGAGGACTTCAGGCACCGCGGCCTGCCGGCCGCTCCGTTGCCGCTGCGCAACGATGACCTGACGCACCACATGCATGCAGAATTCGACGGCAAGACGGTGGCTCGCGACGAATTCAGCACCCTGATCAACCACCTGGCGGGTGTCCACCCGAGCCGCTACCGCCAGCTGCTGGACGGCATCGAGGGCGTGGTGTGGAAGAACGTCCACACCATCACGGAACAGGCTGTCGCGCTGCGCTTTGTGGTGCTGGCGGACCGGCTTTATGACAAGGATGTCCCGATCCTCGCCAGCGGTGTGCCGTTCGATCAGCTGTTCACCGAGGAAATGATGACCGGCGGGTACACGAAAAAGTATTTCCGGGCGGTGTCCCGGCTCACCGCGCTGGCCCGCGAGGGCCAGAACCACGAACCCTCCTAGACGCCCGGAGCAACGCGGCGTCACTTGGCGCCCATCCTGAGGCCTCGGATGGGCGCCAAGTGTGTCAGCGTCGTGTGTTAAGGCGCCGTTAAACGCCGAAGGTGCCGGCGCCGCCTCTCGGCGGGACCGGCACCTCGCTGACGTACCTGGGTCAGAGGCCCTGCTGCCGGGGTTCCCCGGCGACAGGGGGCTCAACGTTGACGGGAGGCTGTCCGGCCACAGGAGGCTCTCCGGCCGCCGGCGCAGTGCCTGGCGTGCCGTTCTGCTTGTCCACGAAGTCGGAAGCGCCCCGCTGGACGGAATCGATCTTGTCGGCGTGCTTTCCGCCGGTCTTGGAGTCGACGAAGTCGCCTGCCTTTTCGATGCCGTCCTTGATGGCCTGTTGATTGCCACCAATTACTTTCTGAGCCTTGCCCTTCAGATCGTCAAGAATACCCACGGGCACCTCCCTTCGGTCGCGGAGCCAGATCGCTCCTAGCGATTTCTACCCTAGCCGCCGCTGGGGGGAGTGCCAAGGATGTCCGCCCACAGGGGAATAGGGCCACAGGGCAATAGGGCCACGGACACGGCACAAAAAAAGCAGCTCCGGGGAGCTGCTTTCATGGTGGGCGATACTGGGATCGAACCAGTGACCTCTTCCGTGTCAGGGAAGCGCGCTACCGCTGCGCCAATCGCCCGCAACCGGAAGGATCCGGAGTGGAGTCATAAACAGAGAGCGGACGACGAGATTCGAACTCGCGACATCCACCTTGGCAAGGTGGTGCTCTACCAGCTGAGCTACGTCCGCAGTTGTAGTACGTTCCGGTATGACCGGGTGGTTCCTACGTCAAGCAAGTTGCCTTGCTTTGGTGGGCGATACTGGGATCGAACCAGTGACCTCTTCCGTGTCAGGGAAGCGCGCTACCGCTGCGCCAATCGCCCCTTGCATCCGGCCGGAACCGGAAACCAGGGTTTTCACCGAGGTGGGTACGGGATTCGAACCCGTGTATACGGCTTTGCAGGCCGCTGCCTCGCCTCTCGGCCAACCCACCGTGTAGACAGGATTCCGAAGAACCTTTGCCGTGACAGTGTCCTGCGAGCGGACGACGAGATTCGAACTCGCGACATCCACCTTGGCAAGGTGGTGCTCTACCAGCTGAGCTACGTCCGCATTATTGTCTGCAATTCCGCGCCGCAATTCGGCATTTCCTCGCGTTCCAACGAGTAAGAACTCTATAGGAGGTTCAGGGAATCTACAAATCGCGACGTCGCGTGGGGCCGCGGAGCCCCGCGCATCCTTGGATTCTAGGGCTTTTTGCTAATTACAGCCGTGTAATTCGTCCCTGTCAGGCGGATGACTTTGGTGGCGGGCAGACGTTCGACGGCGGCTGGCCGTCGGATCCGCGATCGACGCATTCCGGCGGACGAGAGGCCGATTTCTAAAATCCGCCGGGGTGGGCTAGCATTCAATGGCATTGGGGCGATTGGCGCAGTGGTAGCGCGCTTCGTTCACACCGAAGAGGTCACTGGTTCGAACCCAGTATCGCCCACCCAATAGATGGTCCGTTCCGCTCACTGAGTGGGGCGGACCATTTTGTTTCCAGCCCGCTGATCCGGCAGCTTGTTGGGCCCGCTCTTGTACTTCCACTGTCAGTCCCTTGTGAAAGAGTCTTTCCATGACCGCTCCACTTCTTGCCCACGCCACGGACCATGGCCGGATGTACGCACGTTCCACGTCCGAGCAGTTTTCGGTGCCCTCCATCACCACCGTGATCGGGCAGCAGCCCCACGGCCTGGACGGCTGGTTCGGGTACATGGGCGCCAACAGCCTTGCCCAGGACCCCACGCTACCCGGCATCCTCGGCAGCCCGGCCAAGGTGCGCCAGGCCGTCAGCCGCGCCGCCAAGGCGGCCGAGACTTACCGCGACGACGCCGCGAAGCGCGGGGACCGGGTCCACAACTACTGCGAGCAGGTGGCCCTGCGTGCCCTCGGCCGGCCGCACCAGATGAAGGAAACCAGGGAGTTGCTGGCCGCCAACGGCGATGAAGCCTTCGCGGCCCGCTTCGACGAGTGGTGGGAGCTCTTCCAGGTGGAGCCGATCGCGCCCGAGATCACGGTCTGGAACAAGACGGTCGGCTACGCCGGAACCTTGGACCTCGTCGCTAAGATCAACGGCCGCATCTGCCTCATCGACTACAAGACCAAGGGCACCAGCAGGGACGGCACGGTCAAGCCCCTCGATGACAAAGTGGTCATGCAGCTCGTGGCCGGCATGAAGGCCGAAGAAAGCCTTGTGGATCCGGCGGCCGGGGAATGGGAGGCCTGGAAACACGGCGAATCCCCGATCCTGCTGGCCGTTGCCGTCGGCGAGACGGAAGTGCGTCCCCTGCGGGCCAACCCGGACGTCCTGAAACACCACTGGTGGAAGTTTTGCGCCCTGCGTCGTGTCTGGGAGATGTCCGCCGACACCGCTGTCGCCGGAACGGCTCTGCTCCCGCTTGCCCCGCCTCCGCAGCGCTGAACCTGCTGCGCTGAACCCGCAGCGTGCCGAAGGGCCACAGTATTCCGATAACAACGGTGGCCGAGAGCAGCGTGGGCCGAGTGGGTGGCCGCCAGGACGGCACCGGTGATGAGCAGAATCCAGAGCGGAACCGTGATCGGCGCTCTGCCCTGAGGGCACCGCTCGTGTGTGTGGGACGGCGGAGTTCAAGGCTGCCTACCTCAGGACGGTTGACACCGGCGACGGGGGCTGCGGACCTCGGCGACGGTGGATTCAGCGGCTCTTCTGCGCCGGCTTGGGGCTCGGGACCTGGGGCTTCCATCGGGACATCAGGGCGGACGGCAGCTGTCGGGTTATCGAGACCGAACGGCATCGCGTCGGTCACAACGCGATCAGATCTCCGCCATGGAGATATCTGGGCCATCGGAGCAGCGCTTTGATGGAATTCACGCAATCACACGCCGGCGCGGTTACTCCGCACCGCCCTCACCCGCGGCCGCCGTCATGAGGGCGTTACGTGACCGTGCCGAGATCTGAGGGTCGGAAGTAGTGGTTGCGGCGGGGTCTTTGGCTCGGGTCGAGGTGTGGTGGCGGGATGAACCAGGGGATCCCGGTTTTGACCTGGATGGTCCATTGTTCCTTGTGGATTACGTGGTGGTGGTGCGAGCAGAGCAGGGTTCCGTTGTCCGTTCCGGAGGTTCCGCCGCGGGACCAGTAGGTGATGTGGTGGGCTTCGCACCATGGTGCCGGGATGGTGCAGGCGGGGAAGGCGCAGCCCTGGTCGCGTGCGGTGAGGGCTTTGCGGATGTGGGGCGGGAAAACCCTTGAGGCCCGGCCGATGTCCAGAATCCTGCCCTCGCCGCCGAGGAGGACCGGGATGATGTCTGCGTCGCACGCGATCTTCCGGACGGTGGAGGCCGTGACCGGGCCGGTGAACAGCAGCGTTCCGGTCCGGGCCGCCGACCGGCCGGGGAATCCGGGACCTTCTGCCGGGCCGTCCGGGCCGTCTCCGAGCCGGGAAAGCAGGTCCCGGTAGTCGATGGTGACCATGACCTGCGGGCGGAGTCCGCCGGCGGCGGGCAGGGAGCCCGCGGCGAGGGCGATTTTACAGGCACCGATGAGGCCGTCGAGCAGCTTCTGCGGCCGCGAGCGGAGATCCAGGACCGGCAGCGCCGGGTCCTCCACCGGACCGGCCGCAGCGGCAGCGGCACTCGAAACACCGGCAGCAGCCGGAACACCCGCAGCACTCGCAGCGGCGGCAACACTCGTGACGCCCGCAGCACTCGCAACGGTGGCGGACACTCCGGCGGCAGGGCTGTCCCCAGCGGCGGGGCGGTCGACGGAACCCTCACCCGCTGACGCGGCTCCCGCTGCCGTGGCTCCGGGTGTCTGCGTGACGGTGGTGCGGGGGTTGGTGGCGGTGTTCATGACGGTGAGGAGGTGTTCGAACTGTTCGGTGGTCGCGAAGATTTCGAGGTGCTGGAGTCCGTGGCGCGGCCGGCGGATGAAGGCGCCCTGGAGCTGGCGTAGCAGTTCCTCCGAGGGCTCGGCGCCGTCCTGGTCCAGCGCGTCGGTCCAGCTCCGTGCGACGCGGGCCAGGAAGTCCGGGTCGTTCTCGGCGGCGGTGCGCGTCAGGGCGTGCTCCATCTGGGCGGCTGCCTCGGCGTCGCAGGTGTGCCGGACGCGGTCCAGCGCGGCGGTGATGATCGTCGCGGCCCGGGACGCGACGTCTCCAGAGGCCACGGCGGCGCCGAGTTCCTCGTGCGCGGGAGGCACTTGCCGTCCGGCAAGGCCCAGCCGTGGCAGGAGGTTCCCGGCCAGGGAGAGCCGGTTCCGGGCCTCGGAGGCGCTGATCCGCAGCCGCGCCCGCAGGAACTCCGTGGTGTTCCGGTAGCCGTCGTCCACGGCAACCGAGGGATCCACCGCCCCGGGCATACCGTCCACCGCGCCGTACGTTGCCACGGCACCGGTCGCATCGACGGCCCCGGGTGCGCCGACCGGGCCGTCGTCGCCGCCGGAGGTGTCGCGCCAGCCGGTGGTCCAGGTGGTGCTGCCCCTCGCAGGAGCCGCGGCGGACTGTTTCCGGGTCCGGTCCACGGCGGCGGCGGCCACGAGCTGCAGGTACTCCACCGTCCGCGAGAGTTCCTCCACCCGGCCGGCGAAGTCAGACGCAGTCCGGAATCCCCAGTCCGCGGCGTCCCCTGCCGCCGTCGAGCCCACCTCTTGGAGCGCGGCGAGAGCGCTGTCCAGACCAGGCTGCAGGGCCCGGGCTGGACCACGGCCTGTGACCCGGCCCGCATCCTGCTCTGTGTCCTGGAAGGGAATGAAATCCCCGATGGCTTCCATAGCTACACTCTTCCAGAGGGCTCCGACATTATTGGCCACTCCGCGTCCCGCGGCGCCGGAGTCCCCGCCGTCAGGCGTTCCGCGCTTCGTGAACCGGCGCACCGCATACTCGCCGGTCGGGCCAGTCGCGTCTGCGGGATCCCAACGCACCCCGCCAGGGCGACAGCACGCGTTCCGTAGGCCAGCCGGGAGCCGAGATGCCCGTTGATCTCGTTGAAGCTCCCGAAAACGGGATGTCCGCCCCCACTGCGGCATCCCTCAGCCGAACCGCCCCACCGAGGCGGATCCGGCGAAGACGTTCGGGACGCGGGCCGGGGCAACTAAACTGGATTGGATCCCGTAGCCGCCCATCGTAAGGACAGATTGCACATGGCCATTTTGAATATCCGCATCATCGGTGATCCTGTGCTGCGCACAGTTGCCGATCCCGTGACGGAATTCGGGCCTGAACTGGCGAAGCTCGTGGCGGACATGACAGAGACCATGGAGGACGTCGACGGCGCAGGCCTGGCCGCGCCCCAGGTCGGTGTGAGCCGGCGCGTCTTCACCTACCGCATCGGCGGCATCGAGGGACACATCATCAACCCGGTGCTTGAAAACAGCGATGACTTCCAGCCGGACGAGGGCGAGGGCTGCCTCTCCATCCCCGGCCTGGGCTTCCCGGTCCGGCGCCGCCGGCACACCCGTGTCACCGGCGTCGACCTCCACGGCAACCCCGTCGCGGTGGAGGGTGAGGGCATGCTGGCCCGCTGCTTCCAGCACGAGACCGACCACCTGGACGGCATCCTCTTCACCGACCGGCTCGAAGGCGAAGACCGCAAGGCCGCGCTGCGGGCGATCCGGAACGCCAACTACGACTCGATCACCGAGCAGACGACGGCGAAGCGCGCCAGGACGGTCGGCTCCAGTTTCGGCGGCGGTCCTTCTGGACCCGGCAGCTCCGGAACTGGAGCCGGCGCAACCGGCTCCTTCGGAAATCCCCAGTGAGGGTACTCTTCGCGGGGACGCCTGCCGTCGCCGTGCCGTCCCTGGACGCGCTCGTCGAGGCCGGGTTCGACGTCGTCGCCGTTCTCACCCGCCCGGACGCGCCGCTGGGACGCAAGCGCGTTCTGACGCCGTCACCGGTGGCCGCCCGGGCCGCCGAACTCGGCATCGAGGTCATCCATGCGGCCAAGGTCGACGCCGACGTCACCGCCCGGATTGCCGCCGCCGCCCCCGACGTCGCCGCGATCGTGGCATACGGCGGGCTCATTCCGCGGGCCGCCCTGGACATCCCCCGCCACGGCTGGATCAACCTGCACTTCTCCCTGCTGCCGGCCTGGCGCGGAGCCGCACCGGTGCAGCGGGCCCTCATCGCCGGCGACGACGTCACCGGCGCCGTCACCTTCCTCCTTGAAGAGGGGCTGGACACCGGTCCGGTGTTCGGCACGCTGACCGAAGCCGTCCGCCCCGATGACACGGCCGGGGTCCTGCTCGAGCGGCTCTCCCACAGCGGCTCCGTGCTGCTCACCCAGACGCTGTCCGCCGTCGACGCCGGCAAGGCAGCGGCCGTGCCGCAGCAGGGAGACGTCAGTCTGGCCCCCAAGCTGACCCTCGACGACGGCCGGCTCGACTGGCTGCAACCTGCCCTCGCGATCGGGCGGCGGGCGCGAGGCGTCACGCCCGAGCCGGGCGCTTGGACCACCCTGGATGGGCAGCGGGTCAAGGTGGAACCGGTGCTGCTCCGGCCCGAAGCCGCGGCGCTGCAGCCCGGACAGTTGGCCGTGGACGGCAGGAGCGTGCTGGTGGGAACCGGCTCACACCCGGTTGAACTCACCCGGGTCCAGCCTTCGGGCAAGAAAATGATGACCGCCGCCGATTGGGCGCGCGGGCAGGCAACACTTGAAAGCGTGGTATTCGAATGAGCGAGTCCGGGACTAGCGGCAGCGGCCGTGGCAGGGGCCCCCAGCGCGGCGGAGCGGATGGCGGCGGCCAGCGCGGCGGGGCGGGTGGCGGTGGCCAGCGCGGTACCGGGCAGAGTGGGGGCCCGGGCGGCCGGGGACGCGACGGCAGCCAGCGCGACGCGCAGGGCCGGGAACGCAACCGCGGCCCCCAGCGCGGCTTCACCGAGAACGCCCCCTCCCAGCGCACCCGCCGTGCGGATCCGGCAAGGTTGGTCGCCTTCGAGGTGCTGCGCGCCGTCGCGTCCGAGGACGCGTATGCGAACCTCGTGCTGCCTGCCCGGATCCGGCACCACGGACTGGACAAGCGCGACGCCGGCTTCGCCACCGAGCTGAGCTACGGCGCGCTGCGCGGCCAGGGCACCTACGACGCGATCCTGTCCCGCTGCGTGGACCGGCCGCTGGACCAGCTGGATCCGGCCATCCTCGATGCGCTGCGGATCGGCGTCCATCAGCTGGTGGCCATGCGCGTCCCCGCGCACGCCGCCCTGGACCAGACGGTCGGCCTCGCCCGCGCCGTCATCGGCGCCGGGCCATCGGCCCTCATCAACGCCGTCCTGCGGAGGGTCTCCGCGCACACCCTTGAGGAGTGGCTGGAGCTGCTGCTCAGCGATGAGACGGACGAAACCAGGATCGCCTCGATCCGCTACGCCCACCCGGAATGGATCGTCCGTGCGTTGCGGCAGTCCCTCGTGGCCCACGGCCGTCCGGTCACTGAAATCAGTGAGCTCCTCGAGGCGGACAACGCCGCCCCGGTGGTCAACCTCGTGGCGCTGCCCGGGCTGGGAAGCCTGGACGAGGCCCTCGAAGGCGGCGCGACGCCGGGCGAACTCGTCGAAGGCTCGGCCCTTTCCAGTGGTGGTGATCTCGGCCGGCTCGCTTCGGTGCGCGAGGGCAGCACCCGGGTCCAGGACGTCGGCTCGCAGCTCGTGGCCCGCGCCATGGCCGCCGTCGATCTTGGGACTGGCGGTACCGGCCGCCTCGCCGCCGGCGGCACCGCCGGCGATGGGACTGGTACTGACAGAACCGGCACTGACAGAACCGGTGAACGCTGGCTTGATCTGTGTGCCGGTCCCGGCGGCAAGGCGGCGCTGCTCGGTGCCCTCGCCCGTCAGCAGGGCGCCACTCTGCTGGCCAACGAGCCCGCACCGCACCGCGCGAAGCTGGTCCGGCAGGCCCTTGCGGCGGTTCCGCACGAGGTCTGGCAGGTCCGGACCGGCGACGGCCGTGAGGTCGGCTCGGAAATGGCGGAAACTTTCGACCGCGTCCTGGTCGATGCGCCCTGCACCGGGCTCGGCGCCCTGCGCCGCCGCCCGGAATCACGCTGGCGGCGCACGCCCAAGGACCTGACGGACCTCGGCCCGCTGCAGCGCGAACTGCTCAAGTCCGCGCTGGCAGCCGTCAAGCCCGGCGGCGTCGTGGCCTATGTGACGTGCTCGCCGCACCCGGCGGAGACCACCGCCGTCGTCAGCGATGTGCTGCGCAAACGTGACGACCTCGAACTGCTCGACGCCGGTGCCGCACTGGACAGCGTCAGCCTCACCGGCCATCTTGGGGCCGGGCACGAACTCACCGCCCAGCTCTGGCCGCATGTGCACCGGACGGACGCCATGTTCCTGGCGCTCATCCACAAAAAGGCCTGAGTTTCAGGACACACTTGGTCACTGGAAACCATGCCCAGCAGACCACCCAGCAGAAACGTAAAGGAATTTCATGGCCCAGTGCTGCATCAACCCGAGCATCCTTTCAGCCGACTTCGCGAACCTGGAAGCCGAACTTCGCAGAATCAGTAACGCGGATGCCGTGCACGTCGACGTCATGGACAACCACTTCGTGCCCAACCTGACGATCGGGCTGCCCGTTGTCCAGCGGATCCAGGCCGTCAGCCCGGTGCCGTTGGATGCCCACCTCATGATCGCCGACGCCGACCGCTGGGCTCCGGGCTACGCCGACGCCGGCGTTGCCTCCGTGACTTTCCACGCGGAAGCCTCGATTGCGCCGATCAAACTGGCCCGCGAGCTACGCGCCCGCGGGGCGAAGGCAGGAATGGCACTCCGGCCCGGTACTCCGGTGGAACCCTATCTGGACATGCTTTCCGAACTGGACCTGCTGCTGATCATGACGGTGGAGCCGGGCTTCGGCGGACAGTCCTTCCTTGACCTCACGCTGCCGAAGATCCGGCGGGCCCGGGCAGCGATTGACGGCTCCGGCGTCGGAGTGGCGCTGCAGGTCGACGGCGGCATCACCGAGGAGACGATCGTGCGTGCCGCCGAGGCGGGAGCGAATGTCTTCGTGGCGGGGTCCGCCGTCTACGGGGCCGCGGATCCCGCGGAGGCCATCGAACGGCTCCGCGCCGCCGGCAGCCGCTGACGCTCCGGCAGCCGCCGGGCCGCCGGGCGGGACGAAAATGACGCCCTACGTAACATCGGCTGTGGGGAATAGCCGGAGCTACCCGGCAGTTGTGTCAGAATAACAACACACATACGTGCTCCGGGGTCGGTGTAAGTCCGAACCGGCGGTTATAGTCCGCGACCCGCGAGCCGGCGTTTTCCTTCGGGAAGGAGCCGGCGGACGGTTGAACCGGTGGAACTCCGGTACCGACAGTTAAAGTCTGGATGAGAGAAGCACGTACAGCTGTTACTGCGGCGCCTTTTGGTGCCGCGGAATTGCGCTGTCGTATACCCCCGGAGCCATCGCGGTTCTTGAGGGAAGGAACGACACACGCATGGACCTCTTGCGATGGCTCTTCGAAGCGCAGATCCCGGTTGGTGGATCTGTCCTGATTCTTCGTGAAGTGCTAGGCAACATTTTTGGGCTCGCCAGCGCCCTGGGCGGCATGCGCCGCCGGGTCTGGGCCTGGCCGGTGGGCATCGCCGGCAACCTCCTGCTCTTGACGGTCTTTCTGGGCAACGTCTTCGGCTCTGCCATTCCAGCCACGCTCTGGGGCCAGGCCGGACGCCAGGTCATGTTCGTCGGCGTCGCTGTTTATGGCTGGTACCGCTGGCAGCAGAGCCGGCAGTCCTCCGCCGGTGGCGCAGCTATCGCGCCACGCTGGGCCAGTAACAAGACCCGGGTCATCCTGGCTCTTAGCCTCGTGGCCGGAACCGCTGCCCTCACCCCGGTATTCGACTCGCTCGGCTCCTACCCACCGGTGTGGGCCGACGCGTGGACATTCATGGGCTCGCTGCTGGCGACCTACGGCATGGCCCGCGGCTGGACCGAATTCTGGCTGATCTGGGTGGCGGTGGACATCGTCGGTGTACCGCTGCTGTTCAGCGCCGGCTACTACGCCAGCGCCTTTATGTACCTGTTCTACGGCTTCTTCACGCTCACCGGATTCTTCGTCTGGTGGCGCGCCTCGGAGCAGCTGGACAAGGCTGTCACGGTGGAGACGGCCTTCCCTGACCCGTTGGTGGCCAAATGAGCGCCCCCGACGTTGCGAGGCTGACTGCCGGTTTCAGCGCTGCCGGCTTCAGCGCTGCCGAGATCGCCGCCATGGACTCGGCCGTCGAAGCGGCTCTGCAGGGGCCGCGGGGGGCGAACCCACTGGTGGGCGCCGTCGTCATCGCTGCCGACGGAACCCGGCTGGTCACCGGCTACCACCGCGGCGCCGGAACGGCCCACGCGGAAGCGGACGCGATCGCCCAGGCTGCCGCGGCCGGCCACGACCTCGGCGGCACCACCATGCTGGTCACTCTGGAGCCCTGCAACCACTGCGGACGGACCGGTCCCTGTGCGCAGGCGATCATCGACGCCGGTATCACCGACGTCGTCTACGCCGTCGATGACCCGCACGACCCGGCCGCCGGCGGCGCGGCCACACTGCGTGCGGCGGGGGTCCGGGTCCGTTCCGGGCTCGGGGCAGTCCCCGCGCTGGACATGAACCGTCGCTGGTTCGACGCCGTCGCCGCCCAGCGGCCCTTCGTCACCCTCCACATCGCGCAGACCCTCGACAGCCGGATCGCCGCCGGCGACGGCACCAGCCAGTGGATTTCCAGCCCGGAATCCCTCGCCGACAACCACGCCCTGCGCGGCCGCATCGACGCCATCCTGGTCGGAACCCAGACGGTCCTCGTCGATAATCCGCGCCTCACCGCCCGCAACGCAGACGGCGAGCCGGCCGGCAAGCAGCCGCTGCGCGCCGTGATGGGTTACCGCGGGATTCCCGACGGCGCGGCCATCAACGGCGACGACGGCAAGGTGCTGCACCTGCCGACGCGCGATCCGCGTCAGGCTCTCGACGAGTTGTTCGCGGCCGGCGTGCGCCACCTCATGGTCGAAGGCGGCTCCCGGATCCTGAGCGCCTTCCTCGCCGCAGGGCTCGTGGATGAACTCATCGTCTACCTCGCCCCGACGCTCCTCGGCTCAGGTACCCCGGCGCTGGAGGACCTCGGCATCACCACCCTGGCCGACGCACAGCCTTGGGAATGGGACCCCGCGTCCGGAGGGGCGGTCCGGATGCTCGGCCGCGACCTGCGGCTGCATCTGCGCCCCGCCCCGGCGACCGGTTCTGCACCGGCCGCCCCCACCACTTCATCCGATTCCACCCCGCGCCGCACCGGCGCGGACACCGCCGCAGGAGGCAATTGATGTTCACCGGAATTATCGCCGAGCAGGGGAAGGTGTTGTCCGTTGAGCGCAACGGGGACATCAGCGCCACCGTCCGGCTCCGCGCACCCGGCACCACCGAGGGACTCGCCCTGGGCGGCTCGATCGCCGTCAACGGCGTCTGCCTCACCGCCACCGAGATCGACGGCAAGGATTTCAGCGTCGATGTCATGGGGGAGACGCTGACCCGCAGCACCATTGGCGAACTCACCGCGGGGGACCCTGTCAACCTGGAGCGTTGCGTTCCGGCGGGCGGCCGCCTCGACGGCCACGTCGTCCAGGGCCACGTCGACGGCGTCGGCGAACTGCGGGAGCGCGAGGCGCTCGGTAATTGGGACCGCCTCCGCTTTGGTGTGCCGGCCGGGCTGGCCCGCTACATTGCGGAAAAAGGATCCATCGCCGTCGACGGCGTGTCCCTCACCGTGACGGCCGTGAGCCCGGCACCGGAGCCTGCGCCGTGGTTCGAGGTGGGGCTGATCCCCACCACGCTGGCCGAAACCGGGCTGGGTGCAAAACGCCCCGGCGGCCGGGTCAACCTCGAAGTGGACGTACTGGCGAAGTACACTGAGCGCCTGCTCGCATTTTCCAGCGGAGCAGCCGGGGGAGCAGTACGCGGGGAGGTGGCGGGACAGTGAATCACCTCAAGGACCTGTCCGCCGCAACGGACAACGCCACGCGCTCTGGCCTCGATCCGATCGAAGACGCGGTCCGCGCCATGGCGGCCGGCCGTCCCGTCCTCGTGGTCGACAACGAGGACCGCGAAAACGAAGGCGACATCATTTTCGCCGCCCAGCATGCCACGCCCGCCCTGATGGGCTGGACGGTGCGCTACAGCTCCGGAGTGATCTGTGTGCCGCTCGACGCCGGCCGGGCCGACGCGCTGGCGCTCCCACCGATGGTGGAAATCAACCAGGACTCCAAAGGCACGGCCTACACGGTGTCCTGCGACGCCGCGGCGGGCGTCAGCACCGGAATATCCGCAACCGACCGGGCCCTGACGGCCCGGATCCTCGCGGACCCGGGCAGCACGCCGTCGGCCCTGACCCGGCCCGGGCATGTTTTTCCCCTCCGCGCCGTTAACGGTGGAGTGCGGGAACGTCCCGGCCACACAGAGGCGGCAGTGGACCTGTGCCGGCTGGCCGGCCTGGAGCCCGTGGGTGTGATTGCAGAGCTGGTGTACGACGACGGGGAAATGATGCGGCTGGACGGACTTCGCGGTTTCGCCCTGGAGCACGGTTGCCCCCTGATCTCTATTGCGGACCTGGTGGCCTACCTGGACGCCGGGCAGCCTGCCGGCCGCGCAGCGGACACCATCTGATAGCCGTTTGATGAAGGAGAGACGATGACGACGTCGGAAGCACAAGAGATCAGCACGGGACGCCAGCCGCATCCGGTCAGCGCGGGACCCATCGTGCAGCTGCCCACGGGCTTCGGCGACTTTGTGGCGCAGGCCTGGACCGATCTGGCCACCGGAGCCGAACACCTCGCGGTCAGTTCGCCGCTGCCTCCTGTTGACGGCAAGGCACCGCTGGTGCGCCTCCATTCGGAGTGCCTCACCGGCGATGTGTTCGGCTCCTACCGCTGCGACTGCGGCGAACAGCTGGCCTACGCCCTCGAGATGATCAACGAATTCGGCGGCACGCTGCTGTACTTGCGCGGGCAGGAAGGCCGCGGGATCGGCCTGGCGAACAAGATGAAGGCCTACGCCCTGCAGGAAGCCGGCTTCGACACGGTGGAGGCCAACGAGCAGCTGGGCCTGCCGGTGGACGCTCGCTGCTACAAGGCCGCGGCCCAGATCCTCGCCGAGATGGGACTACACGAGGTCCGCCTGCTGAGCAACAACCCAGATAAGCAGGACCGCCTCGCCCAGGCCGGTGTCCGCGTGGTGGAGATGGTTCCCACCGAGGTCCCCTCCCGGGAGCAGAACATCCGCTACCTGCAGACCAAGAAGGACCGGATGGACCACCGGCTGGTCCTGGACATGGAGCCGGCAGCGCCGGCAGCGGGCCTGCGCGGATTCGAATACGAACAAGACTGACCAAGTACCACCCCATTAGACACCGCAAAAGACTTAGCAGAACAAGGAATCCCAGATGAGCGGACACGGCGCACCACAGATTGACCTCAGCACCTTCAAACCGGAGGAGACCTCCCGGCTGAAACTGGCCATCGTGGCAGCCAGCTGGCATACCCAGATCATGGACGGGCTGCTTGACGGCGCCCTCCGTGCGGCCAAGGACGCCGGCATCAGCGAACCCACCGTGCTGCGCGTTCCCGGCACCTTCGAACTTCCCGTCGCCGCCGCCCGGCTGGCGCCGCACTTCGACGCCGTCGTGGCGCTCGGCGTCGTGATCCGCGGCGGAACCCCGCACTTCGAGTACGTCTGTGAGGCCGCCACCCTGGGCCTCACCGAAGTCTCGGTGCGCACCGGCGTGCCGGTCGGCTTCGGCGTGCTGACCTGCGACACCGAACAGCAGGGCATCGACCGGGCGGGGCTGCCCGGCTCCACAGAGGACAAGGGCCACGAGGCGGCCACCGCTGCCCTCGCCACCGCCGTGACCCTCCAGCAGTACAGCTGACGGGGAGGGCCTCGGCGCCGGTCATGGTGGAATCGGAGTCGCGGAATCGGCGTGGTGGAATCGCCGTCGTGGAATGGGCACTGTGGAATCGCTCACATCCCGGCCGTCATGCAAGGGCCCCGCAGGCGCTGCCCGGCAGCGAGCAAGTAGGCTGGAGGGTGTGAAGAATTTCGAGTCGCTGTTCGCAGAACTGAGTGAGAAGGCAGCCGTCCGCCCGGAGGGCTCCCGCACCGTCGCCGAACTGGATTCCGGAGTCCACGGCATCGGTAAGAAAGTCGTGGAAGAAGCGGCCGAGGTCTGGATGGCTGCCGAGTATGAATCCGATGAAGCCGCCGCGGAAGAAATTTCCCAGCTCCTCTATCACCTGCAGGTTCTGATGCTCGCCAAAGGACTCAGCCTGGAGGACGTCTACAAGCATCTCTAGCCACGTCCGCGCCGGAGCCCGCCTGAATATTTCACGCGGATCCGGTGCATTGCGTGGCCCGCTGTGCCTGAACCGACTGTTCCTGAACGGACTGTTCCTGAACGGACTTCGTCCTGACCAAGAAAGACCTCCCCAATGCTGAGAGTTGCCGTCCCGAACAAGGGATCCCTGTCCGAAGCCGCCTCCGCCATGCTTGCCGAGGCAGGCTACCGCCAGCGCCGCGACACCCGCGAGCTCGTGATGGTGGACCCGGATAACGACATTGAATTCTTCTTCCTCCGCCCGCGCGACATCGCCGTCTACGTCGGCCGGGGAACGCTCGACGTCGGCATCACCGGACGCGACCTGCTCCTCGACGCGGAGGTTGAGGCCGAAGAACTGCTGCCGCTGGGCTTCGCGGCCTCCACCTTCCGCTTCGCCGGCCCGGTGGGCGACTTCAGCTCCGTCGAACAGCTCGAGGGCAAGCGCCTCGCCACCAGCTACGACGGCCTGCTCCGCGGCTACCTCGCCGAGCGCGGCATCAAGGCCAAGGTCGTCCGGCTCGACGGCGCCGTCGAATCCTCGGTCCGGCTCGGTGTCGCGGACGCGATCGCCGACGTCGTCGAAACCGGCAGCACTCTCAAGGCCGCCGGCATGGAGATCTTCGGGGAACCGATCCTCAAGTCCGAGGCCGTGCTGATCCGCCGCACCGGCCAGGGCGGCGCCGCGAACGGAACCGTCAAGGAAATCGAGGTGCTGATCCGCCGCCTCCAGGGTGTCCTCGTGGCGCGGCAGTACGTGTTGATGGACTACGACATCCGCAAGGAACTCGTCGAAGAGGCCGCCGCACTGACGCCGGGCCTCGAGTCACCCACGGTCTCCCCGTTGCGCGATTCGGACTGGGTTGCCGTCCGTTCCATGGTGCCCAAAAGGGAAACCAACCGGATCATGGACGAGCTGTACGACCTGGGCGCCCGGGCCATCCTGGTCAGCACAATCCACGCCTGCCGCATCTGACAAACGGCGCGTCCGTGACTCAATTTTCCGTGAGTGAATCTTTCGTGAGCGAATACCAGGAGAAGCCATGACTGTAGCCGTGCGCGTCATCCCGTGCCTCGACGTCGACGCCGGCCGCGTGGTCAAGGGCATCAACTTCGAAGGACTGCGCGACGCCGGTGACCCGGTGGAACTCGCGCACCGCTATGACAACGGCGGCGCCGACGAACTGACGTTCCTCGACGTCACCGCGTCCTCCGGCAACCGGGAGACGACCTTCGACGTCGTCCGCCGCACCGCCGAGGAAGTCTTCATCCCGCTGACGGTGGGCGGCGGTGTCCGCGGTGTGGCCGAGGTGGACAAGCTCCTGCGCTTCGGCGCGGACAAGGCTGCCATCAACACCGCGGCCGTGGCCCGGCCGGACGTGATCGATGAGATCACCCGGCACTTCGGCTCCCAGGTCCTCGTGCTGTCCCTCGACGCGCGCCGCACCCGCCCGGGATCGCAGCCCACCGCCTCCGGCTTCGAGGTCACCACCCACGGCGGGCGCCAGGGGACCGGGATCGACGCCATCGCCTGGGCGCGTGAAGCGGCGGACCGGGGCGTGGGCGAAATCCTGCTCAACTCGATCGACGCCGACGGCACCAAGGACGGCTTCGACCTGGAACTGATCCGCCTCGCGCGGGCGGCGGTCAAAGTGCCGCTGATTGCCTCCGGCGGCGCCGGCAAACCCGAGCACTTCCCCCCGGCGGTGGCGGCGGGCGCCGACGCCGTCCTTGCGGCCTCGGTCTTCCACTTCGGTCCGCTCGACATGATCGCCCAGGTCAAGGCCGCCATCCGCGAGGCAGGCTTCGAGGTCCGCTAGGCCCACTAGTTGGCATTTTCGTTGGTTCGTCGGGGGTTAGGTCCAGGCGGTGGGGTTGTTGGGGTAGAGGCCGCAGGCGGTGTCGCGCCAGGCCATCGCCGGCGGCGGTTTCAAGGGCCTCGGCCAGCCGGCCGGGTCGACCGGAATGCACCACCGGCCTCAACGACCAGCTGCTCTACGCGTGAGCAGCCACGGACGCACCGGCAGCCTGACCCCGACGACCTCAGCGAAAATGAGCACCGGACAGGACATGCCCCGCGCCGGGGCCAGCGGATGGACATATTCGGGTCATGCCCGGTCCCCGGGGCGAAGACTGGGCGGTGTCCTCCAGGGGAAGTGGCCCGACGCCCCCAGTGGAGCCACTGCACGTGCCCCCGGGTCAGGACATGCCCCGCGCCGGGGCCGGCGCATGGACATATTCCGGTTATGCCCGGTCCCCGGGGCGAAGGCTGGGCATGTCCTCCCGGGGAAGTGGCCCGACGCCCCCAGCGGAGCCACGGCACGTGCCCCCGGGTCAGGACATGCCCCGCGCCGGGGCCGGCGCATGGACATATTCCGGTCATGCCCTGTCCCGGGCGCGAAGACTGGGCCTCAACCCCCGACGAATTAACGAAAATGACCGCTAGGCCCACTGGGTCCGCTGCACAGCAACGCGGGGTCACTTACCGCCCATCCCGCCGGGAATTTTGGGCGGTAAGTGACCCCGCTTTGCTTGGTTTTGGGTGGTGCCTTAGAGGCCGACTTCGGCGGACTGCAGCAGCGCGACGGCGTCCGGCTGGCCTTCGAAGGTCACGAGGGCGTGGCGGGTGCGGCCATGGGCGTGCATCAACAGTTCGCCCGGTTCGCCCACGATGGCCACGGACACCGGAGCACGTTTGGCCACGTGGCGGGGCCCGGAGGGACGCACCAGCACGATGCCCAGATCCACGCCGCGGTACAGGATCGCGGCGCGCTTGATCAGCTCATCCCAGAGCGCGTCCGAGTACTCCTCGTCCAGGGCGCGCGGCGCCCAGCGGTCCACCGCCCGGCGGACATCCTCGGTGTGGACGAAGTACTCGATCAGGTTGGAGCTCTCATCCAGGGCCTTGATCTTCATCGGCGAGAGCGCGGGCGGGCCGGCGCGGAAGGCGGTGACCAGCTTGTTGTAGTCCTCCGGCGTCTTCAGCTTGGCCGCCAGTTTGGCCGTGGCCTGGTCCGAGGCCTTGGACAGCCGCTTGATCAGGAGCCCCAGTCCGACGGCGGCTTTACGCTCGCGCAGGTACAGGTGGGCGGCAAGGTGGCGGGTGAGCCAGCCCTTGCAGAGCGTGGGGGAGTCAGGGCCGGCCGCCAGCAGGGTTTCGGCCAAGACTTCTCGGGACGGATCGGCGAAATGCATCACTTGTGAAACTAGCACGAGACGGCGCGGCGTGTGCACTGGAACCGCCGCCGTTTGGCTGCCCGCAGGCTTTCCACGGCTCGTTGGCTCCGATGTTAAGCGCCGGTGCTGAGGAGAAAGCCCCCGCCCCCTTGGAGGCACTAGACTTGAGCTGATGTCTGAGCAGCCCGCCCCCGCCCCTTACCCGAGTTCGACCGTCCCGAGTTCGACGGCCCCGAATGTGACGGCCCCGGGCCCGACGCCGCCGGGCAGCCCCCTCCCCGCCGGTCTTGCTGAGGCTCTCAAGCGGGATAGTGCAGGCCTGGTCGCGGCGATCGTCCAGCAGTTCGACACCCATGAGGTGCTCATGCTGGGCTGGATGGACGACGAGGCGCTGCACCGCACTATGACAACCGGACGCGTGACGTTCTATTCGCGCTCCCGCCAGGAATACTGGCGCAAGGGTGACACCTCCGGCCACGTGCAGTGGGTCAAGTCCCTCGCGATGGATTGCGACGGCGATGCCTTGCTGGTCCGCGTCGACCAGGTCGGCGCGGCCTGCCACACCGGGACCCGGACCTGCTTCGACGGCCGCGAGCTCGACGCCGTGACCGGCCACGCGGACTGACCCCGCGGCCCCGGCACACACCGCGCATACACCAGCCGCACTTCCGGGCACAGCCCGGCACTTGAATCTCCGGGCAGAAATTGAACCTTCAGGACCACCGAAAGAACAGGCGGAAATCACAGCCATGCAGGACCTTGGAATCATCAGCCCGGGCCTGGAGGAGTTCCGCGAACTCGCAGGCCACAGCCGCGTCATTCCCGTCCGGCTGAAGGTGCTGGCCGACGCCGAAACCCCGATCGGGCTGTACCGCAAGCTCGCGCAGGGCCAGCCCGGCACCTTCCTGATGGAATCCGCCGCTGTCGGCGGCGCCTGGTCCCGCTACTCCTTCATCGGCGCCCGTTCCCGGGCCACCTTGACCACCAAGGACGGGCAGGCGCACTGGCTCGGCGAGCCGCCCGTCGGCGTGCCGCTGGACGGCAGCCCGGTGGACGCGATCCGTGACACCATCGAGGCGCTCCGCACCGAACGGTTCGAAGGACTGCCGCCGTTCACCTCCGGCCTCGTCGGATTCCTCGGCTGGGAAACAGTCCGGCACTGGGAGAAGCTCACCAGCCCGCCGGACGACGACCTGGACCTGCCGGAGATGGCCCTGAACCTGGTCACGGACATGGCGGTGCACGACAACATGGACGGCACCGTCCTGCTGATCGCCAACGCCATCAACTTCGACAACAGCTCCGAACGGGTCGATGAGGCCTGGCACGACGCCGTCGCCCGCGTGAAGGCGCTGCTGGCCAAGGTCAGTACCCCCGTGGAGCAGCCCGTCTCGGTGCTGGAGACCGCCGCCCTGGACTTCGCCTCGAGCGTGCAGGAACGCTGGGACGAGACGGAGTACCTGGCCGCCCTGGACCGCGGCAAGGAGGCGATCGTCGACGGCGAAGTCTTCCAGGTGGTGATCTCCCGCCGTTTCGAAATGGAATGCGGCGCCGACCCGCTGGACGTCTACCGGGTGCTCCGGAACACGAACCCCAGCCCCTACATGTACATCTTCAGCCTCGAGGACGCCGCCGGCCGCCAGTACTCGATCGTCGGCTCCTCCCCGGAGGCGCTGGTGACCGTGACCGGCGAGGAAGTCATCACGCACCCCATCGCCGGCTCCAGGCCGCGCGGCAAGACCATCGAGGCGGACAAGGCCCTGGCCGAGGAGCTGCTGGCGGACCAGAAGGAACGCGCCGAGCACCTGATGCTGGTCGATCTCTCCCGCAACGATCTGTCCAAGGTCTGCGTGGCCGGGACGGTGGACGTCACCCAGTTCATGGAAGTGGAGCGCTTCAGCCACATCATGCACCTCGTCTCCACCGTCGTCGGCAAGCTCGCCCCGGACGCCAAGGCCTACGACGTCCTGAAGGCCACTTTCCCGGCCGGGACGCTCTCCGGAGCCCCCAAGCCGCGGGCGCTGCGCCTCCTGGACGAGCTGGAACCCCACCGCCGCGGCATCTACGGCGGCGTGGTGGGCTATCTGGACTTCGCCGGTGACATGGACATGGCGATCGCGATCCGTTCGGCGCTGCTCCGGGAAGGCCGCGCCTATGTTCAGGCCGGCGGCGGGATCGTGGCGGACTCGGTCAACCCCACCGAGGCCCAGGAAACGGTCAACAAGGCTGCCGCCCCGCTCCGCGCCGTCCACACCGCGGGCTCCCTGCACAACATCACGGCCGATTCCATCCCGGCTTCCGGGACGGAGAAGTCATGAGCAACGGGACCGCACCCCAGGAACCCGCGCCCCAAAAACCCGCACCTCGGGAACCAACGGTCAAGAGCACCAGCCCGGTGGTCCCGCGCTGGGCGCGGAAATCCACCCTGGTCCTGGTCATGGCCGCCGTGTCCCTGGCGGTCTTCGGCACCACCACGCAGACCTGGCTCACGGTCCACCTCGACCCCACGCAGCTGGGCCAGGCCGTCAGCAGCCAGGACGGCCTGCAGGTGCAGGGCAGCAAGGCCGCCACCACCGTGACGGCACTGGCGCTCGTGGCCCTCGCCGGCGGACTCGCCGCCTCGATTGCGGGACGGGTGGCGCGCTGGATCATCACAGCGATCATCCTGCTCGCGGCCGCCGGCATTGTCAGCGCGGCCGCCGTCGTCCTGGCGGATCCGCTGGCGGCAGCCCAGGGCTCCATCGCCGCCGCCACCGGGATCAGCGGCAGCAGCGTCCAGGTGGGCGTCACCGCCTTCCCCGCCCTCGCCGTCGTCGCCGGCGCCCTGCTGGGGCTCAGCGCGCTGGCGATCGTCCCGGCGGGACGCTACTGGAAAGCACGCACGAAATACGACACCGCCGCCGGCGCGGGCGCGGCGCCGACCGGGCCCGCGGACGAGATCGACAGCTGGGACCGGCTGTCACGCGGCGACGACCCCACCTGAGCCGATGCCCGCGGCACGGCCAATAAATGGCAGAATGTAACAAGTATTCATCCTGAGGAGATTTCAATGAGCAAAGCCACCGTTTCCGCCCCCAAGCCTGCCGCCGGAACGTACAACTACGACGACGTCGACCACAGAGAACCCACCGGCCACGGCAACAGCCCCGCCGCCTGGACCACCGTGTTTGTCATGCTCCTCGGCGGCCTCGTCATGTCCATCGCCTTTGTCATCGCCAACACCCCGATCTTCATTGCGGGCGGCGCCGTGATGGTGCTCGGCCTGCTGATCGGCTTCGGCATGCGCAAGGCCGGCTACGGCGTCGGCGGCAGCAAGCTGAAGAACTCCGGCCACTAAGCGTGACTGTTCTCGATGACATCAACGCCGGTGTCAAGGAGGATATGGAGGCCCGCCAGCGCCTCGTCACGCTTGCGGAACTGAAGGAACGTGCCGCCGCAGCCTCGCCCGCACGTGACGCCTGGGCCGCTCTCGGCGGCGCCTCCGCCGCGCGGGACGAGCTGAAGGTGATCGCCGAAATCAAGCGGCGCAGCCCGTCCAAGGGCGACCTCGCCAGCATCGCGGACCCCGCTTCCCTCGCCGTGCAGTACGCCGACGGCGGCGCGGCTGCGATCAGCGTCCTGACCGAACAGCGCCGCTTTAACGGCTCGCTGGCCGATTTCGATGCCGTCCGGGCAGCCGTGGACATCCCGCTGCTGCGCAAGGACTTCATGATCGACGAGTACCAGATCTGGGAAGCCCGCGCACACGGCGCCGACCTCATCCTGCTGATCGTGGCCTCCCTTTCCGACGCGCAACTGCGCGAGTTCAGCGCCCTCAGCCGCGGACTCGGCATGAACGTGCTGGTAGAGACGCATACGGCGGAGGAAATCGAGAGGGCAGTCGCCGCCGAGGCCCGGATCATCGGCGTCAACGTGCGCAACCTCAAGACACTCGACGTCGACCGCTCCGTCTTCGCGGAACTCGCCGGGGGCATCCCCGCGGGCGCGCTTGTGATCGCGGAGTCCGGTGTGCGCGGCGTCGACGACGTCCGGCACTACGCGGCGAACGGCGCCAACGCCGTCCTGGTGGGCGAAGCCCTGGTCAGCGATGCCACCCCGCTCGAGCGGATCGCCGAATTCATGGCGGCCGGAGCGGAAGAAATCGCCGCCCGCTCCTGAGGGGCGTGCCGGACGGTCGCGTACCCTACGGGGCCGTCCCGGCACCCAGGGTCCGGTGCCGGGCGCGCGGCGCCCGCAAAACTTTTTGAGGCTTTACTAGCTAGCAGTGGAACAGGATGGTGAGATTGATGGTCGATGCGCCAGCAGCCGGCTCAGACGAAAGCGCCGTGGACGCGTTCCTGCAGGGTGGAGAATCCCTGCGGCACGCCCCCGGGCCCTACTTCGGCTCCTACGGCGGCCGATGGATGCCGGAGTCGCTCATCGCGGCCCTGGATGAGCTCGAGGAGACCTTCGAGAAGGCCAAGGCCGATCCTGACTTCACCGCGCAGATCGCCGAGCTGAACAAAAACTACTCCGGCCGGCCCTCGCTGCTGACCGAGGCGAAGCGCTTCGCCGAGCACGCCGGGGGGGTGCGCATCTTCCTCAAGCGCGAGGACCTGAACCACACCGGCTCGCACAAGATCAACAACGTCCTGGGCCAGGCGCTGCTCGCCAAGCGGATGGGCAAGACCCGCGTCATCGCCGAAACCGGCGCCGGACAGCACGGCGTTGCCAGCGCCACGGCCGCCGCCCTGATGGGCCTGGAATGCGTCGTCTACATGGGCGCCGAGGACTGCCGCCGGCAGGCCCTCAACGTGGCCCGGATGGAGCTTCTCGGGGCCAAGGTCATCCCGGTGACCAACGGTTCCCAGACGCTCAAGGACGCCATTAACGAGGCGCTCCGCGACTGGGTCGCCAATGTGGACAACACCCACTACCTGCTGGGCACCGCCGCCGGCGCCCACCCCTTCCCGGCGATGGTCCGCTACTTCCACGAGGTCATCGGCGAGGAGGCCCGCGCCCAGATCCTGGACCAGGCCGGCCGCCTGCCCGACGCCGTGTGCGCCTGCATCGGCGGCGGCTCCAACGCCATCGGCATTTTCCACGGCTTCCTGGATGATCCGTCCGTGAAGATCTATGGCTTCGAAGCCGGCGGCGAGGGCGTCGAAACCGGACGCCACGCGGCGACCATCACGCTCGGCAAGCCCGGCGTGCTGCACGGGGCCCGCTCCTACCTGATGCAGGACGACGACGGCCAGACCATCGAGTCGCACTCCATCTCGGCAGGACTGGACTACCCGGGCGTTGGCCCGGAGCACTCCTACCTTGCAGACATCGGACGGGTCAGCTATGAGCCCATCACGGACAGCGAGGCCATGGACGCGTTCCGGCTGCTCTGCCGCACCGAGGGCATCATCCCGGCCATCGAGTCCGCACACGCTCTCGCCGGCGCGATCAAGGTGGGCCAGCGGCTCGCCGCCGCGGGCAAGACATCAGGCAGCGCCGCAGGCCAGGCCGCAGGTAAGACTTCAGAAAAGATCGTGATCGTGAACCTGTCCGGCCGCGGCGACAAGGACGTGGCCACCGCCGCGGAATGGTTCGACCTACTGGACAAGGACTCACCCGAGTCGGAGATCGCCAAAGAGGGGGAGCAACTGTGAGCAGCGTCGAATCGTCCAGCAGCTGGGACATCACCAGCACCAGCAAGTCGGCGGCCGCGATTGACCGCGCCAAGGCGCAGGGCCGCGCGGCCCTCATCGGCTACCTGCCCGCCGGCTACCCCAGCGTTGCGGACACCATCGCAGCAGGGATCGCCCTTGCGGAGAACGGCGCCGACCTGATCGAGATCGGCGTCCCGTATTCCGACCCCGTCATGGACGGCCAGGTCATCCAGGCCGCCACCGTGGAGGCCCTCGCCAACGGGTTCCGCGTCCAAGAGGTGTTCGACGTCGTCCGTGGCATCACGAGCAAGACCGACGCTGCCGTACTGGTCATGACCTACTGGAATCCCGTGGTGCGGATGGGCGTGGACGAGTTCTCCCGCCGCCTGACCGAGGCCGGCGGAGCCGGGCTCATCACCCCCGACCTGATCCCGGACGAAGCCTCCGAATGGATGGCGGCCTCGGACAAGTACGGCCTGGACCGGGTGTTCCTTGTGGCGCCCTCGTCCTCCCCGGAACGGATGAAGCGGACCGTGGACGCGAGCCGCGGCTTCGTCTACGCCGTCTCCATCATGGGCGTCACGGGCGCCCGGTCCTCCGTCAGTTCGGCAGCCGAGGGCGTCGTCGCCGCCGCGCATGCCGCCGGCGCCGAACGCGTCTGCGTCGGCCTCGGAGTGTCCAACGCGGACCAGGTCCGCGAGATCGCCGCCTACGCCGACGGCGTGATCGTGGGCACCGCCCTCGTCGCGGCGATCCGCGACGGCGGGGTGGATGCGGTAGCGTCCTTGACGAAAGACCTCAGCACCGGCCTCACCAAGGAAGAAGCGTAAGCAATGCAGTCAGTCCTCCACATGGCGGCGATGGTTCCCGCGAGCATTCCGAGCCCGGACTGGTCCGGATTCGACATCCCGCTCCCGTGGGGTTCCCTGCGCATCCACGCTTACGCGCTGTGCATCCTGGCCGGCATCATCGCCGGCCTCTGGCTCACGTCCGTCCGCTGGGCGCGGCGCGGCGCACCTGAGGGGAGCGTCTGGGACGTCGCCATCTGGGCCATTCCCTTCGGCATCATCGGCGGCCGGCTCTACCATGTGGTGTCCTCACCGGACGCGTATTTCGGCCCGGGCTTCGACGGCACCGGTGACCTCTCGCTGATCCCGCAGATCCAGCGCGGTGGCCTGGGCATCTGGGGTGCCGTGCTGCTCGGGGCGGTGGGCGCCTGGATCGGCTGCCGCCGTGCCGGCGTCAAACTCACCGTCTTCGTGGACGCCGCCGCGCCTGGACTGCTGCTGGCCCAGGCGATCGGCCGCTGGGGCAATTACTTCAACCAGGAACTCTTCGGCGGCCCCACCACGCTGCCGTGGGGACTGCAGATTGACGCTGACAACCCGAACTTCCCGCCCGGCATGCCGGCGGACACGCTCTTCCACCCGACGTTCCTCTACGAGTCGCTCTGGAACCTGGCCGGCGTCGCCATCCTGCTGGTGCTGGACCGGCGCTTCTCCTTCCGCCGCGGGCGCCTGTTCTGGCTCTACGCGGTCTATTACACGCTGGGCCGGGTCTGGATCGAAGCGATGCGGATCGACGACGCCGAGCAGATCAACCTCTTCGGCATCACCACCAGGCTCAACGTGTGGACCAGCATCTTCGTCCTTCTTGCAGCGCTGGTCGCCTTCATCGTCCTGGGGCGGCGCAAGCCCGAGGTACCCGACACGCCGTTCCTGCCGGGCCGCGCACCCAAGGACTGGGTGGCCGACGCCGGCGACGGCGGGAAGGCTGCCGCCGTCGCGGTGACGGCTGACGCTGACGCCGGGGACGCCGCCATCGAGAAGTCCAACGCGAAAAAGACGGACGTCGAGAAGTCCGACGGCGACCATGCCGCCGTCGTCCAGGCCAGCGTCGACACCTCAGCCGCTGAGGCCAGGAGCGACGCCGAAAGCAAGGAACCCGCGACGGTTCCGGCCGGCACTGTTCCGGCCTACAGCGGACCCGTCCGCCATTCGGACTCTGCTGTCTCAGATAGTGAATCGCGTGGTAATCTCCCTGATAACCAAAGCGGTCCCGGTGACGCGTCTGCCCCAGCTGCTGCATCAAAGGAATCCACCGGCGGCACCACCGCCACCGGAGCACCGGCCACGGGAGCACCGGCGGCCGGAGCACCCGGCCACCATGCCCCCGGATCCGCGCCGGAAGCTGGCGGCACCAAGTAGCCCAGCAGCGGCACACCGGGCCGCAGAGCCACCGCTCGCCGGGCCCGTGTCCACAACGTCGTGGCAGCAGGGAATGCTGCGGACTGCAGACCGTTGCCGTCCGCGCAAGCCCGGGCCAGCAGGCCGCGTAACTGTTCGTACAGGACGCCGGGCTGGCCTACAATTCCAGTTAGAAACTCTTTGTTGTGCCCGTCACACCGGCGCACCGATCCGGGCCAATGTTGTCCCTCCCATACGCACGATCAGGAGGAAGGACGTCTCCCATGACCCAAACCCTGCACAGCCCCAGTTGGTCCGAGCCGAACCAGGCGCCGGCCGCCATGTCGCCGTTCAAGCGGTTCGCGGCACTGCCGGAAGCCGCCGGTTTGTACAACCCGGAGAACGAAAAGGACGCCTGCGGCCTCGCCATCATCGCCACGCTCCGCGGGGAGCCAGGCTACGACATCGTTGAAGCCGCCCTGACCGCCCTGCGCAACCTCGAGCACCGCGGCGCCGTGGGCGCCGATGAGGGGACCGGCGACGGCGCCGGGCTGCTCATGCAGGTGCCGGACGAATTCTTCCGCGCCGTCAGCGACTTCGAACTCCCCGCTCCCGGCCAGTACGTCGTGGGCACGGCCTTCCTGCCGGCCGAGCAGCGCGAAGCCGAGGCAGCCAAGGCCGGGATCGAGGGCCTCGCCGCCGACGAGGGCCTGACCGTCCTGGGCTGGCGCGAAGTCCCGGTCATGGCAGACCTCGTCGGCGCCATGGCCCGGGCCTGCATGCCGTATTTCTCGCAGCCGTTCTTCGCCTCCAGCACCGGGGAAACCCTCGAGCGGAACGAACTCGACTCGCGCGCCTGGCGGCTCCGCAAGCGCGCGCAGAACAAGTTCGGCGTGTACTTCCCGTCGCTGTCCTCCCGGACCATCGTCTACAAGGGCATGCTGACCACGGCCCAGCTGGAGCCGTTCTACCCGGACCTGTCGGACAAGCGCTTCAAGACCAAGCTTGCGATCGTCCACTCGCGCTTCTCCACCAACACCTTCCCGTCCTGGCCGCTGGCCCAGCCCTTCCGCACCATCGCGCACAACGGCGAGATCAACACCGTCAAGGGCAACCGCAACTGGATGCGCGCCCGGCAGTCCCAGCTGGCCAACCCGCTGCTGGGGGACTCGCCCGAAGAGCTGTACCCGATCTGCACCCCGGGCGCCTCGGACTCCGCGTCCTTCGACGAGGTCGCGGAGCTGCTCTGGCTTTCCGGACGGCCCATCACGCACTCGATCATGATGATGATCCCCGAGGCCTGGGAAAACCACGCCACGATGGATCCTGCCCGCCGGGCCTTCTACGAGTACCACTCGCTGCTGATGGAACCGTGGGACGGCCCCGCGGCCGTCTCCTTCACCGACGGCAACCTGGTCGGCGCCACCCTGGACCGCAATGGTCTGCGCCCGGGCCGGTACTGGATCACCGAAGACGGCCTGGTCGTCTTCGCCTCCGAGGTCGGCGTGATCGACGTCGAACCCTCCAAAGTGGTCAAGAAGGGCCGCGTCTCGCCGGGCAAGATGTTCCTGGTGGACACCGAGGCCGGCCGGATCATCGATGACGCCGAGGTCAAGGCCGAGGTGGCGGCGGCCAACCCGTGGGCCGAGTGGGTCAAGGACAACCTGATCGACCTCAATGACCTGCCCGAACGTGAGCACGTCGTGCACACCGCGGCCTCGGTCAACATCCGCCAGCGGACCTTCGGCTACACCACGGAGGAACTGAAGATCCTGCTGGGCCCGATGGCCCGCACCGGCGCCGAACCGCTCGGCGCGATGGGATCGGACACCCCCGTCGCGGTGCTCTCCAAGCGCCCGCGGCTGCTCTTCGACTACTTCGTGCAGTCCTTCGCGCAGGTCACCAACCCGCCGCTGGACGCCATCCGCGAGGAGCTCGTCACCTCCCTGATGTGCGCGATCGGCCCCAACGGCAACCTGCTGGACACCAAGCAGGTCCGCCAGCCGCAGGTCGCGCTGCCGTTCCCCGTGATCAACAATGACCAGCTCGCCAAGATCGCCAACATCGAGAACGCCGACGGCGACAGGGTCGCCATGAAGGTCCGCGGCCTCTACCGCCCCGAAGGCGGCGAGAACGCCCTGCGCGCCCGGCTCACCGAAATCTGCGAGCAGGTCTCCGGCGCCATCAACCGCGGTGTCCAGTACGTCGTGCTCTCGGACCGTGATTCGAACGCCCAGTGGGCGCCGATCCCGTCCCTGCTGCTCGTCAGCGCCGTGCACCACCACCTGCTCCGCAGCGCCAACCGCACCAAGACCGCGCTTGTGGTCGAGGCCGGCGACGTCCGCGAGACCCACCACGTGGCCGTGCTGATCGGCTACGGCGCCTCCGCCGTGAACCCGTACCTGGCGATGGAATCCGTGGAACAGCTCATCAGTTCCGGCGACGTCCTCGGGGTCACCCCGCAGGACGGTGTCTACAACCTGATCAAGGGCCTGGGCAAGGGCGTCCTGAAGATCATGTCGAAGATGGGCATCTCCACTGTGGCCTCCTACACGGGCGCCCAGACCTTCGAGGCCCTTGGCCTGGGCCAGGACCTCGTGGACGAGTACTTCGCCGGCACGCACTCGCAGCTCGGCGGCGTCGGCCTCGACGTCATTGCCGCCGAAGTGGCGGCACGCCACCAGATGGCGTACCCCGAGAATGGCATCGAGCAGCCGCACCGTCCGCTCCTGGGCGGCGGCGAGTACCAGTGGCGCCGCGACGGCGAGCCGCACCTGTTCAACCCGGAGACCGTTTTCCGGCTGCAGCACGCCACCCGTGAGCGCCGCTACGACATCTTCAAGGAGTACACCCGCGGCGTCGACGACCAGTCCGAGAACCTGATGACCCTGCGCGGGCTGCTGAAGTTCAAGTCAGGGCTGCGCCCCGCGGTGCCGCTGGAGGAAGTGGAGTCCGTCTCCAGCGTCGTCAAGCGCTTCTCCACCGGCGCCATGAGCTACGGCTCCATCTCGCAGGAAGCCCACGAGACCCTCGCGATCGCCATGAACCGGCTGGGCGGCAAGTCCAATACCGGTGAGGGCGGCGAGGACGTGGACCGGCTGCTGGATCCCGAGCGCCGCTCCGCGGTCAAGCAGATCGCCTCCGGCCGCTTCGGCGTCACGAGCCTGTACCTGAGCAACGCCGATGACATCCAGATCAAGATGGCGCAGGGCGCCAAGCCCGGCGAAGGCGGCCAGTTGATGGCGCAGAAGGTCTACCCCTGGGTGGCCCGGACACGGCACTCGACGCCCGGCGTCGGACTGATCTCCCCGCCGCCGCACCACGACATCTACTCGATCGAGGATCTCGCGCAGCTGATCTACGACGCCAAGCGGGCCAACCCGTCGGCCCGGGTGCACGTCAAGCTCGTCTCCGAGGTCGGGATCGGCACGGTGGCCGCCGGTGTCACGAAGGCGAAGGCCGACGTCGTGCTGGTCTCCGGCCACGACGGCGGTACCGGCGCCTCGCCGCTGAACTCGCTGAAGCACGCCGGTGTTCCGTGGGAGCTGGGCCTCGCCGAGACGCAGCAGACCCTGATGCTCAACGGCCTGCGCGACCGTGTGGTGGTGCAGGTGGACGGCCAGCTCAAGACCGGCCGCGACGTCGTCATCGCGGCGCTGCTGGGCGGTGAAGAGTTCGGATTCGCCACCGCCCCGCTGGTGGTCTCCGGCTGCATCATGATGCGCGTCTGCCACCTGGACACCTGCCCGGTGGGCGTCGCCACGCAGAACCCGGAGCTGCGCTCCCGCTTCAACGGCAAGCCCGAGTTCGTGGTCAACTTCTTCGAATTCCTTGCCGAGGAAGTCCGCGAGATCCTTGCCGAGCTTGGCTTCCGGACCATCGAGGAAGCGATCGGCCACGCCGAAATGCTCGACACCCGTGAGGCGATCAACCACTGGAAGGCCGAAGGGCTGGACCTGGACCCCATCCTGCACGGACTCGAGTTCGACGACGACGCCCCGCTGCGCAACCTGACCGGCCAGAACCACGAGCTGGACAAGCACTTCGACCAACGCCTGATCGCCATGGCCGCGGAAGCCCTGAGCGACCGCAGCCCGGTCAAGATCGCCGTCGACGTCATCAACACGGACCGCTCCGTCGGCACGATGCTGGGCCACGTGGTCACCAAGACCTTCAGCACGGACGTGCTGGCGACGGACACCATCGACATCACACTGACCGGCACCGCCGGCCAGTCGCTCGGTGCGTTCCTGCCGGCCGGCATCACCCTGCGGATGTTCGGTGACTCCAACGACTACGTCGGCAAGGGCCTGTCCGGCGGGCGCATCATCGTCCGGCCGGACCGCACCAACGTCTTCCCGGCGGAACGCAACGTGATCGCCGGAAACGTGATCGGCTACGGCGCCACGAGCGGGGAGATGTTCCTGCGCGGCCAGGTCGGCGAACGCTTTATGGTCCGCAACTCCGGAGCCACCGCGGTGGTCGAAGGAATCGGCGACCACGGCTGCGAGTACATGACCGGTGGCCAGGCGCTCATCATCGGGCGCACCGGCCGCAACTTCGGTGCCGGCATGTCCGGCGGCACGGCCTACGTGCTGGACCTGCAGACCGAACGCGTCAACAAGCAGGCCCTGGAGTCCGGCGAGCTGCAGCTGCGCGAACTGGACGCCGAGGACCGCGACATTGTCCACGGACTGCTCGTCAGGCACCTCGAGGAAACGGAATCGCTGCTCGCGGCCCGGCTGCTCGAGAACTTCGACGACACCGCGGCCCGCATAACCAAGGTGCTGCCGCGGGACTACGCGGCCGTACTGCAAACCCGTCTTGACGCCATCGAAGAGGGCCTGGACCCCGACGGCGAAGAAGTTTGGTCTCGAATCCTGGAGGTGACCGGTGGCTGATCCACGCGGATTTCTGAAAGTACGTCAGCGCGAAACCCAGCCCCGCCGTCCCGTTCCGGTCCGCATCATGGACTGGAAGGAAGTCTATGAGGCCCAGGAAAAGGGTGTCCTCAAGTCCCAGGCCGGCCGCTGCATGGACTGCGGCGTGCCGTTCTGCCACCAGGGCTGCCCGCTGGGCAACCTCATTCCGGAGTGGAATGACCTCATCTGGCGGGACAAGGGTGAGGAAGCGATGGAGCGGCTGCACGCCACCAACAACTTCCCCGAATTCACCGGGCGCCTCTGCCCGGCCCCCTGCGAGGCGTCCTGCGTTCTGGGTATCAACCAGCCCGCGGTGACCATCAAGCAGGTCGAGGTTTCGATCGTGGACCAGGCGTTCGAGAACGGCTGGGTCAACCCGCTGCCGCCTGCCCGCCTCAGCGGCAAGACGGTCGCCGTCGTCGGCTCCGGCCCCGCCGGGCTCGCCGTCGCGCAGCAGCTGACCCGGGTGGGCCACACGGTCGCCGTCTACGAGCGCGATGACAAGATCGGCGGCCTCCTGCGGTACGGGATCCCCGACTTCAAGATGGAAAAGGAGCACGTGGACCGCCGGCTGGAGCAGATGAAGGCCGAGGGCACCCGCTTCCGGACCGGAGTCGCCGTCGGCACCGACGTGACGTGGGAGCAGCTGCGCCGCCGGTACGACGCCGTCGTGGTCGCCACCGGCGCCACCGTCCCGCGTGACCTGCCCATTCCGGGCCGTGAACTCGAGGGCGTCCACTTTGCGATGGACTACCTCGTCCCGTCCAACCGCGTCGTCGCGGGGGAGACTGTCGAGAACCAGATCAATGCCGCCGGCAAGCACGTCGTCATCCTCGGCGGCGGCGACACTGGCGCGGACTGCCTCGGCACCGCGCACCGCCACCAGGCCGCCTCCGTGACCACCCTGGCGATCGGCAAGCAGCCCCCGGCGGAGCGCGCCGGCCACCAGCCCTGGCCGACGTTCCCCACCCTGTTCGAGGTTGCCAGCGCCCACGAGGAAGGCGGCGAACGCACCTACCTCGCCTCCACCGTGGAATTCGTCGGCGAAAAGGGCAAACTGACCGGCGTGAAGGTTGCCGAGACGGAGTTCGTGGACGGCAAGCGCCTTCCGAAGGCCGGCACCGAGCGGATCATCCCCGCTGACCTGGTGTTCCTGTCGCTCGGTTTCACCGGCGCCGAGCCCGCCGGGATCACCGAGCAGGTCAGCGCCGAGTTCGACGGCCGCGGCAACGTGGCCCGTGACGGCTACTACATGACCAACACGGAAGGCATCTTCGTGGCCGGAGACGCCGGCCGCGGACAGTCGCTCATCGTCTGGGCCATCGCCGAGGGCCGCGCGTGCGCGGCCGCGGTGGACAAGTTCCTGATGGGCAGCACCATTCTTCCGGCCCCCGTGGCGCCGACCGACCGGGCGATGGCCGTCCTGTAGCCCGCAGCTCCTGCACCCCCAGGGACTGCTCCCGCCGGACCCCGACCGTTCACTTCCGCAACAACTTGATCCATGCAATCGACTACTAGGGTAGGTATATGAGACGCGCTAAGATAGTGGCCACGTTCGGACCGGCAATCGCGAGCTTTGAGAACACGCTCGCCGTGCTGGAAGCCGGCGTCGACGTCGCCCGCATGAACATGAGCCACGGCGATTACGCCGTGCATGACACCACATACGAGAACGTCCGCAAGGCCGCAGGCCAGCTCGGCAAGCCCGTCGCCATCATGGCGGACCTGCAGGGGCCGAAGATCCGCCTCGGCCGCTTCGTTGACGGACCGCACCTCCTGGCCGTCGGTGACACCTTCACCATCACCACCGAGGACGTCCCGGGCACCAAGGACATCGCCTCCACGACGCTCAAGAGCCTCACCGATGACGTCAATCCCGGCGACGCCCTGCTGATCGACGACGGCAAGGTGGCCCTCCGGGCGATCGACGTCGACGACGTCAAGGTGGTCGCCCAGGTGATTGTCGGCGGGTACGTCTCGAACAACAAGGGCATCAACCTGCCCGGCGTTGCGGTCAACGTTCCGGCGCTGAGCGAGAAGGACGAGGACGATCTCCGCTGGGCCATGCGCCGCGGTGTGGACATGGTTGCCCTCTCCTTCGTCCGCGACGCCTCGGACATCAAGCGCGTCCACGAGATCATGGACGAGGAAGGCCGCCGCGTGCCGGTGATCGCCAAGATCGAAAAGCCGCAGGCCGTGGAGCAGCTCTCCGAGATCATCGACGCCTTCGACGCCATCATGGTGGCCCGTGGCGACCTCGGTGTGGAACTTCCCCTCGAGGAAGTGCCGATCGTGCAGAAGCGCGCCATCGAACTGGCACGCCGCTGGGCCAAGCCGGTCATCGTGGCCACCCAGGTGCTTGAGTCCATGATCGACAACCCCCGCCCGACGCGCGCCGAGGCCTCCGACTGCGCCAACGCCGTGCTCGACGGCGCCGACGCCGTCATGCTCTCCGGCGAGACCAGCGTGGGCAAGTTCCCGATCGAGACCGTCAAGGTCATGGCCCGGATCATCGAATCCACCGAGGTCCACGGCCTGGAGCGCGTCCCCCCGCTGGGCACCAAGCCCAAGACCCGCGGCGGCGCCATCACCCGCGCCGCCGTCGAAATCGCCGACCAGCTGGATGCGAAGTACATCTGTACCTTCACCCAGTCCGGCGACTCCGCGCGGCGCCTGTCCCGGCTGCGGCCGATCCGTCCGGTCTTCGCGTTCACCCCGGTGGAGCACGTCTGGAACCAGCTGGCACTGACCTGGGGCATCATGCCGGTGCTCGTCCCGATGGTAGGCCACACCGACGAGATGACCGCCCAGGTGGACCGCAGCCTGCTGGACATGGACGTCGTCGAGGACGGCGACCTGGTGGTTATCGCCGCCGGTTCGCCTCCCGGAAAAGCCGGTTCCACGAACATGCTGAAGGTCCACAAGGTGGGCGACCTGGCAGACGCCGGCAGCCACGGCGAGGCAGCGGTGGCCAGGGACAAGCTTGGCCCGTGGCCGGAAAATAAGAAAAACGGGGCCCAGGACTAGTTCCTGTGCACCACGCAAAAGGGAGGGTCCCCGCCACGCGGTTTACGCGGCGGGGACCCTCCCTTTTTTGGCTTCTTTGTTTGCATCTAACCTGCCGGGGCTAGTTGACCTGGTTGATAATGGTCTCGGCAACCTCGCGCATGCTGAGGCGGCGGTCCATGGAGGTTTTCTGGATCCAGCGGAAGGCTTCCGGCTCGGTGAGGCCCATCTTGGTGGTCAGGAGGCTCTTGGCGCGCTCCACGAGCTTGCGGGTGGCGAACTGCTCCTGCAGGTCCGTCACTTCGCTTTCGAGGGCCTTGATTTCCTCGTGGCGGGAGAGCGCGATTTCGAGGGCGGGGATGAGGTCCGCCGGGGTGAAGGGCTTGACGACGTAGGCCATGGCACCGGCGTCGCGGGCCCGCTCCACCAGTTCCTTCTGGCTGAAGGCGGTCAGCAGGACCACAGGGGCGATCCGGGCCTTGACGATCTTCTCGGCGGCGGTGATGCCGTCCATGACCGGCATCTTGACGTCCATCAGGACCAGGTCCGGCTTCAGTTCTTCGGCGAGCTGCACGGCCTTTTCGCCGTTGTCCGCCTCGCCGACGACGTCGTAGCCCTCGCCCCGCAGGATCTCGATAATGTCCAGGCGGATGAGGGTCTCATCCTCGGCGACGACAACGCGGCGCGCAGGCTTGGAAGTGGGGGTTGACTCCGTCTGTTCTGACACGGGAACTCCTTGGAAAGGTACGGCGGGAACTAAACCATCATAGGTTTTATCCGCTGGTGTACTGGGGACCGGTTTGGGTTCGATGCGGCGTCACTGGCGCGATTCTGGAATTCAGCCTATCTGCATGTAGAGTAATTTCGCGCACTGGAAGCGATCGCGTTGCTCACAGCACTGTGGTTCAGCGATTGTTACACCGGTGCACTCCGCGCCCGAGTGGCGGAATTGGCAGACGCGCCGCACTCAAAATGCGGTATCGAAAGGTGTGTGGGTTCGAGTCCCACCTCGGGCACAGTGTTTCCGCAGGTCAGAGACTTTTTGTCTTCTTACTGTTGACAAAGCTTGACTTTTCGGAATGCTTCATTGCGGCGAGGGCCCGCAGCTGTTACTTTCGGCGCTGTTTGGCGGCGTTTTGTGATCGATAAATGGCGCGGAAGACCATCGCGGAGCGAGGCCCTGGCCTAGTCGCTCCGTCTCGTCTCTCTAGGGATTTGAGGCGCTGAGGTTACGAGACACAGGTTTCAGCTGTCTCATAAGGGGATCGGCTTGCGGGCGGTTTAGGCGTTCCCCCTGATCGACGGATACTCGGTTACGCAGCAATCCGCGACCCCATCGTCGTACCAGTAACGACGGTAGTGCAGACGACCTCGAGCAGCTAGATCCTCGCGCTCGCCTGTACCGTGACTACTCGCGCTCGCCTGTACCGTGACTACTTGTCCAGACGGCGGGCTTATTGAGGGAAAGTAGATGGCCAGGAAGAAGAAGACCTGCACAGGGAGTGGGAAGAACAAGAAATTCCCTTCCTACTTGAAGACCGGCCATGGGAGCGCGCTACAGTGACCGTGGCGGGAAGGCCGGCCCTAGAGTACGATCCGAATACCCAAGTAGTAACCGCTCAGCCGGCACTAGCATGCGGGGAGAACAGCTAACTTGTCATCTCCGCCCGCCACTGCCAATGCGACAAGATTGAGCGATTGACGCTGCTGGCGGGCCAGGAGTCCAAGCCGATTCCGGCCTGCCGTCAAGCAGCCCGGCAGGGCTCATCTGAACCGTGAGGGATAGGCTTCAAAGAAGAACCCCTGCGGCACGAGTCATTTGCGCGGCGTTCTTCTCGGTAGTTCGAACACTTTCGCGTATCGGGGGCAATGGCGCCGGGAGGATACAGCCCATGACCCCCCGAGGGCTTTAGATGATTAGTTTCTATTGGATTTAGTGGTCGAAGGCGATGAGTGATCGTTTCCTGGGGTGCTGGGCACAACTGGCCCGGAGCACCCCGGAATCAGTCACTCATCCCCTACGATCATTAGGACTTAATCATCTAGGCTCCGCCCGAGAGCGAGCCCCTCCGAAAAGGTCCGAGCACAAAGAAGCGCCACGGTCCCCTGACCCGTGGCGCATGGAACCGGTGGTGCCTGAGGCACGGTGGTGCCTGAGGCACCGCGGCTGTTACACCGTATGATCCATCGGTGTCCTGGCGGAAACGTGCTCCACCAATTCGCCCACGCGGTCCTCGGCGTAATTGCGTGCAATATCTCCTTGGCTGATGATTCCCACCAGCTTGTGGTCCGTGATGACCGGCAGGCGCCGGACCTGGAACCTTTCCATCATCTCGATGGCGACGTCCACACTCGCATCTGCGTCGATCCAGTGCGGCTTGCCCGTGGCCAGCTCGATCGCCCTCACTTCGCGGGCGTCGCGGCCCTCGGCAACACACTTGACCACGATGTCGCGGTCGGTGATGAAGCCGCTGAGCTTGCCGTCGCTGCCGCAGATCGGCAGCGAACCGCAGTCCAACTGTTTCATCAGCTGGGCGGCTTCCTGAAGCGTCTTGTCCTCGGCTATGCACTGGGCGTTTGTGGTCATGAATTCACGTACAACACTCATGGATCCTCCTCAATCGATGGGCTATCGACGGAGGGCCTCGGCACCTACGCCGACGATTTCAGCCTACGCCGGGGCCTCATGGATGCCTAGTCCAGGGGAAAGCGGCTGAGCCTGGCCGGCGGTTGTCCGTGGGTCGATGGTCAGACTGCCTGCACGCCCCTGGAGATGCTTGACCAAGGGCTTCTATCCTTTGGCCCGGAGCCCGCCGCGAACTGACAACGCCGGGGCATGCGCGTGACAACACGACTCCGACGCCTGGCCTGGCAGACATACGAACCAGCACGCGACGGCGATGAAGAGAATTCCCAGCCGCAGTGAAGATTTCCGGCTGGTTCTCAGACACGCAGACTGTGAACGCCGCTGGGGAACGATTCGGTTGCCCTGCAGGCACCCGTAGAGGTGTCCACGACGGCATATGACGCCCATGACGTGGCCATATTCTTCTGCAACGACGGTCATTGCGGCTCTTTCCTTCCTGGAAGCGGGTGCCGTGGATTGGCGTCGGCCTGGAAGGGTTCTTTCGAGGCAGCTCTCTAATGAGTCACAGGTGGCACCCTGGACGACCTTCTATCAAGCCATCGGAAGAGGACAGGCCGGCGCCAGCCCCGCCGAACGGACAAGTCAAACGAAAGGCACCATCGCAATCGGATGGGCCAGAGGTAGCGGGAGTCACGTTCGGCAGGACTGGCAGCCATCCTGCCAGCCAGGCACCAGGCCAGCCACCACCCATTAGAGAGTCAATGCGACCTCTAGACGCAGTTACGGCACCGGGCGTATTCTGGTGCTCCGTCGCCTCTGGGGGGTAATCGGATGGGATGCAGTCCGCGTGATCGTTGCGGCTCCCCTACGTGTCAGGCTGGAACGGTACCAGGGGCTCATAGCAAGTCCGTTTAATCGCGTGGGGCGAGAGCCAGGAATCCAGTAATCATGTCCAGTCCAGTTTTGAGTGCGGTACGCGAAGATAGTCCTGTGAGTAGTAGTACTAGTAGTAGTAATTCTTCCGGGCCGCGAGCCGGTGGGCCGCGGCCTCGCCGGTCGTTCACGCCGGTCCAGAAGCTCGAGTTTTTGGCCTCGTACGAGAGCGCTTGCGAGAACAGTGAGGGCGGCGCGTTCCTGCGCCGGGAGGGGCTGTATTCCTCGCAGATGACCGAGTGGCGGCGGCTGCGGGATGCTGGCGTCCTGGCCGGGAAGAAGGCCGGGGAATCGATCGGGAAGCTGTCGGCGGACCAGGCCGAGAACGCGCGTTTGCGCCGCCAGTTAGAGGTGAGTGAGAGCCGGTTGAAGAAGACCGAGGCAGCCCTGGATCTGATGGGAAAACTACAGGCGTTCTTAGAGAGCGCCTCAGAGGATATGCCGGACGGGCCCCGGTCCAAGAAACGCTGATGGCCACGTACCGGTCGATGCTGGAACTGAAGATCCCCTCACGCCGGGCGGCATCCTTGACGGGTGTTTCCCGGACGACTGCGAACCGCAAACCGGTCCCCCCGCGGGACCAGCTGGCGGTGGTGCCGAAGAACAAGCTCAGCGCCGCTGAGAGGGCGGAGATCTTGGCGGTACTGAACTCACCGGAGTTCGTGGACCTGGCGCCCATGCAGGTCTATACCATGCTGCTGGATGAGGGAATCTATCTGGGGTCGCTGTCGACTTTCTACCGGGTGCTGGAGGAAAACAGCCAGGTCAAGGAACGCCGACGGTTGGCCAAACACCCGCCCCGTACGGTTCCTGAACTGGTGGCCACGGCTCCTGGGCAGGTGTTCACCTGGGATATCACAAAGCTCGCGGGCCCGGTAAGGGGGAAGTATTTTGACTGCTACATGATGGTTGATATCCATTCCAGGTTCATCGTCGGCGCGCACGTCCACGCCACCGAATCGGGCGTGTTGGCCGTGGAGATGATGAAGGGAATCTTCGGGATCCACGGCATCCCTCAGGTCGTGCACGCGGACCGGGGGACGTCCATGACGTCCAAGACCGTGGCCGCGCTGCTCTCGGACCTGGAGGTCACCAGGTCCCACTCCAGGCCCCGGGTGTCGAATGATAATCCGTACAGTGAGTCGCTGTTCAAGACCCTGAAATACGGTCCGGAATTCCCCGAACGCTTCGCCTCAGTCCACGACGCCCGAGGCTTTATCAGCGGTTTCGTGGACTGGTACAACCATCACCACCAGCATTCCGGAATCGGCTTCCACACCCCCGCGAACGTCCACTTCGGCCACGCGTCCGGCGTCGCCAAAGAACGCTCGGCAACGCTCGCTGCAGCCCGCGCGAGACACCCCGAGCGCTTCACGACCACCATCGACCCCAAAATCCTCGCGCTCCCAGGACCAGCGTGGATCAACCAACCCAAGGAAATCACCGAACAGTTAGCCGCCTAACTCCCGTTGGTACCGTTCAGCTTGAAAAATTCCGCTCGGCCGTGCTCTTAGTCCTGCCCGCCGGCCTGGCCGCACCGGCCTGGCGCATCTGGGCAGCCGGTACCGCCGATGCTGCTGCACCAGCCGACCCCATCACCGGCGTCGGCTCCGGTTCCGTCGCCGTGGTTCTGCCGGGGGATGGCCCGACTTCGCCCCCCGAGGAAGCAACCGCCGCGGCCGCTGCAGTGGCGCACCCTCTGAAGCCCCTCGCGGCGCAGGTGTTGCCTGCCGCCAGCGGACTGCCGAGCGCCTCCGTCGCTGGCCCGATCCCGGCAGTGCAGCTTCCGCCGGTGCCGCTGCCGGCCTCAAGGGCGCTGGAGGCCGTCGTCAACACTTCTGTTGCCAACGAGGCAGCAGCCACCGTCGCAACCGTGGCCACCACGGCCGCGGCGCTCCCGCAGGAGTTACCCGACCCTGTTCCAGCCGGCAGCCGCGGGACAGGGACTGCTGAACAGCCACCCGGTCGAGTCTGGCCGGGGGCCGGCACTGCGGTCCTGACGACCGGCGGATGCCTGCGGATTCCTGATAGCTCCGCTCAACCGACGCCGGCACCCGGCCACGAGGTGAGTGCCTCCACTGGTGCCGGGCTGATAGTGCAGCAGTTGAAGAAAGAGGCGTTGCGATGATTGATATTGCGAGTCCGCCCGCTGATGCCATGGTCCGGGCGATCCACACCGGCGACCCGCTGACGGTGAGGCGGCTGTTGCGTGAGAACCCCGCCCTGGCCGGCGCCCGATTTGGCACCGGAGACCCGCAGGGGGTGGCACGCACGCTCCTGCATGTGGCCACCGACCTGCCGGGCCACTATCCCCACAGCGCCGAGACTGTCACGATACTCGCCGAAGCCGGGGTTGACGTCAGCGCCCCGTGCACCGGGCCGTACGCCGAGACCCCGCTGCACTGGGCCGCAAGCAGCAACGATGTCGAGGCGCTCGAGGCCCTGCTGGACGCCGGCGCGGACATTGAAGCCCCGGGAGCGATGTTCGGAGACGGCACCCCACTGGCCGACGCCATCGGCTTCGGGCAGTGGCAGGCGGCCCGGCACCTGATCGATCGCGGTGCACGGACGATGCTGTGGCAGGCTGCGGCAATGGGACTACGATCCCGCATCCTCGAGGGCTTCCCCGACACGGCGCCGCCTTCGCCGGAAAAGCTCAATGACGCGTTCTGGTACGCCTGCCACGGCGGGCAGTTCAATGCCGCGATTTACCTTCGTGGCCGGGGTGCCGACCTGAACCGGATACCGGCGCGGGAAGAGCTGACTCCTCTGGACGCGGCGCGGCGCAACGGTGCCGCCGACCTCGTCCAATGGCTTCACACCCACGGTGCCCGGTCGGCCACGGAACCGCGGTTCCCCGATAACGGCGCATTGGTTCATCATTTCCCCGCGGATCGCATTCGATGCTCCGGCTGGTTCCGGCCCGGGTGACAGCCACCGGACCGGCGGCCTCAGGAACAGGCCGCAGCAGCGGTACGTCAAAGCTGCTGCCAGGTCCCAAGCTCAGCCGACCCTCACGATGTACTTCCCGAGCCCGCGTCCCTGTTCGCTTTTCGCGTGGGCGGCCGCGATGTTCTCCAGCGTGAACGTCTCCGCGACCGGCAGCCTGAACTTTCCCCGCGCGAACATCTCCGCGGCTTCGGCACGTGCTTCCGGCGCGCGGCCCACGCCGCCGGAAGCGAACCCGATACCGTACCGGGCCGCATCATTGTCGGCGATGGTTATGACCTTATCGGCACTGCCCGTGAATGGAGAGGAACCGCACCCCGACAGGTGCTGGGCGCGGCTGGCGGCTGGAAATGCTTCCGAAGGGTGTTATTGAGGTCTGTGGACAATGTCCACAGTTGGGGCTCCGGTCTGAGTCGTACCGGTGCCGGACTGGCTCGGATTGCCCATGTTTTCGGGAGTTCCCAGTGTTTGCAAGGGCTGGAATGCGGTTCGAGTCCCACCTCGGGCACGTGTTTTCCTGGTCAGTGGGGTTTTGGTTCTAATGTGTGGACATTGACCCTGTGCGGGTCCCTCTGACTCTAGCTGCGGTTGGTGCCTGGCGCCGCGATCGCCTGTGAAGTTGTGCGGGTGGAGGGTTCAGTGCCCCGGCTGGTGGGCCCTCGTCCTGCTGGGATCTGCGGTCGGCCGGGCCTCCTCTCGAAATCGCTGTGGTGGCATTTGGTCGTTCACCTATTCATGGCCTGGGATCGTATTGACGGCATGACTTAGGGAAGTTTCTTCGAGATATTTCTTCTTCGTTCGAGTCTGTCGGCCGCCTTGGTGAACGCTGCGAAGTGCGTTTGTCCGGCCAAAGGTGTGTGGACAGTGTCCACACCATCTATCAGTGATTCCCTGGTTCATCGGATGGGTCCCTGTTGGCTGATTTCCGCTGACATCACTTCATGGACTTTCGCGTCAGCAACGACATGATTACCACGAAATGCACTGGGGCGCCACGCATTGCGCAAAGCTAGCCTGACGGTCGATGGACCCGTTGTCGACTGGAGCGGCGCGCTGGTGGCCAAGGCTCGGTCCAGTATGATTCCGTGGCTGGTTGCACGGCAGCGTTGCTGACCTGTCTTCCGCGGAGCACACGCAGGAGTGGAATGCCGATTCGGAGGGGTGGGATTCGGCGGTGTTCGGCTGGCTCCGAGACGGCCCGTCGTCGTCTGCCGCCGTATCCGTGTGACTGCGGTTTTATGACGCTTCAAGGCCCCAGGGCCGGAACGCGCGGTCCTTGTCCATGTTCCAGCCGGCGACCATTCCGGAGCCGATCATTTGGTCGCTGAGCCGGGCCAGGTGGTAGGCGGGGTCGGCGTCGAGGGCGAGTTCCAGGAATTGGTGGGCCTTGCTGCCTCGGCCTTCCCACCAGTTGATGAAGGCGATCGCGGTGAGGATGGGCGCTGAGTGTTTGGTGCTGCTGTGCGTGTGCGCGTGGAGGAGCAGTTGCTGGGCCCATTCGACGCGGGACCACTGAGGGGTGCCGTGCGTTTGGGCGAGGAGAACCCTGTCCATGGGTCCGTCAATTCCTGGGATATCGGCCATGAGCTGGTCCCTGATCGCGGGGGCCTGGAAGTTGGCAATCAGGCTGATGGTCTGGTCGTCGTTCGGGTAGGAGATCGCGTCCAGCATGCTCTCCCAAAGCGCCCGGGCCTGCTCCAGCGCCTCGCCGGCGTCCATCCGGAGAATAGTTTTCACCCGGTCATCAACGGGGTCCGCGGTGCGGCCTTGTTTGGTTGAGGCCGGCAGGGTGATGCGGTTTGTCGGCTCGATGGCGCCGCAACGCCCTCACGGCCCTGCTCCGGGGCACAGATCTCGGGATCGACGCCCGGTCATCCCTGCGGGACGCACAGATCACCGCCATCGCAGCCTGGCGGAGCTCAAACAGCGCCGACCCTGTGGTGCGAATCGCCCGCGGCGAAGCCAAGCGCCTGGCACTGAGCGTCAAAGACTTCACCGGCCAGCTCGCCGAAAACCACAAAGCCTTGGCCCAACTCACCGAAGAACTGGCTCCCGGACTGCAAACCACTCCCGGAGTCGGCCCGGTGACAGCGGCCATCATCATCTGCGCCTACTCCCACCACGGCCGGATCCGGTCAGAGGCAGCCTTCGCCGCCCTCGGTGGTGTTGCGCCACGCCCTGCATCCTCCGGCAACACCACCAGACATCGGCTCAACCGAACCGGCGATCGTCAGCTCAACCGTGCCTTCGACGTCATCGTCCGCACCCGCATGAGCTTTGACACCGCAACAAAGGAGTACGTGACGCGCAGCCGGGCAACAGGGAAATCAAACCGCGAGATCCGCCGCAACCTCAAACGCTATGTGTGCCGCGCTATTTTCCGTCAACTCCAGACCATCATGGCTTGACAGAACCCATAGAAGAGTCATTTTGGGTTGATGTCCCTGGCCAGATAGGCAGCAGCCCGGCGCAGAATCTCATTCTCCTGCTCCAACAAGCGGTTACGCTTCTTCAGCTCCCGCATTTCGGCCGACTCCGCCGCCGCCGGCCCGGCCCCGGTCTCCTTACGTTCGGCGATGGCAATCCAGCGCTTTAACGTCGTGACCGAAAGCCCGAAATCCTTCGCAATCTGCGCCAGCGGCGCTTCGCCCTTGCGGGCCACATCAATAACATCCTGGCGGAACTCCGCCCCATAAGCCGTGGGCATGGTCAACATCCTTCCACGAGCATCAGCTCGCTAGGTCAAGGAGTCAACAAAACCGGGGGCAGTCCCGCCCTCCGAGTGTCGATGCCAGTTCTATTTTTGCACTTCCGCTAGGAAAAGCACTCTGGTGCACTAGAAGGAGCCCCAGCTGGGCCGCTTCGACCGTAACCTAGAAAGAGATTCTTGTGAACCCTCAGAACCACAGCGTTGCCCCGGAAGACTTTCGCCGCTTGTTCGAAAGCTCACCTGCCCAGTATGTAGTCGTGAATCGAGAGTTCCGGATTGTCGCAGCAACCGACTCCGTCCTGGAAGCGGGTGGTCGACGTCGGGAAGACATCGTGGGCCTTCTGATAACGGACGCGTACCCGGACAACCCGGACAACCCGGATGCTAACGGTACGGAGGTGTTGCGATCGGCCCTGCAGCGCGTCTTGGACGAGCGCACTGGGCACGTACTTCCGATTCAACGCTATGACATTGAAGTCGACGGTATTTTTGAGGAGCGCTACTTCAAGCCGCTGAACGAGCCGGTACTCTCCGCCGACGGAGAGGTGGAGTACATCATCCACGGTGTCGAGAACGTCACCGAGTCAGTCAAAGCCACACAGGCTAGCTGATCTTCCGGAGAGGCGCTAAAGAGCTTTACTGAACCGGGACGTTCGTTACATCCGAATAGTGAAGACCTCTTAGGTTTTATGGTTACCAGACTGCCGTCTAAATCTAAGAGGTCTTCATGTCCCCACCAAAAATGCTTGTCTGTTTGTGCCGAAAGGGCCCCGATGTCCAGTGCTCGTTGATCGAGGAGCTGTTGCGGCGTCCTGCCGGTCGGAACGGCCAGCCGTGCGCCACCGCGTTGATGTTTGACCCGTGTTACTAATATGTGGTGGATTCTGTCAAGAGGGCAGGGTAAAGCGGTCCCGGGTTTGAAGCCAGGGGCCGCTTTTCTGATGTGGACCGTGGGCTTTGGTTGGCCTGTGGTCCATGTTGTTAACGCCAACCGAAAATAGGGCCATTAGTGCCAATTGAAAACGGGGCCACGGGGTTGTGGTTCTATTGTGCCGTACTGGCGGCGGGTTGGTGTTTTTTGAGCCGGTAGCTGTTGCCTTTGAGGCTGATGACGTCGGCGTGGTGGACGATCCGGTCGATCATCGCCGAGGCGATGGTCAGGTCCCCGAAGACGTCGCCCCAGCGGGCGAACGGGAGGTTGGACGTCAGGATCATGGAGGCGTGTTCGTAGCGGCTGGAGACGAGCTGGAAGAACAGGTTCGCGGCGTCCTGATCGAACGGGATGTAGCCTACCTCGTCAATTATGAGGAGCCCGTAGCGGCGTAGTTTGACCAGTTCCTGGGCGAGTTTCCCGCGGGAGTGGGCTTCCTGGAGCCGGGCCACCCAGCCGGTCGCGGAGTCAAAGAGGACCCGCTGCCCGGCCTTGGCTGCCTTGATGCCGATACCGACCGCGAGGTGGGTTTTGCCGGTTCCGGGCGGTCCGAGCAGAACCACGTTCTTGGCCTCGGAGAGAAACACCCCGGTGCCCAGGTGCGCGATGAGGTTCCGGTCCGCGGAGGGCTGGTGGTCGAAGTTGAACTCCTCGAGGTCCTTGTGCGCGGGAAACCGTGCGGCCTTGATCCGGGTCGCCGCTCCGGACGCCTCGCGTTCGGAGACTTCCCGGGAGAGGACCGCGGCCAGATACTCCTCATGGGACCAGCCGGAGTCCCGGGCCTGGTCCCCGAGCCGGCGGAACCCATCGCTGATCCGCGGTGCGCGCAGGGCCCGGGCGTAGTACTCGATCTGTGACGGTGTCCCGCTCATGAGGCCACCTCCAGGACCAGGTTCGGCTGCTGGCCGAGGTCGATGCCGAAGATCTCGTCGTAGGCGGCCAGATCCCGCACCTGCACCGCTTCCTCGGGTTCGGGGCGGTGCACCCGCTGGGTCCGGAAGTCCCGCCGCATCACCGCCGCGCGGGCCACATGGGCCGGATCGGTCACCACCAGGTGCCGGGCCCATGCCCGGACATGGGTGGCGATGATGACACCCTATGAGTGACCCAGACAGTGTCCAGATCAGCGGTGACATCCACGATCCGCCCGATGAACGAAGGGTCCACGGAATAGTCGTTGGAGAACACCCGCACGTAGTAATCCCGCGGGAGCCGCACCGCGTTGCGGAACACCGCCTCCGGGGTCACCGGCGGCAGCTCCCGCATCCTCTCCCGTTCCAGGACGATCAGCTCGTCCGGGCGGCCGTGGCGGGACCGCGAGTACCGGTGATTGGCCTTGGGCAGCCAGTCCTCCAGCTGGCCGTTGAAATCCGCCGGTGAGCGGAAGTCCCGGCCCGGCATGAAGCGTTGACGGAAGAACCTGTTCATCCGCTCGACCATGCCCTTGGACTCCGGATCCCGCGGCGGAAGCAGCTTGATCTCCAGTCCCAGGGACCCGGCGAACGCGGCCACCGGCTCCGTCGGCCGGCGCCGGCCGATGCCGGACTCGTTGTCCCACAACAGCCGGGACGGAACCGCCTGCGCGTCCTGCAGCAGAGTCCACATTCCGCCCAGAAGGTCCGGTGTCGTCCGCGACGGCAGCATCCGTGCCTGGATGAAGCCCGAGAACGCCGAGGGATTCCCCTGCACCGGTGGCGTGTCGTTCTGGCCCTCACCGACGGGCAGCGGCTCGTGCGGGAACCAGAGATCGCACTGGACCTGGAACCCCGGCTCATGGACCAGGCGGTCGGCCGGGTCAGGCGGCGCGTATTCAGGCCGGATCACGGCGACCTTCGCCCGGAACAGCGACGCGGAACCAGACCAACCCACCCGCTCCGCCAGCGTCGCGGCCGGCATCGTCGGCGTCTTCACCAACAACTCCCGAACCCTCGGAGCAAACGCATCAAAACTCGACACTCCAGCCGCCCGCTGATACTTCGGCGCCCGATCCGACTCCAAAGCCCGGTCAACCGTACCGCGGGAAACCCCCACGATCCTGCCGATCTCACGCTTCGAGTGCTTGCCCGTCGAAAACAGGTGGCGTATCTCCGCCCAATCATCCAAATTGATCACCTTCCATAATGGTCGGTGGCCCTATTTTCAGTTGGCGTTCCTGGCCCTATTTTCGGTTGGCGTTAACACATGTCCTGTATGGTCCGGGGCGTCTGGTGCGGTGGGCTGCGCGTCGTTGGCGACGTGGCCGTTGTCAGACTAATATGCGCGGGTTGGTTACCGCAGGACGAGGTGTTCGGCTGGAGCAGATCGCTTCTCTAGGGTCGAGCGTGGCCGTTTCCGGTTACTCATAGTAGCGACGCGAGTTCACTCCACGCGCTGCCTTCTACCCACCCCTGCCCAGGCGTCCCGGACGTTTCAGTGCCCCTGGTGACTGGCGGCTTTCTGTGCTTCGCTGGCCAGCGACCAGCACCAGCCTGCCAGTTCCCGTGCGATGGCGACGTTGGCGATCACGGGCCGTTTCCGGTGTTCCAGATAAACGAGCCACCGTTCGTGCAGGCGTCGGTTGCCGGCCTGTCCGCGGGTCCGGGATGCGGGGGTTGCTGCCTCCCACCGGGAGCGCATCAGCGCGGAAGGCTGTGTGTAGGCTCGTCGGTGGTGCCAGGCGGCCTCGATCAGAAGCCGTCGGGCGTGGGTGTTCCCGGTCTTGGTGATACCGCCTTGGGAGCGGTGCTGGCCGGAGGAGTTTTCGCTGGGGACAAGGCCGAGGTACGCACCGATCGTGCGTCCGGTGAACCGGTTCCAGTCTCCGATCTCCACGGCCAGGCCGAACGCCGTGAGCGCGCGTTCAGGAGCAGGGTCAGCTGGTCCCGGCCCGCACGCCCGGCCTCCGCCTAGTAGAGGTCGGTGACCGCGGTGACCAGCGCCTCATGCCGGACCGCACGTGGTGAGGGGCAGGCGGGTTTACGCCACCGGTAGAAGGAGGCCCGGGAGACCTTCAACGTCCGGCAAAGCCACACCACAGGATGGTTGGCCTTCTCCGCTTTGATGAACTCGTAGAAATCCTCTACTTTTGCTTCGCGGCAAAGAAGGCGCTGACTTTTCCCAAAAACTCGACCTAGGCCTTCAACCGCGCGTTTTCGGCCAGCGCCTTCTGGTGCTCATCCCATGCCACCGGACCCCGGTCCACCTCAGAAGGCACCGGGGCGTCCTGGTGCTTTTCCCGGTGCCTGTGCAGCCGGATTCCCAGAGTGCTTTCCTTCACCCCGATCTCCTCGGCAACCTGTTTCACCGAACGATCCGAGGATAAAACCAGGCGCACCGCTTCCTCACGGAACGCAGCATCATATTTTCTTCTAGGCGTCGTCATCTGAAGTGAAGCTCCCATCAAGCTGTCTCAGAAAACCATACGACCGCAGCCCGCAACAAAGGCAGGGAGCAGATGTGAGATACGGGAGCAGCAGGCAAGGAGAGGAATACCGTACCTGTGGTTGCCTTTCAGATACCTTCGGCAAACCCGCTCTGGTGCTAGGAGGAAGACCGGCGTAGCGTTCGATCGGAAGGATGATGGCCGTAGAGCGTAAGCCCAACGATCGGCCATGGCATGTCTGATCATACTTGTTTAAGGGGCAGGGATGGCTGGATGGAATGCTGACACTGCGGCCGGTCCCTTAGGGACCGGAACGGTCACTCTCGTCGAGGGATCGTCCTTCTGCATCTCTTTACAGAATGGGGACATTCACTCCGAGCTTCCACATGGACTTTTCTTCCAGGACACCCGCATCCTGTCTGGCTGGAACATGACGGTTAATGCCCAGCCGCTTGAGTCGCTGACCGCGGAGACGAAAGAGCCATACCGCGCACTGTTTGTTAACCGCGTTCCCCGCTCGGACGGGCATGCGGACAGCGCACTGATCGTGGAGCGGGTGCGCGAGGTGGGGGCTGGCCTCCAGGAGCAGGTTACCGTCAGTAACTACTCCCTGGAGCCGGCCGAATGCGTTATCTCCCTGAGGATTGAAGCGGATTTTGCGGATCTTTTCGAAGTTAAAGAGGCACGGATCCAGCGGCGCTGGGCCGAAACCCGGCAAGTTGACGGCGCCACGCTGACCATCCGTGCGCTCTGGCGGGATATCCGGAAAGGGGTGGCCATAGAGGCCCCCGGGGCGGACATTACGCCGGAGATGCTCACGTACCGGGTGTCGATCCCGCCTCAGGGCGAGTGGAACACGGTCCTCACCGTGGTGCCGAACATCGAGGGAACCGGCCCCGCAGCAGCATTTGTCCATACCAAGGGAGGTGGATTGTCCCCGAGTGACCGCCGCCGCCAGGAGTGGGTGGCCAAGATCCCCAAACTCCATATGGGCAATCATTCCATTGAACGGACCCTTCGGCGTAGCTATGACGATCTGGGAGCGCTCCGGATTGAGGACCCCGCCCATCCGGAGCGGATCGTGGTGGCGGCAGGTGCGCCCTGGTTCATGACCCTGTTTGGCCGGGACTCGCTGCTGGCGTCGGAAATGGCATTACCTGTGGACCCGTCCCTGGCGTTGGGCACATTGCAGACGCTGGCAGACCGTCAAGGCAGCGTCGTGGATCCGATGACCGAAGAGGAGCCGGGCAAGATTCTGCATGAGGTAAGGCTCGATGTCTCCAGCGGTTTGGCCCTGGGGGGCAAGTCGACCTATTACGGCAGCATCGACGCAACTCCGTTGTTCGTGCTCCTGCTGGGGTCGGTTAGCCGCTGGGGCTTTTCCTCGGACACCATCGCTGCCCTTTTGCCTAACGCGGACCGTGCGCTGGAATGGATTCGTGATTACGGGGATAAGGACGGCGACGGGTTCGTCGAGTATGAGCGCCTGAACGACCAGGGGCTGATCAACCAAGGCTGGAAGGACTCCTGGGACGGCATAAATTTTGCCGACGGCACATTGGCCGAACCGCCCATCGCCCTCTGCGAAGTGCAAGCGTATGTCTATCACGCCTACATGGCGCGGGCCTGGATGGCCTACGACGCGCACGACGCCTCGTTAGGGGACGAGCTCGCCGAACAGGCGGCACACTTGAAGAAACAGTTCAACGAGCAGTTCTGGATGCCCGACCGTGGCTACTACGCCATCGCCCTCGACGGCAAGAAGCGGCAGGTCGACGCGTGCGCTTCCAACATGGGCCACTGCCTCTGGCTCGGTTTCGTGGACGAGGACAAGGCTCCCAAGGTAGCCGAACGACTGATGTCCCCAGAAATGTTCAGTGGCTGGGGCGTGCGAACACTGGCCAGTGACATGGGTGCCTACAACCCCGCAAGCTACCACAACGGCTCGGTATGGCCACATGACAATGCAATCATCGCTGACGGTTTGCTGCGATACGGATTCAAAGAGGAGGCGCAGCGGATCTGCACCGCCCTGCTGGAGGCGGCCGAATACTCCGGCGGCCGGCTGCCAGAGCTGTTCTGCGGCTTCAGTCGTGACAAGTATGCCGAGCCCGTTCCTTATCCGACCGCCTGCTCGCCGCAGGCCTGGGCAGCGACGACCCCGATCCACTTAGTGACCAGCCTCATGCGGTACGACACCCACGTTTCCCGCGGCGGGCTATGGATGGATCCGGCCCTGCCGGATGCCTATGGCGACCTGCACATCACCAACGCGCCCTTGGCCGAGGGCAGGATCACCATCGACATCGCCAACTCCGTCCCAACCGTTCAGGGGCTGCCCGAAGGAATCAAATTCCATAGGGGGCATCGACCATGGATAACAGAACTAGTGGAACAAGCCCACCGCCCCCGAAACGCATAGCGTGCCCAAGCGAAGCGTCCTCGTTCAACGCCGTCGCCTCAATAGGAGGGATTGCGCGGGCCCCCTTATTTAGGGGGAATGACGTTCTGCGGCTGCGCCTTCATCTGCCATCCCCTACCAAACCAGGTCCTGCCTGAGTAGTTCTCCAGCCTTGAGCGAAGCCGATAGCCTGTTATTTCTTGTGACTGGCTAGAGCGCAGCCGCCGATAAAGTCGGATCGATGCAAAGAGAGCAGAATGGTTCCGAGCTGCTGACGCTGGCCTCGCCCACGCTGGCTCCCGACCACTACACAGACGGTTTTGCTAGGGTCCGCGGCGCCAGGGAAAACAACCTATGTAATGTGAATGTGGTTGTGCCTCGCGACGCGATCGTCGCATCTACCGGCGCATCCGGGTCGTATTGTCCGGTATGGCGACGAATTTTCGAGAGCTGCAGCTGGGACCAGTACAACGCCATGTCCTCATTGGCATTGGCACTGGCACCACATGCACACTGATAGCAGTCAATCTACCTATGAAGGAGAAGGCGTGAGCCACCAGCAAGCCACCACGGGGGCATCCCCAGAAACATCGACCCGGCGGGGTGCTTTGGCTGGCCGTACGGCTTTCGTTACGGGAGCAGGGCGGAGCATTGGGCGTGCCATCGCGGTGCGCTGCGGATCAGAAGGCGCCCGGGTCGCCGTCAATGACGTCGATGCGGCTGCGGCAGCAGCGGTTGTCGCCGAACTGCAGGAGGCCGGCGCGGAAGCGCTGGCCGTTGTCGGCGATATGTCAGATTTCGTGCAGGTGGATCGGGCATTTGCCGAGACCGAAGCCACAATTGGTGTAGTCGACGTACTGGTCAACAATGCCTATACCCGTCGGGGCGAAACGGCTTGGGGCAATTTCCTCTCAGTGGAGCCATCCGACTGGGAGCTTTTCGTTAGCGCGAATTTGAACATGCTCTACGGCTGCACCCAGCGGGCTGCACGGGCACTGGCCGGAGCACGATCGGGGGGCTCGATCGTCAACATCAGCTCCATCGGAGCCGAACGCGCACACCGCAACCTCATTCCTTACGACTCCGTAAAGGGAGCGATGGAATCCTTCACACGGGCCGTCGCCGTTGACCTCGCCCCGTGGGGCATCCGGGTCAATGCCGTGCGCCCCGGGGCAATCGCGACTGAGGGGGAGCAGCCCCTGCAGGACGGGTGGGAGGATCTCCGTGCCGCGCAAATTCCGCTGGGGCGCGCCGGAACCCCGGAGGATGTTGCCGCCGCCGTGGTCTTCCTTGCCTCTGCCGAGTCAGCGTATATCACCGGACAGATCTTCAACATCGACGGCGGCATGATGGCCCAGGGGCGGGCTCCCCAAGTCGAGGGCGCGCCGGTGATGCACCCGGGAAACGCGGCGCCTGCTCCGGTAACTCTTCTCCGCTGACCCACCACCCAGCGCGCACCAGTCCTTTGCCGGCAGTCGTTTTCCCACGCCGCGGTTCCGTTGATCTATTTCGTCATGTGCCAGTGGCGCCTTCTCTCGGAAGGCGTCGGCAGGTGGCGAGGCTCGTATCCGAGAATCAATGGTTAACGCCTCGTTCAGGGGTTCCTCAAAAGGACACCCCAGTCTGTAAAGCCACCGACCTTCGAATTTGGATGCCGATAACGGATCTTCTGTCTGCTGTGGTACTGGCTACCTGATGCTGCGGCTGGCCGGAATTCCGTTCCGGAAGGCAGCTAGCGCAGAATACGGAACTGCCGCGCCCCCGGCTTGGGGAGTGCGGCTTAAATGCTCTGGAGTGGTGAAAAGTGGGTGTGGACAATGTCCACACCTTGGGCTTCGGATCGGGCCGTACATCGACCGGACTGGCTCGGATTGGCGATGTTTTCGGGAGTTCCCAGTGTTTGCAAGGGCTGGAAATGCAGTTCGAGTCCCACCTGGGCACAGTGTTTCCGCAGGTCAGAGGCGTTATTGGTGTTTTTTCGTGTGGACAGTGTCCACACTCCGGCCTCTGATCTGCTTCTCCGGGGTGTGTGGGTTCCCGTAGTCCCGTATTCGGTTATGTGTGGGGGAGCAGGCTCAGTCCGGCGGGCCGGGTCCTGCCAGAGCGGGCTGCTTCTGGGTGTCCATCCTTGTGTGTCCTTTCCCTTTGGGATTTCGTCTTCACCAGTTCATGGCGGCTGGGGCCGCGTACAACATGACTTGCTGATTACTTGCGGCATGAGCCGGATGGTCGCGGTCGCTCCTGAATTTTTGAGCCGTACGCGGTGGGACACTGTGGTGTTCGACTGGCTCCGGAACGCCCCGCCGTCGTCGGCCTCCTCATTCGAGTGACTGGGGCCTAGGATGCTTCCAGGCCCGAGGGCCGGAATGCCCGGTCTTTGTCCATGTTCCAGCCGGCGACCATTCCGGAGCCGATCATTTGGTCGCTGAGCCTGGCCAGGCGGTAGGCGGGGTCGGCGTCGAGGGCGAGTTGCAGGAATTGGTGGGCTTTGCTGCCTCGGCCTTCCCACCAGTTGATGAAGGCGATTGCGGTGAGGATGGGGGCGGAGTGTTTGGTGCTGCTGTGCGTGTAGGCGTGGAGTAGCAGTTGCTGGGCCCATTCGACGCGGGACCACTGAGGGGTGCCGTGCGTTTGGGCGAGGAGAACGCGGTCCATGGGTTCGTCGATTCCTGGGATATCGGCCATGAGCTGGTCCCTGATCGCGGGGGCTTGGAAGTTGGCGGCGCGCTGTCCCAGCCAGCCCAAGTGGTCGGTACTGAATGTCCGAAGTAGTTTTGCACGAGGCGTGGGATACAACCGCCAAATAGTGACCTCGGCTTCTCACCGAGCGGGGAAGCGCGGCTGGACTGCGGCGTTGAGTGCTCGTCCTGTCCCAGCCAAGGCAAAGATGCCATTGGTGCACAATCCCGTGCCCTAACTTCAAGAAGTAGGGCTTCGCTGGCACTTTCACCATGTAACCCGTCTCTCAGCGTTCCATCTGAAGCCGGACGGCGGCTCCACGTCCACATGTAGTTCCCGTGAACGTCCAGATATAGGACCGGAGGAGGCGGGAATGGTCACTGCTACACTCTGCTCATGATCGGGCTTCCCTTCGCGGGAGACGGGCTGGTGCACGCCGGCTTGTTAGGGCTGGGAATCCTCGCAGCTCTGCTGTTCTACGCCCACGAAAAGCGCCGCAGAGGCCTTACCGATCCCCGGCTGTGGCCCATTGCAGGTTTCGCCATCGCCTTCGGAGCCATCGGCTCAAGAGTCCTCACATGGGACGTTTCCCGGCAGGTGTCCCTCGTTGACTGGTGGGGCAACGGCGACCGCAGCATCCTCGCGGGCCTGGTCGGCGCGTGGTTCGGCGTCCATCTGGGTAAACGGCTGACAGGTTACCGCGAATCCACCGGGGATTTACTTGCACCCGCGGTCGCCTTGGCGCTGATCATCGGGCGCATCGGTTGTCTCCTTACTGAATTGCCCGGCACCCCGACTGGGGGAGCGTGGGGGATATTACTCACGCCCGTACAGGCTGCGATGTTGGGCGGACAGCCCGGGGTAGGCCTCCACCCGTCCTTTGCCTATGAAATCGTGTTCCACGTGGCCGCGTTCGCGCTCATGTGGCGTTATCGGGACCGCCTGCCCCGTCCTGGCGACCTCTTTATCTGTTACGTGACTTCCTACGCCTTGTTCCGCTTCGGAGTCGAGTTCGTCCGCGGCAACGAGGTGCTCTGGCTGGGGATGAGCCGTCCCCAGTGGTTCCTCCTGGTGATTCTCCCCCTGCTGTTCTGGCGGATGCTGCGGGTGTTCGGGAAACCTCTCCGCCCGAAGTTGGAAGGAAGAGTGGCATGAGCGAGGACCACCCCGACGTACCGCAGGACCCGCCCCCGCCGCCCCAGCAAGAGGAGCCGCCCCCTGAACCAAGACGCGGCTCCATGGCGCTCGGAATCCTGCTGGGGGCTGTTGCCCTTTATGCCCTCTATTTCGGGACAACAGGTGGTATCGCTCCGGATCAGGGGTATAAGACCTTCCTCGCTGGGCCTGCAGTGTTCATACCCATCGCCGTCTACCTGGCGGTAGCGGGTGTTCTGGCGGTCCGGCCGCGCACGTCCCGGTTGGGCGCGGGGCTGTTGATTGGCCTGGGTGTATTCACTCTGCTCGGCGGCGGGATCTGCGTCGCAGCCCTCTCGCAGATGAGAGCCTGAGATGAATCCGTCCTCATTCGCTTCCCGGCAAGCTCTGCCCGGCCCCGGCCAGCCGCTGCGCGGAGACCGAATCCACCGGTACGTCACAGCCTTCTGTCCCCACTGCCACGAGACAAACCCCCAGCTCGCGCAGGTGCGGCGCCTCTCCGGCGCGCTGCTGATCCGCGATGACCGGGTCTGGCTCGAACGCGGCTGCCCGGATCACGGACTCGTCAGCACGTTGTACGACGAGTCTCCGGAAATTCTGCGCTACCTGGAGAAGTGGCAGGCGCCGACCAAGCAACACATCCCGGACCAGGCCGACAACTACCGCCAGGTACCGGAGGCTTACGCCTACGGGCTGCCCGCCATGCAGACGCAGCACACGTGCATCCTCCTGCAGGACATCATCGAGCACTGCAACCTGCGCTGCCCCACCTGCTTCACCGCCTCGGGCCCCCAGCTGCAGGGAGTGGCGCCGCTCAGCGAGGTGCTCGCGAATATCGATACCCGGCTTGCCCGCGAAAACGGGCGGCTGGACGTGCTGATGCTCTCCGGCGGCGAGCCGACGCTTTATCCCCATCTGGCCGAACTTCTGGATGAGCTCGTTGCTCGGCCGATCGTCCGGATCATGGTGAACAGCAACGGCATGCTAATGGCCACCGACGACGAGCTGCTCGCACTGCTGGCCAGGCACCGGGACCGTGTGGAGGTGTACCTCCAATACGACGGCCCGTCCAAAGAAGCATCCATCCACCACCGCGGGGGAGACCTGACCCGCTTCAAAGACATGGCCATCGCGCGCCTGTCCGAGGCAGGTGTTTTCACCACTTTAACGATGACGGCGACACTCGGCGTCAACGATGGTGAGGTCGGCGCCGTCGTCATGAGGGCTTTGGAAACCCCGTTCGTGGGTGGGGTTGCGCTTCAGCCGGTGTTCGGTTCAGGGCGCGGCCACGGCATCGACCCCACGGATAGGCTCACCCACACAGGCGTGCTCGAAAGGCTCGCGGAGCAAACCGGAGGGGTGGTCTCATGGCACGACCTGACAGCGCTCCCGTGCTCGCATCCGCATTGCGCGTCCGTGGGCTACATGCTGAAGGACGACTCAGGGGTCTGGCGTTCGCTGACAGCCCTCATCGGGCACGATCAGCTGCTGGCCTGGCTGGAACTCAATCCTGACAGCATCGCCAACCGCATCGCCGACAGCGCGATCCCGCTCGAGCTGCGCAACCTCATGAAGTCCTCCCTGCTGGACCTGCTGAGCGAGCAGTCCTCGCTGTCCCACCCGCGGACAATGGATCTTTGGAAGAACATCTGCACCCAGTGCGACCTCGGCATCGGCACACTCACCACACTGGCTGCCGGCAAGCTTCCAGGGCAGCAACAGCGGCTGCGCAGGCTCCTCGCCGAACGGGTCACCCGCATCATGGTGAAGCCCTTCATGGACATTTCGACCATGATCGAGGAACGGCTTACGCAATGCTGCGTTCATGTGGGCACGAAGAGTGACGCCGGCGATCATCAGTGTGCTCCGTTCTGTGCTGTTCAGGCGTGGCCGGCCCTGGCCAGGCAACGAATGAGCACAGCCACGGGCACGACGCTTCTCCCAGTCCGCCAGGTCTGAGTCAGCGATAGGGAGGAATGATGAGTTCCGCATCTGATGCCCGGCGTATTGCAGCCGGGCCATTGCCATCGCAGCTGGTGCGCTCCAAGCACGCAGGCCGGCACGGACACAGGCCTGACCCTGAAATGGATCCGCAGTCCCCGCCGACCTTCGATCCGCTGCGGCTCTGTATTTTCGCGACCGTTGCCCTGCTCGGCTGGGCAGCTGGTCCGGTGGCACTGGCCGTGTTCGCTGCAGTCGGATTCGCAGGCTATTGGAAAGCGCGACGGAGGGGCCTGACGAAGTCGAACTGCTACCTCCGCGATACGAGGCTGGTCTTGGCCTATCTGGGCATCCTCTTAGCGGCTGGGTTGTTGGGGATATATTCGATGGCAGCTCAACTGTTCGGCTCGTAAACGCCTCAGGATGTTGGCAGCCGCCTCATGCCTGTCCGGTGAGCGTCCCAATCGAAGTCGAGGTAATCATGGATATGAAACCGGAAGTCGGCGAACCCGATGCGGGACCCTGGCAAGCCGAGTCACTGGAAGGCTTGGTGCGGCGGTTACTGCCGGCAGCAGGACAACGTCCGAACCGCCCCTGGATTGTAGCGGTAGATGGAAGGAGCGGGGCAGGCAAGACCACCCTGGTCGATCGTCTACTAGCTCGAGTGCCGGACTCAGATGTCGTTCACACGGACGATGTAGCGTGGCATCTCTCGTTTTTTGACTGGGCCGATGAACTCCGTGACGGTGTCCTCGAACCCCTGCTCCAAGGCGAGGCAGTCCATTACCGTCCGCCGGGTTGGGTGGCCCGAGAACGTCCAGGTGCCATAGCTCTACCCGCCGGGCGTTCCGTGGTGTGGGTGGAAGGGAGCGGATCATCACGCCAAGCTCTCTCAGACCTAGTCGACGCTTCGATCTGGGTGCAGTGCGACAACTTTGAAGCCCGATGTCGCCTGCTGGCACGAGATGGCCAGGAAGAAGAAGAACTGCACAGGGAGTGGGAAGAACAAGAAATTCCCTTCCTACTTGAAGACCGGCCATGGGAGCGCGCTACAGTGATCGTGGCCGGAAGGCCGGCCCTAGAGTACGATCCGAATACCCAAGTAGTAACCGCTCAGCCGGCACCACCATGCGCGGAGATCACCTAACGCACGGATTTGCCATCTCCGCCCGCCACTGCGAATGCAACAAGATTGAGCGACTGACTGCTGGCGGGCCAAGAGTCCAAGTAGATTCCCGCACTGCCGTCAAGCAGCCTGGCAGGGCACATCTGAACCGTGAGGGATAGGCTTCAAAGAAGAACCCCTGCGGCACGAGTCATTTGCGCGTCGTTCTTCTCGGTAGTTCGAACACTTTCGCGTATCGGGGGCAACGCGAAAGTGGGAGAGCACGCCTTAAACGCCGATAACGGATGTTTCGTCGTTCTCGCACCGACGCGCTGGCGCCCAGGTGCGCTAACGGCCAGCCCAGCGAGTTAGGGATCGAGAACGGCGCAGGGCGAATTATTTGGTCCATCAGGATGGCTTCGCAAACCGGCAACGCGGCGTCGGGGGCGCCGTCACCCGTACGGGGGCGGACAGTCGCCTTGTCATGCGGGATCCCGCACGTTTGACAATGAGATGTGCGGAGAGGAGGAACCAACCGCCATGACACTCACCAAGTATCACCGCGTGCCTCGCCTCACGGGCAGGCGCTCGAACGCGGTCGCAGACCGGGCCCCAGCCGTGACTCCGGAGCCTAGCAGTTCGGAGCGGAAGGAAATCACGCTGAAGACGGAACGGCCGCGCTCGGAGTGGTGCGGCAGTCGCCTGCAGAGTGGAGGAAAAAGGGCAAAAGGGAAGTGTGGACAGTGATGCTCCTATTGTTGTCAATGGTCACTGAGCCACGTGCAGCACAGGCTACCGGGGCCGGCTTCTCCAGCCTCAAGGGTCTGCGATCGCTGCGCGACGGCCTGCGGCCGCCTTTGACCCCGGAGCCTCCGCGGCCCCGGTCTTGTAGTCAGCGCACGCGGAATTTGTCAAGGCGATTGAGGCCAGCGGGAGTTAGGCGGCTACTGCCGTAGCCATTCTGTTGGATGGGTTATTGATCCATGCCGCGTCGGGGATGGCCAGGATTTTCGGATCCCGTCTGGTGCTGAATCGTTCGGGGCTTCTCTCCCGGGCTGCGGCCAGCGTCAGGGAACGTTCGGTGGCTTTCGCGGCGGCAAGGCCGTAGTGGACGTCTGCCGGGGTATTTAGGCCGATCCCCGTGTGGCAATGGCGATGGTTGTATTGCTCAACAAAGGCGGCCGTGAAGGTCCTCGCGTCGGCCAGGGAGCCGAAGCGTTCAGGGAAGACGGGTGCGAACTTCAATGTCTTGAACCACGCCTCGCTGAACGGGTTATCGTTGCTTACCCGGGGCCGCGAATGTGACCTGGTCACCTCCAGATCGGACAGCAGTGCGGCAACGGTTTTGCTCGTCATGGAGGTGCCGCGGTCCGCGTGCACGATCTGCGGGATGCCGTGGATGCCGAAGATTTCCTTCATCATTTCCACCGCCAGCTCCCCTGACTCGTGGGCGTGGACGTAGACGCCGACAATGTAGCGGGAGTAGATGTCGATCATCACGTAGCAATCGAAGTACTTGCCCTTGACCGGGCCGGCCAGCTTGGTGATGTCCCAGCTGTAGACCTGGCCGGGGCCGGTCGCGAGCAGTTCCGGGATTGCCCGGGGTGGATGGCGGGCCTGCCGGCGGCGTTCCTTGACCTGCCTGTTCTCGGCCAGGACCCGGTAGAACGTTGAGATGGAACACAGGTAGGTCCCCTCGTCCAGGAGCTGGGCGTAGATCTGTACCGGGGCCAGGTCCACGAAACGCTCCGAGTTCACGGTGGCCAGGATGCGGGCCCGTTCGGCGGGGCCGATTTTGTTCGCCGGCACAGGCGCCGAAACGGCCACCGGGATCCGGGGCTTGCGGGTCGCGGTCGCCCGCGGGACGCCGGCCAGGACGGCCGCTTCCCTGGTCGGAATGTCCGCCCCTGTGAGGTCCGTGTAGATGCCCATCAGGGTTTCCTGTACCAGGGCTGCTGCTCCGCGCTTTCGGAGATATCCTCCAAAAGCTGCCGTGCTTTTTCCATGATGGACAACGCGGCCTCCGTCCGTACCAGCTTGCGTTCACTCACCTCCAGCTGCCGGCGTAGACGGGCGATTTCGACCTGCTCGGCAGTGAGCTTGCCGATCTTCTCACCGGGCTTCTTGCCCTCGAGCACTCCGGCGTCGCGGAGTTTGCGCCACTCGGTGATCTGGGAGGAATAGATCCCTTCGCGCCGCAGGTAGGCCCCGCCGCCGGAGCCGTCCCCGCAGGCGGTCTCGTAGGCATCCAAATGGGCCAGCTTTTGTGCCGGGGTGAATGACCGCCGAGGCCTTGGACCGCCGGCGCGAGGGCCAGAATTACTCATGGACCCATCTTCCCGCACCGGGGAAATTGTGGAGATAGACATTGATGCTGTTCCTGATTCTCGCCCTACGATTTTGCGGAGTTGCTATGAGCCGCTGGCCTCAACTCAGCCTGACACGTAGGGACGGGGCGCGCCAAGGCCGCCCCCTGGCGCGCGGCGCTACGCCAAGATTCGGGCCGACCCGCAATGCGGAGTTTCTACGCTTTCAGGGGATTGAGAGTTGAGCCACGTTTCGTAGCGTTTGTGGAAGTCGTTGTCGTGGGTGAGTCCGCGTTCGAGGCGGGACAGTGCGGTGGGCCAGACGTGGAGGGCGTCTGCGGCTTGTTGAAGGGTCAGTTGCTTGGCTGTGCGTACCGTCCGGAGGGTTCCGGCGTCGGGGCCGGGGCGCGGGTGGAGAAGCTGGTCGTAGATTTCCCGGGCGACGTAGCGCTTGAGGCAGCGCATGATTTCCTTGGTGCTCTTGCCCTCCTGGTGTCGCCTGGCCACATAGTCCTTGGTCCTGCTGTCGTACCTCATTCGCACGAGGACCACGCGGTGGATGGCTTTGTTGGCCTGCCGGTCGCCTGCCCGGCTGAGCCGGTGCCGGGAGGTCTTTCCCGATGATGCGGGGATCGGGGCGACGCCGACCAGTGCGGCGAACTTCGCTTCGGTGGTGACGCGCTCGGGGTTGTCTCCCACGGTCACGAGGAGCTGGCTGGCGACGTCGGTGCCCACGCCCTGCAGATCGCGCAGCATGGGTGCGTGGAGGGCGAGGATGGCGTCGAGTTCGGCATCGATCAGTGCCAGCTCCTGGTGCAGGTGCCGGTAGCGGACGGCGAGCCGTTTCAGCACGGTCGCGGTGCTGGTGGTCAGCTCGGACGGACGCTCCGGCGGGCCGTGTCTTCTCCAGTGCGGCCATCAAAGCGGGACTGGTCATGGCCCGGTATCTGGCGCGGATGGTCTCCGGTGCTGTTACCAGGATCGCCCTGACCTGGGCCATCACGGCGACCCGGGCCCGCATTGCCGTGGCGCGCTCCGCGCGCAGCACCCGCAACGATTCCACCGCCCCGTCCCGGGATTTCGGGGTGGCGCCGGCGCGGCCGGCCAGCACCGATTCGGCGGCCTGATAGGCATCGATCGGATCGGATTTTCCCTGCAGCCGACGGGCCTGCCGGTTCGGGCGCATCACCTCCACGACGTGAATGCCCTCACGGACGAGCACGCGGGAGAGCTCGGCACCGTAGCTGCCGGTCCCTTCCACGCCCGCGGCGAGGACCGGACCGAACTCTGCGATGAACTCGATGATGCCCTGGTAGCCGGAGCCCGCGGCAGGGAATTCCCGGTCGGCCACGTGCCGGCCGGTATCGGTGATGAGGGCGACGTGGTGGGTATCGGCGTGGGTATCGATCCCGGCGATGACTTTCAGATGTTCCTTTGCCATGATGAAACTGCCCTGACCTTTGCATGCGATGAGAAAAGGGCACGCCGGCCGGGTGGGCAGACAAGACAGTAATGGGACTCTTCGGAACAGGCTCCTATAAGGTCATGTCCACCTGGCCGCCGCGTTTACTGCGGTCGTGCCGCGGCGGACAGATCAATGTCAAGACAAACCCCTCACAGGGCGTCAGCCACACTTGGAGCCACGCCGCGACACAACCAATTCCATCATTACTGTCCACACTTTCGGCTTCGGATCGGGTCGTACATCGGCCGGACTGGGCCGGATAGGGGATGTTTTCAAGAGTTCCCAGTGTTTGCCAGGGCTGGAGTCCGGTTCGAGTCCCACCTCGGGCACAGTGTTTCCGCAGGTCAGATGCGTTTTTCTCTGAAACTGGTGCTTTTCCGTGTGGACAGTGTCCACACTCCGGCCTCTGACCTGGTTCTCCGGGGTGTGTGGGTGAACCGTCCCGGGAATCATGCCGCTGTTTGTTGGCGGCGTCGTCGGGTAACGAGCCGATTTCTCGAGCATAGTATGCCTGCTCGAATTCCTCTGGCGTCTGGTGATCCAGGGCGGAATGTAAGCGTTGGTTGTTGTACGAGTGGACCCACTCGAAAACGATCTCCACAACGTCGGTTTCGGTTTTCAGCGCCCCGGCGCGGAACGGTGAATCCTTCGCGACGGCCTCGTTCTTGAACAGCCCCATTACGGTCTCGGCGGCGGCATTGTCATAAGCGTCACCCACGCTGCCGATGGATGGCTGCAGGCCCTCCAGTGCAAGGGTGTCGGTGTAACGGATGGAGGTGTACTGGGCGGTTTCAAGTGGTCGTCGCAACACCTCTATCTGGAGGTGCTGAAATGGGACGACCATTGGGATGGGTGGCTGCTGCGACGGGGAGGCCGGCGATGCGTTCGCCAGGCCGGCCCGCCAGTTTCGCGGAGCGAGCATCGGCAGCGTTTCTGGGAGGCGATCGCTCGAGGTGTCACGAGCGAGGAGGCCGGCGTCGTGGCGGGCGTGTCATCAGCGGTGGGAACGCGCTGGTTCCGTGACGCTGGGGGGATGCCACCGTCGAAGTTCGAGCCTGCCACAGGCCGCTATTTGTCCTTCCTTGAGCGCGAGGAGATCGCGATCTGTCGCGCTTACGGGCACGGCGTACGGGAGATCGCCCGGCACCTGGGGCGTTCTCCGTCAGCAGTCTCTCGAGAGTTACGCCGGAACGCTGCGACCCGAGGCGGGCAAATAGAATATCGCGCAGTGACCGCGCAGTGGCATCGGGATCGTCGCGCTACCCGCCCGAAGATTGCGAAGCTGGCTGCCAACGACCGGCTGCGGCAGTATGTTCAGGACCGTCTCGCTGGGACGATCACAGATGCCGATGGCAGGCCGATTCCTGGACCGAATGTGCCGTGGGCAGGGCGTCGTCACGGCCGTCGCAAGGACCGGCGCTGGGGAACTGCTTGGAGCCCCGAACAGATCAGCAACCGGCTCCGCCTCGACTTCCCCAACGATGGTTCCATGCGGATCTCACACGAGGCCATCTACCAAGCCCTCTACATCAAGGGCCGTGGTGGGCTGCATCGGGAGTTGTCGGCGTGTCTGCGGAGCGGACGAGCGCTGCGGGTGCCGCAGGCGCGTACCCGCGGCCGCGGTAAGAAGTTCATCACGGCCGAGGTGATGATCGGTATCCGACCGGCCGAGGTTGACGACCGGGTTGAGGCCGGCCACTGGGAAGGGGACCTGATAATCGGGCTTGAGAGCTCGGCGATCGGCACGCTCGTCGAACGCACGACGAGATTCACGAAGCTGCTACATCTACCCCGAATGACCACTCACGGAGAAGAGGCTCAGGTCAAGAATGGTCCGCCATTAGCCGGCCATGGTGCCGAAGCTGTTCGCAAAGCGATTGCCTTCCAGCTCGGCACCCTGCCCGAGCAGTTGCGTCGGACTTTGACGTGGGATCAGGGTGCCGAGTTGGCCCAGCACGTCCAGCTACGGGCCGATGTTGGACTCCCGATCTACTTCTGCGAGCCGCACAGCCCTTGGCAGCGAGGCACCAACGAGAACACGAACGGGTTGCTCCGCCAGTACTTTCCCAAAGGCACTGACCTCGCCAGACACAGCAGTATCGATCTCGAAGCCGTCGCCGCCACGCTCAACAACCGGCCCCGGTGGTCCCTTGGATGGAAAACACCAGCCGAGGCAATGCACGATCAGCTAGTCTCGGTCACACAAGCCGGTGTTGCGACGACCCCTTGAACCTAAGCTGGCTGCCAGCATCTGAATGATGGATCAGTCCCGCCTGTGCCGGCCGGCCGGCCGGTGTGTTGGCGTCGCCACAGGGCCATTCTCAGGCAATGTTCGACGAACGCGGTGTCCTTGACAGTTGAGGTTTCCCAGCCGACGATCGCGCGGGAGTACAGGTCGATGACCAAGGCAACTTAGACGAATCCCGAGTAGACCGGGACATAGGTGAAATCCGTCGTCCGCCGCGTCGGAGAGGTCGACGGCGACCGCCTCGTCCCCCTGGCCGCACTCACCGAAATCGGGGCCGGCACGCCCACCAATGTGCTCGCCGAGTCCACACGCCTGCCTGACGAATCCGTCGAGATCGCCGCGGTGACGCTGCGCCCGATCTCCCCGGCCGCTGGCAAGATCATCTGCGTGGGCTTGAATTACAAGGCCCACATCGAAGAGTCCCATCGGGAGCTGCCCACCTATCCCGTGCTGTTCCCCAAGTACGCCTCCAGCCTCATCGGGCCCACCGACGACATCCTCCTGCCCCCCGAAGCCACCCAAGCCGATTACGAGGGCGAGCTGGCCGTCATCATCGGCCGGTCCGCCCGGCGCATCAGCGAAGAGGACGCCCTGGATCACGTTCTGGGGTATTCGGTCTGCAACGACGTGACCATGCGCGAGTACCAGTACAAAACCCACCAATGGATGCAGGGCAAGGCCTGGGACAATTCCACTCCCATCGGTCCCTACGTCATCACCCCCGACGAAGTGGACCTGGCCAGCGCAGGCATCCGAACCATCCTCAACGGCGAGGTCGTCCAGGACTCAGACCTGTCCTACCTGATCTTCAGCATCCCGAAACTGATCGCGACTATCTCGGAATTCACCACTCTGCAGCCCGGCGACGTCATCCTGACCGGAACCCCCGCCGGCATCGGTTACCGCCGAACCCCGCAACTGTTCCTCAATGACGGTGACACTGTCACCGTCGAGATCGATGGTGTCGGGTCCATCACCAACAAAGTGACCACAGAAGCCGCCTGACAGGCTTCCATACGTGAAGCGGGCGCCTCGACCATCTGGATCCAGGCGCCTGCTTCACCACCAAACACGGGGTCCCGTCCTGCGGCCGGGGAGTGTCTGAATAACGGTGGATCCGTGGTTGGCCTGACACGCCGGGCTGTGGCTGGCGGGAAGGACCGATCATGAGCGAAACACTGGATCCCATGGCGACTGATGAGGATCAGCAAGAGTTGGCGCAGCAGCTCCTGGCCCAGGCCAGAGAACAGGGTACCGACCTCGTGGGCCCGGGTGGGTTGTTGAACCGACTCACGAAGAACGTTTTGGAGACCGCTCTGGAAGCGGAAATGGACGAGCATCTCGGTTATGGAAAGCACGACGTGGCCGGGCGCGGAAGCGGGAATTCCCGTAACGGCACCCGCACGAAAACCGTGTTGACGGAGATCGGGCCGGTGGAGATTGATGTGCCGCGGGACACCGGCTCCACGTTCGACCCGCAGACGGTCAAGATGCGGCAGCGAAGGCTGACCGGCGTGGATGAGATTGTGTTGTCGCTGAGCGCGAAGGGCCTCACGACCGGCGAGATCGCCGCCCATTTCGGGGAGGTGTTCGGTGCCAGGGTATCGAAAGACACGATCTCCCGGATCACCGAAAAGGTGATCGGTGAAATGACCGAGTGGCAGAACCGGCCCCTTGACCGGGTGTTCCCGGTGGTGTTCATCGATGCAATCCACGTCAAGGTCCGCGACGGGCAGGTCACGAACCGGCCGGTCTACGTCGCGATCGGCGTCAGCGTCAACGGCGAACGCGACATCCTCGGGCTGTGGGCCGGGGACGGCGGGGAAGGCGCGAAGCTCTGGCTCTCCGTCCTGACGGAAATCAAGAACGGCGGCGTGGAGGACGTCTGCATCACCGTCTGCGACGGGCTCAAGGGCCTACCGGAGGCCATCAACACGGCCTGGACCGCGCCGTGGTCCAGGCCTGCATCGTCCACCTGATCCGGAACACCTTCCGGTTCGCGGCCCTGCAGTACTGGGACGAAATGTCCCGGGACCTGCGCCCGGTCTACACCGCTCCGTCCGAGGCCGCGGCGAAGGAACGGTTCGTCGACTTCTCGGGCAAATGGGGCCAACGGTACCCGGCGATCACGCGGCTCTGGGAGAACGCGTGGAGCGAGTTCGTGCCCTTCCTGGACTACGACGTGGAAATCCGGCGGGTCATCTGCAGTACCAACGCCATTGAATCCGTCAATGCCCGCTACCGGCGCGCGATCCGCGCCCGGGGACATTTCCCCACCGACCAAGCCGCACTGAAATGCCTCTACCTCGCCACCCGGGCACTGGACCCGACCGGCAAAGGCAGGGCACGATGGGCAACAAGGTGGAAGCCGGCCCTGAACGCCTTCGCCATCCCCTTCGAAGGAAGAATCAACTAAATGCCAGCCACGGTTCCGCCGTTAAACGGATACTCCCTTCGGCCATGAATGTCGAGCAATGGTTGCCCGACAGCTGAAGCAATTTACACGGGAACGGCTCATTGAAACAAGGGCGACGAGGTGCACCGCCCCCGGTTTTGTTGAACCTTGACCTTGCGAGCTGGTGCTAGTAGAAGAATGTTCACCATATGGGGCGGAGTTCCGCCACGATGTTATTGATGTGGGTGTGGAGTCCAAGTCGATGTGGGCATAAGGACGCGGTACCGCCTTGGTACCATGTTGATATGGCCATGAATTTGCGCGTTCCCGAAGATCTCGACCGTCGGCTCGATGAGCTTGCTGCCGAGGAACATACGTCCAAGTCCGCGCTGCTGCTTCAGGGAGCCGAGCTGGTTCTCCAGCGCCACCGCCGTAGCCGCGACGTTAGCGCTGGGATGGCGTTCGTCATGAATCACGATGCGGAGCTGCTGCAGCGACTTGAGGATGCATGAGTACCTCGAAATAGAAGATGCTCTGCACGTCGTTGATCGGTATGGATTTCATGTTCGGGACATTGGGCTTCTTGCCTCGGCCCTGGTCCGCCCGGCCACAACCGTTATGGGTGTCGAAGCCTATCCTGAATTGGACATGAAGGCGGCTGCCTTGATGGAGTCGGTGGCCCGTTTTCATCCTCTTATTGACGGCAACAAGCGCACAGCCTGGACGCTCATGGTGCTGATGCTGTGGATCAACGGATATCGCCATGACTTCACGACTGATGAGGGTTTTGACCTGGTAGTGGGTGTTGCTGCCGGCAGCGTGGAAATTCAGGATGCTGCGTCCTTGATTTCCCGGCACATGATCCCACGCTAGGTGTGCTCGGAGGGCCAAAAAAGGAGGGTGTGCACAATGTGCACATCTTGAGCTTCAGACTGGGTCGTACATCGGCCGGACTGGCTCGGATTGGGGAGGTTCCCGGGGGAGTGGCGGATTTGCAGGGCCCGGAGTCCGGTTCGAGTCCCACCTCGGGCACGTGTTTTCCCTGGTCAGAGGCGTTTTTCTGAAATTAGTACTTTGGAGTGTGCACATTGTGCACACTCTTGCCTCTGACCTAGTTCTCCGGGGGTGTGTGGGTTCCCGCAGGCCCGTATTCGGTTGTGGGGGAGCGGGCTCAGTCCGGCGGGCCGTGTCCTGCCTGAACGGGCTTTGTCTGGGAGTTCATCCTTCTTGTTCCTTTCCCTTGGTTTTTGTCTTCAGCACTTCATGCCGGCCGGGGCCGGATGCAACATGACTTGCTGATTATTTTTGGCCCAGGACCAAAGGCTGACGGCGAGTTCCGATATATCTCCTGTAAGGCGTTCATGCGGGATGTAGGCGGAACGGCATGACGTACCTGCGTTTGAGAGATACACGTTGGTCACCCTTCCGTCTGTGGAGCATACGCAGCAGGAATTTTGATCCGCTGTGATTGCGTGCCGCGGTTTTCGAGTGGCTCCGTAACGTCCCGCCGTCGTCGGCCTCATCTTCCCAGCGACTGGAGTCCAGGTTGATTCAAGGCACGTGAGGCGGAGGGCCCCTTCGTCGTCCATGTTCCAGCCGGAGACCATTCCGCAGCCGATCATTAGGTCGCTGAGCCTGGCCAGACGATTAGTGGGGTCGGCTTCGAGGGCGAGCTCCAGGAACTGGCGGGCTTTGCTGCCTCGGCCTTCCCGCCAATTGATGTAGGCGACCGCGGTGAGGATGGGCGCGGAGTGTCTGGTGCTGTTGTGCGTGTAGGCGTGGAGCAGCAGCTGCTGGGCCCATTCGACTCCGGACCACTGAGGCCCGCCATGGGTTTGGGTGACGACGATCCTCTACAGGAGGCTGGTTCCGATGTCTTTGCCGATCTCCCGGAGCAGGCTGGTGGAAAGTTCGGGGTCCTTGGATGAGTCCCGGTCGGTGTAGTCGGCCAGGGTGTAGACCCGGGTCAGTGCCATTTCCGACCAGCGTTCCTTCGGGAGGAGGGAGCGGCCGGCGACGGCGATGATTGGCCTGGTGCCGGATCGTCGTGCGACGGCGGCGGGCAGTTTGCCGGCCAGGGTCTGTTCGTCGATGCTGCCTTCGCCGGTGATAACGACGTCGCAGCTGTCCTTGCGGGTGTTGAAGTCCAGCAGGTCCAGGAAGTAGTCGGCCCCGGACACCTGTTTGGCGCCGAGTAGCAGGCAGGCGTAGCCGATACCTCCGGCGCTGCCGGCACCTTCGTGCTCGGCCAGCGCCGCCCCATCCGCGAATCCGGCTTCGGCCATTTTGGTGACAAGGTGCTCCAGTCCCTTGTCAAGTGCTGCAACGTCCGCCGGTCCGGCGCCCTTTTGGGGTCCGAAGACTGCGGCGGCACCTTGGGCGCCGCACAGGGGGTTGTGGACGTCGCTGGCCACGATAAGTTCGGTGTCAGCCAGTTCGGGGAGTGTGGTCCCGTGGATCGAATGGATCTGTGCCAGGGCCCGGCCACTGCCGAAGAGCTGCTGGCCCTGGGCATCGCGGAAGCTGTAGCCAAGAGCGGTGAGCATCCCCATGCCGCCGTCGGTGCTGGCGCTGCCGCCCAGGGCCATGACGATCCTGGCCGGATGCAAGCTCAGTGCGAACAGGATGACTTCGCCAAAGCCCCGGCTGGAGGCCTTCAGGGGTTCCAGCTTTCCATAGGGGAGTAGTCCAAGGCCGCAGGTGTTGGCGACCAGTCCGGTGTTGTTCTAGGGAAAGTTGGCCTTTGATGCTGCAGAAGACGGACTTGACGTAGCGGCTCTGTCTATTCGAGTGGTGATACGGCGCCCATCGCCTCATCGACAAGTTCGCTGAGAGGACGCGCGCCGCCGGCCTGCATCCATGAGTCGGTGGCGACATTCAGGCAGGCGATCGCGGAGGCGGCCAGGGCGGCGGCCCGCGGGTCCGCGCCTGTCTTTTGCTCCCGCAAGCGTCGTAGCAGGCGGGGGGAAAGTATGCTTTGCCAGCCTTGTGTCCGCTCCCATTCGTGAGTACGCAGCGCGCAGGCGTCGCTCATCAGCCGCATGAACTTTTGGGCTTCGTCCATATTTTCGGTATCGACCTGCGTGACGACGTCGATGGCTCGCCGCAACGCAAGCCATGGGTGCTCGTTGGCAGGACGTGCGTCGAGCGCCGTCGCGATGTCATGGCCTAATTCGGCCATCCGCCCCAGCACGACATCTTCCTTCGTCCCGAAGTAGCGGAAAAAGGTGGTCCGGGACAGGCCCGCTTCGGCGGCGATCTGCTCAACGGTTGTTTGGTCGAAGCCGTGCTCAGCGAACAGGCGGAACGCCACCTCGATGACTTCTGCGCGCATGGCCCGCTTGGTCCGCTCCCGCAGCGTAGGCGGAGTGCTCTTGAGCTGTCCGTCGGTGCTTGAGATTCCCATCCCTAAATAGTACACCGGCCTAAAATGGTACTGAGTACCACTTTGTGATAACGTCCCAGAATCGGTTGTAAGCTACTCATCAAGGAGAGAACGTTCATGAGCAAGACGTGGTTCATCACTGGCGCGTCCCGCGGTTTCGGTCGCCGTTTCGCGGAAGCGGCCCTTTCCCGCGGGGACCGGGTCGCGGCGACTGCGCGCCGGGCCGACACCTTGACGGAGCTCGTCGTCACGTATGGCGACGCGGTCCTTCCCCTGCAGCTTGATGTCACCGACAAGGCCGAGGTCGCCCGTGCCGTGGCGCGGACGCACGAACACTTCGGTGCACTCGACGTCGTCGTGAACAATGCCGGCTACGGACTGTTCGGAGCTCTCGAGGAACTCACCGAGGCCGACGTCCGCGCGCAGTTCGAGACAAATGTGTTCGGATCGCTCTGGGTGGCCCAGGCGGCCCTGCCCTATCTGCGCGAGCAGCGTAGCGGGCACATCATCATGCTCTCGAGCATGCTCGGGATCGCCGCCTTCCCCACTACCGGCGGGTACACCGCGAGCAAGGCTGCTGTCGAGGGCCTCGCCGACTCGCTGTCGCAGGAGGTCGCCGGGTTCGGCATCAAGGTGACGGTCGTCCAGCCGGGCGCGTTTGCTACCGAGTTCGGCGCTTCCTCGTCGTATTCCGCACCGCTGGCCGAGTACGACGAGGTGCGGAACGCATTCATGAGCGGCTTCGCTGATGTCGAGATGGGCGATCCGGCCGGTGTCGGCCCGGCGATCCTGAAGCTCGTCGACGCCGAGAACCCGCCACTGCGTGTCTTCTTCGGCACGCCGCCGCTGCAGCTCGTCCCGCACATCTACGGCACGCGCCTCGAGGAGTGGAACGAGTGGGCTTGGCTCTCGGCAGAGGCCGAGAAGAACCAGACCGCAACAAGCCTGACTTAGCAGACTCTCGTGGTCCGCGCCGTACGCGCGGACCACGAGCCTGCCTGCACTCGTCACCGGTTTCGCAGCCGGAGACCCCACCAGGAGAAGGAGCATGCCATGTCCTCGCTCATCAGGACCCCGTTCACCGTGCTGTCCACGGCTCGAGAGGTGGTTGAGGGCATCGATTTGACCGGTCGCCGCGCGATCGTTACCGGAGGGGCCTCCGGCTTGGGAACCGAGACCGCCCGGGCCCTCGCCGGTGCGGGCGCCGAGGTGACCCTCGCGGTCCGCGATCCCGGCCGGGCCAAAGAAGTCGTGCGGGCTTTGCGCACCGAAGTCGGCCGCGAACGGATCGCCGTCGCTGCACTGGACCTTGCTGATCCGGTGTCGATCTCGCGGTTCGTGCGGGAGTGGAGCGGCCCGCTGCACATCCTTGTCGCGAATGCAGGAATCATGGCGCCGCCGGAGACGCGGACGTCGGACGGGTGGGAGTTGCAGTTCGCGACGAACCACCTCGGCCACTTCGCCCTCGCCACCAGTCTGCTCCCGGCCCTTCGCGCCGCGTCGGACGCGCGCGTGGTCGTGGTCAGCTCCGCAGCGCACCTCGCGGCCCCACTCGATTTCGACGACATCCGTTTTCTTCACACGGAGTACGATCCACAGCTCGCCTACGGGCGTTCCAAGACGGCGAACGTCTTATTTGCCGTCGCCGCGCATGAGCGCTGGGTGGCAGACGACATCACAGTCAATACCCTCCAACCCGGGAGCATCCTCACTGCGCTCTCCCGGCACCTCCCGCCGAGCGTCCTGGCCGTCACGCGCGAGGATCCCTCGAAGACGTTCTCGACAGCGGAGCAAGGAGCCGCGACTTCCGTTCTGCTCGCCGCCTCCCCGACCCTGCGCGGACTCGGCGGGCGCTACTTCGAGTACGGCCAGCAAGCTCCCGTAGTCAATCCGCCCTTCGTGACCCGCGAAGGCGTTGCCGGCCACGCGATGGATCCGGACTCTGCTGCCCGGCTATGGGCGATCAGCACAGAGGTCGTCGGCGGCTAAAAAGCCGGAACACCTGGCCATGCAGGGATCGCGAATTCCAAACGTGGACCAACGATGCCCTTGACCTCCCCATTGCGGCCGGGGCCGTCGTAATTGCACGGCAATGCCTTGAAGGGCGTCAGGGAATCCAAGCGAGGAAATTAGCGATAGCGGAGGGCCGAGCGAAGTTTTTGGTCGGGGCGGCGCAACATAGCGTAGGCAGCTACCGGCGACCGGTCATCATCGTGTAGGACGTCGGCCTCGTTGACGTTAGGTCATGCGGGTTCCCTTCTTTCAGCACTTGAGAAGTTGGGAAAAGGGGGAACGACCGTCAATGACGTTCACCCACTCGGAGCCTGTGTCTTGCCCCAAATACCGGCCCCGGGCGTGGCCGTCATCGGCGACGCGCCGGGCCGGACCTTGAAGCCTGGAGGAGCGGTCGGAACCGCACTGCGCACAAGGCAAAGTGCCGCACTCCGCAGGGTGCGGCAGTCGTACCAATGGTGAGCAATGGGACAAAAAGAAGGGTGTGCACAATGTGCACACCGTTGGCTTCGGACTCGGCCGTACATCGGTCGGACTGGCTCGGACTCGGGATGTTTTCGGGGGAGGGGCGGTTTTGCAGGGCTGGAGTCCGGTTCGAGTCCCACCTCGGGCACGTGTTTTCCCTGTTCAGGGGCTTGTGGGTCTCTGAGTGTGGACAAATTGTTCACTTATAGCCCCTTCGGGGGCCTTTTTTGTTGGTGGCGGCTGCTGTTCCGGGTTCCTCCTTCTTGAAATGCGCGGCCGGGTTGGGGCTAGTTACTCTTCATGGTTAACTCTGGCCTCCACGACATAAATTACTCTTCATGGTTAACTCTGGCCTCCACGACATAAACGGTTGTGGATTTGGAGCGAGATGTCCGGTGGTAGCGGTTACGTGGCTGGTTCTTCATATCCATTCATTGCATGAGTGTTGGATGACTACATGCGGAATGGTGAGACGCCGAGGTGGTGTCTGTGGAGAGGCGGCGCTGGGTCCGCGTGCCGGCGCGAGCACGAGCGCGCGGCCCGGAGGCCCTCCGCAAGCCGATAAGAACCCCTCTGTAAAGCTGGAGGATTCATCGGTGGGTACGTCTGACTGTGCGGACGATGGCCTGGCACTAATGGCCCGGAGGTAGCCCAAGCACGCACAGACATTGGCCTCTATTTTCGCTAGCCCAGCGCATCCATTCCCACTCGGAGTGCGTGTATGGCTGCCTTTAAGTGCCGCGGTTGGGTGCCGCAATACCGGGACGTAACCTGAGGCTTCGAGCTGATGAATTACATCGGCCTGCCGGCCGTGGCCTTCGTCGAAGCTACTTCTGCCGGGTTAGCCCCGGCGGCGTGAACCGTATTGGCGATCACCAAGGCCCTGGCCACCGGAGGTTGATTCAGCACAGGACTACTAGTGAGTCATTGACCAAGAATCTGCGGTGGACGGTTCAGAGGTGGGGTCGACGAGGGTCTTGTTCCGTCTTGGCGGTGGAACAAGCGACGCCCATCGCATCCGCTCTGCAGGAGCCAGATAAAGGAGCCGTCACCCGAGATGGCGTCTACAATTCCTGCCTGAGGTTCCACTTCGTTCCGGGCTTTGTAGCACGACGTTGTCCCCTGGGGTCAGTTCGCGCCAATCGAGGACGACGGAACTTCGGTAGCCGTAGCGGATCGGTTCTTCTAAAGGCTTTGGCGCCGCGTCCATGGGCGACTTTTCCTCGGGTTGCTACGGTCGCAGGGAGGCGGAGCCGATAACGGCTCCGCCTCCCTGCGCAGTGGTTCTAGTGTGCCGGTCTTAGCCGGCGGTGAGGTGGATCAGGGATGCTGCGGAGATGACGGTGGTGACGCCGCCGATGCGGGTGGAGATCTGGGCGAAGGGCATGAGGTTCATACGGTTGGATGCGGAGAGGATGGCGACGTCGCCGGTGCCGCCGAGCCCGCTGTGGCAGACGGTGACGAGGGAGGCGTCTATGGGGTACATGCCCAGCGCCTTGCCGACGTAGAAGCCTACGAGGGCCATGGTGATCACGACTGCCGCGCAGGTGACGACGTAGCCGATGGAGAGGACGCTGATGACGTCGGCCATCGGCACGTAGAGCATCCCGAGTCCGATCATCGTCGGGTAGATCAGGTGCTTGGAGACGATGGCGTAGACGGCGCGGGCGGAGCCTTCGACGCTGGCCGGGACGATGCCTGCGACTTTGAGGATGACGGAGAAGACGATGACCAGCACCGGTGCGGGCAGGTGGAGGAAGGGTTCGGCGAGGCTGGCCAGGACGAACATGCCGCAGATGAGCAGGATGCCCATGGCGTAGTTCGGGTTGGCCTGGACGGTGTCGTGGTGCGCAGCTTCAAAGATCTCGGCGTCGTTGGAGCCCTTCTTGGGCCTGACGAGCATGCCGCCGCCGTCGAGGTGGGCTTTGCGTTCACCTAGGCGGCGGAGCATGCCGGCGAGGATGATGGCGACGATGTTGCCGATGACAGCGGCCGGGATCAGCTGCGCGATGAAGTCCTTGGGCGTTCCGCCCAGAGCGTTGGCGTAGGCGGCGGAGAGGGGAATGACGCCTTCTCCGATACCGCCGCCGATGATGGGGACCACGATGTAGAACAGGGCGCGTTCGAAGCTGTAGCCAAAGAGCATGGCGACGCCGATGCCGGCGGTTACGGCCGCGGCCGTTCCGGCGACGAGGGGTGGGAAGATGCGGACCAGGGCCCGGAGCATCATGGTCCGGTGCATGCCAAGGATGCTGCCGACGACCAGGGTGCAGATGACGAAGTAGAGGAAGTTGGCTTCCTTCATCAGAGCCGTGGTTGCTTCGAGCATGTTGGCGTTGAAGACGCCGAAGTAGACGAGCAGGGACGGGACCATCAGGCAGACCAGGGCGCCGCCGCCGATCTTGGAGATGACCGGGAGCCGGTTGCCCAGCGGGCCGAGCAGCATGCCGAAGGCTGTGATGATTGCCAGGCCGCCGATCATGTTGGCGGGGACCGCGTCGAGGGCGCCGGCGGTGATGACGATGCCGGCCATGATGACCGGGACAATCAGTGGCACTCCGCCCAGCTGGAACCGGGGGACGCGCGTTGGTGCTTCCTTGCTTTCTGTGGTGGTGCTCATAGTGGTTTCTCGCTTCATTGGGAGGGTGGGCGCCGCTGCCCGGGTGATAGGTGTCTTGTCCGTTAGTTCGCGGAGCGGGCGGATCGCTTCCGAACCGTGATTTGTGCTGCGAGGCGTTCGAGCAGCGGTTCAGCGTTGCGGATGGCCGTGGCAATATCCGGTGCTATGTCCGTGATCGCGTGAATGGTGTCGAAGTCCGGGTGACGGGGTGCCGGCGTGAGCTGGCTGGACCCGCATACGGCGATGGTGGGGATGTTGTGCCGGGCTGCTGCCATCAGCACGCCCATCGGTGCTTTGCCGTGGAAGGACTGATCGTCCAGGCGGCCTTCGCCGGTGATGACGAGGTCCGCGCCGGCCAGATGGGATTCGAAGTCCAGCAGTTCCATGATCAGTTCGATTCCCGGGCGGGCCGTGGCGCCGAGCACCGCCAGCGCGGCGTAGCCGATGCCGCCCGCGGCACCGGCACCGGGAAGGTGCGCGGCTTCGGGGGCGACAAGAGAGGCGAAATGGCCAAGCGCCCGGTCAAGGACGGTGACGTCCTCGCTGCTGGCGCCCTTTTGCGGGCCGTAGACGGCGGCGGCGCCGTCCGGACCGCACAACGGGTTGGTGACGTCGGTGGCCAGAATGATCTCCGTATCCCAGATTCGTGGATCAAGCCCGGAGATGTCGACCGTGTGCAGATCCAGCAGGCTGACCCCGCCGGGGTACAGGACCGCACCTGATCCATCGCGGAGGGAAACGCCCAGGGCTTGGAGCATGCCCGCTCCTCCGTCGGTGCAGGCGCTGCCCCCGAGGCCGATGATGATCCTGCGCGCCCCGGCGTCGAGGGCTGCCAAGATGGCATCACCGACGCCGCGGCTCGTGCCGCTCAGCGGGGACAACGGCCGGTCACCGCGCATGGCCAGGCCTGAGGTCAGTGCGGTCTCGATCACGGCCGTGCCGTCCTTGAGAGCCAGGGTCGAGGGCTGGAGATCGCTATCCGGTCCGGTCACGGAAATCGGATGCGCGACGTATCCGCTGGCGAGAAAAGCATTTAGGGTCCCGTCGCCCCCGTCGGCGACCGGCAATTCGATCACATTCAGTCCAGGCTGTTCCTTGCGGAGGCCATGGGCGATGGCCCGGGCCACCTGGGATGCGGTCAAGGAGCCTTTGAACTTGTCCGGCGCGATGAGCACCGAGAGACCTGCTCCACTGACGCGGAGCCGGTCTTCGACTGGGGTAACGGTCATTTCAGTGGTCCGTTGCGGTCAGGGCCACGGCCGTGATCTCTTCGGCGACAGTCTTGCCCAGGATTTCCGTGGTGGCTTCGCCGCCCAGATCCGGGGTGAGGATGTGCTTGCCGCCGCGTTCCAGGACGTTTTCGAAACCTTGCTGGACAGCTGCCGCGGCCCCTCGTTCGCCGAGGTGTTCGAGCATCATCGAAGCACTCCAGATCTGGCCGACCGGGTTCGCGATCCCCTTGCCGGCGATGTCCGGCGCGGAGCCGTGGACCGGTTCGAAAAGGCTGGGGAACTTGCGTTCGGGGTTGATGTTCCCGCTCGGGGCGATGCCGATGGTCCCCGTGCAGGCCGGGCCCAGGTCCGAGAGGATGTCGCCGAACAGGTTGCTGGCGACCACGACGTCGAACCAGTCCGGGTGCATCACGAAGTTAGCCGTCAAAATATCGATGTGGTACTTGTCGACCTTCAGGTCGGTGAAGCCTTTGGCCATCTGCTCCACGCGCTCATCCCAATAGGGCATCGAGATGGAAATGCCGTTGCTCTTTGTCGCGGACGTGAGGTGCTTCTTCGGCCGGCTCTGCGCAAGGTCGAAGGCGTACTTCAGGATCCGGTCAACACCGGTGCGGGTCATGACGGTTTCCTGGATCACCGTTTCACGGTCGGTGCCTTCGAAGATTTTCCCACCGATGCTGGAGTATTCGCCCTCCGTGTTCTCCCGCACGACGTAGAAGTCCACGTCCCCGGGCACGCGGCCGGCCAGGGGGCTGTCCATTCCTGCCAGCAGCTTTACCGGGCGGAGGCTGACGTACTGGTCGAAACCGCGGCGGAACTGGAGCAGGCTGCCCCAGAGCGAGACGTGGTCCGGGACGACGTCCGGCCAGCCCACGGCGCCGAAGAAAATCGCATCAAAAGTGCTCAGCTCTTCGAACCAGTTATCCGGCATCATCTTGCCGTGCTTGGTGTAGTAGTCGGCATTCGCGTAGTCGAACTGCGTGGTCTCCAGCTTGAAGTCGAACGCCTCGGAGGCTGATTCCAGTGCCCGCAGGCCCTCGGGCACAACTTCCTGGCCGATGCCATCTCCGGCGATGACTGCGATGCGGTGTGTCCTGGTCATGATCATGGTCCTTCTCGTGTGAACGCCGTTGTCCCGAATCGAGCCGTGCCCTCAGAGGGCCTTTGGTTCCGGCTGTGCTTCCAGTCACACAAGCGTACGAAACAAAAAGCCCGCGATTATCGGGCTGTGAGACAATGCAATTTTTCCTCAAAAGAAAGAATCGGTCATGGACCTATACCAGATAGACGACCTGGAGTTCTTTGAACAGATCGCACGGTCGCAAAGCCTCACCGAAGCGGCGAGGACCTGGGGTAAAGGAGTGGCTTCGGTCAGCAAGCGCCTCTCAGCGCTGGAAGCCCGCCTGGGGGTGACGCTGATCAGACGCAGCACCCGTAGGTTGACGCTGACCGAGGAAGGACACCGCTACGCCGCCGGGGCACTCGCGATCCTGCAACAAAAGGCCGACCTCGAAGACCTCGTCTCACACCAGCACGGCGAACTTAAAGGCAGGATCACCGTCCACTCCACCCTCGGAATCGGGCGAACCCACATCGCACCGCTGCTCGGTGAATTCATGCTGCAACATCCCCAGATTCACATCGATCTGGAACTCTCCGCCCTTCCGCTGAACATTTCCGGCACGAATTTCGACATTGCCATCCGCGTCGGCGCGCTGGAGGATTCGAGGCTCAAGGCCAAACTGCTCGCACGGAACCGGAGAATCGTTTGCGCGGCTCCGCAGTACTTGGACAACAGGCCACCGCTGGAGACTGTCGAGGACCTGGAGCGTCACAATTGCATCGTGCTGCGCGAAAACAACGCCGACTACGCGCTATGGCGATTCGGCGCCGAAAACCAGCAGCAGTACGTACGCGTCATCGGAAACATGGTCAGCGACGACGGAGACGTCGTCACCGGCTGGTGCGCCCAGGGCCTGGGCCTAATCATGCGCTCGAGCTGGCACGTCGATCCACTGATCCGCGCAGGGACGCTCCGCCAGGTCCTTCAGCACGTCCCCACCCCGCACGCCGACATCCATGCCCTCTATTCGGCAACCTCGCAGACCCCCAGACGCATCACCGCTGTCATTGACCACCTCCGGGAAGGTTTGGCCCTGCGTCTAGCTGGCGCGTGAGCTGCAACGACACCGAATCCTACAGTTTCAGACTGTGCGCGGGCTAATTTCTACCGGTGACGCGCTTGAAAGCGAGCTCCGTTGAGGTTGCTGGGACTCAAGCCTCAAGTTCCTTCTCGAAGCAGACTGACAAGGGTATGGCCGTGTTGTAGGGCGGATACACCGGAATTTCTCTGTAGCCGATCTTTCGGTAGAGGGCTTCTGCTTCTGGTTGTTTGCCACCGGTTTGAAGAATGACCCGCCTGGCGCCAGCCGCAGCTGCGATTTGCTCCAGTCCGGCCATGAGTTGAGTCGCGGCTCCGAGGCCACGCGCTGCGGGGTCAACGATGACACGCTTGACTTCCCACTCCCCGTCCAGCAGGCGAAGTGCCCCGTGCCCTATCGCGTGCCCGAAGGAGGTGACAACGAGGACATTCGCGACAAAGTCTTCGGCCGGGACGCTTAATGCAGACCTGGCGGCAGCCGGAAGGGTGGGCTCTTCCGCCGTGGCGTACCGGGCGAGGAGTTCTTTGTTCAGCAGATCCCGCAGTCGTGCAGCACGCGGATCTTCAAAACTAACTTCCTCCAGATTCAGAGCCAACTTCTCAGCCGACACGACACCCTCCTTCAGGTTAGCGTGGTCGCAATTCCTACTTTGATCATGAGTTTTCTGGGCGGAGCCGCTCTGCTCCCAGCCGCACTGGAGTCCCCAAGCCGGGGACTCCAGTGCTGCGTCGTCGAGGCCGCTCAGTGGCTCACAGATGCCATTTTCCGGATGCGGGGATGGTTCTTCAGCGCCCACCGCACGGTCTTTGGCGGGCGCCCGAGCAGGGTTTCCAGCTGTTCGCTGACTCCGGCGGCGCCGTAGCGTCCGCCGGCGACCAGTCGCGTCAGGGACTTCAGGTGCTCCGCAATGTGTGGATAGGCGCCCATGGCACTGTCCACGTATTGCTTGTTCCAGGTTTCTACATCTTCGGGAACGTAAGTGATCTGGCGTCCCAGCGCGGCCCCGTAGTCCGCAGCGAACTCGTGCATGTCCTTGAGTTCAGGACCGGTGAGCTCGTAGGACTTCGAGATGTGCGGTGCCGGGTCGAGGAGGATCTTCGCGCATAGTTCCGCCACGTCGTAACCGGCGATGGGCGCGAACCGCTGGGTACCGAAGGGCAGGCGCAGTTCGCCATTGCCCAGCGGCTCCAGCGCCAGCCAGGTCAGGATGGGGTTCTCTACGAAGATGGCCGCCCGCACGTTGACGGTCGGGATGCCGGACCAGTCCAGCACCTGCTCGGCGACCCAGTGGGCCCGATGCTGCGGTGACCAGTCGGTGACGAGTCCGCCGAGCCATTCACGCCGTTCTTCGACTGGTGCGGTCATCTTCTCGAACGGCATGAACCACTGCTCGTACTCGGAGATATTGACGAAGACTTCGATGTCGCCCTGTGCCCGCGCCGCCGCTGCCATCAGGCTGACGGCGTCGGTGTAGTACGGCGACAGGCTCATGCTGAAGTAGATGCGCCGGCAGCCCTTCAGTGCGGCGGTCACGTCGGCGATGTTCAGCAGGTCACCGACGAAGACCTCGGCCCCGGCCTGGCGGAGCGAGTCCGCGCGTTCGTCGTCCTGTCGCACGAACGCGCGCACCGGGTGCCCTTGTTCAATCAGCATGTTGACCATCGTCCTGCTCACACCGCCGATTTCGCCGGCTGCGCCGGTGATCAGGATGCGATTGCGCTCGGTCATTTGTGTCCTCTGTCTGGTTGTGGTTTGTCTGGGTTGGGTGGGTCAGATGTTCAGAGGGTCCAGGATGTGCTTGGCGACTGTCTTGCCGGCCAGGCGGTTCTGCGTCGTGTCATCGGGCCGTCGAGCCGTCGATGCCGGCGAGGAAGTCCAGGAGTGCGGAATTTACCTCGGCGGGACGCTCCTGCTGAGTCCAGTGCCCACAGCCCGGCAGCACCACCGGGTCGTGCAGTCGAGGCACCAGCGCGGTCAGCGAGGCCAGCCCGCCTGGGCCGCTTAGGGAGGTGACCATGTCGCGGTCTCCCACCAGGTACAGCGCGGGGACGTCGATCCCGCGCCCCCGAAAAGGCGCGAGCAGTTCGTTGTTGCGCTCGATGTTCCGGTACCAGTTGAAGGCTCCGGTGAAGGCCTGCTCGCCGTGGAGGGCGTAGTCCTCGGCGTAAACCTGGATATCCTCCTCCGTCAGCCAGTCCGGGAGAGCGGGCGACTCGGGCATGGTGTCCAGGAGGCCCAGACCGTCGGGTATGACCAATGGGCGGGGCTCCGTGCTGTCCGGGTTGTCGCCTGAGGCACCGACGAGGATGCGGCGGAAGGAGTCCGGGATGTCCTTCGCGAGCTCCGCGTCAACGACTCCCGGCTCCTGGAAGTAAACCTGGTAGAAGCCCTCGCCGTATTGGGTGCGTGTGATTGAGGGCGGGACCATCCCGCCGGGCAGAATCGGCGGGACACTGAGCCCGGCCACGGCGCGGACCTTGTCCGGGCGCAACATTGCCGCGGTCCAGGCAACGGGTGCGCCCCAATCGTGCCCCACGAGGATCGCCTGCTCCTCGCCCAGCTCCTCGATCAGGGCGATCATGTCGCCGACGAGGTGGAGCAGCGTGTACGACGTGACATCTGCCGGCTGCTCGCTGCGGGCGTAACCGCGCTGGTCGGGGGCCACAACCCGGTACCCGGCCGCCGCAAGCGCCCCGAACTGGTGACGCCAGGAGTACCAACTCTCTGGCCAGCCGTGGAGTAACAGCACCAGCGGGCCTTCGCCCTGCTCGGCAATGTGCAGCCGGACCCCATTTACGTCGACGAAGCGGTGGGTGAGTGAACTGAGCACAAGGATCTCCTGCAAATCTGGATTGAGGGCTACTTCTTCGGCTGCGTTCCAATGACTTGCAGCGGAGAACGGGATTTGACCAAGTTCGAACCCACCCTAAGGTGCTGTGATCGCTGGCTTCGAACTTTGTGAAACCGGTCGGTTTTATTACCGTAAACCGATCGGTCCTGTCATTGCAAACTGGATGGCCCCTGTCATGGATCCAGAGCGATCCAGCGAGTTGGCAAGTCTTCGAGCACCGATGCAACCACGGCGTCTCCGTGTCGGACGGCAGGCGGCTCAGCACTCGCACGGTCCGGCCCCTCCAGTCGTGGGTGTACCGCAGGGTTATGAATCGATGCGAAGCGCTACCCGCACCTTCGATTCTGGGAGGGCACTAAGTCACAGTCCTTGGTCGAGAACGCGATTACTAACGCATATCTGCTGCGTCGAGCAGTATGTTGACGGTAGGTGAGATGAGCCCTCTCAGATTGTCAGCTCCGATGCCCGCCCGTGCGCTGGCGCCGTCGAAGACCAGGCTGAGCTGCCGGGCCAGCAGGTCAGGATCACTCGCACCACCCCCGGCAGCCTCAGCGCGGAAAAAAGCTGTCAGGTTTCCCTTGACTCGGTGAGCCACCTGGCTTGCAGGGTGGCTCTGATCCTTGAGTTCGATCTGCACTGCCAGGTACCGACAGCCCTGGAACTCAGGCGCACCAGCTTGCAATTCCACTTGCTGGAAGACGTGCAGGATACGCTCCCGAGGCGAACGGCCATCGCCCGCCGTAGGCAGGAGCCCCGCTACGAAGGCGGAGGAGCGTTGCTCCAGGCTCGCGGCCAGCAGTTCATCCTTGCTGTCGAACAGCTCGTACATGGAGCGCTTGGACACGCCGGCCGCCTTGCATAGCGCCTGGATGCCGATCCCGACACCGTCCCGGTAAGTAAGCGTTGCCGCTGCCTCCAGTAGTCGCTCTCGGGAACTCAGATTCGTTGCTGTGGGCATACTGCGAGGTTAGCGCGAACTTCGCCGAAAATAAAACCGATCGGTCCGTGACGGGTGGGGCACCGTTTGCAGTATCAAAACCGATCGGTATACGCTCCCTGAAACCGATTGGTTTCAAGCACGCCGCCCAATGCGTATTGATCGCGTCCGTCCTCAACTTATGGAGTCGAAAACTATGTCTTCCCAGACCACACCCACAATATTCATCATCGGCGGCACAGGGGCCCAAGGGATGCCCATCGTCCAAGGTCTTGTGGCCGACAAAAAATACAAAGTTCGGGTCCTCACCCGCGACGCCACCTCTCCGAGGGCCCAGGCACTCCTCGCGCTGGGCAACGTCTCCATCATTGAAGGGTCATTCGCCGACGAAGATGTGCTGCGGGAAGGATTCCGCGGCTGCGACGGGGCGTACGTCAACATCGACGGGTTCAATACCGGTGAGAAAACGGAGATGTATTGGGCCATCCGCAGTTATGAGATAGCGATTGAGGAAGGAATCAAGTTCTACGTCTACGGAAACCTCGACTACGCACTCAAGAAATCCGGCTACGACTCCAAGTTCCGCACCGGCCACTACGACGGTAAAGGCCGTATAGCCGAATGGGTACTGTTCCAGAACCAGAAGAACAAGGACAGAATGGGAGCAGCGGTCTTCACCTCCGGTCCTTACATTGAAATGGTGATCTCACCGCTCACGCCCATGACGCCCAATATCGAGGACGGTGTCGTTACGTGGCGGGTCCCGCTCGGAAAGGGCGCAGTTCCCCACGTGTCCCTGGAAGATTGCGGGTTCTATGTTCGCTGGCTTTTCGACAATCAGGAACGGGCGAACGGCATGGACCTCGAAGTCGCTATCGAACACATGACCTATGCCGATATGGCTGCCGCATTCGAGAAGGTCACAGGGCATCCGGCGCAATACATCGACACAGATTTAGACACATATTGGGGTGGTCCGCTGAGCGGCGCTGCTGATCTGCCTGCCGGATACAACGCCGATCCCAACGACAAAAGCACCATGAGCTTCCGGGACAATTTCACAGGCTTCTGGAACGTGTGGAAACACGACATCATCACCAGGGATTACGCGCTGCTCGACGAAATCCACCCCAACAGGATCAGGAGTGCCGAACAGTGGTTCAGGCGGGAAGACCAGCTGGGCAAAGACCTCGGCAAGGGAAGTCTCTGGGAGAGGGTCCAGCCGGAGAACTGGCGCAGCGACTCTCCGATCCTTAAGGGCAGTGCAGATGCGAGGACGGGCACCTTGTAGGCGGGTGAGCGGCAATACGAACCCGTCCTCGGTCGATCGCTCAAGGCACTGAGAAGGTCCGCCTGTGGGCGCAGGCGGATCTTCCCAGTCAGAAGCCATATCGTTCCTGAAGAGCCACCAAGTAGACAACTGTCGAGTGCAGACTGTTGGGGATCCAGGTTTTTTGGTTTTCGGCGACGGTGCTTGCCAGAGGTAGATAGGGCTCCACGGGCACGGCTCGGCGAGCCTCGCCAGCAGCTAAAGCGACGCCGCCTCCTCCAGTGCGAGTCCTCGAGTTTCGGGTGCCATCCGAAGGCTTACGAGGAAGCCGACCAGTGTGATGCCCGCGGCGATCAGCATCGTCGCTCCGATCCCCAGCTCGGTCAGCGAGAGCGGAACAAGGTAGGTGCCTGCTGCCGCGCCAATCCGGCTCAGCGAGGATGCGAGTCCAACGGCGGTTCCCCGCACCTCGGTCGGAAAGAGTTCGTTGGGGTACACCCATTGCAGGATTTGGGTTCCTCCAATAAAAAGCGCATATCCTGCAAAAAGAATCATTGTGACGGTCGGGGAAGACTGGGGGAAGAGGCCCAATCCCAGCAGGGCAAGGCCCGACCACAAGAAACTGTGGAGGATCACCTTTCTGCGGCCCAGTCGATTGATCAACAGGACGAACACCACGGTTCCCGACAAAAAGAGGATGGTGATGACAGCGGATCCAAAGTTGGCCCTGGTCCCGCCTAGGCCGAGCGCGTCGAGGATCCTGGGCGCGAAGGCATAAATCGCGAACAGCGGAATGATGGAGCAGGTCCAGAAGACGGATATGAAGAAGATACGGCCGCCGTACCCGGACCGGAACAGGACGCCGGCACTCACGCGATCGCCCGCGGCCGACTCGAAGCTCGCCAGCTTCACGCCTTCGCCGAAGACGCGGGCAACTACGGCTCTCGCTTCTTCCATACGCCCTTTGTTGGCGAGCCATCGAGGTGATTCGGGAGTGCCTTGCCGGAGGATGAGGAAGACCAAAGCCGGGAACGTGGCGCTGGCCAGCATCCACCGCCATCCGTCAGGTCCTGTTTGGAGCAGCAGTTCACCCACGATGTAGGCGACTGCGGCACCCACAAACCACATGACGATCAGGCCGCCCACTAGGGGTCCCCGATATCTTCGAGGAGTAAACTCAACGAGCAGCGACGTGGCTATCGGGTAATCGGCGCCCACCGCGATGCCTATCAGGAGCCTGAGCACAAATAATCCAAGCGCGTCCTGAACCCAAAATTGCAGCGCTGAACACAAGACGATTGCGGCGAGGTCAAGAGTGTAAAGCGTTTGCCGTCCGAACTTATCGGTCAGCCATCCGCCGAGGAATCCGCCAAAGAAGATTCCTACGAGCGCGGAGGCGCCGATCAGGCCTTCCCAGTAGACGGTCAGCTCCAGTTGTGGAGTCGCTTGGACCAGCGCAACGCCGATGATGCTCAAGACGTAGCCATCAAGGAAGGGACCGCCGGCTGAATAGACGGCCAGCCGCTTATGGAAGCTGTTGAGGGGAAGGTCCTCTACGTTTACTGATGGTGGCATCACCTTGAGTGTCCTACAAAAGTCCGATCCTGACGAGACCGCTCCGGGTGAATGATGCCTACTGGGGGACGAGGCGTTTCTCGAGGCGCTGGCGAGCACTGGCCAAGGACTGCTTGGTCAATTTAGTGGCTGCCTTCACGTCCCTTGCCCGGGCGGCTTCCAAAATGGCGGGCTGTGGGGTCCAAAGACTGGCGTCGTCGTGCTGGATTGCTTCCGTGGCGCCGATGACTTTGTAGGGCCGGCACTGAAGCCAGAGATTTTCTATGACGTCCATCAGGACCGGGGTTGCGGCCTGCGGAGTACAGAGTGCGGAGCAGGTCTTCGTCATCATCCAAGGCATCCCACACGCGGCGTTCGGTGACCGCCTTTTGCATTCGGGCGCAGGCAGCCTCCATGCGCGCTACGTCAGCGTCAGTGACGTTGGCAGCTCCGCGGCGGGCGGCCTCAATCTCCAATGTGGCCCGTACTTCGTAGATATGGATCAGTTCATCGACGGTGAATTCACGGACGACTGCCCCCCGGTGGGCCGCCACCCGAGTGGCCAGTCCTGTCTCTTCCAGCCGGCGAATGGCTTCCCTGACCGGCATCACGCTTGTACCGACCATCGCAGCAACGTCCCGGACCCTTACGGGGGAGCCCCCGGCCAATTCGCCGGTGAGAATCGCGGTGCGCAGTGCCTCGTAGACTTGATCCGCTACAAGGGTGGGTGTGATCGAAAAGGCCGGAAAGGATCCGGACTGGGCCCCCAACAAGGGCTTCTTGATCTCCTGTTGTTGGGCAGCATCCGCTTTTTTTCCTGGCATGGGAACGATCCTAATGGTGAGCGGCCCTGTTTTGCTCGTATTGCCAGTGTCAGTCGTCATGCACACTCCTAAACACGTTCCAAAACTAAACATGATCCAAAAATCTCCAGCCCAGCTATTGCGTGATTTGTGATCACATATCTAAACTGGATATAGGCGCCAAGCACGCCAGAGAAGTCAAGTAAGCAGTAGCGGCACGCACCCAGTGCCATATCACCGACAGAGGCCGGGCCCCAAGGACAACAATTGTCCAAAGCCACTAAGACCAGGAAACCGCAGCCATGAAGAAGCTGACAGCCCCAAGAACCACCCAGCAGCGCCTGCACTACGACGCACTTCCAGCCTTGAAGCAGGAAGCGGCCGACCAGCGCACCTGGACAGGTTGCACCGGTGGAGAGTTTTCGCTGGATTGCCCCTTCTGCCGGAGCCCCGAACCCAGCCGTCAGCGCAACGTGGCCGACGACCTGTGCTGAAACCCTGAGGACCGAATGTCCGAACGTCACAATCAGCCCACAATTAAGCCGCTTCCCGGAAGCCTTTCCGGAGCCCGTGTGGCGGGGATCGTTGATCGCGTTGGAACTCCTGTGTGGATCTACGATGCGGGCACCATCCGGGCACAAGTTGATCAACTTCGAAACTTCGATGTCATCCGATACGCACAAAAGGCAGGATCAAACATCCACATCCTCCGCCTGATGCAGGAGCTGGGTGTACTGGTGGACGCGGTATCTGCTGGCGAGGTCCTAAGGGCCCTGACCGCCGGATACTCACCTGGCACGGCTGAGGAGCAGATTATCTTCACGGCGGATCTGCTGGACCGCGAAGCGTTGAAGCTGGTTGCTGAGCGACGGATACCGGTGAATGTAGGTTCACCACAAATGCTGGAACAGCTGGGACCGGCGTCGCCCGGCCACGCTGTGTGGCTCAGAATCAACCCCGGATTCGGGCACGGCCATAGCCGCAAGACGAACACCGGTGGCGATCACAGCAAGCACGGCATCTGGCACGAGCATCTCGCAGAAAGCCTGGACCTCGTCGATCGGCACGGGTTGAAACTGGTCGGCTTCCATATGCACATTGGCTCCGGCGTCGATTACTCCCATCTCGAGCAGGTGTGCGACGCCATGGTTCAGCAGGTCAAACGGCATGGCCGGGACCTTGAGGCGATATCGGCCGGTGGCGGCCTCTCCATTCCCTATGCTCCGGACGACCCGACCGTGGACACGGAACGGTACTTCAACGTCTGGGACGCCGCGAGACGCGAGATCAGCGACCATTTGGGTCACAGCGTCAGACTCGAAATTGAACCAGGTCGTTTCCTTGTCGCGCAGTCAGGAGTGCTTGCCGCCGAAATAAGGGCGAGCAAGCAGGTTGCCCACAACCACTTTTTGCTGGTCGACGCTGGTTTCAATGACCTTGGCCGCCCGGCCATGTATGGCAGCAGGCATCATGTGACAATCCTCGGTGCCGACGGATCCCCGCGCTCGGGTCCGCTTTCCGACGTCGTGCTCGCCGGGCCGCTCTGCGAGGCCGGTGACGTCTTTACGCAGTCCGACGCAGGCGAAGTTCAGACCATGAAGCTGCCTGAGGCCGGGCTTGGCGACCTGGCTGTATTCCATGACACCGGCGCCTACGGCTCCAGCATGTCGTCAAACTACAACTCCCGTCCGCTCATACCGGAGGTCCTCGTCGACGGCGACATTACCACGCTGATACGACGCCGCCAGACGGTTCAGGAACTGATCGGCCTGGAAACGGACGCAGCATGTGAGCTCCGCTGACGAGAAGAGTTTGCCCGAGGCCCGCAATGCCAGGCTGGAGGCAAGGTGCACATCCCACGGGCCTTCCGCAACACTGGCGCTGGCACGTCCGCGGGGGCGCGTCAGCTCGGGGATCACGCCGTCGCCACCTCGGTGGCTACAATTCCCGCCGGTCCCCCGCAACAGCACTGCGCTCGGCGCGTAGCGGATATTCGGGTTCGATAACCTCACAGGGAGCATTCCGGGTGTCGTCACGTGCACGGCGTCCTTGGTGGTTCTCCGGATGAGGAATGGGGGCGGGCAGCACGCCAAGGACAAACAGGTATCGCCAGCTGAGCTCTGAGGGTGCCGCAGACGGCCTCGCCGGCGAGGACGAATTGATTCGCTGACGGCGGCGGCGCCCCTCGCCGCGGTGCCGCCATCGCCGTCGTCGACCTTAGGAATGCCGCAACCCGCGTCAGACGGGTGCAGTCACATGGCCCAGGTCCGCGGCTGCCTGGCGCGTGCTGTTGACGAACAGGGCACGTGCGTCCTCTGTGGCGGCGCGCTCGAGGGGAACCATGGTGGTCACTACACCGGCGAGGCTGTTTGCCTCGCTGAACACGGGGGCGCTGACGCCCCAGATGCCCGGAGCCAGGGCGCCGGAGCTGGTTGCGTAGCCGCGCTCCCGGATATTTGAGAGGTCGGCACGGATGCTGGCTTCTTCTTCCCTGCCCAGGAAATGGCCGGCAAGAATCCCCTCGATTTCTTCTTCCGGCAACGAGGCCAGAATGGCGCGTGCACTGGCTCCGTTCAACAGTGGGCGTGAACGTCCGGCAGCGTAGCTGCAACTGAGGATATGGGTGCTTTCCACCGATTCGACGCAGAGGGCTTCTCCGCTGCTCTGAACAAGGAAAGCAGCCAATTCGCCGGTCTCGCCCGAGAGTTGCTCAAGCCGCTGTCTCACGACGCCTTGGGCCAGGGCTTCATCGCGGTAGTTATCCGCCAGCCGCACCACTTCGGGCCCGGCCGAGTAGCGGCCGATGACCTGGCTTTCAACGACGAAGCCGGCCTGCAACAGGGTCTGGAGGTGCCGATAGACGGTGGCTGTTGGAACCCGGAGAAGGCCTGCGATCTGCGGGCTGCTGAGGCTCCGGTGGCGGGCGAACAGGAGCAGGATGGACATCGCCATCCCGCGCTGGTCCCGCCTCTTCTGGGGCGTTGCTGCTGCGGCCTGGCTGGAGGCCGTGGTGATCCGGGGAATGTTGCGTTTCTTCATGAGAGAACTTCCGTGGCTGTGTGGAAGGCCGGAGAGGGCAGCAGCCGCCGCCCGGACATGGTCAGGCGGCGGCTGCGGAAGCCGCCGGGCACGTTGCGAGAGACCCGGCGGCGGTTGGAGGCTGAGTGCGCGGACGCGCACCCAGCCGGTCACGGGAGGCCTTGGTCAGTGGGGCCTTAGATTTGTTACTGGGCGAGGTACGGCTGGCGCCATTCGGTGGACGGTGAGAAGTTCTCGTGGATGAACCGTCCGCTGAGCCAGCGCTGGAGGGCCAGGCGGGAACCGGCCTTGTCATTGGTGCCGGAGCCGCGGCCACCGCCAAAGGCGACCTGTCCCATGAGGGCGCCGGTGGGCTTGTCGTTGATGTAGGTCATGCCGGCAGCATTGCGGAGCTTGTCCAGTGCCAGGGAGACTGCCCGGCGGTCGTTGGCGAAGATGGAAAGGGTCAGGGCATAGTTGCTGGTCTGGTCCACCAGATCCAGGACGGACTCCCATTCGTTGTCCTCGTACACGTAGACCGTCAGGAGGGGACCGAAGAATTCCTCGCTCATGGTGAAGGCGTGGGGATCGGTGGTCTCGAAGATCGTGGGTTCGACGAACCAGCCCTCTTCGGCGTGGACGTTCCCGCCGGCCAGGAGGGTATGGCTCGGGAGGGCCTTGGCCTTCTCGAGGGCAGCCTCGATCTTGCGCAGCGACGTCTCGTCGATAACTGCTCCGAGGAACGTCTCGTGCTCGGCCACATCGCCCACCCGCAGCGACTTGACGGTCTCGACAAGTTCGTCCTTGATCTGGCTCCAGATGCTGCGCGGGATGTAAGTGCGTGATGCCGCGGAGCACTTCTGGCCCGAGTACTCGAAGCCACTGCGAACCAGGGCAGCGCGCAGGGCGTCCGGATCGGCGCTGGGGTGTGCCACCACAGCGTTCTTGCCACCCGTTTCGCCTACCAGGCGGGGGAAGGAGCGGTACTGGTCGATGTTGTCACCGGCTTTTTTCCAGAGGCTGCGGAACACGTCCGTGGAACCCGTGAAGGTCAGGCCTGCAAAGTCCGGGTGGCTCATCGCCTGGTCGGAGATCGCACGGCCCGAGCCGTGGACGAGGTTGATCACACCTGGCGGAAGGCCGGCTTCCTCGAACATCCGCATGAGGACGTCATTGCTGAGGGCCGACTTCTCGGAGGGCTTCCAGACAACGGTGTTTCCCATGAGTGCAGCAGTGGTGGGCAGGTTGCTGGCAATGGCGGTGAAGTTGAACGGCGTGATGGCCAGGACGAAGCCTTCCAGGCCACGCTGGTCCAGCGAGTTGCCTTCGCCCTGCAGGGACTCCGGCTGATCAGCGAAGATCTGCTGGGCAAGGTGGGCGTTGTAGCGGAAGAAATCCGCTACTTCGCTGGCGGCGTCGATCTCTGCCTGGTGGAACGTCTTGGACTGCCCAAGCATGGTGGTGGCTACCAGCTCGTCACGGTACTTCCCCGCGGCGAGGTTGCCGGCACGCAGGAAGATCGCGGCGCGTTCCCACCAGGGAGTCCGGGACCAGTCGTGTTGGGCGGCCAGGGCCGCGTCGATCGCAGACTGGACTACCGCCTCGTCTGCCGTGGGGATGCGGCCCAATACCTGGGAGTGGCGGTGGGGAGCTGTGACGTTGCGCAGCTCCCCGGTCATGGAGCGTACTCCGTTGATGACATGGGGAAGGTCGCGAACGCTGGCTGTAACTTCGGCGATCTTCTTCTTGACGTCGGCTGCTTCGGGGGATCCCGGACGGAATTCGCGGGACGGCTCGTTGTGCGGGGTGGGTACCTTGAAGTTTCCAGCAACGCTGACTGATTGAGTGGCCATTATCCGGCTTTCTCCTCTGCGATGTGCCGGGGCAGTAAGCCCCGGGTTGGTTATTGGGTTTCCAGTCGGAGCTCCAGCCGGCGCAGGGCGCTGGCGAGGGAGTCCGCGGTGATAGTGGTGGTAGCGGCGGTGTCGCCGTCGATGAGTGCCTGGACCAACGCTGGTTGCGGAGTCCAGAGCGTGTTGTCGTTCTTGGCAAGGGCCTCCGTTGCGCCGATCACCTTGTAGGGCCGGCACTGGAGCCAAAGTTGTTCGATAATACTGACGAGTACGGGATTACCCGAGGCCCGGTACAGGGTCCGGAGAACTTCCTCATCCAGGTCCAGGGCGTCAATGATGCGACCTTCCGCGACGGCCTTCTGCATCTTTTCGCAGGAGGATTCCATCTCCCGTAGGTTCTTGCGGCTGACATTAGGGGCTCCCTGGGTCGCAGCTTGTACCTCGAGGATTGTCCGTACGTCGTAGATGTGAATCAGTTCGATGGCAGTGAACGTCCTGACCACTGCACCCTTGTGGGGGATGCGGGTGGCCAGCCTTGCTTCCTCCAGGCGGCGGATTGCCTCCCGGACGGGCATGACGCTGGTGCCTACCATGGCCGCCAGATCGCGGACCCGAAGGGGTGACCCGGATTCCAAAGTGCCGGTCAAAATGGCGTTCTCCAAGACCTCGTACACCTGGTCAGCCACCAACGTGGGGGTGACTGGACGGGTCATTTCAAGGCTCATGAAGTACTCCGTTTCTAGCTGGCGGCCACTAAGCGTGATATTTGATCACAATTCAGCTTACGTCATTGCCACATCAGCCTCCGATGAGGGAGCGAAGGAAGAGCAGCAGGTTGGCCGGTTTCTCAGCCATCCGGCGCATCAGATACGGGTACCACTGCGTTCCGTAGGGGAGGTACACGCGGACGCGGTATCCGTCGCGGACCAACTCATCCTGCAACTTCCTCCGGACTCCGTACAGCATCTGGAATTCGAAGTCCCGCTTGTCCAGTCCAAGCTCGGCCGCGGTTTCCTTGACCACGTCGATGCAGGTGTCGTCGTGGGTTCCGAAGGCCGGGTCCGGCAGGTGCTGAAGCGCCCAGCGGGAAAGATACTTGTATTGCTCGGTGACCTCGTCTGCATTGCACAGTGCAGCGGACGAGGATTCGTCAAAGGCGCCTTTGACAAGACGGATCCGGGGCTTGATGTCCGTGAAGGACAAGAGGTCCTCGGGCGTTTGGCGCATGTTGGCCTGGATGGCCAGCCGGGTGTTGGGATGGTCCGGCAGGATGCTCTTGTAAATGGCGAGGGTTTCCCGGCCCACCGAGCTGTGTTCCATGTCGACCTCCACGGTTGCCCCGTGGGTGGTGGCAGCGTTCAGAAGGGCCTTCAGGTTGTTCGCACACTCCTGGGGGTCGATCATGATGCCAAGCTGGGAGAGCTTCACCGAGACGGTTGAGCCCGGGGCCTGGTTTCGAATATTCTCGATGGCGCCCTGGTATTCCTGGGTGGCCGCTTTGGACTGGGCAAGGTGGTGTACCGACTCGCCCAAAAGGTCCAGGCTGACGTCGATACCAGCCCGGTTGAGGGCCTTCGTCGCAGTCCAGGCTTCGTCCAAGCCGCGGCCCGCGACATACCTGTCCACGATGGGCCGGGTTAGCCGATTGCGCGTGGCAATGGCTTCAAGTTTCTTATTCTCTGCGACATGCAGGAGAAGTCTGTTCGGCATAGGTGCACTTCCTAAGAGTCGCCGCGGTGGGACCGCGGTTCCCGGCTGCTGGCCATTCCCTGTATGCGGGGGCCGGGGCAGTTAATGTGGCCCAACTCTCTTTCGAGGGTTGTTCAGACAACATTATCTTGTGATCACAAATCACACAATGGGTATCGTGGAACAAATAAAAAAGACGTTCCCGGGGTTGAGAACAGTGGCAAGTCCGTGCTTAGCTCTGTCCTACCAACGGCTTTGCTTGGATGATGGCCGGCATATTGGGGGCCATTTCACCCGCGCCAGAGCGGGCCCCGGAAACCAAAGACCTTCACCTTGGCGTCCGCCCGCCCCCAAAGCAGTCGGCCGGCCGCGCGCACCGTCCTTCGAACCTGAAAGAAGATCACCCCATGAACAGGATTCCAGCAGATGGCGTGGAACTGCCCGATGACGACGATGTCTGCAGAAACGGCCTCGCAGTAGACGGTTGCTTCTACTGCACAGGGCCGGAAACGGACTAAAGCCGCCGGCGGGCCCGGCCACTACAGTCTGCGGACCGTAGTAATGGCCAAAAGGCATGCCTCCGCCTCTATCTCCTCGGCTCGCACATCCAGGACCAACGTTGCCAAGTCCGTCAGTTTTCTGCCATCTGAAAGAAGAACCGTCCCTGCCAATACGGTTACTGCCGCTACGCCGGCGCTGGGATCCAGTGCCAGTTTGCCGTTCAGCCACTGAACGCTCGTCCATCCGGTGCAGGAGCCGCGACGGGTCATGAGGTTCAAGCCAAGTTGCGGCTCCGGCGAAGCCAGTTCGATTCTTACGGCTACTTCTCCCGTGAATTCCACTCTTTGACCGCGCCACAAAATGCGTTCGACGCCGTCTACGGTCATCGCCAAGGGTCCCTGGCTTGCGAGCGTAAAGACCCGGTCGATCCCGGGGAGCATCGAAAAATTTGCCGCCCGAGTCAGCTCGGCAAGGCTGAGCCGCCACTGGTAGTCCGCGGAGCGCCTGTCCGAAAAGCGCTCGGGGCCGATCTTGGTACTGACGCTGATTTCCCTCGTGTGGCCTGCGCCGTTGGCCCAGGCGGTTTGGGGGAGGTCAAGCGGGAGGACCACTTGTGCATCCGATGGGCCTGTCATGTGCTTCCTTTGCAGGTAGGGCAGGGCAATTCGGTGGGGTTGGAACAAGTTTACAAACCCGTTACACCAAACTATTGACCTGATATGTGATCACAGATTACATTTTACGTGTGACACCAACCACATTCGACCACCGTTCCCCGGAGGCCGATCTTCCCGGCACTGAACGCCAGGGCTAAAGACCATCAGTCGGCGGGTGAAAGCCCGCCGGCACCAGCGCCTCCCGGCGCCCATCTGGAGGATGAGTACCCAGTGATCGACAATCAACAAAACCGCACCCAGGGTGCGGCCGGCGCCACCGACGCGCAGAAGGCTCCGCAGCTTCAGCTGAAGGACATCCACAAGGAATTCAACGGGAATACCGTCCTGTCCGATATATCCCTGGACGTCAACGCCGGTGAAGTCGTGGCGTTCATCGGTCCTAGCGGCGCCGGCAAGAGCACACTGTTGCGTTGCGTGAACTACCTGGAGACGCCATCGAGCGGTGATCTGCTGATCGACGGCAAGCCCACCGTGAAGATCGCTTCCAAGCCGACGCGGAACGAGCTGATGAACTTGCGCCGTCAGGTGGGGATGGTTTTCCAGTCCTTCAACCTCTTCCCGCACATCAGTGTGCTCCGCAATGTGGCACTTCCGCAGGAGCGGGTCCTGGGACGTTCCCGCAAGGAAGCCGAGGAACGGGCCATGGAATTACTGACGCGCGTGGGCCTTGGAGACAAGGCGGACGCCCGCCCGAGCAAGTGCAGCGGCGGGCAACAGCAGCGCATTGCGATCGCCCGAGCACTCGCGTTGGACCCCGAGATCATGCTCTTTGATGAACCTACATCCGCCCTCGATCCCGAATTGGGCGGGGAAGTGCTGGCGGTCATGCAGGAACTCGCGGCAACCGGCATGACGATGCTTGTGGTGACTCACGAGATGTCCTTCGCCCGGAGGGTCTCGGACCGCACAGTCTTCATGGCCGACGGGCGGATCGTGGAGCAAGGAGCTCCCGAACAGGTTTTCGGGGCACCCCGCGAGGCCCGGACCAAGAAGTTCCTCGAGGCGGTGCTGGAACGGTGATCGAGGCAATCCCCTTCCTTCTCCAGGGCCTGGGTACAACGGTGATCATCACCTTTGGATCCTTCCTGATCGGTGCATTTTGTGCCATCCCGCTCGCATTGGCCAGGCTCTCAGACATTGTGCCGTTGCGCTGGCTGGCCACGGCCTACATCGAAGTTGTTCGAGGCATTCCACCCATTGCCTGGATGTTGGTACTTTTCTACGGGCTCGGGCGCTACGTCACCCTCCCGCCGCTCTTGGCAGCCTGCCTGGCGCTGGGTGCAGTCTCCACCGCGTACCTTGCGGAAAACTACCGTGCTGGCATCCAGGCTGTTGCCGGCGGGCAGTGGGAGGGCGCCGGAGCCCTTGGCCTTTCAAAAGGCGACACGTTCTGGCGCGTCATCGCACCCCAGGGCATTGGGGTGGCGCTCCCGCCGTCGGCTTCCTATGCGGTGGGGCTGCTCAAGGACTCGGCAGTCGCTTCCGTCATCGGTGTCAGTGACATCGCGTTCCAGGCGCTGACCCTGAACCAGCAGGGCAACCCCGGCCTGCCGATCTTCCTGGCCGCCGGTGTGGTCTACATGCTCGTCAGCGTCCCCATGGCTGTCCTTGCCCGCAAGGCAGACACCTTCATTCGAACCCGAAGCGCGGTGTGAACATGTTTGAACAATGGATTCAATGGCTGCCGGGCCTCCTTTCCGGCCTCCAGACCAGCCTCGCTGTGACCGGCCTCAGCCTCCTGCTGGGCCTTCCCCTAGGCCTCCTGTTCGCCTTCGGGATGATCTCCCGTACCCGCATCCTGCGCCAGACGACCATCCTCATCGTCGAACTCGGTCGCGGCATCCCGCTGTTGGTCGTCCTGTACGTTGTCTATTTCGGCCTTCCCGACGGCGGCATCGTGCTTGAGTCGTTTGCCGCGGCCGTCGTCGCCATTGCCTTCAACACCGGGGCGTACACCAGCGAGATCTTCCGGGCCGGACTCCTCAGCGTCCCGCGAGGCCACATCGAGGCCGCCCAAAGCCTGGGGCTGAACTGGACAGACGAAGCACGTTACATCGTTCTCCCACAGGCACTCCGCGCCATCGTGCCTCCCCTCATGTCCTACAGCGTGATCGTGTTCCAGGCCACGAGCCTCGGCTACGCGATCGCGCTCCCGGAATTACTGAACAGCGCCTACCAGATCGGGTCGGTGACGTTTGAATTCCTGAGCGTCTTTATCCTTGCCGGACTCATCTACGCCGCGCTGTCCATCGTCGTATCCCGCTTCGTAGACGCCATTCACAGCAAGACCAGCCACTAACCCTTCCCACCTCCAGGAGCATCTTCCATGCGTAAGTTCAAGATCACAGCCGTCATGTTCGCAGCGGTCCTGCCGTTGGCAGCCTGCGGCGGCACCTCAAGCACCGCCACCACCGTAGCGGCCGGCTGCACGCCGGTAGTGTCCGGCGTCGAGACCGCCACTAAAGGCAAGCTCACCATGGCCGTCGCGGAGTACCCGCCGTACGTGTCCATGAAGGGCGGTGCGCTCTCGGGCGTCGACGGCGAAGTCCTCAAGAGGGTGGCCAAGGACCTGTGCCTCGAGCCCGATGCCAAGACGTCCAGCTTCACCGCCATCATTGAGTCCGTGAAGAACGGCAGCGTCGACCTGACGGCCGGTAACTGGTACATCAATGAAGAGCGCGGACAGCAGTTCGCCGTCAGTAAGCCCGTGTACCTGGACAAAATGGCCCTTCTGACCTCCAACGGCGCCGACACCATCGACGGCGTGTCCGGCGGCACGGTGGGAACCCCGCAGGGGTACCTGTGGGTCGGGGATCTCCAGAAGACCTTGGGCACTGACAAGGTCAAGCTCTACGCCACGGAGGACGCTGTGTACCAGGACGTGAAATCCGGCCGCGCCGGCGCCGGCGTGATGACTTACGGTGCTGCGCTGCAGTTGGTCAAGAACAACAATGACAACAAGCTGAAGGTCGCCGAACTCAAACCGGACGAGAGGGTCCAGGCTTCCGTCGGTGCGGCACAAACCGCTGTCCTGGTCAACAAGGACAAAGCCACTCTGCGGGACGCGGTCAACCAGATCGTGGAGAAGATGCGTGAGGACGGATCTTTGAAGAAGGCGCTCGAGGACAACGGCCTGCCGGGCACGGCCGCTGACGTGAAGGCCGCTGCCGGTAGCTAGTTCGCCGGGCAGCCTCGTTGAAAACAAAAGGCGGTTGGATCCCTCCAAGGATCCAACCGCCTTTGCGTTCCCCGGGGCTGTTAGTGGGAAGCCCCGCTTCCACCTGCTGCGTAACCGGTGCCCACTACACGGCAGCCATGCTTTGTGTCGTGGCCATTGATCTCCCGGCTGTCCAAAACAGCCACGAAGTCCAGCACGTTTGAGGTGATGAGTTGTCCCGGCACAAGAACCGGGAAGCCTTGGCGAAAGTTCATCACGCAGTCCGGTAGCGGTGTGCTCCTTTGGCGGGGACTGGACACCGCGGTACGGCGGCGGTAGATCGGGTGGAATCCGGCGAAAGCGAAACGGGCTCCGTCCCTCAGGACCAGGTCGGGCCTGATAGCCAGGCTTGTCCGGGTTGCCGCCGTTGATAGGGTCGCCTCCGGGCTCCGCTGGTACCAGTGGAGGAAGGAAATATGAGGGTCCGGCCTCCAGGGCACAGGAAAGCACCCGCGCCGAACAGGTCGGCGCGGGTGCTTCGTATGTAGTTAGGCCATCAGTCCGTGAAGGGCATCGGCCAGGGTCCGTGCCCCGGTTTCGGCGTCCTCGTCGACCACGTGTTCTTCGGGGGAGTGGGACACCCCGCTCGGGTTCCGGACAAAGACCATGGCTGTTGGGACATAGGGCGCCAGGACGCCGGCGTCGTGTCCGGCGCCGGTGTCCAGGATAGGAGCCTGCGGCAGGGCCAGCTGGAGCTCCTTCTGCAGGGCGGGATCGAAGTGCACGGTGGGGCTCAGCGATTCCTCACGGAGCTCCACGGTGCAGCCTTCCTCGGCCGCAATGATCTGGGCCTGGGCATGGATGGCCTCCACAACGTGCGCTGTCACGGCGTCGTCGGGGTGACGGACGTCCAGCCAGAAGTCCACACGTGAGGCGATGACGTTGGTCCCGCCGGGCACGGGCTGAAGCCGTCCGACGGTCGCCCTGGCGTTGGTTTGGTTGCGAGCGATGTCGCGGATGGCGACCATCATCCTGGAGGCCGACACCATGGGGTCATGCCGGTCGGCCATCAGCGTTGTTCCGGCGTGGTTGCCCTGTCCGTGGACGCTCAGGCGCCAGCGGCCGTGGCCGAGGATGGAGGAAGCAATCGCTATGGGCTGGTCGAGATCGATCAGCCCGCGGCCCTGCTCAACGTGCAGTTCAACGAAGGCGCCGATCTGGCCTAGGAGCTTCTCGTCCCGGCCGATGAAGCGTGGGTCCAGGCCGTTGGCCTTGGCCACGTCGGCGAAGGTGGAGCCGTCCTGGTCGCGGAGGTTCCGGGCCTTGTCGGGGTCGATCGCGCCGGTCATGAGGCGGGAACCCAGGCAGGCGACGCCGAACCGTGAGCCTTCCTCTTCCGGAAAGACCACTACCGCAAGTGGCCGGGCGGGTGTGGCGATCCGGGATTTGAGGATGTCCACGGCCACCAGGGCGGACGCTACGCCCAGGGGGCCGTCAAAAGCGCCGCCGCCGGGCACCGAGTCGAGGTGGCTGCCGGTCACCAGACTGTTGCTGCGGTCTCCGCCGGGTACGTCCCACCAGGCCCAGATTGCTCCGTTGAGGTCGGTTTCGACGCTCAGGCCCCGCGTGGTGGCCTGTTCAATGAACCAGTTGCGCAGGTCAAGCTCTGCGGTGGAATACACCGGACGGGTGTAGCCGCCGCGGATGTTGTCGGTGCCGGTGCCTGCGATGTCGGACAACAGCCCCGTCACCGTAGCTGTTAGCGCCCGGGCCAGGGGAGTGGCTTCCGTGTCGGGCGCCATTAGTGGGCCCCCAACGCTGCGTGCCGGGCCTGGGCTGCGAGCCGGAACTGTTCCGGGACGGGTCCTGCGCCTGTGGCCAGGTCTGCGGCGAGTTGACCGATCAGCGGGGCAAACTTGGCACCATGGCCTGAGCAGGGCGAGAGGATGGTGATGCCGTCGATGCGGTCGAGGATGAAATCTTCGTTGGGGGTGTTGGTGAACAGGCAGGTGGTCTCGGCATACGGTTCCGGAATGAGCCCCGGCAAGTACTGTTCGACGTATTCGATGACCCGACGACGGTTCGCGGGGTCGATCTGGCCGTCCTGGTCCGCTGCGGACGGCAGGATCTTGCCACCGTTGTACTCGGCCACCTTCTGGCCGTGGAAATCGGCGTCGCGGCCACCGGGAAGGCCGTAGGCCTGCCAGCCTGCGCGCTTGTGAATGAAAGTGGGCCACGGCGATTCTGCCAGGTCCGGCTGATCGGCGTAGGGGAAATGGTAGGCCTGTTCCTGGCGCACCTGGATCTGCGGAATGGCCGACAGGAACGTTGAAGGCAGCGACAGCGAACCCAGGAGCTGGGGAAGCCAGCCGCCGGCGGCAACAATCACGTTAGCGGCGTGCAGGGACCGGCCATCCGCCGACGTCAGTACGTAGCCGCCGTTCGATGCCACGATCGAGGCAACGGCCCAGTTGTTGTGGAGTTGCGCGCTGTGCGCCACGGCCTGGTCGACCATTGATGCGACTGATTCGTGGGCATCGATGACGCCGGCGTCCGGGTGCCAAAGGACCTGGGTGTCAAAGGCGATTTGAGGCCATCGACGGTTGGCCTCGTCCGCGCTGAGAAGTTCGTGGTCAATGCCGCGGGCAGCCAGCACCGCGGCCAGGCGTTCGGGCTGACGGATGGCGCCGTAGTCTACGGCGCCAGTGGGGGTGATGAGTTGCTTGCCGCTCAGACGGGCCAGCTCGTCCCACCCGGCCTTCGCTTCCTGGACGAGGCCGGTGTAGAACTCCTCGGGATAGGCGTAGCGGAAGATCCGGGCCGAGCCATGGGAGCTTCCGGCATCGTTCGCGGGGGTTGAACGTTCGAGCAGGGCAACGTCGTGGCCGCGGGCGGCGAGATGCCACGCGGTGGCAGCTCCAGACAGCCCTGCGCCGACGACGGCGTATTCGGTCGATTCCATGGATGGCTCCTTAGACGCAGGATGGGCAACCGGGGGGATGCCCTCTTCATGTCCAGTAACTCACCCGAAGTTGCATCGCGTCCAATATCATTTTACTTGTAATTATTAGCGTCAATCGAAAGAATCGCCATGGAACTCCGGCAGCTTCGGTACTTCCTCGTCGTCGCGGACGAGCTGCACTTCGGCCGGGCCGCAGAACGCCTGCACCTCACCCAGCCGCCACTCACAGTCGCCGTCAGGAGGCTGGAGCGCGAGCTTGGTGTCCAGCTCTTTGACCGGACCACCCGCCGCGTGACGTTGACCGCGGCGGGCCAGGCGTTCAGGGAGCGGATCCAGGCTGCCGTTTCGGACATCGACGACGCGGCCGGGGATGTCGCCGACGTCGCGGCAGGCAAGAGCGGCAAGATCAGGGTGGGATTCGTCAGTTCAGCGAGCTACACCACCGTTCCCGAAGCCATCCGGGCCTTCCGCCAACAGCGCCCACGCATAGACCTGGTCCTGAATCCGCTCACCAGCGGGGAGCAGATTGAGCAGTTGCTGGACGGAAACCTTGATCTCGGACTCATCCGGGATCCGGGTGACATCCCCGGGCTGAACCTTGAACTGCTGAGCACGGAGGACCTGGTGGTGGTCCTTCCCGACACACACCACCTGGCGGCCGCGAAGGAAATTCGCCCCCAGGATCTCGAGGGGGAACCCATGATCCTTTTTCCCTACCGCCTGATGCCCGGGTTCGTGACGCGGGTCCTCCGACTCTTCGATGCGCTACGAACACCGCCGATCGTGGTGCAGCAGGCCATTCACCAGGAAACTGTCCTGGGCCTGGTCGCGGCGGGTCTGGGGATATCCGTCCTGCCGGAATCGGTGCAGCGGTTTCAGATGCCGGGGGTCACTACTCGCCGCTTTGTCAGCCGGCCACAGACGGAGCTTCATGTGGCCCGGGCCTTCGGCCATTCCCCGGCCGTGGATGACTTCATCCTGTGCCTCAAGGGAGAAATTCCGACATAAGCCTTGTGTGATCACATATCCCAGAAGTAACCTGAGCGGACTTCTACGTTTGCCGCCGTTCAGGGCTGCCGACGCTTCCCAAATACAGAGGAAGTCCCATGCTCCAGCCAACCGCAGTCGTCGAACGTTTGTGCATCCAGGCTGCGCAGGAAGCCGGCGCTGCCGAGGCCACTGCGGCGGCGCTGGCCGATGCCATCATCCACGCGGAGCTGCGTGGCCGCAGCTCCGTCGGTGTTTCGCACCTCTTCGACTACCTTGCCGGGCTGGAATCAGGTGCCATCAACGGGGCGGCGGTGCCGCTCATCTCAGTCCGGGGCGGAATCATCGCCTGCGATGCCGGCAAAGGCATCCCTCACACCGGGTTTCTCGAGGCTGTCGACACAATCCTGGATGTGGCCGGCACCCATGGCTGCGCCGTCTTCCTGCAGAACAATTCGTACACTTGCGGTGAGCTCGGCTACTTCACGGACCGCCTGGCCGAAGCCGGACTGGTCTCTCTTGCCGCGGCAAATTCCCCCGCCCTGATGGCAGTGGGTTCCAGCGGGCGACGGGTTCTGGGGACAAACCCGATATCTTTCGCCGCCCCCACCGGGCAGCAACCGTTCCTCGTCGACCAGGCATCAAGTGAGACAGCCTTCGTAGCTATCCGCGAGGCGGCGGCGGCCGGAACGGAAATACCAGCCGGGTGGGCTGTCGATTCCCATGGCGAGCCGACCACGGACGCCAGTGCCGCCGTCGAAGGTTCCCTTTTGCCTTATGGAGGCCACAGAGGCGCGAACATGGCGCTCGTTGCAGAGGCGCTGGCCGGGCTGGCGGGCGGACTCTGGTCGGTTGATGCGCCGTCGTTCACCGAAGGAAGTTCAAGCCCTGAAATTGGCATGACTGTTCTGGCTATCAATCCGCGCTTCGCTGATCAGGCTTTCCCGCTAAGGCTTGGCGCACATTTGGACCGGCTATCCCGGGACTACCAGGTACGGATCCCGGGACGGCGGGCAGTGGGCGCAGCAGGCAAAGGCGTCTTGGAGATAGACAGCGGGCTGTTCGAGAAGCTTCAGTCCGCCGCGCAGAAAAACACGACCAGAAAGTCGGGACAAGCATGAATGAAATACACGATGTCGTGGTGGTCGGGGCGGGACCGGCGGGGCTGGGACTCGCATACGATCTCCGCGATCTGGACCTTGACATCCAGGTACTCGAAGCCGGCGATGACGTTGGCGGGCGGACCCGGAGCGTCCACCTCGCCGGCGCCACGGTCAACACGGGCGCGATGTTCATCTATCGCGGAACGCGAGCCGAAACGCTCGCAAGGGAACTGGGACAGGAAACCGCACCTTTCCACCCGGAAACCTACGGCATCCATATCGACGGCGTTACTTCCGTTGCGGAGTCCTCTCCCGAAGTCGTCGAACGCCTCCCGCTGGCTCCTGAGTCCAAGGAGGCGCTGGTCGATTTCATGGAAGGACTGGCCCGGGAGTACAGGGAAAATGTGTCGGGCGGAACCATCACCGCCAAAGCCGCGGGGCTGGAGCATGAAACCGTCGCCGCCAGGCTGACAGGGCTGCCGGGACCCGCCCGGAGCATCATTGAATCAGCGGTCCGGGGCGGTGCGGTGGGGGACTCGGCCCAACTGTCGGCCAAGTATGCTCTCCGCTATCTCGCTAGCTACATCGCACACGAACGCGACAACCGCCTCTACCCGGTGAACGGCATGCAGGCCCTTCCGCGCGCCCTCGCCGCCAATGCCGGCGCCCGGACCTCGATTGCTACAGGCATGCGTGTCCACAGTGTGCGGTTACGGGATGATCTGATTGAAGTTACTGCCGGTGACGGGGAGCGGCAGCGGGTGTTTCTGGCCCGCCACGTTGTGGTGACGGTGCCCGCTCCGCAGGTGGCAGGCCTATGCCACGACCTGCCCCGCTGGAAGGTTGAGGCCCTGCGGGCGGCCGAGACGCCGGGCAGCACGACGCTCACCATTGCCGCCAACATAGAGGGCCTGCCGGAGTTCGCGGACTGGTCCTTTGTTTCGACTGTGGGGAAGAAGTTTGACGCCATCATCAATCCGCAGCCCGGAGTTCTGCCGGCCGACGGAATCGTCAGGTTCACGTGCTACGGAAACTCGGCCGGATTCATCCCCGGAATCGAAAGCGATGAACAGCAGATCCAGCAGTGGATCGAAGATTTCCTCGAGGTCGCTCCGGAGCTCCAAGGCCGGATTGTCGGGTCAGTGGCCACCACCTGGGAGCACTGCTTCTCCGTGCTGTCCCCGAAGCGAAACGACGCTTTGCCCGAGCTCCAACGCAGTATCGGCAATCTGCATTTCGCGGGGGACTACACCTCGGAGACGGCAGGTTCGCATGGTGCGTACGGGGAAGCCAGTCGTGTGGCACAGGTGTTGCGAGAAGCCTTCGGGGAAGGGCCCACAAGCCCGTCCCACCGGGGACTATTAGCGTCTGGCTAATAGATGCATGCCCCGCAGTTGGCAGGAGAAGCGCAGCCCTCCGGGGACTGCGCTTCCTGTGTTTAAGGGGGGCTCCCTGCAGCTTCAAACTCTCCCAAAAAAAAGCGCAAAAAGGGGTGGTTGTGATCACATATCTCATCTATACTGTGATTCAGCCGACGATTTTCGAGGTGTCTTGAACCTCGATGACGGTAACCAAATTCTTGCTTCACCGCTAAGGGCGCCAATGCGCGACTCCTGACGCCAACTCGACATTTTGACGTGAGACGTAGACGTCTCTGACCGTAAGGGAGATAACGTGGCCACCGCCCGAATTGACGCAGACACCCGTATCCTCATCATTGGCGCCGGCGTGGTTGGTGCAGCGCTGGCCGACGATCTGACCCGGCATGGCATGACATCCGTAACAGTGGTGGACCAGGGTCCCCTGTACCAGACCGGTGGGTCCTCATCCCATGCCCCTGGCTTCGCGTTCCAGACGACAGGTTCGTCGGTGATGTCCGAACTGGCCCGACGAACACTCGACAAGCTGGATGGGCTGACATTGGATGGCCAGTGGATCCTCAAGCGGGTGGGCGGCCTCGAACTGGCCTGTGATGAGGAACGGCTCGAATACCTGCATCGCCGGCACAACCTCGCACAGTCATGGGCTGTCCCCTCCCGGCTGGTATCTCCGGCCGATTGCGAGGCCCTGTTCCCGGGCCTGGACACGTCCACTGTGCTCGGCGGGCTGCACACCCCAACGGACGGTGTGGTCAAGGCCGTGCGTGCCGTGGAGTGGCAGGCCCGTCGTGCCATTGCGAACGGGGCACGTTTTTATGGCCATACTGAGGTTACGGGGTTCCGTATGGAACGTGGACGCGTGACCGGCGTCGACGTCCGACCCACACCGCCCGTGCCGGGCAACCCCTCCAAGGGTGACCAGCTTCCAGAAGGGACGTCCTTCCTGGAAGCGGAAATCGTCGTCGTATGCGCCGGGCTCTGGGGCCCCGGGCTCGGCAAGCTGCTGGGCCTGGAGCTTCCGATGGTCCCCATGGAGCACTGCTCCGCCTCCACCGACGCCCTGCCGTCGCTTGCCGGGTTCGGCGACGAGGTGGAGATCGACAGGCCCATGGTGCGGCACCAGGCCACCGGTTCCTACTTCCGCCAGAGCGGAGAGCGAATTCTGTGGGGAACCTACGAGCACCGCGTCATCCCCGTGGACCAGTCCGAGATCGCCAGTCCCGAGGACTTTGCCCAAACGCAGATCGAACCCGCGATCCATCCCCTGACGTGGAACGATCTCAAGGACGGGTGGACCGAACTGAGGCGGCTGTTCCCGGAGGCGAACAGCTGCGAACCAGCGGAGGGATACAACGGAATCTTCTCGTTCACTCCGGACGGCAACCCGCTCCTCGGGGAGGTCCCGGGCATCAGGGGACTTTGGCTGGGCGAATCCGTGTGGCTGACCCAATCCGCAGGCGTGGCCGGCGTCCTGGCTGACTGGATTGTGACCGGAGATCCCGGCGTTGACACGACGAGCCTCGACTTCCGTCGCTTCGATCAAGCACACCTGACGCGCAGCGCCAGCATTGCGCGGGCCAGCGAGAACTACGACGAGGTCTACGACATCAGCCACCCGCGCAACCAGACGAAGCAACTGAGGAAGTTCGCCACAACGCCCTTCTATGTTCGGCAGGAAGCCCTGAAGGCAGAGTTCGGGACCTCACAGGGCGGCTGGGAGCGTCCCCTGTGGTACGGCACTACCAAGGCGAATCAGCCAGCAGTGCCGCGGGACGCATGGGGGACGTACGGATGGTCTCCGTCCATTTCTGCCGAGGCGCGCCAGGCCGCAAGCGGCGTTGGGCTCGTCGACAGGGGAGCGGTCAGCGTCTTCGAAGTCCGCGGTGAGGATGCCGGGAAGCATCTGGATGAAATCCTCGGCTCAGCTGTAACTTTGCAGGTCAACGGTTCAGCACACGCCCACCTGAAGAGTCCGTCCGGGGGTATCGCAGCTGTTCTGACAGTTTTGCGGACTGCTGACGACTCATTTCTCGTCATCGGCAGCAGCCCCGAGGACGTCTGGCACCTCCGCCGGGAGACTCCGCACTCTGACACGGTCACCGTTTCCGATTTGTCGTCAGCAACAACCGCGTTGGCGCTGATCGGTCCGGATGCAGCAACAGTTCTCGGTTCGGTCACGCGCGGTGCCGCCCCCGCGGCGAACTCACCCGAGACGCCAGTGCTCGACGTCGGAGGCGTTCGGGTCCGCGTCGTCGCGGAAACCGCCGCCGGCGCGGGCGGCTGGACACTGTATGCGGCCACAGAACACGGACTGTACCTCTGGGATCTCCTTGTTGAAGCCGGTGCACAGCATGGGATCGCCCTCGTCGGCGACGAAGCATTCACCGCATTGCGGATCGCCAACGGAGTACCTGCATTCGGTGTTGAGTACGGCCCCCGGGACACCGCCGTTGAAGCTGGCCTTGCCGGCCCTTCCACCGGTGAGGGCGCGCGTGCTGGGCACCGACTCCTCGTGCGCCTGAGAATGCGCAGCGATCTCCACGCCATCGTCCCGGGCGAACCGGTATCGAAGGGCGGCTCCGTGGTCGGGTTCGTCACAAGTTCCGCCGAGGATCCCGGCTCAGGTCATTTCCTCGCGTTCGCCTGGGTCGACCCGGAAGCCGCGGAGGAGGGCACTGAAGTGGAGATTTCGCACCTCGACCGGCGTTGGGCGGCGTGCGTCGAGCGTTCCCGCTAACCTCGGCCTTTCATGAGGGCGAGCGATTCGCCGCGTGGTTAAGCGACGAAAAGTGCTCCTGAACTGGGAAAATGATGGTGTCTAAGCCGCATTATCCCCAGTTCAAAGGAGCACCTTTCTGGTGAGTAACTCTACCGGGTTCTACCCGTCTGTCCGCGTTGATTCTGCTGGTGGGGGTGTGGTGTCCCAGGCTGGCGGGCTGGTATTGGCCCGGGCGGTGCACGTATCCGGTCTCGGCGCCGGGCTTTCGGAGGCTTTGGGGCCGTGGCGGAAGCCTTTTGCTCGCCATGATCCGGGCAAGATCCTCACGGACGTGGCTTTGTCGCTGGCTACCGGCGGGGACTGTGTCTCTGATGTTGACCGGCTTCGTTCCCAGCCCCAGGTCTATGGATTGGTGGCGTCGGACCCCACGATCAGCCGGCTGATCAGGACCCTCTCCACGGCCGGTCCGGGCAAGGCACTGGCAGCAATCAATACCGCCCGGGCCGCTGCCCGCGCCCATGTCTGGGCTGCGGCCGGGGACGACTCGCCCCTGCACGGTGTCACCGGTAAGAGCCCGCTCATCGTGGATCTTGACGCGACACTCATCGCCTCTCATTCGGAGAAAGAGGACGCCCGGCCGACGTGGAAGAAAGGCTTCGGGTTCCACCCGCTGGCCGCGTTCATTGACCACGGGGCCACCGGGACGGGGGAACCTCTGGCCATGTTACTGCGCCCGGGTAACGCCGGGTCGAACACCGCCGCCGACCACATCAGCGTGGTCAGGGACGCGCTGAAGCAACTGCCCGCCGGGTACCGTTCGGGCCGGAAAGTCATGATCCGCACCGATTCGGCCGGCGGCACCCAGGGTTTCCTGCGCTGGCTCACCGCCCGGTCCCGGAACCTGGGCTACTCGGTGGGGTTCCCGATCCACGGCGCCGTTGAAGTGGCCCTGCCACGGATCCCGAAGAAGGCCTGGACCCGTGCCTACAACAGTGACGGCATTGAACGCGACGGTGCCTGGGTCGCGGAAATCACCGGCATGCTGGACCTTGCGCCCTGGCCTGCAGGAATGCGGGTCATCGTCCGGAAGGAAGAACCCCACCCCGGCGCGCAGTTGCGTATTACGGACATCGACGGGATGCGCTACACAGCGTTCGCCACCAACCAAAAAGGCGGCCAGCTCGCCGACCTCGAAGTACGGCACCGGCTCCGTGCCCGGTGTGAGGACCGGATCCGTAACGCCAAGGACACCGGGCTGGCGAACCTGCCCCTGCATTCCTTCGCAGCGAACACGCTCTGGTGCCACCTGGTCATGATGGCCGCCGAGCTCATGGCCTGGACCCAGATGCTCGCGTTCACCGGCACCAAAGCGCGTAGGTGGGAGCCGAAGAAACTCCGTGCCCGGATCTTTGAAATCGCCGCCAAGATCAGCCGTCACGCCCGCGCAGTCACCGTTCACCTGGCAGCGAAAGCACCCGAAACGGGACTGCTCCTCAAGGCCCTGACACGGCTCGCGGCGCTCAGCCCACCATAGCCACGCACATCCGGCACCCACCAAAGGAAGAACCATAAGAACGATGGACGTGGAACCATCACGCCCAGCCGCCACCGGTCAGCGGTCAAATTGTCATACCCATCCGCAAGAATCAGCAGCGTCAGGCAGCCGGTAAGCCCTGAAACCTCAGAAACCGTCTCTCATGAAAGATCGAGGCTAAGAACCAATTCGGGCCGTCGTCTGGTCATGCGTGTTCCTATCTGTTTTTACATGGGATGCATGGAAAGGAGGAACAAGTCGCCATGACCTTCGTTGATTCCCAGCCTGCTCGTTGCCCCGTGTGGCGGTGCTCGATCGCGGCCGACGGTTGGGCTGCAGCCACGGTGGCGGTGGAGCATGACAATTCAGAGTGGTACGAAATCACTCACAAGACGGAATTGCCGCGCACGGAGGGCGCGGCAGGTATCTGGGCAGGGCAGCGAAGTGGTCAAAAAGGAAGTGTGGACAGTAATGATGGAATTGGGTTGTGTCGCGGCGTGGCTCCAAGTGTGGCAGTAATGATGGAATTGGTTGTGTGGGGGAGCGGGCTCAGTCCGGCGGGCCGGGTCCTGCCTGAACGGGCTTCTTCTGGGAGTTCATCCTGGTTTTTGTCCTTGCCTTTGGTTTTCGTCTTCACCAATTCATGGAGGCCTGCGGGGCCGTCTGATCCCTGGCCGGTGTTTTGCCGTGTCTACGGGAGCTTGATCGGGCCTTGGGCCAGACTCCGGCCCGCAACCCCGGACCGCGTACTTCGGCTCAGAGCCCGGACACGCGCAAGATAGACTGCCGGGAGCCCCCAGGGTCCGGCAGTCGTCTGAATAGTTCAGCAGAGGGGGAAAAGTAAGGTGTGCAAATTGTGCACACCTTGGGCTTCGGATCGGGTCCTACCGGTGCCGGACTTGGCCGGATTGCCTATGTTTTCTGGAGTTCCCAGTATTTGTAAGGGTTGGAGTCCGGTCGAGTCCCACCTCGGGCACAGTGTTTCCGCAAGTCAGAGACGTTTTTGGCTGAGATTGGAGCTTTTCCAGTGTGAACAATGTGCACACTTGGCCTCTGACCTGCTTCTCCGGGGGTGTGTGGGTTCCCGGGCCCCTATTCGGTTGTGTGGGGGGAGCCGGTTCAGTCCGGCCAGCCGGGTCCCGACTGAACAGACTTCCTCTGGGAGTTCATCCTTGGTCCGTCCCGTTGGTTTTCGTCTTCACCAGTCCATGGCGGCTAGGGCCGGAGACAACATGACCTGCTGACTATTTGTGGCCCTGGATCGTGGCTGACGGCCAGTTCCGATATAGCTGTTCTGACTCGTTCACGTCGGAATGTCGGTGACGGAGGCCGCGGCCCCTATGCGGCTCCTCGCTTTGGTCGTGAACGTGGCCATTGAACAGGCCCCCACGGCCAGGATTATTCCATCTCCAAACCTGACCAGCGGCTCCATGTTAACGCCAACCGAAAATAGGGCCAGGAACGCCAACTGAAAATAGGGCCACCGACCATTATGGAAGGCGATCAATTTGGATGATTGGGCGGAGATACGCCACCTGTTTTCGACGGGCAAGCACTCGAAGCGTGAGATCGGCAGGATCGTGGGGGTTTCCCGCGGTACGGTTGACCGGGCTTTGGAGTCGGATCGGGCGCCGAAGTATCAGCGGGCGGCTGGAGTGTCGAGTTTTGATGCGTTTGCTCTCAGGGTGCGGGAGTTGTTGGTGAAGACGCCGACGATGCCGGCCGCGACGCTGGCGGAGCGGGTGGGTTGGTCTGGTTCCGCGTCGCTGTTCCGGGCGAAGGTCGCCGTGATCCGGCCTGAATACGCGCCGCCTGACCCGGCCGACCGGCTGGTCCATGAGCCGGGGTTCCAGGTCCAGTGCGATCTCTGGTTCCCGCACGAGCCGCTGCCCGTCGGTGAGGGCCAGAACGACACGCCACCGGTGCAGGGGAATCCCTCGGCGTTCTCGGGCTTCATCCAGGCACGGATGCTGCCGTCGCGGACGACGCCGGACCTTCTGGGCGGAATGTGGACTCTGCTGCAGGACGCTCAGGCGGTCCCGTCCAGGCTGCTGTGGGACAACGAGTCCGGCATCGGCCGGCGCCGGCCCACGGAGCCGGTGGCCGCGTTCGCCGGGTCCCTGGGACTGGAGATCAAGCTGCTTCCGCCGCGGGATCCGGAGTCCAAGGGCATGGTCGAACGGATGAACAGGTTCTTCCGTCAACGCTTCATGCCGGGCCGGGACTTCCGCTCACCGGCGGATTTCAACGGCCAGCTGGAGGACTGGCTGCCCAAGGCCAATCACCGGTACTCGCGGTCCCGCCACGGCCGCCCTGACGAGCTGATCGTCCTGGACCGGGAGAGGATGCGGGAACTGCCGCCGGTGACCCCGGACGCGGTGTTCCGCAACGCGGTGCGGCTCCCGCGGGATTACTACGTGCGGGTGTTCTCCAACGACTATTCCGTGGACCCTTCGTTCATCGGGCGGATCGTTGATGTCACCGCTGATCTGGACACTGTCTGGGTCACTCATGAGGGTGTCATCATCGCCACCCATGTCCGGGCATGGGCCCGGCACCTGGTGGTGACCGATCCGGCCCATGTGGCCCGCGCGGCGGTGATGCGGCGGGACTTCCGGACCCAGCGGGTGCACCGCCCCGAACCCGAGGAAGCGGTGCAGGTGCGGGATCTGGCCGCCTACGACGAGATCTTCGGCATCGACCTCGGCCAGCAGCCGAACCTGGTCCTGGAGGTGGCCTCATGACCGGGACACCGTCACAGATCGAGTACTACGCCCGGGCCCTGCGTGCACCGCGGATCAGCGATGGGTTCCGCCGGCTCGGGGACCAGGCCCGGGACTCCGGCTGGTCCCATGAGGAGTACCTGGCCGCGGTCCTCTCCCGTGAAGTCTCCGAACGCGAAGCCTCCGGAGCGGCGACACGGATCAAGGCCGCACGGTTCCCGGCCCACAAGGACCTGGACGAGTTCAACTTCGACCATCAGCCCTCCGCGGACCGGAACCTCATCGCGCACCTGGGCACCGGGGTGTTCCTCTCCGAAGCCAAAAACGTGGTCCTCCTCGGGCCGCCCGGCACCGGCAAAACGCACCTCGCGGTCGGCATCGGCATCAAGGCAGCCAAGGCCGGGCAGCGGGTCCTCTTCGACTCCGCTACCGGCTGGGTCGCCCGCCTGCAGGAAGCTCACTCGCGCGGGAAACTCGCCCAGGAACTGGTCAAACTACGCCGCTACGGGCTCCTCATAATTGACGAGGTAGGCTACATCCCGTTCGATCAGGACGCCGCGAACCTGTTCTTCCAGCTCGTCTCGAGCCGCTACGAACACGCGTCCATGATCCTGACGTCCAACCTCCCGTTTGCCCGCTGGGGCGACGTATTCGGAGACCTGACCATCGCCTCGGCCATGATCGACCGGATCGTCCACCACGCCGAGGTCATCAGCCTCAAAGGCAACAGCTACCGGCTCAAAAAACACCAACCCGCCGCCAGTACGGCACAATAGAACCACAACCCCGTGGCCCCGTTTTCAATTGGCACTAATGGCCCTATTTTCGGTTGGCGTTAACACTCCAGGTCTGTCTCCGCCGAGACGCGGCTCCTCAATCGAGCCCACCAAGCCATGAGGATATCGAGCAGGGATGAACGCCACGTGCTGCGCCTCGTGATCCTCCCACCGGTAACCACCAGTTCTCAGGATGGTCTTCAACGAAACGGTGAGACTGGTCCTTCACTCACGGGTCACTCAATCCGACTATTCCCGATCATCTTTGGGGTAGCGCTCACCCAACAGGTCCGGGAGATTGTCATAGGTTCCTCGTGCCCGACGGGCAGCTGACACATCGAGTACGTGGCCGTTATCGAGGAGAGTCGCTGCAATGAAAATCGCATTGGATAGCTGTTTCAGCGTCATGTCTTCAACGGGCTTGACTCCAGGCATTTCCGTCGCTTGGTAGGGGATCGACTTCTAGGGGCCAACACTCGAAAGCGGGCTTCGGACCTGCTTTCCTGCAGCTGACTTTGGGGAAATGGCGGTGAGGGCGGTGCGCGCGGCAATGAACAGGGTAAAGGCTGTTGCGAGGCCGAGAACCGTCCAGGCATAAATTTCCCGGCCGGGGATATCGGTTGTCGCTAGCCAGCGGATGGCATAGTTCGAGGTGGCAGCAACAGGAAAAGTGAATACCCAAAACATTTGCGTGAAGGGAAGCCTGCGGTACTCGGGGAGGAGCATGACCTGCATCAGCGCCATGATCAACAGCACGCCTGTTAGGCCGAGCTGCACTCCCCCCACGGGTCCTGGATGTGACACCATCCAGGCGATATTGGCCGTTGCAGGCGCAGCCAGATATGCGGACAGTCCGATCTTGGCAGCTGGTGGCAGCTCGCCGCCCGTCATCAGGCGCACGGTGACGACGGTTCCCATGACCAGCCAGAAGAACGCGCCGATGCCAAACGCGGCCATGGCCGCACTATGGGCGTGGACGGTTGAGAATCCGATGCTGGCAACGAAGAATCCGGGCACGACGGGCAGCAAGTAGCCGGGATGGATGGATTGCATGGATACCCCGCCGGTGATCCAGTGAGCGAGGAGCTGGGCAGCGACGATGGCAAGGGCGGCAATGAAAGCCGTGCACAGCCAGGCGCCCCATGGCGGCAGATACTGGCTGTAGTGCGACGAAAGCAGGATCCCCACCAGCGGGATGAAGGATGCAAAGGGCCCCGCCAGTTCATGTCTCAGGTCGGCCCGGAATGCTCCTCTTCTGCGAAGGCCACGGAACACGTAGACGGCGGTCAGGACCAGCCACAGAGAGCTGGCTGCTCCGTAAAGAATTTCCTCCGGCCATACCGGGGATCCGAGAGAGCTCCTCGCGGCCGACCAGCCGCCGCCGAGACCGGCAAGCCCCAAGGGAATGCCGAAGCGGCTCAAAGCCGGCATTCCCGAAAGGCTGGCCGGGGACAAGGCGCGACCCTGAGATGTAGGCGTCAGCGCAACATCGGTACCGGTATCAGTCATCATGTCAGGGCGCCCGGTTGGTGGGTGAAGATGAGCAGCGTGCTCGTCGCGGTGGCGAGGAGCTCTCCGCTGGCGGTGCTGAGGCGGCCTTCGGTGAAGATCACGCGCGGGCCGGATTTCACAACTGACCCCTCTGCGCGAAGAGCACCCTTGTGGAGCGTGATGGGCCGCAGGTACTTGACCGCTAGGTCGATGGAGGTGTAGCCTATCCCTGCTTCCAGGGTACTGTGCGCTGCGCAGCCGAGCACCGTGTCGAGGAGCGTGCAGGCCAGGCCGCCGTGCACGTTTCCGAGGGGGTTGTAGTGCGCTTCTCCCGGCCAGCACTCGAACTCGACGTGTCCGTATTTCGCATCGACGAGATCGAAATTCATGAGGGAAGCGATCGGCGGCGGCGAAATGCTGCCGTCGCGGAGGCCGGAAAAGTAGTCCAGACCAGACAGTCGTGGCAGTTGTTCGAGCGCGATCGCTGGATCCCTCCAGGTGAAGGTTTCCGAGCGTTCCGCTGACGTGTTGGTTGACATAGGGGTTTCCTCCTTAGGTTCTCTGCGGGTCTTGCGGGTTCTGGGACTCAACCCTCAAGTTCCTTCTCGAAGCAGACTGACAAGGGTATGGCCGTGTTGTAGGGCGGATACACCGGTATTTGCTTGTAGCCGATCTTTCGGTAGAGGGCTTCTGCTTCTGGTTGTTTGCCACCGGTTTGAAGAATGACCCGCCTGGCGCCAGCCGCAGCGGCGATTTGCTCCAGTCCGGCCATGAGTTGAGTCGCGGCTCCGAGGCCACGCGCTGCGGGGTCAACGATGACACGCTTGACTTCCCACTCCCCGTCCAGCAGGCGAAGTGCCCCGTGCCCTATCGCGTGCCCGAAGGAGGTGACAACGAGGACATTCGCGACAAAGGTTTCGGCCGGGACGCTTAATGCAGACCTGGCGGCAGCCGGAAGGGTGGGCTCTTCCGCCGTGGCGTACCGGGCGAGGAGTTCTTTGTTCAGCAGATCCCGCAGTCGTGCAGCACGCGGATCTTCAAAACTAACTTCCTCCAGATTCAGAGCCAACTTCTCAGCCGACACGACACCCTCCTTCAGGTTAGCGTGGTCGCAATTCCTACTTTGATCATGAGTTTTCTGGGCGGAGCCGCTCTGCTCCCAGCCGCACTGGAGTCCCCAAGCCGGGGACTCCAGTGCTGCGTCGTCGAGGCCGCTCAGTGGCTCACAGATGCCATTTTCCGGATGCGGGGATGGTTCTTCAGCGCCCACCGCACGGTCTTTGGCGGGCGCCCGAGCAGGGTTTCCAGCTGTTCGCTGACTCCGGCGGCGCCGTAGCGTCCGCCGGCGACCAGTCGCGTCAGGGACTTCAGGTGCTCCGCAATGTGTGGATAGGCGCCCATGGCACTGTCCACGTATTGCTTGTTCCAGGTTTCTACATCTTCGGGAACGTAAGTGACCTGGCGTCCCAGCGCGGCCCCGTAGTCCGCAGCGAACTCGTGCATGTCCTTGAGTTCAGGACCGGTGAGCTCGTAGGACTTCGAGATGTGCGGTGCCGGGTCGAGGAGGATCTTCGCGCATAGTTCCGCCACGTCGTAACCGGCGATGGGCGCGAACCGCTGGGTACCGAAGGGCAGGCGCAGTTCGCCATTGCCCAGCGGCTCCAGCGCCAGCCAGGTCAGGATGGGGTTCTCTACGAAGATGGCCGCCCGCACGTTGACGGTCGGGATGCCGGACCAGTCCAGCACCTGCTCGGCGACCCAGTGGGCCCGATGCTGCGGTGACCAGTCGGTGACGAGTCCGCCGAGCCATTCACGCCGTTCTTCGACTGGTGCGGTCATCTTCTCGAACGGCATGAACCACTGCTCGTACTCGGAGATATTGACGAAGACTTCGATGTCGCCCTGTGCCCGCGCCGCCGCTGCCATCAGGCTGACGGCGTCGGTGTAGTACGGCGACAGGCTCATGCTGAAGTAGATGCGCCGGCAGCCCTTCAGTGCGGCGGTCACGTCGGCGATGTTCAGCAGGTCACCGACGAAGACCTCGGCCCCGGCCTGGCGGAGCGAGTCCGCGCGTTCGTCGTCCTGTCGCACGAACGCGCGCACCGGGTGCCCTTGTTCAATCAGCATGTTGACCATCGTCCTGCTCACACCGCCGATTTCGCCGGCTGCGCCGGTGATCAGGATGCGATTGCGCTCGGTCATTTGTGTCCTCTGTCTGGTTGTGGTTTGTCTGGGTTGGGTGGGTCAGATGTTCAGAGGGTCCAGGATGTACTTGGCGACCGTCGTGGGCTGCTGGAGGTGGAAGAAGTCCTCCCCGTGGGCGAAGGTGATGAGTAAGATGACAGGGTCCACAAAGACCCAGGGGCCCTGTCCCAGCCGAATGGTGCCGGAGAGCCGGGGTGGCTCATTAAAAAGGTTGCTGGGAAGCGCGTTAGTTAGCTGGGCAAGTGGTTCAGCTTGCGAATCTGGCTGTCGAAGGCCGATGCAGGGACGTAGCGTCGGAGCATGCTGACCTGCCGGACGCGGGAGCCGGCGGCATAGCGGAGCTTGGGCTTGGAATCCTGAGCGGCGGCAACCACTGCGTCGGCAACCACTGATGCTGGATGGCCTTCCTTCATGGCGCCAGCCATGTACTCGGTAAAGATCGCCCGCTGTTTGGCGTAAGTGTCCATGGGCTTGTCGGCCTGCAGGTTGTTGGCTTCAAAATCGGTGTCGGTCCAGGCCGGCTCCACCAGGACTGCGCGGACACCGTGCTCCCGGAGTTCGTGGTCAAGGGATTCCGTGTACCCCTCGATCGCGTGCTTTGAGGCAGAGTATGTGGCCATGTACGGCTGCGGAATGAAGCCGACGATCGAGGAAAGATTCACGATGCGCCCCGATTTCCGGGCGCGCATGTGGGGCAGAACCGCCTTGGTCATCCGCATGACGCCGAACACATTGATGTCGAACACGCGGCGATCCTGGTCAAGCGAGCTTTCTTCGGCTGCCCCCGAGGACCCGATGCCCGCGTTGTTGACCAAGACATCGATCTTTCCGAAACGGTTGATGACCTCTTGGACTGCAGCTGCAACGGAGTCGTCACTGGTGACGTCTAGGTCAGCGAATGTCACTCCGGGGACGGGCGTGACGCCTGCCGAGGCGCGGCTGGTCCCGACAACCTCGTATCCCGCTTCCGCCAGGGCGGCAGCTGCCGCCTTCCCGATTCCTGAAGATGCACCCGTAACGAGGGCTACCTGCCGTGCTGTTGTCATCGCCTGCTCCTGCTGCTGGTTGGTGAAAGTTATCACTAGTGTAGCTATTATTAAATGAACTGCAACAGTTCTGTTCTAGTTGCTCGGTTAGGTGCGGCTTGACGGTAGCGGTTACGATGGACAGAGGAAGATCGGAGGAACTGTGGCGAGACCCCTAAGGGCTGACGCAGAGAGAAGTGTGCGGGCAATTCTGGAAGCAGCAGAACAAGTGCTGAGCCATGATTCAGGCGCTTCCATGGAGCAGATCGGCGACGCTGCCGGGGTGGCCAGGACCACGGTTCATCGCCGCTTCGCCAACCGCCAGACCCTCATCGACGCCTTGGCGATCTCGGCCATACAACAGCTGGCCGAAGCCATCGAAGAGGGCAGGCCAGATACAGCCCCACCTTTGGTGGCGCTGTACCGGGTAACCGCCAACGTCTTGAAGACCAAGAACGCCTGGAAATTCACCCTCGGCAATCCCACGGCAGACACCAGCGCCGCCGCGTCAATCTGGGAGAGGATCAACACGCGCTGCATGGATCTGCTCACCAGGGCACGGCGAGAGGGTCTACTGGACGCGGCCGCAGACCTGGAGTGGACCCGCCAGGTCTACTACGCCCTCATGAGCGAGGCCTTGCAGCGGCCCACCCCAGGATCAGAAGACGCCGACACCGATGCCCTGGCTGAGCTGGTCGTTGACACCCTGCTCCACGGTGCCGGGCGGCGGACCCAATGACGACCAGGTCCTCCTCCCATACTTACCGTCGGCAGGGGAAGGTGCCGCAACGTATGGAATTCCAACGTCTCCTAAGGCAAATGGTCATCGTTTGGCGGAAGACAGCTTTGGAAGCCACCCCCACCTGATCCGTTTTCTGCAGTGACCCTTATCAGTGTCAATGCTTGGCTAAAATTGACCCCTTTTTGCTGTTCTAAAATTGACCCCTTGACGGGGCCAGGGTCTGTAGTTTTGTTAGTCCTTGATGGTTGTACTGGCGAGCTGATCGCGCCGGTTCTTAGTCCGGTAGGAGTCCCCTTTCAGGGGCACGACCTCGGCGTGATGGACAAGGCGGTCAATCATCGCGGCGGCGATGATGTCGTCATTGAAAACCTCTCCCCACCGGGAAAACGTCATATTCGAGGTCAGAATCAGGGACGCATGCTCATAGCGGGAAGAGACAAGCTGGAAGAACAGATTCGCGGCATCGGCGTCGAACGGGATGTAACCTACTTCGTCGATTATGAGTAGCGGGTAGCGGGCGAGCCTGGCCAGTTCGGTCGGGAGTTCACCCTTGGCGTGAGCCTGCTGCAGTCGGCTGATCCAGCCTGCGGCCGTATCGAAAAGCACCCGGTGCCCGGCGTGGGCGGCCTTGATGCCGAGCCCGATGGCCAGGTGTGTTTTCCCGGTTCCCGGCGGCCCTAGCAAGATCACGTTCTCCGCCGCATCGATGAAGGACGTGGTGCCCAGATGGGCTATCGTCTGCCTGGCCAGTCCAACGTTGTGGGTGTAGTCATACTCCTCCAGGGACTTCCGTGCGGGGAAATGCGCGGCGTTGATCCGCAGCTGGGTGCCGTTGGCCGCCCGGGCACTGACCTGGCGGTCCAGCACGGCGGCCAGGTACTCCTCGTAGGCCCAGCCTTCCGCCCTGGCACGTTCGGCGAGACGTTCATAGACCTCCGCGACCACCGGCGCCCGCAGCGCCCTGGCCAGGTACGCCAACTGCGCCGATGGCTTGACGGCTCCCGCAGTTCCTGGGCCCGGCTGTCCGGCCGCCGGGGCGGACAGTTCGGCAGTGGTCGTCATGACAGCGCCGGAACGCTCGAAGCGGCGCCGGTGCGGTGGCTGAAATCTATCCCGTAGAGCGCGTCGTAGTCCGGCAGTGCCCGGGCGCTGACATCGGTGGGCGGCGGGGCAGGACGGGCGTGGTTCGCCTTCCAGTACTCGGTGCGCAGCCTGCCCGCCGATTCCTTATGGGCCGGGTCCGTGATGGTCTGATGCACCGCCCAGGACCGCGGATGATCCGCCACCAGCCGGCCCTCGAGGCGGACCTGGATCCGCTCCAGCGTCCCGGCGACATCGACCATCCGTCCGACCGCCACCGGGTCAACGGAGTAATCGTTGGCGTGGACCCGGACGTAGTAATCCCGCGGCAGCCGCACGCGGTCGGCAAACCCCAGATGAGGTGCAACCGGAGGCAGGACGGCCATGGCCAACCGGTCCGCGGGCAGCCGGTCAACGGGCCTGGCCCCTGTCCGGCGCACCAGCCGGGAATTGGCCCCGGGTAGCCAGGCACCGAGCTGGGTGTTGAAGTCCGCCGGGGAGGCAAAGGCACGCCCGGGCATGAACGAGGTCTCGTAAAAGTTGTTGCCGCGCTCAACGATGCCTTTATGTTCGGGCTCCCGCACGGCGACCTGGTAGATCCTGGTCCCCAGGATCCCGGCGAAGGACCGGGCCGGTTCGGTGAGTTTGTTCCTCCGTCCGATACCGCTCTCGCTGTCCCATACAAGTTCCTTGGGCACGCCGCCGAAAACACTCAACAGTGCCCACATTCCGCAGAGCAGATCAACGGTCTGCCGGGACGGGATCATCATCGCCGCGAGCATCCGGGAGAACCCGAGCACCATCACCAGTACCGGTGGCGTTCCTGTCTGCCCCGCACCAAGGGGAATCACTGCCGGCGGGAACCACAGATCACACTGCACCCGTTCCCCGGCCACGTACTCGGTCCGGTCAGTCGGATCGACACCACGGTACTCCGGCCTAAGCAACGCGACCTTCGCGCGCAGAATCGCTGATGAATGTTCCCATCCGATGCGTTCAGCGATCACCGTCGCCGGCATCGTCGGCACGTCCTTGAGCAACGCCCTGATCCGCGGTTCCGCCGCGTCCGTCAGGGAACCCCTGCCCGGCCGTTCATAGCGTGGAGGCGTAGCGGCCGCCAACGCCGCCCGGACCGTGTTCCTCGCCAAACCCAGCCGACGCGCGATGGTCTTGATCCCCAGATGCTCGCTGCGGTGCAGCCGCCGGATCTCTGCCCAATCTTCCATGATGATCATCCTCAATCCAACCCCGGAGGGGTCAAGATTCAAACGGCGCTATGGGGTCAGTTTTCACTAAGCAGCGACAATCAGATAAGTGCGCCTGTGATCACTTCATAAAGTCCCTTCCTTGTTCGATTCACCATTAATTCCCTCTTGCACGAGTCGGTGACACGACATGATCGGGAAGTCGCGGCTCAGGGTCCCGTCGGCGCGTTGAGGGTTGTCCTGAGCAGGCGGGATTTGGCGACCCGTCGGAGGTCGTATACCGGCGCTTGGCGGGATCCCCTGGGTAGCCACGACCCTACAACGGCCGCGCGGAACTTCGTTCGGTAACGAGATCAGGACAGCAGCCAAAACGTCGAAGACCAGAAACAGGGCAAGGGGCAGTTTCCAACCAACACGTTCCGGCTTGGCACCCCCGCCCTACTGTCAATGGCCAATAGTTTGTGCCCACGGGCGGCCAGCAGAAATGCCCGCTGGTGGCCATGAAAACTGCCCGCTCATGGCCATGAGATCTGCCCACCGGGTAGTCGGCGGCGTTGGCCATGTTCGGGACTTGTTTAGCTCATTGGCGTGACTCCTTTTCCGGCCAGGGCCTGGCTGAGGCGGATCGATTCCCCTGAGGTTTGGCAGACGTGCGCGTGGTGCAGCAGCCGGTCGACGGTCGCCGTGGCGAGGGTTTTGGGCATGAGCTCGTCAAAGCCGGCGGGATGCAAATTTGAGGAAACCGCGATGGACCGTTTCTCATAGGCGGCGTCGACGAGGCGATAGAGGCCCTCGGCCGCGTCCGTTCCGACCGGCAACAGCCCGATATCATCGACCACAATCAAATCCGCGCGCAGGATCCTGGCGACCACTTTGGTGACGCTGTCATCGGAGCGGTGCGCGCGCATCAGCGCGCCGAGATCTTCAAGGCGGAACCATGCCACCCGCATGCCGGCCTCGACGGCCTGCTGGCCGAGAGCCTCAAGGAAGAACGTCTTGCCCGTGCCGGAGGGGCCGCAGATCACGACGTTCTCCTTCCGCCCGATCCATTCCAGCGTCCGCAGCGCCTGCTGAGTCGGTGTGGGGATCGAGGAGGCGGCCGGGTCCCAGGTGTCGAAGGTCTTCCCGGTCGGGAAGCCCGCGGCCTTGCGTCTGGTGGCGAGCATGGACCGGGACCGGCCGGTGACTTCCTCGACGAAGAGGGCTTTGATGACCTCGGCCGGTTCCCAGCGCTGGGCTCGGGCGGTCGCGATGAGTTCCGGCGCCAGCGCCCGTGCATGGGGCATCTTCAGCTGCCGCATCAATGCCTCGAGCTCCGCCGGCAGTACGGGTGCGCCGGCCGGGACCGGGCTCATGCGCTTTCCTCCAGCGTGCCGACGGAACTGGCCGTAACGGGTGGGCGGCCGATGGCCGCCCACCCGGCGGTGCCTTGGGTCAGGGACCGGGTTTCCCCTGCGGCATGGGTGGCGGTGCGGGTGGGGGCGGCGTTCAGGATCGAGGCCAGGTCCTTGTTCGCGAAGCGGCCATGGATGGCTGCAGTTCCCAACGCGTGATCGACTTCTGCCTGCCCTGCGATCTTGGCCAGGGCGACGGCTTCGGCCATCTTCACGTTCATCCGCGCCGTTCCCGCCGCTGCGGCCTCGAGCAGCCAGGTGCGGGCGCCGTCCCCGATTGCGAGGAACTCCGCCTCCGCGGCCGTCCTGGCTTTCGCCGTGTAGTCACCCGGGATCTTGGGCCGGTGGTCAGGGAAGTGGGCGTCGTTGATCGCCGGGCTGCCGGGCCGGGCGCGCAGGTGCCGGGCGACTTCCACCGGGCCCTGGCTGCCGTGGTGGACCACGATGACCTGCTCGTCGGGTCCGGCGCCGTGGGATCGGACGAATACCCGCGCGCCGAGCAAATGTGCCGGGACGGAGTACTGGCCGTTTTCGAACGTGACCACCGGCGTGTTCTCCGGGACGCTGCGGGAGAGCCCGAACGCAACCGTGTGCGCGGTATCCGGGATCCGATGCAAGCGCGGTGCCTCCTCGGCCAGCATCACCGCGGGTTTCCGGCGGATGGCCCGGTGCTCCCGGTGGTTGACCTCGTCCATGAACGCCTGGCAGGCCGCTTCGATCTGGGCGAAGGAAGCGTATTCGGCACGCAGGTTGGTGTCCTTGGGCACGATGTCGGCCTTGGCGAGCTTCACCGAGGACTCCACGCCGCCCTTGGACGCCGGATCCGCCGGCTGACAGGTCAACACCGTCACGCCGTAGTGGCGGGCGAAGTCGACCGTCTGCTGGTTGCGCACCGGGACCCCGGCGACATGGGAAACCGTCACGGTCTTCTCGTTATCCGTCAGGACATAGGTCGGGGCGCCGCCCAGGACCCGGAAGGTGCGGTCCAGCGCCGCGAACACACTTGGCGCCGTCCGGTCCCGCAGCGCGATGACGATCCTGAAGCGGGACCATGCCAGCCAGGCCACGAACAGCACGGTCTTCTTCCCGTCGATCACGGGGCCGTCGCCGAAGTCGTACTGAAGCCACATGCCCGGTTCCGTGATCCACGGCCGGTGCACCCGGTCATGGCCGAGACGCCAGGCGGCGCGCACCTGGGCGACGGCCCGGCGGGTCGAGCGTTCCGAGCCCGCATAGCCGAGGGCCCGGAGTTTCTCGTGGGCTTTGTCGGCGCGGATCTTGCCCTTGGAGGCCTCAATCCATTCCTCAATCTTGGGCAGGAACGCATCGGTGACCCGGCCCCGGTAGGCCGGCTCGGCGATCGGCTGGCCGGCGTCCCGGGCAGCGACGTGCCGGCCAACGGTGTGGTGCGAACAACCGGTGAGTTCCGCGGCAGCACGCAACGATCCGGTCAGATCGTACGCAGCAAGTATTTCCATGATTCTCCGTCAAACTTCATTAGGGCCTCTTCCCGGGCGACTTTGGTGCGACTAGACACCGTCATCAAACCCCGGGAAGAGGCTCCCGCCGCTTAAGCAGCAGGGTCAGTAAGGAAGTGGGCAGATCTCATGGCCGCCGGCGGGCAGTTTTGCTGGCCGTCAGGCGAGTTCTAGCGATCGTTGCAACACCCCCGAATAATCGGGAGTTGCAACACCCATGGAATCACCATCAAAAAATAGTTCTTCCTTAAAGAAAAAATCTTCTTCAACGGAGAAATCCGCGCCTTTGGCTGGGGCTGCCGTGAAGCGTCCGCAGCAGTCCCATACCCGTGCCCAACGACAGGATTTCCTGGCAGCCGTGGCGCGCCTGGGAACTGTCGCCGCGGCGGCCAAGGAACTCGGCATCAACAGGAGCACCTGCCAGAAGTGGGCGAACGCTGCCGGGATCAGGCGCAAGCGCCAGTACACCCAAGCCGACAAGGAACAGTTCCATGCCGCCCTTGATCGGACCGGCAGCATCGTGTCGACAGCCTGGGAACTGGGGCTGAATATCGGCACCGCGCACAACTGGGCCGGCAGGGTCAATCCTGCTGGGAGAAAACCACGGGCGACGAGAATTGTGAAGACTGATCCGCCGCAACGCTATTCACCGGCGGTGATTGAGGGGTTCCTGAGCGTGCTGCGCGAAATCGGAAGCGTCAGGGCGGCAGCGGAGCAGCTGGGCCTGAACCGCTCCACCTGCTCGAACTGGGCGATCGATGCCGGCCTGGCCTCAACCTGTCTGCGACGCCCATCGGCGAAACAGATTCACTACCTGCGCCTGCGCCAAGAAGGAGCCGGCCGGAGGGACGCCGCCCTCGCCGTTGGTGCCAGCAAACAGAGCTCCTACGTGTGGGACCGGCAACAGGCTGCAAAGGACACGGCCGCGGCCGAAGGCCATGCCGTGGATCTGCCGTATATACAGGAAGTGAGAACTACATTCGCGGAACCTTCGGCTCCTGCAGCGGCGCCGGAGCTGCCAGCCTCAGTGACGGCGCCAGTACCCGCTGTGGTGGCGTTGGAAGCTCTGGAGCAGTCCGTCAGCGCCCGCTACCTGTCCCTGTCAGAGCGGGAGAGGATCGCGGACCTGCGATCCCACGGAACCTCAATGCAGGCGATCGGCAGGGCACTGGGCCGGTCCGTGGGCACCATCAGCCGGGAGATCAAGCGCAACAGCCACCCGGTGCTGGGTTACCGGCCCTACGGTGCTCACCGGGCTGCCACCGCGGCCCGCGCACGGCCCAAGGACAGTAAGCTGGCAGAATCCGGGGAACTGCACGACTACGTGAAGACCAAGCTCCTCACACGCTGGTCCCCGCAACAGATTTCGAAGCTGCTGATCAAGGAATTCCCCGATGACGAGCAGATGCGCGTGAGCCACGAAACGATCTACCAGGCCCTCTACTTTCAGGCCCGCGGTGGACTCAAGCGCGAGGTCAAAGAGGCCCTGCGCAGCGGGCGGACACGCCGCAAGCAGCACAGGAATCCCGAAGAACGCACCAGCCGTTTCCGGGACCCGATGATCAACATTTCCGAACGCCCCCCAGAGGTCGAAGACCGCGCCGTCCCCGGCCATTGGGAGGGGGATTTAGTGACCGGAGCTTACAACCAGTCGGCGATCGCAACGCTGGTGGAACGCACCACGCGCTACGTGATGTTGGTGCACCTGCCGGTGGACCATACCGCCGAATCGGTCCGCGACGGGCTGATCAAGACTATGTCCACCCTGCCGGCGCACCTGCGCGGATCCCTGACCTGGGACCAAGGCGCCGAAATGGCCAAGCACAAGGCCTTCAGCATCGCCACCGACATGGACGTCTACTTCTGCGACCCCGCCAGTCCCTGGCAACGCGGATCCAACGAGAACACGAACGGGCTGCTGCGCCAGTACTTCCCGAAAGGCACCGACCTGAACGCCTACGGGCCGGAGGACCTCGAGCACGTCGCCCAGGAACTCAACGCCCGACCACGCAAAACACTCGACTGGGACACCCCAGCCGAGCGTCTACGTGATTTACTGATAGCCAGCTAAGCACGGGTGTTGCAACGACCCCTGGAATTCAAGTCAGTGGGCAGTTCCGTGGCCGCCTATGGGCAGTTTTTCATGGCCGCTAACACCCTACCTTGACATCGGCGACATGACTTTGGCCGGCTTGCACCGCGTGTCTTTTTCGACCCTACGACTGACGCTACTCGCTCACCAGCTCACGGAAGAAGCTGGACTGCAGAAACTCCGGAAACACCGACTTCCACAAGGAGTTCCCCTCCATCGAGTCGCCCGCAGTGGACCTTGAGAACGGAGTCATCAAGCTGCGCATGGTCATTGACCACTGCTCGGTGGAGGGTTTTCGCCCATGACGGCAAGGCGGTCCTGACCGATCTGGTATTCCCCGGCCCAGGAAACCTGGCGACTTCGGTATACGCCGATGGCGGTTCTGCGACGATCCTGAGCCTCTCTGTTGCCGCTGTCAGATAAGGATCACCCAGTCGCGGATGTTGACGGGCTGTACGATGACGCGGTAGCGGCCGTCACCGTGAAGAGGGATCGACGCAATGCTGGCATCCCGGAGGATCAGGGTTCTTGGAAAGTTCCCTCGTCGGTGCTGAACGCTCCTACGTGTTGAGCGTGATCCCGGCGAAGTCAGGTCCGCGTGCGGTAATTGCCTGCTCTGCTGGCAGTCGTTCCATGGATCACGCACCAAAGAACCCGGCAATGCCTGTTGTGGTCCTGAGGACATGGGCCGCGTCCTCAGGATGGGCGATGGGTCCGCCGTGGCATAGGGACGATGACTCCTGGATTGACTGCAACGGCGGCCTCGCGGATGCCCTGTATCCGGAGGGTGGCCTGGGAGATACCCTAGTAGCGGCACGGACTCAGTGTATTGCTTATAGAAACCCCGAACGGCGCCACGGGTTGAGGCCTCGAGCTTCGAGCAAAGCTTAGGCCCGTCATCATGGCCAGCTTTGGGAGGCCGATTGAAGGCAGGACGGCCCAGCGTCTGGTGGCAGGGATGGTGGAACGGGCTCGGGAATACAACGCCGACGCGGGCAAGCCGCTGTACGTGGAACGACTCAGACTATTCGGAAGTTGTTTGATTCCGGCTATCGACCCGCCCGGCGACTTAGAACTGACTTTCGGCCTGCGCATCCCGGATCAAGCGCTAATCCGCGCCTACACGCAGTCGAGTCATTCCGCTCATTCATGGCTGGAGTTACCTGGCCGGAAACCAGAGCTCATCCAGATCCTCAGAAACCGGTCCGCGGCCATCAACATCACGCTTGAGAACATCGACCACGTCACTGACTGTTCCCGCGCCGTCTATGACATCCAGGACGAGGCCGGCGCGGTTCCGCCGCCAGGCACGATTGCCAACCAACCATCGCCGTAAACACCCGCCAGCCGAGGGCTACACAAAAGCAGCGGGCTGGCCCACATCAAGAATTGGCGAAACTCCGGTCAAATAGCAGTTGACCGAAGTTTCATTCCATTGTTGCCGCTCGAATCTTGAGGCCCGCTGAGAACCCCCGACCCCGACGGGTCCACCCGTGGCGGCGTTGGCATTACCAGCCATTCCCGTCGCAACCCAGCAAGAAGTCTGACAATCGAGCACTTCTTCCAACCACCTCGACATGACGCCGATAACCGGACGTTCCGTCAAGCTGAGGTCCCCTCCGCGGCGTAGCGGTGCTGCCCGTCCTGCTCCGCGGTCGGGCTTGAAAGAATTCTCGCATGGAACAGCCTGGGGCCAAGATTGTGGGCGGGTCCGAGTGGATCCTCAGGATTCGTGCGGAAATAGTCGGCAGCGCTCCCCGGATATGGCGACCTTCTCAAGGCGGGTGCGGGGATCGCCTTCCCTGCAGGAGGACGCTTCATGCAGCCCAAGTCCCCGGGTTTCCGGTGCCATGCGCAGGCTGACAAGGAACCCAACCAATGTGACGCCGGCGGCGATTAGCATGGTTGGGCCGATGCCCAGTTCGGTCAGGGAGAGTGGAACGAGGTATGTTCCTGCCGCTGCGCCAATCCGGCTCAGGGAGGATGCGAGTCCAACGGCGGTGCCGCGTATCTCAGTGGGGAAGAGTTCGTTGGGGTAGACCCATTGCAGGATCTGGGTTCCGCCGATGAGGAGCGCGTACGCGGCGAAGAGGATCATAGTCACGATGGGGGATGACTGGGGAAAGTGGCCCAGTCCCAGAAGGGCAAGGCCGGACCACAGGAAGCTGTGGAGGATCACCTTTCTGCGGCCGAGGCGGTTGATCAGCAGGACGAACACCAACGTCCCCAGCAGGAAGAGGATCGTGATGAACGCGGATCCGACGTTGGCCATGGATGCGCCAAGTCCGAGCGCGTCGAGGATCCTGGGGGCGAAGGCGTAGATCGCGAACAGCGGAATGATGGAACAGGTCCAGAAAACGGAAATGAAGAAGATACGCCCACCGTACCCGGACCGGAACAGGACGCTGGCATTCACGTGCTCGCCCGGGACCGCGCCGAAGCTTTCCAGTCTCACGCCTTCACCGAAGACCTTGGCCACGACGGCTTTCGCTTCCTTCAAACGGCCCTTATTAGCCAGCCATCGGGGAGACTCCGGAGTGCCATGCCGGAGGATGAGGAAAACCACGGCTGGCAGGGTGGCGCTTGCCAGCATCCATCGCCACCCATCAGGTCCCGCCTGCAGAAGCAACTCGCCTACGATGTAGGCAGCTGCAGCGCCCACAAACCACATGACGATCAGGCCACCCACCAGTGGTCCCCTGTATTTTCTTGGAGTGAACTCCACCAGCAGCGAGGTTGCGATCGGATAATCGGCGCCCACCGCGATGCCAATCAGGAGCCGGAGCACGAACAGCCAGATAGCTTCCTGAACCCAAAACTGAAGAGCCGAGCACAGGACGATCGCGGCGAGGTCGAGCGTGTAGAGGGTTTGTCGTCCGAACTTATCGGTCAGCCATCCGCCGAGGAATCCGCCAATGAAGATTCCTACGAGCGCGGAGGCGCCGATGAGGCCTTCCCAGTAGAGCGTCAGCTCCAGTTGTGGAGCCGCTTGAACCAGTGCAATTCCGATGATGCTCAGGACGTAGCCATCAAGAAAGGGACCGCCGGCTGAATAGACGGCCAGCCGTTTATGGAAACGGTTGAGGGGAAGGTCCTCTACGTTTATTGATGGTGACATCACCTTGAGTGTCCTCCAAAAGACCAATCCTGACGAGATCGCTCCGGGGGACTAATGCCTAGTGGGGAACGAGGCGCTTCTCGAGGCGCTGGCGCGCGCTGGCCAGGGATTGCTTGGTCAGCTTGGTGGCTTCCTTGGCATCCCTTGCCCGGGCGGCTTCCAGGATGGCGGGTTGCGGGGTCCAGAGGCTGTCGTCGTCGTGCTCGATTGCTTCTGTGGCACCTATGACTTTGTACGGCCGGCACTGAAGCCAGAGGTTCTCTATGACCTGCAACAGCACCGGGTTGCCGCCTGCGGAATACAACGTGCGCAGCAGGTCTTCGTCGTCGTCCAGGGCGTCCCACACGCGGCGTTCTTTGACTGCTTTTTGCATACGGGCGCAGGCTGCTTCCATGCGCGCCAAGTCAGCGTCAGAGACGTTGGCGGCGCCGCGCCGGGCGGCCTCAGTTTCCAATGTGGCCCGTACTTCGTAGATATGGATCAGTTCACCGACGGTAAATTCACGAACCACTGCGCCCCGGTGGGCGGCCACGCGTGTAGCAAGCCCGGTCTCTTCAAGCCGGCGGATGGCCTCCCGGACGGGCATCACGCTCGTGCCAACCAATTCTGCAACGTCCCGGACCCTTAGGGGGGAGCCCCCGGCCAATTCGCCGGTGAGAATGGCAGTGCGCAGGGCCTCGTAGACCTGATCTGCCACAAGGGTGGGCGTGATCGAAAAGGCAGGGGATGACCCGGACTGCGGTCCCAGCAAGGCCTTCTTGATCTCCTGTTGTTGAGCAGCTTCAACTTTTTTTCCTATCATGGGAACGATCCTATGGCGAGTCGTGTGGTTTTGCTCCCATTGAGGGTGTCGGTGGTCATGCCCACAGCTGAACTTGTTCCAAAAATCTTCCGCCCATCTATTGCGTGATTTGTGATCACATATCTAAAATAGAACCAGAGGCGGAAGGCACGCCAGAGGGAATCCAAGAAAGCAGTACCGGCACCCAGCCGATACCACATCACCCGACAGAGGCCGGGCTCAGGGACAAGACTTGTCCAAAGCCACTAAGACCAGGAAACCGCAGCCATGAAGAAGCTGACAGCCCCAAGGAACACCCAGCAGCGTCTGCACTACGACGCACATCCCGCCCTGAAGCAGGAAGCCGCGGACCGGCGCACATGGATAGGTTGCACCGGTGGAGAGTTTTCGCTGGATTGCCCGTTCTGCTGGAATCCTGAGCCCAGCCGTCAGGGCATCGCGGCAGACCAACTGTACTGATACCCGGTTTGTATGCTCCCGGGCAAACCGTTTCCAGGCAGCCTTTCCGGAACGCGTGTGGTTGGTATCGCAGATCGCGTTGGGACGCCGGTGTGGATCTATGATGCCGCCACCATCCGGGCCCAAGTGGATCGTCTCAGACACTTCGACGTGATCCGGTACGCACAAAAGGCAGCATCGAAGGTCCACATCCTTCGCCTCATGCGCGAACTGGGTGTGTTGGTGGATGCCGTGTCTGCTGGCGAGGTCCTTCGGGCGTTGGCCGCCGGATACGCGCCTGGCACGGCTGAGGAACAGATTGTCTTTACAGCAGACCTGCTGGACCGCGAAGCATTGCAGCTGGTGGCTGAGCGACAGATACCGGTCAATGCCGGTTCACCGCAAATGCTGGAGCAGCTAGGGAGGGTCTCGCCCGGACACCCTGTGTGGCTCAGGATTAACCCCGGATTCGGACATGGCCATAGCCGCAAGACGAACACAGGGGGCGAACACAGCAAGCACGGCATCTGGCACGAGCATCTCGCAGAATGCCTGGGCCTGGTAGACCGTCATGGGTTGAAGCTTGTTGGCTTCCATATGCACATCGGCTCAGGCGTGGACTACGCCCACCTGGAACGGTATGCGAGGCCATGGTTCAACAGGTCAAGCGGCACGGCCGTGACCTTGAGGCAATATCGGCCGGAGGCGGCCTCTCCATTCCCTACGCTTCGGACGACCCCACTGTGGACACCGAGCGTTACTTCAAAGTTTGGGACACGGCCAGGCCCTACGTGTCAGGCTGGAACGGTACCAGGGGCTCATAGCAAGTCCGTTTAATCGCGTGGGGCGAGAGCCAGGAATCCAGTAATCATGTCCAGTCCAGTTTTGAGTGCGGTACGCGAAGATAGTTCTGTGAGTAGTAGTAGTAATAGTTCCGGGCCGCGAGCCGGTGGGCCGCGGCCGCGCCGGTCATTCACGCCGGTCCAGAAGCTCGAGTTTTTGGCCTCGTACGAGAGCGCTTGCGAGAACAGTGAGGGCGGCGCGTTCCTGCGCCGGGAGGGGCTGTATTCCTCGCAGATGACCGAGTGGCGGCGGCTGCGGGATGCTGGCGTCCTGGCCGGGAAGAAGGCCGGGGAATCGATCGGGAAGCTCTCGGCGGACCAGGCCGAGAACGCGCGTTTGCGCCGCCAGTTAGAGGTGAGTGAGAGCCGGTTGAAGAAGACCGAGGCAGCCCTGGATCTGATGGGAAAACTACAGGCGTTCTTAGAGAGCGCCTCAGAGGATATGCCGGACGGGCCCCGGTCCAAGAAACGCTGATGGCCACCTACCGGTCAATGCTGGAACTGAAGATCCCCTCACGCCGGGCGGCATCCTTGACGGGTGTTTCCCGGACGACTGCGAACCGCAAACCGGTCCCGCCGCGGGACCAGCTGGCGGTGGTGCCGAAGAACAAGCTCAGCGCCGCCGAGAGGGCCGGGATCCTGGTCGCGCTGAACTCACCGGAGTTCGTGGACCTGGCACCGATGCAGGTCTATACGAAGCTGCTGGACCAGGGAATCTATCTGGGGTCCTTGTCGACTTTCTACCGGGTGCTGGAGGACAACAAGCAGGTCAAGGAGCGCCGCCGGCTGGCCAAACACCCGCCGCGGGCCGTTCCTGAACTGGTGGCCACGGCCCCGGGGCAGGTGTTCACCTGGGATATCACGAAACTCGCCGGCCCGGTAAGGGGGAAGTATTTTGACTGCTACATGATGGTTGATATCCATTCCAGGTTCATCGTCGGCGCTCATGTCCACGCCACCGAATCCGGGGTGCTGGCCGTGGAAATGATGAAGGGAATCTTCGGGATCCACGGCATCCCTCAGGTCGTGCACGCGGACCGGGGAACGTCCATGACGTCCAAAACCGTGGCCGCGCTGCTCTCGGACCTGGAGGTCACCAGGTCCCACTCCAGGCCTCGCGTGTCGAATGATAATCCGTACAGTGAGTCGCTGTTCAAGACCCTGAAATACGGTCCGGAATTCCCCGAACGCTTCGCCTCAGTCCACGACGCCCGAGGCTTTATCAGCGGTTTCGTGGACTGGTACAACCATCACCACCAGCATTCCGGAATCGGCTTCCACACCCCCGCGAACGTCCATTACGGCCACGCCACGGGCATCGCCAAAGAACGCTCGGCAACACTAGCGGCAGCCCGCGGGAAACACCCCGAACGCTTCACCACCACCATCGACCCCAAAATCCTCGCGCTCCCAGGACCAGCGTGGATCAACCAACCCAAGGAAATCACCGAACAGTTAGCCGCCTAACTCCCGTTGGTACCGTTCAGCTTGAAAAATTCCGAGGCGACAAATCAGTGATTTCCTAGGCCACAGCGTCAGGCTGGAAATTGCACCGGGTCGATTCCTGGTGGCGGAGTCAGGAGTGTTGGCCTCCGAAGTCAGGGCGATTAAGCAGGTGGACCTCAACCGTTTTGTTCTGGTAAACGCTGGCTTCAATGACCTCGTCCGTCCGGTGATGTACCGCAGCCGCCACCGAGTCACCATCCTTGCTCCTGACGGATCAACCCGCTCAGGCCCGCTAACCGGCGTCGTACTCGCTGGGCCGCTCTGCGAGGCAGGCGACGTCTTTACGCAGTCCGAGGCGGGTGACGTTCAGACCATGCAATTGCCAGAAGCCGCGGTGGGCGATCTGGCCGTTTTCCATGACACCGGCGCCTACGGATCCAGCATGTCGTCAAACTACAATTCCCGCCCGCTGATACCTGAGGTCCTCGTCGACGGCGACACGACCATGCTGATACGGCGTCGCCAAACGGTTCGCGAACTTATCAGCCTCGAAACCGAGGCAGCAGGCAACCTTCATTAAACTTGTTACAACGCCGGCTCGTATCCACCTCCGCCTGCGGTCTGAATGGACAGGCTATCGCCCGGGGCGAGCTCCGACGTCGACATCGCCTCTAGCTCCCGGACTTCTCCGTCCGCGGCCAGCCGCACCACTGCGGGGCGTCCAGGGCTGCCGCCTTCAAGGCCCCACGGCCCTTCGGCAACCCTGGCGGTGGCAACGACGGCGGTGGCACGCCCACGGGTGAGCGTCAGCTCGCGGATCAAACCGTCTCCGCCTCGGTGGCGACCGTTCCCGCCGGTGCCCCGCGCAACCGCATAGCGTTCGACGCGCAGCGGATATTCGCGTTCGATAACCTCGCAGGGAGTATTCCGGGTGTTGGTCATGTGCGTGTGGGTGGCGTCCGCACCTGCCTGGGAGGGAAGGGCTCCCTGGCCTCCGCCGTAAGTCTCCACGTAGGAGAAGTACCTGCCCGTGACATCATCCTGGCCGCCCACCGTGAGAATGCTCATGCTCCCGCTGGAGGCTGCAGGGACGATGCCAGGGGCGAACGCGTGGAATGCGCCGAGCAGAACGTCGACAATTCGTTGGGACGTCTGCGTGTTGCCATTCGCGACTGGTGCCGGGAAAACGGCCGAGACCAGGGAACCGGGACGGGTCGTGACGGTAATGGGTGCCATCAAGCCCGCGTTGGACGGCAGGGTTGGATCCGCCAGGAGTTTTACGACGTAGGCCACACACGCCTCGGCCACCGCGTAGGAGCAATTCATCGCGCCGCGGACCTGGTCTGCCGTCTCGGACAGGTCAACCCGCAGTTCGTCGCCGACCTTTTCCACAGTGGCGATGATCGGGATCTGTATCTTGCGTACGCCGTCGTGCTCGAGGTAGTCCACAAACCGTCCCCGTCCGTCGGGCAAAGATGCCAGCGCGGCCCTGGTCCGACGTTCGGCGTACTCGATCAGCGCATCCGTGGCCGCCGAGAAATGCCCGGATCCCCAGTCCTCGACCAACTCGAGCACGCGGCGCGCTCCGAGCCGGTTGGCGGATACCTGAGCCATGAGGTCCCCGCGGGTTTTGTCTGCCGTTCGGACGTTGGTGAGCATGAGTGCCAGGATGTCCTCGCACATTTCGCCCTCGCTGATCAGGCGTATCGGGGGAATCCGGAGTCCTTCCTGGAAGATCTCGGTGGCATGCGTCGCCATGGAACCAGGAGTAATGCCGCCCACGTCCACATGGTGTGCCATGTTCGCGACCACGGCGAGCAGCTCTTGACCGCGGAACACTGGAGTGATGACGCAGGTGTCGGGAAGGTGGGAGCCTCCCAAGTACGGGTTGTTCGTGATCAGGACATCCCCGGGACGCAGCCTGTCGGCGCCGAATTCCTCAAGTGCCCGTCGGATCAAGGTGGGCATGAGTCCAAGGTGCAGGGGGATGTGTTCGGCTTGCGCGATGAGCTGGCCGTTGGGGCGGTAGAGCCCGGCCGAGCAATCCCTGCGGTCCTTGATGTTGGGGGAGTAGGCGGTTCGGATCAGCGCCATGCCCACCTCTTCGGCGATGGATTCGAGCCGGTTCCTGGCGATTTCGAGATCGACGGCGTTGAGGGTTTGGGTTGGGGCGGGGACCAGCAGTTCCTGAACAGTCACAGTGCTGCCTCCTTCTTGTAGATGTGGAGGAAGCCGAAGTGATCCGTGCGGCATTCCTGTTGGGGGTTGACCACGATGGTCGAGTCGAACTGCTCGATGATGATTGGACCCGTTACAGCCTGCCCTTGGGCCAAGCGGGAGCGGTGGTAAATGGGCGTATCCCTCCATTTGCCAGAGAAGTACACGGAGCGGCTGGAGACCGGGACCCCGTGTTCAGCGACTGTATATTCGGACAGCCTGTCTGAGGTGGCCGAAGGATCGATGGCGGTGACCCTGACAGCCACGATTTCGATCTCGGCGTCGGAGTCGGCAAAACCGTACCGTTCTGCATGGGAGGAATCCAGGGACGAACGGACCACCCTGAAGTCGGGGGAGTACGGCACCGTCAGTTCGTAGCTCTGGCCAACGTACCGGGCGTCCAGGAACCGGAGCAGTTTGAGCGGAGACTTGCCGCGCTCAAGCTGCTCACGGCCGGCTGTCTCCAGGCTGAGGAACCGCGCTTCGAGATCATCCATTTCCTGTGGGCTGCGGATGAGGGTGCTGGCGGAGAAATCGTGCCGGAGACCATGATGTGCTCGTGCAGATTCAGGCTGCAGGGTTGAACATGCTGGATGAGAAGATCCGCCTCGGGGAGTTCAAGCAGATCCTGCCCTACACGATGCCGTTGATCCTCGGCAACGACCTCGCTGGCCTCGTCATCCAGGTCGGCGCGAAGGTGCGGGCGTTCAAGCCTGGTAATGAGGTTTACGCCCGACCCTCGAAGGACCGCATCGGGACGTTCGCGGAGCGCATTTCCATCGCCGAGGCGGACCTCGCCCTCAAGCCCGCATCGATCAGCATTGAGGAGGCGGCCTCTGTCCCGTTGGTGGCGTTGACTGCGTGGCAGGCGCTCGTGGAACGCGGCCGCGTGCATCCGGGTCAGAAGGTCCTCATCCATGCTGGTGCGGGCGGTGTCGGGTCGATCGCGATCCAGCTCGCCAAGCACCTCGGCGCGACCGTCGCGACGACGGTGAGTGCCGCCAACGCGGACTTCGTGCGCGAGCTCGGTGCGGATGTGGTCATCGACTACCGCAGCCAGGATTTCGCCGAGATCCTGCACGATTACGACTTCGTGTTGGACAGCCTCGGTGGGCAGAACCTCGAGAAGTCGCTCCGGGTACTCAAGCGTGGCGGCAAAGCGGTCGGGATCGCCGGGCCCCCGGACCCTGAGTTCGCTCGTGACATGGGCCTGAACCCGGTACTGCGGCTGGCGATCACCGCACTCAGTAGCAAAATCCGCCGGAGAGCCCGCCGGCTCGGCGTGAGCTACGAGTTCCTGTTCATGCGCGCCGACGGTGACCAGCTCCGCCAAATCGGCGCCCTCATCGATGACGGCGTGCTCCGCCCTGTCGTCGGACGCGTCTTCCCGTTCGAGCAGGCCCCCCAGGCCCTGGCGTCCCTCGAAAAGGGCGGCATCAGGGGCAAAGCTGTCATCAGCAAAACCTGACCCGCCGCACTCACGACCACCATCATCCACTAGATCATCAACCACCTAGAAGGAGAATCATCATGAGGCCCACAAGCAACGACCCCGCCACGTCCTACGCGACGGCGCCGGCCGGCACCGTCAATGCCGGCGGCGTCAGCTACGCCTACCGGGAATTGGGAACCAAGGGCGGGATCCCGGTCGTTTTCTTCGTCCACCTCGCCGCGACCCTGGACAACTGGGATCCCCGCATCATCGACGCCATCGCGAACGAGCACATGTCATCGCCTTCGACAACCGCGGCGTCGGTGCCACCACCGGCACCGTCCCCGACAGCATCGAGGCGATGGCCGATGACGCCTACACCTTCATCCGTGCGCTCGGTTTCGACACGGTCGATGTCTTCTCGTTCTCGCTCGGCGGCATGGTCGCCCAGGCCCTTGTGGCTAAGCACCCGGAGTCGGTCCGCAAGCTGATCCTCACCGGCACCGGCCCGAAGGGTGGCAAGGACATAGACAGGGTCGCCGGGACCACCTACTACGACATGCTGCGTGCCACCCTGACCCGGTCGGATCCGAAGGAGTTCCTGTTCTTCAACCGCAACGCCACCGGCCAACGGGCCGCGAAAGCGTTCGTCGAACGCCTCAAGGAGCGCACGGTGGACCGTGACGCCCCCATCAAGGTCAAGGCGTTCCAGACCCAGCTGACGGCGATCAAGAAGTGGGGCCGAGGGGCACCCGCGGACCTGTCGACGATCACCCAGCCCACCCTGATCGCCAACGGCGACAACGACCGGATGGTCCCGTCGATCCTCTCCGAAGACCTGCACCGCCGCATCAAAGGGTCCGAGTTGATCATTTATCCCGACGCCGGGCACGGCGGAATCTTCCAGTTCCACGACAAGTTCGTCCCCGTCGCCGTCGAGTTCCTCGCGCGCTGACCGGCACCCCGAGAGCTCCAGGAAGGAACGCAACGGCCATGACGCGTCTTTACGCCAGGAAACCGTTCGCCTCTTCGATCCTGTTGTGGATGCGCACCGACCAGCCCCGCCGGCAGGGAATGGACTACTGGAGAGGCCCGCACTCCAAGATCATCACCGCAACCCCCGGGGTTCGACGAGTACCGCCAGATCCGCCTGGCCGAGCACAATCCCGGGTTGTGGCCGGCAATCCGTGGCGTTGAACCCGCCATCCGGTCGACCGCAAGATCGATGGGGTCGCAGAAGTCACGTTTACATCTATTCTCTCGCCGCTTCGGGGGAGGAAGCAGACAAAGCTTGCCTATAAAGATGAAGTGAACGTGTTCCGACGTACCCTGCTCTACGCAGGGCCACCGAACTTGGCCTGCTGGTACGACGTCGCCCGGCCCGGCGAGAAGGCCGGATCCCGCGCCCTCATCTACCTCAATAAACAGGACGGGCTCACGACTGGTACGTTCCGGAAGTACTTCAGTGACGAACTTGTTCCCAGCTCGCGAATACCGGCACCCTTGAAGGAACTCCGAACCCAGGTATTCATGCCGAACGTCGCGCACAACAACCCGACCGGCCAGCAGCTCCACGTCTCACTCATGCTCGGCTTCACCGACGCGCGGGACCGGCAGGCATTCTTCGGGGCGATGAGATCACGAAGCTGTCCGGCAGGCTGCCGGAGTTTGCGGCCGCCGTCCACGCCTACGAGGTGTCCGAAGCACTGACGCCTACCCACCCGTGTAGTCGGCTGAGTCGCTGCCGAGTATAGGAACGCCACCGGATGAGTCGATGGTGGACTCATCCGGTGGCGTCTGGGTCGCCCCGGCTTAAGCGCGGGTGCCGTGGATCTCCGGGTACAGTGCCTCGACCGGGGCGCTAAGTGCTGCCTTGACGCCCGCGGTGGTGTCGTCGGCGATGACTTCGTACTCGCCGGCCTCGACCGCGGTGTAGACACTCTGCACGAGGTCGATGGGTGTCATCTTGGGGCCGTCGGCGTGGGCGGCCATCGCGGTGTCGACGTAACCCATGTGGACACCGACCACGTGGACGCCCTTCGGGCCAAGCTCGAGGCGGAAGGAGTTGGTCGCCGACCAGAGGGCGGCCTTGGAGGCGCTGTAGATGCCGCCGAAGGCGTACCAGCTGGCAACGGAGTGCACATCGATGAGGACCGATTCCGGCTTCGCAATCAACACCGGGGCGAAGGCGCGGGCGAGGAACACGGGGCCAAAGAAGTTCGTCTCCATGTTGGCCCGGATGTCGGTCTCGGTGATGTCCAGCAGGCTTGCGCTGGGCGGGTTCGCGCCGGCGTTGTTGATCAGCACGGTGACGTCCTGCGCGGCGGTGACCGCGGCTTCGACCGACGTGGAGTCGTTGATGTCGAGGGTGAGGGGCACGATGCGCTCGTCGTCCCAGGCGCGCGGGGTGCGGGCGGTGGCGTAGACCTTGGCGGCGCCGCGGGCGAGGGCGTCATGGACGAACTGAGTTCCGATTCCGCCGTTGGCGCCGGTGACGAGCACGACGGCTCCGTTGAGTGAAGGCATGGCTGGGGTTCTTTCTGTTGTGACGAGGGCCGTCCGCCGGGTGGGGTGGCCAAAGGGGATGGTGAGCCGCCATCGGGGGAGGATGGACGGCTCACCGCACACTCCTCAGGCGTGTGCCAGGGCAGGGTAGTCGGTGTACCCGGTTTCACCGCCGGTGTAGAGCGTGGTCGGGTCCAGCTCGTTCAACGACGCGTCGGTGCGGAGGCGTTCAACGATGTCCGGGTTTGCCAGAGCGAACCGGCCCAGCGGAGCGAGATCCGCAAGGTCCGCGTCGATGTCGTCGGCGATCTGTTCCCGGGTGCGCCCATACCGGACGACCAGCACCGCGGTTGGCCACACTTCGCGGAACCAGCGGAGGAGCTCGTCGTCGCCGACATGGTGCACGTGCAGGTAAGCGAGGTTCAGCTTCGCGAGCTCCCCGACCAGCTGCCTGTACTGGGCCCGCACGCTCTCGATATCGCCTTCATCCAGGCCGCCGAGGGGCATACCGGGGGAGAGCCGGATGCCGACCCGGTCCGCGCCGATCTCTTCTGCCACCGCTTGGGCGACCTCGACGACGAAACGCGAGCGATTCTCCACCGACCCGCCGTACTGGTCAATGCGGTGGTTCGCGTTAGGGGAGAGGAACTGGTGCAGGAGGTATCCGTTTGCCCCGTGGATCTCAACGCCGTCGGCGCCGGCGGCGATCGCGGATGCGGCGGCGTGCCGGAAGTCCGCGATCGTGGCTTGGATGTCCGAGACGCTCAGCTCGCGCGGCACAGGGGTCTTCTGCAGCCCGGTTGGAGTGAACATGTCTTGATCGGCGGAGATCGCTGATGGTGCGACGGGCTGGCGGTGGTGCGGGGTGTTGTCCGGGTGAGCTATCCGGCCGGCGTGCATCAACTGGACGAATAGCGCGCCGCCACCCGCGTGCACAGCGTTAGCTACGTCACGCCATCCTTCGATGTGTGCCGGTGTGTAGATCCCTGGGGTGTTCAAGTAGCCCTGCCCGTCGTCGGAGGGCTGTGTGCCTTCAGTGATGGTCAGTCCGAGCGAGGCGCGCTGACCGTAGTACTCCGCGACAAGAGGGCCTGGCGTGCCATCCGGGTTCGCGCGATTCCGAGTCATGGGCGCCAGCGCCAACCGGTGCGGTAGCTCGACGCGGCCTAGTGTGAACGGCTGCCAGAGAGAAGACGAGGTCATCGGTGTTGTTCCTTTGCATGGATCGTTCATGAGCGCCACTGGCCCGCGGGGCTGCGGAGGGCCATGCGGCATTCGTGGCAGAATGTCAGCAACTCTTCTGAGCCCAACCAGTCGTGACTACACTCATAACTGAGTGTAGTCATCAGTTATTCCCGAAAGGACGAACCTGATGTCATCCCCAGTCCAGGCGCCCGGCCGGCGCGAGCGAAACAAGCAGCAAAAACTCGAACGCATCACTGCAGCCGCGCGCGAATTGTTCACCGAGTACGGTGTTGACGACGTCACGACCCAGCAGATCGCGGACAGGGCCGATGTGGGAACTGGGACCCTGTTCCTTTACGCCAAGACCAAGGGTGAGCTTCTGTTGCTCGTGCAGAACTCCAGCTACGTCGACGCCCTCGAGCGGGGTCGAGCGGCGGCGGAGAACATCCCAGACGCGCTCGACGCGGTGATGGCGATCGTCCGCCCGGTAGTGGAATGCAACCGCACCCAGGTTGACAACGGGCGCACCTACCTCAAGGAAATCGTATTCGGCGACCCCCAGGAACCTCATCACCGAGACGCGCTCGCGCTGACCGTGCAGACCGAGGAAGCCATCGCCGCCGTGCTCCGGCGAAACCACGCCCTCGGCGAACGCGACGGAGCAACCCGGGCGCACATCGTATCCGCCATCATGTTCATCAGCATGGCGGCGACCATCAACATCGCAAGCAGCGTCGATGACATCGTTGACGAGATCAGGAATCAGGTCGCCGTTCTTCTGCCTCATTGACGCGGCCTTGCGATCACTTGCGCCTCGCCTGGTAGTCCTGATCACTTGCGCTCGCAGCCTCTCGACAAACCGCCACCGCTATCATTGGACGGTGAGTGAAACCCTTCCCCTTGTCGGAACAAAGACCGCAACATCCGCCCCGTGAACGGCGCCGGGGCCACGACATCGACTGCAAGGTGGACGGCTTCGGTCCCATGCAGCTCAAGTCCAGCGTCGCCAAGAAAGTCTGACGCGCCGCCCCAAAACAACGCCAAGGCAAAGAACGAACCCCGCCGTTCCACTGAAGGAACGGCGGGGTTCGTCGTGTACGCCCGACATAGGCACTGGCTTGGAGGTGGAAACCCTCTGGAGGAGAAGGTGAGCTAACTCCTAGCCAATGGCAACTGCGTCATCGTGAGGTGGGTGGGAAGGAATCCTCATGGCCCGGGCGCAGTACTCAATCTGCCCGGCGGCGCCCACCCTTTGAGCCAGCACCGTCGCCGGCATCCGTGGATTCTCCTCCAGGGTGAATAGAGGCGAAGGTGGTGCTTTCGACAGGCGCCAACTTTAGTGCCGTAGCTGGCGGCCATGAGCGAGCCAGCCGAGACGCGACAGCCGCCGGTGCGATCTGGCGCGAACGAGAGTACAACTGTCCGCTTCCTTGGGCCCTCGATCGCTCAACCTCCGAGACGGGTCGAGCACTACATGTTGTGCGTATTCCAAATTTTCGCCCGTATCTGGTGTTCGGGGTCGCCGATAACCGACGTTTCGTCGTTCTGATTTCGGCTGGCTCAGGGGCGAGCTGTTTTGAGGGCACGAGTGCGAAAGTGTGGGGGGGGGGCGGTCCTGGATGAACAAGGTTGTGAGGCTCCGAGTCAGGTCTTTGATCGATTTGGCGGAATAGCACGCCCGGCGCGCGCTGTAGACCCGTCCATCGAGCACGGATATTGGCAGGGCAACGGCGAATCATCTGGGCCGCAGGGCGGCCTGGAAATCCGACAAGGAGGGCCATCGACGCCATCGCTCAGTCTGTCCCGGCCGGGTTCTCGTCATGCGGGTTTCTATCCGTTTGCCCATGAGATGTTCAGAACGGAGGGGGCGCCGGCATGACGGTCATCGATTTGACCGCATCTGCCTTGCTCCGTTCGTCAGTGCTCGATCTGGGCCGCCGGCAACGCTCTTGCGCAGTCACCGGAGCCCGGCAAGTCAGGGCGACACTGTCTCACGTACGTCGCAGAACTGCCGCGCCCGGCGGGCCGCGGCCGTCAGTTGAACCAAGCAGAAAACTGGGCAAAAGAACGGGGTGTGGACAGTGTCCACACCTTAGGCTTCGGATCGGGTCGTACATCGCTCGGACTGGCCCGGATTGAGGAAGTTTTCGGGAGTTCCCAGTGTTTGCAGGGTCTGGAGTCCGGTTCGAGTCCCACCTCGGGCACAGCATTCCCCCTCGTCAGAGGGGTTTTTGCTTTAACGTGTGTACATTGGCCTTGCTCTGGTCCCTCTGACGCTTGTTGCGGCCTGTGGCCTGGCTGCCGCGGTGGCCTGTGAAGTTGTGTGGGTGGCGGGGTCAGGGCCCTGGCTGGTGGGCCCTCCGCCTTCTGTGATGTGGGGTCATCTGGGTCTCCTTTCTGGCATGTTCTGGTGGCCGTGGTTGGTCTTGTACCTATTCATGCTCTGGGGTCCGGTTGACGACATGACCTGCGAGGATTTCTTGAAGTTTTTGTATCCCGGTTCGCTGCTTCCTATGGGCTTGGGGGGAGGGGCTGGTTCCCGTTTGTCCGGCCAAGAGGGGTGTGCACATTGTCCACACCGGAGTGAGTGTTCTGCCGTTGATCCTTTGTGGCTCCTTCCTTGCATACTTCTGCTGACACGCATTCATGGGGCCGCGAGTTCTGTGTGACCTGACCGCCAAACCCCGCCATCTGCTCACCGAGGCGGGCATCGGATACCGGTTCATGCCTTAGAGACACGCGGGCGCGGATGCCCGGATCAGCATCTCAAATCCTTTGGGACAGGCGCCGGATATGGTGGGTTCTACGGCCAGGAGGGACCGTTGCCCGCATTTGGTCCGGCACCCGGCGGGAATTTTCGGTCGGGGCCGGCGTTGGGTCTGAGTATGAAAGCAATCGTGTACCGTGCCACCGGCGATCCGTCTGTTCTCGAGCTCGTCGACCGCGAGATCCGCGACCCGGGGCGCGGGGAGGCGCGCGTGCGGATCATGGTCTCCGCGGTGAACCCCACCGACTGGAAGTCGCGCCGCGGCGCCAAACCGGGCGAGCCCTTGCCCTTCGCGGAGGTCGTGCCGAACCAAGACGGCGCCGGAGTGGTGGACGCCGTCGGACCCGGCGTCGAGCATCTCCACGTCGGTGACAGGGTCTGGCTGGCCTTGGCCGCCCACCAGCGCGCCGACGGCGGGACAGCGCAGGAGTTCGCCGTCCTGCCGGCCGAGCGGGTCTTTCCGCTGCCGGAGAACGCCGGGTTCGACCTCGGCGCAAGCCTGGGCGTTCCCGCGATCACCGCCCACCGGGCCCTGACCATCGCCGAGGACGGCCCGCGGCGGCTGCACCCGGGAACCTTGGACGGCAAAGTAGTTCTCGTCGCTGGAGGGGCCGGCGCCGTGGGCCATGCGGCGATCCAGCTCGCCAAGTGGGCCGGCGCCGTTGTGATCACGACCGTGAGCGGACCGGCGAAGGCTGCGCTGGTCACGGCTGCCGGCGCCGATCACGTCGTCAATTACCGGGAAACCCACGCGGCCGGGGAGATCCGCCGGATCGCTCCCAACGGCGTCGACCAGATCGTGGAGGTGGCACCCGCGCAGAACGAGGAACTCGACCTGGCAGTGATCCGCAACCGCGGCTCCGTCGCCGTCTACGCCAACAACGGCGGCGATCAGGTGAGCCTGGACGTGCGCAGGCATTTCAGCCTCAACGTCCGCTACCAGTTCGTGCTGCTCTACACCGTTGGCATGGCGGCGGTGCAAGCCGCCGCCGAGGACATCAATGCGGCCATCGCCGACGGCGCCCTTCCGGTGGGAGAAGCCGCAGGCCTGCCGCTGCATCGCTTTGACCTGGCTGACACGGCTGGGGCCCACGCGGCGGTGGAAGAGAGCATCGTCGGCAAGGTGCTGATCGATGTGTCAGCCGGCTAGCCGATAACGCGTCGGGAGCCTCGCGGGGATCATCACGCGGTGCAGCCGCGGGACTGAGCGGGCCGAGCAGTCCGGACTGCGCACCGTGATGGATCAATATGGCGCTACTTTTGGGCCAACTCAGCGGACGGTCAGATATCGCGGCTTCACCCCGTGGATCATCAACGACAGTGAGAGGCAACCGTGCCGGGACCAACAGGCCAGCACACCCCAATCCTGCACCAGAACGAGGGTCCAGAAAACGGTAACGAGGGAGGGCCCGAAATGGGCTGGGCGTAGGGTGGAAGTTAGACGAAAGGAACACGTCATGAAGAAAATCCTCATGTTACTGACCAGCGTTTCCGAGATCGGCGATACCGGCGAGAAGACCGGCTACAACGTGGCGGAAGCTGCACATCCCTGGAAGGTCTTCAAGGATTCCGGGCACTTCGTCGACTTCGCGTCGATCCAGGGCGGCCAGCCCCCGCGCGACAAGGTGGACTCAGAAGATCCCATCCAGGTCGCCTTCACGGAGGACGAGACCACGCGCGCCGGTCTCTACAACACTGCCCGCGTCGACGTCGTTGATCCCGAACAGTACGACGCCGTCTTCCTCGTGGGAGGCCACGGCACCATGTGGGACTTCCCGGACAGCGAAGGCTTGCAGAATCTGGTGGCCAGCGTCTACAACGCCGGCGGCTTGGTGGGCGCGGTCTGCCACGGACCGGCCGGCCTGCTGAACGTGGAATTGGAGAACGGGCTTCGCCTCGTCGAGGGCCGGAAGGTGGCCGCCTTCACCAACGACGAGGAGGTTGCCGCAGGGAAGGACAAGGTCATCCCGTTCTTTTTGGCAGACCGACTTGAGGAACAGGGCGCCACCCACGTCTCCGCTGGTGTCTTTGAGGAGAAGGTCGTGGTTGACGACCGGCTGGTGACCGGCCAGAACCCGGCCTCAGCCGCCGGCGTGGCCAAGGAGATGGAGAAGCTCTTCGCAGAGGTCATCCACCAGGAAAAAGCCGAGGAACAGCACGAGACGGAGGCTCTGCGCGCCGAGAAGGACGCCGAGAAGAACGCCAAGAAGGCTGCTGCGGCAGGCACCGAGCACTAACGCCCGCAGCGCACTGAAACTGGCGGCCGCCCCGACGACGGGGCTGTCGCCAGCCCGCGTACGTGCGCCGGCAACCACACTGTCCAACGCATCGCCGACCTGCTTCAGGTTCCGCGCTCCACGATCTACGGCCACCTCAACAAATCAAGCATCGGACGACGAATCACGCACCACCGGCCAGCTGGCCATCACCCTGTCGGGCATTCTGCTCAGTGCTGCGGCCTGCGCCGTCCCGCAGGGGCACATTGAGCCGAACGCTACGCCACTGACGGCGTCGGCCACACCCGTGAATCCTTTGCCCAGTGCCACAACCACGGCAACCGCAGCCCCGGCACCGGCAGCCAGTGAGACGGCGGCGGCACCTGCTCCGGAGACCCGCCAATCTGCACCGATGGAGACGTTCACGTTCCCGGACGCCCACATTTTCCTTCACCCGCCCGGCCGGCTGGACCGTCACGGTCAAGCCCGGTCCGGTAAACAACGCTGAAGAGCAGAAAATCTCCTTCGAGGCGACCATCTCGGACGAGTAGTGCTGCCTCATAGCGCTGCCGCCCTCAGGCTGTTAGTGGGCTTGAGCCTAGCAGGCGGCGTCGACGCTGCACGGCTGGCAGAGGCGCAGTCGCCAGGCCGCGCTTGTCGTTACTCCAGCCCGGCACGGCCGCGTAGCGAACCGGCATGCCTTCAGTCCCCGGACTTCCGTTTCCGGGCACGGCGCACAGCCCGGACGGCCAGGACGATGAAGACCGCGAAGAACGCGACCGGCAGGAGCGACAGCGGGTTCCAGCCCTCAATGCTCATCGAATTCCCCTTCCAGTTCGGATGCTTTTGAGCCGACTCTACCGGGCCGGACGTGCAGCCGCCCGTAGCCGCTAGGACCATGCGGGGCCTGGTTGACTCCCATCGTAAGAATCAGGGCATGGGCGCCAGAGATAGGAAGCAGCCGACCAAAGCCCAAGCCTTCTTTATGGGCGTTCTGGCTTTGTTCCTTTTGATCAACATCTTATGGCGGTGCTGGTGGAGGGTCGCCTTGCGACGGTCTTCTATTGGCTTGTCGTGGCAATGGACGTAGCCCTCCTTGTAGTGAGCGCGTGGTTGTACCGTCGAGCCGTGAAGAGCCCACCCACACGCGACTAGCACGCACGATACTGCCGGTTATCGCGCAGCGGGCAACGGAGGAGATCTGCCCCTTCTTCTCACTGCTCGCCGCTGAGCCTTCCGGATCGTCTTGGCGGGCTGGTCCATTGGCTACGTCGTGGCGCCTGGGCTGATGTTCACCTGGCACGTGCCCAAATCCTCTGGCGCGGACCCTGGATGTGCCGGATCGTTAGGTCTATGCATTCGTTGAGGCCAAAGCGCTGATCAACGCCCGAAGTTCCACTGTCTGGGACATCATCACCGATGCCGGCAATTTCGGTGGGGCCGGACGCCCGCCATGGGTTGCGCGGACTGCGTGAGAAGCGTCTGCTGCAGGGCGTTGTGCGGGACCGGAGCGTTAGACCGGGGCCTGAACGTGTGTGCAACGTCTGATATTCATTGCCGGGGTCCGCGCAACCGATCGACAAACGTATCGGAACCCTTTGGTTCATGCCATTCTTATCAGCGCTCGGATGCCTTCGCGGCTTTGATGGCGGCCTTGGCAGCCTGCTTGCTGGCGCGCACTTTTTTCAGCGACTCGGGATCCACGATGTCGGCGACAGAAAGAAACGCACTCTCGTGGCCATAGGGGTCAGCAGCCTCACGCCAGCCTTGTGCCTGGAGTCCGCACTGCTTGCCGAGTAGTGCGAGGAAGATTTTTGCCTTTTGCTCTCCGAAGCCGGGCAGTCCCTTCAGCCTGCGTAGCACTTCCTGGCCGTCCGGGTCGTCCTGGTTCCAGATGGCAGTTGCATCCCCTTTCCAATCGCGCTGTACGGTCGCGGCGAGGTCCTGGACGCGGCTGGCCATCGAGCTAGGGAAGCGGTGGATGGACGGACGCTCCTTGAAGATCTCAACGAAGCCTGCCGGGTCATGTTCGGCGATTGCGGCAGGGGCCATGGACCCGATGCGCCTCCGGATTTTTTCGGGTCCGGCAAACGCAGACTCCATGGTCACCTGCTGGTCAAGCAGCATGCCGATTAGGAGTGCGAACGCGTCATTGCTGAGCAGTTGGTCGGCGGCGGGGTCGCCAGTGATGTGCAGTTCCATGCGCCCATCCTCCCACCTGCTCCGAGTCGCGTCATGCCACCTACGACAGCAGGGCGTTGCCGTCCGCGCCGCCACGTCCCACGAACTCGGCAAGCGGGATGCTGAAGCTCCGTCCCACCGAACGCATCGGACTTTGACGCCTTGGTGCTCCCCGGTGGAGTGGATAAACGCCGACCACCTCCGTGTGGATAAGGACTCGCAGACGTTCGCACGCATCTGGTTTGAGCAGGACAAAACCGGTGGCCGCGATCTGCCGCGGACCGTGGGGGCTGATGAATGCCGGTGTTGGTCAGCGGTCGAAAAGTTGCCTCCGACCACACGCTCCAGAAGGAAGTATAGAACGCAGGCGCCAACTGGATCGATGAGGAGGTGGCGGTCGACCAAGGCTTGGTGACCAGCCGTAACCCGGATGATCTTCGGACCTTTAAGCAAACTGTTGGAGGAAATCTCGGAGGGCATTCCGACGGCACCCGAGAGGAAGCGAATGGACCAAAGTCTGATGCCGGTGGCTCTTGAAGGCACCGGGCTATTCGCCGGGTTCGGGATTGAGAGTTGTTGCTGCGTCGAGGGCGTCGTCGACCACGATGAGGTAGTTGTCCCGGCCCGCGGAGAGCGGGATGGAGTGTTCGCCGTACTTGCGGTAGGCGAGATTCACGGCGTCGTCGGCGTTAGTGATGTTGAGGCGGCGCAGGAGGCGGGCGATATCGAGCATATCCTTGTCCCGCTCGGCGGCGATTTTCATGGCCAGGAGTGTTTCTGTGTCCGCTGCGCGGATGGTGAGCCCGTCCAGTTGCTCCAGTTCGACCCAGGTGGCGTTGTCCGGAACGAAGGCCGCTGCGTTGGAGTTTAGCCATTCGGGCGCAAGGTCATAGTCCGCGGCCATCTCGGTGACAACGGCGTTGACCGTGGCCTGGTCGGCGTAGCTGGCGTCGATGTCGGCGGTGGGGCGGTTGCCGATTCCTTGCAGGATGAGCGCGGCACCGCCCACGAGTTTGACGTCGCCGTGTATGCCGCGGGCCTTTAGGCGTCGGCCGAGTTCTTGGAGGAGGGCGCGGATTTGTGCGGCGGTGAGTTCTCCGCCGGTCATATGGTGGCCAGGCTGCGTTCGCGGATGAAGACGTTCATGGCGGCGAGTTCCGGTGGTGTTTCGGACATGGCGAGTTTCTTCATGGGTTCCCGGACGCTCCGGTAGGACTCTGCCGGCATCCATGCCTCATTGAGGGGCCTGATGCGTCTGGTCCAGGGCGGGGCGGGTTGCCCGAGCCGGTGTGCGGTGTAGTTCGTGATGCCGGCCAGGGCTGCGGACCAGTGTGGTTCCTTGAGCCGGGGGCTGCGCTGGAGTAGTGGCCTTCCCGCTTTGAGGGATGCGGTGGCGTAGTCGGCGAGCATCTTGATGGCGAACTCGAAGTCTCGTGAGTCAATCAGTTGTGTGAAGGTTTCGGCGTAGTCGCGCCTTGCAGGGTCGTAGTCACTGCCGCGGGGGATGGGCTCGGTGGCGGTCAGCGACAGCCCAAGGGTGTGGAGGACGGCCATAGTCTTTCCGAGCTCGGCTCGTTCGTGACCGGCCTCGAGATCGACGATGAACTTACGTGAGACACCGGTGGCCTCTGCGAGCAACTGCTGCGAGAGCCCGCGCTCTTGGCGTCGGGCGCGGATAATGGCGCCGGCTGCCGCGGGCGTGTCGATGCTGGTCGTACGTGTCAATAGTCCCTCCTTCGCCGGTTCCATTATGTCACCGAACGGTGACAGTCGCACTTTGTCTCTTGCGCGCCCGATTCTGATGGTGGCGATCAGCTAGGTGCGCCTGTCTCAGGGGTGCGATAGCTGATGAAGGGGAATGTGGGGTGTGTACATTGTTCACACTTCGGGCTTCGGATCGGGTCGTTTCTGGTTCGGATCGGGCCGGATTCCTTATGTTTTCGCGGGAGGCCAGTGATTGCGGGGGCTTGAATGCAGTTCGAGTCCCACCTCGGGCACAGTGCTTCCGTAACGGAACAAAACCCCCTCGTCAGAGGGGGTTCTTGCTCTAACGTGTGTACATTGACCCGGCTTGGGTCCCTCTGACGCTTGTCGCGGCTGGTGCCTGGCTGCCGTGGCCTATGAAGTTATGTGGGTGGCGGGGTCAGGAGCCTTGGCTAGAGGGTCTGCGGCCGTATGGTTTTGTGAGACAGCTTGTTAGGAGCCCTTTCTCGCATGACCGATCGTAAGAAGTACACGCAGCAGTTCAAGGACGAAGCCGTTGAGCTGGTGATCTCCTCGGGCCGTCCGATCGCACAGGTGTGCCTCGATATAGGCGTCCTAAAAGGCACGCTGGGGAACTGGGTGCGCAAGTACCGGGAGGATCATCCGGAACGGTTCACCGCTGGCGAGGAGAAGGCGCCGGTGTCCTGGGAAGAGCACCAGAAGGCGCTGGCTGAGATTGCCAAGCTGAAGCAGGACGTCGATTTTTTGGGAAAAGTCAGCGCCTTCTTTGCAGCGAAGCAACGGTAGAGGATTTCTACGAGTTCATCGAAGCAGAGAAGGCGAACCACCCGATCGTCTGGTTGTGCCGGGCCCTGAAGGTCTCCCGGGCCTCGTTCTACCGGTGGCGCAGCCCCGAGGGCCCGTCTCCGCGGGCCCTCCGGCACCAGCGCCTGGTTGCCGAGGTGACTGACCTGTTCGAGCAGGAAAAGGGCCGTGCCGGCCGTGACCAGCTGACCCTGATGCTCAATGCCAAGGGCGTGCAGGTCGCCATCGAAGGACGGAGACATCAAAATGACGGCAACCCCTCCAGGCACTTCTCCGCAGCCCTGGATCTTCTCCGCAAACGGGGTCCTCGACGCACTCACCTGGCCCCAGGCCGTTGACGCGCTCGAATCAACACTGGCCGCTGGCTTCGATCCGGAAACCGATCCCGACCGGCACTCCATCGGCGCTGCCGGCGGCCACATGCTCCTCATGCCGTCGTCGACAGGACAACGGGTTGGCGTCAAAGTCCTTACAGTCCGCAACGGGCCGGACGCCACCGGTGCACTGCCCATGATCCAAGGCGCATACGTCCTGTTCGACGGCGATTCCATGGCACCGCTCGCCATTCTGGACGGAGCCGCGCTGACCAAGGTGCGCACAGCCGCGACCTCCGCCCTGGCCATCCGACACCTCACAGACCACCCGCTCCCGCGCCTCGTGGTATTCGGCACCGGCAGCCAGGCCCACGGGCACGCCTCGGCGCTGCACGCTACCGCCGGGGTTGAACACGTCGACGTAGTCGCCCGCGACCCCTCCAGAGGCGAAGCCTTCGTCCGGAAACTGCGCTCCGAAGGCATCCCTGCTTCCGTGGCCACTCCAGCCGCGGTGTCCTCAGTGGAGATCATCGCCTGCACCTCCAGCACGGGCGCCCCGCTCTTTTCAGGTGACGCTGTAAGGACCATGCCCTTGTCCTCGCCATCGGAAGTCACACCCCAACAACGACCAGGGACATCGACTCCGCGCTGGTCTCTCGCGGCATCGTCGTCGTCGAATCACACCGAAGCGCACAACGCGAAGCCGGCACAGTCCTTATCCCTCAGGGCGAGAACCTCTTGTACGTCCAGGATCTTCCGACCCTCTCCGATCTCGTCCAAGGCCGATTCATCCCCGCAGGAACAGGACCACGGACATTCGTCGGCACCGGCATGGCGTGGCAAGACCTCGCCATTGCCGGAGCCGTATTGGCTGCAGCCCAAGAGCAGATACCCCGGCACGGAAAACATCTGCGGGACAACCCGGAACTGAACGCATCCCGCGATAGCCCACCTCGGAATGGCCCGCCGGACCGAAGATGGGGGGTGGGTGGCTGTGGACAACTACGGCCAGCCGGTAGCCACAATTTGGTCACCCTATCTTGGGCGCCCAGACACCTTCCGCTGCGATCCGCTGCCCCACGCGCGCTACGTCGACGCCGTAGAGGCAGACGACTTCACAGCGGTCCTCGACTACGCACTAAACAACTTCAGCCCGGCACATTGACCCTGTCGAGGGACGGTCCGTGAAACCCTGGCGGACGGGACAGCGCACGGTGCAGGGAACGCATCGCAGCCACCGTGACACATCAAAGGATCTTGCTCTGCCTGGGTTGACCCAATATCCGCTATCGGTTGATGTATTCCGATGGCAAACCAGTCGCACACCATTCACGTTAGGTTGCTGAGCAAACGGCGGCGCCGCAGCGGGCTAGCACCGTTGCCTGTCGCTAAGGACTGAATGCCGAAGAACTGGTTTCGGCGGAGCTCCCTCCAGTGTGCTTCTTTGGCACTGAATTCACTGGCTTCGTAGTCGGTGCCGTCGGCCAAGCTCAGGGCGCGTTTCACAGTTGCTCCTGTCTGCGGGGGTCTGCCGCTTCAGCGCGGCAGCGTCCCGGGGGCGATCTTGGTTGTGCTAGCGGGAGACAGGTTCTTTTGTCTCCAGCAGTGGCAGTTCGCTGCGGCGCGGGAACCCTTCCCAGTCTCCGGCGACGAGGCATGCGAAGGCTCCGGTTGCCGCTGCTGTCCTGAGACGGGTGGTTGGACTGTTTCCGCCCACGAATTCGGCCAGGTAGCCGGCGACGAAGGCGTCGCCGGCCCCGACGGTGTCCACCGCGTCCACGGGGACCGCCTGCTGTCGGTAGAGTTCGCCGTCGATCAGGGCGAGGGCGCCGTCCGGGCCGAGCTTGATAACCGCCTGCTTCGGGCCCATGGCAGCTATGCGCCTTGCGAGCTCCTCCGGTTCGGCGTCGCCGACCGCAGTGGCTGCTTCGTCCTCGCCGGCGAACACGATGTCCGCCAGGGGGATGATGCTTCGGTAGATGTTTCCGGCCCCTTCGGGGGACCAGAGATTGCTCCGGTAGTTCAAGTCGAAGGACACCGGCACGTCCGCGGCCCGGGCCACGCCGATGGCGTACGTGAGGGTCGCTGCGGCCTGCTCCGAAAGTGCCGCGGTGATTCCGCTGACGTGGAGCACCGCGGCGCCGGACAGGAGTTGCTCGTCGACGTCGGCCGGAGCGATCCGGGAGCCTGCGCTGCCGGCGCGGTAGTAGCTGACGCGTTGCGTGGCGGGGGTCCGTCGTTCTTTGATCATGAGGCCCGTGGGCGCCGCACGGTCCACGGCGGCGCGCACGTCGACGCCTTCGGCCCGGATTTCGCGTTCCACCAGTTGGCCGAGCGAGTCCTCACCGATCCGGCCGCACCAGACGGCCTGCACGCCGAGCCGCTGGAGGCCGATGGCGACGTTGGACTCGGAGCCGCCGATGCCCAGGCTGAGGGTGGAGGCGTGGGCCAGCGGGCCGGTCTGGTCTGCCCGCATCAGCGCCATGGTCTCACCAAAAGTCAGTACGTATGGTGCCACGCTCACTTGTTTTCACCGATCTGGTCTGCTGTTTGGTCGGCCAGGCTGCGGACGCGCCGTGCCCTGGCCGTGAGTTCATGCAGGTTTCCGCCTTTGAAGGCGTCACCGAGCAGCGGTCCGCCGAGGCTGACAGCCAGGGCTCCTGCCTTGATCCAGCCGGGAACGTCCTCGACGTCTACTCCACCGGAAGGAATCACCTGGAGGTCCGGGAACGGGCCGCGTAGCTGGGACACATAGCCCGCGCCGACGGTGGACGCAGGGAAGACCTTGACGGCGGTGGCGCCCAGCTTCCAGCCGGCGTGCAGTTCGGTGGGAGTGAGTCCGCCCGGGAAGACGGGCGTGCCTCGCCGGACGCAGGCGGCGATGACCTCCGGCTCGGTGATGGGGGTGACGATGTAGGCGGCCCCCAGGTCCAGGGCTGTTTCTGCTTCCTCAGCTGTGGTCACCGTACCGACCCCGATTTCCAGGGCATTGCCGAATCGTTCCTGGAGCCGGGGGAGTTCGTCCCACGCTCCCGGCGTGCTCAGCGTCAGTTCGATGCTGAGCACGCCTCCCCGCTGCAGCGCCTCGATGACCGGAGCATATTCCGTGGCGTGCCTGGCCCGGAGGACGGCCACCACCCGGGTTTCGCGGAGGACGGCGGACGGAGCCGGGCGGGAAAGGGTGCCCTGTTGATCGAGGCGCAGCATGGAGTTCCTTCTTCGGAGTAGTTGGCCGGGCGGGTTTTACTTGGCGACGCGGGCGTCGAACAGTTCGCCGGCGACGACTGAATCCCTGACCTGCAATCGGGTGGTGACGGCGTCGTTGGGATCTGTCAGGTCCCTGTTGAGGGTCTCCGGCGAAAGCCGGGTTGCGATGAAGCTAACGAGCATGACGAAGGACATATAGATGGCCACCGGGATCCACGAGTTGCTGAAAAGTGCCAGGAGGCCGGCGCAGACCATCGGTGCGATGCCGCCGCCGATGATGGAGGAGAATTCACGTCCCAGTGTCACGCCGGCGTAGCGGTAGCGGCTGCCGAAGATTTCCGGGAAGTAGCTCATGTGGACGCCCACGACTCCCTGGCAGGCCAGCATGAATCCGACGATGATCACGAGCAGGATGGCGATGGGTGAACCTGTGGTGAGCAGCATGAAGGCGGGGGCCGGGAAAAGGACCAGCGCTCCAGTGATGATGGAAACCACCCGGCGTCGTCCGATCTTGTCGGAGAGCATGCCGAAACCGACTGCTGCACAGCCGCCGCAGATTGCGCCAATGAGAAGTACCTGCGGGATGAACTTGGGGTCGGTGCCCACCACCGTGATCAGGTATGAGGCCATGAAGACCTGGATGGTGTAGGACTGCGTGCTGACGCCGAAATTCATCAGGATGACGCGCAGGACGTTGGCCTTGCCGAACTTCGCGACTTCCCGGAGGGGCGCTGGGGGCTCAGTGCGGGCCTGCTTGATTTCTTCAAAGACGGGTGATTCGTCCAGCTTGCGGCGGATGATCAGCGCTGCGATGGTGACGAAGATGCTGGAGAGGAACACGAGGCGCCAACCCCACGTCATCATGTCGTTTGGAGCCAGGGACTGTGCGGCGATCCACACGAGGGCTCCCAGTGCGGTGCCTGCCGCGGCGCCAACCATGATCAGGGAGGCAAGCTTGCCGCGGGTGCCCGGTGCTGCCGATTCGGTCAGCAGAGTGGCGCCGCCCGACTGCTCAGCGCCTGCCCCGAAACCCTGGGCCGCACGGCAGACGCACAGCAGGACCGGGGCGAGGACGCCCACCTGATCGAATGTTGGCAGAAGGCCGATGACGAGTGTGGCGCCGCCCATCAGCAGGAGTGTCACCACGAGGATCCACTTGCGGCCGAGACGGTCGCCGAAGTGGGAGAAGAAGATTCCGCCGAGGGGTCGGAAGAGGAAGCCGACGGCGAAAGTGCTGAAGCTGGCCAGCAGAGCGGCGGCCGGTGAGATGTTGGGGAAGAACAGGTGGCTGAAGACCAGCGCCGAAGCCGTCCCGTAGATGACGAAGTCGTAGAGCTCAAGCGTGGTGCCGATGAGTCCGGCCAGGGCCGCCTTCCGCACCTTTTTCTGGTCGACTGCTGTGGGCTGGGGGTGTGCTGCTGTCATTTCCATACTCCTTTGAATGGATGTGCTGCGTGGACGGTCTCTCGGGCCGCGGGGCGGTCGGGACCGGGTGGATCGGTGGGGCGTGGATCAGTAGGTGATGAGGACTTTGAGGTTGGTGGGGTCGGTCACGGGGGCGGTCAGGGCGGTCGCGGCCTCCGCCAGCGGATAGGTGCTGGTGATGATGGATCGGAGGTCCACGTTCCCGGAGGAGGCGAGTTCGATCGCAGTCGGGAACGCGTGGGCGTACCGGAAGGCGGTCACGAGGTCGATTTCGTAGCGCTGGAGGAAGCCGAGCGGGAGGCCGTCGACGGTGGGCCGGGCCTGGCCCACCACGGTGGCACGGGCTGCCGGTGCCAGGGTCTGGATGCCGTCGGCAAGAGCCCTCGTGTTGCCGGAGCATTCGATCAGCCGGTCCATGTTTGTCAGGTCCAGGGCCGTGGCTGCGGTGTTGATGGTGCGGGTGGCCCCGAACTTCGCTGCGGCCGCCAGGCGGTCGCCGTTGACGTCCGTGACCACTATTTCGGACGCGCCGCGTGCGGCCGCTACCTGGGCGACCAGCAGCCCGATGGGCCCTGCGCCGGTGATCAGCACGCGCTGGCCCTTTTCCACCTGGGCGCGTTCGACGGCCCAGACGGCGACGGCGAGGGGCTCGATTGCGGCCCCGATTTCGGCCGGGATGGTGTCCGGCAGCTGATGGAGGGCCGCTTCGGGAACCACTACGTGGCGGGCAAACAGGCCGTCCGTGGGCGGGGAGCCGAAGCATGTACCTGAGGGGCAAAGGTTGTAGCGCCCGGAAAGGCAGGTGGGGCACGTCCGGCAGGGGAGGGCCGGTTCGATGACGACGGCGGTGCCCGCGGCAATTCTTGCCCCGGTGCCGGCGGCGATGACTATTCCGGCGCCTTCGTGCCCGAGGACCGTGGGCTGGCGGAGGACGTTGGTGCCGTTGCGTCCGTCGGCGAAGTAGTGCATGTCCGAGCCGCAAATGCCGCCGGAGCGCATCTCGACCAGGACGTCGTTCGGGCCGAGGGCCTTGAGGGGTTTCTGCTCAATGCGGATGTCACGTGCGCCGTGCAGGACGGCGGCTTCGGTGGTGTGCGGCAGCGCCGGTAGATCCGGGCGGTGCATGGATTGCGCGGTCATTGGATGCTCCGGCTCTGTGCGGGAAGAAGGGCGGTTGACCCGGCCGCCGCCTGGGCGGCGGCCATGGGTCCTTGCTGGTGGATGATGTCGATCAGTTCACCCGTTCGGTGGATGAAGGCGTCGCGGGTGGCGAGTTCATCACCCAGGAGATGGAGCTGGCCGATGACCTTACGGGCGAGCTCCCTGCCGGAGGCCGACCCTGCAGCGAGACTTTGCAGTGATTCCCTGGCGGAGTCTTGCATCTCATGGGCGTGAATGCCCGGGTTGAAGCCGTGCAGCGGCGCGATGCACGAAAGGTACGCCGCGGTGGTGAGGGCAAGATAGTGGGGCATGACACCGCCGTCCAGCAGTTGCAGCGCGGGGAGCGGTATCCGCTGGCGGAGCTTGACGGATCCGTCAGAGCCGACCTGGCTGGTCCGGTGCCCCAACGCCGAATTCCGCCACCGCGAGAAGAGCTGGGCTTCGTAGGCATCGACGTCGACGGCGGCCGGCACCGTCACGCTGGGCAGGTATTCCTGCCGCAGGATGGTCCGGGCCGCCGTCTCGATGTAGTCCAAAGCCGTGGAATCCGGAATCGTGGCAGCACCGGACAGCGCGCCGAGGTAGGCGATCAGTGAATGGGTGCCGTTCAGGAGCCTGACCTTGAGCTGCTCGTAGCCCGCGACGTCATCGGTGAAGATGGCGCCGCCTGCTTCCCAGGCCGGGCGGCCTGCAATGAAGTTGTCCTCAAGGATCCACATTGTGAACGGCTCCGCGGGGACGGGGATCCGGTCTGTGTAGCCGCGCCGCTGCGCCACGAGGTTGCGGTAGTGGTCGGTGGTGGCGGGCACGATTCTGTCCACCATGGAGGAAGGAAACGTCACGTTAGCGTCGATCCATTGAAGTGTCTCGGAGGCTTCGGCGGCCGGCAGCAGTGAGGTGAATTCGCGGACAAGCCGGCGGGTGTGGTGCCCGTTGTCGGCGAGGTTGTCGCAGCTAAGGATGGTGACCGGTTCGCCGTGCGTCCGGCAGCGCTGCTGGAGGCCGCGCACGATCTGGCCGATCGGCGTGCGGGGGGCCGCGGCTTGGGCCAGGTCGTGCTGTACATCGGCGTCAGCAACATTCAGCGAGCCGGTTGCGGGGCTGTAGGTGTAGCCGTTTTCCGTGACAGTGAGGGACACGATGCGGGTTGTAGCTGCGCCGATTTCCGCGACAACGCGTCCGGGGTTTTGCGCCGCGACGAAAGCATCCGAATGCACGCGCGGCGTGGAGAAGGTCGAGCCTTCGGGGGATATCTCCACGACCGTGTAGGTCATGTCCTGGGCGTGCATGGCGTCCGTGACCGCACTTGAGCGACTGGATACTCCGATGATGCCCCAGTCGCCGCCATGGGCGGTGATGGCGGCGTCAGTGTAGACGGCCTGGTGGGCGCGGTGGAAGTTGCCAAGGCCGAGGTGGACGATGCCGGGGGCAGGGGCTGAGGGTCGGCGCAGGATACCGGGGGTCCTCGCCGACAGTGGGGGAACAGGGGAGGAGGCCACGGTTACCAGTCCTTCATGGAGCCGTCGAGCTCCCGGGCGATGGGCAGGTACGCCTGTTTGTACGGGAACCGGGCGGCGGCCTGTTCGTCCACCTGCACGCCGAGGCCGGGTTCGTCGCCGGGGTGCAGGTAGCCGTCCTCGAAGCGGAAGCTGGACCGGAAGACCTCGGAGACCAGCGGGTCGTAGCCCATGTATTCCTGGATGGCGAAGTTGCTCGTGGCCAGGCCGAGGTGCAGCGAGGCGGAGAGGTTGATCGGGGAGACATCCGAGGGCCCGTGCGGGGCGCCCTTGATCTGGTAGACCTCGGCCAGGGCCAGGATCTTGCGGACGTGGGAGATGCCTCCGGCGTGGACCACGGCGGTGCGGATGAAGTCGATGAGCCGTTCGGTGATGAGCTGCTCACAGTCCCAGACGGTGTTGAAGACCTCGCCGATGGCCAGCGGGATGGTGGTCTGCTGCCGCAGCGTGCGGAGCAGCCGCTGGTTTTCGGCCGGGGTCACGTCTTCGAGCCAGAGCAGGTCCACGTCCTCCAAGGACCTGGCAAGGCGGGCCGCTTCGGTGGGGTTGAGCCGGTGATGGACGTCGTGGAGCAGTTTCAGCTCCGGGCCCACGTGCTCGCGCACAGCGGAGAGGATTTTCGGGGCGTGACGCAGGTAGGCAGAGGTGTCCCAGTCCTCTTCGACCGGTCCGGCGCCGCGCCCGGCCGGTTCGTAGCTGGCGGCACCCTTGGTGACGCCGTAGACCTTGTCCAGGCCGGGAACGCCCGACTGGGCGCGGACTGCTCGGAATCCCTGTTCGCGGCGCTGTTCCACGGAGTCCAGGAGTTCGGGGAGGTCCCAGCCGGTGGCGTGCGTGTAGGTGAGGATCTTGTCGCGGGCGGCGCCGCCGAGGAGCTGGTAAACGGGGACGCCCAGGGCCTTGCCCTTGATGTCCCACAGCGCCAGGTCGATGGCGCCGATAGCTGCCATGGTCACCGGCCCGCGCCGCCAGTAGGCGCCGCGGTAGAAGTACTGCCAGGTGTCTTCGATGCGGTCCGCATCGCGGCCAAGCAGGGCGGGGGCGAGATGATCGCGAAGGTAGCTGGCGACGGAGAGTTCGCGGCCGTTCAGCGTCGCGTCTCCCCAGCCGACGATGCCGTCGTCCGTGGTGATCTTGAGCGTGACGAAGTTGCGGCTGGGGCTGGTTACGAGGACGTCGACGTCGACGATTTTGCGGGTCATCTGGAAATCACTACATTCTTCAGCGGTTCGTTCGTGGACAGGCGCGTGATGTTGTCGGCGATCTCCAGGGCACGGCCGCGGAAGGTCTCTGCCGTGACACCGGAGGAGTGCGGGGTCATGATGATGTTGTCCAGGCGGCCGAACGGGAGCGCGGAGGGTTCGCCCCGCCCGTCGGATGCCGGATATTGGTACCAGACATCGACGGCGGCGCCGGCGATCCGCCGGTCCTTCAAGGCTTCGTAGAGCGCAGCTTCGTCGACCACGGGACCCCGGGCGACGTTGACGAGCTGTCCGTCCGGGCCCAGGTCATCTAGTTCGGAGGCGCCGACCAGTGCCGTGGTTTCGGCGGTGAGGGGGATGCTGATGACCAGGATGTCCGATTCGCTGAGTGCATCGCCGAGCCGGTCTGTGGTCCCGGCCCAGCGCAGCGAGTTCGCCCGGGCGTCCACGGTGCCGCTGCGGGTGATGGCGATGCCTTCGGAGCCGAAGGCCTGCAGCAGGTTCCAGGCGGCGCTGCCGATGTGGCCAAATCCGAGGAAAGTCACCACGGCTCCGCGGAGCGTTTCCGGCTGGCGGATCTCCGGGGAGTAGACCGAGGAGGCCCAGACCCCGGAGCGGAGGGCGGCGTCCTGGCCGAGCAGGTTTCGGCGGAGGGCCACGAGGACCGTGGCGATGTGTTCGGCGATGGAGCCTTCATGATGGAACGTATTGGCGCACGACGCTCCGGCCGGCAGTGCGTCGGCGTCGATGCCGTCGTAGCCTGCGCCGGCAACGTGCACGAGGCGGAGGTTGCGGGCCGCGGCTCCCATGGCGCCGGTGAAACGGGGGCCCACGTAGACGTCGGCGTCCTTGAGGTCGGTCAGGACGGCATGTTCATTCCAGCTGTCGTGCCAGGACGTGGCGGCGCCGGCGGGAAGGGCCGCCTCAAGTGTGGCCCGCTGAGGCATCAGGTTGGGGTCTGCGATAACGATTCTCATGGTTACTTTCCCTAGAGGGCTTGATCTGCGGTACGGGCGGCAAAGGTAGAGCCGCGCACTATGAGCTGTGAACTGAGGTGGACGGCCTCGGTGGCCGTGGGCTTTCCCGCCACCTGTTCGAGGAGGAGTTCGAGTGCGAGTGCGCCGCTTCGTTGGATCGGCACCCTCACCGACGTGAGGCCGGGCTCTGCCGCGGCTGCGATGTCCAGGTCATCGATACCCACGACGCTGATGTCCTCGGGGCAGTGGTAGCCGAGCGTCCGGGCGCCGGCGAGCATTCCAATTGCCACGAGGTCGTTGTAGGTAATCACCGCGGTGGCGCCGCTTGCGACGACGGATGCCGCCGCAGCAAGGCCGCCGTCGACCGTTGCGTTCTGGTTTCCCACGGTGACGAGTTCGATGCCCCACTCCTGGCAGAAGGTGCTGATGGCAGCGATGCGCTGACCATTCGCCCACGACGAAGCGGGGCCTGGGATGTAGGCAAGCTTGCGGTGGCCCAAGGCGTAGAGGTGCTCGACGGCCTGGCGCAGTCCTTCGCCCGCTTCCATCAGCACGCGGGCTGCGTGGTCCGCTTCCCCGTTGATCACGACCAGCGGTGCATTGCCCGCAAGCTGGTGGATCTGATCGGGGGGAAGACGCGGTGAGCAGAGGATGATGCCGTCCACACCGGTAGTCAGTGACGCAAGATGCTCGCGCTCCCGGGAGGAGGACTCGGCGGTGTCGGCCAGCACCATGCGGTGGCGGCCGTGCCACGCCTGATCCTGGATAGCCTTGATGAGGGCCGCGAAAACGGCGTTGGAGATATCCGGAACAATGACGCCGAACGTCCGGCTGCCCGTGAGTCCCGGGACGTCGTAGCCCAGCTGTTCAGCCGCCGCCATGACTCTCTGGCGGGTATCGGATGCCAGCCGGCCGGGATCGCTGAACGCCCGCGAGGCCGTTGCCAGGGACACGCCCGCCAGCTTCGCGACGTCCGTGAGTTTTGCCGACATCAGTCCTCCAGTTGCTTGGTTGAAACTCTTCCACCCCAGTATGGAAAAACTTGTACAAGTTTGTCAAGGACTTTCCATGAGTTGCGTCACAGATGGCCGGATTGCCCAGACGACACCGAGGGCCGCATCGTCGAAGAGAACACGCCGCAGGAGTTCGTCACAGAATGCAGGGCCGACCGGGCCCGGTCCTGAGCACGGCCCTGTGGGCGGCAGCCTCTAAACGCACGTTGGCGGAGTCGATCGATCTCGTGTGCCCGGGTGCCGTTGTGTCACCTCACCGACTGACCCATGCCGCCAGGAGCTCCATGATTCACGCTTCGCACTCCCACCGGGGGCCGATGATGCCCACCGTTCGGGCGTCAACCGAGCGGGCAGGAAGCGGTCAGCGCCTTCAACGAAAACCCTGGCGCCGCGCCTCCGGTCCGATCTCGGAAATGGCTCTCGAAAAGCATTGGCCGAATGAGGTCTGCGGACATGAGTATTGAATTAGGGTCAGCGAAGTCACGAGGGTGACAGGATGGCCATGCCAAGGGCCTGTCATTTTCAGCAGACCATTGTGCTGGTTGACAGAAGCCCGCGGCACGGCTGACGTTAGTTGGTGCGCACGACCCCATAAGCTGGTCCGCAGGCATAATCTACGAGAGAACGCTTTCTTCCAACGCCGGGGAGCTCATCATGGACACCGAATTCGCTGATGTCATCGATCATGACGTCACCACCATCACCTGCGTATGCGGCAATACCGTCAGCAAGGAGGGATTGATTCAGGCCAACTCACAAGGCACCCCCGTTCACATCGGCGGAAACACGCCAGTGCCCGCGGGGCTGGCTACGTGGCCTGAGGACGAGGATCTCTACACCCTGTGTCCCTCATGCGGCCGTGTTTACCATGACATGGTCATCGAAGAGACAGGGACCGCGCCCGTTGCTTTCCGAGTCGATATCACTGCTGGACCGATTGCAGAGGCAATCCGTGTCCACTGGGACCTCAACACGTAGCCCTGTGACCGTGTCCAGGATCAGTAACGGTATGCCGGGCACCGGTGCGGGGAACCTGGAGACCACCGCCTCCCAGGATCTGTACACGTTTCACCGTTCCGGCCGGCGGGCAGTCGCTGTATCTGGATCTTGGGACCTGCCCGCTCACGGTCTGCGGGAAGTTTGCGGTCCTTGACGGCTTGCCTCGAGCTTGGCATGGTGGAAATCGGATCGAGGAGGCGAGCACCATGCAAGAGAAGAGCTGGTCGGTGAACATCGTTATCGACGAACATGAAAACCAAACGCGGGCCACGGCGCGTTTGAGGGCCGAGAACCGGGCCGAACTGGAAGGTGTCGGGTTGGCCAGGCTGAATCCGGTAGATTCCGATGTCCCCGAGATCGGGGACGAGCTGGCGACCGCACGCGCCTTGGCGGACTTGGCGCATCAGCTGATCGAAGTCACCGCGGCCGATATCGAGAAAGTCACTAAAGAACCTCCGCATCTCCGCGCTTAGCCCTGCCATGCTGAGCGTTAGTCCTGCTGGCCGGCTGGAATCCCCGTGATGAACTCGGCGGCGCACTCGGCGATCATGATGGCCGGAGCGTTAGTGTTCCCGGTGGGCGCCAGCATGCCCACACGAGCCCTCGCACCTTCGCTCGACGTTTCCGCGACGAAACAGGCCTTCCGCCTCGGCAGTGGCTCATCAAGCAGCGCATTGACCGTGCCCACCACCTGCTCGAATCCAGCGAACTAACCGTCGACCAGATCGGGGTGACGTCGGCTTCGCCACCGCCGCCTCACTGCGCCAGCACTTCGCGACTGAACTCGGCGTCTCACCGGTCGCCTATCGCCGAACCTTCCAAGCCGCCCACGCATCCCCGATCGGCAAGTAGGAGTAAGGCGTCAGGGCACGCTGACGGCCAACGAACAGTGGAGCCAAACCCCGGCCGGGTGAATCAGCAGACGACAAACCCCGGGCGTCCGGTCATGCGAGTTTCCGCGTTTCAGCCATGAGATGTCTGAAGGGCCCCCGTGGAGGCCGCGAACAAGGCCCTCGCGAAGGCCGGCATGGGCTGGGACCAGGTAGGCGCCGTCGACTCAACGAGGCGTTTGCCGAACCGCTGCTGCGTGGAACCAGCTGGCCGGCTTCGCCCTGGCGTCAGAGATTGAATGGCCCGTTTCGATGGGGTTGGGAGCCGTTGTGCTAAGTGCGGGATTGGCTGCGGCCCTGGCCTTCCTCAGCTCTTGGAACTCCAAGAGCGTCCCGGGGACGACAGCGCTGCGATGACAGTTATACGGGACAGCGACCAGGTGACGATGCCGTATGCCAGATGGGGATGATGTCGCTGGCCCGGTCAGTGTGAGACCAATGACCCTTTGCGCGAGTCTTCGGGAACGTCAAAACGCCACCCGAGTCAGACCTAGTGGTGTGTCTCAGTTTTGCTTGACGGTTTGGAGTGCGACGCGGCCGCGGGCGACTTTTTCGAGGATGGATTCCGCTGTCGCCGTCCACACCAAGGGCTTGGGCTCATCGTTGTGGGCGGCGAGGTATCCCTCGATCGCCGTGATCAGGTCCGGGACTGAGTGGAACGTTCCGCGCCGCAGGGCCTTGTCCGTCAGTTCCCGGAACCACCGCTCGACCAGGTTCAGCCAGGACGAGGAGGTGGGCGTGAAATGCAGGTGGAACCGGGGATGTTTCTCCAGCCATGCCTTGACGTTGGCATGTTTGTGTGTCGCGTAATTGTCGAGGATAAGGTGCACGGCCAGTCCGTCCGGGACTTCCTTCTCGAGTGTTTTCAGGAACGTCAGGAACTCAGTGTGGCGGTGCTTGGGCAGGCATGAACCGATGACCTTGCCGGTGGCAACATCGAGGGCAGCGAACAAGGTGGTCGTGCCGTTGCGCTTGTAGTCATGGGTCATCGTTTCGCCCCGGCCCTTCTTCATCGGCAGTGACGGCTGGGTGCGGTCCAGGGCCTGGATCGAGGACTTCTCATCCATGCACAACACGATCGCCTGCTCCGGCGGGTTCAGATACAGGCCCACCACATCGATGAGTTTCTCCTCGAACCGCGGATCGGTGGAAAGCTTGAACGCCTCCACCCGGTGCGGCTTCAGCCCCCGCGCGGCCCAGATCCGCTGCACCTGCGCCGGGGACACCCCGACCTTCGCGGCCATGGTCCGCACCGACCAGTGCGTATGCCCTTCCGGCCTGGAGTTCCGCGTCAGCTCAACGATCTCATCGATCTTCGACTGCGGAATCGAGGGCTTACGGCCCCGCCCGGCACGGACCTTCCCCAGCTTCGCCAGGCCCTCATCCTCGAACCGGGCCCGCCACGCACGCACCGTCCCCGGGCTTGTCCCGGCGACCTTCGCGATCGATTCATTGGCCAGCCCCTCCGCGGCCAACAACAAGACCTGTGCCCGCTGCACCTCACGATGGGACGCCGTCTGCGATTTCGACAGCACCTCCAACGCGGCACGCTGACCATCGGAGACCACCAAAGCAGGAGTTGGATTCGACATATCCCCAGTTTAACCCAGCACTCATAGACTATTTTGGAGACACACCACTAGCAGTGGGGGCTAAATATGCGTATGCGCGGTCGAAGAGCTCCCCCAGGGGTTAGCTTGCTGAAGACTTTCCGCACCTCGACCCGCTCCAGTCAGTCGCCTTGTTGGACGGATGGCCGACCAACCTTCGTGCCGGGCCTCCCTCACCATGGAATCGAAGTCCGCGACCACCTGGCGTCGGCAGGCTGCGTGCGCGGCGGATCAAGCGCAGTGGACAAAAACTTTGTCGTTGGCGATTCTCTCCTGTCAGGAACCCGGGGGCGAGAGGGTCTGGCCAAGCGACATTGCTGACAGTGTCGCCCGTATCCTTGATAGATGAGTGACATCGCGCATTCAACCGTCACATTTGATGGCCGCTTCGCCCGGGAGTTCAAGGAGATGGCCATTCCTTGGCGCGCGGAGGAGGCTCCCGACCCGCACCTTCTGGTGCTCAACGAGCACCTCGCCACCGAGCTAGGTCTCGATCCGGCCTTTCTCCGGAGCCCTGAGGGTCTGCTTCTGCTGATCGGCAATGCCATCCCTGCGGAGGCCAGTCCGGTGGCGCAGGCTTACGCCGGCCACCAGTTTGGCTGGTACGCACCCCGTCTCGGCGACGGGCGCGCACTCCTGCTCGGCGAGATCGGGCACGCGGACGGGCAGCTCCGCGACATCCACCTCAAGGGATCAGGACGCACGCCGTTTGCGCGAAACGGCGACGGCCAGGCAGTGGTCGGTCCTATGCTGCGCGAATACATCGTGAGCGAGTCGATGCACGCGCTGAACATCCCCACCACACGATCCCTCGCCGTCGTCGCGACGGGGCGTTCCGTGCAGCGCGAGACGCTCCTGCCTGGCGCCGTTCTTACCCGGGTTGCCAGCAGCCACCTGCGTGTGGGCAGCTTCCAGTACGCCCGGTCCAAGGGCGACATCGGCCTCCTTCGCCGCCTCGCCGAATACGCACTAACCCGTCACCACCGGGCCGTCGCGGAGGCCGAGAACCGTTATCTCGCACTATTCCAAGCGGTCATATCAGCCCAGGCTTCACTGGTGGCCCAGTGGATGCTCGTAGGGTTCGTTCACGGGGTCATGAACACCGACAACATGACGATCTCGGGCGAAACCCTCGACTACGGGCCGTGTGCCTTCATGGAAGGCTTCGACCCCGCCGCCGTCTACAGTTCGATCGACGAGACCGGACGCTACGCCTACCGCAATCAGCCGGTGGTGGCGGAGTGGAACCTTGCCCGGCTCGCGGAGTCTCTCCTGCCTCTGCTCCACGATGACCAGGAGCAGGCGGTGGACCTCGCGGTGGAAGCACTCAGCGAGTTCCGCCGGCAGTACAGTGAAGCCTGGTCGGCAGGCATGAGGGCCAAACTGGGGTTCCGTGAAGGGCTCGACGATGAAGTGACCTCGCCTCTTGTGGACGAGCTTGTGGCTCTGATTCAGGAGTCACGGGCGGACTACACATCGTTTTTCCGGCACCTCGGCAAAGCCGCCCGCGGCCAGGCTGAACCTGCGCGGGGCCAGGTTCTGGACCCGGCAGGGTTCGATGCCTGGGTAAGGCGCTGGCGCGCCTTGGCGCCGGATGCTGACGCCATGGACGGGGTCAACCCCGTCTACATCCCGCGGAACCACCTGGTGGAGGAGGCCCTGACTGCCGCTACCGCCGGGAACACGGGTCCGCTGGAACGGTTGATGGACGCGGTAGCCTCACCCTTCGACGAGCGGCCCGGTCTCGAGCATTACGCCGCTGCCGCCCCGGAAAGCTTCGGCCCTTACCGGACCTTCTGCGGAACCTGAGCCGCTGAGGCAGGTTGCGGCGGGAGTGCTCGAGCACATAGACGCGCTACAACCACGACTTTCCCCTCGCCCGGCTCCTCCAGGACGCGCTCGGGCTGCCCATTTTCGACGGCGGCAACATGGGTGTCCGGCGGCGCCAACTCCACAAACTGCTCGCGGCCCCCGGCTACGACCCGCTCGCGGCACCGTACGAATAACCCATGAATGCACGTCCGGGACAACTCAGCGAGACCGGCCGCCGTCGCAAACGGTCAATTCAGCCACATGCGGGAGTTGTCGCATCAAACGGAACTCCCGTATTTTCAACGCCGATAGCGGAACGTTTCGTCGCCCTGTCATCTAGGCAAGTCCAAGACGGTTTGCCTTCTGGCACCCCTCCAAGCCGCTCAGTGGTTTGGTGGTCGCGGAGGCCGACTGGAGACGAAGGGGTCGAAAAGGGGGTGTGTACATTGTCCACACCTTTGGCTTCGGACTCGGCCGTACCTTGGCCGGACGGGCCCGGATTCGGCATTCTTTCGGGAGTTCCCGGTGTTTGCAGTGGACGGAATGCAGTTCGAGTCCCACCTCGGCACAACGTTCCGGAACGGAACAAAACCCCCTCGGCAGATGGGGCTTTTGCTTTAACGTGTGGACGTTGAACCTGTCGGGTCCCTCTACATTCGTCGGGCTGGGCATCGCCAAGCCCACCTATTTCACTGCAAACAGGTCGCTATCTACACGCTCCCGCCGCCCCGCCCCTACGTGTCAGGCTGGAACGGTACCAGGGGCTCATAGCAAGTCCGTTTAATCGCGTGGGGCGAGAGCCAGGAATCCAGTAATCATGTCCAGTCCAGTTTTGAGTGCAGTACGCGAAGATAGTCCTGTGAGTAGTAGTACTAGTAGTAGTAATTCTTCCGGACCGCGGGCCGGTGGTCCGCGGCCTCGCCGGTCGTTCACCCCGGTCCAGAAGCTCGAGTTTTTGACCGCGTACGAGAACGCGTGCGAGAACAGTGAAGGTGGTGCGTTTCTGCGCACGGAGGGCCTGTATTCCTCGCAGATGACCGAGTGGCGCCGGCTGCGTGACGCCGGTGTCCTGGCCGGGAAGAAGGCCGGCGAATCGATCGGAAAGCTGTCGGCGGACCAGGCCGAGAACGCGCGTTTGGCCGCCAGTTAGAGGTGAGTGAGAGCCGGTTGAAGAAGACCGAGGCAGCCTTGGAGCTGATGGGAAAACTACAGGCGTTCGCCTCAGAGGATATGCCGGACGAGCCCCGGTCCAAGCAACGCTGATGGCCACGTACCGGTCGATGCTGGAACTGAAGATCCCCACCCGCCGGGCGGCATCATTGACCGGTGTTTCCCGGACGACCGCGAACCGCAAACCGGCCCCGCCGCGGGACCATGAGCCGGTGGTGCCGCAGAACAAGCTCAGCGCCGCTGAGAGGGCGGAGATCTTGGCGGTACTGAACTCACCGGAGTTCGTGGACCTGGCGCCCATGCAGGTCTATACCATGCTGCTGGATGAGGGAACCTATCTGGGGTCGCTGTCGACTTTTTACCGGGTGCTGGAGGAAAACAGCCAGGTCAAGGAACGCCGACGGTTGGCCAAACACCCGCCCCGTACGGTTCCTGAACTGGTGGCCACGGCTCCTGGACAGGTGTTTACGTGGGATATTACAAAGCTCGCGGGCCCGGTCAAGGGAAAGTATTTCGACTGCTACATGATGGTTGATATCCATTCCAGGTTCATCGTCGGCGCGCACGTCCACGCCACCGAATCGGGCGTGTTGGCCGTGGAGATGATGAAGGGAATCTTCGGGATCCACGGCATCCCCCAGGTCGTGCACGCGGACCGGGGGACGTCCATGACGTCCAAGACCGTCGCCGCGCTGCTCTCGGATCTGGAGGTCACCCGATCCCACTCCAGGCCCCGGGTGTCGAATGATAATCCGTACAGTGAGTCGCTTTTCAAAACCCTGAAATACGGTCCGGAATTCCCCGAACGCTTCGCCTCAGTCCACGACGCCGGAGCATTTATCGGCGGCTTCGTGGACTAGTACAACCATCACCACCAGCACTCCGGCATCGGCTTCCACACGCCAGCGAACGTCCACTTCGGCCACGCGTCCGGCGTCGCCAAAGAACGCTCGGCAACGCTCGCTGCAGCCCGCGCGAGACACCCCGAGCGCTTCACGACAACCACTGATCCCAAAATCCTCGCGCTCCCAGGACCAGCGTGGATCAACCAACCCAAGGAAATCACCGAACAGTCAGCCGCCTAACTCCCGTTGGTACCGTTCAGCTTGAAAAATTCCGCGCGGCTGAAAATTGTCGACTGGACGGTGCTACTCGGCGGACGGCCTCTTGCGTTGCCGTTTCGTCGCCGCCCGCTGTTCCTTTGCGGCGAGGCGCCGACGGTTCGAACCCCGGGTGGGTTTGGTCGCCCTGCGGCGAGCAGCTTCGGGAGCAAGACCCTCTGCCACGAGGTCGGAGAGCTTGGCCAAGGCGATCTCGCGATTGCGCAGCTGAGAGCGCCGCTCGGAGACGGTCACGGTGATCGCCCCGGCAACGAGACGTCGTCCGAGACGCGTGAGCAGCATCAGCCGTTGGCCGTCCGAAAGCGCCGCTGAGTCGCCGACGTTCCACGAGAGCTCGACGCGGCTGTCCGACGTGTTGACGTGTTGACCGCCTGGCCCGGACGAACGCGAGAACCGCCAGCCGAGTTCCGACGTGGGAATCGTGAGCGCGGGCGACACCTCCAGATCCATGCAACCAGCGTTGCACAATATGGGCGCGATCGAAGCCCCCATCCCCTGGCAGGCTCAAACGTAACCGTCTCATGACGGTGCCCGTGTATGACTATGCACTTATGACGGAACCCTTGACTGAGGATCAGATGGAGGCCATCGGCTGGACGAATCAGCAGGGCATTGGGAACATGGCCACCAGTTCCACTACTACCGGATTACACGGGATAACCGGATCCTGTTCCCAACGTCAGCCGTCCTCGGTGGGACCATTTGCCGCGGTCCCTAGTCAGCCGGCGGCACGGGCGCAGGCGATGAAGTGATCGACCAACGGTCCCTGACCGCCGGTGCGGCTGACTACAGACAGTTCTACGAGATCGACGCGTTTCCTGAGTTCGCGCCAGACCAGCGTCCGGGGCTGCCGCTGCACGGAAGATTCAGGGACGAGGGTCACGCCCAGCCCGCACTCGACCATCGCGAGCTGGGAATGGATGGAGTTGGCGTAGTGCTGTGGATCGGGACTGAAGCCCGCCTGCCGGCAGGCGGCGACGAGCTCGTCATGATAGTCGGGGGAGATATGGCGGGGCAGCCACACCCACGAATCGTCACGGTAACCGGCCAGGTCCACAGGACCCTCCGTGCCGGCCAGCCGGTGGTTCTCGGGCATGGCAATGACAAAGTGATCGCGCCTGAGCGGTAGCGAGTTCAGCTGGCGGCTGGTGACCGCCTGGCGGATCACTGCTACATCGAGCTCCCTCCGCAATAACGCGTCGCGACCGTGATGGGTGTCGATCTCCCGGACCTGCAGCTCAACTTGGGGGTGCGATTCCCGGAAGCGGCGGAGGATCTGCGGCAGTGCCTCGCTGAACGCGGACGTCACGGCGCCGATCCGCAGGATCCCTGCCAGTCCGGCGCTGGCCCGCTCCGCGACCTCCTGGGCGCGTTCGGACGCAGCGATAAGCAGCCGGCACTGTTCCAGGAACATGCGCCCCGCCTCAGTCAGCATGACGCTGCGGCTGGAACGGTTCAGAAGAGTCGTGCCGAGCTGGCGTTCCAGCTGCAGGATGGCCTGACTCAACGGCGGCTGGGACATCTTGAGCCGATCAGCGGCGCGGCCAAAATGCAGTTCCTCAGCCACAGCGACGAAATACCGGGCCTGGCGTACTTCCACCATGGATCAGGTTGCCCTTCGTCTTGCAGCTGGTCGAAATCGGACCTTCACTATATCGATACTGGGGGTTCTACTGGAAGCATGACTTCCAAAGAATTGCTTCTGACCGCCTACGAGACGCTCGATTCCGCGGCCGTATCGGACGCCTTGGACGCTCTCGGGCTGGCCCCCGGACAGGCTGGATTCCTGCCGGTCTGGGAACACCCCAAGATCGTGGGCTTCGCCGTAACCGTTCAGCTGGAGCCATATGTCCCCGGCCCCTCGGGTACCCACATCGGCGCCACGGCTGTGGCCGGAGCCGCCAGCACCGACGTGATCGTTGTCGCCAACGAGGGGCGCACCGACGTCTCCTGTTGGGGAGGGCTCCTCAGCCTGGGCGCGATGCTGAAGGGCGTCCGTGGGGTCGTCGCGGATGGGGCCTGCCGGGACATGAACGAAGCCCGCAAATTGGGCTTCCCGGTCTTCGCCACGGGCCGGATTCCAGCCACGGCCCGCGGCCGTCTCCAGCAGCGCTCCACCGGCGAGCCCGTCCCGTTCGGCAACGTTACGGTCGCCCCTGGCGACCTGATTTTCGCGGACGAAACCGGCGTCGTCGTCGTCCCCCGAGTCAACGCTGAAGAAGTACTGGAGAAGGCTCAGGCCATCGCGGGCCGGGAACAGGCAATTGCCTCGGACCTCCGGTCCGGCGTCCCCCTACATGAGGCCATGCGTGATGCGCGACTGGCAGGAACCACCGAGGAAAAGCACTGATGAGCACCAACACCACCAACGACGTCGTCGCGCGGCTTGCGGCCCTGCCGACGGCCAGTATCTCCGATGCCCTGGATTCCCTGGGAGTGCACGGCACCCTGCACGGGATTGCGCCCCTGACCTACGACTTCCGGGCCACCGGACCTGCCTTTACCGTGCAGTACGAACCTGCAGGAACGGAACGGGGGAGCGTGGGCGATTTCCTCGACGACGTCCCGCCCGGGGCCATCGTTCTCATCGACAACAATGGCCGCACCGACGTCACGGTCTGGGGCGGCATCATGACCGAGATTGCTGCTGACCGCGGCGTCGCGGGTACCGTCATCAACGGCGTGTGCCGGGACGTTTCGACATCTTTGGAGCAGAACTACCCTCTCTTCAGCCTGGGCCGGTTCATGCGTACCGGCAAGGACCGGGTACGCCTCGTGGCGGTGGGGATGGAAGTCATCATCATTGACGTCAAGATCTCGCCCAATGACATCATTTGCGGCGACTCAGACGGCGCCCTTGCGGTGCCAGTTGCTTATGCCGAACGGGTGGCCGAGATCGCCGAGCGCATCGAAGACACCGAAACCAAAATCGTCGCGGCGGTCAAGGCAGGATCCACGTTGATCCAGGCCCGGGCCGACCTTGGATACCACGACCTTCAGTGGAGGAAAGTATGAACACCCCGGCGGGCGGACACTCAGCCGCCACCCTCTACGAGGCCTCAAAACTGCCCTGCGCCTGCGACCCTGGCCTTAAGGCGGCATGGCCCGGCGCCCGCGTCGCCGGCCAGGCCTTCACGGTGCGGGGCATCGGCGGTGACAACCTCGCGCTCCACAACGCTGTCCTGGCCGCGCCGGCCGGCAGTGTACTGGTCGCCGACATGCAGGGCGCGGCCCACGGCCACTGGGGTGAAGTCCTGGCCGTGGCAGCCCAGCACCGCGGCATCGCCGGCCTGATCATCGAAGGGGGAGTGCGCGACTCAGACGAGATGGTGGCCATGGACTTCCCTGTTTTTTCCCGCTGCGTCACGGTCGTCGGAACCGTGAAGGACTATCCCGGGGACCTCCGCTCACCTGTCCGGATCGGCGGCATCGTTGTCCACACCGGCGACCTGATCGTCGGCGACGGCGACGGAGTCATTGTCCTGCCCCAAAACGCCATTGCCGAAACGGTCTCCGGCGCCGATCAGCGGGTCGCCGATGAGCGGCGCATCCTCGACGAAATCAGGAACGGGAGAACAACGCTGGAACTCTACGGCCTGTCCGACGAAGGAACTTTCACTACCCGCTGAAGCCACCAACCAATTTCCGACGGGAGGGCGCCAACCCGGCCCTTCCGCCGGACTCGTCGGAGAAACATGAACCACCAACTGAAACCACCAGCAAAACCGGCCGCCGCCGCGGCAGTACAGCGGATCATCAGAAGCAGCCGCCGGCCGCAATCGCTGGGCTCCGCCCGGACCGGCACAGTGTCACTCGCGATGGGTGAGCCTGATTCTGGGACGCACGCCGAAAGGCCCACATTGCCCTCTGAGAACACCATGACCAAGCACGAGATTCGACGGCACGGACGTGCGCCTGTCCTGCATCAGCCGCACAGGGCAGGGGCTGCCACTGTTTTTCCTCCACGGATTCGGCTCCACGAAGGAGGACTATGCCGACATTGCACAGATTCCGGATTCGCCGGTCAGCCCTTCTTCGCCTACGACGCCCCCGGCTGCGGCGAGTCCTGGTGTAGCAACCTGGAAAGCATCTCGATCCCCTTCCTTGTCGACACAGCCTTGGCGACCCTCGCAGACCAAGGGATCGAACGCTTCCACCTGGTCGGCCATTCGATGGGCGGGCTGACCTCGCTAATGCTCGCCCACCAGGAACCCGGCCGCGTGGCCAGCTTCATTGACATCGAAGGGAACATTGCACAGGAGGACTGCTTCCTCAGCCGGCAGATCTTCCTCCATCCCCACGAGGACCCGGAACTGTTCCTCCAGGACTTCATCGCCCGCAACTGGGCAGCACCGTACTATTCGAGTCCGCTCTACGCCACCAGCGTGCGGTACAAGGTCCGGGCCGCAGCAGTCCGGGGAATCTTCGAATCCATGGTCAATCTCTCGGACAACGCCGACCTGATGGAGAAGTTCCTGGCCCTTCCGTTCCCCCGCATGTTCATGTACGGCGAGCAGAACCGCTCGTTGACTTATCTTCCGCACCTTGCCGCGAATGGCGTACAGCTTGCGGAAATCACCCGCAGCGGGCACTTCCCCATGTACTCCAATGCCCCGGAGATGTGGAACAGAATCGCAGCCTTCCAGCGCCAGACAGCCAGGGCAATGGAACCATGGCCGGCAGCCCAGACCAACCATAAGTATCGGCGTCGGCCCACAATGATGTGCAGCCCGATTCTTCCGGAGAACCCATATGCAAGCACCCCAGGGCAACCTAAAACAGCCCCCGGCGACGAGTGGCCGTGAACAAAGCAAAACGGCACTCCTCAGCCTTTCGATGCCCGCTTTTCAGCAAGGCAAGGTTGGTCAGCGCAAAGAAGCGCCGCACCCTATTGAATCGGGTGCGGCTGGCCGGCCGGAATGCTCTGGAACGGTGAATATGGGTGTGTACATTGATGCTCCTATTGTTGTCAATGGTCACTGAGCCACGTGCAGCACAGGCTACCGGGGCCGGCTTCTCCAGCCTCAAGGGTCTGCGATCGCTGCGCGACGGCCTGCGGCCGCCTTTGACCCCGGAGCCTCCGCGGCCCCGGTCTTGTAGTCAGCGCACGGGGCGCGCCAAGGCCGCCCCCTGGCGCGCGGCGCTACGCCAAGATTCGGGCCGACCCGCAATGCGGAGTTTCTACGCTTTCAGGGGATTGAGAGTTGAGCCACGTTTCGTAGCGTTTGTGGAAGTCGTTGTCGTGGGTGAGTCCGCGTTCGAGGCGGGACAGTGCGGTGGGCCAGACGTGGAGGGCGTCTGCGGCTTGTTGAAGGGTCAGTTGCTTGGCTGTGCGTACCGGCCGGAGGGTTCCGGCGTCGGGGCCGGGGCGCGGGTGGAGAAGCTGGTCGTAGATTTCCCGGGCGACGTAGCGCTTGAGGCAGCGCATGATTTCCTTGGTGCTCTTGCCCTCCTGGTGTCGCCTGGCCACATAGTCCTTGGTCCTGCTGTCGTACCTCATTCGCACGAGGACCACGCGGTGGATGGCTTTGTTGGCCTGCCGGTCGCCTGCCCGGCTGAGCCGGTGCCGGGAGGTCTTTCCCGATGATGCGGGGATCGGGGCGACGCCGACCAGTGCGGCGAACTTCGCTTCGGTGGTGACGCGCTCGGGGTTGTCTCCCACGGTCACGAGGAGCTGGCTGGCGACGTCGGTGCCCACGCCCTGCAGATCGCGCAGCATGGGTGCGTGGAGGGCGAGGATGGCGTCGAGTTCGGCATCGATCAGTGCCAGCTCCTGGTGCAGGTGCCGGTAGCGGACGGCGAGCCGTTTCAGCACGGTCGCGGTGCTGGTCAGCGGCTCGGACGGCGCTCCGGCGGGCCGTGTCTTCTCCAGTGCGGCCATCAAAGCGGGACTGGTCATGGCCCGGTATCTGGCGCGGATGGTCTCCGGTGCTGTTACCAGGATCGCCCTGACCTGGGCCATCACGGCGACCCGGGCCCGCATTGCCGTGGCGCGCTCCGCGCGCAGCACCCGCAACGATTCCACCGCCCCGTCCCGGGATTTCGGGGTGGCGCCGGCGCGGCCGGCCAGCACCGATTCGGCGGCCTGATAGGCATCGATCGGATCGGATTTTCCCTGCAGCCGACGGGCCTGCCGGTTCGGGCGCATCACCTCCACGACGTGAATGCCCTCACGGACGAGCACGCGGGAGAGCTCGGCACCGTAGCTGCCGGTCCCTTCCACGCCCGCGGCGAGGACCGGACCGAACTCTGCGATGAACTCGATGATGCCCTGGTAGCCGGAGCCCGCGGCAGGGAATTCCCGGTCGGCCACGTGCCGGCCGGTATCGGTGATGAGGGCGACGTGGTGGGTATCGGCGTGGGTATCGATCCCGGCGATGACTTTCAGATGTTCCTTTGCCATGATGAAACTGCCCTGACTGCGGTCGTCAAGTTTTTGAGACAGTTTCGTAGTTGATTCGGGTTACGCGGCCAGGGTTTCCGGGTCGCAGGTTTGATGGGTAGCAAGGGCCGCTGTCGGAGGGATGCCGCCGGCCCTTCGGTTTGGCCGACGGCGGTTGTACCAGCCCTCGATGTATTCCATGACAGCGGTCCTCGCGGCAAGCCTGCTGCCGAAGGTGTGCTGGTGGTACATCTCGGTCTTCAGATGCGAGAAGAAATTTTCGGCGACAGCGTTGTCCCAGCACACCCCGACGGCTCCCATGGACTGGGTAACACGGTTCCCTCCACACCATTTCTGGAATTCGTCAGAGGTGTATTGGGAGCCGCGATCTGAATGAAAAACGACTGTTCCCCCGGCGAAGTACCCGTGGTCACGGGCCATTCCCAGCGCGTCGGTACACAGCCTGGCGCGCATGTGATCGGCCATGGCCCAGCCGATGACCATGCCCGTGCACAGGTCGATCACGGTGGCCAGGTAGAGCCAGCCCTCGCCGGTGCGCAGATACGTGATGTCCCCGCAGAGCCGGGTCCCGGGCACCAAGGGGGTGAAGTCCCGTTTCCCCTTTTGGTCGAGCATGTGATTGCGGATGTGCGCGGTCTTCGCCTGTGGGTCCTGCACGGTGGTCTGCTTCCACGCCCTGGTGCGTACGGCCCGCAGGCCCTGCTCGCGCATGATCGCCCCGACCGTCGGAGCGGCGACCTGCACGCCCTTGGCATTGAGCATCAGGGTCAGCTGGTCACGGCCGGCACGGCCCTTTTCCTGCTCGAACAGGTCAGTCACCTCGGCAACCAGGCGCTGGTGCCGGAGGGCCCGCGGAGACGGGCCCTCGGGGCTGCGCCACCGGTAGAACGAGGCCCGGGAGACCTTCAGGGCCCGGCACAACCAGACGATCGGGTGGTTCGCCTTCTCTGCTTCGATGAACTCGTAGAAATCCTCTACCGTTGCTTCGCTGCAAAGAAGGCGCTGACTTTTCCCAAAAAATCGACGTCCTGCTTCAGCTTGGCAATCTCAGCCAGCGCCTTCTGGTGCTCTTCCCAGGACACCGGCGCCTTCTCCTCGCCAGCGGTGAACCGTTCCGGATGATCCTCCCGGTACTTGCGCACCCAGTTCCCCAGCGTGCCTTCCAGGACGCCTATATCGAGGCACACCTGTGCGATCGGACGGCCCGAGGAGATCACCAGCTCAACGGCTTCGTCCTTGAACTGCTGCGTGTACTTCTTACGATCGGTCATGCGAGAAAGGGCTCCTAACAAGCTGTCTCACAAAACCATACGGCCGCAGACCTTTGCATGCGATGAGAAAAGGGCACGCCGGCCGGGTGGGCAGACAAGACAGTAATGGGACTCTTCGGAACAGGCTCCTATAAGGTCATGTCCACCTGGCCGCCGCGTTTACTGCGGTCGTGCCGCGGCGGACAGATCAATGTCAAGACAAACCCCTCACAGGGCGTCAGCCACACTTGGAGCCACGCCGCGACACAACCAATTCCATCATTACTGTCCACGCTTTGGGCTTCGTATCGGGCCGGGTCGGAGCTACATGACTTGGTTGGATTGGGAGAGCGGGCCTGCCGGAACTTCAGTCACATGTTCTGAGAAGCCCGGGGCCGAAGAAAGCTACTGCCAGCCCGCCGATTAGTGTCGAGGCTGACGTCCAAGGACCATGGCCTCGGGTGCGTCGTCGACGCTCTGCTACGGCCGATCCATGTCGCACAGATGAACCGCAGTCGCCGGCAGGGAGAATCAACATTGTCGGTGCCGCTTGCGACCATGGGAAGTGACAAATTAGCGGCCGGTGCATGAAGGAGTTGGCAAGGATCGTGATCGATTTCATCAGGTCCTGGATGGAACTGGGGAAGGGGTGGCGCTCGAAAGCCGACGCCCCCTATCAGGTGACTGCATCGGTGCTGGCCGTGCTGACCATTGCGGCCATCGCTGCGGACAAGACTCCGGCAGCGATTGTGTCGGTACTGTTTGCCGCAACCGGGTGGCGGAGTGGGTCCGAATGGCTGATCACGTCGGCGCCACCATTCCTCGAGTTCCACGATCAGGGACTTTCGCACGCAGCTGCGTATGCGTTCTTCTTCGCCGTTGGAATCCTTTGGGTGCTGCCGGTGATCCGAAACCGCCTTGATGTCGTCGACACTTTCTATGATTCGGCGCGGTTGGTGTGGAGCCGGGCGGCAGCATCGTGCTGGCTCATCCTTCTGTTCGCGGCGCAGACCGGGAACGTCCAAGTCTTCTTGGGCAGGATCGTCTCCGAAACAGGTACGACGGTGGCGAGCGTTCTGGGCTGGGCGCTGGGCGCTGTCGCCGTGGTTTGGCTGTTCGGCTTGCGGTTCGCTTTTCTCGCCTCACTCGGATCGCTGCTCGCGCAAGTGTTGACCGCTGGCTTCAATGCCGGCGCCAATGTCGGCCTGACCATACTCGCCGTGCCGGTCTCTGTGCCATGGGCGGTGTGCTCATGGCTGTTCACCACCGAATCCCAGGCTTCCATCGAAGCCGAGGAAGAATCCGCAAGGATCCGACCGGAGAACTCCTTGGTGGCGAGTGGCGCCATCCCAATCACCAGGGCGACGGCCCCGAATTTTGGCCAACGCTAATACCTCTTGAGGAACTGCCGTGAACGACAAGCAATCTGTGCACGGGATTTCGTTCGTTCCCGGGGGTCAAAGCGGCACCTAAGTACTTGACGTACGTTGTGTACGTTGGATGATAGGAGACATGAGCACCCCCACGCACGAGACCACCGGCGGCCGCACCTACGGGTTTACGCAGGCGCGGGATTCGTTGAAGGCAATCCTTGATTCCAGCGAGCGGGGAGGGCTGTCCACGATCCGCCGCCCCGACCGCGCCCCGGCCGCCGTCGTCAACGGTGAGAGCCTGCGCCGGTATCTGGAATTGACGGTCGTGGCGAATGTTCAGGTCGTGCACGAGGACGGCGCCTGGGCGGTCTTCATGCCGGGGCGGCCATTTGCCGCCGAGGCCACGGAGCTAGGGGAGGCCCTGGCGGACTTTGTGGATGCGTTGCGCGACTACGCCGCGGATTGGGAAGACCACTTGCATGCCGCGCCCAACCACCGGGAGAACTGGGCGCTGGTCCAGCTCATCGACCTGTCCACCGATGAGCAGTTGACCGCCTGGCTCACCGGTTCCGTGGCGTGAGCGTCCGCCGTCTGGGTGGACGGGACGACCACGAGAAGTTCTGTCTGACTGAGCACTGGGAGTTGGTGGTCAATGCCCGTGGGAAGCCGGTGCGGCACCACGCAACCTACCGGCTGGTTCTGCCCGACGGGAGGATCCTCCGGACCCGGATTTCACGGCCGTTGAACCGGACCACGTATTCGCCGTCGATTTGGAACCACATTCTCCAAGACCAGCTCGTGGTCGGCGACGATGAGTTTTGGGCCTGCGTAGATGACGGCGTACTGCCGGCCCGCGGGGCGGCGACGGTGCCCGCCGCGGCGCTTCCCCTGGCACTGGTCTGGCAGCTCACCCACACCGTCGGGCTTGACGAGAGAGAGGTTGCGCGGATGACGAAGGAGCAGGCCGTGCAGGCCATCAATGACTACTGGATGTCCCAAGGGAGCGGAACGGGTGGCTGACGCCTCGGCCCGGTCGGGCGGTCCGGCCTGCTTTGCGTCCGCTACTCGTCCATTGGGTGCACTTGCGATTCGTCGATGGGCAGAGTTGCATACGGGAATTTCGCCATCATCAGCGGTCACGCTTAGCCTCAATACCGTTCAGTTAAGGTTTTTGAACGTTGATTTTGGGATCGTGTTCGGGCTGCTGATGGTGGGCGTGGCGGCAACGTTTGCGGAGCCCACCCTGTTGGGCGTGCCGTGAAAGCCCCAACGCTGCCGAAGGCCGCCGCTTTCCGTGCGGTGGCACATAAAAAACGCACGCCGGAGCTTCCGCATGCACGTTGGGCTACGTGGGCAAGGCGCAAGTCGCTGAACGGCACCAAGATTTGCGCAAAGATTCGGAAATAGGAGGTTCTGCCGACCACAATGGTAGCTGTGACCGGACGTTGGATTGGCCCGGGGACTAACCGGATTGCTGCCAACACTGCTCGTCGCGGCAGGACAAAGCGCGCCGTCGTTCACTGGCCGGTCCGCTCGAGATTCCAGACCGTCGACAGCTGTAGTGTTGCTGGATGGAAAGAACAGGGATTGCCCGGCCATGCCAGATTGCCAAAGGCCGGCGGAGGTGAAGGACGTCTCGTATCCGCACCTGCGGCTCGACCGAGATGCACTCGATCACAACATCGCAGTCATGGCCGACTGGTGTGAGAGCAGGAATGTGCTGCTCGCCCCGCACGTCAAAACGACCATGTCTGCCCCGATTGTTAGACGCCAAGCGGACGCGGGCGCGGAAGGGGTCACCGTTGCCACCGTTGACCAGGCCGGCACGCTTCTCGACTGGGGTTATCGCAACATCCTCATCGCCAATCAGGTGGTTGACCGCCACGGGCTCAACCGTATTCAAGCGTGGCTCACGGAGGATCCGGCTCGGCAGATCCGTATTTTCGTGGATTCCAAGGAAGGAGTCACCGCTGCCGCCAGCGTCTTCGGCACTTCTGCCGTTGCCCTGGAAGTTCTCCTGGACGTAGGCGCCCAGGGAGGCCGGACCGGGGTAAGAAGCCTCCGCGCGGCCCGGTCTCTTGCCGAACTGGTCGGCTCAACTGACGGACTGCGCCTCATCGGTGTAGCAGGCTACGAAGGTGTGGTTGCCAACAGCCGTGACAAAGAGATCGTGGCCGCCGTCGATGATCACTGCCGGAAGGTGCGAGACGTATACCTCTCCGTCGCAGACTTGTTCGACACGCCGACGCCGGTCTACTCCATGGGCGGTTCCGCGTTCCCCGACCGCGTTATCGAGTTCCTTCCCACAGACTCCGACGTGCCCGGCACTGTCCGGTTGCTGCGCTCGGGCTGCTATGCCACGCACGACCACGGCACCTACGCGGGCGTCAGCCCCGTCCCCGGGCTCATCCCTGCACTCGCGGTCCGGGCGGTGGTGCTGTCCGCCCCGGAGGACGGCATGGTCATCGTTGGTGCGGGCAAACGCGACCTGCCCTACGACGCCGGCCTGCCACCCCTGCTGACAGTTCGGACCGCGGACGGCGCCATCAAACCAGACGCGACGGGCTGCGTCGCAAAACTCTTTGACCACCATGCCGTCCTGACCGGGGCCCCGGGAATCAACGTGACCGATATCGTGGAGTTCGGCATCTCTCATCCCTGCTCCGCGTTCGATCGGTGGCCCGAATACATCGTCACGGACAACACTGGTAAGACGGACGTGTGGCACACCGACTTCCACCGGGAATCGATACAGCAAACCATAATCGAGAACTAGAGCCAGCGGGCCCTCCATGCGGTCCTCCGCCAAACTGCGGGAGTATCATGCGCAGAACAGCGCCAACGGCGGATGCTGCCATGGCGAATCGGACCCGCAGAACGGTGGTGGTGTTGTGTCCTGGACACACGTAACTGATGTAGCGCAGCTCAATGAGGCGCTGGCTTCGGGCGCCACGGAAATAGAAATCTCCGGCACGCTGAAGGGAATGGCCTCGGTGACCCTGCCGCCCGGGGTGGCTCTGCGCGGCGGCGAGCTGGTCTTCGGGGCCAAGGGCCTGCGGCTGACCAGCAACAACACCCTGGAGAACGTCACGGTGCGAACCTCGGCGCACGAACTCGCCATCTACAACGACCACACCGTGGCGGACCTGGGCACGCTGCGGCTGGCCAACGTCACCAGCTACGGCCAGGTCTACCTCAGCGCGGAGGGCAGCATCCGCGCCGGCCGCATCGAGGCCGACGGCGTGCACGTGGCCGAGGCGGACACCCGGGGGCGGGCGGACCGGCCCACCGGGTTCGGCGTCGAGGCGCTGCAGGGCGCCTTCACCCTCTGGAACCGGCAGCCGGACACCGCCGTCGTGCTCACCGCACGGCTGGAGAACATCTCCGCGGGCAGCGCCGGGGCCCCGGTGCGCGGCGGCGGCGTGTTTGTCGGCGGGCACGGGGATAAAGCCGGCAAGGCCGACGGCGGCGCCGTCACGCTCGAGCTGCTCTCCACCGGGAACGTCTTCTCCGACGGCGGCATCGCCCCGGGCACCCCGGACCTGATCAGCGGCGGCGTCTTCATCATCAGCGGCGCCAATGCCGCGGAGGTGGTGAACCTGGGCACCACCACCACGTTCGGCCAGAACGACATGGTGCTGGACAACTGGGGTGCGGTGGAGAACTGGACGGCCAAGGCGAAGGTCACCTCGCACGGCCCCAGCGGCATAGGCTTCGTCAACTTTGGCGACATCGGCGTGCTCACGGTGGAGGCACCCATCGAAACCACCGGCCTGGGTGCCCGCGGATTCAACGTCTATGACGGCTCCTTGAACGAGGCCGTCTTCGACTCGATCACCACCCACGGGGGACGGGTCCGTGGGGGTGCAGGTCAGCCGCGAACTGCCCAAGCTGACCGTCAAGGGCTCCCTGTCCACCTCCGGGGGCAGCGGCGAAAGCCTGGTCAAGGGCGTCCTGATGCCGCTGGCGGCCATCGCCCTGAGCGTGAAGCCCACCGGGCGCATCGGCTCCGTGGACATCGGGGCGGACATCTCCACCGACGGCGACGGGCTGGCCACTGTGGATCTGGAGGGGCCAGTCGGATCGCTGGCCGTGGGCGGCAAGATCATCGCCAACGGCGCCGGCGCCACTGCGGTGCGGATTGCCGGCGTGGCGGGGCCAAGCCTGGACGGCCTGGTGCTGCAGGCCCCCAACGGCCGGGACCTGGCCACCGGATGAGGCACGGGAACGGCAAAGGCGGCGCGTGCCCTTCCAGCTGGAAGGGCACGGGCCGCGACACTTTTGCGCCTCAGCTGTTGAGAGCTAGAAGAGCGTAAGCCTGCCGGGGTACCAGCAGATCGAAGCTCAAGGTTCGGCGTAGTCGTGCCGTGCCTCTTCGGTGTGGCTGCGCCTGCCACCCGTCCATGGGGAGGGAGCTGGCTGACCACGGTGCGGGGCACGCCTGGCGCCTCCGTCAGCTCTGTCAGAGCAGGTGAAAGCGGGTGGTTCGGCGAGCATCCGCAGTGGTTCGCTGGCGGCCGCCAAAGCTCGGAAGGCAGCCGCGAGGGAAGCCGCGTAGGCCCGGAGTGTGGGAGTGGTCAGGGGTTGGCGCCCGGGGTGAAGTAATTGTGGGTGTCCAGGTACCTTATCTTGGGTGGGCCGGGGAACCCTGCCTCGGCGGTGAAGGGTCCGATCTGCTCTTTCGCGAAGGTGTCGTAGAGCTCCCTCGTCTGCCAGAGGTCCGTGACGAGGATCCCGTCGTCGGTAGCCGCCACCCAGTGTCCGAGGGCGCCGGCGGGCGCCGGCCCTCCCGGGGTGAGGCCCATTTTGCCGATTACCTGGTCGTATTGCTCCAAAGTGGCTCCGGCAAATTCCATGATGACTGCGACGGCCATGTCCCTCTCCTTACAGGAGGCAGGCCGCAGGGCGGCGGCCCGCAATTGATTTGATACGGCATGGTCTACGCTCAACCACTGGGTTCGTCAACAGATGCCGGAATGCCAGCTGTGAGAGGGCCAGGCCCCGCTGTCCCGAATGCAGCTGCCGGAGATGCCCCACACGAACGGTGAATGATGGACGGTTGGGACCAGAGCGGCCCCGTTCCATCTTGCGTGCAGCTGCGAGCGCCCCATCGCGTGTCGCCTGCCGGCAGGCCAGTCGCTTCCCTGCATGCAGCGGACGGAGAAGACCTCGGATCGGGTCTTCACAGTGTGGCCAGGAGTCCGGACGCCCGTTCCAGCGCGCCCGGCACCAGGGAGTAGTAGGCCCAGGTGCCGCGCTTTTCACGGTGAAGCAACCCCGCCTCGACCAAAATCTTGAGATGGTGGGACACCGTCGGCTGGCCCAGATCCAAGGGCTCGGTGAGGTCGCATACGCATGCCTCCCCGGACTCGCCGGCCTTGACGATGGAAAGCAGGCGCAGGCGGTTCGGGTCGGCCAGTGCCTTGAAAACCAGAGCTCTCCGCTGGGCTTCTTCTGCGCTCATTGCCCGTGTGTCCGAGGGCGCGCAGCACGAAGGGTCGGCCAGCGGCTCGAGAGCTTGCAGAGAATTCATGAACCCATTATGCACACAGATTGACATTCATCGATATAGGTGGTGATACTTCACATATCGACATTCATCAATCTTGACTGAAGCACAGGAGCACCGTGAGTACCCAGACTCAATCAACGCCGCCCGCCACCGGAGAGGCTGCCGTGATCGGCAAACTCTCCGCCCTGGACCGGTTCCTCCCGGTCTGGATCGTGGCGGCCATGCTGCTGGGACTGGCCTTGGGCAGCCTGATCCCCGGTCTGAACACCGCGCTGGAAGCGGTGAAGATCGGCGAAGTCTCCCTGCCCATCGCTATCGGCTTGCTGGTGATGATGTACCCGGTGCTGGCCAAAGTCCGCTATGACCAGGCACACCGGGCCATCGCGGACCGCAAACTCATGATCACCTCGCTGGTCCTGAACTGGGTCCTGGCCCCGGCTTTCATGTTCGCACTGGCCTGGATCTTCATCCCTGACCTCCCGGAGTACCGCACGGGGCTGATCATCGTGGGCCTGGCCCGTTGTATTGCGATGGTGCTGATCTGGAACGACCTCGCCTGCGGCGACCGCGAAGCAGCGGCGGTGCTCGTGGCCATCAACTCCGTCTTCCAGGTCATTGCGTTCGGCGCCCTCGGCTGGTTCTACCTCCAGCTCCTGCCTTCGATGCTGGGCCTGCCGACCACCAGCGCGGACTTCTCCTTCTGGGCTATCACGCTCTCCGTGCTCATCTTCTTGGGCATCCCGCTGTTGGCAGGCTTCCTCACCCGGACCATCGGCGAAAAGGCCAAGGGCCGCGACTGGTACGAAGGCGCGCTCCTTCCGAAGCTCGGGCCGTGGGCGCTGTACGGCCTGCTTTTCACCATCACGCTGCTGTTCGCACTCCAGGGCGGCATCATCACGGCCCGGCCGCTGGACGTCGCCCGGATCGCCCTGCCCCTGCTGGTGTACTTCCTGGTGGTGTTCAGCGCCGGTATGCTGATCGGAAAATGGCTGGACCTCGGCTACGCCAAAACCACCACGCTTGCCTTCACCGCGGCGGGCAACAACTTCGAACTGGCCATCGCCGTGGCGATCGGAACCTTCGGGGTCACCTCCGGTCAGGCGCTGGCCGGCGTCGTCGGACCCCTGATCGAAGTCCCCGCCCTGGTTGCCCTTGTCTACGCGGCACTGTGGGCCCGCAAACGCTACTTCACCGCCGTCCCCGCTGCCCTCTGATCACCGCTACACCCCCAGGAGAACATCATGACCACCGAAACGACGAAGAAGCCGTCCGTCCTGTTCGTCTGCGTGCACAACGCGGGACGCTCCCAGATGGCCGCCGCGTTCCTCACCACCCTCGGCGAAGGCCGCATCGAGGTCCGCTCCGCTGGCTCCCAGCCCGCGGACAAGATCAACCCCGCCGCCGTCGAGGCCATGGCCGAACTCGGCATCGACATGTCCGCGGAGATCCCCAAGGTCCTGACCACGGAAGCCGTGAAGGAATCCGACGTTGTCATCACGATGGGCTGCGGCGATGAGTGCCCGTACTTGCCCGGCAAGCGCTACGAGGACTGGGTGCTCGAGGATCCCGCAGGCCAGGGCGTGGACGCGGTCCGACCGATCCGCGACGAGATCAGGACCCGCATCGAGGGCCTGATCAATTCCCTCGCCCCCTCCGACAAGTAACCACCACGGACCAGGAGAGTTCCATGAGCACTGAACAACTGATCATCATCGGGTCCGGCCCCGCCGGCTACACCGCGGCTATCTACGCCGCCCGGGCGGGGCTGAAGCCTCTGGTCCTGGCCGGCTCCGTCACGGCCGGCGGCGCCCTGATGAACACCACCGAGGTGGAAAACTTCCCCGGCTTCCCCTCCGGGATCCAGGGGCCCGAGCTCATGGACGGCCTGCAGCAGCAGGCAGAAAAGTTCGGCGCGCAGGTGGTGTTCGACGACGCCACTGAAGTCACGCTGACCGGGCACCTGAAGCGTGTGGTCACCGGCGCCGGCGAGACCCATGAGGCGCCGGCCGTCATTCTGGCCACCGGCTCCGCCTACAAGGAACTGGGCCTGCCGGAGGAGAAGAAGTTCAGCGGCCACGGCGTCTCCTGGTGCGCCACCTGCGACGGCTTCTTCTTCCGCGACCAGGACATCATCGTCGTCGGCGGCGGCGACTCCGCCATGGAGGAAGCCACCTTCCTGACCCGCTTCGGGAAAACCGTGACCGTGGTGGTCCGCAAGGGCGAACTTCGGGCTTCCCGGATCATGGCTCAGCGCGCCAAGGACAACCCGAAGATCCGCTTCGCGTGGAACTCGGCCATCACCGCGATCCACGGCGACGCCAAGGTGACCGGCGTGACCCTGAAGGACACCGTCACCGGCCAGACCCGCGAGCAGGCCGCCACCGGCCTCTTCGTAGCCATCGGGCATGTGCCGCGCACCGAACTCGTGGCCGGCCAGGTGGAGCTGGACGCCGAGGGCTACATCCAGGTGGACTCGCCCGCCACGGTCACCAACCTCTCCGGCGTGTTCGCCTGCGGCGACGCCGTGGACCACCGGTACCGCCAGGCCATCACCGCCGCCGGCACCGGCTGCGCCGCCGCGCTCGACGCTGAACGCTACCTCGCCGCGTTAGATGATGCGGACAGCATTGCCACCGCGCTGGTGGAGGAACCCACCCACGCCTGACTTCGAACGGAGAGGGGGTGAGCTGAATGAATACAGGATGCTGCGGCGACGGTTGCTGCGACGACGATCAGGACTGCTGCTGACACCCTCCCGCCTGCCGGCCCCACAGGGACCGGCAGGCGCGTCCAAACAGAACCGCCACACGTACGGATGAAACAGAGGACACCTTGGATTCAGCGAAGAACCTTCCCGTTGCCGTGATCGGCGCCGGCCCGGTGGGCCTGGCCGCCGCGGCCCACCTGATCGAACGCGGCCTGGAACCGCTGATCTTTGAGGCAGGCCCGACGGCGGGCGCTGCCATCGAGCAGTGGCGCCACATCCGGCTGTTCTCACCGTGGCGGTACAACATCGATGCCGCCGCCGTCCGCCTGCTCGAAGCCGACGGATGGAAAGCGCCCCGGCCCACGGCCCTTCCCTACGGCGGGGAACTCATCGACAATTACCTGGCCCCGCTGGCCGCAATTCCGGCCATCAGTTCCCGGCTGCAGACCGGCGCCAGGGTTGTCTCCGTGACTCGCGCCGGCATGGACAAGACCCACACCCGCAACCGCGAGACCACACCGTTCGTCGTCCGGGTCGAGCACGAGGGCGGCGAAACCCGCGACCACACGGTTGCAAGTGTCATTGATGCCTCCGGCACCTGGTCCACCCGCAACCCGCTGGGCACCTCGGGCCTGCCCGCCATCGGCGAAGGCGCCGCCGCGGAGCGGATATCCTCGCCTCTTCCCGACGTCACAGGCCGGGACCGCACGTCACTCGCAGGACGCCGCGTACTGGTCGTTGGCGCCGGCCACTCCGCAGCCAACACCCTGATCAGCCTCGCGGACCTCGCCAAGGACGCCCCGGACACCCGGATCCTGTGGGCCGTCCGTGGCGCCTCCGCGGAGAAGGTCTACGGCGGCGGCGACGCCGACGGGCTGCCCGCCCGCGGCCAGCTCGGCTCCCGCCTGCGCCGCCTCGTCGAGGCAGGCACCATCGAACTGCACACCGGCTTCGGCATCAGCTCGCTGAAATCCCTCGACTCGCAGGTGACCATCGAAGCCGTGGACGGCCGGACCCTGGAGGCCGACATCGTTGTCCCCTGCACCGGCTTCCGGCCGGACCTGGAGATCCTGCGCGAACTCCGCCTCAACCTCGATCCCGCCGTCGAAGCACCCCGGGAACTGGGCCCGCTGATCGACCCCGAATTCCACTCCTGCGGCACCGTCCCCCCGCACGGCGCGAAGCTGCTGGCCCACCCGGACAAGGACTTCTACATTGTGGGCATGAAGTCCTACGGCCGGGCACCGACCTTCCTGCTCGCTACCGGCTACGAACAGGTCCGCTCCGTCGTGGCCGCCCTGGCCGGGGACCGTGCCGCCGCTGACACCGTCCAGCTTGAACTCCCTGAGACCGGAGTCTGCTCCAGCGACGCCGGTACTAGCTGCGACGTTCCTGCGGCAGCCGTCGTCGCGTCCGAGTCTTCGTGCTGTGGCACTCCGGAGCCCGTGCTGGTCGGCCTCCCCACTGGGCTGTCCCATGGCCGCTCCCGCGAGTACTAAGCCTGTGTTCCACTAACCACACGCCTTGAGCACTGATGACTGAATCCGGCGAAAATGACCGGAGCGAAAGTCCTCGACAGGGTCAGGACCCTGGCCGCTTCACACCGTCACGGTTCACTCGGCAGGGACCAGACCCGGTAAATCGCTGAACCCCCAGTTTGTAGAGTCCCTGGCCGAACTCGGCATCGACATCACCGGCGAGCACCCCAAGCCGGTCACCGACGAAGTGCTGGACGCAGTCGACGTCGTCATCGTCCTGGGGAACGATGCAAAACTCGAGTCCCGCGAGGGCACGTGGTTCGAAGTCTGGGACACGGACGAGCCCTCCACGCGCGGCATCGAAGGCATGGAGCGCATGCGCCTGGTCAGGGATGACCTCAAGGCCCGTGTCCAGAAGCTGTATACGGAGCTGACCAGGAACTAAGCCCCCACTTCGGGACTCTCCGACCCCGGCTCTGCGCCGCCATCATGGACCGTCCAACGTTCGGCGGGATCACCCTCGAAACCGGCACCGTGTGCTACCGCCCCCATATCCGGACGCACCACCAGCCGGACTGAATCGGCTTCCAAGCGTCCCGGAACCGTTGTGGATCAGGGACGAAGTGGATTAGCATAAGACGTGCACACGTAAGCACCTATTGATGCATTCTGATGGTTCCGAGGAGTCCCGTTGATTGAAGTCTTGGCCGTTCCGGCATACCGGAAGCTTTTTTCGGCCCAGATCGTTGCACTGCTGGGCACCGGCCTGTTGACGGTGGCACTGGGACTGCTGGCCTTTGACCTGGCCGGCGGTCAGGCTGGGGCCGTTCTGGGGACCGCGCTGACGGTCAAGATGCTCGCCTACGTGTTCGTTGCCCCGCTGATGGCGGCCGTGGTCGAGCGGCTGCCGAAGAAAGCTGTACTTGTCGGAGCGGACCTGATCCGCGCGGGTATCGCACTGATGCTGCCGATGGTGGACCAGAGCTGGCAAATCTATGTCCTGGTTTTCGTGCTGCAGAGTGCTTCGGCAACTTTCACTCCGGCGTTCCAGGCACTGATCCCCGTGGTGCTGCCTGCAGAACGGCACTACACGCGGGCACTCTCACTCTCGCGGCTGGCCTACGACCTGGAATCCCTGGTCAGCCCGGCGCTGGCGGCGGCGCTCCTGACGGTGCTGTCCTTCCATGAGCTGTTCCTCGGGACCGTGGCCGGTTTCCTGTTCTCAGCCGCTCTGGTGATCACGACCAGACTGCCCGCAGCCCCTGCGGCCCGGCAGGAAGGGACGCTGTGGCACCGGACCACCCTGGGCTCCCGGATCTTCGTGAAAACACCTGAGCTGCGCGGGCTGATGGCCCTGAACGTGGCCGTCGCCGCAGCCACGGCACTGGTGCTGGTGAATACTGTCGTCTACGCCCGAGACCTGTTCGGCGGGTCCAACGCCGACGTCGCGATCGCTCTGGCCTGCTACGGCGCCGGATCCATGGCCGTGGCCCTCACGGCACCCGGAATCCTGGACCGGCTACCGGACCGGGTCTTCATGAGGGCAGGGGCAGTGCTGCTTTCGCTCGGGCTCGCCGGGGCGTTCGCGCTGCTCGCCGTTCCCGGGACCTGGCCGGTCCTGCTGGGACTGTGGGTGCTGCTCGGCGTCGGGACCTCTATGATCGACACACCCTCGGCGCGGCTGCTGCGCCGCGCCGCGACCGACAGTACCCGGTCCTACATTTTCACCGCCCAGTTCTCTCTCTCCCATGCCTGTTTCATCGTCACCTATCCCGTCGCTGGCTGGATCGGAGCGTCTGCCGGCCAGCCCGCGGCCGCCGCCGTGCTGGCCGTGGTGGCTACAATCAGTACAGCAGCGGCCTTCAAGTTCTGGCCCGCGGCCTCCAGTTCCGGCTCCGTGCCGGCGAGCATGAAAGGGTAAGCCGGTGGAAAACGCACAGCACATCCCGGCCGCCAGCCTCCACCACCCGGATGCCCCGGACGCCCGCCGTCTGGACGCGGCCACGGCCACGTTCCGGATGCTCTCGGACACGACACGGCTGCAGATCCTCTGGCTCCTGGCCCAGGAGCCCTCGGACGTGGGCTCCCTGGTGGAGCGGACCGGAGCCTCCCGGACCTCGGTCAGCCAGCATCTGGCCAAGCTGCGCTTCAGCGGACTCGTCACCACCCGTAAAAACAGCCGGCACGTTGTCTACAGCATCTCTGACGGTCACCTGACCCGCCTCGTCATGGAAGGCCTGAACCACGCGGACCACAAAGTCACCGGTGAGCCCGCCCATGACTGACCCTCGGGCCCGAAACTCCTTGGGGCACCCCCCAGAAGAAGCCACGGCGTGAACTGGTGGGATGCGGCGATCGCGGTCGCGGGTGGGGTCGTCCTCATCTATGCCGTACTGCTGGTTCTATTGGCCCTGTACGCCCGCCGTCACCCGGAAACGGTGGGCATGAAGGAAGCGCTGCTGCTGCTGCCGGACCTGCTGACCCTGCTGCGCCGGCTGGCCGCGGATCGGACCCTGCCGCGCGGGATCCGGGTCCGCCTGGTCCTGCTGCTGGTCTACCTTGCCTCGCCCATTGATCTGGTCCCGGACTTTCTTCCGGTCATCGGATACGCCGATGACGTCGTCATCGTGGCCCTGGTTCTTCGCTCGGTCATCCGTAAGGCGGGCAACGGACCATTGGAACAGCACTGGCCCGGGACACCCGCCGGCCTCGCGCTGATCCAACGCCTGGCCGGGACTGCGACAACCACCCCATGAGTGGCCCACGGCTCACCAGCACCCTGGCATGTCCGGCCTGCGGCAGCCAGTAATTACGGGACATGCCGACAGACGTGGCGTCTACCCACCGGTGCCGCCTGCGGTGGGACCGCAACCGCGGCCCGGGAACTGCTGCGTCTTCTGCTCCTGCGGAGACACTCGGTGCTCGCCGATGAAGTCTCTGGCCAGCTTGTAGGTTCCGGGGCTCCGGTCAGCGACGTGCGTAGAAAGCGTCGAGCCGTAGACGGCCACCTTGCCGTCACTGACGGGTTGCCGGCGCCATCTGTGACGTTGACGGTACTGAGGTTCAGGTTCTTGGGATCGGCTGGCGGCGCCGACGGCGCCAGGGACACAGTTTGGGGCCCTTATCGCGACCGCGTCCGGGGCCGGGCCGGTGGACGACAGGGAGTCAGGCGTGTCCGCTCATAGGTGCTTTTCCGGAGCCGCGCCGGTCAAGCTCACCGTCTGCCCTCCGGGCACGGAACCGCACCCCTGGCAGCAGCCGACGGCGGAGCTCGGCTCCGGGCGGGATTTTCCGGCGCCGGTCGCCTCAACGGTGTGCGGGACGGTGCAGCAGACATCGCCGCGCCATGCGCTGATGCCTTCACGGGCGGCGACCACGGCGATGACCAAGCCTGCCCCGGCGTCGGCCCACCACCAACCTAGCGTGCTGTTGAGGACCAGGCCGATAAGGAGGACCGCGGAGAGGTAGGTACACAAAAGGGTCTGCTTGGAGTCGGCAACCGCGGTCTTGGAACCGAGTTCCCGGCCGGCACGGCGCTGCAGCCAGGACAGGACGGGCATGATGGCCAGGCTCAGTGCCGCAATCACGATGCCCGGGGTGGAGTGCTGGGCTTCGCCGCCCCCGGTCAGCGACCGGATGGCATCGGCGGCTACGAACGCTGCCAGGGCGAAAAAGGAGACCGCGATGATCCGTAGGGTCAGGTGCTCACGCCGCTCAGGATCCTTGGCCGAAAACTGCCAGGACAATGCGAGGGCGGAAGCCACCTCGATCACTGAATCCAGTCCGAACCCGATCAGTGCCGAAGAGTCCGCGACGCCGCCGGCCCAGAGAGCCACGATGGCTTCAATGACGTTGTAGGTGATGGTCGCCACGGCGAACAACCGGATCCTGCGGCTCAGAACCGCGCGTCGGGCGGGCGTCGGTGCGAGCTGGCGCGCGGTCATGCCAGGCACGTCCCGTCCGGTGCGCAGCAGGACGGATCCACCGCGAGCACAACGCCGATCAGGTCCCCGATCGCATGGCCCAGCCGGGCATCCGCGAGCTCATACCGGCTCCGACGCCCGTCCGGAACAGCCACCACGAGGCCGCAGCCGCGAAGACACGTCAGATGGTTGGAGATGCTCTGCCGCGACACTTCAAGAAAATCCGCAAGGTCGGACGGGTACGCGGGCGCATCCGCGAGGGCCAAAAGGATGCGCGCGCGGGTGGGGTCAGAGACGGCGTAGCCGAACCGTGCCAGCACAGGCGCGTGGGTGAGGGCTTCCATGCCTTCAAAGTACATGGTCGGATGTATCCATGCAATTCTGTACTCTCAGGACGCGGCCGGTCACCGCCTGTCTATCAACATTCACGGTCCGAGGCAGGCAGGGCACTTGCGTTCCTGAGCTACCAAAATGGAATGGCGATGGTCAGGGCGCCGGAGGTCACCGGATGCGAAGAATCCGGTGATGTCCATCGGTTCAGTCCGCGTCGGAGGGCCGGAACGTGGCCCCGCCGTCGGTGGAAACCACCAGGCCGGTGGAGGTGGCGGCCCAGATCCAGGGGTTCCCGTCCGCGCCTTCGGTTGCGGCGACGGCCTGGACCTCCCCGGTGACTTGACCCTTCCGGGCCCACGTGGCGCCACTGTCAGCGGAGTAGTGAACCACGCCGTCGGGTGCGACGCCGACGGCTTCCTTGGCGCTGGCGAAGGCGGCGAACTGGATCACCGGGGAGGATTTGTCCAGCGTCCAGGTGGCGCCGCCGTCGGTCGAGCGCTGCACGCCGTCCCGGGTGGTGGCGAGAACGGTGTCGCTGTAGGGGCTCCCGGCCAGAACTGCCGGGATGAACCCTGTGGCGACGGTTTTCCAGGTCCTGCCGTCGGTGCTGGTGCGCAGGGTCCCGTCGAAGGCCACGATCCCGGACTTCGTCGTCGTGAGCGCATGGAAGTCGGATTCGTTCTGCCGGGAGAGCTGTTCCCAGGATTTGCCGCCGTCGCTGGTTTTGATCAGCCCGAGCGGGTTGGGCAGCGAAGAGTCTTTGCCCGGGTGGCCGGAGGCGTAGAAGACCCCTTCGTCCATGGCGGCGGTGAAGCCCATCAGGTCGTTAGTGGGGCCGATTTTGACGGCTGGGTTTTTGGACACGTCGAACAGGCCATCGTGCGTGGCCAAGAGCACGCGGCCGGTTTCGCCGTTGACGCTGAGGCCATGGATATGCGCACTGGGAAGACCGTTGCTGGCGCTTTGGCGTGGGGCAGGGTCGGCCGGGACCGAGGCCGGAATGCAGGCAGACAAGCTCAGGACAAGGCCGGCGGCCGCGGTGAGGGCGGCAATTCGCGGACGCGGGAAGGATGGGAAGGGCATGGATAACTCCAGGTATCGGGGCGGAAGGAAAGGGTGGGACGGCACCGGCCCGCAGAGGACCGGTGCCGCTGGCCGCAGGCCGCAGGCTACAGGGCGCCCAGCAGGTCCTGCATTTCCCGGATTTCCGCTTGCTGGGAAATCACGATGTTCTTGCTGAGTGCGACGGCATCGGTGTTCTGCCCTCCGGCTTCCTCTGACTTGGCCATCATCACGGCCCCCTGATGGTGGGCGATCATCTGGGTCAGGAATAACCTGGCCGCTTCGGCGCCCTGCGCCGACTGGAGCTTGCCCATGTCATCGGCGCCCATCATCCCGGACATGCTGTGGCCGGCGGACACCTGCGCCGATTCGTTCCAGGTCTTGAGCCAGCCGGTCATGGTGCTGATCTCAGGGGCCTGTTCCGCTTTGATCCTGGTGGCCAGGGCAGCCACCTTCGGGTCGATGCCCTGTTTGGTGAGCATCAGCTCGCTCATCTCCACCGCCTGGGTGTGGTGGGGGATCATTCCTTGGACGAACATCGTGTCGGCTGCGTTGTGGTCCCCGGCAGCAACCGGGGCGGAGCTCGGGGACATTCCGGTGCTGTCGTGGTTCATACCGGGCGTGCTACCGCCGCTGGAATCGGTGGAGCCGGCGGAGCATCCGGCCAGGGCAATCGCGGCGGCGATGGCTGCGGTGGAGAGGGTTAGAATTTTTTTCATGGGAATCGGGGTCCTTCAATCATCAACCGGCGCCGGGCGCCGTGGCTGGTGACGCGCATGACTATGAAGTCGGCGGAGACGCGTCAGGGTAAGGGCTTGTGCGCCGGGCAGGACACGGCGCAGCTCAGCCGTTTACGTCCGGCTGATGCAGAGTTGGCCCGGTGAAGGACTTTCCGGAAGGTAGGAGTATGTGGCGGCCGGGGTCGGCGCGTCGGCATCGTTGTGGGCCGCAAAAGGGGTGCTGCCGGGCAGCGGCGCTGCCAGCGATGTGTTGCCGGAGGACGGGATGCAGGACGCATCCATGGCGGACATTGCCGCGCACCCGCCCGGGTGAGCGCACGACGGCCCGGGCATCGACGTCGTGCCCGGTGCTGGTGGACTGTCCGCGGCCGAGACGGCCCCGGCGGCATGGGCTGTGTGTCCCGTCGCTGGTGGCTGCATCACCTGCATCATGTCCGCGGCCGGGGCGGCGGGGGAATTATGCATGCTGTGGGAACCGGTGATGATGTGCATCCCAAGAATCCCTGCGATGACGGCCAGCATTCCGGCCAGCAGGACCGTCCGGAGGAGGAAGGCCATGGCACGCCCGGACAGGGTTGCGGTCATGGTGTTCCTCCTTTCCTGCGGAGCATGTTCGTTCAAGAGTACCGGCCCGGGATGCTCCGGGTGTCTGCCGGGTTCACTGGACCTGCGAAGGGTTCAGTTTCAGCCGGCGCAGCAGCTGCGCGTTCAGGGCAACAACGATCGTGGAGACGGACATCAGCACGGCACCCGCAGCGGGGGACAGCACGACGCCGGCGAAGGCCAGCACTCCGGCGGCCAGTGGGACGGAGATGATGTTGTAGCCCGTGGCCCAGATCAGGTTCTGCCACATTTTCCGGTAGCTGGCCCGCGACAGGTCCAGCATGGACAGCACGGCCCGCGGGTCGTTTCCGGCCAGGACGACACCGGCGGATTCCATCGCCACGTCGGTGCCGGCGCCGATTGCGATGCCGACTTCGGCCCTGGCCAGGGCGGGGGAGTCGTTGACGCCGTCACCGACCATGGCCACCTTCAGGCCGCGTCTCTGCAGCTCGGCGACCTTCTTGTCCTTGTCCGCCGGCAGGACCTCGGCGAACACCTCGTCGATGTTGAGGTCTTCGGCCACGGCGCGGGCGACCTGTTTGGCGTCGCCGGTGATCATGGCGACCTTGATGCCGCGCTTCTGCAGGGCGGCGACGGCCTGGCCGGACTCCGGGCGTACCGCGTCCTCGAGGCTCACGGCACCGAGGATCCGGTGCCCGTCAATGATGTGCAGGACGGCTGCGCCGCGGTCCATCCAGGCCTTTGTGGTCGCGGCCAGTGCCGGCGGTTCTTCTGTTCCGAGGTCACGGAGCATCGCGGGTCCGCCGACCTGTAAGGTTCTGCCGTCGACCGTGGCGCGGACGCCGCGGCCAGTCAGCGATGTGAAGCCGCCGGCCGGCGGAATGGTCAGGCCCTGCTCCCGGGCCGCCCGGACGATGGCGCGGGCCACCGGGTGTTCGCTGTCCGCTTCGACGGCTGCTGCCAGCGCCAGGAGTTCGTCCCGGTCCACACCCTCGGCGCCTGCGACGTCCTTGAGTTCGGGTTCGCCCTTGGTGAGGGTCCCGGTCTTGTCGAAGAGCACGACGTCGATGGTCCGCATGCGCTCCAGGGCCATCCGGTTCTTGATCAGCACACCGGCCCGGGCTGCCTGTTCCGTGGAGATGGCAATCACCAGCGGGATGGCCAGGCCCAGGGCATGCGGGCAGGCGATCACGAGCACGGTGACGGTCCGGGTGACGGCCTCTGGGACGCTGCCCAGCAGCGACCAGACGATGAACGTGATGACTCCCGCGCCGGCGGCGAAGTAGAACAGGAACGCGGCCGCCCGGTCGGCCAGGGCCTGGGCCCTGGAGGACGAGGCCTGCGCTTCGGCGACCAGGCGCTGGATCCCGGCGAGGGCGGTGTCTTCCCCGACGGCGGTGACCTGGACGCGGACGGTGTTGTCCGTCGCGACCGTTCCGGCGATGACCCGGTCGCCGGGTGAGCGGAGCACAGTCTTGGATTCGCCGGTGATCATCGATTCATCGAACTCCGCCTGCCCGTCGACAACCGTGCCGTCGGCTGGCATCCGGGACCCGGAGCGGACCAGCACCGTGTCCCCTGCCACGAGCTCGCTGACTTTGACCGTTTCCGTGCCCGCACCGGATATCCGCTCCGCCTCGTCTGGCAACAGGGCGGCCAGAGCGTCGAGGGCCCCTCGGGCGGAGCCGAGGGCGCGCATCTCGATCCAGTGCCCCAGCAGCATGATCGCCACCAACAGGGCCAGTTCCCACCAGAAGTCCAGGTCAAAACCGCCGATCCGGAGGCTCGTGACCCAGGACGCGACGAAAGCGACACTGATCGCCATGGCGATCAGCAGCATCATCGCCGGTTTCCTGCTCTTCAGCTCGTCCAGGCCACCTCTGAGGAAGGGCTGCCCGCCGTAAAGGAAGATGATGGTGCCCAGGACCGGAGGGATCCAGGCCGAGCCGGGGAATACCGGGGGCATGTAGCCGAGCAGATGCCCGAACATCGGGCTGAAGTAGACCACCGGTACGGACAGGGCCAGCGTCAGCCAGAACCTGTTTTTGAACATTGCGGTGCTGTGCCCGGCGTGCTGGCCGTGGGTGTGAACCATGTGATCGTCGTCGCCCCCGGCGCCGTGGGCATGGCCGGCGTGGGGGTCTGGTGCATTTGCTATTGCGGACCCGCTGCGGGGAGCGCTTGGCGCGTTCTGCTGGGCGGCAGGTCCGTTGTGGTGGTGGTTGTTGTCCATTGGTGCGCTCCTTGGGAAATTCCTCCGGTGACCGGTGACCGGTGACCCGTGACCCGGCCGGCCTGCCGTATGTGCTCCGCGGGACTACCTGCTGGCCGCGACGCTGTACCCGGCGCCGGTTACAGCGTCCCGGACCGCTTCGACGCTGGCTGTTCCGGCTACCGTCAGGCGGGACGTCCCGCCGGCAACGAGCTCGACGGTCGCGGATTCCACCCCGTCAACTGTGGTGGCGGCTTTTTCAATGGTCTGAACGCAGTGCGCGCAGGTGAGGCCCTCGAGCGAGTACTCGAAGCCCTCGACGAGGGACGCCGGGTGTGTCCGGGCGCCGGTCGAGCAGCAGCTGCAGCCGAATGTGTTCGGGGCGCTGAGGGGAAGTTCGGTCCGGGCAGTTGTTTCGCACATGTCAGTCTTCCTCTATGAGAAGGAGCTATGGGGTGCTGGGGTTGAACGGCTGTGAAGGCCCGATGAACTACTGGGCCTGGACAAACCACTTCACTGACAACACCACCAACATACCCCTAGGGGGTATTTCGTGCAAGCATGGTGCCGTGGGAGGCCCGTTCCAACATGCCGTCGGCGTCATGCCTCCGGTGTGACATCTGCTCTGGCGCGCGCCGGCAGGGGAGACGAGAATGGGCTCGTGCTCCCTCCTCGCCCCGGCGGGGACGGCGACGCGATGAACGCCGCCGCCCGAAAGATTCAGCGCATCTATCTCACGTTGACGCTGGGCAATACCCTTGCGGCCTCGTTCATCTGGGGGATCAACACCCTCTTCCTGCTGGATGCCGGACTCAGTAACCTCGAGGCGTTTGCCGCGAACGCCTTCTTCACGGCCGGTATGGTGCTGTTCGAGGTGCCCACCGGGGTGGTTGCCGACAGTTGGGGGCGGCGCGTATCGTTCCTGCTCGGCACCGTGACCCTCGCCGTATCCACCTACCTCTACTACCTGCTCTGGCAGTTTTCCGCCCCGTTCTGGTGGTGGGCAGTGGTGTCGGTCCTGCTCGGCCTGGGCTTCACCTTCTTCTCTGGAGCGGTCGAGGCCTGGCTCGTGGATGCGTTGCGCTTCGCGGGGTATGAAGGCGGGATGGAGACGGTGCTGGGGCGGGGCCAGATGGTGTCCGGCGTCGCGATGCTTGCCGGCTCTGCGGCCGGCGGCGTGATCGCGCAGGCCACCAACCTGGGCGTGCCGTTTCTGCTGCGCGTGGGTGTGCTGCTGGCCATGTTCGCGGTGGCCTTTGGGCTCATGCGCGACGTCGGATTCACCCCCGAACGCTCGACCCATCCTCTTCAGGCGACCCGAGCGGTGCTCGCCGCCTCGATCGAGAACGGCTTGAAGAATCCGCCCGTTCGTTACGTGATGCTGGCCGCGCCGTTCAGCGCCGGCGTCGTGATCTATGTGTTTTACGCTCTGCAGCCGTACCTGCTTGATCTTTTCGGGGATCCTCACGCGTATTCCGTCGCGGGCCTGGCGGCGGCAATCGTGGCCGGAGCGCAGGTGCTCGGCGGCTGGATGGCACCCCGCGTCCGGCGCCTCGTCCGCAGACGCACCACCGTGTTGATCCTGAGCAGCATCATGGGCGCAGTGGTCCTGGTGGTGCTCGGGTTCACCCAGGTGTTCTGGGTGGCCCTGGTGCTTTTGGCGCTCTGGGCATTGGTATCGTCGGCGGGAATCCCGGTCCGGCAGGCGTACTTGAACGACATGATCGCCTCGAAGCAACGGGCAACAGTGCTCAGCTTCGATTCACTCATGGGCTCAAGCGGTGGCGTGGTAGTGCAGCCGCTGCTCGGTCGGGCGGCCGATGTGTACAGTTACCCGGCCTCGCTGGCGATCGGCGGCGTGATTGAGTTGATCGCGGTGCCTTTCCTGCTGGCGAGCCGCCGGCAACGCCACCAGGCCGATCAGGCCAACGCCCCGACCAGCACCTCGGACGCCGAATCCCAGCCGTAGTAGACGATGTCGTCACCCGTTGACGGGCGATGGCCTGCCGACTTCCGCAAGCGGCGGAAAAAAGATTCTCCGGCCACCCATCCGTGACACGGATCACAACGAACCTTCAGTGTCACCATTGTGAGCACGCCCATAGCCAGCGGTTTGGGCTGGCTCTTCTGGCTGGCGACCCGGCGGGAGCACCCTCCGGATGTCATGGTCTCAAAAACGCACTCATGACAGGAGCACACCCATGTTCGACCAGAAATTCATCACCGATGCAATGAGCCGCAGCGCCGAAGACCCGATGGACCGGCGTCTGTTGTTCCGGGCCGCAGGGATCGCGGGGATCGGCGGCGCTGCGGCTTTGCTCGCCAGTTCGCCGGCCCAGGCATCATCCGAATCGGAAAAATCCGGCCACGGCCCCAGCGACGGGGCCATCTTGAACTTCGCCCTCAACCTGGAATACCTCGAGGCGGAGTTCTACCTGCGTGCCGTCACGGGCCGGGGCCTGAGCGACGGGCTCACGGACGGCAAGGGACGCAAGGGCGGCGTCACTGGCGGCGCGCAGGTCCCGTTCAAGTCCGGCAGCCTGATCGAAAAATACGCCAAGGAAATAGCCGCCGATGAGGAATCCCACGTCAAGTTCCTTCGCACCGCGCTGGGCAAAGCGGCGGTTTCCCGGCCCCAGATTGATCTGGAAGCCAGCTTCACCGCCGCGGCAAAGGCCGCCGGCCTGATCAAGGCAGGCCAGACATTCAACCCCTTCGCCGATGAAACCAGCTTCCTCCTGGGCGCCTTCATCTTCGAGGACGTCGGTGTCACCGCCTACAAAGGAGCCGCCCCGCTGATCGATAACAAAACCTACCTCGAAGCCGCCGCCGGCATCCTCGCCGTCGAGGCCTACCACGCCGGCATCATAAGAACCACCCTCTACGCCCGCGACCTGCAGATGCCCGCCAAGGCCATCTCCGATGCCCGGGACAGCCTCGACGGATCCGCCGACCTCGACCAGGGAATCGGCACCAAAGGCACCGCCAACCTCGTGCCCACCGACGGGAACGGCATCGCCTTCAGCCGCAGCGCCGGACAGGTCCTCAACATCGCCTACCTCACCCCCAAGGCAGTACGCGAAGGCGGGTTCTTCCCCAAGGGCGTCAACGGCGACATCAACACCAGCGCCGCCAACTCATAACACCACGCCAACCGCAGAGAGGGCGCGGGTCCACGGGAGCCGCACCCTCTCTTGCAGCGTGGACATTGTCCACACCTGGGGCTTCGAACCGATTGTGGATCCATCTGGGCCATGCCGCAGTCCCAGCTATACGCTTTTTCGCGGCCGAGCGAACGGTTCATCCCGAACCCTGATGAGCGTATCGTCGAATCCATCGGCACGTGGGTGGCCCGTAATGGGGGCTCGCGGACCTGTGGACAATAAGAGGGGCGTTTTCGGTGGCTCAGTTCGTTGAAGGAATCCTGAACGTCCCGCCGCTCCTTGCCTACGTGTTTGTAGTGGGCCTGGTCTTTGCCGAGGATGCACTGTTCGTGGGTTTTCTTCTGCCTGGAGAAACAGCGGCCGTTCTGGGCGGGGTTGTTGCCAGCCGCGGCAACGTGCAGCTGTGGCTCATGATCGTGCTGGTCGTTTTGGCCGCGGTCCTGGGGGATTCGGTCGGTTACGAAGTTGGCAAGCATCTCGGCCCACGATTCCTTGGTCTCGGGGTCTTCCGGAAGAGGCGAACGAAGCTGGAGGAGGCACAGGACTTTCTCCGCCGCAAAGGCGGCGCCGCCGTGTTCCTCGGACGCTTCGTAGCGTTCTTCCGTGCCGTCATGCCTGCCTTAGCGGGCTCAGCACACATGCCGTACCGGCGGTTTCTGGCCTTCAACGTCGCTGGCGGCGCTACCTGGGGTGCAGGTTTCGTCCTGCTGGGCTTCCTGGCGGGCAACTCCTATGACACCGTCGCCAAGGCTGCCGGGCGCGATATCGCTGCCATCGCCGGAGCTGTCACGGTGGTCGGCCTCATCATCTGGAGGGTCAGGACGGCCCGCAGAGAGCCCCGCCGCCGGGAAGCGTCGAACGCCGAATGACACTTACGGACGGCGGTGCCTTGTCGGCGTCTGAGTTGCAATTCCGTTCTGACGAGGGGGACGTGACCCGAAGGGCCGATTGGCTACCAGGTGAGGTCCTGTGCCTTGATCTCGTAGTGGCCGTCACGTTGGGTGAAGGTCGCCAGGTACCCTCGTTTGACCCCGTTGACAACCATCTGGCAATCGGTATGCGTGGCAACCTTGATATCGGGAAAGTTCTTGCACTCCACGGCGGAAATAGTTACTTCGGGTGTCTTAGGCCGCGCTCGGGCCAAGATTCGGTCTGCCAGGAATTTGCCACTGGTCTGGGGGTCAAATACGACTAAGGACGGCGGGCTGGTGGCCGTGACGGTGGCCGTGGCTATCGGCGTGGCGGTCGTGGAAGCGCATCCTGTGAGTATCAGGAGTCCAACAAGGGACGGGCCCAGACCACCTCTCATCCAGTGCCCCGCGGGCCGATTCTCGCCGACGCCCCGGCGCCAAATGGCATGAATGTCAATCCTTGGACTGTGAATATGATCGGTGGCCATGAAAATGTCCCCTCAAACAGTTGCCCTGACCGGACGGCGGTGCGGACCGCGGGTTTCAGAGCTGAGTTGGAACCCTCGTGGACCCGATGCCGCTTCCCAGATGGTGCCCCCCTGAGCTTGGGGAATCCTTGGCTGCAGGCGAAGGCCGATCGCCGGACGTATTGCCTCTGCGATAGGCGGAGCTGTGGTCCGCAGCCCGAGGGTGGCCGGTCACCTAAGATCCTCGACGACCTCCGCGACGACGGCGTGACGATCTCCCGCAAGTCCGTCGCCAAAGCCATGCGCAGGCTCGGCCTGGTCCGTATCTGCCCGAAGCGGTGGAAGACGACCACGGTCATCGACCATGCCGACGCCCACCAGGCCAACGCGCTGAAACGGAAGTGGGGCGCTCGCGTGCACCGGCGAGTCCGCCCGTAATCCGTGCAGCGCCCCGGTTCATCGAGGGCGGCGACGCAAGCCAAGCTGGTCATCGGGCGGCCACGGCGGAAGCGTCGTCGTCGGGATACTGTCTGGTACTCGTGCCGGGGGGACATTCGCTTCCCGCGGAGTGGCCGTGTACTGCTCGCGATCCCAGAGGTGTTGCAACAAGACCATCTCCGGTTCCCAGGGATGCTCTTTGACACGACGCCGCAGACGGGCCCGGAGCTCTTCCAGTTCAGGCCCGGTACTGTTGAGGAGGCTGTCTATGATTTCAAGTACCTGTAACCGCAGGGACGTGCCTGCATACTCGTCGGACCCGGTCTCAGGGGACGGTGACGGCGGCGCCGCACCGTTGCCACAGGCGGGGAGCGGGCCGGGTTCGCGGGACGCGTCTTCCCCCCGGATCATGTCGCTTCTCCGTGTCCCCGCGAACGGCCGGCGGTCCGAGCGGTAGACAACGGCGCCCCTGCGACCGCTGTTCGTGCTCCGTTCATCGAGAATCACCGGTCTCCTATCCGGGCCAGGACGTCAGGGGCGCGTGCCCGACCAGACAAAATTGACGGTCGCTGTCCAGCCGGGCCGGAAGCCAGAGCGTGAACCTGTTTCCGCCCCTGGGCGCAGAATGCACATGGACACTTCCCGCGTGCGCCTCAGCGATTGCCTTGACGATCGGCAACCCGAGACGCTGTCTCCCGCTCACGGAGTTCGGACTGGAGACCGCGAACCGTTCAAATATTCGCTGATGCTCCTCGGCAGGAATCCCCGAACCAGTGTCAGAGACAAACAGTTCCAATCCTCCGATCAGGGCAGACGCACGCCCTGCGGCAGACGGGCTGTTGCGCATCGCTGCGGCGGGCGGATCAGCCCAGACGCCGCCGAGCGAGATCACGTCTAGTTCAGAGGTGGATTGCACGGCATTGGCGGCGAGCTGATCGACTGCCTGGGCCAAGCGCTCGGGATCGGCAAGGACCCAGCCGCCCGGCTTGACGCTTAGGATCCAGCGCCGGCGGCCCAGGCTGCTGGCCCGCTGCATGGCGTCATACAGGAATTGATCTACGTCGATCCATTCGGCGTGGATGAAGTCCGGGCGTCCGCTTCCGGCCAGAACCTGGAAGCCGCTGACCAGGAGCTGCATGCGGTCCAGCTCCTTGAGGACCAGATGTCGCGTTCGCGCGACGTAGGCGACGTCGCCGCCGTCGTGGGCACTGAGTAGCTCGATGTGCCTTCTGACGACAGCAACGGGAATCCCCAGCTGATGACTGGCATCGTCGAGAAATTGGCGGATGTCGGCGCCGCCACGTTCGAGCCGATCGATCATAACGTTGAAGCTGGCGGCGAGCATGGCTACGTCGTCGTCAGCGGAGGAAGGCAACGGGACTCGTTGACCACAATCAGCGAGCGACAGACGTTCTGCGGCGTATCGGAGACTCCGGAGGGGGCGGAGCAGCCGAGCTACAACCACATACGCAACGAGGCTTGCCGCAAGGAGGGCCAGGAGGGAAATGGCGCCGTACGCGCCGAGCGACTGTAGGATCTCGCCCCGTTGAAGACCGGCGTCGCCCCTCGCTAGGACCGGGCCTCCTGGGCCGGACGTGGCGAGCTCGCCCGTGGAGAAGGCGAGCCGCACGGCCCGGTCGTCGACGGTGAACGGCTCGCGGTTGGCGCGGTTGTCCAGCAGCCCCAACTGGACGGCGTGGGTGGCGACCCCGGAGACCAGCATTCCGGAGGCCATGAGGGTTACCAGGGTTGTCACCATGCGCGCCTTGACGGACCCTAGCGCAGCTTTGAGTGCACCGGGCCACGCGCCGGCAGTTTGCCTGACGCCGAGGTCCCGGGGGGCGGCCGGTCTGACGGCCGCCCCCCGAAGCGCTGTCAAACAGTGCCAAACATTCCGGCGCAACGATGGTGGTGGTTTCGCTACGGACAGACCAGCGAGGCTCGGAAATAAGCATCTCGGACAACGGCAAGGGATTCGACACGGCACGGGGCGCCGGCGACGGCCATCTGGGCCTGCGGATACTCAAGGACACGATCCGTGAAGCCGGCGGAGACCTGGCAATTCTCAGCCTCCCAGGCGCGGGCACGACGGTGACAGCGCGGTTGCAGTCCCGCCTCGCGGCGACTCACTGACTCGTACGGGGATACTCAGGTTTCCTCCAAGGTCCGTGACTCCGGCGCAGGATATCTCCAAGCTGGGTGCGGCAAAGTCGGGTTACCGAACAAAAGGAGACCGGCTATGTCCCTATCACGTCGTCAGGTCCTGTTGATCGGGGGATTGGGCGTTCTCGGAGCCGGTGGCGCCATGTTGCCGGTCGGCTCGGTCGAGGCCAAGTCGGCCAGCCGGCTCAGCTCCAGCGAGATGCCGCGGCCATTCCAGTCAGCCTTTGTCCAGGCTCCGATCCTTCAGCCCTACGCCAGCGGTATCGATTCCGCGGACGGCTTGCCCGTCAATTACTACAGGCTGACTCAGAAGGCCGCCATGGCAAACATACTGCCACGGCTGCGCACACCCATCCTTGGTTACAACGGCTTGTTCCCCGGACCGACGCTCAGCGTGGATCAGGGCACAAAAGCCGTGCTGAGGATGCGGAACCAGCTGCCGGCCGCGCATGCGCTGGACGGGCACGCATTGTCCACGTCCACCCACCTGCATGGTTCTGCTTCGAAGCCGCAATTCGACGGGTACGCCAGCGACATCACCCACCCGGGGTTCTACAAGGACTACCACTACCCCAACTTCCAGCCGGCCCGCACGCTCTGGTACCACGACCACGGCGTCCACTTCACGGCCCTGAACGCCTATTCCGGGCTCGCCGCGCAGTACCACATGCACGATCCCATAGAACGGAAGCTCCTCCCGCAGGGCAACTTCGACGTCGCGCTGACGGTCAGCGATGCCATGTTCGCCGCGGACGGATCGCTGGGTTATGACGACAACAGCCACTCGGGACTCTGGGGGGACGTGATCCTGGTCAACGGCAAGCCCTGGCCTGTCATGAAGGTGCAGAAACGCGTCTACCGGTTTCGGATCCTGAACGGTTCCATCTCCCGTTCTTTGCGGCCCACGCTCAGCACCGGTGATCCAGTCGTGGTGGTGGCTACCGACGGCGGCCTGGTCCCTGTGGCGCAGGCCGTGGCCAGCTGGCGCCATGGTGGAGCGGAGCGGTACGAGATCCTCATCGACTTCCGGAGGTACAAGACGGGGCAGCGGATTGAAATCCGCAACTTGTCCAACAAGAACAACGTGGACTACGACTTCACCAGCAAGATCATGGCCTTTGACGTCACGGACGAGCCGGTGGACACCTCGGACCCCACCTGGAACCGGATTCCGACCACGCTCGTCAACAGCGAGGCCATGTCGCTGCAGAGCGGGCAGTCCGTGAAGACGCGTAAATTCCGGGTCAAGAGGAACGACAGTACCCAAATGTGGACCATCAACGACGACAGCTGGCAGGATGTGATCGCGAGCGGTTACAAGAAAGTCGTTGCCGACCCCGAACTCAACTCGGTGGAGATCTGGGAAATCGAGAATAAGTCCGGCGGCAGGTTCCACCCCCTCCACATCCACCTGGTGGATTTCCAGGTCCTCAGCCGCAACGGCCGGCCGCCCTTGGCCCACGAGCGCGGGCCCAAGGACGTCGTGTACGTCGGTGAAGGCGAGACTGTCCGGCTCCTCATGAAGTTCACCCCGCACAAGGGCCTCTATATGATGCACTGCCACAACTTGCCGCACGAGGACCACGACATGATGACCCAGTTCAGGGTGGGCCTGAAGGAAAACGACTTGGATGTCGATGATCCCATGACCGCTGCGAAAGCGGCCTGGGACGATGATCCGGAGTGAACACGGGAGAACGGACCGGCCATGGCAGGCGGTCGCGCCCGCGCCGCCGTCCGCCACGGCCAACCGTCGGGACGAACAGCGTCAGCGGGCGGGCTGCTCGTGGCGGCGTTGATTCCGGTCCTGGCTGTTCTGGCCATTCGCACCTGGCTGGTGGAACCTGTCGCAGTCTCCTCGGACAGCATGGCGCCGACTGTTCCCTCGGGCGCCGTCGTGTTCCTGTACAAGCCGGCAGCAGCTACGGGCTGGATCCGGAATGGCGTCGTCGTCGCGTTTGCCAGCCCGGTCGATGGCCGGACGGCCATCAAGCGCGTCATCGCGGGGGAGGGGCAAATCGTAGCCATCCGGGACTCGGAACTGTTCGTCGATGAAGTTGCCGTCCCGGAGCCATTTATCGACCACAGCCGGATAGACGGCACCTACTTCGGGCCCACGACGGTGCCCGCCGGCAGTGTCTTCGTTCTTGGGGACAACCGCGGCGTGTCAATCGATTCCAGGGACTTCGGGGCCGTGCCCTTGACGGCGATTCAAGGCACCCTGTTGACCGGCCAGAAATAGACGCCGTCCATAACGCCGCACGTGCGGCGTTGGCTCCAAGTTTTCCCGAGGTCGTATGTGGAGGATGGGCTTACCGATTTGCCAATTTGGGGGAACGATTTTGAATCCGATTCCGCGCATTGTTTCCAGCCCGGTTCTCAGCCGTCGCCAGTTCGGACTAGTGGTGGTTGGCGGGGCCTTCCTGCTGGTGGCCGGCGGGACTTACGGGGTCATATCCCGCAGTCTGCCTGGCAACGGGACGGGTCTGGCTACGGCCTTCGGAGCACTGTCCGTGGTCAAGGCGGGCCGCCTGACCAGACTTGATGCGCAGGGAAGGCCCGCCTCCAAGTCACTGTCAGCCGCGGTTGCACAGGTCAGTGCCGGAGCGGGAGCAGTCGCTGCGGCCGCCAGCGTGCCCCGATCCCAGCGGGAAGACAAGGCCCAGCGCGCCTCCGTCGCCACCCATTCGCACGACGGCGGCGAACTACCGGATTCGGACTGGCCGCAACCTGGAAACTTCACGTGGGGCGACGTCGTCGTGCTGGAAGTGGCCTTGAAGAATGACCGGCAGGTACCTGTGCTTTTCGGCCCAGGACAGCTCCGTTTGAAGCTGATCCCGAGTGGCATCACCGTCACCCCGCAGGACTTCGACAGGGTCCCGGGAACCATCGCCGCCGGCGCAACAGAGCATGTCTGGATCAGCTACCTGGCACCCCGCGATGCGGGTGATATGGAGCTGGAGTACTCGGAGCCCGAACGCGACGGACTGCTGAGCCTTGCGCTGCCACATTTGACCGTTAGCCAGGTGAAGTCATGAGCACTCTGGACATTCACATCAACGAGGGATTCCTCCCCATGGTGGACGGCTCGTTTGTATACCACCGGGGCTTCGGCGACCGGCCGACATTGGCCAGTGATCCCAAGCCGAGCCTCGCGGTGAGCCCCCGGGTGTTCCTCCGCAACGGGTCCGTGGTGGCGAGCCGCACCTACCCCCTGTGAGCCGCCGTCCCGCCGCGGGGACGTCCGGCGCCCGCTGCCAAGGATCCGGCCAAAGCCGGGGAATTCCTGGTCCGCCGGGCGTACTGGGCCAGCTTCTTCCCGGATCGGACCCTCATCGCCGAAACCGGCAGCACCATCAGCATCCGCGTGACCAACCACTTGGCCCAAGATCATTCGCTGCAGTTCCTCAACGCCGGGCCGCGAAACGGGAATGTTGGTACCGGCGTGATCAAGCCGGGCCAGAGCAAAATTCTGGAATTCAAGGCCCCCAAGGAGGGTACCTACCTCTATTGCGATCCCGGGGCTGATCCGGCTGATCCCACGGCCGACCCGGTCCAGCGGGTTCTTGGCCTCTTCGGGGCTCTGCTGGTGACGGATCCTGCCTCACCGTGGCGTCCCATGCCGAGCGGGCCGGAATTCGAGCGCCAATGGTTGTGGTTGCTCCACAACGTAGACCCTGTGTGGGCGGCCATCGCGTCCCGCAACGGAACCGTGGATCCGGACAAGACTCCCGTGTATCCCAGGTATTTCACCCTCAACGGTCGCAGCGGATTCCAGTCTCTGGCCGCTTCCACGGATGTGGCCCTCAACAGGCTCCGTGAAGAAGATACGCTGATGTCCGGTTCCGCCCGACAGGTCGATGTCCGCGATTTCAGCCGGGGGGCTACGGTTGGCACCGTCGGGACGGGCCAGCTCATGCGCTTCCTCAACGCCGGGATCGTGCATCACCAGCTCCATTTTCACGGAAACCATCTCTGGACCGCAGGCCGCAACGGCGAGATGTTCCCCCGCTCAGGCGGGAGGGTGGATGCCGATGGCCACGTTGTGCTCCAGCAGTGGGAAGACGTGGTGGAGATGCACCCCCTTGACCGGAAGGACTCGCTGCTTCCGCTGTATCGCCCCCCGGAGGCAATTGATGAGGTGTGGAATGCCCGGAACGAGGACTGGGGGTACCCGATGCATTGCCACGCCGAACCGTCCCAGGTGGCCAGGGGTGGAATGTATCCAGGCGGACTGGTGGGCCACTGGTCAGTCGCTGCCCCCGGCCCAGCCACGGGTGGCTCGGACGCGCACCAGCTGTACCGCAGCCAGGTCGACTTCAGCTCGGATCAGATGAATGAGGGAAGCCCGGCGACGGAGTTCCGCCAGAAGCCGGATGTTGCCCATGAGTTTAAGTTCTTTAACCGCAAGATGAAATTCGACGACGGCGGCGAATTCGAGATGTGGACGTTCGAGACCGAGGACTCAGGACGGGTCTTCCCCGCCCCTCTAGTGCGGCTCACGGAGGGGCAGCTGTTCCAGGGCACGATCCACCCGAGCAAGAGGGTCCATACGATCCACTGGCACGGCATCGAACCGGATCCACGGAACGACGGCGTCGGCCACACCTCCTTTGAGGTCTCCGGCTCTTACACCTACCAGTGGCGGCCGGATCGCGGACAACCAGGGAATCCGAACGCGGGGTCGGCAGGCACGTACTTCTACCACTGCCACGTCAATACCACCCTGCACGTACAGATGGGGATGTTCGGTGCGCTGATCGTCGACCCGGCGGTCCATCCGGACTTCCCGGTGACGAAAGGGGCCCGCAGAGCCTTCGTCGACGGGCCCGAATATGACATCGATACCGAAACTATCCTAGTCCCGTACTCGGTGGATCCCCGCTGGCACGAACTCAACCATGCCGCCGGGCTCTCGGGCGACGACGCGGGGCTGGACAAATTCGAGCCGAAACACTTTTATCTGTTGGGCGGAGAGCTGGCACGTTCCTCCGGCAAAGAGGGCCCAGCCTTCCTCACCCGGATCCGCGCTCGCGTGACCACCGGAGGCACTGCCAAGCCCACACTGCTCCGCCTGCTCAACGCCAACTACTTCCCGGTGAACGCCTATTTCACCGATGCTGCCGGAAAGCGGGTTGCCATGGCTGAACTGATAGGGCACGACGGACGGCCCTTCCGCGACACGTCAAGTCCCTCAGGACCCGCGAAGCCGATTTCCGCCACGGGTCCCCTGCGGACAGCCATCATCAATTTCGGTGCCGCCGAGCGGTTTGACATCCTCCTCTACCCGCCTGCGGCCGGAACCTACAAGCTCACCGTTGACCTGCTGGACTGGATCACCGGAAAGGTCGTTGCAACCCGTCAGATTCCGGTCGTCGCCAGCTGACCTGGAGTCACCACGCCGTTGCAGCTTTTCTTGGAGGGCATCCGATCCGCTCTGCTGTTCAGTCCGAAGGCCGCGGACGCGTGTCCTGGCTGGTCCCGCGCAGCGGGAAGGGTGACGGTCGCGGCATCAGACGGCGAACTCGCAGTCGAATACCGCGGCAGACACCCGGAACCGGCGACAACCCTGAACAACTCCAACCGGTGTGCCCCTCCTGCCCGTAGCCTTACTTGGGGCGGCCTACAGGGCCTATGGTTGGGCGTATAGAACCGTCGACAGGAGCACCGCATGATTACCCTGCAGATCGAACACCAGGTCCGGGACTTCGGCATGTGGAGGAGGGCATTCGACAGTGACCCGCTGGACCGCGCCGCTTCGGGAGTACGGTCCTACCGGATCTCTCGTCCGCTCGACCAGGAGGACTACGTGATGCTGGAGATGGATTTCGATACGCAGGAGGCCGCCGTGGACTTTCTGGGCCGGCTGCAGAACGACACGTGGAAAACCGGTGTGACGGCGCCGGTGCTGGTCGGTGAGCCATCGACCAGGATCATCGAGACGGTCGCCATCGAGAAGGTGGCAACCTAATAGCTCCTGCACTCCGCTGTTGGGTCGCGATCTCCGGATTCGGTCGGGCAAGGTCCACAGCCACGAAGTTCCATCGCGAGCAGTGCGCGGGGAATCGCTCCAATCATCCGCCGCTGTCCCGGAGGTGCTGGATGAGCGCGTCGAGGATCGGCAGTTGTCCACGTACCAGCTTGGTGCGGGCTTGGGCCTCTCTGGCCCAAGCGGCGTCGTCGATCTCAGGGTAGCTTCTGACTGTTCCGGATCCCCTCGGCCATTCCAGTGAAAAGGTGTTGCTCACGATTCGTTCGGGTTCAAAGTCCGACTCCGCCATGAAGACCGTGATGATCTTGCCCGAGGGTTGCCGGAAAATGCCCAGCGGAATGTAGTCCGCGGAAGGTGCAGGGGTGCCCATTTCCTCGGCGAACTCACGCTGCGCGGCCACCAGCGGGTCCTCGTCTTCCAGGTATTCACCCTTGGGAATGGACCAGGCGCGAGCATCCTTATGAGCCCAGAACGGTCCGCCCATATGGGCTATCCAAACTTCCAACTCCGATGTAGGGCTCCGCCGGTGCAGCAGAATACCTGCGCTCCGAACCGTCATTTGACCTCCACTTCCCTAGATTATCCCTGCGCCGGCTGACGTGGGGAGACGGGGACTTCGTGATTAAAACGCCGAAGACGATCCAAATCTCATCGGTGAATCACGGCTCAGCCGATGCCCGCTGCCAAGACCTCTCGTCGGACCCGGGCAGTCCGCCCGGACATGCGGCGCTCCAGGTAACGCGCCAAATGGGAGATGAGGACGTTGGTGACCACGTACACCGCGGCGATGATCAAGTACGTCTGGATCAGGTGGTTGGTGTAGGCCGTGAGATTGTTGGAGGTCTTCATCAGCTCCGGATAGCTGACGGCGTACCCCAGGGTGGTGTCTTTGAGCAGAACCACCAGTTGGGCCACCATGGACGGCACCACGATCCTGATCGCCTGCGGAAGCACGACGCTGCGCATGACCTGGCCCTGGGACAGGCCCAGGCTCAGCCCGGCCTCGCTCTGACCGGCCGGAAGGGCCTTGATGCCGGCCCGGAAGATTTCGGCCATCACGGCCGAACTGCACAGGATGATGGGGATGACCAGCTTCCAGAAGATGTCGGGGTTAATCCCGTATTGGGGGAGTCCGCTGACGAAGATATAGACCACCAGCAGAAGCGGAACGGAGCGGAAGAACTCGATCCAGCCCGTGGCGATCCGCCGCAGGGTCGGGCGCACCGACAGCCGGCCGAGGGCGAGGACAAGCCCCAGCGGCAAAGCAAAAACCGCGGACGCCGCCGCCGCTGCGACCGTGTTGCCCAGCCCGGCAAGCAGGAAGAGCAGGTACGGCACCTGGGTGAATTCAACCCAGCGATCGGCCGCGAGTTGACCTGCCTGCCCGAACCGCAGGAGTGTCACGGCCGCGAGGCCGGCTATGCCGAGCAGGCTGAGCACGGTGAGGACCCGGATCCGACGTCGCGCCCTGGGCCCGGCGGCGTCGAAGAGACTGTCCTGGGTACTCACGGCCGGAACCCCTTCATCGTTGGACCCTCAGCCGTTCTTCCAGCCGGGCTCCCAGTCCGCCAGCCAGCAGTGAAATGACCACATAGGCGACGGCGGCCATCAGATAGGTGGTCAGGCCAAGGGCCGCTTCGTTATTGATCTCCGAAACCTGCAGGGTGAGGTCCTTCACGCCGATGACGCCGGCCAGCGAGGAGCTGAGCAGTATGCCGATGAACACGTTGACGATCGGCTGGATCACGCTGCGGAAGGCTTGGGGGAAAAGCACAAAGCGCAGCACTCCGAAGAAATCCAGGCCGATGGAGCGGGCGGCCTCAACCTGGCCCACCGACACCGCATTGACCCCTGTTCTGATGGCCTCGCACGTGAACGCGCCGCCCAGCAGGATCATGGAGATGGCGGCGCAGGTGAACAGGTCGAACGTGATGCCGATGTCCGGGAGTCCGAAGGTCACCACCACCAACAGGCTGATCAGCGGGATGTTGACGAAGAGTTCCACGTACAGCCGCCCCACAGCGCGCAACGGCAGTATGGGGCTGACCCGGCAGGCGGCGATAACGGTCCCGACAGCGAGCGACCCGAAAAAGGCGACGGCGGTCAGCCGCACCGTCATCCAGAGGCCCGCCAGCAGTTCGTCGAGGTAGGTGGTGAATAGTTGGTCCATAGGCCCGGCCTCAAACTCCGATGGCGGGCGGCTTCGGCGGGTCGGTCTTGAGCACCTGACCCACGGTGGCTTTCCACAGTGCGTCCCAGGAGCCGTCTGATTCAACGATCTTCAGCCATGCATTGACGAAGGCCAGTGCGTCCGTGCCTTTGTGGAGTCCGATTCCGTATTTGTCGCTGTTGCCAAAAGTTTCGCCGACGATCTTCACGTCCTTGTTCCTGGCCGCATTGGACAGCAGGATGGACTGATCGATCACGTAGGCCTCCACGCGGCCCTGCTGTACTGCGGCGAGGCACTTGGGGTTGTCATCGAAGGTCTGCACGTTCGCTTCCGGGGCCACCTCCTTCAGGAGGGTGACACCGGTGGACGCGCTCTGCGTTGCCACCGTTTTGCCTGCGAGATCCGCGACGGACTTGATGGAGGTGTTGTCTGCCTTCACCAGGATGGCCGATTTGGACTCATAGTAGGGGCCGCCGAAATCCACTTTTTCGGCGCGCTTGGGGGTGATGGAGTAGGTGGCAAAGATGACATCCACCGAGTTGTTCTGCAGCAATGTCTCACGCGTATCCACGGTGACCTGAGAAAGGTTCTCCTTCGGCTCGCCGATGATGTACTTGGCGAGGAGCTGTGACAGGCCGGCATCGAACCCCGACACTTTGCCGGTGCCAGGATCCCGCAGTGAAAAGAGCGTGGAGGTGTCAGTGCCGCCGCGCACCAACTGGCCCTTGGCCTTGATCGCCTGGGCCCAGGCGCTGGCCTGCACGATTGAGTCCTGGGCCACGGCGCCCTTGGCCAGCACAGCGTCGAACGCGGCCAGGTCGATGACCGAACCGGCTGCCGCCCCGCTGGCGCTGGCAGAACCGGATGCGACCGGCAGCGTCGGTGAGCCGCCACAGCCCGCGAGTGCACCGGCACCCAAGGCACCAAGCCCCAGCGCAAGCGCTCCCCGCCGGCTTAACAGCCGGGACGAAAACCTCTTAAGTTCTGACATAAGTTGGTCCTCTCGTGGCCGGCGACACCCAACCGATCGCCGTCGTCGGTTCCAACCTATGACTGAATCCCGATCGAATTGGCGAATGCCACAGAAAACAGTCCCGGATCGTAACAATGGTTTTGCGCTGGCGTGACGGGCCTATGCGCTCTCAGCAGCGACCTGAAGGCCCAACTCCGCCTTGAGTGCGGCCACATGGCCCTTGGCGGTGACGTGGTACTTCGCCAAGGTGACCGCGCCGTCGGGATCGAGAACGACGGTTGAGCGCACAATCCCCTCCTCGATTTGCCCGTCGACGAGCTTTTCGCCCCAGGCGCCGTATGCGAGGGCCACGGAATGGTCCTCGTCAGAGAGGAGGGGGAAGGTGAGGGTGAAGTCGCCGGTGAAGTCCTTGAGGGACTGGGGTGCGTCGGGGGAGATGCCGAGCACTTCGTAGCCGGAGGCTTTCAGTGAGGCAAGGTTGTCGCGGAAATCGCACGCCTCTGTGGTGCAGCCGGGCGTCGCAGCCTGCGGGTAGAAGTACACGATGACGTTCTTGCCGCGATAGTCGGCAACGGAAACCTGCTTGCCAGCGGCGTCCGGCAGGGTGAACTCCGGCGCCTGCGTGCCGGGCTGGAGCTTGGTGGTCAGCTGGGGGCTCATGGGGTTCCTTTTGGGTCTGTGGGGGTCTGTTTACTGACAATGTTTACTGACAATGAGAGTCTGCGGTTGCACTATTGCGGACTCAGATGCTGTACTCCGCGGGTCCTCGCACCTTGGCATAGTGCCCGGGAACGAACCGGTAGCCTCCGCCGCGCACCGTGGCGATGGCGTGCCGCGCCCGCCGCAGCTTGCGCCGCACCCGGCCGACATAGACGTCGATGGAGCGCGATGCCGCCGCCGGGGAATCGAACGATTCCAGGAAACGTCGGAGCTCATCGCGGCCGACGGTGCGGGAGCAATTCTCCACCAGGTACCGCAGCAGCTTGAACTCGATGCCGGTCAGTGGCACGGGCTTCCCGTCCAGCAAGACCTGAGCGGCGGCAAGATCCACGCACACCAGACTGGGGTGACCCGCCGTCGGCGGGAGGTGGGGGGCGCCGTCGTCGTCCTCTTGCGGGGAGTCCTCCGAAGCGGACGACGACGGTACCGGGTTTCCGCCGTCGGCGGGAGTTGCAGCCCCGGGGGCAGGCCAAACCTGGGCTTCCGCCTCCGGGGCAATGCTCCAAACATGTTCCAGCAGCAGTTGTGCGGCGCGGGCCATCACTGCGTCCTCTATCTCCTGCCCGCGGCCCGGGGTGACCCAGACGGCCACGCCATGTGCCCTGAGCCGCGGACCGGATTCCGGAACCGGGGCCGGATGCGCATACATGCCTCGCGGGGAATGGATTTCGGCTGCCATGGAGGCCGTCATATGCCGCCGCGGCGGAGGAGGTTGCCGGTGGGGGTGTGGTCGTTGATCAGGGTGCCGCGGAGGTAGGTTTTGCGGACCACGCCGGAGAGGGCCTTGCCGTCGTAGGGTGTGATGGGGTTTTTGTGCTTGAGTTTGGTGACGTCGACGACATAGGCCTGGTCGGGGGCGAAGACGGAGAAGTCGGCGTCGTAGCCGAGCGCGAGCTGGCCCTTGTTGGTCAGGCGTGCCAGTTCTGCGGGTTTGGCGGCCATCCAGGACAGGACCTGTTCCAGGGTGATGCCGCGGTGCCGGGCCTCGGTCCAGATCAGGGACAGGCCCAGCTGGAGCGAGGACACCCCGCCCCAGGCGACGGCGAAGTCGCCGTTTTCCAGGTCCTTCAGATCCAGGGTGGACGGGGAGTGGTCCGAGACGATGCAGTCGATGGTGCCCTCCTGCAGGCCCTTCCAGAGCAGTTCCCGGTTGGAGGCCTCGCGGATCGGCGGGCAGCACTTGTAGGCGGTGGCGCCGTTGGGGATTTCCTCGGCCATCAGGGTGAGGTAGTGCGGGCAGGTTTCCACGGTGAGGTGGACGCCGTCGCGCTTGGCGGTGGCGATCATGGGCAGGGCGTCCGAGGAGGAGAGGTGCAGGATGTGGGCGCGGGCGCCGGTCCAGCGGGCGCGTTCGATGACCTCGGCGATGGCCTTGTTCTCGGCCCCGCGCGGGCGGGAGGCCAGGAACTTCCCGTACTGGTCGCCCTCGGCGGACGGTGCGTGGTCGATCGCGTGGGAGTCCTCGGCGTGGACGATCATGAGCGAATCGAAGGACTTCAGCGCGGCCATGTCCTCCTCCATCTCGTCCGCCTCCAGGTGCGGGAACTCGTCCACGCCGGAGTGCAGCAGGAAGCACTTGAACCCGAACACGCCCTCGTCGTGCAGGGGGCGCAGGTCCGCCTGGTTTCCCGGGATGGCGCCGCCCCAGAAGCCGACGTCCACGAACGCCTGGTCCGCGGCGACTTCCCGCTTGAGTTTGAGGTTTGCCACCGTGGTGGTGGGCGGGATGCTGTTCAGCGGCATGTCGATGATGGTGGTCACCCCGCCGGCCGCGGCGGCCCGTGTCGCGGAGGCGAACCCCTCCCACTCGGTCCGGCCGGGCTCGTTGACATGGACATGGGTGTCCACCAGCCCGGGGATCAGGGTCTCGTCGTCCGCGAGCTCGATGGTCTCGGCGCCGGCCAGGCCGTTGCCCAGCGGCTCGATCGCCACGATCTTCCCGCCCCGGACCCCGACCTCCCGGGCCGCGATGCCGGCGGTGGTGAGGATGTGCCGGCCGCGGATGACCAGGTCAAATGTCTCTTCAGGCATGGATGGCCTCCTTCGTGTCGGCGTTCGTTGCCGGAGCCAGGGCCGCCAGCTGCTCGCCGATGCGCCGCCCGAGGCGTTCCAGCAGCGATCCCGCTTCCGCTATACATGTGTCTACATTGCTTTCCAGCTCCGTCAAAGCATGAACGTCCCGGAAGCCGGACCGCCGGAGCTGTTCCGCGCCCAGCGTGGTGCGTCCGCAGACCGCGATGACGGGGACTCCGGCGCGTCCGGCTGCCCGGGCAACACCCATGGGAGTCTTGCCGAGCAGGCTTTGTTCATCCAGGCTGCCTTCGCCGGTGATCACCAGATCCGCACCGGCAAGCCGCTGCCCGAGTTCGGTGAATTCAAGCACGACGTCGATGCCCGGCCTGCGCGTCGCGGCCAGGACCGCGATGGCGGCGTAGCCCGCGCCTCCCGCGGCCCCGGCGCCCGGGGCTTCCGCTGCCTTCACGGCGCGGGGGCCGATCTCCTTCGCGAGCACGTCGACAAAGCGGGACAGCGCGGCGTCGAGCGCGGCGACGTCCGAAGGGGTGGCGCCCTTCTGGGGACCGAAGATGGCGGGGGCGCCTTCGGGGCCGAGCAGCGGGTTGTCCACGTCGCTGGCCAGGATGAAGCGGGCCTCGTCCAGGCGGGTGTCGAACCCGGAGAAATCGATCTGGTGTAGCCCGGCCAGGGCGCCGCCGCCGGGCGGGAGTTCCCGTCCGTCGGCGGCGAGGAGTTTGGCGCCGAGTCCCTGGAGGATCCCGGCGCCGCCGTCGGTGTTGGCGCTCCCGCCGACGCCCAAAATGATCTGCCGGCACCCGGCGTCGAGCGCTGCGCGGATCAGTTCACCGGTGCCCAGGCTGGTGGCCCCGGTGGCGTCCTTGATGCCGTCCGGCAGTACGGCGAGCCCGGACGCGGCGGCCATCTCAATCACGGCTTCGCGTCCGCGGACCGCGAACTCGGCCCGGAGCGGCTGCCCGGTAGGGCCGCTGACCAGGGCGCTCCGGCGGGTGAAGCCGGAGCCGACGGCGGCATCGAGGGTGCCCTCGCCGCCGTCGGCCACGGGAATCCGGAGGACATCCAGCTCACCGCGGGAGCCTGCGGTTCCCCATGC